>CAWGVN010000008.1:0-1029010 GCA_963826085.1 uncultured delta proteobacterium | reverse complement strand
AGGGATATGGCCCTTTCCGTCGCGCGCGGCTCGTGGCATCTAGGTCGCGCGGATGGAACATGAGGAGAGCGCCTTGCTGAAGGGGAAGAGGGTCCTGGTCACGGGAGCGTGCGGCACCGTGGGCTCGGAGCTGGTCCGGCAGCTGCTCGGAGAGGGGCACGAACCCTCCGAGGTCATCGGTCTCGACAACAACGAGAGCGAGCTGTTCTTTCTCGAGCAGCGCCACCTCGCCGACGCCCGGGCGAGATTCTTCCTCGCCGACGTGCGCGACTCCGACAAGCTGATGCGCCAGATGAGCGGGGTCGACGTGGTCTTCCACACGGCCGCGTTCAAGCACGTCATCCTGTGCGAGCGATCGCCCTTCGAGGCGGTGCAGACGAACATCCTGGGTGTCCAGAACGTGATCCGCGCGGCCACGGCCGGCGGCGTGGGGCGCGTCATCTTCACGAGCTCCGACAAGGCCGTGAACCCGACGAGCGTGATGGGGACCTCGAAGCTGATGGGCGAGCGGCTGATGACCGCCGCCAACAGCAACCTCGCACAGAGCGGACCGGTGTTCGCGTCGACACGTTTTGGAAACGTGCTCGGCTCGAGAGGCTCGGTGATCCCGATCTTCCGCGAACAGATCCGCAAAGGCGGTCCGGTCACGTTGACCGATCCCGAGATGACCCGCTTCATCATGAGCATCCAGCAGGCCGTGCGTCTCGTCATCGATTCCGCGACCATTGCGCGGGGAGGCGACGTGTTCATCACCAAGATGCCGGTCATCCGCGTGCGCGATCTGGCCGACGTGATGATCCGGGAGCTGGCGCCGGCGTTCGGCCACGACCCGGCCGCGATCGAGGTCAAGGTGATCGGCGTGAAGCCCGGCGAGAAGCTGTACGAGGAGCTGATGAGCTCCGAGGAGACCAGGCGCGCCGTCGAGCTCGAGCGGTACTTCGCGGTGCTGCCGGCGTTTCGCGGCATGTACCGCGACATCCCCTACGACTACCCCGGCGTCGTGAGCGACACCGTGACCAACCCCTACGTGTCGGGCAGCGAGACGCCGCTCGACCAGGAGGCCTTGCGCCAGTTCCTGCGGGACAACGGTCTCTTGGGCGACGACGCGCAGGCGGCGGCCCACCCGGACCGGCGCTACTGGCCAGGCGAAAGAGAGGCTCCCTGATGCGCATCCTGATTCTCGGTGGTGACGGCTATCTGGGCTGGCCCACGGCCATGTATTTCGCGGCGCGCGGGCACGAAGTCTGCGCGGTCGACAACTACCTGCGGCGGAGCCTGGCGCGCGAGCAGGACGTGGAGCCGCTCTATCCCACGCCCAACCTGACGGCGCGCGCCCGGATCTTCGAGGCGGCGAGCGGCAAGAAGATCAACGTCCGGATTGGCGACTGCACCGACGCCGGGTTCCTGAACGGCGTGTTCCGCGAGTTCGGGCCGGAGGCGGTGGTGCACTACGCCGAGCAGCCTTCAGCGCCGTATTCGATGATCGACCAGCGCGCGGCCGCGCTCACGCTGAAAAACAACCTGACGAGCACGCTCAACATCGCCTGGGCCGTGCATCAGCACGCGCCCGATTGTCACATCATCAAGCTCGGCACCATGGGTGAGTACGGCACCCCCAACATCGACATCGAAGAGGGGTGGATCGAGATCACGCACAAGGGGCGCACGGGCAAGTTCCTGTTCCCGCGCCAGGCGGGGTCGCTCTACCACACGACCAAGGTCCAGGACACCGACCTCTTGTGGTTCTACGTGCGCACCTGGGGCCTGCGCGTGACCGACTTGATGCAGGGACCGGTATACGGCCTGTCGACGGACGAGACCGACGCCGATCCGCGCCTCGGAACGTGCTTTGCCTACGACGAGATCTTCGGCACGGCGCTCAACCGCTTCGTGGTGCAGGCTGTGGCGGGCTACCCGCTGACCGTGTACGGCAAGGGCGGACAGATTCGCGGCTACCTGAACATCCGCGACACGCTGGCCTGCATCGAGCTCGCGGCGAAGAACCCGCCGGGAGCGGGCAAGCTCGAGGTCTACAACCAGCTCACCGAGACCTTCTCGGTGAACGAGCTGGCCGAGCGGGTCAAGCGCGTGGGCAGCCAACGCGGCCACGCGGTCGAGGTGAAGAGCATCGAGAACCCGCGCGTCGAGGCCGAGGAGCACTACTACAACCCGACCTACACCGGGCTCAAGGCGCTAGGTCTGAAGCCGCACTACCTGACCGACGAGGTGCTCGGCCAGATCTTCGCGGTGATCGAGACCCACAAGGACAACATCGAGGAGCACAAGATCTTTCGCGGTATCAAGTGGAAGTGACGGATCCCGTGCTGGGGCTTCGACGGAACCTCCGTTAGGGCGAATGGAAAGCCTTGCGGGAGTGGACCAGAGAGCCCGCCCGCCCCACCGCGTGCCCACAACCCTCTCGCGAAGACGCCACCAAATCGAACCCCGCGGCGTGCAGCTCAGCGGCTAGCTCGTCTTCGGCAAAGTAGTGCACGAAGTACGGCAACACCCGCCGCCCCCCGCGACCTTCCACTTCGTATGGGTAGAAGCTGTCCCCGAGCTCGACGCGCGCGCGCCTGAAAACCACGGCTAGCGAATTGGCGACCGCCGCGGTCGTGCGGAAGCCGACTGACGACGCCTTGCGGGTGTAGAACGAGAGAAGGAGCGGCGCTCCGGCATCTACGTGTGAGCGGAGCTGTTTGAGCAGAGCGATGCGCGCGTCGCGCGTCTGGACCAACATGTACGTGTTGAGCCCGATGACGATCCCGTCGTAGCGATGCCCGAGCTTCGGGCAGTGATCGCGTTCGGTGGGTCGCACCTTCGGCGGGTGGCCGTGCTCTTCGAGAAGCTTGTTGGCGGAATCGCGCAGTCGCGCGTTGCACTCGAGGGCGTCGACCTCGAAGCCGCGTTCGCAGAGGGCCAGCGTTTCGCGACCTCCGCCGGTGCCGTAGACGAGCAGCCTCCGCGCGCCCTGGAAGTGCGTCTCGATGGCCTCCTTCTCCCAGTCGAATAGCCCGGACGAGTCGTGCTCGGGTTGGCCGTAGCGCGTGGAGTGGTCGTAGTAGTGGTCGTCGACGGCGTGCAGCGTGTCGCGATCGAGCACCGCCAGCCAGACTCCGTTGAAGGTTGCCCTCCCGACGGCGATGGCGCGTTCCAGAGCGCGGTGCGCGAGCATGTAGGCGCGCACGCTGCGCGGCATGCGGCGCTCGAGCGTCGGGTCCTCGACCGGAGGGAAGGGCTTGGGAGTGCTCACTTGCCTGGGAGGGGTCGCAGCGTAGCGTGTGGAAACGCTCCGGCATCCGCATCGCCGGGGCTCCGCGCCATCTCATACCCCGCCGCCGTCACGAGGTCGACGAGCTCGCTCCGGGTGAAGTAGTGCCCGAAGCCGGCGGAGCTGCGGAACTCGTCGCCGTCCGATGTCTCGACTGCGCCGTGCTCCCGCGCCAGCCGTGTTCCCGCGCGCCAGCCGAGCTTCCAGGCTCCGCCACGGCGGTCGCCGCTTCTGCCGCGCGCCATCCAGAAGCTCGCCAGCACCGGTCCCCGCGGACACAGCGGCTTGAGCCGCCGCAACGCTCCTAGCCGCACTTCCGGCGTAGACGCGTGCGTGAAGCTGCCCCACCCGAGCAGCACCGCATCGAACGGCGCCTCCGTCTCGAGCGCCGCGTCGAGTCCGGGATTCGCCGCCCCGTCGGTTCCCGCGAGATCCTCGTAGCTCCCGACGAGAAACCCCAGGCAATCGGGATACCGCTCCGCGCCGCGCTCGACGAACGCCGGCGCCGGATCGAACGCGAGCACGCGGTATCCGCGCGAGAGCAGGTATTCGACCTCGCGCCCCGAGCCGGCTCCGCCGACGAGGATCTTGGCGGGTGGGGGAGGGAGATCCTCCTCGAACCAGGTCTTTTCCCAATCGAACAACCCCCGCACCTTGTAGTCGCCGCGGGCGCTGTAGATGGCGGCGGTGAGCTTGGCGCGCTCGGCGGGGGTCAGCGCTGCGAGGGCGAAGCCGCCCAGGAAGCGCTCGAGGCGCTGGACCTGGCGTAACGAGAACGCCTGCACGCGCAGCACGCGATTCAGCGAACGAAGGACGATCCTGTCGCGCATGCCATGTGCTCTCCGGCGCTCGTGCGCATTGTGGACTGTCCGCCCTGCATCTGCCCCATCGCGCCGTCCAGGATGCCCACCGTGCGCCAGCCGTCGGTGGCGCTGCACATCGGCGGCTTCCCGGTCAGGACCATGTCGACGAAGTGCTGCGCCTCGGCTGCCATGGCTTCGCCCGCGCGGACGTTGAAGCTGCGCACCGCATCGGACATGGCGGCCGCGTCGAATGCGCCGTCCGCCGCGCCCGCCGCCCCGTACATCGCGATCCCCCGCTCCACCGCCAACTCATCGAACACCAACGTCCCCGCGTCGCCCGCGACGAGCATCCGCCGCACCTTCACTTCATCAACCGTACTCGCCTCCACAATCGCCCGCACCCCGCCGGGATATCGTAATTCTCCCCGCACCCGCCCGTAGCAGGTGCTCCCCGGCGCGCGCTCCCCGCTCACATCCACGCTCTGCGGCTCGCCCTCGAGCAACTGCCCGAGCAGGCTCACATCGTGCACGGCCAGCGACCACCAGGCGTCGTCGGCTGCGCGCCCATAACGCGGCGACCAGCGCTGGCACACAACGGTGTGCACGCGCCCGATCACGCCCTCGTGCACCAGGCGCCGCAGTTCGATGTGCCCGGGATGGAACGTGAGGATGTGCCCGACCATCAGCGTCAGGCCGGTCGCTTCCACGGCGGCGACGAGCTCGTCCGCGCTGGCCAGCGAGGTGGTCATCGGCTTTTCGACGAAGACGTGCTTGCCGGCGGCAAGGGCCGCGAGGGCGAGGGGAGCGTGCGTGGCGGGCGGCGTCGCGATGACGACGGCGTGCACGGCGGGATCGGACAGCACGTCCTCATGCCGCGCAGTCTGCCGCGCTCCCGCGGGCAGCTCGGCGGCGACGAGGCGCGTGGGATCGGGGTCGCAGTGCCAGAGGATGCGGCTCTGCTCCGTGCGCGCGAACGCCGCGGCGAGCCGGTGGCCCCAGCGGCCGAGACCGAGGATGCCGAGGGTGAGGGGAGCGGTCGGTGGCTTCGGCGTGGGCACGAGCGTCTGTTCGTCGGAGCGCCGGCGATGGCCGGAGCGGCGGCACTATGCCGCACGCCGAGCAGCTTGGAAACGCGGATGCACGCGCGACGAGCCCTGGAGCTCCCGCTCTGGCTCCAGCCCCGGCTGTCCCTCGGGACCTCGCGCGCACGCGGAGCCCGGCGGAGTGAAGCGCGCGCTGGGCCGGCCGGGCGAGCATGACGGCTACGCTGTGGACCCAACTCCAGATAAGTCGTGACAATTTTGGAGTTATGTCCGAACCTATCCAGGTATGCGGCGCGGTTTGATCGAGCCGATCCTCGAGGATCTCCGTGAGAAGATGGTGTTCGTCTCCGGCCCCAGGCAGGTCGGCAAGACCACCCTGGCGCGGCAGGTGCTCGAGACCACCGGCGGCCCCGACCCCGTGTACCTGAACTGGGACCGCCCGGAGCACCGGAAGGTGATTCGCGATCTGGCCTGGAGTCGCAGCGCTCCCGTGGCCGTGCTCGATGAAGTGCACAAGTATCCGCGCTGGAAGTCGCTCCTCAAAGGCTTCCACGACGCCGAGGGCGATCGACAGCGGTTGCTCGTCACCGGCAGCGCGCGGCTCGATCTGTACCGGCGCGGGGGCGATTCGCTCATGGGCCGCTACGCCGGATACCGCCTGCATCCGCTCAGCGTGGGCGAGATCGCGCGGGACGGAGCGCTGCCCGCTCCATCGTCGTTGGATGCGCCGGAGCGCTGGAGCAGACACGAGCCGGCGAGCGCCGACGTGCTCGATGCCCTGCTGTCGGTGGGCGGGTTTCCGGAGCCGTTCCTGTCGGGTTCCGAACGGAAAGCGCGGCGCTGGCGCATCCAGCGGCGCGAGCAGGTGCTGAAGGAGGATCTGCGCGACCTGAGCCAGGTCCGGCACGTGGCTCTCGTCGAGCAGTTGACCGATCTGCTCGGCGAGCGCGTGGCCAGCCCCGTGTCCATCAATTCGCTGCGCCGCGATCTCGAAGTCGATCACAAGACCGTGTCGGCCTGGATCGATCTGCTCGAGCGCCTCTACGTTGTCTTCCGCGTGCGGCCCTATGCCGCGAACCTGGCCCGTTCGCTGCGCAAGGAGAGCAAGGTCTACTTCTGGGACTGGTGCGAGGTGCCGGCTCCGGAAGCGCGCTACGAAAACCTGGTGGCCTCGCACCTCCACAAGCTGTGCCATCACCTGACGGACGTTCGAGGGCTGGCGCGCCGAGCTGCGCTACGTACGCGACCGCGAAAAGCGTGAAGTGGATTTCCTGGTGCTGCGCGACCAGAAGCCCTGGCTCCTCGTCGAGGCGAAGACGCGCGCACCGGCCCCGGCCCCGGCGCTCCGCTACTTCGCCGAACGCCTGCACGTGCCCCACGCGATCCAGCTCGTCCAGCACGGAGAGGCCAGGCGACACGTGCTCCCAGCGAGGCGCTGGCTCGCGGCACTGCCGTAGCCCGCGCCCCCGCTCCCGCTCCCAGAGGACCGGCTCATCCTGATCGCACTGTCGTCCAGCACCCGGCTCCTGTTCGTCGAGCATCCCTACCGGCGGCCGAGACCGAAGATGCCGAGGGTGAGGGGAGCGGTCGGCGGCGGAGGCTTGGCCGGCACGGTGGTCGGAACTCCGGGCGCCACTGCCGCGCGGTCGCGGAGTGGCGGCACAAGGTCGCTTGCGGCGAGCTGACGGAGGCAGCACTGTTCATCGTCACCGTGGGAGACGAGCGATGGCGCAATCCCTGAGAGACAAGGTCCTGCAGGCACTTCGGGAGGTTACCGTGCGGCCACATGAGCGGGTGCGGATCATCACTGCCCGCCGTCGCGCACGCGAGAGCCCGGCGGGTCGTAGAGCGTGCGCCGCGATGGCCGGGCTGCGCCTGCGCTTGAGGGACCCCGCCCGCGCGGACCGGAGGGAGCAGTGCGCCTGGCATGGGCGCAGGACAGAAGGTGAGAAGATGTTCAATACGAGCTGATTCAAGTCCGTCGGGGACCCCGGCGGAGGGACCCCACGCCAACGACAAGGGCGCCTGCCCGGAGCACCGGGTTTCGTGCTGCGGCGTGGAATCGTCGCGGCACGCCGCGAGGGGGCGTCTGGTGGAAGTCCGAAGGCGCAGTGTGGAATCGAACGAAAGTGAAGCGTCGTAAGGCCACGTGGACAGGGTGAGCTGGCTGCTCTCAGTGATGCCCAATATCCGTCGGGTCTACGTGAGTAGTGGCGACGGTTTCGCACGAAGTCCTGCGTTCCTACCCAGGGAGATCTTCCGGCCTCCGCCGTGGGCGGTAGTCGTCGAGAACGGAAGAACAAGATGACGAAGGGACGGAAGAAGTCGGATGGTCGCGTAGTACCGGAAGGCCGCCGAAAGGCGGTCCCAACCGGAGCCGATGCGAGTCGGCGCCGGGGAGGGAAGGCGACCACGGCCAGCAAACAGGTGGAGCAGCTCGAACTGTTCCGTGGAACAGCCGACAGCCCGCAAGGGGCCGACGGCGGAACGGTCCCGGGTCGGCCCGGGTCTGCGCCGCGCGCGGTGCCGAAGCCACGGACCACGAAGGGAACAGCCCCACCGGCGATGACGATGGAGGAGGTGGCGAGCGAGAGGAATCTGAGGACTGCGTTCCAGCGTGTCGCGTCGAACAAGGGCGCTCCCGGACCGGACGGACAGAACGTCGTCGAGGTGCGCGAGCACCTGGATAGCATCCTGCTGGCGCTGCACCACGAGCTGCTCGATGGCAGCTACCGGCCTGGGATGATCCGCCGTGTGTGGATCCCCAAGCCGGGTGGAGGGCAGCGGGGTCTTGGCATACCGGATGTGGTCGACCGGATCGTGCAGCAGAGCGTGTACCAGGTGCTCGCTCCGCACTACGAGCCGGACTTCCATCCCAGTAGCCACGGCTTCCGGGCGGGTCGCAGCTGTCACACGGCCATCGCCGAAGCCAAGCAGTATCTGGAAGACGGCCACGAGTGGGTGGTGGACCTGGACCTGGAGAAGCCATGAGCGACGCATCTACGAGCAAGGGGACTGACGAGCCGAGCGCAGAGTCGCTCGCGGAGGTCCCGGAGTCGACTTCGCCGCGATTCCGCAGGGTGCCGGGGCGAGGCCACCACGCGAACCTGGGCGTGGTGGGTCAGCGGCACAGCAGGTGAGGGCCGGCTTCACGTCTCAGTCGACTCTCTACCCGCCCAGTATCCGGGACGCCTGCTGCCGTGTGCGATGGCGACGATCAGGACGTGGGTGTCGTCGAACCGGTACACGACGCTGAACGGGAAGCTGTGCAGGAGCACGCGGCGGGTTCCATGCGTGTGCTCGGGAAAGGCATGCGGCGCTCGCTCGATCTCGCGGACGGCCGCGTCCAGCTCAACGGTGAACGCGACCGCGGCCCTCTGGTTTCGCTCGGCATAGTAACGGGCGGCAGCCTCGGCCTCCTCCTGCGCAGCCGGGTGGATCTCGAATGTTCTAGCCACGACCAGCAGCCGCGAGAATTCTCTGTCTCGCCTCTGCCCAGGGGATTGGCCGGGTCACGCCAGAATCGACCTCGTCCAGCCGCCGTCGAATCTCCTCGGACCACGCCGCTTCCGCGTCTGGATCCACCTGATCGTCGAGCGTGGCGATCAACTCGGCAGCAAGGGCAGCGCGAGCCTCGATCGGGAGCCGCAGCGCATCCTCGAACACACGCCTCTCATCCATACAGGAAACATAGCACGTGTCGCGGACCGCAGCCTGCCTTGCGGGCGGTGACGCCGAGTCGTTGCTCGCCAGCGACCGTCGGGACCTCTCGCGCACGCGAGAGCCCGGCGAGGCGTGAAGCGCGCACTGCGTTGGCCGGGCTCTCGCCTGCGCAGGAGGGACCCCGCCCGCCCGCAGCGTCAGCGAGGACGGACGGGCGCGCTAGCGACGTGCAGCGCGGGGGAGCATCCAGACAGCCGGCGTCAGGCGCGCGACGCTGGCCCAGGCGGGGCGGAAGAGGCGCCGCCGGTCAGCCGGGGCTAGCGTCTCGCTTGCGGGTCTTCTGCGCCCGGCGCTGGGTCGGTTTCCGGCGAGAAGGTGGCGCGTCCTCGGCGCCGGCGTTCGACAGGCCGTGCTCGAGGAGCTGGACGAGGTCGTCGTTGGACAGGCGCGCGCCGGCGTCGGTGCCTTCGAGCACGCCGGCGGCGAGCGCCCTCTTGTCGCCGTGCAGATCGAGCACGAGCTCCTCGATGGTGCCTGCTGCAACGAGGCGGACGACGTTGACGGCGCGGTCCTGGCCGATGCGATGCGCGCGATCGGTGGCCTGATCCTCGGCCGCGGGGTTCCACCAGGGATCGAGGTGGACGACGCAGTCGGCGGCGGTGAGGTTCAGGCCAGTGCCGCCGGCCTTGAGCGAGATCAGGAACACGTCGGCCTCGCCGCTCTGGAAGGCTTCCACGCGCCGTGCGCGCTCCTTCGCTGGCGTGGAGCCGTCGAGGTAGAGCGCGGCAATGCCGGCGCGGGCGACAGCGCTCTGCACGAGCTCGAGAAACGACGTGAACTGGCTGAAGACGAGCGTGCGTCGGCCCGCGTCGCCGAGCTCGGCGAGGATCTCGAGCAGAGCGTCGAGCTTCGACGAAGAAAGCGTGGACTCCGCGTCGTACAGGCGCGGGTGACACACCAGACGGCGCAGGCGCGTGAGCGCGGCCAGAAGCTCGATGCGCGCATCGCTCGAGCCGGACTGCATGCGGCCGAGCGTGGCCAGGCGCGCGGAGTCGTACAGCGCCTGCTCGCCGGCGGAGAGCGGCACGCGCTGCACGCGCTCGGTGCGCGGCGGGAGCTCCGGCAGCACCTCGCGCTTCGTGCGCCGCAGCACGAAGGGACGGATGAGACCGGAGAGCGCGTCGAGGCGACTCCGGTCGCCCTCGACCTCGATCGGGCGCGCGAAGCGTCGCGAGAACTCTTCCCAGCCTCCGAGCAGGCCGGGCTCGAGCGCATCGAACAGGCCCCACAGCTCGGCGAGCCGGTTCTCGAGCGGCGTGCCCGTCAGGGCGACGCGCCAGCGGGCGCGGAGTTTGCGGATCGCCTTGGCGCGCCCGGTGAGCGCGTTCTTGACGTTCTGGGCTTCGTCCAGCACGAGCGTCGCGAAGTCGATGTCAGCCAGCGCTTCGACGTCACGGGTGGCGATGTCGTAGCTGGTGACGAGCACGCTGCCCGGGCCCAGATCTTCGAGCAGGCTGGCGCGCTCCTTGCCGCGGTAGAGCTTCACCGACAGGCCGGGCGCAAAGCGCGCGGCTTCGTCCAGCCAGTTGTAGCCCAGCGAGGTGGGCGCGACGACGAGGGCGGGGCCCTGCTCTTTTCGTTCAAGCAGCACGCCGAGGCACTGCAGCGTCTTGCCGAGGCCCATGTCGTCGGCCAGGCACGCGCCGACGCCCCAGCGCGCCATGCGTGCGAGCCAGCGGTAGCCTTCCACCTGGTACGGCCGGAGCACCTGGCCCAGCCCTCGTGGAACCCGCGGCTCGTAGCCGCGCGCGGCGCGGGCGCGCTCCACGGCGGCGTGGAAGGCGTCGGCGCCGTCCACGCGAGCGCCGTCCACAGCGCTCTCGAACGCGCCGGCGAGCGCGGGCGGCAGCGCCAGACCGCGCTCGCGCCGGTGCAGCAGATCCGCCATGTCGCGCGCGGCCTCGACGAGCTCCGCCTCGAGCAGCGCGAAGTGGCGCGGGGCGAGCTTGACCCAGCGGCGACCGCTGCGGGCCGCGTCGAGCAGCATGGCGAGCTCGACGCGCTGGCCGTCGATCTCCGCGCTGCCGCCGACGCCGAGCCAGTCGCGGCGCGACGAGACTTCGACCGTAAGAGCGCTCTTCGAAAGCGTGCCGGCCAGGCGGAGCGGCGGGCCCGACCACTCGGCGACGATCTCGCCGGCAGCGCTGCCGGCTTCGAGCAGCGAAAGCAGCGCGACGATGTCCGCGTCTCCGCTCACGCGCCGGTCGGCCGGGCCGAGCGCTTCGGCGGCGCTGAGCGAGGAAGCGCCGAGCCAGCGCTCGAGCCGCGCGCGCTCCGCGCCGAGATCGCGCAGCACGTGCACGCGGCGACCGCCGCGCGTGCCGGTCATGCGCGACAGGCCGTGACCCGGGATCAGGCGCGGACCCTGGCCGAAGGGGCAGATGCGCACGGAAACGTCCACCACGCCGGGCGCCGCTTCCGCGAGCGCCACGTGGAAGCGGTCGTCGCTCTCGACGCGGCGGCCGAGCAGACTACGCGGCAGGGCGACGTCCACGTGCTCCTGCAACTCCGGCAGCCGGCGCAATAGCTCGTCGGCAGCGTGGCGCGGAACCACAGCGCCGTGCCGCGCGATGCTCCGGAGCATCACCAGGGCCGCGGAGTCGAGCTCGCCCACCAGGCAGCGGTTTTCCCCGGGCAGCAGGTGGACGAAGTGTCGCGTGCGGTCGACAGTCGCGAGCAGATCCGCCGGCGCGAGCCGCTGGTCGTCCAGCCAGGTCACCAGCTCGAACGCTTCGCCGTGCTCTTCGATGTCGACGCGCAGCGTGACATTCTCGATGCGCGGCGGCTCCTCCCTGCCGTCGATCGAGAGCCGGGGATGTTTTTCCAGCAGGCGCAGGGCAGCGACGAGCGTCGCGCGCTCGGGCGCGCCGTAGCTCCGCGAAAGGAGCTCGAGCGCGTCGCGCTCGCGCGCGCTCATCGCGCGGCGCCTGGATGCGCCGAGCCGATGCGGTTCGACGCGGCGACCCTTGGTAAAGCCGCCTTTCTTGCCCTGCTTCTGGACGAGCGGGACCAGCTGGACA
Organism: uncultured delta proteobacterium; assembly: GCA_963826085.1. Lineage (GTDB taxonomy): Bacteria > Myxococcota_A > Polyangia > Polyangiales > Polyangiaceae > CAWDXG01. The sequence goes on along the minus strand of CAWGVN010000008.1, from coordinate 1,017,150 downwards.
GCGCCGTGCTTGACCTCGATGCGCCAGGCCAGGCGCTCCACGGAGTCCGTGGCCGCGGAGCGCGCCCGCTCCGTCACGAGCTCGTCGAGCGCGCCCACCAGCCGTTGCCAGCCGGGCACACGAACGTGCTCGAACAGGGGCGAGCGGTGCTGCACGAGGAGCCCGAGCGTCGTCGAGAGCGCGAGCGCGGCGTGCGCGCACCGACCGCCGTCCTCGTCGCAGCTGCAGCGCACGTCCAGCTCGCCGAGCTCCCAGCGCCCGAGCCCTACCTCGGTCGAGCGGGTCTGTTCCCAGCTGCCCTCGCGGAAGCTCCGGCTCGCGACGGTGACCCGGAGCAGGGACGGCTCGAAGGCGGCATCCAGGACGAAGCACAGGCCTGGAGGCGGCTCTGGAGCGTGCGCGTGCGCGTCGGTGCGCGCCGCCGCGCATAGCCTGGCAAAGCGCACGGCGTGGGCCTTGTCGGGTGAGCTGTCGGCGCAGAACGCCGCGATTTGCGCTTCCGCTTCGCGCTGCCGTGCGACGGCAGCGGCGCAGCCGTCCAGGTAGCGCGTCGCGTAGCGCCGGAACAACTGCGTGAGCTCGCCCTTGCGCAGCTGGTGATAGTACCCGAACAGGCCCTTGGCTTGTTCCAGCACGGCCGACGGGATATCGCCGACCTGCGCCTCGAGGACGGTGAACCCGCCGTCACGCAGCCCGAGCGAAGGGCCCAGGCCAGTGTCCACGCCGGGGCCGAACATCGCAGAGGCAGGATCGCCCAGGCGCTCGGCGACGCCTTGCTGGGCCGCCCACTCCTCGAGCTGTTTGCGTTCGGTCGCCGCCGCGGCGCTGCTCGGGGCGGCGGCGCCGCCTGGGGAGAGCGACGCGCGCCCTGCCCGGGCCAGCGACTCCACGATGAGCGACAGGTCGCGGATCTGCGACGGACTGGTCCACATCAGGATCGTCTGGTCGTCCAACGCGTCCCACAGGTCGGCGAGGCTTGTCGCGTCGTGTTGTCCGGCCAGCGAGAACAGAAGTTGGCGTTGTTTGCCGTGCAGCAAGGGTAGAAGCTTCACGATCGGCTCGTCGAGCCGCGCCTCGTCCCGGTCGAGGAGCAGCTCGAAGGCTCCTTGCAGAGAGTCCAGCTCATCCATGTTCTCGGGCAGTCTACGTGTTCCGGCTTCGTGTGTGCACCCGTCCCGCGCGCAAGTCGCCCATCGCGCTCCTGTCGCTCGGGGAGGTGGCAGCGACTCGAACGGGAAGCCGCCACGCTCGCGCACGAGCAGCCCGGCATGTCGTGATTGCGCGCCCTACGCCGGCCGGACAGCGCCTGCGTCGGAGGGACCCCGCCCGCGCGCAGCGCCAGCGAGCCCGGACGGGCGCACCAGCGCCGTGCAGGGCGGGGGAGCATCTCATGCGCTTCGAGCGACGCAGGCGCACTTCGAGCGCCGAACGCCTCGTCGACACCAGGACGACCGTCGCGTACGTTGGTGGCGTGGCGACGGTGGTCTGCGGGGACTTCGAGTGGGATGAGGCGAAAGCGGCCGAGAATCTACGCAAACACGGCGTGAGCTTCGAAACCGCGGCCATTGCGATGACGGATCCCATGTCCGTGGATTTCGAGGATACGCTCATTCCGGACCGCCTCGTGACGCTGGCGTTTGCACCGGGCGGCGCTATCCTGTGCGTAGTTACCGTGCGGCCACATGAGCGGGTGCGGATCATCACTGCCCGCCGCGCAACGAACCATGAGCGACGCATCTACCAGCAAGGGGACTGACGAGCCGAGCGCAGAGTCGCTCGCGGAGGTCCCCGAGTTGACTTCACCACGATTCCGCAGGGTGCCGGGGCGAGGCCACCACGCGAACCTGGGTGTGGAAGGTATCGTGCGCATCGATGCCGACCTGTGGCCGCGCTTCGGAAGCGCGGAGGCCGTCAACGACGCCTTGCGGCGGATCGTCGAGGGCGAAGCAGACAATCGACGGTGAGTGGATCGAGCGTGTCGCGGCCGTCGCCGCTCCCGCTCCCGCTGCGGCTCCCGCTCCCGCTCCGGTCCGACGGGATCTCTCGCGCACGCGCAGCCCGGCATGTCGTGATGCGCGCCCTACGCCGGCCGGGCAGCGCCTGCGCCGGAGGGGAGCGCCGTACTCCGTCACACGGCCAGCACTGAATGCGCCGCGCGCACCGCGGTTTCCGCGGCGCTCGTCTGATCCGTCGCGCCGTCGAGGATACCCACGGTGCGCCGGCCGTCGGCGGCGTTGCACGTGGGTGCGTGTCCCGTTGCGATCGCGTCGACGAAGTGCCGCGCCTCCGCTGCCATCGCCTCGCCGGCGGGGACGCCGAAGCTCCGCACTGAATCGGACAGTGCGATGGCGGCGAATGGGTCGTCGGCTTCGAGCGCGCGATACATCGCGACGCCGCGCTCCACCGCGAGCTCGTCGAACACGAGTGTCCCGGTGTCTCCCGCGACGAGCGTCCGCCGCAGCTTCACGTCGTCGACCGTGCTCGCCTCCACAATCGCCCGCACTCCGCCGGGATACGCGAGCTCTCCGCGCATGCGGCCGTAGTACGCACTCCCCGCCGGCGCGCTCTCCGCTCAAGCGCACGCTGGTCGGCTCCCCGTTGAGCAGCTGCCCGAGCACGCTGATATCGTGGACGGCGAGCGACCACCATGCGTCGTTTGGCGGCCGCCCGTAGCGCGGCGACCAGCGCTGGCAGACGACGGTGTGGACGCGGCCGATCACGCCTTCGTGCACCAGCCGCCGCAGCTCGATGTGGCCGGGGTGGAACGTGAGGATATGCCCGACCATGAGCGTGAGGCCGGTTCGTTCGACGGCCGCGACCAGCTCGGGACGAAGACGGCTTGCCGGCGGCGAGCGCTGCGAGCGCGAGGGGAGCGTGGGTCGCGGGCGGTAGCCGGCTTGACCGCGCGAGTTTTCGTGTTACAGAAAATACGTGCTGCGGTTCGAGTGGGATCCTGAAAAAGCCCGTGAAAGCGAGAGGAAGCACGGGGTCTCCTTCGACGAAGCTGCTACCTGTTTCGATGATCCGCACGGCGTGTACCTGCGGAACGAGGCGCCCTCGTACGAGGACCGCCTGATCCTGATCGCGCTGTCGTCCGGCCCCCGGCTTCTGTTTGTCGTGCACGCCGAGGTCGAACGAGATGCGATCCGGATCGTCAGCGCACGCAAAGCGAGCCCTGCGCAACGGAGGATCTACGATGGACTGGACTGACGAGCCGATAGATCTTTCCAGGTGGAAGCGTGTGCCCGGCAATCCCTTTGCCGACTACGATCCCGCCGACGGGATCGCGCTCTGGTCGCTCTGGGAGATGCCTTCGTCGGCCGTGGGCGAGGTCGTCCGGCGGGGCCGCCCGCCTGGCGAGCCCACCGCCGTTCGAAGCGTGCGTCTGCCCGTTGCCACGTGGCAGCGCCTCGAGAAGGAAGCCGCGACGGAGCACACCTCCGTCAACGCGCTGATCCGCCGGAAGCTGGGCTGAGCGCGCGGCCCCCCCCGGGCCACGGACATCGGCGTGCGACGACCCTTCTCCGCCGGACTGCTATTTCTGCTCGAAGCTCTGCTGGCTGTCGCCCGCGGTGCCGTCGGGGGCGGGATTGGCGCCGGAGACGCCGCTGACGGTTCCGCCCGCGCCCTTGGCTCCGCCGCTTCCCGGCGTGAGCGTCACCGTTCCCGCTTGCGTCGGCTGCGCGCCGTGGAAGACGAGCGCGTAGCTCGGTCCGCCGCTGCCGCCGGAGCCCGAGCCGCCGGGGCCGCCATTGCCGCCGTCGCCACCGCGACCGGCCTTGCCGACGGTTCCGACACCCGCGCCGCCGTTTCCGCCGGCCTGTCCCTGTCCCCCCGCGCCCGCGTTGCCGCCCCGGCCGCCTTTGCCGCCATTCGCGGCGACGAGCGTGCAGCTGTCGAGCGTCACATCGCTCGACCACGCCAGCAGCGCGACACTCGCGCCGCCGCCACCGCCGCCGGTGCCCTTGGTCCCGCCGCAGCCGCCCATACCGCCGGCTCCGCCGGAAGCGCCGGTGCAGAGCGTCAAGCCGGTCGCCGCGCTGGCTCCGCCTCCGCCGCCGCCCTGGCCGGGATAGCCCTTGGTGCCAGCGTTGCCGTCAGCTGGCGTGAAGCCGGAGGCGGTGAACGTGCCGGCCGTCTCGGCGGCTGTGGGGAGGGTGCCGGCGTTGCCGGGGGAGCCTGGCTGGCCTGGACCAGCCGTGTCCGTGACGAGCCCTGCCCCGCTGCCCTTGTTGTCCACATTTGGCGGACTGACGTTCGTGAGCGGCGTTCCGGGTGTTCCGTTGCCGCCAGCGCCAGCGCTCGAGGCAGCCCCGCCCTTGCCTCCCAGCGATCCACACGCGCTCGCCGAAGGCCACGACCCGCCCGCCTGCGTCGCGGGCGGCGTGTTGCCGGCGCTGACGCACACGGCCTTCTTCCCATCCTGCGCCGCCCCCGCCGTCGCCCCGTCGGCGCCGTTCGCTCCGTCCGTGCCCGCCGCGCCGTCGGCGCCCTTGCCGGCTACGAGCTTCACGTGGTGCAGAACCACGTTCTGCGAGGAGTCGACCAGCATCGCCAGGCTCGAATCGCCGGCCGTCGTCGCGTCCGCTGCGTCGATCTCGAAGTCCTCGAGGTCGAGGCCCTTCGCCAGGCCCTTCACGGTCGCGGCGATCGGATCCGGCGAGACCACCTTGGCCTGCAGCGAGCTGTCGTACGTCCAGTCCGCGCAGTGGAAGCCGCCGAAGAGCGTCTCGCCGTCGAGCGAGCTGTCGATGGAGAGTGTTTCCGCATAGTCCCCGCCGTCGGCGCAGGCGTAGATGCGCTTGCCCGCGCTTTCCGCCTCGCCGAGCGCCTTGCCGATCGTGGCGTACGGCTTGGCGCGCGAGCCGTCGCCCGTGGAGTCGTTTCCCGAAGGCGACACGAACACGCCGTACTTCTCGTCGATGACGCAGCTCGCATCGGCGGGGCTCTTCGTCGTGTCGCACTTCCCCCCGTCGGTGCCCGCGCCGCCGCCGCTGCCCGACGCTCCGCCGCCGCCATCGACTCCCGCGCTGCCGCCGCTGCCGGACGTGCCGCCAGAGCCACCCGCGTCACCGGGACTGCTCGCGAAGTTGCTACCCGAGCAGCCGCCGACGCCCAGCACGACGGCCGCGAGCAGAGCAAGACGATGCGGAGCGCGCCCGGGTCGCACTACTTCACCTCGAAGCTCTGCTGGCTGTCGCCCGCGGTGCCGTCGGGGGCGGGATTGGCGCCGGAGACGCCGCTGACGGTTCCGCCCGCGCCCTTGGCTCCGCCGCTTCCCGGCGTGAGCGTCACCGTTCCCGCTTGCGTCGGCTGCGTGCCGTGGAAGACGAGCGCGTAGCTCGGTCCGCCGCTGCCGCCGGAGCCCGAGCCGCCGGGGCCGCCATTGCCGCCTTTTCCGCCGTCGCCACCGCTTCCCACGGTGGCCGCGTTGCCGCCGCCGCTGCCGCCCGCTTTGCCATTTCCCCCGCGCCCGCGTTGCCGCCCCGGCCGCCTTTGCCGCCATTCGCGGCGACGAGCGTGCAGCTGTCGAGCGTCACATCGCTCGACCACGCCAGCAGCGCGACACTCGCGCCGCCGCCACCGCCGCCGGTGCCCTTGGTCCCGCCGCAGCCGCCCATACCGCCGGCTCCGCCGGAAGCGCCCAGGCACGTCCCGCTACCGGCGCTCGCGCCGCCGCCTCCGCCACCCTGGCCGGGATAGCCCGCCGTGCCGGTCTGGCCGTCGGCGGGTGTGTACCCGGAGACGGAAAACGACCCAGCCGTCGGAGCCCCCGGTCCGGTGCCGCCGGCGTCTCCGTTAGACCCTGGTTGGCCGGGATTTCCGTTGGCTCCGACCACGCTTGTCCCTGCACCCCCATTGTTAACGCTCGAAGGCGTCACGTGCGTCTGTGGGAGCCCGGGATCTCCGGCACCACTCAGCACGGTCACCTTCTTGGCTGTTCCACCTGCACCTCCCTGCGACCCGCAGGCGCTCGCATTCGACCACGCGCCGCCCAGTTGCTGGCTCGCTGCGCCGGCACTGCAGTCCGCCGGGCTCCCATCCTGCGCCGCCCCCGCCGTCGCCCCGTCGGCGCCGTTCGCTCCGTCCGTGCCCGCCGCGCCGTCGGCGCCCTTGCCGGCTACGAGCTTCGCGTGGTGCAGAACCACGTTCTGCGAGGAGTCGACCAGCATCGCCAGGCTCGAATCGCCGGCCGTCGTCGCGTCCGCTGCGTCGATCTCGAAGTCCTCGAGGTCGAGGCCCTTCGCCAGGCCCTTCACGGTCGCGGCGATCGGATCCGGCGAGACCACCTTGGCCTGCAGCGAGCTGTCGTACGTCCAGTCCGCGCAGTGGAAGCCGCCGAAGAGCGTCTCGCCGTCGAGCGAGCTGTCGATGGAGAGTGTTTCCGCATAGTCCCCGCCGTCGGCGCAGGCGTAGATGCGCTTGCCCGCGCTTTCCGCCTCGCCGAGCGCCTTGCCGATCGTGGCGTACGGCTTGGCGCGCGAGCCGTCGCCCGTGGAGTCGTTTCCCGAAGGCGACACGAACACGCCGTACTTCTCGTCGATGACGCAGCTCGCATCGGCGGGGCTCTTCGTCGTGTCGCACTTCCCCCCGTCGGTGCCCGCGCCGCCGCCGCTGCCCGACGCTCCGCCGCCGCCATCGACTCCCGCGCTGCCGCCGCTGCCGGACGTGCCGCCAGAGCCACCCGCGTCACCGGGACTGCTCGCGAAGTTGCTACCCGAGCAGCCGCCGACGCCCAGCACGACGGCCGCGAGCAGAGCAAGACGATGCGGAGCGCGCCCGGGTCGCACTACTTCACCTCGAAGCTCTGCTGGCTGTCGCCCGCGGTGCCGTCGGGGGCGGGATTGGCGCCGGAGACGCCGCTGACGGTTCCGCCCGCGCCCTTGGCTCCGCCGCTTCCCGGCGTGAGCGTCACCGTTCCCGCTTGCGTCGGCTGCGCGCCGTGGAAGACGAGCGCGTAGCTCGGTCCGCCGCTGCCGCCGGAGCCCGAGCCGCCGGGGCCGCCATTGCCGCCGTCGCCACCGCGACCGGCCTTGCCGACGGTTCCGACACCCGCGCCGCCGTTTCCGCCGGCCTGTCCCTGTCCCCCCGCGCCCGCGTTGCCGCCCCGGCCGCCTTTGCCGCCATTCGCGGCGACGAGCGTGCAGCTGTCGAGCGTCACATCGCTCGACCACGCCAGCAGCGCGACACTCGCGCCGCCGCCACCGCCGCCGGTGCCCTTGGTCCCGCCGCAGCCGCCCATACCGCCGGCTCCGCCGGAAGCGCCGGTGCAGAGCGTCAAGCCGGTCGCCGCGCTGGCTCCGCCTCCGCCGCCGCCCTGGCCGGGATAGCCCTTGGTGCCAGCGTTGCCGTCAGCTGGCGTGAAGCCGGAGGCGGTGAACGTGCCGGCCGTCTCGGCGGCTGTGGGGAGGGTGCCGGCGTTGCCGGGGGAGCCCTGCGTTCCACTCGTTCCCGGTGTCGGAGCGACCGCCGAACCCGCGCCGCCGTTCAACGTGTTCGCCGGACTGACGTTCGTGAGCGGCGTTCCGGGTGTTCCGTTGCCGCCAGCGCCAGCGCTCGAGGCAGCCCCGCCCTTGCCTCCCAGCGATCCACACGCGCTCGCCGAAGGCCACGACCCGCCCGCCTGCGTCGCGGGCGGCGTGTTGCCGGCGCTGACGCACACGGCCTTCTTCCCATCCTGCGCCGCCCCCGCCGTCGCCCCGTCGGCGCCGTTCGCTCCGTCCGTGCCCGCCGCGCCGTCGGCGCCCTTGCCGGCTACGAGCTTCGCGTGGTGCAGAACCACGTTCTGCGAGGAGTCGACCAGCATCGCCAGGCTCGAATCGCCGGCCGTCGTCGCGTCCGCTGCGTCGATCTCGAAGTCCTCGAGGTCGAGGCCCTTCGCCAGGCCCTTCACGGTCGCGGCGATCGGATCCGGCGAGACCACCTTGGCCTGCAGCGAGCTGTCGTACGTCCAGTCCGCGCAGTGGAAGCCGCCGAAGAGCGTCTCGCCGTCGAGCGAGCTGTCGATGGAGAGTGTTTCCGCATAGTCCCCGCCGTCGGCGCAGGCGTAGATGCGCTTGCCCGCGCTTTCCGCCTCGCCGAGCGCCTTGCCGATCGTGGCGTACGGCTTGGCGCGCGAGCCGTCGCCCGTGGAGTCGTTTCCCGAAGGCGACACGAACACGCCGTACTTCTCGTCGATGACGCAGCTCGCATCGGCGGGGCTCTTCGTCGTGTCGCACTTCCCCCCGTCGGTGCCCGCGCCGCCGCCGCTGCCCGACGCTCCGCCGCCGCCATCGACTCCCGCGCTGCCGCCGCTGCCGGACGTGCCGCCGCTGCCGGACGCGCCGCCGGCGTCGGGGCCGACGTAGTGGCCGCAGGAGCCGTTGTCGCTGCAGCTATTGGAGCTGCAGGAGGTGGAGAGCATGCACAGACTGGCGACGAGTCCGCACGCGGCTGCGCCAAGCAAGGTCTTCCTCATGGTTCCAGTTCTCCTCGGGTCGGTCGCAAAGATCGGTCAGAAGGTGCCGTCGAGCTGGATGGCGGCCAGGTGGGGTTGCAACGCGCCGGTGACGCGCACGCTGTGGGTCGAGCCCGTCGCTGTGCCGCTGTGCGGCCACAGAACGTAGGCGACGGTTGCGACGACGGCCGCGCCGCCGACGACGAAGCCGGCGGTCGCGATGTCGCGGTCGCGATGGGCCGTGGAGCTCAGGTTGGAGATCTCCGCGCACTGGGCGGCGTTGGGCGTTCCGGCGCCGCACGGGTTGGATTCCGCCGAGCCGAGCGAGCTTGTCGTCGCGGTCGGACTCCGCCGATGAAGCCGCCAGCGTCAGACCGATGCCGGTCGCGATCCCCGCGAAGGCTACGCCGCCGCCGACCACCGCGGGCCACAGCGGACGCCCGCGCCGCGGAGCGCTCTTCTTGCCGGTGTTGCCGCTCGGGCTCGTGCGCGTGGGTTGCGCCGTGCCGGGCGCGCTGGGGGCTGCGGCGACGGAAGCGGGTGCTGCTGCCGGCGGCGCTCGCTCGAGCTTCAACGCCACGGTCGCGGTGTCGCCCGCCTTGGCGTCGACGTTCTGGCTCTGTGCCCGATAGCCGTCCGCGGTCGCTTCGATGGTGTGCGTTCCGGGGTCGAGGAAGAGCGCCCCTGGCAGCCCGGAGGCGGCGCCCAGCGAACGGCCATCGAGCGAGATCCCCGCGTCGGGCGGATCCGCGCTCAGCTTCACGCTGGCGACGTGCTTCGCCGCTTGGTCGAGGATCTTCGTTACGGCCTTGCGCTTCGCGTCGGATTCGCCGGTGGGCATGTGCGACAGGGCGTAGGACGCGCGGCGCGCGGCTTCGGCGAACCTGCCGAGCCGGGTCGCGGCGTAGGCGAGATTGGCGGCGGTGTCGTGCGAGGGGCGGAGCTCGAACGACTGCTTCAGTGCGTCGTAGGCGCCCTTCCAGTCGTGCTCCCTGCCGAGCTGCTTGCCCTTCTCGAACAGCGCGCGCGCCTGCTCGCGGTTGGACGCCGCGCCGGTCTTCGAACCCGCGACCGCGGGAAGGCTGGCGAGCGAGAGCGCGCAGAGCACGAGACACGCCGGGACGCTGCAAGGAAGCTTCATGACACGGGGCAGGCTCAGTAGGGGAACCCGGAGTTGTCGGAAGAGTTGTCCGGTGCGGGCTTGCCGGCGCCGGAGTGCCTGGGCGCGGGGTGCGTGGCGATCGCAGCGTGGTTGGCGACCTTGGCGTGGGCGCGCTCGACGAGGTGCCCGCGGTGTGGTGCCGTCGCTGGCGCGCTGGACGCGGTGCCGCCGGAGGGTGGCGTCGCGGCGCTCGCACGAGGTGGGGTGGTCGCGCTCGCCGGAGGCGCCGGAGCAGCGGCGTGCGCCGGCGGCGTGGCGGTGTTGGCGATGGCGTGTGGCGCTCGCTCCGCCGACACAGCGTTTTCTACCGCGGGTGCGTGCTTGCCGATCAGCGCAAGGGCGACGAGCCCTGCGAGAAGCGCGGCCATGACTCCGATCACGACGGCGCGCTGCCGTCCGCGCGGCGCACTGCCGGCCGGCGCGAGCTCGTGCGGCTCGGGATCGACGGCGGGCTCGGGCGTGTGCTCCGCGATCTCGTCGGGAGCATCGCTCGTTCCGGACAGAGCGCCGTCGTCGACTGCGCGCAGATCGACCTCCATCATCGCGCGCGCCTGCTCGGGCGGCACGGTCCGGCTCTGGAAGCGATTCAGGTCGCGCACCGTGTCCGGGCGGGCATCGCCGTCGGGAACATCGGTTTCGCTGCGCTTGGCGGTCATGGGCGTACGCTAGAAGAGGGGCTTGTCGTTGCTGGCGGCGTTGTCGCGGCCCGGATTTCCGAGCCCGGAGGACGGGAGACTATCGGCCGGACGGGCAGCGCGCGCCTTTTCCACCGGGCGCGGCGGCGGAGCGGCGCGCGGCTGCGTCGCGGTGGCGGACCGAGCCGGGGTAGCGCGTGGAACAGCGGACGACCGGGTGCGCGCGGACGCGGGCGCTGTGGCGGATGGCGCAGGCGTCGCGGACACGACGGGTGGCGCGAGCGGCGCCAGGGCTTGCGCTGGCGCGACGGCAGAGCTGGCGGCAGCCCGCGCGGCGGACACGGGCGGCTCGGCGGCTTCGGCGCGGCGCCGGGACAGGCCGATGCCGATGCCGATGGGGATGGCGATGACGAGACCGACGCTGGCTCCGAGCAGGCCGAGCCGCACGCTCGAGTAGCGGCGCCTCGCGTCGCGAGCGGGTCGGGCCCGGCGCTCGCGATGCGCGGCGGGCGGCTGCCGTTCCTGCACCGGGGCGGCGACGGGCGAGGGCGTGCGCTCGACCGTTGCGCGTGGAGGTCGGGCTGCGCTCTCTCCAGGTGGCTCCACGCTTGCGACGTGCAGCGGGGTTCCATGTGGAGCTGGGTCGGCCACCGCCGAGGGCGGCCGGGGGATTGCGGCAGGGGCCGCGGCCGGCGCTGGTGCCTCCGGACCCGGCAGCGGCATGCGGAGCGTGTCGCGCGGGGCGTGCGCGCGGGCGCACTCGACCAGATCGCGCAGCATCGGTGCGATGCGCCGCTCGCTCTGCTCGAGCGTGAAGCGACGCTCCGCCGCGCGCAGCGCCACGCCGAGCTCGTGCATGGAGGCGTAGCGGTTGTCCGGCGCCTTGGCGATCGCGCGCTGGATGACGCGCGCGACGTACCCGGGGACGGCCGGGACGACTTCCGTCAGCAGGGGAGGCACGCTGGCGATCTGGATCCAGCCGATCTCCTGGAAGGTGGGGGTGTCGATGCCGTTCAGGCACGGGTTGCGGCCGGCGAGCGACTCCCAGAGCAGCGTGCCGAGGGCGTAGATGTCGCTGCGGGCCGTGACGCCGCGGCCCTGCAGGTGCTCGGGGCTCATGTACAGCGGCGTGCCGTGCCAGCGGTGCTTGGCCGTGGTGGCGAAGCCCGCGCCGAGGAACTTGGCGACGCCGAAGTCGAGCACGCGCAGGTGGTTCTCGCACTCGATGAACAGGTTCTCCGGCTTGAGATCGCGGTGGATGGCGCCGTGGCGATGCGCGGCTTCGACCGCGTCGCAGGCCTGTGCGCCCATGACGAGCGCTTCGGGAACGGACAGCGGCCCGATCGTCTGCAGCACCTCGCGCAGCGTGCAGCCGTCGAGCTTCTCCATCACGATGTAGATGAGCGAGCCGTCGTCGGTCACGCCGGCGTCGTAGACGGGCACGACGTTGGGGTGGCGGAGGCGCGAGAGCACGACGGCCTCGGCCTTGGCGCGGCGCCGGAACTCGCGCGCCTGCTCCTTCTTGGAGGGAATGACCTTGATCGCGACGTGGCGGTCGAGGAACTCCTGGTAGGCGTCGTACACGAACGCGCTGCCGCCGCGCGCGATCTCGCCGCGGATCTGGTACCGCTCGAACGTGTCGCCGGGCGACAGCGGGCCCTCGTAGAGTTCCACCTGAAACGCTCCCTCGCCTGCGGCTAGCATACCAACACCCGTCCAGAGGCTGCAGCCCTCAACCTCCTGAAACCAGCCACGCCACGAGCGCGGCGACGAGCGATGCGGTGAGGATGACCGCCAGCGCGAACACCAGCGCGCCCACAGCGCGTTTTCTGCTGGAAGCGCCGGCCGACGTGGCCGAAGGCGAGGCGAGGTCGACGGCCCGGCGGTCGGGCCCGTCAGCCGGTGCTGCGCCGCTCCGGCGCCGGGTGCCGCGGACGCCGGAGAGCGCCGCTTGCCCGCCGTCGTCCTGTGCTGGGGGTTCGACCGGCGCGAACGGGAGCCGCTCGCGGATGTAGTCGGGCATGGGACCCGCAAACGAGCTGCCGTCGAAGGCCAGCGTCGGCACCCACCCGACCGGAAGGCTCCACGATTCGAGCAGCAGACCGAGCGCCGTCGCGAATTCCTTCGCAGTCTGGAAGCGCTGCGCCGGGTCCGGGGCCAGCGCCTTGAGCACGGCGTGGTCGAGCTCCGGCGGAAGCGGCCCGGTGCAGAAGCGCGAGGGCGGCGCGGGGTGCTGCTTCAGCGTCGCCGCGATGAGCTCCTCGGCCGTGGTGCCGTCGAAGGGCCGGCGGCCGGCGACCATGCGGTAGAGCACGAGGCCCGCGGCGTACAGATCGCTGCGCGCGTCGAGGGGGCGGCCTGCGGCCTGCTCCGGGCTCAGATAGCCCGGAGTGCCGAGCACCGCGCCGTCCTCGGTGGGCTGGGCGAGCGGCGCCGGCGCGCGCGACGGAGCGCCGGAGAGCACTTTGGCCAGACCGAAGTCGAGCAGCTTGACGACGCGCTCGCTCTCGCCGTGCGTTGTCGCGTCTGCCCGCGGCTGGTGAAGGAAGATGTTTGCCGGCTTCACGTCGCGGTGCACGACGCCGAGCTCGTGCGCTGCGCCGAGCGCGCCGAGCACGCCGCCGATAATCTCCAACGCCTCGGCCGGCGGCAGCGCGCCGCGCTCGTGCAGTTCCGCGTGGAGCGTGCGCCCGCGCAGGCGCTCCATGACGACGAACGGCCGCCCCGCGGGCGTGCTGCCTACGTCGTTGACTGCAACGATGTTCGGGTGGGAGAGCCGCGCCAGGGTCTGCGCCTCGATGCGCATGCGGTCGACCATCTCGCTGTCGGCCTGGCAGACCGCGTGCAGCAGCTTGACCACGACCGTGCGCCCGAGCTCCACGTGCTCGGCCAGCACCACCTCGCCCATGCCGCCCTGCCCGATGCGCTCGAGCGCACGGTACTTCGTGCCGGCCAGAAGATCCGGAACGAGCCCGCGGGCACCGTGCTGCTGTGGGATGGACATGGCGTAGCGATGCGCCGTTCGGTCGTCTCGTCGAGGCAGTTGCTTGGAAAGCCGGTCAGGGCACATGGGGCCGGGCTGTTAGCGTGGCCTTGCGTCGGCTCCGCCGCGATCCGCCCTGGGCCGTCAGCGTACCGCAATCCGCGCTGCCCGGGGGAAACGTTGGATTGTCCCGATACCGGTCATCGAGCTCGATTCCGCAGGCGCGCGGGCGTGTCCCCCCGCCGGCGTTCCCGCCGCGTCTAGCGCTCGTCGCTCTCGCGGCGCTCCAGTAGCGACGCCAGCATCCGCGCGATGCCGCGCGGCCAGGGCTTGCCGATGACCAGATGCGCATCGGCGCAGCTCGCGGGCGGAAGCGCCGAGCAGAGTACGCGGCGCACGTCCGGAAACTCCACGCGGACCATCGCCAGAAGCTCGACCCCGCTGGTCTTTCCCATGTGGTTGTCGGTGACGATGAGGTCGACCGTCGCGGTCGACAGCTCGGCGAGCGCGCTCCCGGCGTTGCTGGCCACGCGGACTTCGAAAGCGTGTCGCAGGGTGCGCCGGAGCGACGTGAGCACGAACGGATCGTCGTCGACGATGAGAACGCTCGGTCTAGGCCCCACGGTCAACACCATAGTGGTGATCCACCCTACGGCAAATCTCTGGATTCATATAACCCTGAACTGTACGTCTCTCCATGGGACGACCTCGACGCGGTATGCGACGGCCGAGCTGGAATGGCCGCGCATCGTCATGACATCGTCGTCCGCTTCGGGAAGCGGTTGCGCGAGCTGCGTCTGGAGCGTGGGCTCAGCCAGGCCACGCTGGCCGAGCGGGCGGAGGTCACGCCGGAGTACGTCAGCCGCATCGAGCGCGGGCAGGTGGGGCCGTCGATGGAGGTCACCGGGCGGCTGGCCCAGGCGCTGAACCTTGAAGTCCAGGCGCTGTTCGAGTCCAGCGCCGGACCCAGGAGCGCGGATCCGGCCGTCGCTCGTCTGCTTGACCTCGCGACGAACGGCACGAAAGAGCAGCGCCAGCTCATCCTCCGGCTCGCCGAGACGGTTGTGCGCTACCGCCCGCGGCGTCGCCGACGCTAGCCCCCGCGGCGGCCGCTTGGCGGGCGCCGGCGCCGAACACCCTCGCGCCGTGGCAGCGCCCTCGCGCAGGAAGCGGGGACGGAGCGCACATCCGTCGACGCGCTGATCGGCCGGACGCTGCGCCGAGCGGCACGCCCATCCCGACGACAAGGCGCGGTCGCGGACGCCAAGCGCCCGGGCGCCCCGCTCCCGCTCTACACAAGCTCCGCTGCACTGCCGCACGTCGCGGCTTCGCGGAGCCAGCGCGCGAGAGTGCGCTCGTCGCGCGTGGCGCGGATGCGCTCCGCCTCGTCGGCCGGCACGGCCAGGCCGCGGCTCTCCAGCACGACAACAACGGCCTCGGCGAGGGCTTCGGCACGTCCCTCGGCGCGTCCCTGGGCATGACCTTCGGCGCGTCCCTGGGCATGACCTTCGGCGCGTCCTTCGGCGAGGGCGCCGGCGAGCACGGGGTTGTCCTTGGCGAGCAGGGCGCGAGCCATGGCGTCGTCGGCGTGGGCGGCGCCGCACAGCTCGCGCGCGGGCAGCGGCGTGGCGAGCGCGCGGTCCTCGATCACGGCGTCGCGGGCGAGGATCTGCCAGCTGTCGGTGTGCGCGGCGTATTCGAGGACGCGGCTTCGCTTCACGTCGAGGGCGAAGATGCGCCGCACGCCACGGCCGGCGAGCTTGCCGGCCTTGTGTGCGGCGTCGGCGAGGCGCTGCGTGCTGGCGATCTCGAACGCGAGCTCCTCGAGCTGCCGGCCGCCGGTTTCCGGGTCGCGCTCGGCGGGATAGATGCTGGCGTCCGGCGCCATGTCGTCGATGGCGGAAGTGCGCGTGAGCATGTCGGCCGCGACGTTGTAGCCGCGGGCGGCATAGGCTTCGAGCAGCGCGCACAGGCGCGAGTGGCTGCGGCCGTGCGGCTCGTCGGCGGCCGCGACGTAGTGCACGCGGCCGTCGATGATCTCGTAGCGCGTGTTCGGCATGACCAGCCGCTCGTCGACGGCGGGAAGCTCTGCCGGAGGCGCCTGCTCTCGCGCGCGGGTCATGGGTCGAGCGTAGGGTCGGGCCGGGTGGCGGGCAAGTTGCGCCGAAACCGCCGCGCCGCACGCCCCGTGCGCTGCGGCGCCGGGTGGGGCGCGCCTGCTCCGGGACCTGGTGGGGTGCGCCAGACGCTTGCTCGACGCGCGCTCAGCCCCGGGCGAGAGGGTCGCGGAAGATCTCGTCGACGGCAAGCTCGCAAGCGACGGATTCGAGGCGTGCGCGCTGCCCTTCGGCGGACGACTCGCATTCCCAGCTGTCGCCGCTGCGATGCCACACGTCGATGCGCGGGGCGTCGTGGGCGACGAGCACGATCTCGCGGAGCGAAGCGATCTGCTTGTACGCTTCGAGCTTGTCGCCGCGGTCGTATTCCTCGGTGCTTGGGCTCAGCACCTCGACGACGAGGAGAGGGTTCGTGATGGCGTGCGGGTCATTGCGGTCCGTCTCGAGTTGGCCGCACACGACGCTGGCGTCGGGATACGCTGTCACGTCGGCTTGCGCGACGCGTACGCGCACGTCCGAGTCGTAGACGACGCAACTCCGGTCGCGTAGCGCCGTAGACAGCGCCGCCATGACACGCACGGCCCGCGCACCGTGCTCGGGAGTGCCACCCGCCATCGCCAGGATCAGACCGCGGACGTACTCATGCTTCACGTCCGCCGAGGCCTCGAAGGCGACGTACTCGGCGTACGGGTAATGCAACGGCGGTGCGGCGGTCATGGGCTCTCCCCAACGTAGCACGGGCGGTAGGCTGCGGGGCCCATGGCCGCGAGCACGGCGTGCGGATCGATCCGCCGGCGGAAGCGCACGACGCGCGCGCCGGCGGGCAACTCGCTGTCGCTGCAATTGCGCGTCTCGTCGATGCACAGCACCAGCCGCTCGAGCTCGGCCTGGCGCAGGCTCCGGAGCTTCTGCTCCAGGTAGGCCGGCGTCCAGAAGCCGACGATCTCCAGCAGCCAGCGGCGCGAGGGGTCGTGGCGGTGGAGCAGCTCGAAGTCGGGAAAGACGAGGCGTCCGCCCGCGAGCGGAACGGGCTCGGGCTCGCGCACGAGGTGCCAGTCGGGCGCGGCGCGCGCGAAGTCGCGGGCGAAGCGCTCTTCGAGGCGGCTGTCGTAGCGCGGCAGCTCGCGTGCGGGCGGTAGCGGGTCGCCGGATCGGATGAGCAGCCGGCGCATCTCGCCGCCACGCAGCACGACCTCGGCCTGGAGCTCGAAGCGATCGCACCACGCGAGGCGCGGCAGGAGCGACGCGAGCGCGCGGCCGTAGATGACGGTGTGCCGGAACAGCGACAGCGGCCCGGAGAGGTGCAGCACGGCGTCGCGCGCGCCGAGGCCGGGGCCGTCGTCGGCGAGCGGGGCGGGCTCGGCCCGGCGAGCGCCGCCCGGCGCCGACGGAGCGCCGCGCTCGTTGCGGATTGCCGGGCGTTCCGCGCTCTGGGTGGCGACGCACAGAAGGCCTACGCGCCGTGCGTGACGCACCACGGCGCGTGCGGAGCCATGGACGGACACGCGCACGGAGCTGGCGCGCGCGAGCAGGCCGGAGGCGAGCGCCGCGTTGGTGCGCAGGCAGAGCTCCTGGGCGGTGAGACCGGCGGGCAGCGGCTGGATGGTGCGCTCGCCGGGCAGATCGGCGAACAGCGACTCGAGCAGATCGGAGCGATCGACGCCGAGATCGGCGGCGACGCGGTCGATCACGCGCGTGCGCCAGTCCATGTCCGTATCAGCGCCGGGGGGCGCGACAGCGCGCGGCTGCGCGGCGCACACGCCGGAGCGCGCTGCTCCGGCCGCGGCCTCGAACACGAGCTGGCGCGCCTGCCTGGGTTTCACCGCGGACTCCGCGCGATCGGTCACGAGCTGCTCGAGCACCGCCCTGGCCATGCGGAGCTGCGCTTGCGGCGCCTGCACGGGCAGCGGCTCCGACAGGCGCGCGGACAGCTCGCTGCGACGCGCCCCCTCGAAGCGCGCTGCCTCGTCGAGCAGCGCGCGGAGCCACGGGTAGTCCTGCGGGCCCAGATACGCGGGCGAGAGCAGCGAGTGCGGCGGCCCTTCGAGCGCGGCAGCGACGAGGTCGAGAGCGAGATGCGGCGAGGCGCGGCGCGCGCGATGCTCGCGTGCTTTTCCGGCGGCCGTCGCCTGCTTTGCAGAGCGGGCTGCGGCGCTCATCGAGCGCTCCCGGGCGCGGTACGGCGGACGACGTGCGCGTCGCCGAGGCCGCGCCGTCGCCGCGCGGCCTGGCGCGTTTCGCTCGTGGTGCGCGTCACGAGCTCGTAGATGGTGGCGCGCTTGCCGTCGCGCGGTCTGAGCAGACGCCCCACGCGTTGCACGTGCTCGCGCTCGCCGAGCGCGCCGCCGACCACGATGGCGACGTTGGCGTCGGGCACGTCGAGCCCCTCGTTGAGCACGCGCGACGAGACCAGCGCGCGCAGCCGCCCTTCGCGGAACGCGTCGAGCACGGCCTCGCGTTCGGCGCGCCCGATGTCGCAGGTGAGCGGCATCACCAGCTCGTCGCGAGCGATGCGGTAGGCCGAGTCGTTGTCGGCCGTGAACACGAGCACGCGGCTCAGCCGGTGGCGGGCGAGCAGGCCCTCGAGCGCGCGGCGCTTGGCGCGCGGCAGCGCCAGGAGCCGCTGCGAGCGCCGCCACGCGGATAGCGCAGCGCGTCCCTCGCGGCTGCGGCTGGCGAGCGCGACGAACTCCGCCCACGTACCGCCGGGCCGCAGGTCGTGGAAGTGCCGGAGAGCGCGGCGGTAGAGCTCGACGTCGCTGTCGTAGGCCCGGCGCTCGTCCGGATCGAGCTGGAGCCAGAGCACGACCGTGTCGAAGTCGGCGAGGTAGCGGCCTGCGAGATCGTCGATGGCCAGGCGGTAGGCGACCGGTCCGATGCGCTCCTCGATGCGCAGTGCGGCGGGCTCCGGCGCCGGCGTTGCCGTCAGCCCCAGGCGCAGCGGCGCCGCGCACATCTCCAGTGCCTCGTCGCGGCGCCCCGTGCCGAAGTGGTGCGCTTCGTCCACCACCAGCAGCCGGAAGCGATGCCCGATGCGCGGCATCCAGCGGAGCGCGCTCTCGAACGTGGCCACCGTGACCGGCGCGAGCGAGCGCTCCCCGTCGCCGAGCACGCCGACGACTCCGCCGTAGTGCGCCCGGATGGCCTGCTTCCACTGGTGCATCAAGGCGCGCGTCGGCACGATGCACAGCGTGGAGCGGCCCACCGCCGCCATGGCCGCCAGGGCGACGCGCGTCTTGCCGCTGCCCGTCGGCAGCACCACCACGCCGCGCGAGCCCGAGAGCCGCCAGGCGAGCAGAGCTGCCTGCTGGTAGGGCCTGAGATCGATCTCCTGCCACTCGTCGCACGCCGCGTCCGCGAGCACCGCGTCGCCGGCGAGGTCCGCGCGGCCGGCGAGGGCGGCGGCCAGATCCGCGTAGAAATACGCGGGAGCGCGGAAGCCGTCCGTCCGCGGATCGAACAGCATGCCGGGCAGATCGCAGTCGCGGGGAGCGTGCTCCGCACGCGACGCCGGAGCGCCGTCGAGCACCAGCGTGCCGCGGTCGAAGACGAGGCGGCCTGTCTCCGTGGCGGCGGCGGAGCGCACGGGAGCGTCGCCTTGGCCGCGAGCGTTCGTGGGTAGCGCGGGCACAGTCACGGGGCCGCGCAACGCAAGCCCGATGCCAGGCGTCCGGGAGCGGCGATTCGCGGCGATGCCGCCTTGCCGTGCGCCTCCGCGGGGTGGCGGAACGGGTGGCGGACGGCGGCGGCCGCCACCTCCGGACGACGCAGCGGATCGGGAGCCGGCAGCTTTCACTACAGATGACAGCCCGTCACCTTGCCGCAGCGATCTGTGGGCTGCGGGGCCGGGCGGGGCGCGCCTGCTCCGGGACCTGGTGGGGTGCGCCCGATCGGAGAGAGGCTCGCGGGGCCTGGATCCCTGCCGCTCGGGATATGCTGTGGCTATGCGTTGGCCCGCCGTGCTCGTCGTTTCCGTCGCGCTCGTCGGCTGCGGCAGCTCCGCGCATCGCGGCGCGGGTCGCGACGCGGGAAGTGACGGCGGCGCCGGAGGCAGCGCCGGAGCGGATGCCGGTGGAGCAAGCGGCAGCTCGGGGAGCGGCGGTGTCAGCGATGCGGGCAGCGACGCTTCCGACGCGTCCGACGCCGGCTCCGCGTTTGGCGCGTCGGTGGTGATCTCGGATCCGGCGAACGCGAGCTTCGTGCCGTGCATCGCGGCGCGGGCAGGGGGCGCGATCGTGGCTTTTCACGACTTCGCGGAGGCGGGATCGCGCATCGTGTATTCCATGGTGAAAAATGGCATGCCGGGATCGCTCATGGAGCTGTCCGCCGCGACGTTGTCCGGGCCGAAGCGGCCTTGGGTGGCGCAGACGCCGTCGGGGTACGTGCTCGCCTACCAGGCCAGCGACGGCACGAGCGACGTGGTGCGCGCGGTCGAGCTCGACGCGGACGGCGCGGTCACTTCGGGCCCCGTCACGATCTCGACGCCGGGCAGCGAAGCGGCGATGCCTCGCGTCGCGACCAATTCGAGCGGCGAAGAGGCGTTCTCGTGGACCGACGGCAGCGCCCACTACGTCGCGCTGCGCGGCCCCGGCGAGAATCTTGCTGCGACGGCGGTCGGCACGACGCTTCTTTCCGGCGGTCTCCTGAACTTCCCGCGCATCGCGCTCGATGACTCCGGGCGGCTCTTCCTGGCCTACCGCGACGGCGGCGCCACGAGCGGGGAGTGGGACGTGCTGCTCGTGGTGCGCCCCGCGAACGGAAGCTTCTCGGCGCCGGTGAATGTCTCGAACAGCCCGGGGCTGCTCTCGGACGACATCTCGCTGGCGATGGAGCCGACGGGCGCGCTTGACATTGCGTGGGTCGACCAGGATCCGCAGGACGTCAACGCCTTCGACGTCGACTACGCCCGGCGTGAACCGGGCGGCAACCTGTCGCCGGTGCTCACGTACGGCAAGCAGGGGCTGTGGACGTGGGCGCCGATCGTCGTGCCGGGGGCGATCAGCGCGTGGGCGACCGGACCACAAGCATTCGGTCCCATGTATCTCGGCGTGCCGCTCGCGGCGCCGGCGCCGCTGTTGCCCGGCGAGACGGGCGGACAGGTCGCTCTCGCGCGCGACCCGACGAGCGGCGCGCTCCACTTCGCGTACGAGGACACCGCCACGCCGCGACAGATCCACTACGCGTACGCGCCGTAGGCGTTCAGCGCGCGAGCTTTTCCGACACGAGGCGATTGAGCGAGACGTGCTGTTCGGCGGCTTCCAGGCTCAGCCGTCGGTGCAACGCGGGCGGGATGCGGACCTTGAATTGGCCGGAGTAGCGTCTGACGGACAGCGGCTGCGGTGGTTCCCCGCCGGTCTCGAGCATGTCTTTGACGACGTCACGGACGACCCGGTAGATGCCGTCGAGCGCCTCTTCCCGCGAGCCCGCAAGCCAGCTCAGGCTCGGAAACTCGACGCATAGACCCACGTGCTCCTCGTCTTCCTCGGACCACGTGACGCGATAAGTGTAGCGCTCGAGGACCCCGTCGCGGATAGCTGCTTTCGACGGGCGCTGCTTGCTCATGGCTCTTGTCCGATGGGGTTCCGGCATGGCGTCATGTCCCGCGTCCGAGGCGGTCGATGGCCGCGAGGAGCTGTCGCACCTGGTAGACCTTGGCCTTCCCGTTCCTGCCACGCTGCATGTTGACTCGTGGGTCGCCGTCCCAAGGCATGGTCCAGACCCGATGGCTCGTTCCGGATTGGCGGGGCGCGCCGAAGAAGTGGTTGGCGACCCTGCAAGCGTCCCCGAAGTCGACGTTGGTCGGGTTGTTCCGGATGCGTTCGAGCAGCTTGTCGAACTTCGGCACTGGGGACTCTCCGCACGACGCACATGGTGTCAATAATGACACCTAACGCGGGCCTGGCAATGGCTACTGGAAAGCCTCGGCCAGGCCCGCGCGCAGGTTGCGCGGAAAGCCCCGCTACGACCGGTACTTCACGCCGGTATGCGGCGTTTCCACGAGCTGTTCGGCGGCGATGCCGCTGGCTTCGAAGAACTCGGCGGCGAGGCCGGTCTTCGTCTCGACGAGCTCGCGGGGGGTGCCTTCTCCGACGAGGCGGCCCTGGGCGAGCAGGTAGATGCGGTCGGCGATCTGCAGGGCGCCGGCCATGTCGTGCGAGATCACGACGGAGGTGACGCCGAAGCGATCGCGCGTTTCCACGATCAGCTCGTCGACCAGGCGGCAGCTCAGCGGATCGAGCCCGCTCGTGGGCTCGTCGTACATGATGATCTCGGGCTCGAGCATCAGCGCACGTGCGAGCGCGACGCGCTTGCGCATGCCGCCCGACAGCTCGCTGGGGAACTTGTTCTCGGTGCCTTCGAGCTTGAGGATGGCGAGCTTGTCGAGCACGCGCTGGCGGATCTCCTTCGCGCGGAGCTTGGTGTGCTCGCGCAGTGGGAAGGCGACGTTGTCCATGATGTTCATGGAGTCGAGCAGCGCAGAGTACTGGAAGACCATGCCCATCTTCTGGCGGACCTTGTTCATCTTGCGGTCGCCGAGCGGCGCGATGTCCACGCCGTCGACGAACACTGCGCCGTGCGTCGGTTTGTCCAGGCCGATCAGGATCTTCAGGAGCGTGGTCTTGCCCGCGCCGGAGCCGCCGATGATGACGGCGATCTGCCCGCGGCTGATCGTCATGTCGATGGCGTCGAGCGCCACGAACTCGCCGAACTTCTTCTGCACGTCCTCCACGACGATGTGCTCGTCGTGGGAGAACTGGCGCTCGGCGGTCATGACAGGACGATAGCGCACGCGCCCGAGCGGGGTGGGCCCCCGGCCGGACGCGAAGCGGCCGGCCTTGGCGGGCCCGCGACGCGCGCGAGCGCGGCGCACCGGGAAGTGACGGGCAACGTGGGGGGCAGCCCTGGAAACGGGGAGCTCGGGCGACGGTCGGCGGGCATTTCCGGGCGCAAGCTCGCGCTTGGAGAGCAAAATGCCCGTTTGGCGGGCATTTCGGCGCGCAAGCTCGCGCTTGAAGGGCAGAATGCCCGGAAAGCGGGCATCTGGGGGCGCAAGGTCGTCGAACGGGGGCGAAATGCCCGGAAAGCGGGCATTTCAGAGCGCATGCCCGCGCTTGAACCGGAAAATGCCCGGAATGCCCGCACTTGAACCGGAAAATGCCCGGAAAGCTGGCATTTCGGTGCGCAAGGTCGTCGAACGGGGGCGAAATGCCCGGAAAGCGGGCATTTCAGAGCGCATGCCCGCACTTGAACCCGAAAATGCCCGGAAAGCGGGCATTTCAGAGCGCAAGCCCGCACTTGAACCGGAAAATGCCCGGAAAGCGGGCATTTCAGAGCGCAAGCCCGCACTTGAACCGGAAAATGCCCGGAAAGCGGGCATCTCAGGGCGCAAGCTCGCGCTTGGCGGATGAAATGCCCGTTCCGTGAGCATTCGACGCAGCGCGCTTGGCGGCGAAAATGCGCGGAAGATCGACTTCGGCGTGCGCCTCGTTGACACCGACGCCCCGACGGCAAATGAAGGGGCATGACCGAGGAGCATCTTTCCGCGCTGCTCTCTGCAGCCGACGCCAAGAAGGACGACGAGGGTTGGAGCGCCGCGCCCGAGGGGCGCCACATGACCCTCTATGTCGCGTGCAACGGCGCGAATCTGACGGTGAGCCGGATCGAGGCGCTCAGGCAGAAGGGCGCGCTGCTCGAGGCGCGCACGGTGCGGGGCGAGCGGTTCCTGCTGGCGATGGAGGACGTGTACGCGTGCGCCGTCGAAGGCCCGAAGGCGGCGGGGCGCAAAGCCGGCTTCGTGTAGGCGCGCTGTGGCGCCTGCCGCGTTCGTCCACGTTGTCGCCGCGGCCGCTTTGGCCGTCGCCGCGCTCGTCGCGATCCTGTGGCGCTTCGCCTGGCAGCTCGCGGCGCCGCTGGGCGCGGCCATCGGCTGGCTTGCCGGAAGCGTGATCCGCATCCGTCGCGAGCATGTGGAGGAGTCGCTGCGCGCCGCGGGCATCGACGATCGCGTCGCTGGCGCGATGTACCGCTCGCTCGGCCGCGGCCTGTGCGAGCTCGGGGCGCTCGCGCTGTCGCCGCGGCGTGCACTCGCGAAGCTGGATCTGTCCGCGGCGGAGAGCGTGCTTTCGCAGGGACAAGGCGCCGTGATCGCGACGGCGCATACCGGCAACTGGGATCTGCTCGGCTGCGCGGCGGCCGCGCGCTGGCCGCTGACGGTGGTGACCAAGCGGCTGTCGGTCGGCGTGCTCGATCGGCTGTGGCAGGGGCTCCGCCGCGGGCGCGGCGTGTCGCTGGTCGGCGCGGGCAGTGCGGCTCGCTCGGCTGCCCGCGCCCTGCGTCGCGGCGAGCTCGTCGCGATGATGATCGACCAGGCGCCCGAGCGCTCGCGGGGCGCCGTCCGCGTCGCGTTCATGGGGCAGTCGGCGTGGGTGGATCTGGCGCCGGCGCTGGTCGCGATGCGGGCGCGCGTGCCGCTGGTGGTCGTCTTCTCGCATCGCCGCGCGGACGGCAGTCACGCCTCCGATCTGGCGGGCGTGATCGAGCCGCCGTCCAGGCCGGAACGCGCTTGGGCCGAGTCCGCAATGCGCCAGGCCACCGCCTGGCTCGAGACCCACGTCCGGCGCCATCCCGCAGAGTATCTGTGGATGCATCGCCGCTGGAAGGATGCGCCGGTGCAGAGCTCGTCGCATCCGGGCGTGGTAGCTTCGGGGGCGCGATGAGCAGTGCGGAGCAGAGCGTCGCCGACGCGCGCGCACACGCGCGGCGCCCCCCTTCGCGCGCAGAGCGGCGCGCCCCTTCGCGTGCAGAGAAGATACTTTGTATACAAAGTATTCCGTCCACGCGCCGACCCCCTCCCGCGCTGCGGCGCGCCGCTTCGCGCGCACACGCACAGGCCGCGTCCTCGCCGCCCTCCGTCCCTGCACCGGGAGCGAGCGCGCGATGAACGAACGGGGCGCAATCGCCGAGCATGGTGCCGACGCGCGCGAGCGTTGTATCGCGGTGAGCGTGGGCGGATCGCTGTATGGCCTGCGGGTCGAGGACGTGCAGGAGGTCATCGGCATGCGGCCGCTGACCCGCGTGTTCCACGCGCCGCTGTCGA
This sequence comes from uncultured delta proteobacterium, assembly GCA_963826085.1. GTDB lineage: Bacteria > Myxococcota_A > Polyangia > Polyangiales > Polyangiaceae > CAWDXG01. Next base: position 992,719 of record CAWGVN010000008.1, on the reverse strand, counting down.
TGGCCGGCATCACCAGTCTGCGCGGCGACGTGCTCGCCGTGCTCGACCTGGGCGTGCTGCTCGGCGCGGAGCGCCCCACGCTCTCGTCGGGCCTGGAAGCGCGCATCGTCGTGGTGCGCGAGGCTCACGGTGCCAAGCGCAGCGCGGGCCTTCTGGTCGACGCGCTGCGCGGCCTGCGCGATCTGCCGGAAGAAGGCCTGGTGCCCGCTCCCAGCACGGCGGGTGCCGACGTGCGCGGCGCGATCGTGGGCGTGATCCCGTCGCCGCCGCCGTGCGCGGTGCTCAGCGTGCAGGCGTTGCTCGATGCGCCGTCGCTCGCCGGACTCGCGGGGCGCGTCGTCGAGACCGACGCGCCATGACCCGCTCGCGCGGGCCCGCCTATGCCGCCATGCTCGAGCTGCTCGAGCGGCGGCACGGAGTGGGCGCACGCGGCGAGCGTTGGCCCGCGTGGATGGAGCTCAGGCTCGACCGCGCGCTCGACGCGCTGGCCGCGAGCGAGGGGACAGATGTCGATCACGCCGTCGAGCGCGTGCAGGGCGACGCCGCATTGCTCGGCGAGATCGCGGATCTGCTGCGCGTGGGCGAGACGTCGTTCTACCGCGACCCGCCGCAGTGGAACGCCCTGCAGAGCTATCTGCCGCGCTTTGCCGGGCGCGAGCGCATCCGCGGGCTGTCGGCGGGCTGCTCGACCGGCGAAGAAGCGTGGACGCTCGCGATGCTGCTTGCTGATCGCGGCAAGGGCGGATACCGCGTCGTCGGCGTCGATCGCAGCGAAGTCGCGTTGGCGACCGCGCGCGAGGGCGTCTACCCTGCGCCCTGCGCCCGCTCGGTCCCGGCGCCGCTCGCCAAGCGCTATCTCCACGCGGAAGCAGACAGCGTGCGCGTCGCCGAGGAGCTCCGCGACGGCGTCAGCTTCGTCCCGCGCGACGTGATGCTCGGCCCACCGCCGGGTCACTACGAAATCGTCGTCTGCAAGAACGTGCTCATCTACTTCGGCGACGAAGCCGGCGAGCATGCCGTCCAGCTCCTGCTCCGCTCCCTCGCCGAAGACGGCGTGCTCGTCGTAGCCCGCAGCGAAGTGCCGCGCCTGCGCCGCATGGGCCACAAAGCCGAAGAGCTCGCCGAGGGCGTTACGGTGTTCCGCGCCTGAGTGTGGGGCCCCCGCGCGGGCGCGGAGCGGCCGCGCTTGGCGGGCCCGCGGCGCGCGGCAGCGCGGCGCGCCGGCGAATGACGTTCGGGGCGTGAAGTGTCGTTGGGCCCCCGCGCGGGCGCGGAGCGGCCGCGCTTGGCGGGCCCGCGGCGCGCGGCAGCGCGGCGCGCCGGCGAATGACGTCCGGGGCGGGGGGCAGCCCGAAGAAACGGGCATTTCCGGCTTCAAGTTGAAGCAAGGGCCACGAAATGCCCGGAAAGCGGGCATTTCGGCGGGCAAGACCGGCTTTGGGGGTGAAAATGCCCGGCTAACGGGCATTTCCGGTCGCAAGTTGAAGCATGGGCGCCGAAATGCCCGGATAGCGGGCATTTCCGGCTTCAAGTTGAAGCAAGGGCCATGAGATGCCCGGAAAGCGGGCATTTCGGCGGGCAAGACCGGCCTTGGGGGTGAAAATGCCCGGCTAACGGGCATTTCCAGTCGCAAGTCGACGCATGGGCGCCGAAATGCCCGGCTAACGGGCATTTCCGGTCGCAAGTTGAAGCATGGGCGCCGAAATGCCCGGCTAACGGGCATTTCGAGTCGCGAGTCGACGCATGGGCGCCGAAATGCCCGCGCGCGGCAAGCGCGATGCGCCGCGCGCCGCGCTATGCAGGATGCCGTGAAGGAACGGGCGGCGCACAGGTGGGTCAGGCAGAGCGTGGCGCAGGCCGCGCTCGCGAAGGCGCTCGGCGTGCTCGACGGAGCGGGCGTCGACGCGCTGCCGGTCAAGGGCGTGGTGACGACGCCGCTTTTGTGGGCCGACTCGGCGGAGCGCGACATCGCGGATGTCGACCTGCGCGTTCGTCCGCGCGATCGCGTCCGCGCCCTGCGCGCGTTCGAAGAAGCGGGATTCCGCATCGGGCACGCGTCGAAACAGTGGGGCACGTTCGACTTGATCATCGGCCAGATGCTGGTCGAAGTGGAAACGTCGGTCGGTCCGCCCGGCCTGTGCGGCCTCGATGTGGACACCATGATCGCCCACGCCACGCGCGGTGAGCACGGATACCTCGAGCCCGAGCTGCACGAGCACGCGCTGCTCTTGTGCGTGAACGTGTTCAAAGACAAGCTTGCCCGCGCCCGCGGCCATGCCCTCGAGGACGTCACGCGCATCGTGCGGCTGGAAGAGTTCGACGACGAGAAGTTCGTGCGCGTGGTGAGCGCGGCGCGCTCGACGACGCTCGTCTGGATTGTCGCCGACTTCTTCGCCCAGCAGGGCGACGCGCGCTGGGCGGAGATCCGCGCCGCCCTCGGCGGCCCGCGCCGCGTCTATGCCGCGGCCTACCGCGCACTGATGCGCCGTCGCCTGCGCGGAAAGTTCCTGCTTCCGCTCGTGGCACGCGCCGCCTCCGACGACCCACTGCAGAGGGCGCGAGCCGTCGCCCTCGGCGCCGTCGGCACCGCTACGTGGTGGCTCGCACAACGCCGCGGGCCGTGACACGCGCTGGGTGCCTCGAGATCGCGCCAGCTTGACCACGTCGAGTTTGCTGCTGGTGCCCCCCGCGCAGCACGTCGCTCCACGGTGCGCCGCGCTGCCGCGCGGCGCGGGCCCACCAAGGCCGGGCTGCGCCCGCCCGGGGGCCCAACCCCCGCATTTCGGCTGTTTGCGCCGCATCCGTCGCCGTCCGTCGCGAGCGCTGCTATCCGGGCCCTGTGAATCACCAGGACGGCGCTGACGCCTTCATCCACCCCACGGCCGTCGTCGACAACGGCGCGGTGATCGGCGCGGGAGCGCGCATCTGGCACTTCTGTCACGTGATGGGCGGCGCGGTGATCGGGGAGGGGAGCTCGATCGGGCAGAACTGTTTCGTGGCGGCGGGCGTGCGCGTGGGGGTGCGCGTGAAGGTGCAGAACAACGTGAGCCTGTACGAGGGCGTGGAGCTCGAGGACGAGGTGTTTGTCGGGCCGAGCGCCGTCTTCACGAACGTGATGAATCCGCGCGCAGCGGTCTCGCGCAGGAGCGAATACCGTCCGACGCGCGTGCGCCGCGGCGCGACCATCGGCGCGAACGCGACGCTGCTGCCCGGCGTGACGCTGGGCGAGTACTGCTTTGTGGGCGCGGGCGCGCTGGTGCGCCGCGACGTGGGAGCGTACGAGCTGGTCGGAGGCGTGCCGGCCGAGCGACTCGGCTGGATGAGCCGCCACGGCGCGCGGCTGGAGTTCGACGCGGAGGGCTCGGCGACGTGCCCGGTGACGGGCGAGCGCTACCGGCTTGCCGACGGATACGTGAAGTGGCTCGGCAGATGATCCCGCTTGTGGATCTGTCGGCGCAGCACGCGGCGCTCGCGGACGAGCTCCGCGCGGCGTTCGACGCGGTGCTCGTGTCGGAACAATTCATCCTGGGCGAGGCGGTGGCGCGCTTCGAAGCGGAAATCGCCGCGTACGTGGGCGTCCGGCACGCGATCGGCGTGTCGAGCGGAAGCGACGCGCTGCTCTGCGCGCTGATGGCGCTGGAGGTGCGGCCCGGCGACGAGGTGATCACGACGCCGTTCTCGTTCTTCGCGACGGCGGGCGCGATCCTGCGCCTGGGCGCCCGGCCGCGCTTCGTGGACATCGACGCGGCGACGTTCAATCTGGACATCGCCGAAGTCGAGAGCGCGATCGGACCGCGCACCAGGGCGATCGTGCCGGTCCATCTGTTCGGCCAGACCGTGCGCATGGACGCGCTGATGGGCGTCGCGGGGCGCCACGGCGTGCCGGTGGTGGAGGACGCGGCGCAGGCCCTGGGCGCCGCGTGGCAGGGCAAGCGCGCCGGAGCGTGGGGCACGCTGGGGTGTTTCAGCTTCTTTCCGTCGAAGCCGCTGGGCGGATTCGGCGACGGCGGCATGGTCGTGACGGACGACGACGAGCTGGCTGCGCGCTGCCGCGCGCTGCGCGCGCACGGCGCGCCCCGCCGCGGCGAACACCAATACGTGGGCGGCAACTTCCGGCTCGACGCGCTGCAGTCGGCGCTGCTCTCGGTGAAGCTGCCCCATCTCGATCACTACCTGGCAGCGCGAGCCGGACACGCGGCTGCCTACGCCGCGGAGCTCGCGGGGCTCGACGGCATCACGCCGCCCGAGGTGGCGGCCGCCGCGACGCCCGCGTGGGCGCACTACACGCTGCGCTGTCCACGGCGCGACGAGCTGCGGCAGTTCCTGAAGGAAGCGGACATCGCTAGCGCGGTGTACTACGATCGGCCGCTCTACGCGCAGCCCGCGCTGGCGCCGCTCGGCATGCGCGCCGGAGCCTGCCCCCGCGCCGAGGCGGCCGCGACGGAGGTAGTGTCGATCCCGCTCTATCCCGAGCTGTCCGAGGTGGAGCGCCGGCAGGTGGTGTCGGCGGTGCGACAATTCGCTGGAGCGTGACGAGGCAAGGTGCTCGCCTCGGCGGGGTGACGAGCGTCGGCAATTCGCGGGGTGTGACGGGCGTCGGCAATTCGCGGGGTGTGACGGGCGTCGGCAAATTCGCGGGGTGTGACGGGCGAGTGTCGTTCGGCCAATCACGCCGTGTGGAGGGCGAGTGTCGTTCGGCAATTCGCCGGGGGGTGACGGCCGAGTGTTGTTCGGCAATTCGCCAAGGGGGGGGCCGGTGTCGATCGAAATATAGCCGGGCTGGTACGTGGGGCCCCCGGCCGGGGGCGGAGCGACCGGCCTTGGCGGGCCCGCGGCGCGCGCTAGCGCGACTCACCGTGAAGCGCGGCGGCGCGCGCCAGCGCGACGAAGGGCGGGGGGCAGCCCATGCGGACACCCGCGTGGAACGTATCGGAGTTTATATAATCCACCAGTGTCGGCTGGGCCGCCCGCGCCCAACGTGCATTTCGGGGGTACCGGGCGTCCGGGAGGGTGGAAATGCCCGCGAGACGGGCATTTCGGGGTGGATGCCGGGGCAAGGGGCGTGAAATGCCCGCGGGACGGGCATTTCGGGGTGGATGCGGGGGCAAGGGGCGTGAAATGCCCGCGAGACGGGCATTTCGGGGTGGATGCCGGGGCAAGGGGCGTGAAATGCCCGCGAGACGGGCATTTCGGGGTGGATGCGGGGGCAAGGGGCGTGAAATGCCCGCGGGACGGGCATTTCGGGGTGGATGCCCGGGCAAGGGGCGTGAAATGCCCGCGAGACGGGCATTTCGGGGTGGATGCCGGGGCAAGGGGCGTGAAATGCCCGCGAGACGGGCATTTCGGGGTGGATGCCGGGGCAAGGGGCGTGAAATGCCCGCGGGACGGGCATTTCGGGGTGGATGCCGGGGCAAGGGGCGTGAAATGCCCGCGGGACGGGCATTTCGGGGTGGATGCGGGGGCAAGGGGCGTGAAATGCCCGCGGGACGGGCATTTCGGGGTGGATGGCTGGGGGAAGCGGAGCAAAACGTGCATTTCGGTGCTGTCGGGCGCTCCGTGAGGTGGACGTGCACGTCGCGCGAGCGCCGAGCGGCGGCGGGCGCATTTCGCCGCGCGGCGCCGAGGGCGCGCTAGATCACGCCCATGCGCCTCTGCGCGGTCAGCGTCGATCTGGACGAGATCCCGCACTACTTCGGGATCCACGGGCTCGGCCCGACGGAGTGCAGCGCGGTCTACGACACCGCACTGCCGCGGCTCGAGGAGTTTGCGCGGGCGCATGCGCTGCCGCTGACGTTGTTTGCGATCGGGGCGGATCTGGCGCGTGACGGCAACGCCGCGCGGCTGTCGGCTCTGCGCGATCGCGGGCACGAGCTGGCGAACCATTCGCTCGACCATCTGTACGACCTGACGCGGCGGAGCCGTGCGGAGATGGAGCGGCAGGTGCGCTCGGGCATCGAGGTGATCGAGGGCGCGACGGGTGAGCGGCCGCGCGGCTTCCGGGCTCCGGGCTACACGATCACCGACGAGCTGTTCGAAGTGCTCGTCGAGGCGGGCGTCGAGTACGACTCGTCGGTGTTCCCGTGTCCGGCGTACTACGCGGCGAAGGCCGCGGCGCTGGCGGCTATCCGCGTCCGTCGGCGGCGATCGCACTCGGTGCTGGACACGCCCGCGGTGCTCGCCGCGCCGGCGCGGCCGTACCGCGTGGGCACGCCGTACTGGAAGCGCGGCGGCGGATTGCTGGAGCTGCCCGTGCAGGTCACGCGGCGCGCGCGGCTGCCGTTCATCGGCACCACGCTGACGCTGGCGGGGCCCGAGCGCGCGCGCTGGCTGACGCGGGGCGTGATCGGCGAGAAGCTGGTGAACCTGGAGCTGCACGGCATCGACGCGCTGGACGCGAACGACGGGCTCTCGGCGCTGAGGCCCCACCAGCCGGACGTGCGCGTACCGGTGGCGCGCAAGCTGGAGGCCCTGGGTGCGGCTGTGGAAGCGCTGAAACGGGCCGGCTACGCCTTCGTGCGGCTCGACGAAGCCGCGCAGCAGTTCGGCTAGTCGCGCGGGGCGGCGCGTGGGGCGGTTGGGCGGCCGCGTGCGGCGGCGCGGGGGGCGGCGTGTGCGGCGGCGCGGGGGTACGGGCACCGGAAAAAAGCTTTGTATACAAAGTAACTTTTCCGCGCCCGCACCCCCCGTCCGGCCGCGTCCGCACCCGCCGGCGTCCGGCCGCGCCCGTCCCCCCCGGCGTCCTGCCGCGCCCGTCCCCCGGCGTCCGGCCGCGTCCGCACCCCCCGCGTCCTGCCGCGTCCGCACCCCCCGGCGTCCGGCCGCGCCCGTCCCCCGGCGTCCGGCCGCGCCCGCCCCCCGCGCCGGGCCGCGCCCCGCTCCCGCCAGCTCTGGGCCGGGGGAAGAGCCGCCCGCACCTCGACGTACATCTGCGCATGCGTAGGAAGGCTTGGCTTGGGATTGGGCTGGCGGCGCTTGCGCTGGGCGCGGCGGTGGGCTGCGGCAGCTCGAACAACGACCTGGTTTCGGGGTCCGGCGGCACTGGAGGGGCGGCGGGCGGCTCGGGTGGCACGTCGAGCGTGAGCTGCAAGACCTCGCTCGACTGTCCGGCGGACGAGGTGTGCGACCCGTCCAGCTCGACCTGCGTGCAATGCGTCGGCAACGACGACTGCCGCACGGGCGAGTTGTGCGGCGGCGACAACCTGTGTCACCGCGCGTGCGTCACCGACAAGCAGTGCAAGCCGCTGGGACAGCTGTGCGACAAGGCGCACGGCTGGTGTACGCCCACCGGCAGCGGAGGCGCGGGCGGCGCGGACGGCGGAACTGCGGGCAGCGGCGGCAGCAGCGGCAGTGGCGGCACGGGCGGCGCGGGAGCAGGCGGCAGTGACGCCGGATGCACGAAGCCGCCACTCGATCTCGTGGTGCTGCTCGATCGCTCCGCGTCGATGCAGGACCTGAACAAGTGGAACAACGTCACGCAGGGCTTGGGTGCGCTGAACGCGCAGGGCGTCAGCGGCGTGGGTCTCGGTTTCTTCCCGGTGGCCCCGACCGGAGCGCCGCCGCCGACCTCGTGCACCAAGGACGCGGATTGCGGCGCCTACGGTCCGTGCATGCCGACGTTCAATATCTGCAGCGGATCGTACAGCGCGGACGTATCGTGCATCCCATCCGACTACGCCTCGCCGGCGGTGCCGATCAGCGCAGTCCCCGGCGTCATCTCGAAGATCGCCACCGCCGTCCAGACGACCACACCCGACGGCAGCGCCACGCCGATGGCTCCCGCGCTCCAGGGCACGTACGACTACACCACCAGCTTCCTCAAGGCGCACCCTGGACATCTCGGCGCGGTGCTGCTCATCACGGACGGCGACCCGACCAGCTGCACCGGCAACGACATCAACGGCGTCGCGGCCGCGGCAGCGACTGCGTTCACGGGCTCGCCGTCGATCAAGACGTACGTGGTCGGTATCGGCACGACCGCCAACCTGGATCTGGTCGCCCAGGCTGCCGGTACCGGGACGGCGTACGTGGTCTCGGCTGCGAACCCGATCCAGGCCGTGGCCGACGCGGTCGACGCCGCCGTCAAGGACGTTCCCTGCAAGTAGAGAGGCCGCTTGCCCCGGCGCCGCGGCGGCGCTAGTCCGCCCGGCATGGACGACGTCCTCACGATCGGCAAGCACACCTTCAAGTCGCGGCTCTTTGTCGGTACCGGCAAGTACAAGGACGTGGCGGAGACGCGCGCCGCGCTGGAGGCGTCCGGCGCGGAAGTGGTGACGGTCGCGCTGCGCCGCGTGGACCTGAAGGATCGGAGCGCGGGCTCGATGATGGAGCTCGTGACCAGCAAGCGCTGGACGATCCTGCCCAACACGGCCGGCTGCTTCACGGCCGACGAGGCCGTCCGCACGCTGCGCCTGGCGCGCGAGCTCGGCATCGCCGATATCGTCAAGCTCGAGGTCATCGGCGACAAGGACACGCTCTACCCGGACAACGAGCAGACGCTGGAAGCAGCGAAGACGCTGGTGAAGGAAGGCTTCACCGTGCTGCCGTACTGCATGGACGATCCGATCGTGTGCCGGAAGCTCGAGGACATCGGCTGCGCGGCGGTGATGCCGCTGGCCGCTCCGATCGGCTCCGGGCTCGGCATCCGCAATCCGTACAACCTGCGCATCATCCTGGAGCGCGCGAAGGTGCCGGTGATCGTGGACGCCGGCGTGGGCACGGCCAGCGACGCGGCGGTCGCGATGGAGCTCGGCTGCGACGGCGTGCTGATGAACACGGCCATCGCCGGCGCAAAGAAGCCGGTGATGATGGCGGAAGCGATGCGCGAGGCCGTCAGCGCGGGGCGCAAGGCGTTCCTGGCCGGACGCATGCCGAAGAAGCTCTACGCCACCGCATCCAGCCCCGAGACGGGCGTTATCGGCTAGCGCGGGTACGTCGCGGACGTTGCTTCACGATCCAGAGGATCACACGAAGGGCCGAAGGGCCGAAGGTTTCTGGGGTCGAGGGCTGGCTCACGCAGTACGGCTAATCCAGAGGCTTGCACCCGCTTGCGCAACGGGCGGAAGCGCTCTGGACGAGCCGGACGACGCGTCCCAATGCTCGACCCCAAAACCAAGAGCCGTCGCCAGATCAGTGAAGAGCGCCTTCGGCTCTTCGGCCTTCGTGTGATCCTCTCTCTCCGCCCGGCGTTGACACCCGTCACGGGGCCTTGCGATAAGGCCTGCGTGCGGGGCACCTGGTGACCGAGCGGCTCACGTCGTACCAGCGCCGGCTGTTCGTCTTCCTCAGCGTCGCCACGTTCTTCGAGGGATACGACTTCCTCGCGCTGACGCAGATCCTGCCGAACCTGCAGCAGGACTTCGGCTTCAGCAACGCGGTCGCCGGCTACCTCGTCGGCTTCATCAACGCCGGCACCGTGGTGGCGTATCTGCTGGTGCGGCGCGCCGACCGCTACGGCCGCAAGCGCGTGCTGACGCTCACCATCGCGGGCTACACGATCTTCACCGCGCTGACGGGCCTGTCGCCCGACGTGTGGGCGTTCGCCGCGTTCCAGATGCTGGCGCGCATCTTCCTGATCGGCGAGTGGGCGACCAGCACCGTGATGGCGGCGGAGGAATACCCCGCCGCGCGTCGCGGCATGGTCATCGGCGTCATCAGCGCCTTCTCGAGCCTGGGCGCGGTCACCTGCGCGGGCGTGGTGCCGTTGCTCCTGAAGACGTTGTTCGGTTGGCGCAGCGTGTACTTCGTCGGCATCATCCCGCTGATCGTGCTCGCGTTTGCGCGGCGCAATCTGCGCGAGACGCGCCGCTTTGCCGAGCAGGTGACGAACCCGCACGCGCGGCCGTTCACGGAGATCTTCCGCACGCCGCATCGCAAGCGCATGCTGCAGTTAGGGCTGATCTGGTTTCTCACCTACATCTGCACGCAGAACGGTGTCACCTTCTGGAAGGAGTTCGCCGTCGGCGAGCGCGGCATGACCGACACCCAGGTGGGCAAGGCGATCACCATCGCGGCGCTGGTCTCGATGCCACTGGTGTTCTTCGCGGGAAAGTTGCTCGACCTGATTGGACGGCGCATGGGCGCCGTCGTCATCTTTGGTCTGGCTTCCGCCGGCATCTTCGGTTGCTACACGCTGCACGGTCAGTGGCCGCTCACGCTGACGCTGGTCTTCGCCATCTTCGGCGCCAGCGCCGTCTTGCCAGTGCTCAACGCCTACAACGCCGAGCTGTTCCCCACGGAGCTGCGCGGCGACGCCTTCGCCTGGTCCAACAACTTGATTGGCCGCATCGGCTACGTGCTCTCGCCCATCGGCGTGGGATACGCCGCCGGCCACTTCGGCTGGGGCGCCTCCGTCCGTGTCACGGCCATCTTCCCGATCCTCGCCGTCCTCCTCATCCTGTGGCTGCTGCCAGAGACGACAGCGCGCGAGCTCGAGGACACGGCGGCAGTGTCGCCGTAGGCTTGGTCTGGCCGACACAGGCGGCGTGAAGCTGCGGCTTGCGGACGAAAGTGTCGGTGAGGCCGACACAATGAGCTCGAAGCGCGGCTTGGCGACGGAAATGTCGGTCTGGCCGACACAAGCGGCGTGAAGCTGCGGCTTGCGGACGAAAGTGTCGGTGAGGCCGACACAATGAGCTCGAAGCGCGGCTTGGCGACGGAAATGTCGGTCTGGCCGACACAAGCGGCGTGAAGCTGCGGCTTGCGGACGAAAGTGTCGGTGAGGCCGACACAATGAGCTCGAAGCGCGGCTTGGCGACGGAAATGTCGGTCTGGCCCACACAAGGCGCTTCAAGCTGCGCCTTGGCGACGGAAATGTCGGCCGGCCCGTGCGCGTTCATGTGTAGACCTGCTGGTTCCAGCGTGTTTCCCGGAATCTGCTAGGTTCCGCTGCCTGGCGCCCGTGATGACCGAACCCGAACCCAGCGAGGAGCGCGCCCGCCCGGGCTTCTTCGTCCACGTCGTGCCCGCGCTGCTGTACGTGGTGGCGGTGTTCTACTCCGGGGCCGCGCGCATCGCGCTGCCGCGCGTGGAGAGCCTGATACCGCAGGACAAGGTCATGCACTTCTGCGTGTTCGGCGTGATGGTGTTCGTCGTCTATCACGCGCTTTCGTTCGAGCTGCCGAAGTGGTCCCGCGCGCGGCTGATCGTCGTGTCGGCCCTCGTCGCGTCCGGGCTGGGGGCGTTGCTGGAGCTGTTCCAGATGACCATCCCCTACCGCGACGCGGAGTTCATGGACTGGGTCGCCGACACGCTGGGCGCGATCCTCGCGGCCGGCATCCTTCGCCTACTCAAGCCGCGCCCGCCCGCGCCAGCGACGCTCGAGCCCGCGCAGCGGGAATAGCCCGCGCCGCGTGCGCGCGAGTCGTACCAACACGGCCGCGTCTGCGCACCCTGCCACCTTGGGGGACTTTCACAGGAAGATCGGAAGGGCGGAAGGGGCGCTTCACGGATCGGGGGACGGCTTGGTTTTTTTTGGTCGAGGGTAGGGGCTCGTCGTGCGACTCATCCAGCGACTGCTCGTCGGCAAACGCCTGCACGTCTCTGGATTAGCCGCGCTGGGTTGGACAGCGCTCGACCCAGAAAACCTTCGGCGCTTCTGCCTTCGTGTGGAAAAATCATAGCGCCGGCCTGACGTGTGACCCCCGCCGGATCGCGACGAGTGGTTCAGCGGAAGTAGTACACCTTGCGGTCGCGCGAGCCGACGGCGATGCCCCCCTCGGGGCCGATCGCAGGCGATGAGTTGACCGCGCCGCCGGTGGGGAACGACCACACCAGGTGGCCGCTCCGGTCGAGCTCGTACAGCTTGCCGTCGCCCGAGCCGATGAACACCGTGTCGTCGGCAAGGATCGCCGGCGACGAGAAGATCGGGCCGCCGGTCTGGTACTCCCAGCGCGTCGAGCCATCGGGATTGTAGGCGTAGACCGTGGAGTCGCCGCTGCCGACGACCACGACGCCGTCGCGCCCGATCGCCGGAGACGAGGTGACGGACTGACCCGTCTGCTGCTTCCAATACAGCTCCCCGCCGGGCGTTACTGCGAAGACCGAGCCGTTGTCCGCCCCGAAGTAGACGCCGCCGCGCGGACCGATGGCGGGCGACGAGTGGATCGGCGCATTCGCGAAGAACGAGCCCGCCTGCGACCCGTCGGGACGGTAGGCCAGAAGGTTTCCACCGCTCGAGCCGATGAACAGCATGCCGCCGGCGCTCATCGCCGGCGACGAGTCGAGCGGCGCGCGCGTCTGTTTCGCCCAGCGGATCGTCCCGTTGGGGTTGATGGCGTAGAAGTGATGGTCGTTCGAGCCGATGTAGATCGTGCCGTCGCGGCTGATGAGCGGCGACGAGAACGCGCAGTTGCCGAGCTTGACCGCCCACTTCACGCGCCCGCCCATGATCGCGTACACGTAGTGATCGATGCCCGCGACGTAGACGGTGCCGTCGCCGGTCACCGCCGGCGACGACCAGAGCGCGCCGAAGGTCCGGTACGTCCACAGCAGCTTCCCTTTGCGGTCCAGGGCGTACACGCGGCCGTCCAGCGCGCTGACGTACACCGTGCCGTCGATCCCGATGGCCGGCGACGACCAGATCTCGCCGCCCGTCTCGAACGTCCACGCCAGCTGCGGCACGGTCCGCCGGATCAGGTCGTTGCGGCCGTCGCGGCGATGGTCGTGGCGGAACATCGGCCAGTGCGGCACCTCCGATGCGATGCCCGAGAGCCCCGTGCCGACGAAGCGGGGATCCGTCTGCAGAGGCGAATCGCCGCCCTGGAGCTGGCCGTCGTTATGCGTGCACGCGGCGGCGAACAATGCCGCGGCGAGCAGCGGCGCGACGCGCCGGAGGAGTGACTTCGTCATTACGTGGGGAACCGGCAACGGAGATCGTCGCCGCTGCCTAGCTTGGGCGCGTGGCTTGCTGGCGCAAGCCGATTCGCGGGCCGGACCTGACGGACGGCGCGTGTGCGCCGTGGACAGCCGCTGCGTCGAGCTTGCCGGCACGGGCGTGATCGGCGAGATTTGCGCCGTGCGGGCCTTTTCGATGCTCCTGGTAGCAGCGGCGCTCGGGCAGGCGCCTCTGCAGTGCGCCAGCTCGACGCCGCCTTCGGAGCGGACCTACGAGACACCGGCGCAGGCGCTCTACGGACTGGCGCAGCAGTTCAAGGCCAAGGGCAACGAGGACAGCTGGCGTACCACGCTGGAGTACCTCGTGGCGCGCTATCCGAACAGCCGCTTTGCCGGCATGGCGCGGACGGATCTGGCGGCCGCGAAGGGGACGAAGGGCGCCGCGGGGGCGAGCGGAGGGTAGCGCGTGCTCGCTCCGCGTCTGATCGCGATCACCGATACCACGCGCGCGGAGCCCGACGCGATTGTCGAGCGCTTCTCGGCGCTGTGCGCCGCGGCACAGCCGGGCAGCGTGATGTTGCAGCTCCGCGATCTGCAGCTGCCCGTGCGCGAGCGGCAGGTGCTGGGCGAGCGCCTCGTGGCCGCGGCACACGCGCGCGAGCAGCTCTTTGCGGTCAATGACCGCGTGGATCTCGCGCTGCTGCTCGATGCGGACGGCCTGCACCTGGGCGAGCACGGCGTGACGCCCGACGACGCGCGCCGATTGGTGGGCGACGAGCTGTGGATCTCGCGCGCGTGCCACGGCGCGGCCGAGGCCGAAGCGCGCGGCGCGGACGCCATCGTGCTGTCGCCGGTGATGTCGCCGCGCAAGGGCAATACCGCGCTGGGCGCGCGCGGGCTGGAGCAGGCGCGGCGCATCGCCGGCGGCCCACCGCCGCTCATCTACGCCCTCGGCGGTATCGACGTCGACAACGCCGCGGAGTGCCTGCGCGCGGGGGCGGACGGCGTGGCGGCGATCGGCGCGGTCCTGGCAGACGACCCGCTGCCGCTGATCGACGCTCTCGGCATTCGCCGCTGACTTTCATGCGGCACGCGCCGCGGGTTCGGATATCCTCGCCGGCGTGAAGCCCGCGGTCCTGCTTGTCCTGCTGGCGGTGGGGTGTTCCAGCGCACCGGGCAGCGCTCCGGGCGCGGGCGGCAGCGGCGGCGCGTGGGAGGGCGGCGCGGGAAGCGGCGGCGATGCGGCGCTCACCGACGCGGGCGACGCCTCGCTCGACGCCCCCATCACCGATGCCGACGCCGCGTGGTCATGCGATCCGTCGAAGTACCCGCTGCCCAACGAGGGCCTGACCGAAGCCGCCGGCGTTGGCGGCTGTCCGCTCGGCATGCTGCGCGTCGACACGTTCTGCGTCGATCGCTACGAGGCGTCACTCGAGCTCATCACGCCGCTGGGCGGCGTCTCGAGCTGGTCGCCGTACGAGAACCCGGGTTCGACGCCGGTGCGCGCCGTCTCCATCCAGGGAGCGGTGCCGCAGGCCTATATCAATGCCGACCAGGCCGAAGCCGCGTGCCAGGCGTCCGGCAAGCACCTGTGCACCGACGCCGAGTGGCTACGCGCCTGCCAGGGCCCGAACGGCGACACCTATCCGTATGGAAACACGCGCATCCCCGGAGCCTGCAACGACTCGCGCTCCGAGCATCCCATCATCGAACTGTTCGGCATGGACGCCTCGTTCACGTCCGACGAGCTGGGCGACCCCTGCGTCGACCAGCTCCCGGACAGTCTCGACCTGTGCGGGGCAAACGCCCAGTGCGTCACCGCCGAGGGCCTGTACGACATGATGGGCAACCTCCACGAATGGACGTTGGATCCCGCCGGCACCTTCCGCGGCGGCTACTACGTCGACACCGTCATCAACGGCCAGGGCTGCCTGTACGTCACCACCGCGCACAACCGGAGCTATTGGGACTACTCGACCGGGTTCCGCTGCTGCGCGGGGTGACGGCGTTGGGCCCCCGTCCGGGCGGAGCCCGGACTTGGGGGCCCGCGGAGCGCGGAGCGCGGAGCGCGGCGCAGGGCGGGGGGCAACCCATGCGGAAAGTGCAGAGCAAGAGGCGCGAAATGCCCGCGAGACGGACATTTTGCTGTGGATGCCCGGGCAAGGGGCGCGAAATGCCCGCGAGACGGACATTTCGGCGTGGATGCCCGGGCAAGCGGCGCGAAATGCCCGCGAGACGGACATTTTGGTGTGGATGCCCGGGCAAGTGGCGTGAAATGCCCGCGAGACGGGCATTTCGACGTGGATGCCTGGGCAAGCGGCGTGAAATGCCCGCGAGACGGGCATTTTGGCGTGGATGCCTGGGCAAGCGGCGTGAAATGCCCGCGAGACGGGCATTTTGGCGTGGATGCCTGGGCAAGCGGCGTGAAATGCCCGCGAGACGGGCATTTTGGCGTGGATGCCTGGGCAAGCGGCGTGAAATGCCCGTGAGACGGGCATTTCGACGTGGATGCCTGGGCAAGGGGCGTGAAATGCCCGTGAGACGGGCATTTCGACGTGGATGCCTGGGCAAGTGGCGTGAAATGCCCGTGAGACGGGCATTTCGACGTGGATGCCGAGAGCGCTGCGACCATGTCAGCGCCTGCGCCGGAAGTCCGGCACATGCCGAAGCCGCGCGTCGCCGAGGTAGAGCGCGCCGACTCGAACCAGCTCGGGCGCATCGCATTTCGCCAGGCGGCGGACGTGTTCCACCGAAAGGCCGGACGCCTGCGCGATCAAGCGTGTGTCGCGCCAACCCTGATGCCGGGCGAGCAGTACAAACAGCTTGTGGCGGAGTGGCGCGGTGCTCGCAGCAGCCCGCGCGGCCGCCGTGATGTCGTCGAGCGACGCGACAGGAACAACGCGTGGCGGAGCGGCGGTGGGGAAGGGCGAGCCAGCGATGTTCACGGAAGGGTCGCTCGACACGTAGTCGTGCAGCCATCGTGCGACGTTACGACGGCGCAGCAGGGCAGCCATGTCCGCCGGCGACACCCAGGGATCGAGCTCCGCGCCGATCGCGCCGCGATGTGTGGTCCACGACCAGCACAGCGGGTCGTCGACAAAGCCGTCGCGCGGCGGATTGAGATGCACGTAGCGGATCTGTCGCTCCAGATGCCTGCCGTCGCGGACCGGTACCGGATCGGGCACGGGCTGCCACACGCGTCCGCCCACATGGCGCGCGAAGCCCGCGAGACACTGCGCCAACGCGCGCCGTACTTGGTCGGGGTCGTCCGCTTCCATCAGCAGATGGACGTGGTTGGGCATGAGCGCCGCCGCAACCACGCGCGGGAACCGCCGCCGCAGCGACGCCCACATCGCGTCGCAGGCTTGCGCCGAAGCAAGCGGCCAGGCGCCGACGGCCGCGTGAGCAACGAGATGCCAGAGCATGTGTGCCGGTCGGTCGGCGTCGCGCTCGATTGCGTGCCGGACGGATCGCGACCCCGGCGTTGGGCCCCCGTCCGGGCGCAGCCCGGCCTTGGGGGCCCGCGGAGCGCGAAGCGCGGAGCTCGCGGAAGTGCGGCGGCGCGCGGAGCGCGGCGCAGGGCGGGGGGCAACCCAATGCGGAAAGTGCAGAGCAGGGGGCGTGAAATGCCCGCGAGACGGGCATTTCGGCGTGGATGCCCGGGCAAGTGGCTTGAAATGCCCGCGAGACGGGCATTTCGGCGTGGATGCCCGGGCACGTGGCGTGAAATGCCCGCGAGGCGGGCATTTCGGCGTGGATGCCCGGGCACGTGGCGTGAAATGCCCGCGAGGCGGGCATTTCGGCGTGGATGCCCGGGCAAGGGGCGTGAAATGCCCGCGAGACGGGCATTTCGGCGTGGATGCCCGGGCAAGGGGCGTGAAATGCCCGCGAGACGGGCATTTCGACGTGGATGCCCGGGCAAGTGGCGTGAAATGCCCGCGAGGCGAGCATTTCGGCGTGGATCCCTCGCCCGTTTGCGTTATCCACCGCCCGCCGCCGCCCGCCGCCCGCCGCCACGCGCCGCCCGCCGCCCGCCGCCCGCCGCACCCCGCCGCGCCCCGCCGCGCCCCGCCCGCCGCCGCCCGCCGCCCGCCGCCACGCGCCGCCCGCCGCCGCGCCGCCCGCCGCGCCACGGCCGCCGAAATGCGTCGGCAATGCTATACGCGACGGCCTGCGGTCTTCGCGCTGCGTTTGTCCGGATCCGGCCGAATGCGACGCGACCAACCCCGAACGAATCCGATGACCGATCCGCCCTTTGAACCCGTTTCCACCGAGCTCGACTTTCCCAGCTACGAGCGGCGCATTCTCGAGCTGTGGAAGGAGCGGCGGATTTTCGAAAAATCGCTGGTCGAACACGGAGCGGACGCGCCGCACTTCGTGTTCTACGAGGGGCCGCCGACGGCGAATGGCGTGCCGCACAACGGGCACGTGCTGACGCGCGTGGTGAAGGATCTGTTCCCGCGCTACCAGGCGATGCTGGGCAAGCGCGTGCTGCGCAAGGGCGGCTGGGACACGCACGGCCTGCCCGTCGAGGTGGAGGTCGAGAAGGAGCTGCGCATCCACGGCAAGGCCGCCATCGAGGAGTACGGCGTGGAGCCGTTCGTGGCGCGCTGCATCGAGAGCGTGTTCCGCTACACCAGCGAGTGGGAAAAGCTCACCGAGCGCATCGGCTTCTGGGTGAGCCTGCCGGACGCGTACGTGACGTACCACAAGAGCTACGTCGAGAGCGTGTGGTGGGCGCTGTCGAACCTGTTCGACAAGGGGCTGCTCTACCAGGGCCACAAGGTCGTCTGGTGGTGGGCACAGGGCGGCACCGCGCTCAGCTCGGGCGAGGTCGGCCTCGGCTACAAGACGGTCGACGATCCGAGCGTGTACGTCGCGTTCCCGCTCGTCGACGATCCGGAGACGGCGCTTGCCGTCTGGACCACGACGCCCTGGACGCTCTCGTCCAACGGCTACGCCGCGGTGCGCTCGAGCTACAGCTACGACGTGGTGCGGCTGGGGGCGCCGAAGGCCCCGAAAAAGGGCAAAAAGCCCGTCGAACCGCCCGAGCTCACCGTCAAGAACCTGATCGTGGCGAGCGAGCTCCGCGCGACGCTGGAGGACAAGCTCGGTCGCGAGCTCGAGGTGGTGCGCACGCTCAAGGGCGAGGAGCTCGTCGGCCAGCGCTACCGCCCGCCCTTCGACATCTACTCCGCCAAGCTCGCCGACACGACCGCCAAGCTCAAAGACGGAGGCGAGACGCACATCTGGTGGCGCGTCATCGCCGAGGACTTCGTCACGCTCGACAGCGGCACCGGCATCGTGCACATCGCGCCTGCCTTCGGCGAGGACGACAACAAGGCGCACAAGAAAGAGCTCCAGCGCTACCAGAACCCCGACGAGGTCGAGCTGATCTGCGCCGTCAAGCCCGACGGCACGTTCAAGAACGAAGCGGGCGCGTACGCCGGGCGCTGGGTGAAGGACGCCGACCGCGACATCATCCGCGAGCTCGAGGAGCGGAAGCTGCTCGTCCACCACGAGCTCTACCGCCACGACTACCCGTTCTGCTGGCGCGCGGATCAGGACCCGCTCATCCAGATGGCGCGCCCGGCGTGGTTCATCCGCACGACGGAGCGGCTCGGGGACGCCATCGCCAACAACCAGGCCGTCAACTGGTTGCCCGAGCACATCAAGAACGGGCGCTTCGGCGACTTCCTCGACAACAACGTGGACTGGGCGCTGAGTCGCGAGCGCTTCTGGGGCACGCCGCTCAACGTGTGGGTGTGCACGAAGGACGAGGAGCACAAGCACGCGCCCTCGTCCGTCGCCGAGATCGAGAAGCTCAACCCGGACGCCTTCGCGCACTGGCGGGAATCCAAGGCGGCGAATCCCAACCTGAGCGAGCACCTGATCGTCCACAAGCCGTGGATCGACCACGTCACCTTCCCGTGCCCCGAGTGCGGCGCCGAGATGCGCCGCGTGCCGGAGGTCATCGACTGCTGGTTCGACTCCGGCTGCATGCCGTTTGCGCAGTGGGGCTACCCGCACGCGCCCGGCTCGAAGGAGCGCTTCAACGACGCCTTCCCCGCGGACTTCATCAGCGAGGCCATCGACCAGACGCGCGGCTGGTTCTACTCGCTGCTCATGATCTCGACACTCGTCTTCGACAAGCCCACGCAGGAGAAGCTCGCCCTCACGCCCAAGCGCGACTTCCCGTACCCGTACAAGACCTGCATCGTGCTCGGCCACGTCTCCGACAAGGAGGGCAAGAAGGAGAGCAAGAGCAAGGGCAACTACACGCCGCCCGAGATCATCCTCGACCGCGTGCGCATGGAGTTCGGCGTGCTGGCCGAAGCGCACGGCGTCCAGGCCAAGCCGGGGGAGGCGCTGATCGCGCGCGAGGATCTGGAAGGGATGGACCTGACCGACGGCGCCGAGGTGGCCGTCTACCGCGCCGACCAGCCCGACGACCGCCGCATGCTCGCGCTCAAGGCGCTCAAGTTGCTGCCGCGCCGCGTGGTGCTGCTGTCGGAAGCCGACCGGAGCGCGCTGGGCGTGCAGGTGGTCGACAGCGGCCTTCACACGATGCCGGTGGAGGTGCCGCGCAAGCCCATCGAGCAGCGCGTGATGATCGAGGACGAGCACACGCCCGCGCCCGGCGCCGACGCTTTCCGCTGGTTCTTCTACGCGGCGTCACCGCCGTGGAGCAACACGCGCCACAGCCTCAAGAACGTACGCACGCTGCAGAAGGACTTCCAGGTGAAGCTCCGCAACGTGTACTCGTTCTTCACCATCTACGCGAACATCGACGGCTGGCATCCCGGCGACAAGACAGGTCGCCCGCTCGCCGAGCGCTCGCTGCTGGACCGCTGGATGCTCTCGGAGCTGAACCTGGCTGTCCGCGATGTGCGCAAGGCGCTCGACGGCTACCTCGTCTACGACGCGGCGCTGCGGCTCGTGGACGTCGTCGAGGGGCTCAGCAACTGGTACGTGCGCCGCAGCCGCGAGCGCTTCTGGGCGCCCGGCCTCGCGCAGGACAAGCGCGACGCCTACGCCACGCTGTACGAGTCGCTGGTCACGGTAAGCAAGCTCGCCGCGCCGTTCATTCCTTTTTTCGCCGAGGAGATGTACCAGAACCTCGTCACGCGCGCGGAAGTCCTGGGCGCGAAGGAGAGCGTGCACCTCGACAGCTTCCCCGAGCTGCACGCCGCGGCCATCGACGAGCGGCTTGCCGAGGAAATGGCCGCGGTGCGCGAGATTGTCAGCCTGGGCCTGTCCGTGCGCACGGCGAACAAGCTCAAGGTGCGCCAGCCGCTGTCCCGCGCCGACGTGGTGTTCAACGACGGCGAGCTCTTGAAGCGCCTCGAGTCGTACAAGGAGCTCGCGATGGACGAGCTCAATGTGCACGAGCTCCGCTTCATGTTCCCGGGCCACGAGCAGGGCGCCGTGTCGTTCAAGCTCAAGCCGAACTTCCGCGCGCTCGGCCCGCGCCTGGGCAAGAACGTGCAGGCCGTGAAGAAGGTGCTCGAAGCCGCCGACGGCGGTCAGCTCCACGCCGAGCTCTCCACGCACGGCAAGCTCACGCTCGACATCGACGGCGACAAGCTCGACTTCTCCGCGGAGGAGATCGAGGTCGCCGTCTCCGCCGCGGAGGGCTTCGCCGCCGGCACCGGCAAGGTCGGCGTGGTCGTGCTGCACACCACGCTGACCGACGCCCTCGTCGACGAGGGCATCCTGCGCGAGCTCGTCAGCCGCATCCAGGCCGTCCGCAAGGAGCAGCAGCTGGACTTCATCGACCGCGTGTCACTGGCCATCGGCGGCAGCGAGCGCGTCGTGCGCGTGGCGCGTGAATGGCAGGGGACTCTCGAGCGCGAGTGCCTTGCTACGCGAATCACGTTCGAAGTCCCCGCCGACGCGCGCGAGTACGCAATCGGCGACGAAGCGCTGAAGCTCGCGGTCACGAAGCTGTAGGCCGTTGGGGTGGGGGGTCCTGGCAGCCGCTCCGCGTCGCGGATACGCAGCGTTCGCGCCGTCCTGCAGCGCCCTGCTTCGCACGGGCGCCAACGCATAGCGAGGCGCCCCGAATGTCGGTCTGACCGACAGAAAGCGCTCCAAGCTGCGGCTTGGCGGCGGAAATGTCGGCGAGTCCGACACAATGAGCTCGAAGCGCGGCTTGGCGCCGGAAATGTCGGTCTGACCGACAGAAAGCGCTCCAAGCTGCGGCTCGGCGCCGGAAATGTCGGCGAGTCCGGCACAATGAGCTCGAAGCGCGGCTTGGCGCCGGAAATGTCGGTCTGACCGACAGAAAGCGCTCCAAGCTGCGGCTTGGCGCCGGAAATGTCGGCGAGTCCGACACAATGAGCTCGAAGCGCGGCTTGGCGCCGGAAATGTCGGTCTGACCGACAGAAAGCGCTCCAAGCTGCGGCTTGGCGGCGGAAATGTCGGCGAGTCCGACACAATGAGCTCGAAGCGCGGCTTGGCGCCGGAAATGTCGGTCTGACCGACAGAAAGCGCTCCAAGCTGCGGCTCGGCGCCGGAAATGTCGGCGAGTCCGGCACGGCTTGCTGGCGCCGCACCGCGCCCTGTTTCGTCAAGCTGCGCTATCCGCTCTTTTCGCGCGCGAGCTCGCGCGCGTAGTCGACGGCGCGGCCGAGCTCCACGGCGGAGACGTTGCCGAGCTTGTCGGCCATCCACTCGACGGCGGCCTCTGGCGTGCGCGCGGAGTAGATGCGCTCCATGCCGCGGGTGACCGCGCGCGTCACCGTCCGGAGCAGCGAGGTCTTGACGCTGCCGCCGCAGATCGCGCCGGCCAGGAACGTCTGGCTGTGGGTCGTCATGTCGCGAAGGACGTTGCGCTGGCGCTTGCGGACGCCGGCGTCCGGCACCTCCGCGGTCTCCTCCACGATCACGATCGCGCCGACATTGCCGCGCGGGGCGGCGGCGCGCATCAGGCGGCCAGAGCGCTCGATGTCGTCGATCATCCGCATCGTCATGGTGCCGGTCCGCACCTGGATCAGCACGTTGCGGAAGCGCGCGACCAGGTTTCCGGGCGTCTCGAGGGTTACCTCGAAATCTTCTGGCTTCGGCATCGGCGGCGAACGTCCCGTTGCCAGGGTACCACCCCTCGACTCGCGCGGGTGTAGACTGCGGCGGATGCGTTACGCACTCGTCGGGGCTGTCGTCGCCGGTCTGTTCGCTTCCGTGACAGCGCGCGCGGCGGATGTGCCGGCGGACCCAACGAACTTCCAGGCAAAGTTCGCCACCCTCAAGCCGGGCGACACGCTGAAGCTGGCCGCCGGCGACTACGACGGGGGACTTTCGATTCACGGCGTGAGCGGCGCGCCCGGCAAGCCCATCACCATCGAGGGTCCGGCGAGCGGCGCGCCCGCGCGCATGCTGGCCCGATCCTGCTGCAACACCATCGATCTGCAGGATGCGGCGTACATCGTCATCAAGGACATCACCTTCGACGGTCAGGACATCGCCGGCGTGGACGCGGTCAAGGCCAACGGCACCGCGGGGCACTGGACGCACGACATCACCGTCGAGGGCTGTACGATCACGCGCCACGACGGCGGCGGTACGGATCAACAGACCGTGGGTATCAATACCAAGATCGTCAGCTGGAACTGGGTCATCAAGGGCAACATCATCGACGGCGCTGGAACCGGCATGTACCTCGGCAACTCCGACGGCACCGAGGCGTTCATCGGCGGGCTCATCGAGGGCAACCTGTACCGCCACACGCTTGGTTACAACATGGAGATCAAGCAGCAGGTCGATCGGCAGCAGAACGACGTGCCGCAGGTGCCGACGGATGTGCGCACGACCATCATCCGCAACAACGTGTTCCTGAAGGAGAACAACCCGAGCCCGGATGGCGCGCGCCCCAACCTGCTGGTCGACGGCTTTCCCGACAGCGGCCCCGGCAGCCAGGATCACTACGAGATCTACGGCAATTTCTTCTTCCACAACGACGACGACGCGCTGCTGCAGGCGACCGGTCGCGTGCACGTGCACGACAACATCTTCGTCGACTCGAAGCACCAGGCCATCCACTTCATGAATCACGCCGGCAAGACGGTGATCGACGCCATCGCCTACAACAACACCATCTACGGCACGGCGCAGGGGATCTCGTTTGGCGCGGCGCCGAGCGGCGTGAGCCTGGTGGCGGCCAACGCCATCTTTTCGCCGTCGCCGCTCGGCGGCACGATAACGAACGAGCACGACGACATCAGCGACAGCGTCGCCAATGCCGGCAACTACGTAGTCAACCCTGGCCTCGCGCTCGGACAGATGGACTTCTACCCGAAGACCGGCAGCGCGCTCCACGGCGCGGCGATCGATCTCTCGAGCGTCAACAGCGACACCGACTACGACCGCGACTTCAACGGCACGCAGAAGGACTTCACCTACCGCGGCGCCTACCAGGGCGAGGGGACCAATCCCGGCTGGAAGCCGCAGGACGGGCTCAAGTCGGGCGGCGGCAGCGCCGGGACCGGAGGCGCGGGGACGGGCGGAGCCGGAACGGGCGGCGGCGCCGGCACGTCGAGCGGCGGCACTTCGGCGGGTGGCGCGTCGGCCGGCGGCGCGAGCAGCGGCGGTTCCGGCGGCGCGGCGGGCGGTGCCGGCGCGAGCTCCGGCGCGTCATCCGGCGACAAGGGCGGCTGCGGCTGTCGCACTGCGGGCTCACGCGACGACGCACCTCTGCCGTTGGCGCTCGGATTGGTGACGCTCGGCGCCGCGACGCTTCGACGTTGAGTGTGGAGCTAGGGCGTTGGGCCCCCGCGCGGGCGCGGAGCGGCCGCGCTTGGCGGGCCCGCGGCGCGCGCAGCCCCGGCGAGCACGCCGCGACGTAGAATGACGTTCGGCGCGGGGGGCAACCCAGAAAGCGGAAGCAAGCGGGGTGAAATGCACGTCAGGCGTGCATTTCGGGTGCCTTGCCCGGGCAAGCGGGGTGAAATGCACGTCAGGCGTGCATTTCGGGTGCCTTGCCCGGGCAAGCGGGGTGAAATGCACGTCTGGCGTGCATTTCGGGTGCCTTGCCTTCGCCGCGGCCACGCCGCCACCGCGCCGCCACGCGCGCGGACACCACGCCACCACCACGCCGCCACGCGCGCGGACACCGCGCCACCACCGCGCCGCCTCGCGCGCGGACACCGCGCCGCCACGCGCGCGGACACCGCGCCACCACCACGCCGCCACCGCGCCGCCCGCGCGCGGACACCGTCGCCGCCACGCGCGCGGACACCACGCCACCACCACGCCGCCACGCGCGCGGACACCGCGCCACCACCACGCCGCCTCGCGCGGACACCGCGCCGCCACGCGCGCGGACACCGCGCCGCCACCCGCGCCGCCACGCGCGCGGACACCGCGCCACCACCGCGCCGCCTCGCGCGCGGACACCGTCGCCGCACGTACACCGCCGCTGCGCGTCGTCGAGCTCTACGCGCGCGCGAGCTCGACGTCGCGGCCGAGCTTGCCGCCGACGACGCGTTGGAGCGTCGCCCACAGCTCGTCGCCGGTCTTGGCGGCTATCCAGCGCTCTTTCTCCGGCACCCAGTCGAAGTGCCAGGCGTTGCGCTCCGCTGCCATCCAGATCTGCCGCGCGGCGCGGTGCGAGTTGATCACGTAGCGGACCCCGTCGGAAAACTCGAGCGTCAGGATGTCGCTCTCGAGCTCGGCTTCCACGCCCTCGTCGTCGAGCGCGTCGAGCGCGTCGAGCAGAGCGCGGAGCTCGGGGCTCGCGCGCTCTTCGTACTCGGCTTCGGTGGTCACTGGGTGGGCTGCTGCTGGCCCCCGACCGCCGGAATGCACGCGGGCGTCACGCACTGGAACCCGGGCTGGCAGTCGTTGTTCGATTGGCAGGGCCAGGCGCACTTGCCGTACTGCGTGTTGCAGCGGTGGGAGAGGCACTGTGCGTCACTCTGGCAGGGGAACGCCATCGGGCTCGGCTGCGACATCGTGCCGGTTGCGGTGGGTGCGGTGCCGTAGCCGGTGGGCGCGGGTGCGGTGCCGTAGCCGGTCGGCGCGGGCGCGGTCCCATAACCGGTGGGTTGCCCGTAGGGCTGCTGGCCGTAGGGCTGCTGTGGCGGCGGTTGCTGCTCGTCGTTCTTCTTGCAGGCGACGAGAACGAGCACAGGCAGGACGGTGGACAGAACGAGGGCAGATACAGCTTTCCGCATCGGTTTCTCCTGTGGGGGACCCTAGTGCACGAGTCCGGATTGGGCAACAACGGTCCAGGCCCGGCGATCCCGCGCTAGCACGCGATTCGTGTTGGCAGTTTGTGGTTGGACGAGACGGGTCCCGCGCCGATTCGCTCGGCCCAGCGACCCCCAGCCGAGAGCCGCGTTTTCGAGGTCTGGCGGCGCCCGATCAGTGATACCTTTATGTACTGGCCTGATGGTAAAGAGGGCGGCTCCGGGGGAGGTAATCGGCGACGACGTGCTGTCCCGCCTGGAGGCCGACGTCGTCTCCGCCCTGCGGCGCAAGCCGGCGCAGGAAGCCCGTCTCGGCGGCGCGCTCAGAGCGCTCGCTCCGCACTCGCCCCGCGTGCGCGATGCGCTGCAGAAGGCGCTCGAGACGCTGGTCAAGCGCGGCACCTACCAGCGCCCGCTCTACGCCGCTGCCGTGCGCGCGTTGGCCGAGCACGGCGAGCGCCGCGCGGTGGCGCAGGTGAAGCGCGCGCTCGGTAGCGACGACTCCGGCGGGCTGCCGACGCTCTCCGCGGCGTGTTTCGTAGCCGACGGGTCCCTGTCCGATCCGCTTGCGCGCATTGCCGCGAGCCGTCATCCGCATCTCGCCTTTGCGGCGGAGGTTGCGCGGGTCGCGCGCAGCGAATCGAACGGTCAGCACATCGCGTCGGTGGCTCCCAAGATCAAGGAGAGCCACCGCATCGATCTGTGCGTCGAGTTGTTCGTGCCGTTGCTCTGGGGTCCAGCGCTGCCGGTCGCCATTGCGCCGGCGCTCGCCGTGCTTCGCGACGCCGAGCGCCATCTGGGCCGCTGGCTGGTCCTCGGCGAGATCGCGACCCGCGCCGGCGATCCGAAGCCGCTCAAGGAGGCGCGGGAGCGTGCTCGCGAGGGGCCGACGAGCGCGCGGGCGGCGTGGACCATGGTGGCCTGGGCGCTTGGAGGCGACAGCGAGCCGGCGCCGACGATTCGCCCCACCGTGGAGCTCGTAGCGCGGCTGAGCGACCGGCCGAGCGCCGACCGCGACACGACGTTCCTGTTCCGGCTCGCCGCCGCGCGTGTGCCGGGCGCACGGCCGATGCTGGAGAGCATGGTGAAGTCGTCGTCGCTTGGCGACGCGACGGCGATCCGATCCGCGCTATACCTGTCGCGGGATCACGATCGGACGGATCTCGAGAAGATGCTCGTCGACGCCACGAAGAGCTCGCGCCGCGAGGCGCTGCGCGGCCTGGCCGCTGCCGCGCTCTACGACGCGGGCCAGCAGCCGCTGCCCGACTCGCTCCTGACGCCGCTTGTGTCGAGCCGGCAGATGACCACCGTCGCCTGGGCCTCGCTGATACGCGCGGCACAGGCGGGCCGGGTGGCGCAACCGCTGGTGACCGAGCCCACCTTCCGCAGGGTGCAGCTCGGATGGGTCGAATAGCTCACGGATTCACCGCGCGCCGGAGCGTGAAGGCGTTCCCGATGGCGGGACTCTTCGCGCTTGCCGCGGCGGGGCTCGTGACGGCGCTGGCCGTCGCCGAACCTCGCGCCCCAGCTGCCGCCGGGCAGGCGCCAGGAGCGGACGTGCCGGGCCTCGCGCTGACGCTGTTCGCCGACCAGGACGACGACGACAACAACGGCGTGGCCGATTGCGCCCAGCCGCGCGTGGCGGGCGTGGCGGCGAGCGACGTGCGCGTGATCGATCTCGCGAAACCCCAGAAGCTGCTCGCCGTCGAGGGGCCGCTGCGCGTCATCGTCGCGGGAAAGCCCATCCAGGGGAAGCTCGCCCACCCGCTGGTCGTGCGGCACATCGGCGTGCAGGGCGTGGCCAGCGGCGCGGGCACGGTCGAGCTCTCCGATCTGACGCTGCACGTCACGGTGCTCGAGCTGGCCGCTGTGGACGCGAGCGGCACGCGCATCGATCTCGCGCGCTCGCACGCGTCGATCAGCCGCGTGCTGCCGTCCGAGCTCGCCGCAGCCGGCGCTCCGCCCGACGCCGACGCCTTGAGCTGGGTCGCCATTGGCCCGGCCGCCGCGCTGCCCGACAGCGTCTACGTGCGCTCCACGCTGCCCGAAGGCGGCAAGCTCGACGAGCTGACGCACGTCGAGCTTACGAAGACGAGCTGTCCGCCGCACACCGCATCCGGACTCGAATGCGTGGGCACGCCGCCGATCCGCGTCACGGGCGATCGCGTCGACCGCAGCCATCCCGGTTCTGCGTCGCACTCGCTCCTGGGGGAGGTCGGCGGTCGGATCGAGATAGCTGCGGCAGGTCGCACGGTGGCGTCGCTGCGCGTCGGCGGACCGCGCCACAGCGCGCTCGGTCCCATCGATCGCTATCGTGCGCACCTCCGGGTGCGCGTCGTGCGCCTCACGCCGGGCGGCGCCGCGCCCATCGGCGGCAACACCAAGGGCGCCATCGCCGTCGCCCGCCACGAGGTGCGCACGGCGAGCCGGCTCTGGGGGCAATGCGGCATCCACTTCGGCTACGGCAAGCAGGTGGATGTCGAGGTCGTCGATCCGCCGCCGCCGCACATGCTCGCCGTCGGTTGCGATCTGGGCCTGCCCGCCAGCGGCGGAAAGATCGCGTTCCGCGCCGGCAAGCGCGCGCTCGAGCTTTCCACGCACGCCGGGCAGACCCCGGTCCAGGTCGCGAACGCGCTGGCCGCGGTCGTGCGCGGCGCGGGCCTCCGCGCCGTCGTCAGCGAGAACCCGCCCACCTCGCTGGGAGCACTGCCGACCGCGGACGTGCTGGTGCGCACGCGAGCCGGCGCGATGATTCCGCTCTCGCCAACGGACGGCGGCGCGCTGTCCAGCGACAACACGCTGCGCGTCTGCCTCGGTGAAGTGAACCTGACCGACGGGCTCGATCACTTCACCGACGAGAACGCCATCGCCGGTACGGTGGAGGAGCGCAGCTTGATCAAGGCGTTCGACGACGGCGATCCGACCACCATCGACGTGTTCATCGTGCCGAACTTCGCGCGCACCGGGCGCATCGGCGAGTCGTTCCTCGCGTCGCCGGGCGCTGCCATCGAAAACACCGTCATCGTGGATCGCGCGGCCGTGCAGGCCGGCGCGAGATCCTACGCGCTGGCGCACGAGCTCGGCCACGTGCTGCTCGACATGCAGGGCCACCCCGACGACTACGGCGTCGACCACCCGTCGTCCCTGATGGACGCCGACGCGGCCGACCCCACCATCTTCGGCCCTCGCCGCCTGTCCGTCGACGAATGCGTCCGGGCCCTGCGCGAAAGCGGCCCCGGCGCCGCCATCCCCCTGCTCGACCAATGGCCGCTCTACACGCCGGCGAAGTGACGGCGCCGCGCACTCTTTGCGAGTGAACAGGAAGGCGGATTCCCCACGGAAAAGCGGACGAGATTTTTTTGGGGGTCGAGCGCTGGGGCGCGGCGCGCGGCCAATCCAGCGACTTGGCGGCGTCGAGCGCCTTTGACGATTCGAGCAACACGAAGGGCCGAAGGGCCGAAGGTTTTCTGGGGTCGAGCGCTGGGGCGCGGGGTGCGGCTAATCCAGAGAGTTGACGTCATCGAGCGGTGCGCGGCGGCGTGGGGCGCGCGGCGGCGACGAGTGGCGTTGGGCCCCCGCGCGGGCGCGGAGCGACCGCGCTTGGCGGGCCCGCGGCGCGCGGCAGCGCGGCGCAGCGGTCCAGCGACGGGCAGCGCGGGGGGCAACCCAGAAAGCGGAAGCAAACGGGGTGAAATGCACGTCCGGCGTGCATTTTGGGTGGCTTGCCGGGGCAAGGGCGGTGAAATGCACGTCTGGCGTGCATTTCCGGTGGCTTGCCTGCGCGGTCAGATGCGGAGGTCGGGCAAGTGGCGCAGTCGCGCGTCGCCCAGACAGTACGCGCCGACACGAAGCAGCTCGGGTGCGGGACGCTTGAGCAGGCGGCGGACCTGGCCGGGAGTGATTCCGGCGGCGTCGGCGATCAGCCGCGTGTCGCGCCAGCCCTGATGTTCGGCGAGCAGCACGAGCAGGTGGCGCTGCAGGGGGATGCGGTTCGGTACGGCGGCGCGCGCGGCGTCGGCGATGGCAGCGAGTGGCGCGGTGGGAATGGCTTGTCTGCGCGCGGGAACGGGGAACGGTGTGCCCGCGACGTTGACCGAAGGATCCGACGACACGTAGTCGTGCAGCCAACGTGCGGTGCCAGTACGGCAGAGGAGGGACGAGATGTCCGCTGGCGAAACCCATGGGTCGAGCTCGACGCCGACGGCTCCGCGGTGAGTCGACCAGGGCCAACACAGCGGATCGTCGACGAGCCCGTCGCGGCATGGGTTGAGATGGACGTAGCGGATCTGGCGTTGCAGGTGCTTGGCGTTGGGGATTGGCTCGGGCGCCGGCACGGATCGCCACACGGGCCCGCGGCCGACTTGCCTTGCAAGGCCGGCGAGGCACTGCGCGAAAGCCCGCCGCGCCCTTTTGCCATCGTCTGCCTCGACCAGCAGGTGCGGATGATCAGGCATCAAGCACGCGGCCGCCGAGCGCGGAAAGCATCGCCTCAGCGAAGCCCAGAGGGCGTCGCAAGCCGACACCGAAGCGAGGGGATACGTGCCGACGACGGAGTGCGCGACGAGGTGCCAGAGCATGGCCTCCTCTCGGCCGTTTCCGTCGTCAGTTGCGCAGGCAAGAGGGGCAAAATGCACGCTACGCGTGCATTTCGGGTGGCTTGCCCGGGCAAGGGCGGTGAAATGCACGTCTGGCGTGCATTTCGGGTGGCTTGCCCGGCACACCACGCTGCGACGGCACACCACGCCGCGACGGCACAGCGCGCCCGTCAGCGCGCCGCGCTAGCGCGGCACGATCTCGGTCAGTTCCGTCCCTGCGGCGTAGGCGTAGCTGACGTAGCTGTCGAAGCCGTCGACGAGGACGCCGACCTTGCGGTTGGCGTCGATGCGGTGGACGCCGTCGTTCTGTTTGCCCGCGGCGAGGTTGTCGGGGGGCTGCTTCGACGGGTCGACCACCGGGAAGCTCAATTGGCAGGTGTACACCGTGTACGGCGCCGCTTTGCCGCCGCGCGCCTTCGCGTCGAGCCCATCGGCTGGCGCGCTGGTGCAGCCGGGCACATTGGCGAGTTGTTGTCCGTCGAACACGATGTCCGTGTCCGGCGGCGCGATGATGCGGATGAAGTCGAAGCTGTACTTGTCCGGCGTGAGGAACACGTAGTCGCGGCGGTACTGCTCGATGGGCGGCACCACGAGGAAGCTCGGATCCCCCCCGGCAACCCGCGCGGGACGCCCGCCGCGTCCTGGCTCGGCATCACGTCGCCGAGCTGCACCGGCTGGTCGCTCTCGAACATGAAATTCCGCTGGGTCGCGATGTCCACGAAGCTGCCCTTCTTGGCCAGCTTGATGTTCGACAGGCCTCCGGTCAGCGTGGTCTTCACCGTCGCGCCGGCGTCGGTGGTGGCGATGATGCGGAAGTACTCCGGCTGCGCCACGACGCCCAACGTCGCGCCGGCCTGGGCGACGGCCTGCGTGCGGTTGGACGACAGCGACGCCACGAACTTCCGCCCCGAGGTGCGCACCGGATCGAGCTGTTCTTCCAGGTGGTCCGCGCAGCACTGGCGGAAAGCCAGCTTGCTGAAGAACGGCGCATCGCTCGCCTCGCTGCCCGAAAACACCACCACCGGTTGATCCGACTGGATCAACGAGCCCGTGAAATCGGCGTTGAAGTCGCCGGTCTCCAGGTTGAGGACGTTGAAGGGGTTCAGCGTCATCTCGACCTGCCCGCCCGCCTTCGTGTCCGCCACCGGACCGCCGGCGACGATCTCCGCCCGGGGATCGACCAACACGTGGGTGTCGGGGCGGGTTCCCACGATGGTGAGGAATACGCGCAGGTTGATGGGGTCGGACGGGTTGAAGTTGGTGTCCGGGTTCTGCGTGGCGGCGATCGTCTGCGGCCAGCCGAGCACCACGTAGGCGTCGGTCATCTCGCCCGGCAGGTCGCTGAGCGCTTCCACCGGCTTCAGAAGCGAAGCGTCGTTGGAGAACACGTTGACGTTCTCCAGCGGATTGAACTGGTAGGCGACGACCGGTACGTCCGAGCTGATGCGGTAGGCGTGGCGCGTCAGCGCGGTGTTGGTGCCGGTGTTGAACTCGCCGGGCGGGGAGCCATCGACCTCGCGTGGACCGAGCTTGAACACTCGCAGCCCGAGCGGCGGAATCGCGGTGTTGGCGATCGAGATGGGCGCGCCCGGCTGCCCGGGATCGGTGTCGTCCTGGTCGATGTCGACATTGGCCGACACGTCCGGCTGCGGATTCGAGACCACGACGGCGAACTGCTGCGCGGCTGCGTTCAGCGAGTCGTTGATGTCGGCGTTGTCCAGGTCCACCGCCCAGTACTCGCAGCCGACGTTGCTGCGCTGCACCTTCGCCTGTCCGCACAGATCCACGCAGGCGCCCTCACGGCAGGCGATACCCTCGCCGGAGCAGGTCTTTTCCCTGGTCTTCTTGTTGCCCGTCGCGTCGCAGCGGATGACGTCCTGCCCGTCGCAGCTCACCGTGTTGGGCTGGCACGCCTTGCACTCGAGCAGCGACGGAACGCACACCTGGTCGTGGCTCGCGCAGTCGTCGAGCGCCACCCATGCGAGCCCCTTGTCGGTCTTCTCGCAGCGCTGCAGCTGTTGAACGCCGCAGCGCACGTCGCCGACGCTGCACAGCGGCGGCACGACCAGCGCCTGCGGAACGTCCCAGCGCGTCGCCTTGTCGTAGCCGCAACCTGCCGCGAGAACCGTCAGCAGGAGGAGCAGTCGCGACAGGTTGCGCGCGCGAAGCGACAGCGGAGCCGCGTCGAGCGTAGCGAGGCGCGTCGGGGGTCCGGGGGCGGTGAGCCCCCGGCGGAGGACTACGGTGGGGGTGGGTGGGTGGGACACTAATGATGAGCGTTGAAGACGTTGCGGGCGTAGGCGTCCCAGCCGTTCTTCCCGAGCTGGTGATAGGTGAGCGTGCCGTAGTCGAAGCTCTTGATGTGCGCGGCCGACACCGTGATGCTCACGAATCCCGGGACCACGCCGAATCCGAGGTCGCCCGAGAGCGACGCCAGATCCGGAAGGCGCACCGTCTTGTCGCCGGCAGGCGCCGCGACCGTCCAGTCGACGAGTCCGGCGCTGCTCTCGATGTCGTACACCGTCAGATCCACGCTCGCGCCGCCCGGGAGCCAGTCGACCGAGAGATCCTGCGCGTTCCAGCTGCCGTTGGTCGCGGGATTGGTGAGCTTCGGGATCTCGACGAAGCCATCGAGAGTGACGGTCTGGTTGGTCGTGGTCGACACGGTCAGGCCTACGACGGACAGCGGCGTCGTGGCCGAGGCGCCCGTGACGGCGCTGGCTGTCGAGACGTACTGGGTTCCGGCCAGGCTGCCGACCAGCGGCGGAATGCCCACCAGATTGAACGGCGACGACACCGGCAAGAGCGCAGTGGCCTGCCCTCCTGGCAGCAGCGCGTAGCCGAGCTCGCCCACGCGCACCGCGACCTGGGCCTGCACGCGATCGGGCCCGCGCGAGGTCGCCTGGGGCGGCTTGACCGCGATCGACATCGCGTGGTCCAGCGGCACGTCCACCGGAATGTAGACGTTCGTCGTGGTGAGGCCCGGCAGCGCGCCGATGCCCTTCACGAGCCCCATGGCGTAGGCGAAGAACTGCGGCGGGCTCAGCGCGTCGTTCTCGATGCCGGCCACGGCGTACAGGCTCTGGTTGCCCGGCGTCGTCGACACCGAGTACGAGTAGCCGACATCGCCCGGCGAGCTCGGCGTCACCGCTTGCGAGGAAGACGGCAGCTGGAACGCCTGCGTCGGATCGCCGCGCAGCGGCAGCACGTAGGCCACCAGCTTCTCGTCGGCTGTCTTCGGCTTGGGCACGTTGGTCCAGCCCGCCTTCTGGAACTCCTGGCCGCCCGTCCATACAAGCTGCCCGGTGATGCCCGCGGCGTATCCCGGCGTTCCGCCCACGGGCGGCGGATCGCCTTGACTGGCGCAGGACGGTGCCAGAACCGGGTCGACATAGACCGTGAGCGTGTCCACCGGCACGTCCACGAACGTCTGCGGCTGGTAGCACTTCATCGCCACCGTGACCGAGCGCTTCGGTCCCAATCCGGGCGCCTGGAACAGCGCGATGCCGGCGCCGTCGGTCTGCTGCACCAGCGCGGTCGACAAGTCGTCGCCCGCCACCACGGTCGCACCCGCGATCGCGTTGCCGGTGTAGTCGTCGAGCACCAGCACCTTCAGGTGGTCTGCGAGCGCCGCTCCGCTGAGACCACCCTTGAAGCCGTTGTCGCTGTTGCCGTAGGTGAACGCGTCAAGCACGTCCGTGCTGGTGCCGTCGGAAGTGGTGACGCGAATCATCTTGGAGCCCGGCGTACCCGGCGGCGTGGCGCAGGTGAGCTCGGTGGGGCTCGTCACGTTGATGTTCTGGCAGGGCTTCAGATCGACCTGCACGTCGGTGCCCGCGCCCCACTGCGTTCCGTTGCCGTGGAGCTTGATGATCGTCCCTCCCGAGGTCGGGCCGCTGGCGGGATCGGCGTAGAACGCGTCGTAGGTGTAACCGCCGGTGAGCGTGCCGCGCGTCGAGGTGTCGCTGCCGTTCTGCACGCTGACGTCGACCGCACCCGCCTTGCCCGGCGGCACCACGACCTGCACGCGGCCCGGGTCGATGGGAACCACGTCCGACTTGGCCACCTCGGTCTGCCCGAACCACACCCGCGCCTGGCTGGTGAAGCCGTTGCCGCGCACCATCACCAGCTGCCCGCCGTTGAACGGCCCGTGCGGCGGGTCCACGCCGAGCACTGCGTGCGGATCCGTCGGCGGCAGCTCGCCGGCCGCGTCGCTGATCGTGCCCGCGTCGAAGTCGATGGACGGCCCCCCGTCGTCCTGCGTCTGCCGGTGGAGCTTCGACTGACCGCGCGCCAGACAACCCGTAGCGCCAAGCGCCAGGGCGCCGGTCAGCGCTACGAGTCCAAGCAAACGTCCCACCGGGGAAAGGCTAGGGCGACGGCCGCCCAGTCGCAACCGACCGCCCACCCGCTGGATGAGCCGCGCCCCGCCGCGCCTCGTTCGCCCCCCAAAAACCTTCGGTCCTTCGGCCTTCGTGTTTCTCCCGATCGCCCTACGCCACGCAAGGCGCGGCGGGCGTGGCCAGCCTGAGCTCCAGCGCCGACAGCAGGTCCAGCGCGGCGCGCTTCTGGCCGCCGCCCTCGTCGCCGGGCCCGACGCAGGCCGGGCAGCCGCTCCTGCAGTTGCAGCCGCGGATCAGTCGTCCGGCGCTTTCCAGCAGCTCGCCCGCTCGCTCGTAGATGCGCTCGGCCAGTCCCACGCCGCCCGGGATCGCGTCGAACAGGAACACCGTGGGGTCGAAGCCGCCGGTGCGGCCCGCGTGGGGATCGCGCCCCGCGGGCAGGCCGAGCGCCGGATCCGACGCGCCGTCGCCCAGCGTGCGGTTGATGTCGCGCGGATCGCACATCAGCGAAAGTGTGCTCACCGTCTCGAGCGCCTTGCCGAGACCGCGCAGCGCCTCGATCAGCGTTGCGCGCTCTATCCCGAGCCCCGCGATCAGCGTTTCCGGCACCGTGAGCCAGAACGCCGTCGTGTGCATCTGCATCTCCGGCAGATGCACGTCTCCGTAGCCGGCGTTCTCGTGGGTGAAGAACTTGATCTTCTTGTAGCCGGTGACCTTCTCGACGACCTTCACCTCGCCGAAGCCGATGCCCGCGCGGCCGAGCGCCGAGCTCTGCTCCTCCTCGATGACTCCCACGGTGCGGTAGGTGAGGGCAGTCGTGAAGTAGTCCGGCTTCACGCGGCGGACGTAGGCTTTGTGGTTCTCGTAGTCGAGCTGTTCCACCTGGTACTGCTCGGCATCCTGCTGGTAGATGGCCTGCTCGTGCAGCATGGTGTGCGTGGCGCGCCAATCCAGCTCCGCGATCGACTTGTTCGTCGCCACGTCGATGATCACGAAGTTGTCCCAGCCGATGTTGCGCAGCGACACGTGGTTGGCCGGGAACGCTTCGCCCGCCCAGTGATAGCGGCCGCCGCTCTCGTGCACCAGACCGTGGCCGGCCAGGTACTCCAGTGCGTCGCGCGTGCTCTCGGTGTCCAGCCCGAGATAGCTCTCGCCCTCGGCCGCCTCGGGGTCCGCCGGCTTCGGGCCCGGCGCGCTGATCTCGAACGGCGCCTCGAACGCCGCGCACTTCAGGTGCTGGATCAGGATTTCCACATTGGACGGGTCGATGCGCGCTTCCTCGGCGCCGGCCCCGAGCAGGTACTCCGGCTCGCGCGCGAGGAACTGGTCCAGCGCGTTCGACGAGCAGACCATCAGGGCGATGCTGGTGTCGCCGCGGCGTCCGGCGCGCCCGAAGCGCTGCCACATGCCCGCCACCGAGCCCGGATAGCCCGTGCATACCACCGCATCCAGATCGCCGATGTCGATGCCGAGCTCGAGCGCGTTGGTCGCCACCACGCACAGGATCGCTCCGTCGCGCAGCCCCCGCTCGATCGCGCGCCGCGTCTCGGGCAGATAGCCGCCGCGATAGGCCATGATGGCGTCGGGTCCGGCCACGTCGCCGCACTTGGCGCGCAGGTATTTCAGCATCACCTCGACCGAATTGCGCGACGGGCCGAACACGATCGTCGGCACCTTGGCGCGCACCAGATCCGCCGCGAGGTTCACGCTCTGCTTGAGCGTGCTGGCGCGGATGCCGAGCTCCTCGTTCACCACCGGCGGGTTGTAGAGGAAGAAGCGCCGGCTCGCGCGCGGCGCGCCCGAGCGATCGACGAGCGTCACCTCGTCGGGGTGGACGCCGATCAGCCGTGCCGCGTGCTCGCGCGGGTTGCCGATGGTCGCCGTGGCGCAGATGAACGCCGGGCTCGCGCCGTGGAACGCCGCGATGCGCCTCAGCCGCGCCACCACGTGCGCCATGTGCGAGCCGAACACGCCGCGGTACGTGTGCAGCTCGTCCAGCACCACATAGCGCAGGCTCTGGAACGTGCGCGCCCAACGCGCGTGGTTCGGCATGATGCCTGCGTGCAGCATGTCCGGATTCGTCAGCACGATGCGGCTCCGCTCGCGCGCCGCGCGCCGCGCATCGCCCGGCGTGTCGCCGTCGTACACCGTCGCCGCGACGGACAGGCCCGCCTCGCCCGCGAGCTCGTGCAGGCCGTGCTCCTGGTCGCGGCTCAGCGCCTTGGTCGGATACACGTACAGAGCGCTCGCGTCGGGATCGTCGGCGATGGCCTGCAGCACCGGCAGGTGAAAGCACAGGCTCTTGCCGCTCGCCGTGGGCGTCGCGATCACGACGTGCCGGCCCTGGAGCGCCGCGTCGATCGCTTCCACCTGGTGCGAGTACAGCTGCTCGATGCCGCGCCCCTTCAACGCCGAGACGAGCCCCGGCGAAAGCTCCGGAATGGGCGCGTACGTCGCCTCCGCCGGCTCGATCAGCCGCTCCGCCGCCAGACAGCGCCTGACCGCCCCCGACTCGAGCCAGCCCTCCACGACGGCATCGACTCCATGCTGCTTTTCCCAGGGCGCGTCCGGCATGCGCGGATACTAGACAAGTGTGCGGTGGTCGGCAACGGACGAGCGCGCGTCGGCGGCCCGAACGGCAGAAATACGACAACCGCCCGCTGGCCGAGAGGCGCGTTTCTCGGGACCCTGGGCGTGTTGGCGCTCATCGCCGGTGGGGCTTCGCTGGGCGCGGCCCAGACCGACTCGGATCCGGGCGACGCTCGCACGGCGCGGAAGGTGGGCGTTGCCACTCTGGCGGGCGGAGCCGCCGCCCTCGGGCTTGGCATCACGATCGACTTGGCTGGACGCGGCGAGAAGAAAGAGGGTTCCTACGTGAGCTGGTCCCTCCCGCCGCGTTCGGCTCCGTCGCGCTTGTCCCAGCGCTGAGGTGTTCTGACGGGTGGCCCCGCAGCGGATGGGCCCCCGCGCGCGC
This sequence comes from uncultured delta proteobacterium, assembly GCA_963826085.1. Taxonomy (GTDB): domain Bacteria; phylum Myxococcota_A; class Polyangia; order Polyangiales; family Polyangiaceae; genus CAWDXG01. The sequence goes on along the minus strand of CAWGVN010000008.1, from coordinate 955,788 downwards.
GGAGCGAGCGACCGCCGCACGGGCGCGGCTGGGTATCGATGAGGAATGGGCCCCCGCGCGGGCGCGGAGCGACCGCGCTTGGCGGGCCCGCGGCGCGCGCAGCCGCGAAGCGGCGAGCACGGCGCGACGCGATATGCGCGCAACGCGGGGGGCAGCCCCGACCGGGCACCTTGTTCGGCAAGCTCGAAGTTGGAGGCGGAAATGCCCGCGAGACGGGCGAGACGGGCATTTCGGTGAGCAAGCTCGAGCTTGGGCGTCAGAACGCCCGGAATCCGGGCATTCCGGGCGGCATGCCCACCAAGGAGCCGTGAAATGCCCGAGAAACGGGCATTTTATCGGGCAAGCTCGCACTTGGAGGCTGAAATGCCCGCGAGCCTCCGACGAGGCGGGCACTTTGTTGGGCAAGCGCGCACTTGGAGGCTGAAATGCCCGCGAGCCTCCGACGAGGCGGGCACTTTGTTGGGCAAGCGCGCACTTGGAGGCGGAAATGCCCGCGAAACGGGCATTTTAGCGTGGATGCCCGGGCAAGTGGCGTGAAATGCCCGCAAGACGGGCATTTCGGTGTGGATGCCCGGGCAAGCGTCGCGAAATGCCCGCAAGACGGGCATTTCGGTGTGGATGCCCGGGCAAGCGTCGCGAAATGCCCGCGAAACGGGCATTTCGGTGTGGATGCCCGGGCAAGTGGCGTGAAATGCCCGCAAGACGGGCATTTCGGTGTGGATGCCCGGGCAAGCGTCGCGAAATGCCCGCGAAACGGGCATTTCGGTGTGGATGCTCCCCAGCGTTTCAACGTCGTTGGGGCGCCGGCCGTGCTCGCTGGCGCTGCGCGCGGCCGGGTCCCCCTTGCGCGTGCTCGGGCGGCAGTCGCAACCCGTCGCGATGTCGCGGGGAGCGGCGCTGCGCGCAGCGCGAGCGCCCGCCGCCCTGCGCCGCCCGGGGGTCCCGACGCAATGTCGCGGGGCGCGGCGCTGCGCGCAGCGCGAGCGCCCGCCGCCCTGCGCCGCCCGGGGGTCCCGTCGCAATGTCGCGCGTATCGCCCGACCGATGCGCGCGCACGTCGCCGGCAGACGGCGGTGCGCGGAAATAGCCGTCCCTCGCGAGCTGTTGCGCTCCAACACTGGCTTGAGCAGCCGATTTGTCGTAGGAATCCGCGATCCGACCATGAGCGAGCCCACCGATCCGACGCGCCCCGGCGACCCCGCAGCCACCGAAACCAGCGCCGGGAGCCCGGCTGAGCCCGCTCCAGTCGAGCCCATCGCCGTGCCGGCGGCCGCGGATCCGCCCGCGCCGACGTCGGATGCCGCGGAGCATGGCGCGCCCATTCCGTTCGACGCTCCCGCGGTCGCAGCGGGCATCGCCGCTCCCGCCGACCCCGGCGCTGCACCGCAGCTGGCGCCTGCACCGGCGGCGACAGATCCGCTGGCCGCCGTCGGCGAACGACCGAGCTACATCTTCTTCGGCGTGGTCGCCGCGGTGTCGCTGGCCGCCGACGTGCTGACCAAGGCCTGGGCGGAGATGACGCTGAGCAAGCGCACTCTGCTCGATCCCGCCATCGTGCTCGTCAAGGATCACCTGAGCTTCGCGCTCACCTACAACAAGGGCGGCGCGTGGGGGCTCCTGCAGACGGCGAGCGAGACGATCCGCAAGCCGTTCTTCCTCATCGTGAGCGTGCTGGCGATCGCGTTCATCGTGTCGCTGTACGCGCGGCTTGGGCCCGGCCAGCGCGCGCTCAAGTGGGGCCTGCCGCTGGTACTCGGCGGCGCGCTCGGCAATCTGTCCGACCGCATCATCCGCGCCAGCGTGGTCGACTTCGTCGACTACAAGGCCCATTGGGTCGAGGCGATGAATGCCTCGCTCTCCCACGCGCTTTCGGTCCTGCACCTGTCGAACAACTGGAGCATCACCAACCACTGGCCGACGTTCAACGTGGCCGACATCTGCATCTGCGTGGGCGTCGCGCTGATGGCGATCGACATGCTCACTTCGCGCCGGCACCCCAAGCCCGCCAAGACGCAGGTGATCGAAACCAAGCCCGCGACACAGGACGGCGGAGGATCGAGCGGGGCGGCGCTGGCGGCGGAGAGCGCGGGCGCGGCCGGCGATCCGCCGTCGGTGAGCTGAGCGGAGGCCCGCGGAGCAGGGCATGCATGGGCAGCTGTTCACGGTGTTCGGGATCGGGTTCCCGAGCTACTTCATCCTGCAGCTGACCGGCTTCATTTTTGCCACGGCGATAGGCGCAGTCTGGGCCAAGCGCATCGGACAGGACCCCGACGTGGTCGTCGACCTGGGTCTGGCGATGCTGATTGCGGGCTTTGCGGGAGCGCGCATCCTGCACGTGTTCGCGGACGGCTATTTCTGGGACTACGTGCACCTGTGCACCGATCCCTCGAAGGTGTCGTGGAACGGCCTCACGCACTCCGAGTGCATCAGCTCCAGCTACAACGGCGTCTGGGACGCGGCGAAGAACGTCTGCCATCCGACGCAGACGGATTGCTTTGCGTGGGCGAAGTTCTGGAACGGCGGGCTCACCTACTACGGCGGCTTCATCGGCGGCAGCGTCGCAGCGTGGTTTCTGCTCAAGCGCGACCGCTTCCCGTTCTGGAAGGCTGCGGACATGGCCGGCATGGTGGTCCCGGTGGGCCTCGGCTTCGGACGCATGGCGTGTCTGCTCGCCGGCTGTTGCTTCGGCAAGCCGAGCGGCGTTCCGTGGGCGCTGACCTTTCCGCCTCATAGCCCGGCGAGCGAGATGCAGTTCAAGCAGCACCTTCTGCACACGCCGTTTGCCCCGTCGCTGCCGGTGCAGCCCACGCAGATCTACGAGTCGGCCGGTTCGTTCGCGATCGCAGCCTTCCTGATCCTCTACCTCCACGGGCGCAAGCGCTACGACGGCATGATCTTCCTCGCCTTCGTGCTGCTGTACGCCGTCCTGCGCTTCATTCTCGAGTTCTGGCGCGACGACGCGCGGGGCGGGCTGCTCGGCCTCAGCACCTCCCAGTTCATCGGCGTGCTGCTGGTGGTCGCGGTGATCGTGATCCACAGGATCCGCCTGCTGCACTTGGCCGAGCCCGCCCCGGCGGCGTAGGATTCGACGATGCGGGCGGGTTCCGTCCTTGTTTTCTTATCAGCCGCGGCGCTCGGCGCTGCCGGTTGCGCGAAGAACACCGACCATCCGCCCCGGCTGGACGGCGGCTGCAGCGACGCCGCGTACAGCAGCTGCAACCGCCCGCCGCCCCACGGCAGCACCCCGCCGATTGAAGCCGGACCCGAGGGGTCCGTGCCCGAAGCAGGGACGAGCGACGCGGGCGTGTCGCTTTCCGGCAGCGTGGACCTGCTGTCGTCGGATGACTTCGTGACGGCGCAGCCCTTCACCGGCAACGCGGACATCGTCGCCGAGGCCCCGGGCGGCGGCGACGCGAAGGCCAGCTACAACGGCCAGAGCTTCAGCATCACCGACGCGCTTCTGGGGCCGTCTGTATGGTTCTCGATCACGCCGACGTCCAACGTCGGCGACGCGCTGCCCACGCTGGAGCCCTGGGACACGACCACGACGGGTCCGGCAGTGCTCCGGCTGGTGCGCGCCAGCGTGATCGACCAGATCTACAGCGTCGTCACGCTGCCGCCGCAGCGCGACTCGACGCGGGGCCAGGTCGTGCTCCACTTCGTCGACCAGAACGGCAATGCCTCGAGCGGCGTTGCCGTCACGCAGTCGCCCGGCGACAGCGTGATCTACGACGGAGCCGGCACATGGACCGACGTTGCGACCAGCACCGGCACCGCGGGCTTTGCCATCGTGGTCAACTGCGTGCCCGGTTTCCGCCAGCGCATCGATCTGGGTACGGGCTCGAAGCTCGTCTACATCGAGGTGCAGGTGGCCGCGGGGTCGGTCACCCTGACGGACGTCCCCATCGCGCCCTGAGCCAGTCCTACCCACCCGTCCACCCCACCGGAATCCTCCTCGAGGGGGTTCACCGCCCCTCGAGCACCCCGACGGATGCACTGCGCCCTTCGGGCGCTCCGCGCTATCGCGGAGCGTGGTCCTCCGTAGACTGCGTCCAGCAAAGCTGGGCCGTCCACTCCGGTTCGCTTCGCTCATCGCGGGCTCGCTTTCGCTCGCCGGGCGCCGCGCACGATGCTAATCGGGCGACATGGGAGTACGGATCGACGGCAGGGCTGTGGCCCGCGCGGTGCGCGCAGAGGTGGCGCGCGGCGTGGCGGAGTTCAAGAAGGAGCACGGACGCGCGCCAGGGCTGAACGTCGTGCTGGCCGGCGACGATCCGGCGTCCGCCGTCTACGTCCGCAACAAGGAGAAGTTCGCCGCCGAGGTGGGCATCGCGGGGCGCGTGCACCGGCTGCCGGCCAGCGTCACCGAGAGCGAGCTTCTGGCGGTGGTGCGCAACCTCAACGACGATCGCAATGTCGACGGCATCCTGGTGCAGCTGCCCGTACCGGAAGCCGTCCGTCCGCTGGAGGTGATCCGCAGCATCGATCCCTCGAAGGACGTTGATGGCCTCAGCCCGATGAGCGTCGGCGCGCTGTGGTCGGGACAGACCGGGCTGGTACCGTGCACGCCGCGCGGCTGCATGCGGCTGCTGGCCGAGACGGGCGCGACGCTCGAGGGCGCGCGCGCGCTCGTCGTCGGACGCAGCAACCTCGTGGGAAAGCCCATTGCCGCGCTGCTGCTCGCCCAGAACGCCACCGTGACCCTCGCGCACTCGCGCACCAGGGATCTCGCCGAGCGCTGCCGCGAAGCCGACGTGCTGATCGCCGCCGTGGGCCGCGCCAAGATGATCAAGGGCGACTGGATCAAGCCCGGCGCCACCGTGATCGACGTCGGCATGAACCGCGACGACGGCAAGCTGTGCGGCGACGTGGACTTCGCCTCCGCCGAGGCCGTCGCCGGCGCGATCACGCCCGTACCCGGCGGCGTGGGCCCCATGACCATCGCCATGCTGCTCGAGAACACGCTCAGCGCCGCCCGCGCCCGCGAACAAGCGTTCGCCACCAAGTCGCGCCCTTCCTGGCCGCCGGTGGTGCAGTAGCCGAACGCGCGCGCATTTCGACGCTGCCAGGCGTCCGGGAGAGCGGAAATGCACGTGAGGCACGCACTTCGACGTTGTGGCGCGTCCGGGAGAGCGGAAATGCACGTGAGGCACGCATTTCGACGCTGCCAGGCGTCCGGGAGAGCGGAAATGCACGTGAGGCACGCACTTCGACGTTGTGGGGCGTCCGGGAGAGCGGAAATGCACGTGAGGCGCGCATTTCGACGCTGCCAGGCGTCCGGGAGCGCGGAAATGCACGTGAGGCGCGCATTTCGACGCTGCCAGGCGTCCGGGAGAGCGGAAATGCACGTGAGGCACGCATTTCGACGCGGTCGAGCGTCCGGGAGAGCGGAAATGCACGTGAGGCGCGTGAGGCGCGCATTTCGTCGCTGCCAGGCGTCCCACGACGTGGAAATGCGCGCGTGGTTGTTCCGTGTGGAAACGTCCGTCGCATGCGGGTGCCCCCTCGCATGCGCCGCGCCGCGAAACCGCCCGCGCCTCCGGCGCGGGGTTCCCCCAAATCGGGTGCTCGGCGCTGCCGCGCCTGCGCGCCCTCAGGGGGAACCAGCGCGAGCACCGCGACGATCGAGAACGTCCCGACGCAAATCGCTCCAAGCCGCACCTTGCGGACGCCAATGTCGGCGAGGCCGACAAACGGAGGGCGAAGCGCGGCTTACGGACGGCAATGTCGCTGTGGCCGACAGCATCGACGCGAAGCGGCGGCTTGCGGACGGAAATGTCGGCGAGGCCGACAAAGGGAGGTCGAAGCGCGGCCTACGAACGGAAAAGTCGCTCTGGCCGTCAGCATCGACGCGACGCCGCGGCTTGGCGCGGGAAATGTCGGCGAGGCGGCAAACACGCGACGCGCGCCGCACACACCGGCAAACGCACGCGCGCCGCTACACGCGCGCGTAGCGCGACTTGTCCACGCCGAGCTGGTCGCAGATGGCATCGAGCACCTCGTCCGCGCGCTGGCGGAGCTCGTCGAGTGTGCCGCTGTTGTCGATCACGTAGTCGGCGAGCTTCACCTTCTCGGCGAGGGGCATCTGCGCGGCGATGCGCGCGCGGGCCTGCGCTTCGGTCGCGCCGTCGCGCTTCACGGTGCGCTCGACCTGCACGGCCTCCGGGACGCTGACTACCACGATCGGACGCAGCATCTGGGTGAGTCTGGACTCGATCAGCAGCGGCACCTCGTAGCAGCACAGCGGCTCGCCCTGCTCGCCGAGCTCCATCACCCGCTCCAGCGCCAGGTTTCTCACGCGCGGGTGCGTGATGGCATTGAGCTTCCGGCGCTTTTCCTCGTCGTTGAACACGATGTCCGCCACGCGCGCGCGATCGAGCCCGCCCTGCACGTCGAGCACTTCTTCGCCGAAGGCCGCGACGATCTCCGCGAGCCCCGCGCTGCGCGGCGCCACCACCGCGCGCGCGAGCTGGTCGGCGTCGATGACGGGCAGCCCGCGCTCGCGGAAACGCGCCGCCACGCTGCTCTTGCCGGAGCCGATGCCGCCGGTCAGCCCGAACACCTGGATCGCCACGCGCGGCAGCGTAGCGCACAAAGCTCGCGTGGGGCCCCCGGGCGGGCGCGGAGCGGCCGCCCTTGGCGGGCCCGCGGCGCGCTGGCGCGCCGCACCGCAGAGCGACGGCCGGCGTGGGGGGCAGCCCAGAGCCGGGTGGGCTACAAGGGCTGTCGTGGGCTTGAAGGACAAGCTCGGACGTTCTGGGTCCACCGATGGGTCGCAGCGACGCGGTCGACGAGACGGCCGCGCCGGACGGCGAGCGCGCACAGACGCTCGAAACGCTTCGCGAGAAGATGGCGGAAATCCTCGGGCGCGAGCCGCCGGTGGGGCGCATGCCGGCCGATCCGTCGCTGACGGAGCTGCCATTTGCGCGCGTGGAGCGTCCGGAGGGGGTCGTGTACCAGCGGCTGGAGCGGCTCTTGCCGTCGCATCACGTGGGGCGCATGCCGGTCGATGCGGCGCGGGCGGCCGAAGCGTCCGTGCTGGCGCTGCTCGCGCTCGACCCGTCACTGGCCGAGGTGGATCCGCGGCGCGCGCTGTACCTGGACACGGAGACGACCGGGCTCGGCGGCGGCGCGGGCGTCGTCGCTTTCCTGGTGGGAATGTCGTGGTTCGACGACGACGGGCGCCTCATGATGGAGCAGCTACTGCTGCGCACGCCGGCCGAGGAAGAGGCGATGCTCCACCTCCTGACGGAGAGGATTTCGGCGGCGAGCGTGCTGGTGACGTACAACGGCAAGGCTTTCGATCTGCCGCTGCTTGCCGGGCGCTACGTCATGAACCACCTGCCGGCGCCGCCTCCGCGGCCGCACCTCGACCTGCTGCACATCGGGCGGCGGCTGCACCGCGCGCGGCTCGGCGCGTGCAAGCTGACCACGCTGGAGAGCGAGGTGCTCGGCTTCGAGCGCGGCGACGACATCGCCGGCGCCGACGTGGCGCCTCGCTATGCGCACTTCCTTCGCACAGGCGACGAGCGCGCTCTGTCGGCAGTGGTCGAGCACAACGCCTGGGACGTGGTGAGCATGGCGGCGCTCGTCGGGCTGTACGGCGAGCCGCTCGCGCTGCACGAGTCGGACCTGGTCGGTCTGGCGCGCACGTACAAGCGCGCGGGGGCGCTCGCGGAGGCGGACTCGGTCGCCCAGGCTGCGGTGGAGCGCGGGGCGGGTGTCGAGGCGCTGCGCGTGCGCGGTGAGATCGCCAAGGCGCGCGGCGATCGAGTGCGCGCGCTCGGCGACTTCGAAGCGCTCAGCGCCGAGCTCGACGATCCGCGCGTGCGTCTCGAGCTGAGCAAGCTCTACGAGCACCACATCAAGGAGCCGCTCAAGGCGCTCGAGGTGGTCCTGCTGGGAACCGGCGAGAGCGCCTCGGCGACGGCGCGGCGAAGGGCGAGGCTGGAGCGGAAGATCGCGCGGGCCGTCCAGACGGCGAAGAAGGGCCGAAAAGTGTAATATTTCGCCCAGAATTGTGGCTAAATGCGACGTGGGGTGGCGGCGTGGGGTGGCGGCGTGGGGTGCGCGGCGCAGCTTCGTGGGGCTCGTCGTGGGGCTCGTCGTGGCCTGGAGGCAAGCGGGGTAAAATGCACGCGAGACGTGCATTTCGGGTCGCTTGCCCGGGCAAGCAGGGTGAAATGCACGCGAGACGTGCATTTTGGTGCCCTTGCCCTGCAGTTGACATAATCCAACGCCGCTCGTGAATCCGCACCATCCACTCGGCGCGATCGATCTCTTTTTGGCTCATGGTCAGGAGCGCCAGCGTCATGACCGAGCCCGTAGCGGGAACCCGACATTTCAATCTGGCGGAAACCCGACATTTTCATTTTGTTCCTACAGCCACCGTGAACCCAACGTAGGTGCCGGCCCCGGCCGCGACCCCGGCCCCGGCCGCGACCCCGGGCCCCGTTCGCGCACCCGGCCCCGACCTTGTTCGCGACCCCGACCCCCGTCCCGGTCCCGGTCGGATCCCGGCCCCGGCCCCGCTCGCGGTCACGGCCCCGGTCACGGTCGCGGCCCGGGTCGCGGTCGCGGTTCCGGCCGCGGTCACGGCCCGGCCCCGGTCACGGAAGCCCGGAGAGGGTGGGGGAGCGCGCGGGGGATCTGCTAAGGAGAAGCGCTCATGGCCTACGACCATCGATTGATCGAGCCGCGTTGGCAGAAGTACTGGAAGGAGCACGCGACGTTCCGGGCGGAGCGCCACTCGGGGCGGCCGAAGTTCTACGCGCTCGACATGTTCCCGTACCCGTCGGGCTCGGGGCTGCACGTGGGTCATCCGGAGGGGTACACGGCAACCGACATCGTCGCGCGCTACAAGCGCATGCGCGGTTTCGACGTGCTGCATCCGATGGGCTGGGACGCGTTCGGGCTGCCCGCCGAGCAGCACGCCATCAACACGGGCACGCATCCGGCCGTCACGACGGACCAGAACATCGAGGTGTTCCGCCGGCAGCTGGAGATGCTGGGCTTCGCCTACGACTGGTCGCGCGAGGTCAAGACGACGGACCCCGCGTACTTCAAGTGGACGCAGTGGATCTTCCTGAAGATGTTCGAGCGCGGGCTGGCGTTCCAGGCGGAAATCCCCGTCAACTGGTGCCCGGAGCTGGGCACCGTGCTGGCCAACGAGGAAGTGGTCGACGGCCGCAGCGAGCGGGGAAACTTCCCCGTCGTGCGCCAGCCGTTGCGCCAGTGGCAGCTGCGCATCACGGCCTACGCCGACCGGCTCGCTGCCGATCTGGAAGAGCTGGACTGGCCGGAAACCAAGCAGAAACAGCGCGACTGGATCGGCCGCAGCGAGGGCGCCGAGGTCGACTTTCCGCTGGTGGGCCGCGAGGACGCGCTGACCGTGTACACGACGCGGCCCGACACGCTGTACGGCGCAACGTACATGGTCATAGCGCCCGATCACCCGCTCACGCTCGAGATCACGACGAACGAGTACCAGGGCGACGTCGAGGCGTACGCCCAGGCCGCAGCGAAGAAGAGCGACATGGAGCGCACCGCGCTCAACAAGGAAAAGACCGGCGTCTTGACCGGCGCTCACGCCATCAATCCGCTCACCGGCCAGCCCATCCCGATCTTCACAGCGGACTACGTGTTGGGCGCCTACGGCACCGGCGCGATCATGGCCGTGCCCGCGCACGACGAGCGCGATTTCGAGTTCGCGCGCGCGTTCGATCTGCCGATCGTGGAGGTCGTGAGCCCGGACGGCAGGCTCCACGAAAAGCTGGACGCGGCCTACGTCGACGACGGCGTCGCGGTGCGCTCGGGGCAGTTCGACGGGCAGAAAACGCTCGAAATGAAGCAGAACATCATCGCCTTCCTCGAGGAGCGCGGCATCGGGCGGCGCAAGGTCAACTACAAGCTGCGCGACTGGGTCTTCTCGCGCCAGCGCTACTGGGGCGAGCCGATCCCGATCTACTTCCCGGTGAAGACCGGCGGCGATCCGCGCAAAGGCGCGGACTTCGAGATCGACTACTCGCAGCCGATCGCCGTCGAACAGAGCGAGCTGCCGCTCGAGCTGCCCGAGCTCGAGGACTACCAGCCGGGCGATCCGCAGGGGCCGCTGGTGCGCGCGCTCGACTGGCGCTTCTTCCAGAAAGGCGGGAGGTGGTTCGCGCGCGAGACGAACACGATGCCGCAGTGGGCGGGCTCGTGCTGGTACTACCTGCGCTATCTGGATCCGCACAACAGCGAGCGGATCTTCAGCGAAAAGGCCTACGACGAGTGGATGCCGGTCGACCTGTACGTCGGCGGCGCCGAGCACGCCGTGCTGCACCTCCTGTACGCGCGCTTCTGGCACAAGGTGCTCTACGACATCGGCGTCGTGAAGCATGCGGAGCCGTTTTCGAAGCTGGTGCACCAGGGAATGGTGCTCGGCATGGCGTTCCGCTGGTACGCCGTGGTCGACGACGGCGAGGTCGTGCGGGCGCTGGACGGCGACGACTCGCGGGTCGAGTACGATCGCGAGAGCGGGACGTACTCGTTCGAAGGCGCGACGGTCGAGCCGCGCTTCGTGAACGAATCGGACGTTGACATGAGCGACGGAGTGCCGAAGCATCACGAGCACGGTGTGAAGCTCGCACCCGTGGCCGAGAAGATGAGCAAGTCGCGCGGCAACGTCGTCAACCCCGACGACGTGGTGGCGGAGTTCGGCGCCGACAGTCTGCGCATCTACGAGATGTTCATGGGGCCGCTGGAGCAGGTCAAACCCTGGCAGACCAGCGGCATCCAGGGCGTGCGCCGCTTCCTCGACCGCGTGCACAAGGTCGCCACCGGCCAGATTTCGGATGCGGCGATGGACGAGGAGACGGCCAAGCTCGTGCACCGCACCGTGAAGAAGGTGACCGAGGATATCGAAGCGCTGCGCATGAACACGGCCATCAGCGCGATGATGATCCTGACCAACCATCTGAATGGCCTTGAAGCGGCGCCGAAAGAGGCCGTGGAAAAGCTCGTTCTATGCCTGTCGCCCTTCGCGCCGCACCTGGCCGAGGAGCTGTGGGGCGAGCTGGGCCACAAGCCGAGCATCGCGAACGTGGACTGGCCGACCTGGGACGAAGCGCTGTGCATCGACGACGTGGTCGAGATCGCCGTGCAGGTGAACGGCAAGGTCCGTGGCCGCGTCTCGCTCGCCCGCGACGCCGACGAAGCCGCCGCGCGTTCTGCGGCGCTCGCAGACGAGAACGTGCAGAAGTTCATAGAAGGCAAGAGCGTCAAGAAGCTCATCTACAAGCCGGGACGCATTCTCAACGTGATTGTCGGCTGAGCTGCGGCGACGGCTGCGGAATCCGGCTGGGGTGCTCCCCAGCGGTGGGGCGTCGCAGCGCGCGCGCCGTGCTCGGCCTGCGGGGGTGCTCCCCAAGCGGTGGGGCGTAGCAGCGCGCGCGCCGTGCTCGGCCAGCGGGGGTGCTCCCCAGCGGAGGGCGTCGCAGCGCGCCGGCCGTGCTCGGCCTGCGGCCTGCGCGCGGCGGGGTCCCTCAAGCGCGTGCTCGGCCGGCCGTATTTCCACGTGGAATGCCGCGAGCCGCCCTGCGCGCGCGCGAGGGTCCCCACGCCGCGCAGCGTCAGCTGCCCGCGACGAGGCGTGCATTTGTCCGCTCCCGGACGGCTGGCAGGGTCGAAATGCACGTGAGGCGTGCATTTGTTCGCTCCCGGACGGCTGGCAGCGCCGAAATGCACGTGAGGCGTGCATTTGTCCGCTCCCGGACGGCTGGCAGGGTCGAAATGCACGTGAGGCGTGCATTTGTCCGCTTCCGGACGGCTGGCAGGGTCGAAATGCATTCGGGCCGTTCGCGCACAGCGTCCCTGATGGAAAGCGCGGTCACGGTCACGGTCACGGTCACGGCCGCGGTCACGGTCACGGTCACGGTCACGGTCACGGTCACGGTCGCGGTCACGGCCGCGGTCACGGTCACGGTCACGGTCACGGTCACGGTCACGGTCACGGTCACGGTCACGGCCGCGATTTCCCCGTGGATAGTCATGGCTCTCGAGATGTCGGAAATTCCGACCACAGGGGGCGCATGAGGGGTCATGGGCCGCTGGATGTCGGATTTTCCGACAGCAGCGCGACCCTGACTCACTACATGGAAGTCCGGGCCCGGCCTCCGCCAGATGGCGAGCGTGACGGTTTTCATCGACCTGCGGCGAGCGGCGGCCGACCGGAGGCGAGTGCTGCTCCGGTTGCCTTCCTGCGAGGCCGATCGCCCCGCGTCGCCGAGCGCCGTCGCATTCTCGCCGCGCGTATCGTAGCGGGACGCGCTATCATTGGGGGGCCTATGTCCAGTGGTCGCACGCACCGGGTGAACATGCGGTCGGATGTGGAAAAGCTGTTGTTTCCCGTGAAACCGCTGGCGGTGTTTGTGCTGGCTCTGGGGCTATTTCCGGGTTGTGGATATCATGCGGAGTACGCGGGCTCGCGTCCCGCCGAACGGCTATCCGTGGAAGCCGCGCCGGCGAAGGCGCCGAGCGCGCAGGCGCTGGCCGCGCTGCTCGCGGGGGCCCGGGCGGAGCTGTCGCGGGCGGGCGTTCTCGCCGCAGGGGACGACTATCCGAAGCTGCGAGTGGAGCTCCTGCGCGTTGACGAACAGGCGAGCGGGATCGCGGCGAGGGACGTGCGCGGTACGACTCTGCCGTTGGGGCGCGGGTCGGCCGTGGGGGTCGTGGCGCGGGCGTGGGTGGAGGAAGCTCCGGATTCGGCACCGAGCCGGGATACCGGCGATCTGCGTAGGGTGGAGCGCTACGCGAGCGAGACTGATCCGCGCGTGGAGGCCATCCGCAACGACGAGGCAGTGCGTGCAGCAGCGCGCCGGGTCGGCGAAGCGCTGGCGCGGCAAGTGCTGGGAGAGCCGGAGCCGGGGGTGGAACCGATGTAGCTCGAAGCGGGGTGGGAGAGGTCGGCCCGAGCGTGGCGTGCGTCCGCGATCGAGCGGCTGCCAGGACCTGCCGGACGACAACCACCGCGGATCCGATTGCTTCGACGACAAAAGCCTGATCGCAGCCTGCGATGCGTGCGAGCGTGTGTTACGGTTGCGCCGCCATGATTACGGTCGGATGTGCGGGTTTCGCCGTTCCTGCGACGCGGTATTTCAAGGAATACCTGTTCGTCGAGGTGCAGGAGACCCACCTGGCCGTCCCCGGCCCCGGCACCATCCGCCGCTGGCGCCGCGAGGCACCCGAGGGTTTCGAGTTCGCGCTGCTCGGTCCGCGCGAGGTCGGGCAGGAAGGTTTCCGGGAGGGAAAGGTCATCGAGACGGCTCTGAAGGGCCTGTCCGAGGTCGCGGCGGAGCTGGACGCGAAGACAGCGGTGTTCCTGGCGCCGGCCGACTTCCCCGCGTCGCGCGCCAACCGCAGCGCGCTGCGCGACTTCCTGAAGATGGTGAAAAAGCAGTTCGATCGCGTCGTGTTCGAAGTGGGAGGTCCGTGGGATCCCGAGGATGCGGACTCGATCGCGGAGGAGACGGACACGCTCGCGTCGCGCGATCCGCTGCAGCACGGGCTGTCGAAGCGCCCGACGGCGTACTACCGCATGCCGGGGCCGGCCGGGCGCAAGTCGCGCTACGAGGATCCGGCGATCGAACGGCTGGCGGAGATCGCCGGCGAAGCGCCGGACCAGGAAGCGACGTACGTGTTCGCGAACGTCGACATGTTCGCGGACGCGAAGCGTTTCAAGAAGGCGCTCGGGCTGTAGCGGCCTGCGCTTGCAGCGGCCTCGCCGGGGAGCGCGGCCCACGGGTTCGGGACTCGAATCACGCCGGCCGCGATCGCCGATCGGGGGCGGGCGCGCGCGTCGGGACGACCAGGTAGAACGCCGCGCCCGTCAGACGCCGACCCCCGATCACCTCGTCGGCGGGCGAGATGACGCGCACGTCGCCTCCGTGACCGCGCGCGACGCCGCGCACGATCGCCAGGCCGACGCCGGTTCCGCCGTACGCGCGCGTCGGCGATCCGTCGGCCTGGAAGAACGGCTCGAACAGCCGCGCGGCCGAGTCCGCCGGGACGCCCGGACCGGTATCGGCCACGCACAGCTCGAAATGCCCCGAGATGAGCAGTCGAACGCGCACGCCGACCGCGCCGCCCCCGGGCGTGAACTTCGCAGCGTTGTCGAGCAGCTGATCGATCGCGCGTCCGAGCCGATCGGCATCGCCCCAGCCCGGCAGCGGCACCGCCGGCAGCTCGGAGAGCAGCGCGACGTCGCGCTCGCCGAACTTGGCACGGCTGCGCTCGAGCGCGTGATTCGCCAGCTCCAGCAGATCGTAGTCCCGGTGCATGAAGCGCATGCGCCCCGTCTCCAGACCGGTCACGTCGATCAGGTTGTCGATGATCCCCCTGAGGCGCTGGACGCAGTCGTCCATCGCGGCCAGCGACTTCTTCTGCGGCGGGGAAACCGGTCCCAACTCGCCATCCGCCAGCAGCTTGAGGTAGCCGACGATGGGGGTCATCGGCGTGGCCAGCTCGTGCGAGATGTTGCGGTAGAATTCCTTGCGGGCGTGATCGAGCTCACGCAGCCGCGCGTTGGCCGCGCTGAGCTCGGCGATCTTCTGTTCCAGGTGTCCGACGATGCGCTGGCTCTGCAGACGCAAGTGCTGGCCGGTCTGGTCGGGAGACGTGGTCTCGCGCCTGCCTCCCAGGTAGCCCTCGACCGTGCTGGCGAACGAACGCGCGTCGATCGGTTTCTGCAGGAAACCGTCGCAGCCCACCGCGAGGCTGGCGTCGCGATTGCCTTCGGCCGTGATGGCGACGATCGGTACGCCGCGCGTCTGGGGTTCCGAGCGAAGGCGCAGCGTCACCTCGTAGCCGTCGAGCCCGGGAATCGCGATGTCGACCAGGATCAGGTCCGGTCGCTCGCTGCGCGCCTTGCGGATCCCTTCGAGCCCATCGACCGCGTCGATGACCTCGAAGCCCGCCGGCGCCAGCAGCTTCCGGACGAGCAGCCGATTGGCGGGGTCGTCCTCGATGTGAAGGATCCGGCGCACCTGACAGGCATTTTTCCCTGGTTTGCACCCGTCCGCAAGCGCGCTCTCGCGCGCCCAGGCAGCCGGGGCAAAAGCGCCCTTGAATCCGGCGCGGGGTCGGCCGTACGAAGGGGCGATGAACGCACGACACCTGGTAGCGCTGACGGCGCTCGTGGGCCTCGCCGGCTGCTCCACTCTCACGGAGCCGTACTCCACCGGCAGCTCGACGGGCGAAAGCGCCGGCACGACGGAAACCGCGACCGCACCTGCGCCGGCTCCGACTCCCGCTCCGACGCCGGCGCCCGCGCCGCAGCCCGCAGCCGAGCAGAAGATCAGCGCCTCGCACATCCTGATCGCCTACAAGGGCGCGATGCGCGCCAAGCCCGAGATCACGCGCACCAAGGCGCAGGCCAGGCAACTCGCCGAGCAGATCGACGCGCGTGCCAAGAAGGGCGAGGACTTCGCTGCGCTGGCGAAGCAGTACTCCGATGGTCCGAGCAATGTGCGCGGCGGCGCTCTCGGCTCCTTCGGCCGGGGACAGATGGTCAAGCCATTTTCCGATGCGGCGTTCGCGCTGAAGCCCGGCGAGGTGAGCGGGGTGGTCGAGACGCCGTTCGGGTTCCACATTATCAAGCGGACCGAATGACCGTATTCAAGTGGTGACCGAAGGCGAAGCTCCGAGGAAGAGGATCCTCATCGCCGAGGACGATCCGGCGATCGCGAACATGCTCGAGCGCATGCTGGAGCAGAGGTACGACATCACGGTGGCCGAAGACGGCAACAGCGCGATCGCCAAAGCCAGCATGCCGCCGCTACCCGACCTGCTCCTGCTGGACGTGATGATGCCGGGTCTCGACGGCTTTACCGTGGCGCAGCGGGTGAAGCTCATCCCCGGCCTCCAGCGCGTCCCCATCATCTTCATCACAGCGCGCGACGCGCCGATGGACGTGATCAAGGGCATCCAGCTCGGGGCGCGCAACTACGTCACCAAGCCCTTCAAGCTGGGCGAGGTGCTGGAGAAGGTGAAGAAGGCGCTGCGGAGGTAGGCGAGGTTGACGAGCGGGCGGGAAGGGTGGAAAGACAGCCCGTGACCACAGGCGACCAGGACGCCCCGACGCCTTCCGCGGACAGCTCGCCGCCCCCACCGTCCGACGGTGGAGACGACAGCGGAGCGCCGGAAGAAGACGGCGAAAGCGAAGCGCCGGAAGAAGACGGCGAAGGCGAAGCAGCGGACGAAGGCGAAGACGAAGCGGACCAACCCGCTGCCGCCGTGGCCGCGATCGAGCAGCCGCTCGGCTTCAAGGACGAGGTGCACCAGCCGCTGCTCGGTGGTCGTGCCGCCTACGCGCTCGCGTTCCTGTGCGGCCTTCTCTACTTCGTCTCGTTCCCCGGCATCGACATCTGGCCGCTTTCGTTCGTCACGCTCGCCCCGCTGATCGTTGCGATGCGCGGCCAGCGCCCGCGCCGCGCCGCCGGGCTCGGCTGGCTTGCCGGTTTCACGATGACGATGTTCGGCTTCTATTGGCTTCTGCCGATGCTCGAGCACTTCAGCGGCTTCTCCGCGCCGCTGTGTCTCCTGTTCATGGCGATCCTGTGCGGCTACCAGTCGGGCCGCATCGGGCTGATGGGCTGGCTGTATGCGCGCGCCGAAGGGCGCGGCTGGCCGCCGGGACCGGTGTTCGCGCTCGCCTTCATCGCCAGCGAGCTCACCTATCCGCTGCTCTTCACCTGGTACTTCGGCGCGACAGTGCACCAGGTGCCGGCGCTGGTGCAGGTGGCGGAGCTCGGCGGACCCATCGCCGTCGCGCTGCCGATCGTCGCGGCGAACCTCGCACTGGCCGAGCTTGTCATCGCGCGGCTCGAGAAGCGCCGCGTGCGCTGGAAGATCGCCGGCGCACTCGCGGCTGTCCCGGTCCTTTCCGCGATCTACGGCGCGATCCGCATCCCCATGGTCGACGCCGCCGTCGCCAGGGCGCCCAAGGCGCGGGTGGGCGTGGTGCAGGCCAACATGAGCCTGATGGCCAAGCGCGAGGACACGTCCGAGGGCCTGCGCCGGCATATGGAGCTCACGAACGAGCTCGAGCACGAAGGCAAGCTCGACCTGGTCGTGTGGAGCGAGACGTCCGTGATGCGCGCGGTGGACGAGAAGATCGCTCCTTTGATCTACCGGCTGCAGTTCACCAGCCGGCTCGGCGTGCCGGCCATCTTCGGCGGCGTGCTGGTGCGCGAGGTCAACGACGCGCGCCGCTACGTGCTGTTCAACTCCGCGCTGGCGAGCGACAAGTCCGGTGAGATCGTCGGGCGCTACGACAAGCAATTCCTGCTGGCGTTTGGTGAGTACCTGCCGTTCGGCGGCGTGTTTCCGAAGCTCTACGAGTGGTCGCCGAACTCGGGGCGCTTCACGCCTGGCAAGAGCTTCAAGCCGCTGCCGGTCGACGGGCACGAAGCGGGGGTGTTCATCTGCTACGAGGACATCAGCCCCGAGTTCGTGAACAAGATCGTGCACGCGGGCGATCCCGATCTGCTGGTCAACATGACCAACGACGCCTGGTTCGGCGACAGCACCGAACCGTGGATCCACCTCGCGCTCGCCGAGTTCCGCGCGGTCGAGCACCGGCGCTATCTGGTCCGATCCACCAACAGCGGGGTGAGCGCGTTCGTCGATCCGGTGGGCCGCGTCGTTGCCCACACTCAGACCTTCAAGCAGCAGGCGCTGGCCCACCAGATCGCCTGGCTCAAGCCGACCACGCCGTACGAGCTCTACGGCGACATCCCGTGGTGGCTCGCGACGGCGGTGATCGCGCTGGGGGCGTTCGTGCGGCGGCCGGAACGGAAGGCTGGCGGCCGGTCAGCCGACCAGGATCCGGCGACAACGAAAGAGTGACCACCCCGAATAACGTCACTGGGCACTGCGTCCATCCTCGAGCCAGCCGCGGCACACAACGGCTGCGGTTTGCTGGGCCAGCTCGTGGGAATTTCGAAATAATCAACCACGTATGAATAGTGCGGCACCGGTGCGCCGGTGCACGGGTGCGGGCATCGTGCTTGCCCGTCACGCGACTCCAGGTCACAAGTTGAAGCTAGCTCACTGCTTCTTGGGTTGTCAGGGGCACCAAAGGGAGAACCGACGATGAAGATGAATGCTTGGATGAGGGTCGGAGCGATTGGCTTCGCGGCTTCGCTGTTCGTGGCGGGCTGCGTGGTGAACAGCACCAGCGACAATAGCGACGGCGGCAGCGGCACCGGCGGGTCCGGCGCTACCGGCGGCTCCGGCGGCTCCGGTGCTACCGGCGGTACCGGCGCCACCGGCGGTACGGCTGGCACGGGCGGCGGCAGCGGCGGCACCGGCGGCGTGACGTCGTGCAACCCGAGCGACCCGAATAACAGCCAGTGCGACACCTGCATGCAGACGACCTGCTGCACCGAGTGGCTGGCGTGCTCCAACAACGCATCCTGCCCGACCGAGTTCAAGTGCATCAAGGACTGCATCGACGCCATCATCACGGACGCCGGTACAGCGACCCCCAACGACAAGGCGGGTTGCGCAGGAAGCTGCGTGGACCCCAACTCGGGCTCCGGCACGATCGACCAGACGACCAGCGATCTGTTCGGTTGCGCCAACGATACCGCTCCGGAAGCGGGTGCGAGCTGCGCGCAGCCCTGCTTCGGCGGCTGACGCACACCAACACCGCAACATGACCTCGCGCCCGGGCGGCCTGGCCGTCCGGGCGTAGGTTTGTCCGCGGCACGCCTTGGCCTGGATCCCCGTAACGCCGCGGACGCAATCGTCCGCGCCGCGCGGGTCGCGTGGCGGTCACGGGGCGGCTATGACTCCGCCATGACCGCCCCCGACGAGATCTATCTCGACTACAACGCCACCACGCCGCCGCATCCGCTCGTGCTCGAGGCGATGCAGCGCGCGGTTCGCGATGCGTGGGGCAATCCGTCGAGCGTCCATGCGGCGGGGCGGCGGGCGCGCGCCGTGCTGGAAGAGACTCGCGAGCAGGTCGCGGAAATCTGCGAGGTGCACCCCCGCGACGTGCTGTTCTGCTCGAGCGGCACGGAAGCCAACAACCTCGCGCTGCGCTCCGCGCCCGGGATCGCGACGAGCCGCATCGAGCACCCGTCGGTGGTCCGGGTGGCGGAGCTCTTGGCGGGGCAGGGGAGACCGGTGGAGTGGCTGCCGGTGCCGCCGTCGGGTCGCATCGAGCCCGAGGCCGTAGCCGAGGCGCTGGCGAAGCTGCCGGTCGGTTCGGTGGTGGCGCTGATGGCGGCCAACCACGAGACGGGCGTGATCCAGCCGGTTTCCGGGGTGGCCGGGCTGGTGCACGAAAAGGGCGGCCGGCTGCATGTGGATGCCGTGCAGGCCGTCGGCAAGCTGCCGCCGGAAGAGTGGCGGATGGCCGACAGCATCGCCCTGGCCGGCCACAAGATGCGCGGCCCGAAGGGCATCGGCGTGCTCGCCTGGCGGGGGCCTGCGCCCGAGCCGGTGCTGCTTGGCGGATCGCAGGAGCGGGGTCTCAGGCCGGGTACGCCCGACGCGGTGCTCGCCGCCGGCCTCGGCGCCGCGCTCCGCCTCGCGCTGGAAGGGCCGGAGCGCTACCGGGAGCTCGGCCCGCTGCGCGACCAGCTCGAGTCGGAGCTTTCCCCCTTTGCCCAGCCCAACGGTGCCGACGCGCCGCGGCTTCCCCACGTGAGCAACCAGTCGTTCCGCGGCTGGCGCGGCGACGAGCTGGTGGCCGCCCTCGATCTCGAAGGCGTGCGCGTGTCGAGCGGCAGCGCGTGCAGCGCGGGCAGCTCGGAACCGTCCGCGGTGATCAGCGCGATGCTCGGAAGGGAGCGCGGTCTCTCCGCGCTACGCGTGAGCCTGGGAGACGGCGTGGACCGCGAGCAGGTGCGCCGGGCGATTGAGGCGTTCTTCCGCGTACTTGGCAGCCGTAGGTCCAGCGCCTCAGGTGATGGATGAAGCGGGTTCCATCTCCCGCACGCGATACTTGGGAGTGCAGATCGAACTGATCGGAATCGCTCGGCTAATCGCGGCGCACCCGCGCGATCCAGGGCGTTCCATTCAATGGAGCGGAGCAGCGCGCACGCGTGACAGGTGTTCAGCTCGCTCGGTAGGCTTCGCGTAGAGCTTCCGGAATGGGCGTGCAAGCCCGCGGAATCAGATCGATCCGAGCCGCTGGATGGCGGCTTCGTAGAGCGCGATGCCCGCGGCGACCGACGCGTTGAGCGAGTCGATTGCGCCGCGCGGCACGAGCTGCGCGTGGGCAGTGCACGCGCGCCGGACCGCCCGTCCGAGCCCCTCGCCCTCGCTGCCGATCACGAGCACGGTCGGCCCGGTCAGATCGAGATCGCGAAGCCGCACCGGCGCCTGGGCGTCCAGCCCGATGACCTGCGCGCCCAGGCTGGCTGCTTCCGTAAGTGTTCCCACGAGCGACTTCACCCGGCACAGCTTCGCGTGCTCGATAGCTCCCGCCGAGGCGCGGAACGTCGCCGTGCCGAGCGGCGCGGACGCGTGCTCGCCCCAGAGCACCGGCGCCCCCGCCAGCCCCACGGCGCTGCGGATGACTGCTCCGAAGTTCTGTGGGTCCTGGATGCCGTCGAGCGCCAGGGCCAGGAGCGCCGGATCGGTCAGCAGCGGTGCTGGATCCAGCAGTTCCAGAGGCGGAGCCCAGGCCAGTACGCCCTGGTGCGAGACGCCGCCGCTCAGCTTCTCCAGCTCGCGTCGGGGCAGGCGATCCACGCGCTCGACGCCCTGATCCCGGGCGAAGCGAACCACCGCCTCGAGCCGCGGCAGGTTCCGCGAGTCCACGGCCAGCCGCGAAAGCGCCGATCCATGGACGCGGATGGCTTCGCGCACCGGCTGCAGGCCCGCGACTAGTCTAGGCTCCGCTCGCGTCACGCTGTGCCTCGGCGATCTCGGACAGGATGGCCTGGGCAGCGGACGCTGGATCGGCGGCGTCGCGGATGGGGCGGCCGACGACCAGGATGCTCGAACCGTCGCGGATCGCGCCGCCGGGTGTTCCGGTGCGCTTCTGGTCGTCCCCGCCGGAGCTGCCCGCTGGGCGGATACCCGGAGTGACGAGCACGGCCTCCGGACCGAGCTCGCGGCGCAGCCGGCCCACTTCCGCGCTGGAGCACACCAGACCCGGTACCCCCGCGGATTGTGCCAGGCGCGCCAGCCTGAGCGCCTGGTCGCCCGGCGTGTGCTCTACGCCCGTCGCGCGCAGATCGGCGGCGTCCAGCGAGGTGAGCACGGTGACGGCGAGCAACACCAGGCCGGTCCCTTCGCTCTCCGCCCGCTTGGCTGCGTGCTCGAGCATGTGTGGGCCGCCGGCAGCGTGCAGCGTCAGGTAACGGACGCCCATCCCCGCCGCCACGCCGACAGCACGCTCCACGGTTGCCGGGATGTCATGCAGCTTCAGGTCGAGGAATACGTCCGCGCCCTGATCGAGACCGATCGCGACGGCGTCGGGGCCGCCGCGGACGAACAGCTCCAGCCCGACCTTGAGCACGCCGACCGATCCCTGGACCGTCGCGGCGCCGCGCCTGGCGTCGTCGAGCGTAGGGTAGTCGAGTGCGAAGGCGAGGCGACTCTTCGGGTCTGTCACGCGCTCAGAGCGAGCCGCACATCGGGTCGCCGGGCTTGCACTTCGGAGCGGCCGCGTGCGAGCTGCCCTTCTTCGGCGCGGTCTGCAGTGCGCGGTAGGCGCCTGCGGTCTCCTTCTTCGCCTTCGCCAGCTGCGCCTCGATCTTCGCGCGCTCCGCCTCGTCCTTGGCGTTGGCCAGGCTCTTGTTGAGCTGGTCTTCCTTCTTGCGCGCGTCCTCGAAGTCGCTCTTGAGCTTGTTGAGCTGGTCCTGGGCAGCCTGGCGCTGGGCTTCCAGTGCAGCGGCCTTCTTTTCCTGTTCCGCGTTGTGGGTCGACCAGGCATAGCCGCCGATTCCGACTACCAGCACGAACACAGCCGCGACGACACCGATGGTGATCTGCAGGCGCTTCTTGTGCTTGTCGGTCTTGTGCTTGGCCAGCTCCTGCTCATGGGCCTGCTGTGCGGTGAGAGCTTCCATACGGGCGCGGTGCTCGGTCTCGGCTCGCGCCTTCTCGATTTCGGCCTGACGCAGCGCCTCGAGGCGCGCTTCTTCCTCGCGCCGGCGTTGCTCCTCCATCCGGCGCTGCTCTTCGGCGTCGCGCAGGCGGGCTTCCTCCGCCTCGCGGGCGGCGCGCTCGGCGGCGGCTCTAGCCTCGGCCTCGCGACGGGCTGCGGCCTCTTTCTCGCTCTCTTCCTGCTTGATGCGGTCTTCCTCGAGGTTCATCAGCTCCTTGAGGGAGAAGAGAACGGAGCTTTCCTTCTGTTCGGCCATGAGCGATTTTTCCTCGGTGCGGCAGCGGTCCGATTGGCGTTTTTGCTCGGGTCTCGGCGCGTAGGCGCATACCAACCCATGCAGGACCCAGTCAACGGGGTCGGCGCGGGGAAATGTTAATCCAAGTCGCCGCGCTAGCCCAGTCCAAGTCGCTGTCGGATCCGACACCCGGCGGCCGGTCCGCTTGGGTGGCGATATGCTACGGTGTGCACATACGGAACGGTATGTGAGCGCCAGGTGCCCCGGAGCGGGCCTGCCGGTGTAGAGTCCGCGGCATGCCGACGGACGTGTGCGCGCACATCACCGGAACAGTCTGGAAGATCGAGGTCAAACCCGGCGACGAGGTCGAGGAGGACCAGACGGTCGTGATCCTCGAATCGATGAAGATGGAGATGCCGGTAGAAGCGCCGGACGCCGGCAAAGTCGCCGCCATCGCGGTCAGCGAGGGGCAGGCGGTCGAAGAAGGCGACGTGCTGCTGACCCTCGAGTAGTCGCGGGAGAAGAAGGCCTGGTGCAGGATCCGCCATTCCGTGGCACCATGAGGGCCGGTTTGCTTTTCCGTGGTGATGCGCGTGGGTAGAAAGGCACGGGAGGTCGTGGTCGGCGCCAGCGCTCTGCTCGGCGCTGCGCTGTTCTTCACCTGGTCGTGTGGCGGGCCGCAGCAGCTCGGAGGCGCTGGCTCGGACTGCTTCCGGGCGGATGACTGCCAGGCCGGTCTCGTGTGCATCCAGGGCACGTGCAGCAACGACGTGAACAAGATTGCCCACACCGAGGACGGACCCGCCGGTCCGCCACCCGACGGCGCGGCTGGCGCAGCGGGGGCCGACGGCGGGGGCAGCGGCGGCGCGGCGGGAGCGGGCGGTTCGGGCGGCAGCGGCGGTTCGGGCGGCAGCGGCGGCTCGGGCGCTAGCGGTGGTTCGGGCGGCAGCGGCGGTTCGGGCGGCAGCGGCGGTTCGGGCGGCAGCGGCGGCTCGGGCGGCAGCGGCGGCTCGGGCGGCAGCGGCGGCTCGGGCGGCAGCGGCGGCTCGGGCGGCAGCGGCGGCTCGAGCGGCAGCGGCGGCAGCGGCGGGATCCAGGACGCCGGAAACGGCTGAGTTGTCACAACCCACCCACCCGCCCCCGCCGTAATCCTCCTCGAGGGGGCTCACCGCCCCTCGAGGACCCCGACGCGATTCGCTCCGCTCATCGCGGGCTCGCTGTCGCTTCGCTACTTCAACCGTCGCGAGCGACAGAGCCGCGTTCCGTGGGCTACTGTCGCCAGAAGAACTTCCAGGGGTTGTGCTTCAGATCCCGGAGCATCTCCTGCAGGTCGTCGTAGATCGCTTCGTCCATCACCAGCGCTCCGACCGTCCCTTTGCCCCGCTTGATGTGCGCGACGATCGACTGCGCGTCGGCCGCTGCGAGCTTGGCCTGGCCTGTCGTGGCGCTGATGTCGTTGGTGATCTTCTTGTACTTGGCGATCTGGTCGTTGCTGGCCATCGCGCCCGTTAGCTTCTTCGCGTCGCCGAGCACCTGGCGACCGTCGGTCATCAATGGACCGAGGTTCTTGTTCAAGGTGCTGGTGGTCTGGTCGACGTTGTTCATGATCCGCTTGACCTGCGGCCCGTCCACGTACTGCTTGCGCGCGGACTTGATCGTGTCGTCGGTGTCGACCGTGATCTGGTTCACGTTGTCGACGATGCCGTCGAGCTTCTTGCCGTTGTGCTTGAAGAAGTCGCCGGTGCCCTTGAGCGTGTCGTGCAGGCCGTCGAAGGTCTCGCTGATCTCCTTCTGGTGGTTGGTGATGCCCTTGTACGCCTTGTGCAGAAGCTCGTAGCTCTCGGCGAGCAGCAGATCGAGCCGCGGCGGGCTCACGCCCATCACGTGCGCGCCGTCCTTGATCACGGGCTGATCGTTGGAGCCTGGCTCGATAGCCAGGAACATCTCGCCCAGCACGCCCTGGCTGGTGACGTAGAAGCGCGCGTTTTCGTGGATAGCGTCCTGGTAGCGCTTCTCGATCTTGGCGACGACGCGGATTGGCGGCACGGCCTCGTGCGTCTGCGGATCCACCTTCCCGCCGCGGAACTGCATCTCCGCCACGTGCCCGACCTTCACGCCGGCAATCCGGACGGGCGCGCCCGACTGCAGGCCGCCCGGGTTCTCGAAGTCCACGTACACCGTGTAAGTCGGCTCGAAGCTCAGGCCGCCCATGATCACGATGAACCCGCCCAGCAGCACCAGGGCGATGAGGATGAGCGCCCCGACCTTCACCTCGATGGAACGTTGGCTCATGGACCAGCCTCGTTGTCTCGAGCCGAAGCGGGTCGAAGCGTCTGGGGATGCCTCATAGGCTTTCTCGCACTTCCTCAGTTATCCATCGGGCCCTCGGCCCGGCCGTTGATGAACTGCTGGATGACACCGTCCTCCGAGGCGCGGAATTCCCCGGGAAGACCCAGGAGCTTCACATGTCCCTTGTACAGCATGACAATCCGGTCCGCGATCGTGAAGATGGACACCAGGTCGTGGGAGACCACGATGCTGGTCACGCCCAACGTGTCGCTGAGCTCGCGGATCAGCCGGTCCACACGCCGCGCGCTTACCGGATCCAGGCTGGTTGTGGGCTCGTCGAACAGCACGTAGCGCGGGTCGAGCGTAAGCGCGCGGGCGATGGCGACCCGCTTGCGCATGCCGTCGCCGAGCTCGGCGGGGAAGCGATCGGCGAAGTCCTGCATGTGGACCTGCTCGAGCAGGCGCCGCGCCTCGGTGAGCGCTTCCTTCGGGTTCATGCCCTTGTGCTTGCGGAGCGGCAGCGCGACGTTCTCGGCGCAGTTCATCGAGTCGAACAGCGTCGAGTGCTGGAACACCATCGCGCACTTCTTCCGGACGGCGTACATCTGCTGCTCGTTGAAGCGGCTGACTTCCTCGCCGTCGAGCCAGATCTCGCCGTCGTCCGGATAGAGCAGGCCGATCAGGTGCTTGATCAGCACGCTCTTGCCGACGCCGGAGGCGCCGATGATGAAGAACACCTCGCCGTCCTGCACGTCGAAGCTGACCCCGCGCAGCACGTGCTTGGTGCCGAAGGACTTCTGGACGTTGCGGAAGGAAATCATCGGAGCGCAAGCGGTCACGGACGTTATACCGCGCCTCTCTGCCGGACCTTTCATAGCGTGGGGGATGCCCCCACCCGTCGGGGCGCCGGAGCATGACGAAAGCGTCGGGCATCGCGCGACGCAGCGCGTCATGCGACGGCTCGCGCCCCGCCGACCTCCCCCAAGCCGCGCGCTCCGCGCGCGACGGGGGAGGTCACGCTGCGAGTCATGTGTAGCTCCCCGCGGGCTGTTGCCCGGACTTGGGCAAGCGCTCGCGTCGGGGGAGGAGCAGCGGCGTGGCCAGCATCAGCACGCCGGCGACGGCGATCGCGGTGCGCGGGCTGGAGACGGCGGCGAGCACGCCCCACAGCGCGGTCAGCGCCGCGATGGTCGCTTTGCTCGACACCGACCACGCCGACAGCACGCGCGCGACGCGGTCGCTCGGCGTTCGCTCCAGCCGGTAGCTTGCGAGCACCGGGTTGAACACTCCCATGCAAGCGATCAGCCCGAGCTCGACGAAGACGACGAGCAGTAGTCCCGCGGTGCCCGGTTGGATGAACGCCAAGCCGACGGGCCAGAACGCGCGCAGCGTGCCGGAGGCCAGCATGACCCGGTGACGCCCGTAGCGTTCGACCAGTCGTTCTGCGACACGCGAACCGACCAGACCGCCGACGCAGGGCGCCGCGAACGCGAGGCCGTACTGCCAGGGAGCGAAGCCGAGCCGCCCGAGCATGAGCACGGCGATGAGTGGCGCGGTCGCCATGATCAACCCGCCCACGACCGCCGTGTTCAGGAACAGCGGGCGCAGCGTGGGATGCCCGAAAATGTAGCGCCAACCCTCGAGCAGATCGCCCGCACGGATCCGTGGTGCGTCGCTGCGGGAGGGGCGCGGCTCCTTGGCGCCGATCGCGCGGATCCCCACCGCCGACAGCAGGTAGCTTGCGGCATCGGCCGCCATGGTGATCACCGGACCGAACAGGCCGATCGCCAATCCGCCCAGCGGCGGTCCGAGCATGATCCCCGTCCAGGTCGTCGACTCGAAGCGCGCGTTGGCGACGATCAGATCTTCCGGACGCACCAGCGACTTCAGACACGCGCCGCTCGCCGCTCTGAAGGTGATGCTGGCCGTCGCGACGATGATCGAGACGATCAACAGCTGCGCGAAGCCGAGCCTGTGGAACACGAACGCGAGGGGGATGCTCGCCAAGGCGAGGAAGCGGATCAGATCCATCGCGATCATCACGCGTCGCTTGCGGCACAGCTCCACCCACGGCCCGAGCGGCACCGCGACCAGCGCCCCCGCTGCAAGTCCCGCTGCGGCGAGCATCGACACCTGGGCGGCGCTGGCATCGAGCGCGAGGATCGCGACGAGCGAGAAGGCGTCGAACGCCAGATATGTCCCGAACGTGCTGACGGCGAAGGCCGCCCAGAGCCACCCGAACTGCCGCCCCAACGAACGGCGGGCTCCGGGAGCGGGCCTGGTCATCTGCGCAGTATAACCAACCGGGCCCGTCCGGGGGTGGTCTTCCCGCCTGCAGGAAAAAGCCTGCCGCTTCTCCGGCGAGACGCAGCGGATCCCGCCTGCAGACGCTCGTCGTAGGCCGCCGCCCTCGAGCCTCAGGCGCTGAACGGCGCGCTGTCGAAATAGATCTCGAACGAGTCGATGTGGTCGTCCTTCACCGCGAAGAACTCGGCGACGTTGCAGGTGAAGAGACTGCCCGTCGGTGGCTTCAGCTCGTACCGCGTGAGCGCGCAGGCGCGCTCGCCATCGACGATCAAGCTGCGAACCTCGAAGCTCTCGATCATGGAGTAGAAGCCGCGCGTGGACTCGATGTAGGCGTCCTTTCCGGTGACCCGCTTCACGGGACTGGTGTAGCTGGCAAACGACATCCGGTCGGCCAGGAGCGCGTGCCATCCGCTCTTGTCCGACAGTGCCTGGAAGTAGTGTTCGATCGTTTCCCTGGTCGTCATCGGGTCTCTCCTTTCTTCTGCTGCGCCCGGGGTGGACTGGAAGCGGGTGCGAGCTCTCGATGCATCCGCTCGGGATCGACAACCCACGGGTCGGGGCCCGCGGCCTGGCCCGCTGCTGCAAGTGCCAGGCGCGGGAGATAGTGGCTCCAGCCGCGCGAGTGCGATCCCGCCGCTCCGAGGCTGGGCAGGTCACGGTGCGAGAGACGGAGTCGCGTCCCCGCGCCGGCTTCGAACAGCTCGTATACAACGAGCGTCGAGCCGGGCGGGACGGGCGCTTCCTCACCGAGCTGCCAACCCCAGGTGTGGACGAGCCGGCGCGGTGGCTCGATCTCGAGAAACTCTCCTGCGGCTACGAGACCGGGTAGCACTTCCACCTGGTAGCGTCCCCCGACCCTCAGCTCGAAGCTCGCCGTCTGTCCCATCCAGCGCGTTGCCTTGGCCGGATCGGTCAACAGCTGCCAGACGACGTCGCGGCGCGACGCGATGAAGATCTCCTGCTCGACCGATATCAGCTCCCCGCCGTTCCATGGCTCGGCCTCGGCTTGTCGTTTCAACCCGGAAAGGCGCCGGCTCCAGAAGTCATCGAGTAGCGCCCTCAGCCCCGCGAGCGCGTCGAGCCTGGCCCGGTACAGCCGGCGCGTGCCGTCGCGTCGTTCCACGACGAGGTCCGCCTGCTTCAACACTGTCAGGTGCTGCGAGACCGCTGGCCGCGTGATGCTGAAGCGATCGGCGATCGCGCCAGCCGTCAGCTCTTGATCGCGCACGAGAGCGAGGATCTGTCTGCGATGCGGCTCGGCCAGCGCCCTGAGAACGGCGTCCACGCAGTAAGTTAAGCATAGGCTAACGTAAGCATCTACTAAATATTGGAACGGCGTCGGAAATGCCACCGACTCCAGCCGGAAAGGCTGACGGCGATGCGCCCCGGCTGCCCTCGCGGTGAGCCTCCCGCCGGGATGGGCTCCCGGCTACTGTGCGCAGGTGACGTTGCCGCCGGAAGGCGAGAAATGCAGCGCACCGCCTTCCACGGTGAACGGCGTGCAGGAGCCTGCGTAGCAGATCGTCGACGTGTTGCAGGTCAGCTCGAACCCAGAGCTCTGGATCTGTCCACTGCATCCGCTGTCGGTGCGACTGGTGATCTCCATCGTCGCGCTTTCCACGCCCGGCGTGCTGCAGGTGTAGCTGTCCGGAGTGCACGCGGGGCACGGCGACAGCGCCACTGCGCCGGCACCGCCGCCGCTCCCCGCACTTCCCGGGGTCGTGGAGCTTCCACAGCCCGCGCACAACGCCACCACGATCAGGGCGATGTGCCACCTGTGCCAGCGGCAGGTCTTGTTTCCCGCGCCGATCGCGAGCGTTTCCATGGCCACAAAAGAGTGCAAGCTCCAGGCCAGCCTTGCATGCGCCCATGCCGAGCGACGCAGCAGGGCGGCGCGACCGTGACGCACCGACAGGCACGACGCCCCAGCGGAGCGCGCTGCTGGACGAAGCTGGGCGCCACGGAGCGGCGCGAGTGTGGCGTATCCGCGATGTGGAACGGCTGCCAGGACCTGCCAGCCTAGAGCGGCCCTTCCGGCTCGCCATGGACGAACTGGTGCACGTATGGGTCCGAGCAGGCGCGGGCTTCTTCGGTGGTGCCGTCGAAGATCAGGCGGCCGCGGTACATCATGCCGACGCGATCGGTGACGGTGAGCAGCCGATCGAGATCGCTCGAGACCATGAGCACGGTGGCACCGGCGGCCTGTTGCTCGGCGCGAAGCAGATCGAAGATCTTCTGGCTGGTGACCGGGTCGAGGCCGGCGGCGGGCTCGTCGTAGAGCACGATCGGCGCCTGGGCCACGGTGGCGCGCGCGACGCCGACGCGTTTCTTCTGCCCGCCGGAAAGTCCCGACGGCAGGCGATGTTCGAAACCGGCCATGGACACCACGCGCAGGCGCTCCGCGATGCGCTCGCGGATCTCGCTTTCCGGCAGGTCGAAGAGCCTTCTCAGCGGGAACGCGATGTTGTCGGCAACGGTCATGAAGTCGAACAGCGCGTTGTTCTGGAACAGCATGCCGATGCGCTTGCGGAACTCCTGAAGCTCGAGGTCCGTCATGTCGAGGATGTTCCGCCCGTCGATGAGCACGCGGCCGGTATCCGGTCGAATCAGTCCCGTCGCGATCTTCAGCAGTACGCTCTTGCCGGATGCGCCGGGGCCGATCAGGCCGTAGAGGCATCCTGCCGGCACTTCCAGGTCGATCCCGCGCAGGACCGGGCGGTCGAACGACTTCTGGACGCCCTCGAGACGGATCAACTCGCGTCCCTGCGGGAGCCGTCGGCCTGCGCCTCGGCGAGTGCCAGCGCCGTACGGCGCCCGCGTCCCCACACGAACACGAGAAGACCCAGGAGCAGCACGTTCAACAGCACCGCGCCGCCCACGATCAATCTGAGTGGCAACATCGACGCGCGCGTGACCGTGATGGGACCGAGGCGCGAGAGCTCGCGCCCGGCTGGACGGGCCGGAGTCGCCGACTGGGTTTCCACGACCGACACGTGGTCGGGATCGAGCCCGGGTACGGCGCCGGCCACCAGCCGCTGGACCTGGGCCGTGGCGATCGGCGGCGTCGCGCCTCTGTGCCGGATCAGCACCGATGCGGTCGGATCCGGCTCCTTGCCCTCGTCGAAGAACGCGGTCTTCTCGGGGACGGCGAGGTGTACGCGGGCGGACAGCACGCCGTCCACCGCGAGCAGCGAGTGCTCGAGATCGCCGGCGGTGCCGGCGATGAGCTTGGCGTGCTCGGCAGTCCGGCTGGGCACGATGGAGCCCTTTCCGAGCGCGTCGAGCACGCCGGGCGTGGTCGGCGGAGGAAGGCCTTCCTCGGTGAGCACGGCAACGGCGGCGGGTGCGTCGTCACGCGCCACGGTTACCCGCCAGTTTCCCTCCGACTGCGGATCCTGTTCTTTCTGCGCGGCGACGCCGCTCTTCTCCAGCGCGACGATCACGCGGTTCGAGTCCGCGTCGTCCAATCCGGTTGCGACGGGTACCGAGCAGCCCGCGGCGAGCAGCAGGAGCAGAAGCGCGAGCAGTATGC
The DNA here is from genome assembly GCA_963826085.1 of uncultured delta proteobacterium. GTDB lineage: Bacteria > Myxococcota_A > Polyangia > Polyangiales > Polyangiaceae > CAWDXG01. The sequence continues at coordinate 925,314 of CAWGVN010000008.1, read as the reverse complement.
GCTTTGCCAAGCCGTGCCGGCGCTGTGGCGCTCCCCGTCCCATGGCCTTGCTCTCCCCCCTATTGCGCTGCGAACGTCGTATGCGTCACGTCGAGCTTCGGGTTGCTCGGGAACCTGAGGCCTCGCACGCTCGATGCCACGCATCCGGCGACTCTGCCGTTGCGCGGCTTGGTGTAGACCGAGACACCCACGGCGCGTCCGTTCTGGACGGCGGCGCAGATGGTGAGGCTCATGGTGTCGGGAACGCCGCAGTGCGCGAAATAGCTGCCGCGGTTGAGCACGGCCGCGTACTGCCCGGCGGTGATGTCGGCGGGGCCCTTCTTGCCGCCGATGTTCATTTCCTCGTTGTAGGCCGCTTGCGCCGCCTCGCAGCTGGTGCCGCCGGCGAGGATCGGGAAGCCGCCCTGCGAGCCGACCACGCCGCCGTGTCCGTGTCCGTGCCCGTGCTTCGAGATCTTCAGGCCCGCGTCCGTTTCGATGTTCGTGACGGTCTCGCCCTGCACGGCGATGCGGTCGCTCTTGCTGCCGCGCTTTGCGATGAACCACACGACGGCGACGACCAGCAGCGCGCCCACGACGGCCACGCCGATCAGCGCCTTGCTCGTCGTGCTCTTGCGCTCCTCGACCACGACGCGCTCGATCGCTTCCTTCTCGGCCTTGATGTCCCGATGCAGGCGCGCGTGCTCGGCGAAGGGGGCGAACTCCTCCCAGTCCTTGATCGGGCGTTCGTCCTTGCTGAAGGCATCCTGCAGGATGTCGCCGTCGACGAACTGGTTCGTGGCGATCTGTTGCAGCAGCTCGACCGCGCTGAACGGCCCGTGGTCCATGCCCTCCTTGATGACGACGTAGCGCGGGCGGGGGTCGCTCTCGAGCCGCGCCTTGAGCAGGCTGAGCTCGTTGGTGGAGTCGCTCTGCGGCGGCGGCGCCACGGCCTTTTCCTGTACGATCATGTCGTACGGGCTCGACGGACCGTCCTCGAAAGCCGGCGGCGCCGGCGGCATCATCGACATGGAAACGTCGACCTCGAACTTCTCGTCGTGATCGAGGTGCGATTCGTCGGCCTCCGGCGGCGGGATGCTGCCCGAGGGCGCCATGTGATGGATGGCCTGCGCCAGGGCGTTGAGATCGTCGGGCCTATGGGCCGGGTCGGCCACCAGGGCTTTGCTCAGCACCTGCTCCAGCGCAACCGGCAGCGTGGGCGCCACCTCGGTAGGCCGGCGCATGCCGGGGCCGACGCACTCGCCGGTCACGAGCTCGTAGAGGATCGCGCCGACGGCGTACACACTGGCGCGCGCGTTGCCGGGTTGCCCGCCGCGTTCCTCGGGCGCCAGACACACCCGGTCCCGCGGCAGCGTGGGTGGCTTGTGCGCGAGCTCCGGCGACACGTGGTAGTGGCCGAGCTCGTCGGCGACCACGGTCGACGGGTGCAGGAACAACGTCTCGCCTGCGGCGTGGCGTTCGGCCACCTCGACGCAGATCGGGACGATGATGCCGACGGCCTGTTTGAGGGTGAAATGCGAGGCCATCGCCCGCCGCTCCTCCATGAACGCCCGCAGCGTGCCTGGGACGATGGCGGAACCAACTGGGAGTGGCGTGCCGATGTGTTGTGCGCCGGACGACATGTAGCGCGCGCGATACTAGCGGGTGGCCAGTGGGCGGACAAGGCGCTCCGGACGCACCTACATCGGCGCTGATCCTCGCAGAAGCGGGCCCCGGCTGCGGCTCAGATCGGCGTTTCTCCGGCCCGTCGCCCGCCATGCCAGGGGTCGCGACGCTTCTTGTAGGTGCCGCGCACGAAGCTGCCCAGCACCGGCGCGATGTTCGCAGCGATGTCGGCATCCCATTCGCCGCCGTGCACGAAGTCGACCGGGCGGTCGTCCGTTCCGAGGAGGGCGAAGCCCGGCAGCTTGTCGACCGGAATGTGCAACCTCGCCAGCTCCAGGGCGAAGTCGTTCACGTCGATGCGGACCAATCGCACGTTGGCCAGTGCCCGCTGCATGCGGGGGTCGTCCAGCGAGGCGGCGACGCCGTTGCAGGGGTGGCAGTCCTCCGTCACGAGCCATGTCAGAAGCTTCTGCTTGCCTGCTGCGGCGAGCGTGCGCTGGTGATCCAGCTCGTCGCGCAACGACGGGATGTCGGGCCCCACGTCGACCAGGGTGATGCGTCCGACCTGCGTCGTGACGACGCCCTTCGCGACGGACGCGCGGCCCGGCGCGGGCAGCGAGGCGCTCGCGCCGGCGCGTGAAGGCGACCCGGACGTCGCGGGCGGTGGCGCGGACGGGCCGGTGATCGTGGGTGTGGGCGTGGGAAACGGCATCGCGGGCGGGGTCGCGACGTGGGCGCGACGCGCGACGTGGACCGGTGCAGGGCGCGCAGCCCAGGCGATCAGCACACCCAGCCCGACCACCGTAGCCACCAGGTTCAGCGTCCCCAGCGCGATGCCGGCGTTCGCGAGCCCCTTGCCGCCACGGCGACCGTCCGAGCGTTCGATGTCGCCGCGGGCCATGAGCCCGAGCGCGATCCCGAGCAACCCGCCGAGGCCCCACAGGCACACGAAGCTCGAGAGCGCGCTGACAAACGACCAGACGGCCGCGCCGCTCGTTCCCCGGTATGGACCGACGCTGCCAGGCGCGTACGGATCCGGAATGGGTGCCTCGGAGCTCTCGTCCACTGCCGGAAGTCTAACCTCGCGCCTGGGAGCGACAACCCGGTGCTTGTCCGGCTCTAGAAACCGACGCCCACGCTGGCGACGACCAGGAGCCAGGGCGAGGCGTCGACGGAGTCGCTGCCGCGGATCGCCGGGACGTTGCCGATCACGTCGAGCGCGGCGCGCGCGTCGGTGCCGTGCACAGGCAGCGAGTACTGCAGGCTGCCGCGCAAGAGGCCGATGCCGAGCGTGTGGGAATCGAGATTGCCGGTCGCCGGGTCCTTCACGTCGGTGCGCGCGACGCCCGCTCCCGCGCCGAGGATCGGGTGCAAACGCCTCCCGGCCCCGAAATCGAGCCAGAGCTCGCCGGTGTACTGCGACAGCCCGCGCGCGCTGCCCACCCGCACCCAGCTGCCCGACAGGCGCAGCCCCGCCGCCCGCTCGCCGATGTCGACGGCGGCGAACAGCCCGCCGTCCGGGCTCGTGCTCGACACCCTGAGCGCCGGCCCGGTGAGCAGCCGGACGGTGGAGCTGGGCGCGTAGAAGCCGTTGTCGTGATAGTCGCCATAGTCGCCGTAGTCGCCGCGGTCGGACGGCTCGGCGCGGCCGCGCGCGATGGTCGGCTCGTCGGGAGGCTGGGCGAAGCCCTCGGCGCGGGCTGGGAGGCCCACGGCCAGGAGGGTCAGGCCCGCCAGCCCACCTAGCAGAGCGTGTCGAACTGTTCCGGTGCGCTGGTGCGCGCTCAGGTCTCGGGTGCGTTGCATGGGTCCTCCGATCGCCCGGGCTGCCGGGCCTCACGAAAACCACAACGAGCGAAATGCCCATGACTTACGCCGCGGCGTCGGAAGCGTCCCCGTCCGGCGCGGGAGACCCGCATTCTGGAGGCGAAATCGAAAGGCCGTTACGCTATGGTGGAGCCTGCATGAGATGCCGGTCCGGCCTTTCGTGCTGCGGACTCTCCCTGGTCCTGGTTCTGGGGCTTCCGGGAGTGGCAGCGGCGCGTCCCCCCGCAGGCGGGGCGTCGAGTGCCGAGGCGAAGACGCCGCCTGCGCCCGGCTCGCCCGAGGCCTCCAGGCTGGCACGGGTCCACTTCAAGCGGGCGCTCGAGCGCTATCGTAAAGGGGCGTACCGCGAAGCCATCCAGGAGCTGGACCAGGCCATCCAGCTGGACCCCAAGAGCAAGGACCTCGTCTATAACCGCGGGCTCGTCTACGAAAAGCTCGGCCGGATCGACGACGCCATCAGCGAGTTCGAGCACTACCTGCGGATGGAGCACGACCCCGAGGAGCGCGAGCGCGCCAAGGCCATCCTGCGTCGCCTGAACGGCGCGCGGAAAGAGATCGAGTCGCCGCCGCCGACCAAGCCGGGCGCAAGTGAAGCGAGCGCGTCCGGTGGCGAGCCCAGCTCGAGCGGCTCGACCGCCGGTTCCACCACCGGTACGGCACATCGCGGGCGGCTCGATGGCTGGGTGTACGTCGCCGGTGGCGTTGCGATTGCGGCCGCAGTGGTTGGCAGCATCTTCGGATTCCGTGCGCTGTCCACGGAACCCGGCGTCGACCAGTCGACGAGTGGAAGCCGGACCTACTCGCGCATGCAGGACGATCAGCAGACCGCCCACAGCTACGCGGTTGTCGCGGACGCGTCGTTTGCAGTGGGCATCCTGTCGGGAGCTGCAGCCGGAGCGCTGTATTTCCTGCGGGCGCCGGCGCCCGCAGGCGCGGACACGGCGCGTGCGATGCCTCCACTGCAACGGCCGGCGCCGGCACCCGGCTTCAGCTGGGCGGTGAGATTTTGAGAGCGGCCGGCGCCGTCAGCGTTGCTATCGCGCTGGCGCTCGTCCTCGGTGGCGGCTGCAGTCTGATCGTGCCGTCGACGCTCGACCATGTGAAGTGCAGCAAGCCGGGCGCCATCGGGCCGCCCGACTGCGGCCCGGGACAGGTGTGCGGCGCGGGCCAATGCGTCGCGTGCCAGACGGTAGATGCCTGCGGTGACGGCGTCGACAACGACTGCAACGGTGTCGTGGACGACGGATGCGGAGACGGAGGCAATCCCGACACCGCGGTCGGCAAGCCGTGCGGGCAGGGCGCGGGATGTCCGTCCGGTCTGTTCTGCCTCGACCCGCAGGCCGTGCTGGGACAGCCAGGCTCGCCATTTTGCACGCGCGGCTGTTGCACGTCCGCGGAGTGCGGCAGCGGCGACGCGGTGTGCTGGCCCACGTCGAGAGGCGCGGCAGTCTGTCGCCGCGCATCGGAAGTGGGGCGCGGCAACCCGGGCGGCGCTCCGGACGGTGCCGCCTGTGGCGCGAACACCGATTGCAGGTCCGGCGCTTGCGGCAACGGCATCTGCATCGACACGTGTTGCGGCAACGGCGACTGCCCGTCGGCTGCTGCGCCCTCCTGCTCGCTGGGTCCCGTGCAGGGCGAACCGTACGACGCCTTCTATTGCGCCGGCGGCGGACCGGCGCCGTACCAACAGCCGTGCGGAAGCAACGGCGACTGCCAGAGCCAGGCGTGCATGAGCGTCACCGCGACGGCCGCGCTCTGCAGCCAGCCCTGCTGCAAGAGCAGCGATTGCGGCGACAACTTCGTCTGCGCCTACTACATCGACAACGGCGGCGCCGGCACGCGTCTGTGCGTCCCCGTCAACGGCGCCGGGGGCGGCGTGACGGGCGCCGCATGCGGCAGCGACGGCGATTGCCGATCAGGAAAGTGTCTCGACTACAAGGGCCAGCGGCTGTGTTCCGACGCTTGTTGCCGGGACCCGGACTGCGGCAATTCCAAGCTGGGTTGCCGCCCTGTGAGCCTCAGCGGCACGTACGTCTTGCGGTGTGTCCCCTTGTAGGTAATTGATCTGGAGGGGGAGCCTCGTCATGGGCTCTAGTCACCCATTCCAGGATTCCGACGCCACCTTGCCGCCGCTCAGCGCGCTGCGAGGACAGGTCTGTCCGCGCTGCCACCGCCGGCTGGAGGCGATCAACCCGGAATACGAGCCGTCCGGCCCGCCCTCGGGGCCCGCTGCGCTCCCGCGCTGCCCGGAGCACGGCCTGGCGTTCGTGGAGGGCAGGGACCTGGCCGCCGCGCACGGGGACGTGATGCTCGGCACTACGGTGGCCGGGCGCTTCACGATTCTTGCTCGACTGGGTTCGGGGTCGATGGGCGCCGTGTACCGCGCGCGCCAGGAAGCGGTCGGACGCGACGTGGCGATCAGAGATCGTGCGGCGCGACCGCGCGTACGATCCGGAGACCAAGGCGCGCTTCGAGCGCGAGGCCCGCGCGACCAGCGCTCTGGTGAGCCCGCACACGGTAACCGTGTTCGATTTCGGTGAGGCCGAGGACGGCGCGTGGTTTCTCGCCATGGAGCTTCTCGACGGCGAGACCCTGGGCCAGCGGCTCAAGCGGACGCGGCGCCTACCGGTACAGGATGCCGTGCGGGTTGCACGCGAAGCGCTCAAGTCGCTTGCCGAAGCGCACGCCAAGGGCATCGTGCATCGCGACCTCAAGCCCGACAACCTGTTCCTGGTGACGCTCCCCGACGAGGCGGGCAACCCCGGCACGCAGACGTGCAAGGTGCTCGACTTCGGGATCGCGAAAGTGCTCAGTGACGAGCAGAAGGTCGATCAGCTCGAAACGCAGGCGGGGACGGTATTCGGAACGCCTCGTTACATGTCGCCGGAGCAAGCGCAGGGCAATCCGCTCGATGCGCGCAGTGACCTGTACTCGCTCGGCGTGATCCTCTACCAGATGCTCGCGGGCCGCGCGCCGTACGTCGACGACGACGCCGTGGTGGTGATGGCGCGTCACATCAAGGACATGCCTCCGCCCATGCGCGAGATCGCTCCGCAGGCGCTCGTGCCTCCAATGCTCGAGCGCGTGGTGCGCCGCGCGCTCGCCAAGGAACCGTCCGATCGACCGCAGAACGCCGAGCAGTTCATCGCGGAGCTCGACGGGGCGATGGAGCAGTCGGGCGCGGCCGTCACCGGAGTGCACGTCACCACCTGGGCTTCGTCCGGGTTGCCGTCGTCCGAGCGGACCCGCAAGGCGCTGGTGGCGAGCGCGGGCGCGCTTGGCGTCGCGCTACTGTTCTCCGGCGGCTACGCGGTTGTCCGGCTGCTGAGAGGCCCTTCCGCCGCGCACGCGGCGGCCTCGGCGGTCGCGCCCGCGGAATCGGCGCCGATGGTCGACCTGGCGCCCGAGCCCGGCGCTCCGGCGCTGACGGAGGACGCCGCGGCGCGGGCCGCCGATGCGGGCGCCGAGGCGAGTAGCGCCACATTGGAAAAGACACAACGACACTCGACAACGCACACCGCGCCGCATCGTGCGTCGCCCGCTGTTCGGCGTGCCCCGGTGGATCTTGACCGTAAAGCCGGCGACAAGTACGGCCGCTTCGAATAGCCGCGGGCCCTGCCCGGGCCGGGGCGCCACCCCTCCGGGAGCTCCGGCCGGCGGGATGCAGATCTCCGCTAAACCCGCGTTGCGGCTGGGATATGGCGCGTGTTAGCGTCGCCGCGACATGGACCCTCGTGAGATGGACACGCTGGTTCAGCGCCTGGTCCAGAACCCACATGACCAGGAAGCCATCACGTACGCGCACCATGCGGGTCAGAGCGATCCGCGCTCGTACGCGATGCTGCTGGAGAAGGTCGGAACGGCCACCAGTGATCCGGCGTTTGCCTGCCACTGGTTGACCGAGGCCGCCAACGTCTGGACTACCACGCTTGGCGATGCGCACCGCGCCGCGCGTGCCTTGATGATCGCGATCGATCGCGATCCAACGCAGGCGACGCCAGCCGAACGGCTTGCGGAGCTGTATCGCGACAAGGGCGACACCAAGGCGCTCGTCGCGCTGCTTGAACGTCGCGCGAAGGCACTCGCACCTCTGGCCCAGCACGATCCAGAGATGCGCGGCCACGTCGCCGGCATCCACGAGGAGCTCGGGCGGTTGTGGTCCGAGCCGCCGCTCTCCCAGTCGAAGAAGGCGATCGACAACTACCGTCGTGCCGTCGAGTACGATCCGAACAGCCAGTACGCCATCTACGCGATCCGCGAATTGTGCAAGAGCGCCGGCCAATGGGCCGAGGCAATTCCATATTTCGCAATGGAGCAGGCGCTCGTCGGCGAGCCCGAACGACAGATCGCACTCTACCAGGACGAAGCGGAGGTGCGGCGCAACGCCGGCGATCTGTCCGGCGCGACGGAGGCACTGCGCGCGGCGCGTTCCGTCGAGGGCGGAGGCGACGCCGGACTCAAGCAGCAGATCGCGAGCCTGGTGCTGGAGCGGGTGCAGGCCGGGGAGTCCGTCCACGAGAGCGAGCGAGCCGAGGCGGCGCAGCTGTTCGTCGAGCTTGCGGAGGAGTTCCAGGGAGAGCACGGCTACTCGTACTCCGTATGCGCGCTGGAAGTGGAAGCGGGGCACGACCGCGCCATCCAGCTTGCCATGTACTACGGTGCCGAGCTCGGGCGCTCTCCCGAGGTCGCGCCGTACGCGGCGGGCTATCTCAAGGCCAACCCGCAGGGAGCGCTCGCGGGCGAGGCGCGGCAGCTCGTGTCGCAGACGGTGCACGAGGGGGGCATCGCCGACGACTCCATGCTCGACGCGCTCGCGCCGGCCGCCGACGCGCCGAGTCCCGAACGCGTGCGCGGTCTGCTCGACGTTGCCGAGCAGTTGGTGCGCAAGGGCAAGAAGTCGGACGCCGCCGCGAAGTATCGCGAGGTCATCGAGCTGGAGCCGGCGAACGAGGACGCCGTGGGCTTCCTGGAAGGCTATCTGCGCCAGACGCGCAAGTACGCCGACCTGCGCGACATGCTGCTTTCAGCGAGCCGTGTGCCCGGGGTCGACATCGAGGCGCGCAAGGGCTGGCTGCGCGAGATCGCCGGGCTCTGCGAGACGCAGCTCAGGGACCTCGAGACCGCCATCCAGGCCTGGAAGCAGCTGGTTGCGATCGACCACGGCGACGAGGGCCCGAAGAACCAGCTCCGCCGGCTCCTCGAACGCGCCGGGCAGTGGGACGACCTGACGACGCTGCTGGAGCAGGAAGCGGAGCGGACGACCGACATCGAAGCGCGCCTTTCCATGGAGAAGGCGATCGCCAAGATCCACGAGCAGAAGCGCCGCGATCCGGTGGCTACCGGCGAGGCGTGGGCGCGCATCGCGAGCCTCACGCCGGAGGACGAGTCGGCGATCAACACTGCCGTGCGTCACTTCGAGAAGGGCGAGCGCTTCGATCTGGCCGCCCAGGTCATCGCGGACAACGTCGGCAACGTCGCCGACGAGCGCGCCCGCGGGCTGCTGTTCCGCAAGCTCGGCGAGCTCCGCCAGTCCGTGGGGGAGATCGCCGGAGCCGGTGACGCCTTTGCCGAGGGCGCCGCTCTCGCCAAGGATGCCGGGCTGTGGGAGGCCGCCGAGCGCTGTTTCGTGCAGGTCGAGACGTGGGACCAGGCGGCCGCCGCGATCGACGAGCGCGCGCAGCTGTCGGGCAAACCGGTCGAGCAGGCGAGGCTCTACGCCACCGAAGCCGAGTACCTGGGCCGCTCGGGTGACGAGTCGAGCGCGGTGCTTAGATTGGAGCAGGCGACCGATCTGGATCCGGCCAACGACGAGTACGCCGGAGCGCTGGAGGAGCGCTACAGCCAGGCGAGCCGCACGGAGGATCTCGCTGCGTACCTGCTGCGGCGCGCGGACAAGCTGAAGGACAAGAACGACCGGGTCGGGTTGCGCAAGCGCGCGGCCGACCTGCAGCGCAACGTGCTCGGCAATCCGGACGCCGCGCGCGAGAGCCTGCAGCAGGTGCTGGCCGAAGGCGACGACGCGGAGGCGCTGGCGCTGCTGGCCGACGACGCCGAACAGCGCGGCGAGTTCGGCGATGCGGTCGACTTCCTGCACCGGCTCTCGAAGGCGGTCGACGGTCGCCAGCAGAAGGCGGAAGTACTGCTGCGCGAGGCGCGCATGATCGCGAGCGGCCTGGACGACGCGGAAGGCGCAATCGAGCGTTACGAGCAGGTGCTCAAGGAGTTCGACCCGAAGAACGAGGAAGCGCTTTCCGCGGTCGCGGACCTGCACGAGAAGAACAACAATCTCGCGGGCACGGCCGACGCCCTGGAGCGACACCTCAAGGTGATCGAGGACCCGAAGGCGAAGCTGGACCTCGCGCAGCGGCTTGCGCAGCTCTATGAAGGCCCGCTCGACGACAAGCCTTCGGCGATCCGCGTGCTCGACATCGTCCGCGAGCTCGACGAAGAGGACTTCGACGCTCTGCAGCGGCTGTGCGATCTGGCCGAGGCGGTCGAGGACTGGCAGCGCGTTGCCAATCACATGGTGGCGCTCGTGTCCATCGAGGGCGACGAGGCCGAGGTCAGCCGGATGACGCGCAAGCTCGCCGGCATCCTGCACGAGAAGCTCGACAAGGGCGACGAGGCGCTAGCCGCGCTGATGACCGTGGCCGACGGCGGCGACGAGGCGTGCCGCAAGGAGTACGTGGAGCTGGGCGACACGCTCGGTTGGAAGGGCATCGTCGCGACCAAGCTGGTCGAGTGGTTCCTCGAGTCACCGGTCGGCGACGCGCGCAACGAAGCGCTCCGGGGCGCTTTCGATCGCTTCCTCGAGGTGGGGCGCGAGGCCGACGCCGCGAACATCGCCAAGGAGCTGGCTCGCACGCGCGGCGCCGACGCGGACGTGGCAAAGCGGCTGGAGGACGTCGCGGTCAAGCTCAAGGACCTCGACGCGCTGGGCGTGGCGCATGATCTGATGGTCGAGGATCTCAGCGGTCCGCCGCGGGCCGAGGAGATGGTGCGCCAGGCCGAGGTGCTCGTACAGGCGGGCGTCGCGCCTCCGGAGGCGATGCAGCACGGCGAGCAGGCGCTCACGAGCGTCTCGCCGGACGAAGTCGATCCGTTGCTGGAGCGGCTGAGCAAGCTCGCGGTCGAACCCGCCCAGGTCATCGACCTCTACGAGCGGCAGGTGACGCGCTGCAAGGCGCCGCCCGATCGTCTGAACGCTCTGGCGCGTGCCGCGCAGGTGGCTGCCGAGCACGACGCGCTGGACCGCGCGCGCAATTTCTTCGATATCGCGCTCGGCAGCGGAGTCCAGGACGACACGCTCGAGAAGCTGCAGGAGATGGCTCGCGACTCGGACGACTCCGTGGGCGATACCAGGCTGCGCCGCACGCTCGCCGAGGCGCTGGCTGCGGGCGGCACGGGTTCGCGTGACGGCGGGCGCACGCGCAGCTCGTTCCTGCGCCGGGCGGCCATGCTCGCCTACCGGGATCTGGAGGATGCGGACAAGGCCTTCCAGTGGCTCGGCGACTCGCTGGTCACGCACGTCGATGACGAAGGGTTGGACGCCTTGACGGGGCTGGCCGAGGAAGTCGGTGACCCGCGGCGTGCGGAGACCGTGTTGGCTCGCGCGCTCGAGGAAGTGTTCGACGGGCCTCTGGTGCGCAAGCTCCTGGCGCGCCGGGCTGCCCTGCGGCGCGATCGCCTCGAAGACAAGCCCGGTGCTGCGGGCGACCTGAAGCGCCTGCACGATCTCTCGCCGTCCGATACGGACGTGATGGAGCAGCTGTCCGCTCTGTACACCGAGCTCGAGGACTGGCGCGGAATGGTGCAGCTGTACGAGGACCAGATCCTTCGCGGCAAGGACGCTGGCTCGCGCGCCGAACTGGCGCGCAAGGTCGCGCGTCTGTGGGAAGAGAAGCTCGACGATCCGCGAGAGGCAGCCGACGCCTGGCGGCGCGTGCTGCGCATGAAGAGCGGCGACCCCGAGGCGACCGAAGGGCTCGATCGCGCGAAGGCCAACATGCTCAAGAAGAAGAGCGAGCCGGAGCCCGAGCCCGAACCGGAACCCGCTCCCGAGCCTCCGGCGCCCGAGCAGACACTGGCCACCGCCGAGGATGCCGCGCCCGCGCCGGAGCCGGGAGCCGAAGCGTTCGAGGAAGACGACGACGATCATCCGACTGTCCCGCCCGGAGCGCCCGAGGGCAGTGCAGTCGACCAGGCCAACGCAGCGCTCGACGAGCTGCTCGCGAACGACAAACCGCAGCGCCCGGATCTGGACTTCCCGGCACAGGAAGAGAATACGCTCTCGGCCGAAATGGAGGACATGGACGAGACCGGGACACCGGGTTCCGCGCCTCCGCCTGCCCGCTCCGCGCCGCCGCCGCCTCCGTCGTCGCGTTCGGCGCATCCGCCGCCTCGGTCGGCGCCGCCGCCGCCTCCGTCGTCGCGTTCGGCGCATCCGCCGCCGCCTCCTCCTCCTCCGTCGCGTTCGGCGCATCCGCCGCCGCCTCCGCCCCCGGCGGTTGCTGCGGCGGGCGGCGTGGGGGCGTTCGATTCGACCGACACCACGGACGTGCGCGGTCCCGCCATGGTCGACGAGCCCGAAGCGGTGCCGGTCGACGAAGACGAGCTCATCGTCGACGAGGACGAACTGCTCGAGGATTGAGCGCGCGGCTAGCCGCCGATAACGAGCGTTCCCGCGTCCGCGTCGACCTCGGCAGACAGCCCGAACGGCAGGGGCTCGTTCCAGCGGCAATGGCCGAAGGGTAGGCCTGCGACCACCGGAACGCCGAGCTCGGCCAGGCAGCTCCGCACGGCGTCGCGGGCGTCCACCCTCCAGGGACCGGCAGGGCAATCCGTCAGCCCACCCACCACCACTGCGGCGACGCAGTCGAACGCGCCGCCGACCTTCAGCGCGGTCAGCATGCGGTCGAGCCTGTAGGAGCTTTCCGTCACGTCCTCGATCGCCAGCACCGCCCCCTCGGGGACGTAGAGCCGCCCCGCGGCCGCGCAGGTGAACAGCATCGCCAGGTTGCCGCCCGCGAGCGGACCGCGCGCACGGCCGGAGCTCCACGCCTCGAGATTCTCGAAGCGACGCCGAGCGCCGGGTGCCTCCAGCGCTTCCAGCCAGCGGGCGCGCACGTGGGCGTCGCCGTAGCCGAGCGCAGCCATGTTGTGGGCGTGCAGACTGGCGACGCCGACCCGCGCCGCTTCCACGTGCATCACCGTGACGTCCGAGAAGCCCACCAGCCAACGCGGCGAGCGCCGGAGCGCCGCCCAGTCCACGCGGTGCGCGATGCGTGACAGGCCGTAGCCTCCGCGGGCCGCGACCACCGCGCGGATGCCGGGCTGAGACAGCGCGCGCGTGAGCTCCGCGAGCCGCCGCTCGTCGCTGCCTGCCAGATAGCCCGATCGCTCGAACATCCCCCAGTCGAGCTCGACCCGGTATCGGTGCCTGAGCCAACCCGCGCCGAGGAGGAGCAGGGTCCGGTCGAACGGCCCGGATGGGGCGACCACCCGGACGCGGTCGCCCGGCCGGAGCGGCTCGGGAACGATCACGCCGCGCATCCTGACGAGCGCGATCCCCGCTCGTCAAGAGACGTGGCATCGCAATACCCGGTCGTCGCGTCCCGGGACGGCCTTTTCGGGCATACGTGGCATCCCCCGTCGCTCCCATCTACAGTGGGGCCCGATGGACAGCCGCACCGCTCTGGCCCGCCTCACGGACGTGGCCGCCAACGACGTGATCCCGTTTGCCCAGCGCGTGCTGGCCGGGGCCCGCCGTTCGGCCGACGAGCTTGCGATCCGGATGCTCGGACCGAACTTCGACGATCGCGTCCGCCGCCTCAAGGAGCGCTACTCGGGCGTGGGTGGCGATCCGTTCGGGCTCGACCCGGACACCGCGAAGTACGCCGTCATGGTGTGCGCGTTCTTCCATCGCCTGTATTTCCGGGCGGAGGTGCATGGCATCGAGAACGTTCCGGAAGGACGCGTGCTCTTGATCGCCAACCACTCGGGTCAGCTGCCGCTCGATGGCGCGGTGATCGGCAGCGCGATGTTCCTCGACGGCGAGCCGCCGCGCATGATCCGCGCCATGGTGGAGAAGTGGGCGCACTCGCTGCCGTTCGTGTCCACGTTCTTCAGCCGCGTGGGGCAGGTCGTCGGCGTGCCGGAGAATGCCAAGCGGCTGCTCGAGATGGGCGAGGTGCTGCTGGTTTTCCCGGAAGGGACGCGCGGCATCTCCAAGCCGTTCTCGCATCGCTACCAGCTCGAGGAGTTCGGTCTGGGCTTCATGCGTCTGGCGATCGAAACCGACACGCCTATCGTGCCGGTGGCCGTCGTCGGCGCGGAAGAGCAGTACATCAACGTCGGCAATCTGCGTTGGGCAGCGCGTGCACTGAACATGCCCGTGTTCCCGGTGATGCCGCAGCTGTTCGTACCGGGCGGCCAGATGCCGCTTCCGACCAAGTACCGCCTCTACTTCGGCGAGCCGATGCGCTTTTCGGGCGACCCCGACGACGACGACGTTGTCATCGAGGAGAAGGTCTGGATCGTCAAGCAGACCATCCAGAGCATGCTCAACCGCGGCCTCAAGGACCGGAAAGGCGTTTTCTTTTGACCACGCGTGACAGCCACAGGAGCGATGGCCGCGCGAAGTCGGAGCGCCGCCACCGGCCGCGGCGCGCCGAGGACATGCCGGGGCGGAGCGCCGACCGCGCCGAGCACGGCGCCGTGGTGATCACGGGGATCTGCGGGCGCCTGGGCCGGCGGCTCGGACGCCTGCTGCATCGCGAACGACCCGTGGTGGGGCTCGATCGGCGCCAGTTCCCGGACCGGCCCAAGGACATCGAGCATCACGCCATCGACATCCGTCGCAAGAAGGCGCGCGACCTGTTCCGGCACGGGAACATCGGCGCGCTGGTGCACCTGGGCGTGATGCACAATCCGCGCGACAGCCACGAGGAGCACCACACCTGGAACGTGGTCGCCTTCCAGCGGCTGCTCGAATACGTGCAGCAGTACGACGTGCCGAAGTTGGTGCTCGTTTCCAGCGCGAACGTGTACGGCCCGCGCCCGGACAACGCGCAGTTCCTGAGCGAAGACGCGCCGCTACTCGGTGCGGGGGCGTTTAGCGACATGCGCGATCTGGTCAATCTGGACATGCTCACGCAGTCGTTCTTCTGGAAGCATCCGCGCACCGAGACGGTCATCCTGAGGCCGACGCACATTCTCGGTACGGTGCACAACGCGCCGAGCAACTATCTCCGGCTGAAGGTGGTACCGACGCTCATGGGCTTCGACCCGATGATCCAGTGCGTGCACCAGGACGACATCGTGCACGCGATACGGCTTGCGCTGCGCCCTGGGGTGCGCGGTATCTTCAACATCGGCGGGCCGCCGCCGCTGCCGCTCTCGCAGGCGCTGCGCATCCTGGATCGCCCGACCTTGCCCTTGCCGCACACGGTCGCCAAGCTCGGCATCGAGCGCTTGTGGCGCTGGCGCATGACCTCGTTCCCGGCACCGGAGCTCGACTTCATCCGCTACGTGTGCATGGTCGACGACGCGCGCGCACGGCAGGTGCTCGGGTACGCACCGCGCTTCGACATCGAGCAGACGCTTCGCGCGGTCGACGAGGAACGCTGGGTATGATGCGGGCGGGACTGGTCCTCTTGCTGGGCTTGTCGTGCGCTCTGGCCGGGTGCCACAAGTCCGCTCCCGATCCGGTTCCTCCGGCGCCGAGCGGCGGGCTCGCCGCAGCCCCGCCGGGCGCGCTGGGAGCGCACGCGGCGGGGCTCCGCGCCGAGGGAGGGGCCGCCGTCGCGCCGCCGCTCGCCGAGCCGCCGGACGACGACCTGTCGCCGCCGGAAGCCGGCGACAGCGGCAGCGCGCCGCCGCCCGACATGGCACCAGCACCGCCCGGTTCCGGGGTGGCGCTGTGAGACCCGCCTGGTTGGCACTTGGCGCGTTGCTGGTCGCCGGTTGCCCGTCGACCCACCTCAGGCCCACCGGGCCTCCCCCGGAGTACGAGAAGCCCGTCGTGCCCGCGTGGGAAGCGGCAACCCCCATCGACCCGCTGGAGAACCTGTCGCAGGGCGGATGGGTCGACGAGAACCCCGACGAAGACGCCGGGGATGGAGCTCCGGAAGCGGCGGCTCCGGACGCTGCAGGCGAGGCCGCACGGGCGACCGACTCCGGTGCATCTTCGAGCGATAGCGAGCCGCCGATAGCGGATTCCGCGGCTTCCCGGCCAACGAGCCGGAAGCCGACTTTTGCTCGATGAGTCCGCCGAGTGGAAAAACCCGGGGGCCGGGATTACCCTGCGGGTATTGGCAGTCCGGAGGCTGATAGTTTGAGCACGGTGCGCGACCAGGCCGAGCGCGCGCGCAGTGCGTCTCGAGCCCTCGCGAGCCTCGGGCGTGGGAAGAAGGACGCGGCGCTCCGCGCCGTGGCCGGCCGGCTGCGCGCCAGTGTTGCCCGCATCGGGGAGGCCAACGCCCGCGATCTCGAGCGGGGTCGTTCCGCCGGGCTTTCCCACGCCATGCTCGACCGCCTCGGCATGGGGCCGCGCGTGGTGGAGTCCACCGCGGCGGGCGTCGAGCACGTGGTCACGCTTGCCGATCCCGTGGGCAGCCGTGGCCCGATGCGCCGGCTCGAAAGCGGACTGCGCGTCGGTCGCCAGCGGCTGCCCCTCGGGGTGATCGCAATGGTCTACGAGTCGCGCCCGAACGTCACCGTCGACGCTGCCGCACTCTGCATCAAGTCCGGCAATGCCGTTCTGCTGCGCGGAGGCAAGGAGGCCGCCGACACCAACCAGGTTCTCGGCGCGGTGATCGCCGAGGCGCTCGAGGAAGCGGGGCTACCGCGCGACGCCGTGCAGATCATACCCGCGACGGATCGTGAAGGTATCCGCGAGCTCCTCGGTCTCTCCGACCTGATCGACCTGGCGATTCCGCGTGGAGGCGAGGGACTGATCCGCTTCGTCGCGGAGAACGCGCGCGTGCCCGTCATCAAGCACTACAAAGGCGTCTGCCACCTGTACCTCGACGAGAGCTGCGACGCCGCGATGGCCACGGCGCTCGCGCTGAACGGCAAAGTGCAGCGCCCCGGCGTCTGCAATGCGCTCGAGTGCGTGCTTGTGCACCAGGCGGAAGCCGCCCGCGTGCTGCCGTCGCTCTGCGAGGCCCTGATCGCCGAAAGCGTCGAGATCCGCGGCTGTCCGCGCACCTGCGAGCTGGTGCCGACCGCGCGCCCCGCCTCGGACGACGACTGGGGCGCCGAGTTCCTGGCGAAAATCCTCGCCGTGCGCGTGGTGGACGATCTCGACGCCGCACTCGAGCACGTCGCCCGCTACGGCTCGAACCACACCGAGGTGATCTGCACCGGGAGCTACGCGCGCGCCGAGCGCTGGCTTTCCGAGGTGGACGCCAGCTGCGTCATGGTCAACGCCTCCAGCCGCTTCAACGACGGCGCCCAGCTGGGACTGGGGGCCGAGATCGGCATCTCGACCTCGAAACTGCATGCCTATGGGCCCATGGGCCTCGAGAGCCTCACCACCGAGAAGTGGATCGTACTCGGCGAAGGACAGATCCGCAGCTGAACCACGGATCCGGAATTGAAAGCCAGGATGACTGACGCGACCGACCAAGTGAAACTCCACAAATCGAAAGGCCAGAGCCGCAGTACCGGGAAGCCCGCGCCCCCGGCCGGCGAAAGGCCGGGCCCGTCCAAGGAGGCGCAGCGCATCGCGCTGGCTGCCGCCAAGGCCGGGCTGGACAAGAAGGCGATCGGCGTCGAGATCGTCGACGTGACGGGCAAGGTCGACTACGCCGACTATCTCGTCCTGATGACGGGGCAGAGCGATCGCCATGTGACCGCGATTGCCGACGCTGTCGATGAAGCGCTCGACAAGGCCGGCATCAACGCCATCTCGGTTGAAGGGCTTCCCGCCGCGCACTGGGTGCTGATCGACTTTGTCGACGTGGTCGTGCACGTCTTCCAGGAGGAATCCCGGGGGCTGTACGACCTCGACGGGCTGTGGATGGACGCCCGGCGCGTGCCGGTACCCGAAGACGCCTCCGGCCAGGCTTGACGCCGGATCCGTGAGGCTAGCGGTCGTCGCCGTCGGTCGCATCAAGGAGCGGGGGCTACGCTCCGTCGCGGACGACTACCTCTCGCGCATCGGACGCTACGTGCGCTGCGACGAGATCGAGGTGCGCGACGCCGCGGCGCTCGAGCGTGCGCTGCCCGCGGGTGCGCGCGTGGTGGCGCTCGAAGTCGACGGCAGCGCTCTGGGGAGCGAAGCGTTTGCGCGCCGGCTCGAGCGCTGGGGCAGCGACGGAAAGGGCGTCATCGCGTTCGTCATCGGCGCGGCCGACGGCATCCCGAAGGAACTGTCCGCGCGCGCCGACGAGCGGCTCAGCCTGTCCGCCATGACGCTGCCCCACCGCCTCGCCCGTGTCGTTCTGCTCGAGCAGCTCTACCGCGCCATGACGATCCTGCGCGGCGAGCCCTACGCCCGCGAAGGGTAGCGGGAGTGCCGTTCGCCGCTCGCCGCCTGAAGCATTTCCTTGGTCGCAAAGCCACCAAGACCGCCAAGGGACGCCAAGGGTTCTTGACTTCGTCCCGGCGGCTGGGCGCGGCGCGTCGAACGCCACTTTGCGGAAGCTGGACGTTGAACGTGAATCTGCGAGACGAGCGGGCGGCCGAGTGCTGCGAGGGTTTCGGTGAATGGGACGACCCGCACGCATCACCGCGCATCTCCAATCGCCTTGGCGAACCTGGCGCTCTTGGCGGCGTGGCGAACCTCGAACGACAACAGGGCGGTCGACGCTTCCTGACCGCGTCAACGCGGTCTGCTGGGCCCACCCAACCCCCGACGCGATCTGGTGGAACGGCGACCTACGACGCCTTTGCGTCCTTCGCCGGCTTCTTGCCGAAGATGTACGCGATGCCGATGGAGATCACGTAGAGCACGCAGAGGGGAACGGCGAGCAGGATCTGGCTGGTGATGTCGGGCGGCGTGAGCACGGCGGCGAGCGCGAACGCGATCACCATGAAGTAGCGGCCGAACTTGATCAGGTGGCGGTGGTTGATGATTCCCGCTACCGACAGGAAAAACACCACTACCGGCAGCTCGAACACCGAGCCGAAGGCCAGCAGCATCTGCGTGACGAACTGGATGTAGTCGCCGATCATCACCGTCGGCTCGACCTGGAACCCCTGCCCGCCGACCGGACCGGCGAAGCCGAGCAGGTACTGGAAGCCGATGGGGAAGACCACGCGCCAGCCGAAGTAGCCGCCGAGCGCGAACAGGCCGCACGAGACGACCACGAAGGGCAGCGCGTAGCGCTTCTCCTTGGAATACAGGCCCGGCGAGACGAAAGCCCAGATCTGGTACAGGATGATCGGCAGCGCAAAGATGAAGCCGGCCAGCAGCGCCAGCTTGATGTAGGCAAGGAACAGTGCCGCAGGGGCAGGGAAGTGCAGCATGGCCTTGCCGCCGACGTGGCCGTTCTTCCAGGCGCGCACGAACGGTTCGGTCAGGATCGCGAGCAACTTCTCGCGGAACGCCCAACCGATGGCCGCACCCACCACGAACGCGGCGATCATCTTGAAGATCCTTCTGCGGAGCTCCTCGAGGTGCTCCCAGAACGTCATCGTGTTTTCTGCCGGGTCCTTGCTCATGCGCGGGGCCCGGGTTCGGGCGGGTCGCCGCCGCCCTTCGACTCGGCCTCGTGGTTGGCGGGCGAGGCTCCCGCGGTGGAGGACGGTTCCTTCCACGGGGGATCGCTTTCCGCTACGTCCGGCCCGGATGCGGGCGCCACCTCGATGACGGGGTCATGCTCGGCCGCGGCCGGCCTATCCGGGGCGGCGGCGGCTTCGTTGAAGTCGTCCTCGTCGTCGACCAGATCATCGGGCACAGCTCCGGCGGCGTCGGCGCCTTCCGGCGGATATTCGCGGCTCTGGTCGAGCTCGTACGCGTCTTCGTAGGGGTCCTCGTAGTCGTACTCGCGACGGCGCGCCCCCGTCTCGATGTCGCCTCGCAGCATGCTGCGGAGCTCGCCGAGGCCGCCTTCGAAGCCCTCCTGCCGCAGGATCTCGTCGATGCCGGTCTGCGCGCGAACCTGCGTGGTCAGCTCCCTGAGCTTCCGGATCCAGCGACCCAGCGTGTAGAGCATGCTCGGCAGCTTCTGCGGGCCCACGAAGATCAGCGTGATGAGCGCGATGACCGCGATCTCGGTGAACGAGACTCCGAACACGGGCGGAAGCTACCCCGGGGTCGGGGGTTGGGCAATCGGTGCGACGCGAGCCCGCCCGGATCGGCTATGCTGCCGCGGTGCGCTTCCGGTTCGCTGCGCTGGCCATCACTCTGGCGGTGTCGTGCGTGGTGTCGCGGGCGCAGGCGTCGCCGGCCGATCTGTTCGGCTT
Source organism: uncultured delta proteobacterium (assembly GCA_963826085.1). Lineage (GTDB taxonomy): Bacteria > Myxococcota_A > Polyangia > Polyangiales > Polyangiaceae > CAWDXG01. Next base: position 905,469 of record CAWGVN010000008.1, on the reverse strand, counting down.
CGGTCCGCGGAGCCAGGCCATGGGCGGGGGTGGCGCAGCGGTCGGGCGGGGCTTCGAGGCCACGTTCGAGAACCCGGCACTACTCAGCTATTCGCGCCATCGCGAGCTGTCGCTCGGGATCCAGGCCGCGCGCTTCTCGCTGAGCGCCACCGGCCCCAACGCTCCGGGCAACGTGCCCGAGGAGCCTCTCAACGGGACGTACATCGGCGCGGTGCTGCCGCTGCCGTTCGGCGGCATCCTGAAGAACCGGCTGGTGCTCGGGTTGGGCGCGTTCACGCCAAGCTCGCTCATTGCGCGGGCGCGGCTCCTGTACCCGGAGCGGCCGCAGTTCCCGCTGCTCGCCGACCGCGCCCAGTCGCTCGACTTCAACATGGCGCTGGGCGCCGACATCGGGCATGGCATCCGGGTCGGTGTGGGCGCCCGCGCGCTGGCCGAGCTGGTGGGCACCGTCGTCGTGCGCACGGACGCTTCGGGGCATGTGGGCACCGCCGTCGACGACCAGCTGGTCGCGACCTACGCGCCCGTGGTGGGCGCCTCCTACGAGCACGAGAAATGGATGGCGGGGCTCACCTGGCGCGGCGAGCTCAACGCCGACTTCGACGTGACCGTCCAGGTGCACGATCTCGGCCAGCTGGTGGTGCCCGAGCTGCACATCGCCGGCGTCGCGCAGTACGATCCGATGCAGCTGCAGGCGGAAGTCGCGCGCAGGATCGGCCCCTGGACGCTCGCAGGCGGCCTGACCTGGAAGCACTGGTCGGCTTTCCCCGGCTGGGCGCGCCCGACGGTGGAGTGTCCGAAGTCGCGCCCCGACTGCAAGGCGCTCAAGGTCACTCCGGTGGATTTCCACGACACCGTGGTGCCGCGCCTCGGAGCGGAATACTCCATCCAGCTCTCGCCCGCTGCCGTGTCCCACGTGCGCGGCGGCTACTTCTTCGAGATGTCGCCGGTCCCCGAGCAGACCAGGGAATCGAACTACTGGGACAACGACCGGCACGTGATCACGCTGGGCTACGGCGTCGAGCTGTCCGATCCGCTGCCTCCAATCTCGTTCGATCTCTTCTACCAACTGCACCTGCTCGCACCGCGCAGCCATCACAAGGACGGGAGCGTCGATCCGTCGAACGTGGGCTATCCGGACGTGCGGACCAGCGGCACGGTGCAGGACTTCGGCCTGATCGCAGGGGTGAAGTTCTGATGCGCCGCGGACTGGCTTCGGGCATGGTGCTGCTCGGCCTGGCGACCTCCGGCGCCGCGCGGGCCAATCCGGCCGATGCATTCGGGCTGGGCTCGCGCTCGACGGCGCTCGGGGGCGCGGTCAGCGCGGACGTGCGCGATTTCTCGGCCAACTACTACAACCCGTCGGGCCTGGCGCTGGCGCCGGGGACCGATCTGTCGCTCGGCTACATGTACGTGTCCCACCATCTGGAGCTGAACGGACACGACAGCCGCGTCGACCCGGTGCGCGGTCTGATGGGCGGCATCGTCGCGCCGGGACAGATTGCGAAGCTGCCGTTCGCGTTCGGCATCGGCACGCATGTCTCGGACGACCGGCTGTCGCGCGCCCGCACGGTCAATCCCGCGGTGCCCGTGTGGGTGATGTACGACAACAGCTCGCAGCTCCTGTACCTGACCGCGAACCTGGCGCTCAAGCCCTTCAAATGGCTTGCGCTCGGCGGCGGGATGACGTTTCTGGCGGCCACGGAGGGTTCGTTCAACATCACCGGCACCGCGGTGCTGCCGGACCCCACCGGCAGGCGTTCGGAGTACGACTCGCAGCTGCGCCACGAGGTAAACGCCGACCTGACGGCGGTCCGCTATCCCGAGTTCGGCGTCACCGTCATCCCGAGCGATCGCTTCAGTGCCGCGCTCGTCTACCGCGGGCAGGCCGAGCTGAACCTGGCCATCGACGCCAAGCTGAAGGGCCAGGTCAGCACCCTGGTGACGGTACCGGCCAGCTACACGCTGGAGTCGCAGACGCTCGACGCGTTCGTGCCGCGCCAGGTGGTGCTCGGAACCAGCACGAAACCGATCGATCACCTGCACGTGAACCTCGACGTCGTGTGGGTAGAGTGGTCGGCCTACAAGAGCCCGGTCAGCCACACGGTCACCACGCTCGACGTGCCGCTGGCGCAGTCGCTCTTGCCGCCCCCGACCAAACCGAGCCCACGGACCAATCCGCACTTCTCCGACCGCTTCGTGCCCCGCATCGGCGTGGAGTACGGCTTCCAGCTCTCGAAGCAGCTCGAGCTGCCGGTGCGCGCGGGCTACGTGTTCGAGAAGACGCCGGTGCCCGACCAGACCGGATCCACCAACTTCGTGGACAACGACCGGCATGTCGTTTCGCTCGGAGCCGGCTTCGTGCTGAAGGACCCCGGTGCCGTGCTGCCCGGCAACCTGCGCTTCGACGTGGACGCGCAGCTGTCGGTTCTTCCGACGCGGGTGACGCTCAAGCAGAGCCCGGCGGATTTCACCGGCGACTACAGCGCTCGCGGGACCATCCTGGCCGGCGGCGCTACGCTGTCAGTGGGGTTCAGGTGACAGCCCTTCGCCAGGTCAGGAAGCTTCTGGCGGCCGCCGCCCTCGGTCTGGCGGGCTGCGCGACGCTGGCGTCTCCGGCGGGCGACACCAACGCCGTGCGCCCCAACGCCCACGCCGGACCGTTCCGCGATCTGAAGGCGGACGAGGTGCCCGTGATCCCGGGAGCGCCCTACGTGCTGAGCGACGGCAGGGCGAACTACCGCGAGTCGTCGGCCGTCGACCTGGACCGCACAGGAAAGTTCGGCAAGGTGGCGCTGTACGTCGTGGCCGACATGAAGGCCGGCACCGGCATCTACCGTTTCGTGTCCCCGGACGGGCGCAGCTTCGACAAGAAGCCCGATCCTGCGACGCCGGTGCTCGTGCCGGCTGCGGCGTGGGAAGGCTCGTCCGTGGACAAGCCCGACGTGCACGTCGTCGGCGGGAAGATCTGGATGTTCTACGAGGCAGCCGGCGGGATCGGGCTGGCGCGTTCCGACGACGGAACGAGCTTCACGCGCGAGCCCGGTCCGGTGCTGGGCCCGGACCCGAACGCGGCTTGGGAGGGAGGCAAGACGCCCGGAGCGCCGGCGCTGCTCGAGGTGGCGGACAACGACTTCCGGCTCTTCTACGCGGTCAACGATCGCATCGGCGAAGCGCACTCCAGCGACGGCGTGGCCTGGACGCGCAGCGCAGGAGGGCCGCTCCTGGCGCCCACGGGCGGCGGCGATGCGGACGCTCCGTTCGACAGCGTCTCGGTCGGCGATCCGTACGCGGTGCTCGCGACCAGCGCCCAGGGCCGCCGCATCACGCGCGTGTACTACGCCGGCGCGGGCTCGAACGGCGACCACGCCATCGGACTGGCCGCGCGCTTCGGCGTGGACGGTCCGCTCACCCGCGCGACCGCGCCCGTGTTCCCGGTGACGCGCGACGCGCGCTCGCCGACAGTGCTGCCGTTTGCCGACTTCACGCTTCTGTACGTGACGGAGCGCGCCGGCACGAGCCCCGACCTGGCCTACCCGGCGGTGGCGGCCGGTATTGCCCCCGGAAACGTCTCCATTCCGCTTCCCAAGCCGTAGATCGCGCTGTTCGACGGGGCGCGGCCGGTTCTGGTGTAGAGTCGCTGGGTGGTCGTCGGCTGGTTCCTGGGACTGCTGTTCATCTCGCCGCTGGTCTTCATCTACTTCCTGATCATCAAGGGAGTGGATCGCTACGAGCCCGAGCCCTGGTGGCTTCTGACCATGGCGTTTTTCTGGGGCGCGATCGGAGCGACGACCATCGCCATCGTCGGCAACGAGATCGGCATGGGGGCGCTCACGGCGGCGCTCGGCGCGCCGTCGAGCAGCCAGCTCGTCAACAACTCCACCGCGACGTTCATCGCACCGCTGGTGGAAGAGAGCGCGAAGGGCTTCGGTCTGCTCATCATCTGGACGCTGTCGGCGCTCTGGCTGAACGAGATCGACGGCGCGCTCGACGGAGCCATCTACGGCGGCGTCATCGGCCTCGGCTTCACGCTCACCGAGGACATCCTGTACGTGGGCAGCGCCACGGCAAAGGGCGGGCTGGTCGCCTTTGGGACGGTGTTCGTCATGCGGACGGTGCTTGCCGGGCTCGGACATGCGTCGTTCACGGCCATGACGGGGCTTGGCGTGGGCATCGCCAACGAGACGAGGAACCCGCTGATCAAGGTGATCGCTCCCATCGGCGGCTGGATGTGCGCTGCGGGGCTGCATTTCGTGCACAACCTTCTGGTGACGTTCCTGTTCGAGGGCGGCATCGGTCTGATCTTGAAGTACCTGGTGTTCTGGACCTTCGACCTGCTGTTCTTCGTGCTGCTCTATTCGCTGGCCGTGCGCGACCGCAGGATCGTCCTGAGAGGGCTCGTGGATGAAGTGGGACGCCTGCTCCATCCGAAGGAGCTCGAGCGCACCACGAGCCTCAAGATGTTCCTGCCGCTCTGGAACGTGTTTTCGGTGATGAAGAGCCCGCAGGGCTACTGGTCGGCCCGCAGAAAGCAGCTCGACCTGGTGGAGCTGGCGATGGTGAAGAACCGCCGGCGCCGCGGCGAATCGGGCTCGGGCCTCGATACGCGCGAACAGAAGCTGCGCATGGCGATCGCCCAGGCCAATCAGGCGGGCGTATTCGTCGGCGAGAGGTGATCTGCGCCGTTCCGCATGCGACTGAATGCGCACCGCTGGGGCCAGGGCAGTCGGAAGGGTGAGCGCTCTCTTGAAGCGCTGCCTTGTCGCCAAGTCGCCAAGAGCGCCAAGTCCGCCAAGGATTTCCTTTGTCTTCTTGTCATGGGCGGCCCTATGACGCAGGTGAAAACCGCCGCAGCCGAGGGTCGGAAGCTCCGCTATCCAGCACGCATCTCCAAGTCCCTTGGCGATGCTTGGCGGCCTTTGCGGCTTGGCGACTTTCCAAACGCCTCGGGTCAGGATCAGCGTTGACCAGACGCGGGCCATCGATGCCACAGATCAGCGCGGCAGCTGTTGGCTGTTAGCTGCTATCGCGCAAGGCTGCGCGCGATGACGATGCGTTGGATCTGGCTGGTGCCTTCGTAGATCTGCAGCACCTTGGCGTCGCGCATCAGCTTCTCGACCGGGTATTCCTTGACGTAGCCGTTGCCGCCGAGGACCTGCACCGCGTCGATGGCTGTCTGCATGGCGCTGTCGGCACCGTAGGCCTTGGCGAAGCTCGACACGATCGGATCGCGCACGCCGTTGTCGAGGTTCCAGGCAGCCTTCTGGTAGAGAAGCCGCGTGCCCTCCGTACGGATGGCCATCTCCGCGATCATCGCCGCGACCAGCTGGTGCTCGATGATGGGCACCCCGAACGCCACGCGCTCCTTGGCGTAGGCCAGGCTCTCGTCCAGGCAGCGCTGCATCAGACCGGTGGCCATGGCGCCGATGTCGGGCCGGGTCTGGTTGAAGGTCTCCATCGCGAGCTTGAAGCCCTGGCCCTCCGGGGCGAGCAGGTTCTCCTTCTTGACCTTCACTTCCTCGAAGTGCACGACCGCCGTGTCGCTGGCGCGCTGTCCGAGCTTGTCCTCGTGCTTGCCGACCTTCACGCCGGGGCTGTCGCGGTCGACGATGAACGCAGCAATGCCCTTGTGCTTCTTCGCGGTGTCGGACGTGGCGAACACGACGTAGAAGCTCGCCAGGGTGGCGTTCGTGATCCACGACTTCTGTCCGGTGATCACGTACTCGTCGCCGTGCTGCGTGAAGCGCGTCTTCAAGGCGGCCACGTCGCTGCCGCCGCTGGGCTCGGTGGTGCAGTAGCTGGCGAAGAGCGGCTCGGCCGTCAGCATGCCGAGATACTTCTTCTTCTGCTGCTCGTTGCCGCCCAGTTTGATGGGAGTGAGCGCCAGCGTGTTGGCGAGCATGCTTGTCTGGATGCCGGTGCAGCCGTAGGCGAGCTGCTCGGCGATCATCGCGTTCTCCAGCTCGCCCATGCCCGAGCCGCCGTACTCCGGCGGGACGGTGGGATTGATCAGGCCGATCTCGTGGGCCGCCTCGAACACATCGCGAGGAAACCGCGCTTCACGATCGCACGCGGCGGCCACGGGAATGATGCGCTCCTTGGCAAAGCGCCGGGCGGTTTCGATCAGCGCCTTCTGTTCCTCGGAAAGGCCGAAATCCAGCATGTCCCTTACTCCTTTGCGCGCTCTTTGGCTTTCTTCATCTCGGCGCGCACCGCGCGCGTGCCGAGCGCGTATCCGATCGCGATACCGACCAGCAGAATCCCTGGAATGAAGATGAAATGCTCGGGCGTCATGAGCCCGGAGTGCCCCTTTCGGCGTCGCCGATCGCCTTTTCCAGATCGCCCACCCGCGATTCGAGCGCCAGCTGGCGCCGCCAGCTGAGGAAGATGAACGCGAGCAGGAGCGCCCACATCACGATATACGCCGCGACCAGCAGGGAGCCGGCGCTGGTGGTGTCCTGGCCGCCCTGGACCGGGACGAACTCGGTAGAGCGCTGGCTCTGGACTGTCGTGGCGGGAGCCGGAGTCGGCGCCGCGAGGACGTGAGCCTGCGCGGCGACCAGACCGGCACCAGGCCCGGGATCGTTGTGGAGCGCCGCAGCGGACCGGGTCGAGTAGGTCATGGCTTACAGATCCTCCGTGAGGCCGGTGGCGATGGCCCGCTCCTCGAGCCGGGACACACGGGAGCCGAGCAGCGAGAGGCGGGCGCGGCTCCAGAGCAGGAGCGCGGCCAGCAGCGTCATGGCCAGGAAGCCTATGCCGAGCGCTACTTTCATCCGCGGATCGCCCAGACCCCCGCCACCCTTGTTGATGACAATGGGGTGGTTGCCGCCCCACTTGCGTACCGAGTAGTGGATGATCGGCAGGTTCACCGTGCCCAGCACGCCGAGCGCCGCAGCGAACTTGCGCTCCGCGTCGCCGTCTCCCGAGAACGCGCGCATCACCACGATAGCCACGTAGATCAGCACGCTCAAGAGCGAGGTGGTCAGCCGCGGATCCCAGGTCCAGTACACGCCCCAGGCCTTCTTCGCCCAGAGCGGGCCGCTGGTCATCACCATCAGGCCGAACACCACCGCGACCTCGGCGCCAGCCTTCGCCCAGGCGTTGCGGCCATCGGTGGCGCGCACCAGATAGGCGGCGCTGGCGATGAAGCACACAACGCCCGACAGGTACATCGCGTAGGCCGCCGGCACGTGGAAGTAGAAGATCTTCTGCGCCAGCCCGCCGGAGGCCAGCTGGGCCTCGGGCGTGACCATCACGATGTAGTAGATGAGATAGAAGAACACCGCAGTCGTTGCGGCGAGCAGCGCGTGGAAGACGACCTTGGAGCTCTTCATGGCGGGGTCCGCCGGGAACGTAGCGGCAGGCGCGTCTGCCCGCAACCGGTGGAAATCATGGCCAGCGCGAACGCCGGCTGGCGTGGATGTCTGGGGGCTCAGACGTTGCAGCTGGCCAGGGCCAGCAGCGCGGCGATCCGGGCGCGCACGACCTCGAACTGCTTGACGGCGAGATCGAGGTCGGCCTCGCGCAGCCGTTTGGCTGCGTCCACCAGGTCGAAGCTGGTGCCGGTGCCGTTGATGAACGCGAGCCGCGACAGGCGCGCGTTCTTCCTGGCCAGATCCTCCGAGCGCTGGCTCACCGCCAGATTCGCCTCGGCGACGCGCACGGCGCGTTGGGCCTGCGTGACCTGGACCTTGGCCTGCCGCCGCGCCTCGGAGAGGTTCTGTTTGGCAATCTCGAGCGAGCCCTCGTTCTGCTGGTGCTGGCCGTAGCGGATGCCGCCGTCGTAGAGCTGCCAGGTGAGCACGCCGCCGATGGTCCAGGTGACGTGGTTGCCGTTCGGACTGTATCTGGCCACGTCGACGTAATTCAGATCGGAAACGAAATCGACCGTCGGCAGGTACTGCCAGTCGATGCTCTTCACGTTGCGCCGGGCGACATCGACCTTGGCGCGCGCCGCCTGGATGTCGGCGCGTTGATCCAGATCCGGCTCGATCCGGCAGGTCGCCTGCGCGTCGTGGGCGAGGGTGGAGAGCTGGATATCGGGTCGAACGCCGTACGCGTCCGACGAGCCCAGCGCGAGCCCGAGCGACTCGCGCGCGCGGCGCAGGCTTTCGTCGGACGAGACGACCTGCGAGCGCGCGAGCGCGACTTCCTGCTCGGCGCGCAGTACGTCGACGGCGGTGGACGCTCCCAGCGCCGCACGGCGCTTGGTCAGGTCGAGCGTCGACAGAGCCGAGCGCAGCGAAACGCGGCTCACTTCGGCGAGCCGTTCCGAGGTCACCACCGTGACGATGGCGTCGGCCACGGCGCCGAGCACCAACCGTTCGGTGTCCTTCTCGCTGAGTCTCGCGGCGCGCGTCGAGTGGCGCGCCGTGCCCGTGTCGTACCAGCTCTGCGGAGCGATCACCGGCACGCGCAGCTCGAGGCCGGCGCCCCAGCGCGTTGTCGGATCCGGGATGGTGCCCTGCGTCAGACCTCCCGCGCCGAAAATGAAGCCATGCCCGGTCAACATGTGGTGCGTGATATTGGCGTTCGCGGTGAGCGTGGGCAGTGCCCGCCCCAGCGCCTGGCGCGCCTGGCCTTCGGCCTGGTCGACCTCGGCGCGCGATATCTGCAGCGTGCTGGCCTGCGCTCGCACCATCTTCAGCGCCTGCTGCCACGACTGGAGCACGTGGGCCGGCGCAGGCACCGGCTGTAGCATCGGGTCCTGTACCGAAGGGAGATTCTTGTCGACCGGTTCGTTCTCCGCCGGAGCCGCCGGAGCCGCGGGCGCGGCGGGCTGGTCCGCGGCGGCGCCGGGCGGCGGAGCGGGCGGAGCGGGCTGCGCCCGGGCGGGCAGCGTGGAAGCGAGCCCCGAAAGGAGCGCGGCAAGGGACCAGGTGTGGTGTCGGAGGGCCATGGCCACTCGATAGTGGTCATCGGCCCCCGTGCAAAGCCCCTGACGGAGCGCTCGATAAATCGGGCTCCCGCCGCCGGTATGGGGCTAGGAGCCCTGGCGCCGTGCGGGGCGTTGTGGCGCCGGGTCGGGCTTGTCGCGCGCCGAGTCGCTCCCGTCGCTGCGCTGCGCGGGAGCTTTCCGCCCGACGCTCGCCGAACGCGTCTGCCATTCGTCGAGTAGCTCATCCACGCGCTCGGGCTCGCCGCGGAGCGCCTGGGACAGCACCCGGCGCGCGTCTGCGACCCGACCGGCGCGGAGCAGCGCATGCGCATAGGAGCCGGCGATCTCGACCTCGTCCGGAGCCAGCCGGTAGGCCGACAGGAGATGTGGCAGCGCGCCGCGCGGGCTGTCGAACGCGAGGTCGAGCAGGTGACCGAGATTGTGCGCCGTCGCAGCGCAGTCCGGCGAAAGCTGGCGAGCGCGCAGGTATGCGCGCCGCGCGCAGCGGTAGTTGCCGAGCAGCGAGTGCGCGAGCCCGAGCACGCTCCACGCCTGGGCGTCGTCCGCGGCGATCGCCAGCACGTCGAGGCACAGACGCGCCGCGCGCCAGGGCTGGGTGCCGGCGAGCAGCGCAGCCAGCTCGCGCCGCGCGAACAGCGCGACGTCGCTGCCGGGCTCTGCCTCGCGGGCGAGCTTGTCGAGCATCGGGACCAGATCGCGCGGGCCGAGCCCGCGGGCCATCGCCCACTGGACATTGCCCAGCAGCCGCTCGATCTTCCGTGCCTTCTCGCGCGCCATCCGAAGACTCTTGGTAGCGTTCCGCACGCCTTCGCGCAATCGCTTTCCGGCCTTGAAATGCGCTTGATCGGTGCTCCGGGACGAAAGCGGACGCCGGCGTCGATCGCGTCTCGAATCCGCGTCGATAGTCAGTTATGATCTGCGCCCCCGGTTGGGGGTGACCGGACTACGCGCGAGCGCGCGCCTCCTCGGCGACCGCCTGCTTGCCGGCAATCGTGGCGCCGTTCAGCGTGTCGATGGCGCGCTCGAGCGCATCGCGCCGCACGCCGACGAAGGAGTGACGATGGCGCACGTGCACGTAGTCGGTTTCGTCGGCGGGAATGCCGCCCTGCTCGAGCAGCGTGTGGAAGTCGCTGGCCTGCGCGCCGTCCTTGCGACCGACGTTGACGAACACCTCGGCGACATCGCCTTTCGGCGCGGGCGCCGATTCCGCGACTTCGGTGCTTTCCGCGTTTCTCGAGCGCTCGCGTCGGTAGCGGCGCGGGCGATCGTCGCGCTCCTCCCGCGGCGCGTCTTCACCCTCGGGGCGCGCTTCGCGTCGCCTGCGCGGTTGGTCCGGCTGCCTTTCGTGCGCGACCTGCTCTTCAACAACGCGCGGTGCCCGCGTGCGGCGCGCGGCCGTCGCTTCCTCCGCTGCGTCGGGCCTCGCGCCGAGGTGGTCACGCAGGAGCCCCGCCACGATTTCTTCCGAGTGCTCGTGCGTGAGCAGGCGTCGTGCGAGCGCCAGGTCGTCGGGATGCACCGGCCTCCCGGCGAACATCTCGGCGAACATCTCGACCAGGTCCGTCTCGGCCCGCGTCTTCAGCTCGCGCTGGCTCGGCAGTTGCTTTTCGATCGGGCGGATCTTGTAGGTCAGCCTGAGCAGGTAGAGGTTGCCGATGTTGCTGGGCGTGATGAGCGAAATAGCCGTGCCCGTGCGTCCCGCGCGGCCCGTCCGCCCGGTGCGATGCACGTAGGCCTCGGTCGACTCGGGGAAGTCGAAGTTGATGACGTGCGTCAGATGCGAGATGTCGATGCCGCGCGCCGCGACGTTGGTCGCCACCAGGAAGCGCAGCTCGCCGCCGCGCGTCGCCGCCATGACCTTTTCGCGGTCGCTCTGTGCTAGATCGGCGTTCAGCCAGTCGGCGGAGTAGCCCTGCTGCTGCAACGCCGCGGCGACGCGTTTGGTGTCGTCCCGCGTGTTGCAGAACACGATCGCGCTCTCGGGGTTTTCGATCTCCAGCACCTGCACGAGCTCGGCGATCTTGTCCCCACGCGTCAGGTACACGAAGTGATCGATCTCGAGCGCGCCGACCTGGTCGCCGCTGAGCGTGATGAACTCGCAGTCGTTCAGCCGCGTCTCCGCCATGCGGCGGATGTCCGGCGGCAGCGTGGCGCTGAACAGGAGCGTCTGCCGCGACTCCGGCAGGAAGCCCATGATGTCCGTTATCTGCGGCAGGAAGCCCATCGAGAGCATCTCGTCGCTCTCGTCGAGCACGAAGGTGCGGATGTGCGCGGGGTCGAGCGTTCCACGGCGCAGGTGGTCGAGCACCCGGCCCGGTGTGCCGGAGACGATCTGCGCGCCGTCCTTGATCTGCTGGACCTGCCGCGGCATCGGCGCGCCGCCGTACACCGCCGTCACCTTCACGCCGCGGTGCTTGCCCAGCGCCTCCAGCTCTCTGGAAACCTGCAGCGCCAGCTCGCGGGTGGGGCACAGCACCAGGGCCTGCACCTCCGCAGTGCCCTTCTTCACCAGGCCGTCGATGAGCGGCATGCCGAAGGCGGCGGTCTTGCCCGTTCCCGTTCGCGCCTGGACCGCCAGGTCGCGCCCGCGCATGGCCGGCTCGAACACGGCGCGCTGGACGGGGGTCGGGACGGTGTAGCCCATCTCGTCGATGGCCTGGCGCAGCTCCGCCGACAGGGGGAGCGAATCGAACGTCGGCGGGGCTTTGGTCGCATCAGGGTTGGTTTCGGACATCGGTCTTTCCAGTCCCGATCCCGGGACGTGAGCGGGTATTGAAGCCGCGGCAGCCTAGTGCGGCCGCGGGGGCGTTGCCACCGCGGCCGACGCGGGGGACGCGGCGCCGAACATCTGGCGTTCCAGCGCCTGCACCTCGCGGCGGCGGCGGGCGAGATCGGACGACTCGTAGCGCACCGCGCCCTCTTCCGCATAGCGCAGCTGGTCGATGGCCACGAGCGCCTTCTGCGCCTGCTTGTCGCCTTTGCAGTGTTGCCCGATCGAGGCGCGGTGGGACCATTCGGGCTCCAGGGCCCGCCGGAAGCGGTCCAGCATCGCGCGCTCGCCGCCGGTCCCGCCGGCGGCTGCAGCGCGCGCGCGGCGGACCGCGACGATCAGACCGTGCACGCCCTCGTGGCAGCTCGCTTTCGTGGGCATGAGCTGCGGCGACCACACCTGGATCAGGATCTCCGTCGCGCAGACGGCCGTGAAGCCGGCCACGAGCAGCGCAAACAGCGCGACTCCGGCACGTCGACCGCGCCTGCGGACGCGCTCGACCCGGCCCGAGGGTGAGTCGGCCATGGTCGGCGTGTAGGCCACCCTGTCCAGCCCGGCAACCGGCTTTTTGGGCGCCTTCCGCCACTCCGGGTGCCGGAAGGGGCGCAGCGGGGCGGCGGTCGTGGTACGTCTTGACCCTTGCAGGGGCCTCCACTAGGTGGTTTCAGAAGGATTTGAAACCAACGAAACCAGCCATGACGCTTGCTCCCGATGAAGCCGTAGGCGCGCTGGAGCGTGCCGCCGCCGCGCGCGCCGCCGACGCCGCGCTGCAGGCCCGCCTGGCTGCCGTGCAGTCGCTGCTCGGCGACGACCTGGCCTGGGTGGAGCAGGCGCTCGACGACGCAGTCGGCGACGGCCCCGCGCCCGCCACGGAGGCGGCGCGGCACCTGGTGGCGCGCGGGGGCAAGCGGGTGCGCCCGCTCTCGCTGCTGCTCAGCGCTGCCTGCTTCGGTCCGATTCCCCCGGCGGCGCGCGAGCTGGCCGTCGTGGCGGAGCTCATCCACTCCGCCACGCTGCTGCACGACGACGTGGTCGACAGCGGCGACGAGCGCCGCGGAGCCCCCGCCGCGCGCCTGCTCTGGGGCAACGGCATCAGCGTGCTGGGCGGCGATCTGCTGCTCGTCCACTCGCTGTCCCGCACGCTGACGCACGCACCCGACGTGATGCCGGATCTGGTGGCTACGCTGCGCCAGCTCGTGGAGGGCGAGATCCTGCAGCTGCGCGGCCGCACCGAGCTGGACGTGTCGGAAGAGACCTACGAGCGCATCCTGCGCGGGAAGACCGCGTCCCTGTTCTCGTGGGCGACCCGCACCGGCGCGCGCGTGGCCGGCGCCGACGAGGCCAACCAGGCACGCCTCGGCTGCTTTGGCGAACGGCTGGGCATCGCCTTCCAGCTGGTGGACGACGTGCTCGACTACTCCGGCGAACAGACCGGCAAGACGCTTCTCACGGACTTGACCGAAGGCAAGCTCACGCTGCCGCTGGTGCTGGCCGTGGCGTGCGTGCCCGAGCTCATCGAGCCGCTCAATCGTATCCACGCCGGCGATCACGAGCCCGTGGAACAAGTGAGCCGTGTGGTGATCGAGTGCGGTGCCTGCGACGAGGTGCGGCGGCGCGCCAGCGAGCACACTCGCCGCGCCGTCGACGAGCTCGAGTCGCTTGTGCCGGGTCCGGCCCGCGCGTTGCTCCAGGGCGTCGCCTACCAGCTCGCCGAACGCGCCGCGTGATGCCGCCATCTGGTGCTAGGGTTCAGGCGATGGACCCTGGCGCCCGCACGCTCTGGAAGAGCGAGCTTCTGGTGACCGACCTGATCGGGCGCTTGATCGAGTTCTGGGGCTTCAAGCGCAACATGGGGCGTGTGTGGGCGATCCTGTACATGTCGCCCCAGCCGCTCTCGGCCGCGGATATCCGCGAGGTGCTGCAGCTGTCGGCCGGCGCGGTGAGCATGACGCTGAGCGAGCTCGGGCGCTGGGGCGTGGTGAAGAAGGTGTGGGTGCCGGGCGAGCGGCGCGACTATTTCACGGCGGAAGTGCAGCTCTGGAAGATGATCTCCCGGGTCTTCGCCGAGCGCGAAGGCGGCGAGATCAGCCACGCCATCGAGGCCTGCGAGGAAGCGCTCGGGTCGCTCGAGCCGCACCTCGAGTCGAAGGACAAGGCCCAGCGCGAGCGCGCCGAGCTCCAGCGCTCGCGCATCACCGCCCTGCTGGACCTCGCCCATCTCGGCAAGCGCCTGCTGGACATGCTGCTGTCCACCGCCAAGCTCGACGCCGAGCCCCTCTCGCACATCACGCTCGATCAGAGCGACGAGTAGGCGCCGCGTTCAGTTCAGCGGCATCTTGCCGGCCGCAAGCCGATCGAGATCGTTGTCGATGAAGGTGGCGGTGATCTCGCGCTCGATCGCGGCCTTGATTTCGCCTTCGACGAGCTCGAGTGCGCCGGCGAGACGTTCGACGTTGCGCTGGTAGATAAAGACGCGCGCCGTGGGCGGTCCGCCGTTGCCGGTGTCCAGGCCGTCGAGCAGCAGCAGCGCGCGCGGATCGACGCCGTCGACGACGACCTCGACGCCGGGAACGTCCGAGACGTAGAGCTCGTCCTCGCGCACGTAGCGTCGAAGCGACTCGTCGATCGAGACGAGCGCCTTCTTCGCGGTCATCCCGAACGCCTCGCGGGTGAGCGTCCAGCTGGGCGAGGGGAGGGCGAGGTCGAGCTCGCGCGAGCGCAGAAAGGCGTCCGTGGCGCCGGCGGTGTCGCCCCGCTCGTCGCGCACCAGACCCAGGTAGTAGGCCGCTTCGGGGTTCTGCGGGGTCTTCTGCACCGCGTCCTCGATCAGCGGTGCGGCGCGATCCAGCTCGCCGATCTCGTAGAACGCCCGTCCCACGAGGAAGGCGTGGTTCGGGTTCGACCACGGTCCGGGCGGGAAGCGGGAACACAGCGCCTGCGCCTCGTCCAGGTTGTTCTGTCCGAGCAGCGCGTCGAACTTGAGCAGCAGCGCGTCGATCACCTCGTCGTCGTTCTCGGCGAGATCGAGCGCGTGATCGCACATGTGGATCGCCTCGTCGAAATCGCCCAGCGGGTGGATGTACACCTCCGCGGCGTTCAGCATCGCCTCCAGGTAGGTGTCGTCGAGGGCGATCGCCTGGCGGTAGTTGTCCACGGCCTCCTCGAACTCGCCCTGCAGCGCTGCGACGTAACCGAGCAGGTTGTAGGCCTCGGGCGACTGGCTATCGAGCTCGAGCGCGCGGCGCGCGCTGAGCTCAGCGCCCTCGGAATCGCCGCGCTGGACGAGATCCCATCCGCGATCGAGATGTGCGGTGAACTGATCCATCTGCCAGCAGGCTATTGGTCCCGCGGAGCCCCAGAGTCAAGCTGGGGCGCCGCGGCGCGGCGCGCCCCCTCGAGGGGGTGTGTGGGTGGGCAGGACTGGCTACTTGTGGATCACGACGCGGCTGCCGGGTTGCGCCTTCGACGCCCAGATGCCGTGGAATCCGCGCGGCAGCGGCGGGTCTGCGAAGAAGAACAGGTACTTCGCGTCGAGCGGCGCGAGGTTCACGCAGCCGTGGCTCATCTCCACACCGAAGTTGCGATGCCAGAACGCGCCGTGCAGTGCGTACGAGTGGTAGAAGTACATCACGTACGGCACGTCCTCGATGCTGTACGGCAGATCGCCCGCCGCGGTGCCGTCGCCGTCCATCGTGGTGGTGATGTGCTTTTCGCGGATGCGGTACTCTCCGGTCGGCGTGCTGTGGTCCTTGTCCTTGATCTTCGAGTGACGGCCGCTGGAGACGAGCGTCGCGTACACGGGAGTGACGCCCTCGAACGCCACCAGGCTCTGCTCCTCGAGGTTCACGTCGATCCAGCGTTCGCCCGGCGCGAGATCCTTCGGCGGAGGACCGGGGCGCGTGATGCGGACGTAGCGATCCTGGATCCAGCTGCCGTCCGAAGTTTCCTCGTACTTCTTGTCGCGGAGCGTCTTCTCGCGCCCCGTCAGCTGGATCGGTTTGAACTTCTCGACGCTGCCGGCGGTCGTCATCTTGCCGTCGTCGTCGATGTTGTACGTCGTGGCGCGCTTGCGTCCGCCGTACACCCACGCGATGGGCAGCTTCCAGTCCCCGCCCAGCTCCACGCCGTGGAAGTCGAACCCTGCCGTCTGCCAGAAGCGATCGGCAGGCGCCACCAGGCCCTTGGTCGTCTTGTACCAGGTGCGCCCGTTCCAGCTGAACGTCTTGTCGATGGCGACGTAGAAGCCGGCGACCATGCGCTTCGCCAGCACGTCGTCCGAGTCGGCGCTCAGCTGGTCGAGCGTCATGTCGTGCAGCTTGTCCTTGATGTCGTCCTGCTGCCACCAGGGCTTGTCGGCCTGCGGATCGCCCGCGTCGTTCTGGATGCCGAGAGCGATGCCGGCGTCGGCGAGCGCCTGGTCGATGTGCTGCCGCAACTGCGCCGCTCCGGCGTCGGTCACCGACGCGGCGACCGTCGTGCTGTCGTCGTCGTGCTCGGCTTGCTCGCGGGCCTTCCTCGCACGCTCCTTCTTCGCGCTGGCGAGGTAGGGCTCGTACTTGTTCATCTGCTCGCGCGACGGCACCGTGTGGTAGAGCGGCGTGCCGTTCTTGGCGTTGCGCGCGTACTTGTAGGGCAGGATGGCAGTCAGGTCCGGCTGCTTGATCGCGTACCTGACCTGCGGGTGGTTCAGATCGGTCGTGCCCTGGTTGCCGCAGACGTAGCCGCCGCTCAGGACGTGGTACCAACCGCCGCTGCAGTTGTCCGTGGAGACGGGCTTCTTGTCGACCGGAACGCGCCCGCCGTTGCGGATGTATCCGATCTTGTCCTCGCGATCGAACTTCGGGTGGCCGTAGACCGCAGCGGCGATCGACGTGACAGCGAACAGCGGCCCGTCGTAGGCCGGCGCAGCGTCGGCGGCCCCGGCGTCCGCGAGCTGGCCGGCCCGGGCTGTTGTCGCGCGCGGCTGCAGCTCCTCGGGCAGGGTGGGATCGCCGACCTGGCCCGAGCCCTGCGTGCTCGGCGTGCTGGTGCGCTGGGGCGGATCGGCGCCCGGGGGCGGCGCACGGTTGCACGACAAGAGCGCGCCACCCGCGAGGGCGAGCGCAGCCGCCAGCACCAGACGGCATGAACCGGGGCGAGAGAGAACGGAGGACATCGTCGACGAAACTGGAGGGACCCTAGCCACAGCAGACGGCCGGACACCACTTCTCGGCAGGTGCTTGACCGGCCGACAAGCCGGGATCCGGGTCGCCTGCTCCAGCGGGAGGGAAGGTTGGCGCATTCCTGGGCGCATGCCAGCCATGGGGCGATCGGACCGGGTGCGAGCGGCGTGCCAGCGCACCGGGGCCCTGCGTTCGCCTGCGACCCGGCACGGGACTATCTTGTGCTCGTGGGATTCAGGACGCAGTGGCGTGGCCAGCGGGACACGAGCTCCCGTGGCCGCTTCTGGAAGCTGCTGCTGCTTTCCACGGTGCTCCACGCCCCGCTGACGCCCCTGGCCGCGCTGGTGGGGCTGATCGGCCTTCTGGCCCGGCAACCCGCCAGCGATGTGCCGGCCAGCACCGAGAAGATCACCGCGATACCCGTCGACCTGCTTGACGACCAGGGGAACGGGCCGGCTGGCACCAAGGCCGAGCAGCCCAAGGCGGCTCCGAAGGCCGCCAAGACCGCTGCTCCGGAGAAGCCCGGAACGGACGGCACGTCCGAGCTCTCGACCGGCTCGCCCGACGCGGGCGCGGCGGTGGCGAGCTCCAGCGACGGCGGCGCGGCGGGCGGCGACGCCGGCAAGGCGGCGGCGGGAGCCGGATCGTCAGTGGGCGATCCGGTGGCCCTCAGCGGTTCGGCTGGGCACGTCGCGGACTCGCACGCCAACGTGCGGCTGATCATCTACAACGACCGCATCCGTCACCATCCGCTCGGCAAGCGCATCGGCGCGCTGCTCGAGAACGTCGACCAGTGGCACGACTTCTTCGGTCCCGCGGGGCTCGATCCCATTGCCGACTTCGACCGCATCCTGATCGCGGGGCCGCAGCTGCGCGACTCGTCCAACGTGGTCGCGGTGCTCCGCTACAACACCAGCGAGCAGCGCATGAGGAAGGCGCTCGACGCGCTGGTCTCGCGCGACAGCGCGCAGGGAGGATGGCTCGACGCCGGAGTGCCCGCCGCCCGCGCGCGCGGCGACAACGCCGAGCGCACCTTCGTGTTGCCCGCGCCGCACATCCTGGTGGTGACGCCGCCCAGCGCCGAGAAGTCCGCTCTGTCGTTAAGCCCGAAAACCCGGTTCCCGAATCCGCAGGGCGACGTCGCGCTGTCCGTCTACGTGAACACGCCGTGGCGCGCTTTCATCGGCATCAACTACAAAGTGCCCCGTTCGATCGCGTGGGTGCGCATGCAAATCACGCCGACGCCCGACGGCGGAGCGACCGCGACCGTGATCGCCCAGGACGAATCCGCCGACGCGGCCAAGCGCGACGCGGACTACCTCACGAAATCGATCAACGCCGTCACGCAGGTCAACCTCGGCGTCCTGGGCGCCATTCTCGGGCACAAGCAGATCAAGCTGATCGAGCCGGTGAGCTTCACCGCCAACGGCAAGCGCATCGACGGGCTGGTGCGCGCGACCCCGAAGGAGCTCGCTGCGCTGCTCGAGGCTGTGGCCGCCAAGGCCCAGCAGATGGCCCAGCAGAACGCGCCGCCGCCCGCGCCGCAGAAGAAGCCCGCGGACGCCGGCGCGCCAACGGCTCCCGCGCCGCCCGCGTCGGCGCCGTCCTCGCACGCGCCGGCTCCGGCGGACGCGGGCTGAGCGGCGCTATTGGCCCGAACGCGCTGCGACGCCCGCGAGCATCGCGTCGGCGCGCGTCGGGTCGAGCTCGCCGATGCACAGCTTGCGCCCCTTGCGCGGCACGACGACGACGCGACAGCGTCCGCGGGCCGTATCGGCCACGCTGGACAGGGCGAAATCGACGACCAGGCCCAGCACGATGACCACCACGGCCAGACCGAGCAGCGGGAATGACCCGCCCGGGACCCGCAGGCCGTCGACCAGGAGCCCCATCCCGAAATAGCTGCCCAGCACCAGCGCGAGCAGTCCGGCGTACAAGCCGACGCGGGCGAAGCGCACCTCGCGCGTGACGCGCGCCAGATTGGCGATCGGCACGAGCGTCTCGCGGTCGCGCAGCACGCGCCCCAGCATCTCGGTACGGTGTGCGAGCTCGAGCCCGCGCTCCGTGACTGCCACGCGAGCCGGCCGCCGGTAGGCGAGCGCGAAGCGCCCGATCAGGCGCGCGACGCCCAGCACGAACAGGATGCCGGTCACGGCCAGGAGCGCCGTGCCCAGCGGTCCGTACGGCGCGGGCGACAGCTCGCCGCTGAGCCGTGCGTCGGCAGGGCTCTGCGACCCGCCAAGCACGTTGCGGAGCAGCGGATCCTCGGTGCGCTCCGCGATCGCGCGGGCGGCTTCAGCCGCCTGGGCCGAGCTGCTGGCGCCGAGCGCCGCGGCGGCGACCAGCGACTCGGCGACGTCGAAGTCGGGAGCCGTGGCGGGCTCTTCGGCGATGCGCGCGACGGCGTGCCACAGCGCGTCGGCCTTGTCGCCGAGCGCAGCGTCGATGGCCGAAAGCGCGTTGACCGGCGTGTGCGCGGCGAGCCAGACCAACAGCGCGGCGAGCTCCAGCTCCGACTCCGGCGTGCCGGGCAGCTCCTTTTCGACCCCGAGGGCCAGCAGCGTGCCGAGCAGAGCGCGCTGTCCCGCGTCGTGGGGGCCGCCTTCCAGCACCTCGAGCACATTGCCGAGCCGCGTGTCGGCTGCGTCGCGCGACGGCGGCGCGACGTCGAGCTCCGGCAGCGCCTGCGCCGTGGAGCCGAAGCCGTGTCGGCGCGCGTTTGCCGCGTCCAGCGACACGGCCCGCACGTAGGCGCCGAGGCTTGCGACCTCGGGGTGGCTCGACAGCTCGTCGACCACTGCGCTGGGGTGGGGACCGCTAGACATGGAGAGGTTGGGACGACGCCTTATCCGAACGCCGCTCGGCGCGCCAGCCATTCACGACAACAGCGCAGATACCGGCTTGTATGCGCGCGGGCACGGGCGGGATGCGCTCGCCGCGCACCGGTTTGGGGCGGGCCGAAACGTGCCGGCGCGGTTGCCGACAATTTGGCCCAGTGCGTCCGGTCCAGGTACCGGATTCGAGTCACGCGCGCCTTCACGAGAGCGCGGACGGGAGATCGGGAATGCCGACCAAGACTTCGAAGTCCGAGATGCTCGAGACCCTCAGGGCCATGTTGCGCGACGTGTTCCGCCTGCGCACGGACGGCGTCGCCTACGCACGCCTCGCCCGCGCCCACGGCTATGTGGACGGCTACATGCGCGTCCTGCTCGAGACGGGCATCGCGGACAAGAGCGAGCTGCTCGAGCTCGTGGCCGAGGAACGCAGCAGGGTCGACGGCCCCGCGACGAGCGTCCTCGGCGCGACCGCCGCAGCGTAAGGGGCTGCCCCCACTCGCGGGCTCCGCCCGCGGTCTCCCCCAAGCCTGTGCTCGGCCCTCCGGGCCTGCGCGCAGACGGGGGAGACGTGTGCCGCCGCATGGCGTCCCACGATCACGTGCACGCGCTCGCGAACGATCACGACCACGTCCGAGGGCCGCACCCAGCCGTCGGTGTAGCGCCGCTCCTGCGCGCGCAGCGGCTGCCAGGACCCGCTGGCGGGATGGAAACTACGGCGAGACGAGCTTCACGTCGCCGACGGTGAGGGGCTTGCCCTTGCGCCACCAGGTCATGACCTGCGTGGCGCCGTTCACGCTGAGGATGTGGTTGAACGCTCCGGCGAACGCCTCGGTTTCTACCGTCAGCGACTTCGACGTCCAGTCGTGGCCGGTGCCCCCGGACTTCGGCGTGCCGACGGCCCAGTCCAGCTGCCCGCTGGTCGCGTCCTGGTAGGCGACGTGCACCTCGCCCGAGCCGGTCACGTCGATCGCCGAGTCGTCGCCGACCACGGCCTGCCCGTCGGCGGTGTTGCCGGCGTCGACGACTTCAGGCGTGCCTGCCGTCGTGCCGCCCTTGACCAGCTGGTACATCACCGCCTCGGTGAAGCCGTTCACGTAGCTGACGTGCCAGTCGCCGCTCGGGTCGATGAACAGGCTGGCGCCGATGCCGACGTCGCCCGTGTCGATGTCGTTGCCCTGCGCGTCCTTGCCCTGACCGTCGAGCAGCAGCGGCTGGGTCCAGGTTCCGCCGTTGTCGCTGATGGCGTACAGGTTGCCGTGGACGCGGTCGTAGTAGACGATGCCGAGCCCAGAGGACGTGGCGGCCATCGAGACGTACAGGCCATAGGCGTTCGGGTAGTCCTCGGGCGCGGTCGAAGACAGAGTTGCGGTACAGGTCGGTGTGCCGTTCGCATCGAAGCACTTCTGTCCGCTGGCGCAGCTCGGGGTGCAGCCGGTGGTCGTCTTCTCGCACGCCCCGGTGTCGACGCGGCAGTACTCGCCCGTGTTGCAGTTGTACTGGTGACACGGCACGCTGGGCGCGCTGGCGGCATCCGCGAAGCTCCAGTCGCTGGCCGCCGCGGGAGTCGCCGTGCTGGCCGTCGCGACGCGCACCGAGCTCTTGGCGGTGCCGTTGGTCCCGCCCGGCATGATGGACAGGTACGCGATGGTCGGCTTGCCGTCCACCAGCAGCATCTTGGCGTAGCGGCCGATGTCGCCGTGATCGTCGGACTCGACCGTGTGCATGCTCCACGAGCTGCCGTCGTAGCTCGCGAACTTGAGCGCGCGGTGCGTCGCGTCGTAGTAGGCCACCTCGGGATTGCCCGAGCTGTCGAGCACGATGCTCGTCCACATGCCCACGTCGTCGCCCGGATCGGTCAAACCCTGCCGGAAACCTTTCGGGTCGTAATACGTGGGATCGGGCGGGCCTCCCGGGGTGCCGGGATCCAGCGTGGGATCGACCGCGGGCAGACCGTCCACGCTCTGCCAGTCGACCTTGCTCCCGTCCCACTTGCCGACGACCAGGTCACCGAACAGCACCTGGTTCGCGCCGGCGTCGGGCCCTTGCGTGTAGCCGATGTCGTCGTAACCGGCGACCCACACGGTGCCGCCCTGGGACACGGCCGCCGAGGAGTAGCTGCCGACCAGGCCGGGAAGGATCTGCTCGCAGGTCGGGCAGTCCGACGGCTTCTTGTTGCTCTGTTTGCTGCTTCCGCACGAGCAGCCCGACCAGGAAGCGGCGATCAGCATCGCGCCGAGTGCGGCCGCGACACGCAGCGTCCCTACGCGACTTTTGGAGCCTCCATTTCTGGAGCCTCCCCGCGGATCGTCGTCGTCGTCACGTCCGCCGCGGCGGCGCAGACCGAACAGCAGCCCCAGCGCGAGGATCGCGCCGAGCCCGTAGCCCGTGCCGCTCGAGCGAGCGTCGCCCGGCACGCGGCAGCCACAGGCGCTCGCCGGGGCCAGCGCGGCATCCTGCCGCCCGCGGATCAGCCCCTGCTGCTTCTGGGCGACGTTGCCTTCCTCGTCCTTGGCCTGGACGCTGATGCTCTGTGCCTGGCCGACGGGGATGTTGTCGAGCTGGTCGGCGCTCTGCCACTCGCCGTACGCCGCGTTGTCGAGCGCCCAGCGCACCTGGATGGCCTTCTTCGGCGAGACCACGTCGCTCACGTCGACGCGCAGCTGATCGCCTTCCACGTGCGTGGCGAGGTCGATGTCCGGCGGAGACTTGTCGATCAGGACCTCGAGCGACGCGAAGCCGGCGTCGACCGTGGTCGGCTCACCGACGACGCGCGAGCGCACGTCCACCTTGTGGCGGGCCTGGAGGGAGAGGATCGGCGAGTCCAGGGTGATGTAGCGCTCGCTCGTCCACTCGTGCCAGAAGCCGCCGTCGAGCCGATACGAGTACTCGATGGGCTGCGCACCGGTGTCCAGCGTGCTGCCCACGCGGATCTCCACCTTCGGCCGGTTGTCGGGCGTGATAGTCGAAAGCACCAGCCCGGCGGGGTCGACCTTCTTCGAGACCAGCTCCACCGTGGTGTGGCTGCGCAGCAGCGGGACCGTCGGCCCCGACACCGTGCCGAAGGTTCCGAAGATGCCGAGGAAGTTGTCGGTGCCCTTGGTCAGCAGCCGGAGCCCCGGGCTGCCCTGTCCCTTCACCGTGGGCGGGATCGTCAGCTGGATGCCCAGGGACGCGAGCTGACTGTTGAGGTCGACGGGGCTGATGGCGCCGCCGAGCGAGCCGCCGACCTGGCTGGCGATGATGCCGGCGAGGGCCTTGGCCGCCGCCGCCTCGTCCTCGCGCAGCAGCGGCGCGTTGAAGATCTTCGGATTGCTCACATCGATCTTGTCCAGCACCGGCGCGAGCTGGCTCTTGTCGTTCACGTCGAGATTGACCGGCACGACGACATCGAAGCTGGACGAGAACGCCCGGATGTAGCGATCGCTGGACCAGATGTAGAAGTCGATGGTCAGCTGGGGCATCGTGACCTGCAGTAGCGGGTCCTTCGCCAGATCCGTGCCGTTGCCGACCTTGACCGTCGGCGGCTTCTGCGGCCGGACCATCAGCGCGAGCGGCTGCGCCTGTTTCTGGCGGCCGAGGTCCTTCAGCGAGGGGATGAGCAGGCCCAGGGTGTTGGAGTTGAGCATGCTGCCCAGCGTGCTGCTGCCGACGCCCAGACACAGTGCGCCGCTGTTGTACACGCTGCCGAGCAGGTAGTTGATGTAGCGCTCGCTGACCGCGATGCCGACGTCGGGCCCGGCACCGGTCCAGTTCGAGACGGTGTTGGCGCGGATCTCGTCGGGGATCGGGATATCGCTCGGGCGGGTCAGCTGCGCGATCGGCACGCAGGTTGCGATCGGCGTCGGCTCGGCGCCGCCCAGCATGCCCAGGGTCGCGCCGTTCGCCACCGGGTCGAGATCGCCCCAGGTCATGTTGGCGTCGTTGTCGCGCGTGCCCTGACCACCGAGCGCCGCGAGGAAGTCGAAGCCGCCCTTGGTGCCGGGCGAGAGGCTGGCCAGCGCGCTCTCCAGATCGATGTTGCCGTCGGTGCCGAGCGCCATGCCCACGCACGTCTTGTCCGGCCACATGCAGGTGTTGCTGCTGTCGGGCGTGCTGCCCGTCGGGCAGGTCGTTCCGGTGGTCGGGTCGGCCTTGGTGCACAGTTGGTCCTGCACCGTGGTGGACAGCGAGCCGGTGAGCCCGCCGATGAGCTGACCGATCAGCAGCGGCTTGAGCACGTTGAGGATCGTGGACGTGAAACCGCCGCAGAACGTGAGCGAGCTGGAGATCGAGTTCTGGTCGATGTTCAGCTTCTTGATCACGACCTTCGTGTAGCCCAGGCGGCCCGTGTGCGTCGGGTCGGTGTCGGTCTCGAGCGACACGTCGATGTCCACGGGAACGTTGGCGTAGTCGTAGGGACCGCACTTGCCGCCGTTGTCGAGCGCCGCGCTGGCGCCGCTCGCCAGCGCGCCGACGCCGCTGCCCGAGATCGGAAGATGCTGCAGGCGGACCGCGATCGTCCCCGTCACCAGGATGTCGTGCGGCGCTCCGGTGACGATGGCCAGCTTGGCCTTGCTGAGGTCGATCTCGACGACGCAGTCGGGCGGATTGGCTGTGGGGTTTGGCCCGCTGGGGCACACCGTGACGGAGCCGATTGTGGCGCCGAAAATCGGATCCTTGATGTCCGACTTGCTCGTCGGAACGTTGAACGTGACGATGCCGCTGGTATTGCCGGTTCCGATCAGGTTGCCCGCAAGCGGTCCCAGGTTGTCGCTGAGGAACTTGAGCCCGCTCTGCGTGAGCCGCACGCTGGTGGCGTTTTCGACCTGTTTGCTGGTGTCGAACCCGCCGGCCAGGGGCGTCACGCCGCAGCCGGAACAACCCGAGCAGCTTCCCGCGCAGCCGCTGAAAACGACGAGCAGAAGGATAAAGAAGAAGTGCTTGAGCCAGCGAGGCATGCGTTCTCTCCCAGAGCTGTGCGGCCAGGCGGCCGCGGTGCGACGCGCCCTCGCGCGAGAAGGACGTGCACGCCTAGTGTAGCGCGTCGGGATGCCGGGTTGTTCGACGAATCCGCGACGCGTCGACAGTTTCGGCCGCCCGCATGACAGCTGCTGTCACGGCCCGGCACGTGGGGGTAGGCCTGAGTGGGATAAGGACCTACCTCCCCGCCCGCGGCTACTTGCAGGTGTTGAACTTGCTGTCGTCGATCTTGATGGCGCTCGCGGCGAACTTCGTGACGAGATGCCACGAGTCCGTGCACCCGGTGGCGGAGTTGCTGGTGGAGCACCAATCGCCGGTCGGGAGCTTGCCGGTGTTCTTGTACTGGTCGGAGCCCTTGCAGGTGTGCTTCGCGTCCGTGCCTTTCCAGGTAGCGGGATCGCCGCTCATGAGCACGCACAAGGACTCGCCGAGGTCGGCCACGTCCACCGTGTCGGCTTCCGCGACCGTGATGTACGCATCGAAGCTGCCGCCGTTGGTCCAGGGGAATTCGGTCGCGCACAGGCTGCTCGGGTCGAGCTGATCGGCGTTGTACTTGCCGACGCAGTCGTGATTGCTCGACAGCGTCGCCGTCACCGTGATCTTGTGCAGAGGCAGGAGCGCGTAGCTCGTCAGCGTCGACTGGATGTAGATGGGGAGCACCCAGTTGTCGAGGCTGGCGCTGTAGGTGTCGCCGCTCAGCGTGTACGGCACGGTGACAGGAGCCACGTCGATTCCCGACGTCTGGTCGGTGAACTTCGCGAAGCAAGTGCCCTTTGTCGGTGCGCCGATCAGGCTCTGCGGGGCGCTCGCGCCGGCGGTGAGCGTCTGCGCGGTGGTGTCGAACTCGAACAGGATGTTGAAATTGCCCTCGCCCTGCTGGTTGCAGGCGGGCTGGGCGAAGTTGATCTTGCGGGTGATGATCGAGTCCTGCATGAACGGGGCGGCCAGCGTGACCGGCGAGGCGACCTGCAGCTGGCTCACCCTGAGCTGGTACTTGCTGCCGGTGTTGTCGGCCTTCGCGAGGCATTCGTTGCCCGGGCCGTCCGGTCCTGCCGCGTAGCATTCCGCCGCCGTGGGTTTGCAGCTCCCGCCACTATTGCTCTTCTTCTTGCTGCTGCTGCTGCAGCCGGCGACGAGCGCGGCACCCACCGCCAGTATCGCAAGGCCACCCGGATAACGCTTCATAAGCCTGTGCTCCTCTCGCGAGCCGCGCTCCGGGCGCAGGAGCACCCGACACAGCCAGCACAGCCGCGTGTTACTCGATCGACCGCGCCGCGCCAAGAGCAGGCGCGACGGAAGAGTCGCGCGACCCGGGCCGGCGGGCGGCTCACGCCCCGAAGTGCACGAGCGTGCGCAGCGCCTCGAGGCGTTCGGCAATCTGCGGGCGGTCGAGCCCGGCGAGCCGGCGCGTGCCTACGTCCTCGACGCAGAAGCTGGCGACCGTCGCCGCCATCATCAGCGACCGACGCAGCGTCGAGCGGTCGAGCTCGCCTTCATCGGCGAGGTAGCCGAGCAGCGCGCCCGCGAACGTGTCGCCGGCGCCGGTCGGATCGATCTCGGTCTCGAGCGGGTAGGCCGGCGCGAAGAAGATGCCGTGCTCGTCGAACAGCATCGCACCGTATTCGCCGCGCTTCACCACCAGGCGCTTCGGCCCCATGTCGAGCACCGCCCGCGCTGCCTTCTTGATGTTCCACTCGTCCGCCAGCTGGCGGAGCTCCTCGTCGTTGATGACGAGCGTGTCGATCTTCTTCAGCACCTTGCCGAGCGTTTCCCGCTCTCCCTCGATCCAGAAGTTCATCGTGTCCGCGGCGACGAAGCGCGGGCTCTTCACCTGGTCGAGCACCTCGAGCTGCAGCGCGGGGTGGATGTTGCCGAGCAGCACGTACTCGCTGTCGCGGTAGCTGTCCGGCAGCTTCGGCTTGAAGTCCGCAAACACGTTGAGCTGCGTGTCGAGAGTGGTGCGGCTGCAGAGGTTCTCCGCGTAGCGGCCGGCCCAGCGAAACGTCTTGCCGTCGGCTTTCTCGATGCCGCTGGTGTCGACGCCGCGGCTGGACAGGTCGCCGAGCGTCGTGTCCGGGAAATCGTTGCCGACCACTGCCACGACGCGTGCGGGTCCGAACAGGCTCGTCGCCATCGAGGCGTAGGTCGCCGAGCCGCCGACGACATCCTTGCTTTCGCCTGTGGGCAGCTCGAGGTCGTCGAAGGCCATCGAGCCGACGATCAGGACGGGGGTGCTGTGCTTCTTGCTCATCGATGCCCTTTTTCGAGATAGGGACGGATCAGCCAATCGAGCCGCGCGCGTGCTTCGGCGCTGATGCTGTCCGTGGGGGTGATCAGGGCGGACTCGAGCGCCCTGGATGCCGGGCTCCGGGCAGGATCCGGCAGGCTTGCGGCCAACTCGGCCACCATGCGCTTCGCGAGCTCGGCGTTCTTCCGGAGCACGGCGAGCACACCGTCGACTGAAACGGCTTCTTCCTCTTCGTGCCAGCAGTCGTAGTCGGTTGCAAGCGCCAGGGTGGCGTACGGCATTTCCGCCTCCCGCGCCAGCTTTGCCTCCGGCATCGAGGTCATGCCGATGACGGAGACGCCCCAGCTCCTGTAGAGCAGGCTCTCGGCGCGGGTGGAAAACTGCGGTCCCTCCATGCAGACGTAGGTGCCGCCGCGGTGCAGCTTTGCGCCGGCGCGTTCGGCCGCGTCCGCAGCCGCCTGCGCCAACGCGGCGCACACCGGATCGGAAAAGCCGACGTGCGCGGCCACGTCCTCGTCGAAGAAGGTGCTGATGCGCCGCTTGGTGAGGTCGATGTACTGGTCGACGACCACGACGTCGCCGGGCGCGATCTCTTCCTTCATCGAGCCCACGGCCGAGAGGCTCACGACCTGGCCCGCGCCCAGCTTCTTGAGCGCGCAGATGTTCGCGCGATAGTTGATCTTGTGGGGCGGGATGCGATGACCGCGACCGTGCCGCGGCAGGAACAAGAGCGTCGTCGCGCCGAGCTTGCCGCGCACGACGGCGTCGCTCGGCGAGCCGAACGGCGTGTCGACCACGACTTCTTCGACTTCCGAGAGCCCGTCGATCGCGTAGATGCCGCTGCCGCCGATAACGCCGAGAACGCGGTTCATGGAAGCGGCAGGTAACATGCCGCGAGCGCGCCAATCAAGCGGGCGCCCGCCTGCGCTTCAGTTCCTCTTGAAGTCGCGGCTCTGGGCGAGCAGGTGCTCTGCGGTCCTGGCCTGGCGCCAGCGCCGGCACTCCTCGGCCCGGAACACGCTCACGAGCTTGTCGGTGGCCTCGTCGAGGTCGTCGTTCACCAGCACGTAGTCGAAGAGGCCATAGTGCGCGATCTCTTCGCGTGCGACGCGGAAGCGCCGTTGCACGGTCTCTTCGTCCTCGCTGGCGCGACCGCGCAATCTCTTCTGGAGCGTCTCCATGCTCGGCGGCAGGATGAAGACCGCGACCGCGTCGGGCCGGGCGCTCTTGATCTGCCGGGCGCCCTGGTGATCGATGTCGAAGATGATGCCGCGCGCGTCGCTCGCGCGCTCGAGCTCCGCCTGGGCGGTGCCGTAGAGGTTGTCGTGCACCTCCGCCCACTCGAGAAACTGGTCGCCGGCGATCAGCTTCTGGAAGGCCGCGCGATCGATGAAGTGGTACTCGCGACCGTCCTCTTCGCCTTTGCGGGCTTGCCTCGTGGTGTGCGAGACGCTGAAGCGGAGATCCGCAATCTCCGCCCTCAGGCGCCCGGTGAGCGTGGTCTTCCCCGCTCCCGACGGGGAGGAGACGATCAACAGCAGCGGTCCGCTACTCGACATTCTGCACCTGCTCCCGCATGCGCTCGATCTCGGACTTCATCTCTACTACCAGATGCGCGACCGGTGCGTCCTGGCTCTTCGAGCCGACCGTGTTGACCTCGCGTCCGATCTCCTGCAGCAGGAAATCCAGGCGGCGACCCACGGCTTCGTCTTTCTTCAGGAGCTCCTCGAACTGCGCGTAGTGGCTTTCGAGCCGGACCAGTTCCTCGGTCACGTCGCTGCGGTCGGCGATGACGGCGATTTCCGTCTCGATCCGCCCGTCTTCCACCCGCACGCCGGTGTCGGCGAGCAGGCGGTCGAGCCGTTGCCGGAGCCGCTCGCGGTGGGCTCGCACCATCTCGTCGCCGCGGGCTGCAATACTCTGGAGCAGCGTGCGTGCGGACCCCAGCCGCCCCGAGAGCTCCCGCTCCAGCGCGGCGCCTTCCGTCCGGCGCATCTCGTCCAGGCTCTGGAGCCCGCGCTCGAGCACGAGTGCGAGCGCCGCGCGCACCGCATCCACGTCCGCCGCGGAGCTCGTCGACAGCAAATCCGGCACGGCGGTGACCGCGGTGATGGGGAGCTCGCTCCCCGGTGCGAGCTCGTCTCTCAGCTGCGCCAACGCGCGATAGGCCGCACGCGCGCGCGCCGTATCGAGCCGTGGCGGGGGCAGGGGAGTCCCTTCGAGTCTCACGCCGATGTCGTAGCGACCGCGCTCGAGCCGCTCTCGCGCCAGCTGTTCGAGGTAGAAGCCCTGGTCCGAAAGCTCGGAAGGCACGCGCACGCGCACGTCGAGGAAGCGGTGGTTGAGCGAGCGCACTTCGAGCACCACGCGGCCTTCGCCCAGCGTCGCTTCGCCGAGCCCGAACCCCGTCATGCTCTTCACGAGCCTGCTCCCAGCCGTCGCAGGTACTCCACCGTCGGCGCGAGCCCCTGCTTCCAGTCCACCTTCGGCTCGTAGCCCAACAGCTCGCGCGCCTTGTCGATGGCGGCGACGGAGTGCCTGACGTCGCCGGGGCGCGGGTCCGCGTGGGTCACGTTGGGCTTGGTCCCGAGCACGCCGCCGAGCTCGGCGATCACCTGGTTCAGCGTCACGCGCGTTCCCGTGGCCACGTTCACCACTTCTCCGGCCAGCCGCCGCGGGCTCTGGGCCGCGGCCAGGTTGGCCGCCACCACGTTGTCGATGAAGCAGAAGTCGCGCGTGGTCTCGCCGTCGCCGAACACGGTCAGCTGCTCGCCCGTGAGCGCACCCCACGCGAAGCGCGGAATGGCCGCGGCGTAGGCGCCGTCGGGGCGCTGATGCGGACCGAAGACATTGAAATAGCGGAGGCTCAGCGTCTCCATGCCGTACAGCGCCGCGAACACGGCCATGTACTGCTCTGCGGCGATCTTGCTGACCGCGTACGGCGACATCGGCGCGGTCGGCATGTCCTCGCGCTTCGGCAGGCCGGGCAGGTCGCCATAGGCCGCGGCGGACGCAGCGAAGATCACGCGGCGCACTCCAGCGTGGCGCGCGGCGTCCAGCACCTGGACGGTGCCGCCCACGTTCACCGAGTCGGCTCGCACCGGGTCGTCGATGCTGATCGGCACCGACCCGATGGCGGCTTCGTGGAACACGACCTCGACCCCCTGCATCGCGCCTGCCATCAGCTCCGGGTCGCGCACGTCGCCGGTGATGCGTTCCACGCGCGAGGAGTCGGCCGCGTCGAGGTTGTCCCAGCTGCCGAAGGACAGGTCGTCCACTACGCGAACGTGCTCGCCCGCGTTGGCCAGAGCCAGCACCAGATTCGAGCCAATGAAGCCCGCGCCGCCGGTGACCAGGTAGCGCGCCATGCGAAGAGCGCCCCGTCTAGAGGCCCTTGCGGCGCTTGATGTCTTCCATCATGCGCCGGTATTCGATCTCCCACATGCTGGTGCCTTCCTGGACGTGCTTGAGCTGCCCGCGCACCTGCTGCTCCAGCTCGTCCTCGGCCTGGGCCTGCTTGCGCAGCGGCCCGCGCATCTTGCGCCGCAGCACCACGTCCTCGGCGTAGATCTCGTCGACGTTGCCCGAGTGCATCAGCATCTCCAGCAGCTGGTCGAGCAGGTAGTCGATGGCTTCGTCGCCGAGCTTGATCCCCTTCTCGGAAGCGAGCAGCCGCCTGAGGCGGCCGAGCTCGCTGGGCGGAAGGTTGCGCTGGGCCGCCATGTCCCGCGCGCGGTCGTTGACCTCCTGCTCGTCGGCGACGTACTGGTTCAGCACGGCCTCGATATCGAGCTGGACCTCCTTCGGAGCCTCGCATTCGATATCGCCCTCGGCAGTGAGTGCCGAGACGATCTCCGAGGCAACCTGGGGCACCTTCGCGCTGTACAGCCGCATAGTGGGGGATCCGTACTCGTTGTCGGGCCCCGAGGCACGCGGAATCTGGCGTCGCCGGGTCGAAATTGCCGCAGTTAAGGTATCCGCGCGCAATCGAGCGAAGCGACAGCGAGCGCGCGGCGAGGGAACCGGGTCGCGTCGGGGGACCGGGGGCGGTGAGCCCCCGGCGGAGGATTCCGGCGGGGGTGGGCTAGCGTCGCTTGGGCGAGCGGGCGGGGCGTGCGCCCAGCCTCAGGCGGCGGAACACGGCGTCGCGCTGGCGTTGCTTGTACGCCTCGTGGCTGGCGTCGCCCGACTCGTTGGCGGCTTCCGTCTCGGCGTCCAGCAGCTGGAACTCGCACAGCATGTACACGATCGGTCCGAGGTTGCCGGATCCGGCGGGCGCCAGCTCCATGATGTGCGGGGGCACGCGCACCGGAACGTCCGTCACGAAGTGGATGACGCGGTAGCTGGCGGCGCTGAAGCGGTTGTCTCCAGGCGTCAGCTCGTCGTCGAGCTCGCCCTGGAAGCGGTCCACCATCTTGCGCAGATGTGGATGCTCGTCGCAGTAGCTCCGGAAGTGGAAGATCGTGTTCGTGCTCTCGTTCGGCACCACGTAGTTGAACGGGAACAGCCGTTCGGTCAGGTACGCGAGTACCGGCAGGATGTGATCGCGCGTACGCGTGACGATCCGGAACCTGAGCTTGTCGTACAGCGCCGCGGCCGTCGCTTCCGGTTTGGACAGGAGCTTGGTGTACGTCGAGTCGAGGTTCTTCCGCCCTCCGATGAACTCGGTGATCGGAAACCCTTCGCTAAGCATCGTACCGACGACGCGGTAGACCTTTTCTTCCACGAAGTGGAACAGGTCCCGATCGCTGACCGGCAGACGGAACAAGAGCTCGCGCCCCGCCATGTGGTTGATGATCTGGACCGACTTCAGGATCGTGCACGCGCACAGTTGCCGGTGGCCCTTGCCGGACGCCATCAAGAGCAGGTCCTCGATGCTGGCGCGCTCGACCGGCTTGGGAATGGCGAAGGCGAAGTTCCGGCGCAGGTAGCTGATGGCCTCGCCCTTCATGTGCTCGATGAACTCGCGATCGCTCGCGTCGGAGGGGTCGAGCTCGTAGTTCTGGACGAAGCGCCGCGCCTGGCTCCTGCTGGTGAAGTTCAGCCGGTGCCAATCGATGACCGACCCGCCACGCAGGATCAGCCGGAGCGCTTCCACGTCGTGCAGCGACAGCTCGTCGATGTTCTTCAGCGAGGGCGGCGCCGGTGACGCCACCGGTCGTTCGCTCGAACGAGGAGCTTCGGTGTCGGAACGCGGAGTCAGTGGCTCGTCACCAGCTGTGGGCCACGCCGACTCGGCGGTCAGTGGCCGGGATTCGTGGTCGTCGCATCGCCGGGCGACGACTTGCCGAGCGATAGCGTGCCGAAGAAGATACCTAGCGCCAGCCCTAGCACAGCGATCTGCGCGCCGAAGGCGCCGCTGGCGAGTAGAGCGAGCGGGATGAGAGCGGCCAGGTACCAGACATTCAGCTTCATCGACGCATCTCCGGGGACCCCCACTCGGTGCTCAAGGTAGGACTAGGTGCGACAATGTAGGATAGTGTGCCACAGGCGCGTGAAGCGGGCCAACTGTTAGCGGGCCTGGCCGGGGCATTCAAGGGGCTTGTCGCCGCGCGGCATATTTATGTGGGTATGTAGCCGACCAGCCCACACAGCTGTCGCGCACGACATCCGTCAAGCTCGCGCGCAGGAGACGGCTTTGTTAGCGTGCTCGGCCGTGGTCCCCGCACGGCGTCGAAGCGCATCCCCGAGCTCCCGAGGTTCGAGGGCGCGCACCGGGCTCCTTCTTTTGCTCGCGTCGGTGCTCGTTGTGGGTTGTGGCGATAACGGATTCTTCCCGAGCACCGTGGACCCGGGACAGGACTTCGGTATCGCGGAGGTCGTCTACGACTCGAACTACTTCTACTGCAAAGTCGAGCCGATGCTGTTCCAGATGCATTGCGGTTCGGGCGATCCGTCGAAGGGCGACGCCTCTGGAGGTTGCCACTTCAACGTCACCAGCTACCGCCTGACGGACTACTCGCCCCTGGTCGGCAAGTCCTGTGGAGGCAACTCGAAGCCAAGCCAGTCGCCGCCTGCCGAAGCCGAGAACAACTACCGCACGTCGGAAGCGAAGATGGAGCGCGACCCCAACACGGCGGCGTTGCTCAACCGCCCCACCGGTGTGGCGGCGCACCCTCGAGTCATCTTCAAGTCGAACAGCCCCCAGGCCGACATCATCCGCCAGTGGGCGACCAAGTATTCGAGTCAATGAGAATCGTCGCGCCGATCCTGTGTGCCCTGGCGTTGCTCTGCGTGGTGTTGCCAGCGCGGGCGGACGATAGCGACGTGGATGCGTTCGCGCGGGTCATCGTTGCCGAAACGGCCTTGCGCTCCGGTCCGGGCGTCTCCCATCGCGTCATCTACCACGCGCATCGCGGCGAAACCTTCCTGATCCAGGGTCGCGCCGGGGCCGGGTTCTGGCTCCAGGTCGTGCTGCCCGACGGTCGCGTCGGCTACGTGCTCGGCGACACCGTGGAAACCGTCGGGGCCGGGCCCGGCGCTCCGGAGGGCGCGGTCAAGCCGGGCTTCTTCGCTCCGCCCGCGCTCGAAGAAGCCCACGGCGGATTCGCGCTGTGCGGCGGCGTGTTCGACCGCGACGGTTACGTGGAGTTCAAGCCGGCGTTCGTGCTGTCGCCGTCCGTTTCCTTCGAACCGTACATCGGCCTGGCGCTGCAGCAGGACGCGCGCCGCGT
This sequence comes from uncultured delta proteobacterium, assembly GCA_963826085.1. GTDB lineage: Bacteria > Myxococcota_A > Polyangia > Polyangiales > Polyangiaceae > CAWDXG01. The sequence continues at coordinate 871,920 of CAWGVN010000008.1, read as the reverse complement.
GCTCTACGGCCTGGCCGCTTCGCTCGACCTCGCGCCGGACTGGGCGGTAGCGCCCTACGTCACGATCGGGGCGGGCGGGCTGCGCGACACGCCAAGCGCCAACCTGCGTCAGAAGACACGGAACTTCTTCAACGCGCGCGCCGGAGGCGGCCTTCTCGTGTCGCTGCGCTGGAGGATCCTGTTCCGCTTCGAAGCCACCAACACCATCATCTTCACCGAGGACTCGTACACGAACGTCCAGAGCTACATCGGTGGACTCGGCACGTACTTCTAGAGGGAGACGCATCGTGAAAATCGAAAACCCCGGTAGTCCTCCCGCTCCCCCGGCCGGCGCGTTCGCCCGTGCTCCGGCATGGCTGCTGATGGTGGCGCTCGGCCTGTCCATGCTGGCGCTGGGCGGCTGTGCGACGGTGCGACCGGAACAGCGCGCCGTTCTCGCCGATCCGGTCATGCAGTTCCAGAACGACCCAGGGGAGGAAGCGGCGCTGCAACACGTGCTGGAGAACCGCGAGGGGTCCTACGGCGGCGGCTCGGTGCAGGGAGGCGGCTGCGGCTGCAACTGAACGTGGATCGATTCACCGGAGCTTGTGCTGGATGACCGCCCGCTGCCCCCGATACGCCCGTTCGCTAGCGGCGCTGGTCGTCGTGCTGGCGTCGCTGGTCGTGCCGGCGCGCGCACGGGCGCAGGTGGCTGATCTCAAGCTCAGGGCGACCGTGTTCCACGAGCCATCGGCGACGAGCAAGATGACCGTGCTCACGCCGTCGGCGCAGCTGACGGTCTCGCCGTGGGACTTCTTGAGCGTGAATGCCGGCTACGAGGCGGACATCGTGTCCGGCGCCAGCGAAGCGGTCAAAGCCGGTCCCTCGTCGCCGCCGGACGTGGTGTCCGCCGCGTCGGTGCACGACTTCCGGCACGTGGTGAACGGCGGCTTCACCATTACGCGCAAGCACACGCATCTCGGAGCGAGCTACACCTACGGTACGGAGCACGACTACCGCTCCAACTCGTTTACCGTCACCGCCGGCAGCGATTTCTTGCAGAAGAACACCCAGATCGAGCTCGCGTACGGACGCGGCTTCGACAAGGTCTGCAACGTCAGCTATCCGGACACGCTGTCGCCGACGCTCAGGCCCCGTCTCGACAGCTCCAAGGGGTGCTTCACCGGCGCGGCGAACCGCCGCTTGATTCCGATCGATCTCGACAGCTTCCAGATTGGCTGGACGCAGAGCTGGACGCCCTTGTTCGAGACCCAGCTCGTCTTCAGCGGCCAGCTTCAGCACGGCTTCCTGAGCAACCCGTATCGCGCAGTGGTGATCTCGCCGGCGGGCAGCGCCGCGCAGGAGCATCACCCCGACAACCGCGCGCGGGCGGCCGTGGCGGTGCGCGGAAAGTATTTCGTGAAGCCGCTCGACACCGCCTTCGGCGTCGGCGCGCGCGTCTACCGCGACACCTGGGACATCCTCGGCCAGACCTACGAGATCAACGCCGAGCACTACATGTTCCCCTGGCTCACGCTGATGGTGCGCGGGCGGTTCTACACGCAGACCGGCGCGCTGTTCTGGAGCGACGACTACACGGGCGGCGAGCCCGTCAACGGTCCGCGCGGTCAATACTGGACGGGCGACCGCGAGCTGTCGCCGCTGCAGAACTACATGCTGGGAGGCCGCCTGCGTGCCACCTGGAACGGCAGGAAGGGCGACCGCATCGCCGGCATGTTCTTGAGCCTCTCGACGGAGGCCACGGCCGATCTGCTCAAGACGCATCTCGACCAGTTCACCTGGGCCGGGAAAACGCCGGACGACACGTTCGCGATCGTCGGCGGTCTGGCGATTGGCGGACAGTTCTAGGTTCTTGCCTACCGCCCGCCCGCCCCCACCGTAGTCCTCCTCGAGGGGGTTCACCGCCCCTCGAGCACCCCGACGGATGCACTGCTCCCTTCGGGCGCTCCTCGCTTCGCTCGGACCGTGGTCCTCCGTGGACTCCGTCCAGCGAGCTGGACTCCGTCCACTCCGGCTCGCTCCGCTCATCGCGGGCTCGCTGTCGCTCGCTGGGTTTTCCCGGGCTCAGCGCAGCCCGTGCTTGCGCGCCAGGTCGTACAGGTGTTTGCGGTCCATGCGCGCTTCCCGCGCCGCGGCGCTGATGTTGCCCCTGTGGCGACCCAGGAGCCAGGCGACGTAGCGTTGCTCGAAGTCCGCCTCGAACGCCGCGCGCGTCTCCCGGTAGCTCAGCGCGGGCGAGAACGACAGTTGGTTGGCCGCCCTGGCCTCCGCAGAGGCAGACACCGGCAGATCCACCAGCCTGAGCTCCTTGTCGCCGCTGGCGGTCGCGATGTAGATGGCGCGGTCGAGCACGTTGCGGAGCTCGCGCACGTTGCCGGGCCAGTCGTGCGCCGAGAGCGCGGCGACCGTGTCGGGCGTGAGCGAGATGTCCGCGGCGGCGGGATCGCGCTTCTTTGCGATCGACAGGAAGTGCGACACGAGCGCGGGGACGTCCTCGCGCCGCGTCCGGAGCGGCGGCACGCTGACCGGCACCACGGCCAGCCGGAAGTACAGGTCCTCGCGGAACTTGCCGCGCTCCACCTCTTCCTTCAGGTCGCGCTTGGTCGCCGCCACGATGCGGGCCGCCGCACGCAGCGTCCGGTTGCCGCCGACGCGGCGGAACTCGCCCGACTCGAGCACGCGCAGCAGCTTCGGCTGCACGTCGAGCGGCAGCTCGCCCACCTCGTCGAGGAACACCGTGCCGCGTCCGGCCACTTCGAACGCGCCCTGTCGCGAGGCCACAGCGCCCGTGAATGCTCCCCGCTCGTGCCCGAACAGCTCGCTCTCGATCAGGTTGTAGCTGACGGCGCCGCAGTCGACGACCACGAACGGCTGCCCGTTGCGCGGGCTCTGGTCGTGGATCGCGCGGGCAATCACGTCCTTGCCGGTGCCTGTCTCGCCTTCGAGGAGCACCGCGGCGTCCGTCGGCGCGATGCGCTCCAGCACTCCGAAGATCGCTCGCATCGCCAGGCTGGTACCCAGCGCTTCGCCAAAGTGGTCCGACTCGCTGGGCAGGATCTGCGCGCGGTTGAGCTCGGTGCGCAGGATAAGCTCGACGTTTCCGACCGTGAGCGTCGAGCCGGGCTCGACCGTGGCTTCCCGCACGGTGGTGCGTCCTACCCGCGTGTGGTTGGTCGAGCCGAGGTCGCGAACCACGATGCCCGTCGCGCCGCGCGTGAGCTCGCAGTGGTGGCGGGACACCGTGTCGTCGGGCAAAACGAGATCGTTGTCGGGCGCCTTGCCGATGCGCATGTGGTCCTGGACCTTCACGCGCTGGCCGCGCGCCTGTCCGCTGACGACGACCAGCACGAGCTCCTCGGGCAGCTCGTCGTTCGAATGGGCAGCACGCGTGGCGATCCCGGACGGTTGGCTCACGTCACGCCTCTCCTCGCGGTCTCGCTTCGCTGGTACGTTGCCCGACTTCCATCAGTTCTCCTGCCAGAGCTCAATGATTGTCTCGCCGCCTTCGAGGTCGACGCGCCGGACGTAGCGCATGCTCGCAGTGTGCTCGCCGGCCAGGTTAGCGCGACCGCGAGACGTTGTCTCCGGGGCGTCGCGCTCGAGCACGATGCCCAGAACGTACTCGCCGTTGGGGACTTTGATCCGGTGGCGGACGTGCGAAGGCGCGCCGTCCGGAAAGCTCAATCTGACGCCGCCGGCTGGCTCGTCCTGGCCGTAGCGGGTCCACGTCGCGTCCAGCTTCCGGACCGGTCCGAGCCCTTCGTCGAGCCGGAACACCAGGACCTGGTCGCGGGGAAGGGCCGGGACCATCGACAGAGCCACCACGGACAGCCCGACGAGCAGGACGAGTCGGGGCAGGTGGCGCTTCCAGTCGTAGCTCCACCGCGACTTCTTGTCCCCGGTCGTATCCTGCTGCGCGTCCCCAGCGGTGTCCTGCTGCTCGTCCCCGGTTTCGGGATCCCCGGTCATCGCGAGCCGGGGTCGGGCTTGTTCTTGGCCGGCGGGGGATGCGCCCGCTTGACCCTGGCAGGTCGCGTAGGCGAAGCGGAGCTATCAGGTGCGGCGGAGCCTGCAGGTGCCGCAGAGTTTCCGGGTGGCGTCGGTTCTTCCGGTCCGGCACCCCGGTTGGCGTTCATCATGCGCACGAGGCGGACCAGTCCCGTGACGGTCGCCGCCGGTAGATTGAACGACGGCATGCGTCCCTTGCCCTTGGTGATCGCCGTGGCGATCTGCGCATCGCTGACGGAGCTCTGCCAGGCAGGGTCCGACAGATCGCGCGCGCCGAACATTGCTCCCTGCGGGCCGTCACCGCGGCCGAGCATGCCGTGACAGCGCGTGCAGTTCTGCCGCCAGGTAACGAGCACCACCTGATCGACACCCAGCATCTTTGCCGGTTGGCTCAGGTCCGGGCTGCCGCTGCTTGCGGGGCCGGCCTGCGCGTTCTGGTTCTCCTCGGTGCGGTCGTGGTCGGACGGACGCCACACTCTCAGGTCCTTCGGCGCGCGACTGCACGCGACGGACAGCAGCAACAGGGCCAGCAGGCTAGCGCGCGCGGACGGACTCATCGGCCCCTGGATAGCAGCAGCTGAATGCGCCTTCCAGCACGCGCTCTCGAACGGGAACACGGAACGCCCCAGCCGACGGGCCGAAAACCGACGGGCCGGCGCCGGTCATCGACCGGGCCGGCCCGCGTGGCCGCCCATCACAGGGCGCTGATGTGAGCGGCTACTTGAAGACCTTGCCGCCTCCAGTCGGATCCATGCCGAGGTACTTCTTGCCGCCGAGCTTGGCGATGTGGAACTCGGTGCGGCGGTTCTGTGCACGCCCGGCGTCGGTCGAGTTGTCGGCGATGGGCTTGGTCTGGCCGAAGCCAACGGCGAGCACGCGGTCTTCCTTGATGCCGTGCGCGACCAGCCACTTCTTGATCGTCAGCGCGCGCTGGCCGGACAGCTCCATGTTGTCAGGCGGCTTGCCCACGTTGTCCGTGTGCCCCTCGACCCGGAGCAGAGTGATCTGCGGGTTCTGGTCGAGGAACTGCTTGAGCTGACCGAGCACGACGTTGCTGCCGGAACCTTCCTTCAGCGTGGCCTTGCCGGTGTCGAAGACGATGTTACCCGGCAGCTTGATGCTGTCGCCTTTCTGCACGACTCCGGTGGCAGCCTTCTGCGGGGCTGGAGCGGGTGCGGGAGCCGCAGACTGCGTCGGCGGCGGCGGGGGCGGCGGCGGGGGCGGCGGCTGTGAAGATGCTGCGTTCGCAGCACCGCCGGCCTTGATGGACGCCGTGCAACCTACAAAAGCGGGTACGGCGAGAGCCGCGCCCAGAATCGAGACGAACAAAGCGGACCTACGAACCATTGCTGAATCCTCCGGGAAAACGTCAGGATGGGTCGGGCGCCTGATGCTACGTGGCCCTCCGGCACGCAGCGGTAGTCCAATTCACCCGGGAAGCGCAAGGCTCGGGCGCACGGGGTCCTCCTGACCCCGGGATAGACGAACGCCCCCGGGTCCCTCTTCACTGCCCCTGCGCAGATTTCTCCGGGCGCAGGCAGGAAGTTGGGCCAGGGGGCGCGTCTGGCGGCCTCCAGGCCTAGATTCCGGCGTCCGCGCCGCCCATGCCGCCGGCTCCGCCCATGCCGCCGGCTCCGCCCATGCCGCCGGCACCCGAGCTTCCGCCGGTTCCGCCGCCACCGGTTCCGCCGCCGCCGCCCGTTCCGCCGGCGCCGCCCGCGGCGCACGGGTCAGGCTGCGGCTGGGCCGCGGGCGCCACCGGGCCGAGCTGCACGGCCGAGGCGTCGAAGCCCAGACCCACGCTGATAGCGTTGCAGGTCCTGTTCGGGTCGCCGTTGCTGCCGTCGCTCATGATGTCGCTGGCCGCCCGGATCTGCTGGGCGATGCTGTCGAAGGTGGGCCCATCGCACAGGCTGGTGTCGAAGGAGCCGGCGATCTTCTTCAGCTCGCTCACCAGCGACTCGGTATCGATCACGCCGGCGATGATGCCGTCGGAGGCCGACTTCCGGTCGGCTGCCAGCTGCATCGTGATGACCGCCTTCACGATGTCGAGGGTCAGGCTGTAGCCCTGGACCGACAGGTTCAAGGACAGATCGCCCTGCGAGCCCGACACCCAGGTGTTGTTGGCCACGAAGCTCGACGGGAACTTGACCTTCGGGTCGTTGATGTCGCCGTTGTTCAGGAGCTCGGGAACGACGGGCCACTGGTCGTTGCCGTCCCAGTTCGGCGGGCTGCCCATGTTGGCGCCGCCGTACAGCGACGACGTGACGCCCGACTGTGTCGCCTGGCTGTCGACGTTGTCCATCTTGATCATGATGGTGAAGCTGCCGTCCGCGATCGACTGGTTCACCGAGGCGCTGGCATCCGACGCCAGGCTGGTGATGAGCGGGAGCAGGTTCTCGCCGAACGAGTTGTCGATGCCGCCCACGCCATCGGTCTTGACGTCCTGCGGGTTCGCTCCCGGTTGGGGCTTGCAGTGGTTGGTGCCGTGCGGCGTCGACTCGATGCCGTCGAGGTCGTAGCCGAGCGTCTTCCATGCGTTGGGGTCGGGCTGCCCCTGCTTGTTCATGTCGCCGAGGTACAGCGTCTTGATCGCGAGCACGGTCGGCGCCGTGCCATTCGCCTTGGGAGTGCCCGGATCAGCCGGCGGCTTCTGGCAGTCGCCCGCCGACGCGCAGGACTTGTCGGGCCCGTTGCCGGGCTTCTTCTTGGAGGTGGAGCTGCCGCTGCAGCCGACTGCGAAAGCAAAGCCGAGCACGGAGCTCACTGCGAGAAGTGCCAGATTACGTCGTCCAAGCATGTGACAGGCCTCCTGAAAGGTCATGACCCCGTGGGCAGAGCGCCGGGCCCGGGGGGAGCGGGTGGGTCGACCCCGACTACGAGCCAGCAGTAGGGGCCCGTGGATGGTAGCTGGAAAGCCGCGACTTGCAAGAGGCTGTCGGGCCCGACCGTCGCGGAAGCGACCCCGCCACGCGGTTTTGCTGTCCGTGTTGGTCGGTACGACCGGGCCCGTCCCTGCCGGGCAGCGAGCTGCTAGGGTAGCGGCCTGGCCCTCCGTCGGCGCGAGGCACGGTGTCCGTCGAGTTCGTCCACCTTCACGTCCACACGCAGTTCTCGTTTCTCGTCAGCACCGTGAAGCTGGCCGAGCTCTCGCCGCGCGTGAAGGAGCTGGGCATGCCCGCCGTGGCCCTGACCGATCACGCCAACATGTTCGGTGCGGTCCGCCACTGGAAGCTGGCCCGCTCCGCCGGCATCCAGCCAATTCTAGGCTGCGAGCTGAACGTGGCCCGCGACGAGCAGCAGAGCGAGGTGGATCACCTGGTCGTGCTCGCGGCCACGAACGAAGGCTACCGGCACCTGATCCAGCTGGTGAGCGCCGGCTACACCGATCCTGCTTCCGACAGCGCACCGAGCGTGACGCTGGCGCAGATCGCGGCCTCGTCGAAAGGGCTGATCGGGCTCACGGGTTGCCTGGGAGGCGTCGCGGCGCAGCAGGTGCTCGAATACGGCCCCGAGCGCGGCGAGGCGATGCTGGGGCGGCTGCGTGACGTCTTCGAGCCCGGGCACCTGTTCGTGGAGTTGTCGAACCACGGCCTGCCGGAGCAGCCTGTGGTGAACGAGATCCTGGCGGGTGCGGCGCAGCGCATCGAGCTTCCGGTCGTTGCGACCAACGACGTGCACTTCATGGCGCGCGAGGACGGCGAGGCTCAGCTCTACCTCGAGTGCATCCGGCAGGGACGCACGCACGCCGAAGCCGCCCAGGCCCATCACGGCAGCTTCGAGATGTACCTGAAGAGCCCCGAGGAGATGGCCGACGCATTCCGCGGCTACCCCGAGGCGCTTTCGAACACGCTGCGCGTTATGGAGATGTGCCAGGGCGTGGAGCTCCAGCTCGGCAAGCCGATGCTGCCGAACTTCCCGATCCCGGACGGCTACACCACAGAGGCGTACTTCCGGCACGTGGCCGAGCAGGGCCTCGCGCAGCGCTTCGCGGAAATGCGCGAGCTCGGCCGGAGCTTCGACGAGGCGAAGTATCGCGAACGGCTGGCGCGGGAGCTCGATGTCATCCTCGGCATGGAGTACCCGGGTTACTTCCTGATCGTGTGGGACTTCATCCGCGAGGCGAAGTCGCGCGGCATCCCGGTGGGTCCCGGGCGTGGATCGGGAGCCGGGTCGCTGGTGGCGTACTCGATGGGCATCACCGAGCTCGATCCGCTGCCGTACAACCTGCTGTTCGAGCGCTTCCTCAACCCCGAGCGCGTGAGCATGCCGGACTTCGACGTCGATTTCTGCATGGCGCAACGCGACCGCGTGATCGAGTACGTGGCCGACAAGTACGGAAAATCGAGCGTCGGGCAGATCGCGACCTACCAGAACCTCAAAGCGCGCAGCGTGATCAAGGACGTGGCGCGCACGATGGGTTTTCCGGCGCCGGAGGCGCAGCGCATCGCGAGCCTGGTGCCCGACCTGGGACAGGGCAAGACGGCCACCATCGAGCAGGCGCTGGAGCAGGAGCCGAAGCTCAAGGCCATGGCCGACAACGACGAGCGCGTGGACACGCTGCTGCGGCAGGCGAAGAAGCTCGAGGGGCTGACGCGGCACGCCGGCATGCACGCGGCCGGCGTCGTGATCAGCGAAGGTCCGCTGTGGGATCATGTGCCGTGCTTCACGAACGACGCCACGATCGTCACGCAGTACGACAAGGACGACGTGGAAGCGGCGGGGCTCGTGAAGTTCGACTTCCTCGGCCTGAAAACGCTCACGGTCATCGACGTGGCCGAGAAGCTCGTGAACGCGCGCCCCGATCGAAAGGACAAGCCCCTCGATCTCGGCAAGATCGCACTCGACGATCGCGACACCTACGCGCTCATCTCGAGCGGCGACACCACGGGCGTCTTCCAGCTCGAATCGAGCGGGATGCAGCAGCTCCTGCGCGGCCTGAAGCCGGACTGCTTCGAGGACGTGGTCGCCGCGGTGGCACTGTACCGACCGGGACCGCTCGGCACCGGCATGATCGACGATTTCATCGGCGGCAAGCACGGGCGCAAGCCCATCCGCAAGCTGCACCCGCTGGTCGACGACGTGCTCAAGCCGACCTACGGCGTGCCGGTCTACCAGGAACAGGTGATGCAGATCGCGCAGCACCTGGCCGGCTACTCGCTGGGCGGCGCAGACCTCCTGCGCCGCGCGATGGGCAAGAAGAAAGCCGAGGCGATGGCCAAGGAGCACGCGAAGTTCGTCGAGGGCGCCGTTGCCCGCGGCGTCAGCGCGGAGCAGGCCGACGCGATCTTCAAGGAGGTGGAGGGCTTCGCGTCGTACGGCTTCAACAAGAGCCACTCGGCCGCCTACGCGCTGGTCACCTATCACACCGCGTATCTGAAGGCGCATTACCCGGCCGAGTTCTTCGCGGCGCTGATGACCGCCGACAAGGAGAAGATCGAGAAGGTGGTGCGCACGATCGCCGAAGCGCGCGCCTGGGGCGTGAGCGTGTTGCCGCCGGACATCAACATGAGCGCGCTCGATTTCACGGTCGTGTACGCGCACCCGGAGGGTCGCGGACCGCGCGGTCCGGGCAAGCTCCGCGACCGCTACGGTCCGCAGATCCGCTTCGGCCTGGGTGCGGTGCGCGGCGTAGGCGCGAGCGCGCTGGAGACCGTGTTCGAAGCGCGCGAAGCGGGCGGGCCGTTCCGCGACCTGTTCGACTTCGCCGATCGCGTGGATGCGCGGCGGCTCAACAAGGGTGTGCTCGAGGCGTTGGTGCAGTGCGGGGCGTTCGATTCGACGCTTTCGCCGATGGGGATCAGCCGCGCCCGGGCGTTCGCCGCGATCGATCGGGCGCTGGAGCGGGCGCGCAGCGCCAGCCGCGACCGGGAACGGGGGCAGACCACGCTGTTCGGAATGTTCGAAGCGGTGTCAGGCGACGGGAGCGAGGCGGGCGCGTTCGACGAGTACCCGCCGGCGGAAAGCTGGGACAGGCTGGAGCTGTTGCGCCGCGAGAAGGCGGCGCTCGGCTGTTACGTCAGCGGGCATCCGCTGCTGCGCTACGGCAACAAGTTGGGGCGGCTCGGCGCCCTGGCTAGCGACAAGCTGGCCGGAGAGCAGGCCTGGAGCCTGGTGAGCGTCGCCGGCATGGTCGAGAACTACCAGGAGCGGCTGTTCCGGGGCGGGTCGGGTGGCAAGGCGGCCTTCTTCGAGATCGAGGACATGCGGGGGCGGGTCAAGGCGAAGTTGCGCGGCGACCGCATCGAGACCTACGCCCACATCCTGACGGGGGGCGAGGCGGTTCTGGTCAGTGGCAAGGTGAGCTTTCCCGTGACGGACGAGCCGAGCGACGAGCAGGAACCTACGCTCCTGGTCGACGCAGTGGAGCCGTTGGCGGCCGCTGTGCTGAAGGCCACCCGTTCGGTCTCGATCCGGCTGGAGGCGGAGCGTACCGCCCGTGGTGACCTGGTCGCATTGAAAGGGCTGCTCGAGACCTCGCCGGGATCCTGTCCAGTGGAGCTGGTGCTTGCCCTTCCAGATGGATCAGAGGCCGTGCTGGCGCTGGATGGCACACGCGTAACGCCCGACGACCAGGTGCTGGCCGGTCTGGAGCGCATGTTCGGCGGCACGGTGGCCGAGCTGCGCTAGCGGCGAAGCGATAGCGAGCCCGCGCCGAGCGTAGCGAGGCGCGTCGGGGTGGATGGTCGTACCCGCCCGCCCTGAGCCCCCTCGTGGAGGAATCCGGTGGGGGCGGGTGGGTGCTAGGCGAACATCCCCGTCTCTACAACCTCGCCGCGGGAGGGTGGTCTGGGTTATCGTTGGCATGTCCATGAAGGAGGTCCGAGCAGAGCTGGTCCGTGTCGACTCGCACGGCACCGCTCATCCGATCGGTACCGTTGCAAGCCAGCGCCTGCGCTCGCGGCCCGGTGCGTACCGGCTGATGCCGGCGCCCGATCACGTCGTCTTCATGCGATTTACCGGCGAGGACGGCCAGCGCGACGAGAGCGACGGAGCGCTGGTGCGCCTCGCGGGGGAAATCACCGCCGGCGCCATGGGCGACGTGCTCGCGCTTCTGGCCCAGGCGGGTTGGCGGGGCGAGCTGGTCGTGTTCGACGGCGAGGACACGCGCTCGGTCTTCTTCGAGCAAGGCAACGTCGTCGGCGCCCAGACCAGTGTAGAAGACGAGCGCCTGGGCTCCGTGCTCTACCGCTTCGGCGCACTGACCGAAGAGCAGCTCGAGCAGATCATGGAACGCGTGCGGGCGGGGCGGCGCTTCGGCGACGTCGCGATTGAGCTCGGGCTCCTGTCGCAGGAGAAGGTGTACGAGTTCATCGGCAAGCAGGTCGAAGAAGTGGTGTTCGGCACCCTTGCCGTGAGCGACGGTACGTTCTTCTTCCTGGACGGCTTCGACGAGTCCAAGCTCGTGTCGCGCCATACGGTGAGCGCCACCATGCTGCTCATGGACGGCGTGACGCGCCTCGACGAGCTCGCGTACTTCCGCCAGAAGATCCCGTCGGGCGACTACGTACCCGTGCGCGTCGACGGCAAGGGCGAGCCGGCCGGGGAATACGCGAACATCTACAAGCTGGTCGACGGGCGGCGCAGCGTCGAGGACCTGGGGCGCGAAACCGGGCTTGGCGAATTCGAGACGGCAAAGCAGGTGTACGCGCTGATCCAGAGCAAGCACGTCACGATGCATCCGCCGCGCATGAGCGGCGGGCCCACCGCGATAGTCGAGACTGCAAACGCGGTGCTCCGCACCATTCTCGCAAGCGCCGACGAGATGAGCCGCGGCGAGGAAGTGCGCCAGAGCCTGGGCTCGTTCGCAGTCGGCGCAGGTGTGTACGACATCCTGTTCCGCAACGCCGGCCCCGACCAGAACGGCGCGTTCGACCCGGAGGCTGTGGCGGAGAATCTGGTTCTGGTGGCGGCCGGCGGCGACGCCGAGAACGTGCTCAAGCAGATGCTGCACGAGTACGTGAGCTTCGCACTGTTCAGCGTGGGCTCGGTCGTGGATGCCGCGCGCGAGAGCACCATCAAGAAGGAGGTCGGCGCCATGCTGGCCCGCCTGCGGCCCCAGGGCTGAGCCCTGTGACCGGGAGTCACGTGACCTTGCGGCGACACGCCCGCCGCACAGCCCCGGATCGGGCTGCTGCGGGGTCTGGCACCACGCTTGCTATGTCAGGGCGCATGCGACTCTCCCGCACCCTGCCGCTCGCTCTGGTCCTGCTCTTCGCGCTGGGGGTCAGCGCCTGCGTGGACCAGGACCACTACGCTGCGCCCCAGACGCCGTCCGACGACTACGACCAGCAGGGCTGGGCGAACACGTCGCCCGATGGGCCAGGCAGCGAGACCTCGACCTCCTACTACGGTGTCGGGGCCTCACCCGCGCCCGACGAGCACCAGCCCGCCAGCCCCCACGCCTCGGAGCACCAGCCCCACTGAATGGTTCCAGCGCACGCGGATCTTTGTATGCATGCCCGGGGATTTTCCGTCACACGGGTATGGTCGACACGGCGCATTCGCGGTAGACACGCCGCGGTTCGATCAAATAGAGCCGGAGAAACAGGTCGCGGGTCGATAGCTCAGCCGGTCAGAGCAGCGGATTTTTAATCCGACGGTCCAGGGTTCGAATCCCTGTCGACCCACCGCGCGGCGCATGCGTCGCGGGGCAAACGAGCTGTCGCAATTGCCTTGCGCGGAGGTTCCGCAGAAGTAAGGCTTGGTCGAGAGGTGGGACCGTGGTAAGCGGTCCGCCGCATCAGGAGGCTTGGGAGACATGAAGAAAGTTTTGCCTTGGGTAGGTCTTGGTCTGCTTGCCGCCGCAGTCGGCGGTACGACCTTTGGTTGTAGCAACTCGTCCAGCAACGGTGGCAACGGCGGTACCGGTGGCGGAATCGTCAGCGGCGGCACCGGCGGTGGCGGCGCGGGTGGCACCGGCGCCAACGGCGGCTCAGGCGGCGTCGGGGCGAACGGCGGTTCCGGCGGCGTCGGCGGCGGCACCACGAGCACAACGCTCGGTGCGACCTGCACGACCGACGCGGACTGCGACACGGGCCTGACGTGCTACACGCCCACCAGCACCGACTTCGGTACGGGCGGTCCGGCGCTCGGCTATTGCAGCAAGGCCTGCACGCAGAACAGCGACTGCACGTCGGTCGATTCGACCGCGCAGTGCGTGAACATGGGCGCGGGCAAGGCTTTCTGCCTCGAGGGTTGCGACCCCACCTCAAGCAGCATGTGCCAGAACCGTTACGACTCGCTGTGCCTGCCTCTGACGCAGACGGATGCGGATGGCGGCGCCATCGAGGGCGGCGCGCCGATCAACGCTTGCATCCCGTACTGCGGCAGCGACAACGACTGCGACGGCCTCAAGTGCGATCTGAGCACTGGCCTGTGCACGAGCAGCCCCAAGAGTGGCGATCCCGTCGGAACGCCGTGTGACCCGTCCAAGACTCAGGACGGTGGCACAGACACCTGCGCCGGCTTCTGCATCGGGTTCCAGGGCCAGCCCGCCAACGTCGGCACCTGCACCGCCTTCTGCGGCAACAACTCGCTCGGCGTGGCCGGTGAGTGCGGCTCCGATCCCACGCAGAACAGCCCGCAGGCTGCGGCCTGCCTGTTCCAGGCGACGTTCAACAGCGGCGGCTCGATCGGCATCTGCGGTCAGCTCTGCGACTGCGATGGCGACTGCATGGGCAGCGACATGGTCTGCCAGAGCTGGACTGCCGCGGGCGTCTCGAACCCGTCGCAGTTCACCACCGCGTTCCACAAGAAGGGCCTGTGCGTGTCGAACACCGATCCCGACGGCGGCGCGGTGACCGGCACTCCGTGCAGCACCGGCGGCACGGGCGGCACGGGCGGCACCGGCGGCAGCGCGGGTAGCGCTGGCACTGGTGGCACCGGCGGTGCATCGGACGCCGGCACCGGCTGATCGGTTCCGTCCCAAAACGCAGCCAACGCCCGTCCGGGATTCCGGACGGGCGTTGCCGTTTTGTCAGCGCCCGGACGTGCAGCTAGACTGGACCGAGGGGGCTTCCGCTTGACAGCAGGGGCTCTGCGCTCCGGGCACCGACACCGGTGGCGGCGCGGTGCCCGGCATTGTCTGTCCCTGGCACGGCTTGCTTGCTGGGAACCGGAACATGAGGGCGTCGGGAGGCTTGACCAGGCGGGTGCTGAGCCGGGATCTGCTGGCAGCTCTGCGACTGCGACAGCGACTGCCTGGGGCCTGACGAGGTTTGCGAGAGCTGGGGGAGTGCCGGGGTCTCCTCGTCGGTGGTCGGCAACCTCGAGCGGGCGGGCTTCTGTGCCTGGTCGAGCACCGACGGCGGCGTCACGTCCGGCATCCCAAGCTGTCCGAGGGGCGGAGCGGGCCGGGCTGGGCGTGATGCTGGGCCGCCGGCGTCAGCGCAGGTAGCGCGTCAGCTGGGTTCGTCGTTGGGCGGCGGCAGCTCGGGAAGTGCGCCCGCGCCGGTCTCTTCGCCGTGCGTCTCGACCACGTCGGCGCGCATGTCGGCGGGGCGCGGGGCCCACACCTCGTCGAAGCCGTTCTGCATGACGTGGAGCTGGCCAGCAGCGATGCGACGGTCGATGGCGCGCCGGACCCGCGCGGCCACGAGCGCGCGCGGCTTCGGTAGCAGCAGCAGCAGCCCGATCATGTCCGTCAGCACGCCCGGCGTGATCAAGAGCGCGCCGCCGATCAGCACCAGGACGCCGTCGATCACGCCCTGCTCGGGCGGGGTCAGCGTCTCGAGCGAGCGCCGCCAGGCGCGCCACACCTTCAACCCTTCTCGCTTGGCGAGCGCGCTGCCGAGCAGACCCGTCGAGAGCACGATCGCCACCGTTGGCCAGAACCCGATGAAGCTGCCGATCCACAGCAGCAGGTACAGCTCGACCAGCGGGACGACGATGAAGAGCAACAGGAGCCAACGCACGACAAGGAGCCTAGTAGCACCGCCGGCGTCGAACCACCTGGTCGCGGAAACGACAGCGGGCGCGGACCTGTTGGCCCGCGCCCGGCTGGAGCTCCCGCGGAGCTTTGGCTGCTACTTCTTGGCTGCGGGCTTCTTCGGAGGCGTCGGCTTCTTCGGAGGCGTCGGCTTCTTCGGAGCCTTCAGCGCGGCCTTGGCCTTCTTGGCCTTTACGGCCTTCTTCGGCGGCCACGGCTCCAGGGCGGGCAGCTTCTTGGGCTTGATGCCCGCCTTGGCCGCCTCGTCACATCCGCGCTTCTCGTCGGTCCACTTGCCGTTGCGCTCGAGGATCTTGAACTCGACGCGGCGATTCTTCTCGCGGCCGGCCTCGGTACCCGAGGTGTCCAGCCGGCAGTAGTAGCCGTAGCCCTGCGCAAACAGGCGCTTGGCCGAAACGCCCTTGGCGGTCAGCGCCTTGGTGACCGAATCGACGCGGCGCTGCGTGAGTGAGCGGTTGTAGTAAGCGTCGCCTTCCTTCGAAGCATAGCCGCCAACCTCGATGAGCTGGATGTCGGGGTGCTTCTTGAGGATGTCGGCGACGGCGTCCACGACCGGCGTGGATTCCGGCTCGATCGTCGACGAGTTCTTCTTGAACATGATCTTCTGGTTGATCTGCACCTTCGTGCCGACGATCTGCACGAGCGGCTTCTTGTCGGGGCAGCCGTCCTCGTCCTGGTAGCCGTTCTTCGTCTCGGGCTGGTCCGGGCACTTGTCCTGGGGGATCGGGATGCCGTCGCCATCGGCGTCCAGGTTCGGACAACCGTCCTTGGGATTCGGAGGCAGACCGTCTTCCTTGACCTTCGGGCACTTGTCGACCGGGTCGGGGATGCCGTCGCCGTCCGAGTCGGGCGGAGGAGGTGGCGTTGCCTGTATCTGACCGCTGATCTTCGCTTCGCTTGCACAGCCGATCGCTACAGCGCCGGCCATGCCGCACAGCGCGAGGGCAGCAGTCCACTTCAGTGTTCGCGTAAGTCGCATGTTTCCGAAACCCTCCATCAATCGCCGAAGCACGCTGACGGGCCTTGCCTCATGCGGGCCTACGCCAGACGCGGGCGCGACCTTCCCACACCCGGTGCTCGCGGCCAAGCCCCCGAACAGAGCGCGACGCGCGACGCACGAGCACCCGATTTCGGCTCACATGGGCCGAAAATCTATTGGTTTTCAGCGGTTGTGGACGGCAGCGGGGCCAACGCACCGAGCTTGAGCGCGTAGACGAAACTCAACGCACCGCCCTTGGCTGCCCGGAACCGGGACGTGCGAAGCGCTTCGATCGCGCAATGAACGACAGTCCGGTCGGGAAAATGGCTCTCTTTCTCGTCGACGTGGCGGACGCGCCCCTTGTCGTCGAGGTCGACCTCGAGCTGGATGCGTCCCCACAGACGCGGATCGCGCTCGAGGGCGGAGCGGTAGCAGGCGCTCACGGAAGACGGCACATCGGCTGTGGCCTTCTCGATCGCCGACACGTCGAGCTGTCCGGGATTGTCCGGTGCCTTTTTCGGGTCGGGAGGACCGATCAGCGGAACGGGAGCATCGCCGGGCCAGAGCTTCACGGAGAGCTCGACGTCGACGCGGCGCCGGGGCGCGGGTTTGAACTCCAGCTTGTGCACGGCGTTCCGGAGACACGACTTGACTTCGGCGTCGCCGAGCTTGCTCTTCACCGCCCACGCATGCACGACGTGTCCGCCCGTCGTGATCGAAAATCGCAGGATGGTCTGGCCATGCATTTTCTGGTCGCGCCTGAGCCCTGCTTCCGAGCACAGACGGAAAGGCCAGTAGCCGTTCGCGCGAGCCTCCGCCTGTACGCGGGCGACGCTGAGCACGTGGCGCCGGTGCCCCGTCCGCCGGTTGTACGGTGCGCGAGCCGGCAGCCCGCCGCCGAGCACCTTCGTATCCACGCGCACCCTCGGCCACGGATGGTAGCTGGGACCGTTCGAGATGAACGAGGGATCGCCGGTGCCGCCGACGTTCCAGCGCGCGAGGATCTCGTCGCGCCCCGCCGCGTAGACCGTGCCGTCCGCGCGAGGCCGCTCGTACAGTTTGTACGGCTTCTCGACCTGGAGGGGCGGGGGCGGCGAGGGCTCTGCCGGGGCGTCGTCGTTCGTCGCGGGCATCCGGGCGGGCGCGCCAGCGGCATCCGACGGCGTAGCGTCCGCGCCAGCGTCCACCTGGGTCTTTGCCGCCGACGCGGGGGCGGGAGCTGGCGAGCGCAGCGGCGCGGCGGCAGGCGTAGATGGCGGATCGACCGCGGGAGCGCTGGACGTGCGGGGCACGCAGCCCGCGAGCAGGATCGCGCCCACTCCAACCAGAGCTCGTCGCGGCATGCCTCGAGCGCCCGCGCGCTCGCTCAGGTGATGGTGCCCGTCGGACAACCGAGCACCACCTGCACCGTGGCGTTCGGCTTCTTGGCGTCCGTGCACGCCTGTCCGCACAGCTCGATCTTGGTCTTGGTCGAGTCGCTGTACTGCCAGCCGTCGGCGCCCGTGCCGCACGCCGGGCTGGGCTGCTGCTTGTCGGACTGCACGAGGTTGCCGTCGATGGTCACGTTGACTTTGTTCGGATCGACGCCGCCGCCCGTCGGGTTCTTCGGCACGTCGAGCTCGCAGCTGAGGACCGTGCCGCTGATCTTCTTGAGCGCGTCCTGCAGATCCTGCGAGAAGTTGGTCGACGTGGTCATGTCGAAGTGACAGTCACCGACGTTCGCCGGACTCGGGTTGTGGGTGCACGACGAGGTCTTCGGCGTGCCGCCGATGTAGGCGATCTGCGAGAGCAGCGCGCGGCCGTCCTCGCTACCCGGAACGCCAATCACGAAGGTGCGGATCCCGATGCCGGTCGCCTGCGGGACTTCCGTGTTCAGGAGGTCGGGAAGGGAGCCGGTCGAGCAGCTCTCGAAGCCATCGGTGAGCAGCACGACGAACTTGTTGCCAGGCAGGCTCTTCCACTGCGACAGGATGTACGAGTAGGCCTCGATGTCGGCGCCGGCGAGCGGCGTCGAGCCGCCGGGCGTCTCGTTGTCGAGGAACGTGCTGATGGTGGCGACCCAGCCGGTGTCGAGCTGCTTGATGGGGACGTTGGCCGTGGTGTTCACGCTGCAGTTCGAGCCGTCTTTCGGGAATACGGCCAGTCCCGCGCTGACGTTGCCGCCTTGCTGAAGCGTCGAGAGCGCGCTCTCCAGCGCGGACACCGTCAGCTGCCATTTGCTGGGATAGTTGGGATCCAGCTGCTTCGGGTGCGACTCGCAGTACGCCGTGGTTTCCTGGGGCACGTCGGTCTGAAGGTTGCACTTCATGCTGCCGCTGCGGTCCACGACGAAGAGCAGGTTCGCGGGAATCAGGCTGCCCTTCAGCGTTGATGTCGCGCAACCCGCGTCCGGATTGAGCGCGCCGGCGCTGCCTCCGCTGGAGGAGGTACCGCCATTGCCGGCGAGGTTGAGCGTGCCTCCCGAGCCGTTGCCGGAGCTGCCGCCCGAGTTGCTGCCCGAGTTGCCGCCCGAGCTGCTGTTGGCACTGCCAGCGTTGCCGCCGCTGCCGGCCGTGCCGCCGCCACCGCCGCCGCAGCCGATGTAGAACGCCAGGGAGACGCCCGTCAGGGCAAGCAAGGTCTTACGGTAGGTCGAGAAGCGCACCGGCGAAGCTCCTTTTGGATGCTGGACACGGAGCGTCTGCCTCGCGTCCGGCTGCGACGGCGACGCTGGTTGGCGACGCCGCGCGGTTACAATGCTAACACGCTTTTCGCGGCTGGGCGGAGCGGATAGCGCGGGCTCCGCGCTCCCTGCCGACACACACACACACTTACATCGACATGGTTGAACCGCCGCCCGCTCCAGGCGACATTCGGGGCGGACGACGGAGGGTAGAGCAATGAGCGACGCAGGCGACGCGACGGGTGGGTTCGAACACGGTGCCGGGTTTTCTCCGGGAGAGGTAGCCGGCGGCCTGGGTCTCGGCCCTCTGGAGATGCAGTACGAAGAGCTCTTCGCCGAGGCGCTCGAGGATGGGGTCATCACCGCCGAGGAACGCGCCCGGCTCGAGAAGGCGGCCGACAACATGGGGCTCGACCGGCAGCGCCTGCTGCGCCTGGAGCAGGCGATGGTCGCGGCCTACCAGGCCCGCCACCAGGTCAAGATCGTCGAGCATTACGAAGAGCCGGCGGCTTCGCTTGCACCGCTACAAGTCCAGGCTGAAGGCGACGCGGGACGCACCCTGCTGCTCAAGCGCATCGACCAGCTCGAAGCTCGGGTCCGCGAGCTGGAAGCGGAGCTCCGGCGCGCGCAGGCGTCCATCAACGTGGAAGTCGACCTCGGCGACCTGGAGAGCGCGGCCGATGAGGCCAGCGAGGACGCGGATGCCCTGTGGCGGCAGGTCCGTCGCGATCCGACTCGCGCCGATCCCTTCGTCCAGCTCTATCGCATCTACGCGGCGCGGGGAGAAATGGACCGCCAGTGGTGCGTTTCCCAGGCACTCGTCGCGCTGGGGGCGGCGAACGACGAGCAGAGCAAGCTCTACCAGCAGTACAAGGCACACACGCTCATCGCGCCGCGCGGCGGCGTCTCGCAGAACGCCTGGTACGACCTGCTCTTCCATCCGGAAGAAGAAGTGCTTACCGGTCAGATCTTCGCGGTCATCGCGCCGGCAGTGTTGCTCGGCCACGTGACTGCGCTCCGCCGCGACGGGAAGTTGCACCAACCTGATCCGGCGATGAAGCAGGATCCGGTGCAGGCTACGTTGACCGCGGTGCGTGCATTGACCTGGGCCGCTGCGATCCTCGGTCTGGCGCCGCCGCCGATCTACGTCGAGAAGGACCGGCAGGTGGGCTACGAGCACATTCCTGCGGTGCCACCGATCACGGTTGTCGGACACCAGGTGCTGTCGGGTCCCACGCAGTTGGAACATGCGTTCCACGCGGGCAGGCACCTGAGCTGGTACCGCCAGGAGCACTACGTCAAGAAGCTCTTCAGCGCCGTGCCCGATCTGGAAGATCTCTTCCTGTCCGCGCTCACCATCGGCAACCCCGGCCTGCCGATTGCCGAGGACATGAAGCGTCGCGTGGCGCCCATTGCCAAGGCCATCGAGCCCGTGCTCGAGCCGCAGCAGATCGATGCGCTGCGCGGATACTTCCTGCGCTTCGTGGAGGAAGGTGGACGCACCAACCTGCAGCGCTGGAGCGCGGCAGTGGAGAAGACGGCATGCCGGGCGGGGCTTCTGCTCTGCAACGACCTGGCGACCGCCAAGGGCGTGCTCGAAAAGGAGGGTCCGGCGTCGGAGGATCTGGTGAAGGACCTGCTCGCATTCGTTGCCAGCGATCGCTATTCGCAGCTTCGTCGCCAGCTCGGCATCGCCGTCGACCAGAACTAGCTGCTCGCCGGTTTCCGGGGGACGCTCGGGGCCAGCGACGGATCGGCTTGTAGAACCTGCCAGACCAGGTTGGTTGCAGCGACGACGCCTACCGGCAGCAGCAGCACCCCGAAACACGGTGCCAGGAACAGGAGCGTGCACCCGGCGCCGAAGCCGAGCGTCGCGCCGGGATGCCGCACGACCAGCGCGAGTCGTTCGGAAAGCCGCACGCCGCGCAAGGTGAGTGGGTAGTCGAACAGGTTCCAGGCGAGCGCCAGCGACGAGACCAGCACCTTGAGCGGCACCGTCACGACCGACGCGGGCGGAAAGACCACGTCGACGACCCACAGCAGCGCCAGCAGGGGGCCGCAGAAGATCGCCGCTGCCGCCTGCGCCTTCAGCCCGCACCAGATCTCCGCCATGAATCCGATCGGTTGACGCTTGCTGACGTTGAGCTCGCGCTCCTCGAGCTCGACGAGATGTTCGAGCGCCGGGCCGCTCAGGGGAGGCGTTGCGGCCAGAGCGACGAAGAACCCGAGCACGCCGGCCAGGATCGTCACGAGCCACGAGACAAACCCGCGTCCCATCCGCCAGTACCACTGCGAAGACGCCGGAAACCAGCCCGCGACCGCCGGCTGGATGAAGTGTACGGACAGCGCGACGAGCACCGTGGCCAGCCCGACGAGCAATGCCGCAGGTACCGCGGCGAACGGCCAGGCGCGCGGTTTCCCTAGCAGGAACCCGGCGCTACGCAGGATCGCGAGCATGCCCGCCCCGAAACCAGGCCCAGCCTGCTCGGCGCTCATGGCTCAACCCCGCGCTTTCCAACCGGAACACGCCGTTCGGGCGGCAGATGCTGCCGTCGGCTGGCCGGTCTGCAATTGGGTGTGCGAGATATCCGGATCTGGTATGCTTCGTCCCCGCGTTCCAGAGGGGGGCGACAGCAGGATATGGCGGAAAACGTCTTCGGAATCGTGGGAAGCGTCATCGCCGGCGCGTACCAGGTGGAGACGGTCGTGGCCGAGGGGGGGTTCGGCGTCGTCTACCGCTGCCACCACAGCGGGTTCAATGCGCCGGTCGCGCTGAAGTGTCTGAAGATCCCGCAGCAGCTCGGGGCGCAGCATCAGGCCGAGTTTCTCGAACAGTTCCGCGGAGAGGCGGAGCTGCTGTTCAGGCTGTCGGCGAGCATTCCTACGGTGGTCCGGCCGCTGCATGTGGACGCCATGACCACAGCCGACGGCACGTTCATGCCCTTCATGGCGTTGGAGTGGCTGGAGGGCGAGACGCTCGAGGCGATCGTGGAGCGCCGCAAGGCGGACGGCATGTCGCCGCTGTCCTTGAAAAAACTGGTGCGACTGTTGTCGCCTGTCGCGCGCGCTCTGGAGCGCGCGCACACCTACATGGGTCCAGACGGACCGATCTCGATCGTGCACCGCGACCTCAAGCCGGAGAACATCTTCGTCGCCAATGTAGCAGGCGAACAGGTCGTGAAGATCCTGGACTTCGGCATCGGCAAGGCAAAGAGCGTCGCCAGCCAGGTCGCAGGAAGGGCCAGCCAGACGCAAAGCGCCCTGGCGTCGTTCACGCCAGCCTACGGGGCGCCCGAGCAGTGGGTCCCCAAGCGATTCGGGCAGACCGGCCCGTGGACGGACGTGTGGGGCCTCGCCATCACGATGGTGGAGGTGATGGCTGCCCGTCCCATCATCGACGGCGATCAAGCCGCGATGATGGGCACGGCGGTCGACCCCGCGCGGCGCCCCACGCCGCGCACCGAGGGCCTGGTTGTGAGCGATAGTGTCGAGGCGGTCTTCATGCGCGCCCTTGCCCTCGATCCCCGCGATCGCTACCCAGAAGCCGGCGCGTTCTGGAACGAGCTGATCCAGGCCGCGGGCGTCGCCGAGCAGCGGAGCGCGTCGGCGCGGCCGGGTGCCGGCCCCTACCGTGACGCGCGCTCGGAGGGGGGAGTGGTGCCGCGCGTCGAGACTATCGAGGCTGCGATCCCGGCGCGGGCATCCAGCATTTCCGGGCTGCAAGCGCGGGTGCCCGATGTGCGGGAAGCCGCCACGATAGACGCCGCTTCCCTTGCGGCTCCGGAGCTTGCGGCCGTGGCACAAGCGGTGGAGGTGCAGGTGGGATCTCCCGCGCACAGGGCTCCTCTCGCGCATGGGGCTCCTCTCGCGCATGGGGCTCCCGTGTCCGGACGAGCCCCTGCTCCGGTCTCGGCTGCTATTCCCGACCTTGCTCTGGATGCCCCGTCGCCTCGCAGTCGCACGCGGTCGAGCGACTCGATGCCCGCGTTCTCGGGGGTGGTCGACTTCGACGAGGGTGCGTCTGTTGATCTCGCCCTGGATCTCGCACCTGGTGAAGAGCCTGTGCGGCGGTTGTCCAGCGGGTCGATGCGCGCCGTCACGGGCCCCCAGACTTCCCCGGCCAGCGTGCCGCCAGCCGTAGTCTCGGGAACAAGCGTGCCTCCGGCGCGGACCTCCAGCAATCCAGCCATGCCCGCGGTCGGCCCCGCGGCTCGCAGCTCGCCGAGCTGGTCGGTGCCGTCCGGCCCCGATTCGAGGCGCGCGACGACCGAGCCGGAGCCGGGGTCTTTGCGGGAGCCAGGTCTCGAGGCGCCGACCGAAGGTTCTGAAGGCGCGCCTCCGGCGTTACCGACGAAGGCCCGCGGCGAGCAGACGTTGTGGCGCCGGATTCTGCCCGGCGCCGCCCTCCTGGTTGCCAGTATCCTGCTGACCCTGGTCGATCAGGCGGTCGCGGACGCGAGCGGGAGCGTGCTGTCGGTAGGGCCGCTCAAGGCGGGCTGGGTGGCCGGCTTCCTGATGATGGCGGGCGTGATCCTGCTGGTCTACCGCCTGCTGCCGCGGGGGAGCTCGTGACGCTCTGCGGTGGACGGGTACGCTGGACGGGAACGTAGCCACGCGGGGCGGGATTGGGTATGCTCCGCAGTGGAGGGGGTGCGGGCGTGGAGGGCACGGCTGACATACTGAGGGAGGCGGATCCGCTGCACGAAGCTGCGCGGTTCGTATGCGAGGCGCTCGACTTCGCCCCGAACGGCTTTGCGATCGTCCGGTTGGACGGAAGTTGCGTCACCGTCAATCGCACGCTCGCTGCGTGGGTCGGGCCGGCGTTGCCGGTCGAGGCGCTCTGCGGGGAGGCCTTGCTGGCTGGCGACGACGGCGCGCTGGCTGCTGCGCTGCGTCGCGCAGCGCTGGGCGAGTCGGTGGTGGTCGAGGTTCCACGCGTGCAGTTCGTCGCGGCGCGGGAAGGTCCGTTCCGTCTCCACGTCATGCCGTTCCGGCTCGGGGGCAGCGTCCAGGCCGCGAGTGTCGTGTTCGAGGATCGTCGGGAGCAGGCGCTGACGATCGAGGCTTTCGAGGCTTCGGAGCGGCGCTTCCGCCTCATGATCGACTCCGCCAGCGACGGCATCGCGGTCCATCGCCGGGGGATCTTGCTGTACGTCAACCCGGCGGCGGTCCGGCTGCTGGGGTGTGACTCCGCCGACGAGATCGTGGGTCGTTCGCTGATCGACTTCGTGCATCGAGATGCGGGCCAACCGGCGCTGGGCAGCTTGCGGGATCTCGTCGACGACGGCCGCGGTCCGGCGACCGAACAGGTCTTCGCGCGGAAGAACGGCAGCTCCGTCGTGGTCGAGGTTTCCGGCTCGCCGGCGCCGTTCGACGGAAGCTCGTCGAGCCTCGTTCTGCTGCGTGAAGTCATCAAGCAGAAGCGCGTGGACGGCGGACAGCCGGAGGAAGCATCCCGCGTGGCGACGCGGAACGTGGCCAACCCGAGCGTCCTCATCTGCGATGACGAACGACGCCTCGCTTCGCTCACCGCGGACCTACTCGGCCAGTACGGCTACCGTACGAGGACGGTCGGCAGCGTCGAAGAGACGATCGACGAGCTCGAGCAGCATGGCTCGGATTTCGACGCGCTGCTGCTCAACGTCAACCTGCCGCACGGCTCTGCCGGCCGCGTACTGGATCGCATGCGGCAGATCGGGTGCGCAGCGCCTGTGATCCTGACCAGCGGCTACTCCGTCGAGGATATCGCATCCGAGCTGCTCGGGGACCCGCACGTGGTCCACTACCTGGCCAAGCCCTATCCGGTAGAGGAGCTGGTCGAAGTGCTCGCGCGCGTCGGATCGGCGTAGTTGGAGCCGCGCGCGGGGCGGGACCGCGGCGGCCCCGCGGGCTCCGGGCGGTCGGCTAGAACGCCTTGGGGCGCGCGCCGGGTCGTGTAGTCTCCCGGTCATGGCCAGGTCCCGCAAACGAGCTCCGAAAAAACCTGTCCCGCGCCCGAAGGCGATATCGCGAGTCCGGCGTTCGACCCCGCAGCAGCAGCCGCCGCCCGCGTTCGATGCCGCCGCGGCCGCGAAGCTCGTCGCCGATCTCGAAAAGCGCGGAACTGCCCATGCGAAGATCGGCGGATTCGACGTAGACGGCGTGCTCAGGGGGAAATACGTCTCGCTCGACAAGTTGCGCTCGGCGCTAGAAAAGGGCTTCGGCTTCTGCGACGTGATCTTCGGCTGGGATGTCGCCGATGCGCTGTACGACAACGGACGCATCACCGGTCCGCACACGGGCTATCCCGATGCGCACGCGGTGCTTGATCCATCCACCCTGAGGATCTCGCCGTGGGAACCGGGCGTCGCCACGATGCTCTGCGACTTCCGCGATGCCGAAGGCGAGCCCCATCCCGCCTGCCCACGGTCACTGCTCCGTCGCGTGATCGGTCACGCGCGTGATCTCGGCTTCGAACCGCGCTTCTCGGCGGAGTTCGAGTTCTTCCTGTTCAGGGAAACGCGCGAGTCGCTGCAGGAGAAGGGTTTCAGGGATCTGTCGCCGCTCGACCCGGGCATGTTCGGCTACAGCTGGGTGCGCTCCGGGCAGGATTCGGAGCTGATGCACGACATCCTGCACGGCATGGGACAGTTCGATATCGAGCTCGAAGGTCTGCATACCGAGACCGGCCCCGGTGTGTACGAGGCCGCGATCCGCTACGACGAAGTGCTGCGTGCTGCGGACAAGGCGGCCCTGTTCAAGAGCAGCATGAAGCAGATTGCCGCTCGGCACGGCCTGTCCGTCACGTTCATGGCCAAGTGGAACGCGGAGCTGCCGGGCTGCAGCGGTCATGTGCACCAGAGCCTGTGGCGGGGCAACCGGAACGCATTTTCCGACCGCGCCGCGCCGCGAGGTATGTCGAGCGTGATGCGGAGCTACATCGGCGGACAGATGAAGCTGATGCGCGAGCTCACCGCGATGGTGTCGCCCACCGTGAACAGCTACAAGCGTTACGTCCCGGGACTGTGGGCACCGCTCGTTCCCTCCTGGGGCGTCGAGAACCGCGCCTGCGCGTTGCGCGTTATAGGGCTGGAGAACGCGAGCGCGCTCCGGGTGGAGCATCGCCAGTGCGCTGCGGACATCAACCCGTACCTGGCAATGGCGGCTGCGCTTGCAAGCGGCTTGTGGGGCATCGAGCACGAAACGCCGCTGCCACCGGAAAGCGTCGGCGATCCGGGAACCGGGGGTCCGGAAGCCCTGCCCGCCACGCTCGACGAGGCCACGCGGCTCTTCGCATCGAGCGAAGCGGCGGTCGAGTTGTTCGGGGATGGATTTGTCGACCACTACGCCCGGACGCGCGACTGGGAGGCGCGGGCCTACCGGACGGCAGTGACGGACTGGGAGCTCAAGCGCTACTTCGAAGTGATCTAATCCGCGAGCGCGCGCGCTGGGGAAGGGTTACAAGGTCGACATGACGGCAATCTGGAGTTTCCCCACACGCATCGTTTTCGGCGTCGGCGAGGCCGAACGCTCGGGGCAGGAGGCGAAGAGCGTCGGAATGACCCGTGCGTTGATCGTGACCGACCCGGGCGTCGTGAGCGCGGGATTGTGCGAGCGGGTGCAGAAGTCGCTTGAAGCGGAAGGCGTGCCCGTCCGCGTCTTCGACGGCGTGGACGGCAACCCGACCGAGCAGAACGTCGAGCACGGCCAGGCCGCATACAAGGAGCATCGCGCCGACGGCGTCGTGTGCATTGGCGGCGGCTCGCCGATGGATGCTGGCAAGCTCGTTGCGCTTCGGGCCCGCGTCGAGCGACCCTTCGAGGAGCTGGACGACGCCATCGACGGAGGACGGCACATCCCCGCGGATCTGCCGCCCATCATCGCGCTGCCGACGACGGCGGGCACCGGGAGCGAAGTCGGGCGCTCGGGCGTGGTCACGTTGCGATCGACCGGGCGCAAGACGGTCATCTTCGCGCCCTCGTTGTTGCCGCGCGTGGCAATCCTCGATCCGGAAATGACGCGGTCGATGCCGCCGCGGACTACGGCCGCCACAGGGTTCGATGCGCTGACCCATTGTATCGAGGCGTACCTTTCGAAAGGCGACCATCCGATGGCCGACGCGATCGCACTCGCGGGGATCGACCTCGTCGCAAAGCATCTGGCCGCCGTGATGGCTGATGGCTCTGATATGGAGGCGCGCGGCGCCATGATGAAGGCGGCGATGATGGGCGCGGTGGCGTTCCAGAAGGGCCTGGGTGCGTGTCACTCGCTGGCGCACCCGCTGTCGAGCGAATGCGGGTTGCACCACGGCCTGGCGAACGCCCTGTGTCTTCCGGCAGTCGTCGATTTCAACGAGCAGGCCGTACCAATGCGCGTGCTCCATGTCGGGTTGCTCCTGGGAGGAGAAGCGGAGCCCGGCGCGTGTTCTTCAGCGCTGGCACAGCTCAGAGCATCCATCGGGCTGCCGGCAGGGCTGCGCGAGGCAGGCGTGAGCGAGGAGCAGCTTCCAGCGCTCGCCGACAAGGCGTTCGAGGACGCCTGCCATCGCGGCAACCCGCGCTCCTGCACGCGCGACGATCTGCTCGCGCTGTACCGGGCAGCGCTGTAGGCCGGGATCCAGGTCGAGCGGAACCGGCGCCTCCTGCATGACACGCCGATCCGGGTGGCAGGCACCAGCCGTTGCGCCGCTACGCAGCGCGCCATCGGCGGACGAGAGTGTTGTTTGCGGGGAAACGTGATGTTTGGCGCGCCGCGTCTCGCGGCAGGCGGTTGGCTGGCACGGCATTCGCAATGGATTTCGACGAACGTCAGGAACTTTGCCCAATCCGCGTCGTCGAGATCAATGAAGGCCGGCAGCAACCGGCTGCCGTCGTGACCGACAGGTCGTCATCATGCGCCGCAAGAACCGAACTCCTCCGACTTTGCTGGGTCAATCCCACGAGGAGCGCCTGCTCGCGCGGGCGCGCCGGGCGCGACGGCGCGGTGAGCATCGGCGGGCCATGCTCGCGCTGCGCGAAGCGGCCTGCGTCCAGGGCGACGACGCGCGTCTCTGGACGCTCTACGCGGCGCAATGTCTGCGCGCTGGTCGCCGGGACGAGGCCGAACAGGCGCTCCGCCAGGCAGCGTGGCTCAGACAGCGCGCCCGCGACACCGACCGCGCGCGGATCACGCAACTCCTGCTCGAGCAGGTACGCCACGGCCAGGGCTTGGAGCACCTGCACGCGGCCTAGCCGAGCACCGGCACGCGGAGACGGAACAGCGCTCCGCCCTCGTTGCGGTTCTGGGCTTCGATGGTGCCGCCGAGCTCTTCGGCGATGGTCTTCGATATCGCCAGGCCGAGCCCGCTGCCGCCGGTGCGCTTGGTCGTGAAGAACGGATCGAAGATGCGATCGATGCTTTCCGGCGCGAGGCCGCGGCCGTTGTCGGCGACGTCGATCTGCGCCCATGGTCCCATACGCTGAAGCGACACGCAGATGCGGTTTTCTTCGCGCGGGCGGTGGGACACCGCCTGGATCGCGTTGACGAGCAGGTTCAGCATAATCTGGCTCAGCTTGGTGCTCGACCCCCGCACCTTGGGCGCTTCGCCGATCGACAGGTCGAGGTGCGCCCGTTGCTTCAGCTCGCCGTGCACGATGCGGATCGTAAGACGCAGGATCTCGCCGAGATCCACGATCTCGCTTTCGCTTTCCTGGATAGGCATCTCGATGCCCCGGACGATGTCGACGATCCGTGTCACTCCGCTGACCGCGTCGTCCAGGCCCTCACGCATTTCCGAGAGTCGCTGTCCGATCTCGCGCGCATCGAAAATGCCGTTGCCCAGGGCTTCATGGATCTCGTTGATCTCGGTCTGCACGAGGGTCAGGTTGTTGCTGATCCAACTGATCGGATTGCGTAGCTCGTGCGCTATGCCCGCGGCCACCACGCCCAGCGAGTAGATGCGCTCCGTCTCCCGCAGGTGCTGCTCCATGAGTGCGAGGCGGCGCGACATCTCGTAGACATCCAGCGCATCGCGCAGCTCTGCGCGAAGCTCTTCGGGTTGCCACGGCTTTCTGAGGTAGCGGCGCACCTGGCCGCGATTGATCGCGTCGATGGCGGCGTGAAGGTCGGAGTACGCCGTGATGAGGATGCGGATGGTTTCCGGAAAGTCTTCCTTGGCGCGCTCGAGCAACTCGACGCCCGTGGTGCCGGGCATGCGCTGGTCGGCTACCAGCACGCCGACCTCGTGCTGGCGCATCAGTTCCAGCGCCGCGTCCGCGCCCGGCGCCGTCAGGACGTCGAATTCGCCGCTGGTCGCTGCTTCGCAGACCACCAGGTTTCCTTCGTCGTCGTCTACGAACAGCACGCTAGCGGTCATGCGGCCTGTGCTTCAGTTGCCGGCAAATCGACGGTGAATATCGACCCGCCGCCTTCGCGCGGCCGGTACAGCAGCTCTCCGCCGCAATCGTCCATTATCCGGCGACAAAGGTAAAGCCCGAGCCCGGTGCCTTCGCCGACGGCGCGGGTCGTGAAAAACGGCTGGAAGATCAAGGACGCGACATCCGGCGGAATGCCGGGGCCGTCGTCCGCAATCTCGACGCGTACGCGGGTATCGGAGCTCTCGACGCGGATCCAGATGTGCTCGGGCGCAACGCGTACCGCGTTGTCGAGCAGGTTCAAGAAGACCTGGTTCAATTCGCGGGCAGGCGCCATCACCAGCTGGGTCGCAGAGTAGTTGGTCTCTACTTCGATGCCGCCCATGCGGTGAGCCAACAGGCGCAGCGTTGCATCCAGACCGACCCGCACATCGCAGGCTACGGGGCCGACGTTCTCTGCAGGTCGCACGTGGTGCTCCAGCGCGGAGACGATGCCAAGGATGCGGTCGGCCGCGTCTTCAATGACGGTCAGCAGACGCTCCGGCGCGACCTTGCCGCGGCCCGGGTCTTTCAGTACGCGGGCGGCGTTCAGCACGGCGTTCACCGGGTTCTTGACCTCATGCGCGATGCCGGCGGCAAGCGTGCCAGCGGTGGACAGTCGGGCGTGGTCGGCAAGCTGTAGCCCCAATGCGCGGAGCTTCAACTGCGCGCGGAGCCGCGCGATCAGCACGCGATTGTGGAAGGGCTTCGTCACGAAATCGTCCGCTCCGGCGTTGTAGCCCTCGAGCGCAGCCTCCGAACCGGAACGCGCGGTGAGCATGACGACGGGCGTTGCGCGGAGCTGGGGGTCGGCCTTGATGGCCCGGCAAAGGTCTGCGCCACTGACGTTCGGCATCATCACGTCGGTCAGCACCAGATCGGGTCGCTCCGCTTGGACGAGGTCGAGCGCTTCGGCGCCATCGGCTGCCTGGAGCACGTCGAACTGCGGCGACAGCGTAGCGCGAATGAAGTCACGCAGATCGCCTTCGTCCTCGGCAACCAGGACGCGCGGGCGCCGACCGCCTTCGAGCCGGATGGCGGGCTCGGCGTCTTCGCCGGCCCGAGCCGTCTGGCGGGCATCGTCCTCGGAAGCCGGGACAGGCGCGTCGTCGGCGAGCCGTCGGCTCGGATGCTGCTCGACCTGCACTCGCCGGCGCTCGATGACTTCTTCGCGGAAATGCCCTCGACCGGTGGGCAGCGTTACCCGGAACGTGGAACCGTGGCCCGGCTCGCTGCTGAGGTCGAGCTCGCCGTCGTGCAGAAGAACGAGCTCCCGGGCCAGCGCCAGCCCAATCCCGGCTCCGCCATGCCGGCGACGCTCGGACCCCTCGACCTGGAAGAAGCGCTCGAAGACGCGCTTCTGGACGGCCAACGGGATCCCGGGGCCGTCGTCCCGGACCTCCACCGTGGCGTCGCCGTCGCCCTGTCCCACGATAACCTCGACGCGACCCCCTTCAGGGACGAACTTGAGCGCGTTCCCGACGAGATTGGTCAGCACGATCTCGAGCCGATGCGGATCCCCGAATACGTTTTCCACGGTCTCCGGTGCCTCCAGTGAAACCGTGACGTTGCGGGCCTTGGCCGCCGGGCGCACGCCTTCGACTACGCGGCGGGCGAGCTCCGGGAGATCGACCTCTGCGACGACCAGTCGAAGACCACCCACATCCAGTCGTGCGAGGTCCAGCAGGTCGTCGATAAGACGCAACAAGCGCTGGGCGTTGCGGCGGATGACCGTGAGCGACTGCGCGTCGGCGCCGGTCGGGAAGTGTGAAAGGAGATCCTCGACCGGAGCAAGGATCAGCGTGAGCGGTGTGCGGAGCTCGTGCGAGACGTTCGCGAAGAACTCGTTCTTGAGCCGGTCTAGCTCGCGCAGTCTTTCGAGCGTCTCCTCCAGCTCGCGGGAAGTGCGGGCCAGGCTGCTGCGCGCGTCGTGCTCGCGCCGCGCGGCGCGGTAGCGCACTACGGTCGACGAGACCGAGATCACGCTCGTCAGCAGGATGAAGTAGAAGTTGTTGACGAAGGGTCGAATGGCCAGCGCGCTGTGCATCGCCTCGCCGGCTCCCGGTAGGAGCCACATCAACACGATGACGCCGGTGACCGCGATCGCGTGGCGCCAGTGCCACGTGTACAGCACGCCGACGGCCAGGATGCACAGGTTCAGGCCTGCGTAGTAGGGCGATGCGACCCCGCCCAGCTCCAGGATCATCGCTTCGATCGAGCTGGCGCAGATCAGAGGCGGACCAGCGCCGAGGAGTATCGGGTGCCGTTCCGCCCAGGGCAGGTAGGACGCGGCGAGCAGCGCCAGGGCGACGAGGCTGGCCGCCAGACGGAACCAGAGGAAGAGCACGACCCGATCGGGCACCATGACCCAATCGAGCACGAAGCCGGCCGGCATCAGGACGGCGGATAGCAGATAGCCGAGCCTCGCCCCGGACAGGTTGACCTGCGAGAGGTGCTGCTCGAAGCCGGCGCTATCCGCCTCTGATGTCATTTCCAGACGCGCAGGAATAGATTGACGCCGAGGGGCTCGGCGTCGATCTCGATGCGCGTCGGCTTCGGCTGCAGCTCTTCGGCAAACGCGAGGAGATCCGCCGGTGAGCGGTGGATCAAGAACCAATCCAGGCAGTACTCCATGAACCAGCGAGTCGGATTGTGGGCTGCCACGTTCCCGATCGCAAGCTGCCCGCCCGGGGCGAGATCCCCGTACAAAGCATTCAGCAGCGCCGAGAAACTGCGCTTGTTCAGGTAGTCGAAGAGCCCTGCGCTGTACACGAAGTCGCGCTCGCCGAGAGCCGCTGAAAGCTGTTTGGTCGTCAGCAGGCGGCGAATCGATTCGCGGATGAACTGTACCCGCGCTCCGGTGCGCGCTGCCAGCGGGCCGAGAGTCCGCTCGCAGTAGGTGATCACCCGCTCCTCCTGGTCGATGAGCGCGACGTCGAGCTGGGGGCCGAGCTCGGGGGATTGCTCGAGCAGGAGGGACAGCTCGCGGGCCGGTCCGCACCCGATGCTGGCCAGACGCACCGGCGCGCCGCCGGATGCCTCCACCGCTTCGCGGAGCTTGCCGCCGAGGTAGGTCAGGCGGTTGATGTTCGCCTGCGCTGCGGGCTCCTGCGCGGCGTAGATGTTCAGCGCCTTGGCGAACAGCGAAGTGCCCTCCGCGTGATCGCGGTAGAGCATGTTCATCATCTCGTAGTCGCCGGCGTAGCCGAGCGGCTTCTCGTAGGCGCGGCGGAGCAGGGGCGAATGGCTGAGGAGCGGCAGCACATGGGCACGGAAGTAGGCGCGATAATGCGGATGCTGGTCTTCGGGTAGCCCGCCAACGAGATCTCCGAGCTCGTGTGAAGCCGCGTTCATCCGCTCCACGACCTGCTCGGCGATCTCGTCGAGATAGCTCGAGAGCGCCTGCTCGCGGCTGAACTGGTCCAGGCTTTCCAGAGCGCGCTCCTCCGCGTCGAGAAAATGGCGGGTAGTCTCGAGATCGGCGCGCAGGTCGGCCACCCAGGCCTTGAACTCCGTGGAGATGCTCATCGCGTGCGCGTTGGCGAGGACCGCGTGCAGGCGCTCGGCGAAACCGTGGCGGGTGCCGAGCCGGTACAATTCGCCGAGATCGATGCCGCGGGATTCGAGCTCGATGCCCAGCACCAGGTCGCCATCACGCTCGCTGACCCGGCGCACCGAGGCATCGCCCTCGTAGAACGTTCCTTCGTCACAGGAGATCCGGAGCCGCTCGAGCCGGTCGCCGATGAAGACGAGACTGGCTGACGGCGCTGCCCGATGCACCACGATCGCCATGCCGGTGAGCGAGAGGTCTTCCAGCACGCCGCACACCTCGCCCAGCGTCGAGTGTCGGGCTTCAGCGGTCAGCGTACCGAGGTGCAGCTCCTCGACCTTGATGCGCCGGGCCCTGAGGCGGCGCGCGCGAAGGCGAGAGTTCGATTCCGGTTGTGATTGCTCTTCCGCAGCTGCGTGACTTGTCATGGATCAGACTCCTCATGCGCTCGATCGAGACCGAGCGCGTTCAACAGAACCGTCGACTGCAGGGGCTTCGACAAGCAGGCGACGGCACCTGCGTCGTGGAAGGCTGTCTCGATCCCCGGGGATGGGTGCGCGGTGATGGCGACGACCCTGATGTGCGCGGTGGCCGGCGACGCTCGAAGCCTGCGGCACACCTCGACGCCATCCATGCCCGGCATGTAGGCGTCCAGCAGCACCGCGTCGGGCCGGAAGGTGCCGACCTTGAGAAGCCCATCGACCGCGCCATCGGCGGTCTCGACTGTCAGCTGCGGGGCGTGCCGCTTGAGAAAGCGGCGCGCCGTGCTCAGGAAGGGCGCTTCGTCGTCGATCACGAGCAGTCGGGTCACGCTGGAAAGGTCCCGCGGGATCGGCATGTCGTGGTCGCGCAGGAAGCGCACGAGCGCGGCCGGCTCGACCCGTCGGTGCCCGCCCGGCGTGCGATGGGCGGGCAGGAGGCCCTTGTCGATCCAGGACAGGACAGTCGAGGGGCTGACCCGGACCAGCTTCGCGACGGCGTGCGATGTGAGGTAGGAGGAGATCACAGCTTTCGTGGTTACGACAGGAATTAGAGAAAATGTAGTCCTCCCCGGACTTCTCCTGGCCCGGAGCAGATAACACCCTGGAAATCGAGGGATTCTGCCCGCACAGAAAAGTGCGCTCTGCTGGCCAGGCCGCCTTCGAGCCGGCCTCTGGCGTCCAACAACGGCCGGCCGCGCGAGGACTGAAGCCCCTTGGCGCGATCAGGGTGACGCAGGCTGGTAGCGGCTGGTCGTGCTAGTCCGTCGCGGCGGCTTTTCCGGCGGGCGCAGGCTCCTCACGCCAACCGAGCCCGTCTGCATCGAACACGCGAATGGTGTTCCTCCCGCAAAACGGGCAGAGCCACGCGACCTCGAACTGCGCCTGCGAGGCGCCGATGGTGTGGGCCGGGGCCGGGCGCTCCTGCCGCCGCCGGGGGTCGCGCGCCCAGCCACGGACCACCGCGCGCACCGCGTCCAGCTCGGCGCCGAGTCGCGCCTGACACTCGCAAACGGAAAGAACTGTTGCCTTTTTCACGGGTGCCTCCGGGTGCTCCCTGGCGCTCGGCCAGAAGCAGCGCAAGTGATTACCCATGGCGGCGAGAGCGGTCAAGCGCTGTGCCGGGTCGGGGCGCTTCCCGACCCCGTGGTCCGGCGCTATGCTCCGCGGACCAATGCGGGACTAGCTCAGTTGGTAGAGCACAAGCTTCCCAAGCTTGGGGTCGCGAGTTCGAGCCTCGTGTCCCGCTCCGACAGATCGCCGCCCGGGGCTTTTCGTCCGGGCGGCGATCACGCCGGCTAGGCCGGCGCCGCGGAGCGAGAACTGTCCCCCTGGCAGCTCACGATAGCCGAGCAGTCCCGGACGTACAAGTCCGGATTCGGCCGCAGGGCGAAGCCCGAGAATTGATATTCCAGCTCTCATCCATATGGAGTTGACGAAGCTGGCACGGCGTTCAAGTCGTTGATAGAGAGCGTCGCATGGAGATCGAATTCAGCGCCGGCGGAGCGCCGCGGAAGGCGTTTCTGGTGCTGCCGGAGGATGCGGTCGGGCGTCGTCCGGGCGTGTTGGTGCTGCACGAGATCTATGGACTGAACGACGACATCAGGCGAATCGCCCGGCGGTTCGCGTCGGCCGGCTATGTCGCGCTCGCGCCCGATCTCTATTCGGCGGGCGGGCGGAGCTTCTGTGTTGCGCGCGCCGTCCTCTCGATGCAGCTGGGAGGTGGACCAGCGCTGCGCGATCTGGTGGCGGCGCGCGAGTATCTCGCGGGTCGCCCCGAGGTCCGGGCGGATCGCCTCGGCGTTGTCGGGTTCTGCATGGGCGGCGGATTCGCGCTGCTTCTGGCCCGCACCGGCGGGATCAGGATCGCGGCGCCGTTCTACGGAGCCGTCCCACGGAGCGCGCGGGCGCTCGATGGGATCTGTCCGGTAATCGGCGGATACGGCGCCGGGGATCGGGTCTTCGCTCCGCAGGGCCGTCGACTGAAGCGTCACCTCCAGTCGCTCGCCGTCCGTCACGACGTGAAGCTCTACGAAGGCGTCGGGCACAGCTACATGAACCAGCACGAGCCAAGTCGGATCGACGGAATCGCCGAGCACGGGCCGATGCGCGTCGGCTACAACGCCGAGGCTGCCGAGGACAGCTGGAAGCGCATGCTCGCCTGGTTTGGCGAGTGCCTCGGAGCGGACTAGCGCAGCGACTCGAGGACCCGGCGCATGTCATCGGGCAGGGGCGAGTCGAAATCGATCTGCCTGCCGCTCGAGGGATGGATGAATCCGAGTGTCGCCGCGTGCAGCATCAACCTTGGCGCTTCGATAACGGGTCCCGCGTAGTTCCGCACGTACACGCGCTCGCCGAGCAGTGGGTGGCCCGACTCGGACAGCTGGATGCGGATCTGGTGGGTCCGACCGGTCTCGAGCCTGCATTCCACCAGCGTGGCTCCGGCAAGCGGCTCGAGCGGGCGTACATGGGTGGTCGCGGGGCGGCCGAGCTTCGGATTGTCCGTCGAGCCGCGCAGCCCGTCGCCCCGATCGGCGACCAGACGACTGTGCAGCGTGCCGGCCGCGACGTTGCCGTGGCACAGGGCGAGATAGCGTCGATGGATGCTGTGCGCGCGGAACTGCTGCTCGAGGTGACGCTTGGCGCTCAGCGCGCGTGTGAAGACGACCAGACCGCTGGTAGGGCGATCGATGCGGTGGACGATGCCCAGCGGTGGTCCGGAGCGCTTCTCCCGGCGGGCGAGCGCCAGCCGCACCTGCTGATCGAAGGTGTCCTTCTCCTTGGCGTCGAACGGCACGGTGCTGATGCCGGCAGGCTTGTTGGCGACGACCACCTGGGCGTCGACGTAGACCAGCGTTCCCGGTGGCAGAAGGTTTCGTCGAGGGGCCCTCATCCGGACCGAGACCTCGTCGCCCGGTTCGACGCGCGCGGCCGGGTCCGCCACCGCGGCGCCGCGGAGCTCGACCTTGCCGGTCTGCACCAGCCGCCGCACGTCGTTCCAGCTCGCTCCCGGGTACATTCCGCGGAGTGCGCGGTCGATGGCGCAGGGCGCTGCATCGAGCGGATGCCGCCAGTCGAGATCTTCCAGGGGAGTCTTCTTCGTCGCCAACGCGCCTGGAGGTCTACACGCGCCGGCTCTGCGGCGCCACGGCGCTCATCGCACCTTGACCCG
This sequence comes from uncultured delta proteobacterium, assembly GCA_963826085.1. Taxonomy (GTDB): domain Bacteria; phylum Myxococcota_A; class Polyangia; order Polyangiales; family Polyangiaceae; genus CAWDXG01. Next base: position 835,749 of record CAWGVN010000008.1, on the reverse strand, counting down.
GATGCCGTCCTTCACGGCGTCGCCCGGATACACGATCACGCGGTCGCCGGGCTTGACTCCGGAGGTGACCATCGCTTCGGTGCCGCTTCTGCGGCTGACTTCTACCGCCTTCTTGTGGGCGTGCTCGCCCGACACGAGATACACGTTCCAGCTCTGGTTGTCCCGGAACAGCGCGCTCGTGGGCAGCTTGACCGCGCCGTCCTTCTCGAACGTCGTGATGCGGGCCTCGACCCTGAAGTTGTCGCCCAGCGTCTTCCATTGGTCGTAGGGCGACAGCAAGTCGATGACGGTGTTGACCCGCTGCTCCTCCACTCCGAGCGCGGACAGTTTCGTGGTCGCCGAAGGCTCGATCAGCCGCACCCGTCCGAGCAGCGGCGTGGGGCCGCCCCAGCGTTCGATGCCGACTGGATCTCCGGGCTGGATCTCGACCGCGTCGGTCGACAGCACGTCCACCACGACCTCCAGCGCGGACGGATCGGCCAGCTCGAGCAGCGGTGTGCCCGGGCTCACGACACCTGCGCTCCCGGCCAACACGCGCAGCACGACTCCGTGGACCGGCGAGCGGATCTGCCAGCTTTCGCCCGCCGCATGGGGCTTGTCGCGGGTCCCCGTGGCCTGGGCGAGAGCCGCGTGCGCCAGGTCGACCTCGTGCCGCGCGACTCGGGCGCCGAACTGCGCCGCCTCCAGCTCCTTGTTTCGCGCCCGTTCTTCCAGCTCGGCGCGGTCGAGCTCGCTTTGCGGAACCGCGCCGCCCTTCTCGAGCGCGCGGGTGCGACCGAGCTCCCGCTTTGCGTAGTCCGCTGCGACCCGTGCTGCGTCGACGCTGGCGTCGGCGCGCAGCCGCGAAGCCTGCGCAGCGGCCAGGCGCGCCGAAAGCTCCCGCCGGGAACGCGCGTCGATCAGGGGCGGCGCGACGGGCTGGATGATGGCGAGCACAGTGCCGTCAGCGACCGGGTCGCCGGGATGCAGACGGATCCGCTCGAGCATCCCCGCCAATGGCGACGATACGGTGTAGCGTTCCTTGACCCGGGTCTTTCCGTCTTCCTCGATGGTCTGCTCGTAGCGGCCCTTCTCCACCAGCGCAGTGTCGACCGCGAGCGGCCGTGGCTGGAACGCCAGCGCCAGCCCGACCACGATTGCCAGCAAGACCAGGAGCAGTACGATGCGCTTGAACCACTTCATGCGAACCTCCCGGGCTCCACCCAGGCGTGCGTCACCATGCCAGCTCCTCCGGGCCGACGCGCTGGGCGTTGCGCTCGATGCTCGCCACGCGACCGTCCGCCAGCCGCACCACGCGATCGGACATGCGGGCGATCACCACGTTGTGCGTGATCACCGCCGTGGTGGTGCCGAGCTCGCGATTTACGCGGTCGATCGCTTCCAGCACCATCTTGCCTGTCTGGATGTCGAGCGCGCCCGTGGGTTCGTCGCAGAGCAGCAGGTCCGGACGCTTGGCAACGGCACGCGCGATGGCGACGCGCTGCTGCTCGCCGCCGGACATCTGCGCCGGGAAGTGATCGAGGCGTTCGCCCAGTCCGACCAGATCGAGCGCCTCTTCAGGTTTCATCGGCGCTTCGGATATCTCGGTGACCAGCGCGACGTTCTCGCGTGCGGTGAGGCTCGGGATCAGGTTGTAGAACTGGAACACGAAGCCGACGTGCTCGCGGCGGTAGCGGGTCAGCTCGCGTTCGCTGGCGCGGGTCAGGTCGTGGTCGCGGTAGACCACCGTGCCGCTGGTGGGAACGTCGAGTCCGCCGAGGATGTTGAGGAGCGTCGATTTTCCGCTCCCCGAGGGGCCGAGCATGACCAGGAGCTCGCTCGCATACAGCTCCAGATCCACGCCCCTGAGCGCGTGCACCTCGACCTCGCCCATGCGGTAGATCCTGGACACACCACGAGCCTCGAGGACCGCGGCTCCGGCGTTGGCAGGCATGGGGCTGGCGCTTGCCATTTTCCCGCCTCGTTGCACGCTGCGTGCCGTGGGTTTCACGGGCGAGCAGCACGCAAAGAGAGCTGAACGCGCATAATCTGCGGCTGGCTCCCACGGACGCGCACGACCGGAAGGTGGAAAGCGGCCAGAACCCGGCTGCCACGCGGTCGATCCCCGCAAGGCGTGCGCTATGTTTGTCGCGGATGAGCGAGCAGACCTGGGTCTTCGGCTACGGCTCGCTGGTGTGGCGCCCGGCCTTCGCGTTCGAGGAGCGCCGCGCGGGTTACATCGAAGGATGGACCCGCCGATTCTGGCAAGGCTCCACCGACCACCGCGGAATGCCCGGCGCGCCGGGGCGCGTCGTGACGCTGGTCGCGGAGCCTGGGGCGCGCTGCTGGGGCATGGCATACCGCGTTGCTCCCGCCGAGCGCGCGCGCGTGCTCGCCCAGCTCGACCACCGCGAGAAGGGCGGCTACGAGCGGCACGCTGTCGACGTGCACGCAGGCGGCGAGCGACTCCCAGCACTCGTCTACGTCGCGACCAGCGACAACCCGAACTACCTGGGACCGGCTTCGCTCCCGGAGATCGCTCTGCAGGTCCGGGAGTCGAAGGGACCCAGCGGCCCGAATCTCGAGTACGTGCTCAGGCTCGCGGAGGCGCTGCGCCGGATAGGCGCCGACGACCCGCACGTGTTCGACCTGGCCGCGGAGCTCGGCGCCCGGGCGGGCTAGCCGAGCAGCCTGCGCGCCAGGTGCCGCTTGTGATGCGCGGCATCGCCCAGCGTCGCACGCGCCCACAGCGAGCGCTTGAAGTAGAGCTGCACGTCGCAGTCCCAGGTGAAGCCGAATCCCCCGTGCAGCTGCACGCCCTTCTTCACGGCATACATGAAGCTGTCGCCGGCGTACGCCTTGGCCATGCGCGCGCTCTGTTCGAAGGTTCCGGCATCCTGCCCGTGGGCGGCGGCTGCGCCCAGCGCCAGGTTCCGTGACAGCTCGACGCCGATCAGCATGTCCACGATCGGGTGCTTTACCGCCTGGAACGAGCCGATAGCGCGTCCGAACTGGTGTCGCTCGATCGCGTAGTCGCGCGTGAGCCCGAGCACGGCCTCGGCGCTGCCGACCATCTCGCTGGCCAGGAGCACGTAGCCCCTTCGCAGCGCGTTTTCGAACGCGGCGAGCCCGTCTCCTTCGAGCCGCGCGCCCTGCGGAACCGCTACTCCGTCGAGCGTGAGCCGCGCGCAGGGCCGCGTGCGGTCCACGCACACCTCGCGCTCCACCGCGAGCCCGGCGGCGGGAAGATCGACGACGTACAGGCCCAGGCTGCCGTCCGGCTCGCGGCATGGAACCACGACCAGATCCGCGCTGGCCGCGGCGGGCACGTGCGCCTTCTCGCCGCGAAGCACGAAGCCGGCTTCCGCGGTCACGGCCCGCGTCTCGACGTGCTGCGGCTCCCACGAGCCGCCCGGCTCGGCGTAAGCCAGCGTCGCGACGCGTTCTCCGGAGATGATCGCAGGCAGATGGGCCTGCTTCTGGGCAGTGCTGCCCGCATCCTCCAGCGCCGCCAGCGCCAACACGGACGCGAAGAACGGGGAGGGAAGCAGGGCGCGTCCCATCTCTTCCATCAACAGCGCCAGGTGGAGCAGGTCGAGCCCGGCGCCGCCGTGCTCCTCGGCGCTGGTGAGGCCGATCCAGCCGAGCCCGGCAATCTCCTTGTGGAGGGCAGGGTCGTGGTCTGCGCTCTCGTCCACGAAGCGCCGGACCTCGCTCCGCGGGCAGCGATCGGCGAGGAAGCGTCGCGCGGAGTCGACCAGCAGTTTGTGCTCGTCGCTGAAGCCGAGCCCGGCCTCGACGGCGGGCAGTCTGACGTTCGCGGTTTCCATGGTCACTTGCTCTTGGGTAGGCCGAGCACGCGCTCGCCGATCACGTTGCGCAGGATCTCGCTGGTTCCGCCGCCGATGGTCATGCCGAACGAGTTCATGAACGCGCGAGGCCACTCCGCGGCGAAGGGCGCGTGCTCGTCGCCCAGCCACAGCGCGGCGTCCGCTCCGAGCATCTCGCAGGCCAGCTCCGACAGGCGCTGGTTCCATTCCGAAGCCACCAGCTTGCTCATCAGCGGCAGCGCCAGCGGCCGTTCGGACGACAGCGCTCGCGGTCGCGACGCGCCCAGGGCCATGGCCTGCGCCTCGATCCAGAGCTGGGCCGCGCGATCGCGGAACACCGGGTCATCCGCCGCTGGCGCGCCGTCCCGACGAGCCTCGGCCGCGACCGATGCCAGTCGCTTGATCTGCTCGATGAAGCCGGCGGCCCGCTCGCGCCCGGTGTCGCCGGCCGCGCCGCGCTCGAACATCAACGTGGTCATCGCGACCTGCCAGCCCTGGCCCTCCTCGCCGAGCAACGCATCGGCAGGCATCGGCGCCGCGTCGAAGATGACCTGGTTGAAGCCGCCTTCGCCCGTCATCTTGACCAGGGGCTGCACGGCGACGCCGGGCGCGTCCATCGGGAACAGGAAAAACGACAGGCCCGCGTACTTGTGCGCGTCCGGGTCGGTCCGCGCCAGCAGGATCATCCACTTGCTAACGTGTGCGAGCGTCGTCCAGACCTTGTGCCCCGTGACCTCGTAGCCGTCGCCGGTTCGAACCGCGCGCGTGGTCAGGCTCGCCAGATCCGAGCCCGAGCCCGGCTCGCTGAAGCCCTGGCACCAGATCTCGTCGGCCCGGAGCAACGGTCGGAGCATGCGCTTCTTCTGTTCCTCTGTGCCGTAGGTCAGGATCACGGGACCCGCCCAGTTGAGGCCGATGAAGTTCACGAAGAACGGTGCGCGCGCCTTGATGAGCTCCTGCATCACGATGCGCTGCCGGTCGCGATCGACTCCGCGCCCGCCGTACTCTTCCGGCACGTCGAAGCCGAGGTAGCCCGCGTCGTAGACCTTGCGTTGCCAGTCGCGGAGGTAGTCGAACTGCTCCTCGCTCTCCACCTCGAGGAAGCTCTGCGGCAGCTTGAAAGCGGGCTTGCCCGGCTTGTTTGCCAGGATCCACGCGCGCACCTCGTTGCGGAACGCCTGGAGCTCGGGCGCCTCGTGATCCGGGTCGGTCATCGCGGCGAACGATAGCGCCGCCCGCCTGCGCGCGACAAGACGCGCTTGGCCGATGCCGGTAGCCGTCCAGCCGGCAGTCGGCTAGAAGAGGGCCCCATGATCGAGTGGAGCGAGCAGCACAAGGCGATCCGCGAAATGGTCCGGCGCTTCGTCGACGCCGAGGTGAAACCGAACATCAAGGACATCGAGCACGGCGACACACCGCCGTACGATGTCATGCGCAAGATGTTCAACACCTTCGGCATGCGCGACATGGCGAAGGCGCAATTCGACGCGCAGATCGCGCGTGACCGGAAGCGCGAGGAAGCGCTCGCCCGGGGCGAGGAGCCGCCAGCGGACAAGAAGAAGGAAGGCCCGGACCCGATGGCCGGCGAGGCCATGGCGATGCGGATGATCCCGGTGATCGAGCTGTCTCGCTACAGCCCCGGCATGGTCACGGCGCTCGGAGTGAGCGCGGGGCTCACCGCCGGCACCATCATGAGCCGGGGCACGGTCCGGCAGAAGGAGCGCTGGGCGCTCGATCTGCTCACGCTCGACAAGATCGGCGCCTGGGCGATCACCGAGCCCTCGTCGGGCTCGGACGCGTTCGGATCGATGAAGGCGAGCGCGCGCCGAAAGGACGGAGGTTACGTCCTGAACGGCAACAAGACCTTCATCACCAACGGACCCTACGCCGACACGCTGGTCTTCATCTGCAAGCTCGACGAGGAGAACGACCCGCGCGAGCGCAAGGTGCTGTCGTTCGTGCTCGACAAGGGGACGAAGGGCCTGACGCAATCCAAGCCGCTCCAGAAGATGGGGCTGCACGGCTCGCCGACGGGCGAGCTGTTCCTCGAGGACGTGTTTGTCGACAAGGAGCGCCTGCTCGGCGAGACGGAAGAGCGCAGCTACCGCTCGGGCGTCAAGGACACCTTCACGCAGGAGCGCACCGGCGTCGCGGCCATGGCGCTCGGCATCGTGTCGCAGTGCCTGGAGCTGAGCCTGGATTACGCCAAGACTCGCGTGCAGTTCGGCCGCCCCATCGGCGACTTCCAGCTCATCCAGCTGAAGCTTGCGAAGATGGAGGTCGCTCGCACCAACATCCAGAACATCATCTTCCGCCAGATCGAGATGGCCGGTGCCGGCAAGAAGATGAACCTGGCCGAGGCCAGCGCCTGCAAGCTCTACTGCGCGCAATCGGCCATGGAGGTCGCGCTGGAAGCGGTGCAGCTCTTCGGGGGCAACGGCTACATGGCCGAGTACCAGGTGGAGCAGCTCTGTCGCGACGCCAAGGTGCTGCAGATCTACGGCGGCACGGACGAGATCCAGATCTCGCAGATCGCTCGTGCGCTGATGAGCGAGCGCTAGCCCGGCGCGCGCTGTCACTTCCCGCGGCGTGCGTCGCGAAGCTGCTTTTCTGCGTTGCGGAGCGCGGTGGCGTTGGCCTGGCCACGGGCGAGCGCCTTGTACCCCTTCACCTCGACTTCCAGGGTCGCGATGCGTCCCTTTTCGTCGCCGAGCGCATGCTGGATGCGCGCCTTGAGCGCCAGGTAGCGGAGCGCGCGCGGGCCGTAGGCATGCGCGAGCGCGCGGTCGATCGCGGACAGCGCCTCGGGCCAGCGCTTGAGTTCCGCGAGCACGGAAGCGAGCCGCGCAGGCGGCTCGAAGGAATCGGGCAGCTGCTTCTCGCGCTTTTCGAGCATGGCGAGGGCTTCATCCGCTCGCCCCAGGGCGACGTAGGCCTCGGCGCGCGCGTCGTCGTAGGTGGACGCTGCCTCCGGCGTGGGAGCCGCGCTCGCCGCCTGTTCGAGCACGGCCAGGCGCTTCTTGCTGGCCTCGCCGGCGCCCGCGCGATCGCCGGTTGCCAACAGCGCATCGGCCAGGATACCGAGCGCGTCGGCGCGGTCGTCGGCCGACGCGCCCGGCGGCGGATGCGTCGTGAGCTCGCGCAAGCGGCCTACCACGGCCTCGCGCAGCTTCTTCTGCTCGGCGCCCTGTACGCGCGCGGTGCAGGCGAAGGTGTAGAAGCAGTAGTCCGCCGGCATCGCAGCGCCCTGGACCTCGGACAGATGCTGGACGCCGGCACGCGCGCACTTCGCGCCGTGATCGGTCTGGTAGAGCGACTGCACCCAGCCGAGCAGGGCTTCGCTCCTTCGCGGCCAGTCTGCCGGCGCCGCGGCGATGAGCGCGGCGTAGCGCTCTGCCGCGACCGCGTAGTCGTGCGACGCCTGCGCGTCCTTGGCCGCAAGAAGCTGCGCTAGCGGCGAGTCCGGCGGCAGCTTCTTCTGTCTCAGCCGATCGAGCGCGTCGAGCGAATCGCCCACGAAGGTTCTGAGCTCGCGCAGCGACGCCGCGCCCGGCCAGTAGCCGAGCAGCGTGCCGCTGTCCGGATCGATCATGAAGAACGTGGGCCACACGGTGACGGCGTACTTGTCGAGGAAGGCGGCGTTGTCCGGGCGGTCGGTGTCGACGGACGCGAAGACGACCTGCTTTTCGAGCGGTACGAGCGCGGGATCGCCCAGCACGGTGTGCTTCATGCTCGAGCAGGTGTGGCACCACACGGCCCAGGCATCGACGAACAGCGCCTTGCGCGCCTCCTTCGCCTGCTTCGTCGCGGCGGGGATGTCGTTCTCGATGAACTCGAGTTTCGCGGGCGCCGGCGCCGGCGCCGGTGCGGAAGCGGACGCGGCCGGCAGTGCCGCCGCGGATGCTGGCGCGGCTGCGGGTGGGGGAGGCGCGGGCGCAGGCGTGGGCCTGGCGCAGCCGGTCAGGAGCAACAGAGCGAGCGCCGTGCAACGCATGCGCCCAGTCTAGCGGATCCTGACTACCAGGCGTGAAGCGGGCCGAGGTCGTGCACGGCGTAGCCGGCTTTTTCCAGCATGCGTGCCGCGCGCGCGGAGCGGGCGCCGCTGCGGCAATACACAACCACGGGCTTCTGCTTCGACAGCTTGTCGAGCCGGGAGCCGAGCTCTCCGAGCGGCACGTTCTTCGCGCCTTCGATGTGTCCCGAGGAAAATTCGCTGCTCGTGCGCACGTCGATGAGCTGGGCGCCTTCGGCTACGAGCGCGCGCGCATCGGCGCCGCTGATGCGCTTCCTGGCCGCGAGCACGCGCATAACGACCATATAGAAGAGCAGACCGCCCATGACGGCGGTGAGCAGTGCGTCGGTGTTCATGGGGCGGTTTGTAGTGCGAGTGGGCGCCGTGCGCCAGTCGGCGGAAACGTTGCAGACGGTTGCCCGCCGATCGAACCCCTCACGATCGTCGCCACTAGGGGCCGCCGGAGAGCACCACGTACAGCACCGGCACCATGGCGCCGGCCAGCGCGATGACCGCGCCGCGGCCCTTCAGCCCCTTGCGGCCCGGGATCATGAACAGCCCCGAGATCGCCAGGTACAGCAGGAACACCGCGTAGGTGTCGGCCACGTAGGTCCAGGCTCTCTTGCCCCGGTTCTCGTGCAGCCAGTCGGCAACGCGCAGGAAGAAGCGCGGTTTCTGCCCTTCCTCCAGCACGGTGCCGTTGGTCGTGTCGGCGTGGAAGGTGCGCTTGTCGAACACGATGTCGAGCTCGTGCGCGTCGGCGCGGTACACGTCCTGGGGCTTCCGGCTGACGCCGAGCTCCGCCAGCACCTTGGCCGCCGCGGCGTGATCGTCCTTCGGGAACGGCCCGGCCAGGTGATGCGTCACATTGATCTGCTTGAAGTTCGGATCCCAGTCCTTGATGTGGTTCACCGCCAGGCCGCTCAGCGCGTAGATGATGGTGAGGCCGATCGCGAAGTAGCCCGCGTCGCGGTGGATGGCGCGCACCCATGGGCGGAGCTTGAAGCGCCGGCGCTTCGGCTTCGCTTCGGCGACGACTCCGGCCTGATGCTCGGCTTCGACAGGCTCGTTTGTGCTTTGCAGTCGAACGTCGGTGGTCATGCTGTGTGTGCCCCCTAGCTGGTCCTCTGTTCGAGCCAGGGGTCGGCGTTGTTGTCGTAGCCGCGCCGCTCCCAGTAGCCGGGATGGTCGCGCTCGCTGAACCAGATCCCGGTCAGCCACTTGGCGCTCTTCCAGAAGTAGCGGTCCGGCACCACGGCCCTCACCGGCGAGCCGTGCGCCCGCGGCAGCGCGTGTCCGTCGATGCGATACGCCACCATCACGTTCGGCTTGAGCGCTTCGTGGATCGGGATGTTCGACGTGTAGCCGTGCGCCGCCTCGAAGATCACGTGGCGCGCACGCTTGGTGATCCCGGCACGCTTGGCTATCTCGCTCAGCCTCACACCGGTCCACTTGATGCCGAGCGCCGTCCAGCGCGTCACGCAGTGCACGTCGGCCGCTTGCGTCACCTGCGGCAGCGCGAGCAGCTGGTGAAAATCGAGTGTCATTGGATGGTCGACCTCGCCGTGCACGCGCAGATGGAAGTGCGCCGGGTTTGGATCGCCTACGTCGCCGCCCATCGGCCTGAGCCGGCTGATCACGTGCTGCCCGGGCGGCAGTCGTGGACGGCCATCGGGCCGCGTCTCGGCGTGCGCGATCGCCGTCAGCTCGTCGTTCACGATCCACAGCGCTCCGGCGAACGCGACGACGGCAGCGCCAGCGCCGGCCTGCTTCATGAAGCGGCGGCGGGCGATCAGCCGGTCCAGGTCTCGCTTGTGCTGTTCGGTCAAGGGGCTCTCCTTCCGCGGGCGGGGAAACAAGCAAAGGGGGTCCTCTGGCATATGGCCACGGGCCCGCCGGAGTTACGCCGCAGGCCCGGAAGGTCCGCCGGATGGCCGGGGATCCGGCACTGTGGCATGCTGGCCGGAGCACGATGTGCCGCCTATTCGGCTTCAGAAGCGTCATCCCGAGCCAGGTCCACAGCTCCCTGCTCGCCGCGGACAACGCGCTCGGCGTCCAGAGCAACGAGCACCGCGACGGCTGGGGCGTCGCCTATTATGTGGACGGCGCGCCCCACATCACCCGCAGCCCGACCACCGCGCTCGGCGACCAGCTCTTCCACCGTCTGAGCGGCGTGGTCTCGAGCGAGACGGTGCTGGCCCACGTCCGGCGCGCCACCCAGGGTGAAAAGACGGTCCTGAACTGCCACCCGTTCCAGTACGGACGCTGGGCGTTCGCGCACAACGGCGACATCCCGGAGTTCAAACGCCACCGCGACGCGCTCTTGCGCGAGGTGGCGCCGCGACTGCGCCGCTTCATCCTGGGCGACACCGACAGCGAGGTCATCTTCTTCATCTTCCTGAGTCATCTGTCCGGGTACGGACCGCTCGCCCGCAGGCACACGGTGGAGGACGTCACGGCCGCGCTCGGTGCCGCGCTCGATCGCGTGCGCGAGCTCACCGACGAACCGGGCAAGCAAGCAATGCTCACGGTGATCGTGACCGACGGCGACACGCTGGTCGCCGCGCACGGCGGCAAGGAGCTTTACTGGTCGACCTACAAGACGCGTTGCTCCGACCGCGACACCTGCCAGAGCCTGTCGCCCGAGTGCGAGGCGCCGTCGACGACCGGCTTCGTCAACCACTTGATCCTGTCCAGCGAGCCGCTCAGCGGCGAGAACATCTGGGAAGCGCTCGAGCCGGGGGACGTGGTGGGGGTGGACTGGCGCATGCGCGTGACGCGCGGCCGGCTCGATCGCCGCCAGTTGCCGATCATGCAAGCGTGAGCAGCGACGAGCCGAGACCGCGGAGCGAGACCGTGCGCCAGGCGCTCCGCGCGGCGCTGGAACGTGACACGTGGACCGCCCGCGATCTGTCCGCCGAGGTGTCCGTCCGCGAGCGCGAGGTCGCCGCGCACCTCGAACACCTCGCCCGCTCGCTGCCGCGCGAAGGCGCCGAGCTCGTCGTGGAACCGGCCCGCTGCCTCGCGTGCGGCTTCGTGTTCAAGAAGCGCGACCGCCTCGCCGCGCCAGGTCGCTGCCCGAAGTGCCGGAGCGAGCGCATCGAGCCGCCGCGCTTTCGCGTGGGGCGGCGCTAGTCGGGGGCAAGCGCCACGAAATGCCCGCGAGGCGGACATTTCGGCAGGGATGCCCGGGCAAGAGGCGTGAAATGCCCGCGAGGCGGACATTTCGGCAGGGATGCCCGGGCAAGAGGCGTGAAATGCCCGCGAGGCGGACATTTCGGCAGGGATGCCCGGGCAAGAGGCGTGAAATGCCCGCGAGGCGGACATTTCGGCAGGGATGCCCCCTCGCGCTGTGCACGCCGCCGCGCCCGCTGTCGCGGGGTTCCCCCAAATCGCGTGCTCGGCGCCCGGGGGCGCCTGCGCGCGCTCAGGGGTAACCGACGCATCGTTGCAACGGACTCCGCGCGACGAGCGATCGCGCGAGCGACTTCGACGTTGCGCTGCGACGTGTCTGGCGCCCCTACGTGCGGGGCATCCCCGCTAGAGCTGCATCGACTTGATCTCGAGGAATTCCTCGAAGCCGAACTTCCCGTACTCGCGGCCGCGGCCGGACTGCTTGTAGCCGCCGAAGGGAGCAAGCGGATTGAACGCGCCGCCGTTGATGTCCACCTGGCCGGTGCGCAGGCGCCGCGCCACGCGCTTGGCACGCTCGGTGTCCTTCGACCACACGGCGCCGGCGAGGCCATACACCGTGTCGTTGGCGATGCTTATGGCGTCTTCCTCTTCGTCGTAGGGGATAATGCACAGCACCGGGCCGAAGATCTCCTCCCGCGCGATGGTCATCTTGTTGTCGACGTCGGCGAAGATGGTGGGCCTCACGAAGAAGCCCTTGTCGAGCCCTTCCGGCTTGTCCGGGCCGCCGGTGACCAGCTTCGCGCCTTCCTCCACGCCTTTCCTGATGTAACCGAGCACGCGCTCGCGCTGCCTTGCCGAGACGAGCGGGCCCAGACGCCCTTCGCCCTTCGGAGCGTTGCCCAGCGTGAGCTTTCCGGCCGCGGCCTTGGCGATTTCCACCGCTTCGTCCTGGCGGCTCCGGGGCACGAGCATGCGCGTCCACGCCGAGCAGGTCTGTCCGCTGTTCAGGTAGCAGTTGTTGACGCCGGTCTTCACGGCCTTCTCGAAGTCCGCGTCGTCCAGAATGATGTTGGCGCTCTTGCCGCCGAGCTCGAGCGCGACGCGCTTGACCGTCGCGGCAGCGAGCTCCGACACGCGTTTGCCCGCCCGCGTGGAGCCGGTGAAGCTCACCATGTCGACCTGGGGGTGCGACGCCAGCGCTTCGCCGACCGTGGGGCCGTCGCCGCTGACCAGGTTGAACACGCCGGCGGGAAGGCCGACCTGGTCGACGATCTCGGCCAGGATGAAGGCGCTGAGCGGGGCGATTTCGCTGGGTTTGACCACGACCGTGCAGCCCGCTCCGAGCGCCCCGGCAACCTTGGCGACCACCTGGTGCAGCGGGTAGTTCCAGGGCGTGATGCAGGCCACGACGCCGACCGGCTCCTTCACCACCAGCGAGTTGCCGATCTGCTCCTCGAAGACGTGAGTCTTGGTCAACTGTGCGAACGAGCCCATCACCATCGTGGGCAGCCCAGCCTGGATCATGGTGGCGAGTTTGATCGGCATGCCGACCTCGGCGCTGATCGTCTCGGCGATCTCCTGCGTGCGGGCGGACAGCCCTTCCTGGAGCTTCCCGAGGTACGCGGCGCGCTCGGCAGCGGGCAGCGCGGACCACGCGGGAAAGGCAACGGCTGCGGCCTTCACGGCCAGGTCGGCTTCCTCGGCGGTGCCGGCGGGGACGCGGGCGATGACCTCCTCGGTGGAGGAATTGGTGACCTCGAAGCGCTCCTTGCTCCTCGCGGGGACCCATTTCCCGCCGATGTAGTGCCGCTCGTACGCCTTCATATCGTCCTCCTGGGGCTTTCGGCTTGTCCGACAAGTGCGACGGAGTCAAGGGGTGCGCTTGGCGGCGCGGCGCGGCATGATGCGCGGCGGGCAACGCCCGGGGAGTCCGCCGATGCATTTCCGTCCTGCCGCTGCGCTGATCGTCCTGTTCCTGTCCGCTCCGGGCTGTCAGCAGAACAAGACCGACAAGGCCGTCGCCGCGGCGGCCAGGAACGCCGCTCCCAGCGCGCCTGCGCCCGTGGCGTCGCCGCCGCACGCGGCGCCAACAGCACCACACAGCGCCGCGGCGGGCTCGGCGGCAGCTCCGGCCGCATCGGCGCCGGCGGAGAAGTCAGCGACCACAAAACCGGCCGCGACTCCGGCTGGCCCGGAGGTGAAGCTCCTGTCGGCCGGCGCGGAGCCACGTCGTGCGCTCCGCTACCACTTCCAGAAGGGACACGTCGAGAAGTTCAAGCTGACCAGCTCGACCAGCATGACCGTCAAGCTCGGCGACCAGGCGATGCCGGCGCCCGCCATTCCGACGCTCGAGATGATCGCGGCGGTCAAGATCGTGTCGGTGGCACCGGACGGTACGGCAAAGCGCGATCTGACCATCGAAAAGGTGCAGCTCGCCGAACCGGACAAGGTGCCGGCGGCGATGCGTGGCACGCTGGAGGACTCGCTGGGGGAGATGGCGAAGCTGAAGGGGCACGACACGATGGACTCGCATGGCCGTCTGCTCTCGTCCCGCCTCGACACGAGCGCGCTCGACAACGGAGAGGTCAAGCAGATGATGCAGGCCATGGCCTCGGCGTTCGGCGAGGTCAGCGCTCCGTTTCCCGACGAGCCGGTGGGCAAGGGCGCGCGCTGGCAGGTAAGCACGGAGGTCGAGCAGCTGGGCATGAAGATGAAGCAGCAGGCGACCTACACGCTGGTGAAGCTGGACGGGGACAAGGGCACGACGAACATCCAGCTCAAGCAGTCGGCGCCGGGCAGCCACATCCAGATCCCGGGCGTGCCGCTGGACGTGCAGTCGGATCTGCTCGGCATGACCGGCAGCGGCAAGGGCGAGATGCAGTTCGATCTGGCGCGCTCGCTGCCGAAGGGCAGCATCGCCACGCAGTCGGACGTCAAGGTGCGCACGCACGTCCCGGGCAGGACTCAGGACACGCAGATCGACATGAACCTCACCGAGCAGTTCACGCCGATGTAGCCGCCGGGCAGGTCCTGGCAGCCGCCCCACGTCGAGGATACGCAACGCTCGCGCCGCTGTGCAGCGCCCGGCTTCGTCGCAGACCTGCTCGCGGCGCGGCTCAGCGCGCCCTGTTCACCTCCGCGCGGATACGCGCGAGCGCTTCCTTGTGGCCGGGCTTCACCCCCTGGAGCCCGGCCACGAGCCCCAGCAAACCCGCCATGCATCGCGCCGCTCCGTTACGCGCGGCAACGAACCACATTTCCCGTTGGAACGACGATCCGAGCCCGGAAGGACGCGTCAACCGGCCCCTCCCGTCCGCGCGCAGCCGCGAAGCGGCGAGCACGGACTTGGGCAGGGGCAAGTCACGCGCAGCCGCCGCAGGCGGCGAGCATGACGGGGGTGGGCATCCCCACTGGCAGCCGCCCCACGTCGAGGATACGCAACGCTCGCGCCGCTCCGCAGCGCCCCGCTTCAGCGCAAGACGACGCACAGATCGGCCACGTTGGTGCCGGTGGGGCCGGTGCGGATCTGCGTGCCAAGCCGGGCGAAGAAGCGGTGGGAATCGTTGTCGGCGAGGAAGCGGGTCGGGTCGAGGCCCTGTCTTCCGGCTTCGATGACGGCTGCTTCGTCGACGAGCGCGCCGGCCGCGTCGCTCGAGCCGTCGACGCCGTCGGTGCCGAGCGTGGCGACCAGACCGCCCTGGAACGCGGCGAACACGGCGAGGGCGAGCTCCTGGTTGCGACCGCCGCGGCCGCTGCCGCGGACCTCGACCGTGGTTTCGCCGCCTGCGACGACGGCGCCGAGCGCAGGGTCGGCGGCGAAACGCTCGAGCGCCTCGGCGTAGAGGCGGGGGCCCGCGTCGCGCGCCGCGCCCGCGAGCTCGCGCTCGACTGCGGCGAGGCCCAGCTCGCTCGCCCGCGCCACGACCGCGTGGCGCGCCGTGGCGTTGTCGGCGGCGAGGAAGCTTTCCACGGCGACGCGGTCGACGGGCTCCGGCGCGTCGATGGCGTGCAGCACATCGGGCGGCAGGCGATCGCGTAGGGCGTAGCGCTCGACGACGGCGCGCGCGTCGGGTGCGCCGCTGGGCGGCGGTACGCTCGGTCCGGACGCGATCACCGACAGATCGTTGCCCGGCACATCGGAGATCAGGACGTTGACGACGCGTGCCGGAACGAGCGCCGCGGCGAGCCGTCCGCCCTTGAGCGCCGAGAGGCAGCGGCGCACGGCGTTCAGCTCGGCGATGTCCGCGCCGGCCTCGTTCAGAAGCCGGGTGGCCTCCGCGATGGAGCCGAGCAGAACACCCGGTCGTGGCAGCTCGAGCATCGCGGAGCCGCCGCCGGAGACGAGGCACAGCGCCACGTCGCCCGCTCCCAGCGAGCGTGCGACCGCGAGCACCTCGGCGCCGTGCCGGGGCGCGTCGGGCGAGGGCAGGGGATGGCCCGCTTGATGCACCGACAGCGGTCCGGATTCCCGCCCGCCCGCCCGCCGCGGGTCCTGGTCCGGGCCGAGCACGATGCCCCGCTCGACGCGCACGCATGCGAGGGCGGCCTCGGCCATGCGGCGGGCGGCCTTTCCGAACGCGAAGATCGTGCAGCCATCCAGATCGATCCCTGCCGCGCGGGCCGCCTCGATCCCGCGGCGCGTGGCGGCGCCGGGCTCGACCGCTGCCAGGCCGGCCTCGAGCAGATCGAGCGAAAGCGCGCGCCGCTCGCGGACGGCGGCGGACAGCGTCGCGTCGAACAGCCGCGTCCGATCGATCATCACCCCAGCATGACGCCGGCTATCGTCGCTGTCATGAACGCGGCGAGCGAGCCGCCCACCATGGCGCGCAGGCCGAGCTGGGCGAGATCGCGCATGCGCCGCGGCGCGATGCCGCCGATGCCGCCGAGCTGGATGCCGATGCTGGCAAAGTTGGCGAAGCCGCACAGGGCGTAGCTGGCGATGATGGCGGAGCGCTGGGAGAGCACGGCGTGAGTGGACTGCACCATTTCGCCCAGGTGCACATAGGCGATGAACTCCGTCAGCACGATCTTCTCGCCGAGCAGGCGTCCCACCGTCGGCGCCTCGTGCCAGGGCACGCCCATGGAGAACGCGATCGGCGAGAACACCCAGCCGAAGATGCGCGACATGCTGAGCGGAGCGCCGGCAAACGGGATCAACGACAGGATGTAGTCGCCCATCGCGATCAGCCCCACGAACGCGATCAGCATGGCGCCGACGTTGATCGCGAGCTTGACGCCGTCGGCCGCGCCGTTCGCCGCCGCTTCGATCACATTGCCGGCGGTTTTCTCGGTGGAGAGCTTCAGCTCGTCCGCGGTGGCCGGCGTGTCGGTTTCCGGCACCATGATCTTGCTGATCGCCAGGGAAGCCGGCGCGGACAGGATGGACGCGGTGACAAGATGGCCGGCGATGTGCGGAATGCCGCGAAGAAATCCCACGTAGGCCGCCATCACGCCGCCCGCGACCGTGGCGAAGCCGCCGCACATCACTGCGTGCAGCTCCGAGCGCGTCATGCCGTCGACGTAGGGACGGATGAGCAGCGGCGCCTCGGTCTGCCCCACGAAGATGTTCGCGGCGGCGGACAGCGATTCGGCGCCGCTCGTGCCCATGGTGCGCTGCATGAGCCAGGCTATGGCCCACACCACGCGTTGCATGATGCCGAGGTGATACAGGATCGCCATCAAGCTCGAGAAGAAGATGATGGTCGGCAGGATCCAGAACGCGAAGGTCTTCAGCGGGGGCGAGATGCGACCCTGGATGGTGATCGCCTTGCCCTGCATGTCGATGATCTTGTGCGGCTCGACCGTCTGGAACACGAACGTTGCGCCCGCTTCGGAGAACGACAACAGCTTGTTCACGCCGCGGTCGACGACGTTGAAGAAGAGTCCCTGCAGTGTCGGGTTGAGGATCATCAGCCCGAGCACGATCTGCAGCGCGACGCCCCAGAGCACCGGTCGCCAGCGCACGTGGCGGCGATCGACCGAGAGCAGCCAGGCGATCGCGACCATCACGAACAGCCCGCCCAGCGAGAGAAAGCGCTGGGCAAAGCCCGTGTGATCGGGAAGGAAGCTGGCGAGCACTACTCTCCGTGATGACCGTGCCCGGGTTCGGGCGCGTCGCCGCTCGGTTCCATGATGAAGCCGTAGTCATAGCCGGCGAGGTCGAGGGGGTCGACGTGGCCGCCCTGTTCGATGAGCGGACGCACGGAAACCACGCGGGCGGCCATGCGGCGCTCGATTCGCCGCACGATGGCGGGACGACGGCAGTGCGACGAGCCGGCGAAAATCACCAGCTGGCGTGCCGGAAAGTTCTGTCCGAGCCAGGAGGCAGCCGCGTCGGCCATGCTCTCGTCCCACACCACCTGCGCGGCGTACATGTCGCGCTTCCTGCCGGGCATGTCGGGGTGCCCCTTCATGTCCTGGTCGAAAAAAGCGCGGTGCTGGGCATCGTGCAGGTCGAGATCGGGCAGCTTCTTCTGCTGTTCGTCGTCCAGCGACTCGAGACCCTGAGCCGCGATCTGGTGGGTGAGCCCGGACGGCGCGTTCAGGGCGACGATCGACATCTGGCGGCTGCGCGCGAGCGCGAGCATGGGCTGGTAATAGGAGAATGGATAGCCCCAGCGCTTGGCCCAGTCCGTGTCGGCCATCAGCTCCCGGCTGTCCGACTCGTACGACGAGTAGCGGTCGAGCGCCTTCTGGTACGGCTTCTGCACCATTTCCAGCCCCAGACCGACGACGCGTCCGGACATCTTTGCGCGCTGTGCCAGCCCGCGCAGGATCCGGAGCTCTGCCCAGTGGTCGTGGGGATTGTCGTGCTGCTCGCCGATGCACACGACGTCGGCGCTGGCCAGCTCGCGGAGCAGTTGGTCGGGGGCGAGCGGCTGGTGATCCTTGACGCGGAAGCCGTGGAACGGCAGCGCCGAGCGGGCGACCAGGGTGCGGTCGATCTTCTCCGGCTTGTCCCGGGCGGCCTGCTCGCGCGCCTCCGCGGCGGCCTGTGCCTCCTGTTGTTGTTCCGCGACGCCGAGACCGGGCGAGAGCGCCCCGGGGGCGGTGCCGCTTCCGGTCGCGTTCGCCGCGCATCCGATGAGCAGTGCCCCCGACACCGGGACGAGGAAGCGCGAGCAGAAGCGGGTCATGTCTCCTCTGGCTGCAAACAGCAGGCCAGACCAGCATCAGCCGGCGCGCGGCCCAGCGTCAATAGCTCGCTAGTACCCGCGCTGGGTGAGCGCCGCGGGAAGCAGCCGGCTCGCGGCGCCGGTGGTCAGGACCCAGAGCTGGTGCGCGGCGCGGGTCGCGCCGATGTGCAGCAGGTGCCGCGCTTCGTCGTCCTCGGGGTACGCGGCGGCAGTGACCTCCACCAGCACGACGTAGTCGAACTCCAGGCCCTTGACCTGGCGTACGTCGGTCACGTCGACGCCTGGCTTGAACGGGAAGTCCTGCTCGGCGATGCGCCTGAGCTGGGGTACGTCGCCCTTGGCCAGCGCGTCGTGGTAGAGGTCGGCCTGCTCCGGATAGCGTGCGATGACGGCTACCGACGCACGCGGCTCGGACTGCATCAGATCCCGCAGCGCTTCGGCGAGGAAGCCGGCTGCGTCGCCGCTGTGCGCGTAGCCGAACAGCTCCACCGGCGCACCGTGGCGCGTCGCGATGCCTTCCTCTTCGTTCGCAAGCGGGCCGAGCACGTCGCGCGCGAAGTCGATGATCTCCTGCGTGGAACGGTAGCTGATTCTGAGCGGCTCGATCTGCACGTGGTCCAGCCCGAGCTCGCCCAGCACTTCCTTCCAGTTGGAAAATCCGTTGTCCATGTGAAGGCGCTGCGAGACGTCGCCGGCAAGAGTCATGCTTTGCGCGCGGCTTACGGTGCCGAGCACCACCGCCAGCTCCACCGGGCTCAGGTCCTGCGCCTCGTCGACCAGGACGTGCTCGTAGACCAGCGCTTCCCGCTGGCGTCCGGGCTTGCCGGGCCGCAGCAGCGGCCCGCGTAGCTTCTGCACCAGCCGGAGCAGGATCGTGTCGTCTTCGCGGTCGAGCGTCGCGCCTTCGTCGACTTCGCGTCCGTCGACGCCGTGACGGTGCTCGAAGCGCTCGCGCTCTACGTGCTCGCGCTCGTGCTGGCTGTCGCGGCGTCCGGAGCCGGCGCGCTGCCCGGATTTCCGCTCTGGTTCGCGGTCTTCGCGCTCCTCCAGCTCCGCCAGGATCTCGGCGATGCGCGCAGTGCACCACGCGTGCGCCCGATCCAGCTCCGCCGCGGACAGCGCGCCCGGCGCGTGCTTGGCGAACACGCTTCCAAGCGCCTCGCGGTCGGTGAGCAGATCGGAAAAGTGCGTGATCACGTCGCGGGCCTGTTCGATGCCGCGCTTGACGACGCCTTCGAGTGCCACGCGCTGGTCGGTGGCGAGCTGCCGCGCCTCCGGGCCGCCGAGCCAGCTCTTCAGGGCGTGGAGCCGCTGGACCAGTGCGCGATCGACTGCGCGCTTCCAGATCCGGAGCGGTTCCGTGGCGCCGCCAGCGGCTGCGGTCAGCTCCGCTTCGAGTCGATCGGCGATGGTCTCGACGTGGCGATCCACCGCCTGGAGCATCGCGGGGTGCTTCTTCAGCCGCGTGACGACGGTCGGCGTGTCCTCGTTGTAGCGCTTCGGCAGACGCTGCACATGCGCGGCGCGCAGCTTGTGGGCCCAGTCCTGGTAGGTCCGGATGGCGATGCCGGTCACGCCGAGCGCCGGCAGCACCGCGGAGATGTAGCGGGCCAGCGCGTCGTTGAATACGACCACCAGCATGCGGTCCGCACGGAAGCGACGCGCGTCCTGGTAGGCGAGATAGGCGAGGCGATGCAGTCCGATGGTGGTCTTGCCGCTGCCGGCGCCGCCCTGGATCACCACCAGACCCGAGTCGGGCCGCGTGATGAGCTCGAACTGACGCTTGTCGATCAGCGCGGTGATCTCCTTGAGGTGCGTGTCTTCGCGACCCTCGGTTTCGCCGATGCCGAGCGTGCCGGGCTTTCTGTGTTGCTCGGCTCTGACGGCGCTGCCCTGTCCGCCGCTCAGCCGTGTGGCGCTCGCACCGAGGCGTCGCCAGCCGCCGTCCGCGCTCTGGACGAACGTGCCCTGCGGCGCGACGATGCGCCGGAGCACGCCATCCACGATGGTCACGCTGCGGCGGACCAGCACCTGCCCCTCGATCTCGCGGTCGCCGAAGATCTCGTCGTAGTCCTCGCCCTCCTCGCAGCGGTAGAAGAGGCGGCTGACGGGGGCGTCGCGCCAATCGACGATGCGGATCCCCGCTCCCGGGTCGAGATACGTGCTGCGGCCGATCAGCACCTCGCGGCGGCGCTCGCCTTCGTGGAGCACGAGGTGCCCGAAGTACGGCGAGCTGGGGTCGACGAAGCCTTCGCTGACCTCGCGGCGAGTGGCGGCCAGGCCCTGCAGACGCTCCATCTGCTCGAGCAGCGGCGGCACATCCTCCAGCCGCGCGCTGGCGATCTCGTCGCGCAGCGCGATGAGCTCCGCGTCGTAGTCGACGCTGGCGCGGACCTCGCGATTCTTCGCCCGCTCGGCCAGATGTTCGAGCACCCGCGCCAGGCAGCGTTGCTCTTCGCCGACGATGCGGTCGAGCTCGGCGTCCTCGTCGGGATGCGTCTGGGGGATCGGGTGGGTATCGGTCACTTGAACAGCATGGGGCCGCGCGGCGCCCCGCGCGCAGCCGGCCGAGGCACGTAGCACCTTTTCGCGGAACTGGGCAGCCCCAGCCGGTGAAATCCGGCCTGCGAGCATGCCTGGACAGTCGCGGCGCACTACCTGCGGGGAGCGCGGAGCACGTCCGCGGACCTCAACCGAACCTGGTGCGGTAGGCCTGTACTACCAGATCGGCGCAGAGCTCCATGCTCATCGATCCGGTGTTGAGCATCATGTCGTAGAGCAGCGGATCGCCTACGTCGACGTTGAAGTGCTGGCGGTAGAACGCGATGCGTTCGGCGTCCACCTTGAGCATGAAGGCGCGCGCCTCGGCCCGGTCCAGGTTCTCGCGGGCCATCGTGTACTCGATGCGGGTCTCGAGCGGGGCATAGGCGCGGACGCGCAGCGTGGTTTCCGGCGCCAGGATCAGGTGCGCACCGCGGCCGATGATCACGCCGCGGCCATGACGGCCGAGCGTCACGACGACCTGGGAGAGGTTGTACAGGTAATCGCTCGGAGCGAAGACGCCCCCCTGCATCATCTCGGTGACCCACTGCCCGATGCGATCCTGCAGACGCTCGTCGAGGGACTCGACCAGCTGCTGCCGGACGTGAGCCTGGCGTGCGATCTCGTGCACGATCTCCTGCGCGTAGAAGCGGAAACCAAGACGCTCGGCAACGTGCTTTCCGAGCTCTGCACCACGACCGCCGAACTCGCGCGAGATGGTGATCATCGGCCGCTGCTGCTCGGTGCGCCCGCTCTCGCGCTCGGCGTTCGCCTTGGCCTCGCTCGCCCAGCGCAGCACCTGCTGGTTGACGAGTTGGTCGATGCTTCGGGCCATGCCGTGCCTAGTCTACCCGACAACAGCCCGCCCGCGGAGGTGGGCAGCGCGCCAACCGAACGGCCGACCGTCGATACTCGCTGGCCGCGGATTGCTGCAGCGCGCCGGGACCTCGAATCGACCTGCGGCTGGAGGGAGACCCGTGATCTCCACACGATGCCGGGACGAGCTGCGGCACCATCGCCGGCTCACCGGCGGGCAGGACCCACGCTGACTACCAAGGGCTGCACGGCGACTGCCCGGGCGTGTGCGGCTGCGACGGAAAGTTCCACTGCAACGCGTGGCCTCCCGCACGCAGCGGGCGCGGACGACACCAACGACACGACCTGCATGAAGGGCGGCGAGGGCGGAACGGGAGCGCCCTGCCAGGGCGACGGCGACTGCGTGACGGGGCTCAAGTGCTGCTATCCGTGCGGCATTCCAGGCTGCGAAAGCCAATGCATGCAGCCCGATCCGAGCGGTCAGTGCCCGGCGTTCCCCGGCCGGGCGCAGGAATGAAACAGTCGCTTCGTTCGCTCCGCCGGATGCAGTAGTCTCGGCGAAGAGGAGGAGGGATTGTCTCGAACGATGCGCGCAATGGTGCTCGAGGCACCAGGCGAGCCACTCCGGGAAATGGAGTTGCCGATCCCGGACACGGGCCCCGGCCAGCTCCTGCTCCGCGTGCGCAGCTGCGGCGTGTGCCGAACCGACCTTCACGTCCTCGATGGAGAGCTGTCTGAAGCCAAGCTGCCGCTCGTGCTCGGTCACCAGATCGTGGGCACCGTCGCCGAAGTGGGCGAGCAGGTGGACGGCTACACCGAGGGGCAACGCATCGGCGTTCCGTGGCTGGGCAGCACCTGCGGCAGCTGCCGTTACTGTCTCAGCGAGCGGGAGAACCTCTGCGACCACGCGCGCTTCACGGGTTACCAGATCGACGGCGGCTACGCCGAATACGCGCTGGTCGACGCGCGCTTCGCGCTCCCGCTTCCAGGTTCCTATCCGGATCTCCAGGTCGCGCCTCTGCTGTGCGCCGGGCTCATCGGCTATCGCTCGCTGGTGATGACGGACGGCGCGGAGCGCGTCGGTCTGTACGGCTTTGGCGCTTCGGCGCACATCATCTCGCAGGTCGCGCGCCACGAGGGGCGGCGCGTGTTCGCATTCACGCGTCCGGGCGACACGGCGGGGCAGGAGTTCGCGCGGCGGCTGGGCGCCGAATGGGCGGGGGGTTCGGACGAGCCGCCGCCGGAGGAGCTGGATGCCGCGATCATCTTCGCGCCCGCCGGGACGCTGGTGCCGCGCGCGCTGAAGGCGGTCGCCAAGGGCGGTAGCGTCGTGTGTGCCGGGATCCACATGAGCGCCATCCCGTCATTCCCCTACGAGGTACTGTGGGGCGAACGCGTGCTTCGTTCCGTGGCAAACCTGACGCGGCTGGACGGCGAGGAGTTTCTGGAAATGGCGCCGCGCATTCCGATCGAGACCGAAGTGCACGCCTACCAGCTCTCCGATGCGAACCGTGCTCTCGACGACCTCAGGCACGGACGTTTCAGCGGCGCCGCGGTACTGACGACCTGAGCGTCTACCGCGCGGCGACCTCCGGCTCTCTTCGCGAGCTCATGGTCGACAGGTAGCGGATGATCAGCTCGGCCTGTCGATCGTCGAGCGACACGCCCTTCTTGCCTCGCATCTGCGTGACCTCGGTCTTCCATTCGGCGGGCGAGCGCGACGTCGGGTCCTTCAGGGAGTGGCAGCCGGCGCATGTCCGCACGAACAACGTGCGGCCCTGCTCGAGGTCCGCCAGCGTTGCGCCGGGCCAGTGCTTCGCGGCGTAGGCGGCGTCGCGCTCCGTGGGCTGGGCGAGCGCAGCGGCGCACCCGTAGGCTCCCGCAACGCTGGTCGAAAGGCAGAGGACGAGGAGGAGTAGGCGGTGGGACATGGCTGCTCAGATGTGAAAACCCATGACGGCGCGTGCCTGGAGTCGCTCCTGGTGATCGAGATCCAGCCAGCTGCCGCCGCTGGCGCCCTTCAGCGCACCGAGCTGTGGAGTGAAGCTGACGCTGAACCACCAGCTGTCGCGGGAGAAGCTCAGCGCGGGGCCCGCGTAGATGACTGCGCTCTCGAGCTCGTCTGCGTCCTCGAACTCGTTGACGCTGACCGCTTCGATGCCGGCCGAGAAGGCGTCCGTGACCAGGTAGCCGGCAGCCAGATCGATCTCGAGCCCGGCTTCGCGCAGCGTCCTGCCGCGCTGCGACCAGTTCCACTCGTGGTCACCGACCAAGTTGAGGGCGACGAGCCAGGGGCCCGAGTGCTTGTCGAGGATGAGCTTTCCTTCGATTTCGGCGCTGTCGGTGCTCGCGGTCCCCTCGACGTAGAGCGCCGAGCCGATTGCGTCGGCCATTGGATCGCTTAGCTTGTACTTCCATTCGGAGGAGACGCCCTGTCCTTCGAAGCGCGTACTGCGGATCACGCCCGTGTCCGCCGTGACCGACGAGAAGTTCCAGTAGAGCGACGTCTGCAGGTTCTCCGCGAGGCCCAGCTCCAGCTCCAGACGCTGGTCGAACGCCGAGTAGTAGCTGGAACGGCCGTGGCGGAAGGTGGTCCACGGCTCGAGCTCGGCGCTGCCCGGGTTCAGCACACCGGACTCGTACGTGTAGGCGAAATGCCGCTGGGAAGCCTGGGCGCGGATCGGCAGAAGCAGGGCCAAAGCCAGCGCCGCCGCGGCGGCGGAGCCGCAGTTTGAACGGGAAGGGAAGCGAACGTGCATGGGCGTGTCCGGCGCTGCCAACGTCCCGGGAAGATGATGTTGATGAAATTGAAAGTCAATATCAATTTCAACAGGACCTGGGGGTGAGGCCCGAGCGGCTGGTCGGCCGGCAGCGCGCGACGCGGGTCAGACTTGGATTTTCCGCCAGTGGCCGAGGCTCCACAGCCCGGTGAACACGCCGGCGTTTGCCACGCGGTAGCCGAGCTGCACCAGCCAGATGCCGATCAGGCCGCCGCCGAGCACGGGACCCACCAGCAGTACCAGCGGCAGCATGAGGAGCCACTGCAGTCCAACCGACACCAGGAGCACGCTGCGCGTATCGCCGGCCCCCACCAGGCTCTGCATCAGGATTATCCCGACCGTGTCCACCGGCATTCCGATCGCGATGATTCTGAGCGGCCAGTGCGCCATCACGCGTGTGGCCGCGTTGTGCAGGAAGGCGGAGAGCAGCAGGTCCGGCAGGACCAATGCGGGCAGAGCAACCAGCGCTACCGCTACCGCCGCCAGCTTCACCACGTCCCAGGCCCAACGGCGCGCGTCGTCGGCATCGCCCTTTCCGAGCGCCTGTCCTACCAGTGACGCCGACGCGAGTCCGAAGCCCATGGCCGGAAGCAGGGCGACGAGCAGCAGATTCAACAGCACGTTCGACGCGGCCAGCTCGGCAGTGCCCACCCGGCCGATGATCGCGAAGAACGCCGTCATGCCCGTCGCGAAGAACAGCTGTTGAAGGCCGGCCGGAACTGCCAGGCGCAGCATCGTAAAGACGGAGCTGCGGTCGGGAAGCCCGCGCAGGAAGCCGCCTTCGCGCGCGTGCCGCAAGCCCAGGCTCACGTACGTCAGCGTGCCGATCCATGTCGCCATTGCGCTGGCAACGCCAGCACCCGTGCTGCCGAGTGCCGGCGCGCCGAGCTTGCCGTAGATGAACACCCAGTTGAGCACGATGTTGCTGACGTGCATGACGATCAGCGTGCGGAAGTAGAGCGCCGATCGATTCACGCCGTTCCAGTACCCGCGAAAGGCGAAGTTCATCCCGATCGCGACCATCGCCACCAGTCGCGCCTGCAGGTACGGCACCGCAAGCGCCACCACCGGACGTTGGTGGACGAGAAGCGGCATCAAAGCCGGTGCCGCCGCGAACAGGATGATCCCCAGCGGCAGCCCCAGCACGATCGCGAGCAACAGACCGCCGTTGAGCGCCACCGCGGTCTCGTCGTGCCGCCCTTCGCCCAGCCTTCGTGCCGCCATCGCCTGCACGCCCGCACCCAGGCCGGTGATGAAGGACGTGCACATGAAGTTGGCGAAGCTGGCGATCCCGACGGCAGCCAGCGCCGTGTTCCCGAGCGAGCCGACCATCAGCGTGTCGACCAGGTTCAGGACGTTCTGCGAGATCATCCCGCCGATGATCGGCAGCGCCAGCGCGAGGATGCGCTTCCGACGGTCGGCGGTAAGCATGGGCGCCTCATCGTGACAGATCCGTGGCGGGATCCGCGCTACCGATCTACCGTCCGGCTACAGATGCCGGATCGATCCGTGGAGAAGCTCGGGGAGATGCTCGCGCAGGCGAAGCGCACGCTGGTGTTCACCGGCGCCGGGATCTCGACGGGGAGCGGCATTCCGGATTTCCGCGGGCCCCAGGGCGTGTGGAAGACGCGCCAGCCGGTCTACTACCAGGACTTCATCGCCAGCGAGGCGGCTCGCATCGACTACTGGGAGTTCAAGCGCGAGGGCTACGCGGCCTTCCGCGACGCGCGGCCCGGCGCCGCCCACCATGCCGTCGCGGAGTTGGAACGGCTGGGCCAGGTGGAGCTGGTGGTCACGCAGAACGTCGACGGGTTGCACCAGGCGGCCGGCACGTCCCGCGAGCGGCTCGTGGAGCTGCATGGGACGAACAGTGAAGTGGAGTGCGTGGAGTGCCGGCGGCGCGAAACGCCCGAGCGCTGCATGCGCGAATTCGAGCTGACGCACCGGCCGCCGGCGTGCGGCGCATGCGGAGGGGTGATGAAGCCCGCCGTGGTGATGTTCGGCCAGATGCTGGACATGAACGCTCTGGAACGCGCGAGGGAAGCCAGCGAGCAGGCGGATCTGGTGCTGGCGCTCGGTTCGTCGCTGGTGGTGACGCCGGCCGCCGACATTCCGCTGTTCGGGGCGAGGCGCGGCGTGCCCTACGTGATCGTCAATCGAGGCGAGACGCCCCACGACCGTCTCGCCACGCTGCGCATCGACGCGGACATCGGCGAGGTGCTGGCGGCGGCCATGGCAGCTGGGCGTGCCTGAGCAGGCGCGCAGTGCAGTCGCCGCCCTTTGACGGGCCTGCTGGTCCGTGATCCTATTGGAACTGCTCGCGGGTCCGGCAACCGGATCCGACAACCGAGGGACTTCCTGAATGGAACTGAACAAGCTGGTGAAGGGGCTGCTTGCCGAGCTCAACAAGGTCGCCAAGAGCGAGACGGTTGTGGGCGGAGTACGCGACGCGGGCAAGGCCAAGGTCGTGCCGCTCAGCCGGGTGAGCATCGGGTTCGGCGCCGCGGCGGGGAGCATGGGCGGCAAGCGCCAGAGCGAGAAGGCGAGCGGCGACGCGGGCGGCGAAGGCGGCGGTGCGGGCGGCGCCCTGGTCGTCGAACCGAAGGCGTTCGTGGTCGTGGGTGAAGACGGCGTGCCGCACATGCTGGCCCTCAAGCGCGGCAAGACGGCGGTGATGCGTCGCGGCATCGAGATCCTGCCCCAGAGCGAGGAGCGCGCGCTGCCCGGTGCAAAGGCGCCACAGCTCGGCGCCGGTGACAACAACAAGGGCAGGAAGTAAGCGCCTGGATGGGCCCGCCGCTTGACCTGGCTCGCATGGATCGCGATCGCGGTTCTGCTGATCGGCGTACTGCTGGTGCTGCTGCCGGTGAGGCTGCATCTCAGCCTGCAGGGGCGTGGCGATCCGTCGGGAACCTGGATGCTCGCCGGTGGGGGACAGCTGGGTCCGCTGGCGCTGAGCGGAGTGGGGGCGCGGGGCGTGACGCCGACCGCGCAGCTGCACCTGTTCGGCAAGCAGATCTGGCAGCGAAAGCTGCTGGAGCCGGCCGAGAAGAAGGAGACGAAGAGCGAGCGCGAGCGCGGTACCGTGGAATCGGCGCGAGCGCGCTATGCAAAGCTCGAGCGCTGGCTCGACCCCGTGGATCTGGCGTGGTTCATCGTCAGCGAACACCGGCGAGTGCGGGTGGAGCTCTTCGAAATCGATCTCGCGTATTCGTTCGAGGACGTGGCGCTGACCGGAAAGGTGCTGGGCGCCTTCTATATGATCGGAGGCATGCTGCCTCCGCCTTTCGTGATCCGGCAGACGCCCTCGTGGGAGTCGGAGGATCAGGCCGAGGTGGCGCTGGTCGGGAAGATCCGCATCAGGCCCGGCCTTGTCGTGCTGGACAGCACGATCTACGTGATACGTAACCTGAGGATCCGCAGACGGACACCGCCTGCGAGGGGAGCGACAGAGTCCACATGAGCGACACGAAGATCACCGAAATCGTGAACAACCTGCTCGACGGTATCCACGGGGTCTCGCGCAGCGAGACCATCGTCGGCGAAGCCCAGCAGGCGGGCGATGCCACGGTCATCCCCGTGCATCGCCTCAAGATCGCGTTCGGCGCCGCCAGCGGCCAGGCCGGAGCGCACGGCTCGAAAGTTGGTGGCGACAGCGGCGTCGATGGCGTGGGCGGCGCGCTGGAGCTGGATCCGGTGGCGGCCATCGCTGTCGGAAAGGACGGCCACGCCCACGTGCTCACTGTCGATGCCGACTCCAGCAACACCTGGGCAAAGCTGATCGAGGAGGTGCCCGACCTGCTCGGTCGCATTGCCAACGCGCTGAGCGATCGCGTCGACAAGGAGCTCCGCACGCGCGGTATCAAGCGCGAGGCGCTGGAAGAGGGTGCCGCGGAGCCGCAGGCGCTGCCGTCGAAGACCACCAAAAAGGAAGAAGTCGAGGACTAGCTCAGCCGACCACTTCGCCGATCGCCTTCTCCAGCCGCTCGACGCCTTCGGCGATGGCGTCCGGCTGCACGGTGAGCGTGGGGCGGAAGCGGACGGAGCGTTCGCCGCACGAGAGTACGATCATCCCGTCCTCGAAGCAGCGGCGCACGACCTTGTTGCGGAGCTGGGCGCTTGGCATGTCGATGGCGCACATCAGCCCGCGGCCGCGCGGGTTGTCCACGATGCCGTCGAAGCGGTCGCGGATGCGCCGGAGGCCCTGGAGAAGCTCGGCCCCGCGGTCGCGGGCGTTGTCGAGCAGGTTCTCGTTCACGATGATCTCGAGGATGTGCGTGCAGCGCACCATGTCGCTGAGCGACGCGCCCCAGGTGCTGTTGATGCGGCTCGGAACCTTGAACACGTTGTCCTCGACCTCGTCGATGCGCTTGCCGGCGAATAGGCCGCCCACCTGCATCTTCTTGGCGAAGCAGAGGATGTCCGGCTCCACGCCGAGCTGCTCGTAGGCCCACCAGCTCCCGGTAAGACCCAGGCCGGTCTGGACCTCGTCGAAGATCAAGAGCGCTTCCCGCTCGTCGGCCAGGCGCCGGAGCTCGCGCAGATACTCGCTGCGGAAATGGTTGTCGCCGCCCTCGCCCTGGATCGGTTCCACCAGGATTGCGGCGATGTCGTCCCGCTCCTGGTCGAAGGCGCGCGTGGCCGCCGCGACCGATTCACGTTCCAGGTCCACGACATGCTGGAGGTTCTCGCCCTCGAGCGGAAAGCGGATCGCCGGTGACGGGATGCGCGGCCAGTCGAACTGCGGGAAGTAGCGCGTCTTGACCGGATCGGTGTTGGTGACGCTCAGCGTGTAGCCGCTGCGGCCGTGAAACGCATGGCGGAGGTGGAGGATCTGCTTGCCCTTCTCGCCGCGGCCAGCCGCCAGGTTCTTCCGCACCTTCCAGTCGAACGCGACCTTCATCGCGTTTTCCACGGCGAGCGCGCCGCCGTCCACGAAGAAGTAGTGCGGCATGCTTTCCGGCGCAGCGGTTCGCGCCAGCGTGTCCACGAACTCGGCCATGAACGTCGTGTAGTAGTCCGAGTTCGATACCTTCGTGGTGCCGACGCGCGCCAGGCGCTGCTGCGTCTCGTCGTCCAGCATGCTCGGGTGGTTGAAGCCGATAGGGTTGGACGCGAAGAAGCTGAAAAAATCGAGGTAGTCCTTGCCCGTCGCCAGATCGCGCACCCAGGAGCGCTGGCTGTTCTCCATGTCCACGACGATCGGGTAGCCGTCGACCAGCATGTGCCGGCGCAGCGTGTCGTGGACTTTCAGGGCGGGGATCCCGGATCGGCGGAACATGGTGAACACTACCTCGCTGTGCTGACAAAGCCCGGGCGGCAGGGGGAGGAGGGGAGGGGGCAGCCCAGGGCAACTGGTGCGCTCGAACCCAGGAACGCGAAAATCGCTCGCGCTGGGAGCGCTACCTGTGGCTTATACTCCCGCGACCATGCCCGACAAGAAGGCGATCATCGAAGCGGCGGGAAGCTACCTCAGACAGCACCCCCAGGAGCTCCTCAGGGCGGTGCGGAACGCCGTGACGCTCAGGGTCGGGCTGCCGCTCGACGCCCTGCGCTGGTTCGCCTCGCAGGCGACCGGCAAGAAGGCGCCGAAAGACGTGCAGATCGAGGCCGTACCCCCGGGGATCCGCGTCGCCGCCTCGGTCGACGCGATGGGAACGCCGGTCCGGGCGTCGGCGACGATCTTTGTCGACCGCGTGAGGCTCTCCGACGAGGAGCTGCGCTTCGAGATCCGGCTCGCCGACGTGGCGCTGAAGGTGCTGGATGACAACGCGCAGACCCCGATCGCGGCGCTTCTCAAGTCCGGGGCCCTTGATCTGAGCAAGCCCGGCAATCTCGCCGCGTACATGCCGAAGCGCCCGCCGGTGCTGGTCGAGGCGGTGGACGACCGCATCGTCCTTGATCTGATGAAACACCCGAAGCTGGCGAAGGCGGCGGCGGTGGGCAAGGTCCTCGGGCTGGTGACGCCGATCGTCGGCGTGCGCGCCATCCAGACCGACTGGGAGCACCTGGACGTGCTCTTCCGGGCGTTCCCCGAAGGGCTCGCCGAGGCGCTCACCGCAGTGCGCCGCGCGCTCTAGCGGCTAGCCGGCGCGCGCTTCGGAGGCCGGTGGCGCTGGGCCTCCCGGCTTCGGCTCGGGCTCGCCGCGCCACCAGGCCTTGAGCCGGGCCATGCTGAACGGCCGCGAGTACGCGTACAGCAGCAGCAGGCCGAACGCGTAGAACAACCACGCCTGCGCAGTGAATTTGTCGTCCACCCAGTAGTACTTGATGAGCAGGATCTGGCTCGCGCCGCTGACCGCCAGGATCACTGGCCCCAGTTGTGGTCGTATCAATGCGAGCGCCGCCGCTATCATGAACATCGAGTAGTAGTAGCAAGTCAGGTTCGTCAGCGACGCCACCATCGGGAGCCCGAGAGGCATCGCGACCCAGATCAGCTTCGTGCGCCTCAGCGCCCACAGCGTCCAGAGGAAGACGAGGCCGACGATTCCCAGGAACAGGACCCGATGCTGGTGGATGCGGTGCTCGCGTCCTTCCTTCCACTTCTGGAACGGATCGTCGAGGTTGTCGTCGCGCGTGAAGCGCATCCGACCCTTCCAGTTGTGGACGATCATCGTTTCCAGCCCCATCTGGTTGGTCAGGGGCGTGTTCTTGTGCGTCATGATGTGCCGGAAGAAGTCCGGCCAAGACTGCGGCCCGCACACTATAACGCTGGTTGGAACGAGCAGTCCGCCGGCGACCACGGCGCCAGCCAGGAAGCGCTTGTATTCCCTCGTCAGATAGCGCTTCCGGAGCAGCTGGAAGGCGATGATGGAAAGCGGTCCGACAAACAGGATCATCGGGAACACGCGTAACAACGACGACCAGGTCAATGCCGCCCCGGACAGGCCCAGTTTTCCTTTCCGCGCGAAACACACCGACGCAACGAGGAAGAAGAGCCAGTCCTGTCTGAGGAACGCGCCGCCGGTCCAGTAGAAGTTGGCGGGCGCATTACACCCCCAGAACACCGTCGCTATGGCCATCACGCGCCAGCCGAAGGCCCAGCCGATGAGCAGCACGATGCCGACGTGGAGGATGATGTCGAGCGAGGCCAGCTCCTTGAAGAACGTGTCGCTGGCGTCGCCGAAGCTGCCGAAGAGCTTGCCCTCCATGGTCCACACGGGCGGCGGATTGTACCCGTGGTCCTTCTGCATGTTCTCCCAGTAGCTGCCGGCCGACGAGTGATAGAACCAGTTGACGTCCTTCTTGAAGGCGGCCCAGCGCGCGGGAGTAAAGCGCTTCTTGCACTGGCCGGGGTCGCTGAGCACGTACGTATCGCGCACCGGCTTGATGAGGTTCACGCGCAGGTCGCGGATGTCCCGGTTTGCTACCTGCGCTCCGCGTCCGAGCTCGATCTCGGCGATCGCCGTGCACTCGTAGAGGTTCGTGTACTCGAGCTCGCGGTTGAACTTGGAGCCCAGGTAGTAGTGATAGAACTCGTGCCGGTGGTAGTACTGGCTGTATCGCGTATTCGGGTTGAAGAAGTCGAAGTAGGCCAGGAACGCCAGCGCCGTCATCACGATGGCGATGCGCCGCCGCACCTTCTCGGAGGGCGCTTCCTTCATCTTCAGCGCACGCGCCTCCAGGATGAGCAGCAGCGCCCCACCCATCGTCAGCAGGATGCGCAGCCCGTTCATCAGGCTCTCCCAGGACTCCCGCGAGAAGATCGCGCTATCCCAGAAGAAGTCCGTGAGGTGCGACAGCGAAAAGACGTGCGCCGAGAGCGACGCGGCGACCAGCGAAGAGAAGTTCATGGTCTCGAGGATGGCCCGTAGCGGGCGGGTCGGAGGCTAGCCGCCTGCGGCCGCCTTTCCAACCACGGTCAGCAGGGCCCCGACAAAAAGGAAACGGGCCGGGTGATATTCCTATCACCCGGCCCGCCGTAGCTAGCCCCGGTCCCGGCGTACCGCCAGGTGCCCGCGCTGGCGCCTTTCCGCTAGGTTTGGCGCCTGGAATCGCGGGTGGCCGTCGGAGCTTCCCCGCGCCGTGCCGGCTAGCCGGCATGGCCCGGGGGCACAACGACCAGGGAACCTACCGGTCACCCTCCGGGATGGGGTTACGACTACTCTTCATGTGTGTGCCACCTCCTCCGGCGCGAGCCGGACGCTCCACCTTGCAGCACCGGCGAGAGCTGATCGATCACCGGCGACGTTACAGCTTGTCGGGAGCGTTTCCGCGAAAGGAGACCGCGATGCGGCCTCTGGCCGGTCCAGGTGTGGGGGTCATCCCCCAGCGGAGAATCCCGGGAGCAGCGCTCCGGCCTGGACGTTGGTTCAGACGTATCACGAGCTTCCGTGCTGGGCCATTCCATGCCCCGATTTCGGGGATAACCCCGTGAACCCGTGGAACAATCCGGCGTGCTACTGCGAGGGGCCGGCAGTGCGCTTGGCGCTCACCTGGTAGCTCAGCTCGCAAGGCAGGCCATCGAAGCCGCCTTCCACGCCGATGAAGTCGCTGCAGTCGGAGGTCGGGTCGGCGGTGTAGCCGAAGCGCATCAGCCCATCGAAGCCGGTCACGCCGTTGTCGGGATCCTGCAGCGAGCCGCTGGCCTTGTCGGTCCGGACGATGGTGCAGCCGGGCTTGCCCTTGCCCGCCGGCTCGGCCTGGATCACCGAGCGGCTATCGAACGCGAACGACACGCCGTCGGCGGCGATCCGCCCAGGCACCACGTCCTGGCCGTTCAGCCAGTACAGGTCGTGGCCGTCGCGCGAGAGCTTCACGTCGAACTCCCAGAGGTCCGACGAGCCCAATGCCCCAGGGCCACACGTCGACGCGTCGAGGTGCCCGGTCACGTGATAGGTGCCGAGCTCGGTGCCCGGGATCTTCGGGTTCTTGCCGCCGCTGCAACCGAGCGGAGTGAGTGCGATCAGGGCAGCAATCGGTGCAAGACGGAGCGGTCGCATGTATAGCGGCTACCAGTCGCGCGGCGGACCGGCCAAATAACCCGGTAGGGTAGTATGGTCGCGCTGTGCATCCGTTCGATCGCCTGCTGTTCCGTCGCGCACTCGTGCTCACCGTCGTGGTGACGCTCCTGGCGCTCGGCGTCGTGGTGGCGACGGACGAGCCTTCGAGCACGCCTGCCATGCGGGTGGCGCGCATGGCGGCGTTTAGCCCGCTGCTCGCCACGCTGGGTGCCTCGGTCGCGCTGGCCCAGGCGCGCGCCCGGGGCGAGCTGACCGCGTTGTCCGCGCTGGGGGCTTCGCCGTGGCGGCTCGTGCGGGGCGCCGTGCTCGCCGGCTGGCTTTCGGGTGCACTGGCGGTGGGGCTGCTGGCGTCGCCGTGGGCGGATGTGGGCGTGCTGTTTCCGGCGCTGCCGTCGCATGCCGCGTGGAGCGCACAGGCGGCGGCGCTGCTCGATCCGGCTTCGGGCGTCCGCGTGGCTGCGAACGGTGCGATCGGCTTCGTCGGCGCCCGCCCCGCCGGCACTCCAGCTTCTCCCGGGCAGTGGGCGGCGCTGCTGGCGGTGGCGCCGCTTGCCGCAGCCGCGCCGCCGTGGGCAGGAGCCCGCCTGTCGCTGCTTTCGCGGGTGCTCGGCGCAGGGCTCGCGCTGGGTCTGGCTGTGGTGCTGCTGCACGCGGTCGCGTCCGGACGTGCGCCGGCGCTGGTGCTCGTGGCTTCGGCGTTGCCGCTGGCCGTGCAGTGTCTGGTTGGAGCTGGTGCGCGACCCGCGCTGGCGCCTGGAGGTCGACCGGTATGAGCGTGACGGCGAGCTGGAGCGGCGGCGGGGAATGCCGCTGGAGCGTGCTGATCCACGGTGGCGCGGGTGACGTGCCCGAGGACCGCCGCGCCGGACAGGCGGATGGATGTCGAACCGCCGCGGAGGCGGCGGCTGCGATCCTCGAGCAGGACGGCAGCGCGCTGGATGCCGTGCAGCGAGCGGTGCTGGTCCTCGAGGACGACCCGCGCTTCAACGCCGGAACGGGCGCCAGTCTCACCCGCGACGGTCACCTCGAGCTCGACGCGTCCATCATGGAGGGGCGGGAGCTGCGCGCAGGCGCGGTGTGCTCGCTGGGGCCGTTCAACAATCCCATCGCGATCGCCCGCGCAGTGCTCGAGGACGGCGAGCACGTGCTCTACTCGGCAGAGGGCGCCGCCGCCTTCGCGCGACGGGCGGGGTTCGCGCCGGCGGACGAGGAGTCCATGATCACCGAGCGCGCGCGGCTGAAGCTGCAGAGCGCGCTCGCGGCCGGTCGCGCCGCGAACTGGGCCGGCGGCACCGTCGGCGCCGTCGCCTTCGATCGCAGCGGGCTCGTGGCAGCTGCTACGAGCACGGGCGGCACCGCCGCCAAGCGCCCGGGACGGGTTGGCGACACGCCGCTCATCGGCGCCGGGACGTTCGCCGACAACAGCGGCGGCGCGGCTTCCGCAACAGGACAGGGCGAAGGCATCATGCGCGTGGTGCTGTCGGCCACCGCGGTGTCGGCGATGCGCAGCGGTGCGCTTCCCGAGCAGGCCGCGTGCGAGGCGATCGAGCTCCTGTCCGCCCGTACCGGCACCTACGGCGGAGTGATCCTCGTGGACGCGCGCGGACGATTGGGGTTCGCGCGCTCGACGAGCACGATGTCGTGGGCCGCAGCCTGGGACGGCGCTTCCGTCCAGGCGGGCGCCTAGCCCGCCGCTAGCTCTGCGGCTGGGACGGCTGCTCGGCCTCGGGCTCCTTGGCGCGCTTGCGCTCCAGGGCCTGCTCGAGACCGACGCGCAGGCGCTTGCGGCGGCTCAGGTGCTTGCCCTTGAGCTCCTTGGTCAGCCACTCGTGGCGCTTGCGGACATTCCAGATGGCGCGATTCGACATGCTCGTCTCCGTGGGGTCCGCTCATCTAGCGAAATTGGCTGCTCCGCGCAAGGGACGACGTAGACTCTCCCGGGTGTCCGCCCCCCGGCGGCCCCGATCCGCGCATGACCCAGCAGATGTTCTCCCTGTCCTTCCCCGTCACCGGGGGGGTGGTGCGCTCGCCGCGCGGCTGGACCTATCTGCTCGGGGATGTGATGGGCGAGGGGGCCTTCGGCGCCGTGTTCGACTGTGTCGGACCGTTCGACCAGTCGTTTGCGCTCAAGGTCTTCCGCCCCGCCAACCGCCCCTACGACCAGGTTCGCGCCGAGTGGCTGCGCGAGGCCGAGCGCCTGTGGCGCCTGCGCCATCCCAACATCGTCTACGTGCACGACTACTTCGAGACGGGTGGGTTGTTCTACCTGGTTCTCGAGCGCTGCGACCACGGACTCGACGACATGCTGGGCGTGCCTTTTACCGATCGCCTGGTGGTCGAGATCTCGCGCCAGCTGCTGTTCGCCATCCAGTACCTGAACGACAACCAGATCGTGCACAACGACCTGCACGCCGGGAACATCCTGGTCGTGCAGGACCGGAAGCTCACCTGCAAGATCAGCGATCTGGGCATCGCGCAGGAGCTGTACGGCCAGAGCGCGGTGCGGCCGGACATCGTGCATCACCGCATCATGGCGCCCGAGGTCGCGGCCGGCGGCTACTCCACCAAGCAGAGCGATCTCTATCAGCTCGGGCTGCTCATGTACGTGATGCACACGGGCGAGTACCCGATCGACCTGTCGCTCGGCTACGACGAGATCATCCGGCAGATCCGCGAAGGCGTCCCGCGTTCACGCGCCGAAGCGCTGGGCACGGAGGTGGGGCGCGTGATCAGCGTGATGCTGCGTCGGCACGAGCAGTACCGGTACACCTCGCCGGCGCAGGTCTGGGAGGATCTGCGTCGGCTCGACGTTCTGGTCCGCCGACAGCTCGCCGGTCAACGCGGCGCCCAGCGCGCCGAACGACCCGCCGCCGAGCGGCCGCGGACCCGCCTGAGCTGTTCGAACAGCTCAGGCGGTGACGTTGCGCCGGCGAGCTTTGCGTTCGGTGCACGCGTCGCACAGCGAGTAGCCGCGCGAGGGTGCGCCGCATGCCGTGCACTTGTTCAACGAACGGCGCTGGTAGTAGCGCTTCTTCATCTGCGTGGCCGCGCGCTCCGCGCATGCGTCGCACAGCTGGTAGTCGGGGGACGGTGCACCACAGTCGATACACTTGCCCGCCGCCCGCCGCTTGCGCCGGTAGTTGCGGAAATACGCCAGATGGTACTTGCACTGCTTGCGCCCGGGCGCCGCCGGTCGCCAGCACTTGCTGCATTGCTTGCTGCTTGTTTTCTTCGCCTTCGCCATGCCCCATGCCTCCGCCCGCCTGAAAGCGCGCCTCGGAGATTCTGACCTGAACATAGAATAGGGGAGCTTCGCCAGATATCAAAGGCAAACATCGCAGACCCGGAGGAAAGTACGTGTCTGGGCGCCTAGGAATTGTAGGAATCACGGCCGGCCTCGACGGCGGACCGCGCGCGGATCATGCGACTTTGGCGGCGCTGGGGCGCTGTTGGTCGGGGCCGACTGACTCCGTCGTCGCGGCGGAAACATTCCGCAGAGAGTGCCGCCATGGTTTTCGCGTGGGACGGCGTCGAGCGGGAACTTTCGCGGCCGCGGGCGAGCGACGTCTCTGTCGCGGTGCCCGCGGGCCTTGGGTCGGGGTGGAGGGATTTGAACCCTCAACAGCCGGCACCCAAAGCCGGCCCTCTACCAGGTTGAGGTACACCCCGATTTTCGAGCGCCGACTATACCAGCGGCCACGCGAGACGCGATCAGGAACCGCGGCGCGTAGCATTTTCCCGCGCCCTGCCACCGGGAGGCGGCCCCTAGTCCGGGATGGGCACCAGCTCGACGTTGAGGCGGATGGGCTGTCGGTCCGCTTCCACCAGACGGTCCCACGGGAAGTAGCCGTCCATGGTGATGGTGATGCGATGCTGGCCAACGGGAAGGCGCACGCCGCGAGCGGCGACATAGCCAAGCGGTCCCACGTACTCCTCGTCGATGTACACCGAAGCCTCACCGGCGGCGCGCTGCGAAGCGCGGATCCGCAGATCCACCGCGGCGGGGCCAACGGTGGCGTGACACGCGGGCAGCGCGGGACACAGGGCGACCGAGAGCGCCAGAAGAACGCGGCCCAGGCGCAGCCGCAAGCTCGAGTTCACTCCCATTCGATCGTCGCCGGCGGCTTCGAGCTGATGTCGTACACGACGCGGTTGATGCCCTTGACTTCGTTGATGATGCGCGAGCTGATGACCGCGAGCACCTCGTGAGGCAGGCGCGCCCAGTCGCTGGTCATGCCGTCGCTGGAGTGCACGGCGCGGATGGCGCAGGTCTCCTCGTAGGTGCGATCGTCACCCATGACGCCGACGCTGCGCACCGGCAGGAGCACGGCAAAGGCCTGCCACAGCGAGTCGTACAGGTCGGCCGCACGGATCTCCTCCTGGACGATGGCGTCCGCCTGGCGCAGCACTGCGAGACGCGGTTCGCTGACCGCGCCCAGACAGCGGATGGCCAGCCCAGGCCCAGGGAACGGATGGCGCCACAGTACGTCGTGGGGCATCCCCAGCGCGTCGCCGGCCTGGCGTACCTCGTCCTTGAACAGCTCGCGCAGCGGCTCGATCAGCTTGAGCTTCATGCGCTCCGGCAGCCCGCCGACGTTGTGGTGGCTCTTGATGACCGCGCTCGGCCCACGCACGCTCACGCTCTCGATCACGTCCGGGTACAGCGTGCCCTGGACCAGCCACTTCGCGTTCTCGACGTGTGTCGCGTGTTCGTCGAAGACCTCGATGAACTCGCGGCCGATGATCTTGCGCTTCTGCTCCGGGTCGGTGACGCCCGAAAGCGCGCCGAGGAAACGCTCGCGCGCGTCGGCTACGACCAGGTTGAGATGGAAATTGTCGCGCATCGTGTGCTCGACGCTCTCCCGCTCGCCTTCGCGAAGTACACCGTTGTCGACGAAGATGCACACCAGTCGGTCGCCGAGCGCGCGATGGCAGAGCATCGCGGCCACGCTGGAGTCGACGCCGCCGCTCAGCCCACAGATCACGCGCTCGTCGGGCGCTACCCGCTCCCGGATGGCCTCGATGGATTCGTCCACGAAAGACCCCGGCGTCCAGCTCGGCGAGAGCCCCGCGACGTCAAACAGGAAGGCGCGCAGAAGCTCCGCGCCGCGCGGCGTGTGAGCGACCTCCGGATGGAACTGGATGCCGTAGAGCTTCTTGTCCGGATTGGCGATGGCGGCGAGCGGCGCGCTGCGGCTCTTGCCGATGGCGTGGAACCCCGGCGGCAGCTCCGTCAGCCGGTCGCCATGGCTCATCCACACCGAGAGCTCTTCGCCCTTGCCGAAAGGCGCGAAGATGCCCACCGGATCGCCGACCTCGAGCTTTGCCGGTCCGTACTCGCGGTGGCTGCTGGCCTCGACCTTGCCGCCGAGCTGCAGTGCCATGAGCTGCTCGCCGTAGCAGATGCCGAGCACCGGCAGCCCCAGCTCGAGCAGCCCCGCGTCGCTGGCGGGTGCGCTTTCGCCGTACACGCTCTGCGGTCCGCCCGAGAGCACGATCGCGCGTGGATCGATCTGCCGGATCTTCTCCATCGGGATCGTGCAGGGATGGATCTCGCAGTAGACGTGACTTTCGCGGATGCGCCGCGCGATGAGCTGCGTGTACTGCGACCCGTAATCCAGAACGAGGACGGTCTGTCTGCTCGACATCGCCCGTCGCAGCTAGCACGACCAGCGCGCGCGGAAAACGCCGCCGGCTCCGCCCCGCCCGGCGGCTACTCTCGCTGGTGGACGTAGACGACAATTTCGCGGCCGGGCTGGAACGCCTGGTGCTGGAAGCGACGGAGCGAGGCCAGATCGGCGGAGCGGGCGGACGCCGTGCCTCGCCACAGATCGACGATGCGTCGCCGCGGGTCCAGCGCTGCGGCCGCGTCCAGCCGCTGGAAGCGCCGTCGTGCGATTTCCGCGTCGTCGGCGCTCGCCGCGCCCTGGCCCAGGCGCGAAAGCAGTCCGCGCACCTGCGCGACGGCGTCGGATACCTTGTCGTCGGCCGCGGTGATCTCGATGACCAGCGCGGCGGCGTGGCTTCCGCCCAGCACCGTCGCGTGCGCGGAAGACGCCAGGCCGGGAAGCCGGAGCGCCTGGTCGAGCCAGCCGCCCTGGCGATCGAGCAGGAGCGCGGTCCACTCGGCCTCGCGGGAGAGCCCGTCTCCTCCCGACGGGAGCGGCACGCTCACGTACGCGGCGGCGCGGGGCTCGACGCTGGCGCTGGTCTGGAGCTTGAGCTCGCCGTGGCGGGGCGCGATGGTCGCTGCTGCCGGGCACTGACGCGCGTCGCCGCGCAGCGGCGCGAGCCAGCGTTCGATCGCCGACGACGTGGCCCTGACCTGCGCGCGGTCCCAGTTGGCGATCACCGCGACGCGCAACGGTCCGCGCAGCAGCTCGCGTCGTCGTTCCTCCACGGCATGGGTCGCCGCGCTCGTGATCGACTGCCAGGTACCTCGCGGCTCGAGCCAGGAGGGGTGGTCCGGCGCGGCAGACTCGATCGCCAACCACCAACCTGGCTCGGGACCTGGTCCGAGCTCATGCAGCAGGCTGGCCCGCGTCCGGGCTACATCCGTACCGCCCAGGTCCGTGGTCACGAGCGCCTGCCCGAGCGCATCGCCGACGCGCTCGGCCTGCTTGTCGGGGGTGTCGTCGGGGCCACGCCGCGGGGCGTGGGCGAGCAGGCCGATGCCGTCGGGACTGACCCACGGCTCGAAGCGGACATCGCCGATGCGAGGGCGCGTCACCGCGAGCGCGCGCACTACCATCGCCGAGAGGCCTGCGTCGTCTGCCGACTCGCCCACCGTGCCGCACGGGCTGGCGATCAGCGCCCACAGCTCGCCCTGCCCGGGCTCCACGCGTGCGCGCTGCTCGAGCGTCATGTGCTGCCAGCGCGCCCGCTGTCGCTGGATCGCGTGCTCCAGGGCCTGCGAGCCTCCAGCGCCGCGCGCGGTGTAGCTCACGAACTCCCGCTCCGCTCCCGGTTGCAGACGACCGCTGAGGGCGCGCCAGGCGGCGACCGCGGCTGCCTCGCGCGGATCGGTGGGCCGCAGCACGCTGTCCTCGAGCGTCCACTCGCTGGAAGCGGCCGCGGACAGCGCGCGGTGGATCTCGCCTAGCGCCACCAGCGTGGCGTCCGCCACGTCCGGCAGGCGCGGAGCGGGATCGCCTCCCGGGGCGCGCACGTCCACCCGCACGCACGCGCCGCGCGGTCGCGTCGTGCCGACGACGCGATCGAGCTGCCACGCGGGCTCCATCGATCCGAGGCGCGCGGACAGGGCCGAGTGGGGCTCGGCCAGAGCGCGTGCCGCTTCGATCGCAATGCTGCCGTCGCCGACTCGCAATGCGACCGACAGAGTCCTCGTGCTGTCGCCCGCGGCGTCCACGCCCGTCACGCCGTGCGCCGGCCACGGATCTGACGGTGCCGGCGTTTCGGGCCAAGCCGGCGTCTCGCTGAGTGCGCGGGCCGCGGCGTCCAGCAGCGGGCTCGGTCCCAGGGCGGCGAAGGCGACGGACGGTGCGGTCGCCACGCGCTGGCGCCAGCGTTCGATCTGTCCAGCGCCACCCGGCGATGCGGGATCGATCAGCGCGGCGCCGACCCGTACGCCAAGCTCGCCGGTACACGCCGCCACGGACTCTTCGGCGCTGCCGGAGAACGAGCGCGCCTTGAGCGCCGAAAGCGCGCGGGCCGCCGCTGGCAACGCGGGATCGTTGGCCGCGAGCGGCTTCGTCAGCGCCCGCGTCGCCATCCGCACGAACCTGGCGGCTCCGGCCGGCGAACGCACCAGCGTCCGCACCTCCAGTCCCAGCGCGTTGGGCCGGACCTGCGCGTGAGGGAACCCCAGCTTTTCCAGACGCGCCTCGAGAACCGCGGCCAGCGCAGTGGATGCCATCGACCCGAGGTCGTGGGCCACCGCCATGGCCACAGCGGAAGAGGGATCTCCCAGCCGCGCGACCAGGCTGATGCGAGGGCGGTGCTCGACCTCGCGCAGCTCGACGCGAGCAGGGACTGTGGGCGCCGGCGCAGGCAGCGGAGCTGCGCCGCTATTGGCGGGTCCGAAGACGTGGCAGCCAAGAAGAGCGCCGCTCGCCAGGAGGACCGCCGCGGCGCCAGGTGCCCGCAGCGCTCCGGACGTCACTGCTTGAGATCCTGGGCCGTGCGCGGCGCGATGCTGAGGTTCTGGAAGTACTCCACCACGCCGACGATCGACTTGTAGACCGTGCCGGCGGTCATCGGCGCGCCGCTCCCTGCTAGATCGAACAGCGAATTGGTGACCGTGGGCACATTCCCGAGCTGCACGCCGCTGCCTACGTCGAGCTTGGCGGAGAAGCGCCCCTTGCCGTCGTCGGCGCCGTCCGTGAAGATCTTCACGTTCTCCACCTTGACCAGCATGCCGATCCACTTGCCGCCGGTCTGGTAGTCGGCGAGGTCCTTCACGTTGATCGTGACCGGATCGGGCACGTTGTACTCGAAGCGGAGGGAGATCGCCCCGCCCACGATCTCGGGCAGCCTCTGTCCTGCGGGGAACGGGAAGGTCGCGGGACCGGTGAAGGCCTGGATGCGACCGCGCATGTCGACGACATCGCCGGGCGCCACGCGCAGGTCGGGTGGGTTGAAGCTCGGCCCGAACACGGTGACGCCGTGGTAGCCGGCGGAGAGGTTGTCCGTCGCCTTGGGGTCGACCAGATCCTCGACGAAGATGTTGCCGGCGCTCTTGCCGTCCTTCGTCTCGTCGTAGTCGTCGACCGCCAGCACCGACACGCCGGTCACGTCGAGGTCCACGTCGGCGGGTACGTACTTGGGGTTCGTGATGATCGGCTTCGTCAGCTTGTCGATCTTGTAGCCGGTACCCGTCACCGACGGAGAGCCGCGCGGCACCGAGTCTCCGCCCTGACCGCCGCTGCAACCCGCCGCCAGCAGGGCGACGAGGACCGTCGTGAACGCGCGCACGCAGAATCGTCTAGCACAGCCGCGGCCCGCGGTGCTCGCGTCCTGAACGGGCCCCGGTGAAAGCCGCGCTATGCCGCGAGCTTACGTTCGGCGAGCAGGGTCTCGAGCCGGGAGCGGATCTTGTGCTTCTTGGAGTAGACGGTCTTGACGCTGATGCCCATGCGCTCGGCGATCTGCTCGGGCTCCAGGCCCTCGCCGAAGTACAGGGTGATGAACTCGCGATCCTTGTCGCTGAAGCGCCCGAGAAGCGAGGTCACGATACCGGCGCGCTGTCGCATGACGCACACCTCGAAGGGATCCGGCAGCTCGCTGGACAGCGCTTCAGCCTCGGTCAGGCAGCCGCGCTTGGGCTCGCGCTTGACCCCGCGCAGGAAGTCGTACGCGGTGTGGATGGCGAGCATGCCGATCCAGCTGCCCAGCTTGTTTCCTCGGCCGGGCTCGAAGCTGCGCAGCTTGCGCTTGTCGTTCGCGAGCAGGCCCATGCACACCATGCCGTAGATCTCGCGAACGTCGTCTGGACCCACCACCGCGCTGAAGCGCGCCGTGACCCGCGTGATGCAGCGATAGATGAGCCGCGAATAGCGCGTATTGAACTCGCGCCACGCATCCTCGTCATCCGCCAGCATGCCTTCGAGCAGGTCGCGCTCGTCGTCGGAGCCCGTCCGCTCGACCGGAGTCGGCTCCGGGCGGGACATGGGCTGGCGCGGGGTCTGGACTGTCTGGGTGCTGAACATGATCGAAAGGCCTCCTCGAAGCTCGGTTCCACCGTGGGGTGGCTTGCCGGGCCCTGGAGCACGCCGCGTGCCAGCAGAACAGCCCTGTTATTTCAGGTACTTGAGATGCGTAACAGTGCGTAACAGCGTCACCGTCCAGGCGTCACGCGGTTACGACCCGCCCCTCTAGACTGTTACGTCCCCACGAGCGGTTTTCCCCCCGATCGGCGGGTAGCCGGATGTCGGTCGCTCATGTAGCGTGTCGCCCGTGTCGGGTCGTCTGAAGGCGTTCCTGCTGCTGGCGCTGGCCCTGCTCGGAACGCTGCTGCGCCGCGCGTTCGGTGGCGGTCGTGGTGGCATCGCAGCGTTCCGCGAAAACTACGACGCCGACGCTCTGCCGCCCCTCGGCGAGGAAGAGCGCCATGAGCTCGCCAGCTTCGGGCGCTGCATCGCGTGTGGTCTCTGCGACC
Source organism: uncultured delta proteobacterium (assembly GCA_963826085.1). Lineage (GTDB taxonomy): Bacteria > Myxococcota_A > Polyangia > Polyangiales > Polyangiaceae > CAWDXG01. The sequence goes on along the minus strand of CAWGVN010000008.1, from coordinate 792,440 downwards.
GCGGCGAGGCGGGCCGCATCGCGGCCTCCGGGGGAGCCTATCGCGGCGTGATGAGCCTCGTCCTGGCCGGATCCCGGAGCATGCCCGACTTCCGTGCGGCGGCCGTGGCCTTCGAGCACGTGCCGGACGAGGTGCTCGCCGACAAGGAGGCCCTCTGCCCGACCGGAGTGCCGTTCCGGCGCATCGCCCGCTTCGTGCGGGAAAAGGCGGACGAGGTCGGCGGACCGCTGCTCCTGCCGGCAGGGCCGTCGAGCGACCGGACAAACGACGCTGGGTTGTAGTAGAGAGGCGGGACAGATGACCGGAACGAACGACATGCCCCTGCCCGCTCTCGACGGCTGGGCGCTCATCCTCGGCGCTTCTTCGGGCTTTGGCGAGGAGGCGGCCATCACCCTGGCCCGTGCTGGAGTGAACATCATCGGCGTCCATCTGGATCGCCGCTCCACCATGCCGAACGTCGAGCGTATTGCGGCGCAGATCCGCGAGCACGGTCGCGAGGCCTGGTTCTTCAACGTGAACGCCGCGGACGAGGACAAGCGCAACGAGGTGCTCGACCAGGTCGCGGCGCGCTTCACGGAGCGGGCGAAGAACGAGACCATCCGCGTGCTGCTGCATTCGCTGGCATTCGGCACGCTCAAGGCGCTCGCGAGCGAAGAGCCGTCCGCCGAGGTCAACAAGAAGCAGATGGACATGACGCTCGACGTGATGGCCAACAGCCTCGTGTACTGGACGCAGGGGATCCTGCACCGCGGGCTGTTCAGCGATCACGGTCGCATCTACGCCATGACCAGCACCGGCTCGATGCAGGTGTGGCCGGGTTACGGAGCTGTCAGCGCCGCCAAGGCCGCGCTCGAGTCCCACATCCGCCAGCTCGCGCTGGAGCTCGGCCCGCGCGGCATCACCGCCAACGCCATCTGCGCGGGCGTCACCGATACTCCCGCGCTCAAGAAGATCCCCGACAACGAGGGCATGGTGCAGGTGGCGGTGCGCAAGAACCCGTTCCACCGCCTGACCAAGCCCGAGGACGTTGCGCAGGCGCTCGTCGCGCTGGCGCAACCCTGCACGTACTGGCTCAACGGCAATACGCTGTTCGTCGACGGCGGCGAAGCGCACAGCGGGTAGGGCAGAGGGCGCGCCTGCAGGCGGACGTTGCTGTCCGTCGCGGGATTGGTTTGTGTCCCGCCTCCCCGGCTGCGCGCAGGCCCGGAGGGCCGAGCGCCTGCGAGTCGGGGCAACTAGCCTTTGACCAGCGCCAGCCTGGCCGCCGCGCCGAACGCGGCCAGGTGTCCGCTCTCCTCGGCGACGTAGACGTTGCAGCGCTCGTCGACGCGGAGCAGGTCGGGGATCAGATCGCTGGGCACGGTGCCGATGATCTCGCCGTCGCGGGGGCGCACCACGTGCACCTGGTGCTGCGGCACGAACAGCGCGCCGCTGCGCAGCACCGGCTCCAGGCGCCGCGGCTGATCCGCATCGACGTGGCGCGAGAAGACGTGGTTGAAGCGCAGGGTTCCGTCCGAAGCTTCGATGCAGATCAGCGTGCCGGCGGCGCTGTTGGCGACGATGGCGTCGTCGACCGCGAGCCATGCCGTGGTGGGCGAAGCCAGGCCGGGCGTGTGCTCCCACAACTCGGCGCCGCTCTGCCGGTCGTAGGCGCGTGCGCCCACGCCGCGGCGGTCCCGCGTCGGGACCACGACCACGTCGGGGGTCAACAACGGCGCCTGGCCCGCCGCCGGCCGATCCTCGAGCTCGACGCTCCAGCGCACCTGGCCGGAGAACGGGTCGAGATGGTGCAGCCGCGCCGGCCCCGGTTGCGAGCCGCTGACGGCAAACGCCGCGTCGTGATCCACCGCCACGTCGCCGGGGAAGGGGAGTCGATCGCGGACGCGCCACACCACCTCTCCGGTGACGACGTCCAGCGCGACGAGCGCCGAATCGCCGCCCGCTACGAGCAGCAGCTTGCCGGCGCGCCGCACGCGGTAGCCGGCGGCGCGCCGTGCCGTGTGACGCCAGCGCACGTCGCCCGAGACGAGATCGATCGCCGTGATGCGGCGGTCGCCCTCGGCGACCACGAGCAGCTTCGGCAGGCCGGGCGTGTGCACGACCGCTCCGGTCGCGCCTCCGCCGGCACGCGGCGTCAGGCGGGTGGTGAAGCGCACCTCGCCGCTCTCCAGATCATGGATAGCGATGCGTCCATCGACGTGCAGTCGCGCCAACCCCGACGGCGTCACGACGCACGCGGCTCGCGGAGTCGCCCTCCGCCACACCACGTTGCCGTCGGAGCGGCGGATGCACGCAGTCTCCCGCGCCGAGCCGACAATCAGCGTGTCGCCGCAGAGGAACGTCGCGCGCAGGTCGATGTTGGGCACGGTGGCGACCCAGCGCGGCACGAAGCGCATGCGCCCGCCGTGCTCCCAGGGGCCGCGGCTCTCCGAACGGCGGCGCGGCAGCGGGAACGACCGATAGCTCTCCGGCTCGGGGTTGGTCAGCGAATCCTCGGCGATCGTGTCGTCGGCGCGCTCCTCGAGCGAAGCCGCCGACGCCAGCAGCGCGGCCAGGCGCAGGTTCCGCTGCTGGGAGGGATCGTTGTCGATGAAGGCCTTGGCGAGCTGTCGGACAAAGCCGAGCGAGGCCTTCACGAATGCTTCGGGCACAACCTCCGGGAACGTGATCGGCTGTCCGCGCCGGCGCACGGCCAGGCCGCCGATGCTGACCGACAGTGGGCCGTCGCCAGGTCCCCGACGCAAGGCGAGGCGCGCGCCGTCGATCTCGACGCGCTGGAACACCGGGCGGGCCGATCGCCACGCCTCGACCACGTCGTCGGCCAGCACCAGCAGCTTCTCGGCGAACAGGAACAGATGCGCGGGCCCGAGCTCCGCGGTGCGGCCGCGCACCACGACCGACAGATTTCCCCTGACCAGCAGCGCGTGCAGATCGGCGCGCTCGAGCTGCGGATCGGAGCTGGCTTCCGGAGCCGCGCTGGCCACGCGGAACATGCCGCTCGCCTGGAAGCCGAAGCCGCGGATCGGGCGTGGCGCGACCGGCACCTCGCGGTCGGTGCGCCGATCCCGGGCGACCGGGGGCCACGCCTGCACCAGCGCGCGCCGGGCGCCCGCCAGGGCTTCGCCCGGTCCGCGCTGGCTCTGGATCGGCTGCTCGTCGAGAGCTGCCAGCACCGCATCGCGCAGCGCGGACAGGGCGACGCGGCGTTCGTGCACCGCCACGACCGGGTGCCGACCCGTGCGGTAGACGGTGATCAACGCTTCGTCGCCATCGCGCTCGAGACCGAGCTCCCAGGCCTCGTCATCGGAGTAGAGCTGGAGCGCTTCGCGATCGCGCCGCCCAGAAAGCAGGCCGGCCACGGCGCGGCCGAGCTCCGCCAGCAGCGCGAGGGCCTGTCCCTCGCCGATCCGCGCAGTAATATTGACGCCGTCCACGACCACGTCGAAGAGGCCGTGGAGTGGCGCCAGCGCGGACGCAGGGGAATTCTGGGGACGCGGGCGAACGACGACGTGAATCGCTGACATCCGGCGTACAATGCTAGAAACGCCAGCGCGTGGACCCGAAGTTTCCCGAGCAGAAAGCCGAGGAGTGGACACGCGGCTCACATGTCGCTAGGCCGCTTCCGCCGCTGGCGATCGGAGCCGCTGCCGCGCTGCTGGCTCTGCTGCCGCTGCTGTGGATCCGCAGTTTCACGGTCGATGACGCACTGATCAGCGCGCGCGTGGCGGCGCACCTCCGTGCGGGGCTGGGCTACCGCTTCAACGCCAGCGGGGCGCCGGTCGACGCGGTGACGCCGCTCGGATGGGCCTATGTTCTGGTGCCATTCGCCGCCGGTGGAACTCTGGCCGCACTGTCCGCCGCCCGCTGGCTCGGCGCGATCTCGTGGCTGGCGGCAGCGATCTGGCTCGGGGCCGCGGTGGCCCGGCTGCCGGGAAGCCGTCTGAAGCTCTCGCCGCTCGTGTTGCTCGCGGTGTGCGCGCCGCTGGCGGCATGGTCTGTGGCCGGCATGGAGACCGGCGTCGTCGTGGCCCTGGCCACGCTGGCGTTGATGCGCTCTCCGTGGGCTGTTGTGCCTGCGGGGCTGGCCGCGGCGTGGCGCCCCGAGCTCCTGCCGTGGGCGCTGGTGCTGGTCGTGGGGACGGGTTTCGCGGCGCGGCGAAGCGTGCAGCGCGTCTTCGCGCTGGCTGCGCTGGCGCTGGTCCCGGCGTTGATCGTGGGTGCTACCAGGGAGCTCGCGTTCGGTCATCCTGCGCCGCTTGCCGTATTCGCCAAGCCATCCGACCTTTCGCACGGGTTCAGGTACGCCTGGGGAGCGCTGGCGTTCACGGGGCCCCCGCTGCTGCTGCTGGCGCCTTGGTCCCTGCGGCGCATCGGGGGGCACGAGCGCGCCGTTGCAGCCGCCTGCGCCGTGCACGTCGTCTCGCTGCTTCTGGCTGGCGGCGACTGGATGGCGCTCTACCGGCTGATGGTACCGGTGTTGCCCGGCCTGATACTGGTGGGCGCTGCCATCGCCGGCGTCTCGCGCCCCTGGGCCACCGCGCTCAGGCTCGCCGCCGCCCTGGGCGTGTCCGTCGTCGTGATGTTCGTCATCGGCCGGGTCGCGCGTCACGTCGGGCCGAACCGCGCAGCGCTTATCGAAGCGGCCGCCGCGCCGCTCGCGGGCGGTGGCCACGTAGCGAGCCTGGACGTGGGTTGGGTCGGCGCCGCCACTCCGGCCGATGTGGAGGACATGGCGGGCGTGACCGACTCGCGCGTGGCCGTGCTTCCCGGCGGCCACACGACCAAGCGCATTCCGGACGGCTGGCTCGAGGCCCGCCACGTGGACCGGCTGGTGTTGCTTCTGGCGCCGGGCGAGGCGCCCGCGCTGCCGTGGTGGCAGAGCCGCTTCGACCGCGGAGTCGAACAGCGCGTGGCGCGCCAGGCCGGCGACCGCTTCCGCGTTCTCGCCCGCATTCCGCTCGGCGGGACGCGGCAGAGCTACCTGATCCTGGGCTTGAGGAAATAGCGCCCAGCTTGCTGGAACTGCAGAGCTATCCAGCTGCTCCGGCGGCCCCGTCACGCAGCGCGACGATGGCCTCGCGCGCGGCCCTCGCGTCGGGGAAGCGGTCGCGCGGCAGCGGCGCCATGGCGCGCTCGATGAGCTCGCGCCAGCGCGAAGGGATGGTCCTGAGCGCGCGCTGCACGCCGCTCTCGCTCTGTCCCTCCGGCGCGTGCGCGGCCGCGACCCACAGCTCGCTGGTCCGGACCGGTGGTGGTTGTCCGCTCAGGCACTCGTACAGTACGCCGCCCAGCGCGAACAGATCGCTGCGAGCGTCGATCTCGACTCCCTGCTCCTGCTCCGGCGACATGTAGCCGGGCGTGCCCACGGGCGCCCCCATGTTGGTCAGGCGCGTCTCGGCCCACTCCACCCTCGCGATGCCGAAGTCGAGCAGCTTGACCGTCGGCGGACCCTCCGCGGTCGCTGCCAGGAAGATGTTGCCCGGCTTCAGATCGCGATGCACCACGCCGGCCGCGTGCACCGCGCCCAGGGCATCGCACACCTGCAGCGCGACGGGCGTCAGGTCGGCCGGCGAGAGTGCGCCGCTGCGCTTGAGGCGTGCCGCCAGCGATTCGCCGTGCAGGCGCTCCATCACGAGGTAGCTGGTGCCGTCGGGCAGATGCCCGTCGTCGTAGACCTCGACCACGTTCGGATGCCACGCCAGACCGAGCGCGGCGGCTTCGCGGCGCAGCCGGTCGGCGGCCACGGTGTCGTGGGCGACCGCCGTCCTGAGCAGCTTGATGGCGACGATCTCGCCGTCGGCCAGCCGCGTGGCTTCCCAGATCGTCCCGCTCGCGCCCACGCCCAGCTTCTCGCCGAGCCGGTACTGCCCTGCGATCACCACGCCTTCGTGGAAGCCGGTCGCGCCGCGCTCGCGGGCGTCGCGCAGCGCAGCCGAGCGCTCGAGCGCCTGGATCCGCCGCAGCTGCGATCGGCTCTGGGTGCGCCGCCGTCGCTCCTGCGCGATCACGAAGCCGGTGCCGAGCCCCACCGCGGCCGCCAGCCCGGCGAACTCGATTCCGGACGACAGCGGTAGCCGGAGTGCCAGGCTCGCGCCCAGGGATCCGAGCAGTCCGATGCCGCCGCCAAGTGCGATGCTGCCACTCCGGGGCAACCGCCAGCGCACCTCGAACAACTGCACCGCGCCGCCGGACCGGTCCGGCTCGGTCGGGAGCTGTTTCACCTCGCCCGGCGGCAGCCCGAACAGCACGGGCACGGCGCTCAGCTCCGCTGCGCGCGCCAGCGCGAACAGTCCGTCGCGCTCCAACGCGGGGTCGTAGCGCAGCGGCACGCGCCCGCGCCACAGCCGCTGCTCGGAGGCAACCGTGTGCCAGCGCTCGGTGAGCACTTCGTCGCCGCCGTACTGCTCGAGCTGGCGGAAGGCTTCTCCCGGCTCGGAGGCGCCGCGCAAAACGCGGGTCCACACGCCCATGTTCTCTGGATCGACGATGGACGGCACGGTGCGCCGGATCTCGTCGCGGCCCCAGCGCGAGGCGAACGCTTCCAGGGCCGAGTGCCACAGCTCGATCGGCAGCTGTCGCGTCTCGTCGTCGAAGTAGTCGCGATCGAGCTTCGCCTTCAGCAGGAAGGCGTCGGCCTCGGCGCGCCCGTGCGCGCGCTGCACGTGCAGGAGCAGGGCTTTGGCCCGGGACACCGTCGTATTGCCGCTCGCCCCTCGGCGTTGCACGACGCCAGCCTAGCACCGTCGGAGCAGGGGGCGCGGCGCGGCGCGAACGTGGCGTATCCGCGACGTGGAGCGGCTGCCAGGACCCCCGGAGATCGCTCGAGCGCGCTGCCAACCGTGCCCGGGCCTGGTACGGTCGCGGCGATGGCGCGCCTACAGGATCAGCTGGCGGACTGGCTGGCGCGGGCGGAGATCCTGGCACGGGGGGCCGAGCGGCGTCGCGCCCTGGCGGTGGAGGCGCTCGAGGCGGGGCGGCCCTGGGATGCGCGGCAGGAAGCGCTGCTCATCCTCCAGGAGCTGCCCCGGTCGCGGGTGGCGCTGGCATTGTGGGCGGACGCCGCCGAATCGATGATGCTCGACAACGAGGCGGTCGAGGCGCTGGAACGCCTTTCACGCGAGCTGCCCTACCGGGCAGACGTGTGGCTTCGGCTGGCGGGTGCGCGCTATCGCCAGGGGGAGGATCCAGAACCCGGGCTGCAGCGGGCTGCGGAAGCGACCGAGCCGCCCGAGGCAGCCGACCGCGCACGGTTGTGGCTGGCCGATCTCGATCTCGCGCGCTCGGATGGTGCGCGCGCCGAGCGCTGGCTCGACGGCTCGAGCCTGGCGGCGCGCAGCTCGCCCCCGGCCGTCCTTCGCCATGTGGAAGCCTGGCTCGATCAAGGCGAGGTCGAGCGGGCCCAGCGCGCGGCCTCCGCGCTGCCCGAGCCCGCGCTTCTCGACGGCCGCGCGTGGTTGGTCGAGGGGCGCCTCGCGGCGCTCTCCGGCGATGCGGCGAAGGCAGGTCGCGCCTTCGAGCGCGCGCTCATGCTCGAGGCGATGGGTGCAGGGCGCGTGGTCTCGGCGTTCGTCGCTGCGTGTACCGAGGCGCCGGTGGTCGCGCGCCTGCGGGCGGTGGTGAACGAGCTCGGCTGGGGGGCGCATCCCGAGTGGCGCGCGGCCTTCGCGATCGCCCAGGGACGCCGCGAGGAAGCGCTGGCTGCGCTCGCGGAGGGCGCGAAGCAGCCGCACGCCCCCGAGTCACTGGTCGATCGCTACGCAGCCCTGGCGCTCGACGCTCGCGACGCCGATCGGCTGCGCGACGCTGTCGGTATCGCCCAGGCCCGCCGTATCGAGCTCGCACCGGGGGTGCTGGCGCTCTCTGCCGCGCTGGAGGCGCCCCCGGCTGATCGCCTCGCGCGGCTCGACGCGGTGGGCGACGGCGCGGGGGCGTGGGCGGACGAGCTCCGGCGCCAGGCGTATCTGGGTTGGCTGCCGCAAGGAACGCCCGCCGAATGGGACCTGCTGCTCTCCGAGCTGTCCAGCCTATCTCGCGAGCTCGGCCAGCTCGGCGCGCTCAGGGAAGTGGAGTCGCTGGCGCGCGAGCTCGAGCGACCGCTCGCCGTGGCCGTGGTCGGAGAGTTCAACGCCGGCAAGTCGAGCTTCATCAACGCACTGCTGGGCGAGGTCGTCGCTCCGGTGGGCGTGCTGCCGACCACGGCCACGCTGAACCGCCTCGTCTGGGCGCCGGATCGCTTCGTTCGCATCCAGCGCCGCGGAGCTCTGGAGGATCGCATCGTCTCGCACGATCAGCTGCGCGGGACCCTGGCCGGGCTCGATCCGGCAACGGTCGAACGCGTGACAATCTACGCGCCACTCGAGCAGTTGCGCCGCATCGAGCTGATCGACACGCCCGGATTCAACGCGCCGGATGCCGCGCACGCCGGCACCGCGCGCGCGGCGTTCGCCGAGGCGCAGGTTGCGCTCTGGCTGCTGGACGCCACCCAGCCGCTCAAGGAGAGCGAGCGCTTGGTGATGACCGAGCTCGCCGAGCTGGGTCTGCCGCTGGTGGTGCTGCTCAACAAGCTCGACCGGCTCGAGTCCGCCGACGCGCTCCAGCAGGCGCTCGAGCACGTCCAGAGCGGACTTTCTGCGGCCGGGCTCGCGCCGGAGACGCCTCCCGTTGCGCTGTCCGCGCGTCTGGCGCTGGCGGGCAGGGAGGGAGACGCGGAAGCGTTGGAACGTTCCCGCTGGAGCGCGGTGGAAGAGCTGGTCGAGCGCGTGCTCGTCGAACAGAGCGACGCCCTGCGCGAGCGAGCGCTGCGCCGACGCGCGGCGGGCATCGCGTCGCGACTCGAGGAGCTGGCGGGGCGCCGTGCCGAAAGCCGCCGCGAGCGCGAGCAGCGCGCCGCCGAGCAGCGACGTACGCTGCGTGAAGCCGTCGCCCGGATCCGCGGAGAGCGAGCAGCGTTGGAGCGGCGCCTGGACGAAGCCCTCGCCAGCGCGCTCGAACGTCTGGCGCCCGATCTGCGCGCCGTCGCCGGCAATCTGGAGGAGACCGCTGCGCGCCGCTTCGTTTCCGCGCGCACCCGCGCCGCCGGACCGGACCTGGCGCGCGCGGCCATCGGATTGCTGTCCCTCGGTGACGCGGCCCGGACCGTGGTGCGGGAGCTGGAGCCCAGGGTCGAGGTGCTGCTCGCGGCGCTCGCGCCGTGGCTGCACGCGGCCGGCGAAGGGCAGGAGTCCGCGCGAGTACGGCGCGAGCTCGCTGCTCTGCTGGTCGAGGAGCTCGGACGCGTCGCCGAACAGCTCGGTTCGGCGAGCCCGGCCCCAGAGGTCGATGCAGTCGAGGTCCGGGTTCGCGCACTGGCGTCCGCGCTCGGCGCCCCACTCGATGATCGGGGTCAGCCCGGGGGCCCCGCGGTCGCTGGAATGACACCGGAAAACTGAATCCCGGGCGGGCGGAAGCCGTCTGAAATGGTAGCATTGGTAGTGTCTGTGCAAGCTCGTCATCGTTTGATCAGGGGAGGGCTACTGGCGCTCGCGCTGGTCGTGGGCGGGTTTGCTGTCCCGGGCACCCCGGCCCATGCCGACCCGCTCGGCGTCATCGGCGGCGAGACGCTGGACGTGACCGCCGAGACGCTCGACGTGGACGTCAACAAGGGCACCGCGGTGCTCCAGGGCGACGTGCGGGCGAAGCTGGGTGACCTTCTGGTGCTCTGCCCGAAGGTCGAGGTCCGCTACGACCAGGCGCCCCATGTCCGCTGGGCGCGCGGTACCGGCGGAGTGACCGCGCGCGTCAAGGGCATCGAAGCCAAGGCCAGCGTGGTCGAGGTCGACGTAGCGCACCGCCGCGTGAAGCTGTCCGGCGGTGTGCGTCTGACGCGCGGACGCGGTTGGCTCCGGGCCCAGTACGCGACCATCGACATCGCGACGCGCAAGGTCTCGCTGCGCGGCGTGAAGGGCTCGATCCCGGTCGAGACCCCCGCGCGCTAGGGTCTGGGCGTGACCGAGCCGGCGCTGCGTGCTCGCGACGTGCGCGCAAAGCTCGGCGGCGCCGAAGTGCTGCGCGGCGTGGACATCGAGGTGTCACGGGGTTCCGTGCTCGGCGTGCTGGGTCCGAGCGGGGCCGGCAAGAGCACGCTCTTCCGCGTGCTCGTGGGCGAGCTCGCACCGAGCGCGGGAAGCGTCTGGCTTTCGGGCAGGGAGGTGACGCGCGATCCGCTGTGGCGCCGCGCACGCTCCGGGCTCGGCTACGTGCCCCAGACGCCCAGCGTGCTGCAGGAGCTGAGCGTTGCGGACAACATCCGCACCTTCGAACGGGTGGCGCGCGTCCAGTCGCGGCCGCCCGCCGAGCGCGCCGCGGAAGTCGAGCTGGAGGGACGTCTCGAAGTGCGCGCTGGCGAGCTGTCTGGCGGAGAGCGCAGGAGGCTCGAGCTGTTGCGCGCGCTGATCGCGGAGCCCGCGGTGCTGGTACTGGACGAGCCACTGACCGGAGTCGACCCTGCTGCCGCGGGGCGCCTCGGCAAGCTGCTGAGAGGCCGGTCGGAACGCGGCATGGCGATCGTTCTGGCCGATCACCGCATCCGCGAGGCGCTGACGATGTGCGATCGAGCTGCGCTGCTGGTGGATGGCCGAATAGAGCTTTCGTCCGGGCCGGAGACGTTCTCCGACCATCCGGCCGTTCGGCGCCGCTACCTCGGATAGGCTTGAGGCTGGACGAGCGGAGACTTAAGCTACCGTCACGGGCCGTCTGCAGCTTCGATCCAGCATGAAAACGGGCAATTTCTTGCAGGCCCATTTCTTGCTGGCGGTGGTACACTCCTGATCTGCCAGGCCCGGAGTAGACCCCACCCGCGAGCGGAAATCGATGGAGATCAAGCAGCAACTCCGCCTTTCACAGCAGCTGGTCATGACCCCCCAGCTGCAGCAGGCGATCCGCTTGCTGCAGCTGTCGCGCCTGGAGCTTATCGACGAGGTCCGCAAAGAGCTCGACAACAATCCGGTGCTCTCCGACGAGGAACCGGATCGCAAAGGCGAGCGACAGGAGGGCGGGGAACGAGGCGAGAGCCAGCGCGCGCTGGACGAGGACAAGTCGAACTACCAGCAGACCGAAGAGCAGCGCGAGACCGAGAAGGCAACGCGCGAGGTCGACTGGGAGAAGTTCCTGGAGAACCGCAGCCTGCAGCAGCCGGTGCCGGGAAACCGCGGTGGTTTCGACGAGTTGCCGCCCATCGAGCAGAACCTCACGCGCCCCAGCAGCTTGCGGGATCACCTGCTGTGGCAGCTGCAGATGAGCGACTTCACGGACGTGGAGCGCCGCTTCGCGGAGCTCGTCATCGGCAACCTCGACGACAAGGGCTACCTCGACCTCGCAGGAGTGGAGCGACCCGACGGCACGCGTACCGCCGATCTCACGATCTACGATCTCGCCGAGGAAGCGGGGTTGCATCTCGACGACGCGCCGCTCGTGCTGGAGATGATCCAGAACTTCGATCCGCTCGGCGTGGCCGCCCGCGATCTACGCGAATGTCTGCTCATCCAGGCGCGCACCTACGGTTTCGACGATACCGAGGTCGAGATCATCAAGAACCACATCCACCATCTGGAGAAGCACAACTACCAGGCCATCTCGCGGGAGATGAAAATCCCGCTGGAGGAGGTGTACGAGTCCGCCAAGGAGATCCAGAAGCTCGAGAGCCGGCCGGCGCGCAACTTCACCGACCAGGACGACCGCACCATCGGCATCACGCCGGACGTGTACGTCATCAAGGACGGCGAGGAGTTCGTCGTGCTCGACAACGATCGCGGCATGCAGCGGCTGTTCATCAACGAGGCGCTGACCAAGCGCCTCATGAAGGACCCGAGCGCGAAGGAATTCATCGGCGAGAAGCTACGCAATGCGCAGTGGTTGATCCGCGCGATCGAGCAACGTCGCAAGACCATCATCCGCGTCGCCGAGTGCATCGTGGAAAAGCAACGCGAGTTCTTCGAGAAGGGCGTTGCCTACCTCAAGCCGATGATCCTGAGGGACGTTGCGGAAGCCGTCGGGATGCATGAATCGACCATCTCGCGCGTTACGACCAACAAGTACATGCACACTCCGCAGGGTCTGTTCGAGCTGAAGTACTTCTTCAATTCGAGCATCCGGCGGGTGGCGAACGAGGACATCGCCAGCGAGAGCGTCAAGCAGGCCATCCGGAAGATCATCGAGGACGAGGACAAGGCCAACCCGCTGAGCGATCAAGCGATCGTGGAGCTGCTCGAGAAGAGCGAAGGCATCAAGATCGCCCGCCGCACTGTCGCCAAGTACCGCGAGATGCTCGGCATCCTCGCGTCCTCGAAGCGAAAGCGCCTGTTCTGATCCACTCTACCGAGCCACCCTTTGTAGCTCTTCCAGCGAAGCGACAGCGAGCCCGCGATGAGCGAAGCGAATCGCGTGAGGGGGCTCGGGGGGCAAAGCCCCCCGGGAGGATTCCGGCGGGGGCGGGCGGGTGGGATACGAATGGCTATCGGGTGGACTTGTCGGCTAGGCTAGGGTGACGTGGGTGCTTTGGCTCCTGTGTCCAATGTGATAGGGCGCGATGTCCCCGCTACCGACCCGCGCCGCGGCCTGCGAAGCCACCGCAATTCCCGCCCGGAGGTTCAATGAACATCAGCATCACCTTCCGCCATATGGATGCGAGCGAGGCGATCAAGTCCTATGCTCGTGACAAGGTTGCCAAGCTCCAGAAGTTCCTTCGCGAGCCGATGACGGCGAAGGTCACCCTCTCGCACGACAAGCTGAGGCACATGGCGGAAACCCGCATCTCCAGTGGGGGCGCACACATCGAGGCGAAGGAAATCAGCGACGACATGTATGCCTCGATCGACAAGGTGATCGACAAGCTCGAGCGCCAGATCCGCGGCAACAAGGGCGCTTCGCAGGCGAAGAAGCGCCGCGGCGGCGAGACATTGAGGGGCGGTTCGAAGCCGACGCCGGTAGCCGGCGCGGCAGACTCCGAGGCCCGGGCGAGGCCAGCCAGCCGGGTCGCGACAAGGACAAAGCGCGCGAACGGGGTGAAGAAACCTGCTACCCGGGTTGCTGCCCGTTCCAAGAAGCGCTGAGATGCCCCTGGAACCCACCTCCGGGGGTCGGAGCGATCTCGCAATGCGACTTTCCGACATTCTCACCGTCGAACGGATCCTCGTCGATCCCGCCGGCGGTATCGTTCACGAAAAGGCGGACGCGCTCAGGTTGCTGTCCGGGATGCTCGCGCCCGCAGTCGGGGTGGAGCAGGACGTCATCGAGCGGCTGCTGCTCGACCGCGAGCGGTTGCAGAGCACTGGCATCGGCGACGGCGTGGCAATTCCGCACACGGCGCTGGACGCCGCACCGGGCCAGGCGGCTGCGCTCCTGCTCTGTCCGCGCGGCGTGCCGTTCGAGTCCATCGACGGCGCACCCGTGACGATCGTGTTCGGAGTGGTCGGCCCGAAGCGGGCGACCGGCGAGCACCTGCGCACGCTGGCGCGCATTTCGCGCCTGCTTCGCGACGCGTCGACGCGCACGCGGCTTGTCGAGTCCACCGACTCGACAGCGGCCTTTTCGCTCATCCAGGCGCAGGATGCGACTTTGAGGTAACCGCCATGACCGTCTACGAGCCGCCCAGCAGCGGCGCACGCTCCCTCACCGTCCGGGCGCTGCTCGATGACCCGGCGCTGGAGCTCAACGTGCGGCTCGTAGCCGGAGCGTCGGGTCTCGATCGGGAGATCACGCACGCGCGCATCCAGAAATCGGGGCTGGCGATGGTCGGCCATCTGCACGGCATCGTGCCGACGCGCATCCAGATCCTGGGCGAGACCGAGCTGAGCTACGCGGAGACGCTGTCTCCCGAGAAGCAGCGCAGCGCCGCTCGCCACCTGTTCTCGCTGGGCCTGGCCTGCGTCGTGGTCACGCGCGGCGTCGATCCGCCGGCGCCGTTCTGCGAGGAGGCCGAGCACACCGGGACGCCTCTGGTGGTGTGCGCCGAACGCTCGTCGTCCGCCATCACGGCGCTGCACACCGTTCTCGACGAGCGCCTGGCGCCGCGTGCCCGGGTGCACGGCGTGCTGGTGGACGTGTTCGAGGTGGGCGTCCTTCTGCTCGGCAAGAGCGGGATCGGCAAGAGCGAGTGCGCGCTGGAGCTCGTGATGAGAGGTCACCGGCTGGTCGCCGACGACGCGATCGAATGCGACTACCGGCCGCCGGGGATGGTGTTCGGCCAGCCCGCGCCGCTGCTCCGCTACCACATCGAGGTGCGCGGCCTGGGGATCCTCAACATCAAGGATCTCTACGGCGTCACGGCGATCCGCGAGCGCAAGCGCATTGACCTCATCGTCCAGCTCGACCTGTGGGAAGGCGACGCAGCGTTCGACCGCATCGGCGTGGACGACCATCATCGCGAGATCCTGGGAGTGCCGATCCGCGAGGTGTGTCTGCCGGTGCGCCCGGGACGGAACATGAGCTCGATCATCGAGATCGCGGCTCGAAACGAGCTGCTGCGGCAGGCCGGGCGCAATCCGGGGCGCGAGTTTGTCCAACGCATTGAAGCCAGCCTGATAGATGGCGGCGACAAACCCAAGACGCCGAAGCGCGCGCCCAGCGGGTCGTTCCGGCTCAGGAACCCCAACGAGAGCTCGGCTCCGCCCCCTGTTGGTGGGAAGAGGAGATGAACGAAGGGCGCACGCTGGTTGTGGTGGTGACCGGCCTGAGCGGCGCCGGCAAATCCACGGCACTGCATGCGCTGGAGGATCTCGGTTACTTCTGCGTCGACAACCTGCCGTCGCCGGTCGTGGCGGAGACGCTCGAGGCGTGCGAGGCAGGCAAGGTGGAGCGCATCGCGCTCGGCATCGACGTGCGCGTGCGGCGTTTCCTGGACGATGCCACGCGCGTGTTCGACGCGGTCCGATCGAACCCGGAGCGCGAGCTGGCGGTGCTGTTCCTCGACGCGTCCGACGAGGCGCTGCTCCGGCGCTTCAGCAGCACGCGGCGCCCCCATCCCCTCAGCACCATCCAGGAGCCGGGCAGCGAGCAGGCAGCCACCGCGGTTCTCGACGGCATCCGCATCGAGCGCGAGCGGCTTGCGCAACTACGCGCGGAAGCGACGCTCGTCGTGGACACGACGCGACTCAGCGTGCACGACCTGAGGCGGCGCATCGTCGGGTATTTCGGGCCCGGCGCCGGGGAAGCACCGCGCATGCATGCGCGCGTCGTCTCCTTCGGGTTCAAGTACGGCGCGCCGGTCGACGCCGACCTGGTGCTGGACGTGCGCTTTCTGCAAAACCCGCATTTCGTCGAGAACCTCCGCGAGCTGCCGGGCACGTCCGCTCCGGTCAGGGACTACGTGCTGGGAGACCGCGAGACGCAGCAGTTTCTCGAGCGCGCCGACGCGCTGCTCGACTTCTGTCTGCCGCGCTACGAGCGGGAAGGGAAGAGCTACCTCACGGTGGGGATTGGTTGCACCGGAGGGCGCCATCGTTCCGTGGTGATCGCCGAGCACCTGTCGAAGGTGCTGAAGGAGCGGACGGGTCTCGGGATCGAGGTCGTACACCGCGACATCGAGCGTGCAGCGCTGGACGAGCGGCATTCCGAGCCCGACTTCATCGGGGGCGGCCCGCGTGGCGGAAGGGGGGCGATGTGAGCGCAGCGAAGGGCACGTTCACGGTGCGGAACAAGCTGGGCCTCCACGCACGGGCGGCGAGCAAGCTGGTCCAGCTCGCATCGAGCTTCCCTTGCGAGGTCGTCGTGAGCCACGGCGGCCAGGCGGCCAATGCCAAGAGCGTGATGGGCGTCCTCCTTTTGTGCGGCTCGAAGGGGACCGAGCTCTCCGTGGAGGCGACCGGGGAATGTGCCGAGGAAGCCGTCCAGCGCATCGGCGAGCTCATCAACGACCGTTTCGGGGAGGCGGAGTAGGATGACGGACGAGCGACCTGGCGGTTCGTCGCCGCCGCCGCCGCCCACGGAGCGGCAGCCGACCATCACGCTGGAAGGCATCGCTGGATTGCCGGGGCTCGCGGTGGGCCGCGCCGTCGTGGTCGATACACGCCGCCCCGGTGTCACGCGCCGCCGCATCGCGAAGCACCGCGCCGAGGAGGAGATGGCCCGCTTCGACGCAGCCGTTTCGCTCGCGGCGCAAGGGCTGCACGACGTGGCGTCGAACGTCCGCACCAGCGCGATACGCGCCGAGCTGTCGATCCTCGAGGCCTACATCATGATGGTGCAGGACGAGAGCTTGCGCGAAGACGTGGAGCGGCACGTGCGCATCGATCGGCAATGCGCCGAGTGGGCAGTGGACACCGCGGTGAGCGAGATGGCCCAGCACCTGCGCTCGGGCACCGATCCGTACCTGGCCGAGCGCAGCCACGACTTCGAGTTCGTGGGCGATCGCATCATCCGCGCGCTGACCGGCCGGCAGCGCGCTCTGTCCATGCCTGATCTGGGTGAGCCGTCCATCATCATCGCCCACGATCTGTCGCCCGCCGAGACGGCCGGGCTGTCGAAGAGAACCGTGCTGGCGATGGTCACGGAGGTGGGCACCCGGACCGCCCACACCGCGATCCTGGCGCGCGCGCTGGAATTGCCCGCCGTGGTGGGTGTGCGCGACATCCTGGGCACGGTCGCGAACGGCGACCTGGTCATCGTCGACGCGCTCAGGGGCCGGGTGATTATCAATCCCTCGCCCGAGATGATCCAGCGCGCCGAGGTGCGCGTCGAGCGCTACAAGGCGGTCGGCCTCAAGCTGCGCGAGTCGCGCGACCGCCGCGCGGTCACCCGCTGCGGCATCCCGGTCACGCTCAAGGCCAACATCGAGCTGCCCTCGGAAGCCGGCATCGCGCTGGAGCTCGGCGCTCAGGGCGTGGGGCTCTACCGCACCGAGTTTCTTTACGTGAATCGTGCCGAGCCGCCGGGCGAGGACGAGCAGTATGCGATCTACAAGCGCGTGCTCGAGACCGTAGCGCCGCTTTCCGTGACGCTGAGGACGTTCGACATCGGCGGTGACAAGTTCGTGTCGGCGTTCCAGGCGCCGCCGGAAATGAATCCGGCTCTGGGCCTGCGCGCCGTGCGCCTCGCACTGGCTCGTCCCGACATTTTCCTGGAGCAGCTACGCGCCATGGTGCGAGCGTCCGCACACGGGCCGCTCAGCATCATGATTCCGATGATCTCCAGCGTGCGCGAGCTGCGCCGTGTGCGCGAGCTGTACGAGCAGGCGGTCTCGGAGGTCGACCAGGCCGGCCAGGCCCGCGCCGAGCACATTCCGCTCGGCATCATGGTGGAAGTGCCTTCCGCTGCGGTGATGGCCGAGGAGCTGGCCCGCGAGGCGGAATTCATGAGCATCGGCACGAACGACCTCGTCCAGTACTCGCTGGCCGTCGACCGCTCGAGCAGGGAGCTGGCCTACATCGCCAGCCCCTTCGATCCGGCGATCCTCCGTTTGATCAGCGGGGTGGTCGGCGCCGCCAAGCGCCACAACCGGCCGGTTGCCGTGTGCGGCGCCATGGCGAGCGATCCCCTGGCGGCTACGCTGCTGGTCGGAATGGGCCTGCGCGAGTTGAGCATGGAGGCGTCGGCGATCCCGGGCGTAAAGGAGGCGATCTGCCGGCTCACACTCTCCGACGCCGAGGTGGTCGCCGACAAGGCCATGCAGCAGATTGCTGCGGATGAAGCCGAAAAGGTCGTTGCGGACGCGTTCGCGCCGATGCTGGCCGATCTGCTCGACGCTGAATTCTCGGCGGCCTGATTGGAAATATTCCGTGGTAGTGCCTACCGACGCGGGCGAGCGTCGGCCGCGCGGTCGGTCGCGCTTCACGTTCGCGTCGCTGTCGCCTTGCCACATGCCACTTGGCAGCGCTCTCCGAGCGCGGTAATCGGGGCCGATGAAGTGGCGGGCTCTTCTGCTCCTGGCGCTCGCCATGGTCTGTGCCGCGTCATTCGTGGGTTGTCCCGCCGACCCCGCGCCCGTCCGCGTGCATGGGCAGACCAAGCTCACCATCCTGCACACGGCGGACATCCACTCGCGGCTGTTCCCCTACGAGCTGCAGATCACCCAGACCGACGCGGCGCTCGGGCTCGGCGTCGCCGGTACCGTGGCGACCGTGGGCGGTGCTGCGCGCGTGGCGTACATCCTCGACCGGGAGCGCGCGCGTGCCGACCGGGTGCTGCACATCGACGGCGGCGATGCGTTCCAGGGCGCGCCAGTCTTCAACTACTTCAACGGCGAGGCCGAGGTGCGGGCCCTGAGCGCGATGGGTACCGACGTCCAGATCCTCGCGAACCACGAGTTCGACAAGGGCGCGCTCAACTGTCGCCTCCAGCACGAGAAGTGGGGAGATTTCCCGCTGCTCGCTGCCAACTACAAGATCGAGGACCCGGACACGGTCGGCAACCCGGAGCTCCACAACATCCTCAAGCCGTTCACGGTGTTCAACGTCCGCGGGCTGCGCGTCGGCGTGATCGGCATGGGCAACCTGTCGAGCCTGAGCTCGCTCTTCGAGCGCCCCAGCCGCCTGGGTGTCACGCCGCTGAACACCATCGATACGGCGCAGGCCTATGTGGACCTGCTCAGGCCGCTGGTCGACCTGGTCGTGGTGGATTCGCACCTCGGGCTGAACGCCGACCTGGACATGATCAAGGGCACGACCGGCATCGACATCGTGCTCGGCAGCCACAATCACATCGTGCTGCAGCCGCCGAAGGTGCTCGACGACTGCGCCAAGGTGGACAGCCAGGGTCGGCACTACATCGAGCTCAAGGACGCCGACGGCAATCCCGGTGCCCGTCGCTACTGCGTCCCCCGTCCCGTGCTCGAGGTGCACTCCGGCGCGTTCGCCAAGTACGTCGGGCGGCTGGACATCATCGCGTCGGATGCGCCGGCCGATCTGCCGCCCCCCTGCACCAAGGCGCAGACCAGCGGTCGCTGTTACGACCCGATCAACGGCTTCGAGATCATCAGCCACCAGTACAAGCTGATCCCGATCACCGACAACGTGCCGCAGAACCGCGCCGTCGCGGAATTGCTCGAGCCCTACCGCCAGAACCTCGACGAGCTGGTGGATCTGGACCTGTTGGTCGGCTACTCGCCGGACGGCTCGAAGCGCTTCGGCACCGGCGGAGGCGATTCGCCGCTCGGTAACATGATCGCGACCGGGATGTGGCGTCGTCTGGGCATCGAAACCGACTTCGCGCTCACGAACACCACGGGCATCCGCGCCGACATGGTGCCCGGCCCCGTCACCATCGAGCAGATGTTCAACATCTTCCCGTTCGATAACTCGATCTCGAAGATGCAGCTCTCCGGCGTCGAGGTGCAGGAGATGTTCGACTTCGTGGCGCGCCGCTCGGCGGGGCGAGGTTGTGCCAGCCAGGCGCAGATCGCCGGGGCGCGGGTCGTGCTGGACTGCAACGGCTGCAGCCGCGTGAAAACCACCCAGGCGTGCAAGACGAACAGTGATTGCCCGTCGCAGGACTGCAACAACGGCAAGTGCACGCCCCAGCCCTGCGCCGAGCACATCTATATCGGCTCCTCCACCAAGCCGTGCAGCTCGGACGCCGATTGTGGCAACCAGCTGAATGCCTGCGACATGAACCACCCCGACGCGAACGGCAAGGGGCGCTGTCTGCTGCAGATCGATCCGACCGGCTCCTACGAGTTCGCGACCAGCAACTACCTCGCCGGCGGCGGCAGCGGCTTCACGGTGCTGAAGCGCAACACCACGCAGTTCGATACGCAGATCCAGCAGCGCGACGCGCTCATCGACTGGATCCGCGCGGGGCACCCGTGCGGCTACAGCGCGAGCTACGGCACCAAGGACGGCCTGAAGAAGTGCGGGACCGACAGCGACTGCGCGTCGGTCGGCACCGGCTACGTGTGCGCCTGCCCGGAGGATGCCGCGCAGGATGCGAACGGGACCTGCTCGTCCAACGGCTCGTGCAGCGACGGCCGCTGCGTGCTCGCTGCCTGCCGGCAGGACGTGGCCAACTACCACCAGCAGCGCTGCACCAACCCGAGCACTGCAAAGAACATCGCGACCTGCACCACCAAGAAGAGCGCGTGCGAAATCGGCGGCGAGGAGTGCAAGTTCCTGGCCTGCATCGACCGCACCCGCGGCAACTTCGCCGACAACCGCGTGCTGATGGTGGGACGGTGACAGCGCGCTCGTTGGCCGTCGTCGCGGTCCTGCTGGGCGTGGCCGGCTGCGGCACGTACTCCAAGCACTACGCGGCCCGCACCGAGCGCATGCACGTCGTCGTGACGAGCCTGCCCGGGCAGAAGATCCCGGGCGCGAACAACCCGCTGCCGCTCACCCAGGGCACGCCGGTCGAGATGATCATCGACATCGAGGCCCAGAAGGAAGACGGCTCGATCGACAAGAGCTTCACCGGCTTCGTGCGCGTCAGCTCGGATCCGGGCGCGGTGCTGCAGGTGAAGGGGCCCGGCGCGACGGGGCGCAACGCCTTCGTCAAGGACGGCGTGGCCAAGGGCGTGGACGTCCTCGTGCGCAACCCGCGCGGGCCGACGCGCATCTGGGTGGAGGACATCGGCTACACCCCGGCCGATCCATTCAAGCCGCCTGCCTGCGCCGACGGCAAGGACAACGACGGCGACGGCCTCATCGACTACCCGGAAGACCCGGGTTGCGCGTTTGCAAACGACGACACGGAAACTTCCGGGCAGTTCGCCGCGGGCGTTTCCCAGCCCATCTACTTCGCCCTGCCGCGCCTGGCGGACGTGCAGGGGCTCGGCGCGTCGACGCCCTATCCGGAAGAGGGAATCGAGGTGATGACGGCCGCGCCGGCCAACCTCATCGTCACGCGCGTGGCCGCGCAGGGCTTCTACGCCTCCGACGTCACGGAGACGCGCGGCTTCGGCCATATCTTCGCCTTCACGTTCAGCACGCCGGGCGGCATCCGCGTGTGCGATCACCTGACCCAGTTGTCGGGCACGGCCGCCGACTTCTTCGGCTTCACCGAGCTCTCCTTTCCCTCATACGAGGTCGACCCCTGGCAGAACGCGCACGACAGCGGCAAGTGCCAGGTGCCGGCGCCGCAGCTCATCGACAGCACGACTGCGGGCGACGACTCCGTGCTCGAGAAGGTCGAGTCCGGTCTGGTGTGGGTCCAGAACGCGACGATCGGTTCCTTCTTCGGGCCGAAGCCGGCGGTCAAGAACGTGTTCGGACCGGATCAGTCGAATTGCGACCTGAACAACAGCGGCGCCGTGGACTTCACGGACCCGGCGGAATCATCCTGCGCGAATGCCTGCGCCGCGGACGCCCGCTGCGTGGAGTGGACCGGCTACGTGTCACGCGGCAACTACCGCGTCAACCTGCAGGGCGGCGCGAGCATCCAGATCAACACCAGCACCATCTCCGGCTTCGATCCCGTGGCGATGAGGGGCGTGACGCTGCCCGCTGTCACCGGCACGCTGCGCAACTTCAGCGGCGGCTCGCTGAACTGGACGATTGAAACGCGTTGCATCGACGACCTGGTGTGTGGGACGGACGCGACGTCGAAGTCTCAGCTCGCCTGCAGGAATGGCCCCAAAGCTCCCGTAGCCTCCGACACTGCCTGCGTCTCCCCGAGGACGATCTATGACCCGAATGAAGGTACGAACTAGAATGCGCGCCCCGGCGCTGGGCGTGCTGTTCGCGATGGGGCTCTGCCCGGCGATCGCCCTCGCGCAGCCGGCGGATCAGCCGCCCGCGGATCAGCCGCCGCCGGCCCAGCCCGGAAATCCGCCGGCCGACGCCGGGGCGCCGGCTCCCGCCGAGGCGCCCGCGCCGGAAAAGGCCCAGCCCGGAACGAAGGCCGCGCCCGAGCAGCCGGCAGAGGCCGCGCCCGAGGAAAAGAGCGAGCCCAGCACAGGCGCCAAGGCGACCGGATCCGGAACCGTGTCGGCGACGCCGGAAGGCGCCGAGGCCGAGGTCGGCGAAAAGGCGGGCGCCCCGAAAGCCGCGACTCCGGAAGAGGTCGCGCATGCGCCGTACAGCGACTTCGTCGACACGCGCTTGACCTGGACTTTCGGCGACGACGACGTGCTGCACGCCACCGGCGAGGCGCTGCCGCTCTCGCCGAATCCCAGCGTTGGCGACCGACCGCAGTACCGTCTCTTCTTCGACAACCTCAATTCGCGGTTTGCCGGTCGCGAGAACATCACGCAGCTCGTCCTGTACAAGAAGCTGCCCGGCTACATTCCGCGGCTGGACACCGAGGCGGCGCTCGCGCTGCGCCTGGACATGGCCCAGCTCGGCAGCCAGTCGAACAACGTCAACTCCGTGCTGGAGGATGCCGGCACGTACATCCGGCTCTTCTACCGCACTGCCGGCAGCAAGACGGAGCCGCAGGGTCTGGCTCTGGTCTTCTATCCGATCGACACCGATCGCTTCCGCCTCGGCTATCTCTACGACATCTCCTGGGGCGGTACGAACGCGCGCATCAACCAGTCGATCTTCCCGCGTCTGCAGGGCAGCGCGCCCGGTTTGAAGATGCAGTACGACGGCAAGGGCTATTACGTCTTCGCCGGCTTCAAGACCGCGAGCATCATCCAGGTCCAGCAGGTCATCACGCAGAACGCCAGCGGCGAAGGCTCCGCCACCGACACGGTGCGCATTGCCGAGACCAACTACGGCTTCCTCGGCGGCGCGGGCGTCGACCTCACCGACTTCCTGCGCATCGATGCCGGCGGCGGCTACTTCCAGCAGGGGCGCTTCGAGGACCCGGACGTGCTCGGGCAGCGCGTCTACACCTTCGGCGGCTCCGCGCGCATCGTGGTGCACCAGGGTATGCCGGTGCCGCGTTCGGCCGACTTCCTGCTCTACAAGAACGATCCGAACGCTCCCCGGGAGCTGCTCTCGCGGCCGGACTACCACCCAGGCAAGGTGAGCTGGTCGGCTTCGCTCGAGGGCGATCGGCTGGAGCAGCACCTGAAGAACTTCGACGCGCCGGGCCAGACAACCATGCAGCCCGCGACCGCCGCGGCGGTGCAGGTGAACGTCCAGGCGGGCTATCTGCGCGGCAGCATCAGCGGCATCTACCGCGACCTGGCCTACGTGCTGCGCAACCAGCCGAGCTTCATCCCGTTCCAGACCCTGCCCAAGGACGCCACGATCCAGAACGAGCTCTTCGGTGCTGCGTCGGTCGACTACTACATCGAGAAGCTGCACCTGACGCCCGGCGTCGGTGGCGGCGTGCAGCTGCCGGCCACGTTCGGCAGCTCGTCGGTTGATTTCCTGGGCAACAACACCTCGCGCACGATCGTCGTGCGCCAGCAGGGCGATCTCGCGTTTCTGCCCGCAGGCGAAAGCCGCGTGCCGATCATCGAGGCGCGCGGCAGCCTGAAGTGGGACCTGTCCGACATGCTCTCGACCGTGGCCTGGGTGCAGTACCGGCGGGACAACAACGTGACCCGCCTCGAGCTCGATCCGAGCGGCACGGTGCTGCTGCGTCGTTTCCTCAGTCCGGACTTCGTGGGGTTCGGCGCCATGCTCCAGGCCCGCTTCTGATAGTCGCCTCCCGCCCACGCACCCCCGCCGGAATCCTCCACGAGGGGCTCACCGGGCGGACGGGCGCGGGAGCTTGCACCCCGACGCGCCGTGCTTCGCTCGCCGGATCCGGGCATCGGCCATTTGGCCGATCAGCGCTCCGCCGGCCTGGCCGGTTGACCAGGGGGGCCGGGCGCGTATACTCCCGCGGCTTTCGAGGTACCCGGTCTACGGCTTTTTCGCTGTGTCCGTGGAACCGCACGAGGAAGGAAACATGGCGCTAGAACAGGACGCCAAGCAGCGCGTCATCACCGAGTACCGGCTTCACGAGACGGACACCGGCTCGCCCGAGGTGCAGATTGCTCTGCTCTCGAGCCGCATCGAGTATCTCACGGAGCACTTCAAGACCCACAAGAAGGACCACCACTCCCGTCGAGGGCTGCTCAAGCTCGTCGGGCGGCGGCGGCGCCTGCTCGATTATCTGAAGCGCTCCGACGTGGAGCGCTACCGCAAGGTCGTCTCCTCGCTCAACCTACGCAAGTAGCGGGGGCGAGCATCATCCAACCATTGTCGGCTGGAGAGCGTCTAGTTGCTTCAACTTCGCTTCGTGCATGCGACCTCGACAGTCGCGCGCAGGAACCGAGGCTGAAGTCAGGCGCTCCCCGACCGGCGTTTCGTCGCACGTAGCGACAACCAGCGCCAAGGGGGCGCACAGCCAATGTTTGTACGTGAATCCGTCATGGTCGGTGGGCGTCCGCTCACCTTCGAGACCGGCCGTCTAGCCAAGCAGGCGCACGGCGCGGTCCTGGTTACCTACGGAGAGAGCGTGGTGCTCGTCACCGCGACCTCCACCTCGGAGCGGCCTGGGCTCGACTTCTTCCCGCTCACCTGCGAGTACGTCGAGAAGACCTACTCCGCCGGAAAGATCCCGGGTGGCTTCTTCAAGCGCGAAGGCCGCCTGCGCGACTACGAGGTGCTGACGGCCCGCATCATGGACCGTCCGCTTCGTCCGCTCTTCCCCAAGGGCTACAAGAAGGACACCCAGGTCATCGCGACCGTGCTCAGCGCTGATCGCGTCAATCCCACCGACGTGCTGGCCCTGACCGGCGCCAGCGCGGCGCTGCACATCTCCGACATCCCCTGGGCGGGGCCGGTCTGCGGCATCCGCGTCGCGCGGGTGGACGGCGAGCTGGTCGCGTATCCCACCTTCGAGCAGATCGAGAAGGCGGACATCGAACTCGTCGTCGCGGTCAGCAAGGACGCGGTGGTGATGGTCGAGGGCGGCGCCGCCGAGGCGACCGAGAACGACATCATCGACGCGCTGATGTTCGCGCACCGCGAGGGTCAGGCCGTCATCGGGCTGATCGAGAAGATGCGTGCCGCAGTGGGCAAGGAGAAGCGCGAGTTCATCGTGCCCGAGCTCGACGCTGGTATCGCCAAGCGCGTCGCCGAGCTCTGCGACGGCAAGCTCAAGGAAGCCTGCGTCGTCAAGGACAAGCACGCCCGCTACGACGGCTACGCCGTGATCAAGAGCGAGCTCGTAGCCAAGCTCACCGAGGAGCTCGGCGAGGAGAAGTTCGCGGAGAACGAGAAGCTCATCAAGGGCGAGTTCGAGCACCGCAAGGCCGAGGTCGTGCGCACCATGGTCCTCGATGAGCGCGTCCGCATCGACGGCCGCGACGAGAAGACCATCCGTCCCATCTCCTGCGAGGTGGGCCTGCTTCCGCGTACGCACGGCTCCGCGCTGTTCCAGCGCGGCGAGACCCAGGCGATCGTGACGGCCACGCTCGGCACCGCCAGCGACGAGCAGAAGATCGACGCGCTGATCGGCGAGAGCTGGAAGCGCTTCCTCCTGCACTACAACTTCCCGCCCTTCTGCACCGGCGAGACGAAGCCGCTGCGCGGCCCCGGCCGTCGCGAGGTCGGTCACGGAGCGCTCGCCGAGCGTGCCGTTGTCCGCATGATCCCCGATCACGAGGAGTTCCCGTACACCATCCGCGTGGTCAGCGAGATCCTCGAGTCCAACGGCTCGAGCTCGATGGCCAGCGTCTGCGGCGCGACGCTCAGCCTGATGGACACCGGCGTGCCCATCAAGCGGCCGGTTGCGGGCATCGCCATGGGCCTCATCAAGGAGGCCGACAAGGTCGCCATCCTCAGCGACATCCTGGGCGACGAGGATCACCTCGGCGACATGGACTTCAAGGTCTGCGGCACCGAGCGCGGCATCACCGCGATCCAGATGGACATCAAGATCGCGGGTCTCGAGCGCAACATCCTCGAGCGCGCGCTGGAACAGGCGCGCGACGGCCGTCTGTTCATCCTGAGGAAGATGCTCGAGACGCTGGCCGAGCCCCGCCAGGAGATCAGCCGCTGGGCGCCGCGCATCACCACGGTCAAGGTCAAGCCCGACCAGATCCGCATCATCATCGGACCCGGCGGCAAGACCATCAAGGGCATCGTCGAGCAGACGGGCTGCGCCGTCAACGTGGAGGACGACGGCACGGTCGCCGTGGCCGGCTCCGATCCGGAAGCGGTCAAGCGCGCCCTCGAGATCATCGAGGGACTGACGGCCGAGCCCGAGGTCGGCAAGACCTATCACGGCACCGTCAAGCGCATCGTCGACTTCGGCGCCTTCGTGGAGATCCTGCCCGGCAACGAGGCGCTGCTGCATGTCTCCGAGATTGCGCACGAGCGCGTGGAGAACGTGAGCGACGTGCTCGAGGAAGGCCAGGAGATCGACGTGAAGGTCATCAGCGTCGACCGCGACGGCAAGACGCGCCTCACGCGCCGCGAGCTGCTCCCGCTGCCCGAGGGCGAGGAGGGCGAGCGCGCCAAGGAGCGCATCGCCAAGGCGCGTGAGGCCGGTCCGCCGCAGCGCGGCGGCGGCCGTGGCCGTGACCGCGACCGTGGCGGCCGTGGCGGCGGCCGCGATCGCGGACCTCGCGCGCGTTAGCATCCCACCCACCCCCACCGGAATCCTCCGCCGGGGGCTCATCGCCCCCGGACCCCCGACGCGAATCGCTGCGCTCATCGCGGCTCCGCTTTCGCTTCGCGGGTTCTGGGGATGCCCCCTTCGGGGGTCCTGGCAGCCACTGAACGCGGAGAGCCGGCGGAACACCGCCGGCTTTTCGCGTCCATGGGGAGGGGCGTGGGCGTTGGCGTGCTCCGTGCATTGCGGACAACGTGCGCTCGCCGTGCGTCATGCTGTCAGTGCTGCTTCTCTGCGCTTCGGCGCATGCGGAGCCGCCGACGGCGTCGTTTCCGCCTCCGCTCGCGGAGCCGCCTGTGGCTGCGCCGGCACATCCGCTGCCACCTGCTGTGACTCCGCCACCACGCGCGCCGTACGGCTGGTATCCGGCGCCTGCCTACGTGCCCGCCGAGCGACACCCCGCGCCGCCGCCCGAGCCGCCGCGCTGGGAACGGCGCCGGTTCGCGGTGCTGGGACAGATTGGTCTAGCGACGCCGCTCGGCGAGTTCGGCGCGTGGGTCGAGGGAAGCGCCGCGCCCTGGTTGTCTCTCGCAGCGGGACTCGGAACAGGAGGGTGGGCCCCGGAAGCTTCGGACTTGCCGTGGCACCGGGTGCGGCATCCGGGTCCTCTGCAGCTCGCGTTGATGGCGCGCCTGCGCTGGCCTTTCCATGCGCTGGCTGTCTCGGCCGGCGCGGGGCTGTCGCAGGGCGGCTACGAGAGGCTCATGGACGGGCCGTTTGGCGACTACACGGAATCGCCGGTCTACATCTGGGACAACGCGCGCTGGTTCAACTTCGACTTTGCGGTCGAACGGCGCTCGAAGAAGGGCCTCGAGTGGCGCGTGTTCCTCGGCGCGGAGCGTCTGCTGAACGACGCCCACGCCGACCGCTGCGTGCCGCCCGACAACGAGACGGACTGGTGTCCGGACTGGGGCGGCCGCTCGATCTCGCTCTTCACAGTAGGTTTCGCGATCGGCTATGCGTTCGAGCTGTGACGTGGGGCCCCCGGCCGGGCGCTTCGCCCGGCCTTGGTGGGCCCGCGGCGCGTGGAGCGAAGCGGAGCGCGCCGCGCCGTGGAGCGCCGTGGAGCGCGGGGGCAGCCCCCGGGTCGGCATTTCGAGACGCCCGAAGCAAGCGATGCGAAATGCCCGCGAGACGGACATTCCAGTGGGGATGCCCGGGCAAGCGATGCGAAATGCCCGCGAGACGGACATTTCAGTGGGGATGCCCGGGCAAGCGATGCGAAATGCCCGCGAGACGGACATTTCAGTGGGGATGCCCGGGCAAGCGATGCGAAATGCCCGCGAGACGGGCATTTCGGCGGGGATGCGCGGGCAAGCGATGCGAAATGCCCGCGAGACGGACATTTCAGTGGGGATGCGCGGGCAAGCGATGCGAAATGCCCGCGAGACGGACATTTCAGTGGGGATGCCCGGGCAAGCGATGCGAAATGCCCGCGAGACGGACATTTCAGTGGGGATGCCCGGGCAAGCGATGCGAAATGCCCGCGAGACGGACATTTCGGGTGCGGTGCCCGGAGGTCGCCGGGCGAGATGGAACGCGCGCCGGCCTTGGCTGTGTGGGAGTGCGGCCCCTCCGACCGCGCGCGCTCAGTCCACGACGCGCAGCGCGCGGCCTACGAGGACTTCGTTGTGGGAGCCGGTGCGGTAGCCGGCGAGATCGAGCGTGATGTACGAGAAGCCGTGCTTCTTGCCGGCTTCGACGACCTTTTCGCGGACGCCGGGCTCGAGCAGGCGCGGCAGCTCTTCCACGGCGAACTCCAGCCGCGCGATGCGCTCGTGCCAGCGCACGCGCAGCTGACGGAAGCCGAGCGCTTTCAGATCGGCCTCGAAGCCGCCGATCTGCGCCAGGCGCTCGCGCGTGACGCTCGTTCCGTAGGGAATGCGACTCGACAGGCACGCGGCGGCGGGCTTGTCCCAGATTTCCATGCCGATGAGCTTCGCGCCGGCGCGCACGTCGGCCTTGGTGAAGCTGGCTTCGAGCAGGGGGCTGCGCACGCCGGCTTCGCGCGCGGCTTCGAGCCCGGGACGGTAGTCGCCCAGGTCATCGGTGTTGGTCCCGTTGGCGACAAAGGCGAGCTCCCACTCGTGCCGCTTTGCGGCGGCGATGTCGTACAGCTCGCTCTTGCAGTGGAAGCAGCGGTCGGGGTCGTTCTTCACGTAGCCGGCGCGCTCGATCTCGTGTGACTCGACGAAGCGGTGCTCGGCGCCGAGCCCTCGCGCGATGCGCGCGGCGTCTTCCTTCTCGAAGTCGGCCAGGCTCGGGCTCACGGCGGTCATGCCGATGGCGCGCGCGCCGAGCTGTTCGCTCGCGACGGCCAGCACGAAGGCGCTGTCGATGCCGCCGGAGTAGCAGACCAGCACGGAGCCCATCTCGCCCAGGAGCGCGCGCAGGCGCTCGAGCTTTTCCTCGACGGGGACGGGGACGGTGGTCGGCGTGGCCATCGGGCTTTCCATATCACTTGCGGGCGGCGGCACCAGCTTCGGCGGGTTTCGCGCCTTGCGGCGTGTTGCCCCACACCTGGACGGCGTAGTGCCCGGCACCCTGGTAGACGCTCACTTCCAGCATGTAGAGCCCGCCGCGGTCGAAGCACAGGGGGCCCGAGGGCGGCATCACCGGAAACGAGTCGTGGGAGAGGTCGGCGGCGACGGTCTGGCCGGCCGCATCGTGGATGAGCAGGTCCAGATCCTTCACGTTGTAGTCGCCCGCGGCGAAAACACGGTAGCAGGCGCCGGCGCCCGGCACGTAGAAGGTGTAGCGATCGGCGGGGGCTTTAGCGCTCTGGACGTGCGCGACGACCGGCGTCACGGCGTGAAGGCCGCCGACGTGGCCGCACGCGTGGGTGAGGCGCGCGAGATCGCCGGACGCGCTGCCGATGGGCGTGAAGTCGGCGTAGCAGGCGGCCCAGGGGTTCGTCGCGGCGGCGGGCGAACGCGCGGACGCAGCAGGCGGCGGCGCGCTGCACGCACAGGCGCCCAGAGCCACGATCAGCGGAAGCGCGCGCACAGCCACGGCCGCGAGCGTATCACCGCGGAACGGCGCGGCGTGCGTGCGAGCCCGCGCGCGTCAGGCGCGCATTTCGGTGCCGTCAGGCGTCCGGGAGAGCGGAAATGCGCGTCAGGCGCGCATTTCGGTGCCGTCAGGCGTCCGGGAGAGCGGAAATGCGCGTCAGGCGCGCATTTCGGTGCCGTCAGGCGTCCGGGAAGGCGGAAATGCGCTGCGATCGCGAGGCGCGTCGGACGTTGTCTGTCCTGGCTCGGGCCTCCTGGCTTCCATTTTCAGTAGCTGGTATTATGTTCAGTACTCCTGAACGAGGAGGCAACGCATGGCTCTTCCGGCTCATCTCCTGGCCCAGCTACCTGCGGCGGTCGTCCGCGGCTCACAGGTGGGCGGCTCGGCGGCGCTGCCGCTCGGGCTGCCCGCGCTCGATGCCGCTCTACCCGACGGCGGGCTCGCCCGCGGCGCGGTCACAGAGCTGGCCGTGACGGGGGGCGCCGCGCTGGCCACGCGCTTCGCCCTGTCCGCCTGTCGCGCAGCGCAGGAAGAGGGACGGCTCCGCGGCGGCGACACGCCCTGGTGCGCCTTCGTCGATCCGTCGGCCACGCTGTACGCGCCCGGTGTCGCCGGCCTCGGCGTCGCGCTGGATCGACTGCTGATCGTGCGCCCGCCGCTCGACGCGCTCGGACGCGTGGCGGCACGCGTGGTCGAGTCGCAGGCCTTCGCCATCGTGGTCATCGACACGCTGGGTGCGCCGGGCAGCTCGCTTGGCGTGCAGCTCGGTCGCTGGCCGCGCATCGTGCGGCGGCTTTCCATGGCGGTGCAGGGCACGCCGGGAGCAGTGCTGCTCATCACGGACAGCGCCGCGCGCCGCCCACTGCCGTTGCCCGTCGCGCAGCGCCTCGAGCTCGCGCGGCCCCATCCTGGTCAGCTCGTGCTGCGCGTCGCCAAGGATCACCACGGCCGCGTCGCCTCCGCGCGGCGCATCGCGTGGGAGCCACCGCTGGAGAAGGCTTCATGACGTCGCGTCGCATTGCGGCCGTCGTGCTGCCCGGGTTGCTCGTCGAGCTCGCCATCGAGTCGCTGCGCGTGACGCGCGGCGAAGCGAACGCGAAGCAGGCGAGGGGAAAGAAGAAGCGCGATCCCCCGCTGGGGATTGTTTTGTATCCCGCCCACCCACCCCCACCGGAATCCTCCGCCGGGGGCTCACCGCCCCCGGACCCCCGACGCGATTCGCTTCGCTCATCGCGGGCTCGCTGTCGCTTCGCCGGGACTCAACCGGAAACCGACCAACTCGAACTTGAACCCACCCACGAGCTCGCTGCCGTCAACGCCGCGGCCCGCCGCTACGGCGTGCGCGACGGGCAGAGCATCGCCGAGGCCAGTGCGCTGTGCGGGCATCTCGTGGTGCGCGCCGTGGCAGAGCCGAGCGTGGAGCACGCGCTCGGGCGCGTAGCGGAGGCAGCGCTGGCGTTCGGAGCCACTGTTTCCATAGAAGCGCCCGACACGGTGTGGGTCGACATCAGCGGCGCGGCGCATCTCTTCGGCGGGGAAGACGCGCTGGCCGTGGAGCTCGTCAGTCGCGTGCGCGCAATGGGGCACGCCGCGCGCGTGGCCATCGCGTCGGGGCCGCGGCTCGCGCAGGCCTTCGCGCGCTGGGGGCAGCAGAGCCTGGCCGAGCGCATGGGCGAGCGCGGCACGCTGGTGGTTCCCGAGGGGCAGAGCGCGGAGCTCGCGGCGGAGCTGCCCGTCGCGGCGCTGCCGCTCGATGCCGAGCGCGCCTCGTGGCTGGTGCGGCTCGGTGTGCTCACGCTGGGCGATCTCGCGGCGCTGCCGCGCGCTGCCGCCGCCTCGCGTCTGGGCGATCAAGCCGGCGCTGTGCTCGACTTGTGTGCCGGTCGCGACCCGACGCCGCTCGTCGCCTACGAGCCCCCCGCCGTGCTCACTGAAGAGACAACCTGGGACGAGCCGGTCGGCGGCGTGCAGCCGCTTCTGTTCGTGCTGCGCGGGCTGGTGTCGCGCATCAGCGCGCGCCTGTCCGGCCGCGGTCAGGCCGCGCAGGTCGTCGAGCTGGTGCTGCACTACGACCGCTCCATCGCACGCCTGCGCGGCGCCGAGCCTACGCTGCGGCTGCGCTTCGATCTCGCCGCGCCACTGTGGCGCGAGGCCGAGCTCAGCCGCGTCATCGCCGCGCGGCTCGAGCGCACGGAGCTCGACGCCCCCACGCTGGGCGTCGGACTCGAGGTGCCGTCGCTTGTCCGCGCCGTGGCGCGCCAGCTCGATCTATCGCGCGTCGCCGGCGGCGTGCTCGCCGGCTCGCGCGGTCTCGAGACACTGCCCGTGCTGCTCGCCGAGCTCGGGGCCGATCTCGGCAAAGGCAGCGTCGGCGTGCTGCGTCTCGTCGACTCGCACCGCCCCGAAGCCAAGAGCCGCCTCGGTTCCGCCCTCTCCGCCCTGCGCGGCCGCAGTCGCAAGCAACCAGGCCTCCGCAAGGGTACCGTCGTTGGCCAGGGCGTCCTGAAAGTTCGGGATGACGGCGCAGGTAGGGGGCGCACCCAACCAGGTACCCGAGCAGGCGCGCCCCGTCCGTCGCCGCAGCCCCCACGCGCCCCCACGCGTCTATTGTCCGCGCCCGTGCCGCTGTCGGCGCCGCTGCGTGCCGGCGCCGTGCTCACGCTCGACCAGCGTCTGTACACCATCGAGCGCGTCGCGTTCGAACAGCGCATCTCCTCGGTGGAGTGGTGGACGCGCGCCCCCGTCGATCGCGACTATCTGCGTCTCTGGCTTGCCAGCACCGAAGGCGGCATAGAAGCCCTGGTCTACGTCGATCGCGAAAGCGGCCGGCGCTATCTGCACGCCGTCGTCGATTGATTGAACGCCATGCAATGGGATTGGACGGAAAATGTCTGTGATGGCGCGAGCTGGTTTTGGGATCCGGTCTCGATCGGCCAGGCCGTCAGGGGTCGTTGGGCAGTGCGCCTGGCAGGTCCGTTATCCCGAGCGCCTCGATGCGGCTATCCATCTGGAACGAGGCGCTGCCCGGGTAGACGACGTAGAGCTGGTCGAGGCGCAGATCCTCGAGCGCGGTGCGCATCGAGCGGGTGGTCCGGGGAGCGTCCGCGTATTTGATTTCGAAGCCGATGCGCCGGCCTTCCTCGAAGAGCAGGAGGTCGAGCTCGGCGCCGGCGTGGGTGCCCCAGAAATAGGCCTCGGGCGGCGCGCGGAACGAGAGGATCTGCTCGATCGCAAACCCCTCCCAGGATGCGCCGAGCTTGGGATGGGATTCGAGCTGCTCCGCGGTTCCTATCGAGAGCAGCGCGTGCAACAAGCCCGTGTCCCGAATGTAGACCTTCGGCGACTTGACCTGTCGCTTCTTCAGGTTCTCGTGCCAGGGCAGGAGGCGCCTGACGACGTAGCTGCCGGACAGGACGTCCAGGTAGCGGCGGATGCTGCTCTCGCTGACGGCCATGGATCGGGCGAGCTCTGCCGCATTGAGCACCTGCCCGTGGTAGTGGGCCAGCATCGTCCAGAACCGGCGCATCGTCGTCGAGGGCGTACCGACGCCCAGCTGCGGCAGGTCGCGCTCGAGAAAGGTGCGGATGAAATCCTGGCGCCAGCTCGTCGATCCGGCTTCGTCGGGAGCCAGGTAGGAAAGCGGGAAGCCGCCTCGTTGCCACAGCTTTCTCCAGTTGTCGGTTCCGACCTCGTCGAGATCGAATCCTCCCATATCCACGAAGGCGATCCGTCCTGCCAGGGTCTCGGAAACGCCGCGGACGAGCGCAGGCGAGGCGCTGCCAAGGAGCAGGAAACGCGCCGGGTTGTCGGGCCTGTCGATGAGCACGCGCAGGACCTCGAACAGATCGGGTTTGCGCTGCACTTCGTCGATCACGACGAGCCCGCTCGCTCTACCGAGCGCCAGGCGGGGGTTGTCCAATCGCGCGAGATCGATCGGGTCCTCCAGATCGAAGCGCACTGCACCCGCATGTCGCTCCATGATGCGGCGGGCCAGCGTGGTCTTCCCGCACTGTCGCGGTCCCAGAAGCGCTGCGGCGGGGCTCCGGGCCAGCGCGACCTCGACGGCCTTTTCGAGCCGCGGACGTTCCAGCATGAGCCTGATAATAATCCTGGAAAATCCTTCATGCAAAGGTGGATTTTCAATGAAAATTGGCTAATGCACCCGGTTTTGTGCCCG
Source organism: uncultured delta proteobacterium (assembly GCA_963826085.1). Taxonomy (GTDB): domain Bacteria; phylum Myxococcota_A; class Polyangia; order Polyangiales; family Polyangiaceae; genus CAWDXG01. The sequence goes on along the minus strand of CAWGVN010000008.1, from coordinate 758,788 downwards.
CCATCCCGCCGCCCACCCGCTGGATTAGCCGCGCTCGGCCGCCACAAGGCTCGACCCACAAGAACCTCCGGCCCTCCGGCCCTTCGTGTTGTCCCGCTGTCATCCAGGTGAGGGGACAGATGTCCGCGATGTTCGCCGAGCTGCTCGCTCGAAGTTGTTTCTCGTTCCTGCGCGGGGCGTCGCACCCGGAGGAGATGGTGACGCGTGCAGAGGAGCTGGGGCTCGCGGCGCTCGCGCTGTGCGATCTCGACGGGCTCTACGGCTCGGCGCGCGCGTTCATGCGCGCGAAGGAAGTCGAGCAGCGCGTGATCGTGGGAGCGGAGCTGTCGCTGGAGGTGGGCGCGCCGAAGCCGAAGCGGCGCAAGGCGAAGCCCGCCGTCGATCCGCCCACGGTCGCGCTCCTGGCCCGCGATCACGACGGCTACGCGAGCCTGTGTCGGCTGCTCACGCTGTCGCACGCCGATCGGCCGAAGGGCGAGAGCGCGTTGTCGCTCGCGGATCTTGCAGAACACAGCGCCGGGCTGGTCGCCATCGTGCCCGCGCCGCGCATCCCGGATGAAAGCCGTCCGCCCGACAAGCTGTTCGAGCTGCTCGCGGACGTGTTCGCCGCTCGCGCTTTCGTCGCGGCGCACCGGCATCTGGACGGCTTCGACCGCCAGCGCACGCGCGACGCCAAGGCGCTCTCGGCGCGCTACGCGCTGCCCGTCGTGGCGAGCAGCCGGCCGCTCTATCACCAGCCGTCGCGCAAGGCGCTCGCCGACGTACTGCACTGCATCCGCACGGGCACCACGCTCGACCGCGCCGGCAGCGCGCTTGGCGCCAATGCCGAGGCGCACCTGCGCTCGGCCAAGCAGATGCAGCGGCTGTTTGCCGATCATCCGGATTGGGTCGAGCGCACGGTGGAAGTCGCTTCGGAGCTCCGCTTCAGCCTGGGCGAGCTCCGCTATCGCTTTCCCTGCGCGCTCGAGGAGGGACAGAGCGCGGACGAGCGGCTGCGCCGGCTCACGCTCGAAGGCGCCGCACGGCGCTATCCCGGCGGCACGCCGCCCGCCGTGTCGCGGCAGATCGACAAGGAGCTCGCGCTCATCGCCAAGCTCGGCGTCGCGCCGTACTTCCTGTCCACCTGGGAAGTGGTGGAGATGGCGCGGCGGCGGCGCATCCTGTGCCAGGGGCGGGGCAGCGCGGCGAACAGCGCGGTCTGCTACGTGCTGGGCATCACGGCGGTGGATCCGGCGCGCTCGAACCTCCTGTTCGAGCGCTTCATGAGCGCCGAGCGCAGCGAGCCGCCCGACATCGACATCGACTTCGAGCACGAGCGCCGCGAGGAGGTGATCCAGGAGATCTACGAGCGCTACGGGCGCGACCGCGCGGCGATGGTCAGCGAGGTGATCAGCTATCGCGGCAAGAGCGCGCTGCGCGAGGTGGGCAAGGCGTTCGGGCTGTCGCTGGAGCAGGTGGACCGGCTGAGCTCCACGGTTACCCACTGGCACGGCGACGAGGTGAACAGCCAGCGCCTGGGCGAGATGGGCTTCGACGTGGACGACGCGCGGCTGCGCCAGGCTGTGATGCTGGCGCGCGCGCTGGAGGGCTTTCCGCGACACCTGTCGATCCACGTGGGCGGCTTCGTGCTCAGCGCCGATCCGCTCTACGAAGTCGCGCCGGTGGAGCCCGCGCGCATGGAAGGCCGCACCGTGGTGCCCTGGGACAAGGACGATCTCGACGCGCTCGGCTTCTTCAAGATCGACGTGCTCGGCCTCGGCATGCTGACGGCCATCCGCAAATGCCTCGCACTCCTGCACGCGGACGGACTATTGACGCCCACCCAGCAGGTTCTTGGGGATCACAGGAAGATCGGAAGGGCGGAAGGGGGGTTGGGGTCGAGTGCTGCAAGGCAGGGTCTGGCTAATCCAGAGAGTGGATGGCACAGCGCGACAGGCGTCGCGACCCACCAAACCTTCCGATCTTCCGATCTTCCTGTGAAAAAATCCGGATCGTCTTCCGACGTTCCCGCGGAAGAGTTCGACCCACTCGAGGTCATCACGCGCATTCCGCCGGAGGACGCGCGCGTGTACGACATGATCTGCCGCGCCGACACCGTGGGCGTGTTCCAGATCGAGAGTCGCGCGCAGATGAGCATGCTGCCGCGGCTCGAGCCGCGCTGCTTCTACGATCTCGTGGTGGAGGTGGCGATCGTGCGGCCGGGGCCGATCCAGGGCGGCATGGTGCATCCGTATCTCAAGCGGAGGAATGGCGAAGAACCCATCGCATCGCCGCATCCGGATCTGTGGCCCATCCTCGAGCGCACGCTGGGCGTGCCGCTCTTCCAGGAGCAGGTGATGCAGATCGCCATCGTGGGCGCGGGCTATTCGGGCGGCGAGGCCGACCAGCTCCGGCGCGACATGGCCGCGTGGAAGAAGACGGGCAAGCTGATGCGCCACCGCCAGCGGCTGCTGGATGGCTTCGCGGAAAAGGGGATTTCGGCGGATTTCGGCGCGGCGTTGTTCGAGCAGATCAAGGGCTTCGGCGAGTACGGCTTTCCGGAGTCGCACGCTGCGTCGTTCGCGCTGCTCGTGTATTCGTCGGCCTGGCAGAAGGCGCACTACCCGGCGTACTTCGCCTGTGCGCTTCTGAACTCGCAGCCGATGGGCTTCTACTCGCCGTCGAGCATCGTGCAGGACGCGCAGCGCCACGGCGTCACGGTGCGCGATGTGAACATCGCCCAGAGCTTCTACGACTCGACGCTGGAGCCGCTCGAGGAGGACGCCTCGCGCCGCGCGCTCCGGCTGGGCTTGCGATTGGTCAAGGGCCTGGGGGAGGGCGCGGCACGCCGCATCGAAGCGGCGCGTGCCGAACGCTGCTTTGCTAGCCTCGACGATCTGCTCCGCCGCGCACACCTCAAGAAGAACGAGGTGGAAGCGCTCGCCGAGGCCGGCGCGCTCGAGCCGCTAGTGCGCGGGCGGCGCCAGGCGCTCTGGAAAGTACGCGCTCCACGCACCGGCGGGCTGTTCGAAGCGCTCGAGGTGCGTGAGCCGGAAGTCACGCTGCCCGGGCTCCGCCCTGTGGAGCAGCTCCTGCTCGATTACGGGCGCAAAGGCCTCAGCGTCGACGATCATCCCATGCGCTATCTGCGTCCGCGCCTCCACCGCCAGCGCGTGCTCACGGCCAGCGAGCTGATGCAGGCGCCCAAGGGCGCGCGCGTCGCGGTGGCCGGGCTCGTCACCTGTCGCCAGCAGCCCGGCACCGCCAGCGGCGTCGTCTTCATCACGCTGGAGGACGAGACCGGGAGCGCGAATCTCATCGTGTACCAGAGTATTTTCGAGCAGTTCCATCTGGTAGCCCGTCACGCGACGCTGCTTTTGGCCCGCGGCGAGGTCGAGCGGCAGGGGCAGGGCAACGAAGCCGCCGTCGTGCACTTGATCGTCCGTGATCTCGCGCGCCTGGACGTTCCGGGGCGGGATCTACCCAGCATGTCCCACGATTTCCACTGATGCTGGATGCCCATCTGTCGGCACCAACAAAACCCACCCGCCGAGCCGTCGCCGTCGCGTTTCCACGCGGTCACAAGAGCGTCTTCGGGAACCGCGACTTCCCTCGGGCACGACGAACATCGCGGGTTGCGGCGCGCGCGTGGAGGACATAGCCTGCCGCGCATGTCTGCACTAACCAATCCACGGCTTCTTCTCACCTGTCTCGCGGGGGGGCTTATCGCCTGCGCGAGCACATTCTCCACCGGATGTAGTTCGAGCAAGTCGCACAGCGGCACGGGCGGCACTGCCGGATATGCTGGCAGCGGCGGCACAGGCGGCGGCGGCTTTGGCGGCACTGGTGGCGGCACCGGCGGCACCGGCGGCGGCACTGGCGGCACCGGCGGCGGCACTGGCGGCACCGGCGGCACTGCGGGCGCCGGCGGCACCGCGGGCACCGGCGGCACCGCGGGCACCGGCGGTACTGCCGGTACGGACGGCGGCGCAGGCACCGGCGGTACTGCCGGCACGGACGGCGGCGCAGGCACCGGCGGCACTGCGGGCACCGGCGGCACGGACGGCGGCGCAGGCACCGGCGGCACTGCGGGCACCGGCGGCACGGACGGCGGCGCGGGCACCGGCGGAACGGGTGGCACCGCGGGCACGGACGGTGGGGCGGGCACGGGCGGCACCGGCGGCGCCGACGGCGGCACGATGAACCTCTACTTCAGCGAGTACGTCGAGGGCAGCTCCAACAACAAGGCTGTCGAGATCTACAACGCCGGCAGCAGCTCGGTGGATCTGTCGAACTGCCTCATCAACGTCTACTCGAACGGCAGCAGCACGCCGAATGGCTCCAGCCCGACCAACCTGTCGGGCACGCTGTCCGCGGGTGGCACCTACGTGGTCTGCAACAGCGGGTTTGCACTGGGCGATGCCGGTGCCATCTGCCAGCAGATGGCTTCCGGGATCAACTTCAACGGCGACGACGCGGTGGAGCTCGTGTGCAACTCGTCGACCATGGACGTGATCGGCCAGATTGGCTTCGACCCCGGCGTCGAGTGGGGCGATCCGACCAGCGAAGCGGCACCTCTGGTCACGACACTCAACCACACGCTGCGCCGCAAGTGCTCCGTGACGACCGGCGATACGGACGGATCGAATGCGTTCGATCCGACGGTCGAGTGGCTCGGCTACGCGCAGGACACCTTCGACGGCCTCGGCCAGCGCAGCTGTCCCGGCACCCCGTAGCTGCACGAGCAGGAGGATGCGCCCGGGCTGGAAGCGGCCCGGGCGTTTTCTTTGTGCGCAACGCCCGCGCCGTGAGCGGGTGCACCTGCGAGCGGCGCGAAGCCGGTGCGCCTGCGTCGCCGGGCGCTACGCGACCTCCCGCGCCGCGCTCGTCGAGCGCTACGCGACCTGCGTATTCTCTTCGGTTGCGGGCGGCGGCGCGTCGGTTTCGAGCGGCACCCGGCTCTCGCTGCGCGAGACGGCGTTCTCGTTCACCTTGACGCTGACGATCCGCGACACACCCGGCTCGCCCATCGTCACGCCGTAGAGCACGTCGACGACCTGCATCGTCTTCTTGATGTGCGTGATCAGGATGAACTGCGAGCGGTCCGTCATGCTGCGGATCGCGTCGTTGTAACGGGCGACGTTGGCCTCGTCGAGCGGCGCATCGACCTCGTCGAGCACGCAGAACGGCGACGGCCGGTGCTGGAAGATCGCGAAGATCAGGCTGACTGCGGTCAGCGCCTTCTCGCCGCCGCTCATCAGCTCGATGTTGCCGAGCTTCTTGCCGGGCGGCTGAGCCACGATGTCCACGCCCGAGCCCAGCAGGTCTTCCGGGTTGGAGAGCCGGAGCTCGGCCCGCCCGCCGCGGAACAGCTTGACGAACGTCTTGCGGAACAGCTCGTTGACCGACTCGAAGGTCTCCTTGAAGCGCCGGCGGGACTCGCGGTCCATGTGCTTGATGGCGCGGTCCAGCTCCTCGAGTGCCTTCTCGATGTCGACCTTCTGATCGTTGAGCTCGTGGAAGCGCCGCTCGGCCTCCTGGAACTCGGAGCCGGCGTCCAGGTTGACCGGGCCCATGCGATCGATGAGCTGCGTCAGCTCCTCGATGCGACGCCGATGCTCGGCATCGGGCGCCGGCCGCGCGTGGTAGTCGCCGACGACGCGCGGCAGGTGCAGGCCGCGGAAGCGATCACGCACGTTGGAGAGCAAGTGCTCGCGCTCGAGCTCGATGCGCTGCAGGCTCATCTCGTGCTTGCGCACGCGCTCGTCCAGTGCCGCCAGCTCCTCCCGCAGTCCCCGGAGCTCCGCCTCGCGGGTGCCCAGGGCGTGCCGCACCTGCTCGAGCAGCTGACGCTCGCGTTCCAGCTCCTTGTGCGCCTCCTGGGCCGCGGTCGTTGCGGCGATGCGGGACTCGCGGGCGACGACGATCTGTGCCGCCGTCTCGCCGAACGCCTGCGCCGCGTCCTGCATTTCCTCCTCGAGGTGCGCCGCGCGCGCGCCGGCCTCGCCGATCGAAGCCGCGACCCGTTCGCCGGCTTCGCGCGCCGCTTCGGCCTGCTCGCGTACCTGGGCCAGGCGCACCTTGCGCTCGGTGACGAGCGACGCCTGGGCTTCCGCGCGCTCCTTGCGTGAGGCGGCGTTTTCCTCGGCTCGCGCAAGCTCGTGCGCCAGGTGCTCGAGCTGTTGCGACAGCTCGTCGAGTTGGTTGTGCGACTTCTGCTCGTCCTCGGCGGCACCATCGAGCAACTGTTCCAGCTCGGCGAGCTCCGCGTCCAACGTGCGATGCCGCGCTTCAGCGCGATCGATATCGCTGGCGGTGCGCGCTAGATCCTTTTCAGCGGTCACATGGGCGAGCTCGCCTTCATGGGCGCCCTGTCGCGCGCGATCCAGCGCCGTACCGACCTCGGTCAGGCGCGCGCGGAGCGCATTGTGATCCGCGACGCACTGGGCCTCGCGTGCGGCCAGGCGCTCGACCTCTTCGCCGAGCGCTCGCATCTCGCGCTTCTGCTCCACCATTGCGGAGGCGACGTCGTCGCCGCTGCCGCCGCTCACCACGCCGTCGGGCCGCACAACCGTGCCGTCCAGCGCGACCGCGGTGCTGCCGGGGCGCGCATTGGCCAGCGCCAGTGCGTCCTCGGCCGTGCGCACCAGCAGCGCGTCGCCGATCACCGCCCGGACCAGGGCCTCGTCGTCGGCCGCGTAGTCCAGGCGATCCGCGAGCCGTCCGAGCGACAGCTCGTGCGCAGCGGCCGAGCGATCTGCGCCGGCAACGTAGGCGGGTTGGTGCTGCACGATGTGCGCCCGCCCGCGCTCGTTCCTCCGGAGCTCGTCCAGCAGCTCGACGCCGCGGGCCGTGCTGTCGACCACCACGTACTGCAGCCGCTCGCCGAGCAGCCCCGCGAATGCGGCCGTGAGCTCTTCGGGGGCCTCGATGCGATCCGCCACCATGCCGAGCACGGAAGGATCCCCCCGCGAGAGCAGGGCCCGGACGCCCGCGCCAACGCCTTCCAGACGTTGGTGCAGATCTTCCAGTGCGCGCAGGCGGTTGCGCTTGAGCGACAGCTCGTTCTTTGCAACGTCGACCGCGCGCTCGCTGTCCAGTTGGCGGCCGCGCAGGTTGTGCATCTCCTGCTCCAGCGCTTCGCGCTCCTGGGCCGTGAGTCGCTTGCCTTCCGCCAGCTCCGCCACGCTGCGCTCGAGCGCGTGCTTGCGTGCCTCGAGATCGCCCAGCTCGCCCAGCAGCGCCTGCCGCTCGTCACCCAGCCGATCGCGCCGCGCGCGCGCTTCCCGGATCCGGTCGGACAGGCCGTCGATGCGCGCTTCCACCGCAGCCACCTGCGTGCGCCCGGACGCCAGCTTGCTTCCGAGCCCCTGCACGTCGGCCTGGGCGCCCGCTTCGTCGGCGCGCAGCGCGGCCAGGGTTTCGTCTTCGGTCTCGGCGTCCGCCTGGCGGGCGCGCTCGTCGCCGTCCAGTTGTTCGATGCGCTGGCCGATATCGACTTCCTCTTCGCGAAGCTCCGTCAGCCGGCTGGTGACCTTCTCCAGTTCCGCCTGGTCGGTGGCGAGGCGCTCGGACAGGTGCCCCAGCCGATCGCGCGAGCGCTCGATTTCCGCTGCCAGACCGCTCACTTCGTTGTCGGCTTCGAACGCCTCGCGGGAAGCCTGTTCCGCGCGTTCCTCGATCGCGGCCGCTTCGCCGCGCGCCGCGTCCAACGCGGTTTCGGACTCCGCGAGCTGCGCGCGGAAACTTTCGGCCTGGCTTCGCGACGTGGTCAGGCCTTCCTTCTCCACGCGCTCGACGACGATGAGCTCGAGCAGCTTGTGGGACGCCTCGTGGAGCGCGAGGTCCTCGAGCTCGTTGCGATAGAGCAGGAAGCGCTCCGCCTTGGCGACCTGCCGCTTGAGCGACCCGCGCGTGCGGTCGATCTCGGAGACGATGTCGTTGATGCGCAGCAGATTCTGCCGCGTCAGGTCCATCTTGCGTTCGGCCTGCTTGCGGCGCTGCTTGTACTTGGTGATGCCCGCCGCTTCCTCGATGAACAGACGGCGGTCCTCGGCGCGCGCGCTGACGATCTGTCCGATGCGCCCCTGCTCGACGATCGAGTACGCTTTGGTGCCCACGCCCGTTCCAAGGAAGAGCTCCGTCACATCGCGAAGGCGCACCTGCGTCTTGTTGATCAGGTACTCGCTGGTGCCGTCGCGGAACAGCCGGCGCGTGACGGCGATCTCGGAGTAGTCCTTGTACTCGGGCGGGAGCGTCTCGGCGTACGCCGGGTCGTTGTTGTCGAAGGTGATCGTCACCTCCGCCAGACCGTGCGGGCCGCGGCTCTCGGAGCCGTTGAAGATGACGTCTTCCATCGATCGGCCGCGCAGGTGCTTGGCGCTCTGTTCGCCCATGCACCAGCGAATGGCATCGACGATGTTCGACTTGCCGCAACCGTTGGGCCCGACCACGCCGACGACGTTGTGGTCGAAGTGGATCACCGTCCGGTCCACGAAGGACTTGAATCCGGAGATCTCCAGCTTCTTGATGTGCATCGATATGTGTCCTCGCGACCGGGCCCGGTCTGCCTTCAGATAGCAGCGTAGAGCGTCGGCGCCCGCTTGTGGAGGCGGGGGTACAGAGCTAGCGTCACCGCACGTGTTGTATGGTCACGTCTCTATCTGCACACTCGTACACCGCTGAACGCGCGCTTACAAGCGCAGAATATCACAAATCGAGCGTTCCACCGCCCGTACCCGGAGCGCTTCCGGCGCCGTGGCCGGCAGCGCATGCAGCTCCGAACCACTGGAAACCTGGCGACAAGTGGCGCACACTCCAGGCAGGACAAGATCCATGCCCCGGCAGGGTGGTTGTAGTTGACACCCGGCGTCCCGAGACGCATCTGCCACGAGTAGAGGTCCCCCAGATGACATACGAGTACGTTTGCACCGCTTGTGGACACGAGTGGGAGGCGGAACAGCCCATCAGCGCCGAGCCGCTGAAGAAGTGTCCGAGCTGTAACCGCAGCAAGGCCAAGCGCCAGATTTCGGGCGGCGCGGGCTTCATCCTGAAGGGCGGGGGCTGGTATGCGGATGGCTACGGTTCCAGCCGCAAGCCGAAGAGCTCGACCGAAAGCACGGCGAGCGACAGCAAGCCGAGCGCCGGCAAGCCGAGCGACAAGGGCAAAGAGCCAGCGAAGAAGAAGACCGAATCCAAGAGCAAGTCCGGAGCAGCCGCGGCCTAGCCGCGGCCGGGCGGGCACAACATGGCGGACAAGCAGCGCGAGCTCGAAGAGCTTCGCCACAAAACCGACGAGATCGATCTCGAGCTCCTACAGCAGCTCGAAGCGCGGGCACGCCTGTCGCGCGAGATCCAGATCCGGTTGGAAGGCACGCCACCCTCTATCGATGTCGACGAAGCCAAATGGTTGGAGCAACTGCAGTCGGGGTCGAAGGGAGACCTGCCTCCCGACAGCCTGAGGGCGATCTTCCGCCAGATCCGCGCTGAAGCGCGCACGCTCGAGCAGCCCGTGCGCGTCGCGTACCTGGGTCCTGAAGGCGGATTCACCTACGAGATGGCTCGCAGTTACTTCGGTGCCTCGGCCGCTCTGGTCGAGAGCTCGACCGCGGTCGAGGCGCTGGAAGAAGTATCCAGGGGACGCGCCGTGTTCGCCGTGATCCCGTTCGAGTCGTCGGTGGACGGGTTGGTGCAGCCTTCGATTTCCGCGCTGTCGCAGACGGAGCTGGTGTTCGTTGCCGAGCGTGTGTTGCCGGCAACGCTCGATCTGATGAGCCGCACCGCCAACGTTGCCGACATCGACAAGGTCTATGCGACCGCGGCGGCGCACGCCGCGTGCGAACGGTTTCTCGCGCGGGAGATGGCCCGCATCACCGTGATCGACGTGCGCTCTCCGCTCGTGGCGGTGCAGCTCGTTCAGGAAGATCACGGCGCGGCGGCGATTGTGCCGGAATCCAGCGGACGTGCCGGCGACCTGCAGGTGGTGCGTTCGAACATCGGCGACTCGCCGGAGCTCCGCTTCCGTTACGGCATCGCCTCCGCGCGTCCTGCGAGCCGATCGGGAACCGACACGACCTGCCTGCTCTTCAGCGTGGACGATTCTCCAGGCTCGTTGTTCGACGTGCTCCGGCACTTCGCGGAACGCGGGATCAACTTGAAGAAGCTGCAATCGCGGCCGGTGCGCGGCGAGAGCTGGGACTACATTTTCTACGTCGAAGTCAGCGGCCACGTTACCGACCGGCCGGTGGTCACGGCACTTGAAGCCGTCAAGCGCTCGACGAAGTACCTCAAGGTCCTCGGGTCGTTCCCCACGCAGGACTAGGCGTTTCCCTCCCTCCCGCCCGCCCCCCTTCCCGGATACCGGGGTTTTCCCTTTGCCTGGCGCGAGCTAGGCTTCGCGGCGACATGAGTCTCGTCACCCCCGGGATCGAATCGCTGCGTGCCTACGAGGCCGGCAAACCTGTCGAGGAGCTGGCTCGCGAGCTCGGCGTGACCGACGCCGTCAAGCTCGCGTCGAACGAGAATCCACTCGGACCGAGCCCGAAGGCGGTCGAGGCGGCGCGCATCGCCGCCGCCGAGCTCAACCGCTACCCCGATGCCGCGGCGTACCGCCTCCGCGAGAAGCTCGCGCACGTGCACGGCGTGCCGATGAACGAGATCCTGCAGGGCAACGGTTCGAACGAGCTGATCGAGCTCCTGGTGCGGACGTTCACCACGCCGGCGCAGCACATCGTGTTCGCCGAGCCGGCGTTCGTCGTCTACAAGCTCGCGTCGATGGCGCACGGCACGCCATTTACCGCCGTGCCGCTTCGCGACCTCACTCACGACCTCGAGGCGATGGCTGCCGCGGTGAAGCCCGGGACGCGCCTTGTTTTCGTGGCCAACCCGAACAACCCGACGGGCACTCACGTGGGACGCGCCGCCTTGGAGCGGTTCCTGAGGGAGGTGCCGCCGGAGGTCATCGTCGTGATCGACGAAGCCTACATCGAGTACGCCGAGGCCGACGACTACCCGGACTCGCTCGAGCTTCGCGGGTTGCGCGAGCGCCTGGTCGTGCTCCGGACATTCTCCAAGATCTACGGCATGGCGGGGCTGCGCGTTGGATTCGCGGTGGGTCCGGCGCAGCTCGTGGACTACATGAACCGCGTGCGGGCGCCCTTCAACGTCAACGCCGTCGGACAGTCGGCGGCCATGGCGGCGCTTGACGACCACGACCACGTCGAGCGCAGTCGCCGCATCAACCAGGCCGAGCGTGCGCGCCTGATCGAGGCGCTGGGCGTCATGCCCGGGGTGAAGGTCGCTCCCAGCCAGGCCAACTTCGTGTTCGTGGACGTGGGTCGCTCGGCCCGCGACGTGTACGACAAGATGCTGCGCAAGGGCGTCATCGTGCGGCCGCTCGGACCGCTGGAGACGTGCCTGCGCATCACCGTGGGCCGGCCCGAGGAGAACACCCGCATGCTGGCGGCACTCGGTGAGGTGCTTTCGTGACGCTGCCGCGGCGCACCCCGCTCCTGTTGCTGGTGGCGCTGGCGCTCTTGCTCGCGGGGTGTCCAAAGAAGGACGAAGTGGTCGTCCAGACCTCCGAAGGCAAGGGCCTGACGGCGGCCGACATCGATCGCGATCCGCTGGCGCTTCTGCCTGGCGACGCGATCGGGATGGTAGTCGTCCGGGCGCAGCAGATGTTTGCCTCGCCGTTCGGGCAGAAGCTGCTCACCATCGCCAAGGCGCGCGCGCCGTTCCCGGCTTCGGCCGGGTTCGACCCCCAGCGCGATCTGCAGCAGCTCGCCGTCGGCGTCTACTCGATGTCCGGCGCCAACGTGGTGGCGGTGGCAACGGGCACGTTCGACCAGCAGGCCATCGAGAAGGCCGCGGCCAGCACGGAGAAGACGCCGCTCGGCCTGCCGGTGACGTCGAGCAGCTATGCCGGCCGGACGCTCTACACGTCCGCTACGGTCGGGTTCGTCGTGCTCACCTCGCACACGGTGCTGCTCGGCGACGAGACCGGCATCCGTCGCGCGCTCGACCGCATCAAGGAAGGGCGCGTGTCGAAACAGGTGCCGGACTGGTTCGACAAGCTGCTGGCGACGCCGAACGCAGCTTTCGTGGCCGGCTTCGATCTGCGCGCCCACCCGGTCACGGACGCCATGCGACAGCAACTGCCGTTTCTCGAGGGCATGGAGACGGCGCGCATGGTCGGCAATTTCAAGCCGCCGGGCGTGAATCTGGCCGGCACGCTGAGCTACGGCGACGAGAAGGGCGCGCAGGCCGGCGCCGCGAACCTGCTCCAGCTGCAGCAGACGTTGCAGTCGTGGGCACCGCTCATGCAGCTGGTCGGCATCACCCAGCCCGTCAAGCAGCTGCAGGCCGAAGCGCACGGCAAGGACGCGCAGTTCGTGGTGGGGCTCGACGGCGACGCCGTCGGCAAGCTGCTGGACCAGGCGTCGACGTACCTGGGCGTGCGTTCCCAGCCGAACGTCATCCCCGCGACCCAGAGCCCTGGTCTCGGCGGCACCGGGAAGTGACGTCGTGACCCGCCTGGTCGTGGCTCCAGCACAGAAGCCGCTCCATGGCAGTGTGCCCGTGCCCGGAGACAAGAGCATCAGCCACCGCGCGCTGATCCTGGCGGCGCTCGGCGCCGGCCGTTCCGAGCTGCGCCGTTTTTCCTACGGCGAGGACAATGTCTCCACGCTCGCGGCGTTCCGCGCGATGGGCGTTCGTGTGGACGATGACGGACGCGGCACGCTCGGCGTGCACGGCGTGGGGCTCGCCGGCCTGGGCGCGCCGGCCGCGGACCTCGATTGCGGCAATTCGGGCACGACCATGCGGCTGCTTTCCGGCGTGCTTTCTGCGCAGCAGTTCCGCGCCAGGCTGGTCGGCGACGCGTCGCTGTCGAGGCGCCCGATGGGCCGCGTGGTAGGTCCGCTCCGTGCCCGCGGCGCGATTATCGAAGGCCGCCCGCACCCGACCAAGCCCGGGGATCTGACCGCGCCGCTCGAGATCGGCCCGCTGCCGGAAGGCACCCGGCTCGCGCCGTTCGAATACGAGATGCCGATCGCCAGCGCGCAGGTGAAGAGCGCGCTCCTGCTATCGGGATTGTTCGCATCGGGGCCGACGCTGCTCAGCGAGCCGTACCTGTCGCGCGATCACACCGAGCGCATGCTGCGCGCGCTGGACATGCCCATCGAGGCCGCGGGCCCGATGGTGAGCCTGCATCCGCCGGCCGATCCTCTGGCAATTCGCGCCTTCGACATCGATCTGCCGGGAGATCTGTCCGCGGCGGCGTTCCTGCTCGTCGCCGCGGCGCTGGTGGAAGGCAGCCAGGTCGTCGTCCGCGACACAGGCTTGAACCCGACGCGCGCGGGCATCATCGATCTGCTCAGGATGTTCGGCGCGCGCATCGGCATCACGCCGCGCGGAGAGAGCCTGGGCGAGCCTTGGGGCGAGATCGGGGCCGGCGGCGGCTCGCTGCGCGCCACGACCGTCGGCGGCGAGCTGGCGGTGAGATCGATCGACGAGATCCCGATCGCGTGTGCGCTCGCCGCCCGGGCGAACGGGACCAGTGAGTTTTCCGACGTGGCGGAGCTCCGGGTCAAGGAGAGTGACCGCATCGCGCTGGTGGTCTCGCTGCTGAGGAGCTTCGGAGTTCTCGCCGAGGACCGCCCGGACGGGCTCACTGTGGAAGGGAAGCCCGGCGGGCGGCTCAGCGCCGCGCACGTGGACAGCGGCGGCGATCACCGCATCGCCATGACCGCCGCCGTGCTTGCGCTGGTGGCCGACGGCGAGAGCGTGATCGACAACGTGGACTGCATCGCGACGAGCTTTCCGCGTTTTGCGGGAACGCTGCGCGCCCTGGGCGCGAACGTCGAGGTGCGCTCGTGAGCCGCAAGCGCCCGGTGGTGGCGATCGACGGGCCTGCCGGCGCGGGCAAGACGACCGTCACGCGTCGGGTTGCCGAGCGGCTCGGCTACGTCCTGGTCGGCACCGGCGCGCTGTATCGTTCAGTCGCGTTGGCGGCGCAGCGTCGCGGCATCGACTGGGACGACGAAGACGCCGTCGGCAACCTCGCCCACGAGCTGGCGGCGCGCGATGCCATACGGTTTTCGCCCGGCGCGGCGCCCCGGGTTCTTCTGGAAGACGACGACGTCACCGCGGCCATCCGCGCGGAGGACATCGGGCAGGGCGCGAGCAAGGTCAGCGCGATCCCCGAGGTGCGACGGGCGCTGCTCGAGCTGCAGCGCTCCGCGGGCGCCGATGGTGGGGTCGTGCTCGAAGGTCGCGATATCGGCACCGTGGTGATGCCCGACGCGGAAGCGAAGTTCTTCCTGACCGCGAGCGTGGAAGTGCGCGCGCAGCGGCGCTTCGACGAGCTCCGTCGAGCTGGCGCCGAAGCCGTGCTCGATCAGGTGCTGAGCGAGGTCATCGAGCGAGATCGCCGTGACAGCACGCGACCCGTGGCGCCGCTGAAGCAGGCGGAGGACGCCGAGCTCATCGACAGCTCCTCCATGAGCATCGACGAGGTGGTCGACGCGATCGTGCGCCGCGTGCAGCTTATCGAACGGCAGATGCACGGATGAAGGCGCATTCGATCCTGCTGGTGTCCGCGCTGCTTTCCGCATGCGGTCCGGAGCATGTCCCTCCGCCCGCGACTCCGGCGCCCAGCGTCACGTCGCCCGACCAGGCCATCCCGGGCGATCTGGACGTGGCAGTGCGTCTGGACCTGCATCGGATGCGTGACGCGCTGGGGCCAGCGACCCTGGCGGCGCTGGAGCGCCGCACCCCGGGTCGGGCAGGCGCCGAGGGCGGCGAAGCGCGTCTGATGGCCCAGGCCTTCAAGCATGCCGACACGGTGTGGATCGCGGTGCGTCCGGAAGCCCGCCCCGAGCTGATGGACAACGTGATCGTGCTCGAAGGCCATTTCGCCGGCCTGCGTCCAGGGGACTTTCCCACGCAGCCACGCTGGGGTCTGCCCGTGGATCTCGGCGGCGACTGGAGGGTCTTCTCGCGCGCGACGCCGGCGGCCCGCGCGGCGCCCGCGCGCATCTATGCCCACTCCGACAGCTTGCTCGTGTTCGTGTCCACGGCCGAGATCGACAGCGCCCAGCGCTGCATCGAGAAGCGCGCCGGCGACGACCACATGGAACCCGAGGCCAAAGGCGCGATGTCCATCGCCGCCCGGCTGCCGCCGCTGGCCGGGCTGATCGAAAAGCGCTCGCCGGCGGCCGCGCGGCTTCTGTCCAGCGCCAGCAAGCTGTCGGCCGATGCCGATCTGGGCGCGCAGGGCCTCGACGCCGAGCTCGACGTGGATTTCGACAGCGAGGATCACGCCAAGACGGCGGCCGACGCCGCCGGACTGCTGGCCAAGGGCGTCGCTGGCGAGGGCGGCGCGACGGCAGCGGTGGCGAAGGCGCTGCACATCGAGTCGGTAGGCAAGTCGCTGGTGGTGCGCGTCAAGATGACGCGCGAGAAGCTGGCGGAGCTCACCGTCTGTGCCCGCGCGCCGGAGAAGTGCCAGGCAGAACACGGTGCGGAGGCGCAGTGACGGAAGACGACGCGGCGCCGGCCGAGCGGCGGGGGCTCAGGGTTTCGTGGAAGCTCGTGATGGGCGCGCTCGCCGCGCTGACGATCGCCGCCGCGGTAACGGCGGTCGTCATCTACAAGAAGTACGTCCAGTACGATCGCATAGCGGCGCTGCACCTGCCGCCTGACACGACGGCGGCGGTTCGCGTCGACGTCGACAAGCTCGCGCTCTACGATCCGGTGCGCCTGCACCTGCTGCCCCTTCTCGACGACTCCTTCGGCAACGCCCGCGGGCCGAGCTCGCTGCCGTCACGGCGAGAACGTATCCGTGTGCGCACCGGAGTCGATCTGGCGATCGGCTTGCGGGAGATCGTCGCGGCACGCGGACCGCGCTGGAGCGACTGGGTCGTCGTGTTCTCGGGCAAGTTCCCGCACAGCGGCGTCGTGGCGGGAGTGGCGAAGGCGCTCTCCGAGGAGGCCGCCGGCTGGCGCCTGTCGGCCGACCGCCGGACCCTGGTGGGGCCCGGCGGACAAGCGCTCGGCCAAGCCGATGACGGCTCGGTGATCCTGGCTTCGAGCGCGGCGCGGCTGGGCCAGGCGCTGCCCCGCCAGGACACCTACCGGCGCCTCGGGCTCGACAACCAGGCTGCGGCGGCGGTTGTGGTGACGGGGGAGCTGGTACGGAGCTACTCGAGCTCGCCAGCCCGATTCGTGGCCCCGTCGCTCCGTGAGCTCCAGGCAGTGCGGCAACTTTCTGCGACCGTCCAGCTCGGCCATCCCCTGCAGGCGACGGTCCAGGTCCAGCTCCGACCCGATCGCGACGCGGCGGCCATGAAGAAGCCGCTGGGGGAGCTCCTGGCCGGTCTGGTGCGCCTCTCGGCGCTGGTGCCCGGGCAGGATTTCGCGGGGGAGCGTGCCGAGCTGGGGCGCGCGACCGTGTCCGTTGCCGGCCCGCACCAGCTCGATGTGCGCTTCTCGTGGCAGCCGGAGGAGGTCCAGCGGGGGGCCGCCAGCCTGGCGCGAGCGGTCCGGCGCTGGGACGGTGCGGCCCCGCGGCCCGCGGCTCCGGTCCAGCGCTGATCCCCGGCGGCTTTGTGCTACACCAAGCGCGCGGCCGGGCAGCGGTCCGGTGCGGTGGTTTTGCGTTTGACGTAGGGGGAACCGTGCGCTACCTCACGCCGTCCCAGGCGTGGCCCGCGGCGCGCAGAACCGATCTCTTCCGCATCGGGTCGCCGCTTCCCACGCCGGGTCCCCCGAACGGAGGCATTGTTTCGATCCATGGCTGACACTCAAACCACCACCCCATCCACCGACGCTTCGAGCAGCTTTGCGGCCATGTTCGAGGCCAGCGAAGCCTCGAGCGGCGGGCTCGAGCTTGGCGGCGAAGGACAGATCGTCACCGGCATCGTGGTGCAGGTCAGTCACGACTCCGTCGTGATCGATATCGGGGGCAAGAGCGAAGGCGTGATCTCGCGCAACGAGTTCACCGACGCACACGGCGAGGTCAACGTCCAGGCGGGCGACAAGGTCGACGTGTTCATCGAGAGTCGCGAGAGCGACGACGGTCTCATCTCCCTCTCCAAGGAGAAGGCCGACCGCATGAAGGTGTGGGACGAGATCTCCAGCGCCTGCGAGCGGGACGAGATCATCGAGGGCACCATCAGCCAGCGCGTGAAGGGCGGCCTCTCGGTCACCATCCGCGGCGGCGTCAAGGCGTTCCTGCCGGGCTCGCAGGTGGATCTGCGTCCGATCCGCAACCTCGAGAAGCTGATCGGACAGACCTACGAGTTCAAGGTCATCAAGTTCAACAAGAAGCGCGGCAACATCGTGCTCAGCCGGCGCGTGCTCCTCGAGAAGGAGCGCGACGAGATGAAGCAGAAGACCCTGCAGACCCTCGAGGAGGGGCAGGTTCTCACCGGCACCATCAAGAACCTCACGGAGTACGGCGCTTTCGTCGACCTCGGCGGCATCGACGGCCTGCTGCACATCACCGACATGTCCTGGGGCCGGGTCAATCACCCGAGCGAGGTCTTCAACGTCGGCGACGAGGTCACCGTCAAGGTCCTCAAGTACAACCCCGAGACCGAGCGCGTCAGCCTGGGCATGAAGCAGACCCAGGAAGACCCGTGGAATCACGCCGAGGAGGCCTATCCGATCGGCAAGCGGGTGCGCGGCAAGGTGATGAGCCTGACCGACTACGGCGCCTTCGTGGAGCTGGAGCCGGGCGTCGAGGGCCTGATCCACGTCAGCGAAATGAGCTGGACGAAGAAGATCAAGCATCCGTCGAAGATGTTGGAGATTGGTCAGGAAATCGAGTGCCAGGTGCTCGAGGTCGATTCGCGCTCCAAGCGCATCAGCCTGGGTCTGAAGCAGCTCGAGCCGGATCCCTGGACGCTCTTTACCGACAAGTACAAGCCGGGCGACAAGATCGCCGGCAAGGTCCGCTCGCTCACCGACTACGGCGTGTTCGTCGGTATCGAGGAAGGCGTCGACGGCATGGTCCACAAGACGGACCTGTCCTGGACCGTCAAGATCAACAACCCCGCTGATCTCTACGGCAAGGGTGACGACGTCGAGGCGATCATCCTGTCGATCAACCACGACGAGAAGAAGGTCAGCCTGGGCGTCAAGCAGCTCTGGGACGACCCCTGGGGCGAGATCCTCGAGGCGTACAAGCCCGGCACCGTGGTCGAGGAAGTCACCGTGCTCAACTCGACCGACTACGGCTGCTTCGTGCGCATCAAGGAAGGCATCGAGGCTCTGATCCCGTCGGGCGAGATCCCGCCGGGTGTGGAGCTGAAGCCGGGCCAGGTGCTCAAGGCCGAGGTGAGCAACATCGACACCATGGATCGCCGCGTGACCATGTCGCTGCAGAACCCGGGGCAGAGCCCGCAGGCCGAGCAGCTGCAGGTGATGAAGCGCGAGAGCTCCGGCAAGACGGCGACGCTGGGCGATGTGCTCAAGGAGAAGCTCGGCGACAAGCTCTCCACCTTCGCCGGTGGCGAGTCTGCGGAGGAGTCGGCCGAGGCTGCCGAAGCCAAGCCGGCCGAGGCGGCGGAGGACTCCGCCGTCGAGCCTGAGCCTGCCGCGGAGCCCGCGACGGAAGAGAAGGCCGCGGAAGACTGAGTCGATCGGGCGCGTCTTCGGCGTCGCCCCGCCGATCTGGTGCCCGGAGCCGCGATCGCGTAGCTTGCCGCCCGGCGCGATGACCGAGCGACTCTGGGCTCCGTGGCGCATGGAATTCATCCGGCGCCCCAAGACGGAAGGTTGCGTGCTCTGCGGCTACGTGGGGCAGGCCGCATCGCGCGAAAACGGCGTGCTCGCCCGGCGCGACGGCGCCTACGTGGTGCTCAACAAGTACCCGTACACCGCAGCGCACCTGATGGTCGTGCCCGAGCCGCACCTGGCCGATCCCGACGAGCTGGATGCGGCGGCCTACGACAGCCTCTGGCGCCTGGTGCGCGACGCGCGGGCATGCCTGGTGCGTGCCACCGGCGCTCCGGGCATGAACATCGGCGTGAACCTGGGCTCTGCCGCGGGAGCGGGCATCGCCGAGCACCTGCACGTGCACCTGGTGCCGCGCTGGGTCGGCGACAACAACTTCATGCCCGTGATCGGCGACGTGCGCATCATGCACGAGTACCTGGAAGAGACCTGGGATCACCTGGCTCCGCATTTCACCGCGCTGTCGGACGGGGCCGGGGCATGAAGGAGCCGCTGATCATCGACGAGACGCCGGGCGGCCCGCGGCCGGGCTGGAGCCGCCAGCGCATCGTGTTCCTGTCGGTGAGCGCGCTGGTGCTCCTGGCGGTGTTCTACTGGGCGGGCCGGGTGCTGCTGCCGTTCGTGCTGGCGGCGATCCTGGCGTATGTCCTGACGCCGCTGGTCGCGCTGTGCGAGCGGATCCGCATCCCCCGCGTGCTGGCGATCCTGCTGGTGTACGCGGTCACCATCTCGGGCATCTATCTCTCCGTCGCCGCGATCGCGCCGCGCATCTACGACGAGACTGCCAAGTTTGCCCACGACGCGCCCGCGTTGGCGCGCGATCTGGCCGGGCGCTGGAGTCCGCGCGTGGACACGTGGATGCGCGGGCTACTGCGCCAGGACCATCGCACCAAGGCTGCTCCCGAACCGCAAAGCGAGCCCAGCCCCGCGTTCCAGATCGAGAAGCAGAAGGACGGCTCCTGGGGCGTGGAGCTCGGCTCCGGCGTGGACGTGGTGCAGGAAAGCCCGAAGCACTGGCGCATCATCGCGTTCAAGCCGGCGCGGCCGGAGAAGTTCAGCGTGTCGGCCGTGGTGGCGGAGGCCATCCAGCGCACCGTCAACTACATCAAGCTCAACATCGTCGACCTGATCAAATTCGGCCAGGCGATCATCGCCCGCATCGCTCGGGGCATCTTCCTGCTCTTCATGACGCTGATGGTCGCCGCGTATCTTATGCATACGCGCGAACAGATTGTCGGTTTCTTCCGTTCGCTGCCGCCACCTCACGCGAGGCTGAGCTTCGATCGGCTCGTCCACCGCATCGACCGCGGGCTCGCCGGCGTGGTGCGGGGGCAGCTTCTGATCTGTCTGGTCAACGGCGTGCTGTCGGCGATCGGCTTCTGGATGTTCGGGCTGCGCTACTGGCCGGTGCTGGCGATCGTGGCCGGCGTGATGAGCCTGATCCCGATCTTCGGGTCGATCCTGAGCTCGATCCCCGTCGTGCTGATCGGCCTGACGCAGGACTTCTGGACGGCGCTGTGGGTGCTGCTCTGGATCCTGGGCGTCCACCAGATCGAGGCCAACCTGCTCAATCCCAAGATCATCGGCGTCGCGGCGCGCATCCATCCCGTGCTGGTGGTGTTCGCGCTGATCGTGGGCGAGCACATGTTCGGCCTGTGGGGCGCGCTTCTGGCCGTGCCCGCCTGGTCCGTCGCCCAGAGCATCTTCCAGCATTTCCGCTTCGAGTCCATGCCCGACGCGGGCCCCGATTCGCTTCTGCCGCCCGAGGTGGCGCCGCGGCCATAGCGGTGCGCCGGCGCCGGCCCGCTGTGCTATAGGCCCCGCGTGGCCAAGGAAGCACGAAAGCTCCAGCGCGCGACCAGCCGCCAGTCCGCGGACGGCAAGAGCAAGAAGAAGGCGCTGAAGGCGCCCATCGCGCAGAAGCCAGCCGAGACGCCGGATCCGCTGGGCAAGGAGCAGCTCAAGAGCATGGGGCTCCGCATCGGCCTGCCGGTGCTGGGCCTGTGGGTGGTGGGCGGTCTCATCGCGGGCTTCTTCCAGCAGTCCACCGTTACTTTCTGGGTTGCGCTCGGGCTGCCCGCGGCGGTCACCATCGCCGCGGCGGGGCTCATCATCTGGGCGCTGCGCCAGGCGAAGAAGGCCAAGGGCGTCGCCAGCATCCTGAGCAAGGTCGAGAGCGCCGAAGACCGCAAGGCGGCGCTCGAGGAGCTCGAGGGCAGCGTCAAGAAGAAGGACACTGCGGCCATCTTCGCCAAGGCGCAGCTCGAGCTGCAGGACGATCCCCAGAAGGCGTTGGCGACGCTCGAGAGCATCAATCTCGACAAGGTGCTGGCGCCGGTAGCGGACGAGGCGCGCGCGCAGCGTGCCATGATCCATCTGATGCTCGGTCAAGCCAGCCAGGCGCGCCAGCTCGTCGACAACATCGATCTCAAGCGCCACCAGGACGCCAAGACCCGCGCCATGATGGCCGCGGTCATCGGCGAGGCCTGGGCGCGCACTGGACAGGCCAAGCGGGCGATGGAGACGCTCGAGGTCTTCAATCCCGAGGACGAGGAGTACGAGCAGCTGCGCCCGCAGCTCTACCGCGCCATGGCCTTCGCCAACGCCTACACCAGCAACACCAAGGGCATGCGCCGCGCGCTGCGCAAGCTGGCGCAGCTGGACGCGCGCCTGCTCGGGGCCTTCGTCGTGAAGAAGACCCACCCGCTCCTGCAGAAAGAAGCAAAGAAGCTCCTCGAACAGAGCGGGCAGATGCCGCGCAAGATGGTGGTGCAGCGGCGCGCGTGAGCCGCGACCGCTTGCAGCCCGCACAGTCGCCTGGTACGCGCTCTCGGCCGTGACCCTCACTGGAAAGCAGAAGCGCCATCTGCGCGCTCTCGGGCATGAGCTGGCGGCGGTGGTGCAGCTCGGCAAGGACGGCTCGACCGAAGCGGTGATCGCCGCTGCCAACGTGCAGCTCGAAGCTCACGAGCTGATCAAGGTGCGTCTCGGCCGCCACGCTCTGGAGGAATGCCGGGAGGTGGCCGACGTTCTGGCCGCGGCGACGCGCAGCGAAGTGGCGCAGGTTCTGGGCAAGACGTTCCTGCTGTACCGCGCACGGCGCGAGAAGCCGAAGATCCAGTTGCCGGCAGCCGGCCGGAAGTGAGCGGGGCGTGGGCGCCTGGACGGTAATCGACGAGCAGGCCGGGTTGTGGGCTCTGGAGAGCTTCAACAAGGGCGGGTTTTCGCTGCGTACCACCGCGCTCTGCCTGCGCGACGGCGGTGTGCTTCTGGCGAGCCCCACGCGCGGCCTGGGCGACGCGGCGCATGAGGAGCTGGCGGCGCTCGGCACGCCCTCGCTGCTGCTCGCGCCCAACCACTTCCACCACCTGGGCCTCGGCGAGCATCGCGAGCGCTATCCCGAAGCGCGCGTCGTTGCGTCCGCCGTCGCGGCGCCGCGGCTGCGGAAGAAGACCGGGTTCGACGTCGCGACGCTCGATGAAGCGCGGGCGCGGTTGCCGGACGGCGTCGGGATCGTCGAGCCAGCGGGCACGCGCTCGGGCGAAACGTGGCTCTCCGTCTCCACCGCGCGCGGTACCGCCTGGGTCGTGAGCGACGCCTTCTTCAATCTGCCGAGCCTGCCCAGGAACATGTTCGGTCTCGCACTGCGCGCGACCGGCACGGGACCGGGCCTGAGGATCGGCCGCACGTACACTGCGCTCGCAGTCGGCGACAAGCGCGCCTACGGCGCGTGGCTCTCCGGCATGCTCGATCGGTCGCCCCCATCGCTGCTCGTTCCTGGCCACGGCGACGTGCTCGAAGGGCCGGATCTCGCCGAGAGACTGCGCGCGCTTGCCGCAGCTCGACTGGGTGCGCCCGGATAGCGCGCTTCCCTGCAGGCATGCGACGGCGGCGGCGATGTCGCGGAGCTTCTACGCCCGACCCGATCCACGGATCGAGCGCGCGCCTCACTTCCCCGCGTCCGGCTCGACCATCCGGCGGCCGAGCTCGTGCAGGTGCACCAATGCCTCGACCTTGGCAATCTGTTCGACGAGCGGTTGGCGGAGCTCGAGCTTGTCGCGACCCTTCCGCAGGATGACGAAGCGATGCCCGTGGCAGGCATCGAGCGGCCAACCGAACTCGCGGCGGTGCAGGCTCAAGTAGCGGACGTTGGGATCGCGCTCGCCCCGGCAGATGCGGGCCAGACCCTCCGCCAGCAGCCGATCGATCAGCTTGTTCTCGTAATCGGAAAATGGGCGGTGCCCGCTCTTCCGCTCTTCCACCCAGGCGCCGGACTCGCGGGTGGACTCTTCATCGAAGTGCTTCGGCTTCTGACCGGGGTTCCACGACGGGAGGCATTCGAGCCTGTAGGTGATACGGTCGACGGGCGCGTCGATCGCGCAGAGGCGCCGCGCATCCGCGGGCACGGGCCCACGTGCCGTCGAGCCGCTCGGTGGCGGCGCGGGGGCGCGCGCTGTCGAGGCGCTCGGTGGCGCGGCAGGCACAAACACGGAAGCCGATGCACTGGCCTGCGCCGAGGTCGTCTTGACTGCGTCGTGGTGGCAGGCGCCGGCCGTCACGGCAAGCGCGGCAGCGACCGCGCCGCCCCGGTACGCAGCGCGGCCTCGCGGCATCTAGATCCCCGCCAGCGTCGCCTTGCCGAGCGGTTGGATGGCGACTTCCGGCAGCAGCTCGGCGTAGCTGACCACACGGCAGTCGGGCAGATCGGTCTCGATCAGCTTCTTCACGAAGCGCCGCACGTCGGGCTGGGTGAGCAGGACGGGCGCGGCTTCCGGCGGCTCGTCGGCGTGGTGGATGGCGCGGCGGATGGCGCTGACGATGTCGCGCCCCGCGGCCGGAGCCAGCGTGAGGAAGCTGCCGGCAGCGGTCCGGGCGATGGCGCCCCGCACGGTCTCCTCGATCTGCGGGTCCAGCAGGAACACGCCGAGCTCACGAACGCCGCCGGTGAGGTCATGCGTGATGTGGCGTCGCATCTGCGAGCGGACGTACTCGGTGAGGTTCAACGGATCCTTGTCGACACCGGCGACCTGGGAGAGCGATTCGAGGATGCCCTTGAGGTCGCGCGCCGAGATGCCCTCCTCGACCAGGCGTCTCAGGATGTCCGCCAGCAGCGTGAGCGGTACCGGCTTGGGTACCACCTGCCGCACCGTCGCCGGGGCGATCTGCTCGAGCTGGTCGAGCAGCACCTGGGTCTCGGCGATGCCGAGGAAGTCCGCTGCGCGGTCGCGCATCGTCTCCAGCACCCGGTCGACGATGGTCTCGGCC
Organism: uncultured delta proteobacterium; assembly: GCA_963826085.1. Classification (GTDB taxonomy): domain Bacteria; phylum Myxococcota_A; class Polyangia; order Polyangiales; family Polyangiaceae; genus CAWDXG01. The sequence continues at coordinate 734,803 of CAWGVN010000008.1, read as the reverse complement.
ACGTCCTCGTCGGCGACGTCATCGGCGATGCTGAAGACGTTGGCCGGCACCTCGTGGATGGACAACACCACGTGCCGCTCCGGCAGCTCCTCGTCCACGCGGATGTGGCAGTTGGGCAGAGGAACACCGAGCTCGCGGAACACGACTTCCTGCACCGCTGCGCCCGCCGAGCGGATCCCGGCGCGGCGCAACTGCTCGCCGCGCACGTCGTCTTCCACGAGCGGCGAGAGGTCGCTCGAAACCGCGAGCGACCACGGCACCACCACCGGCACGAAGCGCGGCACGGCACTGCCGTCCTCGCGCCGCTGCACCGGCTCGCTCGCCGCCTGCGCCTCGCTCACGCGAAGCTGCTGCGTGCGGGCCCGCGACGCGAAGAACAGGAGCCCGCCGATGACCAGGAAGGGCAGGGCGGGCAGGCCGGGTACAATCGCGAGCAGCAACACGAAGATGCTCGCGACGCGGAGCGCGCGCGGGGCGCCGAAGATCTGCGATGCGAGCTCCTCGCCGAGCGCGGTGTCCGGCTCGGCGCTGGCGACACGGGTCACCAGCACGCCGGCGCTCGTCGCCAGCACCAGCGCCGGGATCTGCGTGACCAGCCCGTCGCCGATGGTGAGCAGGCCGTACTTCTTCAGCGCGCCGACGACCTCCATGTGCTGCTGTCCGACGCCGATGCCGAGGCCGCCCAGGATGTTGACGGTCGTGATCAGGAACGAGGCGATGACGTTGCCCTTGACGAACTTCATCGCGCCGTCCATCGCGCCGTAGAACTGGCTTTCTCGCGCCAACACGCGCCGTCGCCGCTTCGCTTCGTTGCCGTCGATGCTGCCTGAGCGGAGCTCCGCGTCGATGGCCATCTGCTTGCCGGGCATGGCGTCGAGCGTGAAGCGGGCGCCCACCTCGGCGACGCGCTCGCTGCCCTTGGCGATGACGATGAACTGGATGATCGCCAGGATCAGGAACACCACGGCCCCGACCACGTAGTTGCCGCGCACCACGAAGGTGCCGAACGCCTTGATCACTTCGCCGGCGTTGGCCTGCAGCAGGATCAAACGTGTGGACGAGACGTTGAGCGCGAGGCGCACCAGCGTGGTGATGAGCAGCAGGGTGGGGAACGCGGCGATCTTCAGGGCGTCCGTGACGTAGAGCGTGACCAGCAGGATCGCGACGGACGATGCGAGGTTGGTGGCAATCAGCAGATCCAGCAGCCACGTGGGCAGCGGGATGATCATCAGCGCCACGACCGAGATCACCAGCGCCGCGAGGGCGGCGTCCGCGGTGCCCATGTTGCGCTTTCGCTGACCAATGCGGAGTGCGGAAGGAGTCGCCATGTTCAACTCGGGGCGGTGAAGAGCGCGAGGACGCCGGTGTAGAGCTGCAGGGTGGGTTTGCCGCCGAACGGCGAAATCTCGAACGCGGAGTGCATTCCGGCAAGCGGGATGTCGCCGAAGCGCTGCCGCAGGATGCGGGTGTCGACGTTGAAGGAGCCGTAGAGCGACGCGCCGCGCCCGGCGCAGTCCAGGTACAGCGCAAAACGCGGGGCAGCGCCGGCGGTCTCGCGCGAGAGCTCCCGCGTGACGGCCTCCAGGTCGGCACGGGCCGCCGCAGAGTCCCGCACGGCGAACGCCATGCGCATGCCTTCGCGAACCTCGTCCGACACCATGAGCCCGCGGCGCACCGGGTCGACGCCCTGCACGCCCCGGACGACAAGCTCCGAGCGCCCGCCGACCTGGCGGGCTCCCGCCTCCTCTTCGGCGAGCACGGCGAAGACGAGCGGCTGATCGCTCAGCTCGGCGCCCACCTCGGAGAGCAGATCGAGCGCCGGCCTGCCCTCGATCTCGACGACCATCGAGCCGCGCGTGCCGGTAATGCGCTGGAGCGGGACCAGCAGACGGCACGCGTGCGACGCGCGGATCAGCGGCGGGGCCATGCCGTGGATCAGCATCGCCACGGCGCCGCCAGTGTGGACGCGGCCTTCCGCGTCGATCGCGACCTGCCCGGGCTGGCCGACGCAGCCGGCGCCGAACACGTGCTGCGCGCCGCGGAGCTCCTGAAGGGGCTCGAGCGCGCCGGGGCCGAAGCCGTCGGCACCGACAAAGACCAGCGTGGCGGGAGCCCGGCGCCCGAGACGGTCGCCGAGCTGGCGGGCCAGCGATTCGCCAAGCTCGTCCGGGCTGGAGCCGTCGGCAGCCAGCACTTCCGGGCGACCGCCACTCCATGCGATCGCCGAAGCGGCGGACTGGCGTTCGATCTCGCCGCGCTCGGTAAGGACGCCCGCGCCACCGACGACGAGGGCGGGAGTGCCCGTCGCCAGCTTCGCGAGCTCCGCTGCTATTTCCTCGATCGCGCCCGAAACCGCCCCGCTGCAGAACACCAGCGCGCCTGCAGGGCGCTCGAGCCCCTGGAGCAACTCGGCCGTCGCGCGCGCGATGCGCACCGGGCTCTGGGCCTGGAGCATGGCTGTGGCGGCGGCCTTGGGCATGGTGAGGGGAACGTATTTGGGGCCGACCCTGGCTGCAAGCGTCGAGAAGAGCGCTCGGGCACGAACAGGTCCGGCCTGGAACTTCGCCGTGCCAGAGCGTGCGCCGTGGTCTACGCTGCTCCGACCAATGGGAGCTTCGCTCGACCAGCTCGTCCTGCGATCCTACGGCGGTTCCGACGTAGGGCGGCGTCGCCAGGTGAACGAGGACGCCTATCTGTGTGACGACGAGCTCGGTCTGTGGGTCGTCGCCGACGGCATGGGCGGACATGCCGCCGGAGAGGTCGCGAGCCAGGAGGCGTGCGACACCATCTACGGCATGGTCAAACGCGGGCTCTCGGCGCTCGATCTCGGCGGTGACTTCTCGGAAGACAAGGCGCGTGCTGCCTCGCGCCTTCTCGAAGGCGCCGTGCAGGCGGCGACGTACATGATCTTCGCGATGGCGGAGCTCGACAGCGGCAAGGCCGGCATGGGCACCACCATCAGCGCCATGATGCGCTTCGGCGATTGCGCCGTGCTCGGGCAGGTGGGTGACAGCCGCATCTACCGCGTGCGCAGCACCGATGTCGAGCAGCTCACCGAGGACCACACGCTGATCGCCTGGCAGCTCAAGCAGGGGCTCATCGACGAGGAAGAAGCCAAGCGCAGTCGGCACAAGAACGTCATCACCCGCGCCGTCGGCAATCGCGACTACGTCCAGGTGGACACCACCGTCATCGAGCTCGAGCTGGGCGACCTGTATCTCCTGTGCAGCGATGGCCTTCACGGCTACCTACGCGTGGACGAGATCCCCGCCATGACGGCATCTGGCGGCCTGGCGACCGTGCAGCGCCTGCTGGATCTGGCCAACTCGCGCGGCGGCCGCGACAACATCACCGCGGTGCTCGTCGAAGCCTGCTGAGCCTCCGTTCCCCGCTGGTTTCTTGGCCGGATCCGGCCGCTTCGGCTACCGGGAAGACGAAGGAGACTCGGGCATGAAGGCGAAGCGCATCGGGGTTGTCATGGGCGGAACGTCTGCGGAGCGGGAGGTTTCCCTGCGCTCCGGCGACGCGGTGGCCACGGCGCTGGCCGAGCGCGGCCACGAGGTCGAGCGCATCGTCCTCGGACCGGACGCCGACGCTCTGCAGAGGCTCGCGAGCGGGTCCTTCGACGTCGCGTTCCTGGCTCTGCACGGCCGTCTGGGAGAGGACGGCTGCATCCAGGGGCTGCTGGAGATGCTCGGGATCCCTTACACGGGGTCGAGCGTCCTGGGCAGCGCGCTGTCGATGGACAAGCTCAAGGCCAAGGAGCTGTTCCGGCTCCACAACGTGCCCACGCCGCCGTACTACGTCTTCGAGGGCGACGGCTGCGCGGATCTGGAGGAGGCGCACGGTTCGTTCGGCTTTCCGGTCGTGGTGAAGCCGCGCCGCGAAGGCTCCAGCATCGGCGTAGCGCGCGCATCCAACATGGCGGAGTTGGCGCGCGCGATCGACACGGCGCTGGCGTTCGATCGCTCGGTGCTGGTGGAGCGCTTCATTGCCGGTCGCGAGGTCGCCGTCGGCATCCTCGACGGCCGCGTGCTCGGCGCCATCGAGATTGCGCCGAAGAGCGGCATGTACGACTTTGAAGCCAAGTACACGCCGGGGATGACCGAATACTTCATGCCGGCACGGCTCCCCGCGACGCGTTATCGCGGCGTGCTCAACCTGGCCGAGCGCGCGGCCCAGGCGCTGGACACCAGCGGTGCAGCCCGCGTCGATCTGCTCGTCACCGAGGGCCAGAACGAATACGTGCTCGAGGTGAACACGCTGCCGGGCATGACGCCGACCAGCCTGCTGCCGAAGATCGCGCAGGCGGCGGGGTTCTCGTTCGGCGAGCTGTGCGAAGCGATCGCGGAGCGAGCCCGCCTGCATACCGGTGCGCCGGCGGCCACCGCGTCGCCCGAGCAGGCAGCTCCTGGCGAGCTCGAAGCGCTGGACGTCGCGGTCTGAGCGGGCCTTGGGGAGCGTTGGAGCGCGCTACTTCGCGCCCGCTCCCGTCTTCTCGCACTGCTGCTTGATCTGCTCGTTGTGCGTGCCGACCATCTTCTTGACCTCGTCGAGGTTGTCGTCGGGCGGCAGGAACGTGTAGCGCAGCGAGGTGGCACGTGCGCGCTCGGCCTGGTCGGGATTGATGACCAATCCCCCGATGCCGAGCCCGAAACCGACACCCACCAGGACGCCGCCCACAGCGGCGGTCCCGGCGGAGATGTGTTGCTTCTCGCTGACGGCACCGGTGGAGCTGGTCGTCTTCGTCGTCTGGAACGCGTTGATGAAGACGATCGTGCCGACCGCGATCGCAACCAGCCCCGCGCCTCCCAACCCCGCGGCAAGCAGGCGCTTGCTGTCGTACTGGTTTACCGCGGTCTGGTGGCGTTGCAGCATCGGCGAGTCCGGCAGCTCGCCTTGCAGACCGGGGATCGACTCGGGGTTGTTCTGTCCGACGCGGTACAGACCCAACCCGTCGCGACGCGTGCGCGTGTCGTGGTCGCCCACGTCCGCGAATTCGGTCTGGGTGGGCGCCACGACCAGCCAGGAGCGCTCTTCGCACGGCGTGCGCGCGGGGCCTGCCGAAGTGGGAACTTCGCTCCCCAGACGCTGCACGCCAGTGGCGCAACCAGCGACGAGCGTCAGGCACGCGAGAGCAGCAACTCGCATGACACCAGGAGGTACCACGGGGCTCGCCGGGCAGGATATCCGAGAGTACATGTAGCAAAATGCCACACATTTTCGGGCATAGTCTGCCCAGAATGTGACATTTTGCTACGATATTAGATCCCCGGCGGGCAGGGCCCGGTCATCGGGCTCGTCGGCTGACCATTCAGGCTCGGGGGCGTCCATGTGCAGGTTCCGTCGGCGTTCTTCACGACGCCGGGGATCGCGGTCGGCGTGCCACTCGATGCGGGCGCTGGCGTCGCGGCCGGAGCGGGAGCCGGAGCGGGAGCCGGAGCCGGAGCGGGGGCCGGTGCAGGTGCCGGCGCAGGCTGCTGGTAGCCCGGCGGGGGCGCCTGCTGGTAGCCGGGCTGCGGCTGCTGGTAGTAGCCGGGCGGCGGGGGATTCTGCGGTTGCGGATCGGAGCCACCGCAAGCGACCACCAGGGCGCCGGCGGCCGCTGCGAAAACGAACAGGCCGTACCTCATGGGGCGCATTCGAGCACGAGCCGGGCTCTGCCGCCAGAGGCACGTGACGGTCGCTGCGCTGTTGTCGACGGACCGTGCCGCCCGACCGCCGAACCGCTGGACCCCCGTGGGGGGAGCCGCCCGCAATCCACCCCCCTCCCGTCTAGCGCAACCGTTCCCGGGCGAACATGGTCATCCGAGCGACCAAGGTTACGCCGGCTGTGGGCTGCGGTGATGGATGGGGTGGGCCTGCTCTGGTACCCGGTTGGGTGCCCCCCCAGAAGGGGGAGCCGGCGCTGCGTCAGGGTGACTTCATGCGGTCGATGGCGGCCGGGTCGCGGAAGCGTTTGAGCTTGGCGACCAGCTCTTCGCGGGCGATCCAGGGCAGCACGTTGCCGCGCGGCGTGGCGTACTCGAGGTAGAGGTTGTCGTCGGTGGAGACGAGCTGGTCGAGCGGCACGCGGGCTAAATCCGCGCTCTCCTGCAGGAAGCGGTCGAGGCCGTGATCCATGACCAGCGCGTCGTCGACGAGGCTGATGAGCGGACGATTTCCGCCAGGTAGCGTGGCCTGGATGGCGGGACGGTCCGACAGCTTCTCCAGCTTTTCCGGCGAGGTGCGGAGCGGGTCGTCGGACGCGACGAGGATGCCCTGTCCGCCGCTGTAGAAGAGCGTCACGTGCTTGAACTCGCGCCGCAGCGTGTTCAGCACCGTCGCGAAGGTCTTGCGGTAGACGTGGTGCAGCTGCACCCACTGCTGGAAGATGCCGCCGGGCTTCAGGTGCGCGTGCACCAGCTGGTAGTACTCGCGGTCGTACAGGCTGGCGGCGCCGGCAAACCAGATGCTCGACAGCTCCATGCTGATGAGGTCGTAGCGTTCCTGGTCCACGAGCAGGTAGTTGCGGCCGTCCTGGTGGTGGATGTGCACGCGCGGGTCGTCGAGCGCGCCGCGGTTCGGCACGGTGAAGTACCTGCGCGCGGCCTCCACGATGGCCGGCGAGATCTCCACGAGATCCAGGCGCTTCCAGGGGTAGGCGCTCAGCGTGCCGAGCGTGGTGCCGGTGCCGCAGCCGATGACCAGCGCGTGGTTGTAGTCGTGCACGAACAGCGACGGATAGTGGGCGAAGGAGCGCTGCGCGGACATCTCCCAGCCGGTGTTGCCCTGGAACTTGCCGTTCGTGAACAGCGCCGTGACGCCCTTGACGCGGGTGACGCTGGTGACGCCGCCGTGGATGTCTTCCTTCAGGAACAGCAGTTTGCCGGCGGACTGTCCGCCGTCGAAGTACACGTTGGTGCCGCTGGTGAGCCGCACCAGGTTCCAGCGCGGCAGGAGCAGCGCGGCGGCGACGCCCGCGACGGACAACGCGATGACCGGCTTGTCGATGCGGCGGCCGAGGGCCAGCGGCGTGGCCAGCGCGCCGGCCACGAAGACGACAGCGATGGCGATGAGCGAGCTCTGCGAGCCGAGCCAGGGCAGCACCAGGTAGCCGGTGACGAGCGAGCCCACCACGGCGCCCAGCGTGTTGATCGCCGTGAGGCGTCCGACGAGCCTTCCCACGTCGGAGTAGCGCGCCACGCGCTGCAAGAGCAGCGGGAAGGTGAAGCCCATCAGCGTGACGGGAATGACAAGGACGGTGAACGCCGCCAGGGCGCGCATCGCCTCGCGCGCGTCGAAGGTCGTGAAGATCTTGCCGGTGTTCGCGAAGAACCACGGCAGCCTGTCCCAGATCGGCAGTGTGGCGGCGAGCGCAAGCCCCGTGGCCGCGAGGCCCAGCGCCAGCGCCGCATCGCCAAAGCGGCGGTGCGCCCACGCCGCGCGGGACGCGCCGAAGAAAAGGCACAAGAGGAACACGGCCAGGATCAGCCCGAAGGCGTAGGCGCTGTTGCCGATCACCAGCGCGAGCAGGTGCGTGAACACCACCTCCGCAGCGAACACCAGCCAACCGCTGCCCGCGGCCAGCACGCCCAGCAGCACCAGCTCCTGCGTCGGCGGCTCGTCGAGGCGCTCGCCGGCCGCCCTGGGGCGGCTCTCGTGGGCCTCGTGCGTCGAGACGCTCTCGTCGTGGCTGGGCGCGAAGGACAGCTCCTTCCGCCCCAGCAGCACGGCGGTCAGGCCGATGGCGATGCTGAACCCGGCCGAGGCGTGCAGCGTCCCGGCGATGCCGAGCGCCGGCAGGATCAAGTAGGCCGCGGCCAGGGCGCCGGCAGCGCCGCCCAGTGTGTTGACCGCGTACAGCCAACCGATGCGGCGCTCGCGCAGCCGCGCCTCGTCCGCGTCGCGGGCCTGGCCGGGTCCGAGGTGGCGCGAGAGCAGCGGCAGCGTGGCGCCCATGGCGGTGGTCGGCACGATCACCAGCAGCATCGCCATCAGCCAGCGGAACAGGCTGACCAGCGCCAGCGAGTGCGGCGCGCTGCGCGCCAGCGCGACGTACATCGGCGTGAGCAGCCCGAAGGCGAGGGGAGAAAGCGCCACCGCGACGCCCACTACGACTTCCATCAAGCCGTAGGCGAAGAACGGGCGCCGGACGCGTTGCGTGTAGCGGCCGCCCAGATGCGAGCCGAGCGCGAGCCCCGTCATGAACGCCGCGAGCACGGCGCTGACGGCGTACGCCGTCGAGCCGACGACGTAGGTCAGGTACTTGGAGAAACAGAGCTGATCGATCAGACCCGTCGCGCCGGAGATCACGAACAGCAGCAGCGTCACGGCGAACGGCGGCGCTCCGGCGCGCGCAGACGCGACGCTTTCGAGCTCGGGAGCGGATGCGGCGATGGGTGACGAGCTGCTCAAGGGGGCGGGACCCTAGCAGCAGGCGGGAAACGCGCACAGTGGCCGGGGAAAGCTTCCAGAAACCGCACAGTTGTGTGCCGCCGCCGGAACGGGAGCAGGCGCGCGATTGGCGCTTTGCGTAATGCGCAGCGGGTGACAAGCTTCCGCGCGATGCAGGTCCAGCCGATTGGAACTCCCGCGGCGCTCGAGCGGTTGAACCGCGCGATCGATGCGCACCGGGCCGCGCCGCTGGCGATCGCGCTCACGCGGCGCGATCTCGGGCCGTATCGCGGCTACGCCGAGATGTTGATGGCGCTCTCCGAGCTGGTGCGGCGCGGGGCGGCGCTCGACGTGATCGGCGAGAGCGTGGAGGGCGAGCCGCTGTTCGCGCTCACGGTCGGCCCGCGCGACGCCAAGCGCACCTCGGCGCTGCTCAGCGGGGTGCACCCGACCGAGTGGATCGGTATCGAGACGCACCTGACGCTGCTCGACGAGCTGGTCGAGAAGCCGCCGGCGGATCGGCGCGTGGTCAGCATCGTGCTCGCCAATCCGGACGGGATCCGTCGCGTGGAAGGCAATCTGCGCGACAACCGGCGGCGCTTCGTCCGGCACAACAGGAACCGCGTGGACCTGAACCGCAACTTCCCGAGCTACTGGGGACGGCTGACGCTCGCGCGGCTGGTGCCGGGCGGGGTGTTCTCGGGTGGGCGCAGTCCAGCGAGCGAGCCGGAGGTGCGCTCGATCACCTCGTTCTTCAAGGGCAGCATGATCGACCGGGCCGTCAGCTTCCACAGCTTCGGCGGCATGGTGCTCTACCCGTATGGCGCGAAGCTCGGCGCGCCCATCGATGCGGCGGAACACCGGCGCTGGGCGCGCTACGTCGCTCGCCAGGCGAACCCGCGGAAGCCGTACCGCGCGGTGCAGTCGTCGCACTGGGTGCCGGGAGTCACGGCGCCGGGCATGGAGCTCGACTGGTTCCACGACCAGCACGGCGCGCTGAGCCTGCTCATCGAGTGCTCGCGCGGCGGCGCGCTGGGCGGGCGGCGGCGGCTCGACAAGCTGCTCGAGCCGTTCGCGTGGTTCAATCCGCAGCGCCCGGACCGCTCTGCGCCGCGCATCGCCAAGGCCGTCGAGCCGTTCGTGCGCGGGCTGGTGCGGCCGCCGGGGCAGTAGCCGCGGTTTCTACGGGCTTGGCGCCCGGGGGTAGCGTTGTTACACAAGGCTCCGTGCAAGCCGAGGTCAGGGGCTCGGCGTTTCTCGGGCCGCTTCAACACGTCCGCGAGCGCATCGGTGGCGACGGTCTGCAGGACGTGGTCGCGCAGGCGGGACCGGGCGTCCACGAGGTGTTCGCCCATCCGATCCGCAAGCTGACGTACTACCCGTACGGGTCGTACATCGATTTCCTGTGCGGGATCGATCGACGCCTCGGCAAGAGCAACTTCACCTATGGGCGTGTGCTGGGCGAGGAGGCGGGGCGCCGCGACCTCGGCACGATCTTCCGGGTGTTCGCGGCACTGTCGAGCCCGGAGCGGCTGATCCGCTCGTCCACCCGCGTGTGGAGCGACTACTACCGGAACGCGGGGCGCATGGCGGCCGAGGCCTGGGAGCCCGAGCGCACGGTGCTCCGCATCTATGACTTTCCCGCGATGCATCCGGTCCACTGCCGGCTGATGGAGGGCTGGATGATCGCGACCATGGAGACGATCGGCTTCGACGTCGACCCCGACAGCCGCGAGACCGCCTGCGCCGCCCGCGGCGGCCCGTTCCACGAGTTCTCGGCGACCTGGACGAAGAAGCGCTGAAGCGCTGGGGAGGACGTGGAGCGTGGGGCCCCCGGGCGGGCGCGGAGCGTGGGGCCCCCGGGCGGGCGCGGAGCGTGGGGCCCCCGGGCGGGCGCGGAGCGTGGGGCCCCCGGGCGGGCGCGGAGCGACCGCGCTTGGCGGGCCCGCGGCGCGCGCAGCCGCGAAGCGGCGAGCACGCCGCATCGCTGGGTGACGCGCAGTGCGCGGGGCACCCCCTGCGCGGGCATTCCGGGCGGCGGGTTGAGGCTTGGGACGCGCAGTGCGCGGGCATTCTGGGCGGCAGGTTGAGGCTTGGGACGCAAGATGCCCGGAATGCGGGCATTCCGGGCGGCAAGACGTGCCATGGGGGTTGAAATGCCCGGAATCCGGGCATTTTGGGCGGCAAGACGTACCATCGGGGGTGAAATGACCGCAACGTGGGCATTTCGTGGGTCATGTTGAAGCTTGGGACGCGAAATGCCCGGAATCCGGGCATTTTGGGCGGCAAGACGTACCATCGGGGGTGAAATGACCGCAATGTGGGCATTTCGTGGGTCATGTTGAAGCTTGGGACGCGAAATGCCCGCAATACGGGCATTTCGGGCGGCAAGACGTGCCATGGGGGTTGAAATGCCCGGAATGCGGGCATTTCGGGGACCAAGCTCAAGCTTGCGGTGAAAAATGCCCGGACTCTGATACCGGCGCGGCGCGATTTGGCAACCCGCTGCGTGGAGCGACCGCGCAGCATCGTGCGCGCACGTTGTTCGAGCGCCCGTTCTTGGCTATGTTCCGCGCCCGTTTCGGTCCCCATCGTCTAGCCAGGCCCAGGACACGGCCCTTTCAAGGCTGTAACACGGGTTCGAATCCCGTTGGGGACGCCGCATTTTGATGCTCGTTCGCGAATCTCTGGCCCACTTTGTGGCCCACCCTGCAGCGCGGCGAGGCCCGCCACGATGCCCGCCACCATGTCGGCGAGCTCCGGCAGCGCCAGCACCAGCGGCGTCAGCCTGCCCACGCCGAGCTCGTTGAAGCTGCGCGCCGTAGGCGCGGTTGATCATCGCGCTCGAGCGGTGGGTCCGTGCGGTCGGAGATCCACGACTCGCTGCGGCCGCTGGCCAGGCTCACGGTCACGAACGTGCCGCGCGGGCCGTGCACGCGGATGCGGCGCCGGTGGTCGTTCGACTCGAATAGCTCCGGTCGCTCCGACTTTGAGCCCTACGGCGTCGAGGCGACCGCGCAGCAGCGCCGCCGCGCCGTACTTCGTGAGCTGGCTCTCGTTCCGGCCGTGTCGCAGCGGCGCGGGGCGGTTGTAGTTTTACGGGCTACGGTCTTCCGCGTCCACCGGCTCTACTCGTCCCCTGGCACCTCGTGACCCGGCTTCACGCACCCGTTGTCATCCAGCCAGGGGCATGTGCGGGGCTGTGGACCGCACGTGTAACCGCAGTGCTGCGCGGCGGCCCGCTTGAGTCCAAGCCCAGGGCAGGAAATCATCAGATCGTTTTCGCGGCTGACCGAGGTCGACGCGAAGGCGAGCCCAGGGGTCGGCGCCGCGGCGGTCGTCTTCGACCCGGTGACCTCCGAGCCCGAGGTCACCACGTCGTATCCCCTCGGGCAGAGATTCCCCGCGGTCTCGAGGCAATCGGCCCTGTCGCGGCACTTGATGTATGCGTCCGCCTTCCCGTCCGGCCCAGTGAACACACGCACGCTAGCCCCGTGGGCACACGCGGCGAGCATCAGGGAAATCACAGGAACCAGCCAACACCGGGTCATGACTTGTGAGGGTATCACTCCCGCTCTCCGAGGGATCGGGGAGGGGCGCGCCGTGGCCTGGCCGGACGCGACCAAGCGCCGTTCATGTCTGTTCCCCCGCGCGACGCCGCTTTCGTTCGGGCGACAGGTCCGTGACGCCGGTGCCCGCGCGCCGACGCGCCTCGAGCTCCCCGATCTCCAGGTCATCGCGGCGCCCCTCCTGCCCGGCGCGGCATGAGGGCGCCCTCGACGGGGGGCTAGCTGGACGGTGCGCTTTCCATCAGTTCCTTCAACGTTCTCAGATCCTGCTCGACCGCAGCCTTGTCCCGAGCGAACTGCTCGTCGGACATCCCCGGCTGACGAATCAGGGTGAACACGAACTCGCTGCCGTCGCCGTTGGGCAGTACGCGCATGGCGTTGTGGACGGTGACGCCGGACTCCAGCTCGACATCGTGATCCATGACGCCGAACGGGTTTTGCGGCGCAAACCTCACCTTGACCTTGCCGAACGGGGCGCGGGCGATCCACGCATCGCCTTCCTTCCTCATTTCGGAGCGGGCCAACCCTGTCGCCCAGCGCGGCAGGTTCCTGGGGTCGCCGGCAAATCGGTAGACCTCCGCGGGACTGCGAGCGATTGAAATGCTGATGTGCTGAGTTTCGTGCATCGGCCTTCTATATCCCACGCACACGCATCCAAGCCCAGGAGCTCGAGCAAACGATCGGTGCCCACTTGTGCGCGGACCGCCGCCGCGCCACGGTCACGAGCGACGCCGTGATGGCAGAGGAGTCAACGTCCGGAGCAAGCGACGCGCCCACGGAGGTGCAGACGGGCGGTTTTGCGCGTGGCGACGAGGCGCCCTCGATGCTCGATGCGGGCGTCCTGGCGAGCGAGGAGATGCGCACGCGCATGGGAGCGTTGCGCGCGCTGTTCGTTGCGCTGGTCGTCTTCACCGGCGCTGTCGCGATCATGCCTGGCAAGACGCGGCTCACCTGGGCGCTCATCGCTCTGTACTCGGCTGTTGCCGTCGTGTTCGCCGTGCTCATCGCGCTGAGCCGCACGCGCCGCTACGGAGACGGCGTCTCCACGGTGATCGGTGTCGCGTTGGTGATCCTGGTGCTGGGCTCGTGCCTGTACTTCGGCGTCGTCAGCGGCCCTTTCGTCATCCTGCCGCCGATCGTCTACTACTATGGCCTGGGCAACTCGACGTTCCGGCGCCGCTGGGTGGCCGCGACGGCAGTCGGCGGCGAGGTGTTGCTCACGGGGCTGGCGGCCGCCGGCATCGTTCCGCCGACCGGCATGATCCCGCCCATGGAGGTTCTGGACGGCGAGCACCTCTTCACGCTGGGCCTCAGCGTCACGACGCTGCTCCTGGTCACGTACTGGCTGTCCTCGCGCAGCCGCCGCTCCACGCTCCTGGCAATGGCGGAGCTCGAGCGCGCGCGGCGCGGGATCCGGCAGCGCGACGCGCTGCTCGCCGAAGCGCACGAGGATCTGGATCGCGTGGCCGGCGGTGCGCGCGTCGGCCGCTTGACCGGCCGCGACGTGGACGGATTCGTGATCGGCAGCGTCATCGGCCGGGGCGCCATGGGCGAGGTGTACCAGGCGACGGCGCGGGACTCGGGGCAGGAGGTCGCGTTGAAGGTGCTGCATCCGCACGTCGCCGAGTCGGAAAGCCAGGTCGCGCGCTTCTTCCGCGAAGCAGAGATCACCGCCGTGCTCGAGTCGCCGCACATTCCCAGGCTGTTTGCCTCCGGCACCGACAGCGACGGCGCGCCCTACCTGGCGCTCGAGCTCCTGCACGGCGTGGACCTCGCAACGGATCTGCGCCAGCGCAAATCGTTGGCCCTCGACGAGATCGACGCGCTCGTAGCGGAGGTCTGCGACGCGCTCCACGCGGCGCATGACGCCGGCGTCGTGCATCGCGACATCAAGCCGCAGAACCTGTTTCTGACCATCGAGCCGCGCGTCGCCTGGAAGGTGCTCGACTTCGGCGTCTCGTTGATGGCCAGCGGCTCGGGCACGCTGACGCAGGGCGCGGCGATCGGCACGCCGGCGTACATGGCGCCGGAACAGGCTCTCGGCGCCAGCGTGGACCGACGCGCGGATGTCTTTTCGCTGGGCGCCGTCGTGTATCGCGCGCTCACCGGACGCCCGGCCTTCCGCGGCCCGTCGGCACCCGCCACGCTGCACGCCACGCTTCACTCGCAGCCCGTCCGGCCCGGCGAGCTGGTGCGCGTGCCCGCGGACATCGACGCGGTGATCGCGCTTGCGCTGGCCAAGCAGCGCGAGCAGCGCCTGGGCTCCGCGCGGGAGTTCGCCGACGCCTGGAAAGAAGCGCGCCGGCAGCGACTGGGTCCCGAACTCCGCGCCGCGGCGGAACGCGTCACGGCCGCGCACCCCTGGGGCACCGAGGACGACGCGTAGGGGCGTGTTCAGGCGGGCGACCCAGGTCGCCCGCCTGCGCGCGCTAGTGAACGACGATCTCGACGCGGCGGTTGTTGGCGCGGCCTTCGGGGGTCTTGTTGGTGGCGACGGGGTCGTCCTCGCCCTTGCCGACGGCGGAGATGCGTGACGAATCGACGCCCTTCTGCACCAGGAAATTGCGCACGGTGTCCGCGCGCGCCTGGCTCAGCTTCTGGTTGTTCGCCTTCGTCCCGATCGAGTCGGTGTAGCCGTAGACCACGATCTTCTTGTTCGGGTCCTGCTCCTGCAGCACCGTGGCGACCTTCTCGAGCTTGTCCTGGGCGATCGGCAGCAGGTCGGCCTTGCCGGTCGTGAACAGCACGGAGCCGCTCAGCGTGATCACCAGGCCGCGCTGGTTTTCCTGGACCTTGGCCATCTCCTGCAGGCTGGCCATCGCTTCCTTGTACTTCTTCTCGGCCTCCTCGCGCGCGGCGTGCTCCTTCTGGAGCGCGGCCTGCTCGGCTTCGAGCTCCTTCTTGCGGGCTGCCAGCTCGGCTTCCTGCTTCTTCAGCGCTTTGCCCGCCTCATCCAGCTTGCTGCCCTGCTGGGCGAGCTTGTCGCGCACCTCCTTGAGGTGCTGCTGGTTCTCTGCCAGAGCCTTCGCCGTCTCCTCGGCCTTCTTCTTCTCGGCCAGCCGGAGCCTCTCCTGCTCGGCCTTGTAGCTCTCGTCGGCCTGGCCCATCGAGGCTTTCGCTTCCGCCTGCTCGGCGAGCGCGTCGGCGATCTCGGCCTTGCGCTCGGCGACGTAGGCGAGGCTCCGCTCCTTGAAGGAGCCAGGATCGTCCTTGAACGCAGCTTCGGCGCGGTCGAGCGCCTGCTTGGCCGTCAGGACCTTGTCGGGCACGTACTTGTTGGCGTTTCCGTTCGCGGCAGCGTTGTAGGCAGTGCGCGCGGCGACGAGCTCCTTGCTGGGCGTGGCGGCGCCGCACGCGGAGACGCCCAGCAGGATGCCCGCGAGCCCAAGAGGTCCGAACTGTCGGAAGTATCGTGTGCTGTTCATTGCCATTGCCTCTCGCTCACTCGCCTTGTGCTGCCTTGGTTTTCAGATCCGTGACCTTCTTCATCGCTTCGGCCGCCTTGGCCTTCATGTCGGCGGCGTGGGTCATCTCGATCGCCAGCTGCGCGTCCGCGTCGGCGCGGTCGAGCACCAGCGAGGCTTTCTCGTTCTCGCCGTCCTTGATCAGCGCTTCGGCATCCGTGATCTGGTCGCGCGCCATCTTCAGATGCAGCGCGGCCTGCGGATTGTTGGGCGCGCCCACTTCCTCGGCGGCGCGGATGTCGGCCTTCGACGCGTTCAGCTGTGTGTCGGGCACGGGCATGGAGCTGCCGCAACCCACGATCAGGAACGCGCCACTCAGCGCAAGTACGTACCAGGCTCTGTTCATGGCTCCTCCGTCGGCACAGGTTAGGCAGGTCTGTTCCCTCCGGACAATGCGTGTCTTTGGGAGCGCGACAAGCGCTGGAACACTGCGGCTCGCGTTTACGGCCGGTCGGCCGGGCCGGGTTGGCGGCGGACCACCCGCCGCGCGCTGGCGCTGCCGGGCGCTAGGATGGCCCGATGGAACTCCGACCCGGAACGGACCTGGCCGCACTGGAGCTGGCCCGCCGCGCCTTCCCACAAGCCGACGACGCTTTCGCCGAGATCGCCCGCCTGGAGGGGCAGCTGCTGCTGCCCAAACCGACCGTGCACATCGTCTCCGACGTGCACGGCGAGGACAGGAAGCTCCGTCACGTCGTCAACAACGCGTCCGGCGCGCTCAGGCCGCTGGTCGAGGGGCTGTTCCAGGGCCGCTACGAGCGAAGCGACATCGACCGCGTGCTCGCGCTCGTCTTCTATCCGCACGAGACCGTGGAACGGCTGGCGCCGCCGCTCGACGAGCCCGCCGAGCGGGCGTCCTGGTTGGTGGCGGCGCTTTCGGACGTGCTGGAGGTGCTCCGGACGGTGGCGCGGCGGGCGACCGTGCACCGCGTGCAGCGCGCTCTGCCGGAGTGCTACGGGCTGCTGCTCCAGGAGCTGCTCTTCGACAGCGCGCCCGAACGCGGCGACGACTACCTCGGCGCCGTCGTGCACTCGCTGATGCCGGGCGGACGAGCCGAGCATCTGATCCGGCTTGCCGCGCGGCTGGCGCGCGATCTGGTCGTCGACGAGCTGGTGGTTGCAGGCGACTGCTGGGATCGCGGACCGCGCGGTGACCGCGTCGTCGACTACCTCCTGCACCAGCCCAACGTGCATTTTACCTGGGGGAATCACGACGCGGGCTGGATCGGGGCGGCTCTCGGCCACGAAGCGCTGATCGCGCACGTCCTCCGCATCTCCTCCCGCTACCGCCGCTTCTCGCAGCTGGAGGAGGGCTACGGGATCACGCTGCAGCCGTTGGAGCGGCTGGTCCGCGACTGCTACGCGGACGACCCCGCCGAGCGCTTTGCCCCGCGCGGCGACGGCATGCGCGATCAGCTCACCATGCGCCGCATGCAGAAAGCCGCAGCCGTGATGCAGTACAAGCTGGAAGCCCAGCTCATCGGCAGGAACCCGGGCTTCGGCCTGGAAAACCGCCGCTTGATCGCCTCGATGGACCTCGAGCGCGGCAGCGTCAGCATCGACGGCCGGAGCTACCCGCTCGAGGACACGCATTTCCCGACCATCGACCCCCGCGATCCGACCCGGCTCTCCGACGAGGAAGCGGCCTGTCTGGCGCGCATCCGCCAGTCGTTCCTGTCCAGCGACAAGCTCTGGGAGCACGTGCGGCGGATGGTGGAGCTCGGGGCGCTGTGGCTGGTGCGCGATCGGCACCTGGTGTTCCACGGCTGCGTTCCTGTCGACGACAGCGGGCGGCCGCTCGAGCTCGAGGTGGACGGCAAGGCGCGGAGCGGTCGCGCGCTCTTCGAGGCGCTCGAGCGCGTCGTCTATCGCGTGATCGATCAGCCGACCGTACAGGACCTGGATTGGCTCTGGTACCTGTGGTGCGGCCCGCGCTCGCCCTGTTTCGGCAAGGACCGTATCACCACCTTCGAGCGGGATCTGATCGCGGACAAATCCACGCACGTGGAAACCAAGAACCCGTACTTCAAGTTGATCCACGATGCCGGGTTCTGCGAGGAGATCCTCGGCGAGTTCGGCGTGGACCCGGGCCAGGGCATGATCGTCAACGGCCACGTTCCGGTGAAGATCGACGCAGGCGAATCGCCCCTGAAGAAGAGCGGCAAGGCGATCACCATCGACGGCGCCTTTTCCGAAGCCTACGGCGACCATGGTTTTACGCTGGTGCTCGACGCGCACGGTACCCGGCTGGCCAAGCACCATCACTTCGAGTCGGTGGAGGCGGCCGTGGAGCAGGGCGTGGACATCGTGCCGGAAGTGAGCGTGATCCGTGAGTTTGCGGATGCCCGGCGGCTGGGGGACACGGAACAGGGCGAGGTCCTGCGCGCGCGCGTCGCGCTCTTGCAGCGGCTGGTGGGCGGCGGGTCGCGCACGCGCGTGGGGGCGTGAGCGAGGGGAAATGCGCTATGCTGGTCCAGGCATGAAGCGGTTCGACGACCTGTTCTATGGGCTGATCTGGAAGCTCGTGTTCGTCGGGCTTCCAACGTTCGTCATCCTCAGGTTGTTCGTGTTCTAGTCGGGTGCGGCGCGCGTGCCTGCGCGGTTCTAGCCAGCGGACGCGCATGTGTACGGGCCATACGAGGTCCTGGCGAAACGCTTGCGCCAGTGTGGCAATCTGCCGCGCGGAAACGCCGCTCGCGAGGCAGTTGGAACGTGTGGGGCTGGCAATTGTGCTGGCACGCGGAATGCACTGTTTTCCGGCATGCCTCGTCGGCGGAAGCTCCCGCGGATTGTGCTGGCGGCCGTGCTGGCCGCGAGCACCGGCGTCGGGCTGGCGCCGCGGGCACAGGCCGGGGACGCCGCCGTTCCACTCGATGGAAACGGCTGCAACGCCTGGGACGTGACCTACAAGCTGAACGCGAACCTGGAGCTGCGCGACACGCCGCTCGGGCAAGGCAACGGCGTGTACCGGATCGGCCCCGGTCAGGTCGTGCTGCGCTTCGACGACCAGGGAGGAGCGCCCGGAGGGAACGTGGAGATGCGCTCGTACCGCATGCGCGACTACTTTACGGTCTCCACGAAGACGCTGTTCTGGAGCACGACGGTGATCAACCGCACGAACACGCGCGCGACGCCGGACAGTTGCGGAATTGTCGCGAAGGGCACGCTTTCCGGCAACAAGCTCGCGTGGCAGAGCAAGGTGCGCGGCTACCGCACCGACGGCTACATGATCTGCAAGGGCTCGCTCTGCGGCAAGTTCGGTGCGCCGCCGCCGGGACGGACGGAGCTCCACATCGGTCCGAACGACGTCGCGTACAAGCCGTTCTCGTTCAAAGACGGCATCAAGGTGCTGACGATGCCGCTCACCTTCGTGACGAAGACGGAGATGCCCAAGCAAACCGGCTACATCACGCTGGCCGGTCGCGAAGTCAGCCGCGTCTGCGTGCAGCGCAAGCCCTGCAAGTAGGAGTCGCCGCTGGGCGCAAGCGACCACGGCGCGGGGGTGTGCGAACGAACAGAATATGCGCAGCAGCCGGCGCGCGCGGACCCGCCGGCTGCCCGCTGACCTAGCGTCGTGCCTTGCAGTAGCCGTCGACGCATGCGGCCAGGCAGCGCGTTGCCGCGCAGTTGACGCGGCCTTCGCAGCGGCTGTCCACGAACTCGCGCGTCAGCGTCCCGATGCGGCGCGCCGCCGCCATGTCGCTGACGCCGCCGCACCCGGTGACGTTCGAGACGCCACCCGAGTAGCAGGTGCAGTCCTTGTCTGTCGTGCACGACGAGGGGAGCTTGGCGAGCTCGGCCTTCAAGGCCTGTACGACGCGCGCGCATTTGGGGTTTGCGGACGGCGCCGGGGGAGGCGGCGTCGCGCTCGCAGGCGTGGAGGCAAGGGAGTTTGCAGTGGCTGCCGGTGGCGCGGGGCCGCCAGCCGGGCTGTTGCGGCTGCAGCTAGCGAGTGCGACCAGTGCGACCAGTGCAAGGCGGGACACGCAGCGCTCATATCCCGGCGCGCGCCGCGCGAAAACCAGGTGCATGCATTCCGATCGCGACGCGACGCGTAGGACGCGTTAATGTTCGCGCCATATGGCTCGGTTCTGCGTGGGGTGTGGCGCGTCGATACCGCAGGCGGCGGGGTTCTGTCCGCAGTGCGGGCAGACGGCGCCGCGCGGGTTCGGCGGCACGGTGTTGATGGAACAGAGCGGGGCGCCGCCCGCGCAGCCACAGGCTCCGGCCGCTGCCCCGCCACAGACTGCGCCGCCCGCGCCGCAGCCGGGCATGCCCGGCATGATGCCGCCGGGCGCAATGTCGCCGGGAGCGCCCCAGCCGGGATGGCAGGGCGGCGCGGTACCTGCTCCGTGGCAGGCGGGCGTGGGTGCGTTTGCGGCGGGCGCTGCGGCAGCAGTGATGCCCGGAGCCGCGGTCCCCGCACAGCACGTGGCGCCGCCCGCACAGCACGTGGCGCCGCCCGCCGTGCCCGAGAACGGCCCGCCCATCTCGCTCTGTCCCAGCTGCGGTGCGATTGCTCCTTCGCAGCGCACCACCTGCGCCGCGTGCAACGGCAGCCTGGCTTCGCCGCTTGTTGCCCACGACGGCGCGGACGGCTTCTGGGTGGGCGTCGAGTGCGGCTTCACGTGCAGCGCGTGCGGGCATTTCTCTCCGCTGAACTACCTCGACAACGATGGCGACGTGCAGTGCCTGCGCTGCGGCACCGAGCAGCGCTTCGACAGCGACCAGTGGTGGGAGGGATTTTCGCTCGCGCACGCCGTCGGGGATCTGGCGGGCCCAGCTCCGGATGGGCGTTTCCCGCTGCCGGGTGCGCCGTCGATCGCGGACGAGAACCCCTACAAGCCGATCGGGATCGACAAGACCTTCGCCGACCACCAGCAGCGCGGGATGATCATCGACGGGTCCGGCATGCGGCAGCACTCGCTCAAAGTGCGCTCCATGCCCGGGCATCCCCTCTGCGAGAAGTGCCATCAGCCGCGCCGCGTGACCGCACGCGGGGGCGGCGAGCTGACCCTGCAGTGCCCGGCTTGTGCCGACACGCGGACCTACGTCAGGCCCAACGGTATTCCGGACAGCCTGCGCGCGCTCTCGGGCGTGGTCGCGATGGATCACGAAAAGGGCGGCCGTCACGCCGACGTGCAGCAGGACGCGAGCGGTGCCGTGGCGATCCGCTGCCCGAACTGCAGCGCGCCGCTCGACTTCGACGGCAAGAGCACGGTGATCCGCTGCAAGTTCTGCGAGATCGCCGTCCGCATCCCCTCGCACACGTTGAGGGGTCTCGGCCAGGAGAACCCCCAGCAGCTGCGCTGGTGGTTGTACTTCACGGGCCCGTCCGAACAGCGTCAGGCGCTCACGAAGAGTGCCGGCAAGGCGCCGCGGGCGCAGGACCCGGACGAGGCGTTCCAGCAGTTGATGGGATCGTCTTCGTCGCCGAGCCCGTCGCCGTCCTACGGGCCTTCCACCAGCGCGGGCTATCAGCCCTACGCCGCGACGAAGAAGTCGGGCAACGCGGGCGTCATGGTGAGCATGATGATGGGGATAGGCATGGTGGCGGCCAGTGCCGGCGTCTTTTTTGTCATGTCCAGCAGCCACGACTCCTCGTCGTCCCACTCCCACTCGTCGTCCTACTCCACAGGCGCCTCGACGACAGGAACGACGGGCACCGGTTCCACGTCGACTGCCGTCAAGAAGACCTACCCGACGATCGCGGTCGAGTGGCAGGGCACGGTCACCAAGGCCAGCGGCGTGCAGGTCCGGCCAGGCCAGAAGTGCCACATCAACGCCCAGGTCCAGGGCCCGAACGTGCGCTCGCTCGCGATCCGCTGCGGCACGCAGTCGATCTACGACTCGCACAAGCGCGCCAATGGGATGATGTCCATGAACTGGGCCGTGGCCGAGGCGCCCGTCGACAACGCGCCGGGGTCATACAGCTACGCGCTCAAGTACTCCGTCACCGGGCAGTTCACCGGCCGGCCGCAGATCAGCATCGACACGTTCGTCGGGCAGGGCGTGGTGTTCAGCAACATGCCGCCGATCATGCGCGTCGAGATGAAGCTCCCGGCGGCCAGCCTGCCTCGCGCAGGCGAGCCCATCTTCGACACGCCGAGGTCCGCTCCGCACGTGAAGTCGAACGCCACCGTGACCGGCGCCACGCCGGGATCACCAGTGAAGACCGGCGCGAGCTGCTCGGTCGACGTGGCGTTCGGCAACCGCGGGGCGAAGGCCTCGGTCTGCGACGCTTCGGTCAAGTGCGGCGCGCGTTGGATCTATGGTTCCAGCAAGCATCCGGGCGGAGGTCTGTGCAAAGCCGATAGCTCCGGCACGCCCCAGACCATCAGCGACACCACCCGCGCGAGCGAGGACCACACGCCGCTCTTCGACTACGACGCTTCGAACCACACGGCGTCGGTTACGTCGAAGGACGAGGGGTATACGGTTACGCTGAAGTTGCGGTAGGTGGGGGTGCCTCCCCTCGCGAGCCCTTCGGGCCCGCGGTCCCCTCCAAGGCCGGACGCGACGCGCTTCGCGCGCCGCGCGCGGCCGGAGGGGACGTGCACGTCGTTGTGCGTCGCGGGTACGGCGCTGGCTCCTCCTCGCCCGCCGGAGCAGCGGTTTCCACGGCCGCCGCCGAGCGGCGGTCCGTTGGGCGTACCGAGTTGGTCGCGGCGAGCGATCCAGCTTCCCGGCGCGCGCCCGAAGGACTCGCGACAGTATGCTAGTAGCGTCCCGTTGAGCGCCCTCTTCGAAAAGGTGGACCGTAGGCTTGCGGGGATTCGTCTGTACGGAATCGCACCGCCGAAGCTAGCCCTGGAGCCCGAGCGGGTGCGCGAGATCGCGGCTCGACAGGTGGCCCGGGTCCGGATGCTCGCGCCTGACGGCTTGGTCGTCTACGACATCCAGGACGAGCCGGGACGCAGCGGCGAGCCACGCCCCTTCCCGTTCCTGCCTACCATCGACCCTGAAGTCTACGCACACGAGGGGCTCGCCGATCTCGGGATTCCGAAGATCGTGTACCGATGCGTGGGCGCGCGCCCACGCGAGGTGTTCTCGAATTGGATCGACAGGGTGCGCGCGGCGGGTGATCGGCGATTCGGCGTGTTCGTTGGCGCCCCACGCGGAGGCTCGCCAGGCTTGAGGCTCGCCGAGGCGTATGGGCTCGCGCGCGGTGTCCCCAACCTGGTCCTCGGTGGAATCGCGATAGCCGAGCGGCACGCGGCGAAGGAGGACGAGCACAACCGGATGCTTGCCAAGCAGGATCGCGGCTGTCGCTTCTTCATCACGCAATCGGTGTACGACGCCGCGTCCACGAAGTCGCTGCTCTCCGACTATGCACTTCAATTGCAGGCAGCGGGCGGCTCGCCCGTCCCTGTGGTGCTCACGTTCTCGCCGTGCGGCTCGGTGCGCACGCTCGGGTTCATGAAGTGGCTCGGCATCTCGTTCCCGCGGTGGCTGGAGAACGAGCTGCGCCACTCGTCCGACACGCTGGAGCGCTCCGTCGACCTCTGCGAGAGCGTATTCGCCGACGTGCAGGACTACGCGCACGACAAGCACCTGCCGATTGGGATCAACGTTGAAAGCGTGTCGATCCGGAAGGCGGAAATCGACGCCTCGGTAGAGCTGTATCGACGGCTGAGCTCGCGCCTCGCTGGCTAGAAGCCACAGCCACCGAAGCTACGCCCCGAGGCGGCCGGCGGTCCTGTTTCCGCGGGCTGGCGGCGAGCGCGCGAGCGGACGAAGAGATGCACAGCGCGCCAGGGACGCGCCGACGGTCTGGATGGAACGGGCAGCGCGCTACGCCGCAGGCAGCGCCGTCACTTCGCCGATGTGCTTGCCGCTTCCGAGCTTGGTCTCCTTGCCGTCCTTGCTGCGGTACATGATGGCCTTGCCGTTCGACCAGATCAGGCCGCCGTCCGGGTAGACGTTGAAACACAGCACACGCTTCTGGATCACGGTCTCGCTGCCGTCGCGAGCTTTCGCGACGAGTTGCCAGTCATCCGGCAGCTCCGGTTCGTCGTCCTCGTCGCGCGCGTCGCCGGCGGCCTGCGCGAGGTTGCCCAGAACCGCTGCGCGCTTCACGTCCGCTGACTTGGCCTTGGAGTCCCCCGCGGTGAGCAGCGGCTTGCCGGTGTAGCGGAGGGTGAAGAAGTTCAAGTACTGCACCAGCGCCATTACCACGCGGAACGGGAACAGCAGCGTGTCGAGGACCAGCCGGCCGATGGAGACCTTGGCCCGGGTCGCGACAGGTCGGCGCAGGTAGAACAGCGAGCCGTCGGCGGCGACGCGCGGGGACGAGCAGCTCACCTTGTCGCTTCCGGCTACGTTCGTCAGCGCCCCGCTCTCCAGATCCAGCTCGTGGAGCACCGCGGGCGCCACGTCGGCGATGTTGCCCGCGCGATCGTAGCCGAGCGCGCGCGATTCGAAGACCACGCGCGAGCTGCCCGGTACCCAGCACGGAGCGGCGTCCAGTGCGTCGCCCTCCGTCAACTGCCGGACGCCCTTGCCGTCCGGCGCGACCAGCGCGATGTGCGTGTGCCCGTCACTGCCCCGCATTGCGCACACGATGCGGTCGCCGTCCGGCTCGCACGCCGGCTCACTCAGGTGCAGCTCCGCATCGTGGAAGATGCGGGTCTCTTCACCGCCGGAGAACGCGAACAGTCCGGAGACCGTTCCGGTCGACAGCGTGTACATCAGTTCCGTCGTGTGGCGCCCGCGCCCGAGGCCCGTGAAGTGCACAGGCGTTGCCTTGAGTCGCGGCTCGAGCAGCTCGCTCGGCAGGCCCTCCATGCCCATGGCGAAGCGCGCGCCCCGCCCCTGTGTCTTCCAGGCGTTGCGTCGTGCGATAGACGTGGCGCGAGCCACGACAGCATCGGCGAACGGGCTCTCGATCTCCCGCGGCTCTTCTCCCTCCAGCTGGACCAGGAGCCGGCCCGCGGACAGATAGGCGAAATCAGGCACGGCCCGGCATCCTGGACGAGGGCGCGGACGGCGTAAACGGTCCCCCGCGCCTTTCGCTATGCTGCGGCGGTCGTGCCGGGACTGTTGTCGAAAATTGGAGGCCGCGCCACACGCTGGCAGGACGCGGCGCTGTTCGACGGGCTCGATGCCGACGAGCTCGCCGTCGTGGAGAGCATCGCGAGACGCCGGACGCTCGAGCCGGGCGAGCGCTATGCCGAAGAGGGCGGAGAGGCCGGCGAGCTGGTCGTTGTCGTCTCCGGAGCGCTCGAGCTCGTCAAGCAAGAGCGCAAGAACACAAGGACGCATGCCATCGCGGAGATCGGCCCGGGCGAGGTGATCGGCGAGGTGGCTCTCTACGACGGCAAGCCGCACGCCGCGTCCGTACGCAGCACCGCGCGCACCGAAGTCCTCACGCTGCCGTTCGGCGCTCTGCGCTCGGGCGTGCTCGGCGACACGCCGGCGCATCGCTCGGCCTACCAGAAGCTCGTGCTCAATCTCGGCACATCGATGGCGCGGCGGCTTCGCGGCTACAGCGAGGAGTCGGTTGCCGCGGCCCAGCGGCGCGCCGCGATGGGGCAATTCATTGTCAATGTGCTGCTGCTCCTGTGCCTGTACGTGGTGGTGGTGGCGGCGCTGCCCCGCATCGAGGGCTTCCTGCCGAGCAGCACGTCCTGGATCAGCATTCCGCTGCAGCTCCTGTTCGGGATCGCCAGTTGGCGCTTCATCCGCCGTACGGGCTACCCGCTCTACATGTTCGGCATCGGTCTGCGCAGCCTGCTCTCGTCGCTGCTCGAGGCCATCGTGCTGACGGTGCCGCTGCTCGCAGCCGTCACGCTCGTCAAGTGGGTCCTGCTCCACGTAGTGCCGGCCTACGCCGGCGTGGCCCTCTTCGAGCACACCGATGTAGTGGCGCGTTTCAGCGACGCCGGCGTGGAAAAGCTCATGCTGATCTACGCCCTCTCCTCGCTGGTGCAGGAGCTGATCGTGCGTGGAGCGCTGCAGAGCACGCTGGAGATGCTGCTGACGGGGCCGCACGCCGTCGCCCGGGCGGTGTTCGTCTCGGCGCTGGTCTTCTCCGTGAACCACATCCACATGTCGTTCGTGTTCGCCGCGATGGCGTTCTTGCCCGGGCTGTACTGGGGCTGGATGTTCTCGCGGCGCCGCAACCTGGCAGGCGTGACGCTGTCGCACGTTGCGGTCGGTGCGTACGTGTTCTTCCTGCTCGGCGTGAGCCTGCCGCACTGAGGCGCGCTCAGCCGGCCTCGCGCGCGCTCCGGGGCGGCGCGGTCGCGTTCAGGCTCTTCTGGACGACCTCCAGCAGATCAGCGGGCGTGAACGGCTTGGGCAGGAAGCGCGCGCCGTCGTCGAGCCCGGCCTCGGCATGCTGGTCCGCGTAGCCCGACACGAAGACGACCGGCAAGGAGCTCCGCTGTTCCCTGAGCTCGCGCGCCAGCGCCGGGCCGCTCATCAGCGGCATGACCACGTCTGTCACCAGGAGATCGATCGGCGCTTCTGCAGTCCGCACGACCTCCAGCGCTTCCTGGCCGTCGGCTGCTGTCAGCACGCGGTAGCCCGCCTCGGAGAGCACCCGCCCCACCAGAAGACGCAGCGAGGGCTCGTCCTCTACCAAGAGCACCGTCGCGCCGGTCCGGGGCGCAGGCGGACCGGAGCTGAAGGACGACGCCGGCTCGGCGGCTCCGGTGGCGAGGGGGAGATAGACGGAGAAGGTGGTGCCGTGTGCGAGCTCGCTCTCCACGTCGATGAAGCCGCCCGTCTGCGTCACGATGCCGTACACCGTAGCCAGGCCCAGACCCGTGCCGCGGCCCGCGCCCTTGGTCGTGAAGAACGGTTCGTAGAGGTGCTCGAGCGTGCGCTCATCCATGCCGCGACCGGTGTCCTTCACCTGGAGCACCACGTACGCGGGCGCCGCGGCTTCCGGATGTCGCAGCCGGACGTCCTGGTCCAGCGGTGCGCGCGAGGTGCAGAGCGACAGCGTGCCTCCGTCCGGCATCGCGTCGCGTGCGTTGATGGCCAGGTTGAGGATTACCTGCTCCAGCTGGACGGGGTCCGCCTTGACGCGGCACGGTTCCGCGGCGGTCTCCACGGACAGCTCGATGTTCTCGCCGATCAAGCGCCCCAGAATCGCGGCCATCCCGTCCGTCAGCACGCACAGGTCGAGCACCTGTGCCTTGAGAACCTGCCGGCGCGAGAAGGCCAGGAGCTGACCCGTGAGTCCGGCGGCTCGCGCGGCAGCGTCCTGCAGCGCGGTGACCATCTCGTGCTCGATCTGCTTCTTTGCGACGCGCGTTTCCAGCAGCGACAGATTGCCGAGGATGACGGTGAGCAGATTGTTGAAGTCGTGAGCGACGCCGCCCGCGACGCGTCCCAGCGCTTCCATCTTCTGGGCCTGTCGGAGCCGGTCCTCGAGGCGGCGCGACTCCGTCACGTCGCGCACGAATCCCTCGTCGTGACGCTTGCCGTCGGGCGTCAGCACGCGGCGCACGTCGAGACTCACGACCACGGGCTCGCCGTCACGCCGGAGCCACACGACCTCCTCGCCGCGCACCATGCCCTTTTCGTCGAGCTCGGCCTCGAGGCGGCTGCGTGCCTGCGCGTCTTCGAACAGTGCGCGCTCCGGATCGATGCGGCAAAGCTCTTCCGCCGTGTCGTAGCGGAGCAGGCGCACCAGGGCGGGGTTGACCTCGAACAGGCGCCCGCCGGCCTCGGCGCGGTAGACGCCTTCGAGCGCGCCTTCGAACAGGGTGCGGAAGCGGTGCTCGCTCTGCTCGAGGCTTCTACGCGTTCTCTCGAAGTAGACGACGACGATGCCGATCGCGACCGCGAGCTCCAGGACGGTGGCGAGACCGAACCCCCACGGCGCGAACCAGGCGATGCCTCGCAGGAACGGATGATCGGCCAGGTGGAGTCCCCACATCACCAGGCACCAGCCCGTCAGCCGCGTGCCGGCGCTGCGTTCGGTGTTCCGCAGGAACACCACGCCCGTCCACACCGTCACCGCGCCCATGAACCAGAAAGAGGGCAGGCGGGTAGTCATGAGCGAGAGGTGGCGGACTTCTCCCTGCATCGCCCAGGCGGCAGCGGCCGCCGCGCCGGCGATAAACGTGCGCGGCATGCGGCGCGACGCGAAGCTGTACGTGCCGGCGAGGATGAAGAGCAGCGCGATGGGCTCCGCAGCCTGGAGCAATACCGCGAGGACCAGCTTCGGGCCGAGCAAGAGCTCGAGGGTGGCCATCAGGTGGCGGAGCGCCGAGCCCGACCAGCCGATGCCCCATAGCCGCAGGTACGGCTCGCGGTACTGGCGCCAGAGATAGCCGAATACGCCGACCAACAGCAGATCGGCACACAGCGTGCTCAGGATGGCGGGGACCAGCGGGTGCACCGCGGCGCAGGATACCAGCTGGTGCGATCCACGCCCGCCGGGTGCGGCGGTTTTGTAGCAGGGCTGCGGGATCCCGGACTACGATTGCCCGTCGCGCGGGCGGACCGCTCCACGCGCGAGCCCCAGGAATGGACTCTGAACCCGACAGCGATCTCGACGAAGGATGGGATCTCACAGATGAACCGGCAGTGCCTCGACCGCCGGTCGTTGCGTCGCGGCCGCCGTCGATAGCGCCCCCATCGGTGCAGGCGGACACCGCCGAGCTCGACGACGATTGGGGCGAGGCCGCGACGTTGGAACCTGCGCCGAAGCCGGAGCCAGCGAAGCCGACCGCAAAGGCCGAGCCGTCGAAGCCCGCGGTCGAAAAGCCCGTCGCTGTGAAGCCGGTCGCCAAGCCCGTCGCTGCGAAGCCCGCCGCCAAGGCGGAACCGTCGAAGCCCGCTGCCGGCAAGCAGACCCAGCCGGGCGCGCCCGCTGCCGATGCGCGCCCCGCGCCCGCGCGGACGTTGGTGAAGAAGGCCTACCGGGCGCTCGAGCGCTCGCGCAAACAGAAGCGCCCGAAGAAGAAGAACAAGCAGCGTCGCGACAAGCGCCCCGTGCCGGCCGCCGCCAAGCGCCAGTCGGCCGCGCGCCGCGACGAGCAGGCACAGAGCGAACCTGCCCGCTCGGTCAAGCCGGTCGCGACCAGGAAGAAGGCGAAGCGCGCGGCAAAGCCACCGGAGACGAAGAAACGCCCGGAGCGCCAGCGTTCACGAACGGAGCCCGCGCGCGCGAAGCGGAGCGAAGCGGCGTCGAATCCGGCGCCCGCGAACAACACCTGGAAGTGGGCCTTGCTCGTGCTCGTCGCCCTGGCGCTCGTCGCGCTCGTGGCGTGGCGCGCGCACTCGGGCTAGTGGCGCGTTTCCATCGAATCGAAACGATGCGTTAGCTCAATCAGGGGCGAAGCTCGCCCGCGCGACGACCAGCTTTGGATTGTGCGGAAAGCGCAGAGCCCAGGCCTGGTTTGCGATACAGGTCACGATCGCGCGGTGGGCGGGCAGTGTGCGTGCGGTCACGCCCACTGCGCGACCGTTCCTGACGGCGACGCACACGTGCACCTCGAACAACTTGACGCTGCCGCAGTCCTTGAACCAGCGGCCGTTGTCCACCACCTTCGAAACACGAGCGTCCGTGTTCTCGTCCGGGCCGTTCCGATCCTGATCCGCCGCGATGGCGTCTTCGCAGCTCTTGTGTCCAACGCCCGAAGACGTGGCCATGGTCGGCGCATCGTCCACGGTGGCTTCGCCGGTGTCGCGAGCACGCGCTCCGATGCCATCCGTGGCGGCGAACGGATCGATGCCGGGCGAGCCGGCGAGCGGGGTGGGTTGCGTTGGCGCCGGCGGCGTGAGGTTGCCGCCCGACGCCGGCTCGATGGCGCTACCGGCCACAGACGGAGCAGATCCGGAGCCCGCGCCACCCTGGCCGAACGCAGCGGCCGGAACGACGGCTGCGCGCAGCGGTCTCGGTTGCGATTGTGCGCGGCGCAGTGCGAGCGGCGCGCGCGCCCCGCCCAGCCAGCGTGCCAGCGGCACCGCCCCCGTCGCGATCGCGTAGCAGAGCAGCGCGAGCCCAAGCC
Source organism: uncultured delta proteobacterium (assembly GCA_963826085.1). GTDB lineage: Bacteria > Myxococcota_A > Polyangia > Polyangiales > Polyangiaceae > CAWDXG01. The sequence continues at coordinate 705,421 of CAWGVN010000008.1, read as the reverse complement.
ACAACGCTATGCCGGCCAGAGCGAACGGCGCGCGCCGGCGGCGCCCGGTGACCGGCGTCCAGGGCTCGTCCGGCAGGCGCACGCGTTGCTTGTGCTGGAGCGGTGCGGCCATGGGGCCGTGTTAGCTGGCCGCGTGCCGCCCGTCGAGCCTTGCGCGGGGCATAGTCCGCCGCCGCGACAAGTGGCCGATCCGGGCCCCTAGGTACTGGAAATCGGCCCGGATCTGGGCGAATCCGGCGGTTGACCGCCCCCCAATCGGCGTCCGGCAGGGCCTTTTTCACAGACTTCTGCACGCGGAAGGAGTACAGGCGGGAGCGTCGGGTCGTCAGCGCCCGATTCCGCTTGGCTGATCCTGGCCGCGCGGATGCGAAAGAGAAGCAGCAAAAATGGCGACTGGTACTGTGAAGTGGTTCAATGATTCCAAGGGCTTTGGCTTTATCCGGCAGGACGACGGCGGCGACGACGTGTTCTGTCATCAAAGCGCGATCCAGACGAGCGGCTTCCGCACGCTTGCCGAAGGGCAGCGAGTGGAGTTCGAGGTCAGCCAGGGCCCCAAGGGGCTGAAGGCGGACAACGTCCGTCCTCTCTGATCCGTCTGGAGGGGGCACGGCTCCGTACGCGGAACGTGCCCCCTTCGCCCATTTCCGGATGGAGCGCGGCCCGGAACGAACAGCCGCGCAGATTCGAAAGCGCTTCAACGACCGCGCAGCGCTGCGGTCACCTCGGCGGCCCGCGCCGCGACGACGCTGTGCGCCTTCGCGAAGCGCGCATCGGTCCTGAGCGGTTCCAGCAGCGGACACAGCTCGAGCCAGTTGTTGTCGATCAGCCCGAGCGACACCGCGCGGTCCAGAAGCTTGATGGCCGGGTCGACCTCGCATGCGTAGCCGAGCACTTCGATCGCCAACTGCAGGAGCAGCGTCTGGAAGCGGACAGCGCGCCCGGGTTCCTCGGCGGCGCGGATGATGTATTCGGTCTGATCCGTCGGGACCCTGTCGTGCTCGAGCAGGTCGATGACGAGCTTCGCGTAGAGCGTGGGCGAGCCCATGGGGCCCGCTTCGAACTCGGGCATGCCGGCAAGCAGGACCTGGGGATCCGGGCACCACAGCGCCAGGCGGGTGCGCATGACCACGTTGGATATCGGGTCGCTCGTCTCGCCCGCCAGCTCGTCGAGCTGCGCCTTCACCCGGTCCCACTCGCCTTGCAGCGCGTACGCCCGCGCTATGTCCACGCGGGGCCGTCGCAGCGACGGATCCAGCCTGAGGGCGGTCTCGAGCCTGTGGATGGCGGCGTCCAGGCTATCTGTCTCGAGCTGGATCGCTCCAAGCAGCTCGTGCACTTCCGCTAGTGCCGGCGCGTGCTGCAGAGCGGTTCCCAGCGCGCGCACGGCTTCCGGCGCGCGGCCTTCGATGGATTGCACGCTCGCCAGGGCCAGCCACGCCTCGCCGCTGGTCGGCGCGATGGACACGGCGCGCTCGGACGCGCTGCGCGCTTCGGCGGCGAGCTCCGGGGCTTCCTCCGATTTGAAGAACCAGTTCCGGGCGACCGCGCGCGCGTAGCCGGCCACTATGGTCGGATTGTCGGGAGCGCGCTCGAGCGCCTGGCGGAACAGTTCCACCGCGTGCTCCACGGCGTCGCCCCAGCTCTTGCGCAGCTCCGCCCGGGCGCGCAGATACAGATCGATCGCGACCGGGTCGCTCGGCGCCTGGCGTTGCTGGGCGTTGGCATCGACCGTCAGCGCTTCCGCGATGGCGGCAGCCGCCTCGTCGCTCACGACGAGCAGGTCCGCCGCGGGACGATCGAAGCGTCGGGCCCAGAGCTGGAATCCGTCGCCGACGCTGAGCAGCCGCGCGCTCACCCGCAGCGTGTCGCCGCGGCGGCGTACCGAACCTTCGACCACCACCTGCACGTCGAGCTCCTCGCCGACCTGGCGCGGGTCCACGTCCTGACCTGCGAACCGCACGACGAGCGCGCGCGGCCGCACGCGCAGCCCGCGCGTCATGCTCAGCGTGTCGATCAGGTCCTCCGTCAGCCCATCCGCGATGTAGTCGTCGTCGGGCTGCCCGCCGTTCCTGAAGGGCAGTACCGCGACCGTCTTGGCAAACTCGGAGCTCTGGGTTGGCGTTGGAATCGGGGGCAGGGGTGCTGCGCCAGGCAGCGTTTCGGCGAACACGCCGGGCGCGTGGTTTCCGGGAGCAACGGCCGACAGCTCGGTGGGCCCGAGCGTCGACAGTGCGCGCGCCACCTCGTCCGCTCCGGCAAAGCGCTCGGCGGGCTTCTTCGCCATGCAGCGGCGTACCGCCGCGGCCAGCGCCGGCGACAGCTCCGGGCGGAGGCTACGCGCGTCTGGAGGCTCGCCGTCCAGCCGGGCCATCGCCACTACGAACGGCGAGTCGCCCGTGAACGGAAGCTCGCCGGTCAGCATCTCGAACAGCATCACGCCGAGTGCGTAGATGTCGGCACGGGAATCGATATCCGCCGCGCCGCGCACCTGCTCCGGCGCCATGTAGGCCGGCGTGCCTACCGCGACGCCCACTGTAGCGTTCGCGTTGCCGGCGGCCGTGCGCGCCACGCCAAAGTCCGTGATCACCACGCGGCCGTCGCGGGCGAGCATTACGTTGTCCGGCTTGAGGTCGCGATGCACGACACCGGCCGCATGCGCGGCGGCGAGGCCCGCGCAGATAGGGCGGCACAGCTCCACGACGCGCGCAGGAGGCAGACGCCGCGTGCGGGCAAGCACGGCCGCTAGCGACTCCCCGTCGATGAGCTCCATCGTCAGGTACTTTTCGCCTTCGTGCTCGCCGATGTCGAAGGTGCGCGCGACGTTGGGATGCGTAACGCGCCGGGCGAGCTTCACCTCCCGGCGGAACAGCTCCAGCACGCGCGTCGAGTCGACCAGTTCGCGCCGGAGCATCTTCAGCGCGACCGGCTCGTCCAGCTCGACGTCCAGGGCGCGGTACACGCTGCCCATGCCTCCGGCGCCGAGCAACCCGAGGATGCGGTAGCGGCCCCCGACCAGCTCGGGCGGCGCGTCCCCGGAGGACGCCAGCACGCTCTCCGGCGCCGCGCCCGGATCGGCTGCCAGCGTGGGTGCTTCGGGTCGCTTGTCGTGGGGGCTCAAGGTCTTGATCGGCTCGGCCGTCGCACGCGAGTATATCCCTCGGCGCCACCCGGACCGAGTGCAGTTTGTGCCGCGGATTGGGCCCGGCGCAAGGCTTGCGCGGGACGGGGCGGCTCCGCCGCGTCCCAGGCGTGGAACGTAGCTTGCTTCTCCTGATTTCGAGATGACCGGAGCGTCCCGGCTAGCGCGCATCATGAGCGCGGCGCTCCTGCCGCGGCGGGAGCGCGAACGTCTGGCCCATCTGCGGTTCCACGACGCTGGCCACGGCTACGATCTGCTCGGTCTCGAGCCGGACGCGCTGGTCGCCGCGGTCGCAGCCTCGAATTTCCTCTACGAGCGCTACTTTCGCGTCAGCTCGCATGGCGCCGAGCACATCCCCGCCGAGGGAGCCGCCGTGCTGGCGTGCAACCACAGCGGCTACCTCGCGGTCGACGGCGTCGTGGTGGTGATGGATGTGCTGCGGCATACGGATCCGCCGCGCGTGGCCCGCGCCATCGGCGACCTGTTCATCCCGCACATGCCCTGGATCGGCGCGATGTTCTCCAGGGTTGGCGTTGTCAACGGTACCCGCGGCAACGTCCGTCATCTGCTCGAGAGCGGCGAGCTCGTGCTGGTGTTTCCAGAGGGAACGCCCGGGATCGGCAAGGGTTTCAGGAAGCGCTACCAGCTTCAGGAGTGGCGCGTGGGTCACGTCGAGCTCGCGCTCCGGCACCGCGTGCCGGTTGTCCCTGTCGCCGTCATCGGGGCAGAGGAATCATGGGCCCAGGTCGCGCGTATCGACCGCGTCCACCTGTTCGGCGCGCCGTTCCTGCCTGTGCCGGCTACTCCCTTCCCGCTGCCGACGCATCACCACGTCTACTACGGCGAGCCGGTCAGGCTCTATGAGCGCTACCCGCCGGATGACGCCGACGATCCCGCCGTCGCCAACGCGGCGGCCGCGGAAGTGAAGGCAGCGGTCGCCGCGCTGATCGAACGCGGGCTCGAGGAGCGGGAGGGGGTGTTCCGTTGAGCGCGGTTCTGGTCACCGGCGCCACGACGCACATCGGGCACGCGCTCATCCGCGCGCTGCTCGCCGACCCAACGTGCGAGCACGTGCTGGCGGTGGGAGCCGAGGAGCACCCGGCGACGCTGCCCGGATACGGCTCGGACCGCCTGGTCTACCAGCGCGCCGATCTAACGCGCTCGCGCGAGGTGCGGCGGCTGCTGTTCGGGCCCGCGCGCGAGCTCGGCATCGAGAGCATCCTGCACACCGCCCTGCACCGCAGCGCGACCGACAAGGGCAGCCGGGTGCGCGCGCTCAACGTCGAGTCGACGCGCCAGCTCCTGTATCTGGCCGAACGCCACCCGACGCTCCGCCGGTTCGTGTTCCGCAGCCACGGCGACGTCTATCGCGTCGGTCCCGGGCGCCCGGTGCTGATCAGCGAGGACCACCCGCTCGAGCTGTCGCCGAGCGCTCCGCAGTACATCCGCGATCGCATCGAGGCGGACATCACCGTGTGTACGCGCATGGGGCTTTCGCCGCTCAGGATGATCGTGCTGCGCTGCGCGGAGATCCTGGCGCCGGCGTCCGGCAGCCAGCTGTACGACTACCTGTCGTCGCCGGTGTGCTTCCGCCCGCTCGGCTTCAACCCGATGCTCAACCTGATGAGCATCGAGGACGCAGTCGACGCGATGGTGCTGGCGCTGGGGAGCGAAGCCGATGGCGTGTTCAACATCCCCGGGGCCGACACGCTGCCGCTCTCCGAGGTGGTGAGGGCGTGGGGGCGGCGCGGTCTGGCCGTGCCGGGGCCGCTGCTGGCGCCGCTCTACCGCGTACGCGCCTCCACGCTCGGCATGGAGTTCCGCTACGACATGAACTACCGCCGCTTCCATTTCAGCGCCGTGCTGGACGGGACGCGCGCGCGCGGAGTGCTGGGCTACGTGCCCTCGCACCCCATCCAGTGGCCCGGGGGCGGGGCCGCGGTACTGAAGCGGGCCGGGCTGCGGTCGAGCCCGCGGGCGCCCGAGTGACGCTTGTCGCTGCGCGGCGCGCGACAAGCTGGTATCCAGCGTCGCATGGAGCGCAAGCTGGACCTCGCCGACGATCCCTTCGACACCCTGCAGGCCTGGTACGACGAGGCGCTGGAGGCGGGGACGCCGTTCGCCGATGCCATCGCGCTCGCCACGGCGACGCCGGACGGGCGGCCGTCGGTGCGGATGGTGCTCTACAAGGGCAACAGTGGCGGAGGGATCCGCTTCTTCACCAACTACGAGAGCCGCAAGGCGCTCGAGCTCGCCGAGAACCCGCGCGTGGCGATCGTGTTCTTCTGGGCGCCGCTGCACGCGCAGGTGCGCGTCGAAGGACACGTGGAGCGCCTGCCGGAAGAGGAGTCGGACGATTACTTCCGGTCGCGCCCGCGCGAGAGCCAGCTCGGCGCCTGGGCGTCGCCCCAGAGCCGCGAGGTGCCGGACCGCGACACGCTCGATCGAAGCTTCAAACAGGTCGCCGCGCAGCACTCCGGGCACGAAGTGCCGCGCCCCCCGCACTGGGGCGGCTACCGCATCCTGCCCGAGAGCTTCGAGTTCTGGATCGGACAGGAGCACCGCATGCACGACCGCTTCCTCTATCGTCGGCACGAAGGCGGCTGGCAGCGGACGCGGCTCGCGCCCTGATCCGCCAAGTTGGCGGACGCTATGGTCAGGTCCGGCGAGCGGCAGCGAGCCCGCGATGAGTGGAGCGAATCGCGTCGGGGTGCTCGAGGGGCGGTGAGCCCCCTCGAGGAGGACTACGGTGGGGGTGGGCGGGAGGGAGGAAACCAGCTAGATCTCGCCCCGCGATGACCGAAGCGACCGAGCATCGATTCCAGGCGGAGGTGAGCGAGGTCCTGCGCCTCGTCATCAATTCGCTGTACAGCCACAAGGAGATCTTCCTGCGCGAGCTGGTGTCGAACGCTTCCGACGCGCTCGACAAGCTGCGCTTTCGCGCCATCCGCGAGCCCGAGCTGATGGGGGAGGGCGAGGGGCTGAGGGTGCGCATCGCCTTCGACGCCGAAGCCCACACGCTCACCATCAGCGACAACGGCATCGGCATGAGCGCCGAGGAGCTGGCGAAGAGCCTGGGCACCATCGCCTGGTCCGGCTCGCGCGACTTCATCCAGAAGCTGGAGGAAGCGCAGGGCCAGGGCGAGGACAAGAGCCTGCAGCTTATCGGGCAGTTCGGCGTGGGCTTCTACAGCGCGTACCTGGTGGCCGATCGCGTGGAGGTGGTGAGCCGCGCTGCCGGCGCGAGCGAGGCGTCGCGCTGGGAAAGCGATGCGCGCGACACGTTCCGCATCGAGCCCGCCGAGCGCGCCGAGCGCGGCACGGATGTGATCCTGCACCTCAAAGCCGAGCAGCACGATCTCGCCGACAGCTTCCGGCTGCGCGAACTGGTCCGCCGCTACTCCGACTACGTCTCGTATCCGATCGAGCTGCAGGTGGAGAAGGCGACGGGCGAGGGCGCCGACAAAAAGACCGAGAAGGTCTTCGAGACCGTCAACCAGGCGAGCGCGCTGTGGCAGCGGCAGCCGAAGGACGTGACCAAGGAGCAGTACGAGGAGTTCTACAAACACCTCGGCCACGACTGGGAGCCGCCGCTCGCCTGGAAGCACTTCCACATCGAGGGCACGCAGATGTTCGCGGGCCTTTTGTTCATTCCGCAGCAGCGCCCGATGGACCTGTTCGGCCCGGAGCCGCGGCACGGCGTGCGCCTGCACGTGCGCCGCGTGTTCGTGATGGACAACTGCGAGGAGCTGGTGCCGCGCTGGCTCAGGTTCGTGCGCGGCGTCATCGACTCGGAGGACCTGCCGCTGAACGTCTCGCGCGAGCTGCTGCAGGACTCGCGCGCGGTTCGCATCATCAGAAAACAGGTCATCAACCAGACACTGGATCTGCTCGACGAGCTGGCGAAGGACCGCCCCGACGACTACGAGAAGCTCTGGGGAAGCTTCGGCGTCGTGCTCAAGGAAGGGCTGCACTTCGACCCGGAATACAAGGACCGCCTGGGCAAGCTGCTGCGCTACGCCAGCACCAAGCAGGAAGGGCTCACGTCGCTCGACGCCTACGTGGAGCGCATGGCGGAGGGCCAGCCCGCCATCTACTACGCGGCTGGCACCGATCGCGAAGGCCTCTCGCGAAGCCCGCATCTCGAAGCGCTGGAGAAGCGCGGCTACGAGGTGCTGTTCATGACCGACGGCGTCGACCCGTTCGCCGTCGCCGGACTCGGGAGCTACCAGGAAAAGCCCCTCGTCTCGGCCATGAATGCCGACATCCAGCTCGACGAGGAGACCCACAGGAAGGTCGAGGAGCAGGCGAAGCAGGCCGGCTCGCTCTTCGACCGGTTCAGGCAGGTGCTCGGCGAGCGCGTGGCGGACGTGCGCGCCTCCGAGCGGCTCACCGACTCGCCGGCATGCCTGGTACAGCCCGAGGGCTCGCTCGAGCCGCATATCGAGCGCATGCTGCGCGCCCAGCAGATCGAGCTGCCGAAGGCACGGCGCATCCTCGAGTTGAACCTGGATCACCCCCTGGTGAAGAGCCTGAAGGCGCTGGCGGAGCAGGAAAAGCCGCCAGAGCGTGTCGACGAGTGGATCGAGATGCTCTACGACCAGGCGCTGCTCGCGGAGGGAAGCCCTATCGAGTCGCCCGAGCGCTTCGCGCGGCGGCTCGCCGATCTGCTCACGGCCGCGGCCAACGCGGCGGCGATCAGCGCGGGGGCGGCATGACCAGCTCGGCCCCCGGCCCAGCTCCACTGGAGCTCCTCGCGCGGCAGCGCGACGGCGGGGGCCTCGAACGCACCCACCTCGTGCGTGAGCACGGCGAGCTCTGCGTGCGTGTCGACAGCGGTCCCGCGATGCCGTTGCCGGACGGCGCGCTGGAGCGCGTGATGCACCGCTATGGCCGCCCGCTCGCCGACGACATAGCCGCCGACGGCCCCGCGCTCGATCTGGGCGGAGGGCGCGTGCTCAGGCGTCTGCGCTTCCGTCCACGCTACGACGTTATTGCTCGCGACTACCTCGTGTTCGAGGAACCGGGTCAGGAACCGCTGGCCGAGCTCGCCATCGCCGTCACCGCCGCGCTCGTGCACCTGGCGCGGGCAGCCGGCTGAGCTCGCGCGGCACAACGCTCAGCTGGAGCGCCGCGGCTTCAGCGCGCGCTCGACTCCGGTCTGGTGCCGTTCAGGCGTGACGCAGAAGGCCGCCGCGTGCCCGGCGCTCTCCGACGAGAGCCCCGTCTCGCATCCGTCCAGAGAGTTTTCCTCGAGGAAGCCGCGCAGATGCTCCAGAAAGTGCTCCGCCGTCCGCTGCGCGCGCGGTCCGAAGAAGTCCCAGTAGTAGGTGCGGGTCGGCATCGCCGGGAGGATGGCGGAACGACGAAGCCAGGAGAAGCAATCGCGTGTCCAGCGGCACACTCGCGTGTGCGCCGCCCCACGCTTCGATAAGCGATCAGGCCATTTTCTTGCGTGATCGGGCTGGCCCGGGGATTGCTGGAGGGGAACGTGCCGGACGCAATCCCGGCAGAGGAGAACACCCGATGAGCACCGATCGCCGCATCCGCTGGACCGCCATTTCCGCCCTCGCCGTTTCCTGCTTCGCACTGGGATTCTCGGTCTGGTCGGCGAACCGTGGCGGCCACCCGGCGACCACTGCGACGCGCGAGGTGCCGAACGCGGTGCACCTCGCACCCGCGAAAGCCGCGCGGCCGTCAGCCGCGCCGGCGGTGACGCCCGCCGCCAACAACGTCGTGCACGCCGACATCGCGCCGGCGAAGCCCGCGTCAGGAACCGTCACACCGCGCCCGGCGGATCCCTCGGCGTCCGGCCTCGAGGTCAAGCGGCTGGTCGTCACGCGCGGCATTGCGCACCATGAACCGCTAGACACGGACCAGATCACCGCCGGTGCAGGGCCGGTGTTCGCGTTCGTCGAGCTCCGGAACGCGAGCGACGCCGACAAGGTGGTGACCGTCGACTTCCAGCACGACACCGACGAGCCCGTCGGTCACATCAAGCTGAAGGTTCCGGCGCACAGCTCGCGTTGGCGCACCTGGGGCCGCACGCGCATGGTCGACAAGGGCGGAGAGTGGTCCGCCATCGTGACCGCCGGCGACGGCACCCAGCTCGCCCACACCGACTTCGACGTGCAGGCGCCCCAGAGCTGACGCCCGCTTCTAGGTGACGACGAACATCGTCGTCAGCATCACGAGCCACACGATGGCGAGGAAGTGCCAGTACTGGGTACAGAGCTTGATGCCCTCGAAGCGGGAGCTCGAATACTCGCGGCGGCGTGCGCGCAGGGTGACGATCGACAAGGGGACGAAGCCGCCCACCACGTGCGCCGCGTGGAGCCCGGTGAGCAGGAAGAACGTCATGATGTAGAGCGTCTCGCCGTCCGGTCGGAGCTGGGCGCCGCTCATGTGCAGCCAGTTGAAGGTCTGCCCGCCGAGGAAACCGACGGCGAACAGCAGCGTCAGGTAGAGCGAGTGCTCGAGGCGATCGAGCTGGTTTGCCCGGATGGCCTTCGTCGCGCGGTGCAGCGAGGCGCTCACGCCGAGGATCATCGTGGTGCTCGCGACGAGCCCGAGCGGCAGACCTGGCACCTGATCGGTGCGCCAGACGTTGTTCTCGAAGCGGGTGAGGATGTAGACGAGCAGCGTCGCCCCGAACAAGACGCTCAGCGAGATGATCAGCACGATCAGGCCGAGCTGCCCGGTCGACATGCGGAACGACGGCTGGCGGCGCTGTCGGTGGACGCTGTGGGAGGCTGCTGACGGATCGGCGTGCATGGCTCGAATGCGGCTCGGGAACGTGGGACAGTCCTAGCCCGGATCCGGACGTTCGTCATGCCCGGAGAGGAACCGGGCGAGCAGCTGGCCGAGCTCGCGCGGCCTGTGGCGCTGGATCATGTGCGCCGCGCCTTCGACGACGGCCCGCTCCGCGTCGGGAAAGTCGCCGCTCCGGTCCAGCGCGCGAAACGGCGACTCGCTGCCCTCCACGAGCAGCAGCGGACAGCGGATGCGCTGCCAGAAGCTCCGCGCCACTTCGAGCCGGAACGGATAGGGGCCGCGCGTCAGGTGCAGCGGGTCGTGCTTGAAATGCAGGCGCCCGTCGGAGCCGGGTAGGGTGCCGTGCTGGGCGAGGCGCAACGACAGAGCCTCGTCGAGCTGGGAGTCGTGCTGGCGCAGGCGCGCCGCGGCCGCCTCGATGCCGTCGTAGCCGCTCGGCTGGCGGCTCCGCGCCCGCTTGCAGGCGTCGACCCAGAGTCGCACCCGTTCGGGTACTGGCGTGGGATCCTCCGGAGGTCCGCTGCCCTCGATCAGCACCAGGCGTTCGACGCGATCGGGCCAGGCGCCGGTGTAGTAACTGGCGATGCTGCCGCCCATTGAATGGCCGACCAGCGACACGCGGGCGCGCCCCAGCTGTTCAATCAGGCTCTCCAGATCGGCCAGATAGTCCATGAAGTGGTAGTAGCCGCCGGCCCCGACGCGATCGCTGTCTCCGTGGCCGCGCATATCGGGCGCTACGACGTGGAAGCGCCCGGCCAGCCCGGCCTCGACAGCGTCCTGCCAGCCCCAGGCGAGGTCGAGGAAGCCGTGCACCATGACGACCGTGTGATCCAGGCTGGCCTCGTCGCGCCCCCACTCGAGCAGGTGGTAGTCGAGGCCTGTCGAGAGGCGAAGGCGTCGTGACGCGGGGTCGGTCATCGCGGACAGCTAGCCGTGTTTCGATCTCCGTGTCCAGCGCGTATGCCGCAGCGCGCCACGAAGGAGCCGCGACGAAGCGGCGTGCGGGATGATACGCTGCCAACGGAGGATTCTTGCGATGACGTTCCACTCACGATCGGGTCTGGCGGCTTTCCTGGCGGCGCTGCTCCTTCTCGCAACAGCCGGGCCGGCGCGCGCACAGACCGGCGTCTGCGACTCGGACCCGACCGGTTCGCCGACGAGCATGCAGAAATGCATCAACGCCATCCAGACGGCGGGAGGCGTCGTCAACGACATCTTCAAGGACGCGAACGGGACGATCGGACCCAGTCTGCCCCTGTTCGGCAAGCTGTATCCGAACTGGAAGGACACCTCGGGCAATCCGTGTCCGGAGAGCTTCGCCGGTTGCGCGGGACGCGACACGGCGCCCTACGACTGTACCGGCGAGTACACCTGCGACACCGCGACGAACGATTTCGCCACGGCTGCGAAGTACGTCGCCGGGCTCGACCACCTGTGGTGGCATCCCTGCCGCACGTCGACCCACAACCTGGCTGCGAACGGTTGCCCGGTCTTCACCTGTGTCGGCAACGGCGTGGGCGGCAACTACAACCCCTGGGAGGGCCTGGTATTCGATCTGGGCGGCCCGTCGAACCGCGTGGTGATTTTCGCCACCAACGACCACGGCCCCCAGCCCTGCGAGTCGATCGAGTACACCGTTTACCTGAGCGACAACCCGCTCTCGCAGGAGATCATCCAGAAGCCGACCACTACCGGCGCCGATCCGCAGAAGTGGAACCGCGCAGTGCTGGAGAAGATCTACACGCACGGCTGGTACGACACGCGCGCTCCCGATCCCGCCGGGCACGGCCCCAGCTGCGGCGATACGGCCAACTACGCCGTGGAGCAGGACTCCTTCGCCCAGGTATTCGCGCTGCCCTGCGGCATCACGTTCCGCTACGCCGCGATTGTCGCGGGATACGACGGGCAGGACTTTGCCGAGTGCGGCTACGACTCCAACGAGGCCGAGCTCGACGCCGTGGCGGGCCTGACCGAGGAAGGAACGGGCGTGTGTCCCGACGCCGACGGCGACAACTACGTCGACTGCAACTGCGCCGAGGCTCCGAAGGTCTGCGACTGCAACGACAGCGATCCGACCGTCCACCCCGGCGCGCCCGAGGCCTGCGACAGCGGAGACAAGAACTGCGACGGCGTGCCGGGCTCCTGCCCGGCGGGCGAGTTCTGCAACAACAGCGTGTGCGTGCAGGGCTGCGGCAGCGGCGAGTTCTCCTGCCCCGCGGGCTCGAGCTGCCAATCCACGGATCAGGGCTCGCTGTGCATCCCCAACGACTGCAGCACGGGTGGCTGTCCCGCGGGGAGCGTGTGCGATCCGGTCAGCAAGACGTGCAAGCCGGCCTGCGACGGCGTGACGTGTCCCTGGGGTCAGGTCTGTCAGGACGGAAAATGCATCGATCCCTGCCAGACGATCCAGTGCCCGTCTTCGCAGGACTGCGTGGGTGGCAAGTGCGCGCCGCCGTGCAGCTGCTTCAACGGCGATGTCGGCTGCACCACGGCCGGGACGGTCTGCGATCGCGGTAACACCGACCAGTGCGTGCCTTCGGCTTGCCTCAACAAGACCTGTGCTTCCGGCCAGCACTGCAACGCGCAGGGCAACTGCGTCGGCCTGTGCGATGGCGTGACGTGTCCGCAGGGGCAGACCTGCGTCGAGGCGAAGGGCGGGTGCGTCGGCGTGTGCGACGGCGTCACGTGTCCGACGGGGCAGACCTGCGATCCCAAGACCGGCAAGTGCGGAGGAGATCCGTGTGCCAACGTCTTTTGCACGCCGCCCGAGGTGTGCGTAGCCGGCAGCTGCGTCACGAGCGACGGTGGCATTCCCGATGGCGGCAACCCCGACGGCAGCGGTACCGGCGGCGCACCGTCGCGTGGATCGACGTCCGGCCAGACCGGTGGATGCGGGTGTCGCACGGTACCCGCCAACGGCGGTGCGCTCGCGGGCCTTTTGGGGCTGATCGGTCTCATGGGACTGGCGCTGCGGCGCCGCCGTTCCAGGCGAGCGCAGAGGTGACGCGACGCGTTGCCAGCCATATGAACGAGTAATCTGCGCTGCGCGCCGGGCCGGGCGTGCTCGCTGCGCGAAACCATGTTACACACTCGAAACCTGTGCGGAGCGGGGTTGACACGCACAGGCGCTAGAAGATCGAAAGGAAGCGGCTCGAAAAGCCGCTATCCGGTCAAGTGGCACGAGTGCTGCTTGGGGGCGGGACCGAGGAGGGAAGATGAGCGAAAGCAGCGATCGGGTATGCGTAGTCGTGATGGAGGCGGGCGGGGAGTGGCCCGACTTCGTCGAGTCGGACAACGGTCGCCCGGTCAACTGGGCGGTCGTGCCGCAGCAACCCGACGAGACCCCAGCCGAGCTCGCGCTTCGTGCAACGCATAGGGTCGAAGCTCTGGTTTCCGGCGGTGCAGCGCTCGACACGGTCGTTATCGCTGCCGGCTCGCGGCACAACGACGAGGTCTTTGCCGCTCGCTGTTCGGTGGCCCGCGCGCTCATCCAGGAGATGAACGCACGCGGCGGCAGCCGGTTGTTGTTCTCGGCGCCCGCCAACCTGCCCACTTCGGCGCGCCACGAGCTGATCGCGCTTGCCGGCACGCTGGCTGCGCAGTCGCACGGCACGCCGCTCGACGTAGGGGTTCGCTTCGACGAGCCGAGAGATCGGTCGCGCAGCCGGTCGCTGCAGCAGCAGGAGCGGGCCGCAAAGGACAGCTCGGCGGCGATCTGAGCCCCCGCGACGCGCCGGTGACGCGCGGGTGACAGCACGGCGCTAGTTGCATTATGCTTCGCGCCGTCCATTCCGGGCACTCCTCCGGATTCCCGCGTGGGCTCGCGGACAAGGCGGCTCAGACCCTGAAGTACGAGAAGGCGTTGACCCTCCAGCGACCGGCGAAGTTCGTTGCTGCAGGCGTAGCGGCGGGCTGGGTATTCGTCCTGTTCGATGTGCTGCGGCGCGACGACTTGTCGCGAGTGCCTGCCGTCCGCCAGGTGCTGGGCTCGCTGGCGCTGTACGCGGTGGTCGGGGTGGTGTGCGGCGGCGTCGCATGGTGCCTCGGGGCGGGCGAGCGCGCGCTGACCCGGCGCCTGTCGCGGCACTGGCCGCGAGCGGCGGGCGCGCCGCGAGTCGTGGCCTGTTCGGCGCTTGCATCGCTGGCGACCTGGACGACCGCGTTCTGGGCGTTCACCGGACCCAAGGCGTCCAGAGCCAGCTACGCCAGCTACGGACCCTACTTGCTCATCGGCGCGTCGGCCGTTGCCGCCGGTCTGTTCGCATGGGCGGTCCCGCGGACCCTGGCTGCGCTCGCGCGCGGTGCGCGTCTCTGGCCGCTGATGCTCGTGGCGTCGGCGCTGCTCCTGGCCGCGGGGATCAGCTGGGTCGACCTGCATTTCATGGTGGCGCTCTACGGGCGTCTCCACACCGCGCTGGAAGTGGTCACGTGGGTACTGCTCTTCCTTTCGGCGTATCTCCTGTTTTCGATCCCCGGGAGCGCTCGCGTCGATCTCGCGGTCCGGGTGGGGTCCGGCGTGGGACTGGCCTGGACGGTGCTCTTCATCTGCGTTCACCCGGCGCGGGCGTGGCTGGACAACTCGCTCGAGCACGTCTGGCTTCATCCCGTGTACGTCGGTCGCATGCTCCAGCGCGAGCAGATGGCCGAAGTGCTCCTGCTGCATCCCGGCGACTGGGACAATCCGGCCATGCGCCGGCTGGACACGCTCCGCGAGCGCTACGGTGGCAGCACGGCGCTGGACCCCGCGTGGCAGCGGCCGCTGGTCGAGCCGCCCGCGTTTCGCAAAGCCATCCGGCAACAGCGCGGCGACCGCCACGATTACAACGTGCTCGTCTACTACGTCGACACGCTGCGCTACGACGTCGCTTCGGATCCCGGGATCATGCCGAATGTCGTCGGGTTCAGCCGGCATGCGCTCGACTTCCGGAACGCCTACACCGCCGGGTCCGATACGCTCCGCGCCCTGCCGTCGCTGACCAACGGCAGCTACGAGCTGAACGCTCCCCACCGCAACAACCTGCTCGCCGTCGCGGGGCGGACCGGCCGACGGCGCGTGATCGCGATCCCGCAGTCGTCGCACGAGTTCCTGGAAAAGCTGGACCCGGGCTTCAAGTTCGACGAGACGCTCGTCGTGCCGGACTACGCGCAGGAGCGGACGGATGTCTGGGGCTACGGCGCGGACCGCTCGACCGCCAAGGGTCTGGTCGACAGGTCGCTCTCCTGGCTTCGGGAGAACCCGGACAAGCCGTTCTTCATGTGGGTATTCAACTTCGACCAGCACAACTGGCGCGAGCTCGACAAGGACTACGTCCACCGCGTCGCGCGCGAGCAGCACGTGCCGGACCAGGGCACGATCAATTGGCGCTATCGCGTCGTGGCGACCGGGATCGACGCGCAGTTCGGGCGGCTGATCGACGGCCTCCACAAGCTGGGTCGGGACCGGGACACGATCGTGCTGTTCGTCGCCGACCACGGCGAGGGTCTGGGACGGGAGGGATTCTGGGTGCACGGCGTGTTCCTCTGGCAATGTCTGGTGCGCGTTCCGCTCATGCTCCGCGTCCCTGGGATGGCTCCGCATGCCGTGGACCAGAAGGTTTCCCTGGTCGACGTAGCGCCGACTCTCGCGCGTTACCTTGACAACGACCCGGACACGACCGGCTACCAGGGGGAAGATCTTCTCGGGTATCTGGTCCCGCACCGTCCACGGCGGCGTCTGCCGCTGTTGATCTCCGGTTTCTCGCAGGACGTGCAGGCGCGAGTGGGGATCGTCACGCCCGACCAGGAGTGGAAGCTGGTCCTGACCCTCGAATCGGGGGCGCCGGAGCTCCACGACCTCCGGGCGGCGGATCCCGACGCATCGGACGTGTCTCTGGACCACCCGCAGGAAACCCTGGAGCTGCTGGGCAAGCTCGTCCGTTCGCCCATCTTTCCGCGGGCGGACACCGGCGTGGCAATGCAGGCCCGGGCGGTGCCCACGCCGCTGGACTAGGCGTCCAGCACTTGCCTTCCGGCATTGACAGGAGGCAAGCTCTCGATCCTGTGATGTCCCTTCTGCTACGCCGTGTGCTTTCCGGGGCTCTTGGGGTGACGGTGCTGGCGGCTTCGGCGCCGGCCCTGGCCGACGACGTGCCGATCACCGATGCCGCGCGTGCGCATTTCAGCGCCGGCGTGAACTTCATGCAGGATCCGGACGGAGCGCGGTACGAGGAGGCCTACCGCGAATTCAAGGCGGCGTATGCCGAGTCGCCGTCGTGGAAGATCCTCGGAAACCTCGGCATCTGTGCCATGAAGCTCGAGCGTGATGGGGAAGCCATCGACGCGTACGAGAAGTATCTGAAAGGCGGCGGCAAGCAACTCGGTGCCGCCGAGCGCGCCCAGTTCGACCGCGATCTGTCTACGCTCAAGGCCAGCGTGGTGACGCTGACGTTGGACTCGACGCCCGAGGGAGCGTCCTACGTCGACGAGCGCATCCCGGTGCGCGGCGAGCCGATCGTCAACCGCTACGCCGCAAAGGGCGCCAAGCTCGCACTCGGCATCCGCCCCGGGCACCATCGCATCACGGCCCATCTCGACGGCTACAAGGACGTGAGCTGGGTGTTCGACGCGCAGCCGAGCGCGACCCTCTCGCATGCATTCCAGCTGGAGAAACCGACTGCGGGAGCCCCGACCGCGCCGACGGCTCCGGCCACGACCCCTTCTCCGGCTGGCACCTCGCCGACGGCTCCACCCGCGGTCGCGATGACGCGTCCAGTGCCGATGGGAGTGTTCATCGGCCTGGCGGCGACCGGGGCGCTGGCGATAGGCGGCAGCGTCACCGGCGCGCTCGCGATGAAAAAGAAGAGCGATTTCAACGCCGCCAACGATGGAAGCGATCCGTCGGCAGCGACAAGCCTCAGAAATAGCGGCAAGACGCTGAATCTGGTCACCGACGTCCTGTTCGGCGGAGCCGTCGTGGCGGCCGGCGTCACAGCGGTGCTGTACCTGAATCGACCGGAAGTGCCCGCCGAGAAGGACACGGCCATCGGTTTTGCCCCCGTGCTGGGCCCCGGTGGGGGCGGCGTGTCCGTTTCGGGTCGATTCTAGTCCGGGCGACAAATCCCCTGGCGGGGCTCGCACACTGGGCAAGGAGCTTCAGGCCGTGGTAGCTTCGCCTTGATCTCCATCAAACCGGCGACCCACGGATGGCCCTGACCACCGGCGACATCATCGACGAGAAATACCGCATCGTTCGTCTGATCGGCGAGGGCGGCATGGGTGCGGTGTACGAAGGTGAGAACCTTCGCATCCACCGAACCGTCGCCATCAAGGTGCTGCACGCCGGCGTCGCCGAGAACGCAGACGCCGTGCAGCGCTTCGAGCGCGAGGCGCAGGCGGCGGGGCGCATCGGTTCTGAGCACATCGTGGAAGTGCTCGACCTGGGCAACCTGGCGAACGGCGACCGCTACATGGTCATGGAGTTTCTCGACGGCGAAAGCCTGTCGGACCGGATCCAGGGGCACGGCCGGTTGACCCCGGCGCAGCTCTACCCCATCGCCCGCCAGATGCTCGAAGGGCTCGCAGCGGCGCACGGAGCCGGCATCATTCATCGCGATCTGAAGCCGGACAACGTGTATCTGCTCAAGGGGCGCAGAGGGCAGGCGGACTTCGCGAAGATCCTCGACTTCGGCATTTCGAAGTTCAGTCAGCTGTCGGGCGACAGCGGCTTCAGCATGACGCGCACGGGCGCCGTCATGGGCACGCCGTACTACATGTCGCCCGAACAGGCGAAGGGCGCCAAGAACATGGACCACCGCGCGGACCTGTATGCGGTCGGCGTGATCCTCTACGAGTCCGTGACGGGACAGGTACCGTTCAACGCCGACACCTTCAACGAGCTGCTGTTCAAGATCGTGCTCGAACACCCGCAGCCCGTGGAGAAGCTGGTTCCGGACATCGATCCCGGCTTTGCAGCCATCATCGCCAAGGGCATGGCGCGGGATGCCGCACACCGCTACCAGTCGGCGGAGGAATTCCAGCAGGCGCTGGATGGGTGGGCGCAGACAGGCGTCGGTCCGGTGGATCTGCCCTCGCACCCGGGCATGCCCGCCCCCAGGCCCAGCGCCATGACTCCGGGGCAGCCGATCCAGACGGGCACGCCGGGTGTCTGGTCGAGCTCCGGAACGTTCACCGATTCTGGTTCCGCGCAGCCCGCGCTGCAGAAGAACAGCAGAGGCGGGATGTTCGCCGCGATCGGCGCCGTGGTCCTGGTGCTCGTGGGCGGAGGCGCCGCTGCGGCGCTGCACTTCCGGGCGACTGCCGCCGCAGCGAGGGCGCAGGCCGCCCGCGCAGCGGCGAGTGCCGCGGCCGAGCACGACGCCGAGCAGAAGGCCGCCGAAGAAGAAGCGGCCAAGCAGAAGGCAGCGCTGGACCAGGCGATCGCGGAGAAGAAGAAGCTGGAGCAGGAAGCCGCGGACGCGCAGAAGAAAGCCGACAGCGAGAAGTCCGCGAGCAAGAAGGCCGCCGCCGAGGAAGAGGCCAAACAGAAAGAAGCCGAAGCCGAAGCCGCGGCCAACAAGAAGAAAGCGGCGCTCGAGGCTTTCCAGAAGGCCCAGCGCGCCGCCACCAAGAGCGCTCCTCCCGCGACCACGGCCACGTCCAAGGGCCGCGTGATCCGCACGCAGCTGTAGGCCCGGTTGACCGCAGGCCGCGCTCGATCGGCGAGGGCTCGCCTGACGGCCTAGGCCCCGGGCGCCTTGGGCCGGTCGCCGCCGGGTCGATCGTTGGCTCCGGCCAGCGCTCCGATGATCAGGAACGCGGCGGCCAGCAGCCCGAGGAAGATCGGACGGCGCGCGTGGCCGCGGAAGAATCCCTGGCTCGGCGCGGGAGCATCCGCTGCGGCGGTCTTCGCCGCGGCGCTGGTTGCGGGCGCAGGCGGGGGATCGGGCGGGACGTCGGCCCATGCCGCGGAGGTGATGGCCAGCGCGAGCAGCAGCACGAGGCTGCCGCCTGGATGCCGTGCCCAGCTCACTCGTCGCATCGGCACTATCGCTACGCGGGGAACGCGCCCGGGTCAAGGCGCGGGGGAATCGACCTCGTCGAGCGCCTGGCGCGCTTCCTGCCGCACGGTCTCGTCCGGGTCCTTCGAGAGCGCTGCGAGCAGCGCGGCGCGCGCCTCGGGTCCGCCCAGACGGCCCAGCGCCCAGGCAGCGTGCCCCCTCACGAGCGCGCTCGAATCGTCCCGCAGCGCGCGCGCCAGGGGCGCCACAGCACGCGGATCGCCGCTGTTGCCCAGCGCCACCGCGGCGTTGCGCGCCAGCCTCGCCCGGCTCACCCGTCCGAGTGCGCTCTGCCGCACCAGCCGGCGGTGCGCGGCCGAGCCCTGCTCGAGCAGCTCGACCAGATCGAGCGCTTCGAGCGCCGGTCGCGCCGCGAGCTCCGGAGCCGCGGGGCGCGGCGTCGCCGACGCATTGAACGGGCACACGTCCTGGCAGATGTCGCAGCCGAAGACGTGCGTGCCGCACAGCGATCTGAGCTCCAGCGGGATGGGGCCAGTGAGCTCGATCGTGAGGTACGAGATGCAGCGTCGCGCGTCGAGCACGTGAGCGTCCACGAAGGCACGCGTCGGGCACGCGTCGAGGCAGGCCGTGCAGGCTCCGCAACGCGGCGGCTCGGGGCGACCGGGAGTGACCTCGACGTCGACGAGCAGCTCGCCGAGCAGCACGTTGCTGCCGACGCCGGGCACGATCAGCATGGTCGATTTCGCAGCGAAGCCGAGCCCCGCGCGCGCTGCCGCTTCGCGCTCGAGCAGCGGCGCCGTGTCGACGCACGGTCGCGCCAGCACGGGCCGCCCCGCGATCGCAGCGCAGGCGTCGGCCAGGGCGCGGAGACGCGCCTTGATCAACAGGTGATAGTCCTCGCCGCGCGCATAGCGCGCGACGTATCCGGAGAGCCCCCGCCGCGGCGCCTGCTCCCGGGCGGGGTAGGGGAGCGCCACCGCGATCAGCGTGCGTGCGTCCGGCAAGAGCTCGCGCGCATCGGCTCGCTCGCCGGCGAGATACGCCATCTCTCCGTGGCGGCCGGCTTCGAGCCAGTCGGCGAGGCGGCCGGCGGCATCGTCGAAGCGCTCCACGGGCGTGAAGCCCACGCGAACGAAGCCCAGGCCGAGTGCGGCGTCACGGATCCGGCGGGCAAGCCCGGTCGGATCCGCGCAGTGTCGCTCGGCCGCGGCGCGGCGCGCCGGCGGCTCGTGCCATGCGGCTCCCGCGGGGAGCGGCTCCTCGGCGGGATTTTCGCCTGGCGCGCTTGCGATCGGAGGGTTTTCGCCGGCCATCTCGCTGCCGGCTACTCTGCCGTGCATCGCCGGATCGAGCCAGGGGCGTCGACAATGGGTTGCGATCGGGGCCTCGGTCGGGGAATAACCCCGCCCTGTTCTTGATTCGTGCCCCGGGGTCGTCGCGCCAGCCGGCAAGCCGGTCGAGCGCAGGCTTTAGCACCAACCAGAGCCACCTGTGATCGAGATCCACGAGCTGCAGAAGTACTACGGTGATCGCCGCGCCATAGGCCCGGTGACCGCCAGCATCGAGAAGGGCGAAATCGTCGGTCTGCTGGGCCTGAACGGCGCCGGAAAGACCACCACGCTGCGCGTCCTGGCTTGCGACCTCCTGCCCACGAGCGGCACGGTCCGGATCGACGGCGTGGACGTGGTCGAGCGGCCGGAGGAGGTGAAGCGGCGCATCGGCTACCTGCCCGACGTGCCACCGCTCTACGGCGAGATGCGCGTGCGCGAGTATCTGGCCTTTGCTGCACGCCTGCGCGGCATGAGCCGGGCGGACATCGAGAAGCGCACCGCCGAGGTTGGCGAGCTCACCGAGATCGGCGGCGTGCTCGACGATCTCATCGCGTCGCTGTCGCATGGCTACCGCCAGCGCGTCGGCATCGCGCAGGCGATCCTGCATCGGCCCGCGCTGGTTGTGCTGGACGAGCCCATCTCCGGTCTGGATCCGGTGCAGATCGTCGAGATGCGCGATCTGGTGCGGAGCCTCGGCGGCGAGCACACCGTGGTCGTCTCGAGCCACATCCTGTCCGAGATCAGCGAGACCTGCGACCGCATCCTCGTCATCCGCGAGGGTGAGATCGTCGCTTCCGGCACGGAAGCGGAGCTCTCCGAACGGCTGCTCAGCGGCATGCGCATCGACGTGAGCCTGCGCCTCGGCGACCGGGACCGGGCGGAAGCGGAGACTGTGCTGGGAAGCGTCGAAGGCGTGCAGGAAGTGGAAGAGATCGATCCGCTCGAACCGGGCAAGGGCGTCGCCAGTTTCAGCGTGCAGAGCTCGACGGACGTGCGCGACGCGCTGTGCCGCGCTCTGGTGAAGGCGGACCTGGGCATCCTGCAACTGGCGCGCAGCGAGCACGAGCTCGAGAGCGTGTTCCTGCAGCTGTCCGCGCCCGTTGAAGGGCTCAAGCGCGCCAAGCGCAAGCGGCGGCGGCGTGCGCCGAAGCCGGACGCCCCCGAGGCTACGGCCGGGGAGCAGGCATGAGCCGCGCCCTGATGATCGCCCGCCGCGAGCTGTACGCATACCTGCGCTCGCCCCTGGGCTCCGTGATCGTCGCGGGTGTGCTGCTCTTCGACGGCATCTACTTCTACTGGCAGGGCCTGACGGAGCGGCTCTTGAGCGCTCAGGTGCTGCAGCAGTTCTTCTACGGTGCCAGCGGTGCAACGATGGTGGCGAGCATCGTGCTCAGCATGCGGCTTCTGGCCGAGGAACGGCAGACCGGCACGCTGACCTTGCTGAACACCGCACCGATCCGCGACCGCGACATCGTGCTCGGCAAGTTCCTGTCGGCATTCGGCATGATCGCGCTCACCACGGTACTGACCGTGTACATGCCGCTGCTCATCTTCGTGAACGGCAGGGTCAGCGTCGGACACATCGTGGTCGGCTACCTGGGCTTGCTCCTGCTCGGCGCGGCGTCGATCTCGATCGGCTTGTTCGCGTCGTCGCTGGCGAAGTCGCAGGTGGTGGCGGCGATCATCGGCGTGGTGATCCTGGTGCCGCTGCTGCTCCTGTGGGCGATCGCGCGGGCGACCGATCCGCCGCTGAACACGTTCCTGGCAGCGCTGGCGCTGCATCACGAGAACCAGCGAAGTTTCATGGTCGGCACGTTGCAGCTGTCGCACGTCGTCTACTACATCGCGGTCAGTTACTTCTTCCTGCTGGCGGCGACCAAGAGCCTGGAGGCACGCCGATGGCGGTAGACGACGAGCGTCCGGAGGACGAGCAGGCCGCCGAGGCGGAGGCGACCGGGGGCGGAGCGCCGGCCGGGGAAGCGAGCTCCACCGAGGCGCCGGCGGGGCAAACGACCTCCGGCGGCGAGGCCGCGGCGACCGCCGGCAGCGGCGAAGCCGCCAAGGCCGGATCTTCCGCGGCCGCCTCCCAGTCCGGGCGCCCCGCGCCGGTCTGGATCGTGCCGCTCTACGTTGGCGGCCTGGTGCTCGTCTACCTCGGCGAGCGCGTGCTCTCGACGAACGCGACCTGGCACTGGGTGTTCAGCGGTGTGGGACTCGCGGCGGCGGTGCTCGCGACGGTTCTGCGCTTCTCGCCGCGCTTGCGCGTGGGCGGCGAGCGGCGGCACATCGAAAGCCTGCTCGCGGCGCTGTCGATCACGGGTCTCGTGGGTCTGACGCTGTACTTCGCAACCACCGACTGGGGCACGGCCAAGCTGGGTCTGGACACCGCGGAGACCATCACGCGCGACCGCGTCGAGGGCGTGCTCACGGTGCTGTGGATCACGCTCATCGGCGTCAGCGTGGTGCCGATGCTGTTCGCGGAGGGCGCGCTGTATCCGATGCGCCACGCCGAGCGACCCGAGAGCCGCCGGGTCCGCGCCGCGGCGGCCAGCGGGCTGATGCTGGTGCTGGCCGCGGTCTACGGCGCGCTGTTCGTGTACGCGGCGCAGGGCGTGGACCTGCGCGTCGACTACTCGTACTTCAAGACCTCGAAGCCCAGCGACTCGACCCGCAAGATGGCCAAGTCACTGGACAAGCAGGTGAAGGTGATCGCCTTCTTCCCGGACGTGAACGACGTGCGCGTCGAGGTGAAGCACTACCTCGACGACGTGTCGCGCGGCGTGCCCAAGCTCCAGGTCCAGATCAAGGATCGGCTGCTGGTCCCGAAGCTCGCGCGCAAGCTCCACGCGATGCGCGACGGCGTCATCATCCTCGCCAAGGGCGAGACCACCGAGACGCTGGACATCGGCACGGACATGAAGGACGCGCGGCCGAAGCTCAAGACGCTCGACCGCGACTTCCAGGCCAAGCTGCTCAAGCTCGTGCGATCCGAGCGCACGGCGTACCTGACCGTCGGCCACGGCGAGATATCCGACTCGCAGGCCTCGAGCCCGAAGAACGACGGGCGCTCCTCGCGCATCGTGCGGCTGCTCTTGCAGCGGCAGAACTACCTGGTCAAAAACCTCGGCTTGTCACAGGGCCTCGCGAGCGATGTGCCCGACGACGCGGACGTGGTCTTGATCCTGGGTCCGTCCCAGCCGTTCGCTCCCGAGGAAATCGCCTCGCTCCAGCGCTACGTGCAGCGCGGCGGGCACCTGCTCATGGCGCTCGACCCCGACGCGGTGCCGTCGGCTGCACTGGCGCTCGGCGAGGGTCCGCAGGGCTCGGCGTCGGCGCTGCCCGGAAAGCCCGGCGCGCCGCACCACAAGAAGAAGCCGACGAGCGCCGATCCCCCCGCAGGTTCGACGCTTCCAGTCGGTTCCGCGCTGCCGCCGCCGGCCGCGCTCGCACAGACGGCCCAACCGGGCGGCGCGGATGCGAGCACGGTGGTGAGCGGGCTCCAGGCGCTTGCCGGCGTCGTGGGTCTGCAGTTCAGCCCCGTGATTCTGGCCAACGATCACGACTACGTGCGGCGCCGCTTCAACGATTCCGACCGCACGCAGCTGGTGACGAACCGCTTCTCGTCGCACGCCTCGGTCTCGACGCTGAGTCGCCACGCTTCGCAGGGCGCGGCCGTCGTGGTGTTCGGCACCGGCAGCCTGGAGCGCGCGCCCGGCTCGACGAACAAGGTCGACTTCGCGCTGCGCACCATGCCTGGCACGTTTGCCGACGACAACCACGACTACAAGCAGGACGATGGCGAGAAGCGCTCCATCTACAACATCGCCGCGGCCGTCACGCGCCCCGTCAAGGGCGCCAAGAAGGAAAAGAAGAAAGGCGCGCCCGACGAGATGCGGGCGTTCGTGCTCGCCGACGCCGACGCGCTCAGCGACCTGGTGCTGGGCCGGGTGATGACGAACCAGCTCCTGTTCGTGGACGCGGTGCGCTGGCTCGGGGGCGAGGAGAGCTTCGCCGGCGAGGTGAACACCGAGGAGGACGTGCCGATCCAGCACACGCAGCAGAAGGACCTGATCTGGTTCTACGCGACCATCTTCGGTGCGCCGGCGCTCGTGCTCGGCCTCGGCTTGTTCTTCAGCAGGCGCTCGCGGCGCCCGCGGCCGCGCCGGCGCCGCGAAGAAGGAGGGAAGGCATGAGCGCCTTCAAGGGGCTGGTTCTCCACGGCGGGCTCCTGGTCGTGGCGGCGGTGCTCGCGCTGGTCGTGTGGACGCGCAGCGACAAGCCGGTCGAGGAGGCTCGCGACCAGGTCAAGGTCTGGGCGGGCAGTCCGGATCAGGTCCAGCGCATCGAGTACAACGGCGACAAGCGCACCGTGACGCTGGTCGCCCACAAGGACAGCCACGGGCGCTGGTACGTCGGGATGGTGGACCGCACCTACCAGTCGCCGAAGCCCATGCCGGAGGAGCCGACCGCGGACGCCGGCGCCACCGGGGACGCGGGCGCGATGGCAACGAAGCCCGGCGACGCGGGCGCAGGGAAGCCCAAGCCGCCGCCGAAGCCGGAAATGGTGACGCACCACGAGAAGATGACGTTCGTGGCCGTCGAGGCGGCGGACAATCTCGTGAAGAGCCTGGCGCCGCTGATGGCGTACCGGTCGATCGGCAAGGTCGACAAGGCGAGCGAGCCGGACTTCGGGCTGGACAAGCCGAGCGGCACGCTGAAGGTCACGATCGGCGGAAAGCAGCACACGCTCGTGCTGGGCGGTTCGACGCCGGGTGAAGGCGACCGCTACGCGCGCGAGAAGGAAACCGGCCTGGTCTACGCGATCCCGGGCGAGATCAGCCGCAACATGACGTTCGCCGAGTCGCGCCTCGTGGAGCACGACCTGCACGGCTTCAAGCCCGACGAGGTCAAGAGCATGCGCGTCATCAAGGGTAGCGCGCATCGGGATCTGGTGAAGATGCCCGAGAAGCGCGACGCCTGGGCCGACGCAGCCACGCCCACCAAGCTGGACGAAACCGCCGGGAACTGGCTCGACAAGCTGGGACGGCTTCGCGTCATGAGCTACGTCGAAAAGCCTGCGTCGGCTCCATCGCCCGCTGATCTCGTCGCCGAGGTGGACTACTTCAACGGCTCGCACGACAAGATCGGCCAGCTCGAGCTGTACAAGATGCCGTCGAAGACGCAGAAGCCAGAATACCTGGCGCGCACCGAGTACACGCGCTGGTACGCCAAGGTGCTCCAGAGCTCCGCCGAGCAGGTCGCCCAGGACGTGGGCTCGGTCCTGAAGTAGCCGCGAGCCGCTACCAGCGGTGGTAGGCGGGGTGGCCTTCCTTCACCGCAACGAACACGCCGCGGCACGTCGCGGTGGTCTTGCCGCCCGCGTCGATGCGCGCTTCGACGACGACCTTGTCGCCCTCGATGCTGACGGGTTTCGCGTGCAGCTCGAGCGGCGCGTCCATCGGAGTCGGCGCGCGGAGCTTCACATGGAACTCCGCCGTCACCGTGCAGGGCGGGGTGTCGATGCCGCGCTCCCGCATCAGCGCCCAGGCGGCTGTCCAGTTGCTGTGGCAGTCGAGCAACGCGCCGGCGATGCCGCCGTTCAGCATGCCCTCGAAGGCGAGGTGGTGCGGCTCGGGCGTGAAGCTGGCAACCACGTCGTCGCCCTTCACGAAGCTCTTGATCCTGAGGCCCTTGTCGTTGGCGGGGCCGCAGCCGAAGCAGCGGTTGTCCGGCGCGTACCTGTCCTGCAGGCTCTGTTCGCTCATGCGGCGAGCCTAGCGCAATCCCGGGCACAAGCCGTTCAGAAGCGGATGCTCTCGCCTCGGGCGGGAATATGGACGGTCGGGAAGTGACGCTCTTCGAGCAGCCCCCGCAGCGTCTCCTGGGCAGGCAGCTCGCCGTGAACCAGGGCGATGGCGCGCAGCTTGCCGCGGTCGCGCACGCTCTCCGCGAAGTCCACCAGATCTTCCTGGTCGGCATGGGCGCTGAAGCCGTTCAGCACGAACACCTCGGCGCGGAGATCGCGTTCCACTCCGAAGATGCGCACGCGGGGGCGCCGTTCGACCAGCCGGCGCCCGAGGGTGTGCTGGGCCTGGAAGCCGACGATCACCACTGCGTTCTTTCCGTCCTCGACCGTCGCCTTGAGGTGATGCAGCACGCGCCCGGCTTCGCACATCCCGCTGGCGGAGATGATGATGGACGGTTCGTCGGCCGCGTCGATGGCCTTGGAGTCCTCCTTGTCGGTGACGTACTCGAGGCCGTCGAACTCGAAAGGAGAATCAGCGCTCGCGAGCAGGGCGCGAGCGGCCTTGTCGTAGCACTCGGGGTGCATCTTGAAGACCTCGGTGATCTTCACGGTGAGCGGCGAGTCGACGTACACCGGCATCGGCGGCATGCGCCCGGCCTTTTTCAGCCGCTTGAGCGCGTAGACGATTTCCTGGGCGCGCTCCAGGGCAAACGAAGGGATCACCACCTTGCCCCGCCGCTTCCAGACCCGGGCGAGCGCCTTCGCGAGCTCGTCGTCCATCTGCTCGATAGGGTCGTGCAGTCGGTCGCCGTAGGTGCTTTCGCTGATCAGCACATGCGCACCGTCGGGGATCTCCGGGTCGCGCAGGATGGGGATGCGGCGTCGACCTAGATCGCCCGTGAAGACCAGCCTCTGCTCCTGCCCGTCGTCGTCGATGTCGAGCATCACGATCGCGCTGCCGAGCACGTGCCCGGCGTCCAGGTAGGTCAGCGTGACGCCGGGCGCCACCTGGTGGCGGCGGTGGTAGCCGAGCGTCTCCATCTGCCCGAGCGTGTCCACGACGTCCTCCTCGTCGTAGAGCGGCTCCACCGGTTCCATGTCGGAGTGCTCGCGCTCGATCATCTTGTTGATGTAGCGGGCGTCGGACGCCTGGATCCTCGCCGAGTCGGCCAGCATCGCGGCGCACAGGTCGTGCGTGGCCGGCGTGGTGAAGATGGGGCCGGCGTAGCCGCGCTTGACCAGCATCGGCAGAGCGCCGGAATGGTCGATGTGGGCGTGCGAGAGCACCACAGCGTCGATCTTTTCCGGGTCGAGCGGCAGATTCTTGTTGCGCTCCAGGGACTCCTTGCGCCGCCCCTGGAACAGACCGCAATCGAGCAGCACCGTCGCCCGGCTGGTGCGCACCAGATGCATCGAGCCCGTCACGCTCTGGGCTGCGCCCAGGAAATCGATCTGCATGCGTCCAGCGTAGGGCCGGGCGCCGACCGGCGCGTCCCTACGACTGACGGAACGTCAGGTGCGAACGCTACGGCCCGACGTTGCTCGTGCTGCCCGACACCAGCGCCCCGACGAAGTCGGTCAGCGAAGTGCCGTTGACGGTCGTGCCGTAGAAGGACGGGTTGTCCATGATCCAGGTGTGCTGCGAGCACGGGTTGTCGCCGCACTGGCCGATGTAGTAGGTGCCGAAGTTGGAGTCGCCCTGCATCGCCGTACGCAGGTCCGTCAAGCCCTGCTGGTACTGCGTTGGCGAGACGGCCCCGTAGGTGCAGTTGTTCTGGCCGAAGCTCAAGAAGCCGCGGATCGTGCTGTCGGCGACGCTGGAGACGAGCGAAAGCTGCCGGTCCGGATACTTCTTTGCCACGAACTTTGTCATGTCGGACAGGAAGTTGGTCTTGTCCGGGCAGTTCGTGCCGCAGGCCTTGAGGATCGTCGCGTCCAGGTTCCACAGCTTGCGGAGATTGGTCTCGAAGCACGGCGGGATCGTCGGGTTGGGCATGAGCGGACCCGAGTCATCGAGCAGATCCACCGGGATGGATCCGAACGCCTCTTGCGTCTGCAGGTAGTTTGCCGCCGAGCCGAAGCCGCCCGCGCTGGCGCCGGTGAGCAGCACCTGCGAAGCGTTGGCGAAGGTCGGAACAATTCGCGTGAGGTAGAGCGCCATGTCCACGTAGCCGACGAACTGCTGCTTCGCGGGTACGTTGGGCACTGTAGCGTCCGGCTGGTTTCCGGCGTGCACGTCGCCCGTGCAGTACGGCACGTAGACGTAGTTCCAGTCCTTGACCGGGTTCTGCGCCTGGCTGCGGTCGAAGATCCCGACCAGCGAGCTCTTGCGCGCGTTGAAGTCGCTCTCGCCGAACTTGCTCGGATTCGACGCGCACGTGGCGATGTTGAAGCAGGCGCCGCCGCCTTCGAGGTAGATGGCGACCTTGTCCGAGGCGCTGTTCAGGTTCACTCCGATGCCGGTGGTGGATCCGTCGCGGCACTTCGCGCCGGCGAACGGTACCCAGGTCCAGGTCTTGTCCGGCGCGCTGATGGGCTGGCCCGTGGGCGCTCCACCCGCGCCCGCCGCTCCGCCGGCGCCTGCAGCCCCGCTCGCGCCTCCAGCTCCACTCGCGCCCGCAGCTCCACTCGCGCCCGCAGCACCGCCGGCGCCTCCCGTAGCGGAGCCGCCGCTGCCGCCGCTACCGGTGTTGTTGCTGCTACTGCCGCATGCCGTCAGGGCAGGAGCAAGGCACACACATCCCATCGCAAACAAGGAAGCAATACGCATGTCGTTTCCAGTAACGGTACGCGGCGGTGTACGCAACTTCTGCCGGCGCTTTGGTAGGGTGATGTGGGACAAGCCGGGGCAACCCGGACACGTGGCCCCCCATGCGGCCCGTCAGTTCTGCGGTCCGTTGGCCACCCCGCCGCCCATGAGCTTGTTGCCGCCGTAGGGTTTGACGGCGGGGACCTTGCTCCAGAGCTTCTTGTACTCCGCCTTCATCTTCTCGAGGCGGTCCGGCTCTTCCTTGTTGAGCTTGTGCGTCTCGCCCGGGTCCTTCTTCAGGTTGTACAGGTCGAAGCGCCAGTCGTTGCCGAACGACAACAGCTTGTAGTCGCCGTCGACGAGCGCGTGACGCTCGGGGTTGTTGCTGTCGGCCGGCAAATCCATGAGCACCGGGCGCGGCTCGGCCTTCGCGCCGTAGAGCTCCGGCACCAGGCTCTTGCCCTCGAGCTTGTCGTCGCCCTTGACGCCCATGAAGTCGAGCACCGTGGGCGCCAGATCGATGTCGCTGCGCGGCGTGTCGATGTGGCGCCCGGCGACACCCGGAACGTGGATGAACAGCGGCACGTGCGTAAGCATGTTCCAGAGCTCGAACGCATGGCGGAACATGTGATGCTCGCCGAACGCCTCGCCATGATCGGCGCTGACGATGACTACCGTCTTCTTCCACCACGGTTGCTGTTTGCAGAAGTCGAGCAGCTTGCCGATCCACAGGTCGGTGAAGAACACCTCGGAGTCGTACTTGTCGCGGCGCTTGTTGCCCCAGTCCGGCGACTCCTTGTGCTTCACGTAGACGTTGTGCGGGTCCATGTAGTGCAGGTAGATGAAGAAGGGCTTGCCCTTCGGCGCGGCCGACAGCTGCTTCTCCGCCAGTGGCGTCATCTTGTCGCTGGTCACGAAATTGTCCTTCGTGTTGTCGAACTTGATGCCGCTGACCACGCGCCAATCGTCGAAGCCCTGGGAGAGCCCGCTGTGACCCTTGGCGAAATACATGTGCCCGAATGTGGCCATGGTGTGCACGCCGGCCTTCGAAAGCAGCTCGGGGAAGAACAGAATCGCTGTCGGGGTACTTCGTGAAGAAGTAGCCGCTGCGCTTCAGCTCGTCCGGATACTGCCCGGACAGGACCGCGGGGACGCTCTTGGCCGTGTAGCTGGAGACGGAATACGCGCGCGTGTAGCTCACGCTCTCCTTCTCCAGAGCCGTCAGGTTCGGCGCGATCTTCCGCGGGTAGCCGGCCCACGGCATGTCCGCGCGCATGCTGTCGACAAGAATCAGCATCACGTTCATCGGGCGTTCGGGGCCCGTGGGCTTGGTCGGCTCGGAGTCTGCCTTGGCCTCGGGCTCCGCGGGCTTTTCGGGCTGGGCGCTCTTGGCGGGCGCGGCCGCTTTCGCAGGCGGGGCAGGCGGCGCCGGGCTCGGCGGGGGTGCGGGCGGCGCGCAGGAGGCGGTGAGCAGCGCCAGTGCGCCGAGCCAGCGCTTCACTTCGCGGCTCCCTTCTCCTTCGGATCGTCCTGCTTTGGCGGTCCCATCGGCCCGTTGGCGGTCTTGCCGCCTTTGATCTTGATGCCGCCGTACGGAAGTATCACCGGCAGCTTCTTGAACGTGTCCTCTTCGAGCTTCTTCATCTGCTCGAACTTGTCGGGCTCCTCGTGCGACAGATCGTGCTTCTCGCCGGGGTCCTTCGCCAGGTTGAACAGCACGTGCTTCCAGCCGTTACCGAACACGATCAACTTGTAGTCGCCGTCGATGATCGCGCGACGCCGCTCGTTGTTCGTGTCGTTCGGTAGATCCAGGATGATCGGGTCGCGATCTCCGGGCTGCTCCGCGCCGTAGAGCTCCGGCACCATGGTCTTGCCTTCGAAGCTCGGGGCCGGCTTCTGCCCCATCAGATCCACGATGGTCGGCGCGAGATCGATGTCCGACCGCCTCACGTGGACGCGGCGGGGTTTGACGCCCGGCAGCTTGAAGGCGAGGGGAACGTGCACCAGCTCCTGCCACAGCTCGAAGGCGTGGCGGTATTCGCCGTGCTCGCCGAACGCCTCGCCGTGATCGGCCGACAGGATGACCGCAGTGTTCTTCCACCAGCTCTGCGTCTTCGCCCAGTCGAGCAGCTTGCCGACGTAGAAATCGGTGAAGAAGATCTCGCAGTCGTAGCGGTCGCGCGCCTTGTTGCCCCACTGCTTGGGGCACATGTCGTGCCAGTTGTACTTGTCGTGCGGGTCCAGATAGTGGAACCAGGCGAAGAACTGCTTGCCCGTGTTTTCGGGTTTCGACAGGATGTCGATGGCCATCTTCGTCATCTTGTCGCTGGTGATGTCGTTGTCGGTCTGCGGATCGAACGTGATGCCGGGCACCAGCTGCCAGACGTTGAAGCCCTGATCGAGCCCCTTGCCCCGGTTGAAGTACATGTGAGCCTGGCCGCCGATGGTCCGGATGCCGTGCTCCTGCAGCACCTCGCTGAAGAACAGGTTGGCCTTCGAGTAGCCCGTGAAGAAGTACGCGCTGCGATACAGCGTCGACGGGTATCGCCCCGCGAGCAGCCCGCCGAGGCTCTTCGCCGTGTAGCTCGAGATCGAGTAGGCGTTGTCGTAGTAGACGCTCTCGCTGACCAGCTTCGACAGGTTGGGCGCGATCGGTCGCGAGTAGCCGTTCCACGGCATGTCCGCGCGCATCGCGTCGACCGTGATCAAGAGCACGTTCAGCGGCTTGTCGGGCCGCTTCGGCGCCGCGGCGACAGCCGCGGAGCTCGCGGCGGGAGGCGTAGCGGCGCTTGCCGCCGGCTCCGCGCTGGCCCGCGCTGCGCCGGGTGAAGGGGTCTTCTCGTGGGTGCTGCAGCCGGCTGCGAGCAGGCCGGCCAGAAGCACGCTGGTGGAAATGAACAGACTCCGCACCGGTGCCACCTATCGCAAATCCGCCGGCCAGGCCAATTCAGCCGGAGCCGCGCGTTCCGTCCGGGCGGCCGGGGCCAGCGCCGGGCCTTGAAGTGCTGGTGGTGGCGCGCTCGAGCGCTACTGGCCGATTTCCTTTTCCAGCTGGTCGAGCTGGTCGTCCATGTTCTGGGCGGTGACCTTCTGCGCGGCTTCTTCTTCGTAGTCTTCCTCGGTGGGGATCTGCGAGTCGGCTACGGAAGCGGCCGGCGAGGCCGCCGCGGCGGAGCCCTGCGCGCCCGCCGGAGCGGCGTTCGCATTGTCCTTCTTGCTGCAGCCGACGACGGCGAGCAGCAGCAGGGCCGAGCCCAGGGCGACGGCGCGCTTCACTTCGGGCCTCCCGCGCTCTTCAGGACGTCCATGTGCTTGTCGTGGCGGGCCTTCTCCTTCGCAATCAGCTTGTCGACCCGTGCCACCACGTCCGTCTTGCCCTCCGCGTCGGCGAGCTGGCGGATGCGATCCAGCCTCGCCATGCGCCAGGCGTGCACCTTGAGCTCGGAGCGCACGGCTGGCTCCGAGACCGCTTTCCCCCAACGCTGTTTGATCCTGGCCAGATGCGCTGCGCGTCGCTCCTTGCGGGTGCTGCGCATCTGCTCGAGCTTCTTCTGGACCGCTTCGGGCATGCCCCTGTGCTCGCCCTGGTCGTCCTTGCCCTTGTCGTCGTCCTTGCCCTCGTCGTCGTCCTTGCCCTTGTCGTCGTCCTTGCCCTTCGCCTCGTCGCGGGCTTTCTTGCCCTTCGCGACGGCTTCATGAACCTTGGCTGCGGCGGATGCGCGGGCGTTGGCCGCTCCGCGGGCGGCGGCGGCTGCCCGCGGGTGCGCGGCTTCCCCGCCTTCGGCGTGAGCGGGTATTGCCAGGCCGGCGAACGCCGCCACGGTACAGGCGGCGATCCAGTGGGGTGTCGTTCTCATGGCTCCTCTGGAAAGTTCGGGGTGGGTTGGCTTCGTGTGACCCGCAGCGCGAGCCGCTGATGCCCACTGTAGTGTGCGATGGGCGTCGAGATTATCAGCAAACCCGCGCAGATTGCCCGGCCCCGACTATTGGGCGATTGGCCGGCCCGATGCTGGAAAAAAACGACAGCACGGTGAACAATGTGGATTGCTTCCCTGACCAGGCATGGTCAGAGTACGCGCCATGAAAGCACGCTTCATCGTTATCGTTCCGATTCTGGCCTTGGCTTTTTCGAGCGCCTGCTCGAGCAGCAAGAAGAAATCTCACGGCAGTGGCGGCACCGGGGGCACCGCTGGCACCGGGGGCACGGCGGGTACGGGTGGCACGGCTGGCACCGGCGGCGCGGCCGGCGACGGCGGCGTGCTGAAAGACCAGTGCGCCAACCCAAGCGACCTGGCCGCCCTGAAGGCGGACTACCCCAAGCCTGACGACAGCGGAACGGCTTCGGTGAGCGATATCGCGCAGTCTTGCGGACTGGGTTGCCTCAGCGACGCCGACGCGAACAAGTGCACGCTGGACTGCATCAAGCAGAACACGAACAACGCGATCTCGGACGGGTGTTCGCAGTGCTTCGTCGGCTCGTTCATTTGCGGCGCACAGAGTTGCGTCACAGATTGCCTCGCGGGCACGGATCAGTGCAACAAGTGCCTCTGCGCACACGGCTGCCTCGCGGCCTTCGCCACCTGCTCGGGCGATCCGACTGCGACCTGCCCCTGCAACGAGGACGCGGGCGTGTGCCAGACGGACGGCGGAGCTGGCGCGGGCGGCATGGGCGGTACCGGCGGTCAGGGCGGTGCCGGCGGCGCGATGGACGCCGGCGGCGGCTGATACATCAATCCCGCAAAGAACAACGCCTGTCCGGGTTTCCGGGCGGGCGTTGTGCGTTTGTGGCCGGTGCCGCACGGGTCGGCTAGCAATCTGCGAGCATCTTGCAGGTTGCGATGCGCGTCCCCGGGGGAACGCTGCGGCATCCAGCACTGCGTGGCCGACTGCCTGGGTTCCGTGGCGCAGTGCAACGCGTGCCGGTGCGCCCACGGTTGCGTTGCCCAGACCGTGCAGTGCACCGGCATCGCCGACAACTGCAGCCCCGCCCGACGGCGGCTGACGAGCTAGCTCAGGCGTCGAGCTGCGAGCGCAGCGCCCTGGCCTCGTTGCCGACGCAGCGTAGGGCGAGTGGGCCGCTGTCCAGCTGCAGCAGCAGGTGGTGCGGCTCGGCTGGATCGGGGCCCACGGCCCACACGTGACGCAGTGCAGTGCGCGCGATGGTCTGGCGCTTCCATGTGATGCCGAGCGCGCGGCGCTCGATGCTCAGCTCGCTGTCGCCCTGGATGCGCATGCGGTCGGTCGCAATGAACGCGCCGATCAGCAGGATGAGGAATACCGTCCCGCCTGCCAGCACCAGGCTCAAGGTGGCGACCGGCAGACCGCGCTCGTGCTGCGCGCCCATCATGATGCCCATCGCCGTCGCCGTGCCGACGCCTCCGATGAGCGTGGTGATCGCGGCAGGACGCTGCGAGGGGTTCGGCACCACCGTCACGTCGATAGGCGCCGCTTCGCTTCCGCGCTGGGAGCCGCTGGGCTTTTCCCAGGGAGTCGCGTCCGGCGGCAGCCCCCAGCCGGCTGTTACGCGCATTGGCAGCGCGTCGCGGACGCGCATCAGATCGGAGATGACGCCCGCCGGCTCATCGCGTTCCAGAAGCAGCTCGTGACGTTCCGTCCTCGAGCACGAGCTCGGCGCGGTACACTGCTCCCGGGTAGTCGGTTTCCTCGTCCGTCGCACCGACCAGCCGCACGGAACACTGGCCCACGGGGATCTCCTCGCCGTCTCGTTCCAGCACGCGATCGCGTACGCGGAGCACGACCGCAGTGGAGCGCGGCCGCGTGAACCGGATCAAGACGATCGCCGAAAGCACCAGCGCTGCCGAGGCGAGCACGCGCCACGTCGTCACCTCTCCGGGCGCGAGCCACGGCAGGAGCGCGAGCGCTGCGAACGCAACGCCGACCAGAAGCGGCGCGCGCGTTCGTCGATAGCGGCTGAACTCGAGCCGCTGTGGGCTGACGTGTCTGAGGAGCATTCGAGGTCCGTGTCCGTTGGCCTGCCGGACGCTCCGCGATCGGCGGCGGGAAGCTAGATCACCCGGCCCGGATGTCGAACGGTTTCGCGCGCCAGCCTGGCTGTCGGGGCCGGCCACCGACCCGGAAGGAACGCGCTCCGTCGGCGCGCGACGGCTCGGGTCCGGGGTTCCGATCCGCAGATGGGGTTGCGGTAGTGAAATATCCGAGGGTTACTGGCACTGATAACCTATTGAAATCACGTGCTGCGCTGTGCGGCATGCAACTTGCGAAATCTGGAGACAACGGCAGTGGCCCGCGGTGTCCCCCCCTCCGCCCGGGCCGCTGCCTTTCCTCTTCCATGGCCGGGCTCGCGGCCCGGCCATCGGCTTTCTAGCGCAGCCTCGCCGGTCTGTGCGATCTAGCCGAAGGCATGAAGCCGAGAGCCATCTGCATCCGGGCTTCTCTGCTACTCGCAGTGGCGGGCTGCTCGCACCAACCGGCGGACGCGACGACCAGCAAGGCCGAGCCTGCCAGCTCCGTCCGGCCGGGCTCGGGCGCTTCGGCCGTCGCCGCCTCCAGCGCTCCCCTGCCGCAGGCTCCCCCTGCGGGACCGCAGCTGCCGGTGGTCGACCTGAGTGGCAAGAGCCACCCCCTCAGCGTCGCCGTGGTCGACCCGGGCGCGCCGCGCGTCTACAGCCGGGCGCTCAGGACGTGGATCCATGCGCGCCCGAGCCGCTCGTCGCCGCGGCTCGGCTACATGCGCGCCGGCGCATCGACGCCGACCAGCACCAAGCCGGCGGGCCACGACGACTGCAAGGGGGGCTGGTACCCCGTGCAGCCCCGCGGCTATGTGTGCGTCGGCCGGCGCGCGACGCTGGACGCCAACGATCCCATCGTGCGCGCGACCCGCGAGTACCCTCCCGATCCGCTGCGCAAGCTTCCATACATCTACGGCACGGTACGGCGGCCCGGGCCGATCTACGCGCGACTGCCTACGGCGGCGGAGCTGCGCAAGGCCGAACCCAGCATCGACGAGCGCATGCCGAAGTGGCTCGCCGCCAAAGGCGAGATCGGCGCCAGCTACGCCCAGGACGTGTGGATGGGCGGCGCCGGGCCCGCCCCGGATCCAGCCGAGGCCTGGCAGAACAAGACCACCGATCCGCTGCCGTGGTTTCTGCAGAACGGCGGCAGCACGCCGAACATCTACCGGAAGCCGCGCGAGAAGGACGCGCTGGTGATCGGCCACATGAAGTCGCACGTGGGCTACTCGATCCTGAGGACGTTCCTGTACCAGGGGCGCCGCTACGCCCTGACGAGCGACCTCATGGTGATCCCGACCGATCGCCTGCGACCGATCCAGGGCTCCGACTTCCACGGCTGGCAGATCCCGAAGGACATCGACTTCCCGTTCGCGATCGTGCGCCAGCCCGGAGCGCATTACCTGGTCCTCGACAACGGCAAGTTGAAGGACGGCGGCGAGGCGCCCTACCGCCACGCCATCAAGCTGACGGGCAAGCAGCAGTTCTTCCACAAGCGGCTGCACTACGAGACCGTGGACCACAAGTGGCTCAGCGATCTGGATGCCTCGCGTCTCGATCCGGCCAAGCGCATGCCGGCGTGGGGCAAGAACGGCGAGAAGTGGATCGACGTGAACCTGACGCAGCAGACCCTGGTGCTGTACGAGGGCACCAAGGCCGTCTACGCGACGCTGATTTCAAGCGGGGAAGCAGGGCTCGAGGATCCGGAGCACACGACAGCGACCAAGCGGGGCATCTTCCGTATCCACACCAAGCACATCACCACAACGATGAGCTCGGACGAAGTGGGCGAGAGCTTCGAGCTGCGTGACGTGCCCTACGTGGAGTACTTCGACAAGCAGGGCTACGCGCTTCACGGCGCGTATTGGCACGACCGCTTCGGCATCCCGAAGAGCCACGGCTGCATCAATCTGTCTCCGGAAGACGCGCGGCGCATCTTCTACTGGACCGACCCGCAGCTTCCGGTGGGCTGGCACGGCGTGCTGCTGCCTCTCAAGGGCACCGTGCTGTTCGTCCACCCGTAGTGGCGGTCAGTCCGTAGCGGCGTCGCCGGCCTCGGCGCCCGAGTCCGTGGCAGCGTCGCCCGCCTCGGCCCCCGCGTCGCCCGCCTCGGTGGAAGCGTCGCCCGAGTCCATGGCGGCGTCGCCCGCCTCGGTGGAAGCGTCGCCCGAGTCCGTGGCAGCGTCGCCCGCCTCGGTCGAGGCATCGCCGGCCTCGGTGGAAGCGTCGCCTGCGTCGGAGCCGCCGTCGGTGGGCGGGCCTCCGCACGTGCCGGGCGCCCCGAGCGTCACCGGCAGGTCGACGGCGTAGGGCAGTCCGGTCGTCTTGTCGATCACCGGCCCGTTGTGGTCGCCACGCAGCTCGACGCGAATCGTGTGCTGGCCGAGCGCACCCGGCAGCGACGCGAACCCGACCGGGACCAGGCTGGCTGCAGCCTGTTCGGACAGTGCTGCTCCATTGTCGCCCTGCGGGTCGACCCGCACGCGCAGATAGCCGCACTGCAGCGTCGCGCCGCAGGTGTACGGCGGCCGCAGCGTCCAGTTGTCGAGCTTGACCTCCACGCCGATTGTCTCGTCGGCGTCGCGCCCGAGCTCGACGCAGCTGCCGGAGCCCGGCGTCCAGGTCGGTCCTCCACTGGGATGCAGGGCCGTGATGGAGAGGCCCGGTGGTCCGGCAGGTTTCGGCGGGCCGCTGCTCGCGTTGCTGCTGCTGCAGGCTATGCTGGACGCGGCGCCGAGCAGGACGGCGAACGCCCCGAAAGCCGCCCTCACGAACGGCCCTCCGGCAGCGCCTTGAGCTCCGCTTCATCCTGCAGAGCGCGCTCCGGGTCGATGCGGAAGCCCCGGACGCTCTCTTCCAGCTCGTCCGCGAGCTTCTGCAGCCGGTCCCCCTGTGTCACGGCGTTCTCGCTCGAAGCGAGCACCTCGTCGGCGATGCGTTGCACGGCATCCATGTTGCGCGCGATCTCGTCCGATGCAATCGCCTGCTCCTGCACGGCGGAAGCCGTGTCGTCGATGACGTTGACCAGCGTTTTCAGGTCAGCGAGCGTCGCTTCCACCAGGCCCGTTCCTTCCTCGACCTCGCTCGATCCTTCCTGCATCGTGCGGACCGCTTCGCCCGTTTGATCGCGGATGGTGGCGATCAAATCCTCGATGTCCCGGGCGCTCTGGCCCGTGCGCTTGGCCAGCGAGCTCACCTCGTCCGCCACCACGGCAAAGCCCCGTCCGTGCTCGCCCGCGTGCGCCGCCTCGATCGCGGCATTGAGGGCCAGCATGGTCGTCTGCTCGCTGATCTGGCGGATCACCTCGACGATGTTGCCGATGCGTTTGCCGCTCTCTCCCAGCATGCCGATGCGGTTGGCGGCGTCCTCGACGGTCTGGCGGATCTGGCCGAGCCTCTGGATGGCGCGGGTCACTGCTTCGCCGCTGGCTTTGGCGCGGCGGGTTGCCTCGGCGGCGTTTTCTGCGACCTGCTGGATGGACGAGGACAGCTCGGTGACGGCGGCCGTCGAGTTCGAGATCTTGCCGGCCTGCTGCTTCGCACCGTCCAGCATCTGCTTGCTCACGGTCGAGATCTCGCCGCTGGACGAGTTCACCTGGAACGCGGAGCGCTGCACGCTGGCGGCCAGGCTGTGGATCTTTGCAAACACGCGGTTGAGATTGCGCGCGAGGACGCCGAGCTCGTCGCCGGTTTCCACGGCCAGGCGCTTGCCCAGATCCGCCTGGCCTCGCGACAGATCCCCCGTCACCTCGATGTAGCGCCGGAGCGGCCGCGTGATCTGCACCGCCAACAGATAGCCGAAGACCAGCGCGATGAGCAGTGCCAGGCCGAAGATGAGGCCGATTCCGAGATAGGCCTGCCTCAGATCGGCCGTCACGTGCTCGCGCGTGCGCACGAGGTAGAACGTGCCGATCACGTTGGTTTCGGGATCGCCGCTGCGCTCGTAGCCATGCACGGGAGCGCTCCAGAAGTCGTACAGCGCGCCGCCGACGTTCGAGCACCGGCACGGTGATCGTGCCCTCGCGAGCGGTGCCGGGCTTTTCCACCGCCTTGACCAGCGGCGCCCAGTCCTTCCTGGGCATCGCGCTGGCGAGCACCTTGTCGCGGGAAATGAGCGAGACGCGGTGCTGCTTGGCCGGCTTGTCCGAGCCGGAGTTCGCCGCGAACTGGTCGAGGAAACGGTCGAGCTGGTTCGCGATCAGCACCGTGCCGACGATCTGGTTGCCGTTCTTCACGGGCGCGCCGGCGACGCGGTAGGCGTGACCGTCGATGACGGCGAGCTTGCCGCGCACGCCCTTGCCCCCGCGCAGGTCCTGGTACAGGCGCATCGAGCGCCACTGGTCCGAGGGGATCGGCTTGAGGTTGCCGCCGCTGAAGGTGTTTCCCTTGGCGTCGGAGATCACGAACAGGTCCGGCGCGATAGTT
The DNA here is from genome assembly GCA_963826085.1 of uncultured delta proteobacterium. Lineage (GTDB taxonomy): Bacteria > Myxococcota_A > Polyangia > Polyangiales > Polyangiaceae > CAWDXG01. The sequence continues at coordinate 666,271 of CAWGVN010000008.1, read as the reverse complement.
CCCTGGAGCGCGTCGGACAGTCGCTTGGAGGCTTCCACCACCTGGGCCGGCTCGCCCGCAGCGAGCGCCTGGGCCAGGGTGGGGTCGCTGCCCATCATGAGCGTGGCCGCGTAGTCGCCGGTGCCGGCGTCGGCCAGCGTCGACTCGAAGCGGAGATAGTGCTTTTCCAGATAGCGCCCACGCCCCTCGGCGTTGCGGACCGCGTTGAACGCGGCGTACGCGCCGAGGGCGAGCACCACTGTCGCGACGACGATGATGGTGCCCATGATCTTGCCGCGGACGCTGAGGCTTGGAAAACGCATGGGTCTCTCCCCGGACAGGCTCGGCCGAACCTACCCGAGTGGGCACCGCGCTGACAAATGCCGTTGCACGGCCCACAGGTCCGGCTCGCCCGCCGGGTTCGGGGTGAAGCGACCGCACGGCGCCGCCCGGCGCTGGCTAGCGCGTCGTGAGCGACCGGCGCCAGGCCCGGTTCTGGGCCCAGGACGCCAACAGCAGCACCACCGCGGCGGCGATGCCGACGACGGCGAGGGCGATGGGTGGGGCGCCGGTGGCGCCGAGCGCCAGGCCCCCGGCGAGCGAGACCAGCGGGATCGTCACGCCGATGACCAGCGTGCGGGCGTGGGCGCGCTTTCCGGGCGGCATTGCGTCGTAGAGCAGATTGGCCACGGGCGTGCGGACGGCGTTGCGCAGCTCGCTCTCTACAAGCCGGGCGCCCAGCGCGATGGCGACGGTCGCTGGACCGAGCGCGAGCAGAAGCTGCGCCCCGAGGTAGACGGCCGCCCAGCCGAGGTTGAGCAGCGGCAAGCCATCGGCCGAGAGCACGCGTCCCACGACCCCGAGCTGCAGCACCAGCGCCACGCCGCCCGCCACGGCGAAGTACAGCCCGAGCACGCTTGCCAGGCGCGCTTCGCTGAAGCTCACTTCCAGGATTGCGCCGCTCTGCGTGCGCAGTGCGATGCGGCCCAGAGCGAGCGCTGCCGCTCCGACCAGGATTGCGCCGAGCAGCCAGCGGGGCGACTGCTTCGGGACGCGAGTTGCGAGCGACGGAGGCGCCTCGTCCTCCAGTTGCAGGCTCGGTGCGGGCAGCGAGCGCGCCGTCGAGCGGAGGCCGAGCCAGCGCCCCTGCACAAGCGCGCACAGGCCGTACACCCCGGCGGCGGCGCCGAGCAGCGGCGCGGTGCCCAGCGGGCCGGCCGCGAACGCGAGCACGGGCCCGGCCACGAGCGCGGACGCCCGCGCGCAGGCGTACACGATCGGCAGCACGCGCGGTGCGGCGCCGCCCTCGAGCTCCTCCAGCGCGAGCACGCCAAAGTGGATCACACGTAGTCGAGCCAGCACGGAGGCGGTCACGAACGCGGCCCACACGCCGGCGGTCGTGCCGGCCGCCAGCGCACACAGCGCGACTGCCACGCTTCCGAGCAGCGCCACACCGCGCAGCGTCCGCGCTGCGCTCCAGCGAGCCGTGAGCCGACCGTAGGCGAGCGCAACCACGACTTCTGCCAGCGCGCGCGCCGCCATGGCCAGCGGCAACAACGCCGCTCCGATGCGCACGAGGAAGGCTGCCGTCGCCACGCCCTCGATGAGGAGCTCGGCGAGGGTATCGAGGCCGATGATCGCGCCCAGCGATCGGGTCGGACGTACGTCGTCGGGCGACAGCCCCAGCCAGCGCCTGGAGCGGCTCACCGGGCCGTGTCCAGACGGCAGATCTTCGCCTGGAAGCGCCCCTTGATGCTCGTTGCGGGACGGGTCGCGTCGCCGGCGAACTCGAAGTCCAGCAGGCCGTCCACGCCGCCGTGACGGTCGAGGGCGACGCGGGTGAGCTGGACCGTGCCGCCGGGTGCGAAGATGTAGCTGCGCGAACCGATGCGGGCTGTGGGCTCCGCGTAGGCGCGTTCAGGTCGGTCCTCTGTCCCGCCGTGGGCTTCCGCGCCGCCCCATGCATAGCGAGCGACCCTGGGCTTCTCGCCGGGCGGTGTCACGACAGTCACGGTCACGGACGCCCCACCCGGTCCAGGAGGCACGAACCGCTGGCAGGACGCCTTGAAGCCGGCAAGCGTGATGATCAGCTCGTTGCGCTCGTGCGGCAGCTCCACGTACTCGGCCAGAGCGGCGGCCGGCACGAAGCTTCTCTGCTCGGCGCTATCGCGGCCGACGACGAGTTGGATTGTTGCTGGTGACTCCTTTTGACACCCAGCCACGATCGCCACCATCACGACCATTCCCCAGAGCCAACTTCGTTCTGCGTGCCCGGACACCATGGGTCGGGAATCAAGCGCTGGCCGCGGTCTCCGGCAGCTGCAGAGGCCAGCGGACATCGCGGAGCGTCGAGGCTGTCTGCGCGAGCGCAGCCCGGGTTTCGCCGGCATCCGGACGATCGCGCGGATCACGGCGCAGGCAGGCGGCAAGCACCACGCCCAGCTCCGCGAACTCCCGGGAGCGGCCGAACTCCGCGAGCCTGGGGGGCCAACCGTCATGGGCCACCTGAGCCGAGATCAGCGCGGTCTCGTCGCCTTCGAAGAGCGGGTGCCCGGTCAGCACCTCGAACGCCGTGCAACCGAAGGCGTACATGTCCGCTGCGAGCGGCGTGGGCGTGAAGCCCTCCGGAGCCACGCCGAGCACCTCCGGCGCGCAGAAGTCGAGCGTGCCGCAGCCTGGTCTGAGCTGCCGGCCGCTGAGACCGAAATCCACCAGCACGGGCGTCTCGCCGTCGCGCAGGATCACGTTGGACGGCTTCACGTCCAGATGCCCGACGCCGACGCCGTGCATCGCCTCCAGACCGGCCAGGATCCCGTCGAGGTAGGCCAGCGCGCGCTCGGTTGTCAGAGATCGGCTGCGCACGAGGCGGTCCAGTGTCTGTCCCGGGATGAGCTCCATGACCAGGATGGGTTTCGGACGCGCGGCCATGTCGAACGTCACGAAGCGGGCCAGGTTCGAATGCTGCGGCAGAGACAGCAACGCTCCGGCCTCCTCGCGGAACATCTGCAGAAACTCCTGCTCCGACAGATTGCGCGCGGTGGCCGGGTCGAACTCCGGCACCTTGAGCGCGAAGGACTCGGCCTTGGAGTCGTGCCGCTCCTCCATGCGCCGGGCCACGAACACCGAGCTGACTCCACCGGCGCCGAGCGCGCGGACCACGTAGAACGCACCGATCGTGCGCCGGGGCAGCAGCCAGTCGGGCAGGGCGGTGCGCCGCTTGCCGAGCGGGATCGCGTACACGTCACTGGCGGCGGCGATCGGCAGCTCTTCGATGCGCTCGACCACGCGTGTGATGGCGGCGGACAGCCCGTCCGGCAGATCCGCCACGAGCTCGCCGATCGCCATGGCGATCTGCCGGGAATTGGCGGGAACGCCCACGGTGACGGCGCGGCCGATCAGTGCGCTGAGCGGAGCTACGTCGGCGACCACGGCGATGTCCGCCGTTGCATCTTCGTCGAGCAGCCGCCGCCGGGCGCCCGACGCCAGAAGGCGGAGCTCGGCCGTCGCAGTCTCCAGCTCGCCGATCGGGTCCTCTCCGGTGGCCGTGCTGGCGGACAGCTCGGTGAGCCCGCGCGCGGCGGCCACGATCTCGAGCGCCCGCCCGATGCGCAGCACGACCTGTCGCAGCGCCTCGCCGCGATAGGAGCCTCCCGATCCGAGCCCGCGGCTGAGCCGGACGACGCGCCGCGCGATTGCCGATTCGTCCTCGTTGCCGGGGAGGCTCAGGATGCTGGCGGTGTCCGCGGTGATCTCTTCCCTGGATTCGGCGCGCGGCACATTGCTGGCGCCGAGGAACCTGGCAAAGGCGGCCATCGAGCCGCTCACGTCCGGTTGCGTCGACGCTTCTGCGATCGTCGCGATGCTGTGCCGATCCGTGATGAGCTGGGCGGTCAGCAGCAAGAGGTCGCTCGGCTCCGCCACGCCCTCGCGCACCGCCGCGTCGAAGCTGCGGGCGAGAGTGGCGCACAGTACGCGGTGCACGGACGCGTCCGGGCCAGACGCCAGATAGCGACCGAGCACCTGGACCGCGCGGCGCACGCGACCGCGCACTCCGGCGCCCGCCTGTTCGCCCTCGCCGCGGGCCGTCTCGAGATCGACCAGATGCAGCAGCGCCACGAGCAGCCGCCGCTGCGCGAGCGAGCCGCTGCGCGACCAGGGAGCGTCGGCCGCTCGCGCTTCCCCGTCGAGTATCCAGCCGCCGATGCGCTGGTAGATCCGCTCCATCTCCGGCACGCTGCTGTCGTTGTCGCCGGGGCTTCTGCCGAGCAGCAGCAGATCGGGCAGCCGCGAGCGCTCGAGCGCGCTGGTGTCCAGATCCGTGAGCCGCGCCAGCGCTTCGGGCAGCGCTTCCTCGTCCAGCGGATCGCAGCCGACGATGCGGTCGAGGCTCTTCTCCGCGACGAGGGCCGCTTCCACGGCGAGCTCGTGCGCAGCCCGGGCTCCGGTCGTTTCATAGGCGACCAGCGCTCGGCGTACGTGCTCCTGCACGCTCTGGTCGTCGATGTGCTCGCGATCCAGCACGGACAGCGCGCGCTCGGTGATGGCGCGCTGGGCCGGGCTTTCGCTCTCCGCGCGCGAGGCCAGCACCGCGCGCAGCGTGCCGGCCGCTCGTGCGCCGAACCCCGGGTGCAGCGTGTCGCCGAGTAGACTGGCGGTCGCTTCTGCCACGTCGGGGCGTCGCGTGGTGCTCAGCCGGTCGAGCAGCTCCTCGGCGAGATCGGGCTCGGCCTCGATCACGCGCGGCAGCCCCCAGACCATCGTTGCGGCGATCCCCGGATCCTTCTCTGCGATCTCGCCGTGCAGGAGCGCACGGCAGCTCTTCGGCGAGAGCTCGGGATCGCCCACGATGCTCGCCACCAGCGACACGGCGGCACGCCGCCACTCGGTGGGCGTGAGCGCGGGGTCGAGCCCGAGCTCGATCTCCTCGCGCATCCGGGAAACGGCAGCGGCGAGCAGCCCGCGCGCGACGGCCGCGTGCCGCCACACCAGCGGCTCGCGATCCGCCAGCAGCCGCTGGAAGGCGGGACGCACGTCGTCGCTCATGAACAGGTCGCGCGCGTGGGGGTCGCCCTGCTGCGCGCGCATCACCGCTTCGCGTGCAGCGTGCTCGAGCAGCTTGGCGGCCAGGCGCCGCGCGGGCAGCGCGCCGGTCGAGGGCCGGACGATCCACTGCTCGAGCAGCTCGCGACGCGACACCAGCGTCAGGGCCAGCGCGTCGGCGTCCACCGTGCTGCCTACGGGCATGTCGAACAACAGACCCACCCTTGCGCGCAGCGTGGCGGTCTCGAGCGGCTTGCCCGATCCGAGCACCATGCGCGTCGCCACGGCGGCGAAAGTGCTCGCTGTGCCCTCGTACAGCCGCGCGAAGACGCGCCGGCCGATCTCGCGGCGCTCGCGGCCGGCCGGCAGCGCCGCGCTGAGCTCGTAGAGCGCAACTGCGGCAGCGCTCGGCGCGATCCAGTCCAGGTCGTCCGCCAGTCCGCTCTCCAACGCGACCTGGGCGCCATGCGCCAGGGCGGCGGGCTCGGCTCCTTCGAGCGGTGGCGGACCCTTGACGCGGACGTTCTGCCCGAGCGCCGCGATCGCCTGCCGCCAGCTGCCGCGCCGCTCGGCGGCGTCGGCGAGCCGCGGAAGCCCGACCAGGGCTTCCACCGGCTTGAGGCGGGCCCGCATGACCTGCCAGCTTACTTCAAGCCCCTACGCAGGGGAAACGCGAGTCACGGCCGGGCGAGAACGGGCGTCCACACCCGCGTGCCCCGCGCACCACGCAAGCGGCGCCATCGCGGGATTTGCCGGGTGTGCCGTGTTGGCCCGGTCCTTGAAAGAGGGGCGGCCAGCACAAGGAGGCGAAGGACATCATGACCAATCGAACTGCTGCGTGGATGCTGGCCGGAACCCTGGGTGCCGTGCTCTTCGCGCCGGGCTGCGTGCTCCAACCCAAGGACGGCGCTTCGCAGTTCCGCGAGGCGATCCCCCAGGCCAGCAACGTCCAGCTCCGCGGCCCCGAGAACGCCTCGGGCGCCCAAAGCAGCACCGCTTCGGTCACGGGCGATCAGACCCACACCGCCGGCACCGGCTCGTCAGGCTGGTCGGATGGACCCTGGGCCAAGTACTACGGGCTGACGCGCGAGATCCGCAAGGACGTCAACGGCCTCACCAACGTCGTGCTCGGCGGCGTGTGGATCATCGTCAACACCCAACCGACCTCGATCTCGCAGAACGAGGCGATCTGGGGTCCGTACACCGACTCGCTCTCGCCCGTGACCTACCGCTTCCGCGTCGATCGCGTGGGCGACAACGAATACGACTACGTGCTCGAGGGGCGTCCCAAGACCTCGCAGAGCGACGCCGACTACCGCTCCGTGCTCGATGGCCGCGGCTGGGGCAGGACCAGCGAAAAGCACGGCGACGGCTATTTCACGCTCGATCTCGACACGCTGCGCGAGCTCGATCCCTTCGACCACCAGAACGACTCCGGTACCGTCAAGATCACCCACGATCTGCCGCAGAACATCACCACCAAGCTCTCGCCGGTGCGCACCGTCACCGCCGAGGTCAAGCCTACCGCCGTCGCGTCGTGGTGGAACGTCACCTCGATCCAGAACCAGGACGGCACCGGCGACCTGGTGGTCAAGGCGCACGACGACATCGACGACAGCCACAACACCAAGCTCGAGGACATCGGCATCGAGAGCCGCTGGAACGGCGACGGCGCCGGCCGCGCCGACATCACGCTCTCCGGCGGTGACATCCCCGCGGCCGACTCCCCGGTCAGCGCCACCGAGTGCTGGGGCGCCGACTTCATGCGCTCGTACTACTCCGACTCCATCAGCTACGAGCCGACCGAGGGCGACGCCACCGCCTGCGTCTACCAGCAGCCGATCGATCTGTAATCGTTGCGGCTCCGCTCCGGTCGATCTGGTGGGGGCACCCCTCCAGGTCCCGGAGCAGGCCCGCTCCGTCCGCCGCCGCAGCCCGCCGGCGGCGCTGCGCGTTCAGTCGCCCGGCCCCAGTGCGTCCAGGCGCTGGCGCACGATGACCTTGGTCTGCGAAATGCCCGGCGTGTTCGCTCCATAGATCGCGTACGTGGCGTCTACCGAAATCGGAGCCACGACCGGCTCCAGTCCGCTCGGAGCGGTCATCGTCCAGTGGTGACCGTCGCTGATCCGGAACAGATCCAGCCTGCCGACAACCCTGTGGATCAAGTAGTAGCCCTGACCCGCGACGGCCGGCATGTAGGTGGATACGTCGCTGGGCAGATCGCGGATCATCTTCGGCTGCACCGCCGATGCCGTCTCGGCGAATGGCGAAGCGTAGAGGTAGCCGTGGGGGTAGTTGCCCTGCGCGTCGTAGGGCGTGTCGGCCTCGATCCAGACCAGGCTCTGCCCGTCGCTCCGCACATCTGCGAGCGACCGCGAGCCCGGGGGATCGATCAGCGTCAGCGTCGTGTCGGGTCGTTTCCAGAGCTCGGCCACGGCATGGTCCGATGGCGAGCTCGCTGCGCGGACGAGCACATCGCTCCCGACTGCATACGGGTCATACGTATCGCCGCCCTGGATGGGTGCGACGAGGTTGTGGAACTGCCCAGCCGGAACGTCCAGCACCTTGTTGATCATGGGCGCCATCGTCACCATCGCCAGGATCTGGCCGCTAAACGTGCCGAAGGGCAGATCCGCAGCTATCGACGCGGTCTCTTGCGCAGTCGTGACGGGGGCCGTTCCCGCTCCGCAGGCGAAGAGCGTCGAGCTAGTGTTGTTGCCTACGTGGTTGATCATGAGGCAGGTCTGATCCCCGCTCACCCAGGCGCCATCAACGTCACACTGCAGCGATGCCGAGCGGATAGCCGCAACCGTGTGCGAAGCCTCGTCGTACAGCACCGTGCGTATTACCCATCTGCTCGATCGCTGCCCGAAGTAGACGGCGGCCATGCGACGGCCGCTGCTGGTCCTCGTTGCCGTCGCTGCGATGTGCACGAACGTCACATCGGCCGGCCACGACGGGTCCAGCTCCTCGCAGCCGGCCGCCCCTCCCGTACACGCTTTCCAGTCAAGCGGCGGAGCCGCAGCCGGGGGATCGAGCGCGTACTGGATGTCGCAGCCCAACGGCGCCCACGATACCTGTTTCCACTGCGTTGCGGCGTCATCCCACCAGGCGAGCCCCGCGTCGCCGGCCTGCCCACCGGTGCCCGCGCTGCCCGCCGCGCCTCCGCCCGAACCTCCCAATCCGGCGCTGCCCGCCGACCCGGCCAATCCGGCGCTGCCCGCCGACCCGGCCAATCCGGCGCTGCCCGCCGACCCGGCCAATCCGGCGCTGCCCGACGCGCCGGAGCTGCCGCCGGAAGACCCGCCGCTTCCTGCATCTGGCGCGGTCGTGTGCGAGTCGCCGCCCGAACAGCTTGCCGCCGCGGCGAGGGCGACTGCAATCATGACAGGCAGCACGCGGCGCAGAGTCACGGCTTTCCGTTGGCCGGGTGCCCCGCTGTCTGCAGTGAGTGCAGCATCGGCGTCCACGCCCCTAGCTCGTCGACCAGTTGGTCGAGCCGGACGGTGTCATAGGCGATCGCATTGTTGTCGACTGTGATGAACTGGATCAGCCTGTGATCGATGTCGGGCCGACTCACCACTCGCTTGGCTACCACGCGGGCGCCTCGGGCAGTGAGTGTGCCGTCATGGTTTGGATGCAGGAGCACGAACACTGACTTGTGAGCGCCCGTCCGCGTCGCGGTCAGGAGCAGATCCTCGTCGGGTGTCGGGTTCAACCAGAACTGCCAGTCGCCGGCGAAGGCTGTCTGCCACTCGGCCAGCACCTCGAATCGCGTGTCGCCCAGGTACCAGCGTAGCAGGCGCGTGTTCCCGCTGGCCCGGTCGATGGCGTACAGAGCATTCTCGGAATCGCGCCACGCGCTTCCGGCCACGTGCTGCGGCCGGCCGTCCGCGTCCAGCGGGTAGCTCGTCGTGGTCCCAGTGCTTACGCCACGCACAACGACGGACGCCTCCCCGTCGCCGAAGATGAACAGCCGTCCGCCATGGAGGCCGCTCAGCAGGAGCTCACTACTCCCGTAGTCGCCGCCGAGGAAACCCGTGGGGAGAACGTGAGGATGGTCCGAAGGGTCCAGTGTCAGCCAGAACTGGGGCTGGTCTCCGGCATCGATCGCAACGCCCAGCATCTTTGCCGCGAGCGAATCGTACATCGCCCAGGGTTCGGTGGCCGGGATGAAGCGCAGCTCGCCGCTGTCTATCCGCTTGGCGAGCTCGAGCACATCCGGATCCGGCGACTGGTCCAGAGCCCACGTGTCTCCTTCCGGACGCGCCAGCAGGGTTGGCTGGCCCGTTAGAGAGGCCGGCAGGATGATGGAGTCCGCCTGCAATACTCCGCACGTCTGGCAGGGTGCGGGGATGCCGATCGGCGGATACATCTGGGCAAGGTTGCCGAGGATCCACGACGCCGCGTAGACCGTTACCTTCACGGATGCATCTCCGTCTTCCAGGAAACCCGCCGGATCCAGCTCGGTGTCGGTCATCTTGTTGTGCTCGTACACCTGCGCCCAGAGCACACCGCTAACTGAAGGATGACCGTAGTCGGTATCCGACGGGGAAACGCCGTGCGCGTAGGGCAACTTCGTGAAGTCCCAGAACAGCGTCTTGCTCGTCCACGGATCCACGTCGCCCTTGAAGGTGCTCTTGAAGGCCTGGTCTGTCGCGCCCTGCGCCCAGGTCTGGTCCTGACGCCGCGTCGGGACCGTCTTCCAGAAGGAAAAGGTCGGATGCGTGAAGTCGAACGTTCCGCCCGGTCGACAGTAGTAGGGCGGCTGGCCACAGGTGTTCCTGCGGTCATACTCGTTGTCCCCGGCGAGGGGCACGCAGTGGCAATGGCGGAATCCGTACGTTCCCGGCCCCGGACTCTTCTGGTCGAACGCCGTTACGTCGATGCGGTTGTTGACCGTAATCTTGCCCGCGTCCAGTTGGAACGGGAGCGGCTGCGGGGGTGTGGTGTCGACGTACGTTCCGGGCGGCAGGGCGCCCTTTGGTCCCACCAGGGCCGGGGATACGCTCGACGGTCCGACCTGCGGGAAGCCGGACAGCGTCTGTGACTCGTCCGGGTCGGTGATGTTGCGGAACTCGGGGCACGGGGTCGGGTCGCAGCCGTCTGGTATCTTCTTGACGTTCGGGTATCCGAGGTCGATCAGGTCCTGCTCGACTTCTTCGTTGCAGTTCCCCCCGTTGGGCTTGGTGTGTGGGCATGGGTCGCAAGCGTCCCCCAGGCCGTCGTCATCCGAATCGGTCTGGTCAGGGTTGTCAGTGTATGGGCAGTTGTCGCAGCAGTCAGGAACCGTGTCGCCGTCGTCGTAGTCGCGCCACGCGCCCTTGCACAGCTTGTCCGTGTCCGGGCACTCGCCCGAGAAGGCCCCGTTGCCGTTCACGAGGCCACTGTCGAGCATGAACTTCACGTTCTTGTCCGAATCCAGCGCGGCGTCGGCGTATCCCCAGCCGTCTGGGAGCAATGACGGACATCCCACGGGGTACAGGCGGCTGTTGATGCCGCAAAGGTATTCCGGGGTACTGTCATCTTCCTTGCAGACCGGAAACGGAGTCGGGGTCGTTCCCACGCGTTGTTGCACGCTGTGCGTCGTGAGGAGCGCTCCGCCCGAGTCGCCCTGATGTCCGCCCTGGTAGCCCGTGTTGCACCAGCGGTTGCGGTAGACGAACTCGCCAGACGACATCTGCTCGTGGTCCCAGTCCTCGGATACCTTGAAATTCCTCGTGTTCGTCATCGAACCGAGCTGGAAGCCCGTGAAGTAGATGGGGCTCTCCCTCGAAGCGTAACCGACGAGCACGCCCTGGAAGTCGTTCGAATCGCACACGAGCTTCGCACAGGACGGGACTCCGTTGATCGGCGGGTGCTTCGGCGCGACGATCGACGGGTCAACGGGTTCGTCGAGCTTGATCAGTGCGAGATCCCTGGCCGTGCCGGCGTTCGTGCAGAGGTTGAAGCCGTTGTGGGGCGCATCCCCCGGGCGCGTCAGGATCTTGCCGCTCTTCGCGTACGTGTGCGTCGCCTTCCAGGTCCAGGAGGTCTGCCAGTGTTTGCCAAAGTAGATGTTGATGGTGTCGTACGAGTGATCGGCTCCCGTGGCGACCGGATTAGCCGCGATGCACTGGTACTTCTCAATCACGGGAACGATGCAATGCGCCGCCGTCGCGACCCAGCGTGGCGTCAGGAGGACCGCGGAGCACGACCTGTCCGATGTCGAAAAGGCGCCGACGAAGTTGTGGACGTTGTCGTCGACGCCCTCACCAACCGCGGCGCTTTTCGCCGTGATCCGTTCAGGCTGATCCGGTCCGCTCCCGGCCGTGCACGCCGTCAAGCTCCCCGCGAAGGCACAGAAACAACAGAGAGAGAGAGAACGTCCTCTGGAGCATGTAGCCCCCCTTTCGCAGCGTCTGCGTCCGATTGAAAAGCAGATGGACGCAGAACGTCAACCGTCGCCCGGCACGTACTCCCGGAACGCCGGTGCGCGGCTCGATAGCCCGGAGCCGGCGAGGGCCTCGGGGGCGGGTCAGTCGATACCTGCGTCCACTGGATAGGCAGTAGAGGCATCGCCGATGGTGGCAGAGGACGTCCAACACGCAGGGCGGCCGGGCGTGCTATCCACGTTCAGGTCCATCTCCTCGGGATTGCCGCATATGGGGTGCTGCGTCAGCGTCGCCGCGCACCGTCGGAGTGTCCCGCTCGCGTCGAGGAAATCGACGGTCAGCGTGCAGGAGTCCTTCACGGCCCCTTCGAACGTCCCGCACCAGTCTCCCGCGTACCAAGGTTGGTCGCACTCGGACATCGCGCTGCATGGCCCGTCGTCGACCACGACGTCGAGGACCTCATAGCTGTGGTCTGGAACCACGACGACGTCCCGGGACCTGGCGACGACGCCCTGGCACGGTTGCTCGGTGTACCCACAACCGCACAGCGCCACAAGCGACGGAAAGAGAAGGAGGCGGAGCCGCACCCGCCAAGGATAGCGCCCGAGCAGCCCTAGCGCGAAGCGGCGCTGCCGCGGGGGGCAATCCGGGGCTGGCGGACGTACACTGCGCTGTCGTGGCGACTGCATCCGAGCTGTACCCGGCTTCGCCGGAACTGGAGGGGGAAGGCGTCGAGACCAGCACCAGCTATCGCATCCGGGCGGTAGTGGTGCTGGTCGCGCTGCTTCTGTTCCTCGCGCTCTACCTGGGTCTGATCGCCGGGACGGCGTGGGTCATCTACTGGGTGTTCACCACGCCGGCGAAGCTCGGCTACTGGGGTTTCATGCTGGCCGTAGGGGCGGCCATGCTGCTCGCGTTCTTCGTCAAGGGGCTGTTCAAGCGGAGCCGCGTCGACAAGGACCGCCACCTCCAGGTGACCGAGGCGGACCAGCCGGAGCTGTTCGCCTTCGTGCGCAGGCTCTGCGATGACGCCGGAGCGAAGTTCCCCGGCGCCATCTACCTGACGCACGAGGTGAACGCGGCGGTCTTCTACCCGCGCTCGCTGCTTTCGCTGTTCCTGCCGCGGCGCAAGAGCCTGCTCATCGGTCTCGGCCTCGTGAATCTGCTGAACGTCTCCGAGCTCAAGGCCGTGCTCGCGCACGAGTTCGGACACTTCGCGCAGTCGAGCATGAAGCTCGGCCAGTACGTCTACGTCGCGAACCAGGCCATCTTCGACATGGCCTTCGCGCGCGACTCCTGGGACCGCCTGCTCGCGCAGTGGCGGCGCATCGACCTGCGCGTGAGCTTTCCGGCGTGGGCACTCACCGGCATCATCTGGCTGGTCCGCAAGGGGCTGGAGCTCGCGTTCAAGCTGGTCAACCGCGCCAACGCGTCGCTCTCGCGCGAGATGGAGTTCAATGCCGATCTGGCCGCCGCGCGGCTGACCGGCAGCGACGCGCTGGTGGCCGGCTTGTGGAAGGCGGAGCGGGGCGGGCTAGCCATGCAGCTCACCTGGTCGAACCTGCGCTCGCTCGCCGAGCACCAGCGCTACAGCGACGATCTGTTCTTCCACCAGCACGCGGAGCTCGAGCGGCTCGACGGCTTGCTCGACAAGGCGGAGGAGCAGTCGCCGTACATCGTCTCGCTGCGCCAGGCGTACCGCTACGGGCCCGAGGCGCACTTCCAGGTGGGCGACGACCACGCGCCGTCGATGTGGGCGTCGCATCCGTCGAACCGCGACCGCGAGCTGAACGTCAAGCGCCACTACGTCGCGCTCGAGCCGGTCGAGACGTCGGCGTGGCAGCTGTTCAAGCACCGGAAGAAGCTGAAGCGGAAGCTGACGCTCAAGGGCTACGCCCGCGCGCTCGACCTGGCTCCGACCGATCTGACGCCCGCGGCCGAGGTGCAGGAGCTGGTCGAAGAGGACCGAGAAGAGCGCGAACAGGCGCCGCACTACCACGGTCTGTACGAGAACCGCGTGGTCGATCCCGGCAAGCTCGAACGCTTGATGAAGAAGATCGACGACGACCCGGAGCTGGATCTCGACAAGCTCCGCCGCCGCGCAAGGCGCTGGACGGGGGAGCGCCTCGCGGCGTTCATGAAGCGCTACGACAAGAGCGAGGGCGAAGAGCGCGAGGAGCTGGTTGCGGAGCTGAAGAAGGCCGACCGAACGATCTTCAAGTACTTCTACGCGCTCAGCGCCAAGGAGGAGGCAGCGCGCAGGGAGCTGGTCGGACGCTACCGCTTCATGCAGGACACGCAGCCTTTGATCCTGAGGCTGAACGCCCAGCAGAACCTGTTCGGGTCGGTGATCCAGGTGCTTCAGAACCGCCAGGAGCTCGACCAGCAGACCTTCCGCGACGTGCAGAGCCGCCTCGCACACGTGACGCTGTCGCTCGGGGAAGTCGCGCGGAGCTGCGAGAAGATCGCGCTGCCGAAGCTCAGCCACATGCAGGAAAACCAGGACGTGCGTTCGTTCGTGCTGCCGGAGCCGGTGGCGGACTACCCGGTGGGCAACCGCATCGAAGGCGATCTGATAGGCGAGATCGGGCGCCAGCTCGGTCAGGCCCAGGGCCGCCTGCAGAAGCTCCACTTCAAGAACCTGGGCGCGCTGCTCAGGCTGCAGGAAGGGCTGGATCCGGAGCTGTACGCACCGGCGAGCGAGCCGGCAGAGAGCCGGGGCGGGGCGCTCGAGGACGGCGCGGGCGCTGCGCTTCCCTGACGACGAGCGGCTGCCAGGACCCCCGCAAGCGGCCGCGACGTGCCGGCGACTGGCACGTGACGCTACGTCATATTAGGGTGCGCGGCGTATGCCTTCCGAGCACGACGCGCTGGAGCGGGCGAGGGAGCACTGCTTCCTCGCGGGAGTGGGCGACGTGGGCGAGGCGCTGTGCGGCGCGAACATGCCGTACGGCATCGCCAAGATCCACCACGTGCAGGCGGAGCTGGGGCTGCCGCCGGACGCGACGTTCGTGGGCGCACCGGACGCGACGGTGACGCGCAACACGCGGCGCTGGACGCAGGGCTTCGGCTACGGCGGGCGCATCCAGTGGAGCGGCGACTTCGCGGTGCTCGACATCAAGTCGAACGCGTGTGGAATGATCGTGGTGGCGCTCGACGAGGCGCCACCGGTCGAGCAGATCCGCGAGCGCGCGCAGAAGCTCATGCACGAGCCGCTCGTCGTCGACGGCGTGGAGGTGGAGTTCGACCTCGCGGAGGGCAACCACTTCCTCGACCTGTGCGAGGTGCGCGAGACGTACGACGGCGCCGAGGCCAGCTCGAAGACCTACGCCATCATCCACTCTTCCGGCCACGAGCACCGCGAAGCGACGCCGCGCGGCCCCGGCATCTACTACGACGCGAGCGAGGCGCTGGCGGGCATGGCCGAACAGCGCGACACGCCCTGGGGCCCGCTCCACATCCTGCGCGGGCAGACGGCGGAGGAGTGGTTTTCGTTCTATCGCTGGGCGCAGGACTTCAGCCTCAGGCGCCGGGAAGCGCTCGCGCGCGAGCTGCTCGGACCGCTCGAGGTCGTGTGCAACCGGACGCACCAGGGCCTTTCCGCGATCAACGACGCGCTGCTCGGCTGCTATACGTTCGACGAGGACGACCTGGCACGCGGACAGCTCTTCCCGCTGACGCTGGCACCGGATCTGCCGGCCTACCTTGTTGCGCCGCGGCCGAACCTGGACGACCGCGCGCTCGACGAGACGGGTTTCGGCGAGCGCGCGGAAAAGCACGGCGTCGTCGAACGGCTGCGCAGCGCGAACCTGCTGCCACACGGCGGCGGCTACAGCTACGCGCAGTACAGTCGCGTGGGCGGCGTCGTGGAGCGCGATGGCGAGCGGCACTTCGAGCTGGTGAAGCCCGACGGCACGGCGGAGCTCGTCAGCGACGTGCGCGGCGCGGCCTACGGCTACCGCGGCGACGAGGTGCGCGAGCGCATGCTCGCCCTGCGCCTGGCCGAGCCGCGCATCCGGACCGAGATCACGTACATCCTTCGCGTGTAGGAAGATCGGCGAGCGGTAGCGAGGGCGCGCGGGTGGGAGAAAAACGAGGCCGCCGGGCAGGGGGGGCTGTGGGGGAGGTGAAGGTGCCTAGAACCCGACCCGGCGGCCCCGAAGCTACTGGCGCCGCCGCTCGATGCGGCGCTGCGGCAGCCGGATGCTCGCGGGCGGGCGCTGCCGCGGTGCGGCAGGCGGGCAGACCACGCGCATCAAGGGCGCCATATCCGTAGAAGTGGGGGAGCCGGGTCCGGATTATTGAAGCCGACGGGCGCGTTCCGGTGAGACGGGTCCGGACCGTCGGCCGTGAAGCGCTGCGTCACCGTCCGGTGCGCGACCGAGCGCGATACACTGGGGCCGTGTTCGCACCACCAAGCAGACCCTGTGCCGGGCTTGTGCCGCTGGCGCTCGCGCTGCTGACGGGCTGCACGGCGCCCGGCAACCTCAGATCGTCGCAACACGACGCGGGCGCCGACGCGATCGGCGCCGCCGGCTCGGGCGGCTCCACTGCGGAGGCCGGCGGGGACGCGGGCTGTACGGCGCCGCTCACCGCGTGCGGCGGACAGTGCGTGTACCTGAAGAGCGATGACGCGCACTGCGGCAGCTGCGACAACGCGTGCGCCTCCGGCTCGTCCTGCCAGGGCGGCCAGTGCGTGTGCCCGAACGGGGGCGCGTACTGCTCGGGCGCGTGCGTGGACTCCGCAACGGACAACAACAACTGCGGCCAGTGTGGCAACAAGTGCTCGGGCGGCACCGTGTGCACGAACGGCACGTGCCGTTGTCCGTCGGGGTCGACCAACTGCAGCGGGCAGTGTGTCGACGCGCAGAGCGACGGCAACAACTGCGGCGGCTGCGGCAAGCCCTGTGCGGCGGGTCAAACCTGCTCGAACGGCGCCTGCTCGACCACGTGCGCGAAGACCACCTGCGGCACCTCCTGCGTCGATACTTCCACCGACAACAACAACTGTGGCGGATGCGGCACGCAGTGTACGGGAGGCAAGACCTGCAACAACGGCCAGTGCCAGTGTCCGAGCGGGCAGGTGGAATACCAGAATGCCTGCTGCACGCCGAAAGCCACCTGCACCAGCGGACAGTGCGGCAGCATCAGCGACGGCTGCGGCGGCACGATCGGATGCCCGGCCTGCCCGAGCGTCGAGACGTGTGTCGGCGGTAGTTGCTGCGCGCCGAACTGCCCTGCCGGAAAGTGCGGGATCAGCGACGGCTGCGGCGGCACGTGCAACACCTGCAGCAACGGACAGGTGTGCTTCAACGGCAGTTGTTGCACGCCCCTGTGCATCGGCTGCTCCCTGACCGACGGCTGCGGCGGCGAGTGCCCTGGCATCTGCCCCGCGAACTACAAGTGCTGTCCTTCGGGCAATTGCGCCTGCGCCGCCTGCGCCTGCCCGGTGTGACCGCGCCTACCCCAGAAACGGATAGCGCCAGTCCCGCGGTGCGTCGAAGTTCTCCTTGATGACGCGGGGCGAGGCCCAGCGCATCAGGTTCAGCGCGCTGCCGGCCTTGTCGTTGGTGCCGCTGAGGCGGGCGCCGCCGAACGGCTGCTGGCCGACGATGGATCCGGTGGGCTTGTCATTGATGTAGAAGTTGCCGGCGGCGTGCGACAGCACGCGCGAGGCGAGCTCGACGACGCCGCGGTCGCGCGCGAACACGGCGCCGGTGAGCGCGTAGGCGCTGGTCTCGTTGCAGAGCCGGAGCGCGCCCTCGAAGTCGGCGTCGTCGTACACGTACGCGCTCACGACCGGGCCGAAGAGCTCCTCGCTCATCAGCCGGTGCTTCGGGTCCTTCACCTCGATCAGCGTCGGGTCGATGAAGAAGCCCTTGGAGTCGTCGGCCTTGCCGCCGGCGACGATGCGGCAGCCGTCGTTTTTCCTGGCCAGGTCGATGTAGCCCGCGATCTTGTCGTACGCGGTTCGGCTGATGACCGCGCCGAGGAAGTTCTTGAAGTCCGCCGGGTCGCCGACGCGCAGCTCGCCAATCATGCCGACCAGGCGCTCTTCCAGCTCCGGCCACAGCGAACGCGGGATGTACAGCCGCGACGCCGCCGAGCACTTCTGCCCCTGGTACTCGTAGCCGCCGCGCAGCACGGCCACGGCGAGTTGGTCGATGTCGGCCGTGGGGTGCGCGACGATGAAGTCCTTGCCGCCGCTCTCGCCGACGATGCGCGGGTAGCAGCGGTAGCGCTCCATGTTCTCGCCCACCTGGCGGAACAGGCCGCGCAGGACCGCCGTCGATCCCGTGTAGTGCAGTCCCGCGAAGTCCTCGTGGGCGAGCACCTGCTTGGTGATGGCCGCGGCGTCGCCGGGTACGAAGTTGATCACGCCGTCGGGCAGACCCGCCTCGCGGAACAGCTCCATCAGCAGGTGGCCGCTCAGGACGGCGTTCGGCGACGGCTTCCACAGCACCGTGTTGCCCATCAGCGCCGGCGCGCTGGGCAGGTTGCCGGCGATGGCGGTGAAGTTGAAGGGCGTGATGGCGTACACGAAGCCGTCGAGCGGGCGCATCTCCAGCCGGTTCCATTGCCCGGCTGGGCTGAACGGTTGTCCGTCGGCCATCTGCGTGGCGTAGTGCGCGTTGAAGCGCAGGAAGTCGCAGAGCTCGCCGACCGCGTCGATCTCCGCCTGGTGCGCGGTCTTGCTCTGGTTCAGCACGGTGGCGGCGTTGATGCGCTGGTGCCAGGGGCCGCTCAGAAGCTCCGCGGCGCGCAGGAACACACTGGCGCGCGCTTCCACGCTCAGCGCGGCCCAGCCGGGGCGCGCGGCCTGGGCGGCCGAGATCGCGCGCGCGATCTCGGCCTCGCCGGCGTTGGCGTGCACTCCGAGCTCGAGCTGGTGGTTGTGCGGCGAGGTGAACGCGCGCTTGTCCTTCGTCTGGACGGCTTCGCTGCCGATGCGCAGCGGGATCTCCTCGACCCTCGCGGCCTGCGCCTTGATGGCCGCCTGGATTGCGTCGCGCTCGGGCGTGCCGGGAGCGTAGGAAAGGTTGGGCTCGTTCGCGGGCTTGGGCGTGTGGGTCATCGTTCCCTCTCTATCTCGGTACGCGGTGGAGCCGCCTCAGTACGCGGTGGAGCCGCCGTCGACGGCCAGTGTCTGGCCGGTGATGTACGAAGCCGCGTCGCTGGCCAGGAACAGCGCCGCGCCGGCGATCTCCTCGGGCTTTCCGATGCGGCCGAGCGCGGTGCGGTCGGTGAAGCGCGCAGTCATCGACTCGCTGGCGGTGATGGCCGCGGCGAGCCGCGTCTCGATCAGCCCGGGCGCGATGGCGTTGACGCGGATGTTGCTCGGACCGAGCTCGAAAGCGAGCGTCTGGGTCATGGAGATCATCGCGGCTTTGGTCATGCCGTAGACGCCCTGCAGGGGCGCGGCGCGCAGGCCGTTGATACTGGAGATGCTGACGATGGCGCCCGAGCCCTTCCGGTCGATGACGTGCTGGGCGAACTTGCGCGAGGCCTCGAACGCGCCCTGCAGGTTGACCTCGAAGGTCTTCAGGTACGCTCCCTGGTCGATGGCGATCATCGGGCCGAAGTAGGGGTTGGTACCGGCGCAGTTGACCAGCACGTCGGCCTGGCCGAAGCGCTCCACCGTCTGCGCGATCAAGGCGTGGCACTGGTCTGGATGGCCAACGTGTGCGGCCACGGCCAGCGCCTCGCCGCCGCGCTCCCCGATCTTCTCTGCGACCGCCTGCACGCCTTGGAGCTTGCGCGACGAGACCACGACGCGGGCGCCGGCCGCGCTGTAGGCGAGGGCGATCGCCTCGCCGATGCCGCGGCTCGCGCCGCTCACGATCGCCACCTTGCCTTCGAGATTGATCAGCGCCATGGCAGGCGAGCCTAGTGACGTGAAGCGCCGCTCGCAATGACGCCTGGACGCCCACCGCAGGCGGCCTATGCTCCCGGCCGATGACGCGCGACGCGGTGATGTTGGTGGCCCATGGCACCGTGACGGATCTGGACGATCTGCCCGAATTCGTGCGCAACATCCGTCGCGGGAGGCCGCCGCCGGAGGGGCTCGTCGAGGAGCTCCGCCGTCGCTACGAGGCCATCGGTGGCTCGCCCTTGCTCGAGATCACCGCGCGGCAGGGCAGGGCGCTGGCCGCGGAGCTCGGCGTGCCGGTGCTGACGGCGATGCGGCTGTGGCATCCGGGCTTGGAGGACGTCCTCGGCGACGCGGCGGCGCGCGGCTACGAGCGCGTGTGCGTGCTGCCGCTCGCGCCGTTCAGCGTGCACGTCTACCACGACGCGGCCGAGCGCTCGCTGGCCGCCATCCGCGACTCGCTCGAACGCGTGCCGGAGCTCGCGCGCGTGGAGCCGTGGGGCACCGAGCCGGCGTTCGTCGAGGCGCACGCCGCACGCATCGAGCGCGCGCTCGGTGCGGCCGGCGAAGCAGCGTTGATCCTGACGGCGCACAGCTTGCCGAGCCGCGCGATCGCGGCGGGCGATCCCTACGCGGACCAGGTTGGCGCCTGCGCGAAGGCGGTCGGCGAGCGGCTTGGTCGTGCGTATCGCCTCGCCTACCAGAGCCAGGGAGCCGACGGCGGCGACTGGCTGGGCCCCGACGTGAAGAGCACGCTGGAACAGCTGCGCGCGGACGGCGCGCGGTCGGTAGTCGTCGCACCGATCGGTTTCCCGGCCGAGCACGTCGAGACGCTCTACGATCTGGACATCGAAGCGGCCGCCCAGGCACGCGCGCTCGGGCTCGAGTGGCGGCGCGTCGCGGCGCTCGACGACGATCCCGGGCTGGTGCAGGCGCTGGCCGCCGTCGCCCGCCGGAGCTTCGGCTAGGGGCTCGCAGTCGCTCGCCGCGTCGCAGCCGACAAGACCAAACCATGGCACTGCGCGCGGGCTCAGGAGGTCTGCCGGAGTTGGTGGTAGCATGTTGTCGCGGTGCGAAAGGTGCGGTGCTTGACATGAAACTCCCCGGAAAATCCTGGCTCTGGGTCGGCGCGCTGATGCTCGCGCTGGGCTACGGCTGCAGCTCCAACCAGAACACGGTCGCCGGCGGCGGCGGCTCCGGCGCGATCGGGGGCAGCGGCGCCAGCTCCGGAAGCGGCGGCTCGGCAGCGGATGGCGGTCTCGACCTCGACGGAGGCCCGACGAATATCCTGTCGCTGGCGGTCTCGCCGCCGACAGCCACCATCGACGTCATCAACGGCCAGAGCTCGCCGGTGACGTTCAAGGCGATGGCCACGTACAAGGGGGGCGGCACGGGCGAGGTCCAGGCCACCTGGTCGTTCGACCGCCTGGACCTGGCCACCATCACGCAGACCGCAGCGCTCACCGCGAACAACACCCTGGGCGGCAAAGGCAAGGTGACCGCCAAGGTGGGCAACCTGAGCGCCACGGCGGACGTGCTGATCCAGCTGCACTTCGACGACAACAGCGCCGGCCTGTCGCAGGGCGACCAGAACAAGTTCCTCTCGCCGGACTCCAACCCGAGCGGCACGCTGCTCTACCCGTACGACCAGACCGTGTTCGCGCGCGGCATTCTGGCACCCGAGATGATGTGGGACGGCGGCGCCGCCGGCGACACATACAAGGTGAGCATCGTGGACAGCTACGTATCGCTGACCGAGTTCACGACTGCCGATCCGCCCAGCCGCTGGACGATGCCGAAGGCGTGGTGGGAGGCGCTCACGCAGAGCAACGACGGCACGCCCGTGAGCGTGAAGGTGGAGCGGCTCGACAGCGCGGGCGCGGCGCACGCCGCGATGAGCGAGACGTGGCAGATCGCCCAGGGAAGCCTGCGCGGCACCATCTACTACTGGGCCGTGAACCAGGGGCAGATCGTCAAGATCAACCCGGGCGCCAGTCAGCCCGTGCCCGCTTTCGATCCGGGTCCGTACAACGCGCTCGGCTCCCCCGCGCCCAGCAACTACACCGGCTTGAACCCGCCCTGGCAGGACACCGGCAGCGGTCACCGCTGCGTGGCCTGCCACACCGTCTCGAAGGACGGCTCGACGATCGCCGCGGTGTTCAGCGCTCCAACTCCGGTCGGCGGCAGCTCGGGGCCCTGGGGAACCGTGGACAGCAGCTCCGAGCAGGTCAAGGCGCTCGGCGACTACACGGCCAAGGTGCGCTTCATGGCGCTCACGCCGGACGGCAAGTACGTCGTGTCGAACAGCGACGGCTTCACGATGGCGCTCGGCGACTCGGCGACGGGCCAGAAGATCCCGTCGGCGCTCGACTCCATGACCCAGATGGCCGATCCGCAGTTCTCGCCGGACGGCACGCTGCTGGCCTTCTCGGGCAACGTCGTCGGCAGCTACCCGGTGGAATTCACGCAGTCCGACCTGCAGGTCATGAACGCCAACATGGGCGCGGCGCCCTACTTCACCAACCTGCAGACGATTGTCTCCGGCGGCGGCCAGGAGATCGCGTTCCCGAGCTTCACGCCGGACTCGAAGTGGATCGTCTACCAGCGCGGCGACTACAGCCGCGCCAGCTACGGCGCGGGCGGCGCCACCACCGGCCACAACGATCTGTACATGGCCGACGTGGCGAAACAGGTCGGCGAGCTCAAGCTCGATCTCGCGGGCGGCGCCGGCGTGCTCGGCGCCAAGGACGCGCAGCGCAACTACGAGCCGCGCGTGAACCCGATCTCGGTCGGTGGCTACTTCTGGGTCGTGTTTGTCAGTCCGCGCGACTACGGCAACCGCATGCAGTCGACCACGGATTCGACGACCCAGAACCACAAGCAGCTCTGGGTGGCCGCGATCGACGCCAACCCGACCGCCGGCACGGATCCGAGCCATCCGGCCTTCTGGCTGCCCGGCCAGGATCTGACCACGATCAACATGGACGCCTATTGGGCTCTCGAGGCCTGCCACCAACAGGGTGACAGCTGCAACCAGGGCTACGAGTGCTGTTCGGGCTTCTGCCGCGACCAGGGTGACGGCACGTTCAAGTGCGTACCGCCCCCCACGAACCAGTGCGCCCAGATCGGCGAATCGTGCAAGACTGCAGCGGATTGCTGCAAGTCGAGCGGGACGGTGGACTGCGTCGGCGGCTTCTGCTCGCTGCAGGGCCCTGCATGATCGGGCTCGGGCCGGCGTCCAACAGCTGAGACCAACCATGCCCAGTGCGTCCAGACGTGTGCCGCGTATTCCTCCGTTGCGCCTGCGCATCTTCGGCCTTGTCCTGGTAGCGCTGGTCGGCGTCGGCTGTCCCTGCGTGCGCAGCGCCGTGAACGCCAGCCCCGGGCTCCGCTGGTGGCTGTTTTCCAACTTCGGTGCGTCGCGCATGTGCCCGGAGATGCTCAAGCGCGGCGCGCCGCTCAAGCTCTCGCCGAACGGCAACACCATCGGGCGTTTCTTCCCGGAGCAGTGCCACCTGGACGTGAACGACCAGGCGCAGACGGTGACGATCCACTTCACCGGCACCGGCTACGCCTGGACGCCCTTTGCCGGGCGCATCGGCTTCTCGGCGGACACGGCGGTGGAGTACCGGCCGGACTTCTACATGGCCGAAGACGCCATCTACGTCTACGCGCGATTCGGTCGGCTCGTCTACGGGCCGGAGTTCAAGATCGGTTCAGTCGAGAACAAGGTGGTGGATTGGGCGACCAAGACGCCGGTGGGCTACATGGCGAACACGTTCGGCGGCCAGATCGCCCAGAGCCAGCTCGCCAGCGGCTTTACCGTGGTGCACAGCGACGAAGGCGACGACTTCGCGCTCGGCATCCTCCAGCCGCCGCAGAAGCCGAAGCACCCGTTCAACACCTCGGGCAGCGATCGCTACGTGTTCTCCAACGAGACGACCGAGGTGCATCCCGGAGAGGTGGACTTCCTCGGGCCGTTCGAGGTGGCCGACACGGACCAGGCCCTGTTCCTGCGCTTCCGGGTGGATGGGCCCGCCGTCGACGCGCTGGTCATGCCGCGCGGCAATGGTGATCTGTGGCGCAACACGCTGCAGCTCGGTGCGCCGCTGCGCCCGCCGGTGCAGCCGCCGATGGCGACCTTCGTACTCCAGCCGGGGGCCGAGCAGCACCAGAAGCTGAAGCTTCCGCCGGGTCAATACTACGTCGTCATCGACAACAGCAACGCGGTCGGCCAGGTCAATCCGCCCTGGAACCCGCTCAACGTGGTCGGCGGCGGCACGGCCAACGTGTCGTACACCGCCGAGCTCGGCGACGCGGACAGCAGCTTCTAGGGGTGCCCACCCCCGCTGCGCTGGGCCCTGCGGGCCCTCGCGCAGCTTGCCCCTCCCAAATCCGTGCTCGCGCCCTTCGGGCGCTGCGCGCGGATGGGAGGGGCCGGCTAGTTCGACGGGCAGACTGCGCCGAGGCAGGCGGCGACCTGGGGGCCGCAGGACTTCTCGAGGCAGCCGAAGATTCCCGAGCCGCCCTTGCCGGAGGCGCAGTTGGAGATGTTGTTGATGTTGGAGACGGCGCAGTTGACGGTCTGATCGACGAAGTACTGCACGTCGGGGCAACCCTTGGAGACGCAGTTGCCGATGCAGGTCACGCTGAACTGCGGCGGGTTCGCGCCCAGGTCCAGGCAGCCCAGCGTGCAGGTGACGATCTGGAAGCAGCCGAGCTGGTCGCATTGCCCGCAGTCCTTCGGGCAGTTGACGCAGGTCTCGTACTGGTCCGTCTCGCACTTGCCGTTGCCGCACACCGAACAGGTGCCGCAGTCCTGCGGACACGATGCGCACGTCTCCGTGCCGGTGCACTTGCCGTCCCCGCAGCCGGTGCACTTGCCGCAGTCATCTGGGCAGGTGAAGCAGTCCTCGCCGGCGGCCGCGTCGCAGGAGCCGTCGCCGCAGGTCTGGCATTTGCCGCAATCGGGTGCGCAGGTCAGACACGTCTCGCCGCCCTTGCAGTAGCCGTCGCCGCACTTCGAGCAGGCGCCGCAGTCCTGGGGGCAGGAATAGCAGGTCTCGTTCGGCTGGCAGGTGCCGTCGCCGCAGGTCGGGCACAGGCCGCAGTCGCCCGGGCAGGAGCTACACGTCTCGCCGTTATCGCAGCTCCCGTTGCCGCAGGTCGAGCACACGCCGCAGTCCTGCGGGCAGTTGCTGCAGGTCTCGCCGTAGCCACAGTGTCCATTGCCGCACGCGGCCCCCGCGTCGCCGCCCGTGATGTCCTGCTGTGTCTCGAATCCGCTCTTGGCGCCGCAGCCCGGCGCAGCCAGCACGAAGAACGCAAGCAGGAACCCGACGGCAAAAAGCAAGCGACTGCGCATGCCCCGAGTGTAGACCAATGCCGGGAGGCCGGGGCACTTTCCGGAGCGCCGGACCGCTCCGGTCCGCTACGGACGCGCTTCCGGCGGCAGATCCGGCGGGGCGCTGACGTTGATGGAGGAAATGCGCCAGCCGTCGCTTCCTTTCGTGAAGCGGAACAGCGCGTGGCGGTGTTGCCGGTGCAGTCCGCCGGAGTCGGTGGCGCTGAGCGTGGCCTCGCTCTTGACGTTGGCTGCGGTCTTCCGCGCATCCAGCTCGATGGTCGTGTCCGACAGCGCGATGTCGGCCGTCTGGTAGCCGCGCCCGGCCTGCACGGCGAGCCCGAGCAGGGCGTCGCGGCCGGGACCTGGAGCGGGAAGATCGGGCACGTGCACGACCACGTCCTTCGTCAGCACCTCGTCGAAAGCCCGGCGCACGCGCGCACCCCTCGAAAGCGGGCTGTCGCCCTTGTCGACCCGCAGTGCCGTCGTCAGCTGGTCGAGCCGGGCACGGATCAGCTCCTGGTCCGAATCCCTCGCGAGCAGCGCGTAGCCGACCAGCGCCACACCCACGACAACTCCGCCGATGCCGATCCAGCGTCTCATCTCGCTCTCGTCGAAGGCTAGCAGAACGCTCGCGCCAGGCGCGCATCAACTGCCCGGCGGCAGCTCGCGCCTAGCCCTCGCGGCCGAGCTTCACGCGCCAGTCGACGGGCAGGTCGAGGAACCCTTCCAGGCAGAGGAAGTCGTACAGCGAGTCGCAGAGCACCTCGCAGGTCTCGCTGAAGATGTGCGGATCGGTGAAGAACTTCACTGTTTCTTCGTGGAATGCCTCTTCGCCGCCGGTGAGTCGCGCCATCAGCTCGTCGCCGCAGTAGTAGACCATCTGCTGCATCAGGAGCCGCTCCCACTCGGCGCGGAACTCCGGGAAGCGATCGGCCAGCACCTTGTAGCCGACGCTGTTCGGCTGGCGGGCTGTCTCCGCTGCGCGGATCGTCACCTTGGCCATCTGCTCCACGCGCGGCGGAAGGTGCTGGTGCATGAAATCCATCAGCACCGACGAGTAGATGTTCATCACGCGGTTCAGCTCCGGTGAGCGCCGCGAAAGGAAGTTGACCTGCAGCTCCCGCTCCATCTTGGCCAGCAGCTCCAGCGTCTGCTGCTTGATGTCCTCGCTCACGTACTCGAAGCCCTCGAGCTCGGCGCGCAGGCGATTCTTGTACCGCGACAGCACGTAGTACACGCCCTGCTCGGGGTGATAGATGGTCTTTTCCTTGTCGCCCTTGGTCTTCTCGTGCAGCTCGCTCTCGAAGAACAGCTTCGCCACGCGTCGGCCCACCGACTTGAGGTTGTGCGTGGCAAACGCGGACTGGTCGCCGGGCGCGAACAGTCGGGTGAGCAGCTTGGCCAGCGTGCGCACCTGCTGCTTCTCCATCTCCTCCGGCGAGGAGCGGGCGCCGGTCTCGGTGCCCATCGCGGCCTGCATCTGCTTGAGCTGCGCTACGACCTGCGCGGTCACGGCGTCGAGCTCCGGGCTCGTTTCGAGGTCGCCCTTGTAGTGGACGATGCGCGCCTGCACCTGCTCGTTGAGCAGCCCCAGTGCCTGCAGCGCGAGCGCGTCCTTCTGGCTCGTGCTCATCGACGGCGGCGACGCTCCGCCCGGCTTGGGCGGCGGGCGCCGCGGAGGCGGCGGCGGGCGATGGGGCGGCGGCGGTGGCTTGGGGGGCGGAGCGGCTCCGGTCACGGTGGGCCAGAATAACATCCCTTCCCGGAGATCCGACCGGCTCGAGGCGCGTAGATCGCGGGCGGATGCTCTTGATCTGCCTGCACCCCGCTTCCGGGCCTGTCGTTTTGCCGCCATGGGCCGGCGGCCGGGGCTGTTTTCGCGCCGCGGGATTGGGTATGGCATGGGCCGATGCGGCCGAGCGCCGCGGCCCGTCCTCGCTCGGGGGGGCGGCTACCGGATGCGTCCGGAAAGGGAGGCGCTGATGCGCTACGTCGGTTTCATGGCTGTTGCCGCGCTTACGGTTTTCGGCTGCGCGCGCGGGCCCAACATCACCACCGGTCAGTTGCCGCTCACGAGGGTTGTCGTCTACCGCAACGGCGTCGGCTACTTCGAACGCTCCGGGCACGTCGACGAGTCGCAGGTGACCTTCAAGATGCGCCAGCGCATGGTGGGGGACTTCCTCGCCACGCTCGCCATCGTCGAACAGGGCGGCAGCTCGGTGCGCTCGGCGTCGTTCCCGTTGGAGCTTCCCGAGGACGAGCAGAAGCCGCAGCCCGACGCGCGCCTGCAAAGCATGCTCAAGCCGTTTCCCGAGCCCACGCCGGAGCCGAAGGACCCGGGCGAGAAGCTGCGCAAGGTGGTGCTGCGTCTCGATGGCAGCGAGCACGATCTGGTCGTTGGCTACGTCGCCGAGACGCCGGTGTGGCGTCCGTCGTACCGGCTGGTGGTGCAGGACAAGGGCGCGGACCTCCAGGCGTGGGGCATCGTCCAGAACCTGTCGGGCGAAGACTGGGACAACGTGAAGCTCGCGCTGGTGGCGGGCGCACCGCTGGCGTTCCAGTCGACGCTCGGTGAGCCCGTCATTCCCGAGCGTCCCATCGTCACAGACACGGGCGAAGTCATCAACGCAGTCCCGGAGAGCGAGACCTCGCTGAAGGAGACCGACAAGGGGGCCGTCGATCGGGTCGGCGACGAGGAGGCGAACAAGAAGAAAGCCGAGGCCCCGCAGGGTTCGGGCAACGCTCCGACCGGCGATTCCACTACCGTCGCAGGACTCCGGGGATACGCCGGTGGCGGCGCGGGTCGCGGGCGCCCCGCGAAGGTGGCCTCCAGGAGCACGCGCCACGCCGCGGCGGACCAGGCGCAGGCGCCGCCCCCGCCCGAGGCCGGACCCGGGCTGCCGCCGAGCGCCGCCCGACGCATAGCGCTCGAAAAGGCGCGTGAGCGCGGACCGAGCGGCCCGCGCAACCTGCGCGCGCTCGCCGCTGTCGCCGTGGAGACCGGCAGCACCCGCTACGAGATCCCGAACCCCATCACCGTGCCCGACAAGAGCGCGACGATGGTGCTCCTGGTCAGCCACTACGTTCCGGGTGGGGCCGTGTTCCTGTTCGCGCCCGACGGCGGCGTACCGGACTCTTCCTCGCACCCGTTCCGCGTGGCGCGATTCACCAATACCACCAAGGGGCTGCTCGAGCGCGGGCCCATCGCCGTGTTCGAGAAGGGCTCGTTCCTGGGGCAGGGGATGGTCGACCCGCTGCCGCCGGGAGCGACGGCCACCGTGCCGTTCGCGTTGGAACGCAGTCTCGCGGTGGAGAGCGACCGCAAATACGATCAGGCCGGCGCTCGCGTGCACCATATCGAGTCCGGTGAGCTCACCATCGAGCGCGACCAGGTCACGCGCACCATCTACAAGATCAAGAACGGCAGTGACGACAAGGCGCGCGTGCTCGTCAAGCATCCGCGCATCCACGGCGCGCGCCTGTACAACCCGCCTACGGGCACCGAGGACAACACCGGCACCGGCAGTGCGCTCATCCCCGTCGACGTGCGCCCCCACGGCCGCACCGAGCTCACCGTCGACGAGCGCCAGAGCACGCAACAAGGCGTCAGTTGGCTCAGCCCGCTCGCCGACACTGCGGTCAAGGGCTACCTGAAGGATCCGCGCGCCGACCAGAACATCGCCGGGCGGCTGGCAGCCGCCTGGGTCCTGCGCGACAAGCTGAAGAAGTCCGTCGACGAGATGAAGGCGCTCGGCGACGAGCAGGACGAGTTGGAGAAGGAGACGCGGGAGACGCGGCTCAGCTTGCGGGCGATCGAAAAGAACAAGCAGGCGGCCGACCTCCGGGCAAAGCTCACGCGGCGGCTCAGCGACGCCACGACGCGCCTCGAGCAGATCACCAAGCGCATGATCGAGCTGAAGATGGCGATCAACGAGCAGCAGGTCCGTTTCCGCGACGCCATCCACGACATCAAGCTCGAAAA
The DNA here is from genome assembly GCA_963826085.1 of uncultured delta proteobacterium. GTDB lineage: Bacteria > Myxococcota_A > Polyangia > Polyangiales > Polyangiaceae > CAWDXG01. Next base: position 637,679 of record CAWGVN010000008.1, on the reverse strand, counting down.
GCCGCTGCCGCCGAAACCCTAGCCGGGCCTTCCGGGCGCGTCGCCGACCCGGCATTGACAGCCAGGTGACGTTGCGTCATCTATTCTCGGCAAATGATGGATCCTGCCCAGGTTCGCGGCCTGCTCGACCAGGCCTTTCCGGATGCCGACATCGAGCTAGAGGACATGACCGGGACACAGGACCACTACCAGGCGCGCATCGTGTCCAGCGCGTTCGAAGGCAAGTCGCCGGTGCAGCAGCACCAGCTGGTGTACGCGGCGCTCGGCGATGCCATGGGCGGTCCAATCCACGCCCTGGCGCTCAAGACCTATACCCCCCAGGCGTGGGCGAAAGCGAGCGGAGGCAAATGATGGACGACGCGACGCGCGATCAGATAAAGCACACCGTCGAGCAGAACCGCATCGTGCTGTTCATGAAGGGCAGCCGCATGTTTCCGCAGTGCGGTTTCTCCGCGCAGGTGGTCAACATCCTCAAGCAACTCGGCGCCGAGTTCCAGGACGTGAACGTGCTGACCGATCCCGCCGTCCGGCAGGGCATCAAGGAGTTCTCGAACTGGCCGACGATCCCGCAGCTGTACGTGGACGGGAAGTTCGTCGGCGGTTGCGACATCGTCACCGACTTGTTCGAGCGCGGCGAGCTCTCGAAGCTGATCGGCGTCGACGGCAGCTAGGGAGGGTCCTGGCAGCCGCTGCACCCACAGCGGCGGCGCATCACCGCCGGCCTGCGGAGTCCTTCCGGGCGCCTAGTGCGACAGCCCGACGGCGTCGGCGATGGTCTGGCTGCCTCGTTCGGCGCGGTTGGCTTCGCTGAACGGGAACGTGATCGTGACGGGCCCGTCGGGGCGGCCGGCGACGCTGCCGCCACTGTCTCCGAGCAGCATGGCGACGCGGCGCTTGTCGAGCTGTTTCGTCGCCTTGGCGATACGCTGGAGCGCGCCTGCACGGTCCAATTTGCCGTTCGGCGAAAGCACGTTCTGGCGTACCTGCGAGCCGGGCGCGTAGGTGCCCATGAAGTACACGAGCGCGGCCGCGGCTCCGCCCGGCCCTGGACCCTGGAACCACGAACCGATGTGGTGCGTCGAGTCGCCCGCGCAGTGCGCGTAGAGCGCGGCGTAGCTCGCGTCGAGGCGTTCGGCGAGGGAGCCGGCTGTCTTCAGATACAGCTCGCGCTCGCTCCTGGTGAAGTACGGCGTCACGTAGCGGCCGACGAAAACGAGCTGCACGCCACGGAAGCGCGGCTTGCCCAGCGGAGGCAGGCTCGCGTCCTCGACGGTCACGTGCGTCATCGGTCCGCTCTTCGCCGCGAGCGCGGGTGCGCCGGCCCAGGCAAAGCTGCCCGATTCCTGTCCCGGGCCGCGATGGACGAACGGCGCCAGGCCCGGATCGAACTCGAGCGGGGGCGTGTCGCCGCCGCGCAGGATCGACAGCTCGACCACCCAGCCCTCCACGTCGGCGGGCCCGACGCTGGCTCCGCGCATCACCCTCGCGCGGGTCTCGTTGCAGACACGGGCGGCGCGTTCGCCGCGCTCGTGGTCGTCGCTGTCCAGGCGCGCCGTGGTCGCCGTCGGCGCTGCCGCCCGTGAAGAGTCCATGGCGGCCGTCGGGCTCGGCTTTTTCGGCGCCAGGACGAGGTAGGCGAGGTACACGAGCGCAGCGCCGCCCGCGAGGATCAACAGGGGCGTCAACCAGCCCAGCAGCGCGAAGCTCCGCTTCGATTGCGCGGAAGCGACGGCTTCGCGGCGTTCGCCGACGAGCTGGCGGGCCAGCTCGTTGGTGCGCCGACGCCGGATGTCGAACGGCAGCGTGTCCCACTGCTCGAGCAGCGCGCCGACCTCGACCCGGCTCGTGGCTCCGCTGCCTTCCAGCACTGCCACGCCTTCGGCAATGCGCACCTGGCCTGCCACGCCGAAGCGGGTTACCGCTTCCGCGATCAGCGACTCGACTTCGCGCACCAGCTCCTTTTTGACTCCGCTCACGCGCGGCGCAGCATACCCCAGCAATGCCGCCTGGGCGGTCGGATTGGCCGGAGGCCGGCCGTGGCCTAGACTGCGCAGCCGATGACGCGTCCCCTGGTCCTGCTCGCAAACGACGATGGCTATCGATCCAGCGGCATCGCAGCCCTGCGCGAGGCATTCGAGCCCTTTTCCGACGTGGTCGTGTGCGCCCCCGAGACCGAGCAGAGCGCGGCCAGCCACGCGCTCAGCCTGCACCGACCGCTCAGGCTGTTCCGCCACGGCGAGCGGGAGTTCTCGGTCGACGGCACGCCGGCCGACTGCGTGTACGTCGCGCTGCATGCCGGCGAGCGCGTGCTGCCGCGCTGGCCGGATCTGGTAGTTTCCGGGCTGAACCACGGCGTCAACCTCGGGGACGACGTGTTCTACAGCGGGACCGTCGCTGCGGCGCGGGAGGGGGCGCTCAAGGGCGTGCCCGCGCTCGCCGTGTCGGCGGCGCCGAAGGCCGATCGCGAAGCGGCCGCCGCGCTCTCCGCGCGCATTGCCCGCGCCATGCTCGACGCCGATCTGGGCAAGCCGCTGCTGCTCAACGTCAACTTCCCGGCGGGAAACAGCTGGCCACTGAGGGCGACGCGGCTCGGCTCGCGCGTGTACCGCGACGAAGTGGAGTTCCGCAAGGATCCGCGCGGGCGGGAATACCTGTGGATCGGGGGCCCCGGCGTGGAGCACAAGCCCATTCCCGGTTCCGACACCGAGGCCTACGACGAGGGTGTGGTCGGGCTGACACCCCTGGTGCTCGATCTCTGGACGCGCGAAAGGCAGGACGAGGTCGAGGACATCAGCTCGCTGGTCGAGGGCGCCCACGGCTGACGCCCGGCGCGACGCCGTGCTAGGAGGGGGACCACATGGCAGCCCGCAAGCGAATCTCCAAGACATCCCGGAAGGCGCCGGTCCGCCGCTCGCCCACGCCGCGCGGCGTGGGTCGTGACAAGGCGCCGGGCAAGCCGGGCGCCGCGCGCCGCCGCGCGACGCTCTCGGACACGGTGCTCGAGCTGGACACGCTGGCGCACGTCCGCAAGATGATCCGCGGCATCCAGGACTTCCCGCAGCCGGGCGTGCTGTTCCGCGACATCACGCCGCTGCTGGCCGATCCGCGCGGGTTCCACATCGTCCTCGACGCCATCGCGGAGCGCTTCCTCGGCGAGCACGTCGACGCGGTGGTCGGCATCGAGTCGCGCGGCTTCATCTTCGGCGGGGCGTTGGCGGCACGGCTCAACGCGAGCTTCGTGCCGGTGCGCAAGCCGGGCAAGCTGCCGTACCGCACCGACAAGGTGTCGTACTCGCTCGAGTACGGCGAGAGCGAGCTGGAGATGCATCGCGACTCGCTGGAGGAAGGCGCGAGCGTGGTCGTGGTCGACGACCTGCTCGCCACCGGGGGCACCGCCGCCGCGGCAGCGGAGCTGGTCCACCGACAGGGCGCCTATGTTGCGGCTTTTGCCTTCGTGATCGAGCTCGACTCCCTCGGCGGTCGCGATCGCTTGCTGCCGATACCGGTCGTCTCGATCGTCCACTACGACTGAAACGCCGCCGGTCTTGTCCGGACACCGGGCTGCCGCTAGCCTTGGGGGAGCGTGGAAAGGTGCGCGCCGGCGGGAGCGTGCCGGACTTCAGGACGGAGAGGATGCTTCATGTCACCTAGGCTCTGGGCGCTCTTGGCTTTCGGCGTGTTCCTGGGCGTCGCGGGTTGCACCGGCGGCGCGGTCAGCTCCGCGGGCGGGACGGGCGGCAGCGGCGGCGTGCCGGCAGGCGCGGGCGTCGGCGACAGCTGCACCAGCCAGGCCTGCCGCGCCGGGCTCGTCTGCCAGAGCGGTGTCTGCGCTCCGGGCCACAGCACGAAGGAGAACAACCCGTGCGTCATCGGCGCGGAGTGCCAGGACGGGCTGCAGTGTCTGGACGGCACGTGCCAGCCCGCCGGTGCCGGCGCGCAGGGCGACTCCTGCCGCGGCGACGGCGACTGCCAGTCGGGTCTGCGCTGCGGCCTGGTCGGCTTCTCGGCGCAGTGCATCCCCGACGGCACCAACGGCGTCGGCAAGACCTGCACCACGAGCGCCGACTGCTTCGCGGGCCTGGCGTGCCAGGCAGGGCTGTGCGAAACGCCGCCGCCCGGCTCGCCGACCTTCGGCGCGCCATTGTGGCAAGGCGTCACCTGCTCGGCAGCCTCGACGGGAACGGTGCACGCTTACTTCGAGGTGCCCGGCGTCAAGGACCCCGCCGGCGACTACGGCGACTACTTCCGCTTGCCGTTCCCCAACGACATCCTGTCGATGGGCGGCAAGCTCGATCTGTCGGGCTTCCCGACGCCGGGCAACGAGCTGCTCGGGTTCGACCCGGTGCAGCGCTACATCGACGCGCTGGAAAAGAACGACCAGGGCTGGGGGACGTATCCGACGGTCATTTTCCGCTTCTCGGGCGCGATCGACTACGGCAGCTTCCAGGCGAGCGGCGGCTCGAGCCCGGTCAACTGGGTGGACATCACGAGTGGAGATCCGGCGTACGGTCGCAGCGAAGGCCTCGGCTGGTACTACTCGGGCGGCCCCACGCACTACGTCTGCGACAACTGGTTCGGCGTACGCCGCCCGCAGGGTCACCCGCTCGTGCCCGGCCACACCTACGCGGTGTGGCTGACGACCGCTGGCGTGGATTCGCACAGCAAACCCATCGAGCGCTCGCTCCAGCTCGAGAAGCTGCTCAGCGACAACGCGACGCCGACGGACCCGAAGCTGGCCCAGGCCTACACCGCCTACCAGCCCTTCCGCGCCTACCTGAAGGACAAGTCGATCGACCCGGCGACGATCCTGAACGCAACGGTGATCACGGCGGGCAACGTGCGCGATCCGATGGCGTCCATCGCCAAGACCATCGACTCGCTGCCCGCTCCGACGGCGAAGAGCTGGGTCAAGTGCGGGAGCGGCGTCAAGTCGCCGTGCCCACAGGCCGATGCCAACGACGGCCGCGCCTGCGGAACCGGCGACCCCGCGTACGACGAGTACCAGGCCCTGGTATCTCTGCCGATCTTCCAGCAGGGCAGTGAACCCTACAAGGACTCGGGCGGCGGCGTGACCGACCAGGTCGCCCGCAACGAGGACGTGTGCATGGCGCTCACGGTGCCGAAGGGCACCATGCCCGCCAATGGCTGGCCGCTGGTCGTGTACGCGCACGGCACCGGCGGCTCCTATCGCAGTCACATCCGCCCCGAGGTCGCCGGGGCGCTGTCGAACGTGACCACGCCGGGCGGAACGGTGCAGTTCGCGGTGCTCGGCATCGACCAGGTCGAGCACGGGCCGCGTCGCGGCAGTTCCACCGACTCGCCGAACGACCTGTTCTTCAACTTCGCCAACCCGGACGCGGCGCGCGGCAACCCCATCCAGGGCGCGGCCGATCAGCTGTCGCTGGCGAAGTTCGCCGCGTCGCTGGACGTGACCGCGGCGCAGAGCGGCGGCGACGCGATCAAGGCCGATCCGAACGCGATCGTGTTCTTCGGCCACTCGCAGGGCTCGACCGAGGGCAGCCTGGCGCTGCCGTATACCGACGTGTACAAGGCTGCCGTTCTGAGCGGGAACGGCGCGTCGCTGATGGACGCGCTCCTGAACAAGACCAGCCCCGTGAACATCAAGGGCGCTCTGCCGTTCGTCCTGGCGGACTTCGACTCCAAGGGCGGTCTGGCCGGCGGCGCCGATCACCCGGTGCTGACGCTGCTGCAACAGTGGGAGGACCCGGCCGATCCGCTGAACTTCGCCGATGCCATCGCCCGCACGCCCATCACGGGCATGACGCCGAAGCACGTCTTCCAGACCTACGGCCTGGGTGACACCTACGCTCCGCCGGTCACGCTGCAGACGTTCGCCATCGCGGCGGGACTGGAGGAAGCGGACCCGGACGCGAGCGTGAGCACGCCCGACAAGATCGGCAACCTCCAGCCGAAGCCCGTGCCGCTGTCCGGCAACGTCAGCATCGGGGGCAATCCCTACACGCTCGCCGTTCGCGAGTACGCGCCGCCGTCGGGCAACGACGGCCACTTCGTCGTCTTCGACGTGAAGAACGCCAACGGCGATGCTGTACGCTTCCTCGGCATGGCCGCGGAAGGCAACGTGCCCCAGGTCGGCCAGTAGCCGGCAGACGCATTCCCGGAGTCCAGGTTGGGACACTGCCTGATGGCTTGGCGGCTGTGCGTGCGCGGGCGCACGTTTCCAGGCCGCCGAGGGAGTCCGTTCCGGGGCGTTCCGGCAGTGACGGGCGGTGGCTGCCAGGACCCGCCAGCTGATCAAGGCGACGGGAAGGGCATCACGTCGGCGATGTCCGCGACGCCCAGCGCCAGGGCGATCAGACGATCGACGCCCAGGGCGTTGCCGCCGGCGGGGGGCATGCCTTCGGCGAGGGCGGCGAGCAGGCTTTCGTCGAGCGGATAGACCGGGCGGCGGCGTCTCCTGCGCTCGGCGCGATCACGCCGGAAGCGTCGGCGCTGCTCGGCAGCATCGGTGAGCTCGCCGAAGCCGTTGCACAGCTCGACGCCCGCGGCGTACAGCTCGAAGCGCTCGGCGACCGTGGGATCGCGCGGCGAGGGGCGGGCGAGCGATGCCTGCGAGAGCGGGTAGTCGCACAGGAAGACAGGACGGCGCCTCCTCGCGAGCGCGGGTTCGACCTGGTCGACGAGCAGCTCGAAGAAGCGGTCCTCGTCGCGAGCGGCGAGCTCGACGGCGTCCTGCACGCCGGCATAGCGGCGGAAGGCCTGCCGAACCGTGAGGCGGGGGAAGGGCGGTGTCACGTCGATGCGGCGCTTGCCGGCCGAGAGCACGGGCTTGCCGGCGAGCGCCGTGGCCACGCGCAGGACGATCTGTTCGGTGTCGGCGATCACGTCGACCTGGCCGCAGAAGGCTCGATACCACTCGCACAGCATGAACTCCGGCTGGTGGAGCGGGCCCTGCTCGTCGGCGCGCCAGCAGTGCGACAGCTGGTAGATGCGCGGCAAGCCGCCCGCGAGCAGCCGCTTCATCGCGTGCTCGGGCGAAGTGACCAGATAGCCGCCGCTGGTGCGGATCGCGTCGACGTGCAGATCGAGGCCGGGCGTGGGGACGCGCTGCGGCGTGTCGACCTCGACGAAGCGCTCCTTGTGGAAGTAGGCGCGGATTTCTGCCAGCGCGCGCACTCGCTGGACCAGTCGGCGGCCCCTACCGCTCCACGCGAGCGCGGCAAACTCGCCGCTGGCGGCGCTCGGCGGCGCGGGATAGCGTTCGAGCAGGCGCGCGCCGGTCAGGCGCCCGCGTTCGTAGCGCCCCTCGACGACGACCAGCTCGCCCGGCTCGACGCCGAGCGGCGGCTGGACCGCCACCGACCCCAGCGCGTCGGCGACGACGAGGGGATTGGCCGAAGCCACGCGCCCGCCTACGCGCACGCGCTGCCTCGCGCGCGTGCCGGACAGATCGCCCGGTGAGACGACCCGGGACACGCTACCCGCCGACGAATACGCGGGCGGCGAATGCGGCGATCTGCGAGCCCATCCAGGGGCCGGCGACGGCCAGCGCGATGGCAACGACGACGAGCCGCGGAAGGTGCGCGAGCGTCATGTCCTGCACCTGGGTCGCTGCCTGGAAGATCGCGACCAGCAGGCCGGCGAGTGCGGCGACCCCGACCACGGGCAGCGACACGGCGACCGCGAGCAGGAGCGCCTGCTGGGCGTCTGCCGCGAGGTGGGTGATCGGCATCGGCTAGCCTCCTCCTGCGTCCGCCGGGCTCCCGCCGGATCCGCCCGCGCCGGCGCTGCCCGCATCGCTGCCGCCAACGCCGCCCGTTCCCGCGCCGCCCGCATCCGAGCCCGCTGTTCCGCCGCTGCCCGATGCACCGCCGCTGCCCGCCGTGCCTCCGCTACCGCCGCTGCCGCCGATGGGCGTGACACCCGCATCGGGATGGAAATCCTTGCCCGCGGGCGCGCACGCCGAAGTCGTAGGCCGATTCGGTGGACGCGGACAACAGCGCGGCGTGCTGGCGGCGATCTCGATGTTCGAGGTGCATACCAAACCGGCGTTGCAGTCGTCGTTGCTCTTGGCGCGGTTGCACGGCGCGCCCTCGGCGCCTCCGTTGCAGGCCGGCAGCAAGAGCAGTGCGGCGAGCCCCATCGGCAGAGCCAGTCGTGGCGTCACGTCGTTGCCCCCGTCGTATCAGCCCGCCGCCGCGTCGGTGGCGCCGCCCGCGCCGGACACTCCGCCCATTCCGCCTGTTCCGGCTGTTCCGCCCGTGCCCGCGCTGCCGGCAGCGCCTCCGCTGCCCGCAGCGCCGCCGTTGCCGGCGGCGCCGCCACTGCCGGCGTCCGTACCGCCGCCGTCGGCGCCGCCTGCGCCGCCGGTCCCGATGGATCCGCTTCGCGTGCAGCTGGATACGTGGACGGTCTGGCCTTCCTTCGGACAGCAGCGATCGGCGCCCGATTGCTGCAGTTGGCTTCCCGGTACGCACACCAGGCCGGTGTCGCAGTCGTTGTTGCCGTTGGCGTCGTAGACGCAGTGCTGCCCTTCGCCCTGCTTTCCACAGCCAGCGAAGGCGAGGATGGACGCCGCGGCGAACACGAGCAGCAGGATGGGAACCCGTCGGTGACGTACGGTCATGGGCGCGACATTCCTAGCAGGCCGCCCGCGGGCGTGTCCACGGCTAACCCAGCCTCCGGTCCTTGGCTTCTACGGCCTCGGCGAAAAGCCCGACATACTGGAACGCGCTGGTGATGGAGAACACCAGCGAGATGTAGATGAGCCAGCGCCCGACGTGCACCAGGTCCACCACGCCGAGGTCCAGGAAGCCCAGCGACAGGTGGTACGGGTAGCCGAGGATCAGGCACAGGATGCCGACCATCTGCAGCGCAGTCTTGTTCTTGCCGCCGCCGCCGGCGGCGATCACGACCCCCTCGCTGCTGGCGATGGACCTGAGGCCCGTGATCGAGATCTCCCGCGCCAGTAGCAACACGACCGCCCACTCCTGGATGCGCCCCATCGGCACCATCCACACCAGCGAGGCCATCACCAGGAGCTTGTCTGCCAACGGATCGAGGAACTTGCCGAGCACGCTCACCACGCCCATCCGTCGCGCCAGGTAGCCGTCGAGCAGATCGGTGATGGCGGCGCCGGAATAGACCAGGGCAGCGACCACGCAGTCCTTTGGCGTGCCGCGCCCGATCAGCCACAGCACGAGCGGGATGATGAGGATGCGCCCCATCGTCAGCAGGTTGGGCAGATTGACGGCGTCGTCCTTGATGGAACGGCGCCGCTGCTTGCGGAGCGCTGGATCGGCGGCGCGACGTCGCCGTCCCCGGCGCCAACGGCGGGACGGGGGACTGGAATTTCGAGCGCCGGCCATCGCCTGGATGATAGGTCAGCGCGCCGGCGGACTTCCAGATGTGTCCCCGGCGGGGTCCACGAAGACCGCGCCCTCGCCGTTGAACGCGACCAGGCCGTGCGCGGAGCCCGGAGCCTGGTTTGCCGGCAATGGTTGAGGCAGGAGCCGTCCCGTCCAGCCCAGCACGTCGCGCGCGCTGACCGAGAGCGGCCGCTCTGCGTCCACGGCGAAAGCGCCGGGGGCGGTGTAGCAGGCGAAGACGACGGCGCCGCGCCCCGACAGCTGGACCATGGGGATCGGCTCGCCGCTCCCCGTGGCAAGCCGCCCGTTCTCGTGGCGGAGCGAGCTGTCGAACCCGAGCACGCGGTCCTCGCGCACGTACAGGAAGTCCCCGTCCAACGCCACGGCCACCGCGCGGAGCGGAGCGGGCGCCGCGATCACCAGCCGGCCTCGCCCCTCCAGCAGCACGAGCGGTAGAGTCGTGCCGCCCAGCGGCTCGGCCTGGTCCTTGCCGCGGGCCCGGCGCATCACCTCACGGCTTGCGAAGGGCCGCCCCTCGGGCATGAGCGCGCGCACGTCCGCGGCACGCGCGACGAACGAATCCTCCACGCGCACCAGCACCAGCGGGCCATCCATGACGATGCCGGGACCGTCGCCGAAGACGAGCAGCGAACGCATTGCCAGCTCGGAGGGTGAGGGAAGCCCGGCGGGCGGCGCCGCGGGTACCGGCGTGGTGACGGCCGGGACCGGCGGGCCAAGGCGTGCCGGCGGAGGCGTCGGACGCCGGAGGCCGCGGGACGGCGGCAGCCGCTCCTCGCCGGGCTCGACCGCGCGCCAGCGTCCTGTCCTCGACGGCGGCGCTTCGGCGTCCGGTCCCGCCATCGAGAACGGTCGCGGCTCGTCCAGCTCGCGCACGGCGTCGGCCGCGGCCCGGCGCACGTCTTCGCGTCCGGGCGGTTCCGTCTCCGGCGGCTCCTCCTCGGCTTCGAGCAACCGCTGCATGCGCCGCACCATGTGCTCCTGGCCAGCGCGTTCGAAAGCGGCCAGCGCCTTCGCGTGGTCGCCCATGCGTTCGAACACCAGCCCCAGGTAGCCCCACGCCCGGCGGTGGTCGGGGACCAGACGGATCACCTCTTCCAGGGCCTGGCGCGCCTGCATCGACTGACCGGTCTTGAGGTAGCTGAGCGCCAGGTTGATGCGTGGCGTGACCTCGCCGGGGTAGGCGCGGATCAACTCCTCGTAGATGCGGATCGCGCGCGGATACATTCCAAGGCGGAAGTAGACGACACCGAGCAGCCCCTGCCCCTCCACGTCGCGCGGCTGCATCGACAGTGCGCGCTCGAGCTCTTCCTTCGCCTCGTTCACGCAGTTGTCCTGCAGGAGCTCGCTGCCGCGATACAGGTGGAAGAGGAAGTCCTCTCCGTCGAAGGTATTGTGCGGGATCGAGTCGGGCGCGTCCTGGTCCGCCTCGGCAACGTCCGGCGGCTGCGCCGCTAGCGCGCGCTCCACCGCTGTCGTCCGTTCGCCCGGCTCGGCCATGCCTCAAGCCTACATCACGTCGGAGCCGGCGGCTTCGATGGCTTCTTCCAGGGAGAAACGCCCCTCGTGAAGAGCCCGGCCGACGATCGCGCCGGCAATGCCGGGCTCGCGAGCCAGCGCGCGGAGGTGCTCCAGCGTGCCGACGCCGCCGCTGGCGATGACCGGCACGCCGCCTTCGCGCGCCAGGCGCGCGGTCTCGGCCAGGTTGGGGCCGACCTCCATGCCGTCGCGCTCGATGTCCGTGTACAGCACCGCCGCCAGCGGCCCCGCGGCGAGCTCGCGCACCACGTCCACCGCGCGCCGCGTGGACTGTTCGCGCCAGCCCTCGGTCGCGACCAGGCCGCCGCGCGCGTCGACTGCGATCACGATGCGCCCGGGGTGCCGGGCGATCGCCCCGCGCACCAGCTCAGGGTCGCGGATCGCCGCCGTGCCCAGCACGACGCGTTCGACGCCCGCGTCGAGATACGCCTGGATGGCCTCCCGGGTGCGGATGCCGCCGCCGACCTGCACGCCGCCGCCGAAGGCCGCCGCGATGTTCCTCACCAGCTCGAACTGGGCCGCCGCGCCGTCGCGCGCGCCGTCCAGATCCACGACGTGCAACCGCGGCGCGCGCCCCGACCAGCTCCGCGCGAGCTCCGCCGGATTGTCGTGGTAGGCGGTGACCTCGTCGTAGCGCCCCTGGCGCAGGCGCACGGCCTTGCCGCCGAGCAGATCGATCGCGGGAATCAACTGCATCTGGATCTAGCCTCGTAGGAACGCGCCAAGCAACGCCAGCCCCGCGCGCTGGCTCTTTTCCGGGTGGAACTGCGTCGCGAAGACATTGTCGCGCGCGACCGCCGCGGTGACGCTGTTCGTCCCGTAGCGGCAGACTGCGCGCAGCACCGAGTCGTCCGCCGGTACCGCGTGGTACGAGTGCACGAAGTACACCCACGCGCCCTCGCCGCCGGCCGCCTCGAGGCAGGGATGTCCGCCGTGCACCAGCTCGAGCTGGTTCCAGCCCATGTGCGGGATCTTGATCCCGCCGCCGCCCACGAGCCGCTCCACCCGCCCCGCGAACAGGCCGAGCCCGCGCGCTCCGGGCGCCTCGTCGCTCTCCTCGAACAGCACCTGCAGCCCCAGGCAGATGCCGAGATACGGGATGCCGGCGCGGATCCGCTCCAGCACGGCCTGGCCGATGCCGCCGCCGAGCGCCGCGGCCGCATCGCGGAAGCCGCCTTGACCGGGCATGATCACGCGATCCGCTCGCGCGATGTCTTCGGGGCGCGCCGAACGCAGCACCTCGATGCGGACATTCTGCTGGTTGGCCGCAGTCTCCACGGCCTTCTCGACCGAGCGCAGGTTGCCGAGCCCCGAGTCGACGACGACGGCCAACATGCCAGGACCCTAGGTGAGCGTTCCCTTGGTCGAGGGAATGCCCGGCACGCGCGGATCGATCTCCACTGCCTGGCGCAGCGCGCGGGCAAAGGCCTTGAAGCAGATCTCCACGATGTGATGGAGGTTCTCTCCCTCGTGCAGGCGCACGTGCAGGTTCGCCTGGGCCGTCCGCGCAAACGCCTCGAAGAACACCGGCGCGAGCTCCACGTCCCAGGTTCCGAGCTTCGCCTTGGGGAGCGGCACCCGCCACACGAAGAAGGGCCGGCCGCCCAGGTCCAGCGCCGCCGTGACCAGCGCCTCGTCCATCGGCAGCGTCGCCGCGCCGTAGCGCCGGATGCCGTGTCGATCTCCAAGTGCCTCGAGCACGGCCTGCCCCAGCACGATGCCGACGTCCTCGGTGGTGTGGTGGCCGTCGATCTCGACGTTGCCCGCGGCGCGCACGTCCAGATCGATCGAGCCGTGCCGCGCGATCTGCTCGAGCATGTGCGACAGGAAGGGCAGGGGAGTCTCGATGGACGCCTTGCCGGTGCCGTCCAGATCGAGCTCGACGCGGATGTCCGTCTCGCGCGTTTTGCGCTCGATCAAGGCGCGCCGCGTCATTGCAGCTCCTCGATCTTCCAGACCGCGTGCTCGCGCACCAGCTCGACGGTGCCGCCGGCGCCGTAGGCCATCGTGGCCCGGTCGCCGATGCGCTCGATGTGCGCGGTCGGAAGCGCCGCGGCGAGCGCCTGCGTGATGCGCTCCATCTCCTCGCGCTGCTCGCCCTCGAACGCCTTCTTGAGCATGGCGGGCGTGAGCCCCTCGCTCTTCTTGTCGGGCACGAAGCGCATCAGCACGTCGTAGCGCTTGTGCTTGAACGCCCTCACGAAGGCCTGGACGGCGGCCTCCGGCGTCGCCTGGCTGTACAGGTCGATGGCGGAGCCGTCGATGCGCCAGCGCCCGTTCTCGTAGACCAGCAGCAGCGACTGGCCGTCCGGCGCGGTGACCGTGGCGGTGACCAGAGGTGGGCCCGAGGGCCGCTCGAGCGCCTTGGTGATGTCGTTCACCTCGTCAGGATTTTCTTTCACCATGCGCTGGAAGGCTTCGAACGGAATACTCTTTTTCGCCTCGTCGCTGAGCATGGCGTAGGCGTCGGCCAGCCTCCCGCTGCGCAGCGCCTCGGCGTAGGCGTCGAGGGCGGCCTTGGGGCTCCGGACCGGAGCGGCGGAGCTGCAGGCAGGCGCGGCCGCGGCGACGAGCAGCAGCGCGCCCACCAGCGGACCCCGGACCGAGCGCGAAAACAGCATGGCTGATTCGCGGATTACCACAAGGGACGGGCGGGAGCGACCGCGAGCGACTCCGCGGCGCCGAGCGGCCGGACTGGACCTCTGCCGCATCCGTACTACTGTCCAGGCATATGCCGTCGCGGTCCAAGGGTTCCGTCCCCCCGGAGCGCATTGCCGTCCTGCCGCTGCGCAATTCGGTCCTCTTCCCCATGTCGGTCGTGCCGATCAACGTCGGCCGGCCCCGGAGCGTGCGCTTGGTGGAAGAGCTGTCCGGTCGCGACAGTGCTCTGGTGGGCGTGATCACCCAGCAGAGCGCCGAGACCGTGGAGCCGACCTTCGAGGAGCTGTACTCGGTCGGCACCATCGCGCGCGTGGTCAAGGTGATCCGCCTCGGGCCGTCCAACTACAGCGTGGTGCTGAACGGCGTCGCGCGCTTCCGCCTTGCCGAGCCGCTCGGGCTCGAGCCCTACATGCGCGCGGGCATCGAGCGCGTACCCGAGCCCGGCGAGCCCGACGACGAGCTCAGGAGCCTGGGCCAGAAGCTGCGCGACCGCACCCGGCAGGTGCTCGGGCTGTTGCCGAATCTGCCCAAGGAGACGTTGGGGATCCTCGACAACGTGCGCGAGCCCGGAGCCCTGGCAGATCTGATCGCATCCAATTTCCCGGAAGAGCAGGCCAGCATCGCCACGCGCCAGCAGGTGCTCGAGGCCTTCGACGTGAAGAAGCGCGTCGAGCTGGTGCTCGCAATGGTCGAGCGCCAGCTCGAGGTGCTGCGCGTCAAGGGCGAGATCTCGACCATGGTGCAGGACGAGATGAGCCGCTCGCAGCGCGACTACGCCCTGCGCCAGCAGATGCGGAGCATCCGCGAAGAGCTGGGCGAGGCGGCGGAGGACGACGAAATCGAGCAACTGCGCGAGCGCGTGGCGCGGGCGGAGCTGCCGATCGAGGCCGACAAGGCCGCGCGGAAGCAGCTGTCGCGGCTTTCGAACATGCAGCCGCAGTCGGCCGAGTACCAGGTCACGCGCACGTACGTGGAGTGGCTGGCCGATCTGCCGTGGTCGCGCACCACGCCCGATCGCTTCGACGTGAAAGCCGTGCGGCGCTGCCTGGACGAGGACCACTTTGGGCTCGAGCGCGTCAAGCGCCGCATCGTGGAGTACAGCGCCATCCGCCAGCTGCGCCGCGACAAGAAAGGGCCGATCCTGCTTTTCGTGGGGCCGCCCGGCGTGGGCAAGACGTCGCTCGGCCGCTCGATCGCGCGGGCCATGGGCCGGCGCTACGCGCGCATCTCGCTCGGCGGCGTGCGCGACGAGGCGGAAGTGCGCGGCCACCGCCGCACGTACGTCGGCGCCCTGCCTGGCCGCATCATCCAGGCGCTGAAGAAGACCGGCACCAAGAACCCGGTGCTGGTGCTCGACGAGGTCGACAAGATGGGCGCGGACGTGCGCGGCGATCCGGCCGCAGCGCTGCTCGAGGTGCTCGACCCGGAGCAGAACGACAGCTTCGTCGATCACTACATCGGGCTGCCGTTCGATCTGTCGGAGGTCACGTTCCTGGCGACGGCCAACTATCGCCAGCACATCCCCGAGGCGCTCAAGGACCGCATGGAGCTCATCGAGGTTCCCGGCTACACGCGCACCGACAAGCGCAACATCGCGCAGAAGTTCCTGGTGCCCAAGCAGCTCAAGGAGCACGTGCTCACGGAGCAGCAGCTGGCCTTCACCGACGAGGGCGTCGAGGCGATCATCGACTTCTACACGCGCGAGGCCGGCGTGCGCAGTCTGGAGCGCGAGCTCGCCGCCGTCTGCCGCGACGCCACCGTTCGCATTGCGGAGGGTCAGGAGATCCAGGGCGTGCAGGTCGATCGCGAGTACGTCGAGGGCGTGCTGGGCGTGCACCGCCACCACCCCGAGGTCGCCGAACGCGATCTGGCGCCGGGCGTGGCGACGGGCCTCGCGGTGACCCCGGCCGGCGGCGACCTGCTGTTGGTGGAGGCGACGCGCATGCCCGGCAAGGGCGAGATCACCGTGACCGGCAGCCTGCGCAGCGTGATGAAGGAATCCGCGGCCACGGCGCTGTCCTTCGTGCGCTCGCACGCCGATCGCCTGTCGCTCGACCCGGAGTGGCTGAAATCGATTGATCTGCACCTGCACGTCCCACGCGCCGGCGTGTCGCGCGACGCGGCCAGCGCGGGCGTCGCGATGTACGTGGCCGTGGTCACGCTGCTGCTGGGCGTCTCGGCTCGCTCCGACGTCGCGGTCACCGGCGAGATGACGTTGCGCGGCAGCATCCTCCCGGTCACCGGCGTGAAGGACAAGGTCCTCGCCGCACACCGTGCGGGTATCCGCGAGGTGGTGCTGCCCGCCCGCAACGAGCGCGAGCTGGAAGAAGTGCCGGACGAGATCAAGCACGACCTCGTCATCCACCTCGTCAGCCGCATCGACGAGATCCTGCCCCTCGTGCTCGCCCCGCCCGACAAGTCCAAGGACAGCGACCGCGCCGCCCCGCAGGAAGCCCGTCCATAGCCAGCCGCTTTGCGGCAGGGTGCAGGGGTCCACACGAAGGCCGAAGGGCTGAAGTTTTCTTGGGGTCGAGCTTTGTGGCGTCGCGGCGCGGCTAATCCAGCGGGAGTGCGGCGCTGTTGCGAGCCGGTCCTGTCCAGCAATGCCGGATGAAGTAGAACCGCTCCGGGCCACCGAGTACCGGCGGCAGACCTCTGGATGCGTCGTCCCCTGACTAGTAGCCCTCGAACCACAACCCCTTCGGCCCTTCAGCCTTCGTGTTCAATCCCCCCGTGCCGTGACGAACTCCGACGTCGCTCTGCCGCCTCTGGCCCGCTCTACCGCGCTCTGCGTCGCGGCGGTGATCGCGTTCGTGGTGCTCGGCGCGATCGGGTTTCTGCCACTGTTCGGCGGGCCCGGCTACGAGGCGGCGCTGGCGGCGGGGCTGGTGCTGCCGGCCACGGCGGGCATCGCGGCGGCGCTCGAAGTGTCTTCGCGGCGGCCGGCGCCCTTCGATGCGTTCGGTCGCGGGGCGGCAATGGGACTCGCGCTCGCGATGCTGGGCTACGCCGTTACCCTGCTGCACGGCCTGCGCGTCGGGTTCTGCGATCTGCCGGGCGGCAGCGAGCTTTTCGGCCTCGGCCCCGGCGTGGGCGCGGTGATGGGCGGCGCGTGGGGCGGCGTGGTCGGGCTCGTGGCCGCGCGCGTGGAGCGGCGTCGGCGACGCATCGCCGCGGCCGTGGTGCTTGCACTGTCGGGACCGCTCTGCGGCGTGCTCGTCAGCGGCTGGCGCTTCGTGTCGAGCCCGATGGTGTACGCCTACGATCCGTTCTTCGGCTACTTCTCCGGGCCGCTCTACGACACAGTGATCGACGCCGCCTGGAAGCTGTTCACCTATCGCATCGGCTCGCTCTGCTCGCTCGCGGCGACCGCGGTGCTGATGGCGCACCTCGGCCGCGACGCCGCCGGCCGCGTGCAGCCGCGGAGCATCGGACGCCCGGGGCTGGTGGTGGTGGGCCTTCTTGCCGCTCTGGGCAGCCTGGCCGTGACCGCCGCGGGGCCCGAGCTCGGCCACTGGAACACCACCGAGTCGATCACGAAAGCGCTGGGACGGTCGCTCGACAGCAAGCGCTGCCGCGTCGTCTATTCGAAGAACATCCTCGATCGCGACGCGCGCCTCGTCGGCCGGCAGTGCGACGCGCACGTCCGGCAGATCGAACGCTACCTCGGTACCCACGCTCCGCCGCGCATCACCGTCTTCCTGTTCGAGTCTGCCGGACAGAAGGGCGCGCTGATGGGCGCTTCGGACACCTACATTGCCAAACCCTGGCGCGACGAGGTCTACGTCCAGGCGGCGCCCTATCCGCACCCGGTGCTCGGCCACGAGCTGGCGCATGTCATTGCCGGCAGCTTTGGCGCCGGCCCCTTCCACGTCGCCGGTCCCCTCGACGGCCTGTGGCCGGATCCCGGCCGCATCGAGGGCGTCGCCGTCGCGTCCGCGCCGCCCGAGGACGCCGACCTCACGCTCGAGCAGTGGGCGCGCGCCATGCAGAAGCTGGAGCTCCTGCCCCCGCTTTCCCAGGTGTTTCGTTTGAGCTTCCTCGGGCAGAACGCTTCCACGGCGTACACGGTCGCGGGAGCGTTCGTCAGCTGGTTCCACGACCGGTTCGGCGCGGACGCGCTAGAGCGGTGGTACGCCGGAGCGTCCCTGGTCGCGATCACCGGACGCGATCTCGATGCGCTGGATGGCGAGTGGCAGAAGGCGCTCGAGAAGGTCCAGGTAAGCCCGGCCGCGATGGTCGCCGCCAAGGCCCGCTTCGATCATCCATCCATCTTCGGGCGCCGCTGTCCGCACGTCGTCGATCGCCTCGCCCAGCAGGCGGGCGGCGCTCTGGGCAACAACGACTACCGCAGCGCGCGCACGGACTACCGCGAGCTGCTCGAGCTCGACCCCGACAACTTCGGCGCACGGATGGGCCTCGGTACCTGCGATCTGCGCGCGGGGGACAGCGCGGCCGCGCGCAAGCGCTACCAGGCGATCTCCACTGATCCGCACACCGCCAAGTTGAACCAGCTCGCTGCCGTCGAGGCGCTGGGGGATCTCGATCTCCAGCAGGGCAAACAGAGCAGCGCCGAGCAGCGCTACCTCGCGATCCTGCCGAGCATCCTCGACGAGGATCACCTGAGGAGCCTCGACGTGAAGCGCAGCCCGCGCACGCTGCTCGCACGGCGCGCCATCGTCGATCTGCTCATCGGCAACCCGCGGCTCGGGACGAGCTGGGGCGTGACTGCTGCCGCGCTCGGACGCTGGTCCGCCGAGGACCCCCACGACGGCACCGCCGACTACCTGCTCGGGCGGAACTTCTACACGCAGGGTCGCTGGTCCGTCGGGGCCGGGCATCTGGACGAGGCCCTGCGCCGCGGCATCTTCGATCCGATCGTGCAGCGCGAGCTGGAGCGCATGCGGGTCGTCGTCGCGTGCGCGCGCGGCAAGCTCGACGTGGCGCAGCGTGCCTACGAGCATTGGTACGCCGAGCCCGGCGTTTCCCCCGCGCGGCGCGCGGGAACGATCCGGATGGCCGAGCGCTGCGGCCTGCGCCCGCCGCAGAGGCCGTGACTCAGGAACGACGGCGCCGGACGATCCAGCCCAGACCCAGCAGCAGCAGCAGCGGGGCTCCGCTTTCGGACGGGTTGCTGTCGGCGAGACGGCAGCCGCAGCCGCCGGAGTCGTTGCCGCCACTCAGCGTGTGCGACGATTCGGTGCTCCCTGCGGCGCCAGCGGTGCCGCCGCCGGGGAAAGCTCCGCTGCCGCCGGTTCCGGGCGTGCCTGCGGTGCCGCCACTGCTGCTGCCGGCCGCGCCGGCCGCGCCGGCCGCGCCGCCCGCGCCGCCCGCGCCGCCCGTGCCGCCCGTGCCGACGGGTGTGCCGGACACGTGGATCCATGCCTGGATCTGCTTGTCGGGCGGCCCGCCCTGGCCGGCATCGCTGAACCAGGCCTTACCCTCTTCCACGAGGTTGAAGTACTCGTGGTAGTCGCCGGTCTGCATCGGCGCGTGCAAGTTGAACTGGAACTTGTACGTTCCGCCCGGGGCGACCGTGCCGCTCACGCCCGCAGCGCGATGGTCGTTGATCCAGCTCGAGTCGCTGAAGGCGCTGGCGCGGTCGCGTGGGTTCGTGGTGCCGAGGCGCGTGTTGGAGTCCCAAGCCGCGGTGCCGGTGTTCTTCAGCGTGATGTAGGACGCGATGGTCTGGTTCGGCTGCATCTGCAACGCGGTCGAGGCGAGCGGCCAGGACTGGTTCACGTAGGAGGCGCCGTAGAAGGGCGTGACGGTGCCGCTGCCGCCGGCGAAGGCTTTCAGCTGCGCCAGCGTGCCGTTGAAGACGTCGCGGTCGACGCCGGTCGCGTTCGAGCAGTACTGGCTCTGCCCGTCGCAGTATTGCCAGAAGGTCCAGTTGCTCCAGGTCGTGGGGATGTTGGGGCACGTGGTGCCCCAGTGGGCGACCCAGAGCGGGTTCTGGCTGAATCCGCTGTTGTTGCCGGTGTTGCTCTCCCAGAAGGACCCGGTGGTGTAGATCATGCCCTTCTTGCCCGTGCCCGCCTCCACGACCGACATCCAGGTCTTGATCTTCGAGACGATCGTCGATGCGGATTGCCCCCCCGTCTTCTCGAAGTCGAGCGTGCAGGGCAGATCGCCCGCGCCCAGCTTGCCCACCGCCTTCACCACCATGTTGGCCTGTGCGGTCGCATCCTGCGCGGGCTCGAAGAACTGGTAGGCACCGCGCACTAGGCCGGCGGCCTTCATCTTGCTCCAGTTGGAGGCGAACTGCGGGTCGGGGTACTGGGTGCCGTCGCTGACGCGTGCGATCGCGAATGCGAGGCCCTTGCCGGTGAAGGTGAAGCTGCCCTGCCAGGAAGAGACATCCATCCCCTGCGGCCCGTTGTAGCGATCGGCGCCGCACTTCTTGGTCGTGGCTTCGCTCTTTCTACCGATGTCGTAGTAGTCGCCCATCGCGTGGCCGTCGCCGGCGCCGCAGCCAGCGACGCCCGCCAGCAGAGCGGCAAAGGAGGTAAGGACGAGTCCGGTCTTCAGGCGTGGGGTGCGGAGCATCAAGTGCCTCCATTCGCGTGGCGCGGGCGCGTCGCCGAGCCTGGGTGCAGAATAACCGAAATTGTCGGTCTGCCGGCTGACAACTGTCGGCCCGCTCGCTTGCAGAGACGCTTTCAACGTGCATGATGGCTGCGGCCCGGCCCGCGAGGACCGCCCTGCTGGAAAGATCTGTCATGACCACCAACGACCTGATCGAGCTCCGTCCCCTCGAACACCCCATGAGCGACGCGGCGCGCGCCGAACGGATGAAGGATCTCGGCTTCGGTCGGATCTACACGGAGCACATGGTGGTGGCCGAGTACAAGGACGGGCGCTGGGCGCGCGCGGTGCTCGGGCCCTACGCGCCTATCACGCTCGATCCGGCGGCGAGCGTGCTGCACTACGGGCAGGCGATCTTCGAGGGCTACAAGGCGTACGCGCAGAAAGACGGCGGCGTGTGCACCTTCCGCGCCGAACGGAACGCGGAGCGCTTCAACAACTCGGCCGCGCGCCTGGCGATGCCCGCACTGCCGCCGGAGGTGTTCACCGCAGCCGGCGACGCGCTGATCAGCCAGGAGCGTGCCTGGGTGCCGAAGGACGTCGGGCACAGTCTGTACATGCGCCCGCTGATGATCTCGACCGAGCCGGCGCTCGGCGTGCGGCCCGCGAAGACGTACAAGTTCATCCTGTTCGGTTCGCCGTCGGCAGCCTATTTTCCGCGCGGGGTCAAACCCGTCAACGTCTGGATCAGCGAGGACTACTCGCGCGCGGCTCCGGGCGGGACGGGATTCGCCAAGTGCGCGGGCAACTACGCCGCGAGCCTGGCGGCGCAGGCCCAGGCGCGGGAGCTGGGCTGCGACCAGGTGGTGTGGACCGACGCCTGCACGCACCAGATCGTGGAGGAGATGGGCGGCATGAACATCTTCTTCGTCTACCAGGAAGGCGGAAAGACCGTGCTCGTTACGCCCAAGCTCACCGGAACGCTGCTGCCCGGCGTGACGCGCGACAGCCTCATGACGCTGGGACAGGATCTCGGCTACGCGACGGAGGAGCGCACGGTCAGCGTGGAGGAGTGGGGCAAGGCGCTGTCCGAGGGCCGCATGGTGGAGGCGTTCGCGTGTGGCACCGCGGCCGTCATCACGCCCATCGGCAGCGTCAAGAGCAAGCACGGCGAGTGGAAGGTGCACGGCGGAGAGCCGGGCCCCGTCGCCACGCGCCTGCGCGAGGCCCTGCTCGACATCCAGCACGGCCACGCTGAAGACAAGCACGGCTGGCTACACCGCGTGTGTTGAGCGCACGTCCATGTTCCGTATGGAACATGGAATAGCTGCAAAAGCGCGCGGCCGCGCCTTTTTCCGCGCAGGCGCGCCGCACGGTTGATATAGTCGGCGTCGTTCCAACCGTGGATGCGGGAGGTCGGGCTATGCGCGCGGGTCGGTTCGGGGGCATTTCGCTGCTGGTCGCGGGAATGATGGCGCAGGGCTTTCCAGCGCTGGCGCAGGAGGGCGGCGCGACGCCGGCTCCGTCGGCGTCCGCTGCCCCCGCTCCGGCGGACAGTGGCAGCGCTGCACCTCCGGCGGCTCCGCCGCAGCAGAACCCACCGGACATCGTCGAGCTCAAGGACGGCGGCATGTACCGCGGCACCATAAGCGAGCTGGTGCCGGACGATCACGTCGTGATCGTGACGGTGACCGGCGCGAGCAAGACCTTCGAGATGAAGGATGTGAAGTACGCGGGACCGGCGTCCCAGGCGCCCGGCGCGGCGTCAGCGGCCAGCCGGGAGGGCGAAGCAAAGCCGGAGGGCGAAGCAAAGCCCGCGAAGAAAGAAGAGCGTACCAAGCCCATCATCACAGTGCACGCCGACGAAGCGCGCCTGCTCATCAAGGGTGACAAGCCCGGACTGACGCTTTACCGCAAGAGCGCCAGCGCGGTCGCAGTGGGGTCAGGAGGCGCTGCGGTGGCTAGCGGGTACGATGTTATCTGTACTGCACCGTGCGATGCGTCGCTGCCGGCCGGCAAGCACACGCTGGCCATCTCGAAGAGAAAGGGCTCGCCCGTCGAGGTGGACCCGGTCGAGTTGCCGGCGGGGGAGTCGCGGTTGACCTTGCACTACGAGAGCAAGAAGGGAACGCGCGTCGCGGGATGGGTGGTGTTCGGTGTCGGTGAGGCCGCGGGCCTCGGGATACTGATGGCGGGGTTGTTCAAGACCAAGCAGAGCTGCAGCGACTACGGCGGCTGCGTCGACGAGCCGACCACCGACGGCGGTCTAGTAGCCGCCGGCCTGGTGGTTTTTGTTGCGGCGATCGGGATTTCCCTGCCGATGGTCCTGCAACACGACAAGGTCTCCGTGAAGGTGACTCCGATCGACAGCGGCCTGCTCCGCCACCCGACGTTGTCCAACCCCGCCCTGGATCGCGCCGCGTCCCAACTCCGCGAAGCGCCTGGCCTGGGCCTGACCGCGCGCTTCTGATCCGTTCCGGCACATGGCCGCCCACCCGCTGGATTAGCCGCGCCCCGACGCCATAAGGCTCGACCCCCAGAAAATCCTTCGGCCCTTCGGCCCTTCGTGTCGATCCCGATCGGCCTACGGGTAACTCGATGGCGGCCGGTCGCCCTGCGCGCTGCCGAACGCGGCGTTCGGCGTCTTGCCGAGCTTGAACGCGAGCGTGGCGCCGCCGGAGAGCTCGGTCCAGTCGATCCAGCTCTTCGTGGTGGGCTTGCCGTCGATGGTGAGGCTCTGGACGTACGGCGCGTCGGGCGCGGCGGCGTCGGCGGTGATGACGATCTGCTTGCCGCTCTCGAGGGTGATCGTCGCCTTGGGGAAGGCGGGGCTGCCGACCACGACGCCGCCGACGCCCGGCACTTGCGGGTACATGCCGAGCATCGCCCACACGAGCCACGACGAGGTTGCGCCGAGGTCGTCGTTGCCCGGCAGCCCGCCGGGCGTGGGGCGGAACGCCTGCGTCTCGATGCGCCGCACGACCGACTGCATGTGTTCGGCGGCGCCCGCGTACGCGTACAGCCACGGCGTGTTGAACTGCGGCTCGTTGCCCATGTAGAAGTTCGGCAGCTTGGTGCCGGCGTTGAGCTTGGACATCAGCGCGTCCAGGCGCGCGACGAACTTCTGGTCGCCGCCCAGGGCCTGGATCAGCCCGTACGGATCCTGCGGCACCATGAACGTGTACTGTGCGGCGTTGCCCTCGATGAAGGGGCCGTCGTCGGCCACGTCGACCTGCTGGAACGCGGGCTGGCCATTTTCGTCCTTGCGCAGGCGCGGCATCACGTAGCCGGAAAAGCCGTTCGCGCTCGTAGACGGATCGAACACGTTCTGCCAGTAGCGGCCGCGCGACAGGAACGTCTGCTGGCTCTGAGTGTCGCCCAGAGCGCCGGCAAACTGCGCGATGGCTGCGTCGGCCACGGCGTACTCCAGCGTGACCGAGGGCGCGCCCGACACCTTGCCGTCGGCCGGGCAGTAGCCGAGCGACAGGTAGTCGGACAGGGCCGGTCGCGCCGGGTAGTTGTTGCACTTGTCCGCCGGGTCCGTCGCGCCCTTCAACATGTGCGCCAGCGCGGCCTTGCTGTCGAAGCCGCGCGCGCCGAAAGCGTAGGCATTGGCCAGGATGGCGTCGGACGGATCGCCGACCATCACGCCGGTTTCGTCGTTGGCGAGCGCCCAGCGCGGCAGCGCGCCGCACTCGCCCGCAGCGTCCACCAGCGACTGCATCATGTCGCTCGCTTCCTTCGGCGCCAGGACGCTCACGAGCTGGGTCCACGACCGGTAGATGTCCCAGCCGGAGTAGTTCTGGTAGCGCGTATATGAGAGCTTCTTGACCTGGTCGTCGAAGCCGATCGCGCTGCCGTCGACGTCGCTGGCCACGGCCGGTTGCAGGAGCACGTGGTAGAGCGCGGTGTAGAAGTTCTTCTGTTGATCGGCGCTGCCGCCCTCGACCTGCACGCGGCCGAGATAGCCGTTCCAGGCGTCGATGGCCTTCTGGTGGACCGCGTCGAAGTCCCAGTCCGGGCTCTCCGCGTCGAGGTTGGCCAGAGCGGCGTCTTCGCTGGTGTACGAAAGCCCGATCTTCATCTGCACCACGCGGCGGCCCGGGTCTTTGAAGCCCACGTACATCCCGCCACGGGGCGCGGAGACGTGCTTCGACCCCGGGGAGAGCGTGTCTAGATCCCAGGTGCCGTGGTCGGCGATGTCGCGGTCGAAGCGCGCGGCGAAGTAGACACGATAGCTGGAGTTGCTGCCGCAGAAAAAGCCGTTGTCGTGCCAGCCCGTGACCAGCCGCTTGCCGGTCATGGTGGCTTCGAAGCCGCGCGTCTCCAGCAGGTCGCGCTTCGTGCCCGACGCGAGGGTCAGGTACTGGCCAGAGCCCTTCGGGAAAGTGAAGCGCGCAAAGCCGGAACGCTGCGTGGCCGTGAGATCGACCCGGATGCCGGACCCAAGCGTTACCTCGTAGAAGCCTGGCGAAGCGATCTCCGTACCGTGATCGAGGCTGTCCGAACGATCGAGCGTCGCCTCGGGCTTTCCGGTGAGCGGGAAGATGGGCAAATCGCGCTCGCTGGGGCAGCCGGCGCCATCCAGATGCGTGAGGCTGAAGGCGATGATGCTCGTGTCCGAGTGCTTGTAGCCTGCGGGCGAGGCATTCGGCGTGTCCGGGCCGAGCTGCACCATGCCGAAGGGCAGGGCTGCGCCAGGAAAAGTCGAGCCGCCCTTGCCGCCCGGGACGGGATTGAGCGAGTCGCTGTCGTCGGTGCCGATGAAGACGTCAACCAACCGCACCGCGCCCGAGGTGCCGGGGCTGGTCGAGACCGGCGGCGGATCGTGACCGGTCGCGGGGGCGCTCGAGCCGCAGCCCGCGATCAAGAGCGCGCCCGGCACGAGCACCCAGTTTCGCAACGACCTCATCGAAGAGCAGGATACGCCACGCTCAGGCCGCGCGCGACACCACCGCCCGGAGCAGGTGCTTCTGCGCCAGGGCGAACACGGCCAGGGCGGGAAAGCTCAAGAGCACGTTGCCCGCCATCACGATGTGCCAGCGCACGCCGGTGCCCTGCTCGCGAAGCAGTGCGATGCCCAGCGGCAACGTGCGCACGGCGTCGTCGGTGGTCATCACCAGCGGCCAGAAATAGTCGTTCCAGTGGAATACGAAGCTGAACAGGAACAGCGCCGCCAGCGTCGGCTTGAGCAGCGGAGCCAGCAGGCCGTAGATGATGCGGAGCTCGCTGGCGCCGTCCATGCGCGCGGCTTCGATCAGCGAGTCCGGCACGGACAGCAGCGCCTGGCGCACCAGGAAGATGCCGAACGCGCTCACGCCGAAGGGCAGGATCAGCGCGGCCATGGTGTTGACGAGCCCCACGTGGGCCAGCATCGCGAACACGGGCACGAAGCGTACCTGCGCGGGAATGAGCAGCGTCGCGACGACGGCCGTGAAGGCGACCCCGCGCCCCGTGAAGCGCAGCTTCGCGAGCGCGTAGCCCGCCGGCAGCGCCACCAGGATCTGGATCAGCGCGATCCCGAGGGCCATCACGGTCGTGTTCCAGAAGTAGCGCCCGATGGGCATCGTGTGGAGCACGTCGCGATACGCGGAGAGGTTCAACGAAGCGGGCAGGGGAGCCGTCGGCGCCGCCACGATCTCGGGCAGCGTCTTGAAGCTCGTCGACAGCATCCACAGGTACGGAAGCAGCCACACCAGCGCCACCGCGCCGAGGCCGACGTAGATCGCCGCGGAGATGAGCTTTCTCGGCGGACCGCTGTGTTGTGTGCCGGTGTGGGACGTTGCCCGACAATGCCAGCACGCGGAGCCGGAGTCAGTCGAAACCACGCTTGTGCCGGTTCCGTGGGTGTGCGAATTTTAACGCTGGGGAGAAAATGACAGGAGCAGGTCGATGAATCGACGATCCCGTGATTGGTCACTTCCGGCGTTGGGGCTCGTGCTGGCGTTGTTGGGGGCCGCCGTGGCGGCGGCCTGCGGCAGCAGCGGAAAAGACAACGGCGGCAGCACCGTGAGCGGGGGTTCGGGCGGATCGGGGGCCGACGGCGGGAACACCGGCGGAACGGCGGGCATATCGATGGGCGGGGCATCGGGTAACGGCGGCTCGGGCGGCAGCGTGACCTCCAACTACCCCTGCACGGGCTGCCAGCCGTTCCCGCCCGACAACGCCCCGGCCTGCTCGCCCACGGCGCTCGGCAACCCGACGGTTGCGTATCCGCCCGACGGCGTTCTCCTGCCCCCGAACATGAACGTGCTCGAGGTGCAGTTCGTGCCGCCGACAGGCGCCACGCTGTTCGAGGTCGACTTCACGAACAAGGTCACTCACGTCACCGTGGAGACCAAGTGCAACGCCATCACGCCTGTGCGCGGCGGTGCGAGCACGGGATGCGCCGTCACGCTGCCGCAGGGCGCCTGGACCGACATTGCCAACCACAACCGCGACGGCGATCCGGTCAAGGTCACGGTGCGGGCTACGAAGGACGGCAAGTGCGCCACGACGTCCACCGACCAGATCTCGATCAACTTCGCAAAGGAGGACCTCGCCGGCGGCATCTACTACTGGCAATCGGCGGTGTACGGGGGCATCGGCGGCAAGACCGGCGGGATCTACTCGCACGACTTCGGCACGTTCGATCCCACGCCGGTGCCGTTCTACACGTCCGGCGCGACGGGGACGTGCGTCGGCTGCCACAACCTGTCCCGTGACGGCCTGCGCATGTCGCTCGCGATCGATGACCCGGATGCGGACGACGAGCTCGGCGACGTGCACACGCTGATGATGGAGGTCGACACGCGCAACGTGTTCGGCAGCGGCAAGAACCTGTCGCCGGGCTTCCAGACCTGGACGCACGACCACAGCCAGCTCATCGCCAGCACGTTCAAGAACCACAAAAACACGGCTTTCGACGTCCTGGACGGCGCCAGCGGCGCAGTTCTGGGGAGCGACACGCTGCCGAACAACATGGCCGCAACCCAGCCTGATCTGTCGAAGGACGACCAGCACCTGGTGTTCGTGGTGCCCGGGGCCGGGACCATCGACAAGGCCGGCGATCACCACTTCTTCAACGGCGCGCTGTACATGGCGAGCTACGACACTTCGACCCACGCGATCGGCACGCCGTCGTCGATCCTGTCGAGCGCGACGGCCAGCTACTACTACCCGTCGTTCTCGCCGAACGGCACGTTCCTGGTGTTCGACGAGGCGCCGCCGGACGAGGACGTGTTCTGGAACCGCAAGGCGCGCGTCAAGCTGTTGCAGTTGGCGTCCGGCTCGAGCGCGACGCCGATCGATCTGCCGAAGCTGAACAAGTCGAGCAAGATCGCCAACTCGTGGCCGCGCTGGAGCCCGTTCGTCACGACCTACAAGGGGCACAAGCTGCTCTGGGTGACGTTCTCGTCCGATCGCGACTACGGCCTGAGGCTGAAGAACACAGGCTTCGACCATTGCTATCCGCCCGAGTCCCCGGCGTATGACCAGCCGCAGCCGCTCAGCAAGCAGGGCGTCGGCTACGACACCTGTGCGCAGCCGCAGATCTGGATGGCGGCCATCATCGTCGACGACGGCAAGTATGCCGGCGACCGCTCGTTCCCGGCGTTCTGGCTGCCGTTCCAGGACGTGAACTCGCACAACTTCTGCGCGCAGTGGGTGGAGAAGCTCTACTCGCCGCCGCCGCCGAGCCAGGACGGCGGAGGCTGCGGCACGTCCGGCTCGCCTTGCGGCGCCAGCCAGAAGGGTTGCTGCTCGGACATGGTCTGCTGCGCCGGCAGCTGCCAGCCCAGCTGCATCCAGTAGGGTCTGCCGGCGGCGTCAGGTCGGTTCCTGGCGCCGCCAGGCCCACAGCTGCAGCAGCGTGAGGCCGAGCAGGAGCACGAAGAACAGCACGACCTCCGCGCTGGCGCGGCCGACGCGCAGGTTCTCGAAAATCTGCTCGTAGATGGCGTAGACGAATACCGTGGTCGACCGCACGGGCCCGCCCTGGGTCATCACCCGCACCACGTCGAAGACCTGGAACGTCAGGATCAAGCTGGTGGTGCCCACGAACGCCGCCGTGGGGCGCAGCATCGGCCAGGTCACGTTGGCAAAGCGATGCCAGCGGCCCGCGCCGTCGAGCGAGGCAGCCTCGTAGAGCGAGGCCGGGATGTCCTGCATCCCCGCGACGAACAGCACCATGGCGTAGCCGGTGATCTTCCAGATGGTGACGCCCGCCAGCGTGTAGAGCGCCACGTGCGGATCGCCGAGCCAGTTCGCCGTCGGCAGCCCCAGCGCGTGGAGCAGGTGCGTGAGCACGCCGGCGTCGGCATCGAGCACCCACAGGAACAGGAGCGCCACGCTCACCCACGAGATCACGTACGCGCTGAAGATCGCCGAGCGCACGAAGCCGAAGAACGCGCCCCGGCGGTTGAGCGCCAGCGCCAGCCCCAGCCCGAACGCCATCGACCCGATGACGACCACGACGCTGAAGACCAGCGTCGTCCAGAACGCGTGCCAGACCTCGCCGGACGACAGCAGCACGGCGTAGTTCTCGAGGCCGACCCAGCGCGGCGGCGTCAGGAGGTCCCAGGCGAACAGGCTTCTGTAAGCCGCGTAGAGCAGCGGCCAGAAGAAGAAGACCAGGAGCAGGATCGCCGTCGGCGCCAGCATCCACCACGGATCGAACGCCCGTCGCGGTCTCATCCGAGGCTCCGCTCGGCCAGTGCGCGCGCGGCATCGAGCAGCTTCTTGGCGTTCTCGTGGGAAAGCACGGCGCTCTCGAGCCGCGGCTGCACGATCTCGCGCTGGATCCGGAACAACTGCCGGGACCAGGGCCAGGGCATCGCCACGCCGAGCTGCTCGTACGCCACGTGGTCGTTTTCGTGCCGCTGGTAGTAGCCCTGGGCATCGAGGCGATCCACGGCCTTCTTCGTCACCGGCATGTAGCCGGTGCTGGTCGCCCAGGTGATGACTTGCTCGGCCTCGAGGACCCAGCGCAAGAACGCCCACGCCGTCTTCTTCTGCTCGGCCGGCGCGCCCTGGACGATCACCCAGAACGTGCCGCCCGTCGGCACGGCCTGGCGCTTGTCGGCCGGCAGCGGCGCGGCGACCACGGGGAAACGCGCGTTGTCCTCCAGGTATTTCAGGAACGCGGTCGACGTCCAGATCATCGCCGTGCGCCCGGCGAGGTAGTCGCGGTTGGTCGCTTCCCAGGCGTTGTAGTCGCGGCCGGGCGGCGGCTTCATGCTGCGGTCCTTCGAGACCATGCGCTGCCACAGCTCGACCGCTTCCACACCGGCCTCGCCGCCGAGCGACACGCGCCCGTCGGGCTCGACCACCTGACCGCCGGC
Organism: uncultured delta proteobacterium; assembly: GCA_963826085.1. Classification (GTDB taxonomy): domain Bacteria; phylum Myxococcota_A; class Polyangia; order Polyangiales; family Polyangiaceae; genus CAWDXG01. Next base: position 608,266 of record CAWGVN010000008.1, on the reverse strand, counting down.
CTGGCCCACCAGCGCCAACCAGAACCACCAGTCGATGGGGCAGCCGAAGCCGTAGCGCGTGGTGCGCCCGCCGGATCGCGCCGTGAGCTGGCGCGCCGTGGCGCGCAGCTCGTCCCAGGTGGTGGGCGGCGTCAGGCCGGCCTCGTCGAACAGGTCGCCGTTCAGGTACGCGATCGGCGTCGAGCGGTTGAAGGGCAGGGCGACAAGGGGCCGCTTGTCGCCGCCGACCCAGGAGCCGTCCTGTCCGAGCGCGGGGATCACGTCCAGGCCGCGGGCGCCGGGGTAGTCGTCGAGTTGTTCGAGCACGCCGGCGCTGGCGAGGTACGGCACGACTTCGCCGACCACGTGGCTGAAGGCCGGGCCGGCCTTCGCCGCGATCGCCGTGCGCAGCTTGGCCAGGGCCTCGAAGTAGTCGCCCTGGTAGACGGCGTGGATCCAGTGTTCGCCCTGCGCGTGATTGAACTGGTGCACCAGCTCCTCGAGCACTTGCCGATTGCGCCCGCCGTAGGAAAACCACAGGGAAGCGACCTTGCGTCCCGGCGGTGCCTGGGTGGTGCTGCAGCCTAGCGCCGCGCTGCCGACCGCTGCCGCGCCTGCCTGCAGGAACTGTCTGCGCCTCATAGTGCGAGTCCGGTATCCCGGTCGAACCAGCGGATGCGCGCCTCGTCGATGGTGAGCGTGACCACGGCGCCCGGCGCAGGAGCCTCGAAGCCGGCAACGCGGGTGCGGATGGACTGTCCCCCGGCCTCGAGCTCGACGTGCGTCTCGGCGCCCAGCGGCTCGACGGCAGTGACGCGCGCGTCGGGGATCGCCCGCGAGATCCCCTTGGAGCCGCCCTGCAGACCGTAGGGATCGTGCCCCGCGATGTGCACGTGCTCGGGGCGGATGCCGGCCACGAGCTTCTTCGGTGCCTCCATCGACGGCGGCGGCATGCTCAGCTTGCCGCCGCGCGCGCGCGTACCCTGCCGCTCCATCTCGATCAGGTTCATCGGCGGCGAGCCGAAAAACGCCGCGACGAACACGCTGGCGGGCTCTTCGTAGATGCGTCGCGGCGTATCCACCTGCTCCAGGCGCCCCTCGCGCAGCACGGCGATGCGATCGCCCAGCGTCATGGCTTCCGCCTGGTCGTGCGTGACGTAGAGCGCGGTCGCTTCGAGGCGGCCGAGGAGCTTGCCGAGCTCGACGCGCAGCTCGGCGCGCAGCGCCGCGTCCAGGTTGGAGAGCGGCTCGTCGAACAGGAACACCTCCGGCCGCCGCACGATGGCGCGCCCCATCGCGACGCGCTGCTGCTCGCCGCCGCTCAGCTGACCGGGTCGCCGGTCGAGCAGGCGCGTGATGCCGAGCAACTCGGCAGTCTCGCCGACGACCTTGTCGCGCTCTGCGGGCGGCACCTTGCGCATGCGCAGCGGGAAGCCGAGGATCTCGCGCACCTTCATGTGCGGGTAGAGCGCGAAGCCCTGGAACACCATCGCCACGTCGCGCTGCTGGGGCGGCACGTCCCGCATGCTGCGCTTGCCGATGTGGATGCTGCCCGAGTCGGGCACGTCGAGTCCGGCCACCAACCTGAGCGTCGTGCTCTTGCCGCAGCCGCTCGGTCCGACCAGGCACAGCACCTCGCCGGTCCCGATGTCGAGATCCAGTCCGTCGACCGCCGGCCGGTCGCTGCCCGCGAAGCGGCGCGTCAGCTTCTCGATCCGGACCGGCGATGCCATCGGGCGTCTCTTCTCGCGTCAGGGCGGGGCCCGGATGCTATACGAGCCCCGGCCGCATCCTAGTCGGAGGCGGCGCCGCTTTTCGAGTCACGTCAGCATGAGGTTTCCCGCCGCTCTCGCCCTGCTTGCCTTGTTTGCGCTTGTCGGCCTGCCGGCCTGCCCCTCGAGCCATACCGAGCGCGCCCCGGACCAGGCGGCGAGCTCCGCTCCCGCGCCGCCCGCCAGCTCTGCTGCGGCAGCAGTGCCGGCGCCCGCGAAGGCGGCGTCGGGCGCGCCTTCCGGTTCGGCGGCGCCCCCGGCTCCGGCCGCACCGGCTGCACTGACGAGCTGCCCGCCGGACATGACGGCGATCCCCGGCGCCACCTTCTGGGTCGGCTCGCGGCGGGGAACCGGCTCGCACGAGGAGAGCCCGCGCTTCCAGACCCAGGTGGCCGACTTCTGTCTCGACACCACCGAGGTCACCGTCGACGCCTACGAGAAGTGCGTGACAGCCGGCGCGTGCAAGCAGTCGCACGACACGCGGCAGACCTGCAACGCGCACCGGAAGGACCACGGCCAGCACCCCATCAACTGCGTCGACTGGCACATGGCGCACGACTACTGCGCGTGGGAGCACCGCCGGCTGCCGACCGAGGTGGAGTGGGAGTACGCGGCGCGCGGCGGGACGGAGTACCGCAAGTACTCCTGGGGCAGCGAGGAACCGGACGGTCACACCTGCTGGAAGCATCCCGGCGGCTCGTGCCCGATCAAGAGCTACGCGGCCGGCGCCTTCGGCCTGTACGACATGACCGGCAACGTGTGGGAGTGGACCAGCACCTGGTTCGGGCTGTACCCGTGGCCGCCCGTGCATTCGCCTTCCAAGGTGTACCGCGGCGGAAGCTGGAGCCGGCGCTTCGACAAGTGGATGGACACCAAGCTGCGCGATCGCGCCCCGCCGCACTTCTGGGGCTCGCATCTCGGCATGCGCTGCGCGCTCACGCTGCCCGGGACCAAGTGCCCGTTCGGCCGCACCGAGGACGGAACGCAGTGCCGGTTCAAGGTCACGACCATGAACTGCGACCCCGGCCTGCACTGGAACGGAGTGCGCTGCGCGCGCAAGGGCGAGCCCGAGTGCAACCCCGGCTGGGTCGTCAAGCCCGGGCACGGCTGCGAGCTGGCCGAACCCGTGAAGCAGAAGTTCGAACCCGTCGATACCGGCAGCGTGACCCGATCGCGTTCACCGGGATTCGACCCGGACTGCCACAAGTACTACCCTGGGCGCCCCAGAGCCTTTCGCTACTCGGGCGGCACGCATGCCGCGCGCAACATCGTAAGCGGGAAAGCCGGATGCAAGAATCGCGACGTAGGAGTGGGATGGAACTCGTGCTGCTGCCCCTGAGGCGGGGCCTGCCCTTGGTGCTCGGTGCGACGCTGACCGCCGCGTGCGGTGGAGCCGCACCGCCTCCCGCCGCCGCGCCGGCGGCGCCTGCGCCGCAGCCGGTCGAGCACCAGAGCGCCGAGTCGGCAGCGGGTGCAGGGCAGGGGGCCGCGCTCCCGGCAGCGACGAGCGAGCCCGCCGAGCCGGCGGCAACGAAGGCGGCGAAGACCGACGCCGACAAGAGCGAGGCCAATGCAAAAGCGTCCGGGCGCGCGTCGGCCAAGGACGACGCCGACAAGCCCCCGCCGCCGCTGCCCAAGGGCACCACCGTGCTGCACATCGGCGACTCGTTCGCTGGTGCGCTCGGCATCGAGCTCGACAAGCAGCTCAAGGAGCAGGGCGTGCACGGCATCCTGCGCTACAAGACGGCGAGCTACATCCCGGAGTGGGCCTACAAGGGCAAGGTGCGGGAGTACGTCAGGCAGTACAAGCCGGATCTGGTGCTCATCACGCTCGGCGCCAACGAGCTCAAGATCGTCAAGCCCGAGCAACGCATCCACGCCATCAAGAAGCTCGTGAGCGAGCTCGGCGGGCGGCCCTGCGTGTGGGTCGGCGTGCCGCTCTGGAGCGGCGCGCACAACGACCTCCTGAACGTCATCCGCGACAACGCCAAGCCTTGTCGTTTCCTCGACAGCACACGCCTGTTCCCCGACATGCCGCGCGTCCACGATCACATCCACCCGACGATGAACGCGCGCGCAGAATGGGCCAAGCGCGTCATCGACTGGCTCGCCCGCGAACGCGTCCCCGACGGCGACAAGCCCTGGCAGCTCGAGCCGGCTCCGGCCAATCCACTGCCGCTCGCCGACGCTCCGCCGAAGAACAAGTAGCGGGCGAGGGGGCTGCCCCCTGCGCTGGGCATCGATTGACGGTGCGCCGCGCTGCGCGCGGCGCGTGGCCCCAGGCGCGCGGCTCCGCCGCGCACGGGCCCACACCGCCGAAGGCGCGCGAAGCCGCGGCTTGGCGCCGGAAATGTCGGCCAGGCCGACACAAAGGGCGTGAAGCCGCGGCTTGCACCGGAAAATGTCGGCCAGGCCGACAAGATGGGCGCCAAGCTATCGCAAGGTGGCGGAAATGTCGGCCAGGCCGACACAAAGGGCGTGAAGCCGCGGCTTGCACCGGAAAATGTCGGCCAGGCCGACAAGATGGGCGCCAAGCTATCGCAGGTGGCGGAAATGTCGGCCTGGCCGACACAAAGGGCGTGAAGCCGCGGCTTGCACCGGAAAATGTCGGCCAGGCCGACAAGATGGGCGCCAAGCTATAGCAAGGCGCCGGAAATGTCGGCCAGGCCGATACAAAGGGCGTGAAGCCGCGGCTTGCACCGGAAAATGTCGGCCAGGCCGACAAGATGGGCGCCAAGCTATAGCAAGGCGCCGGAAATGTCGGCCAGGCCGACACAAAGGGCGTGAAGCCGCCGCTTGCGCCGCAAGATGTCGGCGAGCCCGACAAAATGGGCTCGAAGGAGCGCTTCAGGCCGCAAATGTCGTTCTGGCCGACAAGATCGACGTGAAGCTGCGGCTTCGGGGCGAAAATGTCGGCGACACGTCCACTAGCACGATCTTGAAGTACAAACACGACGCGCCGAGCGGAGCGGCGGGCGGGGTCTTCGCAGCGGAGCGGGCCTCCGCAGGCGGAGCTCCAGCCGCATTCCGCGTCCACTTGAAGGACTGGAATGCGGAGACGAGGACTATGGCCCGCGAGCACGCGAAGGCCGCGCCCGCCGCGGAGCGCACCGCCGGACGAAGCCGCGCGCCACAGGGCAGCGCGAGCGTGGCGTATCCGCGACGTGGAGGGGCTGCCAGGACCTGCTAGCGATCGGTGAACAGACGGGCGGCGCCGAGGCCGAGCAGCAGGCCGCCCAGACCGCCGGCGGCCATCGCGACGATCACGCCGGCGAGCACGGCGTTGAACGCGTCGGCGAGCTTGAAATGCGCCGGCAGGTAGATCGACAGGACGACTGTCATGCCGACCCAAGGGGCGAAGCGCGACAGGATGCCGCGGCTCGCCGCGATCGCCTCGACGACCACCGCGCCCAGAGCCAGCGCCACCATCACCGCAGCCAGGGGCAGGGCGGGCAGGGCGGGCACGCTGCCGGGAAAGATCGCGTGCGAGATCGCCAGCTCCGAGCCGAGCAGCACCAGCCCGCCGACGGCGAAGGCTGCATTGCGGAGCTTCGGCAGCGCGTCGCGCAGCGGCAATGCGCCCAGCACCACAGCCAAGAGCGGCAGGCCGAGCGCGACGACCTTCGCTTCGTAGGGACGCGACGCTTCGAAGCGCGTCCCAGCGAACAGCAGCACCGCCACGCCCGCCAGGATCGGGATGCGCCAGCGGTCCATGAGCTCCTCGAGCGCGTCGTCGTGGGACGCGACGGGCGGCGGCCCGGCGTCGAAGTCGACCTCCGGCGCGAGATCGGCGAGGCGGCGCGCGTCCCGGCGCTCCTGACGACGCCGCCGGGCTTCCTCGCGCGCGGCGTCCCGCTGGGCGCGGGCGGCGGCGGGCTCGGGGGAAAGCTCGTCGGTCATAGGACACAGCCCGGGCGTCCCGGGCCGGAGCCTGATCTGCATCCGCGCCCCCTTCCGCGCAAGCTCCGCGGCGAAGGGATGGTGACCCCACGGGGACTCGAACCCCGGTTACCGGCGTGAGAGGCCGATGTCCTAACCGCTAGACGATGGGGCCAGTGCCGCCCCGTTCTGGTTCAGGGCGGCGGCTTTGCTGGGGGACCAGGATTCGAACCTAGATAACAAGAACCAGAATCTTGCGTCCTGCCGTTAGACGATCCCCCAAAGGGAGCCGACTACCCGGCGGCCCGGATGGAGCCGGCGGGGCCCGGCTTCCTATCGTCGATTGTCGGCAAATGCAAGCCCTGGTCGATTTTGCAGCCCTGTCCGGCCGGGGCTTGATTCCCTGGCCGGTTGGCGTAGGTTCCGCCGCCGAACCCGTACTTCCGCCCCGCGCCGCGCCGCACCCGCCCGCCCGCCGCGGCCGGGCGTCCATCCGAGGAGAGCCGAGCCATGACCAAAGAGATCGTCTACCGCCAGAACGCCCGCAAGTCGCTCAAGCGCGGAGTGGATGCGCTGGCCGACGTGGTGAAGGTCACCCTGGGCCCTCGTGGTCGCAACGTTGCCATCGAGAAGAGCTGGGGTGCGCCGCTGGTCACCAAGGACGGCGTGAGCGTCGCCAAGGAGATCGAGCTCGGCGACAAGCTGGAGAACATGGGCGCCCAGATGGTCCGCGAGGTCGCGTCGCGCACGAACGACGACACCGGCGACGGCACCACGACGGCCACAGTGCTCGCGCAGGCCCTGTTCGACGGCGGGCTCAAGCTGGTCGAGGCGGGCACCGCCGTGATGGAGCTCAAGCGCGGTATCGACAGGGCCGTCGAGGTTGTCACGGCCGACCTGAAGAAGCAGGCGAAGAAGGCCAAGGACTCGAACGACATCAAGCGCATCGCCACCGTGAGCGCCAATGGCGACGAGGTCATCGGCGAGATGCTCGCGGACGCGATGGACAAGGTGACGCGCGACGGCGTGATCACGGTCGAGGAGGCGAAGGGCACCGAGACCGAGGTCGAGGTGGTCGAGGGCATGCAGTTCGACCGCGGCTATCTCTCGCCGTATTTCGTCACCGACCAGAAGCACATGAAGGTCGAGCTCGACAACGCGTACCTGCTCGTTACCGACAAGAAGGTGTCGGCCATGGCCGACATCGTTGGCGTGCTGGAGGACGTGAACAAGAAGGGCGCGCCGCTCTTGATCATCGCCGAGGACGTGGACGGCGAAGCGCTGGCCACGCTGGTGGTCAACAAGCTGCGCGGCGTGCTGAAGATCGCGGCGGTAAAGGCGCCGGGCTACGGCGACCGCCGCAAGGAGATGCTCAAGGACATCGCCGTGCTGACCGGCGCCACGCCGTTCATGGAGGATCTGGGGCGGAACCTCGACAGCATCTCGCTCAAGGATCTGGGACGCGCCGGGCACATCGTGATCGACAAGGAGAACACCACGATCGTCAGCGGCAAGGGCGAAAAGTCCGCCATCAAGGGCCGCACCGAGCAGATCCGCAGGCAGATCGACGAGACGAGCAGCGACTACGACCGCGAGAAGCTCGAGGAGCGGCTGGCGCGGCTGAGCGGCGGCGTGGCCGTGATCCGCGTGGGCGCTGCGACGGAGCCCGAGATGAAGGAACGCAAGGCCCGCGTGGAGGACTCGCTGGCCGCCACCCGCGCTGCGGTCGCGGAGGGCTACGTGCCCGGCGGCGGCGTCGCGCTGCTGCGTGCGGCAGCGGCAGTCAAGGATCTGCTCGACGAGCTGCCGGAGGGACAGCGCATCGGCGCGAGGCTCCTGGCACGCGCGCTGGAGGCGCCGTTGATGCAGATCGCGGCGAACGCCGGCCTCGAGCCGCGCGTCGTGGTCGAGAAGGTTCGCGAGGGCAAGAACGCCTTCGGCTACGACGCGGCAACCGGCAAGTATGGCGACCTCATCAAGGCGGGCATCATCGACCCGGTCAAGGTAGTGCGGATCGCGTTGCTCAACGCTTCGAGCATCGCCGGGATGATGCTGACCACCGAGTGCATGGTCGCGGAAAAGGCGAAGCCCGAGGCCGCCATGCCCGACATGGGCGACATGGGCGGCATGGGCGGCATGGGCGGCATGGGCGGTATGGGCGGCATGGGCGGTATGGGCGGCATGGGCGGCTTCCCGATGGGGTGAGCCGCGTCCTTGCACCCGAAAAGCGGCCTTTGACCGCTTCCCCCAGGCCAGGATAGACTGAACGCTAGATGACCGACACTCCCGGTTCTCCCGCGTCTGGTCGGAGCACGGCGTGTCGGCGGCACCCCCGGCGCAGGGCGGGCGCATGGAACTGCGCGTAATCGGCTGTCACGGGGGCGAGACGCCCCGGCACCGGACCAGCGCGTTCGTGGTGGACGAGCGCCTGGCGATCGACGCCGGCTCGCTCACCAGCGGGATGGACCTGAAGTCACAGTTCCGGCTGTCGAGCTGCGTGGTCAGCCATGCGCATCTCGATCACATCCGCGATCTGGCTACCATCGCCGACAACCGCTGCCAGGCCGAGTGCGATCCGCTGGTCGTCGCGGCGACCCGGGGCACCATCCAGGCGCTGAAGAAGCACTTCTTCAACAACCTGATCTGGCCTGATTTCTCGGTGATCCCGAACAAGACGCGGCCGACCATCCGCTTCGTGGAGCTCAAGCCCGAGAAGCCGACCGTGATCGGCGACTACACCGTGCGCAGCGTATTGGTCGACCATACGATCGAATCGGCCGGCTTCATCATCCAGGGGCCGGACGCGACCCTCGCGTACAGCGGCGACACAGGACCGACCGACCGCCTCTGGGAGCTCTTGCGCAAGGAGCCGGACCTCAAGGCGCTGCTCATGGAGGTCAGCTTCCCGAACCGCGAGCAGAAGCTGGCGACCGTGAGCGGCCACCACACGCCGCGCACGTTGCTCAAGGACCTGAAGAAGTACAAGAAGCCCCAGGATCTGCCGACGCTGCTCTATCACATCAAGCCCGTGTTCCAGAGCGAGGTCGAGCAGGAGTGCGCGCGGCTCCGCGGCGTGAACCTGACCGTGATGGGTCTCGGCGATCACTTCGTGCTCTGACTCGCGCTCGGCGGTTCCGGCGGAAACGCTCGTGGCTCCGGGCTCCGGTAGCGGCGTTATCCGTTCGCGTCGCCGTCGATCATCGGTTCCAGGGCGCTTCCGGGGGTCCTGGCAGCCGCTGCGCCCGTTTTTCCGGCCCAATGCCGCCGGCTGTCCACGGCCCAGCCCACGGCCGCACCCACCCGCTGAGTTAACATAATGTATCTTATGCGAAGTCGATGTGGCGGGGTTCCGCCAGTTTGAAATGTCGGGTTCCCGCTACGGGCTCGGTCATGACGCTGGCGCTCAAAGCCGAGCGCGCGCCAGCGCGCGAGCTATCCGAGCGGCGGCGGCGTCACGTAGATGCCGAGGAACTTGCCGCCGTTGGTGACGACGAATGCACGCCGGCCGTACGCGGCCGGCGTCATCGAGATGCCGTCGCCGGTGCCGAAACCGTCGATCAGGCTGCCGTCGATCGGACTCAGCAGATACAGCCCGAGCTTGGTGCTGGACATCATCAGTGCGCCCTCGATCGGCACCGGCGCGGACACGCCGCCCGACGGCAAGGACTGCCGCCAGACCTCACGGCCGGTCTCCGGATCCAGCGCCCACAGGCCGGTGGTGCCGCTGGATGCGAGCAGGAGCTCGCGTGCCGGCAGCATCGGGCCCTCGCCGCTGCGCGGCTTGTGGGCGGGCTGCGTCCAGTACGTCAGGTCGCTCACCCCGCCAACGGCCGGGTTCGCCCAGACCTGCGTCCCTGTGTCCGCCGACAGCGCGTACACGCCGCCCTCGTAGCTGCCCACGAACACCACGGCTCCCGCGTCGATTTCCAGGCCCACCGGCGTGGTATCCACGTCCAGATACTGCGGCACCTCGCCCAGCGTCTGTTCGGCCTCGCCTGCCAGGTCCACCGGCTGCCAGGCCTCGTCGCCGGTCTTCGCGTCGAAGGCCGTCACCGTGCCGTCGCTGAAGCCGGCGTACACCTTGCCGCGCCACACCAGCGGGCCCGCATAGCCCGCGACCTCCATGCCCATCGCCGGCGTGCGGTGCTGGCTCCAGATGCGCTTGCCGGTGTGCGGGTCGAGCGCCAGCACGGTGTCATTGGCGTTCACGACGTACAGCTTGCCGTCCGACAGCACGGGTTGGCGCGAGACCTCGGCGTTGCTGTTGAAACGCCAGATCAGATGTCCGTCCTGTGCGTGGACCTTGTACAGTGCGCCGTCGTTGGAGCCGAAGTAGACGACGTCCTCTTCCGGGTCGTACAGCGGGTGGCACTGCACGAAGCCGAGCGTTTCGAAACGCCACAGCGGATGCCCGTCCTCGGCGCTCAGCGCGTACAGCCCGTTGTCGCTGGAGCCCACGAAGACGCGGCGGTGCACCACGTCGAGCTCCGGCTGGCCGCGCTCGTACGGCTCGCCGCGGTGCCGGGCCGGCGCAACGACGCTCTGCGAATAGACCACCTTCATCGACCAGCTCGGCCGATGGACCCAGGTCGGCAGCTCGGGGTTGGCGCCGGAACGGATCGACGCACAGCCCGCCGCGAGGGCGGCCGCGGAGAGCAGGATGCAGCCGATCCGCCCGCGCGATCTCATGGTGCGGAGCCTGCGGGCGCGGGTGCCGGCGGAGGCTTGGGCGCGGGTGCCGGCGCGGACGTCGACCTGGTCGTGGGCGCGGGCTTCGACTTCGGCTTCGGCGCGGGCGTCGGGGGTGACTTCCCCTTCGGCGCCGGTGCGGGTGCAGGGCTGCTATCCGACGGCGCGCCGGTGCTCTCCTCCTCGGGTGCCGGCGGCGCCTCGGGCGCCTGGGTGGTCGGCGGCGGAAGCTGCAACCCCATCTCCTTCATCACTTCCTTGAGCTTGGTGGGGTCCTGCTTGATCTGCGCCTTCAGCTTCTCGATCTGTGCGGCCGTCAGCTGCATTCCGGGCCGTCCGGGCGGCGGCGCGGCAGCCGGATTGATGGTGCGCATCAGATCCTTGCTCATGGTGGACAGGTAGCTGTCCGGAGGATACGGCGAGTCGCTGTCCTCGAGCTTCTTCTGCACCTTCGTCAGGAGCTTTTCGGCCTTGTCCTTGTCGCCCTTGGAGAACGCGATCCGCGCCTGGTGGTACAGCGCCAGCGACGTGAGGCCCGGCGCCTCCAGGTTCTCCATCTCGCGGAACGCCTTGTCCGCGGCGTCGAGCTTGTCCTGCGCTTCCAGGCACAGGCCGATCCCCTCGATCGCCCGCCCCTTTACGTCCAGGTCGTGCTTGGCGAGCGCGCTGTCCTTGACCGACTCGTAGTTCTTCTGCGCGTCCCCGAACTTGCCCTGGTCGTACTGCACGCCGGCCAGCCCCAGCGTCGCCAGGATCGACGAGCCCGAGCCCTTCGCCACGGATTCCGCGGCCTGGTACGACTTCTCGGCCGCCTCGTTGCGCGCCTTGGCGCTCGGAAAGCTCTTGCGCGGATCGAAGTCGGCTTCCGGCCCGCTCACATCGTCACCAGGCAGCTTGCCGGTCTCGTCCTGCACTGCAGCGATCAGCTTGTCCGACGCCTTCTCGACCTGCTTGTCGTGGTGCCAGGAGTAGATCTCCCAGCCGACGCCTCCGGCGATCATCGCGATGATCACCCATTGGACGATGTTGAAATGGTCCTTGATCCAGTTGGTCGCGGCCTGGGTAGAGCGCGCCAGCGCGTCGTCGACCATCTCGCCGGCGGCCAGGCCCTCGGCTCTTTCGCGGCGCCGCGCAGCGGCCCGCTCGCGGATACGCTCGTTGCGGTCGCGGATGCGACCGGAAGACGCGGCGCGCTTCTTCTTTTTCTTCTTCTTCCCGGACGTGCGGAGACGGGCCGGTTTCTCCTCGGGCTCGGGCTCCTCGGCTACGGCAGCCTCGTCTTCGTCGGCTGCATCGCTCCCGGCTTCTGCCTCGTCGGCTTCCGCTTCCCCGCCCGCGTCGTCGGCGTCGCTTTCCGACTCGCCCGCGTCGTCGGCGTCGCTTTCCGACTCGTCGCCGGCCTCGGCCTCGATTGCTTCCGTGGCTTCCCCGGCGTCGTCGGCCGCTTCCTGCTCATCGCGGCGCTTGGCGCGCCGTGAGCGTCTGGTTTCCTTGTCTACCACCGGCGCCTCTATACCACCGCTGCTCGCGCTGACAGGGGGAGATTCGCTGCTAGTTCGCCCCGCCGTCGAGGGCCTGGGGCGCCGTGCCAGCGTCCTGGCCGGGCTTCCAGGGCTTCGGGGCCGGGGGCGGGAGCTCGTCGGCGAGCGGAACGAGGGCGAGCGCATCGAGGTTCACCTGGCGGTCGGCAAACACCACCAGACGGATGGCGCGGCCGGCGTGGGCGCCCATCGAGGCCGGCAGCGTGCCCGACACCTCGGCCGGCTTGGCGGTTGCCGGGATGGCCAGGGCCAGACTGTGGCTGGAGTCGATTTGCGGGAGATTGTGCGTCTTTATCTCTTCTCCTCTGGAGTTGTACCTGACCTGGGACAGCGGCAGCCCGATGTGGACCTCGCCTTTCTGCCGCCCGTCGGTATGCGCCCGGACCAGGGCCCGGACCCCTCTGCCGTTGCCGCCGGCCGGGACGACCAGCGTGAGCTCGACGCCCAGCTCGCTCTGCCGGCGCAGCTTGTCCAGCGCGTGCTTGGACGGGCCGCCCACGTTCTCGAGGATGCCGGCCTGCATGGCGAAGCCGACGCCCCCGGCGAGTGGATCCGGCACGCCGAGCCAGTGCACCAGCGGCTTGGCGATCTCGGCCCCCGCCCCCAGCTGGACCAACGCCTGCGTGATCGCCACGCGGGCGCTCTGGTAGCGCTCGTGCTCCAGCGCCTTGGCCAGAGGTCCCCGCGCCGTGTCGTCGCCGATCGCTGCAAGCGCCACTGCGATGTGCGGCCTGAGCCGGACGTCGTCCAGCGACTGCACCAGCGGCCAGACCGCGTCCTTGGCCTTGATCGCCGCGAAGGCGTCGAGAAGCTGGCGCGAGCGCTCGTAGTCGCGGGCCTGCTTGTCCCTCCACCAGTCGACGAGCGTGTCTTCTCCGCGCCGGTCACCGGACTCGGCGAGCGCCAGCGCGGCCAGGCGCCGCCAGTGTTGATCCGGCGACTTCGCAAGCTCGAAAGCCAGCGGTGCCCCCTGCCCCAGACGGGTCAGCGCCAGCGCGCACCAGCGCTTCACATCGGTGTCCTCGTCGCGTCCGAGAGCCAGCCTGAGCGCAGGCGCCGTCTCCGGGCGTTTCAGCTCGAAGAGCAGCTCGGCTGCCTTGCGCCGGATCGCCGGGTCCGCGTCGTCGAGCAGGCCCGCGATGTCTCCCGCCGCGTCGCCGTCGCCCGCCACGCCGCGCAGGATCGGCGCCGGCCAGTCCTTGCCCTCGGCGCGCAGGCCGCGCACTTCGTAGCGCCCGTGCGACGCGTTGAGCTGTCTCAGGCGCTCGCGCATGCGCTGGAAGCGTTCGGGGTGATCGCGACGGGCATCGCGGCGTTCCCCGGGATCGCTGGCCAGGTCGAACAGGCGGCACGCCCCTATCCTGCGCTGGCAGATCAGCCGGAAGCGTCCCTCGGCCAGGAGCGACTGCTGGTCCGTCTCGGCCAGGGCGATGCCTTCGCCGGGCTTGCGCTTGCCGGCGATCAAAGCTCCCAGATCCCGGCCGCGCACGCGCGGCGGACGCGGGATATCCAGCGCGCCGAGCATCGTCGGCAGCAGATCGATGGTCTGCACCACCTCGTCGATTCGATGCGGCGTCTTCACGCCCGGCAGCGACATGACCAGCGGCACGCGGACCTGCTCCTCGTAGACGCTGGTGCCGTGGTAGTGCCCGCCGTGGTCGCCGAATTCCTCGCCGTGATCGGCAGTGATGATCACCGCCGTCCCCGGCCGCCGCTTGCGGAAGTCGCTCACCAGCTGGCCGACGGTGTCGTCCGCGAAGGCGATCTCGGAATCGTAGCGATCGATGTCGCGATCGCCGAAGTCGTGGCCCTTGTGGGCCTCGTAGGGCTCGTGGGGCGCGAACAGGTGCACCCAGACGAACAAGCTGCGGTCGCTCTTCTCGCGGTCCAGGTACTGCATCACCTGTGCGACGCGCCCTGCCCCTTCCTTGAACTCCACTTTCGCGTATTCAAACCCGAGATGGCTCTTGTTGAAGGTCGTGAAGCGGTCCGGATCGATGAAGAAGACGGCCGGCGGGTAGAAGGCGGCAGTCCGGTAGCCGTAGGTTCTGAGCAGCGAAGCCCAGGTGTCGGAGTCCTCCCCCGCTCCCTGCAGCAGCAGCGGTCGCATGTACTTTCCCGTCATCATCGACGTGACCGAGTACGAGGTGTGCGGAGTCGGGCAGTAGGCGTGCGTGAAGATCAAGCCGGCGCGGGCGAGCGCGTCGATGTGCGGCGTCGTGTTCCGCGCGTAGCCGTACACGCCCAGATGATCGGCCCGCAGCGCGTCGATGCTGATGAACAGGATGTTCCGCTTGCGGAGGTCGAGCGGACGGGCCGAGCCCCGAGGCTCCGCCGCGACGCAGTCCGGGTCGAGCATCGGGTCGCAGCCGGCTTCCCGAGCGGGAAGCGGCGCGGGAGGCGCCAGCTCGGCCGCGAGCCGCACGCCCGGTCCCAGCAGCGGCGCCTGCTCCAGCAGAAGCAGGCGGAAGTTGTCGAAATAGGCCAGGCGCGCTGCGGCGGGGCGCGCCACGACCAGCGCGAGCAGCGCCACGATGGCGGGCAGTGCGGGCCCGGTGAAGCGCTTCCAGCCCGCGCGGCGTTGGGCATCCTTTTCCATCGGGAATGCCAGGCCCAGCCACGGTGCGGCGAGCAGCGCCAGCGCAGCCAGCGCAAAGTGGAATGCCGGGTAGAGCCGTACCAGCACGAAGCGGTTCACGAGCTCGAGGAGCAGGATCAGTGCAGCGGCCGCCGCTGCCAGCGAGGTGGGCCGCGCCGCCATCCGGCGGGCGATGGCTGGAGCGAGCGCATACGGGATCGCGGCTGCCGCCAGTCCTATCGCCAGCGCAAAGCCGCCCCGCGCGCTCAGCGTCGCGAGGTGGCGTCCGCCGCCCACGCCCCACGCGACCAGAGCACCGCCCAGCCCGGCGAGCAGCGCCAGGAGCCGTCTCACCCCGGGCTGCTGCCCGCGCGTGCAGAGCAGCAGGAGCACGCCCCCTGCCCCGCCCAGCAGCGCGCCGCAGAGCAGCGCGACCGGAGCCAGCCAGAGCGTGGCGAACTGCAGCTCCCAGACGCTCGCGATGCGCGCGTGCGAGATCGCCGCGACGGTCACCAGCTCCAGTGCGATCACCGCCCACGCCGCGAGCACCGAACGAGCCAGCTGCCGGGTCATCAGCCTGCCTCCGCGCGCGCTTCCGGGCGTTCCGGCAGTCGATCGACGAACAGGCGCAGGAGCGCATGCTCCGGTTTCGACAAGGCGGGGTCCTCGTCGCGCAGCTGTTCGACGTCGGATGGGATGCGCCCGAGCCACGGCGCGTCGGCGAATGCGTCGAGGTACACCAGCCCGCTGTCGCCGGACTGGCGCGTTCCGCCGAAGTCGCCTGGGCCGCGCAGCTCGAGATCCGCCCGCGCCACGTCGGCGCCGCGGGAGAGCCGCTCGAGGGCGCGCAGGCGCGAGCGCGCCGGCTCGACCAGCGGTTCGTCGTGGACCAGCAGACAGCTTCCGCCACGCGCGGAGCGCCCCACCCTGCCCCTGAGCTGATGCAGCTGCGCCAGACCGAAGCTCTCGGCGCCGTCGACGACCATGAGCGTCGCCCGCGGCACGTCCAGTCCGACCTCGATCACGGTCGTGCCCACCAGCACCGGGCTTTCGCCGCTGCGGAACCGGCCGAGCGCATCCGCCAGCGCGGCGGGACCCAGTCGGCCGTGGGCGAGCACGACTTGCCGCTTGCCGAGGGCGGCGGACAGCTCGCGCAAGCGCTCCTCCGCCGCTGGTCCGGCTGCCTCCTCGTCCTCGTCGTCGCCAATGCGCGGGCACACCACGAACACGTTTTCGTCCGCTTCCAGCGCCGCCCGGATGGCGGGAAGCACTTCGGCGTTCCAGCCGGGCCGGGACACAGCGCGCGTGCTCACCGGCTTGCGGCCGGGCGGCAGATCGTCGAGCTCGCTCGTCGACAGCTCGCCGCGTAGCGCAAGCGCCAACGTGCGCGGAATCGGTGTCGCGCTCAGCGTCAGGAGATGCGGCGCGATCCCGCCCGCGCGGCGTCGGCTGAGCGCCAGCCGCTGTGCCACGCCCAGCCGCTGCTGCTCGTCCACCACCACCAGGGCGAGCTGCCGGAACTCGAGCTGGCTCGACAGCAGCACGTGCGTCCCGATCAGCACGTCGATGTCGCCGCGCGCCGCGGCATCCTGGGTCTGCGTGCGTTCGCGCGAAGGCGTAGCGCCGGTGAGCAGCGCCACCCGTGCGCCGGTCGCCTGCACGAGCGGCTGCGCCGCAGCCGCGTACTGGTCGGCGAGCGGCGTGGTGGGTGCCAGGATCGCCGCCTGCGCGCCGCTTGCGACGGCCTGTGCGGCCGCGGCCAGCGCGACGGCGGTCTTGCCGGATCCGACGTCGCCGGACAACAGCCGGCGCATGGGGCGGGATCGCGCGAGATCGCCGGCGATCTCGCCGATGCTGCGCGCCTGCCCCGGCGTCCAGTCGAAGCCGAGCGCAGCCTGGAGCTGCTCGATGATCTGTGGCTGTGGCGGCAGCGGCAGCGCGTCCTGGCCGTACTCATGTTCGCGCCGGGTACGCAGCCAGCTCGACGCGAAGCTCTCCGCCCACGCCAGCCGCTCGCGGATCGGGTGCGTTGCCGCGTCGCGCGGAGGCTTCTCGGGCAGATGCACGTCGCGAAAGCCCTGCCCGCTCCGGGCCAGCTGCTCCCGATCTGCCACGCGGGGAGGCACCGGGTCGGGCACGCAGCCGACGCGCTCCAGCGCTGCGGCGATGAGCGAGCGCAGACGCTCGGCGCTGACGCCGGGCAGCTTCGGATAGCGCGGACGCACCGGAGCCTGGCCGTCGTCCCGCAAGAGCTCCGGATGCGCCATCACGGCGCCACTGCCGCGGCGAGCGGGGGCCAGGCGTCCGATCACCAGCAGCCGCTGTTCCGGTCGCGCCACGGCCAGGATCCCGTGCGCAGCGAAGAACCACCAGGCGGTCAGTCCAGCCCGGTCCGCGTCCTCGTCGGCGAGCGACACGCGCACAGCGCGGCGGCCGCGCATCGGAACGAAGCCCGCCGAGCGCACGACGGCGCGCACGCAGACCCGCGGTCGGGCGGCTGCGAGCTCGACCGCCTCGGCAACGCCGATTGGACAGCGCAGGTCGTCGTAGCCGGATGGCAACAACCAGAGCAGGTCGGCCAGCGTCGCGAGGCCGTGCTGGCGCAGCTTGCGTCCCGCAGCCGGTCCTACCCCGGGCAGGCTCTCCACCGCGGCGGAGGCCGGCGCGTGTCCGGCGGCGGAGGACTGGGGGTCTGTGGACATGCCGGATCCGGAAAGGCTGCGGCGTCGCGCTCCCGGTGCTGGCCGGGGGTCAGCGGAACTCGACGCTGCCGATCTCGTAGCGGCGCGTCCCGCCCGGCAGGCGCACGGTGACCTCGTCTCCGGGCTCCTTGCCGATCAGGGCGCGGGCGAGCGGTGCCGAGACGGAGATCGAGCCCTGCTCGATGTCGGCCTCGTCGGCGCCCACGATCTGGTAGGTGACTTCTTCGTCGGTATCGAGGTTGGTCAGAAGCACCGTGGCGCCGAAGCGCACGCGCTCGCCGTCGAGCTTGGACGGGTCGATGACTTCCGCGCGCGCGAGCTTGTCCTCGATGTCCTTGATGCGCGCCTCGACCATGCCCTGCTTCTCCTTGGCGGCGTGGTATTCGGCGTTCTCGCTGAGATCCCCGTGTTCCCGGGCCACGCCGATCTCCCGGGAGATCTTCGGGCGCTCCTCCTTCAGGCGCGCCAGCTCCTCCTTGAGCCGGGCCGCCCCCTTCGGCGTCATGGGAACCGTTTCGGGCATCAGCCCCTTCTACCGCAGGCGTTGGTACGATCAAGGTTTCCACAGCGGTCCCGGACCGCAGGCCGGGAGCCGCTGCTTGCGTCTTTGTCGCCGAACCGCTACGTCCCCGGCCAGCGATGCGCTGGCTTTCCGGCTCGATTCTGGCCGCGGTGGTGGCCCTGTCCCAGGCCGGCTGCGGCCCCAAGGTCCAGGCGCAGAACCCGCTGCACTACACCGAGGACGCCCGGCGGGCGTACGAGACCGCGCTCGACGCCTTCTTCGACCACGACTGGGAGACGGCGACCGTGCTGATGCAGGACGTGAAGCGCAAGTACGGCTACAGCCGCTACGCGCGCCTGGCCGACCTTCGCATCGCCGACATCGACTACCACCAGCAGAAGTACGCCGAGGCGATCACCGCCTACAAGGGCTTCGTCCACGACTACCCGAACGACCCCGAAGTGCCGTACGCGCGCTACCGGGTCACGCGCTCGCTCTTCCACGAGACCAGTGCGTCGTTCCTGCTTCCGCCGCTGGAAGAGCGGGATCTGGCCAGCGTGCAGGATGCCTACACGGCCATCCAGGGCTTCCTTGCGGACTACCCGGACTACAAGAAGGCGCGCGAGCTTCACTACATGCTCGCCGTGGTGACCGGGCTTCTGGTCCGCCACGAGCTGTACGTGGCCCGCTTCTACCTCGGCCGCGACAACTTCAAGGCTGCCGTCGCGCGCATCCAGTACGCCCTGAGGAACTACGACAATTCCGGGCTGGAGGCGGAGGCCATGGCGCTGCTCGGCGAGACGTACATGAAGATGGAGAAGCGCCAGAAGGCCCGGGCCGTGTTCCACCAGCTCCTGGCCCAGTATCCGGCGAGCCCGTTCTCGGTTCCGGCGAAGAAGTTCCTCGTGCTCTTGAGCAACGACCCGTCCTCCGGCCCAGGCGGCGCCACGGCCGTGGACTCCAGCCCGCAGTAGAGGCACTCTCTTTCCGATGGCGCCGCCGGCAACCGAACAGCAGGAGCTCTCGACTGTCGCGCCCACGGTGCTCGTTGTCGACGACGAGAAGAACATCCGGCGTACGCTCGAGATGGTGCTCTCGGGCGAGGGCTATCGCGTCCTGGAAGCAGGGACGGCCGAGGACGCCCTGGCCACGCTGTCCAGCCCGGACCAGCCGGTCGACATCGCGATCTTCGACCTGAAGCTGCCCGGCATGAGCGGGCTCGAAGCGCTGGAGAAGCTGCGCGCGGACGAGAGCCACCAGGACCTGCCGGTGGTCGTCATCAGCGGGCACGCGACCGTCCACGATGCGGTCGCCGCGATCAAGCTCGGCGCCAGCGACTTCTTCGAGAAGCCGCTCAACCGCGAGCGTATCCTGGTCAGCGTCCGCAACTCGATCCGCACCGCGCGGCTGAGCCGCACGGTGGAGCAGATGCGTGGCGAGCTCGAGGCGCGCTACGAGATGATCGGCACCAGCGAGCCGATCCAGAAGCTCTTCCAGGACATCGACAAGGTTGCCCCGACCAAGGCGAGTGTCCTCATCACGGGCGAGAGCGGCACCGGCAAGGAGCTGGTGAGCCGCGCCATCCACCGGCTCAGCCCGCGCAAGGACGAGCCGTTCATCAAGGTCAACTGCGCGGCCATCCCCCGCGAGCTCATCGAGAGCGAGCTGTTCGGTCACGAGAAGGGCTCGTTCACCGGCGCCCAGGCGCGCAAGCGCGGCTTTTTCGAGCAGGCCCACGGCGGCACGCTGTTCCTGGACGAGATCGGCGACATGGATCTGGCGGCGCAGGCCAAGGTGCTGCGCGCCCTGCAGAACGGGGAGATCGTGCGCGTCGGCTCGGAGCACATCATCCACGTCGACGTGCGCGTGCTGGCCGCCACGAACAAGGACCTGTCGAAGGAGGTCACCGACGGCAAGTTCCGCGAGGACCTGTTCTTCCGGCTCGATGTGTTCCCCATCAAGGTACCCGCGCTGCGCGAGCGCGCGGAGGACATCCGTCTCCTGGCTGACGCCTTCGTGGAGGTGTTCTGCAAGGAAAACGGCCTCAAGCCCAAGAAGATCGACCCCCAGGTCTACGAGACGCTGACGCGGCGCAAGTGGCCGGGCAACGTCCGCGAGCTGAAGAACGTGGTCGAGCGCGCGGCGATCCTGTCGAGCGACGTGATCACCGTCGCCGACCTGCCGGAAGATCCGCACGACAGTCCGTTCGAGGACGACGCCGATTCGGCGGCGGAGGGCGCTGCCGCGCACCTGAGCACGCCGCCGCCCATGGTCAACGACGAGGGCAAGCGGCTGACCCTACGCGAGTACCGGGAGGCGGCGGAGCGCAGCTACATCGTCGACACGCTGCGCGGCTTCGAGTGGAACATCTCCAAGGCCGCCGTGGCGCTGGGCGTCGAGCGGACCAATCTGCACAAGAAGATCCGTGCCTACGGCATCAAACGCGGCGAAGGCTGACAAGCGCGGCAGACTCGTTGGGCCGGGATCCCCGGATCCGCTCTCGTTCGACGGTGCGACGCCTGCGGTGCTGGCGCTGCACGGCTTTGGCGGTACGCCGCTGGAGATCGAGCTGGTCGTACAGGTAGCGCGCGCGCTCGGCCTCAGAGCGCACGCGCCGCTGCTCCCCGGACATGGGACGCACGCGACGGATCTGGCAGAGCGCGGCTGGGACGACTGGCTCGGCGCCGCCGACAAGGCGTTGGACGAGCTGGCGGTCGACGGTCCGGTGATCGTCGCGGGGCTCAGCATGGGCTCGCTGCTTGCCGCGCATCTTGCCGCCAACCGCCCGGACGACGTGCGCGCGCTGGTGCTGCTGGCCAATGCCGCCTGGCTCGCCTGGCCCTTCCCGACCCTGGCGCTGGATGCCGTCAGGAGCCTCCGGGTGCCGGATTTCTCGTTGCCCAAGGCCGGTGCAGACATCGCCGATCCCGAAGCGCGCGAGACCCACCTCACCTACGACGCCCAGCCGGTGCACGCCGCCATCCGGGTGCTCCAGGCGGCGCGGAGCGTCCGCGGCGAGCTCGAGAAGGTGCGCTGCCCGACGCTGATCGTCCACGGCAAGCGCGATCGGATCTGCCCACCGGCAAACGCGCGGCGCGTCGCCATGCGGCTCGGGACGCCTGACCCCATCGTGGTGATGCTGCCGCGCTCGCGTCACATCGTGACCCGCGACTACGACAAGGCCGTGCTCGAGCGCGAGCTCCGGACGTTCTTCGAGCGCGTCAGCGAATAGCGCCAGCTGACGGCGGAAGCTCAGGGTGGCGTGTAGAACGCGACGAACTTGGCGGCGCCGGTGCCCGCGACGTTGAAGCCGTCGGCCAGCGCGTTCTCGTGGTGCGAATCGATGATCTTGTTGATGAACGGCATGTCCGTCTCGAGCTCGCCGAACGCCGAGCAGGTGACCGTGGCGCCGCGGGCGAAGAGCGCAAGCCGTCCGCCGCCTTCGAGCTTCCGCTTGAACTTCACCGTCTCCACCTGGCCCTTGTGCAGGTTCACCGGGCCGAAACGCTCCGTCTTTCCCTCGTCCTGCACGAAGTAGTAGACGCGCGCCATGGCATTGACGATCGAGCCGATCATACCGCGGTGGAAGTCGACGTTTTCGCCACGGCGCAGCACCAGATCCTGGTCGATCAGGATGTCGTCCTGGTCGGCCTGGAGGCGCCGCCAGATGGCGTCGCGCACCGGCGTGATGATGTTGTCCGGGCCATCGTGGGGACCCTTCGAGACGCTGGCATACGCTTCCAGCCCGGCGGTCAGCGACGCCGCCAGATCCGCGGGCTTCCCGTCGTCGTCGTAGACGGCCAGGCGCGTCACACACGAGGTGATCGCCTCGTCCGGCGGGATCACCGCGAGCAGCGGCGGTTCCGCAAGCGAGAGGTTCGTCATCCACTCGAGCGAACCGACTTTGTGCGGCGGCATGCCGTTGGGAAGCCCGGCCAGCGGGTCGCGGGTGACCTTTCCGTCGCGGTCGACGAGGGCGGGGATCGACCACCAGTAGATCTCCCCGTCGCCCCAGAAATCGGTGTCGTCGACGACGTAGCACGCCAGCATGTACACGCCGAGATGCGAGTTGCCGTCGTCCATCTGCGCCATCAGGCGCCCGCGAGTCACGTCCGCATCCTTGATGCCGAGCTTCTCCATGAGCTCCGACGTGAGCCCGACATGAGATGGATCCGCAAGCCTCTTCGCCAGGTCGTCCAGCGCCATGGGCGTCACGGTATCACGAGGGGGCAGAGCGTCGGAGCGGCAAAAATCCGCGACGTTTGCCCCCGACCAGCACCAGCGATAGCGCAAGCACCCACGCCCCCGCGCTGCTCCGCCGCGGCGCGGCGCGACAGCCGCAGCCGCCGCTGTCGCCGGAGCGAGCCTTCGCGGGTGCGCCCGCGGCGCCGCCCGCAGCCCCTCCCTGACCTCCGCCGCCGCCGGTGCCGCCGCTGCCCGCGGCACCGCTGCTGCCTGCGCTCCCGCCCGTGCCGGTTCCGCCCTGACCAGCGCTGCCCGGGGTGTCGTATGGGCCGAAGCCGCTGCCGGTCGTGGTGCTCTCGAATGCGCCGAGGTCCGCGTGGGCGGCGCGCCAGCGGAACTTCTCCGCGTTGGTCTCGTTCTGGAAGTACTCGCGGTCCGGCGCACCGGCGACCGACTGGTCCGCCGCGCCGATCGCGACGCTCCCCGAAGCCAGCGTGAAATCCAGCCCTGCGGCGTCGCCAAAGCCCGGGCTCGAGCCGGAGAGCGTGCCGGTCAGCGGCGCCACGCTGGCGCCCTGGGGAAACCAGTTGTTCTTTCCCGTGATGGTCGCGTTGCCGCTGCTGGTGTCGGCCAGGACGACGGCCTGGTCCGTCCCGCTGACGATGTTGTTCGAGACCTCGACGTTGGCCGAGACGAGCGTGTCGTTGCGCACGTGGACGAGCGCGGGGTTCGTGGACGAGCGGATCACGAAGGTGTTCCAGATCGCCCGCAGCGACATCGAGACGCCGCTCTGCCCCTGGTCGTTGTAGAGCACCAGCACCTGCCCGCTGTTTCCGGGCGTGGTGTTGCCGAGCACGACGTTGCCGCGGAAAAGCATTTTCTGGTCCGGCTGGTCGCCGGTCATCAGGTCTGCTTCGTAGTTCTCGGCGCGCGCGAGCCAGTTGTACTCGATGGTCGCGTCGTGTGCGCGGATGTGGAGATTCTGCCCGCCCAGCGAGTCGTGGACGTACGAGTAGCGCAGCGCAAACGTCCCGCCGTACACGTATACGTTGTGCTGGGGCGGGTTCGTGGTGTGACCGTTGTGCGCGATCTCGCAGAACTCGAGCGCGACCGGGTCGGCGTCGCCGGTGTAGCCGTCGTCGTTGTCGTGCAGGTAGGCGTCGCGGATCGTGATGTGGTCCGCGCCGACCGTGCGGATCCCCGCGGCGTTGTTGCCGCTCGTATGGCAGCCGGTGATCTCGATACCGCTGATCTCGTAGTAGCTGCCCGTCACCTGCCAGCAGCCTCGCCCGTTGTCGCCGCCGGTGTAGCTGCCCGGCCAGCTTTCCACGTTCTTGCCCGACAGATCCCAGACCGGCGGATTGGATGGATCGGCCGCGCGGATCACGATGGGGTTGGCTGCCGTGCCCGCCTGCGATAGGTACACGCGGAACTGGTACGTGCCCGGCTGGACCACCACCTCGTCGCCGGCCTTCGCTGCCTCGATCTTCGTGTAGTCGTCGCCCGGCGCGATCGTGATCGTCGCGCCCCAGGCCGGCGCCGCGAGGAAGGTGCCGAGCAGCAAGGCGCCAGGCAGGAAGGCAGACCGCATCCCGTGAAGTTACACGTCTTTCCCACCGATCGGGGGTGCGGTGTCCGTAGCGGAATGCCACGGTGTGCCATTCCGCTACGACACGCACGCGCGGAAAGAATCCATGGGCGCGCAGGATTTTCGCGGTGGCACAAGAGATGCTCGGTGGTCTGCGGGTAGCTCCGACGCGAGCGCTGCCCGCTTCATCGTCCACTGCGAGAGGTGCCATGGCCGACGCCGCCGTCATCGATGTTCTAGCTGTCGACGACAACCAGAACAATCTTCGATCGCTGG
Source organism: uncultured delta proteobacterium (assembly GCA_963826085.1). Lineage (GTDB taxonomy): Bacteria > Myxococcota_A > Polyangia > Polyangiales > Polyangiaceae > CAWDXG01. The sequence continues at coordinate 584,575 of CAWGVN010000008.1, read as the reverse complement.
AAGCACTGATGGAAACGATGGGCGCCCATTTGATCACGGCGGGATCCGGCGACGAAGCCCTGCGCGAAGTCATGCGCCGCGACTTTTCGTTGATTCTTCTGGACGTCCGCATGCCGGGGCTGGATGGTCTGGAGACCGCGGCAATGATCCGCGCACGCGAACGCTCCAGGCACACGCCGATTATCTTCCTCACCGGCTTCGATCGCGACGAGGAGCAGGTGATTCGCGGCTATTCGTTGGGCGCCGTCGACTTCCTCTTCAAGCCCATTGTTCCCGAGATCCTGAAGGCCAAGGTCTCCGTGTTCATCGAGCTCTACCGCAGCAAAGAGGAGGTGAAACGTCAGGCGGAGATGCTGCGGGAGGCCGAGCAGCGCGAGCACGAGCAGAAACTGGCCGAGGAGAAGGCGCGCTGGGAAGCCAAGCGGCTCCGCGACGAGATCGAAGCGGCGCGACGCCTGTCCGCGGAACGAGAGCGTCAGGTGGTCACCCTCCGGAGCATCGGCGACGCGGTGGTGGCGAGCGATCCAGAAGGCTACATCACGCTGATGAACAAGGCCGCGTCGACTCTGACCGGATGGTCCGAGACCGAAGCCGTCGGCAAGCAGGTGGATGAGGTTCTCGAGCTTCTGGACCCGCGCACGCGGGAGCGACGGCCGTTCCCCGATGGCAGGGCACCTGTCCCGCTCGAGGCCGATTCAATTCTAGTGAGGCGGGACCGTACAGAGCGAATTGTTGCAGATTGCGTCGCGTTGATCGTGGACAGCGATGGCAACGCCCAGGGGCACGTATTCGTGTTCCGCGACGTGACCGCGGAAAGGCGCCTGGAGCAGGAAGTCCAGAATGCCCAGCGGCTCGAGGGCATCGGCCTACTCGCCGGAGGCATCGCCCATGATTTCAACAATATGTTGGCGGTGCTGTTGGCCACTACTTCGCTGGCGCGCGAGAGGATTCCGCAAAGCAGCGAAGCCCATCAGATGTTGGGCGACGTCGATGAGATCGTGGAACGCGCGACGGCGCTGACGCGCCAACTCCTGACCTTCGCTCGTGGAGGCGAGCCGGTCAGACAGCCGTGCGCAATCGAACGGCTGGTACGCGACTCGGTGGCTTTCACCCTGCGCGGCGCCTCGACCATCGCCGATTACCACATAGCGAAGGACGTCTACCACGCGGAGATCGACGCGGGTCAGATCTGCCAGGTCCTGAGCAACCTGGTGTTGAACGCCCGGGATGCCATGGAGCACGCCGGGCACCTGACGGTCAGCGTGAGAAACCACGAGGTCAGCAACGAGAGCCGGGGCTGGTTGAACCCCGGCAGCTACGTCGAAATCTCGATCGCTGACACTGGACCGGGCATCCAACCGCGCGTTCTTGATCGTATTTTCGATCCGTACTTCACGACCAAGCCCACCGGAACCGGGTTGGGCCTTGCTACCGCCTATTCCATCGTGAAGCGCCACGGCGGATTGTTGCGCGCACAATCGCATCCTGGCGACGGAGCCACGTTCTACGTCTATCTGCCAGCCTCCCCCGGGTTCGAAACCGTTGAAGCGCAGACGCAAGTGCATCGGGGGGCGTCCGGGGAAGGTCGAGTGCTGGTCATGGACGACGAGCAGACGCTGCGTGACGTGGTCGCCGACTGTCTGGTCGAGCTAGGCTACCGCGCCGAGACGGCTCCGGATGGACTGACCGCCGTGGAGCGGTATCGTGGTGCGATGCTGGAAGGTGACCCGTTCGACGTCGTGATCCTGGACCTGACCGTGCGTGGCGGGATGGGAGGCGCCGAAGCGCTGGCCGAGTTGAAGAAGCTCGATCCAGAAGTCCGCGCAATCGCCTCCAGCGGATACTCCAACGACCCGGTGATGGCTAGACACAGGGAATACGGGTTCGTCGACATTCTTCCCAAGCCGTACCGCTTTGCCATGCTTGCCCGCGCCATGCGCGGCGTCATTGCTCCGCAATCGGCGCGCAGTGGGGATGCCAGCCCGGGGCGGGTAGCTTTCGTCGAGCAAAACCCCGGTGCTGGAGACCGCCTATGAGCGAACCAGGAACGGCGAGTGTGCTCGTCGTCGATGACAATCCCCACAACCTGAGATCGACCGCGGCGCTGCTTGCCGACCTGGACGCGGATATCGTGTGCGCCAGGTCCGGAGCGGAAGCGCTGCGACTGCTGATGGGCTCGAGGGAATTCGCGTTGGCTCTGGTCGATGTGGACATGCCCGGGATCGACGGCTTTGCCACGGTGGAGCTAATGCGCAAGCGCCGGAGCCTGGCGGGTATGCCGGTCATCTTCATCACCGCGTTCGAGTATGTCGAGGACCAGGTCGTGCGGGGCTACTCGCTGGGGGCGGTCGACTTCATCTTCAAGCCCATCGTGGCGGAGATTCTCCGGTCCAAAGTGACTGTGTTCCTCGACCTGTTCCGGCAGCGACGCGAGATCGCGTGGCAGGCGGAGCGCTTGCGGGAAAAGGAGCTCGAAGAAGCGCACCAACAGTGGGAAACCGCGCAGTTGTCCCTCAAGATGGAGAACGAGAAGCGCATCTCCGCGATGCTAGCGGCCCGCGCCGAGGAGCTGGCTGCGAGCGTGCGGGAGAGGGAAGCCGCCGAGGAACGCCTCAAGGCCGCCAACGAGCGCCTGCGTGTGCTCGCCAATACCGCCGAGCAGCTGCTGTTCGATCCACAGCCGGCGCAGAACATCTCGACCATCTTCGAGAATCTCTCGTCGCACCTGGAAGTCGACGTCTGGTTGGCCTACCTGCTGGAGGACGAGTGCTGGCTGACGCTGCACTCGCAGCGGGGCCTGCGATCGGAGGTGCTCGAGGAGTTCCAGCGCATGCCGGTGGGCGACTCGATCGCCGGGCGCGCCGTGGCCGAACGACGGGTGATTCGCGCCGAAGACCTCGGCGACATGACGGCAAGACCGCGCGACAGCTACGGGCTCAGGGCCTGCGTTGGCTTTCCGATCGTCGCGGGGGAGCGCGTATTCGGCAGCGTCGTCTTCGGGACACGGAGCCGGAGCAGCTTCGAGAACGACGAGCTGTTCACATTGGGGCTTGTGTGCGAGCAGGTCGCGACCGCGCTCGAGCGCACCCGGCTCATGGGCGAGCTCGAGAGCCACGCCCAACAGCTGCGGGAGGCCGATCGGCGGAAAGACGAGTTTCTGGCCATGTTGGCCCACGAACTGCGGAATCCGCTCGCGCCCCTCGTGTCCGCGACGGAGGTCCTGCGCCTCCAGGCGAGTCATCTGCCCGAGGTCGCCCAGCCTCTCGACGTGGCGCGGCGTCAGCTCAGGCACATGGTCCGGCTCGTCGACGATCTGCTGGACGTGTCGCGCATCACGCGCGGGAAGGTGCGCCTCTCCATCGAGCAGGTCGCTTTGCGGCGCTTGGTTGAAGAGGTCCTGCAGTCCGTGACGGCTGCCATTGAAGCCAAGAGCCACCGGTTGCACGTCGAGCTGCCAGACGCCCCCGTCATGGTCGAGGTCGATCCAGTGAGAATTGTCCAGATCATCGGGAATCTGCTGGGCAATGCCATCCGCTACACGAGACCTGGCGGCGAGATCCATCTGCGCTGCGCGGTGGTAGACCGCGAATTGACGATAACGGTGTGCGACAACGGAGCCGGCATCCCGCCCGCGATGCTCGACCAGGTCTTCGACACCTTTGTCCAGGCAGATACCGGAGCCAGCCGCTCCTCCGGCGGCCTCGGGCTGGGCCTCGCGCTCGTCAGGACGTTGACCGGGCTGCACGGCGGGACGGTCGCCGCGCATAGCGCCGGGCCAGGCACGGGCAGCGAGTTCGTTGTCCGCCTCCCCGTCGTGATCGAGCCCGCGACGGGGATACGCGCCTCGCAACCGTCCGTACCCGGAAACACCTGAACGGCTCTCCCGGAGGTCAGGAAATGCGTACGCAGACGCAGGAGAAGCTTGACACGAGGAAGCTCCTGGCAACGCTCAATGCGGTCCGCCGAGGCGACTTCACCGCCAGGATGCCGGTGCCCGATGACGACGGCGCGTCGCGGAAAATCGCCGAAGCGCTCAACGACATCATCGAGCTGAACCAGGAGGTCACGCGCGAGCTGGAGCGGGTCAGCGTGGCTGTCGGCAAGGAGGGGCGCATCACGACCAGAGCGAAATTGCGCGCTGCTCGTGGAGACTGGTCGGGAAAGCTGGACGCGGTCAATTCGATGATCGACGACCTTGCGCAGCCGACTGCGGAGGTAACCCGCGTCATCGGCGCGGTGGCGAACGGCGACCTGTCGCAGACCATGTCCCTGGACATCGATGGGCGTCCCCTGAAGGGCGAGTTCCGCCGCACGGCCAAGCTGGTCAACACCATGGTCGGCCAGCTCGGCAACTTCGCTTCCGAGGTGACGCGCGTGGCACGCGAGGTAGGCACCGAGGGCAAGCTCGGCGGACAGGCGCGGGTGCGAGGTGTGTCCGGTACCTGGAAGGATCTGACCGACAACGTGAACCTGATGGCGTCGAACCTGACGGCCCAGGTCCGCAACATCACCGAGGTTACGACCGCCGTCGCCAAGGGTGACCTCTCCAAACAGATCACGGTGGACGTGAAGGGCGAGATCCTCGAGCTGAAGAACACCATCAACACGATGGTCGATCAGCTGAGCTCGTTCGCTTCCGAGGTAACGCGCGTGGCGCGCGAGGTCGGCACCGAAGGCAAGCTCGGCGGACAGGCCAACGTCAAGGGCGTCGCGGGCACGTGGAGGGACCTGACCGAGAACGTCAACCTGATGGCGTCGAACCTGACGGCGCAGGTGCGCAACATTGCCAACGTGACGACAGCGGTGGCCCGCGGCGACCTTTCGAAGAAGATCACCGTGGACGTGAAAGGCGAGATCCTGGAGCTGAAGAACACCATCAACACGATGGTGGATCAGCTCGGCAGCTTCGCCTCCGAGGTAACGCGCGTGGCGCGCGAGGTCGGTACCGAAGGCAAGCTCGGCGGACAGGCCAACGTCAAGGGCGTCGCGGGCACGTGGAAGGACCTGACCGAGAACGTCAACCTGATGGCGTCGAACCTGACGGCGCAGGTGCGCAACATTGCCAACGTGACGACGGCGGTGGCCCGTGGCGACCTGTCGAAGAAGATCACGGTGGACGTGAAAGGCGAGATCCTGGAGCTGAAGAACACCATCAACACGATGGTGGATCAGCTCGGCAGCTTCGCCTCCGAGGTAACGCGCGTGGCGCGCGAGGTCGGCACCGAAGGCAAGCTCGGCGGACAGGCCCAGGTAGCCGGAGTGTCCGGCACGTGGAAGGACCTGACCGAGAACGTCAACCTGATGGGTTCGAACCTGACCGCACAGGTCCGGAACATTGCGGCCGTGACGACGGCGGTGGCCCGCGGCGACCTGTCGAAGAAGATCACGGTGGACGTGAAGGGCGAGATCCTGGAGCTGAAAGTCACGATCAACACGATGGTGGATCAGCTCGGCAGCTTCGCCTCCGAGGTGACGCGCGTGGCGCGCGAGGTGGGCACCGAAGGCAAGCTTGGCGGGCAGGCCGACGTGAAGGGCGTGGCCGGCACCTGGAAGGACCTGACCGAGAGCGTCAACTCGATGGCCTCCGGTCTGACCGCCCAGGTCCGCGACATCGCGACGGTGACCACGGCAGTGGCCCGCGGCGACCTGTCGAAGAAGATCACGGTGGACGTGAAGGGCGAGATCCTGGAGCTGAAGAACACCATCAACACCATGGTGGATCAGCTCGGCAGTTTCGCCTCCGAAGTGACGCGCGTGGCGCGAGAGGTAGGCACCGAGGGCAAGCTCGGCGGGCAGGCCGACGTGAAGGGCGTGGCCGGCACCTGGAAGGACCTGACCGACAACGCGAACCTGATGGCGTCCAACCTGACCAGCCAGGTGCGCAACATCGCAGAGGTCACGACTGCGGTCGCGGGCGGCGATCTCTCCAAGAAGATCACCGTCGACGTCCGCGGCGAGATGCTTGCGCTCAAGAACACGATCAACACGATGGTGGATCAGCTGGGCAGCTTCGCGTCCGAGGTGACGCGCGTGGCGCGCGAAGTGGGCACCGAGGGCAAGCTGGGCGGGCAGGCCAACGTGCGGGGCGTTGCAGGTACCTGGAAGGATCTCACAGAGAACGTGAACCTGATGGCGTCCAACCTGACGGCCCAGGTCCGCAACATCGCCGAGGTCACCACGGCCGTGGCCCGGGGCGATCTGTCCCGGAAGATCACGGTCGATGTGCGCGGGGAGATCCTCGAGCTGAAAGACACGATCAACACCATGGTGGACCAGCTCCGGTCTTTTGCCTCCGAGGTGACGCGCGTGGCGCGCGAGGTGGGCACCGAGGGCAAGCTGGGCGGACAAGCCAACGTCGAGGGCGTTGCCGGCACCTGGAAGGACCTGACCGACAACGTGAACTCGATGGCGTCGAACCTGACGGCCCAGGTGCGCAATATCGCAACCGTAGTGACCGCGGTTGCTGCCGGTGATCTGAAGCAGAAGCTCGCTCTGCAGGCGCGCGGCGAGATGGCGGCTCTGGCCGACACCATCAACGGCATGATCGACACCCTCGCAATTTTCGCGGATCAGGTCACTACGGTTGCCCGCGAGGTAGGCTTCGAGGGCAAGCTGGGCGGGCAGGCCAAGGTGCCCGGGGCCGCGGGCACGTGGCGCGATCTGACGGACAACGTCAACCAGCTGGCTGCCAACCTGACGACGCAGGTCCGTGCTATCGCCGAAGTTGCCACCGCCGTTACCAAGGGCGACCTGACGCGTTCGATCGCGGTCGAGGCCCAGGGTGAGGTCGCGGCGCTGAAGGACACGATCAACCAGATGATCGGCAATCTTCGCGAGACCACCCGGATCAACACGAACCAGGACTGGCTGAAGACGAATCTTGCGCGGTTCACCCGCATGCTGCAGGGACAGCGCGACCTGGAAACGGTCTCGAAGCTGATCCTCAGTGAGCTGGCGCCTCTGGTCTCCGCGCAGCTCGGCGCGTTCTATGTTGTCGAGAACGGGGACGACGAGGCCGGCGTGCTGAAGATGCTGAGCAGCTACGCGTATCAGTCCAGGAAGCAGCTCTCCAGCCGGTTCCAGCTCGGCGAAGGCCTGGTCGGGCAGTGCGCTCTCGAGAAGAACCGCATCCTGCTCACGGACGTACCGACGGACTACGTGCAGATCAGCTCCGGGCTGGGCCACTCGAAGCCGAACGGCATTGTCGTCCTGCCGGTGACATTCGAGGGCGCCGTGAAGGCGGTCATCGAACTCGCGACGATCACGGAATTCAGCAGCATCAGCCTCGCCTTTCTTGATCAGCTCACCGAGAGCATCGGGATCGTCATCAATACGATCGAAGCGGGCATGCGGACTGAAGAGCTCCTCAAGCAGTCCCAATCGCTGGCCGAGGAGCTCCGCAGCCAGCAGCTGGAGCTGACCGAGACCAACAAGCGGCTGGAGCAGCAAGCCACCTCCTTGCAGGCCTCCGAGGAGCGACTCAGGACCCAGCAGGAACAGCTCCGCGGCACCAACGAGGAGCTCGAGCAGCGCTCGCGCCTGCTCGAGGTGCAGAACCGCGAGGTCGAACGCAAGAACACCGAGATCCACCAGGCCAAGCTGGAGCTCGAGGAGCGCGCTCAACAGCTGGCGCTGTCGTCGCGGTACAAGTCGGAATTCCTGGCCAACATGTCCCATGAGCTGCGTTCGCCGCTGAACAGCCTGCTCATTCTGTCCAAACTGCTCGCGCAGAACCCCGAAGGAAACCTAACGGCGAAGCAGGTGGAATTCGCGGACACCATCTACGACTCCGGTTCGGATCTGCTCACGCTGATCAACGACATCCTCGATCTGTCGAGGATCGAGTCGGGCAAGGTGGTTATCGACGTCGACGAATGCGTTCTGTCGGATCTCGCGGCACACGTGGAGCGCGCATTCCGCCAGGTTGCCGTCGAGCACCGGCTGGATTTCGAGATCCATCTGGATCCAGCCATGCCCAGCGCGATCTACACGGACTCCCGGCGGCTCCAGCAGGTGCTGGAGAACCTGCTGGCCAATGCCTTCAAGTTCACGCAGAGCGGCAAGGTGGCTCTCGGCGTGAAGACCGTGACAGCGGGTTGGGGCGCCGGCAATGAGTCGCTGAGCGGCGCCGACTGCGTGCTGGCATTTTCAGTGTCCGACACCGGCATCGGCATCCCCAAGGACAAACAGCGCATCATTTTCGAAGCGTTCCACCAGGCCGACGGGACGACGAGCCGCAAGTACGGCGGCACCGGTCTCGGCCTGTCCATCAGCCGCGAGCTCGCCACCTTGCTCGGTGGCGAACTGACGTTGGAAAGCAGCCCGGGCAGAGGGAGCACCTTCACGCTGTACCTGCCGCGGAGCTACCTCCCGATGGGCCACAGCCGCGTCGACAGGGAGACGCCCGTGGACTTTTCGTCCGTCGAGGTCGACACCGCGAGCGGGCAATCGCAGCTTGCCTCTGCGCCGGCGCTTGCCGATGACCGGCGGGAGCTGGGCCAGGCGGAATGCGTAGTGTTGATCATCGCCCAGATCCGGTCACTGGCGGACGACCTGCTCGGCGTGGTGCGCGAAGCGGATTTTCGCGGAATCGTCGCCATGGATGCGGACAGCGGGCTGATGCTCGCCCACCAGTTCACTCCGGACGCCGTGCTGGTGGACCTCACGCTATCGCCGGTCGACGGTCTGGTGGTCCTCGACCGCCTGAAGCTCGACCTCGGCACACGCCACATACCGGTGCACGTCGTTGTGAACGGCGACGCGGATGCACGCCGCGCGGTTGCCCTCGGCGCAGGCGGGACCCTACGGAGCGACACGTCCCGCGACGCGCGGGTCAGCGCGATGCGGTCGCTGTATCGCTTCATCAAAGCTCCGTCCCGCAATCTCCTGGTAGTCGAGGACGACGACGCACAACGCAAGGCCATCGTGGAGCTGATCGGCAACGGCGATGTGGACATCCGGACAGTCGCCAGCGGCAGCGACGCGCTCGCGGCCATCGAGGAGAGCCGCTTCGATTGTATCGTGCTGGACCTCGGGCTACCTGACATTCCCGGCGTCGAGTTGATCCAGACCATGCGAAAGCGATTCGACACCGTTCCGCCTATCATCGTCTATACGGGACGGGAGCCGGACGAGGCCGAGCGCCAGCGTCTAGAAGAAGTGACCGATGCAGTCATCATCAAGAGCGTGGGCTCACCGGAGCACCTCTTCGACATGACCGCCCTGTACCTGCATCGGTCCAGTGAGCGCATGGCCGACGCCAAGCGCGAGCTACTCGAGGAGGCGCACAAGCATGATCCTGTCCTTGCCGGACGCACCGTCTTGATCGTCGACGACGATGTGCGGAATATCTTTGCGCTCACGTGCGCGCTCGAGCGCTTGCAGGTCAGCGTCGTGTTCGCGGAGGACGGTCACCAGGGCATCGACGTGCTGCGGCATCAACCGGGCATCGACCTCGTGCTGCTGGATGTGATGATGCCGGGGATGGACGGGTACGATACCAGTCGGACAATCCGAAGCGAGGACCGCTTCGACCACGTCCCGATCATTGCGCTGACGGCGAAGGCCATGAAGGGGGACCGGGAAAAATGCATGGAGGCCGGCGCGGACGGCTACATCACCAAGCCTGTCGACACCGCGCAGCTCGTCTCGCTCATGCGGGTGTTGCTCGTCGATCGCCTGCCGCCAACCGCAGGGAGCGGAGCCGAGCCCGAGCGACCGACGAGCCAACACGACGATGCTCCCGCCTAGCGGCTACGTTCCGGTCGACCCGTAACCGCCCGCGCCGCGATGCGTCTCGTCGAGCTCGTCCACCAACTCGAGCTCGACGTGGGCGATGGGCGCGATCACCAGCTGGGCGATGCGGCAGAGAGGCTCCACGACGAACGGCTCGCTGCCGTGGTTGATGAGCACGATGCCGACTTCGCCACGGAAATCGCTGTCGATCGTGCCCGGCGAGTTGACGATCGAGATCCCCGCCCTGAGCGCGAGCCCCGAGCGGGGGCGCACCTGCCCCTCGTAGCCGTGCGGGATCGCAAGCGCGAGCCCGGTCGGGATCAGCCGGCGCTCACCGGGCGCGATCGTTACCGGCTCACCGAGTGCGGCGCACAGATCGAGCCCCGCGGCGTGCTCGCTCTGGTACGCGGGCAGCGGCACCTCGACGGAGCCCACGCGTTGGACCCGCAGACGCGGCGTCACAGCCCGGCAAACCTCCCGCTCTTCAGCGAAGCGTCGAGCAGCTGCGCGACGCGCTGCTCGAGCGCTCTCGCCTTGGGATCCGTGAGCTGGGCGAGCGCCGTCTTGATTTCGCCGAGCGCCTTGAGCTGGCTGAAAAGCTGGATGTCGCTCGGCGGCGCCGCGCCGGTGAGGATCTGGCGGATGCGGTCGATCTCGCCGGACAGGGCGTCGAGTCCCACACCGAGCGCGCCCACGCGCCGCCGGTCGGGGTGCTCGCGGTAGTAGCCGTCGAGCACCGGCTCCACGATGCCCTCGAGGATCGGCGCCTGGTCTTCGGTATTCCAGATGTGCTTGAGCACGAACAGATCGCTCTGTTCGGCCTGCGCGCGCCCATCCAGATAGGCGCTGGCCGCGAACAGCTTGAGCATCTTCACCACGCGGCGGTCGCTGACGCTGATGCCTTCGGCGCGGATCTGGAACACCAGGCCCTTGTAGGTCGACAGGAAGTCGTCGGAAAACGAAAGCCGGCGGGCCAGCTCCTCCGTCATCCCGTGCAGCTCCTGGGCGGTCACCAGCGGAGTGGGCTTCTGCCGCCGGAGCTTCCTCACCTCGTGCGATATGCCCAGTTGGATCAGCTCGTTGAAGTGATAGGCGTCCAGGTTGTCGGAGCGGATGCGCAAGAGGAAGCGGTCGAACAACGCCGAGAGCGATTCGTCCGACGGGACCTCGTTGCTCGCGCCGAAGACGCTGATCAACGGGCAGTCGAGCACCTGTCCGCCGGACGTGAACCGACGCTCGTTGAGCAGGCTCAAGAGAGCATTGAGGATGGCGCTGTTGCTCTTGAACACCTCGTCCAGGAACACGACCTCGGCTTCCGGCAACATGCCGCTTGTCCGGCGCTGATAGGTGCCTTCGCGGAATGCCGCGATGTCCACCGGCCCGAAGATTTCGTTCGGCTCGGTAAAGCGCGTCAGCAGGTACTCGAAATAGCGCGCGTCGATCAACTCCGCGAGCGTGCGCAGGAGTGCGCTCTTCGCCGTGCCCGGCGGCCCGACCAGCACCGCGTGCTCGCGTGCGACGATGGCGATAAGCAGCAGGCGGACGACCTCGCTCTTGCCGAGGAACTGGCTGTCCAGCGTCTGGGCGACCTGGCGCAGCCGCGACGACAGCTCGCCCGTCATGGGTGGCTCGAGGTCTGCCGCATGCCCGTCATGATTCGCCGACGGAAGGGCGGTGCCGGGCGAAGATCTCGTCCGCCATCTGGCTCAGCTTCCGCGCTTCTCGTTGGATATCGGCGTTGGACACGTAGTGCTCGGAGCCGGAAACGTAGGTCGCGAAGGCGCGGTAGCTTCTGGCTACCTCGAGCTCGTTGCCGATCTCCTTGCAGATGGCGATCGAGCGCATGAAGTAGTCGACCGCCTTGCCTTCGTGCCCCTTGCCCCAGGCACCGGCCGCCGTGATCTCGCCCAGCGTGCGCAGCGCGATTGCGAGGCGGGCGCGGCTGCGGACCTGACCGAACAGGTCCACCGCGCGCTTGATGCTCTCGCGCGCCTTCTTCAGGTCGCCGTGCATCAGATAGGCCTTGGCCAGGCCGCGCTTGGCCTCCGCCAGGTGCAGCCGGTCGCCGAGCTCGTCGCACAGCTCCTCGGCTTCCTTGAGGATGCGGATCGCCTGCGCGCTGTCGCCAAGACGGTAGTGCGTCTCGCCGATGTTGGTGAGCACCACCGCGATGCGGTTGCGCTCGCCGATCTCCTTGGCCACGTCGTAGGCTTCGCGGAACAGCTCCAGCGCCTTCTGTCCGTCTTCCTGGTCCTGGGCGAGCTGGCCGAGGTTGTTCAGGCTCTGCACGATCCCCAGTGGATCGGCGATTTCCCGACGGATGGCCAGCGCCGCTTCCAGCGCTTCGCCGGCCTTGCGCGCCCGACCGTGGTCCATCCACACCAGCCCGATGTTGTTCAGGCTGAGCGCGATCGAGCGGCGGTCGCCGAGCTTGTTGCGCACGTCGAGGGCGATCTTCATCTCGTCGAGAGCCTTGTCGTATTCGCCCTTGAGCCACAGGAGCTTGCCGATGTCATCGTGGCTCGCGGCGACGCCCCGCTCGTCGTGGACGGCGTTGAACAGCTCCTGCCCGATCTCGAGGTGGCGCTCTGCGTTGGAGAGCGACCCCGTATCGCGATACACGCGACCGATGCGGTTGTGCGCCGCGCCGCCTTTGCCCTTCAGCGCGAGGCGGTAGGCGATGCCGAGCATTTCGCGGAACGCCGTCAGCGCCTCGTCCGTGCGCCCCAGCAAGAGCAGCACGTCGCCGTGGTTGTGCAGGGCATCGATACGGCGGCGGGCGTCGGCGTCGCCGAGCAGCGACAATCCACGCGCGTAGTATTCGTCGGCCTTCTTGGCCGCGTAGCTGTGCCGCGCGATGTCGCCGGCCTCGAGCCAGGTCAGGCCCGCACGCGTCTGCGAGCCCGCCTTCTCCAGATGCTGGGCCAGCATCCCCGCGTACTCTTCCTGCGAGCGGACCACGTCCTGCTGCGTCAGCCAATCGGCGATGGTCTGGTGGTAGCGCCGCGAGGCGGCGGCGCTGGTCATCGCCGAGACCTTCTCGCGCTCGAGGTTGTGCTTGAAGACGTACTCCGTCTCGCCCACGAAGGCCGAATCCGGAAGGCGGAGCACGTAGTCGCGCTCGATCAGGTCGGCGAGCGCCTCGGTGATCTCCTGCACGTCCTTCATGTCGCTCTCGGCCCAGAACTCGGGAGGGTCGCGGTCCATCCGATCCAGGGCCACCAGTCCGCCCAGCCAGAAGATGCTGCCCATCGCGGCGGCATGTTCCAGCACCCGCCGGTCGACGGCCGAGAGCGCAGAGATGCGGGCGGCGACCGCGTCGTCGACGGTCATCGGAAGCCGCACGCTGGCAAGCTTCTCCAGATCCACCGCCCAGGTGGGCTCGCTGGCGAGCGGGTCTTCCTCGTGCAGCACCCCGGAGTCGTGGAAGATGCGCACCATCTGCTCCAGCAGTCCGGGGTTGCCGCCAGCCATTCCGACCGCAGCCTCCACCAGCGGCTCGGGAGAGCCTTCGTGGCAGGGCGCCAGCAGTGCTTCCATCATCGTGACCGACTGGTCCTCGTCGAGAGGTCCGATTTCCAGCCGTTCGTGCCGTCCCTGCGCGAACTCGAACCAATCCTCGTGACGCGTGATCAGATCGGGACGGGTGGCGACGACGAGAAGGATCGGTCCGCTCAGGTTCTGGATCAGATAGCGAAGCAACTCGATCGAATCGTCGTCCGCGAACTGCAGATCCTCGAACACCAGGCACACTGGCCCCAGCGCGGCGTCGGCCTCGATGAAGCTCTTGACGATTGCTCGCCGGAGCAGGCGGGCCTGCAATGGGTCGTCCACGACCGCCCGGGTCAGCGGGCTCTCGAGGAACGTCAGGTCCATCAACTGTCCGAGGAAGTAGCAGAACGTCCCCCACCTTGCGATCGTCGAGCACCTTGGCGACCTGGGCGCGCACCTGGGCCTTCGCCGCCTCGGGGTCCATCCCTTCCACCAACCCGAAGCGCGAACGCAGGAGGCGTGCGAAGATGCCGTAACCGAGCCTCAGGTTCCGCGCGCTTCCCCGGTAGACCCGCGGCAGATCCCCGCCGGCGCTGCGCAGCTCCGAGAGGAAGTCCTCGATCATGCGGGTCTTTCCTACGCCGCTGCCCCCGACCAGGGTCGCGACCCGCGTCTCCTTGTTCGCCCTGGCTCCATCGGCCGCGCGCTTGAGCGCTGCCATCTGGACGTCCCTGCCGACCAGGGGCGCCCTGAGCTCGGACAGCCCCGACGTCACACTGCTACCGCTCCCGGACATGCCGCGCGAGTTTCGCCTCGATCTCGCTCCGCGACAACGTCCCGCGTCCTGCCGGCGCCCGCACTTCCCACCCCGGCCAGGGTAACGCAATGCGTCAACAGGCTCGCGGATTGCGTCGTCCCCGTTGCGTAGAGCCGCGGCTTGTTACAGGCTCGGCCGGCACAAGAGCGGCCGGCCCTGGACGGATTCGTGCTGCTGCTGGCGAAATCTCTGAAACCTCTGGTAGATTGACGGTTTAGCCGTGACGTTGCCCGCCAAGACACCGGCTCAATCTCGTGCCGGCGAGAAGCGCTCCCTGGGCAAGGGAGTATTCCGGAAGTGTGGCGGCTGCGGAGCCGTCCACACCGCGGAACATCTCGCCGGCTCGTGGGAGGTCTGCCCGGGATGCGGCTTCCACCATCCCTTGAGCGCGGATGGTTGGCGCTCTCTGCTGCTCGACGACGCCAAGCTGGAGCTGTGGGACGAGCACATCCAGCCCACCGATCCACTCGGTTTCCACGATGGAAAGAGCTACCGCGATCGGCTCGCCCGCTCGCGGCGCATCACCGGTCGCAGCGAGGCGATCGAGATCGGGCGTGCGCAGATCGAGGGGATCGAAGTCGCGTTCGGATGTTTCATCTTCGCCTTCATGGGCGGCAGCATGGGATCCGTCGTGGGCGAACGCATCACGCGTCTGTTCGAGAGAGCGACCACCGAGCGGCTGCCTGTCGTCCTGCTCCAGGCTTCGGGCGGTGCGCGCATGCAGGAAGGCATTCTGAGCCTGATGCAGATGGCCAAGACCGTTGCGGCGCTGTCCCGCTTCCGGCAGACGCGCAAGCCCTTTATCAGCGTTCTGCTGCACCCGACCACAGGTGGCGTCGCCGCGAGCTCGGCGCTTCTCGGCGACATCAATCTGGCCGAGCCCAACGCGCTCATCGGTTTTGCTGGTCCACGGGTTATCGAGAGTACGCTCCGGACCACTCTCCCCGAGGGCTTCCAGCGTTCGGAGTTCCTGTTCGGGCACGGGATGGTCGATTCCGTCGTGCCGCGTACCGAGATGAAGGAAACGCTCGGCCGAGTGCTGGGTCATCTCGCTGGTGGAGCCTGGTGAGCGATCTAGCGGCGACCCTCGAGCGGCTCTATGCGTTGCTTCCGCACGGCAGGAAGCTCGGGCTCGATCGCATGCAGGCTGCCTGCGACAAGATGGGCAACCCCGAGCGCGCCTTCGAAGCCGTGCACGTAGCGGGAACCAACGGCAAAGGTACCGTCTGTGCGTTCACCGCCGCCATCGGGAGGGCGGCCGGACGCAAGGTCGGGCTGTACACGTCGCCGCATCTGATCCGATTTGCCGAGCGTATCCAGATCGACGGCGAGCCCCTGGACGACGACACGCTGGTACGCCTGCTCGACCAGGTGATGGACGAGGCGCCCGAGCTGACGTTCTTCGAGGTAGCGACGCTCACGGCTTTCCTGGCGTTCCGCGAGGCCGGCGTCGAGCTGGCCGTTCTCGAGGTGGGTCTGGGCGGGCGCCTCGACGCCACGAACGTGATTCCTCCGCCGCGCGTCGCGGTCATCACGCGCATCGCCTTCGACCACATGGTCGAGCTCGGCGAGACGCTCGCGGCGATAGCCACGGAAAAGGCCGGCATCATCAAACAGGGCTCGCGCGTCGTGGTGGGCAAGCTGCATCCGGACGCGATGGAGGTGGTCGAGGATCGCGTCGCCGAGGTAGGCGCGCGCCTGGTGGAGCTTGGAAGCCCGGAACCTATCCCCGGAGCTCCCCTGGCCTACCCACGGATCGCCATGATGGGCTCCAACCTGGCCGTGGCCGTGACCACAGGACGCGAGCTCGGCTACAGCCCCGAAGTCATTGCCCAGGGCATCGAGAAGACAAGCTGGCCCGGCCGGAACGAGCTCCTGCACCGCAACGGACAGGAGCTGACGCTGCTCGACTGCGCGCACAATCCAGACGGCGCCGTGGCGCTCTCGCATGTGCTCGATCCCAGCGTGCTCGGCGAGATCGAGTCGCGTCGCGACGTTGCGCTCGTCTTTGGAGCGATCCAGGGAAAGAACTGGAAAGCGATGTTGAGCCGCCTCGAGCAGGCCGCCGGCCACCGCGTGTTCGTAGCGCCCCCGGTCTCCAAGGCCGTGGATCCTCACGTCATGGCGGAGGCTGTGGGTGGCGAAGTCGTCGAGGACGTTGGTTCGGCCCTGGCGCGGGCCCGCGAGATCGTCGGCGAGCACGGCGTCGTTGTCGTCACGGGCTCGACGTTCCTGGTCGGCGCGGCGCGCGCGGCGCTCCTCGGGCTTCCCGCTGACCCCGCAGTCGACTCGTAACGGAGACGAGAACAGGACATGCCGTCGTTCGACGTCGTATCGAAAGTAGATTGGGCCGAGGTAAACAATGCGCTCGACCAGGCGACGCGCGAGCTTTCGCAGCGTTTCGACTTCAAGGGCACCGACGCGGACATAGAGCGCACCGACGACGGCGTGGTGGTCCGGGCAAACAGTGAAGAGCGCGTGCGCGCGGCGTTGGACGTATTCGAGCAGAAGCTCGTGCGGCGCAAGGTCAGCCTCAAGCACCTCGAGAAGAAGGACCCCGAGCCGGGCCCCAAGGGCTCCAGTCGGCAACGGGTGCTGATCAAGGAGGGCATCGAGACCGAGAAGGCGAAGGAGATCGTCAAGCTCGTCAAGGGCTCGAAGCTCAAGGTGCAGGCCGCCATCCAGGACAAGAGCGTGAGGGTCACGGGCAAGAAGCGCGACGACCTGCAGAGCGCAATCCAGCTCCTGAAGGGCGCGGACGAGCTCGGCCTCGACCTCCAGTTCCTGAACTTTAGAGACTAGGGCTGCTGTCGCCGGAAGATCAGGCCGCGAGTGACGCCAAAGAAGAAGCGCGAGCTATTCGGAACGGACGGGATCCGCGGGCGGGCCAACGTCGCGCCCATGACGCCAGAGCTCGCCCTCGCCCTGGGCCGCGCCATCACGCTGGTTGCGCGGCGCGACACCAGCCGCCCGCCCCGCATCGTGATCGGCAAGGACACCCGCCTGAGCGGCTACATGCTCGAAACGGCCATCGCCGCGGGGATCTGCGCGATGGGCGGCCGGGTCATGCTGTGCGGCCCTATTCCAACGCCCGCAGTGGCGAACCTGACGCAGAGCATGCGGGCAGATGCCGGCGTCGTGATCAGCGCCAGCCACAATCCGTTCGGTGACAACGGCATCAAGCTGTTCGGCCCGGACGGCTTCAAGCTGCCCGACAGCGAGGAGTCGGACATCGAGGCGCTGCTCGAGGATCACCGGTTGATCTCGCGCAGTTGCACCGGCGCACGTATCGGTCGTGCCGATCGCATCGACGACGCCGCCGGCCGCTACGTGGTCTACGCGAAGAGCACGTTCCCGAAGCAGCTGACGCTCGATGGGCTCTCCATCGTAGTGGATGCGGCCCACGGCGCGGCGTACAAGGTGGCCCCGGCGGTGTTCGCCGAGCTCGGCGCGAACGTCGTCTCGCTGGGCGTCCGTCCCAACGGGCGGAACATCAATCGCGACTGCGGCGCGCTGCACCCCGACCACGTGGTCAAGGAGGTCAAGAAGCGCAAGGCCCACATCGGCATCGCGCTCGACGGCGACGCCGACCGCGTGATCGTCGTCGACGAGAAGGGCCAGATCGTCGACGGCGACGCGCTCATGGCGTTGTGCGCCACGCGCATGCTCGGGCAGAAGCGCCTGGCCAAGCGCACGCTCGTGACGACTGTCATGAGCAACATGGGGCTGGAGCGCGCGTTGGCCGCCGCGGGCGGCCGCCTGCGGCGCACCCAGGTCGGTGATCGCTACGTCGTCGAGGAGATGCGCCGTGCGGGCTACAGCTTCGGCGGCGAACAGTCCGGCCATCTGATCTTTCTCGACCACGCGACGACCGGCGACGGCGTGGTGGCCGCGCTGCAGGTGCTGGCCATCATGGTGTCCGAGGGCCGGCCTCTCAGCGAGCTTTCCACGGTCATGGAGCGGGTGCCCCAGGTTCTGGAGAGCGTGAAGCTTCCGGACAGGAAGCCCCTCGAGCAGATGCCCCAGCTCAGCCTTCTTATCGGTCGGGTCGAACAGAAGCTTGGCAAGAACGGGCGCGTGCTGGTCCGCTGGAGTGGGACCGAACCGAAGCTCAGACTGATGGTCGAGGGACCAGATCCGGCAGAGCTCGCCAGCATGGTGCGGGATATGGCCGACGCCGCGCGCCGCGATCTGGGCGTCAGCGCGTGACCGACGAGACGCCGATCATCGAAGCCGAGGGCCTGACGCGCGTCTTCGGCGAAGGCTCGGCGAAGAAGAAGGCCGTGGACGGCGTGAGCTTCGAAGTGCTCCGTCGCGAGATCGTGCTGGTGTTCGGCCCGAGCGGCTCGGGCAAGAGCACACTGCTCGGCCTGCTCGGCGGCCTGGACCGCGCCTACTCCGGCTCGCTCAGGTTGTTCGGGCAGGACGTGACGTCGCTCGGCGACAAGGAGCTCTCGCGGCTCCGCGGGCGGCACATCGGCTTCGTGTTCCAGTCGTTCCACCTGCTCGACCATCTGAGCGTTCTGGGCAACGTCACGGCGCCGAGCTTGTTCTCGGGCGAGCCGCTGGACGACGACCGCACGCGGAAACGCGGTCTCGAGGTGCTCGGCCGTGTCGGGCTCGTGGATAGCGCAGAGCTCTCGCCCGCCGAGCTTTCCGGCGGGCAGCGCCAGCGCGTGGCACTCGCCCGTGCGCTGCTCCGCCAGCCGGAGCTCCTGCTCTGCGACGAGCCCACCGGGAATCTGGATCGCAGCACGGGCGAGCAGATCATCGACTTGTTTGCAGAGCTCCACGCAGAGCTGGGCACCACCTTCGTGATCGTTACCCATGAGGACCGCTTGACGCGGATCGCACACCGCAGGCTCGACATGCTGGACGGGCGGCTCGTGGCCAGCCATGGTCCGGACGATGCGTAACGAGCCCGATCGAGGCGGCCCGTGAGGCCCGGGGCACTGGCGCGCATGGTGCGCGCGGACCTGGGGCGTACCCGCGGCCCTTTGATGACCGCCGGCTTCGGCATCCTGGTCGGGACCGCCGCGCTCGTCTTCTTCCTGGCGCTCGGGCTGGGAGCGCGGCGCGTGCTCCTGGGCGACGTGTTCCCGATCGACCAGGTCGAGCTGGACCCGACGCAGAGCTCGGCGGGGCTCCTGTCGCTGCTGGGCGGGCCGCGTCCGCCGTCGGGCATCGAGCAGGCGACCGTGGACCAGCTCAGGAAGCTCCACGGGGTCGCGGAGGTGTATCCGAAGCTCCGCTTCCGTTTCCCGTCCATGGCCCACGGCGGCAAGGAGCTCCTGGGCCAGGAGGTCGGAACTCACGAGATGATCGGCGACGGCATCGAGCCGGCGCTGCTGAAGCCCGCCCTCGAAAAGCGCTTCCAGGACCCGATACAGCACCCGGGGCCCGAGTGCCACAGCGATCGGGATTGCAGCTCGCCGCAGTACTGCGAGCTGCCGAGCAGTGCCGAGTCCGGTCGCTGTTCTGATCCCGTGCCGGCGATCGTGAGCCGCTATCTGGTGGAGCTGTTCGACCACGCGATCGCGCCGTCGCACGGCCTGCCTCCCGTCGCCGGCGCGCTGCTCGAGCGCGCGCAGGGCGTGGTGTTCACGATGGATCTCGGCAACTCGCTGCTCGGCGTTGCGCGGCAGGGCAAGCAGCGTTCCGTGAAGGTGCGCGTGGTCGGCGTCTCGCCAAAGGCGATCGATCTGGGCGTCACGCTGCCCATCTCCGTGGTGCGGCGCTGGAACCGGGAATATGCCGGCAAAGCCGCCGGGTCGCTCTATTCAAGCGTCGTGGTACGCGTGCGGAGCGCCGGTGATGCCAGCCGCGTGATCCAGGCGGCGTCCGGTTGGGGCCTCGTCCCGCACGATACCCGGGCGCGGGACGTGAGCGTGTTGATCACCAGCGTGCTGGCCTTGCTGATGTTGGTGGCGTCGGTAATCCTGCTGGTCGCAGCGCTGAACATCGCGCACACCTTCCGGGTGCTGGTAGCGGAGCGGCAGCGGGAGATCGGCCTGTACCGGGCGCTGGGGGCCAGCGCTGCCGACATGCGGGCCTGGATGCTGTCGCTGGCGCTGGTCGTGGGAGCTGCGGGCGGCGCTGCTGGTGCGCTCGTCGCGCGGCTGGCGGCTCTGGTCGCGGACTGGCGCGCGGCGGTGGACCTGCCGGACTTCCCGTTCAAGCCTCACAGCTTCTTCGTGTTTCCCTGGTGGCTCTGGCTGGCTGCCATCGGCTTCGCGGCGTTGTTCGCCCTGCTGGGCGCGCTGGGCCCTGCGCGGCGGGCAGCCCGGACGGATCCGGCGCATTCGTTGTGAGGACGGGCTGGCCCCGGCGTCGATGAGTTCCTAGGATGGGGTCACCTGTGGACCTGTCGCTTCCAGAGCTGTGCGGCCAGCTGATCGTAGGCGGTTTTCCGGCAGCCGAGCTGCCGCCGGAGCTCTCGAGCGAGCTTTCGGCGGGTCGCCTGGCCGGCGTCATCCTGTTCAAGCGCAACCTGCCTGACCTGGAGACGGCCCATGAGCTCTCGAGCGCGGTCCTCGACGCCTGCCCCGACGATCTGCCGCCGTTCATCGGCGTGGACCAGGAGGGCGGCAGGGTCGCACGGCTGGGCGAGCCGGTCGTGCAGCTGCCGCCGATGCGTGTGCTCGGCACGATCGGCGACCGCGACCTGGTGCAGCGCGCCGCCGCAGCTCTCGCCACCGAGCTCTGCGCGATCGGCTTCAACCTCGATTTCGCGCCGGTGCTCGACGTCGACAGCAATCCCAAGAACCCCATTATCGGCGACCGCTCGTTCAGTCGCGATCCCGATACGGTGGCGCGGCTCGGGCGCGCCTTCATCCGCGGCCTGCAGGAAAACGGCGTGCTCGCGTGCGGCAAGCACTTCCCCGGCCACGGCGACACGAAGAAGGACAGTCACGTCGACCTGCCCGTCGTGAAACGCAGCAAGGCAGAGCTCGACGCGGTGGAGCTTCCACCCTTCCGGGCAGCGAGCCACGGCGGCGTCGCCGCGATGATGACCGCGCACGTCGTCTACCAGGAGCTCGACCCCGGCGTTCCAGCGACGCTGAGCCGGCCGATCTGCACCGGTCTGCTCCGCACGGAGCTGGGGTTCGGCGGCGTGCTGTTCTCGGACGATCTCGAGATGCGCGCGCTCAGCGACCGCTACGAAATAGAACAGAGCGCCGTTGCGGCCGTGCGCGCGGGCTGCGACGCGCTCCTGATCTGCAGCGACCTCGAGCTCCAGCAGCGGGCGCTTGCCGCGTTGGTCGAGAAGGCCGGCTCGGACGACGCTTTCCGCACGCGCTGCGCTGAAGCGAGGGCCCGGAGCCTGGCAGCGCGCCGGCAGACCCCTCCCCGCCCTGTGCCCAGCGTCGAGCAGCTGCGCGCCACGCTCGAAAGCGACGACGCCCACGCCGTGCTCGAAGAGATCGCCGCCCGCACCGCGTAGCGCAGCGCTGTTCGAGGGGACCCACACGAAGGCCGAAGGGCCGAAGGGATGCAGGAGGGGGGGTCGAGTGCTGTCCGGCGGGTGCCGGCGCATCCAGAGGGAGTGCGACCGGTCAACGCCGGGCATCCGCTGGATTAGCCGTCTCCCGCCGCCCCATCACTCGACCCCAGAAACCTTTGGCCCTTCGGCCTTCGTGTGAATCCCAAGCGGCCAGGGACGAGACAAAAAAACAACGGCCCCGCGGTTTCCCGCGAGGCCGTCGCTGTTTGGGGCAGGCTTTCGTCAGCCCGCGCCGGCCGAGCCGCTCGCCGAAGCGCTCGCCTTGACCGACACGTTGATCGAGGCCGAAGCCTTGGCCGCGCCGCTGACTGCACCCGAGATGCAGGCTGCAACCTTGAGCGCGCCAGCGCCGGCACCCTTGACCACCGCGCCGATGCCCTTGACGGACGTTTCCACGCTCGCCATGGCGTCCTTCAGGCGATCCTTCATACCGAGGGTGACCTTGAGGATGGCCGGCAGGTCCTTCTGGATCGCAGCCTTCAGCTTGGCCGCCGCCTGCGCGTCAGCCGCACCGGTGATCGAGACGGTCACGCGGGCGGGCGTGCAGTCCACCTTGCCGCTGACCTTGGCGTTGCAGTTGGCCTTGCAGTCCGCGCTCATCTTGGGCGGGACCACCTTGCCGCTGCACTTCGGGGCCTTCATCTTGACCGAGCAACCGCCGGAGCAGGTGCCCTTGCAGTCGGCCTGGCCTTCCATCTTGCAGCTGGCGTCGCACTTGCCCTGGCACTTGCCGGAGCAGCTGCCGCTGGCGTTGCCTTCGCAGGTGCCGTCGCAGTTGCCTGCGCACTTGCCCTTGCTGTCCTTGCCGTCGCACTTGCCCTTGCAGGTGCCGTCGCACTTGCCGCTGAAGTCGCCCTGGCACTTGCCGGAGCAGCTGCCGCCGCAGGTACCCGTGCACTGCGCGCCGGCTTCCACCGTGCAGGTGCCCTGGCACTTGCCGGAGCACTCGCCGCTGATTTCGCCGCCTTCGCACTTCACCTCTGCGGAGCCGGGCTTGACGCTGGCGTCGCAGTGCGCAGCGCAGTCCGCCATGGCGTCCATCGAGGCCGAGCACTTCGGCGGATCCACCTTGACGCTGAGCTGGCCCGAGGCCTTGGCCTTGACCTCGCCCAGGACCTTGACCGCCGCGTCGCAGGCCGCCTTCGGGTCCTTGGCGTCGCCGCTTCCTCCGAGATCCTTGCCCAGATTGTTGCAGGCCGTCGTGACATCGGCCTGGATGTCAGCGGCGAGCTTCTGCAGGTTCGCGCTGGCAGACAGCGCGGCCTTCAGCTTGCCCTCGATGTCTCCACCGAGCCCGAAATTCGCCGACATGATTGCCGACGGATCGGTGATGTCTGCCGGGCACGAACCCGGCATGCCGGGAGCACCCGGAATCTTCGGCATCCCGCCGCAATCCACGAGCATCGGGACCGCCGCAAGGGTCATCGCGCCGAGTACCGGACCAATTCTACGCCAACGCTTGTCGACCATCTAATCAACCTCCTCAAGGCCCGGTGTGTCGGGCATCTCAGCTCAACCGCGGTGCACGCTACACCGGGCATGCCGGCTTGAGAACCCCGGTTCGGGGCAGCCGGCCCACGCAATCTACGCTTGCTTCGTGTCTGATCTATCCAGGAAATCTCACGCCAGAATCCCGGCGAGCCGGGAGCCGGATCGAACCTGTGTGCCGGACCGGCATGCGGGCCGCTTCTCGCTCCGATCGCTGCTGTTGTAAAGGTTTTTCGTCCGATCCAGCTTCGCCGGAAGCCGCCCAGCGGACGAAATACCACGATTTGCTGGGATTTTCCGCGTCCGCCTAGCGGCGGCCGGACCCCTTGGCAAACGGGAGCTCGATCTGTTCGGGCCCGCGCGGTTTCGCTGGCATGTGTCGGCCCACGCGCTTGAGGATGTCCTGCTCGCGCGCGAGATCCGCCTCGATCACCTCGGCGTTGTCCAGCGCGAACGCCAACGCGTCGAACACCGCCGCGGGGCTGAGCTGCGGAAAGCGCTTCAGGAGCTTCTCGACGCTGGTACCGCTCCTGTAGAAGCCCCAGAGACGACGTACCGGAACGCGCGAGCCCTCGACGTGCGGACTGCCGCCCAGCACGTTGGGATCGACCCGCACATGCGGGTGGGGCACCAGGACAATCGGCAGGCTCATTTCCGGATCCACATTGTGGACCCGTTCGGCGCGGAGGGAAAGTCCGCTACAGCTCTGCGAGGATGCGTTCGGCGATCTTCTGTCCCGTGAGCCCGAACTCTTCCGCGATGCGTTCTGCGGGAGCGGAGGCACCGAAGCGGTCGATGCCGATGCAGATCCCGTCGCTGCCCGCGACGGCACGCCACGGCGTCGTGCGTCCGGCCTCGATCGTCACACGCCGCACGCCGCGACCGAGCACGGCGTCCTGCTCGGCGGCAGGCAGACGGCTGAAGGCCTCCCAGCACGGTGCGGAGACGACGCGTGCACCGTGGCCCTTCGCTTCGAGCAGCTGCTTGGCTTCGACGGCGACGTGGACTTCGCTGCCGGTAGCGATGAGCACGACCTCGGGCTGGTCGCTGTCGGCTAGAACGTACGCGCCTTTGAGCATCATTTCAGGCGCGAAGTCCGCTGCGCGCTCGAGCGGCGGCACCTTCTGGCGGCTCAGCGCGAGCACGGTGGGAGCGTCTCGGCGGCTGAGCGCGTGCGTCCAGGCCGCGGCGCACTCGAGCGCGTCGGCGGGGCGGACCACGTCCAGGTTGGGGATCAGCCTGAGCGAGGCGAGCTGTTCGATCGACTGGTGCGTCGGACCGTCCTCGCCCAGGAACACCGAGTCGTGCGTGAACACGTACACGACCTGGATGCTCATCAACGCCGCGAGCCGCATCGACGGGCGCATGTAGTCGCTGAAGATCAAGAACGTCGAACCGAACGGGATGAAGGCGCCGCCGACGGCCATGCCGTTGAGGATGGCTCCCATGCCGTGCTCGCGGATCCCGAAGTGCAGGTTCTTGCCCGCGAACTCGCCGCGCGCGATGTCTCCTCCGCCCTTGATGTTGGTCCTGGTGGACGAGGCGAGATCCGCCGCGCCACCCACGAGCGACGGCACGAGCTCGGCCGCGCGCTGCTCGATCTTCGAAGCCAGCGAGCGGGTCGCATCCTTCTTCTGCTCGGCGGCTGCCAGCAGCTCCTCGAACACGTTTTCCGGGACGCTGCGTTCCGACAGCTGGCGCCAGAGCTCGCCGCGCTCGCCTTCCAGGCTGCCCGCCACGCTCTGCCAGGCTTCGTAGAGCGGCTGGTTTTCCTTCTTGCGCTGCTCGAACGGCTGCCGGGCCTCGTCGGGGATGTAGAACGTGGGTTCCAGCGGCCAGCCCGCCGCCTTCTTCGTGGCTTCGACCTCCTCCTTGCCCAGCGGCGAGCCGTGGGCGCCGGAGGTGTCCTGCTTGTGCGGTGCGCCGATCGCGATGTGCGTCCGCGCCACGATGAGCGCGGGGCGATCCGCTTTCACGGCCTTGTCCAGCGCCGCGCGCACCTCGCCCGGCTCGTGGCCGCTGACGTGCTGGACGAACCAGCCGTACGCCTCGAAGCGCTTGCCGACGTCCTCGCTGAAAGTGATGTCGGTGTGGCCATCGATGGTGATGTGGTTGTCGTCGTATACGACCACAAGGTTGTCGAGCCGGAGGTGGCCTGCGATGCTCGCGGCTTCGCTCGCGACGCCTTCCATCAGGTCGCCGTCGGAGCACAACGCGAACACGCGGTAGTCGATCAGCGTCGACTCCGGCGTATTGATGCGTGCGCCGAGCATCTTCGAGGCGATCGCCATCCCGACCGCGTTGCCCACGCCCTGCCCGAGCGGTCCAGTTGTGGTCTCGACGCCCGGTGTGTGACCGAACTCCGGGTGTCCCGGCGTCTTCGAGCCCCACTGGCGGAAGTCCTCGAGCTGGGAGAGCGGAAGATCGTAGCCCGCCAGATGCAGCACCGAATAGAGCAGCATCGAGGCGTGCCCGCACGAGAGCACGAAGCGGTCGCGGTTCGGCCACGCCGGATCGGCCGGGTTGTAGCGGAGGTGCCGCGTGAAGATGTCGACGGTGATGCCCGCCAGCGCCATCGGCGTACCCGGATGACCGCTGTTGGCCTTCTCCACGCCGTCGACGGACAGGAACTGGACTGTGTGGACCGCTTGTTCGAACGCGCTCATGCTGGAGCCCCATAGCGAAAGTCGCGTCCGGAACCAAGCGCGACCCCGCGAGGGCGGCGCCGCCGCGGCTCTCAGGGGCCGGCGTCGCGTCGGCCGCGCTGGATCGCCGCGTTCTGCTCGTCGAACGTGCGGCTGAACGTGTGTCCTCCGCCGCCGTGCGCCACGAAGAACAGGTAGTCGGTGTGGGCCGGCTCGATCACCGCGGCGAGCGCGCCCGTGCCGGGATTTGCGATCGGACCTGGCGGGAGACCCGCATGGCGGTAGGTGTTGTACGGATTGTCCGGGTCCCGCAGCATCGCGGGTGTGATGTGCCCGGAATAGCCGGCGCAGCTCGTCGCGGCTGCGGGCTCGACCAGGCAGCCGTAGCCTGCCGTGGGATCGGCCTGCAGCGTGTACAGTGGTCGGAAGTCGGGGTCGTCCAGTCGGTTGAAGTAGACGCTGGCAACGATCCGCCGCTCGCTCGACTTTCCGGTTTCCTTCTCGATGATCGAGGCGAGCGTCAGCACCTGGTACTCGGTCCAGCCGCGCTGGTTCTCCAGGCGCTTGAGCGCTCCTTCATGCAGTTGGTCGAGCTTGCGCAGTCGGTTGCGCGTCGTGTGCACCAGGCGGCGCAGCACCACCGCGGGATCCGAGTCGAGCGGAAATCCGTACCGTGCCGGGAACAGATAGCCCTCCGCCGAGCGGCCCGGGATGCGCAACTCCGCGAGCAGAGCGCGATCGGTCGCGGTGCGCTGGAAAGCGCCCGCCGAGCAGATGCCGAGCTGCTGCAGGCGCTGGGCGATCTGCAGGTAGTTGTAGCCTTCCGGGATCGTCACGTGCGTCCGCGGGCGCGCCGCCAAGCGCGCCAGGCGCTGTACCAGGCCCTTCGGAGTGAGCCGGTCATCGAGCAGATGCGGGCCGGGCGACAGCTCGAGCGAGGGGCGTACCAGCGTGAAGTACGCGGCGAACAGCCGCGGGCTCGTGAGCAGCCCGGCGTCCGCCAGGCGTCTCGCAGCTTCGCTTGCCGATTGCGGCGCCGCCGGCCAGTCGAGCTCCACCTGCCGACCCGTCCCGGGGCCGGGCAGCGCGCCCCACACGAGGACGGTTGCGACCGGGGCGAGCAGCAGCCCGACGACCACGGCCGACAGCTTGTACAGGCGTCGGCGAGATGTCCGGCGCTTCGCCGGCGCCTTGCGCTGCTTCTTTGCGGGCTGCTTCTTTGCGGGTTGCTGCTTTGCGGAGGCTGGGCCCGTCGCCTTCCTGCGCGACGCCGGTGTGGTGCGGCGCGGCTTCTTCGCGGTGGCCATCACGCCTCCCGCCTGGCGTCGAGCCAGCTCTGCAGGAGCACGGCTGCCGCGGCGCTGTCCACGCGACTGCGCGACGCGCGCGCGTCGAGCCCCTGTTCGTGCAGCCGCCCCTGCGCTTCACGCGTGGTCAGCCACTCGTCGACCAGCTCGACCCGCCTGCCCGTGCGGGCACGCAGCTTCTCGGCAAAGCGCCGCGCCCGTCGCGCGGGCGGACCTTCTTCGCCGCTCAGCCGTCTGGGCAGCCCGACGATGAAGACGTTGATCTGCTCCTCCTCGGCCAACCTCGCCAGCGATTCGACCAGACGGCCGGGGTCGCGCCCATCCAGGTGCGGGCGCGGGTGGGCCAGCATGCCGAGCTCGTCTGCCACTGCCAGCCCAACGCGGACCTTTCCGAGGTCGATTCCAGCCGCGCGCATGCTTCCGGGCGCTCTAGCACGAAGCCCGGTCGGTGGGCGCCTTCCGCAGCGTTCCCTCCCATGCGGGCCCGTACGGAGCTTGACCGCATCGCATGCTCCGAGCATAAGCCTCCCGGCGGCCGCAAGCCCCGGCCAACGCTCGGACCTCACATGCCTTTCTCTCGAGTCAAGGGGATGAACGACATCCTCCCCGACGAGGTCGGGAGCTGGCAGAGGCTCGAGGAAGCGTTCCGCTCGAACGTGGAGCGACACGGCTACGCCGAGGTGCGCACCCCGGTCGTGGAGCCGACCGATCTGTTCGTGCGCTCGATCGGCGAGACCACGGACGTGGTGGAGAAGGAGATGTACACCTTCGAACGCCACAAGGACTCGCTGACGCTGCGCCCCGAGGGCACCGCAGGAGCCGCGCGCGCCTACGTGGAGCACAAGCTCCAGGCGCGCGAGCCCGTGACGCGCTGGTACTACCTCGGCCCCATGTTCCGCGCCGAACGCCCCCAGCGCGGGCGCTACCGCCAGTTCTACCAGGCAGGCTGCGAGATCTTCGGCGACCCTGGACCGCTGTGCGACGCCGAGATGATCGACATGCTGTGCGCGCTGTTCGGCGAGCTCGGCATCGGCGATCTCGAGGTGTGCATCCACTCCATCGGCGGCCCGGCGGCGCGCGAGCGCTACCGCGAGGCGCTCGCCGACTACCTGCGCCCGCACGCGGTCGAGCTCAGCGAGCATGCCCGCGCCCGCATCGAAGTGAACCCGCTGCGCATCCTCGATTCCAAGGACGATCGCGATCGGAAGGTCGTGGAGGGCGCGCCCGCCATCCTCGACGTGCTCGACGACGAGGACCGCGCACACTTCGACGGGCTCTGCCAGGCGCTCGACGCTCTGGGGACGCCCTACAAGGTCGATCCGTCGCTGGTGCGCGGGCTCGACTACTACACGCGCACGCTGTTCGAGATCAAATCGAGCGCCGGCGAGCTCGGAGCGCAGAACACCATTGCCGGCGGCGGTCGCTACGACGGCATGGTGAAGAGCCTCGGGGGCCCGCAGGTGCCGGCGATCGGCTTCGCCATGGGCCTCGAGCGCATTTTGCTCGCGATGCCCGGGGGCGACGCCGAGCGTGACGGCTTCGTCTATCTGGCGCCGATCGGAGAGCGCGCGCAGCGCGACGCGCTGCTCTTGGCCCGGGACGTGCGAAGACTGGGCGCCCGTGCCGAGCTGGACGGTCGCGGCAACTCGCTGAAAAGCATGTTGCGACGCGCGGATAGCATGGGTGCCCGGCTGTGCGTCGTGATCGGCGAAGCGGAGCTCGACCGGGGCGTCGTGGCAATCAAGGATCTGGCCGAGCACACCCAGGACGAGCTAGCGCGCACCGACGCCGCCCGGCGCATTGCGGAACGTCTTGGGTCGGCAGGCGGGGGACACGCTTGAGCTCCTGCGCTCGGCTCTGGAGCGCGGTCTGCGTGACCGCTCTGCTCGTCCTCGCCAGCGCACCGGCCCGCGCGCAGGATCCCTACGGCCCCGGCATGCAACCGATGATGCCCGGCCAGCCGCCGCCCGGAGGACCGTCGCCGCAGAAGAAGAAGAAAAAGAAGCCCGGTCAGCCCGAGATGCACGCGGCGCCGGGTGCCGGCGACCAGCTGGTGCCGCCGGGGAGCGAGCCGTCGCTTCCCGAGCATCCGCTGCGGATCAGCAAGAAGGCGAAGAAGCGCATCGGCAGCGACATCGTGGACGACGACGAAGAGCGCGGGCGTGCGACGCCGACCGTCCGGCGCTTCTATGGGCCGTACTACGAGGAGACGAGCGGTCGGTACAGGCTGAAGCTCGCCTTCCCGCTGTGGTTCGAGCGCAAGCAGCCCGCGCTGACCGATCCGACGAAGACCGACCGCGCTTCGGTGTTCGGCGGGCTCTACTACAACCGGCGCAGTCCCACCCACGCCGACGACGTGCTGTTCCCGATGTTCTGGAACCTGCGCAACCCGCTGGAGGGCTCGCGCACGACCGTGCTGGGACCGTTCGTCAATCGCGTGGCGCCCGGCGAGCACGACAACTGGCTCGCCCCGCTCTACTTCACCGGCAAGCGCAAGCACGGCGGCTACACGCTGATCCCGCCGCTGCTCACGTACACGCACACGGATGCGAAGGGCGGCTTCACGCTGGTTGGCCCGATGTTCTGTTCGTGGAAGGGCGGGTCGCACTGCGACGCGCGCACGGCGGACGACATCGATTTCGGCGTCGCGCCGCTCTACTTCTACGGCCAGAACGAGCAGACAAAGTACGAGCTGATCCCCCCGCTGCTCCACTACTACCACTACGACGATCGCGATCAGTCGTGGCTGAACATCTGGGGGCCGTACTACCGGGAGCACACCGAGAAGCGGGACATGCTCCACATCCTGCCGCTGTACTGGAGCATCTGGGGCAAGAACGAGCGGCACACCACGCTCTTGCCCTTCTTCCACTACGGGTGGAAGGACAAGTCGTGGCTGTTCATCAACCCGCTGTTCCTGATGGCTCGCGGCGAGCACAACGAGCGCACGTTCGTGACCTGGGGCTACGCGCGCTACCGCGGGCGCACCAACCTGGACATGATAACGCCGCTCTACTGGCACTACTGGGATCCCGACATCGGGATGGACGAGAAGCTGGTGTTCCCGTTCCTGTATTCACGCACCAGTCCGCGCGAGTCGAACCAGGCGTTCTTCCCGTTCTGGGGACACTTCGAGCGCTACGGCGTCAGCAAGACGACGTGGATCACGCCCTTCTTCCAGCACACCACGGATCTGCGCGGCTGGCAGACGAACATCCACCCCATCTTCTATCTGGGCCGCAACGGGCGCAGCACGCACATGGTGATCGCGCCCATATTCTGGGACTTCGCGAGCCCGTCGCAGCGCAGCACGGTCGGCTTCCCCGTCTTCTGGCGCTTTGCCGACGAGGACACGGTGAGCGAGCTGGTGGGCAACGTCTACTACCACCAGCGCCAGCTCAAGAACGGCCTCGACTGGCAGGTCCACATCTTCCCGGTGTTCTCCTACGGCGAGACGCCGGACGGTCACTGGTGGAACCTCTTCTACGGACTGGCCGGCTACACGCGCCGCGGCGACATGGTCAAGGTCCGCACGCTCTGGATCCCGATCACCGTCTCCGGCGAGGACAAGAACTGACCCGGCGTTGACACCGGATGGCCCTCCGGCTCGAGCGGCGAGTCTATTCCGCTCGCCGGCGACGCCTGCGGGCGATCTCGACGAAGCCGGCCAGTGCGAACAACCAGCTCTCCCCGACACCCTGCGCTGCCTGCCCCGGCACACCGCAGCCGCAACCCCCGGTGTGGGAGCCGCGCCCGCTCGACGCGCCCGCGGTGCCGCTGGTTCCACCGCTTGCGCCACCGCTTCCGGCTGCTCCGGCGGAAGCGCCGGTTCCGCCACTCCCGCCGCCCGCGTCAGCGGCACCGCTCGAGCCGCCTGCTCCCGCGGTGCCGCTCGTGCCGCCCGCTCCCCCGGAGCCGCTCGCCCCGGCAGCGCCGCCTGCACCGGCGGCGCCGCCTGCACCGGCAGCGCCGCCTGCTCCCGCGGTGCCGCTCGTGCCGCCCGCTCCCCCGGAGCCGCTCGCACCGGCAGCGCCGCCTGCACCGGCAGTGCCGCCTGCACCGGCAGCGCCGCCTGCTCCCCCGGAGCCGCTCGCCCCGGCAGCGCCGCCTGCACCGGCAGTGCCGCCTGCTCCCCCGGAGCCACTCGTGCAGCTACCGCTTTCGCACGAGCCGGAGCTGCACGCCGTGCCGTCGGCGACGTAGGCGTCCGCCGGACAGGCGGTGCCCGAACCATCGCAGGTTTCCGCCACGTCGCACTCGCCCGCCGATGGTCTGCACACGGTGCCGGACGACACGGGGCCGCATGTCCCGTCGATTGCCGCGCCATGCGCCACGCTGCACGCCTGGCAATCGCCGGGATCCCCGGCGCCGCACGCCGTGTCGCAGCAAACGCCGTCGGAGCAGTAGCCGGACTGGCAGTCGCTCCCGGCGCCGCAGCTCGCGCCGGCCCCGCCGCCGCTCAGCCCGTACGTGAAGACCGCGCCGCAGAACCTGCTGACGTCCGGCGGGTTCGGGAGCGACGCAGTGTAGTCGAGGGTGCCGACCGCCACGATCCCGTTGACAAGCGCGACCGACCACCCGAACAGCGAGGTTTGCTGGGGGTCGCCCGCGACGAACTTCGTGTCCTCCGACCAGGTGGTGCCGCTGCGCGTGAACACGTAGGCGCTTCCCGCGCTCGACGTGGTCGGAAGACTGTCACTCCTCGACGTGATCACGGCGGTGTTGCCCGACAGCGCCACCGCTGTACCGAAGCCGTCGAACTGCGCCACGTCGCTGGGCAGAAGATGCGCCTGCTGGGTCCACGTGCTGCCCGAACGGACGAACACGTACGCGGCTCCGTGACCGTACTCGCTGTCGCTTCCGATCAAAGCCGTGTCGCCGTCGATTGCGACACTGGTCCCGAAGAAGGCGTTCTGGAGAGCAAGCGGGGGGGTCAGCGTGGCCTGGAAGGACCAGGTCCCCGCCGAGCGGACCAGCACGGCTACTGTCCCCGCCTGGGTCTTTCCGCCGTTGGTGGCGCGGGGGGCGCCTGCCACGATCGTGTCGCCTGATATCGCAACGGACCCGCCCATGCTTTCGGTCCCGGTGTCGATGACCTGCTGCGTCCACGTGCCGGCCGATCGGGCAAACACATGCAGCCGACTGATGGTCGTCGGACCGCCGGGCGCACCAGCCACGAGCGTGTCGCCCTCGATCGCAAGCCCACCGCCAAAGAGCGCATCGGCGAGCGGTTGCTGGGCCGTCAACAGTGCCTCCTCGACCCAGGACCCGCCGGAGTCGACGTAGACATGGACCGCACCGGCATAGGCATTCCCGCCCACGTCGGCGTAAGGTTCGGAGACCGCGATCGTGCCGTTCGACAACGCTGTACGGGCGCCGAAGTGGCCCCCAGCTTGCGGGCCCTTGGGCGCCAGCACGGCGTCGCGCGACCAGGTGGTGCCGCTTCGCGAGAACACGTAGGCAGAGCCGGAGTCCTGCGTGGTCTCGGTGTTGTCCCGGCCCGCGCCGACGACGAGCGTGCTGCCGTCGGTTGCGACCGAGCCGCCGAAGTTGATGCCGCCCGAAGCGTCGCCGGCATCCAGGCGCGTCTGCTCGCTCCACGTCGACCCCGAGCCCACGAACACCGAGGCACCACCCGCGTCCACGCCGACGGCGTTGTCGTCGAGCCCTGAAGCCACTACCGCCGTGCTGCCGGAGAGCGCCACCGCAGCGCCGAACGCGTCTCCGGCACCCGCCGTCACCGGGTCGAGGCGGAGCTGCTGCTGCCAGCTGGAACCGGAACGGGTGAAGACATAGGCGGTGCCGGAATCGGCACCGCCTGGGCCATCGCTGGAGGATGCGCCAACGACTGCAACGTCGCCGTCGACGGCGACCGAAGTACCGAGCAGATCTCCAACTGCTCCGTCGCTTGCCACGAGCTTCGCCTGTTGGTTCCAGGAGGCACCCGATCCGACGAAGACATAGCAGCCGCCGCGAGTCGACATGCCGGAGACCCGTGCGTCTGGCGCGCCGAGCAGAGCTGTCGAGCCCGACAGCGCCACGGAAGCTGCGAACTGATCGTTGGCCGCGGCGTCGATGGGCGCGATCTGGGCGGTCTGGCTCCAGCTGGCGCCGCTCCGCACGAAAACGTACGCGCTGCCCGAGTCGATGCCCGTCAGCGTGTCGTCGAGAGGCGCTCCAAGAACCGCGGTATCGCCATCCAGCGCCACCGCCGCGCCCAGCGCGTCTCCCCCGCTGGCGTTGCCCGCCACGAGCTTCTGCTGCTCGCTCCACGTCCCGCCGCTACGGATGAAAGCATAGGCGGCGCCGGAATCGACACCGGCTGCGTCTTGCCCGCTCGCACCCACCAGCGCCGTGTCGGTCGAGACGGCCACGGCACTTCCGAAGTGATCGGATTTCGCCGCGTCGGGCGCGGACAGCGTACCCTGCAGCGACCAGCTGGTGCCACTGCGCAGGAAGACGTACGCCAGCCCCGCGCTAGTCAGCGTGCCGTTCGTCGCGCTGGGGGACCCCACCAGCAGCGTGTCGCCATCCAGCGCGACGGAGGCGCCGAACTCGTCGCCAGTGGGCTGCGAGCTGGCGCGCAACTTCGCCTGCAACGACCAGGCGCCGGACGACCGCACGTAGATCCGTACGCTCCCCCCGTCGTCCTGTGGCGAGCCGACGGCCAGCGTGTCCCCGGAGGCCGCTACGGCTGCGCCGAACCAGTCATCGGGCTGCCCGTCCCCGACGAAGTCGGGGAGCAGCTTGGCGTCGAGCGCCACGCCGAGCGCGGCGGACTTCCGCGCCAGCCGCTGGTCGTGCCGTGCAGGCGAGCAGGCCGCGCACGCGAGCGTGACCACCGCCACCACGATACGCAGCGGACAGCGGTGGGAGTCTGTCTGGAACATTGCTGCCTCCCGCACGAGCCTCCACCTGCCGGCAGGATGCGTCAATGCAGCCCGCCCCGACATGGGCGCCGCGCGCGAGCGGTCATTGCCCCGGGTAGCGTCGCTCCGCGCGGTCAGGTAGAAGAACCGGCGTGAAGCGATTCAAGGCTGCCGTGCTTGGTGGGTCCGGCTTCGCGGGAGCCGAGCTCACCCGTCATCTGCTGTTGCATCCCGAGGTAGAGCTCACGCGCGTGTGCGCCATCGACCACGTCGGCGAGCCGCTCTCGTCGGCGCATCCGCACCTCGAGGGGCTGACGGATCTCCGCTTCGAGAACCTGCCGCCGGACCAGGCCGCGGCAGGCGTCGATATCGTGCTGATGGGTCTGCCGCACCAGGCCAGCGTGGAGCTGGTGCAATCCGTGCTCGATCAGCAGACGCGCGTCATCGACATGTCCGGCGCCTTCCGCCTCAAGCGGAGCTCCGCGTACGAGAAGTTCTACGGCGGCAAGCACCCGCGCCCGGATCTGCTGGAGCGCTTTGTGTACGGCCTGCCCGAGCTGAATCGCGCGCTGATCAAGAAGACGCGCTACCTCGCCTCGCCGGGCTGCTTCGCGACCACCATCGAGCTCGGCCTGCTGCCGCTGGCGCGCGCCGGGCTGCTTGCCGGGCCCGTGCACACGGTCGGCATCACCGGCTCCAGCGGCGCGGGCGCCGTGCCGACGCCCACCACGCACCATCCGGTGCGCGCCAACAACCTGCGCAGCTATCGTGTTCTGTCGCACCAGCACGCACCCGAGATCGAGGACACGCTGAACGCCGCCGGCGCAAAGAACCTCTCGCTCGGCTTCGTGCCGGTCTCGGCGCCGCTCACGCGCGGGATCCTGGCTACTTCATTCGCGCGCGTGCCGGCGGACCAGAGCGAACAGGACCTGATCGCGCTCTACGACAGCTTCTGCGAAGGCGAGCCGTTCGTGCGTCGCCCGCGCTCGCGCCTGCCCGAGGTCGTCGCCGTTGCCGGCTCCAACTACGCCGAGATCGGCATCGTCGCCGGCCCCGTCGAAGGCGACACGCGCCTCGTCACCTGCGTGAGCGCCCTCGACAACCTCGTCAAGGGCGGTGCCGGCCAGGCGATCCAGAACATGAACCTGATGCTGGGGCTCGACGAGCGAACGAGCCTCGAGGACCCGGGCGCGTATCCGTAGGCTTCGGCGTCTGCGGGTTACTGCCAGCTCACGCTGGCACAGGCGTCCGCGCTTGCTTTTGCGCAGGTCCCATTGACGCACGCGACGGTGCACTGGTCCTGGTCGGAACACTTGGCTCCGGGTTGGAGGTACGCCGTGCACACCATCGACGAGCTGCAATAGTTGGCTCCACACTCGGGATGGTCCTGGCAGGAGTCTCCGACTTGTTTGACCGCGGCGCAGGTCCCCGAGCCGTCGCAGTAGCCGCCCGCAGCGCATGGGCCGGCTCCCGGGCACTCAGCCGAGTAGGAGCAGGAATCGCAGGTCGCTCCGAGTGCATTCCGCTTGGCGCACTTCCCGGTGCCACTGGAGCAGTACAGATCGGTTGCTGCGCATCCCTGCCCCAGGCCGCAGACAACGGCGTTGTCGGGCACGCCGCCGTCGGGTGTGGCGAGCCGGGCCGTTCCGTGGCCGAAAGTCGCCACGCACGGCCCGTCCCCATCCTGACCAAAGCCGAGGACAACGCACACGCCCGGCGTGTCCGCCCCGCCGTTCGAGCAGTAGCCGATTCCGCTGGCTGTGCTCTTGCAGGTGTCGCACCAGTTGCAGGATTCACCGGCGGCGCGAGTCGTGGGATGGCACCCCCCTCCCGGGCTGCCGCCGGAACCGCTGGAGCAGCCCCAGAGCCCGGCGAGAACGACCGCGAGAAGACACGCGCGCGCCACGAAGGACGACATTGGTAGATCCTGCCCTTTCATTCCAGGTATGTGAACACCGGCGAGAGGGCAGGACCCCCTTTCAAACCGTGCGTGCGGATTTCCCGCACACGGCTTACCGATGGTCTTCTTGACGGAGCATGCGCGATGGGTGAGGCGCGTCGGTTCGGCGGGTACACACGGGCGTCACTTCGCGTGGCTGATTCCCACCGTGGCCGATGCGGAACCTGTCGCTTGGCTCCTGCCGATAGCCCGTCTTGAGGTTGTTGCACTTGAACGTCGCCCATACGGACGCCGGGGTCGTTAGGTCCGGTCCTGCCGGCCATTCCCTCGCGCTTACCCTCGCATCGAGCGCGACCAAAGCAGGGACCCTTCCCTCCCGCCGCGTTGTTCTGCACGGCGTTCGTTCGAGTGGGTGACCCCACTCTCTCCGGTACTACGATCCCCTCGGACTCCCGCTGTGCGGCGCTCGACTTCGCCTTCGGCTTATACGAGCCACCTTGCCGTGACAACGGCTGCACAGACGGGCCTCTCGTGTTCCGCACTTCTCCCTGCACGCGTGCTGCGCCCCTTACCCCGCCGGAATCCGCCGCGAGCTTCGGTACTCCCGCGACCGATGTTGCCTTCGCCGTGACATGAGCGGCTCGGCTTCCGGATTGTTCCTCTGTCGAGGCTGCAGGCTTCACTTCATGTTGCGGCCCGCGTGCTTGCTCCCCTCCAGACGGCGCAGGCCGCCTGGAGGGCTTTCGACGCCCCGCTCGGGCACGAAGGTCTCCCTCCGACACCTGGGGCCTGCTACCCGGCGCACCGACGCCTACCGGAGCGGGACTTGCACCCGCTGGAGAAGCGCAGCGAGCGGCGGGCGCACTTCCCCCCGAAGGGTTCCGGACGTCCGTCGCGTCACGACGCACCATGCCCCGAAGCTACCACGAGCGGTGCCCGGCTCCGGCCATCACAGCCAGGGCTGCGGGCTCAGGACGGATCGGAGCAGCAGCGGAAGCCGGTCTCGGTGCCGTTGTAGTAGCGGTCGTGCGCGGTCTGTGCGGCTCGGCAGAAGTTGCGGCTCGGCTGCCAGTAGGCGCCCTTCATCGCGGGAAGCACCGGGTGCGTGCCATCGATGCTGACGAACTCCTCGAGGTTGCCGGCCAGGTCGTGGACGCCGAACGGGCTCACGCAGCGCGGGTACTCGCCCTTGGCGGCCCGCATGTCGCGCAGCTTGCCGTGGTCGTCGACCACGTCGAAGTGATCGGCGTTGCAGGCGGTGCTGTCACGTTCCCAACCGTACGGGTACGGCCGCATCTCCTCGCCCTCGCAGGCGAAGTTGTACTCGCTCTCCATGCACACGCGCTTGCCGATGGCCTCGCACTTCTCCTTGGCCATGGTCCAGCTCTGGTGATTTTCGGGCAGGGTCTGGCCGGGCGGCGTGTACTCGTACTTGTCCATGCAGAAGCGCAGGTGCACGCGGTGCGCGGACAGGCACTTGGCGGGCTTCGCGTATTCGGCGCAGCGGAACTCGTGGTAGCGCCCCGGCGGGTCCATCCAGTGCAGGCACTTCTGCTCGACCTTCGGGCAGTACATGCCGTCGACCAGCACCATGCCCTCGGGGCACGCCGAGCTCTGCTCGTCGCCGGGCTCTTCAAGCGACGACGGTGCGATCGCCGCCAGCGTCTGCGGATCGCGCGCCGGCGCCTTCTCTGTCGCGGGAGGCGCGGCTTGAGCGGCGGGGCGGGCCGTGGGGGCGGGTTCGTGACGCTGGCTGCAGGAAGCGAGCACGAACGCGCCCACGGCCGCGACGACGGCGGCGTGGAGCAGACGCACGAGGCCCGACTTTTCGGCGAGCCGACGGGTTCGTCAAGCCGCCCGGCCATTTTCCAGCCAGAGGGCGATTTTCGGCGCTGCAGGCCCAATGGCCCGGCGCCGATTATTCGCTGATTATCAATATCTTGCGTGTCAGGCCCGATCCAGGGCCGGAGATATCGCGACAGAGCGGCCGGATCCGCGCGCAGAGCGTCGGCGCCAGGATCCCCGGCTCAGCCGGTGTCGCCCGGATCCTCGCCGGGCGCGTCCGCGCAACAACGCGCGCCGACCTGGATGTCGTTGTAGTAGTCGTCGTGCGCCGTCGTGGCGGGGCGGCAGCGGTTGCGCCCTGCCATCCACCACCCGCCCTTCAAGCCATTGCGGAAAGGCGTCGCGTAGCGCGCGTCCTCGCGCAGCACCGGCTCGTCGAGGTTGCCGACCATGTCGTACACGCCGAACGGGCTGACGCAGGCGGGGTCGGCGTCGGCGGGCTTGCGCAGATCGCGCAACACGCGGCGGCGTGGATTGTGCTCGTACAGGTCCGACTGGTCCTGATTGCACACCGCCTCGCGCTTCCAGCCGTAGGGGTACGGTCGCATCTCTTCGCCCTCGCACGCGAAGTTCCACTCGCTCTCGGTACAGATGCGTTTGCCGAGCTGCTTGCACAGCCGGCTCGCCGTGACGAAGCTCTGGTAGTTCGCGGGGAGCTGCTCGCCGGGGCGCGTGTACTCGTAGCGGTCGATGCAGTAGCGCATATGCACGCGGTGTCCGACGCAACGTACGGGTTTTTCGTATTCGCCGCAGCGCGCGAAAGGCAGCTTGCGGTCGTCGAGCCAGTGCTTGCAGGTCTGGCGGACCTCGGTGCAGTAGTCGCCTTCCACCAGGACCATGTCCTTCGGGCATGCCGCGGCGGGCTTGTCGGGTTCCGGCGCCAGCGCCGGAACGACCGGGGCCACGGCTGTCTCGGCCAGCGCCACTGGGCGCGGCAGGGCGGGCTCGGTTGGGTGGTCGGCGGCGGCGACGGTCCGGGCAGGGCTGCTCGCCGCGGTGGTGGCCGGCAGCTCGCCGGCGTGGGCTCCCACAGCGATGCGCAGCACGAATACCGCGATGAAAACTGCAAGGAACCGTCGGGGGGACATGCTCTTCGTATTGGTATTCTGGGGCTGCGGGCGGCTTCCGGCAAACTCCGGACACCTGGACGCCCCACGCACTCGCATTCACCTCGATGCGTCGAGCACGCCGACGGCACAGCGCGTCATCCGGTGTCAAGGCGCCGCGCCCGCATCACCGAGGAACGGCACGAAGCGCACCGGCAGCGTTCGGCGGTTGCTGAATGCGTCCGGCGCGCTGCCCGCCTTCAGCCGCGTCCAGATCTCGAGCCACTGGATGCCCGTCTCCGGCCCCACGGGGATGACGAGCCGACCAGCTACGGCGAGCTCGGCAAGCAAAGGCTTCGGCACGTGGTCGGGAGCCGCCGTGACGACGATCACGTCGAACGGAGCGGCCTCGGCCCAACCGCGATAGCCATCCCCCACCCTGAGCGCGACGCGGTCCGCGCCGTAGCCCAGCGCGCGCAGGTTCTGCTCGCCGAAGCGCGCTACCCCGGGCAGGTACTCGATGCTGTACGTCTTCGCGCACAGCTCAGCCAGCACCGCGGCCTGATAGCCGCTACCGGTCCCGATCTCGAGGCAGCGATCGGTCGGGTGCGGACTGGCCGCCTCGGTCATGAACGCGACGATGAAGGGTTGGCTGATGGTCTGCCCGTGTCCTATCGGCAGCGGAGTGTCCTGATAGGCCAGCCTGGAGTAGGCGAACGGGACGAAAGCGTGGCGCGGCACCGTGCGCATCGCCGCCAGCACGCGCGGATCGCGCACGCCCTGGTCGCGGATGTCGTCGACCAGTTGCGCGCGCTCGCGGACGCGCTCCTCGAACGCGTGGGACCGGGGCGCGGGCCGCGCTGGTGTCGAGGCGCTGGCGCCCGCAGGGCTCGCTTCGAGCTGCGGCGGCGGCCCGCGCTCCTGCTCCGGGCTCCGCGGGCATCCCGCTGCCATGAGAGCCAGGAGCGCCGTGGCCGTCCACACGCCGTGCGCCCGAACCGAGGGTCCGCGCATCTGTCCCCCTACCCTGCTGACCGGTGGCGCCCGACGGGACGCCCTGGTTCAAACCTGCGAGCTCCGCGGAGCTCCCGCAAGGGCCAGCTCGAAGCGGGCGTCATCGCTGAGCGTCGACAGGTCGGCATCCGTGCGCGCTCGCGAAGGCTCGGCGTGACCGGCGCGGACGGCCTGTGCCAGGGCGCCGAGCGCTTCGTCGCGCAGCTCCGCCCGGGCGTAGCCCCGCGCTGCGTCGTAGGCGTCGCGCGGCTCCTTGGTGCGCTCGAACAGCGCTTCCAGCAGCCGGCCGGCGGGCTCCGCAGCGCCGGCCTCGAACGCCTCCTGGGCGACACGGCGCGCGTCCTCGTCGGGCGTCTCGTCGAGGATCTCTCCGGTCAGCTGCGCCGCGTCGTCGAAGTGCCGGGTGCGCAGCAGCACCCGCACCAGGAGCCCTGCCAGCTCCGGGCGCGCGTCGCCGCTGTGCCGCGCTGAAAGCAGGACGGTGCGCGCCCGGTCCAGATCGCCGTCCAACTCGTGGACGGCGCCCTCCAGATACGGATCGACGCGGGCGCCGGGAGGCACTTGGCGGAGCACGTCTCGCGCTGCGGCGATGTCGTGGCCCATCACGCTCGCCCAACCGCTCGCCTCCAGCGCGACCCTGCGCTGCGCCGGATCGCTCGAAGCGCCGAACACGGCCCTGGACATCGCCGCGGCCGATGCGAAGTCACCGGCCTGCATTGCTTCATCCGCCCGGACGAGTACCTGCGCCAGTAGCTCGGGCGGCGGAGGACCGTGGTAGCGCGTGCGGTTCCGCTCCGCCATGAAGCTGGTGACGCCGCCCAGCGCGAAGATCAGCGCCGCATAGGTCCAGCCCAGCTTGTAGAACCCTGCGGCCAGCGCCAGGCCGAACACCAGTGACAACGTCGCCGCAAGTCTGCGGCGGTTCGGCCCGAGCGCGGACGCCAGGATTTGCCCGCCGTCGAAAGGCAACACCGGCAGCAGGTTGATGGCGCTCCACAGCACGTTCGCCATCACCAGCAATTGCAGGGCAAGCGCCGGTAACGAGCCCTTGACGACGGACGAGCCCGCCGCGACCTCGATGCCGAAGGCGGCGAGGCCCAGGGCAAATCCCGCGAACGGGCCGGCAAGCGTGACCAGGATGCTGCGCAGGCGACCGATGTTGTGTGTGGGGGACCAGCTCGTCAGCCCGCCCATCATGTGGAGCGTGATGCTCGGTGACTGGCCGTAGAGGCGTGCCGTGGTCGCGTGCCCCAGCTCGTGCACCAGAATCGAGACCAGCACCACGCCGAGCCAGATGGCCATGGCCGCGGGCTTGGCGGCGAACGACAACCCCAGGAGCACCGCCAGCACCCAGAAGCCGGGCTGGATCTGCACGGGAAAACCGAAAAGCCGGAATCTCAGCATCGAATCGTGGAAAATCGTTCTAGCACGCTCGGGACGGCTACGCCGAGGTGCCGCCGCGGCGGGTCTTGCGCTTGGCCTTCCGGGTCGCCTTCAGTGCCCGGCGCGGCGGCGGCAGGCCCTTCCACATGTGCGCCAGGGCTTCCAGCTGCTCGAGCAGCGCAGTGTTCGACTCGACCCAGTAGGCGGCGCGCGCGTTGCGGCCCCCGACCCAGCATGTCACGGCGCGCGCGCGCCATCCGTTCGGAATGGCCTCCATCATCTCCTCGTCCGTGCGGTCGTCTCCGGCACAGAACAGGAAATCGGAGCGCGCGTGTCGCTTCAGCACGGCCTGGACCGCCTGGCCCTTGGTGACCCGCTCGTGGCGCACCTCGATCACGCGCGAGCCGCGCAGCACGTTGTACGGTCGGCGCTTGAGCGTGTCTTCGAGCAGCGACAGCAGCTCGTTGGCCTGGAAGGTGCCGAATTCCGGATCCACGCCGCGGTAGTGCCAGGCGATCGCCGCGTCCTTGTATTCGATGGCACTGCCCGGCGTACGGCGCGTGAAATCCTGGAAAAGCGGCTCCACGAGCCTGCGGATAGCCGCCCCGCTCACGTTCGCGCGGCGCTCCCACTGGCCGCCGGGCGATCTCATGGCCAGGCCATGCTCGCTCACCAGCCCGATGTCGAGGTGGCCCAGCCACTGGTCGAGCACATCCTTGCTGCGACCGCTGATGACGTAGACCGCGGCGGCTTCGGCGAGCGACGACAGTGCGCCGAGTATGCGCGCGTCCGGGACAGCCTCGCGCGGATCCAGCACGTACGAGCGCAGCGTGCCGTCGTAGTCCAGCAGCACCAGCGGTCGCCGGCTCTTCTTCACCTTGTCGACGAGCGGCGGCGCTTCAACGTCCAGCAGCTCCGAGCTCGGGCGGATCTCGCCGGCCGTTGCCTCGAGCCGATCGAGGAAGCGGTTCGCCCACACCATGGACGTGTTCTCGTTGACGAAGGCCAGCATGTGCCGGAAAGCCTCCGCGTCGGGGCGGTCCTGTTCCAGGCTCTCGGCCAGCGCCTGGGCGACCTCGTCGATGCTGTACGGGCTGATCAGCCGCGCGCCCGGGAGGCAGTGCGCCGCTCCGGCAAACTCGCTGAGGATCAGCGTGCCGCCGCGCTCGGCGCGGGCGGCGACGTACTCGAGCGCGACCAGGTTCATGCCGTCGCGCACGGGCGTGACGAGCGCGATGTCCGCGGCCTGGTACAGCCCGACCAGTCGCGCGCGCGGCATGGCCTGGTTGACGTACACGACGGGCATCGAGCTCGACGAGCCGTAGCGACCGTTGATGCGCCCGACGAGCTCGTCCACGTCGCGTTTGAGCCGCTGGTATTCCGCTACGTCCGTGCGCGACGGCGCCGCGATCTGGATCAGCACCACGCGCTGGCGCCACTTGGGGTGGGATTTCAACAGCTGCTCGAAGGCGAGCAGCTTGGCCGGAATCCCTTTGGTGTAGTCCAGGCGGTCGACTCCGACGATGATCTTCTTTCCCGCGTAGGTGCTCTGCAGGCTTGCGAGCTCCTGCCGCGCTTCGCGACTCTCGGCCATCTCGCGGATCTCCGCCGGGTCGATGCCGATTGGCAGGACGCTGAGCTGGACCTTGCGCGAGCTCATGCGGATCGCCTTGGGCTCGGACTCGAGCCCCAGCACGCGAAGCGCGGCGTTGCGGAAGTGGCTGACGTACTCGTAGGTGTGGAAGCCGATCAGGTCGGCACCGAGCATGCCGCGCAGGATCTGCTCGCGCACCGGCAGCGTGCGGTACGTCTCGGCCGAGGGGAACGGGATGTGCAGGAAGAATCCGATGGGACAGCCCGTGCCGCGCCGCCGCACCATCTCCGGTACCAGTGCCAGCTGGTAGTCGTGAATCCAGATCACGTCGCCCGGACGCGCCAGCCGGCAGATTGCGTCGGCGAACATCTCGTTCACCTTCTCGTACGAATGGTAGCCGGACAGGCCGAAGTGCGAGCGGTCGGTCAGGTTGTGGAACAGCGGCCACAGCTCGCGATTGGAGAAGGCGAGATAGAAGCCGTCGATGTCGCCCTTGCTGATGAAGACGGGAACGCTGCCGTGCTGCGCCAGGACTCGCGTGACCTCGCTCCTGTCCGGCTCGGCCACGTGGGTGCCCGGCCAACCGAGCCAGGTGAAGGGCCGGCGCTCGGCGACGGACTTGAGGGCCGTCACCAACCCGCCGGTGCTGGTTGCCACTTCCCACGTGTCGTGGCGGCGTGACAGCGTCACCGGCAGACGGGCGGACGCGACGATCAGCCTCGGCTTGCTCACGTTGTGGCCCCCATGCCCGCCGCCGGACGATACGGGGTGTTCTCACGCGGGCTCGACGCGTGCGTCATGGCGCCCTCTTATGTCATAAGGTCCGCTGACCGAACAACCCGGCGGTCCGGATCTGCTCCAGGCCGCCCCGCACGCGACTTCCCCCCCACCCGGAGGGGAGTTGACCGAGGCAGATCCCGAGTGAAGCTCGCCCTTATCGGCAACTGCGCCTACCAGGCTCTCATCGACGACCGGGGGCGGGTCGTGTGGCTGTGCTGGCCGCGATTCGACTCCAGCTTCGTGTTCGGCTCGCTGGTTGATCAGGAGCATGGCGGTAGCTTTGCGGTGGAGCCGAAGGGCGAGCGCTACGACACGGAGCAGGCGTACCTGCCGAACACCAACATCCTGAGGACCGTCTTCAGCGCGGAATCCGGCTCGTTCGAGGTGGTGGATTTCGCTCCCCGCTTCAAGCAGTACGAGCGCTCTTTCAAGCCGACGATGTTGATCCGCCGGCTGCGCCGCCTTTCCGGCGACCCGATGGTCCGCATCCGCTGCCATCCTGTCTACGACTACGGTCGGGTCAAGCCCTCGCCCTACCTCGCAAGCAATCACATCCAGTGGCCGATCCCCGGCGCGCAGCTCAGGCTGACGACCAACGTGCCGCTGAACTACATCGTGGAAGGGCGCGAGTTCCTGCTCGAACGCGAAGCGTACGTCGTCTTGACCTGGGGCGCTCCGCTCGAAGCCGCCCTGCCCGAGACGTGCGAGAGCTTCTTCGACCGGACCCGCCGCTACTGGGAGACGTGGGTCAAGCACACCACGTTGCCCGGG
This sequence comes from uncultured delta proteobacterium, assembly GCA_963826085.1. Lineage (GTDB taxonomy): Bacteria > Myxococcota_A > Polyangia > Polyangiales > Polyangiaceae > CAWDXG01. The sequence continues at coordinate 540,385 of CAWGVN010000008.1, read as the reverse complement.
CGGTTCCAGCGCGAGGTGCTGCGGTCTGCACTGGCCCTCAAGCTCCACCAGTACGAGGACACCGGCGCGATCACGGCCGCCACCACCACCAGCATTCCCGAGTATCCGGGCTCGGGGCGCAACTGGGACTACCGCTACTGCTGGCTTCGCGACTCGTACTTCACGCTGCGCGCGATGCGGCGCATCGGGCACTTCGACGAGATGGAAGCCTTCGTCTCGTTCCTGAAGAACCTGGCCGAATCCTCGCCCGAGCACCTGCAACCGGTCTACGGCATCTCGGGCGAGCGCGAGCTGCACGAGACCGCGCTCGACCATCTGCCCGGCTACCTCGGCAATCCTCCAGTCCGCGCCGGCAATGCCGCCTACCAGCAGATCCAGAACGACGTGTACGGCGAGATGGTCGCCGCGATCGCTCCCATCTTCCTCGACATCCGCTTCGGGGAGCACCTCTCGGGTCGCAGCGATCGGCTGGTCAGGCGCCTGCTCGATCGCATCGCTGCGACGCTGGAGCTGCCGGACGCGGGGATCTGGGAGATCCGTGACGACACGCGCGTGCACACCTTCTCGCTCCTGATGCACTGGGTGGGCGCCGTGGTGGCCGCGCGCATCGCCGAACGGCTGGGGGAGCCGTCGCTGGAGGGCCAGGCCCGCGGCCTGGCGGCGCGCACCCGCGCGCTGATCGAGGATCGCTGCTGGCGCCCCGCGCGCGGCTACTACGGCGACTCGCTCGTGACCGACAACGCGGACGGGTCGCTACTGATGATGGTCAACCTCGGCTTCCTCAGGAAGAACCACCCCCACGCCGAGTCGCACCTGCGGCAGCTGGGCAAGCAGCTCGGCGCGAACAGCCACCTGATGCACCGCTATGTCCACCACGACGGCATCGGCGAGTCTCATGGCACCTTCACCGTCTGCGGCTACTGGCACGCCGAGGCGCTGGCGCGTCTCGGCCACCGCGACGAAGCCGAGCTCGCGATGGTGCAGCTGATCAAGCACGCCAACCACGTCGGTTTGATCAGCGAGGACGTGGACCCGGTAACCGGTGAACAGTGGGGCAACTTCCCCCAGACCTACTCGCACGTCGGCTTGATCAACGCCGCGTTCGCCATCAGCCCCATGCCGACGGAAGTCGGCGATCCGTAGAACGCGCATCCGGCGGCTTCCGGACTGAACACGAAGGCCGAAGGGCCGAAGGGGTGTGGGGTCGAGGCATGGGGCGGCTCTCTGCCGTCGCTTCCAGAGGGTGGGCAACGCAGCACGACCGCGCGACCGGACGCTCCAACCTCTGGACGCGCCGCGCTTCGCCGCGCAACGCGCGACCCCCCCAACAAAACCTTCGGCCCTTCGGCCCTTCGTGTTGCTCCCCTCGCCCTCTGCCTACTTGTGGATATCGACGATAGTCCCCTCGCCCATGTCCGCGCCCACGTTGATGCCGTGCCAGCCGGGAGGAACCGGCGGGTCGGTCCACATGAAAAGAATGCGCGCGTCGATGGGGGCGAGGTTTACGCAGCCGTGGCTGCGCGGAATGCCGAAGACGTTGTGCCAGTAGGCGCCGTGCAGGGCGTAGCCGGAAGCAAAGTACTGGATCCACGGGACGTCGCGCAGCTGGAAGTTCGCGCTCCCGCGTCGCACCGTGACGCCGTATTCGGGTGGGCGCCCCTTGTGGATGTTGTCGAGCCGGCGCCGATCCGTGGGGCTGAGCTTGTCGCCGGCCTTCTCGGCCGCGAGCAGGCGCTTGACCGTCGCCTGGTCATCGGCCGATAGCGATTGGTGGGTGTTGGCGCGCGTGCCGCCGGCCACGTCCGAGTTCTCGTCGGAGTCCATCATGGCGGCGATGTGCTTGCTCTTCAGCCGGAAGATCCCCTGAGGCGTCGCCAGCTGCGTCTTCGGATCGCCGAGCCGTACGCGTCCCGTGGAGACGAGCGTCGCGTACCACGGACGCTTGCCCTCGTACGCCACCAACGTCTGCTGCTGCAGCGAGATGTCGATCCACTTCTTGCCCTTCAGCGCAAAATCGGGCCACTGCTCCGGGTACGCCACGATGCCGATGTCGCTCGCCTTGAGCCAGATGGTCTTGTCCTTGCTCGTCTGGTAGTAGCGGTGCCCCGCCTTGATGCGCGCCTTGCCGCTGAGCGGCACGATCGCGCGTCGCGGAATGTCCGCGACCTCTTGCACCTCGTCCGCGCCCCGGATCAGGTGGTAGGTCTTCACGCCGCGCTTGACCACCCAGCAGAACGGGATGGGGAACTGCTTGCTAACCTCGATGCCGTGGAAGGGCGAAGCCGTGTCCGGCTTGACCTTGGTCGTCGGAATCAGCCGCATGTCCACCGTGACGGCGAAGCGGCGGTGGAAGCCGTTGTCGTTGGTGTCGAACGCGTCGATGAACGACAGCCCCGTCTTGCGCCGCACGCGATTGGCGAACACGGCGTAGTCCGGCACCTTGAACGCCGCGACGTTGGGGACCAGCCGCTTGTGGTCCTTCAGCCACCAGGGGATTGGCTCGTCGGCGCTCTTGCCGCCGAAGAGCTCGTCGCGGCTGAGCTGCGTCGAGAGCCGGAAGCCCTTCGGGTGCTGGAGCCCGGGCATGGCGATGCCGCGCGAGTCGAGCGGCACGTCGTTCGCGCCCAGGTCCACCACCTGCACTTCTGCCTTGTGGTCCTTGAACCACTGCAGGTGCTCGTCGAGCTTGAACTCGCTCTTCTCCTGCTCCTCCTTGGTCGGAACGCGCAGGTACTCGGGAGCCGTCGCCCGCACGAAGCCGTAGTGGTAGGGCATGGGCTTCGACAGATCCGGCCGCACGCTGGCAGCGCGCACGATGGGCGCGTCCATGTTCGTGGTGGCCTCGTCGGTGCACACGTAGCCCATCGGGTAGACGTGGTACCACTGGCCCTTGCAGCCGTGCCCCGACACCGGATCCGGATCGCGTTTCACGCTGCCGCCGAGCCGGATGTAGCCGAGCTTGCGGGAATTTTCGTCGGGAAGCTTGTACACGGTCGCGGCGATCACCGTTGCTGCGATCTTCGGCGCAGTATCCGGCGCCTTGGTGTCGAGCTCGCCGTGATTGACGACCATGCTCGACAGTGGCGCCGTCGCGCCGAGCGCCTTGCCCGACCCGGATGGCGACGCGGAACCGGCAGGCGCTGCCTTGGCGCCGTCCCTGTGACATCCGGGCGCGAGCGCTGCCACGGCGAGCGCGATCGCACAAAAGGCGGCTCGACCCTGTTTCCGCCGCTCGGTCATGGCCGCCCGGTGTACCGCGGCCAGCGCAGAGATCAACCCAGGTGCTAGCCGCCCGGCTCTTCGGCTTGCGCGGAAGCGGGCTCGGTCGGGCCGCCGCCCGGTGCGTCCTGTCCGTCGACCTCGACGTGCTCGGCGCCGTCGGGCAGCGCGGGCAGCTCGTCGAGCGACATGCCCGGCGCCACCCAGTACACCTCCGGCACCGGCCAGTACTTGCTTCTGTAGGTGTGCTTTTCCTCGCGGCCGTCCGGCAGGTGGATGCGCACGATGCTGTACACGTCGTAGCCCTTGTGCCCCTTCTGGTGGCGCACGGGCTTGTCGCTGTCGAGCGCTGGCATCGTGGTGACGCGGCGGTAGAAGTCCTTGATCCTGGTGACGGCGTACGTGTAGTCGACCTTGCCTGGCGCGTCGCGACCCAGGAACTCCACGCGCAGCACGTGCCGCTCCGGAACGAAGGCGTGGATGATGAGCGGCGAGTCGTACGTGTTCTTGATCTTGAGATCGACCTCCGGGTAGACGACGGTCGCATCGAGGCCGAGCGGCACGTAGCCGCTGGGGCGGCTGTGGCTGCGGCGCTGCACGATATCGAGCCCGCCGTACACCGCCGCGGCGTGCAGCGTGGAGGCGACCTGGCACGTGCCGCCTCCAACGCCCGGCTTGAGCTCGTCGTCCACGATCACCGGCGCCCAGGTGAAGCCTCGACCCAGGGTGCGCGGCCCGACGACCTTGTTGAAGCTGATGGTCTGCCCCGGCGCGATCACCGTGCCGTTGAGGTAGCGGGCTGCAGTGCGCACGTTCTGGTCGCGGCTCGAGCCGTGGTGGGAGAAGTTGCTCTCGTAGCTCGACAGGACCTCGTTCACGTCGATCTTCGCGATCATCTGCGAGGTCACCTTGGCCTGGACGGCTCGCGTTTCCACCGGAACGACCAGGATGCCGGGATCGCCCCGGAGCTTGATGTGGGCGAGCGTCCCCGCCACGTCGAGCTCGCGCCCGGGCTTGTCCGCGATACGCAGGTGGCGCACCAGATCGAGGCGGGCGTCGACGGGGCTCCTGCGTACGAGCGCAGCGAGCCGAGCGAGCGTCACCCGGGCCCGCGCTCGATCCACGCTGAAGCGCGGCTCGATGTCGAGGTTTCCCTCGCGCGCTTGCCACGCGCGGTACAGCCTCGCGCCAATCGACCCCTGCTGGGCCTGGTCCAGCACCGCCTGCATCGTCGCCGGCACGTCCAGCTCGACGCCGAGCGCTCCCAGCCGCGTCTCGATGGTCGTGTCGTCGTCGAGGCGGAGGAACGCCTGGCGGGACAGCAGCTCGCGCCGCCGCTCCGCCAGGAAATCGCCGACCGACGCACCCGGCGGCAGCAGTCGCCCACCGACGTAGGTCCCCGGCAGCGCCTTGCCCGGCGGCAACAGCTCGAAGTACCCCAGCACGCCCGCCCCCGCTGCGGCGGCCACGCCCAGGCTCAGGGCGGCGGTGTAGATGAGCTGTCGTCGCACGTCCGGATCGTACCGGCGCCGCCGGCCTGCTGGCAAAGTCGGGTCGGTGCCCCGGGTTCCCTCCCCTGTACGCCCGGCGCCGGCAGTCTGTTCCGGCGCGTTTTCCGCGCCGGCGAGCTCCCCGGCTTGACCCCGGCCGGGGCCCTCCTAGGCTTCAGCCCCGATGAAGCTCACCGTCAACGGGCAGGAGCAGGAAGTCCCCGACGGCCTCAGCGTGCGGGCCCTGGTCGAGCACCTCGGGCTGACGGATGGCCCCGTCGCCGTCGAGCGTAACCGCGAGGTAGTCCCGCGCGCCGAGCACGAGAGCACCGAGCTTCACGCCGACGACGTGCTGGAGATCGTGCACTTCGTCGGCGGCGGCTGAACTACGGGCACGAACTGGCGGCCATCGGATGCCAGGCTTTCTGGGCCTTGATCAGGTCGCACTGGGCCTGGCAGGCCAAGCTGACCCCGCAGGGCTTGCCCTGGGGCTTGCTCGGACAGGTATCGGGAAGGACCCAGCACGTGTCCAGGCCCGACGGGGCGCACAGACCTGCGCTGACCGTGGTGGCCCGGTTGCAGTACTGGTCGGAAGCGCACGAACCAGAGGCGCATTTGACCGTCTTGGGGGCGGACTGCGGACACTGGACCTCGTGCTCGACGGACTCGCCTTTCTCGTTCGCGAGGGCCGCGTTCCAGTAGGTCACGCCGTCGCAGCCGCAGACGGGGCCGATGGGCGCGCTCGTGTCCGCCAGGGGCTTGCAGATGCCCGTCGTGCAGCCTTCGCAGAAGTAGCCTGTCGCGCACGATCCGTTGCAGCTCACGCCTGCGTCCATGGCCTGGGCTCCGCCTTGACCCGTGCCCGCCGTGCCCGCGCCGCCTGTCCCCGCAGCGCCCCCGGCCGGGCTGCCCGCCGCGCCGCCGCTCGAGCCGCTGCTCCCGCCCGATCCAGTGCCGGCGCCCGAGCCGCCGCTGCCGCCGGAACCGCTCTTGCCGGCGGAACCACCCGCACCCGACGAGAACTGATCGCCGCCGGAACAGCCCATCACCGTCACCAACAGTCCCACTAGAAGCAAGCCGCGCATGGATACCAGTCTACCAGCCCGCCGGGCCCCGCGCGAGCCGAGCCCGCGTATGCGCTCGGCCGCCGGCGATACGCTGTCGCCGTGATGATCTTTCCGCGTGGTGGTTGGCGCTTCGAGCGGCCTCGAGCTCGGCGCGGCGGGTTCTTCCGGTAGTCGTGCCGGCTGCGCTAGGAGCGGTGCTTCAGCGCGAGCTTGACGTAGTCCTCGGCGCCGTGGAGGCCGAGGCGCGTTTCTTCGGGCGTGAGCTCGCGCACCACCCTGCCCGGCTGGCCGCGCACGAGCACGCGGGGCGGCACCTTCATGCGCGGCGGCACCACCGCGCCGGCGGCGATCAGCGCTTCCGCGCCGATCTCGGCGTTGTCGAGGATGATCGAGCCCATGCCGATCAGAGCGCGGTCTCCGATGATGCCGCCGTGGATGATCGCCCCGTGCCCGATTGTCACGTCCTCGCCGATCACCGTGTTGGACACGCCGGTCGTCATGTGGATGCACGCGAGATCCTGCACATTCGTGCGGGCGCCGATGCGGATGAACCCGACGTCTCCGCGCAGCACCGCGCCGTACCAGACGCTGGCCTGGTCGCCGAGGTGGACGTTGCCCACGACCACGGCGCTCTCCGCGATGAACACGTCCCTGCCGAGATGGGGCGATTTGCCGCCGACGCTCCTCACCAGACCTGCCATCCGTGTCTCCGTATCACACGAGCGGCAGCCCGCGCCGCGGCTCGACCGGGACGCGCGGCGCGCGGCGCGCCTCGTCGCACAGCTCGCCCTCGAGCGAGTTCTTGAACGCGCGCCGGATGCGCACGTCCACGATCTCGCCCGTGGGATCGCCGCGGGCGCCGAAGTGGACGATCTCGTTCTTCTCGCTCTTGCCCGTGAAACCGCCACCCTTGGCGGGCCCCTCGACCAGCACCTGCTCCACACCGCCCACGAGCGACGCCAGGTGCGCCTGCCGCAGCCGTTCGCTGAGCGCGAAGAGCTCTGCCAGCCGCTGCCCCTTTTCCGCTTCCGGCACGTCGTTGTCGAGCTTGAGCGCAGGCGTATCCGGGCGTTCGGAGTATTTGAAGCCGTACAGCCCCGTCACGCCCGCGCGCTCGACGAGCTCGAGCGTTCCCTCGAAATCCTCGCGCGTCTCGCCCGGGAAACCCACGATCACGTCGGTGGAGAGCGTCACGTCCCGGACCGCCTCGCGCAGCGCGTCGATGCGCTCGTGGTACTCCGCCACGCTGTAGCGCCGCAGCATCCGCTTCAGCACCCGGTCGCTGCCCGACTGCACCGGCATGTGCACGTGCCGGCAGAGCAGCGGCAGCTCCTGGTGCGCGCGGATCAAGGACAGCGTCAGATGGCGCGGGTGCGGGCTGGTGTAGCGCAGCCGCCGGAGCCCCGGCACGCGCGCGGCGATGCGGTACAGAAGCGCCGGGAACTCGCTCTCGTCCTCGCGCGCGCGGGCGCCGCGCGTGTGCCGCCAGCGGCTGTCGCCCGCGCCCGGCGCCGGCTCGAGGCTGCCTGCAGGATCGCGATAGCTGTTGACCGTCTGTCCGAGCAGCGTCACCTCGCGCACACCCGCGTCCACCAGCCTGGCGATCTCGTCTACCAGCTCCGGGGCGGGCCGGTAGCGCTCGGGTCCCCGCGTGTACGGCACGATGCAGAACGAGCAGCGCTCGTTGCAACCCTTCATCACCGTCACGTACGCCGTCGGCGCCTGCCGCCCCGCCACCGGCGCGGCGGGCAGGAAGTAGGGCGTGTCCGTGTCGAACACGGTGCGCACCTGCGGCGGCGCGCCGAGCGACAGCTCGGCGAGGAGCCCGGGCAGCTCCGGAATGTTGTCGGGACCGATGACCAGATCGATGTACGGCATGCGCTGCACCAGCCGCTCGCCGTCCTGCTGCGCCACGCAACCGGCTACCCCGATGAGCAGCTCCGGTCGCCTGCGCTTGAGCGCTCCAAACCGCCCCACCTCGCTGCGGAGCTTCAGCTCGGCCTTCTCGCGCACGCTGCAGGTGTTCAGCAGCACCAGGTCCGCCTCCTGGGGCTCCGCGGCCAGCTCGTAGCCCGCACGCTCCAGCACCTCGCCGATTCGCTCGGAATCGTGCTGGTTCATCTGGCAGCCGAAGGTGATGACGCTGTAGCTGGGCATGGCAAAGGTGCCGGTGCGGCGCTGGAGCCGAAGCCGAAGCGTGAGACTTCTAGCACGCAGCCGGCGGGCGTCAGCCCGGACCCGCAGCTGCGATTGACCCGGGGCCCCGGTGAACCCTATCTTTCCGGCCCGTTTCGCCGTTCCGGCGGAACAATCGAGGTGGGAGACGAGGCCATGAGCGACACCTTCACGAATCTGGTCGGGCTGCAGGCCCAGAGCTGCAAGCGCTACGCGGACCGCGAGCTGTTCGGCACGAAGACCGACGGGCAGTGGCGCTGGATGACCTACGGCGAGTTCGGAAAGCTCGTCGAGCAGTTCCGCGCGGCGCTGTCATCGCTCGGCGTCGGCAAGGGCGACAAGGTCGGCATCATCTCCAACAACCGCGTGGAATGGGCCGTGGCTGCCTACGCGACCTACGGGCTCGGTGCCGCGTTCGTGCCCATGTACGAAGCGCAGCTGCCCAAGGAGTGGAAGTTCATTCTCGACGACTGCGGCGCCAAGGTGGCGATTGGCGCCACCGACGCCATCTACGACAAGCTCGGCCAGATCAAGAGCGAGATCCCATCGCTCGAACATGTGGTCGGCCTCGAGCTGCCGGAAGACAAGGCCGACTCGTTCAAGGCGCTGCTCGAGCAGGGCGCGGAGAGCCCGGTCGAGGCCATCGAGCCCGAGCAGAAGGACACCGCCGGCTTCATCTACACCTCCGGCACCACCGGCAACCCGAAAGGCGTGATCCTCAGCCACGGCAACATCACGTCGAACATCAACGCCATCCACGCCATCTTCACCTTCGAAGCGGACGACCGCTCGCTCAGCTTTTTGCCCTGGGCGCACTCGTTCGGCCAGACCTGCGAGCTGCATGCGCTCCTCAGCATGGGCTGCTCGCTCGCCATCAACGACGAGGTTGCCAACCTGGTCGCCAACCTGGCGGATGTGCGTCCGACCATCCTGTTCGCCGTGCCGCGCATCTTCAATCGCATCTACGACGGCGTGAACAAGCAGATGGCCGACAAGCCCGGCATGATCCAGAAGCTCTTCCAATCGGGCATCAAGAACGCCACGCGCGAGCACGGCGGCCAGGGCGTGGGCGTGATGGGCGGCATCGGACTGACGCTCGCGGACAAGCTCATCTTCAGCAAGATCCGCGAGAAGTTCGGCGGTCGGCTGAAGTACGCGATCAGCGGCAGCGCCGCGCTCAGCAAGGAGGTCGCGGAGTTCATCGATGCGCTCGGCATCGAGGTCTACGAGGGCTACGGCCTGACCGAGACGAGCCCGATTGCCACCGCGAACCGCCCAGGACACCGCAAGATCGGCAGCGTCGGCCAGGCCATCCCCGAAGTCAGCATCAAGATCGACAAGGAAGTCACGGGCGACGCCAAGAATGGCGAGATCGTGATCTACGGCCCGAACATCATGCAGGGCTACCACAAGCGCGACGAGGAGAACGCCAAGGTGCTGATGGCCGACGGCGGTTTCCGCAGCGGCGACATGGGCTACGTCGACGAGGACGGCTACCTCTACATCACCGGTCGCATCAAGGAGCAGTACAAGCTCGAGAACGGCAAGTACGTCGTCCCCTCGCCGCTGGAAGAGGGGCTGAAGCTCTCGCCGTACGTCGCCAACGTGATGATCCACGGCGCCAACAAGCCGTACAACGTGGCGCTGGTGGTGCTGGACGAGCCGGCGGTGCGCAAGTGGGCGAGCGACAACGGCGTCGAGGTGGCCGACCCCACGAAGAACGACAAGGTGCGGGAGCTCATCAAAAGCGAGCTCGAGGCGCGCGGCAAGGACTTCAAGGGCTACGAACGGCCGCAGAAGTTCATGCTCATCAGCGACGACTTCACGACTGAAAACGGCATGCTCACACCGACGCTCAAGCTCAAGCGCCGCAACGTGCTCGCCAAATACGAGGGCGACCTCGACGCGCTCTACAAGTAGCTTCTAGCTTCTGGCTGGGTGCCCCCGACCTGGGCGTCGGGGTGCGGTCGGCATCCTCGGCCTCCGGCCTGCGGGTGCCGGCGCCCCCAGGCGTCGCCTCCGGCGCCGCGGGGGCGCCCCCCCGCTCCGTGACGGTCGAGCGAGCGCGCTGGTGCGGGCTTGCGCGGCGTGCCGGGCGGAGCCATTGATACCTCTTCACCGCATGGCCGCCCGCACCTGCCCGCGTTGTGGTCGAAAGCACGTCCGCCGCTCCCATCGCCGCGGCGCAGAGCGGCTGCTGTCGGTGATCGGCGTGTACCCCTTCCGCTGCGAAGACTGCGCGCACCGCTTCTTCGCGTTCGATTCGCAGGAGCCGGAAGAGCCGCGCCCCAGCGCTCCGCCGGGTTGACGACTTCCGGAGCCTGCATCATCCTCCCCTGCAGAGGAGAACTCTTCGTGTCCATTTCCGCCATCACCACGCACGCCACGTGCCCGCTGCCGAAGCAGCGCAGCTTCGTGGACGTTGTGCGCGCGGCAGGAGGTGGACGCATCTAGTCGATCGACAGACAAGCTGTCCAAAGACGCCTGCCGCGGCACCCACCTGGGTCCCGCGGTTTTTTTTTGCCTTGGCGGGCCGGGAGTACGCCGGTCCGTCGCTTTCGAACACGAGAAAGGAGCGCGCCATGGCGCACAGAGAAAGACAACCTCTCTACTGGAAACACAAACCCTACCCCGAGTTGGTGCGGCTGGCGTGGCCGATCGCGGTCTCGATGCTCTCGTTCAGCATCATGACCCTGACAGACACGCTGTTCGTCGGCCGGCTCGGGGCGTCTGCGCTTGCAGGCGTGGGGCTCGGTGGCGTCGCCGGCTTCGCGGTCCTCTGCTTTGGATTCGGACTCGTACGCGGCGTCAAGGTGCTCGTCTCGCAGGCCGTGGGCGCGGGGCGTCGGGATGAGCTGCCGGCGCTGATCGGCGCGGGTGTCGTCACCGCGATCGGCCTGGGCAGCTTGCTGGTGCTCCTGGGCCGTGCGCTGGCGCACCTGCTTCCTTCGCTCAGCGTCGACGCCGAGGCCGGCGCACTGGCGGCGCTCTATCTCGGAGTCCGCATCCTCGGTGCGCCGCTGTACTTGCTTGCCGGAGCGCTCCGTGAGGCGCGCTACGGAATGGGCGACACCCGCGTTCCGATGACCGCGGCGGTCGTCGCGAACATCGCGAACGTCCCGCTCGACGCGCTGTTCATCTTCGGGCTGCACATGGGTGTGCCGGGCGCCGCCTGGGCGACGCTGATCGCATCCGCACTGCAGACCGGGATCCTGCTCGCCGGACAACTCGCCGGCGACGGGCTCGGCCTCGGCCGCGTCCGGCGTGAGCACTTGCTCGAGCTGTGGCACATCGGTGCGCCGCTGGGCGTGCAGATGCTGCTCGAAGTGGGCTCGTTCGCGACGTTGGTGGTGCTGCTGGCGCGCATCGGCGAGGTCGACCTCGCCGCGCACCAGATCGCGCTGCAGGTGACGCATCTGTCGTTCCTGCCGGCGCTGGCGCTCGGCGAAGCGGCGTCGGTGCTCACCGGACAGGCTGTCGGCGCGGGCGAGGACCAGCTTGTCCGCCGCGTAGCGCACCGCGCGCTGGCGGCGGCAGCGGTCTACACCGGCGCGTGCGCCGTCGCATTCGTCGCGCTATCGCGGCGCTGTTCACGCCGGACCCGGCGGTGCAGTCGCTCACGGTCAAGCTGCTGTACGTGGCGGCCGCATTCCAGGTGTTCGACGGCGCCAACGCTGTGGCGCGCTCGGTGCTGCGCGGCACGGGCGACGTGCGCTTCCCGGCGATCATCGCCGTGTGCACGGCGTGGTTGTGCACACCGCCGCTCACGGCCCTGCTCGGCATCGGGCTCGGACTGGGGGCGGTGGGCGGCTGGCTGGGGCTGTGCGCGGAGATCTGCGTCGGCACCGCGCTGCTCTGGTGGCGGCTGGAACGGCGGCAATGGCAGCCGTGGGCCGAGCGCTCGCGGCAGCGGATCGCACAGGCGCGGATGCGTCGGCGCAAGCCGCTGGCCGTGGCGGTCTGATGCCGCGCGGGGTCGTAGCGGGATGTCGGGAGCGGCGTCTCGCTACGGTCTCGCGGCCACGGGAAGGGACAGTCGCGTCTCAACCCCCGGCTTTTGCCCCGGCGAGCGCCGGCAGAAGGACCCGGAAGCGAACGCCCTTGTCGATGTTTTCCGCGTCGATAGTGCCGTCGTGCTGCTCGACAATGCGTTCCGAGATACTCAGGCCCAGCCCGGAGCCGTGGTCGTCCGATCCGTGGAACGGGTCGAACAGGTGCTCGAGCTCGTCTTCCGGTATGGGCGGCCCGTCGTTCTCGATGCTCAGGGCATGCATGCTCCGGCCATCGTGCTCGAGCGTCGGGACGATGGAGACGCGCAGCGTGCCGGAGCTGTCGCCGATCGCGTGCATGCCGTTCAGCGCGATGTTGAGCGCGACCTGGGCGAGCTGGTCGCGGTCGCCTTCCACCATGACCGGCTGCTCCGGTATCGCCTCTTCGATCCGGATGTCCTTCTTGCGCGCGTCGGCGCCGATCAGCTCGACCAGACGGCGGGCGACTTCGCGCAGATCGAGCGGCCCCATCTCGATCGGATGCGGGCTGGCGAACGACAGGAAGCGCTCTGCCACGCGTTCCAGCCGCTCCAGCTCGGAGACGTGGATCTCCCACAACCGGCGCTCCTCGGCGTCGGCCGCGATCAGCGGATCGACGATCTCCGCGGTGCCCCTGAGCGAGTGAAGCGGGTTCTTGATCTCGTGTGCGATACCGGCGACCACTTCGCCCAGCGCCCCCAGGCGTCCCGCGCGCACCAGCTGCCGCTGCAGGCGCCGCTGTTCTGCGAGTGCGTCCTCGAGCTCCGCGCGGCGCTTCCATTCGGAGTCGGCGAGGTAGCCCGCCACCACCGCCACCAGGTTGTACAGCACCACTTCGAGCGACTTTTCCAGAGAGTCGGCCGGGTCCATGTGCGCCATCGGACCCATGTGGAGAAATGCATGTGGGAGGTAGCTCAGCGACACGACGCCGGCCGCAAAGAGCCCGCCCCTGAGCCCACCCATGAACGCCGCAAAGATGATCGGCAGGTAGTACAGCCTGCGCAGCACGTCGTGCACCCACATGTGCTGCGCTTCGGTGCCGTAGTGCAGCACCGTGATGACCGCGATCGGCAGCCACACGAGCAGCACCATCCGCCGCGAGAAGAGCGGCGGACGCGCCTGGTCGCGGCGCCACAGCGAAGCTCGTGGCGCGGGGCTATTCGCGGCGGATCCCATACTTGGCCATCCGGTACGCGAGGATGTGGCGCGGCACTCCGAGGTACACCGCTGCCTGCGTCACGTTGCCCTTCTTCAGCTCCAGCACGCGCTTGATGACGCTCTTCTCGAGATCCACCAGATCGAGGCCGCTTTCGGGCAACGGTGGCCACGACTCCAGCACGTCCGGACCGGACACGGGCGGTCCGCCGCTGCCGGGCTCGCGCGGCGGAAGGTCGTCCACCGAGAGCATGTCGCCCCGGCACAGGATGACCAGCCGCTCACAGGCGTTTTCGAGCTGGCGCACGTTGCCCGGCCAGGCGCGTGAGCGCAGCTCGGCGAGCAGCTCGTCCGGTATCGCGAGATCGCGGTCGCCCGCAAGCCGTGCGATGAAGTGACGCACGAGAGGCTCGATCTCCTCGCTGCGCTCGGCCAATGGAGGCACCCGGATCTCGACGACGTTCAGCCGGTACAGGAGATCTTCCCGGAACGCGCCTTCGCGCGCGCGGCCTGTCAGGTCCTGGTTGGTGGCTGCGATCACGCGCACGTCGACCTTGATCGGCGTATCGCCGCCGACCACGTCCACCACGTGCTCCTGCAGCACGCGCAGGAGCTTGCCCTGCAGCGGCATGGGCAGCTCGCCGATCTCGTCCAGGAACAACGTACCGGTGTCGGCCTGACGGAAGCGGCCGGGGCGAGCGCGAGTCGCGCCGGTGAAGGCGCCCTTCTCGTGGCCGAACAGCTCGCTCTCCAGAAGTTCCGCCGGCACGGCGGCGCAGTTGATGGCAACGAAGGGCCTATCGGCGCGGGTGCTGCGGGCGTGCACGCGCCGCGCCACGAGCTCCTTGCCGGTCCCCGTCTCGCCGGTGATGAGCACGCTGGCGTCGCTCTTTGCGACGCGATCGGCGATGTCGAGCACTCGCGACATCGCTTCGGATTCGACGACCAGCTCCCGCTCCACGCCCCGCGCCTTGCGCCTGAGCTCATGCACTTCCTCGTCGAGCGCGCGGTGTTCGAGCGCGCGCTCGACGCTCATCAGCAGATGCTCGCGGTTGAACGGCTTGCCGATGAAGTCGTACGCGCCGCGCTTCATCGCTTCGACCGCCACGTCGACGCTACCGTAGGCGGTGATGACCAGAACGGGCAGGTCCGGCGCCTGCTGCTTCAGCGCGGCGAGCAGGTCCATGCCGCTCATGCCGGGCATCTTCAGGTCGGTGATGACCAGCGAGTACCGCTCCGGCGAGAACAGCTGCAGAGCCTGTTCGCCGGTCTCGGCGCCGTCGGCCTCGTAGCCGGCCTTGCGCAGGTTGTAGAGACCGAGCTCGCGCCCCGAGGCGTCGTCCTCGACGAACAGGATCCGGGGGCCTCCCATGGGTTTCGATGCTTGCACGGAGTGGACCAACCTGGGCCCGCCGACTGCGGAGTCTGCGCTGCCTGGGTACGATACTGCGCATGGAACCCAAGTTGAGGATATTCCGGGAAGCGGTTGACAATTGTCGGACCCGCGCTGTCTCGAGCGGCGGATGCAGGTGCGCGGATGAGCCGGGCCGCGGTCCGGCCGCGTCGGCACAGCGCTTGCTGCCGCGGATGGCCGTGAACCGGTTTGCGGCAGTTGGCGTCCTATGCGTGTTGGTGGGCGGCTGCGCGTCCCGGCTGGAGCAGACGAACCGCTCCGAGCTCGGAGCGGCGGAAGCGCGCATGACCCCTGAACGGGGCGAGCGTCGAGGCGAGCCGGCGCACTTCGACGGCAACCTCGAGGGCTACGTCCACTACGCACTGGCGAACAGCCCTTCGCTCCGGGCCAGCTACGACGACTGGCGCGCGGCGACCGAGCGCGTGCCGCAGGCGCGGCGCCTGCCGGATCCGGTGTTCTCCTACACCTACTTCGTCCAGAGCGTGGAGACCCGCGTCGGGCCGCAGCTCCACAAGTTCGGCATCTCGCAGGCGTTCCCCTGGCCCACCAAGCTGACGGACGGCGCGGACGCGGCCGAGCTGGCCGCCCGGAGCGCCCAGCAGCGCTCGGAGGCGGTCGCGCTGGCCGTGCGGCGGCGCGTCGCCATGGCCTTCTGGAAGCTCTGGCGCATCCAGCGCACGCGCGAGGTCGAGCTCGAGCAGAGGAAGCTCGTCGACCAGTTCGCGCAGATCGTCAAGAGCCGTGTGGAAGTCGATCAGGCAACGCTGGCGGACCTCTCGCAGATCAGCCTGGACGAATCGCGGATTGTCGATCGGCTCTCCGGGCTGGACGAGGACGGGCGCTCCGCCAGCGCCGCACTGGTGGCAGCGGTGGGCGCGCCCGACGGGACCAGGACGCCGATCGCGAAGACGCCGCCGCCGCTGGTGCTGCCGGCAGACGACCAGAAGTCGCTGCTCACCGCCGCGCTCTCGCATCCGCGGGTGCGGGCACTGGCGCTCATGGCGCAGAGTCGAAGCGAGCAGGCAGACAGCGCAGACGCGGATCGCTATCCCGGCTTCGTGGTGGGCGCCGACTACATCGTGACCGGTCCGGCGCGTATGCCGAACGTCCCCGACAGCGGCAAGGACGCCATCGCCGTGATGCTCGCCGTGAAGCTGCCCATCTGGCGCGGCGCGTACGGCGCCGAGCAGGCCCAGGCCCAGGCCGAGAGCGCCGCGTTCCGCGCGCGCGAGTCGGCGGCCCGGAACGACGCCGCCGCGGCGCTGGAGCAGGCCGAGTCGAACGTGCGCGACGCCGCGCGGCGCGTGAAGCTCTATCGCGACACGCTGGTCCCCCAGGCCCAGGTCGTCTACCGATCGACATCGAGCAGCTACCAGACCAATCGCTCCGGGCTCGCAAACGTGCTGATCGCCGAGCGCGATCTGCTCGAGCTTCGCATCAAGCTGATCGGCGCCCGCGCCGACCACGCCGTGGCCTGGGCCACGCTCGCCGAGATCGTCGGGCGTCCATTGCACCCGCGACCCGTCCGCTGACCTCAGAGGGCGAGCGTGGCGGGGGTCAGCGACTTGACGGCTATTGAATGTGCGTCGGGAACGGACAGGGCGGCCTCGCGGACGAACAGCTCGCCGCCCGGCAGATCAGCGAACGGGGTGTAGAAGCCCTCGATGCTGCCCGTGGAGTGACCGTTCTCGTCCACCGTGGTCACCTCGATCGACCGACCCATCACGGGCGTGTCGAGATCGACCGGCACGCCCCACTCCAGCGAGCCGTCGGGCTCTATCAGCGCCACGCGGAAGCGCCCCGGCGCTCGCGCCGCGTCGGTCGCGGCGATGAAGTAGCCGTGCGAGTTGACGTACGAGATGCGGTCGAAGAGCGCCTTGTAGTTGTAGTCGCTGATCCACGCGGGCGTGCAGTAGCCCATCATGTCCTTGAACGTGTTCGGGTTCTTCAGTTGGTGATTCAGGATGTCCCAGCCCCAGCTACCGATGCTGCCGCCCTGGTACGGATAGGCCGAGTCGATGCCCTGCAGCGGCGAGCCCGGTGGCGCGCAGGGCGCGTGGAGGCGTCCCAGCGCATGGCCGAGTTCGTGCGCCATGGTGGTCGGCGAGTCCGCGCTCACGCCGGCCGTTCCGCCCTGCGGGAAGAAGCCGAGTCCCACCGAGCCGCGCTGGTAGACGTCGTTCGGCCCGGGCTCGCTGCCGAGCCCTGCCACGCAGCCGTACCCGCAGTACTGCTGCAGCGACTGCGTGGGGGTGAGCACGCCGTAGTAGAACACCGTGCTCGGCACGTTCTGGTCCTGCTGGCGGAGCGACTGCAGGGTTTGCAGGATCTGCGCCCAGCCGCTCCCGTTCGCAGAGACGCTGCCGCCGTAGCTGAACGCCTGGCGCACGTTGATCTCGACGTCGGTGGCCGGATAGAGCTGCATCAGGCGGTCGTGGTAGGCCTTGACGCGCGCGGCGGACGTGTCCGGCTTGACTCCGTTGACGACCATCGGAACGAGCAACACCTTGTAGGTTCCGTTCGTGCTCTTGGCCCCGAGATTCTGGGTTCCGGAACCCGCCGGGAAGCGGGCGCCGTTCGCCTTGCCCTGGGTCTGGCCGCTGGCCTCCATCAGGGACACCGCGTAGGTGGCGTTGCCCGTGATGCTCGTCGCGGGCACCTCGAAGTTGAACGTGCTCCCCAGGTTGCCTTCGGCCGAAGGGCCGTTGACCGTGTGCTTGAGCTGCTGGGCCTGTCCGGAGATCTCGAGCTGCGCCATGATCTCGCGGGACGTGAACCCGGCCGCCGGATTCACGAATACACGCACCATGGCAGGCCGCTTCTGCACGACCGGCGCGTTGCGATTCGCCACCGCGTTGCCATCCTTCATGATCGGGATCTCGACGCCCTGGTAGACCGCGATCTCGCTGATCGATATCCCGCCGGCCAACGGATTGCTGGAAGGTTTTCCGGACCCGCAGGCGGACTTGCACTGCGTCGGGTTTCCGGTGGTGCAGGCGCACAGCGAATAGCAGTTGCTGCATTGCGTGCAGTCCGGGTCCTTCGTGCAGCCGGTCTGTCCGAAGTTGCCGCCGGCACCACCATTCGACGACGAACCACTCGAGGAGGCGCAAGAAGCACACAACAACACCCCCATGGCGGACAGCAGCACCCAACGAAGCATGGCTGGGTTCATCTTTGATCAGCATGCGCGTCGAGTCACACCGTTCGTCGCGTACTCGATGTGGGTGGATGTGTGCTTTCAGAAAGGCGACGCGCAATCGAGGCCGGAAGCGCCGTCCACCGACGACCAGAAGCGCGCGTACGGACTGCCGCCGGAGCCTGCAGGCTGATAGCCGTCACACCACGCGGTCTCCAGCACATCCGCTTCCGCGAACGCCTGGGCGGTCTGCTCGCGCCGTTCGCCCGTGCTCGCGCTGGCCGACTCCAGCGCGGCGTCGACAAGGTCCGCTTCGAGCTCGTCGCGTCCCGGCGAGAACGCAGCGAGGAACGCGGGCAGATCCGCCAGCGCCCGGCGGTGCAGCAGCTCGTGGCGCCACCACAGCGCCGCAGCGTCGAAGCGATCGCCCGGCGTGGGGCCGAGGTCGGGCAGACCCGCATCGAGCCAGACCGGTTTGAACACGGACGTGCAGGGCGCGGCGGTGCCCGTCGCGAAGTGCGTGCAAGCACGTCGCCCGAGATGGCTCACGAGCGACGCGGTGGTCTGGCCTGCGCGGCGCGTCGGCCACCAGGAAGCGTGCGCGCACACCGTCATCAGCACGCCGCGGCGTGCGAGCTCGGGACGATCGTGCGGGCCGTGCTGGCGCAGCGCCCGCATGGCGTCGCGCGGCGCAATGCGCCCCGCGCGGCGCTCGAGATAGCTCTGGCTGCAGCCCCTGCGGCGCGCGGCAGCCGCGCCGCGCGTCATCAGCGGATCGGCAAAGGTCCGGGCGAAGTCGAACACGCCCCTGCCCCGCCTCAGCCCCTGGTCGCGCGCGTACGCCTCCAGGCCCGACGAGCCCAGGTCCCAGCGGTCATGAATGGTCAGCCCGTTGGAGATCGAGCGGACGCCGCGCACGCGCTCTGCGACCCACGCGCGCCCTGCCGTCTCGAGCACCCAGGCATCCTCGGGATCCGCCAGGATGAAGCTGTTGTCGTAGCGCATGCCGGTGTCGCGGTAGCCGGCCGGGCCGCCCTGACCGTGTTCCTCCAGCAGCCCGCCGATGAGCTGGACGCCACTCTCGGCGCTGTCCGCGCGCTCCAGCGCGAGGCGCAGCAGATCCATCCCGAGCAGTCCCACGCCCTGTTGCGGCGTGCGCGTGAACACTGCCTCGTTGCCGATCACCAGCCCGCGATCGTTCGCGCCCATCTCCGCGCCCCACATCCAGTGCGGCCGCGACAGCAGCACCCGCCGCGTGCGGCTTGCCTGGGGGATCTCGATGTACGTGCAGCGCAGGCGTGCCCCGGGTGCGTGTTCGGCTGCTGCGACCAGCTCCAGCGCCTGCGCCTCGCCCGGTTCGCGATCGCTGTTCTTGGCGAACAGCACGCCGCGGTCGGCCGTGGCCGACCCCACCGCCACCATGGTGTCGCACATGCGCCCGCAGCCTAGCGCGTGTGGCGTCCATGGGACGCGGCAAGCCGGCGGTGTTGGGCCGGGGCAGTGGGTGCTGCGGCTGCCAGGACCCGCGGCTTTCCTATGGGATTCCGGGGCGTCCGCACGAGCCCCGGGCGCGGGCAATCTTGACAAAACCGATGCGAGAACGCATATGCCCGTGGCCGTGAAGCTCTCGAACAAAGGCCGCTACGCCGTCCGCGCCCTGTTCGACATCGCCTTCTACAACGAGGGGCGGCCGACCCAGGTCAAGGACATCGCGGAGCGGCAGGGGATCCCGCCGCGGTTTCTCGAGCAGATCTTCCAGGACCTGAAGCGGGCTTCGATCGTGCGCTCGAAGCGCGGACCGCAGGGCGGCTACAGCCTGGCACGGCCCGCGACGGAGATCCGGCTGGGCGATGTGGTGCGCGCGCTCGAGGGGCCCATCGTGCTCGGCGAGCGGGAGTCGGGCGGGAAGAAGCCGCGAGGTGGCGGCGAGTCGCGGCGCGTGACCGAGGCCGTTTTCCGCGACCTGTCGACGCGGGTGGAAGAGTGCTTCGATTCGGTCACGATTGCGGACATCTGCACGCGCGCGGAGCAGCTCGGGCTGCGCCGCCCGGGTTCACAGCGCTATGTCTACGTCATCTGATCGCGGACTGCCGCCGCTGGCCGAGCACCCGCTCGTCTACCATTCCACGCTCGATCTGATCGCGGACACGCCGCTGGTGGAGATCCGCCGGCTCGAGAGCGACGGCCCGCGCGCACGGGTGTTCGGCAAGCTGGAGGCGGCCAATCCCGGGGGCTCGGTCAAGGACCGGATCTGCTTGTGGATGATCGAGCGGGCCGAACAGGACGGAAAGCTGGGTCCCGGCGGCGTGGTGGTCGAACCGACCAGCGGCAACACCGGCATCGGCCTGGCGCTGGTGTGCGCGCGGCGCGGCTACCGCTGCATCCTGACCATGCCGGAGAGCATGAGCCTGGAGCGGCGGCAGCTCCTGGAGTCGTTCGGCGCGGAGCTGGTGCTGACTCCGGAGGCCGAGCAGATGGAAGGCGCCATCGCGCGGGCCCGGCAGATCGCGGCGGAAACGCCCGGCAGCTTCATGCCGCAGCAGTTCGACAATCCGGCCAACCCGGACGCGCATTCGGCCACGACGGCGCAGGAGATCCTGCACTCGATGGAGGGTGTGTCCGTAGACGCGTTCGTAGCGGCGGTCGGCACCGGCGGGACGGTGAGCGGCGTCGGGCGCGTACTGCGCCGCGAGCGGCCGGAATGTCGCGTGATCGCCGTGGAGCCGGAGAGCTGCGCAACGATCTCGCGGGGCGAGCGCGGGCCGTCGAAGATCCAGGGCATTGCGGCGGGCTTCGTGCCCCACAACTACGACGGCGGTGTGCCGCACGAGGTGCGCACCGTCAGTGACGAGCGCGCCTACCGGACGAAGATCGATCTGGCGCGGCGGGAAGGCTTGCTGGTCGGCATCAGCGCGGGCGCGAACGTCGCGATCGCGCTCGATGTCGCGCGCGAGCTGGGCAAGGGCAAGAGCGTCGTCACGATCCTGTGCGACACCGGCGAACGCTATTTCAGCCTCGATGAGTACTTCCACAGCAAATAGCCTCGCAGCGACGAGCGCGCTGATCGTCGGCGTCGGCGGCCTCGGCTGCCCGGCGGCGCTGGCGCTCGTCCAGGCGGGGGTCGGACGCGTCGTCTTGGCCGACGACGACCGGGTGGACGAGACGAACCTGCACCGGCAGATCCTGTTCGACGAGCAGGACGTCGGACAGGACAAGCTCGAAGCGGCGGAGCGTGCGCTGTCGCGCTACGCGGCGCCCGGGCAACGCATCGAGCTGGTGCGCTCGCGCTTCCTGCCCGACAACGCGCGCGAGCTCGCCCGCTCGGTGGACGTGGTGGTGGAAGGCGCGGACAACTTCGCGACCAAGTTCCTGGCGGCCGACGCCTGCCGGCTGGAGGGGCGTCCGGTGGTGCATGGCTCGGGTGTGCGCTGGGTGTTCACGGTCCTTGGCGTCGGTCCCGAAGGGCGCCCCTGCTACCGCTGCCTGTTCGAGGATCTGCCGGGCGGCAACGCCGCGCCGAACTGCGCGGAAGCCGGTGTGATGGGGCCGGTGGTCGGGCTTGCCGGCGCGCTGATGGCCGATCTGGCGCTTTCGGTCCTGACGGGTGATGCGGATCGCTTCGGGCGGATCTACACATTCGATGGCAAGAGCGATCGGCTGAGGGCCGTGGAGGTCTCGCCGCGGGCGGATTGTGCGCTCTGCGGCAGAGAGCCGCGGATAGGGGACATCGACGAATCGCGGTATCTGGCCCCGGGCTGTGCCGCCTAGAGAAGGAGAGCAGGATGGACATCATCGTTCGCATTCCGACGCCGCTGCGCACCCTGACCGGGGGCAGTGGAGAGGTCAACGCCAGCGGCGAGACGGTCAAGGACGTCATCGACAACCTGGAACAGAAGCACCCCGGCATGCGGGACCGGCTGCTGGACGACAAGGGCGTGCGCCGCTTCGTGAATATCTACGTCGGCGACGAGGACATCCGCTTCCTCGACGGGCTGGAGACAAGGCTCAAGAGCGGCGACGAGATCAGCATCGTGCCGGCCATCGCCGGCGGCTGAAAGCGATGTTCGAGGATCGCTACACGCGGCAGCGTCGACTTCGCGACGTCGGCGACGCGGGCCAGTCGCGCATCGCGTCCGCCCGGCTTGCGGTCAGCGACAGCGACGGCGCGCTCATCGAGACGATGTACCTCTATCGCGGCGGCGTGGAGCGCGTCGACATCGTGCCGCGCGAGGATGCCGAACCGTTCGCGCATGCCGGCGCTTTTTGCTTTGCAGAGGCGCGCAGCGTGGGTGCGGGTGCCTGGCGCGCCCTGGGCAAGCTCCGCGGCGTGCTCGAAGGAGGCTCGTGAACCGGCGGCTGGTGCGCAGCCGGCGGCTGTCGTCGGTGATCGACGCCATCGGCAATACGCCGCTGCTCAGGCTGGAGCGCGTGGCGCGGTCGGCCCCGGGCGTGGAGGTCTACGTCAAGCTCGAGTTCGCCAATCCGGGCGGCTCGGTGAAGGACCGCCCTGCCCTGCGCATCATCAAGGACGCGATCGCCGATGGGCGGCTGACAGAGGATCGCATCCTGATCGACGCGACCAGCGGCAACACGGGCGTGGCGTACTCGCTGGTAGGCGCGGCGCTCGGCTATCGCGTGCAGCTGGTGATGCCGGCCAACGTCACCAAGGCGCGCAAGGACATCACGCAGGCATTCGGCACCGAGCTCATCTACAGCGATCCGATGGAGGGCTCGGACGGCGCGATCAAGCTCGTGCAGAAGCTCGTGGCCGACAAACCCGAGCGCTATTTCTACGCCGACCAGTACTCGAACCCGTCCAATCCCCTCGCCCACTATCACGGTACCGGCGTCGAGATCCTGGACGCGCTCGGCGATCGCATCACGCATTTCGTCGCCGGGCTCGGCACCAGCGGCACCGTGATGGGCACGACGCGGCGACTTCACGAGCACCCTCGCCCCGTCCACTGCGTGGCGGTCGAGCCCGCGGAGGCGCTGCACGGCCTGGAAGGGCTGAAGCACATGGAGTCGAGCATCGTCCCGGCGATCTACGACCCGTCGGTGGTCGACGAGATCATGCGCGTCGGCACCGAAGACGGCTGGGACATGGCCGATCGGGTCGCGGCCGAAGAGGGGCTGCACGTCGGGCATTCGACGGGAGCGAACATCTTTGCCGCTGTGAAGATCGCCGAGCGGCTCGCCGCCCAGGGACAGGGCGGCTGCGTGGTGACGGTGGCTTGCGACCGCGGCGACCGCTATTTTGCTCCGATGAAGTGGGAGCGGCGCTACACCTGGTAGGTACGCCGATGACAAAGCCTGCATGGACGACCGGTAGGATCCGCATCCCGCGCAGCGTGCTGGCGGAAGTGGAGCGCGCAGCCCGCGAGGCCTACGGCCGCGACGAGGAGGCGTGTGGATACCTGGAAGGGCCGGCCGCCGACGAGCTGCTGGTGGATCGCGCGGTCGAGCTGGAGAACCTCGCCAACAAGTACCACGCGGTCGATCCGGCCGGACATCCGCGCACCGGCCGCGAGTACTTCAAGATCAACGCCCTGAAATTCGAACGCGCGATCGAGTCCGGGCGCGAGCAGCAGCGTCCGGTCAAGGTCTTCTTCCACTCGCACCTGGACTGCGGCGCGTATTTCAGCGAAGAGGATGCGGCGAGCATGACCATGGGCGGGGGCAGCGAGCCGTCGCATGACCTCGCGTACCTGGTGACTGCCGTGGATCTCGGAAAGGTCACGGCGCATCGCTTGTTCGTGTGGGACGCAGGTGGGCGGAGCTTCGTGGAAGCGCCGCTCCACCCGCTCGACGAGTGAAAGCGTGCAGACGAGGACGGGACGGCCGGTGCGGGGCGCGCACCTTCTGTGTCTGCTCATCGCCGCGGCGATCTGCGTGTTGCCCGCCCGCGCCCGTGCCGACCTCGATGCCGATGCGATCCAGCTGGCCGCGGGCTGGCGGGCCGACGAAGCCGAGGTGCGGCAGTACCCGCCCCGGCTCTACGAACGGGGCGACGCCAGGCTGCTGCTCCTGCCCGAGGAGGCGACTTCATCGCTTCCGCGCGGATGCACGACGGTGGCCGTGCTGGGCGCGGTGTCGACGAGCTTCGTGCTGCGCTTCGCGCCGCCCAGGGATCCGTCACAGAGCTCCGGCGGCGAGTGGCCGCGCATCGCCGTGGCGGGCGGCGCCGAAGTCACCCGCTGCGGAGACCAGCGCGGCTCGCTGTCGCGCCTGCTGGTCGAGATGCGCTCGCCGCGCGCTGTGGTGTACGTCGTCGTCGCGCGCTCGGTGGCCCCACTGCCGGCTATCGACAACGTGCTCTCCGAACGGAATCCCGGGCCGAGCGCCCCGCCGCCGTTCTCGGGCCCGCGGCCCATGCTCGGCCCGCTGAGCGTCCGGGCCAAGGCGATCGAGGCGTCGGCACTTCGCCAGGGCGCCGTGTCGCAGAAGCGACGGCTGCTCACCGCGGACGGAAACGGCGCCGGGCGCGAAGATCTGCTGCTCGACGAAGGCTGCCATCGCATCGATCTGCTCGGGCCCACCGCCGCCACCAGCGCGCGGCCCCCCGACATCGACGCGATGCTCGCCGACCCGACCAGCGGAGCCGTGCTCGCCAGCGACCGCACCGAGAGCGCGGACGCGACGCTCGAGCTTTGCGTGGGAGAGCGGCGCGCGGTGCAGCTGCATTTCGCCGGAGCGCCGGCGCACAACACCGTCACGATGCTGCACGCCCGCACGCCGCTGCCCGGAGGGTTGCCGGAGTACTGGGGGCCGCTCGCGCGCGGGCGCATGGCCGACACGCTGCACGAGCACCGCCTCCGCGCGCTCGGCGACTCGCCGATCTACACCTCGCTCGGCGTCGTCGGCGTGACCGCGCTGCCGCTCGAGGTCGAGCCGGGCGCTTGCTACGTCGCAGCCGTCGCCGTCCTGCGCGGAGACAGCCAGGGGCTCGCCCTCGCCGCGTCGACCGGCGCGGATGACCACGAGAACCAGACCGACGCGAACGGGACGGTCGTGGCGTTCTGCGCCAAGGAAAGCCATTTTGCCCTGCTCGAGATCGAAGGGCGCGGGACCGGCCTCGTGTGGCTCGCCGCGGTGTGGCAGAGCGGACGTGTTCCCATCGGAGGCACTTCGCCTTGAGCGCCATCCGTGCCGTTGTGTGCGCCCTCGCCCTGCTCGCGGCAGTCGGCTGCCGCGCCGCGCCCCCGCCGCGGATGGCGCGCCGCCGGGCAGCGGCGACCACGCCTTTCGCGCGTGTCCGGGCCAAGCCCGATGGCCGGACGTGGCTCGGAACCGACTCGCAGCGCGCCGCGCAGGCGGGGGCGGGCCGATCGCAGGTGGTCACCGTCGGAGCCGGCTCGGCGGGTGACCGCATCCAAGGCATGCTCGGCGTGCCCGCCGACCAGTGCGTACTGCTCCTGGCGCGGGCTTCCGGCTCGGTCGAGGACGTGGATCTGTTCGCCTACGGCGAGGACGGTGCAACGCTAGGCACCGACGAAGCCCCCGACAAGAAGCCGACTCTGCTCGTGTGTCCGCCCCATCCGCGGCACCTGTATCTGGTGGCGCGTGTCGCGGCGGGGCACGGCCTCGTCGCGATCGGGGCCCAGCTGGTCGAGAAGAAGGACGCGGCGCGCGTGGGCAAGGAGCTTTCCGCCAGGGGCCGCCCGGGGGAAGCCAAGGGGCGCGCGGACAACTGGCCGGGACTGGAGGAGAAGCTCGCCCGGCACCGGCGTTTGATCGGTGCCACGTGGAAAGACGTGCGCCGCGTCGCAGTACCGGTCGAGCCGCGCGTCCCCACGCGCGTATCGGCCATGGTGGAAGCCGGCCGTTGCCTGGACGTGCTGGTGCTGCCCTCGGACGAGGTGTCGCACATCGAGGTCGACGTCGTGGATCACGGCGGGCGCATCGTGGGTCGGGCCGGAGCGAGCGGGCGGGATCGCTCGCTCGTCGTCTGCTCGCCCACGGCGGAGCCGATCACCGTCGAGGTGAGGCCGCATGCAGGGCGGGGATTGGTGGCGGTGGTCCTGTCGCAGTCCGGACCCTCCGCGGCGACTGATCTCCAGGTCCCAGCTCTGCGGTTCGACCTCGCCCCGGTTGGCGACCTCGCGGAGGCGCGCCAGGCTCACGCTGCGCGGCTCGAGCAGGCGGGCTACGAGCACGCCAAGCTGCTCGGCAAAGGCATGCTCCAGGTCGGCCGACGCGCGAGCCTTGCGCTGCCCCTCCCGAAGGGCTGCTTCAGGGTGGACGTGATCGCGGGTCGACCTGCTCGAGGCGTGCAGGCGCTGCTCTGGGCAAACGACGGTTCGCTAATCGCCAGCGACAGTGGTGGACCCGGCGCTGCGCTGTTCGCCTGTTCACGCGGCGGAAAGACCCGACTCGACGTGGAAGCGACGATCCGTCCCGGGCCCTATGCGGTCGAGCTTCGAAACGAGGGCGAGACGCCGGCCGTACTGCTCGACCATCCGTTGGCGGCGAGCCGTTTGCTGGCCCGCATGACGGCGCACGGCGTGATCCGTAGCGCCAGGCAGCTGGGGGCAGCGAAAGTCGTCCAGGTCTCGCCGACGAAACTGTATCGCACCGACATCGTCGTTCCAGTCGGCCGCTGCGTGGACGTTTCGTTCGCGCTCGGGCGCGGCGCGACGGGCGCGGAGTTGCGTCTCGTCGATACCGCGAACGATGCGGAGATCGAGCTGTCGCGCGGTGTCGGCTCGACCAGCGGGCGTGTGTGCGCGCTCAACAGCGCGACAACGCTGCATGCGCGCGCGGAGCTCAGGGCGACGGCGGGCCAGGCGGCGGGTCTGCTGGCGACGCGCATGCTGGTGCCGCACCCGTAGCGGGCGCCGGGCCCTAGTGGCCCAGCGGCACCACGTCGGCTGGACGCAGGGTGCGTCGCTCGCCGTCGATATCCGACACGTCGACGGAATCCGTGCTGGCGCCGACGACCTTGGCGGGTTGCCATGGCATGGCCAGGCTCGTGGGGCGCGCCAGCACGAAGTCGCCACGGTGCAGGCCGTGGCTGTAGGGCGGCGACGGCACGACCGCATCGTACGGCAGCTCCGAGATGCGGCTGTCGGCGCGCCAGCGCACGCGCAACACATCGTCGTCGATCTCGTGGATCGTCGCCGAGTACCACCGGGAATCGTGCAGCGCGAGCACCTGCTCGTGCGGTTCGGGATGCCAGCTCCTCGGGGCCATTGGACGGCCCGCGGCAGCTGCGGCCTTGGAGAAGGCCAGACGCTGGCGCGCCAACTCGAAGTAGCGCTGCAGATCGAGAAGCGTGAGGGCGGTGGGCGCGAGCACCTTTGAATCGGTGAGATGCAGCGCGCCACCGTCGCCGTCGACTGCGTCGATGCCCGCGCCCTGGGCGCTCCGGATGCGGCAGGGCTCCCAGTGGCCGGCGCGCGGCGAACAGATGGCGAGATCTCCGGCGTGAAAGGTGTGCGCCGTCGGCGGCAGCTGGTAGGCATCACTCGCCTGGACGTGGCGGAAGTCGCCGCCTTCGGTCGTCTGCACTTGAAGTGACTGCGCCTGCACGGCGAGCACTCGCGCCTCGAAGAACTCGGCAGCCGTCTGCTCGATGACGACGTGGTCACCCCGCTTCGGTCCCGGCGGCGCGGCGTGTCCGGACGTGGAGCGATGACGGTCGCATCCAGAGCTGCCCGCGAGCACGAGAAACAGCAAAATTGCAGTGTATTCTCGGGAGTTGAGCGAGGTCACTTCGAGCTCATGTCGGGCTGGCGCGCGGCGCGGCTTTCGGTTTACCCTCCCGCAGCGTAGGCCGGCAGTTGGACTTTCCGAAGCACCCAGCGGGAGAGGAGCAGCAATACATGATGAACCAGGCGCCCCACGAGGGCACGCACGCACAAGGTGGCGGCTACGGACCCCCGCCCGGAGGCTACGGGCCCCCCGGCGGCGGCGCACCCCCCGGAGGCTACGGTCCCCCCGGCGGCGCCCCGCCCGGTGGCTATGGGCCTCCCGGCGGCGCCCCGCCCGGTGGCTACGGTGGTCCGCCCGGTGGCGCGCCTCCGCCCGCGTACGGCCCGCCGCCTGGCGGCGCGCCCATGCCACCTCCGGGTGGTGGCCCCATGCCTGGCGGTCCGCCGATGATGGGCGGCGACGCCGAGGCGCTGAAGAAGCAGATGAATACCTGGATGATCGTCGGGGTCGTCACGGGCTTCTGCTTGAGCGGCTGCATCGGCTGGGTGGGCGCGCTGCTCGCCTACCTCGGCACGCAGTCCCTGCAGCGCGGCGACATGGCCGACGCGCAGAGCAAGCTCAAGATCGCCAAGATCCTCGTCATCGTCGGCATCGCCCTGGGCGTGGTCGGATTCGGCCTCTACGGCGTCATGATCGCCGTATCGCAGTTCTAGATCCGGAGATTTCCGCCGGGCGGCGCAGAGTGCGCCTCCCGGCGGATCTTTTGGCGCGGCGCGTGGTGGCGACGTTGAGCCCGTGGCGGCTTCATGCAGCTCGAGCCGCCAACTGCGGGCCCGCTTGAGCCCGCGCTGACTACTCGTACGGGTTCTTCTCGAGCCCGGCCGGCGGTTTGTCGCCGGTGCCGTTGCCGTGCGACGCACGGTGCCCGGTCCGCTTCGGCACGCTCTCCGCGCTGTGGATCCCCGCGACGCTGCGCACGCGAATTGCCGTGTTTTCGCGCGGCACGATGCTCTCGGTGATCGTGCTCCCGTCGTCGAAGCGGATGCTGACCGCGACCTTCTCCGTGGACCGCGGCAGCGCGAACGCCGCACCGTCCTTGTTGAACTGGATGTCGCTGATGCCGGGCGCACGGATCTCGGCGATATCGGCGTCGGAGCTCAACTGCACGTGCACGCGCGCGGGCTCTTCGCTGGCGGAGGCCGGCGCGGCCGGGGATGCGCTCGCGGATACCGCAGGCGTAGTCTGGGCCGTGCTCTTCGCCGGCTCCGCGCGCGGCGAGCGCAGCACCATGACCGCCAGGGCGCCGATCAACGCGGCCCCGGCCACGGCTATGACGACCGTGAGCTGCCGCCGCAAGCGGTGGCGTTTGAGATCTTCTTCGCTGACGGCCGGGACGACCTTGACGCTGTCGAGCGTCAAGGGCTGGGCGCCCGTGGATCCGGATCCGGTGCCGCCATGGCCCGGGGAAAGCGAGCCCGTGGACATGACGGGCGGGCGGCGGCCGGACAGGACTTCCGAGATCAGCTGCCTCCGGTGCCGGATCTCCTCGCCGCAGAACTCGTCGACCAGCCGCGCTACATCCGACGGCGAACACAGGTCGCCGCTCTGGTGGGCGTAGTGCTCGAGCGCCTCGGCGAAGGCTTTCGCGGTGCCCCAGCGATCGTTCGGGTCTACCGACAGCGCGCGCATGACGATCTGCTCCAGCGCCGGCGGAACGCTGCTCTCGACGCGGCTGGGAGCCGGGTAGTTTCCTTCGGAGACCGCCAACAGGACCTCGACGTTGCTCTCGCCCTTGAACAGCCGCTCCCCGGTCAGAAGCTCCCAGGCGACGATGCCGATGGCGAACACGTCCACCCGCCGGTCCAGCGCTCCGCCGCGCGCCTGCTCCGGTGCCATGTAGCGGAACTTGCCCTTGGCCATTCCGGTTGCCGTATGCACCGTGCGCTCGGCCGCCTTGGCGATTCCGAAGTCGGTCAGCCGCGCGCTGCCGTCGGTCCCGAGCAGGATGTTGTGGGGCGTCGCATCGCGATGCACGATTCCGAGCGGCCTGCCCTCGAGGTTCTCCTGCTCGTGCGCCGCGTGCAGACCGTACAACGCATCGACCAGGATGCGCAGCCCCGCCGGTCTGGGTACCTTGGTCTTGCGCTGCCGGGCAGCGCGCATGACGTGAGCCAGGCTCGTGCCGTCGACGTAGTCCATGACGAGCAGATGCTCGCCCTCGGCCTCGTGCACGTCGTGGACGTTGACCACGTTGGGGTGGCGGATCAGCGACGCGATGCGCGCTTCATCCATGAACGAGGCCGCCAGCTCCGGCACGGCGCCGATGTGCCGGTGCATGCGCTTGATGGCCACAAGCCGCTCGAAGCCCCCGGCTCCACGCTGCCTGCCGACGTAGACCGTGGCCATGCCGCCCGCCGCAAGCTCGACCAGGAGCTCGTATCGACCGACATACGCGGCACCCGAAGTTGCTGGCTGCTGCGGCGGCAACGCTTCGATGTCCGAGAGCGAGACCTCTTCGAGCAGTGCCCGGGTCGGTTCCTCGTCGTCGTCCATCACAGCGTCACTATCCTACAGGCCCCGGAAGCTTCCACTCAGGGAGACGGAACCGGGGCCGAGGCCGAAGGCCATGTGCGATTCTGGATGCTCGTCCTTCTTCGCCTTGCCTTTCCAGTCGGTAGCGAAAATGCCGATGGCCGCGGTGGCCACGCCCACCACGGCTGTGGCGCCCAGAAGGATATTGGTCCGCGTCTGCTTGCCCTTCCCCGCATCGAGCCCTTGCTGCGTGGGATGGGCGTTGAAGTCGCTGCGGGCCTTGTTCGTGTCGAGACCGCTCCAGATCGTCACGCCGGCAAGCACCGCCGTCGCGCCCGCTCCGACGTAGACGACCACCGGGGGAAGCCCGCCATGTCTGGTCGCGCCATGGTCGTGCGGTCCCTGATCGGGCGTAGCGACCGCCGTATCGGACTTCTGTTCCGGGGGCGGCGCCGGGGGCTCCAGCCGGACGTGCTCCAGGCTGCCGGCCACGACGCTGATCTGTCGCTCGACGTGCTTGCCGTCGAAGCTGCCGCTGACCACGTGATCTCCCGGGTCGACGAAGGTGACTTCGAGATCCGGGACGTTGCCGTCGAGCTGGACGTCCTCGGCGCCGTTTGCGTCGATGTCCACGCGACCGAGCTTCGGCGTCAGATCGGCGATCATCTTGTTCGCCTTGCTCCGTCGCTTGTCCTTGTCCGGCGCGTCGTGCAGGTAGCGGGCGCAGAGATTGGCCGCTTTGGTCAGCTCTCCAGCCTTCTCGTGGGCCTCGGCGGCGTTGAACAGTGCTGCCGGGTGCGGCGCGATGGCATATGCATCCTCGAAATCCTTCGCCGCCGCGGCGTAGCTGTGCCGGTGGAATGCCCGCTCTCCCGCCCGGAACTTCTTCGCTGCCTTGGCGATAGTCGCCTTGTCCGGCTTCTGCTCGGGCGCCGCGTGGGCCGGCATTGCGAACGCAGCGGCTGTTCCGCAGGCGGACAGGGCGAGCAACGCGGCAAGGATCGCTGGGCGCATCTCCAGCGCCATCGTAGCTCTGTCCGCCCGGCCGAGCCACATCCCGGATAGCCGCCGGTGGCGCGGAAAGGCGCTCATCCACTGCCGCTTTCGCCCAGCCAGCGCTCGATAATGGCTCCCAGCTGGTTCTGTTCGCCCAGCTCCAACAGAGCCACGCTGAGTCGGTGCTGGAGCGCGGGGTCGTCCGTGAGGGCGAAACCATAGCCCTGGGGCTCGTAGGATTTCGTCGAGATCTGCAGATCCAGGCTGGGGTGCTGCCGCAGGTAGTACTGGAGCATCGGGCGATCGAAGACCACGGCATCGGCCTTCTTCGAAGTGACGCGGCGCACGGCCTCCGGCAGATCGCTGGTTTCCACGAGACGGGCGCCGTGGTGCTCGGCCAACCTGGCGCCGGTCGTCCCACGCACGACTGCGACGCGTCGCCTGGAGAGCTGCTCGATGCGCTGGATCGACCCCGTGTCGAGCTGCGACAGCGTGAGCGCCGTGGCGATCCCCGCCGTCAGCGAGCTCGCCGAGATGAGGGCGATCACCATCCACACGCCGGCGATCACCCGTCCCGCAAGCGATACCGGCGCGCGATCGCCGTAGCCGACCGTGGTCATGGTGACCAGTGCCAACCAGATCCCGTTGCCGATTCCGCGAAGTGCCGTATGCGGGAACTGTTCCGGGTTGTGATTTCGTTCTGTGAGCCAGAGCAACGTGCCTACGACCAGCAGCACCAGAAGCAGCACGCCCACCCCGGCCGCGAAGGCGCGACTGGCGAAAGGCGCGAAACGGCTCCACAACCCGCCGCGCTCGGGCGCGAGGATGGCCAGGCTGGCCTGGAAGTACGGCTGCGTGAATCGCACGCTCCTCGAGCGTTCGGCCGTGATGCTGATCGGGCCGACGGCGACGTCCAACTGCCCCGAGTGGACCTTCGCGAGCGCGGCCGACACGCTCGGCTCCTCGACGAGCTTGAAGCGGACACCCGCGCGAGCAGCCACCGCGCGCCACACGTCGACGCTGAGCCCCTGTGGCGTTCCGGCGTGCTGGATCACGAACGGCTCCGAGCCCGCCACGCCGACCTTCAGCGTGCGCGTTGGCGGCGGCGGGAGCCCCGCGTGCTGAGCGCCGCCGTCGGTCGCGCCGCCGTCCGGTGGCGGCGCAGCTACCAAAGCGGCGTCCGGGCTGGCGTCGTCGCCCGCATCCGCGACCGCTGCCGTGCACCACAGGAGCAACGGCAGGAGGACGCAGAGCACCATCCAGGTGCAGCGCAGGCCAGGACGCATTGTGCCGGGGTACCGCTCGCAGTCGTCCGCTTCAACCCACTTGCGGGAGTATCGCGTCTGAAGCCACCTAGCGCGGGCGCTGCGATCGAGATGCCAGGCGCGGCAGGCCTTCCAGGAAGCTCTGGAGCGCCGAGTTGAACGCTGCCGGATTGGCTAGATTCACCACGTGTCCGGCGTCAGGAACCACAACAAGCCTCGCGTCCGGCAGCAATCTCACGAGCTCCTCCGAGGCGGAGAGCGACTTCTGGTCCCGGCGCCCGACGATCAGCAGCGCGGGCACGTCGAGCCGCGCCAGCGACGGCGCGAGAGAGCCGAGAGCGGGCTGCACCGAAAGCAGTTGGCGGAGCGTGCTCGCCAGGGCGTGATCCGCGTGCTCGAGGAATCCCCGGCGGATCAGCCGCGCGCCTTCCGGATCGAAGCGGGTGCGCTCGCCCCAGACGAACTCCGATCCGGCGGCTTCCACGCCGCCGGCGTCGATGGCGTCGGCGAAGGCCGTGGCCCAGGAACCCACCGACGCGGGCGGAAACGCCGCCAGCACGACACCGCGCACCCGCTCTGGGTGCGCCAGCGCGAACCGGAGCGCGACGCCCGCACCCATGCTCAGGCCCCCGACGACAACGCGCTCCTCGCCCGTACGTTCGACGATCCCGAGCAGGTCCTCGACGAAGCACTCCGGCGCGTATTGCGCCGGGTCTGCTGGAGCTTCGCTGCGGGCGTGACCGCGGGCGTCGTACACGACGACCCGGTAGTTGCCGGCGAGCGCGCGCGCCTGCGGCAGGAAGTTGCGGGCGCTACCGCCGAAGCCGTGCGCGAGGATCACTGCCGGCCCGTCGCCGCGCGCGTCGATGTGGAGCCGGACGGGATGGCACGCGCTCAAAGACAGTCCTGGTAGAGCCGAGCTACGTCGGCCGACTCCGGGTAGCGCGGTGTCGCAGCCATCAGCGGGTCGGCAAGAGCGTCTTCGACCAGCATGGGGATCGCCTCCGGCTCGATTCCCAGCTCGCGGCCGCTCTTGTCCGTCGCGACACGGGCGCGCAGCGCTTCCACCGCCTCGATGGCGCGTTCGGCGTTCTCGGCGTCGGACGCCGTGGGGTCGGCCGTACCCATCGCGATGGCGACCTGGGCGTAGCGCGCCGCGCTGACCTCGAGGTTGAAGCGCATGATCAGCGGCAGCAGAGTCGAGAGCGACTGCCCGTGCGCCACTCCGAGCCGCGCACTGAGCGGGTGGCCCATGGCGTGACAGATCCCGAGCCCGGAGCTCGTGAACGCGATCCCCGCGAGGTGCGACGCGAACAGCATCTGGCTGCGAGCCTCGAGATTCGACCCGTCGTCGAACGCCACGGGTAGGAAGCTGGCCGCCATCGCGATGGCGCGCAGAGCCGCCGCGTCCGACAGCGGATTCATGCGCGTGCAGGTGAACGCCTCGATGGCGTGCGTCAGCACGTCCATGCCGCAGGTCGCCGTGACCGGGGCCGGCACGCCCAGCGTCAGTTCAGGGTCGAGCAGGATCAGCTTCGGCAGCACGTCCGGGTGGCCGAGGAGCACCTTCCGCCCCTTGTCGGGATCGGTGACCACGCCGAACATGTTCGTCTCCGAGCCGGTCCCGGCAGTCGTCGGCACCGCCACGATGGGGTGCGCGGACTTTTCCGGTTTGCAGCCGAAGGGATAGTCGGACGGCGTGCCGCCGTTGGGCGCGATCAGCGCGATTGCCTTCGAAGCGTCCAGCGTGGAGCCGCCACCGACCGCGATCACCGCGGCGCCCGGATGCTCGCGCAGGAGCCCGCTGCCGACGTGGACGCATTCGAACGTCGGGTTCGCGGTGACGCCGTCGAACACCAGGGAGCGGATGCTGGACTTCTTCAGGGATGCCTCGACGCGCGCGACGATCCCCGCTTTGGCCACTCCCTTGTCGGTAACGATGAGCGCACTCTTGTAGCCAAGCGACTTGACGCGCTTTCCCAGCTTCTCCACGACGCCGGCGCCGAAGGACGTTCTGACGCCCGGCTGCAACTCGAAGCTGGTCTTCGACAACATCGCCATTGTCTTCCTCTCGCGGCTACCCAGAGCGGCGCACTAGCTGTCCGGCGGCAAAAGCTACCGACACGAACGCTGACGGACAAGGCCCTTCCGCCTGCCTGCCGCTTCCGGGCTTGACCGGACTGCCGACAATTCCTATGCGGGTACGCTGACGCATGCCCGCGCCCTCCCTCAACCGACCGCAGCGCGCCGCGGTACGTACGCTTTCCGGCCCGCTTCTGGTGCTGGCCGGGGCGGGCACCGGCAAGACCCGGGTCATCACCTATCGCATCGCCGAGCTCATCAAGCACGGCGTCAAACCGGGGCGCATCCTGGCGGTCACCTTTACGAACAAGGCGGCGCGCGAGATGAAGGCGCGGGCACTGGGACTGCTCGGCCGGAAACGTCGCGGCGTCACGTCACCGGAAATCTCGACCTTCCACTCGCTGTGCGTACGGGTGCTGCGGCGTCACATCACGCTGCTCGGCTACCCCTCCGCCTTTTCCATCTACGATCGGGGCGATCAAGAGAGCGTGGCGCGCTCCGCGCTCAGGGACATCCGCGTCGGGCACGAGAAGCTCCGCCCCGGGGACCTGCTGGCGCAGATCAGCGCGTGGAAAGGCGCGTCCGTTCGCGCCGAGCAGGCGCTGGAGCTCGCCGAGACCGACAAGCAGCAGCTCGCCGCCATGGCCTACGAGCGCTACCAGGCTGCGCTGCGTGCCGCCGGCGCAGTGGATTTCGACGACCTCCTCTTGTGCACGGAGCAACTCTTTGCCGAACATCCTCAAGCGCGTTTCGCGGAGGCCTCGCGCTTCGATCACCTGCTCATCGACGAGTACCAGGACACGAACGGGCTGCAGTACCGCATCGTCCGCGCGCTGGCCGAGCGGCATCGGAACATCTGCGTCGTGGGCGACGACGATCAGTCCATCTACGGCTGGCGAGGCGCGGAGGTGGCGCACATCCTCGGCTTCGCCAATGACTGGCCGGACGCGAAGATCGTCAAGCTGGAGGACAACTACCGCTCCCGGGAGCCGATCCTCGCGCTTGCCAACACGCTCATCTCCCACAACAGCGCACGACACGACAAGAAGCTCCGCGCGTCGCGCGGTGGCGGCGATCCGCCCCGCTTCCTGCGTTTCGAGGACGAGACGTCCGAGGCCCAGGCCGTGGTGCGCGAGATCCGCCAGCGCATCGACTCCACCGGCGAGGACCGCACCCTCCCGAGCGATATCGCGGTGCTGTTCCGGACCAACGAGCAGCCGCGCGCCTTCGAGATGGAGCTCCGGCGGGCGCGCATCCCGTACGTGCTGGTCGGCGGGATGTCGTTCTACGACCGCAAGGAGGTACGAGATCTGCTCGCCTACCTGCGCGTGCTCGCCAACCCCGCCGACGAGGTCTCCCTGCTCAGGATCATCAACACGCCGCCTCGCGGCATCGGCACGAGCACGGTGCAGACGCTACTGTCGGACGCCGTGTCGCGGGGCTTGCCGCTCTGGGACGTGCTTCCCTCCGCCGTGCACGATGGGCGGATCCCGCACGCCGCGGGGGAACGCATCGAGCTTTTCCGGCGTTTGATCGACGCCTACCGCGCGCGGCTCGGGCGGGAACCGCTCGGCGAGGTCGTGCGGCATCTGTTCGAGACGATCGACTACCGTTCCGAGCTCGAGCGCGTGTACAAGAATCCAGCCGATGTCGAGGCGCGCTGGAACTCGGTGGAGGAGCTGGTCAACGCTGTCGCGCAGTACGCTGCCCGCGCCGATAGCCCCTCCTTGATCGGCTTCCTCGAAGAGACCGCGCTCGCCGGGCGCGAAGACATGCAGGGCGACAAGCCGGACAAGCGCCAGGAGCACGCGGTGACGCTGATGACGCTACACAGCGCAAAGGGGCTCGAGTTCCCCCACGTGTACATGGTGGGCATGGAGGAAGGGCTCCTGCCGCACCAGCGCTCCGTGGCCGACGGCGGCCAGCAGATCGCCGAGGAGCGGCGCTTGTGCTACGTGGGCGTGACGCGTGCGCAGGACACGCTCACCCTGACTCTGTCCAAGGCGCGCATGAAGTGGGGCAAGCTGCGCCCGGCCATACCGAGCCGGTTTCTCATGGAGATGCGTGGCGAAACCGAGCGGGCGCAGCGCATTGCCGAAGCGTCCAGCGCCCGGCACGCGGAGGCCCCCGCCGACGAAGCTTCCGGAAGCGACACGCCGAAGCGGAAGCGCGCCGTCGCCAAGCGCCAGCGCAGCAAGCAGGCCGAAGGGCGCCGCCGCGCGGCGGGACGCAGCGATACCTAGAACCGTAGCTAGAAGGAGCCAGGGAAATGTCGACAGCACTCATCACGGGGGCCAACCGCGGCATCGGGCTCGAGCTCTGCCGTCAACTCGCCGAGCGCGGCGATCACGTCATTGCGGTCTGCCGCAAGCCCGGAGCGGAGCTGGAAAAGCTCGGCGTCCAGGTCGAGCAGGGAGTCGACGTCGCCGACGCCTCCTCGATCGAGGCGCTGGCCGGTCGCCTGCAGGGAAAGTCGCTTGACCTCTTGATCAACAACGCCGGCGTGCTCGGTCACGTGGGGCTCGATCACCTGGACTTCGCGGCCATCCAGCAGCAGTTCGAAGTCAACGCTCTCGGCCCGCTCCGCGTGACGGCCGCGCTCCTGCCTCTGATGTCGGAAGGCTCGAAGATCGCGATCGTGAGCAGCCGCATGGGGTCGATTGGCGACAACACCTCGGGCAGCAGCTACGGCTATCGCATGTCCAAGGCCGCGGTGAACGCCGCAGGTCGCTCGCTGGCGAGGGATCTTGCGCTGCGGGGCATTGCCGTCGTGATCCTGCATCCGGGCTTCGTGCGCACCAGGATGACGGGGCAGAACGGGATGGTCGATGCTCCGGAAGCTGCGCGCGGCCTGCTGGCGCGCATCGACGAGCTGACCCTGGAGACGAGCGGCCGCTTCTTCCACGCCAACGGAGAAGAACTGCCCTGGTAGCTCAGGTCTCGAAAGCGAGCTTCTGCCACTCTCCGCGATCGGCGGGGCCTCGACAGGCCCAGAGCGCCCGCTCCGCCGGGACGCAAACGATGCAGGCGTTCGTGGCGGTCCCCTGCTCGTCCTCCGGATAGCGGCAGATGCTGTCCACCCCGTCGGCGCGATCGGAGAACAAGGCCCGGATGCTCTCCACGCTCTGGCCGCCGGCGTCCAGCAGCGTCTGCATGCGACCGAGGCGGCGGTGGCTGGACGAGTTCGGCTCTTCTCCCTGCAGGCGGACGAGGCGTTCGTCGAGGCAGTGGTTGGTGCGCGCCAGCGGCTCGTCGTCCAGCCGGCGAGTGATGCACTCCTCGGCGCTGCATTCGCACTCCACGGCGCCCGCCGGGTCGGCAAACCAATAGGTGTGCGCGGCCGCGCGCGGCGCGCTCTCGACGATGCGCATCGCCTGCTCGCGTGTAGACGCGCGGATCGCGC
Organism: uncultured delta proteobacterium; assembly: GCA_963826085.1. Classification (GTDB taxonomy): domain Bacteria; phylum Myxococcota_A; class Polyangia; order Polyangiales; family Polyangiaceae; genus CAWDXG01. The sequence continues at coordinate 502,766 of CAWGVN010000008.1, read as the reverse complement.
GATGCTGGATGCACAGGTAGCCGACGCCCACGCGCGAGCGGCGCGTCTTGATGTTGGTTGTCCCGAGCGACACGCCGTGGGCGTTCATGCCGATCAGCGACAGACAGCCGACGCACGTCACGCTCCAGGTCTCGGGTCCCTCGTCCGGCCGGCGGTGGACGGCGACCACGTAGTCGAGATCGGTCGGGTTCAAGTCCCAGGTCTGGGCCGCGATCAGCTGTCCGCCGCTGGTGCGCTCCGCCGGCACGAGCAGCGCCGAGCAACCCTCGGCATCGGCAGGTCCGGCCGGCCACAGCACGACGTCGCGCACGTCGGTCATGTTCGCGACGCTGAAGAGCTCCGCCGGGTCGATGCCGGCGCCTTCCGCGATGCCGCAGTGCTCCTGGTAGCCGGGCGGGTCCCAGCCGGCGTACAGCTCGAGGCAACGCCGCCCCACGTCGAAGAAGCCAGCCACCTCGTCGCTGCCCCGCTCGGCCAGGTATTCGTGCAGTCGCTCCACGCGCTGCGCGGAGAAGGCCCGGACGAGCTCGCGGAGCTCCTCGCCGTGGGCGCGCCCCAGCTCCCTCGGCGGGCCGGAGCAGTGGATGCGCCTGAGCGTGAGGAGGGTCACGGCGGGCGAAGCTACATCACCCGGTCGGATTGTCGAACGTCAGCGCGGAGAGCGCCCAGCCCCGGCTAGGAAGGACGCGCCGCGGGCCTCCGTACGAGGGGACATCAGCGCGGGCCGCGCGCTCGCCACGAGGGACGCCGTGAGTCGACCGAATCCGTCGCCAGACAAGGAAAAGCCGCAGAAATCGTCGCCCTACTCGCGGCCCCGACCCGGACCGGAGGCGCCGACTCCGGCGAGCCCCGAAACCGACGGGCGCAAGACCGACCCGCCGACCGCGGTCCGCCCGGACCCGATCGTGCCGGTGGAGGAGCCCGACGAGGACGCGAAGACCGAGCTCCGCCCTGCAATGTCGCGCCCGCTCCCTCCCCCGCCCCGCCTGCCCTCCATGGCCGCCTCCAGGCTGCCGAAGCCCGGTCCGCTTCCCGCACCGCGCCGGTTCGAGTCGATGGCCCCGACGGCCCTGCCGGCGCGGCCCGCGCCTCCCCGCTCGGCGGCGCGCATGCTCATCGCGACCCTGGGGCTGATTGCCGGCGTGGGCGTGGGTGGTTTCGCGGGGATCATCGCCCTGTGGCATCACGCCGAGCAGCTGGCGACGCCGAAGCTGGCCGATCCGCCGCCCATCTCACACAAGGCAACGCCCCGCCCCGCCCCGGCGCCGGCGCCTGCGGCGTGCCGCCTCGCGCACCGCGCGCTCGAGCTGCGACCGACCGTGCTGCCGCGCGTGCCGCTGTACGCGGCGCCCGTCCCCGGCTCCTCGCACGTGGCACTCGGCTACGCCAACTCGCAGTACGACGCGACCGGGCTCGACGTAGACCCTTTCTCGCTGCGCGCCCAGATCCCGCTGTCGCGCATGGGCGTCGCGCCGGTCGACGGCGTGGTTCCCCTGGGCGCAAGCGGCAAGCTGGATTTCGCCATCGATCGCAACGACGCTGGGCTCGAGTCCGCGCACACGATCTCCGCCAAGGTTCCGTTCCGCGTGGGCTATGCCGACGGTTCGCTCTCGCGGCTGGCTCCCGGCGGCTCGCCGCAGGCGGTGTGGAGCGGCCTCGAGCGCGGCAAGAAGCCCACGGGGCTCCGCGCCGCGACGATCGCCGGCTTCGGTCACGCGATCACGTTTCGTCTCGGGAACGAGCAAGGGCAGGTCATGGTGGGCTGGCTCGGTCCCGACGGAGCGCGCAAGAGCGCGCTCGGGCCCATCGACATCAGCGCTGCCGCGCTGGGCACGCCCGCCATCGCGGCCAGCGGCAACAGCATCGCGGTGGCAGTGGCTGCGCGCTCCGACGAGCTGTCACCCTGGGCGATCCGCATCGCCACTGCGGCCGCCGGCAAGCTGCCCATCGCAGCACGCTACTTCTCGCTGCCGAGCGGCGGCCCGGGACACGACGCATTCGCGCCGACCCTGACCGGGCTCTCCGGCGGGCGCTGGCTGCTCGAGTGGACCGAAGGTACGCGCGGCGATCACGCGGTTCGCGCCCAGACGCTCGACGCGACACTGTCGCCTATCGGCGCCCCCGTCACGCTGTCGCCGCATGGCGCCGATGCCGGGCAGGGCGTGATCCAGGCGAGCGGAACGCGCGCGACCGGCTTCTACCTGGTCAAGGCCCGCCACGGCTACCAGCTCTGGGCCACGTCGCTCGACTGCAAGTAGCTCACCGGCGTCGGATCTCCCACGCGCGGTCACATCAACGGCGTCGCAGCACGATCCAGCTTCCACAGGAAGATCGGAAGATCGGAAGGTTTCTGGGGTCGAGAGCTGGCTCTCCCAACACTGCTAATCCAGAGACCTGCACCCGCTGCACGACGGGAACGCTCTGGATGAGACGCACTCCGAGCCCCAACGCTCGACCCCAAACAAAAAGCCGTTTGCCAGGTCCGTGGAGTGCTCCTCCCGCCCTTCCGATCTTCCTGTGAACCTCTGATCGGCCTCCGGCTAGAACAGCCCGAAACGATGTGCGGCTACGTCGGCGACGATGCCGAGGACGTAGAGCATGCCGAAGCGGCGCATGTGCAGGAAGGCGAAGGCGACGAACCAGAGCGGCCACACGTTCGGCGGCAGCTCCTTCGGCGGCTTCTCCGGCCTCGGGTGCGCGTACGCTCGCAGCACCAGCCACAGCGTCGGCAGCGCGACGAGCACGACCAGCAAAAGCGGCGAGAAGTAGCGCACCCAGACCAGATACCCGACCAGCGCATACTGCAGCAGCAGCATCGCCAGCGTGACGTAGCGCGAGACGCGTTCGCCGAGCAGCACCGGCAGCGTGCGGATCTTCTTGCCCGAGTCGGCCTCGAGCTTGTCGATGTGCTTTCCGAACAGCACCGCCGTGGATCCCAGCGCAAACGGCAGGCTGGCGATCGCCACGTTCCAGTCGAAGCGGCCCGTGACGACGTAGTAGCCCCCGCCGACCATCAACGGGCCCCAGACCAGGAGCACCGCGGGCTCACCCGCTCCGATGTATTTGAGCGGCCAGGTGTAGAAGAGCACGAAGAAGGCGCCGATCCCGAGAAGCGCGAGCGTGATCGTGCCGCGCGCCCAGACCAGGTAGGCCCCGGCAGCGAGCGCCATCGCGCCGGAGAAGACCGCGTACCGGATGAGCTGGGCCGGCGTCATCAAGCCGTGCTCGAGCGGCTGCGGGCCATACTGCGTGCGGAAGTAGTTGTCCTTGTCGACGCCCTTCTTGTGGTCCGTGTAGTCGTTGAGCAGGTTGTTCGTCGCGTGCGCGAAGACGAGCCCGATCGTCACGAACACCCAGAGCAGCGGGTGGAACATGCGGTCGCGCAGCGCGAGCAGTCCGGCGATGCCCGACGAGATAACCGTCATCACGATCACCGCCGAGCGCGTGGCGATCAGCCAGCGACTGACCACGTCGAGGTCGTCCCACTCGTCCTTGCTGACGCGCGGGATCACGCTCAGCGCCCGACCCCACATCGCTACGTTCATTGCACCTGCCCCTGTACCATCGTGGTCGCTGGGATCGCGCGCCAGGATAGCCGGAGCGTTCCGGCTGGCAAACCTGGCGCCCACCTACATTGCAGGATGTAGACATACACCGTGACGCCGCGTTCTGGTGGGCGCGCGGGGCGCGTGGTTTAATAGGCGTGTGAGGCTTGTTCGCTTGGCTGTCGTGGCGGCGGCGCTCTCCGTCCCGATCGTCGCACTGTGCAGCGCCTGCAGCGCTTCCAGCTCGAATGCCAGCAAGGGCGGCAGCGGCGGCAGCGGCGCTGCGTCGGGCGGAACGGGGGGCGGCTCGTCGGGCACCGGGGGCAGTGGTACCGGCGGCACGGGGATCTTCAATCCCGACGCCGGAAACTCGGGCGGGAGCGGCGGCCTGACCGAAGCCGGCACCTGCGCCGGCGAGGTCCACAAGGGCGAGCTGATCCCGCTCGACATGTACGTGATGCTCGACACCTCGGGGTCGATGCTCGATACGACAGCGTCCGGTACGACCAAGTGGGACGCGATCAAGCAGGCGTTCACGGCGTTCCTGCAGGACAAGCAGTCGGACGGATTGGGCGTGGGCATCCAGTACTTCCCGCTGACCAAGGCGGGCGTTCCGGATTCGTGCAGCAGCGACGCACAATGCGGCGTCGGCGCACCCTGCCTCCTGAAGTCGTGCACGGGCGTTGGGCAGGTCGCGCCGTGCACGAAGAATCCGGACTGCCCCGTGCTCAGCCAGTGCGCACCGCTGGGACAGTGCTCCGGCAACACGGCCTATGTGTGCCAGCCGGTGGGTGGCACCTGTGGCAATGGGATGGGAGCCTGCGTGCAGCTGACGACCAGTTACTGCGTCAACAGCACGAGTTGCCTCGTCGGCGACTACAAGAAGCCCGCGGTGCCCATCGCCGCGCTGCCAGGCGCGGCGCCGGCGCTCATCAGCTCCATCAACGCGCAGACGCCGAACGGCAACACGCCCACCGGTCCGGCCCTGCAGGGCGCCATCGACCAGGCCAAGAGCTGGGCAACGAGCCACCCGACCCACACCGTGATTACCGTGCTGGCCACCGACGGCCTGCCGACGGACTGCAACCCGACCGACATCAGCTCGATCGCACAACTGGCGAAGAACGGCGCAGGCGGCACCCCGAAGATCGACACTTTCGTGATCGGCGTGTTCGGCCCGAGCGACACCGCGAGCCAGACCAATCTGGACACGATCGCAAAAAGCGGCGGAACCAAGCAGGCGCTGATCGTCGACACCACGAAGGACGTGAAGCAGCAGTTCATCGACGCGCTGAACAACATCCGCGGCCAGGCGCTGTCGTGTGACTTCGAGCTTCCGGCACCGCCGGAAGGCGGAACGCTCGACTACAAGAAGATCAACATCGACTACACCGACAGCTCGGGCAACACGCAGCACCTGTACAGGGTGGACGACAAGTCACAGTGCGACCCGCAGAAGGGCGGCTGGTACTACGACGTGAACCCCGAAGACGGCGGAACTCCGACCAAAATCATCGTCTGCGACAGCACGTGCAACACGTTCAAGCTCAGCGGCGGGCAGGTCGAGACCAGCGTCGGCTGCCAGCAGAAAGTCAAACCGCCGCAGTAGCGCGCAGCTCTCAATCGCCGCTCGGGTCGAACGCCACGGCCGCGGCCGGCGCGGCCGGCTCTGCCGGCTGGAAGAGCGGTTCGGCGGCGTTCTGCGCTTCGGTCAGGAGCGGCCCCGGGTACGCCCCGATGCCGACCACGCCGATCAGGCACAGCAGCACGCCGAGACGCAGCGCACGTCCAGGTCGCACGGCCCGGTCGTGCTCGCCCGGCTGCCGCATGTACATCGCCCGGGCCACCTGCATGTAATAGAAGAGGCTCACGACGGCCATCACGGCGCCGATCACCACGAGCGCCTTGAGCCCCGCCTGCCACGCAGCGACGAACACGTAGAGCTTGGCCCAGAACCCCACCACGAACGGGATGCCGGCCAGCGACAGCAGGAAGAGCAGCATCGCCAGCGAAAGCCAAGGCGAGCGCTTGTACAGCCCGGACATGCTGGTGATCGAATCGTCGCCGCCGTCGGCGCTGACCGCTTCGACAACGAGGAAGGCGCCGGTGTTCGTCAGCGCGTACGCCGCCGCGTAGAACAAGAGCATGCTGGCACCGTCCGGGCCGGTGACGGCAAAGGCCATCAGCATGTAGCCGATGTGACCGATGCCGGAGTACGCCAGCAGGCGCTTGACGTTGGTCTGCGCGAGGGCGAGGAGGTTGCCGCCCAGGATGCTGACCAGCGACAGCGCCACGACCACCGGTCGCCACGCTTCGACCTGGTTGCCGAATCCGAGCAGGAACACGCTCGCCAGGGCCGTGAAGCCGGCCAGCTTCGGCGCCACGCTCAGGAAGGCGACGAACGGCGTGCCCGCGCCCTGGTAGGTGTCCGGCACCCACATGTGGAACGGCACGGCGCCGATCTTGAAGCCCATTCCCGCCAGCACGAGCAGAAGCGCCACGCCCAGAAGCGGCGAAGGCGCGACGTGCGACAGCTCGGCGATGCTGGTCGTTCCCGCCAGCCCGAACACCAACGAAAGGCCGAACAGCGTGGTCGCCGTACTGACGACGCCGACCAGGTACAGCTTGAGCCCGGCCTCCGGAGCGTTCGTCTCCTCGCCCTCCCGCTCCTCGGTCTTCGCGTACGCGCTCAGCACGTAGAGCGGGATGCCCATCAGCTCGAAGCACACGACCAGCAGCAGCAGATCGCGCACGCCGGGCAGGAGCAGCATCCCGAGCAAGCTCGACATGATGAGCAGGTAGTACTCGGCCTGCCGGTGCGCGTGGTGGCGCGCCACGTGCTCGATGCTGCCGAGCACCGCGACGAGCCCGGTGACGAGGAACACCCGGTCGAAGAACACCGTCCAGCCGCCACCCTGGAAGCTGCCCGAGAACGCGATTCCGTCCGTGCGCACGAAGAACGACGCGACCAGAATGCCCGCAAGCGACAGCGCCGTCAGATACCCTGCCTCGCGACCGGCCCCGTTGGGTCGGATCAAGTCGTGCGCGAACACCCACAGGATCGCTCCGACCAGCATCAGGTCGAGCGAAAGCGGCGCGAGATCGGCGAGCGAGGGATTCATGGCTCTAGTGAAGACCCAGCACGATGTGGAGGTACGCCGGAGTGGTGCGGTTGATGAAATCGAGGATCAGCGACGGCCAGCAACCGAAGACGACCAGCGCCGTGCCCAGGATGCAGAGCGCGCCCCATTCGGTGTGGCGCGCGTCGACCAGCTCGTGGAACTTCTCGCTGGGACCGGGGCCCCAGAAGATGGAGCGCACCGCGCGCAGCACGTAGACGGCCGTCAGGAAGGCTCCCAGGATGCCCGGGACGGCCCACCACCAGGCGTGGCTCTGCCAGGCGCCGATGAACACCAAAAACTCCGCCACGAAGCCCGCTGTGCCGGGCAACCCCAGCGACGACAGCGCCGCCAGCGTGAAGAACGTCGCGACGGCCGGCATCACCTTGCCGAAGCCACCCATGCTGGGGATGAAGCGCGTGTGCGCCCGCTCGTAGACCAGGCCCACCAGAGCGAAGAAGAGCCCCGTCATGATGCCGTGCGCGAACATCTGGAAGACCGCGCCGTTCCAGCCGTTGGGCGTGAGCGTCGCAGCACCCAGCATCACCACGCCCATGTGGCTGACCGACGAATAGGCGACGATGTACTTGAGATCCTTCTGGCTCATCGCCGAGAGGGCGCCGTAGACGATGTTGATCACCGCGACCGCGCCGACCACCGGCACCCACATCCGGGCGCCTTCCGGCAACATCACCATGCCGACCCGGATCACGCCGAACGCGCCGAGCTTCATCAGCACTCCGGCGTGCAGCATGCTGACCGCGGTGGGCGCGGAAGCGTGACCGTCCGGCGACCAGGTGTGGAACGGGAACACGCCGCCGAGCGAGCCGAAGCCGAGCCACAGCATGGGGAACGCCCAGTACTGCATCTGCTTCGGGTAGTGCGCCGCACCGAGCGTCGCCATGTTGAAGCTGTGGGCGCCGGACATCACGTACATGGCGAAAATGCCGACCAGGATGAAGGCCGACCCCACGAGCAACATCAAGGTCAGCTTCATCGCCGCGTATTCGCGCCCGCCGATGTTGAACAGCTTCCAGACGAACTTGAACGGTCCTGCCTCGGTGACCGCGTGGCTCGAGCCCCAGATGCCGATGAGCAGATACATCGGCAGCACGGCGATCTCGTAGAACAGGAAGAAGACGAACAGATCCTGCGAGACGAACACGCCGAACACGCCCGACACGAGCACCAGGAGCAGGATGAAGAACTCCTTGGTCCGTTCCTCGAGCTTCCAGCTCGCCAGGACGCCCGCGAAGATGATGATGCCGGTCAGCAGGATCAGCGACACGCCCCAGCCGTCCACCGCGAGCTGGAGCTTGATGCCGAGCTGCGGAACGAGCGGATAGCTCTGCCCGAGCTGCAGCCCGCCGGCGTGCATGTCGTAGCGGAACGCCGTGAACACGCTGCCGGCCAGAGACACGGCCGCGCCGAGCAGCGCCGTGAGCCGCACCAGGATGCGCTCGCGATTCGGGATGAACAGCAGCACCACGGCGGCCACGAACGGCGCGGCCACGATCACGCCGAGCAGATTCGGCACCGGCGCGCTCATCGAAACAGCCCCCATGCCGCGAGCACCACTGCGCCCGCGATGACCGCGAACACGTAGTCCTGTGCGTTGCCCGTCTGCAGCTTCCTGAGGCGTCGGCCGGTCATGATGGTCGCCCACCCGCTCAGGTTCATGATGCCGTCCACGATGTAGCGATCGAACCATCCGACCGCGCTCGACAGCAGCAGGAGCCCGCGGCGGTAGCCGGTCTCGAACAGGCGATCGACGGCTCCTGAACGCGCCAGCACGCCGACCGGCGCAAGGAAGTCGAACGCCTCGCTGCGCGTCACGCGGCCGTACTGCCACCAGGCCAGGCCGATCCCCAGGAGGCCGAGCGTGCTGGCGCCCATGCCCACGGGCGTCAGGTGGAACTCGTAGTCGAGCCCGTACACCCGGGCCAGGTCGCTTCCGAACCAGCCGACGCCCACGCTGCCGGCGGCGAGCAGCAGCATCGGCAACGCCATCGCCGTGCCGCCTTCATGCGCGTGCTTGGCGTGCTTCGAGGGCTTGCCAAGGAACGCCAGGAACACCACCCGTCCGATGTAGAAGGCCGTGAGGAAAGCCGCGATCATCAGCGCCGCGAACGGCAGCCACAGGCCCTTGTCGTAGACCGCCTCCAGCACCAGGTCCTTGCTGAAGAAGCCGGCAAAGCCTGGAATGCCGGCCAGCGCCAGGGCCGCGATGATGAACACCACGCTGGTGACCCTCATCTTGTTCCAGAGCCCGCCCATGTGATCCATGTCGTTCGAGTGCACGGCGTGGATCACGCTGCCGGCGGCGAGGAAGAGCAGCGCCTTGAAGAACGCATGCGTCGTGAGGTGGAAGAAACCGCCCATCACGCTGCCCGCACCGAGCGCGCAGATCATGTAGCCGAGCTGCGAGCACGTGGAGTACGCCAGCACGCGCTTGATGTCGGTCTGCACGACCGCCACGATGGCGGCGAAGAGCGCGGTGAAGCCGCCGATCCACGCCATGGCCGTCAGCGTGACCGGCGATTGGGCAAAGAGCGGATTGGCCCGCACGATCAGGTACACGCCGGCGGCGACCATGGTCGCGGCGTGCAGCAGCGCCGACACGGGCGTCGGACCCTCCATGGCGTTCGGCAGCCAGATGTGCAGCGGGAACTGCGCGCTCTTGCCCATCACGCCCAGGAACATCAGGAGCGTGATGGGCGTGGCCCAGGCAGCGGGCAGCGCGGCGTCCCAGCCGAACTGCCCCGTCGTCGCGAACAGCAGGATGACGCCCAGCACCAGCCCCATGTCCGCGAACTTCGTGACCCAGAACGCCTTGATCGCGGCGCGGGCCGCGCTCTCCTTCTGGTAGTAGAAGCCGATCAGGAGGTAGCTCGTGAGCCCGACGAGCTCCCAGCCGAGGAACAGCTCCAGCATGTTCGGCGCGAGCACCAGCACGCCCATCGCGAACACGAACAGCGAGTGGTAGCCGAAGTAACGACCGCGCGCCGGAGCGGGCTCCTCGGCCATGTAGCCCAGCGAAAAGACCTGCACGCACATCGCCACCGTGGCGAGCACGAGCAGCATCGGCACCGAGATGCCATCGAGGCGGATGCCGATGCGAGCCAGAGTGCCCGTCGTGCTCGGCAGCCAATCGAGCGTCCGCAGCGTGACCCAGTGCGGATGGGCCAGCTGGTTGGAGAACAGCACGATGGCCGAGATGAAGCTGACCATCACGGCCGCGATCGACAGCCAGGCTGCGGGCGTGCCGCGCCTGCGCAGCGGAACCACCAGCGCGATGACGAGCGCAGCGCCTAGCGGTGTCAGGAGCGCGAGAAGCGCCCAGGTAAGTGCGGAGAGCTCCATATGGGTCAGCCGGAGAGCTCGTTTGCCTCGTCGACGAGCACGTCGTGGCGCGAGCGGTAGAGCAGGATGACCAGCGCCAGGCCGACCACGACCTCGGCAACGGTGATCCCGATGGAGAAGAGCGTGAAGACCTGCCCCAGCGCCGTACCCTGGACGCGGGAGAACGCGACGAGATTGATGTTCACGGCGTTCGCCATGAGCTCGACGGAGATCAGGATGCCGATGGCATTGCGACGCGAGAGGACGCCGTAGATGCCCACGCAGAACAGCGCCGCGGCGAGCAGCAGATACGGATGGCCCGGCATCAGCTGCGCTCCTGTCGTTTGCCGGGGATCCGCACGTGATCGAAGCCGTAGTCACGGCGCCGCGCCACGACGATGGCGCCGATCATCGCCGCCAGAAGCAGCACCGACAGCACCTCGAAGGCGAGCACGTTGCCCGTGAGGAAAGAACGGCCAATCTCGTCGGTGGTCACGCTGGCGCCCTCGCGCGCGGGCAGCGGCGGCGTGCGCGACAGGGCCGTCGCCAGCAGCACGAACATGCCGGTCGCAAGGACTGCGGCGGGCACGCGGCGTCTGGTCGAGGTTTCCGCCTCGATTTCCACCCGTTCGTGCCGTCGCGTGAGCATGACACCGAACAGCATCAGCGTGATGACGCCGCCGGCGTAGAGCAGCACCTGGATGCCCGCGACGAACGGCGCCTGCATCGTCACGAACAGCACCGCCGTCATCAGCAGCGTCACCGCAAGCCACAGCACCGCGTGCACGAGGTTCCTCGAGCCAACCACGAACAACGCCGAAAGGAGCAGGCACCAGGAGACGACGCCGAAGCCAATCTGCGCGGTCATTCCGTGCGGTCCTCCACTTTCGGTACTTCTTCCTCCGCCGACCCCGTTGCCTTCGAGTCGGGCGTTTCCTTCGAGGTGGTGCGGGTTGGATCGACGGGCTTGGCGGTCGCGGGCTTCCCGTCGGCGGCGGCGTTGGGCTCGGCGGCGGACTTGTCTGTGGGCGCCGGAGCGGCCTTGGCTTCCGGCTTCGGCTTGGCTTCGGGCTTCGGCTTGTCGGCGGCCTTGGCTTCGGGCTTCGGCTTGGCTTCGGGCTTCGGCTTGTCGGCGGGCTTGGCTTCAGCCGGCTTGGGCGCGGCCTTGGCTTCGGCGCGCGCGGCCTTCTTGGCCGCCTTGGCATCCGGCTGGCCGCGCTTGGGATCCTGCATCGCCATCAAGAGCGACGCCGTGCCCCAGGTGGCGGGCTTCTCTGTCTCGTTGTCGTACAGGCGATCCATGGTCAAACACAGCTCTTCACGCGAGTAGCCGGGTGTCTCCGCTACGCGGGTCATGACGATGGCGTCGGTCGGGCAGACCTGCACGCACAGCTCGCAGAAGATGCATGCGTTCAGATCGAGCACGAAATCCGTCGCGTAGCCGCGGCGCTTGCCCGTGACCGGCGACTCCTTCTTCTCGGCGATCACGGTGATGACCTGGGACGGGCAGATGCGTTCGCACTGCAGGCAGCCGACGCAGAGCTCGTCGCCCTCGCTGTCGTGCAGGAGCGCAAAGCTCGTGCGGTAGCGCTCCGAGCGCTCCCTCTTTTCCTTCGGGAACTGAACGGTCGTCGGCCGGCGGAAGGCGTTCTTGATGGTCGTGCCCATCGAGCGCAGGCTGTCGAGGAAGTAGCCCATCACGGCACCTCCATGTAAGGAGCCGGCGCTGCGACGTCAGCCGACGCGGACGCGACCGGTGCAGTCCTGGTCCCCATAGGCGTCAGGTCCGGCGTCACGAAGTGCACCCAACACGCCGCGACCATCACCAGTGCCAGCCCCCCGGGCACCAGGTACTTCCAGCAGAGCGCCATCAGCTGGTCGGAGCGGAAGCGCAGCAGGGTCCAACGGATCCAGAAGATCGAGCCGAACAAGAGCAGCGTCTTCAGCACCATCCAGAACAGGCCGGGCGACAGCGGGCCGTCCCAGCCGCCGAAGAACAGCGCAGCCGCGACCGCGGACACGATCAGCGTGTGCAGATACTCGCTCAGATAGAACAGCCCGAATTGCATGCCCGTATATTCGGTGGTCACCCCCGCCACAAGCTCGCTCTCGGCCTCGGGAATGTCGAACGGGATGCGGTTGGCCTCCGCCAGCGAGGCCATGAAGAACAGCACGAAGGCCAGGAACCCCGGACCTGGAGGCCAGGCCACGAACCAGCCGTGGTGGACCTGGAACTGTACGATGTCGCTCAGCTTCATCGAGCCCGACAGCACGACCGGCACCATGGCGGCCAGCACCAGCGGGATCTCGTAGGAGATCCCCTGGGAGACGGCGCGCATGCCGCCGAGCAGCGAGTACTTGTTGTTGCTCGCCCAGCCGGCGATCCACACCGGAAACACCATCAGGCCGCCGAGCGCCAGCAGGTACAGGACGCCGATGTCGAGATCGGCCGCGATGACCCTGGGCGAGAACGGGATCACCGCCGCGGTGCCGAGCGCGAACAATACGGTGAGCGGCGGCGCCAGCCGGAACAGCCACTTGTCGGCGTCGGCCGGAACGATGCTCTCCTTCTGCAGGAGCTTGAGCGCGTCGGCGAGCGGCTGCAGAAGCCCGGCCCAACCCACCATCGTAGGTCCGAGGCGGCTCTGCATGCGACCCGAGAACTTGCGCTCGAACCAGATCGACCAGGCGGTGATCGTCATCAACACGGTGACGATCACGATGCCGTACAAGGCGCCGTGCACCAACGCGCCGGCGAATCCCGGCATGCCGAGCAGCGCCTTCACCGGTCCACCTCGCCCATGATCGGATCGGTGGAGCCCAGGATGGTCACCGCGTCGCTCACGGTGTGCCCCGGCAGCACGTACGGCAGGCACGACACGGCGTGCAGGCTGGGCGAACGGATCTTGAGCCGGTAGGGGCTCGCGCCCTTGTTCGCTCCGCCGCCGATGACGTACGTGCCGAGCTCGCCACGCGGCGACTCGAGACAGGCGTAGGCCTGGCCGCTCTGGGCGCGCTCCTGCGCGGCTATCTTGATCGGCTTGTGGCCGCAGATCGGTCCCTCGGGCACGTTGTCGATGAGCTCACGCACGATGCGGCTGCTCTCGCCCATCTCCCGGATGCGGACCAGCGAGCGCGCCAGGCAGTCGCCCGCCTTCTCGGTCTGCACCCGCACCTTGACCTCGTCGTACGCGTGGTACGGCGCGTGGCGGCGCAGGTCATGGCTCACTCCGGCCGCGCGCAGCATCGGCCCCGTGATGCCGAGCTCCATCGCGAGGTCCGCCGAGAGCACGCCCACGCCGCGTGTGCGCTCGACGAAGATGCGGTTTCCGCTCATCAGCGACTCGTACTCGGGCGTGCGCCGATCGATGACGTTGAGGGCCTGCTTCACCTTGTCGGCCCAGCCCGGCGTGATGTCGTGGCGATTCCCGCCGATGGTGTGCGTGTTGTAGTGGAAGCGGCAGCCCGTGACTTCCTCGAACAGGTCCAGGATCGACTCGCGCTCGCGGAAGCAATGCATGAAGATCGTCGCGCCGCCGCCCAGCGCGCCGCCGAGGTCCATGCCAAAGGTGCCGAGCCACAGCAGATGCGACGCGATTCGCTGCAGCTCCGCTTCGATGGTGCGGATGTAGCGGGCCCGCCGCGGAACCTCGACGCCGAGCAGCGCCTCGAAGCCCATGTTCACGGCCTGCTCGTTCATCATCGGCGAGACGTAGTCGTTCTTGTCCACGATCGGCGTTATCTGCGTGAACATCAGCTTCTCGCAGAGCTTCTCCACTCCGCGATGCAGATAGCCCGCGTAGGGGACCGCCTTGATGATGATCTCGCCGTCGAGATACAGCTTCACGTGGAAGACCCCGTGGGTCGACGGATGCTGCGGGCCCAGATTGAGGACCATCAGGTCCGCTTCTGGCTCGTAGTCGTCGATATCCAGGTATGGGTCGACCCGATCGGGGAGCTCGACTGCCAGCGCCACGCTCTACCTCCAGCCGCCAGTAGGTTGAGGCCTGGCCCGCCCGGCAAGCTCGCGTGCTGGCGCAGCGGCGGTCGAGCACCGGAGCGGAATGTACTGAAGTACCTGAGCAGCGGAGCGCAGGCCGACGCACAGCCAGCGCGCGAGATCGCCGGGCGTCGTATCAGGATGCCTTGAGCTCTCGGGCACGCTACCTCCACGGAGGACACGCCGTCTCGATGGCGTAGTCCTTGCGCAATGGGTGCCCCTCCCAGTCTTCCGGCATCATCAGGCGCCGGGGGTCGGGGTGGTTCCTGAACCGCACGCCGACCAGATCGTACTGCTCACGCTCCTGCCAATCGGCGCCCGCGAACAGCGGCACCAACGATTCGATCTCCTGGTCCATGGCGAGCCGCACGCGCCACACCGCCAGCTTCGACTTCTTTCCCGGCGTGCGCAGGCTCGTCGCGACTTCGTAGTGCTCCGGGTCGACCGCTTCGCCCTTCTTCGGCGTGCTCTCGAGCCAGTGGCTGGCGACGCAGAAGCCGTAGATGTGGTAGCCGAGATCGCGCTTCAGCACGCGCGCCAGCTCGAAATGCCGGGCTTCGTCCACTAGAGGCGGTACGTCGTCCGGGAATTCCTGCACGCCGAAGCGATCGCCGAGGAGCGCCACGACCTTGCTGTCGTAAGCGACGCCCTTCACTTCTTGTCGAGCTCCTCGCCGTCCTTGGAGCGGCGGACGCGCGCCAGATTGAGCTCGCCGTGCGCTCCGAGCGACGCCGCGGACAGCACCTGCTGGGCGCTGATTTCCGGCGGGCGATCGGGATCGCCGATGCGCGGGATGCTCGGCTTGCGCAGGTACGGCGACGTCTCCGGCCGCTCCTCGCGCTCGCGCCACTCGCCGGCGCGCACCGCCCTCACCTTCTCCTGCAGGCGCAACAGGCCGTGCATGAGCGCCTCGGGATTGGGCGGGCAGCCCGGAACGTAGACGTTGACGGGCAGGAAGGTGTCGATACCTGGCACCACCGAGTAGATCTCCCGGTAG
The DNA here is from genome assembly GCA_963826085.1 of uncultured delta proteobacterium. Lineage (GTDB taxonomy): Bacteria > Myxococcota_A > Polyangia > Polyangiales > Polyangiaceae > CAWDXG01. Next base: position 487,763 of record CAWGVN010000008.1, on the reverse strand, counting down.
AAGTCGCCGGAGATCGCGCACGAGCCCATGGCGACGCACCACTTCGGCTCCGGCATCTGATCCCAGAGCTTCTTTACGCGGGGCGCCATCTTCACGGTGATGGTGCCGGCCACGACCATCACGTCGCACTGCCGGGGCGTCGCACGCGGGATCGACCCCATGCGATCCAGATCCACCCGGCTCGCCGCCGCCGCCATGAACTCGATGCCGCAGCAGCTCGTGGCCATGGGAAAGATCCACAGCGAGTTGTTCACGCCCCAGGTCAGGAGCTTGTCGACGCTCGTGGCGGCGACGTCCAGCCCGGGTACCCGGAGCAGGTAGTCGTACAGCGGATGGCTGAACGACCGATCGCCCTCGTCTACTGCCACTTGAGAGCTCCTTTCTTGAGCGCATAGATCCAGCCGAGAAGGAGCACGACCATGAAGATGACCATGTCGACGATGGCGACGCCCCCCAGATCGCGGATCGACATCGCCCACGGGAACAGGAACACGGCCTCGACGTCGAACAGCACGAAGACCAGGGCCACGACGTAGTAGCGGGGGTGGAACTTGATCCAGGCGGGGCCCTCGGGCTCCTCCCCGCACTCGTAGGTCAGGGTCTTGAGCCGGGAGCTCTGCTTTGCCTTGACGCCCAGGAGCCGGGCGCCGACGAGCATGCTCACGCCGACGACGGCGGATAGGACCAGAAACGCGAGGGCTGCGCCCCACTGTTGCACGGTTGCCTCCATGAAGGCGCGAGCGCGACCGAGCGATCCGGCCCGCACTCGCGTGGCGTTCTAGCACTCGTCAAACCGCGGCAGCAAGGCCCCCTTTCGGCCCAGCCGGGCGGCCTGACCGCGGTCACAAGCGATCGAGCTCGTCGTCGATCCGCGCGTCGAGATCGTCCCCATCCGCGGCTTCCGCCTTCGCGGCCGGGCTGTCGTCGTCCTCGGGGTCCTTGGCAGGCTCTTCGCCGCCGCGGCGGCGCCAGCGCACCAGCAGAGCTACCGCGCCGATCCCTGCCAGCCCCATGGCCATGGACATGAAGACGGCCACCGACTTGAGCGGACTGTCGGGCGGAACGGCCAGGATCCGCTTGCCATAGCGGCGGACAAGATCCGCCTTGATCGAATCGGCGCTCTCGCCGGCTTTGAGGCGCCTGCGGACCTCGCGCTTGAGCTGGTCGGCAATCGCAGAGCCGTGGATGTCAATCGTCTGCGTCCAGCAGCAGGGAGCCATGATCTGCCCCTCGAGCGCCGCAGCGCCCGGCACGTAGCCGTCGTCATCGGCGCTCTGCTGCTTCGACTGCGCATGCTTGGCGGGTGTCCCGGACTGGGCCAGGGCGGGCACCGGAACGGACAGCCCCAGGACGAGCGCGGCCAGGAATGCGACGGGCGTGAGCTTCATGACGCGCCTAGCTTGCCACGCTCATCGCGGAACGCACACCGGACAGCGGGCCAGATTTCAGGCCGGGCGAGCACGTTCGATGGCATCCCACGTGGATTCCAGTCCCACGAGCTTTTCGCGAACCTTGCCCAGGCGGCGCCCCGCCTGCTGCTCCAGGGCGTCGAGCAGCCTCCATTCGGCAATTCCGACCACCCTCACGCCGCGCGCCGAGAGCAGCCGATCGATCGCCCGGGGCGAATGCGGGACGTTTTTCAGTTCCGCGGCGTCTTCGAGCATGCCCGCTACGGTTTCCTGGGCATCCTTCTTGTTGGTGCCGATGAGCCCGGTCGGACCGCGCTTGATCCAGCCGGCCACATACAACCGGGGCACGACGGTCGTGCCCGTGACGTCCGTCACGCGTCCGTCGCGGTGGGGGATGCGGCCGGCCCTGTCGTCGAACGGGACGCCCGGAATCGGCACGGCGCGGTAGCCGATCGATCTCAAGACCAGTCTTGTCGGGAGGAGCTCGAAGCGACCTGTGCCGTAGGCTTGCCGGTGGCCGCCCGGGTCCGGCAGGAGCTCGTTGTCCTCCACCCGCACGGCCTCGAGACGGCCGCCCCGACCCATCAACTCGACCGGCGAAGCCAGGAAGCGCAGCACGGCCCGACGGGGCGCGCCGCGCGGTCCGCGCTCTGCGAGCTTCGCCATCAGCTCGACCTTTTCGCGCAACATGTGATCGTGCGGGCCAAGCTCCGCCAGCGCAGGCTCGATCTGCGCCGGATCGACGATGACGTCCACGCCGTCCAGCTCGGCGATCGCCGCGAGCTCCTGCGCGTCGAAGGCCGCCTCTGCGGGCCCGCGCCGCCCGAGCAGCACCACCTCGCGCACGTTGCTCTTCCTGAGCGCTTCGAGCGCGTAGCTCGTGATATCGGTCGCCGCCAGCTCCTCTGGATCGCGCAGCAGAATGCGCGTCACATCGAGCGCAACGTTGCCGACGCCCACGACCACGACCCTCGGCGAAGAGAGCTCGAAGTGCTCGTCGGCGAAATCCGGATGTCCGTTGTACCAGCCGACAAAGCCAGCCGCGCCGTGACATCCAGCAAGGTCCTCGCCGGGGATGCCGAGCTTCCGGTCGGACGCCGACCCGGTCGTGATCAACACCTGGTCGTACATCCCGAGCAGCTCGTCGACGGTCACGTCGCGACCCACCTCTACGTTGCCGAGGAAGCGGCAGGCCGGGTCCGCGACGGTCCGCTCGAAGGCCGCGCTGGCGCGCTTGATGCGCTGGTGGTCCGGTGCGACCCCGAAGCGCACCAGCCCAAACGGTGCCGGCAACCGCTCGATCAGGTCGACCTCGACGGCTACGCCCTTCGCCGCGAGCAGAGCTGCCGCCGCATAGAACCCGGCGGGGCCGGCACCCACGATGGCGACCCTCAGCGGCCGCTTGCCCTGGCTGGCATCGGTCATCTTCCCTCACCTGGTGCAAACCGCGGGCCGTCACCAGCCCCTGCTTGACGCGATCCCGGCCAGGGCCTAGAGGTTCAAAAGATTTTGAAACTTTCGAGGGTCGCCTGGTGTTCGAAATGCATACCAACACGTATGTCGGCGCCCGCCTGGACCCGGGAGACGGCGCGTGATCGTGGTCCTCGAGCGCGGCGCCGACGCCGCCCAGGTCCAGCGCCTGCTGGTGCAGCAGGGACTGTGGGTGGTGCCGCTCGAGGGCGGGCCTACCGCGCAGTTCCTGGTCGAGCCGCAGTCCGCGGCCCCTGGGCGTGAGGCGCTGCTGCGCATCGCCGGCGTCGAAGCTGTCGCCACGCCGCGCTCCGCGCACCCGCTGGTCGACGCCCAGCCGCCGGTTGTCGAGATCGGCGAGACGCGTCTAGGTCCGGGCGTGGCGCCGGTGTTCATCGCCGGCCCGTGCAGCGTGGAATCCGGAGAGCAGATCCACGCCATTGCCGCGCGTCTCGCGAGGCAGGGCGTGCGACTGCTGAGAGGCGGCGCGTTCAAGCCCCGCACCTCGCCCTACGCGTTCCAGGGTCACGGCGAAGCCGCGCTTGCGTGGCTGCGCGAGGCGGCCGACGAAAACGGCCTGTCGGTCGTCACCGAAGTGCTCGATCCGCGCGACGCACCGGCGGTCGCGCGCTTCGCGGATCTGCTGCAGATCGGTTCGCGCAACATGCAGAACTTCGCTCTGCTTCGTGCCGCCGCGCGCCAGGGAAAGCCCCTGCTGATCAAGCGCGGGATGGCCGCCACCATCGACGAGTGGCTGCTGGCGGGCGAGCACTGCCTGGTGCACGGCGCCCCGGCCGTCGTGTTCTGCGAACGCGGCATCCGCGGCTTCGACTCGAGCACCCGCAATCTGCTCGACCTGGGCGCTGTGGCGCTGCTGTCGCAGGTATACCGGCTTCCCGTGATCGTCGACCCCTCGCACGCCGTCGGCCGTCGCGATCTGGTGCCTGCGCTGAGCCGCGCGGCGATCGCGGGCGGCGCGGCGGGGCTGATGCTCGAGACGCATGACGACCCCGGTCGCGCGCTAAGCGACGGGCCGCAGGCGCTGTTGCCCGATCAGCTCGCCGCGCTGCTCGCGGATCTCGGAGCAGGACGATGACAACGCCCGGGACCCACCGCGCAGGATCGGGCGCGATGTTCGACAACATCGCACCGCGCTATGACCTGTTGAATCGCCTGATGTCGCTGGGCGTCGACCAGAGCTGGCGGCGGCGCACGGTGGCGGCGCTCGAGCTCGACCACTGCCGCCGCGTGCTCGACCTGGCCACGGGCACCGCCGACCTGGCAATCCAGGTCGCCCGCAGCGCTCCCGGCGTCGAGGTAGTGGGCCTGGATCCGTCCGCGGGCATGCTGGAGATCGGCCGCGAAAAGCTGCGCGCCGACGGGCTCGCGGATCGCGTCGAGCTCGTCGAGGGCGATGCCGAGCAGCTGCCCTTTGGAGACAACACTTTCGACGGCATCTGCATGGCGTTCGGCATCCGCAATGTGCCCGATCGCCCCCGTGCACTTTCCGAAATGGCGCGGGTGACGCGACCGGGCGGGCGCATCGCGATCCTCGAGCTGAGCGAACCCAGGAAAGGCGTGCTCGCACCGCTGGCGCGTTTCCACGTGCACACGGTGGTGCCCTGGCTCGGCTCGCTCATCTCGGGAGCACGCGAGTACCGCTACCTGCAGCAGTCGATCGCCGCGTTCCCACCCGCCGGGGAGTTCGGCGCCTTGATGCGCAAGGCCGGGCTCGACGTGCTCCGGGTCGAGCGGCTCACCTTCGGCGTCTGTCACCTGTACGTGGCAACACCCGGGGCGCGCTCGTGAATCCGGTGGAAGCGTCCAGCGCGCTGGAGGCCCCGATCGTCGACGCGCGCGATCAGCTGGCCCGGGCCCTCGCCGAGCTTTCCGGCGGGGACGTGCTGGGCGTGATCTCGCTGCCGGCGCCGCACGCGCCGGCCGAGGCGCTGCTCGACGCCGGAGACCACGAAGCCGTGCTGTGGGCGCCGCCGGGTGCGCCGGAGTTCTCGGGCACCGGCGAAGCGCGGCGGCTGGTCGCAGCCGGCGCCGACCGCTTCAGGCGCATCCGCGAGCAGGCCCTGGCGCAGCCGCTGGTCCGCCTCGGCTCGCCAGGTTCTCCCCCGCCGCTGTGGTTCGGAGGCTTCGCATTCCGGGCGGGCGGGCTCGATGCGACCTGGAAGGATTTCGGCGAGGCGCGCTTCGTCCTGCCGCGCTGGCGCTACGCGCGGGCGGCAGGGCGGGCCTGGCTCGACCTCGCAGTGCACGGACGGGAGCTCGACAGCTCCGGCGCCCGTGAGCGTTGGATGTTCGAGCTCGGCCAGCTCTTGCGGCTGCTCGCGTCCGACCCCGCCGAGGAGCGCCCGCCGGCGCTGGTGTCGGTCGAGCAGGGCCGGCCTGCGGACTACGAGGCTCTGGTCGGAGCGATTGTCGCCGGCATCCGCGAGGGGCGGTTCGACAAGGTCGTCGCGGCGAGGCAAGCGGTGCTCGAGCTGGAGCCGGCGCCGGATCATCGCACGCTGTTGATGCGACTCGCGGCGCAGGCAGCCGGCTGCACGCGCTTCGCGTTCCGTCTGGGTGCGCAGACCTTCCTGGGGGCGACCCCGGAGCGGCTCGTCGAGAAGCGCGGCCTGGGCATCGAGACCGAAGCCCTGGCCGGATCCATCCGCGCGGGCAGCCCGGAACAAGCCGCACGGCTTGGCGACAGCCTGAAGGACCTCGGCGAGCACGAGCTGGTCGTGCGCGCGGTCGTCGCTTGTCTGCAGCCGCTGTGCAGCTCGCTCGACCATCCTCCGGTGCCGGAGATCCGCTCGCTCCGGCACGTGCTCCATCTGTGCACGCCGATCCGCGGACGCCTCGCATCGGAACAACATGTACTGGATCTCGTCGAGGCGCTGCATCCCACGCCGGCGGTGGGCGGCGTGCCCAGCGAGCAGGCCCAGCGCTGGATCGCGGAGCACGAGCCCACATCGCGCGGCTGGTACTCGGGTCCGGTCGGCTGCTTCGACGAAAGCGGCGACGGGCACTTCGCCGTGGCGCTGCGCTCGGGGTTCTTCTCGGGCTCGCGTGTGCATCTGTATGCGGGCGCCGGCATCGTGCGCGACTCGGACCCAGCGAGCGAGTACGCCGAGACGCGGCTCAAGCTCAGGTCGTTGCTTTCGGCGCTGGGAGTCGACGCGTGAGCGCACTGTCGAACGCCTGGTCGCGCCTGCTGCTCGGGAGCCTGGCCGCTGCCGGAGTGCGGGACGTGGTCGTGAGCCCGGGCTCGCGCTCCACGCCGCTGGTCTGGGCGGCGCTGCGGCTGCCGGGCCTGCGCTGCCACACCATCATCGACGAGCGTTCGGCGGGCTTCTTTGCACTGGGGCAAGCCAGGATCAGCGGGCGCCCGGCGCTTGTCGTGTGCACGTCCGGCAGCGCCGGCGCGCACTACCTCCCGGCGGTCGTTGAAGCGGCCGCGTCGGGCACACCGCTCCTGGTGCTGACGGCGGATCGCCCGTTCGAGCTGTCGGACTGCGCCGCCCCGCAGACGATCGACCAGACACGCCTGTTCGGCGTTCACGCCCGGCGCTTCGTCGACCTCGGCCAGCCCGATGCACACCCGGACGCGCTGCGGGCCCTGCAGCGACAGGCCGCGGCAGCGGTGCTCGCGACCCGCTCCCCTGATCCGGGCCCGGTTCATCTCAACGCGCGGTTCCGCAAGCCGCTGGAGCCCGACCGGGATGCGGCGCTCGAGGCCCAGGTCGAGGCGCTGCTCCACGCGGGTCTCACGCGCGCGAGCGCGCCGCGGCGCGTCGCCAATCCGCACGACGTGGAGGAGTTGGCCAAATGCTGCAGGGCCGCGAAGAGCGGCCTCGTGGTGTGCGGCCCGATGGCGCCTGCCACCGCGCCGACCCCGGCCACGGTGGCGCGACTCGCCCGCGCCACCGGCTTTGCCGTGTTCGCCGAGGCGACGAGCCAGCAGCGCTTCTCGCTGCCGTCGAATGGCATCGCGGCTCTCGATGCGGGTGCGTGGTTGTTCGAGCCCGGCCGGAGCGCCCCGGACCTGGTGCTGCAGCTCGGCGCCCCACCCACGGCCGCCACGTGGGATCGCTACCTCGCGAGCGAGCCGCGCCTGGCGCGCCACGTCGTCGCCGAGCGCGGTTGGCCCGACCCGCGCAGCACCGCAACCTCGATGCTCACCGGCGATCCCGCCGCCAGTCTCGAGGCGCTCGCCGACGTACTGCAGGCACGCGGATCGGCGCCGGATCCATCGCCGTGGCTCCACTCGATCGCCAAGGATAACGACAGGATCTGGAGCATTGTTGAACAAGAGCTTGGGGCGGGCGACGGGGCCCTGGACGAGCCCGGGGCAGTACGGCTTGTGCTCGACACCCTGCCGCGCGACAGCCTGCTCGCAGTGGGCAACAGCCTGCCTGTACGCGAGCTGGACCTGTACTGCCGCGCCCGCGCGGAGGGTCCCGCGGTGTGGTCGCAGCGAGGAGCCAACGGTATCGACGGGCTGATCTCGGGCGCTCTGGGAGCAGCGCTTTCTTCCCGCGCGCCGACGACGCTGCTGCTCGGCGACGTGAGCTTCCTGCACGACATCGGCGGGCTGTTCGCCGCGCGCTCGATCGACGTGCCGCTGACGATCGCAGTCGTGAACAACGGAGGTGGTCGCATCTTCGAGCAGCTGCCGCTGGCGGATCTCGAAGGGCTGGATGCCGCCGCGTTCGAGCCGTGGGTCACCCCGCACGGGCTCGATCTGTCGCACGCCGCCGCCCTGTACGGGCTCGGCTATACCCGGGTCGACACCGCCAGCGGGCTGCGTCACGCGCTTTCAGCCGGCACTCTGCGCCCTCGCATCGTCGACATGGCGGTCTCGCCGCACAGCGCGCGCGACACCGGGCGCCGCATCCGCGCGCGGATCGCTGCGGAGGCCGGGGGGCGCAGGTGACGCCGCTGGTTCTGCTGCACGGATTCACCGGCAGCCCGCAGAGCTGGCGGCGCGTGGTCCGGCTGCTGCCCTCCGACAACGTCGTATTCATGCCGGCGCTGCTCGGCCACGACGGCCGCGCCACGGCGTCGGATGCAGAGGATTTCGCCGGCGAGGTCGACCGGATTGCGCTCCTGATCCGCTCCGCAGGCCTCGAGCCGGCGCATCTGGCGGGCTACTCGCTCGGCGGACGCCTGGCCCTCGGCCTGCTGCTGGCGCACCCCGGGCTGTTCTCCGGCGCGACGCTGATTGGAGCGCATCCCGGGCTGGAATTCCCCGCCGAGCGCGCCGAGCGCGAGCGGTCGGATGCGCGCTGGCGCGCGCTGCTGGACGACGAGGGCATCGAAGCGTTCGTGGACGCCTGGGAGCGCCAGCCGCTGTTCGCATCGCAACAGGCGCTGGCTCCAGAGCTGCTCGCCGAACAGCGCCGCGAGCGGCTGGCCCACGATCCCCATGGGCTGTCACGCTCGCTCGAGCGCCTCGGCCTGTCGAAGATGCCGGCGTACGTCAACGAGCTGGGACGGATCCGGATTCCGGTCGAGCTGGTGACCGGCGCGCTGGACGGCCGCTTCACGGACCTGGCGGCTGGCATGTGCGCCAGCCTCGACGACGCGCGCTGCACGATCGTCGAGGGAGCGGGCCACAACGTGGTGCTGGAACGCCCGGCGCGCGTGGCAGAAATTCTCGGGCGCGCGCGGGAGGCCAGATGGACGAACTGATCGCTGCGCCCCGCCCCACGCAATGGCGCGCCTGGCTGCTCGCATGCCGCCCGCAGACGCTGGCCGCGGCTGTGGTTCCGGTGGCGGTCGGGACCGCGTGTGCGCGGGCCGTCGGCGGGCTCCGTGCCGGGCCGGCTCTCGCGGCGTTGGCCGGCGCGCTGCTGCTGCAGATCGGGGCGAATCTCGCCAACGACGTCTTCGACTACGAGAAAGGCGCCGACACGCACGAACGGATCGGCCCGACACGCGCCGTGCAGTCAGGTCTGCTCTCCGCGAGCAGTGTGCGCACGGCTATGTACGTCGTGTTCGGGATGGCGCTGCTCGTAGGCGCGTATCTGACGGCCGTGGCGGGTCCCGCCATCGTGTTGATCGGCTTGCTCTCGATCGCTTCGGCCGTGGCCTACACCGGCGGCCCCTGGCCGCTCGGCTACCACGGCCTGGGCGACGTGTTCGTGATGGTGTTCTTCGGCTTCGTGGCAGTGTGCGGCACGGCGTTCGTCCAGCTCGGCAGTGTGCCTTCCCTGGCCTGGTGGGCCGCGGTGCCGGTCGGCTCGATGGCGACGGCCATTCTGGTCGTCAACAACATCCGCGACCGCAAGACCGACCTCGCCGCCGGCAAGCGCACATTGGCTGTGCGTTTCGGACGACGCGCGGCGCTCGCCGAATATCTGCTGCTGCTGGCGGCGGGTTACGCTGTCCCCGCTCTGCTGTTCGCAACGGGCAGAGCCAGCATCTGGGTTCTGTTGCCGCTGCTCTCCCTTCCGCTGGGGATCGCGCTCGCCTGGCGTCTGGCGACGCAGGAAGGAGCTCCGCTCAACCAGGTGCTGGTCGGCACCGCCCGCCTGATGATGGTCATGGGCATCGCATTGTCGATTGGTCTGGTGCCGGGAGTCTAGGCGGTGAAGATCGCGACCGCGAGAGTCGAGCGCTTCTCCGCAGCGCTGCCGGAGCGCATCGGCAATGCGCGCAGAGGCTATCGCGAGCGAAGCGGTGTGCTGCTGGCGCTGGTGGACGACGAGGGACGGGTCGGTCAGGGCGAGGCCAGTCCCCTGCCCGGCTACTCGCCGGAGGATCTGGGTTCGTGCCAGTCAGCGCTGTCCGCCCTCGACTGGGACGAGCTGGTCGCACCGGGCAGCGCCTCGTTGCTCGAGCTCCTGGCTGCGGCGTCGAGCCGCGTGCCGGCGGCGCTGCCCGCAGCGCGCTTCGCGGTCGAGACGGCGCTGCTCGATCTTGCTGCCCAGCGCGTGGGCCGCCCCGCGTGGTCGCTGTTGCGTGCGGCGGTACGGCGTCTGGAGAGCCGTCCGTTGCCGATCGCGCTCTGCGGCTTGATCGCGACGCCAGATGCCACAGCAGATAGCGTCGTGGCAGCCGCGGCGCGTCTCTGCGAGCGCGGCCTTGCCACGCTGAAGCTCAAGATCGGGTTCGACGGCGATCTTGCGCTGGCCCGCGCGCTCCGCGCCCACGTCGGCGACCGCGTGCAGCTCCGGTTCGACGTGAACCGCGCCTGGCCGGAAGGCGAGGCGACAGAGCGGCTTCTCGGTCTCGCCGGGGTGTCGCCGGAGCTGGTGGAGGAACCGACCACGCCGCTCCGCGCGCTCGGCACGTCGCCGGTTCCGCTTGCGCTCGACGAGTCGCTGCAGTCCCCCGGGGTTCTGGAGCGGCTGCGGCCCTCGCTCCGCGATCTGCGGGTCGAAGCGGTCGTGCTCAAGCCTGCAGCGCTCGGCGGTCTGGTGCATTCGGTCGAGCTGGCCGCGCGGGCGCAGAGTCTGGGGCTCGGCGTGGTCGTGTCGCATCTGTTCGACGGCCCGGTAGCGCTTGCCTCGGCCGCGGCGCTGGCGCTCGCGGTGGCCAGCCCCGAACGCGCGAGCGGCCTGGATCGCCACCCCGGGCTCGCCGCCTGGCCCGCCGTGCGCATCCCGATCGTCGGCGACACCCACGTCGTCCCGGACGAGCACACCGGCCTCGGCGTCGAGCCGCTTTCCGGAGCGGGGAGATGAAACTGTCGCTGCTGGCGGCCGCGCGGCTGGCACCGGAACAGCCCGCGGTGGTGATCGACAGCGAGGTCATCGACTACGCGGGGCTCGCGCGGCGCGTGCTCCAGGCGGTGACGTGGCTCGAGCAGCGGCACGCGCGCGGGCCGGTCGCCCTGGTCGCGGACGCCGGCGTCGACACGCTGGTGATGGTGCACGCGCTGATCGCGCTCGGTCTGCCGTTCATCTCGATCCACGCGCGCCTGACGCCGCGCGAACGGCAGGACGTGATCGACAGCTCCGGCCCGGCCTTCGTCGTGGACGCCGACTGGGCAGTCCAGGCGCGCGCTCTTTCTCCCGCGAGCCCGGACCACGTTCCAGAACTGCCGGACGACGATCGACCGCTGGCCATCGTGCACACTTCAGGAAGCAGCGGTGAGCCGAAGGGCGTTGTGCTTTCCCGCCGCGCGTTCGTTGCTGCTGCGCGCTCCAGCGAAGACAACCTCGGCTGGCAGCCCGACGACCGCTGGCTTCTGTGCCTGCCGCTGGCCCACGTGGGCGGGCTGTCGATCCTGACGCGCTGTCTGCTCGCTCGGCGCGCCGTGGTGATGCTGCCGCCCGGCACGCGGCTCGGCGCGGCCGAGCTTGCGGCGACCATCGATCGCGATCGCGTGACCTTGCTGTCGCTGGTGCCGACGCTGCTCGAGCGGCTGCTCGCGCTCGACTGGCAGCTGCCCGGCTACGTCCGCGCGATCCTGCTCGGCGGAGCCGCGGCTTCGCCGCGATTGCTCGAGCGCGCGGCAGCGCGGCGGTTCCCCGTGCTCACGACGTACGGCCTGACCGAAGCCTGCTCGCAGGTGACCACGCAGCGCGCTGGCACCCGGAACACGGGCCAGCTCGGCGCCGGTCCGCCCCTCGCGGGCGTCGAGGTCCGCATCGTCGACGGCGTGGTCGAGGTGCGCGGCGACAACGTTGCGACTGCCTATCATCCGTCCGGCAAGCCTCCGCTGGACGCGGACCGCTGGCTCTCGACGGGCGACGCCGGCTACCTGGACGCGAACGGCAACCTGCACCTGCTCGGCCGGGTGAGCGACCTGATCATCACCGGCGGCGAGAACGTGCATCCCCTCGAGGTGGAAGCGTCGCTCGAGCGCTGGCCAGGCGTCGCGGAAGCCTGCGTGTTCGGCGTGGACGACGAGTACTGGGGACAGCTCGTGGCGGCCGCGCTGGTACCGGAGCCCGGGAAACGGGTCGAGACGGACGCGCTGTCGGCCGGCCTCCGCGGCGTTCTCGCTCCCTTCAAGCGACCGCGCCTCGTCGCCGTGCTCGACGCCCTCCCGCGCACACCGTCCGGCAAGATCGACCGGCGGATGACTGCACAAGCCGCCCGGCCGCTCCTGACGCCGCCCGGAGCTGGCGCGCCGCATCCGTGCGACGCAGGTTGACCGCATCCGTGATGTAGCGACTGGACTGGAGGGGACATGGACGAGCCGCAGCACTTCGACTTCATCATCGTGGGTTCCGGCTTCGGCGGCAGCGTGTCGGCACTGCGCCTGTGCGAGAAGGGCTACCGCGTCCTCTTGCTGGAGAAGGGGCGTCGCTTCGCAGCGGAGGACTTCCCCAAGACCAACTGGGATCTGCGCCGCTGGCTGTGGATGCCCAGAGCCGGCATGCACGGCATCTTCAAGATGAGCTTCTTCCAGCACGTCACCATCTTCTCCGGAGTGGGGGTGGGCGGCGGGTCGCTGGTGTACGCGAACACGCTGCCGGTTCCGAAGCAGGAGTTCTTCGAGAGCGGGTCCTGGGCGACGCTCGCCGACTGGCGCACGGAGCTCGAGCCGCACTACGCCACCGCGCAGCGCATGCTGGGCGCTGCGCCGAACCCTCGGCTGATGCCCGGCGACGAGGTGCTCCGCGATATCGCGCGCGAGATGGGGCGCGAGGAGCAGTTCGGCCCGACGAACGTCGCGGTCTACTTCGGCAAGCCTGGCGAACGCGCCGCCGATCCGTACTTCGGTGGGCGGGGCCCCGAGCGGCAGGGCTGCATCTTCTGCGGCGCGTGCATGACGGGCTGCCGCCACCGCGCGAAGAACACGCTCGACATGAACTACCTGTACCTCGCCGAGCGGCTGGGACTGGTGCTTCGCCCGGAAACGCTGGTCGAGGCGCTGCGTCCCCGCGCCGGTGGCGGCTACCTGGTCGAGGCACGGACGGGGCTCGGCGTGCGCAAGCAGCGCGTGGACTACAGCGCGGATCGCGTGATCCTGAGCGGCGGAGTGCTCGGGACCGTCGAGCTCCTGCTGGCAATGAGGGACGACCCGGACGGGCTGCCCCGGCTGTCGCCGCGCACCGGCGAGCTGGTGCGCACCAACTCCGAGAGCCTGATGGCGATCGTGACGAAGCGGCGCGACCTCGACCTGTCGAAGGGCGTGGCCATCGGCTCGATTCTCCATACCGACGAGCACTCGCATCTGGAACCGGTCCGCTACGGCGCGGGCTCGGGTTTCTTCCGGCTCTTGACGGCACCGCACACTCCCTTCGCGAGCACCCCCGAGCGACTCTGGCACGCCGCGGGCATGTTGCTCAGCCACCCGGCGCGGATGCTGGGCGTGATGACGGTGCCGGACTTTGCGCGCTACTCGCAGATCCTCCTGTACATGCGATCGCTGGAAGGGACGCTCTCGTTCCGGCGCGGCCGCGGCGTGCGCACCGGGTTCCGGACTGGCCTCGAAACCCGGCTCGGCGACGGCCCGGCGCCGGCGGCTTTCATCCCGGAAGCCACCGAGCTCGCCGAGCGCTTTGCGGAGAAGATCGACGGCGTGCCGGTGAACATGATCACCGAGACGCTGATGGGCGTTCCCTCCACCGCGCACATCCTTGGCGGCGCTTGCATCGGCGCCAACGCGGACGAAGGCGTGATCGACACGAACCACGAGGTGTTCGGCTACCCGGGACTGTACGTGATCGACGGCTCCGCCGTCAGCGCGAATCCCGGCGTCAACCCGTCGCTGACGATCACCGCCATGGCCGAGCGGGCCATGAGCCGGATCCCGCCCCCTAGTGGAAGTCCTGCACCGACCAGATAGACCCGCTGGGCGTCTTGTAGAAGCCGCAGGCGACCTTGGTGTACTTGGTGCTCGACATGTTGATGTAGTGGCCGTGCTGCTGGAAGTTCGAGCCAGGGCCTTCGTTCCACATCTGCTGCAGGCAGCTGCCGGTACCGTCGGTGATCGAGCTCACGGATGGCCAACCGGGACACTCGTTCTGTGCCGACTCGCTGCACTGCCCGAACGCGCCGTGCGCAGTATTCGTCTGGCTGTCGCTCTTGGCCTGCCCGTCGGTGCACGGCTCGACGGTGCCGGTCCAGCGCTGGTAGGGCGGCAGCTTGAGGGTAGCGCGGAACGCGTTGATGCGATCGACGCACTTCTGCCTCGCGGTGGCGTACGGATCGCCGCTGCTGCTGCCGCCGGTCGACGAGCTGCCGCCGGTCGACGAGCTGCCGCCGGTCGACGAGCTGCCGCCGGTCGACGAGCTGCCGCCGGTCGACGAGCTGCCGCCGGTCGACGAGCTGCCGCCGGTCGACGAGCTGCCGCCGGTCGACGAGCTGCCGCCGGTCGACGAGCTGCCGCACGCGCTCGCGCACTGCTGCACCTTTCCGGTCTCGCAAAGGCACACCGCGAAACAGTTGCTGCAGGCCTTGCAGTCCGGGCTGCTCGTGCAGCCTGGGTTGCCGACGTTGCCGCCACTGCCGCCAGACGAGCTGCCGCCCGAAGCTGCGCCGGCGCCGCTGCCGCCGTAGCCGCCCAGACCACCCCCACCGGAGCCGCCGCTGCTGCAAGCGTTCGCAATGATCACGATCGCTGCTCCAACAAGAAAGCTCGTAAGGCGCATGGGGCCCTCCCGGCGACAGTGTAGCCCATCGCCGGCCCCTTCGCTCCGTTATCCCCGGGGTGGCTCGCACCGTTGACTACACGACCCGCAGCGCTCCCGCGCCCCCCGCAGAATCCGTACGTCCTTCGCAAGATCCTCGACTAGGCTCCGCCGCGTGAACGCGCGGCTGGCGTGGATCCTGGCGACCGGTATCGTCCAGAGCTGCATTGCGCTGGTGGGCGCGGTGACGCTGCTCTTGCCCGAGCGCGGGCTCAGGCGCCTGTTGTTACCGCTGGTGGCGCTTTCAGCCGGAGCGCTGATGGGCGGCGCGCTGTTCCACATGCTGCCGGCCGGTGTGGCCCGCCTCCACGACAGCGTGGTTCCCTACGTCTGGGTCGCCGTGGGCTTTGCGACGTTCTTCTGCATCGAGCAGTTCCTCCATTGGCATCACTGTCACCAGCCCACGCACGAGCACACGCAGCCCCTCACCCACTTGATCCTGATCGCCGGCGGCGTGCACCATCTGCTGGGCGGCATCGCAATCGGAGCCAGCTTCATGGTCGACATCCGTCTCGGGATCGCCACCTGGCTGGCCGCCGCAGCGCACGAGGTGCCGCAGGAGCTCGGCGACTTCGGCGTGCTCGTCCATGGCGGCTACTCGACGCGCCGCGCGCTCGCGTACAATTTCCTGTCCGCGCTCACGTTTCCGATCGGCGCGCTCATCGCGTATTTCACGGCGCGCCAGCTCGATGTCTCCTTCCTGCTGCCTTTCGCTGCCGGTAACTTCCTCTACATTGGAGCGGTAGACCTTGTTCCGGAGGTGAACAAGCACCGGGGCTTTGGCGCTGGAGCGCTGCACTTCGCCTGTTTCGTCGCCGGGTTGGGCGTCCTGCTCGCGTTGGCACTGGTCCTGCACGACTAGCTGGGCCCGTGGCCAGCCTTTCGAAATCGGCTGGGCGCCCCTTGTCGGCGCCGGGGGGCGGTGCTTGCATCGATGGGTATGATGATCCCCATCCAGATCACCTTTCGCGATGTCCCGCATTCGAGCGCACTCGAGGAGCTGGTCCGCGAGCGCGCGAGCAAGCTCGAGACGTTCAGTGGCCGCATCGTGGGGTGCCGCGTGGCACTGGAAACGCCGCACCGGCACCATCATCACGGCAAGCAGTACTCCGTGCGCATCGACCTGACGGTGCCTGGAGACGAGCTGGTGGTGAGCAACGACGGCGAGGACATGTATGCGACCGTCAACGAGGCGTTTTCAGACGCGCAGCGCCGGTTGAGGAACCACTTCGAGCGGCAGCGCGCCCAGGCGCGGCATCCAAACGGCTAGGGACCCCCTATCCGGCCACTGTACAACCACCCGGAATCACGATGTATTCGGCGAACTGATCCGGGCTTTTCACCCTTTCCGCCACTCTGTGCTACCGCTGGTGCCATGCGGCTGGCTGGTTGGGTCCTGACAGCGCTGGCGTTGATCCTGCTGACACCCTCGCGCGCGGTGGCGGACGGGCAACGTACGCATACCGTCGCCAAGGGGCAGACGCTGGGCATGATCGCACATCGATACAACGTGTCGATCGAAGCGCTCTGCCACGCAAACGGCATCCGGCGGCGCGACCCGATCCATCCGAAGCAGAAGTTGATCATCCCGTCGACGGACGACGACGACGGGAACAAGGCGGCGGCACACGCGACGCAACACGCCGCCTCCCGCGCCGCGGCCCCCGCTCACAGCCACGGGCTCCAGACCCTCGACGTGCCGGGCGCTCCGCCCGCCTATTACTACACGCCGATCGGAAGGGGCCGCCTGGGGCTGAGGCCGGTGATCATGTACCTGCACGGACGCGGCGGTCACCCGGCGAGCGACTGCCAGCGCTGGGCTCCCGTGGCGCGGCGCCTCGGTTGGCTGGTCTGCCCGAGCGGCCAGGAAGACCGCGGCGGCGGCGCGCGCGGATGGAACAACAACTGGGCCGCCGGTCACAACATCGTGATGGCGACGCTGCAGGCACTGCGCAAGAAGTACGGCCACCGGGTGCAGCTATACGGCAACACGTTGATCGGCTTCAGCGAGGGCGCGTACGTGGCGATGAACGTCGGCGTGCGCGAGCCGCGGGCGTTCAACCGCTGGCTGATCCTGGCCGCGGACAGCGACTACTGGGGCGCCGCCGGGCTCGAAGCTCTGCAGCAGGGCCGCCACCGGGTGCGACGCGTCTATCTCATCACCGGCAAGCAGGACGGCGTCGCCGACAGCACGCTCCAGGTGCAGGAGTGGCTGCACAAGGCCGGCGTACCGGTGCACATCTCGCGACCGAAGGACATGGGCCACGAGGTCGACCTGGAGACCAAGCGGCCGATGTACCGCGCCGCGCTGGTGTGGTTGGCGCGCGGCGATGTCCGCCGCCGCCACAGCGTCGCCAAGCGCGAGAAGCAGCACCACGGACGCCGCCGCTAGCCGTGCCGGCGATCCGACCCGGCGCCCTGCTGGTCACCGCTCTACTTGCGACCGCCGCATGTCATCCGGCGCGCTCTGCACCGGTACCGGTCGCGACGTCCAGGGCTTTGCCGGCTGCCAGCGGCAGCAGCAACGCCCAGGCTGCTGCCCCCGAGGCGAGCAACGAGCCGCCGCCTCCCGTTGAATCCAGCGCGGGACCCCCGCCCGTGTTGCCACCCCTCCCGCCCGGGGTGAAGCCCGGCGTGCCCGTGAAGATGCCGGTAGCGGGCGACGCCGCGCTCAGGGTGGTCCAGGGTCAGGCCACCACACTCGAAGCCATCGTGTACCTGCCCGGCCTGTGCGGCGACATCACGGCCATCGACTCCTGGGCAGACGCCGCGAGCCGCTACGGAACGCTCATCGCAGTGAATGGCGACATCCGCTGCCACGGGTCAGGGCGATTCCGCTGGAGCACGGACATCGCGCGCATCCAGCAGCGCGTCGACCGCGCGCTCGAGATCGTCAAGAAGTCGCGTGGCGGACTTCTCCATACGGCAGAGCTCACCTTGATCGGCTACTCGCAGGGCGCCACACGCGCCCAGGCCCTGGCTGCTCGCTTCCCGGAACGCTATCCGCGCGTGCTGCTCGGCAGTGCGCCCACCGGACTTTCCGAGCAGAAGCTCTCCGAAGCAAAGGCGGTGGCCGTGGTCTGCGGCGAGCTCGAGGGCAAGACCAGGTTACGCGAGGGCGTCGCGGCGTTGCAGGACGCGGGCGAACGCGTGCGCTTCCTGGTTCTGCCCGGCGTGGGCCACGGCCACTACGGACCCGAAGCCGATCAAGTCATGGGCAAAGCGCTGGATTTCCTGTTCCACACCGTCCCGCCCCAAGCGCGCTGGCGGCCGGGCGTCAGTGCCAGGCGTTCGCGGCCTTGACGGGACTGCCGGTGCGGTCGTGGGCGGCGATCAGCGTCTCCGCCTGCACGACGCAGCTCACGCAGCTCGGAAACTGCGAACCGTGGTCGCAGGTGATCCAGGTTGCGGTGGCTGGCGGCCCCGTGAACTCGTTCGGGTCGATGTGCCGCCCGCACGCCACACAGTGGATATGGGCTTGCTGCTGCGAGGGATTCGGCCCGGCCTTGTAGCTGGGGTCGAGAGCTTTCTTCTCGCGCTTCGTCAGTCGTTTCGTACGCTTCATGTGTCGTGCATCCGGACGCTGGCGGCGTGTCTACCCGCCCAGCTGCTCGTATAGCGCGCGCGCGAGCTCGTGTTCAGGGTTCTCGGTGAGAGCCTTGGAAACAAGGATCTTCGCCTTGCGCGGGTCGCCTTGTTTCATCGACAGGCGGCCGAGCTGGTAGTGCGCTTCGGCCTTGGCTTCGCTGGTGGCGCCTTCGGACGGATTGTCGGCCGTCGGCCGCATCATCGTTACTGCGCGGAACGCGCGCGTCGCGATCTCGTCGTCGTCGACGTCGAGCGCGAGCTGCCCGAGCTGGATCGCGACGGGACCATTTCTGGGGTCCATCTCGAAAGCGCGGGTCAAAGACGCCAGGGCGTCGCTGAGGAAGCCCTCTTCCATCTGGATCCACGACATCTCGCGGTATACGTCGCAGAGCTCCTTCACGCGCCGGCCGCGTTGTGCAGCGATCATTTCCTCGAGCAGAGCCATGGCATCGGCGCTGCGCCCATTCAAGGCGTAGGCGCGAGCCAGAAGAACGCTGCAGCGGATGTTCGTCGGATCGACCTTCCTGACTTCTTCCAGCACCTCGGCCCCGCGCCCCGGGTCGCCGTCCGGCGCAAGCAGCAGCTGACCCGCCTCCAGCAGCAGCTCGATGCGACGGCCCGGATCCTGCTCGGCAGCCGCCTGGTCCATCAGCATCTGCGCCAGCTCGCCGTGCGCGCCGGTGGATTCGTAAAGGGCCGCGAGCCACTCCCGCACCAGCTCGCTGTCGGGCGAAACCTGGAGCGCATGCTCGAGACCGGGTCGGGCGTCGTTGAAGCGCTCGGCACGCTGGCAGGCGTCGGCGAGGCGCAGCGCAGCGTCGACCAGATCCTCCCCCTGCTCGAGCGAGACAAGGCGCATGTAGGCTTCCGCCGCTGCGTTCCAGTCCTCGGCGCCCGTTTCGAGCACGGCAAGGCGCCTGAGCGCGAAGGCGTTCTGTGGGGCCTCCCGGACCATTTCGCCCAGTCGCGCCCGCGCGCCGTCGATCTCGCCGGCGGATTCCAGCACTTCCACCAGTCGCAGTGTCAGCTCCTGATCCCGGGGTGGCTCCGCCCTGGCGATGGCGCGCTCCAACGCTTCAATCAAGCGATCGGTGTAGCCCCCGTTCAGCGCGTGAGCGCGCTCCAGGTCGACGAGCGCGTCGTCGTCGCGCCCGAGCTCGCCGAGCAGCGCTGCTCGGCCCGCCAGAAGAGCCGGATCGGGTTCTTCGTCGTCGAGCAGGCGGCCTACGACTTCCAGCGCGGGGTCGGGATCGCCGGCGGCGAGGTGCGCGTCTACCATCTCGGCGATCAGCCGGGGATCGGTCGAGCCCTGCGCCACCGTTTCCCTCAGCAAGCGCGCCAGCCCCTCCGAGTCGCCGCGCTCGCGATAGCGCGTCAGGAGCTGCTCCCGCAGCTCCTGGTCTTCCGGACACGCAAGGGCACCGAGCTCGAGCGCCCGCTCCTGACCCGCGTCGTCACCCTGCTCCGCCCTCAGCGCAACCAGACGCGCCAGGAGCTCCTTGGCCTTCTCGCCGCGCTCGACCCGCAACAGGCCTTCGAGCGCCTCGCCGATCAGGAACTCGTCGCCCTTCTGCTCCACCAGTCTGAGCGCCGCTGCGAGCGCGGGCAGGCTGCTCGCGTTCCAGTCCAGAACGGCGCGATAGACATCCAGGGCGTCGTCGCTGCGCTCCTGCCCCTCCAGCAGACCGCCGAGACGGAGTGAAAGCGTTTCGATGGCCTCGACGTCCTGACGGTCCTTGGCAGCGTCGACCTGGGTGACGAGCAGCAGGACGAGCTCCTCCAGTCGCCCACTCTTCTCCAGAATCGACGCCAAGAGCGGACCCGCAGTCTGGTCGGCCGGGTTGTCCTCCAGCACTTCCTTGAGGATCTGTTCGGCTTCGTCGTCCTGGTCGGACTCCTCCAGCAACAGGGTGGCCTGCTCCACGCGCAGCCGGGCACGATCCTCGACCGCCTCCACGAGTGGAGCGGTCTGTGCGATGAGCTCGATCACGCGGTCGCGGTGGCCGAGCTTGCGGTGCACGTCGAGCAGCGGACGCCACACGTCGCCGTCAGCAGGTTCGTGCTCCAGCAACTCCTCGTAGATGCTCGCGGCACGCTCCTTGTCATCGAGACCTTCCGACGCTTCCCGCGCCACTTCGAGGAGCAGCCCGCGGCGCTCGTCCACCGGCAGGAACGACGCGGCCTGTTGCCTGAGCTCGAGGGAGCGCTCGCGGCGCCCCGCGAGCGCGTGCCCACGCGAGAGCTCGAGCCGGAGCCAGGCAGCGTCGGCATCGTCGAGCTCCATCTCGGTGTCCAGCGCAGCCTGCAGCACGGTCTCGGCCAGGGTCGGATCTCCGACGCGTTCGGAGAGCGCGACGGCTTCGCGAAGCACCTCCGGTCGCCGCGCCGGCGAGCGCGCAATGCGGGCCAGCGCCTCGGCGAGCGTTGCTTCGCGTCCCTCCATGCGGCCAATCCGCTCCAGAAGCGCGAGCGCTCGTTCGGGGGGCTCCGGCGCATCGAGCACGGGCCTGAGCAGGGCTTCGGCGCGATCGGGATCGGGAGCCAGCTCGAGCCCCCGCGAGAGCAGGTCCAGACCTTCGTCGCGCGTCCCGGAGTCGCCCAGCCGCACCTCGGCGAGCCGATACAGAGGCTCGGCATCGGACGGCATCTCGCCGTCCTGCCACGCCGCTACGCGACGCTCGAGCACCTGCGCTTCGGCATCGCGATCGCCCAGCCAATCGTAGACGCGCCCGAGCGCAGCCCAGGCCGCGTCGTCCGGGTTGTTCGCCTCTTCGAGCTTGTTCTGGATCCCGCGTGCCCGCGTCAGGATGCCGCTCTGCTGGGGCGCATCTGCGGCGACGCTTTCGGCGTGCAGCATGACCAGATCGGCCAGGACGCGCGCCGCCTCGGCGGGCTCCAGCTTGCCGGCGAGCCGCGCTTCGAGCGCGCGGGTCAGAAGCTCATGCCGCCCGCGGCGTCTGAGCGCCTGCTCCAGACGCAGCGCTTCGCGCTCGCTCTCCAGCGCAGCTTCCAGCGCCGACTCGACGAACTCGCTCGCGCGCACCGGGTCGTCCTTGTGCGCGGCGATCTCGCTGAGGTCGAGCAGGGCTTCGGCGCGGCTCGGTCCCTCGGCAGCGGCGGAGCGCCCCAGCACGAGCAATAGCGCGCGGTACATGCGCTCTGCCTTTTCGAGCTCGCCCTGTTCGAACGCCAACCGCGCCAGTGCGTGCAGGATGCCGGCGTGCGCCTGGTCGATGCGATTGGCGGCGCCGAGCTCGGCCAGCGCTTCCTCGCGGTTACCGGCTGCGAGCGCCACGCGGGCCAGCGCGAAGTGCACCAGCGCCCGGTCCTTCGGGCGGCGGGAACCGTAACGCTCGATGCGCGCGCGCAGGATCGCGCCGGCCTCTTCGAAGCGCCCCGCCTGCGCCAACGCATCGGACAGCGCCAACGGCAGCGACGCGTCTTCCGGATCCAGCGCGGCTGCCTGCTCCAGCAGCGGCACCGCTAGAGCGGGGTCCTCCCGCTTGTCGAGATGCAGGTTGGCGGCCTCGCGGAGCAGCGCCAGCCGCGAGGCGGAGCTTTCCGCGTCGGCAGCCTGCGCTACGAGCAGATCCGCCAGCGCTTCCCAGTCGCTCGCCTCGCGGTACAGCTCGCCGAGGCGCTCTCTGAGCCCTGTGACGTCGACCGCCACTGGCAGCGCCTGCTCCAGGCGCATCCGCGCGCGCTTCCTCATGCCCGCGGCTGCGTAGGCCTCCGCCAGCTCGAGCGCGCGGGGCGCCAGCACCTCTGGCCCCGACTGCGCTACCAGCCATTCGAGAACCTCGGCGGCCCTGCGGTGTTCGCCTCGTGACTTGTGGATCGCCGCCAGCGCTTCAAGGGACGCCTCGCCGCCAAGCCCCGCACCCTGGCGGAAATCTTCCAGAGCGCGATCCTCGTCCTCGAGACGGTCGCGGCAGATGACGGCGGCGCGGGCCCACAGCTCGGAGCCGGCATCCCGCTCGCCCGCTTCCGCGCGGCATCGAGCCTGCTGCTCCCACAGGGAAGCGAGCTGCCCGGGGCGACCCTCGTCTTCAAGCAGGCGTGCCAGGCCGTCCACGGCTTCCGCCGCGACGGCATCCGCGGCGTCGTCGGCAAACAGCTCCTGGTACAGGTCGATGGCGCGCTCGCGGTCCCCGAGCCGCTCGGCGCACAGCACGGCCGCGTCGCGCTTCAGCTCGCGACGGCGTTCGGTGTCGAACGGCAGCCCGGCTCCACGCTGATACAGCTGGACAACCTCCTGGTACCTGCCCTCCGTGATCAGCCGCGAGCTGAGCACGTCCAGCACCCACGATGCGGCACGCGCGGCGCCGCTCTCTTCCGCATTTTCCTGCCAAGCCGCGATCGACAGCTCCAGCAGATCGTGCAGGACCCTGTGGTCTTCGCTGCGGGCGGCGTCACTCGCCGCCACTTCCACCGCGAGCGGCCATTGTCCCGCTGCCACGAAAGCCCGGAGCGCCGCGGCGGCATCGCCGGTTTGCGAGCGATGCAGCTCGCCCAGCTTCCGCAGAAGGGAGGCGCGTGCGTCGGCGTCCTCCGTTGCTTCGGCTTCTTCGCCCAGGAGCGTCGCCAGCTCCGTCCAACGCTGCTCCGCCGTGAGCAGCGAGACGAGCGCCTCGAAGCTGTCGCCGTCGCGTCCGTACTCGCTCCTGACGCGGCGCCACATCTCGATCGCCGAACCGGCATCTCCGAGCCGGTCGGCGAGCGTGCGGGCGACGCGGACGAGGTCGGCCCGCGCCGCGTCCGCGTCGTCGGTCTGGGCCGCGCGCAGTTCGAGCGCGGCATCCAGGTCGGTCCAGCTTCCGGCCTGCTCCAGCGCGTCTACCAGACCGTCCAGTGCCTCGCGGTCTTCTGCGTCGTCGTCGAGACGCCGCCGCCAGTTCTTCACGGCTCGGTCCGGATCGCCGAGCTCTGCCGCCGCGACCCGCGCGGCTTCACCGAGCGCGCGCTTCCTGGCCTCGGGATCGGTTTCGAGGTCGACGCATCGCTCGAGTACGTCGCAACGTTCAGGGGCGCGTCCGCTCTCCTCGAGCAGCGTATCGAGCGCGCGCGCCGCCTCCAGGGCCAGCTCACGGTCGTCGTTCTCGGGCGACAGCACCTCCGCGTACAGGTCGATGGACGCGGTGGCCTCGCCTAGTGCGCGATAGACGCCGGCTGCTTCGGACAACAAGCCGAAACCGAGCGCCGCATCCTCGCTGCGACGCGCCACCGCGACGAGGAGCCCTGCCCGGCGCGCGGCGGATCCCGTACGCTCGGCGAGCTCGGCGAGGCGCTCGCGGTACTCCTGCGACGCAGGCTTGATTGCGACCAGCGACGACATCGCGTCGAATGCACCTTGTGGATCGTCCAGCGTTTCGAGCCTGAGCCGCACGATTTCTTCGAGGCCCTTGATGCGCGTCTTGTCGTCCTTGGCAGCCTCCAGCTCGATTTCGAGCATGCGCGCCATGTCTGCCGTGCGCCCCTGCGCCTCGTAGTACGTCTTCAGCCGGCGCGCGGCGCGGTCGCGAACCGTGAAGTTGCGCTTGCGGCGGCGACCACCCGAGGTCGGGGTCATCGTGTCCCGCGAGGCCGGCAGAGCGACCAGCCGTTCCAGCAGCTCGTGCGCTCCGACCGCTTCCGGCGCATCGTCCAGCATTGCTTCCAGCAGCTCGAAGGCCGGGAGCGCCTCGCCCACGTCCAGCCACAGCGACGCGATGCGGCCGCGGAGCGCGGCCAGCTCGTCGCCCTCGAGCCCCCCAAGGCGCTGCGAGAGCAGCTCGATCAAGGGCTGGACGCGTCCTTCGCGTTCGTAGAGCCGCTCCAGCGACGATTCGATGCGCGAATCGCCGGGCGCCGCCTGGTTCAGCTGCTCCAGGTACAGGATCGCCCGGTCGGGATCGGCGGCGAAGTCCTTGGCTGCCATGGAAGCTTCGCGCAACAGCTCCACGCGTGCCGATTCGTCCTCCGTGTGCGACAGCGCGCGATCGTAGAGCTCGAACAGATCCGGCCAGCGCCCCGCGGCGTTGAACGCCAGCTTCAAGCGGTCGAATGCCCACCCCGCAGCCGGGCTCCGATCCAGGATCCGCTCCAGAAGGCGGACCACCCGCTCCGGCTCGTCGAACCATTCCTCGTGGAATTCGATCATGCGCTGCCCCAACGCTTCCACGTCCTCGGGCGACAGCGGGGAATCGAGCGCACGCGCGTAGGCCTCCGCCAGCGGCTGCGGGCGATCGAGCTTTCGCGTCATGCGCTCGGCGATATCCCAGAGCGCGGCGTCGCCGGGGCGTTCGTCCGCGCCCTCCAGCGCGATGGTCAGGCTCGTCTCCGGATCGTCGGCGTAACACTCCAGCAGCTGTTCGAGCCAACGACCGCGCGCTTCCTCGAGCCCCGAGCTGTCGCGCGAGACGTTCGAGCAGGTTCCTGAGAACGGCAGCTCGCGCTTCTGCGTCGCCCGCGCCGGCCGCGGCACGCTCGAGCAGCTCCGCAGCCCGCGGCCGTGCCTGCTCGTCATCCAGCCCTCGCTGCACGAGGCGCAGCACGTCCGCGTCGCCCGGCGTCGACTCCAGCAGCTGCTGGAGGACATCCAGCGCCTCGTCGCTGCGGCCCAGGTCGAGGAGCATCGAGGCGATCGAGAGATCTACGCCCGGGCGCGCCTCCGGTTCGCTGCGGTTCGACAGCTCGCGCATCGACGCCAGCGCGCCTTCGGCGTCGCCGTGCGTCGCCTGCAACCGCGCCATCTCGCCCAGCGCCTCGGTGCGCTCCGGATCCAGCTCCAGCACCCGCCGGTACAGCTCGATCGCGGCTTCGGGGCTCGCCAGCATGCTCTCTTCCGCCACGGCCCATGCGAACAGCACGCTCGCCTGATCGTCGGCATGCTCGGCGCGCCACTGGAACAGCCAGCGCCGATCCTGAAGGCGCGCGGATGTGTTCTCGCAGGTCTGCAGGAACGCATCGAACGCTTCGGCGGCGGCGCCCGCGTCGTCGCCGGCCGATTCAACCAGCTTTCGATAGATCGCGGCGGCTTCATCGTGGCGCGAGGGCTCCAGAGCCAGCACACGCGCCCGCGCCAGGAGCAGCGGGCGCACGGACGCCGGGTCCTCGCCGGCGTGCTCGACGGCAGCGTCGAGCAGCTCGATAAAGACGTTGAGCGCGCCGGATTCCAGCGCTTGCGACTCGAGCGGCAGGAGGAGAGCAGCCGCTTCGCGCGGGTCCTCGCTCGTCGCGACCAGGACGCGGAACGAGACGGGCAGGTGTTGCCAGTCGCCAGCGCGAGCATCGAGCTCGAACAAGCGCTCGGCCGCTTCGCGCTGTCCCGGAGCCAGCTCCAGCACGCGCCTGTAGAGCCGACGCGCCAGCGCATCGTCACCGGCCGCGCCCTCGCCCAACCTCGCGCCCGCGAGGAACGACTGGGCCGCAGCTTCGGGATCCAGCACGCCCGAAGCCTGCACCTCGCCCAGCCGCTCGAGCAGAGCGGCCTGCTCCTCGGGCACGGTCGCTCCTGCCACGCGCCGTTCGAGCACCGCGGCGAGCGTGGCCGTGTCGCTCTGGCCCGCCGCAAGCTCTTCAATCGCGCCCAGCACCGAGTCGTCGAGCTCCGAGGATTGCATCAACTCGCGATAGTGGGCGAGCGCCTGCTCGGGCTCGCCATGAGCCGCGCGTGCCGCCGCCAGCCGGAGCAGCGTCGCGTTCTTGCGCTCGCCCTCGGCGTGCGGCAGCACGCGCTCCAGCTCGCGGAACAGGCGCTTGTGGTCGCCGACTTCCTGGTATGCGTCGACCAGAGCCAGGTGCGCCGTCCAGTCCCGCGCGTCGTCGATCAGCGCGACCTTCCACGTCTCGATCGAGCTTTCCAGGTCGCCGAGCTCGCGGCGTTGCAGCGCGGCCATCGAATGCAACAGCTCGCGCCGACGCGCCGGGTCTTCGGTGCGATCCAGAGCGGAGCGGTACAGCGTCAGACGCTCCTCCGGGCTGCCCTGTTGCGCCAGCAGCTCGTCCACGCGGCCCAGCAGCTCCGGCGAGCCGGGCTCGAACGCCAGAGCACGGCGATAGACGTCCACGGCCTGCGCGACGTCGCCCGAAGTCACCAGCGCGTCGCCTGCTGCGCGGGCCAAAGAGAGCATTGCGGGCGAGTCGACCGGCAGATCCCCCAACGCGCCGGCGAGAGCGTTCGCTCTGAGCTCCGGCTTGCCCACGCGGCCGCCGATCTCCTGCACCAGCACCAGCCACGTTCCGAGCGCGTCGCGCTGCTCCCGCACGGCGGTCGTGAGTCCGCTCGTGGCAAGCGCCAGCGCGCGCTCCGGATCGCCGAGCGTTGCGTCGGCCGTGCGCACGGCCTCTTCCAGTGCCGCCAGGCCCTGCTCCGGCGTCTCGGCGAGCTCGCTGCGCGTCTCCAGCACCTTGACCAGTCCAGTCGCTGCCTCTTCAGCCCGGTACAACGGCTCGAGGATGTCCGCTGCTTCGAGTCGGGTCTCGCCGGCAGCGAGCAGCTTCTCGACCGCCAGACGGCTGTTGCGCTCCGCGGGATCGGCGGACAACGCCTCGCGGAACGCCGCCAGCGCGCCCGCGGAATCTTCCAGGCGCGACAGCTTCAGCTGCGCCAGCCGCGAATACAGGCCTGCTCGCTCCTCGGGCGGCGCGAGCTCGATCTCGCGCTCCAGGAGCCACG
Source organism: uncultured delta proteobacterium (assembly GCA_963826085.1). Taxonomy (GTDB): domain Bacteria; phylum Myxococcota_A; class Polyangia; order Polyangiales; family Polyangiaceae; genus CAWDXG01. The sequence goes on along the minus strand of CAWGVN010000008.1, from coordinate 461,049 downwards.
CCAGCTCCTGCCACTCGTGCTCCACTTCGAGGAGCGGAAGCATTCGCGCATGCGCGTCCCTCGCGGGCCCGTAGGTCGCGATAAGCGCACGCCAGGCGGCCAATGCGGCGCGGCGATCGCGCGTCCTGGTCGAGCGGAGATCGGCGGCACGCAGCGCAAACTCACGCGCCTGTTCGGGCTCGCGCGCTCTCTGCGCGCGCCGTTCCAGCGTGTCGATCAATCCCTCGGCATCGTCGCTCTCTTCGCAAAGGGCTTCCAATCGGTCCAGCGCCTTGTCGGCCCACGGCGAGTCGACCAGGGCGCGCCACGCGCTGATCGCTCGCGCGGTGTCGGGGGGATCCGTCTGTTCGCACAGCTCGGCCAGTTTGCGCGCGGCAGCTTGTCGTTCGTTGGCATCCGGCTCGAGCTTCACGACAAGCTCGAGCGCGCCGAGCTGCGCTTTCAATGCACCGGCCTCGGCGTGCAGATCGACCAGGCGCCGCGCTGCCTCCAGGACTGCGCTGTCGTCCTGGGCCGACTCGATGACCTGCTGGAACGCGGCCTGCGCGCGCTTCACGTCACCCGACTCGATGAACACATTGCCGATCTCGGCGCCGACGCGCGCGCGAACCGCCGGGTCGCGACAGCTGGACAGCGCGCGCTGCAGAAGTCGAGCAGCGTCCTGCGGTTTGCCGAGCGCCAGACTCAGCCGCACGTAGCGCTTGCGCACGTCGTCGTCGCCGGGATCCCCCGCTACCACGGGACCCAGCAATTGCAGCGCTCCGGCCGGGTCGTTGAAATGATCCTCGCGCAGGATCGCCAGGCGACGCTGGACGTCCATGCGCCGCGGCCCGCGCACCAGCCCGAGCTCCTTTTCCAGCATCGCGGCGGCGTCGTCGATGCGGCCGAGCTTCTGGTAGGCGTCGGACAGCGCTGCGGCCGCGCGCGGCGCGACCGGCTTGTTCTCGAGCAGAATCTCCGCGACGGACTGCGCTGCCTCGTTGTCGGGCTGTGCCGCGAGGATCGCTTCGACATGCGGCGTTGCGCGCTGCGGCTCGCGCAGCGCGCCGGTAAACAGCTCCATCAGCCGAGCGTGGATGGGAAGCGCTTCCTCGTCGGGCGGCGGCGGATCGCGCAACAACGCCTGCTCCAGCACGCGTGCGGCGTCCTTCGGCCGTCCGAGCGCCATGTAGCGCGCTTCCAGCGCCGCCCGCGTGGCGATCGCGGCCGGTTCAATGCGGAGGATACGCTGGTAGATGTCGATCGCCAGGTCGTCCGCATCCTGGGCGTTTTCCACCAGCTCGGCGGCTCGGCTGAGCAGCATCAGCTGCTGGTCGCGATCGCGCTCGGAGCCCGCAGCGTCCACATACAGCTGCGCCAGCTTGGCGTTCTCGCCGGCTTCGGTGAGCAGGCGCTCCAGCACCGCGAAAGCCTCGGGATGACCAGGCGCGACAGACAGCACGTGCTGCGCGTGGGTGATCGCGCCGTCCGGATCGCCGAAGAAGTCGGCGAAGAACGTCACGGCGTGCATGAACAGCTCGGCCTGTTGCTCGGGCGCGAGCAGCTTCACGCGCTTGTCCTGCGCGAGGTTCTCGTAGGCGAACGCCAGCTCGGCCAGCAGGTCGTCGCGCATCACGGCCTCGTGGAACTGCGGCCACAGCTCCGGGTGAGGCTGGCCCTTCGCGACGCCCATCACCAGCGTGTCGAGCACGGCATCCGGGCTCGAGAGCGGTTGCTGCAAAATGGTTTCCAGGTCGTCGAGTCTCAATTTCAGGGTTCCTGAAGTGCGGTATCCGCCCGTTGGAGCATTCGACTTGCGCCCCCCGGATCCTGCACCGGCGAAGCTGGACCGGGGACGAATACGCTACCAGAGTCGGGGGCTTCCGCGGGAACGAAGCTCCGCCACGCCGCGCTGCGGCATCCGCCTTCCGGGCCGTGGCGGAGCGCGCTCCAGTGGCCGAATCCGGGCGGTTCACGTAGAACGTCGGCGGGCGCCCTCCGGATGGGCCGAAGGACGGCCCGGGAAGGAGGCCAGATTGAAGGACGTGCGCTTGACCCAGCTCGTCCAGGGCGGCGGCTGAGCAAGGAAGCTGCCCGCCGAGGACCTGGTCGAGGTCCTGAGTCAGCTGCCTGCTCTACCCCATCGTTGGGTCGGTTCCGAAGCCGGACCGCTCGACGACGCGGCACTGGTGCGTCCGGAGGGCGCAACCCGCACCCTGGCGCTCACGCTCGATGTGATCACTCCGATCGTCGACGATCCCGGCGCATTCGGACGCATCGCTGCGGCCAACGCCGTGAGCGACGTGTACGCAATGGGCGGACGACCCGAGGTGGCGCTCTCGTTCGTCGGTGTGCCGGACCAGGTCGGTCTGGACGTGCTCGAGGCCATCCTGCGAGGCATGACCGACAAGGCCCATGAGGCCGGCTGCACGATCGTCGGAGGTCACAGCATCCGCGACACGGAGCCGAAGTGCGGACTGGCGGTCATCGGCTCGGTCGAACCAGGTCGCGCATGGACGCACCGCCGCGGCGAGGCGGGCCAGCGGCTCGTCCTGACCAAGTCCATTGGTACCGGCGTGATCGCCCAGGCGCTGCGCAAGGAAAAGGCCGATCCGGCGTGGATCGAGGCGGCGACCAGGAGCATGGAAACGCTGAATCGCGCTGCCTGCGACGCCGGCCTCGCGCATGGCGTCACGGCGGCCACCGACGTGACTGGCTTCGGCCTGCTCGGACACCTGCGGCACTTGCTGGATGCGAGCGGGCTCTCGGCGGTGCTGCGGAGCGCGGACGTGCCCCAGCTCCCCGGCGCAATCGAGGCCGCTCGAGGCGGACATGTTCCGGGTGGAAGCCGCAAGAACCTTGAATACGTGCGCCCCCATCTGCGCGGCGCCGAGGCGATCGAGCCCGCGCTGCTCACGCTGCTCGCCGACGCCCAGACCAGCGGCGGACTGTTGCTCGCGGTGCCACCCGGCTCCGCCCCGGCACTGCTTGCGGCGCTCGACGGCGCGGCCGTGATCGGCGAGCTGGTCGACGGCGAGGCAGGCGCCATCGCGCTGGTCTAGCCTGCGCGATAGCGCAACTTCGGTGCGACTTGTCGCGGACGCCGCACGACTTGCGCGTCCTGCGCCCGCAAACGGCTCGGCCGTGCGCGGCATGCCTTGTGCACGCTGTCGTGCCCATGCGTCCTGCCATGAAGGTCCTGGTTGGCATATGCGCCGCCGTTCTGGTGCCGCCTTCCTGCGACAAGAAGCCCCCGCCTACCACTGAAACCGCTGCCCCCGCGCCCAGCGCCTCTGCCGCCGCGACCGCCAAGGGCGTCCACATCGACCACGCCACGCTCTCTGCCTTCGGTCCGCTGCCGAAGGAAATGACATCCGACAAGAACCTGATCACGCCCGCGAAGGTCGAGCTCGGACGCATGCTCTATTACGACAAGCGGCTGAGCCGCGACAACGACGTGAGCTGCGAGACGTGCCACCAGCTCGACAAGTATGGCGTCGATCATCTGCCGGTCTCGTTGGGCGAAAGGAAGCAGAAGGGAACGCGCAACGCTCCGACGGTCTACAACGCCGCGGGACACGTCGCGCAGTTCTGGGACGGCCGCGCCGCGGACGTGGAGGAACAGGCCAAGGGCCCGGTACTGAATCCCGTCGAGATGGGGATGAAGGACGCCAAAGCCGTGGAGAAGAAGCTCTCGGGGATCCCCGGCTACGTCGCGGAATTCAAGAAGGCCTTCCCTGGTGACAAGCAGCCCGTCAGCTTCGACAACTTCGCCAATGCCGTCGGGGCGTTCGAGCGCAAGCTCGTCACGCCTTCCCGCTGGGACCAATTCCTCGCAGGCAACGACCAGGCCCTGACCGATCAGGAAAAGCAGGGTTTCAAGACGTTCACGGAAACTGGTTGCCCCACCTGCCACGCCGGCGTGTACGTCGGAGGGGCGATGTTCCAGAAGCTCGGACTCGTCAAGCCCTGGCCCGACCAGAAGGACCAGGGGCGCTACCAGGTGACGAAGAAGGACCAGGACAAGATGATGTTCAAGGTCCCGAGCTTGAGGAACATCGCGGAGACGGCCCCGTACTTCCACGACGCGCTCGCCACGACACTCCCCGAGGCCGTCCACATGATGGCCGAGCACCAGCTCGGCAAGACGCTTGACGACGCGCAGGTCGCCTCGATCGTCACCTGGCTGAAGTCGCTGACGGGTCCAATCCCCAAGGCGTACGTCGCCGAGCCGAAGCTGCCTGGAAAGGACTAGGCCGAGCGGGCCGGCGAACGGTCCGGGCTACATCGCATCTCCGCCTCCGAGCGCCCGCAGGACCGATGGGCGGACGGAACGCGGTGGAATGACTGGGCTGCCAGCCACTTCCTTGGCAAGCTCGGACGCGGAGGAACTCGATGTTCGAGACGGCGGAGCTGGGTCGCAGTCTGACCAAGGACGAATTCGAAGCGCAGGAGCCCGAGCTTCGTACGGGGCTGCTGCGGGTGCAGAAGCAGCTGTACGGAGCCGACTTCCCCGTGATCATCCTCGTGAACGGAGTCGATGGCGCCGGCAAAGGCGACACGGTCAACCTGCTCCACGAGTGGATGGATGCCCGCTATCTGGTCACCCAGGCTTTCGGAGCGCCCACGGAGGAAGAGCGCCAGCGCCCGCCCTACTGGCGCTTCTGGATGAGCCTGCCCGCCCACGGACGCATCGGCATCTTCTTCGGCTCCTGGTACACCGATCCGATCCTCCAGCGCACGTACGGGAAACTCGACGACAACGACCTCGACGCGGCGATGCGCCGCGTCAACGCCTTCGAAAAAGCGCTCGTCGACGACGGCGCGCTGATCATCAAGCTCTGGTTCCACGTCAGCAAGAAGCAGCAGAAGAAGCGCTTCAAGTCGCTTGAAAAATCGCCCGAAACGAGCTGGCGCGTCTCCAGGCTCGACTGGAAACACCACGAGCTCTACGACGACTTCCGCGGCGTATGCTCGCGCGCGCTGCGCGAGACCAGCACCGGCGAGGCGCCGTGGACCGTCATAGAAGGCATGGATGCGCGATTCCGTCACGCGACCGTCGCGCGGCACATCATCGAGCGCATCGACCACCGCCTGGCTTCGCCAAAGCCACCGCGACCGGCGCCCCCCAACCCCGATGTCCCGAACCCGGTCACTATCCTCGATTCACTGGATCTGACGCAGAGCCTCGCCAAGAGCGACTACGAGGAACAGCTCGCAGGCGAGCAGGCACGCCTCAACCGGCTGAGTCGCAGGATCCAGAAGAAGCAGCTCGGCGTGATCCTGGCGTTCGAAGGCCCGGACGCCGCCGGCAAGGGTGGCGCGATCCGCCGCTTGACCCACGCGCTGGACGCCCGCCAGTACCGCGTCATACCCATCGCCGCGCCCACCGACGAGGAGAAGGCGCACCACTACCTGTGGCGCTTCTGGCGCCACCTGCCGCGACTGGGCCGTTTCACCATCTACGACAGGAGCTGGTACGGACGCGTGCTGGTGGAGCGCGCGGAGGGCTTCGCCAGCGAGGCGGAGTGGATGCGCGCGTACAAGGAGATCAACGACTTCGAGGAGCAGCTCGTGGATCGCGGAATCGTGCTCGTGAAGTACTGGCTGCACATCGACGCCGACGAGCAGCTCAGACGCTTCCACGAGCGCGAGACCCAGGCCTGGAAGCAGTACAAGATCACGCCGGAGGACTACCGGAACCGCGAGAAGATGAACCTTTACGAGCAGGCCGCGAGCGACATGGTCGCGCGCACCAGCACCGAGTTTTCGCCCTGGACGCTGGTGGAGGCGAACGACAAGCGCTACGCGCGGGTCAAGGTCATCCGGACCGCCTGCGACCGCATCGAGGCCGCCCTGTAGACGCGGCCAGGCGCGCGGGCACGCGGCGGGGGATTTCGCCCAGCGAGCGCGCCGCCCGGATGCCCGGGTCTGGCTGGAAATGTGCTGGATAGCCTCCAGCAACATGCCGGAAACACAGCGCCGGCTACCCCCGGGGCATGGATCGGGGTGATACGGCCTGGCTGCTCGTCTCGTCGGCGCTGGTGCTCTTGATGACGCCGGCTCTGGCGCTGTTCTACGGCGGCATGGTCCGCCGCAAGAACGTGCTGTCGACCATCATGCACTCGATGGCCGCGATCCCGCTCATCAGCGTGATCTGGGCAGCGGTCGGCTATTCGCTGGCATTCGGCAAGACGCACGGCGGCTTCATCGGGGGTTTCGATTTCCTCGGCCTCGACGGCGTGGCGGGCACCCTGCACGGCAGCGTCCCCACGTTCGCGTTCGTCGCCTTCCAGATGATGTTCGCGGTGATCACGCCGGCGCTGATCTCCGGCGCGTTCGCCGAGCGCATGAAGTTCAGCGCGTACGTGGCGTTCATCGCCCTGTGGTCACTGCTGGTCTACGTGCCGGTGTGCCACTGGGTCTGGGCCGACGGCGGTTGGCTGCTCAAGCTGGGCGCGCTCGACTTCGCCGGAGGCACTGTCGTGCATCTCACCGCGGGGGTCTCGGCGCTGGTCTGCGCGCTCGTGGTCGGCAAGCGGCTGAAGTATCCGCAGGAGCGAGCGATCCCGCACAACCTCACCATGACAGTCACGGGCGCAGGGCTGCTCTGGTTCGGCTGGTTCGGCTTCAACGCCGGCAGCGCGCTGGCTTCGGGGCAGCTGGCGTCGCTGGCCTTCATGACGACGCATCTCGGCGCGGCGGCGGGCGCTTTCGGCTGGGTCGTGATCGAATGGCTGCATCGCAAGAAGCCCACCGCGCTCGGCGTCGCTTCCGGGCTCGTGGCCGGCCTGGTGGCGATCACACCGGCGGCGGGTTTCGTGCCGCCCTGGGCGGCGATGGTGATCGGCGCGACGGCGGGAGCGATCTGCTACGGCGCCGTCGTCGCCAAGGACCGCTTCGGCTACGACGACTCGCTCGACGCCTTCGGCGTCCACGGCGTCGGCGGATTCGTGGGCGCTCTGCTCACCGGCGTGTTTGCGGAAAAGGCGCTGAACCCCGGCGGGGCTGACGGGCTCCTGGCCGGCAATCCCCACCAGGTCGTGGTGCAGCTGATCGCGGTGGGAGCCTCGGCCGCGTACGCTGCGATCGTGACCCTGGGGCTGCTGTACGTCGTCAAGGCCACGATCGGTCTGCGCGTCCACGAACAGGACGAGACGGAGGGGCTGGACGCCACGCAGCACGGCGAGGAGGGCTACGCTGCCTGACCGAACACCTGGTACGGTGCAGCCAGCATGCAGCCCAGCGGACTGATCGAGCGAGCGACCCGCTGGCTGTCGGAGCACGCCACGCGCACCCCGGGCAGCGTGCTCCTGGGCCGCACGCGGCAACAGGTAGCCGGTCGCACGTTCGAACATCATCAGGCCGAAGCGCAGCGACTGTGGCCAGGACTCCGCGACGGCGCCCCGGAAGCGCGCGCGGCTCTGGAAGCGCTGGCCGACCGCGCCCTGTCCGGGATGCGGCGGGATGTCGATCTAGAGGCGGGCCACGCGGGCGTGCTGCAGGCCTGGGCGGCGATGATGGACGCCCGCTGGCGCGAGACGCACGAAGGCGAGTACCTCGACGACCCTGCTATCGATCACGATCGTCGGGTCCGCATTCTCGAGCACCTCGACGCGATGAACGAGCTGCTCGACACGTACCGCGGCTTCTACAGCTGGCTCGCGCCCATGCTCCGCGCCGACGGCCCGACGCGCCTGCTGGAGCTCGCAGCCGGGCATGGCGGTTTCATGCTGGCGCTCGCACGGCGAGCCCGCGACGAGGCGCTCGACCTCGAGCTCGTCGCCAGCGACATCAAGCAGGAATACCTCGATCTGGGAAGAGCGCGCGCCCGCGACGAAGGGCTCGACGTGGGATTCGTGATCGAGGACGCGCTCGATCTCGGAAACCACATTCCGGGCAGCTACGACGTGGTGACGTGCATGCAGTCGCTGCACCACTTCTCGCCCGGGCAGGTCGCGGTGATGTTCAACGAAGCAGCGCGCGTGGCCGCTCGCGGCGTGCTGTTCTTCGACGGCACGCGCAGCGCGATGGCGGCGCTGGGCCTCGGGGGGCTCGGGCTATTTCGCTATCACGACCCGGACTTCGTGCACGACGCCGTGTTGTCCTTCCGCCGCTTCTTCGTGGCCGAGGAGCTGGCGCTGCTGGCGCGCCTCGGACCGTGGGGTGACGCCGCTCGCGCGCAATGGATCGCACCCGGGCACTGCCTGCTCGCCCTGCACAAGAGCTAGGGCTCAGGTCCCCACGACGAAGCAGACGCTGGTCGTACCGCTGCCGCCGATGTTGAGCGTGGCGAAGTTCTTCGCATCACGCACCTGGTAGTCGCCGGCCGTGCCCGTGACCTGCTTCACGGCGTCGAGCAGCTGCCGGACCCCAGTTGCGCCGACAGGATGCCCCGCGCCGATCAAGCCGCCGCTCGGATTCACCGGATGCTTGCCGTCGATCTCCAGCCAGCCTTCCTCCACAGCCTTCCAGCTCTCGCCCGGGGCCGTGATGCCGAAGTGATCGATCGCCATGTACTCCGAGGTCGTGAAGCAGTCGTGCGTCTCGATGCCGTCGATGCCGTGCACGTCGGCAATGCCCGCACGCCGGAAGGCGTCGGTGACCGTGGACCGCACGTGCGGCAGCACGTAGGGCGCGTACTGGCTTTCGGCGACCTTGTCCTCGAAGCGGAGCCGGCCGGTATGATGCCCCCAGCCCCGGATGCGCGGGATGCGATCCAGCGGCACCCCGCGGCGCTTGGCAAAGCGCGCCGCCACGTCCGCGCTGGCCAGGAACACGCACGCCGCTCCGTCCGTCACCTGCGAGCAGTCCGAAACGCGGATACGTCCGCCCACCGACGGATTGTCGTCGGTGCGGCAGAGCGCATGACCCTTGTTCATGTACCAGGTCCGCGTCTGCGCGTTGGGGTTCAGCCTCGCGTTCTTGTAGTTGAGGGTCGATATCGCAGCGAGGTGCTCGTCCTTCAGGCCGTAGCGCTTGTCGTACTCGTCCCCCAACCTGCCGAACAGCTTGGGGAACGGGAACTCGACGCCCTTGGCTTCGCGCTCGTACCAGGCCGCGGTGCCGAGGAAGTCGCCGCCCCGCGCGGCGTCAACCGTCTTCATCTGCTCGATGCCGACGACCGCAGCGAGCCCGTAGCGTCCCGCCTCGATCTCCGCTGAGGCCGCCAGGAGCGCAATGCTGCCGGATGCGCAGGCCGCCTCGTGACGGCTGGTGGGCAGCCCGCTGAATGCCGGATCCACCTCCACGAAGAACGCGCCGAGGTGGCCCTGCATGCAGTAGAGCTCCGCGGCGAAGTTGCCGACGTGCGCCACCTCGATTTCCGCCGGGTCGAGCTCCGTAGCAGCGAGCGCGCCCTGGACCGACTCGCGCATCAGGGCGAGGAAGTGTTTGTTCTCCTTCGTCCAGTTGCGCGAGAAGTCCGTCTGGTAGCCCCCAAGAACATAGACTTGATTTGCCATTGTCTACCGCTTTGCCCTAGGCCGCGACGAAGTAGCGACCCACGTTGACCTGTGGCTCGTTGAAGAAGCGATGCGGTTCCGTGCATGCAGCCGCGAGCGCGTCCGGTACCGGCACTCCCGCCGCCTCCAGCATGCGCACGGCCTGCTTCGGCCCGAGCGTATCCACAAGCACGCTCGGCGGCGCCCAGTTGAAGCCGAAACCCATGATCAAGTCGATACCGCGAATCGACTCCGTGACTTCGCCCACCCGGTGGAAGGCGTAGCTGATGTATCCGGCGATGACCCTGCGCGCCAGGTCGGCCTCCGGACCCTTTGCGGCCATCAGCTCCCCGAGCGCGCCGCGGTAGTCGCCGATGCGGTGCAGCGCGGCTACGCGATCGATGAAAGAAAGATCCGGCAACTTGACCTCCCGCAGCGGGAGATAGCGACCGGACGCGGGCTCCAGGACGAGCGTCTGCTTGTCCGCGTCGCGCTTGAAGAAGCCGCCGCCCGACTTGCGCCCGAGCGTGCCCTTCCCGATGAGCTGTCGCATGTAGCCGGGCAGCGCGAGGGTTCTGTGTGCCTCGTCGTTCGTCAGCTCGTGGATGTTGTCGACGATGGCCTGGTGGATGTCCCAGCCGACCAGATCGATGGTGGCCAGCGGCGGCAACGCGCGGCCGGTGTAGGGGCCGACGAGGCGGTCCATCAAGGCCGGGCCGTGCTCCTCGGCGAGCTGTGCTACTTCGTTCAGCACCTTGAAACCAACGCGGTTTCCAGCGAAGCCGGGCGTGTCCGCCGTGCGGATCATGACGCGGCCGAGGCGCTTCTCGGCGAACGCTTCCACGAAGTCGACCAGCCCCGGATCGGTATCGCGCGCGGGGATCAGCTCGGTGCCCACGATCACGTTGGGAGGATTGAAGAAGTGCAGCCCCATGAAGTGGCGCCGGAACGACTCGCTGCGACCTTCAGCCAGGCGATTGATCGAGAGCCCCGACGTGACGGTCGCGACGATCGAGTCCGGACGGCGGACCCGGTCGATGCGCTCGAAGAACTGCTCCTTGAGCTCCAGCTTCTCGGTCACGGCTTCGAAGACGAGATCTGCGCTGGCGATCGCCCCGTCGAAGTCGTCGTCATACGAACCGCACTCGACGCGGTCCGCGACGGTCGGGGAGCGAACCTGCCTGATGGCGGCGGCCAGCCCCTGTTCGGCCTTGTCACGCGTCCGGGCCAGGAAGCTGACCTTGGCCGCCGCTGTGGTGAACAGCGCTCCGCTGCCGTAGCCCATGGTGCCGTTCGCTCCGAGGACGACGACATGGTCGATCTTGCGCGTCGCGAGCAGCTCGTCCAGCCGTGCGCGCGGGTGGGAAGCAGTCATACGCGTCTCTCCTCCTACGAGCCGTGGCGTCGTTTACATCTTTACAGACCGACGCAGTGCGTAACCTAGATCGCGATCCGGGATCGATCAACCTGGAGCAGGATTTGCGCGATCTGGCGCTTTACAAGATCATTTACATTGTAAATGATCCTGGCGTTTCTCCACGTTCCCGCGGAGTTGTGCAGGCGCGTGAACCGCTACCGGCAGACGCGGTTCTTGCCGCCTTGCTTGGCGCGGTACATCGCCTCGTCGGCGCGCTGGAACAACGTCGCGGCATCGCTGGCATCGCCGGGTAGCGACGCCACTCCACAGGAGATCCCGGGCTTGAGCGGTATGCCGTCCTTCTCGAAGTGGTGCTCGCCGATGGCCTGGCGGATCTCCTCGGCGACAGCCACCCCGCCCTCGGCGTCGATGCCGGGCAGTGCGGCCAGGTATTCGTCGCCTCCAAAGCGGCAACCGATGCCGCGATCGCCGACCACGCTGCCGATCAGCTTCCCGGCCTCGCCTATGACGTAGGCGCCGAACAGGTGCCCGTAGGTATCGTTGATGCGCTTGACGCCATCGAGGTCCATGACAAGCAGCGTCAGCGGCCGCTCCTGCTGCAGCGCCGCTTCGATCAGCGACGCAAGCTCCGAGTCGAACTTGCGCCGCACATACAGCCCGGACAGGTCGTCGACGTTGAGCATTTTCTCGACGACGCTGTTGTACGCCTGCTCGATACCGTCCTGCAGCTCGAAGCGGACGATGGTGCCGCCGAAGACGATCTTGTCGTGAGGCTTGAGCGTCACCTCGGTGCACGGCTCGCCATTGACCGCAGTGCCGTTGGTGCTGCCTAGATCGACCAGCGTCCACCCGTCGCCGCGATCCTCGAGCCGGGCGTGATGCCACGACACCAGACCGTCGGTGAGCGTGAGCTCCGCGTCCGGATCGCGGCCGACCATCAGGGTGCGATCGACGGTGACGCGCTGACCCACGTCGTTGCCGCTCATCACCACCAGCACGGGGCGGTAGGGCGCCTTGACGTGGCGCATGATCTCGCTCGAGACCTCTTCCCCTGCCTTGAGCGTGGCCATGCGAGGCGGTCGCCTGTCGCCGGGTCCGGACACGCGGCGAATATAGCACTCCTCTGCGAATCCCGGCCGCGCTGGGCGTTTTGGCGGTCTCAGTGCTGTATCAGCTCGATCCGGTAGCCGTCCGGGTCCTCGACGAAGGCGATCACGGTGGTGCCGTGCTTCATGGGGCCGGCCTCGCGCACGACCTTGCCGCCGCGGCGCTTGATCTCCTCGCATGCGGCGGCCGCATCGGGCACCTCGAGCGCGATGTGGCCGAAGCCGCCGCCGAGCTCGTAGCTCCTGGTGTCCCAGTTGTGGGTGAGCTCGATGACGGCCCCTTCGCTCTCGGGCCCGTAGCCGACGAACGCCAGGGTGAAACGGCCGCCCGGGTAGTCCTTCTTCCGGAGCAGCTTCATCCCCAGCACCTCCGTGTAGAAGGCGAGCGAGCGCTCCAGGTCCCCGACGCGCAACATGGTGTGCAGGATCCGCATGCCGGGGAGCTTGGTGATTCCACGCTCGGCGATCAACCCCGCGATTCGATCAGGGCGTCGACCCGCTCCGTCAGCGGAGTGCCGGTCAGCTGGTGGAAGCGGTAGCTCACGCGCACCAACGGCAGGTCCAGCTCGAGCACCCGGTCAAGCCGCGCGGGGCTGGCGTCCACGACCAGCTCGGCGCCGGAGCGGCGGATGGTCTCGGCCAGGTCCGCGAGCTGCGCCTGGGTGTATCCCATGGCGGGCAGCACGCGCTCCAGGTGCGGATAGCTCCGGAAGGTATCGGCCAGCGTGCCCACCGCGGCGGGGCGCGGGTCGACCAGCTCCGCGGCTCCCGCGCGCTGTGCGGCGATCGTGCCAGCACCAAAGCTCATGCCGCCGTGGGTCAGAGTCGGCCCGTCCTCCACCACCAGCACGCGGCGGCCGCGCACGGCCGCCGCGTCGACAAGCTCGATGTCCAGGTCGGATTCGACGATTTCGGCGCGCGGGTTCGCGCGCCGGACATCCGCCCTCACCGTCTCCACGTCCGCCGGCTTCGCGCTGCCGACCTTGTTGACCACGACGATGTCGGCGCGGCGCAGGTTGGTCTCGCCGGGATAGTAGCGGAGCTCGTGGCCCGGGCGCAGCGCGTCGGCCACGACCAGCGACAGATCCGGACGAATGAAGGGCGTGTCGTTGTTGCCGCCGTCCCACAGCACCAGGTCCGACTCCCGCTCTGCCGCGGCAAGGATGCGTGCATAGTCGACGCCGGCAAACACCACCAGGCCCTGCTCCACGTAGGGCTCGTACTCCTCGCGCTCCTCGATGGTGCACTGCTCGCGCGTCAGATCCTCCGCTGAGGCAAAGCGCTGCACGCTCTGGCTTTCCAGATCGCCATACGGCATCGGATGGCGGATGACGCCGGCACGCACGCCGCGCCGTGCGAGGTGCCTCGCCAGGTGCTGGCTCAGCGGGCTCTTGCCCGCTCCCGTGCGGACGGCCGTCACCGCCACGACCGGAAGCCGCGAGCGGAGCTCCGTCTGCCGCGGACCCAGCAGCGCGAACGACGCCCCGGCCGCCTGTACGCGGCTGGCCTTGTGCATGACCTCCTCGTGCGCGAGGTCGCTGTAGGACAGGAACACGAAGTCGATCTCGAAGCGCTTGATGAGCTCCTCCAGGCGCTCCTCCGGGAAGATCGGAATGTCCTCCGTGTAGTCCGGCCCGGCGAGCTCTCGCGGGAAGCTCCGCTGGTCGATGAACGGGATCTGCGTGGCCGTGAACGCGCGCACCGAGAATGCCGGATGCGCACGGAAGAACGTCTGGAAGTCGTGGAAGTCGCGGCCCGCGGCCCCCATGATCAGGCAACGGAAAGTTCGAGACATCTTCCCGAATCTGGGGCCCTGCAACGCGGCGCGCTACGCACTCGACGCGCCCCGGCTGATCGTTGCGTCGTGCCGCTGGGTCGAGCCGCCCCAGCGGTGGGGCAGCGTGCCCCTACGGGCGCTCTGCCGCGCGGGCCGCGAGCCGCAGCACGTCTTCCACCAGCGGCTTGCCGCTGCTGCCGCGACGCCGCCGCTTGGCCAGGAGCAGGACCACGAACGCCAGTTCGAAGAGCACCAGAAGCAAAACCGGCCAGGTGGCGTCTCCTAGTAGCTCGTTCATGACCCGTCCCTCCTCGTGCCTAGACGACGAGCAGGAAGTGGGCCAACAAAGCTGCAAAACTTGCCGCAGCGCGTCGACGCCTAGGTGCGTCGCCCGCGCGCAGCGCGGACGCGCCCCGGAGCGCGAGCGGGCGGTACCAGGCAAGCATCGCTGCGGCCGATCAGATCGCGGCGCTTGGCCTTCACCAGCGCCTCGCGCGCCAGCGCGTGGTGCTGCGCGTCCCACCAGAACAGGAGCGCTTTCATCATGCGCTTTTCCCTGAGGTCGCGCGCCGTATACACGTCCTCGCCCGTGAGCGGATCGATGCCGGTGTAGTACATGGTGGTCGCGATCGACATCGGCGTCGGAATGAAGTCCTGGATCTGCCGCGGCCGCAGATTCTGCCGCTTGAGGTACAGCGCCAGCTCGATCGTGTCCGCGAGCGTGGAGCCCGGGTGCCCCGTGATGAAGTACGGCACCAGGTACTGCTCCTTGCCTGCCGCTTCGCTCGCCTGGCAGAAGCTCTGCGTGAAGCGCTCGTAGTGCTCGATGCCGGGCTTCTTCATCTTGTCCAGCACGCGCGGGTTGTTGTGCTCGGGCGCCACCGAGAGCTGGCCGCCGGTGTGGTGCTCCGCCAGCTCGCGGATGAACGCGGGGCTGCGTTCGGCCAGGTCGTAGCGGATCCCCGAGGCGATGAAGACGCGCTTGATGCCCTTCTCGGCGCGCACCCGGCGCAGCAGATCGACCAGCGGGTCGTGGTCGGTGCGCAGGTTGTCGCACACGCCGGGATGCACGCAGGAAAGCCGCCGGCAGGCGCTCTCCGTCCGTTCGTCCTTGCAGCTCATGCGGTACATGTTCGCCGTCGGGCCGCCCACGTCGCTGATGACGCCGGAAAAGCCCTGCATGCGCGTAAGCGCCCTCACCTCGCGGATCACGCTGTCTGCCGATCGGCTCTGGATGATGCGGCCCTCGTGCTCCGTGATGCTGCAGAAGGTGCAGCCGCCGAAGCAGCCGCGCATCGTCACGATCGACTCCTTGACCGTGTTGAACGCGGGAACGCGCTCGCCGCCGTACGATGGGTGCGGCGCCCGCACGAACGGCAGATCGTAGAGCTCGTCCATCTCCGCTTCTTCGAGCGGCAGCGCGGGAGGGTTGAAGTACACGGCCTGGTCGCCGTGCGGTTGCAGCAGCGGGCGGGCATTGTGGGCGTTGGTCTCGTACTGCAGGAGGCGCGACGCCGTGGCGAAGGCGCGCTTGTCGCTCGACACTTCCTCGTACGACGGCAGCACGACGACGCGACCGTCGGTCACGTAGCGGCTCGCCTCGGCGACGAGCGGCTCCCACGCCGCGCGCCCGTTGATGACGCGTGCGGTGCCGCGGATGTCCGTGAGCGCGCCCACGCGCTCGCCGGCGTCGAGTCGCCGCGCGATTTCCCACGCGGCCCGCTCGCCCATGCCGAAGACGAGCAGATCCGCCTTCGCGTCGAGCAGGATGCTGCGGCGCACGGAGTCCGACCAGTAGTCGTAGTGCGCGATGCGGCGCAGCGAAGCCTCGATGCCGCCGAGAACGACGGGCAGACCGGGAAACGCCTGGCGGCACAGGTTCGAATACACGAGGCTGGCACGGTTGGGGCGGCAGTTGGTACGGCCGCCCGGCGAGTACTGGTCCTCCGAGCGCACTTTCTTCTGCGCCGTCAGCTTGTTGAGCATCGAGTCGAGGTTGCCCGCGCTGACGCCCACGAACAGCCGAGGTCGCCCCATCCGCGCGATCTCCCCGGGGCTGTCCCAGCGCGGCTGTGCCACCACGCCCACGCGATATCCGCGCCCCTCGAGGAAACGCGCAATCAGCACCGGGCCGAACGCGGGGTGGTCGACGTAGGCGTCGCCGGTAACGATCAGGATGTCGAGCTCGTCCCAGCCGCGCGCACGCATCTCGTCGCGCGTGGTCGGCAGGAACGCGCGCACATCGGGACCGCGCGCTGTGCGCAGCTCTACCAGCGACATCGCGCGCCAGTGTGACACAGCCCGACCCACGGCACACCTGGCGGCGCCGCGAAGGGCTGCGCTCGCCGGCGCCACGACCAGCGTCGACCACCCGCCGCAGGCCCCACCGACCTGACGCCGCGGCAGGGCCCGCTGCTCCAGCTGAAACAGACCTGCGACTTCGGGGGCGTGGTGGACCGGGTGCTCGGCCTGGACCGCCGCCCTGCTGCGTGCGCGAGCTCGGCGCTCCGGCACGGATCTCCATCGAACGTCGCCGCGCGCTGAGCGAGCGCGTGCTTGACGCTGTCCTTGCTGTCGCGCGAGCCTCGGTGCGGTGCCTTCGCTGACGGCGGCAGACTTCTACAAGCGAGCTCTCGCGCTGTGCGTCGTACTTCTCGGCTTGCTGACGAGCGCCACGACCGTAGCCAAGGCCGGCTCGTGCGGTTCCGCGGCGAAAGCCTGGAGCACGCACTGCAGCGCCGTGCAGCACATGAAGGTCACGCCGGTGTTCTGCGTCGGCGATCGCGCCACGTTCCAGCTGGAGACAACCGGCGTGCAGCCGCTGCGGGTGGAGATCTCGCGGAACCGATCGGGCGCCATGCAGGCAGTCCCGATCGGCGACTTCCCGCACTGGAATGAGGTGCCCGCGCCGCGCCGTGCTCTGCTCGACAAGGTCCGTGCGTGCGTCCAGGCCGGCTTCGACCCGGCCGCGTTCAAGCCGGTGGAGCTGAAGCTGCGAGCGCGCCAGGTCGAAACCGGAACGCCCCGACTGCCCTGGCTCGCTGTGCTCGCGACTCTGCTCGGCGCCATCGTGGTGGTGCTGCTCGCACACAGCGTCCATCGCCGGCGCTGCATCGAGCTGCTGGTCGCAGGGTGCGCACTGACGCTCGTTGCGTTCGTCTTCAGGCGGGCGCTCTTCCCGCCCGCTTTCTTCCATCAAAACGGCCAGGGACCGGATTGGATCAACTACGCCCTCGGCGTGTCGTCGGGCTACGGGCCCGGCTTCTTCCAGTTCTTCGGGCTCGCCGCCCGGCTGCATCCGGAGCGCGCGGAACAGGCGGTGTTTCTGCAGGCTGGCTTGCTGGCAGCGGCGGAGCCGCTATGCGTCCTGGCGATCGCCCGGGCCAGCGGGGCGCGCTGGCTGCTCGCCGGGACGCTGGCCCTCGCGACGCTCGTCGCCCCGGGCCTGGCGCGGCTCGCGAACAGCGAAACCTACTTCGGGGTCTGCACGGCGCTTCTGCTCCTGGCCGGAGCCGTCCTGGCTACCGGCGCGCGCAGCGGGCGCCTGCGCTCCTGGTCGTTCGGGCTGGCCGTGGCGTCCGCCGGTCTGTTCATCGCCCAGGCCGCCCTCGTCCACCCGGTGTGCTGGGTGCCGGCTGCATTGCTCCCGGTGGTCGTCTTCACCGGCCGCGGCTCGCTCCGGCGACGCACGCGGCTCGCGATCGCGTCCGCAGTGGGGATCGCTATCGTGGTAGTGGCCGCAACCGGCGGCTTCCTGTTCCATCAAGCCCATTCTCAAGCGCGCTGGACCCAGCGTACGGCCGTCATTTTGCCCCACATGTGGCCGCCCGTCGCAAGACTGGCGGCTCTGGCGATCGTCGTCGCGGCGTTCTTGTGGTTCCGCGGCCGGCGGCGAAGCGCTGCGAGCTGGGTGCTCCTGCTTCCCGTCCTCCTGGCGGTCGGGCTGTTCTCCGGGCGGACGCTGGGTGCGGGGCTGCCCCTCTCGATCAACTGGGGCTGGTGGGCGCTCGAGCTTCCCGCGGGCGTGGCGACGGCGTCTGCACTGCTCGGCTTGCTCGGTCGCGCGGTGAGCAAACGGCACACCGAAGCGATTGTCGCGGCGACCACCGCAGTCGCATTGTCGGTCTGGTTCGCCGCGAGCTGGCGCAGCCTGCGCGAGCTCCCGACAGACGCGCTCGAGGCGCGCTTCGTCGAGAGCTGGCGGAGCACCCTCCCCCCGAGCTCCAGCGTCGCCTATCTCAGTCGCGTACAGCCCAGCATCACGACGATCCCGGTCTACGGCTGCTGCGATCCGCGCCACATAGAAGTCCACCAGCTGTCCGTGCGTGACAGCGACACCCCGCTCGTCCTGAAGCGCTACGCGCAGCTGGTTCGAGAAGACCGTCCAGTGTACTACTACCGCTCGTCGCTTTGCAGCACGCCCGCCGGCGCGGCCGAATGCACCGCCATCGAGAGGCGCCTCTCGCTCCAGATCATGGCGCACTCCTGGCTGCCGGCCCGGCCGAGCGCCCCGTGGATCCGCTATCGCGACTCCCGCGTCGAAGTCGGGCTGTTCCGCGTCCGCGACGTCCACCAGTAGCGGTTCCGGTCGAATGGGGCTGGTGCGGGTGCCCGGCCTGATCCATCTTCCCGGGGCACGCGGCGGGGGGCCGCGCCAACGTGAGGAAATCACCATGAAGCGACGTACGTTCCTCGAGGCCACGGTCGCCGTGGCAGGTTCGCTGGTTTTCACTCCGGCCTGCGGCAGCAGCAGCGAAAGCAAGAAGACCCCGACCGAGAAGCTCGAACCCGGCGACGCTTTCTTCCCGCAGTCGGTCATGTCGGGCGACCCGCGCCAGACCAGCGTGGTGCTGTGGAGCCGCGTCGAGGATCCGGATCGCGCGAGCGACGACCTGACGCTGACGCTCGAGGTGGCCACCGACGACCAGTTCACCCAGCGCGTCCAGCTCGACGGCAAGACGTTCGAAGCAGGTCACCGCTGGCGCCGCCTCCGACCACTGCGTGAAGGTGCGCGTGACCGGCCTCCAGCCGGGCCAGCAGTACTACTACCGCTTCATCTACGACAAGGACGGCAAGCGCTACGGCACGCACACCGGCCGCACGCGCACCGCTCCGCTGCCCGACGCCGACGTGCCCGTGAAATTCGCGGTCGTGTCGTGCCAGGACTACGTCGGCAAGTACTACCACGTGTACCGGCGCATGGCGGAGGAGGACCTCGACTTCATCGTGCACCTCGGCGACTACATCTACGAGACCACGGGGGATCCGAGCTTCCAGAACGTCGGCAGCGATCGCAAGGTCACGTTCACGGACGCGGCGGGCGCGATCCAGCTCGGCGATCCGCCCAACACGTATCTGGCCGCGCAGTCGCTCTCGAACTACCGCGAGCTCTATCGCACGTACCGCAGCGATCCGGATCAGCAGTTGGTGCACGAGCAGATGCCGATGATCGTGATGTGGGACGACCACGAGTTCTCGGATGACTGCCACGGCGACGTGGCGACCTACTTCGACGGGGAAAAGGACGAGACCGAGCCCAAGCGCCGCGCCAACGCCGACCAGGCGTGGTTCGAGTACATGCCGATCGACTACGAGTACCAGGGTCACCAGGACTACCCGTACGACCCGTCGAAGAGCTTTCCCGATAGCTTCCGCATCTACCGGGACTTCACCTTCGGCAAGCACGTGCACCTGGTCATGACCGACCTGAGGCGCTACCGCTCCGATCACCTGGTTCCGGAGGATGCGTTCCCCGGCGCGGTCGCGATGACGCAGGCGGATCTGCCCAGCCCGATACCGTCGATCGCCGAGCCGTACGTGGACATCGACTCGTTCAATGGCGGCAGCTACGCGACGCTGCTGAAGCAGAACGCCACGGCACTCGGCATGCCCGCGTCGGGCTTTGCCGGCAACATCTCGGTGCCCTGGATCAACGATCTGGTCGACCAGCTCAACAAGGCGAACGGTACCAGCACCGCGCCCATCGACGACACCGATCCCACGCTGGAAAAGGGCATCGCGTTCTACCAGATGATGAAGGTGTCGCCGTATTCGTCCATCGGCTCGCGCTACCTGGTAAAGCAGCCGGCCTGGGACATCTATGCGGCGTTCCGCTTCAAGCAGTCGAGCGGCCAGAGCGAGCTCGGCATGGGCGACGAGCAGCGCCAGTGGTTCCTGTCCACGGTGAAGGGCTCGCAGGCAACCTGGAAGGTGTGGGGCAACGAGTACACGTTCATGCCGCGTGTGATCGACCTGCGCACTGCCTCGACGCTGGACCCCTCGTTCCAGGCGCTGTTCAACCTCTCCGCCGAGGACTGGGACGGCATGCCGAACCGTCGCGAACAGCTGCTGGAAGAGCTCGCGGCGGTGCAGAATTTCGTGGCCGTGACGGGGGACATCCACGCCTTCTTCGCCGGCAGCCCATACGTGGCCGGCGACATGTCGAAGCGCATCGTGGAGTTCGTCGCCGGCAGCATCTCGTCCTCGACGTACAGGACGCTCCTGCAGCGGCAGGCGGCCAGCACTCCAGCGCTGGTCAAGGCCGGCGCGGCCGGCCTTGCCGCGGTAGTCGACAAATTCCTGACGGATCCGACGGCTAGACCCAACCCGCACCTGGCGTGGCTCGACCTCGCCGACAACGGCTACGCCAGCGTCGTGGCCGACGGCAGCACGTTCTCGGTCACCTTCCGCTCGATCCCGGAGAAGACCGTGGAGACCGCGCCCGACAAGCTCTCCGGCACGCTCGACTCGCAGTTCACCGACACCGAGTTCAAAGTCGACGCCGGCAACCCCACCGTGCAGCAGAAGCAGAACGGCAGCTGGCAGAGCTGGGATCCGGCGAAGTTCGCCTGGGTCTAGGCGGGCAACACGAAGGGCCGAAGGATTTTCCGGGTCGAGCGCTGTGGCGGAGCGCCCGGCTAATCCAGCGGGTGTGCGGTCCCGGTACGAGGACACTCCTGACACCATCCTGTCATGGGAGTGCGCGGGGCGGGCTGTGGCCGGCGTCAGGCTGCGGGCTATGCTCCCGGTCCTCCGATGGAGCTCGACCACATCCTGATCAAGGGCGCCCACGAGCACAATCTCAAGGGCATCGACGTCAAGATCCCGAAGAAGAAGCTCGTCGTTCTTACGGGCGTGTCGGGTTCCGGCAAGTCGTCGCTCGCCTTCGACACGCTCTACGCCGAGGGCCAGCGGCGTTACGTGGAGTCGCTTTCGGCGTATGCGCGACAGTTCCTGGGGCGTATGGAGAAGCCGCGCTACGACACCATACGCGGCCTGTCGCCCACGATCTCGATCGAGCAGAAGACCACAGGCACCAACCCGCGCTCGACGGTCGGCACCATCACCGAGATCGCCGACTACCTGCGCGTGCTCTACGCCCGCATCGGCGCGCAGCACTGCCACCGCTGTGGACGGCTCGTGCAGGGGCAGACCGCCCAGCAGATCGCCCGTGAGCTGCTGTCTCTGCCCGCCGGCACGCGCCTCGTGCTGCTCGCGCCGCTGCTGGTCAACCGCAAGGGCGAGCATCGCGAACTGCTCGAGGAAGCGCGGCGCGAGGGCTTCGTGAGGCTGCGCGTCGACGGCAGGGTCGTCGAGAGCGCCGGGCTCGAGGCGCTCGACAAGCGCAGGAAACACCACGTCGAAGCCGTCGTCGACCGCGTCGTGGTCAAGAAGAACCAACTCGGCCGCGTGACGGACTCGGTCGAGACCGCGCTGCGGGTGGGCGGCGGCGAGCTGATCGCCGCCGTAGAAGGAAAACCGGACCGCACGTTCTCGGAAAAGATGGCCTGCCCTGACTGCGGGATCTCGTTTCCGGAGCTCTCGCCGCCGGGCTTCTCCTTCAACAGCCCGCAGGGCATGTGCCCGGCGTGCAATGGCCTGGGCAGCCGCGTGGAGATCGATCCGGCGCGCGTGGTACCGGACCCCGCGCTCAGCCTCGATGCAGGAGCGATCGCGCCGTGGGGGCCGGACGTGTCGAGGAAGAAGGGCTGGGCGCATGGCTTCCGCGGCCAGATCGTCGCGCACCTCGGCATCGACACGAAGAAGCCCTTCGGCAAGCTCACGAAGAAGCAGCGCGACACACTCTTGCATGGTCTCCCAGGCAAGTCGTTCAAGGTGCGCTGGAGCGGCAAGAGCGGCAAGGGCGAGTTCGAGGTGGAATGGGAGGGGCTTTTGCCGCGGCTGATGCGCCGCTTCCAGCAGACCAGCTCCGACCGCGCGAAGCGCTGGTACGCGCAGTTCATGGGCGACTCGAGCTGCTCGGAGTGCGGCGGCAAGCGCCTTCGCCCCGAAAGCGCGGCGGTGCGGGTGGGCGGGCACAGCATCGTGGACGTGACGGCGCTGACGGTTGAGGACGCGCGGCGCTTCTTCCGCGAGTTGTTGCTCGAGGGCGAGGCCAAGGAGATCGCCCGCGAAGTTCTCAAGGAGATCACCAGCCGGCTGGATTTCCTGGCGGCCGTCGGGCTCGGCTATCTGTCGCTGGATCGTCCAGGGCCAAGCCTGTCCGGCGGCGAGTCGCAGCGCATCCGCCTGGCAAGCCAGGTCGGCTCCGAGCTCACCGGCGTGATCTACATCCTCGACGAGCCGTCGATCGGCCTGCACCAGCGCGACAACCGCCGTCTGCTCGACACGCTGGAGCGCATGCGCGATATCGGCAATACCGTCGTGGTCGTCGAGCACGACGAGGACACCATCCGCAGCGCCGACCACGTCATCGACTTCGGACCCGGCGCGGGCGTTGCGGGCGGCCACATCGTGCACGCCGGCACGCCAGGCAGCATGGAGAAAAACAAGCGCTCGCTCACCGGGGCCTACCTGGCAGGGCGGCAGCGCATCGACCTGCCCGCGCGCCGTCGCGAGCCGAGCGGCTGGCTGTCGGTGCTGGGCGCTTCGGCGAACAATCTGTGCGGGATCGACATCGCGTTTCCGCTCGGAGTCCTGACGGCGGTGACGGGCGTGAGCGGAGCGGGCAAGTCGTCGCTCGTGAACGACATCCTCTACCCGGCGCTCGCCCAGCGGCTGAACGGCTCCGAAAAGCGCGCGGGCGCGCACCGCGCTCTGGAGGGCATCGACCAGCTCGACAAGGTGATCGACATCGACCAGCGGCCGATCGGACGCACGCCGCGCAGCAATCCTGCCACGTACATCAAGGTCTTCGACGAGATCAGGCGCTTCTTCGCGCAGCTTCCCGAGGCGCGCGTGCATGGATTTTCCGCTGGGCGCTTCTCGTTCAACGTCAAGGGCGGGCGCTGCGAGGCGTGCGAGGGCGACGGCGTGCGCCGCATCGAGATGCACTTCCTGCCCGACGTGTTCGTGCGCTGCGAGGAGTGCCGGGGCAAGCGCTTCAACGACGCCACACTGGCTGTGAAGTACAAGGGACACAGCATCGCCGACGTGCTCGAGCTCACGGTGGCCGAGGCGCTGTCGCTGTTCGAGGCGCACCCGCGCATCGTTGGGCCGCTGTCCCTGCTGGCTGAAGTGGGCGTCGACTACCTGCACCTGGGCCAGCCCTCCCCCACCCTGTCGGGCGGCGAGGCCCAGCGCATCAAGCTCGCCCGAGAGCTCTCCCGCCGCGCCACCGGCCGCACCCTCTACATCCTCGATGAGCCCACAACGGGCCTGCACTTCGACGACGTGAAGAAGCTGCTCGGCGTGCTCGAGCGGCTGGTGGAAGCCGGCAACAGCGTCGTGGTCATCGAGCACAACCTCGACGTGATCAAGACCGCCGACCACGTCATCGATCTCGGTCCCGAAGGCGGCCCCGGCGGCGGGCAGCTTGTCGCTTCGGGCACGCCGGAAGAGCTCGCGCGGAAGCGCGATTCGCACACCGGGAGGTATCTCGCACCGCTTGTCCGCAAGACCACAAACGGTCGCGCGGTGCGCGCTGCGCGCGCCGGGTCCTAGCGACAGCCGACCTGGCGCTTCAAGCGTCGTTACTGCTGGAACAGGATCACGCTCTGACAGTCCGCGGGAACGGCATCGCCGCACGCCAGGCCGTCGATCTCCGACATGCAGGCGTCGTAGGTCGAGCTGACTTGGTCGGCGCCGCTGCAGTCGGAGCCGTAGCTGTTCTTCAACTGCGTATTGAACGCGCTCACGCAGTCCGAAACGCTGCCGCCCTGGCACGGCGCGAGCTTGTTGCAGTACTTCGTCGCCAGCGCGTTGCACTTGGAGGCGGCGGCATTGCTTCCGGGGCTGGTGCTGGAGCTGCTGTTGGTCGAGCTCGAGCAAGCGCCCAGCAGGATCGCGAGCCCCACACCCAATGGGATGAACCAGTCTCTTTGCATGACGCTCCCCTGCTCCGCCCGACAACGAACATCATCCGCGATCGCGAAGCGACAGGTCAAGCGGCAGATGCGAAGGGCTGACGACCGACAATCCCGGGTAGTGCGGAAACTCCGTGTTGCGCTGGCATCGCCTCGACGCGGGTGGCGTTTCCGGGCGTCGGGCGTCAGTATGTATGGGTCTTCGCTTTCACATCCTTGGGGGCCATGCCTTGTCTTCCCGCTATCCGACTATCGTGAGGTCCGGGTGCGGCGCTCTGCTCGCCGCGCTCGCGCTGACGGCAGGGTGCGCCCCGAGGTTCTCCAAGCAGCACGTCAGGACCTACGAGGAGCTCTTGCCGGGCCGGGTGCGAGCCATGCCGGCCTGGCATTGGCTCGACGCGGAAGTGAAGCTCGACGGCGACGCCGCGGTCGTGCACGTGGTCGCACAGCAGGCCTGCACGCGGCGCCTGATCGACGAGACGAGCACGGAAACGGAACAAGCGGAGCGACCCTCCGGCGGAGGGATCGCGCTGGACATACTGCTTCCGGTCGGCGTGCTCATCTACCCCTTCTTCTTCTACCCTCCGATCCTGGCAATCCCGCTGGCCGGCGGCGCGATAGCCATGGGGCTCGATCTGTCGAGTCGCTCGACCGAGAGCTTCCACGCAGTGACCCGGCAGGGGGCGGGGGTGACGCCTGCGCGCTGCGAGGGCGAGTTGAAGGCGCGCCCGGAGCGGGTCGAGCTGTCGCTGGAGGACGGAACGAGGCTCGACGCCCGGCTCGATGCCCGCGGCCGCGCGCGGATCGCGATCCCTGCGTCGCTCTGGGCCGGGCACGACAACCGGCTGGACTTCGACGTCCGCGTGGACGGCATTCTCGTGGCGCGCGCGGTGCTGGAGCACACGCCGTGAACGGCCGCGCCGGGGTGACCTTCGTGCTGGCCGCGGCGTGCGCGATGTCCGGCTGCATGTCGCACTTCGAGACCGTCCAGACGACGCGCACGCCTCTCGCCGCGCACATCCAGCGGCCCCTGCACGACGAGCAGCCCCTGGTGCTCGCCGACGTCGAGGTCAGCGGCGACGCGCTGTTGGTGTGGCTGCGCCTCGTCGGGACGTGTGGGATGCGGCAGGACGTACGCGTCACCGAGCGCAAGGTGATGAAGATCCGCGCGAGCGAAGGACGTTACGTGGTCGTCGTTCTCCTGCTGGCCGGGGCGGCGAGCTTCGGCGCGCTTGCAACGACCGACAACACCGACTTCGGCAAACCGTTGGCCGTGGCGTACGCCGGCGGCGCCGGCCTCTTCTGGGGCGTGCCGCTTCTCGCCGAACGCGACAAGCCGCTCGGCGAGAGCTCGCACTACGAGTCGCGCGAGATCGCCCCCGTGCCGTGCGCGCTGCAACCGCTCGCCGACGTGCGCGTGACCCTGCGCGCCGGCGGCCGGACCCTGGAGCAGCAGAGCAATGCGCGCGGCATCGCGAGCTTCGCCGGCGTGACCTCGGCGCGCGGCATCGAGCTATTTGTCGAGGACCGGGCCGTGCAGGCAATCGTGGTGCAAGCGTCCCCGCGTTGAAGTGTCTCCGCGCGCCGCGCGCGGGCCGGAGCGCCAATGGCGCGTCAGCCCACGCGACGGCGGCGCCGCACCACGAACAGCCCGAGCAGCCCGAGCGCGAGCCAGGTGGGTTCGCCATCCCGCTGCGAGCCCGCAGCGCGGCAGGCGCAGCCTCCCGGGTTGCGCGAGAAGGCCTTGCCGCCAGCGTCGGCGCCGGCGTCGCTGGTGGTGCCGCCGCTGCCGCCGGAGCTGGTTCCGGCAGCGCCGGCGCTGCCGGCCGCACCGCCGCTGCCCGCGCTGCCGGCCGCACCTCCGGCTGCACCTCCGGCCGTGCCGCCGCTGCCGGCCGTGCCGCCGCTGCCAGCTGTGCCGCCGCTGCCAGCTGTGCCGCCGCTGCCGCCGCCGTCGGTTCCGCCGTCGGTATTCTTCACGCACGTGCCGGATTGGCAGGTCCCGCCCGGACAGTTCGACCCATCGAGGGAGGCCGTCTTGTGGGTGCAGCCCGTCGTGGGATCGCAGCCGTCCTCGGTGCAAGGATTCTTGTCGTCGCAGTTGGCTGTTGTGCCCTTGCAGGTTCCGCTCTGGCAGGTGTCGCTCGTAGTGCACAGGCTGCCATCGTCACAGCTGACGCCGGTGGCCGGCGCGTGCTGGCACCCCTTCGTTGGATCGCACGAATCTGTCGTGCAGGGGTCGTTGTCGTTGCAATCGATCTGTGTCCCCGCGGTGCAGGTCCCCTGCGAGCACTTGTCCTGCTGGGTGCATGCGTTGCCGTCGTCGCACGCGGTCCCATCCAGCTTGGCGTTCTGGCACACGTTGGCCGAACAGCTGTCGGCCGTGCAGGGGTTGTTGTCGTTGCAGCTCTTTCCGGTACCCGTACAGATACCGCCGTTGCAGTGATCCCCCGTCGTGCAACCATTGCCGTCATCGCACGTCGTACCGTTCGTCACATTGGTGTGCGTACAGTTGCCCGATGACCCGTCGCAGGCGTCGTTGGTGCAGGGGTTCGCATCGTCACAATTGACGGCCGTGCCCTTGCAGGCGCCGGTCACACAGTGATCCGCGGTCGTGCAGGGGTCGCCGTCGTTACAGGTCGTAGCCGACGAGGCGTTCGTGTGCGTGCACTTTCCGCTCGAATCGCAGCTGTCGACGGTGCAGGGATTGCCATCGTCGCAGCTGACGCAGGCGCCGCCCCCAAGACCGCACGCGGTCGTCGCGAGGCCGCCCTGGCAGCTGAAGTTCAACATGCACCCCTTGCAGCACTGACCGGCGTAGCACTTGCCGGTATTGCCAGCGCACGGCGTCGCGTCGGCCACCCGGGGAAAAGCGCAAGCGTGGTTGGTGCAGTTGTTCTGCGTGCATTCGTTTCCGTCGTCGCAGTTCTGACAGGACCCCCCCCCGGAACCGCACGCGGAGGGTGACGTGCCGCCCAGACAACTGGTGCCCGAGCGGCAGCCCGTGCAGCAGGAACCGTTGTTGCAGATTCCGCCGGTACAGGCAGTCCCGGTGAGATTCGAGTGCGAACAGCTGCCATTCGAGCAGCTATCGCTCGTGCAGGCGTTGCCGTCGCTACAGCTCTTGCAGGGCAGGCCGGCTTTCCCGCACTGGGTCGTCGAGGTTCCCGCTAGGCACTTGCTTCCGGTCCAGCAGCCTGTGCAGCAACCGCTCCCTTCACATGTCCCCGTCGCTCCGCTCACGCTGCAGGAATCGCCAGGCACGAACTGACACGTCCCCGCGCAGACGTAGCACTGCGCGCAACTCGTACAGGCCGCCTGCTGTACTTCGCCGGTCGGCCCGTCCTGCCCGGTGTCCCCCGCCGCACAACCGACGACGATGATCGAGATCGCCAGCGCGATGAAACAAGTGGTCGCGAAAGTGATAAGCCGGCGCTTGTCTTTGGCCATGTGTTCCAATCCTGGTTCCGCAGCCTTCGCCCCCGGCTTTGGTGGAACCGGAAGCCTCCAGTCGCCGGCAAGCAGCCGGTGTCGACGCCACCGACGCGCAGAGTACCATGCATCACCGCGGCTGTGGACGGAGCAACGAGGGAGACCTGATCGTCGACAACCGCTCCATGCAGCCGTTGTGATGCACGGGCCCGTGCATCACAACCTTCCGGCCCACCTAGCCGATGCCGACGGCGCTCCGCACGCGCTTCATCGTTGCTTCCGCGATCTCCCGAACGCGGTCGGCGCTCTTGTCGAGCAGAGCGTCGAGCTGCGCGGGGTCGCCGGCGACTTCCTTGTACCGCTGCTGGACGGGCTCGAGCGCAGCCACGACTGCGTCGGCGACTTCCTGCTTGAGGTAGCCATAGCCGCGGCCCTCGTAGCGGTTCGCGATCGACTCCTTCGATTCGCCGGAGAGCGCCTCGAGCACGGTGACGAGGTTCCGGACGCCGGGCGTGGCGTGATCGAAGCGGAACTCGCAGCCCGAGTCGGTGACGGCGCTCATGATCGTCTTCTTGATGGCCTTGGGCGCGTCGAGCAGACCGACGGCGTGACGTGGATTCTGCTCGGCGACGGACTTGCTCATCTTGGCCTCGGGATCGTCGAAGCCCATCACGCGTGCGCCGACCTTCGGGATCATCACCTCCGGCAGCACGAATGCTTCGCCGAACAGACTGTTGAAGCGCTGCGCGATGTCGCGCGTGATCTCGACGTGCTGCTTCTGGTCCTCGCCGACCGGCACCAGGTTCGTGTCGTACAGCAGGATGTCCGCGGCCTGGAGTACCGGGTAGTCGAGCAGGCCCGTGCCCACCGTCTCGCGCCCTTCCCGCTTGATCTTGAACTGCGTCATGCGCTCCAGCCAGCCAAGCGGCGTGACGCAGTTGAGCACCCAGGTGAGCTCCGGATGCTGCGTCACGTGCGACTGGATGAAAATCGCCGAACGTTCCGGGTCGATGCCGCTGGCGACGTACAGCCCAGCAACCTCGCGGCACTTCTGCCTGAGCTTCTTTGGATCGACCGCCTCGGGGATCGTGAGCGCGTGGAGATCGACCACGCAGAAGATGCAGTCGTAGCTGTCCTGCAGCTTCACCCACTGCGTCAACGCGCCGAGGTAGTTGCCGAGGTGGAGCTTGCCGGAAGGCTGGACTCCGGAAAACACTCGCTTCTTCGCGCTCATGGGCTGCGAAGCCTAGATGAGCGAGCGCGATCCGGCCAGCGCACCCGGGCTGGCGCGGGACCGGCACCGCGACAAAAAGCCACAGGATATCCGCACCTTGCGGTGCCAAGCGCAGTGCGCGCAATGTGCTAGGCTCCGCGCACCCTGCCTGACCCGCTGTGCCCGGCCGCGCCTGGCCCGCCAGCGGAAAGGCTCTGGCCCGAGCGCGAGCCCATGCTCCCACGGGAGAGAAGATGCTGAAGCACAATCACCGGATTGCCAAGCGCGCGTTGGGCGCGCTCTTCACGCTGCTGCTGGTCGCCTTCGCCCTGCCGGCGGCCGCCGCGCGGGTGCCGACCTCCGAGGTCGCCGAGCGCACGGACCGGACGCCCGAGCAGCTCCGGGGCGTGGGCATGGACGAGCACCTGGACGCCGCGCTGCCGCTCGGGCTCACGTTCAAGGACGAGACCGGCAAACAGGTCAAGCTCGGCGACTACTTCGACGGCAAGCGCCCCGTGATCCTGACGTTCAACTATTCCGACTGCCCGATGCTGTGCAGCCTGGAGATGAGCGCCCTGGTCAAGACGCTCAAGCAGCTCGAGTGGAGCGCGGGCGACAAGTTCGTGATGGTCACGGTCAGCCTCGACCCCACGCTGACCACCGCCAAGGCGCAGAAGTGGAAGGCCCGCTACGTCAGGCAATACGGCCGCCCTGGCGTCGAGAAGGGCTGGCACTTCCTCGTGGGCAGCGACGAGAACGTGCATGCTCTCGCGAAGGCCGTGGGCTTCAAGTACAAGTACGATCCGAAGAAGAAGATGTACTACCACCCGGCGGTGACCACGCTGGCCACGCCGAAGGGTCACGTCGCGCGCTACCTGTACGGCATCCACTTCGACAAGCAGACGTTGCGGCTCGGGCTGGTGGAGTCCTCCCAGGGCAAAATCGGCACGACCATCGACAAGATCCTGCTCTACTGCTGCTCGTACGACCCGAAGGAAGGCAACTACGCGCTCGTGGCATCCAAGGTGATGACCGTCGGCGGCGCGCTGACTGTCGTGATTCTGGGCGGCTTCCTGGGCACGTTCTGGTTCGCGGAATCGAAACGTCGCAAGAAGAAGCGCAAGCAGCAGGCCGGCGCCGAGGACAAGGACGAAGGCGGGGACGACGAAGGCGAGAGCTGAGCGCTTCGCCGTGCCGCGCGATTTCACGACATGCGACGCCGACGTCGACCGAAGATCGCGCCCGGGCGCATGGACGCCGTGCTGGAAGGATCCGTCGAGCCCGGGTTCGACGAGCTGCTCGACATGATCCGCAGCATCAATCCGACGCGGATCGGCCTCGGCGCGGAAGAGCGCGCGCAGCGCTACGCGCTCAAAGCCCACCTGCAGAGCCTGCTCATCCGGCGCTACTACGAGTTGATCGCGGTGTTCCCGTCGGCTCGCACGGGCCTGGTGGGGCTCCGGAAGAAGAACGGCCGCGGCGATGCCTGCCACGCCGTGGTCAGCCACCTCGACCCCGAGGCGCGCGAGCTGGTCGCCCTGGCGCTCGCCGAGCAAGCGCCCGAAGGCTGAGCTGTGCCGCGTCGCGTAATCGCGTACCGCGTCGCGGCTGCGGCTCCGGCAGCACGGCGCGCACCGGCTGCGCGCCGGTCGCCCGCTCCCCGGGCGGAACGGCGCTCGACTGGCCCCGGCGCGCAACGCACGGCCCCGCACGGGATTTGCATTCATTCCCATCGGGGTGGGCCATGAGCTACGCCGAATCCCTGACAGCGCTCGACTCCGTGTTCCTCGCCATCGAGGACGAGAAGAACCTGATGCACGTCGGTCTGACCGCCGTATTCGAGCTCGGACCGCTGGCGGCGCCGGGCGGCGGCCTCGATATGCCGCGCGTGCGTCGCTACGCCGCCAGCATCCTGGGCAATCTGCCCCGCCACTGGCGCCAGCGTGTGGCGCGCGTGCCACTGCTCCGCCACAGGGTCTGGGTGGACGACGCCCATTTCGACATCGACCAGCATGTCCGCTACGTGGCGCTGCCGCCGCCCGGCGACGACAGCCAGCTCAGGGATCTGGTCGGGCGGCTCTACTCCGAGCCGCTGTCGCGCGATCGGCCGCTGTGGGAAAACTGGTTCATCGACGGCCTCGCCGGCGACCGCTTCGCCGTCGTGATGAAGGCGCATCACTCGATGGTCGACGGAGTCTCGGGCATCGCGGTGCTCGCCGCGATGCTGCGCGTGGACGCCCGGGATCGCATCGTCGAACCAGAACCCTGGACTCCGGAGCCGGCGCCCTCTCCCGGCGCGCTCCTGCTCGGGGAGCTGCGCCGCCGCGCCCAGGAGCCGCGCCAGCTTGTGGAAGCCCTGCGCAGCAGCGTTGCCGGCATCGACGTCGAGAGCCTCAGGCGTGACGCGCTGCAGGGACTGCGTTCGATGCTCGGGACGAGCCTGCGCCCGAGCACCCGCACCTCCATCAACCCGGCGCACGTCGGCTGGGAGCGGCGCTTCGACTGGGTCACGCTCGATCTGGAAGCCGTGAGCGCCGTCAAACGGAGCGCGAACGCGAAGCTGAACGACGTCGTGCTCGCACTGGTCACCGGCGCCCTGAGGCGCTTCCTCGCGGAGCGTGGCGACACCATGGAAGGCATGGACTTCCGCGCCATGGTGCCCGTGAGCACCCACGCCGACGACGAAGAGAGCGTGCACAACCGCGTCTCGCTGATGCTCACGCCGCTGCCCCTCGCCGAGCCCTCTGCGGCGCGGCGCCTGGAGCTCATCAAGGAGACCATGGGGCACGCCAAGAGCGCGCACCAGAGCACGGCCGTGACGGTCGGACAGCAGCTCGCCGATCTGACCAACGCGGGACTGCTCAGCGCGGCGGTGCGCGGGCTCATCCACCTGCGCCCATTCAACATCATCGTGACCAACATCCCGGGGCCACAGTTTCCGCTGTACCTGCTCGGCGCCGAGCTCATCGAGGCCGCGCCGATGGTGCCGCTCTACGAGAACCAGGGCGTCGGCATCGCCATCGTCAGCTACAACGGAAAGCTGTTCTTCGGATTCAACGCCGACGCGGCCTACGTCGACGATCTGTCCGTGCTCACCCGCGCCCTGTCCGCGGAGCTCGACGAGCTGCGCGGCGAGTTGCACGTGGCCGCCGACGCGCGGCCTGGACGAAGTGCCACGTAGCGATCCGTCGGATATCCCTTGCCGCCGCAGAGCCCCGCGTGACAAACGACGGCATGAAGATCCTCTTCGCCACGTCCAATCCGCACAAGCTCGGCGAAGTGCGCGCCATCCTCGCGCCGCTCGGCATCGAGGTGATCGGGCTGGATTCGCTCGATGAGATCCCGCCGGAACCCGAGGAGCACGGCGACAGCTTCGAGCAGATCGCGCGCGACAAGGCGCGTGCCTACGCGCGGGCGACAGGTCTCAGGTGCCTGGCCGAGGACTCCGGACTCTCGGTGGACGCGCTGGGCGGCGCGCCCGGCGTGCATTCGGCACGCTACTCCGGCAGCACGGGGTCCCGCGCCGAACGCGATCGGGCCAATAACGAAAAGCTCCTCGCAGCGCTCTCGGGCGTTGTCGCCGAGCGGCGCGGCGCGCGCTTCGTGTGCGCGATGTGCCTGGCGGATCCGAGCGGCGCGATCGTCGCGGAAACGCGCGGGACGTACGAAGGCGTCATCGCCGAGGGACCGCGCGGCAAGAACGGCTTCGGCTACGACCCACTGCTCTATCTCCCCGATCTCGGCAGGACCAGTGCCGAGCTTGCGCCCGGAGAAAAGAACGCGCGCTCGCACCGCGGGGCCGCAGCGCGGGCGATGGCCGCCAAGCTCGAGCAGCTCTGACTCAGCCGTCGCAGGTGCAGCTGGCGCTCCGCACGCGGCGGGCCGCGTCGTCGACCTGCTTCTTCGCCTGCGAGCAGCGCGGATCGCTGTCGCCGACCAGCTCGCAGATGCGATCGGCGGACCGACGCATGGAGGCGAGTGCGCGGCACACGAGGTCGCACGTGGAACCGACCGAAGCGCCGACGGCCGCTGACTTGCGAGCCGGGGCGTTGCTTCCCGTGACGGGCTGCCCTGGCGCCTCTTCGCGTTCGGGCGGCGCCTCTGCGGCTTCGGGCGGCGCGGGTGCCGCGCTCTGCACGGTCGGCCCGACCGCACCACCCATCGCCGGCTGGTCCTGCTGCTGCAGCTCGTCAGCCGGCTTGTCGCGCGCAGCGAGCTGGCTTTCAATGACCGACTCCTGATGTGCGATGCGGCGCTGCAGCTCGTCGATGTTCGAGGTCGGCGGCTCGCCCGGAGGCTGCACCTCCCCCATCTTGCAGCCCGCGGCCACGAAAAGCAGCGCAAGCACCAGCGCTGGCGCACGTCTCCGTCCAGTCATCCTATGTCCCGATAACGGCAGCACCGGGTCGGAGCTTACTCCAGAGCGGTTTGTCCCACGAATTATGCCGATCCGGGCGGGATCGCCCGGCCTGATCTACGCTTGGCTCATGCCCCCGCCGGCGCCGGACGGCTCCCCGCTCACGGCTGTGCTCGGGCCCACCAACACGGGCAAGACGCACCGCGCCGTGGAGCGCATGCTCGGCCATGACAGCGGCATGATCGGCCTGCCGCTCCGGCTGCTGGCGCGAGAGATCTACGATCGCGTCACGCGCCAGCTGGGCGAAGCCGAAGTCGCGCTGGTGACCGGCGAGGAGCGGCGCGTCCCGGCCCGCCCGCGCTACTGGGTGTGCACCGTCGAGGCCATGCCGGTCGAGCGCGAGGTCGACTTCCTGGCGGTGGACGAGATCCAGCTTGCGACACATGCCGAGCGCGGCCACGTGTTCACCGACCGCCTGCTCCACGCCCGCGGCCGGCTCGAGACCTGGTTCATGGGAGCCGACACGATGCGCCCGGTGTTGCAGCAGCTGCTGCCCACGATCCGCATCGCCGGCCACCCGCGGCTGTCGAAGTTGGCCTGCCGGGGCGTAAGCTCTCTCGCCGCGCTCAAGCCGCGCAGCGCCGTGGTCGCTTTCAGTGCGCCGCGCGTCTACGAGCTCGCCGAGCGGCTCCGGGCGCGGCGCGGAGGTGCAGCCGTCGTGCTGGGCGCCCTGTCGCCGCGCGCGCGCAACCAGCAGGTCGCGCTCTACGAGTCGGGCGAGGTCGACTACATGGTAGCCACCGACGCCATCGGCATGGGCCTGAACATGGACGTGCGTCACGTCGCCTTCGCGGATCTCGCCAAGTTCGACGGTCGCGAGACGCGTCCGCTGGAAGCGGCCGAGCTCGCGCAGATCGCCGGCCGCGCCGGCCGCTACCTCGACGACGGCAGCTTCGGCACGCTCTCTCCCCTTCCCGCGCTGGACGAACGGCTGGCGCGCTCGATCGAGATGCACCACTTCCCCGTGGTGCGCCGGCTGATCTGGCGCAACAGCGATCTCGATCTGTCTTCGATCGACGCGCTGGTCGCCTCGCTTTCCGAGCGACCGCGTTCAGGCCTGCTCCGGCTGGTCGAGCGCACCGAGGATCACAGCGCGCTCGTCGCGCTGGCGTCGCGCCCCGACATACGCAGTCGGGCGCGCGGCGAGGAGGCCGTCTCGCTCTTGTGGGACGTTTGCCGCATCCCGGACTTCCGGCAGCTCCTGTTCGACCACCACGTGGAGCTGCTCGGCGAGCTGTTCCAGCAGCTCTCCGGCCCGCGCCGCCGGCTCGATCCCGATTTCGTCGCCGAGCGGGTCGGACGCATCGATGACACGGAAGGCGATATCGAGACGCTGATGATGCGAATGGCGTTCGTTCGCACCTGGACCTACGTCAGCCATCGCGAGTCCTGGCTCGGTGATGCGCATCACTGGCAGGAGCGCACCCGCGCGATCGAGGATCGGCTGAGCGATGCGCTGCACCGCCGCCTCGTCGCGCGCTTCGTCGACGAAGGGCAGAAGACCTCGGCGCCGCGCGCAAGGCCGCGGCCCCGCCGACTTCCACAGAGTCGAACCGAAGACGAGCGCCGACCGGACGGACCGTTCGCGCAGCTGTTCGAGCTGAGACAGCGGATGCGCGACCCGCTCCCGCCCGCCCCCGACGCGGACGAGTGGCTCGAGGCTCTGGTCGAGGCGCCGCACGAGCGCTTCACGCTGGATCCCGAGGGGCGCATCCTCGACGGCGATCTCGTGCTCGGGCGCATGATCCGCGGCGCCGATCTGCTCAGGCCCGAGGTGACGCTCGTGCTCGACGACAGCATCGGCAGCGGCTCGCGGTCGCGCATCCAGCGGCGCCTGGTCGCCTGGACGCGCGATCTGGTGTCGTCCACGCTCGCGCCGCTGAGGAGCGACGAAGCGCGGAACCTCTCCGCATCGGGACGAGGCCTCGTCTACCAGCTCGAACAGAACCTCGGAACTGTCGAGACGACGCAGGCGCGCGCGCAACTCGCAGCACTGTCACCCGACGACCGGAGGCTGCTCGCGCGCCTGGGCGTGCGTCTCGGCAAGCGGCTGGTGTACGTGCGGAGCCTGTTGGAGCCTGCGGCGGTCCACAGCCGGGTGGCGCTGTGCTCCGCGTGGCTCGGGCACCGGACGCGCATCGAGCTGCCGCGCCCCGGCGTCGAGTCGCTGCCGGCGCAGCGCGACCTCGACGCCGCTTCGCACCTCGCCATCGGCTATCCGCGCTTCGGGCCGCGCGCGATCCGCGCCGACACCGCCGAACGCGTCGCCCGCCAGCTGCACCATGCCGCTCGGCGCGGCACTTTCCGCGCGCCGGAGGGACTCTCCGCGCGCTTCGAGTGCAGCGATGACGAGCTCGGCGCCGTTATCGAGGCGTTCGGCTACCGCCGGGTCAAGGGCGGCCAGTTCGCGGCTCGGGGCAGAGGACGCCCGCGTCGCAGGGGCCGGCGGCGACGACCGGACAGAGCCGCGCCGCCCGATGGCGCCCGCACGGACTAGGCGACTCTGCTATCGCGGCCGGCGTTGGCGAGCTGCTCGGCGGCGCGCCAGACGACGGTCATGATCGAGTGCTGCGGGTTGACGCCGAGGTTGGTCGGGAACGCGCTGGCGTCCATGACGTACAGGCCCGGCAGCTCGTGGCTCTGCAGATCCGGCCCCACCACGCTGCGTCGCGGATCCGCGCCCGCACACGCGGTGCCGAACAGGTGCGATGCCATCATGTGGAAGTCGGCGCGCTTGAGATCCGCGCGCTCGATCGCGTCCACCTGCGACACGTCGGTGAGCACCTCCGGCGTGTGACCGAGGCCCGGGAACACCTCCGTCGCGCCCGCCGCGAACATCATGCGGCAGATGAGAGCGACCGCCCGCTGCATGACGGCGAGATCGCGCTCTAGCGGCTCGTAGCGGACCACGGGCTTGCCGCCCCAGCTGGCCGTGATGCGCCCCAGCGCCTTCATGCGCACCTGCACGGCCCACTGCGCGTAGTGATTCAGCTCGCCGAGGCGCGCCTGCCAGTGCTCGCCCACGCCGGGCAATCTGAGCGCGAGCAGCTCCGGCGGCAGCGACAGCGACTCGATCTTGAAGCCCTGCTCGCGCATCGGCAGCTCGTAGCCCTGCGTCGCCCCGAAGCCCATATTGATGATGTCCGGAAAGCGTCCGACGACGGCCGAGCCCGGATGGGCCTGGAAGCGTTCGCCCACCAGACCTCCCAGCCCGCTCTTCAGCAGGATCACGGGCGTGTGCACGGCGCCCGCAGCGATGATGACGCCACGCCGCGCGCGCGCCTCGAAGCGCCCGGTGACGCGACCCGTCGCGCGGTCCACGGTCGCACCGCTCACGCCGATGGCGCGGCCGTCCTCGCGCAGCACCTTCTGCACCCGGCAGAGCGGATGTAGCCGCGCGCCCTGCGCGACCGCGCGCGGGATATACGACACGTCCATGCTCTGGCGCGCTTCCTCCGGACAGCCCTGGAGACAGCGCGCGCGGCCCTTGCAGCGCCGCGCGTTGCGCGTAATGGGCTTGCCGGGAAGTCCGAGCGCACGGCACGCCTCCTCCATCTTGTGGGCGTTGTCGCCGCGCACCTCGGGCGCTGTTACCTCGACCTCGAGCTCCCGCTCCATGACGTCGTAGATGCGCGCCTGCTCCGCCTCGTCGACGAGGTCCCCGAGCCCGAACTCGCGCGTCCAGTGCTCGCGCACGTCGTCCGGCATGCGCCAGATGATGCCGGAGTTGATGGCCGTACTGCCGCCCACGAGCTTGCCCTGGAGCAACGGGATCGGCGTGGCGCCCACCGTGGACTGCGTGCCCATGTCGCGCACGGCGATGCTCATCGCGCCGAGCAGATCGGTCGGGCGCTCGGAGACGGCCAGCTCTGGCCCCTCCTCCAGCATCACGATGTCGTAGCCTGCCTCGCTCAGCACGCGTGCCGCCGTGGCGCCGCCCGCGCCGGTGCCGACGATGACGAAGTCGGCTTCCTCCTGCATCGCCAGACGACTCATTGGGCCGCCTCTTCAGCCGGGAGCAGCAGCGGCAGCCGCCGCACCCCATCCGCGTCGTGGTCGTAGTGGGAGCGCTCGCGCAGCGCGCCCGCGGCGAACATCGCCATGCAGGCGCACATCTTCAGGAAGAACGCGATCTCGCGCACGATGTACAGCCGATGCGAGAGCATGTTCTGCAGGATCTCGGTGCGTCGCGCGGCGCTGATGCTGCTGAACGTGCGCAGGCGCCCGAACAGCCACAGCGGCGCCAGCGCGGTCAACCACAGCGCGAGCCTCAGGCCGATCGCGGCCTGGCGCGTCGAGGCGCGCATCATGTGGCGCAAGGTGCCGACGTAGTCCACCTCGTTCTGCTCGGGCGAGATGCCCGGTCCGCCTGCCGGAGCAAAGCCTGCGAGCACGGCAGCAGCCCATCGTTCCTCGAAAGCCAACATGGTCCTCAGTCCTCTCTCCCGGTGCCGGCTCGCGCCGGTTCCGGGCTCATGTCCTCTACTGCCGCGGCGCCGTCTGCGTCGTCGGCCGTAGTCGCTTCGTGGTCGTCCGGCGTTACAGCCTCGCGGATGCGCGAGAGCGTCGCGTGGTCGAGTCGATCGATGATCCGCCCGGCGACGCGCACTACCCGTTTGGGATCGCGCTCGGCCATCAGCTCGACGAGGCGCTCGTAGACCATCATCGTCTGCGGCGCGTTCGACTGGAACGCCATCTGGAAGCCGGGGTTGTTGGCGACTAGACGGATCACCGTGTTGTACAGCAGCTCCAGCGCGAGGTTGCGGCCGGCGCGCACCATCAGCCGCGCGAAGTGCAGATCCGCCTGCATGAAGGCTTCCGGATCGTCGAGCAGCTTTGCCTGCTTGCGTACGTGATCGCGGAGCTCGGCCAGCTCGTCGTCCGTGGCGCGCTCGGTGACGAAACCGAGCAGATCGACCGCGACCATGCGACGGAGCTCCATCAGGTCCGAGAGCAGCTCGATCGGCACCGTGCCACCGGCCAGCTGCTGCGTGGCGAGGTAGCCCAGCAGGTCGACGCCGCCGCTCTCGCGGAAGTCGAGCACGCGCGTTCCCGATCCGTGCACCGAGCGCAGCAGCCCCTCGGTCTCGAGCCGCGCGATGGCCGAGCGCAACGTCAAGCGGCTGACGCCGAGCTGCTCGGAGAGCGCCCGCTCACCCGGCAACGCACTGCCGGCCGGTAGACGCCCGCGCAGGATCTCCGAGCGGAGGAAGTCCGCCGTGGTCTCGACCGCGCGCTTCTTGTTGTTGCCAGCAGCCATGAAGACCCGGAAAGAGGTTGAACCAACTGGTATTTCCAATCGGCACTAGTGGTATTACCACTGGAGTCTACCGGTGCAAACGATTTTTCGCGCCACGGCGCGTTATTTTCGTAATAGGCTGTGTATACACAGCTTTCCAGGATCGACCGGGTGCGTAGCTGGCAGGGCGCATGGCGTGACCCGAGAGCCCGGATCATTGATTTCCGGGAGGGTGAGGCGCCCTCTCATCAAGCTGCTCGGCGCCGCCGGAGCGGTCGCAGCGGTCGCCGGGCTGGCCAGCGCTCGCCTCCGACCGAGCGCAGGCGCGCTGCCGCGAGGTCGCAATCACGGCCATGGTGGCGACGCGAGGCGGGCGCGTAGCCGTCAAGCTGCTGCGCACCGACGTGGACTTCGTGTCGGAGCTGCTGCTCGCGTCGGCGGACTACGGCCGTAGCTGGCAGCCCGGCAGGCCCGCCGCCATCCGCTGAACTACACGCGGTCGCCGGCGCGTCGGCCGCGGCGGCGTCGTTCGTCGCCGGGCGCATTGTCGTCGCCCGCGCGCCGCGGAACCAGCGAGCGCTGGCCGGGGAACGGCTCGCTGAAGTGCGCGCGGATCTCGGAAAGCGTGCGCGTGCCGTGCGCGATCGCCTCGTCCGCGTGCTCCACGCACAGCGTCACCACGCGCTCGTTCAATACGACGCGAAATGTGCCGCTCTTTCTCGACGTCACCAACGCGCCGGTGGACTCGCTCAGGGTCTGGCAGACTTCGCAGACTTGTCCCATCTCGGCGCGAGACTCGTCCACCTCGCAGCTTGGGGCCAAATTTGCGGCTAGCCGAGCAGCGCCAGCAGATCCTCGCGGGTGATCTCCGCCGCGCCGGCGGCGCCGCCTAGCGCCGCGTCGGCCAGGGCGCGCTTCTTTTCCTGCAGCGCGAGGATCCCCTCC
The DNA here is from genome assembly GCA_963826085.1 of uncultured delta proteobacterium. Classification (GTDB taxonomy): domain Bacteria; phylum Myxococcota_A; class Polyangia; order Polyangiales; family Polyangiaceae; genus CAWDXG01. The sequence continues at coordinate 421,855 of CAWGVN010000008.1, read as the reverse complement.
TCCACCGTGTCGCGCGCGACCACGCGGTAGACCATCACCGGGCGATCCTGGCCGATGCGATGGGCGCGATCGGCCGCCTGATCCTCGGCCGCCGGATTCCACCAAGGGTCCATCAAGAAGACGTGGTCGGCGGCCGTGAGGTTCAGGCCCGTGCCGCCCGCCTTGAGCGAGGCCAGCAACACGGGCGGGCCCCCCTCCGACTGGAACTCCGAGACGACCCCCGCGCGGTCGCGCGTCGAGCCGTCGAGGCGCGTGAACGGGATGCCGGCTTCGTCGAGAGCCGGCTCGATGCGATCGAGCAGCGAGGTCCACTGCGAGAACACCAGCGCCTTGTGGCCATCGGCGGCGGCGTCTTCGAGCGCGTCGCGGAGGGCTTCGACCTTGGAGCTGCTGTCGGCTTCCTGCCCCGGCACGAGACCGCTGTGGCAGGCCGCCTGGCGCATCCTGAGCAGCACCTCCAGCGCCGCCAACACGCTGCCGCCCTGCTGGAGCTGCGAGATGACTTCGCTGCGCGACGCCGCGCGCACCGCCTCGTAGACGTTGCGCTCGCGCTCGTCGAGCTCGACGTGCAGCACGATGTCACTGCGCGGCGGCAGCTCCGGCGCGACGTCGCGCTTCAGCCTGCGGAGCACGAACGGACGCACCCGCTGTCTCAGCCGTTCCGTCGCGGCCACGTCACCCATACCGATCGGTCGCGCATAGCGATCGTCGAAGTCGCTGCGCCCACCCAGGAGCCCGCGGTTCGCGAAGTGCATCAGGCTCCACAGCTCTTCCAGGCGGTTCTCGACGGGCGTGCCGCTGAGCGCGACGCGGAACGGCGCCTGGAGCCGGTAGGCGGCGCGCGCCACCTGGCTGTCCGGATTCTTGATGGCCTGCGCCTCGTCCAGCACCACGCTGCCCCAGGGTTCGTCGGCCAGCCGATCGGCGTCGAGCCGCAGGAGCGGGTAGCTGGTGATCACCAGATCCGCCTTCGCATCCAGCCGGCGCCTGGGACCGTGGTAGAGCGCCACGCGCAGATCGGGGCGGAAGCGTCGGGCTTCGGCTTCCCAGTTGAAGATCACGCTCTTCGGGCAGACCACCAGCGTGCGACCTCTGACGGCGCACAGCGCCTGCAGCGTCTTGCCGAGACCCATGTCGTCGGCCAGCACGCCGCCGAGCTCCGCGCGACGCAGGAACGAGAGCCAGTCCACGCCGTGCTGCTGGTAGTGGCGCAGCGTGGCCGTCAGATCGGCCGGCAGCTCCGCGGGCGGCAGCTCCCCACCCTCCTGCAGAAGTGGCGCGAGCCTATCGAAGCCGGGCGGGCGGGGCTGCTCGAGCTCGTCGGCAAGCGACGCGAGCGTGGGCAGCGCGACCGTCGGCACGCCCTTGTCGCCGCGCGCCGCGAGTAGATCGGCGATGCGATCCCCGAAGCGCTCCAGCCAATCAACGGGCAACGGCGCCCAGCCGCCTGTGTCGAGCGGCACCAGATCGAGCCCGTCGCGCCAGGCGCGCAGCACGGCTTCCGGCGAGGCGCGGCCTGTCCGCTGCCCTGTCTCGTTGCCGGCGCTCTCGAACGTCACCTCGAAATTGTCGCCATCGACGACAAACCGCGCATCGAGCGGCTGCCGCCGCACGACATGCGGATCCATCGACTCGCCGGAGGCGCTCTGCCAGGCCCTGAGCCGCGCGGCATAGCGGATGGCCTCTCGCCCGTCGAAGTGAACGCGCCGCCCAGGGACCAGATGGAGATCGTCGCGCAGTCTGGCGAGCAGCTCTCGCTCCTCGGCTTCATCGCGCTTCGGCACCGCGCCTGACAGATGCACGAGGCGATCGCCATCGACGCGGGCGACCGGCGGATCGCCGTAGACGAGCGTGGGCAGCACCGACAGGGTGTGCTCCGCGTGCCCGATGTCGAGGGCAATGCGCGGCCGCACGCTGCGCTCGCGCCCGGGTAGCCGGGAAGTGCGGATATCCACCGGGATCTGCTTGTCGATTTCCGGTAGCACCGCGCCGACCAGCTCGGCCAACTCGGGGCGCGAGAACACGCGCGACAGCGGCAGGCGCTCCAGCCGCTCGCCCGTCAGCTCGGTGTGACCGAGCGGGCGCAGCGTGCTGTCCGCTCGCCCGATCCCTTTGGCAACGACCTCGGCGAGCGCGGGATCTGGATCGATGCGCAGCTCGACGCCGCTGTCGTGGTCGCGCACCAGCGCCCGCGGCTCGAAGGGATCGCTGGCGAGCTGGACCGGATCGCCCTTCCAGCGCACGTGAGCGGAACCGGCGAGCAGCGCCACGATCGCGCCACCGCGATGCGGCACGCCGCGCGGATTCGCGGAAAGCATGCGGTCCAGCGCCAGATCGCCGTGCGAGGGAGACAGCGCCGGCTCGGTACCGAGCGACCGCTCGAGCCGCCGCTCGCCGCCGTCGGAGAGCACCCAGCGCTCGATCACCAGGTTGCCGAACCGATCGGCGTCGAGGCGGTATTCGAGCTCCGCGCTCGCGCCCTCGGCCGAGGGCACCGCCGCTCCGCTGGCCAGCGCGATCGCTGCCGCGACGACGTGCGCGCAGGGATCGGCGTTGTCGTCGCAGTCGCACGCCCACTCGAGGTCCGCCGGGTACAGCACCGCCGTGGGCGGCACGGCGCGCCCCGGCGCCTTGACCCGCAGCACGACCTCGTCCTCGGCGGAGCGCTCCACGAACACGCCATCGACGAGCTTGTTGCCCTGCGCCCACACGGCGGGCAGGCAGGCTTCGCGGACGGCTGCGAGCAGATCGTTCATGGACGGGCGCGGACCTTCTAGCAGCTCGGTGCTGGGCCTGCAGCGCCGCCTTCGTGCCCGGGTCGTGTCGGGGGTCCGTGCTGGGACGGTCCGGCCGCGCCGCGCGGCGGCTGCCAGGACCCACCAGGAAGGGCGATGGAGAGGCGGGAAATCGACGGGGACTCGCCGATCGGGGGCGGGCGTCGTAGATTGCGCGGTCCGTGGCCCCTGGGCCGCGGATTGGACGAGACCCGGAGACCCATGTCCGAACCCTCCCGAGAAGCGCCCAGCGATTTCATCCGCGACATCGTCGAGGCGGATCTGCGTGCGGGGCGTCACCAGACCGTGGTGACGCGCTTTCCGCCGGAGCCGAACGGCTACCTGCACATCGGTCACTCGAAGAGCATCTGCCTGAATTTCGGGCTGGCGGAGCAGTATGGCGGGCGCTGCCACCTGCGCTTCGACGACAGCAATCCAACCACGGAGGACATGGAGTACGTCGAGGCCATCCAGCGCGACATCCGCTGGCTCGGCTTTGACTGGGGCGAGCACCTGTACTTCGCCTCCGACTACTTCGACAGGCTCTACGACTACGCGGTCGAGCTGATCAAGGCGGACAAGGCCTACGTGTGCAGCCTGAGCGAGGCGGAGATCCGCGAGTACCGCGGCACCGTCACCACGCCGGGGCGGCCGGGCCCGGGGCGCGAGCGCAGCGTGGAAGAGAACCTGGAGCTGTTCGCGGACATGCGCGCGGGCAAATTCAAGGACGGCGAGCACGTGCTGCGCGCGCGCATCGACATGGCCTCGCCCAACATGAAGATGCGCGATCCGCTGCTCTACCGCATCCGCCACACGCACCATTACCGGACCGGCGACAAGTGGTGCATCTACCCCCTGTACGACTTCACGCATTGCCTCAGCGACTCGATCGAGGGCATCACGCACTCGATCTGCACGCTCGAGTTCGAGAACAACCGCGAGCTGTACGACTGGATCCTCGACAACCTCGACGTGCCCCAGCCGCGACCGCACCAGTACGAGTTTGCGCGGCTGAACTTGAACTACACCGTGATGAGCAAGCGGCGCTTCCTCGATCTGGTGAACGGCAGTTATGTAAGCGGCTGGGACGACCCGCGCATGCCGACGCTGGCCGGCATCCGCCGCCGCGGCGTCACGCCGGAGGCGATGCGACACTTCGCGACCCGCGTCGGCGTCGCCAAGAACAACAGCACGGTCGACCTGGCGCTGTTCGAGCACACGCTGCGCGAGGATCTGAGCGAGGTCTCGCCGCGCGTGCTGGGCGTCTTGAGACCGCTCAAGGTGGTGATCGAGAACTACCCCGAGGGGCAGACGGAGGAGGTCGACGCGCCCTACTGGCCGCACGACATCCCCAAGGAAGGGTCGCGCAAGCTGCCCTTCAGCCGCGAGCTATTTATAGAAGCGGACGACTTCATGGAGCAGCCGGCCAAGAAGTGGTTCCGGCTGGCGCCGGGGCGCGAAGTGCGGCTGCGCCACGCGTACATCATCAAGTGCGAGCGCGTGGTGAAGGACGACAGCGGCGCCATCACGGAGCTCCGCTGCAGCTACGATCCAGACACCCGTGGCGAGAACGCGCCGGGCGCGCGCAAGGTGAAGGGCACGCTGCACTGGGTCAGCGCGAGCCACGCGCTGGACGCCGAGGTCCGCCTCTACGACCGGCTATTTTCCGCGGAGTTCCCGGGGGCTGAGGATCGGGACTTCAAGGAAGATCTGAACCCGGAATCGCTCTCGATCGTGCGCGCAAAGCTCGAGCCGAGCCTCGCCAACGCGAAGGCCGGCGAGCGCTACCAGCTCGAGCGGACGGGGTTCTTCTACGTCGACCCGATCGACTCGAAAGACGGCGCGCCGGTCCTGAACCGCACCGTGGGGCTGCGCGACACCTGGGCGAAGATCGCGGCGCGCGAAGCGCCCGCCAAGCCGGCAAAGCCGGAAGCCTCCAGGCCGAAGGCCGCCAAGCCGACGGCCGCGAAGGCCACGGCGGCGCTTCCGCCGGAAGCGCAGGCACTCATCGATGCGCACGACCTCGCGCCCGGCGAGGCGCGCGTGCTCGCTCTGACTCCGAGCCTCGGACGCATCTTCGCCGGCGCCGTCAAGGCCGGAGCCGAGGCGCGCGCCGCGGCCAGCTGGCTCGTGAGCGAGCTGCCCGCCGCCCTCGACGGCCGCGACGCCGGGAGCGTGAAGTTCGATGGCAAGGCGCTTGCCGAGCTGGTCGCGTTGCTGGACGCGGGCACGATCTCGCGCCCCGCCGCCAAGGACGTGCTCGCCGAGCTCGTGGCCAGCGGCGGCTCGCCCAGGGCCATCGTCGAGCAGAAGGGCCTGCAGCAGCTCGGCGACGACGCGCTGGGCCCCATCGTAGACCGCGTGCTCGCCGACAACGCCTCGCTCGTGGAGCGCTACAAGGCCGGCAACGAGAACCTGCTCGGCGCGCTGGTCGGCCAGGTCATGCGCGCGAGCAAGGGCAAGGCGGATCCGAAGCTGGCGGGCGATATGCTGCGCGAGAAGCTGGCGTAGCTCGCGCGCGGCGAATACTGCGGCCGCCCGACGACGGAGCCGCCAGGCAGGTCCTGCGCCGCAAAGAGCTCCCCCAACGCTGACCGCCAATCTGCACGAGCCACCGCGGGCACGGTTGGTGCATTCCACGTCACGCATGTCGAGTGCCGTGCGCTACGTCCTGGGCTCTCTGCTCGCGTTCGCGGCGTTGAACGCCTTCGGTGGCGGCTATTTCGGAATGTCCGGTGCGCAAGGAGTGCCGCGAGAGTGGCTGGCTGGTAGTCCTTTTGCGGACTACTTCATCCCGGGGCTGTTCCTGTTCGTCGTAGTTGGCGGAGCGTTCCTGGTCGCCGCGGTGGCGGTGTTCGCGCGATGGCGCCACGCCCGCGCGCTCTCGCTCGTGGCTGGCGCCATTGTGCTCGTGTGGCTTTCCGTGCAGGTCAGCGTCATCGGCTATGTGTCGTGGATGCAACCGACGACGGCGGTGGTCGCGCTCGTGATGCTGGCGCTCTCGTGGTCGCTGCCGCGGTCTGCCAGGGAGCCTGGCGGTCGGTCGACGAACGGACGGGCGGCGGCGCACTGACGAGCTCGCCGCGTTGCGGGCGGGCCGGGCGCAATGCGCGCCACGCTCTGGATTAGCCGCGCCGCGCCGCGACAGCGCTCGACCCCAGACCCCTCCAACCCTTCGGCCCTGGCTGCGGATCCTGGGCGCCGCCCCATGCCATCGAAATGACCGGGGTTCCGCGCTAGGCTCCGCCGCCGTGAGCCGCTTCCGCGCGACCGCTCCCCCGCCCTCGCCGCACGACCTGAATCCGCGCACCGATCCGCCGCTGGACTTTCCGGTGCGCGCGCTGGGCGAGCTTTCGCCCGACGACTACGCGACGCTCGGCTTTCTGTGCGGCCTCGAGGTGCACCAGCAGCTCCTGACCGAGCGGAAGCTCTTCTGCCGCTGCCCGGCGGGGCGGCGCACCACCCGCGTAGATATGGAAGTGCTGCGCCACATGCGGCCGACGCTGAGCGAGATGGGCCAGTACGACGGCTGCGCGCTGATGGAGTTCAAGACGAAGAAGGAGATCGTCTACCTGCTGGAGCGCGAGAGCGTGTGCACGTACGAGATGGACGACACGCCGCCCTTCGCGATCGACGAGCAGGCCGTGAAGATCGCGCTCGAGGTCTCGAGCCTGCTCGGGCTGAACCTCGTGAACGAGCTCCACGTCATGCGCAAGCAGTACCTGGACGGCTCGATCCCGACCGGATTCCAGCGCACGGCCATGGTCGGCGTGGACGGCGTGCTGCCCTTTTCGGCCAGCGAGCTCGGCGCCGACCGCACGCTGCGTGTGCGCCAGCTGACGCTGGAGGAGGACTCGTGCCGCGAGGTGAGCGACGTGGGCCACCAGATCGCGTTCCGCACCGACCGGCTGGGCATGCCGCTGATCGAGACGGTGACCGAGCCGGATCTGCTGACGCCGCGCGACGCCGCGGCGGGCGGGCGCTTGCTCGCGGAAGTCGCGCGGGCGAGCCGTCAGGTCCGGCGTGGTGCGGGTGCGGCGCGCCAGGACGTGAACGTCAGCGTGGCGGGCGGGCGACGCGTCGAGATCAAGGGAGTGCCGAGCCACCGGTTGATCCCCGCGCTCGTGCACAACGAGGCCTATCGCCAGCTGGAGCTGCTCAGGCTCCGCGACGCGCTCCGCAAGCGCGACGCCTCGCCGGCCGCGCTGTCTCTCGGCGACGTCGAGTGGGCGTGGGAGTCGCCGCTGGTGGAGGTGCTGGAGCGCGGCGACGGCGAGCGCACGGTGCGAGTGCGACTGCCCGGCTTTTCGGGACTGCTCGGACATCGCACGCAGCCGGGGCTCGGCTTCTTCCACGAGATCAGCGAGCGGGTGCGTGTGATCGCGTGTCTCGAACCGTCGGCGCTCCTCGCCGACGACGAGGCCGGCACCGTCACGGTGTGGGGGCCGGACGACGACGTGGACACGGCGGCGCGCGAGATCGTGGCGCGCGCGCGCGAGGCCTTCAATGGCGTGCCGAGCGAGACGCGGCAGGGGCACAACGACGGCACCACCGGCTTCGAGCGCATCCTGCCCGGCGCCGAGCGCATGTATCCGGACACCGATACGCCGCCGGTACCGGTTCCGGATGCGTGGGTGCACGAGATCGACGAACGCCTGCCGGAGCGCCCCTGGCAGCGGCAGGAGCGCTACGAGAAGCTCGGCGTTCCGGCGCGGCGCGCGGCGCGGCTTTCGCGAGCGCCGTGGGCGGATCTGTTCGACGCGCTCGACGGCGGACCGGAGCTGGCCCGCGCGCTGGAGCGCGTGCTGCCGCGCATGCGCACCGTGCCCGACGCTGCGCTCATCCGGCCGTTGCTCGGGCTGCCGGCGTTTGCGCTCGAGCCGGCGATCCTGCGCGTGCTACGCGGCGAATCGCCGGGCGATGTCGTGGCGGCACTCTCCTCGTGCAACGGCGCGGCGCTGCTCGCGGAGCGCGTGAGCTCGGTCGTGGCTGCCCTGAACCAGGCGACAACCCGCGACCCCGACGCACTGCTGCGCTGGGCGATGGGGCGCACGATGGACGATCTGCGCGGCCTGGTCGACCCACGCGTGGCGCGCGTACGGCTGCAGGCGGAGCTTCGGGCATGAATGACGACAGCGACGACCTGTACAAGGGCTACCGTGAGCCGCTGCGCTCGGTGATGGAGCGCTTTGGCGTGACCGTCTGGTGCGACGCGGTCGTCGAGACCGACCGCGGCCGCTTCGCCGGACTGATCCTGCCGCGCTCGGAGACCAGCGACGAGAAGCACCTCGTGCTCAAGCTGTGGACCGGCTACAACGTCGGCATCCGCTTCGATCGCATCGCGTCGATCCGGAAGACGGGCTTCCGCCGCGCCGAGTACCGTATTCCCGAGGGCGAGTTCCCCGTCGATCCGGAAAAGCCCCGCGTGATCCTGTTCGGCACCGGAGGCACCATCGCCTCGCGGCTCGACTACCGCACAGGCGCGGTGATTCCGGCGTTCAGCCCGGGCGAGCTGTATGGCTCGGTGCCCGAGCTCGCCGACGTTTGCAACATCGAGACCGAGAAGCTGTTCGGCGTGTTCAGCGAGAACATGGGCCGCGACGAGTACCTGACGCTGGCCGAGCGCATCGGGCAGGCCATCAAGGACGGCTACGACGGCGTGGTGATCGGTCACGGCACGGACACGATGCACCACACCGCCGCGGCGCTGACCTACATGGTGCAGGACCCGCCCGTGCCGATCGTGATGGTCGGCAGCCAGCGCTCGAGCGATCGGCCCTCGTCCGACGCGGCGCTGAACCTGATCCGCGCCTCGTGGGCTGCGGCGCACGGGCCCATCGCGGAGCTCATGGTGTGCATGTTCGGGCCGACTTCCGACCGCTACAACCTCTTGCACCGCGGGACGCGCGTCCGCAAGATGCACAGCTCCTTCAGGAGCACCTTCCGCACGCTCAGCGACATCCCACTGGCGATCGTCGACAAGGGGCGCCTCGAGCCGCTCAAGACACGCTACGCGAAGCGGCGCCAGGACCGCGACGTGACCGTCCGCGCCGCCTTCGACGAGCACGTCACCATCCTCTACTACTACCCGAACATGCAGCCCGACATCATCGACGCGCTGGTCGACAAGGGCTACCGGGGCATCGTGATCGCCGGCACCGGGCTCGGGCACGTCAACCGGAAGGTATATCCCGCGCTCGCGCGCGCGCACGCCGCGGGCGTCGGGCTGTACATGACGCTGCAGACCCTGTGGGGCTTCGTGCAGATGAACGTGTACGAGACGGGGCGCGAGATCCAGCAGCTCGGCGTGGTGCCGCTCGCGAACATGCTGCCCGAGGTCGCGTACATCAAGCTGGCGTGGGCGCTCGGCCTGCATCCCGACGACCCGGTTGCCGTGCGACGCCTGATGACGACGCCGATGAGCGACGACATGACCGACCGCGAGCCGCCCGACGGCTATCTCGTCTTCCAGGGCGGCGTGCCGGAAGTGGAGGAGTTCCTGGGGCGGATCTGGTCGTGATCACGGCGCTGTGCCCGCGCAGCCGTCAGACCCCGCATCGCGGCGGTCCTGCCGGTGCCGGAGCCAACCCTTGGAGAAATCTCGAGCGTCGACAAGTCGCCCGCCCTCCCGCCTCTTGAGACACGATCGCACGCATGATAGCGGGTTCAATATGAGGCGCGTTCTCGTCGGGGCTTTGTTGGGGGCGTTGTGTGTGTCGGCGGTGGGGGCGTGCTCCAACAGCGAGAAGAAGAAGAAGCCGCAGGGCAACGACGCGAGCACCGGCGACGGATCGGCCGGCGCTTCGGGCACGGGCGGCTCGGCGGGCACGGGCGGCACGGGCGGCACCGCCGGCACCGGTGGAGCAGGCGGTATGGACGCCAGCGCGGGAGCCGGCGGCATGGACGCTGGCCTGGTGTGCTCGCCGATGCTGGATCTCGATGGAGGCGTGGACGGCTCCGCCGCTGACGCGTCCGCATTGGATGGTGGAGCTGCAGACGGCTCCGCCGCTGACGCGTCCGCATTGGATGGTGGAGCTGCAGACGGCTCCGCCGCCGACAGCGGCGACGGCGGTGGTACGGTCTACAAGTGGCGTGACTGGGCGAACAACGCGTGCAGGGACTGCCCGGCGACGACGGTCGGCTGTACCGATTTCGAGGGCGCCAGCACGTTCGACCCCGCCACGCGCATCCTGACGCTCGAGCTCGCTCCGGGAACCGCGGACATCATCTCCGGAACGGTAGGGCTGCTCTGGCAAGGCCCGCTCGCGGACGGTGGCAGCATCACCTCGAGCTTCACCAACGCCGTCCCGTTCACCGTCGACAAGAACACGCTGACCGCCGACTTCTCCGCCGAGGTACCCGCCAACTTCACGTCGATATCCTCGATCGGCATGGAGCTCCATGACGCGTGCGGCGCGACCGACTATCCGCCACTGATGCACGCGGTCATGCCCGAGGCCGGTACGGTGCTGCCCGTCTACTGCGAGTTCTGATCGAGCAGCGACAGGAAATCCTCGAACTTCCCGCTCGGCGAGCGCGGGATTTCGCTGGTGTACTCGAGCCGGAGCTCGAACGGGTACTTCACCGTCTCCAGCACCAGCCGCCGGATCTCCGCTTCAACGTCGGGCTCCAGAGGCTCGCGGATCACCAGCTGGAGCACCAGCTGTTCCAGACTTTCCTGGACCAGGCGGAACTGCCGGACCCGCGCGACGAGACCGATCGCGTTGGAACCGAAGCGGGGCCACAGCCGATCGCCGCCCGGCAGCTGGAGCATGTTGCGCGAGCGCCCCAGCACCGTCTCGATCACCGGCAGCCCGCGACCGCACGGGCATGGACCGCCGACCTTTGCATAGTCGCCCAGCTCGTAGCGGATGAGCGGCATCGCGAAAGCATGCAGCGGGGTCACCACCACCCGACCCGTCTCTCCGGGTTCGCAGGGCGTGCCGTCGTCCCGCAGGATCTCGACGTACACGTGTTCGGATTGCACGTGGTAGTGCTCGTGGTCAGGGCACTCGAGCGCGACGAAGCCGAGCTCGGCCGACGAATAGGCGTCGACGACGGGAACGTTCCAGACACGGCGCGCCAGGCCCCGAAGCTCCGGAGCCAGCACGCCGCCGAAGGTGCCGAGCTCGCGGAGCGCCGGCAATGCGACTCCGCGCTGTTCCGCTTCAGCGACCAACGCCGCAGCGTTCGACGCGTAGGTCGCGATGTACGCCGGCGCCTCGCGCGCCAGCCACGAAAGCTGCTGCCGCACCGGCGTATGCACGTTCAGCACAGCCAGGGGTCCACTCTCTGGATGGGGCGACCAGCGCGGGTCATGCCGCCCCGCTGGAGCCGCAGCGCTGCCGTCCGGCACCGCGCGGATCGAGGCGGCCTTCTGCGTCAGGTCCCGCCGGTGCCAGGCGTGGTCACGCATCGACACGGCCTCGATGATCGCGTCCTCCGCCGCGTCCACGCTCGCCGTCACCGGCGTGGCGGTAGACCCCGAGCTGTGCGGAGTCCGGACGACCTCGTGCCCGGCCGGGATGTCGCGGCTCCGCAGCTCGGCGAAGCAGTCCTGCAGATCGACGCGACGGAGCAGCGGCAGCTCGGCGAAGCGCTCGGCCGTCAGCTCGCCGTCGAATGCGGTCAGGCCGGCATAGAACGGCACCGTCGTCTGCGCATGGCGCACGAGCTCGCCCAGCTGCTGCATCTGCTCGCGACGCAGAGCAGATGCAGGCAGCCGCTCGGTCTTCCGGAGCGTGTCGAGCAGCGACGGGAGCGCCGCCGCCCGAGGCAGCTTCGAGATCGCCGCGAGCGTCCCGAGGAGCGACATCTACTGCCTGGTGCCTTCGAAATGATAGGCGAGGTCGCCGGTCACGGTCTGGCCGCCGGCGTTGACCTCGAGATCCAGGTGCATGTCGAACACGAGCTGTTTGCCGTTGAAGGTGGCGGTGCCGGTGTCGAGGGTGGCGGTCATGGCGCCCTGGCTCTGCTGGTCGAAGCAGTGCTGGCCGGAGCCCAGCTGGGCGGTGTTGCCGCTCAGCGTGCCGTCGAGCTTGCAGATGAGCTTCCCGGTCCCGCTGTCGAGCAGCGAGAACTCCAGCGTGCCGCCGCCGGGATCGGCCACGTCCAGCTTGGCGTTGGGATCCTTCTGCGGTTGCGCAGGCATGGTTCCGATATGGAAAGTCGTCACGTCCGCGCCGCTGTAGTGACCGGCGAACACCGCCTTGGCCGCGGCCTCGGCGCCTGCTTCGCCTCCGGAATCGGCTTGTGCCGCGTCCACGTCGGCGGCCGCATCGGCGACTTCGGGCGCGGCATCCCCGGCTTCCGCGACGCCAGCGTCCTTGGCCGAGTCCGGCGCAGCATCGTGGTCTGGCGTCGCGTCGACGCGCGGCGGCCCGGGCTCTTCCACCGTGGAAGCGGCGAGCGGACCGCGCCCCAGCGGCACCGTGCTCGGCAGAGCGGGCGCGCAGCTCGCTGCAAGCACTGCCATCAGCCAGAACCGCTTCCGCATCGCCACCGGTAGACCACAGTCCCGCGCCCCCGGCAAACAGCGGGGCGGCCGGCTTCGGCGTGATACGATGGCTTCATGGCACGCCGCCGGGTCGTGACGCTCTTGACGCTGCTCGGCGCAGCCGCGTTGGCCCAGAACGCGTGCTCCGCCAGCGACGGCGGCGTGGCGGGCGGCGTCCACATCCCGACCGCGGGGTCTGGAGGTTCCGGAGCCGTTGCCGCCGACGCCAGCCCGTGGCCCGACGCCAACGGCGGCAGCCCGGGCACGGGCGGCTCGGGCACGGGCGGCTCGGGCACGGGCGGCTCGGGCACGGGCGGCTCGGGCACGGGCGGCTCGGGGACCGGCGGCTCGGGCACCGGCGGCTCGGGCACCGGCGGCTCGTGCACGGCCGAGATCTGCAACAACCTGGACGACGACTGCAACGGTCTGGTCGACGACAACCTGCACAAGACCTGCAGCAGCTCGTGCGGAACGGGTACGCAGACGTGCACCGCCGGCCAGTGGAGCGCGTGCAACGCCATGCAGCCCATCAGCTGCATGGACTACTCGAGCTGCAAGTCCACGCAGCAATGCGTGTCGAGCTGCCCGGCTGCGCCGGCCGAAAGCTGCAACCTGGTCGACGACAACTGCAACGGGCAGTGCGACGAGAACGCCAACTGCCGCGTCGGCGTGAACCGCTCGTACAAGAGCTCCACCGGCGAGCACTTCTACACGACGAGCTCCAGCGAAGCGGCGTGCTGCGGCTTCACGGTCGAGTTTTCCAACTACTACTATCTGTACAAAGCGAAGACGACCGGCCTGGTCGCCTTCTATCGCTGCGTGCTCGCCGACGGCTATCATTTCTACACGACCAGCCAGAGCTGCGAGGGCTCCGCTGGCGCCCAATTGGAAGGCACCCTCGGCTACATCAGCCAGGGCGCAACCTGCGGCGCCGTACCGCTCTACCGCCTCTCGTCGTCGAGCGGCGACCATCTGTTCACGACAAGCTCATCCGAGCGGCAGAGCGCGATCGGCAGCGGCTACCACGACGAAGGCGTCGCCGGTTACGTGTGGAAAGGCCCCTGAGTCAGTCGCTGCCCCCGGCGCTCCGGCAGCAGCGGAAGCCTGTCGAGTAGTCGTGATAGGTCGGACCGTGACCGATCGTGATGAAGCGACAGCCGTCTCCGTGCTGGCTGCCCGTGCTGAAAAAGCCGCCCATGAAGATGCCATGGCCGGTGTCGGCAGCCACCCTGGCGCGGATGCCGTCCGTCAACGGGATCTTCGCGGGCAGCGAACGATCGACCGTGTCGCTCACCCACTCGTGCAGGTTTCCGACCATGTCGAACGCGCCGTAGCTGTTGGTGCAGCCCGCGTACGCAGCGGTCTTCGCCAGGAAACCCGGCTCCTGATCCAGCAGCGGATTGTTGAAGTCCTCGGCATAGCGCCAGCGCAGGGGATTGTTTCCCGCCAGGCGTGACAGCAGGTGCGGCTTGTCGACGTTGCACTTCGTCTTCTTGAACGCAGGACCGTACGGATAGGTGGTGTGGCGCGGGCCGGTGCACGCGGCGTACCACTCGTCGAGCGTGCACAGGCGCTTTTCGGCGTTCTCGCAGGCGGCGCGCGCCTCCAGCCGGTTGATGTAGGCCTGCGGCCTGACGCCGGGGAGCGAGCGGGCCTTGTAGTCGATGCCCCGGATGGGCCGCTGCGCGGGATCGTGCGGCTTGCCGTACGGGTCGGCGAGCGAGTCCTCCCAGCGATCGATGCAGACCTTGCCGACCAGGGTCATCTCGGGCGGACAGCCGTCGTGCGGCGCCGTATCGACGGGTCTTGCGAGCTTGGCCGGGACGGGCCTTGCGACGGGGGCATGGGCGACCGCCTGCGCCGCCGGCACCGTCATGCGTGCGGGCGTCGCGCCCGCGTGCGCCTTGGCGGTCCTGCAACCCGCAGCGGCGAGCGCGACGATCGCAAGAGTCGCAGCCGGGGCGTACCGGTGCGCGCGGGGGGCCACGCCTCGAAGAGTAGCGGCGCCGAGCGAACGGCGCCACGCGCCCGGCCTGCTATTGTCCGCGACGTGCAGCCCGCGCACGACACCGAGCCAGAGCCGCTCACCGCTGGCGGCTGGATCCTGCACGATCCGGCCTGGCTCCAGCCCGCAGAGGCCGATCGCCTGCTAGCAGCGCTCCGGCCTGGGCTCGCCTGGGAGCAGCGGGAGATCGAGCTGTTCGGCCGCCGCATCCTGCAACCGCGGTTGATCGCGTGGGGAGGCGAGCTGCCGTACCGCTACTCGGGCCGGACCCTCGAGTCGCGCGCACTGGTGCAGCCGCTGCCGGAGTTGATGGAGCGAGTGTGCAGCGCGAGCGCTGCGCGTTTCAACCATGTGCTCGCCAACCGCTACCGCGACGGCAACGACAGCATGGGCCTGCACTCCGACAACGAGCCCGAGCTCGGTCCGGATCCGGTCGTCGCGACGTTGTCGCTGGGCGACACCCGACGCTTCGTGCTTGTACCGAAGAAGCGGCGCGACGGCGCGCCCCGCGATATCCCGCTCGGCCATGGCGCGCTGCTCGTGATGGGCGGCGCCTGCCAGAGCCACTACCGCCACGGCGTGCCCCGCACGCGGCGCCCGGTCGGCGAGCGCATCAGCCTCACGTTCCGACTGTTGCTGCGCGTGCCGCGCTGAACGCGTGGCAGATCGCCCCCCCGACGTGGCGTCAGGCCACAGGCGCGCGCGCCCGACGGCCGTCCGGACTGGCGCGGAAGATGCACGGAAAATGCGCATGGCCACGACCACTGCTACGCGGCGCGAACGGCCGGAACCGTCGCAACGGGCGCAACGCATCCTGACGATCGTGTTCGCTGTGGCGATCGTCGGCATCCTGGTGGCGTTGATCGTCGCGGGAGCCGGAGCGCCGCGGGGCACTTCGCCGCAGGAACCGCCGGCGCAGGGAACGCCGCCGTAACCGTCAGCGACGGCGACGCCGCGCGCGTTCCGGCACTCCCACGCCGCGGCGCTGCATCGCGCCCAGCAAACGGACCATGAGCGAGAAGAAGGGAGCGGCACCCGGGATGTGACGGCACGGCTCGGCGTCCAGCTGTCGCAGGTAGTCGTCGGGCAGTCCGTGCTCGCGCGCGCCCTCGCAGAGCAGATCCAGGTAGCGTCTGGACGGCAACAGGCCGGCCACGGGGCGGCGGCTGGTGTAGGCCGCCGCGCGCACCCGCCCGCTGCTCATGCCGACGACCTCCACGTCGAGCAGTCGGTAGCCCGGGCTCTCGGTGGCATCGATCCGCGCAAAGGCCGCATCATCGAGCTGTAACAGCACGCCGTGCACGCGGTCTCCCCGCGCGGGCTCGATGCTGGCAAACGCCGGCTCGAAGACGGGAAGTCCGCGCTCCTGGAAGACGAGCCGGTAGTCGGGGAGCATGGCGGCCTCGCGCGAGAGCGGCGCAACGCGCCTCGCAGAAAGCACGCGCGAGCTCATGTTCGCACCGAATGCGAAGTACCACACGGGCTCGACGGACATCCAGCTACCCTACTCCGTTTTCGCGGACTCGCCCGGCGCTCGTTGCTGCGATACGCTTCCGCCATGTCGGCAGAGAGAGTGTTCAAGGTACTGACCGCGGTCGGGCGCGACCGCCCCGGACTGGTCAGCGGTATCTCCGCGCTGATCCACTCGTCCGGAGCCAACCTGGAGGACAGCCGCATGGCGATCCTGGGCGGCGAATTCGCGCTCGTGCTGCTGTTCTCCGGCGCGCCCGACGCCGTGCGCCGGGTCGTCGAGGGCGCGGACGCCATAGCGGCGAAGCTCGGGCTCGACATCGGCGTCAAGGACACGGAGCACCAGCGGAGCGCGCGCGACGTGCTGCGCTACAAGCTCCGGGTGAGCGGGCTCGACCATCCGGGCATCGTGCACACCGTGACCGGAGCGCTGTCACAGCGCGAGGTCAACGTAGCGTCGCTCCAGTCGCGGGTCGTCAACCTGCCGCTGAGCGGGACCCCGAACTTCGAGCTGGAGATCGAGGTCGAGGTGCCGCCCAGCCTGTCCGTTGCCGAGCTGGAGCAGGCGGTCGCAGAGGTTTGCGCGCGCGAGAACCTCGAGTTCCGCTTCGAGCCCAGCTCGTGACGCCGAAGAGCGCAGGCGCGCTTTCGCTGCTCGCCTGCGCTCTGTGCGCCACTGCCGCGATCGCCGGGCAGCGGTTGTCCATCCGCGGTGCCCACGTCGATATCGAACGCCGCCCGCTGACCGTGGGCGGGTTGCCGGTGCTGACGCGGGCCGACGTGACCGTGACGCGTGGGGTACAGCCCGTCTCCGGCACGACGCAAGCCCTGCTCCCACCGCCGACGCTCGTGCCGAGCGTTCCGGCAGCGGCGGCGCTCGCCGCGGCCGAGCGCGACCTCGCGACGTTGGGGATCCCATACGCGGGCGCAGCGCGCTCTCCTGTGCTGGCGCTTCTGCCGTCGCCCAGCGCCCTCGAGCTGGTGTGGGTGGTGGACGGGCGCGCGCCGTGGGCGGGCGCCGACCCGGTGCCCGGCGTGCTCCTCGATGCGGGCACGGGCCGCATGCTGGCGCTGTGGAACGAAGTCGAGCACTTCGACCGCGCTCGGGTCTACGACGAGAACCCGGTGGTGACACCAGCGCTCTCCGAGATCGCGCTGGGCACCGACTCCGCCTCGTCGAGCGTCGCCGACAGCCGGCTGCGCACGCTCAACTGCGTCGACCGGCACGACACGCGCTCGACGCCGCTCGGCGCGCTGCACTTGTGCCACCTCGAGCCCGTCGCCGCGCGCGACGCGAACGGCGATTTCCTGCTGCAGCCGGCGGCCGATAGCGCGCCGGAGGATCCGTTCGCGGAAGTGCAGGCGTTCTACGCGGCGCGCCGCGCCTGGGATCTGTTCGCCGGCTACGGGCTTTCCGGGCTCTCGACCGAACCGCTACCGCTGGTGGTGAACATGATGCTGCCGGCGGGGCTCGCCCCACTGGACCTGACCAAGGCCGGCGACCCCGCGCTGCCGCTCCAGCCCTATCCCGGCGCTGCCTACCGCACCTCGAGCCCGGTGCTGGGCGTGGGAGCGGGCGTCGACGGACCGGCGATCTGGCTCGGCCAGGGAGCGGCGGCCGACATGGCCTACGACAGCGACGTTGTGTCTCACGAGCTGGTGCACGCGGTGGTCGACAGTACCGTGCGGCTGGTGCAGTGGATGCACGCCGACGACCAGGGCCTGTCGGGATCGCCCTCTGCGCTGAACGAGGGGCTGGCCGACTACTTTGCGGGCGTGCTGGGCGGCGACCCGCAGATCGGCGAATACGCCGGCAAGAACTTCGGCTTGCCGGAGTGGCGATCGATCGAAGGCCCCGCGCGCTGCCCTGATCAGCTCGTAGGCGAGCCGCATGCCGATTCGTTGATCGTGTCGCGCGCGCTGTGGGCAGTGCGCAGCGGGCTCGCTCCCTCCCAACAGGGCGCGTTCGACGAAGCGGTGTTCGACGCGCTGGTGTCGCTGCCGACGGGCGAGCCGGGCTTCGACGATTTCGCCGGGCGACTGCTCGACGTCGTGGACGCCTCCGCGCTGGCACCGCTGCCCGCGCTCCGCGAGGAGCTGTCCGCGCGCGGGCTCTATCCCGCCTGCCGGCGCGTGCTCGAGTGGAAGGGCACGCCGCTCGACGCTCCCGTGCCCGGCGGGCGCTACATCGCTCCGGGACTGTACCAGAGCCCCTGGGCCAACAACGGCCAGCCGACGCCGCTCGGATACGCGCCGGGCATCGTGCAGTTCTCGGCGGAAGTTCCACCGGGTAGCAGCGCGCTGACGGTGCGGTTCCAGGCGTGGGACACCAGCGAGCCGCGCGTGCTGCTCGCACTCGGCGACCGCATCGAGTTCGACTGGCGCGCGCCGCGGGCCAGCGCCGACCGTGACGCGGTCGCGAGCAGCGTTGGCGGGCAGCGATTCGAGGCGCGCTTCGATCTTCCTCCCGGAGTCGCGCGCGTCGCCGCGATGGTCGTCGACCCCGACCCGCTGGCGTTCACCTACAGCGCGGTGGACTTCGCTTTCCAGCCGGCACAGCCCCCGCCCGCGAAGCCGGCCTCGGCCCCCGCGCTCGTCGCCACCGGAGGGTGCAGCTGCCGCGCAGCACGGCCAGCGGACAGGCGTGCCGCCGCGGCGCTCCTGCTGGGAGTCGTGGGATGGATCGCCGCGCGTCGGAAGGCGCGACGGGGGGTCCGCGGCGGGACGTAGCTCCGCCGCCGGGAGGCTGCCAGGACCCCCAGCAAGCTCCCGGCTGTTTGATATCAAGCCGCTTTGGGTCATGATACGCGACTTGTGGGTTTCGACCTCGCGTTCGCTACTTGCTTCGAAGTCGATCAGGACCTGATCGAGGCCGCACTGGCGCCTGCGCAGTCGCTCACCGACCCGGCGCCCCGCGACAAGATCTTCGCGCTGATCGAGCGGATGGCCCGCGTCGCGAAGCCGCGCCAGGGCGCTTCGCGGCTGCTGACGGTGTTCGCGCGGCTGGCGGAGTGCGGATGGCTGGAGGGCGAGCTCGAGATCCTGCTGTGCGACCTCGGCGAAGCGACGGGCATCGACGTGATGCTGCACGACGGGCTCAGCTTCGTGAGACTCCACGCGCCGATCCGGGTGGGCGTGCCATTCGAGGAATTCACGACCGCCTTCGAGCGCGACCCGCTGGCCGTCGCGCCCCTGGAGCAGGCCCCGGCGGATCTCGACGTGCTCAGGCTGCGCGCAACCGAAGCCACCCGCTCGCGCGGAGCACGCCACGCTGCGGACTTTCCGGTCCCGGCAACGGATCTTCCCGAGCTCTCCCCGGACCCTCCGCCCGCGGACGCCGAGGACGAGTTCGAGAAGAAGCCGACGGTCAGGATGGCGGCGGTAAAGATCCCACGGGAGGCCTACCGCGACGATCACGCACCGGCAGACAGCCGACGAAACACCGCACGGGCAGACAGGCCCCCGCCGCCAAGCGGAAGCGTCCATCGCAAGCGGACGGCTCGGCCCCCCAAGGGCCCGCCTCCCCCCGAGCCGATCACCCGCCAGATGGTGGCCGTGCGGCCTGGGGAGGAGTCAGCCGAGCCCCTTCCCGCGCCGGACGAAACCCCCGCAACCAAGCGCGTGGTCGACGATATCGACGAAGGCTGGGAGTAGGCGCAATGAGGCATACAATGCCGGGCCATGAGTGACCTGGACGTTTGCCCCGCCGATGAGAGTCCCCTGCCGCCGGTCGAGTACTCGTCAGCTGAAGATGTGACGAAGGCGGTCGCCCGCGCGCGCGAAGCACAACGCGCATGGGCGGAGCTGGGCGTCGGCGAGCGCGCCGAACGGCTCCTGGCCGCGGCGCAGCGCATCCTCGGCGGGCAGGAAGAGATCTGCCGCATTCTCGAGCAGGAGATGGGGCGCTCGCCAACCGAGTCGCGCATGACCGAGATCGCGACCACGGCCGACTACGTCAAGGGAGTGATCCGGGCGGGCGTGAAGGCGCTGGCGCCGGAACGCATCAAGCTCTCTGCGCTGGACTTCCCCGGCAAGAAGGTCGTGGTGGAAGTGGTGCCGCGCGGAGTCATCGGCATCATCGCGCCGTGGAACTATCCGGTCGGCAACTTCTACAAATCGGTGTGGCCGGCGTTGCTCGCAGGCAACGGCGTGGTGATGAAGCCGTCGGAGCACACCCCGCGCTCCGGCGCGTGGCTCGCCGCCCAGCTCGCCGCGGTGTTGCCCGAGGGGCTGGTCGGACTGGTGCAGGGCAAGGGCGACGTTGGTCAGGCGCTGATCGAGAGCGGCGTGGACGCGATCGTGTTCACCGGCTCGGTGCCGACGGGACGGCGCGTGGCGGTAGCGGCGGCCGAGCGGCTCATCCCCAGCTCGCTCGAGCTGGGCGGCAAGGACGCTGCGATCGTGCTTTCCGACTGCGACCTGCCGCGCACCGTGGCGGGCGTCCTGCAGTGGTCGATGCACAACGCGGGGCAGAACTGCGCGGCCATCGAGCGGGTGTACGTCGAGGAAGCGATCGCGGACGCCTTCGTGAACAAGCTCGGCAAGGCCGCCCAGAGCCTGAGGGTCGCGCCACAGGACGGGCCTTCGGATCTCGGCCCGCTGCAGAATGCGGCGCAACTTGCGATCGTCGAGGCGCACGTGGCCGACGCGAAGGACAAGGGCGCAGAGGTGGTGAGCGGCGGCGAGCGCACCGGCAAGGGTTTCGGCTACGAGCCCACGGTGCTCGACCGCTGCACGGACGAGATGCGCGTCGTCCGCGAGGAGACGTTCGGACCGGTGGTGGCTGTGATGCGCGTGAAGGACGCGGAAGAAGCGCTGCGCCGCGCCAACGACTCGCCCTACGGGCTGAACGGCTCGGTCTGGACGCGGAACATCGAGCGCGGCGAGGCGCTCGCACGCCGGCTCGAAGTCGGCGTGGCGCTCGTGAACAACCACTCCTTCACCGGCATCCTGCCGGAGACGCCCTGGACCGGCGTGAAGGACACCGGGCCTGGCATCGCCGCCAGTCGCCACTCGTACGCGCACCTGGTGCGCCCGCGCACCGTGCTGGTGGATCGCTCGAAGAAGCCCGATCCGTTCTGGTTCCCGGCCAACACGGATCTGGACCAGATGAGCCTGGCGCTGGTCGAGCGCAACAGGGGCTCGTTCATGGCGCTGTTCAAGCTGGCGGGGCTCCTGGGCAAGCGCATCAAGGCGATCCGCCAGCGCGTGTCCGATCCGTAGCGGGATTCGCGGCGTGCGGCGGCGGCGTGCTACCGTTTGTGCCATGGCCTTGCGGCGTCGCCTGCAGATCGCGGCCCTGCTCGTCGTTGCCTCGTTGGCTGCCACGGGTCTCGCCGCCGGCGAGCTTGAATCTCGCGACGAGCCGCCGCCGGCGCCGCGAACGCCTCGAACCGTCCCGGCGCCGGCAACCGAGCGGCAGCCGGTCGCTCCCCTCCCCTGGGTCGCGCGGTTGTATCCGCTGCACGTGGCGGATCTCGACACGCGTGCCGAAGCCAACCTGGTCCTCTACCGCCCCGACGGCAGCGTGGACCCGCGCACGGTCGAGGCCTTCAGCGCGGTGGCGGTGCGCGGCGACGACGACGTGTGGCCGCTGCGCACGCGGCTGGTGCAGCTCGCTTTCAAGGCCGCCTATCACTTCGGAGCCGGCTCGCTCGTAATCCTGTCGGCCTACCGCCCTCATGCCGGGTACCACTCGAAGTGCGCGGCGCTGGACTTCCAGCTGCCAGGCACGAGCGCGAAGAAGCTGGCGTCGTGGCTGCGCACGCTGCCGCGAGCCGGCGTGGGCGTGTACACGAACCGCCGCACGCAGTTCGTCCATCTCGATGTGCGACAGATGAGCTACCACTGGCTGGATGCTTCGCCCCCGCACGTGCGCTGGAAGGAGCTTCACCTGTACGACCCGTCGTGGCGCTCGCGCGACGCAAGCTACACGCCGGCGAGCGACCTGCCGCTGCTCACGATTGCAGCGGCGACGCCTCGTTCCGCCGCGCGGCGGTCGGGTCGGTAGTCGGACGCACCGCCTCGGGCACGAACTCACGCAGGTGCCAGGCGTAGAGGAAGAGCTGCTTCTCGCTGCGCGAGAGCGCGTCGCGCACGTGCGTGACCGAAAGCGCGCCGGTGAGCACCATGCCGAACGAGGTAATGATCAGGAACACCAGCGTCGGAATGCGCGGCAGCTCGATGGCCCCCGGCGTCACTGTCCAGCCGGCGGCCGAGAAGACATAGTCGCCGGGCAGGCCCCCGGCTGCCCACGCACCGAGCATCGCCAGAACGGCCATACAGGCCGTCGCGATGGCGAAACGCCGGTGAACCGGGTCCAGGTTGAGCGCATAGCCCGTGGTGTTCACCGCGATGATCCCCGGCGTCACCACCAGCGGTCCGAACAACGCAGCGGTGCAGGCGCAGGCGATGTTGCCCAGCACCATCGTGACGAGGACCCCGTCCACCGGCGGCGAGCGCCGCGACGCGGTCCAGAAGCTGACAGCGCTGGCAGAGAGGGCCGCGACGAACATGGCGATGAGCCAGCCCGACTCCCGAACGCCGCTCCATAGGAGCAGCGGCAGATAAGCGCAGAAGCTCAGGTATGCGAAGCCGCTGATCCTGCCGATCCGCCGCAGCTTGTGGCGATCGTTGCTGGCAAGCTCCGTTTGCACTTCAGGCGGCAGGACGCGCGGCGGTTCGCCGAGGAGACGCACCATGGTCTGCATCGCCAACTCGTTGCCCGGATCGAGCGCCAGCGCGCGACCGATCTCGCGCATCGCACGTCGTCGCTGCTCGAAACCGGGGCTCTGCTCGCGGCGGGCCAGCTCCGCAGCCTGACTAGCGGCCACGGCGTGCTGTGCCGCCATCGTGCGACGGAGCTCCACGTCGCGCTCGCCGTCGAGGAATCGCTCGAGCGCCTGGCTCAGCGCGCGCGCGCTCTCGTAGCGCTGCGCGGGATCCAGCGCCGTCGCCCGCATGAGGATGGCTTCCAGCTCCGGCGGCACTTCGCTTTCGGGCGCGCGCACCGACGGCCGCGCATCCACCCCGTCGAGCGTCGAGGCCCAGATCTCCTGGATCGTCGCGCCGTGGTGCAACAGCTGAAGGGTGAGGATCTCGAACAGGATCGCGCCGAGCGAATACACGTCAGCCGGGGCGCCCACTTCCAACTCGCCACGCATCTGTTCGGGCGCCATGTAGCCGGGCGTACCCAACACCGCGCCGGGTCGGGTCTCGTTCGAACGCGGCCCCGCCATCACCACGGTTGCTTCCGGCTCTGCGGGCAGGTCGGCGACCCCGAGCACTGCTGCCAGGCCCCAGTCGAGGACGTAGACCTCTCCGTAGTCGCCGAGCATGACGTTGCCGGGCTTCAGGTCCCGATGCACGACGCCGTGCCGGTGAGCGAAATCGACCGCGAGGCACACGCGCGAGAACGCAGCGAGCAGGCGGCGGCGTGAGTACTCGCCGCCGCGCCCCTGTCTGAGCTCGTCGACGACCTTCTCCAGCGTGACGCCGCGCACGCGTTTCATGGTGAAGTACATCGCGCCTTCGGGATCGACGCCGAGGTCGTAGACCGGCACCACGGCCGGGTGCTCGAGCTGCCCCTGGATCCGGGCCTCGCGCAGGAAGCGCGTCCTGGCCTCGCCGTGTCCGCGACGCTCCGGCTTCAGCCGCTTCATGGCGACGCGGCGCCAGATCTGCTGATCGCCACAGAGCAGCACCACGCCCATGCCGCCCTCCCCGAGCACCGCCTCGGTCAGGTAGCGATGCGAGAAGTCGAGCGGCGATATGGGCGCGTCGAGCGAGCCTACGTCCTTCGTGCCGCCGTCGGTTTCCGCGGCCCCGCGGATGCTGGCGTCCAGGGTCGGCCGTGATTCATCGGAATCGGGCGTATCGAACTGCATGCGCCCAAGAATAGACGAACCCCGGCCCGACGTCGGCCGGCTTGCACGTCTACTACTGGAGGCAGCCGATGCGCTTCTTCGCGACGACCATGTCGTCGTACCAGACGCTGCCGCTCGCGCCCGCGTCGGTGATGTAGTTCTGCGGCCAGAACGCGTTCAGCTTGAGCGCCGTGGTGCTGCGGTACTGCAGATCGAGCGGGATCATCGTGGTGCCGGACGGCGGCGGGTAGTTCGTGCACTCGGGGCTGTCCGCGTTCGTCGGGCAGAATTTGTCCTTGATCCAGTAGCCGAGCGGCTTGGTGTCCGTGAACTGGACGATGGACTTGTCATTCACCCACAGACCGAGCTCGGCGCCTTTGCCGTTCGCGCCGCTGGGATTGAGCTTGATGTGGAGTTCGATGCACATCCACTGATCGCCTGGAGCCTGGAGCGACTTCAGGTGGACCAGCGAGTTGCCGTAGTAGGCGGTGCTGCCGCTCGGCTGAGCCATCCAGGAGTGCATCTGCATCCAGTAGTTGTAGAAGTCCATGCGCACGTTCTGGCCCTGCTCCATCGGCTCGAGCGACACGCTGAAGCGATCGTCGCCGTTGGGCTTGAGCCCCGCCTGCGGGTTGGGCCAGTTCGACGCCGGGTTGTAGCCGCCCACCCACACGCCGGTGTGGTGCCAAGCCACGTTCGCCTGGTACTTGGCGTAGTAGCGGACGTAGAGCTCCTCGTAACCGGGCGCCAGGTTCTTGTAGAAGTCCGTCGCGTTCGCGCCGTCGCCGCTCGCGGTGAGCTTCATCGACGCCTTGCCGCTGCTCTTGGCCGGAACGTTGGGGTCGAGCGTCATGCCTGCGGAGTTCTTGTGATCATCGTAGCGCCCCGTGAACGCACCGACCGAGCCTTCTTCGAAGTCCTCCACCCACACCACGTCGGGATCCTGCGCCATGCCCTTGTCGCCGGGATGCTTCGCCGAGAGGGTCTGACCACCGCTGCCACCGCTGCCCGCGCTGCCGCCGGTGCCGCTGCCCGCGCTGCCGCCGGTGCCGCTGCCCGCGCTGCCGCCGGTGCCGCTGCCCGCGCTGCCGCCGGTGCCGCTGCCGCCGGTGCCGCTGCCGGCGCTGCCGCCGGTGCCGCTACCGCCGGTGCCGCTGCCGGCGCTACCGCCGGTGCCGCTGCCGCTGCTACCGCCTGTACCAGCGCCGCTGGAGCCTCCGCTGGCCTTGCTGCCGTTGTTGCTGGACGAGCTGCCGCAACCCGCGCCGAGCGCCAGCAGCGAAGCGACTCCCACGAAAAGCCATGTCTGCCTCATCGGAAAACCTCCGCGCCCAACAGGGTATCAGGTCGGAGCTCGGTTTCGTCGGCTTCGCGCGAAACCCGATATGTATCGGCTACCTCGACCCCGTCACGCCGGCGCTACCAGTCCGACTGCGCGATCTTCGCGGACTGATCCTGCTGGAAGAACGGCAGCGAAGTCGGGCGGGCCTCTGCGATCAGGCTCGCAGCCGCCACGACGCAGGCCACCAACACGGCGGCGTGCCGCTGTGCCGGCCACTCGCTCACCTGCTCGAACAACGCGCCGAACAGACGGCCCTGCCAGGGCCTGAGCCTGAGCAGCAGATCCCTGGCTTCGCCTGTCGCGCGGGCGGTAGCGCGGCGCATTGCCTCCGACGGCTCGACCCACTCCGCCGGACCCGTCGCCGGGCTGGCCCACCACCCGGCGCGTGGTGGCGGCGCCGAACGACGCGCTCTGCGGCGCGCGCGGTCGTACGTCGCGCGGTGCTCCCGGTCGAGCAGCACGCCGGCAGCCACGTTGATCTCCGCCATTCGCTGCTCGGCAGCCAATCGATCGAAAGGATTCAGATCCGGGTGGCTCTGCATCGCGAGCCGGCGATATGCGCGGCGGATGTGGTCCGGCGTGGCGTCGGGAGGAACGCCGAGGACTTCGTACAGATCCGTCGACAACACGTCCTTGCCGAACCGCATAGCGCCACCTCGCGAAAGCCGGGACCTCCAGCATACGACAACGGGCGAAGCTCCAGGTTCCCGGAAAAGTCGCGCCACCCACATTGTGAGTGCCGCGCCCACAATTGTCGGGGAGTCGCTCCGGGCGTTCGCTCGGCGCGCGGCGATTCGGATACACTTGCTGATCATGCGGAGCTTGCTTGGCGGAAGCTGGTTGATCGCGGTAGCGGCCGTGCTGGTGGCGTGCAGCGGAAGCAGCAGCTCCCACAACGGCTCCGGGGGCAGCTCCGGAGCGGGCGGCGCGAGCGGCGGCGCCGCCGGAAGCGGAACCGGTGGGAGCAGCGGCTCGGGCACAGGCGGAAGCAGCGGGGCGGGCACGGGCGGAAACGCTGGCTCGTCCAGCGGCGGCTCGTCCGCGGGCGGCGCCTCCGCCGGCGGTTCGTCGAGTGGCGGCTCGTCGAGCGGCGGCACGAGCGGCTCGTCGAGCGGCGGCACGAGCGGCTCGTCGAGCGGCGGCACGGGCGGCTCGTCGAGCGGCGGCACCGGCGGCTCGGGCGGCGTGACCTGCCCTGCCGGACCCTCCAGCGCCACCTCGGCGCAGCAGACCGCGCTCAAGGTGGTGAACGCCGCGCGCACCGCCGCGGGTGCCAAGTGCGACCGCATGGTCGCCTCGCTCAACACCTCGACCACCAAGCACTGCACCTACTACGCGACCAACAAGTCCGCCGGGGCGAGCCAGTGCATCGCGGATCCGCACACCGAGGTGTCCGGCTGCCAGGATTACGTGGCGGCGAACTTCTGGCAGCGCATGTCGGCGGCCGGCTACTCCGGTTCCCCCGCGTTCGAGGACATGGCTTTCGTGGACAACCCGACGAACGCGGTCAACACGTGGATCAATTCCATCTGGCACCGCACGCCGATCCTGAGCCCTTGGGTGATCGACATCGGCTACGGCAAGGCGACCGGCTGCGACACGACGGACTTCGGCACGGGCAGCGTGATGGCGGCGAGCACAGTCGTGACGTGGCCGTATGCGGGCCAGACCAACGTGCCGCGGTCGTTCAACGGCAACTACGAGGGCCCCCCACCGCCGGCGCCTCCCAGCGGCTGGCCGAGCGGCTATCCCATCACGCTCTACGCGAAGGGCGCCAGCATCACGACGCACACGCTCACCCTGGCCAGCAACACCACGCCCATCAGCCATCAGTGGCTCACGCCAGCCACCCAGAACCTGTTGCAGAACGCCTACGTGATGTACGCGGACAAGCCGCTGGCAGCGAAGACGAAGTATCGCGTCACCATCAAGGGCACGCACACCGGCGGCACGCTGAACAAGAGCTGGACGTTCACGACGCAGTGAAACGGCGCCGCGCGACCCGCTACGGTATAGGCGGCGCGGTGTTCTTGGCGCAGTCCACGTAGATCGGATCGGGCGGCAACTTGCCCGGATCCGACACCAACTCCAATGTGTACGCAGAGCCGTCGAGCTTGAGCGTCACCGGCGCAGTAACGTCGCCGGTCACGGTTCCGCAGTAGAAGTCCTGTGTGCCGCACATCTGTCCGACCAGCCTGACGTTGTGCGCGACGATATCCTTGTCATGCTGCAGGGGGTTGGCCGCGCCGGTGATCGTGAGCGTGGGCACCGACGTTTGGTCGAGCACGCCATCGCTGCCGATGCCGATCGCGGGCAAGTCCACGGGCGAGCCGACCTCCGTCTTGCGATCCGCGTAGCTGAGCGGATGCAGCGTCATCTTGAGCGCCGAGCCTCCTGCCTGTCCCGCAACGATCGTCACGTCCGCGAGAAACACCACCGGAGGCTGCAGCACGACGATCTTGGGCGAGAGCGCGAGCAGGTATTGCGCGTCGATGTCTCCGGGCGCTGGCGGCGTGCAGGGCGTGCTGTCCGGCCCCGAGTCTGTTCCGCCTTCCTGCAATGCCTTCTGCCGGGAAACGAAGTCGTTGTACTTGCCCTCGGTGTTGGTGCAGCCCAGGGTCAACAGCGCCAAAACCGGCAGCGCGGCCAGAATTCGGAAATTTCTCGCGAGCATGGGCCTCCGGAACGAAGCATGGCCATAGCCGCCGCGCGGTCAAGTGATTACAACACGCGTCGATGAGGTGCTCAGCGAGGGTCGTTCTGGGAGGAGTGGGTTTTGTCTGCGCGGCCGCGTTGTGGTCGGTGCCGGCGGCTGCGGGCGGGCTTTCCGTTGCGCGCTTCGGCGGCGAGCACGGCTACCCGGTGACGAACAACGCCACTGCCATCTACTACAATCCCGCCGGTATCGCGGACAGTCAGGGCACGCACGTGTTCCTCGATCTGACTGCGGCCTGGCGGCACGTCAGCTACGTGCACACGCCGGCGCCACCACCCAACGGGGCGGACGTGCCCGAACCGCCCGGCGCCAGCGGCGCGAACACCGACGAGGCGTCGCTCTTCAACATCATTCCCTCGCCCATGATCGGGCTGACTACCAAGCTCGGCGATTTCGCGCTGGGCGCCGGCTTCTACACGCCGTTCGGCGGCCAGGCTGTCTGGAAGCAGAATGCCCGCTTCAAGAACAACAAGAGCTACCCCGGCCCCGTCGACGGCGCGCAGCGCTGGTTCGTGATCGATGGCCAGATCCGCTCCAGCTACTACACGCTCGCCGCCGCGTATCACGTGCCCCACACGGGGCTTAGCGTCGGCGTGTCCGGCAACCTCGTGCAGTCGATGATCGACATCCTGCGCGCCCGCACCGCCACGGGGAACAACGACATCAGGGCGGAAGGCCGCTCCTGGCTGAACGTAAGTGGCTTCGAGGGCAGCTTCGGCGTCGGGCTCATGCTCGAAGCCGTGCCGAAGAAGCTGTGGTTCGGCGCCTCGTACCAGGCCAAGCCAGGTATCTCCGGCGGCATGAAGCTGAAGGGCACGCTCAAGAACAGCTTCGGCAGCGGCACGGACCAGGTCGAGGCCCACCAGGACTTTCCGGACGTCATCCAGGCGGGCGCCCGATGGCGCGCCCGCGACGACGTGGAGCTTCGCCTGTTCGGCGACTACACGCGTTGGAGCTCGTTCAAGGACCAGTGTATCGCCCTGAAGGGGGACCCCTGTACGCACACGAACAACGTTCTGGATATCGCCCGCGACTGGCACGACACGTTCGCCGTGCGAGGCGGGGCGAGCTTCTGGGTGAGTCCCGCGGCCGAGCTGCTCGCCGGCGCTGGCTACTATTCGAGCGCTGTACCCGACTCGACGCTGGATCCGTCCATCCCCGACTGGCAGGCGGTTTCGTTCACGCTCGGAGGACGGATACGGGTCGTCAAGAACCTGCATACTGAACTGTCGTACTCGCAGTTCTTCTCGCCCAGCCGCGACAACGGCGGCAAGAGCACGCTGCCGCCGGACGCCCCCGATGCCGGCGGCGTCTACAAGCAAGACCTCGGCGTCGTCAACCTGAACGTCGATATCGCGTTCTAGAGCTCGACCTGCGAGCCGAGCTCCATCACGCGCTCGGGCGGCACGTTGAAGAACGCCGTGGCGCGCAGAGCGTTGCGCGACATGTAGGCGAAGATCTGCTCGCGCCAGCGCGACATGCCGTGGCGCCCTTCGGCCAGCAGCGTTTCCCGGCCCATGAAGAACGTCGTGTGCTGGATCGGCGGCGTTGGCGTGTCCTCGCGCAGGATCAACGCCACCAGATCCGGATCCTCCATGAAGCCGTAGTGCGCCACGATGCGCACGAAGCCCTCCGGCAGCTCCTCCACCGAGACGCGCTCCGAGTCGTCCACGTGGGAGACTTCCTCCGTCACGATCGTGAGCAGCATCACCTGCTCGTGCACGACGCGGTTGTGCTGGAAGTTGTGCAGGAGCGCAGGCGGCGTACCCGTCGGGTTGCTGGTCATGAACACCGCCGAGCCCGGAGCGCGATGAGGCCGCTCGATGCGCATGAGCTCGAAGAAGTCGTCGAGCGGAACGATGCGCTCGCGGATCTGCTGGCCCAGGACCTGACGGCCCTTCTGCCAGGTCGTCATCAGCAGGAACACGCCGGCAGCCACCATCAGCGGGAACCAGCCGCCCTGCGCCACCTTGATCAGGTTCGCGCCAAAGAAGGCCAGATCGATGATCAGGAAGAAGATCGTGAGCGAGAGCGCGGTCCAGAGCTTCCAGCCCCACACGTAGCGGGCCACGATGTAGGCCAGCGCCGTGGTGATCACCATCGTGGTCGTCACGGCGATGCCGTATGCGGCCGCCAGATTGGTCGAGGACTTGAAGCCCAGCACCAGCCCGATGCACGCCAGCATCAAGACCCAGTTGATCGAGGGCACGTAGATCTGCCCGATCTCCTTGGCCGAGGTGTGCTGGATCTGCACGCGCGGCCAGAAGCCGAGCATGGTCGCCTGGCGCGTGAGCGAAAACGCTCCGGAAATGACCGCCTGCGACGCGATGATGGTCGCCATGGTCGCCATCACCACCATCGGGTACAGCGCCCAGCGCGGCGCCATCAGGTAGAACGGATTCCTGATCGCTTCGGGGTGATCGAGCAGGAGCGCGCCCTGCCCGAAGTAGTTGAGCAGCAGCGCCGGCAGGACCAGCACGAACCACGTCAGACGGATCGGCCGGGCGCCGAAGTGTCCCATGTCGGCGTAGAGCGCCTCCCCGCCGGTTGCAACGAGGAACACGGCGCCGAGCACCAGGAAGCCGTTGATGTGGTTGTGCAGAAGGAACAGCGCACCGTGCAGCGGGCTGAGTGCCAGCAGCACCTTCGGCTCGTGGACAATATGGACGATGCCGAGCACCGACAGCACGATGAACCAGAGCAGCGTCACCGGACCGAAGATCGCGCCCACGCCGGCGGTCCCGCGCTTCTGGAACATGAACAGGCCGATCAGGATGACGATCGTGATCGGCGCGACGAAATGGGAGAAAGCGGGCGTGGCGACTTCCAGGCCCTCCATCGCGCCCAGCACCGAGATGGCCGGCGTGATCATGCCGTCGCCGTAGAGGAGCGCGGCGCCGAACAGACCCAGCAGCACGACGATCCATGTGGAACGCCGTTTGCCGCTCGACTTCGACGTCGCCAGCGCCATCAGCGCCAGGATGCCGCCCTCCCCGCGGTTGTCCGCTCGCATCACGTACACGAGGTACTTGATCGAGA
Organism: uncultured delta proteobacterium; assembly: GCA_963826085.1. Taxonomy (GTDB): domain Bacteria; phylum Myxococcota_A; class Polyangia; order Polyangiales; family Polyangiaceae; genus CAWDXG01. Next base: position 391,148 of record CAWGVN010000008.1, on the reverse strand, counting down.
TCACGATGGTCAGCGACCAGAAGATCAGCGACAGCACGCCCAGCACGTTCTCGTGCGTCACCGGCACGCCGTGCTCGCCCTTGAAGCACTCGTGGATCGCGTAGAGCGGGCTGGTACCGATGTCGCCGTACACGACACCGAGCGCCGTCATGCACAGCCCCAGCAGATACCGGCCGTGGGGCGTGTCGTCAGCGGGGTGGCCGTGCTGGGGGGAAGACAAGGCGTCCGTGGTGTAGCGAGAGCCCCGCGTCAGGGCCAGGGCAACGCGAAATCCTGAAGATCTCCAGCTACTTCGCGCTCAGCGGCGCGTCAAGCGGGGCGTCACGACGGCTACTCGCAGCTCGAGTTCCAGGCCGGCGCCACCGACTGGTAGGCGCTGTACGCGGCCTTCTGGTTTCCGGAGCTGTCGAGAACCCCGAACGGCGAAAGCCTTCGCGTGCACGGTCGAGCTCGCGTCCTCGAGCATCTGCCCGAAGCTGGCGGGCGGCACGTGTGGGTCGTAGCCACCACCCAGTCTAGATCACGACCCAGGCTGCTTACGCGGATTTCCGCATGGCGCCCGAGACCGTCCGGGCAGTCAGCGCCTGGGCGCGGGCAGGCGGAGGTTCTCGCCGGCGATCACGGTGCGCGAGGCGCCGAGGCCCGGACCGGTCATGCGCGCCGAGCCGTCGCGCATGTCGACGACGACCTGGCGGGTCGTCGCATCCCACGCGACATTGAAACGCGCGCCGGCTGCCTGTAGCTCGTACGGACCGAAATCGAAGGTCCACTGGGTGTGCCCGGGGTGCAGCGAAACCGTGGCACGACCGCGTGCGAGCTGCACGTCGGCTCCGTCCCGACCCAGGCGCGTGACTCTCGCGCGTGCGCCTGGCCTGAGCAGCATCGTCGTACCATCGGAGAACACGACGGGCTGGTCCGTGTTCGAGTCAGCACGGATCCACGCGTTCTCGATGCCCGGTTTGCCGTTTCCCACGCGGAACGACAGCGGATCGCCGCTCCACGGTCCGAGCCGGATCGCAACCAATGCGAGCACCGCAACCACCACGGCGATCAACAGCTCGCCGTGCCACGGCCCGCGGCGCGGGGCGTCGTACGGTTGCGACGCAGGCACCACGTAGGGCGAGAGCTCGTCGCGCTGGGGATCGTTGACGGAGTACGGCTTCATCGGCGGCGGACCTTTATCGTGCGCAACACCGGAACGCCACCACCTTCTTCCATCGGGCTGACGCCTAGCATGTCCCGCGTCAGCTCGTAGCAAAATTCTACACACACTGTGGCATTTTGCTACGCTTCCGCGGCAGATGCGCGGCTACTCGGCAACCGCCGGCTCGGGGCTGGCGGCGGGGCCGTGCTCGCGCTCGAACTTGCGGGCCACGGCAACGAAGCTCAGTGCCGCGCCGAGGATGATCAAGGTCTGGATTCCGAAGAAGCTGCCCGGCGAGACGGTGCCCCAGAGCGCCTTGTTGAAGAAGCCTCCCACGAAGTCGCCCAGGAAGACCGTGACCAGGAAGCAGGCCGTCACGAAGCTCTTGGTCCCGGGTTCCGCGACCTTGTAGGCCAGCTCCAGGCCGACGACGCTCACGCACAGCTCGGACAGCGTGATGATCACGGTGGCGACGACGATCCACCAGACGCTGATCTTCGCGCCCTCCGCCAGGAAGCCGGCCACCGCCATGGTCGCCATGCAGCCCACCACGATGAAGAAGCCCACCAGCATCTTGCGGGTGTCGGGCAGCTCGGTGCCCCGCCGCTTCTTCACGAAGTCCCAGAGCCAGTTGAAGAACGGGGTCAGGAGCACGATCAGGAAGGGATTGAGCCCCTGGATCTGATCGGGGCTGACCGTCATCTTGCCCATGCCGAACAGGTGCTGGAACAGCACAAGATTCATGTGATCGCGGGCGAAGTAGATCCAGGTCGACGCCGACTCGTCGTAGACGAACCAGAACACCGCGACCAACGCGAAGATGCCGGCCACGCGCTTGAGCGTCCGGCGCTCGGCCGCGCGCTGCTCGTCGGTCTTGGGCGGCCGATCGCGGACGTTCTCCTTCGGATAGAAGCGTTTGCCTATCGCAAAGAAGAAGAACGACAGCCCCATGGCCACTGCGGGGATCATGAAGGCGACGCCGTAGGCGTGGTGGAACGCGTCCATCTCCGTCAGGCCTTTTGCGGTGTCCATCTTGACGATGGTGTCGCGCACCTTCGGCAGGGCAAACGTGGTGAGCATCGAGCCCACGTTGATTGCCGCGTAGAAGTACGAGAACGCCTTGGTCAGGAGGTAGTCCTTCTTCTCCTTCTCGTACATCGCCCCCATCAGCGTGCTCGTGTTGGGTTTGATCGTTCCAGAGCCCAACGCGAGGAGCCCCAGCGCGATGAACAGAGCCGTGCGGTTCTGCCATCCGCCGATGATGATGTGCCCGAGGATGTAGGGACCGGAGAAGTAGAGGATGGTCTTGTAACGGCCGAGGAAGCGGTCGGCGATCATCCCGCCGAGCAGCGGCGCGACGTAACACGACGCGATGAAGAAGCTCATGATCGACGCACCGCTGCTCTCCTTGAACAGCAGTACGTGCGCGAGATAGAGCGCGAGAATCGTGCGCATGCCGTAGAACGACGCGCGCTCGGCCAACTCCCCCCAGAAGATGAACCAGAAGCCGGTGGGATGTTCCCGCAGGGCGATAATGAGCCAGACCAGAAGCCCAAGCCCGACGCCGCCCGCCACGCACGTGGTGATGAGGTGCGCACCGAGGTAGGCCATCGAAAGGTGCCAGATTTCGAGCATGCGGCTTCTCTGTTGTGGGTAGGCGGCTCAGGCTCCTTGCTGCGCGCGGAGGCGCAGAGAGGGCCCATCTGGCCGCCGCGGCGCGGCAGGCGCGCGCCGGCAACGGGAGTTCGTCGAGTAGATGCCTCGCGGGTGCGCCTGCGACAAAGCGCCGGGCACACTACGGGGCGCCGCAGGCTACTGTCAACTCGGGCCGTACCGGCGTTCGACGCGCCGCGGGACGGGCAAGCCGGGTACCTGTTCTCGTTCCATGAAGTGGGCCCGGTGGGCTGCGGATCCGCAGCCTACGCGCCGAACAGCTCGTCGTAGACCTCGCGCAGGATCGCCTGCGAGTCGTCCGGCTCGACACCAAGCGTGGCGGCGAACGCTTCGATCGCAGCGGCTTCCGCATGCGCGACGTGATCGTCGACAAACGCAACGCCGGCCGCCAGACGGAAGGCGTAGGCCTTGCCGTCTTCGGTGGTGATGCGTCGGGCCACGTCGTCGAGGCGCGCCTTCCAGCCGTCGCGCTCCAGGTTGGCGTTCAGCTCCTCGAGCAGCGGCTCGAGCTTCAACTCCTCCACGACGTGCATGTCCACGATGGCCTCGATGCTGGCCCGCAGTTGCTCCACTTCTTCCGGCGCGACCTCGCCGTCCACGGCGGCCATCAGGAACATGGCCTCCAGCGTGGCCTTGAACTCCTCGGCCTGTTGCTTCTCGAGGTCGGACAGCGTGCCGGGATCGCGCAGGCTCTGGGCCAGCGCCTTGGCGGCCTTGGCGGCGGAGATGCCGGTGGCGAGCTTCTTGAGTCGGGCGTCGAGGACCATGCGAAAAAGGGTACTCCCAGGGAGGGTTCCCTCGAAGGACAATTCGCGGCAGCATGCCGGGCCGTCATGAGCGACGACAGCGAACGGCACGGGCACGCAGCGGGGGATCACGACCACGACCAGGAAAAGGCGCCCGATGACGGGCTGCTGTTCCCGTTCCTCGTCGTCCTGGCAATCGCCGCAGGAGTCGGTTGGCTCACGCAGCCCGGCCGCGCGAGCACGGCGGCGTCGCCGGAGCCGGCCGCGCTCCCGACGGGCGAGCCGGCGTCGGCCGTGGCCGCACGGTCACCGGACGACGCACCACCTGCGGAGCCTTCGCCGACCGCGCCGCCGCCACAAGCGGCCGCCCCCGAGGAGTCGGCGGCGCCCGATGAGTCGGCGGCGCCTGTGGATTCCGCAGCCCCGCCGGCAGCGCCTGTGGAGTCCGCAGCGCCCGAACAACCTGCCGCTCCCGGGCAGTCTGCTGTGCCCGAAGCACCGGCCCAGCCGTCGGCGACTGCACCGCTTGGCGCTGCGGGTGGCGGCGCGTTCGATCGCATCGCTGCGCTCACCGCGCTGGGCAAGACCGGGCAAGCCGCTGGACGCTGCCGCAGCGCGGGCGCGCCGTCGGGCAACGCCAAGGTGATCGTCGCGTTCTCTCCCGACGGACAGGTCTCCTCCGCCCGCATCCTGTCAGCGAAGTACATCGGGACGCCCACGGGCAACTGCATCCTCGGTCACATCAAGCAGACGACGGTGGCGCCCTTCGCCGGCGGCAAGCCGGAAACCGTCCTCACCAGCGTGCACGTGTACTAGCGCGCTGCGAGCTTGTCCGCCGGCGAGTCGCCGCGCAAATACAGCACCGAGGTCAGACGCGAAAGCGCGCGGCGCGCGTCCTGTCGCAGCCGCTTTCCAAGCTCTTCCGTGAGCTGGTCGCGCGTGCGCGAGCGCAATCTGATGGAGAGCGGCGCTCCGCGCGCGTCGCCGGCGACGACGAGCCGGGTCTGGCAGATCGCCTCTCCGCTCCGCACGTCGTGGACGACCAGGAACGCCTGGATGCGGCCCGCGTCCCACTCGGCATGTCGATGGCCGATGCGGTGGAACCGGCGGGCTCCGGCGAAGTCAACGATATGGAAGACCGCGACGTAGCGCCGCGCGGCCAGCCAGTGAATGGTGTCGATGGCTGCATCCTGGGACGCGGAGTGATCGATACCGATGAGCTCCGACTCGAGACGGCTCGGATCCGGATCCACCAGATGGTGCGTGACCGACAGAGGCAGCACGCTCCGGCCCTCGTAGCGCGAGTCGCTGAGGGCAAGGGCCAGCTCGCGCTGGGGCCCGGGGAGCTTGGCCAGCTCGGCGTCCGGACAGCGACGTTCGCCGAGATGCACGGGCAACGCGAAGCTCCTGGAGATCTCGCTCTGGACGAGACCGCGCGCCTCGGCGACACGGCTCCGTTCGTGGACGAGCGCGGCGTTCGCTGCGGTCGCGGGCCGCGTCGCAGCCCGACGCGGCCGGCCACGACGGCACGCGGCGAGCGAGAGCGTCGCCGCCAGGAAACAGAATGCCGCGCGCGCACGCATGACCCCAGAGAAGCCAGAGCCCCCAGGGGCGGGCCAACAATTCATCAGCGGGTCAGCGCTGCCCGCGCATCAGCGCCACGACGTGGATGGAGACTGCCGCGACGATCAGCAGGGCCGTTGTCAGGTGCGCACGGCGCTTCTTGGCGCGGTCACGCAGCTTGGGGCGGCGCAGCTGGAAGCCCAGCCCCGTATGCGCGACGAGCAGGAAGAATGCGGCCCCTGCCGCGCCGAGGGCGAGCATGCCACCACCCACCGCACCGGGTGCGCCCAGCGCGGGAACAACCAGGAGCGTGTGCACGAATGCGACGGTGCCGGTCGTGAGCCCGACGATCACGTGGGCTCTCATCGGTCGTGACGCGGGCGTGGCGCGCTTGCCGAGCCGGAGCCGGGCGGCAAGCGGCACCAGCCCCGCGATCACGATCAACGCGGTCGCCAGCCAGCCACTCCAGATGGCCATGGTCGCGCGCTACCCTTCGTCCAGGTTGTCGCCGGAGACCTCGCGCTCGTAGATGCGCACGATCGCCTGGAACAGCGACATCAGCACCGGTCCGACGATCAGCCCGGCGAGACCGAAGATCTCGATTCCGCCGAGCAGCGCGATCAGCATCAGGAACGGCTGCTCCGCGCCGTGCCGACCGACCAGGCGCGGGCGCACGATGTAGTCGGCGATGCCCATGACGACAACGACGCCCCAGGTCACGACGAAGATGCCCGCGCTCACGGAATCCATCGCGATCAGGTAGCCACCAACCGGGAGCCAGATCAGCGCGGTGCCGACGACCGGCAAAAACGATGCGATCGCCGTCAACAGGCCCCAGGTGGCCGCGTGCGGGACGCCGGCGATCGCGAAACCGACGCCGGCGAACACACCCTGCACCACGGCGGTGGCGATGCCGCCGATGAACGCGCCGCGGCCGACGTCGCGGAACTCCTGCATCAGCGACCGCGTGTGGTGGGGGTCCAGCGGAAGCACGCGCTCGAGGCGCACGCTGATGGTCGGCCAGTGCAGGAGCACGTAGTACATCGCAAAAAGCGCGATCACGAACGAGAGCAACGCCGAAGTCGTCGTCTGCAGGATGGTGCCGGCCGCATCCGCGAGATAGCCCGATGCGCGGCTCGCCCACTCCTGCAGGTGGGTCACCATGTCGTGGCGACTGACTCCGAAGCGCGCCAGCATGTGCATTCCGCGCGCGCCGACATGTACGTTCTTGGTGATGGTCGGCGCGTGCTCCTTGAGCAGAGCGACGACCTCGAGAAAGCCGGTGACCAGCACGTAGCCGGCAACTCCGACACCGGCGGCAGTCACCAGACCGACGACGATGGTAGTCAGGATGGCGGCCAGCGAGTGGCGCCCTCCCAGGCGCTGCGCCAACCAGCTCTGCAGCGGCTGCGCAGAGAACGCCATCATCGCGCCCAGCATCAGCCCGACCCACAATGGCGAGGCAACCCAGGCGACGCTCGCGAACGATACGATCGTGAGCAGGCCCAGCGCGATCCTGCGACCGCGACGTACCTCCGGCTCGACGGGCTCGTCGCTCAGCTCGGGCAGATCGCTGAAGCGCCGGAAGCGCGGGCGTTGCGTAGTCCCGCGCTTCGAGCGCGGGCTCCTGCTGGAGGGCGGGGGCTTGGCCAAGACAGGCTCCGGGCGCGGAGTCTACCAGCAGTGGGCTCGCCCGCGCGCCTCCGCCACGAGCTAGGGGCGCCCGCCGCGGCGCACCGTGCCGTTCTGGTTGGTCCAGTAGATGTACAGGGTGTCGGTGGCGATTGCCGTGGGGTGATTCTGCTTGCTGGCAATCACCGCTGCGCCGCCCTTGCCGGTCAGGGCTGCCAGGATACTGCCCTGGCCGTCGCTGCCGCCCAGATCACCGACGTAGGCGCCCTTGTCGTCCGCCGCGAGCACGTCCGGCTGGACGAGCGAGCTGTAGCGCGGGGAAGCGCTGGAGCCGTCGATACTGCCCTGCATCAGCACGCCGTTCTTGAACCAGTAGATCTGGTCCCCCATGGCCATGCCTTTCGTCGCGTTGGCCTGCGAATAGAGGCTGGCTCCGGCCGTGCCGTCCAGGCGCTCCCGACCTATCGCGCCGGTATCGTTGTAGGAGTAGACGTTGTCCGCGCCCACGCCGTAGAAGAGCTCGGCGCTCTGTGCGGCGAACACGATGTCCGGAACGGACGCCCCCGCCTTCGGGATACGTTCGACCTGGCCGTTGCCGTCGTTGCAGTCGTACACGATGTGCGTGTCGTTCTCGGCGATCATCCCGTTGCCGCCGCTGGAGCACTGGCCGGGACCCACGAGCACGCTCGCGGCCTTCGTGGTCTTGTCGATCTTCACCACCGCCTTGTTGGGATCGGTGGTGCCCAGATAGATCGCGGTGGTGTCTCCGATCATCTGCTTGACCTTGCCGGTGATCCCGAGATCGCCGACAACGTCGTGTGCCGCGCAGCCGCCCGCTTTCGGTCCCGCGCGCAGCGATAGCTTGGTAGTGCCCGCCACCCAGTAGGCATTCGCGCCGTCGACGTACAGCGGTCCAGGTGCGGACTCGCCGGAATACAGCGTCTGTACGCAGCCGGCACCGCTGCAGCCCGCATCGGGGACGCACTGAGTGCCGCCGCCGCTGCCGCCCGCCGCCCCAGACCCACCGCTGCCGCCGGTGCCCGCGTCGCTGCCACCGGCGCCGCCCGTCGCGCCGCTGCCGCCCGTCGCGCCGCTGCCGCCCGTCGCGCCGCTGCCGCCCGTCGCGCCGCTACCGCCGGCACCAGCGCTTCCCGAAGCGCCGCCGCTGCCGTTGTTGTGAACAATGGTCGCCGACGAGCACCCCACGCCGACCGCAATACAAGCCCCCACCACAAGTAGGCGTCGAAGCATACCCGACACTACTCGCGCCCCCGTCCGGACGGCAACTGCGCCGGTCATCGCATCTGGAAACGGCGCTCCATGACTCCGATCAGCCTGGACAGCGGTGGACCGCGGTGGCAGGGGCCCCCATGATAGAACGGCTTTCCGGGGCATGGCCATCGCGCCCCAGCCGACGAGGAGAATACATGACCGCTTCCCGCTTGCTCGTCTCCGCCATGGTGGTCGCACTCGCTGCGGAAGGGTGCTCGCTCATCACCAGCGTCGACCGCGGCAAGATCAAGAAGACCAGTGGCGCTGCGGGTGCTGCGGGAATGGCTGGCGCCGCTGGATTCGGCGGCAGTGCTGGATTCGGCGGCAGTGCTGGATTCGGCGGCACTGCTGGAACAGGCGGCAGTGCTGGAACAGGCGGCACCGCTGGAACAGGCGGCACTGCTGGAACGGGCGGCACTGCTGGAACAGGCGGCACCGCTGGAACGGGCGGCACTGCTGGAACAGGCGGCACTGCTGGAACGGGCGGCACTGCTGGAACGGGCGGCACTGCTGGAACAGGCGGCACTGCTGGAACGGGCGGCACTGCTGGAACGGGCGGTACTGCGGGTTCTGGTGGAACCTCGGGTACCGGTGGTACAGCGGGCACCGACGGCGGCGCGGGTTCGGGCGGAACCGCAGGAACCGATGCCGGACCCGATGGGAGTGCGGGCAGCGGTGGCAGTGCCGGGAGTGGCGGTAGCGGAGGAACCGCGGGCACCGACGGCGGCGCCGGTGCGGGTGGAACCGCAGGAAGCGGAGGCAGCGACGCCGGCGCGCAGTGCTCCGTGCCGGGCGACTGCCCCGCCACGGGCAACGAGTGCCTCTACAGAACGTGCACGTCGGGCGTGTGCGGAACCGCACCCTACGCCGCCAACACCCCGACTGCGACGCAGAGCGCGGGCGACTGCCAACTGCAGGTTTGCGACGGGTCCGGAGGCACGACGCAGGCCGTCGACAACACCGATGTGCCCATCGACGGCAACCAGTGCACCGATGACGTGTGCAGCAACGGCACGCCGTCCAATCCGGACCTCTCATCCGGCGCGACGTGCACCCAGAACGGCGGCGCGCTCTGCGACGGCTCGGGCCACTGCGTCGAGTGCCTCATCGGCACCGACTGCACGAGCGGCGTCTGCACCGGAAACGCCTGCCAGGCCCCGGCGTGCAACGACAGCGTGAAGAACGGGGCCGAGACCGACAAGGACTGCGGCGGCGGCACCTGCCCGCCCTGCGCCGTCGGGAAGACCTGCAGCGCGGCGTCCGATTGCGAGAGCGGTGTGTGCACGGGCACCACCTGTGCGGCGCCCCAGATCGTCTCGACCAATCCAGCCGATGCAGCCACGAACATCTCCACGGCGTCGACAATCGCCGTCGAGTTCTCGACGACGATGAACGGTGCCACGCTCACTGCCCAGACCGCCGCCGGTGCGTGCAGCGGCGCGATCCAGCTTTCCACGGATGACTTCGCGAGCTGTCTCGGCTTCTCCACGTCGACGCCGACGATGTCCGCACTCGGTACGGTAGCAACGCTGGTCCCGGCACCGGCGCTCTCGTACAGCTCCACGTACAGGATCCGCGTCACCACCGCCGCCCAGGACGCCTACGGCGATGCGCTTTCAGCCGAGTACACCAGCGCAACCGGATTCTCGACGGAAGCGGCGCCGGCCGTTTGCGACGGCTCGGTCGTGATCAGCCAGGTCTACGGCGCGGGCGGCAACAGCGGCGCGACCTACAACGCCGACTTCATCGAGCTCCACAACCGCGGCACGACCTCCGTCGACGTGTCGAGCTGGTCGGTGCAATACGCCTCGTCGACGGGCAGCTCGTGGGCGGTCACGAGTCTCACCGGCAGCATCCCCGCCGGCGGCTACTACCTGGTGGCTCTATCCAGCGGCAGCAACGGCAGCGCGCTGCCGACCCCCGACGCGACCGGAACCACGAACATGGCCGCGGGGAGCGGCAAGGTCGCGCTGGTCAGCTCGACCACGGCGCTCAGCGGCGCTTGCCCCGCCAACGCCAGCATCGTCGACTTCGTCGGCTATGGCTCGGCGAACTGCTACGAGGGCGGCGCTGCGGCGCCTGGGCCGAGCGCCGCCACGGATTCGGCGACGCGCGGCGCCGCGGGATGCACCGACGTGGACGAGAACGACCACGACTTCACCGCCACTGCGGTTCTCCCACGCAACAGCGCGACCGCTGCGGCGTCCTGCACACCCTGCGGCGTGGTGAACGAGACCGGCAACGCGGCCGAAGCGGACTGGTGCATCATCCAGTCTCCGACCAGCCTGGGCCTTTCGGCTTCGCAGGCCTCCGGGTTGATCTACGGCCGTCTGTACGAGGCAGGCCTCACGGGCTCCGGCGCGCCTGCTGGCGTCATAGCGCAGGTCGGCTACGGCCCCGCCGACGTGAACCCCGAGACGCAGAGCGGCTTCGTCTACTACCCGGCCACGTACAACCAGGACTACGGCAACAACGCCGAATTCATGGGCTCGTTCACCGCGCCCGCCGGGGCGGGCGACTACCACTACGTCTACCGCTTCAGCCTCGACGGGCAGTCGTGGACATACTGCGATCTCGACGGCGCGGGCTCGAACGCCTCGCTCTACTTCAACGTGGACCAGCTCGCGCCGCTGACGGTCAACTAGAAGAAGATTCGCGCAGGAACCTGACGATGCTGTCGGCGACGCGCTCGTCGAACAAAAGCGCCAGGTGACCGATGTGCGGCACGCAGAGGTCGCGTCCGCCGACGACCTCCAGCGACGAGGTCGCGGCCGGGTGCACGATGTTGTCGTGCGTCGAGTAGATGCTGAGCGACGGCAGCTCCAGTGCGCGTCGCTCGCGCAGCAGCACGGCCCCGGCGCGCAGGTGCTCGGAGCTCGCGCCGGGGATCAGCGGCGGCCAGGAGATGCCGGCGTGGGGCGACCCGATCGTCACCAGTCGGTGCACACCCGGAGCGCCGCCCGCAAGCATCTCCAGCGCCACCAGCCCGCCCATCGAGTGGCACACGATGTCCACCGAGTCGCACTGCTCTTCGTCGCAGACCCACCGCACGAAGCGCTCGAGCTGCCCGGAGCTCCGTGCGAGGTGGCTGAGCGGCCAGTAGTTGAAGCCGTAGATGGGCCCGAGGCCGCGCCGGGACAGCGCTCGCGCCAGCCACAGGAAGTCGACTCGATTCTGCGCATAGCCATGCACGAGCACCACGGGCCTGCCGCGGCCGCCCGCCATCCGCCGGCCGTACAGGTAGTACAGCGGCAAGAGCGGCAGCAGCAGCGCCACGACCAGGGCCTCGCGCAGCGCTTCGCGCAGGGTCGCTACCAAGCTGCGCGGCTCGTGATCGGTCCGCGCGAAGCCGTAGGTGCTTGCGATGTACAGCCCGATGCCACCCACATACGCGACCACCAGGGTCAACGCGACGTACCAGCCCAGCAACGGATGCATCGACGCCTTCAATAGCACCCGCCGGACCCTTGTGGCGCCGAGGGGGTTGACAAGCCAGGCCGGCGGTGGCAATTGATTGGGCGACTGACCAATGCCCGGAACCAGCGCAAATACCAGGGAAGCCATCCTCGGGGCCGCCGACCAGCTGTTCGGCGAGGTCGGCTTCGAGAACGCGAGCACCCGGCTCATCGGCGAGCGCTCCGGCGTCAACAAGGCGCTCATCCACTACCACTTCAAGGACAAGAGCGAGCTCTGGGCGGCGGTACTGGACCGCTACTACGAGCGGCTCGAGAGCCGCATCCAGACCGCGCTGGCGCGCGCCGGGGACCTGCAGGGCCGGATGCTGGGGCTGCTAGAGAGCTACCTGGATTTCCTGGCGGAAAATCGCACGTTCGCGCGCATGGTGCAGCGCGAGGTGGCGGGCGGACGCCACGTCGAGCGCGTGACGGCGCACATGGCACCCCTGTTCGAGACCGGCGCCGCGCTCCTGAACGAAGCGTACCCGGCGACGCGCGAGGGGCCGCTGTCGGCGGCGCAGCTCCTGGTGAGCTTCTACGGGATGGCCGTCACCTGGGTCACGTACGCGCCGGTCGTCGAGAGCCTGGCAGGCACCGATCCGCTCGGCGACGAGGGCCTCGCGCTGCGCAAAGCGCACCTGGCAAAGATGGTGGATCTGGTCGTCGCCGAGCTGCAAGCCGCGACGCACAACGCGGCTGCCTCGACAGCAAAGCGAAGGAGGAAGTCATGAAGAGCACGACACCGCGGATGCAGGCAGTCCTGACCAAGTTGGCGGGGCGAGCCATCGAGGCGCGCCAGCGGGGCGACGGCAGGCCGTTCGTGGTCGGTCTGTTCGTCACCCAGCACTGCATGTGCGACTGCCAGAGCTGCCTGTGGAAGCACAACGACTGGCAGAACGTGCCGACGGACACTCTGAAGAGCTTCTACGCCCAGGCCCGCGAGCAGGGCTTCGTGGCAACCGCCATCTCCGGCGGGGAGCCCTTCATGCGGGGCGACTTGGGCGAGATCGTGCGCTACGTCCACGACGAGCTCGACATGGCCGTGCTCCTGTTCACCACCGGCTGGTACCTTGAAAAGCGCATGGACGAGGTGCTGCCGTGGGTCGACATGCTGATGCTGAGCATGGACTCCGCACGTCCCGAGCGGCACGACGCCATCCGGCGCCTGCCAGGCCTGCACGCGCGGCTGATGCGCTCGATCGCGCTGGTCAAGCAGCGCTATCCGGAGCTGTCGGTGCAGCTCAACACCTGCGTGCAGCGCGGTATCGAGGGCGAGGGCGAGATCGACGAGCTCATAGCGCTCGCCGAGCGGGTCGACGTGCCGGTCTCGTTCGACGTGGTAACGCCCTACCGCAATGGCACCGAAGGCTCGCACTTCAGCGAGACCGATATGGGTCTGCCGCTCGACGTTCTGCAGCGCGTGTGCAGCGAGCTCGTCGAGAAGAAGCGCGCTGGCGCGCCGATCCTGAACTCCGAGCGCTACTTCCAGTATTTCATCGACGGCCGGCCGGGCTACCGCTGCCACTTCCCCAAGCTGGCCATGACCGTCGACGCGCGAGGGCTCGTGGAAAACTGCCTCGATCTGGATCACCCGCTCGGCGACATCCAGAAGACGCCGCTCGCGGAGATCATGCAGAGCGAGCGCTTCTCCGCGCTGCGCTGCAAAGCGGAGGACTGCTCGTCCTGCTCGTCGCCGACCATGGTGGATCTCTCGCACGTGTGGGAGGACCCGTCGCTGGTGTTCCGTTCCAGCGGGATCGCCGTCGGATAGCCGATGCCGAAGCTCCTCAAGGCGCTGAACCCTCTGGTCGCCAGAATCGACGGCGGCGCGCGATCGGCGCGTCCGCCCTCGCCGGACGAGGACGGCACGCGCTTTCCCGACGCGGCGTGGGACCTCAGGACGATCATTGCGGTGTTCGCACCCGACGCGCCCTTCCGCTTCCTCAATCTCAACACCACGCTCGGGCTGACGGGGCTGCCGTTCGATCAGAGCGACAACTGGTCGGGGGATCCGGACGGCGCGTTCGATCTGCAGCTGTGTCTCGTGGGGCGGGAGCGCACGGCGACCTACAAGCGCTATCACCGCGTCGGATCGGAGGTCGAGTCCACGCCGGGCGCGGTGCACCTCGCGCTGGGACAGCGGCTTGTGCTCGACGGCGCCTGGCCGCATTACCGCGCCACCTGGCGCCAGCCCGAAGAGCAGCTGTCGCTCGATCTCGAGCTCGAGACCGCGGGCGAGGTGCAGCGCTGGGGGTGGATACCCGACTACTTCTGTCACTACACGAGCTTCGGGAGCTGCCGGCTCTCGTGGCGTTGGGGCGACAGGTCGGGCGAGCTTTCCACGCCGGCGCTGTTCGATCACGGCTGGGGGCGACGCGCGCCGTGGGCGTCCGCGCTCGCTCTGTTCCGCTACGAGGTGCTGCGTCTTCCCGGCGACGGCGTCGCGATCGGTCTGTGGACCGAGGGCCCCGGCGGGCTTGCTTTGCGACGCGCGGGGTTGATACGTCGCGGGGACGACACGGTGCAGACGAGCTACTCCTGCAGCGTCCAGGAGCTGGACCGCTCCGCGAACTACGCGGGACGGAGCCGGCATGTGCCCCGCCGCTGGGTGACCGAGCTATCGGGCCCGGACGGCACGCTCCGCTACGAGGCCATCCGCACCGGCGTGCCGCACGCGGTGCTCGGCGATGGATTCCTGTCGGCGTTCGACTACCAGGCGGAAGGGACCGGCATCTGGTCGGGAAGCTTCAGCGGCGAAGGCTACGCCGAGCAACTCGGTCCCGCGTGGTCGGCAAGACGGCGCGCGCCGAAGGGCACGTCGCGCCGAGGGAGATGAGCCATGGCGAGCTTTTCCGGTACCCAGCAACTCTACAAGGTGTTCGACGCCTTCCTGCACCGACTGGCGGAGCGCAGCGATGTGGCCGACGCGCTGGTCGCGAGCCGCATGGTCGTGCGCTTCCGCTACAAGGATCCGGACGGGCAGGTCACGGTCGATCTGCGCGAGGCCCCGATCTGCTGGGAATTCGGCGAGACCAGGCTCGAACCCGAGCTGGAGCTCATCCAGTCCGCCGACGTTGCGAACCGCTTCTGGCAGGGACGGCTCGGCATCACCAGCGCGATCGCCACGCGCAAGGTCGTTGCGCGTGGGCCGATCTCGAAGGCCCTGGCGCTTCTGCCCGCGCTCGAGCCGGCCTATCCGATCTACGCGGACGTGCTGCGCGAGCTCGGCGAAGAGGCGCTCTTGATCGACGAGTCCGCGCACCCGGCGCTGGGCGAGCGACTGCTCGCCGAAGCGCGACGCGTTGCCCACCGCGCGCGGGAGCACCTGCCCGGGCGCCGCAGCGTCGACTTCGACGCTCTGGAGCGTCATCTCATCCCGCTCGTAGACGAGCCGAAGCTGCCCGAAGTCCAGTTCCGCCAGCAAGAGCTGCCCACCGAGCCGGGCGCGCTGGCCGTCGAGATGCTGCGGCGCATGCGCGAGATCCGCGCCTTCGAAGAGCACCTGTCGGCGGCCTGGGCGCGCGGCGAGGTGCCGACCGAGGCGGTCCATCTGTCCATCGGCCAGGAAGCCACGGCTGTGGGCGTCTGCTTCGCGTTGCGCGCAGACGACTACATGGCGACCACCCATCGCGGCCACGGCCACATGCTGGCCAAGGGCGCCGACCTCGACGGCATGATGGCGGAGTTGCTCGGGCGCGCGAGCGGGCTGTGCGGCGGCAAAGGCGGCTCGATGCACGTCACCGATTCAACCGTGGGCGCGATTGGCGCGAACGGCATCGTCGGCGCCAGCGCGCTCATCGCCGCAGGCGCGGCCCACGCAGCGGCCCTGGCGCACAGCGACCAGGTGGCCGTGGCCTTCATGGGCGACGGCGCCACCAACCAGGGCATGTTCCACGAAGCTCTGAACCTGGCCGCCGTCCTGCAGCTGCCCGCGGTATTCGTGGTTGAAAACAACCTCTACGGCGAGTTCACTCCGCTGGAGCGCCACACGCGCGTGACGCGACTCGCCGATCGCGCCGCGGCGTACGGCATCCCGGGCGTCGAGGTCGACGGCAACGACGCGCGCGCGGTCTACCAGGCCGCGTGCGAGGCAGTCGCCCACGCGCGGCGCGGCGGGGGTCCCACGCTGCTGGAGTGCCGCACCTATCGCTGGCACGGACACATGGAGGGCGAGACGGTTGCCTACCGCAGCGCCGAGGAGATCGAGAGCTGGAAGGCGCGCGGTCCGATCGTCACGCTGGAGCGCGCGCTGTTGGAGGACGGCACGCTCGACGCCGTAGCAGCAGCCGCTATCGCCGAGCAGACAAAGAGCCGCGTTGTCGACGCATGGGAACGCGCGTTGTCGGCGCCCGAGCCCGCGCTCGAGGCGCTCTACACGGACATCTACTCGCCCGAGCCGCGGCGCCTGTACACCGCCGGCGCCGCGACGCCCGGCGCCACGCGCGACATCACCTGCTCGAAGGCGCTGTTCGAGGCGCTCGCCGAGGAGCTGGAGCGGGACGAGCGCGTGTACCTGATCGGCGAGGACGTGACCACCGGCGGCTACTTCGCCGTGACGAACGGCCTCGTGGATCGCTTCGGTCCGACGCGCATCGTGGACACGCCCATCAGCGAGTACGCGATCGTGGGCTCCGCCGTGGGCGCCGCGATCGCGGGGCGCCGCCCCGTGTGCGAAATCCTGTTCTCCGACTTCCTGACCACCTGCATGGACCCGCTGGTCAACCAGGCGGCGAAGCTGCGCTACATGTCGGGCGGACAGTACTCGCTGCCGCTGGTGGTGCGCACTCCGGGCGGAGCTGGGCTCGGAATGGCGGCGCAGCACTCGCAGAGTCTGGAGGCTCTGCTCACCGGCATCCCGGGGCTGATCGTGCTTTCTCCGGGCACGGCGGCCGACGCCAAGGGACTGCTCAAGGCGGCGATCCGCTCCAACAACCCCGTGCTCTTCTTCGAGAACAAGCTGCTCTACACCGAGCCGGGCCCGGTGCCGGCGGGCGAGCACCTGGTTCCGATTGGCGTGGCCGACGTGAAGAGGGCGGGAACGGACGTGACGCTGGTCAGCATCGGCGCGGCACTGGGCCGCGCGCTGGAGGCCGCCACGGAGCTGGAAAAGCACCGCGTGTCGGTCGAGGTCGTCGATGCACGCACGCTGGTTCCACTCGACCTAGCAACCATCGTCCGCTCGGTAGCACGCACCGGACGGCTGGTGACCGTGGAGGACGCCCCGGTCGGACACGGTTTCGGCTCGGAGATCGTCGCCCGCGTGACGGAGGTCGCCCACGGGGCGCTGCGCGCCGCCCCGCGCCGCGTCGGCGCTGCGGACGTTCCCCTGCCCTACAACTCGAAGCTGGAAAATGCCGCTCTCCCCGACGCCGGACGTATCGTCGCCGCCATCGAAAAATCGCTCTGATCGCCGCCCGGAAAACGCGTACTCTCGGCGTCATGCTGACGTTCAGCTCGGATGGGCCGACCGCCGACAAGCAGATGCGCGCGGTCATCTTCTACCTGACAACCTTCGGCTACATCGACGGCGACTTCGACGACTCGGAAAAGACATTCGTTCGCGACTATATCGGCAAGCTGGTCGAACACCGCGTGAACGGCGCCGTTCCGGCGGAAGACCAGCAACTGCGCGGCGAGCTCAAGCAGAAGTTCACGACGCACTTCCACGAGGTGTTCGAGGGCATCGACCGCCAGGTCAAGGGCCTGTTCGACGAAGCGGTGTCGAGCGGCGAAAAGCAGGACGACTTCGTCCACGCCAAGCTCAAGCTTCGCTGTTTCGAGATCTTCAAGAGCTTCGACCAGGGCAACCAGGAACAGCTGATGGACACCATCGACGAGCTGATCCACGCCGACGGGCACGTCCATCCCGCCGAAGCCAAGTTCCGCGGCGAGCTGGCGGACCTGCTCGAAGAGGACCTGGGCGTGCAGCTGATCGACGACGGCGCCGCGAAACCGCCGGTCTCCATCGGGAAGGTCGACGCGCCGGTCCCGAGCGTGGAAAACCACCCCTTCTTCGACCAGTTCGAGTTCAACTACACCGCGGACCACGACAAGCTGATGCAGCAGGTCAACGCCGACGAAGCGTTGATGGACAAGTGCATCGCGACGCTCGAACAGCAGCGAAAAGCCTCGAGCGGCAGCCTCGCCGGCAAGCAGAATGTGAGCGAGTTTGCCGGCCAGGACCCGTTCCTCGACGGTCACATCTACGTCTGCCCTACCAAGCCCGGCGAGGACTACGAGCTGATCGTCGTCGGCGACCTGCACGGCTGCTACAGCTGCCTCAAGGCTGTGCTGATGCAGACCGACTTCTTCGAGAAGGTCGGCCGATATCGCACCGATCCGGCGTCGCACCCCAACCCCAAGCTGGTCCTGCTCGGCGATTACATCGATCGCGGGATGTTCAGCTACCAGGGCGTGCTGCGCTCGGCGATGCAGCTCTTCGTGACGGCGCCCGATCACGTCTACATGCTGCGCGGCAACCACGAGTACTACGTCGAACACCAGGGCAAGGTCTACGGCGCGGTCAGGCCTTCCGAAGCGATGAGCACGCTCAAGCCGCACATCTCGCAGCAGGTCTTCGCGCACTACATGCGGTTCTTCGACGCGATTCCGAACATGCTCCTGTTCGAACGCTTCCTGTTCGTCCACGGCGGCATCCCGCGCGACCTCACGCTGAAGGAGAAGTACAAGGATCTCTCGAGCCTCAACGACTGGGACATCCGCTTCGAGATGATGTGGAGCGATCCGTCCAGCGCGGACGTCATCCCCGCTTCGCTGCAGAAGCAGTCGGCGCGCTTCCCGTTCGGGCGCCTGCAGAGCCAGGCGTTTCTGCAGCGCATCGGCTGCCACACCCTCGTCCGCGGCCACGAGAAGGTGGAAGAAGGCTTCCGCCGCGCCTACGACGACGAGAACCAGCTGCTCATCACGCTGTTCTCGGCAGGCGGAAAGACCAACGACGACCTGCCGGCCGACAGCAGCTACCGCGACGTGATCCCGCGCGCGATGACCATCCGCTTCAAGGACGGACAGAGCGAGATCACGCCGTTCACCATCGACTACGAACGCTACAACGACCCGAGCAAGAACCGCTTCTTCCAGGCGCCGCCGGAGATCGAGCACCGCAAGGATTGATCTGCTCGCGTGACAGGCGGTCGCTTTGGACTGCGCCAGCGGGCTGCTTGCGGAATCCACCGTTCAGAGTAGACTAGGCACGTTCACGAAGGTGCGAGTCCGCGGAGTGGATGTGCGCAGCGTGACGTACGTAAAGAGTCTTTCGTGCCCTCGAACAAGAGGGCGGCGCGGCGTCGGTTTGCGCCGTCACGGGGAGGTCATTATGTCGAGTCGCGCCTCGGGAACTACAACAAAAGATGCGAAGTCGCTGCGGATCGTCCTGCAGCACCGCGATCGCGACAGCATGATCTACGAGCTGTCCTGCAACGGTGCGGAGCTCGACCTCCGGTTCACTCCGCGCGAGGAGACCAACGACCCCGACGAGTGGCGGATCGAAGCACGCCCGGGTCGCGCGGACGACGCAGCCTGCATCACCGAGTGGGCCGCGACGCGCGCCGAAGCACTGCGCGCGGTCGAACTGCGATGGGTCTCGAGCGCTGCTGCACATCGGCTGCCCACGTTTGACTGGGAAGCGGTGGCCGCCGCACTCACCGCGGTTCGCGCTCTGTAAAGGCGGACACGAATGCGGAACAAGCGCCGGACGCCCGCGCAAGGTTCTACACCTGCGTGTTTGCACGTGTGGAGTCCCCCCGCCGAGCCGGGAGCGCGGAGCGGGCCAGATGACTGAAAGAGCGGAGGCGGCTGCCATCCCGATCGTCGGGATTGGTGCGTCGGCAGGTGGCCTCGAGGCGCTTCGACAGGTTTTCGCAGAACTGCCTGCCGACACCGGCATGGCCTTCGTGGTGATCCAGCACCTCGATCCCGACCGGCCGAGCATGCTCAGCAGTGTGCTGGCTGGCGATGTCGGGATGCCCGTGATCGAGGTGACCGAGCGCATGCAGGCGGAGCCCAACCGCGTGTACGTCATCCCATCGAGCGCTGATCTGGACATCGCGCAGGGGTCCCTCTCGCTTGTCCCGAGACAGCACACGGGCAGGCCGCACCTTCCGATCGATTCGTTCTTCCGTGCGCTCGCGGAAGACCTGCCAGGGCGAGCCATCGGTGTTGTGCTGTCGGGCTCCGCTTCCGATGGCACCGAGGGGCTCAGGGCGATCAAGGCCGCTGGCGGGATCACCTTTGCCCAGGATCCGCAGTCAGCACAGTTCCGCAGCATGCCGGAGAGCGCGCTGGCTGCGGGCGTCGTTGATTTCCGCCTGCCCCCCGAAGGGATTTCGCGCGAGCTCGTCCGCCTCAGCCGCCACCCGTATCTCGTGCCTCCCGCCCTTCCCGAGGCAAGCGCCAAGGAGAACCGCCGAGAGGATGAACGCGGCCTAGCGAGCATTCTGGCGACGCTGCGGGAGCACGCCCAGCTGGACTTCAGTCAGTACAAGCGCCCGACGCTCATGAGGCGCATCGCCCGGAGAATGGCGCTGCGCCGTCTCGGCTCGCTCGTCGAGTACTCGGAAGTACTTCGCAAGGACTCCGGCGAAACCAAAGCGCTCGCCGAAGACATTCTCATCCATGTGACGTTGTTCTTCCGCGACCCGTCCGCCTTCGAAGCGCTCGAGCAGAAGGTCCTGCCCGCCCTGCTGGAGCACAAGGACGATGATGCGCCCGTCCGTGTCTGGGTGCCCGGCTGCTCCACGGGCGAGGAGGCCTACTCTCTGGCGATCTGCCTGGCCGAGTTCCTCGGTGCCCGGAACCGACACCAGGCCATCAAGGTCTTCGCCTCGGACCTGAGCGAGCGCGCGATCGAGACGGCCCGGACCGGCCTCTACGCCGAGTCCGACCTGGAAGGCGTCAGCCCGGAGCGGCTGACGCGCTTCTTCGAGCGGACCGCGGACCGCTACCGTGTGGGAAGGCAGATCCGCGATCTGTGCGTGTTCGTCCGGCATGACCTCACGCGGGATCCCCCCTTCGCCAAGCTTGATCTCATCAGCTGTCGCAACGTGCTCATCTACTTCGACGCCGAGCTGCAGCGCCGCATCCTGCCTCTGTTGCACCATTGCCTGAACACCCCCGGATACCTGCTTCTCGGCGGCAGCGAGGGCATTCGCGAGTTCGGCGACCTCTTCGTTCCGATCGACAAGGAAGAGCGGATCTTCGAAAAGACGGGCGACAGTCCGGGGATCGAATACCCGGTTTCGCTCGGCCGCGGAGTCGAGTCGCGGGCCGCTGCGTTCCCACCCACCCGGCGGGCACAGCCTGCGCGAGATGCACAAAGGCAGGCCGACCACGTGCTGCTGGCTCGCTACGCCCCCCCAGGAGTGGTCGTCAACGAGCGGCTCGAGGTCGTCCAGTTCCGGGGGCGCACCGGAGACTTCCTCGAAGCACCGCCCGGGCAGCCGCAGGTGAACATCCTCAAGATGGCGCGGGACGGACTTGCGGCTCCGCTACGAGAAGCCCTCGAAGCCGCCAAGGGCCAGTCCACGACAAGCCGCAGGCAAGGGGTAACCATCACCAAGGACGCCCAGACGCGATCGATCAACCTTGACGTCGTGCCGCTTGCAGCCGTTGCCGGCGCTACGGACCGCTATTTCCTCGTCGTGTTCGAGGAGCTCGGGCTGACGCCCGCAGCGCAACGCCAGCAGGCGACGGGGAGTGACCCCGACACCGAATTGGTCCAACTGCGGGGGGAGCTGAACGCGACCCGCGACTATCTTCAAGCGGTCGCGGGCGAGCACCAGGACACGGTCGAGGAGCTCGGCGCGGCCAACGAGGAACTGGTCGCCGCCAACGAGGAGCTCCAGAGCGCCAACGAGGAGCTCCAGAGTGCCCAGGAAGAGCTCCAGTCCACGAACGAGGAGCTCAGCACCCTGAATGACGAGCTGCACAACAGGAACCAGCAACTGGACCTGATCGCAGACGACCTCGTCAATGTCCTCGAGAGCGTCCAGATCCCCGTCATCATGGTGGACCGGGACCTCAAGGTCCGGCGCTTCACGCCAACCGCACGGGAGATCTCCAGCCTCTTGCCCGAAGATGTGGGCCGCTCGATCGATGACGTGAAGCTCAAGGTCAGGGTGGACGACCTGGCCGACAGGATCCGGGCAGCGGTCGAGTCCCTCACCCCGACTGAACACGAAGTCCAGGGTCTGGATGGTCGATGGTTCAAGCTGCATATCCGCCCCTACCGGACGGCGGACCATCGCCTCGACGGCGCGATCCTCTCGTTTCTCGACGTCGACGTGTTGAAGCGCGCGCTACAAGAAGCGGAGCGGGCTCGCGACTATGCCCAGCGCATCGTGGAGACCGTGCCGATGTCGCTGGTCGTGCTCGACGCGAGTCTGCGCGTCGTGTCGGCGAACCCCGCGTACTACGACCGCTTCGCCACGCGACCGGACGTGACCGAAGGCCTACGGCTGCTCGAGCTCGCGGGCGGCGCGCTGGATGTGCCGGCGCTTCGACACGCACTTGAACGCAGCCTGACGATCCGCTCGCCGTTCCAGGACATCGAGGTCCAGTGCACGTTCCCTGGCGGCC
This sequence comes from uncultured delta proteobacterium, assembly GCA_963826085.1. Lineage (GTDB taxonomy): Bacteria > Myxococcota_A > Polyangia > Polyangiales > Polyangiaceae > CAWDXG01. Next base: position 369,069 of record CAWGVN010000008.1, on the reverse strand, counting down.
AGCGGGACCTCGTGGTCGCCGGTTGCCCAATCCAGGACGCGGGCGGCGATCCGATGCTCCTCGTGGCGCTCGAGGACATCACCGAGCACCGCCAGCTCGAAGCTTCGGAGAGAGAGGCTCGAATCGAAGCGGAACAGGCCAACCGCGCCAAGGATCTCTTCCTTGCCACGCTCTCGCACGAGCTGCGCACGCCTCTCAACACGATTCTGATGTCGGCGCAGGTGCTCCAGAAGAGCTCTGCGGGGGACCCCGTAATCCAACGCGCCAGTGCCGCGATCGGGCGGGCGGTTGGAAACCAGACCCGCCTGGTCAATGATCTGCTCGATATCTCGCGCATCGTGTCGGGGAAGTTGATGCTGGACCTGCAGGCGGTCGACCTTGCGACCGTTGTCCAGAGCGCGGTCGACGTGGCGCGGAGCCCGGCGCAGGCGAAAGGGATAGGGCTCGAGCTCGAGATCCGTGGCGCCCACCACCCGGTGCACGGTGATCCGGACCGCCTGCAACAGGTCGTGGCCAATCTGCTCGACAACGCCGTGAAGTTCACGCCTCCGGGGGGCAGCATTGCGGTCAGCCTCGAAGCATTCGACAAGCAGGCCAGGATCACCGTGAGCGACACCGGACGCGGGCTGCGAAAGGAGATGGTTCCGCATCTCTTCGATCGCTTCGTCCAGGCCGAGAGCGCCATGACCCGGGCCCACGGCGGGCTCGGCCTCGGCCTGGCGATCGTCCGGCATATCGTCGACGTGCACGGCGGCGAGGTGCATGTCGAGAGCCCGGGAGAGGGTCAGGGCACAACGTTCACGGTGACGCTTCCGTTGGCCGCGCAGGACGAGGAGCCCGCTCCCTCCGCCCGCAGAACGCTCTCACGCAGCATCAGCGGTGTGCGCGTCCTGCTGATAGAGGACGACAACGACACGCGCGACAGTTGTGCAGCGATGCTCGCACTGAACGGCGCCGAGGTTCGAGCCGTATCTTCAGCGGCGGAAGGACTCGCTGCCGCACAGACGTTCCGACCGCAGGCGATACTCTGCGACATCGCGATGCCGGGCGAAGACGGCTACGCCTTCATCCGCAAGTTGCGGAGCGACAACCACGGAAGACGGATCCCCGTCGCCGCGCTCACGGCCCTGGCGGGCGAAGCCGACCGCAGGCGGGCGTTGGAAGCGGGTTTCGAGATGCACCTGGCGAAGCCGATCGATTCCGATCGGTTGGCGACGGCGGTCGCAACGCTTGCGGCGCTGGAGCCCTAGGTCGGACGCAGGCCGGCGCTAGTTGGCGATCTTCTTCTTGAGCTTCTGCGCCCACTCGTCGACCTGGCGCTGGGCCTCCTCCTTGGCCATGCCGTAGCGCTTCTGGATGGCGGCCTCGAGCTGCTCGCGGTTGCCGCGCATCCTCTGCAGCTCGTCGTCGGTGAGCTTGCCCCACTGCTGGCGGGCCTTGCCGCGCATGTCCTTCCAGTCTGCCTTGATCTGGGTCCAGTTCATCGTCGTTCCCCCATGTTCCTGTTCCGCGCAGAGCCGTGCTCGCCTGCCTGGCGTGCCGCAGCCCGATCGCGCTCGCGACAGCGATGCAAGGCGCATACCATTTGAGCGCGACGGGGCCCTGGTCCAGGGCGTAGACCGGGTGAGCCCGCCAGGGCGGGCACGAGCCTTGCCCCCTTGTTGGTCGCGATGCGCATCGCGAAGCTCGAAGCGCCCGACTTGAAGCCGGACGCCGATCTGAAATCGCTTCCCATGGCCGATCTCCTGGCGCGACTCGGGTCGTCGCCGGACGGCCTGAGCCAAGCCGAAGCGCAAAGGCGCCTGCTCGCGTACGGGCCGAACGAGCTCCAGGACAAGAAGACCAATCTGCTGCTGAAGCTCCTCAGCTACTTCTGGGGACCCATTCCGTGGATGATCGAAGCGGCCGTGGTGCTGTCGGCGGTGGCCCAGCACTGGCCGGACTTTGCGATCATCCTGCTGCTCTTGCTGGCCAACGCCGGCGTCGGATTCTGGGAAGAGCATCAGGCAGGCAACGCCATCGCCGCTCTCAAAGCGAAGCTGGCGATCACGGCCAGGGTCAAGCGCGACGGGAAATGGACTACGCCGGCGGCCCGCGAGCTGGTGCCAGGCGACGTCATCCGCGTGCGCCTGGGCGACATCGTGCCGGCCGACGCGCGTTTGCTGGAGGGCGATCCGATAGAAGTGGACCAGTCCGCGCTGACGGGCGAGTCCCTGCCCGCCACTCGAAAGCCCGGCGAGGCGGTCTTCTCCGGTTCGATCGTCCGTCAGGGTGAAGTCGGCGCGCTGGTCTATGCCACGGGCGCAAACACTTTTTTCGGCAAGACCGCCGAGCTGGTGCAGGAGGCGCGCAGCGTCAGCCACTTTCAACGCGCCGTGCTGAAGATCGGCAACTACCTGATCATCCTCGCGGCGGTCCTGGTCGCGGTGATCATCGCCGTCGCGATCATCCGCGGCGACCGCATCCTCACGACGTTGCAGTTCGCCCTGGTGCTGACCGTGGCGGCGATCCCCGTGGCGATGCCGACGGTGTTGTCGGTGACGATGGCGGTCGGCGCGCGCCTGCTGGCGAAGAAAGAAGCCATCGTGACGCGGCTCGCCGCCATCGAGGAACTGGCGGGCGTGGACGTGCTGTGCGCCGACAAGACCGGCACGCTGACGCAGAACAAGCTGACGCTGGGCGATCCGTTCAGCGCGAACGACACGCCCGTCGATCAAGTCATCCTCGACGCCGCACTGGCGTCGCGCGCGGACGACCAGGACACCATCGACCAGGCCGTGCTGGGCGGCTTGCACAACGACCGGGCGTTGCAGGGCTACGAGGTCGTCCACTTCCAGCCCTTCGATCCCGTGCACAAGCGCACGGAGGCCACCGTCCACGCCCCCGACGGCGCGACCTTCAAGGTAACAAAGGGCGCACCCCAGGTGATCCTCGAGCTGTCGGCCAATACTGGACTGGTGCAAGCGGCTGTGGACACGGCCGTCGGCGGATTCGCGGCGCGCGGCTTCCGCTCGCTGGGCGTGGCCCGGACGGACGCGCAAGGCTCATGGCAGCTGGTGGGCGTGTTGCCGCTCTTCGACCCGCCCCGGGAAGAGGCCGAGGCGACCATCGCGACAGCCCGTCGGATGGGGGTGACCATCAAGATGGTGACGGGCGACCAGCTGGCCATCGCCCAGGAAACCGCCAAGAAGCTGGGGATGGGCACGAACATCCTCGATGCCAGCGGCTTCGGCGATGCGACGCATCACGAGACGGCCGAGCTGGCAGAGTCGATCGAGAACGCGGATGGCTTCGCCCAGGTGTTCCCGGAACACAAGTTCCACATCATCGAGGCCCTGCAGAAGCGCGGTCACATCGTCGGCATGACCGGCGACGGCGTCAACGACGCCCCCGCGCTGAAGAAGGCCGACTGCGGCATCGCAGTCTCGGGCGCGACGGACGCGGCGCGCGCGGCGGCGGCCATGGTGCTGATGACGCCGGGTCTTTCCGTGATCATCGACGCGATCAAGGAGAGCCGGAAGATCTTCCAGCGGATGAACAGCTACGCGATCTACCGCATCGCCGAGACGCTACGCGTGCTGCTCTTCATGACGCTGGCGATCCTGATTTTCAACTTCTACCCGCTGACCGCAGTGATGATCGTGATGCTCGCGTTGCTCAACGACGGCGCCATCCTGAGCATTGCGTACGACAAGGTTCACTACAAGGATCAGCCCGAGGCCTGGAACATGCGCGTCGTGCTCGGGATCGCCACGGTGCTGGGCGTCATCGGCGTCGTCTCCGCGTTCGGCCTGTTCTACCTGGGTGAGCGCGTCTTTCATCTCGACCGCGCGCACATCCAGACGCTCATGTACCTGAAGCTGTCGGTAGCCGGGCACCTGACGATCTTCCTCACGCGCACGCGCGGCCCGTTCTGGTCGATACGCCCCGCGCGGATTCTCTGGGGAGCAGTGCTCGGCACGCAGCTCGTGGCGACCCTGATCGCGGTGTACGGGCTGTTCATGACGCCCCTGGGCTGGAGTTGGGCGCTGTTCGTGTGGGGCTACGCGCTGGCGTGGTTCGTCCTGAACGACCGCGTGAAGCTCTTTGCATATCGGATTCTCGACCCGCCAAAACCGACCGGCCGCGCAGATATCCCTGGTCGCGTTCGTGCCGACCGACTCGAAGGCGCTCGTTAGGCACGGCCTTTCCCGAGGCGCGGAATGCGAACCAGATGACCGTTGCTCTGCGCAGACTTTGCGTGGAGGCCCGCGACACGCGCAGAGCGCGGGCCGGCGTCGAGCGCGCGCGTATCTACTGCGCGGCGATCAGTTCTTGCAGATCACCCACGATCAGAGCCTCGTGCAACAACATCACGGCGCTTGTGCTCGAGGTCGACGGTGACGAACTGCCCGTCCCGCTGACCGGCGAACCCGTTTCAGTCAATCCGCCTCGGGTCCAACCAGCCTAGCCGCCGCCATGCGTTCGGACCACCTTGCCGCCCGCAACGTCGAGCGACTCCGGACGGGTGGTGTACGACGACGGTCGTGGTTATGGGGGAAGGCATGCGCCGATGGCGACTCGTCGCCGCGCTGATCGTAGCGTCGATCGCGACGGGAGCGCTTTCGCTCCTGCCCGTGGGAGATAAGCTCGTGCACGCGCGAGGGCCGAACAAACCGGCGCCGTCGATGGACCTCTCCGCCTTTTCCGACGCGCCCACCGGCCGCCATCTGCGCGTACTGTTTGTCCATCACTCGATCGGCGGTCAGCTGCTGGCCAAGCACGGCCCGCCGCTCGGCGGCGCCCACAACATCTGGCAGTCGCACCCGAACGGCGGCGGCATGCGCGACCTGCTCGAGGCCGCCGGCTACGAAGTGCACGAGGCCTCCTACGACAGCCACGTCGGCAACGACACGGACATGTTCGACTGGCTACCCAAGTTCCGCGACCGCATGGACGAGGTGCTCCGGGTCGACATGCAGGACAAGCGGCTGCCGAAGGACCAGCGGAACGACGTGGTGATGTTCAAGTCGTGCTTCCCCAACAGCTACTTTGTCGGGGAAGGACGCGCACCGGGCAACCCGCGCGGCCCCGAGCTGACGGTCGCGAACGCCAAGGCCACCATGACCGCGGTGCGCGCCGAGTTCGAGAAGCATCCAGATGTGCTCTTCGTCTACTTCACCACGCCGCCCCAGGCGCCGCGTCTCGAGCCCCGGCCCGGCTGGAAGTGGTTGGCCGGGAAGATACTCGGGCGCGCCGAGGGGCCGGCCGCCCTGCGGCGCAGCGGGGATCTCGCCCGCGAGTTCGCCGACTGGATGAAGGCTCCGGACGGATGGCTCCGCGGCTACCCGAAGCACAACATCGTGATCTTCGACTACTACGACGTGTTGACGGGCAACGGCGCCTCGAACCTGCTCCACTATCCGACGGAAAGCGGCTACGACTCCCACCCCTCGTCGGTGGGCCAGCGCAGGGCAGCCGAGAAGCTCGTGCCGTTCCTCAATCGCGCCGTCCGCCGTGCCGGGCTACTCGCGGTCCGTTGAAGAACCGGGTGCGTTGGATCGCGGCCGCCGGAGCTCGCGTCGCTTCGCTCCCCGTCAGCCCTGGCGGCGCCGCCCCGCGGCCACGCGCACATCTCCGTTTTCGTCCACGCCGAGGCGCGGCTGCTCGTAGGCCTTGGCGCGCTCGAATAGGCGGCCGATCTGGCGCTCCTGCCCGCGCCCGATCTCCATCATCAGCACCCCGCCGGGCCGCAGGAAGTCGAGCGCCTCCTTGATGACGCGCTGTTGGATGCTCAGCCCGTAGGGACCGCCGTCGAACGCCTCCCGGGGCTCGTGCTCGAGCAGCGCGCGCCGGTCCTTCTCGAGCCTTCCGCTCGAAATGTAGGGCGGGTTGCAGACGACCACGTCGACCGAGCCCTCGAGGCCGCACCCCGCCAGGCTGGCGAACAAGTCGCTCTGCACGACCTCCACCCGGTCGCGGAGACCGTGATGCGCCACGTTGCGCGCGGTCAGCAAGACGCAGCCGTCGGTCAAGTCCGCGGCCCATACGCGGGCGCCGTCGACGAGGCTAGCGATGGCGCAGGCCAGGTTGCCCGAGCCGCAGCACATGTCGATGACGCGCTGGCCGGCGGCGCGGGACATCTCGCGCAGGGTCTCGATGGCGGTGCGGCCAAGCAGCTCGGTCTCGCGACGGGGGATGAGCGCGTCCGGGTTGGTGAAAATGTCGATGCCGAGGAAGGGCTCGTGGCCGACCACGTAGGCGAGCGGCACGCCCGAGACGCGCCGCGCCAGCAGCTGCGCCGCACGCTCGGAGGCGCCCGACGCCTGCTCTCCCCCCGCTGCCGAGACGATGCGCGCCGCCTCGCTCTGCGCGTCCTCGATGCCGACCGCGGCGAGCCGACTCGCGACCTGACGCAGGAGATCGCCTGCTCGCCCCGCGCCGAAGTCCGTCATGGCCCACAAGCCAAGCTGGTTCGTGATGCGTGCTCGGCGCCAGCCAGCGCCCTGAACGTGCCGACGAGAACCAGCGCCGCGTGCGGCGACCCGCTGGTGGAAGCGTAGTGCTGCACGAAGACGCCTCGAAAGCGCGTGCACATTCCCACTGCGACGTTTGTCGCGAACGGCGTGACGAAATAGACGGGATTGGCGTCAGTCCCCAGGGTACCGACCGCGTGCCCGCCCTCGCGGCGAATCAGAGAGACGCGACCCGTGATCGCGGCCACCTTGCCGCGCGCAGCGTCCGGGTCGTTCACTGCGACGGCGAAGGGGACGGACGGGATGCGGTCGAGGGTCGACTCGCCCCCTAGCCTCACGGCCTCCGCAACACTACCGACGACGAGCGGGTCGAGCGCGACCCCGTCCTTGCCGCCTCTTGCCGCCGCCACGACCACCGGCGCGTACGCGATGCCGCGCAGATGCGTGCGCTCGCTCGCATCAGCTGCGCTCCGGAGCAGAATCGCGAGGGACGCGCCGTCGCACGAGCGCGCGTCGTCGCCGCATTGTGCCGCTAGCGCCCTCGCCTCTTGCCGGCGCAACTCCGAAGTCATCGCGTCGTACCGGGCGAGTTGCGCGGCGGCCTCGCTCTTTCGCTTGGCGGCGGCCGCCGCGTTGCGCAGGCTCGCCTTCTTGCGCTCGAACCAGCTATCGGGTCCCAGAATCACCAGACCCGTCGCGCCGTCCGCCAGGTCGTAGCCCAGGTCCATCCAGCCGAGGTTCAAGAGTACGGCCCCGTCCTGGCGCCCGCTCCGCTTCGCGTACTCCGCCTGCACGGCCTTGCCGCTTCCGCGTGCGACCAGCGAGCGCACTTCGAACGACGACTGGCTGACCCGCACCTCCGCGTCCGCCTGGAGGCGCGGCATGCGGAAGATGTTGGCGGCCCAGACCGGGACGCCCAGGTTCTGTTCTACAACGGCTGTCGCAGGGCTCGCGTCCTTGGCCGTGAGATGCGCCTTGGTCACGAAGCGCAGACGCGGCCTCGTGCGTAGCGTCGCCGTCCGCAGAAGAACGTTACCCCACCACGCTCCCTGGCGAGTGGGCGCGTGACCCGTTCCGGCGCGCGTGATCGCGAGGGTGGTCCCGGACAGATCAGTGTAACCTCCCGCGCCCACCCTGGCGCGGGCGCTCACGCGGGCGGCGAGATCCGCGAAGAGCTTCGTCGAGCCGACTCGAGCACGGAGCCCTTGCACAACCAGATGCCCGCGGCCCCGCACAGACCACGAGCCCAGGTCGACGTGGGCGCGGAGCCTCGCGCTGCCTCTGCCGCCCTGGACGCCGAGCCCCCTGGGCAGCGGGAGCAGCTCGCGCACTCTGCCCAGGTCCACGAGCTCGGCGCGTGGCAGATCTATCGAGAGCTGGCCACGCACGCGCGATCGCACGATCGTGAAGCGGGGTGCGACCAGCGCGAGCGACGGAACGACGAGGACGGCGGCGCCGCTCCGGGCGGACCCGACGGTGACGTCGCGCAAGACTACGTCGCTGCCGGAAAGATCGAAGCTGCGGCTTGCCCATGTGCCTCGCCGCATCTCGATATGGGCCTCGAGCTTGCCCGCCAGCGCGGCGCGACCCCGCCGGACTGCAATTCTGGTCGCGCTCACGCTGGCGGCACCGGCGACCGATCCGCCGGAGAGCGAGACCTCGAGCCGCGGGACAACACCCGTGACATCGGCCGTCAGTCGGTCGGCGTCGCGCTCCACGCGGAAACGTCGCGCCGAGAAGTGCAGCCGCACTCGAGCGTGCCTCTCCGCAACCGACCCCTCTGCGTGGCCACCGGCGGTCACCTTTCCCGAGCGGACGACAACGCTCGACATCGACGCGAGGACGTCCCGCCACAGGCCGATGTCGTTCGTCCCGGCACCGCTTACGTCGACGCTGAAGCGCGCGTCGCCGAACGGCTTTGCCAGATGGAGCTTCTGGCTGGTCAACGTTGCCGCGATCGAAGCGACCCGTGCCCGTTCCACGCCGAGGCGCGAGACCCGAAGGCCGGAGAGCTGGGTTTGCAGGGTGGCCAGGTCACGGCTGATGCCGAGCTCGCTCGCGATCGTCGCCTCGAAGGCCAGCCCGCTCGCCTCCAACCTGCAGGCCGTCGACTTGCCGAGGACACGAGTCCCGTCAGCGAGCTTTCCGTGATCCAGGATCAGGTGGGCGTCGAAGCGGTCTTCGCATCGCGGCGAGCGAATGCGGCTCTGCGGCGCGAAGGAGTGCAGCGCGCCGCCCAGCATGGCGCGCCCGCGAAGCTCCCCGCGACAGGAGATATGATCGAATAGCGTGCGCCCTTCCACCCGCCGCAGATCGAGCGGATGTACCGTCGCCTCGAACGATCCACCGATTCCGGTGACGAGAGGGTGGCTCCCATAGGAAAGGTCGACCTCGTGGGCGTCCACGGTCGCAGGCCCGACATCGAGCCATCTGAGCGGGCGAAACAACCACCGCCCGCGTATGCGCGTGTCGCCCTCCGAGCGCACGGTCTGGATCCAGACCTCGCGCACGTGGTCCACGTCGACGTCCTCGAGGTCGATTGTCCAGAGGTTGTAGTTCGTATCCGTGAGCGGCGGTGGTTCGGGCCCCGCGCCCAACAGCGGGGGATCAGCGAAGCCTGCGATCGGGGGCAGCGCCGCCATGACGGCCGGGGTCACGTCTCGACGATGGAGCCGCAATCGCGCACGGAGCGAGAGCCCGCTCGCACGCACACGTGTCGCATGGAATTCGCGATGCAGGAGATCGAAAAGAGAGAACTTGACGTTGACGTGGTCGAGGGTCAGGCGCCATTCCACGCTCCGGTCCCGCCCCCGGATCGTCAGGCCCTCGACGTGAGCTTGACCGGGGAAGTACGAGTACGCGCTCGCGTAGTCGAGACGTAGATCCGAGGCGTTCCCGCTGATGGCGAAGTTGACCGACGAGCCGCTAGTCGCCTTGCGAACCAATCGCGTCCGCAACAGGATGTTGGCCAGCAGCCAATACGAAACGACCAGGATTGCGCCGGCGAACAAGACCCCGCGAAGCAGCCTGCGCCACAGAGCGCGCTTCCGTCCGGAAGTGGCGCGATCGGCGTCGCCGACGTGCTGGGTGCCGGGGAGAGGCAGTGCATGCGTCACCCCCGCGGCGAGCGGTGCGTGGCCGAGATGCCCTCCCATTCCTCGAAGTCATGCAGTTAGCGTGCCCCGACGCCGCACAATCGCCGCGACGCTGCGCGTGCTGTTCTTCATGACGCCGGGTATCCTGAATTTCAATTTCCATCCGATGACAGCTGCGATGATCATGGTGCTCGCATTGCTCGACGACGGCGCAATCCGCTCCATTACCCATGAGAACGCTCACTACAGGGGATCAGCCTGAGGCCTGGAACATCGCCTCGTACCCAGGTCGGGCGACCTGTGGCCGGTGCCCGGGGCGTCGAGGCCTCCGCAAACGCACGTTGCGCGCGCCCGCCTATCGCGAAGTGCAACCATTTCGCCATGCCCGAGAGGCGAAACGCCCCGCTCGCACCGCGCAACTCGCGCTCCCGCTTTCGACGCTCCGCAGGGTTGAAGCTGTTCCAGGGCCGAGGCCTCCACGTGCGGCGCACGTTCAAGGACACCCGAGCGTCGATCGCGCAGGCCTTGCCGTAGCAGACGGGGCAAAACGCCCCGCGCCTGGATGATTGGATGTGTTCGACGGCCATCTCGAAGTTGGCAGGGTTCTTGAAGTCATTCAGGGGGAAATGCCAACCGCGACAGACAAGACCCGGTCCAACGACGCAGACGCTCCAGATTCGCGAATCTCGCCGCTACCGCGCGCCCAGAGCATGCGTCACATCCTCGTGTGCCTCGACCTCTCGCCGTCCTCGGAGGCGTGCCTGCCCCACGCCATCGCGTTGGCGAGGGTCTTCGGGAGTCGCGTAACGCTTCTGCACGTGATGCAACCTGCAGACGAGCATGCAGGCGGGCGCATCACGGACCCGCTCGGCTGGGAGGTATCGCGGCGGGAAGCGACGGCGTATCTCGACCGGCTCGCAACGAACGCCAGCGAGACCTGGGACCTCGCTGTCGACAGCAAGCTCGCGCAGGGCCGCCCGGCGGAGCGCATCACGGCCATCGCACACGATATCGGTGCAGATCTGACCGTGATCGCGAGTCACGGCGAAGGCGGCGTGGCCGAGTGGAAACTGGGCGGCACGGCACAACAGCTTCTCGCGGTATCCCGTGGCTCGGTGCTGGTGGCACGGGCCGCATCGCCCGCCAAAGGCGCCTTCACTCCCGAGCGCATTCTCGTTCCCCTCGATGGCTCGACCCGGACCGAGAGCGTGCTGCCCACCGTCGCGCGAATCGCCGGCGCGTACGGCGCAGAGCTGGTGCTCGCCCACGTGGTCGTGGAACCTCTTCCGACGGCGGTGCTGCACGCGGGCGACCTCGAAGTCGCGCGCTCGCTCGCCGCGCGTCTGGAGTCACGCGCGAATCGGTATCTCGAGCATCTCGGCGCTCGGCTGCCGCGCACCACCCGGGTGCGCGCGGTCGTCACACGCCACGTGGACGAACGGCAGGCTCTGCTCGAGATTGCCCAGCGGGAGCAAGCCGACCTCGTGGTGCTCTCCGCGCATGGGAGCGTCTGCAATCCGGCGCAACCTTTCGGAAGCGTGACGCACCATCTCCTCTCGCACTCGACGACCCCGCTCCTGGTATTGCAGGATCTTCCGGAAGCCGCGCTGGGACACTCGGGTGAAGCGGCGGATGAGCGGGCTGCGCCGCCGCTGCGCGCCAGCTACCCGCCGGGGGAAGGGTGACGGCCACCGCCGCACCGGCAACGCAGGACAGCACGGAGGGCAGCCAGTCCTGGGAGGTCGAGGCGCGCGCACTCGCCGGCTCCGAGCCCGCTGTCGCGCGCCCCGAGCGGTGGCCAGCACCGTTCTTCTACCCCTCGCGGCTGGCAGCGGCCCTCGAGCAAGCCCGCGAGCGGCTGGCATCGACAATCCAGGACGACACGGCGCTGGAGAAGCCCGCCGAGTGGTTCCTCGACAACTACTACCTGGTTCGACGCGTCGCCAGGCAGGTCGCGCAGGAGCTCCCGCGCGGCTTCGTGCGGCACCTCCCGCGGCTGTCGGCGGGACCCGGAAAGGGGCTGCCGCGCGTCTATTGGCTTTCGACCGAGCTGGTCGCGAGGACCGGTCTCGTGTTCGACAGAGCGCTGCTCTCTCGCTTTGTCCGCGCCTACCAGGAGGTCTCGACGCTCACCATCGCCGAGCTCTGGGCGTTGCCGATGATCCTGCGGGTCGCCGTGCTTTCGGGTCTCGTAAAGTCCCTCTCCGGGCTCGGAGTCGCCAGGATCGACGCGGCGTCCGTTGGCCCCGGACCTCCGGCTGTCGACCCCGCCACGGGTGTAGAGCGCGCGATTCGCGCCTTGCGCCTCTTCGCCGAGATGAACTGGGAAGTGTTCTTCGAGGAGACGAGTCGCGTCGAAGCGACGTTGCGCGCGGATCCGGCGGGGATGTACACGCGAATGGACTTCGCAACCTGCGATCTGTACCGCAAGACCGTCGAGGAGCTCGCCTGGGTCACCCGGGTACCGGAAGAAGACGTCGCCGCTCGAGCTGTGGCGCTGGCGTCCGGCGCTGCCCCGGACGAACGCCGCGGACACGTGGGCTACTACCTGGTCGACGTGGGGCGGGGCTTGCTCGAGGAAGAGCTCGGCTACCGTGCGAAGGGTCTCGAACGCATTCGCCGCATGGCCCTGCGCCGTCCGACGCTCGCGTATCTCGGAACGCTGTCGCTCCTGACCGCGGCGCTCCTCGTCCTGCCCCAGTGGTATGTCGTCCGGAACGGCGCAGCTCTCCTGCCGGGCCTCGGCGTGTTGCTGCTCGTGCTCGGACCCGCGGCGCTCCTCGCCGTGGCGTTCGTCCAATGGGCGTTCGCCAGGCTCCTCAGGCCCCGGGTTCTACCGAAGCTCGACTTCAGCAAAGGTCTTGTCGAGGAGACCCGCACTCTGGTTGCGGTCCCCACGCTGCTCGGCACGCCGGCAGACATCGCGAAGATGGCCCGGCGGCTCGAGCTCCATTACCTCTCGAACCCCGACCCCGAGCTCCAGTTCGCGCTGCTCACCGACGACGCCGATGCCAAGGCGCCGCCGGCGACACAGGACCTGCTCGACCGGGCCTGTGAAGCGATCGCATCGCTCAACGCCAAGCACGGCAAGGACGGGACCGGTCCGTTCCACCTTCTGCACCGTCAGCCGCTCTGGAACGCATCCGAGCAGTGCTTCATGGGCTGGGAGCGCAAACGCGGGAAGCTCGAGGAGCTCAACCGGTTGCTTCGTGGAGACGAGAGCGGGAGCTACGTGCGCCACGAAGGAGCTACGGAGGGGTTGGCGCGGATTCGATTCGTCATCACGCTCGACGGCGATACCGAGCTACCGATGGGAAGCGCGCGGCGATTGATCGGGATTCTTGCTCATCCGCTGAATCACGCGATCTTCGAACCGGAGAGCGGACGCGTCGCTTCCGGATACACGATCGTCCAACCGCGCGTCCAGACTTCTCCGACGAGCTCGAGTCCCACCCGCTTCCATCGGATCTATGCCGGTGACACCGGGTTCGACATCTACACGCACGCGACCTCCGACCTGTATCAGGATCTGTTCGGGTCGGGCATCTACGTCGGCAAGGGCATCTACGACGTGGATGCGTTCACGCAGAGCCTCGAAGGACGCACTCCGGAGAACGCGATCCTGAGCCACGATCTGTTCGAGGGGATCCATGGGCGGGCGGCTCTGGCGAGCGACGTCGTTGTCTTCGAGGACTACCCGACCCACTACGCTGCGTACGCGCGGCGCATGCACCGCTGGATCTGCGGTGACTGGCAGCTTCTGCCCTGGCTCTTCTCGAAAGTCCCGTCGTCGAGCGGGACGAACCTGCCCAATCGGCTCGGCCTCATCGATCGCTGGAAGATCGCAGACAACCTGCGCCGCAGCCTGACCGCGCCGCTGCTGGTGCTCCTCTTGGTGTGTGGATGGACGTGGCTGCCGGGCGCTCCGCTTTTCTGGACGCTCGCGGCGCTCTCGGCTTTCTTCGCGCCACTGCTGCCGGCGATGGTGCAGGGCCGACACTCTAGAGCGGATCTCGAACGCGCTCTGCTCGGGCTGGTGTTTCTGGCGCACGAAGCCGCCGTCGTCGCCGACGCCGTGGTGCGCACGCTGGCCCGGGTGGTGTTTACGCACCGGCACCTGCTTCAATGGACGTCCGCGGCGGACACCGCGCGGACCACCCAGGGGCGACCCCATCTGTGGCGACCGATGCTCGCGTCGCCACTTCTCGCGCTGCTGATCGGCGCAACCGTCGCCTGGGTCCGCCCCTCTGCGCTGCTCGTCGGCATGCCGATTCTCGTGGCCTGGCTCCTCGCCCCCGCGGTCGCCCGCTGGACGAGCCGTGGTGCGCCGGAGCGCGCGGAGCCTGTGGGCGCCGGGGACGTGCGAAGACTCCGCAGATTGGCCAGAAGGACATGGCTCTTCTTCGAGACGTTCGTGGGCCCGGGCGACCAGTGGCTGCCCGTCGACAACTACCAGGCCGTGCCCCGCGAGCAGGTCGCTCACCGCACCTCGCCCACCAACATCGGCATGATGCTCCTGTCCACGCTCTCCGCCTACGACCTCGGCTACCTCGGACAGAGCGAGCTCCTGCTCCGGGTGCAGAACACTCTGCAGAGCGTCGGACGGCTCGAACACTACCGGGGCCACCTCCTGAACTGGTACGAGACGAAGAATCTCCAGCCGCTTCTGCCTCGCTACGTGTCCAGCGTCGATAGCGGGAACTTCGCGGGATGCCTCATCGCGCTGGAGCAGGGCCTGAGGTCGGTCGCCCACGCACCCGTGTGCCGCCGCGAGACATGGACCGGCATCACCGATCTGCTCGACCTGCTCGAAGAGGCGCTCGGTTCCACCGAAGCGGGATCGGCGGACTCGCTCCGGTCGGTGCTCGCGACGGTGCGCCGCACCGTGGAGCACAGGGGCGAGACCACACGAGAAGGCTACGCGGCGCTCGGGGTGCTGTGCGACGAGACGGCTCCCGAGCTCGACCGCGAGCTGATTGCGCTGCTCGATGCCGGGGCGTACCAGCACGAGGCCGAGACCCTGCACGCACTCCGCACGTGGGTGGATCGCTTCCACCACCAACTGCACGAGACACGGCGGGAGATCGACGCGCTCCTGCCGTGGCTTTCGCTCTCCGGCGAGCCCGCCGCGACGGCGCTCGGCTGGCCCGGAGACGTGAAGCTCGACCAGGTCCCGGGGGCCTGCCGCCGACTCGCTGCCGAGCTCGACGAGTGGCAAGAGCGACAGCGCCGGGACGGCAGCCTCACGGCGGATCTGCAAGCGTCGGCAGGGCGGCTCCGGGAGGCCTTCCACGACGCCGAACAGAGCGCCGAGGCGCTCCGCGAAGGTCTGCTGGACGTGGCGCGCCGCGCGCAGGTCGAAGCGTACGGGATGGACTTCCGGCTGCTGTTCGATCCGGAGCGGAAGCTCTTTCGCATTGGCTACAACGTCACGCTGGATACGGCCGACGCGCATCACTACGACCTGCTCGCCTCGGAGGCGCGTCTTGCGAGCTACCTGGCGATCGTCAAACACGATGCGCCCGAGTCGCACTGGTACGCGCTCGGGCGTCCGATGACGCACGTGGCCGGCGCGCCCGCTCTCCTGTCCTGGGGCGGAACGATGTTCGAGTATCTGATGCCGGACCTGTTGATGCGCGGCAGCGAGCGGACGCTGCTGGGTCAGAGCTCCGCGCTCGCGGTGGAGGCGCAGATCGCGTACGCCAAGGAGCGGAAGACTCCGTGGGGCGTCTCCGAGTCTGCATACGGCCGGCTCGACGCCCATCAGACGTACCAGTATCGCTCGTTCGGTGTCCCCGGGCTCGGCTTCCGGCGTCACCTCGCCGACGACCGCGTGGTGGCGCCGTACGCTTCGATGCTCGCCCTGTCGCTCCGACCGCGCGCCGTCGTGGACAACCTGACGAAGCTCGAGTCGATGGGAGCGCTCGGAATGTACGGCTTGTTCGAAGCCGTCGATTTCGACCCGGAGCACGCGCCGAGCGACCGCCCGTTCGTCGTGGTGCAGTCGTTCATGGCGCACCACCAGGGCATGCTGCTCGTCGCGCTCGACAACTACCTGCACGACGCCATCATGGTCGAGCGGTTCCACTCCGACCCGTTGGTCGAGGTCGGCGAAATGCTCCTGGGCGAGCCGACGCCCGGCAGCGCGCCTGCGGAGTGGCCTGCCGCCGAGAGCCCCGAGACCGAGGAAGCGCCAGCCCACGAAGTCCTGTCGAGCGCGCCCTCGTGGCCGGCGCGCGGCGCCGGACAATCCAACGTCTTCGTGCTCGGCAACGGTCGTCTCACGACCTGGCTCACGGATTCCGGCGGCGGCGGTCTAGACTGGCACGGTCTGGCTCTCACCCACTACCAGCCCGACCCGACGTGCGACACGCAGGGAACCTGGATCTTCCTGCGGGACAGCGTGAGCGGTCGCGTCTGGCGTGCGACCTCGGCGGACGGGCGAACGAGCTTCAGCGCACACGAAATCGGCTTCCATCGTCGCGCTCAAGGGATCTCGGTTCACGTCGACGTCACCATTGCTGCGGCGGACGATGTCGAGGTCCGGCAGATCAAGCTCCACAACGAAACGGATCGACCGCGGCAGCTCGTCGTCGCGAGCGCCGCCGAGCCCGCCCTGTTGCCGATCGAAGCAGCAACCGGTGCGTTCTCGAGATTGTTCGTCGAAAGCGAGTACGTACCGGAGCTCGATGCGCTCGTCTTCACGCGCCGGCACCGAGCGCTGAGTGAAGAGCGGGCCACGCTGGTGCATCGGCTCGTCGTCGAGGGCTTTCGGGTGACCCCCGCAGGCTTCGAGACGGACCGGGCAGCCTTCTTTGGCCGTTCGGGAACGCCTCATCTGCCGAAATCCTTGTTGGTCGAGCCGGTGGCCGAGCGGGGCAGCGTCGGCGCCGTGCTCGATCCGGTCATGAGCCTCCGCGCCCGCGTCGAGCTCCCGCCCCAGGGGTCGGTGACGTTCGCCTTCGTCACGGCGGTCGATCGCTCACGCAGCGCGGCGCTGGAGCTTGCCCGACGCTACGGCTCGATGCACGCCGTTCGCTGGGCGTTCCGCGACGCCGAACAGGAGAGTCTCAGGCGGCTGGAACGCGCTCGGCTGGATGCCGATCTGCTGCCGGCCATCCAGCGCGTGCTGTCTGCCCTGCTCTTCGCGGAGTCGTCGTTGCGTGCTCCCGGGAACGTCCTGGCCGAGGGCCACCCCGAGAAGCGACGCCTCTGGGGGCGAGGCATCTCCGGCGACTTGCCGATCCTGCTCGTCCGGGTCCACGACGCCCAGGCCCCGCTGCTTTCACAAGCCATCGCCGCGCACCGGTACTTCCGGGCCTCTGGCGTGCGCGTCGATCTCGTTCTCGTGGACGAACAGGCCACGGGATACGTGACGGACGGCGTCGGAACGCTCAGGAGCGTGCTCGCCCGTCACGACGTGGACGACTGGATCGACCGGCGCGGCGGCATCCACGTCGTGACTCGCGATCAGCTTCCGGAAGAAGAGAAGCGCCACCTGGAGGCGAGCGCGCGCGTCGTGCTGGACACCCGCGACGACTCGCTCGCGTCCCGCCTCGCGAAACCCGTCGAGAGCGCGCCGCGTCTGCCGCGGTTCGAGCCCACGCTGGCCGAGGAGCGCACGCCCCCATCGGGTCCTCGCCGGCCGACCCTGGGTTTCGACAACGGGATCGGCGGGTTCAGCGAGGACGGCCGCGAGTACTTGATTTCGGTCCAGCCCGGCAAGCCGACTCCTGCTCCCTGGTGCAACGTGCTGGCAAACCCCGACTTCGGCTGCCTCGTGAGCGAATCGTCGTTCGGCTGCACCTGGTCGACCAACAGCAGCGAGAACCGACTCACGCCGTGGAGAAACGACCCCCTGTTCGATACGCCCTCCGAAGCCGTCTACCTGCGAGACGAGGAGACCGGCGAAGTCTGGTCCCCCACGCCCTTGCCTGCGGGGCTCGAAGCCGAAACGCTCGTGCGCCACGGCATCGGGTACACGAAGTACCTGGTGCAGAGCCACGATTTCGAGCAGGAGCTCACCCTGTTCGTGCCTCCCGACGCGCCGGTGAAACTGGTGCGGCTGAGGATCAAGAACACGCTGCCCCGGCACCGGCGGGTGACCGCGACCTACTACGCGGAGTGGGTTCTCGGCACGACCCAGGAAGAGCAGCGCGCGTACGTGGTGTCTTCCATCGACCCGACGAACGCATGCCTGCTCGCGACGAGCAGCTGGAAGACCGAGTTCAAGGGGCGCTTCGCGTTCCTCGCCTCCGAGCTTCGGGTGCATGGCTTCACCGCCGATCGCACGGAGTTCCTCGGGCGCCGGGGAGACTACTCGCGCCCCGCGGCGCTCGAGCGTTGGGGTCTGGGCGGGTGCACGGACGCCGGCGTGGATCCGTGTGCCGCGCTGCAGGTGCATCTGGATCTCGGGCCCGGCGAGGAGGTCGAGACGCACTTCGTTCTCGGCCAGGCCGCGGATCGCGACGCCGCGCTCGCACTTGCAGCACACTTCCGGAAACGGTCGTCGGTCGACGCGGCGTGGGACGCCCTGACCGCGTTCTGGGACGGGCTCACGAGCGGCGTGCGGGTCAAGACGCCCGAGCCATCCATGGACCTCATGCTGAATCGATGGCTGCTCTACCAGACCGTCGCTTCGCGTCTCTTCGGTCGCACGGCCTTCTATCAGTCCAGCGGCGCGTTCGGGTTCCGGGACCAGCTCCAGGACGTGCTCGCGCTCCTGGTCGCTGCGCCCGCCCGCGCGCGCGCCCACATCCTGGAATCGGCCGCGCACCAGTTCGAAGAGGGCGACGTCCTGCACTGGTGGCACCCGCCGTCCGGCAGCGGCGTCCGGACGCGCTGTTCGGACGATCTCTTGTGGCTCGTGTACGTAACGGCCGAGTACGTGGCGGCCACGGGAGATGAGGCGATTCTCGCGGAGCCTGTGCCGTTTTTGAGCGCGGAGCCGCTCAGGCGCGAGGAACACGACCGGTATGCCGAGTTCGGAAGCTCGGCGGCCGCGCCATTGTTCGAGCACTGCCGGCGTGCCATGCAGCGCGGCTTCACCCGGGGACGCCACGGCCTGCCGCTGATGGGCGACGGCGACTGGAACGACGGCATGAATCGCGTCGGCGCGGAGGGTCGCGGCGAGAGCGTCTGGCTCGGCTGGTTTTCGTGCGCGATCGCGAGCCGCTTCGCGTCACTCTGCGACCGGCTGGACGAGCGCAACGAGGCGGAGAAGTGGCGGAGCCGCGCCGAATCGCTTCGCGCCAGCCTCGAGGAAAATGCGTGGGACGGCGCCTGGTACCTGCGCGCGTTTCACGACGACGGCTCGGCTCTGGGCTCGGCGACGAGTCGCGAGTGCCGCATCGACTCGATCGCGCAGTCGTGGGCCGTCCTGTCGGCCCACGCCGACCCAGAACGCGCGCGCCTGGCGCTGCAAGCGGCCGACGACGAGCTGGTCCGGGAGAACGACAGGCTCGTGCTGTTGCTCTGGCCGCCCTTCGCGAGCGCCGCCCACGATCCCGGCTACATCCGGGCCTATCCGCGCGGCATCCGCGAAAATGGCGGCCAGTACACGCACGCGGCGACGTGGCTCGGCTTTGCGCACGCCGCCCTCGGCGACGGCGCACGCGCCGAGCGCATCTTCCGTCTGCTGAACCCGGTGCTTCGCGCGCGCACCAGCGGAGAGGTCGCTCGCTACCGGCTCGAGCCATACGTTCTCGCCGGCGACGTCTACAGCTGTCCCCCCTGGACCGCCCGGGGCGGATGGAGCTGGTACACCGGCGCGGCGGGTTGGGCCTACCGGCTGGGTGTCGAGGCCATCCTCGGCCTGCGCAAGGAAGACGGGCAGCTACGCGTCGACCCCTGCATCCCTTCCGCGTGGAAGGGCTTCGAGGCGTGGATCCAGGTCGGCGGGCAGGAGGTCCACGTGGTCGTCGACAATCCCGACGCCGTGGGAGCGGGCGTCACTGAAGCAAGCCTGGACGGCGCCCCGCTCGCTTCAGGTCGCATTCCGCTCGACCCGGCCGGGCGGGGGAAACACGAAGTGCACATCCGGCTCGGTTCCGGAGGTCACCGCAAGTCCGCCTGACCTCCAACCAGGACGGGATGGACCTAGCTGGGTTCCAGGTCGGCGTCGGGCGGTTCCGACGCTCGCGCCGCCCCTCGATGGACCGGAGCTCCTGCGGAAACCAGAAACACGGGACACGACGCCTTCTGCAGCACGGCGTCCGCAACGCTGCCGAGCTTCACCGCGTCCTGACGTTCCACGCCGCCGCGGCCATGCGTCACCATCATGATGAGGTCGCAGCGCTGCTCTTCCGCGGTATCCAGAATGGCCCGCACCGGTGAGGACTGTGCGATGAAAGTCCGGGCGCTCACGCCCTTCTTCTGCAGACCCGCACAGATACCGTCCAGGTAGGAGCTGATGGTCTCCGCAAAGTCATCCGACTCCGAGCCTTCTGGCGCCGACAGCAACGTCACCTCGCTGCCGAACTTCGAGGCGAGCTCGTGGACGTGAGGCAGGATCTCCTCGGAGAGCACCGACCCGTCCAGAGCCACCAGCAGGTGTTGGAAGCGGGTACGCGTGCTGCGCCAACGCTCGGTGGGGCGCAGCGCCAACAGCGGCGGCGTGGTCTGGTGAATGACCTCCGAGGCGACGTGCGACGCGACCCAGCGGCTGACCCGGGGGCGTTCATGCGTGCTCATGATCAGCAGATCCGTGTTGCCGGACTGGGCCTCTGCGCCGATTTCCACGGCAGGCGAGCCGATGCGGATCTTCCGATCCGTGGTGTAACCGCTGCTGTCCAGGTCCTGTGCCACGTCGGCGAGGTATTCTTCCGCAGCGCGCCGAGCAGCGGCTTCTTCCTCCGGCTCGATCACGGTCAGCAAGCTGATTTTCCCTGTGTAATTGCGCGCCATGGTCTGGGCCTGCGCCAGCGACAGCTCCGCCAACGGACTCAGATCCAGCGGCACGAGGATGTTCTCGTAGCTCACACCTGCGTAGATCGCTTCGCCGATGTCCGGCGACAGATTGCTGGCGGACAGGACTTGACCGAGGCGCTCCTCCACGCTGCGTGGGGCTCCGAGCCGCTTCCGGAAATAGCCGAGCACGACGTAGAAGATCGGCACCAGCACGACGTACATCCACGCCCCGTCGAGGAAGCGCTCTTCAAAGATCACCAGCGTCGCGCCCGAGGTCAAAGCTGCCGCGATCGCCGTGCCGCCAATAGCGGTGATGCCGCCAGCGGTGGGCTTCTTGCGGCTTTCGCGCAGGAGCCGCTTCACGCAGGCCCAACCCGTCAGGCTGAGCAGGATGAAGACGCCCGCCGCGTACAGGGTGAGATAGGTGTCTTCGTGCGTTCCGAAGACCGCAAAGCACACGACACACAGGCCCACCTGCAGCCAGACGGGGCTGGCGGCTACGTCATGTCGGTTCTTGGCGCCCAGCCACGCCGGGATGTAGTGCCGGTAGCGTAGCCCCAGGCTCAGATTCTGGATGCCCTGCGCGGCGGCGGCGGCAGCGGACAGCAGCACCGCCACGCCGATCAAGGTCCCGACGTACGGCAGGGGCGCCGGCAGCAGCCTGTCCATCGTCTGGGTGAACACAGACACCTTGTGATCGGAAGGATCCGCGAGCGCGAAGATGGCCGGGCCCACCAGCAGCATCGTCAGCGACGTGGTGCCCATGACGATAAGCAGGCTGCCGAATGCCTTGCGCGAGCGCTGCCTGGCGGGCCCCTGATAGGCCGCGACCAGATTGGCGAAGATCTCGATCCCCGTCATCAGGGCGAGGATCCGTGCGTAGCCCCCGAGCGTGAGGTTGATGTTTGCTCGCGAGAACGCCGCCCAATGCAGACGCGGCAGTCGAACGCCGAACTTCAACACCGTCGCGATGATCATGACCCAGAGCAGAAGCAGCACCGCGGCTGTGGCCGGGCCAAACACGCGCGCCGCCACCCGCGGTCCCAGGTTCACCGCGAAGCCGATCAGCACCGTGCACGCGATCGCGACGAGCGTCCGGGCGGAGAGACCGAAGAGCGAGGCGTTCAGGAACTCGAATCGGTCGGCCACAAACGTCACCAGCGCGGCTACGCTCACGAGGAACGTGAGCGTGTATTCGATGATGGTGATGCCCGCATTGACGAGCACCGACCAGGTGCCGAACTCCTCCTCGTTCAGGCCGCTGCCGCCGCTGCCGTCGGTGATCCAGCGCATGACCAGGCGGTACATGGCCGAGACCATCACGACCGTCAGCACGGCCAGCCATATCGCCGCGCCGAACACGACCGAGGCCACGCCAGACGCCACCAGCAAGCGGAGGTACGGGCCGAAGACATACAGCGGCGACGTTGCCGGATCGCCGCCACCCGCCAGCGCGCCTTCCACCGACCCGGACAGCTTGTGTGTCACGTGTGACATGGCTACGCAGTATCCCCCTCCGCCTGGCCGCTGGCGGCGTCACGCCAAGGCGTTCTCGTTCCCCGAATCGATAGTGAACATGCAGCTGGAGCGCGTGAGCTCCACCATGTGGCGGACGAAAGCGAGGTCGTTGTCTTTGGGCATGCCCATGATGTCCATGTCGCTCTGCGGCGCGCGCCGAACCGCCGACTCCAGATCCCCGACCAAGACGTGGGAGTGTGCCCCTTCGGGGATGCGGGCCAGATCACGCAGCTCTTCGACGTAGCGCGCGGCGCTCTGCACGTCATCCTCGGTAGCGGCGACGCAGATGAGATTCAGGTCGCCGCGCCAACCCCGCGCCAGGCGGTAGCCCAGCAGGATGCCCAGGTTCATGTTGCCCTTCGCGAGAGCCTGCTCGACCGAATCCCCGGCGGTCGGCGGGCGCAGCCACACGTTGATGACCGACATGCGCCCGAGACCCGCCTTGGAATGCAAGGCCAGCAGCGTCACACCCACCCCCAGCCGCTGGCCCTCGCCCAGCAGCGCCTCGAGCTCCGCGTAGCGCTCCGGGTCCTCCGGCAAGCTGACGAGCAGCACGTTGGGGCGGAAGAAGGCACTCTTCAGCGCCTGGAGACCGGCGATGGCGCCCGTCACGTAGCTGGCGGATTCGACGACGCTCCAGGTGGAGAACACGTCACGCCTGCGCAGGCCTTGGCCGAGGTTCGCCACCCGCACGCCGAGATCCTCGACGCTCGCCTGGTTGGCGATGCCGAGGAGCTTCACGCTGCCGGAGGGTTGGCACATGTCGACGACCAGCCCGAACTCGCCGCGGAGCTCGGCGCCGTCGACCACGGGAACGAGGAAGCTCGGCTTCCAGGCTCGCGATGTGCTGATTCCCAGCTCGGTGCATTTGCTGGCGGCCCACTCGGCGAAAGCAACGAAGATGCCGCTGCGCACATCGCCGGCTCGACGCTCCAACCCGCGCTGCATGATCCAGAAGTACAGCCCCACGACGAGCCCCCAAGCCACCAGGCTGAACGTGGGGTTCACGATAAACATCGCGAACAGGCAACCCACGGTACCCAGCAAGGGCACCCAGATCGGCAGGCGCAACGTGGGGCGGAAGCTGACCAGGCCCAGGCTGGACTCGATCAGCATGACCAGGTTGATGACCGCGTACGTGATGAGGAAGAAACCCGAGATCAGGGGCGCGATCGCGTTCAGGTTCCTCAGCATCAACGCGGCGAGCACGATCGCCCCGGTCAGCAGCATGGCGCGACGCGGCTCGCCGCTCTTGCCCACCTTGGTCAGCGCCTCTCCCTTCGGCACCAGCCCGTCCCGGGTCAAGGCGAGCAGGATGCGCGGGGCGCCGACCAGCGAAGCGAGCGCCGACGAGAACGTCGCCCCGAGCAGCCCTGCCAGCACCAACGGGCCGTAGAGCGACTTGTCGATCATGATCGTGTAGTTGCCGGTGAGCTCTTCCACGCTGCCCGCCCGCGCCGACCAGACGGCCAGGACAACGTAGACGACGGTGCTGATGGCGAGGGCGCCCAGGGTTCCGCGCGGAATGCTCTTGCGCGGGTTCTCCAGCTCGCCACTCATGTTGGCGCCGGCCATGATGCCGGTGGAGGCCGGAAAGAACACCGCGAACAGCGTCCAGAAGTGCGTGCCCGTAAAGCCGTTTTCCGGTGAGCCGCGGAAGCTTCCCCACAAGACGAGCTTGTGACCGTGCGTCCAGACGTTGATGTTGCCGATGACCGCGACGATTGAAACCAGGATCACGACCATGACCAGGTACTGGATCCTGAAGGCCAGCTCCGCGCTCGCGAACGCGACGACGAAGATGACGGCGAAGGCCGCGAGATCGACCAGCAGCGGACTCTGGTGCGGGAATATCCAGTTCCATCCCTCTCGAAAGCCGAAGATGTACATGGCCACTGCCAGCGCCTGGGACAGGTACAGAGGCACCCCGACGCTGCCGCCGATCTCGAGCCCCAGAGACTTGGAGATGATGGCGTACGGCCCACCCGCCCCGAGCCGCGTGTTGGTCGCTATGGAAGACAACGACAGCCCGGTCGTCACGCTGATGCCGATCGCGAGCAGCATGACCAGACCGGCGCCGAGCAGCCCGCCATTGCCCACCACCCACGGCAGGCGCAGGTACATGATGACGCCCAGAATGGTCAGCAGCGTCGGCGTGAAGACGCCGGCCATCGTTCCATAGCGCTTGGGCGTGCGGACTTTGGTCACTCCGGGAACAGTGGACACCGCCCGGCCTCCGGGGGAAAGGGTGTTGGTTCCGATCCCGCGGACCCGCAAGTCGCGTCAGGGCGCGCAGCGGCACGCGTCGTGCTTCACAGATCCTGGACGCTTCCAGCAGTCCGGGGAGGAACACGACGATGAGCACGAGGACAGAAGGCTCGAAGACCGAGAATGTCGCCAGCAAGGGCGCGAGAGCTGCCGGCGAGACCGCCAGGGATGTGCAGGACAAGGTCGGGGAGACGGCCCGGAAGGGCGGACACCGGATGCAGGAAACTGCAAAGAAGGCCAGGCACTTCGCCAAGGAGATGACCACCAAGGTGATCCACTCGGCAGAAGAGACTCTGGAGAAGGTGATCCACAGCGCCGACGAGGCAGTCGAAACGGCGAAACACCGCGGCCAGGAAGCCACGGGCAAGTCCGGCCGCAAGCCGAAGGCAAACTAGCGGCGCAAGTCCAGCCGAAGGGGGGAAATGACAATGGCAAACCTGCTATGGGCCTTTGCGCTCGTGCTCGTCCTGTTGTGGGTGCTCGGCTTCGCGATGCACTTCACTCTGGGCGGGCTCATCCACCTGTTGCTCGTGATGGCGATCATCGCGGTCCTGGTCCGCGTCATCATGGGCCGTCGGATCGCCTGACAATCCGCGGCTGGTCCGGCGACCTCGAGGCCGGGCGAGCCGAGGTCGTGACCGTGACGTGACGGCTTCCGGCTACGCGTGTGATAGATTGAACACGTTGCGTGTGTCTGATCGAAGATGGCATCGGGTTGTCGTCGGCCACGCTCGTTCAACGCGGAACCCGGGATTCCGGGTCGCCTTCGAGTAGCTCCGCGGGCGGATCGTCCGAGTGGGTCTAGAGGAGATTCGCGATGCAGGACGTCAACCTGATGACCAGTATGATCGATCAGTGCCTGGAGATGATCGGGCGTGCGGAGGAGCCCCAGATGGACCAGCCGAAGGCACTCCAGCGCAGGCACCTGCTCTGGATGTGCAGGCGAATGCGCGAGCACGTCGGCGACTGGCCGGCAGAACGCTTGAACCGCTGGATCGGTTTCGTCCAGGCCGGGATGATCGCCAATCGCATGCTGGATCTCGACGGAGCGAAAGCCATGTTCGATCGGATGAAGATCGCGTTCGGCCCAGCCGGAGAAGATCTGCTGGACCATCTGGATCCGGACAGCGCGTTCGAGTTCGAAATCGGGGGGCAAGGCTAGGCCGCGAGCGCGAAGGCTTCGCCGAGGTGTCCCCTGCCCTGCCCGCGACGTTGCGGAAGCGCTCGAACAACGCGCCGTCGACGGTCGCCCCGCGGCCGCGTCGTGGACCGAATAGTCCACGGGAAAAGTCCACGGGTGCTCTAACTACAAGGAATCGTTGCGGGGCGGACGGGACTCGAACCCGCGGCCTCCGGCGTGACAGGCCGGCGTTATAACCAACTTAACTACCGCCCCTGAGCGGTGGACGGGCTTAATAGCACACGGCCGCACGCCCTCAACAGCAGAAATTCGCGGGCAGGGACGCGAACTTGCGGCTTTGACGGCCGTAGGGCCGGGCCGGCCGCCAGCGAGGCTGTAACGATCAGTGCGTCGCGTGCGTACCGCCAGGTAGCCGGTCTACTTCTCGATGTCCCGAACCCCGTCTCGCAGCTCCGCTTCCAGCCTCAAGCTGGCCTTCGGGCTCGCGGCAGTGGCGGCACTCGCAGTCTCGTCGCTGTTCCTGCCGACGCATCGCTGGCTGGGCGCGCTCGCAGGCTGGATCCGCGGCGCGGGCGTCGCCGGTGTAGCGGTCTACGTGGCGGCCTACGCGACGGGGACGCTGTTGTTCTTCCCGGGCTCGTTGCTCACGCTGGTGGCAGGCTTCGTCTACGGGCCGCTTCGCGGCACGCTGATCGTGTGGCCCACGGCAACCGTCGCCTCCACACTGGCGTTCGTCTTCGCGCGCTTCGTCGCGCGCGACTGGGTCGCCGCCAGGGCGGCCGCCAACCCGCGCTTCGCCGCGCTCGATCAAGCCGTCGGGCGGCATGGGTTCCGCGTCGTGCTCCTGCTCAGGCTCAGCCCGCTCTTTCCGTTCAACTTCCTCAACTACTCGCTCGGCGTGACCAGCCTCAAGCTCCGCGACTACGTCCTGGCATCGCTGGTCGGCATGCTGCCGGGCACGATCCTGTACGTGTATCTCGGCTCGCTGGTGACGAGCGCCACCGCGCTGGTGTCCGGGCATCCCAGCGCCGGACATGCAGGCTCGGTGCTGTACTGGATCGGGCTGGCGGCGACCGTCGTACTGACCATCACGCTTGCCCGGCTTGCGCGCCGCGAGCTGACGAAGGATCTCGGCGGCGGCGAGGCGCCGACGTGACGGAGGCGACAGCCGCGGATCCCCCCGCCCGGATCGACCGGCACGCACGTCCGCTCGTCCGGCCCGGATCCGGGTGGCTCCGGTGAAGCGCGGCACGCTGTGCGTCATGGCCAAGGCTCCGGTCGCGGGAGAGGTCAAGACACGTCTGGCGGCCGTGCTGGGCGACACCGCAGCCGCCGATCTGTGTCGCGCGTTCCTCCTCGATACCTGGGAGCTGGCAACGGCGTCCCGGACGCGCACCGTGCTCGCGCTGTCCGGCGACCGCGCCGCCCTGCCCCCGCTCGTGCCCGCGCCGGAGATCCACGAGCAGGGCGACGGCGATCTGGGCGCACGCATGGAGCGGGTCCTGTCGCGCGCGCTGTCTGGAGGCGCACCCTGGGCGATCGTGCTGGGCGCGGACCTGCCGGGACTGCCCGCATCGCGGCTCGCCGAGGCCAGAGCCGCGCTCGAGCGGGGCGCAAGTGCGGTGCTGGGCCCCGCACGCGACGGCGGCTTCTATCTGCTCGGTCTATCGCGCTGCCCAGCCGGCCTCTTGGCGGGTCTTGAATGGAGCACGCCCCGGACACGCCGGCTCACGATGGAGAGGCTGCGCGAGCACGGGCTGGAGCCGACGCTGCTCGACGACGGGTACGACATCGACGAGCCCGCGGACCTCGAGCGTCTGCGATGCGATCTCGTCGAAGGACGCGCACGCGCACGCCACACGCTGCGCGCGCTCGGTCGCGCGGCGCCGCGCATCAGCGTCATCCTGCCGATCCTCGACGAGGAAGCGCGCATCGGCCGCCGGCTCGACGAGCTGGCCGCGATGCGCGGCATCGACGAGATCCTGGTCGTGGACGGCGGAAGCCACGACCGGAGCCTCGAAGTCGCCGGGGCACACGGCGCGGACAATCTGCGGGTCCTGTCCGCGGCGCGCGGCCGCGCGCCGCAGATGAACGCCGGCGCAAGCGCCGCGCGCGGCTCGGTGCTGCTGTTCCTGCACGCCGACACGGAGCTGCCGGCGGACGCGGCGCGCTGGGTGGAGGCCACGCTGTCCGACCCGGGCACGGTCGCCGGCGCCTTCCGCACCTGGCACGTTGCCGACGCCGAGCCCGGTCGCCGCGCGCTGTGGCTGCACCTGGCCGATCTGCGCTCGCGCCTGCGCCGCACGCCCTACGGCGACCAGGCGCTGTTCGTCCGGCGCGAGGTGTTCGAACGGCTCGGCGGCTTCGCGCCGATCCCGCTGATGGAGGATCTGGAGCTGTCTCGACGCCTGCGTCGCGCGGGGCGGGTCCGCGTCGCGCCGGCGACCGTACGCGTCTCGGGTCGCCGCTTCCTCGCCCACCCGCTGCGTGACACGCTGCTGGTCAACCTGTTCCCACTGCTTTTCCGACTCGGCGTGCGGCCGTCGCTGCTCGCGCGCGCCTACCGGAACACGCGCTGAGCCAGCCCGGGATCGCACCGCGACGCTTGCGCCTGAACGCACGTCCAACGCACGCGTTGCGGATCGACCCGGCGCGTCGTGTGTCGATCCCGCAGTGCGGCAAATCGCCCGACTCGCAACATCGAAACACCTGTCCCGACGCGCGACGCCGCATCGGACAAGGCGCTGCCGCACCTGGCTGAAACAACGGTTGCAGCACCGCCGCGCCGCCGACGCCCCCGCAGCACGGGCGCGGCACGCTTGCTGCAAGAGTGCCCACCTGCCGGCGTTGAACGGCGGAAACGGAGCCACTGTACCGAGATAGACATCTCCACCCGATCAAACCGAATGACCGGCTCGACATGCTGGGGGGCAATGGCGGGCCGCAGGGGGGATCCGGGGGGGCGAACGGGGTCGCCCACCGCACAGGTGGGCGGCCCCTTCATTATCGAACACTGTGCGGAGACTACGTGCGGGGGCCGTTCTACGGGGGTTGGGCGGCCCCCGCTTTCTATTTCTGGATCACGGCGAGAACGGCGCGTAGTCGATTCCGAACGTGGCGGCGACTGCCCGGTTGGTCACCCGCCCCCGGTGGACGTTCACCGCGCTGATGAGTCGGGGATCAATCCCCGATGCGGCTTCGATGCCGTGCTCCGCGATCTTGAAGGCGTACGGCATCGTGACGTTGCACAGGGCGTAGGTGCTGGTGCGACCCACGGCGCCGGGCATGTTGGCGACGCAGTAGTGCACGACATCGTCGACGATGAACGTCGGGTCGCCATGCGTGGTCGGGTGCGTGGTCTCGACACAGCCGCCTTGATCGACGGCCACATCGACGATCACGCTGCCGGGCTTCATGCGCTGGAGGTCGGCCCGGTCGACGAGCCGCGGCGCCCGCGCACCCTCGATCAGCACGGCCCCGATCAGCAGGTCCGCCAGCGCGAGCTGCTCGCGGATGGTATGGCGATCGCTGAACACGGTGGTGACGTTCTTCGGCATGATGTCGTCGAGATAGCGCAGTCGCTCCACGTTCACGTCGAGGATGGTCACGGTCGCGCCGAAGCCCGCGGCTATCTTGGCCGCGTTCGTACCGACGACTCCGCCGCCCAGCACCACGATGTGCGCCGGATGGACCCCTGGAACGCCGCCGAGCAGAATGCCGCGGCCGTCCTGCGGCCGCTCGAGATACTTGGCGCCCTCCTGGATGCTCATGCGCCCCGCTACTTCGCTCATCGGCGTGAGGAGCGGCAGCCGGCCCTCCTCGTCGCGGAGCGTCTCGTAGGCGACCGCCGTCGCGCCTGATTCCATCACGCCGCGCGTGAGCTTCTCGTCCGCCGCGAAGTGGAAGTAGGTGAAGATCGTCTGGTCCTTCTGGATCAGCTTGATCTCGTCCGGCTGCGGCTCCTTCACCTTCACGATCAGCTTCGCGCTGCCCCAGATCTCGTCGCGTGAGGCGACCAGCTTCGCGCCGTTCTTCTCGTACTCGGCGTCGGCCAGCCCGCTGCCGAGCCCGGCGCCCTTCTCGATGAGCACCGTGTGCCCCGCCCGGACCAGCTCCTCGACGCCGACGGGCAGCATCGCGATGCGATACTCGTGCGCCTTGATCTCCTTGGGTACGCCAACAATCATGAAGCCCTCCTCTCGCGTGTGGCTCGCGAGCAGCGCCTTCAAGAGATAGCCATCCGCGGCGCGGCAGTCACAGCGGCCCTGACCGCCGTTGGTCGAGCCGCACGGGCGACATCCGGCCAAGAGGCCGGCAGCGTTCGGTGCTGAAGGCCGCGCCGAGCCGCGCTATACCGCCATAGCCCCGCACCCACGGGGCAAAGCGGCGTCCGCGCCGTTCGATCGGGCGGGTAGCTCAGCGGTAGAGCGCTGGCCTTACAAGCCGGATGTCGCAGGTTCGAAACCTGTCCCGCCCACTGGAAGAAACCGCGCCTACGCCTGCGACGCCAGCGCCAGCTCCTCCGCGACGCATGTCTCGCCGGACACCGGCTCCTCGTCGCTCTCGCGCAGGTTCTCGGCGAGCCAGGCTTCGTCGCCCTTTTCGGCGATGGCCTTCTGTTGGCGGTCGAGCTGCTCGTACACGTACGGCAGCATCGACTCGAAGTGGACGTAGAGCACGCTGAGCGTCGCGAGCGCTTCGATGCCGGCGCGGTTGTGCGTGAGCACGCGCCAGAGCGCCTTCCAGAACGGGCCGCGCGTGGTCTTCCTGCGCGTCATCCGGACGCACAGGCGCAGGAACGTGCGCACGTTGCGGAAGAAGATGTACCAGCCGGGGACCATCACCGGGATGGTGTTCAGGCGCGTCGCGACGTCCGCGCAGCGTTTGAAGTACTGCTCCGGATCGAAGGAATGGTGCATCACGCGCACGAGATCGCGGATCACGTCGCTCGGCGAGCGCTCCGGCCGGAACTGCAGGCCCGCGGAGATCTGGTCCCGGGCGCCCTCGCCGATGCTGTGGCGCGCCTTGGGGAAGAGCCGCCCTTCGCGATCCAGCCGCTTGGACAGCTGCGTGCCGGGCAGCGGGAAGACCACGCCGGCCATCACCCACGGAATGCACGCGTCGTCGATGCACTGGATGATCTCGTCGGCGATGTTGGCGGGCTCGCCGTCCAGGCCGAGCAGGAAGCCGGAGTGGAGCGTCGCGCCGGCCTCGCGGTAGACGCGATCGGTCGCCTCTGCGATGGAAAACCCGGTGTTGTGCGGCTTCTGCGCGCCCTTCAGCGCCGATTCGCTGGGCGTCTCGATGCCGACCAGCATGTACTTGAAGCGCGCTTCGCGGAGCAGCGCCAGAAGCTCCGGATCCCGGGCCACGTTGAGCGTGACCGACGTAGACAACATGAAGGGATAGTTGTGCTCCTTCAGCCAGTCGGCGATGCCGCGCAGGAACGGCTTCACGTCCTTCAGGTGCCCGACCAGATTGTCGTCGAAGAAGTCCAGCTGACCCCGGTAGCCGAGGTCATAGAGCAGCTGGAACTCCGCCAGCACCTGCTCCAGGGTCTTGGTCCGGTACTTGTTCTTGAACAGGTCGATGACGTTGCAGAACTCGCAGTGGTACGGGCAGCCGCGCGAGTACTGCACGCCGACGTACAGATAGTCGCGGTGGTTGATCAGATCGAAGCGCGGGACCGGGCTCTCCTTCACCAGATCGGGCAGTCGGTCGGCGTGGAACTCGCCCTCGGTGTCGCCCCGCTCGAGCGCCGCGAGCAGCATCGGCACCGTGACCTCGCCCTCGTCGAAGCAGATGAAGTCGACGCCCGCGTCGCGGTAGAAGCGCGGGCTGAGCGTCGGATCCGGTCCGCCGACAACCACCGGCAGGCCCCGCGCGCGCGCCTTCTTGACCACCTCGATGGCCCGCCCCCGATGCACGATCTTGCTGCCGACCAGCACGATGTCGGCCCACTCGAGATCGCTGTCCTCGAGCAGAGCCACGTTCTCGTCGACCAGGCGCAGATCCCAGTCCTCGGGCAGGAGCGCCGCCACGGTGAGCAGTCCGAGCGGCGGCGTCATGTATTTGACGCCGGCGAGCTCGCATACCTTCTCGAAGTTCCAGAACGAGAAGCTGTCGAACTTCGGCCAGATCAGTAGAGCTTTCACGCGGCGACGCTACTGCCATGCACGCGCCCGCGCATTGACCGGCGTCAACGACAGAGCCTTGATCCGGGCGGAATCTGCCCCGGTAATCGGCGCTGACGCGCGATCTACGCCATCCCGGGCTGCTCGCCCGGCGGCTCGCCCGTGCGCGGCGAGGGCGGCGGCATCGACTCGTCCGCGTCGCCCTGGTGGAACTCGCCGTTGACGTATTCCATGTGCAGGCGCCGCTCGCCGAACAGCTGCGTCGGGTCGTCGAGCGTGAGCGCCTCGCGCAGCACGTCGTCCATGTGATCGACCAGCACGATGCGCAGCGAGCGCAGCACGCGACGGGGGATCTCCCTGAGGTCCTTGCGGTTGTCCTTCGGGACCAGCACCGTCTTGATGCCGTTGCGGTGCGCTGCCAGGAGCTTTTCTTTCAAGCCGCCAATCGGCATCACGCGGCCGCGCAGCGTGATCTCGCCGGTCATCGCCACGTCCGAGCGCACGGCGATGCGCGTGAGCGCGCTCGCGATGCTGGTGGCCATGGTGACGCCCGCGCTCGGACCGTCCTTGCGGATGAAGTCCGGGAAGTGAACGTGGACGTCGATCTTCTGGTAGAAATCCTGCTCGAGCTTGAGCACTTCGGCGCGCGAGCGGATGTAGCTCATGGCCGCCTGGGCGCTCTCCTCCATGCCCTTCTCCAGAAGGCCGGTGATGACCAGCTTGCCCTTCCCCGGCACCACGCTGACCTCGCAGTCGAGGATGTCGCCGCCGTACTCGGAGACGGAGAGCCCGTGCGTCAACCCGACGGAGTCCTCGTCTTCCTTCTTGCCCAGCCGGAACTTGGGCACGCCGAGGTACTTCGGGATGTCGCCGCCGCGGAGCTCGATGTGCTGCTCGGCGCCCTCCTTGACCACACGCAGCGCCATCTTGCGGCACAGGCTGGCAATCTCGCGCTCCAGCGAACGGACGCCCGCTTCCTTCGTGTAGTGGTGGATGACCGTGCGGACGGCGTTCTCGGTCACCTTGAAGTCCACCTCGTCCAGACCGCACTCGTGCTTCTGGCGGGGGATCAGGTACTTGAGCGCGATATTCAGCTTCTCGAACTCGGTGTAGCTCGAGAGCTGGATGATCTCCATCCTGTCCTGCAGCGGGATCGGGATGCCCCCCAGCGTGTTCGCCGTGGTGATGAACATCACGTCGCTGAGGTCGTAGTCCATGTCCAGGTAGTGATCGTTGAACGTGTGGTTCTGCTCCGGATCGAGCACCTCGAGCAGCGCCGCAGCGGGATCGCCGCGGAAGTCCGTGCTCATCTTGTCGATCTCGTCGAGCAGGAACACCGGGTTGTTCGTACCGACCTTCTTGAGGTTCTGGATGATCTTGCCGGGCAGCGCGCCGATGTACGTGCGGCGGTGACCGCGGATCTCCGCCTCGTCGCGCACGCCGCCCAGCGAAAGCCGCACGAACTTGCGGCCCGTGGCGCGCGCGATGCTCTTGGCGATGCTCGTCTTGCCCACGCCGGGCGGGCCCACAAAGCACAGGATCGGCCCCTTGAGCGTCTTGGTCAGGGCCTGCACCGCCAGGTACTCGACGATGCGCTCCTTCGGCTTCTTCAGCCCGTAGTGATCCTCGTCGAGGATCTTCGCGGCCTCCACGACGTCGAAGCGCTCTTCCGTCTTGTCGTACCAGGGCAGGCTGATGATCCAGTCGACGTAGTTGCGCACGACCGTCGCCTCGGCGCTGGTCGGGTGCATCATCTTGAGCTTCTTCAGCTCCTTCTTGACCTTGCCCTGAGCCTCCTCGCTCATGCGCTTGGTCTTGAGCTGTTCCTCAATCTCCTG
Organism: uncultured delta proteobacterium; assembly: GCA_963826085.1. GTDB lineage: Bacteria > Myxococcota_A > Polyangia > Polyangiales > Polyangiaceae > CAWDXG01. Next base: position 335,712 of record CAWGVN010000008.1, on the reverse strand, counting down.
GATCTCGGTCTTGAACTCGTCGCGCTCGCCGCCACCCAGCTCCTTCTGGATGGCCTGCATCTGCTCGTTCAGGTAGTACTCCTTCTGCGTCTTCTCCATCTGCTTCTTGACGCGGGAGCGGATCTTCTTTTCTACCTGGAGGATCTCGATTTCCGCCTGCATCAGCTCGTAGAGGCGCTCCAGGCGCTTCTTGGCGTCAGGCGTTTCGAGCAGATTCTGGCGATCAGCCAGCTTGATGGTGGGGAGGTTCGCCGCGATGGTGTCGCTGAGCTTCGACGGGTCGTCGATGCTCTGTACGCTCATCAGCACCTCGGGCTGCACCTTCTTGTTGAGCTTGACGTAGACCTCGAAGGTGCTCTGCACGCTGCGGATCAGCGCCTCCACCTCCACGCTGCTATCGACCGACTCGGCGATCTCGTCGACCTCGACCAGGAAGTAGTCGCGCGTCTCGACGTACTGCCGCACGCGGGCGCGCTGCCGGCCCTCGACCAGCACCTTGACGGTGCCGTCGGCCAGCCTGAGAAGCTGCACGACCGTACCAATGGTGCCGACGCCGTAAACGTCGTCGGGCGAGGGATCGTTCGTCTTGGCGCTCTTCTGCGCCGCGAGGAAGATCTCCTTGTCCCGCGCCATCGCCTCGTCGAGCGCTGCAATGCTCTTCTCGCGGCCGACAAACAACTGCGAGACCATGTGCGGGAAGACGATGATGTCGCGCAGAGGCAGCGCCGGGAGCGGGCGACGCTCCGGCGTGCCCGCCTTCTCGTTTTCGTTCTTGAAGAACATGTACGGTGTACGCGGCCGAGCTCAGCCGACGCCGGCTTCCTTGTGGTAGACGATGAGCGGAGCCTCGCCCTTCGCGATCACGTCCTCGTTGACGACGACTTCCTTGATGCCGGTCTTGGACGGCACGTCGTACATGATGTCCAGCATCGCCTCTTCGAGGATCGCTCTCAGGCCGCGCGCGCCGCTCTCGCGCTCCAGCGCCTTCTTCGCGATGGCCTGCAGGGCGCCCTTGGTGAACTTGAGCTTCACGCCGTCCATCTCGAAGAGCTTCTGGAACTGCTTGACCAGGCTGTTGCGCGGCTTGGTCAGGATGTCGATGAGCGCGTCTTCGGTGAGCTCGTGCAGCGTCGCGAGCACCGGCAGACGCCCGATGAACTCCGGGATGAGCCCGAACTTCAGCAGATCTTCCGGCTGCACGCTCACCAGGAGCTCGCCCAGCTTGAGCTCGCTCTTGCCCTTGATGTCCGCGCCGAAGCCGAGCCGGGACTGACCCAGGCGGCGCTGGATGATCTGGTCGAGGCCGACGAAGGCCCCGCCGCAGATGAACAGGATGTTGCTGGTGTCGATCTGCAGGAAATCCTGCTGCGGGTGCTTGCGGCCGCCCTTGGGCGGCACGTTGGCGACCGTGCCCTCGATGATCTTCAACAGGGCCTGCTGCACGCCCTCGCCCGACACGTCGCGGGTGATGGAGGGGTTGTCGCTCTTGCGGCTGATCTTGTCGATCTCGTCGATGTAGACGATGCCGCGCTGGGCGCGCTCGACGTCGTGGTCGGCGTTCTGCAGGAGCTGGACGATGATGTTCTCAACGTCCTCGCCGACGTAGCCGGCCTCGGTCAGCGTCGTCGCGTCCGCGATCGCGAACGGCACCTTGAGGATCTTCGCCAGCGTCTGCGCGAGCAACGTCTTGCCGCTGCCCGTCGGACCGAGCAGCAGGATGTTGCTCTTGCCGAGCTCCACGTCGTCGGTGGCGACCTTGGAATCGATGCGCTTGTAGTGGTTATGCACCGCTACGGAGAGGATCTTCTTCGCCCGCTCCTGGCCGACCACGTAGTCGTCGAGGATGGTCTTGATCTCCGCCGGCTTGGGCATCGGGTCCGAGCCGGCGCTCGGCTCGTCCTTCTCGACCTCTTCGGCGATGATGTCATTGCAGAGCGCGATGCACTCATCGCAGATGTAGACCGTGGGGCCGGCAATGAGCTTCTTGACCTCCTTCTGCGACTTTCCGCAGAAGGAGCAGCACAGATTGCCGTTTGAGTCGTCTCGCCGTCGCTCCACTTGTACCCTCGACGCGGCCTCGATCCGCGTTCAATGGCTGGTAATCCGAAAAGAAGTCTAAAGCCCGCGCCCAGGCGTCGCAAGGTTCGGGCAGTCCGCCCGGCCCCGGGCCCTGGCCGCCACCGGCGCCCGGGCCAGCCCGGCCACCGGAAGCGTCAATCCTTCTTCTTGTGCTCGAAGATCTCGTCGATCAGCCCGTACTCCCGGGCCTGGGCCGGCCCCATATAGAAGTCACGCTCGATGTCGCGCGTGATGTCCTCCCGGGGCTTGCCGGTCGAACGGACCAGGATGTCGGTCACGACATCCTTCATATGACGGATCTCACGCGCCTGGATCTCGATGTCGGTGGCCTGACCCCGGGCGCCACCGAGCGGCTGGTGGATCATGATGCGCGAGTGCGGCAGCGCGTAGCGCCTGCCCTTGCCCCCGGCGCCCAGCAGGAGTGCCCCCATGCTGGCCGCTTGGCCGATGCAGATCGTGCTCACCGGGCAACGGACGTACTGCATGGTGTCGTAGATGGCGAGACCTGCCGTCACCACGCCGCCGGGCGAGTTGATGTAGAGCTGGATGTCCTTGTCCGGATCTTCCGATTCCAGAAAGAGAAATTGCGCGATGATGATGTTCGCGACGTCGTCGTCGACCTGGCTGCCGAGGAACACGATGCGGTCCTTGAGCAGGCGGCTGAAGATGTCCCAGGTCCGCTCGCCGCGGTGGGTCGTCTCCACCACATGGGGGTAGATGATGCTGTCCCGGGTGGCTTCTCGCTCCAGCACTTCGAGGGCCTGCGCACGGGTCTCGGGTCGCTTCATGTGTCCGTTCTCCTCCAGCCGGGGACGCGACGGCCGCGTCAGGCGTCCTCTATCTTGGCCTTGGATTCGATGATGTCGAGCACCTTGTTCTCGAGGATCATCCCGATGAGCATCTCGCGCTTCTTGTCGTCGCGGTATTCAGCCCGCAGCTTCGCGATGTTCTTCCCGGACTGGTCGGCGAGCTCCTTGAGGCCTTCCTCGATCTCCGCGTCGCCGATCTGGATGCCTTCCTTCTTGGCGATCTCCGCCATCAAGAGGCCCGCGCGGACCTTGTCCTCGCTCTCGGCCCGGATCCTCTCGCGCAGCTCCTCTCCCAGCTGCCCCTGCTGGCCCGCCCGGCGTGCCTGCAGCAGCACTTCCTGCTCGGTGACCTGCGCCTGGCGCTGCACCAGCGACGGCGGCAGTGGGATGGGGTTCTTCGCGACCAGCTCCTTGACCAGCTGCTCGGCGACCGCGTTCTCCGACTGCTCCTTCTGCTGCTTTGCGAGCCGCTCCTTCAGGTCCTTCTCGAGCTCCGCGAGCGTGTCGTAGTCGCCCAGGTCCTTGGCGAACTCGTCGTCGGCCGCCGGCAGCACGCGCTCCTTCAGGTCCTTGAGCGTGATCTTGAACGTCGCCTTCTGGCCCTTGAGCTTCGGGTGGGGATGGGCGTCGGGCATCTCCACTTCCGCCTCGGCTTCGGCGCCAGGCTTCTTGCCCGTGAGTGCCTCGTCGATAGCGGCGATCAGGTTTCCGGTGCCGAGCTCGACCTGGAAGTCCTTGGCGCCGGCGTCATCGATCTGCGTGCCTTCGACTTCCACGTCGAAGTCGATGGTGACCACGTCGCCCTTCTTCGCCGCCCGGGCCTTCTTGGGTGCCTCGAGGGTGGAGTGCGCCTCGCGGAGCTTGTCGATCTCGGCCTTCACCATCTCCTCGGTGACGTCGACCTTGGGCCGCTTCGCCGTGAGCCCCTCGAAGTCCAGCTTCTCGATCTCGGGCACGATCTCGAATCGCGCCTTGTAGACGAACGGCTCGCTCTCGACGACCTTCTGGGGCTCGAAATCGGGATTGCTGACGGGCTGGAGCTGCTTTTCGTCGATTGCCTTCGGGAAGGTATCGTCGACCAGGCGCTGCGCCACGTCCGCTGCCACGCGCGCCCCGAACATGTGCACCAGCACCTTGCGCGGTGCCTTGCCCGGACGGAACCCACGCACGCGCGCGCTCCTGGCCACGCTGGTGTAGGCCCTGTCCAGCTCGCTTTTCACGCGTTCGGCCGGGACGCTGACGTTGAACTCGACAAGAACGGGGCTGAGCTTCTGGACGTTGACCTGCATCTGGGGAGGGCTCGACGTGCCATGCTGCGTACGCCAGGTCAAGACACTTGGCCGCCGGTCGTGCGGGCGCATCGGGCGTTCGGGATCTCCCCTATCGCCCAGGCGCTATCCACGAAAAAGTGACCCCCGCGGCAGGCAGTCCGCGGGGGTCGGGTCCCGGGAGGCGGGACGGAGCTATCGGGGGCTACCCACCCTATTCGTCGTCGTCCTCGTAGCCCTCCTCCTCGGCGGCGGCGAGCGCCGCTTCGAACGGGTCCGCGTCGAAGTCGAGCTCGCTCTCGGGCTGCTCCAGATCGTCGACGGACCAACCGCAACGCATGTCTGGCCGCAGTGCCTCACGCTCGAACTCGGCAAAGCTGCGATAACCTCGGGGGGATGCCATGTCGTACTCTCCTCTTCTCGCTACGGGATGTCGGGTTTGCTGGAGGGGACCGGCTCCGCCCCGGTCGAGGAGGAGGCGGAGGCGTGGAGGTTCAGAACGGCCGAGGCGGGGCGGGACACGGGCGGGGACCAGAACTGCTCGCGGAGGATCCGCTCGGCAGCCCGGCCGCCGGCAGGGGCTCCCCGCAGCGCCGCTCCCAGACCGAGCTTGTGTCCGCGGGCAGCTGGCTTCCGTCTCTCACTCACCTTTGACCACCTACACCTACATCTACACACACAGTACGACACGGCGTGGGGTGGACCAACAAAACGAGAAAGCTCGTCGGTATTTCGATAAGAGCCTATTGCGGTAGCCGGCCCGCAGTTGGACCGCTATGTCCGGTTCCCGGCAAGCGCTCGGACCATGCCTCAGCGTCCCGACATCATCGCGATCGCGAACCAGAAGGGCGGCGTCGGCAAGACGACGACGGCGGTGAACCTCGCGGCCAGCCTCGCCGCGGCGGAACAGCCGACGTTGCTCGTCGATCTCGATCCGCAGGCGAACGCGTCGAGCGGAGTCGGGATTCCACCAGGCACGGTCGAGCGCACGATCTACGATGCTCTGATCGGCGGCGCGTCGCTGTCCGACGTGATCCGCTCGACGCCGATCCCGATGCTGGAGGTCGCGCCCGCCAGCCAGGATCTCACCGCTGTCGAATACGAGCTGTTCGAGGAGGAGCGGGGCACGCACCTCAAACGTCTGCTGGGTCACTCCAACATCGACCGCTATCGCTACGTGGTGATCGACTCACCGCCTTCGCTGGGCGTGCTCACGCTCAACGTGCTGGCCGCCGCCGACCGGGTGATCGTTCCGCTCCAGCCCGAATACTATGCGCTCGAGGGCATCACCTACCTGATGGCCACCATCGACAGGGTCCGTGGCTCGCTCAATCCCGACCTCACCGTGGAGGGCATCGTGCTGACGATGTGGGATCCGAGAAACCGGCTGGCCCACCAGGTCGCCGAGCAGGTGCGGCGCCATTTCCATGTTTTCAACGCGGTCATCCCGCGCAATATCCGGCTCAGCGAAGCGCCGTCGCACGGCCTGCCCGCGCTGCTCTACGACGTACAGAGCAAGGGCGCCCAGGGCTACCTGAGCCTCGCCCGCGAGCTGATCGAGGCGCGCGCATGAGCAAGCCTTCACGCGGCCTCGGGCGCGGCCTGGATGCGCTGCTTCCCGCCAGGTCCCCTGCCCCGCCCACGCGCTCGGGCGAAAGCTACGGCGAAGGCAACGTGTTTTCCTGCGCGCTCGAGAAGATCGCGCCGCAGCAAGGCCAGCCGCGCCAGCACTTCGACCCCCACGCCCTCGACGAGCTGGCCCAGTCCATCAAGGAGCACGGCCTGATCGAGCCGCTCGTGGTGCGGCGCCGCGCGGGCAGCGACGGCTTCGAGCTGATCGCCGGCGAGCGCCGCTGGCGCGCCTGCCAGCGCGCCGGTCTGCGCGAGGCGCTGGTCGTGGTGCGCGACGTTTCCGCCAGGGAAGCGTTCGAGCTCGCCCTGATCGAGAACGTCCAGCGCGAGGATCTGGACGCCATCGAGTTTGCCGAGGCGCTCGACCGGCTGATGAAGGAGTACCAGTACACGCAGGAGTCGCTGGCCCAGCGCCTCGGCAAGGACCGCTCCACCATCGCCAACGCCCTCAGGCTGCTCAAGCTGCCGGCGCGCGTGCGTGCGCTGGTCGTACAGGGCGACCTGAGCGAGGGGCACGCGCGCGCGCTGCTCGGCGCGCCGGACGAAGCCACGCTCGACGCGCTCTCCGACAAGGTGGTGCGCGGCAAGCTCAGCGTGCGCCAGACGGAGTCGCTCGTCCGCGCCGCCAAGGCAGCGGCGAACAAGGGCGGAAAATCCGGCGGCGGCAGCAGCAAGAGCGCCTCCGTGCGCGATCTCGAGACGCGCCTCTCGCGCAAGCTCGGCGCCCGCTGCGAAGTCCGCGACAAGGACGGCAAGGGCGAGCTCGTGATCAAGTACGCGTCCTGGGACGACCTGGACCGGCTGCTCGAGCAGCTGCTCTAGACCGGCTCACCCGGGCGAGAACATGATCGGGTAGACGACCGTGACGATGCCGCCGTCCGGCTTCGGGAACACCAGCTTCTTGTATTCAGCGAAGACACACTGGACCGCGCCGGCGTCGGCGAGCGTCGATCCATGGTCCTCGACCTTGCCGACGGTGCCGTCGAGCTCGATGACGAAGCTCACCTCGACGCGGCCTTCGAGGTCGGGCTTTTTCGCCAGCGCCTTTTCGTAGCAGTACCTGAACGTGGCGTAGTGGTCGCGGACGACGCGCTGGATCATTTCCGGCGGCAGCCTGCCGTATTTCGCACTGTCCGACGAAGCAGACTGCGCCGGCGCTCCTTGACGAGCACACGCCGCGACGAGCCCCGCCGCCAGCAGCAACGCGACCCCCGACTTCCTCCAGGCAATCCGGCACGTGGAGCCCATGCCGGCATCGTACCACTCGGGAGGGGACCGAGCTGGGCCGGAGTGTCCCACGGCTCACGGACTCGGCGAAAATTCGATCGGATAGATGACGGTGACCTTGCCGCCGTCCGGCTTCGGGAACACCAGCTTGCGATAGCCGGCCAGGATGCAGGGGAGCACGTCCGGATCGGGGAATTGCGAGCCGTCATCCGTCGCGCTGGACACGCGACCGTCCGGCCCGATCTCGAAGCGCACGACGACGCGCCCCTTGGCGTCCGGGTTCTTCGCCAGCGCCTTTTCGTAGCAGAACCGGAAGGCCTTGTAGTGCTGCCGCACGATGCGCTGGATCACTTCCGGCGGAATGCGAGCGGTCGTAGCACCGGGGCGCGGGACGAGTGCATCAGCGTCGAGCCGCGCGAAGCGCCCGCGCGCGTTGCGGTCCCGGACGACGAAGGAAGCATTCGGAAAACCCGCGAACGCTGCCGTCTGGAACACGTCTTTGACGACGACGAGCGGTACGCGTCGGTCGACCCAGATCATGACCACGCCGGGAAACGAGCTGTCCGGATGCGACGCCTTGTACTGCTCGCGGATCCGCTTCATCGCCTCGAACACCGCGTCGACGCGCGCCAGGCGTTTCTTCGCGGCGTACTCCGCGACGGCCGCGACCGTGCGCCCCTCGACCACTATGCGCCGCCGGGTGATCACAATCGTGGGCGCATCCACCAGATCCGTGACGTTGCGTGCAGAGGTGATTTCGAGCTCCGGCAACAGCGCCCGCACCCAGTCCGGGATCGGCCGGTCGCTTGCCCTCGGCGCCGGACTGGCGCGCGCCGGTGGAACCGCAAAGCTTGCCGGGCTCTTCACGGGCGGGGCAACTCTGCCCGGTGCCGAGGCTGTGGGCGCGCACGCGGCAGCGGCGAGCGGAGCCACAATCGACGCCACGCTCTGCCAGAACCGCCCGCCCATCACCGGGCATCGTATCACTGCACGCGACGAAGCTGGGCGCGGCGGCGCGGCCCGAGCGTGGCGTATCGGGGACGTGCGGCGGCTGCCAGGACCTGCCCGCGGAGCCGGGCTGCGCCAGGCGCGGCGGCGCGGCGCTTGATTCGGCGTGCCGCGCCATTCGGCCCTTGCCGGCCGCGCCGCACGGAGCCGTTCCTTGTGCGCGGCGATCCGGCGCGGGCTGCCGGTGTTTCGCCGAGCGCTGTGGCGCGCCGGGCGGCGTTCCGCTACCTGACGTCGAGCAGCCCGTGCCTGCGCCATCCGCGGCGGAGCACGTAGCTGCGCGCCGCGGCCACTTCGCACACGGCGTGCGGCCCCGCGCGCGGATCGCCGCGCCCCAGCGGCGCAGCGTGCGGAAACGCGAACGCGACGTACGCCATCGGCACCCCGCGCGCGCCGCGCCACCCGTCGAACCAGACCGCGGACGAATACGGATCGAAGCGCGGCCTTGCGCGACCCAGGCGAGCCGCGTGCCGCTGCGCATTGCCCAGCACGTACGCCAGCACGCGCTTCACCTCGAGCGGCGACTTCAGCACGCGCGAGTGGAAGCGGTCCGCGAACACCTTGCCGCGGCGACCCATCACGCGATTCAGCCTCCGCGCGATACGCACCGAGAGCCCCTGCACGCCGCGCGAAAGCGCCTTTTTGTGCGGCGCCTCGGCCACGATGTGCACGTGGTTTCCCTGCACGGAATAGTGCACAAGCCGGAACCCGAAGCGCTGCTTGCCGCCGACGAAGGCGTTGTACAGAGCCCGGAACATGCGCCCCGAGCGGAGATTGTACACCTCGTCGCGCAGCCGCAACGTGACGTGCACCGGCCGGCGCGGATTCGGCGCTTCGCGGCGCAGGTGCGACACACCCGGACGCCCTTTGGCGGGTCGCCGGCCGGCTCCCCGCCGCGCGCCGCCCCAGGTCCGGAACTCGAAGGCCGTCTGGCGCGGCTTGCGCCGCGTCGCGGAACGGCGTTTGCGCGCCACCCGCGGCGTCGCGGGCGCGAGGACGGGCGTCGCGGGCGCGACCGCGCGGGCGGGCGTCGCGGGCGCGAGGACGGGCGTCGCGGGCGCGATCGCGCGGGCGGGCGTCGGGTTGCGGCGCGGGTCGGAGGCTGTCGGCGCAGCAGGCATGGAATCGGCTCGGCGAGGAGCATCTTGAATTAGCACTAATTCGACAATCGTCAAGTGTCACCGTCGCGGGTCTACACTTTCTGGACGGTGCTGCGTTCCCTCGTCGTCTGGCTAGGGGGTCCTGGCAGCCGCTACACGTCGCGGATACGCCGCGCTCGCGCCCGGCCGCGCGCCCCTGCCGCGACGGTTCCCTCACCCCTCCGCCGCGTCCTGCGCCGCAGCCGCCCAACGCGCCCACCGGCACAACGCCGCAGCGCGCCCCCACGCCGCACCGCGCCCCCACGCCGCACCACGCCGCAGCCGCACAACGCGCCCACCGGCACAACGCCGCAGCGCGCCCCCACGCCGCAGCGCCCCCACGCCGCAGCGCGCCCCCACGCCGCAGCGCCCCCACGCCGCAGCGCGCCCCCACGCCGCAGCGCGCCCCCACGCCGCAGCCGCACAACGCCGCAGCGCCGCTACTTTCCGGACTTGATGGCGGCCATCGCCTTCTTGGCGGCTTCGGCGACCTTCTTGCCGGCGCCTAGGTCGGCGGCCTTCTTGAATTCGGCGAGGGCTTCCTTCTTCTTGCCCTGATCCTTGTAGAGCTGGCCGAGATAGAAGTGCGGCTCGGCGAGCTTGTCGTCGAGCTTGAGCGCTGCTTCGTAGTCGGCTTTCTCTCCGTCGGCGTCCTTCATGCCGTGGCGGCAGCGGCCCCGGAGCACGTGCAGGCCCGCCACGTCCTTGGCCTGGATCGCCTTGTCCAGCGCGCCCACGCAATCGCTGAACTTGTGCATCCGCGCGTACAGGTCGCCCATCGCGGCCAGCAGCTTCGGGTCGTCGCTGACCACCTGTTTGAGCTGTGTCGCCGCCTGGTCCGCCTGGCCCGCGGCCGCGAGGTTCTCGGCGTAGGCGAAGCGCAGCTCCATGTTCTTCGGTTGCGCGGCCACTGCGTCGGCGTACGCCTTGACCGCGCCGGCCTTGTCGCCGGCAGCTTCGGTCGCCAGCGCCAGGTTCATGAGCAGGCCGGGATCCTTCGGCGCGTTCTGCAGCCCCGCTTTGACGACCTTCACGGCCTCGGCGGCCTGGTTCATGTCGAGCAGCAGCGCCGACAGGTTCATGCTCGCCTGCACCAGCTTGGGATCGAGCGAGAGCGCCTGCTGGTACAGGTCCGCCGCGGACTTCTTGTCGCCGAGCCCTTCGTCGGCCACGCCGAGATAGAACGCGGCCTGCGGGTCCTTCGGGTTCTCGGTGTGCGCCTGGGTCAGTACTTCCTTTGCCTTGGCGAAGTCCTTGGCCTCGATGGCGTCCATACCCTGCTTCACCTTCGGGCTCGACGCCGGCGTCACCTGACCGCCGCCCCCTCCGCTCGCAGGCTGCATGCCGTTGTCGTCGAGCGGCGGCGGGTTGTCGGCCGACTTCGCTGGCGGCGGCGAGCCGCACCCGGCGGCCAGCGCCAGGAGGACGACCGGCAGCAGGACTGCGCCGAACAGCGCAGGGATCCGCCGAGCGCGCGGGGGCCGAAGTGAAGTGGATTCGCTCTCGATAGCCTTCATGGGTTCACGCTCCGGTTTTCGCTTCCAGCTTCGCGAGGGTCGATACGATACGCTGTTGTAGCTCTGCTTCGCGATCGGGATCGTTGATCTTGTTGCCGGCCCGGTCGGTCACGTAGAAAACATCCGCGACGCGGGTCCCTTCGGTGTTGATCTTGGCGAGCGAGATAGTCAGCCCTGCCTCCTGCAGGGTATTCGCGAGCCAGAACAAGAGGCCCGGCCGATCGCGCGTGGTCACCTCGATCACCGTGTGGTCGGAGGCCGCGCGGTCGTCGAAGCTGACCTTGGTGGAGACCTCCGGCGTCGGGCGCTCCGACCAGCGCGAGGCGCGCGGCTGCCGCCCGCTCACCAGCTCCGTCGGTTCGAGCTCGCCGGCGAGCAGCCGCGTCAGGTCGCGTTCCAGCCGCGGTACGGCGGCTGCCACCGCGCCGGGGTCGCCGCTGCCGCGGACCCAGAACAGGTCCAGCGCCCGGACCCGTCCGCTCTGGTCGAGCCAGGAGTAGATCTGCGCGCCCACGACCTGCAGTCGCGCTGCCGCCAGTGTCGCCGTGATGCACGCGAGCAGGCCCGGCCGATCGTCGGCAACGAAGCCGAGCTCCACGTACGGATCGTCGCTACTGATCACGCTCACCGCCGCCTGTTTCAGGGCGGAGTCCTTGACGAAGCGCGCGTGGACCACGATGTCGGCGGGATCGTTGGCGTACAGGTAGCGTTCCGGCACCGCCTCGACGAAGTGGTCGATGAAGCGCCGGTCGCCCCTACCCCACAGCTTCTTCACCTGGACGCCGATCTCGGGTCGCACCCCTTCGCGCGGTTCGACGCCTTCCCCCAGGAATCGATTCGCCGCCACGTACAGCTCGTCCAGCATGCGGGCCTTCCAGCTGGTCATGGCCGTCGGACTGGTGGTGGACACGTCGGAAACGGTCAGCAGGTACAACTCGCGCAGGCCTTCGCGCCCCGGGATATCGCGGCAGAACTCCTCGAGAGTGCGCGGGTCGTCGATATCGCGGCGCGTAGCCACGTGGTACATCCTGAGGTGCTGGCGGACCAGATACTGCACCTCGCGGATGTCCGCTTCAGGCAAGCGCAATCGCTCGAGGATGCTCTGTGCCATCTCGGCGCCCCGCTCGGAGTGATTCTTCCCGCCGATGTCCTTGCCGACGTTGTGCAGCAGGGTGGCAAAGAAGAGCACGCGCGGACGCGCGATTTCCGCGGCCAGCCTGGACGCGAGCGGATACTCCGCCGCGACCTCTCCGCGGGCCAGCGCGCGCAGGCGGTCGACGGCAGCGACCGAGTGCGCGTCCACGGTGTACACGTGATACACGTCGTGGTGCACGCGCCCCACCACCGGCGAGAACTCCGGCACCATCGCCACGAGCAGCCCCACGTCGTGCAACTCGGACAGCACCGAGCCGTTCTTGAAGCGAGTGCGCTGCGAGGTCATCACGAGTCGAGCGAACAGGCGCGCGGCCTCCTCGCTGGCCCGCAGCTTCTCGCAGAACGACGGCAGCGTGGCGGCGCGAGCCACCGCGTCCCGGGCAAAGGGGTACACGGGCAACCTGCGTTTGATGGCCTCGTCGTACACACGCAGGGCCAGCGCCGGTTCCGTATCCAGCGCACCCGGATGAGCGAGCGAGACGGCGCCGTTGATCAGCTTGAGCCCGCGGCCGATGCTGCTCTCGTGGGGGCGGCGGGTCGGGGGCGGCACGGCGCGCGCGACGACCATGTCCCGCGCCTGCAGCAGCATGCGGGCGTGGCGGTAGTAGTCGCTCATGAAGCGTTCGACACTCGGCCCGCCGGATCCATAGCCAAGATCGACCGCGAGCTGCTCCTGCCGGTCGAAGCTCAGCCGATCGGACCGGCGCCCGGAATAGGCGTGCAGCAGGTTCCTCACGCGCCACAGGAGGTTGTTGGCGGCGTCGATCTGCTGCCACTCGCGCGGGACCAGGACGCCGATGCGGACCAGATCGGACAGATCCGAGATGCGCCAGCGCGCGCGTGCGGCCCAGTGCGCCACGTCCAGGTCGCGCAACCCGCCAGGGCCGTTCTTCACGTCCGGCTCGAGCAGGTAGACCGATCCGCCGTAGCGCTCGTGGCGCTCCGAAGCGCGCTGCTCGAGACGCTCGATGAACTGACGGATGGCACCCATGCCGAACACGCCCTCGAACACGCGCTCGAGCATCTGCCGCGTCTCCGGGATCTCGCCGGTGATCACGCGCCAGTCGAGCAGCGTCGTGGCAGTGGGGAGGTCTTCGTAGGCCAGCTCGATCATCTGGTCGGGCGTGACGACCTGGTGCCCGATGCTCAGGCCCGCATCCCAGAGCGGATACAGCAGTGCTTCGGCAATCGGCCCCGCCGCCTCGATATCCTCGCCGCAGAGCAGCCGCACATCCAGATCGCTGCTGAACGCCACGGCGCCGCGGCCGTAGCTGCCGACCGCTGCGAGCGAGACCGGCGTCCAGCTGTCGTCGCGGCTCATCGCCGCCTTGACCGCGTGGTAGAGCGACGACAGGAGCCCGTCGAACGCCTTGGCGTAGCGCCTTCCCGCGGGGAGCCCGCCCTCGCGCCCGCCGGTGCGGATCATCGACTCCACTTCGCCGCGGTGCATGGCGATGTAGCGCCTGAGCTCGGGGAGAAGAGCCGGCGACACCCGCTCCAGCAGCGGAACCTGTGCATCCACTGAAACCGTCGTTGTCATGCGGAGCAGGGCCGCCCCGGTGGGCCGCACCGGGCGGGGGATTCGTTATAGCGCACTGCGTCTGGCCAAGAAGGGGGAACGGGCGGCTCACGGAAGGCGCCCCAGGCGCGCCCCCTGCGCCGGACCCTGCCACGGCGGGCCCGACTGGTCGAATCCGGTGCGGTCGGCTAGGCTCCGTGAATCATGCTTGCCAGGCGTCTCGCCCTTTCGATGCTGGCCGCCGCCTTGCTGCTCACGCTGCTGCCGGCCGGGGCGAGCGCCAGCCTGGCGCGAGCCGTGAGCCTCGCCCAGCTGGTGTCCCGGAGCGAGCAGATTGTCGTTGGAACCCCGCTCGAGGCGCACGCCCGCTGGGAGACACTCGGCGGACAGAGACGCATCGTCACCTACACGCGCGTGAGGGTCGACGCGGCGATCGACGGCGGAGGCCAAAGCGAAGTGCTCGTCCGCACGCTCGGCGGTCACGTCGGCGACATCGGTCAGGTGGTGAGCGGCGAAGCCATGCTCTCGATCGGCCAGCGCGCACTGATGTTCCTGGGGCGGACCCCGGACGGCGTTCTCGGCGTGACCGCGATGGCGCAGGGACACTTCCCGCTGCAGCGCGACGGCCACGGCACGCTCCGGCTCGCGCCGAGCCCGAGGCTTGCCAGCCTCGTCGGCGCGCAGCACTCCGCCGTGCAGCAGCTGGTGGGCCGTAGCGTTCCGGAAGCCGAGCAGTTGATCGCGGGAGCGCACGCCGGTGCGCACTAGCCCCGCCGTCCGCGCGGCGCTGGCCGCAGCGCTCGTGCTCACGACCACGGGCGCCGCGCGCGCGTACTGCCGCACGACCACCTGCTCGCCCGACGATCCGAACCAGCCGTGCACGACGGCTGCGAACGGCTGCGAGACAGGCGGCAAGCCGCTGTACTGGGCGGGCGCCTGCATCTCTTTTTCCGTGCAGAAGGACGGCTCCCCGCTGCGCAACATCAGCGAGCCGGCGGCGGACAAGGTGATCTCGACCGGCTTCTCGCAGTGGGTCGGCGCGGATTGCGGAAGCGGTCATCCGTCGATCGCGATCTACGACCGCGGCAAAGTCACTTGCGACAAGCAGGAGTACAACCAGCACAGCGGCAACGCGAACATCTTCATGTTCCGCGACACCGGTTGGCCGTACGGGGCCAGCTCGGGCAGCGGCACCGCGGGCGCCGAGACGCTGGCCCTCACGACCATCACGTACAACATCAAGACCGGCGAGATCTACGACGCGGACGTTGAGATCAACTCGCACGACAACCAGATTACCGTCGGCAACCAGAACGTTGCAGCCGACCTGCAGTCGATCGTGACTCACGAGAGCGGGCACTTTCTCGGGCTCGCCCATTCGCCGAAACCCGACGCGACGATGTTCGCGTCGTACCAGTTCGGCGACACCAGCTTGAGGTCGCTGTCGCAGGACGACGTCAACGGCATCTGCGCCATCTACCCGCCGGGGCGAAGCGCCGGGAAATGCGATTCGACGCCGCGCCACGGCTACTCGTCCGCGTGCAAGCCTTCGTCCTCGGGCAACGGCTGCCGCGCGGCTGCGCCGGGCGTGCCGTCGGGCCCCTGGAATACCGGCGCGCTCGGCGGCGCGCTGCTCGCGCTCGGGCTGCTCGCTCGACGGCGACGGCGCCCGGATGATCGCCCGGGCGATCTCTGATACAAGCGATCCGGGTTGTTTCGCCCGGAAAAGGAGAACGGGGTGAGCCGCATTCCTGGGACTTTTGGCATTGCTCTAGCCGCCGCACTGGCGCTCGGAGCGTTTTCCTGCTCCAGCGGTGGCAGCAAGAAGTCGAACGGCAGCGGCGGCAGCGGCGGCGCCGGCGGATTGTCGAGCTGCGGCCCGACGGCGAGCGGCTTCAACGGCAGCTGTGCGCCAGGCGCGCCCCCGGAGTGCTGCGCCGCCACGATTCCGGTGATGCAGGTGCGCATCAACAACGCGCTGGTCGCGCCCGACTGGTCGTGCATCGGCATCGGCACGCCGAAGGACGCGGGCGCGGGCGGGAGCGGCGGTTCCGCGGGGACGGACGCGGGCGCCGGCGGGGCGTCGGGCGCCGACGCGGGCACCGACGCCGGCGGAGGCAGCGCGGGCGCGAGCGCCGACGGTGGCCCGCCACCGAACTCCAACGTCTTCGAGGTGGAGAACTTCGGAGCCGACGGCCTCGTCGCCGACGTCGACGTGGATCTGTTCTCGGGCGACGGCATCGTCGGCAAGACGCCGTTCTTCTCCGGAACGACCAAGGGACCGAGCACGCCGAACGCCCCTGCCGAGCTGAACAACGGCCAGCTCTACTTCCCTCACCCGTCGAACCCCATCCTCGCCTATCACGTCAAGGCCAAGGTCGGCGTCGCACAGAACTTCTACGGCTTCTTCGAAGTCGTTCCACCGCCGCCCGGCAAGGTGTCGGGCGCCACCGTCTCGCCGTCGCTCTACCAGCAGCTGGCGACGTTCGCCGTTCCGATCCCCGGCTGGACGCCGCCGACCGATCTCGGCATCGTGACGGCGCCGATCCGCGACTGCAGCGACGACGACGTGGGCGGCGCGCTTTTCAAGCTGATCGACGGCGCGACGGGCAAGGAGGTGCAGTCCGGCACGTGCGCGCGCGACCCGCGCTTCATCTACTTCGACGGCAGCACGCCGAACACGAAGTGCCAGTACTCCGACTACCGCCAGGCGCTGTCGCTCGTGGTCAACGCGCCGACGAACACCGACGGCGCGAACAAGGGCCACGTGTACAAGATCCAGTTCTTCGGACGCCTGCGCGCCTCGGATGCGCAGCCGGTGATGTTCGCCGAGAAGTCCGTGGAAATCTTCCCCAACGCGGTCAACGTCTACGAGATCAAGCCGAACGTGATGCAGAAGTAGTGCATTCCGGCCGGAACGTTCTCGAACGCCTGTAGCTTGACTGGCTCGCGCGCACTCCTCGTCGTCGCGGGCGAGCCTTCCGGCGACGCGATGGCCGCACCGGTCGTCGAGCGGCTCGGTACGCCCGCGTTCGGCATGGGCGGTCCTGCGCTCGCGGCGTCGGGCTGCGAGTGCCTCGTCGATCAGTCGAACGTCTCCGCCATGGGCTTCGGCAGCGTGCTCGTCCGCGCTCCGGCCATCATGCGGGCAGCGCTGTGCCTGCTGCGCGTCGCGCGCAAGCGCCGTCCGCGAGCGGCGTTGCTGGTCGGCTACAGCGAGTTCAACGCGTGGCTGGGTCCGCGGCTCAGGCGCCTGGGCGTACGGGTGCTGTGGTACAGCCCTCCGCAGATCTGGGCCTGGCGTTCGGGGCGCGGTCCGTCGCTGCGGCGCGCGTGCGACCGGCTGGCGCTGATCCTGCCGTTCGAGCAGCGGCTCTGGCGCGCATTGGGCTCGGACGCGCACTACGTCGGTCATCCGGCGCTCGAGCGCAGACGCGAGGCGCGCGAAGTCGTGCGCGAGCACGTCGGCCTGACGCCGTGGGCCGAATGCATCGCGGTCCTGCCCGGCAGCCGCCCCGCCGAGGTGTCGGCGCACCTCGAGCCGATGCTCGATGCAACCAATCTGCTGCGCGCCGAGCGCGGCGCGCTCGATGCCCGCGTCGTCCTGGCCCCTGGCCTGCCGGGTCGCACCGCAACCTGGGCGCGGCGCCTGGCGTCGACCAAAGGCGTACCGGTGCTCTCCAGCAGCGCGCCCGAGGTGCTTCCGGCGTTCAACGTCGCACTGGCCGCCAGCGGTACGGTCACTCTGGAGAGCGCGCTCGCAGGCGTTCCGCCCGTCATCGTCTACCGCACCGGGCGGCTGGGCGCGGCGCTCGCGCGGCGCCTGGTCGGCGTGGAATCGATCGGACTGCCGAACATCGTGCTGGGCGAGCGGGCCTTCGCCGAGCTATTGCAGGATGCCGTGACAGCGGAAGGCATCGCCAGCGCCGCGCGCCTCGTACTCGACGCGCCCGAAGAGCCTGTCTCGGCCTGCGGACGCGTGCGCCAGGCGCTCGAGGGTCCTGTCGACGTACCGGGCGATTCGCCGTCGGCGCGAGTCGCACACCTGCTGGCACCATGGCTGGACTGAGACGCCGCATCGAGCGCAACAAGGCGCGTTCTCCGGCGCCCACGCCCGCGAAAGCGCCCCGCGTCGTCGACGCGGACACCGCACGCCTGCTCCGCGCCGCGCTCGTCGTGTCACTGGCGCTGTTCATGCTGCGGCTCGCCGTATCCAGCGGCACGAAGTTCGGCGACGCCGAGGCGCTGTACGCCAGCTACGCCCTGCATCCCCAGCCGGCCTACCTCGACCACCCCGGCCTGATCGGCTTCATCGCCCGCATGCTCGGCAGCAATGGGGTGCCGTCACCCGCGCGCGCGCACTTCTTCACCACCTTCGTCGCGACGCTGTTCCCGTGGCTCGGCGCGCTCACAGCACGCGCAGCCGGCGCGTCCTGGCGCGGCGCGTTCCGCACGGTGATCGGCCTGGCGCTGGTGCCGGAGCTGTCCATCGGTCTGTATGCGTTCGGTCCGGCGCTGCCGCTGGCAGTGGCCTGGATGGGCGCCCTGGCGCTTGCCGCCGTCGCGCTCCGCTCCGAGCCCGGCGGCTACCGCGCCATGTTCTCGATCCTGGGCGCCGGCGTGCTGGTCGGTTTCGCCTGCCTCTCGCAGGCAAGTGGCGCTCTGCTGGGCCTGGCGCTGCTGGTTGCGTTCCTTTCGAAGCCCGGCCGTGCTCACTTCCGCACGGCGGCTCCCTGGGTGTCGCTGCTTCTGGTCGCGATCCTGCTCGCGCCGGTGGTGCGTTGGGAAGCGCACAACGGCTATCCCCTGCTGCGCCACCGCCTGGTCGCGACGCAGGCGCACGCCGGGCTGTCGCTGCGCAATCTGGGCGCGCTCCTCGGCGGGCAATTGCTCTACGTCACGCCGCCATTTCTTGTCGCCGCCTGGTTTTTGCTCCGCGATCTGTGGCGGGACCGCAGGGACGACCCCGTCTCGCACCTGCTGTGGATCGCCACGATCATCCCCGGTGCGGTGCTGATTGCCCTGTGCCTGTGGTCGCGCGTCGCCGAGCCGCACTGGCTCGCTCCCGCATACCTGCCGCTCGGCATCCAGCTGGCCCGGTCCGACGTGGTTGGACGCCGGCTCGCGATAGGTTCGGTGATCACCGGCGCGGTGATCGCCGCGCTGGCCTGGGTGTGGGTCAAGACGGATCTGCCCATCACGCTGCTCGGCTCGCACTACCGCGCGCGCTATGACCTCGCCAACGACCTGTACACCTGGGGTCCCGCGCGGCGGCTGCTGGACGACGCCGTCGAGACGACGATGATCGACAGCGCGCACTTGCCGGTGGTCGTGGGGCCGCACTGGGTGGTGTGCGCGCAGGCGGAAGCCGCGGTCGGCACCAAGGTGCCCGTCGGCTGCAACACGCCCATCCGCGACGACTTCGACCGCTGGTATCCGCGCAAGCGCTGGCTCGCCGCGCCCGTCATCCTCTACGTCACCGACAGCCGCTTCCACATCGACCCGGCGAAAGAGCTGCCCGACCGCACCGTCAAGAGCATCAGCCAGATCGGGATCCGCCGGGGCGGCCGTGTCGTGCGCACCGTGCGCGTGGTCCGGCTCGACAAGTCGAGCGACGTTGGGATGCTTCCCTGACCTACAGCGATCCGACCTGCTCGGGCGACTCGTCGAAGCCCATGTTCAGGATAGGACTCCACTCGAGCACGCCGTCCTCGGCGTGATTGACGAGGCCGATCTGCACGCCGCGCAGTCGCTTGGCGTGGTTGAAGAGCCCAATCTGCACGCCGTTCGCCTTGTCGCTGATGTTGGCGAGGCCGATCTGGGCTCCGTGCATCACCTTGGCGTAGTTTGCGGCGCCGATCTGGGCTCCCGTCTGCTCCTCGAGCGCGAGATCGACCGCGCCGATCTGCGCGCCGTAGGAGTGCTCGGACACCACGCCCGCGCCGACCTGCGCGAGACCGCGGAACGTCTTCGCTCCTACGACCGCGCCCGCCTGGAGCACGCCACTGAAGTCGCGGCTGTAGTCGGCGAATCCGATCTGCGCGATGCCGCGGAACGCGCTGGCGTAGTTGTTCAAGCCGAACTGGCCCAACGCCCATAGCTCCGTGCCGTCGTCATGATCGTCGTAGAGGTCCTTGCCCTGCGCGTTGAACGCACCCAGCTGCGCGATACCCACGAAGTCGCCCTGGGCCCGGTTGTAGCCGCCGATCTGCGCGAGGCCGGCGAAGCCGCCCTTGGAGTGATCCCCCGCGCGGTTGTACCCGCCGAGCTGGATCAAGCCGCCGAAGCTCTGCGCGCGGTTGTATGCCGCAAGCTGGAACACACCGCGGAACTCCACGCTGCGGCTGTAGGCGATCGCCCACTGGCCGAGCCCGTAGAAGTGACGCGCGCGGTTCTCGCCGAGCGACAGCTGCATGGCACCGCCGAAGTCGTCGGCCAGGTTCCGCCCGAGCGAAAGCTGCGCGAGGCCGTAGTGGCTGCCCGCGTCGTTGCGGATCAGCGCGAGCGACGCGATGCCGTAGAAGCGCTCGGTGCGGCTCTGCGCGGCGGCCAGCGTCGCGACGCCGATGAAGGTGTTCACGTGCGAGCGCAGGCCGAGACCGAGCACGTACCAGTTCTTCGGCTGGTCGCGAGCCATCACCAGGTCCGGCTCGCCGGAGCCGCAGCCCGGCGTGCCGCACTCACCGCCGCCGCCGATCACGAGCTGGCCGTGCTGCTGCCCACCGGACGACGATCCTCCGGAAGAGCCCGCCTGGACGAACGCCGGCGCCTCGGCGGGTGGACGGGTTCCGATATCGTCGTCGGCGGGCGGCTTCGCCAGTGCGGGCGCCGCGAGCGCCACCCATCCGACCACGTTCAACATCGCAAGCATCTTGGTTCGCATGACGCTGGCGAAACGGCCCGACGCGCTGCGGCTTACACCCACCGCCGTGCTAGGCGTGCGAGCGGCACAACGCGGCTGCAGTGCGTGTGTAGCCCCCCCGCCCGCAGCGAAGCGAGGGCTTGGCGGGGGCTCGGCCGCCCGCAGCCCGCCCGCGACGCACGGCTCGGTTCCGCTCGCGCAAGAGCGCGGGCGAGGACGGACGCAGGGGGGCAGCCCCTGCTCTCGATGCGGATCAGGCCGGCGGCTGGGCGCGGATGCGGATCAGGCCGGCGGCTGGGCGCGCAGGCCGGCTGCTTCGATGAGGCTCGCGTCCTCGTTCGGGCCCGGATTGGGCGTCGTCAAGAGCTTGTCGCCGTAGAAGATGCTGTTGGCGCCGGCGTACATGCACATCAGCTGCGCCTCGCGCGGCAGATCGGTGCGGCCCGCGCTCAGACGCACCTTCGAGCGCGGCATCATGATGCGCGCCAGCGCGATCATGCGCACCAGCTCCAGCGGATCGATGGGCGGCAGCGCAGCCAGCGGCGTCCCTTCCACGCGCACCAGGGCGTTGACCGGCACGCTCTCCGGATGGGGCTCGAGGCGCGCGAGCTCGATCAGCATCTGGCAGCGATCGTCGATGCCCTCGCCCATGCCGATGATGCCCCCGGAACACACGGTGATGCCGGCTTCGCGCACGTTCTTCAGCGTCGCCAGGCGTTCCTCGAAGTTCCGCGTGGAAATGATCGATTTGTAGTACTCGCGCGAGGTGTCGAGGTTGTGGTTGTAGGCGGTGAGCCCCGCTTCCTTGAGCTGGGTGGCCTGCTCGGGGCTCAGCATGCCGAGCGTGACGCACGCCTCCATGCCGAGCTCGCGCACGCCGCGCACCATCTCGAGCACGCGCTCGAACGCGGGGCCGTCCTTCACCTCGCGCCAGGCCGCGCCCATGCAGAAGCGCGTGGCGCCGTGCTCCCGGGCGGTACGGGCGGCGGCGAGCACGTCGTCGACCTTCATCATGGCCTCGCCCTTGACCGCGGCGTGGTGCGAGGACTGCGGGCAGTACGCGCAGTCCTCCGGGCAGCCGCCGGTCTTGACGCTGAGCAGAGTGCAGAGCTGCACCTCGTTGTCCGGATGGTGCGCGACGTGCACGGCGCGCGCCCGATCGATGAGCTGGAACAGCGGCAGGTCGTGGATGGCCCGCACCTCGGCGAGCGACCAGTCGTGGCGAAGCGGCTCGGACATGGCGCCGTGTATAGCAGATGCCCGGGCACGCCGTGCTCCGCGAATTGCCGCGCACGACGCTACGCGGCGCGCAAGCGGCGGAAGCGCGGCGGCGTGCACAACCGCGTGTCGCCGAGGCAGAGCAGTCCCGCACGCAGAAGCCGCGGCTCGGGACGCTTGGCAAGGCCGCTGTCGCGTGCCGGACCCGGTAGCTGCAAACGCGGCGGATTCAGAAGCGTGTATCGCAGCTGCCGCTCGATCTTGTCGTCGCCCAGCACGGGCACGGGCGGCGGCACAGGCTGCCACTGCGGCCCCCCGCGGAGCTCGCGCGAAAACGCGCCGAGCTGGTAGCCGAGCGCGCGCCGGACAGCGTCCGCGGAACCTGCATGGAGCACCACGTGCAGATGGTCCGGCATCAGGCACGCCGCCAGGACCTTTGGAAAGAGCCGCCGAAGTCGTGCTCGCTGTCGCTGCGCGCGGCGCGGGGCCCCCAAGCCTGGCCGCTCCGCGCCCGGACGGGGGCCCACCAACGCCGTGAAAACCCGATCGCCTGGCGCGCCGTTTCCCGGCCGCTCCGCGCCCGGACGAACCCGCGGCGTCAGAACCCCATCGCCAGGCGCGCCGTCTCGCGATCGAGCTGCCCGCCGGCCATGAGCTTCTTGACGCTCATTTCGAAGGTCTGCATGCCGTACGGGTGCTCGCCCTGCTCCATGAGCTCCTTGAGCGAGGGATTGCCGACGGGGCGCTTGATGCTTTCGCGCACCGAGCCCGTCGCTACAAGCACCTCCGCGGCCAGCACCACGCCCTGCGTGTCCGCGCGCGGCAACAGGCGGTGCGCGATGATGCCCTGGAACACGTCGCCGAGGCGCTCGCGCACGTCGTCGGGGTCGCCATCCGTCAGCGCGATGATGCGGTTCATGGTGCGCGCCACATCCGGTGTGTGCAGCGTACTGAGCACCAGATGCCCCGTCTCGGCCGCCTTGAGCGCAATCTCCATCGTCTCCGGATCGCGCACCTCGCCCACCTGGATCACGTCGGGGTCCTGCCTCAACGAAGCGCGGAGCGCGCTGGCGTAGCCCTGCGTGTCGAGACCGATCTCGCGCTGGCTGACCGAGCAACGGTCGTCGCTGTGCAGGTACTCGATCGGATCCTCGATGGTGATGATGTGGCGGGCCATGTTGTGGTTCATGTAGTCCACCATGGCCGCCAGCGTGCTGCTCTTGCCGTTGCCTGCAGCGCCCACGCACAGAACCAACCCGCGGTCCTTCTCGACCAGATCAAGACACGCCTTGGGCGAGCCCAGCTCCTCGAAGGTGGGCACCTCGAACGGGATGATGCGCATCACGATGGCGAGCGTGCCGCGCTGCCGGTAGATGTTGACGCGGAAGCGCCCGACGCCGGGCACCGCGTAGGACGTGTCGTACTCGTCCAGAGTGCCGAGCTTGGCGAGCACTTCCTCGTTCCTGATCAGGTGCCGCGCGACGGCCTCGGTGTCCTGCGGTTTGATCTTGTCGACCCGGAAGTACACCAGCGAGTCGCGGACGCGGGCGCCCGGCGGCTGGCCGACCTTCAGATGCACGTCGCGGGCGCCGGCAGCGGAGGCCTTGCCGAGCAGCTGGTGCAGGTACTGCTCCGAGGAATAGGGATTGCCGGTGTTGCCGGGCGCCAGACTGACCACGGCAGGATAGTGGCGGCCTCCGGCCGGTTTTCGCAAGCTAGAGCCGCTCGGACAGCATCGAGCGCGCACTGGCAGCCAGATCCCGCTCGTGGGGCGTCAGATCGGCTTCCCTTTCCAGCTTCTCCAGCACGGGCCCGCAGCTCCGCATCCCCTCCGGGTCGAGCGCCTCGACCGGGCGGGGCGGCTCGGCGATCAGCGCCTGGACCGCGTCGAGCACGGGAGCGATCTGCGTCGGCGCGGAGTCGCCGAGGATCTGGCACAGGCGCGGCAGCGCCAGCTCCGCGTCGTCGGAGTCCGGCAGCGCGCGCAGAGCCGTCAGCGCCAGCGTGCCGCCCGCCTCCACACCCTCCATCAGACCGCCCGCCCCTTCCCGCACGGCCAGCCGCTGCAGATCGATGGCCGCTCCCCCCGCCGCCTGTTGCCACAGCGGATCCGCCGTCAGCGGAGAGTGCTCCCGCGGCGGCCCCGGATGCAGATCGGGAACCGGGCGGCGCTGCGCCGGGGGTGCGACGGATTCGGCCGGCGGCGAGACCGCCCTTCCCTCGCCCACGTGCGTCTGGCTGTGACATCCGGCAACCGCCAAAGCCGCGGAGAGGGAGACAATGGCCGGTCTGGAGAGCACCTGCCGCTTGTACGCGGACCGGCCCAGCCGCGCAAATCCGCGATCGCTGGCGGCCTGCCAGCGGGCGGGCTATTGCGTCCGCAAGGGAACGAACCAGCGCGGGCGGAGGGACCCGGCATGGACACACGCATCACCTACTGCCGCATCTGCGAGGCCGCCTGCGGTCTCGTGGCCAGTGTGGAAGGCGACGAGCTCCGCGCGCTCAGGCCGGATCCCGATCACGTCGTCTCGCGCGGCTTCGCCTGCGCCAAGGGCACGCGCTTCGGCGACCTGCACGAAAGCCCCGACCGCGTCGACCACCCGCTGATGCGCCAGGGCGAGCTCATGGAGCAGACCACGTGGAACGAGGCCATCGCCGACATCGGCCGGCGTCTGGCACGCATCCGCCGCGCGCACGGCCCGCACTCCGTCGGCGTCTACGTCGGCAACCCCAGCGCCTTCAGCTACTCCACCACGCTGCTGTCGATGGCGTTCATCAAGGGTCTCGGCACCCGCAACGCGTTCAACGCCGGCTCGCTCGACTGCAACAACAAATTCGTCGTCGCCCGGCGGATGTTCGGCTCCCCCGCCCTGCACCCCGTGCCCGATCTCGACCACGCGCGCTTCGCGCTGCTCGTCGGCACGAACCCCTCGGTGAGCCAGAGCTCGTTCGTCAACGCGCCCCGCATGATCGAGCGGCTGAAGGCGATCGAGGCCCGCGGCGGCAGCGTGATTGTCGTGGACCCGCGCCGCACCGAGACGGCCCGCAGCGTCGGCACGCACCTGCCCATCGTGCCGGACACCGACGCCGCGTTCCTGCTCGGCCTGCTCAACGTCATCTTTTCCGAGCAGCTCGAGTGCCGCGGAACGACCTGCCGCCACGCGCGCGGGCTGGACGAGCTGCGCGCGGCCGCCAGCCGTTTCCCACCGGAAATCGTGGAACGCGCCACGGGCATTCCCGCCGCCACGTTGCGCGACATCGCGCGGCGCTTTGCCCTGGCCAAGGGCGCCTTCTGTCACGTCTCCACCGGCGTCAACCAGGGCCGCTTCGGCAGCATCGCGTACGCCGCCAAGATCGCGCTGGAGCTCGTGACCGGCAATCTGGACCGCGAAGGCGGCGCGCTCATGCCCCACGGCGCCATCGACGCAGCCGGTCTGCTCGCCCTGTCGCGCCTCGACCGCGAGCCGCGCTGGAAGAGCCGCATCGGCAACCTGCCGCCCGTGATGGCCGCACTGCCCTCCGCCATCCTCGCCGACGAGATCCTCACGCCCGGCGCCGGACAGATCCGCGCGCTCTTCGTCATCGCCGGCAACCCGCTGCTCAGCGCCCCCGACGGCGCCCGCCTGCGCCGCGCGCTGCACAAGCTCGAGCTGTGCGTCTCGATCGATCTGTTCCAGAACGACACCGCCGCCCACGCCACGCACGTGCTGCCGTGCACCGACTGGCTCGAGCGCGACGACCTGCCGCTCGCGCAGCTGCAGCTCCAGCCCGTCCCCTACGTCCAGTACACCGAGCGCGTGGTCCCGCCGCGCGCCGAGCGCCGCGAGGAATGGCAGATCCTCGCCGGGATCGCGCGCGCCGCCCGCGTCCCGCTGTTCGGCTCGCGCGCCGCGGATCTGGCCCTGAGAGCCGTGCTCTCCACCACCGGACCGCGCGGCCTCGTGCTGCCCATGCTCACCGGCGCGCTCGGCCCGCGCCCGCGCCACGTCCTGCGCGAAAATCCGCACGGCGTGCTCGTCAAGCGCGAGCATCCCGGGCAGTTCCTCTCGGGCCGCATCCGCACGCGCTCCGGCCGCGTGGAGCTCTTCCCCCAGGAAATCTACGCGCGCCTCGACGAGCTCCTGCAGAGCCTGGAAGAGCCGCGCGGCGGACCGGGCGTGGTGCTCAAGCTCTTCACGCGCCGCGAGCGGCTCGGCCACAACTCGTGGATGCACGCCAGCCGCAAGCTCCGCACCGGCGAGCAGCACGCCTACCTCTCGCCCGTCGACGCCGAGCGGCTCGGTGTCCGCCGCGGCGATCGCCTGCGCCTGAGCACCGAGACGGGCAGCATCGAGCTGCCCGCCGAGCCCACGGACGAGATCGTCCCCGGCGCCATCGCCGTCCCCCACGGCTACGGCCACGAGAAGCAGAGCGGCTGGCACGCCGCCCGCCTGCGCGGCGGAGCCAACGTGAACCTGCTCGCCGCCTCGGGCCCGCGCGCCGTCGATCCGGTGAGCGGCATGTGCCGCTTCATCGGCACCCCCGTCCGCGTCGAGCGCGTCAGCGATCGCCCCAGCGTGGCGCCGCATCACGCGTAGGGGGCCACAGTCCGGGCGGCATGCGCAGGTATGTCCCGGGATGTTGTGGGCAGGGGCTGCCCCGCCGCTGCGCGTCGCTCCACGGCGCGCCGTGCTCGCCGCTCCGCGGCTGCGCGCGCCGCGGGCCCACCAAGCGCGCCGCTCCGCGCCGCGCGGGGGCCCCACACGCTGCGCGCCCCAGCGCGGCTCGACACGCTGTGCCGTGGCTGAGCGCGCACGCGCGCGGTTTGGGGCGATGCGCGGGAGTGCGCCTCATGGTCGTGGGTTCCCCCTGAGCGCGCGCACGCGCGCGATTTGGGGCGATGCGCGGGAGTGCGCCTCATGGTCGTGGGTTCCCCCTGAGCGCGCGCACGCGCGCGATTTGGGGGAACCCCGCGCCGCAGGCGCGGGCGTCCCGGCCCGTGTTGCGCGAGGGGGCATCCCACGGCGCGGCGAGCGGCGCGCCGTGGCTATGGATTATGTCAACTAGAGAGCAAGGGCACCGAAATGCACGCCAGACGTGCATTTCACCCCCTTTGCCCGGGCAAGCGACCCGAAATGCACGTCTCACGTGCATTTCCACTCGCTTGCTTCCGCGACGGACCGGCGCGCAGCGCCTGGTGAGCAGAGCGCGCTCGGCGGCGGCGCTGCGACCAGGGCAGCGCTGGCGCGAGCGCGTGTTGCACCTACCCCCGCCGGTGAGCTAAGACGCTTCGCCGCGCGGCCGAGCGCCGCCGCGGACAGGTGCTCAACCTGTTGAAAATCCAAGCGTCGCCCAGGTAGCTCAGTTGGTAGAGCAGCGGATTGAAAATCCGCGTGTCGATGGTTCGATTCCGTCCCTGGGCACCCTTCGCTTTTCGCGAAACTGCCCTGCTGCGCGTCCGACCAGGGATGCGCGATGCACGAGGCGACGAAAGCTCCGGCGGGTTCCATCGTGGTCGGCGAGCGCGTCCCGGGCACGCCGTATCGCGTGGTCGGCGCGCTGGGCGCGGCCAACGCCGGCCGCGTGTTCGAGGTGGAGCACGTCGAGCTCGGCAAGCGCTTCGCGCTCAAGGCGCTGCCGCCGGAGGCCGCACGCTTCGACACGGTCGGTCGGCTCAAGAACGAGTGGCGCGCGCTGGCCCGGCTCGCGCACCCGAACATCATCGCGGTCAGCGACGCGGGGACGACGCCCGACGGGTTGCCTTTCTTCGTGATGGAGCGGCTCGACGGCGAGTCGCTCCGCACCCGGCTCGAGCGCGAGCGACGGCTGCGCGCCAGCGAGGCGATCGGCATCGCGGCGGGCGTGGCCGCGGCGCTGGGCGCGGCGCACCGCATCGGCGTCGTGCACCGCGATGTGAAGCCGGAGAGCATATTCGTCACGCGCAGCGGCCACGCCAAGCTGCTCGACTTCGGTCTGGCCAAGCTGCACAGCGCGCCGTCCAAGCTCACCGCACACGGCGTCACGGTCGGCACGCCGCGCTACATGGCGCCCGAGCAGGCGCTGGGCGAGCGCGTCGATCACCGGGCGGACTTCTACGCGCTCGGTCTGGTGCTGTTCGAGATGCTCGCGGGCGCCGGCCCGTTCGACGACGCGGAAGACACGGGCGCGATGCTGCTCAGCCGTGCCACGGGCAAGGCGCCGTCCCTGCTCACGCGCGCCGCGGGCCTGCCGGCGGATCTCGACACGCTGGTCTCGGAGCTGCTCGCGCGCGATCCCGCTCAGCGTCCACCCGACGCACGCAGCATTGCCGATGCGCTTCAGCAGATCGGCGCGCGGCTGTTCGCTCCGGTGACGCACGACTCGCCAACGCGCGAAGCGATGTACTCGGCGAACACCCGCCCCACCATCGCGCCCCCGGCAGAGATGCAGCGCGACGGCGCACCCGCCGCGGACACGCAACGCGAACCCACCCGGGACCAGACACGACCCGACGGCGTGGCCGCGCGAGCGTCGTCGGCGCCGCCTCCGCCCGCCATCGATCCCAACGCGACCGCGCTCGCCATTCCGGCGCGGCGCGCGGTACCGCCGCCGCTTCCCGTCGCGCCCGCGGTGGACCCGACGACAATCCCGCTGCCGGTGTCACCGCGCGCCGTTGTTCCGACCGTGCCCGATGCACCCTCGCGGCGCGCGGTTGCGGTCCGCGCTGCGCTGATCGGCGCGGGCGCTGCGGTGCTGCTGCTGTGCTGCTTCGCGTTTGGCTGGGTGCTGATGGGCGGCGACGAGAGCGCCGCCGGCACGACGGAAGCAGCCGCCATCGTTCCGCCCGTCGCACACCGATCCGCACATCGCCGCGCGGCGACGCCGGCTCCGACGAAGCCCCAACGGGCGAGCACAGTCCCGTCGTCCAAGCCGCAGCGCGCACGTGCCGTCCCACCGTCGCAACCCGTCGCAACCCGGCAGGTGCCGCACGCCGTCGCTCCGAAGTCCGCTGCGGCGCCGCGCACGCACGCACTGCCGCGCCGGCACACCCAGCTCGCCGCGCCGCCCGCTGTGGCGAGCAGCGCCAGGCCCGACGCGGCGCCGTCTCTCTGCCGCACGGAGATCCCGGAGATCCCCCCGAATCCGTACGACACCCTGCCCCCGTCGGGCCTCTAGCGTCGAGTCGCGATGCCATGCAATCGGCCGGATCGACGTTCCTGGCGCCCCGTTGGATTGGCAGTAACTTGACCTCGTCGCGGGTCGGAGCGATCCCTGGGCGGCTGCCGGGTCGCAGGATGCGGCGTGGGAGCTGACGCCATGCAGGACGACCAGGAACCGGACGGAGGCGACGAGGCACCGGGCTCGGGGCCGCTGCCGGACGTGTACGGCCGGCCCTCGGCCGCGCGCAGCGAGGGGCAGCTGTACGCCCCGCCGCGCACCGTGCCGCCCACGTCGGACCACCGCACCATCGAGATCGAGACGGTCAAGGTGCACAAGGATCCGCAGCGCGCCGCCGTGACGCAGCCCAGCCTGCGCAAGGCGAGCGAGGCGGCCCGGGCGGAAGGCGAGAGCGCGGGCACACCCTGGGAAGAGGTCCCGGGAAGCGAGCCGCCCGACGCGCCCGCCGCAGTGCCGGACAGCACGCATCCCGTCATCGCGGGCGAGCGCTCGCACAGTGCTTCGGCGGTGTGGCTGCTCGCGCTGGGCGCGCTGGTCGCGCTTGTCGCGGTGGGCCTGGCGCTCGCGCACGGTCACTCCTCTGCACCGGAGCCGGCCAGCGCGCAGCAGCCCGCCCAGCAGAGCGCCGCTGTCGCTCCTCCGCCGGCCGCACAGAGCGCGGCGCCTGCGCCAGAGCCGCAGCCCACGCCGTCGGTAGTGCCGGAGCCCGCCGCGTCGGCTGCGCCGGAGCCCACGCCGGCCCCGTCCGCGATCCATCACGCGCCGGCGTCCGCAGCAGCCCCGAATCCCACCGAAGCGCCGAAGCCAGAGCCGACCGCCAAGCCCGCCGACAGCTCGAAGCCGAAGTACCAGCCGCTGTTCTGAAGATAGCGCGCAACCGACGCGCCCGACTGCCGAACAGCAGGCGGATGCTATGCTCGAAGCGGAGGCCACCTTGCAGAGGCACACGGAACCGACGCCCGTGTTCAGCCCGGACCAGCTCCGGCCGCTGCGCCGCGCGGAGTACGACCAGCTCATCGAGCTCGGTGCCTTCCAGGACGAGCACATCGAGCTGTTGCGCGGACAGCTGGTCGCCATGAGCCCGATCGGCTCGCCTCATTCGTCGGTGGTCCAGCGGCTGACGGAATTCATGATCCGGGCGCTGGGTGATCGGGCGCGCGTGCGCTGCCAGCAGCCGTTCGCAGCGCTCGATGATTCGGAGCCCGAGCCGGACATCGCGGTGGTGCCGCCCGGCGACTACTGGAGCGCCCATCCCGAGCGCGCGTATCTGCTCATGGAGGTCGCGGAGAGCTCGCTCGATCGCGATCTCGGCTTCAAGGCGCGGCTGTATGCCGACGCAGAGGTCGACGAGTACTGGGTCGTCGACATCCCCGCACGGCGCGTCGTCGTCCATCGCGAGCCCGACGCCGGAGCCTGGCAGCACGTGACCACTTACGACCGCGGTGCCACGCTCGCGCCGGCGCGATTCGTCGATGCCGAGCTCGACATCGCCGAGCTGCTCCCTCCGCCGGAGCCGTAGGCAATCCAGACGCCGCGTCCGGACCACGGGTCGGCCAACGGGGAGCCTGGGCCACCACTTCCGGCCTGCGGGCCGCTCCATCCACCCACACTGCGAAAAGGTCGCACCTTCGCGTACCTGCGACTACCCTTGCACCCTCTCGCTGAACGATGTCCCGCACACTTGCTTTCCAGCGCTTCACCCAGCGGAAAACTTCCGCTAGTTCCCCGCAGGCGATGGCGGAACGGAAGCGACGCACCTCTCTGGCCCGGCGCGCCTGCGCCGTGCTGACGTGCGCGGCGCTCGGCTCCGCGACGTTCCCTGCCCTCGCCGCTCCCAGCCAGCAGGACCGCGCCCAGGAGCTCTTCAAGCAGGGCCGCGCCGCCTACATGAAGGGCGACTTCAAGACCGCCTACCAGGACCAGCACAACGCCTGGGCGCTGATGAAGACGTTCGACATCGCGGCGAACCTCGGCCAGGCGGAGCTGCAGCTGCGCCTCTACCGCGACGCGGCCGAGCACTTCCGCTACGCGCTCGATCACTTCCCGCCGAGCGGCGACGCGCACAAGAAACAGCGACTGCAGGCGAACTTCGACCAGGCCCGCGCCAAGGTCGGCGCGCTGGTAGTCAAGGTGCAACCCGACGGCGCCCAGGTAAGCGTCGACGGCGCGGCGGTGCCCGCGCCGCTGCCGACGCCGCTGTTCCTCGAGCCGGGCCCGCACGAAATCAAGGTCGACGCAGGCGGCTACACGCCGCAGACGAAGAGCGTGACGGCGAAGGCCGGCGGCGACGACACGCTGGACGTCGCGCTGGAGAAGGCGGAACCACCCGTACCCGCCGCGAGCACAGCTCCGCCGGTGGCGAGCAGCGCAGCGCCGCCCTCGGCGCCACCGCCCACGGCCGACACGGGCAGCCAGCACGGCATGGATCCGCGTACGGTGGCGATCATCGCGGGCGCTGGGCTGACGGCGGTCGCGCTGGGTGTGGGGATCGGTTTCCTGGTGGATGCGGGCTCGGCCGACAGCAACGCGAGCGACCTCAAGAAGAAGGCAGTCCAGCAGGTCGGCGAGAACGGCTGCGCGGCGAATCCCGATGCGTCGGTGTGCGCGTCGCTGCGCGATGCGAATGACCACGCCAGCCGCAGCCACACGATCTCCACGGTGGGCTTCGTCGGCGCGGGCGTGCTGGGCGTGGCAACGCTGGGCGCGGTGCTGTTCTGGCCGAAGCACCACGACCAGACGCAGGGTCGGAAATCGCACGGCGTCGACGTGTCGCCGGTCGTGCTCGGCGCGACCGGCCTCGGCGCGGACTACCCGAAAGCGGGGCTGTTCAGCGCGGCGGGCATCGGCGTGAAGGGGCACTTCTGATCGCCCCGTAGTCCCGCTGATCCGCTCGGACATTGACTTGGTGGGGAAATTGGCTGTTCATTTCCAGGTAACACCTTGCTTGGCTGCGGGGATGCGGGGCGGTGGCTCCGCCAGCTCACGGAGACGACGATGCGCGTGAATCGATTCCTTGGCTTGTCGATGATCCTCGGCGCGGGCTGCCTGTGCCTGCCCGCCTGCGGCAGCGGCTCCAGCTGCTCCGACAACAACGCCTGCGGTTCCGGCGGCAGCAGCGGCAGTGCGGGCACGGGCGGCAGCGCCGGCAGCGCGGGCATGGGCGGCTCGAGCGGCAGCGGCGGCACTGATGGCGGCGCGGGGACGGGTGGTGCGAGTGGCGCGGGCGGTGACGGCGGAGGGTGCGACCAGTCGAAGTCGCCTTCGGCGGAGAGCTGCCTGGTGAGCGACCAGTATGCGGTGTTCGTCGATGGCACGGCCGCCACGAACGGCGACGGCAGCCAGGCGAGCCCCTACAACAACATCGCCGACGCGGTCACCAACGCCGGCAACAAGATCATCCTCGTCTGCGACACGACCTACGACGAGCAGGTCAAGCTCACGGCCGGCACGAAGCTCTACGGCGGCTTCAAGTGCACCGACTGGAGCTACGAGCCCGGCCAGCGCGCCGTCGTCGCCCCCACCGCGGAAGGCTACGCCCTCGAAGTCGACACCGTGACAGCCCCGATCGTGATCGAGGACCTGGAGTTCGACTCGGCGGACGCGAGCGCGGCGGGTGGGAGCAGTGTGGCGGCGTTTGTGCATGGTTCGGGGAACGTTGCGCTCCGTCGGGACAAGCTGATGGCCGGAAAGGGCGTGGCGGGGGCGAATGGGGTGCTGAAGAAGTTTACGTATCCGTCGCAGAACGCCTTGAACGGGAACGGCGCAGTGGGGCTGGTAGAAGGCGCGACGAAGCAGTACACGTGCCCCGCGGGCGACACCACAACAGGGGGACGTGGTGGAAGCGGTGGGGTCCCAGAAGACGGCAAGGCGGGCCTACCTGACTTCGGTGGCGGCCAAGCGGGGCAAGCGGCGCAGTCCTGCGGGAGCGGCGGCGCTGGATTGGACGGCAACCCCGCCCCGGCCGAAACACCCGCCTCCGGCGCCTCGACCTCCGGCACCCTGGACGCCAGCGGCTGGACGCCCGCCAACGGCTCCAACGGCAAGGCCGGCGGCCCCGGCCAGGGCGGCGGCGGCGGCGCGAGCACAGCGACCGCTGGCGGCGGCGGGGGCGGATGCGGCGGCTGCGGGGGCGCCGGCGGACCTGCCGGCGGAGGCGGCGGCGCTTCCGTCGCACTGATGGTGCTGGACTCGACAGTCTCGATCGACGCCGGCTGCGAGCTCGTGAGCTCCAACGCGGGCAATGGCGGGAGCGGCGCAGCCGGACAGTCCGGCGAAACGATCACCGGCAACGGCGGAATCCAGGCTTCCGGCGCGTGCCCGGGCGGAGCCGGCGGCAAGGGCGGCAACGGCGCCGCCGGTGGCGGCGGAGCCGGCGGCATCAGCGTGCCGGTGCTGTGGAAGGGCACCGCCGCCCCCACCGTCGACACCGGCGCAACCCTCACGCCCGGCACCAAGGGCGCCGCTGGCACCGGCGGCAAGGCCGGCACCAACGACGGCGTCGACGGCGTCTCGAAGGACGTCCTGCAGGTACAGTAGGCTCCGGAGTCGCCAACCCAAATCTCCAGACAACTCCCACCCCCAATCTCCCGAATAGACTCGAGCCATGTCCCCCTTCCGCATCACGACGTTCGCCTCCGCCTGCGCGATTGCCGCCGCTTGCGCGGCCGGGTGCGGGTCGAGCAGCTCCGATTGCGCGGCCACCAGAACGTGTTCGGGATCGCAGGGCGGCAGCGCCGGCAGTTCCGCGGGTGGAACGGGAGGTTCGGCGGGCACCGGCGGGGGCGGCACCGGCGCGAGCGGAGGCAGCGCGGGCACGGACGGCGGCGCCGGGACCGGCGGCAGCGCGGGCAGCGGCGGCACGGCGGGCACCGACGCGGGCACGGGCGGCACCGCCGGCGCCGGCGGCAGCGCGGGCGCGGGAGGCAGCGGCGGATCGGGCGGCTGCGCGCAGGCCAGCGACTGCAAGAACCCGGACGCCACGCATTGCACGGTCGACTGCGTCGGCAACGCGTGCGTCGTCTCGGCGGTGGACAAGGACGGCGACGGCCACGGCACGACGCAATGCGCCGCCGCGCCCGGCGACGACTGCGACGACGCGCACAAGACCGTGTATCCCGGCGCAACGGAGATCTGCGACGGCCTCGACAACGACTGCAACGGCAAGGCCGATCTCGCAGACGGCCTCAAGCTGTCCGGCACCAACAGCGTGTTCGTCACCTCGAGCGGCGACGCGCAGTTTCCGGACATCGCCTGGTCGCCGACTTCGAGCGTGTACGGCGTGGCGTGGATCGACACGCGCGCCGTCCGCAACCAGGTCTACTTCGCACGCATGAACCAGGCCGGCACCAAGCAGGGGAGCGACATCCACGTCAGCGCACAGGCCGCGAGCCAGGACGGCGTGCGCATCGCCTGGGGCAACAACGCGTTCGGGATCATCTGGCTGGAGAGTGGCAGCTCGCAGCAGATCCGCTTCATACGCGTCACCGGCGGCGGAAGCGTCGTGGGGTCGGCCATCACGGTTGCGTCGGGAAGCAACGTCAATACGCCGGTGCTCGCGTACCACGACAGCGCGTCGCGCTGGGTGGCAGCCTGGTCCGACAACGACACAATCAAGGCGCAGGAGCTATCGAACACCGGTGCCCTCATTGGCACCGCCCAGACCATCTCCGCCAACGGCTGGAACCAGCCGGCCGGCGTCGGCGTCATCGGCGACCAGATCGGTCTCCTGTATTCGCACGACACGAGTGCGGGCAACGGCACCGAGTCGCTGCGCTGGGCCGAGCTCGACGCCACGCTGGGCGTGGTCAGCGACTCCTCGGTGACGACGCCCAATCCGACCGCCGCCCAGACGGGCGACTTCGGCGTACTCGGCACGGACTCGACGGCGTTCTCGCTGGCGTGGACGCTGGGCGCCAACGATCCGAGCGGCCACGGCCAGATCGAGCAGCGCAAGGCGAACGGCAGCGTGAGCTGCGGCGCCACCGACCTCAAGAGCGTGCTGATCACGACCGGGATTGCCCGTTACCCCGGCGGAACGCTGGTGGCGGGGCTGGCGGGCTCGTCGAGCTCGGTAGCGCTGACGCTCGAACGCCGCGGGACAGGGTGCGGCGCGATCGGCGCGGCGATCCCGATCAAGACCGTCACCAGCCTGGGCCGCGTCGCCTACGGCTCCGGCAGCGGCTTCGCCGTCGTCTGGGACGAACAGAACACCACCACCAACCGCTACGAGATCTGGCGCCGCACGTTCGGGCCGCTCTTCTGCAACTGACCCATGCGCGCGTGGAGCCAACGTAGACGGGGGCTTTCGATTCCGGGGCTTCTGGTTTGTCTGTGCGTCGCGACCACGGCGCGCGCCGCGGGGGCCGGCGACGCCAACGGCAAGACGCCGCACAAGGCGACCCCGGCGGAGATCGCCGTCGCGCGGCGGCTGTTCGGCGAGGCCACCAAGCTCGAGCACGACAAGCAGTGGGCGGACGCGGCCAAGAAGCTGAAGGGCGCGCTCGACATCAAGGAGACGCCGGGCCTCCGCTACCACCTCGCCTTCTGCGAGGAGAACATGGGCCAGCTCGTGCAGGCGCTGGTCGACTACGACCGCGCCGCGGAGATGATCGCCGACGGCGTGAAGGCGCCCGACGTGGAGACGCGCCTCGCCGCAGCGCGCAAGGCGCTGAAGAAGCGTGTTCCAACGCTCACCGTGACGATGCCGGCGGACGCCGCAGGCGCGAAGCTCTCCGTAGACGGCCACCGGATGGCCGCGTCCGTGGCGGGGCAGCCCATGCCGCTCGATCCCGGCAAGCACAAGGTCGAGGTCGACGCGGACGGCTACCAGCCGTTCCTCGCGACCGTCGCGCTGGCCGAGGGCGATCGCAAGACGACTGCGGCCAAGCTCGAGAAGGTCGATGCCGCGCCGGCCGCAGCCGCTCCGACACCCGCTGCGCCGCCCGCCGCGGACACAGGCACGAAGCATGGCGGCTTTCCGCTGCGCACAGTGGTGCTGATCGGCGAAGGCGCGGTCACGCTCGCCGGCCTCGGCGTCGGCATCGGCTACACCGTGGCGCGCGGCAATGCGTCGAGCCGCGCCGACGACGCCCAGGCAGCCATCGACAAGAAGACCGGCAATCCCGGCGATCCGGCAGCGTGCTCGAACGCCTCGGCGGACGTGCAGTCGAGCTGCGACGCTCTGAGAAGCGCGCTCTCCGACAAGGACAACGACGGCAAGATCGCGACGGTCGGCTTCATCGGAGCCGGCGTGGGCGCCGCCGCCACGGTCGTCACGTGGCTGCTCTGGAAGCCCGCCGCGGAGCAGCACGCGCTCGCCGTGACGGTGCAGCCGGTCGCGGGCGGCGGAATGCTGGGCGGCGTCAGCGGTCGGTTCTAGACGCCGCGCGCGGGAGCGCGCGCCAACCCCGCGAAGTTACCTGTGGTGGCGCATAGGAATTCCATGTTGCAGCCGAACATGGAATAGCTGTGGCGCCGGCCGTGGACTCTTGACTTCCCGAGTCGTCCGGGTGACCCCTCACACATCCTTGGCGGGAGGAAACGCGAGGGGAACATTTTCCACGCAACTGCGACGTTGGCAGACCGATGAGCCCGGAAATCGGCGTTGTAGCCCGCGCGGCCCCACGCGCCCCTTCCCGACCGAACCTTTCCGGAGGCACCTCGATGAACACTTCCCGAATCCTCACGGCCCTGGCGCTGGCAGCGGCGGCATCCCTCACCTACGGCTGCAGCGGGTCGTCCTTCAAGAGCTGTTCTGAAACGCGCAGCTGCAGCAGCACCGGCGGGACCGACGGCGGTCTGGCCGGAAGCGGCGGCACGGCTGGGGGCACAGCCGGAACGGCAGGCACGTCCGGAAGCGGCGGCGCTGGCGGCTCGACCGGGGGCAGCGCCGGGACGGGCGGAACCGCGGGCAACGGCGGCGCCTCGGGCAGCGGCGGCGCCTCGGGCAGCGGCGGCACCGCCGGCAGCGACGGCGGCCCCAGTCTCGACGACAACGGCGCAACGTGCAGCGCCGGCTCCACCTGCAAGAGCGGCAACTGCATCGACGGCGTGTGCTGCGACACCAAGTGCGACGGCACCTGCGAAGCCTGCAACGTCTCCGGCAACGAAGGCACCTGCACGCCGTACGACAGCGGGACGGATCCGGAGAGCGAGTGTCTGGGCAGCGCGAACGCGGGCGATCCGTGTGCGGGCACCTGCGACGGAAGTTCCGGTTGCACGTTCCCGAGCGGCACCACTTCGTGCGGCAACCCCATGTGCTCCGGCGGTCAACAAACGACCTACGGCTGCGCAGGAGATGGTAGCTGCACGACCAAGCAGACCAGCTGCGGCAACTATTCTTGTGGCTCGAGTCTGTGCCGAACCAGCTGCAGCGGCGACAGCCAGTGCACGTCGTCAGCGTGGTGCAACACGAGTACCAAGAAGTGCGTTAAGAAGACCGCCGACGGCGGCTCGTGCGGCGCGAACAACCAATGCAACAGCGGCCAGTGCATTAGTGGTGTTTGCTGCCACACGGCCTGCGCGTCGCCCGCCAGCTGCGACAACGGCAGCGGCACGTGCTACTGCAGCGGCAAGGTGTGCACGGGTTCCGAAACATGCACCACATGGCATCTGGATGCGGACGGCGACGGCCACGCGGGAACGCTGCACGACAAGATCGCTTGCCAGAAGCCCAACGTGCCATCGGGGTACTCCGTCACGAGCGACTACTACACAACAGCCGACGATTGCGACGACACTGACAAGGACGTCCACCCAGGTCAGACCGGCTGGTTCACCAGCGCCCGCAGCAACGGGAGCTTCGACTACAACTGCGACGGAACCCAGCAGAGCCAGTACTTGAATCTCACCCTGATTACGCCCGCGCTGACCTGCCGATATTGCGGAGGTTGTCTGAGTGGAGGGGCCACTTTTGGATACAAGTGCGCGGGAACTTGCGCGTCGGTCACCCAGGGGATCAAGGCAGGGTATCCGGCCTCCGTATGCGGCAAGCCGTACACGGTCTATGCGTGTACAACCACAGGCGAGAGTCCGATCGGCACCAAGACCGTGGGTTGCCATTGAGCTCCGTGGAACGGTACCGATAGCAGCTCTGTTGCGGCCCGCGCCATCCGGCGCGGGCCGCAACGCGTTCACACTCGGCCGCTGAGCTCACGCTGGCGTCTGCAGGACAGATGAAATGCCGCTTCCACGTTCGGCGCGCTGGCTCGGCTGGCCGGCTCACGGCGCTCTCGCGCACCTGGCCCCTTGGGTTGGCTTGCCGGGTGGAACGTCGAAGTACGCGCCGGCGCGAATCGCGTTATCGGTGGTATAGCCGCTTCCGCCGTGGGTGATTCGGTTGGTGCCTCCGGAGAGTCGCGCACAGTCGTCACACGGGAGCGGAAGCGGGCCGTCCCAGTCGAGGATCCATTCGGCCACGTTACCGGCAAGGTCCGCCTGGCCGTATCGGCCGTCACCCTTCGGGGACTCGCTGCCAACGTCGTTCCCATTGCCCGCGCTGACACAGAAGTTCTGGATGCCCAGCTTGTAGTTCGCGTACGAGCAATCGACGCTGGTCGACGTGGGTGGGTTCGACCAGGGGAACACGCGCTGCTGGTTTCCGCCCGCAGCCGCATAGTTGGACTCGGCCTCGGAAGGCAGGAATCCGCCGTCCCAGATGCAGAAGGCATAGGCCGCATACCAGCTGAGACAGTCGACCGGGCGATGCTCGTGGGAGC
The DNA here is from genome assembly GCA_963826085.1 of uncultured delta proteobacterium. GTDB lineage: Bacteria > Myxococcota_A > Polyangia > Polyangiales > Polyangiaceae > CAWDXG01. The sequence continues at coordinate 297,426 of CAWGVN010000008.1, read as the reverse complement.
CTGGGTTCGGCGTATATCCGGCACCGGGCGTGAAACACACGAGGTCGTTGTCCCAGTCCTGCCTATCGGTCGGCAACTGCGTGTTCCAGGACGGATCCCATCCGCCTTCGTAGCTGCCGTCGTCGCTCACGACCCCCTTTCCCCCGTTCAGGTAGCTGTGCTTGCCAGCACCCGTCGCGGGTCGCCAACCGGCCGACCAGGCGTCGATGAATCCGCGAAAGCGTCCTACCGTGATCTCGTACTTGTCCAGACGGAAGCTGCTCACCGTGGCAGGTTTCGTCTTGTCCATGAGGTCAACGCCGTCGTACGTGCGGTAGAACGTCCCTCCCGTCACCATCGGGCTAGCGCAACAGCTCTCCTGGTTCGGACCGCAATCGGTCAGCCCTGGTCCGGCGACCTTGCATCCGGCCGTGGATACGCATTGCCCGTTCTTGCAGGTCGGCGCTGAAGCCTTGCATGCGACTGGCGCACCCCATTGCCTCGTTGGCAAGCAGGTCTCCACACCGGCATCTGCGCACTGGGTTGTGCCAGGCTTGCAGCCGGCGTCTCCGGCGTCCGCGTCCGCCCCGCCGTCAGTCCCCGCCGTTCCAGCGCTGCCGTCCACTCCTCCGGTTCCGGCAGCACCCCCGCTCCCCGACGCGTCCCCCACCGTGTGATAGTCGTCCTTGATGCCGGCGAGCGTCGAGCAGCCGGCAACAACGCCTGCAATGATGACTACGCGCGCAAGCGGAGCCCCGGAGTTCCTGCGCCGCATCAGAATGCTCCCACCCTGAACACCCCCGGACGCTGATCGAACGGTGCGACCATCTCGCTACCCAATGGACGACGGCTGCACCAGCGTCTCGACAAGTCACAGGGCACATTTGTAGCAGGGCCAACACGCATCCCATTCCTCAACGTACACAGCGCACGGGGTTCGAAGGGTTCTGGGGGAGGGTCGTCGCTGGGGTGGTGCCGTCGAACCTGACGATCCACTTCGCGGTACCCCCATCGGCATACGTCGAGGATGACCAGAACTCTGCCGCCGCCGTGTTTGGGAAAGCTGTGGTTTCGATGGTCGGGGGCGATACCGCGCCGAAATCGAACAGCGTCATCAGCTCGTTGACGCTCGGCGCTCTCCAGCCGCCACCGGCGAGCGTGAGGCCCGTGCAGTAGCTCTTCGCCTGGCTCCACGTGTACGTGTTGGAGTCGACGGCCTGCTGCCAGATGAGACCCGTCGCATTGTCTTTGACGGTGCCGTTCGCGGCGGCATAGCGGCTGCCGGATGAGGTCTGCCCGCCGCGCACACAGCGTAGGCGGAAAGTATTGGTCACGCTGCCGTTTTGCACATAGCCATAGTCGAACTGGACAAACCAACCGCCACCCGAGTTGCCGGCAAACAACGAGGATGACCAGAACTCCACCGCAGGCGTATTCGGGAACGCCGTCGAGTCGATAGAGGGTTTGGACTTCGTAAAGTCGACGAGTGAGTAGAGTTCGATTGCGGTTGGCACCCTCCAGTCGCCATGACCCGCGAGCGTAAGGTTCGCGCAGTACGACCTGGCGTCCGCCCGCGTGAACGACTTGCCATCGATTGCCCGCTGCCACATCAGGCCGGTCACGTTGTCGAGCACAACGCCAGCTGTACCCATGTCGTAGCTCGCGGGATTTGGCAGCCCGGTGCTCGGGGGGTTCGGCATGGGCCACAGGGCCCATTCCAAGCCGCAGCTACCAGCGCCACACGCTACGCCGGTTGCACACTTGTTGCCGCAGTCGCCGCAGTTGTTCGGGTCCGAAGTCACGTCCACGCAAGTACCGTTGCAGTCGGTTCCCCCAGTGTTGCAGTAGCAGTGGCCTCCAAAGCAACTCCTATCGGTACCGCACTTGTTCCCGCACTTGCCGCAGTTGTTCGCATCCGTTTGCGTGTTGACGCACGTGCCGCCGCAGCTCGTCTGCCCGCCGCTGCACGTCCCGCCAGCTCCGCCGCTGCCGCCCGTTCCAGCAGCCCCGCCACCGCCTGTTCCAGCACCACCCGCGCCACCTCCCGAGACCCCGGCCTGACCTCCAGCGTCGTTTCCGGCACCGCCTGTGCCCGCCGCACCTCCCGCCGTGCTGCCGCCTGCCCCGGAGCCGCCGGACACCGTGTGATAGTCGTCCTTGATGCCGGCGATGGTCGAGCAGCCGGCGATCACGGCGGACGCCGCGACGAGCTGCGCCACAAACGATGCGGCGCGCCGGGACATCTAGAACGCTCCGACGACGCTGACACCGCCTTCGCCTGGGCCTGCGGGGACGACGTGAACGCCTCTGGCCGTATGCGCTTCGATTGAACGGCCGCCGGTAAAGAACAGGTAGGCGCCGGCTACGACTCCGAGGGCGCCAGCGGTGACGGCGACGGTCGAGATGGTGGCGCTGGTCTGGGCGTCGTGGATGCTGGCCCTGGCGTCGCGCGTCTGGGTAGCGGTGGCGCAGGCGCCGCTGGAGCTTCCGCAGGCCTTGTTCGCGTCGCTCTTCTGCGACAGAGCGCGCAGGCCGAAGGCACTGCCCACGCCTAGAGCGACCACGCCGGCGCCGGCGAACACGACGCCGATCGTCTTCTGCTCGGTCCAGCTTCCCGCTTTCTGGTCCCGCGGCGCGGCGGGCGCCGTCTGCGAGTGCGGCGGTCCCGGAGGCGGACCGGGGGGATTATCCGGCTTGTTCACGTCGGGATGCGCGTCAGGCAGCACGGGCACGGTGACGCGCGCTGTGTTGTCGTTGCTCGCCGTCGTGTCCGCCGTGGCGGTCTGCTTGCCGTCCGCGGAGAACGTCAGGTGATGGGCTCCTCGCCGGACGAGGATAGGCTGCTTCCAGCTGTCTGCAGGCAGGTCCTTTCCATCGAGTGCGATCCCGGTCACGTTGTTCGAGTCGGGCAGGACGAGCTCGAGCCTCGGAGCGTGAACGGCGGCGTCGTCGGCGCGCTGCTTGGCGATGGCGGCCTTGTCCGCCTTGCCCGCGGCCTTCATCCGCTGAGCCAGCCGCGCGAACTCCTCGTGCGCCGTGAAGTAGCGCTGCTGCTTCTCGTGGCAGGCGGCCAGGTTGAACAGCGTGCCGGGCTGGTCGTCGAGCCTGTCGCTGAGTTCGAACGCCTTGCAGGCCCCGTCCACCTGGCCGCGCTTGAACAGCTGTACCCCCCGCTTGAACAGTGCCGGGGCGGTCTTGTCCGCGGCACGGGCGGCCGGCGCGACCAGCAGTATCGCGAGAACCACAAGGACGAGGCGTTTCATCAGTTCCACCCCATATTGGTCACAATACCTGATCCACTGGAAGCGGGCTTGGCAGTGTGGTGGGTCGGGACATGGTGGCGGGGAACCACGGGTTTCGCCGCGCTGACGGGTGCGGGCCTCACCACCGGGGGTTTGCTCGACGGAAGCGCGCTGGCGGACGCCGGCGGTTCGCTGGAGGGAGCGGCGGATGCCGATGCCGCCGCTGAACCGCCGCCCGGCGCATCCGGAGCGACTGGCGCGGACGCCGCGGGCGCAGCGGACATGACGCCAGGTAGCGCGACCGCCGACGCCGCGGGATGTGCCGAATGGAAGTGCCACGCCACAGCACCGCCGGCCGCCAGCACGACGAACCCTCCCAGCAGTGCGAGCACCATGCCCATGCGCGCCGTCGCACCGGAGCCCGTGCGCGTCTGCGATGCCGACCAGTTGCCGGCGGTCGGCGCCGCCGGTACCGCTGGCTCCGCGCTCCGGGCCGGCGCGCTGGTCGTGGCCACCGGCGCGGAAACGCCGGACGCCCGCTCGGTCGCCACGATACGGTCCGCGCTGCGTGCGCCGTCCTGCGACGCGAACGGTTGCAGCGCAGCGGCGAGCTCGCCGACGGTCCTGAAGCGCCGGGTCTTGTCGCGCTCCAGGCAGCGCGCGACTGCGTCCCCCAGCCCTGGCGGGACGCCTTCGCTCAGCGTATGCGCAAGCGGCGCGGTCTGTTCCGCGATCGAGAAGCAGAGCTCACCGAACGTTTCCCCCGAGAACGGCGTGCGGCCGGTCAAGAGCCGGAACAGGATCACGCCGAGCGACCAGATGTCGGACTGCGCGTCCGCGGCCTTGGCGCTGCGGATCTGCTCGGGCGACATGTAGAGCGGCGTGCCGAAGAGCGCCGTGGTCTGCGTCGACGCGGCCTGGACGTTCGGCAGGCTCTGGACCTTGGCAACGCCGAAATCCAGCACCTTGATGACGTGCTCGCCGTCCGGCCGCACCACCAGGAACAGGTTGGACGGCTTCAGATCCCGGTGGACGATGCCGAGCTGATGAGCCTGCCCGAGCGCCTCCATCGCCTGCAGCATGTAGTCGACGGCCCGGGTCGGCTCGAGCGTGCCGAGCCGCTCCGCGAGGCTGTCCAGATCCTCGCCGTCGAGCAGCTCCATGGCGATGAAGAGCTTGCCGTCGGGCAGCGTGTCGACGTCGAACACGCGCACCACGTGCTCGCCCTGGATTTTCGCCGCGGCGCGGGCTTCGTTGACGAAGCGTTGCACCAGCGCCGAGTCCTGCGCCGGACTGTCGAGCAGCAGCTTGATGGCAACTTCCTGCCCGAGGATCTGGTGCTCCGCCGCGAACACCGCGCCCATGCCGCCGCGGCCGAGCAGACGCAGGATGCGGTACTTGCCGGCTAGAACGTCGCCGACGGCGGTCGAAGCGGATGGAGCCGTCATCCGCGCCTCCGGCCTACCCCGCCGCCTTCCGCTCTTCTTTGACGTCGGCGGGGCCGTGCGTGTGCTCTTCGACGTGGATCGACTTGGCGCTGCCCTTGACGCCGCGACGGACGAGCATCACCTCGACGCTCTCGGGGCGGAGGGCCTCGCGCAGCACCGCGTCGGCGCGCTGGGGGACGCAGTCGCCGCAGGTGTAGAAGTCGACGGCGGCGTAGCCGCACTCCGGCCAGGTGTGGACGGAGAAGTGCGACTCCTCGATCACGATGACGCCCGTGATGCCCTGCGGCGCGAACGGCTGGAACACCTCGGCCACGACGGTGGCGCCGGCGGCCTCGGCGGCGGTGCGCATCATGCTGCGGACGGCTGCGATGTCGTTCAACACGGCCAGGTCGCAGCCGTGATATTCGACAAGCAGGTGCGTTCCGAGGGTGTCGACCACGGACCGTATGTCTACCAGGAGCGCCGCGTTGCGTCGAGACGCGCGGCTCAGCCGGCCGCCAGCGCGTCCAGGTGCCGGGCCACTGCGCGAGCGCTCATCACGCCCTTGTACACGTACAGAGCGCCGCTTTCGCCCGGTTCCAGCACCTCCTCGCTGACGCGCAGGCGGCTGGAGGCGGCGAACAGGATGCGGGCGTCGAGGCCGGCCTGCACCAGCTCCACCCGCCGCCACACCGCCTCGCGGCTCCAGTAGCCGAGCACCTCGAGGAAAATCTGCTCGCCGGTTTCCGTGTGGGAAAAAACCAGATCCGGAACGCACAGGCCGACGCCGGGCAGATCCAGGATGGCGGACGAGGGCTCCACGCTCCAGTGCGAGCCGAGCGCGCGGAATGCCTCGACCAGCGCGGCCACCTCGTCGGGCAGCGCGGGCTCTTCCGTCGCCTCTCCGCGATTGCGGTGCTCGTAGCGGAACTCGAGCGCGTCGCGCTTCTTCCCCCAGCGCACATCGGCGGTGAGCCGGAGCGAGTCGCACTCCTCCAGCGCCGGCAGCACCAGCGCCAGCGCCAGCCCGTACTTCGTCACCGACTCGAACAGGCTGTACGGGCCGTCGATGTCGATGCGGTAGCCGCCGCCGGGCATGGGGTGGATGCTGCAGAGCAGACGGCGGAACTTGAGCTTGTTGAACAGAGCGCGGTACGCGGCCGGCGAGGAGCAGCGCACCTCGGCCTGGATGCGCACCGCGCGCAGCAGCACCGCCTGGATCTGCGCGTGCTCGTAGCGGGCGAGCAGCGCGGTTGCGCCGATCGACTCGACGCCGAGCAGCTGCTGGGCGCCGCGCAGGTCGGAGTAGAGCGCCCGCTCGAGCTCCGCCGGCTCGAGCCCCGCCGCGGCGGCCGCTTCAGCCAGCACGAGCTCGCGATCGAAGCGCTGCCCCGTCTGCAGCGCGCGCCGTGCGGCTGCGGCGCGCAGGAACAGATCCGAGCGCAGCGCGGGCGGATCGTGGGCGGACTCGGCCGAGAACTCGCACGCGTCCTCGATGAGCTTCATCAGACCGTCGGCCAGGCGGCGGTCGCGGGCGGGAACTTCGACGGCGCGCCACGTCTCCCTGAGCTCGTCGCGGCTCCCGCCGACGGCGCCACGCGCCACGTCGAGCAGGACGGCCGCGAGCTCCACGGCACGCTCGCGCTCGCCGCCCTTCAGCGCGCGGACGTGAAGATCCCCTGCCCTGCGCCGCGCGCGGACCAGCTCGGCCGTCAGCACGGCGCGCCTCCGCTGCACGACCGAGCGCGATAGGCTCGAAGGCGCGCCCCACGCGCATTTCCGCCCTCCCGGACGCCTGACAGCGACGAAATGCACGTCCCACGCGCATTTCCACGCTCCCGGACGCCTGGCAGCACCGAAATGCACGTCCCACGCGCATTTCCACGCTCCCGGACGCCCGGCGCCACCGAAATGCACGTCCCACGCGCATTTCCACGCTCCCGGACGCCCGGCGCCATCGAAATGCACGTCCCACCCGCATTTCCGCTTCGTGGGACGGCTGACACTCCCGAAATGGGCGGCTTCGCCACCAGGGCGTCCAGCCGCTGGATTAGCCGCGCTGCCCGCCACAGCGCTCGACCCAGGAAACGTTCCGCACGGCATGTGCTGTTGCCACCGCCCGGCCAAGCGGCAGACAACCGCGCGCCTCCGCTAGCGGTACGCATCGTGCTCCCGCCGCCGCTCGCTGGTGAACGTCTCGCTGGTGCCGGCCGTGACGAGCTCGTACAGGACGGCGCGCTTGTCGCCCTTGGGGCGGAGGATGCGGCCCAGGCGCTGCACGTGCTCGCGCACGCTGCCGCTGCCGCTGATGACGACGGCCACGCTCGCTTCCGGCACGTCCACGCCCTCGTTCAGCACCTTGGAGGTGGCGACCACGCCGTACTCGCCGCTGGAGAAGCGCTCGAGGATGGTGCTGCGCTCCTTGACCTTGGTCTGGTGGGTAATGGCTGGCACGAGGAAGCGACGCGAGACGCCGTAGGCCGTGGCGTTGTCCTGCGTGAAGACCAGCGTGCGCTCGCCGCGGTGCTCGTGCAGAAGCTGGTCGAGCACGTCGAGCTTGGCGGGTGCGGCAAATGCCAGCTCGCGCTGCCGGCGGTAGGCGCGCATGGCGCGCTGGCCCTGCTCGCTCCCGGCGGACCGCTGGATGAACTCCGTCCAGCCGCCTGGCGTGCCCATGCGGATGCCGTTACTGCGAACGAAGTCGAGATAGATCGCGCGCTCGGCGTCGTGCTCCTCGCGGGCCTCGGGCGAGAGCTCGACCTCGATGCGCACGGTGTCGTACTCGGCCAGGTAGCGCCCGCTGAGCTCGAGGATGTCCTTGCGATAGACGATGGGGCCCACCAACGGCTCCAGCGCGTCTTCGCGGCCGTCGGCGCGCTCGGGCGTGGCAGTGAGACCGAGGCGATACGGCGCCAGACACAGCTGCGCCGAGAGTGCGTATGTCGCGCCGGGCAGATGATGGCACTCGTCGAACACGACCATGCCGAAGCGCGCGCCCAGGTGCTCCATGTGGATGTACGCCGAGTCGTACGTCGTGACGGTGAGCGGGCGCACGTCGTGCTCGCCGCCGCCGACCAGGCCGACCTCGATGCCGAAGCTGCTCTGGAGCAGGTCGTACCACTGACGCACGAGATCCAGCGTGGGCGCGACGACGAGCGTGCTGCGGCGCTTGTCGTCGATGGCCATCACGGCCAGGTGGCTCTTGCCGGCGCCGGTGGGCAGCACGACGACGCCGCGGCCGCGCGCCGCCTTCCACGCGGCCAGTGCCTCGCTCTGGTAGGGGCGGGGCTGCCGGCGTACGCGCGCGCCGTGCGGCAGCTCCACGTACGCACGGGCCTGGTCCTCGAAGGGCTGCTTGCTCCGGACCAGGGCGCGCACGACATCGGCATAAGCCAGCGCCGGGGCGCGGTAGCAGGCGGTGCGCGCGTCCCAGCCGAGCTGGGGCGGCAGCTCGATGTCGTCGGCCTGGATGCCGCGGAGCTCGAGCGTGCCGGCGGAAAATACGAGGGTCAGCATCGTGCGCGGGGGCCTTCGGCCCCGGGCCGAAGCCATAGCAGATCGACCGCGCGCGCGGGCAGTTGCGGGCTACTTGAGCAGCGTGAGGATCTTGGCGATGGCCGTCTTCGCGCTGGAATCGCCGAGGCCGGCCAGGCTGCCCTGCGTCTTGTAGACGATCTTCATCGTGCAGAGGTCGACGATGAAAACCGTCTCGCGCTCGCCGACGAGCTGCTGCGTGGGATCGACCGGCATCACCGTGGTGACGGACAGGTTGTACGCGGTGATCCAGGCGCCGAGGTTGCCGCTGTGGAGGCTCTCCACCACGGCGCCGCCCGCGTCCGTTACCGATTTGCCCTGCGCGCCCAGATCCTGGGCAGCGTGCTTGCAGCCTGGTCAGAAGTCTTCCGACAAGTGCACGAGCGCATAGCCGCGCCCGGACTTGCGGAGATCATCCATGGAGTAGTCGTTGACGTAGGGATGCGTGTTGGCGAGGCCCTGCGCCGTTTCGTTGACGTAGCCCTTCCAGTGCCAGTCGGCGATCGTATCGCCCACGGCCTCGCCGTAGGGACCGGCCGGATAGGTCGCTGCAGGTGTGCACGCAGCACTGCCCGCGCTGCCACCGGCGCCTGCTGTACCTGCGCTGCCGCCCGCGCCGCTGCCGCCGGTGCCACTGCCGCCCGTGCCATTGCCGCCGACACCGGCGCTGCCCCCCGTACCGCTGCCGCCGACACCGGCGCTGCCGCCCGTGGAATTCGACGGGTTGCTGCTCGAACCGCAACCCGCAACCAGGAACGCCGACGCCACCGCGGCGTGACGCGCCCAGCGGAGCGAGGTGCGGTAGCGAGGCAGCGGGCGGCGCGGAAGCATCACTTCTTCTCTCGAATCCCTATCCAGGTGATGTACTTGATGCCGGTGCCGGCGTCCATATCGACGGTCGTGCCGTCTGCGGACACCGTGCCCGTACCAACCGATTCGAACGTGCCGATCTGCGCCGGGTCCGGGTACAGGAAGCTGGCGAGCTCGAGGAACTCGACGGGAGTCGAAGCGGGCAGGCCCGTGGTGTTCTTGAAGCTCATCTGCGCGAGCGCCGGCTTGCCGGTCTGCGCGTCGAAGAAGCCTGCCTCGAACGGACCGAACGCGTACAGCGCGGACAGGCCGAGCGAGGGATCGACCAGGTCCTTCCAGAGGTTCTTCGGGACGGCGAGCGCGCGGAACTCCTTGCCCTTCGCGCCGGCGGCGAGCTCGTCGTAGTCGAGGTTCACCTGGACGCCCTGCGGCACCTCCAGCGTCACGTCGCCGGAGGTGACCGATTGCTGCGGCGAGCCGTCGGGCTTGACGACGAGCGCCGGGCCGTCGGGCAGCGTCAAGAGCGGCGTGTCACCGATGTCGAGATCCGGACCGGGCGAGGTGGGGAGCGGGAAGTAGAAGCCGGCCTTCAGCGGCCGCTCGTGGACAAGCACCGCGGTCTTCGACATCACGATGTGCATGTTGACGGCCACGGAGAAGTTCCCGTCGGAGCCCGACCAGCCCGGATAGCAGGTCGTGTCGCTGCACACGCTGGCCAGCACGCCCGACACCGGTGCGCCGGAAGGATCGATCACATGTCCGGTGACGTTGTGGATGCAGACGGCGCCTGCGGGGATGTCGGAAGGCGCTTCACTGCACGGCGCCACGCCGGCGTCGCCAGCCGCACCGCCCGCGCCACCCGCTGCTCCCGTGCCGCCACTGCCGCCGGTCGCCGCAGCCGCGCCCGGGCTGGAATTTCCGCAGCCAGCGAGGGCCAGCGCCCCCACGAACACCGCAGCGTAGCGCCGCGCAAGCAAAACAAGGGGAAAACGGCCCATGGTCCTTATCATACGTCAACCAGGCCCCTCCGGTTACCAGAGAGTGCCCGCCGCGGGACGGAGCGCGGGACGCCGCCGCTCAGCGGAAGAGCGAGGCGAGACCCTCGCCGGACTCGCCGCCCATCAGCTCGATCGGGACGTGCCAGGCGACCTCGCCGATGTAGCGATCGCGGCGCTGCCGTAGGCGCACCAGCGTCGTGCTGCAGTTGCCCATGCGCACGATGCACACGCGCGGCACCGGCTCGCAGATCATCAGCTTGAGCAGCTGGAAGTTGATGCCACCGTGCGCGACGAGCAGCACGCGATGTCCGGCCTCGCGGTGGCGCTCCTTCAAGCGCTCGTAGAGGCGACGCGCGCGAACCTGCACCTGGTCGTAGCTCTCGCCGCCGAAGTCGCCGAAGTCGCCGAGCTCGGTGATGCCGCGATCGAGGAAGCCCGGGAAACGCTCGAGCATGTCGTCGCGCGTGAGGCCTTCGAGCTCGCCTGCGCGCAGCTCGGCCAGGTCCGGCTCGGGCTGGGCCGCAGGCGACCCGGTCAGCCCGGACAGCAGCGCCGCGGTCTGGCTCGCGCGGAGAAGCGGCGAGCTGTACGCCGCATCCCACGTGACGCCGTTGTGCCGCAGCCAAGTTGCGAGCAGCCGGGCCTGATCCCGTCCGCGATCGGACAGCGGATAGTCACGGTGGCCCTGCATGCGGCCCTCGAAGTTGCCGACGCTCTCGCCGTGGCGCACCAGCAGTATCTCCATGCGGCGATCCCCTTACCACGACTACGGCGAGCGACTCTCCTGCCCGAGCCCCTTCCACTGGTCGAGCGCCGCCGCATGCGGGTCGAGCGCGTCGGCGGGCTTCTTGGCCATCCAGATGGGAGAGAGATCCAGATCGCGCTGCCAGACCATGCCGTTCTCCGTGACGAACGTGAAGCGATCGTCGCCGGGGTTGCGCACGCAAGACTGCACCGGCGAGGACTGGGCCAGGAGCGACAACGCGCGCGTACCGGCGCTATCGACCAGCCAGACGCGGCCACCGGCGGTTCCGACGATCAGGCCGCGCCCGGCGGTGGACCAGACGAGGCAGCGGACCCCGGAGGTTGCCGTGAAGACGTTGCGCCGCGTCTTGCCGGACAGTTGCTCCACCCACACCTGACCCGACGGCGCGGCAGCCGCCAGGGTCGTGCCGTCCTGCGCGAGGGCGACGGCGCTGATCGACGAGCCGCGCGCCACCGCAAGCGGCGCGCCTGCACTGGCGTCCGGGACGTCGACCAGCCACACCGCTCCGTGCGCATCTCCCACGACGAGATTGGCGTCGTCGTGCGAGAACGCCAGCGCAGTGACGGGCGTATCAAGCCCGGACACCGGCAGCAGGGCTTCCGTGTCGGTGCGCGCGAGCATCAGCACGTGCCGACCGTTCCGATCGCCGGCCACGGCCAGGGGCGAGCCGGAGCGTCCGGATGCGATACGCACATGATCGCCCGGCGCGTCGTGGACAATCGCCGGCTTGGCGTGCTGCAAGCGGACGATATTTCCGCCGGGAAGCAGCCACGCGGCTGTCGCGGCGCGTGAGCCGATCGCGAACGGAAAGGGTCCTTTCACTGCTGGGATCTCGGCGGGGGAGAGAGCCACGGACACTGCGCCGGCGCGCTTGTCGCCGCCCGTCGGCTCCACGTGCAGGGCGTGCGCATCCAGGCAGGCCACAGCCGAACCGTCACTGGCGGCTTCGCAGCGCGTTGCCGGCGGCGCGGGGCCGCGCAGCACCCGGACGCTCGCCTGGTCGAGGGACCAGGCGCGGATCCCGCCATCGTGCGAGCTGGCCACGAGCCAATGACCGTCCTTGTCCGCCGCGAGCCCGACGAGCGCTTGCGTCGAGCCCGCCAGTCGCCCCACGACGGTCCCGGTGTCCTCCGCCAACAGGCGGATCGCGTCGTGCCGGACTGCGACCGCCAGCGCGCGGCGCGACGCAAGCCAGCTGTGGAGCGCGCTCTTCACGCCGAAGCGCGCCACCGGCTCCAGCGCGGCATCGAACAGCACCGCGTGGTGGGCGTCGTCGACGCCGAGCCAGCGGGTGCCATCGGGCGACGCTTCGAGCAATCGCCAGCCCGCCGTCGTCGAGCTGCTGCTCCAGGTCGCGCGCCCTCCGGCAGGGATTACGATCCGGACGAGACGGCCGCGGTCGTCGCCGGCAACGAGCATCGAGGCATCGGGTGACAGCGCCACGGCTGTCACCGTCGCGTCACCCGCTTTGAAGGCCCGGCGGCTGGCGTCGTCGGTGTCGATCACGGCGAGCGCTCCGTCGCTGTCGATCACGGCGGCGTGCGCGCCATCCGCGTCGAGACTCGAGCCGCGGAGGCCTTCTCCGAGCACCCGCGGGGCGTCCTTGCCGCCGAGCACCGAGAGCTGGAGCGCCCCCAGCTCGCCGCAGGTCGCCACCAGGCGGCCGTCCTTCTTCCAGGCAAGGCGCCGCACCGTGCCTTTGCAGTGGAGGCGCTCGGCAACGCCGCCGCCGGTCTTGATCACGACGATAGCACCCGAACCGTCGCCGACCGCGACGCGCGAGCCGGCTGCGGCCAGCGCGGAGAGCGATCTCCCGAAACCAGCCGGCCACGCAAGCGCGCGCGTCCCCGCGCCGTCGGCATCCAGCAGCCTGAGACCGGAGGCGGCGCTCGCCGTCACGACCCTTGCCCCGTCCGGCAACCAGGCGACAAGCGCTGCCGCATCCGGGGTACGTGGTAGCGGCTGCGGCACGCCCGCAAGACGCGCCTGCCACGCGATCGTGTCGAGCTCGTTGTCGGGACCCAGCTCGCGGCTACGCAGCGCGGCGGCCAATGCCTTCGCGGGATCGAGCTCGGCGTCCAACAGCGCGACGCGTTCAAGCAGCTTGCGCGTGTCCTGCACGTAGCCCCGGTGCGCGCTCGTGGCCTCCGCTCTGGTGTGGTCCAGCTCGGCCGCGAGCCGCCGCTCGCTGGCCTTGGTCACGAGCGCCAGCACCAGCACCAGCAGCAGGCCTGCCGCCACCAGCGAGCGCAGCAGGAAACGGCGGCGCTGGGCCCGGCGCCGGACGGCCTCCACGAAAGCAAGCTCCTGTTGCCCGAGTGGGGCTTCGCTCCGCTCGAACCAGGCGAGCAGACGCGCCGCCTGCTCCCCGTCCCAGAGCGCCCCGTCGGGGCGACCCTGCGCTTCCCACTCACGAGCGCCGGCCGCCATCCGCTCGTGGAACGCATGATCCTCGCCCGACAGCGCGAGCAGTGCGGCGAGCGCGGGCCAACCGCTGACCAGCGCCTCGTGCACCAGCTCCACGTCGCCGGCGCTCTCCACGACCAGCTTCTCGCTCAGCAAGCGGGCCAGCGCACGCGCGCCCGCCGATCCACCGACCGCGGGATCCTCCAGGGTTGCGCGTGGCACGACGGCGCGCGCCCCGTCCGCCGTCACCAGGCGGACCAGGATCTGTTCGGCGGCTCTGCGCTCGTCCGGGCCCATGCCGGCCAGCACCGAGTCGGCGTGGCGGGCCAGCGCGCCGGCAAGCCCGCCGAGCGCCGACCAGGCCGCGCTTGGCAGGAGCCGTCGTTCGGTGTCGCGCGCCTCCCACCACGCCGCCATCGCGAACGACATGAGCGGCAAGCCGGCGGTCGTGCGGGCGACGTCCGCGACGATCTTGGCGGCAATCGCAGGATCCTCGAGCTCGAAGCCCGCTGCGCGCGCCGGCTCGACCAGAGCGCGCTCCAGCGCATCGCCGAGCAGCGGCCGCACCGGAAAGAAGCCGGCGGCGAGCAGCGCGCGCAGCGGCTCGATCGAGAACAGCCGGTCCATGAGGTCCGCGCGCACCGTGGCCAGCACGCGAATGGCCGGCGTCGAGCTCTCGACGAGCGAGGCCAGGGCGCGAGCAAACCCGTGTGCGGCGGACGGGTCGGGTGCGAGCGTGGCCAGCTCCTCCAGTTGGTCGACGACGAGCAGCACCGCGGACGGCGGCTTCAGCGATCCGCGCAGCAGCTCGCCCAGTCGACCGGGATCGGCAACCAGAGCGGCGTGGATCTTCTCGTCCGGGACGCCGGCGATCGGCGCAAGCGCCATCGAAAGCGATCGCAGCGGATGCGTATGCGGCTCGAGAACCGCCGTGCGGAAGACCAGCCCGCCGCCGAGCACGCCGTCCTCGATCGCCGGCGCCACGCCGGCCAGCGCCAGCGAGCTCTTGCCAGAACCGCTGGGACCGACCAGCACGACGGCCGCGCGCGCGCGCAGCCTTTCCGCCACCTCCGCGATCTCGCGGTCGCGCCCGAAGAACACATCGCGCTCCGCGGCCGAGAAGGGCGCCAGCCCGCGATAGGGCCCGCTGCCCGGGACGCGGCGCGGTCGGGCGCCGCTGTCCGCCGCGACCAGCGCGGCGACGAGCTCGTCCGCGCTGGCGAAACGCCGTTCGACGCTCTTCTCGATCAGCCGGTCGATGATCGCGGCGATCGGCGCTGGCAGCTCGGGACGCGCACTGCGCGCGCCCGGGAAGGGCTCGTTCGAGAAGACCTGTTCGCGGACGGCGCCGAGCGTGAGCTTCTCGATCGGATGGCGACCAGTGAACGCAAAGTAGAAGCTCAGCCCGAGCGCGTACAGGTCGCTCGCCGGCCCCGCCTCGTGGCCGAGCCACAGCTCCGGCGCCATGTACAGCGGAGTGCCGCCCGCCGCGTCGCTGATGAGCGCCGGGTCGAGCGCGAGCGAGCTGCGCGTGGTGCGCGCGGCTGTCGCCAACCCGAAATCGATGAGCTTGAGCCCGCCGCGCTTGCCGCGACTGCTCTGGGTGACAAACAGGTTGTCGGGCTTGATGTCGCGGTGGCACAGGCCCGCCTCGTGCGCGGCAGACAGCCCACGCGCCGCCTCCAGCATCAACTCGAGGCCCTGATCGATGGGCAGCGCACCGCCCTGGTCGGCGACCTCGGCCGCCAGCGATCGACCCTCGAGGAACTCCATGGCGAGACACGTCCGACCCTGGACCTGGTAGGTGGCGAAAACCTGCACCACGTTCGGATGGGAGAGCTGGGCCAGCACGCGCCCTTCCCGCTTGAACTGGCGCACGAGCTCCAGCTCGCTGGCGAGCTCCGCGCGCAGGAACTTCAGGAGCTCCCAGCGTCCGAACGCTTCGTTGTAGCCTTTGGCGACCAGCCCGATGCTGCCCTGCTCCGCCAACACCTCGATGCGCGTGTAGGGTCCAAACGGCGGCGGCGCGCGGCGATCGCGCTCGCTCTCCACGCCGGGCGGCGTTGCCATCGCCTGGGTGGCGTCGAGCGCGAGCCCACCCGCCCGCGAGCGGAGAGTGGACTCGTCGAACGTCCACTCCGTCGGCGGGTCGGTATCGTGGCGATCGTCGCCCATCGACCAGAAGGTACACGATGCGGCGGCCGGGGGCCGGCGATCCCTACCAGGATGCCGGAGAGAGCGCGGGCACAACCTCGTACGTTGTGGCCACTCCGCTGCAGGCCCAGCCGTGGCCCCGGTGCGCGCAGTGCACCTCGGCCACGTCGGTCGCTCCCATGCGCCCGGCCGCGATGCGAACACCGTCGTGCACGGCCTCGCGGGAACAGCCGCGGCGGCAGTGCACGGTGACGTCGCCGAGACGCACGTGCCCGGCCGGGAACAAGCCCACCTCGTGCACGAGGTCGCCGCGTCGCGGCGCGCGACGGGGCATGTGCGGCGCCGGGGTGAAATCGACACGGATGCGCCAGGCATCGGCGACGGATCCGTCCATGTTGGCAGCGTGCATTTGTTCCGGAGGCCGGCTCTCGAGCATGTCGTCGTCCGGCCGCGCCACCTCGGCGTCGCAGGTGACGCGCACACGTCGCGGTGTGCCGTTCAGCACCTGCGAGTAGCAGAGCCGACCGACCAGCAGCTCGCCGCCGGCCACAGCCGCACGTTCGCGCAATGCCGTGACCAGTCGCGCCGCCGAGCAGTCGACGTCACTCAGCCATTCACCGTGGATGCGCCGCTGGCCCTCGGTCAGCGTACAGTGGGCGTGAATCGAACCCAGCGAGTCGTATCCGAGCGGCAGCGCGTTCTCCTCCTCGATCTGGTTGGCGCCGACCAGGACCGGGCGCGTGGAGCCCTCGAAGCGCGTTGCCGACCTCACGCCCGACCCGCAGCCGGCTACAGCGAGCGCCAGAGCGACCGGAAACGCGGCAAGCGGAAGCGCACCTCGCATGGCTGGAAAGCATTTCAGAGGCGCGTCCGCCCCGCAAGCAGCGACTTGCAGCTGGCGCCCCGTGCCCGCAGGCTTGGAGCCGTGGCGGAGACCTGGCCGGCGTACCTCGCTCTCGAACCCGACGAAATCCGTCGCCGGGCGGCGGAGGCCGTGGCGGCGCTCGCCCGCTGCGAGATCTGTCCGCGCAACTGCCGCGTCGACCGGCTCCAGAACGCTGCACGGGTCTGCGCCACGGGACGCTACGCCCGGGTGAGCACCTGGTTTCCCCACTTCGGCGAGGAAGACTGTCTGCGGGGAGTCAACGGTTCCGGAACGATCTTTTTCTCGTTCTGCAACCTCAAGTGCGTGTTCTGCCAGAACCACGACACCTCGCAGGCAGGGCACGGCCGCGAGCTCGGTCCCGAAGAGCTGGCGGCCGCCATGCTCGAGCTGCAGGACAAGGGTTGCCACAACATCAACTTCGTGACGCCCGAGCACGTCGTGCCGCAGATCCTCGAAGCGCTGCCGATCGCGATCGAGCAGGGACTGGAGCTGCCGCTCGTCTACAACACCAGCAGCTACGACTCGATGGAGTCGCTCCGCTGGATGGACGGCATCGTCGACATCTACATGCCCGACTTCAAGCTCTGGACCCGGGCGAGCGCCATCCGCTATCTCAAGGCCAAGGACTACCCGGAGGTCGCGCGGCGCGTTGTCGGCGAAATGCACCGGCAGGTCGGCGCGCTCCAGCTCGACGCCAGCGGCATGGCGCGGCGAGGCGTCCTGGTGCGGCATCTGGTGATGCCTGGGCTGCTGGAAGAATCGGCGGCGATATTCCGCTTCCTGGCCGAGAAAGTATCGGCGGAGACATACGTCAACGTGATGGCACAGTACCGTCCCGAATATCGCGCTAGCGACTACCCGGAAATCGCGCGGCGCCCCACGACTGCGGAAATGGCTCAGGCACGCACGCTCGCGCGCGCGGCGGGCCTGCGGCGGCTCGACGAGCGCGCGCGAGGCCGGTTGCTCGTCTACCTCTAGCGTCCGTCCGACGCGGCGCGCCAACCCGCAAATAGCGACGGCGCCGGAGCTTCGGCCCGTAGCGCCCCGGGAAACCCGGAACGCGACACTGCCGATGCTCCGACGCCGTCTCTTCGAATCAGGCGATCAGGCGCCGCCGTCGGCGCCGGCCATACCGCCAGCACCGGCCATACCGCCAGCACCGGCCATGCCGCCCGCGCCGGCCATGCCGCCCGCGCCGGCCATGCCGCCTGCGCCGGCCATGCCGCCCGCGCCGGCCATGCCGCCCATGCCGCCCGTACCGGCCGTACCGCCCGTACCAGCAGTGCCGCCAGTTCCGCCGCTACCGCTCTTCTTCTTGCTGCTGCTGCTACAACCAACCGCGCCTGCGATGGCGAGGATGGCCAGCAGGCTTGCCAGTCTCTTCATCCCGACTTCCTCCAGTCAAACCGTAAGAAACGCATGTGGAGCGAAAGGCCCAACACGCCGCGTGGAGCGAAAAGCATGTCTCGTACCACGCGATCCCGGAGGCTAGCGCGTTGCAGCCAAAGTGGGGAATTTTCCTGAATTTTCACTGGCCAGCAGGCCAACCAGGCGACTCGCACGAGGGGTCCGCTCCCCCAACCCCTGATCCCCGTGTCGCGCTAGGCTAACGCAATGCAACAGAAAGTCGCCGCTGACCGGCCAGTTGGCCTGTGGCTTGTGGCCGCCGCGCCGACTCCCTAGCGGTGCGAGCTGCCGCGGCGCGCTTCACCCGCCTGCTCCCCGATCCGCCGCAGCGCGTCAGCCAGGTCCCGGTCGGGAGCGGAGCCGGGCGGGCGGCGGGGCGGCGCGCCGTTGCTCGGCGCGCGGCGGCGCGGCTTGCCTTGGCGTGTCCGGGGAAGCGTGGGGCCCCGTCTACTTCTGTTGCGCCAACTCCGGAACAAGTCGCCGACCAGCGGCCAGGCGGTTGCGCCGTCGAGCGGCGGGAACGGGAGCAGGTTGAGCCCGATGATCCACAGGTTGGCCGTCGTGAACACGGCCACGAGCTCGGCGAGGATCCACGACCTCGGCGGCCCCGCTGCCAGCACCACACCCAGCGTAACGGCTAGCAGAATCGCCTGCGCCAGCACACCGCCCCACGCGATGACCGCGTGCTCCCGGCGCGTCGCGCGTCCGGCAAAGCGCGTCAGCCCGCCGAAGCCGGTAATGTCGATCGAGAGCACGTGCTGTCGGTAGCGTCGCGCGAGCAGCGCGTGGCCGAGCTCATGAACGAGCACGACCACGAAGAACCCGACCCAGAATGCGGGCGCGAACGCAAAGCCGCTGAACAGCAGCGCACCGAGAGGCATCGTCCAGTGGACGCGGAGCGGAATGCCGTGGATACGGCCAATCTGCAGGTAACCTCGCTCGAACATCACACAGGGCGCGCCGCGGGGGCGGACAGCAAAGTCAACATAAGCACGCCCACGCCGCGCGCCACCCGTCGTGCATCGCCCGGCAGGCGCGATACCATGGCCGCGTGAGCATGCTGCAGCACAGCGACAACGACGCACTCGCGCGCTGCGTGCACTGCGGCGCACTGGCTGTGGGGCCGTGCGCCGAGTGTCGCTCGCCGGTGTGCGGCGATTGCTGCGTGCTGACGGAGGGCGGCAGCCGCACCTGGGCCATCTGCATCGCCTGCGAGAAGCGCTCGGGGCGCTCGCTCAGGAGCGGCTGGGTGACCGTGATCGGCTGGATCGCCATCCCGATCCTGCTGCTGCTGGGGGCGGTCGTGCTGCTCTCGCGGATCGTGCGCTGAGCCGTCGCACCCACGTAGAGCGCGCTATTCGCCGCGCTTCTTCTGCATGCTGGGTGTGATCTTCTCCGGATCGGCGACTGCGCGCCCGATCGCGCTATGCCCGAAGCGCGCTTTGATCGCGTCGAGCGCGGGACCGAGCCGGTCGCGCTCGCGTTCCCGCGCGAACAGCTCGAGCTGCTCGTGTGCACGGGACTCCAGGCCCGAGAGCGACACGCCGAGCAACCTCACCGGCTCCGTGACGCCCGCCTCGTCCCAGAGCGAAACCGCGACGCTCCGGATCGCGGAGGCATCGTCCGTCGGATGCTGCAGTGTCTGGCTGCGTGTCAGCAAGGGATAGCGGGGTTCCTCGCCGTCGCCGGTGACGCGCGCGATGCGTCCTCCCCTCGCCCTGCCCAGCTTGATCTTGAGCGTCACCGTGCGGCCGCGATACCCGTCGCGGCGCACGCGGCGCGCAACCGCCTCGGCGTGCGCGGTCAGAGTCGCGGTCACGGTGTCGCGGTCGGTCACGTCGTGCTCGAAGGTGTTCTCCTCCCCGTACGACTTCGGAATGCGTTCGCTCTCGACCGCGCGGCGATCCTCGCCGCGCGCCATGCGCGTAAGCTCCCAGGCGCGATCGCCGATGCTGCGCCGGAGCTCGTCGGGGTCGTACTCCGCGAGCTGTCGGACGGTGCGGATGCCCAACCGCTCCAGCCGCTCGTTCAGCACCGGCCCCACGCCCCAGAGGCGGCGCACCGAGAGCGGGTCGAGCAGCCAGCGAACCGCTTCGGGCGGCACCAGCAACAGCCCGTCTGGCTTGCCCAGCGTGCAGGCGATCTTGGCGACGAGCTTCGACGGCGCGACGCCGACCGACACGACCAGCTCCGTGGTCTGTCGCACGCGGGACTTCAGCCGGCGCGCCAGCGCGAGCGGACCGCCGAACAGCCGGACCGAGCCGGTGACGTCGAGGAAGGCCTCGTCGAGCGCCAACGGCTCGATCGCCGGCGTGAACTCGGCGAATACCTGGTGCACCTGCGCCGACACCTCGGAATAGCGCGCCATGCGCGACGGCAGGTAGACGCCATGCGGACACAGTTCCCGCGCCCGGAAGCCCGGCATGGCGCTCCGCACGCCGAACACCCGCGCCTCGTACGAAGCGGCCGCGACCACTCCGCGCGGCGAGGTCGCGCCCACGATGACAGGCTTGCCCCTGAGCTCCGGTCGATCGCGCTGCTCGATGGAGGCGTAGAACGCGTCCATGTCAGCGTGCAGGATCCAACGGGACGAGCTCACGAAGGGACGGTACGCGCCCGGCGGCACGCCGGCAAACCCCGCCCAGCGCAGCACGGATGATTAAGACTCGATTAAGCCGGCTGGGGCGGCACGCCAGCCGTGGTAGCCAGTGGGGCCATGGACGCGCTCATCGTCGAGGACAACGAGCGCCTCGCCGCCTCCCTCAGCCGCGGCCTGACCGAGGAGGGTTTCACGGTGGAGGCAACCGGGCGCGCGCGTTCCGCGCTCGAGCGACTGCGGGACAACGACGTGGAAGCCGTGGTGCTCGATCTCGGCCTGCCCGACATGGATGGCCTGGACGTCATCAGCGCGCTCCGGCAGAGCGGCAACACTGCGCCCATCCTGGTGCTGACCGCGCGTGACGCGGTCAGCTCGCGGGTCGAAGCGCTCGACCGCGGCGCGGACGACTATCTGGTCAAGCCCTTCGCGTTCGAAGAGCTCCTGGCGCGGCTACGCGCTCTGTTGCGACGCGCCGCCGCGCCACGGCGCGCTCCGCTTGCGATCACGGGCATGACCCTGGAGCCCGACGGGGTCGCGATGCCCGGAGCTGCGGTTATCCCGCTCTCGCCGCGCGAACATGCACTTCTCGCTCTGCTCCTCAGGCGCAGGGAGGAGGTGCTGGCGCGCGAGGAGATCCTGCGCGAAGCATTCGGCTACGAGTTCAACCCCGGCACGAACCTGCTCGACGTCCACGTCGCCCACCTGCGCCACAAGCTCGAAGGCGCTCCGGTGCGGATTCGAAACGATCCGCGGCACGGGCTTCCGCCTCGTCCCACTGGAAGGCGATGGCGACTAGGACCGGTCCGAGCAGCCTGGCGCGCCGGATCGGGGCGTGGGTGGGGCTGTCCACGGCGGCGGCGCTGGTTGCCGTTGTCGCCGTGACCTTCATCGCGGTCGCCTGGCAGGAATCCACGGACGAGCCCGCGCCGCCAGGAGCCGCAGCTGAAGGCTCGCCCGAAGACGTGCTTGGAGAGCTCTTGACAGCGATGATCTTCGCGGCTCCCGTAGGGCTCGGCCTGGCCGTGGGCGGCTCGCTGTGGGCCACGCGACGGGCGCTCGAGCCCGTCGACGAGGTGATCGAGGCGGCGAACAGCATGACCGCCGCGCATCTGGACCGCCGCCTTCCCGTGCCCCGGAACAACGTCGATCTCGCGCGGCTGGTCACCGCCCTGAACCAGCTCTTCGACCGGTTGGAGCAGGGACACGCCGCGCTCGCCCGCTTCGCGGACGATGTCTCGCACGAGCTCAGGACTCCCCTGTCCGTCGTCACCAGCGAGCTCGAGGTCGCGCTCAAACGTCCCAGGACGCCCGATCAATGGCAGGCCACCGCGCGCACAGCGCTGGACGAGACGCGCAGGCTGGGCGAGCTCGTCGGAGCGATGTTGCGTCTGGCGCGAGCCGACGCCTCGCCTCTCGCCAGCGTCGAGCCGGTCGATCTGGTGTCTCTCGTCGATGCGGTCGTGGCAGCCCGGCAGCCCGCGGATGCCGCCGGCCCCGTCGTGGAAATCGCGGCAAGCGATGCGCCGGTCCTGGTCCGTGGCGACGCCGAGGCGCTATCGGTCGCTCTGTCGAACCTACTCGACAACGCCCTCAGGTACGCGACGCCCGAGGGCCGCGTGACACTCTCGCTCGAACGCCGGGCGGACGAGGTGAGAACGCACGTGGACGACACCGGCCCGGGTGTCCCCGGCGCCGAGCGCGAGGCAATCCTCGCGCCCTATGCGCGGGGAAGCGACGCGCGCGGCGACGGCGCGGGGCTTGGCCTCGCCATCACGCGGCGCATCGCCGTGCAACACAGCGGGCGCCTGGAGGTCGGCGACGCACCCGGCGGCGGCGCCCGCTTCACGCTCGTGCTGCCCGCTGGAAACGACGCTGGAGGGGACACGTGAGTGCGGGTGGAACGTCTCCCCTGCGCGCAAGCGTGGCATTCGTGGCCCTGCTGGTCGGCGCCTGCGCGTCGCTGCATCCGGAGCCGCTCGGTCCCGCCGCGCCGCCTCCGCCGCCGACGCTCGAATCGCCGCGACTCACCCTGCGCGCCGGGGAGCTCCAACACCCGGCGCTCCGACCGGTGCGCATCGATCTCTCCGACGGGCTCGACCCGGACGAGGCGGCAGTGCTGGCCGTGCTGCTCGATCCGGACCTGGTCGCGGCGCGCAGCGAGCACGACGTCGGCAAGGCACAGATCCTCGATGCCGGGATCCTGCCGAACCCCGTGTTCAGCGTCGGAGTCGATCATCCCTATGGAAGCGGGTCCGCCGGCACGTCGAACCTGCTCGACCTCAGCCTGGCGATCGACACCAAGGCGTTCGTTTCGCGCGGCGCGCGGCGTTCGGCCGCGGAGGCGTCGCTGGAGCAGATCGATCTGGGCATCGCCTGGCAGGAATGGCAGGTCGCCGAGCAGGCACGGCTGCTCACCGTGCGGCTCGGCTGGCTCCGCCGCAGGTTGGCGCTAGCCCGCGAGGAGCGCGACTTCGAGCAGAAGCTCGCCGACGCTCTCGAGGCGGCGAGCCAGACCGGCGACGCAACGCTCGGACAGATCGGCATCGAGCGGGCTGCGGTCGACCAGGTGCGCACCACCGTGCACGACCTCGAACAGTCGGAAACGAACACCGAGAGCGATCTGCTGGCCCTCCTCGGCAGCCCGGCCGAGGGCAAGCTGGACGTGACCCTGCCGAAGACGCCGGGGCCGCCGCCCTCCGTGGCGCCGGGGACGCTGGACGCGTGCCTCGCCCATCGCCTGGACCTGCAGGCCCTGCGCCACGGCTACACGGCTGAACAGGAGCGCATCCGTCAGGCCGTGCTGGAGCAATTTCCGGACATCACGGTCGGGGTGCACTACCAGCGCAACGAGTCCGCGCTGCAGTTCATCGGAGGCTTCGTGAGCCTCGAGCTGCCGCTGTTCAACCGGAACCAGGGCAGCCTCGCGATCGGCCGGGCGACGCGCCAGCGGCTGCGCCTCGAGTACGACGCGCGCGTCGCCTCCACACACGCCGATCTCGTGCGTCTCGCGCGACTTTCCGCACTGATCCGCCGCCAGTTGCCCGAGGTGCACGCGTCCATCGCCCCGCTGGAGCAGATCGAGAGCAGGGAACGCGACGCCGTGACACGGGGCGATCTCGACCGACTGTCGTACCAGACCGTGCGCACGGCGCTGCTCGACCAGCGGCTGCAGGAAGCCAACCTCTCGCAGGCCCTCGCCGAGGCGGAAGTGGGACTGCAGACGGCGTGCGGAGGCCCCATTTCCGTGAGCTCGCAGGCGAAGCGACCATGAAGCTCTACCCGCTCGTCCTGCTTGTCGCGTTCGCCGGCTGCCACGGCAGCGAGCCGGGCACCTCCGGGCAGAAGTCCGAGCCCAGCGCGGCGATACAGATCGCCAGCGTCAGCCGCGGACAGGTGCAGCGCACCATCGAGACCTTCGGCACTGCCGAGTTCGCTTCGGACCGGCAGCGCAGCATTGCCGTCGTCAAGCCGGGCCAGGTACTGGGCGTCGCGGTGATCGCCGGACAGACCGTCAAGAAGGGCGACACTCTGCTCACGGTCGGGCCGATGCCTCGCGGCTCGCCCGAGGTGGCGCAGGCGCGCATCGACAACGATTTCGCCAAGCGCGAGCTGGCACGCGTCCAGCACCTCGTCGACGACAAGCTCGCCACCAACCAGGATCTGCAGAACGCCGAGAAGCAGTCCGCCGCCGCCGAAGCCGCGCTGCACGCACTGGGCGGCGGCGGTGCGGGCGGTGCGCGGCTGCGCGCCTCCATGGATGGGGTCGTGGCCTCGGTGCTGGTCCAGCGCGGCGACGTGGTGCAGGCAGGCAAGCCGGCAGTGGTCATTGCGGCGGGCACGGACATGGTGGTGCGCGCGGGCTTCGAGGTCGAGGACCTGAAGGAGCTCCAGCCGGGGCTCACGGCGTGGCTGGAACCGGTCTACCGCGGTCCGGACGGCGCGCGCGTCAAGGCCCGGCTTTCCACCATGCACCGGGTGGTGGATCCGGCAACGCAGCTGGTCGAGGGCGTGATCAACGTTCCGGACGCGCCCGGCTGGATGGCCGTGGGGCTCGCTGTGCGTGTCGACGTCGTGATCGAGGCGCACGACGACGCCGTGCGCGTGCCGCGCGTCGCGTTGCTCGAGCGCAACGGCAACCCGGGCGTGTTCGTGATCGACAAGGATCACGCACACTGGAAGAAGATAGCCGTCGGCATCGAGGGCGCGGACATGGTCGAGGTGACGAAGGGCCTGTCCCCCGGACAGCACGTCGCCACCGTCGGGCGTTCCAGCCTGTCGGACGGCATGGCCGTCCGCATCTCGAAGCCGACGACAGGCGGCTCATGAGCTTCCGCAGCTGGCTCGAAGCGCATCAGCGCTCGGTGCTGTTCTTGATCACGGTGCTTGCCATCGGCGGCATCGCGTCGCTGTGGAGCCTACCGGTCGGCTTGTTCCCGCGCACGACTTTCCCGCGGGTCGTTGTCAGCGTGGACGCCGGCGACCGCCCGGCGGACCGCATGGTCGTCGAGGTGACGCGGCCGCTGGAGGAGGCGATCCGCGGCGTGCAGGGGGTACGCGGCGTGCGCTCGAACACCAGCCGCGGCAGCGCGGACATCTCGGTCGACTTCGACTGGGGCGTCGACATGGTGGCGAGCCAGCTCTTGATCGATTCCGCGATCAGCCAGGCCATGAGCTCGCTACCGCCGGGCGTGAGCTACGAGGTCCGGCGCATGGACCCGACGGTGTTCCCGGTGATCGGGCTGAGCTTGAGCTCGAAGTCCCGCTCGCTGGTGGAGCTGCGCGACCGCGCGCTCTACGATCTCGCACCCCGGCTCTCGAGCATCCGCGGCGTGTCGAAGGTACACGTCCAGGGCGGTCGAACCGAGGAGCTGCAGGTCCTGATCGACCCGCTCAGGTTGGACGCGTCGGGGGTGACGCTCGACGACGTTGTGAAAGCCGTTTCGGCGTCCAACGTCGTACAGGCCGTGGGCCGACTGGAGGAGCAGGAGAAGCTCTACCTGGTCCTCAGCGACACGCAGTTCTCGAGCCTGGACGAGCTCAAGCACGTCATCGTCAAGCAGAGCGACAAAGGCATCGTGCAGCTCGACGAGGTCGCCACGGTGCAGGACGCCCCCGCGCCGCAGTGGACGCGCGTGGTGGCCCAGGGGCGCGACGCGGTGCTGGTAGACGTCTACCAGCAGCGCAACGGCAACACCGTCCAGATCGCCGGCGACCTGAAGCAGCGTCTCGCGGAGTACCAGGCCCAGGCACCGAAGGATCTTCAAATCCAGACCTGGTACGACCAGACCGATCTCATCAACGCCTCGGTGGGCGCCGTGCGCGACGCTGCGTTGATCGGCGTGCTGCTCGCAGTGTTCGTGTTGTGGCTGTTCCTGAAGAACCTGCGCATCACGCTGGTCGCCTCGATCTGCGTGCCGGCGGTGCTGGCGATCACGCTGCTTCTGTTGAAGGCGTTCAACGAGGGCATCAACATCATGACGCTGGGGGGCATGGCTTCGGCGATCGGGCTGGTGCTCGACGACGGCATCGTGATGGTCGAGCACGGCATCCATCGGCTGCGCGGCTCGGGACACGGCCGCCGCGAGACGTTGCTGGACGCGGCGCGCGAGATGGCCGTCCCGCTCACCGGGTCGTCGCTGGCCACCGTGACCGTGTTCGTGCCGCTGGCTTTCCTCAGCGGCGTCACCGGCGCTTTCTTCAAGGCGCTCTCGCTCACCATGGCCTCCGCACTGGTGGTCTCGTACCTGTTCGCGTTCTTCGCTGTCCCGCTCCTGTCGGCGATGATGATCAGGCCCGGCGACGCGAAGACCGAGGACGTCGGGCGCATCCTGGGCGGCGTGCTGTCGGGGTATCGCCGGCTGATGGCAGCGCTCCTCGGCAGGCCAGCCTGGTTGCTTGTCGGCGTGGTGCCACTGATCGCGCTCGGTTGGGTGGCCTACCGCAATACCGGATCCGGCTTCATGCCGGAGATGGATGAAGGCGGGTTCGTGCTGGACTACCGCGCGCCAGCCGGCACCTCGCTGACCGAGACGGACCGCCGCGTCAGGCAGCTCGAGAAGATCCTGCAGAGCATCCCCGAGGTGCGATCGTACTCACGGCGCACCGGGCTGCAGCTCGGCCAGGGAGTCACCGAAGCGAATGAAGGCGACTACTTCGTGCGGCTGAATCCGCCCCCGCGGCGTCCCATCAGCGAGGTCATGGACGAGGTACGCGAGCGGGTCGAGCAGCGGGTGCCGGGCGTCGACATCGAGCTCGCGCAGCTCATGGAGGATCTGATCGGCGATCTGACCGCGGTCCCCCAACCCATCGAGATCGAGCTGTTCGGCGCGGCTCCGGCGGACCTGCGGACGGCGGCGGCTCAGGTCGCCGATCGCGTGGGGAAGATCCCCGGAGTCGTGGACGTGAAGAGCGGCGTGGTACTCGCGGGCGACGCGATAGACATCCGCGTCAACCGGCTGAAGGCCGAACGACTGGGGCTCGACCCCGAAGAAGTCACGCGTCTGGCCGAGGTCGCCGTCGGCGGAGTGGTCACGACCCAGGTGCAGCGGGGCGAGAAGATGGTCGGCATCCGCGTCTGGACGGAGCCGGACCTCAGAAGCAGCCTCGAGCGGATCCGCAACCTGCCGCTCCTGGCGAAGAGCGGCACGCGCGTGCGACTGGGACGGGTCGCCACCCTCACACGGCAGGTCGGCCAACCGCAGATCACGCGCGACAACATGAAGACGATGGTCGCCGTGACCGGGCGCATCTCGGGCCGGGACATGGGCTCGGTGATGCAGGACGTGAAGCGCGCAGTCGGCAAGATGTCCCTGCCGCCCGGCGCCTACGTGCAGTACGGCGGCCTGTACAAGGAGCAGCAGGCTTCCTTCCGCGGACTGCTGGGCGTGCTGGTGGCTGCCGCGCTGCTCGTCTTTGCGTTGCTGCTCTATCTGTACGAGCGCTTTGCTGCGCCGATCGCCATCCTGGGCGTGGCGCTGCTCGCCACGACGGCGGTGTTCTCCGGCCTGTGGTGGACGGGCACCGAGCTCAACATCACGTCCATGATGGGCCTGACGATGATCGTCGGCATCTCGAGCGAGGCGGCCATCTTCTACATGAGCCAGTGGAAGGAGCTGGACCCCGCCCTGCCCTTCGACGAGCGGCTGATCGAAGCGGGCGTCCTGCGCTTCCGGCCGATACTGATGACGGCGCTGGCGGCGATCCTGGCGCTGGTGCCGCTTGCGCTTTCGATCGGGCAGGGCGCCGCGATGCTGGCGCCGCTCGCCATCGCGATCATCTCCGGGTTGGTGTTGACGGTTCCGGCCGTGCTCGTTCTGTTGCCCGTGTTGTTCCGTCTGCTGAGCCGCGCGCGCTAGTCGGCGTCAGGGCCCGCGCTCTTCGAACAGCGCCGCTCCCGCGATGAAGCGCAGCGGCACGATACCCGTCGGCCCCACCGCGTTCTTCGTCACCACCAGATCGACCGGGCGCGCGCCGAGCGCGAGAAGCTTCTCCGGCATCGGGGCCAGCGAGCCTTCCTCGACCGCCCTCACTTCGCAAGAAAGCGTCGCCGCTGGCGTGACAAGGGCGGCGCTGCGCGACTGCACCGTGGCCACCACCGCGCAGCCTTCGTTGGCGAGCTGGCGGAGCTCGTGTGCGACCTGTGCGACGCGCGCGTCGTAGCTGCCGTTCACGACCGCCGCGCGTTTGCCCTCGCCGCCGCCCACGCAGAACGCCTCGATCCCGTCCACCACGAGCACGACGCGGTCGTGCCGCCCCCACAGGTGACTGACGAGCTTCGCCAGCGTGCTGGTGGACTCGAAGGGCTTGGCGCGATGCAGGTGCAGATGGTTGCCCACCTTCTTGACCACCGTCTCGACGGCCTCGGCGACGGGGCGCCGGGTCCGCTCGTCCTGCCACGCCTGGCCCGACCAGATCTCGCCGTAGGGCGTCCTCACGTCCGGGAACTCGCGGTGAAGCGCGCGCGCGGCGAGCCGGGCGACGATCTCGGTCTCGTCCAGCGACACGCTGGCGAACACCACCGCGGCGCGAGCCCGGGCCGTCATGTACGCGAGCAGCAGCGCAAACGCCGTCTTGCCCACTCCCGGAGCCCCCGCGAGGCTCATCAGCGTTCCCGTCCTGAGCCCGCCGGTCAGCATTCGATCCAGGGTCTGCAGCCCGGTGGGCGTCGCCGGCGTCAACACGCCGAGCCGGGTCGTGACGTCGACCTGGATGCCGCTCAGGGAAATCGGTGCGCCGGTGGAAGGATTTGGACGCTTGGTGCTCACGCCCCAACGATACCCGAGCCACCCTCCGGCCGAGGATCCCAAATCGGGACACGGGCGCTCGGAATACGGCTGGAGTGTCCCGCTTCGGGAATAGTGCGTCACCAATCTGCGGCAATTCTGCGGAATGCGCCCCTGGCACGGCGCTCGCAGTTCCGTACGCCATGCCGAGAAGGAAGCCCCACGCCGCGGCGCTGGCGCTCGCCAGCGACGGGACGCTGCTGCTCAACGTGGCCGCCGATTCCGACGACGACGACCTCGAAGCGCTGGTCAAGCGGGCCAGGAGCAGCGGCGGGAACGTCTTCGTCGGCGTGCCGCTCGGCGCCGCGGAAGCCCGCCGCGTGGCACAGCGCCTCGAGCACTCCGGCGACGAAGCCGCCGCCTTGATCTTCGCCGCGCGCCGGCGACGCCGCAGAAAGGCCCGCTAGCGGCGCGCGCCGTTGCGTCGGTAGAGCACGCGCAGCACGTCGGAGCGCGACAGGATCCCCACCAGGCGACCGTCGCGCAGCACCGGCAGGCGGCCCACGTCTGCGTCCGTCATCAGCTCCAGCGCCTCGGCCAGCGTGGCGTCGAGCGTGGTGGTCTTCACATGGTGCGACATGCAGCTCGACACCGGCAGGTGCAGCCGACCGTCGCGCTCGGCTCGCTCCACATCCCGGTGCGAAACGATCCCGACGAGCCGCCCACCCTCGACCACCGGCACCCCGGTGTGGCGCCAGGTGCGGAGCGAGTCGCGCAGCTCCGCGAGGATCATCCCGGGCGCGACCGTGCGCACCGGGCTCGACATCACGTCGCCGACGCGCTCCGCTTGCGGAGGATTTCGCCTCAACGCCGCGAGCAGCGCCGCGCGCACGGCCTCGACGTCCGCGTGATGGACGACCGCCGAGCCAGCCGACGCGTGCCCTCCGCCGCCGACGGCTTCCAGCGCGGCGCCGACGTTGACGCGCGGCGAGCGCGAGCGGGCCACGACCTGGATGCGGCGCCCGGCGATCGGATAGATCGCAAACAGCGCCGCGTGGCCTTCCAGCTCCGCGACCTCGGTTGTCACCTCTGCCAGACCCGTGAACGCGCGCTCGAGCGGCGTCACCACGAATCCGACCTCGAATCCGCCCACTTCCTCGACCTCCACCGCGCCCAGCATGCGAGCCAGCGCCTCGCGTTGCGCGGGCGTGAACGGCGGGCGCAGGTAGCGGTTGATCACCTTCGGGCTCGCGCCCTGGTCGAGCAGCCACGCGATCGCGCGGGCGTCGCGCGAGGTCGTGGTGGCATAACCGAGCGAGCCGGTGTCGGCAAAGATGCCGAGCACGAACAGCGTGGCCTCCAGCACGTCGACCTCGATGCCGCGCAGCTGGATCTGCTCGACCAGCAGCGTGGTCGCCGAACCGACCGGCTGCACCACTTCCACCGTCCCGACCAGGTCGTCCGCCGCGGCGGCGTGGTGGTCGTAGACGTGCACCTCGATGTCGCCGCGTTCCACGCGCGAGAGCAGCTCCGCGAAGTTCTCGAGGCGGCTCCGGCGCCGGAAATCCACGACCACCAGCAGCGAGACGCTGTCCGGATCGATGTCGGTGTAGCGGACCGTGGCGAACCGGTCCTTGTGCAGCGCCATGAAGTCGACCAGCCCCGTACCGAGCCGGCGCCCGAGCACGATGGTCGCCTCCGGATACAGCTTCTGCGCGGCGACGCAGGCGGCCAGACCGTCGAAATCGGCCATGTCGTGCGTGATGATCGCCTGCATGCGGGCCTCGCTGCTTCGAATGTTCGTCCGGTGGAGGACCGCCGCAAGCCGGCAATTTCCGCGCGGCGTCGGCTCTGCTAGCCAGCGCCGGGATGTCGGTCTTCGCCTACTCTGCCGCCGCCACCGCGATCGCCGTGCTCGGCCTGCTGCTCGCCGAAGCGAGGGACTCGCGCCCGCGCGTGTGGATCGCCAAGCCGCTCGCCTCGACGGGCTTCGTCGTGGCGGCGTGGAGCGCCGGCGCGCTCGCGAGCACGTACGGCCGCGCGGTGCTCGTGGCGCTGGCATTGTGCTGGCTGGGCGACGTGCTGCTCATCCCGTCGGGGAACGCGAGCTTCCTCGCCGGGCTCGGCAGCTTCCTCGCCGGGCACGTGGCGTTCGGCGCGGCATTCGCGTTGCGCGGCTTCGCGCCGATGGCGACGGGCGTGGCGCTCGCACTGCTCCTGGTCCCCGCAGCCGTGATCTGGCGCTGGCTCGCGCCCCGGCTCGACGGCGCCATGCGCATCGCGGTGCCCGCGTACATCGTGGTGATCACGCTCATGGTCGCGCTGGCCGCGGGCAGCGCGTGGCATCGCGCGGGCTGGCTGCTGCTCGCCGGCGCCGTGCTCTTCTTCATCTCGGACCTGTCCGTCGCTCGCGATCGCTTCGTCCGCACCGGCCTGGTCAACCGCCTCTGGGGCCTGCCGCTCTACTACGCCGCACAGCTCCTCTTGGCGGCGAGCGTCGGTCGCTAGCCCGTTGTCGCCGGAGGATGGGGGGCGGGTCCTGGCAGCCGCTCCCGCGTACTGGACCTCCGCAACGCTGCGGAGACCGCCCCGTCCGCCCCAGCCTCGTCCTTTCTCCGAGAGCGTGTTAACGGTTGCCTCCCGATGAGCCAGGCAGCGCAGGAGGGATCCGCGGGCGGGAGCGCGCCCAGCGGCGGAGCGAAGTACAGGGAAATCACGGTCAGCGCCACGCTGCTGGGCGTGGCGCTCGGCATGCTGATGACGGCGGCGTTCGTCTACATCGGCCTGAAGCTGGGCTTCACCCTGCCCGGCTCCACGGTCGCAGCGATCGTCGGCTTCGCGGTCCTCAGAGGCGTGGGGCGCCGCGGCTTCAAGATCGAGGGCTGCGGTTCGATCGTCGAGAACAACATCAACCAGACGTTCGCCTCGGGCATCAACACCGCTTCGTCGGGCGTGGTGTTCACGTTCCCCGCGCTCTTGCTGCTCGGCCTGCACTACAACTTCTGGGTCGTCCTCTTGTCGGCGGTCGCGGGCTCGTTCATGGGCATCGTGGTCATCATCCCGCTGCGCAAGCAGATGATCGAGATCGAGCGGCTGAAGTTTCCGACGGGCGTCGCAGTCGCCACCATCCTCAAGGCGCCGGGCGCCGGCGCCAAGAAGGCGATGTACCTCGGGGTCGGGTTCCTGTTCGCCTCGGCGCTGACGCTGGCGACGAACCACCACTTCAACCTGCTGCCCGAGACGCTTCCAATCGGGCCGTGGCTGAAGAGCGTGTTCCATGTCGGCGACGCCGGGCCGTGGGCGCTGCTGCTGCTCGGCACCACCATCTCGCTCAGCATGGCGAACGTGGGCGCCGGGATGCTGTCCGGGCGCGGCGGGTTGCCGTTCGCGATCGGCGGCGCGATGGCCTGGTGGCTGATCGGCCCGTTCGCCGTCTCGCAGGGCTGGGCACCGCCTCACGCCACGGGCAACGCGCTGGTGAGCTCGGTCTACGGCACCATGCTCCGCCCCACCGGGATCGGCATCCTGATCGGCGGCGCGCTGGCCGGCGTGGCCGCCGCTTTTCCGGCGATCAAGGGCGCGATCAGCAGCTTGTCGGCCGCGGCCAAGCTTGCGCGCCACAGCGACGCGCAAGCCGAGGAGCTGTCGCCGAGGCTGCTCGTGATAGGTCTCGTCGGCTCGGTGCTCGCGCTGTTCGCCGTCACCGCGCTGGGCTCGATCGAAACCGGCGGGCTCAGTCTCGGAACGGCCGCCATGGCCGCCATCGTGGGCGCGCTGTGGATCGCTCTGGCCGGTCTGATCGTCGCGCAGGCGACCGGCGCGACCGACATCTCTCCGCTGAGCGGGCTTGCGCTGATCGCCGTGACGCTGATGCTGGCGATCACGAGCGGTAACGTGGTCCTCGCGGTCACTATCGGAGTCGCGGTGTGCATCGCGACCGGCCAGTGCGCGGACATGATGACCGATCTGAAGACCGGGCATCTGGTCGGCAGCGTGCCGCGCCGGCAGCAGCTGGTCACGTTCGCAACCGCCTGGGTCGGCCCTGCCATCGCGATCGGCACCACCGTGCTCCTGTGGAAAGCCGGCCCGGGTGGTACCAACGGGTTCGGTCCCGAGTCGTACGCCTGCGTGCACAAGCTCTCCGACTGCTTGCCGGCGCCGCAGGCCAGCGTGCTCGAAGGCATGATCAAGGGCGTGCTCAGCGGCAACGCCCCGGTCGACAAGTACCTGGCCGGCGCGGGCATCGGCGCGGGCCTGGCGCTGGTTCCGATCGGCGGGCTCGGCGTGCTGATCGGCCTGGCCATGTACCTCCCGTTCGAGATCACGCTCGGTTACGGCATCGGCTGCCTGCTCTCGATGGCGCTCGAGAAAGTGAAGGGGCATCGCTTCATCGCCGACGTCATCGTGCCGCTCGCGGCCGGTCTGATCGTGGGCGAGGCGCTGACCGCGCTGACCCTCACGATAGTCGATCTCGCTCGCGCCGGAGGGCATGGGTGATGCGCGCCGCCGGCATGCTGATGTTCGTGATCGGCGTGATCATCGCGTCGTGCTACGCGGCGCGCGCCGTGCATCCGCCGGGCACCGGCCCGCACGGCGCGGTGACCGCGAGCGACCGGCTGGGCGCGTGGGGCCACGCCGCCGGCGCGCCGTTCGGGGCCGGCATGGTGCTGCTGGTCGTGGGCGGGCTCCTCACGCGCATGCGCCGGCGCGGCCCGACGGAACAGCCCGCGCCACAAGGCAGCGAGCACGAAGGCGGCGCACCGGTGGTTCCCGCCGACCAGGAGCCGGAGGCGGAACGACACACGCCCGTAGAGAACCTCGCACGTCCTGAAGTCATCCTGATGCGCATCGCCGCGCGTCTCGACGCCTTGCCGGTCGACGATCCGCGGCGCGACGCCGAAGTCATCCAGAAGGCCCTCGACGACGTGCTCGAGGTCGACGTCGGCGACTTCCTCGACCAGCGCCAGATGCTCCAGGATCAGTTGGGCCTGGCGCGTTTTGCCGAGATGATGGGGCACTTCGCCGTCATGGAGCGCAACGTTGCGCGTGCCTGGAGCGCGCTGGTCGACCTGGCGTACGACGAGGTGCCACCGTGCATCGAGCGCGCCCAGGCCGGACTGACCCGGGCGCGCCACGCCGTCGGCTAGTCGGCGATCCCCTCGGGGGCCGCACGAGGTACGCTGTCGGCCTCGTGCGCGAACGCATACCTCCCTGGCCTTCAAGACGCCTGCGGCTGGCCGCGGCGGCCACGGCGATCGCAGCGCTCTCGGGCGCGTGCACCAGCCCCACCGTTGCGCCGGCACAGCCAGAGCCCCGGCCGCGGCCCGCTCGGGCGGCGCCCGGCCCACCGCCCGTGGAGTCGAGCGCACCGGTTGCGACGACGGCGCCTACGCTCCCTCCGACGGCGGCTTCGCCCTGGCACGAGATCGTGTCGACCCCATACCCGGATCTGGCCATCGCGGCGTTCGACGGCGGCGCGCTGATCGCGGCGCGGTCGTTCCTGGCGGTCGTAACCGGCGATCGCGTGACGCAGGATCCGCGCTTCATCGCAGGGCTCCCCGAGTGGATCAACTGGGACGCGAGCGACTATCTGTCGATTCCGGACGCCGGCGCGCGGCTGGTCGGCGGGCTTCCCGTAAAGACCGTGCTCTCGGCTCACGCCGGCAATCGTCACGGTCCGGACTTCGGCGCGTGGTGGAGCACGCACGGCTGGACCACCCGTCGGTTGCCGCGCGACGCGCGCCTGGCAAGGCTGCCGCGCGCGGATCCAGGGGCAGACGAGCTCTCGATCGCGTTCGGTTCCGCCGCGCTCGTCGTCGTGCGCTTCAACGCCGGCGTGGACGCCTATGTCGTCAAGGCCGGGCACGCAAAGCCCGAGCACTCGACGCTACCCATCGAAAGGGCCGGCTACCGGCATGTGCTCGTCGGAAGCGCGCTGGACAACGTGTACCTGTGCGACACCACGGGCATCGACCACTACGACGGCACCTCGTGGTCCAGCATCGACACCACGGGCTTCGTTGCCGTGTCGTGCGCGGTGCAGAGCGACGGGACGCTCTGGGTAGTCACCGACGACGAGTCGGCGCGGCTCTTGCGGCGTGCGGGAGACGCGTGGGAGGACGAGCCGCTACCCGGCGGCGCGAAGCCGACGCGCGTGGCAGCAGCAGGGAAGCGAGCGTTCGCGCTCGGCAGCACCGACAAACCGCAGCGCACCAACGTCTTTTCCACGGCACCCGTCGCCACGACAGTCGACGTCGACGAGCACAACCTGCCCGGTCCGCTCTGGATCAAAGGGATCACCGGGCTCGATGTGACCAGCGTGGACACGACAAGCGTGTCGTCTGCTCCCGCGGGCCCCGGCACCAGCGCGTGCACGTCGCTGGTCGCCTGGCTCGGCTCGGGATCCATCGAAGACATGCGTCGCGCGCTGGGGCCGGCTTCGCCGAAGCTTTTGGAGGTCGCCGGCACCCGGCCCGGCAGCATCGCGCCCGTCAAACCGGGCAGCTCGCAGATGCGCGTGATGCCCTCACGGAAACAGCGCGTCGGGGTCGCTGCAAGGCCGGCCAGCTACGAGGAAGGTCTGGCCTTGATCGAGAAGGTGCGCGCCGCGCGCCCGGACGCCGGCGCACGCCTGCTGTGCGCGACGCCGCGGGTCATCCGGGGCGCGCGGAAGCACGGGAAGTGATCGCCCCGCGGCGGCTCCGCCGCGGCGTTCACTTCCCGCTCTTCAAGCTCTTCACGGCCGTCATGATCGCGGGCACCTGATCCTCGCCTCCCGGCTTGAGGACCCAGGCAACGCCGACCACGGCGGTGTTGTCCGGAAGCTTCGCGACGATAGCCAGCACGGAGCTCGGCTTGTCGTTGACCTCCGGCGCCTGACCGAACTGACTCGCCTTGTCCACTTCCCACAGCTGGACCTCGAGCCCGTCGGCATCCACCTTGGTCTGGGCATGGGCGCCGAGTCGGGTCTTCAGCGCGCTCCGGACCAGCTTCTTGATCTCGAACCGGTCGAGCAGCTTGTCGATCGCCTTGCCGGTGTCCTGGGGCCAGGATGTCGACGCGATACTGAAGCCCATCATCGCTTCGGCCCCCGGCTCCGCGGCGACCGGTCCCCCGCTCTCCTCCGCGTAGGTCCAGCCGGACGGCGGATGGAACTTCGCCGCACCGTCGCCGATCGCCAGCTCGGTGTCCGCCTTCGCCTCGCACTTGTCGTCCAGCGTCTTGCAGCTCTTCGGAGCCGGCGGGGGCGGCGGAGGAGCGGGCGGCGGCGGCTTCGGCGTGGCGACCGGAGCCGGAGCCGGCGGAGGCGGCGGAGGCGGCGGCGGGCCGATTATCCAGGGCTTGTGGTTGCAGGCTCCGGCGCCCGTTGCCAGGGCAGCCAGCAGCCCGAGCAGGCTGATCTTGAGCTTGAATCCGTTCATTTCGAGGCGATTGGCAGAGTAATAGCTTCGCGCCCCGGAAGTGTAGCTTTCGGAGATAGGCATGCGGAAGCGCTGCCGTCGCTCCCGCTCGAGCGTCGGTTGCCGGCGGGGGCGAGCCCGAATATCGTCCCCTTCGCCTTCTGCCGGGATTGATCGTGCGCTTTTCGATTTCTTTCTGCGCGCTTTGCGCGCTGATGTTGGGTACGGCGTCGGGCCTCGCGCAGACGCCTCCGGCAGAACCCGAGCCGCCGCCGCCGGCGTGTGGACCGGGGAAATGGCAGCAGCCCTGCCCGCAGCAGCCCGAGCGGCAGCCCGGGCAGTCCCCGCAACAACAACCCAGCCAGCAACCGCAACAACAACAACCGCAACCCGGCCAGCAACCGCAACAACAACAACCGCAGCCCAGCCAGCAACCGCAGCAGCAGCCCGGGCAGTACGGCCAGTACCCGCAGCAGCAGTACGGCCAGTATCCGCAGCAGCAGTACGGCCAGTATCCGCAGCAGCAGTACGGCCAGTATCCGCAGCAGCAGTACGGCCAGTACCCGCAGCAGCAGTACGGCCAGTATCCGCAGCAGCAGTACGGCCAGTATCCGCAGCAGCAGTACGGCCAGTACCCGCAGCAGCAGTACGGCCAGTACCCGCAGCAGTACGGTCAGTACCCGCAGCAACCCCAGCGGGAGCCCAAGCGCAAGCCATTCGAATCCTCGCTGGGCTTCATGCTGCGGCTCGGCGGCAACCTATGGACGAAGCCCAGCAACATCGAGCCGGCGAGCTACGACGCAGGGGGATTCGCGGGCAGCGCCGGCGGCTTCGGCATGGGCGGAGCGCTGTACTACGAGGCGCGCATCGAGCAGTACTTCGGGCTGGAGCTGGACCTCGGCTACGACCACTCGGAGCTGCACCGCAACCTCGACTACGACATCCAGCACGTACCGTTCAAGGTGAGCGAAAGCGTCACGGCGAGTGGCTTTCGCTGGGGGTTTCTGGCCAAGGCTATCGCGCCGCTCAAGGGCGCGCGGCTCTGGCTCGGGCTCGGGCCGGAATTCGTTTCGGGCAGCTCGGTCAGCGGCAAGCTCGAAGTCACCTCGGGCAACCCCAGCGAGAAGCTGAAAACCGAGCTCGAGAAATCGATCCACGAAACGAGCAAGCATTCGACGATGCTGACCATGGGCCTGGGTGTCGCGATCGAGATCGGCGAGCACGTCGAGATCCCCATCGACCTGCGCGCAGCCAAGAACCTCTCGCAGGCCGGCAGCTGGAAGGACCGCGTGAAGGGCACGGACACGCTGACCCAGCCGAAGTACCCGTGGGCCACCCCGCCCGACTACACCGTGACCGTCCAGAGCTCGTGGGACTTCCGCCTGGGCCTGGGGATCGGCGCGCGCTTCTGACACGTCGCGGTAGGGCGGGAGCGGTCCGCGCAGCCGTTGCAACCCCACGCGCACCCCGCCGCAGCGGGTTCGCGCTTCGCGCGCCCACGAACCTCCTCCAGCCGCGCGAGCCTACAACCCGATCAGCGTGACGATCATGAGCAGCAGCAGGATCGTGACCCAGACCCAGGCAATCCACGACACGCGCGCCGCGGACTCGTCCGGATCGGATCCACCGGGCGGTGTGATGTTGCTGCCGGTTACGTCCGACATCTCCCCTCCCCTTCTTCCTGGAATGCATCGCGCATGCCGGCAGAGTCCGGGCGCCGCGGCCACCGCACTGCGGGATCAGGCGCGGCGATCGAGACCAGTCGCGCCGGGGCGTTTCAGGTAGCCGCGATGACCCGGGGCAAAGCCCGCACGCCGGAGCTCGTCCGCGATCGAGGATCCGGACGGATCGGCACCGTCGATAGTCTCGACGAGCAGCGCGCGGCGCTTGCCGCTATCGACCTCGACTGCGAGCGCGGTGGCGATTTCCCGGGAGAGCTCCGGGCGGAACACCACGAGGCTCCTGCCGCCGGTGCCGAGCCAGGCGGCCAGCGCGCCGTCGACGAGCACGACGTGCGTGCCGGCGGCTCGCTGCGGGCGCGGCTCGGCGGGCGGCCACGGCAATGCGGCGCCCCACGGAT
The DNA here is from genome assembly GCA_963826085.1 of uncultured delta proteobacterium. GTDB lineage: Bacteria > Myxococcota_A > Polyangia > Polyangiales > Polyangiaceae > CAWDXG01. Next base: position 259,516 of record CAWGVN010000008.1, on the reverse strand, counting down.
TGGCCGGATCGGTGGCGGCGAGAAGCACGCAATGCGGATGCCCGGGCGGCTCGCGCAGAGCACGCAGGCGATCGGCCGCGCCAGGGTGCGCGAACTGCGCGGCGCCGAGGCCCTCGACGAAGTAGCCGCGGCGCACGCGGCCAGCCTGCTCCATCGCGCGCAGCACCGGATAGACGGCAGAGAAGCCGCCAGCAATGCCTTCGGCCTGCACGGCTTCCCGTGTGACGACGCCGTAGCGATCGAGCAGCGCGCCGGCGAGCGCGGTGCGGCGCTCGGTGTCACTGGCGTCGGACGGCGCGGGTAGGAGCGACCAGCGGCCTTCGCTCCCCGCTGGACCTGCGCGCCGCGAACGCAGCAGCCGCGGACGCGCGCCGGGCCGATCGCGCTTCGGGCCGGCGATGAGCGAACGCAGCGGCGCGAGCGTGTCGTTGCCGAGCTCGCCCGCCCACACCATGTCCCACAACACGGGCGCCAGCTCACCGGCAAAGGCGCCCGTGAGCGAAAGCAGATCCGCGTAGAAGAGCGCGCCTCGGCTCGCGAGCAGACCGCGAACTTCTGCGGCAAGGCCGCCCCCGGCGCACCCCGGCGGCGGCGCGAGCAGCGCGTAGTGCCCGGACGGGTAGAGCGCGATGCGGCCGTCGCTCGCACCGAGCGTTCCGACGCCGCGCCACACGACCTCGCCACTGGCCATCAGCGCGTCGAGGTCGCCAGGGCGGTAGCCGCGGACGCGCGCCGGCAACACGTCGCTCTCCAGCGCCGAGGCGACCAGCGGAGCGCCGGCGAGATCCGCGACGGCGGCGAGCAACGCATCGGCCCCCGCACGCGGCTCGCCCAGGCCTTGCCACTCGAGCTCGAAGCGGCACAGCGCCTCGACGCCGACCGGCTGGATCTGCTCGCGCAGCGCAGCGAGCGAGCGGCTCTTGAGCACGCGGAGCACGCGTGCGTCGCACCACTGTCGCGGGCCATCGGGCGAAAAGCGCGCCGCGACCACGCGCTCCTCGCGCTCGAGCCGCGTGAGCACGTCGCGGACCGGTGCGGGGCCAATCCCGAAGCGCTGCGCGGCGGCCTCGAGCGTGAACGGCCCGTGGGTGCGCGCATAGCGCGAGAGTAGATCGCCGAGCGGATCGGCGACCGGCTCGAGCAGCGCGGGCGGCAGCTCCGGTACGGCAACGCCCAGCGCGTCGCGATAGCGCGCCGCGTCCTCGGCCGCGGCGAAGCGCTGCTCCCCGGCGATGGAGAGCTCCACCACCCTGCCCTCGCGCACGAGCTCCGCGAGCCAATCCCCGACGGCCCCGGGCGGATCCGCGCGCACGGCGATCTCGTCCCGGCCGAGATCACCGAGCGCGAGCAGGAGATCGTGCAGCGCGTCGGCGTGACGCACTTCCGGCTCGTCCAGGCGCGCGAGCGACCGCTCGAGCGCGTCGATCGCCCCCGGCTCGATGAGCTCGCCGAGATCCACCTCGCCCATCAGCTCGCGGAGCTGGGCGTGATCGATGGAGAGCACGTGCGCGCGGCGCTCGGCGAGCGGCGCATCGCCATCGTAGATAAAGTTGGCGACGTACGAAAACAGGAGCTGGCTGGCAAATGGCGACGGCGCGCGCGTCTCCACGCTGACGACGCGCAGCTGGCGCGACTCGATCTGTTCGAGCAGCTCGCCCAGAGCGGGCACGTCGAACACGTCGCGCAGGCACTCGCGGTAGGTCTCGAGCAGGATCGGGAACTCGGGGTAGCGCGCTGCGACCGCGAGCAGATCCGCCGCGCGCTTGCGCTGCGCCCAGAGCGGACTGCGGCGCCCGGGATACCGCCGCGGCAGGAGCAGCGCGCGGGCGGCGTTCTCGCGGAAGCGCGCGGCGAACAGCGAGCTCGCCCCCAGGCCCTGCACCACGCGATCCTCGAAGTCGGAAGCGCGCGGCACGAACAGCGCGGGATCGGGCGCCACATCCGCTTCCGGCACGCGGAAGGCGATGCCGTCGTCGGACCATACCGCCTGGATGTCCGTGCCGCGCAGGGCACGCCAGCGCCCGGCCACGGCCATCGCCCAGGGCGCGTGCACGCGCGAGCCGAAGGGCGAGAGCACGCACACGCGCCAGTCGCCCATGTCGTCCAGAAAGCGCTCGACCACGATGGCGCGATCGCTCGGCACATCGCCGGTCGCCTCGCCTTGCTCGCGCAGGTACTGGACCAGATTCTTCGCGGCGCGCCGATCCAGCGAATGCTCGCGCTCCAGGCGCTCCAGCGCATCCGGCTCGTCCGCTTCCGCCAGGCTGCGGGCGAGCTCGCCGATGGCGCGGCCGAAGGCGGCGGGTCGTCCCGGCCCGTCGCCGTGCCAGAACGGCATGCGGCCGGGCTGTCCCGGCGCGGGCGTGACCAGCACGCGGTCGTGCGTGATCTGGTCGATGCGCCACGACGAGGCTCCCAGCAGGAACACGTCGCCTTCCTTCGATTCGAACACCATCTCCTCGTCGAGCTCGCCGACGCGCACACTGCGCTCGTCGGCGCCAACGAGGAACACGCCGTACAGGCCGCGGTCGGGAATCGTCCCGCCGCTGACGACGGCCAGCCGCCGCGCCCCCTGCCGCGCCTTGATGCAACCGCCGGCGCGGTCCCAGGTGATGCGCGCGCGGAGCCCCGCGAATTCGTCGGAGGGATAGCGACCCGAAAGCATGTCGAGCACGCCGTCGAAGGCGCCGCGCGGCAGCGAAGCGAACGGCGCCGCGCGGCGCACCAGGTCGAACAAGGCGTCCGTGTCGAGCTCGTCCATGGCGGCCATGGCGACGATCTGCTGCGCCAGGACGTCCAGCGGGTTTTCCGGGTAGAACGTCTCCTCCACATCGCCAGCGAGCATGCGCGTCACCGCCGCGGCGCCCGCCAGCAGATCCGCGCGGAACTTGGGGAACAGCACGCCGCGGCTGGTGTCGCCGACGTTGTGCCCCGCGCGCCCGATGCGCTGCAGCCCCGACGCCACCGAGGGCGGCGCCTCGACCTGCACCACCAGGTCGACCGCGCCCATGTCGATGCCGAGCTCGAGTGACGAGGTGGCGACAATGGCGGGCAGCTCCCCGCGCTTGAGCCGCTCCTCGATCTCGCGGCGGCGCTCGCGCGCGACCGAGCCGTGGTGGGCCAGCGAGATTTCCTCCCCGGCCGAGTCGTTGATTGCAGCGGACAGCCGCTCGCACAGTCCGCGGTTGTTCACGAAGATCATCGTCGAATGGTGCTGGCGCACCAGCTCCACCAGCCGCGGATGGATGGACGGCCAGATCGAGCGCTTGGGGCCCGGGCCGTCGGGCGTGCCCTCGCCCAGGCGCGCCATGTCCTCCACGGGTACCTCGACGCGGATTTCGAGCGGCTTTCTCTTGCCGGCGTCGACGATCTCGACCGGGCGCGGGCGCCATTCGTCGGGCCCCGGAGTGCCGCCGCCGAGCAGGCGCGCCACCTCGTCGAGCGGGCGCTGCGTCGCGGAAAGGCCGATGCGCTGCAGCGGGCGCTCGCTCTGTCGCACTGCTTCCAGCCGCTCCAGCGACAGGAACAGATGCGCGCCGCGCTTGCTCGCGACCAGCGAGTGGATCTCGTCGATGATGACCGTCTCGATCGAACCCAGGGCTTCGCGCGCCTGCGAGGTCAAGAGCAGGTACAGCGACTCGGGCGTCGTGATCAGGATGTCGCCAGGCTTCTTCACGAAGCGCGCACGCTCGGCCTGCGGCGTATCTCCCGAGCGCATGTCGACGCGCACGTCGCGATACTCCGCGCCGTGCTCGCGCAGCACCTCCGCAATGCCGGCGAGCGGCACGCGCAGGTTCCGCTCCACGTCCGCCGCCAGCGCCTTGAGCGGCGAGACGTACAGCACGCGCAGCCGCTCCGCCGGCTCCGGCTCCGGCGCGAACATCAGCCGCTCGATCGCGGCCAGGAAGGCGGCGAGCGTCTTGCCCGAACCGGTGGGCGCGAGCAGCAGAGTGCTCTGCCCCGCGCGGATCGGCGGCCAGCCGAGCCGCTGCGCCGCCGTCGGCTCGCCCAGCGTCCGGCAAAACCACTCTCTGACCGGAGCCGAGAAGCTCCCGAGCGCGTCGTCCGCCACTGCCGGACTATAGCGCGCACGGGCGCGCATTCACGGGACCTGCCGCCACCACGTTGGCAGCAGCGAAGCCATTGCGAGCCCGACTCCTCGCCCGCTTGACGCTCTGATCGCCGCTCTGTAGCCTGCCGCGGCGCTCGAGCTCGGCGGCGCGGGAGGAATCTCAATGAAGACGTGGAAGCTGGTGGGTGTGGCAGCGGTGGGCGTGCTTGTTGTGGGCTGCGGCAACCGCGACGTGAAGCGCTTCGTCAAGCTCGACACGCTGAAGGCTCAGGCCTACACGGACGGGAACGGCGACTGCGACAAGATCGCCAAGAACTACTCCGACTGGAAGAGCAAGTACGGCGCCGAGTACAAGGAGCTCCAGACGAAGCTCAGCGGCAAGTACCACGGCAAAGAGGAAATCGAGAAAGCCTTCGGCTCCAACGCGGAGCAGATGGCGAAGAACAAGAAGATCGTTGTCAGCTCGCTCCTGAAGTGCATGGACAACGACGCCTACAAGAAGGCCATCGAGTCGCACTGAGTCGAGCGCGCCTCGTCGGCGCGTGCGCGTGGTGGCCCCGGGCGCGCCGGAGGCGCGCGTTTGGGGCCACGCGGCGGCGGAGCCGCCGCAACGTCACGCGACGGACACTACGGGGGCAGCCCTGCGATCACGCCTTGGGCGCTGCGATCTTGGCTTCCATCGACTTCTTGAAGGTCGTGAGGATGTCGACGGGCAGCGGGAAGACGACGGTCGTGTTCTTCTCGACGCCGATTTCCACCAGCGTCTGCAGGTAGCGGAGTTGCAGCGCCGCCGTGGTCTGCTCGAGGATCTGCGCCGCTTCGTGCAGCTTCTGTGAGGCCTGGAACTCGCCGTCGGCGGCGATGACCTTGGCGCGGCGCTCGCGCTCGGCCTCGGCTTGGCGCGCCATCGCGCGGCGCATCACCTCGGGCAACTCGATGTCCTTGATCTCCACGGCGCTGACCTTGACGCCCCACACGTCGGTGGCCTCGTCGATGATGCGCTGCAGCGCCTGGCCGATCTTCTCGCGCTCGGCGAGGATCTCGTCCAGGTCGTGCTGGCCCAGGATGTTGCGCAGCGTGGTCTGCGCGTAGAGCGACGTGGCCACGTAGTAGTTGGCGATCTTGATGACAGCGTCGGTGGGGTTCATCACGTTGAAGTAGACGACCGCGTTGACCTTGATGGTCACGTTGTCCTTGGTGATGACTTCCTGCGGCGGCACGTCCAGGGTCACCGTGCGCAGGTCGACCTTCACCATGCGGTCCACGAACGGCAGGATCAGCCTGAGCCCTGGATTCTTGAGCAGCTCCGGGTCGACGCGACCGAGGCGGAACAGCACGCCGCGCTCGTATTCGTTCACGATGCGGATCGACTTGACGAGGACCAACATGCCCAGAAACAGGATTGTTGCGAGGCCGATAACCGCGGTGTCGATTTGCATTTCCCGGACCTTTCTCGATTTCTAGATGCGCTTCACGACGACGCGTGGCGGATTGCGGAGCACCTCGACGACTTCCACCGGTTCCCCCGCGTCGATGGTCTCCTCCGCGCTGGCCTGCCAGCGCGCGCCCTCCACGAACACGCTGCCTCCGGACGGCTCGACGACGGTCTTGGCGACGCCCTGCTTGCCCACCATCGCTTCGTTGCCGGTGCCGAACGGCTTTTTCTGCGCGCGCGCGACCTTCGTGGCCAGGAGCAGGAACAGCCCCGCTATGGCGACCACAAACGGAGCGAACACCCTCCAGTTTACGCCCTGCACCGCCCCGAAGTAGCTGCTTTCATCGACGAGCACCAGTGCCCCGAGCACGATGGCGACGATGCCGCCCAGCGCCAGCAGGCCGTGCGACGGGATTTTCACCTCCAGCACTATTCCGATGATGCCGACGGCGATCAGCAGGAAGCCGCCCAGATCGAGCGGCAGCACGCTCATGGCGAGCAGCCCGGTCAGGAGCGACACCGTACCCACGATGCCGCCCATGCCGATGCCCGGCGAGGCGATCTCGTACAGGATCCCCATCACACCCAGTGTCATGAGCATGGAGGCGATGGTCGGGTCGGCGATGACGTTGAGAAAGCGCTGCGCCCACGACAGCGGCATCTCGATGCGCTGTGCGTCTTTCGTGTGCAGCGTGACCACATGGTTGCCCATGGTGATCCTGCGTCCGTCGAGCTGCTTCATCAGCGACGCGGTGTCCGGCGCGAGGATCTCGATGGCGTCGTCGTCCTTGGCTTCCGAGGCGGTGTAGCTCTTCGAGTCGCGCACGATCGACACGGCGAAGCTCTCGGGGCGCCCGCGCCGCTTGGCAAGCGATTTGGCCATCGCGACCAGGGTGTTGGTGGCTTTCTCGTCGAGCGTCTTGCCGAGGTCCTTGCCGCCACCCGCGACCGGATGTGCGGCGCCGAAGCGTGTGCCGGGCGCCATGGCCGCGATGTCGGTCGAGAGCAGGATGTACGCGCCCGCGCTGGTGGCCTGGGCGTTGCGCGGCTCGACGTAGCCGACGACCGGGATGTCCGAGTTGACGAACGCGGTCGTGATCTTCTCCATGCTGGAGACCAGGCCGCCCGGCGTATTGATGGACACGAGCAGGAAGTCGGCGTGCTCCTTGTGGGCGAGCTTCAGCGCGTTGCCCACGTAGCGCGACTTGATGGGGTTGATGACCCCGCTGATCGTGATGTGCACGTAGCTCGCCGCTTGCGCCGCGGAGGCGGAGAGCACGACGGCGAGCGCGAGCAGCAGCCCGAGCACGAGCCGCCCCCCCGGGCGCTGCCTGGTCTGCCTCCGCATCCCGGGAAGGGAAGGCCGCGCCGCGCCCCCGTCAAGTGACACCGTGAGCCCCTGGCCGCCCGGTGGCTTCACGCCGCGCAGATCCTGCGTACGTCATGGCTTGATTCCTGCGTCCACTGACCGGTGCCGAGCAAGCACAGCGGAACGGAGGACGTAGTGAACATACAGATCAACACCGACCACAATATCGAAGGTCGTGAGGCGCTCGCGGACCATGTGAGAGGGGTCGTGGAGGACGCCCTGCAGCGATTCAAGGAGCACATCACACGAGTCGAGGTTCACCTCAGCGACCAGTCAAGCGACAAGTCCGGTCACGACAGCAAGAGGTGCATGCTCGAAGCTCGCCTCGAGGGTCGTCGACCCACCGCGGTAACTTGCGAAGCAGCGACCATCGACCAGGCTGTCGACGGCGCGGCCGACAAGTTGGGCAAAGCCATCGAGAGCACCCTGCAGCGGCTCGAGCACCAGCGCTAGATGCTCGCCACCGCTCCCGCCCCCTCCCGCTCCTCGCACTCTCCGGGCTGTGCATCGGTACGTTTCGTGCAGAGAGCAGAGAGAAGACGGGTACACCGCCCGAGCGACTGCCCATACGCGCACCTGGTTGTCGCCCGGAACAGAAGCGAGGACGAATTAATGACGAGACGACGAGGCAATCGCGCGCCTTTTGCGCGTGGGACCGGAAGCAAAGCGCACGCGGCCGCCGCGAAGCACAAGGCAGCGGCCGCGCCACCGCAGCGCGGGGTTCCCCCGTCCCGAAGTGGAAGCCTGATCGGGCGGCGTGTCGGCCAGGGGCGGGACCAACTGGAAGCGGCGCTCGACCGCCCCGAGAAGCGCCGTCGCGACGAACCGATCGATACGTCGCGGCCGGGCGTGAGCGCCTCCGACAGACGTGCGGGCGGAGGTTCGACAGCCCGGCGGAACTCGAAGCGCAACAGCGCAGGCGCGACCGCCGCGCTCGAAGACTCCGCTCGGGACAGGCCGTCACGAAAATCGACGCGCAAGAGCGCGGGCCGCTCGAAGCGCGACTCGAACCTGCAGAGGCGGCAGACCCGCCGCACGACTTCGGCGAAGGCGCGCGCGAGCCGGAGCAAGACAAGGTAGACGTACGTGCCGTCGACCAACGCCGCAGGCGAAGCCTGCCGGCGCAACGCGCCCCAGTCGCCCCCAGATGGGGAGGACTTGAGCCGGCGGCGAATACGTCCGGTATTCGCCGAGCTTCACGCTCTATGGACGCCCCACGCCGGACATGAGGCCGAAGCCCGTCGACCCAGGGGGCCCCGGAGCGTTGAAACAAATACGTATCGAGATGAACAGTGCGAAGGAGAGGACTTGAACCGGCGGCGAATACGTCCGGTATTCGCCGAGCTTCACGCTCTATGGACGCCCCACGCCGGACATGAGGCCGAAGTCCGTCGACCCAGGGGGCCCCGGAGCGTTGAAACAAATACGTATCGAGATGAACAGTGCGAAGGAGAGGACTTGAACCTCCACGGGAGTTACCCCACTAGAACCTGAATCTAGCGCGTCTGCCAGTTCCGCCACCTTCGCGAGGCGATGGATTGCCCACCTTCTGGCCCAGCCAGGGGCCTTTGGCAAGCGCCGGAATCCACCGGGAGAGGGCGTCTACCTCACCGGGGGCCGGATCTGCAAGGCTTTGTGCGTCCCGGCTCCTACGGCGTCGCCTGGGAACGCTGTTCCGGGTGCAGATCCTGCTGGTGCGTCACGCTCTCGGCGGCCTTGATGAGGGGTTGGACAGCGTCGGACAGCGCCCGGGCCGTCGCCTCGTCGCCGGCAATCCAGAGCGTGCCCTTGGCGTCCGGGAAGCCCACCAGCGTCAGTCCCTGGTCGTCGTAGGGCCAGTAGCCGGGATCGGCGGCGAGCTTGGCGTCCTTGTAGAGCTTGTCGAGCGGACCGAAGAGCTGTTCGGCCTTGCCGGCATCGACGCATCCCTTTCGCTTGGTCTGCACGCTCTGCCCGGAACTAGCGGTGCCCAGCCCCGATAGCTCGAAGCAGCCGCTGCGCCACGCGCGCATGCGGCGGCGCTCCGCACCGCTCTGCCCGCGCCAGGCGAGCTCCACGACCTCCACCGGACCGCGCCGCGCGGACGGGGGCGGCGAGGGCGACGGTGCAACGTCCGTCACCGGCGCGCTCGGAGCCGGCGCAGCACCACCGCACGCGCACAGAAGCGCGACTGTGCCCGCCGTCGAAAGCCATCGCACGATCGTCGAAGCCATGGCCAGGGGGATTGTACACCCGCTACCCACCGAAAATCAGATATCCGGCACCGCTAATGAAGAAGTTCAGGATGATCACGGCCAGGGACGAGTTGACCACGGCCCTGGTGGTGGCCCAGCCCACGCCCTCGGAGCCGCCGAACGTGCTGAGACCGCAGTAGCCGCTCACGACCGGGATGGCCGCCCCGTACGCCAGGCACTTGGTGAGCCCGATCGTCAGGTCGCCCACGCCCACCAAGCTCATGTTCACGAATGTCCGGGGGTTGATATTGAAGAACGCGTAACCCGTCCACATCCCCGTCACGTACGCGACGCACGCGGCAATGACGACCAGCACCAGGGTCATGACGATGCTGGCGATGAAGCGCGGCTTGATCAGGTAGTCGACGGGATCCGCCGCGCACATGCGTAGTGCGTCGACTTGCTCGGTGACGACCATGGAGCCGATCTCGGCGGCGATGCCCGCACCCACGCGCGTCGCGAGCATCAGCGCGCTGATGCTGGCCGCCAGGTCGCGCACCAGAAGCTCGAGAAACGTCGCGCCGAGCAACGACAGGTCCGGCACCACCCGCCGCGTCTGCAGCCCCGCCTGGTAGACGAGGATCATCCCGATGAAGCCCATCACCACGCACAGGAAGATCAGCGAACGATTGCCGATCTCGTACATCTGCGTCGAAACGGCGCCGGGCTCTCGCCTGCCGCGCACCGTGTAGTACAGCGTCTTGACGAAGACGGAGTACAGCTGTTTGCCGGCGTCGACGAGGTCGAGCACGGCGCCGCCCAGGGCGGCCAGCCCCGTCCGCTCCTTCGGCGGTAGCGCTTCCTCGTCGACCGTGCCGACGCTGCTGCTCGCGGGCGCAGTCATGGGTCAGCCGATCGCGAACGACACGAGATAGTCGAGGATGAAGATCCCCGCCGCGCTGAACACCACCGTGGCGTTCACCGAGCGACCGACGCCAGGCGCACCGCCGCTGGTCGAGATGCCGAACTGGCAGCTCGCCATGGCGATGACGATGCCGAACACGACGCTCTTGATCAGGCCGTGGAACACGTCGCCGAGGCCCAGCAGACCGGACGTGAGCCCATTGTAGAAGATCTGCGGCTCGACGCCCAGGATGCCCCAACCCGCATAGGCCGCGCCGAGCAATGCCAGCACGTCCGCGAAGATCGTCGACAAAAACAGCGTGATCACGATGCCGATGAAGCGCGGAGTGATCAGGAAACTGAGCGGATCGATGGCCAGCGCGCGCAGGGCGTCGATCTGCTCCGTAACGACCATCGTACCCAGCTCCGCGGTGTTGTTGGCGCCCACGCGACCCGAGATCATCAGCGCCACCAGCAGCGGCCCGATCTCGCGCAGCGTGCCGAAGCCCGCACCCCAGCCGAGCAGCCCCTGCGCGCCGTAGCGCTCCACGATCGGCGCGGCCTGGATCACCATGATGCCGCCGGTGAACAGCGCCGTCACCACCACGATCGGCAGCGACTTCACTGCCATCTTGTACATGTTGCGGAGCAGCTCGCTCTTGTCGAACTTGAGGCGCGCCATGCGCCAGACAACGCGGCCGGTCATCACGCCCATGCCCCCGACCAGCACGGACGTGTCGATGAAGAAAGTGCCGAGCGCGGCGAAAGGCGTCGAAAGCCGGTAGGTGATCGAGGACGACATCGATAGGCAACTGCCCGGCGCGGATTATACGCATATTCCGCCGCGCTGCCGGATCCGCCGCACAGCGCGTTGTCGACGCTCGGCCAGCCAGGCGCCGCCGGATCCCCATGGCCGAACAACCCGGGCAGGTCGTCAGCGGTCGCTACCGCATCCTGGGACAGGTCGGCAAAGGGGCCAACGGCGTCGTCTACCGCTCCCGGGACCTCGAAACGCGCGGCGAAGTGGCGCTCGATTCCTGGGCGACCAGAGCGAGCTCGAGCCGGCGCCCCGCGGCAGGGCGCGCCGTTCCAGGCCGCAGCGCGGCACTAGGCCATTCCGAGCTTGCGGCGCAGCGTGAAGGCCGAGTCGCTCACCCAGAAGCGGAGCAGGTCGCGCACGACGGACATGCCCTGGGCGAGCGCCGCGCCCGACAGTCCGGCAAGGTCGCCCTCCGTCCGACGCAGCAGCGTGATGTCACCGGGCAGATCGTCGGAGACCATGAGCGCAGCCCGCGCCGCGGACAGCCGCACCTTGGCGCACCAGTCGGCGATGTCCTTGACCGGCGCCCCGGCGTAGAGCGCTGCCGCTTCCTCCATGGAGCGGCGACCGCGACGCGAGATCGCCTTGACCACGCGCCGGGCGTGCGCATCGAGGAAATCCTCGTCGGTGATGCCCGCGCCGAAGCCCGGCGCGACGCTCCGCGCAGCAGCCGTGAGCAGGATCCCCACGGCCGGCGGCGCCAGCTTGTCCACGACGTGAAGCCCGCGCGCGACGTTGGCCAACGGGCGCGCCAGCAGGAATACCTGCTGCGCTTCCGCCAGGTTGGTGACGTGCGCCGGCACCAGGATACCCGGCGGATCGGTGAACTCGACTTCCAGGCTGCCGGAGTGCGCCCGGTGCAGGTACAGGTCGTAGTCCGTGACCCCGAATACCTGCGCCACGCGATCAGCCAGCATGCGAAGCGGATGACCCGAGCGCGAGCTGATCCGATCGCGGGTCGAGAGCCCGTAGCGCTCGAGCTCCGGCGCATGGATGCGTCCCAGCCCTTCGACCAGCGTCGCAAGCAGCCTGGAGGCCGCGTCCGGGAGACCCGCGACGTCCACGTGGCGGAATGCAACCTCGTCGAACGAGCCGGGCTGCGCGCTCGCAGGCCGCGGCGGATGCGAAGCCACCGTGCCCTTTTCCAGCTCGTTCGCGACGCCCAGCGCCACCAGCGGCGCGAAGGCCAACCTGGATTCACGCTCGCGCTGCATGCCCGAGAGGGCGGCCGACAGATCGCGCCAGGTTTCCACGCGCATCACGTCGACTTCCAGCAGCTTGCGCAGCTCCTGCACCGCCTGCTGCATGTGGCCGGCGCCCTTCAGACGCGTGGCGAGGTCGGTGCGCAGTGCGATGTCGTCGGGCGCCTCGGAAAGCCCGCGCTGCAATGTGGCCAGTGCCTTGTCGGCCATGCCCATCTCGTCGCCCAGTACGCGCGCGATCTCCAGATAGGTGGGGGATTTCTTGTCGGCGGAGACGCTGGTCTGCTCGAGGAAGCGGCTGAGCGCCGCGACGTAGCGAGGCCACTCGGGCTTCTCGCCGCGCTGCTTCTGTTGTTCGAGCATCTCCTTGAACTGCGCGGCGACGCCGCCGCTCTCGCCGACCATGCTCACGGCCTGCTCGTACGCCTTGGCCGCGGCGCCAAGTTGGTTGCGCTCGCGCTCCAGGCGCGCCAGGTGCGACAGGGCGTCGGCGCGCTCGCCGAGATCGGCCGACACGCCCACCAGGCGCGCTGCGGTGCTGGCTGCCGCTTCGGTCTGCCCGCGTCGCATCTGGATGTCGAGCAGGCGCTTGAGCGCCGCCCGGTTGCCCTCGTCGATCGACAGCACCGCGTTGAGGCTCGCCACCGCGCGCGCCGGGTCGCCGAGGTGCTCGTCGAGGATCGCGGCCAGGCGGAGCTGGGCCTCGATCACCAGCTCGCGCGGAGGCGACTGCCCCAGCACCTGCCTCAGCCGGTCCACGGCTTCAGCCCACTGGCCGTCGCGCGCGTACAACTCCGCGAGCTTCAACAAGGTTGCCAGGTGGCCCGGCGAACGCTCCATCACGCGGTGCAGCGCGGCCAGCGCTGCCGGCACGTCGTCCTTCTTGTCGGCCAGCAGCGTCGCCACCGAGCCCCACAGCGCCGTCATGCGCTCGCCCTGCGCCGCCTGCGCGGCGAGGATCAACGTATCGAGCAGGCGGTCGACCTGCCCGGAAGCGAGCAGCATCTGCTCCAGCTGCTGCGCCGCCGGCTCGTGCTGTGGGTTGATCTCGAGCGCCTTCTCGAGGGCGCGTGCTGCGCCTTCGTTGTCACCCTGGTTGGACCTGAGCGCCGCGCCCCGTACCAGCAGACGCGCGGCGGCATCGATATCGCGGCTCACCTGCGCTTCGCGCTCCGCCGCTTCCTCGAGCAGGGCGGCATCCCGCGACCGCGTCGCTATCCGCGACAGGCCGCGCGTGGCGGCAAGGTTCTCGGGATCGCGGGCAAGCGCGGCGCGGTACACCTCCAGCGCGGAGGCATCGCCGGCCGCTTCGAGGCTCTCCGCCAGCCGCGTGTGGTGCGCGGCGACGAGCGCCGGATCCTCGACGGCGGCCCCCAGCTTGGCGTCGACGTGCGACAACAGCTGCGTGTCGCGCGACACCAGGGCCAGCTGCTCCAGGGCAACCAGCGCGCCGATGTCGGCGGGGTCCAGCTGGAGGATGGCGAAGTACGTCTGCCGGAGCTGCTCCGGCGTCACCAGCTGCTTGGCATCCTGCAGCCGCGCCAGCTCGCGCAGCACGGCGATTCGCGCGCCGGCGTCGGCGAGCACGCGCGATTCAGTGGTGTAGACGCCGGCGAGCGACTCCCAGACGCCCAGCTCCGAGTACAGCGATTCGAGCTCGAGCAGCGCTCCAAGATGCGTGGGATCGCGCTCGAGCACTGCCTCGAAACACTGGACCGCCCGCCCGGAATCCCTGAGCTCGTAGCGCCACAGCTCGCCCTGGCGGAGCAGCGCGGCAATGGCGATGGACGGGTCCCGCGCCGCTGCGGCCTCGCGCTCCAGCTCCTCGACCATGCGCTTGTAGTCGCGGGCCTGCGACAGGAGCCGCGCCCGACCATCCAGGGCCGGCCTGAAGTCCGCCGCAGCGCCCAGCGCCTGCTCGTAGGCGGCCAGAGCCTTGTCCGGCTGCAGCAACCGGTTTTCGTACACCTCGCCCATGCGGAAGGCCGTCCGCGCGCGCAGGTCCTGGTCCTTCAGGCCGCTGAGCTCGAGCCCGAGCAGCTTGACCAGCTCGCCCCACTGCCCGCGCTCGGAGAGCTTGCGGCCGAGTGCGTGGAGCGCGGGCGTGTGGAAGGGGTCGAGGTCAATCGCCTCGCGGTAGAACTTGACGGCCTGGTCGTCGTTGCCGATCCGCTCCTCGCTGAGCTCGCCCATCTTGTAGAGCAGCGCGGCCGCTTCCGGTCCGCGCGGGGCAGCGTCGAGCTCGCGGCGGTACACCTCGAGCAGCTCCTCCCAGCGACCGGCCTTGTAGTAGAGCCGTCCAAGGTTCGAGAGCGCCGGGGCGTATTTCGGCGTGCGCTCGATGATCTTCCGGTACCGGGCGAGCGCAGCATCAAGGTCCTCCAGATGCTCTTCGTAGATCTCGCCGGCGCGGTGGAGGAGCGCCGCGACAACCTGTGGATCCTTCACGAGCTCCGTCTCGAGCTCCAGAGCGGCGACCAGCTCCTTCCAGCGACCGCCGCGCTCCGCTGCGCGCTGCATGGCGTGGATCGCGCCCAGGTGATCCTTGTCGATGTCGAGGATGCGGCGGTACGCCGCGACCGCCTGCCCGGGCGCGTCGAGCGCGTCTTCCTTGATGCGTCCGATCTTGAACAGGTAGGTGATCCTGGTCTCGCTGTCCGGCGCGCCGTCCACGGCCCGCTCGTAGAGCTCGCAGAGCTCGCGATTCTTGCCGGCTGTGGAATACAGCCGCGCCAGCGCCTTGAACGACGGCGGATACAGCGGAACGAGCCCGAGCGCCCGGGCGTGATGCTGCGTGGCCTCCTCCACGTTGGCAAGCTGCAGCTCCTGGATCTCCGCGACGCGAGCGTGCGCCGCTGCACGCCGGTGCGCGTCGTGCGTGTGCTCCGCCTCGGCCAGGTGCATCTGCACGAGCGGGAGCCACTCCTGCCGCCGCGTGTACAGATTGCCGAGCGCCTGGAGCGCCGGCAGGAACTCGGCATCCTGCTCCAACGCGCGGGAGTACCAGGCGATGGCGTGTGCTTCGTCGTCGAGGCGTTCCTCGAACAGCTGACCGATGCGATGCATCAGGCCGACCCTGGCGCCGGTGGACTGCACGCGGTCCACGAGCCGTTCGAGCGCGCCCACCAGCGGCTGCCAGCGCTTGGCGAGCTCGTACAGCCGCGCCAGCTCCTCGAGCACCATCGGGTCGTCCGGCGCTTCGCGCGAGGCGCGCTCCAGCGCCTCCACGCCGGCGTCGATGTTGCCGAGACGATCGGCCTGCACGCGTCCGATGCGATACGTCGCCATGGCGCGCACCGCGGGATCGCTTGCCTGCTCCGCCTCGCGCTCGAGTACCTGGCAGAGGTCGCGCCAGCGCTGCTGTCCGTAGTGCAGACGCTTGAGCGCGTGCAGCGCGCCGGGCGCGCGCGGGTCGAGATCCAGAGCGGCCTGGTACAGCTCCGCAGCGCTCCGCGGGTCACCGCGGTGGAGCTCGAGCAGGCGCGCGCGCTCCACGATGACGGCCGCGCGATGCCGCGTATCGCCGGTGACGGCGCTCGCCTCGCGCTCGTACGTGCGGTCGAGCGCATCCCACGCCCCGGCGGCGATCTCGGCGCGCTCCACGGCCTTCAGCAGCGTCGGATTGCTCTTGTCCAGCTCCAGCGCAGCCGCGAAGGCGTCTCCCGCTTCGCGCTTCTGCGCCATCTGGTCTTCCAGAAGCCGCCCCTTCTCGTAGAGCAGGAGCGCCTTCCGGCTGGCGTCGGCGGTGAGCTTCACTTCCGCGTCGAACAGCGGCAGCGCGGCCTGGTAGCTCTTCTGGCCCACCAGCGCGCGGCGCGCGCCCTGGATGGTCGGAACGTGCTCGGGCAGAAGAGCGTGCGCGCGCTGGTAGTGATCCGCCGCCGCCGCCAGATCGCCGATGGGGCTCTCCAGCAGCCGCGCGACCTCGTAGTGCAGTCTGCCCGCCCTGGCCTTGTCGCGCTCCCCCGGAATCTCGGCGCGACAGACCTCGACGAACGCGCGCGCTTCCTCCACGCGCGGATCCTGGATCGCAGGCGGCGCCGGGCTCGGGGCCGGCTGGGCCGGAGCAGCCGCCTCCCCCATTCCCACGCGGGTCTTGAGACGCACGCCGCCTTTCGCAGGTGCTGCGTCGTTCGGGCGCCGGAGCGTGGTCGCGGTGTCGCTGGGCTCCGGCGGATGGGGCGACGGCTCGGGCGTCGCGGGCGCCACGTTCGCGGGATCGCTGGTCGGCCCGCGCCGCGGCGGCGGAGGTGGAGGCGAAGCCGCCGGATCGCTGCGCGTCGGAGGGGGCGGAGGCTTGATGCTGCGGGCCTTGCGCTGGAGAGGCGGCGGCACCGGTCCACGCGACGCCGCGGTGGGTGGCGGAGGCGGAGCAACACCGCCCCCGGGGCTCTTGCCCGGACCGCCGCGGCGCGGGGGCGGCGGCACCGAGCGGCCTTTCGCTGGCCTCGGCGGGCGCGGAGCTTTCTTGTTCGGCTTGTCGTCGTCCGTCATGACGCGAGGCCGACGGACGTTAACACGCCCGATTGCATGACGGGACCTGGTATCGTCGCTCCACCCCAGGGGGGGTTGTGACATGGCCCAGCGCGCTCCGCACACGGTCGATCCCGAGACCCGATTTCCCGCGGCCGCCGATGGGACTCCCCAGCTCCGCCACCACATCCAGCCCTGGCGGGGCCAGCCGGCGCACGCCGTGCTGCTCGGCATACCATTCGACGACGGCGTGCAGATCGCGGGCGGTCGACCCGGAGCGGCCGAGGGGCCGGCGGCGCTGCGCCTGGCGCTGGGCAGACTCGGCACCACGTTCGACGTGGAATCGGGCATCGATTTCGGCGAGCTCTCCATCGCCGACGCAGGAGACCTGGAAATCGTTCCGGGCGAGCCCGCCGCTACGCACGAGCGCCTCGCCGAGGCTGCGGGCGCAGTGCTCGAAGCCGGCGCCGTGGCGATCGTCATCGGCGGGGGCCAGGATCTGGCGTTCGGATCGATCAAGGCGCTCGTCGATCACTCGCGCGATGTCGGCGGCGTCAATATCGGCGCCCGCTTCCGTGTTCGTCCAGTCGAGCACGGCCGCATCTCCAGCCTCACGCCGTTCCGCCGCGTGCTCTCCGAGCTCGATGTCGTGGGCAGCCACTTCGTCGAGTTCGCCGTCCACGGCAGTGTCAACGACAAGCTGTTCTACGAGTGGCTTCTGGATCGAAACGTCCGGATCCGTCCCCTGGGCGCGGTCCGCGCCGAAAGCGCGGGGGCGGCCCTCCGGCACGAACTGGAACGCCTGGCGGAGAAGACCACCGACCAGTTCGTGTCGCTCGCGCTCGACGTGTTCGCGGCCGCGCACGCGCCCGGCGTCTCGTCGCCCGGCGCCGAGGGGCTGACCCCGGAGGACGGACGTGGCATGGCGTTCGAGGCCGGGCGCGCCCCGGGCGTCCGCCTGTTCGAGCTGATGGAGCTCAACCCGCGGTTCGACATCGATGGTCGGACCGCACGGCTTGCTGCAATGCTGCTGTGCGCGTTTCTGGCAGGCCTCAGCGAACGGAACACGAAGAGAACATGAAAGACGCTGGAATTGTCGAGGCAGAACGGCAGAAGTACGGCTGCAACTGCGACGTTGCATCCGAGCTCTCGCACTTCGGCCGTCCCATGCACATGGCCGCAAAGCCCGCGGAACCTGTCCACGCACCGCACGGCACGAAGCCGACGGCGAAGAGCTGGGACGCCGAGGCCGCCAAGCGCATGCTGATGAACAACGTCGATCCCGCGAACGCTATCGACTGGGAAAAACTCATTGTCTACGGCGGCAGCGGGCGCGCCGCGCGCAACTGGCACGAGTTCCACAAGATCGTCGCCACGCTGGATTCGCTCGCTCCGGACGAGACGCTGTGCGTGCAGTCCGGCCGTGCCGTGTACGTAGCAAAGACGCACGAGCACGCCCCGCGCGTGCTGATTGCCAACTCGAACCTGGTCCCGCGCTGGGCCACGCAGCAGGAGTTCGATCGGCTCGACCGCATGGGCCTCACCATGTTCGGGCAGATGACCGCCGGGTCGTGGATCTACATCGGCACGCAGGGGATCCTGCAGGGCACCTACCAGACCTGCCTGGCCGCCGCGGAACAGCACTTCGGCGTGCCGACGCTCAAGGGCAAGCTGCTCCTGACCGCGGGCCTCGGCGGCATGAGCGGCGCGCAGCCGATGGCGGTCACCATGAACGAAGGCGTCATCATCGACGTCGAGGTCCGCCCCGAGCGCGTGCAGCGCAAGGTGGACGAGGGCTACTGCGACCGCATGACCACGTCGCTCGACGAGGCCTTGAAGTGGGCGGACGAAGCCAAGCGCGCCGGGCAGGCACTCAGCATCGGCCTGGTCGGTAACGCCGCCGACGTGTTCCCGGCCATGGTCGCGCGCGGCGCCATTCCGGATCTGGTCACGGATCAGACCTCCGCGCACGATCTCGGCGCGTACGTTCCCCAGGGCGACCTTGCCGAGCTGGACGAGCTCCGCGGCAAGGACCTCGCCGAGTACCACCGCCGTTCGCTCGGCTCGATCGCCAAGCATACGGAGGCCATCCTGGCGATGCAGAAGGCCGGCGCCATCGCCTTCGACTACGGCAACAACCTGCGCGCGCAGGCCGAGATCGCCGGCGTCAGGGTGCGCGACGAGTCCGGCGCCTACAAGTATCCGGGCTTCGTGCCGGCCTACATCCGCCCGCTCTTCAGCCAGGGCATGGGGCCGTTCCGCTGGGCCGCCATCAGCGGCGATCCGAAGGACATCCACGCGCTCGACGACGAGCTGCTGCGACTGTTCCCCGACAACGAGGGACTCGGGCGCTGGGTGCGTCTGGCGCGCGAGCGCATCCCCTTCCTGGCGCTGCCCACGCGCATCTGCTGGCTCGGCTACGGCGACCGCGCGAAGTTCGGCCTGGCGATGAATCGGCTCATCCACGACGGCAAGGTCAGCGCGCCGATCGTCATCGGCCGCGATCACCTGGACTGCGGCTCGGTCGCCTCCCCCGATCGCGAGACGGAAGCCATGCGCGACGGCTCGGACGCCATCGCCGACTGGCCGCTGTTGAACTTCGCGCTCAACACCTGCGCGGGCGCGTCCTGGGTCAGCTTCCACCACGGCGGCGGCGTCGGCATCGGCAACGCCCTGCACGCCGGCATGGTGATCGTCGCCGACGGCACCGAGGCCCGCGCCGAGCGCCTGGAGCGCGTGCTCACCGTCGACCCCGGGATCGGCGTCGCGCGCCACGCTCTGGCCGGCTATCCCGAGGCCGTCGCGACGGCCCGCGACAAGGGCGTGAAGCTGCCCTGAGCGCGGCGCGCTCGCCGCCAGCCGCCACCCGGCCGGAAACCGCCATGTCCAACGCCGCCGACCTGCTCGTTATCAACGCTTCAGAGCTCTTGACCTGCGCGGGCTTCTCCGACGCTCCCGCGCGCGGTCCCGAACAAGCCCGCGTGAGCGTCCTCCGCGACGGCGCGGTGGCCGTTCGCGACGGACGCATCCTCGAAGTTGGTGCCAGCGAGCGCATCCGCAAGAGCTACGAAGCCGCGCACGTCGTCGATGCCGCGGGCGGGATCGTCATGCCCGGTTTCGTCGACCCGCACACGCACCTGGTGTTCGCCGGCGACCGCGCCGCGGAGTGGGAAGAGCGCATGCGCGGAACGCCGTACCTCGAGATCCTCCGCCACGGCGGCGGCATCCTGAGCACCGTGCGCGCCACGCGCGCCGCGTCGTTCGACGCGCTGCTCGCTGGAGCGCAGCGCTGGGCTGGCCGCGCGATGGAGCACGGCACCACCACGCTCGAGATCAAGAGCGGCTATTGTCTCGACCGCGACGGCGAGCTGAAGCTGCTGGAGGTCGCAAACAGAGTGGCCGAAGAGCTGCCTATCCAGGTCGTCCCCACCTTGCTCGGCGCGCACGTGATCCCGCCGGAGCACAAGTCGAATCGCGGGCGATACCTCGCTCTACTCGACCAGCTCGCCGCCACCGTCGCGGAACGCAAGCTCGCGCGCTTCGTCGACGTGTTCTGCGAAAAGGAAGCCTTCACGCTCGAAGAAACCGAACGCTTGCTGTCGCACGCGGCGGGGGTTGGGCTCGGGCTCAAGCTGCACGCCGAGCAGTTCACGGCCTCCGGCGCGGCGGCATTGGGGCTCCGTCTGGGCGCGGCCTCGGTCGACCACCTCGAGCACCTGTCGGATGCGGATCTGGAGCTCTTTGGCTCGAGCGCCCACCCGCCCGTCGGCGTGCTGCTTCCGGGCGTGCCGTTCCACCTCGGCATGAACGTGCACGCACCCGGGAGACGGCTCGTCGACGCACACGTGCCCATCGCGCTCGCCACCGACTTCAACCCGGGTTCCTCGTTCACACCCTCGCAGCCGATGATCATCGCGCTGGCCTGCCGGACGCTGGGACTCACCGCCGCCGAAGCTATCGTCGCCACCACGATCAACGCGGCGCACGCGCTGGCGCTGGGCGGCGAGACCGGCAGCCTGGAGATCGGCAAACGTGCCGATCTGATCGTGTGCCAGGTGCCCGATCACCGTTGGCTGGGCTACAGCTTTGGCTGGAACCCGGTGCGCACGGTGATTGCCGCCGGCAAGCGCATTATCGGCTGAACCGCTCGACACAGCGCCCCCGGCGTCCTACGCGATCCCCATGGGACAGCTTGTAGATGGAAAGTGGACGAGCGACCGGCACGCCGTCGATAGCAGGGGCCGTTTTATTCGTGCAACCACCTCTTTCCGCGACCGCATCACTGCGGACGGTTCCAGCGGATTCCCCGCCGAAGCCGGTCGCTATCACCTGTACGTTTCCCTCGCCTGTCCCTGGGCCCACCGAACGCTGATCGTCCGCAAGCTGAAGAGACTGGGCGATGCGATCGGCATCAGCGTCGCCGACGCCTTCATGGGTGAAAACGGCTGGCACTTCAGCGAGGGTGCCGACGACATTCCCGACGGCGCCGACGGGCCCGGCTACCTCCGCGAGCTCTACGTCAGGGCCAGCTCCGACTTCACCGGCCGCGTCAGCGTACCCGTGCTGTGGGACAGGAAGCGCGCCACCATCGTCAACAACGAGTCGCGCGAGATCATCCGCATGTTCGATCACGAGATGAACGCGCTCGGCGACGGCTCGGTGGATCTGTGTCCGCCGGATCTAGCCGCCGACGTTCGAACGCGAGATCGACGCCCTTTTCGACTCGGTCAACAACGGCGTCTACCGCGCCGGTTTCGCGCGCACCCAGCAGGCGTACGAGGAAGCCGCCGGCCAGGTCTTCCGCACGCTGGACCACTACGAAGCGCTTCTCGCCACACAGCGCTACCTGTGCGGGGATCGCCTGACGGAAGCGGACATCTGCTTCTTCACAACGCTGGTGCGCTTCGACCCCGTCTACCACTACCTGTTCAAGTGCAACCGGCAGCGGCTGCGCGACTACCCGAACCTGTGGGGCTACACGCGGGACCTCTACCAGACGCGCGGCATCCGCGAGACCGTGGACATCGACGAGATCAAGCAGCACTACTTCCGCAGCCTGGAGAGCATCAATCCGACGCGCATCTATCCGATCGGCCCGATCATCGACTACGACGAGCCGCACGACCGGGAGCGCTTGGCCTGAGGGCCTGGAGCGGCGCATTGTCGGCGAATCGAGCGATGTCAGCGGCGGGTCCGGCCGGGTCTGGTAGAACGCGGCCGTGGACGAGCCGAGCACCCCTGTCGGCGTGGCGCCCGAGCGCGGGCCGCGCGGCGGCGGAGCGCTCAGGCTGTTCAACTTCGAGCGGCGCTGGCTCGTGTCGGTATTCGGGGTCGTGATCCCGGCGGGCGCGGACGAGCGCATGCCGTACGGCGCCGCGCAGGCGCCGATGGGCCGCTTCGTCGATGACCTGCTCGAGCGAGCACCGCTACAGTTCGTGCTGGGCCTCCGCGCGTGCCTGTGGATGGTGATGCTGTCGCCGCTGTTCATGCTGGGGCGCTTCCGCACATTCCTCGGCGTCGAGCCGGCGACCCAGCTCGCTCTGCTCGAACGCTTCCGGATCAGCAACGTGTATCTCGTGCGCGAGACGCCGCTGCTGTTCAAAACGGTCGGTTGCCTCGGCTTCTGCGGGCTACCGGCGGTGCAGCAGCAGCTCGGCATCCACCCAACCGACGCCAGGCCGCCCGACTGGGCCGCGCTGCCGGAGGACGAGGCGTGAGCGGCGCTCTGCTTTCGATAGCGGACGTCCGCGATCGCCGCCGCGTCGAGGACATCGCAGACGTGGTGATCATCGGCAGCGGCGCGTCGGGGGCGACGGCCGCGCGCGTGCTGACCGAAGCCGGGCTCGAGGTGATCCTGCTCGAGGAAGGACCGCACGTTCCCACCGAAGAGCTGCGCGGCGACATGTACACCGCGTTCAGGCGCGTGTGGCGCGACATGGGCTTCCAGGTGGCGAGAGGGCGCGCGTTCACGCCCATCCTGCAGGGACGCTGCGTGGGCGGTACCACCGCCGTGAACGGCGCGATCATCCATCGCATGCCCGAGCCGATCCACGCCCTCTGGCGGCGCGAGCACGGCGTGGGTGCGCCCTTCGAGTACGCCGGATTGCAGCGCGTCTACGACCAGCTCGACCGCGAGCTGTCGGTCGATCGCGCGCCGGAAGACGTGCTCGGAGAGAACGCCAGGTTGATGCGCCGGGGCGTCGAGGCCCTGGGGTGGAAGGGCAACGAGATCCGCCGCAACGTGAAGGACTGCCGCGGCTCCGCGCACTGCAACCAGGGTTGCCCCACGGCGCAGCGGCAGAGCATGAACAACTCCTACGTGCCGCGCGCGATCGAAGCCGGCGCGCGACTGTACGCAACGTGCACGGCCGAGCGCTTTCTCGTACAGGGCGGGCGCGCGGTGGGCGTGACCGGGCGCTTTGTCGATCCGGAAACAGGGCGGACCGGCCCGCCGCTGACGGTGCGAGCCCGGCACGCTGTCGTGGTAGCCGCCAGCGCGATCCAGACGCCGCTGCTGCTCTCGGACAACGGCATCGGTCGCGCCTCGGGGCTGGTCGGCCGGCGGCTGCAGGCCCATCCGGGCACGGGCATCGTGGGCATCTTCGACACGCCCGTCGACATCTGGTTCGGCGCGACACAGGGCTACGAGTCGACGCACTTCTGGGACGAGTACATGAAGTTCGAGACGGTGAGCATGCCGCTCGAGTTCGCGGCGGCACGATTTCCGGGCGTCGGTCCCGAGCTGATGCGCGAGATCGGCGACTACGGCCATGTAGCGATCTGGGGCGTGCAGGTCCGGGCGCAGGCCCACGGCCGCGTGAAGCGGCCGCTGTTCGGCAGCGGCACCAGCATCGAATACGACATGACCGACGCGGACATCCGCGTGCTGAAGCTCGGGGTGAAACGGCTGGTGGAGATGATGTTCGCCGCGGGCGCGCGCGAGGTGCTGCCCGGCGTGCACGGCCTCCCCGACCGCATCCGTTCGGTGGACGCCATCGACGCGGTGTTCGATGTGCCGGACGACCCGCGCTACTTCCACTGCATCGCGGCGCACCTGTTCGGAACCGCCAAGATGGGCCTCGGAGCATCGAGCAGCGTGGTCGGCCCCGAGCTCCAGGCACACGATCTCCGCGGACTCTACGTCTTCGACTCGTCCGTCTTCCCCACCAACATGGGCGTCAACCCGCAGCACACGATCTGCGCCATCTCGTGGCTAGCCAGCGAACGCCTCGCGGATCGCCTCGCCTGAGCGACGTCGCTGCCCGAGCTGCTCGAGGGGACCCACACGAAGGCCGAAGGGCCGAAGGATATTTTTTGGGGGTCGAGCATCGTGGCAGCGCAGTGCGGCTAATCCAGCGGGTGCGCGCCGCTGGGGCGCGCCCGCTCTGCGTCGCGCCGCCACTGGATGAGACGGCGAGCGTCGCGCGGCCCTCGACCCCAAAAACCCTTCGGGATCCCCTTCGGCGCTTCGGCCCTTCGTGTTCAAACCTCCGGAGCGGCGCTGTCGCGGGTTCCCGGAGCTCCAGGCACACGATCTCCGCGGACTCTACGTCTTCGACTCGTCCGTCTTCCCCACCAACATGGGCGTCAACCCGCAGCACACGATCTGCGCCATCTCGTGGCTAGCCAGCGAACGCCTCGCGGATCGCCTCGCCTGAGCGACGTTGCTGCCCGAGCTGCTCGAGGGGACCCACACGAAGGCCGAAGGGCCGAAGGATATTTTTTGGGGGTCGAGCATCGTGGCAGCGCAGTGCGGCTAATCCAGCGGGTGCGCGCCGCTGGGGCGCGCCCGCTCTGCGTCGCGCCGCCACTGGATGAGACGGCGAGCGTCGCGCGGCCCTCGACCCCAAAAACCCTTCGGGATCCCCTTCGGCGCTTCGGCCCTTCGTGTTCAAACCTCCGGAGCGGCGCTGTCGCGGGTTACGGGAAGCTCTTGAACAGATCGGAGAGGTCGTTGGTGTTCGCGGCGGCGGCGCCGCGCAGCAGCGGCTTCACGTCGAAGATCTCCTGGATCGTCTTCAGCGTCGAGCTGTGGTCGTAGGCGATGCTGCTGGTGTAACCGCCGGCCTTGGAGTCCGGAGACAGCACCATCATGCCGATGGGACAATTGCCCAGCACGCAACAGACCGAGCCCCCGTTGATGCTGGTCTCGGCCTCGTCCCAGGTGATGAAGATGGCGCCGCCGTCTTTGTAGGCCTGCGAGGCCGTGATCTTCGGGATCCAGGTCGCGAGCCAGTTGTCGCCCTGCTTGACTTCGTTGTTCTCGGGCGCGCACTTGCTGTGCATGTCGTGGCACTGGTTTGGCGTCACCAGGTTGTACTGGGCAACCTTGTTGTTCGCGAGATCCGCATCCAGCTCCGGCAGCGGCCGGTTGTGGGAGATGCAGTACGCCGAGCTCGCATCGTTGGTGTTCGTGACATCGTCGAAAAAAACCATCGGGTCGTGCTTGGGCTTGTAGTTGCCGACGCTGGTCAGCGGGCATACCGTGCCGCTGATGTCCTCCTGGTAGGAGCGCCAGGTCACGCCCGCCGTCTTCATGTACGTCACGAGGTGGTCGGTCGTGCTCTGGTGGTTCTGCGCCGGATCGTTGTCGTTGGTAACGCCGAGATTGTTGCCGGCCTCGAGCCAGATGTAGTTGGGCTCGCTCGGATGCAGGTTGCCGCTGAGCGGGCCCTTGTACTGCGTCGCAGAAGCTGCCTGCTTGAGGATGGTGTTGTTGATATAGGGTGCGTCGCTGCTGCCCTTGACCTCGCACCAGGCCTTGTTCTCCATGATGATGAGGAACACGGTCTTGATCGCGTGACCGCCGCCGGCCCCGCCGGCTCCCCCGGCGCCTCCGCTGCCGGCCGTGCCGCCCGTGCCGCTGCCGGCCGTGCCGCCCGTGCCGCTGCCGGCCGTGCCGCCCGTTCCGCTGCCGGCCGCGCCGCCCGTTCCGCTGCCGGCCGCGCCGCCCGTTCCGCTGCCGGCTGCGCCGCCCGTGCCGCTGCCGGCTGTGCCGCCTGTGCCGCTCCCGCCGGTTCCAGAGCCGCTGCTGCCGCCAGTGCCGCTGCCTGCGCTACCGCCGGTGCCGCCACTGTTCGAGCTGGAGCTGGAGCCGCAGCCCGCCGCCAGGGCGATGCCCAATCCTGCAACCAGAACCGCCATCGAAGCACGCACAAGCTCTTCCTTCCAACAGCGTCGAAGCCCCGGCTCCAGCTGGGGAGCCACGACCGGCAGCCGTCGACACGACCATAGCTCCGGGACGACTCGAGGTCGATCAAGCCGTGCGGCCTGCCCGGGCGCCGCTCGCCGTGCTATCACGCGGCCGCCGTGACGCAGCGCGCCGAGCTCCTGGTCTTCCGGAACGTCCGCATCTTCGACCCCGCCCAAGGGCTCGACCAGATGGGCGACGTGGTCGTGGAGTCCGGGCGCATCACGCGCCTGGGACCGGGGGCCGGCGACGAGCTCGGCGCGTCGTTCCACGCGCGGGTGGTCGACGGCAACGGGCGCTGGCTCCTGCCGGCCTTCGTGGACCTGCACGCCCACCTGCGCGAGCCGGGGCACGAGTACAAGGAAGACATCGCGACCGGTCTCGCGGCGGCCGCGGCGGGCGGCTACGCACATGTGTGCGTGATGCCCAACACCAAGCCGGTCAACGACACGCGCGCAGTCACCGAGATGATGCTGCGCCGCGCGGCGGAGTGCGGCGGAGCGCGCTTGCATCCCATCGGCGCCGTCACCCTGGGCCAGAAGGGCGAGGAGCTGACGGAGATGGCGGAGCTCCGCGAAGCCGGCGCGGTGGCCGTGAGCGACGACGGCGTGTGCGTGATGTCGAGCGCCGTGATGCGGCGCGCGCTCGAATACGCGAGAAACTTCGACATGCCCGTGATCCAGCACGCCGAGGATCACGAGCTCACCGCCGGCGCCGACATGAACGAAGGCGCCGTTTCGACGCGGCTCGGCCTGCGAGGCTGGCCGCGCGTGGCCGAGGACATCATCATCGCGCGCGACGTGCTGCTCGCCGAATACGTCGGAGCGCGCTACCACGCCGCGCACATCTCCACGCGCGGCGCCGTGCGCATCCTGCGCGAGGCCAAGAGCCGCGGGCTAGCGGTCACCTGCGAGGTCACGCCGCATCACCTGCTGCTCACGGATGCAGCCGTCATCGGCTACAACACCGCCTGCAAGGTGAACCCGCCGCTGCGCGAGGAAGAAGACGTGGCCGCGCTGCGCGAAGCGCTGGCCGACGGCACCATCGACGCCATCGCCACCGACCATGCGCCGCACTCGCCCCTTGAAAAGGACTGCGAGTTTCCGGAGGCGTCCCCTGGCCTGATGGGTCTGGAGCTGAGCTTCGGGCTGCTGCTCGAGGCGGTCGGACAGGGACAGGGCCTCGGGCGGCTGGTGCAAGCGCTGTCGACGCGCCCAGCGCGCATCGCGGGCATCGAGCCCCCTGCCCTGCGCGAAGGCGCGATCGCCGAGCTCGTGCTCGTCGATCCCGAAGCGCGCTGGGTGCCCGGGAAAACACCGCTGCAGTCGAAGAGCCGCAATACGCCCTTCCTCGATCGCGAGCTGACGGGCAGAGTGCTGATGACGCTCGCCGACGGCGGCGTGGTGTTCGGGGCGAGCGAGGGGTCGGCGTGAGCGCGCGCAGGAAGGCACACCTCGCGCTGGCCGACGGCACCGTGCTCGAAGGCGAGGCCTGGGGCGCCGAGGGCAGCACCACGGGCGAGGTCGTGTTCACGACCGGGATGACGGGCTACCAGGAAGTGCTGACGGACCCGTCGTACACCGGACAGATCGTCACCATGACGGCGCCGCACATTGGCAACACCGGCATCAACGCGGGCGACCCAGAAAGCGTCGACGGCAAGCCGCGCGCGGCCGGCTTCGTGGTGCGCGCGCTGAGCCCCGTGGCATCGAATTGGCGCTCCGAGCAGAGCCTGGACGACTACCTGGCCCGAGCCGGCATCGTGGCGATCACCGGCGTCGACACGCGCCGGCTGACGCGCCTCATCCGCGACCGCGGCGCGCAGAACGGCTGCATCGGCACGGAGGATCCGGACACGCTCGTGGACCGGGCGAAGGCCGCGCCGAGGATGGAGGGGCTGGACCTCGTCTCGCGCGTCACGCCGGAGAAGCGCTACGAGTTCTCCGAGAGCCGCGGCGACTGGAAGGTGCCCCTCGATCCGCACGAGTTGGTCGCGCCCGGCACGCACCCCGCGAAAGCGCGCCCCGAGCTGCACGTGGTCGCCATGGACTTCGGCGCCAAGCGCAACATCCTGCGCTGCCTGGTGGACGCGGACTGTCGCGTCACGGCGGTCCCCGCGAGCACCAGCGCCGACGACATCCTGGCGCTGTCGCCCGACGGCGTGTTCCTGTCCAATGGTCCCGGGGATCCAGCGGCCGTCGGCTACGCCATCGACACCATCAAGGCGCTACTCGGCATAAAGCCCATCTTCGGGATCTGCCTCGGCCACCAGCTGCTCGCCCGCGCGCTCGGCGCCAGCACCTACAAGCTCAAGTTCGGTCACCGCGGGCTGAACCAGCCGGTCAAGGATCTGGAAACCGGCCGCGTGGAGATCACCACGCAGAACCACGGCTTCGTCGTCGACGTGGATTCCATCGGCGAGCGCGCGCGCACCACGCACCTGCACCTCAACGACGGCACCAGCGAGGGCCTGACGGCGCCCGATGCGCTAGCCTTCAGCGTGCAGTACCACCCCGAAGCCGCCGCCGGCCCGCACGACGCCCTGTACCTGTTCGAGCGCTTCCGCGAGGCGATGGAGCGCGGGTGAGCGAGCCCAGCGAGCGACAGCGAGCCCGCGATGAGCGCAGCGAGTCACGTCGGGCTCGAGGGGCGCTGAGCCCCATCGAGGAGGATTCCGGCGGGGGCGGGACCATCCATTTCGTCAGCCTGGGCTGTCCCAAGAACCGCGTCGACAGCGAGGTGATGCTGGGCGTGGCCGAGCGCGCGGGCTACCGCCACGTGGGCGACGCAGCCGAAGCCGAGGTCATCGTCGTCAACACCTGCGGCTTCATCGATGCGGCCAAGAAGGAATCCATCGATACCATCCTCGAGCTGGCCGAGCACAAGAAGGGCGGCCGTTGCGAGAAGCTCGTGGTCGCCGGCTGCCTGAGCCAACGTTACCCGGAGCAGCTGTCCGAGGGCATGCCCGAGGTCGATCACTTCCTCGGCTCGAGCGACATGCTCAAGCTCGAGGGTGTGCTCGGCGGCCGCGCGGCGCGCGTGCTGGTCGGCAATCCTGCCGATTGGGTCGTGGGCGCGGGCGATCCGCGGCGGCTCAGCACGCGCGGCGCCAGCGCCTACGTCAAGCTCGCCGAAGGCTGTAACCGGAGCTGTTCGTTCTGCGTCATCCCGGAATTGCGCGGCAAGCAGCGCTCGCGCGCCGTGGCGGACATCGTCGACGAGGTGCGCCGCCTCGCCGACGCTGGCGTCCTCGAGGTGAATCTCGTCTCGCAGGACACGGTCGCCTACGGTCGAGACCTGGCGAACGGCGCGAGCCTTGCGGATGCCGTGCAGCGCATCGCGGACGTTCCGAAAATCCGCTGGGTGCGCATCCATTACCTCTACCCGGAAAAGCTCGACGACGCGCTGGTCGAGCTCCTCGGCCAGCATCCGCGCGTGCTGCCGTACGTCGACATGCCGCTCCAGCACGCCGCCGACGCCATGCTCCGCCGCATGCGCCGCGGCCATGGCGGCGCGCGCCTTCGCCAACTCGTAGAGCGGCTGCGCGCGCGCGTACCCGGGCTTGTGTTCCGGACGGCGTTCATCGTCGGCCATCCCGGTGAGACGGAGGCGGAATTCGACGAGTTGTGCACCTTCGTGGAGTGGGCGGAGTTCGATCGCGTGGGCGTGTTCCGCTACAGCGACGAGCCAAGCGCGCACAGTTTCGAGCTCGACTCGAAAGTCGCGAAGAGAACCAGCGCCGCCCGCGCGCGCAAGCTGATGAGCTTGCAGCGTAGAATCAGCAAGAACAAGAATCGCGCGCTGGTCGGCAGCGAAATCGACGTGCTGGTGGAGGGACCGAGCGAAGAGAGCGAGCTCGTGATGGTAGGCCGACACGCAGGCCAGGCACCGGACATCGACGGCGGCGTGTTCCTCTCCGGCGCCCCCGTACTGCCCGGTCAGATGCGCCGCGTTCGCATCACGCAGGCCTCCGACTACGACCTCGTGGGCGACGTCATCGACGAGCTCGACGAAGCGCCCCACCCGCCGGCGAGCGCACAACTGGTGCACCGCCAGAGCGACGGCCGGCGCGTGCTGCGCACGGTTTCCTAGCAGAAGCTACGGCGCCCGGATCTGGAACACGATGCTCGGGCTCTGGTCCTTGCCGATCGTGTACCAGAGCTCGACCTGGTCGTTGATCTTCGCCGGCAGCGTGATGTCGTAGGCGCCGTCCTTGCCCGTGATCTGGCCGAATATGTCGGTGCTCGCGTAGTTGTGGACGTAGACCTCGGCGCTGGGCTGGACGGTGCCCTTCAGCTCGACGTTGCCGTTCGTGTCCGGACCGGCCACCGTGGGCTTGCTCGGCGGCGGGAGGGGCAGCGTGGGCGCCAGACATCCGCCGACGAGCATCGCGGCCGCTGCCAGGAGCAGCATGCGGCGGGTGGTCCGGGCCATCGATGACAGGCTAGCACGGGGCGTGCCGGGGTCTGGAACGGCGGGATCCGCCGGGAATGGGCCGAGCCCGCACAACGCAGTTGGTTCCAGCGCCAACCGGGTTGACCCTTCTGGGGCCCGGCTTTCCCTGTCCGCGGGAAGGTGCTAACCGCGGGCACGCGTTCAGAGTCGCAGATGGGTAGGGTATTCCGAGCAGTTGTCGGGGCTCAGGAGCCAGCCGTAGCAGGCAGCATGCCGGCGGCGCGCGGGCGGCGGATGGCGAGCCCATCCTCCCGGCGGCTGGGCGTGCTCGGCGCCCTGTTCCGGCCGCTTCCCCTGCTGCTGGTCCTGGCCTGGCTCGTGCAGCGCGGGGGCGGAGTGCCGCCTGCGGCAGCCGCCGAGCGCGACCCTGCGCGGGCGCTGTCGGACGCGCTGGCAGCGCAAGGACTTGTGGCAGCGCCGCGCGACGTACACTGGCTGGACTCGCCACGCGGAGTCGTCGCCTCGCGCGTGGACGAGCCGCGCGCCGTGGTGCGCGCCCACCGCGCCGGTGAGCCGTCGGACATCTTCGAGGTGGCGACGCGGCGAGCACCCGGTGGACATCTGCTCGAGATCGCCCACGTCTACAATCTGACCGACACGTCCGCCGTCGACGAGCATCAGCTCGTGGTGGGCGGCCAGCGCGTGGCGTGGGTGCTGGGCGGCGCGGACAGGACCTACAGCGTGCATCTGGCGGATCTGCGCGGCCAGCCCGTGCCTACGGGAGACGACTGGACGCGGCTCGCGCAGTGGCAGGAGCGGCTCACCAACCTGCAGAATACGGGCAGCCTGCGTGGCGTGCTCCGGCGTCACTTCACGCTGGACCCCGCGGCGCAGCACGCGACGCTGACGTTCTCGCAGGAAGCGCTGGTCGTCGATGCGGACTCGCGTCGCATCCGCATTCCGACTGAAGGCCACGGACACATCGAGGGGCGGCTGTATGTGCGCGAGCAACGCATCCCCCTCGCGCGTCCGGGCAATCTCGTGACGTGGGCTGTCGATCGCGTACGCGCCATGCCGTGGTTCGGCAGCGACCGCATGCAATACCTCAAGGCCGTCGCGTTCGACGCGCTCGATTGGCTGCAGCGCATGCAGGGCAAGGTAACCGGCGACAACGGTTCGGCGCGCCTCGCCGCCCAGATGGGCAATCTGCTCGACACGCCGGCGACCACCTACACCGATCCGGAGACGGGCTGGCCGCCGCCGCCGATGAAGCCGATGCTCTCTCCGCCGCTGCCGGACGAGGGCAAGTGGCGGCCCCTCGACAAGGACCCGTTCATCCGCACGAATCCCCGCGCGCCGGCGCCGTTCGTCACGTCGTTCATCCGCACCGATCACGAGCGGCTGTATACGGAAATCTTCGTGCTGCTCTGGGACCCGCGGCAGGTGGCGCTGCACGAGATGAGCGGCACCGTGGAACCGAAGAGCGCCACCGGCGAGACCGGGCCCGGCGAGGTGCCGCGCAAGCCGGCGGTCATGGGACGCCTGCTCGGAGGATTCAACGGCGGCTTCCAGGCAACCCACGGCGAATTCGGCATGATGGCCGACGGCGTGGTGTACCTGCCGCCGAAGCCGTACGCGGCGACAGTGGCGGAGCTCCGCGACGGCTCCACCGCGTTCGGCACCTGGCCCGACGACGAGACCGTTCCCGACGACATCCTGTCGTTCCGCCAGAACATGACGCCGATGGTGGTGGACGGCACGATCAATCCCTACAAGAGGAACTGGTGGGGCGGCGTGCCGCCGGGCTGGACGGACAAGTCCCGCACCGTGCGCAGCGCCGTGTGCCTGACGAAGGAGGGCTTCGTCGGCTACTTCTACGGATCGAGCCTGGACGCGGAACACCTCGCGCTTGCCATGCAGCGCGCGCGCTGCGTGTACGGCATCCACCTGGACATGAATCCAGGGCACACCGGATTCGAGTTCTACAAGGCAGGGCCGGCGGACGAGGTAGAACCGCTGGCGCGCAAGCTCGACCCGCAGTGGGAGGCCCAGGGCGACGTGCCGGGCATGAAGGGCTGGCATTTCCGGGGGCGGCGCATGCTCCGCTACATGGGGCTCATGAACTTCCCGCGCTACATCCACAGGGAAGCGCGCGACTTTTTCTATCTGACGCTCAGGCATGTGCTGCCCGGGCCGCCGGTACAGAGCGCGTTCCAGCCACCGGCGCAGGGCGAAGGGGTGTGGAAGCTCTCCGGCCTGCCACAGCACGGTTGGCCCTACGCGATCGCCACCACATGGGTGCGTCCGGACAGGAGCCGCCCCGAGACCAAGGTCCGGATGCTCGAGCTTGATCCGCGAGCGGTCGCGCCGGCCAGCGGCAGCGCGGACGACAACGCGAAGACCGTGGTCGTCTTCCACCCCGAACGCGAGACCCAGCACGGCGGCCCCGGCGTGTGGCTGGATGGCCCGCGCTTCGTGGTCGCGACAACGGCGCCGTCCGTCACGGCCAGGCGAATCGCCGAAGGCCTGCCGGGCGGAGCGCGCGCCGCGGCGGCGATGGGCATCGCGGGCGGCGGGATGCTGCTGTACGCCGAGGTCACCACCGCCCCCCGCCCTGGCGAGGATGCCGCACTTCTGCGCCATCTTCTCGCAGCGCGCGGTGCGCAGCAGATCGTGCTGTTCCAGCACCCGCTGGCGGCGGCCATCGGGGGCGAGCGCGACCTCTCCGGCCAGCCTGTCGCCGCGAATGCGGCGCAAGTCCGCTTGGTCCGGTCCCAGCCGCCGGGAGCGCGGCGCATCTTCCCCCACACGCCGATCGTGCCTCCGAAGGTCTGGTATCCGCTCCAGGCCAAGCGCGTCCGTTACTTCCGCAAGCCGAAACCCAAGCCCGAAACCGGGGATTCGACCAGCACCGGCGCCCCCGGCCCCGACACGGGCGGAAGCGGCAATTCAGCCGCCCCCACGGGCAGCGGCACCGCGCCCTGACGCGGTGCAGGGGCGAAGGACTTCAGGAAGCACTTCGCCAAGTCGGCGGCCGGATTCGCATTTTCCTGTGTCTGGGTGTGCAACGGACGGCCTGTTTTGTGCCAAAGTGGGGCCGGGAGAGCCCGTTCTTGCACGCCCCCCGCAGTTTCGGCCCGTACACCCTCCTCGACCGGATCAGCGTCGGCGGCATGGCCGAGGTGTTCAGGGCGGTCCGGAACGGTTCCAACCAGACGGTCGCGCTCAAGCGCATCCTTCCGGGTGTCGCCGCGGACGACGAATTCCTCGAGCTCTTCCAGGACGAGGCGCGCATCGCGAGCCAGCTCGAGCACCGGAACATCGCGCG
The DNA here is from genome assembly GCA_963826085.1 of uncultured delta proteobacterium. GTDB lineage: Bacteria > Myxococcota_A > Polyangia > Polyangiales > Polyangiaceae > CAWDXG01. The sequence goes on along the minus strand of CAWGVN010000008.1, from coordinate 226,155 downwards.
CATTATCGACTTCGGCGAGTCGGCAGGCAGCCACTACATCGCGCTCGAGTTCGTCGACGGCAAACCGCTTCGCACGTTGATTGATCGCACTGCCGCGCGCAGCGAACGGATCCCCATCGAGATCGCGGTGCACGTCGTGGCCGAAGTGGCCAATGGGCTGTCCTACGCCCACGATCGCAAAAATCCCCGGGGGCAGCCCCTGGACATCGTGCACCGCGACGTGAGCCCGCAGAACATCCTGCTGTCTTTCGCCGGCGAGACGAAGCTGATCGACTTCGGCATCGCGAAGGCGCAGGGCAAGATCACCCGAACACAGGCCGGATCCATCAAGGGCAAGGTCGGCTACATGTCGCCGGAGCAGATCCGCGGGAGCGGGATCGATCGCCGTTCGGACATTTTCGCGCTGGGCATCTGCCTGTGGGAGACGCTGACCCAGCAGCGCCTGTTCGACGCGCCGAACGAGCTCCTGGTGATGGAAAAGATCCGTTCGGGCAATATTGTTCCACCGTCATCATCAAACGGCGCCGTGCCTCCCGAACTCGACCGGATCTGCCTCAAGGCGCTCGCCAAGGAGCCCAAGGAGAGGTACGCTACTGCGTCTGAATTTGAAGAGGACTTGCGGGCCTTTGCGCGATCACTGCCGGTCACAGGTGACGCGACCCGGGTGGCCGCTTTCATGGGGCGCATGTTCCCTTCGGAGGCAGCGAGCCCTCCGCCGGGTCGGGATCACGAGGAGAGCAACCGCATGAGCGAAAAGGGCGGATCGGATCTGGACGTATTCGACGGGCTTGCGAAGAAATCGCAGCCACGTCCCAGCGTTCCGTCGCAGCGCGGACCCACGCCGCCGCCACCCGCTTCCCGACAGAAAACCCTGCTCGGACTCGCAGCGCCCAATCTTCCTCCGCCGCCCAGCGGCCGGCCGAGCGCGCCGGGCCGGCCCGTGCCGAGCCGGCCCGTGCCGAGCCGCCCACCGCCCAGCGGGCCTCCGCCAGGCACGGTCCGCGGTGCGCCCGCGCCGCCCGCCGCCCGCAGCGCTCCGGCGCCGTTGGCGTCCCGCTCCGGCAGTCTGCCCGCGCCCGCACCGCCGCCGTCGCGCGCGCCCGCACCGCCGCCGTCGCGCGCTCCCGCACCGCCGCCGTCGCGCGCTCCCGCACCGCCGCCGTCGCGCGGCGCAGCTGCGCCGCCGGCACCCGCACCGCTTCCGAAACCGCCGCCGGCCGCCGCAGCGCCGGTGGACATGGATTGGGACGACGAGGACGAGAAAACCTCGGTGTTCGACAAGGGTGGCGCGGAAACGGCCGCTACGGCGCTGCTGCGCAGTGCTCCGCCGCCAGCGCCCGCAGCAGGTGCGCCCGCGCCGACCTCGGCGCGACTGGGCGGCGCCGCAGCCCTGGTCACCGGCTCCGGCGGCGCAGCGCCGTCGATGTCGCGCCCGCCTGCGCCTGCAACCGCGCCCATGCCCTCTCAGCAGCCACCTGCCCCCGCGTACTCGCCGCAGGTGGTGGCCGCAGCTCCGCCGGTAGCGCCGAGCAGCACGGGCCGCACTATCGCGCTGGCGGTCATCGGCCTGCTGGTGATTGGCCTGATCGCAGCGGTGGTGCTGCTGGTACTGCCGAGCAAGGGCTCGCTCGTGGTCACCGTTGCCGGACCGGGCAACAAGGCGGTCGATGCGGTGGAGGTGTTCGTGGACGGCGCAAAGCGCTGTGGCACGTCGCCATGCCGCGTTACCGCCCTCAAGGCCGGCACGCACATGGTCAAGGTCGTGGCCGCCGGCTACGAGCAGACCGCCGACCAGGCCGTCGCGGTCGAGAAGAACACCGAAGCGGTGTTGAACGTCACGCTCTCGCGTGCCAGCGAAGGCACCGGCATCAAGGTCAGCGCCGAAGGCAGCGGCCTCAGGCTCTCGGTCGACGGCAAGGACGTTCGGGCCGCTTCCGCAGGAGCTGAAGGACATGACGCCCGGCGATCACAAGATCAAGATCGCTGGCAGCGACCGCTACAAGCCGTTCGAGCAGCAGATCACGGTAGCCCCGGACCAGATGCAGACGATCGAGCCCAAGCTCAAGGTCGTGAAGGGACTGGCGCGTATCGTCCCCGGACAGGGTGCGAGCGGCGCGCACGTGCTGCTCGTCAGCGGCCACGAGCGGCGACCCATCCCGAAGCTGCCGATCAAGATCGACATCCAGACCGACAAGTCCTGGAGCATCGTGGCGACACGCAAGGGCTACGAGGACTACAAGCAGGACATCACGTTCGAGGACGGCAAGGCCGAGCGCACCTTCACGATCGACATGGTGGAAAAGGGCAGCTCGTCGGCGCCTTCGCAGGCGCACGCCACGTCGAGCCACGTCGCCACCACCTCGCACCAGGAAACGCACACGGCAACCCCGGCGCCAGCCGGTCAGGGCAAGCTCAACATCAACTCGATTCCGGTCTCCAGCGTCATCCTCGACGGGCGTCCGCTCGGCACTACGCCCAAGGTGGGCGTGAGCGTCAGCCCGGGCAGCCACACCGTCGTGTTCGTGCACCCGGAATACGGACGCAAGGTGCGCAGCGTCAGCGTGAGTGCCGGCGGGACGGCAACTGCGGCCGTGCGCTTCCCGTGATCGCCGCTTTCGCGACGCGGCTGGGATAGCGGCCGGTGAGCGAAGACAGCGGAGACGAAAGCGCGCCCGCTGAGCCGGACGCCGATTCGCCTCCGGACCCGGAGCCCGACAACGGGTCCGATGCTCCGCCCGCGCGCGCCGACCCTCGCCCGGCACTCCTGGCTGCGTTCGTCGCGATCGTCGCGGTGGCCGTGTTCGCCGTCGCCATCGGCGGTGGATGGATCTACGACGACCACGATCTCATCGAGCTCAATCCCTTCATCCACTCGTTCCACTACTGGAAGCACTGGCTGACCACGGACCTGTGGAACGTTTCGATGACGACCGCACAGAAGGTGCGGCCCCGCTACTACCGGCCGCTCGTGACGCTGTCCTACGCGGTGGACTGGGCGCTCGGCGGTGGGTCGCCGATCATCTTCCACCTGACCAACCTGGTCTGGGAAGCCGCGGCGGGCGCGCTCTCCTTCTACACGCTCAGGCGCTGGCTGGGCGCGTGGCTCCCAGCACTGCTGGCGGCGCTCCTGTTCGTCGTGCACCCGACCAAGGCACAAAGCGTGGCGTGGATCGCGGGGCGCATCGACGTGATGTGCACGGTAGGCCTTCTTGTCGCGTCGACCGGCGTGGCGTGGCGACTGTCCGGGCGTCGCGGTGGAGTCGCGCTGGAGATCACGGGGACGCTGGTCGCCTACCTGACGAAGGAGACAGCCGTCGTTCTGCCTGCCTTCGTCGTGCTGGAAACCTGGGTCGCGCTCGGCCGACCGGCAATCGACGTCCGGTTTGCGCTCGATGCGGGACGCAAGGCTCTGCCCCAGCTCGGCGTCGCACTCGTCTACCTCGGGCTTCACCAGCTGCTGCTGCCGATCCGGGGCGGCGTCCCGCCCACGTCGGTGACGGGCAACCGCGTGGAGTTGGTGCTGGCCACGCTGGGACACACCGCAGAGCTGGTCGTGTTCCCCTGGCGCCTGATGATGCAACACGGGCTGCTCCGGGTCGATCCGGGCACGGGGCACACGATCTACAGTCCGGCGTTCATCGCGCTCGGCGCTGTCGCCCTGCTCGCGTTGATTGCCGGCGCCTGGCTGGGTCGGCGGAGGGCGCCCGGCATCACGCTCGGGCTTCTGTTCTTCGTCATAGCGTTTCTGCCCACGTCGAATGTGATGCCCACGCGGCTGTCGGAGATCCTGCCCCAGCGCTTCCTGTATCTGCCGCTACTCGGGCTGGCTCTCGTGGTCGGCGAGCTGGTCGGCCGCGCGCGGCGGCGACACGTCGCGGTCGTGGCCTCGGGGCTCGTCGCCGTGGCGTTTGCGACGCGATCGGTCGCCCGCGCAAGCGATTTCAGCAGCGAACGCCGCCTGTGGCAACGCGAGCTGGTCGTCAATCCGACGAGCACCCTGGCGCGCGCGCAGCTTGCCTACGTCGATATCCAGGACCACCACTACTCTGCCGCCCTCGACAACCTCGTCGGTGCCTACGCGCTGTCGCACCGCTGGTTCCGACCGTCCGGTAACGAGGTCGATCTGATTTTCCAGATCATCGACCTGCTCGTCTACCAGACGCCCGACGCGAGCAAGACGCGTCTCGAGCGCATCGACCAATTCGTGGTCGATACACTCGGACATGGACATGGGCAGGTCGAGCTATCGCTCGACAAGCCGCGGCTTCACGCCGCTCTGGACCTGGATAATGCGATCGTCAGGACCAAGCTCGCCGAAGCGCGGCCGAGCCTGGTGAGCACGCACGCCGACATCCAGAGCCGCGTCGGAGACCCGGACGCGGCGGCGCGGGCGGCAGAGCAATCCTACCAGAGCTGCAGGAGCTGCAGCGCGGTCGGCAGCCGCGCAGCGCTCGTGCTGGCGCGCAGCGGACGCTACGCCGAAGCGCAGCGAATCCTCGACGCCCTGGCCCGGATGAACAGCACGGACATGGTCGTGACGACGTGTCAGCGCGTCGCCCGGGCGAAGTCCTGGCACCGCCGCGCGGCGTCGCCGGGCCCCGCTGGGCTCGTCGCACGCGCCCGCGAGCTGTCGATCCTGGGCGCCTATGGCCGCGCCTATGCCGTGCTGTCTCCGCACGAAGATGCGATCCGCCAGGCACCGCAGATACTGCCCGGGTACGCCGAGCTGGCGTGGCGGGCCGGCTACCATGACGTTGCGCGGCGCGTTCTGGCCGGACGCCTGCCGAACCCGCAGATCGAGGAGCTGACGCGCAAGTGGTCGGAGCGCACAGTGAGCATCGGCCAGGAGCGGCAGATCCAGGCGCACTGACGCATGAGCGTGTCTCGCAACCTCGAGCGTGGCGGATCTCGAGCGCGGCCGTGGCGGATGCGAGGCGGCGCGACGAAGGAGGGCGACCCGCAATAGGTTGTGAGATGCGCTCTACGGGATCGCCGCGTTCCAGGCGCGCCAGGTGACGGCGCAGCCCTTCTTCCCGCTCTCTGCGAGCCCCGCGCACGCACCCGGATCGTAGCGCGGCCCCAGCACCAGGACCATGTCCTTGCCAACAAAGCCCAGGTCGCCCTTCCACGCTTCGTTGAAGCGCTCCATGCGGCGCCTGGCCTTATCCTGCACCTGCTCTCCGATGGCGTGCTTCAGGTAGCCCAGCGCCAGCTTGCGGATGTGCGCGTCGTCGGTTACCGCCAGGACGCGTTCCAGAAAGCGGATTGTCGCGTCGCGGGCTCCGGCTTTCGACAGCAGCGCGGCCGCGGTGATGCAGTGATAGGGGATGTTCTCGTTGGAGCTGACCATCTCGCAGGCGCGCGCTAGCCGGCGCGCGCCCGCACGTCGCCACTCCGCACGCAGACGCGCAGGCAGATGCGGGGGCGCCAGATAGGCCAGATACTCCCCCGCGCTGTTCCACAAGGCGTCGTCGTAGGGCAGCTCCTTCATGCCGCGTTCGAGGATACGCCGCGCCTTCTTGTAGTCCTCCAGGCGCGCGGGCCTCGGCTGCATCGTGAGCAGCGTGTCCGCAAAGCGGTACGGCGTCTCGAAGCGGGGGTCCAACGCGTTGACGGTATCGAGGTAGTTGCCGACGTATTCGAAGCGGCGCCGCTCCTGGAAGTGCAGGCCGTACGAAACGAGGACGTGCGCGTAGATCAGGTCGGCCAGCGCCGACCTGTAGCCGAGGCTCAAGGCGACGGTCTGTTCGGGCGACGGCAGCGTGTAGACGTTGTTCTGCTGCTGGACGGAATGGAAGCGCGTGGCAAGCGGCGTACGCAGGTAGGCGACGCCGACGGCGCCGGCGAACATCAGCGCCAGACTGGCGAGAACCGAGGCGCTTCTCCTACTGCCAGACATCCCAGTCGTCCGCCCGCGAAGCGCTATTCGACCTCGCGGTACATGTCGAGGGGCGAGGTCACCGGCTCCGAACCGTCTTTCGACGAGCCCGATATCTCGAACGTGCTCAGCACGCCGTCGCCGTCCAGATCGCCATGGGCCACGGCGCGGAAGCTCGCGCTACCCGGAGCGTCGTGGCTCTCGAAAGCGAAGCTGTAGCTGTGCGGGAGCTTGAAGCTGAAGTCGAGCTGGCGCCAGGTCGGACTGTCCCAGGTGCCGGGTGGATCCTTCACCCGCTCGCCCCTCGGAACGTCCGCGGGCGTCAGGCCCACGCTTTCTGGATATGCCTTCGCGGCGGGACGCCCGGCCGCGAGTGCGGTGGCCCGCGTCGCGATGCGGTTCAGGCCATCCATCGGTTCGACGAGGCGCGACGCATGCAGGTGCCTGACGAATTCAGGCAACGCAGTTGCGAGCAGCGATCCCGCGATCGCGACGACCGCAGCCGCTTCAACAGGGGTCAAGGACCGCACGAGCGGGAGCGTAGATCAACGCCGCGGTGGTTGCACGCGACGCAGCAGGATCACCGCCGTGGCATCCTCCGGAAGCGCAGAAGCTCCGTGCGGCAGCACCAGCGCGTAGTGCGAAAGCAGATGCCGCGTCACGTTCGCCACGAAACGGGCGTCCCACCGGTCCCCGTGCTGGAATGCGGCCCCCACCGCGATGACCGAGTCGTAGTCCCGATCCAGGTGCGCCAGGTAACCCGAACGGTCGAGCCTACCCGCCGCGAACAGCTCGAGTGCCGTCTGGAGCCGATCCCGCGGCACATCGCGCCGTCCGGCCCGGATCCAGGCGAGCGTGCTCGAGTAGAGGAGCGTCCGGCGACCCGCACGGGTCTCGCTCCGGACCAGCGCCTCGAGCGAGTGCTCGGCGTGCACCACGTTTGCGCGAAGAGACGCCGGGCATGGCCTCCGCGGCGGTACCAGCACGAGCGCGACGGCGAGAGCCGCCGCGGGTGTCAGCGCGCGCGACGGCGTACGCCGTGCCACGGCAGCCGCCGTCAGAAGCAGCACCACGCCCGCCCCGATGGCGAGCGGCAGAAGGTCGTTCTCCCGACCACCGACCTTCAGGAAGGCCGGCAGCGAGACCAGTGCGAAGCCGGCCGAGAGCCATGCGATCCTCGAGGCCGCAACGAGGCACGCATCGCGACCGAGCCGAAAGCGCGCGGCGCCCAGAGCCACCAGAGCCGCGATCGCCAAGCGTCCCGCAGCGGTGGACGGAACCACGAGCAAGCGACGCCAGCGCAGGGGCTGGGATGCGAACAACCGGAGCGTGTAGTCACTGAACCCACCCAGCGTGTGATCGAAGAGCGGAAACAGGCCCAACGCGAGCAGCGCGGCGAGCATCAGCCACGCAAGCTCGCGCCAGCGGCGCTCGACGAGCATCGCGAGCACCAGACCGAGGCCGATGCCGGCACCGGTGAGCTTGAAGCCGGTGGCCAGCGCGGGCGTAACAACGAGGAGCAGCACGAACAACGCACGGGACATCCGCTCCTCGCCGAGCAGCGCGGCCATTGCGAGCGCGAAACACAGCATCAGCGCGTGGTCCGGGTGCACGTAGGGCGCGATGAAGCTCGACCCGAAAGCCGCGAGCGACAGCTCCACGAGCACCGACCACGACAACAAGCCGCCCTGGACGATACGCGGCCGGAGCGCCCACGCGACAGCGCCCGCCGCGAGCAGCTGCCACCCGAGGGCCAACACGCGATTCGCGGTCAGCGACAAATCCAGGCCGAGCGGCGCAAGCAGCGCATGATGCACAAGCTGGAGCAGCGGCGCGTACGGATAGGCGTTGACCTGCTGCAGGGGACCGTAGAGCACGTGGCCCGATTCTGAGCTTGAGCAGGTCGAGCAGGAACGGCGGCTCGGACCACACCAGGAGATCCGCCGGAATCGAAGCGTACGACGCGACCCAGACGGCACGCGCCACCAGCACCAGCGCCGCCAGCACCACGAACGTCCAGCCGAGCGCCCGGTCCCCAGAGCCATCCCCGCACATCGCCAGGCGGAGCACTGCAAAGGCGCCCAGCACGAGTGCAGGGCCGACCAGCGCAAGGGTCCACGGATCGGACCAACCGAGGCGGAGCGCGCCGACAATCGCCTGGCGTGAATCGGTTCCGCCCAGCAGTGCGAGCGCGCCCAGTAGAACAACGGCGACCCCGACGCCCAGCCCCACGGCAAGCGCAGCGTCGCGCCGGACTCGCCGCTCCACGCCCATCACGCTGGCCACGCCGGCGGACGCGCACAGCACCGCGGCGCAGAGCGGAAACAGCCGTGGTGCAAACATGGACGCGCACAGCGAACCAAGCGCCGCACAGCCCAGCAGCAGCAAGCGCACTCTCCTGACGCGCACAGCGAACGCGAGCGCCAGGACCAGGCCCAGCGCCGAAAGCCCCCATCCGATCGTGCCGGCGAGCGCGCCAGCGGGCGCGAGCAACCAGGCAAGCCCCGGCGCCGCCACGCCCAGAGCGAAGAATGTCGCCCATCTGCCCTGCCTGCTCTTCGTCGTCGCCGCCAACTTCCCCCAAGGATGCGCACCGGTCCTACAAAACAGCAACGCCCCCGCGCGTCGCGTGCGACCTCGCGGGGGCTTGCCCGGCCTGCTCGCGCAGGCCCGCTACGAATACCGGGACTACTCCTCGGGGTTCGTTTCCTTGATGGTCGGCGAGACGGCAACGATCTTGCCACCCGTAGCCGAATCGACCGTGCCGTCCAGCTCGAACGTCGACAGCGTGCCGTCGCCGTTCAGATCGCCGTTGGCGATTGCCTGGAAGCTGCCGGTGGTCGATGCGTATTTGTACATGTAGTACTGCGGCTGGTCCATCGTGAAGCGCAGGCACTTCCAGCCGTTGTTGGCGTCGCCCGTGTTCCACTCGGCCGGCGACGACTGGTACTTCATGCCCTTGATCTTGCCGGAGCCGCTGGGGACCGTGTTGGACGCGGGACCGCACAGGCCGTGCAGCACCGCCGTGCTTCCCTGGAGCGCCAGCACGTTGCCGCTCATCTGCTCACGGTCGAAGGCCGACGCGGCGTCCTTGCCGAGCTGACCGAGCGAGTTGCGCGCTTCAGCCGTCTTCGAGTTGGCGATGTACTTGCGGACGCCGTAGATGGCGAGCGCGGCGAGGACGCCGATGATGGCGACCACAATCATCAGCTCCACCAGCGTGAAGCCTCGCTTGAGTGCTCGTCGTAGTTTCATGCTCATGCCTCCTTGTTCTCGTCTTGCTGGGTGGAGCTCTCCTGTCGTTGCGGCGGGGCCACCCGACTCCCACTCGCTACGCAGAACCTGTCAGCCGCCAGAGCGGCCTGGTTTCTGTAGACAACCTTCCCGCTATTCGGCCTCGTTCTCCGAAACGATCTCGTTCGTGAAGCTCGAGCTCACGAAGATCGACTGGATGCCATCGCCATCGACGTCGCCCACCGCCTTGACGACGTACCAGGGCTCGGTCGTCGTCGGCCAGGTGACCTTGTGGTCCGCTTCAGTGAAACCCGGGTCCGGCGGCGTGCCTCCCGCCGCACCGGCGACCACCGCGTAGCCGTACTGCACCGGACCCGTTGCCTGCACGCCGAGCTCCATCCACTTGGCGTAGTTGTTTCCGCTCGGATCGCCCCAGTTCCGCTTCACCTCGCCCGGCGGATCGTTGGGGTAGTACGTATTGATGTTCGACGAGACGTTCAAGTACGTGTACGTCTCGTTCCGGAAGGCTTCTTCCGCGGCCTTGATCGAGCCGATCATGTTGGTCGCCTCGCTCGACTTCGCAGCGAAGATGTACTTGCGCACACCGATCGTTGCGAGCGTCGCGAGGATCCCCACGATCACGACCACGGCGAGCAGCTCGGCGAGGGTGAAGCCTCTCGTGCGTGCTCTCTGGGCGTGGATAGTCATCAGGCTCGCCGTTAGCGATTGCACCTTCCGTGCCATGGGACATTTTCGACGACATCCAGCCTCGACGCCAATCCGCGGCAGGAAAACACGCCGCGCCGGACGAAAATTGTCACCCCTGGAGGAAGGCAGTGACGTTGGACGTCACCGATGTGTGCGCGGCGCAACCACCATCACACACGCGCGCGTACATGCGCACCCCGCGCGAGCTCCATGCAAGCTTTGGCGAAGCGACAGCGCCCGCGCCGAGCGAAGCGAGGCGCGTCGGGGCGGCGGAGGGGCGGCAGCCCCCTCGAGGAGAATTCCGACGGGGGCGGGCGGGTGGGACGCCGAAGTGGCTACTCGCCTTCGTTCTCGCGATAGATCTCGTCGCTGATGCTCGACGCGGCGTACTTCGCGAACGTGCCGTCACCGTTCGCGTCGGCTTCCGCCATGATGACGTACCAGGGCTGGTTCATTGTCGGCCAGACCGGTGGATCCGTGATGTCGAGCGTGGGCGGCTTGGTGAACGGAGCCCCTGCCTTGACGACGTAGCCGAACTGTACCGGCCCCGCGACGGTCGGTGCCAGCAACTGCCATTTCGCGTAGTCGTTGCCCGACGGCTGAGCCCAGGCGTACAGCTTTTCGCCCGGGGTTTTCATCGGATACCAGCTCGTCATCGTGCTGGAGACGTCCAGGTAGTTCTGGTTCTCCGCCCTCCAGCGCTCCTCCGCCGCACGGATGCTCTGGATCATCGAAAGGGCCTCGACGCTCTTCGAGGACGAAGCGTACTTCCGGAACAGCATGATGCCGATGATCGCCAGGATGCTGACGATCAAGACAACCACCATCAGCTCCACCAGCGTGAAACCGCGGCGAGCGCGTCGAGGCGCCGGTCGACGTGGAGTCATGAAAACCTTCGAGGACGTGCACACCCCATGCCACCTCGGGAACCCCAGCTCGCGGTGACGCGCCATCGAATCATGGTATCAGGAGCGGGCGGGCCGGGCCATTGTCGGGGGTGGGACAACCCGCAGGCACGGCGACAACCAGCAGATGCGAGCCAATCAGCTGCTTCGAGCCGCCCTCTCGGGCCTCTGCGAGCTGGGCTGACCAGCTCGGCGGCGTGGTGCGCACGCGCTAGTCTTCCTGGTCGGATTCGTCGCCTGCGTCGCCGTCCTGATCCAGCGAATACTTGGCAAGGCGATATCTGAACGACCGGAAGGTAATGCCCAGAAGGCGCGCAGCGGCTTTGCGTACCCCACCGGTGCGCTCCAGCGCCTCGAGCAGGAGCCGCCGTTCCACTTCGTTCATCACCTCGTCGAGCTGGCAGCCGCTATCCGGTAGCGACAGGAGCGACGGACCTGGCGCGCCGGCCATTCCGCTCACCTCCGGTGGCAGATCGCCGAGGCCGATGGCGCGCGAGCCCGCCAGCGCCACCGCGCGTTCGATCACGTTCTCGAGCTCGCGCACGTTGCCCGGGAACGGATACTTCACGAGCGCGCGCAACGCGTCGTTCGTGAAGCCGACCACGTCCTTGTTCATCTCGCTGGCAAAGCGCTCGACAAAGCGCTCGGCGAGCAGCGCGATGTCCTCCTGCCGCTCCCGCAGCGGCGGCAGCCCCATGCGGATCACGTTCAGCCGGTAGTACAGATCCTGCCGGAAACGACCGCTGTCCACGTCCGCCTCCACGTCGCGGTTGGTGGCGGCCAGCAGCCTCACGTCCACGGGGACTTCGTGCGCCGATCCCACCGGGCGCACCTTGCGTTCCTGAAGCACACGCAACAGCTTGACCTGCAGGCTGGCAGGCAGCTCGCCCACCTCGTCGAGCAGCAGCGTGCCGCCGTCGGCCTCCCGGAACAGCCCGCGGCTCCTGCCGGTGGCACCGGTAAAGGCGCCCTTCTCGTGGCCGAAGAGCTCGCTCTCCATCAACGCTTCAGGCAGCGCGCCGCAGTTCACAACCAGGAACGGATGGCCGTGGCGCTCGGACTGTTCGTGAATGGCACGCGCTACTCGCTCCTTGCCCGTCCCGCTCTCGCCGGTGATGAGCACCGTGGTGCGGGTCGGGGCGATGCGCCGGACCAGCTCGAGCACGCCCTTCATGGCGGGGCTCTGCCCGACGATGCCGTGGTCCTCGAGGTACTGGAAGCGCGCCTTCAGCCGACGGTTCTCATCGACGATGGAATGCTTCTCGAGCGCCTTGGCAACGAGAGCGCCCAACTCCCCCGGGTCGAACGGCTTGGTGACGAAGTCGTAGGCCCCCGAACGCATCGCGACGATCGCGTTCTCGACGGACGAGTGCGCCGTGATCAGTATGACCTCCGTGGCTGGGCTTCTGCGCTTGGCCGCAGACAGCACGTCCAGACCCGACCCGTCGGGCATCATCAGGTCGGTCAGAACCACCGGAAAAGGCTGTGGACTCTGCTCGATTGCCTCCACCGCCGTGCGGTAGCCCGGTGCAGCGACCACCTCGTATCCCTCCCGCTTGAACATGATCCCGAGTATCTGGCGGAGCCCGGGTTCGTCGTCGACGACCAGGAGCCGGACCGAAGGGGGCACCGCGGAGTGCATACCGGCCGGGAACATAGCACTACTGCTGGAAATGAAGCCCGGATCGAGGCCCGGCGCGGCTCGAGCGGGCGGTCGCGGAGGCGAGGACGGGGACGCGGGCGTCGGGCGCGGCGGCTGCGTCAGCGTCCGAAAAGGCCCGACTTGCTTGTTCTCGCGAACCGTCTACGCTTCAATACTGGTCTTCACGCTTTGTTCGATTGCATGTCATCGCGAATCTGCTTGCTGCGAGGGTGGCTCTGTACGTGCGCGGCGCTTTCGGCGCTGCTGGTTGTGGGGTGTGGTGCGAGCTCGGACTCGGGGATATCAACACCCAACGGCGGGAGCGGCGGCGGCAGCCCGGTGGGCGTGCCTACCTCGATCAGCTTCGAGCCTTCGTCCACCCTGGCGCTTGAACCCGGCGAGCAGCGCACCCTGCGGCTGGTCGCCAAGCCTCCCGCCTCGTATCACGTGCGCTTCGCTCTGATTGGCGAAGCCGGCAATGCGGCGCTCGACAAGAGCGAGGTCGATTCGAACGCCAAGGGTATCGCGCAGGTCGGATTGACTGCTCCTACCGCCCCGGCGACCTTCCGGGTGCGCGCGTCGGTGGGGACCGGCGTGAGCGCCGAAGCAGCGATCTCGGTGAGTGCAGGCGGCTTCGTCACGCTGACCGTCCACCCCGACTACAGCGGCAAGCGCCTCAGGTGGGGCGACACGTGGGTCGCAAGCGTACGCGCCGGCACCGACTGCGCATCGCTCACCGGCACGCCTCCGCCCGATGGCGATCTGAAGGCGACATCCCTGGTAGCCCAGAATCTCTTCTTCACGGACCCGCAGATCGACAAGGTGCCCGTCGGGCCCGCCCTGGCGGTCACGGTGCGAGCAGGTCATTTCGCGGGCGGCTGTACCGACGTGCAGACGCTGGTCGCCGGCCAGGAGAACTCGGTGACGGTGCCGGTCGTGGACCGACCGATGCAGCTCGACCAGACGGACATGGGTGTCGAGCTCGGCATCGACACCACTTCCCAGGAGTGGACGCAGACAATCTCGTCCACGGTCGACGAGACAACGAACGCACTGCTGGATGGAGCGCCCGACGACGTCGTGGCCCTGCTCGACGCGATGCACACGGCGCTGGGGCAGGCCTCGCCCGCGACGGCGTTCGCGCAGGCGCGCTCGGCGAACGGCTGGGACTCGCTCCTGTACACGGTGCTCGGCAACGGCGCGAGCCATGTGATCCGCACGCCGGTCCAGACTTGGCTCGCGGCAGGCGCGCAGACGTTCGGCGCCACGACTGCCTTCGTCGGTCACCTGAGCGGCCAGGGACAGAGTGCCGGCACAGCGGACTTGACCCTGTCGAGCATCGGCGGATTGGCTCCCGCCGCCGTCGGTTCGCCGAGCGACGTGGGACAGGTGTCGTGGAGCGCCGACCCGGGGGACACGGTGCTGCTCGGCGCGAAGCTGTCGTGGATGCCGTCGCTGCTGGTCAGCTCGCTCGCCCTGGCCCCCGCCCAGGCCGACGCGCCCACGGCGACTACCGTTCCGGAAGCCCTGGCGGACCAGGTGGGTTGCACGGCGATCGGCGTTGCTCTCGCCGGCGCGTCGGCAAACAAGACAGAGGCCTACCCGGGCTGTGACGCGGCCTGCGCGGCGGCGCTGTGCGGCAACGGCTTGGTGGTGATGTGGGATCGCGCGCGTGACAGCTCCGCGGCGAAGGTCGAAGCCGCAACGCTGGATATCAGCGCTACCGGTTCGGTGGACGCTCTCGACGACACCGCGGTACCCAAGCACTTCGAGGGCAGTTGGGTCGGCAAGCTCTCCCAGGGCCAGACGACGATCTCCGTCGGCGGCCCCGCTACCGGCTACTCGTCCCCGTCACCGCCCTGACGCGTTGGAAAGGGGCAACACCCCTCCCCCGCTCCCCTTGCACGGCGTGCACCGCGACCTATGCTGGCCGGCACTCCGCAACCCGCATGCGCACACCGAGGAGGAAGCATGGGCACCGTCAGCTCGATCGAGTCGAAGAAGGCCGGCAACGGCGGCAGAGCCAGCCACGAAGCGGGTGAATCGATCCGGAGCTACGCGCCCGCAAGCGGAGAGCTCGTCGGCGAAGCGCCGGTGATGGGTCGCAAGGAGGTCTTCCGGGCAGTCGAGCGCGCGCGCGCCGCACAGAAGGCCTGGGGCGTGCTCCCCGTGGCGGAGCGAGCGGAGCGCGTGCTGCGTTTCCGCGACGCGTTGGTCGAACGGGCGGAGGACCTCGTCGACCTCTTGAGCAGGGAAACCGGCAAGCCGCGCTACGAGGCGCTCTCGCAGGAACTGTTCACGCTCGCTGACCTCATCACCTGGTACGCCAAGCACGCGCCGGGCATCCTCGCACCACGCGAAGTCTCCCTGCATCTGCTCAAGCACCGGAAGAGCGAAGTCCACTACGTTCCGCGCGGCGTCATCGGAGTGATCTCGCCCTGGAACTTCCCGCTCGTCATCCCATTCGGTGATGCAGCCGCTGCGCTTGTCAGTGGATCGGCGGTTGTGATCAAGCCGAGCGAGGTCACGCCGATGATCGCGCTCGAAGTCAAGAAGGTGTGGAACCACAGCGGCCTGCCCGAGGACCTCCTGCAGGTGGTCACCGGCTATGGAGAAACCGGGTCGGCGCTCATCGACGCGGGAGTGCAGAAGATCGTGTTCACCGGCGGAGTCGCGACAGGACGCCGCGTCGCGGCCGCGTGCGGTGAGCGCCTGATTCCCTGCGTGATGGAGCTCGGCGGCAAGGCGCCGTGCATTGTCACGGCGGACGCGGACATCGAACGAGCGGCGCAGGCCATCACGTTTGCCGGCTTCACCAACAGCGGTCAGGTCTGTATCTCGGTGGAGCGCGTATACGCGCACCGGGACGTCTACGATCGCCTCGTCGATCGCGTTACCGAGCTCGTCAGCAAGCTGCGTCAGGGCGATCCAGCAAAGGAAACGGTGGAACTCGGAGCCATCATCTTCCCCCGGCAGATCGACGTCGCCGAGAATCACATCGCCGACGCGGTCGAGAAGGGCGCCAAGCTGCGCACCGGCGGCAAGCGGCCCGCGATCGACGGTCAGTTCTTCGAGCCGACCGTGCTGGCGGACTGCACCGAGGAGATGACCGTCATGAAGGACGAGATCTTCGGTCCCATCGTGCCGTTCATGAAGGTCGACAGCGACGAGCAGGCGATCGAGCTGGCCAACCAATCCCAGCTCGGATTGAACGCCTACGTGTTCAGTCGCGACCGCGAGCGGGCGCGCAGGATCGCCGAGCGCGTCGAGGCGGGCAGCGTGCTGGTCAACGACGTGCTGACCAACTACGCCTGCCCCGAGGCGCCCTTCGGTGGCGTCAAGAACAGCGGGTTCGGCCGGGTCCACGGCGCTGACGCGCTGCGCGACATGTGCGAGGTCAAACACCTGTCCTTCGACCGGGTACGCCCACCCGGCCGGGATCCGATCTGGTTCCCCTACTCGAAGAAGGGCTACCAGTGGACGCTGAAAGGTTTCAAGGCGCTCTTCAGTGGGCGCGGCGTCGTCGCGCGTCTGGGCAAGCTGCTGTAGAGGCGTGGGCGGCCCCGGAAAGCCCGGAGCTCACAGCTCGCTCTTGAGCAGCCTCGCCTGGATCGCAAAGGCGTACGCGGCGAGCGCTTCTGTCTCGCTGATCGCATGACCCGAGCGAGCGTCGCGGACCAGCGCGCGGAAGCGCAGATAGCGCCGGCCGTCGAGACCGAGCAGCATCGCTACCGTGGCCGGATCGCGCGGCGCGTCCGCCGTGCTGCCGAGCAACGTCGCTGCGCCGGCCAAGACGCGCGACACGAGCTGGTCGCTGACAGCTACCACACTCTCGAACTCCGCGCGCGCGAGCGCGGTCTCGAGCTCGCGCACGGCGTCGTGCTCTGCTGAAGGCCACAGGCCAGCGAAGCTGGAATGCGTCGCCGGCGCCGGCGACGGCAACGGCTCCGGTTCCTGAACGGGCGCCTTGTCCGGGGCGCGCATGACGTCGGGAGCGGGGGCGCGCATGACCTCGGGAGCGGGGGCGCGTGCGTCGTCCGGGGCTCCGACGCCGGGAAACGTCTCGGCGCGAGCGCGGTACGCGTTCGAGCGCACGCCCGGAGACGGAGGTGTCGGCTCGTGCGAGGCCTGCTCGGGCTCCGCGCCCGCCGCGACGGCCAGCTCGACGCCCCGGTCGGCGCGGGCTCCGGCGGACACCGGCGGGACAGCGCGGGCGCCGCCGCCGTCGGCGCGCCGGAGCGCCTCTGCGAGCCCTTCCTCGGGAAGCTCGAGCTCGTGCGGCGCCGAACCGCGCCCTTCGGGCATGCGACGTTCGAAGTCTTCCAGGACCGCCCGTGCGATCGCTTCGAGCGACTCGAACACGCCGTCGCCGCGCGTCGCGACAGTGCTGAACGAAGGAACCGAGTGCCGGTTGAGCCGCGCCTCGAGCTGTTCGATCGCCACGACATCCGTCAGATCCCGCTTGTTGTGCTGGATAACGTGCGGGATGTCCGACAGCGCGCGGCCGTGCTCGCGCAGATTGTCCCGGAGGTTCTCCAGGCTCTCGAGGTCGGCATCGAAACGGGCCCGCTGCGAATCCACAACCAGCACCACGCCGTCCGCGCCGGTCAGCACGAGCTTGCGGGTGGCATTGTAGTACACCTGCCCGGGCACGGTGAAGAGCTGCAGCCGCACCGCCATGCCGCGAACGTTCGGCACGCGGATCGGCAGGAAGTCGAAGTAGAGCGTGCGATCGACCGGCGTCGCCAGGCTCACCATCTTGCCGCGGTGCTCCGGCTTGGTGTTGGCGTGGATGTACTGAAGCGTGGTCGTCTTCCCGCCGAGCCCAGGCCCGTAGTAGACGATCTTGAAGACGAGCTCCCGTGCCAGCGGGTTTACGACGGGCATGGCGACCGAGGATATCCGAAAATCAGTACTGCATCCCGCGTTTGATCTCGTCCTGCCGTACCATCTTCCAATAGGGCGATCGCTGCGCCATGACGACCGACCCGACGCTGGCCACGACCAGGGCTCCGGCGATCCAACCCAGGAGCTTGTTGCGCTTCCACGGACGGGTTTCCTTGTAGAACAGGTAGCCGAAAGGCAACCCGGTGAGCCCGCCGACCGCGTGCGCGACGTTGTTCAGCGGCATCGCCAGCGAGAAGATGACCGTATAGACCACGATCTCCACCAGGAACCGCTTCCAGATCGGATCGCGCCGCGCATAGAGGTAGCCGATGAGCGCGCCGAACAAGCCGAAGATGCCACCGCTAGCGCCACCGGTCACCGCCGGTTCGGCCAGCATCGCATACCAGAGACCACTGGCCAGAAAGCCGAGGAAGCCGGTTACCACGAAGATGATGCAGAAACGGGAGGAGCCGAAGCGCGACTCGATGGCGCGCCCCACGTCCCACATCACCCACATGTTGAGACCGATGTGCAACAGACCGAAGTGGAAGAAGCAGGCGGAGAGATAGCGCCAGGGCTCCGCGCTATGGCCAGCCACCCCGTGGAGCCCGAGCGGCGCGATCAGCGCGCCGAAGCGCAGCTCCGTCGAGCGGGCGTAGTTGCCCATGATCTCGAACTTGTGGGCATCGAGCGTCGTGAGCGCGAACACCACCGCGCACAGCCCGATGAAGAACTTGGTGAGCTGCAGCTCGCGGCCCAGCACCGTGTGGTACAGGTCCACCGCGCCGCGCAACAGCGGCCCCGGAAACGCCTGACCACAGCGGTAGCAGCGCGTCTCGTCGGCGCTGTTGAGGGCTCCGCAGTGGGGGCAGACGCGCGAGCTGTGGGCCATGTGGGCCGGTCCGATCTGCGGGCTCGGGCGCGGGATCGCAAGTCGAATCCGCATCGAGAGCCGGATTGGAGCGGTCAAGCGTAAGTCGACGCGGGTCTGGCCCGTTGTCCGGGCATGACGATGGCTGCCGAAGCCTGGACCTTCCCGGCCGACCTGCCGGTGGCGCTGATCGGCGGCCGGATCCCTCTTCCCAAGCCCCGGCCGGCGCTCTTGTGTACAGTCGCGGGCGTGGCGGACCCGGAGGAGGAGCTGGCCGCGGAGCGGCGCCTGTGCGAACAGGCCCAGGCCGGCGACCGAGCTGCGCTGGGCGAGATCCTCCGGCGCCACGGGCCACGTCTTTTCCGGAGCGTGCTCTTGCCCAGGCTGGGCAGCAGAGCCGCGGCGGAGGAAGCCCTCTCCGTCACCTACATGAAGGTGGTGGAGCGCTTTGACCAGTTTTCCTGGCAGAACGTGGGCGTCTACCCGTGGCTTCGCGTGGTGGCGCTCAGGGTCGCGCTGGACCAGCTCCGGGCGCGCAAGCGCGAGGTCCTGTTCGAGCCGAAGGATCTGGAGCGGGAGCTCGACTCGGCGGACGCCGACCCACAGGACGCGGAGCTCATCGAGAAGCACGACCTGGCCCTGGCGCGGGAGCGCGTCGAGCGGCTGCTGTCGCGCATCAATCCGCGCTACGCCACCGCCATCCGCCTCAGAGTGCTGGAGGAGCGCTCCCGCGAGGAGGCCGCGAAGCAGCTCGAGGTCAGCGTGGCTACATTCGACGTGGTACTGCATCGAGCGATGGCGGCCCTGCGCAAGGCGCTCGCAGCCGGGATGGGCGAGTCATGAGCCAGCGAACGGACAACCCCGCGGACAGCGACCTGCTCGCACCCGAAGAGGAGCAGGAGCTCATCAGCGCGCTCGGGGCGGCGTGGGCACCGGCGGAGCTCGACCCGGCGCTGAACGAGATGTTGATCGAAGCCGCGCTGGAGGATCCGCTCGCGGAGCCGAGCGACGAGGAGATCGCCGAGAGCGCGCGGCTGCGCAAGGCGCTCGATGGAGAGGGGGAACACCCCGACGCCGAGCTGGCGCGCGCGCTGTCCCTGGCCAACGCGCCGCGCGAGCTCGAGCCGGAACAGAGCCGTCACCTGGCGAAAAAGGCGCTGGCGCGGCGCTCCAACGTCATCTACGTCACGTTCGGCGCGGCGGCGACACTGGTAGCCGCGGCAGCGGCCGTGCTCCTGTTCGTGTTCCCTGCCTCGAAGAGCGCCTCGACGGCGATGCAGATGCAGCCGGTCGAGAAGCTCGCGGTGTCGCGTTCGACCGTGCCGATGTTCGACAAGAAGTTCGAGACGGCGGACACGACCGCTCGCATCGATCGCATCGCGAGCGCCCGCGCCCGGGATCTCAGGCAGAACCAGTACGCGATGTGGGGTGTTCGGTGAACCGCCGGTGCTGGGCATGGCTCTGGCTGCTGCTCGCGGCACTGGCGCTGTTTGCTGTCGGCTGCGCGAAGCGCGAAGCACCGCAGCAGACGATGGAGTGTCCCGGGCTCGACGGCGGCAAGCCGGTCGATCCGGTGCTGCTGGCCTTCCTGTCGCGCGCTCGCGCGGCGCACCACCTCGCCGACCAGTACGAGGAAGACAAAGACCTCGTAGGAGCCGTTGCCGCGCTGGAGAAGCTCGTGCACGGACCCGTCCCGGGCGGCGCGAGCCCGCCGCCTGAAGCGCGCGAGGTGCTGTCGGACACCCGCGCTCGGCTGGCGGATCTGGAGAGCCAGCTCGGTCACTTCGATGACGCCGAGAAGGACGTCGACGACGGTCTGCGGCTCGCGCCGGAGCCGAGCTACTACCAGGGTCACCTGTTCGAGGTCCGCGGCCTGCTGGAGGAGCGCCGTTCCAAGGCGCTCGCGAAGGACGGCAAGGACGCCGAGGCAAAGCAGGCGCGCGAGCGCGCGCTCCAGGCGTTCGAGAAGTCGATGAGCATCCAGGCCGGGGTCATCAAGAAAGCCGTGCCCGACGCGGGGGATCGGTGACTGCTGGGCGCGCGCTCGTGCTCGTGCCCGCGCTTGTGCTGGCGGGATGCGGCGGCCCGGCGAAGAGCGGCGAGCCGGCGAGATCGCCCGAGGCGCCCGCGAGCACCCAACCGGCGGCCCCTGGCGGAGCCTACGCTGCTCCGCCAGGAAAGGCGCAGCAGGGTGCGCCGGAAACCGACAACGGCGCGCCGCCTTCGTCGACCAAGGACGACCGGGATCTCGACCGGGCGATGCCTACGTTGGAGGACGCGCTCTCGGCGTTCGATCAGGCCAGCGCGCGCCTATCCACGAGCGGCAGCGACTGCCGCACGGCGTGCCGTGCGCTCGACTCGATGCGCCGTTCGGCCGACCGCATCTGCGAGCTTTCGCCTGATGATCCGGAGGATCGCTGCGGACACGCGCGACAGCGCGTGAAGGACGCCGAGCAGCGCGTGCAAGACGCCTGCGGCAAGTGCTAGAAGGCTGGCATGCAGACGGGGCTGGTCGTCGATTCCAGCACGGACGCCCTGGATCGACGCGACCTCAGACGCGGCGGCAGCTGGTCGCGGCGGCAGAAGGTGAAAAACGCGTGCCTGCTCGTCACCATCCGCTGCGCGCTGTTCTTCGCGGACCTCGCACCTCGCGCTCTGCTCCTGGCAGGGGGCCGCGCGCTGGGTCTGCTTTCGCACGCGCTGTTTTGCTCTGCACGCCGGGACGCGCGCCGCTGCGTCGAGCAGTCATCTCTGTGTGCCGACGCGCAGAAGCTGGTGCGGCAGAGCTTCGAGAACGCGGGTCGGAACCTTGCGCTGTGTCTGCTGCTGCGCCGTGCGACGCCCGCTGCGCTCGAGCTCGTGGAAGTCGACGAAGCGTCGCGCAGCACGCTGGAAACGGCGCTGGCAAGCGGACGCGGAGTGGTGTTCGTGAGCCCTCACCTGGGTCCGTTCGAGCTCGTGGCGGCCGTAGTGTCGGAGCTCGGTTATCGACCGGTCGCGGTCGTGCGCGAGAGCTACGACCCCCGGCTCGACCCTATCGTCGACGCTCACCGCGCGCGCAGAGGCGTAGGCGTCATCCACCGCGGTCACCCCGGTGCAGCGCTGCGGATCGTGCGCGCGCTGCGTGAGGGACGGCCCGTCGGATTCCTCCCGGACCTCGCGAGCCGTGTGCCCGCCGTGGCCTGCCGCATGCTCGGCAAGCGCTGGCCGCTTGCGTTGGGGCCGCAGCGGATCGCCCTCCGCTGTGGCAGCCCGCTGCTGGTGGGTTCGCTCGCCCCACCCCGGGCCGCCCGCTCGCCGGCCGGAAGGCCGGCAATGTTCTCGCTTGAAATCCGTCAAATCGAGGCCTGCGGGGACGAGGTCGAGATGACGCAACGCGTTGCCGACGCCCTCGCGAGCGCGCTCCGGCGGATGCCGGATCACTGGCTGTGGATGGCGCAAAGGCATCGGTGATTGCACGGGAATCCGCCGGGACGATACACTTCCTCGCTACGTAGCTGATCGCGAACCCGCGATCTCCAGGGACGGTGGCCGGTAGCCGCCCCCGGGGGGTCAGTGCATCATAAGGTGGACACCAACGAACGAAGTCGTTTGCCCCGGCCGATCGAGGGTGTCGACATGCGTCGGCTGCCGATCGGTCCGGAGGAGGCGTTCGTGCTGTCGCGCGTAGACGGGTGCACGAGCGAAGCCGACATCGCTGCGGCCACCGGGCTCGGCACCGAGCGGGTGCGCGACAGCCTGGAGCGGCTGCTCGAGCTCGGCGCTATCGCGATCGAGGCGCCCTCGGACGAGCCTCCCCCTCCGCGCCAGGCCCACGAAGAGGCGCACCCGCACCACCTGCTCGAGCATCCCGTGATCGAGGCTCCGCCCGAGCAGCACAACCACAGCCACCCGGCCGCCGCGCTCTACGATCCGGCCGAGCTGGACGAAGAAGTCGACCTCGACCTGCCGCGCAAGCGGCGGATCCTCGATCTGTTCTACCTGCTCGATTCCGCGACCCACTACGAGCTGCTGGATATCCCGCTCGACGCCGAGAAGAAGGCCATCAAGGAGGCCTACTACCAGGTGGTCACGGTCTTCCATCCCGACCGCTACTTCGGCAAGAACGTCGGCAACTTCAAGCCCAAGCTCGAGAAGATCTTCGCCCGGCTGACCGAGGCCTACGACGTCCTCACTCGCAAGCGCTCGCGCGAGGAGTACGACCAGTACCTGGTGACCCAGCGCAAAAACGAGGCGCTGGAGCGCATGATGAGCGACGAGCAGGACCAGCAGCGGCAGCTGGAGCAGATCCGCCGCTCGATCGAGGAGCAGGCGCGGATGGTTGAACGCGCCGCGCAGGGTGTCCCGCGCGCGCAAACGTCCGGAGACTCCGGGACGGCGCAGGCGGTCACGCTGCCTCCCCGCTCCGACCCCGAAGCGCGGAGGCGGGCCCTGGCGCGCAAGCTCGGACGCGCCAGCATGCGCCCGCCCGCACCCAGCTCGCCCCCGGCCAGCTCCCCCGGCGACAGAACCGCTCTCAAAGAAGAGCTGCGACGCCGCTACGAGCAGCGCCTCTCGGGGCTCAAGGGCGAGCAGATCCAGCGCTACGTCGAGGCCGCCGAGCGCTCGCTCCAGGACGGCAATCCGGTGTCCGCCGCCAACGCGCTGCGCATCGCCGTGTCGCTGGATCCCGGGGACCAGGATCTCGCGGCGCGACTCGAGGCCATCCAGACTCGCGCCAACGCCGAGCTCGCGCAAAGCTATCTGGATCAGGCCCAATACGAGGAACGCAACGGTCGCTTCGCGGAAGCCGCGCGCTCCTACGAGCGTGCCGCACGCGGCAAGCCGAATGCACGGCTGTTCGAGCGGGCCGCGTTCTGTCTTCTCGAATCAGGCGGCGACCTCCGCAAGGCCGGGGAGCTGGCCCGCGAGGCGGTGGGTATGGCACCGGAGCAGCCGACCACGCGCACGACACTCGCTCGTGTCTACCTGGCTGCGGACATGAAGCAGAGCGCGCTCGCGGAGTTCGAGAGGGCCGCCCAGCTTGCACCGGGGGATGAAACAATCAAAAACTGGATCAAGCGCGTCAAACGCGGCGAAGCGTGACTGGACGAAAGGCATACATGGAACGCGTCATCGGCATCGACCTGGGCACCACGAACTCGTGTGTGGCGGTCCTGGAAGGCGACACCCCGACGGTCATCCCCAATCGAGGCGGCTACAAGACCACCCCGAGCATCGTCGCGGTCACTGAAGCGGGAAAGCGGCTGGTCGGCCACATCGCAAAACGACAGGCCATCACCAACGCCGAGAACACGGTCTACGCCGCGAAGCGGCTGATCGGTCGCAAGTGGAACTCGCCGCAGGTGAAGAACGCCCTCATCACTTCGAGCTACCACATCGTCGAAGGTCCACACGCGGACGTGCGCATCAAGCTCCGTGACAAGACCTACTCGGTTCCCGAGCTCAGCTCGATGGTACTGCAGGAGATGAAGATCGTGGCCGAGGACTATCTCGGCGAGACGGTGAACAAGGCCGTCGTAACGGTTCCGGCCTACTTCAACGACAACCAGCGCCAGGCCACGAAGGACGCCGGTGCGATCGCCGGGCTCGACGTGATCCGCATCATCAACGAGCCGACGGCGGCGTCGCTCGCCCACGGCTTCGGCAAGGGCCTCGACAAGACCGTCGCGGTCTACGATCTGGGCGGCGGCACGTTCGACATCAGCATCCTGGAGATCGGCGCGCACGGCGTCTTCAAGGTGATCAGCACGACCGGCGACACCTTCCTGGGCGGCGAGGACTTCGACGCGCGCATTATCGATTGGCTGGTGCAGAGCTTCCAGGAAGAGCACGAAATCGATCTGCGTCAGGACCGCATGGCTCTGCAGCGCCTGCGCGACGCCGCAGAGAAGGCAAAGTGCGAGCTGTCCAGCGTCCGCGAGACGGAGATCAATCTTCCGTTCATCATCTCGACGGGCCGGAATGAAGCCTTGCATCTGCAGCGGGCGCTGTCGCGCGACACGCTCGAGACGCTCGCGGAGGATCTTGTCGAGCGCACGATCGACATCTGTCGTCAGGCGCTCGCCGACGCCAAGCTGGACGCGGACGAGATCGAGGACGTGCTGCTCGTGGGCGGCATGACGCGCATGCCGGCGATCCAGCGCGCGGTGGCCGACTTCTTCCAGCGGGAGCCCAACAAGGGCGTGCACCCGGACGAGGTCGTTGCGCTGGGTGCCGCGATCCAGGGCGCAGCGCTTGTCGAGGACAAGCACGAGATGATCCTCCTCGACGTGACGCCACACGCGCTCGGCATCATGACCTTTGGCAGCTACTTCGAAGAGCTCGTTCCCCAGAACACGACGGTCCCGACCAGCCGCACGAAGATCTTCACGACAAGCCGTGACAACCAGACAGCGGTGAAGATCCTGGTCATGCAGGGCGAGAGCAAGAAGGCCGACGAGAACGAGCTACTCGGAGAGTTCATCCTCACCGGGCTCCGGCGCGCCCCCAAGGGTCACGTCGAAATCGAAGTCACGTTCGAGATCAACACCGACGGCATCGTCAGCGTCCACGCCAAGGATCTGGAAACGGGTCAGGCGCAGTCCATCCAGGTGACCGCCACGAGCGGACTGACCCAGGACGAGATCAAGAACATGATGGAAAGCGCTCACGACTACATGGTCGAGCGGCGCACGGACGAGAAGTTCGAGGCCGCGCGGCAGGAGGCCGAGACGCTGATGAGCGAGATCGAGCAGCTCTTCCCCGAGGTGGAGCGCGTGGTCGGCAGCGCCGACTTCGGCCGGGACGCCATCAGCAAGGCCCGGAGCGTGCTGGACAAGACCCGTCAGGCCATCGAGAGCAAGGACACCGAGGCTGTGCAGGCACAGGTCGAGCAGCTGTCAAGGACCCAGCGCATGTTCAAGGGCGTTGTGGCCCGGGCGCAGTAGCGGGAGGGAGCAGCAGACCAGGAACGCGGCATGGGCCAGGACAACCGCCACGAAAGGAGCTCCGTCCCGGATTCGCTGCCTCCGGAGCTCGACGATATCGACTCGAGTTGGGATGACGACCTCCCGCTCGACGAGGGCGCGGAGGTCCCTGTCATCGATCCTGGCGCTGTGCTGGAGCTCGACCGCGTCACGGCGGTTCCCGTCATCCCGACGGAGAAGTATGCGGCCCAGCTCATGGCGGAGGTCGAGCAGGCCGATGCCGGCGACGCCACCCTTCCGGAGCCCGGCGCGCGGAACCAGCTCGACTCCGACCTCGATATCCAGTTCGACGAGCCGGATGTGGAGCCCGGTTCGGGACCCCGCGGTCGCGACGACGGGATCGAAGGCCAGGACGAAGCCCGTCACGCGCTGATCCCCGCCGAGCCGCTTCCGGAGCTGCCGAGCAGCCCGCCCTCGGGCGCCCCCGCAGATCCGAAACTGTCGCTCGGATTGAGCGAACCGGGCGGGGACGACACCGCGTCTATTCCGCCGCTGTTCGACAGCGACGAGCCGCCTACAGCACCGCCCCAGTTCATGCAGCGACCGCCCAGCCACGAGTTCGACGATCTGCCGCTGGACCTGTCGGACCCCACGCGCCCGACAATCGAGCCGGCGCAGGGCAACCCGGCGCTGCCGTCCCTCGAGCTCGACCTGGGGGATGGGCCGGCACCGGTGGGCGACCCTGCCGTGGCGGACATGAAGGACCGCTACGCCATGGGTGACTTCACCGGCGCCCTGGTGATCGCGGAAAGCATCCTCGAGAGCGATCCGGAAGATCCGGAAGCCCGCCGCTATGTCCAGAGCTGCCGCGAGGTGCTCATGCAGATGTATGCGGCCCGTCTCGGCCAGCTCGACCAGAGGGTCATCGTAGCGATCCCACCCGACCAGATCCGCTGGCTCTCGCTGGACCACCGCGCGGGCTTTTTGCTCTCGCTGATCGACGGCAGCTCCAGCATCGAGGAGATCCTCGACGTGTGCGGGATGACGCGCCTCGACGCGCTCAGAATCCTGTACAACCTGCTCGAGCAGCGCGTGATCGCGCTCGAGCCCGCGTGATGCGCGCACCGGGCGGAGAGCGCCGCCGCGCTTTCGGACCCTCGGCGCCGAAGCAGCTCGCGCTCGGCCTGGCTCTCGGCGTGGTGTCGGTGGGGCTGCTGTGCGCGGCCCGTCCTGCGGCGTGGGCGCTGGCCGGCGCGCCCGCCATTGCGGCGACAGCCGCCGCCTCCGCGCTACCCGACGCGGCGGCCGCCGCCTCCGGGCTACCCGAGGTGAAGAGCCTCCGCCCGGGCGCTCCGCCACGCGAGGTCGGGCCTCGCTTCGACCACGACGCCGCGATGGCGTCGCACGCGGACGACATCGCGTCCTACACGATCCACGTCCACCTCGATGCGACGGCCCACATCCTGACAGCCAAGGGGACCATTCGCTGGAAGAATGCTTCCAGCGAGCCCGCCCACGAGCTCTGGCTGCACCTGTACCTGAACGCCTTCAAGAACGACCGGACGCTGTTCCTGCGCTCTCCCTTCGGCGCCGGCCGCAGCGGCGAGAAGGCGCGCGAGTGGGGCTACATCGACGTGCACAAGCTCGTGGCCCGCGAGCTCGGCAACGTGGACCTGTGGAAGCATGCGGACAAGCACAGCCCCCACGATCCGGACGACCAGACCGATATCCGCGTTCCGCTGCCAGAAGCGGTGGAACCCGGGCAGACCTTGACGCTGGATACCGCATGGACGGCACAGCTGCCCGAGATCGTGGAACGCACCGGCTACATGGGCTCCTTCCATTTCGTCGGGCAGTGGTTCCCGAAGATCGCACGACGCGATCCGGACGGTGCCTGGGTCCATTTCGAGTTCAACCCCCTGAGCGAATTCTACTCGGACTACGGGCGCTACGACGTGACCATCGACGTGCCCGAGTCGATGCGCGTCGGCGCGACAGGACCGCGGGTATCCGCGCACGTGAGCGGCGGACGCCGCATCGTGCGGCACGTCATCGACAACGTCCACGACTTCGCGTGGTCGGCCTGGGACAGGTTCCGGGAGCAGCACAGGAACGTCGATGGCGTCGACGTGCGCGTGCTGTATCCGCCGGGCCAGGACGACAATGCCCGGCGGGAGCTCGACGCGGTGCGCTTCACCCTGCCCTTCTACGGCCGCCTCTATGGGCGCTATCCGTACCCGGTCCTCACGCTGGTGCACCCTCCGGAATTCGCCAGGAACGCCGGAGGCATGGAATACCCGACGCTGATCACCACCGGCGGCCCCTGGTACGCCGCAAAGCTCGGCGTGCGCAGCGTCGAGCAAGTGACCATCCACGAGCTCGGCCACCAGTGGTTCTACGGGCTGATCGCCACGGACGAACACGCCTGGCCCTTCCTCGACGAAGGCTTGAACACGTTCGCCGAGGACACCGCCATGCATGCGCACTACGGCAGAGGCTCGCTCGTGCATGCGTTTGGGCTCGAGGTCGACGACCGCTCGTTCCTCCGCGCGGCGTCCTCTGTCTACGGACATGATCAGGTCGTCGCCCTTTCAGCGGCGCGCTTCGCCGACTTCCGCGAGATGGGAGCAATCGTGTATGCGCGCACGGGCGCCATCATGGACACGCTAGCCAACGTGTACGGCGAGGCCCGCGTGCAGCGCGCGCTGGGGCGCTACGCGCGGCGCTATCGCTTTGCCCATCCCGGCCCGCGCAATTTCCTCGGTGTCATGCGGGAGGTCCTGGGTGAGGACGCAGCCGACAACCTGGAGGACGCGCTGTTCCACCGCGGGTGGGTCGACTACCTGGTTCGCGATCTGCAGTCCACGCGCGTGCGCGCTCCAGGCGGCGTGTTCGATCGCGCTTCCGGGCGCGAGACCGTGCAGCGGGATCGCTCCGGAAATGACCACCAGTGGGTGGGGCGCGTCCTGGTGTTCCGGCACGGGACGCTGCATTTCCCAGTGGACATCGAGCTCATCGCACGCGACGGCACGCGCAGTCGGCGCCACTGGGACGGCCACGGAAACTGGACCAGCGTGGAATACCGGGGGCCGAGCCCGCTCGTCAGCGCGGTGGTCGACCCCGATGCACGCATCGCGCTCGACGACAATCTGCTCGACAACGCCGTAAGCTCGAAGCCGGGAGGCGCACCGCGCAGCCTGGAGCGCGGTGTGTACGCCGCCGAGCTTCTGCTCGGGACGCTCGGTCCGTGAGGCTCGAATGGACCCTGCCGAGGTAGCCCCGCTCGCGACGCCCGCCATCCGCGCGCGCCATCGTCCCGGGGGCATCGTCGCCTTCTGGGGCCTGAGACTGCTCGCCGCGTGGCTCCTGGCCGCGCCGATCGCCAGCGCCCTCGGCGGTACGGGGGTGGCGCGCTTCCCCGACGGAGATGCGCTGTTCTTCGCGCCGGGCGGGACCTATCTGATGGAAGCGCTCGTGCACGGCATCGGGCCCCTCGTGTCAGCCCTCGAGAACACCGTCTGGTTCGCGCTGATCCTGGGCTATCTGTGCCTGGTGCCGCTGGCCGGGCTTCTGTACGCGCTCTGCCGCGGCGGCCGCCTTCGTCCGGGCGACGTGGCGCGCGGAGCGCTCGAGATGTTCGCGCCGTTCACCCTGCTCGCCGGCATGACGCTGGTCGCGCAGGCTGTCGTCGTCGTGCTGGGCTTCATCCTGCTCTCGGTACTCCGAGCGTCCGTCTACCACTCCCTCGACGCGCGGCATGCCGACCTCTGTCTGCTGGGCGTCTCGGCAGTCGTGCTGCTCGCCGTGATCGGACTGGGCATCGTGCAGGATCTGGCGCGCGCGGCCCTGGCCCGCCACGAGCGGGGAGTCCGGGCCGCGCTCGCGGCCGCGCTCCATACCGCCAGGCGACGCCCGTTCGCGGCGCTCGCCGGCTGGCTGGTGCCCGCCGTCTGGAGCATCGCTGCCATCGCGCTCGGCGCGCTGGCGGTCGGAGCGCTCCACGTCGAACGCTCCGGCACCGCGCGCGTCATGGCCGTGCTCGCCCTGCACCAGCTGGTGGCGCTGGCTCTGGTCGCGCTGAAAGCGCGATGGCTGGCTTCGGCCCTGAGGCTCGCAGGCGAGCCCGCGGCGCCTGCTCAGTGAACGCTCAGGCCGCCGCGGTGGCGCCCAGCGTCTGTCGGAAGACCTGCAGGTAGCGCCGCGCCGGGCGATCCCAGCCCACGTCCAGCCGCATCATGCGACGCCTGAGCTCGCCCCACGCGGGCGTCACGCAAGCAGCAACAGCGCGGGCCAGCGCGCCCGCCAGCGCCTGCGGCGTGTCCTCGTCGAACAGGAACCCGCTGCCGGTCTCCAGATGCGCGTCGCAATCGACCACGGTATCCAGGATACCGCCCGTGGCGCGCGCGACCGGCGCCGCCCCGTAGCGTTGCGCTACCAGCTGCGAGATGCCCGAGGGCTCGTGACGCGACGGCACAAGCACGATGTCCGCCGCGGCGTAGAGGCGATGAACCAGCCCGTCGTCCGGACCATCGACAAAGGCGTAGCGATCAGCATAGCGCGACCTGGCAGACGCCAGACGCTTGGCCAGCGTTTCCTGGCCGTGACCCGCGACGACCAAGGCCAGATCGTTCTTGAGCATGGCCGGCAGGGCCGAGGCGACCAGATCGAATCCGGCGGCTTTCGACAGCTCGCCCACCGCCGCCACCAGCGGGCGGTCGACCTCCATCTCGAGCCCGAGCTCCTTGAGCAGCGCCGACTTGGAACGGCCCTTGTTGGCGGTGTCCTCGGCGTCGTAGCGGCTCACGATCGCGGGATCCGTGGCCGGGTTGTAGACCGCGTAGTCGATGCCGTCGCAGATCCCGGCAATGCTCTTTCCGGCGAGTACGGCGGCAAGCGCACCGGCTCGCTCCTCCGTCTGGATCTCCCGCGCGTAGCTGGGCGACACGGTCGTGACGGCATCGGCGAACACCGCCCCGCCCTTGAGCGCGTTGACCCGTGTGCCGAGCTTGACGCCTTCGTCGGTGTTCAGCTCGCGCGGCACGCCCAGCGCGTCGAGCTCCTTGCTCGAGAAACTGCCCTGGCGCGTCACGTCGTGGATGGTGAGCACAGCGGGCACGGCCGGGCCGGGCGTGCGTCGCAGCGCGACCGGAACGAGCGCCGCCGGCCAATCGTGCAGGTGGAGCACGTCGAACGCCTGCCCCTGCCCGACCCGTTGGCGTACCAGCGCGGCGGCCGCCTGGCACAGCAAGCCGAATCGCTTGGCGTTGTCCGGATAGTCCTTGCCGTCCTCGCCGTACACGCCAGGCCGGTCATAGAGCACCGGAGCATCGAACAGCACCAGCCCGACACCCGACGACAGCTGTCCGTCGAACACCGTGACTTCTCCGCCGCCGGGCAGCGGCAGCGGCGTCAAGCGCCGTGCAACAAGCAGCCCGGATGCCTCGAAGCCCGGATAGCGCGGAAGCGCGATGGTCACGTCGTGACCCAGTTGGCGAAGCGCCTTGCCCAGCGATGCAATCGAGTCGGCGGCGGGGCTCTCCCGAACGTAGGGGCCGAGCTCTGCGGCGACCATGAGGATGTCCATCGATGCCGTGCCTACCACAGCCCGGTCACCTGGTTCAGCACCTTCGCGAGCAGCCGGACCGGGCATGGCCTGCGCTGCGCAGGGCCGGCCGTATTCCAGTGCCACTGCACACAAGGTATGGCGCCCGGCACCGATCCTGATAGAAACGTGCGATGGACCAACCCCGCATCGGTCCCGGAACGCGTTGAGGCATTGAGCATGGACGAACTGGTCGCCAAGGCCGCCATCCTCCACGAAGCGCTGCCCTACATCCAGCGCTTCCACGGGCGGACCTTCGTCGTGAAGTACGGCGGGCACGCCATGGTCGACAACGTGCTCAAGGAGGGCTTCGCGCGCGACGTGTGCCTGCTGCGCTACGTCGGCATCCAGGTCGTCGTGGTCCACGGCGGAGGCCCGCAGATAAGCCGCACCCTGGAGCGTATGGGCATCAAGTCCTCGTTCTCGGGTGGACTGCGCATCACCGACGACGAGACAATGGACGTCGTGGAGATGGTCCTGGGCGGAGGTGTAAACCAGGACATTGTCGGGCTTGTCTGCAAGCACGGCGGCCGCGCGGTGGGCCTGTCCGGCAAGGACGATCATTTCATGCGCGCCGAGCGGCTGGAGCGCGTGCCGGAACAGGGAGAAGAAGGCGCCCCGGTCATGGTCGACCTCGGACGCGTAGGCCGCATCACCCACGTAAAACCAGCCGTTGTCCGCGACCTGATCTCGAACGGCTTCATTCCGGTCATTGCTCCCATCGGCGTCGACGAAAGCGGCAACGCGCTCAACGTCAACGCGGACACCGCCGCAGGGCGGATCGCCGCGGCGCTTGGCGCGGCAAAGCTCATGCTCATGACCGACGTCGAGGGCGTGAAGAACGCCGCAGGCGGGCTCGTCAGCTCGCTGCGTGCTCGGGAGGCGGAGGACCTGATCGGAAGCAACGTGATAAACGGCGGCATGATCCCCAAGGTGCGCTGTGCGCTGGAAGCCGTCGACGAGGGCGTGGAGAAGGTCCACATCATCGACGGTCGCCGGCGCCATGCGCTGCTCCTCGAGATCTTCACCGACAAGGGCGTTGGTACGGAGATCCAGCGTCTGGACGGCTGACGGGGATGGCGAGTTCGAGCGAAGTCCCAGGCGCTGTCCCTAGAGTCCTGGTCGTCGACGACGACGAGACGACCCGGGGCCTCATCACGCGCTGGGTCCACAAGGCCGGATTCGAGGTCGCGGAGGCGAGTGACGGCTTCGCCGCGCTTGAACAGCTCGCCAGCGAACCCGAGCGCTACGCGATGGTTCTGCTCGACGTGATGATGCCCGGGCTGGACGGCTTCGAGGTCATCTCGCGGATGAAGACGGACGCGAACATGGCGAAAATCCCCGTCGTGCTCCTCACGGCGCACGCCAACGACGAGGAGGACGTCCTGCGAGGGATCGAGTCAGGCGCCGTCTACCACCTCGAAAAGCCTTTCAGCGGCCCCGTGCTGATGGGACGCATCCGGTCGCTCTGGGATCGCAGGAAGAAGGAGCTCGAGCTTGAAGAGGAGCTGGCCGACGCGAAGTCCTTGGCAACGACGGATACGCTGACGGGGCTCTGGAACCGGCGCGCCTTCGACGAGCAGCTCAAGCGTGAAACGAGCTTCGCCGCGAGGCACCACCGACCGCTGGCGCTCGTGATGCTCGACCTCGACCACTTCAAGTCGATCAACGATCTGTTCGGGCATCCCGCGGGCGACCGTGTGCTGGTGTTTTTCGCAGGACAGCTCGCGGCGACGCTCCGCGTGTCGGATCAGGCGTTCCGCGTCGGCGGCGAAGAGTTCGCGGTGTTGCTCAGGGACACCAGCCTCGAGCAAGGCGTCGCGACCGCCGCGCGGCTGAGGCAGGCCCTGGCCCGTCGCCCGGTCGCACTCGAGGGCGAAGAGCGTTACGTGACCTTCAGTGCCGGCGTTGCCGCAGCGGACGAGGGCAATGATTTCTCGACGACCGGACTCGTGGAGCGCGCGGACGCCGCTCTGTACCGGGCGAAGCGCGGCGGCCGTGACCGCACGGAGCGGGAACAGGCAGCGGAGTGAACGAGGAATCCGACCCCGCGCTGGTGCGCCCGGAAGGAGCCCCGGCGGATGCAATCGTGCGCGTGTTCCGCGTCGCGCCCGAGCACGCGCGGATGCGCGTCGATGTGTTCCTGCAGTCGCAGCTCCGGAACACGAGCCGCACCCGCGCCCGGGCCATCGTGGAGAAGAGCGCGTTCTCGCCGGATGGTCGCCGGCTCAGGCCGAGCGATCGCCTGCGCGCGGAGGACCGAGTCGTGCTGTGGCGCGCGCCGCTCGACGAGGACGAGCCCACGGGCTCCATCCCGATCCTGTACGAAGATCAGCACCTGCTCGTGGTGGACAAGCCGCCGCTGGTCACCGTCCACCCGACGGCGCGTTATCACAGGAGCACGCTTATCGAGCAGCTCAAGCGACAACGCCCAGGCGAGTACGTCTCGCTCGTCCACCGCCTCGATCGCGAGACCAGCGGGATCATGCTGGTCGCCCGATCGCCGGAAGCCGACCGCGCCTTCAAGCGCATCGTCGAGGACCGCTCGGTCGCGCTCGCCGCGGAACGCGCGGGACGCCCAAGCCGCGCCCCGGAGATCGGCAAGACGTACCTCGCCATCACCTGGTCCCAGCCCCCCGAAGGAACCATCGATCTTCCGCTGGAGCCGGACGTGGACAATCCGCTACGCGTGAAGATGCGCGTGGCGAAGCACGGATCCGGACTGGAGGCGCGCACGGGCGTGGAGGTCCTGGAACGCCGCGCCGGCTACGCGCTGGTGCGCTGCGAGCTCTTTACGGGGAGGCAGCACCAGATCCGCGTGCATCTGGCGCACCTGGGCTGTCCGGTGGTCGGGGACAAGCTGTACGGCCCCGACGATCGCATGCTTGCGCGCAGCGCGGATGGCGAGCTGGACGACGACGACCTCGCGCGTCTCGAGTTGCCCAGACACGCGCTGCACGCGCACCGCTACCGGATCACGCACGCCTTCTCGGGCGAAGTGCTGGAGGTCGAATCGCCGCTGCCCGGCGACCTGGCGCGCTTCTGGGCGGATCGGCCGCGCTGAGGCCGCTGCGCCTAGTCCGTGCCGGCGTCGCTCGAGCCGGCGCTGCCACCCGTGCCCGCGCTTCCGCTCGTGCCGGCGCTGCCACCCGTGCCCGCGCTGCCGCCCGCACCGCCGGCGCCGCCGCCGCCGGAACAGCCCTGCGGCGCCGTGCCGGACAGCGCCGTCACGATGCAGGGGCGATTGGCAAAGTCGTCGCAACTTGTGTAGGCCTTGATGAATGCGACGCAGGCGTCGACGCTGCCGTGGTCGTACTGCAGGCACGCCTCGCCGCCGGCCGGGCGGATGAAGTCCGGGCACGAGTAGGACGTGGCGCCGCAGTGGAGCGCGCCGGACTCGTCCTTCAGAGCCTGGGTCAGTTTCTGGCACGCCTCGGCCTCGGACAGCGGCTGGCCGTTCCCCGCGGGCTGGGAGGCGCCCGGCGCCGCCGCGACGACGTCGCCCGTGTCCGGTGACGTGGTGCACGCCCCCTGGGCCAGGCCGGCGACAACGAGCAATACCAGCGCGGGACGATTCATGCGGTGACGACCTCCTCGAACGATGCCGCCATCCTAACCTCGGGCTCCCGCGCCGCGCACGCCAATTCCACGCTCCCGGCACTCCTGGCTCTGTCGCCGCGCTCCCGGTGGTTGACGGCGCGCGCCCCAGGCGATACCGGGCGTGCATGCCGATCCGCCGCGCGCTCCTCTCCGTTTCAGACAAGACCGGGCTCGTCGAATTCGCTAGCGCTCTCGCGACACATGGCGTGGCGCTGCTCTCCACCGGCGGCACGTATCGCGCTCTTCTGGAAGCCGGCGTTCACGTCGAAACCGTCGAGAGCTACACCGGCTCCCCGGAGGTGATGGACGGCCGTGTGAAGACGCTGCACCCGCGCGTCCACGGAGCCCTGCTGGCTCGCGAGGGAGTCGACGACAAGGATCTGGAGCGGATCGGCGCGCACCCCATCGATCTCGTGGTCGTCAACCTGTACCCCTTCGAGCAGACCCTCGCGCGCGGCGATGCGAGCTTCGACGACCTGATCGAGAAGATCGACATCGGCGGTCCCAGCATGCTGCGCTCCGCCGCCAAGAACCACGCGCGGGTCACCGTCGTGTGCGATCCCGCCGACTATTCCGACGTGCTCGCCGAGCTCGGGCGGACCGGGGAGGTCAGCCGTCCAACGCGCCAGCGCCTGGCAGCAAAGGTATTCGCCCGCACGGCCGAGTACGACGCGGCCATCGCGACCTGGCTCGGCTCGCAGCAACCGCAGGGCTAGGCCGCCGCCTCGCCCGTTTCGCCCCGCCCGCTCGGCGTGGCCTCGCTGCCGCTCGCCGCAGGAATTTGGCCCGCTCGGCTGTGGCATGCCATGCGGGAGGAGCGCGCTTCGATAACCACTTCCGGGGCGCGCGGACGGTGGCACGAGCATGAGCGAGAGCACCAGGATCTGCAGCATCTGCCAGGCCTCTTTCGAGGTGCATTTCAGCTACCAGGCGGAAGAGCGCGTCGAGCGCGACGAGAGCGGGCGGCTGCACACGCGCAGCATGTACTTCTGCTCGCAGCGTTGTCTGGAAGACAGCCACCAGGCGGGCAGTGACGGCATGGTCAGCTGCGACGCCTGCAAGACGGCTTTCCGCGTCGTGCTGGCGTCGCAGGTCCTGTTCACGCAGGGGCGCCGCCGCTATGCCTGCTCGCCGGAATGCCGCCAGCGCATCCGCACCGGGTCCTCCGGCATGCAGCTCGCAACGACTCTCGCGCACGACGCCACGGACAGCGCCGCGTTGCCGCCGGTGCTGGACCCAGCGCGGGCCACGACCCCGCCGCCCGCCGGCACGGCGGTGGTGACGCCTATCCGGCAGCCGCTGCCGCAACTGGCGGACGACGACGCGCCGCGCGTTCTCGCCGTCTTCAATCACAAGGGCGGTACGGGCAAGACGACTACGGCCGTCACGCTGGCCGCTGGTCTCGCGGCGCGCGGGCGCCGCGTGCTGCTCGTGGATACCGACGGGCAGGGCAACGTCGCCGCTTCGCTCGGGCTCGAGAGCGAGCGTTCGCTCTACCACGTGCTCGTGATGGGGCTGCCGTTCGAAGACGCCGTCAAGAGCGTCCTTCCCGGCCTGGACGTCCTGCCAGCCAACGAGACGCTGGCGGCCGCCGAGCTGTTCCTCGCGGGGCGCAGGAACCGCGACCAGATGCTCGCCTCGCGCCTGGACAGGGCGCGCGGGCTCTATGACCACATCGTCGTCGACTGCTCGCCGAGCCTGTCGTTGATGAACCAGAACGCGCTGGTGTTTGCGGACGCCGTGCTGTGTCCCGTCGCATGCGACTATCTGTCACTGGTGGGCGTCCGCCAGGTGCTCCGGACGATCAAGCAGGTCAACAAGCTGCTGTCGCGTCCGGTGCGGCTCTGGGGCGTCCTGCCCACGCTGTTCGATGCGCGCGCGCGCATCTGCCACGAGGCTCTGGACACCTTGAAGGGTCACTTCGGC
The DNA here is from genome assembly GCA_963826085.1 of uncultured delta proteobacterium. GTDB lineage: Bacteria > Myxococcota_A > Polyangia > Polyangiales > Polyangiaceae > CAWDXG01. The sequence goes on along the minus strand of CAWGVN010000008.1, from coordinate 189,994 downwards.
GAGCGGTGTCTGCCGCCGGTGCACATGGCGATCAAGGTCAAGGAAGCGCCGTCGCAAGGCAGGACGCTGCTCGACTACGCGCCCGGATCGACGGCGGCGACGGACTACCTGAAGGTCGTCGATGCGCTGCTTCAGGAACACGGCACGGGTGCCGAGCCCGTGCTCCCGGCGACTGCAGGAGGTATCGGGTGAGCAATCGGGACAACTTCAGACAGGCCGCAGCGAAGGTCCTCGACCCCGACGAGGTCGAGGGCGTGCTGTCGAACAGCTTCTACTCGGCCAACGATCCGCCGAGGCCGGTGCCGCGGGTGGCCGCCGTCCAGAAGAAGCCGACGCACTACAAGGTTATCTGCATCTCCATGTACATGGACGATCTGGAGCGCCTCGATCAGATGGTCGAGTCGCTGAAGGCCCGCGGGCTCACCAAGGCCAATCGCAGCGCGCTGATCCGCTTTGCACTGGGCGAGGTGGATCTCGATCGCGTCCCGCGAGGAATGTAGGCGCTTGCCGCGCGCGCGCTGCTAGAGCAGCATGCGCTGGTCATGACCGCCGTCGCCTTCAAGGACCACCGTCTGGACCCCGGAGCGTGGGCGGCAGAGCTCGGCATATCGAGGGAGGCGGTCGAGCTGTACCTGGACAGCGACGTGCTCGACCTGCACGTCGACTCTTTCATCTGGAACCGGGTCTTCGGCTACGACATCAGTCGACGCCACGGGCGGGGGCTGCTTGGCGGCCGCGTCTACAGCCAGGTCGACTTCCCGCGCGTTCTCGAGGCCGGCCTCACCGGCGCAATCTGGGTCATCACCACCAACCCGCTCCGGAGCGCAGCCGGCCGTGCACGTACTTTCGTGAAGAATCTCCAGAAGCTGCGCGCTATCTTCGATGCAGTACCCGAACAATTCGCCCTGGTCACGAACGTCGCCGGGTACCGCGCTGCGCGCGCCGCCGGTCGCCACGCGGCCTTCGTCGGCATCCAGGGCGGCAATGCGCTCGACCGCGACCTCGACGCGCTCGACCTCATTGTCGACAACCTCGTCCTGCGCATCACGCTCGTGCATCTGTCGAACTCGAAGATCGGCCGCACCAGCTCGCCGCTTCGTCTGGGCAAGGACACGGGGCTGACCGACTTCGGCCGGGACTACGTCCGTCGCCTGGATGAAAAGAGGATCTTTTCCGACCTCGCCCACATCAGCAAGCGCGGCTTCTGGGACGCCGTCGAGGTCCACGATCGCTCGCTTCCACTGATCGTGACCCACACGGGCGTCTCCGGCGTGTTCGATCACTGGCGGAACCTGGACGACGACCAGCTGCGCGCGATCGCCGACACCGGCGGCACGATCGGCGTGATGTACCAGGCAAGCTTCCTCGGGGCGGGGCGCGACGGGGACAGCGCCGAGGCGGTCGTGCGCCACCTCGAGCACATCGTCGACACCGTGGGCGAGGATCACGCGTCGCTCGGCAGCGACTGGGACGGCGCCATCACGCCTCCGGACGAGCTCAGGAGCTGCCTGGGCGCGCCCCGTCTGGTGCAGGGAATGCTCGACCGCGGTTGGAAGCCGGAGCGCGTCAGGAAGGTGCTCGCCCTGAACGCGCTCCGCACCATCGAGCTGATGCGCGGCTGAGCGCCCCTACGCGTCGATCTGGTCGAAGTCCAGCGCGGCGTCGAAGGCGCTGGGGTCGGGGACGTCGTCGGTCTCGGTCTCGGTCTCGTCCTCGATCTCGTTGTCCTCGTCCTCTTCTTCGAGACCGAGCTCGGACTTCGACAGCCGGGGAAGCCGGCGCTTGCCGACCGGTCCTTCGTCGACGTAGTCGCGCAGCGCCATCATGTCGCGCAGGGCCTCGAGCTTCGCCAGGGCCTTGACCTCCACCTGGCGGATCCGTTCGCGGGTCAGGTTCATGATCGCTCCCACATCTTCAAGCGTCGTGCCGCCGCGGTCGGCCACATCGAGCGCACAGGACTCGCCCATCTCCCAGACCTCGAGGTCCGGGAAGTTCAATTTGATCGCGCCGGTGCGCGGCGAAACATCGATGTACAGGTGGTACCGGCAGGAGACGTACGGACAGGGACGCGGACCATCCGCGCACTCGGCGCGCGTCTTCGGCTTCCAGTAGTCCGTCTCGGGGTAGAGCAGACGGCCGAACTCGAGCTCGCGCTTCGTCATGCGCTTGACGCTGATGGTGCGCGCCCGGACCTCGCGCTTCCGCCTCGAGCGGCGCTGTTCCCTGGTGATGGGCTTTGCGTCCGTCGCCAGAGCGGTTGCCCCTTCTGTCTCCAGAAGCACTTCCTGCTCGGCTTCCGTCTCCGTCGTGCCCTGCTTGTTCGAGTCCATGCGCTGCCTCCGATGTTCGCCTTGCTCCGCTTGCACACGCACGATCCCTGTCGCGTCCGGGGTCCTGCCCCGAGCACGTCGGTACCGCCTCACTCTCCGTCCAGCGCCCGATCACCCGCCGAGCTGTCGAACGACGACACGTGCCGTCGTCCACGCCGTATCCGTCCAGGTCTCAGGTCAGCTGCAATCTCCCCACATCCGACCGGCTCGAGGCCGGTCGAAGCGAGCAAGCATCGATCAGGTCACGAAGCCGCGACATGCTCGATCCTCGCTCGCGATGTAAGCCGTGTTTCAATGGCCACGAGTCGGGCCAGAAGATCCTTGCTGAGCGTCCGGGCGTCGCTGATCTCGCGCGCCACGGCCTCCGCTGTCGCCTCGCGGCGGCGCTCTTTCGTCACCTGATCGAGCTTCTTGAAGATGCTGTCCAGCGTCTGCTCGAGCAGCTGCAGGTCGCTGCGCATGAACAGGAACTGCCGCTGGATCTGCTCGATGGTGTAGCTCTCCGCCATCATCTGCTTGATGCGGAGGATCTGCCGGACGACGCCGACCGGGTAGACGCCCTGCGAGCCGCGATGCTTGCCCTTGCGGCCGACCCGCACGCTTCGGGGCAGAAGGCCGAGCTGGACGTACTTGCGGAGCGTTGCCTCCGAGAGCGCGATGTCGTGGGTGGCGAACAGATCAAGGATTTCGGCGGAGGTCAGACCGGCTGCGTGCTTCTTCTCGATCCGCGCCAGTGCTGCCTCGTTGATTCCGTTCATGCCCGTTCTCTACCGTCCACCAGAGCGACGGCTCCCCGTCGACGCACGTGAATATATTCTACTGAGTGGATCGCCCGAAGAACTTTCGTGGCGATTTTTTGCGCATGGACGCAAGTGGCTCCATGGACGCTGGATGATCATCGTGATGAGACATTTCCTGTCACATCTAATGGAATGTCCATGGAGCTGACGAACCGTCCATGCACACATGGAACTACATTGTTTCCGCTGCTTGATGACCTGGCCCGCGTTCGACCGCGCTCGGCGTGACGCCGCGCTTCGGGGATCGCCGCGTCACGAACTTGACCGCTGCGGTTCAGATCCCTGCGCCGGCGATCGCCGCGGCATCGGCTGGACGGAAGGCGCAGCGCACGCCCGGACCCCGCGCAGCCCTGACGAAGCGCCGCAGCTCGTCCGTGGCGGCCTGCTCGTTGCACCCCTGCCCGAGCAGTCGGGCCGCGAGGTCGGCGCTCGCGGGGCGGTCGTCCGGCTCGTGGGACAGCATCTGCTCCACCATCCGCCCAAGCGTCGACGGCGCGTCGGGCGGCAGTGGGCCGAGCGGCACCCGGTCGTCGTTGGCGATGGCGCCGAGCGTGGAGCCAGCACGGCGCCCCGGAAACGGCCGCCTCCCGCTGAGCAGCTCGTACAGCAGGATCCCCAGCGCGAACAGGTCAGAGCGGACGTCCAGCCGCTCTCCGCGGAGCTGCTCGGGCGAGACGTAGGCGAGCTTGCCCTTGACCAGCCCCGTCCGCGTCCAACGCTCGCGATCTGAAGCGCGCGCCACGCCGAAGTCGGCGAGCTTGATCTCGCCCTCCGACGAGACCAGCACGTTGTGCGGAGTGACGTCGCGGTGCACCAGCCCGCCAGGAAGCGCGCGCTGCGCGGCCGCCAGCGCTCGGCCAAGCCGGGCGCCGATGACCGCTACTGCATTGGGCGAGAGGCTCTCTCCCCGGCGCTCGAGGAAAGTCGTCAGCTGGCGCAGATCCAGGCCGTCCACCAGCTCGAGAACGAGGAAAAGGCGGCCCGACGCGTCTTCGACCAGGTCGAGCAGGGAAACGACGTTGGCGTGCCGGACGCGACCCAGGACCCTTGCTTCTTCCAGCAGCGCCCGGCGCTCGGCGGCTCCCGGACTCCCGAGAGGTCGCTTCACACAGACCTCCTGCGCCACCAGCCCCCCTTCCCTGCGCGCCCGCCACGTCTCGCCAGCTCCGCCGCGACCCAGCCGTTCCAGAAGGACGTAGCGTTCGCGAGGTCGGACCACCTCGAGCTCCCGTGACATGTCTTCCACTCGGCCAACGAGCCGTCGGGTTGCGACCTGGATCGCCCGCCGCGGATCATGCGTCGTATAGTCCGGGGCGCGATGTCGGCGGACCTCGACCGGACCCAGCGTGATCTGACGGCCAGCGGTATCCGGCTGCGCGTCGTGGAGGCGGGCAGCGGAGAGCCCGTGGTGCTGCTCCACGGACTGTTCGTCGACCATTCGAGCTGGGACGGCGTGATGGACGAACTGGCTGACGCGTTCCGGGTCGTTGCTCCCGATCTCCCGGGTTTCGGCGACAGCGAGAAGCCGCCGCCGAGCCGCTTTCCCTACGGCGTGGACGCGTTCGCGGAGACGGTCGCGGATCTGTACGCCGGGCTCGAGCTCGGTCGGGCGGCTCTGGTCGGTCATGGGCTGGGCGGCGCTGTCGCGCTCACGCTCGCCGCCCGTCATCCGGAGCTCGTGAGCCGGCTGGTGCTGGTCGACGCGCTCTGCTACCAGACGCCGCTCGATCTGCGGCGGCGGATCGCGCTTCTCCCGGTAGTCGGGGGGTTCGCCTTCAAGCAACTGCTGGGGCGCACGGGCTTCCGCGCCCTGTTCCGCGAGACGATGCTGTCGGCCCGCGCGAGCGTGCCGAACGAGCGGCTCGACCGCTACTACGAGATCTTCAACCAGCCGGCCGCGCGCGGCAGCGCGCTCGCAACGCTACGAGCGACGGTGGACGCGCGCTCCGTCGTCGCGCAGACAACGCGCGTCTCGACCCCCACGCTGGTGGTCTGGGGTCGCGCCGACCGGCTCTATCCGGCCGGCTTTGGCCAGCGACTGGCCCGCGAGATCCGTGGAGCCGGCTTCGAGCTGATGGATTCCGGGCACTCGCCCCAGGAGGAGCGCCCTGGAGAGCTGGCGGCAGTCGTGCGGCGTTTCCTGCGTTCCGAGCGGCCTTCCACCTACTGACGCTCCCTGGCTGAAACGCCGGCCGGATTTTCGTCGCCGGCTGCCTTTGACGGCGCCGCCCAAATGCGGGACGACCGTGGGCGCTCCCACCGAGCTCCCCCGAGCATGCTGGATCCGCGCGCTGCCCGCCGTTTCAAGAACAACCGAGGCGCCGTCGTCGGCCTGTTCCTGGTCATCGCGCTCGTCCTGTTCGCTCTGTTCGCGCCTACACTGACCGGCCAGGACCCGAACCTGAGCGACTTCGTGCACGGCCAGAACGCTCTGGGGCAGCCTGCCGGCATCTCTTCGCTGCACTGGCTGGGCGTGGATCAGCTCTACCGCGACACCCTGAGCCGGCTGGCCTATGGCGCGCGCGTGTCGCTGCTGATCGCCTTCTTCGCGACCGGGCTCTCGATCGGCGTGGGAGCCGCGGTGGGGCTCATCAGCGGCTACGCCGAATCCACGCGCGCGCAGGGCATCGATACGGCCCTGATGCGTTTCGTGGACGTGGGGCTGAGCTTCCCGTACCTGCTGCTGGTGATGGCGATCGGAGCCGCCGTGGGCCGAACGACCATCGTCACCATCCTGATGGTGCTCGGGCTCACCAGCTGGTTCGGCACGGCGCGCATCATCCGCAGCAAGACAATACAGGTCCGCTCGCTCGATTTCATCCTGGCGTCGCGCGCGCTCGGGCAGTCGACGTGGCGGATCCTCGCAAGGCACATCCTGCCGAACGTCGCCGGGCCGCTGATCGTGATCGCCTCGGCATCGGTCGCGCAGATGATCATTGCGGAGAGCGTGCTCTCCTACCTGCAGGTGGGCCTCCCCCCGCCCACGCCGAGCTGGGGGCGCATGCTGGAGGAAGGACAGCGCTTCGTAACGCTCGCGCCACGGCTTGCGGTGGCGCCGGGCTTCATGATCTTCGTGGCCGTGATCGGCTTCAACCTGGTGGGAGAAGGGCTGCGCGATGCGCTCGACCCGCACGAGGATTGAACGCGCGCTGTGCGCCGGGCTGGCCGCGCTGGCGACGGCCGCCTGCGGCGGGGAAGGCGTCAAACCGCCCATTGGTCGCGCGCGCGACATCCCGCCCCAGCACGGCGGCACCCTGCACACGGCTTTCTTCGTCGACATCCGCACGCTGGACGCGGCGACGGCTTTCGACACCGGCTCGTCGACCATCGAGCAGCTCATCTACGACACACTCGTCAGCTACGACAAGAAGGGACACCTCGTCCCCCAGCTCGCCGAGAGCGTGGACACTTCTCCGGACGGCAAGCACTACACGTTCACTCTGCGCCGTGGCGTGGTGATGCAGGACGGCAACGAGCTGAAAGCATCCGACGTGAAGCGCAGCATCGAACGCGCGCTCGACAAGGATACCCCCTGCCCGGTGCCGTCCTTCTACGACCGTATCGCGGGCTACAAGGCCTTCCACAACGGCAAGGCCGAGCACCTCGCCGGCATCAGGGTCACCGGCGACTACACCGTGGTCTTCGACCTGAGCGAGCCCGACGCGACCTTCATGCCGAAGATGGCGCTGCCGGTCACGGCGCCTTTATGCCGGACGGCGGGGCGCAAGTACCACCGCGACTTCAAGCCGTGCGGCGCAGGGCCGTTCAAGCTCGTGCGCTTCGAGCACAGCCAGGTCATCGAGCTCGAGCGCAACCAGGGCTACTGGCAGAAGGGCAAGCCGTATCTCGATCGCATCGTCTGGTACCTGTCGATGCAGACGTACACGCAGCGCTTCAAGTTCGAGGACGGTAAGCTCGACTACATGCGCGAATTCGGCCTGGCGGACGGAATGCTCTACCGCGCCGCAAAGTCCTGGAAGGGCATGGGCGAATGGGAGCCCTCCATGGGCACCAACGGCACGTTCATGAACTGCCAGATGAAGCCGTTCGACAACGTGCACATGCGGCGTGCAGTGGCCTTCGCGATCAACCGCAAGCAGATCTCGTCGATCCGCCCCGGACAGGTGCGACCGCAATACAAGGTCGTCCCGAACGCGATCATTCCGGACCCCCCCGGCTACCCCGGCCAGCACTACGACTACCAGCGCGCGCTCGAGGAGATGCGCCTGGCTGGGTATCCGTACGATCCGGAGACCGGCAAGGGCGGCTACCCGCAGACAATCCAGTACCTCGCCATCCTGAACTCGTATGCGCAGGAGGCGGCGGAGATCATGCAGCAGCAGCTCGCGCGCATCGGCATCAAGATCGAGATCCAGATCGTCGGCTACCCGACCTTCCTTGCCAAGACCGGCCGCGCACACACGGTGCAGATGGGATACGTGGGCTGGAACGCGGACTATCCCGACGCGAGTGACTTCTTCGAGCCCATCCTGTCCACCACGGCCATCCAGCCCGAGGACAGCCAGAACTCCGCGTTCTTCTCCAACAAGGAGCTGGACCAGCTCCTGGTGAAGGCGCGCGATTCACGGGACAAGCAGGCGCGACTCGGGATGTACCGCCGCGCCGAGCAGATCGTGGCCGACCAGGCGCCCTGGGCGACGGCCTATTCCTACCGCTACTTCGAGCTCTGGCAGCCGTACGTCCACGGCTACCGGCCGCATCCGATACTGCAGCAATACGTGCGCGAGATGTGGCTGGACACCGCGGAAAAGAAGCACGCGCTGGCCGACAACTGCCTGAGCCCTATCCCGGCGCTCGACCGCCTCTGCAGGCGCGGCCGGCGTCGCAGCACCATCGCGCTTGCCATGGGGAGCCCATGATCCGTTTCATCGCCAAGAAGGTCGGCTGGGCCTTGTTCACGATCTGGGCCGTCATTACGGCGACGTTCCTGATCTACAACATCCTGCCCGAGGACCCCGCGCGGGTCATCGCCGGCCCGCAAGCGCGTCCCGCCAACGTCGCCCGCATCCGCACCCAGCTCGGTCTCGATCGCCCGCTCGCCGTCCGCTACTGGCGTTACATGTCGGGACTGGTGAGCCTGGAGAAGCGCCCGCCCAACGGCAAGAAGGACTCCGCGCTGCACGTCGGCCCGGTCGCGATCGACCTGGGCGTGAGCTACCTGAAGGGGCAGCCGGTTGTCGATCTGCTGGAGAAGGCGCTGCCGCCGACGCTGCTGGTCGGCATCCTGGCCATCGCCATCGAAGTGTCGATCGGAGCGCTGGGAGGAGTACTGGCCGCAATGAAGCGCCACTCCGTGTTCGACTGGGGAACCGTCGGCATGACGCTCATCGGGATCAGTGCGCCCACGTTCCTGACCGGGCTCATCCTGCAGTACTACATGGCGCAGGAATTGAGGCTCTTTCCACTGGACGGTTACGGCTCCACGCCCATGGAGAAGCTGCACGCGGCGGTGCTTCCCGCCGTCACACTGGGCTTGTTCGGAGCCGCCTACTACACGCGGCTGGTCCGCGACGAGATGATCACGCTGCTCAAGCAGGACTACATCCGCACGGCGCGGGCGAAGGGGCAGCGCGAGTGGATCGTGGTGTTCAGGCACGCGCTCAGAAACGCGCTGGTGCCGCTGGTCACGGTCGTAGGCCTGGAGATGGGGACGCTGGTCGGCGGCGCGATCGTGACGGAGAAGATCTTCCGCTGGCCCGGCATCGGCGCGCTCAGTGTGGACGCCATCGTCCAGCGCGACGGGCCGGTGATCATGGGCGTGGTGATCCTGTTCTGTACGGGCGTCGTAATGGCAAACCTGCTCGTCGATCTGTCCTACGCCCTGCTCGACCCGCGCGTCCGGCGGCGATAGCGAACGCGAGCGGCGAGGGCAGCGCATTCCGGTCGGGGTGGGCTTGGACGAATGCGCGAAACTTTGCCAGCTCGTCTGGAAACGTAATCTCTGGCGGTGATGCGCCGCCTCGTGCTTCTGGGTCCACTGCTCTTCCTCGCGTCGGCCTGCGCCGGCCAACCCGCCGCTATCGCCCGGCCCACCCGGGCCGCGCTCGAGCTCGCGGCGCCCGCGCCGCCCGTGGCTGCTCCGGACACCGTGGCCATGGCCGGAGCGCGCCTCGGCCCGCCCGGCGGCGCAGAAGGCGCCGGACGCCGCCACGTCCCGCGCTAGCGCCCGTCGTCGTTCCGGCCCGCGCGTTTGAGAAGGCTCAAGGCGATGGGAACGCAGCCGTGGGCGGCTTGCCGGTGGACGTCGGCGGAGGCGTAGGCGGAGTGGTCGCCGTCGCCGGCGGCAACGACGCGTGGTGCTCCACGGCGACCGGCGGCGGCTGCTCGTGTGTGACGACCGGCTCGTGATGGACCGGCGTCGGCTTCGCGGGCTTGGGCTGCTCGGCCGTGGGCTGCTCGGCCGTGGGCTGCTCGGCCGTGGGCGCGGCCGAGGGCTGCTCCTTGGGCTGCTCTGCCGCCGGAGGAGCGGGCGTGACGTGCGGCGTCGCCGGCTGTTGCGCTGCGGGCGCTTTCGCAGGCTCGTGCACCACCGTCGCCCGCACTGGCTTTTCTTCCGGTGCGTGGTGGACTGCTCGCGCGCGCCAGATCGCGACCACGAAGATTGCCATCAGAAAGCCGACGACGCCCGCTACGACACGGATGTTCCGCGCGCGACGTTGCTCCTGCTCCGGTGTGCGCGAGATGCGCTGCACCGTCATTTCCTCCAGCTCGGCCAGCTCCTCGGCGCCAGCCGAGAGGTGTGCGGGACCGCCTTCGTAGCGCCCCTCCTCGCCTTCGGAGAAGAAGTCCTCGTGCCAAGGCTCCTCGGCGACCACTTTGGCCCCCTTGCCCGCGGCGCGGTCCTTCGACGGCTTGTCGGCTTCCGCAAGTGCGCGGGCCTTGGCGGCCGACCCCGCCGCACTCGGAAGCGTCGTCGTCGGCGTCTCGCCCGGGATCTCCTTGCGCGTGGGCGGCTGATCGCTGTCAGCCTCGCTCACGACCAGCTTCGCAGCGTCCTCGTCTGCCGCTGCGGTCTTGGCCTCGGCGCCCGTCGCTTCCCCTGCCTCGGATTCTTCCGGGACTGCCTCGCCGTCCTTGCGCGAGGAGGGGAACGGGATGACCTTGCCGGCTCGCGCTGCGGGGGCTTCACGCGCTGTCGACGGCTCGCCCGCGGCGGCGCTCTTGGCGATCGCCACCGCGGCGCGCGCTTCCGGCGAGTCCGGCAGCGTGGACTTGGGCAGCTCCGCAGCGGGCGGCCCGAGCCCCATGCGCGTCCTGGCCAGAGCCTCGCGCGTCTCGCGCGATCCGGGCGGACCGTTGTGGGTGTCGGGAACCTTCTCGCTGAAACCCTCGACCGGCGGCGCCACCATGCGCGCGGGCTCGCTTGCGCTCTGGGCCGCAGCAACCCGCGGAGCTCCATCGATGCCCGGCCACGTCGTGGGCCCGTCCGTTCCCTGATCGCCCAGGCCCGGCGCAGGCGGCCGCCATGAGGGCGGCGACGCTTCGCGCGCCACCGGGATCTTCGGTTCACTGCTGACCCGCCCGGGCACCACGTCCTCGGCCTCGGCCGCTTGCAGCCTGGGCTGGCTGTCCGCCTCTACGCTGGGCACGACCGCGTCGTCGTGCGTCTCGCGCGCGGTCTCCTGCATCACCAGAAGCCCCTCGAAGAACAGCTTGGTCACCGTCGAGAGCGTCGACAGATCCTCGAACGGCGACTCGTCGACGACGTCGAGCAACGAGCGCCGCCCGTCGAAAAGCCGCAGGATGCCGTTGAGCTCGTCGGGGATCTCGTTCAGGCGTTCGACCAGCTGCTCGTGGTCGATCTCGAAAACGGTAGCGAGCGGCGGCAACTGCTCGAGCAGGCGCCCCCATTCGTCGACGCGCCGCATGCCTTCCATCAGGAGCCCCTGCGTGGACGTGGGGATGATGTCCTCGTTCTGGACCGGATGGAAATCGACCTCGAACTCGCCGGAGTTCCAGATAAGTGCCCGATAGACCGCCTCCTCGCCACGCAGACGCCCGAGCTCGGCATCCACGACCTTCCCGTCGCGGAAGAAGATCTTCGCCTCGCGCCGGCCGTCGGTGATGCGCGCCTCGCCGCTCTTGCGGCTGACTTCGAATGTCTGCAGGAGGTCCACAACGCCCATGTCCGCGAGCGAGCCGCTCAGACGCGTGCGCGCGCTGGTCGGCATGCTGGTGGCCATGCGCTCCTGCGTGCGCCGTGCGAGCAGCAGGTTCACCCGGGCGATCAGCTCGCGCACGAAGATGGGCTTGGTCAGGTAGTCTTCGACGCCCAGCTCGAGACCGCGGATCTTGTCCTCGATGGATTTCTGGCTGGTGAGGAACACGACCGGAATCGTCGCGTAGTCGGAGGTGTCCTTCAGCCGGCGCACGAGATCGTAGCCATCGACGCGCGGCAGTCGCGTGTCGGTCAGGATCAAGTCCGGAGTCGAGAACTCGATCTTCGCGAGCGCATCGGCTCCGTCGGACGCCGTCGTGACGCTATAGCCTGCCTTCTTCAGGCTGACTTCGAGCACGCGCACGCTGCGCGGATCCGCATCGACCAGGAGGAGCTGTTTCTTGGCCACTTCAGATTACCGACCTGGGTGGAGGATTCTGGTCTCCCCTGGGGGAGCCTGCCAGGTTCTTGTACACCATGCGAGCCACGCTCCGGGGAAGACGAGTCATTTTGCCCAGGGATCGATGACCTCGCCACCACCGATCCTGGGCTCGGGGGCGGGCCCGGCCTGCTGGGTCCGGGTTGTCGCGCGCACGGCGGGGCTGGAGCTCGCGCGGTGCGGCGGGCTCCAGCGGTGTGCCGCAGGGCGAGGTCCGCGCGCGCTTGCCGGCTCCTGCGCCGACGTGGCGGTCGCCGTGGCGGATGCGGCCACCGCCGGCGCCGCCCGGCTGCTCGGCGCAGGCGCAGCTCGGGACGCACTTTTCGGGGGCCCAGCGCTGGTCGCGGTCGCAACCGGACTCCCGGAACGGGCGGCGCTGAAGTGCTCGACGGCCCACAGCGCCGCACCCACCACCAGGATCCCGCCGGCCGCTGCAAACAGCCCGAATCCCCGATGCCGCTCGCGGATGCCGGCCCGCTTCAGCATCACGGCCAGCTCCTCCGCGCTCGGCGCCTCCAGCTCGTCCGCCAGGACCGAGCGGGGCGGAGGGGTCGAGCCTACCTGCGAAGGACGTACGTCGAAGTCGCCGCCGTCGGAGAGCTTGACGATCTCCTCGAGCGCGTCGAGGAGATCGCGCATCGAGTCGTAGCGGCCCTGGGGCTTCTTGGCGAGACAGCGCAGCGTTACGTCTTCGAGAGCGCCGAGCTCCTTGGTGCCGCCCAGCACTTCGCTGGGCGGGGCCGGCTCCATGTACATGTGCTTCGTCAAGACGCCCATGTAGCTGTCGGCTTCGAACGGCACGCGGCCGGTGAACATCTCGTACATCACCACGCCAAGCGCGTAGATGTCGGCGCGGTGATCGACCGGATCGCCCGCGGCCTGCTCCGGGCTCATGTAGTGCGGCGTTCCGAACACCATGCCCTGGCGCGTGAGCCGGCTCTTGCCGGCGACCTTCGCGAGGCCGAAATCGAGCACCTTGACCACGTCTTCGCCGCTCGTGGCGTCGCTCACCTGGATGTTGTCCGGCTTGAGATCGCGGTGCACCACGCCGACCGCGTGCGCTGCACCGAGCGCGTCGGCGATCTGCCGCACGATACGCACGGCGCGCGCGGCCGGGATGGGTCCGCCCTTGTTGATGAGCCAGCTCAGCGGCACGCCGTCGAGCAGTTCCATCACGAAGTAGGGCTGACCGGACGGGAGCTTGCCGAAATCGGTGATCTGGACCACATTCGGATGCAGCACGGAAGCCGCCGCCTTGGCTTCCTGGATGAAGCGGGCACACAGCTCCTTGTCCCCCGCGATGTCGCGCCTCAGCGCCTTCAGCGCAAAGCCCCGCTCGAGCGCCGTGTGACGAACGCGGTAGACGCTTCCCATGCCGCCTTCGCCGAGCACACCGAGAACCTCGTAGCGGCCCTCCACGACCTTGCCGACGAGCGGATCCACGTCCGGTGCCGCCCGCGAGATGGGCTCCAGTGGCTCGCCGTCGAAGGGGCAGAAACGTGCCTGGTTGCTCGAGAAGTGCTGGCCACAGGCGGAGCACACCGAGCCGTACAACCGCTCCGCACGGACGGTGTCCCTGGACCCGGCCTCCTTCTCGGCAGGCGGGCCCCCGAATTGGATGATGGTGTCGTCCAAGGGCCCGTCGCCAGCCTAGCACCACTGCTGCGGTTCCACTTGTCACGCGGAAACCGGCGTCGAACACAGCGTTCTTGCTGCGCTCCAGGGCGCCCGGTCGCCCCCGCAGGCCGCGCGGCCGACTAGCCGAGCGGGTTCCCGCACTGGGCGCAGAACTTGGCGCCCGCGGAGTTCGGTGCGTTGCACTTCGCGCAGGCCACCGTCGCCGGCGCTTCCGCAGCGGCCGGCGGTGGCGGCGTACCCTGCGCGGGGGCACTCGGGGCCGGCGCACCCGGCGGCGGACCATAGCCCTGCTGCGGCGGGTAGCCCTGCTGCGGCGCGCCCGGCGGAGGAGCGTAGCCCTGCGGCGGATAGCCCTGCTGCGGCGGGTAGCCCTGCTGCGGCGGATAGCCCTGCTGCGGCGGATAGCCCTGCTGCGGCGGGTAGCCCTGCGGCGGCGGGTAGCCCGGCGGCGGGTAGCCGTAGCCCGGCGGCGGATAGCCGCCCATGCGACCGCCGTACATCATGCCGGCGCCCATGCCCATACCGGCACCCATGCCGGCGGCAGCCATGCCCGCGCCCGTGCCGTCGCCGCCCTTGGACATGCCCTCGCCCATGCCCATCATCGCCTGGGCACCGGCGTATTGCTGGTAGCGGTTCATGTCCAGCTGGTTGACGTAGCGGGCCCGGTTGGCGAACTCCTGGTCGAGCGCGTACTGCTTCTGCTGCGCTTCAGCCTCGGCCTGCGAGACGCCGATCTTCGCCTTGCGCGCCTCGATCTTCGCCTGGACGATCTGGTCCTGGAACTCGTCGATGCGGGCCTGGTCCTCTTCGCTCAAGTTGATGTTCAGCTTGGCGATCTCGAGCACCTGCACGCCGATCTTCGCAAGGTCGGGGCAATCCTGGACGATGGCGCGCGCCACGTCCGGCCCGCATTCGCCCAGATCCATGAAGGTGAGATCGCCGCCCTTGATCAACTTGGTGAGCGTCGCCTTGAGACCCATCAGGATCTGGTCGCGCACCCACTGCATGGCCTGGTCGGGGTCGATGGCACCCGTCTGGCCGATGAACTGGCCAATGAACGTGGCCGGATCCATCACCTTGAAAGAGTAGGTCCCGAACGCGCGCGGGCTCACGCGCAGGTCGAGCTCCGGGTCGCGCATCGATCCGATGGGACCGCCGAAGCCGAGCGGGCGCCCCTGTTCGTCACGGAAGATCATGCGCGTCGTGACGAAGTAAAGCTCCGAGATGAATACCTGGCCGCCCGTGAAGTTCTGGACGATGGAGTTCAGGAACGGGATGTTCTGCGTCTGCAGCGTATGCCGCCCGGGGCCGAGGATGCCGACAGCCTGCCCGTCCTTGAAGAACAGGCAGACCTCGTCGGAGTCCACCGTGAGCTGGCTCCAGAACGGGAACTGCTGGTCCGGGTGCTTGTAGAAGACCTTGTCCTTGTCCGTGTCCGGGCGCGCGATCATCATCTGCTGCACGCCGCCCTTGACGAAATCCATGATGCCCATGTGGCCTGTCTCTCCTTGCCTCTACAGGGCCGGCCCGGGTCCGGACCCCATGCGACGGACAATAGACGCTGTCGCACCCTCCGGCAACCGCGGCCGGCCGCGATCTGCGCGCCGCCCTGCTTTCGCCCGCCTTCCCGAGATACCATGTATGGTGAGGGTGGCGCCCCGGGGCAAGACCCTACCGACTGCATGACCACCGCGATCGATATCGAGAAGCTGCCCGGACCGGCCCGGAAGATCCTCGGCGCGGGCGCGCCCGCGCCCATGCGGATGATGGCGGCCAAGGGCATCATCCCCGGCCTTCGCCCCGGCGACATCGTCACCGTGGTCGTGATGCTCGGCCACGACGACGACGAGAAGGTGGCCGCCACCGCGCACGGAACGCTGGACGCGCTGCCGGCACCGGTGCTGAACGGTGCGCTGTCGGCTGATCTCGAGCCGCTCGTCATCGAAGCGCTCGCTGCGCGCTACGCGACGAACCACGGGGCGGTCGAGCAGCTGCTGCGCATGCGGCGCATCGAGCGGGTCGCCCTCGAGCACCTGGCCGAAAACGCGGACGAGCGCGCGGGCGAGCTGATCGCGACCAACGAGCGCCTGATGCTGGAGCATCCGACCGTGATCGAGAAGCTTTACCTGAACAAGCGGGTGCGCATGTCGACCGCGGACCGCCTGCTCGAGCTGGCCGTGCGCAACGGGCTCGAGCTGGGCATTCCGGCCTTCAAGGAGGCGGCCGCAGCCATCAAGAACGAGCTGATCCCCGAACCGAGCGAGGAGCCTACGTTCGACGACGTGCTGTTCAACGAGACGGAGCAGGTCGCGCGGCAGACGGCGCTCGAGGGCGAGGACGACGACACGCACGAGGTCGATGAAGAGGGCGAGGAGCAGCTCAAGCAGAAGTTCCTGCCGCTCCACGCCCAGATCGCGCAGATGACGGTCACCCAGAAGATCCGCCGCGCCATGCTGGGCACGGCCGCCGAGCGCCTGATACTGGTCCGCGATCCCAACCGCCTGGTCGCCTCGGCTGCGGTGAAGAGCCCGCTGATGCGCGAGAACGAAGCGATGCGCATCAGCGCCAGCCGCAGCGTTTCCGAGGACGTGCTGAGGAGCCTCGCGTTGAACCGCGAGTTCACGAGGAGCTACCAGGTCAAGTTGAACCTGGTCAGCAACCCGCGCACCCCCCTCACCTTCGCGTCGCGACTCATCCCGCATCTGCGCGAGAGCGATCTCAAGTCCCTGTCGCGCAGCAAGAACGTCGCCGGCGCCATCGCCCAGGCCGTGAAGCAGCAGCTCCTGCGCAAGCAGGGCGCGACGAAGCGGCGCTAGCACTGACTCGCTCGACTCGCCGGGTTTCCCTACCGGTGTACGTGGGCGTCGCCCGCGGGCAACGCGGCGGCGGCCACGTGCCCGCTCTCCACGCCGCGCGCGCCGATCAGCCGGTCCGCCATCGACTTGAGCGATCGCGCCGGCCCGCGCGCAGCGATGACCTCCATGCAGTGGTCGTGATCGAGGTGCACGTGCAGGGTCGAGATGATGAGCTCGCCGTGGTCGTGCTGGATCTTGTTGAGCCGATCCGTCAGCTCGCGCACATGGTGATCGTAGATGATCGTGATCGTCGCGACGGTCTGCGTGCCGCGCTGCCAGGCGTCCTGGTCCAGCTCCTTGCGCACCAGGTCCCTGATGGCCTCCGACCGGTTCTGGTAGCCTCGGCCTTCCACCAGCTCGTCGAATCGCTCGAGCAGCTCGCGGTCCATCGCAACGCCAAAACGCGTCAGGTCTGCCACGCGTGAAGCGTTGTCGACCGGACCGCGCGCGTCAATCAGCCAGCCGTGCGCTCAGGGTCGGCCGTACTTGCGCAGGCGCGCCGCGAGCTTCGCATCGTGGATCTCCTGCATGAGCTTCTCGGTGTGCGGGTCGATCACGTACGACGCCACGCGCTCCTTCGTCTCGAGCTTCTGTCGATACTGCTCGGCGGCGAACTTGGTCTTGAACGGGCCGATTCGAACCCGCTGCCACAGCCCCTTGCCCGTCACGTACGCCGACTGGCGGTATGCCTGGTGCCCACGCCGACGCAGATCCGCCACGAAGGCGTCCGCGTCCGCCTGGCGCTTGAAGCTCGCCACCTGGATCTGGTAGCCGCCCGGCGACCCTTCCGGAGCGAGCTCGGCGCTCGATGACACCTTTGAAGCGTCCGCCGCGAGCTCGGTGAGCTGGTCCTTCGGCTGCGTCGTCACCGGCGTCTCGTTAAGCAGCGACCCCGCCGGCAGCGGTACCACCGGCAGCTTGTCGGTGGGCGGAGGCGGCATGCTAGGCGCTCCGGGCGAGGGGCTTCCGGACGCCTGCTTGACCAGCCTCCCGCGCGCGTCCTTCACGGCCGCCAGCGCCGTGGTGGGGTCCTCGTCGTCGCTGAGGATGCCGGGGAACGTCACGTCGCGGCCGTCGAGCTTTTCGGCGGGCTCCGCCTTGTCCTGTTTCGCGTCCGCGACCAGAGCCGCGAGAGGATCCTTGCTCGAGCGCGCCGGCGGACCACTACGCCGGGCACTCATCACGGCCACAATCACGAGCGCCGCACCGCCCATCGACGCGAGCAGCAACGTGCCGAGGCGCGAGGAGCGCTTGCGGCTGTCGCTTTCCTGGATCTGCTCTAGGTTGCGTACGTTCACCGACTCCATGTGTGACTCCTCTCGAGGAGGCCCGCTGGACTAGCCCGCTGGGTCCTCTTCATCCTCCGCTTGTCGGGTCATGCGCTCCGGCGCTTCCAGACCCAGAAGCTCGAGCCCACTCCGGTACACCGTGCGGATCGCGTCCACCCAGAGCAGCCGGCCCAGCGTCTTGTCCCGGTCCCAGCGTTCTTCCCATCCCGGCTCGGCCATCTGACGGGAGCTGGGCAGGATGGCATCGTGCTCCGTGCGGAGCTGCGTATAGTAGCTCTGGAACGCCTGCGCGATGCCCTGCAGGTAGAACACCACCCGGTGCGGATCGCGCCCTGCAGCCGCTTCTGCGAGCACGGCAGGATAGCGACCAAGCTCCGCGATCAGCTTGAGCTCCAGCGGATGCTCGACCCGGGCGGCGAGCCCCGGCGAGTAGCGCGGCGTCGCAAGGCCCAGCTTGTCGAGAGCGCGCCGCTGGATTGAGCACAACCGCGCATGCCCGTACTGGATGTAGAAGACGGGATTGTCGCTCTCCTGTTTCTTTGCCAGCTCGATGTCGAGCACGATCGGCGTGTCCACCCGGCGCGACAGGTAGAAGAACCTGAGCGCGTCGCGACCCGCGTGCGGGTTGCCGACCGCTTCGTCGATCTCGTCGACGACCTCCTGCAGCGTGATCAGGTTCCCGAGCCGCTTGCCCATGCGGTACGGCTTGCCGTCGCGCATCAGACTGACGAGCTGGAACAGCAGCACCTCGAAGCGATCGGAGTCGTGGCCGAGCGCCTCGATGGCGCTCTTCATGCGCGCGATGTAGCCGTGGTGATCGGCGCCCCAGACATCGATCATGCGCTCGAATCCACGTGCGATCTTGTCGTCGTGGTACGCGATATCACTAGCAAAATACGTGAAGTTGCCGTCGCGCTTCTTGACCACGCGGTCCTTCTCGTCCTCTTCGCCCGTGACGAACACGGTGGCCCCGTCGTCGGTCTGCGAGAGGCGGCCCTTGTCCTCGAGCTCGACCAGCGTGCGCCCCACCCTGCCCCAGCGGTGCAGCGACTCCTCGCTCGTCCACACGTCGAACTCGATGCCCATGCGCCGGAGCATCGGGCGGATGCCGGCGAGCCCCGAGCCCGGGATGCCGTCGAGCATGAGTGTGACGCACTGGCGCATCAGCTCGCTCTCCGCGCCGGGTTCGAGCAGCTCCGGGGAGTGCTTCCCGATCGCCTCCGCCAGCTCCTTGACGTAGTCGCCGCCGTAGCCGCCCTCGGGCGGCGGCTCGCCGGCGCCGGCCGCGCGCACGCTCTGGGCGAGCAGGCGCACCTGGTTGCCGAAGTCGTTGATGTAGTACTCGCGCGTGACGCGGTGGCCGGTGGCTTCGAGCAGGCGTGCCACGGCATCGCCGACCACAGCGCCGCGGCCGTGGCTGACCAGCAGCGGCCCCGTCGGGTTTGCGCTGACGAACTCGACGTTCACGCGCTCCCCCATCGCCGCGGGCGGGCGGCCGTAGCCAGCGCCTGCGGACAGTACCTCCGCGAGCACCTTGTGGAATGCCACAGGGTGGAAGCCGACATTGAGGAAACCGGGGCCGGCCACGTCGACCTCGCGCACGTCAGTGACCTGTCGCAGCCGTTCGCCGAGACGCTCCGCGAGCTCCCGCGGGTTCTTCTTTGCGGGCTTGCCCAGCACGAGCGCCACGTTGCTGGCCAGATCGCCGCTGCCGCCGCGGCGCGGAGGCTCGACGTTGAAGCTCGCGCCCCGCACCAGCGCGGCATCCAGCTCGCCGGCGGAAGCCAGCTTGTCGAGCGCACTGGCAATGTAGCCGCGCAGCTGTTCCTCAAGACCCATGTGTCCAATCCCTTTCGCTACCGCCCCCCGGAGATTCGGCCCAGTTTCTGGTGGGTTGCGGCGGGCTTCCGGCGCCCTGCGCCGTGATCTGCAGCGCCTTCCAGAGCGTTTCCTCGACCTCGCGACCGGGATCGCTGTCGGCCACGATCCCTCCGCCGGCGAAGTAGTGAGCCGTGCCGCCGCGGAGCGTCAGCGTGCGGATCGCCATCGCGAGCGTCAGCCCGCCGTCCTGGCGCAGCGCCCCGAAGGCGCCCGTGTACAGGCCGCGGCGCTGCGGCTCGAGCTCGGCAATCACCTCCATCGCCCGTACCTTGGGCGCGCCGGTGACGCTGCCGCTCGGCAGCATCGCCGCGAGCAGCTCGGCGCGACCCAGCCCCGGGGCGAGCTCCGCCCCGAGCAGCGCCACGCGATGGTGCACGCTCGGGTGCGTGTGCACGTGCGGCGGCCGAAGCAGTCGCACCGAACCGGTAGTCGCCACCCGCCCCAGATCGTTGCGCTCCACGTCGAGAATCATCGCCAGCTCCGCGCGCTCCTTCGGATCGGCGTCGAGCTCGCGGGAAAGCGCCGCGTCCTCGGCGGGTGTGCGCCCGCGCGGCCGCGTGCCCTTGATGGGTGCGGTCAACAGGCGGCGATCCGGCTCCAGTGCCAGGAACAGCTCGGGCGACGTGCTCACCACGTCTACGTCTCCGAGGCACAGAGCGGCTGCGAAAGGAGCCGCGGCACGCCGGGACAGCGTTTCCAGAACGTCGATCGGATGTCCCGTCAGCGCGAGCTCGAAGCGGCGCGCCAGGTTCACCTGGTACAGATCACCAGCGGCGATCAGCGACAGAGCCTTGCGGATGCGCGCGGCGTGCTCGGCACCAGGCTCGACCTTCGCCGGCTCGAGCCTGGCCGCGTGCGCGCTCGCGCTCGCCACTCCGGCGCGCACCCGCCGAGCCAAGTCCCGCACCGCCGTCGCATCGTCGCCGAACACGTCGACGCGGTCGGCAACGCGGACTGCGGCCGCGTAGCGCCGCCACACAGACCGCTCGACGTGCGGGGCCGGACGCAGGTCCGGCGAGCGCGTCCACGCGGCGCGCTCCAACGAGCGGCACGCCTCGTACGGCAGCACGCCGATCCAGCGCGGCGCGCGCCCACCGATGCCGAGCGACGCATCGAGCGGCAGCGACGGCTCGGGATCGAGAGCGGACACCTCGTCGATCGGGTCGCAGGCGACGTAGGACGCCTCGCCGCCGCGCGCGCTCCACAGCAGCGATAGGCCGCGCCTATCGGCCAGCGCCCGCGCGACGGCGAGCGGATCGGGGGCCACATCCAGCGGCTCCGAGCACAGCGGCATAGGGCGGAGGCGTAGCCGGCGTCCGCCCGCCATACAAGGCGGCTACCGCCGGGAAGCGATCCGCGCTAGTCCGTCCGCGTGGTCTCCCGCGCGCTGTGCCTGCTTGCGCTTCTGCTGCCGATCGGCTGCGGTCAGGGGCTGCTCGGTGTCGGGCACGCGAAGCTGACGACCGGCCAGGAGCGGGACACCTGGACCGCGGCGCCCGCGCCGGTCCAGGTGGCGGTCGACAAGTTCCTTCCGAGCGGCGACAAGGTCCCGATCACGAGCGGCAACGCCCCGCTCGGCAGCTTCTCTTTCGGCACCGGCTCGCCGGGCTACTACCGGGTCACGGCGCGTGACGAAAACCAGGTCACGCGCGTCGAAGGCTGGTCCGTCGAGATCGATCCGGCCGCAGTCGCCGCACACACGCTGCCGCTGTTCGTACAGCGCTCCGACGCCTTCGCGCGGCCCCCCGGTCTGCTCGGCACGGATCAGGGCAGCTCACCTCCCG
The DNA here is from genome assembly GCA_963826085.1 of uncultured delta proteobacterium. Lineage (GTDB taxonomy): Bacteria > Myxococcota_A > Polyangia > Polyangiales > Polyangiaceae > CAWDXG01. The sequence continues at coordinate 168,799 of CAWGVN010000008.1, read as the reverse complement.
CCGCGGTGTTCGGCTCGCGGCACGTGCTTCTGGGCGGCGCCGCCCAGAAAGACCGGGTCGTGCTCGACGGGTATGATCTGGGCCTGTGGACGCCCGACTCGAACTCGGTGGCCATCGCGTGTCCGTCCAGTCCCTGCCACTTCCGCTCGCTGGCCGTGGTCGGCTCGGTCGCGCTCGGCGTCGGCGACGACTGGGCGGTGTGGTTCGACCTCGATGCCGGAACGACCGGCTCGGCCCCGCTGCCGGACGGCCTGTCGAGCTATGCCGACATCACGGGCGGGCAGACGATCGCAGCGCCGGACGGCTCGGCGTACATCGTCGGCGCCACGCGCTCCGACCCGCCCACCGCAAGCGTGCTCCGCATCGACGCGGACAAGACCTTGACCGGGCTGTCGCTGGTCACACCCCGCGCCGGGGCTACGGCGGCCTGGGTCCAGGGACGCGGCCTGGTCGTGGCCGGCGGCAGCGTGCAGGGTGCGGGCGTCGAGCTGGCCGCCAGCGACGCCACGGCCTTCCAGTCCGTGGGGTACCCTGCAGATCCCACCACCGGCGCTGGACTGGCAGCGCTCGACGGCTCCACCGTGCTCAGGGTGGGCGGTCGCGATGCGCAGGGCAACCCCGCGAAAACCGTGAGCTTGACCCTCGGGTGCAGCGGCGCCTGCACGCCGCAGACACGCGGTGCGCCTGTACCGCTCGACCACGCGCGGGCCTTCCACTTCGATTCGGGCGACGTGCTGGTCGTCGGAGACGACGACAGCGGCAAGACCGGCGCAATCCGGATCACCGGCGGCGCAGCGTCGCCGATCGCGCTGCGCGAGCCCCGCAGTCACGCCACGGCTCTGCTCGCGCCCACCGGCCAGATCGCCGTTGTTGGCGGGCTCCTCGCCGACGGCACGCCCGCGCACTCGGTCGAGCTGTACCTTCCGTAGACCGCGGCTACTCGACGCGCACCCGCAACACGTGGGCGGGCGTCACGATCGTATCGCCGAGTGGCGCCGTAGCGACGGCGCCGGGCCAGACCACGCAGCGAGAAACCGGACCCTCGCCGCGGAGCTCCGCGCCCGCGCCCACGACGCTGCTCGAGAGTCTCACGCCCCGCCCGATCCGGACGCCCGGCCCGCGCCACGAGCCGCCTCGATCGGCGTGCGCCGCGAGCCAGCGCAGGTTCGCCGCCAGATAGCTCGCCGGATCGCCGGCGTCGGTCCACTCCCCGGCAATGGGCCGCGTGGCCACCAGTCCGCCGCTACGCAGCGTCGGCAACGCCAGATCGCCGATCAGACAACCCCGCTCGGGCAGCTGCTCCAGACACCGCGCCCCCAGGGCGGCGACTCCGACATAGTCCGCGCCGGACTCCTCCACGCCGAAGAGCTCGCCGCGCAGCCGGACCACTCGCCCGTCGGCCCCGAGCCCGACCGTGCCCTCGCCCGGCGCACGCGGAGCCACGGCCAGGCACAGCCCGCCATCCGCTGCCGCCAGCAGGTCCTCGATGGGCGGCCGGACCAGGATGTCCCCGTTCCACACCAGCACCGGCGCAGGGCCCAGGAGCGCGCGCGCCCCGGCAACGCCTCCAGCGGTGCCCCGGATTTCCAGCTCATGTATCGCTTCGATTGTGATCGGTAACGACTTGATCTCCTTCTTGAAAACTCCGGGCAAGTGATGCGTGTTGATGACCGCGCTGGAGAACCCTGCCGCACGCACAGCAGCCGCGGTGTGCGCGAGGATCGAGCGATCGCCGATCGGCACCAGCGGCTTGGGCAGCTCCTCGGTCAGGGGGCGAAGCCGCGTACCGAGACCGGCACAGAGGATCATCACGCGGTGCACGGACGGAGCTTGCCGGGCCCAGCGTTGCCAGTCCACAAACTCGCCACCCCGCCCCGCTACGTGCTAGCGCCCGGATCATGAGCGCGGTCCGCACACTGGCAGCCGGCACGCTCGCCTGTGCGCTGCTGGCGCTCGGCGCGGGCGGCTGCGGCACCGGTGCGGTGGGCGTCGACAAGTGCCGCGACATCGAGCAGGCGCGCTGCAGCGCGGCCGCCTACTGCGGGTTGCTCGGCGGCGCCTTCAGCGACGTGAGCGAGTGCAAGCGCTACTACCGCGACCAGTGCCTGCACGGCATGGCCCACGGCGAACCGAGCACCACGAAGGTCACCGAGTGCGTCAAGACCATCCAGCTCGCGGGCGCCTGCGCCAAGAAGAACGGCGCCGACGCCAAGCTGTCCAGCTGCGCGACGCCCCCCAGCGCCCAGCCGAATGGCCTGACCACGGCCTGCGCCATCGTGGAAACGCCCCAGCAGACCGACGAGTGCGGTTTCCTGTCGGCCGTGCCCCCTGAAGCGGGCCCGACCGAGGCTGGAAAGGACGCCGGCAGCGACGCGGCCGACGAAGCTGCCAGCGACGCCGCGGGCGACTGACCGGCCGAGGCTCCAGGAGCCAGCGAGGCGCGTCGCGGCGCGACAGTCGTACCCGCCCGCCCCGCGAGCCCCTTCGAGAAGGATTCCGGCGGGGGTGTGTGGATGGGTGGACGTGCCGGTGGCGTCATGCGGGCCGGGCGTCTATACGGATGCGCGATGCGCGCTCTTCTGCTCCTGCCGCTCCTGGCGCTCGTGGCGTCCTGCAGCAACGCCTCGACCGGCAGCACCACGCCGACCACCCCCACCCTGGTGGCGGTCGACCCGCTGGACTTCCTCGGGGCCGTACCCTGCACCGATGCGCCGGGCGCGATGCGGAGCTACGTGGCGACCATCTACGACGTGACGCCCGGCATCGGCGGCGACAGCGGACCGGCGGAGTTCGCGTTGCCCAGCTCGGGCCCGGTGTTGTGCACGCGGCAGATCGCGTTCGGCGGCGGGTTCGTGGTGCAGGGGCACCGCTACGTCGCCGACATCCAGGGCTACGACCGCACCGACATCAAGCCGCTGGGCAGCGGCAGCCCGATCATGGTGGAGTCCAGCACCGGAGCCGTGGTAGCTCCGCGCTGGACCACGTCCTGCGGCCGCGGCGAAACCCCGGCAACGACCGACGCGGGCGCCGACGCGGGCGAAGCGGGCAGTCCAGAGGCCGGAGGCGCGGAAGCGGGCAGTTCGGAAGCCGGCAGCCCCGAAGCGGGCAGCCCCGAAGCGGGCAGCGCGGACGCCGGCGACGCGACCAGCCCCGAAGCCGCCGCTCCGGGTCCGGAGAACACCAGCCACCCCGTGGTCGCCGCGCAGTACAAGACCGTCTTCGTGCGCGGCTGCGCGCCGCTCACCGCTCATCAGCCGCCCGGTGCCACCGGCATTTCCCTCGGCATCGACAGCGCGATGCGCTCCGCGCTGGGGCTCGACTGCGGCAGCGCTGCCGGCCAGATCGACCGCTACGAGGTCTCCATCGACGGCTCGACGGCCGCGCCGCTCGGGGCGCCCTGCGATCAGCGCGTCACGTTCTACTCGCTGACGCCGGGCACCGGCTACCACTTCACGCTGCAGGCGTTCGAACAGGGCGCGGCCCAGCCGACGTGGGGAACGCACTGCTTCGAGAGCGCGCTCGACGGCGCCGTCATCCCCGCAGCCTGCGATCCGCTCACCGACCGGGGCGCCATCGAACTGGACTCCTCCGCCCTGCTCGCACAGCTGGGCCTGACCTGCGGCGGAAACCTGATCGCGCTCGACGCGGAGCTGGCGACCACGCCGACGCAGAGCGCAATCCAGACGCCGCCCGAGTGCCAAGCGCCGATCCACTTCAGCGGGCTTGCCGCCGGGCTCTACGGGATCGACGTCACGACGACCCTGAGCACGGGCACGGGCGCGGGGCCCAGCGCCAACTGCGTGGCGTCGGTCTTCCCCGCCAGCATCACGACGGCCCAGTGTACGCCGAACCCGTAGCTCATGCCGCCGCGCGACGCCGACCAGATGTCCATGGCCCTGCCGAAGCCGGGCAAGGGACTGATGGGCGTGCTGGTCGGATTGCTCGCCGTCTGGCTGATGTTCGCGCTGGGCATCAACTGGGGCGGCGCCAGCCTGGAGGCGTTCCACCTCTTCTGCGGCAACACGCAAGCCATCCTGCACGGGCAGGTGTGGCGCCTGTTGACCGCGCCGCTGATGCACGTGCCGCGCGGCGAGATCAGCCACATCCTGTTCGCCCTGCTCGGCCTCTACTTCCTGTCGCCGAGCCTGGAGGAGGCATGGGGCACGCCGCGCTTCCTGCGCTTCCTGTTCCTGTCCGGGGTCATCGCCTACGCGCTGCAGATGCTGGTGGTGATCGTGCTCCCGCCCGCCGACAGGCTCGTCCCACTCTACTGGTTCGGCGCCATGCCGGTCGTGGAGGCCGTCGCCATTGCGTGGGCGCTGAGCTTCAAGGGACAGACCGTGAACCTGATGTTCATCCTGCCCATTTCCTCCACCTGGCTGATCGTGTTCGTGATCGCGGTCAGCGTGCTGCGCGTCATCGCCCTGTCCCACGCTCCGGAAGGGCTGCTCTCGCCGTTCGGCGGCATGTTCGCCGGCTGGCTGCTCGGCGGCGGCACTCCTTCGCCGCTGCGCCGCTTCTACCTGCGCTTCAAGCTCGGCCAACTGGAGAAGAAGGCCGAACGCGAAGCCCAGCAGGTTCGTACGACGCGCCGCCGGCGAGTCGAGCGCTCCGGCTTCAAGGTCATCGAAGGCGGCAGCTCCGGAGACGACGACGACGAGCCCCCCTCCGGTCCCAGCGGCGGCGGCAACGGCCAGGGCAACGGCGGCAACGGCCAGACCGGCCCCGACGGCCGCTGGCTCAACTAGGCCCCTACAATATCGGCGACACGAGCCGTGCGGCGCCTTCGGCGACTTTCGCCACCCAGGGGCGCCGCCGCCACTCGTCGAGAACGATGCGGCGCGACGAGGCCAGGTCGCGCTCGAAGGCGGACTCGAGCGCGCCGGCGAGCGGCACGTCGTGCAGCAGCGTGTGCACCTCGAAGTTCAGACGGAAGCTGCGCAGATCCATGTTGGCGCTGCCGACGAGGGCGACATGCTGGTCGACCAGCATGGTCTTGGCGTGGATCATCGCCGGCTCGTATTCGTAGATGCCGACGCCTGCCTCCAGCAGCTCGCTGTACCAGCTGCGCCCTGCCCGGTGCGTCACCTTGTGGTTGCTCCGGTGCGGCAGGATGATCTTCACGTCCACTCCGCGCAGCGCCGCGGTCTCCAGCGCGACGGTGAGCGAGCGGTCGGGTACGAAGTACGGCGTGGTAATCCACACGCGGCGCTGGGCGCTGACGATGGCGACGAAGAACGTGCGGTGGATGGCCTCGATGGGGTTGTCGGGGCCGCTCGGCACCACCGCGATGTTCGCGTCGCCGGCCGGCTCGGGCGTCGGGAAGAAGCGCTCCTCCACCTCGCTCTCACCCGTCATGAAGTGCCAGTCGCGCAGGAATACGCTCGTCAGCGACGCGACCGCGGGCCCGCGAATGCCGACGTGCGTGTCGCGCCACGCCGGCCGCTGGTGCGCGCCAGCCGTGTATTCGTCGGCGATGTTGACCCCGCCGGTGAAGGCCACCGCGCCGTCGACAACGAGCACCTTGCGGTGGTTGCGCAGGTTCATCGGCAGGCGCAGCGCCTGGCTCAGCGGCAGAAACTCTATAACGCGCGCGCCCGCGCGGCGCAGCGGCGAATACCAGCGCTTGGGAAGCCAGAAGCAACCATACGCGTCGACCAGCAGCCGCACCTCCACGCCTCGCCCACAAGCCGCGACCAGCTTGTCGCGGAAACGCCGCCCCGTGTCGTCATCGCGGATCAGATACGACTGCACCAGCACGCTGCTCTCTGCCGAGTCGATCGCGTTCTCCATGGCTTCGACGGCCGAGCGGCCGTCGGCGTAGAGCTCGACGGCGTTGTCGTGCGTGAGCTCGGTCGTGATGCCGAGTCCGGCGCAGACGTGGAAGATCCGCCGCGCCGTCGGGCCGAGGCCCGCCAGCTCCTGTTCCAGATCGAGCCGCGAGGGCCGGCCGCGCGCGGCCCGCAAGCGAGCCGCGACCACGCTGTCGGCCGCGCGCTTGCGCCGCGCGGGCCAGCGCAACCTGTCGCGCCCGTGCAGCAGGAACAGCACGGCGCCGATCCCCGGCAGAAACAGCAGCGTGAGGATCCAGGCAATCGTACTCGCCGGCTCGCGCCGGCGGAGCAGCACCAGCGGCACCAGGGCGAGCGCGAACACCTCGACCGCCACTCCGGCGTACGGCAAGAGCTGCTCCGCGAAGCCCATCTTTCCTGCAACGTAGCCACGGTGCCGCTTCGCCGCCGTCCCGGGGCCGAAATTTCGCGAAATCACGGGCGCTTGGCGGATCGGAGCACGCCGCCGTCGGGTGCATGCTAGGACCCGGCCATGCGCGAGCTGCTCGATGCGGAGAGTGTGTCGCGCGGCTTGCGTCGCGTGGCGGGCGAGATCATCGAGCGCGCGCGCGGCGCCGAGGGGCTGGTGTTGGTGGGTGTGCGCCGCGGCGGGATCCCGGTGGCGCGCGAGCTTTCGCGCTGGATCAAGGAGCTGGAGGGCCACGACGTGCCCGTAGGCAGCGTCGACATCACGCTGTACCGCGACGACGCCGCAACAGCGCTCCCCAATCCGCGCATCGGACCGAGCGAGATGCCCTGCCCGCTCGAGGGCCGGCACGTCGTTCTGGTCGATGACGTGGTGTTCACGGGGCGCACGATACGCGCGGCCATCGACGCGCTCATGGACTACGGCCGCCCGCGCCGCATCGAGCTGGCCGCAGTCGTCGACCGTGGCGGACGCGAGCTGCCTCTGCAGCCGGACTACGTCGTCAAGGCCGTGGAGATCGGCCCCGACACGCGCGTGGACGTGATCGAGGACCAGACCGGCATCCGCGCCATCGTGCAGCCGATGAACGCGCCGTCGGTTCCGCCGGGAGGAAGCACATGAGCGAGCCGCGGCTGAGGCACCTGCTCGGTATCGAGGGCATGGATCGCGATGCAGCGCTGCGCATCCTGGACACGGCAAACGCGTTCCTGGAGATCACGAGGCGCCCGGTCCGCAAGGTGCCCACGCTGCGCGGCAAGACCGTCATCAACATGTTCTACGAGGCTTCGACGCGCACGCGCACTTCGTTCGAGCTGGCGGGAAAGCGGCTTTCCGCAGATGTGGTCAACTTCGGCGGCTCGTCGACCAGCGTGAGCAAGGGCGAGACGCTGCGCGACACGGCGGCCACGCTCGACGCCATGCACGCCGACGTGATCGTGATCCGCCACCGCGCCTCGGGCGCCGCGCAGTACCTGGCCGACCGCACGCGCGCGGCCGTGGTCAACGCCGGCGACGGCATGCACGAGCATCCCACGCAGGCGCTGCTCGATGCATTCACCATCCGCCAGCACAAGCCGTCGTTCGAAGGCCTGACGGTCGCCATCTGCGGCGACATCGCACACAGCCGCGTGGCGCGCTCGAACGCGCTGCTCCTGCCGCTGCTCGGCGCCAAGGTCCGCCTCGCCGGACCGCGCACCATGCTGCCGCCGTTCGCCGAGGCGCTCGGTTGCGAGGTCTACGACCGGCTCGAGCCCGCCATCGAAGGCGCCGACGTGGTGATGATGCTGCGCATCCAGCTCGAGCGCATGAAGGGCGCGTCGTTCTCCACGCTGCGCGAGTACTCGCGCGTCTTCGGCCTGACGCGCGCGCGGCTGGAGGCGTCGCACCCCGACGCCATCGTGATGCACCCCGGTCCGATGAACCGCGGCGTCGAGATCGCCGAGGACGTGGCCGACGGACCGCGCAGCGTCGTGCTCGAGCAGGTCGAATCCGGCGTCGCCGTGCGCATGGCCGTCTTGTACCTCTGCGCCAGCGAACCCGGCGAAGAGCACGAGTAGCCCGGCTCTTCTGGTTTTCAAAAGAAGGGCCGAAGGGCCGGAGAGGCTCATCACGGAGCTGCGGACGCCTTTCTCTTTGGGGGTCGAGGGTTGGGGCGCCCCACGGCGGCTCATCCAGAGGGTTGGCAGCGCATGCGCGGTTCGAATGTGGAAACAGCGAACGGGACAGACAGGTGCCGGCTCGCGCCGTGTTTCGGGTGCAGGGCTCTGGATTGGACGCTCGTCGCGCCCGATCACCCCGGTTCGATGTCGCACGGCGAGGGCGTCGTGCCCGAGGAAGCGGCCCGGTATCTCCGATGTGCCGGATGTCGTGCCCGTGTTACGGTAGCGTCATGTCGATAACTCGCTGTTCGCTTACCGCGTTGGTGCTCGCTGGTGCCCTGGGGGTCGGAGCGTGTGGCAGCGGGTCCGGAGGCTCGGGAGGTGCACCCTCGGCGCCCGCGCAATTCACGGCGGCGGGAACGACCGAGCAGTTTACGGCGAGTCAGTGCTCGGTCACGTCCGATGGCACGTTTTATCAGCTGACGTGCGCGCAGCCGGGTGGGACCCCCGAGGTCAACATGGTGGTGCAGGCGCCGCCGGGCGTCGGCACCTACGATCAGACCACCGCCAACGCGATCGTTTCGGTGGTCGACCCGACGACCGGCACGCAGATCGTGTCGTCGAGCGGCACGTGCACGATAGTGATCACCGGCACCGCCGCGCCGGGCCAGGGCTCGTGGACGGGCCACTTCGACGTCGCCCAGGGGAGCGCGTCGGCGACCGGCAAGTTCGATCTCGCAGTCACCCAGTAATGCGGTGGAGGGCCGAGCCCGAGCGGGATACAGCTCGGGCGCCGAGACGGCTTCCGCCTCGTTTGGCGGCACGCTGGCGCTCGGCCCAACACCACGTTCGATCCTCGAGTGCCGCCGACCGCGCTCATCGAGAGCTCGGGGTCGCCGACGGCGAGCCACATCGCGCCGATCATCGCGCACCAGCCTGTCGAGGCATCGGCGGCGGTAATCCCTTTCAACAGCTCGATGATGTCGAGTGAGGACAGTTCCAGTCCGCTGCAGCTCTTCGGCTTGACGATGTTGAAGATACCCGCCCGGGCGAGCTTCCCGGCGAGATCACGACGGCGGCGCCCGCGCGGCGCCTAGCGCCGCCGCCGCAGCGTTTTCCGGCGAACGCGCGCCTTTCCGGGTGCCTTGCGCACGTGGCCGGCCGTGCCCACGCCGCTCTCGCGCAGCATCGCAACGAACGCGCGGAGCCCCGCGGACGCGTGGCGGTGCGGCGGATAGTACAGGCACAGGCCGCTCGAGCTCGGCGACCAGTCGTCGAGCACGGTGACGAGGCGGCGCTCCGCGATCAATCGCTCCACGCTCCATTCGTGCAGCCACGCCAACGCGCGGCCGGATAGCGCCGTCGCGATCGCCAGCTCGTTGGCGTCGAGGGTGAGGGCGCCGTTCACGTCCACGGAGATCGCGCGGGCGCCCTTCTCGAACTCCCACGGCAGCAAGGCGCCGCTCGGCATGCGCTTGCGGATGCACGCGTGTCGGTGCAGGTCCGCCGGCGTGCGCGGGCGTCCGTGACGTTCGAAGTAATCCGGGCTACCCACGACCACGAAGCGAATCGGCGGACTGCAAGGCACGGCGACCATGTCGCGAGGGACCACCTCCTCGGCACGGATGCCGGCGTCGAAGCCTTCGGCGACGATGTCGACCAGCCGGCCTTCGGTCACCAGATCGACGCGCATGTCCGGATAGCGGTCGAGGAACGGCAGCACGACGGGCTCGAAGATCCGCTCCGCGCCTGGCAGCGATGCGTTGATGCGAAGCGTGCCGGTAGGCGTGACGCGATAATCGTTCACGCCTTCGATCGCGTCGGCAATCTGGCCAAGCGCGGGGCGCACGCGCTCGACGAAGCGCGCGCCGGCCTCCGTCAGCGACACGCTGCGCGTGGTGCGGTGGAACAGCTTCACGCCGAGCCGCTGCTCGAGGCTCGCCACGGCGTGGCTCAACGCAGACGCGCTCACACCGAGCTGCTCCGCCGCGCGACGAAAGCTGTGCTGTGCTGCAACGGCGATGGCGCCGTCCAGCTCGGGAATACTGGCTCGCGTGGATTGTTCGAACTTGCTCATTAATTCATTCTAGATTGTCCTTCTTGTCACATTCCGGGTCCACCCCCATGTTCGCTGGGCAAGGAGTTCCCCGATGAATCGCACTGCTCAAACCCCACTCCACGCCACCTCCCGCGCGCACCTCACGGCACGCGACGTCCTCGCCGAGCGACGCCTCGACGGCGTCGTCGCGATCGTCACGGGGGGCTACGTCGGTATCGGACTGGAAACGACGCGCGCCCTGGCGAACGCCGGAGCGACGGTTGTCGTCCCGGCGCGATCGCTGGACAAGGCGCGGGCCGCCCTCGCCGAGATGGCGCGCGTGGAGATCGCCGCGCTGGATCTGGCCGATCCGGCGTCGATCGACGCGTTCGCGGCGCGCTTCGTCGCGTCGGGACGGCCGCTGCACATCTTGATCAACAACGCGGGCATCATGGCCGCGCCGCTCTCCCGCGACGCCCGCGGCTTCGAATCTCACCTGGCCGTCAACCACATCGGACACTTCCAGCTGACGGCCCGGCTCTGGCCCGCGCTACGCCGAGCGAACGGCACGCGCGTCGTCGCGCTGTCTTCGCGCGGCCACGCCCGCGGCGCGGTGGACTTCGACGATCCGCACTTCGAGCGCCGCGCGTATGACAAGTGGGTGGCCTACGGCCAGTCGAAGACCGCGAATGCGCTGTTCGCGGTCGGCGCGGACGCTCGCGGCGCAGCCGAGGGTATCCGCGCCTTTTCCGTGCACCCAGGCGCCATCCTCGAGACCGAGCTCGGGCGCTTCATGAACGACGTGGAAATCCGCGCCGTCGTGGAAGCGGCGAGCAAGGTGCGCGGCGGCTTCAAGAGCGTGGAGCAAGGCGCGGCCACCAGCGTCTGGTGCGCCACCAGCCCGGAGCTCGACGGCAAGGGTGGCGTGTACTGCGAGGACGCGGACATCGCCGTGGCGGTCCCCGCCGACCATCCCGAGCCGCGCGGCGTGCGGCCGTGGGCCGCGGATCCGGAGCTCGCCGAGCGGCTGTGGACGGCGAGCGAGCACTGGGCGCGCGCCTAGCCCACGACGAGCCGCAGCCCGGCGTTCGTCGAGCGCGCGCACAACGGCGCGTCGGGGAAGACGCGGTCGACGAGGTGGGCGGCGGTGTTGTGCGTGCGGCGGGCATTGCACGAAGGGCAGCAGCGCGCCGTCCCGAGCGCAGGGTGTGCACGGCTCTGGACTAGACGCCCGCCGCGCCCCATCGCTCGACCCCCAATCCCCTTCGGCCCTTCGGCCTTCGTGTGGATCCCTACCGTAGTGCGACGCAGAAGATCGTGGCTCCGACGCGCTACGTGGGTTCGATGTCGACCTGGTGGACGGCGAGGGCTTCGTGGCCGAGAAAGCGGCTGGAGACGGTCTGGAAGCTCTGCGGCAGATCGGTGACGAGGAGCTCGAGGCGCGCGCCGGATGCGCCGGCCGGCGCGGGCGGGATGCGGCCTTCGGCGAGCAGCGCGGCGACGGCCTGGGCCGTGGCGTGGGCGCTGTCCACGACCGGGACGGCGTGCCCCGCGATCTCCGCGGCGACGCGCGCGATGGTGTCGTAGAAGAGTGGGTAGTGCGTGCAGCCGAGCACGATGACGCCGGCGCCGGCTTCCAGCAGCGGTTCTAGATACCGGCGCACGGCCAGCTCCGGCACGTCGCCCTCGAGCCAGCCTTCCTCGGCGAGCGGCACGAGCAGCGGCGCGGCTTCGGCGACCACCTCGTGGCGCGTGGATAGCCGCCCCACCGCGCGCGGGTAGGCGCCGGAAGCGACCGTGCCGGCGGTGCCGAGCACGCCGATGCGTGGCGGCGTGCCCCGACTCGCCGCCAGGCCTTCCGCCGCTTCCACGCCGGCGGCCGCGCCGGGATCGATGACGCCGACCACCGGCACGTCGAGCTCCGCGCGCAGCATGTCGAGCGCCACGGCGCTGACCGTGTTGCACGCGACGATCAGCGCCTTGATGCCGCGCCGCGTGAGCACGCGGGCCGAGCCGCGCGCGTAGCGGATCACCGTCTCGGCCGAGCGCGTGCCGTAGGGAACGCGCGCCGTGTCGCCGAGATACAGGATGCGCTCCGCGGGCAGCGCCTGCATCAACGCCCGCACCACCGTCAGGCCGCCCAGACCCGAATCGAACACTCCGAGAGGGGCCGTCGCGTCGAGATCGCTCACACGTCCTCGATGCGGATGAGCCGAGGCGGACCCTTCATGAACGGCTCCGCCGCGATTCGATCGAGCGCCGCGCGCACTCTGCCCTCGTGGGCGGCGTGCGTGATGATCAGCACCGGCACGGCGTCGCCCGCGGCTTCGGCGCGCCCTTCCTGCACCATCTGCTCGATGCTGATGCGCTCGGCGCCCAGCGCGCCCGCAATGGAGCCGAGCACGCCCGGGTGGTCGTCCACGTCGAAGCGCAGGTAGTAGCGTGCCTCGATGTCCGCGAGTGGCACCAGCGGACGCTCGGCGAGCTGGATGCCGCGCGTGGCCAGGCCCTGCTCGCCTTCGAGCCGCGAGCGTGCCACGTCGACGATGTCCGCCACGACGCTGACAGCCGTCGGCATGTCGCCCGCGCCGCGCCCGACCAGAAGACACGGCCCGAGCGCGCGGCCCATGATGAAGACGCCGTTCAAGACGCCGTCGATGTTGGCGAGCACGCTGCCCTTCTTGATCAGCGCGGGGTGCACGCGCAGCGCAATGCGGTCGCCGAGATCATGGCCTATCGCGAGGTGCTTGATGGTGTAGCCGAAGCGCTCGGCGAAGCGGAAATCGAGCTGATCGATGGCGCGGATGCCTTCCACGGGCACCGCGGACGGATCCACGCGCGCGCCGAAGGCGAGCATGCTCATCACCACGAGCTTCTGCGCGGCGTCATGGCCGTCCACGTCGAGCGAGGGATCGGCCTCCGCGTAACCGAGGCGCTGGGCGTCGGCGAGCACCTCGTCGAACGGCAAGCCTTCGTCGCGCATCCGCGTCAGGATGTAGTTGCAGGTGCCGTTGAGAATGGCGTGCACGCTCTCGACCCAGTCGCTGGTGAGCGCCTCGCGCAGCGTGCGGATGACGGGGATGCCGCCGCCCACGGACGCCTCGAAGGCCAGGTCGACGCCGGCGGCACTGGCCTTTTCCACGAGCTTTGGCCCGTGCTTGGCGATGAGCAGCTTGTTCGCGGTGACCACGCCCTTGCCCTCGGCGATGGCGCGCTCGATGTAGCCTCGCGCGGGCTCCTCGCCGCCCATCACCTCGACCACCAGGTCCAGATCGCGGCTGAAGACCTCGTCGGGGTTGGTCGTCAGCCACTCGCGGCGGCACTCCGGCACGCGGTCCTTCTCGACGTCGCGGACCAGCACGTGGCGGATCTCCAGCGGCGCGCCCACGCGCGACGCCAGGTACTCCGCGTTGTCGTTGATCAGCCGGATGACGCCGCCGCCGACCGTGCCGCAGCCGAGCAGGCCGATGCGGACTGGGAACTTGATGCGCTCGGGGCTCAATGCTTGCCTCCCAGCCACCTGCCGATCGAAGCGCCCTGGATGGCGCGGACCGCCACGCACTGCTGGCCCGCCTCCAGCGCCTGGTTGAAATCGCGGTCCGCCCCTTCGATGTCTTTCGCGCGCGAGGAGAAGAAGGCTTGCGCGGCGTCGATGTGCGGCTTGTCGCAGAAGTACGACAGCACGCCCACCAGCCGTCCGATCACGAACGAAGGCACGCGCTTCTTCAGCTTGTCGAAGTTGTCCGTCACCCATTTGTAGGTCGTGTCGCGCGTCGCGCGGCGCTGGAACAGCGGCGGGAACACGTAGCGCAGGTCCTGCGTCTTGATGGTGCCGTCGAGCGTGAGGTCGAGCACCTGGCTCACCAGTTTCGGGTCGTCGAAACCGCCGAGGCCCCCAAGCGCGATCAGCCGCTGTTCCGGCGTCTGTGCGGAGCCGAGCTTCTTCTTCAGGCTGTCGAAGAGCGCGGCGTCGCCGTGGTGCGCGTACAGCGGCACCGCCACCGCCGCGATGTCCGCGTCCACCGAGTCCGGCGCCTCGAGCCAGGCCTTCGCCACCGCCGCAGCCTGGCGCTCCGCCCACTTGTCGCTGCCGAGGTCTCCCAGCGTCGAAAGCACGTCGCGCCTGAGCAACTGGTCGCCGTCGGGCTCGTGAGGCTTCGCCTTGAAGCCCAGACGGCGCGCCGTCGGCCCGAGCAAAGCGTCGACATAGCGCTGGAACGCCGCCTCGTCCCTGTCCCTCACGAGCTTGTCGTGGAGCGTACGCAGCGTCACCGTGATCTGCTGGATGACGGCGCGATCGCGCTCGCGGCGCATCAGCGTCTGGAGCAGGTCCAGCAGCACCGGCGCCTGCATCGCGCGGGCGTCCACCATGGCCCAGGCGTTGCCGACGAGCCCGACGCGCTCGGTGGGAGCCAGATCCTGCTCCGCGTCGTGCCCGAGCTTCTGGATCTGCTTCGCGACGAGCTCCGACCGGTAGTAACCGCCCTCGCCGGCGTTGGGGTAGACGAAGGCAGGACAGCCCTTGCTCTGGAGCTCGAGCTGTCCCTGCAGCTTGTCCAGCAGCGTGCACTGGGTCTTGCTCTTGCCAAGGGCGGGATAGCTCACGCACACGGGGATCTTCCACGTGCGCAGCTTGTCGGCCGGCTTCACTCCGTACGCGCGGTACTGCTGCTGCCGGAGGTGCAGTACCGGCGGCTTGTCCTTGCAGTCGAGCATGGCCGTCACCAGCGGGACGCCCTTCTGGTCGAGGAAGGTGTCCATGACCGAAGCGACGTCCTTGCCGCTCGCCTCCCCCAGCGCCTTGAACAGGTCGCTGGCCGTCGCGTTTCCGAAGCGATGCGCCTTGATGTACGCGCGGATCCCCTTCTGGAACGTGTCGGGACCGAGCCAGCTCTCGGTCATGTCCAGCACGCTCATGCCCTTGACGTAGGTGATGTCGTCGAAGGCCTCCAGCGCTTCGCTGGTGCTCGTGACGGGCTGGCGGATCTTCCGGGCGCTGCCCAGCGCGTCCTCCCCCATCACCCAGCTCTTCTCGACGATCTCCTGCTCGTGCGCGCCGAATCCGGGCTGGATCTGGTCGGAGATCTTCGCTCCCATCCAGCTCGCAAAGCCTTCGTTGAGCCACAGGTCGTTCCACCAGGCCATCGTGACCAGATCGCCGAACCACTGGTGCGAGAACTCGTGCGCCATCACGCCGAGCTCGGCGCGGCGTGCGCGCACCGAGGCGTGCTTGGGATCGAGCAGCAGGAGCTCCTCGCGGAACGTCACGAAGCCGGCGTTCTCCATCGCGCCAGCGCCGAAGTTCGGCACGGCGACGATGTCCATCTTCTTGTACGGGTATGGCTCGTCGAAGTACTTCGCCAGCGCTTCGAGGATCTTCGGCGCTAGCTCGAGCGCCGTCTTGCCGAGCTTCGACTTGCCCTTGACGGTGATCAGCCGGATCGGCACGGGCGTCTTCGCGCCCTCGAGCACGTCGAACGGGCCGACGCCCATTGCAACCAGATAGGTCGGCAGCGGCTTCGACTTGTCGAACGTGTAGGTCACCGTGCCGTCGGGATTGTCGACGCGCTTTTCGACGGGCGTATTGGACAGCGCCTTGTCCGCCTTCGGCACCGTCAGCTCGAGCGAGAACGGCGTCTTGAAGCCGGGCTCGTCGAAGCACGGAAACGCGCGCCGCGCGTCGTTCGGCTCGAACTGCGTATAGGCGTAGTCCTGGCCTTCGTCATGCACGCGGTACAGGCCGCGCAGGCCCGTGCCGAACGGCGCCTTGTACTGGATGTCGATGCTGGCCGGGCCGGCGGGCAGCTCGTTCGGCAGCATCAGCACCAGCTCTTCCGGTGCCTCCCTGCCGTGTGCGGCCATGCGCGAGATGGTCCGCGCCTTCATGTGCGTGCTGCCGGCCACGACCTCGGCCGACTCGATCTCGAGCTTGCGCGCGTGCAGCACGATGGCGCGCGTCGGCTGGCTGACGTCGATGTCGATCTGGACATGGCCCCCGAAGGTGTCCTTCGACGGATCCACCACGAGCGCGATCTGGTAGGCGGTTGGCGTCACGCCGGACGGCAGTCGCCCGTCGTCGCGGGGCGCCGGCGGCTTGGCCGCCACCGGGGCGGTCGCGCTCGGAGCGGGGCTCGCCGCGGGCTTGACCGCGGCCGGCGGGGGACCGGCGCAGCCGGCCGCGCACAGGAAGACTGCGGAAACACGAAGAAGTCGGGGCGCTTTCATGCGGCGCGCACACTTGCGCGAGCCGGAGGGGCGGTCAAGAGCCGCGGCTGCCCGGCTTCGGGCTCGGGGCCGCGGGCTCCAGGGCGCTGACGGCGTGGGGCAGAAGCAGGTGCTGTTCCAGCCACTCCAGGCGCGGGCGGATGCGGGTCTTGATGCTGCGGAGCGGCGCATTGCGCATGACGTTGTCCCAGGCGCGGACGCGCGGGTGACCCGAGTTGCCCGCGAGCAGGATCGGCATCCCGGTGACCGGATCGGACCGCACCACGTAGAACGAGTGGTAGTGCATCTTGCCGTCGCTGCGCGGACCGTAGATGGCGACGATGTCGCCCGGGACGTAGCGGTCGCGATGCGCGTAGATCTGTGCGTAGAAATCGTCGCGGTGGAGGAACGCGGGGCGCTCGTCCTCGGCCAGGTCGTACACGTCGAACCACTCGGGATGTTCCGATGCAAAGCGGATGAAGCGCTCGACGCTGTGCCGGTTGTCGATGCCGAGCAGGTCGAAGTCGAGCCCGCCCTCGACGCGCTCGCGCGTGTTGCCCTCGCTTCTCCACCAGGTGCCGCTAGCGCGCTCCAGCGTGTCGGTGATGAAGTCGATGCAGACCTCGGGCGGGATCGGCCGGCCGTCCCAGTCGAACACGCGGTAGTGATCGTCGTTGAACTCGTAGAGCGTCATGCCGAGCTTGTAGGCCCAGCGCCACGCCGGCCTCAGGTTGCCGTCCTGTTGGCCGATCTCGGTCTTCGGCTCGTCGAACGGGAGGCGCTCGGCGACGAGCTGGTCGATCGCGCGGCGCTCGGCGGCGACCACGCGCCCGTGGCCGAGGGCGTTGTCCCGCGCCGCATGCACCTGCTCGGCGCGTCCCGGGGGCGGAAGCTCGCAGTCGAGGCTCGCGGTAGCTCCGTGCGTGCGGAGCACTGCCGGCACCCAGCTGCCGCCGTAGCGTAGCTGGGCCACGATGGCATCGGCCGTGATGCGCTCCACGCGCATGCGCGTGAAGCCCTGCCGCTTCGCCACCGCTTCCACGTCGACGTGCAGCGGCGGGCCGGGCGGATGCCCCTTTACCCAGACGCGGTCGAAGAGCAGCAGCCGCGCACGCTGGCCTTGCCGCGGGCCGTCCGCGTACTCGTACCAGTAGCCGTGGCTCTTCACGACGCGGTAGAGCCGGCTGCCGCGCTGGATCACCAGCTCGGGCGCGCGGAACAGGTCGCGCAGCTGCACGGCGTCGACCAGCGCCGAAGCCATCGCCGGCGAGTCGGCATACAGGTAGCCTTCGCGCAGCAGCACGCTTCGCGCCAGCTCCGGACGATGCTCGAAGTGTCCGTAGAGCTTGTGCAGCGTGTAGGCGGGCGACGGGCTGCGCGCCAGATCGCGCGAGAGCACCTGGGCTTCCAGGCTCGTTTCGCTGTCGGAACGGGGCGCGCGGACGAACAGCACCGGATCGGACTTGGCGCGGGCCAGCACGTCCGCGCGCAGCTTTCCGGACACGAGCGCACCGGGCAGCGAAGGCTCGCCGCGCGCCCGGGCGATCGCCGCCTGGCAGCGCGCGCGCTCGGCGTTGTCGTCGGCTCGCTCGCTGTCCGCCTTGTGGGCGGCCGGGACCTCGGCCGAAGGCGCCGGTGGCGCCGGTGCGACGTCGCTGGACGAGTGCTTTCCGGCCGTGGGGGCCTTGCAGCCCAGGGCCAGCACCACGCTCGCAAGAACTATCGCAAGCCGCGCCACAGACCGCGCACGATAGACCCGGACCGGAGCGCCCGACAATGCGCGCCCCGGTCGCTCGACCGGAATTTTTCCGACCGCCCGCCTGCCGCTGCCGATAAGCTCGGCCGGGTGCGCGGCAAAGCGCGCGATCACAGCCAAGGAGACTCGAAAGTGGCCTCGAAAAAGCCCCAGCTCAGCGCACCGCCGGCACGCACGCTGGCGATCGACATCGGCGGAACCGGCATCAAGATGATCGTGCTGGATCCGGGAGGTCATCCGCTGAACGAGCGCGCACGCGAGCTGACCCCGCACCCGGCCTCGCCGAAGGCAGTGCTCTCGGTGATCCGCAAGATGGTGCCCGCGCAACCGAAGTTCGACCGCGTCTCGGTCGGCTTCCCGGGCGTGGTCGTGCGCGGCGTGGTGCGCACGGCGCCGAACCTCGACAACAAGCTGTGGGCGGGCCACGACCTGCAGACGGAGATCCACGCCATCGCGAAAAAGCCGGTGCGCGTGATCAACGACGCGGATCTGCAGGGCTACGGCGTCATCCGCGGCAACGGTGTCGAGCTGGTGCTGACGCTGGGCACGGGGCTCGGCGCGGCGCTGTTCGTGGACGGGCACCTGGTGCCGAACCTCGAGCTCGGCCACCACCCGTTCCGCAAGGGCGAGACCTACGAGGAGCGCGTCAGCAATGCGGAGCTGAAGCGCATCGGCAAGAAGCGCTGGGGCAAGCGCGTGCACCGCGTGATCGAGCAGCTCGAACCCATCTTCAACTACGACGACCTGTACCTCGGCGGCGGCAACGCCCGGAAGCTCGACCACGACCTGCCCAAGAACGTGCACGTGTTCGAGAACGTCGAAGGCCTCGCCGGCGGCATCCGGCTCTGGGCCGACCGCCGCGTGAGCTAGGGCAGGTCCTGGCAGCCGCTACACGGCGCGGATACGCCACGATCGCGCTGCGGTGCACGGAACAGCTTCGTCCCTGTGCGGGGCTCACCACGGAGACACGGAGGCACGGAGGCATTGGGAAGGTCGAGAGCCGCGTGTTGTCCGCGGCCGTACGGATTTGCGCGGCGAGGGCGACAGAAAGCGCCCCAAGCTCCGGCTTCGACGCGAAAATGTCGGCAGGGTCGACAAATGGGGCTTGAAGCGCAGCTTGGGGCCCGAAATGTCCGTCTGACCGACAGAAGGCGCGCCAAGCTGCGGCTTGCGCACGGAAATGTCGGCGAGACCGACAAGACGAGCTTGAAGCGCAGCTTGGGGCCCGAAATGTCCGTCTGACCGACAGAAGCGGCGTCAAGCGACAGCAAGGCGCCAGGAATGTCGGTCCGCAGCGAAGACCGTGACGCGCGCTCGGCCCGAACCGACGCGCGCTGCTCAGCGCACTAGCCGCGTGAGCATGGCGTTGAGGCGCTGCCCGAGCGAAACCACGCCCGGCAGCGCCTCCCGCCGCGCATCACCCGCCGCGACTGCGATCTCCACCGCCGCGACTGCTTCTACGAGCTCCCCCCGCGCGATCGCGAAAGCCCGCGCCTTGTCCGCCCGTGTGACGCGCCCCGCACCCTCCGCGCAGTTCAGACAGACGCTCTTTGCTGCGCGCACCGCCTCGTCGCGCAGCTTCCGATCGCGCACGTCCGCGGCCTTCACCGCCGCAAGCACTTCCAGCGCGAGCCCGTAGGCGTGGAGCCGGTGGTGGGGCATGAGGGATGATGTCTTGGTGTCCATGTTCTTCCTTTCTTCCTCCTTCACCCCAGGGAAGGAGGAAGAAAGGAAGAACATGGACCGAGACCGGAGACTGGAGACCGAGACTGGAGACCGAGACCGGAGACTGGAGACCGAGACCGGAGACTGGAGACCGAGACCGGAGACTGGAGACCGCAGACCGGAGACTGGAGACCGCAGACCGCGACCGCAGACCGGGACCGCGACCGCGACCGCGACCGCGACCGCGACCGGAGACCGCGACCGCGACCGCGACCCGGGACCGCGACCGGGACCGCGACCGGGACCGCGACCGCGACCGCGACCGCGACCGCGACCGTGACCGGGACCGTGACCGCGGCCGCGGCCGCGACCGTGACCGCGACCGTGACCGCGACCGCGACCGCGACCGTGACCGCGACCGCGACCGCAGACCGCGACCGGAGACCGCGACCGGAGACCGCGACCGGAGACCGCGACCGGAGACCGCGACCGGAGACCGCGACCGAAGCAGGCCCGTGAAGCGCAGCACGAATGTGGCGTATCCGCGAAGCGCACCGGCTGCCAGGACCCCCCTCCCCCACAAAACGCCGACGCCCCCCTGCGCGCGAAGTGCAAGAGGGCGTCGTCGTTACCGGGCGGGGGTCAGTTCGTGGAGGTGGGCGCTTGCGCGGCCTTCGCCGCCATCTCGTCCACGTAGGCCTGGCTCGGCTGGGGCACGTGCTCCAGCGCGGCTTCCAGCACCTCGTCCAGCCGGCTCACGAACACGAACTCGAGCTCGTCGCGGACCTCCTTGGGCACCTCTTCCAGATCGGCCTTGTTGCGATCCGGCACGATCACGCGCTTGATGCCCGCGCGGTGGGCCGCAAGGGTCTTCTCCTTGAGGCCGCCAATGGGCAGCACGCGACCGCGCAGGCTGATCTCGCCCGTCATCGCCACATCGTGACGGACGCGGATGCCCGTGAGCAGGCTGACCAGCGCCGTGAACATCGTGATGCCCGCGCTGGGCCCGTCCTTGGGCATGGCGCCGGCGGGAATGTGGATGTGCACGTCGCTCTTCTCGAGGAAGTCCTTCGGAATGCCGTACTTCTCGGCGGTCGTCCGGACGTAGCTCAGAGCCGCGTGCGCGCTCTCCTTCATCACGTCGCCCAGCTGCCCGGTGAGCTGCAGCTTGCCGGTGCCGAACATGCGCGTCGCCTCGATGAAGAGGATCTCGCCGCCCACGCTCGTCCACGCCAGGCCCGTTGCCACGCCCGTTTCCTCGGTGCGCTCGGCGACCTCGCTCGTGTACTTGATGGGCCCGAGGAACTCGCGCAGCTCGTCCTCGGTCTTGATCACGCGCGCCGTGGTGTCGCCCTCGGCGACCTTCACCGCGACGCCGCGGATCACGCTGGCGATCTGCCGCTCGAGCGAACGGACGCCCGCTTCCCGCGTGTAGTGCTCGATGATCTCCTCCACGGCTTCATCCGTGATCGAGATCTGCGCGTCGGTGAGCCCGTGCTCGTCGAGCTGCTTCGGGATCAGGTGCCGGCGCGCAATGGCGAGCTTCTCGCGACGCGTGTAGCCGGGGATCTCCAGGATCTCCATGCGGTCGCGGAGCGGCGGCGGGATGGGATCGGCCACGTTGGCCGTCGCCACGAACATCACGTTCGACAGGTCGTACTGGATCTCCAGATAGTGATCCGCGAACGTGTTGTTCTGCTCGGGATCGAGCACTTCCAGCAGCGCCGCGCTCGGATCGCCGCGGAAGTCGTGCCCGATCTTGTCGACCTCATCCATCATGAAGACCGGGTTGATGGTGCCCGCCTTCTTCATGCCCTGGATGATCTGGCCGGGCAGCGCGCCGACGTACGTGCGGCGGTGGCCGCGGATGGCCGCCTCGTCGTGCACGCCGCCGAGGCTGATGCGCACGAACTTGCGGCCCAGCGCCCGCGCGATGCTCTTGCCGAGCGAGGTCTTGCCGACACCGGGCGGCCCGAGCAAGCACAGGATCGGACCCTTCTTGTCCTTCTTCAGCTTGCGGACGGCCAGGTACTCGACGATGCGCTTCTTGACCTTGTCGAGGCCGTAGTGGTCCTCGTCGAGGACGTTGCGCACCTCGGCGATGTCCATGTTGTCGTCCGTGGAGTTGGTCCACGGCAGATCCAGGATCCAGTCGAGGTAGGTGCGCACCACCGTGTACTCGGCGCTGCCCACCTGCATGGAGCGAAGGCGCTTCAGCTGCTTCTTGGCAACACTGTCGGCTTCGTTCGGCAGGTTCGCCTTGGCGAGCCGCTCTTCCAGGCCGTCGAGATCGCCCTGGTCGCCGTCGTCCTCGCCGAGCTCTTCCTTGATCGCCTTGAGCTGCTGGCGCAGCACGTACTCGCGCTGGTTCTTGCCCATCTCCTCCTTGATCTGGGAGTTGATGCGCTCGCGCATCTTGAGGATCTCGAGCTGGCGCGTGAGCAGGCGCAGCACCTTGCGGATGCGCTCCTTCGCGTCGACCGTCTCGATCAGCTGCGCCTTCTCCTCGACGGGAGCGTCCAGGTTGGCGGCGACCAGATCCGCCAGCGCGCCGGGCGCCTGGATCGAGTCGATGAGCGAGCCCGCTTCCCGCGGCAGCTCGGGCATCAGCTGGATCACCTGCTTGGCCACGTCGCGCAGGCTCATCGCCAACGCTTCAGCCTCCACGTCCTCGATGGCCGGCGCCTCGACGCGCGCGATGCGGGCCTTGAGGTACGGCGTGCTCTGCGTGATGGACTCCAGCCGGATGCGGGTCAGTCCCTGCAGGATCAGCGAATAGTTGCCGGAGCTGTGCTTGAGCGCCTTGAGAACGCGCGCCGCGCAGCCGACCGGATACAGGTCATCGCCGTTCGGGTCGTCGGTCGACGGATCCCGCTGGGCGAAGATCGCGATCACCGGAGAGGGCAGATTGTGGACGTCCTCGACGAGAGCGACGGACTTTTCCCGTCCCACGTCGAAGGGCGCTACGGCGCCCGGGAACAGGACCGCGTTGCGGATCGGCAACACGGCCAGTTCATCGCCAAACTTGATGTCGTCCTCGTTCGTCGGGGGAACGGCAGTGGGAGGCGACGGCTTCTTCTTCTCGGTCATGTGGTCTCACCTTGGAGGGGGGGCCTGGCTCGGACGCCGGCGGATCCGGGCAGCAGCCGGAGATCGAACTCTCCGGCTTTTGCGACGTCCAGCCACGCCGGTCAAGCTAACCACATCCTTCCGTCACGCCAGGGCTGGCACACTACTTGCGTCGGAGCTATCTTTTGTCCGCGCCCAGGTCTTTGCGCGCGGGTCTTCACGCGTCTTCGACTTGCGCTGCTACGCGGGGATTGCGATGAGAGCGGCGATGCGAACCGTCTTCTTCGGAACGCCGGCCATCGCGGTTCCGGCACTTCGCGCGCTGCACGAAACGACGCAGCTCGTCGGCGTGGTGTGCCAGCCGGACCGTCCGGCGGGGCGCGGGCTCGCCCTGCGCGAGCCTCCGGTGAAAATCGCCGCGCGCGAGCTGGGGCTCGAAGCGCACCAGCCCGTCAAGGTCAAGACCGGCACCCTTCACGAGTGGCTGGCGGACCAGCGCGCCGACGTGGCCGTGGTGCTGGCCTACGGTCGCATCCTGCCGCGCGCGGTGCTGGATGCGCCACGGCGCGGCTGCATGAACCTCCATGCCTCGCTCCTGCCGCACTACCGGGGCGCCGCGCCGATCAACTGGGCCATCGTCCACGGCGAGACCGAGACGGGCATCTCGCTGATGCAGATGGACGAGGGACTGGACTCGGGGCCGGTGTACGCGATGCGGCGTCTAGCCATTTCCCCCGAAGAAACAGCGGGAGAGCTCGCCGAGCGCCTGTCCCTGCTGGCAGCGGAGCTGGTGCGCGGAGACCTCCCGGGAGCGGTCGCCGGCGAGCTTCGCGCCGTCGCCCAGGACGAGTCGCAGGCCAGCTGGGCCCCGCTCATCAAGCCCGAGCACACGCGGGTGGACTGGGGCAGGAGCGCGCCCGACATCGTCAATCTGGTGCGCGGCATGGCGCCCCGGCCGGGCGCGCACACGACGGTGCGCGGAAAGAACCTCCGGCTGTACGCCACCCGGGCGGGCAGCGAGGGCGTGGAGGGACCTCCAGGTACCGTGCACATCACCGAGCGTCGGGCGATCGTCGTGCAGGCAGGCGAAGGCTGCGTGGAGATCCTGCGCGCCCAGCTGGAGGGGCGGAAGCCGCTCGACGCCCGCGATCTGGTCAACGGCCGCGCGCTGCGCGACGGCGACCTGCTGGAGAGCCCTTCCGGAGCGTCTCCACAAGCCTAGAAGCTACTCGAAGGATCGCGAGTAAACCGCTGTTCTGCTGTGCTTTGCCGGAGCCACGCTCTGAACCGGTGGGCGCTTCCCTGCCCGTGCTACGATGAGCCGCGATGGAGCAATCCGGCCGCTTCATCGAAGCCCTCCGCCAGGAGTTTCCGGGCTTCGCCATCGTCGAAAAGCGCAGCGATCGGCTGTCGCGCTGGATCGACGTGGCGCTCCACGCGATCACGTTCGGCGGCCAGCGCGACTACCTGACGCGCTACCACACCGTGATCGGAAACAAGCTCTATGTTCCGGACGCATGGGATTCGACCACGGATGTAGAGCGGATGATCGTGCTGCGGCACGAGCGCGTCCATTTGAGGCAGCGCCGCCGCTACGGCTTCGTGGTGTTCGCCTTCCTGTATCTGGTGCCGATCCTGCCACTGGGACTGGCCTATGGCCGAGCCCGCCTGGAGTGGGAGGCGTACACCGAGACCCTGCGCGCGACGGCCGAGCTCCAGGGACTCCCGGCAGCGAGCTCGGAACAGCTCCGACGCCGAATAGTTGGCCGCTTCACGGGCCCGGCCTACGGCTGGATGTGGCCTTTCAGGCGGCAGGTGGAAAAGTGGTACGCAGAGGTGCTGGACGAGCTGGCCTCCAGCGGAGCCCGACAGGACAAGCCCGAGAGCCGGGGAGAGCGCCCGGTCCGGGCGGCGCAGAGCCGCACATGACACGCCGACACGAGACAGTGATCTAGATGGCAATCGGCCCCGTCGTAGGAATCGATCTCGGCACGACGAACACCGTCGTCGCGCTGGTCCAGAATGGCCAGGCCGCAGCGCTCGCGGACGAGGGCGGCGACAAGCTGATCCCGTCGGTGGTGTCCTTCCACCCGAACGGCAACGTGCTGGTCGGTCGCGCCGCACGGGCGCGCAGACTGAATGACGCCACCAACACCATCTACTCCGTCAAGCGACTGATCGGGCGCAGCTGGAACTCGGAGGAAGTCAGGCAGGCCCGCGCCCGCTTCCCGTTCGAGATGCGAGAGGGGCCCGGGCAGGCGGCGCTCGTTGTCGCGCGCGGCGAGACCTACACGCTGCCGGAGATCAGCGCGTTCGTGCTGCGCAAGGCCAAGACCATCGCCGAGAGCGCGCTGGGGCAGCAGGTCGAGCGGGCGGTCATCACCGTGCCGGCCAACTTCAACGATCTGCAGCGCGCCGCCACCAAGGTCGCCGGCCGCGTCGCGGGGCTGGAGGTGCTGCGCATCCTGAACGAGCCGACCGCCGCCGCGCTGGCCTACGGCTACGGCAAGGGCGGCGCAGAGCGGCTCGCAGTCTACGATTTCGGTGGCGGCACGTTCGACGTGACGCTGCTGGACCTGTCCGACAACGTATTCGAGGTGCTCGCTACCGCCGGCAACACGTTCCTGGGCGGCGACGACATCGACCTCGCCATCGCCGAGCAGATGGCGGGCGAGTTCCTGGCCCAGCACCGCTACGACGTGCACACCGATCCGCAGGCCTACGAGCGGCTTCGTAGCGCTGCCGAGTTGATCAAGGTGCGTCTTTCGAGCCTGCAGGAGACCAGCGTGGACCTGCAGGAGGTCGCCCACGGGCCTGGCGGCAAGGCGCTGGGCCTGACGTTCTCGATGACGCAGGCGGAGCTCGTGCGCCTCGCTCGCCCCATCGTCGAGAAGACCTTCGACGTGTGCCGGGAGGCGCTGGGGATCGCGCGCATGCAGGCGGGCGACTTCGACCAGGTGTTGTTGGTCGGCGGTTCGACGCGCATCCCGCTGGTGCGCGACCGGGTCGAGGACTTCTTCAAGCGAGAAGCACTCGGCAAAATCAGCCCCGACGAGGTGGTCGCAATCGGCGCAGCCATCCAGGCGAGCGCGCTCACCAGCGCGGAGCGGCGCCGCGGCGCCATCCCCGAGCCCCCGCAGCCAGCCTCCCGTGGCTCGCAGCCGCCGTCAGCGCGCAAGAGCGCGCCGCCGCCCATCCCCCAGCGCGGCGGGACGCTGCCGCCCGGCGCGCCCCGTCCCAGCACGCCCGGGATGTTCCCGGCCGAGGAACCGCAGACGCTGCCGTTCGGACGCGAGCGCATGCCGACTTCGCCGGGGCTCCAGCCGGGCTCTGGAGTCAAGCCGCTGCCGGCCAGCGGCCAACCGATGATCGTGCAGCCGCCCGGTCGCAGCGGGAACAAGGCGCCGACACAGCCGCGCCAGCGTCGCGCCACCGGCGCCGGCCTGGGCGCACCCCCCGAGACGCTCGCCGGCCTGGGCGCGCGCGGACGCGTCCCCACCGGTACCGGGCTGGGTCCGGATGCGGAACGGGCCCGGATGGAAGCGGAGGGCGCCGGCTCGACGCTCACCAGCGCGAAGGACGCGGCGCGGGAAGCGCGACGGCGCGCCCTACAGAGCCACGCAGACATCTCGCTGCCACTGGTCGGCTCCGACGACGCCGAGGTCGAGGACCAGACGACGCGCTCGAGCGCCGCGCAGAAGGAGCTCACGCCGGAGCAGGTCGCCGAGAAGTACGGCAACCTGCCACTGATCATGCCGGGTGAAGGGCCCGGCCCCGCGCCCGCGACCACCGAGGAGAGCGTGCCCGCCTATTCGCTCGACTCGGCGGATCTCGAAGAGGTCCCAGGCGCGCCGCCTGCCGGCGGCACGCAGCGGATGCCGGCCGCGCCACCGCCCCGGCGCGGCAGCACCTCGTCGATGTTCATCGAGGAGGATCTGGAACAACTGCCGGTGCCCGGCGCCGCCCCGCCACCGCCCCGCCGCACCACCTCCTCCTCGACGTTCATCGCGCCGGACGTGGAGCAACTGCCGATCCCGGGCCTGCCGGGCGAGGCGCCGCCCGCGCCGCCGCCGGCCCCGGGTCAGCCTCCGCCCGAGCAGTGGGGCGCCCCGCAGCAATACGGCGCGCAGCCCGCCCAGCAGCAGTACGCCCAGCAGCAATACGGCGCGCAGCCCGCCCAGCAGCAATACAGCGCGCAGCAATACGGCGCGCAACCCGCCCAGCAGCAATACGGCGCGCAGCAATACGGCGCGCAACCTCCGCCGCTGCAGCCCGCGGCACCCCGGATCCAGGAGATGGCTCCCCAGATCGCGCCGCCGCTCCTGGTCGACGTGACGCCGCTGAGCCTGACCGTGGAGACCGTGCGCGGATTCTGCGACACGATTATCGAGCGCAACACACCGGTGCCGGTCGAGCGAACGCGCAACTTCGTGACGGCCGCCGACCAGCAGACGGTCGTGCGCGTCCGGGTCGGACAGGGCGAGTCCTCGCACTTTGCCGACAACACGCTGCTCGGCGAGGTCGAGCTGAGCGGCCTGCGCGCCGCACCGCGTGGACAGGTCGCCGTCGCCGTCACCTTCGCGCTGGACACCGACGGGATCCTGAACGTCCGCGCCACCGACACCTCGACGGGACGCGCGGCCGAGACCCGCGTCCGGCTCGTGGGCATGCCCGACGCCGCCCAGATCGCCCAGATGACGGCGCGCCAGGCGACGCATCCGACGCTGTAGCCGCAAGCCGTTTTCCTCCCCACCCGCCCGCCCCGACCGGAGTCCTCCTCGAGGGGACTCGCCGCCCCTCGAGCGCCCCGACGCGCCTCGCCTCGCTCGGCGCGAGCTCGCTGTCACTCGCTGGCACTTCCGCCGACTGTCGAGCCTGGACGTGCTTGTCAGGCGGTGCTCTCCGAGCCATCTAGCCGACCGCGCCTCCACGCGCTAGGTGTGGGGGCACGATGGACGAGCAGTTCGATCGCGTCCGGCGCTGGGTCGAGGTTCTCGACGACTCGAGCTACTACGAGATCCTCGGCGTGCTCGAGATCGCCGACGACCGCGCCATCC
Organism: uncultured delta proteobacterium; assembly: GCA_963826085.1. GTDB lineage: Bacteria > Myxococcota_A > Polyangia > Polyangiales > Polyangiaceae > CAWDXG01. The sequence goes on along the minus strand of CAWGVN010000008.1, from coordinate 141,154 downwards.
GCGAGGCGTTCCACCAGTTCTCCCTCGCCTTCCACCCCGACGTGCACGTCGGCGCCGGCGAGGAGCTGCTCGCAGCTGTGCGCCGCCTGTTCCAGCGGGGCGCGGAGGCCTACCGCGTGCTCAGCCATCCCGAGCTCCGGGTGCGCTACGACATGGCGCTCGCCAAGGGCCACCTCCGGCTCCAGGCCCGCGACGTGCCGACGGGCGCCGTGCTCGAGCGCGCCGCCAAACCGCTGCACGAGCTCTGCCGCTCCGCCGGAGCCAAGCTCGCAGCACAGAAAGCCGACAAGCTGATCGGCGCCGGCGATCTACCCGGCGCCAAGCGCGAGCTCGAGAAGGCGCTCCAGTTCGACGGCGGCGCCAACCCCGCCCTGTCCGAGCGGCTCGAAGCGATCGAGGTCGCGCTGTACGCGATGGGCGGGTAGCGACGGCTCGTCCGGATTGACCGGGATCACAAGCGCAGCTTCCGCTTGGCGACGTGCGTGCTTGTTGTGCGCTGTCGTCTCTGGCCGCGCTTCTAGGCTAGCGCGCGGAGCTGCGCGCCGAGCTCGCTCGGAACGGTGACGATCAGCCGGTCGACAGCCATGCCACTACTGTGTGGCATCGTCGTATTGCGCAAGCTGCCCCTGCCCCGCGCAGCCCTACTTGCCGTGGCCGTCGAGCTCGGCGTTCAGCGAGTCGAGGATCTTCAGCGCAGCTTCCTTGCCCGAGTCGATTTCCGACTCCGGGCCGCTCATCACCAGGCGGCCGGTGGCGCCGAAGGGTCGCATCTCGTTCAGCTTGATGCGTGCGGCCTTGAGCGCCTCGTTGGCGGCGATGGTCAGGTACGCGGCGGGCGCGACCTCGAGAATCAGCACCGAGTCGTTGGCCAGCACCATGTTGCCCTTGGACGTGCCCGTGAAATAGATGGCGTGGTCCTGCTCGATGCCGCGGATGGTCATGTTGGTCAGCACCTGCAGGCGTGAGCGATCGGTGGGCTTGAGGCCGGTTTGAGACAGGACGGCCTCGCCGGCGGCGCGCACCTCGCCCTGGTCTTCGTGCTGGATCAACATCAGCCCGTACTGCCGCTCGGTGACCACCGACCCCAGCCGGACCTTGGTGCTCTTCAGCGCCAGATCGATCATGCGGTGGATCTCCATCGCCGGCGCCAGCTCGAGCATGATGGCGGCGTCGTACTCTTTCGGGTCGTACACCCGATTGTCCTTGGCAATGAACTGCGCCAGCTGGGGCTGGAGCTGGTCGATGAAGATGTAGGTACGAAGCTCGAAGCCGCTCTTGTTGCTCGACATTCTCTCTCTCCAGTTTGCCTACGGCTGAGCCGTGTCGACCGCGTCGACGATCCCGACGATGACCGACCGGACCGGACCGAATTCATCCGTCGCGAGGAGCTGGCGAGCCGAGTTGCCTTCGTCTTCCACCAGCACCGTTTCCCCGACGCCCGCCCCCACCATGTCCACTGCCACCACGTACTTCTCCCCGTCGAGGCTGCCGTCCGGAAGGGTGTAGCGCACCAGGAGCTGTTTGCGCCCCCGGTAGAAGGGGTGCTGCTGCGTGGCTACGATGGTGCCGACGACGCGCCCCAGGATCATTCTTCCTCGTAGTTGTACTGGTCGACGATCCCCACGATCGCCTTGTCCACCGGGACGAAGCGCGGCGCGTGCAGGAGCGCCGCTTCGCGCGATGACTCGTAGGTGACCAGAGTGCCGGGCCCGGCTTGATCGGAGGCGTCGGTGGCCACGAACGGCTCGCCTTCCACCTCCAGCCGGGAGGTCAGAGGGCGCACGATGAGCAACTTGATCCCCTCGAGCCCGTCGCTCTTGGTGTGGCTCACCAGCGTGCCGATGACGCGCCCGAGCTTCATCCGCGCCACTCCGGGAAGAAGTGGGTCGAGCTACCGAGGGTGGCGAGCACGCTCTCATCGGCACGCCGGATCACCGCCCGCGACCAGCCCTGCGCGTTGCCGCGCTCTGCGCTTCGCTCGGCGAGCTCCAGCGCGGCTTCCACGTCGTGCGTTTCACCCCACACGCTCGCGATCGCCTTGCCGCCGAGGCCGTCGCCCACGCGCAGCTCCACCAGATCCACCAGCGCGCCCTTGAGGGCCGCATCCACCGCGGCCAGCAAGGTGGGCGGCGTGGCGTTCTGCAGTACTCCCAACGTGTCGCCCGGCGCGGGCCAGCGCCGCGCGCCCTGGGAGATGGCCGGAGCGATCCGCTCCTCGGCCCGCGGGAGCAGCACGCTGTCACACAGCGCTGCCCCAACCGAGCCCCGCGCCCGCACGAGCGAGCGCTCCACCGGCTCCACCTCGCCTGCGAACAGAATGAAAAAGCGGCCGCTCTGTACGGTTCCGGCGTTCAGAACCTGGACCTCCGCTTCCTTCGCCAGCGCGTCCAGCGCAAAAAGTCCCTGCGGGACCTCGGCGATGTCGAGCATCGCGAGGGCGGGGCCGAGCGGGGACGCGCTCACCATCTTCTCACACGATCCTGAAGTGATCGACCACGGTGCAGCGCCGCCAGCGCGAGAACGACACCGGAGTGGTCAGCCCCTCACCGGTGGGAGAAGCGATGGTGAAGGACGTCCAGCCCTCGCCGGCGGCGCCCAGGCCGTCGATGCTGCGGCCGTTCTTCACGAAGATACTGCAGTTGCACTTACGGGCCATGCGCGAAAGCGCGTCCAGATCGTGCGAGTGCATGGTGGCGGTGTGGAAGTTGCCACCTTCGGCGCCCACGGCCAGGTCGATCGCCTCGTCCACGGTCTTCACCCGCGTGATGGGAAGCACCGGCATCATCTGTTCGGTCCAGATCAGCGGGTGGTCGTTTTCCACTTCCACCAGCACCGTGCGCACTTCGGGGCCTGCGTGGATGCCCAGGCGTTCCAGAATGACGGAGGCGTTCTTGCCCACCAGATCGCGATCGATGGTGGCGTGCCCGCGCGGGCCAGCCATCTTCTTGAAGATCGCGTTTTCAAGCCGAGGCAGGTCTTTCGGATCGAGCAGCACCGCGCCGTAGCGCGTCATGGCCTGCTTCAACGTATCCGCGATGCTGTCGACGACGATGCACTCCTTTTCGTCCACGCAGATCACGTTGTTGTCGTGGGAGTGACCGAGCACGACGTTGCGCGCCGCCTTCTCGAGATCGGCCGTGGCATCGACGACTGCCGGCGGATTGCCCGGACCGGCGCAGATGGCGCGCTTGCCCGAGCCCATTGCCGCCTTCACCACCGCGCCGCCGCCGGTGACTACCAGAAGCCGCACGAGCGGGTGCTTCATCACCTGGCCGGCGCTCTCGATGGTGGGCTCGGCGATGCAGGTGAGCACGTCGGGCGGGCCGCCGGCCGCAGTGATGGCGCGGTTCAACAGCTGGATGGTGTGCATCGACACGCGCTTGGCGGAGGGATGCACGTTGAACAGCACCGTGTTGCCCGCCGAGATCATCGCGATCGCGTTGTTGATGATGGTGGACGTCGGGTTGGTGACGGGAGTGATCGCGCCGATCACGCCGAAGGAAGCCGGTTCCATCAGCATCAGGCCGTTGTCGCCGGAGCGGGCGAGCGGCTCGAGCATTTCCGGCCCGGGCGTCTTCTCGGTGACCAGGGCGTTCTTCTGGACCTTGTCTTCCCAGCGACCGAGCCCGGTTTCCTCGTGGGCGAACCTGGACAGCGCCTCCACCTCGCGCCGGCACACCTCGCGCATCGCCGCGATGATCGCGTAGCGCCGGCTGAGCGGGATGTCCTTGTAGGCGAGGTAGGCGCGGCGCGACGCCTGCGCGGCCTCGTCGATGGTGGAATACACGCCATCGCCCCGGGCGCTGCCGCTGGCCGGAGCGGGCGCAGCCGCCGCCGGCGCGCTGGGCTTGTTCTGGAGAATCTCCGTGGCCAGCGCCTCGGCGATGCGCCGGATGGCGGCGGGATCGACTCTGGCCTGGCTCATGCCTCACCTCGGCAGAAACGCGTGCTCACCTCAGACCTCGACCTCGTAGCCGTGCGCGGGGCTGTGCTTCTCGTACATCTGGCGCCCTTCGACCGTCCATTGATCGACGATGGCCATGATCACCGCATCGCAGGGACGGTTCTTCGTCATCTCGGTCTGTCGGGCGGAGGAGCCGGACGCGAACAGCACGTACTCGTCGACGCCGGCACCGACCGCGTCGACCGCGACGACGTAGCCGCCATCCTGCATCGTTTCCGGATTGGTCTGCCTGAGCAGCAGGAACTTGAACCCCTCGATGTTGGGATCCTTGCGGTTGGAAACGACCGTTCCGATGACTTTCGCGAGCTGCATCTCGTCCTTCCTCGCCGGTGAATAAGCCCTCACGGCGGCGAGCCGGCGCCCGAGGGAGCGCCGGCCGCCGAAACCATGGGAGGGCCTACTTCCTGGAAGCCTGCGCGGCCTGGTCTGCGCGCCCGAGCGGCATGACCAGGTCGACGTTGACGTGGGGACGCGCGATGACGTGAGTGGTGACGACTTCGCCCACCCGGTTGGCGCCGTTCACGCCTGCTTCCACGGCGGCTTTCACTGCGGCAACGTCGCCGCGGACCACGGCGGTCACGTAGCCGCCGCCGGTCTTCTCGTACTGGACCAACTCGACGCGAGCGGCCTTGACCATGGCATCCGCCGCCTCGACGACCGCGGCAAAGGACCGGCACTCAATCATGCCCAACGCTTCCGTGCTCATTCGCTCCTCCTGAACCCAACCAGAATTTCTTCAAGTCGATAATCAATACCCGGCACTTGCGCTGCCGGCGTCCTTCTCTCCGCGCATTTCGCGCACGATCTTGATGCCCACGGACGCGCCGATACGCGTGGCACCCGCGGCGATCATCTTCTGGGCGTCGCCCGCAGTGCGGACGCCGCCCGAGGCCTTCACTCCCAGCTTGTGGCCGACGGCCTCGGCCATCAGCGCTACGTCCTCGCTCGTGGCGCCCTTGGTCGAGAACCCCGTGGAGGTCTTCACGAAGTCGGCGCGAGCCCGTACGGCCTGCCGGCACGCTGCGACCTTTTCGTCGTCCGTGAGCAGCGCGGTTTCGATGATCACCTTGAGCAGCGCGTTGCCTTCGTGCGCCACCTCGCGCACGAGCCGGATGTCTTCGTAGACGGCCTGGAGGTCTCCGGACTTGAGCGCGCCGATGTTGATCACCATGTCGAGCTCCTGCGCCCCATCGCGCAACGCCCGCCGCGCCTCGAGTGCCTTGACCTCCCTGGGCGTGGCCCCCAACGGAAACCCGATGACCGTGCACGTCTTCACGTCGCTGCCGCGAAGCGCGAGCTGGCAGCGCCTGACGTGCAATGGATTCACGCAAACCGAGGCGAAGCCGTACTGGCGGGCTTCGTCGCACAGCTGGTCGATCTCCGCGTAGGTGGCGTTGGCGCGGAGCAACGTATGGTCGATGTACTTGGCCAGGTCCTCGGGCACGTTCCTGACGCCCAGGCGCCCGCTCACCCGGGATGCGGGCCGACCGCGCACCAGCGACCTGACGGCGTCCGGCGCCAACGTCGGGCACTGGTTGTCGCAGTGTTGACAGGTCTTGCAGCCGCCCGCGACGATGCCCGTGTCGAGCGCGCCGAGCAGCTCTGGGCTATCGGACAGCACCCGCGTGATTTGCTGGATGAGCTGCTGCTTCTGGTCCGGTGCCGCGACCATCTTCAGGGACCTCCGGGGGCGGCCTTCGTCGAGGGCATCAATCATGGCGACGCGCCGTTTGTGGCGGGGCACTGTACACTCAACCGTCAGAAAAGTATCGACGATAGTGAGCGCCAGATCGGGCTTCAGGTAGCCCGCCCCGAGCGTGAGCACATTGGCGTCGTTGTGCTCCCGGGCATTGTTGGCCGTGGCTTGATCGAAGGCCATTCCCGCGCGTACGCCCGGCACCTTGTTGGCCACCATGCACGAGCCGATGCCGGCCCCGTCCACCACGATGCCGCGGCGGGCGCTGCCCCCGGCGACCAGCTCGGCGACCTTCCTGGCGAACACCGGGTAGTCGACCGCTTCGGTGGAGTCGGTACCGACGTCCAACACGGCCACGCCCTGGCGCTCGAGGTGGGCCTTGATGGTCTCCTTCAGCGGATAGCCACCGTGGTCCGCACCGAGCGCGACCGGCCCGCCCCCGAGCGCGTTGTGCGGAGCCATCGTCAAGGGGCGGACTATAGACGATCGCGCCGGCATGGCAATCGGCCTGATGGCCCAGAACGAACGGGTTTTCCGCGTGATTTTCTGATGCGCTGCGGGGGTTCAAGCTGCGCGCTCGGCTTTTCGACACGGCTACCGCCGCGCCCCTGCCCGCGCGATCGCCGTGAACGCCCTCGCGTCCAGGCTCGCCCCGCCCACCAGCGCGCCGTCGATGTCCGCACACGCGAGCAGCGCCGCGGCGTTGTCGGCGGTAACGCTTCCGCCGTACTGGATGCGCAGGGCGTCGGCGAACGCTGCGCCAAAGTGCCGCGCGACGTGAGCGCGCACGAAGGCGTGCGTCTCCTGCGCCTGACCGGGCGTCGCGGTCACCCCGGTGCCGATCGCCCACACCGGCTCGTACGCAATCACCAGCTTGGACAGCGCTGCCGCCCTGTGCGCGGCGAGCGCCGTGTCGAGCTGCCTGGCCAGCACCGACGCGGTGGTGCCGCTCTGGCGCTCTTGCAGCGTTTCACCCACGCACAGCACCGGCGCGAGCCCGGCGCCGAGTGCTGCGCCAAGCTTCTCGGCGACGCGCGCGTCGGTGTCGCCGAACCACGCGCGCCGCTCCGAGTGACCCACCAGCACCCGCGTGCAGCCCACGGACGCGAGCATCTCCGCCGACACGCCGCTGGTGTAGGCGCCGCGCGGCAGCGGATGCACGTCCTGTGCGCCGACTTCCACGGCCGAGTCGCGGAACACGCGCCGGCAGAGCTCGACGAACACGAACGGCGGGAACACCACCAGCTGGCTGCCGCGGTGCGAGCCGAGACGGCTCCTGAGCTCCCGCGCCAGGCGCTCCGCCACGGGCAGCGTGAGGTTCATCTTCCAGTTGCCACCGATGATGGGCGTGCGGGTCATCAGGCGATCCGGTACCGCTGGGCGGCATCACACCAGCGTGTTGAACAGCTCGGCGCGCGGATCGGGGATGACGATCTTGTCGACCAGAAGCCCCCGCGCCTCGATGACCTCCGCGCCCGCGTCCAGTGACTCGCGCACGTCGTCGACGCTGCCCGTGAACACCAGGTACGCCTTGCCCCCCAATGCCATCGCCAGCCGGCACTGCACCACGTCGACCAACGCGCGCTTGGCAACGTGGTCGAGCGCATCCACCAGGCAGGCGACCGAGTACGATTCCAGGATGCCGATGGCGCCCTTCCGCGACAGCTCGTTCGCGCTCGAAAGAGCGGGATACACGTCCGGGTGGACGTTGCTGAGCAGCACGTGGTCGATGGCCGATTCCTTCGCGACGTCCATGCCCGCTGCCAAGCTCGCTTCGACCTCGTGCTGCTCGCCGGCCACCAGAACCATGAACTTCCCGGAGCAGATCGAGCGCGACATGATCAGCTCGACCTCGGCCGCCTTGAGCATGGCGTCGGTGGTGTGCATGCCGCGCGCGATGCTCGACAGCTCGATCAAGGCCAGGGCGGGGTGTCTAGGGCGGTAGGGTTCCAACGGCATCGCTCACCTCTGGATGTGGACGCGCCCGTCGATCCTGCTGACGCGGCCGCTGATGCTGGCGTGGACGTGAGCGCCGAGCTTGCCCTCGGCCGCCATAGCGATGCGCTGCCCCGCTTCCACCCGGTCGCCTACCGCCACGACCGGCTCCGCGGGCGCGCCGATGTGCTGCGAGAGCGGGATCTCCACGTGCTCGGGCTGGAGCTGGACGTCCTTCATCGGCGCCGGGCGGTCATAGCTGGTGAGCCCCAGGCGCTGGATCAAGCGGCTGATGGGCACGCGCCGCGAGTCGCGTATCGGGTGCGCCACGCCTTTGGACGGCAGGGGCTTGGGCCGCGGGTCGCGCTCTCGCCACACCTGCTTGGAGCGCACGCACATCTCCATGACCGGCAGGTCCTCCGGGCAGGCGTAGAGCGAGCACAGGTTGCACTCGCAGCACGCGAGGCCCAGCCGCGCCCAACCCGCCTCGGCCTCGCCGGCAAAGCCCACCGAGCGCATCACCTTGTGCGGCTCGATGGCGTAGCCCAGGAGGAACCGTGGACAGAAATCGGTGCAGTAAGAGCACTGGTCACAGGCGCTCTTGGCGATCATCAGGTTGGCGCGCGCGGGGCGCTCGCGGCGGCGCACCAGCTGATGCGAACGCGGCAGCACGATGTAACCGCCGGTGGTCTTGGTGACCCGGGAGTCGAGGCCGACGAGCTTGCCCATCATGGCGCCGCCGTCGAGGAGCACCGGGTCGTCGACGGTGGCGCCGCCGGCCAGCGCGATCACCTCGGCTGCGGTGACGCCCACAGGCACCGTCACGCTGCACGGCTCCGTCACCGCACCTGTCACCGTCAGGCTCGACTGCGTCACCGGGATGCCGTCGGCCGCGCGCGCGACGTTGATCAGGGTTTCCACGTTGTTGACGGCGCAGCCCACGTCAAGCGGCAGCCCGTCGTACGGGATCAACCGCCCCGTCACGTCGTACACGATCACGTACTCGTCGCCGGCCGGGTAGAAGCTGCCGAACAGCGACAGCTCGATGTCGCTGCCGATGTAGCGCCCGAGCGCCGCGATGGCGCGCTGGTACTTCTCCTTGATGGCAATGACACCGCGCTGGGCGCCGGTGGCCTGCATGGCCAGCCGCATGCCCCGCACCATGGTCTCCGCCTCCAGCCGCATCAGCTCCTGGTCCTTGTAGAGGAGCGGCTCGCACTCGGCGGCGTTGCAGATGTAGGTGTCGACCGCGGCGCCGAGCTTCACGTGAGTGGGAAACCCAGCGCCGCCAGCGCCGACCACGCCGGCATCCTGCACCTGCTTTACGACCGGGTGAGCCACGGGGGCGCGCAGTAGAGCACAGCTGGCAGCGGTTCTCCAACGCGACCGCCCCGGCGAGGCAGCGCGGAAATCGCCTCGCCAAGCTCTGCGCGAGAGGCCCGGAGGCGGCTGGAACTGGGCCAGAGTCATCCGTCTTCGATATGGGATGAGCATGGCCCCACGGCGCGATCTCGACCCCCGGCTCGACTCTTTCGACGACTACTTCCGGGCCTACCTGGCCGAGCGCGAAAACCCCTGGACGCGGCGGGCGCAGCTCGTGGGAACCAGCCTGGGCGTGGGCCTGGTGGCAAGCTCCCTGGTCGGCGCCGCCGCCGCGTCCCTCGCTCCCGCCTGGCTCGGCGAGCGCCTGCTCGAGCGCAAGCGCCCGCGCAAGGTCAAGAACCTCGCCTGGCGCCTGCGCGCCGACCTGCTGCTCTGGACCGCGGCCCTCCACAGGCTACTCGCCGGCAGCGAGCTCCGCCCATTGCGTGTCGTCGAGAGCGTGGCGTCGAGGGTTGTCGAAGCCTGGCCGGAGCCGGTGCGGGAGAGCGACGGCTTCAACGTCGGCGCTTCAGCGGAGCCCGTTGGCGACGCGTCGCCGCGCGCCGATGTGCCGTCCCCGCCGAAGCCCGCCGCGTCGCGTGGCTGGGCGGTCTGGCAGTAGCCACCGGGACCGGAGCCGAGCGGGTAGCACAGCACCCGAGCCGCACCCACATCGTACCCTCGAACCCGGCCTTCGAAAGCCACGCGACCCACAACAACTGACCAGCGGCGGGTCGAATCTGGTAGCATGGCTCGGCCGATAAGCCGGTAGATAGCTGGTGGCTGGTGGCCGGTGGCTGGTGGGGTCGGGCGCGGCGGGCCGCGCAAGCCTGCCCCGGACATGTGGCGCTTGACGCCAGGGATGATAAAAAAGAGCCGAGTCATCCGGCCCACTTCGATCGAAATGTGAACGTAGACGTATCTCTTGGTAATATATACAGAAAGGGTAACCCCTACTGGCCCCGCGGCAGAGCGCGGGGTGCGTCGAAAGGTCAAACGTGAAGATTTCCTGCCCTGCGTGTGCGGCCAAGTACTCGATCGCTGACGAGAAGGTTCAGGATCGCCTCGCCAAGATCCGATGCCGCAAGTGTGGCACCACAATCGTGATCGACGGCAAGGTCACCCCGGCAAACGTCTATGCCGCCGATGGCAGCGCGCCGGCTGTGTCGGCTGGAGCACAACAGGAGAGCGCGCCCTCCGCTGCTTCCGCGCCTGGAGCCGCAGGCGAGTACTCGGTCGATTTCGGCGACAACGATCAGCGCACCCTCGCGCTTGCGCAGCTCGTCGAAGCGTACAACGCCGGGCAGGTGACGGCGGAGACGTTCGTGTGGGCGGACGGGATGGCCGACTGGCAACCGCTCGGCGAGGTCGCGGAAATCGTCGATGCCCTTCATGCCGCCGCCAGCAATCCCGGTGCAGCCGAGCCGGCCGCAGCGGGCTTCGATGCCGGCGCCGCTGCGCCGGCGTTCGACGCGGGCGCCGCTGCGCCGGGGTTCGACGCGGGCGCCGCTGCGCCGGGGTTCGACGCGGGCGCCGCTGCGCCGGGGTTCGACGCGGGCGCCGCTGCGCCGGGGTTCGACGCGGGCGCCGCTGCGCCGGGGTTCGACGTGGGCGCTGCCGCGCCCGCCGCTTCCCCGTGGGAATCCGAACAGCACGCCCGTGCCGCCGCGCGGCCGGGTGGCGGACGCGGATCCACGGCGGATCTGTTCGGCAGCTTCGACAGCGCCGGCAGCGAAGAAGACGTGACGACCAGCGCCCCGCAGGGAGCCGCGCCCGCCCCGGCGGCTGCGACGGGCGCGCGCAACGAATCGTCGGTGCTTTTCTCGCTGAGCGCGCTGACGGCGTCCAGCAGTAGCGCCTCTAGCAAGCCCGCGTCGTCCGTCTCGTCCTCCTCCAGCACGACCGCTACGCGCGAAGACTCCGGGCTGATCGATCTGAAGGCACTGACCTCCAGCCCGCAAGCCGAGGAGGGCGGCGCGGCAGGTGCTGGTATCGGACTGGGTGCGCCGCTGATGGCCGCACCGCTCGGCATGGCCGCACCGCTCGGCGGCGGAGTGGAAGCGCAGGTCGCCTCCCCCATGGACGGCGGCGGCAAGAGCAAGACGGGCCTCTACATCGGTGGCGCCATCGTACTCGCCGCGGTCGTGATCGGCGGCGCGGTGATCGCAACATCCAGCGGCAAGCAGCCTGCCGCGCCGACACCGTCCGCCGTGGCAACCACTCCGACGGCGCCCACGCCGAGCGCCACGCAGGCAGCTGCGCCCACGTCCTCGGTGACGGCCGAGCCGCCCGCCACGGGCACGGCAGAGACGGCCGAAGCGGACGCCGGCGCGGCCAAGAAGGCGGCGACGGGTCACCACTACACCTACCATGGCGGGTCGACGGCAAAGAAGAGCGGCTCAAGCTCCGGCGGGAGCGCGGTCTCGAATCCGAAACCGGTGAAGAAGACCGTGCACCACTCCGCTTGCGGCTGCGCACCTGGCGATCTCGAGTGCGCTATGCGCTGCGCCGCCAAGTAGTCTTCATTCTCCTCCCGCCCACCCGCCCCCACCGTAGTCCTCCTCGAGGGGGCTCACTGCCCGTCGAGCACCCCGACGCGATTCGCTCCGCTCATCGCGGGCTCGCTGTCGCTCGCTGACTTCTCCGCGCTCGCTGTACCTACCGCGCGAGCGGCGCTGGTACGGCGAGAGAGACGTAGCCGCGGGGCGCGTCGACCTCGAACGCCTCTCCGCGACGATCGGTGAGCCCGAGGCGCATCAGGCCGTCGGCGCGCACCAGAGCGAAGGGCGCGCGCGGGGCCGGCTCGGACTCGCCCATGGGCACGACGTAGATGCTGACGGGTTCGACGCCGGACGCGGGCAGCTTCGGTGGATCCGCGCAGGTAGCAGCCACCTCGCCGTCGCGATCCTCCTCCGCGCAACGAGCCAGCACCCGCTGATCCAGCGCCGGCTGCGAGGACTTCACGCTGCCCAGAAGCGCAGCGGCCGCGGCGCGGACCGCAGTCGAATCGTCCTCCCGCACCAGCACGCGCGCGACGGAGCCGTCCTTGCAGCGCTGTCCGGCCACGCGCAGGGCCGCCAGAGCGTTGGCGCGCACGTAGCTGCGTTCGTCGTCGAGCACCTTGCACAGCGCGGGCACCGGCCTGTGCGTGCGCGCTGCGACGCGGCCGAGCGCGGCGGCGGCGTCGCCGGCCACTGCCACGTCCCGATCGGCCAGCGCGTGCGTCAGCGCGGGCAGATCCGCGGCGCCTCCCACGGCTCCGAGCGCCCACACGGCGTTGGCGCGCACCGAGCTGTCGACGTCGCCGGCCAGCTGGCGCAGGGTGTCCGCCGCTTCGGGATGAGATGCCAGGGCTTCGGCCAGCTTCGCACGGTCGGCGATGTCGGCCGCTTGCTTCGCGAGCGCGGCGAGACGCTGCGAACCGCGCGCGCCAGGTATGCGTCCCAGCGCCTGGATCATCGCGTCCCGCTCGCCGCCACGGCTCGAGCGCATGAAGCGTTCTGCCCGCTCCCCATCATGCGGATCCTTTGAACGCGCCAGCGCCCCGCCAAGTGCGATGGCAATCGCCGCCCTGTCCTGCGCTGCGGAACGCTCCAGGCGGTCGAGCAGGACGCGCGCCGAAGCGCCCGACGCGGAGCGCTCCAGAGCCACGGCCGCAGCCAAGCGGATGCCGGGATCGTCCGCATCGAGCGCGTCGAGCAGCGGCGCATCCTGACCAGCTGGACCCAGCATGCCCAGCGCCTGGATCGCCGCGGCCCGGAGCTCGTCGTCGTCGGCATCCTTGGCGATCGGAGCCAGCACCTTCACGGCGCGCGGCGAGCCCGTACGACCGAGCAAGCGAGCAAGTGCCGCGCGCTCCGCCTTGCTCGAGCGCGCGGCATCCAGCGCTTTCGCGATGGGTTCCACCGCGCGCCCGTCCGGCTTGTGCGGATCGAGCAGGGCCGCGGCCGCATCGATGGCCGCGCGGCGCACGAACGGATCCGCATCCCCGAGATGCTCGAGCACCGTGGGCAGGCTGGCGGGATCGTCGAGCTTGGCCAGGGCCCGGAGCGCCGCGCGAGGCCGCACCACGCCGCGCCTCAGGGCCCCTTCGATAGCCTTCACAGCGCGTTTCGATCCGATCTCCCCGAGCGCAAGCGCACAGCCGTCTGCAAGACGCGACGATGGCTGTCCTACCAGGCAGGACAAGAGGCGCGGCACCGCACGATCGCCGACCTCGGCCAGCGCCGAGCGGACCGGCGAGGTGCTGCTGTCCGGATCGTCGGCACCCAGCGCCGCGACCAGCGCTTCCAGCCCCTCCGGGGATGGTATGTGCGCAAGCGCTCCGAGCGCCGCGGCGCGGACCGGCGCGCGCGGGTCGTCGTCGAGCAGCGAGATGATGGCGAGCGTGGCCTGCTTGTCGTGGAGCCTACCGAGCGCGACCAGCGCCGCGATACGCACCGACTCCTCGTTGTCGCGAAGCGCCAGGACCAGCGCGCTGGAGGCGCGCGGGTCGCCGAGCTCGCCGAGCGCGCGCGCCACGCTTTCCCGTACCTGCGCGCGCGAATCCTGGATCTTGCCGATCAGCGGCACGACCGCCTGGCGGTCTCCCAGCCTGGCGAGCGCGCGGATCACGGCACGGCGCACCTTCGGCGTCGTGTCATCCAGATGTCCGAGCAACGGCATCACGGCATCCTTCGAGCGGGAAGCACCGAGGGCACGCGCCGCTTCCTCGCGCACGCCCGGATCGGGATCGCCGAGGACCCGCCCGAGCGGCGCCACGGCGCGAGGCACCGGGCTCTGCCTGAGCACCTGCGCGGCCGCCAACCGGATGCGACGCTCCGGATCGTTCAACCACGACACGACGCGCCGGCCGATGCCGGGCAGGCGCAGCTGCATCGCCACCTCGGCAGCGGAAAGCCGCACCTCCGCATCCGGGTCGTCGAGCGCCCGCGGCACCATTTTCTTCGCGACCGAAGCGGGCAGCTCCGCGAGTCGCGCCGCTGCCTGCCTGCGTGCGCCCACGTCGTGGGACCCGAGCTGCCTCTGGACGCGCTCGATCGTGTTCGGCCACACGAACGCCGAAGCGGGCGCCGGAATCAGCAGCGCCGAAGCCAACGCGAGAACAACCGGACGTCGCACGCCCCGAAACTAGCAGATCCCGGCCCGGACCGCCGGGCACCACCGCTCAGGCCGTCGCGGGCGGCTGCAGCGCGGCTGGATCCAGCCCCATCTCCGCGAACGCCTCGCGCGAGACCCGGCGCTGCAGGGGACGCAGATACCCGTAGAACAGCAGGTTCTGCAGAAGCAGCCGAACCACCATGTAGTACTCGAGCACGTTGAAGGCGATCGCCACTGCGAGCCCGAACACCAGCGACCCGAAGCCAAAGCAGCTCTTCCAGAGGCGCATCGCCCCGGTCGCGTGCCGGCGGTAGATCGCGGCGCGAGCGCTGTCGTACTCCGGCGTCCTTCTGACGCTCCAGAAGGTGTACGGGTCGAAACCGCGCACCACCTTCTCCTGGCTGGACACGTAGAAGAGATAGAACGGCCACGCGAGCCGGGCGCCGAGCGAATCCGTGTCGCGTTGCGCAGCGTGACGGCGCTTCGCCGTCTCCAGGTCCTCGCCGTCACTGCATCCAGGAACCGTCAAGCGCATGAAGACGTTCTTGAAATGATCGTACATGGCCGTGTGGAACGACCCGGTCACCGCGGTCGCCACGCCCAGTGCGACCAACAGCGCCGCGAGCCCCGGCGTCTCGTGATACTTGTATGCCATCCAGTAGATGCCGCCGCCGACGGCGCAGACGCTCACGGCCAGGTCCGCGACGCCGTCCAGCATGCGTCCGAAAGCGGACGACGTGCCGCGAAGACGCGCCAGTTGCCCGTCCGCGCAGTCGAACACCGCGGAAAGCAGAATCGCGAGCGCGGCCACCTGGAGGTGCCACGGATAAACGCACAAGAGCGATAAGCCCGCCACCAGGCCGAACGCGATCGACATCGCGGTCACCGCGTTCGGGCTGACCGGCGTCGGGTAGAGAAGCCGGGTCAGGAGATACGCCAGCGGACGGTGGAAATAGAGATCGATGGGCTCCTCGACCTCCACCGACTTGAGCGATCGGAGATAATCCGCGAAGAAGCCGGTTCGCCGCTGTTCGACCAGGCCAGCCGGATCCGCTGTGGATGTGGGCATCGCCATCGCGGTACTCCCCGCGCTCTCGCGCTATTCCGCGTCGCCGCTCGCTACCGCGTACCTGGGAATCGGCGCGGCATGAGGCGCAAGACGCGCCAGCGCGCGCTCGAACGCCGAAACGCATCGCTCGTTCTGCTCGGCAGTTCCGATCGTCACCCGGACATAGCTCTTGGTGGCGTGATGGACCGCGAGCGAGCGGATCAGCACGCCCTCGTCGAGCACCGCTGCCACGAACTGGTCCGCCGTAAGCCGGGTCGCGGAGATGTCGACCAGGATGAAGTTGCCCTCGCTGGGCAAAGCCACCATGCCGGCAATGCGCGACAGCCTCGCCGCCAACAGGTCGCGCGCCGTCCTGAGCTCGCTCATGCGGGCCTCGAACTCCGCCATGTCGTCCAGCGCCGCGCTGGCGGCCGCCAGGCTGACGGCGGGGATGTTCCACGGCACCTTCACGCGCCTGAGAAGGTGGATCGCCGCCGAGTGCCCCAGCGCGTAGCCGATGCGCATCCCGGCCAGACCGTGCGCCTTGGAGAACGTGCGCAGCAGGATGGCGTTGGGGAACTCGTGAATCAGGTGCGAGAGCGACTCCCCTGCCCCGAACTCGTAGTACGCCTCGTCGATGACCGTCGGCAGTCCGAGCCTGAGCACACGACGCAGATCGCGTTCTGCCACGCGATTGCCCGTCGGGTTGTTCGGCGTGCAGAGGAAGATGACCTTGGTGCGCTCGGTAACGGAGCGGATGAGCTGCGGCAGATCATGCTCGTGCTCCTCCGTCATCGGCACCAGGATCGGGATGCCGCCCACGGTGCGGGTCCGCGCCTCGTACATGCTGAACGTCGGAACGCTGAGCAGCACTTCTTCGCCCGGCCCCACGAAGGTGCGGATGATCACGTCGATGAGCTCCGCCGAACCCGCACCGAGCAGTACGTTGTCGGCGTCGACGTTGTCCCGGGCTCCGAGCTTACGGCGCAGCTCGCGTGCGCCGCCCGGGTACAGATTG
Source organism: uncultured delta proteobacterium (assembly GCA_963826085.1). Taxonomy (GTDB): domain Bacteria; phylum Myxococcota_A; class Polyangia; order Polyangiales; family Polyangiaceae; genus CAWDXG01. Next base: position 125,031 of record CAWGVN010000008.1, on the reverse strand, counting down.
CCGCGGCTCGCGGCCACCATGATCGCGTTGAGCACCCGCGGGCTGGGCGCGTAGGGGCTTTCGTTCGACATCAGCCGGACCAGGTCGCTCTTCTGGTCGGCGATGGCAAAATGGTCCTCGTTGTACGGCTTGGCCGCGCGAACCCACGTCGGCGCGAACATCTCGATCGCCTCGGGATCGATGACGGGCGGCGCGCCCGCCCCCGGCTCGTCGCCGAGGCTGTCGCCGAACACGCGGATCATCGCTTCGGCGCGCTCCAGGGCGGCCGGCGTGTCGACGTCGATCCAGCGCACGTCGCCCACATCGTAGACGAAGAACCGGCCGCGCGCGCTGAGCGCCTGCACGCCCTCGCTGAGCGAACAGTCACCGTTACGCGCATCGAGCTCGGCGAGCTCGCGAACCAGCGCCGGGCCGATGCGGAAGACGCCGGTGTCGATGGCGTCGTACGTCTCGAGCTCCTTGGCGATGTCGACGATACGGCCGCCGGACACCCGCACCTTGGTCGCGTCGTCGATGTCGAAGCAGCGCTCGGGATCGTAGTCCACGCCCAGCGAGCAGGCGCCTTCCGGCATGTCGGCCGCCAGCAGCCGGCGCACCAGCTCCGGCGAATACAGATGATCCGACATCGTCAGCACGCACTCGCGATCGATGAACTCCTGGGCAGCGAGCAGCGACACGCCGTTCTTCGCCGTGTAGCGCGGGTTGTCGACGAAGCGGAGCTCGAGACCCAGGCTCGGCTCGTGCGCCAGGGCGCGGCGGACGCGTTCCCCCTGGTAGCCCGTGACGATGACGGCTTCGCGGATACCGACGGACTGGAGAGTGCGGAGGACGCGCACCAGGAGTGGAACATTCGCAACCGGGCGGAGCGGCTTCGGGGTCGGATCCCCACCCTCGCCCAGGCGCGATCCGGTTCCCGCCGCCAGCACGATCGCGCGTGTCACTCGTCGTTCAGTCATCCGCCTGTCTCGCTTTCGCCAAGCCGCACAAGGACGCGCCCGATTACCACGCGTTGCGTAAAACGGCCAAACCCTTTTCGTCTCGCTAGGTTACGTCGTGCCCGGCTGTCGTAGGCGCACCACACTGTTGCAATCGAGCAACACTTTCCGGTCGGGGGCCGGTGCGTCGATTGCCGGGCAAAGCGTGACTGAAACCGATTACGTCACGCCCGTTTACGTGTCTTCAAGCAGGTCCTTCCCGAGCAGCTCTCCTATTCCTGCCCTCCACTACAGCAAGGCCGGTGCCAGACCCTGGGTGCGTCACGCGCTACGCACCTGGGGCGAGCCGGCGTGAACGCCCGGGCACCCCTCCACGGCACGAAGACCGCGACAACCGCCTCCCGGCGAGAGTCCCGAAGCATGCGATCCAGCAGCTACGCAGCGCCGCGAAGCCGCGAACGGATCCGCGCCCCGGGGGTGATGTCCGGATACACCGTGACACCAGGATCGTGCCGCAAAGTCACACGAGCCGATCGGAACGGCTCAGCGCGCGCTCGCTCCGACCAGCGCCCGCGCACGATCGAGGTCGGCGCGATCGTCCACCTCGGTCCAGGGCAGATCGGCAACGTCGACGGCCTCGGCGCGGAGCTCGCCGCTGGCGATCATCCGCGAGTACACGTCCTCGTAGTAGAGCTGCTCCTCGCCCCCTGCGATAGCGGCATCGAGCGCATCGAAGACGCGGTTCGTCGCCTCGGCAGCAACGCGCTCGATACCGATGCTCTCTCCGGCGGACTCGGCCACGTTGATCTGTTTGCCGAAAGCGACGATGCGACGCGCGTCGTCCACCTTCACCTTCATCGCTTCCTCGTCGAGACGACGACCGCGATCCACCGCGACCGCAAGCGGCGCTCCACAGCTATCCAGCCGCGCGAGCACCCCGGACTGGAACACGACGTCGCCGTCGAGCTTGAAGAAGGACTCCCCGCGCGCGCCCTGCCGACAGAGCGCCAGCGACACGGAGTTCTGCGTGCTGTCGTAGCGCGCATTCGGGTAGTACTCGACGCCCGGCGCGACGTGACGCATTGCCTCGCGCACGGCGTCTTCGCGATAGCCCGTCGCGAGCACGATGCGCTCCACGCCGTACTCCGACAGCAGGCGCACCGCCCGGCCCAGGATGGTCTCGCCGCCGACATCCACAAGCGCTTTGGGTCTATCGTCTGTCAGGGGTCTGAGCCGGGAGCCGATTCCAGCTACCAGGATCACTGCCACTGTCGTCCGGGTCGCCATCGGCCGGCGACGATTGCACACCGGCACGCGCCTTGCTACTAGCCGCAGCCATGAAGCAGCCGAAGAAACTAGACAGGCCCGAGGGCAAGCTCGCTGTGCTCGTCCCGGGGCTGGGGGCCGTCTCCACTACCTTCATGGCCGGCTGCATGCTGGCGCGGAAGGGCCTCGCCAAGCCGATCGGATCGCTCACGCAGATGGGCACCATCCGGCTCGGCAAACGCACCGACAACCGCGCGCCGAAGATCCACGAGTTTGCACCCCTGGCCGAGCTGGGCCAGCTCGAGTTCGCAGCGTGGGATCTGTTCCCGGACAACGCCTACGAGTCGGCCACGCACGCCAAGGTGCTGGAGCAGCGCGATCTCGATCCGATCAAGGACGAGCTCGAGCGGGTGAAGCCGATGGAGGCCGTCTTCTACCCCGAGTACGTCAAGCGCCTGCACGGCACCCATGTGAAGAAGGCGCCCACCAAGGCCGACATGGTCGAGCTATTGCGCGACGACATCCGCCGCACGGTCAAGGAGCGCGGGTGTGATCGCGCCGTCGCGGTGTGGTGCGGCTCCACCGAGATCTACATCGAGCCCAGCGAGGTCCACCAGAGCGTCAAGGCCTTCGAGAAGGGCTTGATGGAAAACGACCCGAACATCGCCAACTCGATGATCTACGCCTGGGCGTGCCTGAAGGAAGGCGTGCCCTACGCCAACGGCGCGCCCAACCTCAGCGTGGACTTCCCCGCGGGCCACGAGCTTGCGCGCGAGACGAACACGCCGTTCTGCGGCAAGGACTTCAAGACCGGGCAGACGCTCATGAAGACCATCCTCGCCCCGGGGCTGAAGGCGCGCATGATCGGCCTGAGCGGCTGGTTCTCCACGAATATCCTCGGCAACCGCGACGGCGAGGTGCTCGACGACCCCGACAACTTCAAGACCAAGGAGGTCTCGAAGCTCTCCGTGCTCGAGCACATCCTGCAGCCGGACGTCTACAACGAGCTCTACGGCAACGTGTATCACAAGGTCCGCATCAACTACTACCCGCCGCGCGGCGACGCGAAGGAGGGCTGGGACAACCTGGATATCTTCGGTTGGCTCGGCTACCCGATGCAGATCAAGGTCGACTTCCTGTGCCGCGACTCGATCCTGGCGGCGCCCATCGTGCTCGACCTGGCGCTGTTCATGGATCTCGCCAAGCGTTCCGGCTTCCGCGGCGTGCAGGAGTGGCTGTCGTTCTACTTCAAGAGCCCGATGACGGCGCCCGGGCTGTATCCCGAGCACGACCTCTTCATCCAGAGCATGAAGCTCAAGAACACGCTGCGTTGGATGATGGGCGAGGACCTCATCACGCATCTCGGCAACGAGTACTACGACTGAGGTTGCCCCCACTCGCGTCGGCTTCGGCTTCGTCACGATCGAGCATCCTGGGTCGCTCTGCGGCAGCCGAATAGCTCGGTAACGATTACTGCCGCGGCCACAAACGCGATCGGCCAGCCGCGCTGTTCGCGGGAATCCGCTGCGCCAGCCTATGCCCTGGGTCTCAGGCCAACCCGCCGCGGCGACGCGCCAGCCAGTGCGTGCCCAGGGCCAGCGATGCGAGCAGCGCCCACCCCCACGCCGGCAGCATCGGCGATACGTGGCGTTCGGCTGCAATGCGGGTCGCGCTCGGCTTCGGCAGATCGCCCACCGACTCCGACGTCACCGGCCGACCGCCGGTTACTTCCGCGATGCGTTCGAGGCGCAGCGGGTCCGGGCGCGAATCGGCCCAGGCTGCGCCGCCCTTCTCGCAGGAGAAGTCGAAGCGCGTGGCCGGTGCGGCGCCGATGCGCACGCGCGCGGTGTAGCCGCCGGGCTCGAGACTGCCCACGTTCATCTTCACGGGTCCCGACGGCGGCTTGTCGATGCGACGATGCAGGGGCTTGCCCGGATCCTCGCCGAGCCGTTCCAGCGTCAGATCGATCGCTCCCTCCATGCCCGGGAGCCGCGACAGCTGGAGCGTGGTCGGCTCGCCCGTGATGCAATCACCCACTAGCTCCACGCGCGCGGCCTCGTAGCGCGGATCGCGCATCAACCAACCGAGCAGGCCGTCCCACAGCGCGCCGTAGCCGCGGCCCGCGGCCTTGGCCGCCGTCTCGCTGAAGGCAAGCCGGTGCGTGCCATCCACGCCGAGCGCGATCGAACGCCCGTCGCCTGCCTCGCCCAGCGCCAGCACAGGCATGGGCTGGTCGTCTGCTCTGCGCGTCGGATGATCCCAGAGGACGATCGAGCCCTTGCGCGGCACGCCCAGCGTGTTGGACCCGGGCATTTCCGGCAGCTCGTCTCCGTAGAGCTCGCGCAGCGCGTGCAGGGCCGGCGCTGCGCGCCCGGCCTCCGTGTAGCGGGGCACGAAGCCCGAAGTATCGAAGGGTGGCGCGCTCTCCGGCAGCTTGACGGGCAGCACCCGCTCCAGCGCCGTGCCGGCATACCCGCCTCCGATGAACGAGGAGGGGCCACCGACCATGATCAGACCGCCGCCGGACTCCACGTAGTGTGCGAGCTCCGGGAGGTGGCGCGCCAGCCGGTACCGGACCGCGTCGATGTCCTGCAGTACGACCGCGTCGAAGCTCGGAAGGTGCTCGGTGAACAGCTCGTCCACCGGGAACGGGATCAGCGCCAGCTCGTTGTCGCTCGCATTCGGGTCGTCGGTGTCGGTGCGCAGGATGAAGAACGCCACCAGGTCCACCGACTCGTCGCTCTTGAGCCACATCCTGAGCGCACGGACGTTGTAGGTGGGGCGGCCCGCCACGTGCAGCACGCGGATTCGATCCCGCGTGACCGAAAACGTCAGGATGCGCCGGTTGTTGGCCGGGATCGCATCGCCGGCAGGCGGGTCGATGGAGATCTCGACGACGCGGTTGCCGGCGCGCTCCAGGGTGATGGTCAGGTCGACCTTGGCGTGTCCGTTCTCCACGTGGGCCACGCCCTCGGCCAGCAGCGCAGGCTTGACCTTGTGTCGCAGCTCGCGGACCTTCACGGGGACATCGCCGCAAGCCAGTCCGCCCGCGCAGCCGATCTCGACGGTCAGCGCGAGTGCCTGGTGCGCAACTGCCGCACCGGCGGCGTGCACGGCCCGGATGCTGGCGTCCTTCGGCGCGTTCTCGGCGACGCTGACCGTGTCGATGGGAACGTGCAGCTGGCCGACGGCGCGCCTGAGCGCGTTGTCGTCCGCGCCCGCCGCGGGACGCGTCAGGCGCCCGTCGCTGACCACCACTACGGCTTGCGGTCGCTCGCCGGGAGATTCGGCGAGCGTCGACAGCGCTGCGGATAGATCGCTGTCCGTCGTCAGCTTCCCCGTGCCGCCCCCACCGGCGCCACCGATGTCGAGCGGCGCGGGTGCTCCCTCGCCGAACCCGAGGATCGAGAGGCGGGCGTCGGCGAACTTCCGCCTCAGCTGCTTGACCGCATCCAGAGCGCGCGCCCTGCGCGTGCGACCTTCGCTTTCGAGCAATAGCCGCCGGGACTGGTCCACCAGAACCACGACCCGCGGCCCGACCATGCTGCCTTTCGTCGTGACCCGCACCGGCCGGAGCACGGCCAGTGAAATCAGCAGCGTGCCGACAATGCCGCTCGTGACAATCGCGCCGCCCAGCCGCTCGCGTCGCCGGAGCTCGATGAGCAGGAGCGCGACGGACAGGAGAGCGAGCACCCCCACAGCGACCACGGCGGACGTCGAGAGATCGTTGGAGAAGGCCCACGACCGCGTGCTCATGGATCAGGGACGGCGGTGAGCGCGTCGCCGCATGAGCCAGGGCGCGTGCACCTGGTCGTCTTTGTAGTCCGAGCAGAGCAGGTACATCGCGAGGTTGACCGCCAGACGCTCGGCAAGCTCGCGCTGACGCGCCCCGCCTGGCGTGACCTCGAGCGCCCATGTGCCGCTCGCAGTGCGCGCCATCGCACCGAGCAGATCGTGCTGGAGGAAGATCACCTGCGCGTTCTTGCCGCGGATGATTGCGTCGAGGTGTGGTGGGCCCAGCACGCGTCCGACGGGGCGGTCGATCATGTAGTACGTCTTGTAGACCACATGTCCCGGGTCGAGCTTGACGGGCGGGGACTCGGGAAGCACTCGCCTGAGCTCGCGGCGCACAGACCGCCCGAACTCGCCCTTCCCGGGATCATTGTCGTCGACGATCAACAGGCCGCCGAGCCGGATGAACTGGTCCAGCCCACGGCGTTCGCTGGCTGCCAGCGGCGCTACGGCGTGCTCACCGGCCCAGATTGCGAACGGTTCGGCAAGCAGCGCCGGCTGATCGGCGCCCACCGTGCTCGTAGTCAGCCGCGCGGGCGCGCTCGTGCGCCGCACCAGCTCCCACGCCCAACGACCCGGCGCGGACGCGCGCACGCCGGACCACGCGGACCCGCCGGTAAGCAGCATGCGCGGATGGAACGCACCTGCCTGCCCGAACGCATGCGCGCTGGGCGTCGTTAACAGCAGCGCCAGCATCGAAGCGATGGCTTCGCGCCGTCCGAGCGCGCTGGCCGCGGGCGCGCCGCCTAGTCGAAGTCGTCGATCCGCCAAACGCCGGCCTCCCGCTTGAGCTTGACCGAATGACCGCCGCCGAGCTTCACCTCTGCCCGGTCGCCCGACACCTTCACGTCCAGGGTCTCGGGCGCTTCGAGCCCATCCACCAGCGAGCTGAGATCGTTGTCGAGTGAGCTTCTCGTGTCCCGCGTGAGCACGCGCATCAGCCCGGCGTAGCTGCGACGGGCCAGCGCCTCGCGCAGCTCGGCCAGCGCCTGCTCGGGAGTGCGGGCGCCGGCCGGCAGGGCCTCGGCCGAGCCGACGCGGAACTGGCCGTCCTCCACCACGAGGTCCGCCTCCTCGCCGTCCGCGTAGCGCACCGTGGCCTCGGCGTGCACGGTCGTCCGCCCGGAGGCCAGCGCACGCGCGTTGTCGGCGATCTCCTTGCGCGATGTCTTGACCAGCTCCCGGGTGCCGCTGCGGCCGTAGGTGCGCTGGGCTTCCTCCGTCAACATCGCGTAGATGGCGTCGGCGTCGCCCCGGGCTGCCGCGGCGGCATACTCGCGCACGGCGGCCTTGGGGTCGGGGATCACGGGGCGGGCACAGCCGACGCCCATAGCCGCCAGAATCGCCACCGGCGCAAACCGGCGAAGGCCCCCGGCCGCGGCGGACCGGGCGGGTCGGGCGGCAGCGCGGCTCCGCCTTCGCGTGCGAGCACGCCCCGTGGAAACCACCGGGGACATCCTCCGGTACGCTTTCACGTCTTCGGAACGCCCCGCCCCGCAAGCTCGGTCCGCCGGCGCAGGCTTCGGCTTGCACCGAAGCGGAGCGTACACGAAGTACGTGGGCATCGGAGCGCAGCCGAACCAAGCCGCCGGGCCGAGATCGCGGGGCGTCCTGACAGGCGGCAAGGCGTGAACGCGTACATTCTTCACGAGAGCTAGCGAAACCTGGGCCGGTTGGCTACCTTTTGCTACCGATGAGCCAAACCCCCCGACGATCCGCCTTCGGCCGGCGCGTAGGCCGAACCCTCACCTCGCGACGCTCCCTGTTCGGCGTCTTCCTCACGCTGGGACTGCTGGCCGCTTGCGGCGGCCCGCCGCCGGCGACCGCTACGCCCAAACGCGCGCTCGACGAGCGCAGAGCCGTGGAAGTCATCATCCAGGCGTTCCACGACGAGCACGACCGCCCCGTGCCGGGTAGAAAGGTCGACATCGGCGACGGCAAGGCAATCGAAGTGGACGTGGGCTCGCAGGGCCACAAGTACGGCGTTGCGTACGTCACGCCGATGGAAGAGCAGCAGCTCGGCTCCGCGCTACCGCCGCGTACGCCCGCCATGGGCGACGCGCTGCAGCTCGTGAGCGGTACGGGCGACGAGTCCGACGCCAGGATCCTCGTCTTGCGCAACAACGATTACCTGTACGACGACCAGGTCGGCACCGAGCACACCGAGACCACCATCACGGCCGAGAACAAGCTCACGCGGGACGTGCGGGACTTCCTCGTACGAGCGCACGCAGAGCATTGGCCCTGACGAGCCCGCGATGTCCCGACCGCCAACGGAGTCCAGCAACCGCTCGCTGCTCGCCTTTTCCGCGACCGGCACGGCGGTCGGCATCGGGCTTGGCGTTTCGGGCAGTCCCGGACTCGGCGCGTGGTTGACCATCGGGGCGCTGGTGCTGCTGGTCTTCTCGCTGCACCGTCTCGGGCGGAGCGGTCCGGACTCGCCGATCGAGCTCGACGGCACCGGAACCGGCGACTAGGCCGGCCCGCTCAGGTCTCGCTGCGAAGCACCGCGACGCCGACGTGCGGCCCGAGTACGGGCAGGCCCTTGACGGCGAGCCCGAAATCCCGCCCGGTGATCTCGAGCTGCGCTCCGTAGACGCTGTCGCCTTTGATGTGGCTCATCGGATCGCGCTGCTCGATGGCCTTGGCATTGACCTCGGGCGACACGGGCGCGCCGTACGCTTTCTTGCCGACGACCACGTACACGTACAGAAGCGGCACCTTTCCGCCATGGTCCGCCACGTCGGTCGTGACCTGTCCGCGGATGGCGTTCTCCAGGCGATAGGCGTAGGCCGCCCAGGACCAGCCGGTCACGTAGAGGCCCACCGGCTTGCCGTCCTTCTCGACCGGGGCTGCCGCCACCCACTGCCCGTCCGGGCCCTTGACGCCGGCCGCTTCGGGCATCGACCCGGTCGTCTCGACGTACTTGCCCTTCGCCGCTTCGGCGAGCTTCGGAAACGCCTTGAACAGACCCTTGCCGGCCATCCGATCCTGTTCGCGATCGTTGCGGATGACGGTGCCGGACAAATCCGCGAGCGCGAAGAACGTGCTCTTGGCGACGCGGAGATCCTGCACCTTGTCCCGAGCGAGCTCGAGACGGCCGCGCACCGCCTTCAGATCATCCGCGGGCTTGGCATCACCCTCGTAGAGCTTGCTCAAGTGCTGCGCGCCCTTCGGAAGCCCGTTCCTGACTTCCTGCACGTCTTCCTTGACCGCCTTCGCGAGAAATTCGACGTGCGTCCTCGCCTTGGCTTCGCTGACCTTGCTGCTTGGAGTGCACGCTGCGAGCGGCGCGGCGGATGCCGCACCCAGCAGAACCACGGCCGCTGCTCGATTCATGAGGAATGTCATACCGCGCCCACCTGGTGTTCATCGAGTCCCATGTGGGTTTGGAAACTGCCAGGGTCTCCGGGTTCCCGATACCGGCGGAAGTCCGTTGCGAGCGCATTGGTGAAGTGGTAGTGAAATAGTGGGCTGCCCTAGGCTTGCCCGCTCCCGAGCCCGATCCTACGAGGAGTGCCCATGCTCGATGCACCTCCGTCCTCCCGCCCTCCCATGCCTGCCTCGAACAGGCTTTCGGACGCGCCGACCTCGCGCGATCGCCGCGATTCCATGCTTGCGATCGGCAAGATGGTGGAACCGGACGACCTGAGCGTCGTCTTCCAGCCCATCATCGACATGACGACCGGAGCCCTGTTCGCCTACGAGGCGCTCGTGCGCTGCAGCGTCCCGGCGCTCAGGAACCCGATGAAGTTGTTCGAGCTCGCGGTGGAGAACCATTGCACCGGGCGCCTCGGGAGGATGATCCGCGAGATTGCGATTCCGCTGTCCAGCGGAATCCCCCTTTTCGTGAACGTGCATCCGCAGGAGCTGCACGAAAGCTGGCTGGTGCGGCCTGACGATCCGATCTTCTCCCACGATCACGACGTCTTCCTGGAAGTCACCGAGTCGGTGCCGCTGAAGCATTTCGATCTGTGCCTGAGCGTGCTGCACGAACTGCGCGCGCGAGGCGGCGTGCATCTGGTTGTCGACGATCTGGGCGCCGGCTACTCCAACCTCAAGAGCATCGCCGACCTGGAGCCCAAGGTGGTGAAGTTGGACCGGGACCTGGTCGCGGGTCTCGACCGTCGCCCGCGCCAGCGCCAGCTGGTAAACGGAGTCGTGCGGCTATGCAAGGACCTCGACGCGCTCGTGGTCGCCGAGGGCATCGAGACGCCCGACGAGTACAGCGCGCTCTGCGACACCGGAGCGCACCTCGGGCAGGGCTTCCTGTTCGCGCGACCGGCGTTCCCCATGCCGGCCGTGACCTGGCCGCCGCCGGATCCGCACTCGCGGAAGGACGACGGGACTTCGCACGTGTGCTGATCAGCCGCGCGGAAGCCTAGTCCTGGACCGAATCCTCTCGCTCGGTCAGCGGGAGGTTCTCGTGAGACGACGAGTTGCGACTGACGTAGTGATACGTATGCCGCCGGCCGTGCTTCTCCACGTGGCGCGGGCACCACAGCTCACGCCCTTCGGTCTTGCGGCGCACCTCGACGCAGACCGGACACGGCGGCTCGATCTCCGGCGCGTTGGCCACCTCTTCGCCGTAATGATCCTTGGGTCGGACGACCAGTACCGGGCAGTGCGAGAGGCGCATCGCGCCCTCGGCAACCGAGCCGAGCAGCAAGCGACGCACGCCGCGCCGGCCGTGCGTGCCGACAATGACCATGTCAGCGTCAAGGTCGGCTGCCAGCTGGGCGATCTCGTCGGCGGGGGCACCGACGCGCACATGCGTCACCGCCCGCTCGAACACGGCGCGGTGGTCCGCCTGGAACTCGGTCAGCTTGTCCTCCACGTAGTCCCTCAGCTGGTCGGACGCTTCCTCGATGGAAACGGTTTTCACGTCGTCCGGAAGCTCCAGTCTGAGCATCGGCCCATAGGAGCTTGCGACGTAGACGATGTGGGGCTCGGCGTTCGGCTCACGATTGGCCAGCTCGAAAGCGCGCTGGAGCGCGAGGTCGCCCGTCTTCGAAAAGTCGATACCCACAACGATCGTGTAGCGGATTGGGGGATTCTCGGTGGTCATGGTCATCGCTCCTGTTTCCGGCTCCCGAACAGCGCGCGGAAATTGCCGGGGAGCCCAAACCTCGGCGGAAGTATTGCGGAGGAGTGCACTCCTCGTGCCAGCTTGACTGACTGCGCCGCACAGCGCCTGTCCTCAACATGCGGCTTCATGTCCGGACTGCAACCACGCAAACCGTGCGCCAAGCGTAAGGATCCCGCACATGCTGCGTCTCAGGCAGCGCAGACGAAGTGCTGGCCCTCCCGGTATCCCATGTCGTCCAGGGCACGCCGGATCTCGCAACGCGGGCCGGCGCCAGCCACGGAGACGACGATCGGCGCGGCCGGTACCCGGGGCAGCTCCTCGGGCGCTATCACGGGGGCACCGGCGATGCGTTGCCCCAATCGCCCGGGATGCAGCTCCACGATGTGGGAAGGCCTCCGGCCCCTTGCCTTCAGGGCACGCCCGAGCGCCTTTCCGGTGCCGCCGTAACCCCACAGTATGTATCGGTCGGAGCCGGCGAGCGGACCGCTGGCCAGAAATTCCGCTTTGCAGGCGGTGATGCGCTCGATGCTGCAGCTCTCGGCGGTGCGCGAGAGTCGTCCAGGCTCGTCGCGCCAGCACAGGAGCCGCTTCGCGACCACGCCGATGGACTCGCCCGCCTCCAGCAATCTGAGAACCAGATCGTAGTCCTCGGGCCATCCGCAATCGCGGTAGCCGAAGCGGTCCAGCACCTCGCTCCGCAGCATCAGCGTCGGATGCGCCACCGGACACTCGACGAACGCCTCGCGGCGCAGCGTCGCAGGCGAATCGATGGAGGCGAGCCAGCGCTCGTAGGCGAGCATTCCGTCGGCGATGCGCCCGCGCGGGAAAAGGCGCACGTGGCTGCCGACCGCAGCGAGCGCCGGCGTGGCTTCGAGCATGTCCAGCTGGCGGCGGAGCCGGTCGCGACGCATCAAGTCGTCAGCATCCATACGTGCTACGTAGCGCCCGCGGCAGCACGACAGCCCCACCTGGAGCGTCCCGACGATTCCGCGGTGCGGCCGCTCGACGATCCGGAAGCGCGGATCGGACGCAGCCGCCGTTCGCGCGACCTCGAGCGTGCCGTCGCTGGAGCCGTCGTCCACGACCACGCACTCCCAGCGAGGTTCGTCCTGGCGCCGCACACTCTCGAGCGTGGCACGTATGGTTCGCTCGGCGTTGTACGCCGGCAGCAGCACCGAAACGACGGGCGCGGACAATCCGTCCGTTCTCAGCCGAGGCCGCCCGCCTCGGCGAGCACGTCGTCGACGTGACCGGGGACGCGCACACCGCGCCATGCGCGGCGGATGACGCCGCTTCCGTCGACCAGGAAGGTGCTGCGTTCGATCCCCATGTACTCGCGGCCGTAGTTCTGCTTCTTCACCCAGACACCGTACGCCTGCGCGAGCGTCCGGTCCTGGTCGGACAGCAACGTGAAGTTCAGGCCGTACTTGTCGGTGAAGCGCTGGTGGCTCTGCGCGGAATCCGGGCTCACGCCGATGATCCGCACGCCCTTCGTCGCAAAGCGGTTCAGCGAGTCCCTGAAGCCGCAGGCTTCCTTGGTGCACCCGGGCGTGTCGTCCTTGGGATAGAAGTAGAGCACGAAGGGCTTTCCGCGCAGGTCCGCGCTGGAAACAGCCTGGCCCTTCGCATCGGACAGCTCGAAGCCCGGCGCAGCGCTGCCCTCGTGGACGCGAGTCATCTTCTTCGCGGCGGGGCTGACTGGCTTCGCCGTCTTCTTCGCGGCGCGCTTCGCCGTCTTCTTGGCGGCGCGCTTCGCCGTCTTCTTCACGGCGCGCTTCGCCGTCTTCTTCACGGCGCGCTTCGCCGTCTTCTTCGCGGCGCGCTTCGCCGTCTTCTTGGCGGCGCGCTTCGCCGTCTTCTTCACGGCGCGCTTCGCCGTCTTCTTGGCGGCGCGCTTCGCCGTCTTCTTGGCGGCGCGCTTCGCCGTCTTCTTCACGGCGCGCTTCGCCGTCTTCTTGGCGGCGCGCTTCGCCGTCTTCCCGCTCGTCTTCCGCTTCTTCGCAGCCATCTCGCTACCTCCGCTGTCGCACCGTCTCTCTGGCGTGGCCCCGAGAAGGGCCGATCCGCGCGGACGAGTCAAGGCCGTTGTCGCTCAGCGAGCGGGCGATGCCTGTCGTTCGCCTAACGCGTCGAGCAGCGCGCTCCACATCGCGCGGATACGCCAGAAACGCTTTGCCGGATCCACGGCCAGCACCTGCCGCACCCAGTTGTCGATGTCGGCGGGCAGATCCGGACGCAGATCGTGCAGGCTGGGGCGCGGCGCCGTGGTCACCAGCTCGAGCTTCTCGCGCACTGTCTTGCCCGGGAAAGGCACCCTGCCACCCAGCGCGCGGAACACGATCGCTCCCAGCGAGTAGATGTCCACGCGGTGGTCCAACCGGCCGGGCTCGCCGCCCCACACTTCCGGCGCGATGTAGCTCGGCGATCCGATGATCATCCCGCGCCGCGTGAGAGGCGTCGAGGACTTCAGCTTTGCGAGCCCGAAGTCCAGAAGCCGCACTCCCCCACCCCGCTGCGGGTCGATCATGTAGATGTTCCCGGGCTTCAGATCACGGTGCACGATGCCCGCTTCGTGCGCGGCCTCGAGCGTGTCGACGATTGGCGAGAGCACACCGAGCAGATCCCCAACCCCCATGCAGTCGCCCCGCGCTTCGAGCTTGGGCAGGTAGTCGTCGAGGTCATGCCCCTCCAGAAGTTCCATGATCAGGCACATGGCACCGTGCTCGCTCGTGCGGATTCCCAGCACGCGCACCGCCGCGGTGCCCCTGAGCGCGTGGGTCGCTCGCTGCTCGCGGACCATGCGCACCGTGAACTCGGGATCGCCGGCGACGCTATCGTGCAGCATCTTCACCGCTACGTGACGATCGGCCACGCGATCGTAGGCGCGATACACGACGCTGTGGCCACCGCGCCCGATCACGTGCTCGAGCTCATAGCGTCCGGCGACGACCTCGCCGCTCATTTCGGACATGCTGGCCTGGCAGACGACATGCGAGGAGAAATTCCTGGGGACACAGGAGCGATACCCAGCGGCTCGCGGGCATCAAGCATCTCGTGGGCCGGAGCCGTTCTACGGGGGTTCGCGCCGCGCAGACCCGACCCTTGACATGACGGCCGCGCGTCCCTACGCCGCTTCGCGCTGCCATCAAAAAAAGGAGCCCACACATGGACTACCGCAACCTTGGCCGCAGCGGCCTGAAGGTCTCGACACTCTGCCTGGGAGCCATGACGTTCGGCGAAGCCGACGAGAACTCGTTCATGCACCAGGTCGGCGCCGACAAGAAGACGTTGATGGACATCATGAACGCCGCACTCGACGCGGGTATCAACTTCATCGACACCGCCGATGTCTACGGTCAGGACGGCCTGAGCGAGCGCATCATAGGTAAGTGGTTCGAGAAAGACGGGCGCCGCAACGAGGTCGTGCTCGCCACCAAATTCCGGTTCCGGATGAGCGACGGGCCCAACGGCACGGGCGCGTCTCGCTTCCGCATCGTCAAGACCGTCGAGCGGAGCCTCAAGCGCCTCAAGACGGACCGCATCGACCTCTACCAGATCCACATGCAGGACATCACGACGCCGGAGGAGGAAACACTGCGCGCGCTCGACGATCTGGTCCGCGCGGGCAAGGTCCTGTACCTCGGCGCCAGCAACTATGCCGCATATCGGCTGGTCGACAGCCTGTGGCTCAGCCGGACGGAACACCTGGAGCGGTTCGTATCGCTGCAGGCCCAGTACAGCCTGGTCGTGCGCGAACTGGAGCGCGAGCACGTCCCTGTCTGCGAGCACTACGGGCTGGGGCTCCTGCCGTGGTCGCCGCTCGCGGGCGGATTTCTCAGCGGCAAGTATTCGCGCGGGCAGGCGCCGCCCGAGGGCGCGCGCCTGGAGAAGTGGAAGGACCGCTACAGCCGCTTCGACAACGACCGGAACTGGCGCATCATCGACGCGGTGCGATCCATCGCCGCAGAGGTGGGCGCTTCGCCGGCGCAGGTCTCCCTCGCGTGGCTGCTTACCCGCCCCAGCGTCACTTCGGTCATCTTCGGCGCGCGCTCGGTCGAGCAGCTCGAGGACAACCTGAAAGCGGCCCAGGTCACGCTGGAGCCGAAGCACATCCAGGTGCTGGACGAAGCGAGCCGCCTCGAGCTCGGCTATCCCTACGACTTCATGAAGAACGTGCAGGGCCGCTGGTAGCTGCTTCGTCTGCAGCTGTATCTGCCCGGTCTTGACGCAGCGCAGAAGCTGCACGTCAGCCCGCGGCTCGACGGGTCGTCGAGGAAGGTTGTGTGGTCGGCGCCGTTCAGCGTGACTTCGATGCTCGGCGTCGCAGCGCTGGGGCCAGTCTCCGGCGTCAAGCGCCGAAGTCCGACCCGCCTACTCGAAGCGCACGAGCGCCTGGTACTTCGTCTGGCTCGACGAGTAGAACGGCGACGCCGTGATCTTCACGTAGTACTTGCCGGCGGTGCTGATCGGAGTGCTCAGCCAGTTCTCGTGATAGTTCGCGTCGTCGCTCGGCCCGCCCAGGCTGGTCGTGCCGTCGCCGGCAAACACCTCCACCAGCGTGTCGGTCTGCGGATCGCCCGGCATGGTGATGACGCGGATCGACTTGCCCACGTCGCCGGCGGCGGCGGTCACGGCGATCCAGTCCTCGTCGCTGCCCGAGGAGAGCGACGCATTCTGCAGGACGAACGGCAGCGAGCTCGCTGCCTGCGCCTGGGCGGTCGTGTTGTTCGGCTCCGCCTCGTCCGCGCCCGTCGCAGCAGTGGCGTCCGCGCGCAGCGTCGCCGCGTAGCCCGCAGTGCCGGAGTTGTCCCACACAACGACGTTCAGCTTGGCCGACGAGCTCGACGCCAGCACGACGTCCGGACCGACGCCGAGCAGCTCGCCAAAGTGCCCGCTCGCCGGCATCACCAGGACCTGCGGGTTGGCGGAGGTATTGGTGGTCGTGGCGCTCAGCTCGACCACGTTCAAGCTGGAACCAGGGGGCGTCACGCTGTAGATCTCCGACGCGTAGGGATCCTGCAGATTCACGCTGGTGGCCTGACCCAGCGCAAGCGGCTTGGGCGTCCGCGCCGCCACGTCGAGCGCGGTCGGATTGGGAAAGTTCTCCCGCGTCCCGCCCACGGGCCCGCTCAGTACGTCGAGCTTGGTCTTGCCGGCGACAACATCCAGATCGATCAGGAGAATTGTGTCGAGCGAGTAGGCTTGCGCCGACTGCAGCTGCGAGGCTACGCCGGTGTCGGTGCTGACCTCGATATTGGGCCAGCTGATGGGCGTGAACAGACCATCGCCCGCGGTCGTCGCGTCGAAAGGCCGGGTGAAGTCGAGATCCGTGACTTTCGCCATCACGACCGAGCCCTGTGCGAGGGTGCCCTGGACCGAAAGCGCCGTCGCCGGGTCGACGCTGAACGCGCCCTTGTAGGTCAGCGTGCTGCCGCCGTCGGTGACCGTCACGTCGCGAATGCCTGGGGTTGCGTCGAACGCGACGCTGACATGCGCCACGATTGCCGTGGGGCTCGCGACCTGCATCGAGTCCACCGTCACGCCGGCGCCGAAGTCCACGTGTGCCGAATCGGTCCAGCTGGTTGCAAAGCCGCTGATGGTGATGGATTCCGCGCCGCCCAGGAACGCCGAGGATGGGACGACAGCGTTGACGCTCGGGTTGCCCCCGGGTCCTGCCGGCCCCGACGGACCCTGCGGCCCCTGCTTGCCCGTCGCGCCGTCCGAGCCACTGCACCCCGATAGCCCTGCCCAGGCGATCAACGCCAGAGCGATCCAGCTCCGTGTCATTTCAATCCTCCCGTGTCCAAGCCAAGCGGTGGGGGCCCGAGCCCGCGTTACTGCACCTTGATCTTCGCACGCATGATCCAGTCCCCGCTGACTCCGAGCGTGCTTGCCTCCACCCACTGGCCGCCCGTGAAGACCCAGTTCGTGTTCGGCTTGATGCCGTCCGTGTCGGAACCGATCGAGGGCGGACCATTGTGCGTGTTCTGGCACATCGATATGGCGAACGGCGAACCGTTGCGCGCAGGCACCGGCAGGGAGTCGAGCGGGACCTCGCTGAGCACGTCCGACGCTCCGGTGATGGTCACCCCCGTACTCGCGAGCTTGTTGCTGGGCTTACCTGTGGAATCCACATCCCACACACCGACCTCGAACTGGACGTTGCCGGCGTCGCCGCCGCCGACCAGCACCAGGACGCTGCTTATCGTGTAGCCGCAGGCGTTGGGGACATAGGTCGATGCCCAGCACTCGCCCTGCGCGAAGCCGCCCTGGAAGGCGACCTGCCCCTTCTGCTGGAAGCCGTCGTTCTGCAGCGTCACGTCGCCCGGCGTGCAGCCCGCATCCGCGCCGGCGCTGCCGCCGCTGCCACCCGCCCCCGTGCCGGCGGTCGCGCCGCTGCCGGCGGCGCCGCCGGCCGCATCCGACTGCGTGCCTCCGCTGCCGCCGCTGCCCTTCTTGCCGGAGCTGCCCGAGCTGCAGGCGAGCGGAGCGAACGTGAGCAGCGCGCCGAGCGCTGCCGCCAGAGCCACGAAGCGGCGTGTCATGAGCCGGATGGT
Organism: uncultured delta proteobacterium; assembly: GCA_963826085.1. Classification (GTDB taxonomy): domain Bacteria; phylum Myxococcota_A; class Polyangia; order Polyangiales; family Polyangiaceae; genus CAWDXG01. The sequence goes on along the minus strand of CAWGVN010000008.1, from coordinate 107,392 downwards.
CGCCGACCCGGGAGCGCTGCGTCAATCGCCGGGGCCGCGGGCCCACCGGCCGGGGCGGACTACTTCACGGTGATCGTACGCAAGCTCAGGATCGCGAGGTCGGCGTCGCCCGGATGGCGACCCCAGATGCTCACCTCGTAGCGGCCGGTCTGCCGCTGCACGTCCAGCGGCACGTCGATCTTGAAGCTCTGCCCCGACACCTCGACGGGCTTGGGCGTCTTGTAGCCCGCCGGGAAGTACAACGTGGCCGGCGCCGGGACGGTGTAGATGGACGTGGAGTTGAGCTTGCTCGCGCTCATCGGCTTCATGAGCCCGATCCGCGCAATGCCGATACCGCCGAACTGGACCGGCTTGTCGAGCTTTCCCGCGATGCGGACGCTCTGGCCTACGTGTGCGTGCGCGGGCAGGTTGTCGTAGTCGCCGTAGTGGTCCACAAACTCCTGCGACATGCACGGCTGGTCGATGCCCTTCGGCTTGGCCAACCCGACGCCGAGCTTGTTGTGCGTCGCCGTCAGGATGTTCTTCCTGTGTCCATCGTTCGGCGGCGTCTCGTTGATGAAGGCGCTCTCGATCTTCTCCAGCGCGACGGGGTCGAACTCCGGCGATGGATCGAGCTCGCGCTTCTGGCCGTCGAAGAAGCAGGCCGCGTTCTCCTGCACCATGTCGCGACCGCCGGCCTCCGTGTAGCGCTGCTCCGGAACCGACCCGTCGCTGCCCCAGTGCGCCGTGTAGCCTTGCCCGGACATGTCCTCGGCGTGGCGCTGACCCGCGCGAGTCGCCACGTCGTCGAGCTCCACCGGCTCGAGGTCGTGTTCGGCGCGGTCGTGATTGACGAGCGCGAGGACGTAGTTGCGCGCCTCCTCCAGCGTGAGCGGCCCCTTGGGGCGCGTGACCGGACCGGACGCTCCGGGCGCGCTCGAGCCCCTGCTTCCGTGGCGACAGCCGACGGCCAACGCAGCGACGAGCAGTGTAGCGACGAGCCCGGAACGCGACGCGAGCGGCTTCACAGGGCCTATATGCCACAAGCTCGACACCTCGGCCTACCTCCCGTTCTCCGGCAGCCGGGTTGTGCGCCGGGCCGGATGCGTTACATTCCGCGCCCACCCCCCCAAACGTCACGAGGACTCCCGAACATGCTTGATCTTCCCGATCCCGGCCTGTACCGCACCACCCAGCCCATGCCCGGTCACGAGGAGACCTTCCCGGCGGGCGTGCTGGTGTATCTCGGGCAGCCGTCGAACGGCGGCGTCAAATTCGTGGTGCGCCCCGGCCAGAACCGCCGCAACCATTGGTTCTGGGGAGACCCGACCACGCCGTTGCGCTCGCCGTCCTGGGCCAAGACGCTCAAGGCGCTCCCGTCCGAGGGCTTCTACACCCTGCCGAAGACACTGGAGCTCGAGGGCGGCGGCCGCTGGCTCAAGAACGCCATCGTCCAGCTGGGCTACAACGAAAACGGTCAGGGCATCCTCTTCGTCGGCGAGTGGCACGAGGACGAAGAGGACAACGCGCTCCACTTCAGCGATCGCGGCATCATGATCGACGACAGCATGCTCGAGCAGCTGATCTGGGCGCCGATCCTGCCGGTCAACGAATCGTCGTCCTAGCGGGTCTTGGTGCGCGGCGCTATCTCATCGCGCGATTTGATCATCGCTTTCATGAGATCGCGGTTCATGCGCGCGATGAACGACACGCTGATGCCTTTCGGGCACACCGCTTCGCACTCGAAGTGGTTCGTGCAGTGGCCGAAGCCCTCGGCGTCCATCTGCGCCACCATCTTCCGCACGCGGTCGTAGCGCTCGGGCTGCCCCTGCGGCAAGAGCCCGAGGTGGCTGACCTTGGCCGCGGTGAACAGGCTCGCCGAGGCGTTCGGGCACGCCGCGACGCACGCGCCGCAGCCGATGCACGCCGCGGCGTCCATCGCCAGGTCCGATTCCTTCTTCGCGATGGGCACCTCGTTGGCGTCCTGCGCACTGCCGGTGGACACGGAAATGTAGCCGCCGGCCGCAACGATGCGGTCGAACGCACTGCGGTCGACGATCAAGTCCTTGATCACGGGGAACGCCCTGGAGCGCCAGGGCTCGATCGTGATCTCGTCGCCGTCCCTGAAATTCCGCATGTGCAGCTGGCACGCCGTCGTCTTCGCCTGCGGCCCGTGCGCCACGCCGTTGATCACCACACCGCACATGCCGCAGATGCCCTCGCGGCAATCGTGGTCGAACGCGATCGGATCCTCGGCCTTCTCGATCAAGCCTTCGTTGACCACGTCGAGCATCTCGAGGAACGACATGTGGCTGTTGATGCCCTTGGCGTCGTAGCGCTTGAAGCCGCCCTTTTCCCTGGGCCCGGCCTGCCGCCACACGTGCAGCACGAGGTTCATCGTCGCCATCTTACTTGTAGCTCCTCTGGCTGGGCTTCACGAACTCGAACTCGAGCTCTTCCTTGTGCAGCTTGGGGTCGTTACCGACACCTGTGAACTCCCACGCCGCCACGTACTGGAACGTCTCGTCGTCGCGCTTGGCTTCGCCTTCGTCCGTCTGGTGTTCTTCACGGAAGTGACAGCCGGCCGACTCGTTACGGGCCAGAGCGTCGCGGCACATCAGCTCGCCGAGCTCGAGGAAGTCGGCGACCCTCCCTGCCTTCTCGAGCACCTGGTTCAGCTCCTCGCCCGTGCCGGTGACCCGCAGGTTCTCGTAGAACTCCTTGCGCAGGGCCGGGATCTTCTCGAGCGCTTTCTCGAGGCCTTCCTTGGTGCGGCTCATGCCGCAGTTGTTCCAGATGATGTGGCCGAGCTCGCGGTGAAACGAGTCGGGCGAACGCTCACCGCCGATCGACAGCAGCTTCTCGATCCGCTGTTCGACTTCCTTGACGGCCTTCTTCGCCTCGGGATGTTCCTCGTCGACCTTCTCGAGCTTGTTCTGGCCCAGGTAGTTGCCCACCGTGTATGGCAGCACGAAGTAGCCATCGGCCAGCCCCTGCATCAGCGCGCTCGCGCCCAGGCGGTTGGCGCCGTGGTCGGAGAAGTTCGCCTCGCCGCCCACGAACAGCCCCGGGATGGTGCTCTCCAGGTTGTAGTCGACCCACAGCCCGCCCATCGTGTAGTGCGTGGCCGGGTAGATCCGCATCGGCACCTTGTAGGGGTCGTCGCCCGTGATGCGCTCGTACATCTCGAACAGGTTGCCGTAGCGCTCCTCGATGGCCTTCTTGCCCGCCCGCTTGATGGCGTCGCGGAAGTCGAGATACACGCCGCGGCGCACGCCGGCGACCTCGGGCCCTACGCCGCGCCCCTGGTCGCACACGTCCTTGGCGCGCCGGGACGCGATGTCACGCGGCACCAGGTTGCCGAAGCTCGGGTACATGCGCTCGAGGTAGTAGTCGCGATCCTTCTCCTTGATCTTCGACGGGTCCTTGTCGCAATCCTCTTTCTTCTTCGGAACCCACACGCGCCCGTCGTTGCGGAGCGACTCGCTCATCAGGGTGAGCTTGGACTGGTAGTCGCCGCTGACGGGGATGCAGGTCGGATGGATCTGCGTGTAGCAGGGGTTGGCGAACAGCGCGCCCTTGCGATGCGCGCGCCAGCTCGCCGTCACGTTGCAGCCCTTGGCGTTCGTCGACAGGAAGAAGACGTTGCCGTAGCCGCCGGTGGCGAGCACGACCATGTCGGCGGTGTGCGCCTCGATCTTCCCGGTCACCATGTTGCGGGTGACGATGCCGCGGGCGCGACCGTCGATGACGATCAGCTCCATCATCTCGTGGCGCGCGTGCATCTTGACGGTGCCGGCCTCGATCTGCCGCTCCAGCGCCTGGTACGCGCCGAGCAGGAGCTGCTGCCCGGTCTGCCCGCGCGCGTAGAACGTACGCGAGACCTGCGCGCCGCCGAACGAGCGGTTGGCCAAGAGCCCGCCGTACTCGCGCGCGAACGGCACGCCCTGCGCCACGCACTGGTCGATGATGTTCACGCTCACCTGCGCCAGCCGATACACGTTCGACTCACGCGAGCGGAAATCGCCGCCCTTCACCGTGTCGTAGAACAGCCGGTAGATGCTGTCGCCGTCGTTCGGGTAGTTCTTCGCGGCGTTGATGCCGCCCTGGGCGGCGATGCTGTGCGCACGGCGCGGGCTGTCCTGGTAGCAGAAGGACAGCACGTTGTAGCCCATCTCGCCGAGCGACGCGGCCGCGGCGCCGCCGGCCAGGCCTGTACCGACGACGATGACCGTGTGCTTGCGGCGGTTGGCCGGGTTCACCAGCTTCATCGCGAAGCGGTGGCGATCCCAGCGCGTCTCGATCGGTCCGGAAGGTGCCTTGGACTCGAGTTCCATGTCGTGCTCCCGCTACCTGACGATCCCGAGCAGAACCGAGATCGGGAAGGAGATGTTGCCCAGCGTGACGATAAGGGCGAACGTCTTGGCGATGCCGCGCGCCCGGTCGTTGTGCCGCGGGTGGTTGAAGCCCAGGGTCTGCAGCAGACTGACTCCTCCGTGGTAGAGGTGGAAGCCCAGTGCAAGGTTGCCCACGATGTAGATGGCGGCAACCCACGGGATGCTGAAGCCGTTGACCACGTTGGCGTAGACGTTGGTCGCGCTCTCCACGTAGTTGCCCATCGACACGCCGGGGATCGTGAAGTGCACCAGATGGTAGACGATGAATAGCAGCAGGGTCGGCCCGGTCCAGATCATCGTCTTCGACGCGTAGTTCGCCGCGATGCTCTTCTTCACCCGGTAACCCGTGCCACGCGCCGAGAGCGAGCGGTCGTAGAGCTGCACGGTGGTCACGATGTGCAGCACCACACTCACCGCCAGCACGATGCGCACCGGCCACAGCAGCTCCGGGGTGCTCTTGAGCGTGTGGGCGTAGTGGTTCAGCTGCTCCGGCCCCATGTACAGCTGCATGTTGCCGATCATGTGGCCGATCACGAACCCGAACAGCACAAGCCCGGTGACGGCCATGACGGCCTTCTTCCCGATGGTCGTGTCGTAGAGCGTCAGCGCCTTTTCCATCTTGTTTCCCTGGCGGGCCGGAGGCCATGAAGCGGGTCTCGACCCGGCTTTCCTCTACTCCATCCGGCGCGCCCAGCGCTAGTCCAACGCGCACCGGAAAAGAGCTTCCGCGCCCATGGAGCCGCGCCGTGCGCGCTCCGACGGGGAAGCTGGCGTGATTTCTGCAGACGTCATTGCGACTTGTCAAACCCCTCCACCGGGGGTTCGCTCGCGCTCCCGGGCCTGTTCGCGACGCGAGCGCGGCCAGGGAGCGAGGAACAACGTCATGGATCTGGTCTTTCTGTCGCGGCTCCAGTTCGCGCTGACCATCATGTTCCACTACCTGTTCCCGCCGCTCTCGATCGGGCTCGGGCTGATAATGGTCATCATCGAGGCGCGCTTCTTGAGGACGGGCGACCCCGCGTACGAAACGCTGGCCCGCTTCTGGACGCGCATCTTCGCGGTCAACTTTGCCGTCGGCGTCGCCACGGGGATCGTCATGGAGTTCGAGTTCGGCACCAACTGGGCCGTCTATTCGCGCTTCGTCGGCGACGTCTTCGGTTCCGCGCTCGCCGCGGAAGGCATTTTCGCGTTCTTCCTCGAGTCCGGCTTTTTGGCGGTGCTGGTCTTCGGCTGGGACCGCGTCTCCCGCCGCACTCATTTCATCTCGACCGTGATGGTGTTCCTCGGCTCGATGTTCTCGGCCGTGTGGATCGTGATCGCCAACTCCTGGCAGCAGACCCCGGCGGGCTATCACATCGTCGGGCACGGCGCCGAAGCGCGCGCCGAGATCACCGACTTCTGGGCGATGGTGTTCAATCCCTCGAGCATGCATCGCCTGGGGCACGTGCTGCTCGGCAGCTTCATCCAGGGGGCGTTCTTCGTGCTGAGCGTGTCCGCCTGGTACATCCTGAAGAAGCAGCACGAAGACCTGGCAAAACGCTGCTTCCGCATCGCGCTCGTCGTCGCCGCAGCGAGCAGCATCGCGATCCTGGTTTCAGGCCACGAGCAGGCGCGAGCGGTCGCCAGGAACCAGCCGGCGAAGCTCGCCACGTTCGAAGGGCATTTCAGGACCGAGCGCGGCGGTACCGGGATGTACCTGTTCGGCATCCCCGACGTGAAGGCACGGAAGGTCCGCGACGGCATCGAGATCCCCGGGATGCTGAGCTACCTGGTGTACGACGACGCATCCAGGCCCGTCACCGCGCTCGACCGCTTCCCGCCGGACGAGCTGCCCCCGGTGCAGATCCCGTTCCAGAGCTACCACCTGATGGTGGCGCTCGGAATGTTCTTCATTGGCGTGTCGCTGCTCGGGCTGTTCCTTCTCTGGCGGAACAAGCTCTTCCAGAAGCGCTGGCTCATGTGGGTGTTCGTCGCCGGCGTCATCGGTCCGATCATCGCCAACGAGTCCGGCTGGGTCGCCGCCGAGGTCGGGCGCCAGCCCTGGGTCGTCTACGGCCTGCTCAGGACGAGCGACGCGGTCTCCGCGGTGCTGGTGCCCGCACAGGTGCTCTCGAGCATCATCATGTTCGGGCTTTTGTATCTCGCGCTGGGCGTGATCTGGGTGATGGTGCTCCATTCGAAGATCCAGCACGGCCCCGAGCCGCTGGAAGAGCCGCCCGAGGCCGGCCGCAAGAGCTTCTTCGACGCCGCGTCGATCCGACAGGATCACGAGCTCGGCTACTCGCTCACCGACACCGAGCACGAGAAGGAGGACTGACATGGACCTGCACGTGCTCTGGTTCTTCCTGCTCGGCGTGCTGCTCACCGGCTACGCCATCCTCGACGGCTTCGATCTCGGCGTCGGAATGCTCCACCTGCTGGTGCGCGGCGACGAGGAGCGCCGCATCGTCATCAACTCGATCGGCCCGCTGTGGGACGGCAACGAGGTGTGGCTGGTGACGTTCGGCGGCGGGCTGTTTGCCGCATTTCCCGTCGCCTACGGCACGGCGCTCAGCACCTTCTACCTGCCGTTCATGCTGCTCCTGGCGTCGCTCATCGGCCGTGCCATCTCCATCGAGTTCCGCAGCAAGCGCGAATCGCGGCTGTGGCGCACGTACTGGGACGTGTCCTTCTCGCTGGCCAGCGCGTGCGCAGCGTTCGTGTTCGGCGTGGCCGTCGGCAACGCGATCCGCGGGATCCCCCTCGGGCCCGACCACGAGTTCGCCGGACGGTTCGTCGACCTGGTCGGCCCCTACCCGCTCCTGGTCGGCGCGCTCGCCATGGCCGGCTGCGCCATGCACGGCTCCATCTACCTGTACCTGAAGACCGAGGGCGAGCTGCAGGAGCGTATCCATCGCTGGATCTGGCGCACCTTCGCCGCGTTCCTGGCGCTCTACGTGGTCGTGACGATCTACACGCTGGTGGACGTTCCGGAAGCGCTCGGCAACTTCCGGCGCCTACCGCTGGCGTGGCTGGTCGTGCTGCTCAACGTGCTGGCGATCGCCAACATCCCGCGCGCCATCTACCAGGGACGCCCCGCCTACGCCTTCATCTCGTCGTGCTGCACCATCGCCGCGTTCGTCTTCCTGTTCGGCATGGCGCTCTTCCCGAACCTGCTCGTCTGCAGCGAAAACCCCGACTTCAGCCTGACCATCTACAACGCCGCATCCAGCGAGCACACGCTGCGCATCATGCGCAATATCGCCTTCGCCGGTATGCCCTTCGTCGCCACGTACACCGCCATCGTCTACTGGGTCTTCCGCGGCAAGACCCGACTCGACAAATCCAGCTACTGAGCCGCTCGGATGTGATGGGCTTGCCCCGCGCGCCGCACGGGCTGTGGCGATGCGGCGCGCTCGCGCGCGCCGCGGGCCCGCCAAGGGTGGGCGCAAGCGCCCACCCGGGGGCCCGACGTCGAGCAGCGACGCGGCGTCGCAGGTTCCCCCTGAGCGCGCGCAGGCGCGGCAGCGCCGAGCACGCGATTTGGGGGAACCCCGCGCCATCGGCGCGGGCGCAGCAGTGACTTCTGGCGCGAGGGGGCATCCTTCCGGAAATGCTCGTCTGGCGGGCATTCCACCTCGCTTGCTTCAACTTGCTGCCGGAAATGCCCGTCTCGCGGGCATTCCACCTCGCTTGCCCGGGCATCGACACCGAAATGCCCGTCTCGCGGGCATTCCACCTCGCTTGCTTCAACTTGCTGCCGGAAATGCCCGTCTCGCGGGCATTCCACCTCGCTTGCTTCAACTTGCTGCCGGAAATGCCCGTCTCGCGGGCATTCCACCTCGCTTGCCCGGGCATCGACACCGAAATGCCCGTCTCGCGGGCATTTCACCTCGCTTGCCCGGGCATCGACACCGAAATGCCCGTCTCGCGGGCATTCCACCTCGCTTGCTTCAACTTGCTGCCGGAAATGCCCGTCGCCGGAAATGCCCGCACTGGCCGAAGCTCGCTCGAACTGCAGCGATGCACGAGCAGACCGACGCGTGTGGCGCGACTGCATCGTGCTTCCACATTGTACCACCCACAAAACGCAAACCGCCGCGCGGCACCGGGCCGCACGGCGGTCTTCGTGGAAACGGCGCGCCCTACTTCGCCGCCTTGAGATTCTTGGCGACGTGGTCCCAGTTGACGAGCTTGTCGGTGAACACCTCGAGGAACTTGCCGCGGTTGTTGCGGTGGTCGAGGTAGTAGGCGTGCTCCCAGACGTCGGTGGTGAGCAGCGGAGTGGCCGGCGTGGTGAGCGGCGTCTCGGCGTTGGGCGTCGTCAGGATCTTGCCCTTGCCGCCCTCGAGCACGAGCCACACGTAGCCCGAGCCGAAGCGGCCCGCGCCGTCCTTGTGCCACTGGGCGCGGAACTGATCCCAGCCGCCGAAGTCGCGGTTGATCAGATCGGCCACGTCGCCTGCCGGGGGAGCGCCACCGCCGCCGGGCTTCATGCCCTCCCAGAAGAAGGTGTGGTTCCACACCTGCGCCGCGTTGTTGAACACGCCGCCGGAGCTCGACTTGATGACCTCTTCGAGAGTCTTCTGCGCCTCGGGCTTGCCCTCGAGGGCAGCCTTGAGCTTGTTCATGTAGCCCTTGTGGTGCTTCTCGTAGTGGAACTCGAGCGTCTCCTGCGACATCACAGGGGCGAGGGCATCCTTGGAGTACGGAAGCGGCGGTACCTCGAAATTCATCGTCGTGGCTCCTTTTGGCTCTTTTTTCGGTACGGGGGGCGAACCTGGGTCTGTGGCCCCCTGGTGTCAAGAAGGCGAAACCCGGGCCAGTTCCGCGGAAATGCGGCGGTCCGGATCCCTGCCAGCGCCCGGTCGGACGCGCAGGAGCTAGTCCTTACGTAACGTTGAGCCCGGAAGCAATGCCGCCCGGCCCCGCCCACCCGTTTTCCGCCCGGCAGCCGCCTGGAGACGCCCTTGTGGCCCGGTGCGCGAGAGGGCAGTCTGCGCGCCCGTGAGCACGGAAAGAACCGTGGACGACGAGCCGGAAACGGCGCTCGTCCCACTGCGCAACGAGAACGGCAGCCCCATCGTGCGGGCGGGCTTCGTGCGTGGGCTGCGGACGGTCGCGGAAGCCGTGTTCTCGACGGCATCCGGCCCGCCACCGGCGGAACGCCTGGACTGGCTGACCCTCGAGCTCGAGGACTTCCTGGCGCACGCGGGCTCGCAGACACGCCTGACGCTCCAGCTGGCGTTGTTCGCGCTCTCCGTGCTGGCGCCGCTGATGGTGCTCCGCTTCACGCCTCTATCGCGCTTGTCGGTCGCCGAGCGCACGCGCGCCATCGGCCGGCTGGAGCACAGCTCGCTGGGCGCGCCGGTGCTCGCGGTCAAGGCGCTGCTCTGCGTCCTGTACTACGAGCATCCCGACGCCGCGGAGGAGATCGGTTTCGACGGGCAGTGCCTGCTGCCGGGACCCGGAGGACCGGATGATGTCTAGCGTCGTCCACGGAAGAAAGCTCGAGGGCGATCTCGACGTCGACGCGGACGTGGTCATCATCGGCTCCGGCGCGGCCGGCTCCGTGGTCGCGTGCGAGCTCAGCGAGGCGGGACAGGACGTGGTCGTTCTGGAGGAAGGCGGACACGTTCCGCCGGAACGCTACGGGCGGATGCGACCGAGCCAGTCGATGCGGCACATGTGGCGCGATGCGGGGCTCTCGTTCGCGGTGGGCCTCGGCGACACGCCGATGGTCAACGTGATGATGGGGCGCTGCATCGGCGGCTCGTCGGTGCTGACCGGCGGCGTCTGCTTCCGCATCCCGGGCTCCGTCCTGCACGAGTGGTCGAACGACCTCGGCCTGGTCGAGCTCACCGAAAAAGGCATGGAGCCCTGCTTCGAGTCGGTCGAGAAGGCCGTGCACGTCGAGACAGTGCCCGAGCACATGCGTTCCAGGTCCACGCTGAGATTCCTGGAAGGCGCCGAGCGTCTCGGCTATCCGACGAAGCCGCTGCGCCGCAACACGCGCGGCTGCAACGGCTGCGGACGCTGCAACTTCGGTTGCCCACACGGCGCGAAATTGAGCGTGGACGTGACGTACCTGCCGCGCGCGATGGCGGCCGGCGCACGCGTGTACTCCGACTGCCGCGTGGAAGCGATCACGCACGACGGCACCCGCGCCAACGGCGTCGTCGGACATCTGTTGTCCGGGCCGAGGGAGAAGAAGCGAGGACGCCTGCGCGTGAGCGCGCGGCGCGTGGTGGTGGCGGCCGGCGCGTTCGGCTCGCCGCTGCTGCTGGCCCGCAGCGGCCTCGGCCGCCGGTCGGGCGAGCTGGGCAGGAACCTCACGCTGCATCCCGGCTTCCGCGTCATGGGGCGCTTCGACGAGAAGATCGAGGGCTGGAAGGGCTCGCTGCAGAGCGCGTACAGCGATGCGTTCGAGCACGAGCGCATCACGCTGGTTGGACTCTACATCCCGCCCGGTGCCCTGGCAGCGACGATGCCAGGCGTCGGACCAGCACACGCCGCGCGCGCCCGGTCGGTGCCGCATCTCGGGATTTTCGGCGGCATGATCCACGACGACGGCGGTGGAACCGTTCGCGAGGCGCTCACCGGACCCATGATGACCTACCGCATGTCGGCGCGCGATCGCGCCGCGGTCCCGAAGCTGATGCGCCACATGGCCGAGATCTTCTTCGCGGGCGGCGCGAAGGAAGTGTTCCTGCCGGTGCTTGGCCTGGGCGGCATCGACGCGGACCGCCTGCGCACGCTCGACCTCGAGCACGTCAAGGGACGCCAGCTCGAGTGCAGCTCGCAGCATCCGCTGGGAACCTGCCGTATGGGCGTTTCGCCGGGGGCCTCGGTGGTCGATCCGGATGGACAGTCGTGGGAGCTCCGCGAGCTGTTCGTCGCCGACGGCAGTATCCTGCCCACGAGCCTGGGCGTGAACCCGCAACTTTCGATCATGAGCATGGCCACGCGCATCGCGTGGAAGCTACGCGAGCGGCCACTGCCGGGTTGATTCGCCGACGGGGGGACGCCTGGACGATCACACCTGTGACCTGACGGCTCTTCCGGCCTGGCTGGCGGAGCGGTTCGTAGAGCTCGCGCCCGGAAGCAGCGCTGCGCTCGACGCCCTGCGCGCGGGGCGGCACGGCTGGGGGAAGACGCGACTGCACTCGCTGTTGCGCTGCTTCATGTCGGACTTCGACGTGAACGGGCTGCTCCGCATGTACGCGATGCATCTGCTGGACACGTCCCAGTGGCAGCAGCTGCTCGGTCCGCCAAGCCAGCGCCGGCTTGTCGACGTTGGTGCGGGATCGGGCGACGTGACCGCCACGCTCGCCCCGCTCTTCGGAACCGTCGCGACGACGGAGATGTCGTGGGGCATGGCGCGGCGCCTGCGCCGGCGCGGCTACCTCTGTTTCCGCGTGGACGTAACCGAAACAGGCGTGCCGGACGAACCCTGGGAAGCGATCAGCTGTCTGAATGTGCTCGATCGCTGCGCGCGACCGCTCACGCTGCTCGAGCGGCTGCGCGAAGCGCTCGCTCCCGGCGGAGAGCTGATCCTGTCGATGCCCCTGCCCTACATGCCGCTCGTCTTCGACGGCGGCGCCACCCGCGAGCCGAGCGAGCCCCTGCCCGTAGCGGACGCGACGAGCTGGGAAGCCGGCGCAGCTGCGGTCGTCGATCGCGTGCTCGCACCAGCAGGCCTGGAAGTGCGGAAGCTCGCTCGCGCTCCCTACGTTTCGGCAGGAGATGCGCACCACCCGCTGTACGTGCTGGACGACGTCATCTTCGTGTGCAGGATCCGGACGTGACCGCGAATCAGCGAAGCATCGACGCCGCTCTGGCCGGCCGCCTGGCACCGCTGCTCCTGGCTTCGCTTGCGCGCGAGTATCCGAACAAGATCGCGCACGTGATGACGAGTGACGCGGACGCGAAGCCACCGCGCGAGCTGACACCGGCTTTCTACGGCTGCTTCGACTGGCATTCGTCCGTGCACAGTCACTGGGCGCTCGCCCGGCTGCTTCGAAGCCACCCGGACGCCGGGTTCGCCGCAGCGGGGCGGGCCGCTCTCGAGCAGAGCTTGGCTACGGAGCGGCTGGCCGGCGAGCTCGCCTACCTCGGCGTTCCCGAGCGCGAGGGATTCGAGCGGCCCTACGGCCTTTCGTGGCTGCTCCAGCTGCGCGCCGAGCTCGACGAGTGGGCGGCCGAAGGCGCCGAGCCGGCCGCTCGCTGGAGCCACGCGCTCGCGCCGCTGTGCACGCTGGCAGAGCAGCGCCTGCAGAGCTGGCTGGACGCACTTGTGTATCCAGTGCGCAGCGGCGAGCACTCGCAAAGCGCCTTCGCGCTCGGGCTGTGGCTGGATAGCGGGACGGAAGGCGCGCGTCCGCACCTCGTGGAGCGCGTGCTCGCGCTGTACGGCGACGACCAGAATGGCCCGATGCACCTGGAGCCGTCGGGACATGATTTCCTCTCCCCGTGCCTGGCCGAAGCCGATCTGATGCGCAGAGTACTCGGGCCCGAGCAATTCGCTGGTTGGCTGGACGGGTGGCTTCCCACGCTTGGACGGGCCGGCTCGGCGCCCCTGGCGCCGGTCCAGTGCCCCGACCCGTCGAACGGAAAGCTGGCGCACCTCGACGGTCTGAACCTCAGCCGCGCCTGGATGCTGGAGGGTATCGCGGCGGGGTTGCCTGCGGAGGACGGCCGCCGGCTCTGGCTGATCGACACCGCCGCACGGCATTTCGAGGCGGGGATCGGGGCGGTCCGCGACGAGCACTACGCCATCACGCACTGGCTGGGCAGCTTTGCCGTGTATCTGGCCAGCGGTCGCGGGCTACCCCCACGCGCCCCATGATCCGGCAGGGACCAGACGAGGTGTGACCCAAGCGCTCCGGCGCGCTATCCTCCCGCTGGGGTGACTGCCATGGGGCCAGCCACAGGCATAGATACGCGTGGACGTCCGATTCTGCAGGGGATGGTGCGGGGCCTTCTGCCGCTCTACATCCTCGAGCTCTTGAGCCGCGAAGCGTCCCACGGGATAGGCATCGCAACCACGATCCGCCAGATGAACGGCGGTACGTGGTCGCCGAGCCCGGGCTCGCTCTACCCGACCCTCCGCAAGCTGGAGCAGCAGGGGCTGATCGCGGGGCGGTGGCACAAGAGCTCCGCGGCGGACAAGCGCGTCTACGAGATCACTGCCGAGGGGCTGAGCGCCCGCGCCCGCCTTCGCGGCAAGCTGCTCGAGGAGCTGAGCCTGGCGCGCGAGGTGATCGACATCCACTACGCCGCGTTGTCGACCGACGGCCGCGAAGCCTGACGCAGCGCGGACCGTATCCAGTCGCCGAATCGCGGCTGCTGATGTGCGTCGGTCATCGGAGCGCTCGCTCCGGCGCGGGGCGCTTCGCGTCGAAGGCGCGGCGGCGACGCGCATCGATAATACCTTGGTATCGGTCGTACGATGATCGCCGGACCGCGACGCGCAGCCGTGTTACGTCACATCACACCAATTGAACAGGAGGGTAGTCCATGAACCGGAAGAGCACAGCGGTTTGGCGCGGCAGCGGGCTGCACGGCACGGGGGCGCTCAGCACACAGAGCGGCGCCTTCACGGACCAACCCTACTCGGCCAGGACGCGCTTCGAGAACGAGGACGGCAAGGCTGGAACCAATCCCGAAGAGCTGCTCGGTGCCGCCCACGCGGGCTGCTATGCCATGGCGCTGTCGTTTCTGCTGACCGGCGCGGGTCATGAGCCGGAGGAGCTTCGCGTGACGGCCAGCGTCGATCTCGTCAAACTCGAGTCGGGCTTCGCCATCCAGTCCATCGCGCTCGATCTCCAGGGACGCGTTCCAGGGCTGGACGCCGACGCGTTTCGCGAGCTTGCGGAGAAGGCCAAGGTCGGCTGCCCCGTTTCCAAAGCGCTGAGCGCCACGCCGATAACGCTCACGGCAAAGCTGGTGTAGGGGCAAGCGCGTGGCCGGCTCGAACATCGGACCGATTCCCGCCCCCGGGACGGTCGAGACGATCAGTCGCGACGAGCTGCGCGAGAAGCTCGCGCGCGGCGACGACTTCAAGCTGGTGATGTCACTCAACGAGTGGGCGTTCCAGGCCAAACACATTCCGGGCTCGATCCACTTCGACACTCCCCAGCAGATGCTCGCTGCGCTCGGCAAGGACGACGATATCGTCGTCTACTGCTCGAATCCGGAGTGCCTGGCGAGCTTGGCCGCGTACGGCCGCCTCGTTCATCAAGGCTATACCCACGTGCGTCGGTACGCGGGAGGGTTGAACGACTGGGAGAACGCTGGATTGCCGCTTGAAGGAGACTGGGCATAGCGCCAGCTGGGCGGGCGCAACGCCCAGCACGCGGGCTCACGATTTCCGCTCTCGAGTTGTCGTCATGTGTCGTCGAGCCCGAACCGGGATTGCTCGTTTTCGGGCACGAGATCGCGGTACCCGGCATGCTGCGCGATGTAGGCGCGGACGAACGAGCAGATCGGCCTCACTTTCCACGACCGGCGGCGGGCGTCGTCGAGGGCTTCACTGACAAGCTTCGAGGCCAGACCGCGGCCCTGGTGGCCAGTCACCGTTTCGGTGTGGACGAAGTCGGCGACGCCGTCGTGAAGGCGGTACTCGGTGAAGGCACCGACCTCATTGCCGTCGAGGATTTCATAGCGCTGTAGGTCAGGGTTGTCGCGAACCTCGCTGTTCATGTCGCGCTCCATTCTCGGCTCGTTCGTTCGACTGCGGATCGCCGCGTGTCCGATCGTTGACAAGCCAGCCAACCGGCATACGTTCTTCTATTCCTTCCACCATCACCCATCCACTCACGGGTTGAAATGGTAGCCGGTTCCCGGGGAACGTCCTGATGCAGAACTATCCCTATCCTGCTGACTTCCAGCCTGGTTGGTTCGCGAAGGAAGGAATCGACCTGATCGCAGCGGCCTATGCCGACTACTTCACCACCGTCCACGGGACGAACACGCGCTCCTGGCCCGCCAGTGCACGGAAGGAGTACGGGCACTATGCGCCGTTGCACCTCCCGGCCTCGTACACGTTGCTGGGCAGGGTCTTCAACGGCGTCGACCGCTCCCCCGCTGGCTTCTGGGCTTCGGACGACGCCGGATTCTTGAACCTGGTCTTCCGCGGCACCGAAGGAATCCCGGAGTGGCTCGAGGACGCCGTGCTTCTCCAGGCCCCGGTGTCGACGACCATCCCTGGGGCTGTCGGATACGGCGAAATGGGCTTTCTGGCCGCGTACCAAGGCTTGTGTGACAGCGAAGGAAACGAGATCTCGCTGACGGCCCAGTACGAGGACTACCTCGACCGGGGCCTGGGCGATTCAGGCATCTTCGTGTTGGGGCACAGCCTCGGAGGCGCGCTGTCGATGTTCGCGGCGACGGAACTGTCGACACGGGAGAGCCCGCCCGAGATCTGGGTCTACACCACCGGCTGTCCGAGGGCCGGCGACCCGGAGTTTGCGGCGGCGCTCGACGCCAACGTCGCCAAGAACTTCCGCGTCCAGGGCGCGTGGGACCCGATCCCCGACCTGCCGCCGGTGATGATCGCGCCAAACGGCGAGCAGAGCATGTACGACCACGCTGGCGCCGCGTGCCCGGTCTACAACAGCGCGCTCGAATTCCTGCGCGCGATAGCGCTGGGCAAACCGTTGTACGGCCACCACCTGTCGACCTATCGGGAAGGGCTCCGAAACCTCGCTCAAAGCGGCGTGCTGCCGCGAGCCGCGACAAAGGGAGCGCGCGCGTAGAGCGGAGCGTCCGACGCACTCGGACGCTCCGCTCCTTGGCGCGTCTCAGGCGACGCGCTCACGTGGGCTTCGCGCCTCGAGGACCTCGAGCAGCCTCTTCGCGAGAACGGCGGCGGACGCCGGGTTCTGCCCTGTGACGAGATTCCGGTCCTCGACCATGTACGGCTTCCAGATCTCGCCGCGGCTGTACTCCACGCCGACCTTCTCCTTGAGATCCGTCTCGAGGAGCCACGTCGACATGGCCGCGACTCCGACCGCCTCCTCCTCGTCGTTGGTGAAGGCCGTCACGCGATAGCCCTTGAAGGGCGACACGCCGTGGATCCTTGTAGCAAGCATCGAGGCCGGACCGTGGCACACGATGAAGAGGGGATTGCCCGAAGCGAGCTGGGCGGTGAGCAACCGTCCGACGTTGGCGTCGAACGCCAAGTCCGCCATCGGACCGTGGCCGCCCGGCAGGTACACGGCGTCGTAATCCTCGAGACGAACGTCCGACAGCTTCAAGGGCCTCCGCAACACCTCCGCGGACCGGATGATCGCCTCCAGCTCGAGGGCACCGTCCTCGCCGCCGGCCATCGCCGGCCGCAGGCTCATCATGTCGACGTTCGGGATCGCGCCGTTGGGCGTCGCGACCACGACGTTGTGACCGGCGTCCGTAACGATCTTGTAGGGCTTCGCGAACTCTTCAGCCCAGTAACCGGTGGCGTACCGCCTGCCGTCCTTGAGCACCCAGTAGCTAGCCCCGCTCACGATGAACAGAATCCTTGCCATGACAACGCTCCTCCGTGTGTGAAGACCCACCGAGGTTGCGTCCCGCGCGAAGGCGATGCCATTGCACGATCGTATCGCGCGGGCAGGCGACTCCCGGGACCAGAGCAACGTTCGAAGCCAGCCCGCGGACACGGAGGGGGGCGCGAAGCGCGTTGTGGTGCGTCCAACTGCGATCGCCCGGTGTCTCGTGGCACTCCGCGGCCACAGGTCTTCCGGACTACTTCGCTACCGGACGTGCAACGTCACAGCCCCGCCGTGCGCGCTCGCCCGGACGATCGTGGACACCATCTCTCCGAAGCGGCGCTCGGCCGGGGCCTCGATGGTCGTGCCACCGCGGGCGATCTTCGTGTGGAATGTGGTCATGGGTCCGCCCTTGTCGCGCTCGAGCATCACCCAGAACACCTCGCGCAGCCTGGCCATGTCCGCACGACAGTAGCGCTTGTTCAGAACCTTCGCGGCGTCCTGCGCGAGGCTCTGCACGCCGGCCAGGTTATCGACCAATACGTTGCGATCGATGTGGCAATAGCCCAGATCCACGAGGCTCCCGGTGGCCATGGTCGCAGCAGCTCTCACCGCGGCGCGCTTGGACGGCGCGGGCTCGTCAAGCTCGCTCTGCACCGGAAACGCCCAGTCGATATCTGTGAAGCCAGAGTTCGCCGCATAGCCGACGACGTTGACGACCCGCCGCCACGGAACACGCCGGTCGACCGCTAGAGCGACGTGGCTCGACAGGGGACCGTTCTCGAAAGTTACGCGATACAGCTCTCGCTTCTGCTTCAACTTCTTCTTCTCGGCCGCGTCCGGGTCGGCTGTCGCCGACTGGTCGTGGTCGGACAGAGCCAGGCGGAACTCGTTGTCGACGGGCCGCCCCGCTGCGTTGACCCGAGAACCCTCGAAGCCCGCCGGCGTGGCGACCCCGTACCCCTGGGCAACAAGCTCGCCGCTCCAGGAGGAGAGCTGTCGGCCCTGGCTCCGGGAGCAAGCCGGCAGACACATCACTGCGGCAACGAAGGCGACCGCCGGAATGCGCTTGGTGCGTGCCATGCTGGTCATTTCGCACTCCAGATTGCCGCCTCCACGCCGATGCGCAGAGCGAGGCTCTTGTGGTACGCGATGGCGAAGTTCGATTTCCGATCCGAGAGCTTGGCCGCGAGCGTCTTTGCGTCGTGGATGCCGAGCTTTTTCGCCAGGGTGCGACCCTGTCGGATGAGGCTCTCGGTGTTGGCCTTGACCGCCTTCCAGGCCTTGGCACCGTGCTTCTGCATCAGGTTTTCGACGATGTGGCTGGCGCCACCTTTCGAAACCCCCAGCTCCTTCTGCATGCACTGGACGTAGCCAGCAGGCAGGGCGGCGGCGCCCACATCTATCGCGGCAAGCGTCACCGCGTCCCGCTGGTAGGCCTGCTTCTGCTCTTCGCCTTCCTCCCCAGCCTTGTTCCACAGCTCGGTAAGAGCGACGGCCGCGCCGGCCGGCGCCATCACGGTGGCCACGGGGCCCAGCGTGCGCCCAAGCAACGGCGAGCCCTTCTTCATGGCAACCTCGGCGAGGTGCAGGGCGCCTTCCTCGCTCGCCTTGGCCCCGAATTCGTGGAGCAGGACGGTGTAGCCCTCGAGGGACACGGCGTCCTTCTGCGCCTGCTTCACCTGGCGAGCATCGGGACCTTCCAGATGGAGCTCCTTCTGGTCTTCTGCGATGTGCTCCTGCACGGCGGCCTGGGCATACCGGCGATCGTTCGACTCGATGGGTGTGGTCACTGATGTCGACTCCTTTGGCGGCTCCGTCGTCCACTCGGCACGCCGGGTTGTGCGGAATCGACACTGGAGCGTCACAGCGTTGCCGGGTTTGGCCTCTACGCGGCGCCCCTCGGCAAGCGAGCCTGCTCACCGACGCCGGACAGTTGGCGCGGCGGGCAGCCTCACTGCGCCTTTCGACCCATGAGCCCGCCGTAGTAGCGCGGCGACCGGCGCGCACAGGGTGGGCAGGCCCACCCGGTCCGTGCTAGGAGCAGCAGCCGCAAGTAGTCAGGATCGAATCAATAGCCGAAGTGGCGGAATGGCAGACGCGGTGGATTCAAAATCCGCTGTCCGCAAGGGCGTGTGGGTTCGACTCCCACCTTCGGCACTGATCGCGCTCACGGCCGCAGCGACATGGACAGCGCCTCAGCGGCGCGAGCGACGGGCGGCTTCGCGATGGGCGGCAGCGCTGGCGGCAGCGCCGCGAACCCGCTGTGCGGCGGCCTCGAGCGTTGGCTCGAGCGGCGTCGTGCAGTCGGCCAGATCGCCCAGAGCGCTGGTGGCGCGTTCGGCCCGCTGCCACGCCGCAGCATGGCCCAACGTCCCAGGCTCGTGCTCGAGCGCCAGATCCACCGCGGCTCGAAGCTCCCTACCTACGGCCTGGATGGCGAGCAGACGGCGGCGACCGGCTCCCTGCTCCTTGGCAGCGGCGTACATCGCGCGCAGGATGCCGAGCAGGTCGCGGACGGCCTCGAACGGGAACGGATCCTGACGCGGAGCAAGCATCGAACGGATCAAGAGCGTGGCCCAGGGACTGCACGGGCACAACGGTGGACAGGACAATGACTGCGCACGGCTCCAACAACGGCGGATCACGCGGCAAGCGAAGCTCCGCCCGCGGACCGCAGCTGCTCGGCGCGCTGCTGGAAGACGCGCGCGCACGCTCCGCCCGCGCAGCCGAGGCGGGACGCATCGACGCCGAGCTGTGGCGGCGGGTGGTAGGCCCCCGGATCGGCGATCGGACGGCGCCGGGCCGGCTCGAGCGCGGAACCCTGCTGGTGCGCGTGGCCTCCGCGGTGTGGGCACAGGAGCTCTCGCTGCTGTCCGACGACATCATCGCGCGCCTGCGGGCGGCGGGACTGGCGGTCGATGCGCTCCGCTTTCGCGTGGAGCGCATCGACCCGCCGGTGCGCATCGCGGCGCCTGCGCCACCGGCACCGCCTCCCGAGCCGCTGCCCGAGGAGCTCGAAAAGCGCCTCGCCGCGGTCGACGACCCCGAGCTCAGAACGGCCATCGCCGCCGCTGCCGGCCACTCGCTCGCGCTCGATACGCGTCGCCGGAAGGCCAGTGCCGCTCGCGCTAGCGAGCCGAAGCGAGGCGCTCGAGCCCCTCGATCCGCTGGGTCAGGAAGCGATCGGCCGGACCGAACTTCGCCCGCGCCCCGCGCAGGACGGCAACGTAGGCGCGGAGACCCGGAAGACTGATCCCGGATACCCGGCGCAGGACCGAATACAGCTCGTCCACGACCTGGCCCGGCAGCGGGCGCTTCAGTGGCTTGTACAGGTTGAAAGCGTAGTCGACCCAGCTGCCCTTGCCGGTCGCGCCAGCCAGCTTGACGGCGTACTCCACGGCCTTCTCGGCCATTGCGGGGTCGATGGTGCCGCGCGTCGAGCTGTCGAGCATGTTGGTCAGGTAGGCCGCCAGGATCTTCTCCGCCTCCTCGCCGCGGCCAAGCGCCAGCACCTTGTCCGCTACGCCGCCGAGGAGCTCGAGCGCGTCGCCTTCGTGCGTCGAATCCTCCTCCGTCGAGCCGGAAAGCGTCGGACGCGAGCCGAAGGACTCCACCGGGTCCATGCCGGTCAATGTCTCGGCGCTGAAACGCATCGTCCGGGCGGCAGGCGCCGCCGTTCGCGACCTGCCGTGCACAATCATCTCCTGCTTGCCGATCACGATGCGGTCACCCAGAGCGAGCTCGCGGCGCCTCTCCACGCGTTCACCGTTGACGTAGACACCGTTGACGCTCTCGAGGTCTTCCACGACCACGACGTCTTCCAGCAGGAGCACCTGCGCGTGGCGTCGGGACACCAGGGCGTCATCCAGCACCAGCTCGCAGACCGCGCTGCGTCCGATGACGAGCGGCTGCGTGCGCACGTCGAAGCGATGGCCGCGATAATCGAGCCAATACTGCGTGGCCGCATCGGACGGATCGGCGCCGGCCTGCGGCTGGGTCTGTCGGGACGGCTGGTCCGATTTCACGCCATCGAACAATACCGGGCAGGCGCTCGCCCGTCGAGGATCGGGCTATTTCACGGCCGCAACCCGCTCCAGACCCTCGATCCGACCCGCCAGGAAGCGCTCGGCCGGACCGAGATTGGAGCGCTCGCGCAGGACCGCGATGTAGGCGCGCAGCGCGGCTAGATCCACGTGTCCCACCCGCGACAGCGCGCCGTACAGCTCGTCGACCACCGTCACGGGGCAGGCACACCCGAGCGCGGCATAAAGCTGGACAACGTAGTCGAACCAGCGCGCGCGCCCCGTGGTCGCCGCGATCCGGAGCGCGAACAACGCGGCGCGCTCGCACAGCTCAGGAGACGCCTTCGCGTCCCGTGCGTCGACCAGCAGTTGGTCGAGTCGCGAACCGAGTATCCGCTCCGCTTCTTCGCCTCGCCCCAGTGCCAGCGCCTTGTCCGCCAGATTGCCGAGCAACTCGAAGGCCTGCGCGCGTGTCTGCGTCGCGCCCGGCTTGACCATGGTCTCGGCGTGGGCCGCCTGTCCGGACACGAGCGCCATCTCCTGCGTCCCGATGGTGAGGCGGTCGCCGTGCGCGAGCTTCTCGACGCGCTCGATGCGGCGCCCGTTCAGCCGCACGCCGTTGCGGCTGCCGAGATCCTCGAGCAACACCCCGTTCTCGTTGACGGTCAGCGCCGCGTGCAGACGGGAGACGAGCGGGTCGTCCAGCGACAGCTGACAGTCGGTGCTCCGCCCTATCAGAAACCGCCCCTCCGTGAGGTCGAAGTCGTGCCGTTGATAGCGGAGCCGGAACCCCATCAGCGCTCACCGCGCGGCGAGCTCAGCGACTCGACGCTGGAGAAGGCGGCCTGCTCCTCCACCGCTGGGCCGCCTCCGGCACGGATACGCTCGACGACGCGGTTCGCTTCCGGAACAAGCGAGGCGCGCTCGACCGGCGGCAGTGTGGACAGCGACTGCCCCACCTCCGCCGAGGGGATCAGCCCCAGGGCGGCGTACAGTCCGAGCACCCAGCGTCCCCACTCCGCCTGCTTGCGCTGCGCCGCGAGCGCTGCAGCGGCGCGCGCCAGCACATCGAGATGCTTGCGCTCGACGGTCTCGCCCGCTGCCACGCGTTCCTCGACGTTGCTGCGCGCACGACGGAGCACCCGGTCGATGTCGTCCCAGCGGCGGAGCGACACGGCCTTTTCGAGAACCTCGACCAGAAGCTCCAGCGTCCAGTTGCGCTGCTGATCGTCCTCCGCTCCGCTAAGCGTCTCCTCGTCCATGCGGTCGGTGGCGCCGCACGACGGGCACTCGACCAGATCGGTCGGGTACGGCAGTCCGCACGCCGCGCAGTGGCACATGAAGCCCGTCGGACGCGTCCCCGGCGCTCCCTGCTTGTGCGGTTGAACGGGAACGGTGCACAGCACGAACTCCTGGGTACCGATACGGATCCGGTCGCCGTCCGCCAGCACCTGCTCGCCCTCGATCTGCCGCCCGTTCACGAGCAGCCCGTTGCGCGAGCCCAGATCCTCGATGCTGGCCCGGTCGCCCAGGATTCTCAGCCGCGCGTGCTGTCGCGACACGAGCGGGTCCTCGATCGTGACGTGACACGACGCACTACGGCCGAGCAGGGTGTCGCCCTGCGGCAGGTCAATCTCCTGGAGGAGGAATCGTAGGCGGTAGCGAGGCAAGGACTCACCCACCAGTGCTGCAGTCAGCGACGCGGAGCTCCAGCCAGAGGCTACCTGGGCCGCCGCCGGGGGTCAAAAGCCTCTCGACCTAGCCCTGGCGGGCCAGAACCCTGAGCAGCCCGAAGACCAGCCGGGGATGCGACAGGAGACCGTAGATCTTCACCCGCCGACCACGCAGGGCCGACAACAGGATTGACACCGCCCGCCGGCCATCGGCGTCCCCCGGAAACGGCAGCGGCAATCTGAGTCGGGTCTTGAACGGGAGGTCGGCTAGCGCTTCGATGTCCGCGCTCCGGCCACGCAGTGTCACGTCCGGGACCCCGACAATGCCCTCGTGGACGGTGAGTCGACCGAAGTCGAAGCGAAGCGTCAGCGCACTGCCGGCGTCGTCGGCGACCACTGCGATCGAGCCCCTCAACCGTTCGAGCTCGCGCCGCTGGCCGGGGCGGCGGGCGTTCGAACGCACCAGCTCCGCCAGCACGCGAGCCAGCGGATTCTTGTCGGCCCCGGGGCCTAGGTCGACGACAGGCTCCACCGACCCGGGATAGGCCCGAGCCCGCGCTGGGCGTCAAGGCCTTGCTCCATGGCCGCGACCGTGGCCTGGTTCGGCCGTGGCGACCACCGCCGGGAACTGGACCCGAGGACTCTGTGCCGCTTCGGCCGGGATGGTGCTCCTGGGAGCGGCCGTGGTGGCCGCATCGAAGCCGGACGCTGGCGCTGCAGCCGCGCCGGCGGCATCAGCGACGGCTGCAACGAGCGCTGCGCCGCCCGCCTCGGCGGCGCCTGCCGCACCTGGCTCGGCGGCGCCTGCCGCACCTGGCTCGGCGGCGCCTGCCGTGCCTGGCTCGGCGGCGCCTGCCGTGCCTGCTCCGGCACCCGTACCGACGGTCCCAGTAACCTCCAGAGCCGCACCGACGGCTGCGCCCAGCGCGCCCGTGGCGCGGCCGAGCGCCGGTGCGCGTGCAGTTCCGCGCGGTGCCCCGGGGAAGGCGTTCGTGCACGTGCACGTCGACTACCCGGGAGCGTGGCTCGAGACCCGCGACTACGTCGACGAAGGGCCCTGGCGCCGCGCCTGCACCGCGCCGTGCGATCGCCTGCTGGTCGTCCAGGGCATGGATGCCCGCGTCCAGGCGCCCGGCATGACCACGTCCAACGCGTTCCGCATCGATCCTGGCAGCGGACAGGCCCAGCTCCGGGTCTCCGGGGGCTCGGCCGGCTCGCGCAGCATCGGCATCATCGGCATGTCCGCCGGCGTGCCCGTCACCCTCGCCGGCATGGGCCTGTACGGTTACGGGCGCTACAAGGACCAGGCCGGCTTCCGCACCGCCGGGATCATCACGCTCGCCGTGGGCGCCGCCACCGTGCTCGGCTCGCTCGTTTTCCTGGCCCGCGGCGGCACCAAGGTGCGCGACGCCAAAGGCAAGGTGATCGCGGCCGTGACGGACGGCGCACGCTTCTGAGAGAAGCGCCGGGGGCACGCCGGCCCCCGGCGTACCGGCTGCCTACGGCTTGTTCACCGCGTTGACGACGCTGCCGTCGTTCAGGAAAGCGACGACCTGGTGCGCTATCTCGGTCGAGACGCGGTCCTGCGCTTCCTTGGTCGAGGCGCCGAGATGCGGCGTGGCCACGACGTTCGGATGCTTGACGAGATCGGTCGCTCCGGGCGGCTCCTCCAGATAGACGTCGAACGCCGCGCCGGCGATCTTGCCGGACTCGAGCCCGCGCAGCACCGCCGCCTCGTCGTACACGCCGCCGCGCGCTGCGTTCACCAGCATCACGCCGTCCTTCATCTTGGCGATCGCGGCGTCGTTCACGATGTGCTTCGTGTGCTCGTTGAGCGGCGTGTGGATCGTGATGATGTCCGACTTGGCGAACAGCTCGTCGAGCGGCACCAGCTTGGCGCCCAGCTCGACTGCGCGCTCCTCGCTGACAACCGGATCGTGGGCCAGCAGGTTCATCTTCAGGCCGTTGGCGCGGTCGGCCACGATGCTGCCGATGGTGCCGAGCCCGATGATGCCGAGCGTCTTGCCGCTGATCTCGCGACCGGCAAACTTCTTCTTTTCCCACTTGCCGGCCTTCATCGACGCGTCGGCGGCGGGGACCTTGCGCGAGAGCGCGAAGATCAGGCCGATCGCGTGCTCGGCGGTCGTCACCGAGTTCGCCGTCGGCGTGTTCATCACCAGGATGCCCTTCTTCGTGGCAGCCGGGATATCCACGTTGTCGACGCCGATGCCCGCGCGTCCGATGACCTTGAGCTTGTCGGCCGCCTCGAGCACGCGTGCGGTGACCTTGGAGCCGCTGCGGATCACGAGCCCGTCCGCGCCGACGATGGCCTTCGCGAGCTCCTCCTCGCTCAGACCCGGGCGGTTCACGAGCTCGATGCCCTGGGCCTGCTCGAGGATCGCGAGCCCGTCCTTGCTGAGCTGATCACTGACTAGAACCTTTGCCATCACGATCCCTTCTTGAAGTGCTTCATGAAGTCCACCAGCGCCTCGATCCAGGACAGCTGGGCTGCGTTGTAGATGGAGGCGCGGATGCCTCCGACCGAGCGGTGCCCTTTGAGCCCGACCATGCCCTTCTTCTGGGCCTCGGCGACGAACTCCGCCTCCAGCTCCGGCGTGGGCAGGTTGAACACCACGTTCATCATCGAGCGGCTCGCCTTCTCCACCGGCGATCGGTAGAAGTCAGCGCGCTCTTCGATGGCCTTGTAGAGAAGCTCTGCCTTCTGGCGATTGTGCTTCTCCATTGCAGCCAGGCCACCGGCCTGCTTGACCACATCGAGCACGTTGCGCAGCAGGTACACCGAGAAGGTCGGCGGCGTGTTGTAGAGCGAGCCCGCGTCCGCGTGCGTGCGGTACTGGAAGATCTTCGGGATATCCTTGCGCCCGTTCTCGATCAGGTCCTTGCGGACGATCACGACGGCGATTCCGCTCGGCCCTAGGTTCTTCTGCGCGCCGGCGTAGATGAGGCTGAACTTCGACACGTCCGTGGGCCGCCACATGATGTCGCTGGACATGTCCGCGACCAGCGGCACGCTGCCGGTGTCGGGGAACTCGTGCCATTGCGTACCGGCGATCGTGTTGTTGCTCGTGATGTGCACGTACGCGGCCTTGGCGTCGAGCTCGAGCTCTTTCTGCGTGGGGATGCGCGGGAACTTGCCGTCCTTCTCCGTCGTCGCCGCGACGTGCGCCTCGCCGATGCTCTTCGCTTCGCTCAGTGCCTTCTTCGACCAGGAGCCGGTGACGACGTAGTCGGCGCTCTTGCCCCGCTCGAGCAGGTTCATCGGGATCAGAGCGAACTGTTGGCTGGCGCCGCCCTGCATGAGGAGCACGTCGTGCGTGTCGGGCACGTTGAGCAGCTCGCGCACAAGCGACAGAGCCTGCTGGTGCACGGCGTCGTAGGCCTTGCCGCGGTGGCTGTGCTCGATGACGCTCATGCCGGTTCCCTCGAGGTCGCAGAGCTCGCGCTGCGCGCGCTCGAGAGCGGCCAGCGGAAGCGCCGCCGGGCCTGCGTTGAAGTTCATTACTCGGGCCATGGTCCTCCGGGTGCGGGCGTGGGGCCCGCGTGCGTGGGGCTACCGCCAGTGATGCGATGCGTCAAGCCGGCCGGCATCGCAGCCCGACCGGGCTCGCTCGCGTCGCTACGAGAGCCGGCAAGAGGCCGGCGCCGCGGGTGCGCGAAGGCGATAGCACATCGCGAGCGGGTTGTGCGGCGCCCGGCGGAACAAGTTGATCTACGTCAGATCGCGATCCGGATGCAGCGTATGGAAGAACAGCCCGGTCGGCACCTTGGGATAGAAGAAGGTCGACTTCTGCGGCATCGTCTCGCCCGCTTCAGCCACGCGGCGGATCGTCGACACCGGCGTCGGATTCATCAAGAACAGCACCTGCCCCTCGCCGCGCTCGAGCGCCGCGACGCCCTCGTGTGGGTCCTGCACATAGGTGAGGTTCTCCCGCGCGGCCTGTGCCTCGGGCGTGATTCCGAGCACGTGTTCGAGCAGGCCGTCGTGGAGCAGCACGACCGCGGTGTCGCGGAGCACGTCGGGTCGCCTGCCCAGCACGGGATGGGTCGCCAGATCGACATCGCCGCGCGCAACGAGCAGCGCCGCCCGCCCGCCGGGGGCCACCGCGCACACGGCCTTGCCCTCCACAGCGGAGAGCTCCGCCACCAGCGCCGCCGAGTCTCCGGTCGCAGCGCGCACATCGAACAACGCGCGCGCGCTCTCGAGCAGGCGCTCGAAGTCGAATTCCTCCAGCGAATGCACGAGCCGATGCGTCGGATAGACCACCAGCGACGGATCGTCCTCGTTGACCAGAAGAGCCGGCGTGAACAGATGCTCGGCACGCCTGGATCCGCGCCCTCCCTGCGCGTCGATCTCGCGCGCCAGCGCAACGGCCGTCTCGTAGCGGTGATGCCCGTCCGCAATGAGCAAGGTGCTTGCAGAAAGCGCATTCGTGATGTTCTGAACCGCCTGGCCGCCGGCCACCAACCATAGCCGGTGCCGCACTCCGTCGTCCGTGGTGAATTCGGCGAACGGCTCGCCCGAATCGAGCGCCGCGTCGAGCCCGTGGTGCGGGTCGGGGTAGAGCATGAACTGTGGCGACAGCGCGGCTCGCGTGGCGCGCCCGAGCTCGAGCCGATCCAGCTTCGGGCCGCTCAGGGTCAGCTCGTGCGGGAGCACCGTGCGGTCGCCGAACGGCGTCGCGCGCACCGCGGCGAAGAATCCGCGTCGCTCGATCGCTCCGCCGCCGCCGGGCGGCGTGAAAGTCTGCGCATAGCGCCAGTAGGCGTGGCGCGCATCGCGGACCAGCACGCCCTGCTGCTGCCAGGCCTGGAACAGGTCGCGCGCGTGCGCGTAGCGCGTGCTGCCCTCGCCCTCCGGCAGATCGATGTGCACGACGTTGTGCGGATCCCGCAGCGCCAGCTTGGTTCTGAGCGCCGCGTCTATCACGTCGTAGGGCGGCGCCACCACGCGCGGCAGAGCCGACGGATCGTAGCGGAGCGGGCACAGCGGCGCGATGTCGACCATGCCCCCCGATCGCTATCACCCCCCTGGGAAAGCTGCTAGCGGCGTGATGATCGCTGCTTCAGGTCTCGACCTCGACTTGCGCGACGCGGGCGATGTCGCGGGGCGCGATCATGCCAGGCCGGGCCAGTCGCACGTGGTCTCCTCGCACCACGACCACCGTCGAGGCGCGTCCGCCCGGGCAGCTGCCCCCGAGCACATACAGACGACCGTCCGTGACCGCTGCGCCGAACGCGGCGCGCACCTGTTCGGCGCTGGTCGGTGACGGCGCGCCCGGCAGGTTGGCGCTGGTAGCCGTGAGCGGCTGTCCCGCGAGGCGGGCAAGCTCCGCCGCGGGCGACTCCCCGGGCAGCCTGACTGCGACGGTGCCGTCGAGCGTCAGACGCCGGTCCACGTCGCTCGCCGCTGGCAGCGCGATCGTGAGCGGGCCTGGCCAGAAGGCTTCGGCGAGCCGCTCGGCGACCGGCGGCAGCTCGTCCACCAGGGAGCTCCAGGCCGTGCGCCCCGGAAGCAGGATGGGAACGCCCTTGTCCGCCCCGCGCGGCTTGAGCTCGAACAGCCGATCGATGGCGTCGACCCGGCTCACGTCGGCGAGCAGCCCGAAGAACGTCTCGGTCGCCGCCGCAACCACGCCGCCGTCGTCGAGCACGGACAGCGCAGCGTTGATGCTCGTCCGATCGTTCATTGGATCACCAGCGCCCTCGCTCCGATGTCGAGACGCATCTGCCGTCCCGGGAAATGAATCTGCTCCGCGGCGCGGTACGCTCGCCCGTGCGCCTCGGTCAGCGTCGCACCACGCGCCGTGACTCCGAGCACGCGCCCGCCGGCGGTCAAGAGACGCCCGTCGTCTTCGCGCGTTCCCGCGTGGTAGATGCTCACTCCGGGCAACCCTTCGGCCCGCGCCAGCCCTTCGATAACGTCGCCTTTGCGTGGCGCGGCCGGGTAACCCGCAGCCGCCAGCACGACGCACAGCGCGTGCTCGCGTGAAACGCCCAGCATGTCCTTTTCGAGCCGTCCGCGCGCCGCGGCTTCAAGTGCGTCACCGAGATCGCCGTCTACGACGTTCATCAGCACCTGGGTTTCGGGATCGCCGAACCGCACGTTGAACTCGAGCAGGTAGGGCTCGCCCGCCTCGGTGATCATCAGACCGGCAAACAGCGTTCCGCGATAGGGCGCGCCGTCGGCTCTCATGCCCTCCACCGCGCGCTGGACCATCTCATTTTCGATGCGCGCGCGGAGCGCGGGCGTTATCAGCGGCGCCGGCGCGTAGCTGCCCATTCCGCCCGTGTTCGGGCCGGTATCGCCGTCGCCGATGCGTTTGTGATCCTGCGCGGCGGGCAGCATGATCGCGCGCTCGCCGTCGCAGATTGCGTGGACGCTCGCCTCCTGTCCGGTGATGCACTCCTCGAGCACGACCGTGCGCCCTGCCGCGCCGAATGCATCGCCCTCGAGCATGCGGGAGAGCGCGTCCAGCGCTTCCTCCCGGGTCTGCGACACCACCACGCCCTTGCCGGCGCAGAGCCCGTCGGCCTTTACGACGGGAGGAGCTTCGAAGCTCGCGAGCGCACGGCGCGCTTCGTCCATGTCGTGGACCACGACATGGCGCGCGGTCCGGATACCGTGGCGCGCCGCGAAGTCCTTCATGAACGCCTTCGATCCCTCGAGCGCGGCCGCTCGCTTGTCGGGTCCGTAGGCGAGGATGCCGTCCGCCGCGAGGCGATCCACGAGCCCCTCGCAGAGCGGCGCTTCCGGCCCCACGACGACCAGGTCCACCTGCTCCGAGCGCGCGATCTCGAGCGGATCGCCGGCAGCGTTCCGCATCGTCTTGCCGCGCGAGCCGCGCGCGGTCCCCGCGTTGCCCGGCGTAACAATGACTTGTGCCACCGACGCGGAGTCGAGCAGTCGCGCCGCCAGCGCGTGCTCGCGCCCACCTCCTCCGACGACCAGAACCTTGCGACCGTGCATCCGCTGTGCAGCATAGTAGTCGCTGCTCCCGACCGGACAAGCGCGTCCGGACCGCGGCGTGCTGCTCACACCGGGCCGCCGCAGCGGCACAAATCCCGCGGCCCCAAGCGACCGATTGCCGCCGCGAGCGATTCGCGTTTACCTGGAGATTGGAGGTCCAGCCCCTTGACCGAAACCGTCTCGCTCAAGCTCGTCCGGCCGTACGCGACCGAAGAAGAGCTCATCGTTGCCGAGGGCTGGGCGATCGACAAGAAGGGCATGGTGCTGGTCGACCAGCCGCGGCTCGCAAGCGGCACGCTGGTGCGCTTCGAGCTCCTGCTCGAAGGCGGCAAGCGGCTGCTCGTCGCGGAAGGCAAGGCCGTGGGCTACCAGAAGGCGGGCCACGGACGACCCGGCGGCGCCAAGGTCCGCTTCAAGCGCTTCAACGCCGCCGCCAAGGCGTTCATCGAACGCGTCGAGGCGGCCAAGGCCGCTGCCCCGCCCGAGCCGGAGACCGCTCCGGCAGCCGAGCTGGAGGCCGCGCCAGCAGCGGAGGCGGAGGCGCCCCCGCCCGCTGGAGCGGAGACCGCCGCAGTCGCCGTGCCGCGAGCGCAGGACATCGAAGAAAGCGGCGTCCGCCATCGTGCGCGGGGCCCCGTCGCACCTCCAGAAAACCGCGACGAGCTACTGGAACGCCTGCGCGAGCGCGCACGAATCGCCAAGGCTCGCGAGGACGAAGGCAGTCAGCGGAGCGCCTGACCTCACGGCATCGGCATCTCGCCCGGTGCCTCGCGCCGCGGTCGCGCGTGCGCGCGCCGCGCCAGCCGGTCGCACAGCTCCGGGAACGGGATGCCCGCGGCCGCCGCCGCCTCGGGAAACAAGCTGGTCGCGGTCATGCCCGGCAACGTGTTCAGCTCGAGCAGCGTGATGGGCTGCGACGTCCCCTCCGCCACGACGAAGTCCACGCGCGACAGATCGCGGGCGGAAAGTACCTTGTGTGCCTTCACCGCCATCTCCTGCACGCGGCGGG
Organism: uncultured delta proteobacterium; assembly: GCA_963826085.1. Classification (GTDB taxonomy): domain Bacteria; phylum Myxococcota_A; class Polyangia; order Polyangiales; family Polyangiaceae; genus CAWDXG01. Next base: position 76,854 of record CAWGVN010000008.1, on the reverse strand, counting down.
CGAGCGACGCCTCGAGTGGCGCCGGACAGCGGTGCTCGCTGCCCCCCGCCGCGTACTTGCTCTTGAAGTCGTACCACTCGTTGGCGCGGCTCAGAATCAAGGTGGGCGGCAGAGCGCTGGGCTCACCCGACTCGTCGTCCAGCACGCTGCAGGTGATCTCCTGTCCTTCCACGAAGGTCTCCACCAGCGCGACGGGATCGGCCGCCAGCGCCGCCTCGATGGCGGCCACCAGCACGCTGTCGTCATCGCCCGCGCGCACGCGTCCGACGCCGATCGCGGAGCCGCCCGACGCAGGCTTGACGAACAACGCGCGGCCGAGCTCCACCCTCAGCGACGCCGCGCGTGCGCGGGCATCCTCGCCGCGCAGCACCAGCCGCTCCTCGGCGAGCGGCAGCCCCGCACGCGCGAAGTGGACCTTCGCGTGCGGTTTGCTCGCGGCCAGCGCGCTCGCCAGGACGCCCGAGCCGACGTACGGCAGGTCGAGAACCTCGAGCAGACCCTGCAGACAGCCGTCTTCGCCGATCGGACCATGTGTCACTGGGAACACGACATCGACGTCGCGGGCCAGCGCCGCTGGAAGATCGCGGTCCAGCTCGACTACGCGAGGGCGGTGCCCGGCCTCGCCGAGCGCCTTCTCCACGCCCGCAGCCGAGGCGCGACTGACTGCGGCCTCGCTGGACGGTCCCCCGGCGACCACCACGACCGAAAGGCCCACGCTCACGACTGCTCCAGGTGCGGCACCTGCTCGATGGGCATGTGTTCCAGGTGGATGTGCAGCTGCTCGCTCAGCGTGAAGATCCGCTCGTCGCGATAGAATTCGCCGAACACGATGCGCTGCAGCCCGGCATTGGCGACCAGTTTGAAGCAACCGAAACACGGCGACGCCGTCACGTAGATGTCCGCACCCTCGAGCCGCACGCCGTTGCGCGCCGCCTGCACGATGGCATTGGCCTCGGCGTGCACGGTGCGCACGCAGTGTCCGTCCTCCATCATGTGCCCCTCGTCGTCACAGTGGGCGAGGCCGCGGATGGATCCGTTATAGCCGGTCGTGAGGATCATGCGTTCGCGCACGATGACGGCGCCTACGTGTTTGCGATCGCAGGTCGAGCGCGTCGCCACCTCGCGTGCAATGGCCATGAAGTACTCGTCCCAGCTCGCTCTGCGTCGTGCCATGGCTGCGCGCTATAGCGCGAACGCGCGACCGAAACGAGAGGCAGCGCGCGCGACCGCGGATTCAGCTCTCCGATTCGCGCACGAGGAACGAGCGCATCACGAACTCCTCCGCCGTCTTGCGCGGCCCGGGAGCCGACGTGAGAGCGCGGTACTGCGCCCTCACCCGACGCTTCTTGTAACTGGTGTACAGCGCCTGCGGCCCACCGTCGTGCGGCGCCCAGGAGGGCGGCCGCCCCAGGAGCTTGCGAGCCTGTTCCGGCGTGACGGTGCGCGCGCTTTCCGTTTGCATCCGTTCGCGCAACGTCGTGAGCTGCTCCCAGCCGAGCCCGAACAGGAACTCCTCGAACGCCTGCAATTGCTCGTCCGGGACTTCCTGGCCGAAGTAGTCGAGGAAACGAGTGTCGCTGCACTCGCGCAGCAGACGGAAGAACTCGTGGGTTCCGAGCGTGGTGCCGATGATGGGGCGCAGTTTGTTGCGCGCGTGCCAGACCGAATCGAGCACCGGCGCGAACTTGTCGACCTCGGCCTCGAGGCGATTTTCCCAGATGCGGATCAGCGCAGTGGCGGCGGCTACCTTCAAGCGCCGCTCGGCGTGCCGATCGGTCACGATGGAGATGAACAGCTCCTCGGCGAGCTTGGAATAGATGGACCGCCCCAGCTCGAACTCGACGTCCTCGCGAAGCTCGTCGGGGGCGTCGATCGCGTCGAGGCCGTAGGTCAGCGCCTTGAGGAAGTTGATCTTGGCGATGAGGTAGGCCTGGCCGAAGATGACACGGACGGGCACGTGCAGCTCCAGGTCCCAGTCGGGCACCTCGCACAGTAGATTGAGCAGCGTCCCGTCAGGGCCGCCGGCCGCGCGCCGCGCTTCCCAGGAACCCAGCACCGTCGGGCTGTCGCGGACCAGGTCGGCGGCGTGGGCCAGACGCGCCAGGTTGGTCGCAAGCAGCTCGGCCTCGTCGGCGGCGCCTGCCTCCACCAGCGCGAGCGCCCGTTCGACAAGCGCGTGCTCCGCTTCGTGGAAGAAGTAGAGGTCGGGACCTGGGGCCATCCCGGCAAGAGTACACCCGCGGCCCCTGGAAGGCGCGCAACGCCCCCGCGGCTGGCGGGCCGCTCACGGGCGTCCGTCGGAACAGCGCGGGCATCGGGACGCGCGGTCCGGGTCCGGGCTTGACCCCGTCCCTGCCCCGTGGCTTGTTGCCCGCCGTGCGGCGGCTCCATCGCGCTTCCACCCGGTTCGTTGTCGCGGTCGTCTCGACCCTGCTCGTGGCCGGCGTCGCGCTGGCGACGACCCCCCTCGGCGATCCGCGGACCGAAACGCAAAGCATCCTGAAATCGATCGAATCCAGCCCCGACGGCAAGAAGGTCGCTGGACAGCCCATCGACAAGGCGAAGCAGGCGCTCGATCGGGCCCACCAGGCCCGCGCCGCGGGCGACTTCCAGCACGCCGGCATGCTGGAGAGCCTGGCGCTCGAGTGGGCGCAGACCGCGCAGGACCTGTTGCGTGCCGCAGCCGCGGAAGGGCACGCCGAGAAGCTCGAGAAGCAGGCCGCCGACGCCTCGAGCAAGGCGCGACGCGCGCAGGCCCTGCTCGAGGAAACCGTGGCGCGCCGCGGGCGTGCACGCGAACGGCTGGAGCAGCTGGAGCAGGCGGGAGCCCACCCCACGGAGACGAAGCCAGGCGCCGAGGCAAAGAGGCCCGCTGCCGCTCCGGCAACGGCGAAGCCGAAGGCAGCAAAGCCCAAGGCAGCAAAGCCGAAGGCCCCGCAGCCCGCCAAGCACAAGGGAGGTGCCAAGTGAAACGGCTTGTCCCCGTGCTTGGCGTCGCGCTGTTGATCTCGTGCGCAGCCACGCCGCGCCCGCAGGTGATGAACCAGGCAGACGCGGCGGAGCACACCCCCGCAGCCGAAACGGCGAAGCAACTGGCCCCACAAGCCTACGCCCACGCCCAGCAGATCCGGCAGCAGGCCGAGCAGGCGTACCGGGACGACGACGTGTCCGGCGCCCAGATCCTCGGCGAGCACGCGCTCGCGGCGTACTCGCACGCTTTCGTGCTGGCGCGGGTAGCCAAGGCACAGACCCGGCTCGCCACGGCGCAGGCAAAGCTCGACCAGGCGCAGAAGGAGCTAGCGGAGCTCGACGAGAAGGAGAAGCGTGTCGCGGCCGAAGCCGACGACCTCGAGATGCGCGCCAAGGTCGCCCAGGATGCGTTGCCCCTGGTGCCCAATACGCCCGCCTCGCCCGGCCGCGAGAAGGCCCGCCTGGAGGCAGCGCGCGCGATGGCTGTCGAGGCGCGCCTGCTGTGCGTGTCGACGCGGCTGCTCGGCACGAGTTCGAAGGATTTGGAGCAAGCGCTCTCGAAGCTCGACTCGCTGGACGCCGAGCTGTCGAAGAAGCCGGCCGCGGCGCCCATCGACGACGCCATCACACTCCGCTCCAAGTGCCTGGAGCTGCTCGGCCAGGCGCGCCGTCCAGCTACCGACAAGGCACCGGCCGCCGGCGTCACCGACGCGTTGCTGGCCGAGCTGTCGAAGACCGGAGGGCTCTACCCGTTCCGCGACGACCGTGGCGTCGTCGTCACGCTGCGCGGTCTGTTCCACGGCGACCAGCTCGACAAGAAGGCGCAGCAGACGCTGGAGCTGCTGGGACGTGTCGCCAAGGCACACGCGTCGTTCCCGGTGCTGGTGGTGATGCACTCGGCGTCGGGAGCGCCGACCGCTGCCGACCAGAAGCGCGGCGACGCGGTCGTCAAGGCGCTGGAGGGGGCCGGCGCGACCAAGGTCGAGGTGCAGCGGGTCGGCGGCGCCGAACCGCTGGTACAGCCCGGACGACGCGGTGCGGCAGCACGCAATGAGCGAATCGAAATTGTATTCGTCTCACCGGCGTCCTGAGCCGCAAAGCAGCCCCTGTGGGCCATTACAGCGTACGCGGAATCGGTTCTGACTGGACGAATCGACGGTTCGAACTCAAGTTATTGCTGTCACGAGACGTTCCAACCCCCAAGGCAGACCGTTGGCACGCGACTCGCTCTTCGACGAACGCATCATCTGGGCTGGCCACCCCAGCGAGGTGGTCACGCCGCCCGTGCTGCGCGCAGCGGCGGCTCTCGCCTTCGTGACGTCTGCTGTTTCCACGTTGTTCGCGCTGGTCCTGGCGCTGGGCCTGTCCGCGTCGCCGGGCGCGTCGCTGCTATTCGCCGCGTGGACGGCGACGGTCGGCATCGCTTGCCTGCATGGGCCCAAGCTCTGGCTTGCCAAGTTGCGCTACGTGGTGACGGAACATCACGTGATCTACCAACGCGGTCCGTTCCGGCGCACCATCGAGCGCCGATCGATCAGCTTCGCGCGCATCTTCTGGAGCCATCACACTCCCGGCGCCGGCGACCTCGAGCTGGTCAGGGCAGTGCCGACGGGTGCGCTGCGACGCCGGCTGATGCTGCGTCTCTACGGAGTGACGGCGCCGGACCGCGTGTGGGCGATCATCCGCGGCGAGGAGAGCGTCGCACCCACGGGGCACGGCGAGCGGCCGTTGGCGCAGCGGCTCGATAGCGGCGAACGCGTGGTGTGGGCGGCGCGGCCCCACAAGACGCTGCGCGCCTACGTGCCGCACGCGCGCCGCGGCTGGATGCAACTCGCGCTGGCGGCGTTCCTCACGGCCGCCTTCGTGCGCATGCTGTGGCTGGGCATTCCCAGCGTTGCCCGGGTGCTCCAGGGGGGGCTGCCAGCCGGCTCCGTCGCTTTCGTCGCGCTGGTGAGCGGCCTGGGGCTGGCGGCACTGATGGTGCTCGCTATCGCGGCCTACCTCGCCTACCACGTCGTCATCCGTCCCGGGCGGCTCGTCAACCAGACGCGCTACCTGATCACGAACAAGCGCGTGCTGATCCAGCGCGGCGACGAAGAGCTGCATCTCGATCGGAGCCGTATCGTCGACGTCATCGACACGCCGTCCGGCCCGGGCCTGAGCAACGTGTTCCTCGTCCTCGACGGGCCCCGCGCCCGCGCGCTCGCGGCCAGCGGCGCGTTCGGAGAAGCGGAAGCGGGCCCGGGGCTGAGGCCGGTGTTCCAGTCGGTGGAGGACGCCGAGAGCGTCAGCCGCATCCTGCGCGCGCCGAGCGAACCCGACCTGCCCCGCGCGGCCTAGCCGTCTAGCGGGGGTGGGCGCGCGGCTTCTTGCGGCTGTGCGCCGCCTCGACCTTGGCCTTGGCGAGCTTGCGGCGACACGAATCGAGCAGCAGCTTCGCGTGTTGCACCCACGGCTGCTTGTCGGGCTCGGCTCCGGCCAGGTACTGCCTCCAGTAGGCAATCGCGCGATCGAGCCGCTCGGCCTTCCTCGCCGGCACGCTTGCGTCGCGGGCGTAGGCCATCAGGGCGAGCGCCTTGTAGTAGAAGAGGTCGTACGAGGGAACGAAGAAGACCCCGGACGAATCGAGCGCACTGCCCGGCCCGTACTTGGTCTGCACCTGGATGGCGTTCGCCTTGTGCATGGCGTCCAGCGCCGAGGGCAGATCCCCGTTGCGCTCGAGCGTGATACCGAGCCCGTAGTACGACAGCGCGAGCTGGGTGGGTTCGCGCGCCAGGTCGATTGCGCGACGGTAGTCGGCCAGGGCGGGTTCCAGGTGCCCGAGCACCATCTGCGACTCGCCGCGATTCATGAAGATGATCGTGCGGAACTCGCGCCGCCAGGTCAGCCGGAGGGCGTGGTCGTAGGCGTCGATCTCGAGCTTCGGCTTGTGGAGCTTCGCCTCGGCGATGGCCAGGTCGAACCATGCCTGGCCAGCGAGAGGATGATCAGGAGCCTGGGCGAGCGCGCTGCGCAGGAGGCGCACGGCTTCCACGTAGCGTCCGACGGCCGGATCCGAGAGCAGGTTGCCGAGCAGAAACTTCAGCCGCACATCCGGCAGCGCGCCGCCGCCGGCCAGCTCCAGCATCGCCAACGCCGAGCGCGTGAAGTCCGCCTGCATGTCGGGCGAGAAGGCCGCCTCCTGTCGGCGAAGCAGCATCCGCTCCACCGCGTGCAGAACGTGGTCGGCCTTCGCCAACTGCGGATCCCGCGCCTCGTCCCAGATGGACGGCTCGGCCGAAGCTGGAGCAGGCACGAGCAGAGCCGCAACCACGACCAGCAGAAGCCACGCCCGCCTCCCCCGGATACCGACTGGAGACATGCTCAGCGCCCGTGCCTCCGCGCGCTGCCGAGCGCCGCGAGGTGCCGCTTGGCATGCGCGGCCCACGGGCCCTTGCCGGCTGGCGACGCGAGGAACGCCTGCCATTGCTCGCGCGCCAGTGAAGGATCGTCGCGCTCCGCGAGCATGGCCACCATCGCGTGGATCTCTCCGGCGGGGAGCACCGGTTGGGCGGAGGGCGCAGGCGCCTTGCCGCGAGCCGTGGGTGCCGCGCGGCCGTCACCGCCGTGCGGCTTGTCTGTGACACCCTCTACCCTGGGAAACAGGCTCCACGGTCCGCCAGCCTCGGCCGCGACGCCGCGCGCTTCCTCGTCGCGTCCCTGCCGGTCGAGCGCAAGCGCCAGCGCGGCGGGTACGTAGTCGCCGAACCCCGGCGGACTGCCGCGGCGCCGCGCCTCGGTCAGGTAGCCGATGGCCTCGTCGAGACCCTTTGGCCCGGTGGACATCACGAGATCCGCCGCTTCCACGTAGACCCGCTGGCGCTGCATCCCGGAGAGCAGGTCTGCCCGTGGCACCAATGATCGATACGCTTTCACAGACGCCGTCGTGTGTCCGGAGCGTAGCGCGGCGACGGCGAGATCGTGCAGCGCTGCGGGCGCTCTTAGAGCACGTCTGGAGAGCCCGAGCGCCTTCTCGAAGCTCTGGAACGCGTCGGCCGACTTGTCGAGTGCGAGCAAGGCGCGGCCCTCGAGCACATGCGTCGCGGCGCGCCCCGGCGCCGCCTTGTCGGCCGCACGAGCCGCGGCGAGTGCGTCCGCCGGCGAGCGCGTGAGCCTCGAATAGCCGCGCGCCAGGTCGTTGCAGTATTCGAGCAGACCAGGCGCATGGGCGCGCTCCCACAGCGATCGCTCCTTGTCGGGCGCTGGCGCGGCGCACTCGGGCGGGCGCGGGCTCGCAGCGGCTGCGGCGCGCAGCGTAGCGCGACCCACCGGAGCCGGTGACAGCGGCCCGGAGGCGAGCTGTGCGAGGACCACGACCAACGCCGGTAGCATTGCTGCTCCAGCGTAACCCGGAAGCAGGGCTGCGCCAGCCCGGATCGGCGCTAGGGCGCTGCGGCGCGCCCGAAGAACGGGTTGTGCAGGACGATGGTCTCCCGGCGGCGCGGCCCCACGCTCACCAGATACACCGGAACCCCGGCGCCCTCCTCGAGATAGCGGACGTAGGCGCGCGCAGCCTTCGGCAGCTCGTCCAGCGTGCGCGCCGTTCCCAGCACCTCGCTCCAACCGTCCAGCTCCTCGTAGACAGGGCGGCACGATCCCGGATCTTCGAGCAGATCGATCGGCAGATCTTCCACGCGCCCGCCTGGCGTGTCGTAGGCCACGCACACCTTGATGCGCTCGAGGCCGGTCAGCACGTCGAGCTTCGTCAGCGCCAGGCCGTCGAGGCCGTTGACGCGCGCGGCATAGCGCAAGCCCGGCAGGTCGAGCCAACCGGTGCGGCGCGGGCGCCCCGTCACCGAGCCGAACTCCGCACCCGCCTCGCGCAGGTGCCGGCCGTCGGCGTCGTCGAGCTCCGTCGGGAAAGGACCGCCTCCGACGCGCGTCGTGTACGCCTTGGTGATGCCGATCACCGTGTTGATGCGGTTCGGCCCGATGCCGGCGCCGATGGCCGCGCCGCCCGATACGGCCGAGCTCGATGTCACGAACGGATAGGTGCCGTGATCGACGTCGAGCAGCGTCCCTTGCGCGCCCTCGAACATCACGCGAGCACCGTCGCGGATCGCGCGTTCGACCAGGACCGAAGTGTCGGCGAGCATGGGCACGATGCGTCGGGCCGGCTCTTCCAGCGGCTCGATGACTTCCTTCACGCTGGGCAGCTTGCCGCCGAGCGCCGCAGCGACGGGCGCCCACGCCTCGAGCGCGCTCTCGACTCTGCCGGCGAGCCGGTCCAGATCCTTGAGCTCGCCAGCGCGCACGCCGGTACGCCTCACCTTGTCCTCGTAGGCCGGGCCAATGCCTTTCTTCGTCGTACCGATGGCCTTGCCCGCACGCGCGCTCTCCTCGCGCAGCCCGTCGATCAGGATGTGATAGGGCAGGATCAGATGCGCGCGGTCGCTGATCGACAGCCGCGCTTCCAGCCCGGAGTATCCGCGACGCCCCAGCTCGTCGATCTCGCCGATGAGCACGCCGGGGTCGATGACCATGCCTTGACCGAGCACACAGCGCGTTCCGTCCCTGAGGATCCCGCTCGGCAAGAGCCGCACGATGACCTTCTCGTCACCCACCACGAGGGTGTGGCCGGCGTTCGGTCCGCCCGCATAACGCACGACCATGTCGGCGACTTCCATGTAGATGTCGACGATCTTGCCTTTGCCTTCATCGCCCCACTGGGCGCCCACGATCACGACAGCCGACATGCCACCACCTTCCACGTACGCCGGCGCTCAGTGCGCCGGCTCTCCCGCAAGACGGGCCGCCACAGCCAGGGCCAGCTCGGTTGCGCTCCCGCCGAGCGCTTCCCGGCCTCCGACGGCGAGCGCGTGGAACGTAGCGCCACCGGCAGAAAGCTCCACGAGGTGCGAGTAGCGCCACGCCCCGGCGTAGGCCGCCGCGTCGCCGGCCGGCGCCAGGGCACAGCGGATCGACCTGTCGCGGAGCGCCGCGCAGAGCTCGCGCGCCCGGGTCTCGTCGCTGCCCCGCGCAACCAGCACTCTGTGCTCCGGAGCCTCCACCTGACCTGCGCTCGACAGCGCCCAGGCCAGATTGTCCAGGTCGACGCCAAACCCCGCCGCGGCCTGCGGAACACCAAAGCGCTCGAGCAATCCGTCGTAGCGCCCCCCCGAACCGACAGGTTGGCCCGGCCCAGGCGCGAGCAGCTGGAACATGATCCCGGTGTAGTAGGCGAAGTTCCAGGTTTCCCCCAGGTCCACCACGATGCGCGGCGCGATGCCCGCGGCGCTGACCGCCTCGTGCGCGCGGCGGAGCTGCAGCGCCGGCGCTTCGGCGGCTGTCCCGGCCAGCAACCGCTCGGCGCGGGGCCAGATGTCCGCTCCGCCGTGCAGCGCGGGCAGCTCTGCCAGCGCCGCCACGGTCGGAGCGGGCAGACCGGCCTGGCGGGCGCGCTGGGAAAGTACGGCGCCGTCCTTCAATCCGAGCGCCTCGACGAGGCCCGGACGATGCGGCTCGGGCACGCTCGAAAGCAGTGCGCCGGCCACCTGGGCATGGCCGAGATCGATCACGAAGTCCTCGAGCCCGGCGTGGCGCACCGCAGCGGCAGCAACCTCGATCACTTCGAGATCGCCAGCCGGGCCTTCGCTGCCGATCAGCTCGATGCCCGCTTGCGGGATCTGCCGGCTGAGGCGCGCGCGCTCGCGCCGGCGGCGGAGGACGGACCCCTCGTAGCAGAGCCGCGCCGGCCAGGGCCCGTCCGGAAGCCGGGTCGAGACCAGCCGGGCGACCTGGGGGGTCATGTCCGGGCGCAGCGCAACCACGCGCCCCGTCTCGGGCTCGACGAAGCGCAGCACGTCTCCCGGATCGAGCGACCCGAGTCCCTTCTCCAGCACCTCCGCGTACTCGAACGCGGGCACCGAGACGAGCTGGTAGCCGAACAGCTCGAAGCTCTCGATGATCCGCCGCCCCAGCGCGGACTGCCGGCGGGCCTCGCCTGGCAACAGATCGCGCATGCCGCCCGGCAGGGGATGGTTCAGAGCCTGCGGCCCCGCAACGGCGGCCGGCCGGTTCTGGTCGTTGGTTCGCTGAGTCGCCAAGCCGGCGGAGCTTATCAGCCTGGATCGATAGCGCAATTCCGAAAGCCCTTGCAGAAAGCCTCGTTCGCTGTCGCCGGAGATTGCGGGCGGCGCCCGGGCGGACTTGCGGTATGTCTGGATGCGGACATGGCGACTGGACAACACGACAAGCCCACCGTGAACGTCTCGGAACGAGGCGCGGAGCGTGACGGCAAGCCGCAGGTGATGGACCGCCGGCTGTTCATGCAGCTGCTCGTCTTCGACTGCACGGGGGAGCTCGGGGCCGCAGAATCGGAGCGGGCGCTGGCGAGCTCGCTGGAACGGCGCGGTATCGCCGCGGTCGTCTACAACGACGTGAACAACCCGCGCGGCATCGCGCTGCTCACGTGGAGCGAGGACCCGGCGCACTTCGTCACGAAGGTGCGACCGCTGTTCGAGGAACAGTCGCTGGCGGGACTCGTGCTCCGGCCTGCGTTGACGATGTTCGGGCGCAGCTACTCGAGCGGGTTCGAGCCGGATCTCGAGCACTGGCTGCTCGAGCGCCCGCGCGCGACGGCGCTCGACGAGGACTGTCCGTGGGCGGTGTGGTATCCGCTGCGCCGCAGCGGAGCCTTCGAGCGTCTGGAGCCGCGCGAGAAGGGCGGGATCCTTCGCGAGCATGCGGCGATCGGCAGGGCCTACGGCGAAGCCGGACTAGCTCACGACATCCGCCTCGCATGCCACGGCCTCGACGCGAACGACAACGAGTTCGTGATCGGGCTCGTCGGAAAGGAGCTGCATCCGCTCTCGCACGTGGTGCAGGCGATGCGCGGAACGCGCCAGACGGCCGAATACATCAACCAGATGGGCCCGTTCTTCGTCGGTCGCGCGGCCTGGCGCAGCAGCGGCGGCGCTCGCTGAGCTCGTGGCCGCCGCTATCCGCGCCGTCGTCTTCGATCTGGACGGCACGCTGATCGACTCCCGCCTCGATATTGCAGCCGCGGCCAACCACATGCTGCGCGCGCGAGGCCGCGATGCACTGGGCGTCGACGAGGTGTGCCGTCACGTCGGCAACGGAGCACGCTATCTGGTCGCGCACGTGGTCGGGGTCGAGGAAGACGATCCGGAGCTGGAATCCTGGCTCTCGAGCTTCCTCGACTACTACACCGCGCACGCCACCGATCACACGCAGCCGATGCCGGACGCGCTCGGCGTGCTCGACGAGCTGTCGGGGCTCCCGCTCGCCCTCTGCACGAACAAGCCACGCGCGACGACGGACGCCACGCTGCGCGGCCTGTCGCTCGACGGTTACTTCCGGGTGGTGGTCGCGGGCGACGACCTGCCGACGAAGAAGCCCGACCCGGGACCGTTACTGCATATCGCGCGCGCGCTTGCCATTTTTCCGGACGAGATGGTGATGGTCGGCGACGGTCCGCAGGACATCCAGTGCGGCCGCGCCGTCGGAGCACGCACGGTCGGAGTCGAGGGCGGCATCCTCTCCCGCGACGCGCTCGTGGCCGCCGGCCCGGATGCCATGATCCACCTCGCCGAGCTCCCGCGTTTGCTCGAGCGCTGGCAGAAACAAGTCTCAGCGAGTCCGCGATGAACGGAAGCGAGCCGCCAAGACCTAGCCAACCAGCAGGTGGTAGGCCTGGCTCAGCTCGGCGAAGCGGCGCATGAGTGCTTCGCGCTCGTGCGGGCTCGCTCGGGGAAAGCGATCCGGGTGATGCTGCCGGGCTAGCGAGCGGAACGCGCGCTGCACGTCGCCGGGACCGGCGCCTGGCGCGAGGCCGAGCACATCCAGCGCCCTGGCCCGGACCTGGTCGCGACGGCGCGGGGCATGCGCTTCCGCGCTCGCGCCACCGGACCGCGGCGCCTGCTGTCTGGGCGCTGATTGTCGATCACGCGCCCGCGCCCGCCCATGCAGGAACTCGCGCGGACTCAGGGGAAGCGGGCCTTCGCCCGATCTGCGTCGAGCGACATGGAAGCGCACCGACGCATCGCGGAGCGAGAACAGCGCATCGAGCTGACGCCGGAGCTGGAAGCGGAGCGCCGCGTCGATCAGCCCAGGGGTCGCAAGCTGGGCCTCGATCAGCAGCTCGCCAATCCGCCGCCGCGGCGCTTCATCGAGGCGGCGAGCCAGACGCCGGAGCGCGTCCTGGCCGATGAATCCTTCGCTCTTCAGGATCTCGCCCAGGCGCGGCCCCGGAAGGCGGCTGTCGATCGCGCCCACGAGCCCGCCGTGGAGATGCACACGGTGGACGCGTCCGGCGGCAGAGCCATCGAGCTCGACCAGCTCCAGGGTTCCGGTCGCGCGCTCCCGGCAGAGCGAGCCGAGCAGGTCCCCGAGCGTCGTCGCGCGCAGTCGACCCGGAAGCCTCATCCTCCCGGCCGTACCAGCGGCCGGTGCACGAGGACAACTTTTGCGGTCGGTCAGCGCTCGCGGATCGGACCGACGTGGATCGCGGTGGCGAGGTCCCGCGTCTCGGGAAGGCACAGCTCGCCACCCTTCGTGGACTTCCTGCACACGACGGCGCGGGCGCGCACGCGAAGCCTGCCGCTCCCGCTCTCGGTAGCGACGAGCGCGATCGGGAGACGGATCCGCGTGTCCTGCTCTGCGGCCTGCCTCGGACCGACGCGCGACCTCAGCGGCCGCACGAACCGGGGCGCGTCCGTCACCAGCGCGTCGGCCCACGGCAGCCGCCCCGAGCTCACCTCCAGCTCGACTTCGCACAGCACGCGCCCAGGCGACGCCTGGGGCCGGCACGACAGATTGGCTGAGAGCACCTGGTCCTCCGCGTGCGCGGGGATCGCGCAGAAGCACAAGCCCAGAGCGGCGAGCAGGCGGAAGCGACGACCCACGCCCGCCACTATACCCGCCCTCCCGCGGCTTTTCACGATTGGTAGAGCACCGGCTCGTGCTCCCGGTACATGCCGTGCCAGCGCAGGAGCGACGTCTGGGGCTTGCCCTCCGCGTCGTACTCGATGAGCGCGTAGGTCAGGCCGTTTTCCTGTCCCAGATGCTGCACGTCCAGGTTGATCATGCGCACCCAGCTGCCGGTGTTGATGTAGACCTTGCCGTCCTCGATGGCCCGCACCTTGGGCGCGTGGGAGTGCCCGATGATGAGCGTGTGCACGCCATGAAGCCGCCGCAGCGTCTTGATGGCCGCGCTGTCGAAGTCGCCGATGGCGAAAATTTCCTGCTTGAGGACCAACGGCAGCGCCTTCAGCTTCGCCATCACGCCGCGCACGCTCTTCATCCGCTTGCGCAGGAAGTGCACGATGGTCCTGAGGAAGAAGCCCATGGTGAAGCGGAAGTCGAACAGGATCGAACCCAGGAGGAAGCGACGGAAAGGCACGACCTGGTCGATATGTGGCCGACGCCGCTTCGCCGGGTAGAGCACCTCCATGCACCACAGGCTGCCCCAAGGCAGCGCGAGCGTCGGCTTGCCGTCGTCACCTTCGACCAGTACGTGGTCGTAGTCGAAGCGATGGATGGTCTCGAACTGGTGACCGTGGCGGATCTGGATGCCCTCGGGCAGCGAGTACACGCCGGTCGCGGTGATGAACCGGACCCGGCTGCCTAGCGCGTCGGGCGCGACGTAGCGCAGGAACACGTCCTGCACCGACGGGATCAGGAGCTCGGGGTCGTGATTGCCTGGAATGTAGGTGATGCGCTTGCCAGGGCGTTCGATGAAGGCCTTGAGCGCGGCGACAACGCGCGGATGACCCTCCAGACAGCGACGCATCTTGTCAGCCGCCAGCTCTTCGGTCACTTCTATGGGCCAATCGCCTTCGACCTCGACCTTCATCAAGTCGAAGATGTCGCCGTTCAGGATCAGCTCGACTTCGTGGTCGGCGTAGCGCCCGGTCGAGTAGTACTCGAAGAGCTCCACCAGACGGTCGTCGTGGTGGAAGTCCTCGAACGGATTGAACGCGCCGCGGCGCCGTCCGGTGCCGAGATGCGTGTCGCTGAGGATGACCCGGATGAGCTTCATCTAGGGGCTTTCGACAAAGCGTACCCGATCACGCCCGGCGGCGGCATCTTCCGGCCTTCACGCCGCGCTGGGCGGCGCGTAGAAGTCGACCAGGCGAATCGGCTGGGTCGAGAGCACGGCCTTCACGCGGGCGCGCTCGCCCCTCGGATCGCCTCCGATCTGGAACACCGTCGGCGGGTCCATCTCGATGCTGACGGCCTCTACCAGATAGTCGAACAGAAGCGCCGGATTGTCGTACTCGCCCCGCCAGATGGCCTTGAAGTTCCGCACGAACGGTACTGGCGTAATGGTCGATACTCGCAGGTGCATCCGGTCGCTCCGTTCCTCCGCGTACGGGAACATGCGGAAGCCGAAGCCGTAGTACGGAATGGTCGACAGCGCCGCGATGCGCGCCGGGCCCTCGTAGATGATCTCGCCGCTCGGTATCGGCGGTCCCATCACGCTTCCCTTGGCGCCCATGCGGTAGGCGTCCGCCCCGTCGTTGATGACCCGGCAATGCGCGACGCGGCGGAAGAAATAGCTCGGGATAGACCGGGTCACGGAAGCGACGGCGTACCCCAGCGGGCCGGCCGCGACGGGCTTGAGCGGGGTCTTCGACAGCTGCGACTTGACCTGCTGGTAGTCGCTGAGCACCACCGCATCGACACCGAAGCCGCAGAACGGTGCAATGAAGCCCTCCACCTCGATCAGGCGCACCTCGCGGCTGCCCGCGTCCTCGCGGAGCCGCTGGATATCTGCCGCCAGTCCCCTGCCCTTCGCCTGGCTGGCGCCCACCACCCACGCCAGCGCGTTGCCGGTTCCCAGCTTGAGCAGACCGAAGCGCGGTGGCAGCTTGCCCTGCCTTCGCGCCGCCCGCACCACTTCCGTGACCATCACGGTGAAGGTGCCGTCCCCGCCGCCGGTGAGCACCGTGCCGTAGCCCCGCGAGACCAGCGTCTGCGCGATATCCTGGGCGTCTTCCAGACGCCTGGGCACGAATAGATCTCCGCCGAGGAGGATCTGGTCGAGCGTGGAGATCACCTCGTCGTTCACGCTCTTGGCGTTGCCGTTCACCACGACCGCGACGCGATCGCTCGGAGGCGGCACGCTCGGAGGCGGTGCCTGGGACCCCAGCTCGCTCGGAGACATCGATCGCGATGTACCACGGCGCCGGAGCGGGCCGCCGCTCCCGGCCGCGCGCCGGCTGGGCGCGCAATTTGGCGCCCGCCGGTTCGATGTAATAGGCTGGACAAGCCGGGATAGCTCCGCGGCAGGGGGTTCAAAGAGGGTCGGGTCGCGGAGCGCGGGGCTTGGATGGCAAAAAACACAAAGAAGTCGAAGGGGAAGACCGGAGCGGCGTCGCGGCGCGCCAAGCCCGCCAAGCCTTCAAGAAAGCCCAAGGCCGGCCCCGCGCGCGGCGCCAAGTCGCCGCCGAAGCGAGCGGCGGGCGCCAAGCGCTCCACCCCCAAGCGGCCCAAGAAACGGGCGGGCAAGTCGGAACAGTCACGACGCAAGGGCGCAGCCAAGCCTGCGAAGAAGACGACGCGGCGCCTGGGTCTGCGCGGCGCCGCGCCGTGGGCTGCCCGCCATGCGGCCAAGCACGCAGCCGAGGCCGAGGCGCGCAACGCGGAGCCGCCGCGGCCCGGGAGCGCGCGTGCGACGTTGCGCGTCCCCGCGGGCGCGGAGGAGCTGAAGACACGCATCGCCCAGCTGCACCACGCCCTGGAGCACGTCCGCGCGCTGCGGCGGAACCTGGCGGACACCTTTTTCGAGATCGCCGTCGAGCTCAGGCGGATCCGCGAGCAGCACCTGTACGACGCAAAGGGCTATGCCTCGTTCGAAAGCTTCGCCGAGCGGGAGCTGGACCTGGGCAAGATCGTCGCCATGAAGCTGGCGCGGCTGCCGGACGTGTTCCAGGAACAAGCGGCCCGGCACTATGGCATGGAAGCGGTGTTCGCCGCCCTCGGCGCGCTGGACGATGCCGGGGGCGGAGCGCAACCGGGCGGGAGCCAGCCCGGGCGCCCGGCGCACCCGCTGAAGCCGCCCAGCGGCCGCCGTTGAGCAGCCTCGCGGCGTCGGAATCTGACGCGGAGCGCAACCCGGGCTATAGGGAGCCCCGGGCTCGGAGCGTCCCGGCCGCACAGCATCCGCCATGAGGTTCGTCGACGAGTGCACGATAAAGGTCCAGGCCGGGGACGGCGGCAACGGCGTCGTCGCCTTCCGCCGTGAGAAGTTCGTGCCCTTCGGCGGACCGGCCGGCGGGGACGGCGGCAACGGCGGAGACGTCGCGTTGGTTGCGGATCCCGGTCTGGGCACGCTCCATGATCTGAGCCACGTCGGCACCGTGCGCGCCGAGCGCGGCGAGCATGGGCAGGGCAAGGATCGCTACGGCCACGCCGGCCGCGACGCGGAGGTCCGGGTCCCGCTCGGAACGATTGTGTACGACGCGGAGACCGGCGACCGGCTGACCGAGCTGACACGACCTGGCGACCGCGCCGTCGTCGCGCGCGGCGGCGAGGGAGGACGGGGCAACAAGCATTTCGCAACGCCCGTGGATCGGGCTCCGCGACGCGCCGAGCCTGGCCGCCCCGGCGAGCGCCGTACACTCCGACTCGAGCTCAAGGTCATGGCGGACGTCGGGCTGCTCGGCTTCCCGAACGTCGGCAAGAGCACGCTCATCCGCGCCGTCAGCCGCGCACACCCCAAGGTCGCCGACTACCCGTTCACGACGCTGGAGCCGCATCTCGGAGTGGTGACAATCGGCGACTGGCGGCGCGGGCTGGGCCGGAGCTTCGTGATCGCCGACATCCCCGGCCTGATCCCCGGCGCAAGCGAAGGCGCGGGGCTGGGCCTGCGCTTCCTCAGACACGTGGAGCGCACGCGCGTGCTGCTGCACCTGGTGACGTTCACCGGCGAGGAAGGGCGCTCCCCGCTCGAGGACTATCACGTCATCCGCGGCGAGCTCGCCAGCTTCAATCCCGATCTGGTGGGCCGCCCGGAGGTGGTGGCCATGACCAAGGCGGATCTACCGGACGTGCGCGAAGCCTACACGCAGGCACGCGAGGACTTCGCAGGGATCGGCATCGAGCTCAGGCTGATCAGCGCCGCGACGCACGAAGGCCTGGACGACCTGATGCAGGAGCTCGCAGAAAAGCTGCTGCTCTAGCTCAGCGGCAAGACCCGCTGCTTCCGCCGCACGTCGGCGTCACGCCGTCGAGCACGTCGAGCGGCGGCACGTACATCGTGCCGGCAGGCACGCCCAGGGCGGACGCCTTGTCCGCCGGCACCGTCAAGAGATACCCGCCCGCAACCGGACTGAAGGTTGCAGGCGAACCGCCCGGGGTCGGGCCTGGCGGAGGAGGCGGACCCCCGCCGCCGCCCGGCCCACCACCACCGGCGATGGCGCCGACACATTGCTGACCGCAGTTGCTCCCGACGCACAGGAACGCCTGCAGCGCCTTGCCTGCCGCGGAGAAGTTCCCTCCGAAGCAGCTGATCACGCAGCCGAAGTCGAGGCCGCCACCGCCGCCGCCCAGGCAGCTGGTGAGCGCGCACACCACACCGCTCGCGCAGGTCGGATCGTTATAGCAGGCGTTGACCTGGCTGTTGCAGGACTGGTCCGCGCACTGCACGCAGTTGTGGATCGGACCGCTGTCCGGGAACGGGAACGCATCGAAGAAGTTGCCGCCGTCGGTCGGACCACCGCCCGTACCGCCGAAGCCCGTACCGCCGAAGCCCGTACCGCCGAAGCCGCCCGTGGGGCCCGAGTCGATGGGGCCCGTGCCGCCGAAGCCCGTGCCGCCGAAGCCCGTGCCACCGACGCCCGTACCGCCGAAGCCCGTGCCGCCGAAGCCCGTGCCGCCGACGCCCGTGCCGCCGAAACCCGTACCGCCGAAACCCGTGCCGCCGAAGCCCCCGACGCCCGTACCGCCAAAGCCCCCGCCACCCACTCCGCCGAACTCGGGGCCCGAGTCCGCAACGGCACCGGTACCGCCGGTGCCCACGCCGCCGGCGCCGCCGGTCACCAAAACACCCCCGTCAGGCAGGTACTGATCTTCAAAGCCCGAGCGGCTGCAGGCCACCATCAAGCCGACACCCACTGCCAACAGGCCCAGAAAGCGAACACGACGAAGCATGAGGCGGAGAGTACCTCAACGGCGCCCACTGCGCACATATCGCCGCCGAACGGGGCGCTACCGCGCCGCGCCAGGCCGGTCCTCACCCCGCTTCGAAGTCCTCGGCGTACGGATCGGCCTCGTCGAACTCGTATTCCTGGGGCGCCAGATTGTCGAAGCGCGTGTACTCGGAGGTGAAGCGCGTCAGCACCTTGCCGGTGGGACCGTTGCGCTGCTTGGAGATGATCACCTCGGCGATGCCTTTGTCCTGGCTATCCTGGAAGTAGTACTCGTCGCGGTAGATGAACATGATGGTGTCGGCGTCCTGCTCGATGGCGCCGGACTCGCGCAGATCGCTGAGCTGGGGCCGCTTGTCCTTGGTCGTCCGGGTTTCCACCGAACGGTTCAACTGGCTGAGCGCAATCACCGAAACGCTCATCTCCTTCGCCAGTTGTTTCAGTCCGCGGGACAGCTCGCTGATTTCCTGTTCACGACTACCCGCGTCCCGGCGCCCCTGCATCAGCTGGAGGTAGTCGACCACGACCAGGCCCAGTTTCTTCGCCGGTGCGTTGTCGCTTGCACCGCGCGCGATGTCGGCCTGGAGGCGCCGGATCTTGGCGCGCAGATCGAGGAGCGTGATGGCGGGCGTGTCGTCGAGCCATAGCGGCAGGCGCCCGAGGTTTGCCGCTGCCTCGGTGAGCTTGTTCCAGTCATCGCGGCGGATGTCCCCGCTGCGGATACGCGAGACGTCGACGCGGGCCTCGCATGCGAGCAGACGCGAAGCGAGCTGTTCACGCGGCATTTCGAGCGAGAAGAACGCCACGCCGTATCCCGGTTCGTCCACCGGCGCCTCGGCGTACGGATCGCTGTTGTCGACGGGCGGCGCCTCGCGCGGACGGGCTACGTTCACTGCAAGGTTGAGCACGAACGCTGTCTTCCCCATGCCGGGGCGACCGGCCACGATGTACAGATCGCCCGGATGAAGCCCCAACGTCTTGCGGTCCAGCAGCGTGAAGCCGGTGGAGATGCCCGAGATGCCACCTCCCTGCTTCGCCGCGGCGCTGATGATCTCGAACGCGCCATGGATGGCGTCCTTGACCGGCCGCATGCTGGTACCTTCCGGGACGCGCGCGATGTCGAACACCGCCTGCTCGGCGTCGTCGATGAAGCGCTGGACCTCGCCGCAGTCGCCGTAGCCCTCTGCCGCGAAACGCTGGCAGGTTGCGATCAACTGCCGGAGCCGCCACTTCTCGCGAATCGTGCTCGCGTGCGATTCCACGTGGGCTACCGCAGGCGTGGCATCCGCGAGCTGTGCCATGTACGGCGTACCGCCGACCTGCTGCAGCCGCTCGCGATCCCTGAGCCATCCTGCGACGGAGACGATGTCCACGGGCCGACCAGCGCTCGACAGGTCGACCATGGCCTCGTAGATGCGGCGGTTCGCATCCGAGTAGAAGTGCTCCGGCAGAAGGACATGCTGGACCGCGTCGAAGGCGTCGCTGGAGAGCAGCACGGAGCTCAGCACCGCCGCCTCCGCGTCGAGATCGTTCGGCGGGACCCGACCGCCCGAGGGTGCAAGCTCCATTGGCTGGTTCCTGTGCTGACGTTCACCGGCGAACATCGCTCACCTCGACAGGTTCTGCCGCCGCGCCGGCTCCGACGCCACCGCAGGCGTGACAGCCAATGTCCGGCGCCCGGACCGCCGCGCCCGGCCGGCCCGGCCGGCCCGGCCCCACGGCTCCACCACTTTCCCAGAACAGCTCCACCACTTTTCCCCAGCCTTCCAAATGCACGACACCCCGGCGACCTGGAGGATCGCCGGGGTGCGGAGCTCCTATCTCGTCCCGAGCGGGCCCGTCTGTCAAGTGCCGGACCGGAGGGACTTGTCGCTGTCAGGCCTTCTTGATCACCTCGACGCGCAAGGCCGCCTTCACCTCGGAGTGCAGGCGAATCGGCACCTCGGCCAGACCGAGCTGCTTGATGGGCTCGGACAGCTCGAGCTTGCGCCGGTCGATCTCGATGCCCTGCTCGGCAAACGCCGCCTCGATGTCCTTGGC
Source organism: uncultured delta proteobacterium (assembly GCA_963826085.1). Lineage (GTDB taxonomy): Bacteria > Myxococcota_A > Polyangia > Polyangiales > Polyangiaceae > CAWDXG01. The sequence continues at coordinate 56,692 of CAWGVN010000008.1, read as the reverse complement.
GGTGACCGAACCGTACATCTTGTTCTCGTCGCCGACGGCGCGCTCGATCTTGACCGCACTGCTCTCGAGCTGGGTCGCGAGCTTCTTCGCTTCCGCCAGCGCGGCTTGAGCGCGGTCGGCTGCAATGCGCTTGAGCTCGCCCACGCGCGCGAGGTTGCTCTCCGTTGCAGGGGCAGCCAGCCCCCGCGGGATGAGATAGTTCCGGGCATAGCCGGGCCTGACCCGCACCACGTCGCCGCTGGTGCCGAGATTGTCAACGTCCTCTTGAAGGACAACTCGAATGGCGCTCGCCATGGGTGCTCTCCTATTCGTTGGCCGTGAATGGCAGAAGCGCGATGTTGCGGGCGCGCTTGATGGCGACGGTCACCGCGCGCTGGTGCTTCGCGCAGGTGCCCGAGATGCGACGCGGCACGATCTTGCCGCGGTCGGTGATGAAGTAGCGCAGGGCCTGCGGGTCCTTGTAGTCGATGGTGAGACCCTCGTCGGCGCAGAAGCCGCAGCCGCGGCGACGGTTGCGCCGGAACGAGCCACCTTCCTGGTCACGATCGCGATCGCGATCGCGATCGCGATCGCGGTCACGCGGCCGTCCGCTGTCCTTCATTCTTCCTCCTCCGTGCTGTCCTCCTTGGAGGCGTCACCGGTTTCCTCTTCGCTCTCCTCTTCGGCAGGTGCCGCCGCATGCTGCTCCCTGGCGGGAGGCGGCGCCTCCTCCAGGCCCAGCGAGCGCTCGAGCGATTCTTCCACCTCGTCCTCGGGCGGCGGCTCGATGTCCTCGAACTTCACCTGCTCGGGATCGACCTGCAGCGCCGCAACGTCGATCTCTCCGCCGACCTGCACGGTCTGGAACTTGATGACCTCGTCCAGCATGCGGAGGTTGCGCTCCAGCTCGGACACGAGGCCGCCTCCGGACACGTACTGCACGTAGACGTAGACGCCGCGCTTGAACTTCTTGACCGGATACGCAAGCTGACGGCGTCCCCACGTCTCGACGAGAGTGAGCTTGCCGCCTTCGCGATCGATCACTTCCTGGACACGACCGGAGACCCGCGAAGCGGACTCCTTCGCCACGTCCGGGCGCATCACGTAGATGGTTTCGTAGGAGCGGGGGGGATGTACCCCCAGCTGCGTCTCAGGCATCTGGATCTCCTTCTGGGCTATCGGCCCCGGGAAAATCCCGGAGCAAGGAGCGATCAACGTTTCGCTCGTTGATTGGTGACGTTCATCGCCGCTGCGATACCGCGTTCGACGACTAGAGCCACCACATCCGCCGCGCGGACGACCACGTCATCGAGGTCGGCCCGCTCCGCGGAGGCGAAGGCTTGTAGCACATAATCGGCCATGTCACCCCGGAACCCTGCCGGGGGGCGGCCGATTCCGATCCTGAGCCGCATGTAGTCCGGGGTTCCGAGATGGCTGGTGACGGATTTCAGGCCGTTGTGGCCCGCGTCTCCGCCTCCCTGCTTGAGCCGGATCTCGCCGAATGGCAGGTCCAGCTCGTCGTGGACGACCAGTACGTCGGACGGCGGCACCTTGAAGAAGGTCGCGGCAGGACGGACGCTCCCGCCGGACTCGTTCATGTAGGTGTGCGGCTCGAGCACCGCCACCCGTTCGGATCCGATGTCGATCTGGGCGAAACGACCGCGGAATTTCTCCCGCCACTGGCCCCCTGCGCGGCTCGCGACGCGCTCGACGACCATGAACCCGACGTTGTGCCGGGTGTCCTCGTAGCGCCGTCCCGGGTTCCCCAGGCCGACGACCAGGATCACGTCTTGTTGGCTTCAGGCGGCGCTTCGCCACCCGGAGCCGCCGGCGCTGCCGGAGCGCCTTCGGCCGGAACTGCCGCCGCCGCCGCCTCGGCTTCCTCCTCCTCGGGCTTCTTCGCCTCGGTGACGACGCCGGCCACCGTGCGGCCCTCGTCCAGGCGCACCTCGACCCCCTCGGGCAGCGCCAGGTCGCGAACGGCGACGTGGTCGTCGAGCTCGAGCTCCGTTACGTCGTACTCGATCTTGACGGGGATCTTCTCGGGCAGGCAGCGGATCGGCAGCTTGCGATAGACCTGGCGCAGCACGCCGCCGGTGACCACACCCTTCGCCTTGCCGGTGAGCTCGAACGGGACATCGACGTCGACGGGGCGATCAAGGTGGATCTGCAGGAAGTCGGCGTGCAGCAGCTCGCGCGACACCGGATGGTACTGGTAGTCGGACAGCAACACGGTCCGCTTGCCCTCGCCCTCGACCTCGAGCTCGATGACCGAGTTGCGACCGTGATCGCTCTTCAGCACCGCGAACAAGTCCTTGGGCGCGACGGCGATCGACTCGGCCCCCATCTCCTTGCCGTAGGCGGTTGCGGGGATCTTTCCTTCGTGGCGCAGGCGGCGCGCCGAGCCCTTGCCCGATTCATTGCGACGGATCGCGGGAACTTTGACCAGCTCCATGACTCTAGTTCTCCTGGTAATCGCAAGGCCGGACCGGCTCACACGAACAGCGAGCTGACAGAATCGCTGTTGTGGATGCGCCGGATGGCCTCGCCAAGTAGCCTGCCGATGGACAGGAAACGGATCTTCTTGCAGGCGCGGGCTTCCTCGCTGGGAGGAATCGAGTTGGTCACCACGACCTCCTCGAGCGCGGATTCCTCGATGCGCTGCACGGCGGGCCCGCTGAGCACGCCGTGGCTGGCGCAGGCGACGACACGACGCGCGCCGCCGTCCATGACGGCCTGGGCTGCGTTGCAGAGCGTCCCGGCCGTGTCGATGATGTCGTCGACGATGATGCAGTCGCGATTCTTCACGTCGCCGATCAGGTGCATCACCTCGCTGACGTTCGCTGCCTCGCGCCGCTTGTCGATGATGGCCAGGCTGGCACCCAGTCTCTTGGAGTAGGCGCGCGTCCGCTCCACGCCGCCGGCGTCCGGCGACACGAACACGGCTTCCTCGCTGAAGCGCATCTTGAGGTAGTCCTCGAGGAACACCGGCAGCGCGTACAGGTGGTCGAACGGGATGTTGAAGAAGCCCTGGATCTGGCCAGCGTGCAGGTCGACGCACAGCACTCGATCAACGCCTGCCGCCACGAGCAGATCCGCTACCAGCTTGGACGTGATGGGAGTCCGCGGAGCGACCTTTCGATCCTGCCGCGCGTAGCCGTAGTACGGAATGACCGCCGTGATGGCCGCCGCCGACGCGCGCCGCAGGGCGTCGCACATGATGAGCAGCTCCATCAGGTTGTCGTTCACCGGCGAGCTGGTCGGCTGCACCACGTACGTGTCGAGGCCGCGGACGTTCTCGCGGATCTCGCAGAAAGTCTCGCCGTCGCTGAAGCGCGAAACGCGCGCCTCCCCCAGCGGCGTATCGAGGACCTTCGCGATCTCCGACGCCAGCTCGGGATTAGCGTTCCCGGTGAATAGGCAGACTCTCTTGACGGCCACGACGCGCCACCGACTTCCAGCACCTCGGCCCCAACTCTGCGAAAGTACAGGAGACTTCAGCAGAACCGGGCCCGCGGCGCGCGCGACAACTAGCAGCAGGACCGGCGCCTGTCAACGCGCAGGCTGGAGGCCAGCGCCGGGGCCACCCACCCGGACTCCCCGCGGCAAGCTGCGCTAGCGGTACGGATTCGAGAGGTCGACCGAGTCCGGCTTCTTCTGGGTCTTGGCCGTGCCCGTGGGGTTGGGGGACGTAGCGTGCGAGACCGTATGCTTGGGCGTGGTGGTGCGCGGATGCCAGACCTTCCTCGAGCCCACCACGGGCGTGGATTTCGCCGACGGCTCCGCACTGGCCGACCCGGCGGGCGCCGCGCCCGCCTCTGCCTTCGTGGTCGCCGCGGCGCTCTCGGCCGGCGCCGCCGAGTGGACGGGAGCGGCGGACTTGTCTTGCGGAGCGACGGCAGCGGCACCGGAATCGACCGGCCGCGCAGCGCTGGCGCCGTCGGGGCCAGCCCCCGACCTCGAGGCGAAGAAGGCGGCGCCCCCGCCGAGCAGAAGAACCGCCAGACCCAGACCCAGCACCAGCGGGGCCTTCGAACGGCGGGGTTCGGCCGGCGCAAAACCCGACGCGGTGGGGTAGCTGGCCACTCCCGACTGCGACTGCTCCGGAAGCGCCATCGCCGCCGCCGAGACACTCGACGCAGGAGACAACATCGGGTGGCTCGGCGTTCCCCCGGTGATCGCTACCTGGCTCGGTTCACTGCGCGCGAGCCACGCGCGCACGGCCTCGCGGGCCTGGGAGATCTCGTTCCCGATCACGTCGGAAACGTAGGCGGCCACCTCGCGCGATGCGGCCACTTCGCCCGCGGCGATCGCGGCGCGCTCGAGAGCGTCCGCGAACTGCGCGCACGTCGCATAGCGCTTGGCCGGGTCGCGCTCGAGCGCCTTCATGCACACCGCCCCGATCTGCGGGTTGATGTCGGGGGCCATGGTGGTCAGGAGGGGGATCGGCTCGGAGATGACGCGGGACAGCGTGGCCGCTTCGTTTTCCGACTTGAACAAGCGCCGAGCGGCCAGCACTTCCCACAGGACAATGCCCGACGAGAAGACATCCGCTCGCCGATCGACGTCCGGCTGCCCGGTCGCCTGCTCGGGAGCCATGTATGCGATCTTGCCCTTGAGCTGACCGACCCGCGTCGCGGTGAGCCGCGTCGCGGCGCGCGCAACGCCGAAATCCGTGATGCGTGAGATGCCGTCGACGCCGACGAGCACGTTCTGCGGCGACACGTCGCGATGCACCAGCTCGGTTGGCTGGCCCATGTCGTCCTTCAGCTCGTGGGCGCCGTGGAGACCGGCGAGCATGTCGAGGATGATGCGGATTCCAATCCTGGTCGGGAGGCGGTTACCCGAAGACGCCGCACGCGCGAGAAAGCGCGCCAGCGTGTCCCCCTCGATGTACTCCATCACCAGGTAGTAGCCGCGGTCGCTGGCGCCCACTTCCAGGATGGGCACGACGTTCGGGTGGTGGATGCCCGCAGCGAGCCTCGCTTCGTCGAGGAACATCTCGACGAATTCGTTTTCCGCCGCCAGATGCGGGTGCAGGCGCTTGATCGCGACAAATCGCTGGAAGCCGCCGACTCCGGAGAGGCGCGCCAGGTACACCGTCGCCATGCCGCCCGATGCGATCTCCGCAACGAGCTCGTAGCGATCGATCCGCTGACGCCCCTCCGGGCTGTCGATGAGCTTGGCGGCAACCACCTCTCTTCCCTAGAACCTTCCTGTCGCGCCGAACGTGGCTCCCCTCGCCACGCTCACCCATGGCTCCACATGGATCCCGCGCGCTGCCTTCTTCTTCGTGTCTTTCTCGGGAGGCCCGCCGCTCCAGTCGGTTGCAACGGCGCCCACCACAATGGTGACGACACCGAGCCCCGCTGTCACGCCGGCGAGGATATTTGTCCGGAGCTGCCGGCTACGGCCGTCGTCGTACAGGCTCTGGCAGTTGCTGGCGCCGCTCTGGCAGGCGTTCCTCACAGTATCTGCGCCCGGGTTGTTCTTGGTGTCGATCCCGCTCCAGATCGTCACCCCGCCGGCGGCCACCGTGAGGCCTGTCCCGATCCAGAACACCAGCGGGGGCAAGCCGCCGCTCTTGACCTGTGTGCCGTGATCGCTGGGGACTTTTCCGCCTGGAGATACCCCTCCAGCCGGGGGCGGCTTGGCTTTCTCGGGCGGCGGCTTCGGGGGTTCCTTGAACGACACCGACGTCTGCCCACCCTTCGTCGCCGTCACCTTCTGCGACGCGTTGCGTCCGCCCGACCAACCCGCGCGCAGCTCGTGATCTCCCGGCTGCAGATACACCGTCTTCTCGGTGGAGGCCTTGCCGTAGACGAGCTTGGTACCGACCACGAGATCGCAGGGCGTGTCGCACTGCACATCGACGCGGTAGAGCTCGGTCTTGGCTCGTTGGAGCACGGAAGCGGCGGCGTCCTTGACGCCGGGATTGTCCGCGTTGCGCGAAAGTCCCAGGGCCGCCAGCGTCGCAGCCCGGTCCAGCTGCCCGGCCTTGTCGCGGGATCGTATCGCCAGCTCGAGGGTCTTCGCGCTGGGCGCGTGTCGGTCCGCCGCTTCGAAATGTTCGGCAGCTTCTGCGTAGTTCTTCGCCCGGAACGCCTGCCGCCCCTGGTCGAACTCGGCGGCCGCTGCCTTGATTTGCTCGGCGGTCGGCGCAGTATCCTGCGCGCCGGCGGCGCCCGCGATCGCCAACACCGTCGCGACTGCCGCAGCGCGTAGAAGGCATTTCATCCTTGATGGACCTCCCGGATCTGCACTTGTTTGGCGAACAGGCTACACCGTATCGCCCAGAGCGGCGAGCCAAGGGCGTTCGGCGACGGCCGACGCAGCGCGTCACCCAAGGGAAGCAACCCGGCCACGACCGCTCAACGATGTAGGTGGGTGTGCGTTGGCCGACCGCCTTGGGCGGGGCTCAGCTCATCGACAGCAGCAGCCGGTCGGGCTCCTCCAGGTACTCGATGATGCTGCGGGCGAACGCCGCGCCCACGTGCCCGTCGATGATGCGATGGTCGAACGACAGGCTGAGAAGCATGACGTTGCCGATCACGATCTGGTCGTCCTTCACGACCGGGCGCCGCTTGATCTCGTGCACCCCGAGGATCGCAACCTCGGGGTAGTTGACGATGGGCGTAGCGAACAGGCCGCCAAGCTTTCCGAGCGACGTGATGGTGAAGGACGACCCGCCGAGATCTTCCATGCGGGTTCGGCCTTCGCGGGCGTCGCTCGCCATCCGGTCGATCTCCCGGGCTATCTCCAGCACGCTCAGGCGATCTGCGCCGCGCACCACCGGCACTGTCAGCCCGGCTTCGGTCGCTGCGGCGATGCCGATGTCGTAGGTGTTCCTCAGCACCATTTCCTGGCTGGTGTCGTCCACCAGGCAATTGAGCGCGGGGTGCTTCTTGAGCGCGGCGACCACGGCCTTGACGATGAGAGGCAGGAACGACAGCTTCACGCCCTCGCGCTCGGCAAACTTCTGGCTCCGCTCGCGCAGCGCGATCAGAGCCGTCGCGTCGCACTCGTCGACGTAGGTGAAGTGGGCCGCGGTGTGCTTCGACCGCGCCATGTTCTCGTAGATCCGCCGTCGCATGCCCTTGATCGGCTCGCGACGCTCGGCCTGCCCGGCGGGCACCGGTGCGGGGCGCGGCGCGGGCACGGGAGCAGGCACCTGCGCGCTCGCGGCTGCGGGCGCGGGCCGTGCAGGCGCGGCAGGCGCAGCCGCGCCTCCCGCCTGGAAGCTCTGCACGTCCTCGCGGGTCACGCGCCCGCCAGGGCCGCTCGGCTGAACGCGCCTGAGATCGACGCCGAGCTCGCGTGCGAGCTTGCGCGTCGCGGGCGCGGCCAACGGCTTCTCGCTGAAGTAGCCGCCGGCGCTCGCCGGCGCCCGGGCAGCCGGCGCAGGACGCGCCTGGGCGACGCCCATGCCGGGAAGGGTTTCGCGGATGTCGCCCACGGCGGTGGCCGCCGGTTCGTCCTTCTTCTGCGCGGGCGCCGGCGCAGGCGCGGCGGGCGCGGCGGGCGCGGCGGGCGCGGCAGGCGCGGCGTGGGCTTTGCCGTTTCCGCCGCTCGCCGCGGGAGTTGCTGCTGCGCCGCCCGACAGATCGAACACGACCAGAACCTGGCCGACCGGCACGACGTCGCCGACCTTGGCGCGCAGCTCCGCGATCGTTCCCTGGCGCGGGGCGCCGATGGTGACGGTCGCCTTGTCCGTCATCACCTCGACCATCTCCTGGTCCTCGGCGACCTTGTCCCCCTCCTGGACGAGCCAGTTGACGATCTCGCCCTCGGTAACGCCCTCGCCGATGTCGGGCAGCTTGAACTCGAATCTGGACATGGAAGGCCTTTCAGGAAGTCTGCGCGGCTGCGAGCACGGCGGGGAGGATGCGGTGGGAGAGCGGCAGGTATTCCATCTCGAGCGTGTACGGGAACGGCGTGTCGAACCCGGTGACCCGGACCGGCGGCGCTTCGAGATGGTAGAATGCCTTTTCGCACACCAGGCTCACGATCTCGGAACCGAAACCGCAGGTCCTGGGCGCCTCGTGCACGATCACCAGACGACCCGTCTTCTTGACGCTGGCGATGACGGTGTCGATGTCGACCGGCCAGAGCGTGCGCAGATCGATCACCTCGCAGTCGACGCCCTTCTCGGCGGCCTTCTGCGCAGCATCGAGCGCCTCGTAAAGCATCGCGCCGTAGGCGATGACCGTGACGTGCTGGCCCTCGCGTGCGACCGACGCGCTGGAAAGCGGCACGGTGTAGTCACCTTCGGGTACGTCGCCCTTGGCGGCGCGATAGACCCGCTTCGGCTCGAAGAACAACACCGGGTCCGGGTCCTGGATCGACGAGAGCAGAAGCCCCTTGGCATCGTAGGGGTTCGACGGGCAGACGACCTTGAGCCCGGCGACGTGGATGAATTGCGCCTCGGGGTGCTGCGAGTGATAGTGCCCGCCACGGATGCCGCCGCCGACCGGCGTGCGGATGACCATCTTGGCCGGATATTCGCCGCCGGATCGGTAGCGGTACTTGGCCAGCTCGCTGACGATCTGGTCGTAGGCCGGCCAGATGAAGTCGGAGAACTGGATCTCCGGGATCGGCACGAGCCCGTACAGGGCCATGCCCACCGCTGTGCCGATGATGCCGCCCTCGCTGAGCGGCGTGTCGATCACGCGGTCGTCGCCAAACTCGTCGAAGAGACCGGCGGTCACGCGGAACACTCCGCCGACCTTGCCGACATCCTCGCCCATCAGCACAACCCGGTCGTCCCGGCGCATTGCCAGGCGCAGACCGTCGTTGATTGCCTGGACCATGTTCATCTGGGGCATGGGTGACTCCACTCGGGGCGCGCGGGACCGCGCGCCATGTTCTGCGTCTTTGTCAGTGCGAGGAGGGTGCGCGCGGGCCAGCCAGGAGCTGGGCGCGCTGCTCCTGAAGATTCCACGAGGGCTTTTCGAAGACGTCCTCGAACATCGTCTCCAGGGCCGGAGGCGGCCTGTTCTCGGCGGTTTCGACCGCCTTCTTGAAGCGCTGGTCTATCTCGCTCCTGAGCTGCTCTTCCTTCTGCTGGCTCCACTTGTCGTGGTGCACCAGGTAGCGCGACAGCCGCTCGATGGGATCCCTTTCGACCCAGGGCTTGAGCTCGTCCTTTTTGCGGTAGGCGTTCGGGTCGTCGCTCGTCGAGTGACCGCCCATTCGGTACGTCAGCGCCTCGATCAGCATCGGGCCCTTGCCGCTGGCCGCGTGGGCGACCGCGCGGCGGGTGGCGGAGATCACGGCAAAAAGGTCGTTGCCGTCCACGCGCATTCCGGGGATGCCGTAGGCGACGCCCTTCTCGGCAAAGGTATGCGACGCGGTCTGCCGCTCCACCGGTACGCTGATCGCCCAGCCGTTGTTGCGGCAGAAGAAGATCGTCGGGGCCTTGAACACGCCGGCGAAGTTCATCCCGTTGTGGAACTCGTTGGAGCTCGTGGCGCCGTCGCCAAAGTACACGAGCGTCACCAGATCCTGCTTCTTGATCTTCGCGGCCCAGGCGAAGCCCACGGCCTGCGTTATCTGCGTGCCGATGGGCGAGCTGATCGAGCCCCAGTGCGCCGCGCGACACGTGTAGTGGTCCGGCATCTGTCGGCCCTTGGCAGGGTCGTTGGCGTTGCCGAACATGTTGTCGACAAAGCTCTGGAGCTCCATGCCCCGGAGCAGCGCCGCGCCGAACTCGCGATAGCAGGGGAAGATCCAGTCGACCTCGCGCATCGCGTACGCGGAACCGATGATGGCGGCCTCCTCGCCGAGGGATCCGATATGGAACCCGATACGGCCCTGGCGTTGCAGGGTGACGAGCCGCTCGTCCACGATGCGCGTCAGCACCATGTGGCGGTAGAGCTCGACGGTTTCGTCGAGGGAGATGCCCGGATCGTGCTCTTCGTCGAGCGTGCCGTTTTCGTGCAGCACGCGCACGACGCGGTCCGCGGATGCGGGCTCGGAGAGGGTCTCAGCTGCTGACGTCATGACGTTCCCGATGTCCTGGCAGCGCGGCCGGAATCGCCGCCCGGTCGCGGTTTCGCGGGGCAGCGTAGTCGAACGCTACCGCCTGCGTAACCCCTGATACGTCCATCGGGATCGAGGCGCCAGCCCAGCCGGAATCAAGCGGCGGATCCGCCTGACGCGCTGCATCGACAGCGCTGACGTCGATCAGTCCGCCAGCGCCCGCTCGGCCTCTTCGAGCGCTTGCTCGAGCGCCGCCGTCTCGAGCTTGAACTCGGCCGTGAGCTTCTCCAGCACCGTGCGCTCCTCGGCACTCACGCCGCCGGAGACGTGGGCCAGAAGCGCGGCCATGCGCAGCACTTCCCGGGCCTGCTCGGGGCGGCTCACGGTGCGAGCGACCATCTTGATGCGCTTGTCGACGCCGTCCTCTTCCAGCTGATCGGCGAGGTCGGCGAGCAGCGCCTTGACCTGCGTTTCGGCCACGCGATCTTCGCAGGCCGAGAGCACGACGTGCTGGAACGCCGCCTGTTCGGTGGCATCGAACTCGCCGTCGGCGTGCGCAACGAGAAACGCGCTTTCCACGACAGCCTCGAAAAGCGCCGCCGCCCCCGGGTCGAATCCCGTCGGCTGCGTGGCCTCGTCGCCGACGGGCTTGGAACCGTACGATGCAGCCGCGGCGGTGAGCAGCGATCCCTTCGCGTCGGTGGCGTAGGAGGGCGGCTCGCCGAGCTTGCTCGCGACCCTGTTCAGCAGGCTCTCGTCGGCAACGGGCATGTACGGAACTCCGGGGACTCGCGGAGCCTAGCCGAAGTGTCGCCGCGAGTCAGCGGCCAGGCGAGGAAGAGCGCCCCTTCGCCAGCAGCGCCTCTGGCGGCAGCACGTCGGGCCGACGGGCCGAGGGCGGATCGCCGAGCTCTACGTGGCGCCCGACGCCGGGCCCGGCCGGCCGCAGCCGGGCACTGACGAAACCCTCGGCGGCGTGATAGCTGGACCGCACGAGCGGCCCCGAGGCCACGAAGGAAAAGCCCAGCTCGTAGCCCGCGCGCTCGTAGGCGGCGAAAAGCCCGGGCTCGACGTAGCGATCGACGGGGGCGTGACGCGGCGTGGGCCTGAGGTACTGGCCGAGCGTGACGATGTCCACACCGGCCGAGCGCAGATCGGCCATCGTCTCCTCGACTTCCGCGTCCGTCTCGCCGATGCCCACCATGATGCTGCTCTTGACCAGCCGCTCCGGGGCGCGCTGCTTGGCGTAGGCGAGGACGTTCGAGCGATCGATCGTAGCTGCAGCGCTGATCCCGGATGAGCGGCGTCAACCGGCGCGTGACCTCGATATTGTGGGCGAACACGTCGGGCGCGGAGCCCACCATCACGTCGAGGTCCGGGCGCCTTCCGCCAAAGTCGCCGACCAGCGTCTCGACGAGCAGCTCGGGCTGGTGCTGGCGCAGCGACCGGACGGCGCGAGCCATGTGCTCGGCGCCGCCGTCGATGAGGTCGTCGCGGTCGACCATGGTGAGCACGACGTACTTCAGACCGAGCGAGGCGATCGCGCGGCCCACGTGCTCGGGCTCGCGCGGATCGACCGCGCCGCGCGGATTGCCCGTGGTCACGGCGCAGAAGCGGCAGCCGCGCGTGCACATATGTCCGAGCAGCATCACCGTGGCGGTGCCCGCGCCCCAGCACTCGCCGACGTTGGGACAGCGCGCTTCCTCGCACACCGTGAACAGATCCAACCCGCGGAGCGTCTGCTTGAGCCGGGTGTAGCTCTCGCCGCCGGGCGCGCGCACCTTCAACCAATCGGGCTTGCGCTCACGCACCTGGATCGGATCGGACACGCCGCTAGCGTAGTGTCGGAGCCCGATCCCCGCAATCCCGTGACACACGTCGGGGCACGATCCGGATTCCCACACGAAGGCCGAAGCGCCGAAGGTTTTCTGGGGTCGAGCGCCGGGGCGGTGCGGCGCGACTCATCCAGAGTGTGCCCGGCTGCGGATGTCTCGATCGCACATCCGCTGGATGGGACGGCAAGCGTCGTGCAGCGCTCGACCCCCAAACCAACGGGCGTCGTCCGATCCGTGGAGATCGCCTTCGGCCCTTCGGCCTTCGTGTGAATCTCTGATCGGACGCTCTACCCGGGCGAGAGCCGCCGGATGGCGTCGGGGCCGACGGGATCGATGGCGCCGCGCTCGGTGAAGATGGCGGTGACGAGCCGGGCCGGCGTGACGTTGAACGACGGATTTTTCGCGTGGACGCCCTCGGGCGCCAGCCGGCGGTCGCCGAGGTGCGTGACCTCGCGCTCGCTGCGCTCCTCGATGGGGATGGCGTCGCCCGACGGGCAGCGCTCGTCCACGGTGCTCCAGGGCGCGGCCACGTAGAACGGCCGCTCGTGCAGCCGCGCCAGGCATGCGACGGAATAGGTGCCGATCTTGTTCGCCACGTCGCCGTTGGCGGCGATGCGATCGGAGCCGACGACGCACAGATCGATGGCCCCGCGCGCGAAGAACGAACCGGCGCTGCCATCGGTGATGAGCTCCACGTCGATGCCGTCGCGGTGGAGCTCCCAGGTCGTGAGCCGCGCGCCCTGCAGGTACGGGCGGGTTTCGTCCGCGAGCACGCGCACGCGCTTGCCGGCGTCACGCGCCGCGCGGATAACCCCGAGCGCGGTGCCGTAGCCGCCGGTGGCCAGCGCGCCGGCGTTGCAGTGCGTGAGGATGGTCGCGCCGTCGGGCACACGCTCGGCGCCCAGCCGCCCCATCGCGCGGTTGTTCTCCACGTCTTCGCGGTGGATGCGGCGCGCCTCGGCGGCCAGCAGCTCGACGTCTCCGCCCGCGTCCGCCGCGGCGGCGCGCATGCGCTCGACGCCCCACGCCAGGTTCACCGCAGTGGGTCGCGCCGCCTTCAGCCGCTCGCCCGCTGCAGCGAGGTTCTCGCCCGCGCGCGCCGCCAGCACCATGCCGTAGGCCGCCGCGATGCCGATCGCCGGCGCGCCGCGCACGATCATGTCGCGAATCGCGGTCGCCACGCCGTCCACGCTGTCGATCACGACGTAGCGCTCCTCCACCGGCAGCAGCCGCTGTTCGAGCATGACTACGGACGCATTGTCGGGCATCAGCTCCACGGCCGAGTAGCTGCTGCCGCTGATGGGCTCGGGATGCGGTACGCCGCTCACGTGACTGTTCCTTGGCAAGGGGGCTTGTCGATCATTTCCCTATTCGGCTCTGCCGTTCGAGAGCAGCCGTTCGAAGATCGCGCTGACGAGCTTCGGATCCGCCGAGCCGCGTGTTTCCTTCATGACGCGCCCGACGAAAAAGCCGAGCACGCCCTTCTTGCCGCCGCGGACCGCAGCCGCCTCCTTGGGGTGCGCGTCGATCAGCCGCTCGCAGAGCGGCATGAGCTCGCTCTCGTCGCCGACCACGCGCATGCCGCGCTCCTCCACCACGGCGCGCGGCATGCGCTCGCCGCCCTCGATCAGCGACTGCACTTCCTTGGCCTGCTTGCCGCTGATCGTGCCTTCGTCGACCAGCTCGAGCAGCTCGGCCACCTGCGCCGGCGTCACCTTGAAGCTCGCTTGCAGCCCGTGGGTCGAGAGGCCGCGCAGCACTTCCGTCTGGATCCAGTTACCCGCCTTGACGGCGTCCGCGTAGCGCTCCACCACCTGCCCGAAGAACGCCGCCACCGCGGGATGTTGCGTGAGCGTCTGCGCCGCCTGCTCGCCGAGGCCGAGCTCCTTCACCCAGCGCCGGCGGCGCTCCGCGGGCAGCTCCCCTACCCCGATCCGGGCTGCATCCGCGAGCGCGTCCGGCACGACCAGCGGCGGCAGATCCGGCTCGGGAAAGTAGCGGTAGTCGTGCGCTTCTTCCTTGGAGCGAAGCGTGCGCGTGGTGCTCGTCGCGGGGTCGAAGCTGCGCGTTTCCTGCGTGACCCTTCCGCCGCTCTCGACCAGCGCGGTCTGCCGCGCGATCTCCACCTCGATGGCCCGCTGCACGAAGCGGAACGAGTTCAGGTTCTTCAGCTCGGTGCGCGTGCCGAAGCGTTCGTCGCCGCGCGGCCGGACCGACACGTTGGCGTCGCAACGGAAGCTGCCCTCTTCCAGGTTCCCGTCGTTGACGCCGATCGACATCAGGATCTCGCGCAGCGCCTTGAGGTAGGCGGCCGCCTCTGCGCCGCTCCGCAGGTCCGGCTCCCCCACGATCTCGATCAGCGGCGTGCCGGCGCGATTGAGATCGACCAGCGACTGTCCGCCGACGCCGTGCACGTTCTTGCCGGCGTCCTCTTCCATGTGCACGCGCGTGATGCCCGCGCGCTTCACGCCGCCGTCGATCTCGATGTCGAGATGGCCGTGCTCGCTCAGCGGCTCCTCGTACTGGCTGATCTGGTAGCCCTTCGGCAGGTCCGGATAGAAGTAGTTCTTGCGCGCGAAGATGCTCCGCTCGTTGATGCGGCAGCCGAGGGCGAGCGCCGCCCGGACCGCGTACTCCACCGCTCGTCGGTTGAGGACGGGCAGCGCTCCGGGCAGCCCCAGGCAGACCGGGCACACGTTTCCGTTCGGCCGCTCGCCAAAGCTGGTGGAGCACGAGCAGAACAGCTTGCTCCGCGTGAGCAGCTGGGCGTGGACCTCGAGCCCGATGACGGCTTCGTACCCGGTCACGCGCGGAGCCTAGTACCCGGACGCCATCGAGACGAGGGAATGCGCGAGTTGGCAACGGCGCAACAAGCCTCTGGGCGAGGGGGGCAACACGAAGGCCGAAGGGCCGAAGGGGCCTGGGGGTCGCGGGACGTGGCGGCCTTGGCCGGCTCATCCAGAGAATCCGCCGCCACAGCGCGCGACGGAAGCTCTGGCGACCACCCGCTGGATCAGCCGAGCTCCCCGCCACAATGCTCGACCAGAAAAACCTTCGGCCCTTCGGCCTTCGTGTGGATCCCGGGAGAGCCGGACCGTCGTGGATGGCCGTACTAGTGGTGCTTCAGACGGTCGATGCCGCTGAAGCCCTTCTCGCCGGGCTCCTTGCGGGGATTGGCCGTCTCCTGGGAGCCGTCGCGCCCGTGGAAGCTCATCAGGAGGTCCTTCTCGAAGATGAACTGGTCGCGCGAGTCGTAGGGCGCCGCGTGCACGCCGGTGTCCATGCGGATGGCGTCGCAGGGGCAGGCTTCGACGCAGAAGCCGCAGAAGATGCAGCGCAGCTCGTCGATCACGAAGCGCTCCGGGAAGCGTTCGTAGCCGTGTCGCGGGTCGCCCTCGGGGTACTCCGCCGCTTCGATGTGGATGCACTGGGCCGGGCACGCCGTCGAGCAGCACAGGCAAGCCACGCAGCGCGGCGAGCCGTCGTGGCGGTGCGTCAGCCGGTGCACGCCGCGGAAGCGCTCCGGATACGGCCGGCGCTGCTCCGGGTAGCTGATGGTGTTGACGCCGTCCTCGATGCCCTCCAGCACCGGATCCGGCCGCTGCCCGAACGCCATCTCCTTCGTGTTCTTGAAGAAGTGCTTCATCGCGAGGCCGAGGCCGCGCGAGATCTCGGGGATGTACGCCTGCACGCGTCCACTGCGCGCGGGGCGCGGGATGGGCGTGCCGACGACCTTGCGGGGTCCGAGGGGTCCTGTCGTCATCTCTCCCTACGCTCCCATCTTGGCCGAGCGCGTCCCGCCCTGCGCCGCCGCGAACTGCGCGGAGGTGCTGGCCAGCATGCGCCGCTTCTTCACGGGTTTGATCAGGAACAGCACGAACCACACCGCGAGGGCGATCGTCGCCACCGCGACCACCACCATCGACAGATGGGCGAGCATGTCGAGGCCCGCGATCGTGCTCGGGCCGCCCGACTGCAACGCCAGGATGACCAGACCCGTGGCGAGGATGTTGAGCAGCGCGGCCGGCAGCAGCTTGCGCCAACCGAGCCGCATCAGCTGGTCGTAGCGGAAGCGCGGCAGCGTCCAGCGGATGGTGATCTGCAGCCAGCACAGCGCGCAGACCTTGAAGATGAACGCGCAGACGCCGATCAGAATCACCGTGAGCTGGGTGAGCGGCTGGGCGAAGATCAGCGTATGGCCGATGGTGACGTAGAAGCCGCTCCGGTACAGGAACGGCACGTGCCAGCCGCCGAAGAACAGCGTGGTCATCAGCGCGCTGGCCGTCACGACCGTGACGTACTCGGCGAAGAAGAACATCGCGAACTTCATGCCCGAGTACTCGGTGTAGTAGCCCGCGACGAGCTCGCTCTCGCCCTCCGGCAGGTCGAACGGGATGCGCTTCGACTCGGCCACGGCCGCGGCGAAGAACAGGAAGAAGGCCAGCGGCTGGACGAAGATCCCCCAGGTGTGCTCGGCCTGCCAGCGCACCATCGAGTCCAGGCGAAGCGTGCCGTAGATCATCAGCGTGCCGATGATGGTCAGGCCCATGGCCACCTCGTAGGAGACCATCTGGCTCGCGGCGCGCAGCCCGCCCAGCAGACTGAACTTGTTGTCGCTGGACCAGCCTGCGAGCGCGGCGCCCACGATGCCGGTGCCCGCCAGAGCGAAGAAGTAGAGGATGCCGACGTTCAGGTCGAGGCCCTGCAGCTTCACCGCGCCGTCCACGCACACGCCATTGGGCGGCACCATGCGCAGCACGTGCATGTAGTCGATGTGGCCGTTCTTCATCGCAAAGCACAGCGTGTCGCCGAACGGCACCACGGCCAGCACCACGAGCGCGGGAAAGAACGAGATGATCGGCGCCAGGCTGTGCAGGAAGCGGTCGGCGCCCGGCGGGATGAAGTCCTCCTTGAACAGGGTCTTCAAGCCGTCGGCCGCAGGGTGCAAGAGGCCGATCAGCCTCAGGCCCACGCGGTCGTCCTTGCGCACGCTGTAGGCCGTGTAGCCCGCGCCGAAAAGGATTGTGGCGGCCAGCACCGCGGCGCCGCCGAAGTAGCCGAAGTCGCGGACCTGCCGGCCGACGGGAGTGCCCTTGAGCACCACGGCAACCAGGAACGTGAACGCGTGCGCTGCGAGGCCGGCGTAGAAGATGCGGCGCGGATCGCCGATCGACTTGATGAAGCCGTCGAAGCTGTTGCGCACGCCGCGAGCACCGATGCGCCGCGCGATGACCAGCCCTGTCGCCCAGATGAAAAAGATGCACAGCTGGCTGAAGAACACCGCGCGATCCGTGCGATCGGCGGGCAGCGGCTTTTCCAGGACGACGTAGACGATGATGCCGGCGGCGACGACCAGCGCCGGAACCACGGCCAGCCCCTGGGCCAGCCAGCGCGGCAGCCAGATCACGGCGCGGTTCGGCCCGACGCGATCGGCGATGACCGCGCCCTGGCGGCGGTCCACCCACGTGAGCACGACGCCGAGGTTCATCCCGAACATCACGACGACGATCGCCTTGATGAGAAAGACGATGATGGCTCCGACGGTCATCCCGTGACTCCTGCCTGCGCGCTCGCCCCGCCCGCCGTGCCCGCGACCGCTGCACCCGCTTCGGGCGCCATCGCTGCGCGGACCTCTTTCAGCTTCTTCCAGCTCATCGGGTAGCCCATGCTGCGGCCGAGCTCGGCCACGAGCTTCCAGCCTGGTTTCGAGTCGCCCAGCGGTCGGATGGCGCGCTCGCTCTCCTGCGCCATGCCCTTTTCGTTGACGAACGTGCCGTCGCACTCCGCCCAGCTGCTGACGGGCAGTGTGATATCGGCGCGCTCGACGAACGGGCCCTCGTGCGTCGCCAGCGCCACGATGGCCTTGGCGTTGCCGAGCGCCGCGGCCAGCGCCGGGTCGGTGGCGTAGGACCCGAGCACGAGCACGTGGCTCAGCTTCTTGGCCTCGATGGCCGCGACCAGATCCGCGAACGAGCCGGGCGGGCTGCTGGTCGAGAGCGCGGTCGCCCCGGCCGTGTTCGGGTTCTTGTCCGTGTGGCGCAGGATGTCGTCGCCCTCGCCCGGCGCCTTGCCCGACAGGAACAGATTGCCCGCGCCCATGTAGTCGCGCGCCAGCGTGAGCAGCGCGAAATTGTCCTCGTTCGAGTGCTGGGCGCTGAGCACGACGGCGACGGCGTCTGGATCGGCGCCGCCGAGCAGCTTGGCCGCCTTCTTGAGCGCGGTCGCGTAGGCGGCCTTCTTGCCGGAGATGCGCGCCTCGAGCACCCGATCCTCGTGGATGCGCGCGTAGTCGAGCATGCCGTCGTCGCACATCCAGTACTGGTTGACCTCGAGGTTCTCCCGCGGCCGGTAGCGGTAGACCTTGTCGTAGCGCGGGTCGAAGTCGGCAAAGGCGTTGCAGCCGGTGGCGCAACCGACGCACACCGTGCGCGCGGCCCTGAGGAACCACACGCGGGCCTTGAAGCGGAAGTCCTTGCTCGTCAGCGCTCCGACCGGGCACACGTACTCGGTCATGAGCGTGTACGGGTGGTCGAGCTGGCGGCCCGGCGCGAGCACGATCTCGCTCAGGTTGCCCCGCTCGCGCTTCTCCAGCACCGGATCCTTCGCGAGCTCCTCGCTGACGCGGATGCAGCGCGTGCACACGATGCAGCGCTCGGCGTCGTAGACCATCGTGGGGCCGAAGCTCTGCGCCTTCGGCATGTGGATGATCTCGTCGTGCATCCGCTTGTGCGAGTGCTGGTGCTCGAGCCAATAGTCCTGAAGCCGGCACTCGCCCGCCTGATCGCAGATCGGGCAGTCCACCGGGTGGTTCAGGAGCAGCATCTCCTGCACCGAGTGGCGCGCGCGCTCCACGTGCTCGCTGGTCTCGCTCAGGACCTGCATGCCCTCGGCGACCTGCATCTGGCAGGCGGGCTGCAGCTTGGGCTTCTTTTCCTGGACGTAGTCCTGCTTTTCCGGGTTCCAGCTGAGCACGTCGAGCATCAGCGGATTGCGCCCGGGCGGCGGCGCGATCTCCACCAGGCACATGCGGCAGTTGGCCGCCACGGTCAGGCCGGGGTGCCAGCAGTAGTGCGGGATGTCGATCCCCTGGCGATGCGCCGCCCGGATGATCGTGTCGCCCGGCTCGAAGGGGATCTCGCGGTCGTCCAACTTGAAGGTAGGCACGTGGGTCAAATCCTCACCGGTCGCATTCGCCACCGATCATGTTGAGCGAGCCGAAACTGGGAACGACGTCCGCCACCATCGCCCCGGTGATGAGCTTTTCCAGCCCGCCGGTGTTGAGGAAGGCCGGCGGACGGATGCGCACGCGGTAGGGCGTGCCGCTGCCGTCGCTCACCAGATAGAAGCCGAGCTCGCCGTTGCCGCCCTCGGTGTACGAGTAGACCTCGCCCGCCGGGATCTTCAGCCCCTCCATCACGATCTTGAAGTGGCGGATCGTGCCTTCGATGGTGGTGTACACCTCGTCCTTCGGCGGCAGCACGACTCGCGGATCGTCGATGTTGACGGGCCCCGAGTCCGGCATCTTCTCGACGCACTGCTCGACGATGCGCATGCTCTGCTTGATCTCCTCGATGCGCACCACGAAGCGGTCGTAGCTGTCGCCGTGCTCGCCGATCGGCACTTCGAAGTCGACCTCGCCGTACTTCATGTACGGGTCGGCCTTGCGCACGTCGTAGGGCACGCCGCTGCCGCGCAGACACGGCCCCGTCCAGCCCAGCGAGATCGCATCCTCGGCGCTCATCACGCCCACGTTCTGCAGCCGATCGAGGAAGATGCGGTTGCCGTAGAGCATCGCTTCCACCTCGGAGATGATGCCGAGCAGGTGCTCGGCGACGGCCAGCGAGTTTTCCTTGAAGCCGTCGGTGGGCGGACTCGCCATGCCGCCGACCCGACCGAAGCTGTGCGTGAGCCGGGCGCCTGTCTCTTCCTCGAGCAGGTCCCAGATCATCTCGCGGCCCTTCATCATCCACAAAAAGGGCGTGAACGCGCCGAGCTCCATCGCCATGGCACCGGTGGCCGTCAGGTGGTCGCTGGCACGCGCCATCTCGCCGAGCGCCATGCGGTAGTACTGGCAGCGGTCGGGAACGGTGACGCCGAGCGCTTTCTCGCAGGCCAGGGCGAAACCCACGTTGTTCAGCATCGGCGAGACGTAGTTGCAGCGGTCGACGTAGGGAAAGACCTGCGACCAGTTGCCGCGCTCGCACATCTTCTCGAAGCCGCGGTGCAGGTAGCCGACCTGCACGTCGCAGCGCTCGATGGTCTCGCCGGAAAGCTCCATCACCACACGCACGGTCCCGTGCATCGCGGGATGTGAAGGCCCGACGTTGATGAGCATCGGCTCCGAGGGGAGCTCGATCTCCGACTCGTCCAGATCCAGATCCAGCGGCTCCATTACGTATGCGCCTCGTCAGCGGCGATCGGAGGTTGGTCTTCGTCCTCTTCCGCCACCCACTCGTGGGTCTGCCGCCCGAAGCTCATGCCCTCGTCGGGGCCGAACGGAGGCAGCTTCTCGATGTTCTCCGCGTCCCGGTACGGGACCAGCGGCTGGATCCTGTCGGCCGGATAGTCCCTGCGCAGCGGATGCCCGATGAACTCCGGGTACATCAGGATGCGGCGCAGATCCGGGTGACCCGTGAACTTCACGCCGAACATGTCGAAGCACTCGCGCTCCATCCAGTTCGCGCTCGCCCAGAGGTCGCTCAGCGTGCCGATCTCGGCGTTCTCGCCGTCCTCGTCGCCCACGCGGGCCTTGAGCCGGATGCGGTGGCCGCGCGTCAGCGAGTGGAAGTGGGCCACCACCTCGAAGCGCGGCTCGCGGTCCGGGTAGTCGACGGCCGTGAGATCCACCAGCATGTCCAGGTCCGACTGGGGCGCGTTCTTGAGGAACGCGGCCACGTCGTGCCAGCTCTCCGGGTCGAGCACGACGGTCTCGTCGCCGTGCTGCGCGTGCGTCTCGAGGACTGCGGACGGGAAGTTGTTCTTGATGAGCTCGACCAGGGCCTTGGACATCTCTCGGCGCCTCGTGAAAGAAGGGGAACGCTACGCTTCGGGGTTCCGCGAGCGGCGAAGCTGCACGAGCCCGTAGTCGGTGCCGGCTACCGGATCGGTGCGCGGCTTGACGATGCCGGGGGTGCGGTCACCGTGCTGGATCTTGTCCTGCAAGAGCATCAGGCCGTCGAGCACGGCCTCGGGCCGCGGCGGGCAGCCCGGGATGTAGATGTCGCAGGGGATGATCTTGTCGATGCCGGCGACGGTCGTGTAGTTGTCGTAGAAGCCGCCGGACGACGCGCAGGTGCCGAAGGCCAGCACCCACTTCGGCTCCGCCATCTGCTCGTAGATGCGCTTGAGAATGGGCGCCTGGCGCTGGCTGATGGTGCCCACGACCCAGAGCAGGTCGGCCTGCCGCGGCGAGAAGCGCGGCGCCTCCGCACCGAAGCGCGCAAAGTCGTAGCGCGGGCTGGACACGCCCATGAACTCCATGCCGCAGCACGCCGTCACGAACGGGTACATGAACAGGGAGTACTTCTGCGCCCAGTGGAGCAAGGGCAGAAGACGGGTGGTCGCGAAGCCCTGCCCCCCGGCCGGCTCGATGATCTTCGTCGTCGTGGACTTCACTTCTCCCACTCGAGAGCTCCCTTCTTCCAGCAGTACAGAAGCGCGATCAAGAGCGCCGCGACGAACATAAGCATCTCGGCGAAGCCCACCCAACCGAGCCCCTTGAACAGCGCCGCCCACGGATAGATGAACACCACCTCGATGTCGAAGACGACGAACAGGATGGCCGTCAGGTAGAACTTGACGTTCATCTTGATGTGGCGCGCGCCCTGGGTGTCGTTGCCGCACTCGTAGGGCATCATCTTCTCGGGCGTCGGGTTCTTTTTCCCGATCAGCGCGCCGCCCGCGAACATGCCGAGGCACACCGCGCCCGCGACGAGGAACATCAGGAACATCGGGAGGTACAGCTCGACCATGTCGTCTACCCGCTTGCCGACCCGCGACTGTGCGGAAAAGTCTGGAATTTCGCCTGGGAGCGCGAGTGATCTAGTCCCGGCGCCCCGGCCCTGTCAATCCGAGCAGGCCAGCGGAAAACGCGCCTGATCCGGCCCTACCATGAACGGCGGAGAGTGCGAGCCGCTACTCGCCCGGAACGCTGGTCCGGCCGGCGACCAGCTCGAGCCACGAATCAAGGGCGCCACCGAGCTGGCGCCGGATGCCATCCAGCGTGCCGGACAGGTCCGCCTCGGCCACTCCGGCGGCGCGCGCTTCCTCGATCGCTCCCAGAGCGGCCAGGTGGCGCCCGCGCGCGGCGAGCGCCTCGGCCAACAGCGGCCAGATCCGCGCCCCCGGCGCGCCCAGATTGGCCGCCCTGCGCAGCGGCGCGATCGCCTCGCCGGCCCGCCGGTCGGCGACCATCGCTTCGCCCAGCCGCGCGAAGATGTCGGCCGCGGCGTTTCCGTCGCCCGCGTACTGCACGCCGAGCCGGAGCACCTCTTCGCCCTTCTCGATTTCGCCCAGCGCGATGCAGGCGCTGCCAAGCAATCCCAGGCCCTTGGCGATCAGGCTGCGCGTGTCGGGCGTGAGGAGCTGCCCTTCTGGCGTGCGCAGGAAGATGGCGAGAGGCGCGGGCCACGAGCCGAGCAGCTCCAGTACGCGCACGTGATCGTCGGCCTGTGCGGCGTCCTCCGCTTCCGCCACCCGCCCCAGATCGATCGCGCCGCGCCCCGCGCCGCGCTGCACGCGGTCGAGCTCCTCGCGCACGTGGCTGCGCAGGCGCATGCGGAGCTCTTCCAACGGGCACTGCTCTGCGATGCCGTCGTGAAGCAGCGCCACGCGCGTCGAGTCCGCCTCGATCGTCAGCTCTTCCAGGCTGTAGCCGTAGAGCGGCGCGAGCAGCAGGTAGCGCACACCGATGTAGAGCTGCAGCGCCTCGGTGTCGGTGGCGCGCTCGGGCGCCGGACCCGACGGCTCCTCGGCGACCAGCGCGCTGACGAGGCGGCGGCGGAAGTCGCCGAGCGTGAGCCGCTGCGAGTCGGCCTCGGTGACCTCCTCGTCGGCGGCGCCGCCCACCACGAAGTCCACCAGCGTGTTGGCCGGGTTGCGCCGGTCGACGGTGAGCGCGGTGATGCGCGCGCCGGTGATCATCGCAAATGCGAAGAACCGCGCGCCGATGATGTCGCACAGCGCCTGGAAGCTGCCGATGCCTTCGCCGATGCGCTCGAACCAGCCATCCGTCCGGATCGACTCTAGAGGGAAAACACGGGGCTCGGACATTACCGTCAAGGAAACCGAGAATCGCACGGGAGCGACTCGGGGAACAAGTGCCCCCGACACAGGCCGACCTCGGCCGCTTCCCGGCTTATGATCCCGCGGGCATGAGCGGACCTCCCGATCAGGACGAGCCGGAGCCGGGGCTCGAAACGTTCGTCACCGGCAGGGATCCGGCCGGGCTCGACGTGCTCGAAGCGTCCTTGCCGGGCCGCGCGCGCTGCATCGCCCAGATCGCCTACGTGCTCGCCGTGATGCTGGCGCCGTCGCTGCTCGGCGCCGGCGCGCGGGGCTGGGCCGGCGCCGCGCTGCTGGCCGCGCTCGGCGTGGTGCTGGTCCGCCCCTGGCAGAAGCGCGCACCAGGGCTCCCGGCACGGATCGCGATCGCCGTGGGCGTGCCCGCGCTGGTGCTCGCGGGCTTCGCCTATCGCCCGCGCGCGCTGCTCGCTTCCGGAGCCGTGTCGGGGCAGGGCTTCTTCTCGACGCTGACCGTGCGCGACCTGTGCCTGCTCGGCGTCGCACTCCTGCTGGTGCTTTCCGACGGACAGCGACCGCGCCAGCTCGGCCTCCAGCGTCGCGGCCTCGGGCTCGAGCTCGCGTTCGGGCTGCTCGTGCTGGGCGCGACGTACGTGGTGCACCTGGCCGCGGCGCTGCCGCTGTCGGCGATCGCGTTTGCCGTCGGCGGAGGCAAGGCGGAGATGGTGCAGCGGACGAAGTTCCTGCACGAGATCGTCGGCTGGGCGGAGCAGGTCCGGCCCTGGACGATCCCGCTCTACATGGGGCTGGCCGGAGCCTTCGAGGAGATCGTATTCCGCGGTCTGTTCATCACGCGGCTGAGACGCGTGTTCGGCCGCTGGTGGCCGGCACTGCTCGTGGCGGCCGCGCTCTTCGGTCTCGGACACCTGGAGGAAGGCACGCTCGCCGCGTTCCAGACGGCGATCCTCGGGATCTGGTTCGGGACCGTGTTCATCAGGCGAAAACGCCTCGAGTCCGTGATCGTCGCGCACGCCCTGTTCAACACGATCATGTTCGCCATCATGATCGCCATCACGCACAGCGGTCTGCTCGACGCGGCCCAGAAGATGCTGGGGCATTGAGCCGATTGACCCTGGTGGAACGACCGGATAGGAATGAGAGGGCATGGGGGCCCGGAGACCGCCAACACGACCCGCGCTAGCCGCTGTCTGTTTCGCGGCCATAGCTCTCCTGGCTGCGCCGGCTTCCGCCCAGACGAACAACCCGTACGGCACGCGCGCGGAGCGCGGCTTCGGCAACCGCGACTCGTTCGTGTTCAGCGTGGAGAACGTGTTCGGGTTCCAGCACCTTGAATTCGGGCAGAGCGGGTCGTCCGGCACCACCTCGATCGACACGAAGGTCATGCACCCGTTCTTCTGGGGGAACGTCGGGTTCTTCGGGGTGTACGACAGCGGCCTCAGCCTGGGTGGCCTGGTCGGCGTCACGCACGAGTTCGTGCACAACGACGCCTTCAATCCGGGGCACGACTTCACGATCCTGCGTCTGAAGCCGCGCGTCGGCTATGCGGGTTCAGTAACCCCGTTCTTCGGCTACTGGGTCCGGGGCGGGCCGTCGCTGTTCAGCACCATAAGCGGCGACAGCAAGGTGAACATTTTCTCCTTCGGCGGCGAGGCGTACGCCGTCGTCTCGCCGGTGCCCCACTTCGGCATCCTGATCGGTCCGAATGCCGACATCTACATCTACGGCCGCGACAACCACGGCAAAAAGGAGTCGCTCACCGCGTACGGGCTCACGTGCGGCCTGATGGGGGAGTTCTGGTGATGGCCCTGCGCTCGCTGGTCACCGGCGGCCTCGTCGCCGCGCTGCTTCTGCTCGGCGTGGATGCGCACGCGCAGCAGAGCCAGCCCCAGGGCCGGGGCTTTTCGGAGCAGTACCCTGCCGTGCTCACCTTCGAGAACTTCGGCGGCGCCATGTACGAAAGGGCCAAGACGCCGGGCGAGAAGGCGGGCGAGAGCACCGCGGTCGGCACCTTCACGTCGTTCCTGCCGCTCAACCAGCCTCTGCCGCAGCTCGGCTTCCACTATTTCGTGGCGCCGCCGCTCTCGGTAGGCATGGGGATCCACTACTCCGACCGCGACATATACGGCTCCACCTTCGAAATAGAGCCGCGGGTGGGCGTGGCATTCCCCATCGAAAGCGGCACGGCGTTCTGGCTGCGCGGCGGCATCACCTACTTCAACTACAGCTTCTCCACCCTGGGCAAGGAGACCTTCAGCGGCGTCGCGCCCGGCGGCGAAGCGCTGCTGGTGCTGCAGCCCGTGGACCACTTCGGCTTCCTCGTCGGCGCACGCTGCCTGGTTTCGGTCGGGGCGAAGGCCAAGGTGGAGGGCATCTCGTTCGGGAGCGCATCCACTCCCTCGACCACGACCGACTTCAGCATGCTCCAGGCCGGCCTCACAGTCGGCATCATGAGCGATTTCTAGGCAGGGCGCGCGGGGCGGCGCGAGCGGCGCGTATCCGCGACGTGGCGCGGCTGCCAGGACCCCCAGGACTAGCCGGCGATCCAGACGGTTTTCTGGTTCACGAACTCGTGCATGCCTTCGCGGCCGAGCTCGCGGCCGTGGCCGGAGTTCTTGATGCCGCCGAACGGTAGCCGCGGGTCGGACTTGACCATGCCGTTGACGAACACCATGCCCGACTCGATGCGCGCAGCGAGGCGCTTGGCCTTGTCGATGTCGCGGGTCCAGATGGACGCGCCGAGGCCGAACGAGGAACGGTTCGCGAGCCGCACCGCGTGCTCGTAGTGGTCGGCCTCGATGATCGCCGCCACGGGTCCGAACGTCTCCTCCTCGAACACCGGCATGTCCTGCGACACCTTCGAGAGCACCGTCGGCGCGTAGAAGAAGCCGGCACGGTCGAGCCGCTTGCCCCCGGCGAGCAGCTTGGCGCCCATCTCGATGCTGTCTGTGACCTGCTCGTGCAGCGTGTCGACCAGATCGCGGCGCGCCAGTGGTCCCACCTGCGTGTCGCGATCCAGCGGATCGCCGACGCGGAGCGCCTGCATCGCCTCCACGAACCTGGTCGTGAAGCGCGGCAACACGCTCTTGTCCACGATGAAGCGCTTGGCGGCGATGCAGCTCTGCCCGGAGTTCAGCGTCCGCGATCTGACGGCAGTCGCCACGGCCGCGTCGAGATCCGCGTCGTCCAGTACGATGAACGGATCCGAGCCGCCGAGCTCGAGCACGGTCTTCTTGAGCTGCCGCCCCGCCGCTTCGCCCACCGCGCGCCCCGCGCGCTCGCTGCCCGTGAGCGAGACCGCGACGATGCCGGGATTTTCGATGATCTGGTCGGTCAGCTCGATGGACATCAAGAGCGACGTGAACACGCCGGACGGGTAGCCCGCGCGGCGCAGCACGTCCTCTATGGCGAGCGCGCAGCCCGACACGCTGTTCGCGTGCTTGAGCAGCCCCACGTTGCCCGCCGTCAGCGCCGGCGCGGCAAAGCGGAACACCTGCCAGAACGGGAAGTTCCACGGCATCACCGCCAGCACCGGGCCGAGCGGGTCGTAGCGCACGTAGCTCTCGGCCGCGTCGCTGCCCAGGCGCTGCGGAGCAAGGAAGCGCGCGCCGTTCTCCGCGTAGTGCTCGCACACCCACGCGCACTTCTCGATCTCCGCCTCCGACTCGACGATCGGCTTGCCCATTTCCAGGGTCATCAGCGTCGAGAGCGCCGTCGATCGATCGCGCAGCACCGCCGCGGCCTTCTTGAGCAGATCCGCGCGCTCGGCTACGGGCGTCAGCCGCCAGGCGTGGAAGGCGTCGCGCGCGTTGACGATGGCGTTGTCGACCTCGCTCGGCGTCAGCTCCTCGTACTCGCGGATGAGCTTGCCGGTCGCTGGATTGATGGACTGCATAGTGCGCCTCCGCCGCATCCTGCACAGAGCGCCCTCGCTCCCTCCGCGGCAGGTATGTACGGTGTGTCGGACCGCCACGGTTGTCTACGGGCGAGGTCATGCCCGGGCATTTTTCCGCGCGGGGCGTCGCCGTCGCGCTGGCAGGTCCTGGCAGCCGCTGCACCCCGTGCGACGGCACAACACCGCCGGCCTCGCGCGGCCCGGGTGACGTGGTCAGAGCTCAGGTTCCGTCGCCGGCCGCGCGCGAGACGGCTTCAGCGAAGTGCTGGAGCTGATCGAGGTCGTTGTGCAGGATGTCGAAGATGATCGCGTGATCGACGTCCAGGTAGAGGTGAACCAGCACGTTGCGGAGCCCTGCCCACTGCTCCAGCTCGGACGCCAGCGGCTCGTCGACCACGCCTTCTTCGCGGAGCACGCGGATGGCGTCCCGATAGGACGACGAGGCGCGCCAGCCGCGATCGGCGATCAGGTGATGCGCAAGGTCGAGCACGCATTCGGCCGCGAGGTGCAGCCAGCGCTCCGCTTCAGCCTGCCGCGCGCGGTCGGCGAGGTACTCGTCGCGCGGCGTGGTGGCGAGCGAACGCAGATCCGCGAGCAGCGTCTCGAGCTTCGCGAGGCGCCGCTGGAAGATCTCAGCGTCGACCAAAGCGACCCTCCGCCAGCCGCTGCTCGCGCGCCCGCGCCAGGATGCCATCGAAGTAGCGCTGGTCCTCGGCGAGCGCCATCGTGCGCACGAAGTAGCGCACATAGTCGCGCTGATCCTTCACGCAGAGCCGCTCGCCCATCAGCGCTCGCTGCCCGAGCAACGCATCGGCGTCGTTCAGCACGACCAGGTCGACCGCGCCCAGATCCTCGAGCGCCGCCGACAGTCCGAGCCGCGCCTGGAAGCGCGCGCGCGCGTCCAGTTCCTCGTCCAGGTAGACCGCCACATCCCAGTCCGAATCCGCCCGCGCCGTGCCCGACGCGCGGGACCCGAACAGGAGCGCGAACCGCACCTCCGGACGCGCCCGCAGTCGCGCCTCCAGCTCCTGCCGCACGGACATGACGGCATGGTAGCACTTCCGGTCGCGCGGCGATCCCGGCATGGTTCTGCCCAAAACGGGCACGGCGCCGCATCACGGCCCCTGCAGCTCCACACGTCCTCCGACGGGCGGCAGACGGAACGGCACGAAGCCGTTCGACGATTCGATGAACCAGGCTAGCGAGCGATCTTCGAGCGGGCGGTCGAACACGTAGCGGAGCGCGGTGGGCGCGCCATCGGGCGCGACGTTTAGTACCCGGTCCACACGCTGGGCAGCACCAGCAACACGCCCAGCGCGACGGCCAGGACGACGCTCGCACGGCGCGACAGGAACCCCGGAGCGCGCATAGCGCATGGTCCGCCCAACCGCCCGGCTCGCTTCCATCGCGAACGAGATCGCCCAGCGCTACAGCGGACCGAAGTGAGCGGCGCGCGCCAGCGTGTCCGCCCAGAGCTCCCGCGTCTCCTCCGCGATCTCGAGAGCCTCGCGCCCCGTCAGCGCGGGCGGGTCCGTGGTGCGGCGGTTCACGTGCACCGGCAGATCCTCGCAGCGCACGATGCGCACGTCGGGGCCTGCGGCGAGCAGACGCTCGGTGGTGCGCTTCCAGACGTTGAGGGCGGTGCGCACGCGGGGCTGCGCGCGCCAGCCCGCCGCGCCCAGGAACCAGTCGCCCACCGGATCGCCCGCGTGCCAGTAGCCCGCCGCCACCAGGCTCGCCACCGTGAGCAGCGGGTGACGGATCACCCACACGATCTCCGCCCGCGCGTCGAGCTCGCGGATCAGCTCGACGCAGTAGCTCTGCTTGAAGTCGACCCAGGCGCGCGCGCCCGTTGCGAGCCGCGCCTCGAGGATCGCCCGGAGCTCGCCCTCCACCGCCTCCCCCCGCGCCCACGCCGCCGCCTCGCCGCGCAGGTACGGCACGCCCTCGTGCTCGCCGCCGAGCGCTGTCGCCAGCGACTTCGTTCCCGAACGGCCTGTGCCGACGCCCCAGAGCATCAGTCGGGGGTGGCGTCGAGGGAGGCGTCGGAGGCTGCTTCTGGGCCGGCGTCGCTCGCAGCGTCCGGCGCCGCGCCCGGCGCGTCGAGCTTGCGGATGCGCATGATGTTGCCGACGGGGTGAGAAAGATCCGAGCCTCGGGAGATCCAATAGATCCCGGAGTCATCCACGGTGAGCGCCATCGGATACCGCTGGTTCGTCGCGAGTACCTCAATGGGGCCGCCGCAAAGGCGGCGGCGCTTGACCTTGCCGGTCCGTGTCGTCCAGTAGACGTACTGATCGTCGAGCGCGACAACGTGCGTGAAGCCCGGTGCGCGTGTCCGGAGCGCGTCAGAAAACCCGACTCCGTCTGCATCGTTCGCCAGGATACGACGAGCACCGTCAGCGAGGATCCCGTAGATGGTGTCGGCGGGCAAACTATGCGGTTGCAAGTAGGCCCAGGCGACACTGCCGGCAGCGGCGGCAATGCAGAAACCAGTGTCCTTTGCGTCGCCGGAAGCGACGGTGGCGAGCGGTTCAGCGCTGCCTTTCGCCTTGGCCTGGATGGTATAGGACCCATCGCCGAGGAAATTCGGCCCAGGTACCACCGCGTACAAGTCGGACCGTCCCGTTGCGATCGCGAGCGCGCCGGTGTTATCGGTTGGCCCACAGCTCCCAGGAGTGATCGGAAAGCAGGAAATATCGCTTCCAAACGGGATCGTGGCGTACACACGGAACTCGTCCATCGCTACGCGGAAAGCGTCTTGCGCGAAGCTCAGCGTATTGCCGGAAAGGACATTCACGGCGGCGGTCTCGCTGGGCCGCAGGTAGCCCGACACGGAGAGCACGTACCAATCCCCCGCAGCAGCGAAGTCGATGACAGGCCCGGCCGACATCGGCGAAGTGGGCGCGGAGTGCGCATCGAAGAGGAGTGTCGCGGGATTGGTTGCCAGCCACACTGCCGGTTGTTCCGCGTTCTCCAACCAGACCGGGCCTTCGCTCGACAGCGCCAAACCATCCAGGTTCGGCTCTCCGGTCACGATCGCTTCAGGAGCCGAGACGGCGCCTCCGTCCGGCCCTGCGCACAGCGATGTTTCGGAATCCACGGCGCCGTCTGTAGCGTCCAGCGCCGCGTCTACGCCCGCCGACTCGCCGCCTTTTCCCGACTCGATGTAACCCCCAGTGTGAGTTGGTCGCGGCCCGCTGCACCCCAGGACCAACGTCACCGCTGATACGCGCAGCAACCGGAACAAGCTACGGACCACGTGGGAACCTCCGCTGCTCCGTTTCTGCGACCAACTCGTTCCAGCCCTCCTTCGGCACACCATTCGACCGGATCAGGCCGCACGAACCAAAGAAACGCTCGCTGCGTTCGTCCACGCCGGTGCCCAGCCAGTCGATGCCTTCGCCATCTCCGCACGGACGGCAGAGGAGATTGTCGGTGCCGTGGACGCAGGGCTGGCAGGCGTAGAGCCTTCCCCCAATCCCTTCTGCAAAGTAGTCGGGGTCCGCGTGCGGCGGCAGCGGGAGCGTTCTGGGCGTGCACCCCTTCCCCTCGGTGTGCATCGCGAATGCTGTGAACCACACGATCACCGGGAGTCGAAGCTTGGCCTTATCCCACTCGCCGAACGCGAGTTCGACAGCCCGCTTCTGGCGGCAGATGCCGGTTGCGACGGTGAGTTTACCCGGAAGAGAGCACGATAGATCCGCGGGTCCCTCATAGAAACTCGTGGGGAATACGTGGCCGGGGTATTCGTTGTGTAGTGCCGCCCTGGTGAGGGCGTCGTAGGTGGGGTAACCGAACTCTTCCGCAATAACAGGCTTGTCGCCCGCTATCTGGAGCATCCGCTCGATTCGCTGCACCAGGTCATTGGAGGGGTCCAGGTTGGTGCCCATGTCCGGGTAGCTCGTGAAGCCGATGTAGTCACTGGTCTCGTTCAGCGAATCCAGCCACGTACGGTAGGCTCCAGGCATATTGAACATCCACGACGCGCCAGGCGCTGTCACGACACACCCGATCTTCATGAGTGGTACCAGCGTCCTTATGGACGAGCTGACGTTGCGGTAGAAACCGATCCAGCTGTCCCACTCATCGGTGCCCGTTGTCAGGGTCTTGTCGTTGAGTAGCACGTCTACTTCACCCCCCACCGAGATGTACTTCACAACGTCCTCGAAGCGCTGTGGCAGCCCGACCTTCTGGAACAAGTCGTCCACGGCCGCCACGTACTTCGTGAAGAAGCTGTTGAAAGTATCGATCATCGCCGGACTGTCGAACGACGCAGATTCGAGCCCCTTCCCTGCCGGAACGACTCGAATGCCTGTGCGGATGACGTCGATCAGCAAGAAGACGTTGATGCCGAGCACTGCGGCAATCACGAGCGCTGGTGCGTCCAAGACGATGGGGGACTGGTCCGGATCCGTGAAGCTCTGGGACAGGCGGAGGGTGCTCGCTCCGCCCTCAGCAAATCGCTGAACTGCGTCCGAGAGCAGTGGCGGCAACTTCCCGGAAGCCAAGAAGTCGGCGAGCACGCCCTTGGCAGCCAGCGCCTTCACGTCTGCGTCGTAGTCGCACCAGTTCTCCGTGGGGGTTGGCCGCGTGCGCCGCCTCAGCTCCCAGAACCCGAACTTCCGCCCGCCCCGATTCCAGACCTTCCCGTTCTCGTCGACGATCCAGAGGTTGCCGTCGTTGTCGGCGTCGATCGCCACGCCCCAACCCGGAATGAGCGACCACGTCTTCGTGAGATGGTTCCAGAACCAGATCTCGTTCCCTGCCGGGGGGATGAATCCGGCGCTCGTCGTGATACCGCTGGCTTGCTGCGCGCCGATCACGTACGCGTCGCCGCCCGGAACCGCCGCGACGTTGGTCGCGCGGCGCGGCGGCGTCACATCCTCGGAGGCCTCGCCGCGCAGGACGTGCCCGTCGCGCGTGACCGTCCAGACGTTTCCATCCGCGTCGATGGAGACACGCGCGATGTTCCCTGCAATCGTCAGGTTGACGGCGTGGAGATTGGGCGCCTGCCCGTCCAGCCTCACCTGGTAGAGCGTGCCCTCGTCGTCCACCCACCAGATCCCGGGATTGTACGGATCAAGCAGGTTCCCGACCGCCATGTCGACGACGCCAGGATACGCACCGAGCAGCCCGTGCCACGTAGAGGAGGACGTTCTGGCTTGTCCAGACTTCCCCGTCTTCCGGGAAGGCGAACGGTTCGCCGGTGTCACGCGCTGCAGCGATGCGTCCCGGCTGGGCCTTCGTGGCGATGAGAGCGTGCTGTTCGAGGCGGGCGCCATCGACCAGGCGATAGACGATCGTGTAGACGCCGGACGTGTCGCTCCCGATAGCCCAGACCGCGGGTCGCCAAAGCACATTGCCGCCTGGCGCAGTCACACCATAGGTCCCGGCCGCGACATCTGTGATCTGGATCCCCTTTGGCACATCGATGCTAGTCCACAATGCGTTGGCAACGCGCAGCGGAAGTGCAGCGGGCAGCCCGGTCGCGGCGGGCTTCCCGAACTGCCCCGTCGATGGCTGCTGCGGACCACTCGACGGCCCCGATGGCCCGGTACCGAGCGGAAATACCGGATGCTCCCCACGCAGCACCGCCTTCACTGCCTCCGGGCTCAGTCGCTGGTTCGTCATCGCATCGGGCGAGCTCCGGTCGTACAGCTCGAGCCCGGCGCGCGATGCCGGCGAGCGCGCAAGCGCGAGCGCGTCGTCCATGGTGAGCGCGATGGCGGCGTTCTTCTGCGAAGCTTCCGCGAACGATAGCGACTCCTCCAGCGTCATGCTGATGCCAGCGTGGAAGACCGGATTCTGCGCGAGCTTCTCGGCATCCTCGAGCGTGAGGGCGATGTTCTGGTGGAACTGCGGGGCGCGGGCTAGCGCCTCGGCGTGCTCCATCGTGAGCGCGATGTTGCCGGGCGGCGGCGCAACGGCCGCGGCCGGCTCCGGCGGAAGGCCGGCGCGCGATGCGGGACGCCGCGCCGGCGCGAGCGCGTCCTCCATCGTCAGTGCGATGCCGGCGCTCATCTGGGGGCTCGCCCCCAACTGGTGCGCCTCCTCCATCGTCATCGCGATGCCGGAGGCGAGGTGCGCAGAGCGCGCCGGAGCCAGAATGGGCTCCGCGATAGGCGGCGCGGCTTCGAGCTGTGCCGGCGCAGGAGCACGGACGACGTTGCCGCGCGCCGGAGCCAGCTCGCGCGCGACCAGAGACGCGCGGGCGACAGGCTCGGCCGCCACCGTGCGCAGCGCCGGAGCCAACGCTCCTTCGAGCGCCGGAGTCGCCAGCGAAAGCTCTGCAACAGGGGACACTCCGCGCTCCAGCGCGACCCCCGGCGCCTCCGCAGCGCCAGCCGGGCCGCTCCGCACAGTCTCGCATGCCGCCCCGCCGTTGGCGAGGCCGGCCGCGCAGGCCGTGCAGCAGCTCGCCGTGTCGGTCATGACTCTTCAGCCCGGCGCGGCCGGGATGTTCTGTTGGATCTGCTCGCCGCGGCCGGTCACCCAGATCTTCAGGCGGGCCTGGGGATCGGTGCCGCCAAGCTGGATCCGCAGCCGGACGAAGGCGAGGCGGGTGGCTCCCGCCGGATCGCCGTCGTTCGCAGTCTCGACGTTCTCCGCGGTCTTGGAGAGGGTCACGCCGTTGATCTCGGCGGTGGTGTTGCGGTTTTCCCAGCGACGCTCGTCCGGGCCCTGCTCGACCTGGACCGTGAGCGTGGGCGAAGTGCCGCCGGCCTGCGAGGCGATGGCGCCCACGGTGAACACGTCCGCAACGCCCAACTTCTCGTTCCACTTCGGGTCCGTGTACACATCGCCCGTTCCCTGCACCACATCGTCGAAAATGAGCTCGGATGTTCGAAGCATGCTGCCCTCCTCGGAGGGTTGGCGGCGCGCCCCGCGCGCGGGCTCCAACCCCTCATGTAATTGGAGCAAGCTACCCCCCCCCCGCGTTGTTCGTCAACACGCGGAACCGCGTTTCTGCATGACGCATCGCGTTTCACCCCCGTGGGCGTCCATATGTGTTCAGGTGCGACAAGCACGTCGGGTTGGCGCGCTCGGCAGCCACTCGAAATCAAATGCTCGTGTCGCGGCGCGCGAGACGATACGATGACACGCGATGCGTGAGGGGCGGTACAGGGGACGGAGGCGCGATTGGCGTATCGCTGTTGCCGGCGCGCTCGTCTGTGCGTCCGTGTCCGCCTGCGGCGGGAGCAACAACGTCGGGTTCTCGAACGACGCCGGGGCGGGCGGCGCAGCGGCCGCGGGCGGACAGGGAGCGAGCGGCGGCGTGGGCGCGACAGGCGGCAGCGGCGCGACGGGCGGCAGTGCACCACTCGGAGATGGATCCGGACAGGCGCCGCTGCCCTCCGCTGATGAACCTGTTCGAGCGCGTGGTGCAGGTGGATGGCGAGCGCATGCGCGCAAACCAGGAGCGCCTGCGGCAGCTCGCGCGCGAGAACCGCGGCGAGGTGCGCGTGTTCTGCGCGCACGACGCGGTGGAGCTCGAACGGCTGCAGGGAGCCTAGGCGTGGCGATCCAGCTTCCCGACGCGCGGCGCCGGGCGCGGCTCGCGAAGGCGCTTCGTTCCCGAACGGCCTGTGCCGACGCCCCAGAGCATCAGTCGGGGGTGGCGTCGAGGGAGGCGTCGGAGGCTGCTTCCGCACCGCCGTCGCTGGCGGCGTCGATGCCCGCGTCCGGTGCGTCGAGCTTGCGGATGCGCATGATGTTGCCGACGGGGTGCGCGAGGTCCGAGCCGCGCGAGATCCAGTAGATGGCGGAATCGTCCACGCCGAGGGCCATGGGGTATTCCTGGTTGGTTGCCAGCACCTCGACTGGTCCGCCGCAAAGCCGGCGGCGCTTGACCTTGCCGGTCTCGGTCGCCCAGTAGACGTACTGGTCGTCGAGCGCGATTGTCCGCAGGCTGGCCTCGCTGTTGATGCCGATGTGCGGGCCCGCGACGTGGTCCGGCTCGCTGACCAGGATGCGCGGCGCCGCACCGTGAAGGATGCCGTAGACGACATCTAACGTCTTGTGAGGCTCGACCCACGCCACATTTCCACCGTGGGCAGCCATGGTGAAGATGTCGCGCCAGTTCAAGACATACGACGGCTCCGGATCCACACCTGAGGCCAGGATGCTTGGCGCGCTCTTGCTTCCCTTCTGTTTGACACGAACCGTGTAGGCGCCATCCGCTTCGAAGTTGGCGCCGAGGAGGAGAGCGTAGAGGTTTGCGTCGTCGATCGCGATCCCACTGGCCCACTCCTTTCCCACGTAGCCACAGCCACCCGGAACAAGCGGGAGACACCCCACCTCCCCGGCAAGCCCATAGATCCGCCGCTGGTCCACGGCGACCTCACCCAGGCTGGAGTTGAAGGTCCTGTACGGCTGTCCCGCCGCAATGTCGAAAGCAAGCGTCTGACTCCCCGAGTTGTAGCAGCCCTTGTGGCAGTAGGACATGACGAAGAGGTTCGCTGCAGCACCGAAGCCGCCCACAAGCCCCACGGATAGGGGCGATGTCTGGGCGTCGAACAGAAGCCTCGGAGGACTCGAAGCCAGCCACACCCCCGGGACCCCCCACGCATCCTCCAGCCAGACAAGCCCCGCGCTCGAGAGTGCGAGACCGTCCAGGTTGGGTTCTCCCGAGACGACCGCCTCTGGAGCGGAGAGCGCGCCGCCCTCGGTCGGGCCACTGCAGAAGGAGGCCTCCGCGTCGGCGTCCCCCGTGTCGGGTGTCGCGTCCAAGGTCCCCGCTTCGATGCCGGCTTCGGGCGCCGCCGGGGCCTGCATCGCGGTCGGCCGGGCGCTGCACGCCGCAAGCGCGCTGAAGCCCGCCGCGTAAGCCCAGCTAGGTGTCGCCATCTGGGATCCTGCGCTGCGCGGTCTCCAGAACCACCTGGTCCCAACCTGCCTTCGTCACGCCGTTGGAGCGGATCAGTCCGCAGGAGCCGAAGAAGCGCTCGCTGAGCTCGCCTGCCCCCAGTCCCAGCGTGTTCTCGCCGTCCAGCGCGCCGCAGGGGTGGCAAGCGGGGTTGTCCTGGCCTGTCGCCTGGACGCAGGGCTCGCACATGCCCCACTGCTGGCAGACGTTCTTCGACTTGAACGGCAGCTGGCGCGGTGTGCATTGACAGCCGTCGCCTTCGATGTGCTGCTCGAAGGCCGTGAACCAGATGAAGACGGGCAGACGGACCTTCGCCTTGTCCCATTCCGCAAAGGCGATATCGACCGCCCGCTTCTGCCCGCAGATCCCGATGGGCAGGGCCGGACAGGCCAGATCCGTCTTCCCCTTGTAGAAGGGACTCGGGAATTGGTGCCCGGGCCACTCCTGCTGGAGCGCTGCCATCGTCGGCTCGTCGTACGTCGGGTAGCCGAACTCCTCGACCATGACCGGCTTGTCGCCCGCAATCTCGAGCATCTGCTGGATGCGGAGCGCCACGTCGCTCGCGGGGTCCAGAGACGTGCCCATCCCGGGGTAGCTCGTGAACCCGATGTAGTCACTGCTCTCGTTCAGCGACTCCAGGTAACCGCGACATGTCGCGTTGGTGCTCTTGTAGAGCCCCCAGGCTCCGGCCACCTTGCCGCAACGTACGTGCGGCCCGCTGTAGTGAAGCGTGGTAACGGAGCCGATCTTCAGCTCCGGTGCCACGCTGCGGATGTAGGCGCTGACCTGACGGTAGAACTCGGTCCAGGCACCCCATTGATCGGCTTGCGTGCCGTTCAGGTACACGTCGACCTCGCCACCGATGGAGATGTACTTGATCACGTCCTCGAAGCGACGCACCGGCGTGGTGTATTGCTGCAAGAGACTCTCGACCTTGTCCTTGAACTTCAGGAACGCTTGCCTGAAGAAGTCGATCATCTGTGGATCGTCGAAGGGGAGGTAGCGATAGTCGGGAATACCCGTCGTGTGGTTGTCGGGATTGTCGGGGTTGTTGGCGTCCGGATACGGTAGGTTCCTTTGGTTGGTGCGGATTACATCGAACAGCACGAACACATCCGCGCCCAGGTTCGCGGCCTCGATGAGGGCGAACGGTTCCGTAACATTGTCCGTGACGTTGTTGCCCGCCGGATCGGCCGAGACTTGACCGATACGCAGCACGCTGGCGCCCCCTTCGACGAATCGATCCACGCCGTCCTGGAACAAGCCGGCTGGTGCATCGAGCTCTTTCTCGAAGTCGCACCACGTCTCTCCCGGTGCCGGGCGCGACCGGCCGCCGAGCTCCCAGAACCCGAACTTCCGCCCGCCCCGATTCCAGACCTTCCCGTTCTCGTCGACGATCCAGAGGTTGCCGTCGTTGTCGGCGTCGATCGCCACGCCCCAACCCGGAATGAGCGACCACG
Source organism: uncultured delta proteobacterium (assembly GCA_963826085.1). Taxonomy (GTDB): domain Bacteria; phylum Myxococcota_A; class Polyangia; order Polyangiales; family Polyangiaceae; genus CAWDXG01. The sequence continues at coordinate 19,414 of CAWGVN010000008.1, read as the reverse complement.
TCTTCGTGAGATGGTTCCAGAACCAGATCTCGTTCCCTGCCGGGGGGATGAATCCGGCGCTCGTCGTGATACCGCTGGCTTGCTGCGCGCCGATCACGTACGCGTCGCCGCCCGGAACCGCCGCGACGTTGGTCGCGCGGCGCGGCGGCGTCACATCCTCGGAGGCCTCGCCGCGCAGGACGTGCCCGTCGCGCGTGACCGTCCAGACGTTTCCATCCGCGTCGATGGAGACACGCGCGATGTTCCCTGCAATCGTCAGGTTGACGGCGTGGAGATTGGGCGCCTGCCCGTCCAGCCTCACCTGGTAGAGCGTGCCCTCGTCGTCCACCCACCAGATCCCGGGATTGTACGGATCAAGCAGGTTCCCGACAGCCATGTCGACGACGCCGGGATACACGCCGAGCAGCCCGTGCCACGTAGAGGAGGACGTTCGGCTTGTCCAGACTTCCCCGTCTTCCGGGAAGGCAAACGGTTCGCCAGTGTCACGCGCTGCAGCGATGCGTCCCGGCTGGGCCTTCGTGGCGATGAGAGCGTGCTGTTCGAGGCGGGCGCCATCGACCAGGCGATAGACGATCGTGTAGACGCCGGACGTGTCGCTCCCGATAGCCCAGACCGCGGGTCGCCAAAGCACATTGCCGCCTGGCGCAGTCACACCATAGGTCCCGGCCGCGACATCTGTGATCTGGATCCCCTTTGGCACATCGATGCTAGTCCACAATGCGTTGGCAACGCGCAGCGGAAGTGCAGCGGGCAGCCCGGTCGCGGCGGGCTTCCCGAACTCCCCCGCTGACGGCTGCTGCGGACCACTCGACGGCCCCGATGGCCCGGTACCGAGCGGAAATACCGGATGCTCCCCACGCAGCACCGCCTTCACCGCCTCCGGGCTCAGCCGCTGGTTCGTCATCAGATCCGGCGAGCTACGGTCATAGAGCTCGAGCCCGGCGCGCGACGCGGGCGAATTCGCGAGCGCGAGCGCGTCGTCCATCGTGAGCGCGATGGCGGCGTTCTTCTGCGAAGCTTCGGCGAAAGCCAGCGACTCTTCGAATGTCATGCTGATGCCCGCGCGGAACACGGGGTTTTTGGCGAGGCGTTCGGCATCCTCGAGCGTGAGGGCGATGTTCTGGTGGAACTGCGGGGCGCGGGCTAGCGCCTCGGCGTGCTCCATCGTGAGCGCGATGTTGCCGGGCGGCGGCGCGACAGCCGCGGCCGGCTCCGGCGGAAGGCCGGCGCGCGAGGCGGGGCTCCGCGCCAGGGCGAGCGAATCCTCCATGGTCATGGCGATGCCGGCGCTCATCTGCGGGCTCGCCCCCAACTGGTGCGCCTCCTCCATCGTCATCGCGATGCCCTGCGCGAGGTGCGGAGGTGGAGCCAGACGCGGAACGGACCCCGCGACAGGCGGCGGGGCTTGGAGCTGTGCCGGAGCAGCGGCGACGACGTTGCCGCGCACCGGAGCCAACTCCCGCAGGACGGGAGACGCGCGGGCGACAGGCTCGGCCGCCACCGTGCGCAGCGCCGGAGCCAACGCTCCCTCGAGCGCCGGAGTCGCCGGCGATAGCTCTGCAACAGCGGACACACGGGCCTCCAGCGCGACCCCCGACGCCGTCGCAGCGCCAGCCGGGCCGCTGCCTGCAGTTTCGCATGCCGCTCCGCCGTTGGCGAGGCCGGCCGCGCAGGCCGTGCAGCAGCTCGCCGTGTCGGTCATGCAAAGCTACTCCACCCCCGCATCGATAGAAGCGTCGAAGCCCGCGTCGGGCGATGCGTTCAGGCTCGCATCCCCCGTGGCGTCGACACCCGCGTCCGGTGCGTCGAGCTTGCGGATTCGCATGATGTTGCCGTCGCCGGTCACCCAGTACAGCGCGTCCGCGCCCACCGAGATGCCGACGGGGTCGCGGTACTTGGCGCTCCAGCGCTGGCCCTGGCCGATGACCTCCGGCGTACCGCCGCAGCGGCGGATGCGCTTCACGGTGCCCTGCGCCGCTTTCCAGCCTTCGCCGGAGGCCCAGTAGACGTAGTCGTGGTCGACGGTGAAGCCCCAGACGCCATCGGGATCGTCGACGAGGATGCGGGGTGTGCTGCTGCCGGCGGGAAGCTCGTAGATGCGCGAGGTCTTGTCCACCTGCCAGAACACCGCCCCGTCGTCGGCCTGGAAGCCCATGTGGCTGGTAGGGCCGGGGACGTTGTCGGCGAGTACGTGGGGCGCGTCGCCCCAGTGGGAGATGCGTTCGATCGAGTACCGGACCGAGGTGTCCGCGTGCATGTGCATGAGGTATATGGTCCCGTTGTCGATACCAGTCGCGCCGCACGCGTCGGACTCGCGCTCGGTCGGAACGGCTCCTGCCTCATAGTCCAGAGGTGCTCGCCAGAGTGCGCAAGGGAAGTCAGGCCAGTAGATGTGAGAGTCGCCCAGCGCGAACGGCAGCATCGCTCCGCCGTAGAGATGCTCGCCTCCGTCTATGCGACACCACTCGAGCAGCGACGAACCGCCGCAATACGTCTTCTGGGGCCACAGCGCCCACGCGAAATAGTCGTTGTGGACGTGAAACTCCCGGACATCGAACTCGCACAGGTCGTCCACCAATGCCAATTGCGGCGTCCCGCCTCCGGCTGGGATCCATGCAACGGCGACGGTCCGCCTCGTTGTGCCGGCGGAATCATAGTAGTTCGCTTCGGACCACACAGGCCCGTCGCTCGACACCCCCACATACGATGGCTCCGGTCGCCCGGTCGCGATCGCTTCCGGCGCACCCAGCGCGCCGCCGTCGATCGCCGTGGTGCACTCGGGCATCCATTGGGCGTCGGTGGGCGCGTCCTGCGCGCCGGCATCCACATCGATGGCGGCCTCGAGACCGGCTTCTGGAAGGACGCCCGCATCGGCGTCAGCCGCGCCGTCATAACCGCTCGTGGAAGAACTCGCGCGCGAAGCCGAGCATCCGACGCCCAGCAGCAAGACAGCGAGGTATGCAGGCGTCCAGGCGCGAGCGATATCACTTCCCACGCGGCACCCGCAGCGCAGCGGTGAGCGTCAGCAGGTCACCCCACGCGCCATCCTCTCCCATGGAAGTCTCCCCCTTCGGAACGCCGTCCGAGCGGATGAGACCGTCGGAGCCGAAGAACCGCTTGCCCCGCTCGTTGGGCTGCTGGCCGAGCCAGTCGAAGTTCTCTCCGAGCCCACACACATGGCAGCTCGATTGCTTGCACGGGTCACACGAAGCGATCTCCGTCCACGGTGTGCAACCGTTCCCCTCCACGTGCTGCTCGAACAGGGTAAACCAGATGATCAGCGGAGTATGGAGCTTCGCGCTGTCCTTGTCCCAGCCAGCGAATGCGGCATCGACTGCGCCTTTCTGCTGGCAGATCCCGATCGGAAGCATCGGGCAAGCCGTATCCGTCTGGACTGTGTAGAAGCCAGGCGGGGGACTCTCATTCTTCTGGTCTTCAGTTATCCCCTCACACGTGTCCTTGTCGTAGGTGGGCCATCCAATCTCCTGGATGATGACCGGCTTGTCGCCGGCCATTGCCAGCATTTGTGTGAACCACGGGTCGATCCGACTGCTCGGGGCGCTGTTGTCCATGCACTTCGACGGGTAGGTCGTGAACGCCGCGTAGTCGCTATTCCTGTTCAAACGACGCACGTGCGACGTCTCCGGGTCCGGGCGCGGCACACCACCAGGGAAGAAATCCTGGTCTGCCCATTCTCGCGTCAGCACGCACCCCAGCTCCACCCCCGGCACCTTCTGCCGGATGTGGTCCGTCACGTGATCGTAGAACGCGATCCAGTTGTCCCAGTAGTCCCAGTAGCCGAATGCCAACGGCGACGGGGTATCGCGCAGGAAGGCATCCACTTCGCCACCGATCGTCACGTACTTGATGACATCCTCGAATCTCTTCGCGAGACCAAGCGCCTGGAACAAGTCGTTCACGCTCTCGACAAGGGCGTCGAAGAAGTCGTCGAATGCCTGCTGCATTTTCGCATCGCTGAACGGCTTGTAGAGGAAGGCTTGAGGCACGACCTTCCGGTTCGTCATGATGGCCGGGATGATGAGATAGACGTTGATACCCAGGATCGCCGCGGCGGCGAGCGGAAGGACTGGCTGCAGCCCGATCGGCACGCTCGTTCCGGGCGCAAAGCGCTCTGCGAGGACGAAGTCCTCGACCAGCAGGAGTGTGCTGGCCCCGCCTTGTGCGAAGCGCTGCATGTACTCTTCGAGCAGCGCCGGGAGCTTGCCTGTCGTGAGGAGCTGGGAGACCGCGGGAGACAGTTGGCGGTTCTCGTTCCACTGTTTCGTCGCGTCCCCTTCCGCACCGACCTCGTTGAACACCTGCTTTTCGAAGTCGCACCAGCTCTGACCGGGCGAGGGCCTCTGCCTCCAACCCGTGTTCCAGAAGCCGAACTTCCGCCCCCCGCGGTTGTAGAGCTTCCCGTTCTGGCCGACGATCCAGATGCTGCGGTCGGGCCCGGCGGCAATGGCCGTCGCACGCCCCTTGGCGTCGAGCCACGTGTCGCTGGAGATGTCCTGCTGCCAGGCGTTGCCGTTCGCGCCGACGACGCAGGGCATGCCTTGTTCGTCCACGCCGACGTCGACGACGGATTCCCACGGGCTGGGCGTTCGCTTCAGATCCTGATGGTCGCCGGCGTACAACTGGCCATCCTCGTCGATGGCCCAGAGGCGTGGAAGGGGCGCACCGTCGCCCCGGACGAAATCCGTGCCGTCGGCAGCGACGGCTATGCGGACGATGCGCGATGCCGTGCAGCAGCTCGACGGGACTGTCATCAGCCGGGACCGGCGTCGGGGCTTGCGTCGGGGTCGGCAGTAGCGTCGTTCCCAGCGTCCGCGCCCCCGTCCGGCGCGTCGAGCTTGCGGATGCGCATAACCTTGCCGGTGCCAGGTGCCGTGCCCTGATCGAGCCAGTAGATGGCCGAATCGCCGACGGCGATCGAGACGGGGAGATCCTGGTCATGGGCGATGACTTCCGCGCTGCCTCCGCAGGTGCGCATGCGCTTGACAAGGCCAGTCGCTGTCGCCCAGTAGACATAGCGACCGTCGACAGCGAAGTCGAACAGCCCGTCGGGGTCGTCCACTAGGACCTCGCAGGCGCCGCTACCCGGCGGGCAGACCCAAATGCGGCGGGCGGTGTCCGCGGGCTGAAGCCCTTCCGCCAACTGCGGATGCGACCAGAACACCGAGCCGGCACGAACAGCCATCTCGATGGGTTTCCACCACAGGACCGGCGGCGCAGGATCGAATCCTTTCGCCACCTGATTCACCGACATCGCGGCCTTCGATACCCTCTGGATGGAATACCCGCCCGCAGACGCGTCGGCTCCCGACTCTAGTGAGGAAAAGAGGTAGATTGCCTTGTCGTCTGTGGCGATACCCGTCGCGTCCGTTGCAGCGAGCTCGGTGGCGGCGCAGGATGTCTCGCCCGGAGTTGGTTGAAGTTGTACCAGTGCGCCAGAAGCAAACCCGGGGGCGACTAGGTAAATGCCCGAGGCATCGATCGCCACAGGCTCGTCATTGCCCGCGTTCGCGCAAGTGTCGACGGCACTGGTCTGTAGATTTCCACGGAGTATGCCGGACGAGATGGAACCCCCGTACGGCGTGGAGGACGTCACATACCAAAGCGCAAGCCTGCCTTGGTAGGCACGCAGCCGGCCGCAGGAAAGCGTCCCAGCCGCACCCAGATCGAAGTCCATTGGCGACGGATTCCCCTCCCGGAATATGCGCATGGAGAGAAGCAATGTGCTGGGATCCAGGTGCGACTCGGCCCAGACCGCTCGCCCTCCCGCGGAAGCTACGGACCGGAGTCCCGACTGGCCCACCGCTAGAGCCTCGGGCTGCGAGAGCGGCTCCTCGGCTGCCGCGTCGCAGAGAGCTCCATCCACTGGCACGGGTTTGAGCCCGGCGTCCGAGCCCGCTCCGTCGGCGTTTCCTGGTTCCGCGCCGGTCTCGACACGCGCTATGGCTGCATCGCCCGGGAGGGCGGGCTGCCCACCACTGTTGCGCGAGTAGCTGCATTGCGCCGTAGAAAGGAGCAACGCCGCCAGGACGATTGAGACAGAATCCCGAAGCAGTGCACGGGACGTGATTTCCGAGGAGACGCGGGCCATCACGGAGACATCCCTCCCGGTGGATTCTTCCGTACCTCCACCTCGTTGATCATCTCCTGCCATCCGATCTTCGGCTTACCGTCCGCCCGGATCAGGCCGCAGGAGCCAAAGAACCGCTTGTCGCGTTCGGTCTCCCCGGTGCCAAGCGGATCGACAAGATCAAGAAATCCACAAAGGTGACAAGTGGGGACGTCGACGCCCTTCAAACATGGGTTGCAGTAGGTCTTGCACTTCTTGTTTGCGCTCCCGGGCAGGCAGTCGCAGCCGTTACCCTCGATGTGCTGCTCGAACGCCAAGAACCAAACAAACATGGGCACTCGAAGCTTCGCCGCATCCCACGCGTCGAAGGCTAGGCGGGCGGCTTCCCCCTGCGCTCTCTCGCCGTGGTCCGCCAGGAAGAAGCTCTGCGGGAACGAATGCTCCGGCCACGCGGCCTTCAATGCCGCCTTCGTTGCGTTGTCGTAGGTCGGGTATCCGAACTCTTCGATCACGACAGGCTTGTCGCCGGCGATGTCGAGCATCCGTTCGATCCGGTCTCGGACGCTGTATGCGTAGACCGTGTTCCCCTTGGCGTCCTCGCGCGATATCGTGAGTCTTGGAAAGTCGAGCGGGAGGTTTCCGTTCGGGTAGCTCGTGAATCCGAAGAAATCACTCTTCTCGTTCATGATCTCGACGGCGGTCCGATACGCTTGCGCGCCGCTGTCAGTGACAACCGAACCAACTTTCACGCCCGGGACCAGCTCGCGGATGTGGCCCATGACATCATCATAGAAGTCTATCCAGTTCTGCCACCGATCTCCCTTTGTGTAGTCCGGGACAACGTTACCGGTGAGGAAGTAGTCGACCTCACCCCCCACTGATATGAAGCGTAGGACGTCCTGAATCTCACGCTCTACGCCGAAACGATCAAACAGCTTCTTGACGTTGCCCACGAAATTGGAAAACTCGGTCTTGAACCACGCCTTCATCTCCGCGTTGTTGAAAGGCAGAGAAGCGTAGTCTGGTGGCTGCACGCCGGGGTTACCCTTGTCCGGATGAGGAACAACCTTTTCGCCCGTCCGTATCACGTCGATGAGCAAGAACACGTCGACGCCCCACGTTGCCGCAACAAGGAGCGCTGCAGGCTCCGTAATCGCGCCGTGCAACTCGGCTCCAACGTCATTGGAGAAACTCTGGCCGATCCTGATCGTGGTCGCACCGCTTTCCAGCAAGCGAGCAACCCCCTCCTGGAGGAGGGCTGGGAGTGGCTCGCGCTTTACGATCGCTGCGCCCAATGCGTCGGCCGCTGAAGGGTCGGTGCCTGGCAGAAGGAAATCGTGGAGCTGCGTTTCGAAATCACACCAAGTCTGCTTTGGCTCCCCACTTGGTATCGAGCGTGTCCCGAGCTCCCAGAACCCCAGCTGCCGCCCCCCACGGTTGTAGACCTTCCCGTCCTGCCCCACGAGCCACATGCTGCGGTCGGGCCCGGCGGCAATGGCCGTCGCACGCCCCTTGGCGTCGAGCCACGTGTCGCTGGAGATGTCCTGCTGCCAGGCGTTGCCGTTCGCAGCGATGACGCAGGGCATGCCCTGCTCGTCGACGCCAACGTCGACGAACGCCTCCCATGGCCCATCGACTCGCTCCAGCCCCGATTCGTCTCCAGCGTACAGAAGCCCGTTGGTACCGACGGCCCACAGGCGGGGCAGCTTCTTGCCGTCGCGCGTCAGCTCCGTCCCGTTGGCGGCGACAGCGACCGCGCGGATCCCGGCGTTGCCGGCGACGGGTACGACGTGATGGTTCCCGAGATCGACGACCCTGTCGCCAAGCACAGCGACAACAAGATCGCGCAGCAGCCCGGTCTGGCCCGCGCCCACGTCCTGGGGAGTTGTGGTGGATGACGTACCGGGCACGTTGGCGGGATAGGCCCAGAGGGTGACCCAATGATAGGTCGTCTCGTAGAAGAGCTCCTCGACGGACCCGTGCATCGTCACCACAACAGGCCTGCCATCGGACAGCACCGCCACGCGCACCGCGTCCCGCATGCCGAGCTCCGCCTCGAACCTCGAGCTTCCGGGGCCCAGCTTCCAGAGCTGTCCGTCGCTGGTCACGGCCCACACCCAGCCGCCGCCAGCGCCCACGTCCACCACGTCGCCCCACGCCGACGGATTGTCGTAGTCGGTCCAGAGCGCGTTGTAGAACCACAGCGGCGTCTTCACCGGCGCGAACGACCCCGCTGGTTTCCCGAACTGCCCCGTCGATGGCTGCTGCGGACCACTCGACGGCCCCGATGGCCCGGTACCGAGCGGAAATACCGGATGCTCCCCACGCAGCACCGCCTTCACTGCCTCCGGGCTCAACCGCCCGTTCGTCATCAGATCCGGCGAGCTACGGTCATAGAGCTCGAGCCCGGCGCGCGATGCCGGCGAGCGCGCAAGCGCGAGCGCGTCGTCCATGGTGAGCGCGATGGCGGCGTTCTTCTGCGAAGCTTCCGCGAACGATAGCGACTCCTCCAGCGTCATGTTGATGCCCGCCCGGAAGGCGGGGTTTTTGGCGAGCCGCTCGGCGTCCTCGAGCGTGAGGGCGATGTTCTGGTGGAACTGCGGCGCCCGCGCGAGCGCCTCGGCGTGCTCCATCGTGAGCGCGATATTGCCGGGCGGCGGCGCGACAGCCGCGGCCGGCTCCGGCGGAAGGCCGGCACGCGACGCAGGGCTCCGCGCCAGGGCGAGCGAATCCTCCATGGTCATGGCGATGCCGGCGCTCATCTGCGGGCTCGCCGCCAGCTGGTGCGCCTCCTCCATCGTCATGGCGATGCCCGAGCCGAGGTGCGCGGACGGCGCCATGTTGCGCGGGACGGGAGCGCGCTGCGCGACGCTTGGCGGGGGCTGGAGCTGTGCCGGCGCGGGAGCACGGACGACGTCGCCCCGCGCCGGAGCCAGCTCGCGCGCGACCAGAGACGCGCGAGCGGCGGGCTCTGCCGCCACCGCGTGCGGAGCCGGACCCAGCGCTCCTCGCAGCGCTGGAGTCGCCAGCGAAAGCTCTGCAACAGGGGACACTCCGCGCTCCAGGGCGACCCCCGGCGCCTCCGCAGCGCCAGCCGGGCCGCTGCCTGCAGTTTCGCATGCCGCCCCGCCGTTGGCGAGGCCGGCCGCGCAGGCCGTGCAGCAGCTCGCCGCGGCGGTCATGCAAAGCTACTCCACCCCCGCATCGATAGAAGCGTCGAAGCCCGCGTCGGGCGATGCGTTCACGCTCGCATCCCCCGCGGCGTCGACCGCCACATCCGTGCTCGCGTCGCTCGCCGTGTCGATACCTGCGTCCGGCGCATCGAGCTTGCGGATGCGCATGATCTTGCCGTCGCCGGTCACCCAGTACAGCGCGTCCGCGCCCACCGAGATGCCGACGGGGTCGCGGTACTCGGCGCTCCAGCGCTGACCCTGGGCGATCACTTCCGGCGTGCCGCCGCAGCGGCGGATGCGTTTGACCGTACCCTGCGCCGCTTTCCACCCTTCGCCGGAGGCCCAGTAGACATAGTCGTGATCGACGGTGAAGCCCCAGACGCCATCGGGATCGTCGACGAGGATGCGGGGTGTGCTGCTTCCGGCGGGAAGCTCGTAGATGCGCGAGCTCTTGTCCACCTGCCAGAAGACCGCGCCGTCGTCGGCCTGGAAGCCCATGTGACTGGCTGGGCCCGGCACGTTGTCGGCGAGCACGTGGGGTGCGTCGCCCCAGTGGGAGATGCGTTTGATCGAGTACCGGACAGAGGCGTCCACCTCCCAGTCCATGAGGTAGAGGGCGTTCTGGTCGACGGCAATGATGCCGCATACGCCGGGCCGCTGGTCGAAGGAAGCCGCCCCAGCATCTTCATCGAGAGCCATCCGCGTCAGCAAGCAAGGTGCGATCATCATGTAGACGTACGAATCGTCCAGGCCATAGTTCGAATTCGCCTCCCAGTAGCCGCCACCGGATCCATCGAGCCGGCTCCACGATACGAGATAGCCGCACCATGTCTGCCGCTCCTCCAGGGCGTATGCCAGATGTTCGTCCCGAACTCTGAGGGCCGTGACTTCGAAGGGGCAGAGATCCTCGACTATCGAGAATGTAGGGGATTTGCCATAGGGAAGCCACACGACCGCCACACTGCGTTCGGTAACGCCGTTGGGTTCGTCGTAGTATTTGACTTCCGTCCACACAGGCCCGTCACTCGACGCCCCGACATACGACGGATCCTGTCTGCCGGTCGCGATCGCTTGCGGCGCGCCCAGCGCGCCGCCATCCATCCCCGCGCTGCAGCCGGGCATCCACGACACGTCGGCGGAGCCGTCCTCTGCGTCGGCACTCGCATCGATCGCGGCATCCGGGCCAGCTTCTGGAAGCATGCTTGCGTCGGCGTCGGCCGCCGCGTCGTGACCTCCTGTGGAAGAGCTCGCGCGCGGAGCCGAGCATCCGACGCCAAGCGTCAGGAACGCGACCCACACGAGCTTCCAGGTGCGGCCAACATCACTTCCCACGTGGCACCCGCATGGCCGCGGTGAGTGCGAGGAGGTCACCCCAGGCGCCCTCCTCTCCCATGGCGGTCTCGCCCTTCGGCACGCCGTCCGAGCGGATCAGACCGTCGGAGCCGAAGAAGCGCTTCCCGCGCTCGTTGGGTTGCTGTCCTAGCCAGTCGACTTTCTCTCCAAGCCCACACACGTGGCAGTCCGGATCCGTGCAAGGGTCGCAGGGGGCGGTTTTCGCGAAGATGTCCGCCCAGGTCGTGCAGCCGTCCCCCTCGATATGCTGCTCGAACAGGGTGAACCAGATGACCAGCGGCATACGGAGCTTCGCGTTGTCCTTGCCCCAGTCAGCGAAGGCGGCATCGACTGCGCCTTTCTGTTGGCAGATCCCGATTGGAAGCGTGGGGCACGCCGTGTCCGTCTGGACTGTGTAGAAGCCAGGCGGCGGACTCTCGTTCTTCTGGTCTTCCGTTATCCCCTCACACGTGCCCTTGTCGTAGGTGGGCCATCCAATCTCCTGGATGATGACCGGCTTGTCGCCGGCCATTGCCAGCATTTGTGTGAACCACGGGTCGATCCGACTGCTCGGGGCGCTGTTGTCCATGCACTTCGACGGGTAGGTCGTGAACGCCGCGTAGTCGCTATTCCTGTTCAAACGACGCACGTGCGACGTCTCCGGGTCCGGGCGCGGCACACCACCAGGGAAGAAATCCTGGTCTGCCCATTCTCGCGTCAGCACGCACCCCAGCTCCACCCCCGGCACCTTCTGAACCGCCCCGGGTTCTCCGGAGACTCGTTTACATGAGTCCAACCACCATGGCTGGGCTCTGCTGGTTTTCATAATAGGCCCACTCGAACTCGATCGGGGGAACATGTCCGATCGGCCCGAGCAGGCGGCGATTGTTGAACCAGTCGACCCACTCGAGCGTGGCGAGCTCGACTGCGTCGACGTTCTTCCACGGGCCCAGGCGGTGGATGACCTCGGCTTTGTAGAGGCCGTTCACCGACTCGGCGAGGGCGTTGTCGTACGAGTCGCCGACGCTGCCGACGGACGCTTCGATGCCGGCTTCGGCGAGGCGCTCGGTGTAGCGGATGGACAGGTACTGCACGCCGCGGTCGCTGTGGTGGACGAGGCCGTCGCTGTGCGGCCTGGCGTAGAGGGCCTGCTCGAGTGCGTCCAGCGCGAGGTCGCTCCTCAGCGAGCGCGACACGCGCCAGCCGACGATGTAGCGGGAGTACACGTCGATGACGAAGGCTACGTACGCGAAGCCGCTCCAGGTGGCGACGTACGTGATGTCCGCCACCCAGAGCTGGTTCGGTGCCGTTGCGTGGAACTCGCGCTGCACGAGGTCCGGCGGTCGCTGCGACGACTCATCAGGGATGGTCGTCACCTTGAAGGCGCGACCCCGCCGCACGCCGTTGATGCCCATCCGGCGCATCAAACGCTCGACGGTGCAGCGAGCGACGCTCATGCCTTCGCGCCGGAGCTGCCGCCACACCTTCTGAGCGCCGTAGACGCCGCCATAGGCCTCGTCCTCGACACGCCGGATTTCCCCGCAGAGCAAGTCGTCGCGCTTCGCTCGTGCAGAGCGTCGCTGCGGGTCGCGCCGCTGCACCTGGTGCTCGTGGTAGGTCGACGGGGCGATTGGCAGAACCCTGCAAATCGGCTCGACCCCGTACGCATCCTTGTTGTCGTCGATGAAGTCGACCATCACTTCTGTCGGCGGTCGAGCTCCGCCTGGGCAAAATACGCGGACGCCTTGCGCAGGATTTCGTTGGCCCGCTTCAGCTCGCGAACCTCGCGCTCGAGCTCCTTCATATGCTCGCGCTCGGCGGTCGTGAGGCCCGGCCGCTTGCCCGCGTCGACCTCGCTACGCCGCACCCACTTGCGCAGCGTCTCGGCGGTGCAACCGATCTTCTCCGCCACCGACTCGATCGCAGCCCACTCCGACCCGTGGCTGGCCGTGCTTTCCACCACCAGCCTCACCGCCCGCTCCTTCACCTCCGGCGAGTACTTGCTCCGTCGTCCCATGGCTCCATCCTCTCAACTTATGGAGCCTCCGGAAATGCCGGGGGGATTCATTCTGCCGGATGTGGTCCGTCACGTGATCGTAGAACGCGATCCAGTTGTCCCAGTAGTCCCAGTAGCCGAATGCCAACGGCGACGGGGTATCGCGCAGGAAGGCATCCACTTCGCCACCGATCGTCACGTACTTGATGACATCCTCGAATCTCTTCGCGAGACCAAGCGCCTGGAACAAGTCGTTCACGCTCTCGACAAGGGCGTCGAAGAAGTCGTCGAATGCCTGCTGCATTTTCGCATCGCTGAACGGCTTGTAGAGGAAGGCTTGAGGCACGACCTTCCGGTTCGTCATGATGGCCGGGATGATGAGATAGACGTTGATACCCAGGATCGCCGCGGCGGCGAGCGGAAGGACTGGCTGCAGCCCGATCGGCACGCTCGTTCCGGGCGCAAAGCGCTCTGCGAGGACGAAGTCCTCGACCAGCAGGAGTGTGCTGGCCCCGCCTTGTACGAAGCGCTGCATGTACTCTTCGAGCAGCGCCGGGAGCTTGCCTGTCGTGAGGAGCTGGGAGACCGCGGGAGACAGTTGGCGGTTCTCGTTCCACTGTTTCGTCGCGTCCCCTTCCGCACCGACCTCGTTGAACACCTGCTTTTCGAAGTCGCACCAGCTCTGACCGGGAGACGGCCTCTGCCTCCAACCCGTGTTCCAGAAGCCGAACTTCCGCCCCCCGCGGTTGTAGAGCTTCCCGTTCTGGCCGACGATCCAGATGCTGCGGTCGGGCCCGGCCGAGATGGCTTTCGCACGGCCGTTGGCGTCGAGCCACTCGCCGGTGAAGGTGTCCTTCTGCCACGCGTAGCCGTTCGCGCCGACGACGCAGGGCATGCCTTGTTCGTCCACGCCGACGTCGACGAACGCGCTCCATGGTGCATCGACGACCTGCTTCAGGCCCGTCTGGTCACCGTTGAAAAGTTCACCGTTCTCTCCGACAGCCCAGAGCCGCGGCAGCTCGGCGCCGGACCGTTCGACTGGGTGGCCCGTGCCCGCGACCGCAACGCGGCGGACGCGAGCGTTGCCTTCGACGGGAACGTAGCCGCCCTGGCTGGTGAAAACCGTACCGTCCCCAAGCGCGGCGACGATCTCGCCGTAGGGCCAGTCCCATTGCTTCTCGCCGGCGGCGACGTTGGCCGGCAGGAGATCGTAGAAGTTGGCGGGAAACCCCGTGTCGATCCACGCGCCTTCAAACGATACCAGAATCCCGTCGAGCGTCGTGATGACTGGACTGCCATCCGAGAGCACCGCGACCCGGAGCGGGGAAGGCGCGCCGCTCTCTTCCGAAAATCCGCTGTCTCCCGGACCCAGCTTGTAGAGGTGTCCGCCAGAAGAGACCGCCCAGACGTACCCGCCGCCTGCGGCGACGTCCACGAAGGCCAATCCCGACACCGGAAAGTTCGTCCAGAGCGCGTTGTAGAACCACAGCGGCGTCTTGAACGACGCCAACGACCCCGCTGGTTTCCCGAACTGCCCGACGGACGGTTGCTGCGGCCCGCTCGAAGGACCGGACGGCCCGGTTCCACCATCACCCAAAGGGAACACCGGATGCTCCCCACGCAGCACCGCCTTCACTGCCTCCGGGCTCAACCGCCCGTTCGTCATCAGAATCCGGCGAGCTACGGTCATAGAGCTCGAGCCCGGCGCGCGATGCCGGCGAGCGCGCAAGCGCGAGCGCGTCGTCCATCGTGAGCGCGATGGCGGCGTGTTTCTGCGAAGCCTCCGCGAACGATAGCGACTCCTCCAGCGTCATGTTGATGCCCGCCCGGAAGGCGGGGTTCCGTGCGAGCTTCTCGGCGTCCTCGAGCGTGAGCGCGATGTTCTGGTGGAACTGCGGCGCCCGCGCGAGCGCCTCGGCGTGCTCCATCGTGAGCGCGATGTTGCCGGGCGGCGGCGCGACAGCCGCGGCCGGCTCCGGCGGAAGGCCGGCGCGCGACGCGGGGCTTCGCGCCAGCGCGAGCGCGTCGTCCATCGTGAGCGCGATGCCAGCGCTCATCCGCGGGCTCGCCGCCAACTGGTGCGCCTCCTCCATCGTCAGGGCGATGCCCTGCGCGACGTGCGCGGGAGGCGCCATCTCTTGCGGGAGCGGCGGGGCTTCGAGCTGTGCCGGCGCTCGAGACACGACGTCGCCACGCGCCGGAGCCAGCTCGCGCACGACGGGAGACGCGCGGGCGACAGGCTCGGCCGCCACCGTGCGCAGCGCCGGACCCAGCGCTCCCTCGAGCGGCGGCGTGACCGGCGATAGCTCTGCAACAGCGGACACACGGGCCTCCAGCGCGACCCCCGACGCCACCGCAGCGCCAGCCGGGCCGCTGCCTGCATTTTCGCATGCCGCCCCGCCCTTGGCGAGGCCGGCCGCGCAGGCCGTGCAGCAGCTCGCCGTGTCGGTCATGCAAAGCTACTCCACCCCCGCATCGATAGAAGCGTCGAAGCCCGCGTCGGACGATACGTTCACGCTCGCATCCCCCGTGGCGTCGACACCCGCGTCCGGTGCGTCGAGCTTGCGGATTCGCATGATGTTGCCGTCACCGGTCACCCAGTACAGGGCGTCGGCGCCGACGGAGATGCCGACAGGGTCGCGGTACTCGGCGCTCCAGCGCTGACCCTGGGCGATCACCTCGGGCGCCCCACCGCAGCGGCGGATGCGCTTGATAGTGCCCTGCGCCGCCTTCCAGCCTTCGCCGGAGGCCCAGTAGACGTAGTCGTGATCGACGGTGAAGCCCCAGACCCCGTCGGGATCGTCGACGAGCAGGCGCGGCGTGCTGCTTCCCGCGGGAAGCTCGTAGATGCGCGAGGTCTTGTCCACCTGCCAGAAGACAGCGCCGTCGTCGGCCTGGAAGCCCATGTGACTGGCTGGACCGGGCGCGTCTTCGGCGAGCACGTGCGGAGCATCGCCCCAGTGAGAGATGCTCTCGATGACGAGGTGGTTCTCCGCGTTGCGAGTTTGCGTAAAAATGCTCGCACCATCGGTCGCGACCGTCAGCGCGACGCAGTCCCATGGAGCTGTCTCAGGCGAAGGGCCTGCGCCCGCGTCGGAGTCAAGCGCAATGCGACGGAGCTCGCACGGGGAGTCAACGAGGTAGACATGCGAATCATCGAGCGCGAAAAGCGGAAGCGCGCCATAGTACTGCTTGCCCTCACCGTCTGTCCGGCTCCACATCAGTAGCGGCGAGCCGCCGCAATATGCTTTGGACGGCCAGAGGACTACGGCGACGTGATGGTTGTAGGCCTGGAACTCGGCGACGTCCTCCTCGCACAGCTCATCCACGAACGGAAACTGCGGAGCAGTCTGTCCCGTAGGCAGCCACGCGATCGCGGCGCCCCTCTCGGTCACTCCATTGGCGTCAACGAAGTACTTCGCCTCGGTCCAGACAGGACCGTCTCCCGAGGCGCCCACGTAGGATGCTTCGGGTCGCCCGGTCGCGATCGCTTCCGCCGCACCCAGAGCGCCTCCGTCGATCCCCACGGTGCAGCCGGGCATCCATTGGCCGTCGGCGTGGGGGTCCTGTACATCTGCATTGGCCCCCACATCGATCGCGGCATCGAGACCGGCTTCTGGAAGCACGCTCGCATCGACGTCGGACGCGGCGTCGTGAGCTCCCGTGGAAGAGTCCGCGCGCGGAGCCGAGCATCCGACGCCCAGCGCCAGGAACGCGATGCACACGAGCTTCCCGCCGCGGGCGAGATCACTTCCCACGTGGCACTCGCAGGGCCATGGTGAGCGCGAGGAGGTCCCCCCAGGCGCCCTGCTCTCCCGTGGCGGTCTCGCCCTTCGGCACGCCGTCCGAGCGGATGAGACCGTCGGAGCCGAAGAAGCGCTTGCCCCGCTCGTCGGGATGCTGACCGAGCCAGTCGGTATTCTCTCCAAGCCCACACACGTGGCAGTCCGGATCCGTGCACGGGTCGCAGGAACTGGTCTTGGCCCAGATGTCCGCCCAGGCCGTGCAACCCTCCCCCTCGATGTGCTGCTCGAACAGGGTAAACCAGATGATCACTGGAACGCGCAGCTTGGCCTTGTCCCATTCCGCAAACGCCGCATCCACCGCGCCCTTCTGCTGGCAAATCCCGATCGGAAGCGTGGGGCACGCGGGGTCCGTCTGGTCTGTGTAGAAGCCAGGCGGGAAGTAGTGATTCTTCCATTGGTCCGAAAGGGTCGCCCTCGTGGCCTCGTCATAGGTGGGCCATCCGATCTCCTGGATGATGACTGGCTTGTCGCCGGCCATCTGCAACATCTGGCCGAACCACGGACCTATCTGACCAGATGGCGCTCCGTTGCCCATTCCGGAGTCCGGCGGATAGGTCGTAAAAGCGAGGTAGTCGCTGGTTTCGTTCAGCCGGCGAACATGAACGTCGCGGGGTCCTGGTACTTCAGGAAGTCGCCATAGGACCATTCTCGCGTCAGCACGCACCCCAGCTCCACCCCCGGCACCGTCTTCCGGATGTGGTCGGTCACGTGATCGTAGAAGTCGATCCAGTTGTCCCAGTAGTCCCAGTCGCCGAATGCCAACGGCGACGGGGTATCGCGCAGGAACGCGTCCACTTCCCCGCCGATCGTGACGTACTTGATGACATCCTCGAACCGCTTCGCGAGGCCAAGTGCCTGGAACAACTCGTTGACGCTGTCGACGAGCGCGTCGAAGAAGTCGTCGAACGCCTGCTGCATTTTCGCATCGCTGAACGGCTTGTAGAGGAAGGCTTGAGGCACGACCTTCCGGTTCGTCATGATGGCCGGGATGATGAGATAGACGTCGATACCCAGGATCGCCGCGGCGGCGAGCGGAAGGACTGGCTGCAGCCCGATCGGCACGCTCGTTCCGGGCGCAAAGCGCTCTGCGAGGACGAAGTCCTCGACCAGCAGGAGTGTGCTGGCCCCGCCTTGTGCGAAGCGCTGCATGTACTCTTCGAGCAGCGCCGGGAGCTTGCCTGTCGTGAGGAGCTGGGAGACCGCGGGAGACAGTTGGCGGTTCTCGTTCCACTGTTTCGTCGCGTCCCCTTCCGCACCGACCTCGTTGAACACCTGCTTTTCGAAGTCGCACCAGCTCTGACCGGGCGAGGGCCTCTGCCTCCAACCCGTGTTCCAGAACCCGAACTTCCGCCCCCCGCGGTTGTAGAGCTTCCCGTTCTGGCCGACGAGCCACATGCTGCGGTCGGGCCCGGCAGCGACGGCTTTCAGGCGGCCCCTGGCGGGAAGCCACTTGTCGCCAAGGACGTCCTTCTGCCACGCGCCGCCGCTCGCGGCGACGACGCAGGGCATGCCCTGGTCGTCGACGCCGACGTCAACGGATGCGCCCCACGACGCGTCCAGCACGCGCACAAGCCCCGATTCGTCTCCCGCGTACAGATCCCCGTTGACGCCGACCGCCCACAGGCGGGGCAGCTTCTTGCCGTCGCGCGTCAGCTCCGTCCCGTCGGCGGCGACGGTGACGGCGCGGATGCCGGCGTTGCCGGCTACGGGTACTACGTGATGATTCGAGAGGCTGACGACCTTGTCGCCGAGCACGGCCACGATGCCAGTCGAAGTGAACCGCCCAGCGGCAACGTCCTGGGGCAGCGTCGTGGACGACGTGCCCGGAACGACATCGAAGGGATACGACCAGAGAGTCTCCCAGTGGTAGGTGACCGCGGTGAAGAGCTCCTCGACCGACCCGTGCTTCGTCACCACGACCGGCCTGCCGTCGGAGAGCACCGCCACGCGCACCGCGTCCCGCATGCCGAGCTCCGCCTCGAACCTCGAGCTTCCGGGCCCGAGCTTCCAGAGCTGTCCGTCGCTGGTCACCGCCCACACCCAGCCGCCGCCGGCGCCGACGTCCACGAACTCGCCCCACTCCGACGGATTGTCGTAGTCCGTCCAGAGCGCGTTGTAGAACCACAGCGGCGTCTTGAACGACGCCAACGACCCCGCTGGCTTCCCGAACTCCCCCGCTGACGGCTGCTGCGGCCCGCTCGACGGCCCCGATGGCCCGGTACCGAGCGGAAATACCGGATGCTCCCCACGCAGCACCGCCTTCACCGCCTCCGGGCTCAGCCGCCCGTTCGTCATCAGATCCGGCGAGCTACGGTCATAGAGCTCGAGCCCGGCGCGCGACCCAGGTGAATGCGCGAGCCTCAGCGCGTCATCCATCGTGAGCGCGATGGCGGCGTGTTTCTGCGAAGCCTCCGCGAACGATAGCGACTCCTCGAGCGTCATGCTGATGCCAGCGTGGAAGACCGGATTCTGCGCGAGCTTCTCGGCGTCCTCGAGCGTGAGGGCGATGTTCTGGTGGAACTGCGGGGCGCGGGCTAGCGCCTCGGCGTGCTCCATCGTGAGCGCGATGTTGCCGGGCGGCGGCGCAACGGCCGCGGCCGGCTCCGGCGGAAGGCCGGCGCGCGATGCGGGACGCCGCGCCGGCGCGAGCGCGTCCTCCATCGTCAGTGCGATGCCGGCGCTCATCTGGGGGCTCGCCCCCAACTGGTGCGCCTCCTCCATCGTCATCGCGATGCCGGAGGCGAGGTGCGCAGAGCGCGCCGGAGCCAGAATGGGCTCCGCGATAGGCGGCGCGGCTTCGAGCTGTGCCGGCGCAGGAGCACGGACGACGTCGCCGCGCGCCGGAGCCAGCTCGCGCGCGACCAGAGACGCGCGGGCGACAGGCTCGGCCGCCACCGTGCGCAGCGCCGGAGCCAACGCTCCTTCGAGCGCCGGAGTCGCCAGCGAAAGCTCTGCAACAGGGGACACTCCGCGCTCCAGCGCGACCCCCGGCGCCTCCGCAGCGCCAGCCGGGCCGCTC
>CAWGVN010000007.1:0-56998 GCA_963826085.1 uncultured delta proteobacterium | reverse complement strand
AGCGCTGAAGGACAAATCTTTCCGCAAGGAGTTCATCGACGCGTTTGCAGGCACGGGCTACCGCGACGCGCGCCACCGCATCGCGACCGATCCGGACCAGCCCCTGCTGTTCCCCGACCTCGCTGCGGAGGAGCCGCAGCAATTCCTGGACGGGTCGGCACGGCTCGCGCTGCAGGTCGAGCCCCCCTTCGACAGCTACATCTTCATCGAGCGAAGCCCGACGCGCTGCGCCCAGCTCGAGACGCTGAAGCAGGAGTTTCCCGACCGCGCGGCTCGCATCGACATCCAGCAGGGCGACGCAAACGAGAAGATCCAGGCGCTGTGTGCGAAGAGCTGGCGAAGCCGCCGCGCCGTGCTCTTCCTCGATCCGTACGGCATGCAGGTCGAGTGGCAGACCATCGAGGCTATCGCGCGAACGAAAGCCATCGACCTGTGGCTGCTGTTCCCGCTGGGTATGGGCGTCAATCGTCTCCTGACGAAATCGGGCGACATCCCGGAAGGGTGGCGGCGCAGGCTCGATCTTCTGCTCGGCACCCAGGACTGGTATGACGAGTTCTACCGGATCGAGAGCACCCCCAACCTTTTCGGCGAAGAAGACGAGCGCGTGGTGAAAGCATCCATGGACGCCATGAGCCGGTATTTCGAGCAGCGGCTGCGACAGGTGTTTCCTGGCGTCGCCACGCCCGGTGTCCTACGCAACTCGTCAAACAACCCGCTCTACCTGCTGTGCTTCGCCGTCGGCAACGAGCGTGGCAAGGACCTCGCGTTGCGCATTGCCGGGCACCTGCTCAAGGGAACGCGTTGATGGCGCAGGGCTCGGGCATCGAATGGACCGAAGCGACGTGGAATCCGGTGACGGGTTGCACGAAGGTCAGCCCCGGGTGCAAGCACTGCTACGCCGAGCGCATGGCAGCGCGGCTGCAGGCCATGGGCCAGCCGAACTACGCGCGCGGCTTCGCCGTCACACTCCAGCCGCACATGCTGGAGCTGCCGCTCAGGTGGAAGAAGCCGCAGACCGTCTTCGTCAACTCGATGAGCGATCTGTTCCACGAGAGCGTGCCTCTGACCTACGTCCGGAGGGTGTTCGAGGTCATGGCCCGGGCGCACTGGCACCGCTTCCAGGTGCTCACCAAGCGCGCCGAGCGCCTCGCAGCGCTGGCGCCGCAGCTCGAATGGGCGCCCAACATCTGGATGGGGGTCAGCGTGGAAAGCGATCGCTACCGCGGCCGCATCGAACAGCTCCGCACAACCGAAGCGCGTATCAAGTTCCTGTCCCTCGAGCCCCTGCTCGGCCCCCTGCACGACCTCGACCTTGGCGGCATCGACTGGGTCATCGTCGGCGGCGAGTCCGGCCCCCGCGCGCGCCCCGTGGACCCCACGTGGGTGGTCGATCTGCGCGACCAGTGTCGCGCCGCGCGCGTCCCCTTCTTCTTCAAACAATGGGGCGGCCCCAACAAGAAGAAGGCCGGACGGGTCCTCGACGGGCGGACGTGGGACGAGATGCCGCGCAGCGCTCGGCCTACTCCTGCGCGCGTGGCCCGCGCGCTGGTGGCCCCCAGCTAGCGCGCGGTAGCACCGTCGCCCGGATCCACACTTTCGGCGGAGTAGGCGGCAGGGTGGCGGCCGCCGCCGGCGCGCCATGGCGGCGCCACCCTGTGCGGGTGCCGATCCAGCACGGTTCCAGCGATTTCCGCCCCGGCATGCTGGTTGCCTTTCCGGCCCCCGTGCCTTCCGCCGCGCACCAAGGCTGGTCGATCGAAGCCGCCCGGGCCCTGGACGAGATCGAGGCGGCCCACAGAGCCGTTGGCGGCTCGGGTCAGGGCCGAAGGTACGCGACGCTCCAACTCAACCACGCCTACGCCATGCTGTTGTCATCCCAGTTCCAGCGCTTCTGCCGTAACCTGCACTCGGAGGCCGTGGACTTCCTCGTCGCACACACTCAACCGGCCGACGTTGCGGAGATGCTCGGTGTCGCGCTGATGCGAGGCCGGAAGCTCGACCACGGGAATCCGAACCCGGGCAACCTCGGAGCCGACTTTTCTCGCTTCCGAATGGACTTCTGGGCGCTCGTAGGCGCCCACGATGCGCGCAGCGCAGCACGCCAGGCTCGCCTCGAGGAGATGAACAGCTGGCGCAACGCCATCGCCCACCAGGACTGGGACAGGACCGGCGGCAACGCCGGGCTGCGCGTCGGCCTTGTCCGGTCGTGGCGATCCGCCTGCAACGGGCTGTCGCGGTCGTTTGACGCCGCCGTGTGCGAGCGCCTGCTGGACGTGGTGGGCGACGCCCCCTGGTGATAGGTTTGGAGCATGCGGCGCAAGGCCAAGGCTAGCGGGATCACGGTCGGCTCGAAGGTGGAGTTCACGTTCGGTGATCGGCGCGTTGTGGCACTCGTCGTAGAGGATCGCGGCCACATAGGCTGGAAGGGCCGCCGGTTGCTCCGCGTCCGCCTCCAGCTGACACCCCCGACCCCCCCATTCGAGTTCGAGATCCCGGAAGAGAAAGTGAAGCTGGCGGCGTGACGAGGAATCTCATGCATGGGACACAGCGTCCCGCCCGCGCCCTCTGGCGGCCGCACCCCGACGACCGGGACGACGTGCGCGATGCCATCGCGGGTGCAGAGCGCGGCGAGTTGCTGTCGCCCGAGGCGTCCGAGGCGTTCCTCCAGTGGCTGGAAGGGAACGCAAACGACTCGTGGCGCGACGAGCTCTGCTCACGGTGACGACAGAGCGGCCGGTGCCGGTGGACGAGCGCGAGTAGCGCGGACGCGGCCGCCGGCGGGACTGCTAGCTCCGCCCCTCGAGCCGACGTGCCAGCTCCTCGTCCGAGACCCCTTCGCCGCCAACGAGCATCAGCCTGAGCCTCCGCGTCTGGTTACCGCTGCCTTTCGCCCCGCGCTTACGCGCGACGCTCCTCTGGGCTCTACTCATGCGGTCGCGCAGTTCTCTCGCACCGTCGATGGCAACGGGATAGGGCGAACCCAAATCGAGACGCCGCTCCTCCAGGGGCAGCCTCCGGGCGACGTTGGAGTCGACGAGAGCGTCAGCGATCCGGAACCCGTGCTGGGCGAGGCGGGCGAGAATGAGCTCCAGGCCTTCGGCGTAGTCGCCAAAGCGCTCGCCGCTTCCCGATTCGATCGCGACAGTCTGCTGTTCGGCAACGAACTCCACCGTAAACTCCGCGTCGATGACCTCGCCGTTGTCACGACGGACGCGACGGCGTACCGACTCGTGCATCAGCGGCTTGCCGGCGGTCCACGCCGCGATAGCCCACCCCGTATCGATCCAGCGCGTAGAGCTCTTCGGTGTACCTTCCAGATATCGGAGCCGGTTCACGCGCTCTTCGTCGAGTCGGCCGCCGTGCTGGCGCACGTCCTCGTCGGCGGCGACGACCCATGCGATGTCGGTCAGCGAGACGGTGCGCGCGCCGAAGCCTCCTTCGCCGCCGTCGATGCGCAGGCCTCCGCGCTGTGCGCGGCCCAGCACGCGCGCGCGCGCGCCGTCGATCTGGGTGAGCCAGCGATCGGACTCGGGCAGCGCGAGCAGCGCGTCGGCAGCGAGCTGCGCGCGGCGGAGGGCGCCTTCCGGCACGTCGTTCGAGACCTGGCGACCGCTCCCCCAGGCACGCCAGGTCTCGTAGTCGACGCTCGGCAGGCGCCAGGCGTCGCCATCGTCGATCGGATGCGCAACACCGAGGTAGCGCCAGCTGCCGTCGCGGCGCTTGGCGAGCACGTAGGCGGTCTCGCCGGGGCGCGGCCGGATGCCGACGCCGCGCAGGCGATCGGGCTCCTCTAGCAGGCCCTTCCTGTCGATGAACACGAACAGGTGGCCGTCGTAGCGCTCGGTGGAGGGCTGCACGTCGAGGCCGAATCCGTCGGCGAGCTGGCCTTCGGCGAGCACGCTGCCCTGCGGCGGCGCGAGCTCCTCGGGGCGCACCGCGCGCTCGAGGCGCGCGATCGGGACCATGCCTACGCCGCCCTGGAAGCTCGGCCCGTCCGGATTGTCGGAGAGCAGCTTCCATCCGGAGCCGTCACGCTTCAGGCGCTTGATCTGGTACTGGCTGCCGACGGGCTCGTCGGGCACCTGCACGAGCACGACGCGATCTTCGAGTGCGGAGGCGGGCGCGCCGCGCGCGACGCGCATCACGGCCCAGTCGCCCTCGCGCAGGGGCTTCTTGCCGCCGTCCATCGAGGTGCCGGAGACTCGGACCGCGAACAGGTCAGGATCCGCGCTGTCGAGCGGGAGCAGCACCAGGCTCTCGCGATCGACGACCTCGCCGCCGCCTTGGGGATGCCCCGCCGCGGCGCGGAGCTCGGGGTAGGCGACGATGCCGCGGCGCGGAGCGAGCTCGATGACCTCGGCCTGCACCGGCTCGACCCACAGCCCATCGGGGCTCGCACGGAAGCGCACCTGGAAGTCGGTGCCGGGCTGCCCCGCGCTCGGCCCGAACCAGCGGCGCAGCAGATCGGGCAGCTGGTTCGACGGCGCGCCGGCGGGGCGGGCGACGTTGCAGTACTCCTTGGCGAAGCGGAACTGCCACACGGCGCCGTCGCGCAGCCGCACGTCCGTCTCTCCCTCGGGCAGCGTGGCACTCTTGCGGCTCGGGAGCTTGAGGATGGGATCGCGCTGGTTCCACGTGACCTTGCACACGAAGCCGTCGGGCGAGACGTTGCTCTTCCGCTTGCGCGCGCGGTACTGCGCCAGGCGGTAGTCGACGAGCTCGCGCACCAGATCGGCGAAGGCGGGCTCGAGCTCCGGGTCGATGGCGAGATCGAGCAGGAAGCGTTCTCCGTCGAGCTTGAACCAGGTGCGGCGCCCGCGCTTCTTCGAGGTCCACGCCTTGATGGGATTGCCGCGCCAGTAGGCGAGCCACTTCGCTTCGTCGGCGTCGCGCTCGTTGTCGGCTACATCCTCCAGCAGCTCGGGCGAGCGGCGCAGGATGCGGCGGGATCGCTCGGCGAGATCGCCGAGGGGCAGACCAGCCCCGAGCTTGCCGGCTTCGAGCAGGGCGTCCAGCGTGACCATCTTGAAGCATTTGGTCATCTCGGCGATCTCGACCTCGCGCAGGAAGGCCTTGGCCGTGGCCAGCACGCTCTCTTCCGGCTGTCCGAGATCGCCTTCGGCCTGCACGAACTCGAACCAGCTCCCGTGCCGCTCGCGGATGCGGCTTGGCAGGTAGCCCATGCGCTGCAGCTCGCCGGCCGTGGGCCGCTCGCCGCGTTCCAGCCTGAGCTCGCGGTAGACGCGCTCGACCTCGTCCGCTCCGCCCACGCGGAACAGCCGCTTCAGGAGCTCCTTGGCTTCGAGCTCGAGATCCACCGAGCAGCCCGCGGGCAGCTCGCGGGGCTCGCTCGCCTCCAGGAACGCGCGCAGGGCCCGCGTCTCGGTGGCGCCGGCGAGCGACAGCAGCGTGCGCACGCGCTCGAGGAACACGCGGTGGTTGCCCACGAAGTCGATAACGGTGACGCTGTCCTTGCCGTCGCTCGCGCGCAGCCCGCGCCCGAGCTGCTGCAGGAAGATCACGCCCGACTCGGTGGGGCGCAGCATCACCACGCGGTCGATGGCCGGCACGTCGATGCCTTCGTTCAGGACGTCGACGGCGCAGAGCGCGTCGAGCCGGCCGCCCTTGAAATCGTCCAGCGCCTCGTCGCGATTGTCGGAGCCCTCGGCGGAGAAGATCGCCTTGACCGACAGGCCCTGCTCGCCCAGCCAGCCCCGCACGAACTTCGCGTGCTCGATGCTGCAGCAGAAGACGAGCGTGCGGCTGCCGGGATGCTCCTGCCACGCGCGCCACAGCGTCAGCATGCGCGCTTCGGTCTGCGCGGCCCGGGCCAGCTCCTCCGGGTCGAAGCGCTTGTTGCGCCAGGGGATGTTGGCGTAGTCGATGTCGTCCTTCACGCCGAAGTAGTGGAACGGCACAAGGCGCTGCAGCTCGATGCCGCGGCCGATGCCGGCCTGGTAGGCGATGAAGTCGTCGAACAGACCGAGGATGTCGGCGGCGTCGGCACGGTCCGGCGTGGCGGTCAGGCCGAGCAGGAAGCCCGGATCGAGCGCGTCGAGGATCTTCCGGTAGGAAGCGGCCGCGGCGTGGTGCACCTCGTCCACCACGACGTAGTCGAAGCGCTGCTTGCGCAGGCGCTCGAGGTGCTCGGCGCGCGCGAGCTTTGCGACGGACGCGAAGACCAGATCCGCATCCAGCTCGCCGTCGTCACCGGCGCACCATCCGACGCTGGCCGTTTCGCCGAGCTCGCGGAGCTGCTGTCGATAGGTGCCGGCAGCCTGGCGGAGCAGCTCGCGGCGGTGGGCAAGGAACAGCAACCTTGGGCGGCGGTTCAGTTCATTTCGAAGCTGGGCGTAGTCGAGAACGGCGAGCAGCGTCTTGCCGAGGCCGGTCGCCAGCACGACCAGGGCTCGCTGCCGCCCTTCTTGGCGCGCCTTGACGAGGGCTTCGAGTGCCTCGACCTGCGCTGGATGCGGGTCGGGGAGGGCGACCAGGGGCTCGGCCTCGGAGGCCGCGGGCGCTGGAGCGGGTGCGCCGTCGCACGTACGAGATCGTCGAGGTGGCGGCGCCGGGTGACCGCGCCAGCCGCATCTTCGATGTGAGCATCATGGTGCTCATCGTGGTGAGCGTGGCGGAGCTCGTCCTCGAGACGGTGCAGAGCCTGCGCCACGCCGCGCCCACGGCCTTCTACGTCGTGGAAGTCGGATCCATCGCGGTGTTCTCGGTCGAGTACCTGCTCAGGCTGTGGTCCTGCACGGCCGACGCGCGCTATGCGAGCCCGATCCGCGGGCGGCTGCGCTTCATGATCACGCCGATGGCGCTCATCGATCTGGCTGCAGTGCTGCCGTTCTACCTGCCGTTCATAGGGCTCGACCTTCGCGCGATGTGGATCCTGCGGCTCTTCCGCCTGCTGAGGTTCGCGAAGATGCAGCGCTACTCCAAGGCACTGCAGACGTTTTCGCGTGTGCTTCGCTCGCGCGCCGAGGCCTTGCTGGTCAGCCTTGCGTTCGTGCTGACCCTCGTGCTCATCGCGGGCAGCTTGATGTACTTCGCCGAGCATGGCGCCCAGCCCCAGCGCTTCTCGAGCATTCCCGCCTCCATGTGGTGGGCCGTGGAGACTCTTTCTACCGTCGGCTACGGCGACTTCACCCCGGTCACCGCTGCGGGCCGCCTACTCGCCGGCGGTGTCGCCCTGCTCGGCATCGGCCTCTTCGCCATCCCCACCGGCATCCTCGGCGCCGCCTTCCTCGAAGATCAGCAACGCCACGGAGTGCGCCGGAAGTGTCCGCATTGTGGGGAGGAGATTGAGTAGGCCGCTCCGTCGCGTGCTCACCAACGATGACAAGCGTCATCGTCTCCGCGGACATTCCCTGTCCGCCCCCACCGCGCCGGACGTGCGACCCTGTCCCCATGCACTACGACACCTACAATCGCGAAGAGCGCGCCGCCTGCGCGCACCTGTTCCGCCTCCTGCACGAGGGCCTCTCCACAAGCCCCGCCTCGAGCCCGCTCGGCAGGGTGCTCACGCTGATCGCGCCGCACCTCGAGTTCTCCGACAGCGCGCCGGAGCTCCACCCCGAGGGCGCGGCAGTCCTGACGGAAGTGGCGCTGGTGCGCGATGCCTATCACCGGCGCAAGACGGACGCGGCTCCGTTCATGGACGCGCTGGTGGAGCTGGTCAAGGAGCAGGAAGGGGTGGGGGAGGCGCGGGCGTGGTCGCGGTTGCTGGAGCCGCTCCGGGATCCGGCGAAGACGCATCCGAAGCAGATCGCGCACAAGGGCGAGCAGGCG
The DNA here is from genome assembly GCA_963826085.1 of uncultured delta proteobacterium. GTDB lineage: Bacteria > Myxococcota_A > Polyangia > Polyangiales > Polyangiaceae > CAWDXG01. The sequence goes on along the minus strand of CAWGVN010000007.1, from coordinate 49,207 downwards.
GGCGTACTCGACGACGGCGAGCGCCGCGTGTACGGGGCGGTGCAGGGGATGTTCAATGCGAAGCCGGATCTGGCGCTCGTGCTGCCTTCGAGCCTGGTCGTGTTCGAGGCCAAGCTCACCGAGCGCTTCGACGAGACGCAGCTCGCCCGCACCCGCAACATCGCCCAGGTCTGGTCGAAGCTCCTCCACGCCGATCTCGGCTTCGACGCCCCGCCCCCCTTCGCCGTCGCCAAGCTCGGCAACGAAACCGCCGGCGTTGCGCTGAGCTGGCAGCAGATCGCGGGCATCGCGGCGGAGGCGTATCCGGAGGGCGATCGTTCGCGGATTGCGCTGGAGGCGGCGGCTCGGCTCTGCGACTGAACGCGGGTGGCGGTCGCCGCCAGCGCGCCATGGCGCCGCCACCCGCGGCATCCCCGAACCTGCCACGAATCGCGGCATTCGCGAGCTGGCACGCGACCTGCTCGGTCCCCCGCCCGTGGCCTCCCAGCTGCACGATTCGCTGGTCGAGCTCTTCCGCAGGCAGCCGCTGCTCGCGCCGGAGCTCTTGCGTGCCGCAGCTGCCCCCGGAGCGGACCTCGCCGCCGGCGCAGACTTTTCCGCAGACGCCGCAGTTCGTCGAGTCCGTGAAGCCGCACCCCGACGACCGGGACGACGTGCGCGATGCCATCTGCCGCTCTGGGCGCAGGTGCGGACTGACGTGTTGAGCGAGCGGGTGGATCTGGGCGTGGGGGTGGCGGCGGAGTAGGGGCCGTCCTCCCCAGGTGGCGATTGCCACCGGCGGACAGCGGCATCGCCACCCGCACGGCCGCCGATTCGCCGGGAATTCGCGGGACGTTGGGCACGGCACGACGGTTGCTCCCCGTGGCGTGCATGATCCCGACCACCCAAGAACTCACCTCGCGGCCTGCCGCCAGCGGATCGTCGCGCACCCGGGTGCTATCATGACGGCGATGGTCGACAAGGACGACGTTGCGACGGAGCTCATCGAGCACCACTTCGCGGTGGAGCCCGAGCTCAGCATCGTCTACCGCGTGCTGGGCCCGCGGGAGGACGCGTCCGATGAACCCATCAAGCTATTGGAAGTGAACGCGGGCACCCCGGCGTCCGGCAGCGTCGAGGTTTTCGGCTTCGCACCCACGCAAGAAGTGCCTTTCCCGGTGCAGATCGCCGAGATCACACCCGAGGAAGTCGAGCAGCTAAGGCGCGAGCCCGCCCTGCTCCCGACTGGCTGGAGCCTGGCCGGCGCGCGCGAGTTCAAGCGCCCCCGGGCAGCCGAGTGAGCGCGGAGCGCGGCGACTGGGCGGACGCCTTCCTGCGCCAGGGGATCTCCGACCTGGGCGTCCACGATCTGCTCGCCAGTACGCTCAACGCTTCGCTGCCGCATTGCCACGCGCTGCACTACCTGCAGATGGCGTGCGAGAAGCTCGCCAAGGCTTACCGTATTCGCGACACCAGTGCGGCGCTCCACGGCGAAAATGGTCTGTTGCGTAAGCACGTGGGTTTCAGCAAGTTCATGAGCGCCTTCCTGCTCTCGCCCGTCGTGAAGCGCGGCTACACGGGTAGAACGAAGCAGCTCGAGGAAGTGCGCAGGAGGGCTCTAGCGTTGGCGCGCGAGGTCGAGAAGCTTGCACCTGCCGTGGACGACGAATCGGCGCCTGCGAACGCAGAATACCCCTGGCAGGCCGGCGAGAAGGTCGTGGCTCCCTACGAATACGACTTCCCCAACCTGTCTCTGCTGCGTGGAGCTTCGGGGCGGACGTTTTTGAAGCTCGTCCACCAGGCAGCCCGGGAGTTCGACACGGCGTCGCTGTCCTGAAGCCCGCCGCCGTGTCCCAGCACCTGCTGGCCGTGGCCGGCGAGGCTCCCTGGCGATAGGTTTGGAACATGGCGCGCAAGGCCAAAGCTAACGAGATCACCGTCGGCTCCAAGGTGGAGTTCACCTTCTTCGGCAAGCGCGTCGTTGGGGTGGTGGTGGAGGATCGCGGCCACATCGGCTGGAAGGGCCGGCACCTGCTGCGCGTCCGGTTCCAGTTGGGCCACCCCGGTGAGCCGATGGACTACGAGATCCCGGCGGAGCGCGTGAAGCTGGCGGCGTGAGCCGGTGCGGCCGCCATGAGCCGCTATTTCGAGCAGCGGCTGCGACACACGAGAGCGTGCCTCTCGCGTCTCAAACAGTGGGGTGGGCCGAACAAGAAGAAGACCGGTCGGCTCCTCGATGGACGGACCTGGGACGAGATGCCGCGCACGGCTCGGGGCGCTCGCGCGCCGGTCCGCGCGCTCGCGACCACGATGTAGAAGGCCGCCGACGCGCCTCCCTCGCGATCTTGGCCACGCAGAACTACCGCGCGCGCGCGCCATACGCACCAGGCTACTGTTGGCCTCCCCATCCCTGGGTGCTTGCCGTGTAGCGAACCCACTCCTCGATCTTCGCCTGGCAGAGCGCCTGTTGCGCTTGAAGTCGGAGCAGGAAACCCTTCTGGATTCCGGCTGCAACGAAGAGACTGACACCGACGAGAGCGCCGATCACAACTCCCGCGCCAGTGGCGTCTGCCATGGATGCTGCCGCACCACCGGCTGCGCCGCCGATGAACAGGCCGACGATTCCGTAGAGGACAGCGATTGTCGCTGCCCGTCTGTACAATCGTTCGGCGAACTTGTAGATGACTGACGGTTCGTACTGGACTGCCATGACTCCCTCGGGTCCCCCCGTTTGATACTCGGATCGTAGGGCAACGGCGTCTGGCACCTCAAGAAGCTGCTGCGGCAAGACGTTCCGCCCGTCGGAAACGATCGGGATGCTGCCTCTAGCCATCGCCTCCCCATGGAGCGACGCTCTACGGTCATGGAGCTAGCTGCTGGCGATCGCGTTGATCGCTACGTGCTTCGCGTGCGGCTCGGGGAGGGCGGGCAGGGGGAGGTGTGGCGGGCGGATGATCCGATCGATGCGGAGCATCCGAAGGCCGTGAAGCTGGTGGGCGTGGCGAGTGCTACGCCGAACCAGCTGGAGCGGCTGAGGCGGGAAGCTCGGCGGTTGGTGCAGCTCAAGCATCCGTCGCTGATCGCGTGCCATGGGCTGTTCGAGGATCTGCACCGCGATCTCCTGGGCGTGGTGATGGAGTACGCGGACGGGCAGTCGCTCGATGACGCGATGGCCGATGCGCGCATGACCGAAGACAGGCGCATGCTGGTTCTCGCGCACGTTGCAGGAGCATTGGCGTACGTGCACCAGCGCAATGTCGTGCACCGCGACATCAAGCTCGAAAACGTGGTGGTGACGCATGCGTTCTGGGACGCGCCGCAGGATCCCAGGACGGTGAAACTGATCGACTTCGGCATCGCCGTGGAGTCGGATAATCCGAAGCCACTCACGCAGATTGGATGCGTTATCGGCACGCCGCCGTACTTGGCTCCGGAGCTGATCGATCCGTCCGGTTGGAACAGCGTGGGCGGGGCGACGCCAACGTCCGATGTGTTCGCGTTCGGGGTGCTGGCGTGGAAGCTGCTGCTCGGCGCGTCGGCGCATCCATCCGGGTTGCCTGGGCGGTCGAACATGGGCGAGTACGCAGTCGCGTACCGTGCGAGTGCGGGCGGGCCGTGGCCCCCTGAAACCCCACAGGCCGTGTGGGTACCGGTGATATCGCGTTGCCTTGCGCTCGATCCCCGTGAGCGCATCAAGGATGGGCTCGAGCTGGTGTCCGATTTGGCGAAGGCGATGCCAGGGGTGGTCTTGCCCACTGCAGAACACGCGATGGCGACGCCGGTCGCGGGCGAGAAGATTCCTGCAACTGCGGCGCCAGCGGCGCGTCCGGCGAGTGCGGGGCCACGCACCGAGACTGCGCAAGCGCCCGCTCCCCTCCGCGAGTCGACGCCGCAGCGAAGTGCCCGCACGGTTCCGCAGGCGCCGGATCTCGCGCGTTGGCTGCCGGTTGGTGCGCCCGGGCCAGCGCGCCCCTTCAAGCGCAGGAAGCCCATCTGGTGGATCGCGCTTGCGGTGGCGCTACCGGTGTCGTTCGTGGTGTGGGTCGCGCTCGCCTTTGTGTGGCACGAGGGGCGGCTGCGGGCTCCCGCGAATGCCGGTTCCTCCGTTCCGTCAGCTTCGCAACCAGAAGTCGCGCCAAGGCCCAACGTGGCATCGCCGGCGATCGAGCCACAGCCGGGCGCGACCCGTGCTACGCCAACCGAGACGACTCTTCGCGCGATGATCGCCGGGTCACACAGCTGGACCGTGAGGACATCGTTCGCTGGGAACAAGACCATTCACTGCTCGACGCATGCCGGCGCATTCGCTTGTGACGACCAGTGCGGGATCAACGCTGGCAACGTGCTGGCTTCAGCCGATGACTCGAAGCTAACGCTGCAGTTCCGCGAGTTCTGCGGTCGCTCGAAGCGGCGGTCGGTGGACTACGACGTGAAATCATTCAGTTCTAGCCGTTTCCGCCTGGAGCGCGTTGGTGAATGGCAGGAGTGGGTGCTGGATGAAGACCCCGCGGGCTGGGCTGCGGAACGTCAGCTCGGCGGGTCCACTGGCGACCTCGAAGCAACACGGAAGAAGGAGGCGGAGCTCGAGAAGGCCCTCTCCAACGCCAAGGACGAGGCCGAGCGCGCGAAGATCGAGGCACAGCTCGCGAACGCGAAGAAGGCGGACGCAGGGGCGTACGGAGCGCGAGAGGGGACCGGCCACGCGGGGGAGACGGCGACCCCGAAGTGCAATCCCGGCGACCCTCTGTGCGGTTCGCCGTATTGACCTGTCGTATTCTCGGGGGCTACGGGACAGCACCGAGGCGTTCCGCCCGCTGGAAGCAGAGCGCGGCTTCCTCGGGTGCACCGAGGTTGTCTCGATACAGCGCGCCGAGTCCGCGCCAAAGCACGCGGGATATCTCCCGACGACCTTCCCGCCGAGAGGTGGCTTCGATAGCAGCCATGTAGCAGCGTTCGACCTCGCGGTACGCGCGGCGCGCCATCAACTTCCGGCACAGGGAGTCGAACGCAACGATACAAGCGGGGTCTTCGCGCAGCGCCTCACGCCACAAGGCTTCGGCTTCGCGCGAGCGCCGGAGCTCTCTGTCCTTCACGAGCGCGAGTGCATGGAGGTACTTGGCGCGCCAGGCCTTGCGCTTTACCTCGCCAAGGATCTGCTCCATCACCTGCGCGACTCCCAGCCAGTTCTTCCGATGAACGCATTCGTCTAGCAGTTGGTGCAAAGCAGTCAGATTGCGTCCAAGCCCAATGAGTGGCGAGGGTAGTGGGAAGCCGCAATAGGCACAGAAAGCGTCGTCCCCCGGCTTGGTGGCAAACGGCGCGCCACACTGATCGCATTTGGAAATGATGCGATACATTCGGAAAGGGTAACATGGGCTTGGGCGGTGCTCGACTTGGCCCGCATTCAGGCTGCCCACTGGCCTTTCGCTCCCCATGGAGCGACGCTCTACGGTCATGGAGCTAGCTGCTGGCGATCGCGTTGATCGCTACGTGCTTCGCGTGCGGCTCGGGGAGGGCGGGCAGGGGGAGGTGTGGCGGGCGGATGATCCGATCGATGCGGAGCATCCGAAGGCCGTGAAGCTGGTGGGCGTGGCGAGCGCTACGCCGAACCAGCTGGAGCGGCTGAGGCGGGAAGCTCGGCGGTTGGTGCAGCTCAAGCATCCGTCGCTGATCGCGTGCCATGGGCTGTTCGAGGATCTGCACCGCGACCTGCTGGGCGTGGTGATGGAGTACGCGGACGGGCAGTCGCTGGACGATGCGATGGCCGACGCGCGCATGACAGAAGACAAGCGCATGCTGGTCCTCGCGCACGTGGCGGGCGCACTCGCGTACGTGCACCAGCGCAACGTCGTGCACCGCGACATCAAGCTCGAGAACGTGGTGGTCACGCATGCGTTCTGGGATGCGCCGCAGGATCCCAGGACGGTGAAACTGATCGACTTCGGCATCGCCGTGGAGTCGGATAATCCGAAGCCACTCACGCAGATTGGATGCGTTATCGGCACGCCGCCGTACTTGGCTCCGGAGCTGATCGATCCGTCCGGTTGGAACAGCGTGGGCGGGGCGACGCCAACGTCCGATGTGTTCGCGTTCGGGGTGCTGGCGTGGAAGCTGCTGCTCGGCGCGTCGGCGCATCCATCGGGGTTGCCTGGGCGGTCGAACATGGGCGAGTACGCAGTGGCGTACCGTGCAAGTGCCGGCGGGCGGTGGCCGCCTGAAACCCCACAAGCCGTGTGGGTACCGGTGATAGCGCATTGCCTTGCGCTCGATCCCCGCTCGCGCGTGAAGGATGGCCTCGAGCTCGTGTCCGAATTGGCCAAGGCGATGCCGGGCGTGATTCTGCCGACCGCCGAGCAGGCGGCGCCGACTCCAGTCGCAGGCGAGAAGCGCCCAGCTACCGCACCGCCGACGGTCCATGTCGGCGGTGCGGGACCGCACACCGAGACGGCGGTCGCGCCCGCGCCTCTGCGCGCGTCGATGCCGCAGCCAAGCGTGCGCACCGTTCCGCAGGCGCCGGACGTTGCCCGCTGGTCCCCGCGGCCGCAATACACGAGCGAGCCGGTGGTGCAGCCGACGCCCGAAGTTGCGCCGCACTACGCGCACGCAATGCGACGGCGGAGGTGGCCGTCGGTCCTGGGCGCTCTGTTCGTTGTTGGATCCGGCGTGGTGACGCTCGCCGTGGCGGTAGCGTGGTACGCGGGGTTGTTGCCGGATCTGGATGCATTGCAGGATAGTCCATCGGCAGGGGCGCCGGTGGCCACCGAGTCGTCTCCTACGCTGGCCCCCGTGAAGACTGCAAAGGTGCCGCCCCCCGCGGATACCGTACCCTCTCGCGAGTCGCGGAGCGCGTTCTGCAAGCGATGCCCTTCCGGCCTAGACTGCGAGCCGGGCTGCAAACACCTTCTTGCAAGTGAATACAATCTGCGCCTCTGGAATGTCTCTACGCTGGCAGATCGAATGGGGGTGAGGCTCGACTTCACGGTGTGCGTCACCCGTCTTCGCGATCATGGGACGGCGTGTTTCAACAACGCAGACACTCGCGAGAGCTATATCCCCCTTGAGAAGCTGACGGTCACCCCCGCCGATCTTACAAGCAACGGGCTCCGAATCTCCGTGTTCGAGCGCATCGGAACGGACGTTGTTCCCTTTGCGACGAGGAACGTTGTCGTGTACCCGCATGGCGTGCAGCGATGGGCGCTATGCCAGGGCCTGACGGTGGGCGGATTCGACAACAAGGGCGTCAACTGGGTGAGCTTCTACCTCGATCCCATCGTGAATCGACCGCAGACCAGGGTCTGCTATCACGAGTAGCCGCACATCTCGATGACCTCCCCCGCCACCGAAGAATACGATCGCCCCAGCGACGAGCCCCTCGCCACAGGCCGTCCCGCGCTGGTCGTCGCGTTCCCGACGTCGACCGCGCTCGAGATCCCGAAGCACGGGGTCGCCGTGGGACGCGATTGGCTGTTCGAGCATGGCATCACGGATGCGAAGGCGTCGCGGGAGCATGCGACGTTCTCGCGGCCTGGCGGGGTGCTGCATGTGGAGGATGCGGGGTCGCGGAACGGGACGTTTGTCGACGGGCAGCAGTTGGGGCAGGGGACGCGCGTGGCGCTGCGTGATGGGAGCATGGTGCGCGTCGGGCGGACGGTGCTCGTGTATCGCGAGGCGCTGGAGGGCGAGCTCGCGCCGTCGGCGCCGATCGGGGCGCTGGTGGGGCCCTACGGACTGCGCGGGGTGGCGATGCGGCTCGATGCGCTCGCGCTCAGGCCGCCGCGCAATGTGCTCGTCGAAGGCGAGACGGGGACGGGCAAGGAGCTCGTGGCGCGGGCGATCGCCGAGCGCCTCAGGTCCGGGCGACCGTACGTGCCGGTGAACGTCGCGGCGATGCCGGCGGGGGTGTTCGACGCGCAGCTGTTCGGCTACGTGGCGGGGGCATACTCGGGGAGCGGCAAGGGCGCGCGCGGGGTGTTCGTCGACCACGAGGGCGGCTCGGTGTTCCTCGACGAGATCGGCGAGCTGCCGCTGGAGCTGCAGCCGAAGCTGCTCCGGCTGCTCGACAATCGCGAAGTGCTGCCCGTTGGCGCGAGCCGTCCGACGCTGGTCGACGTGCTCGTGGTTGCGGCGACGAACCGATCGCTGGAGACGATGGTCGCGGAAGGGCGCTTCCGTCGCGATCTGCTCGCGCGCCTGGCCGCGGCGCACGTGGAGCTTCCGCCGCTGAGAGAGCGGGCCGAGGACGTGTACGCCATAGCCTGCGCCATCGTCGCCCAGCGCGGCGAGCACTTCGATCCCGCGCAGGTCGAGGTCGAGGCGGTCGAGGCGTTGATGCTGCGCCCCTGGCCCAGCAACGTGCGCGAGCTCGTGGCGGCGCTCGATCGCATCGCGGGCTTCGAGCCGCCGCCAGCTCTGCGGCTTGCAGCGGTGGAGCGCGCGCTGGGCGTGGCCGTGCCTGCCCGGCCTGGGCCGCTCACGCCCGAGCGCGTGCAGGCCGCGCTGGCCGCATGCTCCGGCAACCAGAGCGAAGCCGCGCGGCAGCTCGGCGTATCGCGCGGCCAGCTGCTCCGGTTCCTGCGATCGCAGGGCGGCTGATCGCGATCAGCGCGGGCGATCGATCGGCTGATCGCGTCTGTCCGGCGGACAGGGAAACCCCCAGGAATCCGCTGCATTCCCGCCTGGCACCCGCCTTGCTCAAGGGCAGGGCAGGTGACGGAGGCAGCGATGGATACTCGAACCGGAATCGTGGGGTTGGCGCTGGTGCTGGGGATGGCGAGCAGCGGCTGTGCGGCGGTGGGCGCGTCGATGCGCGTGTCGGGAAGCGTCGATGCCGGCGCGACCGCGCGCCCGGTGTGCGAGGTCGGCCTCGGCGACGTTCCGACTGCGGTGCGTTGGACGCCGGCGGAGCGCCAGGCGCTGGAGACCGCAGCGCGCGACGGTCTGGTCGTGGTTTCCACCGACGGTTGCCACGTGCGCGTGTTGAGCGGCTGCCGCGCTCGCGGCGCGTACACCTACACCGGCACGCCGCTCCAGACGGATCGCCGCGAGCTCAGCTCCGGCGCGGCGCTTGGTGCGAGCCTTCGCATGCTGGGTAGCGACCTCGGCGGCGGGGCGAGCGGTCACTCCCGCTACGAGCTCGACACGGCGACCACCGGCATCTACCGCGCCGACCGTGCCGTTGTGCGCTTCGATGATCTGTCGGGCGCCTGCGCAGATGCCAATGCTGTCGTGGCCAGCTACGACGCGGGCGCGTTCCTGCTGTCGCAGAGCAACGGCTACAACGCGCAGGGCAGCACCGGCTCGATGTCCGCTGCGAGCATGCACGGCTACTCCGGTGCGAAGGAATCGACGGTCACTCGCGGCGGGCAGCTGGCGGCGTGCTCCCGTCCGCACAGCGACGCGATGCCGGTGACGGGCTGCTCGGCGGCCGTCGACGTGCACATCGCGCCGCTGGCTCCCGCGCTCCCGCCGCGTCCGGTGGCTGCGCAGGCGCCGGCTCCCGCGGCGGCTCAGGCTGCGCCGCTTCCCGCCGCAGCTGCTTCGAACCCGTACGACCAGCTTGTCCGCTCTCTCAGCGGCTTCGTCCCGCCCGGGATGCTCTCGAGCCTGTGAAGGAGAACGCCATGCGACACCTGCTTCCCCTCGGTGCTTCGATCCTGTTGACGCTCGGTTGCTCCACGGCCGAGGTGCAACGCCCTGCGGCAGCTCCGATGCCTGCGCGCATGTCGGCCCCTGCGCCGCGTGCGGCCGCCGCTCCGCCGCTGCCGGCGGGATGGAGCTGGCCGATGGATGTGCGCGCCGGACTGGCTGCGGCCTCCAGCGTCATGCGGCCGTTCGATGTGTCGGGGTTGATGGCGGCTGCGGGCAAGGGCCCGTGCGCGCCGATCCAGATCGGTCCGTCGTTCTGGATCTCGCTGCCCTGTGGCGGTCTCCCGAAGCTGTCGGGTTCGACGGCGGTGCCGCGTATGAAGGCGCTCCTGCCGACCGGCAATCTGCCTGCGGCGGTGGATCTGCGCGAGCGCGGGCTCGATGGACCGGTGCTCGACCAGCAGCAGGTCGGCGTGTGCTGGACGTTTGCGGTCGCGAACGTGATGGACAACTCGCTCCGACGGCAGGGGCGTGGCGACGTGGTCGCGCCGCTTCACGTGCTCGCGTCGGACACGTGGAACGAGCTCTGGCGGCACGGCAGGTCGAGCGACGACCTCGTCACCGAGCCGCAGTGGACGTACGACCCCGTGAAGGCCTGCAAGCTCGACGAGGACAAGGGCGAGCAGAGTTGTGGCGCCGCCTATCATGTGGAACGCGGTTCCTGGCGCAGCGATCCCGCGCTCGCGTCCGAGGTCGACCGCGCCGGGTCGTCCGGCTACTTCCACGTGGCGAGCGTCCAGAAGCTCGACACGCCAGCTGACCCCGACCAGATCGCGGCGCTCATCGCCAGCGGCCACGCCGTGTACGACGGCATGGCGATCGACGTGAAAGCCTGGAGCTTCGACGTCTCGCGCCAGGGCGTCATCCCCGACTACGTCCCGCAGGGACCGGGTCACGCGATCACCCTGGTCGGCTATCGCGGCACCGGCGCCTCGCGCCAGTTCCTCGTGCACAACAGCTGGGGCAAGTCGTGGGGCAACGGCGGCTACGCCTGGATCTCGAGCAAGATGGTGCGCGCACACTCCGAGGACGTGTTCACGCTCGAGGTCGGCGACACCACCGCGAGGCCCCTGCCGCCGAATCCGCAGCAACCCCCGCCCGGTCCCCCCGCGCCGAAGCCTCCCCCGGTTCCCACGCCCCCAACGCCCGCGCCAGCTCCGTCAGGGCAGTCGCAACTGCCGTGGCCGTTCAGTAGCGGTGGTAGCTGTGCCGCGGGACAGACGCGCGACGCCGTGTTCGGAGTGTGTGCCGCGCCCTGCCCGGGCGGAAGCGCACCGTTCGCAGGACTGTGCGCGCCGGCAGCGTCGACGTCACAGGCGTGTGCGTCCCGCCAGGTCCGCGATTGGGTCACGCGGCAATGCGTGGCGGCGTGTTCGAACGGGCTGCCACCGGCGGGTGGGCTGTGTGCGCCGTGGTGATGCGCGCCGGGTTTCGAAGTGATGCAACCGCGCCCGTGGGCGCAAGAAAAGAAGCAACCATGACAAGCCCAAGTCCCCAGCAAGACCAGTCCACTGCTCCAGGCGCCAGCACGCCGGCCGTCGAAGTTCCCGTGCGGCAGGAGTCGCGGCGCGGTCGATGGCGCCGCGGACTGGGCTATGCGGCCGTACTTGTCGCATGCGCCTCGGTCCTGGCGACAGCCGGCTACGTAGCGCTCGTGGTCCGGGACTACGCGCGCAACTACCCGCCAGGCCTCGATGCCTCGATGCCTTCGGACACCCTCCTCGACGAGACCGTGACGTTGCGCGATGGTCGGCCGTCCCCCACATCGTTCGTGTTTGCTGGCGGATGTTTGCGGATCGACGTAATCGCAGTGGGCGCGACGTCATTCGATGCTCGCCTCAACGGGTCCGATGTCATTGCAGAAAACGTGTCCGCGGTGCACCGCCAGCGCCGTCTCGCCCCTGGGCGGGTGAATATCGTGCTCAACCGAAGCGCATCAACGCCCGCCGCCGCGACAGGGACGGTGCGGGTGGTCGTCAAGGCCAAGTGCGGGCGCTAGTGGTGAGAGGCGTCCGACCGGAGCGCGTCCGCGTAGCTCGAGCCGGCGCGAAGGATCCGCTAGACTCGTCCCAGCTTGTCCTCCGGCAACGCCAACCGACGCCTCGAGACAGCGCACCTGGTCGTGGGCTACGCGCTGAGCCGGCTCGATCTGGAGCTGGTCCGACAGCTCGGGTTCAAGTCGTGGACCGAAGCGTACAAGGGGATCGGCAAGAAGCTCTCCGCGCCGCCGAAGAGCATCAAAGGGCTGCGCGACGAGTTCGATCCGCTGCACGGCCACCGCAAGGGCTGGTGGAAGCGGCCGATGCTGCCGAACCGCGTGCGGATCGTGGAGGAGCTCGGCGAGGCGAGCGACGAGGCGCTGGTCGAGCTGGTCCGCCATCTGCTGCGCGGCGAGAGCGAGGACACGGATCTGGTGCTCGACACGCTGGCCCAGCCTACTGGCGTGCCCGCCGCGGCGGCGGAGCGGATGCTGACGGGCCGGCTCGCCGAGGAGTACGTGCTGGCGAACGCAAACCGCGTGCTGTCGATGCCGAAACGCGAGCTTCGCGATCGCCGCGACGACCTCGTCGGCTTCGACTTCGAGGCGCGCGGCATCGCCATCGAGGTGAAGGGTTTGCAGGGTATGCGCGGCGCGCTGCTCTTCACCGATCGCGAATGGTTCGAAGCGCGCCACCGGCGCCGGAGCTACTGGCTCGCCGTAGTGGGCAACGTGCGGCAGGCGCCCCAGGCGCGCCTGCTGAAGGATCCGGCCGCCCACCTCGATCCGCGCTGCAGGTACGAACAAGCGGTGCGCGCGGTGTGGAGGACGCCGTTCGATGTAGCGGGGTGAGCCAGGGCACGGGCCTCGGCGGCGCGCACCGCGGCGCCCGATTCCGGGGACCCTAGTGATGACCGCGTCGGGCGGGGTGGTACTGGCCGCTGCGCTCGTGCTTGGGGTGCGAAAGTGCTCGGCCCAGCCGGACGGGGTGCGGTCGTCGACCCAAACCCGGGCCCGGACAAGGCTCAGGGACAGGCCGGGCCGACGGCCTGCGGGGTTTCACGAAAAGGGGTGAAATGACCTCGAGCGCGGGGCTGGAGGCCGCCACGTTCGCGCGAGCGCTACGGGCGGCTGCCGCGAGCGCGATATGATTTGCGAGAGCGAGATCTAAAAATGACGCATTTACTCCGGCCCCTCATAGTCAGCGAATACCGAGAAGGCGTCCTGCGCCCGCCCGAGAAAGTGGACGCCATATTGCTCGACCGCAGGCATGCATCCATCAGGGACGTGCACCAACTCCTCACGACGGCCCACGAGTTCCTATCACGGCGCTTCGTGGATAGCTGGTCCGAGATCTCGAAGAACTGCAACCTAGGACCCGGCAGCGGTGCTTGTAAGATCCAGCGCGTAGCTCTGGATGTAAAGCGCGAGGAAGTCAAGCTTGGAAGCCGGCCCGCGCGACTGGAGCAACTGCTGGGCAAGAGCAAAGAGAGGTTCTCCGAGGTGGTCAACCAACTCTCGACGTTGGCTCGGCTTTGCGATGCCCTGAAGTGGAGCATGGAGACATTTGTCGGTTACGAGGTTGCGCTTTGCCACCCGACGACGAGCAGCTTCCGAGGGGACAAGAACCAGAAAATCGAATTCGACAACGACCTCGTGCTCTGGAGGAGGATCGATGGCATTGACGCGGCCGAGTGGCCAAGAATCCACATGGAGGTGTCGGACGTTGTCACTGAGGACAACGATGGCAACGACAAGGAGGTCAAAGATCTCAAGAGCTTGGGGTTCGATTGGAGGCGCGTAAAGAGCGAGAAGAAGTATGGCTACAAGGGCCCCACGGAGCGTTGGCCCGAGAGGAAGAACGACCAGCACTATCTCGTTGTGAGCAAGGAGTTCGCCAAATACTTCAGAAATCACCACCATCACTGGCGGGACGACTTCGTCGACTACGACATCAAGAAGTTTGGAAAGCGCGGGACGCACCTGGTCAAGGTGGATCGCAAGCCCGTGCAGCCAGGCACGTGATCCCGATCCTCCCGCCACTCGAGCTAGGCCGGCGGTCGTGACTCGACGACGACGTTACTCCAACATCACTTCCGCGACTCTGATCATCTCCGACATCCGCTGTCGGTCACACGTGGGCACCCAGCGGCGGAAGCACTTGATGAGCTCGAGGGAGTCCGTGCGGAGGACCAGGTCCTGGAGGGTGGGGATGGGCTCGTCCGCGACGATGGCTGCGATGTAGCGGCAGGTCGCCTCGAGATCGGCGTTGGGCTCGAGCTCCCGCGTCACCATCAGCAACCGGGCGCGGGTTGTGATGGGAACGCGATACGCGACTCCATCGAAGGGCGAGGCGGCTTCCAGAAGCAGCTCCAGGTCGAGGCGCGCGGCCTTGCGGTAGCGCGTCGCTGCGATCACGGGAAGCCGCCGCTGCAGGGCCACAACGTACGAGGGCCGGCAGCGGGCACGGATGGCGTTGAGCACTTTCATAGTTGCCACAGAACCGACTCCTGGATCCGATCCTCGCACCCGGCGCGCGCTTCGGCCAGGGGTCGTTCGCGGCCGATCTGACCTTTCCTGTCCCAACGCAGCTTGCAGAGCGGTATCCGACGCCGCACCCTGGAAGCTGGCCCGCATGCCTCCGCGCCTTTCGAAATCCCGCTTCGTTGTCGGCCACCAGTGCCACCGCCGACTCTGGTGGGAAACGCACGACAGGGAGGCCCCCGAGCTGGTCCGGAGCGCCGCCGAGCAGGCCATCCTCGACCACGGCCGCCACGTCGGAGAGGTCGCGCAACGCTACGTCCCGGGCGGCGTCCTGATCGACGCGCCGCACACCGAGCCGAAGCGGCGAGTGGCCGAGACCCGCGCTGCCATGAACCGCGCCAGTCGCGTGATCTACGAAGCGAGCTTCTTCCAGGACGACATCTTCGTCGCCGTGGACATCCTGCACAGGAACGCCTCGGGCTGGACGCTGACCGAAGTGAAGTCGACCACGCGGGTGAAGCCCGAGCACCTTCTCGACGCCGCCGTGCAGACCCATGTGCTGCGTCGCGCTGGGCTGCCCGTCCGCAGTGTCGAGATCATGCACCTCGACCAGGACTGCGAGTTTCCCGATTTGTCGAACCTCTTCCACCGCCAGGACGTGACGGACGAGGTCGAGGAATTGCTGCCGGCGATCCCGCGCGAGGCCAGACGACAGCTCGAGATGCTGCAGGGCCCACTTCCCGATGTTCCGCCCGACGACAACCGCTGCTACTCGCCCTACGAGTGCCCGTTCCTGTCGCGATGCTGGGAACCTGCGCCCGAACATCACGTGGGAACGCTCTACCGCATCCGACGTAGGAAGGCGGCGCAACTGGTCGAGGACGGATACGAGACGATTGACGAGCTGCCCGACGAGATGGAACTGGGCGATATCGCGGAGCGCCAACGTCGAGCCATCCGCGACGACCGTCTCATCGTCGAGCCCGGGTTGGCGGCTGCGCTGCAACCGCTGGAAGAGCCCGTCGCGTACCTGGACTTCGAGACCTTGAATCTGCCGATTCCCTGCTGGCCGGGCTGTCATCCCTATGACCAGGTCCCGGTGCAGCTCTCGGTCCACCACGACAGTGGTCAGCACTACGAGTGGATCGCCGACAGCCCCGAGGACCCACGCGAGGAACTGGCCCTGGCCCTGATCGAAGCGGTTCGCGGTGCCCGAACGATCGCCGCCTACAACTCACCGTTCGAGCGGCGATGCATCGAGGGCCTGCGTAGTCACCTTCCGCATCTTGCCAAAGAGCTCGACGACATCATCGAGCGGCTCGTGGACCTGCTGCCCATCGTGCGCAACCACGTGTACCACCCCGGGTTCAACGGCTCCTTCTCCTTGAAGTCCGTGTACCCGGCGCTCGTTGGTCGAAATGGCTACGATGGCCTCGATGTCGCAGATGGCGGGACCGCGAGCGTCGAGCTGGAGCGCCTGATGTTCGACGCGGAGCTGGGTGAGGACGAGCGGGAGACGATCAGGTCGTCGCTCCTCCAGTACTGCGGGATGGACACCCAGGCGCTGGTGGAAATGGTGGCAACGTTGCGGGAGGTTGCGGAACGGCGGGCAGGATCGGCCGTTGCCCGGGATCACGGAGACGATCCGCATCGATGAACACACTCGTCGTTCTTCTTGTGCGCGGCGATGCAGGCCTCGTGACGTTTGCGGCCAGCGGCGTAGTCGGCCGCCGTGCAACCGCCCGGAGGGCAGGCTTCGGGAAGTCCGCACGACTTCCGTTCCTGCTTCCACGTTCGAGCGCAGCGGGCGACTCACTTGCCCGCGTTGCAGCGCTTGCGAAGGCTCTGCAAGGTCGCATCACGCCAGGCAGAAAGCGCACGATATCCTGCCGCTCCTGCCGTTCGCCCCAGCTCCGCTAGCGCCTTCGCTTCCGCGTCGACCGCCTCCTGCATACGGCGGTCCAGATTGGCGCATCGGTTCTTCGCGGCGTCGCACGCGACATCGGCCGCCATGATGTGTGCCGCGGCCAGATGACCTAGAGGAGTGTCCTTCACGGCATCGAACTTCGTCACCATGTCGTCCGGCGACCGCGTGCAGATCTCCTTGTCCCGCGGGTTGGCGGCGCGCGTCGCTATCGCGTCGGCGTCCCCGATTGCGCGGACCGCTTCCGACATCTGGTCGTTCGTCTTGCGCGCTGCCGTGCAGTACCTGTCGATGTCGTCCTCGCGCTCCCGCAGCTCCCGGTCGAATCCCGGATGATGTCCCCAGATGAGCTCCAACGAACTTCGAGCGACCTTTCGCGCTTCCTGGCAGGCGCCCGACGCCGCGAGGCAATGCGATTTCAGCTCGAGCCACCAGCCCTTGGCCTCCACGTACTTGGCGGCGTCCGGATCGTTCCTGCCGGCGCGCTCGTCGAAGCCCGGGTCGGCCGACAGCGTCCGCAGGCACGTCGTCGCATCGCCCGCGTGGAGTGCCTGCTTGGCCTGCTCCTCGATCTTGTCGATCTGGTTCTTCCACGCCTGGTAGTCGTCGGCAGCAGAAGGCAGCCGGGGCTGCTGGAGACGGGCGTGTGCATCCGGCGGGGGAGCGCCGGGCGTGATCCGTTCCAGAACGAGTCGTATCGGTACGCGGCAGTGCAGCTTGGAGCCGGTATCGCAGGACGCCAGGTCGCCAGCACTCGCGAGCCTCCGTTCGCTCGCCGAGTGGCTGGCCCCCGCGCCGACGTTCTTGACGTCGACGGAGCCGCCGGCGGCGTTGCGATTTGCCGTCTCGAGCGAAAACGCTCCGATGTTGTAGGCGCGCACGAAATGCGTGACTTCGTCGCACCCCCTCGCCTTGGCGAGCTCCTGCGCGTACACCCGCTCACGGTCGTCCTGCGCGACGCCCGCGACATGATAGGTCAACCTGAGCGACGCGCCCTCAGCCACCTTCGCGCCGAACGAGACAACACCCAGCGGAAGCCGGGCATGCAGCTCGTTCTGGTCGTTGATCTCGACGGTGTTGTTGGTCCCGGACGTGATTACGGGCTGCCCGTAGGCCCCCAGCTCTCCGGGGATCTGGTCGTTCCTGCACGTCCGGATCACGTCCAGCTTGCAGCCGACGTAGCGCACGAAGACAGTGTCTCGCTGCGCCAGCGCCTCGAACTCGGCGACGTCCGTGCCGTCCCAGGTCACGACGAACGGGCGGTCCTCGGTGCGGCTCGATCCCTCGCACGTCGGCGCGACACCCGCTTGTTTGATGAGAGCCGCGCGGTGCGACCCGCCCGACTGCAGCGAAGGCGCGCAACCCGCGGCGAGGCCGAGCGCCAGCAACAGGATGCATCTAGCCATGGGAACGGATCACTTCGCTGGACGGGAGCAACCCGCCCCAAACTCCGTGGATATGCAGTGGCCGTTTGTCGCGCACTTCATTGCCACCCGGAAGGCGCCGTGGTCGCAGGTCAGGACGGCTCGACGATCGGGAGAGCATGCCGAATCCGCGATTCCGACCATGCACTTCGAGCCTTCCTTGGCGACCCCCTTGCACTGGGACTCGTTCTTGAAGGTGACGCACTTGCCCACGCCCTTGCAGCTCGACGCTACCCAGTGGCCGGCCTTGCAGGCCAGGGCCGACTGGTGGTCCTTCGAGCACGCGGTGTGATCGGGCAGACAACCCGTCCCGGCGCTGGCTATCGACTCGTCGCACGTGGCGGACTCCCCGTGCATTTCGCAGCCCTTGGGTCCGGCGCACGCGATCGCGTTCCAGACCCCGCTTCCGCACGCGAGCATCGCTGCCGGACTGGTACAGCGCGGGACCGCGCCGCCCTTGCAGGATTTGCCCACTGCTGGTTTCGAGCAACCGGCATACCCCAGGAAAGACAACATCAGGATGGCGACAACGCGGCGTGGCAGGAGCAGCATTCGGATTATCATCACGGTATCACGTTCGACGTTCTGGTGGGGACGTCCGGCGGGGCCAAGGAGCACGCTGCTGGCAGTGTCGGACTCTCGTGCGTTTCTATCGCGGCGGCGTTCCGCTCCTGCTGGTCTTGCTGGGGGTCATTGCTTCTCGCCCAGCGCGCGCGGACGATGCCTCCGCCGCTGTCGACGAGATGCCGCCGCTGGCCAGCGAGCTGCTGGCCCGGCCCTTCCATCTGACGGGCAGCTGCTCGCGTGTCGTGATCCGCGAGTGGGAAGTGACCGTGCACGGCACCGAGCGGGCCCGGCGCGCGTTCGAGGCGCTCGACGCCCTGTGCCATCAAGCGGTCGCGCTCTTCCCCGTGTTCGCGAGAAACCAAGGCTTGAAGCCGCAGCGCCACGGTCCGCTCGACTGGAGCATGGCCCTGATCCCGGACGGCTACTGCTTCCGCTGCATGAACGACATCAAGCACCGGTTCACCAACCGGTTCAGCTTCGGCGACGTCTGGGCCTTCACGAGCTGGCCCGAGCGCTACATCTACCTGACGAACCTCGTCTTCGTGGGCGACGCGCCGCGCCCCGTGTGGCGCAAATCCGTCATCCACGAGCTGTGGCACGCCCAGAGCATGTCGAGCGGCATCTACGACCACCACGCGACCGACCCCTGGGATCGCTACGACATCGACGAGCGCTACGCGGAGCGGTTCACGGCCTGGGTGCTGGGAGGCTCGCCAGGTCCGATACGTTGAGGATCTCCTAGCCTACGCTGACCGTGGTCAACGCGGTGCCCGCGGGGGCCGTTGTGTCGCGGACTAGCTCCAGGATCCCGCTCCAGATGAGTAGGTGGTAGCCTTGCGGGTCATGGCACGAGCGCGGCTCATGCATCTGTGCCTGGCAGCAGCCTGGGGGCTGGCCGGGTGCAATCCTCCCAACGCCGCCGGACCACCGCTCGAACCCGTCACCACCGGCCAGGCCTTCAAGGGGATTCAATGTAGCTCGATCCGCCCGAAGACAGAGCCCGACCTGATGGCGTGGGACCCCGGCGAGCGCGCGAACCTGAACGAGATCCGGCAGCAGGGCCTGGTCGTGGTGCGCTACGAGGCCAAGGGCTGTGACGTGCAGCTGCAGGTGCTGTCGAACTGCGACGCGCCCGGCAAGTACAGCTACACGCCGTACCCGTCGAGCAACTCGATCGTCATCAACAACATGACGGAGCTGTACGGCAAGCTGCCGCTGGGCGCAGCCCGCTTCGCCTCGAAACTGCACGGCGACCGGGCGCTGCGCACCGACTACAAGCTCGTGGGGGTCAACGCGATTCCGATCGGCACGGTCGTGCACAAGAGCGACCTGCGCGGCGACTGCAAGGGCGCGACACACGTGGTGTCGAAGATCTACGTCGGCGGATTCGCGCTGGATGCGGGCGAGAAGCGCAGCATCGATGCTGCAGCGACCATCTTCGGTGCAGGAGCCGGAGCCCGGAGCGTTGCCGGCGCGGAGCATCTACAGAGCGAAGGCGACCCCGCAGCCTGCGCAAGAGCCATGAGCCAAAGCAAGCCCGAGCTCGGTTGCTCCGCGCCGCTCCGCATCGCCCTGCTGCCCCTGGGCGCCCCCGAGCATCAGTGCCCGAAAGGCAGCCAGTGGACCGGCTCCGGCTGCCAGGTGAGCGAGGTGGATTGCCCATCGGGCACACAGTGGGACGGCAGCAAGTGCATCGCGCGCGTCGATACCAACTGCGGCGCCGGGCTCCACTTCGCAAGCGGTCAGGGCTGCGTGCCGAACGCCGCCGCGGCACCCGCCAGCGTCGCCACCGCGCAGTCCACGCCACCCGCTGGCGTCGCCACCGTGAAGCCCGCAGCGCACCCCGGCAAGATGGTGCTGATCCCGGCGGGCACCTTCGAGATGGGGTCGCCGGCGGGAGTCGGATTCAGCGACGAACATCCGCAGCACACGGTACACGTCAACGCGTTCTACATGGATCTCACCGAGGTCACGGTCGCACAGTACGCCGCGTGCGTCGCAGCGGGCCGCTGTGCGGAAGCGCCGAAGTCGCAGCAGTCCTTCTGGATGCGATTCTGCAACGCCGACCGCGCCGACCGCGCCGATCATCCCGAGAACTGCGTCGCCTGGAACATGGCCCGCGACTACTGCCACTGGATCGGCGGGCGGCTGCCGACCGAAGAAGAGTGGGAGTATGCCGCCCGCGGCACCGACGGCCGGACCTACCCGTGGGGCAACGAGCCGCCCGGCCCCAGGCTACTCGACGCGTGCGGCACGGAGTGCGCGGCAGCTCTCCAGAGAACCGGACACAGTCTACGCGGGCAAGCCCTCTACGACAGCTCCGACGGCTGGGGCACGACCGCTCCGGTGGGAAGCTACCCCGCCGGCCGCAGCCCGTTCGGCCTCTACGACATGGCCGGAAACGTCTGGGAGTGGACGTCCACTTTCTACTGCCCCTACTCGTCCGGGAAGTGTGCGAGCAAGTCCTACGCGGTTCGCGGTGGCGGTTGGTACGGCAATCGCGTGTCGCAGTTCCGCGCCGCCAACCGCTACAGGGATGTCCCGTCGGTCCACATCTTCAACCTGGGCTTCCGGTGCGCCCGGTAGCCCCCATGCCCGACCGCGGACATCTCTTCCCACCGCGTCACGCCGCGCTGGCAGCCGCTGTCGCGCTGGTCGCTGCACTTGGACTAGTGGGCGGTTGCGGTCATGCCATCCTGCCTCCCTCTGCGCCCAACTCCATGATGGGCAAACGGGTGACGTTCGCGCTTCCGAGCAACTCGGGCGCGCTGGTGAGCGTTCCGGCGAAGGGGGCGAGGTTCACGGTCCTGGATTTCTTTTCGCCCAGCTGCAAGCCCTGCAAGGAAAAGCTCCCGGCGCTGTATGCAAAGCGCGACGCCCTCTCGAAGAAAGGCGCTCAGCTCATGCTGGTCGCAGTGCTCGGCGACGAGCCGACCGACGACGCGACGCAGGCGCTTGCATCGTGGGGCGTGACGAACGCGCCGTTCCTCGTGGATCACGGCGACGTGTCGCGCGCGTCGGCCGCCGTCAGGGGACTGCCTGCGACGTTGATACTCGACCGGGATGGCACACTGCGTTGGGCTGCGCCACCGACCGCCACGGCCGAGCAGGTGGTGGACGCAGTACCGTAATGCGCTCGTCGCCGCCGGCAGCGCGCGCGAGCTCTGCCTGGTCACGCTGCGCCGCGCCCTCGCCGAACCCTACGACCCCGCCTTCACCCTCCAGCTCGAGCTGGCCCTGCTCCGCACCCTCGTCCGCGCCGATCTCGCCGGGGCAACGCCCCGGAAAACGTCCTCGTCGAGGTACAGCTTCGGCCGCTCCGGCGGCTCGGTCAGGGCTCCACCTCGGTGGCACCGGAGGGCGCCTCCGCGTCGCGGGCGAGGATGGCGTCGATCTCGTCGCGATGATCGAGATAGTACAGGAGCGCCGCGTGCAACCCTTCAGGGCCGAGCGACGGGAGCTGGACGAGGATTTCGTCGAACTCGAGCCCCAGCTGATGCGCGCGCACGATGGCGGCAACCGGAATCCGCGTCCCCTCCACGACAGGCTCCCCGCCGCGGATGGCCGCATTCTTCACGATGTGCGGGTAGCTCCCGGAAACCGCCTGGCTCACGGCTGTTGCGTACCACGGCCCCTTTGGAACGGACAACGGACCGCTCCGGCGTTGCCAGGCAGCAGAGGTCGCAATCCTCGTGCCCCCTTTCGCGTAGTATCGCTCATGCTCGCCGTCGCCGACATGCCCGCCGTGCCCGGCTTCGAGACTCCGCGCCAGCTCTACTGCGTGGCGGCGGCGCCGGCGCCGCTGTTCGGGATGGAGTATCCGCTGCGGCGCACGCAGGGCGACTGGCAGGCGCTGTACGACGCGGGCGTGCGCGGCGTGGTGTGTCTGGACGCGCCCGCGCGCTACGATCCGGCGCCGGCGCGGCTGCTCGGCACGATCGATCTGGAGGATCTGGTGATCGGAGGCCCGCCGCGCGATCCGGCGGGCGAGCTCGTGCGCGTGAGGCAGGCCGTCGAGCTCGTGCTCGCGTCGCTCGAGCGCGGCGAAGGCGTGGCGGTGCACTGCGCGGGCGGAACCGGACGCACGGGCACCGTGCTCGGCAGCGTGCTCGTCAGGTTGGGGGAGGGCCCCCGCTCTGTCCTCGCCTACCTCGACCAGCTCCACCGCGCCCGCGGCCGAAGCGGCTGGCCCGAGTCGCGCTGGCAGCGCGGTGTGGTGCTCGGCGCGGGGCGTCCGTAGCGCGTGGCGGCCGCCGCCGGCGGACAGCGATGTCGCCACCCGGTAGAACCGGGGTGCATTGCACAAACATTAAATAGCATTTAATATTCGTGTGTGCCTCGCCTCTCGCCCCACGGCCAACGTCCCGACTGGAACAGCCTGTACGAGCTGGCTGCGGCCCAGGGTGGCTACTTCACGCTGGCGGACGCGGCTGGAGCCGGCTTCTCGGCACCGCTCCTGCATTACCACGCCCGCGTGGGACGCATCGAGCGCGCCGGACGCGGCATCTTCCGGCTGGTGAACTTCCCTGTGACCGACGAGGAGGATCTGGTGCCGGTGTGGCTGTGGTCGGACCGCCGTGGCGTGTTCAGTCACGAGACGGCGCTCGCCCTCCATGGGCTCTCCGACGCGCTGCCGTCCAGGCTGCACCTGACGCTGCCCGCTCCGTGGTCGAAGCGGCGGCTGCGTGCTCCACAGCGCGTCGTGCTCCACTTCGCCGACCTCCCCAAGCGCGAGACGGCCTGGAAGGGACCCGTCCGCGTCACGAATCCCCTCCGCACCGTCCGCGATTGCGCAGCAGGCGCGGCGCCGCCCGACATCGTCCGTCAGGCCGTCACCCAGGGCGTCCGTCGAGGACTGTTCACCCGCGACGAAGCGCGTGCCACGTCGCGCAATCGAGGACGTCGTGACCGCTCGTAGCTACGCGAGCCCCGAGGCATTCAAGCAAGCGCTGGAGCAGCGGATCCGGTCAGCCGCCCGCGCGAGCGCGATGTCGGCCCGGCTCGCGATCGGGCAATGCTCAGCCATGAAACGTCCTCGATTTGACACTTTATATGTTCGGGACATATTTCAGATCGATGTCTGGTTCCCACGATGTATCCGGAGAACCCCGTGGGAGAGCATGACAGTGACTGAACCGCTGTTCTTGCTCGGCAAGCGACGCCCCGGACCGTTCGTGCGGCTTCGCCACGAGCTGCTCGACAGCGCGGAAGCCGTGCAGCGGGCGTATGCCCAGCATGGGCGTGCGCGCTGGGTCGTCCAGCACGCAAGGTCGCTGGCATTGCTCACTGGCGCCGTTCACGCGCATGACCGCTGGCACCGGGTGCTGTTGCTCGAGCCGGCATCCACAGCGCGGCGGGAGGTGCTGCACGCACTGTTCCGCGTCGTGGTGGCGCCGGATGCGGGCGTCGCGCTGCTGCCGCAGGCCGACCTCGCGGAAATCATGGCTAGCGATCATGCCGAGGATCTGTTCCTGGGCGGGGCCGTCGACCGCGATGACCGCGCGCTCGTGCTGTATCGCGGAGATCTGGATCGCGTGGTGATCCCGTTTTCGTGGTTCAGAGCGCGGCATGGTGGACCGCGTCCGGACTTCGACGCCTTCGCCGTCACCGACCTGGGCCAGACGGTGCAGCTCGGAAGCTACGAAGCGGCAGCCGACGCTATCCTCTACGACTTCGATGCGGCAGCGCGGCGGCGGATGAGGGCGCGCGAGATCGAGCGCGACAGTTCGCTGGGCGGAGCGGTCCGGCGGTTGCGTCTCGAGCGCGGCCTGTCGCGCTCCGACTTCGCACCGCTCGACCAGAAGACCATCGCGCGCATCGAGCGCGGCGAGGTGCAGGCGCCGCACGGCGACACGCTCGACCTGATAGCCCGGCGCCTCGGCGTCGATCCAGCGAGCCTCGAGTCGTACTGACCCTCACCCCACCCCATACCTCTCCGCCATCGCCTTCACCGTCTCGCGCATCTCCTCGCGCAGCGCCTTTGGTTTCTTCACCTCGATGAGCGCCCCATAGCCGAGCAGCCAGCCGCGGAGCTCCATGGTGTCGGGGACGGTGGCGCGCAGGCGTTTGCGTGACGCGCCGTCGGGGGCGAGCTGCTGGTCCTTGGCGATGGGCGTCTCGGCGAGGGTGAGGGCGACCGATTCGTCGACAAGCGCCTCGAGCACGATGGGATCGCCGAGCGCGAAGACGACGCCGCGCGCACGACACTGCTGGCGCCCAACCCGCCCAAGGCGCTCCACCATCTGCCGCGGCTCGACGGGGAACGTCTTCCCCAAAGAGCCTCCTGCTTCGCTCGCCACCGATCACCACGAACCCGCGGCCGTCTCGGACGACACGCAGATGACGCTCTTCGTCGCGGAGGGCAACATCCGCACGCGGCAGCGCGTGCAGGAGCGCGGCGGCGCGTCGCTGGTGAACGTCGTGCAGCACGCGCTGCTCCGCTGGCTGTCTACGCAGTCGCCCGCGCTGGTGCTCGACTCGCCGAGCGAGCGCGGCTGGCTCGGCGGCGACCCACGGCTGCACGCACGGCGGGCGCCTGGCAACACCAACCTCGGCGCGCTGCGCGGGCAGGCCGCGCAATGGTGGACACCGAGCGTCGAGCATCCGCCCAACAACAGCAAGGGCTGCGGCGCGATCATGCGCTCGGCGCCGTTCGGACTCGCGGCGGCATCCCGTGAGGAAGCGTTCGAGGCGGCGCGCGACACGGCGGTCGTCACGCACGGGCATCCCAGTGGCTATCTGGCGCGCGCGTCTTCTCGACGTGGTAGGCGAGGCTCCCTGGTGATAGGTTTGGAACATGCGGCGCAAGACCAAGGCTAGGGAGATCACCGTTGGCTCCAGGGTCGAGTTCACTTTCGCCCGCCAGCGCTTTTCCGGACTGGTTGTCGAGGATCGCGGTCCGATAGGCTGGAAGGGTCGCCGCCTGCTCCGCATCCGCGTCGACCTGCCGCCGCCCACCCCGCCAGAGGAGATCGAGATCCCGGCGGAGCGCGTGAAGCTGGCGGCGTGAGCCGGTGCGGCAGCCGGTGGCCGCCCAGCGACGCCACACCGAGCCGGCCTGGCGACTCCGGGAGCATCGACTCGGAGCAGCCCCAACCTTTTCGGCGAAGACGTCGCGCGGACGCAGTAGGCGCCGGCGGCGTTCAGCCACCGATTTTCAGGATGGTGAGCACAGCGTTGACGATGCCCATCAAGCCCGCCCCCGCGATCAGCCCCGAGGCGAACACGAAGTTGAATCGCTCGACCGACTTCGGGTTCTTCTTCTTCCAGATCCACCAGGCGACGAGCCCGAAGAACATGACCATCGAGTAGAACGCGGGGATGATGAAGGCGATGCCACAGGCGAGGCCGCTCGGCACGTAGGGCGCGATGCGCTTCACGCGTCGCATCCCGGCCATCGCGATGCCGACCAGCACGGCGATGAGCACGGCCCACCCCGCGTGGAGGGGCAGCGCGCCGAGACCGTGAGCCAGGAGCTCCGCCATCGCCTTCCACGCCATCGCCGCGGGCGCGGGCATCTGACCTTGGCCAAGCTTATAGGCAGAGGTGAAGACGAAGTAGACAGGCACGACGAAGATGACACCCGCGACGATGCCCACAAGCTGCGCCACGAACTGCTTGCGCGGGGACGCGCCGAGCATGTGGCCCGTCTTCAGGTCCTGCATCATGTCCGCAGCCTGCGAGGCCCCGGCGCCGGTGATCGCGGCGGCCATCAGGTTGGTGGCGATCTGCCCGGGCGCCAGCGCGCCGTAGACCAGCTGCGTGACCTTGCCCATGCCGCCGATCGGGTTGATGTCGGTCTCGCCGGTCGAGCGCACCGCCACGATCGCCAGCACGGCCGAGAGCGCGATCGCGATCAGGGTCATCCACCACGTGATGTCGAAGACCAGGTACGCGATCACCATGGTGAGCACCGAGCCGAGAGCGAGGCCGCCCATCCACCAGGCGTTGGGAATCGCGTCGGGATCGACCTCCTTCGTGGGCTCGCCGGCGGCCGCCTTCTCCACCGTGGCGAGCTGCGTGGGCCGCTTCAGCGCGCGCACGAACGTGCGCCAGCTGAAGACCAGGGTGGCGAGCGCCTCGCTGACCATCAAGGCCACGCCGGGCCAGAGGATCCAGCCGCGCGGGCCGTCGGCGTAGCTCATGATCTTGCCGGTCACCCAGCCCTGCGATTGGGCCAGCGGCCCCAGCATCCCCCAGGCGACGATCGCGCCCAGCATCAACGAGAGGGCCACCCGCGGCCCGATCAGGAAGCCCGCGCCGAATAGGGCGGGACCGAAGTAGATCTTGAAGCTCCAGGCCGCGGCGAGGGTCACCGCGGCGGCAATGGCCGTGCCCGGCAGCGCCGCCTTGACCCAAGCGGCGAGCGGCGGCTGTTCCATGACGTGGAAGAAGTGCGCACCCAGCGCGTAGAGCCCCGCGATGATGCCGGCCCACACCAGCACCTTGGCTTGGGCGGCGGCTTCGGCCGCCTCGGCGAACATCGCCAGTATCGTCTCGGCGGTGGCCGTGCCCGTAGGGAAACGCAGCCGCTCGACCTCGACCATCTGGTAGCGGAGGGGCACGATGAAAAAGACGCCCAGAAAGGCGATCGAGAGCGACCACACTGCCAGGTGCCACGGGGAAATGCGATGCCCGAGCATCTGCATCGCCGGGATCGCCGAGAGCAGGCCCGCCGCGGCGGCCATCGCGCCCGCGCTGCTGCCGGCCGTCTGGGTGATGTTGGTCTCGAGCACGCTCAGACGCTTGCCCAGAGCCGAGAAGATCGCGAAGCCCAGCACGGCCGAGATGATCGCCGCGCCGAAGCTCCAGCCGATCTTCAGGCCGATGTAGATATTGGTGCAGGCCACCACACTACCCACGAAGCAGCCCGCGATCAGCGCCCGCGCGGTGAGCTGCTTCTCGCCCGGCGCCGGCACGTACATCTGGTCAGGATGCTTCGCACCGGGCAGCATCTCCCGAGCCTGCATCGACTCCTCCACGGATAGGAACTCGTGAGCCTCGGATTCGCGCGCGGCAGTCTCGTCGGTCATGCGTGCTCCTGGGGGGACCGGACGGACCTACCCGAAAACCCCCGAGAATGTCGAGAGGCCTGGGCGCCGGCGAGCGCCGGACACCTGGCGCAAACGCAATTCCCGATCCCGCTCCTGCGTAGGATCTACCAATGCTCGCCCTCGCCGACATGCCCGCCGTCCCTCGGCACGATCGATCTGGAGGATCTGGTGATCGGAGGCCCGCCGTGCGATCCGGCGGGCGAGCTCGTGCGCGTAGCGACGTTGCCACTCCTCGCCCACATCGATCCAACGCAGGTCCCGGCCGTCGCGCTCCAGGCATGGTGATTGCTCCGGTTCCGCGATGCCCGCCCTGCAGAACCCTCGCTTCTTCTTCAAACAGTGGGGCGGCCCCAACAAGAAGAAGACCGGCCGGATCCTCGATGGACGGACCTGGGACGAGATGCCGCCCACGACCGCGAAGACGGACAGGCCAATCCATGCACGCGGAAGTTCCCACCGGACAGCCGACGGGAACCGCGCTAGAATCGAGGCATGGCGCGCCTGACGCAGACAACACCGATTTCCGAGCTGCGAGAGCGCGTGCGGTCGACGGCAGCCCGCGGTGTCGACCGTTCGGACAGGCTCGTGCGCAGCGTCCGGCAGTCGCTCCGGGTGGAGGGCTACGACGTTCGCGAGCAAGCGCTCCGCGACGCTCTCCGACGAGTCGAAGCTGCTCGCGCGCGGTAGCCTGTGGCCCGCCAAGGACGCCGGACCGAACCGCTCGAGACGCTGCGTGGCGTCTTGACAGACTATAGCGAAATCGAAGCGCTCCTCTCGGCCGGCGAGATGCGAGGCCGAGCGTGGGTCCTCGAGCGCGCCCGGGCAGGCAGCTACGCCGGGCGAGCTCCTCATGACGCGGACGCTGTCGAGCTGCACCGCGAGATGTTCGGCGACTTCCTGGCCTGGGCCGGAACCACGCGGGTGGACGACCGTGGCCCGGGCGGCAAGGTTCCTGTCCCGTTCCATGAAGTGCGCATCGAGCTCCGCAAGTGGGGCGAAGATCTCGAAGCGCGCCTCGAGCGCGCGAAGGCTGGCACCATCGACACCATGGCCACGCTCATCGCGGACGGGCACCACCGTTTCCAGTGGATTCATCCCTTCCAGGATACGAACGGGCGCACAGGGCGTGATCGACCACTATCTTCTGTGGGTTTCTTTCGAGCTCTACGCCGACACACTGCGCACCTCGCCGACTATCGAGTACTTCCCAACCACCGCCCACGAAGACGAGTACTACGACGGTCTGGGCGAAGCCGACCTCGGCCGCCCCGATCGCTTGCGGGCCTACTACGCTGAACGCCTGATAGCCGCGTTCGAGGACACCTAGGGAGCTACGCAATCTTCTGCGGCATGCGCGGGCCACCACCTGGCCGCGCGCGACGCGATCCGGGCCATCGGCTGCGACTCCGCGCAGAACGGATACTTCGCCTGCCAGTCGCAGTTCACCGGCAAGACGGGCTGCTCGCGACTCGACGGCCAGGACGCGCCGTGCGGGGCCAACCGCTACGCATTCGGTTGCGTCGGATCGACACCGAGTGGCTGCACGCCGTTCCCGCAGGATTCAGGAACCATGGCCAACCTGGTGTGTTGTCCGGCGTTCCCGCCGTAGGGTTGCCCCGACCCGCTACAGCCCAAAAGAGATCGGTGCCGATTGCCGCGTGGATCGTCCCGTCGCTCCCTTGGCGGCGGGGTGGCGGCCGCTGCCGGCGGACAGCGGTGTCGCCACCTTGCCCGCTGCCCATTGGCGCGCAATACGTGGCGCTCGCCGCGCGGCACGGCGATTGCTCCGTGGCGGCCATGACGCCGACCACACAAGAACCACCGGCGCAGCCTATGGGTCGCCAGGGCCCCGGCTTTCCGTTTGACGTAACACGTAAAACGACCTAGGTTTGGAGCTTGGGTGATCCGCACGTTCGGCAGCAAGCAGACCGCACGCCTATGGCAGGGCGAGCGGGTGCGCGCTTTCGACGGATTCCGCGAGAAGGCCGAGCGGAAGCTGGCGATCCTCGATGCCGCCACGTCGCTGGACGTGCTGGGCGGCCTGCCGGGCAACCGGCTCGAAGCTCTGCGCGGGCATCGCAAGGGGCAGCACTCGATCCGCATCAACGACCAGTGGCGCGTCTGCTTCCGCTGGCACGACGGAGACGCCTACGAGGTGGAGATCGTCGACTATCATTGATCCGGGAGAAGAAGCCATGACCCGAAACAAGATGCGCCCCGTCTCGCCCGGAGAGGTCCTGCGCGAGCAGCTCGACGAGCTGGGCATGTCCGCCAACGCGCTGGCGACGGCACTGCACGTTCCGGCGAACCGCGTCACCGGGATCCTGAACGCAACACGCGCACTGACGCCGGACACGGCGCTCCGGCTGGAGCGGTTTTTCCCCGGGACGACCGCGCAGTTCTGGCTGAATCTGCAGACCGCCTACGATCTCAGGCGGGCGGAGATCGACGCGAGCAAGGACATCCAGAAAATCCGCCCGTTCAAGGCGACGGGCTGAGCTCGCCGGGCCGCGTGCCCATCCGGCACGGGGAAAAGCACTACGTATGCGAAGTGATTCCGCACGGCGCTCGCCTCCCGCTCACTCCTTCGACTGCAGCGACCCCAGCTCGTCCTTCGCGGCCTGGCTCACGTCCTTGTCCTTGTCCTTCGCGAGCTTCGCGATCACGCGCATCGCCGCCTTCGAGCCCTTCTGGTCGCAACGGGCGAGGACCGGAATGGCGTCGACGCGCGCGAACGGAACCGGATCGCTGGGCAAGGTCATGCGGACGGCGACGGCGAAGCCTTTCCGCTTTTGTGCGTTGCCCACGTGGTCACAGGCGGCGCCGACGGCTACCGCCCAATCGGGGCCGGTCGCTTTGGTGATCTTCGACGGATTCCTGGTCTTCTTGTCGACGTAGTCGATCACCATCTTCTGCAGGTCCTTGCAGTTCGCCTGCCCGACCGACGTAATGACCTTTGCCGCCTTGGCGTCCGACCGCTTGACCGCGTCCTCCAGCGGCACACACGCTTTCGCGCTCGGCGGGAACGCCGAGAGCGCCTGCGCCGCGTCGCCAACCACCGTTTCGTTGTCGTCGCGAAGCAGCTTGCCGACGAGACCGACCTCGGCAGCGGTGGGGTGGTTCATCGGAACCATCGCGGGAACCCATTTCCGGACCTCGGCGTCGGCGTTCCCAGCCAATTGCGCCAGCTGATCGGCCAGCCCGAGCTTGTCGAGATCGGCGTACGACAGCCAGGCCACCGCGGTCTTGCGGACGTGGTCGGGGGCCGTCGGGCGCCCGACCGTCGCGAGCAGATGCTCGACCCTGGCCTTGTCGAGCACCTTGTCCGCATCGCGGGGCTGCCGGTGCTGCGCGATGGCCGCGAGCTTCTCGTCGCTCCCGGTCAGCATGTCGATGAGCGAACGATTCGCCGCGTCCGTGAGGAAGTAGGGATCCTCGCTCCTCGTGAAATCGTTCATCGCATTGCAGTACTTGAAATCCTGCTTCTCGAACTGGCACGAGAGTATGGGCTTCACGAGCGCGGCCATCTTCGGATCGAGCGCCGGCCCCGCAGGGGGCGAGCTCGTGCCCGCAGGAGCAGGACCGGTCGCATCCGCCGCCCCCGCGTTCGATCCGCCGGGCGCCGACGCCGCCGGCCGTGAGTTGCCCCCCTGATGCGAGCAAGCGAGAGCCAACAACGCCGCTGGGAAAAGCACGAAGCCGCGCTTCTTCATGGGGGTTTTCTACCGGCAGCCCAACACCACCGCAAGGTTGAACGGCTACCGGCTCGGGCCGTCCAGCGCGCGGACAATGTATGCGAAGCCCTGGGGCCCGGAGCTCGCGGCGCGTCGCGCGTTCGCCGCGCCGCGACCGCCCTGGGGAGTACAAAAGTGGTCGGGGCGAGTGGATTCGAACCACCGACCCCTTGACCCCCAGTGCCCGGAGATGGAGCCAGAACCCCAGGAAACCCTGCGGAACTGCGATCCGGTGCAGCCGGCTAGCGACGCCTACGGACGCTTGAAGGGCAATCCTTGGGGCAATCACTGCCACGCCTGGGAGCGCGCTCTCGGCGCTGCGCTGGAGGCTACCGCCGACGACCTCGCCGCGACGCTCACCCTGCCGGATGATGTCGTCGAGGCCGCGCTTGCGGACGCTGTGCAGCGCGCCGCTGCCGCCGGGCAGTGGGCGAGCGTCGAGGCCCTGGCGCGCCAGCTGGAAGTCCGCAGGCGAGCGCGGGCGGGCGTCGTGGAGCTGGACGCGGCCCGGGCGAAGCGACGCGCCAAGTGATCCGGCGCTTGGAGCTGCCCCTAGGCTCTGCGGGAGGCGAAGGCCGAGCTTGCCGCGGCACGCGCGCCCAAGAAAGAGCGGTTTCAGATGCGAGCGCTTGGGGTTGCGAATCTAGCGGGCTCCGCCCCGTCGCGGTCGCCGGCCCGCAGCCCGAAGTTCGCCGAGCTTCTCGATCGCGATGCGTTGCACCCGTGCCGGGTCGATTCCGCGCAGCCATTCCAGGCGGCGCCTCTGGCGAATCCGCCAACGGGCGGTCGACCCGCTGCTGGCGACTGTCGCGCGCTCACCTGCAAGAGCGATGACGACTGTCCGCACCCGCGCGAGCTGTCGCATGCCACCTGCCTCCGCGGGCTATGCGAAGAGCCGGGCCATGCTGTCAACGTCGACGACGCTGTCATGCTCTGCCTGGCTGGAACGGGCGCCGGTCGCAGCTCGCCCAGGCAGGTCGAGCGCTACGCGCTGGCCGAGAACTGCGGCAGGCCGTGCAAGGTGCCCGCCCCCTGCCGCCAGCCCTGACCGGCGCACCGCGGACGACTGCGAGTCGTGGCTGCAAGCGCCTGCCTCCGTTGCGAAGAGTCGCAGGGCATCGGCATGCGGGACCGGTCGGGACCCGGGAAGCCTGCTTGATCGTTCCCGAGAGGCCCCACGACATGAGGGTGGTTCGCCAACAGTATCGTGGTGGAATCTCGGGAGGAAGACGACCCGAGTGCCGTGTTCAGCGGGAAACACCCGCTTCGGGGGTACGGCGGGGGGCCTGCGGTTTTCCACAGGGCGTTTGGGATTCCAACGATCCCGGTGACTTGTCGAACGGATGCACGGCGTCGTCATCGCCACGCAGCGGAGCCGTCTCATTCCCGGACCCTGAACGCATGGCTCTCACCCCCAGGGGCGATTGACGGGCATGCACCGAGCCGGCTTCCATACATGTGTGAGGAGGGCCGGGGTGGCTCGAGTGGTAGGCGACAGAGACGCTGGGGGTGCGAGGAAGTCCGGGGCGACGACAGCCCAGGACGCCGGGGTGCGCGACGAGGCGCAGTTCGTCCCGAAAGTGTCCGGTGTGTTCGCGAAGCCGGCGGCCCCGCTCCGGGAACCGCACGCGGTCGGGGACCACTCCGACGTGTTCGAGGACCCCGGGCCCGGTGAGTTCGAACGGCCGGTTGTCATCCGCACGCACCGGGGGAGCCACGTCGCCCGCCTGCGGCAGATCGCCGGACACATGGTCGTGCTGATGGTCGCGGTCGCGGCTCCGGACATAGCGGAGAGCCTCGATCGCGGAGAATCGTTCACGCTGGAGGTCAGCGGCGCTGACGGGGCGAAGGCCCCGCGAGTCCTTCTGCGTTTGATCGAGATCGGCGCGCGCGGCGCGGTACTTGTCGCGGGCAAGCCCATCGAGGTGACGCACGATCCGCTGATCCTTCTTCAGCTACTCCTCGAAGGATCCGGAGGATGCCCGTACGCCGAAGTCGAACGCAAAGTGTGGCCCGCGGCGAAGGGTGACCTGACCCGCTGCCGGCATACGCTCGTCCACCGCCTGAACGAGGCTCTGGAACCGCCCGTGCATTCCGTTTTGGAACGCGTGGCACAGCCGCGCCCCGAGCGGCGCCTCGTCTTCTGTCGCGCCGGCCTCGTGCGCCTCGCCCTGGATCCACGCATCCGCGTCTGGGTCGAAATGTAAGTCAAATGTAAGTCCACTCGAGCCCCTCGTCCTGGCATCATCCGTCGTGGCGAAGTGGGCTCGGGGCGCGCGTCCCGCACTCTCTGCGGCCCCGCGCCAGACTGCTCCTACGGCTCGGGGGGTGGTGGTCGCGGACGACCCCGAAAGGGCAGACGCCGCGGTGCATGCGCTCCGAGCGGGTGGTTTCGCCGTGCCCGACTTCATTAACGCGGGACCGGAGCCCCCACTGCCCGCCGGCGTCGTTGTAGTCCTCGGCCAGGGCGTTGGCGGCGCGCTCGAACTGTGCCGGTGGATCCAGGCCGGCGCGCTGGCGTTCGCCGTCCTCCTGTTCGGGGCGTTCGAGGATCCCGCGGCTGTGGTGCGCGCGGGCGCGCAGCCCTGGTCGCACCGCTGGGACGCGGCTTCACTCGCGCTCCAGCTCCGGCTGCTGGCGCGCGGCTGGGCGGACACGCCGCCCTCACGACGCGCGCAGATCGTCGCGGTCGGTCCGCTCGCGATCGACACCGCGAGGCGTGCTGTGCGCATCCAGGGCGAGCCGCGACACTTGACGAACCAGTCGTATCAGCTTCTCCTGTACCTGCTCGACGCGCACGGCGCGGTCGTCACCCCGGAGGCCATTACGCGCGATGTTGTCGGCGTCCGCGCCCTCGAGAACCCCCGCAATCCGGTGAGCGCCTTGCGCCGCGCCCTCCGCCCCTTCGGACACGACCTGATCAAGACCGTCAACGGGGAAGGTTGGGTTCTCCCGCCGCTTTTCGAAAGCAGCCCATCGACATGAAGTCTCTCCGATTCGCACTGCCCCTGCTCGCGCTGGCCGCCGTCGCCGTCGCGCCCGCGGCTCTCACGGCCGCGCCTACGGGAGCAGTCGGCGCCGCGCCATGCACGCCCTCCCTGGCAGTCACGACCACGCTACGCCCCGTCGCCCTCCGGCTCCCGACCCGCTCATCTGAGCCATTCACGGTCCGTGACCGCGCGTCGGGCGTCGGCATCGAGGTTGCGGCCACGGGCCTCCTCGACGTGAAGGGTTCACGAACCGGTGGGCGGGTCTTCTTCAATGCGGTGACGGCATCGGGCGCCCATCTCGCTCTCGACCTCCACCCCGACGGCATCGAGGACACGTTCACGCTTCCCCAGCCTGTAGCCCCGCACATCCAGTACGACGTCACGCTGTCGCACGTCGCGGGCTTGCGCCTCGTCGAGAATTCGCTCGAGTTCCTCGACGCAGACGGCACGCCACGGCTGCACATGACGCCGCCCGTCGTCATCGACGCGGACAATACGCGCACGCCCGCTAGCGTCGGCGTGACGGGCTGCGCCATGGACACGAGCCCCTCCGCGCCCTGGGGCCGGACTCCGACGCCGCCGGGCAGCATGCACTGCGCCGTCATCGTGCGATGGCCGGAAAGCGTGCGGTACCCGCTCACCGTCGATCCGGCATGGACGTCGACGGGGTCGATGATGGAGGCGCGCTTCGCCTTTGGGGTGAGCCTCCTGGTCGACGGTCGCGTGCTGGCAACGGGGGGCGGAAGCGTGTCGTTGAAGCACACGGAGCTCTTCGATCCAGCGACGGAGACGTGGGCAGCGACGGGGGCGACCCACTATGACTACAAGTGGCACAAGCAGATCACGCTCGACGACGGAAGGGTGCTGGTTGTCGGTGGAAGAGACGGCACCTACCTACGGCTGATGGAGGAGCTGTACGACGCGGGCAAGTGGGCGGACCCGGGCTTGGAAGTCCCCGCCCACGGAGGTCCGGTCGTGAAGCTTCCCGACGGTTCGGTCCTTGTCATCGGCGGTTGTGCGGACAAGTCCATTGGCACCCCCCCCTGCCCAGACACCGGATCGACCCTCGCGGTCCTGCGCTTCCATCCCGACACGGGGCAGTGGCAGCCCGTCGCCCCGTTGCCGGAGAAGCGTTCGGGGGCTGCCGCCGCGGTGCTGCCCGACGGTCGGGTCCTCCTGGCCGGTGGCTACAGCTCCAAGTACCTCGACAGCAACAACAAGAGCCTGCCGGAACCGACCGAGATCTACGACCCCAGCGCGGACGCCTGGTCCTTCGGTCCCGCGCTGCCGCACATGCGGTACTACCACCACCTAGTTCGCCTGGGGGACGGGCGACTCGTTGTCGTGGGCGGCACCGACGGGGACTACGGCACGACACAACCAAGTCCACCGTCCGTCATTGTCTTCGAGCCGGCCGCAGCGAGCTGGGCGGAGCTCCCCGCCACGGGCAGATTCTCACCGGCCGTGACCGCGATGGGCGATCACGATCTCGTAACAGTAGGCGGTCTGACCACCGCGGACGACCCGACTGCCGCGGTTTCCGAGCTCCTAGACGCCGACGCCGGAACGTGGATGCCACTGGACTCTCCAGGAGGCGATCGCCTTGTCGGGCGTGCGATCACACTCAAGGACGGCAGGGCCCTCGTCGCGGGCGGAATGGTAGCCAACACAGCGGTCACGTCCGCCGAGCTGCTCGAGCTGAGCTCGACGAGCCCCGCCGACGGCGGAGCAGATGCCAGCGCCGATGCCGATGCTGATGCTGGCGGAGACGGCGGGACGCAGCTTGCATGTGGCGCCGGGACTGTCGAGCGGAACGGTCAGTGCGTGGCCGCGCCGGGAGCCAAGGAGAATTCTGGGTGTGGGTGCCGTGCCGCTGGACCAGATGGGACGGAAAGCGGGGGGAAGCTTCTGCTGTTCGCGATCGCTTTCGGGCTCTGCCCGCGCCGGCGCCGTCGTTGAATCTGTACAACACGCGTACACCGACCGCCCGGCGCCCCCGGATACCATGTAGCGGGCAGTTTTTCGTCCCGAGGAGGCGACATGGACAGCGGTGTACGTGGCTGGATCTGGCTCCTGGTTCTTGGATCGCTTGTCTCGACGGGCGGCTGCAACGGCGCGGGTCATGGCGCTCCCGCGACGCCGCGGGCGCCGGCCGACGCCATCCCGGCGAGCGTGGCGATCACAGGTGTGGACACCACGATCGGCGAGGCGCTCGGGACGATGCGTTCGACGGTCACGGTTCCGGACTTCCGGATCACTCGCGAGCCCATCACCGTTGCCCGATACAAGCAGTGCGTGGAGGCCGGCGTGTGCCAGCCGCCTGCCGTCACGCTCGGGGGATGCGATCGCCCGAACCAGGGCGTCGACGGGGCCACGTACGAGACGAAGGCGAACGCCGCGTCCACGCCGGTCACCTGCGTGACCGCCCGCCAAGCCGTGACCTACTGTTCGTGGGTTGGTGGCGAGCTCGCGCGCGTCGACCAGTGGATGCTCGCTGCCCGTGGACCCGATGTGCACCGCTTCGCCTGGGGCGACGACGACGCGACCTGCGACCGGATCTGGCGGACCAGCTTCCTCGCCAGCGGACCCAAGGCGTGCTGCGGTCACGACTGCCGGGATACCGTCGCTGCGGCTTTGGGAGCGCACGGGACCGCCGCCGACCGCGCCGCCGACGTCCTGACCACGCGGTCCGAGCTGGTGGCGCCATCGAATTCGGTCGTGCTCGGTTGCGCGCCCGGCGTGACGGCGTGTGTGGTGTCCGGCATGGATCCGGGCGCCATTGACCAGGTGGTCCGCGCACGGAACGTTCCAGAGTTTGGCGCGGCGAGCTTCCGGTGCACTTGGACGGGAGACGCGCGATGACGAGTTGGCGGATATTGGGATGGGTTCTCCTCGTGGGCATCGTGTCTGGTTGTGGCGCAAGCGACGGGCAGACTGAGCGCTTGGCGGCACGCGGCCAGGCATTGGACGTTCCAGGTTTCGCGCCGGTGCCGTGTTGTAGCAAGCAGAGCAGCACCTATTGCATAGCGCCGGCCGACGCCGCCGATGCCGAGCCGGCGTGGAACGGGTCGCAAGTGGATCTGCTCGCCGCAGACGCGTTCGCGGAATGCGCCGTCGAGCAGACGGCCGCTGCTAAGCAACCTAGTAATGTGACGGGTGACTTGGCGATCCTTGGGAGCCAGATCGCGACCGACCGCTACCTGACCTACCTGGTCGGAAGGATGACCGAAGCCGATGCAGCGGTCTACCCGGACTTCTGCAACCTTTACCCTCCTCAAGGCGGCGGATGCCCTCATCCGGAGACCTACCTCGAGGACTGGAAAAGATTCCGCGAGCATCCCAAATACAATTGTGACCCGCAGGGCACGAGCCCAACCAGGATACGCACTTCGACGCGGGCCACGGCGTTTCCGAAAGCATTCCCGTCGACCCGCTTGAATGGTCAAGCTACTACTCGAAGTACGAAAACGAGCGCGACGTGCAGCGAGAGTCCGCCGCCAACGGCGATCTGCTCACTGCAGGAATCAATCTCTGCATGGCGCAGCGCCTCCGCCAGCTGTCGCCGGGCGGTTCGGGCGGCGAGCTGCTGCTCCTTCCCGCATCCGACCAGCGCTACTTGCTCGAGGTGATCCGCGAGCGTGCGCAGATCGCCATGCTGCAGTACGCCGAGCTGGGAGTCGTGTTCTCGCACACCTACATCGGCGGCGCATTGACGCCGGATGAGCTGAACGGTGACCAGTACAATATTTATGGAGACCTCACCAGCGAAGGAAACGTGATCGAGCAAACGACAATTCCGGACCTTGAGTACTGGGCGGAGCATCCCACGTGCGTGAACAACAACGGCGATCTCGTGACCTGCTCCGGGCAACTCGCGGCAATGGGCCGTGACTTCGCGACCGCGGTGCAGATGGACGTGCAGACCAGCGAGGAGCTTTCGCAGCTCCTGGCCCGCAGCTCGAGCGCGCGCGAGCCGCGTGGTGGCTCGCCGGCGACACCTGCCGACGAGACGTGGGGCGTCGGTTCGTGGCGCCAGCGCTTGATGGCGGAGATGTTCGGCGGCGATCCGCTGGCTATCGAGAACGGCGGACCCTGGAAGCACCCGCTTGGCCAGACCGGCCCCGGCTTGTTCGAGGGCTGGCCCGACCCGCAGCAGCAGCCCTACTTCGTGACGCCGGTCGCCGAGCCCGAGGTCACGGACTTGTGGGCGTTGGCCCGCCGCTACAACCGCGTCGGGCTCGTGAGCGAGACCGCTGGGGGGTGCGTCGAACCGTACAACTTGGACCTGACGGCGCAGTACATCTATGAGTACGTCGAGGCGGAGCTTGAGAACGATGCGTGCGGGAAATGCCAGACAAACGTCGATGCGCTGAAGCCGGATGTGACGTCTCCGAACTTCAATCCGTCGGACATGCTTCTCTGGAAAGACTACCGGATCACCTACGATCACGCCCAGACGCTGGCCAAACACCTGCTCGAGGCCCTACACCCGCCGCCGTCAAGCGTGTGCGTTGCCGATTCGGACGACACGCGCCAGGGACCGCAGAACGTCCTGGGCAGCGTAGAGCCAGATCCAACATATCCGTCTCAAACGTGGCACGCACAGCTCGTCTCTGCGGACACGGTGCTGCTGGACCCACCGCTACAGGATGCAGCGCCGAAGTACACGCGGTTTGCACCCTACGCGTGGTCGCCGGATCCCAACTTGCTCGCGCCACTCCACAATTCGGCCGAGCAGGGCTTTCACGAGGTGGGCTGCTACCCATCGTGCGTCTCGCCAATTACCGAATCGAAGCGCTTGATGGGGGCCATCCCAGGGCTCGCTGCGACGCGCGTGATGCTCGAGCAATCCGTCGCATACCTGAACTCGAGCGCGTCCCAGAGCAACCCCGACAGGTTGAACGACTACTTCGCACAGGCTTCCAAGATCCTTTCGCTCATCTCAGGGGCGGTCGGCGACTCCAGCGTCGCTGTCAAGACGCTAACGTACAAGGACCCGAACAGCGAAGACATGTTGCCTGTCACGACGGGCACAGGATCGAACTTGAGATACTGGTGGTTGGTCCAGGGCACCTACGACCCGAAGGACACCTTCTGGCAGCAAACCGCGACCTACGAGGTGTGCGCCATCGAAGACCCGTACGCCGGCAACGTGTTTGCGAACGCCGGCAAGGCGACCTGGAGCACCGACTCGGACGATGACCTCTACAACGCCGCCCAGTCCGGTGGCTTGTGTGGGACGATGGGGCCAGTTGTCAACGACGCAAGCGTGCCTCCTCGCTGGGTTGGGCTGCTGCCCACACCTCCGTCTTCTGTGTCTTCCCCCATTCACCCGACGCTGGTCGCGGTGCGCAAGGGCACAACGAATCAATATGAGCTGTTGGGGTCGGCTTTTGAGCTGTTCCCCGTGGCGGGAAATATCACCAGCAACGCGCTCGCGAGCGGTGGCGCGCTGGGCGATTTTGTGGATCGGCAGCTCCAGCATCACGCTACGGATCCGGTCATGCCCAAGTACGACGGATTTGGCCTTCCGACGCGTTGGGTGCCGCCGCTCGACGCTGGATTGATCGGCGGCACGCCGGGAGATCCGAGCTTCGCCCGGTATCTTGATCTCGCGAAGCAGGCCGCCGACGACGCGACCACTGCGGTCAACAAGGCCGCCGACGATCTGATGGCCCAGCAGCAGAGCGACACGGACCAGATTGCGGCGGTCGCTCGCGCGCAGGAGGGCATGAAGGAAGACTCCGAAACCCTATGCGGCAGCGGCAACGCGAGCTGCAACGTCGGGCTAACGAAGACGAAGCTGCAAGCCGACTGGTATCCGGGCCACCCCACGCAGCCGGGTGTCGATTGCACGCAGGTCCTCGCGAACGTCACTGACTCAAACATGGGCGACGCGCTCGACTGTCTCCCCTGGACGGTGTTCGACAAGTTCACCGGCACGCAGGTGTCGGTGGCGGCTCCCGTATTGAAGCACATCAAGGATCCGTCGGTGCCTGCCTTCGAGGACTACGCGGGCGGCGATATCCAGGCGGCCTTGATCGAGCAGTGGGGTGCGCTGCTCTCACCTGGGGAGAAATTCCGCGCGCTGGTGGCGGCCAAGGACGCCGTGAAGGCCCAGATCGCCGTGGCCAAGAAGGTCATCGATGGCTTGAACAACACGATCAAGACCACTTGCGGCGCCCCCGGAATCTTCAAGGGGATCATGGCGGGAATCGGCTTCTCTTACCCGCCATCTTTCAACTTGGGTCCGGCCACCGCGGAAGGGGAAAAGTGCGACGCGCTGAAGAACCAGCTCGCCACGGCGAAGAAGAAGGTCATCGAAACGCAGCGCGAGGCCTTCGCGGCGC
Source organism: uncultured delta proteobacterium (assembly GCA_963826085.1). Classification (GTDB taxonomy): domain Bacteria; phylum Myxococcota_A; class Polyangia; order Polyangiales; family Polyangiaceae; genus CAWDXG01. The sequence continues at coordinate 9,079 of CAWGVN010000007.1, read as the reverse complement.
TCGTCAGTGCGATCCAGGGCACCGTAGACGCCGAAACCGCCATCGCGCTCAGCGGCGCGAAGGTCGAGGCCATTATCAACAAGTCGCACCTAGCCGTCGCGCGCTACGATCTCGAGTCGAAACTCGCCGAGACGGGGAACCAGACCTCGACCGGCCTCTACCGCCAGTACCGCGCCTATGACATGTGGCGGGCCCACGCGCTGCTCGACCACGCGCGGCGCTACGCGCTGGCGGCGCGGCGATCGATGGAGGCGCGGTACGTCGTCGATCTCTCGGCCTTGACGAAACCCGAGGCGTTCGTGGCGAGCCCGGCGACTTGGGCCGACGAGGTGTACACCTACGACCTGAGCCTGCCGGCCGCGGTGGGCCTGGCGGTGGGGCAAGCGCAGCCAGGTGCGATCTACCCGAACAAGGTCTCGGACTACGTCGGCAATCTGCAGGACTTCGAGGCGGGCTACGCCGTGACCCGCCCTGCGGCTGTCGCGAGCGACGAGCTCGATGTGGTCACGCTGCCAGGCCTCCAGGGCACCGCGACGGGAGTCAACTCGGACGGCAACCTGTGCGATCCAAAGACGGACCCCCCACCGTGCACTCCGAACGAGTGGCATCGCGGCGACTGGCTCGTTCACTGCCCGGATACCGATAAGTGGCAGGGGATCGACCCGAAATCGTCTTCCGCGAACGACGCTTGCGGCGTGAACGCGCAGGGCAATCCGGCCACCCCTCCCGACCTCATCAAGCTCGAGTTCACGCTGGATCCGTGGGGGCGCGTTGATCGCCACATCGCAAATCCGCCCTACCAGAACCGCTTCAACGGACGCTGGGATCGCCTGGCCGTTAATATCGTCGGTACGGGCGTGAAGGACTGCTCGCTCGCGGCCGACCCGAACGGCTGCTATTCACAAGCCTTCATCCCGTTCTCGCTGACGCACGCCGGACCGGCGTGGGTAACCGACTACGACGAGATCTGGCGCCAGCAGGATCTTCCCGACGGCAAGATCGAGGCGGGCAAGGCGCTCGCCGCGGAGCTGTGGCTCGATCCGTTGAAGGACGGATGGTCCACGAACTATATCAGCGCGGTCGCGCGTACGGAGTTTGCTTTCCGGCCACTCGGCGGCGCGTACGAGCTGGAATTCCAGGTCGGGCCGGAAGTGAACCTCGATCACATCGAACGCATCCAGCTTCTGCTGGGCTCACACTACTGGGTCAAGCAGAACTAGCGGAGCGCACCGTGATGGATTCGCATCGCGACAGGCGCAGAAGCCGGCTGGCGCACCGGGCCGCGGTGGTGCTGTGCGCTGCCGCCCTCGTTGCCGCCCAGTGCAACCCGGGCGGTGGCGGCGGTGGTGGCGCGGGAGCCGGCGGCGTGGACTCGGGCACGGTCGACGCAGCGGGCGGCGGTGGGACCACCGGCGGCGGCGCCGGCGGCACTGCGGGCATCGCCGGCGCTGCGGGTACGGCAGGCGTCGACGCCGGCGATGCGAATGTCGCCGGCGCTGGCGGTTCAGCAGGTGCCGGCGCAGGCGGGTCGGCAGGAACCGGCGCTGGCGGCGTGTCCGGTAGCGGCGGCACTGGCGGTACACCGCCCGTCTCCCAGTACTGCGGCGACGCTGTCCGCGATCCCGTCAGCGAAGAGTGCGACGACGGTCCCGACACGAACGTGGACTCCTGCTCTGCCACGTGCCAGGTCCAGGATCTCGTTGCAGGTCCGGCCATGCCGCTCTCTGAAGCGGGTGTCGTCATGGGCGGGCGCAGGCTCGGCACCGGGCGCCATCCGGTCGCTGGCGGAGCGGACGGCTTTGCGGTGGCCAAGGTGCGGGACGAGCAGGGAACGGTTTCGCTAACGCTCTCCACCTTCGACAACAATGGCGCGCCGCTGCAGAAGGCAATCGACGTGGCGGCGGGAACGACGCCAATCCTCGACGCGAACCCCGTCGTCGCGGCACTGGGAGGCGGGAACTACGCGGTCGCGTGGACGGACTTCGGCGGGGATGGCGACGAGCTGGGCATCGCGATGCGCACGGTCGATGCCACGACCGGCACGCTCGGGCCGCTCGGCTTCGCGAACAGCGCGACTGCGTTCTCCCAGTACGATCCGGACATCCTGCGCGTCGGCTCGACGGTGGTCGTGTCGTGGATGGATGACACCGACGCGATCAATGGGCCGGACCTCGAGCTCAGGACGTTCGACACGAGTCTCTCGCCGCAGGGTGGGCAGACGGTCCTTGCTGCTGCGCTGGGCGAAGCCGAAGGCGATGTCGCATTTGCCCCGTTTGAAGCGTCGTGGGCTGTCGCGTGGAGATCGGCGAGCGGCGGGCAGGAAATGCTTCACGCGGAGGCCGGCGGGATCAAGTGGACCGTGGGGCCAATCCTCGGCGGGCCCGTGGACGACAAGCCGGCACTGGCTGAGCTCGACGCCAACGATCTCCTGCTGGTCTTCACTGAAGGGACAGACCCGCTCAACACGGGCATCGCGAACGTGCCACGCCTTCGCGGTGCCATTCTGAGCATGGGCTCGCCGGGCGACACCGGGAAGTTCAACATCGATCCACTGGTTTCGCCCTACGCTGGCGATGCAGCGATCGGGCAGAGCCAGCCGAACGCGGTGCGCGCGGGCGACCACGTCTACATCTCCTGGCGTTCGGCCGCGTTGACAGGCGACGCGAGTGCCGAAGAAGTGTGGCTGAGCCGCGTGGACTGGGACGTCCCCAGCGCCACCGCCGACATCAAGCCAGAGATTCCCCTGCCGCGCTGGCCGTCACACCAACCGGGTGACCAGCGACGCCCGGGCTTGGCAGCTTCGCTGCTTCCGCAGGGAACGGGTACAGCGCTCGCGACGACGTGGGAGGACTACGGCGGCAACTTCGGGGCCGGCGAGGGAAACCCTGACGTGGTCGTCGAGCTGATCCCGACCCCGATCGTGCGGTCTGGAACCGCGCTTGACGGAGGGATCGGGCAATGAGCTGCCCGCCAGCGCGTCGGCGTGGCTTCGGTGCCCTTACGCGGCTCCACCGCTCGGGCGCTCCGGTGGCACTCTTCACGTTCTTCTGCTTCGCGCTCACCTTCTCTCCGGCGCGCATCGCGCGCGCGGCGCCGGCTTCACCCGACACGTCGAACGCGCAGCCGTCGGAGAGCGCGCCGGCGACCACAGACCTTTCCGCCGGTAGCCAGGGCACCGGCGCGGATCCGGGCACGGCGTCCCCGTCGAGCACCGACAGCGCACAGTCCGTGCCGGACACGCAGGCGACCGCGAGCGGTGACCCCAACGTGCCGAAGCAGCTGCCTGCGCAGGACCACACCGCCGGCGATCCCTCCAACAATCCGAAGCAACAGGTCGATCCGAACCAGGGGCAAGCCAGTGCGACGCCGAAAGTCTCGTCGGTGGGTTCGGGCGGAACCCCGAGCAAAGTCGAGTCGCTGCCCAGCGGCGCCGACAAGAGCGGCGTCACGAGCAAGGCAATCTCGACGCCCAAGGGCTCCGGAAAGATCGACGGAATGGGAGAGAGCTTCAGTGCGCAGCTCTCGACCGGCATTGCGACGTTCAGCGTCCCGTTTGCGCTGCCCAAGGCCCGCGGCGGCGCGCAGCCGTCACTCGCCCTCTCCTACAGCTCTAGCGGCGGGCTCGGCATAGCAGGAATGGGGTGGTCGCTCGGTGTGCCGTTCATCGCGCGGCAGACCGACCGCGGCGTGGCGAAGTACCTCGACGTTGCGAATCCCGGCCAGTTCGACCCGGACATGGATCGCTTCGTTTTCAACGGAGGGCAGGAGCTGGTGCCGATCTGCGTGGTCGGTGGCACGCCCAGCTGCGAGGGGCGCATCATCAGCGGCGAGCAGATGCCGCCCTGGGCCCAGGGCTGGATGTACTTCCGGCCGCGCGTGGAGGGGTCGTTCCTGCGCTTCTTCTGGTCGCCGAAGGGGCTCACCTGGCGCGTACAGGACAAGAGCGGCGTCACGATGGAGTTCGGTGTTGTACCGCTCGACGCAAAGGACCACGCGGGCGCGGTCGAGACGAATCCCGACAACCCAGCCGAGATCTACCGCTGGCAGCTCGCCCGACAATACGACACCTACGGCGACTTCAGCGTGCTGAACGCTCCAAAGCCGTACAACGTCGTGGTCTACCAGTACAACACCAGCTTCGGCGACAACACGGCGTACCTGAGCGACATCTACGACACGACGCCGGCCGCCGCGCCCTCCAACTACGCGCTGGCTGGCTTCGCCCATCACACGCATCTGGGCTACCAAGCTCGTCCCGACCCCACGTTCTCCTACCGTTCGGGGTGGCGCATCGGGCAGACGCAGCGGTTGCGCAGCGTAACCGTCACCAGCGCCACCTCCGGCGGTGCGGCTGGTGCGGAGCGGAAGCTCGTGCGTCGGTACTGGCTCAGCTACGACGACCGGTTCCATGTCTCCCTTCTCGACCGCGTACAGCCCGAAGGACGCTGTTCGGGCGACGAGAACAGCGCGCTCGGCGAAACGACGGCTCTGGCACAGACCGCGGCATCCTGCGGCATGCTGCCGCCGCTCGACCTTGGCTACACGCATGTGAAGCCGCAGCCGGGCGAGCTCGGCTACGAGGCTATCGACGAGACAGGCCACGAGTTCACCAACAGTCCGGATCACTCCATCGACGAGGGCCTCACGGATCTCTTCGACGTGAACAGCGACGGGTTGCCTGATGTCGTGGTGACGGCACCTGGGCTCTACGGCGGCGACGACGGCCTGTACCTCAACCAGGGCGACAGCTTCAGCTCCGCGCTGCACATGCCGGTCGACACGATCGACGGCATCGACTCGAACGTGCTCCAGCTCGACAACAGCAACGTTACTCCGTTGGACCTGAATGGCGACGGCACCATCGATCTGGTTCACATGCCGATGGTGAAGAAGTACGAGATCTTCACGCCGCTCGGCAGCGGCACGACCTGGTCGTGGCATGGCCGGAGCATCACGACGGCCTCCCAGCAGAGCCCGAAGATCGACTTCACCAACGACAATCCGCAGATCCGGGTTGCCGATGTGAACTTCGACGGGCTGGTCGACATCGTGGTGACGACCGGCACGGAGATGGAGACGTTCTTCAGCCTGGGGCGCTATCCCGGCGGCGACGGGCAGTTCGGCCATGCGGAGAGGATGATCGACCCCACATCGGCCCATATCTACAACGACCCCGTGACCTCGTGTCTGCCGTGGAGCGCGACGCCCATCCAGTTCGACGATCCCGACGTGAAGCTCGCCGACATGAACGGCGACGGCATTGTCGACATCGTCCGCGTGCGGCCCGGAGACGTCCGGTACTGGCCAGGGCGCGGCAACGGCTACTGGGGTACAGGCAGCAGTGGCGGCTGCCCGGCGGGCACCTACGGGCAAGGCATCGACATCGCCATGACGAACAGCCCCGAGTACGGGGTGGTGCAGGGCGACGGCCGCTTGCTGCTCGACGACGTGAACGGCGACGGCCTGGCCGACCTCGTGGAGGTTCGCTTCAATGCCGTCGACATCTACCTGAACAAGGACGGCACCAGCTGGACGCCGCGCCACGTCATCTACAACACCTGGCCCGCTACGGCCTCCACGAACCGCGTCCGGCTGGTCAACGTCGATGGCTCCGGAACCCGCGACATCGTCTGGGGAGACGGCTACTCCTACAAGTACATCGACCTCGAGGGTGGCCAGCAGCCGTGGCTCCTGAACCACGTGGACAACGGCCTCGGCAAGACGACGGACGTCACCTACGAGAGCTCGGTCCACGCCATGCTGGACGCCGAGAAGCACGGTACTTGCAGCCAGGCACAGCTTGCCGACAACCCGTGGAACTGCGCCTGGACCACGAAGATGCCGATCGTCACGCAGGTCGTCGAGAGCGTGACGCAACACGACAACCTCCCGGTCGCCGGCAACAGCGGGGGCAGCTACGAGACGGACTACTACTACCGGGATCCGGTCTACGAGGGGCGCCAGCGCGAGTTCCGTGGGTTCACCCAGGCGTGAGCCCGCGCGCGTTGTTTGAGGGAAGTCGCGTCACGGCGATTGCGGGGCGCACCGCGTCAAATGCCGCGCTGCGTCCCGCACGAAGCGTGATGACGCCGCCGCGCCGGGGTCAGAAGAGCCGATCGTCGAGGCTGGTCGGAGGGCGGCGCAGAAGTCGCAGGGTGTAGCGGCGGTACGCGCGCAGCTCGCGGCGGAGCGCCCGGGTAGCATCGATGAGCCGAACGGCGCGCTGCTGTGTTCCAGGGTGCAGCGGCTCTTCGGCGTCGATAGCGGCGCCGTGCTCGAGCCTGAGGACAGCCTCGAGGGCGTACAGCGCGACGTCGGCGACGACGACCTCGATGAGCTCGGGCGCGGCGGCCAGGTCGCGCAGAGGAGGCGCTCTCATCGGCGCTTGGCGGCGGCCTTGGCCGGCTTGGTGTGCTGCTGGTTGAAGGTGTCGAGGAAGAGCTTCTCGTCGAGGCGAGGCAGCTCGCGCTCGGCAGCGGCGGCGAGCAGCTCGTCGGAGAGATTCATCAATACGCGGTAGTTGCCGGCGGCGTGGTCGGCGAGCGTCGACTTGAGCTCGGTCGTCATCAGCGTCGGGCCGCCGGCGCTCTCGAGCAGGTGGTCGAGGCAGGCGAGCAGCTCGTCGCGGGAAGCGTAGTCGAGCGTGAGGCGGCGTCGGATGCGGCTGCCGAGGGGTTGCAGCTCGGGCGTGCGGAAGCGATCGACGAGGCGCGCGTCGCCGGCGAATACGACGCACAGTAGCTGGCGCGAGTCGAGCTCCTTGCTCGCGAGCACGCGCAGCTCGGTGAGGACCTGGGTGAGCGCCTCCTGCGCCTCGTCCATGATCAGGACGGGGCGGCTGAGCGTGGAAGCGATGTGGTCGGTCCAGCGTGCGCGCAGCGTCTTGAAACCACCCCAACGATTGTGCGTCTGCAGGTTGACGGAGAACAGCTCGCCGAGCTCGCGGTAGAAGTCCATGGTGCGCGACTGCGGGTGCTCGATGGTGCCGACCACGACATCGCGAAGAGCGCGCAGGCGCTTGTCGAGCAAGCGCAACGCGACGCTCTTGCCGGTGCCGGGATCGCCGGTGATCATGACGTAGCCGCCGTCGGCGATGCCGAGCTCGATGCGACGCAGGAACGCATCGACGGCGGGCGTGGTGTAGAGCGCCTCGGTCGGCACGTCGGGACGGAACGGGTTGAATTTCAGACCGTACAGCGATTGCAGCTTGCTCATGGGGACTCCTGGTTGTCGGGGTTGTGGCGAGCGGCATCGTCCTCGTCGTCGAGCACGGTGCGGTCGAGAGGCACGTAGGCGGGCGGCATTCCCGTGGCCGCGTACTCGGCCATGAGCTGACGCAGGAGCGGAGCGATGCCGACCGGTGCCGGCGCCGGCGTGGCGGTGGCGCCAGCGGCCGGATCGGCGAGCGCACGGCGGCGCCGCTCGGCGTTGCGCTCCCGATCGACGGGAAGGAGCGTGGCCAGGTGCCGGCCACGGCGTGCGTCGACCAGATCGATGCTGGACAGATCCCAGCGCGCGACGCGCACGACCGGGCGCAGCAGCGTGCGGTAGGCCGAGGGAAGCTCGTAGCGGACACCGGCGACGGTGATGGTGCCGTCGCTCTTGCGTTGCTCGCGCGAGACCTGCATCCGGAACGCGCGGCGCAGCTCGTCGCTCGACGGACACGGTCGGCCGACGCTGGGCCCGGCGAGGAAGCGGTCGAGCGGCGTCTGCCTGGTCTCGCTGTGGACGTGGCGCTGGTAGTCGTGCTCGACAAAGGCTTGCGTCGCGCGGTTGAGCAATTCGAGCGTGAGCACGGGCTCGCCTTCGAGCATCGCCATCAGACGACCTTCGATCTGCGCCCAGAAGACCTCCTGCTTGCCATTCTGCTCGGGACTCTGCGCGAGCGTGGTGTGGTGCTCGATGGACAGGCGCTCGAGCCCCTCGCGCGTCTCGGCAGCGAGCATCGGCGCGCCGTTGTCGCTCAACAGCGCGCGAGGGAGGCCGCGCTTCTGGAATCCCTGGCACAGTCCGTGGACGAAGCTCTCGGTATCCTCGTCACCGATGTACCATTGCGCGTGACAGCACAGCCGCGAGCGATCGTCGATCAACGCGAAGAGCGAGACCGTCGCGAGCTCGCCGCTCGCCGTCACCACCTTGCGCTTGCCGTCGTGGAAGTCGCAATGCCAGAGCCCATGCACGTGGGCGACCTCGAACAGCCTGCGCTCGCGCGGCACAAAGCCGGGCTCGAGCTCGTGGCGTCGCGGCTTTCTGTGCTTGCCGAGTCCGTGGTGCTTCATGTAGCGGCATACGGTCGCGTAGCTCGGCACGGGTCCGAGCCCGGGCTGCTCGCGGGCGAGCGCGACGAGGTTGTCGCGCACGAGCTGGTAGCTCCAGCGTGGATGTTGCTTGCGCAGCGTCCGGATCGCGTCGGCCACAGCCTCCGACACGCTCGGCTGCGTGCCCGCGTGGCTGGGTACCTTGCGCTCGAGCGCCGCGATCGGATCCTGCGCGTCGCGCGCCACGTAGTACCAACGCTCGATCGTCTTGGCGCTGAAGCGCACGGTGTCGCCCGTGGTGGGGTGGCGCCAGGCGCGCGCGGCCAGATCGGCGATGCGCGAGCCGAGCTCGCCTGGGCCGGGCGGAGCGCTCAGCAGTGGTCCGATGATCGCGAATCGCAGTCGTGCCCAGCGCACGCGCGCCGGCGTGCTCGTCTCGTCGCTCATGTCATCCTCGCCGGCGGGCGAAGCGCGATCACGCGCGGCCCGTCGGGTGGGTCGCACCCTATGCGACGCGGGAAATCTGCAGAAATGCCATCTTCTGCGTGAGTCAGCTCCCCGCGGACAGCGGCGCCGCTTCCCTCGTGAAACGTGCAGCGTCTGGCACCGACAACGTCGTCACCGGTGCGAGACAACGCGCGACGAGCAGCATCACCTCCGTGAGCGTGGGCGCCGCTCCCGACGGCCTCGCTGACCCGAGGTCGTCACCGAGCCGCGCGACCAGCGAGCGGGGTAGCTCGCTCTCCTCCGGCGGCGGCGGCACGAAGCGCGCGCGCAGCTCGGCCCACACACCGAGCGTCGGAAAGCTACCGCGCCACCAC
>CAWGVN010000006.1:0-276318 GCA_963826085.1 uncultured delta proteobacterium | reverse complement strand
CGCACAGTCTCGCATGCCGCCCCGCCGTTGGCGAGGCCGGCCGCGCAGGCCGTGCAGCAGCTCGCCGTGTCGGTCATGACTCTTCAGCCCGGCGCGGCCGGGATGTTCTGTTGGATCTGCTCGCCGCGGCCGGTCACCCAGATCTTCAGGCGGGCCTGGGGATCGGTGCCGCCAAGCTGGATCCGCAGCCGGACGAAGGCGAGGCGGGTGGCTCCCGCCGGATCGCCGTCGTTCGCAGTCTCGACGTTCTCCGCGGTCTTGGAGAGGGTCACGCCGTTGATCTCGGCGGTGGTGTTGCGGTTTTCCCAGCGACGCTCGTCCGGGCCCTGCTCGACCTGGACCGTGAGCGTGGGCGAAGTGCCGCCGGCCTGCGAGGCGATGGCGCCCACGGTGAACACGTCCGCAACACCCAACTTCTCGTTCCACTTCGGGTCCGTGTACACATCGCTCGTTCCCTGCACCACATCGTCGAAAATGAGCTCGGATGTTCGAAGCATGCTGCCCTCCTCGGAGGGTTGGCGGCGCGCCCCGCGCGCGGGCTCCAACCCCTCATGTAATTGGAGCAAGCTACCCCCCCGCGTTGTTCGTCAACACGCGGAACCGCGTTTCTGCATGACGCATCGCGTTTCACCCCCGTGGGCGTCCATATGTGTTCAGGTGCGACAAGCACGTCGGGTTGGCGCGCTCGGCAGCCACTCGAAATCAAATGCTCGTGTCGCGGCGCGCGAGACGATACGATGACACGCGATGCGTGAGGGGCGGTACAGGGGACGGAGGCGCGATTGGCGTATCGCTGTTGCCGGCGCGCTCGTCTGTGCGTCCGTGTCCGCCTGCGGCGGGAGCAACAACGTCGGGTTCTCGAACGACGCCGGGGCGGGCGGCGCAGCGGCCGCGGGCGGACAGGGAGCGAGCGGCGGCGTGGGCGCGACAGGCGGCAGCGGCGCGACGGGCGGCAGTGGGGGCACAGGTGGACTAGGCGGAAGCGCGGCAACCGGTGGACAGGGCGGCAGCGCTGCGAGCGGTGGACAGGGCGGCACCGCCGGGCAAGGCGGGACCGCTGCGACCGGTGGACAAGGCGGGAGCGACGCCGGCGCAGGCGCGGGCGGTGCGGATGCCGGCGGGGGACAGGGCGGAAGCGACGCCGGCGCTGGCGCAGGTGGCACGGACGCGAGCGCTGGACAGGGCGGCACGGCAGGCAGCAGCGGACAGGGCGGAGCCGATGCGAGCGCAGGCGCTGGTGGCGTCGCGGCGTCAGGCGGACAGGGCGGAGTAGACGCCGGCGCCGGCGCGGGTGGCACGGACGCGAGTGCTGGCAGCGCGGGAACAAGCGGCAGCGGCGGAGCGAGCGGCGCTGGCGGCAGCTCCGGCTCGGGCGGAACTGGCGGAGCCACATCGAACAGCTGCGTGCTCGGCTCCGCCACCCTGCCCTGCATACTGGGTTGAAGGAGACAGCCATGAAGATCGAGATCGAGCTCAAGCGAGGCACCGCGCGTCGCATCGCAGTGGTCGGCGCGACGCTGATCATCCTGGGGATCGGCGCGGCCGTGTACGCAAACCAGATCCACTTCACGTCGGGACAGACCCTGACGGCGGCGCAGCTCGACAACAACTTCGACGAGCTGTACGCGGCGGCGGCAAAGCCGTCGATCACCAGGAATGGCAAGTCGATCTCGATCGGCGGCGCCTATTGCGGAGCCACGTCGGCCACGTATGACGGAGCTGCGATAGGCGGCTACACGGGTGCGAAGGCGAAGTGCGAAGCCACCTGCGGCACCGCGACCGCGCACATGTGCGACGGCGCCGACATCCTGCGCAGCGAGCAGCTCGGTATCACGATGCCGGACGGAGTCTGGCTGTCCTCGTACACCGCCAGCATCACGGCAGTGGACTGCCTCATGTGGACGAAGAACACCACCAACACCATCGGCGAGGTCCTCAACCTGTCGCCGCCCTTGTTCCTCACGGCCGCCTGCAACACGTCGCACAGCATCGCCTGTTGCGACTGAAGCGCCGCGCCGGCGGCGGACCCTTTCCAAGGACGCATTCGACGCTATAGTCGCCTCGTATGAACGTCCGGCACCTGGACTGCGCGACGATGTGTCCGATCGGCGGGCGCTGGCTCAGCGGCCATGGGAGCCTGCTGGAGCGCGGGCGGCTGGTCTGCCACGTGCTGCTGGTCGAGCTCGACGAGGGGCTCTTGCTGGTGGACACGGGGCTGGGAGTCGAGGACGTGACGGATCCGAAGCGGCGGCTGGGGCGCGGCTGGGTCGCCTTGACGCAGCCGAAGCTCGACGTGGCGCAGACGGCGGCGCGCCAGATCGAGGCGCTAGGCTATTCGCCGCACGACGTGCGGCACGTCGTCCTGACGCATCTGGACGTCGATCACGCCGGCGGGCTGGGCGACTTTCCCGAGGCGATGGTGCACGTGATGGCTGCGGAGCACGAGGCCGCGACCTTGCCGCGCACCGCAGAGGAGCGGCAGCGCTACCGCCCCGTGCAGTGGAGCCATTCGCCGGCTTGGTCGCTGTACAAGCCGGAAGGCGAGCCGTGGTTCGGCTTCGAGTGCGTGCGCGACCTGGACGGCGTGCCGCCGGAGGTGCTCCTGGTGCCGCTCGACGGGCACACGCGGGGGCACGCGGCGGTGGCGGTGCAGACGGACGGCGGCTGGCTCCTGCACGCGGGCGACGCCTACTTCCACCACTCGGAGATGGATCCGGACAGGCGCCGCTGCCCTCCGCTGATGAACCTGTTCGAGCGCTTGGTGCAGGTCGACGGCGAGCGCATGCGCGAAAACCAGGAGCGCCTGCGGCAGCTCGCGCGCGAGAACCGCGGTGAGGTGCGCGTGTTCTGCGCGCACGACGCGGTGGAGCTCGAACGGCTACAGGGAGCCGGGGCGTGAGTTGACCAGCAAGCCTCGCCAGGGCCCTACCCAGCTCGCTGACGCGCGGCGTCGCGCGCGGCTCGCCCAGGCGCTGCTCGACTGGTACGGCCGCGAGAAGCGCGATCTGCCGTGGCGACGCACGCGCGATGCGTACGCGGTGTGGGTGAGCGAGGTGATGCTGCAGCAGACGCAGGTCGCGACGGTGCTGGCCTACTACGAGCGCTGGATGAAGCGCTTTCCGACTGCCAGGAAGCTGGCCGCCGCGGACGAGAACGAGGTGCTGCACGCCTGGCAGGGGCTCGGCTACTACTCGCGAGCGCGGCGGCTGCTCGAAGGAGCGCGCGCCGTGGTGGAGCGCCACGACGGGCGGCTGCCACGAAGCGCCGAACAGCTCCGCGCGCTGCCCGGAATCGGGCCGTACTCGGCCGGCGCCATCGCCAGCATCGCCTACGGGCTGCCGGAACCCATCGTCGACGGCAACGTGGTGCGCGTGCTGACGCGGATCTTCGCCCTCGGCGGCGATCCGGCGAAGGCGCCTCTGAAGAAGCAGCTGTGGGAGCTCGCGCGCGCGCTCATTCCGGAAGGGCGCGCGTCCGATTTCAACCAGTCGCTGATGGAGCTCGGCGCGACCGTGTGCACGCCGAAGCAGCCCGCGTGCGCGAGCTGCCCCGTATGCGGGCAGTGCGCGGCGCGCGCCGAGGGCCTCGTGGACCAACTGCCGGAAACGGCGAAGCGTCCGGCAACGACGGCGGTGCACATGGTGGCGGCGCTGGTATGGCGGCGCGGGCGCGTGCTGGTCACGCAGCTCCCGGGTGATGCGCCGCGCTGGGCCGGCATGTGGCAGTTCCCGAACGCCGAGCGCCGGACGAAGGAAACGCCGGAGCAGGCTTTGAATCGAGCGGTGCGCGAGAGCGTCGGGCTGGACGCGGAGGCGACGGGGCTGGTCGCCGTGGTGCGCCACGGCGTCACGCGCTACCGCATCACGCTCGACGCCTACCGCGCCAACGCCCAGGGACGCCCGCGCGCGCTCGGCTGCCAGGCCCTGCGCTGGTGTGCGCCGACCGAGCTGGAAACGCTGGCCATGCCCGCCGCGCACCGGAAAATCGCGGGGAAGCTCGCATGAAGGTCGAGGTCGCCATCGCGCTGGTGTGGAAGGACGGGCGGCTGCTGCTCTCGCGCCGCCCCGACGACGCGCACCTGGGCGGCCTCTGGGAATTTCCCGGCGGCAAGCTCGAAGCCGGCGAATCGCCGGAACGCGCCGCCGAGCGCGAGGTGCTGGAGGAGCTCGGCGTCATCTGCAGCGCGCGCTCCCGGCGCGCGCCGATCGAGCATGACTACATCGACCGCAGCGTGGTGCTCCATCCGGTCGACTGCGAGTACGTGTCCGGCGAGCCGCGCGCGCTGCAGGTGACGGAGCTCGCATGGGCACTGCCGTCCGAGCTCGGGCAGTACGCCTTTCCGGAGGCCAACGCGGAGCTGGTGGCGGAGCTCGCGCGCTTGTAGCTCGACGAACGAGCCCCTGCCGCATGGGTTTGGTATGCTCGGGGGGTGTCCGCCACGAAGCTCGAAACCGCGTTGGAGCTGGCAGATCTCGCCGAGCGAATAGTGCGCGAGCGCCTGCGCCGCCGCCACCCCGAGGAGAGCGACGACGAGATTGAGCAGCGGGTGCTCGCATGGCTCGGCACCCGCCCCGGCGCCGAGCACGGCGACGCGGCCGGCCGCGTCGTCTCTCTCCCAAGAACGCGATGAGCAGAGTCGAGGACGCGCTCAGGCGCATCGCGACCGACCTGCCCGACCTGAAGAGGGGTTTCGCGCTCGTGGGCGGGTTCGGCGTGAGCGCGCGCGCAGAGCCCCGCACGACGCGCGACGTCGATCTCGCCGTCGCTTCGAGCGGCGACGAGGACGCCGAGCAACTTGCGTTCGAACTTTCGAAGAGGGGCTACAGGATCGGGACCGCCGTGGAACAGACGGCGAGAGCCGCCCTCGCGCTGGTCGAACAGCGCGGCTATTCCCGCGGCAAGTACTGCAGGGCGAGCTCGCTAGCACCGTCGCTGAGCTCGGGCGCGGCTGACGCGCCGCGCGCAAGCCCCGCTCATGCGGTCCTGGCCTTGTCGCCATCGACCACCGAGGCGAGCCGGGCCTCCAGCCGGGCCAGCTTGTCGAGCAGCTCCTGGTGCCGGATGTCGTCGTCGGTCGGCGTGCGCTCCACGAAGGTAAGCGCCCCGCCGACTTCCAGCCGCGCCGTCTTCACGTGCGCGAGGCTCGGGATCCCCTGGCGCCGCGCGGCCGCCTCCAGCTCGTCGCGAGTGATGAGCTCCTTCTGCAGGCGGTCTTCGAGCACCTTGCCGTTGACGATCAGCGTGTCCGCGGCGCCTTCCAGCACCCGATCGAGCTTCTCGTGGCGATAGAGGAAGCGCACGACCAGATAGTTGAAGACGATCAGCGTCACGCCGCCGAGCAGGCCGCCGGTGAGCGACGTGTCGTCGCCGATGATCGCGTTCTGCAGCGCGCTGGTGAGCAGGAGCAGCATCACCAGATCGAACGCGTTGAGCTGCCCCAGCTCGCGCTTGCCCGCGAAGCGCAGTCCCAGAAACAGGAAAATGTACACCGCAAGGGTGCGCAGGATCTTCTCGACGACGGGGATCCCCGGATGAACGAGTGTGGCCCAATGCAACATGGGCCCGAGTGTGCGCCCGCGCGGCTTGGAAGGGAATCGTCGCGAGGCGGGGCTCTCCGGCGCGGATGCGGTATACTACCCGTGCCGTGCGACACGACGATGCCACCCGACGTGCCCACCAGCGCCACAGCTGGCCCATCCGCAGGGTCTCGCTTGCAGAGATGGGTTCCGACGACCTGTCGTCCTCGACGACCGTCGAGGAGCGACTCGGCATGATGTGGCGGCTGGCCCTCGACGCCTGGGCCGTCAGCGGGCGTCCGCTGCCCACCTACTCGCGCAGCGAGATGCCCGGCCGCGTGATCCGACCAACGAAATGAGCGTTGAAGAGGGGCTCAATAGCGACTTCCTCGACGTCCTCGCCGCGCTCGACGAGGCGCGTGCAGAGTTCGTCATAGTGGGCGCGCACGCCATGGCGGTCCACGGCATTCCGCGCGCCACCGGCGACATCGACATCCTCGTGCGGCCGACGCGCGAGAATTCGCACAGGGTGTACGCCGCGCTAGCGAGCTTTGGCGCGACCATCGAGGCGCACGGCATCGGCGAGGACGACTTCGCCGTTCCAGGCGTTGTGTATCAGATGGGTCTTCCGCCCCGGCGCATCGACATCCTGACGGAGATCAGCGGCGTGGACTTCGAGCGGGTCTGGGCCTCGCGCGTCGAAGCGACTGTCGGCGCGAGATCCGTCCCGTTCATCGGTCGCGAAGCGCTCATCGCCAACGAGCGCGCCGCCGCGCGTGACAAGGACCTGCTGGACGTCGCCGCGCTCGAACGCGGGAAACAGCGGGACTAGCTACACCGTCACCGGGTCGACCTTGTCCGGATCCAACTCGAGGTCGGCGATGGCCTTGGCCACGGCGCCTGCGTCGAGCTTGCCTTCGAGGCGGAGGGCGTCCAGAGCGGCCACGACGATGCTCTCGGCGTCGACCTCGAAGTGGCGGCGCAGCGCCTCGCGGGTGTCGCTCATGCCGTAGCCGTCGGTGCCGAGCGGCACGAAGCGCCCCGGGATCCAGCGCGCGATCTGGTCGGCGTTGAGCTTCATGTAGTCGCTCGCGGTCACGAACGGCCCCTCGACGCCCTCGAGCGCGCGCGTGACGTACGGCACCTTCTGCTCCGCCTCGGGATGCATGCGGTTGTGCCGCTCGCAGGCCAGCGCGTCGGCGCGCAGCTGCTGGTAGCTGGTCGCGCTCCACACGTCGGCCGCCACGCCGAACTTCTCGCCGAGGATCTGCTGCGCGCGAAGTACCTCGTTCAGGATGCTGCCGCTGCCGAAGAGCTGCACGCGCTGCTTGCTCTTCTTCTCGGCGGCCTTGTAGCGGTAGAGGCCCCGCAGGATGCCGTCC
Organism: uncultured delta proteobacterium; assembly: GCA_963826085.1. GTDB lineage: Bacteria > Myxococcota_A > Polyangia > Polyangiales > Polyangiaceae > CAWDXG01. The sequence continues at coordinate 269,420 of CAWGVN010000006.1, read as the reverse complement.
TTCACGCCCTCGGGCATGGCCGGCATGGTGTAGTTCTCGTTCTGCAGCGTGATGTAGTAGATGGCGTTCTCGCTTTCGTGCAGCATGCGGCGCAGGCCGTCCTGGATGACGACGGCCAGCTCGTAGGCGAACGCCACGTCGTACACGATCGCGTTCGGGATCATGCTCATCAAGACCGGGCTGTGACCGTCCTGGTGCTGCAGGCCCTCGCCGTTCAGCGTCGTGCGCCCCGCCGTGCCGCCGAGCAAAAAGCCGCGCGCCATCGAGTCGCCCGCCGCCCACATCAGGTCGCCCGTGCGCTGGTAGCCGAACATTGAATAGTAGATGTAGAACGGGATCATCGGCTCGCCGTGCACGGCGTACGAAGTGCCCGCGGCGATGAACGACGCCGTGGACCCGGCCTCGGTGATGCCCTCCTCCAGCACCTGCCCGTCCTTGCTCTCGCGGTAGTAGAGCAGCTTGCCCTTGTCGACCGGCTCGTAGAGCTGCCCGAGCGACGAGTAGATGCCGACCTGCGAGAACAGCGCGTCCATGCCGAAGGTGCGCGCCTCGTCCGGGATGATCGGCACGATGCGCCGGCCGATCTCCTTGTCGCGCAGCAGCTTCGAGAGCAGCCGCGCGAACACCATCGTGGTCGACGCTTCGCCCTTTTTCATGCCCTCGTAGAACTCGGCGTAGGCGTCCTGCTCGCTCGGCAGCTTGATGTCCACGCTCACCGACGTGCGGCGCTTCGGCACCACGCCGCCGAGCGCGTGGCGGCGCTCGAGCAGGTACTCCACCTCGCGGCTCTCCATGCCCGGGTGGTAGAAGGGCGCCTCCTCCAGCTTGGCGTCCGGCACGGGCAGGTGCAGCGTGTCGCGGAACGCGCGAAGCTCGCCCTTCTCCATCTTCTTCTTCTGGTGGGTGACGTTGCTGCCCTCGAAGTGCTCGCCCAGCGTCCAGCCCTTGACCGTATGGCAGAGGATCGCCGTCGGCCGGTCGTGCGTCTCGGTCGCGCGCTTGTAGGCCGCGTAGAGCTTCCTGTAGCTGTGCCCGCCGCGGCGGAGCTTCCTGATCTGCTCGTCGCTCAGGTGCTCGACCATTGCCGCCAGCCGCGGATCCGTCCCGAAGAAGTGCTTGCGCGTGTAGTCGCCCGGCGAGGTCGCGTACTTCTGCCACTGGCCGTCGGGCACCTCGTTCATGCGGCGGCGCAGCACGCCCTCGGTGTCCTTTTCCAGCAGCTCGTCCCACTCCGGGCCCCAGATCACCTTGACCACGTGCCAGCCCGCGCCGCGGAACACGCCCTCCAGCTCCTGGATGATCTTGCCGTTGCCGCGCACGGGTCCGTCGAGCCGCTGCAGGTTGCAGTTGACGACGAACGTGAGGTTGTCGAGCCGTTCGCGCGCCGCGATGCTCAAGCTGCCCAGCGCTTCGGGCTCGTCCGTCTCGCCGTCGCCGAGGTAAGCCCACACGTGCGCTTGCGAGGTATCGAGGATGCCGCGGTTGTGCAGATAGCGGTTGAAGCGCGCCGCGTAGATCGCAGAGAGCGGCCCGAGCCCCATGCTGACGGTCGGGTACTCCCAGTAGTTGCTCATCAGCCGCGGGTGCGGATAGGAGCTCAGCCCCTTGCCCCGCTCCACCTCGCGGCGGAAGCGCTCCATCGTCTCGATCGAGATGCGCCCCTCGAGGAACGAGCGCGCGTACATGCCCGGCGCGGCGTGTCCCTGGAAGTAGATCTGGTCGCCGCCGCCGGGGTGGTCCTTGCCGCGGAAGAAGTGGTTGAAGCCGACCTCGTACAGACTGGCGCTCGAAGCGTAGGTCGAGAGGTGGCCGCCGATGCCGGGGAAGCGCTTGTTCGCACGGTGCACCATGGCCACGGCGTTCCAGCGGATGATGCGCCGGATGCGCTTCTCCATCTCCTCGTCGCCCGGGAACGGCGCTTCTTCCTGACGCGGGATGGTGTTGACGAAGTCGGTGGTGAGCGGGCCCACGGGCACCACGCGATGACGTCGCGCCGATTCCATCACGCGCTTGAGCACGTAGCGCGCGCGCTGCTGCCCTTCGGTCTTGACTACCGCCTCGAGCGACTCGATCCACTCCCGGGTCTCGTCCGGATCCCGATCCGACTCGTCACGAATGTACGTACCCACGCCTTGGTCTCCTTGTTCCTTCCGCCTTCGTAGGGCCAAGGCCGGATGGCTTCAAGCTCCGCACCGATTGCGGCAGGAAACCTGCCGGCGCGCGCACCTGCGCTGCGCTGCGGCATGACGACCGGGCCGCGGGCCCGCGGTCACCGGCTGCGCTCTCTACTTGAACAGGTGGCAGGCCTGGCAGCGCTGCGCGCCGACCTGGTGGTTCACTTTGTCCTTGTGGCAGGCGAGGCAGTTCTCGCGCGTGGGCAGGCTGGCCTTGTGCGTCTCGTGGCACTTGCTGCAGTCGGAGTGCGCCTTCACCGTGTGCAAGCCCTTCCGGATATTGGGCGCGTGGCAGGTCACGCACTTGGGCGGCATGAAGCCGTGCGGCTTGTGGCAGTTGTTGCACGCCGTGTGCTGCTTCGACTCCGTGGCCTCGGACTTGTGACAGCTTTCGCAGCGGCCGTACCAGCCGGCGAGCGTGCTCGGCGGGGCCTGGTGGGGCGCGTGGCAACCCGTGCACTGGTGCTTCGGGTTGACCTTCACCATCTGCGCTTCCTTGGCGTGGCAGGTTCCGCACGGCTTCTTCTGCCGCACGTCGTGCTGGTTGTGGCAGTTGTTGCACGCGTTGTGGTGCGCGGACTGGGCGGGCCACAGATTCGCGACGTTCGCCTTGTCGGCATGGCAGTGCCGGCACTGGTCGAGCGCCGCTTCCTTCTTCTTGTGCGGCTTGTGGCAGGAGTTGCACTTCTCGTGCGTGGGATTGACCGGCGCGAGGTGGATCTGCTTGTGGCAGCCGAGGCAGCGGGCTTGCGGGACGTCGGGCTCGCCGTGGTGGTCGTGGCACTTGGTGCACTTGCCCGTGTGGATCTCCGCGGTCTTGACGATCTTCTGGTGGCAGTTCAGGCAGGGCAGCCTCGTCCCGCGCACGCTGAAGACGTGCTGCTTGTGGCACGAGAGGCAGTTCTGGTGCGGTTTGGGGCCGGCCTTCGCCACCAGCGCGAGCTTGTCCTGGTGACACTTGCCGCAGGCCTGGATGGTGATCTTCGGATTGCCGTGGATGGTGTGACACGAGGGACAGCTGCCGCTCGCGTGCTGCGGCGGCCCCATGGCAACCACCTGACGTACCTCGTTTGCGTGGCAGGTGATGCAGGCTTGCGGCGCCTTCGGAAGCGGGTCGTGCGGATTGTGGCAGCTGGTGCAGATCTGGTGGCGGGCCGGACCGGCCTGCATCTTCCGCGCGTTGGCCGTGTGGCACTTGCCGCAGATCGTCCCGACTGGCGGCGGTCCGTGTACGTCGTGGCAGTTGACGCACTTGCGATGCTGGACCGGGCTCCTGGTGAAGACCAGCGTGGCCTGCTTGTTGTGGCACTTGACGCAGCCGTTCTTGTCGGGGACCCACGTGTGCGGCTGGTGGCAGCTGGCGCATTCGTCGTGCTCGAGCGCCGTCGAGCGCTTCCCGCCTTCACGCAGGCGCGCCTGCTCGTGGCAGCGCTTGCACTGCTGGTCCGCGCGCTTCAGCGGAGCGTGGACCTTGTGGCAGCTCTGGCACTCGTGGTGCTCCTTGGGCAGCTGGACGTCTTCGGTTCCGATCTTGATGTTGTGGCACTGCTGACAGGGCGGCTCCTTGGCGCCGTTGCCGTAGTCGTGGTGCGGCTGGTGGCAGAGCTTGCAGTCGACGCCTCCGTGGAGGTCCTGGGGGCGGATCACGCTCGCGGGAACGATGTCCGCGTTGCCCTTGTGGGACTTGGCGGCTTCGCTGTGGCAGCTGTCGCAGCGATCGATCGTGAGCCAGGGCTTGCCGCCGCTGGATGAGGAGAAGTTGTGGCACGACAGGCACTGCGGGCGCGCCGCCTCGTTGAAGTCCTTCTTTGCATGCAGGTGGGAGGCCTTGTGACAGCCGATACAGACCTGGGCCTGTACACGGCCGGCGTGGCTCGAGCTCTCGTGACAGGAGAGGCAATCGACCTTGGCAACGCCCTCGTGCAGCCGATGGCCTTCCGTCTCGGCGATCTTCGGCCAGCGCGCGTCGATGTCGTTGTGGCACGAGGTACAGCTCGATGCCTTCACCTGGCCGTGCGCGCGCACGCTGCGCGAGCCGGTCATGCGGGCCATCAGGAGCCTGAGCCCCTCGCCTCCGCTGACGCTGTGACACGCCTGGCAGCGAACGCCCTTGTGCCCAGCGGAGGCGACGTGCGCCTTGGGCTGGGCCGCGTGGCAGCTACCGGTGCAGGCGCCGGAATCGTGAGTCGCGTAGCGCCGCGCGCCGGCAATGGCGGCCGCCAGTACGAGGACGACCAGCGGCAGAGCCACCACGAGCCAGCGCGGCGGGCGCCGCCCAGCAGGCTCCGGCGGCGGCGCGCTGCTCGTCTCGCTCATACCTCACTCCGCGTTCTCCCTCGTGACAGTCTCAGCGCTCTCACGACCAGGAGCACGAACAGCAGCGCGGCCAGCGCCAACGCTACGAAGTAGCCGCGACGCTGCACGGCCAACTCGTGCCGCGCCCTGGCAACGGCGGCCTTGGCGTCGTCGGCATCGCGCTGGGCGCTCGCCGCTTCCTCGCGGAGCTGCACGAGATCGAGCGCGTGTGCGGAGACGCGCAGATGCTGCTTGGCAGTCGTCAACTTGCTCAGAGCCAGGTCGGCGTCCGGGACGTACAGCCCGCCCTGCTTGGCGAGCTTCACGTCGACCGTCGCCGCGTGCTGCTGGTCGTTGACGGAATCGAAGAGCTTGGCGATCTCCTGCGCGATGGCGCGCTGCTTGTCGTTCTTGCTGTGGCACTTGCTGCAGGCGGAATCGGGCGCCATTCCGGCCGTCCAGCTGGTGGCCACGACATCGTGGTGCCCGTGGCAGGGCAGGCAGTCCGGCAGCCCACGCTCGCGGAAAGCGCGCGCGTGCGGGCTCTTGAGCAGGAACTTCTTCTCCTCGGTGTGGCAGTAGTCGCAGGCGGCGGTGATCGACGGCGTGCCGGGATGCGTTCCAGCGTGCGGTCCGTGGCAGCCGATGCAGTTGGGCGCTGCAGAGCTGCCGCTGGCGAAGGCCTTGCCGTGCGTGCTGTGCTTCCACTTCTCGACCATGTCGGTCGGGATGTCGTACGGCGCCATGTGCTTCTTGTCGGCGTGGCAGCCGCCGCACAGGTTCACGATGTTCTGCCGGTTGACGCTGGAGCGGGGCGACGACGGAGCCTGGATGTTGTGGATGCCGTGGCAGTCGCTGCAGGTCGGAGCGCCCTGATCGCCCGCTGCCGTCAGCTTGCCGTGCATGCTGAGCTGGTAGAGCGTGTACTCGTCCACCGGCAGCTTGGCGTTGAAGCTGCGGATGAAGCCGGGGTTCGAGTGGCAGCTTCCGCAGATGGCGGCGATCTGGTCGTGTTTGGGATGCGCGATGAAGCCGCGGCCGAGGTCGTGAGCCTGCACGGTAGGATCGGTCGGATCGCCCTTGTGGCAGCCGGCGCAGCCGATCCGCTCGTCGCGGTGCACGCTCTCCTCGTACTGCTCTGCGACCGTGCGCAGCTTCTTGTCCGATAGGCTGAGGTGGCAGGTCAGGCAGGTGTTGGTGTCGCGCTCGGCCCGCCCGTGTTTCGGTCCGGCGGGTGTGCCGCCGATCAACGCGAGCGAGCTGGCCGACGCACCGGCGTCCCCGGCCTCCCCCGAAGCGGCGGGCTTCGCGGGCTTCTTTCTGCCTGCCGGAGCCTTGGCCGCGGCATTCGGCTGGTCCGCTCCGGGCGGGCCGGCGTCAGGCGCACCCCAGCCGCTCGCCGCACCCGAGAGGAGCAGGACGACAACTGCGATCGCCAGGGGGAAGGACCTAGAGGACGACATGGAGAGTGAGCACCAGCCAGACCATCAGAAGGGTGATCGCGGCCCAGAAGCTGAACCGCGAACCGCGCTTGTCGACGAACGGCAGGACCACGAGCCCGAGCACGACCAGGCTCAGACCTCCGCCGACGAACCTCGGACCCTCGACGCCGAGCAGGTGCGCGGGCGTTGCCTTGAGGATCCCGTGGAGGAACAGGAAGTACCAGGGCGGCGCGATACCAGCCGGCGCGGCCAGCGCGGGGTTGGCGGCGACGCCGAGAGCCGGCTCCTTGAACGTTGCCAGCGTGATGACAAGCACGAGTGCGCCGGTGCACAGCACTGCGAGGCGCACGAAGAAGTCCGGGAAGAGCGGGATCCTCGCTTCTTCCCGGGCGCCTTCCGGCCCGCGAGCGCGGATCGAGCGGATCACGAAAAAGACGTGCATCGCGATCACCAGCGTCACCGTCGCGGGCAGCACGCCCACGTGGAAGCCGAACGCGTGATGCAACGTCCAGGTGCTGACTTCCTCGCCGCCACGCAGGAAGCGCTCGAGGAAGTGCCCGATGATCGGCGTCTCGCCCACCATCTTGCTGCTGACCAGCGCCTGCAGGAACGCATTCTGGTTCCAGGGCAGGATCGCGCCGGTGAATGCCATGCCGATCCCGAGCCCCATCAGCACCAGACCGCTCAGCCACACCAGCTCGCGCGGCGCGGTGAAGCGCCGCAAGAGCATCATGGAGAACAGCTGCGCGCCGAGCACCGCCACGAACAGATGGCTGGTCCACAGGTGCACCCCGCGCACCAGGCTGCCGTACGGAATGCGACCGACGATGTTGAGGATCGAAGCATGCGCCTCCGATGGGCTGGGACGGTAGGGCAGCAGCAGCAGGATCCCGCTCAACACCTCCAGCACGAACAGGAACAGCAGGAGCCCGCCGAGGTAGTGCGTCGGCGTGTCGCGCGGCACCAGCCGCTCCTTGAGCCTCTCGCGCAAGGCACCGGTGCCCACTCGTTCCGAAAACCAGTGGCGTATGCTCTTCGGGATCACGGGGGACTCAAGCTTCGCTGACGGTGACCATGCCCTGGACCACGCTTACGGCCACCTGCTTCAGCGGACGCGGCGGCGGCCCCGAAATGTTCTTCCCCTCCAGCGAGTAGACGCCATTGTGGCAGTGGCACTCGATCTGCTTGTGCGCCTCCGAATAGGCGACGATGCAGTTCAGGTGGGTGCACAGCGCCACGAACGCCCGGAAGCTCCCGTCGTCCATGCGGATGACCAGCACCGGGACGCCCGCGAGCACGACCATCCGGCTTGTGCCACGCGGAAATTTCTCGGCCTTGCCGACCTGGACTGCCGTCGGAGCCGTCGACTCCATCGGTTGGACGAACTTCACGGCGGGATAGATCGCCATCACGCCCAGGGCTGCGACCGTCCCGCCGATGGCGTAACCGAGGAAGTCGCGTCGCGCCGGAGCCGTGTCGTCGTGGTCGTGGTCGTCGGCCATGGGATCCAATCCGTCCGTGAGCCGCTTTGCACATAGCGGACCCCGGCGGACATGTATCTGATGGCCGTCATCCTCGCGCGATGGTTTCGCGGATCACGCCTCACGCCTGCGCAACGGTGGCGGGGTGCGCCAGGGAGCGGTTCGGAGTCGCGCACGATCGGCGGGACGGAACGCGCAAAGGTGGTAGCCAGAATGCGTACTAATTGCGCGCCTCGGCCGCTCCCCGGCGACAATTGCGCAATCGTGGGGACTCCCATGCACGTGCCTGCGCCGAGCGGGAAGGTCCGCGCATCGATTGGTTTCGAGCCGACGCGAGCAGGTCGCGATTCATCACGTTGACGTTCTGTCGGGTGGCACAAGCGTTGCAGCCACGCAGGCGGCTCCCTTGTTCGGCGTCAACAACGCGATGGGAGCTGCCCCCCCCTGGCCCATGGCTGGCACATGAGCATCCCGAGTCGAGGACGTCTCCCGATCCTGCCGCGACTTGTGGCGATTGTCCTGGCAATTTCCGCGGTGACCGCGTGCGGCCACCCGGAAGCCGCGCCGCCGAAGGAGCCGCCCAAGGCGCCCGCGTCGGTGAAGGACATCCCCGTGTCGCCGCTGAGCGGAAAGCTGCTCGGGCAGGCGTTCACCATCAAGAGCGCCCGGTACTATGTCGACCAACGACCCGGCTACCAGAAGATCGTCCTCAAGCTCTACGGCATCGAGTCGAAGAGCCCTTGCGAGGATTTGACGCCCGTCAAGCCGCCCGAGGTCTGGCTCAGGCACAACGGCCCGGAGCGCATGACGCCGGCGACGACCGCCATCGACCTCGACGGCAAGGCCCCCTGGGAGGTCCACTACCAGATCCAGAAGGACGGCCGCTGGGCGGGCAACGGCAGCGCGCGTGCGCTGTTCGTCATCACCCAGGTCGACCCCGACATGAAGGTGCACGGCGAGCTCAGCGCGTGCTTCCGTGACGAAACGGGCAGCTGCGTCGCCGGGACCTTCGAAGCCAACTACTGCCGCATCTGGATCGACTCGCCCGTTCGCGGCTCCGACGTGATGGAGCACCCGCCCAGGACCCTGCCCAGGGACACGCCGGACATCACGCCGCCTTCCAATGCGCTTCCGAGCGTGCCTCCGACCGGCAACGAAGCGCCGGCCGGTAGCGCGAGCGCGGCACCAGCCACGAGCGCGGAGCCCGGCCAATGAAGCTGCCCGCACGCTCTCTGGTCGCCTCCGCATTCGCGCTGCTGCTGCTCGGCTGCAGCAGCCCCGAGCCGAGGCACATGGTCGCGCCTGCTTCCTCGACGAACGCTGTCACGGTTGCGGTGGAACCGCGCGAGCAACTGCTGCCGATGTACCCCTGCTCGCGCTGCCACAAGGACCGCCCCACGAATCCGCAGCGGCGCCAGCTGGCGCAGTTCCACGCGGTGCGCAGCCGCGACTTCAATCACGGCGACGGCAGGTTCTGGTGCTACCAGTGCCACTCTGCCGAGAACATCGACAAGCTGCGCACCTCCACCGGGGAGCTCGTGTCGTTCAACGAGGCGTGGAAGGTCTGCACGTCCTGCCACGGCGACAAGCTGCAGCCGTGGAAACAGGGCACGCACGGCCTGATCCTCGGCTTCTGGAACGGCGTGAAGCACAAGAAGTCGTGTCCGAACTGCCACGACCCGCACAACCCGCATCCACCTTTCCCGGCGATCAAGCCGCAGCACCCGCCGCAGCGGCCGCGGGAGTGAGCGCCATGCAGAGGAAACTCCCCATCTACCGAAACGACGACTCCGGCGGCATCCCGACCGCAGCGGAGCGCGCGGAGAAGGAGGCGGAAGTCCGCCTCGGGACGGAGGGGTCGCGCCGGGACTTCCTGCGCGCCGCGGCAGCAGCGGGACTCGCGATGACGGCAGCGCCGGCGTGCAACGAACCCGGCTTCGAGAAGTTCTTGCGCAAGCACTACAAGGAGCTCACGCCCGCCGACAAGAAGCGGATCTTCGCCAGCATCGAGAAGGAAACACTGCGGAAGACCGGCGTGAAGGTCCACATCCACGACCCGCAGCCGATTGAAGGCGTGCACTTCGCGTATGGGTTGAACCTCTCGCACTGCAACGGTAACCGGCGTTGCGTCGAGGCCTGCGCTCGCGAGAACAACGAGCCGAACGATCCGGAAATCCGCTACATCCGCGTGATCGAGCTCGACAACGGCTCGCAGAATCTCGAGGAAGGCAACATGTACTACGACCCGGAGACCGTTCCGGAACCGGGCAAGTACTACCTGCCGGTGCAGTGCCACCACTGCGACAACGCGCCGTGTGTCCGGGCCTGTCCCACGCAAGCGACGTGGAAGGAACCCGACGGCATCGTCGTCATCGACTACAGCTGGTGCATCGGCTGCCGCTACTGCATGGCAGCGTGTCCGTACTGGGCGCGGCACTTCAACTGGGTCGAGCCGTCGATCGAGCCGGATCGCATCAACCCGGACCAGGGCTACATCTCCAATCGCATCCGCCCGGTGGGCGTGGTGGAAAAGTGCACCTTCTGTCTGCACCGCACCCGCAAGGGCCGCTACCCGGCCTGCTACGAGGTTTGCCCGACGGGCGCGCGCAAGTTCGGCAACCTCGCCGACCCGGAGAGCGAGGTGCGCCAGATCTTCGAACGGCGCCGCGTGTGGATCCTGAAAGAGGAGCTCGGGACGAAGCCGCGCTTCTTCTACTTCTACGGGTGAGCCATGAAGTACGACCCCAGCACCCTGAGCCTCGCGTTTTCCTCCCAGGACGAGCTCGACGAGTTCCATTCGGAGCTGGTGGGACTGCTCCGCTGCGCGATGATCACGGCAACCCGCCGCATCCCGGACTCGCAGGAAGCGAAGGCCGTCTCACGCGAGGTCATCAAGGACAACCACGTGGTGATGAGCGCGCTGAACCAGGTCCGGCGCACGATGCAGAGGAAGGCCTTCTAGATGAAGCGCTATCTGGTCTTCTGGGGCAAGATCCTGCGCCGCATCTTCGTCGGAAGTCTCCAGTACTACGTCTGGATGGCGACGCTGCTCGGCATCATCGTCCTGGGCTTCCTGTTCTACTGGCAGCAGCACACCCACGGCATGATCACGACGAACATGACCGACCAGGTGAGCTGGGGCGCGTACATCGCGAACTTCACCTACCTGGTGGGCGTCGCTGCCGCGGCCGTGCTGCTGGTCGTACCCTCCTACATCTACCACCGGCACGACGTGCATCAGGTCGTGCTGCTCGGCGAGATCCTCGCGTTCTCGGCGGTGAGCATGTGCCTGATGTTCATCACCGTCGACCTGGGCCGGCCGGACCGCTTCTATCACATCATGCCCTGGGTCGGCCGGATGAACTTCCCGATCTCGATGCTGGCCTGGGACGTGGTGGTCATCAACGGCTACTTCTTCCTCAACCTCTATGTGCCGGTCTACCTGCTCTACAAGCTGTACAAGCGCGAGTCGCCGAAGTGGTGGATGTACCTGCCGTTCGTGATGCTGTCGATCTTCTGGGCGGTCAGCATCCACACGGTCACCGCGTTCCTGTACAGCGGGTTCGGAAGCCGGCCGTTCTGGAACTCCGCCATCCTGGCGCCGCGCTTTTTGATCGGCGCGTTCGCTTCGGGGCCGGCAATCCTCTTCATTGTCTTTCTCGCCATCAACCGCTGGAGCGACTACTCGGTCAAGGAGAGCGTATTCACCTATCTCCGGCGGGTGATGACGTACGTTCTGCCGGTGAACCTGTTCCTGTTCGGCTGCGAGCTCTTCAAGGAGTTCTACACGCAGACCGGCGAGGTCTCGTCGTCGTACTACATGCTGTTCGGCCTGCACGGCCACCACAAGATCGTTCCCTACGTCTGGGGCGCCATCGTGATGGAAGTCGTGGCCATGGTCGTCCTGAGCGTGCCCAGGCTGTACAATCGCCTCAACGTGCTGGTGATGGCGTGCGTGTTCATCGCGCTCGGCATCTGGGTCGAGAAGGGCATGGGCCTCATCATCCCGGGCTTCGTGCCCGATCCGCTCGGCGAGGTGGTCGAGTACGGACCGTCGGTGACCGAGTTCTTCGTGTGCGCGGGCGTGTGGGCGGCGGGCGCCTTCCTCTACACGGCGTTCGCCCGCGTTGCGACGGGCATCCTCTCCGGCACCATCAGCGAGCACCCGGAGCTCGGACCGCCGATGGAGGCCGTGCTCGGCCCCCACGAAGAGCAAGAGACCAGCGGCGAAGCAGCAAAAGCCGAAGCCGCGGCGCACGCCTGAGCGGTCAGCGCCAGCGCGCCTCCCAGCGTGCGCCACGCGCCGTGCGTTCGATCATCTCGATACGGGATTCGTGCGCGCCCGCGGCCTCGGCCGCAGCGCGGTACGCGCCTGCCAGACCGCGAAGCGCGGTCTCGTCATACAGGTTCGTCGGATAGCGCAGGCGCAGGAGCGCCCGCCCGCCGCCGGACTCCAGCACCTCCAGCTGCGTCCCTCGCCGGAACGCCGCCCAGCGACGCCCGAGCCCCTTGAGCAGCCGCTCGGGCGACAGAACCAGGAACAGCGCGCGGTAGAGCGGCTTCGTCAGGAGGCGGCGGTTGCGCTCGTACGTCCACTCCTCGTAGGCGTCGAGCCCGGCCGGCCCTGCCTCGAAATGACGATTGCGAAGCGCGGTCATGATGGAGATGGCGTGGACCTCGGGGACCCAGGCCGTCACCGGCGGCGGCTCGAGCACCAGCGCGCGCAGCGCCTCGGGCAGCTCGTCGACGACGTTGTCGAGTCCCCTGGAGGCGAGCGCGTCCCGATGCACCGACGCCTTGACCATGCAGGCGGCGTGCGAATCGATGCCGAACGGCAGGCTGTCGATATAGGCGGCAAGTGCGGGCAGACCACTGTACATGGCGCTGGGCGCAGGATACCTCCCGCGCCGGCGTGCTGCCCGCCGATTTCGTTGTATTCTGGCGCTCGTGTTCGGATCCGGAGAACAGCTGCACGAGTACGAGGTCTGGGGGCGTCTGGGCGGCGGCGGAATGAGCGACGTGTGGCTGGCTCGGCACCGCGATCTTGCTATTCCCGTCATCGTCAAGACGTTGCGGCCCGATCTCGGCGTGCCGCCCGAGGAGCGCGCGCGACGCATGCTCACCGAGGCGCAGCTGATGGCGCGCGTCGCGAGCCCCTACGTCGTGCGCGCCTACAACGTGGGCACGCACCGCGACACGCCGTACATGGCGCAGGAGTACGTCGACGGCATCGACCTGAACGAGCTGGACCATGCGCGCCGCGATTCCGTCGGGCGCGGGCTGCCGCTCTGGTTCGTGTGCGAAGCGGTGGCGGACATCGCGCGAGCGCTGCACTCCGCCCACCAGCACGGCGTTCTGCACCGGGACATCAAGCCGTCCAACTTCTTCGGCTCGCCAGAGCTCGGAACCAAGCTCGGCGACTTCGGCATCGCCGTGGCCAAGCCGGTCGGACAGATCATCTCCGGCGACGCGAGCGGTACGCTGCGCTTCATGGCGCCCGAGGCCCTACGCGGCGAGACGCTTGACCGCCGCGCAGACGTGTTCGGGCTCGGCGCCGCCGCGTTCGATCTGCGCTACGGCACGCCCCCGTTTCCCGACCCTTGCGTGCTGCTCGATGGCAAGCCCCGGCCTGCGTTCCCGCCGCCGACCGGCCCGGAAGAAGCGTACTTCCAGCACGTGCTTGGACGCATGCTGGCGTGCGAGCGCGAGCAGCGCTACCCGACGCTCGCGCAACCGGGACGGCTGCTCGGCGCGCTGGCGCGCAGCGCGCGGGGCCCCGTGGTGCCGACCCGCAGCGACGACTCGGTGATCTTCGACGGCACGCGCATCACCTCCGAGGTCGGCAACATCGCCGAATCCGAAGTGGACGGGATCGTCAACAGCGCCAACTGGCAGCTGCACATGCAGACGGGCGTGGGCGCCGCCCTGCGCCTCGCCGGCGGCGACGAGATTGAAGCCGAGGCGCAGACCGGCGGCGAGCATCCGCTCGGCGCGTGCGTGGTGACCGGATCGGGGCGCCTGGGCTGCCGCAAGGTGCTGCACGCCGTGAGCGCGTGGCAGCAGGCGTCCTGCGTCGGCCGCTCGACGCAGCGCGCGCTGCTCGCCGCCGAGCGGCTCGGTCTCCGCTCACTCGCCTTGCCCGCCCTGGGCACAGGTGCGGCCGGCGTCGCTTTCGAGGCCTCGGCCGCGGCGATGGCCTCCGCCCTGCGCTGGCATCTGGCGCTCGGGGGCTCCGGGCTCCGCGAAGTGCGCTTCGTGCTCTACGACGACGACAAGCGCCGCGTCTTCGCAGACGTGCTCGAAGCCGCCTTGCTCGGCGAGAGCGACGATCATGCCGATCTCGGGCTGGAAGCCGTCGAAGCGTCCGGGAGCGACGACGACGTTTCCGTCGACGGACCGACCGTCTACGCCGGGAAATAGCCGGGGTCCCACGGCGACCGTCCGGGATAGGCTCGGGACATGCCGCTCCGTCGCACCGGCGCGCTGCTCCTGATGTTGCTCCCGGGCATTGCCGCCTGTCACCACGACTCCGGGAAGAAGGCGTCGCAGGCGGCGCCGAAAGAGCAGGCAGCGACGGGCGGACAGTGCGCGTCGAGCGCCGACTGTGCGACGGGCAAACCCTGCGTGCGCGCACGCTGCGTCGACGGCACGTGCCGCTCGGCGTTCGCAGCCGCGGGAACGAGCTGCGACAACGGCGATGTGTGCGACGGCATCGCGCGCTGCGATTCGAACGGCGTGTGCCGCCCCGGCCCTCCTCCGGATGTCGACGACCACAACGCATGCACCGTCGACTCGTGCGACCCAGTCAAGGGCGCCGTGCACACGCCCGTGGACGTTGACGACCACGACGCATGCACCACCGACAGCTGCGACCCGGCGACCGGCATCACGCACACGCCTGTGGATATCGACGACGGCGACGACTGCACCTTCGACAGCTGCGACCCGCAAACCGGCGTCGTCCACAAGAAGCCCGAGCCCGTCTACACCTGCAATGCCGGTTGTGGTTCCGGCTATCATCCGGTCTCGCGCTCGCCGAGCGGGCAGTGCGGCGGCGCCCTGCAGACGTTCTGCGAGCCCGATTGCGGCGCCTCGTTCTACACCTGCGGAAGTTGCCCGCCGCGCTACCACACCGTGTCGCGCTCGCCCGGCACGCGCTGTGGCGACGAGCACGCGCTGTACGCCTTCTGCCAGAAGGACGACGCAGCCGGCTTCTACACCTGCGACCAGAGCTGCCCGCAGGGCTACGGGAAGACGGCCAGCGCGCCCAGCTCGCATTGTGGGCCGGACACGACGACCATGATCCGCTGCGTCGGCGCGCAGTGATCGCGGCGCGGATCGGGAACGCGCCACGGAGCCGCTGGCGCGGCTGTCATCCGTCATCGCCGCGCCGCGCCCCTACGGCGCCTTCTGGTAGTAGCGGACGTAGTCGATATAGTAGTCGAGCGGGAAGATGCTGTCGTCGATACCCTGCTGGCCGCCCCAGCTGCCGCCGATGGCCAGGTTCAAGAGCAGATACGCCGGCTTGTCGAAGGGCCAGGGATTGTTGCCGTCGTTCGGATAGGCGAGCACGAGCTTCGAGTCGACGTACAGGTCGAGCTCGCTCGCCGACCACTGCATCGAATAGACGTGGAAGGCACTGTACGGCGCGGGCGTCACGTCCGTGTGGTCTCCCGTGGACTGATCGCCCGAGCCGCCGTCGGCGTGCACGGTGCAATAGATCGTGTCCGGCGTGAAGCCGACGTTTTCCATGATGTCGATCTCGCCGCAGGCGGGCCACCCGACTTGATCGATGTTCGCGCCGAGCAGCCAGATCGCCGGCCAGCTCCCCTTGCCGGTCGGGATCTTCGCGCGCACGTCGATGCGGCCGTACAGGAACGTCTGCTTGCCCTTCGTGTTCAGGCTCGCCGATGTGTAGCTCGCACCCTGGTAGCTCTCCTTGCGCGCTTCGATGACCAGGTTGCCGTTCTCCTCGTGCGCGTTCTCGACGCGGGCATCGGTGTAGTACTGCGCCTCGTTGTTACGGATGAAGCCGACCTCGTAGCCCCACTTGGAGGGGTCGGCGAGCCCGCTGCCGTTGAACTCGTCGGACCAGATCAGCTGCCAGCCGCTCGGCGCGTCGCTCGAGGCGTCCGCCTGCGCGTCCGGCGCGGCATCGGAACCCGCATCCTGCACTGCGCCGCCGCTGCCGCCTGTCCCGGGGCTGCCACCCGTGTACCCCGCGCTGCCGGCCGAACCGCCAGCGCCGGCGGAACGCGCGCCATCGTTCCCACATGCCACCAGGAAGGCGCCGGCCAGAAGCGCAGCAGCCAGGGCCGCACCGGGGCGCGAGATCCTTCTCGGGTCAAGCCTGGAGTCGTGCATGGCTTCCTCCATGGATATCACGCCCTCGGGGACCTTCTCCGCTCTTCCCCCCAACCGGCCGGAATACGCAGCGATGCCGGGATGCTGCAGGCGCGGAGCTGGCGCTGTTCGGCCTTTCGTAATCAACGACCGCGCCGACCACTCATCGATCAGCTCATGTCACTCGATCCAGAAATCCCACCTATGTCAGCTTCCGAAGCCGACGAGCGCCCGTCCTGGTCCGGAGATCGCCGCTCGTCTCCCCGCATTGCCATCGAAGCCGAGCTCGGCTTCGAGTCGGAGACCAACTTCTTCAACGGGTTCTCCGAGGATCTGTCCGACGGCGGCCTGTTCATCGCGACGTACAACTTGCTGCCCATCGGCTGCGAGATCACCGTCAAGTTCGGCCTGCCGGAGGGCCGGGAAATCACCGCTGACGCGCGCGTGGTGTGGGTGCGGGAACCACACGGCGACGTCACGCCGGGCATGGGCGTGCAGTTCGTCGATCTCGGCGGCGACGACCACGCCGCCATCCTGCGCTTCATCGAAGAGCGTCCGCCCGTCTTCTACGACGCCTGAACAGGGACGGAGCAGAGCGCGACGGGGCGGCGCGGGCGTGGCGCTTCCTGGCTTTCAAGCGGCTGCCAGGACCCCATCCCTGCCAATAACTGCGTGGTAGAGTCCCCGCTCCCCCTGTTGGCTCGGGGGCCCGGAGATCATGGCAGAGCTGGTTCCCTATCCTTTCGCTGCGTTGGCGTCGCGCATGCTGCGCGAGCTCACGGAGCAGCAGCGCATCTTCGATCTGCCGCGGCGCAAGTTCTTCCTCGGCGACCGCGAGCGGAGCTACTCGGTCGGCTTCCACCAGCACACGGCCGCGACGCCGCTCGGCCCCGCCGCCGGCCCGCACTCGCAGATGGCGCAGAACCTGGTGCTGGCGTGGCTCGCGGGCTGCCGCATCTTCGAGCTGAAAACGGTGCAGATCCAGGACGAGCTCGAGATCCCGCGCCCCTGCATCGACATGGAGACCGTCGGCTACAACGTCGAATGGTCGCAGGAGCTGAAGCTCGAGCAGTCGCTGGACGAGTACGTCAAGGGCGCGATGCTGATCCGCATCCTCGAGGAGGTGCTGCCGCTCGAGCCCGGCTACCGGCCCGCTGTGTTCGACATGTCGGTGGGTTACGACCTCGAAGGCATCAAGACCGAGCGCGTGCAGACCTTCATCCGCGGCATGCGCGACGCCAGCCACGTGGTCGAGCGGCTGCGCGGCGAGCTGTCCGGCGAGCTGTCGAAGTACCGCGACCTCGACTACCCGACCAAGCTCTCCGACACGCTGACGCTCAGCACCTTCCACGGCTGCCCGCCCGACGAAATCGAGCGCATCACCGATTTCCTGCTCGAGTCCGGCATCCACTCGATCGTGAAGCTGAACCCGATGTTGCTCGGTCCGGTCGAGGCGCGGCGGCTCCTGAACGAGGTGATGGGCTACCGCGACATCCACATCCCGGACAGCGCGTTCAAGCGCGACACGTCGTGGCAGCAGGCCGTCGACTTCAGCGGGAGGCTCCGCGACAAGGCCCGGGGGCTGGGCCTCGGTTTCGGCGTGAAGTTCAGCAACACGCTGATCGTGGAGAACCACCGCAGGTTCTTCACGCCCGACAACAAGGAGATGTACCTGTCCGGGCCGCCGCTGCACGTGCTGGCGATGAACCTGGTGATGCGCTGGCGGCGCGAGTTCAAGACGAGCATCCCCATCTCGTTCTCGGCCGGCATCGACCAGAAGAACTTCCCCGACGCGGTCGCGCTGGGCCTGGTGCCCGTCACGGTGTGCAGCGATCTCCTGAAGAAGGGCGGCTACGGCCGCGCGGCGGGCTACTTCATGGAGCTCGAAAGGCGGATGAAGGCCGTCGGAGCAAGCGACATCCCCGGCTTCATCCTGAGCGCGTACGGCAAAGGCGACGAGCTGGACACGCCCGATCCGGATGCGGCAGCCCTGCTCAACACGGAAGCCTACGTGAGCGCGCTCGAAAGCGATCCGCGCTACAGCGCCGCACAGAACAGCACGCCCCCGAAGCGCATCGACAGCAAGCTGGTGCTGTTCGACTGCGTGACGTGCGACATCTGCGTGCCCGTCTGCCCCAACGACGCCAACTTCACCTTCACGCCGCCCGACAGCGAGCTGCCGATCGTGAAGGTGGAGCGTGATGGCGAGAGCTGGAACGTGAAGCGTGAAGGCACCGTTGCCCTGAAGAAGCGCCACCAGATCGCCACCTTCGCCGACTTCTGCAACGAGTGCGGCAACTGCGACGTGTTCTGCCCCGAAGAGGGCGCGCCGTACGTGCTCAAGCCCCGCTTCTTCGGCCGCCGCGCGGACTACGAGCGTTTCAGCGACCACGACGGCTTCTGCATCGAAGTGGTGGATGGGACGGAGCGGGTTTTCGGCCGCTTCCCGGAGGGCGAGTTCGTGGCCGAGGTCGAAGGCGGCCACGCGCGCTACGCCGGCAACGGCTTCGCACTCCGCTTCGACGCGAGCGACCTCGAAGGCACGCTCGAAGGCGAGGCCTCCGGCAAGGTCGACCTCACGTTCTTTTTCATCATGGACCTGCTCCGCCGCAGCCTGCTGCACTCGGGCGAGGAGAACTACGTGGCGGCGCTGGCCAGAAGCCCGGCCAGCTAGAGCTGGTTGCTCCCCCATGCGGGCCGGTTGGCGCAAATCAGTCGACGAGGCGCCCGGCGGCCATGTCGGCACGCGCCTGCTCGATCTCTTGCTGCGTGTTCATCACGAAAGGGCCGCCGAAGACAATGGGCTCGTACAGCGGACGCGCCGCGACCAGGAGCGCGCGGCTGCGCGCAGCGGCCTGTAGCCGGACGAGCCCTGCGCCGCCGGTCGCGGCTGGAGCCAGGTGGGCAACGTGACCGGCCGGGATCGCCTGCCCGCCGAGCGCGAGCGAGCCTTCGCTGACGAACATCACGATCCGATCGGCGGCCGGCAGCTCGAGCGTCGTCGCGGCACCCGCGTCCATGCGGAAGTCGAGCATCGTGACCGGCACGTAGTTCAGCGCCGGAGCCTTCACGCCGCGCAGCGAGCCCGCGAACAAGCGGACTTCGACGCCCGGCTCCCGAAGCGTGGGCACACGGTCGCCGCGGAGATCCTGGTAGCGGGGAGCGACCATCTTGTCGGCAGCCGGAAGGTTGAGCCACAGCTGCATCGCGTGCACGCGCCCATCGCCGATCGGCATCTCGCTGTGCACGACGCCGCGGCCCGCGGTCATCCACTGCACGTCCCCGGCATGTATTTCGCCGGAGTTGCCCTTGCTGTCCTCGTGGCGGATCGACCCTTCGAACACATAGGTCACCGTCTCGAACCCGCGGTGCGCATGGTCGGGAAAGCCCCCCGGCGCCCGGACCCAGTCGTCGCCCCAGAGGATGAACGGATCCCAGTCGCGACAGCGCTCA
This sequence comes from uncultured delta proteobacterium, assembly GCA_963826085.1. Classification (GTDB taxonomy): domain Bacteria; phylum Myxococcota_A; class Polyangia; order Polyangiales; family Polyangiaceae; genus CAWDXG01. The sequence goes on along the minus strand of CAWGVN010000006.1, from coordinate 250,232 downwards.
GGATCGAGATAGACGCGCCGCGATTCGACCCACGTCAGACCGGGCACGTCGACCCCTTCGAGCACTTCGGTGATCCGCCGTTCGATCACGCGCTGGAGCGTATCACGGCGACACGAGGCTGGGACGCGCAGGGCGGACGCCGCTCGGTTGCGGAGGCCCCCTGACGTGTTGCGGCTGCCAGGACCTGCCAGAACAGCCGTCCCACACCGGAAAATGCCCCGGATGCGCCAGAGTGCGCACCTGGGTATCCAGGCTTGCCGGGCGTGCTAGATTGCGCGCTTCCCTCTTTTTCCGGGGGCCGGAGGACAAGCGAGCTTTCCATGAGCGACGATATCGTCGTAGCCGCCCTGGGCGGCAATTCATTGTTGGACCCCAAGCTGGCGACCGACGTCGCCAGCCAGTTCAAGCGCACCGCCGAGGCGATGCGGCCCCTCGCCCAACGCATCGCCGCGGGCGATCACATCGTGATCACGCACGGCAACGGGCCGCAGGTCGGCTACATGCTTTTGCGCTCGGAGCTCGCGGCCGGAAAATTGCACGACGTGCCGCTCGACTCGCTGGTCGCCGACTCGCAGGGCGCCATCGGCTACATGATCCAGCGCACGCTGCGCGCCGAGCTGGAAGCCCACGGGGAGAAGCGCGAGGTGGTGTGCGTGGTGACCGAAGTGGAGGTCGACCCGGAGAGCGCAAAGGCTCCGCCGACCAAGCCGGTCGGTCGCTTCTACTCCGCGGATGAAGCCGCGGCCGTGCACAGGGAGCGCGGCTGGATCATGGTGGAAGACTCGGGGCGCGGCTGGCGGCGGGTGGTCGTCTCGCCGAAGCCGCTGTCGATCGTGCAGCTCGACACCATCAAGCGACTGGTCGAGCAGGGCGTCACGGTCATCGCCTGTGGCGGCGGCGGCATCCCCGTCTATCACGACAGCACCGGCATCCTGCGCGGCATCGAGGGCGTAGTAGACAAGGACCGCACCAGCGCGCTGCTCGCGACGGCGCTCGGCGCCAAGCGCATGGTCATCACCACCGGCGTCGACGCCATCTACGAGAATTTCCGCTCGCCCGATCGCGTGAGACTGGACGACGTCGACACGGACCGGCTTCGTGAGCTATACGCCGCCGGTTCCTTCCCGCCCGGCAGCATGGGGCCGAAGGTGGAGGCCGCGCTCTCCTTCCTCGAGGCGGGGGGCCAGGAAGTCGTCATCTGCCTCCCCGAGGACTACGCCCGCGCCTGCGACGGCCGGGTCGGCACACGTATTTCGAAGGCAAAGACATGACCGGACTCGATCACGAAGCGCTGCATCGGCTCTACGGCAAGAACCTGCTGCTCACCTCCGACTGGACCACGACGGAGATCAACACGCTCGCCACCCTGGCCGAGAAACTCGCAGCGCTCGACCGCCAGGGCCGCGCCCCTGCCCTGTTCCCCAGCGAGCTGGCGTACGCGATCTTCTTCGACAACTCCACGCGCACCAAGAGCGCCTGGGCCGGCGCCGCGGCGCGGCTCGGCATGAGCCCGGTGATCGTCGACGGCTCCTCGACGCAGGTCGCCCACGGCGAGACGGCGGAAGAGACGGGCGCGATGCTCGGCATGAACGCCCACGCGCTGGGCGTGCGTCACGACAAGATCCTCGGCGAGGGCAACGTGTTCCAGCGCGAGGTGAAGAAGGGCATCGACGACTACCTCGCCGCCACGAAGGACAAGCGCCAGGTGCCGATCGTGAACCTGCAGTGCGACATCGATCACCCGACGCAGTCGATGGCCGATCTGCTCTGGCTGCGCGAGCGCTTCCCCGAGGGCCTCTCGGGCAAGAAGATCGCCGTCAGCTGGGCGTACTCGCCGAGCTACGCCAAGCCGCTCAGCGTGCCGCAGGGCCTGGCCATGTTGCTCACGCGCTACGGCGCCGAGATTGTGCTGGCGCATCCCAAGGGCTACGAGCTCGCCGGCTCCACGATGGACGCAGCGAAGAAGCACGCGGCGGAGTCGGGCGGCTCGTTCCGCATCGTCGACTCGATGGACGAGGCCTTCGACGGCGCCCACGTCGTGTATCCGAAGAGCTGGGGCCCGCGCGAGCTGATGCTGGAGCGCGTGGAGGCGAACAAGCGGGGCGACAGCAAGCGCATGAGCGACATCGAGCAGCGCGCGCTCGCGATGAACAAGAACTTCACGAGCTGGATCTGCAACGAGGAGCGCATGGGCAAGACCCAGGACGCGCTCTACATGCACTGCCTGCCCGCCGACATCGGCGCCGAGGTGACGGCCGGCGTGCTGGAAAAGGCCCGCGTCGACCTCGCGCGCGAGGCCAACAAGAAGGTGTACGTGATCATGGCGCTACTGGCCTCGGCCAAGTGCGCCGACCTGGCCGAGCGGCTCGCCGCCGCCGGCTGAAGTACCGGGCCCGCGCCCGGCTGGAGGAGCAGGAAAATGTCCGATCTCGACAAGGCGATCAGCGAGCTCGCCAAGAAGTACCGTCCCCTCGCCGTCTCCATCCTCAAGGAAGTCGTCCGCATCCCGGCCGACTACGTCGACCGCCCGGAGAACGACGGCGGCGATCCGAGCTCGGGCCTCAGCAATCACGAGGGCCCGCGCCTCGAGGTGCTCAGGAAGGCCATCCTCGACAACGGCTGCGTCGCGCGCCCCGAGGACGTGGGCTTCGACGAGTACGGCAACCTGGTGTGGAGCGTCGAGGATCCCGACGACCCCACGCCCCGCGCACAGAAGAAGGTCATCTACCTCGACGGCCACACGGACACCGTCAAGGCCCTGCGCAGCCAGTGGCAGAGCAAGATCGGCGGCGGCATCGACTGCTACGACGGCTGGACCGACGACAAACGCGTCAACCGCGAGTTCCTCCGCGGCGAGCTGGGCTGGCTGCCGCCCGACGACGAGTGGGAGCACATGGTGTTCGGGCGCGGCAGTGCCGACCAGCTGAGCGGCGTGGTGAGCCAGGTGGTCGCGACCAGGATCCTGCTCGAGACGATTCCGCAGGGCAGCCTGCGCGGCGCGATCGTGCGCTCGTACGCGACGGTCACGGAAGAGGACAACGACGGCGCCGGCCCGATGTACCTGATGCGCAAGGTGCTGCCGACGGCGGGTCCCGAGGTGTTCCCCGACGCGGTGCTGCTCACCGAGGGCACGGGCGACGCCGAGAAGGGCGCACTCGGCATCTACCGCGGCCAGCGCGGCCGCATGCAGATCGAGGTAGTCGTCACCGGCCGCTCCTGCCACGGCTCGATGCCCTGGGAAGGCAAGAACCCGCTGGAGTACGGCGGCGCGATCCTGGCCGAGGCCGCTGCAGCGTACGAGCGTGGCGACGGCTTCCTCGAGGATCCGCTGCTCGGCCGCGGCACGCGCACCGCGTCGTGGGCGGTGCTGGAGTCGCCGAGCGACTGCGCGGTGCCCGATCGCTTCACCTTCCGCTTCGACCGCCGGCTGACTGCGGGCGAGACGCCCGACCAGGCCGTGGCCGACATCGACAAGCTCGCGGCGGTCAAGCGCGCGCGCGACGCAGGGCTGACGGTCGAGGTCGGCGTGCCGACCTACAACGAGCCCACGTGGAAGGGCTACCACCCCGACAATCCGCAGATCTACATGGGCTGGGTCACGCCGGAGGAACATCCGGCCATCGCCGCCGCGCGCCGCGCGTACAAGGCAGTGGTGAGCCCCGCCGTTCCCGACAAAGGCCAGAAGGGCGGCACCTTGCGCCACGAGCCGCGCGTCGATCGCTGGATCTTCTCCACCGACGGCGTCGGCTTCCCGGTGAAGAAGGACGCGCTGCGCGTACCCGACGGCAAGAACTGGGTCGACGCCGGCGAGTTCACCCACCCGCCCATGCTCGGCATGGGCCCCGGCATCGAGCAGAACACGCACAAGATCGGCGAGGCCGTCGACGCGCGCGAGCTCCAGCTCGCGATTGCGGCGATCGCGCGCTTCCCGTCGGCGTTCGTCGAGGAGACGACGAAGTAACGCGGACTTTTCCGGCCCTTCGCGTTTCCTTTGGGAGGCGCGGAGGGCCGGACTTTTTTTGTTTGGGGGTCGAGTGGTGGGGCGGCGCTGTGCGGCTCATCCAGCGGATGGGCGCTCTTTGCCCTCGACGGCGCGCTCCGCGCCGGTCCGAAGCACACCCTTCCCGAAGCACTTGCCCAAGGCCGGCGCACCACGCCAATCACTCCTCGAAGAGCGACTTCGGGAGCCCGATTGGCGGATGATGGAACGAAGCGTTCCCATGCGCAGTTCCGCATGGTCCGGCACCGGGACGGTCACCGTGGTGTTCGCCAGGCAGCGCTGCATCACAACGTGGCTGCCGCGCCGCCGGACCTCGACGAAGTCGTGTTCCGCCAGGATGCGACACACCTCGGCGCCCGACAGGACGCGCAGCCTACCCAACGGCGATCCGGAGGCGCGTGGCGAAGACCTCGGAGTGCAGCCGCTCGGCCACCTCCGCCGGATCGGCTGTCTCGAAAAACAACTCCACGGCCTCGGCGAGATTTGCGCGGGCCTCCTCCACGCTGTCGCCCTGGCTCGCGATGTCGAGCTCGGGGCAGAGCGCGACGTAGCCGTCCCCCTCCCGTTCGATCAGGGCGGTGACCTCGGTCTGCGTCTTTGCGCCGCTCATGGTCTTGAAGCTACCACGACCAGAAGCCGGCGGCAGCCGCCGAGCGGCGCGCGCTATCCGCGCTGGTACCTGCCCAGCAGGCGGTTCATCGCGATGACGTGAGGCTCGGCCTTCTCGAGGAACTTCCAGAGCGTGAGCCCGGGCTCGAGATCCAGTTCCTTGTCGAAGGCGAGGATGGAGAAGAAGTAGTGGTGCATGCCGTGGCCCGGCGGCGGCATGGGGCCGGTGTAGCCCTGGCTTCCGCTGTCGTTCACGCCCGCGGTGCCGTCCTGCGCTCCTTCAGCGAGCGAGGTCGTGGACGCCGGCAGGTTGTACAGGACCCAGTGGACATAGCCGTACTGGCCGTTCTTGACGAGCGGAGCATCCGGGTCGTGGCAGATGATGGCGAAGCTCTTCGCCTCGCCCGGCGCCTTGGTCCACGACAAGGCCGGCGAGACGTTCTCGCCCTCTCCCGTGTGCTTCTTCGGGATGTGGCCGGCGGGTTCAAAAGCGCTGCTGGTAAGGGTCATCTCGGACGGGGCGAAAGGCATGGCTACCTCCTTCTTGGTGAGATGCCCTGGGGTAACGCAATCGGGAAGGGAAAGCCACATGCACGGCGACCAGGGCCGCGCGTGCCGCGCGGGCTATTCCGCCCGGTGCCTCGCCCCCATGGTCGAGAATTTCCCAGCCGCGTCCCCCGGACGCGCAGTCGGGATTCTACGTGGATCCCCAGCTAGTGACCAGCCCCGCGCGCCGCCGGCGAAGCCACCGCCTTCCCCGCGATGGTCAACCGATGGTCAACACGTGCGCATCCCCCGCTGCCGGACCAGCGCGATCACCATGTCTATGCCGACCTTGTTGTTGCCGCCTTCGGGCAGGATCAGATCGGCCCAGCGCTTGGACGGTTCGACGAACTGCAGGTGCATGGGGCGCACGGTGCTGTAGTACTGCTCGCGGATCGACTCGAACGATCGACCGCGCTGTTCGAGGTCGCGGCGGATGCGACGGAAGGCGCGGATGTCGGGGTCGGTGTCGACGTAGATCTTCACCTCGAGCTGCTCGCGCAGGCGCTCGTCGACGAACACCAGGATGCCCTCGACGATGACGACGGGGGTCGGCTCCAGGCGGCGCTTCGTCTGTGCGCGGCGGTGCGTCTTGAAGTCGTAGACCGGGATGTCCACCGCCTCGCCGCGTCTCAGTGTCGCAAGGTGCTCGACCAGAAGCGAGGTCTCCAGTGCGTCGGGGTGATCGAAGTTGAGCTGGCAGCGCTCCTCGTACGAGATGTCCGAACGGTCGTGGTAGTACGCATCGTGCTCGACGATCGTGACGCTGTCCTCCGGCAGAGCCGCCGCGACGCGCTGGGCGACGGTAGTCTTTCCCGACCCGCTCCCCCCGGCGATACCCATCAAGAGCGGTCCATTTGCCATCTGCGCAAACGGTAGCCGAAGCGGCCGCAAAAGTCGCGAGACGCGGCGGTATCACCGCCGGCGGCGCGGGCGACGCGACCCTTCGCGCCGCGGGCGCGCATCCCGTAAGGACCCAGGCCAACGCCAGAGCGCTCGTCTTCTCCGGGACCCGCATCGCGCCGGGAGTACCGCCCCCCCTGACCCCCGTCACGGGTCCGTCTTGCTCCCGCAACCGGACTGCCCGAAAGTACGCCGATGGACGACGGCTCGGCGAACCTGCTCCGGCAGAGGTTTGTGCGGGGTATCACCCTGATGGGGGGCATCTTCATCGGCGTGTTCATGCTCGAGTTCGTCGGCGAGTGGATCCGGGCGGGCAAGCCGGGATTGCACGCCGTGTCCTGGGCGGGAGTGAACAACACCAAGCTGGTCGATTCGCTGAGCCCGATCGCCCGTGCCTACAACAACATCCTGGCGATGTTGATCGCGACGGTGGGCCTGGCCATCCCGCTGACGGCGAACATGCACTCGCCCAAGCTCATCGACCTGTTCCTGCGCGACCGCATCAACCGCATCGTGCTTGCGGTGATGGCGTTCGGCGCGGCCAACGTGCTGTGGGTGATGTACCTCGTCGGGCCGGGGTTCGCGCCCATGTGGGCGTATCGCACGGCGGTCTACGGCGTGCTGGTCGGCTGGGTAGTGGTGATCCCGTACTTCTTCTACGTCGTGAAGTTCCTCGATCCGTCCACTATCGTGGAGCTCCTGATGCGGGAAGCTCTCAAGCAAGTCGAGCGGGCGGGCAAGAAGCGAGCCGACCCGGAGCGCGCGCAGAACGAGATCGAAGAGCGCCTGTACCAGATCGGCACGATCATCATCAAGTCGATCGATCGCGCGGACCGCAACGTCACGCGCGAGGGGATCTGGTCGCTCAGGCGCATTGTCTCGCGCTACAGCGAGCTCAAGCCGCAGATGAGCGACGCCTGGTTCAGGGCCGACCGGCGTGACTTCGTCGGGCTGTCCAGCGCAGCGCGCCAGATGATCACCGAGAAGCGCACGTTCCTCGAGATGAACGTGCTCACGCAGCTCTACCTCGCGTTCCAGCACGCGCTGACCAAGGCGACCGACGCGATCAGCGCCATCGCCAACGTCAACCGCGTGATCGCCCGCGCAGCCGCCAAACACGGCGACGAGCACGTGGTGTCGCTCTGCCTGCGGTTCATGAACAGTTTCCTGCGCGAAGCGATCAAGCGCCTGGACACGCGCGCGGTCTACGACATCTTCTACCAGTACCGCGAGCTGGCCGACGACATCTCCACGCACTTCGATACCGTGCGCGAGATCGGCGGATTCCTCCTGCACTATTCGCGCATCGCCGAGCTGAAGGGGGACATCTTCCTCCCGCAGCTCGCGGCGTTCGACCTGGCGCACGTGATCGAGAGCGCCTATCGCGCGGACAACCCCCACGCGGGCGAGCTGCTGGACGACCTTCTCGGGATGCCGCATGTGCTGAACGGGATACCGGACGCGTTGCGGATCAAGGCCAAGCTGATACTGGGCGGGTTCTTCGCCTCTAGCGAGTTGCGACCCGAGCTCGAGCGCCTGCGCGACAACCTCGCCGACGTGCCGCGTCCGGTGCTGGGAACCGCCGCAGAGGAACTGGTGGGAGTCGAGAAGCGCGCCTTCCACGAGATCACCGACCGTCAGGTCAATATCGAATGGACGCCGCCCGACCGCCGCCCGCACATCGCGGCGTTCGCGGCGTCGATGACGTAACGACTGGCTGCGGGGGGCTCCCATCCGCGCGCGGCGGCCCTACGCTTACGGGATGGCGCAGCAGGAGACCCGCGTGGCGATCGTCGGCGGGGATCCGCTCGCGCGGAGCGCGCTCGCGCGGGTGCTTTCGCCCGAGGTGGAGGTTGTCGGCGACTGGGCAACGGACGACCCCGGAGCCCTGACGGCGCTTTCCGCTGATGTAGTCTTGTGGGACGCCGGCGCCGGCGCCGAACCCGAGCTCGACGGCATGGTCGGGGTGTCTGCGATGTATCCGCTCGTCGCACTGGTCCGGGAGGCCCCCGACGCCTCGCGGGCGCTGGCGGAGGGCGCGCGCGGCGTGCTGTCGCGGGACGCGGAGCGCGAGCGGCTCTCTTCGGCGCTTGCCGCGGTGACAAACGGGCTGGTCGTGGTGGACGAGATCTTCGCGGCACAAGTCGTAATGCGCGCGCATTCGCGCTCCGAGCCAGCCGCCGAAGCGCTCACGGCCCGCGAGAGCCAGGTGCTGGAGCTGATGGCCCAGGGGCGCTCCAACAAGCGAATCGCCGCGGAGCTCGGCATCAGCGAGCACACCGTGAAGTTCCACGTCAACGCCATCCTCCACAAGCTCGATGCGGACACGCGCACCGAAGCCGTCGTCCAGGCCGCCCGCCTCGGCTGGGTCTTCCTCTGAACCTGCCCGATCGGTCAGGTGCCTCCCATTCCATCGGCGGATGGTGGGCCGGCAAGGACGACCCTACAGTTTTCGCCATGACGAACACCATAGCGGCGGATCTCTCGAAGACATTCAGCTCGGTCCTCGCCCGGGCACGGGACGGCGTGGTCCGCATCGACGGCGTGACCGGCGTCTTGTGGTCGAAAGACCACGTGCTGGCCGCGCTGCACGCGGTGGAACAAGACGACAAGGCGGAGGTCGCGCTCGCCGACGGCTCGACGACCGGTGCGCGCTGGGTGGGCGCCGACCCCGGCACCGATCTCGCCCTGTTCGCGCTCGACGCACCACAACCTGCGCCGCTCGAGTGGCGGGAACCGGACGACCTCGAGCTCGGCGAGCTGGTGCTCGTGGCGGCGCGTCCCGGACGGAGCCTGCGCGCCGCGCACGGTATCGTCAGTGCCCTTGCCGACTCCTGGCGCACGCCCAGCGGAGGACGCATCGACCGCTACGTGGAGACCGACGCGTCCGTCGGCCGCGGCTTCTCGGGCGGCCCGCTGCTCGACATGTCCGGGCGCGCCGTCGGCGTGACGACGCGCGGCCTGCTACGCGGCGCAGCGGTGGTCGTTCCGACGCCGACGCTCAGGCGCGTGGTGGGCTCGCTCGTCCAGCATGGCAGCGTGCGCAGGGGCTACCTCGGCGTGGGAGCATACCCGGTGCGGCTCGGCCCGGACGCGGCCAAAGCGGCGGGGCAGGAGGCCGGCTTGATCCTGGTCTCGCTGGAGCCGGGCGGGCCGGCCGAGCGCGCGGGCTTCCTGCTCGGCGACGTGCTGCTGGCGCTCGACGGCGACAGCCTCGGCCGCATCGGCGATCTGCTCGGCGCCTTGTCGGAGGAGCGTATCGACCACTCCGTTCCGGTGCGCGTGCTGCGCGCGGGAAAGGTTGCCGAGCGCGACGTCACCGTCGCAGCCCGGCCGGTCAGGAGCGTGTCGTGAGCGTGCTCGCACAGCTTTCGCGCGAGCTGGTGGAGCTGGTCGGGCGCACCACCCCCGGCGTGGTCGGCGTCGAGCACCCGCGCGGTCAGGCCAGCGGCGTGATCCTGGCGGACGACGGCTACGTCATCACCAATTCGCACGTGCTCGGCAACGCCAGCCGCGGGTTCCGCGTGCGACTGTCGAACGGCGAAGGGCTCGCGGCCCGCATCGTCGGCAACGACCCGCCGAGCGACCTCGCGGTGTTGCGCGTCGAAGCTCGCGCGCTGCCCAGCCTACACCTCGCGGAAGATCGCCGGCTCGAGGTCGGCCAGCTCGTGCTTGCGATCGGCGATCCGCTGCGCTTCGAGCGCTCCGTGAGCCTGGGCGTGGTGAGCGCGCTGGAGCGCAGCCTGCCCGGACCACGCGGCCGCCCGTTCGAGGGGCTCGTGCAGACAGACGCGGCGATCAATCCGGGCAACTCCGGCGGCCCGCTCGTCGACACCGACGGCAACGTGGTCGGCATCAACAGCGCCGTGATTCCGCACGCACGCGGCATCGGCTTCGCCATTCCCGCGCACACGGCCAGCTGGGTCGCAGCCGTGCTGATCCACCGCGGCCGCATCGAGCGCCCGCTGCTCGGCATTGCGGCGATCGGCGCCGAGCTGCCGTGGAGCACCGCAGCCGAAGTGGGTCGCGCCCGCGCCGTCCGCGTCCACCAGGTGCAGCACAGCTCCCCCGCCGAGCGCGCCGGCCTGCGCTCCGGCGACTGGGTGCTCGCCGCCAACGGCAGCGACGTCTCCAGCATCAACGACCTGCAGCGCATCCTGGTGCTCGGCGGCCGCGACGAGGTCGCGCTGGACGTGCTGCGCGGCGGCGCGCGCCACACGCTCACGGCGCGCGCCGCGCGGGCGCAGCGCGCCGCGTAGACAGTACGTCAGAGCTGGTTCTCGTCGCCGGGGGTAACGTGCGTGCAGATAGTCCAGTCCGTGTTGGCGTCGTCGGTGTCGCTGCCGTTCGGCATGCGGCAGAGCGACGCGGCGGAGGTGTTGTTGTCGGCGGTGCTTGTCGCGAGCGCCGTACCCTCCACGAGGCTCGCCGTACCCACGCCCGGGAGCGATACCGAGGTAATGGCGCCCTCGTAGGACAGGACATCGACGAGCGAGTTGGTGTTCGTGTCGACCAACGCGATGCCATCGGGCGAGCCGTTCTGGATCGAGTCCGTCACCGCACCCCTGTCGATGACGAGCGCGCCGGACGGCACCGTCGACACCACGCTGCTCGCCCCGACGACCAGGTACTGGCCCGCATCCAGCGAACCTGCGGGCCCCAGGTCGACGGTGCCGTAGACCGAGTTGTTCGACCCGTTGATGAAATAGAGCGTCATGCCCGACAGCGACACGGGCACCGACCCGGCATTGTAGAGCTCCACGAACTCCGCGGAATCCGTGCCCGGCTGGTCGTAGTCGACCTCGTTGATGACGAGCTTCGGGCTGCCCTGCTGGACCAGAATGCTGGCCTGCGCCGAGCTGGCGCCGAGCGTTGCGGTGATCGTCGAGTTCGTCTCGACGGACGCGTCGGTGTAGTCGAACGTCTGCGACAGCATGTTCGCTGGCACCGTCACGCTCGCCGGCAGCGTCCCCGAATCGGTCGGACTGACGGCAAGCGACACCGCGGACCCGCCGACCGGTGCCGGGAAGTCGAGCGTGGCCGTGAACGTCTGCGTCCCGCCCGGCTGCAGGATGGCGGAAGCCGGGGTCAACGAGACGAGCTGCGGCTGCTCCGAGGCGCCGATCACGCGCACATGCGCCGTCATGTTGGTGGTTCCGAGCGTCGCGGTCAGCGTGACGTCGGCGGCCTGGGCCAGTCCGCTCACCAGCACCGGGGCGCTCAGCTGGCCTGCCGGTACGGTCACGCCCGTGCCGGTCACTTTCAGGCTCGCGGGGTCGCTGGACACGATCGTGACGAGCGTGTTGCTGGCCGGCGTGGCGCTGAGGTTCACCGTCAGCGGCGTCGGGATCGTGGGCGTGTCGGTCTGGCCCACGTCGGTGAAGGTCGGGCTCGGACCAAAACCAATCAGCACGGGCGCTCCCACGACGAAGTCCGCCGGCCCCCGCGGCTCGATCTTGCTGTTGTTGTTCCGGTAGTCGAGCACGCCGGAGATCGACACGTATTGCGTACCGACCACCGGGAAGGGATTGACCAGGTAGAGCAGGTCGTTCACGCGCAGCGAGCTGGTGACCGCGAACTCGTTGGTCGGCGCCGCGTCGCCCGGGCCCGGCGCCGGCGCGATGTCCGTCACCGAGACGTTGTCCACCTCGACCAGCACCGACTCGAGCTGCGCAGCGCGCGCGCCGCCGGTGGCGACATCCGCGGCGCTGGCGACGACCGGAGCCGGCGGCGACTCGCCGAGCGACGAGACGACGTTGACCGTCGCGCCGCCGAGCTGGATCTGTCCGTAGTAGTCGGCGATGGTGGCCGTCGTGATGTCGATGCGATCACCGGCCTTCACAGCGTTGCCCGGGTCGTACACGAACACACCCGAGTAGTCCGAGCCGTTGTAGCCCGCATCGCCCGGCTTGACCTGCAGGAAGAAGCCGCTGTCGTAGCGGGCCGTGACCAGCGCGTTGTTCAGCGCTACTGCGGTGCCAGGCGTCAGCGTACCGTCCTTGATGTCGTAGATGGTCGCGGGGCAGGCCGAAGCTCCGGGGTTCTTCGCGTTCGGGCACGGATCGCAGGCGTCGCCCTTGCCGTCACCGTCCGTGTCGGTCTGGTTCGTGTTCGGGACGCTCGGGCAGTTGTCCTGCGCGTTGGGTACGCCGTCGCTGTCCTTGTCGTTTGGATCGTAGGTCGTGCAGGTGGTGGTGTTCGCGTCGAGCGGACAGGGGTCGCATGCATCGCCCTTGCCGTCACCGTCGAAGTCCGCTTGCTTGCCCTTGTCGATCGGGCGGATCGGGTTGAACACCTTCGGGCAGTCGTCGGTAGCGTCGGGAACGCCGTCGCCGTCCGTGTCGGTCGCGCTCGTCGAACCGTCGTACACCGAAGAGCCGTTCACCGAGGTGGGCCGCATCGGATCGCAGCTGGGCTCGTTGGTCGGAGCGCCGCAGAAGAACGCCGGATAGATCGAGCCCCCGACCGCGGTCTGGAGAGCCGAGAGCGACTCGCCGATCTCGCTCTGCAGGCACACTTCCTTGGACACGCTGCACACATCCAGGGTGTCGCAGGTGCCGTTCTTGTCGAGCGCAGAGACCACGCTCGCGTCGCCGTAGAGGACCTTGCCACCGCGCATGACTAGCGCCACGTCCTTGGGCTCCGCGTCGATCACGGCGCGGAAGTCCTTGTTCTGCGAACCGTCGAAGATGGAGATATCGGCGACCTTGCCCTGGGCCAGGATGCCGATCACGTTGTCGTCCGCAGCAACGCCCGCCGCATCGGACGTGACCATGCGCCAGAGCTGCTCGTCGCTGAAAAAGTGATTGAAGCGCGTCGAGTTCATGAAGTCGGCGCATTTGAGCTCGCGCAGCAGGTTCATCGAGCCCGTCGGCATCCAATCGGTGCCGAGCGCGATGCGCACGCCGAGCCGCGCGGCTTCCGTCACGATGGCCGTGTCGCCGTACAGCGTGATGTTCGAGCGCGGCGACCAGATCAATGACGTTCCCGCCGCGGCCATCGCGGCGTAGTCGGGCGGCGTCAGACCGACACCGTGGATGAACGCGGTCTTCGACAGGAGGATGTTCTGCCCGCCGTTGGCCGTCGAGCTCAAACACTGGAACTCGTTCTCTGCCACGGCATCGATGCCCTCGGAGACGTGCGGCACGTACGAGTCGTCCGACGCGATGGATGCGGGAGTTACGATCGACGGGTAGGCGCAGCTGCCCACGAGCTGCGTACCGCTCGAGTCGCCAAGCGGGAACGTGTCGTAGTCGACCGCCGTCTGCCCCAGGCCTTCTTCAAGGTTCGCCCGGTCCAGATTGCGGAGCAGGCCGATCTGCCCGCCCGAGCCGACGGTCGACGTGGCGCCGCCCAGCACGAAGCGCAGCTCGCCCCAGTGGATCTGGTCGGCATTGGCGCCGCCGGCTGCGGGGATCTTGGTGTGGCCGCGCAGGCCCTTGCGCCAGTCGTTGCGCTGCTCGTAGCGCTCGCCGGTGTCGGTGTACGGCGGATCCTGCGCGTACGTGATGTGATCGTGCGGGTTGATCAGCCCGGGCGAGACTACGCCTTCCGGACAGGTGATGCGCGTGGCGCCGGTCACGTTCTGGTCGCAGTTGCAGCCGACGCACGCGATGTTCCCCTGGCCGTCGACCAGCACCTGACCGCCGCGGTAGATGGTGCCGGGCGTGAGCACCGTGCCTTCAATCAGCTGGTCGGTGCCGGTGCCGGCGGTAACCTCGCACGTGCCCTGGGAGAGCGGGGGCAGGGTAGCGCAGGTCACGACGTTCGCCGATCCGCCGCCGCCATCGGTGCCGGCGCCGCCGTCCGTGCCGGCGCCGCCGTCGGTGCCGGCGCCGCCTCCATTGCCCGCGCTGCCGTCGATGCCGCCGGAGCCGCCGCCGTCGAAGCCCGCCGAGCCGCCAGCGCCGGATGTGCCCGCCGCGCCGCCCCCGTCGCTCCCCGCCGCACCGCCTGTCCCGCCGTGCCCGCCTCCGGACGAGCCGCAGCCGATGGCGAGGACCATGAGGATCAATGCACCCAGGGCGAGCGTGACCCGCCGAGCCAAAGCAGCCATGGTTCGAATACCTAGCTCAATCCCGCCGGGGGCGGGACCGTCATCTCGGCAAACAGCCGGAATCCGGGTAGGCGGCATGACAAACGCATGATCAGACGCGTCGTCAGCCGGGCATCCGTAGTGCTTGGGACAGTGCTTGGGACGCCATCGACACCCGACGCCCGCACCTCTACGCGGTGCGGTCCCGCCCCGTGAACAGCGCGACCGCGTCCTCCTGCACGCCGATACCGGCGTGCGCGAGCGCCAGCAGACCCGCCAGACCCGATGACCCCGTCGCATCGACGGGGATCGTCGTGCTCTTGCGAGCCAGGCGGTTGGCCTGGGCGATGGTCGCGTCGGAAACGGCGATCGGGAACCCGCCGGAGCGGAGCATGCCCCGCGTTACGGCGAACCAGTCGTACGTCTCGTCGTCGAGAATGCCGTGAGCAAGCCCGTGCGGCTCGCCCTCCCACGGCCACATGAACTCGCTTCTGTGCGTGGCGGCATAGCCGAGCGCCGCTTCCAGCTCGAGCCCGTCACGATGCGCGTGCACGAGGTCCGCCCACTCCCGCGCGCGGTCGAGCGCGATGCCCGCGCCGCTCTCGGGGGGCAGCGCGCCTTTGTAGCCGAGCGCCGGAAGCAGCCGCCGCATCACGCGCGCCCAGGCGCGCCGAAGCGGGGCGACCGCTTCGGTCTGCACGGCGTGGATGCGCGGCAGCGCGCCCGCGTCACGGCGCTCCATCTCCTCGTACGCCTGTACTGTCGCGCTGGCGAGCGCGCCGCCGCCCACCTGCACGAAGATACGCCCCGGTGGTGGCGAGCTGGCGATCATCTCGTACGCGAGCGTCATGCCGCCTTCGACGACCAGCCCGTTGTCGCTGCCCTGGCAAGAGAACGGGATGGCGCCCTCGACCACTGCGCGGCGGAAGGCGAGCGTGCACGGATCGCCCGGCTCCGACGCATCACGCTCGCACACGGCAAGCTCCGCACCGAGCTCCTCGAGCCGCGCTACGACGGCGGGCTCCGCCCAGGTCGGCACGAACACGCGCAAGGTGCGCCCGGCTGCACGCGCCACCACCGCCGCCGCCAGCGCCGCGTTGCCGCAGCTGGAAATCGCCAGCGGGCGCTCGCGCGCCGGCGCGCCCGGCACGGTCTCCAGATACAGCAAGAGCCCCATCAGATGCCGCGCCTTGTGCGAGCCGGACACGTTGCCCGTCTCGTCCTTGACGCGGAGCTGCCCCCGCCAGCCGACGGCGTCGGCAAGCGCCGCGGCTTCGACAAAGGGGGTCGTGGAAAAGCCGTGCCCGTCCACCTCGGCCACGCGCTGGTCGAGCGCCCTCACCTGCTCCACCCAGTGTGCGTCTTCCACGCCTGCGCGCTGGTAGGATCCGAGCAACGTGCGGAAGGCGATGAACGGATTGTCGTCGGACGCGGACGGGAGCGGAACGCGCTCCACGTCCAGCCGCCGCTCCAGGACGTGATCCACGTTGTCGCCGTCCAGAGCGCGCGGGCAGCGGAACGGCGGCAGCCCGCCGCCTTCTATGCGCTCGCCGCAGCCGCTGCACACGAAGGTCGTCGGAACGTTCATGGGGGAGGCTCAGCCGGACAGGCCGGTGCGCGCATTGAAGCTCTCGATGAGCTTGTCCCAGATCGGCAGCATCTCCCGCAGAGCGCGCCAGTAGCTCTGGTCGCGCCGTGCGTCGAAATCCTCGACAGACAGCCCCTGCTGCTCCACCCACGTGTAGTAGCCGAGATTGAAGATGCGCTCGCGATCGACCCGGCGGCACTCCAGCGTGTGGTCCACGCCGGCGCCGGCCAGATGCTGCCCGAATACCTCGCCGGCGTTCACGGCGTCGAACTTTCCGCCGAAGTCGCGCTCCAGGATGCGTTCGCGCTCGGAGCCGTACATCTCGCCGCCGTCGGTTGCCACCGTGAAGACCGCATCGTCCGCACCGAGCCCGTAGAGCTTGGCCGTCTTGATCGAAGCGATGATGTTGCACACGCTCGATAGGCCGAAATCGCCCAGCCGCTCGAGGGTCGCGGCCGGAACGCCGCGCCGCCCGGACAGGTAGCGCCGCCCTTCCTCGCTGCCGAACATCACCTCCACGGCGTCGCTGCTCCTGTCGGAGACACCGACGACCACGTCCGTGTTCATCACGTTATGGATAAGCGGCACGTGCTTGTCGCCGATGCCCTGGATGTTGTGCTCGCCGTAGCCGTTATAAAGCAGCGTGGGGCATTCCAGCGCTTCCACCGCGGCGATGCGCGTGCCATAGCGATCCTTCATGTGATCGCCGGCAGCGATAGTGCCCGCCGAGCCCGTCGCCGACACGAATACTGCCGCGCGGAGCCCGGGCTGCTTCCCCTTCAGCGTCTCGAAGACGTGCTCCAGCGCGCGGCCGGTGCACAGGTAGTGCACGAGGTGATTGCCGAACTCGCAGAACTGGTTGAAGACGATATTCTGCGGGTCCTGATCGAGCCGGGCGCACTCGTCGTAGATCTCCTTGACGTTGCTCTCCGTGCCGGGCGTCCGGATGATGTCGTCCTTGTCGGCCACCCAGCGCTCGAGCCACTCGAAACGTTCGCGGCTCATACCAGCCGGCAGGATGGCTACGCCGTGGCAGCGCATCAGGCGCGAGATCGCCACGCCGCCGCGGCAGTAGTTGCCCGTCGAGGGCCAGAGCGCCCGGTGCGTCGTCGGATCGAACTGCCCCGTGACCACGCGCGGCACCAGGCAGCCGTACGCCGCCAGCACCTTGTGCGCCCCGATCATCGGAAAGCGGTTGCCGAGCAGCACGACGATCTTCGCGTCCACACCCGTCAGCGAGCTCGGCAACACCACGTGCTCGGGAACGGAAGCGAAGCCCTTCCGATCCGCCGCGTCGTACCAGTGCACCCGGAACAGGTTCAGCGGGTGCGGCTCGTCGGGTTCGACGGACGCGAGCTGATCCCGCACCTTGGCGGGGATCTCCTCCGGATGGGCGAGCTGGCGCAGCGTCGGCAGCACGATGCCCGCCTCGCGAAAGCGCCCGATGCTCCGCTCCAGTACCTTCTCGTCGACGACTTCTCGTTCCAGTCCAAGCTGCGGCATGGCCCCCTTCTACCCGGTCCGGCAGGCACAGACCAGTGGTGCGGCGCCGGGCGGAACCGGACCGGACCAGGCAACTACGGCAGCGCCACCTTCCCCGGCGTCTCGCGCCAGGTGACGGGCTTGTGAAGCCCCAGCAGGAGAGCGCACCGGACGCATCTATCGCGCACTGGAAACCGTCGCCGCGAGCCACGGAGCTCCAATTCGAAGCCGTCCCGACCTGCACCAGCTGCTCCGGGACGACGTGCACGCCGTTCTACGCGTACCAGTTGTCGTCGACGGGCGTCTGTTCGCACCAGAGAGTGCCGTCGCTCTTCACCAGGCATGTGCCGGACCCGAAGCCTGCGGTGGTGGCGCTGCCGATCGAGGCCGGCGTGAGCAGAGTCGCCGGCGGGAAGCGTCGCCCCTGCGCGGGGCACAACCCGCCGCAAAACTGCGCGGATTCAGGCCGGCAGGGCCCGCATCCGCGCGCCCAGGCGCGCCGCCTGCTCGTGTGCCTCGGCCACCACGGCGTCGTGGTCGGCGAGCAGCACACGCCCGTTCCTGACGACGATCCGCCCCGCAACCACCACCAGCGAAATCGTCCCGTCGGAGCCGGCGACCAGATCCGCCGCCGCGCCCGGCTCCAGCTCGAACCCGAGGCCAAAGCGCGCGGCCAGCAGCCGCCGTCCGCCGTCGAAGCGTCGCGCGACTTCTGCGCCGGACTCGCCGTGGGCCTCGATCTGCTCGGCGAGCGCGCGCCGCTCTTCCAGCATGTCAGCCGGATAGCCGTCCGTGCCGAGCGCGACCTCTGGGTAGCCAGCGAGGTGCGCCGGGTAGCCGACCTTGTTGCCCAGGTTCGAGCGTGGGTTCTGGACGATCCAGGAGCCACGCTCGCCGGCCAGCTGCATCGCGGCCGCATCCAGGTGCACGCCGTGCGCCAGGATCGATCCGGGAACCAGCGCGCCCAGGTGCTCGAGCCGTTCGAGCGGTCCGGCGTAGCCGCGGCTCCGCGCATCCTGCACGTCCGCTTCGGCTTCGGCCATGTGCACGTGCAGCACGCTGCCGAGCTCGCGGCAGAGCTCGCCCGCGCTCCGCACCGTCTCGTCCGAGACCGTGAACGAGGCGTGCAGCGCGACCAGCCCCTTCACGAGATCTGCGTCGCGCTCCCGTACGAAGCGGCGGCATTCGCCAAGCCCGCGCTGAGCTTCGCCGAGCCCGCCGTTACGCTCGGTGGCGCCGTAGCACACGAGCGCGCGCATCCCGAGCTCTTCGCAGGCGTCGGCCAGGATGTCGAGCGAGCCTTCGATGAGCGACGGCGATTCGTGGTGATCGATCAGCGCCGTGGTGCCGGCGAGAAGCGCCTCGGCCACGTAGTAGCGCGCGGCGGCCCTGAGCGACGCCTCGTCGAGCGCGCGATCGAGCTTCCACCACAGCCGCTCCAGGATCTGGACGAACGTCCCGGGTTCCGGCGTGGGCGGCGGAAGCCCCAGCGGGAACAAGCCGCTGTACAGGTGCGTGTGCGCATTGACGCGGCCCGGCTCGATGACCGCGTCCCGGCAGCGCACCTGCGCCGCGCACGGGGGCGGCCGCTCGGGCAACAAGCCGACCGCTGCGATGCGACCGTCGTCGACCGCCACCCAGCGCCCGTGGCGATCGGGCCCGATGAGCAGTTTGTTCAAGCCGTCTCCCAAGCCCGGCTCACCGCCAGTTCGCCGGATCGGACTTCGAGCGGATGCGACCGACGCCCATCGCCTTGGCGGCGGGCGAGTCCTTCATGGGCAACGTGTAGCGCCTGACGCCGTCGAACGCTTCGAGCGCGCCCGCCACGGCCCCGGCCGTCGGCACCAGGCCGATCTCGCCCACGCCCTTGGCGCCGAACGGACCTTCGGGCTCCTGCTCCTCGATCAGCATCACGTCCACGCGCGGCATGTCGCGCGCGCGCAGAACGCCGATCTCGCGCAGCTTGAAGGTGACGGGCATGCCGTTTTCGCACGGCAGCTCTTCCGTCAGCGCGTAACCGAGCCCCATGTGCACCGCGCCCTCGATCTGCCCCTCGCAGAGCGCCGGATTCACCGCGCGGCCCACGTCGTGCGCGGCGATCATGCGGTCGACACGCCCGTCCTTGTCGAGAACGCACACCTGCGTGGCGAAGCCGAACGCGGTGTGCGTCTTGACCTTGTCGACCTTCGCGCCGGGCTTGGTCGTGTCGTCGATGACGACTTCGCCCGTGTAGACCTTGCCGACCAGGTCCGACAGCGCCGCGCCGCCCTTCAGGTCCACCGCGAGCTTCTTCGCCGCGTCTTCCACCGCGCGTCCGCCGAGCAGCGTGCCGCGCGAGCCCGTGGTCTGGCCGCAGCCGAGCTGGAACGTCGCGTCGACCTTGGGGCGGAACAGCTTGGCCGGCAGACCCGTGACCTCCACCGCGCACTGCACCAGCACCGTCAAGAGCCCCTGCCCCATCTCGGTGTAGCCGTTGTAGAGCGAGACGGTGCCGTCCTTTTCCACGACGAGGCGCGCCATACCGTACTCGGTGGCGCCGTTGCCGATGCCGCTGTTCTTGATGCCGCAGCCGATGCCGACGGCGCGACCCTGCTGCTTTGCCGCATAGTAGGCGTCCTTGACCGCTTCGAGCGTCTTCTTCAGCCCCACTGACTTCTCGAAGACCTGCCCGGAGCTGAACATGTCGCCGACTTCGACGGCATTGCGCCAGCGCATCTCCCAGCCGTCGATGCCCACTTCCTTCGCGAGCAGGTCCATCGCGCCCTCGATGCCGAACGACGCCTGGTTCGCGCCGAAGCCGCGCATCGCGCCGCAGGGCGGGTTGTTGGTCGCGACGGCCAGCGCCTCTACATCCACGTTCGGTACGCGGTACGGCCCGCAGGAGTGTCCCGCCGCACGCTCCAGCACCTTCGCACCGACGGAAGCGTAGGCGCCGGTGTCGCCGACCATGCGCACGCGCAGCGCCGTGAGCTTTCCGTCCGCGTCGCAGCCCACCTCGTACTTCATGCGGATCGGGTGGCGCTTGGGGTGGATGCGGATCGACTCCTCGCGGCTGAGCGTGATGCGTACGGGGCGCCCCGTGAGCTTGCAGAGCAGCGCCGTCTGCGACTGGATCGACATGTCCTCTTTTGCGCCGAACGCGCCACCGCAGGGCACCAGCTCCACGAACAGATCTTCCTCGCGCATGCCCAGAAACGCCGACACCTGCCGCTGGTCGTCGAAGATCCCCTGCCCCTGCGTGTACAGGTGCAGCTTGCCGTCGGGCCGCGGCTCGCACAGCGCGCTCTCCGGCTCGAGGAACAGATGCTCGATGCGCTGCGTCTGCCAGGTGCCGCGCACCACGTGCGCACTCCCGGCCAGCGCCTCGTCCGTGTCGCCGCGGGCGAACGCGGTGCGCGACAGCACGTTGCTGTAGGCCGGATTGACCTGCGGCGCGCCCTCGCGAAGCCCTGCATCCGGATCGAGCACCGGCTCGAGCACCTCGTAGTGGACTTCCACCAGCGCTGCGGCCTCGCGCGCGGTGCGCTCGTCCTCCGCAGCGACGGCCGCCAGCACGTCGCCCACGCAGCGCACCTCCTCGCCCTCCGCTACCAGGCCGGGCCAGTCGTTCTCGATGAGCCCGTAGAAGCGCTTGCCGGGAACGTCCGCCGCGGTGGCGACCGCGACCACGCCCGGCAGGGCGCGCGCTTTCGAGGTGTCGATGCGCTTGACCCGCGCGCGCGGATGGTCGGAAAGCTTCACGGCGCCATGAAGCAGCCCGTCGCGGACGAAATCACCGATGTAGGGCCGGACGCCGAGCGTCATCTCGCCGCCCTCATGCCTCGCCAGCGATTTTCCGACATGCCCATCCGAGCAGGGCTCGGGCAGCGCCTCCCCGCGTTTGCCGCGGGCGTACATCTCGATCGCGTCGAGCACCTTCACGTAGCCCGTGCAGCGGCACAGGTTGCCGTCGATAGCCTTGGCGATCTCGTCGCGGCTGGGCGACGGGCTCTTCTCCACGAGCGCCTTGGCCCGGAGCGCGATGCCCGGGATGCAGAAGCCGCACTGGAGTCCCGCCGTAACCAGGAACGCGCGCGCGAGAAGCTCGCGGTCTGCCTGCGGCACGCCCTCCAGCGTCACCACTTCCTTGCCCACCGCCTTCTCGGCCGCCCAGGCGCAGGTCACGCGCGCCACGCCGTCGACCAGTGCCAGGCAGCATCCGCACTGGCCCTGCGGCTTGCAGCCGTCCTTCACCGACAGCACGCCAAAGCGGCCGCGCAGGGCATCCATCAGCGTCTCGCCGGTGCGCGGCTCCATCGCCACGCGCTTGCCGTTCAGGGAAAACTCGATCTCGGCCACGGTATCTCCAGCTTCGAAAGCCGGATGATAGCGCAATTCGCGCCGAACGTTGACGCAGGGGCCGCGTAGTAGCAGCGTTATCCTGTTCCCTCCCCTTTCTCTCCAGGCCCGCGCGCGGTCAAAGGAGCGACGATGTCTTCAAAGTGCGTTACTGCCACGGTTCTGGTGGCCCTGGCTGGTCTCGTCGGATACGGGTGCAGCGCGACCGGCTCGGCCAACGACCACGGCAGCGGCGGCGGCTCCGCAACGGGCGGAGGGAACAACGGCGGAAGCGGCGGGGGCAGCGGCGGCATCGACGGAGGGGGTGCGTCCGGAGGCACCGCAGGCAGCGGGCAGGGCGGCACCGCAGGCGCCGGGCAGGGCGGCACCGCAGGCGGCGGCTTCGGCGGCAGCTCCGGCAGCGGCGGCGGCCTCGGTCATTGCGATCCGAAGAATCCGGACCTGGCCGGGTGCGAGTGCGCCTCCGGGTCGGCGCCACGCAACTGCTATCCGTCCACGCTCGATCCGGCAACGCGCCACGTGGGCGATTGCAAGGACGGTACGCAGCAGTGTGTCGGCGGCGGCGAGTTCCCGGTCTGGGGCGCGTGCACCGGCGCCACCGGCCCCGCCAATGAAGTCTGCAACGACGGGCAGGATAACGACTGCAACGGCAAGTCGGACTGCGGCGATTCGTCGTGCGCGACCTTCCCCGGTTGCGGCGGCACGTGCACGAACGGCCAGACCCGCCCCTGCTACACAGGCCCGGCCGGCACCGAAGGCGTCGGCACATGTCACGCCGGCACACAGACCTGCACCAACGGCAACTGGCCCACGACCTGCGTCGGCCAGGTCACGCCGGTCAAGGAAGTCTGCAGCGACGCCAAGGATCACAACTGCAACCATTTCCCGGGCTGCCTGGATCTGTTCGCGTGCGCGCTCGACGCCGCGTGCCAGCCCAAGTGCCAGACCGATCCCGGCTGCAGCTGCCCCACGGGCAGCGGAGAAACCGCAACCTGCCCCGACGGCACCTACGGTATCGCCAAGGGCGCCACGCCGCTCAACCCGGGCACGGTCGAGTGTTGCCCCTGCACCGCGAACGATTGCGGAAATCCCGGCTGCTGCGGCGAATCGGTGTGCGCCGGAAACTCGGCCTGCTCCGGCTTCCAGTGCAAGCCGCTACCGGCGTCGTGCGGCGGCAAGGTCGGCTTCGACTGCGACGACTTCCCGGAAGACTGCAACGTCACCTGCTGCAAGTGCTCGCAGTGCCCGCCTTGATCGCCGGCCGCCGCGCCGCGAGTTGGCGTCGCGGCGAGCCCCGGTTACGCTCGGGCCGTTGAGCCGCCTCAGCGACGACGAAACGCAGGCCATGACCGAATTCAAATCGGTCGCCATGCAGGCGCACAGCCGCCCGTTGCTCGGCGGGCGCTACGAAGTGCTCGGGCTCGTCGGCGAAGGCGGAATGGGCAACGTGTACCGCGTGCGCGATCGCGAGCTCGACGAGATCGTCGCACTCAAGATGTTGAAGGGCGAGCTCATCGCCGTGCCCGGGGTACTCGAGCGCTTCAAGCGCGAAGTAAAGCTGGCAAGGCGGGTGACGCACCCCAACGTGGCCCGCACTTTCGACATCGGCGAGCACGAGGGCGAGAAGTTCCTCACGATGGAGTACGTGGACGGCGAGCCGCTTTCGATGTTGCTTGCACGCGCCGGCGCGCTGTCCGTCGCGCGAGCGCTCTCCATAGCCCAGGCCACGTGCGCCGCCCTTTCCGCGGCGCACGACGCCGGCGTCGTACACCGGGATCTGAAGCCGGACAACGTGATGCTCGACAAGAGCGGGCGCGTGGTGGTCACCGACTTCGGAATCGCGCGCACCCACATGGAAGATCCTTCGCTCGGCAAGACGGTCGGCGGCGCGGTGGGAACGCCGGCGTACATGGCGCCCGAGCAGGTAGAAGGGCTCCGGAACGTGGACGGTCGGGCGGACCTGTACGCCCTCGGTGTGACGCTGTTCGAGATGCTGACGGACGAGCTGCCCTGGCAGGCCGACTCGTCATTCCTCATGGCGACGGCGCGCCTCACCAGCCCACCGCCCGACCCGCGCACGCGACGCCCCGACCTGCCGGAGGAGATCGCAGCGCTGGTGCTCGGCTGCATGGCGCGCGACCCGGGCGATCGACCCGAGAGCGCGCGGGACGTAGCGGACACGCTCTCGAAGCTGATTTCGACCTCGAGCGGCGCCACGTCGGAAACTCCCGTCCCGAGCTGGCGCCCCGCGCTGCCCGTCGACCCCACTCCGGTGGGAGACAAGGCCGTGGCGGTCTTGCCGTTCAAGAACGCCGGTCCCCCCGAAGACCAGTACGTCGCCGATGGGCTGACGGAAGATCTGATCGACACGCTCAGCATGGCGCGCGGGCTCCGGCTTCGCCCACACGGCGCAGTGGTCGCGTTCACGAGCGCCGTCGACTCGCGCGAAGTCGGCCGCGAGCTCGGCGTGCAGGTCGTGGTGCAGGGATCCGTGCGCCGCACCGGCCAGACGATGCGTATCGCCGCACGGCTCATCAGCGTCGCGGACGGTTTCCAGCTCTGGGCCAAGCGCTTCGATCGGCCGGCCACTGATCTGCTCGTGGTCAGCGACGAGGCGGCCGCCGCCATCGCGGAAGCGCTGACGGTGGAAGCTGCCGGAGAGGTCCGCCCGGCGCCCAGCGACCCGCGCGCGATCGACCTGTACCTGAGAGCGCGCGCCGAATTCCGGCGGCAGTGGCGAGAGCCCGTCGAGCGCTCGGTCGGGCTGTTCCGCCAGGCGCTCGCGCTGGCACCGGACGATCCCACGATCATGGCCGGCTACGCGCGAGCCTGCGTGCGGCTCTGGTTCTTCAACGGCGACGAGAAGCTCGGGGAGGAAGCTCGAGAGGCTCGCAGAGCAGGCGCTGGCCCGCGCTCCGGACGGGAGCGATTCGCTCGTCGCCATGGCAGCCGTGAACTTCGCCCAGCGCCGGCTCGCACTGGCCGCGCGTCAGGTGCGGGCAGCACTGGCACGGGCGCCGATGCTAGCCGACGCCCACCACCTGTTGGGAGTGATCCTGGGCGAGGTCGGCCGACCCGACCTCGCCGTCGATCAGCTCCGCACTGCCGACCAGCTCGATCCCGGCCTGCGCGCGTGCTTCGACCTCGCGCGTGTGCTCGGTCTGCTCGGCAGGTACGACGAAGCGCTGGCGATCCTCTCCCGCCCCGCCGAGGATCCCGAGTCGCAGCTCTCCGCGCTATCGCTGCGCGCACGGCTTGCCCTGTGGCGTGGCGACGTCGAGCAGGCGAGGAAACTCCGGCCCGAGCTGGAAGCGGCGTCCACGACCGAGCCCACCGAGTACGCGCGGCTGCTCGTCGCACTGCTCGAACGCGGCAGCCTGGGCCCCGACGAGCTCGCCTTCATGCAGAAGCAGCTCTCCGTGCGTCGCGGCCAGCAGATGGTGCTGGTGCACCAGCTCGAATGCGAGGCGTTTGCCCGCGCGGGCGACCAGGCCGAAGCGCTCCAGGCGCTCGCTGCGGCGGTCGACGACGGCCTTCACGACCTGACCTGGCTCGAGCGTTGCCCGGCGCTGGAGGCGTTGCGCAGCGATCCGCGCTTCGACAAGGCGCTCGGCGTCGTCTCGGAACGCGCGCGCGAGGTGCGCGCCGCGATCGGGATCGACTAGACCCGCGTCGCGCCAACCGGTTACTTCAGCTGGCTGTCCTTGCTGCCGCGGCGGTTGTACAGGGACAATTCCGCCTGCTCGGCGTCGGCCTCGGCCTGGCACGCGACGCAACGCCGCACGCCGGGCAGCGCCTTCCGCCGCTTTTCCGGAATCGGCTCGCCACAGCTCTCGCACTCCGCGAGGCTCTCGCCCCGCAAGCGGCTTCGCGCCCGCTCCACCGCGTCCGCCACACTGGCATCGATCTGCTCCTGCACCGCCCCGTCCTTGGCCCAACCTGATGCCATCGCCTGATCCCCTGTTCTTCCCCGTCTCGCGTCTGCCACAAGGATAGCCGAGCGCCGGGGGTCGTCCAGGGCGGGCTATTCGGCGGCAGCTTCCGCGTTCACGCCGCGTCGGCGTGCGTGGCGGTAGCCGTAGCTGGCGTAGATGACGAGGCCCACGGCTAGCCAGGCGATGAAGCGCCACCACGACGTGGGCGGCAGATACGCGACCAGACCCAGGCACGACAAGAGGCCGACGGTCGGCACCAGCACGGGGCCGAACGGCACGCGGAATGGGCGATGCCGGTCGGGCTCGCGGAAGCGCAGCACCATCAGGCCGATGCACACCAGGATGAACGCGAACAGGGTGCCGATGTTGGTCAAGTCGACCATCTCGTCGATGTTCGCCACGGCGGCGACCGCGCCAACGGCGACGCCCGTCAGGATGGTCGCAACGTGCGGCGTCTTGTAGCGCGGATGCACGCGCGAGAACGCCGGCGGCAGGAAGCCGTCGCGGGACATCGAGAACAGGATGCGCGGCTGGCCGAGCTGGAACACCAGCAGCACCGCCGTGTGCGCCACGACCGAGCCGAGCGCGACCACGCCCACCATCCAGTTCGGCATGGACGCGTACTTCATCGCCATGGTGAGCGGCTCGGCCTGCTGCGAGGCGTTCAGGTGCTTGAGCACCGGATATGGGATCATGCCCGTAAACACCGCCGCCACGACCACGTACACGACAGTACAGATGATGAGCGAGCCGATAATGCCGATCGGCATGTCGCGCTGTGGGTTCTTGCACTCCTCGGCCGTCGTCGAGATGGCATCGAAGCCGATGTAGGCGAAGAAGATCACCGCCGCGCCCGCGCCAATGCCGGACCAGCCGTTGGGTGCGAAGGGCGTCCAGTCGGCGGGCTTCACGAAGTGGACGCTGACCATCACGAAGAACGCGAGCACGATCAGCTTCACCAGCACCATCAGCCCGTTGAAGCGCGCGCTCTCGCGCACGCCCCACACCAGCACCATGGTGATCAGCGCCACGATGGTGAACGCCAGCAGGTTGAACACGATCGGGATGCCGAACAGGTGCGGCGCGTGCTCGATGATGGCCGGCAGCTTCTGGTGCGCCGTGCGGTAGTCGATGGTGAGCCACGCCGGCAGGTGCACGCCAAGCCCCTGGAGCAACGTGTTCATGTAGTTGCCCCAGGAGATCGCCACGGCCACGTTGCCGATGGCGTACTCGAGAATCAGATCCCAGCCGATGATCCAGGCGACCAGCTCGCCCAGCGTCGCGTACGAGTACGTGTAGGCCGAGCCCGCCACCGGCACCATTGCGGCCAGCTCCGCGTAGCAGAGCGCGGTCATGCCGCAGACGACGGCCGTCAGCAGGAACGACAGCATCAGCGCCGGCCCCGCCCCGGGCCGGAGCGAGTCGCCCGCCGCCGCGGTGCCGATGGTCGCGAAGATCCCGGCGCCGATGATCGCCCCGATGCCGAGCGCGATCAGGTGCACCGGCCCCAGCACCTTCTTCAGCTCGTGACCCTCGCGCTCGGTCTCGGCAATGAGCTCTTCCAGCGACTTGGTGCCGACCAGGCGCCGTACGACCGATTTCATCTCTCGAGGCGTGCCTTCTCGCAGATCCCGGACGCAGACCGGGCCGCGCCACCGCGCGGGATGCTAGCACGCCGTCGGCCGATCCACTTCCGGGGGTCCTGGCAGCCGCTGCACCCGCGGGTCCGTCCCCTCACCGCCGACCCTGTCCGTCCCGGATTGCGGCGAGCGGATTCAAGGTGGTGGGTCGGCGACCGGAACGTCGAGCCCGCTGGGCACGTTGTCGGGTCGCGACGGAGCGTTGCTGGGGTCGAACAAGTCCTTGTCGAGGAAGGTGGCGATGGCGCCGATCTCGTCCGCGGAAAGCTTCCGGCTCTGGCCCTGCTTCCAGGTGAGCTCCGCTTCATGCGCGATGGCGTCCTCCAGCGTCGCCACCGAGCCGTCGTGGAAGTAAGGGCCCGTCTCGCGCAGGTTGCGAAGCGTGGGCACCCGGAAGGCGCCGCGGTCGGCCGGATCGCCCGTGACATCGAAGCGACCTCCATCGCCGTATCCGATGCCGCGGTTTGCGTAGCGCTCGCTCTCGAAACGCGGCGGCACGTGGCAGCTCGCGCAGCCCGCCTCCGCGAACAGGTTCATGCCCCGGATCGAATCGGCGTCCAGCGCGCTGGCGTCGCCCGCCGCGTAGCGATCGTAGTTGGCCTGCTTCGTGAGCAGCGTGCGCTCGAAAGCCGCGATCGCGAACGTGACGTTCGTGTAGGTCACCGGTTGTGACTGCTTGGAGAAAGCGGCCTTGAACAGCTCGACGTACTGCGGGATCGCCCCCAGGTCACTCACTAGCTGGTCTGCGTTCCGGTTCATCTCCACCGGACCCGTGAGCGGCGAGAAGATCTGGTCTTCGAGCGAGGCCGCCCGCCCGTCCCAGAACAGGTTCTCGCGGTAGGCGGCGTTCCACACGGTCCCCGCGTTGCGCTGCGTGTGCAGCGGGCCGACGCGATTGGGTCCGGTAGGTCCGGTGCCGTCCACACCGATGGATTGCGGCAGCCCGTCGGAAAAGCCCCAGACCTCGCTGTGGCAGGTGGCGCAGGCCACCTTTCGATCGGACGACAGGATCGGATCGTAGAACAACAGCCGGCCAAGCTGGACCTTCGCGTCTGTTGTCGGATTGTCGGCGGGAGCCGGCGCGTGACCCAGCAGCGAACGCTTCCACGGCAGCGGGGGTCCGTTATCGGCGCTCGAGCTTGAAGCGGCGGGACCGCCGCAGCCGGCGAGCAGCGCCGCCGCTAGAGCTGCACAGACGAGGGGGCCGGGCGCTTTCATGCTGTGGAAATCCGTGGTGAGGTCGCTCGTCCCTACGACCCCACAGCATAGCCCCGCGTCAACGGAACTGGTAGGCCGCCGCCAATCCGAAGTGTTGCCGGTAGTTGTAGGCCTTGAAGCCCTGCCAGCTGGACTGGGTCTCTGCGCGCAGGATGAACCCGCCGTAGATGCGCGTGCTCACTCCGCCGGTGACGCCGAAGATCGGATCGATGCCCCAGTTGGAGATGCGTGGAGCCGCATAGAGCCAGGTCTGGTCGAAGAGGCGAACCGACAGAGGCAGTGAGCCGCCGATCCACGCGAAGCCGCCCTCGCCCTCCGCACCGAGAACGATGTCCGGAGTGCGCAGGTAGTTGATGCGCACCGCGCCGCCCACGCCGGCGGCTCCCGTGTCGAACGCGGTGACGCCGGAGAGCGACAGCCAGCGCGTCGGCTCGCCGCTCACCCAGACCTGCCCCGCGCCGCGCGCCGGTTCGCTCACGTACGGGCGCTTGGTGATCATCGCGGCACCCGCGCCCACCTCGATACTGCGGCCCGGCATGAGACCCGACGCCGGTCGGAAGTCCGCGAGCGGCGCACAACCGCACAGCATCGACAGAACGGAGACGAAAAGAACCGGGGACGGGTACTTCAAATGCTGCGGGTTCCGATTCGAGAAGATAGCGGGCGGGCGGGCTCGCGCAACGCGCGGACCACGTTCCGCGGGCCGCGCGCAATGTCAGCGTCCGCGCACCCCACGCGAAATAATTTCGTCGCACTTTGCGCGGGTGCGTCGTTTGACCGCACTGCGATCGGATGACAGCTTCAGACTTCGCATGCTTCGCGCTCCGCTCGGGCTGATCGCAACTCTCTGCTTCGTCGCAGGTTGTGGGCCGCGGCCGCTCGAGCCGCGCGACCCCACGCCGGGCGTCCCACACTTCACCGTCAAGACTTTCAACGTCGAGACGGGAAAACAGAACGACGCCGCGACCGTGCGCGCGGTCGGCCAGGACAATGCCGACATCGTGTGCTTGCAGGAGACCGGGCCAAAGTGGGAAGCGGTGCTGGAGGCGCGCTACGCCGATCAGTACCCCTATCAGCTCTACCAACCGATTCCCGGCGCGGCGGGGCTCGGCGTGCTGTCGCGCTACCCGATTCTGGACGCTGGCTGGCTGGCCGCGCCGAACAACTGGCACCCCGCGTGGCATGTGCTGGTCAAGACGCCCGCGGGCTGGCTGCAGATCCTGAACGTGCACCTCAGGTCGGCTACCGACGGCAACGGCGGCACCGTGAATTCGTACATCACCACGTCGGCCGATCACCGCTACGAGATCAAGTCGTTCATGGCTGATCTGACCAAGGATATCCCGACGATGATCATGGGCGACTTCAACGAAGCGCCCGACGGCTCCGCCGTGCACTACCTGGAGGCCCAGGGCTACAAGAACGTGCTGCCGCTGTACCATCCAGGGCAGCCCACCTGGCGGCATGCCTCGATAGCCGGACAGTTCGAGACGACCCTGGATCACATCCTGTTCGACAAGTCGGTCGAACCACTCAACGCGTGGGTGATCAACGCCGGCCACTCGGACCACCTGCCGGTGATGGCGCACTTCCAGGCCGCGTACGACTGGCAGACGAGCGGCCCGTAGCCGGACAGGGCCTGCGTCACGCGACGAGGCGCTTCTTCACGCCGTCGGGAGTGAGCGATAGCGCGCCGTCGGGTAGGCCGCGGCTGGCGCGCCACTGCTCACGGAAACTAGCGTCCTCTTTCCCGAGCTGCGTGGACGGCGCGTCACCGAACACGAACTCGCGATGGATTCGGTGCCAGTTCGCCTCCGCACCAAGCTCGGCCAGAACCGAGTACACGCCCCACTGGATGCGGTTCACGAACACGAAGTGGCGCGGCATGTTGAGCTTCTTCTGGAAGCCGGCGAAGCGTCCTTCCGGAGCGAACACCATCCGGAAAGAGCGGCGCGTGTACTCGTGCGTGAAGTGGAACACGCGATCTTCGCGGAACGGCTCGTAGAAGTAACCGAAGTACTCGTACAGATCGTCGGTGGCGAGGTCGCTGTCAGGTCCTACGAACTCGAACTCGACGAGCAACTCGCGGAACTCCGCCGGACGCCCGGAGAGATGCGCCGCCATCAGCTTCTTCCAGCGCGCAAGCATGTCGGGGGGGAAATACTTCACGCAGCCGAAGTCGAGGAAGACGACGTTTCCCTGGTCGTCGAACAGGTAGTTTCCGGGATGCGGGTCGCCGTTGAACACGCCGAACTCGAACACACACCCGACGATGAAGCGGTAGAGGATCTCGCCATAGCGGTTCCGGTCGGCCTGTGGCAGGTCGAGCACCTCGGCGTAGCGGCGTGCGTCCACCAGCTCGCTCGTCAGCACGCGAGCCGTCGAGTAGTCGAAGAACACGCGTGGCACGCGGATGAACGGGTGACCGTCGAACAGATCGGCAAACGCGCTCTGGCTCTTCGCTTCGAGCTCGTAGTCGAGCTCCTCGCCGATGCGCGCCCGGAGCTCGTCGACCACCGGCTTCGGGTCGAGGGCGGAGTAGAGCATCCCCATCATGCTGTAGAGCATGTCGGCATTGTCGAGATCGGCGCGGATCGCGTCCGACACGCCGGGGTACTGCACCTTGACCACAACGTCTTCGCCGCTCGACAACTCCGCGCGGTGCACCTGGCCGATCGAGGCGGCGGCGAGCGCCTCGTGCTCGAAGCGGGCGAAGGCGCGCTCCAGCGGTTTGCCCAGCTCGCGCTCGACGACGTCGCGGATCAGCGGAAAGTCCATCGGCGGCGCGGACGCCTGCAGCGAAGACAGCGCCAGCCGGTATTCGGGCGGCACGTCGTCGCTGACGAACGAAAGCATCTGGCCAAGCTTCATGAGCGCGCCCTTCATGTGGCCCATCTCCCTGGCGACGCGCTCCGCATCGGCGCGCCGGCGCGCTTCATCGATCCGCGCCCGCCCCTCCGCGTCGGCAAACAGGCGCCGCAGCCCCGCGCCGAAGCGACTGGTCGCGAGCCGAGCCGCCAGCCGTCCCAGGCGCGTGATGCGCCCGGCCCGCGCCCTGGACCAGCCGCTGGGCCACAAGACGAGCAGCGCGACGGCAATCGCCGCGAGCAGCACCACGCCACAGGCAAGCCAGAGCCTCATGGGCGGCCTCGGGTGGACATGGCGGCTGTTTCCTAGGCCTGGGCGCGCGCCGTGTAAAGCCCAGCGGATGGCGGCTGGGCGCGGTCCTGCCTATATAGACGACGATGTCGCGTGTGCTGTCATTTGCTCTGTTCTTCCTGGTGGCGCTCGCGATCACGGGCGCGGTCCACTACTACCTCTGGGCGCGGCTGGTGCGCGACGTCGACCTCGGCCCCGTTCCATTCCGGGTGCTGACGGGGCTCTTCATCGCGCTGTTCCTCAGCGTGCCGCTCACCTTCGCGCTGTCGACCACGCTGCCCGCGGAGCGCGCGCGGCCGATCCTCCTCTGCACCTACGGCTGGATGGGTCTGATGTTCTTCCTGCTGGTGCTGGTCGCCGGGGCTGACCTGGTGCGGCTCGTGGTGCGGGTCGGCGAGCTCGTGGCGGGCCGCCCGCCGCTCGATCCGGGCAAGCGGCTGACTCTCGCGCGGCTATTGGCCGGCGGCGTTCTTCTGGTCACCGCCGGCATGGGAGCCGCGGCGGTGCGCGGCGGGCTTGGCCGCGTGATCGTCCGCAACCTCCGCGTGCGGCTCTCCCGACTGCCCAAGGAGCTCGACGGCCTGACCATCGTGCAGCTCAGCGACATCCACCTCGGACCGACGCTCGGGCGCGAGTTCATGCAGGACATCGTGGCCCGCACCAACGCGCTCGAGCCGGACGTGATAGCGATCACCGGCGACCTGGTCGACGGCTCGGTCGAGCACCTCGGCGAGCACGTGGCGCCGATCGCGGATCTGCGCGCCCGGCACGGCGTGTTCTTCGTCACCGGCAATCATGAGTACTACTCCGGACCCGTCGCCTGGTGCCGCGAGCTCGAGCGGCTCGGCATCCGGGTGCTGCGAAACGAGCGGGTGAGCATCGGCAACGGCACGGCGAGCTTCGACCTGGCCGGCACCGACGACTACAACGCCGCGCGCTTCGGGCACGGACACGGCGAGGATCTGGAGCGCGCACTCGCCGATCGCGACGAGAGCCGCGAGCTCGTGCTGCTGGCGCACCAGCCCAGGACGATCAAGGAAGCACAGCGCTATGGCGTCGGTCTGCAGCTCTCCGGCCACACGCACGGCGGCCAGATCTGGCCGTGGAACTACCTCGTGTACCTGCAGCAGCCGGTGGTCTCGGGCCTGGCGCGCTTCGGTCGCTCGCAGGTCTACGTGAGCAACGGCACCGGCTACTGGGGTCCGCCCATGCGCCTGGGCGCGCCGGCGGAGATCACGCGCGTGACGCTCGAGGCCGAGGCCCGGAGCTAGCGTGCTCAGTGGCAATCGAAGAGCTGCCCACTCACGGTCGACTCACCCGGGCCCGCGTCGTATTGGTTCCACACGACCAGCACGTTGCCGCCGATTCCTCCCACGGCGGCGTCGGCATAGGTGATCCCGGCGTTGGCCGACTCGACCACGGATTGGTCAAGCGCAAGCGGGGCTCCCGCCTTCGAGAACAAGCTGAAAAGAACCCGGTCCTGGTTGAAGTTGGTCCCCGCCAGCACCGTTCCGGCTGACATGGACTCGGGCTTCCCGTACAGCAGGACCTTCGACGGGTCGTTGATGACTCCCACAGGCGCCATGTTGGGCGGAGGAACGCTTGTCAGGCTGCCGAACGACGACAGGGTTCCCTCGTAGAGCGTTGCCGGCGGATTGAAGGTGCCGGCCTCGGCGTCGAAGTCCACATCCATGATGAGGAACGACGTGCCGCCGGTGCTTTGCCAGGCCGCCATCGGCCAGGTCACGTTCGGCGACGACGCCTGGAACTTGATCTTGCCCGACGACACAAGCGAGCCGGAGCCGATCTGGCCGACGAAGACGACGCCTTCACCCGGCGCCTCTCCGGTGAGGAGAACGTAGTTGTTCTGCGAGAGCGCGAAGTTGGTGACCTCGAACGACCCGTCGGGCGTCGGATTCGATCCGACGAGATTCCCGTCGGCGTACAGATCCATGGCGCCCTGTCCGCCGTCGCCCTTCTCCACGCATGAAAGCGCCCAGTGCGGAGTGCCACCCGGGTCATAGAGGCAGAACGCCCGCTGGACCTGCGCGCATATCTGGGGTGCGTCGGCGACAATCGCCGTGCCCGGTGTCGAGGGTATGGAGGAACCCTGGAGCGTGAAGGGAAGGTCTATCGTTTGCCACGTACCCGACGGCTTCCCGTAGCCCGTCACGTGCAACACGTTGTTCACCAACTGCGCCCCTGTCACGTGCATGTCCGCGATGTCGAAGGAGACGTGGTCGGGAACGCGGCCCGGCCCCGTCTTGTCGATGATCCGCGCGAGGATCACGTGCTTCGAGTCGTCGGTGCCCATGACCACGTACGCTTCGTTGGAAGCCGTCACCACGAACAGCGAGCCTTGAGCCGTCCGGCCCAGGGTCTGGGTCTTGTCGAGAACCGGGAACAAGGCGCCAGGCGTGCAGGTCACTCCAGGCCCGGCATCTCCACCGTCGCCGCCCGTTCCGGCAGAGCCGCCGCCTCCGGCGATGCCGCCCGTTCCGGCCGAGCCGCCCGTTCCGGCCGAGCCGCCATTTCCGGCCGAGCCGCCATTTCCGGCAGAGCCGCCGGTTCCAGCAGAGCCGCCGCTCGCCGACGCGTCCGTCTTCTGGTCGGTATAGTCGCCGAGGCCGAGCAGGCTGCTGCAACCGGCAGCGAGCACCATCGCGGCGAGCAGCGCAGCCGCTGCAGCGCCGTACGTCGCCACCCCCGAGCAGCGCATCAGAAGCTCCCCGCCATGACAAGGCCGCCGCCGTGGGGCCCGACTGCGGGCACCAGGCGCGCGGTGGTCGAACCCGGAGGCTGCTCCTTCGACGGCTTGGCCGTCAGCACCAGCACAGTGCCCGCGGCGAGCGCGGCGACTCCGACGCCGATGCCGATGGTCGAGACCAGCGCCTTGGTCTTCGCGGCGTCGATCTCCTTGCGGCCCGCAGGCGTGCAGACCTTGTTCGGGCAGAGCGTCTTGTCGTTCTTGGCGCTATTGGCCTGCGAGGATGCCATCAGGCCAAACACGGCGCCCACGCCGACCGAGACGATGCCGACTCCGCCCACTACGAATCCAATCGTCTTCAGGGATCCGCCGCCCGTCCCGTGGTCGGCCTCCGGCGGAAGTGTGGTCTTCGCAGGGCCCGCACCGGCAGCTCCTGTCGCGGGCGTGGGGTTCGAGGCAGCCTGCTCGGGTGCCTTCTCCAGCGCAGGCAGCTCGACGCTCACCTGGTCGGCCTCCGCCCCCACCTGGAACTTCTTCGTGGCGGACTTGTACCCGGGTGCGTCCAGCTGCACCGTGTGATCCCCGGGATCCACCGCCATCGCAACGCCGAGCGACGCAACGCCGAGGGTGCGATCATCGAGCTTGACGGTCAGCCCGGCGGGGATCTCGGCCGGCTTCTGCAGCGTGACCTTGGAAAGCTTCGGCCCCAGCTCGTCGGCGCGCTGGTTGGCGAGCTCCTGTTGCTGGGTGCGCCCCTTGTTCACGGCCAGCGCCGCAGCCGCCTTGTAGTCGGCCCAGGCCGTCGCGGTCTTGCCGAGCGCTGTGTAGCACTCGCCCAGGTTGATCAGCGTGCCGGGCGACGGGTCCTGCCGCTGGCTCTCCTCGAGCTTGGCGGCAGCTGCTGCGTATTGTTTCTGCTTCATCAGCGAGCGCCCGGCTTCGAACAGGGACTCGGCGAGGGCCTTGTCGCCCGCGTGAGCCACTCGCGGCGTGAGGACAGTGGCGAACGCCAGCAGCAGTACGGACACGATCCGGATGGAGATTCTAGCGGTATTCATCGACGCCCTTGTTGGGTGAAGCGGTCGGCTTCGGCTTTGGAGAAACCGGCAGTGCCTGCTTGTGGATATGCGAGATGACCTTGCTGACAGCGTGATGCTGAACGGGAGCGGCGGGCTTTTCGGCGGCAGCACTTGCTGCCGGCGCACTGCTCGACGGCGCAGGCGTGCCCGCCTCTGCAGCTTCGCTGGCAGGCGCGGGCGGAGCGCTCCCCGTGTCGTCGGCGACGGCAGCCGACGAGGCCGCCGGTGTCGCCGCGACGGTGCTCGCGCTGGCAGCGGGATCCGCGCCGCTCTTGTTGTGCAGATGCCACGCGAACAGACCGCCGCCCACGACGACGAAGAGCCCCACCAACGCCGCGGCCCCAAGCGCCAGCCCCACGCCGCGCGACGGCGAGCTCGTCACTGCAGCCGAGAGATCCGTGGTCGAGCCTGTCACGGCAACGGCAGGCTGGCCGGGCCCCGTCTGCGAAAACGACGGCATCGGCGGGCGCGGGGCGTAGCCCGCAGTACGCGCAATACGCTCCACGAGCTGGTGCGAGCGCGCGGGCGCCCAGGGCGCGAGTGCCAGCACCAGCTCTGCAACCGACTGGTAGCGATCGTCGGGGTCGCGCTTGAACGCCTTTTCCACGACCTGCACGAAATCGTACGGCAGGTCCGGGCGCACCTCGGCGAGCGGCGTCGGGTCGCCGGTCGCCACCAGCACGCACAGCTGCGGAAAGGTGTCGGCCGTGAACGGCTGCCGCCCCGACAGCATCTCGTAGAGCGAGACGCCCAGCGCGTAGATGTCGGTGCGGTGGTCGACCGATCGCGCGTCGCGCAGCTGCTCGGGCGACATGTAGAGCGCCGAGCCCATGGTCGTGGCGGTGCGGGTGAGGTTCTGGGAGCCGGAATCGATCATCTTCGAGATCCCGAAATCCAGCACCTTGATCAATGGCGAGCCGTCCGAATGACGGGCAACGAACAGGTTGGCGGGCTTGATGTCGCGATGCACGATGCCGAGCGAGTGCGCTTCCGCAATCGCCTCGCTCGCCTGGATGATGGTGTCGACGGCATCCTCGGTAGGCAGCGGGCCTGTCGCGAGCAGCTGCTGCTCCACGTCGCCGCCTTCCAGATACTCCATCACCATGTAGGGCGAGCCGGTATCGAGCGTGCCCACGTCCGAGACCCGGGCGACGTGCGCGCTCTTGATCTTCACGGCGGCGCGCGCCTCGCGCAGGAAGCGGGCCGAGGCATCCGGGTGTCGGGCGTACTCGGGCAACAGGAATTTCAGGGCGACGCGCTCTTCGAGCGCGATGTGGCGTGCCTCCACCACGACGCCCATTCCGCCCTGCCCGATCACCGACTCGACCCGGTACTTCCCGGCGAGCACGATGCCTGGCGTGATGGGCGGGCCCTCGGAGGACATGGCGAGCGTATCTTCTACTACGCCGGGCACCGCCGCAACCGCTGTCGCACCTGGAAGCGGCGGTTCAGCCCAACGATCGCGCGATTTGCTCGGCCACGCGGATGCCGTCCAGAGCTGCGCTCACGATCCCCCCGCGTAGCCGGCGCCCTCCCCCGTGGGATACAGCCCGGGAAGGTCGGGAGAGACAAGACCCTGCGGGTCGCGAACGATGCGCACGGGCGAGCTGGTTCGCGTCTCGACGCCGATCAACACCGCTTCGTTCGTGACGTAACCGCGCAATCGGCGGTCGAACCCGGGGAGTGCCTGCCGTATCCGCTCGGAAACCGCGAGTCCTGCGGCGTCCAGCACTTCCGCCACGTCCCCCGCGGCCAGACCCGGCAGATAGCTCGAACCTGGCACCGTGCTCGAGCCGCGGCCGGCGATGAAGTCGCCGACGCGCGTCGCCGGCGCGCGCAGCAGCCCGCCGCCGGCCTCGAACGCCGCCTGCTCGAGCCGGCGCTGCAGCTCCACGCCACCGAGCGGGCCGCCGTAGCCTGCCCGCGACAGGTCCTCGAGCTCGACCGCGACCACCAGCCCCGAGTTGGCGAACGGGGAGTCGCGCCGCGACAGGCTCATGCCATTGACCACGAGCCCACCCGGCTCCGTCGATGCCGGCACCACGAAGCCTCCGGGGCACATACAGAACGAGAAGACCCCGCGTTCGTCGACGGTCGTCGCGAGCCGGTACGCCGCAGACGGCAACCGGGGATGGCCGGCCGCCGGACCGTACTGGATGCCGTTGATGAGCGGCTGCGGGTGCTCGATGCGGACGCCCACGGCGAACGGCTTCGTCTCGAGGCCCACGCCCAGCCCGGCCAGCATCGACAGCACGTCGCGGGCGGAATGCCCGGTCGCCAGTACGACGTGATCGGCCTCGACCGCGCTGCCGTCGGCCAGTTGCACGCCCGTCACACGGCGTGGCGCGCCCTCGGTGACGAGCGCCACGACCCGCGCACCGAAGCGGAACTCCACTCCGACGCTCTCCAGCCGCTGTCGCAGCGCCGTTACGACCTTGGGCAGGCGGTTCGAGCCGATGTGCGGTCGCGCATCGACGAGGATGTCCGGCGGCGCGCCGTGCAGCGCCAGCACCTCGAGCACGTCCCGCACGCTGCCGCGCTTGTGCGCACGCGTGTAGAGCTTCCCGTCGCTGTATGTTCCCGCGCCGCCCTCGCCGAAGCAGTAGTTGCTGTCTTTGTCGACGACTCCGTGGCGGTTCAAGCCTTTGAGATCGTGCCGGCGCGGCTGCACGGGCTTGCCGCGATCGACAACGACGCAACCGATGCCGTGGCGCGCGAGCTGGTAGGCGCAAAGCAGCCCTGCGGGACCATCGCCGACGATCGCTACGCGCGCCGGGCGCGCCACCTCGCGAGGAGGCGCGCCGCCGAGCTCGCCGCGCGAGGCCTCGAATCCGACCAGCAGCTTGAAACGCACGCGTCCCTTGCGCGCATCGATCGACCGCCGGCGGATCTCGACGACGGGCAGCGCGCTCTCCGCCACGCCAAGCGCGCGCGCCGCGCGACGGCGCAGGCTCGCTTCGTCGTCCGGCTCGTCGAGCCCGAGCTCGAGCTCCATCTCCCCGGGTCCCGGCATGGATGGCGGCCCAGCCTAGCGCCACCGCGGGCGCCGTGCCCGACTTCGTGTCGAGCCGGCCTTGTCAAGCGGCGCGCGACGCTCCACCGTAGGGCGTCCATGCCCGAGCTCGAGTTCTACTACGACTTCTCCTGCCCCTACGCCTACCTCGCCTCCACCCAGATCGAACGCATCGCAGAGCGCGCCGGCGCGGAGCTTGTGTACCGGCCGTTCCTTCTGGGCGGCGTGTTCAACGCGCTCGGGCCGGCGGCGCCCGACATGGGGCGGATGCCGCCTCCGCGCGCGCGGCTCAATGGCCTGGACATGCACCGCTGGGCCGAGCACTGGCGGGTGCCGCTGCGGATGCCGCCAACGCACCCGAACCGCACCGTGACGGCGCTGCGCGCCGCGCTTGCCAGCGGAGATCTGCCGCGCGCGAGCCACGCGCTCTTCGCCGCGTACTGGGCTGAAGGTCGCGACCTGTCCGACCCGGACGTGATCCGCAGAGCGCTCGACGGCGCGGGGCTCGACGGCGCGGGGCTCGTCGAGCGCGCGGGCGATGCCGCGATCAAACGCGAGCTCCGCGAACGCACCGACGAGGCGCTGTCGCGCGGCGTGTTCGGCGCGCCGGCGTGCTTCGTCGGTGGCGAGCTCTATTGGGGGCAGGATCGCCTCGACCAGGTGGCGCACGCACTGGGCGTCGGTGATAGCGAGGCTCGCGAGCTCGCGCTGGGGACTCCCCCGCAGCCCGGCGCCGGACGCGGGAAGAGCTTCGAGTTCTGGTACGACTTCTCGAGCCCATTCGCCTACCTCGCCTCGACCGGGGTCGAAGCCCTCGCGAAGCGCAGCGGCGCCGAGCTCGTGTGGCGCCCCTTCCTGCTCGGCGCCCTGTTCCACGACATCGGCACGCCCGACGTGCCGCTGCTGTCCTTCGCCGAATCCAAGCAGCGCTTCCTGCGCGCCGACATGGAGCGCTTCGCGCGCGAATACGGCGTGCCCTTCCGCTTTCCCTCCCGCTTCCCCATGCGCACAGTCACCGCGCTGCGCATGGCACTCGCCGCCGGCAACGATCTGCCGGCGCTCAGCCACGCCCTGTTCTCCGCGTACTGGGCCGACGATCGCGACATCTCCGATCCGACCGAGCTCCGCGCCATCACCGAGAGCGCCGGCCTCGATCCGGCGCTGGTCGATCGCGCTGCCGAGTTCAAGCAGTCGCTCTTTTCCGCGACCGACCAGGCCAGGGCGCGCGGGCTCTGCGGCGCGCCGTCTTTCGTCGTCGACGATCTGGTCTTCTGGGGGCAGGACAGGATGGCGTTCGTCGAGCGTGCCCTCGCCGGCTGGCGGCCGAAGGTCGGCTAGCCCCTCGTTTCGATAGAAACGAGGGGCTAGGCGGCCGCGGCCAGCCTGGACACGCTGCGCGCGCAGATTCCCCGAAACTGGCGCCCGTCGCGTCCCGAACGGGCTCGCATGAGCAAGAAGCACAAGAACCGGGACCCCGAGGCCTCGTTCGTCAGCGCGCTGGACCGGATAGCCCGCGATCCGGCGTCGCGCCGCGAGCTGTTGTGGATTCGCGCCGCAGAACGCGGCGATGCTGCGACCGTGGCGAGCATCGAGCGCGTCGACCCCGGCGTGGCGGCCCGCCTCGAGCGGCTCGCCATGCGCGTCCTCGCGTGCACGCTCCCACCGGCCGACCTGGACGATCCGGCGGTGCGCCGCGAGCTCTTCCTGCGCATCCACGACGAGCGCTTCCGGCACCACTGCGCCCGATTTGCGGGCCAGCCGTGCGGGTGCATCGAGTGCACAGGAGTCTCCCTTGCCGAGGCGGCCCTGTGCGATGCGGCGCGCCACGGCAACCCCAGCGCACCGCCCAACTGATCGCCTCGCATCCCCGCCCGCCTCCGCTGGGGAACGCCGCTTGACGCCCGTCAAACCGGGTCCCATGTTCGCCGCCCTACGCGGCGGAGCTCTGGCCAGCCGGGCCGTTCGACGCCGCCTCACTACCTCGAGGAGACTTGAACATGGCCGAAGTTCGCAAGGGCGCCGTCAACTGGAAAGGGAACCCCACCGACCTGCTCGGACCGGGGCTGAAAGCCGGCGATGCCGCGCCCACCGACTTCACGGTCGTCGGCACGGACATGGCGGCGGTCAGCGGCAAGGACATGGCGGGCAAGCCCCGCATCCTGGCTGCGGTGCCGTCGCTCGACACTCCCGTGTGCGACACCGAGATGCGGCGCTTCAACTCGGAAGCATCGAAGGTGCCGGGCGTGACGATCTACGCTGTGAGCATGGATCTGCCGTTCGCGCAGAAGCGCTGGTGCGGCGCCACGGGCAGCGACAACGTCAAGGCGCTCAGCGACTACAAGGACCGCTCGTTCGGCACCGCGTTTGGCGTGCTGGCGCCGAGCAAGGGGCTGTTCGCGCGCGCCGTGTTCGTGATCGGCGCCGACGACAAGATCAAGCACGCGGAGTACGTGGCCGACGCCACGCACGAGCCGGACTACGAAGCGGCGCTGGCCGCCGCGCGCTCGCTCGGCTGACGAAAGCCCGTGCCCCGCGATTGCACCACGGCCGGCGCCGTGGTGCAGTCGCGCGATGGCCGGGAAGAAGAAGGGGAAACGGAAGCGCGCGGCGCCCGAGCCGCCGCGCTTCGAGCACGCCGACCTGCGCCGCGCAAAGCTCCTCGACGTGGATGCATCCGGACTCGTGGTGGACGACGCGCGTATCGCGGAGGCGTCGCTGCACAACGTGGATCTGTCGGGGCTCCGTCTCGATGACGCCAATGCGAGCGGCGCAAGGCTCACCAACGTGGATCTGTCGAAGCTCCGGCTGGACGACGCGAAGCTGAGCGGCGCGAAGCTCGCCAACGTGGCGCTCGATGGGATGCGGCTGCGC
Source organism: uncultured delta proteobacterium (assembly GCA_963826085.1). GTDB lineage: Bacteria > Myxococcota_A > Polyangia > Polyangiales > Polyangiaceae > CAWDXG01. The sequence continues at coordinate 209,112 of CAWGVN010000006.1, read as the reverse complement.
GACGCCTCTGCCGTAGGAGCCAAGCTCGCGGACGTGGACTTGTCACGCGCGTCGCTCAGGGACGTGAGCCTGGAAGGAGCGGAGCTGTCGGACGTGAATCTGTCGGGCGTCCGTATCGACGACGCCCGCATCGACGGCTTGGTCGTCAACGGCGTGCGCATCGACGAGCTGCTCGCCAAAAAGCCCGCGAAGAGGCGCAAGCGGAAGAAGTAGCGCCCGCACTACGGCGCTAGATCCGCAAACGCCTCCTCGAAACCGGAGTCGCGCGCGACCGCGACGACTCCGCGATTCGGCGGCAGAAACCACATCAACGACTGCAGCGCCATCTGGAACGCAGCATGATCGGGGAAGTCCTCCGGATGGAGGTTGAAGACCAGATTGCGCGTGGGACGCGCTTCAGGGTCGACCATGATCAGCACCTTCGGTTCCGCGATGCCTACGACGCGCCGCAGATACAGATCGACGATGCGGCGAGCCCACGGGGGGAACATGTGCTCGCTCGGCTGCCCCACCATGATCTGGCGTTCCTTCTCGACCTTCTCGGCTCCCCCACCCTCCGCCGGTTCGTCTTCCGGATCTCCGTGCAGGCTCTGGTACTCGCGAAGCGACCAGAGCTGTCCGTAGTGGAACACCCAGGCGGCGGCGCCCTGCTCGTCCGGATCGATGACGATTCCGTAGCCTTTCTCCGTGGCGTCCTCGGCGACGGCGGGCACGCTGGTGAGCTTTTCCGCGTCCTCGCCGGCCTCGGCGCTCCCGAGGATGCGATACGCAAAGCCGTCCGGTCCCTGCATCACCTCGCCCGCAACGAACGGCGCCCGCAGCACCGCCTCGTCGAATCGCTCCTGCCAGCTCTCGTCACGCGCGTCGCGCGGCACCTCGAGAAGCTCGCGCAGCGTCTCGCCCGCGTCGAAGTCGATCTGGATCATCGCCCGAGTAGAGCACTAGAGGCGCAGATGCGGAAGCGCTCAGGCAGCTCGGCCAGCGCTATCGAGCTCATGAAAAAACAGGCCGCTGCCGACGGCCTCGCGCGCGAGATCGACGAGGTGCTCGTGGTGCGTGAACAGAAGCACCTGCGTGGTGCGGGACAAGTCCGCCAACACCTCGAGCGCAGCGCGCGAGCAGTCGTTGTCGAAGTGGACCAGGATGTCATCGAGGACAACGGGAAGCGGCTCGTTGTGTCTGCTGAAGCGTTCCAGGCTGGCCACTCGCAGCGCGAGGTAGAGCTGGTCGCGATTGCCGTCCGAAAGCGCCTCGATGGCGACCGGCGTACCATCCGGTCGCACGCAGCGCAGGACTGCCTGGTCATTGTCGTCGAAGTCGATCTGCAGGCCGCGGTAGCCCCGATTCGAGAGCAAGGGAAACAGCTCGGTCGCGCGCGAGATGATCGGGCCCTGGTTCTCTTCGCGGTACCTCTCGAGCTCGCGTTTCAGCACGCGGACGGCGAGGCGCGCCCGCACGTAGCGCTCCGCAAGTTCCTCCACGCGCGCAAGTTGCTGCTCGGCGACGGCGGCGAAATCGGCGGCGGCCGAGTCACTCAAGTGCTCCTTCAAGCCTCGCTCGCGGCCACCGATGTCCTGGTTCACGCCGCCCAGCTCTTCCTGTAGCTCCTCCAGTTCGCGCTCGATGTCGGCGAGCCGCCCGCGGGCCGTCGCCGCATCGCTCCCCGACACGGCTTCGGTCAACACCTCGAGCGGCTCGCCTTCGCGCACCTCGAGCAGCTCGGCGTCGACTTCGCGAAGCCGCTGGTCGAGCCGGCGAGCGTCCCCGGAACGCTTCTCCGCAGCTTCAAGCGCGGCAAGGTCGGTCACGCCGGCAGCCGCGAGCAGCCCGGCGAGCTCGCGCTCGGCCTGCTCCACCTCGCCGCGAAGCCCGTCGCACTCGCTCCTGCGGGTCTCGATGTCGCGGTCCAGCTCGGTTTGCCGTTCGAGATCGCTCCGTGCCTTGGCATGAAGCTGCAGAAACTCCGCGGCCGCGTCCAGCACCGGGAGCTCCAGAAGTGCAGGGGCGTGCCCCCGGATCAGCTCCTCGACCTCCGACGCGAACTCGCGCGCGTCTCGCTCCATGCTCGTGACGCGGCGAGCCGCGTCGTCGAGCTTCTCTGTGCGGATCTTGAGCTCGGCGAGCTCGTCGAGCACGGCGCCGGCCTCGGCCGGCAACGCGCCGCCTCCGAGCCCCAGCGGCTCGATGGCGTCCCGCCACTGCGATTGCCAGCGTTCGAGCTCCCCCTGTCGGGTCCTGACGCGGCCCGCCGAGCGCTCGATTTCCGCGTCGAGATCGACCAGGGATCCGCGCAGCTGTTCGTGCTGGCGATCGATCTGCGCGCGACGATCGAGCTCGGCCGCGGCGAGGTCGATGAGCGCGGCGAGCGAAGCCTCGCCTCTTGTGCCCAGCGCCTTTTCGAGCGCGGCGACGTGCGCGCGGTGACGTGCCGCGAGATCGTCGCGCTGTCGCTGTGTGGACGCGAGCTGCTCGACGCGTGCCGACAGATCGGCGTGCCCCGCGAGCCACGCACGCATCTCGCGCGGCGGGCGCGGCTCGATCCCGCACGGCCGCCACGCCTCTGCCCATTCGTGGGATGCCGCAGCCTGCTCCTGCTCCAACCCGCCAAGCGCCCCCTCGGTCCGCTCGATCTCCCGCCGGGCACGGGCCTGCTCGGCTTCGAGGCTCGCCATCTGTTCCACGCGCTCGGCTTCTCGCCGGAGCCTGTCGGCAAGCTGGTCGGCTCCCAGCTGCGCGTGCTCGAAAGCTTCCGGAAGCGGGCGCTCTGGATCGTAGACCTCCGCCTCCGCGCTCACATCCCCGGCCTGCGCCCACGCCCGGCGCACCAGCCTCCAGCCAGCGTCGCGCCTCGTCCGCGCCGCTTCGAGCTCGGCTTCGGTCGGCACCGCACCGGTGCGTTGGAGGCGCTCGACGTCCTGGCGGCACTTCTCGAGCGCGTGCTGGAGTTGTTCGCGCTCCCGGGACAACTGTGCGCGCCTCGCTCCGATGTCCGCAAAGAGCGCCTCGAAGCGGTCCACCGTCTGCTCCGCGGGCAGCGCGAGCGCCGGCAGCTCGGCAAGCGGGCCCGACCACAGCCCCAGCGCACGGTGTCGCTGCTCTGCCAGGACTCGATCCCGATCCAGGCTCGACTCGAGCGCCGACAGGCGTGCTTCGATATCGCCCTCCTTCCGCGCGCCGGCGACCGAGCGTTCGAGCAGGGTGCTGTCCGGTGCGGCGGGCAGCGCGGCCAGCTCACGCGAGACCGCGTCGCGCTTGACCCGACGCTCGCGTAACTCCTGCTCTGCGTCCGAAAGCCGCGTGACGAGCGTCTGGTGCTCGAGCATGAGGCTCTTCACCTTCGCCAGCAGCGCGGCTCCAGGCACGATGGTCCGGGCATCGCCGGGAGCGTCTTCGCGACCCAACCGGCGCAGGCTTTCCTTGACCTGGGCTTCGAGCTCATCGCGCGCCGTGCGGCGCCGGGGCAGATCGAGCTCGTTCTTGCGCTCGCTCCCGAGGCGCCCGCGAAGGGCCTCCATGCGATGCTCGTCGAGCGCCGCTAGCGCCTCGGGCACGTCGAGCACCCGGCGCCGCTCGAGCAGCCGCGCGAGCTCGCGCTCCGCGCGCTGGAGATCGCGCGCGGAGCCGGCAAGCGCCTGCTCCGCTCGCTCGCGCCGTTCGCGCGAGTCCGCGGGCAGCAGCAGAACGTCGCCAAGACTGCTGCGCTCCTCCACGATTGAACCGCGCTTGACCACCAGGGGACGAGCGCGCTGGATACGCCTCAGCCGCTGCTCTTCGAGCACCAGCTCGGTGCGCGCCGCCGCAAGGCGCTCGCGCTCCGCCCGCGCCTCGTCGAGTGCGCGCTTCTGCGTCAACCACGCCTCGGGACGCACGCTTTTGTCGTTCTTCTGCTTCTTCGCCGCCTCGAATTCGTTGATTGCGGCGTTCAGCGCGGGCTTGCTGCCACCCGGGCGGAACAGCTCGTCCGCCTCGCGCTCCAGCGCGACGATGAGCTGGTGGATGCCGCGTCCGCCGAGGCTCGCGTCGAACAGACTCGCCCCCAGCTCGCCCTGTCCGGATAGCAGCGCATTGCCGCCTTCGCGCAGGGTCACGTGGTTCAATCCGAACATGCTCCTGAACAAGGCCTCACCGACGCCGCCGAGCAGGTGCGCAAGCACGCTTTCATCCAGCGGCTTGCCGTCGCTGCCGAGGAGCGTGTTCTTGCGCCCCTTGCGTCGAACGACAGTCAGCTCGCCGCCGCCGGATGCCTGGATGCGCGCCCCGATCCGGAGGTCCGACATGCTGTGGACGTGCGCGTCCCCGGTGGACTGGGGAATGCCGTAGAGCAGCCCCGTGATGGCCCGGAGCGCCGTACTCTTGCCAGCTGCATTGTGACCGTAGACGACGTGCAGCCCGGGATCGCCCGACGAAAGATCGATGACCTGGCCGGTGAACGGCCCGAACGCCATCAGGTCGAGTGAAAGGAAGCGCACGGCTAGCGCTCCTCCTTCGACAGGAGCCTTGGCAAGAGCTGCTGTTCGACTTCCAGCAGGAGCTCGCGCAGTCGCGCCGGATCTTCGAGACGCAGACTGCGCTTTCCCTCCTTGAGCTCGCGCGGCAGCTTCTTGAGCAGCTCGGATAGCTCCCCCGCCAGCACGCCGAGCTCCGCGTCGCTCTGCCGGATGTCGGCGAGCGACTTCAGAAGCTGGCCGACGGCATCGTCGCGCTCGGCCAGGGCGGCGAGATCGATGTTGTCGCGTGTGCGGAGCCGCACCTTCTCGACCCAGACCTCGTCGCCACCGAATTCCAGGGCGGCCTGGCGCACGTTGTTGATCCAGCGCTCGGGCTCGGCCGCGAGCTCGGCATGGGCCCTGGTCATGCCGTCGACCACGACGCGCACCGCGAGCGTCCGGCCTTCGGCCAGCGCGAGCTCCTGCTCGATGCCGGCGCGCGCGAGATCCACGACCTCGTCCGCGCTCGTCGCGTCGCTCGCGTCGACCCGACACAGCGCCCAGCGCACCACGTCCAGCACGCGATGCTCGACGGAAACGATGCGCTCCGACTCGAGCTCGATCAGCGTCGCTCCCTTTGGCCCCGTCTCCCGGATGTGACGGCCCTGCAGGTTGCCAGGAAAGACCACCCACGGCTCGCGCGAGAGCACCTCGCGCTGGTGCACGTGGCCGAGCGCCCAGTAGTCGTAGCCCTTTGCTACGAGACCCTCCACGGTGCACGGCGCATACACGTCGTGACCCTCACGTCCCGTCGCCGACGTGTGCAGCAGGCCGATGTTGACGAGGCCCTCGCGCCGCGGCGGATAGCCTCGCGACAGATCCTCCTCGACCGCGCCGCGAGCGAAGCTCTGGCCGTGCACCGCAATTCCCAGCTCCTCGAAGGCGATGCTCTCCGGATGCCTGTCCGACAGCTCGTGCACGTTATCCGGAAGCCTGAGCCGCTTGACGACGCGGCTGGCCGCGTCGTGGTTGCCCCGCACCCACACGACCCTCACCGACGCCTCGCCCAGCCGGGCCATCTGGCCGGCAAAGAACAGCCCCGTCGAGTAGTCGTTCCACTCGCCGTCGAACAGATCGCCGGCTATCAAGAGCAGCTCCGCCTCCTCCTCCACGCACAGCCCGACGAGGTTCTCCAGCGCGCGCCGGGTCGCGCCGCGGATCTCCTCGACGGGCGCGCCCTCGTAGCGCTCGAGCCCGCGGAGCGGACTGTCCAGGTGCAGGTCGGCCGCGTGCACGATCTTCACGGCCTGTCACCCCTCGAACCGGACACGGCCGGTCCATAGCACGGGGCGCCCCGTGTCCCGCAGTGGCCGGACAGCAGCTGTCAGACCCGGCGCGCCTCCCCCGGGCCGCCGGCCGGCCACGCTGGCGTTCGCTTTCCGACGCTGGTCGTGCATCATCCCCGGGCACGCCATGGACCTGTCCTCCGGGATGATCGCCAACCTCATCGTCTGGTACATCGTGTTCGTCTTCAGTACGACGTGCCACGAAGCCGCACACGCGTTCGTAGCCTACAAGGGTGGCGACTCCACGGCCTACGAGGGCGGGCACGTGAGTCTGGATCCGATCCCGCACATCAAGCGATCGCCGTTCGGCATGGTGCTGGTGCCCCTCATCTCGTTCGTTCAGATGGGCTGGATGATCGGCTGGGCGTCGGTGCCCTACGATCCGGAGTGGGGGCAGCGCCACCCGCGCCGGCAGGCGCTGATGTCGCTCGCCGGTCCCGCGGCCAATCTGCTGCTCGCATTGGTAGCGCTGGTCATCATGCGCGTATTGCTGGCCCAGGGCGTCTTTGTGGCGCCCAACCAGGTGAGCTTCACGCATCTGGTCGTGCTGGCGAAGGACCCGGGCAGCCACACGCCGCTCGCCGCCGCGGCGATGGCGCTGTCCATCATGATGAACCTCAACGTCCTGCTGGGGCTCTTCAACCTGATCCCGATTCCACCTCTGGACGGGGCGGGCGTGGTCGAGGGCGCGGCGCCGCATGCCACGGCCTCGATATACGGGCAGCTCAGGTCCTCGACATTCATGCAGATTGCCGGGCTGATCGTCGCCTGGCAGCTGTTCCCCTACGTGGCGCGACCGGCGTTTTCGCTGGTGCTGATGCTGGTCCACCCGGCCGTCCACTACCAATAACCCGGTTCGCAGCCGGTCGGCTTGCGCCCCGTCGACGGGTCGTTATGCTGGCTTGCTGGGAAAATGGGGGACCCGCTACTGCTCGATGCGCTCGAGGCAGCACGCCGCGCGCTTTCGCGTGCTGTCGATACCGCCGACACTGCGATGCTGCGTCCGCTTCTCGACCTGCTCGATCGCACCATGCACACGCTCCGCGGCGGGACGCCGCACGAGCGGGCCGCCGAAGCCGCACCTGATTCCCGACGTACGCGAGGCCTGCTGAATGCACTGCTCGAGAACACGACGGACATCGTCTTCGCCAAGGATCTCGAGGGCCGATACCTGATGCTCAACAAGGCCGGCGCCCGGGCGATCGGCCGCCCGATCGCAGAGGTGCTGGGGCACACCGCGCGCGAGCTGCTCCCCGCGGACGTGGCGGAGCCGATCATGGAGGAGGACGGGCGCGTGCTCGAGGCAGGAGAGACACGCACCGTGGAGAGTCTCGGCAGGGTCGACGGCGCCGACCGCGTCTTCCTGTCTACCACGGGCGTCATTCGCGATGGCGCCGGGCGCGTGAGCGGCCTGTTCGGAATTGCCCGCGACATCACGGAACTCAAGCAGCGCGAACGGGAGCGCGCCGAGCTCCTGGAGTCCGAGCAGACAGCACGGGTGAACGCGGAACACTCCGCCCGCGCACTCGGTGACCTGCTTGCCGTGACCGACGCGGCGCTCTCGCGGCTGGACCTCGACGAGTTGCTCGACAACGTGGTGGCCAAGGTCGAGGCGGTATTCCACGCAGACACGGTTGCACTTCTGATGCGCCCCGTCGGCGAGGACGTACTCGAGGTGCGCGCCGCGCGCGGAGTCGTCGCGCAGGACGAGATCGGCTCTCGCATGCCGTTCTCCGGGACGGTCGCTCGGCAGGTCCTGGAGCGCGACAGGCCGCTCAGAGTGGAGGATCTGTCACAGGTCGACGACGCGCGTCCCGGGCTCAAGGCCGCGGGCATCCGCTCGCTGCTGCTAGCTCCGATGCGACTGGGCGACCGCGTGGCGGGCGTGTTGCACGTCGGCACGCTCGCGCCGCGCCGCTTCGACGACAACGACGCACGCCTGCTGCAGCTGGTTGCCGACCGCGTCGCGCAGGCCGTGGAGCACGCAAGGTTGTTTGAAGCGAGCCAACGCGCGATCCGCGCGCGGGACGACATGCTCGCCGTCATCTCGCATGACCTCGGCAATCCTCTCAACGGCATCTTGCTGAACGCCAACCTGCTCGATCGACGCCTGGATCAGGACGACCGCCGCCCCCACAGCTACGTCGACCGGATCCGCCGCGAGGCAGATCGAATGCACCATATGGTGCTCGACCTGCTCGACACGGCCAGCCTGGACGCCGGCAGCCTGCCTCTCGACCGAGGTCTGTGGCCGGCACAATCGCTGCTCACAGAGGCCGTCGAGATGCTCGCGCCGCTGGCCGACGATCGAAGCGTGATCCTCCAGTCCAGAGCCGCCGAGCCCGGACTGATGATCGATTGCGACCGACAGCGCGCGCTGCGCGTCTTCTCCAATCTGATCGGCAATGCGATCAAGTTCACGCCCGAGCAAGGAGTCGTCAGCATCTCGGCCGAGCGCGACGGCGACGAGGTGCGCTTCGCCGTGGACGACACGGGCCCGGGCGTCGCGGAAGAAGACATGCAGAGCGTGTTCGATCGATACTGGCAAGCACCGGCAGGTCGCTCCCGCGGTCGTGGTCTCGGTCTCTACATTGCCAAGGGCATCGTCGAAGCCCACGGCGGCATCATCTGGGTGGAGCGGGCTCCCGGCGGCGGCGCGAGATTCCTCTTCACGCTCCCGGCAACACCTGAACGCTGACGCTGTTGCGCGAAAATTCCACCGGGATGCAAGCGCTGCTCGCGCTTGCGTAGGGCGCGAACGGAAAAGTGCAGCGACATGAGCAGCGGGCGTTTTTGTTGCCGCATTAGCTCGACGCACGCGCCGAAAAGACAATAATCACGGATGCGCGCACTCGACCGTGCGCGTCCCTTCCCGGATCGCGCTGCACGACACGACACGCCTCCAGGGCACACCGGAACGACACAAGGAGCGGGACCGATGCGGAACTGGTTTGCATTCTTTGCGGCGGGGGCGATTCTTCTCGGTTGCGGCTCTCCGACCAGCCCGGGGCTGCGCAACCTCGGCGCTGGGGGGCAGGCCGGCAGTGGCGGCGCGGGCGGCAACGTCGGCGCGCCCGGCTGCACCAAGGATCCGGACTGCCAGGCATGCGAGGGCTGCTACGCGCTCTGCATCTGCACGACCGGCAGCTCGCAGAACGAGTGCAAGCAGGCCTGCGGGCTGCCGACCGGCAGCGGCGGCAGCGGCAGCGGCGGCAGCAGCGCCGGAGGTAGCGGCGCCGGAGGCAGCGGCAGCGGTGGCACCAGCAGCACTGGCGGCAGTAGCGGCAGCGGCGGCAGCGTCGGCAGCGGCGGTTCAAGCGCGGGCGGTTCCAGCAGCGGTGGCAGCGGCGGCCAGACCTCGACCAAGGGTGCGCTCGCCGGCGGGATCTCGATCTCGCAGATCAACATCAACCAGGGCGTCAGCATCGCGATCGAGAAGAACGGGCAGGCGGTTGGAAACCGCAACGCGCCGGTGGTGCAGGGTCGCGAGGCGCTCCTGCGCGTCTTCGTCTCCCCAGCCGGCGGGTTCTCGTCGAGGACGATCGTCGGGCGCCTGTCCGTCTCCGGCGCGAAGGACCAGACCGTCAGCAGGAGCGTGAGCGGCGCATCGAGCCAGAGCAATCTCGGCAGCACGTTCAACTTCACGGTCCCGGCCGCGCAGATGACCGGCACCACGAAGTTCTCCGTGCGGCTCGAGGAAGCGAGCGGCTCGACCAAGGGTACGGTCAACGGCGCGACCTATCCGGGCTCGGGGACTGCGAACATGAGCGCAGAGAGCCCCCACGGAGCGTTCAAGGTCATGGTCGTCCCGGTGGTGATGAATGGCTACACGCCGCAGGTCCCCAAGACCACGCTGGTGAACACCTTGATGTCGGTGTATCCGGCAAGCGCGATCAACATGACCGTGCACGCCGCGGTCAACTACCCGAATGGCTCGGTCAGCGCGAATGGCTCGGGCTGGGACACGGCGTTGCAGTGGGTGTCGCAGCTCCGCAACCAACTCGGCGTCGACTCGAAGACGTTCATCTACGGGGCGCTCGCGCCGGCCAACTCGATGCAAAGCTTCTGCGGCGGCGGTTGCGTTGCTGGCCTCGGCAGCGTCCCGCCGGCCAACTACGCCTCCGGGCGCGCTGCGGTCGGCCTCGGCTACTTCCCCGACGGTTCGGGCGGCCCCAGCAACTATTCGGGCGGCGCGCCGTTCACGATGGCGCACGAGCTCGGTCACGCGCTCGGCCGCAACCACGCCCCCTGCAGCCAGGGCGGCTCCATCTCCGGCGTAGATCCGAGCTTCCCCTACTCGGGCGGCACGATCGGCGTGTGGGGCTACGACCTCAACACCAAGCAGCTCAAGAGTCCGAGCCAGTTCAAGGACTTCATGGGCTACTGCAACCCGAACTGGATCAGCGATTACACGTATTCGGGGATCTTCACGCGCGAGTCCTACGTCAACGCGAACGGCTACATCATCCCGAGCAGCGATCCGCTGCGTGCTCCGGGCCGCTTCCGCATCGCCATCATCGAGCCGGACGGCACCATGCACTGGATGAACACGGTGGACATGACCGAGCCGGTGTGGGGGCAGGAGCGCCAGGTCCAGGTGCGCGACAAGACCGGAAACGTGGTCGGCACCGTGGTCGGTTTCTTCCAGCCGCTGGCGGACCTGGCCGGAGGAACGCTGTACGTGCGCGAGAGCTCCGTCAGCGTGGAGTCCGGCGTGCACGCGATCGCGGTGCCCGGGCTGAGCCCGACCGTGCTCGGAATGTAGCTCACGCGGGATTCAGCCCGTGGGGATCAACCCCGCGGGACAGCTGACGCCGGTGCCGCCCAGGCCGCAGTAGCCGTCCGGGTTCTTCGCCAGGTACTGCTGGTGGTACTCCTCGGCGTAGTAGAACTCCGGCGCTGCACGGATCTCGGTGGTGATGGCGCCGTGGCCGGCCTCGCCAAGCACCTTCTGGTAGGCGTCGCGCGACGCCTCGGCTGCCCGCAGCTCTGCTTCGTCGGCGCAGTAGATTGTGGATCGGTACTGGGTGCCGATGTCGTTGCCCTGGCGCATGCCCTGCGTCGGGTCGTGATTCTCCCAGAAGATGCGGAGCAGCGCTTCGTAGCTGGTCTTCTTGGGGTCCCAGACCACAAGCACGACCTCCGCGTGCCCGGTCTGGCCGCTGCACACTTCACGGTAGCTCGGGTTCGGCGTGGAGCCGCCTGCGTAGCCGACCGCAGTCGAGTACACGCCTGGCGCCTGCCAGAACTTGCGCTCGGCTCCCCAGAAGCAACCCATGCCGAAGATCGCCCGCCGCAGTCCCTCGGGGAACGGCGGCACCAGCCGCGCGCCGCTCACGAAGTGCTGCTCGGGGACGGCCATCGCCTGCGCGCGGCCCGGAAGCGCGTCGCCGGGAGAAGGAATTTCCAGCTTCTTCGGACTCCACCACATGGGCCTGATCATGGCGACCCGCGAGTCCGTTGACCAGTCCCCTGGCGCTTCTTCTAGCTGCCGCCCTTGGACTTCGCCTTGCGCTTGGTGCTTCGCTTTCGCTTGGCCGCGCGGCGCGCCCGCGATTCCAGGGCGTCGAGCGAGCTCGCCGCACGCAGATGGGCCGCAGCAGCGGCCGTCTGGACGTCGACATCCTCCGCTCCAACGTCGACCTCCTCGACCTCGATGGGCTCGTCGTCGTGGGGGTTGTCCTCGAAGGTGAGCACATGGTCGAAGAGCGTGTCCGCGGTGGCGAAGGCTGCAGAAAGCGGCGCGATATCGCTGCTGGCCAGAGACTGGATGCCGAGGCGCATGGCCGTCACCAGCGTTTCGCGCACCCCCTTTCCTTCCACCGACGTGGCCGGAACGACCGGAACCGCCCGCCCCAGCTTGAGCCGGCGGCGCAGGCGATCCTCCGGCAGCGCCTCGGGGTGATCCTGCTTGTTCGCCTGGACGACCAGCGGCAGCGGCGCGCTGCGCTTCTTCATCGACGCGCGCAGGCGAGCGAAGGTCCGCATCGTGTCGGGAAACTGCGGCGGCGTGCAATCGCAGACGAACACGACGACATCGGCCATTTCAACCAGCGGACGGCGGCGGTAGTTGCGCTGCACCTGCCCGGGCACGGTGATGAGCTGCATCTTGATCTCGGCGCCACCCTGCGGCGGCGCGTCGACCTCGAGCCAATCGAAGAACATCGTTCGGCCTTTGAGCTCGGCGGGCGTGTACATCTCGCTACGGCGTTTGGTCGAGACCAGACGGCACACCTGCTGCAGGTTCGTGGTCTTGCCGGCGAAGCCGGGCCCGTCGTACACGATGCGCACCACGAAGCAATCCCGTGCCGAATCGTAGGAGGCCATGCCTCGACCTAGTACCACGATTCACTTGAATCGAGGTGCCAGGCGGCCGCGCCCCGGGCCGGACGCGGAAAGGTCCGCTGTCGGTGCTCTGGCCGTGTGCCCGGTGCGGCCGGATCCGGGGAATTCCTGCAGGCGCCCGGCGCTCGCAGCGCGCCGCTCGATCCGCGCTATATCATGACGCGTGGGCTGGACGCTCGACGACGCGCTTCTGGAACCTGGCAGCGCCAAACTCGTTTCACTCCGCTATGGAGAGCTGAGAAAGCTCGAAGTCGCCGCGGAAGTGCTGCCGGGTCTCGAGGAGCTGGAGATCATCGCAGTAGGCATGCGCAAATTGCCGGACGCCGTGTCGCGGCTCCGGGGGCTCAGGCGACTCGATGTCTCGGACAACGAGCTGACCGAGCTGCCCGGCTGGCTCGGTGGGCTCGAGCAACTGCAAGAGCTCAGTGCGGCTTCCAACCGCATCGCCACGCTTCCAACCGCGCTCTACGATCTACGCGAGCTCAGGGAGCTGGATCTGGCGGACAACGAGCTCGAGTCCATCGACGCACGCCTCGGGCAGCTCGACCAGCTCGAGCACCTGGCGCTGAGCGGCAACCGCATCAACGCGCTTCCGTCGAGCATTGGTCGGCTTCTGCGGCTGGTGCGCCTCTACCTCAACCAGAACCACCTCGAGGCGCTGCCCGCCGAAGTGGGCCGATTGCCCGCCCTGGAGGAGCTCCTGCTCGCCGACAACCGGCTCCGCGAGCTGCCGCGTGAGCTTTCGCAGATTGCGACTCTGGAGTGGCTCACGCTCAGGGGCAATCCGCTGGCGGCCGGCGAACGGGAGCGCATTCGCGACGCCCTGCCGGAGTGCAGCGTCACCGGTTGATCAAGTAGATGCAGCTCGTCTACGACGCGCGGACGACCCTTGCGGGGCACGCCGCCACTTCTTACATGACGGAGACGGGGCAATCGCCCGGATCCGGAATCTGGAAAGACGCATGATCCACCGGAGCATCGGTCGAGCCTGGAGCCACATGCGTTCCCTGTGGCCGCGCTGGACGCTGCTGCCGCCGGCGCCGTGGGTGCTGTGGTGTCTGTACCGCTTCGCTCACGGAGTGTTCCGCTGGGATCTGATCGCTGCCTTCGTACTGGCGCTCGTCCTGGCCTACACGAATCGCTCGACCAAGCGCCTGCTGATCGGGGCATATCCAGCCTTGCTGGTCGGCGTGCTGTACGACTCGATGAAGCTGTTCGAGAACCTCGGCGTCAGCAAGGCTACGGTGCACCTGTGCGATCTCCGCGCGCATGAGCTCGCCTGGTTTGGATTCAGCTCCGGGGGCGTCCGGATGACGCCCGGCGACTGGCTGCAGCAGCACACCAGCCCCGTGCTCGACGCGATCTGCGCCGTCCCCTACGGCACGTTCATCTTCGTGATCCTCGGCTACGCGATCTATCTCTACTTCCGCGACTTCACCGGCATGCAACGCTTCGCGTGGTCGTTCTTGATCCTCAACGTGCTGGGCTTCATCACCTATCACGTGTATCCGGCCGCCCCGCCCTGGTACTTCCACAGCCACGGCTGCATCGTGGATCTCGCGACGCACGCCAGCGAGGGGCCGGGGCTCACGCGCGTGGATGCGATGCTGGGCTTTGGCTACTTCCACGGAATGTACGGCCGATCGAGCGACGTGTTCGGCGCGGTCCCGTCGCTGCACTCGGCGTATCCGCTGCTGCTCGTGATGGAGGGCTGGCGCCACAACCGCTGGGCGGCATGGCTCGGCATGCTCGCGTTCTGCGTGACGATGTGGTTTGCCGCCGTGTATCTCGACCACCACTGGGTCACGGATGTGCTGCTCGGCATCACCTACAGCGTCGTCGTCTACACGTCGACGAGCCTGGTGTTCCGGCGGCTGAAGAAGCGCGCCGAGGACAATCCCCTGGCCGACCGCGGCGTCCCCGTCGCCGCCGGCGACAACGCGCCCTAGAGCGCCGCATTGCCAGGCCGCGCCCGTCCTGTAGGATGGGCGCGGAGGCATCCATGAAGACACGCGCCGCGGTCGCATACGAGGCCGGCAAACCGCTGGTTATCGAGGAAGTCGATCTCGATGGTCCCCAGGCGGGCGAGGTCCTGGTGGAAATCAAGGCCACAGGCGTCTGCCACACGGACGAGTTCACGCGCTCCGGCGCAGATCCGGAAGGGCTGTTCCCGGTGATCTTCGGTCACGAGGGCGCGGGCGTCGTGCTCGAGGTGGGCGCCGGCGTGACCAGCGTGAAGCCCGGCGACCATGTGATCCCGCTCTACACGCCCGAATGCAGGAGCTGCAAGTCGTGCCTCAGCCGCAAGACGAACCTGTGCACGGCGATCCGCGCGACGCAGGGCAAGGGCATGATGCCGGACGGCACCAGCCGCTTCTCGATCGGCAAGACGAAGCTCCACCACTACATGGGCTGTTCGACCTTCTCGAACCACACGGTCCTGCCGGAGATCGCCGTCGCGAAGGTGCGCGACGACGCGCCGTTCGACAAGATCTGCTACATCGGCTGCGGCGTCACGACGGGGATCGGCGCGGTCATCTGGACCGCGAGGGTCGAACCGGGAGCCAACGTCGTGGTCTTCGGTCTGGGCGGAATCGGCCTCAACGTCGTGCAGGGCGCGCGGATGGCCGGCGCGAACCGCATCATCGGAGTCGACATCAATCCGGCTCGCGAGAAGCTCGCGCGCCATTTCGGCCTCACTGATTTCGTCGATCCCTCGAAGCTCGACGGCGATCTGGTCGCGCACCTGGTGGAGTTGACCGGCGGCGGCGCGGATTACAGCTTCGAGTGCGTGGGTAACGTCAAGCTCATGCGCCAGGCGCTGGAATGCTGTCATCGCGGCTGGGGCGTGAGCGTCATCATCGGCGTCGCCGGCGCAGGGCAGGAGATCTCGACTCGGCCGTTCCAGCTGGTCACCGGGCGCGTGTGGAAGGGAACCGCGTTCGGCGGCGCACGCGGGCGCACGGACGTGCCCCGCATCGTGGACTGGTACATGGACGGCAGAATCGACATCGACAGCCTCATCACCCACAAGCTGCCGCTCGAGCGCATCAACGAGGCGTTTGAGCTGATGCACAAGGGCGAGTCGATCCGCACCGTGGTGGAGTTCGATACGTGACCGACTCTCCCTACGCGCGGGTGGACACGAAAGCCTCCCCTCCCCGGGTGACGTTCCCGCGCCGTTACAACGCCGCGGTCGACCTGGTGGATCGCCACGTCGACGAGGGCCGCGGCGCGCGCCTCGCGTACCAGGACGACCGCGCGCAGCTGACCTACGCGGAGCTCGCCGAGCGCATCAATCGCGCGGGCAACGCGCTCAGGGAGCTCGGCGTGCAGATGGAACAGCGGGTGATGCTCGTCATGCACGATACCGTCGACTTCCCGGCGATGTTCCTGGGCGCGATGAAGATCGGCGCGGTGCCGGTACCCGTCAACACGCTGCTCACCGCCGACGACTACGCCTTCATGCTCGAGGACAGCCGCGCTCGGGTTCTGGTGGTGAGCGACGCGCTCCTTCCAAAGCTGGAACCGGGCATTGCGCGGGCGCCGTTGCTCCAGCACACGCTCGTGGCCAGCTCGCCAGCCGGCGGCCCGGAGCACAGCCGTCCCGAGCTCGACGGATTGCTCGGGCCCGCGTCGAACCAGCTCGAGGCCGCGGCAACGACGCCGGACGACGTGGCGTTCTGGTTGTACTCGTCGGGCTCGACCGGGTCGCCCAAAGGAGCGCTCCACCTGCACGCGGACTTGATGCAGACCGCGGCGTTGTACTCCCAGGGCGTGCTCGGCATCCGCCCCGACGACGTGGTGTTCTCGGCAGCGAAGCTGTTTTTCGCGTACGGTCTTGGTAACGCGCTGACGTTTCCACTCGCCGTCGGCGCCGCAGCAGTCCTGATGGCCGAGCGCCCCACTCCCGCTGCGGTCCAGCGCGTGATGCATCAACGGCAGCCAACGATCTTCTGCGGGGTACCGACGCTCTACGCCTCGATGCTCGCCGACCCGACCCTCACGCCCGAGAGCTGCTCGGAGCGGCTGCGCGTGAGCATCTCGGCGGGCGAGGCTCTGCCACGGCACGTGGGAGAGAAGTGGCGCGAGCGCTTCGGGAGCGACATCCTCGACGGCATCGGCTCGACCGAGATGCTGCACATCTTCCTCTCGAACCGCCCCGACGACGTGCGCTACGGAACGTCCGGCAAGCCGGTACCAGGCTACGAGGCCAAGCTCATCGGCGACGACGGCGACCTCGTGGCGGACGGTGAGGAGGGGTCGCTGTGGGTGCGCGGGCCGTCCGCCGCGATTGCGTACTGGAACCAGCGCGAGCGGAGCCTCTCGACCTTCCATGGCCCATGGACGCGCACCGGCGATCGTTACATGCGCGACGCGGAGGGCTACTTCACCTACGCCGGACGCGCGGACGACATGATCAAGGCCGGCGGCATCTGGGTGTCGCCCTTCGAGGTCGAGTCGGCGCTCGGAGAGCACGACGCAGTGCTGGAAGCGGCGGTGGTCGGGCACGCCGACACCGACGGCCTGGTCAAGCCGAAAGCGTTCGTGGTTCTGACGGATCCGGCGCTGGCCTCGGAGGACCTGGCGCAGGAGCTCAAGGCCTTCGTCAAGCAGCGCCTGGCTCCCTACAAGTATCCCCGGTGGATCGAGTTCCTGCGCGAGCTGCCCAAGACCGCGACCGGGAAAATCCAGCGCTTCCGCCTTCGTGACTGAGGGCCCGGCGCCGCTGTGACCGCTTGCGGCCCCCCGCCGAGGTTTGACGTGAGGCCGCCGCGGCGCGAGCATTCCTTCTCCGCCCCATCCCATGAGCGTCCAGGAAGTACCGGAACTCAGCGTCACCCAGCTCGGCCCCGGCAGCCGGCTCGGGCCGTACGAGCTCATCTGCGCGGTCGCGCAGGGTGGGATGGCGCGGGTCTGGGCCGCACGCCACCACCCGTCGGGCCAGATCGTCGCGGTCAAGACCATCCGTCCTGAGCTCGCGTCGAGCACGATGTACTGCTCGCTGTTCGTCGACGAAGCCCGCTACGCGTCGCAGGTGACGCACGAGAACGTGTGCCAGGTGTACGGGCTCGGGGACGAGAAGGGCGTACTGTACATCGCCATGGAGTGGGTGCACGGCGAGAGCCTGGCGAGGCTGCTCAAGCCGAACAAGGGCGACAAGCCCCGCCCGTTGCCGCCGCGGATCGCGGCGCGCCTTGTTGCCGACGGCTGCCGGGCCCTGCACGCGGCCCACGAGCTCCGTGACGAGAATGGCCGACACGTCAAGCTGGTCCACTGCGATGTGTCCCCGCAGAACCTGCTCCTCACGACCGCGGGCACGTTGAAGCTGGTGGACTTCGGCGTGGCGCAATCCGCTGCCGTGCAGCAGCAGCCCACCGAAGGGCCACAGTCGCGGCCGAGCGGCAAGGCCGCCTACATGGCGCCGGAGCAGGCCACAGGAGCCCGCATCAGCCGCATGAGCGACGTGTTCGTGCTGGGCGTGTGCCTGTACGAGCTGTCCACGGGCAAGCGCCCCTTTGCGACCGGTTCGTGGGACGGCACGATCGAGCGGCTGAAGGAACACGACTTTGCGCCGCCCTGCGATGTTGTCGAGGGCTACCCTCCGTTGCTCGAACGCATCGTGCTCCGCGCGATGGCTCGCGGCTCGGCGTTCCGGTATCCGTCGGCGCAGCGCATGGGCGCAGCGCTCGAGGACTGGCTGCGACGCTCTGGCCCTCCCGTCACGGCCGGCGAGCTGACGACGCTGCTCGAGGAGCGCGCGGGCGACATCATCCGCGCCCGCGAGGCCGAGATAGCCGGACGGCGCTAGGGCTATTTCCTCGCCAGCACCTCGCTGCCGATGCCGTCGGCAGCGGGTCCAGCCGCCCTGCCCGACAGCCCGCTGCCGGACTTGTGATAGACGACCACCCCGACGTTGGGGCCCCAGCCGACGGTGAACACATCGCCGTCGAGTATCCCGACGCCGCTGTAGCTCTCTCCGCTGGTCAATGTCCACTTGACGGTGCGCACCGCGCCCTTCGTCGTGATCGCTACCGTGCCGTGGTAGGCGCCGCCTGACTGCGGTGAGCTCGAGGAAACGATCGTGTACGTGCCGCTCACGCCGGTCGGGCCCTTCAGCTCCTCGGTACCCAGGCCGGAGGCGCCCGCCATCGCCCATTTGCCGTTCAGCAGGCCGCCGGAGACCTTGTACACCACCACGCCGGTCTTGGCCTTGCCCCAGCCGACGCCGAGAAGGTCGCCCGATTCGACGCCAACACCCGTGAAGTTGCTGCCCCCGCTGGTGATCGTCCACGAAAGCAGATCGTAGTCGCCGCTCTTCGAGACCGTGACGTTGCCCTTGTACTCCGAGCCGTCGGCGTTCCTGCCCGACTGGATGGTGTAGTTGCCCGTGAAGCCCTGCCCGGCGGTCGGCGCAGCGGGCGCAGGGGCGGCCGTAGTGACGGGAGGCGGCGGAGCCTTCTTCTTCTTGCACGCCAGAAGCGCGGTGCCCACGACAAGTGCCAGCACCGCCACCGAGGGCGGTCCGATACGATCGGTCATAGTCGTTTTCCTCCAGCGGGATCGGCGACCGACCGTAGCCTCGATCCAGAAACCGCTCAAGCGTCTGCGCTTCCCGTCGCATGCTACGGTTTGCCGCACATGGCCAATGCCGGGAAGCGGGAGCTCATGCAACGCCTGCTCCAGACGTCGGGCAAGCTGCCGACATCCAGCCTGGGGCGTATGCGGCGCGCTGCGGGAGCCGCGCTCCGGAGCGGGCGTCTGGTGTTCGGCGCCCGCAAGCAGCCGGACGCAGCTCTCGACGAAGAAGTGCTGGCTCGCATCGTGGCGTCGCTTGGCGAGCTGAAGGGCGTCGCGATGAAGGCGGGGCAGCTCATGAGCTACGTGGACATTGCGCTTCCGGACGAGCTCGCCAATGCGCTTTCGGTGTTGCAGACCCACGCGCAGCCCATGGAGTCCGGACGCGTCGAGGCCTTGATCCGCGACGAGCTCGGCGATCGCGCGGGCGAGTTGCTCGACAAGCTCGACCCCGTGCCGGTGGCCGCTGCGTCCATCGGTCAGGTGCACCGCGCGGAGCTCGCCGACGGCACGCCGGTCGCCGTCAAGGTCCAGTACCCGGAGGTGGCCCGGGCAATCCGTGCCGACTTCGGGCCCGCAGCGGTTGGCGTCGGCATCGTGTCCCTCATCTACCCCAACGCCCGGGCGGAGGATTTCATTCAGGAGGCGCGCGCGCGTTTCCTGGAGGAGTGCGACTACCTGCACGAGGCGCGTTGCCAGGCCCGCTTCGCCCGGCTCTTCGAGAACCATCCCCACCTCCGGGTTCCGGCCGTTTTCGAACGGCTCTGCTCGCGCGGGGTGCTGACCACGGCCTGGATGCCGGGAGCCGGCTTCGACGAGTTCCTCGAATCGAACCCCGACCAGCACCAGCGCAACCGCATCGGCGAGGCGCTGTTCGAGTTCTACATCGGCACGCTCTTCAAGCATGGCCTGTACAACTGCGATCCACATCCAGGCAACTACCTGTTCCAGCCAGACGGCCGCGTGGTGATGCTCGACTACGGCTGCACCCGCGAGTTCGAGCCCGACTACGTCGACAAGCTTGCGCGCCTGACGCGCGCTGCCCAGAGCGACGCGCACGACGCGCTGGAAGCCTGCTTCATCGAGCTCGGCATGGTTCGCGAAGGACAGGACTACGACTTCAGCACGGCGCGCGATCTGGTCCGGTCGTTCTACGGCCCGATGCTTCACGATCGCGTTCAGCGCATCGATCTCGGGGAGGCCATGAGCATGCGACGGCTGGCAGACGGGAAGCGCGAGCTGATGAAGCTCGGCGTGCCCGGCGAGTTCCTGTTCCTGTTCCGCATCCGCTTCGGCTTGATGTCGGTGCTGGCCCGTCTCGGCGCGGAGGCGAACTGGTATCGGCTGGAGCAGGCCTATGTGGGCACCCGCGCGGAAGAGCGCGCCTTTCCAGCAGAAGCGCGCTAGGCGTCCTTGCCCGGACCTTGGCCCGGCAGGACGTCCCCCGCTAGGCTGGAACTAGCGGCGGGCGTACCAGGAACGGGGCAACTGGAAATGTGGTAGCTCCGGCTTGCGTTCCCGGGCGGTTGCTGCTTTGGACGGCACAGGGATGGAGCGGGCAAGTTGCAGTACCGCGGTGCGGGCCGCGGCCGTCGTGTTTGCCGTGGTCGCGATCGCACCACTGGGATGCGACCACCAGGACGGTGGACACAGGAGCGCCGAACCGCATCCGAGCGCCGAACAGTCGCCCGCGACACAACCCGCCGATACACCCCGGGCGGGCGCCGGCGCAGAGGCCGCTTCACGGGCGCCTGGGGATGGCGGTCCAGACGAGGCCAGCACGTACGGCTGCCCCGACGGCATGGTGCGCGTCGAGGGCGAGTATTGTCCCGCGGCGGTCGAGGAATGCGCGAAGTACAACTCCGACTACATCAAGCACCACGACGACAAGAACGTGAGCGCGCGCTGCTTGGAATTCCGGCCCTCACGTTGCATCTCGGACAAGCTGGAACACCTCGCGTTCTGTATGGACCGCTACGAATACCCGGACCAGGTCGGCAAGATGCCACGCGTGCTCACCTCCTGGCTCGAGGCCACAGCGCTGTGCGAAAGCGAAGGCAAGCGCCTCTGTACCGAGGACGAATTCAACTTCGCGTGTGAAGGCCCGCAGATGTTCCCGTACGTCACCGGCTACACGCGCGATGCCAAGGCGTGCAACATCGACAAGCCGTACATCATGCCCGACCACGAGCACCGCATGCTGCCGTACGAGGCCTGCAAGAAGGACGAACGTTGCTCCGCGGAGCTCAAACGCCTGGACCAGCGCCATGCCATCGGCGCCGTCAACACCTGCGTGTCCTGGGCCGGGGTCGTGGACCTGAACGGCAACGTCAACGAGTGGGTTACGCGCAAGGACGGAAAGAAGCCGCGGCGGGGCGGGCTGAAAGGCGGGTGGTGGGGACCGGTGCGGGACCGCTGCCGGCCGACGGTCATCTTCCACAAGGAATTCGACTACGGCTACGAGGCCGGCTTCCGCTGCTGCAGGGATCTGGGCGCGCCCATCGGCGTTCGCGACGGCGGCAGCAGCGCGGCCGTGCAGCCCGCCACAAGGGACGCCGGCGCTAGCGCGGACGCCGGCGGCTGAACGGCGGCGGAAACAGCTCCTGCGTGCTGGCGAGATCGACCTTCGCTCCGCTCGGCTCCGCCGGCGGGCGCAGCAGCAGCGTGGTCTCGTCCAGGCGCAGGCTCTGGATCTGGCCCAGCTTCCACAAGAACTTCAGCCCGATTACCGGGTTGCCGTGGAACAAGGGGTAGAGCGCGGCTTGATCGAGCGCCAGCAGTCGGCACGGCTCGAGCGTGCGCACGGTCGCCGAGCGCGGCCGGTTGGTGAGCAGCGCCATCTCGCCGAAGTGATTTCCGGCAGAAAGCGTCGTCAGCGCCGAACCGTTGCGCTCCACCTGCACCCGCCCGGTCGCGATGATGTACAGGCTGTGGCTGGTCTCGCCTTCGCGCAGGATCGTCGCGCCCGCATCATGCTCCTCCGTGCGGAGAGTGCTCGCCACTTCGAGGAGCTCTGGATACGTGAGCTCGTTGAAGAGCTCCATGGCAGCTACTGCCGACAGATCCTGATGCACGCGCGACTGACGCTCGGACACCGGCGCCTGGATGTGGACCACCACGGCGGTGATGTTGTCGTCGCCGCCGCGCTCGTTGGCCAGATCGACCAGCCGCTGCGGAAGGCTCGCCGGCGCGGCGTCCAGCAGTCCGCCCAGCTCGCGTTCGTCCTCGAAATAGCCGTGCAAGCCGTCGGAGCAAAGCAGATACGTGTCTCCGGGCAGGACCTCGAACTCGAGCGTGTCGACCCGCACGCGCGCCAAGGGCCCGATGGCGCGCGTGAGCAGGTTGGACGGGAACATGTCCGCCGCCTGCTCGGGCGTGAAACCCTGCCGTACGGCGTCCGCGATGAAACTGTGATCGAGCGAAAGCTGGTGCAGCTCGCCGCTCCGCCGGACGTACAGGCGACTGTCCCCGACGTGGCACAGCACGCCCCTCTGGCCGCGGATACAGAGAACGGTGCACGTGGTTCCGGCGCCGTGGGCGCGCGCGTCTCGCTTACCCAGCTCGTGGACGGCGGAGTTTGCGGCCTCCACCGCCCGGCGCAGCACGTCGACGACGAATGCCGCCTGGCTCGCGTCGAGGGACTCGCTGCCCACCTCGCCGAGCTCGGCGCGCACCGCCTTCTCGATCGTCTTCACCGCCAGCGCCGACGCCACCTCGCCGGCCGCGTGCCCACCCATGCCATCGCAGACGACGAACAGCCCCAGCTTGTCGTCCACGAGGTAGCGATCCTCGTTGTGCTCGCGCTTCTGCCCAACGTCCGAGAGCCCGTATGCCTGAAGCTTCACGCGGGCACGATACCCGACCGCGGCGTGCCGCGGCCACCGCCGCAGCACTGTCGCCATGACGCTTGCGCCCGCCCCGTTCATCGTTTATCGTCGATTGACGATGAATCGAGCCGCTGCCTGTGCGCCGCCGGAAGACGACGTCCCCGACCTGCGGCCGGTCGAGGGGCTCGAGGCCGACGCCGAGCTGGCGGCGCTGTGCAAGGCGCTCGGCCACCCGGCGCGGGTCCACATCCTGCGCCTGCTGGCACGCCGCACAACCTGCGTTTGCGGCGAGCTGGTGAGCGAGCTGGACCTGGCGCAGTCGACCGTGTCGCAACACCTGAAGGTCATGAAGGAGGCCGGACTGGTGCAGGGCGAGGTCGACGGGCCGCGCGTCTGCTACTGCCTCGCACCGCGAATGCTGCGCCGTCTCAAAGCGCTGGTTGGCAGCCTCTAGCATCGAAAGAACGCGATGAGCTCTCCGCACAATGGCGTCGCACGGCGCCTGTCGTTCCTCGACCGCTACCTCACGCTCTGGATCTTCGCAGCCATGGCGCTCGGTGTCGGGCTCGGCTTCGCCTCGCCGGGTCTGGTCGGCGGGCTGTCCCGGCTGAGCGTGGGCACGACGAGCATCCCCATTGCGATCGGGCTGATCCTGATGATGTACCCGCCGCTCGCCCGGGTCCGTTACGAAAAGCTAGGCGGCGTGCTCGGGAACCGGCGTGTGCTGATCCTGTCGTTGATCGAGAACTGGATCATCGGGCCCGTGCTGATGTTCGCGCTCGCGGTGATCTTCCTGCGCGACAAGCCTCAATACATGCTGGGCTTGATCCTGATCGGCCTGGCGCGGTGCATCGCCATGGTGATCGTCTGGAACGATCTCGCCAGGGGCGACCGGGAGTTCTGCGCGGGGCTGGTCGCTTTCAACTCGATCTTCCAGGTGCTGTTCTTCTCGGTCTACGCCTGGTTCTTCGCCACGCTGCTGCCCTCCTGGCTCGGCCTCGAGAGCGCGGTCGTGAACATCGGTATCGGCCAGATCGCCACCAGCGTCGCTATCTATCTGGGCATCCCCTTTGCGGCTGGCCTCCTGACGCGGCTCGTGATGATCCGCGCGCGCGGCGTCGAATGGTACGAGAAGCGCTTCGTCCCGAGAATCAGCCCGATAACGCTCGTCGCGCTGCTCTTCACCATCGTCGTGATGTTCTCGCTCAAGGGCGAAGCCATCGTGAAGCTGCCGTTCGACGTGGTGCGGATCGCGATTCCGCTGCTGATCTACTTCGTCGTGATGTTCCTGGTGTCGTTCCTGCTCGGGCGGCGCGCCGGGGCGCGCTACGCGGAAGCCACGACGCTGAGCTTCACCGCTGCGTCGAACAACTTCGAGCTCGCTATCGCCGTCGCAGTGGCGACGTTCGGCATCCACAGCGGCGCGGCGTTCGCCGCGGTGATAGGTCCGCTGGTGGAGGTGCCCGTGATGATCGGTCTGGTCAACGTGGCGTTCTGGCTGGGGCGGCGTTACTTCAGCGACTTCACTGAAGCGCCCAAGAGCCCGGCGGAGCTTGCGGCGGAGTAGCGTGTGACCTCGATCCTGTTCTTGTGCGTCGCCAACTCCGCGCGGAGCCAGATGGCCGAAGCGCTGGCCAGGGCCGCGTTCGGCCCGCGCGCCCGCGTGCAGAGCGCAGGCAGCCGGCCGACGCAGATGAACCCCTACGCGGTGGAGGTCCTGTCCGAGCTCGGCATCGACAGCTCGGGGCAGCACTCCAAGTCCGTCGACAGCATCGACCCGGCCGGCGTCGACACCGTTGTCACGCTGTGCGCCGAGGAGGTGTGCCCCGTCTTCCTGGGCAAGGCGCGGCGCCTGCACTGGCCTATCCCCGACCCGGCCAGCGCCGATCCCCTCCCCCGCCAGCAGATGCTGGCACGCTTCCGCAGGGCGCGCGACGCCATCGAGCAGCTGCTCGCCAAGCACCAGGACGAGCTCCTCCTGGGGTAGACTCCTCGCGGCATGACGAAGGCGGGCATTGCCCTGTTCGACACTGCGATCGGGCGCTGCGGCGTGGCGTGGACAGCGCGCGGCATCGCAGGCGTGCAGCTGCCCGAGGCGCGGGACGCTGCGACGCGGTCGCGCCTGCTGGAACGTTTCCCGGGAAGCCCCGAGACCTCGCCGCCCGACCGCGTCGCGCGCGCCGTCGACGACATCGCCGCGCTGCTGCGCGGCGAAGCGCCCGATCTCTCCTCGGTCCAGCTGGACATGGAGCGGGTTCCGCCGTTCCACCGCCGCGTGTACGACGCCGCGCGAGCCATTCCGCCCGGCGCAACGCTCAGCTACGGCGAGCTCGCCCGGCGGCTCGGCAAGCCCGGCACGGCGCGAGCGGTCGGACAGGCATTAGGGAAGAACCCGTTCGCGCTGGTGGTGCCCTGTCACCGGGTGCTGGCCGCCGGCGGGCGTGTGGGCGGCTTTTCCGCGAACGGAGGCGTCACGACCAAGTGCGCCTGCTGGCCATCGAAGGTGCCGGCGGCGCACCTGGACTCTTCTCGGGCGACCGCGCGCTCGGCTTCGACCCCGACTCCGCGCTCGAGCATGTCCGGCTTGCCGATCCGGGGCTGGCGAAGCTGATCGACCGGGTCGGTCCTTTCCGCATGCAGCTCAAGAGCACGCCGGATCTGTTCGTCGCGCTGGCGGAAGCTATCGTCTACCAGCAGCTCAGCGGCAAGGCCGCGGCGACGATCTACGCGCGGCTGTGCGCGCTGTTCCCGCGGGCCCACGAGGGCCCCACGCCTCGGCAGATCCTGCGCGCGACCGAAGAGCGCCTGCGCTCGGCGGGACTTTCGCGGACCAAGACACTGTCGCTGAAAGACCTGGCGCGCCGCACGGCTGCCGGCGAGCTGCCCACGCTGGCCGAGACGCGGAAGATGGACAACGACGCCATCATCGAACGGCTGACGGCAGTGCGCGGTATCGGTCGATGGACGGTGGAGATGCTGCTGATGTTCCGCCTCGGGCGCCCCGACGTGCTGCCGGTCGACGACTACGGCATCCAGAAGGGCTTTGCCGCCGCATTCAAGAAGCGTGAGCTGCCTTCGCCCAAAGAGGTCGCTCGCCGCGGCGAGCGCTGGAAGCCGTACCGCACGCTCGCCAGCTGGTACCTGTGGCGAGCAGCCGAGCTCTGACCACCCGTTCGCCGCAGCGGTTCACTTGAAGTGCACGCGCAGTGACAGATCGCCCGGCGTGTCGGGCGTGATGCGGAGGGTTACCACGCGCCCATTCTGGACGGCGGGGGCACCGTCTGCGCCGGCAAACTGGTAGCCGTCCGGCGCATAGACCCGGAACCGGTACTCGAACGGTACGGCAGCGGCGGAGCCGGCGTCGACCTTGAAACGCAGATCGAGCTCGCGCGCGCTCTCGTTCCAGCTCTCGCTCTCGAGATCGGTGCCGCCTTGCGTGATCTGGCGGTTGTCGCCCAGGTACTGCGGATGCCCGGTGACCTCGCGCAGCGCGATCACCTCGTGGCCGTGCGCGGGGATCGTGCGCTTTAGCGTTCCCTGCACGATGCCGAGGAATTTCTCGCTCCAGAACTCGCTGGCCAGGTACTGCTTGTCGGGGTCCAACCCCCATCTTCCGAGGTCGATGCTGTACGTGCGCGCCTCGTCGGGCATGGTCTGGATCGTCTGCGCGTCGTAGTCGTAGTTCCTGCCCCAGTTCAACAGCCCGACCACGAACCAGCTCTCGTCCGACCCGGCCAGGCTTCCGTGCACGCGCAGCAGCCACTCCTCGGGATAGTGGCGCGTGAACAGGTCCATGGGTCGCGCCGAGTCCGGATAGCTCGGCAACAGCTGCCGCCAGAACGTCGATCTGCTCGGGCGTGAGCGTGCGCAGATCTTCGCCGAACTTGATGATGGATCCGCTGAGCGACATGAACGAGGCGTAGGTCTTCGCCTCGTCCATGGTGATGGGCGGATCGGGATGCTGCTTGTCGGTACGGAAGAACAGCAGATCGTTGTGCGTGATCCAGACCCGGTTGTGGAAATAGTAGCGGCGCGCCCCCGTCTTGACGATGGCCTTGAAGCTGTCGCCGTTGCCGACCGTGGAGAAGGGCTGGGACTGTTCCCAGAGCGGGCCGGCGTCCAGCGTCAGCCGCATGCCGTCGACCACGCCCTCGTTGATGCCCATGAGCGCGATGCCCAGGTAGAACACGTTGTCGCCGAGCGCGGCCTTGATGGCGCGGATGCCCTTCTTGTACGCCTCGATGCTGGTCAGAGTGGGGTCGTACTTCGGCGGATACAGCATCTCGTAGTAGCCGAAATCGTGCTTGATCCAGCGCTCGCCCCAGTCGTCCTTGTAGCGCTTCATGGTCTGGCCGAGCCAGCCCTGCACCGCCGGGTTCGACAGGTCGAGCATGCGCGCGTCCGCGCCGGGATCGAACAGACCCTGGACCACGTTGGTCGCCGGATCGAGCAGCCAGTCCGGATGCTGGGCCGCGAGCGTCGAATTCGTCGACACGCGGAATGCCGCGATCCACAGCCCCGGCTTCAGACCGTCGTCCGCGATCTGCTTCGAGAAGGCCGGGATCCCCGAAGGGAACTTGCTGTTCGCCTGCCAGTCGCCGTCGGCGATCTGGTAGCCGTCGTCCATCTGGAAGTAGTCGATCCCGTACGGCTTGAACTCGCGCGCCATCACCGCGAGGTTCTCGCCCATGATTTTCTCGTCGATGTTGGTCCCGAGACCGCCGGTGGAGCCGGATCCCGTCCAGCTGTTCCAGCCGTTCGGCGTGGGGCGGCCGCCGGCGCGCTTCGTCCACACCGTGAAGTCGAGCCAGGCCGCAACCGCGTCGGCATAGTCCTCGAGGCCCGTCCAGGCGTCCGGCGCGGACGGATTCATGTACACGACCTCGCTGGACAACGTCTTGCCCGGCGCTACCGGCTTGCCTTTGTAGAGCAGTGGCTGATCCGTCACGAACTCGTTCTGCCCCGTGCGCTTGCCGTCCTTCGCGGGAGAGTCGTGGTCGAGCGTCGTCCCGAAGGTGGGGAAAGCGCGCTCCACGCCCAGCGAGCCGGCGACCCAGGAGCGTCCGCTGTCGAGATCGACCAGCGCATGGTTCCAGTTCGAGAGCACGTCGCCGCGCGAGGGGATCTTGAAGAACGAGTCGATGATGGGCTGGCGCGAGCTCTGGTCCGGGTAGTGTAGGTTTGCTTCGGTGTCCGAGACGATATCCATGCCGTCGTCGAGCACGCGCGTCCGCATCGCATCCCTGCCCACGAACAGGCCGCCGCCCTTGCCGGAGCTGATAACCGGCGTGAAGCGCAGGACCTGCAGATCGCCGCTTCTGTGGTTGGTCACGTCCAGCATCGCCAGCGCGGCTGCGTGCACCGGATCGGCGTACACGCGGAGTGCGAGCGCCACGTTGTCGATCTCGCAATCGAGCTCGTGACCCGTGAGCGCATCGAAGTAGCCGCCCGGCTTGGGCGACGCATCCAGGCGCTTCCAGCTCCCTGTGCAATCGCGGGTAGAAAGCGTGCGCTGCGTGCCGCCATCCTCGATCAACACTTCGGCCCATGCGCCGCGCAGCAGCGTGCCGCCCGTCCCTTCCACGTCGAAGCGTCCGCCGGAATCCGGCGAGACACGGATCCCCTTCACCGGAACAGTGACGGCTTCGTCCGTGCCGCATCCAGCGACGACCGGTAGTAGGCAGAGCAGCGCCAGTAGAGAGCGCGCCCATCGGCCAGCACCATGAGCCACGCGCGCCAGGATAACAGAGCGCGCCACGGCAGGGCGGCCTACACGCCGTGCCGCTCGCGCCAGTTGCCGGACTCGATGATCGCCGACCCGGCAGCCCGCCGCTCCGACATCACGTAGGTCTGGACGATCTGACCGTCCGAAAGCGTGATCGCCATGCGCCGGTAGAGCCTGGGATGGTCCTCGAAGGCGTCGAGCGCACGCAGCATCACCTCATCGACCTCGTACACCTCGCCTACCACCGCCTGGGACCCGCCCTCGACCAGGCCGGGATAGGGGCCCAGATCGCGCAGCTCGAAGACGGGCAGCGTCGTGCCGTGACCCACACGGCGGGCGCCATCGAGCAGCTCGTGGTTCCCCTCGCCGGCGAGGAGCGTCCCGTAGACGAACACGAACGAGGACATGCCAGGAGCGCAGTCTAGCCCGCGGGCCGGAAAGCGGAACCCGGGGGTTTCCGCGCCGCGATGCCCTTGCGCCGCGGCGATTTCGGCGCCAGGGTCGCCCGGGTGAGCTCGACCGGGCCCTCCGATCCGCCCGCGAGCGGCGGCCTCAGGAGGCTCGTGACGCTCGCCTACGAACACCTCGTCGGCGCGATCTGCGCGCATCGGCTCGCCACGACGCTCATCGTGCTGCTGCTGCTCGCGCCGTCGCTGGTGCTTTCGGCCCGCTACTTCATGGACATCCACGCGGGGATGGAGGACCTGCTGCCGAAGGACGCTCCCTCCGTCCAGGCCCTCGACCGGATCCACGAGCGCGTGGGCGGCGTGGCCCGCCTGAACGTGATCGCCCACGGCCCGAACCGCGCCGACAACGAGCGCTTCATCCGCGAGCTCGCCAAGCGCCTGGAGGCCCGCAAGATCCCGCAGGCACGCTGGATCCAGGCGACGATCGACAAGGAGCGCAGCTGGGCGGACGAACACGCGCCGCTGCTCCTGTCGCAGAAGGACTTCGACTCGCTGATGAAGGATGTCGACCACGCCGTCGACGTGTCCCGGCGCGACGCCAATCCGTTCTACGTCGACCTCGAGACCTCGCCAAAGGAACAGTGGGACCACGTGCAGAAGCGCGTGGAGTCGATGACCAAGGGTCAGGATCGCTTTCCCAGGGGCTATTTCGAGTCGAAGGATGGCCACACCGTCGTGCTGATGATGGCGTTGCGCGGCTCCGAGGTGGACGTCGGACCGTCCGACGCACTGCTGAAAGCCGTCAAGGCAGAAGTGGCAGGCCTGCGTCCCGCGTTCCCGGCGTCGCTCCAGGTCGCGTACAACGGAGAGGTCGTCAACCTTCTCGAAGAGCACGCGGCGATCCAGAGCGACCTGTCGCTCTCGTCCATCCTGGTGGTGCTGCTCGTAGGCCTGCTGATCGTGGCGTACTTCCG
The DNA here is from genome assembly GCA_963826085.1 of uncultured delta proteobacterium. Classification (GTDB taxonomy): domain Bacteria; phylum Myxococcota_A; class Polyangia; order Polyangiales; family Polyangiaceae; genus CAWDXG01. Next base: position 179,482 of record CAWGVN010000006.1, on the reverse strand, counting down.
CACGGTCCGCGCCATTCTGGCCGTGGTGCTGGGTCTGGTGCCCGGGCTTCTGTTCACCTTCGGGCTGGGCAGGCTGTCAGGCAGCTTTTTGAACTCGAACTCCGCCTTCCTCGGCGCGATCATCGCGGGCAACGGTATCAACTACCCGCTGATGTTCCTGGCGTACTACCGCGCACAGCCCTCCACCGGAACGAAACAAGAAGCGATCGTTGCGGCAGCGAAAGCCGCTCTGCCCGGCACGCTGGCGGCGTCGGCGACGGCGTCGGCCGCCTACTTCGGCCTGGCGACGGCGACCTTCCGTGGATTCTCGCAGTTCGGTTGGCTCGGCGGCGTCGGCATGGTGACGACGTGGGCCATCGCATTCCTGCTGATGCCGCTGACGATCGCCTGGCTGGCTCCGCCGCGGCGGGGCGAGCAACTGAGCCGCTTCCAGCAGCGCCTGACGGGGTTCTTCGCGCGACCGTGGGCGGCCAGGGTGGTGGCGTTCTCGGTGGTGATCGCGTCGCTGGCGGTCGGCGGGATCGGGCTCCGCCGGGCCATTCACAACGGCCCCTACGACGAGAACCTGCTGCATCTACGCAACACCCGATCGCTTCGCTCGGGCGGCGCGTCGTGGGACGCGAAGATGTCTGACATCTTCGGCGTCTGGATGAACCCAATCGTCGTTCTCGTCAAGAGCCCAGCCGACCGCGAGCGCGCTGCGACGGCGCTGCGCCAGCGCATGGTCGACGGTCCACAGCGCATGGCCGAGCGGGTCGAGACGATAGAGGAGTATGTGCACCCCGAAGCGGAACAGCGCGCGCGGATCGCGAGGCTCGAGAAGCTCCGCGACCAGATCAAGAGCTTCCCAAAGGACAGCATGCCGGACAAGACCCGCAAGCGCGTGGACAGCTGGCTCTCGGCGAAGAACCTCCACGTGCTCACGCCGAAGGACGTACCGGCGTCGCTGACGCGCGCCTTCGCGGAGACTTCCGGTCGGACCGACCGCGTCGTGCTGCTGTTCCCGTCGCTGGCCATCGACTACAACAACGCCCGCAACGTCATCCGCTTCTCCGACGAGCTGTCGTCGGTGAAGCTCCCCCCGGACAGCGTAGCGGGCGGCGCGTTCTTGTTCATGGCGGAGATCCTGCGCCTGATCAAGCAGGAGGCGCCCCGCGTCGTGCTCGTGGTGTGCGGGCTCGTCGCGCTCGTCCTCTTGCCGATCTTCCGGCGCCGACCGCTGCGGATTCCGCTGGTGGTCGCGACAGTCGCCGTGGTCGCCTTCTCGGCGCAATGCGTGATGTTCGCGGTGGGCGTGCAGCTGAACATGCTGAACTTCGCGGCCATCCCCATCACCATAGGCGTCGGAGCCGACTACGTCGTGAACCTGCTCGGCGCGATGGACGCGTGGGACGTGGACGCGAGGCGCGCCACGGCGCGCATGGGCGGCGCTATCCTGCTCTGTTCGCTCACGACCATCGTGGGCTACCTGACGCTGCTGTTCGCCCACTCGGGCGCGCTGCGCTCCTTCGGCTGGGCCGCGGTCCTCGGCGAGCTGATGGCCGTCGCCACCGTGCTGGTCGTGCTGCCCGCCCTCTTGCCGGCCAAGCAGCCCGGCCCGGACCGCCCGTCCGCCCGCGCCGACGCACCAAGCGGCGCGGAGTAGCGTTCCACATCCCGACCCGCAGCGACGGCACATCCCGCTCGGTAGGATTTTCACACGAAGGCCGAAGGACCGAAGGCGTCTTCCACGGATCTGCAGACGGCTTTTTTTTTGGGGGGTCGCGGGTTGGGGCATGCCTCGCGTCCAATCCAGAGGTTGCACGCGCCGCGCTCGTCTCGGGACGCGCAGCCGCTGGATTATTCGGGCGGTCCGCCACAGCGTTCGACCCAAACCCCCTTCGGCCCTTCGGCCTTCGTGTGGATTCCGGATCGTGGCAAGTCGTCCGCGACGTGGCCGGGCGGTCGAGGATCGTCGCCGGCGACTTGGCTAGTCCAGCAGGGCGTCGATGCGCGCGGCGGCGCGGGTGGCGACCGCCATGATCGTCAGCTGCGGATTGACGCCCAGCGGGCCGTTGACGGAGCTGCCGTCCACGATGAAGAGCCCCTTCATGTCGTGAGTCTGGTGATCGAGATCCACCACGCTCTTCTTTGGATCCCGACCCATGCGGCAGGTGCCGAGCGGGTGGTAGCTCACGACGACAAGCTCGCTCGCCGAGGGCGGCCGCTTGCGGAAATCGTGGAAGTCGTCCGGTTCGACGACGGGCCGCGTGAGCACCAGCGGATACAGCCGCTTTGCGCCGGCCGCGAGGAACATCTCTCCGGAGCGCACGTTCGCCTCGTGCAGGCGCCTGAGGTCCTCGCGCTGCAGGTTGTAGGTGATCGCGGGCTTGCCGGCCCGCTCCCACCACACCCGTCCGTTCGGCGAGGCATCGGCGACCAGCGTGCCGACGCCGGCCAGGTGGTTACGCCGGTCGAGCACGTCCATCAGCGGCTTGCCGCTCATCGGAAGCGTGACCGCTTCCACGTTGTGGTCGCCCAGCGCCGTCAGGATCATGATTCCGTCCCGCGCAAACTGGTCGACGGCATGCCCCTGCGGCACGAAGTCGGCGCCGCGGACTTCCTCGTCGAACAGCGCGTTCAGCCCTCCGCTCGGGTGGAGCGACAAGTTCCGTCCGACCTGCCCGCTGCTGTTGCAGATCCCCTGACGCATCAGGAAGAGCGGCGTCGGAATGCTGCCGCCCGCGAGAATCACGGCGGACGCCCGCACCTTCACCCGCCTGCCGTCGCGGGCGACGCCTTCGATGCCGACGGCACGCCCGCCCTCGGTCAGCACGCGGTCGGCGTGGAGCTCCGTGACGCATACCGCGCCCTTTTGCAGCGCTGCGGGGATGTACGAGACGTTCGTGCTGCGCCGCGCGTCGGTGCGACAGCCGAAGTTGCAGAACCCCGACCCTTCGCATCCAGGCGCGTTGCGCCGGATCCGGCTGTAGCTCCAGCCGAGCGCATCGCAGCCGCGCGAGATGATGCCGTCGATGGGGCCGAGATAGCGAGCGTCCGTCGGCCCGACCCCCATGAAGGACTCGACATGATCGAACCAGGAGCTCATCGCGCTGGGAGAAAAGTCGTCCGACTTGAAGTCCTCGCACCACCTGTCGAGCGTCCACGGCGGCGTGCGGAAGCAGGTTCCGCCGTTGACCGCCGTCGAACCGCCGACAAGCCGTCCCATGAAGAGCGGCATGACCGTGTTTCCAAAGGTAACGGCAAACCGGTAGAACGAAAGGTGCGCCTTGACCGAGCTGCCATCGAAATCGCGGCGGTCGTGGTAGCGGCCTTCTTCGACGAAGACCACCGCGCGACCGCGCTCGGCCAGCTCCCGCCCGACCACTGCACCCCCCGCGCCCGTACCGACCACGACGACGTCGCACTCGAGCGTCTCGTCCTTGGGAAGGTCGGTCGCAACGTGCATCTGGCGACGCCACGCCGGCGCTTCGCTCTGTGCCACGACGTTGAGTTTGCCGCCCATCCGCTCGTACACCTCGGGGCGATCGAAATGGACGAACTTGTAGATGAGGGACAGCGCCGCCAGCGCCGAGCGCAGTCCTGGCGTCTTGTACCAGCGCGCGAGAAGATCCTGCTGCGCCCGCGTGTCGAGCTTCGCAAACGAGCGCCCCGTCGACAACACCGCAGCGGCGGACAGCGCGCGCTGCGCCTTGCGGAACGCCGGCACGAGCTCGGGTGCGACCGAGTGCACGATCTCCTCGGTGCGGGCCAGGGTCGCTTCGTCTGCGGGCGGGATCGTGTCGCTGCCGGGAATCATCGCTTCCAGAATGGCGAGCGAAGCCGCTCGATCGGCCAGCGAGATAGGACCCGGCGAGCCCACATCCGGCGCGGACAGTTTCTTGTTCATGAAGACGACTCCAGAGGTACGGCCCGCGCGGGCCGGAAGATTGCGGAGGCCAGGAGGGCGCCGCCGAGCCCCACACAAAGCTGCACGGCATGCAACCCGAGCGTCAGGGCGATCGCCGCGCTGCCCAGCATGCCGAGCCTGCCGGCGGCCAGGCTCACGGGACCATCCGTCGCGCCGAGCTGGGCCGGCACGAAATCGCCCGCGGCGGCGCCCGCCAGGACCAGGCCCGTCGTGGCGAGGGCGCTCAGCACGTCGGCCGACGCCCCCACCGCGTGACGCAGAAGCAGGATCTCGCCGATGAGCAGCAGGCGGGTGCAGAACTCGAGAAGCAGCGCGCGGCCCACGCCGGGCGCTTCCGACGCAAACGCGTCGTCGAATGCGGGCCCCGCTTCGCGGGCGATGGCGATGCGGCGCGCGAGCCAGCGGCCAAGCCGCGCCCGCCCCGCAAACACGACCGCGCCACCGATGGCGAAAGTCGCGACGCAGTAGAGCCCCACCGCCAGCGTCAACCAGGCAGCACCGTCGACTAGAGCCACCGCCACCATCAGCGGAATCGCGATCAGCGCATTGGCGAGCAGCACGATCGCCACCATCCACGCTGCTGCCGCGGCGGCCCGGGCCCGGCCTGCGCGACCGGACAGCTGCTGGGCCCGGACCGTCTCCGCCACCAGACGCCCGGCGGGCGCCACGACCGCGAACAACTGCGCGCGGAACGACGCGCGCCACAGATCGGGGCCGGGAAGCGGGGCTCCGCCCGCCCGGTACAGGGACGCGAGCGCCAGGGCGTTGAGCACCACGATTCCAAGCTCGAAGAGCAGCAGCACCGGGAACCAGGGCCCCACGCGCAGGATGGCTCCCAGGAGCTCCATCGGCCCCGCCCGCAGCACGAGGAATGCCACGATCGCAGCCCCGACGACGGCGAAGCCGATCTGCAGCCAGCGCTTGTGCCCCGGCTTCACGGCGCGACTCCAGGGAGCTCGGCGAGCCGCGTCCACACACGCTCGAACGCGTTCGCATAGGCATCGACGACGTTGTCGGGCTGCGGAAAGATGGGGCAGCTCTGCGAGAAGAGCACCAGCGAGCTGTCGAGCAGTCGGCAGGTCTCGGGAAAGCGCTCGAGGTCATAGTCCACGGGCTCGCCGGCGTCCCAGGGATGCGGCCGTCCGCCGTAGCCGACGCGCTCCTGGAAGAGCCGCTGGCCGGGCACTGGCAGGGTCTGCCACAGCACGACTTCGAGTCCCTCGGCGCGCAGCGCGGCCAGCATCGCGGCGCGCACCGTGCGGGGCGGAGCGTCGACGCCGACAGCGCTCGCGTCCAGCCGCACGCGGTACTTGTGGAACGTGCTGGTACGGTTGTCGTCCACCGCGGGCGGCTCGATGCCGGGCAGCGCGCCGAGCCGCGCCGACAGGCGCGATGCGTTGTGCTGCGCGCGCTCGTTGTAGTGCTCGAGACGCCGGAGCTGGCTCCGGGCGAGCGCCGCCGACATCTCGTTGGTGCGATACATGAAGCCGATGGCTTCACTCTCGTAGGCGCGCTCGGCGTCCAGAGGTCGCTCCGGGGAGAACCCCGCCTTGTCCATGGCGCCCACGTTCTCGCCGAACATGCGCGTGCGGTTTGCGCGCTCCAGCAGCCGCTCGTCGTCCGTCACGAACAGCCCGCCCTCGCCGCAGGAAAGGTTCTTGCTGGACTGCGTGCTGAAGCACCCCATGCTGCCCAGCGTGCCCACCTTGCGACCACGGTAGACGGCGCCGTGCGCCTGGCAGGCGTCCTCGATGACGGGGATGTCGTGGTGGCGCGCGATCTCGAGGATCGGGTCCATCTCGCACGGTATGCCGTGGATGTGCACCGGCAGGATAGCGCGCGTTCGCGGCGTGATGGCGGCTTCGAGCAGCGCCGGGTCGAGCCCACAGAAGCGTGGTTCGATATCGACAAACACCGGGATAGCGTCCTGGTGCAGCACCGCCAGCGCGGTGGCAACGAAGCTATAGGCCGTCGTCACCACCTCGTCGCCTGGCCCCACGCCGGCCGCCGCCAGCGCGATGTGCAGCGACGCCGTGCCGCTGTTCGTGGCGAGGCAATGCCGCGCGCCGACGAACGCCGCAAATTCCCGCTCCAGGCCGCGCACCTCGGGCGCCAGCGGCCCGGACAGGACGCCGCGCTCGAGCACTCCCATCACCGCCCGGCGGTCCTCGTCGCCGAGCACCGGCCAGCGGATGTGCCGGCCGTTGTCGAGCGTGGGACGACCGCCAGCGATGGCGAGAGCCGAGGTCATCGCTACTACCTGGTGCCTCGGCGCGCCGCGGTCAAACCGCTCGCGCCGCCACCGCGCCGACAGCGCGCGGCGCGGTGTCGACGGTCTCGCTCCATTCGCGCAGCATCCTGAACTGCTCGAATAGATCGTGGACGACCGGCTCGCCCTCCACCCGGTACGGCGCCTTGAAGAACACGGAGAACTGCCGCTGTACGCCGCACTCGCCCGCGCGATGCGCGACATCCATGAGGCGGACCAGGTCGATCACCAGCGGCGCCGCGAGGATGGAGTCCCTGCACAGGAAGTTGACCTTGATCTGCATCGGCTCACCGAGGAAGCCGAGCAGGTCGATGTTGTCCCAGGCTTCCTTCGCGTCGCCGCGGGGACGGTAGTAGTGGATGTGCACCTGGTGATCGTCCACGCCGTAGCCGAGGATGTTGTCGAGCACGCCGAGCTTGCTCGTCACCTTGGTCTTGTTGGAGGCGGGATCGTCGAGCACGCGGCCGTCGTTGTTGCCCAGGATGTTGGTCGAGTACCAGCCCTGGACCACCAGCTGCCGAACCGCAAACGCCGGCGCCAGCACCGTCTTGAGCAGGGTCTGCCCCGTCTTGCCGTCCTCGCCTGCGATGGGCACGCCGCGCTTGCGGGACAGCGTATCCAGCGCCGGGATGTTCGACAGGCTCGGCGTGAAGTTCACGTGCGGCATGTCCATCATGATGGCGAGGTAGAGGTACCTCATGGCCGGGCTGATGCGCGGGTCGTTGGCGTCGAGTCCCGCCTCGAACGCCTCGGGCGTCAGGTGCACGTCGGAGATCTGCGTGTGGCGCTCCGTCGACGCCAGGTTCACGAGGACCGTGCGGTCCACCTTGCGCTCCTTCTTGAACGCCTCGACCTGCGCCTTCATCAGCCTGAGCTGATCGCGATACGAGGTGCCCTCCACGGCGTTGTCACCGAGATCTCCGCCCAGGAACTGGGGGGAAACCATCGACGGCCAGGGATGCAGCGCGCGGAGCTCGTCCTCGATCTCGGGCAGCAGGTGGCGCGGGATCACGCCGTGATGCTTCGCCGCGTCGAAGAGGTTGGTGGTCCGGATGTCCCAACCGCCGAACTCGAGATCGTCCACGGCCGGCAGTGGCAATTTCTGCCCGAGCTCCGTCTCGGTGATCATGCCGAGCCTGGGCACGAGACCCTTCTTCATCAGCGCCACGCCGCCGATCACCGTCGACGCCACCGCGCCGCCTGCGCCTACCACCAGCACACCGAGCTTTTCGGACATCACGAACTCCATTCAGTTCAAGGACTCTCGAGCGAGCCGTCGCAGGACATCGCGTTTGGCATCGTCGACAATGCGAGGAAACTTCTGCTGGGCGCCGCTGCGCCCGACCCGCTCCACAAACTCTTTCATCGTGCCGCGCGGGAGGGTCACGATCTCGGGGGAAAGGATTGCCGCGTCGTTCTGGCGATGCTCGCGATAGACGCGGTTCTGTTCCGCCAGACCTTCATCGAATGCAAGGCGAAAGCGCTCGAGATCGGCCGGCGCCCGCTCGAATTCCACGAAAAGGACGTACCACCCCTTGCCTCCGCCACGGCCGCCGATGTCGGCGCCGCAGGCAAACTCGACGACGGCCGCATCGGAGAGCTTCACGGCGGCGCCGACGGCGCGCTCGACTTCCAGGGTCGTCATCAACTCCTGGGTGACCGAAAGCATGCCGGCGCTACGGCCGATGAACTCCAGGCGGTGCGGGAAGAGATCCGTGAACCGCACGAGATCCCCGATGTCGTAGGCGTACAGCCCGGAGCAGGTGGTGACGATGACGGCGTATTCGCCGCCCTTTTCCACCTTCCAGAGCGGCACCCGCTCCGCGTCCGGACGCCCCTGCTGATCGCGCGGCACGAACTCGAAGAAGACGCCGCGATCGGGAATGACGCGCAGGCCCGGCCCGTCCAGGCGGTCGGTGACGGCGAAGATGCCGCCCTCGGTCGCGTTGTAGTTGTCCATGAGCGGGATCGGTCCGCCGACGCGTGACTCGAGGATGTCCCGGTACGGCTCGGCGTACACGCCGCCCCCGAAGAGCACACTCAGGTTCGGCCAGACATCCCGCACCGTCTCGGCGTGGATGCCGCGCCGACGCGCCTGGACGAGCACGCGCTCGAAGAGATTCGGAAACCAGCACGTGGTGCCCGAAAGCGAACGGATGTCGTGGTCGAGATAGGCGTCCGCGATCGCGTCCAGCTTGAGGTCGTAATCCTCGATATCCCTGAGAGGCGGCCTGGGAAGCGACATCAGCGCCGACACCTTGGGCATATGCAGCTGCATCAGACCCGGGTTGCTGGTGATCCCGACCGGCCCTTCGCGCTTGACGACCGCCGGCGGCAGAAGAGCGAGGTTATAGCCGGAAGACCAGCTGCGATCCCCCGTGAGCGTGAGATAGCGCGCGACGACGTCGAACCCGGCCTTCTGCTGCCACTTGATCTGCTCGCGCGAGATCGGCAGGTACTTGTTCTTCGCCCGCGTGTGCGAGGTGCCGGACGAGCAGCCGTAGTATCGGATGAACTCAGGGTGCAGCACGTTGCGATCGCCGCGCCGCATGCGCTCCAGCAGTGGCTCGTAGTCCGCATAGGTGCGGACCGGCACGCGCTCGCGATAGTCCTCCCAGGAGCGTACGCTGCCCAGGCGGTGCTGCTTGCCGAACTCGGTCCGGGCGCCGCGCGCACAATGCGTGAGGAGCGTCTTCAGCTGGACGGCTTCTGGAGCCGCGGCGACCCGGTCCCATGCGGCAACCCGCAGTCGGGCCGCTGTCCAGATTGCAGGGCCGGTGATCGCGCCGCCGGGGACCCCGCGTACGCGTCGTGGCGCCTCCCCAAAGCGGGGGCGGCTCACTGCCTGCGTGTCGACATCCTGGACCGTCATCTCGGACGCCTCACGCTCCAAAGAACCTCTTCGCGCGCCGGACCCGCTCGCGGAGCAACAGCGGGAGCTTCCAGGCGCGTTCGAACGCCATCCCCTGCACGTCGCAAAGGATGTCGCCCAGGTCGAAGACCTTGCGATCGTAGGGGAGCCAGTACAGCTCGAAGCCCTTCGAGCGATCTACGACCGTGGTTTTCGGACGCAAGAACGTATGGAGCGCATGCTGGCTGTTGGCGATCCCGAATCCGGTCTCGCGGGTGCCCGTCCAGGGGAGCTCGGGGATGGCTCCCGATAGCGCGTGGTTGTTGATTGTTACCACGCCGCAATCGAGACGCTCCGCGATGCGCTGCGCGCGGGCAACGTCCTGCGTCCAGATCGAAGCACCCAATCCATAGCGGCTGCGATTCGCGAAGGCGACCGCGTCGGAAACACCATCGACCCGCACGATGGCCAGCACCGGACCGAAGGTCTCGTCGCGAACGACCTCCATTTCCTCGTTACAGTGGTCGAGCAGCGTCGGCTCGTACCACAGGCCCGTGCCGGTGGGGCGGCCGCCGCACACCACGGTGGCGCCCCGGGCCCGCGCGTCTTCGACGTGCCGGACGACGGTCTCCAGCTGCCGGCTGTGCGCAAGGGGGGCCACGTCCACTTCGCCGCGGGGGCCGGGTCCGGCGCGCAGGGCCGTCCACACGCTCCTGAGCCGCTCGACGAACTCGTCCGCGATGGTGCGATCTACATAGGCTATCTCGATCGCGCCGCACGCCTGGCCGGCGTTGTTGAGGGCCCAGGACGTGACGCCCGCCACGGTGCGCGCCATGTCGCAATCGGCCAGCACGATTGCCGGGTCCTTGCCGCCCATCTCGATGCTTGCTGGGATGCCGCGCTCGGCACACTGCACGCGGACCTTGCGACCCGTCGCGGGCGAGCCGGTGAACGCACACGCGTCGATGCCTGAACCGATGAGCGCCTCGCCGACCTCCGCCCCGCCCTGGACCACCGCAACCAGGTCGGCCGGCAGCACACTGCCGAGCACCTTCAGGAACCATGCGCTGGAAAGCGGGGCGTAGGGCGAGGGCTTCACCACGACCGCATTTCCGGTCATGAGCGCGGGAATGACCGCGCGATACAGCCCCGCCACCGGAAAGTTCCAGGGGGCGATCACGCCGACCACGCCGCGTGGAAGCATATCCACGAAAGCGCTTTTGCGCGGGAAGCTCACGGGGTTCAGGCGCACCGTCTCGCGCGCAGCGTGGCGGCTGACGACGCGCGCCCACGCGTTGACCGTGTCGAGCGGTCCAAGCGCCTCGTTGAAGAGCGCCTCGACGTCGACCTTGCCCAGCTCGACGCGGACGAGCTCGATGATCTCGTGACGCCGCACCAGCATCGCGCGGGCAGCCTCTCGCAAGGCCGCAATGCGGTCTTCCGTCTTCAGCTCACGGAAGGCACGCTGGGCCGCACGAGCGCGTCCTACCGCCTCTGCGACCTCGACCGGCGTCGCCGGAACAACCGGTGCCAGAGGTGACAGGTCGAGGGGGCAGACGCGGCCGACCTCGCGGTCGGTTGGGGGCGTGCCGACAGCGTTGCCCGCAAGATTCCGGTCCATGTCAGCGATGCCTTGTCCCTTGCCGCGGGGCCGCTGTCAAGACAAGCTCCCTTTTCCAGCCTTCCGCCACTGCGGCCGGGCATCGCGGCGCGTCCGCCTCGGATACACCACTGCCCGATAATCGAGCATTTGATGACCAACAGGCCAGGTCCCAAGGGTGTTCCCCTGCTCGGCAGCCTGCCCGATTTCCGCCGCGATCCGCTCGGGTTCTGCACACAGCTGGCCCGCGATTTCGGCGACATCGCGTTCTTCAGGATCGGCCCCGTGCGCTGCGTCCAGGTCAATCATCCGGAATTGATCCACCAACTATTGACCAGAGAAGCCTCGAACCTTCACAAGTCGTGGGACTTCAAGGAGATGGAGTTCGTTCTGGGGAAGGGTCTGGTGACCAGCGAGGACGAGCTCTGGCGGCGGCAGCGTCGCCTCATCCAGCCGGCGTTCCACCGGGACCGAATCCAGGTCTACGAGAAGACGATGGTGGAGCGGACCCAGGCGATGCTGGACGGCTGGCACCACGGCGCAGAGCTCGAGCTGTCCGGGGCGATGTCACGGGTCACCCTGGACATCGTGGGGCGCGCACTGTTCGGCGCCGACGTGAACAAGGACGCGCGCGTGATGGCCGAGTCGATCACGGCGTTCATGGACCGATTCGAGAAGCTGATGACGGGCTGGCTTCCGCTGCCCATCGCCTGGCCACTTCCGGGCAACCGCGCCGCACACCGGGCCGTGCGCGACCTCGACCGGGTCGTGGAGTCCATGGTGAAGCGACGCAAGGCACAGGGGGCCGGCGACGACCTCCTGTGGTGGCTGCTCGAGGCCCGGGACGAGCGCGGAGCCATCGACAACCGCCAGCTCCGTGACGAGTTGGTAACGCTGCTTCTTGCCGGCCATGAGACGACCGCGCTGGCGCTCTCCTGGACACTCCTGCTCCTGTCGCAGAACCCCGCCGTCGAGCAGAAGCTGGTCGGCGAGCTGGAGCGGGTGCTCGCGGGCCGGCGCCCCGAGGGCCGCGACGTCGACCAGCTCGTCTACACGCGGCAGGTCGTCGAAGAAGGCCTCCGCCTCCGCCCGCCGGTCTGGGGCATCGGACGCGAAGCCCTCTCGGACATCGAGATCGGCGGACATGTGATCGAAAAGGGCACGCAGATCTTCATCATGCAGTGGGTGTTGCACAGGGATCCCCGCTTCTTCCCCGACCCCGAGCGCTTCGATCCCGACCGCTGGTCGCCGGAACGCCGTGAGTCGGTTCCACCGAACGCTTCGCTGCCCTTCGGCGCTGGCCCGCGCAAGTGCATCGGTACGCACTTCGCCATGCTGGAGTTGGTGCTGATCCTCGCCTCGATCGTCCAGCGCTTCCATGTCGAAGTCCTGCCCGGCGAGATCGAGCTGCAGCCGGCCGTCACGCTCCGCCCGAAAAACGGCATCCCGGCGCGGATCGAAATGCGCGTCGTCAAGGCCGCCGCGGAGTAGCTCGACAGGCCGCCCGCGCGCCACCCGAGGGGCCGGCAACCCCCGGAGAAGCGGCGTTCCCGGCCAGCGCGGGCAGGCGTTCCCGTCCGGGCTTCGATCGAGTATGCCGCTAGCCCATGAGCATCGAGATCCGACAGCACAAGCCGGGCAAGGACACGGGCGATTTCATCCGCGCTGGGTTCGAGGTGTTCCGTGGGGACAAGAACTGGGTCCCGCCGCTCGACATGGTCATCCGTGAGCGGCTCAATCCGAAGAAGGACCCGGTCCACCAACACGCCGACGTGACGCTCTTCACCGCCTGGAAGAACGGAAAGCTGGTCGGACGCACCTCCGCGACGGTGGACCGCGCCTGGCTCGAGACCTGGAAAGACGACACTGGCCACTTCGGCTACTTCGATACGATCAACGACGAAGAGGTGGCCCGGGCACTGCTCGAGCGAGCGGAAGACTGGCTGGCGAAGAAGGGCATGAAGCGCATCAACGGGCCCATGTCCCTGAACGCGGCGCAGGAGATCGGCGTGCTGATCGAGGGCTTCGAGCACCCGCCCATGATCGACATGGCGCATTCCCGCGCCTACCAGGGCGCGCTGGCCGAGGCGTGTGGCTACCAGAAGGAGAAGGATCTCTACTGCTGGCGCTACGACGTGAGCTCCGGGTTCAACAAGCGAACGCAGAAGGCCTGGGACACCGTGCACAGCCAGCCCGAGGTACGCCTCCGCACCGTGGACACCAAAAACCTGCGCCGGGAGCTCGGCACGGTCATGGAGATCTACAACGAGACCTGGGCAGGCAAGTGGGCCTACGTGCCGATCACCAGCGAGGAGCTCGACAAGATGGCCGACGACCTGTCGCTGGTCATCGATCCGGACATCGCATTCATCGCCGAAATCGACGGCGAGCCCGCGGGCATGTGCATCACGGTTCCCAACCTGAACGAGGCCATTGCCGACCTCGACGGCCGCCTGTTCCCGCTCGGGCTCGCCAAGCTCCTGTGGCGCACCAAGGTGAGGAGGCCGAAGTCCACGCGCCTGATCCTGCTCGGCGTGCGCGAGAAGTTCCGCAAGAACGTCAAGCGCTACGGCACGCTCTCCGCCGCCATGTACGTGGAAGTGGCCAAGCGCGGGAAGAAGAAGGGCTACGAATGGGCGGAGCTCAGCTGGACGCGCGAGGACGACGCGCCCATCAACCTGGGCATCCGATCGATGGGCGCCAGGATCTACAAGAAGTACCGCGTCTACGAGAAATCGCTCGGCTGAGCGGCGAGCGGCAGCGAGCCCGCGATGAGCGAAGCGAATCGCGTCGGGGTGCTCGAGGGGCGGTGAGCCCCCTCGAGGAGGACTACGGTGGGGGCGGGCGCGCGGGAGGAAGACGACTACGCCTTCTTCTTCATGTACAGGGCGAACATCGCGCCCTGCGGATCGCGCGCCTGGAGGATCCTGTCGCCTCCGGGCACCTCCATCGGGCCGTTGACGACCGTGCCGCCGAGCGAGGCGATGCGCTTCGCAGCGGCGTCGATGTCGGGCACGGTGATGTAGTAGGTCCAGTGCGGCGGGAACCCCATCGCCTTGGCGGCGTTCGACATGCCCCCGCGGGTGCGTTCGTTCTTGCCGCTCTCGAACATGAAGTACGTCCCCATCTCGGGACCCATGTCGAACGACTCGGTGTGCTGCCAACCGGCGAGCTTCGAGTAGAACGTCCACGCGGACTCGTAGTCGGTGGTGTTGAGCTCGTTCCAGGCGATCTCGCCGACGCCGGGTTCGCCCCGGGTGGGAGCGTTGGTCATCTTCGGCTCGAACAGACCGATCACCGCGCCCTGCGGATCCGCGATGACCGCGAAGCTGCCGATGTCCGGGATGTTCTGCGTCGGACCCATCTGCCGACCGCCGAGCTCGACGACCTGCTTGACCGCTTGCTCGGCATTGTCGACGCCCAGGTAGCCCAGCCAGCTCGGTGGCGCGCCCATCTTCTTTGCTTCCTCGGGCAACAGCATCAAGCCCGCGGCCTGCATCTCTCCGACGCAGAGCAAAGTGTAGTCCATGCCCGGCGCGGCTTTTATCGTCCAGCCCACGACTTCCCCGTAGAAGGCTTTCGCCCCCTCGACATCGCTCGTGAGAAGCTCGTGCCAGACGAAACGTCCTTTCAATTCGGCCATGCTTGTTCCCTCCTCCTCGGTTGGTCCGTGCCCGGAAGGCATATCCTATCCCGACCGGGAAAGCACGCCGCCGGCCATGGCCCGGGCAGCAGCCCAGCGCCACTTTGGCGAAACGAGAAACCCCCTGTCGACATTCCGACACGGTTTGCCGCACAGGCGCTGCGCAGAGCGCCCACAATCCCGCATTCTGCAAGCTGTCGCGCTTCGCCGGGCTTGGCACGGCAGTTGCTGCTTGCATCCGCACGAGCATCCAGGGACACGCCGTGCCATTCGAAAGGGTTCTCATGCGGCCGCGCCGCGACGCTTCGGTTTTCGTCGCCATGGAACAGAAGGCGACGTGGCCCGCGCACCTGGGCGCGTGCCGCGAGGGGCACGCCGGCACGGCGGTGATCGTGCAGGGACCCACGGAGCCGGCGGGGCGCTTCGCCCGGCGCGCCGCGGCTCGCCTGGCGCAGCTCGACGCCGCCAGCCACGCGCTCGAGCAGGCCGTGATCGTGATCGGCGACGCGGCGGACCGTCCGGCGCGGTTCGCACGGATGGCCATCGCCGAGGCCTTGCTCAGGCGTATGGAGCTGGAGCACGACCCGACGTTGATCCTCGCCGCGCCAGCCGGCCTATCCGCAGTCGGGCGCCAGGCGCTATCGGCGCTCGTACGGTCCCTGGCCGGGCTTCGCGCAACGCGCGTCCGCATCCGCCTCTACGCTTCCGGCGGCGAGCCCGAGCCACCGCCGCTGTCGGCACGCAGCCGCGCGCTGTTGTTCGAAGCGCAGGCCTGATCGAACCCGGCGGACCACGCGCACCGCGAACCGGCTATACTCCCGAGCCGAGAGCGGGCGGCGGCGGCCGACCAGGAGGGTTCGGATATGGCACGCAGGACGACGAGACCCGTAGCCGTGCTCGCGCTTGTCGGCGCACTCGGCGGCGCGCAGGCTTTCGGAGGGTGCGGAGGAGGCGGCGGCGTCGCCAGCAGCCATCACCCGGGGAGCGGCGGGAGCGCCGGCAGCGGCGGTCAGGACGCAGCGACAGACAGCACCGTCAATCTGGACCAGAGCGCCGGCGGCGAGACGGGCACGACCTGTCCGGGCGGGTGCGAGGCGGGCGAGGTGTGCTCGAACGGGATCTGCGTGACGCAGGCGTCCTGCACCACCAACGACGATTGCGAGAACGACAGCTACTGCGAGCCGGGTACCGGCTGCGTGCCGTGGGGAACTCCGCCGGGCAAGACCAGCGATCCGACGTGCCAGGTCGCTCTGCCGCCGGGCAACTTCGCGCCCACGGTCAAGTGCGAGTTCTCGTCGCCGCCAGCGGGCGATCCGTTCCCCGCGCTCACGGACGTCCAGGCGACGCCGGTGGTCGTCAACTTCAACTACCAGACCAGCGGCGTGCCGAGCATCGTGGCCCCGTTCACTGCAACGGTCGTCAGCAACTACACCGAGGACCTCGGCGTCATCCGCGTTCTCCGCGGCGACAACTGCCAGCTCGAGGCGAACCTCGGAGGAGGCCAAGCTGGCTACAGCGGATACCTCGTTTCGTCGGCCTCCGTCGCGGCGGGCGATCTCGACGGCGACGGCGTCGCAGACATTGTCGCCGACGGCGCCAACGGGCACATGGTCGCTTTCACGCGCAAGAACGGCAGCTGGCAGCTGCTCTGGGAGTCCGCGGACGCGGTGGCCGCGCCCTGCACCAGCAATCATCGCTGCTCGCTCGGCTGGGCCGGCCCGTCGATCCACGACCTGGACGACGACGGCGTGCCGGAGGTGATCCGCGAAGGCACCGTGATCGACGGCGCGACCGGCGCAACGAAGAGCGGCCCGCCGCCGAACTACGCGAGCTACAGCCAGGGGCTCAATCCGGTGCTCGCCAACCTCGACCAGGATGCGGCGATCGAGCTGACCAACGGCCAGTACATCTGGGAGTGGAGCGGCGGCGCCTGGGTGCAGGACCCGGGCTTCCCGGGTGCGTCGCCGTCCGCGCCCGGATTCGTCGCGGTCGCGGATTTCGGCGCGTACGGCGCGAACGTACCGTCGACAAACCCGGAGATTGTCGTCGTGCGCGGAGGCCAGGTGATGATCTACGCCATCGACGGCAGCTTCGCGATGGCGCCCATCAACGTTCCGGGCGGCGGCGGCGGGGCACCGACCGTGGCGGACTATGACGGCGACGGTCTGCCCGAGGTCGGTGTGGCGGGGCAGGCCTATCTCACGGTCTACGACATCGACTGCACGTCGTCGCCGCGACCCGGCGGGACCTGCAGTGCGGGCAACGCCTGCGACGACGCGAACGGCGTTCCCGGCCCCTGCCCTGCCGGCATCCTCTGGTCGCGCCGCACCCAGGACATCTCCAGCAACATCACGGGCTCGAGCGTGTTCGACTTCGAGGGCGACGGGAAAGCCGAGGTCGTGTACGCCGACGAATGCTTCGTGCGCGTGTACAGCGGCGTGGACGGCCACGTCCTGTTCAGCCAGTACCGCTCGAGCTGCACCTGGTACGAGAACCCGGTCGTCGCCGACACCGACGGCAACTACCGCGCCGAGCTCGTCACGCCTTCGAACCTGGCCTGCTCGGACGGCGTGAATGGCATCGCCTGCACTTCGCCGGCGCTGGTCAACGGCGTCGACCCGCAGTTCCCCGGTCTACGCTGCAAGGCCAACAGCGATTGCGTGTCGGGCGTATGCGACAACGGATTCTGCCGCTGCAACGCCACGGCGGACTGCTGCGGCGCGAAGACCGACGCCGCTTGCCTGGAGGAGGGCTTTTCCTGCGTCGCTCCCCCAGCCGGCACGCCGGGCTCGGGCAATACCTGCCGCGCCGCGCATCCCCACGGCGTGACCGGGATCCGTGTCTACGCGGACGCCAACGACAAGTGGGTGCGCTCTCGCGAGATCTGGAACCAACACGCCTACGCCGTAACCAACGTGAACGAGGACGGCACCATCCCCAAGACCAGCAACTGGAAAGACAACTGGCTCGATCCGCAGTTGAACAACTTCCGCCAGAACGTGCCGGGCATCCCCAACGGGAAGGCAACGCCTGATCTGACCGCGGGCGTCGCGAACTCGACCTGCAGCGGTGGCACGGCAACGCTGACGGCGCCGATCTGCAATCGCGGCGCGACGGATATCGGCGCCGGGGTCAGCGTCGGCTTCTACAATGGCCAGAACCAGGTCTGCAGCGCGCAGACCAACAAAGCGCTCAAGCCCGGCGAATGCGAGCAGGTCAGCTGTCAGTGGACCTCGCCGCCCGACAGCTCTCCGGTCGACATCACCGTGAAAGCCGATGATGGCGGCAACAACACCGAGTGCAACGAAGGCAACAACCAGGGCACGATCTTCGGCGTGCATTGCAAGCCCCTGACCTGACGCGGCTCCCGAGTTATCGGCCTGCTGGCCGGGCCGGCCCAGGAGCGGCGGCTCCCGCGGGGAGAACGGCGGACTTGGCTTTCCGGCTTGACACCACCAATTCGAATGAATATTCAATCGGCCGTGGCGACGCACGATCCCGACAAGGCCGAGGCCATCCTGGGCGCAGCGCTGGAGTTGTTCGTCGACCGCGGCTTCCACGGCACGTCCGTGCCGTCGGTCGCGGAGCGCGCGGGCGTCGCAGCCGGCACCATCTACCACTACTTCGCGAGCAAGGAGGCGCTGGTCAACGCCCTCTACAAGCGCTGGAAGATGGAGATCAGCAGCCAGATCGTCGCCGGCTTTCCCCACGAGAAGCCGGCCCGGGAGCAATTCCGGACGATCTGGAAGCGGATGGCGGAATTCGCGGTGGAGCACCCCAACGAGCTGGCCTTCCTGGAGCTCCATCATCACTCCAGCTACCTCGACGACGACAGCCGGGCGCTCGAGAACGGCGTGCTCGACTTCGGCGTCGCGATGGTGAGGCGCGCCCAGCAAGCCGAAGCGCTCAAGCCGCTCTCGCCGACACTCTTGATGGAGCTCGCGATGGGGGCATTTCTGGGGGTTTTCCGTGCGGGCCTGGAAGGGCGCGTGCCGCTGGATCTCGAGACGCTCATGGAAGCCGAGCGCTGCTGTTGGGAGGCCGTGCGCGCCTGAGCCCCGGGCGTACCGGGGCGGACGCGCGGCTTTGTCCGCTCATCGAATGAACATTCAATCAAATGGAGGCGTGATCATGAACCACCGAAGCTTGAAAACCGTACTCGTGACCGGCGCCACGAAGGGCATCGGTCGGCATCTGGCCCTCGACCTGGCGCGCCAGGGTCACCGTGTGTTCGCCAGCGGGCGCAGCCAGGCCGCTCTGGCGTCGCTCCGCGCGCAGGGCGAAGCCGAGGGACTCGTCATCCAGACCCTGGAGCTCGACGTGACGTCGGCCGGGAGCATCGCAGCGGCCGAGCGCACAGTGCGCGAGCTGACGGACGGCTACGGCGTGGATGTCGTCGTCAACAACGCCGGCTACGGACAGGGTGGCTCGATGATCGAGCTCGGCGATGCCGAGCTGCGCGCGCAGTTCGATACCAACGTGTTTGGCCTGATGGCGGTGACCCGTGCGTTCGTGCCCGGCATGCTCGCGCGCCGGCGAGGGTGGATCGTCAACGTGAGCAGCGTCGGCGGACGCGTGACCTTTCCCTTCTTCGGCGCGTATCACGCCTCGAAGTACGCCGTGGAAGCGCTCTCGGATGCTCTGCGCGCCGAGCTGCACGCCTTCGGGATCCACGTCGCCCTGGTCGAGCCCGGTCCGATCGCGTCCGATTTCTCCGAGCGGGCATTCAACTCGCTGCCGGCGGCACAGGACGCATCGCCCTATGCCGCGTCGTACGCACTGGCCGAAGGGATCCGCCAGGCTTCGGACCGCGCGTCGTTCAGCCCAAGGCACGTGGCGCGCGCGGTGCGCAAGTCGATCGGGTCGCGCTGGCCACGCGCCCGATACGTTGCTCCGTGGTTCCTCGGACTGCCACTGGCATTGCTGCCGTTCACGCCGACGCGACTGCTCGATGCGCTGTTCCGTCGCGTGTTCGCCCTGCGCTCCAGGCCCGCGCCAGCGCTCGGAAGCGCAGCGGCGGAGGGCTCGTGAAGCGGATCGCTCTGGGCGCGCTTGCCCTCGCCGCGGTCGCCGGCGTGGCAACGCGCGCCTCGGCACAGTCGCGCGCAGACATGGCGAACGACTTGAGCGGCTACTACCACGGCGAACAGACCGCAGCGTACGTGATCGGGGGCATGGGGCTCGCTGCGGCGGGCACCGGCGCCTACCTCGTCACGAGGCGGACGGACTTCTCGCGAGGCCTGGGCTGGTCGTGGGTAACCATGGGCGGGCTCGAGGCGCTCGGGGCCGCTTTCTACGCTCTGCAGGTCGACGGTGAGCTCGATCACTACCGCCCGGCGTTGGCCCACGATCCCGCAGCGTTCCGCGCGGAGGAGCGGGACCACCTACGGGGTACGCAGTCGCGCTTCACCTACTATCGGGCCACGGAGCTCGGGCTCACCCTCGCCGGCGCGGGCATGGCCATCTACGGCCTGGCCGCCAAGCGCGACACATGGACCGGAGTGGGTCTCGGCGTCGCGTCGCTCGCGCTGCCGCTGTTCGTGATCGATACGTTCAACAACGCGCGCGCGCAACGCTACCTCCGGCACGTAGACGGCTTCCATCCGTCCGTAGCCGCAAGCTCGGGCGGGCTGTCGCTGTCGCTGTCCGGCCAGTTCTGAGCGGAGCGAAGAGGTCGGAACGACCTCGAGCGGGCTCCAGCGGTTGGACTCGAACCAACGACCCGGCGGTTAACAGCCGCCTGCTCTACCGACTGAGCTACGCTGGAATGGGAGCGGGAAGACTAGTCGTGATGCGCGCTGCGTCAAGCCGGGAAAGGTGCTTGCGCACGCGGGGAGTTGACGCCGCCTCCGGCCGGGTGCGATAGCGCCTTTTCCGCTGTGGCCGAGGAAGATCACGCCCCCACGCCCCAGGACCTCGCGCCCGGGGAAGGCCGCGAGCCGTCACCCGAGCAGACCGAGCGCGGCGCGGCCAGCGCCGTTGCGCTCGACGCCGAGTCGCCGGCCGAGGAGGCAGCCGCCGCCGCGCGAGCAGACGAAGGCGACGGCGGCGACCAGGAGGTGACCCGCAAGGCAGGCCGCGGCGGCCTCGCCGTCGCGTTCGCCAAGCTCTACTTCATGATGCAGGGGCTGATCTCGCAGATCGCCCTGCCCCGCGTGCTCGGCATGGGCGGCTACGGCGCGCTCGCCAGCATCCTGTCGATCGGCAGCATCGTCTATAACCCCATCATCGCCACGTCGATCCAGGGCGTGAGCCGTGGCGTGGCGCAGACTCCCGACGCCGAACAGCCCGCCGCCATCCGCAAGACGCTCGAGATCCACGCGTCGTGCACGGCGCCCATCGCCGTCGGATTCTTCCTGCTCGCGCCGTACATCGGCCGCGCCATCGGCGCGCCCCACATCATCCTGGGGCTGCGCATCATGAGCGGCGTGCTGTTCTTCTACGGCATGTACGCGCCGTTCATCGGCGTGCTCAACGGCCAGAAGCTGTTCACGCGCCAGGCCGCGCTCGACATCACCGCCTCGACCCTGCGCACGGCCGCGATGATCACCGCCGCATGGTTCTTCATGAAGCGCTTCAGCTTCGGTCCCGAAGGCGCCATGATCGGCTTCGTCGGCTCTTCTGCAGTCGTGTTCGGCGTCGCGGTCGGCATCGCGGGCGTGGGGCGCAAGGGACCAGGCGGTCCCACCGTCGCGGAGCACCTGAAGTTCATCGCGCCGCTCTATCTCGGGCAGTTGCTGCTGCAGTTCCTGCTCCAGGCGGATCTGACGCTGCTGCGCACGTTCGCGGCCGGCTCCGCCGTGGCGGCCGGCCTCTCCGAACGTGCCGCAGATCCTCTGGTGGGCGCCTACCGCGCGACGCAGCTGTTCTGCTTCCTGCCGTACCAGCTGCTGCTCAGCGTGACGTTCATCCTGTTCCCGATGCTGGCCACGGCCTATCGCGACGGCGACCGCGCCGCGGTCAAGCGCTACGTGCGCACTGGCGTCAGGCTAGCAATGGTGCTGGCCGGAGCAATGGTGAGCGTGACCTCGGGGCTTGCGGGCCCGCTGCTCAAGCTCGTGTTCCCTCCCCAGGCCGCCGATTACGGCACGCGGTCCATGCAGCTTCTCACGATCGGCTTCGGGGCGTTCGCCATCTTCGGCATCATGACCGCGGTCCTGAACAGCCTGAAGCGCGAGCGCATGAGCGCCCTGATCACAGCCATCGCCTTCGCTCTGGTGGTGCTCTTGTGCTTCCTCCGCGTGCGCGGGCAGCCGTTCGGGGCAGACCTTCTGTGGCGGACCGCCATGTCAACGTCCGCCGGACTTGCCATTGCCACGGTGGGCGTGGCGATCATGGTCAAGCGCACGGCAGGTGGCGTCGCTCCGCTCGCGAGCCTGCTGCGCGTCGTGCTCGCCATGGCGATCGCCATCACGGTCGGGCGCTACCTGCCCTACCACGGCAAGGTGGTCACGGTAGCGTATGCGCTGCTCGTGGGCGTCGTGTACGCCGCCGTGCTGCTGATCACGCGCGAGCTCGGCAGAAGCGATCTCGACATGGTGCTCACGGTGGTGTCGCGGCGGAGGAAGCCCGCCTAGCAGCAGCGAGTCCGCCTCTACGCCCCGGGGTTGTCTTCCCGCGCTTCGATCGCCTCGCGCACGAACAGATCCTCCAGCGTTTCGTGGCGCGGCGTGACCTCGGCGATGCTGGCACCGCCTTCCAGCGCCTTCTTGAGCAGTTGATCCAGCCTGGAGCGGCCTTCGACCTCGACAACGAGACGGTCGAGCACCCGGCTGACTCGATACCCGGCCTCGCGAAACGCCTCTTCCAGCACGTCGCCCACACCGAGCAGCACGACGTCGGTGCGCTGCGCTTCGCTCCTGAGGAGCTCGTCGAGACGACCGCTCACGACAACGTTGCCGCGACGCAGGATCGTGACGCGATCGCACATCGTCTCGACGTCGCTGAGGATGTGCGTGGAGAAGAAGATCGTGCGGCCATCGGCGCGCTCGGAAAGGATGAGGTCGCGCACCTCCTTGCGACCGACCGGGTCGAGGCCGCTCATCGGCTCGTCGAGGATGAGCAACTCCGGATCCGCTACCAGCGCGGCGGCGAGACCCGTACGCTGGAGCATGCCTTTCGAAAGACGCCGCACGGGCCGATCGGCGGCATACAGGATGCCGACCTGATCGAGCACCTTGCGCGTGCGATCGCGCATGGCGCGGCGCGACAGCCCGGAGAGGCGACCGCACATCTCGACGAACTCCGTCGGAGTGAGGTACGGGTACACGTAAGGGTTTTCCGGAAGGAAGCCGACGCGTGCCATGGCTTTCGAGCTGGGCACCGGTTGTCCGAAGATGCTGGCGCTGCCAGCGGTCGGGAAGATCAGACCCGTCAGCATCTTGATGGTGGTCGTCTTCCCGGCACCGTTGGGGCCGAGGAAGCCGAAGATGTCGCCGCGGCGGACCTCGAAGGAGATCCCCTTGACGGCTTCCACGCGGCGCATGGTCAGCCCCAGCCGGAAGACCTTCCGGAGACCTTCAACCCGGATCAAAGCTTCCGTCACGAGAGTGGAGCCTAGCGGATCGAGCCCGCAGGATGCCCGGATTATCGAGCCCCCGCCGGGCGGGTCCTGGGCCGGAAAGCCTGGAAAAACACGGAAGAATGCCGCCGCCGGGCCGGAGCGAGCGCCCGGGCGGGCGCCTCGCCGCGCACAACGCGAATCCATCGGTTTCGGCAAGGGGCCAAACGGTGATAAAACCGCGCCGCCCCGTAGCGAGGCGCACCCAGCGGGCGGTGCTCCAGCCGGGGTCGGAAAGCGATAAGAGGGAACATGAGAAGGAGCGCCGGTCTTTCGTCTCTGTCTTTGCTTGGGATCCTCGCGTTCGCGGGCACCGCCGCCGCACAGATGGCGCCTCCGCCCCCTTCCCCGGGTCAGCCCGGGCAGCCGGCGCCGCCCGGTCAACCGCAGCCCGCCCAGCCGGGCATGCAGCCCGGCGCGCAGCCGGGAATGCAGCCCCAGCCCGCTGGACCGCCGATGGGCCAGCCCGGACAACCGGGAATGGGCGCGAGCGGAAGCGCAGGATTCTCGTTCGGCAACCAGGGCGGCGGCTTCGGCGCCCAGGGAGAGTCGACGATGCCGCCCGGCGGCGGCGAGATGAGCCCCGAGGACGAGCTGGCGTGGCGGCGCGAGTCGCTGCACATCCAGAATTCGCTGAACGCCTCGACGGGTCTCCTCCACATCTCCGAGGCGGGCTCCGGTGCACCCGGAACCTTCCGCGTTTCGTTCCTGTCGAGCTACTTCGGCGGCTCGGGCTTCCTGTGCAATGGCAAGAACTGCCCGGAGCCCGTTGCCGGGGCCGGCGCGCACAAGGACAGCGTCAGCCGCATCGGCGCGCACATCGGACTGTCTGCGACGATCCTGCCGTTCTTCGAGGCGTACGCGGGCCTTCATTCCTATGCGACGTCGAACAACCAGGGCCGCCCCGAGCTGCTGCAGGTGCTCGGCGACACCAACCTGGGGCTGAAGTTCTTCATGCCCCACACGCAGGACGGCATTTTCTCGGCGGGTGGCGAGGCGCAACTCTGGCTGCTCAACGGCACCGGCAGCGTCGGCCTGAATGGCAGCGGCACGAGCTTCGCCATCCGCGCCCTCGGCACGCTCGACCTGCACAACCGCAAGAACCCCGCCGATCGCATCCCGTTCAAGGCGCACTTGAACCTCGGCTACTACCTCGACAACTCGGGCAAGCTGGTCACGGACGTCGAGAAGAAGCGCGGCCGTCCGATCACCCGGATCGAGCGCTTCGGCCTCAACATCAACAAGGTGGACAGCTTCCAGATCGGCATCGGCGCCGAAGGCGTCTGGGACGTGGTGCGGCCCTTCGCCGAGTGGACGTTCGACGTTCCGGTCAACCGCCAGAGCTACACCTGCAACGAGAGCCTGAGGTTCCAGGGCGACGGCTGCCTGGGCAAGGACGCCGGTTTCAGCACGACTCCGTCGCGCGTGACGCTCGGCGCCCGGGTGTTCCCGTGGCTCGACGGCCTGGCCCTGACTGCGGCCGTGGACATCGGCACCGGAGCCACCTCGAAGTTCATCGAGGAGGTCGCGCCCGAGATGCCGTGGGATCTGTACCTCGGCGTCGGCTACGCCTTCGACACGCAGAAGCCCAAGCCGATCATCAAGAAGGTTCCCGTGGCGGCGCCGACGCCTCCGCCGGCACCCACGCAGCACTTCATCGACGGCGCAGTCGTGGAGAAGGGCACCAACAAGCCCGTGGCCGACGCCGTCCTCCGCTACGACGGACGCAACCTCACCGGCATGGTCACCGGCGACGACGGCAAGTTCAAGACCATGGACCTGCCGCCCGGAACCTACACCTTCAATATCAAGGCCGACGGCTATCGCGACGGGCAGTGCTCCGCCACGATCCCGCCGGACAGCATGGGCGGCATGCAGCCGATGGGTCAGCCCGGCATGCAGCCGATGGGCCAGCCCGGCATGCAGCCGATGGGTCAGCCCGGCATGCAGCCGATGGGCCAGCCCGGCATGCAGCCGATGGGTCAACCGGGGCAGCCGGGCCAGCCCGCACAGCCGATGCAGCCTGGTATGGCGCCGCCCGGCGGCACCGTATCCGGCGGTGCCGGCGGCCCCGTGACGGTCAACGTCCAGTGCGAGCTCGAAGCGCTGCCCAAGGTGGGCAACGTTGTGGGCACACTGATCGACGCCGAAGGCAGCGCTCCGATCGCCAACGCCAAGGTCAAGATCACCGACAAGCTGAACCGCGAGCTGGAGCTCACCTCGGACGCCTCGGGCGCATTCCGCTTCGAGAACGTTCCGCCTGGTCCGGTCAAGATCACGGTGGAAGCGGACGGTTATCTGCCCAGCGTCACCGAGCTGGAGGTCAAGCCGCGTCAGGACGTGAAGGCGCGGATCTCGATCAACAAGCGCCCGAAGCGCCCGAACGTCGTCGTGACGTACAAGGAACTGAAGCTGAAGAAGCAGATCCACTTCCAGCACGACTCGGCCCAGGTGCTGCCCGACTCGATGGCCATCCTGCAGGAGCTGGCGGACGTGCTGAAGCACCGCACCGACATCGAGCAGGTGGAGATCCAGGGCCACACGGACAACACCGGCACGGCGGCCTACAACATGCGCCTCAGCCAGCAGCGCGCCGATGCAGTCCGCGACTCGCTCGTGAACCTCGGCGTGGATCCGGACCGGCTCACGGCCAAGGGCTACGGTCAGACCAAGCCGATCGTCCCGAACACGTCGGACGCCAACCGCGCACGCAACCGCCGCGTGCAGGTCATCATCACGAAGCGCGGCAAGAAGTAGCAGCGGCCGCACTCCGGGGACGGCGCGGAGCCCGCGTGGCTCTGCGCCGTTGGCGTTCCATGTCCGCCGCCGCGCGCGACGCCGCCAAGGGTCAGCCCTGCTCTGATCCGCCGTCGTCGTCGTCCGCGTGGGGTTCGCGGTGGATTTCTTCGAGGAGCTCCTCGACGCGACGAGCGGCGTCGTGGCCCGTGTCGTAGTCGAAGCGCAGCTCTGGCACGCGGCGCAGGCCGAGCTCCGGGGCAACGCCGCGGCGCAGGCGTCCGGCGACGCGGGACAGGCTCCGCATCGCTGCTCCACGCAGCTTCGGGTCGTCATCGCCCACCATCAGACGGACCCCGATATGGGCGATGCCGAGATCGTCCGTGAGCTCGACGCCCGTGATGACGAGCGAGCCGAGCCGCGGGTCCTCGATCTCGCGGATCAGCGCCTGGCCCAGGTAGGCCTGCAGGCGCGTTGCGACGCGCTTGGCGCGGCGCCCGTCGCTCACCGCCGCCCCCTGCCACGACCGCGCTCGTCGAGTCGGCCGTCGAACGCCGCTTCACCGAAGTCCGCGTCGGGCTCGTCGTCGACCCCGGGGCGTCCGCCGCCCTCGGCGATGGCACTGTCGAGCGCGTGCTCGATGCCGCCCCTGAGCCCGCGCCCGCCGGCGCCGAAGGAAATGACCTCCGTCGCCACGTCGGCGATCAACGCATCGGAAAGCCCGCCCGCAATGCTGGTCGCGCTCGACAGCACCTCGCGGCAGCGCGATGCATCGCCGGAAACGACCGCCAGTCCGAGCGTCGCCACCTGCCTGAGCTCCACGTCCCCCACCTCCGCGACAGACACCGGCAACCGCGCGCGCACGCGATCCTTGAAGCTCTTGACCACGCGACGCCGGTCCTTCAGCGACCGGGCTCCCGGGATCTGCAACACGATTCGAGCAACTCCGATAAACATGAAAAAGGCGTCGCCTTGCGGCTTGGAATTTTCACAGGAAGATTAGAAGGGCGGAAGGGGGTTTGGGGTCGAGCAACGTGGCGACGTAGCCCAGCTAATCCAGCGGATGCACGTCCCGGTTTTTCTGGCATCGATCGACCGAGCCTCGTGAACGTTGAAGGTGACCGGAGGCGCTAGCAGGTCCGCCAAGCCGCAAAGGCCGCCAAGCAACGCCAAGAGATTGGGATTGGACATGGGTGCTGGATAGCAGAGCTTCCGAACCATTCGACCGTGGGCGGCTCTTCCCTGCGTCATCAGGCCGCTCATGGAAACCGAGAAAACTCTTCGCGGACTTGGCGCTCTTGGCGACTTGGCGACAAAGGCAGCCCTTCAAGAGAGCGAGGACCTTCCAGCCTGGCGCGGCTCCAGCGGAGCGCATTCGATCTCATGCGGAACAGCGCTAGAGGGTCTGCTTGACCTCTTCGACTTCGAAGGCCTCGATGATGTCGCCTTCCTTGATGTCGTTCTGGCCTTCCAGCGAGATGCCGCACTCGAAGCCTTCCTTGACCTCGCGGGCGTCGTCCTTGAAGCGCTTCAGGCCCTCGATCTTGCCTTCCCAGATTTCCTTGCCGTCCCGGAATAGGCGGCCGCTTGCGTTGCGGCGGACCAGACCCTCGATGACCATGCAGCCTGCGACCGTGCCCGCCTTCGAGATGCGGAACACCTGGCGGACCTCGGCTTTGCCGAGAGCCTTTTCCACCAGCTTCGGGGCGAGCAGGCCCTCCATCGCCGCCTTCACGTCGTCCACGACGTTGTAGATGACGTTGTACTGGCGGATCTCGATGTTCTCCTTCTGCGCAAGGCCCGTCGCCTTGCCGGCCGGACGCACGTTGAAGCCGATGATGATGGCTCCCGCTGCGACCGCGAGGTTCACGTCGCCCTCGGTAATGGCGCCCACTGCCGAGTGCACTACGCTCACCTTGACCTTGTCGGTGCTGAGCTTCTGGAGCGCATCGGTGAGCGCTTCCACGGAGCCCTGCACGTCCGCCTTGACGATAACCTTGAGCTCGAGCTGCTCCGCTTCGCTCATGGCCCGTGCAAGATCTTCCAGCGACATGCGCTGCGCGCCGCCGGCCGGCATCAGGCTGCGGCGCTCCTTGCTCTTGCGCGTCTCGGCGATCTCCTGCGCCTTCTTCATGTCGGTAACGACGTGCACCGGGTCACCAGCTGCCGGCACGTCGTTCAAGCCGATGACCGAGACAGGGATCGCCGGCCCCGCGGCGCCGACGTTGCGGCCCTTGGAGTCGAGCATCGCACGCACCTTGCCGTAGGCGCCTCCGGCGAGGATCACGTCGCCGCGGTTGAGCGTGCCCTCCATGACGAGCACGGTGGCCACCGGTCCCTTGCCGCGGTCGAGCTGGGCCTCCACGACCACGCCCACGGCGGGCTTGTCCGGGTTGGCCTTCAGATCCAGAACCTCGGCCTGCAGGACCACCTGCTCCAGCAGGTCGTCGATGCCCTGGCGCGTGACCGCGCTCACCTCGTTGAAGAGCGTGTCACCGCCCCATTCCTCGGGCACCAGGCCGACTTCGCTGAGCTCGCGGCGCACGCGCTCGGGCTGCGCGTCCGGCTTGTCGCACTTGTTGATCGCCACGACGATCGGCACCTTGGCGGCGCGGGCGTGGTTCACCGCTTCCTTCGTCTGCGGCATCACGCCATCGTCCGCGGCGACGACCAGGATGACGATGTCGGTCGTCTGCGCGCCGCGGGCGCGCATCGCGGTGAACGCCTCGTGGCCGGGCGTGTCGAGGAAGGTGATGCGACCGCGCGGCGTGTCCACGCTGTAGGCGCCGATGTGCTGCGTGATGCCACCGGCCTCGCCGGCCACCACGTTGGCCTTGCGGATCTGGTCCAGCAGGCTCGTCTTGCCGTGGTCGACGTGGCCCATGACGGTGACGACGGGCGGGCGCGGCTTCTTGTTCTCTTCCTCCTCGGCGGTCTCGACGCCCTGCGCCGCGACGATCGCCTCTTCTTCGCTCACCGCGACGTCCTCGACCTCCCAGCCGAGCTCGTTGGCGACGATTTTCGCCGTGTCGGCGTCGAGCGTACTGTTGATGTTCACGCCCGTCATGCCGAGGCGGATGAGCTTCATCAGCACCTCGGTCGCCTTGACGCCGATCTTGCCGGCGAGCGACTGCAGCCCGACCGAGCCTTCGATCTTGACGACCTTCTTGTGCGCCGAACGCTCCTGCGTGACCGGCTGGCCGCTGCCCTTCGGGCGCGACAGCGAACCGATGCCACGATGGCGCATGCCGCGACCCATCCGCACGGGGCCGCCGCGGTGGCGGCCGCCCATCGCGCCCGGCGCCTTGGCGTCGTACTGCACGCGTCGCGGCGTCGGACCGCCGCGCGGAGGCTGCGGCATGGGCACGCCGGGGCGCCCTTCCCAGACGTCGATACCCGTCTTTGGCGGGCTGGACGGGCGCGGCGCAGGCTCCGGCGCGGGTTCCGGCTTGGCCTCGGCGGGGGCCGGAGCGGGCGCGGCGGGCTGGGCGGCCGCGGCCGGCTTCTCTTCAGCCGCAGGCTTGGGCGCTGCGGGTGCAGGCGTCGGCGCTGCGGGCGGCTGTTCCGGCGCGGCGGCAGCGGCCGGAGCGGACTTCGCCGGTGCGGCCGGCTTGGCTGCGGGCGCGACAGGCGGCGGCGCGGCGGCAGGCGCGGACTTCGCGGCCGCCGGTGCAGCAGTGGCCGCGGCGGCCGCCGGTGCAGCCTTGGCCCGCTTCACCACCGTAGGAGCCGGAGCCTTCGCTTCCTGGGCTTCCTCCTTTGGCTTGGGCGCGGCCTTCTTGATCGCACGACGCTTCACCACCGTCGGACGGATCCGCTCCTCGACGACCTTCTGCGCCTTCTGCTTCTCGAGATGGCGCTTGACGCGCTCGACCGCTTCCGGCGCGACCGCACTCATGTGATTGCGCACTTCGGAAACCCCGACGGACTGGAACAGGGCGACCAGCGCCTTGTTGTCCATGCCCAGATCGCGGGCAACCTCGTAGACACGCACCTTGCTGCTCATCAATCCTCCGTGGAAACGTCCGGCCCGACGTTCCTCGAACTACCCGGCGCCCCGACGTGCGCCATCTCGATCGCCTTCGACAGGGCATCGGCCAGGCCCTCGTCGAGGACCGCAACCACACCCACTTCGCTCCGGCCCACAGCACGGCCGATCGCGTTCTTGCTACCCCAGGCGCGCGCGCGCCCCGCGCGCACGGCCTGCTCTACCCACGGCGTTCCGGCGGCCGCTCGCGCATCCGTCGCCACGACGACGCGGAGCGCGCTGCCATCGGCGAGCGCTTCCTTGACCGCTTCAGACCCGATCGCCAGCTGCCGCGCCCGCCGCGCGGAGGACAGCAGCCCCTCCACGCGGCGATCCGCCGCCGAAGCCAGCAACGATGCCAGGTCCTTCGCCGACACGGCGATGGGCGACCGGAAGCTCTTCGCCAGTCCGCCACGAGCCGCGCCCTCGAGACAAGCCGTCCGCGGGTGCAGCCATGCGCCGCGCCCGAACGCGCCGCCTGCGACATCGGGCACGACCTCTCCATCGGGGCCGAGCACGAAGCGCACCAGCTCGCCCTGCGGCACTTCCGCACGACAGCCGACGCAGGTCCGCACTGGACTCCGCCGGGGGTGGCGAGCCGCAGGGCTGTCCTGGGTTCGGTGTGCGACCATCATGCCTCGCGTCGTGCTCCTCGTCGGTTACTGCTTGGCGCTCGCCTCGACCGGAGCCGGCTCTTCGGGAGCCGACGCCTGGGCCGTGGCCCGCGCCGCTTCGATCTCCGGACCTTCGCTCTCGAGGAAGTGGACCGCGCCCTGTTGGACCTGGCGGGCCTTCTTGATCCCGAGGCCGGTCTTGATCGCCAGGCGATCGGCGTCCTCGCGCGCCAGCTCCTGCACGGAGCGGTAGCCGGCCTCTTCCAGGAGTTGCAGCGTCCTCAAGCCCACGCCGCGCACGAAGCGCAGCTTGTCGCGCTCGGTCAGCGCCTCGGTCCGGCTCGAGGCCTCTTCGATGCGATCCTTGCGCAGCCGCTCCATGGTCGTCTCGGCGCGCTCCTTGAGCGACTGCGCCGCTTCCGGCGTGCCGAGGCCCTGGATCGGCACCAGCTCCTCGACCGTGGCCTCGGCGATCTCCTCGAGCGCGCGGAAGCCGAGCCGGTACATGGCGCGGGCGAGATCCTCGTCCACGTCGTCGATCTCGCGCAGCGCCTGCAGCGCCTCCTCTTCCATCTGCTTGAACTTGCTCTCGCTGATGATGTCGAGCTTCCAGCCGGTGAGCTGGGAAGCGAGACGCACGTTCTGGCCCTTGCGGCCGATGGCGAGCGACAGCTTCTCGTCGGGCACCACCAGCTCCATGCGGTGGTCGGCCTCGTCGACGATGACCTTGTTCACTTCCGCCGGCTGGATGGCGTTGATGATGTAGCGCGCCGGATCCCGATCGAACGGCACGATGTCGATCTTCTCGCCGCGCAGCTCCTGCACCACCGCCTGCACGCGCGAGCCCTTGATGCCCACGCAGGCGCCCACCGGATCCACGTCGGAATCGCGGGTGGTCACCGAGATCTTGCTGCGCGAGCCGGGCTCGCGCGCCACGCCGACGATCTTGACGATGCCCTCGTAGATCTCCGGCACCTCGGCCTCGAACAGCTTCTCCACGAGATGCGGATCGCTGCGGCTGAGGATGATCATCGGGCCGCGTGCCTCGCGGTCGATGTTCTTCACGAACGCCACGATACGGTCGCCCGGGCGGTAGGTCTCGCGCGGCGTCTGCTCGCGCGACGGCAGCACGCCCTCCGTCCGCCCGAGGTCCACGATGATGTTGTGGCCCTTCTCGAAGCGCCGGATGATGCCGCGGATCAGCTGGCCCTGGCGGTCCTTGTACTCGTTGTAGATGATGTCGCGCTCGGCATCGCGCACGCGCTGCAGCAGCACCTGCTTGGCTGTCTGCGCGGCGATGCGGCCGAAGGCGCTGCGCGCCTGCTTCATGTCGAGCACCGCGCCAAACTCCTTGTCCTGCTGGCGGGCGCGCTCGGCGTCGCGCGGATGCCAGAACACCTGGAAACCGAGCTCTTCGCCGACCTCCGCCTCCAGGCCGTGCTTCTTGGCGTCCCCGAGAGCGATCTCGCGATCGGGCTCGTCCACTTCTTCCACCACCGTCATGTACTGGAAGAGATCGATCTGGCCGGTGTCCGGGTTGTAGCGCGCCTCGAGCTCGCGGGTCGGCCCGAACGCCGCCTGCGCCGCCTTGAGAATCGCCGCCTCCATCGTCTCGATGAGGATCTGCTTGTCGATGCCCTTTTCCTGGGCGACCTGCTCGACGATGCTGCCGAGGTCGATGTCGAAGCCTGCTGCGTGCGCTGCCATGATTGTCACCTGCTCCGCTGGGTTTTCCGGGCCTTCTGCCCTCCGCCCACTGATGGCCGGCGAGCTCGGGGCTTGCCGGCGGACGCGCCGCCTTTCTTCCAGTCGAACTGCAGACGGCCGCTGTCGATGACGTCGGTCTCGAGACCGATTTCCCCCCGGTCGGTCTCGATCACGACACGGCCTTCTTCGTCGAGGCCGTGGAGAGTACCGCGGACCACGCGCTGGCCGTCCACGGCCTGCCGCAGCTTGAGCCGCGCGTTCTGTCCCGCGAAGCGCGCGTAGTCCCGCGCGCTGTACAGGGCCCGTTCGAGCCCGGGAGAACCGACCTCGAGCCGGTAGGCCTGCGGGATCACGTCCGCCACGTCGAGCGCCGCAGAGAGGTCCCGCGAGATCTCCGAGCACAGGTCGATGGTGATACCCGCGCCGGGCACCTTGGAGTCCGGGCGCTCGATCGTAAGCTCGAGCACGCGACCACCCTGGTCGGTGCGCCACAAGAGCTCCACGCCCTCGACACCATGCGCACGCAGCACGGGCTCGACGGCCGCGATGACGCGGTCGCGATCGAGGCCTCTGAGCTGTTCGTGTGCGATGTGCATTGGGGGTGTCGGACTAGCGGATTTCCGGGCGGAAACCGCCCCGGTGGCCGGGCTGAAGGTAAAAAAAAACGGACCCTTTTGAGGGGGCCCGCGAGCAGGATCCACCCGGTTGTCGGCGCGGAGTCTAACCGAGCGGAGACGCCTGCGCAAGCGGACCCAGGGCGGGACCGCGCAGGGCAGATTGTGGATCAATCAGGCGCCCGCGCCAGCCCCCGCGATGCGATTTCCGGCCTCTTCTGGAGGGTCCGTCATTCCACGGAGCGATGCGGGCTCCACCGCCCGGCGCGCGGGCCGGTGCGTCTGGACAGCGCCGCAAGGGTCAACCGTAACTCGTCAGCCACTGTCTGAGCGGCGCGAGACCGGCGCGCTGGGCGCAGTAGATGCGGTTCTTGCCTTCCCGGCGGACTTCAACCAGCCCGTAGCGCCTGAGCAGCGTCAAGTGCTGCACGACCGCCGACCGGGAGATGGGCAACTCGCGCGCCAGCTCGGTCGCCGTCACGAGCTCTATCTGACGACCGATGATCTCGATCTCGAGATGGCGGCGCTCGAAAAAGCCGGCGTCGCGTGCGAGCCGGAAACGGTACAGCGCTGGGGCCGGATGACGCGCTTTGCGCTACCGGGTGGCGGCAAGCTGGGACTGTATCAACCACGCCATGCGCGTCCCTGATTGCAGGAACGCCGGTAGGCAGCGCGCGCCTACGCGAGGTTCGGCAGGGTGACGATGTCGACGTGCAGGACCTCGTCGTCGAAGGCCATGATTTCCCTGAGACAGGCTTCG
Source organism: uncultured delta proteobacterium (assembly GCA_963826085.1). Taxonomy (GTDB): domain Bacteria; phylum Myxococcota_A; class Polyangia; order Polyangiales; family Polyangiaceae; genus CAWDXG01. Next base: position 146,191 of record CAWGVN010000006.1, on the reverse strand, counting down.
GACGGGCGGGTGTCGAGGCGGACCTTGGCGCAGGCGGCGCGGCCGCCCTCGAAGACGGTGTTGTCGAGCTCCTGGATGTTGATGCCGTGGCGCTTGAGCACGCCGAGCACGACAGCCAGCGCGCCAACGCGATCGCGATGGCGCACGACGAGCTGATACCGGGCGCGCGACGTAGCCGAGATGTTGACGACGTTCGGCACCTCGCCCTTGACGATGAAGCTCCGGACGATGCGCACGGTCTCGTCGGCGATAGCGAGCTGGGCCTCGTCGGTGGAAGCGCCGATGTGGGGCGTGGCGTAGACCAGCCCGGAGTGCAGGATCGGATGGTCGTAGCTGCCCTCACGCGTCTCGGGCTCTCCGGGCAGCACGTCCAGGCCGACGCGGAGGTTCTTTTTCGGGGCGAGCTCGCAGAGGGCGTCGTAGTCGCAGAGCTCGCTGCGCGCGGTGTTGATGAACATCGCTCCGTCGGGCAGCGCTTCGAGCACGCGGCGCGAGATGATGCCGCGCGTGCGATCCGCCAGCTCGAGGTGCACCGTGAAGATGTCCGAGAGGCTCGCGAGCTCTTCCAGGCTGCCGGCGCGGGCGATGCCGAGGTCGGCGGCGCGCGCCACCGTGAGCGAGCGGCTCCAGGCCCGCGGCTCGAGCCCATATGCCACGGCCATCCGCGCCACGGCGCGTCCCACGTGTCCGAGCCCCGCGATGCCGAGACGCCGGCCGCGCAGGCCGATCGCCTGGGCGTACTCGTGCTTCTCCCAACGGCCGGCGCGCAGGCTGTCGACGGCATCGGGCACACGGCGGTCCAGGCAGCCGATGAGCGTGAACGTGAGCTCGGCAACCGCGGAGGAGTTCTTGCCCGGGCAGTTGGCGACGTAGACGCCGCGCTCGCTGGCGGTGTGCACGTCGATGTTGCTGACCCCGGCGCCCGCCCGGATGATGAGGGTCAGCGCCTCGGCCGATTCGATAGCCGCGCCGGAGACCTCGGTACCGCGCACGATGAGCACCCCCACGCCCTCGAGGGCGCGCGGCAGCTGCTCCGGCTGCGTATCCGGCGCGTACTCCACCTCCACCCCGAGGGTCCGCATCTCGTCCAGGGCACCCTCGGAAAGCCTGTCGGCCACCAGCACTCGCATATCGGGCGCAGATTATCTCACGACAACGGTCGTCGCGGTATCCCGGACCTCGTACTAACCCTTCCGGCCTATGCGGTGGCTCCTGCCTCCGAGCTGCAGCTCCGGCTCGCCGTCTTCCCCCTCGACGAGCAGCGGCCCGAGGGCGGTCTGGGCCGACGGCGTGAAGCGGGCGTCGAAGCTCCCGCCCTTGACCTTCAGGTAGAGGGCGTCGCGCGGCCCCACTTCCAGGCTGGAGGGATCGAGCGGTTCCTCGCTGCCGTCGGAAAGGATCAGGATGGCCCGTTCGCCCTCGATGCGCAGCGAGCGCACGAAGAACGGCACGTCCGCCACCTCGAAATACGTCCAGTCAAAGCCGTTGGTCAGTATGTAGCGGCCGTCGTCGGGATGGCGGGCGATCCAGGACGCGAAAGCCCGCGCCATGCCGGGATGCGTGACGAGCGCGCCGTCGTGCCAGAAGCGACCCTCGGCATCGAGGCGGATGGTGCTCTCCCGCGAGCGCCCGGGCGGGGGCGGGAAGCGGAAGAACTCGGGGTGATCGCCGGGCTTCATGCGTCCAGCAAAACATTCGGGGGCGGCCGCGCGATGTCAACCGCCGGTCAGTACAGCGGTCCGTCAGGCACGCGCCCGGCCTCGATCGCCTCGCGCTGCGCTTCCGTGAAGGGCTGGTCGAGTAGGGCCGCCGTCTGCTGTCGGGTCCGGAACAGATCGACGATGAAGTCCATACGCTGGTCGAGGTCGGCCCAGTCGTGTGCGCCGGTTCCCGCTTCGGAGACGAGCGTCTCGAGGTAGTGCTCGGCGAACGCGAGGAGGTCGGGCAGCGTGAGCCGCACCAGCGGCGCCGGGAAGTCCGCAGCGCGACCGAGCGGCGGCATGTCTGCTCCGAGCGACAGGTAGGCGTGTCCCGGCAGCGCGAGCTTCATCAGGAAATGCGTGGCAAACCGGCGCCAGCCGTCCGAGACGAGCCCGAGCAGCGGACCGAGGTGCTGATCGCGGTTTTCGCGCACGCGGCCCGCCAGCGCGGCGTCCCCCGTCTTTTCCTCGACGCGAGCGGCGACGTGGTCGGTGAGCAGATCCTCGATCGGTGCGTCGAGGGCTTCGAGGATGTTCGGCTGCAGGCGCGTCTGCTCGTGCAGACCGACCTGGCCGTTGGCGAGCAGCACCAGCTGGGCCTTCTTTGTGAAGTCGCTCTCGAAGCGCGCACGGTAGTAGTTCGCGAACGCTTCCTTCAGGAGATCCTGCCCATCCGCGGAAGCCGGCCCGGGCCTGAGCTCGGCGACGAAGGCATCGATGGTGGTCTGTCTGGACTCGGTATCCCTACCGAAAGCCACGATCGCGTGCAGGAACAACGGAGCCAGCTCGGCGAAGACCTTCAGGTTGCCCTGCGCTATCGTGCTGCTCACGTCCTTCACGGTAGCTTCGACCCGCTCGACCACGTCAGCGCGTTCGAGCGTCGCGGCGGTTCCGCCACCGAAAATGCTGTGATTCAGCCATTCGATGGCGCTGTCGAGCCGGCCCGCCCGCTGGATCAGGTCCAGCAGCGGCTTCGGAACTTCCTCGTCGCGGATCGACTGGCCCGCCGTCTTCGACGCCCAGGTCGCGAACGTCGACCAGTTGACGTTCTTCCGCCCCAGAACACCCGCCAGACCGCGCGACAGATCGTGATATCGCTGCGTGATGAGCAGATTCCTGAGGACCCCATCCTCGAGAGCCACGATCCGCTGCAGATCGGCCCGGGCCCCCTCCTCGTCGGCGAGATCGAGCATCCAGTGATGATCTCCGCCGGCCGCCCGGGAAGCAACCCCCGGCGGCATTCCGTGAGGGGCGCTGCCGGACCTACTCTGCGCGCTGCGACCGATGCTACGCTCATCCCGTGTCGGAGGAGCACCCTGCACGCCGGCCGGGCCCGGGCCTGATGCCGGACTCTGTACGGACCGCGCCCAGCCAGAGCTCGCCGCTCGATCCGGGCACGCGGCTGGTGCACGGCTCACGCGTCGCCGAGCGCTTCGAGATCGAGAGCTTCGCGGGGCTCGGCGGCATGGGCGCCGTCTACCGCGCCACCGACCACCTGACGGGACAGCCGGTCGCGCTGAAGACGCTGCTCGGCGGCGCGCCGGACGGCGAGGAACGCTTCGCGCGGGAGGCTCGCGCCCTGAGCGAGCTCGACCATCCCTCCATCGTCCGCTACGTGGCCCACGGCCGGACGAACAGCGGCATCGCCTACCTCGTGATGGAGTGGCTGGACGGCGAGGATTCTGGCGTCGGTGCTGTCGCACAGCACGCTCACCCTGGGCGAGAGCGTGAAGCTGGCAGAACGGCTCGCCTCGGCGCTCGCGGCCGCGCACGCGCGGAACATCGTGCACCGCGATCTCAACCCGCGGAATATCTTCCTCGTCGACGGCGACGTTGACAAATCGAAGCTGCTCGACTTCGGCATCGCGCACCTGGGCCACGCGACCCGCCGGCTGACGCTGAGCGGAAGCAGTCTGGGCACGCCGGGATACATGGCGCCGGAACAGGCCCAGGGCGCCGAGGATCTCGACCCGCGGGTCGACGTCTTTGCGCTGGGCTGCGTGCTGTTCGAGTGCCTGACGGCGCGGCCCCCTTTCGTGGGCCACAACGTGATGGCGCTGCTCACCAAGATCCTGCTGGAGGAGCCGCCCCCGCCGAGCGAGCTCAACAGCCAGGTCCCGCCCGGGCTCGACGAACTGGTCACGCGCATGCTCGCCAAGAGCCGGGACGAGCGGCCCCGCGACGGCGCGGAGGTGTTGTCCCTGCTGGAACGCGTCGGCCCGGCGGGCAGCGCGCGCCCGGATGTGCGCGCGCTACAGAAGCGCGCCATCACCGGCGGCGAGAAGCGGCTGCTCTCCGTGATCCTCGCCCGCGGGCCGGCAGACGGCGGCGCGCTGACGCCCCACCGCGCTGTTATCGAGGACGCGATCGAGCCGTTCGGCGGCGAAGCGGGCTTTCTGCTCGACGGCTCGCTGGCCGTGACGCTTACCGGCGGCGGCAACGCCAACGACCAGGCCACGCGGGCAGCCCGCGCGGCCCTTGAGCTAGGGAAAGCGCTACCCGACGCTCGCATCGCCCTGTGCACGGGCCGCGGCGAGCAGGCCGGCGGCCGCCCTGTGGGCGAAGCGATCGAGCGCGCCCTCGAGCTCCTGGCGAGCGCGAAGCCTGTGCCGCCGACCGCCACCAGTCCGGCGCGTCCGGTGCAGCTCGACGAGATCACCGCCGGACTGCTCGATCCGCGCTTCGAGATCAGCGGCGACGGCTCCACGCTCGCGCTCAAGGGCATGCGCGAGCTGGTGGAGCCCGCGCGCACGCTGCTCGGCAAGCCCACCTCCTGCGTCGGACGCCAGCGCGAGCTCATCACTCTGGAAGCGACGTACGCCGAATGCGCCGAGGAGTCGGTAGCGCGGGCCGTGCTGGTCACGGCGCCGGTCGGCTTCGGCAAGTCCCGGTTGCGCCACGAGCTGCTGCGCCGGCTCAGACGCCACGAGACTGCTCCGGAAGTGCTGATAGGACAGGGCGACTCCGTGACCGCAGGCGCGCCGTTCGCGATCATCGCGCAGGCCCTGCGCCGCGCCGCCGGCATCCGCGACGGCGAGCCACTCGGCGTGCGGCAGCAGAAGCTGCGTGCGCGGGTCGGGCGGAGCGCCCCCGAAGCCGATATGGTGCGGCTCGTCGAGTTCCTCGGCGAGCTGGTCGGTTCGCCCTTCCCCGACGACGCGAGCGTACAGCTCCGCGCAGCGCGCCAGGACCCGATGCTGCGCGGCGACCAGATGCGCCGCGCCTTCGAGGACTTCCTGCGCGGGGAGTGTGCCGAGCGCCCGGTGCTGCTGTTGCTCGAAGATCTGCACTGGGGCGATCTGCCGACCATCAAGCTGATCGACGCCGTGCTGCGCAACCTCAAGGACTGCCCGCTGATGGTGCTGGCGCTGGCGCGCCCCGAGGTGCACGACCAGTTCCCGAACCTGTGGGAAAAGCGCGGGCTGTTCGAGCTGAGGCTGCCGGAGCTGACCGCGCGGGCCAGCGAGCAGCTGGTGCGCGAAGTGCTCGGCGACATCGAGCCGGCACGCGTCGAGCGGCTGGTCGAGCGCGCTGGCGGCAACGCCTTCTGGCTGGAGGAGCTGATCCGCGCGGAGGCGGAGGGCCGCGGCGGGACGCTGCCGGACACCGTAATGGTGATGGCGCAGGCGCGGCTGGAGCGGCTGGGCAGCGAGGCGCGGCGCGTGCTGCGCGCCGCCAGCGTGTTCGGGCAGCAGTTCTGGCACGGCGCCGTCCGGGCGCTGCTCGGCAACTCGGACGGAGTCGTCTCGATCGACGGGCTGCTGGAAGAGCTCGAGGAGCGCGAGGTGATCGTGCCGAGCACGCCGAGCCGTTTCCCCGGGGAGCGCGAGTTCGTATTCCGGCACGCACTCTTGCGCGACGCGGCCTACGAGATGCTGACCGAGAGCGACCGCGCCGTCGGTCACCAGCTGGCGGCGCAGTGGCTGGAGCGCGCCGGCGAAATCGAGGCGCTGGTGCTCGCCGAACACTTCGAGCGCGGCGAGAGCCCGGAAGGCGCGACGCGTTGGTATCTACGCGCGGGCCGCCAGGCGCTGGAAGGCAACGACCCCAACGCAGCCCTCGCGCGCGCGCGGCGCGGCATCGCGCTCGGCGCGAAAGGTGAAGAGCTCGGCGCGCTCGAGCTGCTGGAAGCCGAGACACAGAAGTGGCGCGGACAGAACCGTGAGGCGCAGCGCGCTGCGCTGTCCGCGCTCGAGCACCTGGGCCGCGGCGGCGCAGCGTGGTTCAGCGCCGCGGGCGAGGCGGCAGCGGCGAGCGGCAAGGCCGGCGACGGCGACCAGCTGGTGTCGATCGCCGAGCGCCTGCGCGATCTGGCGCCGGGCGACGACGATCCGCCGCAGCGCCTGATCGCGCTCGCGCGCACGGCCACGCAGCTGGTCTTGAGTGGCAGGCCGGCGCTCGCCGACGCACTGCTGCAGGCGCTCGACAGCTCGGGCAACCGCGATGGCGACCCCGCCCTGATGGCGTGGATCCACGAGGCCCACGCAGTGCGCGCCGGCGCGGGCGGCGATCCGGCTGCGCGCGTGCGGCTCGCCGAAGCCGCGGCGGACAGCTTCGAGCAGGCCGGCGATCTCCGCAACGCGTGCCTGCAGCGCGTGAGCGTGGGCTTTGCGTGCGTGGAGATCGGCGCCTTCGCGGCAGCGGAGCGCTCGCTCACCGACGCGCTCGCGCTGGGCGAGCGCATGGGGCTCACCAATTCGATCCCCGTCGCCCAGGCGCAGCTCGCTCGCGCCTATTGTCGGCACGGCCGGCTCGACGAAGCCATCGAGCTCGAGCGGCAGGCCGTCGCTTCGCTCGCCGAACAAGGCAACCAGCGACTGAGCGGCGTAGCGCGCGGCTACCTGGCGCGCATGCTGCTCGAGTCCGGCGATACGGACACTGCGCTGGAAGAAGCCACGCGCGCCGTGGAGATCCTCGAAGGCGCGCCCGCGCTGTTGTGTTCGGCGCTGGCTGTGCTCGCGCTGGTGCACCTCGCGGCCGGACGAAACGACGCGGCGCTCGAAGCGGCGGAGCGCGGCGCGGAGCTGCTCGCGAAAGTCGGCGAGAGCGCCGTGGGAGAGTCGCTGGTACGGAAGGCGCATGTCGACGCGTTGACCGCCGCTGGTCGCGATAGCGAGGCGAAACAGGCCGCCGCTGAAGCGCGGGCGCGGATCGAGGCGCGCGCTGCGCGGATTGCGGATCGGGAGTGGCGGGAGCAGTTCGTGAACGGGTTGCCGGAGAACGGTCTCTAGCTACTTCCCCTCGCGGGCTCTTCAAGCCCGCGGTTCCGCTCTCGCGCTGCCCGCCCGCGCGCGCCTGGGCCGGCCCCGGCGCCCTCGTTGTCTGGATCCTGTTCCAGGTCCACTGGTTCGCCGGGTTCCATTGGCTGCACTGGCTGTATCTCGGCCTGGGTATCGTCGAGCTGGTTCTGGGGTGGACGGCGTGGAGGAGCGCGTCACGACCAACCTGACCCCGCACTTCTATTACGCTGCCCGCGCCGATCCGGATGACCTGGGGCACCTTCAAGAACGCGGCCGGCGGTTGTAGCATGCAGGCACGCCCGTGCATCCGCGCCTCGACCCGAACAAGATCGTCGACACTGTCGAGCTTCTGTCACGGCGTGTTCGCGAGCGCTTTCCGGAGGCTCACCTGGGAGACATCGGCGACGAGCTGGCGAGCATCGCGCGCGAATCGGCGACGCGCGTGGAATGGCTGCGCCGCCCGAACCTGGCTTTGCGCATCGTCGTGGGACTGTTGCTTGCCGGCATGTTCGGGGTGCTGGCGAAACTGGTGGGCGTGTTCAGGCTGCACTGGCGGATCGGTGCCGGTACGGATCTTGTCCAGGCGCTCGATGCAGGTCTGGAGAGCCTGTTCTTCATCGGCGGCAGCATCCTGTTCCTCGTCACGCTCGAGAGTCGCCACAAGCGCAGGGTCGCGCTGTCGGCGATCCACGATCTGCGCTCTCTGGCGCACATCGTCGACATGCACCAGCTCACCAAGGATCCAGAGCAGCTCCTGGCGCGTGGACCGCGCACGGAGTCGAGCCCGTCGCGAAGCATGAGCGACTTCGAGCTGCTTCGCTATCTCGACTACTCGAGCGAGATGCTGGCACTGACCAGCAAGGTCGCCGCGCTCTACGCCGAGGGTTCGACCGACCCGGTGGTGCTCGCCGCCGTGGACGACATCGAGGACCTGACGTCCGGCCTGTCGCGCAAAATCTGGCAGAAGATCACCATCGTGAACCAGCTCGGCGCACGGGCGTAGTGCTCGATGTGCTCCCTGCTTGATTCCACAGACCGCCGAACCGGGCCGATGTGTGCTGGCTGCAGGTGTCTCGCCGGCGGTTGATCGGCTGCGGGTGCCGTGCGACTACGGCCCGCTCCAGCTCACGAGCTGGTCGGCGGGGGTGGCGGGTTCGCTCGTTGTCGTGAGCTTCTGGTCGGGCCAGCGGATGTCGACCTTGGCGGCGCTCTGGCAGGCGCCCAGCCCGTAGAACAGCACCAGGTCGTCTTGCTGGCCGAAGTGGCCGTAGCCGCCGCCGACTTCCTGCATCTGCGTCACGCCGCCGGCCGTGACGCTGACGCGCGCGCCGATCGCCGCGCGGTTCGCGCCGCCCTTGCCCTGCACCTTGACCGCCAACCAGTGGCCGAGCTTCGAGGCGTCGTTTTCGTAGAAGTGCACCTCGTTCGTCGACCAGATCTTGCCGCAGTCGCGCGCGGTGCCCGAGCCGACGACTACGTCCAGATCACCGTCGCGATCGAAGTCCGCGACCGCCAGACCACTGGCGCAGGGGTGGTGCAGGCCCCAGCTCTGGCCCACCTCCTCGAAGGTGCCGTCGGCCTTCTGGTGGAAGACGAGCGAGTACTGGTCCGGGTAGTCGCTGTTGGCCACGACCACGTCCTTGCGGCCGTCGTTGTCGAGGTCGACCATCGCCACCATCAGCGCGCCTTCGTTCCAGCCCGATGTCGGGTGCGGGAAGACCATTCCGTTGTCCGCGGTCGGAATGCGGTCGTAGTGGAGCTTGCCGCCGGACAGGTTGCCGAGCAGGAGCTGCGACGGGTCGCTGCTGTTGCCGATGTGGAAGTGGCGGATCTCGGCGCTGTACAGATCCATCACGCCGTCGCCGTTCACGTCGCCGCACGCAGTGGTGAAGGTATTGCCGTTGGCGCGCCAGGGCTGGTCGTCCGTCCCCGGATTCCAGTACGCGCCAGGCGGGTTCGGGCACTGGATGATGGGCTTGGGGTTTGCCGGGCACTTCGGATCGCTGTTGGCCGTGCACCAGCACACGAAGAACTGGTTGTCGCTGTAGTCCGTGATCTTGTCGCCGGCAAAGCCGCTCTCGCGCCCCACGTCCGTGAATTTCCCGCTGCCGTCGTTGAGGTACAGCTGGTTCCACTCCCGGCCGTAGGCGCTGACGAGCAGGTCCATGTCGCCGTCGCCGTCCACGTCGCAGGACGTGGCGCCGTAGGCGGAGCGCGCATTGGTGCCATTGTCGAAGCCGCCGAAGGCGCTGGTCAGGAGCCCGGCGTTCTTCGTCGCGTCCTGGAACGTCCCGTCGCCCTGCCCGAGCAAGAGGCGCGCCTGCGTGCCGGCGTAGGAGAAGCCGTAGTTCGAGTACCAGCCCACCACGAACAGATCGATGTTCCCGTCGCGGTTCACGTCGGCGAACGTCGCGCCGCTCACGGGCAGGCCGGTGCTGGCGAACGGCTCCACCTTCGGCCCGAACGTGAAGTGCCCCTTGCCGTCGTTCAGCATCAGCTCCGAGCGATCCAGATCGGCGGGCGCGGGCGGGGACTGCACCTTGGAGTTGTCGGTGTAGGTGCCGCTGAACAGATCGAGATCGCCGTCGTTGTCGACGTCGGCGGCCACGGCGAGCTGCGTCGAACGGATCTCGCCCTGCGCGCCGTCGCGCGTCGCGCCGTAGCCGCTCGCTTCCGTCTCGTCCACGAACATGCGCCCGCCGCCCGGCGCGGGGCGGTTCATCAGGATGTGCGTGCGCATGTCCGGCGGCGGCGCAGCACCGCCGGCGTCGCCGGCGTCCGCGGCGCCCGCATCCGCCGCGGCGCCCGCATCCGCCGCGCCGCCGCTGCCGCCCGACCCCGCGATCGCACCGCGCTGGTTGGAGCCGATAGAGTTGACCACCAGATCCGGATAGTCGTCACCGTCCAGATCGACCGCGATGATGCGGTTACCGGTGACGCCGGAAAGCCCCCAGTCCGAAGTGCGGTCGGTGAAGTGCGGCGCGCCGCTGACCGCGTGCACGTCACAGGACGGCGGCCCGCCGCCCGCGTCGCCCGCGTCGCCGGCCGTGCCGCCGGTTCCGCCGCTTCCTCCCGAAGCGGACGAGTGGTGCTTGCCCGAAGACGAGCAGGCTGTGACGAGTCCCAGTGCGACAAGCAGGGCGAAGCGGCGCATGGGCGCCATTATGCACCGACCGGCGCCGGTTGGCGCATTGCGCCCGCGCTCCCGCTCCTCTACCCGGCTCCGGCAGCGCTATTCGGCAGCGCGGGAGGCCGAAGCCGCTCGGCGCGCACGCGCGGCGAAACGCGCTCAGGGCGCTCCGAAATCGTAGAAGGTCTGGGGGTACATTGCAGTGCTCCGCTTGCACCAGGGCGCGTCGCCGGGTGTGCATGGGCGCCCCGCGCAGGCATCGGGAACCGGATCGCAATACTCCCAGCCGGGCACCACCACCGGGTCGTCTTTCCAGGCCAGCGCATTCCAGATGCTGTCCGGAGGTTTGCGGAGCGTCAGGGATGTGCGAGTCGGTGAGAAGCTGATCGACCAGTTGAACCACAGGGTCTTGTTGCCCGACAAGACGAACATCCGATCCGGGCGATCTGCACTGGGGATCCAGCTGAAGGGTGCGAACACGGACGTCGACTTGCCCGGTCCGTCCAGGACCGAGGGGACTGGGAACGGCGGCAGCGCGCCGACGAAGTACCCTGGCAGGAACACCTGGCTGTACGCAAGGGGGCCGTAGTTGATGTCATAGGCTGTTACGGCCTCTGCGTCCGGAAACGGGCGGAAGAAGTCGGCTTGCCAATCGGCCTTTCCCGAGGCGAAGAGCGAGGTTGGGCTCGATACCGCGCGCACATCTCCGTTGTTCGCCGCGGTGTCGAGGATCCGGACATAGGCATCGTACGGAGACGGGCTGCTTCCAGAGCCTGGAGCGATGACAGTGCCGGACGCGTGCTCGATGGCCAACGACTTGGAGAAGTCGATGTCGACATCGTTGCCAGCGCCCGGAATGTCGACCGCGACCGCAGCCACCAGCGGGTACGGGGGATCCGAGGGGTTACCCGGCGTGTACTCGAACGCCAGGACCTTCCCCGGCGCACCCGGCGCGACGGCCAGATCGCAGCTGGCGTCACAAGTGTCTGCCGCAAAGGAAGGCAGCGTAGAAGAGACCATGACGCAATCGCCACTGGCGACCTTGTTCGAGAAGTGCACGGTGAGCACGCGCGTCCACTGGGCGGATGTCACTCGCGGCAAGAGGTGGAAGATGCGGCGCTGCGGCGTGTCCACGTCGAGGGCCGTGACCAGAACGCGACCTGGGCTGAACGCCGTGATATCCACCTTCTCGCTCGCGAAATGCACGTCGGCGAAGGTCGCAATGCCGCTTCCATCCGTCGTGTTCTGCGCTTCGGCGCCGCTGGTCCTGTCGACGACCACGATGGCGCCGGCGATGGGCTGATCGCTCTCGTCCCGGACCACGACGCCGTCGCTCGGCGCGACGGCGCCGGTTCCACCGCTTCCGGCGCTCCCGCCGGCGCCCGTTCCCCCTGCCCCGCCCGTCGCTCCGCCCGCGCCGGCACCGCCGGAGCTCGAGCCCCCGGACGGGGAGCCGCCCGTGCCGCCGGCGGTCGTCTGGCCACTGCACCCCGCAAAGACGAAGCACGCAAACGTCACTGCCATGAAGCGAGCCGTCCTCATCGCCGGCAGTCTACGCCTGTTCGAGAGTGGCGTCGCGCGCGCGGCGCTCGCCGACGCTACTCCGCGAGCCACTCGCGGAGCCTGGGATATGCCGCTTTTCCCAGCAGATCCAGATGCCCCGCACCGTACACGACGTGCTGGTGCGCCTCGGGGAAGCCGAGATCGAGCGCGCCCTTGTCGTGGTGGCCGAGGGCGCTGCCCACGGGGACGAGGCCGTCGCCCAGCAGCGCGCCGCCGGGCTGCGCGGTGGTGGTGCCGGCCATCGCGTAGCACAGAACGCCCGCCGGCAGCAGAAGCTCCGCCCGGGGATCGGCGCCGGGGGCGAAGCGATCGCGGCCCTGCCACTCCTCGTCGAGCGTGCTCCCGAAGCGCAGGTCCGTGACGCCGGCGCTGCGGAGCTTGCCCAGCGTGGCGAGCGGCGCGCTGTAGCGGCTCGCGCCGAGGAGCACCTCGAAGAGATTCCCTCCCCGCTCGAGCGGCGCGCCATGGTGCGGCGTGCCGATGCACACGAGCTTTTCGAGCGCTGCGCGCCAGCTGTGGCCGGCGAGCTCGGCGTAGTGGCACGCGCTCCGTGCGACGAGGCCGCCCATGCTGTGGCCCACGACGGCGAAGGTCTGCACCGGGACGGGCCACGCGGCAACGAGCTGCTCGAGGAGCGCGGCGAGCTCGCGACCGTTCGTCGAGACGTGCCGCCCGCTGTTGTAGTGGAGGTAGACCGGCGAAAAGCCGAGGTCGCGCGCCAGCGCTGCGCCGTGCTCGTGGCCCTTCCGGGCCCACTGATCGCTCATCGCCGAGCCGTGCACGAGCAGGAGCAGCTTGCTCGTCACCGCCGGCAGCGCCGCGCAAAGCGACTCGCGATCGAGTTCGAGGGCGACGCGCCCGGAACGGATCTGCATCGGGATGGCGAGCGGGTTTCCCGTCTTCTCGAGCGTGTCGCCGACCACGCCGTTCACCGCGGCGACCACCGCGTCGCGCTCCGGACTCGAAGCGCTCTGTCCTGGCAATGCGTCGAGGAGCGGCGCGAGCTCGGCGAGGACGAGATCGATGCCCTGGCCGGCGAGCTTCGTCACGCCGCGGATGCCGCCGTACACGAGCCCGGTGACGGCGCGCGACGGGAGCTCGAGCGGCTTGCCAAGCACGGCGGGGCCGCTGGCGATCGTCTGGTGCATCGCCTCCACCACGGACGTGACGCCGTTCGTCGCGTCCACCACGAGCTTGGCGGCGCCGCGAAGATCGTCGACGTGTCTGTGCGGCCTTTTGGCAGCCATGGCATTCCTCGCGCAGGGAGCGGAAGAGGTATAGCACCGCCGGCGCCGCGTGCCGTGACGCCCGGAGGGCCGAGGCACGGGCAGGCGACGGTCTGTTCCTCCGGCGCGAGCTGGCAGATTTGCGACGCTGCGTCGCTCCTCGAGCTGCCGGAATGACGCAAACGCGCGTCGGGCGTAGGCTGCGGGGATGACGATGCGCGCCCTCTTCCGGGTCGCCGCGTGCGGGGCCGTCTTTGTCCTTCTTGACAGTCCGGCGTGGGCACAACCGGTTCCCTCCGGAAATCATCCCCGCTTGTTCATGAGCTCCGCGAACATTGCCGGGTTCAAGGCCAACGCGGCGAAGAGCGGCACGGCCGCGGCTTCGCTGGTGAAGGATTGCCAGGATACCATCGACAATCCCGGCGACTACAACGCACGCGGCGGCTCGGACGGCGATTACTGGCCGGGCTCGGCGATGCGCTGCGCGTTCGCGTATCTCGTGACGCAGGACTCGAAGTACCTCACGCAAGCGCTGAAGTATTGGCACGCCTCGCTCGACGACGATCAGGACATCGGCGACGGACTTGGCTGCAAGGCCGGCGTTTCCACCGATTGGCAGAGCTGGAACGGCAATCCGCCAGCGCCGCCCGTGATCATCACGGTCACCCACGACACGGGTTACCCGATGCGCTGGTACGGCCCGGACATCGCGCTCGTGTACGACTGGTTGAACTCCGCGCCCGGAGTCGACGCGGCGCTGCTGTCGCAAACGCGAACCTGTCTCGGCGCGTGGGTCGACTGGTATTCAAAGAACGGCTACCACCACGACGAAGCCGGCGCGAACTACAACGCGGGTTTCGTGATCGGAAAGACGCTCGCGGCGATCGCCATCGGCAATGACGGCGGCGCGGATGGCCATCTGTGGACGGAAACGGTGAGCAACCTGTTTCCGGACCTGCTCGTCGGCCAGGGGCTCGCCGGGGCGAACGGAAAGGTCGGCGATGCGGCCGGCCCGATGGTGGGCGGGGACTGGGCGGAGGGTTGGCAATACGGCCCGCTCAGCGTGGTCGAATACGCTGTGGCGACCCGCGCGCTCGAGGACAACGGCGCCTCGTTCCCGGACATGGACGCGTGGACGAACAGCCTTGCGCTTCGCTACGTCTACGGCACCGTACCCGACCTCGGCGGACAGTGGGTCGGAGGCGACTTCGACAACAGCGCCGTGTATGCCCCGCCGAGCCTGAACATCGTGGACGCGGTGCTCGCTGGTCCCTCGAGCGACAAGGCGGCGTCGTACGCGGCGTTCATGAAGCAGACGCAATCGCTCGGCAAGGGCTCGTACTTCTATAATGCGCTCGCCGAGCTCCGCACCACGGCGCCCGCCGATTACCGCGCCCAGAGCCCGGCGCCGCCGCTCTGGTACATCGCGCGTGGAACACGCGCCATGTACGTGAGGTCGTCCTGGGCCAATGATGCGTTCTGGGCCGTGTTCAGCTCCGCCCCCGCGGTGGTGAGCGACCACATCCACTTTTCGGCGTCGAACTTCGTGTTGAGCCGCGGCGCCGACCCCCTGGTCGTCGATCCCTCGAACTACGGTGAGCCCGACTCGTTCGCGACCAACGCGGTGTCCGCCGATTCCACCGTCGCGCAAGGCGACTACGGCGGCACCCAGACGCCGTGGAGCAAAGCGGAGCTCGTGTGGGCGCGCGGAACCGACGATGCGGTCTACGCCGCACGGAGCGACTTTGCCGACGCGTTCACCTTCAACGGCACGCCGAGCGACATCCACTACGCGCACCGCGAGTGGGTCATGCTGCCCGAGGGCGAAGTCGTCACGATCGATCGCGTGCACACCCAGGGCGCGGCCGAGATGATGCACGTCCGCTTCCACACCAATACGGGCGGCGGCGGGCTCGCGCTCTCGAACGGCGTGGCGTCGGGCACGGTCGGAGGCTCGAAGCTCTCGATTCACGCCGTCCTGCTCTCCGGCGGCACGCCCAGCGTCGTGCAGCCGGAAGTGGGCGATTGCAGCCTCTCGTGCAGCTATCCCTGCGGTCAATGCGACGCGGCACGCTTTCCCGTGGACGAGTACCAGGTCGACGTGCCGGGCCCGTACGCCGTCGCAATCCACGTGCTGGACGCGCTCGGATCGAACGAGCCGGACGCGGTCGTTGGCAGTATGAACGACGACACCGTCGATCCAGCGCCGAAACAGAACGCCGACGTGATCGGCGCGGCGGTGTTCCGCGCGTCGAAGCAGAGCTACGTGGTGGCGTCGAGCGCGGTCGACGGCGCCGCGCCCACGACCATGAGCTACGGCGTGCCGGGGGCAAACGCGTCGCGCCACGTCGTGTTCGACGCACCGGAAGACGCCAACGGCGCTTCCACCGTGACCGCGAGTGCGTCGAGTGGCCGCTGCGTGGTCAGCATCACGGCTGGCGCGGGCTTCGCCGGACATCCGCTCATGTTCACCGTGGCGAGCGCCGCCGACGGCTGCACCCCGACCGAGAGCACGGACGTCGGACCCGGCACTCCGCCGGGCAGCGGAGGCAGCGGCGGTTCGAGCGGCAGCGGCGGTTCAGGTGCGAGCGGCGCGGGCGGCGCGTCCAGCGGTGGAAGCGGTGGAAGCCCGGGCGGCAACAACGCAAAGGCGCGCAGCGGCGACAGCGGCGGTTGCGGTTGTCGCGTCGAAGGCACGCGCGATTCGCGCGACGCGTTCGCGCTTTTCGCGCTCCTCGGCGTGGCAACGGCCTTCTACCGTCGCCGGCGCTGGTCGTAGCACGCGGCTGGATCACCGAGCCTGATTGTCGCTAGACAAGGCGTCTGGCGCATCGGATGACCGCGCTTTACGAGCGACACCGGCTGCGACCCCGGCCGGGCTCACGGCACCCAGCGGAGCGTGGTTGCGAAGTCGAACGCTGAGAGCGTCACCGTGCCCGGGGCCCCGCTCTGCGGCTGGGCCGCGCCGCAGCTGCCGCTTCCCAGAACGCGATAGCGCTCGCCCGTCATGGCCGGACCCTGGTCCTGTTGGGCGGTGATGTCGAAGCTGCAGTCGCTGGCGATCCAGCGATCGGTGTTCGAGTCCCGCACGGTCGCCGTGCCGGGGAACTTCCCCGTTCCGCCTTCGGTCACGTTCTCGATCTGCATCTCGACGCTGGCCACGGGGCCGCCGTTGGGTCCAAAGGTGACGTCGATCCCCGAACCGGAGCTGACCGCCGTGACGCACGCCATGCCGTCTGGACCGAGCTCTGCCGAAATCGCTCCGGAGACGGTGGTGTGGAAGGCGCAGCTGTCGGTCGCGGAGATCCCTCCGGAACCCCCGCCGCCAGCCCCGCCGGAGTCGCTCGAGCTATTTCCGCAGGCGGAGAGCGAAGCCAGAGCCAACAGACAGAAGACCAGGCTGCGGCGCATCATGGTTCGAGCATGCCAGACCGCGGACTTCCGACACAGCTGTCGGAAACCGACGCCGCCGGCTGGTCGAGCTCATCGGCAACGTCGGTGTGGCAGCCTCCGCGTCACGCCGTCGCTCAACGGCGAAGGTCCTGAACCTCCCCGCCGAAGCGCCCAGCCCCGCCTTCCGGCCCGGGCGCCTACAGCTCCACCTGCGTGGCGCCTCTGGGCAGCCGCTTCTTCTCGACGTGAACCGTGAAGTCCTTGCCATTCCATGCGATGTCCGTGCGCCGGAGCGCCACGGGGCGCTCGCCGGGCTCGCTCCTGAGCCGCGCCACGAAGCCGGCGCGCGCCGCGTCGGCCGTGGAGAGCAGCGTGGAGGAGAGCCCCGCGCGCGCCGCGTCGGTCACCTCGCCCAGCCCCACGTCCTTGCCGTCCAGGCGCTCGACGAGGAGCAGGTTCTGGTCGAGCTGCTCCCAGGTCAGGAGCACGAGCGTACCGGGCCCGCTGAAGAGCTGGAGCTGCTTGAGCTCGCGTTTGATGCTGGTGGCGCGCCGCTCCGGATCCACTGCCGGCTGACCTGCGGCGGACTTCGGCGGGCTGTCGAGCAGCGCCGCGAGTCGTTCAGCGGACCAGAGCCGCGCCCAGCGCCGCGGATCGGTCGGACCGGGGTTGCCCTGCGCGCTCGAGACCTTGCGCTCGATGCGCAGCGCCTCGTCGACGCGGCCCGCGCCAGATGCAGCCGCAGCCAGACGCAACCAGCCGAGCGCGTCGTTCGGCGCCTCCTCGGTGATCGTCTCGTACTGGCGGTAGGCCGGGTCGTACCAGCCGTGGCCGAGGTAGATGTCGCCCAGCAGGCGGCGCGAGGCGATGCTCTCCGGGTCGAACTCGACGATCTCGGAGTAGGTGCGCACGGCTTCGTCGGCGAGCCCGGCGGCCGCGAGCACGTCACCCAGCTGCTGGGCGATGTGCGGCGTCATCAGTCCCTGGTCGCGCAACCGCCGCCCGATCGCGAGCGCCTCGTCCTTGTGCCCGGCCTCGACCAGGAGCTTCACCAGGCGGATGCCGCCATTCGGATCTTCCGGCGCGCGCGCGATGAGCTCGCGCAGCTTCTCGATGCGCTTGTCCAGATCCTTGATGGCGGTGAGGTCGAGATCCGCCTTGTCCCAGTCCACCGCGGAGCCGAACAGCACGCGCTCCACCGCAGCGACCATGCGCGGGTCCACCGAGCGGCGCAGGATCAGCTTGGCCATGAACTTCTCGACCTCGGGGCGCGACCGGAAGTGCCCGAGCACGACGCCCACAGCGCCCTCGTTGTCGACGCGCTTCTCGAGCAGCTCGAGGAAGGTGCGCTCGGCGCGCCAGTTGCCGAGCTCGCAGGCGCGGCGCGCCGCCTCGTAGCGAGCGATCAGCTCGTTGGCAGAGCTCGCCGTGGCAAGACGTCGCCGCCACAGGAGCACGCGTTCGGCGAGCGGGCGCGCCGCGGCATCGGAACAGGTCGCGAGCTGCACGGGCTGCTCTTCGCCGTCCGCTTTCGCCGGAATGAGCCCGTCCGCGTTGTTGTCGCGGCTGTCGTCACCGGCTCTGCCGCCTTCGGCATTCTTGTCGAGCATGGCCAGTGCGCCGGTCTTGCCCTTCGGACCGTTCAGGCCGCCGCCGGCCGACCCGAGCTGCGACCCGCGGTGGAGCGGGGCGCGATAGGCCTTCTTCGGCGCCATCTTTTCTGCCTCGAGGCGCGCCGCTGGCTGGGGCACGTCCGCCGGTGGAACAGCCGGCTCCGCAGCGACCGACGGCGACGGCTCCGGCGCCGCTGCCGCCTGCGGCTTGGAGGCGGGGGCAATGGCGTACTTCTGCTGCGACTCGGCCGACTCCCCCTTGGCGCGCGTGCCCGTTTGCGACTCGGTCTGCGCTGCCGGCAGTGGTGGGGCCTCGTGCCCGCTGGCCCTTTCCATGCGATCGCAACCCATCGCGACCGTCACCGGCGAGGCGTTCAGCGTCGCGGCCAGGCGCCGTTCGGTCGTGGCGTCCAGCGACGTGAGCTCGACGCCGCGGAGCTTCGAGTGGCTGCGCGGGATACCCATCTCGGAGTACGCGGCCTCGCTCTCCAGCGCCAGGATGCTCGTGTACGGCGTCATCAACCCGTACGTCATGCCGAGCGAGACAATCCGCCCGCGCTCGGCGTCGGCGCCGGTGTCCTGTCCGAGCAGGCGCCGCACGTATTCGGCGGCCCACAGCCGCGGCACGAACGCCGTCAGCACGCCCTTGTCCTTCTCGACCTCGTATTCCTTCGTGAACGGCTTGCCGGCGAGGCGCCCGCTCACCTTCACCTTCGACGGCAGGTCGTGGTGCGTGCGCGCGAGCACCGTCACCTGCGAGCCCTGCGATACCTTGCCGCTGGCGCTGGTGAACACGTCGTCCAGACCGGCACCCAGATCGATGTCGAGATCGGTGATCGTCGGCACCTTGAGCGCAGCGGCGAGCTTGAGCGCCGTCGACGTCGTCTCTTCCCCCTCGTCCACGCGCAGCATCGAGCCGCCGCCCGCGCGCGCCAGCTCGGCGAGCAGGTTGGTGTCCGCATCCATGCCCACGGCAACCGTGAACAGCCGCGCGCGCGACGTGCCCAGAGCACGGCGCAGCCGCTCCACGAGCTGCTCGCTGCTCATGTCGCCCGAGGTCGCGATGCCGTCACCCACGTACACCACTGCCGGCTGCTCGGTGCCGTGCAGCCGCGCCAGGGACACGTCGAACAACGATGAGAGATCGGTCGCACCGCCCGAGGAATGATCGGCCAGCGCCTCGAGCGCTTTCGAGATCTCCGCGTCGGAAGCCGGAGCCAGGCCCTTCGAGGGGTGCAGCACGGTCGCTTTCACGTCGAGCGCCACCAGCGCGAAGCGATCGTCGTCGCTGAGCGCGCGCAGGATGGCTTCGGCGGTGGACGCCTTGAGCTGGCGGCTGGCCTCGTCGCCCGCCGCCGACGTATCCACCACGACCACCACGTCGCCGCGCGGCTGCTTGACCTTGCTGAAGTCCAGATCCGGCGTGTAGCGCGCCAGCACGTAGTCCGCGCTGTCGCCGCTCGCCCTGAAGCGCGCCAATCTGAGCGGCGGCGGCTTGTCCGGCAAGCGCGCCTCGAGCTGGAAGTCGGCGCGCGGCGTATAGCCGGAGCGGCGCATCGTGACGAGCTTGCCGCCCTGCTCGATGCGCGCGTCGGCCAGCGTCGCGATCTTCATCTTCTTGCCGGCGTCGCCCAGGTCCACCGACAGCGAGAACTCGCCGATGCGCACCGGATCGCCGGAGCCCATCGGGTAGATGTACTCGACCGTGCCGTCCGTGTCGGGGCGGAGCTCGATGTAGCGCAACACGACGCGCCGCGTACCGCCCGCGGGCACCGGGTAGATGCGCGCACGATAGGTATGGCTGTCGACCCACTCGAGAATGGCGGGCGAATGACCGGTCGACTTCGCTTCGGTGTACTGCGTGGCGGCCTGGTGCCGTTCGGTGAACTCGCCGTTCACGAGCACGCCGTTCGTCTCCACTGCAAAGCCCGTCACGCTGGCGTGCGACGGCACCGTGAACCAGTACCAGCCCTCCACGTCGCGTTGCGCCGGGTTGAAGAACGTCTGATCTACCTCGGTCTCCGCAAGCCCGTCGCGCACGACGGCCTTGACCACCTGGCGGCTGATCTCGAGCCGGGTTGCCTGGTGTCCGGGCGGCGCGCCTTCGTCCACGCCGTAGATGGTGCCGCTGCCGGCCCCGGGGATGCCCTTGCCGGAGCGGTAGTCCGCCATGCCGCCGGTCCAGTCGTCCCAGAACGACAGAGCCGCGACCTTGGGCTCCGCCGCGCCCTTCACGGTCGCCTGCTCGCCCGCGTTGACCTCGACGCGCCCGCCCTTCGAGGTGACGATCGCCATGCCGCGCGCCACGTACACGACCGTCGCGTCGCCGGTCTTCTTGACGGAAAGGCCGGCGTCCGCCGCCGACACGGTGATATCGCCGACATGGTGGACCATCGGCTTGCGATCCGTGGGCGGTGCGTCGAGCCAGTATTCGCCCTTGTCCAGCTCGACCGTGCTCGCGCCGAGCTTCACCGCGCTGCCGTCGCGCATGAAGATGGTCGATCCGTCGGGCAAGCGCACCAGCGCGCGCGCGCCCTTGCCGGTGGAAAGCTTCGCGTTCGCCAGCAGCGCGGTGCCGCTGACGGCGTGCTCGGACCCCTTGCCCATGTCGAGCAGCACTTCGCCGGCGGCCAGCTCCAGGCGCGCCTGGATGGCCGGCGCCTGGACAGGCGGCTTCGGGCGCGTCGCAACGTAGGCCACGACGACTGCGCACATGGCGGCTGCCAGCACACCGAGCATTACCCTGAGCCACTTGCGCGACTTCCTGCTACCAGCTGTCGTGTCGCTCATATCGACCTCCGCCTCGTCCGACTCCCGCGCGCGCTACACCTTGGGCTACAAAACAACTGGGCCTCTCCCCATTCGAGTGCCCACGCATGCGAATGTTCCGCCGAAGCCCACGCGACCGCAAGCGCACGCAGCGAACGTGCACGCACGCCGGAAATTGCGCGCGCGACGGTCCTGCTAGAGGCCTAGATCGAACGCGTCCTGGGCGTTCTGCCGCACCTGCGCCTTGCCGGCGTGGCTCTGCGCTGGCGGCGGTCCACCGGGTGCAGCCGCGGCCGCGGGCGCCTTGAAGCCTTCTTCGGCCCGGCCCAGCACCTGCGCCTGGTTGTCGAAGTCCGCCGCGACCTTCTTCTTGCTCGGCTTCGGAGCGGCCTTCTCCGCCACCGTGCGCTGGTGGCGCAGCGCATCGAGCCGCGTCGAGAGCTTTCGCCGCGCCGCTTCCGTGTCTCCTGCTGCAAACAGCTGGTTGGCCTCGCGCAGTGTCGACGCCGTCTCGCTGCGCTCGACGCGACCCTGCACCAACGGATCCAGCGGCGAGGCCTGGGACGGGTCCTTGACCAGCAGCGCAGCCAGACTGCCTTCGCAGCTCCCCGGCGAGCTCTTGTCCAGATCGTCGTAGTCGAGCTTTACGTCGGCAATCGCACGCTCGCCCGTCGCTCCGCGAGGAACGTGCACGCGCACGAGCAGCGTCTTGGTGTCGCCCGCCGCAAAGCTGCCCATCGGCACCACGACGCGATCGCCGTCGCGGCGGAAGGTGCGGTCGAACACCTGATCGATCTCGACGCCGGGGGCCACCGCGATCGTCAGGTTGGCGTCCTTCGCCACGGTGTGCACCAGCGACGAGAGCTCCTGATCAAACACTCGAGGCAGACCGGATGGATCCTCGACGAAGTAGTGCGCGCCGTTCGACTCCTGCGCAAGCGCCGTCATGACGCGCTCGTTGTAGTCGACGTTGACGCCGATCGTGCTGATAGCGGCGCCCAGATGACGCACGGTGGACGCGATACGGCGGAAGCCCTCCACGTCCTTGACGCCGGTCGTGGCCTCGCCGTCGCTGAGAAGAAGCATGCGCTCGACCATGCCGCCACGCTTCTGCAGCATGTCCATGCCGGCATCGATGCCGCACGAGATGCAGGTGTCGCCGCGCGCCTCGAGTCCGCTCAGCGCCGCGATGGACCGCTCGCGCGAGGAGTCGTCGATGGTCGTCGACGGCACGAGCGTCTCCGTCGTGGTGTTGTACGCGACCACGCTGACGACGTTGCCGTCGCGAAGCCGGCGGATCATCCCCTGCGCCGCTGCGACGGCGTTCTCGAGCCGCTTGCCCTTCATCGACCCGGAGCGATCGATCACGATCGCCAGCTCGAGCGGCGAGGACGTGCTGGCCACGCTGTCCGCCGCGGCCTTGACCGAGACGGCCACGAACGTCTGGTTGTCCTGGTCGGCGGCGAGCCGCGCGTTGCCGAGCCGCCCCTCCATCATCAGCGTCTTGCCGACCGTGAAGCGCGCGTGATCGACGCCGGGCTGCGTGGGGCCGGCGATGGTGGCGATCGGACCCGGCTCGGGCTTTGGCGTGCTGCCCTTCGGCGTGATCGACCACACCGTCAGGCTCGTCAGCATCATCCCCGCCGCTGCCAGCAAACTCACGCTACGGACCTTCATCTCGCGTCTCCCCGGGCCGTGCCCGCCCGACTGCTGCGTGAAAACGTTGGGCGCTCTGCGGAGCTTACAGCCCGCCAGCGCTTCCAGTTCTACGCGCCACGACCCCGGGAGATCTCCGCGGCCCGGTGATTCGGCCGACTCTTCAATGATTCCAGGGACCTGGGCTACGGCGGCGGCGGCAGGACATCGGCCAGAGCGACCTTCACGTCGGGAAAGCGCGCCGGGCTCACGGCGTCGCGGTGGACGGTCACGCTCTGCCAGTCGCCGGCGGACGCATCGCGGAAGGCTTCGATCTGGCGACCGACAACGTCCACGACCCAGTACTCCTCCACGTCAGCCTCGGCATACAAGCGCCGCTTCAAACCGCGGTCCTGCGCGAGCGAGCTGTCGGCCACCTCGATGACGAGGAACGCGTGCTCGGGGTGGGCCTGCGAGTAGTCCGCCGGAGGCACCACGGCCACGTCCGGCTCCGGCTCCGAGTCGTCGAGCGCCCCGAACGGCAGCTGGATCCGCACCCGGGCTCGACCGCGGAGCGCCGACACGAGCAGCTCGGTCAGTAGCTCGACCACGGACGAGTGCGGCGGCCCGATCGGGCTCATGGTGACCAGTGACCCGCGCAGGAGCTCGATCGGCTCGTCGTGGAACGCACCGAGCTCGACCAGCTGGTCGTACTCCACGCGGCGCAGCGGCCGGAGCTGCTCCGGCCCGATTTCCCACTCCCTCCGCGGCTCCATCTTGGTTCCGAGCATAGCATCCACGCCCCCCATCGGCCGCGGGCAAGCCGAGTTGCCGGCGGAACGGGGGCCCGGGCGCGGCGGAGCCGCGCGCTTGGGACCCCCCGCCGCGCGCAGCGGCAGCGAGCACGGCGGGCGCGCGGCGACGTGCGGCGCGGGGGGCATCCCCCTCGTCAACGGCGGCGTTTGCGCGGTGGATCGACCACGTGCACGTCGGTCTTCAAGGCGTCCTGCACGCGGCGGTGCAGGGTGCGTGGGGCCTTCTCCAGCTGGCGGCGGATCGTCGACAGAGGGCGATCGGGGATGCCGAGGTGGCACACTGGCTCGCCGGGGCGGATCACCGGCAGCGTCGTCATGCCGAGCACGATACCGCTCACCGGGGCGCGCACCGCGGGGCTCTCGTCGCGGAAGAATCCGTCGCAGGTCGCCAGCGCCGTGCCTTCGTCCACGAGTGCGCCTGGAGCAACGTGGAATCTGAGCAGGCCGCCCCACTGCGAGCGCACCCAGCGGCTGTGATCGACTGTCGTCTGGTACGCGGGGCGCACCGCTCGCTTCGAGATCATGCCCAGGTGCGACAGAACGTTGTGCACGCCGCGCGCGCCGAGCTCCACCACTCCCGATTCGATCTTCAGCGCTTCACCTGCTTCGAGATTGATGGTGGGCACGCCATGTTCGCACGCCACCTGCCGCAACGAATGCTCATCGCCCTTCTTGTCGACGATCACCTCGCAGCCGAACCACTGCGCCAGTTTCGCGAGCTCGGGTCTCGAGAGATCTGCCCGCACGTGGGGGAAGTTCGTGCGGCCGTGCGTTGCGGTGTGCAGATCGATGCCGTAGTCGGAGCGCTGGACGACCTCGGTGAAGATCACGCGCGCCAGCCGGAACGCGAGACTGCCCGTAGTATCGCCGGGGAAGCTCCGGTTGAGGTCGCGGCGATCGGGCAGATAGCGGCTGTGGCGCTCGAAGCCGAAGACGTTGACCACAGGCACGAGTATCAGCGTCCCCGCACCCAGCTCGAGCTTCTCGAACATCAACGAGCGGATGATGCCGGTGCCGTTGAGCTCGTCGCCGTGCACGGCGCCGGTCACGAAGACGCAAGGCCCCTTGCGCTTTCCCCGTACCACGCGCACCGGCACGCTGACTGGAACGCCCATTGACGTCTCGCTGACGTTGAGCGCGATGTCCCTTGTTTCGCCGCGGCGCACCCGCGCATTGCCGATGATGAACGGCTCTCTGCCGCTCATGATGCTTCGCTCGACCGACGCATGCGCGAGCCCTTCTTCTTGCGCCGGTGACGCCTACCTGTGGGGATCAGGCCCTTGAGCGTGATCAGCTTGCCGTAGCAGAGCAGGATGTCGCCCGGCAGGATCTCGCTGTCGCCGCGCGGATTGGGCAGGACCACGCTGCCGCGCGTGATGCTCAGCACCTGCACGTCCCGGTCGCGCAGGCCCGACTCGCGCAACGTGACCTGTGCCAGCTCCGAGCTCGCGACGACCGGAAACTCCGCGACCCCATAGCCGCTCTTGAACGTCAGGCGCTGGCGCAGGTCCAGCTCGGGAAACAGCACCTGCTCTTCCAGCAGCTCGACCATGGCGTCCGCCACATCGACGCCCGTCGTGGTCTCGATGCCCTCGAGCCCGGGCGACGAGTTGACCTCCATGATCTGCGGTCCGTCGGCGCCTTCGAGCATGTCGACGCCCGCGACGCGGAGCCCCATGATCTGCGCCGCGTGGATGGCGGTTCGTTCGTACGCCGGGTCCAGCTGCACGGCTTCGGCCCGCCCGCCGCGGTGCACGTTGCTGCGGAATTCCTCGCCGATCGCGATGCGGCGCATGGCGGCCACGACGCGGTCGCCGACCACGAAGGCGCGCATGTCGCGACCCTTGCTCTCCTTCACGAACTTCTGGATCAGCACGTTCTGCCGGGCGCTCTGCAGGGTCTCGATGATGGCCTCGGCGATCTTGTTGTTGTCCGCCAGGATGACGCCGATGCCCTGGGTGCCCTCCAGCAGCTTGATGATGACCGGCGCGCCTCCCACCTGCTCGATGGCGGGCAGCACGCCCGCGCGATCGCGCACGAACGCCGTCGGCGGAATGCCGATCTGCGGGTGGCGACTGAGCACCTGGCTGGATCGCAGCTTGTCGCGGGACACGGTGATGGCCTGCGAGGAGTTGAGCGTGAACACGCCCATCTGCTCGAACTGGCGGACCACGGCCGTACCGTAGTGCGTGATGGAAGCGCCGATGCGCGGAATGACGGCGTCGTAGCGGCTGAGCCGCTTCGAGCGATAGAACAGATCCGGCTCGCCCATTTCCACCAGCATGCTGAAGCGCAGCGTGTTCAGGACCTTGACCTGGTGCCCGCGCCGGACGCACGCCTCCCTGAGCCGCCCCGTGCTGTACGCGCGCGGATTGCGCGACAGGATCGCGATCTTCATCGAGCCCTCCTCACTCCGCACTTTCCCCAGCCGCGTCGCTCCGGTTGGATGGCGGCGGCAAAGTCTTCTTTCTCTTCTTCTTCCTGCCCCCCGGGCGAGCGGGCTGCTCCAGAAGATAGCGCCGCCCGGTGTCGACCAGGAAGTCGTGTGCGAGGGCCGAACGGCCGATCAACATGCGGAAGATCATCTTCTCGCGGTCGACCAGGCTGAGCTCGATATCCTTCTCGATCGGGCCGATGCGCACCCGGGCACGCACGAAGATGCGCGTCTGGGCGTCTCCGCTGCTCGGCTTGACGCGGCCGCGTCGCAGGATCGGCGCCTCCACCGTCACGCGGCGGTCGAGGTGGCGGCGATGCAGCCGGACGTCGAAGCGCACCCGGCCGTGTCCGATCTCGCGGATGTTCTCGACATGCAGCGCGCTGGTGCGGGCCCCGGTGTCCACCTTCGCGCGCATGCGCGAGATGTTCCACTCGGGGATGTCGACCCGCTCGGCCCAGCCGATCACAATCGGGTCATGGTGCTCCGCTTCCACGACCCGACACGTTAGCGTTTCCTGGGACGACACGCTTCACCAATCGGCCCGCCGGGAGCGGTTCGTCCGGGTCCTTGTGGTTGAGAACGACGAGGTCGTCGAGGTCGCCTTTGCCACTTGACAGGCGCCGCAGCGTGCTTGGCTGCTCCAGCCGGACGACGGCGAGCCGGCGGCCGTGCGTGTCGGTCAGCGCGCCGTCGGCGACCGGAGAAAGGCCGCGCAGAACCTGTGGATCCCACCGCTTCTCGCCGCCTGCGACGAGCACGAAAGCGTGGCCGCGAGCCTCGAAGAGCGCGAAGCCGGCGTGCGTCTTTTCGCCGGTGATCGGCTGACGCACCAGCGCGGAGAAGCCGCCGACCAGCTCGTGGCCGAGCTCGTCGTGACGGACGTCGTCGTCGAAAAACGCCGCCCGCGCTTCGGCGATCGTGGCGTATCGGGTGCGCATCAGGATCAAGAGCCCCTTTCCCCGCGGCGCGTGCGACAACAGCGCTCCATCCTGGACCGACGAATGCCAACCCTCCGGCAGCGGGAGCGAGAAGCCCGCGTCGGGACGCACGAAGCGCCCCGCGTCGACATAGCCGTGGCGCGGGTTGTCGCCGTATGCCAGCCCGTCGATGCTGGCGAGGTAGCGTGCTCGTGCTCTCCGGCCGCGCGGCAGGCGCGCCGCAGCGCTGGCCGCGCGTGCGACGCGGGCCGTCGTGGACGGATGGTCGTCCCACGGCGACGCGTCCGCGGGCACGCCCTCCGCACGCTCGACGTCCGCCAGCGCCGACAGCATTGCCGCGACAGCCATCGGGTCGTATCCGGCGCCTGAAACGTAGCCGACGGCGAGCTGGTCCGCTTCCCGCTCGTTGTCGCGCGAACGCTCGTAGAAGTGGATCAGCTCGGCGCGCGTCGGCTCGTCCGGCTGCTCGTCGAGCCAGGAGTGCTCGTCCAGCGAGTGGTGCGCGACGATGTGACCGACTTCGTGCCCCAGCACGGCTGCGAGCTCCGCCTCCGAGTCGAGCTCGGCGAGCATGCCGCGGGTGACGTAGATGTACCCACCCGGAAACGAGAACGCGTTCACCGCCGCGAGGTCGAGCACGCGGAACGTCCAGCGACACGCGCCGCACCGGGCCCGGCGCGCGACACGCACACCCACGCTCTGCACGTAGTCGACCACCCGCGCGTCGTCGTACATCGGGTAGCGCCGACGGAGCGCGTCGTCGATGTAGCGTCCCAGCTTGTCCTCGCTCCGCGGGCGCTGCCGCGACGCGTGCACCGCGGGCGCCTTGGCATGCCGGGGCGGCGGCAGCGCGGTGCTGCACGCAGACAGCGCCGCGAGCGCGAGCGCTGCGGCGCACTTCACTTCGCCTTCTCCACTTTGACGACGACATCCACGGTGTGGTGCTCCGAATCCACGTGCGGGTCAGGCTGGACCTCCAGCGAGCCGCGGCCTCGCCACAGCTGGTAGTCGCGGATGCGTTCGATCCCTTGCAGGAAGCGCGACCGATCGAATACCTCGCCACGCTTGATGCCGAGCAGCTTCCTGTACGTCGCGCGGCTAGACAGCAGCCGACCGTAAAAACTCACCCGCCCAACGTGAAACACGGGCCCCTCGACGACCGGGATGCGGACGCTCACGGTGTGGCGCGCCGGATGGAGGGTGGCGCGGGGCGCGCCGATGTGCACGGAGAGCATCCCGCGGTCGTAGTAGACAGCGGAGAGCCAGGGCTCGTCCTGCTCGAGGAGATTGGCGCGATAGGGCTTGCCTGGCGTGTTGACCTTGCCGTCGCCCGTGTGGAAGGCCTCGAGTAGCGTGGCATCGTCGACCTTCTGGTTGCCGTCGAACACGATGCGGTCGATGACGAAGCGCGGTCCGCGGTGCACCGCGACGCACACGTCCACGGTGTGTGCGTCCACGCGCCGGCCGCGCACCGCCGCGCGCGCCTGCAGATGGCCGGCGTCCCTCGCGGTCGACACCAGAGCGGCGGCACGGCGCTCGAGGCGCGCCGGCTCGTACAGATCGCCCGGGTGCACGCCTAGCCGCGAGTGGCGGTCAGCGCCGGAAAACACGCGGCCAACCAGCGACCGCGCCTCCAGCACGTAGACCAGCGCGGCGCCGTTGCCGTCCGACTCGACCTCTGCGCGCACGTCGGAGAAGGACTCGAGCCGCCAGATACGGCGGATGTCGGCCGCGACCATGCCCGGGTCCAGGAGCTGACCGGGCTTCGTGTGGACGGCGGCGCGGACGAGCCCTGCTGGAACGGCGCCATTGCCGCGCAAGCCGACGCTGGTCACGGCCCTGCCGGCAAGCGCGTGCTGGTCGGGAAGTGACGAGTAGTGCGGCGCCGGCAGAGCGGTCGCGGCACAGGCGAGGCTCCGGCGCACGGCGACGTCCTGGGCCGGCGTTGCGCGAGTCGTCGCCGCTGGACGCCGGGGAGCGCAAGCGGTCGCGACGAGCATGGCAATCAAGGCCGGAAGTACTGCTGGATGCTGGCGCGCCTGTACAGCTCGGCCATCCATCGCTTGTGCTCCCGTCGTGTGATCGCGGCCTGCTCCTTTTCGCCCTTGCCGTCGAGGCTCACGCCGACTCTGCGCATGAACGCGTACAGGAGCTGCGCCTCGGCATACTGCCGGCGGAGCTCGGCGCGGTATTCGTCCTCGCTGATGCCGGACGCCCGCACCATTTCCAGCAACTCCTTCTTCTTCATGTGGTTCTGGACCGCCACGGCGTCGATCACGCTGTCCATGAAGGCCCGGTCGAACGAAATCCCCGCAGCGCGCGCGGCGCGGTCGATCAGCCGCTCGTCGATCAGCTGCTTCATCAACATCCGGTACGTCTGGTGCAGCTCTTTCTGGCTCTGATAGCTGGGCACCCCTTTCGACGGATGGATGAACGGCGCAGCGCGCTCGCGCAGCGTCGACAGCAGGATCGGCTCGCCATCGACCACGGCGACGATGCGGTCGAAAACCACCGGCGACCGGAGCGGAGGCTCCGCCCGGGCAGCGCCGGTCGACAGCAGCGCCAGGGCCATCGCGCACACCGCCGGGAGCTTCATGGGCGGGCAGGTAGCAAGCGATGTGCCCGCTTTCGCTGGCCGCGAAACGCCGTGTGGGCAAAAGTTGTGCACCGCGGTTCATGAGGTGTGCCCGGCAGGCACGCCGGTGGCCCGCGGGCCTAGGTGTTGCGCACGATCCCGGCCGCCTCCAGCAGCGTCCACGGCGGAATCGATCCGATCATCACGAACAGGGCGTCGTACGCGAGCCGCCGGGAACCGCGCGGCGAGCGCAGCACGAGCTCGTCGCCGACCTCGTCGATGTGGCTCTCGAGCTCGAGCGTGACGCGGCCGCTGTGCACGAGCCGCTGGAACTCGTCGATGTTGCGCTGCTTGCCACGGCGGTGCGCCGTTCCGCGATAGCAGACAATGACCTGCGTGTCCGGCTGCTGGGCGAGCGCGACGGCCGCTTCCATCGCCACGTCGCCGAGGCCCACGATGACGACGCGCTGCCGGGCAAAGCTGCGCGCGTCGGCGAGATGGTAGAAGACGCGACTCTCCGCGCTTTCCGGTATGTCGACGGGCAGCTTGCGCGGGCTGCCACGCCGTCCAATCGCCAGCAGCACGCGCCGCGCGCGCACGCTGTTCTCGCTCCCCTCCGCGTCGCTGCTCCGGACGGTGAACGTTCGCCCGCTCCCCTGCCCCGCCGCTTCGATAGCGGTCACCCGACGCCCCTCCTGGACCGGCAGCTCCTCGCGCCGCACGATGCGCAGCCAGCGCCCGAGCAGCTCCTCCTTGGTGCTCTCCTCTAGCCACAGCTCGCCGACGCGCGGCATGCCCAGCGGCTGGTCGAACACCAGCTTGCCGCGCGGGAAGCTCCTGATACTGGCAGCCACGCTGCTCTGCTCCAGCACCACGAACTCGAGTCGCTGCTCCTTGGCTTCCAGCGCCGCGGAGATACCGGCCGGCCCGGCGCCGACGATGACCAGATCCAGCATGTCGGTTCTGCCCTTGCGCTCGAGCGATCGTGCGGCGGCACGCGCGGCGTGCGCGCCCTGGTTAATCGCATTGCGGATCAGCGGCAGCCCCGTCAGATCGCCCGCCAGGTACAGCCCCGGGCAATCGCGGGACTGCAGCGAGTCGTCGACGCGCGGTCGATCCGGCACCGGCTCGCCGGAGCGCACCACCAGCGAGCCATTCGGGCACACCTGCTCGCACAAGGTCAGCCCGCAGCAATCGTCGGGGCGCGCGACCATGGCGACGTAGCGCCGTACCTCGATCACGTCGTACGGGCAGACATCGACGCAGGCGTAGCAGCCGAGGCAGGTGGTCTCGTCGATCTGCGGCAAGCGCACCACGTCGGCGGCGCGCGCCACGGGCTGGTCCCCCATTCCCGACAGGCGACGGCGGCGTCGGCCGAGCCGGCGCTCGATGCCGAGGGCCACGAACGCGACCAGAAGGCCCACACCGAGCCAGCCGAAGGGACCGTAGACCGCAGCGCGCTCGAGCGTGTCGGGGCGCGCGACCAGCGCACGAGCGCTCTGCCAGGCCGCGTCGCGTGATGCGGCCTTGCCGCGGACGCGCGCGCCGCCTGGACCGGCTTGTCCCACCTGCCGGTGCTCGTCGAAGCACACGTCGACGCGCGGGTCGCCGGCCAGACACGCGGCCACCGGATCGGATGGCGAGCGCAGGTCATGGCAGCGACTGCAGGCGGCGGCGCGCACCAGCGGAACATTCACGACGCTGGCAACGGGCGGGCCCGGGTTGGCGGCAAGCGTCCGCTCCCAGCCACTGCCATAGCGGATCACGCGACCGCCGGGCAGCAGCGCCAGGCCTTCGTTGTGACGATGGACGGCGTGGCAGGTCGGGCAGCCCAGCTTGCCCAGACGGGCGAGCCGGCGATGCGCAGGGCGGGTGGACGGATGCGCGCCGTGACAGCCCGCACACGCCTTGCCCGGCGCTCCCTTCGAGTGACACGCCGCACACTGCAGCCCGGCCAATCGATGCGGGCGCGACAGCGGCCCCGGCGAGCGCAGGCCGGCCACTCCGGTGCTGGCAGCGAGCATGCCGGCAACAGCCACGGCTGCCACCGCGATCGCTATTGCCAGCCCGCGGAAGCGCGACACGTCGCTGGTCTCCTCGGCGCGCGGCGCGCTGCGCCGCCGCGGCGCGGGACCGCCTCTGAGCGACACGAGAGGAGCGGGGGACTTGCGATCGCTCATCTTCCCATCACTCCCACGATGTGCAGCACCAGGAGCACCGCGATGAGCCCGCCCAGGACGAGATGCAACGGCAGCCATCCGCGGAGCAGCGCCGTCAGCGCACGTCGCGCCGGCAACGCGCGGAGCTCGACGACCGTGCGCAGCACGTCGTCCAGCCCGTCGAGCTGGTCGCCGCCGCGGCCTTCCAGCACGCTCTCGACGCGCTGGCGCAGCCGGTCCTGCTCCTCGTGCAGGCTGCGCCCGGACGCCACCAGGAGCAGCGAGCCCAGCGGACGGCGCGTGTAGGGCAGGAGCAGCTTGTCCACGATCGCCTTGAGCAACTCGCTCCTGCCGCTGGCATCGCGGTAGAGCCGTGCGACCAGCGCCTCGCGCTCGCGGGCGAGATCCTCCGGCAGTGCGCCCCGCCGCTCGATCCGCGACAGCCGCTCCGGCAGCATGCGGTACAGCAGCGCACCGACAACGCCCACCAGCGCCGCCAGCCAGAAGCCCAGATTCAACGCGCCCGCAACGTTCGACGGAAAGCGTAGACCGGCGTGCAACGCCACCGCGCCCATCGCCACCAGGCCGATCGCGACGTGCAGCGTGGCGTGCGGGCGCACACGAGAGCGTGCCACCGGACGCGCGGCGTCGGCGGCTACGCGGACAGCGCTGTCCTTCGGGCGCAGCCACTGACGGACCGCGCGCTTGGGAAACACGTACGCTCCCAGAGCGAGACAGAGCACCCCCGAGATCGAACCGGTAGCAACCGCGGGGATCGCAAAGCCGGCGGTGCGGAGCGCCAGCGACAGACCGCCGAGCCCGAGCGAAAGCGCGAAGCCTGCGCCCACCGCCATGCCGAGCCAGCGCGGGTCATCGCGCTCGAGCGCGCGGCGGCCCGGCGCGCCCAGCAGCCGGCGAACCTCGACGAAGTCCTGCGCCGGCTCCAGACGGAAAATCGACTCGGTCGGACACGCCGCCACGCACGCGGGCGCCTCGTAGTCGCGGCACAGGTCGCACTTGACCGCCAGGTCCGCCGAGAGCTTGCCGGCATCCGGGCGCGGCGCCATGCGGATGTTCTCCCATGGGCAAGCCTTCGCACACGCGCCGCAGCCCGTGCACAGCTCGTCGCGGATGAACACCTCGCCGCGCGGGTCGCGGCCGATCGCGCCCGTCGGGCAGTCGATCATGCACACGGGGTTCTTGCAGTGCTGGCAGGAGTTCGGCAGGAGCAGGCTCTGCGCGTCGCCGCCGCCGTCGAGCCGCGTTACCACCTTGTCGCCGCGCCGCACCAGCCGCGCCACGCCGTAGAGCTCCGCACACGCCCAGGCGCAGTGTCCGCAGCGCACGCAGCTCTGCTGGTCGATCGCCAGCAGCGAGCGGGCCATCTGCATGCGGTACAGATCGTGGAACACGTGCTGCGTGCTGCCGTCACCGGCGGCGCCCACGACCTCCTGCTGCAGGGCGTGCCGGTCGGCGGCGATGCGGCGCAGCCGTGAGAGCAGCCCCGGATTGCGGTCCGCGAGCGATCGCAACACGCGTCCCGGCACGCGCAAACAGCGGCACTCGCCCAGCGCCACGGCCGTCATCGAGCGGCGTCCGGCCCCGACCAGGTCGGTGTCGCCGAAGAAGTCGCCGCGCGTGAGGTACGCGCGCACCTGGATGCGCCCGTCGTCGGCTGTCGAGAGCTGCACCAGACCGTCGGTGACGAGCAGGCAGTCGTCGGCGGGGTCGCCCTCCACGAAGATGCGCTCGGCTCGCCGGAACTCCGCGGGCTGCACCGCGTCGAGGAGCAGCTCCAGGTCGCTCTCGTCGAGGTCGCGCGACAGCGCGAGCGTGCCGAGCAGGTCGCGCGTGGCCGCGCGGCGCAGTACGCGCACCTCGCGCTCCACCAGCGCCGATGCGCCGCTCTGCTCGGCCAGGCGTTGGAACACCGCAAACGGCACCTCGGCGAGCTCGGCGGCCTCTACCGCTCGAGCCCGCGCGCGGCGGCCGCCGCCGAGCGCCGCATCCTCGCCGAAAGTGTCGCCGCGCTTCGCGACGCGCACGACCGCGGGCTGCTCGTCGCCGCGCCGCACCGCTTCGAGCGCCACTGCGCCGCGCACGACGACGTAGAACGCGTCGGACGGCTCGCCTTCGTCGTACAAGTTCTGTCCAGCGTCGAGCTCGACGAGCCTTCCGGCGCGGGAAAGTCCGCTGCGCCCACGCTCGTCGAGCCCGCGCAGCACGGGCGCATCGAAGACGGCAGCCGGCCAGCTCGCGGGCTCGCTCATCGGATCACTGCGTCCACCCGGCGGAGCTCGACGACTTCCAGCCGCTCGAGCGCCGCGTCGGTGATGAGCGGCCCGCTCGGCCTGAGCCCCAAGGCGGCCTGGTGCGCCTCGTAGCTCGCGAACGCGCGGATCAAGTAGGGCGGGAACGCGCGGAACAAGAGCTCCGCTTCGACGTGGAAGGGCGCCGCGAATCCCGACGCAGGCAGCTCATACGTGTACGTGACAGGCGTCCTGGGCGGGAGCGAGCGCGTGTCGATGATGGCGTCGGGGGCTTTCACCACGCCGCGCGTCGCGTCCAGCGACCCGACCGGGAAATAGGTCTCGAAGAGCGCGTTTCGTCCCGAAAGGTTCGAGCCGCACTCGCCGGTGTCGATGTCGTAGCTGCCGTCGGCGTAGCGGTCGGCACGCGCGCTCTCCTGGCCCGGCAACGGCTGGCAGCTCCCATCGAAGTCGATGCGCCCGATGCACACCACGCAGCGCAGGAACCCGTTCTGGAAGTTTACCAGGCCGCGGCCGCGGAAGCGGGTACCGCCGAACTCCGGCGACGGATTCCAGCGGGGCGCGTCGCGGCCGTCGGTCACGTCCGCGCCGAACAGACCCTCGGGGCGCCCCCGCCCGTCGCGCAGGCTGTCGGTCGTGTTGACGCGCAGGAAACGCTTGTCGTGCAGATCCTCGTCGGCGCGATCGACGCGACCCACCTCGTACACCAGGTCGCCGCGTGCATCGGTGACCTTCAGATGCACCCACAGCTCCCGCTCCTGGCTGAAGCCGGCTGGGATGCGGTGACCGGCGCCGATGTTCTCGACCACCACCGGGATATCCAGCGTCGAGCCACGCTCGGCGGGACTGTCGATCTCGAAGCGCAGCGCAGCGCCAAGGAGCAGGTCGCGCCGCTGCCTTGCGCCGAGCGGAATGCCGGCTGCGTCGACCTCGGGCTCGTCGATCAGATCACGACCGAACGACGGCGTGAGCGGAATGTCGACGCCGGAGAAGTAGTGCGGCGCCACGGCCGCCGCGTGCGGCGAAGCTGTCGCCGCGAAGCCCCTGGCGCGCGCGCCGGGCGACTTCGCTGCAAAGTGGGTGCCCGGCGGACAGGCGTCGCGGAGCGCCGTCGGCGTCGAGACGAACACACCGTCGGCGCGGGCACCCGGCTTCTTTCCGGGCTTTGCGGCGCCCTTCACGCACACGCCCGGGTACTGGCTCATGTGGCAGCCCTGGCAGCTCGCGGGCTGCCGGCCGGCAGCCCGCTCCTCGGCGGCGTAGTCGCGCCACTCGCTGTAGGCGTTGCGCAACCGCTTGAAGTGCTCGCCTTTCGCCGCGCCCAGCACGTCGGTGCCGAACAGCCGCACGTCGTGACAAGCGCCACAGAAGTGGCTCGACGACAGATAGGAGACAGCTCGAGAATCCGGCGCACCGTGGACTGTGGCTACGCGCGTGCCCAGAAGCTGCGACGGATCGAGCGAGTAGCCGCTGTTCGAGATGCCGAACACGCCGCGCGCGTCCTCGGGCCGCATACTGAAGATCCCGCCGGTTCGGGACGAGGTCCAGATCGGGTTGCCTTCGTAGCGCCCGGCCCGCGCATTGCCGGGATGCACGGGGCCGGACACCTGGTGACAGAAGCCGCAGCCGATGCCCTCCATCGTGCTCGCAGGCAGGAGATCACGCAGCGGCTCGCGGCTCGAGGAGCGGGCATCGAGCGCATCCCAGGCGGGCAGCGACGCACGCAGGTTCTCGCGCGGCGCGTGGCAGTTCACGCACCACAGCTCGCCGCCCGAGCCCGTCACCGGCAGACCCGAGACGCGGTCGCGACAGGCCGTCCGCGGGTCGGCGCTGCGCAGGATGCCGGCCCCATCCGGGCAATCGTCGCTCCTGCCGACCTGCTCCTCGACCAGCATCTCCAGCGCCTGGAACATCGGGCTCTTGACCGAGTGCGCCATCACCGAGCGCGTCCACTCGGCGGCCTCGCGCGTGTGGCAGGTCGCGCAGTTCTCTGCGGTCGTCGTCCGCTCGGTGAGCGGCGGGCGCGTATGGTGCGGCGGTGCCGGAGGTTCGGGAACCAGGCTGATAGCGATCGCCGCGAGCAGCAGACCGAGCCCGAGCGGAGCCACGAGCCGGAGCCAGCGATTCGCGCTGCGCGGCGCGCGCGGCGCCTTTCCCGCTGGAAGCTCTCCCGAACGCAGCGTGGGCGCAGCGACGGGCAGCGGCGTGTCCTTCGGCTTCTCCGCGCGCGGCGGCGCCTGCGCGGGCGCTGCCTGGTCGGCAAAGCTCGCAAGCTCGTCCGCGATGGCGACCGCGCTCGACGGCCGCGCGGCGGGATCCGGGTCCAGCAGCTTCAGACAAAGGCTCTGCAGCCCCGGGGGCAGCTCGCGGGCAGTCGCGTCCGGCAGCGGCGGAGCGCCGCGCTGCTGCTCTTCCAGACCGAGCCTGAGCCCCTTGGCCGCGAACGGATGCTCGCCGGACAGCATCCGGTACAGGACTAGACCGAGCACGTAGCGGTTGGCAGCGTTGTTCCAGGCCTCGCCGCCCACCTGTTCGGGCGGGCACCAGCGCGGCGACGCAGCGTCGACCGACGTTGCGCCCACCAGATCGCGGACCAGCGCATCCGCACGGATCGTCGCTCCCCCGTCATCCACGCACACGCCGTCCGGCGCAAGCGGCCCGGGGAACAACGCCTGCTTCTCGCAAGCCGCGAAGAGCTCGGCGATCGACCGTGCCGTCGCGACGGCATCGCGCCACGGCATCGGCTCCTTTCCGCGCAACCGCTCCGCGAGCGTCGGCGACCCCGCCTCGCGGACGAGCCACACGCCATCGTCGTCTTCACCCGCGGCGACGAAGCCGCCCACGCCGATCGCACCGAGCCGCCCGAGCCGCACGGCGACCGTGCGGTCCTCCGCCGCCAGCCGCCACAGCTCGCGGCCGTCGGGAAGCGCCCAGCGCGCAGCACGCCCCAGGCCGTCGAGCTCTGCACCCGCGACGAAACCCTCGTCACCGGGCGCGGCACGCTTCACCGGTTGTCCTCGGCCTGGTCCGGGTCCCCCGACGCGCCCGCAAAGCCCGGCTGGTCGCGCGGCGAGTCGCCCGGCGGCGCGGCGACCTCGAGCGCCGAGTCGTCCGGAGCGGGCGAAGCCCCCGGCCCGCTCTGCGAGCGCACCAGCCACGTGACCGTGCCGGCGAGCAGCGACAGCGCCACTACGATGAGGACGCCCGTGCGCGCGGACACCTCGCGCGGCGCGCTGGCCCGCTCGACCAGCGCGATGGTGTCCGCACGCGGCGCCTTGCCGGAATCCTGCGAGCTTTTCCTTGGCTTGTCCGAGGCGGGCGTGCTGGGCGCATCCGACGACGTTGCTTCCGCCGCCGCGTCCTTTTTCCGGGCGCGCGGACGCGGCGCGGCGGTATCCGCCGGGGCAAACGGCTCGAGCTCGTGCAACACGTCGTCGGCGGTCGCGGGTCGATCGTCAGGCGACTTCTGCAGCAGCTCGAACAAAAGCCGCTCCACGCCGCGAGGCAGCCCGCGCCGCACGTCCTCCGGCAGCGGCGGCGGCGACTCGGTGCACTGCTTGTTCAGAAGCTCGCGCGGTGAAGCCGATTCGAAGGGCGGCTTGCCGGACAGCATCTCGTACAGTACGAGCCCGAGACAGTACAGGTCCGAGCGCCCGTCGATGTTGCCCGCATCGATCTGCTCGGGGCTCATGTACTGCAGCGTGCCCACGCTGTGCGTCGTGGTGCGCGACAGCTCCTGCAGTACCTTGGCGATTCCGAAGTCCATCACCTTGACGCTGCCGTCCTCGAGGATCATCACATTCTCGGGCTTCAGGTCGCGGTGCACGATGGGCGGATCCTGGCGGTGTGCGGCAGCCAGCGCCGATGCGATCTGCGCCGCGACGCCGACGGCAGACGTCCACTCGAGCGGCCCGTCCGCCGTCAACTGGTCGCGCAACGTCCTGCCTTCCAGGAACTCGAGCGCCATCACCAGCTGATCGTCCACCTCGCTGCACGACAGACAGCGCACCACGTTCGGATGATCGAGATGGGCCAGGATCGTCATCTCGTTGAGGAACAACCGCCGCCCCTGCTCCGAGCGCGCCAGTTCCTGCCGGAGCACCTTCAGCGCGACGCGCCGGTGCGACAGGCGCTCCTCGGCCTCGTAGACCTTGCCCATGCCGCCCTCGCCTACCAGGCGCCGAACCAGATATTCGCCGAGCCGCTCCATGCTCCAGACCTACTACGGCCCAGAGCTGGAAAGGACTTCCTCGCCGCGAAATCAGCACGGATCCCGGGCCCTTTGCCGCACCCCGCACCCCGGAGCCCGGAGCCACCCGCCCGGAGCCGCGAACCCCGGGCTCCGACCCTGGTAACGTAGGCGGCTATGCGACGGTTTCTGCTGGGTCTGGGCTGCGCTATCTGCGTCGCTGCGGTGGCGCTTGCAGGCTGCAGCTCTGGCGGCTCGAACAAGGGCGCGGCGGGCTCGGGCGGGAACGGCGGCACTGCCAGCGGAGGATCGGGCGGTGCCAACCCCGACGGCGGCGGCGGAACGGGCGGCGTTCCCAGCCCCTACCAGAGCTTCGTCCAGCTTGCCGACAACGCCACGGGCGTCGCGTTCGGCAAGGACACCACCGGAGCGACGGTGCTGTTCGTCAGCCTGGGCGGGTCGGACCAGGTGGTGAAGGTCACCGACAAGGGCGCCATAGGCAAGGTCGCCGACATCCCGGCGGCCGCCGGGCTCGCGGCACAGGCTGACGGTAGCCTGCTCGTCTGCGGGCATGCGACAGGCGGGACCAACGGCGTCCTTTACAGGATCGCCACGGACGGCACGAAGAGCTCGTTCGTCACCGACACCCAGTTCCAGAGCCTGCTCGCCGTGGCCGTCGCGCCCGATGATCACGTGGTGTTCTCCGACGCCACCAAGGTCTACAGCGTGGACTCGACCGGCAGCGTCGGCAGCATCGTCATCATCACCGGACAGGCCACCAATCCGAACGCGCTCGCCTTCTCGAAAGACGGCACCGAGCTGTACATCGGCTCGCGCGACAACGGCGCGGTATGGATGGTTCCGCGCAGCGCCGCGGTCGGGAACTACAACACCGCGGGCGTGACCCAGCTGAGCACGATGAGCGATGCGGCGGCCGCCAACGTCGGCCTGAGCTCGCTGATCGTCCTTGAAAGCACGGATCTCGTCACGCTCTCGAGCGGCGGCGTGTACCGCATGAAGCGCGACGGCACCGCCCGCCAGAACGTCGCCTCGCCGATCGGCCTCACCGCCCCCAACGGCGCGGCGCGCGGCATCGATGCGTTCGGCGACTATCTGTACGTGGGCAACGGCAAGTCCGTGGTGCGGCTGCAGTTCACCGACGCCGCGCTCGCATTGCCCGTCCGCTAGTCAGCACGACGGGTTGCCCGTGCACTTGTGGTTGGCACACTGGCAACCGCGCTTCTTGCAGAAGTTCGTTTCCCAGACGGTGCACCCCGTGCCCACCGAGCCGCAGCCGATGCCGCCCGAGCAATGGTGGTCGACGCACTCGCAGCCGAAGTTCGAGCAGTCGCGCGTCTCCTTCGCACTGCAACCTGAACCCTTGCAACCGCTGCCGCCGGAGCAGGCGTGGTCAACGCAGGCGCATCCACACCCGAGGCACTCGTCGGTTTCCACGGCGGAACAGCCCGTGCCGTCGCACGAGTAGCCGCCGCTGCACTGCGAGTCCGCGCACCCACAACCGAAGTTGCCGCAATCGCTCGTGCTCTTGGCATCGCAGCCGCTGTTCGGCGTGAAGGTGCACTGCGCTGCGTCGGGCGCGGCGTCGGCCACGCCGCCGCTGCCCGCGGCTCCCCCAGCGGAGCCGCCCGCGGCAGCCTCCGCGCCACCCGCGCCAGCGTCCACGCCACCCGCGCCGGCGCTTCCGGAATCCCCGCCAGCGTCCACGATGGATCCGGCGAACCCGCCCTTTGCACCGCTGGCAACGCCGCCCTTTCCCGCGTAGCCGTCCAGGGAATCGACAACCGTGCAGCCGGCCGCGGCGGCGAGAACAACGAGCATCAGCCGGCCGACGCCTCGGCGTCCAGTTCCCACGCAGAGCAAACTATCACGCGGCGCACGCCGCCGCTACGCCACGACCCTCAGTGCAGACACTGGAGCTTGGGCACCTTCACGCCGTCCTTGTCGAGGTAGTACGGCACGCGGCAATCGGGCGTGGTGGCTGACGCGGCAGCGGACGGCGCCTTCGCGCGATGCCTGCGAACCGCGCGGACGGGCGGCGGCGGGACCGCGCTCGGTCGAGCGACGACACCGCCGGAGTCCGGGCCCGCCTCGCGCACAGCGGGCGGCGGCGCGGCCTGGACTTTCGCGGCCGATGCGGTGGGCAGAGCCCGGCCGGTGGCAGCGGGTGCGGTCGCGGACGATCTTGGCGGGACCGCGCTCCTGTGGCGCACCAACATGGCTCCCGCCATGAAAGCGAAGAAGACCAGCGCGGTTCCCGCGCTCGCCAGGGCGATCAGCTTGAAGCGCCCGGACGACGAGCGTCCGCCGTCATCCGCCACGGGCCGGAGCCGGATCGTTTCCGCGTCTGCCAACGTCGTGTCTACCGAGGCGACCGCGGCGGACTTCATCGTGACCGTGTCGTCCGCCGTGACCACGGGGTCGACCGCTGGCTCGTGTTCCCTCGCATCCGCCAGGCTCGCCGGACCGGTGTACGACGCCGTTGCATCGGAGGGCCGCGACGCCCTCGAATCGACGGCCGGTGATGGCGTGGAGAGCCGCTGCGGCCCGGCGGACCTCGCGGAATCGTAGCGCTCGACCTGTCGCACAAGCTCCGCTCGGCGGGCGAGCTCCTGGGCACCCACGTGCTCCACCCACGCCACCACGTCGCGCACCGGAGCGCGCGGCGCGGCCACTTCAAGAGCAGCCGCCATCTGGGCGGCGGTCGGGAAGCGATCGCCCGGCAGCGGCGAAAGGGCCCGCATGGCGACGGCATCCAGCGCTTCGGGCACGGTCGGGTCGACGCTCCGCGGCGCGCGGTAGCCGCCGTCCGCGATCTGCCGCATCACGGTCAGATCGTCGTGTCCGCCGAACAGCCGCTCGCCGACCAACCCCTCCCACAGCACCGCGCCCGCTCCGAAGATGTCCGTTCTCCGATCGATCGCGCGCCGCCGGACCTGCTCCGGGGACATGTAGCAGAGCTTGCCTTTCAGCTCTCCGGTGCGAGTGTGCTGCAGGCGCTCCGTCGCCTGCGCGATGCCGAAGTCCACCATACGCGCTGCGCCGTCGACGCCGACCAGGACGTTCTGTGGCGACACATCGCGGTGCACCACCGAAAGCGGCTCTCCGGACTCGTTCACCGCCTCGTGGGCGGCATGCAGGCCGGCCAGGACATCGCACATCAGCGCCACCAGCACCGGCACCGGCACGCGCTCGCTACGCTCGCGCGCAAGCCGGAATAGCTGGCTGAGCGCGAGACCCGCAACGTACTCGAGCACCAACAGCAGCTCGCCCGGCGCCGTGACGACCTCGAAAACGGGCACGACGTTTGGATGGCGGATGCGCGAGACCAGTCGAGCCTCGTCGATCAGCATCGCTTCGAACTCCGGCTCCGCCAGAAGGTCGGGGTGCAGTCGCTTGATCGCGAAGACGCGCGAGAAGCCGGCGGGTCCGACCGAGCGGGCGAGGTGGACCGTCGCGCTGCCGCCACGGGCGAAGGCGTCGAATACCAGATAGCGATCGATCCGGGTGGGCGCGCTCACAGCTCGCTTTCACCGCTTCCGGAATGCTTCGGGATCGATTCCGAGCCGCTTGAGCGCCTGGTAGAGCGCGGGACGCCCGAAGCCCAGGTCCCGCGCAACGTGCGTCACGTTCCCTTCGCGCAGCAGCAACGCAGTCTCCAGCCTCGCCTTCAGCACCGCATCCTCGACATCCGAGGGAGGTTCGGCGGCCGCGGCGCGGGCGACCACATCCACGCTCGGAGGCAACTGCTCCACTCCGATGCGCCCCGAACCCTGCGTCAGCGAGCGCGTCGCGGCGGCCTTCACCACGTTCCTGAGCTCGCGCACGTTGCCTGGCCAGCTCCACCCCATCAGCCGCTCCATGGCTTCCACCGAGAACTCGCCGCCCGCCGGGCCCAGGAAGAAACGGGCGAGCAGCGGCACGTCCTCGCGGCGGTCGCGAAGCGGCGCCACGCGAACGCGCCACGCGGCGATGCGATGCAACAGGTCCACCCGGAAGCGTCCCTCGGCGACCAGCTCGTCGAGGCTCAGGTTCGTGGCCGCCAGTACGCGCACATCGACGTGTTGGACCGAATCGTCGCCGACCGCCCTCACCTCGCCGCCCTCGAGCGCGCGCAGCAGCTTGGCCTGCGCCGGAGCCGGCAGGTCGCCGATCTCGTCGAGCAGCAGCGTGCCGCGCTCCGCCGAGCGGAACAGTCCCTGGCGCGCGCCATCCGATCCCGAGAATGCGCCGCGCCGGTAGCCGAACAGCTCCGCTTCCACCAGGTCGGCGGGGATCGCCGCGCAGTTGACCGGCACATACTCGCCCGCACGCCCGCTGGCTCGGTGCAGCGCTTCCGCGACGCGCTCCTTGCCGGTGCCCGTCTCGCCTTCGATCAGCACCGGGTCCGGCAGCACGCCGATGCTGTCGACGAGCTGCTGCACGGCCTTCATCCGCGGTCCGCCGATCAAGAGGCCCTGGGTCTGGGCCCAGGCTCCGGCAAACTGCTCGATGTCGTCGCTCACCCACAGAAGCGTCTTGCCACAGCGGACCGTGGAGCCTGCGCGAGCGAACACCCGCGGGCGATCGACGCGCGTTCCATTGACGAAGGTGCCGTTGCGGCTGCCGGCGTCGCTCACGAGCACTCCGCCGCGCACGGCGTCGAGCTCCGCATGGATGCGCGATGCCTGGCCATCGTCCAGAGGCAGATCGGCGGCGTCGTCGCGGCCGACCCGGACCGTTGCAGTCACCGGCATGCCGGCTCCCAGCTGGGCAGGATCCGGGTGGCCCTCGCAGAATACGGGGATCACCCCGGGCACTCGCGCGGGCCGGGCACCGGGGAGGTCCTCGCGACGTGTCTCGGTTTCGTCCCGCACGGTCGAACCCAGTCTATCGTGGGGCCACAGGGCTGTCATCGCGGCCGGCGCCCCGAACACCGCGAAACGCGATTC
Source organism: uncultured delta proteobacterium (assembly GCA_963826085.1). Lineage (GTDB taxonomy): Bacteria > Myxococcota_A > Polyangia > Polyangiales > Polyangiaceae > CAWDXG01. The sequence goes on along the minus strand of CAWGVN010000006.1, from coordinate 103,590 downwards.
GGCGCTGGATCGACGCTGCAAGCGACCGTCCAGGTGTATCGCGAACAGTGTCGGGAGTGTATTTCCGCTTGTCTGCGGCGCGATCGCAAGGACGGACCGACCGCACCTCCGTAACTTCCGCGGCGATTCCACGGCATTTCCGGGCGATCCGGGCGCGGCATGTCCCGTGCAGTGGAGGTTGTCCGATGCGCCGCCTCTCCTGCTTCGTCACAACCGTCGTCCTGCTTCTGGCGCCGACCGTTGCCGGCGCGGTGACGCGTTGCGATGTCCTCGCCCGCGCCCAGAAGTGGGTCGACGCCCAGGTGCCGTATTCGTGGAACGCCTGGTACACCGATCCGAGCACCGGTGTCTGTTGCTACCGCAGCGACTGCTCGGGCTTCGTCTCCGCCGTGTGGGGACGGCCTCCACCCGGCAACACGACGTACAGCTTCGCCGGCGGACCCTGGGACGACGGCTCGACGTACGTCATCTCCGCTTCCGATCTCCAACCCGGCGATGCGCTGAACTATCCGGGCGATCCCAACGCCGGCACCGGGCACGTGATGCTGTACGTGTCCGGCGACTTCAAGTCGGGCTGGGTCGAGGTCTACGAGGAGTACGGACACGGCCATCCCGCGGTGCACCGCTGGCGCTCGATCGACCCCAGCATCTACCTGCCAATCCGCTACAAGAACATCGAGCCCTGCGAGGACTGCAACACCGCCTGCGGTCACTACGGCTGCCAGTGCGTCGACGGACAATGCAACGGCGGCTTCTGCCCGGGCACCGGCTGCACCGCCAAGGAAACCCAGGACTGCGCCGCCTTCGGCTGCAACTGCGTCGACCACCAATGCAACGGCGGCTACTGCCCGGGCACCGGCTGCACCGCCAAGGAGATCAACGACTGCGGCAACTTCGGCTGCAATTGCGTCGACCACAAGTGCTCCGGCGGCTACTGCCCCGATACGGGCTGTACCGCCAAGGAGATCAGCGACTGCTCGAAGTTCGCGTGCGACTGCGTCGACCACCAGTGCTCCGGCGGTTACGGCTGCGGCAGCAAGGGCAACGGCTGCACCGCCAAGGAAGCCACCGACTGCCAGAAGTCCGGCCAGGATTGCTACGACCACAAATGCACTTCCCCCTCCGGATCCGGCGACGCCGGCAGCGCGGGCGGCGCGGGTCCGGATCCGGCAGGGAGCGCCGGAGCGGCCGGTGACGGTCCGGCCGGCAACGGTGGGACAGCAGGACAGCCGGCGCCTGTGTACCGCGGTATCGGGGGAGCCAGCTGGCTCGGCGGAGCCGACGCGGGCACTCCGCTGTCGCGCGGTGAGGCGATACCGGGCGGTGACGGCGGCTGCGCGCTGTCGACGAGGCCCGCTCGTCGCTCCGGGCCCGCGCTGATTCTACTCGGCCTCGGCGTGCTGCTCTGCCGGCGCCGGGTCCGGGGGGACAGAAAGGAAGCCAGATGACCACGCTAAGACCCCTCCGGCACCGCTACCTGTTCGCGCTGGCAGCACTCGGCTGCGTCGTGGCTGCATGCAGCAGCGACAACGGACGCGCCGCCGGAGCCGGACACGAGCTCCGCTCCACGTCACAGGAGCTGACCCAGGTCTGCGGGGTGGACAAGTACGCCGGCCCGCAGGGCGCGGACGTGTCGATCTACCAGGGGAACTTCACCTGGGCTGGCCGCGGGCTCGCGTTCGGCTATGCGCGCGTCAGCGACGGCACGGGCTACCTCGACCCGACATTCGCGCAGAACTGGGCCGCTATGAAGGCAGCCGGCGTGCTGCGCGGCGCCTACCAGTACTTCGAGCCGGGAGAGGATCCGACCGCTCAGGCGAACATGGTCGTGAACGCCGTCGGCCAGCTCGGAGCCGGCGACATGCCGTGCATGATCGACGTGGAAGCCACTGGCGGCCAGTCCCCCGCGACGATCGCGTCGCACATACAGACCTGGATCAACGTCGTGAAGGCCGGCACCGGCAAGACGCCCATCATCTACACCGGCGCGTACTTCTGGGACGGCAGCGTGCAGAGCACCGCGTTCGGCGGCTACCCGCTCTGGATTGCCGCCTACGGCCCGAGTTGCCCGTCGGTTCCGAACGGCTGGAGCAACTGGACCTTCTGGCAGTACTGCGACGGCGAGACCAAGTACTGCAGCAACGGCCAGGGTTTCGACCGCGATGTCTTCAACGGCACCGCGGACCAGCTCAAGGCCCTGGCCGGCGACGACTGCAGCGCGGCGTGCGGCCATTACGGTTGCCAGTGCGTCGACGGACAGTGCAACGGCGGCTTCTGCCCGGGCACCGGCTGCACTGCGAAGGAAACCAGCGACTGCGCCAAGTTCGGTTGCCAGTGTGTCGACCACCAATGCAACGGCGGCTTCTGCCCCGGCAGCGGCTGCACCGCCAAGGAGATCACCGACTGCTCGAAGTTCGGCTGCCAGTGCGTCGACCACCAGTGCTCCGGCGGCTTCTGCGGAGGCAGCGGCTGCACCGCCAAGGAAGCCACCGACTGTTCCAAGTTCGCCTGTGACTGCGTCGATCACCAGTGCTCCGGCGGCTACGGCTGCGGCAGCAAGGGCAACGGCTGCACCGCCAAGGAAGCCACCGATTGCCAGAAGGCCGGCAAGGACTGCTACGACCACAAGTGCACGACTGCTTCGGCGGGCAGCGGCGGCACGGGCAGCGGCGGCACGAGCAGCACGGGCGGAGCGGCGGGCAGCGCGGGTGCGCCCGCGGGGGGCGCAGCGGGCAGCGCGAGCTCCGGTACGGGCGGCACCACAAGCTTCGCGGGAGGCCAGGTCGGCCCGGCTGCCATGGATGGCGGCACGCTCTACGCAGGCGGCCAGTTCGCGCCTCCCGGTACGCGCGCCGGCAGCAGTGGCGGCTGCTCGATCGCAGGCGGCACGCCGCGCCGGACGCCGGCGCTGCCCGGAGCGGAGCTCCTGCTCGGGGCCGCGCTGCTCTTGACGCGACGCCGCGGGGAACGCCGCGTCAGAAGCTAGCGCCGAACCAGAGCCGGCCCGCGCTCGCCGACGCCTGTCCACCGGCGAACCAGCGAGCGCGCGCCCGCTCCTTCTCTCCGGAGGGCGGCGCGCTGAAGTAGAAGTACGCGGTCGCCGCGAGCGCAGCCACCCCGATGCCGAGCGACACGTCCGCGACGATCTGCTGCCTCTTCACGCGGTCGACGCGCTCGGGGTCGCAGTGGCCCTTGCAGCCGTCGAGCTGCTGCTTCTGTGCGTGGCTCGACACGGCGAATGCCACAAAGGCGCCGAGCGCCACCGCGCTCACGCCGCCCAGCACGTAGACCGGAACCAGGTTCCGCCGCTGCCCGCCCAGTTCGACCTCCAACCTCGCGTTCTTCTGCCCCACGCTGGCAAGCCATCGGCGCTCGACCGGCTTTCGTCCCGGCGCTTCGAAGCGCAGCACGTGCTCGCCTGGATCGAGCTCGACCGCGGTGCCGTCGAGCCGCTTCTTCACGAGCGTCCCGTCCACGAACACCTGCACCTCGGTCAGCGACCGGGACCCCTCGCTCGCCGACACCACCACGCTTGGAACGGCTGCATCCACGTCGCGCAACCAGCGCATGCAATCGGGGCGGAGCATCTCGGGACACTGCTGTGAGCCGCACTGGATGAGATCGCGGCGCGATTCGAGCAGTTTGCCTTCCTTCTGCAGCCGCTGGGCGTTGACGTACGCCTGGGCGCACTCGCGCGTGCGATCGGGAGTCTCCGCGCCCGCCGGCGCGCTGATGAGCAGGCCGACCGCCACCACGCCGCTCCATCGCACCAGGACCGCGGCTCTACCTCGCGCCATCGGCGCCACCCTATCACCACTGCCAGCACTTCGACTGCACGGCCGCGCCCTCGGCGCCCCGGCCCCTTGTCCGACCGCCCACGGCCGGCGGCCCCCACGACGATTCGCCGCCCGGCGGGAAGATCGACTAGGAAGGGGCCGTGCCCGACAACTTCCCGACGCTCGAGGTGGCAGCCGCGCTGGGGCTGGTGATCGCGCTCCTCAGGACAATCCGCGTGCTCCGCTCGCTGGTGAAGATCCCGCAGGTCAACCAGCAGCTGACCGCGCTGCTCGACAAGGGCGAGCGCGAAGCCGCGCTGAAGCTGTGCGCGGCAGACGACGCGGCTGCGTACCTGCAGATGGTCCGGCGCGTGCTTCTCGAGACCCGTCAGCACACGGCCGGCGCGGAAAAGGACGCGCTCAGGCATCGCTTGATGCAGGTGTTCGACCGCGAGTACGCCGCGCAGGCGGAACGCATCCAGAGCGGGCGCGCGCGCGACACGGTAGCGCTCGCCGTGCTGCTCGGCGCGATCGCGTACGCGGCTGTGGCCAAGCTCGGCGTGGGCGCGGTGTTCTTTGCGCTGTGCGGCGCGGGCTCGCTGTTCTTGGCGTGGAACGTATGGGTGCGCGGGCGCGTGCTGTCGGAAAGCCGGCAGGCAGCGCCGTCGCTCGTCGACGCCGCGGTGCGTCTGGTCGAACGCGCGCCGCGACCGTCGCGGCGGTCGCGCCACATCCGGACGCATTGCCCGGCCTGCGGCGGCGAGCTGTCGGCGGGCGGCCAGGGCGAGCTGTCGCTGGGCGACAGGACCGCCGAGGTCGGCAACCTGCTCGTGTGCCGGAGCTGCGGACACGTCGAAGGCAAGCTCGGGGATCCGGGCGCGCTCGGGCAGGCTCCCGCCGAAAAATAGGACGTTCCGCCACGGAATGTTCGCCCCGACGGCGTCCGCCGAGCGCCGGGAAGCTCCCCCGGATTGAACACTTGCGGGGCCGGAACCGTCCACGCGCTTGCGGCGCCGCGCCGAAGCCCTTGATTCGGCGCCCGGGAGACGACAAGGTCAGCCGCCCAGCGAGCAATCATGGACGCATCCGGCAGCCACGACTCCAATCGCGCCTACTACGACGCCTTCTCGGCGAGCTACGAGGCGCACCGCGGCGAGAACGATCCGGGCGGCTACCACGAGATGCTCGACGAGCTCGAAGCCACGTTCGTCGAGCGCTACGGTTACGACCGCGACGTCCTGGAAGTGGGCTGCGGCACGGGGCTCGTGCTCTCGCGCATCGCGGACTTCGCGCGCTCGGCCAAGGGCGTGGACCTGTCGCCGGGAATGCTGGAGAAGGCGCGCGAACGCGGGCTGGACGTGCAGGAGGGCTCGGCAACGGAGCTGCCGTTCGAGAGCGAGAGCTTCGACGTGACCTGCTCGTTCAAGGTCCTGGCTCACGTACGCGAGATCGAACGCGCGCTCTCCGAAATGGCCCGTGTGACGCGGCGCGGCGGGTGGATCCTCGCGGAATTCTACAACCCCATGAGCATCCGCGGACTGGTCAAGCGCTATGGTCCCGCGCGCCGCATTGCACCCGGGGCGGACGAGAGTCACGTCTTCACGCGGTTCGATTCGCCGTCTAGAGTCCGGCGTATCCTGCCTCCGGGCTGCCGCATCTTGAGCTCGCGTGGCGTGCGCATCGTGACTCCAACGGCGTTCTTCATGAAGCACCCGCTCTCGCGCAACCTGTTCCGCGCCGCGGAGTGGGCGCTGTGCGATTCGCCGGCGCGGGTGTTCGGGGGGTTCTGGATTGCAGCGATACAGAAGCAACGATGATGAGATCCACCCGTCCCTCCCCCACTCAACGCCCCACCTCCTGGTGGCTCGAGACACTGCGCCGCCGCGCGGAGCGTATGAGCGACGAGTACCTCGATCTGTCGAAACCCATCGAGTGGGAGAGCGACGACGAGCGCCGCGCGGCAATCAAGTTCTTCAATGCGGCATTCCGCGCCGAGGAAAGCGGGCTGACCCAGGCCCATCAGCTCGCGGACGTGGTGCGCGGGTGGGATCCCGATCTGGCGGAAGTGCTCAAGCTGTACGGCGACGAGGAGGGATGGCACCGGCAGCTTCTGACGCAGTTCCTCGACCACATCGACGGTGAAGTGCAGCCGATGGGTCGCGTGACGCGCACGCTGTACCGCCTGTACGGCCGCGCCAAGCGCATGGAGACGATCGTGCTGACGAACCTGATGTTCGAGACGATCGGCTCGACGACGTACCGCATGGCGCTGCGCAATGTGCGGCAGCCGGAGGTGCGGCAGATGCTGACGATCCTGACGCGGGACGAGTCGTTCCACGTGCCGCTGAACGTCCACTTCCTCCGCCACGTGCTGGCGCGCGCGCCCGCCGGGCAGCGCTGGCGCGCACGGCTCATCTATCGGCTGCTGTTCGCGACACTGGTCGCACTGCCGCTGGCGAGCCGGCCCAAGGCGCAGAAGTTCGATCGCCTCGGCACGCTGGATCTGGCGCGCGGCTACGCCGAGCAACTCGGCCAACTCTTCGCGCGCGAGCACGACCTCGAGTTCGAGCCGCCGCGGATCTTCTTGAGGTTCCTCGGCCTGGGCGAGCGCGATCTGTCGCCGGGAAGCGAAGCCGTCACCAGCGTCGAGGCTGCCGAACGCGCCGCGGATCGCACCAACGTCGTGGTGACCGCGCTGTAGCCACGCGACGACCAGGCGTGCGACGCTCACGCCGCCATGACAAAGCGGAGGCGGGCCGGGCTCGCATGGTTTGTGCTCGCGCTCCTGGCCTGCGGCTGCGGGCCCGGCGCTCCGGCGTTGCACCTGTCGGCGGTCTGGGCGGACGGCCAGACTGCGAGCTACGACGTCCTCGACGACAACGGGCACGTCACCGGCACGGCCACGTTCGCCTGGCACCGCGACAAGACGGGCTGGAAGGCGTCGTTCGATCTGGAGCGCCGCGGCAAGACGCAGCACACCGACGTGGAGCTCGGCGCCGATCTGCGGCCGCGCTCGTCGCTCCACGTCAGCGGCAAGACGCGCACGCAGGCGGATTACGGCGCGAAGAGCATCGTCATCAAGAAGACCGAGAAGGGAAAGACAACCACGAAGACGCTGCCCCGCCCCGCCGATGCGGTCGACAACGACGCGGCGCTGGCGGTGCTTTCCGGAATTTCGCTGTCCGCCGGCTATACGGCGGCGTTCAGCAACGTCGTCACCCCGTCCGCTCTGGTGGTGCCGGGCAGGGTACGCGTAACCGGCAAGGAGGCCATCGATGTCCCCGCGGGGCACTTCGAGACCTGGCACGTGCCGACGGCCCTCGGCCCGGCGACGCACGACGCGTGGTACCAGGCCGCGCCGCCGCATCTACTGGTCCGCTACAAGCACCCGGCCGGATCGGTATTCGTGCTCCGCTCCTACAGGCTGCGCACGGGCGCGCCTTTCCAGGGCAACGCATCGAAACCGCACATCGCGCCACGGGCACCGCTCGAAGTGCGCTGGTCGATCCTGGCGCTCATGTTTCTCGTGCAGCTCCCGCTGATGATCGGCTTGCCGCTGGTGCTCGGCTGGCAGATCCACAAGCGCACGGGCGCGAGCTACGCGCTGTGGGCCTTCGGCGCCATCACCTTCATCGCGTCGCAGGTGGTGCACCTGCCACTCAACTGGGCGCTCGGCATGCTCGGCACTCCGCGGGCGCTGGGGCTCTGGCCAATGCCTGCGCTGGCGCTGGCCGCCGGTCTGAGCGCAGGGCTGTGCGAGGAACTGTCGCGCTACGTCACGGTACGGCTTCTGCTCAGGAAGCGCAGTCTCGACTTTTCGGCGGGGCTCGAGCTCGGAGCGGGGCACGGTGGCATCGAAGCCATGATCCTCGGGTTCATCACCGCCGTCGCGCTGGTGTTCATGCTGGCGCTCGTCTGGTTCCCCGCGCTGGCAACGCATCTGGGCGCGCCTGCCGACACGCTGCGCGATGCAGCCCGCCACTTCTGGGCGATGGGGTGGAGCGCGCCACTGGTAGGCGGGTTGGAGCGCGTGTCGGCGATCGCGGCCCACCTCGGGATGAACGTCATGGTCGTGCGAGCTGGCGTCCAGAAGCGGCTGCGCTGGCTCGGAGCCGCCGTCGCAGCGCACACGGCCGTCGATGCCTTCGCGGTATGGGCCGCGCACTCGCTCGGCACCGCGTGGACTGAACTCGGCATCGCGCTGCTCGCGGCCATGATTCTCGCCGCGGCTTTCGCGATGAGGAAGTCGTTCTCGCCCGCCGCCGCTACATCGTGAACGACAGCTCTGCGGCAATCTCCATCGACAGCACGGTCTGATCGCCGCTGACCCAGAGCATCGGCGCCGCCAGGTCGAGCACGACATCCACGCTGTCGCTGACCGAATAGCCTAGCCCGGCGGAGGCGCGCATCACCGGGCCGTTCTTCGGCAGGTAGCCGATCCCGTAGCGGAGCGGCAGCTGGAGCGCACCGGAATGCGTCAGCCGCACGCGGTAGTCGACCATGAGCAGCGTGAGCACGTTGCTGGCGCGACCGTCCTTGCCCTTCAGGTTGGCGTAGGCGACGTAGGCGCCCGCGGCCACATCCGGCGTGAAGCGGTAGTCCAGGCGCGCACCCGCAAGCTGGTTGTAGAACGGACCGGGAGCGCCGATGGCGCCCTCGGTCTGGATTGCCAGACGGAAGCGATCGAAGCGAGGCTCCGGCGGCCGCTCGGGAGGCGGCGGTGCAGGCGCTGGCGGCGGTGCAGGCGCTGGCGACGGCGCGGACGTCGGCGGCGGAGCGGCGGACGGCGCCGGCAGCGTCGAGCGCAGCAAGCGATCGACCACGGCACGCAGGTCGCCCGCGCCGGCGGTGCCCTTCACCGACCACGGGCCGCTCCCATCGGCGCTCGCCACCTGCACGCTCACGACGTAGCGTCCGCCGCGTGCCGAAACGACGGCCGACACGCCACGCTCGGCCCGCACCCGCCGCGTGACCCGTAGCAGATCATCCGCGGTCGGCACGCCGGCCAGACCGAGCGCGCCGACCGCGCTGCGCGTCGCGACGGCGTCGCCCGGCGCATAGCCGAGATCCTGGGCGGTGTGGCGGAGCTGCTCGGTGACGGCTGCACCGATCACCGGATCCACACCGATCGCGATCGCGTCCAGCACGGCAACCTGGGGACGGACAACCGGAGCCGGAGGGGGCGGCGCGGGCGCGGGGGTCGGGGCCGGCACTGGAGCGGGCGCGGGCACCGGCGCATTCGTAGTGGGCGCCGCAGCCGCGGGTGCAGTCGTGGGTGCGGGCGCCGGCGCGCTCGTGGGCGCGGGCACGCCGGTAGGCGCGGGCACAGCGGTCTGGGCTCGCGCTGGACCCGCACACGCCAGTGCGAGCGCCACGACGCACAAGATGTTCCGTTTCGAGCAGGCCAAGCGCCGATATCCCTACTGCACGCGTCGCCATGCGAAGGCAAACACCGCCAGCGCGAGCCCCAGCCACCCTGCGTCGCCGGTGCCGCCTCCGCCCGCCACGCGGCAGCCGTAGAAGAAAGGTGGCTTGATCGTGTCGGCGCACACGGTGCGGTCTGCGCTCGCCGACGTCTTTCCGGTCAGGTCGCGGACCAGGGCCGCAAAGCAGACGTGGCCCGTGGTCTCATCGACCGTGCGCGTCACGCGCACGGTGTTGCCCGGAGGAATGGCGCGCACCTCCACTGGCGCGGGCGCGTCCAGGCCCGGCCCGAACGTCTGGAACACGACCAGCCCGAGCGAAGTACGCCCGGAGTCGTCATCGGCCGGCGCCAGATCCAGAATCGAACACGAAGCGCTCCTTCACGGAGTTCGTGCAGGAGTCACGCGAGCGCTTCACATCCCAGTTCACGCCGGTCAGGCCATCGAACGACGGCGGCCCGCTGTCGGGGCCCGAACCGACCGTGAAGGTCACCTCCTTCGCGGTGCCCTTGCTTGCCGTGGCCAGTCCCCGCAGCTGGGGCCAGTGCGCGGTATACGTCTGCCCGGCGGCTAGCGGCGCGTCCGGCTTCATCGTGAGGATGGCCTCCGCGGAATCGAAGCTGACCTGGATCGGAACCTCGGTGCCGTCTGCTTGCGTGAGCGTCACGTCCTCGCCCAGGTAGTCGGCGGTGAGCGAGTAGATGGCGCTCGGCGTGGCGTCGGTGGGAACGTTTTCCGCTTTGTCTGGCGGCAGGGCGTAGAGCAGATCCGGCTTGCCGCATGGCGCAGCGCGGGCCGGGGCGCACACGAGCACGCCGCCTGCCGTTGCGAGCGCGAGCAGGGCGCGCGCTAGAGACTGCACTTCACCTCGTCACAGGCCCCCAGAAGCTCCTTCTCGTTGCCGTTGTGATTCAGATCGTACGTGTCGACGCAACAATAGCCGTTGTCGACGCAGCATTGCTCGAGCGCCCGCGAGCCGTGTTCAGCGTCGGCGATGCTCTTGCACTCCGGCGGCGGCTCCTGCTCCTGACACAGCCCGAAGGAGCGCCCGTCCGCCGTACACGTCTGCACGCCCCAGTAGCGACAATACGACAGGTAGCAGACGCGCTGGCTTCCGGGCACGCACACGTCGCAGCGCTTCGGGCACTTGCTCATGTGACCGGCCACGCAGTAGCTCTGGCCGCCTCCGGGGCAGGCCACCGCCGGGATGCCGTCGTCTACCTTGCCGTTGCAGTCGTCGTCGATGCCGTTGCACGTCTCCGGCGACGGTGTGCAGTTCGTGACCGGGGCATCGGGCGGCGGGTTGCCCGCGTCGACGTTGCCGGGCAGCGCGGCGTCGAGATACGGCGCCAGATCCTCCGCACCGAGCCCGGTGCGGCTGCAGCCCCAGCCTGCGGCGATGATCAGGGCAAACGCGACGCACGCGGAGGGTCGACACCAGCCTTTCGGTTGCTGCCCCACGGCACGAGCGTAGCAGTGCGAGCTTGTCTTGGCTATCGTGGCAGGGCCGCTCATGAGTGCTGCGCGCATCTCTTGTCTTCTGCTCGTCATCAGCATGAGCGCAACCGCGCGCGCGCAGACGCCGCCACCGGCACCATCACCGGGCTACGCACCCGCGCCCGCTGCTGCTCCGTCGGGATATCCGCCCGCCTCGCAGCAAGCAGCCGCGCCTCCGTATCCCTACGCGCCAGCGTACACAGCGCCGCCTCCCCCTCCGCCGCCCCCCAATCCCGTTCACGAGCGCAAGGTCGCCAACGCGCACGCCGACCGCGTGCTGATCGCGCCGACCGCCTACACGCATCCGGGCGGCAGCTTCTACGCGACCAGCTACGACATCGCGCTGCTCCAGCTCGGCTACGCGCTGAACGACAGCACGCAGATCTCCGTCACCGGAACGCCGCCCCTGCCCAACGAGAACGTGCTGCCGCTCGATATCAGCCTCAAGACGCGTCTGGTCGACGAACGGCGCGTGCGCATCGCGGTCATCGCTTCCGCTACCGGCATCATCGGGCTCAACGAAGGCGATTTCTTCCTGGGCCGCGGCGGCGGCGTGGTGCAGCTCTGTTTCGACGACGCCTGCAAGGGCAGCTTCTCGCTCGGCTCCACGATGCTGCTCGCCGGCCCGGCCTCGCTGCTGGCAAGCGGTGCCGGCGCGATCATCCCGGCAACCCACTGGCTGCACCTGCTGCTCGAAGCCGATTCCCTGTTGCCGATCGGACGCGAGGCGGGCCCGTACAACGGCGTCGCCATCGGCGGTGGCGTGCGGTTCCCCTTCAAGAACTGGGCAATCGACGTCGGTGCGCTGCGGGCGCTCGAGACCACGAACTCGAGCGCGACCGTGCCGCTGCTAGCCATCAGCTACCGCTACGTGCCCTAGAAGCGCCCGGTCAGGCCGAGCGCGAAACCGCCGCCCGCGACGGGACCCGCGCTGGGTTCGATGGTCGGCCCCCGCGACACCTTCTCCAGATCGGGCGGCAGCTTGCGCTTGCGCGTGCCGTCGTAGAACTCGGGCTTGTAGGCGATCTCGGCCTGCACGATGCCGAGCGCCGCCACGCCGGCAAAGCTCCACCACGACGCGACGAGCACGGTCTGCGCCGTCTTGCTGTTCCGTTTGAGCGCGGCCGCCTTGCCGGGATCGAACGCCTGGTGCGCGTATTGCGATTGGAGCGCGACCATCGCGAGCGTAGTCCCGGCGAGCAGCGTCTCCGTTGTCAGGAACGTCCAGCCGAGAGCGGGCTGCCTGTTCTGGAACTGACCCACGCCGAACGGGATCGCGGCGAGCCAGCGCGAGTTCTTCGTGACAACGGTCTCGTCGGATGCGAGCTGCTTCAGCCGCGCGATGCGCTCGCGGCGTTCCTTCTGCGCCTTCTGCGCTTGCTGCGCCTGCGCCTGCGCGGCCTTGATCCGCTTCTGTTCCTGCTCGTGGATGTACTCGAGCTGGCTCTGGCGTACGGACAGGAACTTGTTGATGACGGGCTGCGGGAAGATCGTGCTGTCCGGCGGCTTCATCTGCGGGTTGTCGTGGATGGCGTCGCGGAGCGGCTTCTCCGCCTGCTTGCCCTGACCGATGCCGATCAGGCACGCCGCGTAGTACACGCGCGCCGTCTCGATGATGTGCGGGTCCCGCAGGGCACGGGTGCTCTTCGGGTCGAGGAGCACTGCGAAGTCCTTCGCACACCTTGCGTACTCTCCCGACTCGTACAGGTTCACGCCGCCCGCCAGCTCCGCATCGTCGCCGAGTGGCGTAGCGGGAGCGGCGCCAGCACCTGCGGCGGGCGGCTTCGGCTGGGCGCGCAGCAAACCCGCCGAGCCGAGGGCTGCGGCGCACACGAGGGCTGCAGGAAAACGGTGTCGAATCGAACTCATCCGGACCGCTGGCCCGGACGCATGAAGCCGCGCCTAGGGCCAGGAGATGGGCAAGGTTCGACCGGGCCTCAGGGTAACGTCAATCTGTTTGGGCTCGCCGGGCGCGCCCGGCGGCGGAAACTTCGTGCACTTGCCCGCCACGCTCGGTCCGTTCATCTGGATCGTGCGGGACCCAGGGGCCGTCAGCTTTCCGGGGAAAAAGTCACCACACGTCACCCCCATGCCGGCCGGACCGGTGGCCTGGAGCGTGGCGTCCTTGAACGGGATCTCGCCGTACACCGTCTGATCCTGGTCGGCGACCACCGTGAAGATCTTCGCTTTGGGCGTCTGGCAGCAGTCGGCGGTCGGTGGCACGAAATCGAGCCGGTGCTGCCCCGACGACAGCTCGTAGGTCTGGCCGAACGGGCTCGCTGCGGGTCCGTTGTCGATCTTCACGGTGCCGCCGGTGGCGCCGCGAATCACGATCTTCACCTTGGCCGTTCCCTTCTTCGGGGCATCCGCGACGTGCATCGGCGCGTGCGTCCCGTGGGCCGCTTGTTTCTTCTCTTTCGACGCCGTCGGTCCGGAGCTGGCCAGCTCCGGCTGGATGCGCGGCAGATTCCCGAGTGGGTGGTACTGCTTCTTCGCAGCGGCCCTCGTGCCGCGCGCGCCTCCGCTGGAGGGAGAATTCGAGCTGCGTCGCGCGGCCTGGGCGACGCCATAGGCGATACCGCCGAGGAGCACGCTGCCGCCGACGATCGCCGCGACGCGCACAGCGGCCCGTTTCAACTTCTCGGCGCGCGCCAGCCCTGCCACCTGCCGGAGCAGCTCGGCGTCGTCCGGACGGAACGCGAGCGCGCGGTTGTACGCCGCCGCGGCTTCCGTCACATCCCGCTGCGAGCGAGCGCGCCGCCCGAGCTCCGCCAGGCGCGCCACGATGCGGGGCTCGTACCCTTTGCGGTACGCTTCCGGGTCCTCGAGATACTCGGCGAGCTCGCGACGCGGTTCGTCGAAGCCCACGCGCGAAAGCTCTGCGCGCAGAGCGTCGGCCATCTCCGCGGCCGACGCGTAGCGCCCGTCCGCCTCGCGAGCGAGCGCTTTGCTCGCGATGGCCGAGAAACGCGCGCCCACCGTGGGCCGGGCGCGATCAGCCGGCGTGAAGATACCGTCGAGCACGCGCCGGAGCACCTGCGCCGGATTGCGCCCGTCGAACGGCAGCTTCCCCACCAGGCATTCGTAGAACAGGACGCCCAGCCCAAAAACGTCCGCGCGCGCGTCCACGTCGCCGCACTCGATCTGCTCCGGCGCCATGTGCGCGGGCGAGCCCAGCACCTGACCTGTGGACGTGACGCCCTGCGCATCGAGCAGCTTGGCGATGCCGAAGTCGGTGATCTTGATGCGGGCCACACCGCCCTCGGTGCTGCGCTCGCTCGAGCGCCGCGTGTCGACGCCCTCCTCTGGCATGTCGACCAGCACGTTCTCGGGCTTCACGTCGCGATGCACAACGCCCTGCTCATGCGCGTGCTCGAGAGCCGCCGCGATCTCGAGCGCCACCGCGGCCGCGACCTCCGCCGGCATGTGTCCGGTATTGTTCAGGAGCTTGCGCAGCGTGGTGCCGCGCACCAGCTCCACCACCAGATAGCGCTCCGGATCGTCCTCGTCGGAGACGTCGTAGACCTCGACGATGTTCGGATGCCGCAGCTTCGCCACCGCACGCGCCTCGCTGACGAAGCGCGCCCCCACCTCCATGCTCTCGCGCAGGTGCCGGTGGATGACCTTGACGGCGACGTCGCGTCCGAGGCGCCGGTCCTGCGCCCGGTAGACGGTCGCCATTCCGCCGTGGCCGACCTCTTCCAGCAGCTCGTACTTGTCGAGCTGCGGCTTGAGCTCGGCCGGGGAGGTCATGGCCGCGTCCCCCCGGTCTGCGACGCAGGGATACGGACCTGCGCGGGATCGCCGGCAGGTCCCATCGTGCGGACGATCCTGGCGCGACGGACAACCATGTCTAGCTGCTAGCCGTTGTGTGTTCGCCCAGGCCTATGCCCGGACAGGTGGGCACTCCATGAAGCTATCAGCTAATCGTAGCTGCTACCTACAGGCCCAGCAGCTCTAGCTGACGGGCGCTCCTGCAGGCGGACAGCGGAATAGGCACCCGCTTTATATCCCCGACGGGGGGCACCCCGGAAGGCCACACAGCAGGCCCGCGCCGCCCGCCGCAGCAGCCCGCGCGCGCCGGGAACGCCAGAAACCAGGCAGAACCGATACCTAATTGTGGCATTTTGCCACGATCTTTGCGCCTTGTAGCGCCGGCACGGAATCCACCGCCGGGGTGCTACAACGCGCCGGCCATGACCGGATTCGAACGCGACGCCACGGGCGCGGCAATGCTCGGCGGAGCGCGCCTCGGCGAGCTGCTCGCCGGCGCCGGGACCGCGACTCCCGCCTACGTCTACGACCTCGACGCCATGGCGGCCGGAACGCGCGCGCTGGTCGAAGCGTTCGGCAAAGCCCCCGGCGTGGTCGCCTACGCGGTGAAGGCCAACACTGCCGGCTCGGTCGTGCGCGCGCTGGCGCGCGAGGGCGCAGGCGCCGACGTCGTCTCGGCCGCCGAGCTCGAGGTCGCGCTTGCGTCAGGCGTCGAGCCCGGGCGAATCGTGATGAGCGGCGTCGCCAAGAGCGACGCCGAGCTCGATCGCGCGATCGCCGCGGGGATCCACGCCATCCAGCTCGAGAGCGTGGAGGAGATCGCCCGCGTCGCGACACGCGCACGTGCCGCGGGCCGGCGCGCGCGGGTTTCGCTGCGCATCAATCCGGGCATCGAGATCGACTCGCACGCACACGTGGCCACCGGCCACGACGAAGCCAAGTTCGGCATCGTGCAGGAGGATCTCGGGCGAGCGTGGGAGCTTGTCGATCGCGAGCCGGACGTGCTGGCTGCAGTTGGAGTCTCGACACACGTCGGATCGATGCTGGCGACGCCCGCGCCGTATCTCGAATCAGCGCAGGTCGTGTGCGACGCGGCGCGGGCGCGGCTCGCCGCCGGCCGCGCGCTCGACTTCGCCGACTTCGGCGGCGGCTTCGGCATCGACTACGGCGCAGGGGCGGTCGCGCCACCCGCCGACTTCGTTCGCGCCGCTCTCGGGCTGCTCGCGCGCGAGGGGCTCGAGCGGCTGCAGCTGATCGTCGAACCGGGACGCGCACTGGTCGCGGCGCACGGCGTCCTGGTAGCGCGGGTGCTGCAGGGCAAGCAGAGCGGCAACCGGCGCTGGGTGATGCTCGACGCGGGCATGAACGACCTGATTCGTCCGGCGCTGTACCAGGCGTTCCATCGCGTGGAGCCGCTGGAGCGCGCGCCGGGCGGCGCCAGGTGGCGCGTGGTCGGTCCGGTGTGCGAGAGCGCGGACGATTTCGGCGAGCATGCGCTCGGCGACCCGCTGCCCGAAGCCGTCGTGATCCGCGATGCCGGCGCCTATGGCTTCGTGATGGCGAGCGAGTACAACGGCCGGGCGCTGCCCGCGGAGCTCTTCGTCAGCGGCGGCAAGGTCGTCAAGACGAGCCCGAGCCCCGGAGCACAAGCCTGGATCAAGCGCCGCCTGGAAGCGTAGGCGGGCAACCGGACGGGGGAGCGCTACCCTGGGCGCACCACGCGCACCAGCGTCCTCGCTCCCGCTCTCGCTCCCGGGCACATCTGCCGCGATCACGTCAGCAGGGCTCCGACGAGCCGTCGGTGTCGCGCCGCCTCTACGTTGCGCAGCGGCTGCCAGGACCCGCCGGAGAGCTAGTTCCCGGAATTGCCGCTGCGCTTGGGTGCCGCGGTCGAGCCGGACGCGCGTCGGCGGCGGGTTCCGGTCTGCTTGCGCCCGCTGCTGGGCCCGGCCGCCTTGATGACCGTGCTCGAGGTGACCCGCGGAGGCGGAGTCATCGAGCGGGTGCGGTAGACTTCGCCATCGACGAGCACCTCCACGCCGAGCGAGCGGCAGCGTCGCGCCAGCCGTTCCACGTCGACGCCGGGCGCCACCAGCAGACCCGCGGGCGGCGACGGATCCACGAACAGGTCTGCGGTCTGCCGGCGCGTGCGGAGCATCTCGCGCACTTCCGGATCCTCCACCCAGAGAAAGCCCTGCGTCTGCACCAGCTCGGCGCGCCCAAGCACGGCGCTCGCCTGGACCAACAGCCGCGCAATCGGGTCGGGCAGCGGCGCGACCGCCTCCAGGCGCGCCCGGATCACCTCCGGCTCCAGCCCGGCGCTGAGCGCGAGCGAAAGCGTCTGCGAGGTGATCGACACGTCGAGCTGACCGGTAACGCGCCCTATCTCCACCAACGGCGCCATTGCAACGACGTGGCCGACGCGCTCCTGCGCTCCGATGCGCAACGCCTGGTTGTCCACGAAGCGGCTGGTGTCCGTCTGCAGGGTCGGCTCCGCACCGGCCAGGAATGCGCGACCGCGCGGCGTGATGCGCAGGGTGGTGCTCTGCTCCGCGGACTCCGGATCGCCGAGGTCGACCACTCCAAGCACGTGCAGACTCTCGAGCGCGACGCGCCGGGCGACCTCGGCGGGCGTGACCGGGTCGAGGCCGGCGCGCGAAGCCCAACGCTCGAGCAACCGCGCGAGCCCCGGCGTGCGGCTGTCGGCGCGCACGTAGGCCGCAACCGCTTCCCACGGCGCCCAGTTGCCGTCGCCAAGCTCGCGCAGGGCGTCGAGCACCATCTCGCGGATCACGCCGACCGCGCTGGCCTCGCGCGCCTCGCCTGTCGCT
The DNA here is from genome assembly GCA_963826085.1 of uncultured delta proteobacterium. Taxonomy (GTDB): domain Bacteria; phylum Myxococcota_A; class Polyangia; order Polyangiales; family Polyangiaceae; genus CAWDXG01. Next base: position 86,289 of record CAWGVN010000006.1, on the reverse strand, counting down.
CGCAGCACCTCGCCGTCCGGTCGCGCCTCGTCCCACGCGCCACCGCGACGCCAGGCCTTGAACAGCACCGTGCCGAGCTCCTGCACGCGATAGGAGCCCGGCGGCGACGCCACGCTGACGACCGACGCTTCCCACAGTCCGATCGCGCGGCTGAGCGTGGCCAGCAGTGCAACCGCCTCCTGCTCGCGGCCGAACCGCGAGGAGAAACGCGCCACGAGCGAGCGCGGCGTGCCCACGCCCGGGCGGATCTCCACCGACGGGTCGCGAACGGCCAGAGCCATCGCAAGCGCCAGAGGGACCGGATCCTCGGCAAAGCGCGCACGGCGCGGATCGTGATCCTCGTCGAGCACGTAGCTCAGGATTTCGCGGCGCTGCGCGTCCTTTTCCGCGCGCCGTTGCGCACCCACCACCGCCGCGACCTCCGACGGGATCAGGTGCCGGTTCGGGTGGACCGGGATCAGGAAGCCGCGGCGCTCCAGGGCGAAGCCCACGCCGCGGCGCGACGGCGTGACGCCGGTGGCGCCGCGCAGGCGCATCGGCTCGCGCTCGAGGTCGAGCAGCTCCTCCGTGTCGACCTCGCCGCCCACCTTCTCGACTGCCCGCAAGAGCTTGCGCTCGAGCGGAGCCAGAGAATCCACTTCCTGCTTGAGGCGCGCCGGATCGCTGAGCACTTCCCACGCAGGCTCAAGCGACAGCGCGAGGGGCGGCGTCGCCGGACGCCCCAGGTAGTGGGACGCGATGCTGCTGGCGACCTCCGGGCTCGACTGCGCCAGGAGCGCCCGCAGACCACGCGGGTCCTCGCCCTCCCAGGTGCGCATCTGGCACATGTACGCAATGGGGAGCAGCAGCTCTACCGCGCCATTGCCTCCGCGCGCGAACACGATGCCGCGAGCTACGAGCTGCTCCACGGCCGGCGGCAATGTCTCGACCAGCAGCGAGCCCTTGGTCTCGGCGATCCGGTAGAGCAGCTCGCGCGTGGGACCGGGCAGCTGCGACGGGTCGCGAGCCTCCGGCAGCATCAACAGCGCGCGCGCCACCTGCGAAGGCACGTCGATGCGCTTGGCCTCGTCGATGGCGATGCCCAGCCGCGCGACGAGCGACGCGATCTCGCGCTCGGGCAGCTGGCGCAGGACGTCCACCAGCCTCAGGGCGCGCAGGCTGCCGCCGGACGGCGGCGACTCTTGTGGACGGCTCGGCATGTTTCGGACCCTCGGGGCCGCATTCGCCCCAATACTGTCAGCAAAGCTCGATTTCGACGCCATGTCCAGTGGATCGGCAGGTCCAATCCCTTGCTAGACTCCGGGCGCCTTTTCGCGTGCACAAGGCACACCCGCGATACAACTCATGGGCCCTGCGTCGAGCTCTCGCAAGGCGCCGACGGCACAAAGAACGTGATCTCGATGGCTTATTGTCCGACGAAGGTCGCCCGGGACGCGCCGGGGGCCCGGCCGGGAGCGGCACTTCTGCCCGAGGGGGACTTTTCGTGATCCTACGCGACCCAGTGCACGGCCTAGTGGCGTTCGAGTCGGACGAGGAGCAGATCGTGCCCGCCCTGCTCGAAGCGAAGGAGGTGCAGCGACTCAGGCGCATCCGGCAGCTCGGGCTCACGTCGCTCGCCTATCCCGGCGCCGATCACACGCGCTTCTCGCACGCAATCGGCGCAGCGTTCGTGATGACGCGCTTCATAGGCCGCCTGCGTGCCATCCAGGGTGGCTTGCCGTTCTGGCAACGCGTCACGACCGAACGCGCGCGCGACGCGCTGGCAGCGGCGCTTCTGCACGACCTCGGCCATGGGCCCTTTTCGCATCTCTTCGAGGAAGCGATGCCGGAAGGCCCTCCCCACGAGGACTGGACGACGCGCATCGTCATGGATCCCTCCACCGAGGTGAATGCGGTGCTCTGCCGCTTCGACGCGACCATGCCCCGGCGCGTCGCCGATCTGGTACACGGCCGCCACGAGCTCAAGTTCCTCGCCCGCGCCGTGAGCGGCACCTTCGACGTCGATCGCTGCGACTACCTGCTGCGCGACGCGTACTCGACCGGCGTCAGCTATGGCACGTTCGATCTGGATTGGTTGCTCCGGAGCCTGCGCTTCGGAGTGCCCGCCTCGCCCGACGCAGCGCCGCCCCTGGCAATCGACGGCGCCAAGGGGTTGCCTGCTATCGAGTCGTTCATCCTGGCGCGGCTGTTCATGTTCCAGCAGGTCTACTTCCACAAGGCAAGTCGGGCCAGCGAGTGGATGCTCTCGCGTGTCCTGGGGCGCGTGCGTGAGCTTCTGGTGGACGGCGCGCGGCTGCCCGCCACTCCCCGCGCCGTCGAGTCGATAGCCCGCAGCGGCGACGCGGAACTTTCCGACTACCTGGAGCTCGACGACACGCTGCTCTGGCAGGCGCTTTCCGCGTGGCGCCAGGCCAAGGACCCCGTGCTGGCGGATCTGGCCAGCCGGCTCTATGCGCGACGCCTGTTCAAGACGTACGAGCTCTACACCACGCAGCTGGCCGCCGAAGCGCGCCAGGAAGCGCACCTGCGCGCGCGCGCGGTGGCGACAGAGCACGGCCTGGACCCGGACGTGTACGTCGGTCTGGACGAAGCCGCGGACATTCCGTTCGACGATGCCACCGACTCGCTCACCGTCATCTTCCCGACCGGTGCGCCGCGCAAACCGGGGGACGTTCTCGTTCCTGCTCGGGCGGCTCAGAGGCGAGCGCATGGAGCGCGTCCGCCTGATCTTCGCGGCCGAGCTCAGGGAAGACATCGTGCGGGCGGTGGAGGGATGAAACCCGCGGGGTGGGGGCTCTGCTGCGCGCTCGTCGCTGCGGTCGTACCGGCACGCGCCGCCGACACCTGGGGGCACGTCACCACCTCGCAGGTGAAGCCCGAGGTCGAACCGGATAACGCTTCCCCGACAGGCAACGGCGTGTACGGGCGCTTCAAGGGCGACCTCGAGCTCGGGCTCGGGCTCGGAGCGGAGGTCGACAAGGAAGGTGTGCGCGGGGCGGCGCGGCTCGGGTTGCACTACTTCTCGATGCTGGGCGTGTACTCCAGCTATCGCGACGGTTTCGGTCGCGGCGACGACTCCAGGCTGCTGTCCGTCGGCGTCGACCTCAGGCCCGCGTTCGTACCGCGCTGGGCCAGGGCACAGGAGGTTGGCGAAGCGCTCCCCGACCTGTTGATCGATTCGATCTCGCTGGGACTCGGCGCATTCTGGGCCCAGCCTTCCGGACACGACTTCGGCAGCGAGCGCGGCTTCGAGAGCTCGCTCGGCTTCGGCGTGCCGTTGATGCTGCGCGCCGACGGCCTATGGCTTGAAGCTCGCGGCCAGCTGCGCTGGCCCGAGACCGCCGGCGCCCCCGATCACGGCGCCATTCCATCGGCCTTCGTGCTGCTCTCCTGGCACGCCTTCGTCGTCACCCCGCTCGCCGCGTCGCAAGGCCCGCAGTAGGACCCTTTCACGACCTGCCGTGACCAGCCTCCGGGCACGCGTCCTGGGGTTTCACAGGAAGATCGGAAGATCGGAAGGTTGTCTTGGTGCGCGCAATGAGGCGCACGTGGTCGATGGGAACTACCGTGTGGCCTCTGGACGAGACGCCCGTGACGCCCATCACTCGACCCCACCCCCCTTCCGATCTTCCGATCTTCCTGTGCCCCACCCGTCCCGCGCCGCGGCACTCCGTCCCAGCAACGCCGAATGCCGAGACGAGTTGCGAGCGGTATCTACAGTGGCTTGAGGATGGGTTCTCGGCGGGCGTCGGCGATGTGTTCGTCGAGCGCTTCGCGCTCGCGGGCGCAGTAGTCGCGCACGGCGTTGTCGAGGCGCGGGTCGGCAAGGTGGTGCACGCTGTGCGTGAGGGTCGGCTCGAAGCCGCGCGCAAGCTTGTGCTCTCCGCCTGCGCCGGGCTCGAAGAGCGATAGGCCGCGCGCGATCGCGTCCTCGATGCCCTGGTAGTAGCAGACGTTGAAATGGAGGAACGGCCTCTCCTCGCTGGCGCCCCAGTAGCGACCGTAGAGCGCGCCGCCGCCCAGCAGGTTGAACGCACCGCCGAGCGCGCGGCCCGATGCGCGCTCGCGCGCCAGCACGAAGTGCAGCGACCCGGGCATGCGCGAGGCAACCTCGTGGAAGAAGTTGCGGTTCAGGTACTGCCGGCCCCAGTAGAACTTTTCCACCGTGGACCGGTAGAACTCGAACATGACGTTGACGGCCTGCTCGTCGATGTCGCTGCCGTTGAGGATCTCGAAGGCGATGCCCTGTGTCTCCATGTCGCGCCGCTCGCGACGGATCTGGTGCCTGCGCTTGGAGCTGAAGCGCGCCAGAAAGTCGTCGAAGCTCGAGTAGCTGGCGTTGCGCCAGTGGAACTGCAGGCCGTAGCGGTGCACGAGCCCTGCTCCGGCGAAGAGCTCCGCCTCGGCGCGCGGCGGGAACAGCACGTGCGCGCTCGAAAGGCCGAGCCGCTGACATACCTGCTCGAGACCCGCCGCAAACGCCGCGTGCACGGCCGCCTCGTCCACGCCCGGCGCGACCAGGAGCCGCCGGCCGGTCGCCGGCGTGAACGGCACCGCGACGATCAGCTTGGGGTAGTACTCGGCGTGCAGGCGCGAGTGGACGAAATTCGCCCAGCTGTGGTCAAAGACGAACTCTCCCTCGCTGTTGCCCTTGATGTAGGCCGGCGCGGCGGCCACCAGGGTCTCTCCCTGCCACAAGCCGAGGTGCATCGGCATCCATCCGCGCTCAGGACGAACACAGCCCGTCTGCTCCAACGCGTCCAGCCAGTCGAACGACAGGAATGGCGGCGCATCCACGCCGAGCAGCGCGGACCAGCGCTCCTCGCCCAGATCGCGGATGGACTCGTAGCTCCGGAGCTCGAGCGCGTCGCCGGCTTCTCGCGCGGTGGGAGCCGACATCAACCGCCACGACGCGGCATCGGACGCCGCTCCGGAAACAGGGCCTGCCAGACGCTCCCGGGCCGGGCGCCCAGCTCGGCCTCGAGCCGTCCGAAAACCACGGCGTTGAGCCGCCCACCCGGCGGGCGCGCGACAGCGTGCACGAACGCCACGTCGCAACGGTAGCCGGTGACCCGCGCTGCGTCGCGCGCCAGCTCGAAGGCACGCCGGTCGTCGATGCCGCGCGCTCCGGCAAGCACGCGCTTGACATGGAGCGCCGCGCGCATCGCGACGTGATACGCGTAGAGCCACTCCATCCACGGCTCGCTCTCGCCCGCGTCCGCCGCCGCCTCCAGCCGATCCGCGCGCCGATCAATCTCGTCGAGCGGGAGCGTGTCGAGCTCGCGCAGGGCGCCGGGGAACTCACGCGCGAGATCGCCAAGCGGCGTGCGGACCTCTGCCGCCGCGACGTGGTGCTCGGTGCGCCTGAGCTCGCCGAGCGTGCGGTACTTGCGCGCCAGCTGGGCGAGGTCGGACCGGGAGAGGCGCTCCACGCTCATCACATAGCACGCGCCAGGCCGGCGCCCAGCCCCTAGAGAAGCTTGCGGAACCTGTACAGGATGAGCTCGAGCAGCCGGTCGCCGAGCGGCCGGAACAGGAACTCGTGGGCGTCGACCTCACGGCTGTCTTCCAGATCCCGTTCAAACGACTGCTCCATGAACGCGGCGAACCCCTCGTCGGAGACCGCGACGTTCACCTCGAGGTTGGACCTGAGGGAACGGGCATCCATGTTGAACGTCCCGATCGTGCTCCAGCGCCCGTCGATGACCGCCGTCTTGGCGTGCAGCATGTTCTTCTGCCATTCATAGATACGGACGCCATGGCGCATCAGGCCGCCCCACACGGCGCGGCTGGCGTGGCGCACGATCTCGACGTCGCTTTCGCCGGGCACGATCACACGCACGTCGGCGCCGCGCCGAGCCGCGCGCTTGAGCGCGCGTACCACCATGCGATCGGGAACGAAGTACGAGTTCGCGATCCAGACGCGGCGCTCGGCGCGGTAGACGTTCTTGAGATACGCCCGCACGATCTCGCGGCGATGCTCCGCGAAATTCTCGCCCAGCACGCGGACCTTCTGCGGGCGGTTCTGCTTCGGCGCGCCGACCCTGGACAGCCGCGCGAGCGGCTCGTCGGTGTCGGTGTGCCAGTTACGTAGAAACAGCTCCGACAGCCCCTGAACGGCCGGCCCCTCGAGCCGCGCCATGTCGTCGCGCCAGCCTTGGCCATCCTGGTCCTCCGGCTGCCACTGGTCGGCGATGTTGATCCCGCCGGTGAAACCGATTTCGCCGTCGACGACGAGGATCTTGCGGTGGTCCCGGCGCGTGAGCATGGCGAGACGGAAGCGCTTGTGCCAGGGCAGGACGGGGTTGTACTCGAGCAGTTTGACGCCCGCTCTGCGCATCTCGTCGAACATCTCGAGGTCGCTCTCCCAGGAGCCGAGCGAGTCGTAGATGAGCGCCACCTCCACCCCGCGCGCGGCGGCTTCGGAAAGAGCGCGCGCGAAAGTCCGGCCGATGGTGTCGGACGCAAACCAGTACATCTCGAGCAGCACCTGGCGCTGCGCGCCGCGGATCGCCTCGAGCATCGACGGGAACGCCTCGGATCCGTTTCTGAGAAGCCAGATGTGGTTGCCCTCGACGAAGCGCTCGTGAACGAAGCGCAGCTTTCTCGGGACGCGATCCCTCTGGAGAAGCTCGGGCCTGGCCACGGTGGGCGAGCCTAGACCCGCGCGCGCGCCGGGGCTCGTGTTTAGTACGTACGGGCTTGCGCCGGAGCGCCGGGCGGGCCGAATATGGCGCTGATGCTGGGACTGGGCGGACTCGACTAATCGGAAGACCGTCGCGTGCTCGAGAATCTCGGTCTGCTTCTGCTCGGCGGCGCCATGCTCTACTTTGGAGCGGAGTGGCTGGTGCGCGGCGGCGCGGGGCTCGCGCGGGCATTCGGCGTGAGCCCGCTGGTCGTGGGCCTGACGGTGATCTCGTACGGCACCTCGGCGCCGGAGCTCGCGGTCAGCATGCTGTCTGGCCTCGAGGGCAAGCCGCAGATCGCGCTCGGCAACGTCATCGGGTCGAACATCGCCAACATCGGATTGATCCTGGGCATCACGGCGCTGATCGCGCCGCCCAAGGTGGACGGATCCCTTGCGCGACGCGAACTGCCGGTGCTGGTTGTAGCAAGCGCGGCGTTGCCGCTGATCCTGCTTCACGGTCTGGCAGGACACCTGGTCGCGCTCGGCTTCGTCGCGGGCGCCGTCGGCTTCACCTACGCTACGCTGCGCTGGGCACGGCCAAGCGAGGGCGAGGAGCCCGGCGACGCGCCTCCCGAGAAGCAACGCCGACTCGAGCTCGGCGGGTTGGCAGCGCTCGGCCTTGCCGTGCTGCTCGTCGGGGGCAAGGTGTTCGTGAACGGCGCGGTCGGGCTGGCGCATCACTTTGGAATGAGCGAGCGCGTGATCGGCCTCACGGTGGTCGCCATCGGAACTTCGCTGCCCGAGCTGGCGGCTTCGCTCGTGGCCGCGCTCCGCGGTCACTCCGAGCTGGCGATCGGCAACGTCGTCGGCTCGAACATCTTCAACATCCTGCTCATCCTGGGAGCCACCGGCCTGGTGGCGCCGCTCCACGGAAACCTCCATGAGATGCGGCTCGACCTCGCCGCCATGCTGGGTCTGACGCTGCTGTGCGTCTGGTCGCTGAGGCGATCGCGACGCGTGACCCGAGCGGAAGGCGCGCTCCTCACCGCGGGATATGCCGGATTTCTACTGGCTTTGATCGTGCTGGGCTGACGCGGGTGGAGCGGCCGGCCGGGCCGGCTGAATCGGCTCCACCGCCCGGACGTCCAACCCGCATCGAATCGGCTGCCGACCTCCGCGGCCGGGACTATCCTTCTGCCATGCCACTCCCATCCCTCCCGTGGCGCGCTGCCGGTGGGCTGACCGCCGCGGCAGCGCTGCTGCTTACCAGCAGCTGCCAGACTTCCTCCCGACCTACCCAGTACCCGCAGCAGCCGCCGCCCGGATACGCGCAGGGGTATCCGCCGGGGCAGTATCCGCCGGGGCAGTACCCGCCGCAGCAGTATCCCCCGGGACAGTATCCCGCGCAGCAACCGCCGGGCTACGCGCAACCCGGCCAGTACCCGCCCGGCCAGTACCCGCCGCAGGCCCAGCCCGCGCCAACGGCAGCGCCAGCCGCGCAGGCGCCGGTCGCCTACGATCCGATCAACGCCGACAACATCCAGTGGATGCGCTCGCGCGCACAGCAGATCATGGGCATTCTGGTCGCTGCGCTGCCTGCGACGCAGCAACAGCGCGTGCAGGGCATCCCGCTGGTCGTCGACAACACGCCTGGCGAAGTGAACGCCTTCGCCGCCTGCACGTCGGACGGCAAGGCGCTGCTGACGATCACCGATGGCCTGTACGACATCGAGGCCCACCTCGCGGACGCCAAGTCGACCGACGAGATGTTCCACACGAACAAGACGCAGCAGTACATCCAGCTGATCGCCAAGTACCAGCAGCCCAACCGACCCATCGTGCAACCCGCCGCGAACTTCTTCGATCCGGGGCAACAGGCCAACGCCGCGCGCGTAGCACGCCAGCACGTCCTGTTCGACGAGCAGGTCGCGTTCGTGCTCGGCCACGAGCTCGGCCACCACTACCTGGGACACCTGAACTGCACCGGGCGCGGCGGGCTCGACCCGCAGGAAATCGGCCGGGTGCTGTCGAGCGCGGTGCCGCTCTTCAACCAACCGAACGAGTTTGCGGCCGACGCTGCCGGCACCAACAACACGCTCACCGCCGGCGCACGCCAGGGCACGCACTGGACCGAGGAGGGCGGGATCCTCACGATGCAGTTCTTCGAGGGCGTCGAGCAGCTGAGCCCGGTCGACATCCTGTTCGGCTTCGACCGCTCGCACCCCGCACCGCAGCTGCGAATCCCCGTGATCCAGCAGACCGCCAACGCCTGGCGCGCCACCGGCGGCGCAGGCCTACCGATTCCGGTGCTCTAGGTTCCGACGCTAGCGATCCGCCGTCCGCTTGGTGCAGCGGTTCTGGAGCTTGACCATCCCGGCCGGGTTCACCACGACGTTGACAACGACGTCGTGGACGAAGCCGACGATCATGCGTCCCGACATGGCCACGTACTCGTTGGTGACCAGGCCATTCATCTCGCCGATCCGGTCCGGCGGCCCGAACTCGTCTCGAACCGTCTTCACGTTCGTCTTGCAGACGTGGATGACCTCGTCGACGTTCTTTACGGTGACCTGGCGATGGCACCCTCCACACGAAAGCGCCACTCCAACACCCGCCACCACGTAGATCCCGCGCATGACCACCTCGTTCCAGCCGTCATACCAGACTGATCTGCGGGCATGAAGGGCATCCGCTTCCGATTGAAAGCAGCCTGGATTCCAGCTGGCCTCTTTTCGCGCAACCCATGTTGTGGATCAGTCGAGTAGCGGGACGGCGCTGTGAGCGACAAGACCGAGGAACCGACACCAAAGCGGCTCAAGAAGGCGCGCGAGGACGGCGACAGTCCGATCTCGGCGGCGCTGGTGCAGGCGGCCGGTTTCGTCGTGGCCATCACGCTCGCACCCGCAGCGGTCGCCGCCACGGCGGGGCGCGCCACAGCGCGCTTGCAAGCCGCGCTCGAGCATCCCCTGCAGGCCTTCTCGCCGATGGGCCTCGCGCTGGACGTGCTGACGCTGTCCTTGCCGCTGATCGCCGCAGCGGCTCTGGTCGGCTCGGTCGTCGGGTTCATCCAGACCGGCGGCATCGTCGCCACGAAGAAGCTCGCGCCCGATCTGTCGAAGGCCAATCCCATCACGGGGCTCAAGAACATCTTCAACTCGCAGCGCATCCTGGGCGTGGTGCGCTCGCTGGTGGGCGCGCTGGTGGTCGGCTGGCTCGCCGTGCGGCTCTTGCTCGATCACGGGGGCGACCTCGTCAACTGCATCGGCAACATCAACGCCGCGGCTCTGGTCGCGTCGGATCTGTCCAAGCGCCTGCTCTGGATCGCCGCGCTGGTCGGGCTTGCGCTTTCGCTGCTCGACGTGCTCGTCACGCGCTGGTCCTGGAAGAAGCGCCTGAAGATGAGCAAGGACGAGGTCAAGCGCGAGTACAAGGAATCGGAAGGCGACCCGGAGATCAAGCAGGCGCGCAAGCAGGCCCACCAGGAGATGCTGCGCGGTGCGACCATCTCCTCGGTCAAGGACGCAACGGTGGTGATCGTGAATCCAACGCATCTGGCAACGGCCCTGCACTACGTGGAATCGGACGAGGAGGACGCGGCGCCGCGCGTCGTGGCCCAGGGCGAAGGCGATCTCGCGCGGCAGATGATCGACGCCGCGCGCGCGTATGGCATTCCGGTGGTGCGCGACGTACCCGTCGCCCGCGCCCTGTCGGAGCTGGAAGTCGGCGACGAGATCCCGGAAGCCCTGTACGAAGCCGTCGCCGAGATCCTGCGCGAAGTCTGGGAGCAGGAAGAGGGCGGAAGCGACGACGACGAATCCTGAAGCGTGTCCTCCGCCCCGCTGTCGCGAATCAAGTCTCTGCCACGGAGTCCCACGTCGCGGCGGCGACGATCTGGTCGGCGCCGCGTGACAGCTGGGCGAGGAAGCGCGCGCAGGCGCGTTCGCCCGCGCGGTCCTGCGCTTCGCGCGCGCGGGCGAGCCCTTCGAGCGCCTCGAGCAGCGCATCGGCGGGGCGCCCTGCAGCGGCCAATCCGATTCCGTGGGCCAGAGCGGCACGGCAGCGCTGCGCAGGCGAAAGCGGCCGAGCGCGCTCCCGCACGCTGCGCAGAAGCCGCAACGCTTCGTTCGTGTCGCCGCGCCCGAGCGCGGACATCGCTGCGAGCCGATCGGCGACCAGATCGTGCTCGCCCTGCTCGCGCAGCTCTCCGACCAGCTCGTCGACCGCCTCCAGGTCGCCATCGCGGAGCGCCTGCGCCGCGCGCGCGCCCTGGCCGGCTGCTTCCATCGCGATCACCAGCTCGGCGCGCGCGCCCGCCGTGCGCACCGACATGGGCGCCGGAGCCGGCTCCGTCAGCGGGCCACGTTCCACGCGCAACCAGCCCGACCACATGCCGATCAACCCGCGCTCCACCAACGCTTCCAGGTCGATGACATCGGCGAACCGGTTCAGCGCGGCTGCCGATTCCTCGAGCCCGGCCGCTTGTGCGGAAGCGGCGGCTCGGCGCGCCAGCGCACGCGCCTGCTCGGCGTTGCCGGAGAGCAGCGCGTGCAGCGCCGCCGAGCCCTGTGCAAGCGGGCGCTGGCTCGCGAGCACCAGCTCGACTGCCGCTCGATGCAGCGCGATGGCGCGTGTCGGATCGAGGAGGTCGACGAGCGTGTTGCGGTGCGTGGCGCTCGGTAGCTGGAGGAGCTCGCCGCCGCCGTGCCGCGCAAGCCAGCGGCAGCGCACCAGGCGCACGACGATCGCATCTGGATTCTCCAGCGGCTGCTCCAGGCGTTCCAACAGGCCGAGCACGTCGCTGCGGCGCGCTGCGCCGCCGAGCACAGCTAGCGCTTCGAGCAGCCCGCGATCGCCGGGCAGCACGAATCGCAGCCGCTGTTCGATCCAGTGCCGCGCGAGCTCGGCGCGACCGCGCCCCGCGCTGCGCACGCGCACGACGAGCTCTGCGCCGTTCCAGACCAGATCGCCGCTCTCGATGCTTTCCGACAGAGCTTCGCGCACGGCCAGCGGCAGCCCACCGCCGCGCCGCCCCCAGCGCTGCGCAGCGCGTATGTCCAGCGTCCCGCCGCTGCAGGCACGCGCGAGCTCGGCGGCCTCGGCCCCGTGCAGCGCTCCGAGCACCAGCTGTGCGGAAACCGGCAGCTCGGCTAGCGCGGCCGGCAAGTCCTCGGCCGCACCGACGCGCGCAACGACGCGGAGCTGCTCCTGCCGTGCAACCGCCGCGATCGACGCAAGCGTGTCGGTGTCCACTTCGCGCGCGTCGTCGATCACGACCAGTGCGTCGCCCTTCGCCTCCGCGCTCATGCCGAGCCACGCCGCGATGAGCGCGGAGGCCGCGTCCACGTCGAGACCCTCGCCACCAAGCAGGCTCTCGAGCAGCGCTTCCGCCACGGGGTCGAGCCCGGTCGTGTCGACGCCCTCGGCGCGTGCAGCGCCGAGCGCAAACGCGAGCGCGCCGAGCGGCTCGCCCGCAGCGCAGGGACCGACGTGGAGCGTGCGCGCCGACGCATGCTCATTGGCGATGTCCTCGAGCAGGCGCGAACCGCCGCTGCCGCGATCGGCGCGGACGACCGCGAGCTGTCCTCCTGCGAGCACGAGCTGCTGCGGGTGGGCGCTGCCTGCGCGCTCCGGCGACTGCAGGTGACTGACGCCTTCGGCCACCACGCTGCGCCAGGGGTGCGCGAGATTGAGCCTGAGCCCGCGCACGCGCGAGCGGCCGAACATTCCCAGGCGCGCTCCGCGGACCAGCACGTCGCCGCTGACGAGCTGCGGATCGAGCAGCACCTCGCCCTCGCGCGCCACGTGTGCAAGCGCGGTCGCCCGGGCCAGGGCCGGACCGCTCGCCAGGGCGACCTGCGAGCTCGCATTGACCAGCACGTCCAGCTCGCCACTGACGATGCCGGCACTGAAACCTGGCGGGAGCTCCCCTGCGCCGTCGTCGCCGTGCTCGCCGAGCACCAGTTCCACAGCGTCGTCGAGCACGTCGAAGTCGAATGCGATGCTGCCTGTGTGCCACGCGACCACGCGCGCGCCCAGCGCCTCCGAGCGGCGCGCCAGCGATTGCACGGCCGCCATCGCTTCGGCTTCCGGAACGGAAGCGTCCCGCCAATGGAAGCAGACAACGAGTCGCGTCGGCATCCGCGCGCCTAGATCACCCGCATCTCATTTCTTGACGCGAACCTTTTTCTTGAGCGCCGACAGCTCGTCGTCGATGTCGCTGCCTCCCCCGCCCTGGTCTGCGGCTGCTCCACCGCCGTGCTCGAGCGCGCGGAAACGCGCTTCCACTTCCTCGCGCGTCATGCCGCCGGGACCGCGCCCGCCGCCGAGCGCCTCGTCGACTTCGCGCTGCGCCTGGATCGCGGTCTCGACTCCCTCGATCTGGTCCTCCATGCGCCTGAATTCGGAAAACGCGCTCGGACCACCGCCGGCGCCCAGCCCTTCGGCGCCGCCGCCCGCTTTCGCCTGCTTGGCGCGGGTGATCAGCGTGCTCTTCCTGGCCTTGAGCTCGTCGACCTTCTGCTCCATGCGCTCGAGCTCGGCCTTCATCTCGAGGGCCTGCCCGCGCTGCTCGGCACGCAACGCCTCGGCGCGATCACGCTCGCCGGTGAGCCGCTTTTTCTGCAGGAGCGCTTCGCGCGCGAGTTGGTCGTCGTCGTGGCTCACCGCGAGCTCGGCGCGCTTCGCCCATTTTTCGACTTCCCCGTCGAGCTCGTCGACCTTCTTGCGGAGCTGTTTTTCCGCCGCGACGCCGCGCACGACTTCCTGCCGCGCGGCGCGGATCTGCTGCTGCATCTCTTCCAGCGTGAGCTCGATCGACTTCTTCGGATCCTCTGCCTTGTCGAGCAGCGCGTTGAAGTTGCTCGAAATCACACGCCCCATGCGATCGAAAACGCCCATGCGCTAGACCATGCCACGCCCCCGCGCGCCTGCCCAGAGGCGCCGATCATGGGTCTACCGGCTGGTTTTCCGGGGGTCCTGGCAGCCGCGCCACGTCAGGGATACGCCACCCCCGCGCCGCACAGCGCGCCCCGGCTTCGTCGCGCTAGCGATTCACGATGTGGATCGCGTGGCCGAGCGCGGCGGCGCTGGCTTCCATGAGCGCTTCGCCGAGCGTGGGGTGCGGATGGATGGTGAGGGCCATGTCCTCGGCGGTGGCGACCATCTCGAGCGCGAGCGCGGCTTCGCTGATGAGGTCGCTGGCACTGGGGCCGACGATGTGAATGCCGACGATGCGCTTCGACTCCTTTTCCATCACGACCTTCACGAAGCCGTCGGTCTCGCGGATGGCCATGGCGCGGCCGAGCGCGGCAAACGGGAAGCGGCCGCTCTTGACGTCCAGGCCCTGCTCCTTCGCGGCCTGCTCGGTGAGCCCGACCGTGGCGATCTCGGGGCTGGTGAAGATGATGCCGGGCACGGTGACCCAGTCCTTGCCGGCGCGCTTGCCCGCGATCACCTCGGCGCACACCTCGCCTTCCTTGCTGGCCTTGTGCGCGAGCATGGGCGGGCCGCTCACGTCGCCGATGGCGTAGATGCCCTCGACGTTGGTCTGGCACACGTCGTTGGTCGGCACGAAGCCGCGCTGGTCGATCTGCACGCCGAGCTCTTCCAGGCCGATACCGCGCGAGCGCGGCTTCATGCCCACGGCGACGAGCACGGTGTCGCATTCAATCGACTGCGACTCGCCGCCCTTCGTCACCCTGACGCGCAGCGTGCCCTCGTTCGTCGCCTCGTAGCCCTCGGCCTTGGCATCTACGAGCACGGTGGCGCCGCGCTTCTTGAGCTGGCGCTCGACGACCTTGGTGCAGTCGGGATCCGTGCCCGGGAGCAATCCAGGCGTCAGCTCCACGACCGTCAGCTTGCTGCCGAAGGCCTGGTAGACCATGCCAAGCTCGAGGCCGATCACGCCGCCGCCGATCACGACGAGCCGCTCGGGCACGTGGCGCAGGCTCACGGCTTCGCGTGCACCGATCACGCGCTTGCCTTCGAACTCGAAGCCCGGGATCTGGATCGTCGCCGAACCGGTGGCGACGACGACGCCCTTGTTCGCGACCAGACGGCGCGTCTGGCCGTCCCTGCCCTTGACCTCCACGGTGCGGCGGTCGATGAGGCGCCCGCTGCCTTCCACGAGCGTGGCTTTATTGGCCTTGAGCAACTGCCGCACGCCGCCGGTCAGCTTCTTGACGATGCCGTCCTTCCAGTCCTGCATGCGGTCGGAGTCGAGCTCGATCGAACCGAAGTTGATACCCGCCTCGCCGGCGGTGTGCGCCTGCTCGTACAGGTGCGAGTTGGCGATCAGCGCCTTGGAGGGGACGCAACCCCAGTTGAGGCACACGCCGCCTACCTCCTCTTCCTCGACGCACGCCACGCTCTGTCCCAGCTGCCCGAGCCGGATCGCACACACGTACCCGCCCGGCCCACCGCCGAGCACGATTGCATCGAACTGTTCGTCCGCCATGCGGCCCTGTTAGCGGAAGCCCGCGCGCGTCACAAGGCGGGATCCGCGCGGCGTTGACGCCGGCAGACTTCGCTTGGATTTCACAGGAACTCGCCTGGCCTTGGTGCGACAACCGAGCGAGAGTAGGCTGCCGTCCCGTGACGAGCCCCCGCTACGGCAGCCTCTCGGCGCGTACCGAGTGCAATCACTGTGGCGCTCCCGTGCCCCTCGACGCACCGGTGCTGGAGGTGAGCTGCGCGCAGTGCACGGAACAGGTCAGCATACCGTCGGCGACGTGGAGCGCGATACTGGACGACGTTGACAACCAGCTCGACGAGCTCGCCGAGGGAGAGGGACGCACGATCAACCAGCTCTTCGGCGGACAGAAGCTGGTCTACGAGTTCAAGCGCGAGATGCCGCACTGCGAGAAGTGCAGCGCACCGCTCGAGATCGCGGCCTGGCCCGTCGGCACTTCGCAGAACTTCGCGTGCACCCAGTGCGGCGATCCGGCGAGCACGGAACCGGTGCCGTCCTGGCTCGCGCAGGTGGTCCCGAGTGCGCGGCAGCTCTACCGGGTGGATCCCGATCCAGAGCTCGCGGGTTCCAGCGCCATCGCGCTAGAACCCGCCGCCGCACAGCGGCCCATCGCGCTCGCGTGCCCGTCGTGCGGCGCCGGCCTTCAAATCACCGTCGACCATCCGCGTCTCACGCCGTGCAGGTTCTGCGGCGCCGACGTGTATCTGCCGGACGCCGTGTGGCGGAAGCTGCATCCGGTCAAGGTGGTCACGCCGTTCTACGTGCGCTTCGAGGGGCTGACGCTGAGGGAGCGGGCGGCCGCCGAGCAGGCACGCGAGCTGCAGGAGCAAGCCGACGAGGAGGCACGCGAGGCGCAAGAGCGAGCCGCCGAGAAGGCACGCGAGGCGCAGAGGCGAGCCGCCGGGCAGGCGCGCAGGGATGAGGCCCGCCGAAAAGAGCTGGAGCGGCTGATCGCCGCCACGAGAGGGGTAGCCCGGACCGTCTCGCCACTGCTTGGCGTCAGCGCCGCGGCTTTGCTGGGTTGGGGTTGGAGCCCCTTTCTCGGGTTCCACGGCCTGCGGCCCGGCTCGGCGCTGTACGTCACCGGCATGATCGCGCTCGGCGTCGTCACGCTGGTCGCCGCGGCAGTCGGCATGCGAAACGGCTCGCGCCTGATCCACCACGGAAGAACCGACAAGTGGTTCGCGGAGCTGCTGGTTGTGTTGATTCCCCTTGGCGGGGGAGTCCTGGCCCTGATGCTGGCGTTCTTCGTGCTCAGCGCAAACGGTGGCGATGCCACGAAGCACGGCAACGCGGCGATCGTCACTGGCGACGCCGCGTGGCCTCTGGCGTTCGTACTCGTCGTCCTCGGGCTGGCAAACCTGCTGCTAGTAGCCCTGTTTTTCTCCCTGTAGTCCTGGTCACGCGCGATGAACGGCGCGCGCAGGCAGCCTAGTGACTCGGTGCGGGCGGCACCGCGAGCAGCTGGGCGCGCTCTTCTTCTATGTTCCACGGCGGCGTAGCGTAGACGTTGTCGAAGAGCGATTCGCGGTCGGGCGGGCCGTATTGTTCCACTTCGGTGATCGCCGCGGAGATCTCCGCGCCGATTTCCGCATCCAGCTTCTCGTCGAGGGCGTCGTCGAGCACGCCGAGGTAGACGAGGTGGCGGCGTAGGCGGTCCACCGGGTCCTTCTTGGCCCACTCCTGCACCTCTTCCTCGGAACGGTAGCGGCTCGGATCGTCGCTGGTGGAGTGCGCTCCCATGCGGTAGGTGACGCACTCGATGAAGGTCGGACCGCCGCCTTCGCGCGCGTGGTGGACCGCGTCGCTGACGGCCCGGTAGACGGCTAGGATGTCGTTGCCGTCGACCCTGAGACCCGGGATGCCGTAGGCCTTCGCCTTCACGGCAATTGTCTTCGAAGCAGTCTGCTTCGCCGTAGGCACGCTGATCGACCAGTGATTGTTCTGGCAGATCATCACGCAGGGCGCGCGGAACACGCCCGCGAAGTTCATCGCGTTGTGGAAGTCGGGCTGGCTCGTCGCGCCGTCGCCCATGAAGCCGACGGTGACGATGCGGTCGCCGCGCTTTTTCGCGGCCCACGCCGCGCCGACGGCCTGCGGGATCTGCGGGCCGATGCAGCTCGACCAGGAGACGTAGTTGACCTCGCGCGCGGACATGTGGCTCGGCATCTGCCGCCCCTTGAGCACGTCGTAGCGATTGCCGAACACCTGCGCGAGGTAGCGCGTGAGCGGGAAGCCGCGCACCAGCATGATCGCGCTCTCGCGCAGAGCGGGAAACACCCAGTCGCCGGGCTCGAGCGCGAAGCCGGTGCCGATGGGGGGCGCTTCCTGTCCGGTGCAGGTGCCGTAGAAGCCGATGCGGCCCTGGCGCTGCAGCGCGACCATGCGCGTCTCGAGCAGACGCACACGCCGCATCTCGCGGTACATCTTCAGGAGCACGTCCGGCGCCAGGAACGGATCGGTTGCCGGATCGGTGCGGCCGTCGTCGCGCAGCACGCGATACAGGCCGAGCGTCGGGTCCTGGGTGTCGTCGCTCATGGTGGGGCTCGACGCTTAACACGAGCCGGGCCGCGCCGGCAGCCCCCGCGAAGCCGGCGCGGCAGACGGCGCGCTCAAGGTCCGGCGTCGCTGCAGACCAGGCCCGGCAACGCGCCGCCGTCGGGACCGAGCGGATCTCCGCAGTAGCCCTTGTGGCCGAGCTCCGTCTCCAGCGCCGGGTTGTTGAACGGCACGCAGACTAGATCGGGGTCAAGACAGTCGCTGTTGCAGTCGCAGGTCTGGCCGCAGGCGCCCTGGTCGCCGCGTCCCGCATTGTTGTCGTAGACGAACACGCAGTACGCGTCGGCGGGTCCGTTGCCGCTCCAGCCGCAGCTCGGCACGGCGCCGATCGTGCAGCGCTCGGAGCAGGTGTAGGTGAACGCGGCGCCGCCGAACGAGTGCACCACGCCGCCACAGGTGCCGCGACAGGGATCGGTGCCCGCGTCGGAAGCCGGAGCGCAGCTCGACCCGACGGGCAACCCCTGCGCGGCCTGATCGTCGCACAGACCCGTACGCGGATTGCAGGTACGGCTGCCGCAGTCCGCGTCGCTGTTGCAGCTCGGCCGACAGTAGCCCTTACCCGTCGACACGTTGTTCGAATCGTAGATCGGCTGGCACGCGAGCTCGTGGCGGCCGTGGCACTTGCCCGGGTCGAAATCGGTCAGCGTGTCCGGACCGGACGCGCAACCTTGCAGACACACGCCGTGCGGCGAGCCGGGCGCGCCGAGATCGACGCAGACCGCGCCCGGATCGATCGCCGTGCAGATGCTGGAGCTCGACTTGCCGAGATCCGCCGTGCAGTCGGCTGTGCACAGGCCCTTGGCCGGACCGGCCCCGCCGAGATCGGTGCTGTCCGACACGAGGCAGGTCAGGCCGCTGCCGCAGTCGTTGTCGGTGCTGCAGGGCAGTCCGAGCGGCGTCTGCGCGCCCGAGTCGCCCGCTGCGCCCGCGCTGCCGCCCGTGCCCGCGCCGCCCTCGATGCCTCCGGTGCCGCCACTCCCCGCGGCACCCGACGCGCCGCCAGAACCCGGCCCCGGGTCGATGTTGGTGCCGCAGGCGGGGACGAGCGAAAACACGATGCCGAGAGCCATCCCGGCGGCAAGCGAGCGCTTCATCGATGTCACGGTACATGGACGAGCCGGAGCCGGAATCCAATCATCATCGGCCGGCAGGCCGGGGAGGCGGCGCCGCCGGCCGCTGCTAGGCTCGGCGCGGACATGTACGCCCCTTCCCCGCTGCCGCGCACGCTCGAGGCGGCCATCCGCGACGCCACGAACAAGAAGCTCGAGGTGCGGCTGTCCGCGGTGCGCGACCTGGGCCGGCTCGCCGGAGGCGACGAGCGCGAGCAAGCGCTCTCCGCGCTCGTGCAGGCGCTCGAGCACGACGAGGCCGCGGCCGTACGGGCCGACGCGGCGGTGGCGCTCGCCGACGCGCAGGCGCACGAGCACGTCGACGCGCTGATCGCGGCGCTCGACGACGGCCACACGCGCGTCCGGCAGATGGCGATGCTCGCGCTGGGGGAAGCGGCAGAGCCCGACAACGCGAAGGTCCGCCGGATCGTGGAGAAGGCGCTCGGCGACGACTCGGCCGAAGTGCGCTTCCAGGCGCTGATCGCGCTGCACCGCATGGCCGGCGACGACGCCGCACAGGCAGTGCTCGACAAGACCCGCGACGACGATCCGCACATCCGCCATGTCGCATTGCGTCTTGCGGAGGAGCGCCACGTGGAAATGGGCGGCGAGCTGCCCGAGCCGCTTCGGCTGCGCGCGCGGGCGGCGCTGCGCGACGAAAATGCCAGAGTGCGACTGGCCGCGGCCATCCTGCTGGCGCGCGCGGGCGACGACGCGGGCAGGAAGGTGATCGCCGAGGCGGTCGACTCGGGCAAGGGCGTCGATCCGGAAGACGAGCAGACCGCGATCCAACTCGCCGGCGAGCTCCGCATTGAAGCAGCGCGCGGCGGGCTCATGCGACGCGCCTGGAGCATGGTGCCGTCGCGCAGACCGCGCTTCAAATGGCAGGCGCGTATCGCTCTGGCGGCGCTAGGCGACGCGCGGGCGCGGCAATCCATCCTGCGCGGCCTGGGCGCGTGGTCGCGCGACGCGCGCACGCTCGCCGTGGCAGCCGCAGGCCGCGCAGGGCTCGCCGAAGCACGCCCGCTCATCGAGGCCATGAGCCGCGACGCCGGACGCGCTGACCCGGACGCGGTGCGCGAAGCGCTCGAACAGCTCGGCGACAGCGAGTAGCGGGCTGCGGGGGCGGGCGGCGTGGCCCTGCTCCGGGACCTGGCTGGGTGGCCCCCATCAACAGGGACGCTACACGCCTGTTGCGGTAGAGGCGCGACGGTGGCTGGATGGCGGGCCATGGGACTCCCCGGGTGGAATGCGGTGCGCTTCGATCCCTCGCACGGGAGCGGACACGTCGAGAGCTACTTCCTGAAGCTGAACGATCCCGGCGGGCGGCGTGCACTGTGGCTGAAGGCGACGATCCTGGCGCGGCCCGGTCGCGACCCGATGGCGGAGGCGTGGGCTATCGCCTTCGACCGCGAAGGCGGGCACGTGGGCGTCAAGCAGGTGGTGCCGTACGAGGACGCGCGGTTTTCGCGCGAGGGCTTCGACGTGGAAGTGGCGCACGTGCACTTCGTCGAAGGGCACGTGGAAGGCGACATCGAGCACGAGGGGCACCGCATCGCGTTCGCGCTCGACTTCGATGCCGGCGGCCCGCCCCTGATCCCGTTCCCCAGCCTCAAGATGTACGAGACCAGGCTGCCGAGCTCGAAGCTGGTCTCCCCGCATCCGGACACGCGCTTCTCGGGGACGTACTCGGTCGACGGCGGCGAGCCGGTGAAGGTGGACGGCTGGCGCGGCATGCAGGGCCACAACTGGGGTACGCGCCACGCGGAGCTCTACGGCTGGGGGCACGTCAACCAGTGGGAGGGCGAGGAGGACCTCTTGCTGGAGGGCGTGACGGCGCGCGTCAAGCTCGGCCCCGTGCTGGCACCGCCGCTGACGATCGTGTGCGTGTGGCATCGCGGGGTGCGCTACGAGTTCAACTCGCCGCGTGAGCTCCTGCATTCGCGCGGTACGATCACCCCGCGCAGTTGGCGTTTCTCCGCGGAGAGCCGACAGGCGCGCGTCGAGGGCGAGCTGTCCGCCGCAACCAAGGATTTCGCGGGCCTGTACTACGAGAACCCCGACGGCGCGATGACCCACTGCCTCAACTCCAAGATCGCCAGCGGCCGCCTGCGCCTCGAGGTCAAGGGCCGCCCGTCGCTCGAAGCAACCACGAACTCCGCCGCGCTCGAGATCGGCACCAAGGACGCCTCGCACGGCGTCACGATGCTCGTGTAGACAGTTCCGACGGCGCCAGGCGGGGCTTCTAGAGATCGGCCAACCTGGCGGCGGCCAGCGCGGCGGCGATGGAAGTGCGCAGCGCTCCGGCGTCGAAGGGCTTTCTGAGGAGCACCGCGTCCAGCACAGCGATAGCCGCCTCGTCCTCCGACCTCGCGAAGCCACTGATGAGCAGGACCCGGGTGCCCGGGCGCTCTCGCTGCACCCAGGCCGCGAGCTCCAGACCGTCAGGCGGCGGCATGCGGA
Source organism: uncultured delta proteobacterium (assembly GCA_963826085.1). Taxonomy (GTDB): domain Bacteria; phylum Myxococcota_A; class Polyangia; order Polyangiales; family Polyangiaceae; genus CAWDXG01. Next base: position 65,060 of record CAWGVN010000006.1, on the reverse strand, counting down.
TGTCGCTGATGACCAGATCGAAGGCCTGCGCCCCGAGCGCGCGCAACGCGCCGGCCCCGTCGCCTTCCACGACTACCTCGCCGAACTCGCGCGCCACGCGCTGTACCACGCGTCGCACGAGGTCGTCGTCGTCGACGACGAGGATGCGCGCTCCGCTCATCGCTCTGCCTCGTCCGTGGCAATCGGGATAAGTACGCAAAAGCGGGCTCCTCCCAGCGCCGCGCGCTCGTAACGGAGCTCGCCGTCGTGCTCGGCAGCAATGCCCTGCGACACGGACAGCCCGAGCCCGGTCCCCTTGCCCACCGGCTTGGTCGTGAAGAACGGCTCGAAGATGAGCGATGCCTGCTCGGCCGCGATGCCCGCGCCGCTGTCCTCGACGCAGTACGCAACGCGGTCGCCTTCGGCACGCGCGGTGACGCGGATGGTCCGCGGGGCATCGGGAGGCAACGCATCGAGCGCATCGCGCGCGTTCGACAGCAGGTTCACGAAGACCTGTTCGAGTCGTTCCGGATCGGCCAGCACCTGCGGCAGGTCCGGCGCGAAGTCCAACGTGAGCTCGATGCCGTGCTGCTTGATCTGGTCCGCCAGCAGCTCGAGCGCATCGACCATCGGCAGCTCGGCTGGCACGCGACGCCGCTTGAAGGCGGACTGCCGCGCGAAGGTCCGAACGTTGTCCACGATGTGTCCCATGCGTTCGGCGGCCTTGCCGATCAGCTCCAGGTCTGCAACGTGATCGGCGACGCGCGCTTCGGGGTGCTCGGGGATGAGCTGCGCCAGGGTGCGGATCACGGTCAGGGGCTGGTTGAGCTCGTGCGCGACGCCGCCCGCAAGCTGGCCGAGCGCCGCGAGCTTGGCGGCCTTGACCAGTTGCTCCTGGGCACGCGACAGCTCCTCGCGTTCGTGGCGGAGATCCTCGACCAGCCGCGCGACCTCCTCCGCGGTGGCGTTGACCAGGAATGCCAGCACGTCGAGCGCGTCACCGCTGTAATCGCGCTCGGCACGCGCGTCGAATCGCCCGGCTGCGATCGCGAGCAGCACTTCGGTGATCCGGCCGAGGGCGGGCTCGAGCTCCGCGACGACCTCCGGGTCGACCTCGCGCCCAGCCCGTTCAGAGCGGTCCGCCATGCTCCTCCAGCATCTGGCGAGCCCACGTCTGGGCTGCCGGCAGATCCGCGAACATCTTGAGCGGCACGCGAGGTCTGTTGAGTCCGATGAAGAACGAACCGATTGCGCGGGCGAGCGCCGAGCTGCACACCAGCGCCAGGCCGCAGTAGAGCTCGGGGTCGGCTTCCTCGGCCCACACGCGGCGACTGGCGGCATCCTGGGAGCGGACGCCATCGACGAGCACGATCAGCGTCGCCCGCCGGCCCATCTCGCGCACGATGCGCGCGAACTCGTCGAGCGACGCGCGCGCGTCGCGCTCGCTCTGGGCGTAGCCCTCGTGCGGAACTGCGAGGATGATCTCCTGCTCGAGCTCGAAGTATCCGCCGGCAGCGGTACCTCCGACCCGCTTGAGCTGACTCGCGTCGAACGTGGCCACCGTGCGTCACCCTAGCGCGGCTGGCCTGGATCGTCCCGTATTCCATACAAATGTGGACTGGGGGCCGCCCTCTGCCGTGGCCGGGAGGTCGCTAGGCCACGTGGACGAGCCTCCGAAGGCCTTCGCTTGCGAGCTGCAGCGTGCCGCTCGCAAGCGCGACGGCGACGGCGCCGACGGCCAGGACGTGTGGGGCCCTGAGCATGGCCAGCGTGCCCTGCTCGAGCAGCGCGCCCAGGCTCACTCCATCCGGCGGCCCGAGCCCGACGAAGCCAAGCGCCGTCTCGCCGAGCACGACGCCGGCAGCGGCGGTTCCCAGCTGGACAGCGACTGGACCGAGCAGGTTCGGCAGCACGTGCGCCAACACGACCCGGCGGCGCGGCGCGCCGAGAGCCCGCGCCGCCTCGACGAACTGCGAGTCGGCGAGGGTGCGGGCCTGCGCGGCGCTGATGCGCGCGAACGACGCCCAGCTCGTCACGCAGAACACCAGGCCGATGTAGAGACGCGACGGCACTTCCACCGCCGACAGCACCGCCAGCGCCATCAGGAACGTCGGAAACGACTGCACCAGGTCGCAAACGCCGAGTGTCCAGCGCTCGAAACGTCCGCGCGCGAGACCCGCCGCACCGCCGAGTGGCGTGCCCACCGCAAATCCGAAGATCGACACCCAGGCGGCCAGGCCGAGCGCGCGCAGCGTCGCGTGGCATGCCAGCGGCAGCAGGTCGACGCCGGCAGCTCCGCTGCCGAGGGGGCGTGCCGCGCTCGGCCCGGACCAGGCCAGCTCGAGCGTCAACCGCGACGGCGAGCTGTGCGAGACCAACGCGTACAGCCCGGTACCGATCGCGAGCGAAAGCGCCGGAAGCAGAGCCAGCATGGCGGCGCGGCGGCGTTTCGCGTCGCGGTTCATCCGCTCTGCCCCCGCGGATCGATCACCGCCGATAGCGCGGTGGCCGCGGCCTGCGCCGCCACGAACAGGAGACCAGCCGCGATCACCGACGCCTCGAGCACCGGGATGTCACGAGCGGCGTAGGCCTGGAGCATCAGCGTTCCGAGCCCGGGACGCTCGAACAGCCGCTCGAGCACGACCGCTCCCCCAAGCAGCGCGCCGAGCTCTGTGGCGATCACGACGGCGATCGGCGCCGAGGCGGGCGGCAATGCGTGCACGACCCAGACGCGCAGGCTCGACGCGCCTTTGGCCGCAGCGACATCGAGGAACCTGGCGCTCGCCTGGTCGAGCAGCGCAGCGCGCGCGATGCGCGCGACCTGCGCCGCCAGCGGCAGCGACAGAAGCCCGGACGCGAACAGCAGCCCCGCGAAGCCGCTGCCGGGATCGCCTGGCAACGGCACCAGCCGCCAGTGCACGGCGACCACGAACGTCACGAGCGGGGCAAACGCCACCAGCGGCGTCGCTGCGACGGTCAGTATCCCGCGGTGCACCCACTCGCGCCCCCGGCCGAGCCACGGCGCGACCGAGAAGAGCGCAGCCGCGATCCCGAACACCGAACCCAGCCCGACCGCGAGCCCCGCGAGCTCCGACGTGGGCCCGAGTGCGCGGCCCACCTCCGCAAAGGCGCCCACGCCGGGTCGCGAGAAGGAATCGCCGATGTCCAGAGTGAACAGGCCGCGGAGGTAGTGCAGGTACTGCACGAAGAGCGGCGCATCCAGACCGAGGCGCGCGCGCAATTGCGCGCGATCGGCCAGCGTTGCCTGGTCGCCGAGGATGAGCGCGGCGGGATCGCCGGGCAGCAGGCGCAGCGCCAGGAACACCAACGTCGCCAGCACCACGAGCACCGCGAGCGCGCCGAGCGTGCGCGCAGCGATCGGCCACAGCACGCGTCCGGCCCGGGCAAGCCGCTCGCCCGGCCCATGACCGGAGGCGGCCCGGCCTGGACGAGTGGCGGCGGACATCAGTCCGCCATCGCGTCGGAGGCGTCGCTCTGCGCGGCGTCGCTGGCCGCGTCGGTCGAAGCGTCTGTACCGGCCTCGCCGGCGTCCGGCGCAGCGTCGCTGCCGGCCTCGGCGTCGCTACCCGCTTCGGCATCCGGTCCGGCCTCGAACGAACCGTAGCCGCCGTCGTCCTCGCCCGTGCACACGGCCGTGTCGGCGTCGGCCGAGACGGGAGTTCCCTTCGCCGGCACGGCGCACACGTGCCCGTTCACCTTGCCGTTGTCGACCACGACGGCGCCGTAGGCGTTGTTCGCGGCGTTCATGTCGACGCACTTGTAGCCGGCACGGCAATCGCTGTTCTTCGAGCACTTGGCCAGGCAGAACGTCCGCTGGAGCCGCGCGCTCCCCTGCGGGTCTTCGCAGGCAGCCGCCTGCGAGATCTGGTCCTTGAACGCGACGCAGATGGCCTCGCTCGGACAGGTGCCGGGCTCGCAGTTGAAGATCGTGCAGTAGCCGCCTGGCTCGGTGGTGTCGCAGAGGCGACCGCCGGTTGCCGAGCAGTCGGTCGAGACCGAGCACGAGTCTCCGATCTTCGGCGCGCAGCCGGCAAGCGCCGCCAGCGAAAGCAGAAGCGCGCCCGAAAGGAGCATCAAGTCGTGCCGGGTCATACGAGGCGGGCGGACTGTAGTTCACTGCGCCTGATTGCGCCACACCACCACTGGAGGGGCCGGCGCCAGCAGATTTCCTGGTCGTCGCGTCGAGTTGACACGTCCGGAGGCGGAGCCTAGAAACCCCTTGTATCCTGCCGGTGGCAGGCCGGGGTCACGCTACATGGCCACCTACATCACCGAAGACTGCATCAACTGCGGCGCCTGCGAGCCCGAGTGCCCCAACGAGGCGATTTCCGAAGGCGACGAGATCTACGTCATCGACCCGGAGCTGTGCACCGAGTGCGTCGGCTTCTACGACCACGAGGCCTGCCAGGCGGTGTGTCCCGTGGAGTGCTGCCTGCCCGACCCGAACAGGACGGAAGCGGAAGAGACGCTCATCAAGCGCGCGCTCAGGCTGCACGAAGAGGACGACGAGCTGAAGCAGCGGGCCGAGGCGAACGACTACCCGTCGCGCTTCAGAAAGCAGTAGCGGCTGTGCCCATCCCGCGGGCCGCTCTCCTGCCGGTGCTGCTCTCGGCCGTCGGCTGCGGCGGAGCCGTCCCGCTCCTGCATCCGGCACACACACTTCCGCCCGGCAAGGTGAGCATGGGCGGTGGCGTGGCCGCGCAGTTCGTGGCCGGCAACGCGCGCTCTGCGATCGATCGTGGCAGGAAGGCCGGCGGCGTCGCGGGCGCGGTACCGCAGAACTCGAGCGCCGAACGCGACCTGGTGGCGGGGGCGCTGACCGACAAGCTGGTGACCCCCGGGCTCTCGCCCTGGGTCGGAGCCCGGGCGGGGATCGGATTTACCAGCGACGCCGGCGTGACGTGGACCGGTCGGAGCGTGCGGGTCGACGGGCGTCACGCGTTCGAGAGCGAGCACTACGCGCTGAGCCTCGGGCTTGGCCTCAGCGGCGTTCTCTCCCAGCCCGGCGCCGACAAGCCAGGACAGACGTTGCGCGGGGGCGGCGACATCCCCGGCGTGGACGTCGGAGGCGCGAGCGGCTGGGGGTTCGATGTGCCCGTGCTCGTCGGCTACCGCAGCGGCGCCTCGCTGCTGCAGGTCTGGGCGGGCGCACGCGGCGGCTTCGAGCAGATCGGCGGTGACTTCTACCTGCGCACGGATCTGGACCCGACCATCGAGCAGACCGCGCCCGTGAATGCCCGGCGCTGGTTTGCCGGCGGACTGGTGGGCATCGCCGTCCAGATCGAGCCGTTCTGGCTGGGAGTCGAGCTGGATGTCGCCTACCAGTCGCTCGACGGCTCGCTCAGGCTGGAAGATGGCAGCGGCGGCACCCGTAGCATCGGGGCGACGCTCTCCGGCCTGACCGTGGGCCCGGGCGGCGCGCTGCTTGCCAGGTTCTGATGAGCTCGACTTCCGTATCTGCTTCGGTATCGCGGAGTGATTGGAAGCTCCGCCAGTCCTGGGCCGGCCGTCCGGGGGTGACCACCGCGCTTGCCCCCCGGAGAGGCGGGCCGTACCATAGGTCCGTGCACGTGGACCGGCCCACCCCCGCCGCCAGGGCGCTCCCTGCCCCGGAAAAGGCGCCGCTGCGCGAGCGAGAGCGCCTTTCAGCGCTGCTCCTGCTCGGCGCAGCACTGACGGCGTTCGGGTGCTCGGCGCAGACAGCCGACTACACCACGGATGCCGACACGGGCAGTACGCACGCGCTCATCTCGATCGAGCGCAGCACCGCGGTCGACACCGACAACGCCACGCGCGCCGGTGCGCTCGCCGGGTTCCTGCACACGCCCGCGGACGTCGACGCGCAGGCCGCGCTGGGCGTGGTGGGCCTCGCCCAGAAGCTGCCCAAGCCCGGTCAGTGCGCCACGCTGCCGGAAGGCGCACGCCTGTCGTCGATGGGACACGTCGAGCTGCTCGAAGCCGGCGACATCTCCGTCGATGTCGGCGGAACGGCGACGACGCTCGCGCCGCGTGCATTCCCCACGGTGACGGACCAGGTCTCCGGCGTGATGTACACGACGCGCGATTGCTCCGAGCCGTTGCCGGCCGGTGCGCACTACACGATCCGCACCTCCGGCGGCTTGTCGGTCGCGCCGCTCACCCTCGATGCCGACGCTCCGGCGCAGCTGGACGGCGTCACGGTCGGCGGGCTGCCGCTCTCCGATGTCGGCGCCCTTTCGACGAGCCAGCCCGTGGACGTGACGTGGAACGTCGGACAGCCCGGCGATCTGGTGTACGTCGAGCTTTCGCGCATCGACGGCTCCAGCAGCACGCTCTGCAGCTTCCGCGACGACGTGGGCAGCGGCACGATTCCAGCCGGCATGGTCACTCCCTCGCATAGCGGGCGGCTGTCGCTGCACCGCGTGCGGGAACGCACGTTCGCGGCCGGCGATATCCAGGACGTGGAGCTCCGCTTCGACTTCGAGCTGGCGGCGAACGTCAGCTTCATCGAGTAGTCCACGGGAGCGCGCGGCAGCGATGCGGCTCCTTCTGGCTGCGCTGCTGGCGATCGGGCTCGTTGTCGCACGAGCGAGCGCCGCGCCGAAGTCTCGTCACCATCATCGCCGCCGGATGTCGTACGCGCAGTACCGGCACTACGTCCGGCTCTGGCACAAGAAGGACAAGCGGCGCAAAGCGCCGCTCGACGCGCACGGCCGCCCGGAGCTCGTCATCGACAGCATCAACACCCGCGAGCAGGTGGCCCTCGCGCCGATCAGCGACGACGGGGGCTTTTCCGCCAGCGACCTCGAACGCGCTGCACACGTGCTGCGCGACCCGCGCACCGGCAACGAGTTCCCCGTCGACCCGGGCGTGATCGACGTGCTCTACAGACTGCAGACGCATTTCAAGACGCACAGCATCCGGGTCATCTCTGCCTACCGCACGCCGCATCCCGGCAGTCACTCGCGGCACGGCCAGGGGCGGGCCATCGATCTGGTCGTGCCCGGCGCCAGCGACCAGGCAGTCGCGCGCTTCGTGCGCGCACTGGGATTCTGCGGCGTCGGGGTGTACACGCGGAGCGGCTTCGTGCACGTCGACGTGCGGAGCCGGAGCTATTTCTGGGTGGACCACAGCGGCCCGGGACAGCCGAACCGCGCGCGCACGGTGCTCCGCAAACTGGCAAAGCAGGTCGACACGCGGGCGGCCGCGCGCGGCTGCCCACGCCCGCGCGCCAGCGTGCGGCCCGATCCGGACGTCGATGCCGTGTGGAACGCCGACTCGATCGACCCGGAGACGCGACTGGCCGGGCAGCTCGCCGCGCGTGACCGCAAACAGGCCGCCGCATCCACGGCGGACCAGCAGGGCCCAGCGGCCAAGGACGACCGGACGGACAAGGACGACGCTCCCGACGACTCCAGCACGGACGAAGCGCGCGCCGACGACCAGGCCGCCCAGCAGGCAGCCGAGCACGGGGCGAAGTGAAGGACGAACTCGAGGCACTGGTCCGCGACGACCGGCTCGAGGAGGCTGCCGCGCTTGCCGAGCAGCTCGGCGATCCCGCGCGCGCGGCCCAGCTGTGGGAGCGCGCCTGCAACTACGAACGCGCGGCGCGCGCCGCGCTGGCGGCGGGTGACGCGGCCCGCGCACTGGGCCTCGCCGCGCGCAGCAGCGCGCCGGAGCTGATCCAGCAGGCCATCCTGGCCTTGGCGGGCGACAGCGAGCGGGCCAACCGCGCCGCCTTGTCGCTGGCGGACGCCGGGCAGGCGCGCGTGGCCGCCCGACTCAGGCTTGCCGCGGACGACGCCGCCGGAGCCGCGTTGGACTTCGAGCGCGCCGGCGCTCTGCTCGATGCTGCCGCGGCCTTCAAGCGCGCCGGCGACGCGCAGAGCGCGGCGCGCTGTCTGGACGCCGAGCTGTCGCGGGATCCGGAGAACCAGACCGCACGGCTCCAGCTCGGCGAGCTGCTCGCCGATTACGGACGGCTGCGTGCTGCATCGCGGGTGCTTCAGCAGATCCCGGCGAGCGCCCCGGAGCGACGCCGGGCGCTGCCGGTGCTGAAGCGCGCGCTTTCGGGTCTGGGGCTCGACGGATCGGCGCGCGAGGTAGACCGCGAGATGCAGGAGCTCGGCCTCGAGACCACGCCGGCCGAACCGGCCCAGCTGGCCCCGCCCGCAGCAGAAGACCGCCAGCGCCTGTTTGGCCGCTACGAGGTGGTGCGCCGGATTGCCACCACGCCCACCGCTCGCGTCTACGAAGCAATCGATCGCGTCGGCAGCACGCGCGTCGCGGTCAAGGTCTTCGCTGCGGCCGGCATCGAACAGTCCGGACGCGACGCATTGCTTCGCTTCGAGCGCGAGGCGCGCGCGCTCGGTCAGCTGAGCCACCCGGCGATCGTGCCGCTCATCGACTGGCTGCCGGCCGGTCCCGCCGTCGTGCTCGCGTGGATGCCCGGCGGCTCGCTCGCGGATCTGCTGGCCCGCGGCCCGATCGCCCCCGCGCGCGGCGCCGAGATCGCGTCGGCGGTGCTGGCCGCGCTCGGCGAAGCACACCGCCGCGGCATCCTGCACCGCGACATCAAGCCGGCCAACGTGCTGTTCGACGAGGCGGGCGCCGCGCACCTGGCCGACTTCGGCACGGCGCACGTCAGCGACTCCGCGGCTACCGTGACCAGCGGCGTGATCGGCACGCTGGCCTACATGGCGCCCGAGCAGCGCGCCGGCGCGCCGGCGGACATCCAGAGCGACATCTACGGCGCAGGCGCGCTCTTCTGGCACGCGCTCACCGGCGCGCCGCCGGGGGCGGATCTGCCCTTCCTTTCCGACGAGCTCGATGAAGCCGCGCAGGCTGTCGCGCGGCGCCTGATCGCTCCCGCCGACGAGCGCCCCGCCGATGCCCGCGAGGCGCGTGACGAGCTCGCCGCCGTGAAGTGGCCACTCGACGTGCCGCCGCCACGCTCGGTGCAGCGCAGCGCGCCGGCTCCGGAGCCGCGGCGCAGCGTGCGGCTGGAGCCGCTCGGCGGCGTGCGCTTCCGCGATGCGTTGCTCGGGCGCGAAGTGCTCGTGCTGCATGCCGATGCCGCCACGCTGGAGCGCGTGCTGCCCTTCGCCCGCGCCGACCACCCGGCGCTCGCCGCCGTGCTGCGCCACGTCCCGGCCGACAGCGCCGTGTGGATCGAGGCTCCGCGCGGCACGCCACTGGATCGCCCGCTCGACGCCGCGGAGCTTGCCGAGCTCCGCGCGGCGCTCGAGGCGTTGCACCGCGCGGGCGGCTTCCACGGGCGCATCGATCGCGAGCACGTGGTGCTCGCCGGCGGGCGCGCCATGCTGTGTTTCCCGCTCGAACCCCTCGCTCGCTCCGCCGACGACGACCGCAAAGCGCTCGACGCGCTCGCCGCAGGCTGATTCCAGCGCCTTCGACGCTGGGCGCCGCGGCCGCTACACTGCCGCGGTGGCGGTTCATCGCGTCTATCTCGTCCCGGGCATGTTCGGGTTTGGACAGCTGGCGGGCTACGACTACTTCGTGCACGTGCGCGGGGCGCTCAAGCAGCGCTTCGCCGACGCTGGCATCGCAGTACAGACCAAGGTAGTGCCGACGCCGCCCACGTCGTCGTTGCGCTTCCGGTCGCGGGTGCTGGCGAAGACGGTGCACGAGAGCGCTGGCGGCGACGACGGGCCAATCCACCTGGTCGGCCACTCGACGGGCGGTCTCGACGCGCGGCTGGTGCTCTCGCCTACCACCAACCTCGGTATCGACAGCGAGCTCATGAGCTGGACGGGGCGCGTCCGGAGCTGCGCCTCGCTCAACACGCCCCACTACGGCACGCCACTGGCCGGATACTTTGCCACAGTGTCCGGCACGCGCGTGCTCTACGCACTGAGCCTGCTCACCGTCGTGTCGCTTTCCGTCGGCGCACCGTCGTTCGCTGTCTTTTCGAAGCTGCTCTCCGGCCTGGGCGGCATCGACCAGATGCTCGGCGGCAATCTGGCGCTGGTGAGCCGCATCTCCGACATGCTGCTGCGCGTGGTCGACGAGCACGGCCGCGAGGAAATAACCGGCTTCCTGGGCAAGGTGCGCATCGACCAGGGGGCGATCATCCAGATCATGCCGGAGGCGATGGATCTGTTCAACGCAGCGGCGGAGGACAGCGACGCCGTGCGCTACGGATCGATCGCCACCGCCGCGCCGGCGCCGCAGGCAATCCGCTTCGCCAAGCGCGTGCGCTCGCCCTACGCCGCGCTGACGGCCGCGATGTTCTCCACGCTCTACCAGTTCACGAGCCAGCGCCCGCGCCCGTACCCCTACGCTGAACCGGACACCGGGCAAGGCGCGCTGCTCGCGCGCCACATTCCCGTCGAGGTGAGCGACCGCACCAACGACGGCATCGTGCCGACGCTGAGCATGCTCTGGGGCGAGCTCGTCTGGTGCGGCGAAGGCGATCACCTGGATGTCATCGGCCACTTCCACGACGACCAGAAGCCCGGCGAGCACGTCGACTGGATGACCAGCGGCGCACACTTCGACCGCGGGCGCTTTGCTTCCGCGATGGATGCCCTCGCCGGCTTCCTGCTGCGATCATGAGCGAATCGGCATTCCCGGTACGCCCGCATCTCGCGCCCTGGCGAGCGAGGCCGTGGACAAGTACGGCTACAGGGCGCGCGAGGCGCAGCTCCGGGCGCGCTCAGCCCGAGTTGCCGCCGCCCGCCTTGGCGGTGCTCGCGGGCTTCGGGGCAGACTTCTTGTCCGGCGCTCTGGGCGGGGGCGAACCGACGATGGGAACAACGAGCGTGTGGGCCTGTCCGCCGCGCAGATAGCTGACGCGGATGGCGTCGGCGCTCTTGAGCGCCTGGAACGCGTCGTAGGCCTGCATCTCGGTCTCGATAGGCATGCCGTTGACGGCTGTGACGACGTTGCCCGGTTGGAGGTCGACATTCTGCCAATAGCCCGGTGGGCGCAGCGCCACGATGCGGAAGCCGCGGAACTGCCCGGCGTCGAGGCTCGGCGCGACGTCCACGCGCTGCAGGAAGCGGCCGAGGCCGGCGTCCACGGTGGCGAGCAGGTCGCCTCGCGAGACGGAGCCTTTCGGCACCGCTGCCTTCTTCGCGGGGGCGTTGGCGGCCACCGGCGTCTTCGGCTGCGTCGCGGTCGCGGCTCCGCCGCCGCAGCCCGCCAGGAACAATCCGACCAGAACGACTCGTCGCACGGGCTGAATATGATCCGCGAGGGCGGGGGCGGGCAAATTCGCGGGTCCAGAGCGCGCCACGGCAGGTATTTCCGGCCCCGCCGCGGAGCTCGGCGCCGTCAGTAGTCGAGGCCGAACATCGCCAGGCTCTGGGCAGTGTTCTGCGCGACCACGGGCGCGCCGCGGCTGGTGGGATTCGTGATGTGCCGGGTGCGCTCGTCGATGACGAAACGGAGCTCGCGGGCACAGTCGGGCGTCAGCCTGCCGTCGCGGGTGTGGCGCGTGATCAGAGCATCGACCGCCTTCGCGTCGGGTCGACCCATGCTCGAGACGGGAATGCCGAGGCGGTGGAAGAACGCCTTGGTGTCCGCAACCGCCTGCACGCCGCCCGTCAGGATCAGCCGGAGTCGCGCCTGCGCCGCGGACAGCTTCTGCAGGACCGGGTCGAGCTGCGCCCGCGCCTGGGGTCCGTCGTTGCGTCCGTACTTCTGCATCGCCTCGCGGTTCGCCTTCGTCGCCTCCGCGGACAGCCGCTTGATGTCACGCTGGGCCTGGTCGTAGCCCGCGTGGTCGAATATGCTGCACGTATTCGCGGCATGCGGCGGGGGCGCGGGGCCGGCATCGGCTACGGCGACGCACCTGCCGCTCGTGCAGGCCGCGCCGTGTACGCACGCGCACGTCGCGTAGACTCCGGGGCACCCCGCCGACACGCGCCCGCACTGCTCGCCGACCGCAGCGCCTCCCGGGCACGGACTCGCCGGATCGCACAGCGGCCGGCGATCGCCATCCCATGGCGGACCGGCAGGATGCCCGGGCGGAGTCGCCGACGGCGGCTGCGCGAGCTTCGACGTCGTCGCGGCCGACGTAGTCGCGGAAGTCGACGGCGCATCCGCCGACGCGACAGGCGGCTCGGCCGAAACCGGCGGCGGCTCCTGCCGCGCGCACGCGCACACCAGGAGCGCCGCCACCCAGAGCGACATCCTCATGCTCCCATCCTACGTGCGAAGCTGCCGGAAGTGCTCCTCGCGCGGGGCCTTCCCCCGCCCGAACGTCAGGATCTCGCGTCGATTACGGCGCGGAGCACGAGCTCGGCCGTCTCCTCGACGCTGCCCCGCCCGTCGACGTGCACGACGCGATCGCCCGGCACCAGGTCCTCGGCGCGCGCGTAGATGTCCGCCAGGCGGCGCTGCACGTCGGTCGCTTCGTAGAGCTCCTCGGCGCCGCCGCGGTGGCTGCGGCGCTCGGCCGCGACCTCGGCGGGCACGTCGATCACGATCGTGAGCCCCGGGCGCAGCGCGCGGGCGTTCAGCTCGCGGATCCACGGCACGGAGCGCGCGGCATCCGGAGACGTCGCCGACTGGTAGGCGAGGCTCGACAGATCGTAGCGGTCGCTGACAATAGTGGCGCCGGCCGCGAGCGCAGGCTTGATGACGCTCTCGACGTGATCGATGCGATCGGCGGCGAAGAGCAGCGACATCATCTCCCACGACGGCTCGCGCGGCGCTCCGGCGTCGGTCGGAGGCAGCTCGCGACGCAGCGCCTGGCGGATGAGCTTCCCCACGGGACCGTCCGACGGCTCGCAGGTAAGCCTCGCGTCCTCGGCGCGCGCGGCGAGCGCTTCCACAAGCCGCTTTGCGGCGGTCGTGCTGCCGCAGCCGTCGATGCCTTCGAGAACGATGAAACGTGGCTCGCGTACGACGGTCATGTTCAACCGCCTAGGGGCGCGGGGTCTTCGCCCAGCACGACGTTGTCGATGAGGCGCGTCCTGCCGGCAAAGGCCGCGACGGCAAGCAGCGCGCGGTCGCCGGTGGAGCCGGCCGCGTCCAAGGGCGTGATGGCGTCGGGGTCGGCGAGCGTGACGTAGTCGACGCGCAGACCCGCCTCTGCGATGGCGCCCTCGGCCGGCTCGCGCAGCGCGGCGGCACGGCGCTCGCCCGCGGCAAAGCGGAGCGCGGCGGCGGACAGCGCGCGCGGTATGGCCAGCGCGCTCTGGCGCTCTGCCGGCGACAGGTACAGGTTGCGCGAGCTCAGCGCCAGGCCATCCGGCTCGCGTACGATCGGGTGACCGACGATGCGGACCGGCAGCAGCAGATCGCGCGCCATGCGCTCGATGACCTTGAGCTGCTGGTAGTCCTTGCGCCCGAACACCGCGGTGCAGGGGCCGGTAACGGCAAAGAGCTTGGCGACGATGGTGGTGACGCCCTCGAAGTGACCGGGGCGGCTGCTGCCGCACAGGTGATCGGTGAGCACTGCGACGTGCACGCGGGTGTGCTCGCTGGGCGGATACATCTCGTCGACCGGCGGCGCGAAGACGAGCGACGCGCCCGCGCGCTCGCACTTGGCGACGTTGCCTTCGAGATCGCGCGGGTAGCGATCCAGATCCTCGTTTGGCCCGAACTGCGTCGGGTTGACGAAGATGCTGACGGCGGCGTCGCTGGCGTGTCGGCGCGCCTCGGCCACCAGCGCGAGGTGGCCGGCGTGCAGCGCGCCCATGGTCGGCACCAGGCCGACCGAACCGCCGCCTGTGCGCACGGCATCGCACGCCGCGCGGAACTCCTCGACGTGCCGGCAGACGCGCATCAGGCGTTCTCGTCCCCGGCGGGGCCGTACCCCGGAGGGGGATGGGTCACGCGGGCCTTGTCGCCGGTGGGCTCGCCCTCGGTGTGGGGACGCGCCATGCCGAAGCTGTGCGCCGCGTCGGGGAACGCGCCGCTCTGCACTTCCGCAACATAGCGTCCGGTAGCTTCGACGATAGCGTCGCCCAGCTCGGCGAAGCGCTTGACGAACTTCGGCTTCAGGTTGCGGTACATGCCGAGGAAGTCGTAGCAGACCAGTACCTGGCCGTCGCAGTGAGGGCCCGCGCCGATGCCCACGGTTGGGATGTCGATCGATTCGGTGATGCGGCGACCGAGATCCGCCGGCAGACCTTCGATCACGATGCAGTACGCGCCGGCCTGCTCGACGGCCTTCGCGTCGGCGAGAACGCGCACGGCGGCGTCCTCGCTCTTGCCCTGGACGCGGAAGCCGCCCATCGCATGCACGGACTGCGGCGTCAGGCCGACGTGGCCGACCACCGGGATGCCGGCGCTGACGATGCGATGGATCGTCTCCGCCACGCTCTCGCCACCCTCGAGCTTGACCGCCTCGAAACCACCTTCCTTCATCAGGCGTCCAGCGTTCTCCAGCGCTTTCTCGCTCGAGACCTGGAAGCTCATGAACGGCATGTCGCCGACGACCTGTGCGCGCTCGGTGGCGCGCGTGACGGCGCGGCCGTGGTAGCAGATCTCGTCGACCGTGACGGGCAGCGTCGTCGGTAGGCCCTGCACCACCATGCCCATGGAGTCACCGACGAGCAGCACGTCCGCACCGCCCTCGTCGAGCAGCCGCGCCATGGTGGCGTCGTAGCAGGTGATCATGGCGATCTTCGGCCCGCGCTGCTTGCGGGCACGGATCGCCGGAACGGTAACCTTTTCCGTCTTCTTGGCCATGGGCGGCGCAGAGCCTATTCGTTTGCCGGCGTTCCGGCCAGGGGCGGCGGCAACTAGATGCCTCGCAGCGGCGCCAGTCGCTCCGCTAGACCTTCCGCCGCGTGCCGCTCTGGCCTGAAGGGCGTTGTGGAGCGATGCCGTCGGGCGCCCCGACTGCTCGCGCCCGCACGCACGCTTCGAGCTCGTCCGCGACAACGCCGGCGAGCACTTCCACGCCGTCGATCTTGTCCACGACGGGGCCGAGAGCCAGTGCCCGCTCGCGGGCGCCGGCGTCTCGCGTACCGGTAAAGAAGATCACCGAGCGCGCCCTGCCCTCGCTCAGCAGGTGCTCGGCCAGCTCGGTGCCGCTGCCGTCGGGCAGGTCGACATCCAGCACCACCGCGTCGAACGGCCCCTCGGCCGCCAGCGCGCGCTGGGCGCTGCCGAGCCGCACCACTTCGTGACCCAGCCGCCGCAAACTGATCGCGATCACGGTGGCGAGCGGCGGATAGTCATCGACGACGAGCAGGCGGCCCACGCACATAACCTAACCGGTTTCCGCCCTGGCGGCACTCCCAGCCGTCGAATCGGGCCGCAAATCGAGGGAATGGGGCGCCGGGCCTGGTGCGTAGAACGGGGTGGGGCTAGAACGAGGAACGAGGCTCGAGCGCGCATGGTCAGCAAAGCACCCGAAGCCGGTTTCCGTCGCAGCTTCGAACGCTGGGCACGGCGGGTGCGCGCGCGACTCTTGATGCGCCGCGCACTGACCGGCGCCGCAGCGGGCCTGCTGGTCGGCGCCGGGGGAGCGGCCCTCTTGTGGTGGCTCCGGCTGGGCACGCTGCGCCCCTGGGCGGCGGCGCTCGGCGTGGTGGGCGCGCTGGTCGGCGTAGTCGTCGCGCTCCGCCAGCGCTGGAGCGACTCGGACGTGGCGCTCTACCTCGACGCCAGACTTGGTTCCGAGGAGGCGATCAGCACGGCGGTGGGTGATCCGGATCCCGCCCATCCGGCGCACGGGATCGTCGTGGAACGGGCATCGACCGCGCTCTCGAACGGCAGCCCCAAACGCGCCCGTCCCCGCGTGCTGGATCGCTGGCAAGGCCTCGGACCGCTGGGTGCAGCCGGCGTCGTGTGGCTCTCGCTCCTGCCGCTGCCGAAGCTGCCTCCGCCACCGCCCAGGCCCCCGGGCAGCGACATGGTCAAGACGGCGGATCTGAAGGGCCTCGATCGCATCATCGCGCTGGACAAGCTCGACGCACGGGACGCCCAGCAGCGCGCACGGCTCGACCACATCGCGAAGGAAGCGAAGAAGCTTCGCGAGGATCTGAAGAAGGGCATGGAGAAGCGCGAAGCGCAGGCACGTCTGGCCAAGCTGCGCGACGACATCGCCGCCGAGCGGCAGCAGTTCAACGACAAGAAGAACCGCGACGGGCTGGAAGCCGCAATCCGCGAGCTCGCCAAGCATGAAGCCACCAAGCGCGCGGCCAAGGCGCTCGGCGACGGCGATCTCGTCGCCTTCGACCGCGAGATGCAGAAGCTCGCCAACAAGACCGAGAAAAAGGATCGCGAGGAAGCCAAGAAGGCGCTGGAAGAGGCGGAAAAGGAAGCCCGGAAGAAGGGCGCTTCCGGTCTGGCCAAGTCGCTGGAAGAACAGAAGAAGCTCTTCGAGAAGCGCGAGGCCCACGCCGAAGCGCTGCGTGAGCTGGCCAAGTCACTCGGCGGGAAGCTTTCCAAGCAGGCGCAGGAAGATCTCGAGGAGTTCGGCCAGACGGGCAGCCCGGAAGCGCAGAAGCGACTCGCCGACTCGATGGAGAAGGCGCTCGAGGGGCTCAGCGAAGCCGAACGCAAGCGATTGGCGGAGCGACTCGGCAAGCAGCTCGAGAAGCAGGGCGGCGCCGCAAACCCCATGACCAAGCAGCAGCTGGAAGATCTGGCGCGACGCATGAGCAGCCCGGAGGGCAAGAAGGAGCTGGAGAAGCAGCTGAAGAAGCTCGCCAACGAAGATCCCAGCGGCGACGCGAAGCGGCAGAAGGGACTCGACGACGCCGACCGCGGCGGCGCGGAGGCACAGCGCGGCCTGGGCGCAGTCCCGGTTCCCATGCAGGGCGGGCCGGGCAGCGGCAAGATGGCCGGCAAGGGCAAGAGCGGCAAGGGCAAGGGCAGCGGAGGCCCCGGCAGCCACCACGACAAGGGTCAGGGCAATCACGCCGGCCACACCGGCAAGGTCGCGACCCAGGAACTGCGCTCGAAGGCGGATCCGAAGCTCCAGCCGGGCGTCCCGATGCAGGGCGCAACGATGGGCCGCGCGCCCGCACGCCCCGGCGAAACCGCGAACCAGGCCGGCACCGGAGCCCTGGGCAACGTGGGCAAGACCGAAGTAGGCGGTGTCGACCGGTCCCAGGTTCCGGAAGAATACCGCGAGCAGGTTGGACGCTATTTCCAGCCGTAGTTCCCCCCGCCTCCCCGGGCGGCGGCACGCGGTGTAGGCTGGCGCGACCGACCGGTCGATTTCCCATGAGCGACGAGACAACCAGCTTCGAAGCCCGACTCGAACAGGCCCGGCACACCAGCGGCGAGCTGCGCCGCGCCATCGCCACCGTCATCGTCGGCCAGAACGACGTCGTGGACCAGGTCTTGTGGGGCCTCATCGCGGGCGGCCACGTGCTGCTGGAAGGCGCGCCGGGCCTCGGCAAGACCTTGCTGGTGCGGACGCTGGCCTCGAGCCTGGAGCTGCGCTTCTCCCGCATCCAGTTCACGCCGGACCTGATGCCGAGCGATGTGACCGGCACGAACGTGCTCGTCATGGACGCCGGCGGCGCGTCCACCGGGCGCTTCGAGCTCATGCGCGGGCCGATCTTCGGGCAGGTCATCCTGGCCGACGAGATCAACCGCGCCACGCCCAAGACGCAGAGCGCGCTGCTGGAGGCGATGCAGGAGCACGCCGTGACGATCTCGGGCAAGCGCCACGTGCTCGAGGAGCCCTTCTTCGTCCTGGCGACGGAAAACCCGATCGAGATGGAAGGCACGTATCCGCTGCCCGAGGCGCAGCTCGATCGCTTCCTGCTCAAGGTGCTCGTCCCCTCGCCTTCTGAAGACGAGCTCACGGCGATCATCACGCGCACCACGGGGCACGAGGTCGCCGCGCCGGACCCGGTGCTGCACCGCGAGGATGTTCTGGCGCTGCGCTCGCTCTGCCGTGACGTGGCGGTGGCAGAACCGGTGGTGCGCTACGCATCGCGGCTGGTCGGTGCGAGCACGCCGGAAACGCCGGACGCTCCGGACGTCGTCAAGCGCGGGATCCGCTACGGCGCGGGGGTGCGCGGCGGCCAGTCGCTGGTGCTGGCGGCCAAGGCGGTCGCGCTGCTCGAAGGGCGCGCGCAGGTGGCGTTTGCGGACGTGCAGCGGGTGGCGCTGCCGGTGCTGCGTCACCGGCTTATCCGCAGCTTCGAGGGCGAGGCCGACGGTATCACTACCGACCAGGTCATCCGCCAGCTGGTCGAGACGGTGGCCACGCGACCTGAACCGGTCGAGAAGGCCGTGCAGGATCGCTAGGCGCGGGACGTGGCGGGAGGTCGCACAGAAGGGCGCTCGGTGAGGCGGCGGCAGACGGTGGCCGCGGCGCTGTGCGCGCTCGTAGTGGCTCTGCTGTCGGCTTCGAGGGTAACGGCCGCACCGACGAAGAGCCCGCTGATTGTCGAGCCGCTGCCGGTGCTCGGCGCCGGAACGCCGGCGTGTCCCGGCTGGTCCAGCGTGGCCGTGCGCCTCTCCAATCCCGGCGACGCGCAGATCACCGGCACGCTCGAGCTCGTGAGCGAGCTCAGCTACGCGAGCGACCAGGCGCGCATTGTCACTCGCGCTCCATTCGGCGTGGCGGGCAAGGGACGCGTCACGCTCGCTCTGCCGACGCACGGCTTCAGCGGATCGCTGCCCGAGCTCAGGCTGCGTGCGCTGTCCCAGGACGGCACCGAGCTGGCCAACGTCGCGCTGCCGGATGCGCGGCCGTCCGGGCCTTTCCTGTTCGACTTCGATGTGCCGAGCCGCCTGGCGCCGTCGATCCGCGGGCTGGGCGTGATCGGCACGCGCACGACCAGCGTCCGCTACGGCACGTTCCCGGCACTGGCCGTCGCGAGCCCACAGGTGAACGCCGCGACCGGCGACCTGGTGCTGCCCGAGCGCGCGGCGGGTTACGCGTCGGCGACGCTGGTGCTGGCGAAGAGCGAAGAGCTCGCTGCGCTCAAGGGACCGGAGCTCCGGGCGCTCGGAGACTGGGTGCTCGCTGGCGGCGCGCTCGCGATAGTGGTGACGAGACCAGAGGATCTTCACCGGCCGCCGCTCACCCAGATGCTCGGAGGCGACGTGCAGAGCGGCGCGCCGCCCCCGGGCATGCAGGCCGAAAGGGACTTCCTGGTGCCGCGGAGCCCGTCGGGCGGCTCCCCGTACTACGGTCCCAGCTCGGGCTCGACCGGGCACCTGCTGCTCACGCCCTCCCGCGACACCGCGGACAAGCTCGTCGGCTACAGCGGCGGAAACCTGCATCCGACCGAGTGGGGCGCGTCGGCCAGCTACGGCCTGGGCGAGGTGCACCTGCTCGGCTTCGACGCGACGAGCGCGCCGTTCGTCACCGACCAGTGGGTGCAGCTCGCGATGGTCGACCTGGTCACGCACGCCTACAATCGACAGAACACCGTCGCGCTGCCCAACGCGCAGACAGCGCTCGACCGCGCGAACGTCCGGGCGGTCAAGAAGGTGCTCGATCCCAACGAGGGCTCGCGCTGGGCGATCGCCGTCTCGGCCCTGCTCCTTCTGGTTTACGCGGCCGGCGCGGGCCCGCTCAACTTCTACCGCGCCTCCAGGATCGGGCGCCCACTCAGGGCGCTCTGGCACTTGCCGATCTGGGCGGCCGGCGCGTTCGGCGCAGTGGTGGTGCTCGGCGTGGCGGCCAAGGGAGTACGCGGACGGGCGCGCCATCTGACGCTGGTGGAAGCGGGCGCGGGGATGTCGCGCGCCGCCGCCACGCGCTTCCGCGGCTTCTACAGCGCATCGTCGGAACAGTTGACGGTACGCGCCACCCAGCGCGGCGCGGTGCTCGACGTTGCAGGCCGCACCGACGACACCGGCCGCGAGCTGGTCGTCGACCGTGACGGCGCGCGCATCGAGCACTTCCAGGCCAAGCCCTGGCAGACCGTCGTGGTGCGCGAGGACGGCTTCATCGACCTCGGCGGCGGCGTGAGCATCGTGAAGAGCGGTAGCGACGTGGAAGTGAAGAACCGCACTGCGCGGGACCTCATCGCGGTACTGCTCGCGGTGCCGGGGCACGGCGTGGTGTACTTCCCGCGCATCCAGGATGGGCACAGCGTGCTCGCGAGCAAGGGCGCGGCAGTGCCGGGCACCATCGGACATCCGCGCGTGACCGGCCCGGTCATGACGCACGGCCTGGACTCCGACGAGTTCGAGCTGGACAAGGCCGCCAAGGGCGTGGACGAGGCCTGGCAGGCGCTGGAGTCGGTCGCCCACGCCGACACCGACTGGTGGCCGCCGGACACGCCCGTTCTGATCGGCCAGCTCGAGGGCGGCGAGGGGCGCACCAGCGACTCCGGTCTGACGCTCGATCAGGATCGCGTGCTGGTGCGCGTGGTGGGATACGGAGGCGTGAAGTGAGCGGCGCGGCGCCGGAAGAGCTCGTCGTTGCCCCGCGAGAGCCGCTGGTTGCGGCGCCTCCGCCCGCCATTCGCGTTCGCCACTTGTGGCACCGCTACGGCAACTTCGACGTGCTGCGCGACGTGAGCTTCGAGGTCGGTCAGGGCGAGATCTTCGGCTTCATCGGACCCAACGGCGCCGGCAAGACCACGACCATCCGCGTGATGGCCACGTTGCTCGAGCCGATGGCCGGGCGCGTGGAGATCGACGGCATCGACGTCGCCATCGATCCCGACAAGGTCCGGCGCCTGATCGGCTACATGCCCGATCACGCAGGCGTGTACGAGCGCATCACCGTGCGCGAGTATCTGGAGTTCTTTGCCGACGCGTTCGGAGTGCTCGACATCGGCGTGGTGGACGCCGTCATCGAGCTGACCGAGCTCGGCAAGCTGCAGGATCGGCTTGTCGCCGCGCTCAGCAAGGGCATGAAGCAGCGGCTGCAGCTGGCGCGCACGCTGCTCCACGACCCGAAGGTCCTGATCCTGGACGAGCCGGCGAGCGATCTGGACCCGCGCGCACGCATCGAGATCCGCGATCTATTGCTGGAGCTCCGCGAGCTCGGAAAGACCGTGTTCCTGTCGAGCCACATCCTGACGGAGCTGTCGGACGTGTGTACCTCGATCGGGATCCTCGAGCGCGGCCGGCTGGTGGTCGCCGGACCGCTGGGCGAGATCGCACAGCGGCTCGAAGCGCGCCGCGCCGCCGAGGCGGTGGGGCTCGAAGCGCCGCCGCCCGGAGCGCCGCCGCCGCCCTCTCCGGGCTTCACGGCCGCGGTGCCGGCTCCCGCGCCCGCCGCCGCGCCCGCCGCCGTGCCCGGTGCGCCGCCGCAGCAGATGGACGCCGGCTTCCCGCCGCCCGTTACCGTGCCGGGCATTACCGCGGGCGGCGCCGCGATCCCCGGGGCCGCGCAGCGAAAGCTCAAGCTGCGCGTGCTCGGCGACGCGCGCCACGTCGTACCGTTGATCCAGGGCGGCAGCGGCATCTTCGGCGTCGAAGCGGGCCCCGCAGGCCAGCTCATCGTGCACTACGCCGGCGGCGACCGCTTCGTGGCCGAAGTCGTCCGTCATCTGGTCGCCAGCGGCGTCGGCGTGGTCGGAGTCGAGCCCGAGCGCAACGAGCTCGAGCGCATCTTCCTCGAAGTCACCAGGGGAGACCTCCAGTGAGCGCGCAGACCGGCCGGCCCACGCTCGCTCCGGCGCCACCCTCCTCGCGGCGCGTGGAGCGCGCGCGCATCCAGGTGGCGCGGATGCGCGAGGACCCGAACCCGGTCTGGATGCGCGAGCTGCGCCAGGCCGCGCGGCTCGGACGCACGCCGATAATCCTGGCGGTGGTGACCGGCATGATGACGCTGCTCATCGCGGCCATCGGCGGCGCCGTCAGCGTCACCGCCGAGCCCGCAAAGGTCGGCGTGGCGCTGTTCCACGTCTTTTTCTCGCTCGCCTTCGCGGTCGTCGCCTGGGTCGCACCTGCCGTCGCGGCCAGCACCATCGCCGCCGAGCGCAGCGGCAGCACCTGGGAGGCATTGCTGCTGACCGGCCTCGGCGCGCCCACCATCGCCCGCGGCAAGTTCCTCGCCTCGCTCACCTACATCGGCCTTTACATCGTGATGCTGGCCCCCGTCGGGGCGCTGCCGTTCCTGTTCGGCGGCGTGACGGCCACGGAAGTGATGGCGGCCTTCGTGCTCTTGATGCTGTTCGCCGTGCTGGCCGTCGCCTTCGGCCTGTCGGTGAGCTCCAAGTTCTCGAGCTCGGCGGTGGCCATCGTCGTGTCCCTGCTGGTCGCGGTGCCGCTGTCCATCGTGGTGTACGTCGGCGGTGGCGTCGGCCTGTCGTACCTGGCGCATTCGGTCTGGCCCGGCGTGCCCGAAGCGCTGCCGGTGTGGCTGCCGACGGCCTACGCGCGCGCCGACTTCGGCGTCGAGTACCTGGTGTTCCTGGTGCTCACGCCGGTGACGATCGTGGCGCTGCCCGCGTGGTTCCTCTACGAGGTGACCGTCAGCAACATGGCCGGGCCCAGCGACGACCGCTCCAGTGGGCTCAGGCGCTGGTTCCTCGTCTCGACGCTGGCGCTGACCGCGGTGGCGGCGGTGCCGGCGTTCATCGTGCCGGACGACCGCTGGGCCGCCGCGGTGATCGGCATGATCGCCACCAACGTGTTCCTCGCGTTCTGCGCCTTCGTGTTTGCCGGCGAACCGCTCGGGCCGTCGCGACGCGTGCGCGTGCACTGGGACCGCCAGGAGGTGGGACGCCTCAAGCGCTATCTCGGTCCGGGGTTGATGCCTGCCGCGTCCCTGCTGTTGATCCTGGGAGTGGGCGGGCTGGTGCTCGACGGCGCTGCCGGTGTCGTGGCGGAGCTGCTCGGCAGCGCTCCCGATCCCATGCAGAACGCCTATCGGGTGATGGCTTTCGCCGGCTACTCGGTCGGCTTCCTGGTCTTCGTGGTCGGCTTCATGGCCTGGGTGCGCGCGCGCTCATCGGCGTCAACCGCGCCGCGGCTCCTGCTGCTCGCCATGCTGTTCCTGGCGATGGTCGGACCGTGGATCATCATGGCCATCGCCGGCGTGCTGACCAAGCGCGAGGACTCGGCGATGGTCCTCGCCGCTCCCTCGCCCGTGTACGCGATCCAGATGATGAAAGAGCTCGGCCGCACCAAGCCGGACCAGCTCGTAATCGGCGCGGGCGCGGTGTGCGCGGCGGCCTGGGGACTGCTCGGCCTGGGCCTGCTCGGTGCGGGCGGTGCACGCAGCCGTCGGGTCGTCCGCGAGCACGACGCAGCGCTCGCCAAGGTGGACGCCATGCTGCGCGCCGAGGACGAAGGCGGGGACGAGCCGGACGAAGGCGACGCGCCGGCCGCCCACGACACGGGCAACCACGGCGAACCGCCTGCTGGCGGGAGCGAACCGCCCCAGGGCGGCGGCGAGCCACCCGCTCCGGAACCGACATGACCGGGCTCGGAACCCTGCTCGATCCCGAGTTCGTGCGCGAGCTGGAAGCGCTGCGCCGCCGTCTGGCCATCCGCGCGCGCTCGGGCGCGGCCGGCGAGCACGCCGCGCGCCGCAAAGGCAGCAGCGCCGAGTTCCAGGAGCACCGCGCCTACGCGCCCGGCGACGATCTGCGCCGCGTCGACTGGCTCGCGTATGCCCGCACCGGCGAGCCCGTCGTCAAATTGTTCCGCGCGGAAGAGGACGCCATCGTGAGACTGCTCGTCGACGGCTCCGCGTCGCTCGACTACGGCGACCCGCCCAAGATCGAGGTCGCCCGCCGCCTCGCCGCCGCCATCGGCTACATGGCCCTGGCCGGCGCGCAGCGCGCCCAGGTGCTCGTCGCGCGCTCCGCCGCCGAGAGCACGTCCAATCTCGCCAGCGCCGGCACTCCGCGCCGCGGCCGCGGCGGCCTGGCCGGGCTGCTGCGCGATCTCACAGCCGCCGCGCCCGAAGGCGCCGCGGATCTCGCACGCGCCATCGATCAGCTCGTCCTGCGCTCGCGCCGCCCCGGCATGCTGGTGGTCCTGAGCGATTTCTTCGACTCCGGCCCCGTCACCGAAGCGCTCACCCGAGCCCGTGCGGCCGGCCACGACGTCACGCTGCTGCAGGTCGTCACGCGCGACGAGATCGAGCCCGGCTTCGAAGGCGACTTCACGCTGGTCGACGCGGAAACCGGCCAGACCGTCGACGTCACCATGGACGCCGGAGCCATCGACGCCTACGTCCTCCGCTTCGCCGGCCTGGTCGAAGAGCTCCGCGCCTGGGCCCGCCGCCACGGCGCCAGCTATATCCGCGCCACGACGGATGAAGCGCTCGAAGGCGTAGTGCGTCGCTTCGTCGCGCGCAGCGTCGACTGAGCTGGCAATCAGCTGTCAGCCATCAGCACGGGCGGCCTCGCCTGGGCGGGACTCGCCACGGAGGCACGGAGGGTTGGGGGGGCCTGGCAGCCGCTTCACTTCGTGGATACGCCACGCTCGCGCCGCATGACGCGTCGTTGCTTCGTCGCTACCCCGGGTCACCACGGAGGCACTTGAAGCGCGTTGTCGTCGGTCGCGCCGACAATTTGCTCCCCTTGCCACGGCTTCGCGCCCGTTGTGTCGGCCAGACCGACATGTCCGGCCCCAAGCTGTCGCTTCGAGCCGATTGTGTCGGCCAGACCGACATTTCCGCCTCCAAGCGACGCTTCGAGCCCATTGTGTCGGCCTCGCCGACATTTCCGGCCCCAAGCCGCAGCTTGAAGCCCATTGTGTCGGTCACGCCGACATTTCCCTGGCCTTGCTATGGCTTCACGCCCTTTCTGTCGGTCACGCCGACATTTCCGGCCCCAAGCCGCAGCTTGAAGCCCTTTCTGTCGGTCGTCACTGGTACGCTATGGAAGCCGCGCGACGCCGCTTCACGGACCGCCAATGCGCGGAGGGTTGCCCCATGCCCAGCCCCTACCGCGAGAGCGACAACACACCAGCCGCGCCGCTCGCGGAGCTCGAGTGGCGGCGGAGGGTCGGGACGGCTTCGCTCTGGGCGGAGCTGCTCGTGGCGGGCGAGGTGGTTGCGCTCCTGGAGACGGGCTGGCTCCCGGCGCGCTTCACCTTCGGCGGCGCAATGGCGTGGTTCGTCCTTGGCGTGGCGCTGGCCATCGCCACGTGGCTGTACACGGCTCCGCGGCCGCGCTCGGCCGTGGGCTGGCGGGGGTGGCTGCTCAGAGCCAGCGTCCCGGCGTTTGTGGCCGCGATGGGCTCGCTCCTGCTCGGGAT
The DNA here is from genome assembly GCA_963826085.1 of uncultured delta proteobacterium. GTDB lineage: Bacteria > Myxococcota_A > Polyangia > Polyangiales > Polyangiaceae > CAWDXG01. The sequence goes on along the minus strand of CAWGVN010000006.1, from coordinate 40,007 downwards.
GCACCTGGAGCGTACCGGCTTCACGCTGGGTGTGCTGCTGCTCGGGGCAGCCTTCACCTACAGCTTGCCGTTCCGCAGGCCGCAGCGCCGGCGGCTCGGGTTCGGCAAGGCGATGCTCTACGTGGCCGCGTTTACGATGTTTGGGATGCTTACGCCGCCGATCGAGCCGGACTGGCGCGCGTACGGCTTGGCCTTGATACTAGGCGCAGCCGGAGCGCCCTGGGACCTCCGCCGCACCCTGCTCCCTGTCGACCGCGAGTGGTGGTTCGACAACCAGACGGGGACGCCCGGCGAATGGGTGGCGTTGCTCGTGTATCGCGATGAGTACGCGCAGGTGGTGTTCATCGACGAGAGGCCGGGGTGGTTCGTATCGAAGGACGAGGCGAAGGGATGGCTCGAGGACGACGGCTACCTGCCGGCCGAGCGCGCCCTCGCCGAGCAGCTCGTCGACAACGTGCCGCCCGATGTCCTGCCCGTGGCACGGCGCCGCAAGCGCGTTCGCGTCCAGAAGAGCGAGCCGCGCGTGCGCGTCGCGGCGGACGCGGACACCGCAGAGGAGGCGCTGCACGAGCACGCGCTCGACGAAACAGAGCCCGCGCGCGCCGTCGCCGTCCACACGCCGGACGAGTGACGCGACGCGCTGGGGCGTAGGGGACCCTCGCTGCGCGCGGAGGGCGGCTCGACGTTCTGGCGACGTGTCGAGCCGGCCGACCGAGCACGCAGCTTGAGGGACCGCCGCCGCGCGTGAGCGCGGCGGCGCGTGCAGGCGCCGCGCAGCGACGGGGGAGCAGCCCTCTCTAGAAGAGGCGGCTGGTGGGCGTCATCGGCGCACTGGCACTGATGATGTCCGCCGCGGCGGGCTTTGCTGCCTTCTTCGCGGCCTGGCGCTTTGGGGCGGCCTTGCGCTTCGGGGCGGCCTTGCGGGCGCGCTTCTTCGCGGGGCGCTTGGCGGCCTTCTTTGAAGCCTTCTTTGCGGTCTTCTTCGCCCCCTTCTTGGCGGCCTTGCGGGCGGTCTTCTTCGCCGCCTTCCTGCGGGTCTTCCGGGCGGCCTTCTTCGCAACCTTCCTGGTGGTCTTCCTGGACGCCTTCTTCCTGCGGGTCTTCTTCGCAGCCCTCTTCGCGGTCTTCTTGCCCGCCTTCTTCTTCCGGCGTGCCTTCTTCTTCGCGGGGGCAGGCGGCGATGCTGCCTTCTTCGTCTTGCGCTTGCGTGCGGCCATGTCGACTCCCTCGGTTGGAAAATGCTCGAGTCGTGTCGAGCGGATCGACACTCTCTGACTTGTCTCGCGCCTAGTCAACCTCGAGTGTGTTCATTTTGCGCGCGGTGTGACCGCCGACGTGCATCGCACGCGTCGCCGAGGTGGTATCCTGGGAACGCATGTCCGAACGTGAGCTTATCCGCGAGGCGCTGCGCATCTACCGGCGCTACGCGACGGAGATCATCGAGCGCTACACGTTCTGTCCGTGGGCCGAACGCGCGCGGCTGGAAGGACACGTCGCCGAGCGCGTGCTGACGCAGAGCGACGCAGCGGACATGGCGCCGTCGCTGGACGCCATGGCAAAGCTGGCCACCGATCCAGAGATCGAGATCGGCCTGCTCATCTACCCCCGCATCGAGCTGGGCCGCCTGGATTTCGAGCACTTCGTCGCGCAGCTCAGGCGCACCGACGAGGCGCGCCACGAGCTCGGTGCGGCGCCCTTCGCGATGGCGGCCTTCCACCCCGACGCGCGGGCCGATCTGTCCGATCCGGAGCGGCTGATCCCGTTCATCCGCCGCAGCCCCGATCCTACGATCCAGCTCGTGCGGCTGAGCGTGCTCGAGAGCGTGCGGAGCCGTTCGCCGGAGGGCACCGCTTTCATCGACCCCGCCTCGCTGGACCTGGACCGACTGCTCGCCGAGCAGGAGAAAGCCAAGCTGCCGCTCCGCCAGCGCATCGCGCGCGTCAACCAGGGCACCATTTCGGAGGTCGGCGTGGCGGGAATCGAGAAGCAGCTCGAGGATATTGTCCTTGACCGGAACGAAAGCTACGCGCGCCTCGGGGTGCCGCCGCGACGCCCGCGGCAGCGTTGAGCCCGCTACTGGGGGATCGGAGGTCCGAGATCCGGACCGCCGAGGAGCCGCGTCAGGGTCCTGCCGAACAGCACCAGCGCGGCGCCATGGTTGCTGTTCCAGGTCGAGCTGGTGACGACCACGTCCTCCGTACCGTCCCCGTCCAGGTCCCCCACGACGATGACCCGGTCGAGCCCTGATGCCGGATCGATGTCGAGCTCGCCCATCTCCGGGTACTGCGTGCCGAAGATGTCCTTGCCCTTGAGGCCCTTTTTTCCCCACAGCACGCGCAACTTGTTCTCGGTGATGAACACGACATCATCGATGCCGTCCTTGTTCATGTCGCCGGTCCGCGCGGAGACGACCGGATCGCAGTTGAAGTAGGCGGCTTCGCTGCCCATGTCCTGCAGGTGGGCGTACTCGCCGCTTGAATAGGGCGCCTTCTTGCCGAAGATGACCGTCATCGGCGTCCCGGCGTGAGTCAGCACCAGGTCCTGGATCCCGTCGCCGTTGACGTCGCCGGCATCTTCCACCTCGAAGCCGCCCTGGGCCGGGTCCGACTTGTAGGACATGTAGGCCGGATTATCGACCTGGAAGCCGGTCGCGCCGTCCAGCGTGCCCTTGACCGCGCCCTTGCTCTGGCTGAGCTGCTGCTGCGTCCCGAACACCACGTACAGATAGTTTCCGCCGAACTGTCCGTCGTTGGCGGCGATCGCTCCGAACACCAGGTCGTCCATGCCGTCGCCGTTCAGGTCCGCACGCACTCCCGAGCGCGTGCCTTCCACCAGGGACGACTGCCCCACGGGGGTCGCTCCACCCACGAACGAAAATGTCGCCACGGTGTTGTACGTGCCGGACCACGGACCCGCGGAGCCGTAGAAGCCCCGGAACACATCCGTGCTGCCCGGAGTCACGCTGGACCAGAAGTGCGCCTGGGCCCAGTCCAGGTAACCATCGTGATCGAAGTCGCCGGTCTGGATGGAGCTCGCTCCGTATCCGAAGTCGATGTTCGCGAGCTGGGTGCCGTTGACGCCGTCGGTGAGCCGCGGATCGCCGGACGTGAAGTTCTGGAACGGGCCGTTGTGTCCGTACAGCATGTAGGCCTTGTTCTCGCCCACGATCAGCGCATCGTCGATCCCGTCCTGGTTCGCGTCCCAGCTCTGGGCGTGATCGGAGGCCACGAATCCACGACCAGTCACGAAACCACTCGGATAGGCCGTGCTCACCGGCCAGGAGAACGCCTGTTTGCCATCGAGATAGGCGTTGTCCACCAGGATGTGCGCGCCTTCTTCGAACGTCGTGCCGGGGGTCAGCAGCATCGCTGCCGTACCGCTGGACCCCGTGAGCACCAGATCCGCCTTCTTGTCACCGTTGAAGTCGGGGATGATGTCGCCGTCGAAGAGCTTGTCGGCAAGCGGCGTCTCGATCACCATGCCCGCTTGCGCCAGCGTGACGATGCCGTTGTCGTCGCCAAGCGTCGCGCCGCCGGTGGGTTTCGAGACTTTCGTCTCGAACTGCTTGTCCAGCGAGGTCTCGAGCGTGAGCGTCTTGTAGGGCGTGTTCACCTCGATCTGGACCACTGCGTCCACCGCGCCCGAAGGGATCGTGACCTGCGTCGAGACGGGAACGTAGTCGCCGGTACCGCCCGGCACGCCGACCGCGGTCCCGTCCTGCGTGTCGAACTGGACGGTGACATCCTGCGACCAGCTGTGGGAAAGGACAACGTGCACGTTGGCCTGCTTCTCGTCGAGCACGGGATGGGCGTCGGCCACCGAGACAGCCGGGGGCGTGCCAGGTGAGCCGGAGCTGCCGCCGATGCCGCCGCCGCCGCCGGAACCGCTGGAACCGCCCGTTCCCTGTGGGCCGGCGACGCCATCGTTGCCGACGGACGTGGACTGGGCGCAACCGATGGAGAGGACCATCAGCGCCGCAATCAGGATAATTCCGCTACGCTCGATCATGTAACTCCGCATCTCCAGTTCCTTTACGCACCCAATGTCCGGCAGCGCGCGATTCCGTTCACTCGCTCTGTAGAGCGGGGCACGTATGGCGGAGCGCCGCAAGATGCGGCGAGTCCGGAGCGCCGCTTGCCAGGCGCGCGTAGAGCGTCCGCGCCTGAGTCGTGCGGCCCAGCGCGCACAGGGCCTGGACCCGGGTCACGGTGCGCTCCTGCGACAGGACTCCGCGCGGAAATCGCCGCGCGTGCTCATCGAGCAGCGACAGCGATTGCGACGGATTGCCGGACCGGAGGGCGGCCTGCGCCTTGCGCAGGAGCGAAATCTCCTCGGCCAGTCGGTCCGCGCCGGACGAAGCAGTCGGTGCCGGCGCTCGCACGGCAGCGGCTGGACCGTGGCGCGCGGCGAGCGCCGCGTCCACGTCGAGATCGATCACCCCGGACGGCGCCGGCACCGGAGGCGTCATCACCGGCGCGACCATCGAAGGCGGCGGGCTGGTCGCTGGCACCATCGCGCTGGCCTGCCTGGACGGCGCGACCCGGTGTCGCGATATCGCGCGGCCCGCCAGCAGCGCTCCCCCCACGATCGCGGCCGCGGCCGCCGTCACACCGGCGACCTTCGCCACGGTGGCACCGAGCGACGGCGCCGCGCCCGGGCCCCCGGGATGACCGCCCCCGGGACCGCCGGGACCCGCGCCGACCACGCCGGCGAGCACCCGTTCACGCGCGCCTTCCGGCGGATCCAGAGCTCCGCGCGCCGCTTCGAACAGCCGGTCGGTGTCATCTGGACGAGTCATGTTGCACCTGTAAGCCGCCGTGCGATTCCGGCCGCGAATGCCTTCCGCGCGCGCCGGAGCCTCGACGACACGGTGTTGACCTTGACGCCGATGAGCGCGGAGATCTCCGGCGCCGTCATCTGCTCGAACTGGGCGAGCACGAGCACCACCCGGAGTGGCTCGTCGAGAGTGTCCAGAACTGCGAGCACCTGCTCGAGCGCGCGGCGGCTCTCGGCGTGCTCCTGGGGGCTCGGCCCGGCCGATGGCGGTTCGCGGTCGATCGGCTCCTGCCGCTTGCGGCGCTGCGCGCGGCGCGCGTTGCTCGCGATGCGCAGCGCGATCGAGAACAACCAGCTCTTGATGGCAGCGTCCGGACCGAGCTCCCCGAGCCGGCGCATCACCACCACGAACACCTCCTGCGTCGCGTCTTCCACTCCGCTCTCGGGGACGCCCATCCCCTTGAGCACCCGCCAGACGAACCCGAAGTGGGCCCGATACACCTCGTCGAAGCCCGGCGCGGAAGACTCGGCGGCCATGGCCATCAGGGGTTGGGCGGGAGCCAGCAACATCGGCGTCTCGTCCCGCCATGTCCGGGGCGGCCCGGATCCGTCACGGCAGCACCCAATCGACGCCGATGCTGGCCCGGAACCCTAGTGGCGAGCCCCGGAAAACCTCGCCGAACTGGTCGATCGTGAGCACGGGCCGGAGCAGCGGAACCGGCGCCTCCAGGGATACCACGGCGCTCAAGGGCCCAGCTGGAGCGCGGACCGACACGCCGGGCGCGAGAGCCAGCCAAGGCGAGTGCACCCGCCGCGGATTCTTGATGCCCAGCCCCTGGGCGGTGACGGACCCGAGCTCGAGCCCCAGGCATCCCTCGACAGCAAGCGGACGGAGCAGCGGGGCGAAGCAGCCTCCGCCGCTCCCCGCGACGAGACCCACATCGGCCCCCGCGCCCTTGCGTGGACCGCGGGTGGCCATGCGCGGGATCCAGACGGCGGCGCGCAGGCGCGCACGCCAGCGGCCCGAGGCGAGCCACGCACCGAGACCGAGGAACGCGGTAGGACCCGGTAGGCTCCCCTCGTCGAGTCCCGCGCGCGGACCGACGCCGACGCGCAGCGACGGCGACGCCACAGCCGCAGCGGACGGCGCCGGCGGCGCGCGTACGGGTCTGGGACGCACGCCGCCGGGAAAGCCGCGATGCTTGACGGTCTCCGTGGTTTCCGACGGCGAAAGCATGACGCCCAGCACCAGCGCGACCGCGTCCTCGGCTTCGTCGCAGGTCCGCACGTCGAAATCCCGCTCGCCGCGCTCGCCGAGCTGCTCGGTGACGAGACGCACACGGTAGCCGGCGGAACGTCCTGTGCAGAGCAAGCTCCGCGGCAACCGGAGGCACCGGGTTGGTGCCGCGGCTCACGAGCGCGGCGACCTTTTTCTCGATGCGCTTCGACGCCGGGCAGTCCGCATGATCGGTCCACGTCAGGTGAAGCAGCGGCGGCGATTCTCCGGCAGCCGCGGCGCTGGACATGAGCGCGACGGCGAGCGCAACGCGGAACCTCGGCATGGGCGCAGTGTATCCGCCATGGCCCGGCTTCCCGGGCAAATCGCGGGGAGGGCGCGGAGGCTGCAGCGCATCGGGGCGGGGCTGGGTAGGTGGGTGGAAAACGGGCTAGGCTCCCCGGGCCGATGCCTTTCGAGCTCAGGAGCCCGGGCGGTCTGTGGTTGCTCGGCCTGATCGCGCCGCTGGTGCTCTTGTACGTGCTCAAGATCCGCCGGCAGCGGCTGCGCGTGCCGTCGACCTGGTTGTGGGGCGCGGCGCAGCGCGACCTCCTGGCAAAGAGCCCGTTCAAGAAGCTGGTGGTGCAGGTGCCGCTGATCCTGCAGCTGCTCGCGCTGATCCTGCTTGCGCTTGCGCTGGCTGCCCCGGCCACCCGGGGGGGAGCGATCACGGGCGACCACGTCGCCATCATCATCGACACCAGCGCGTCGATGAGCGCCAAGGACCCCGACGGCAAGACGCGCCTCGCACAAGCCAAGAGCTCGGCGCACGACGTGATCCGCTCGCTCGGTCCGGGCGCGGACGCGATGATCGTGGATGCGGGGCACAACGCGCTGATCGCCTCACCGCTCGATCGCGACCCCCGGCGGCTCGACGCGGCCGTCGACAGCCTGCGCGCGCGCGACGTGGAGGGCAATCTGGGCGGCGCGCTGGCCATCGCCAGCGATCGGCTCAGGCAGCTCCCTGGACAGAAGCGCATCGTGGTGCTCACCGACGGCGCCCTCGCCCACCCGGATTCGCTCTCGTCGAGCCTGCCGATCGACGTGATCCGCGTCGGCTCGGCTATCGACAACGTAGCGATGGTGCGCGTGGACGTGCGGAGCGGTCAGGATCCGGCCACGCACCACGAGCAGGTGCAGGCGTTCGCGCTGGTCGCCAACTACGGCACGAAGAAGAAGAACGTGTTCGTCACGCTGCGCCAGCGCAACGTCTCCGAGCCGCTCGCATCGCGGCGCATCGAGCTCGTGCCCGGCGAACGCGCCCCGGTGGTGCTGACCTTCGAGCCGGCGCCGGGCGACGCGGGCACCGGGCTCGTCATGCAGCTCAGCCCAGGCGACGCCATGGCCGTCGACGACCGCGCCTACGCGCGCGTGCCGGAGGGCCGGAAGATCCCGGTGGTGATGGCGCCGGCCGACGGCAGCCCGTGGTTCAAGCGCGCGCTGCTGGCCGACCCGGACGTCAATCTGATGGGCACGTCGCTGGCGACGCTGCCCAAGGCCGACGTGCCGCCGGACGCGCTGGTGATCGTCGACGGCGCCTGCCCGCCGAATCCCCCGGGCGCCGACCTGGTGATTCTGGATCCGCCGGCGGGGCGCTGTCGTACCTCGGTCGTCGGCAAACGCATCGACAAGCCGTCCATCACCTCGTGGTCGAAGAGCGATCCGCGGTTGCGCTTCCTGACGCTGGACGGCGTGGAGCTCTTGTCGGCGCGCAGCATCGAAACCGACGGCCCCGCCGACTCGCTGGTCCGCGCGCGCGAAGGCACGGTGGTGAGCGACATCTCCATGCCGGGGCGCACGGCCACCCTGGTGTCGTTCGACGTCGGCGACAGCAACTGGCCGCTCAAGGCGAGCTTCGTGCTGTTCGTGCGCAACATCGTGGAGCTCGCCCGCTCGCATCGCGCGCGCGGCATCACGGGACCGGCGCGGACGGGCCAACCGATGCGCGTGCGCGTGCCTCCCGACGTAGCGCGCGTGACCGTCGAGGAGCCGGGGGGCGAGAAGCTGGAGATCCCCGCGCGCGGCGGATTGGTGGTGGTGCCGGAGGTCGCGAAGGCGGGCTTCTATTTCGTGAGCTGGAAGGGCGCGCGGCCGGGCAGCGTGCTGGTCGCAGCGAACCTGACCAGCGACGCCGAGAGCGACACCCGGCCGAAGAAGCTCGCCGCAGCCAGCTCGCAGGTGACCGTCTCGAGCCCCGCGAAGGTGGCTGACGCGCGCACCGGCTGGGCCTGGCTCCTGGCGCTGCTCGCGCTGGCGTTCATCGTGTTCGACGTGTGGTGGCTGACGCGGCGCCCGCGCACTCGCTCGACCCTGGCCGAACCGCCGAAGCCCCGCCTGCCCGAGCGGCCGCGGCCGACAAGGAGCGCAGCGTGATCCCGCCCTCGGTGACGCGCTGGGTGCCGCTCGCGACGCTGGTCGTCGGGGTATTGGCGTGGGCGCTGTACCTCGGGTTCGCGCTCCGGCGCGCGCGGCTCGGGCGCCGTCCGATCCTGATGGCGACGAGCGTGCTCGGCGTGCTGCCGCTCCTGTACGTGGGGTTGACCTGGGCGCGCGTGCTGCCCGACCACTATCTCAGGATCGAGCGGCCGCTGCTGGCGCTGCCCTGCGCCCTGGCGGTCGTGTTCGCGGCGCACCGGCTGCTGTCGCTCTCGGCGCGCCAGCACGCCTGGCGGCGGGCGCTCACGGAGCTCTGCATCGGGGCGTCGCTGATCGCGGCCTCGCTCGCGGCCATCGGCGCGGAGCTTGGCAAGCCGCTCGACCGGCTCGCGATCATCGTCGCCGTCGACCGCAGCCGCAGCATCGACCTGGTGCCGGATGCCGATTCGCGCATCCACGCCGAGCTCAGCGTGGCCGAGGTGGGGATGCGCGACGACGACCGCATCGGTACCGTGGCGTTCGCGGCCACGGCGGCCGTGGAGGATCCGCTGCGGCCCCGCACGCGCCTGCCCGCTCCGCAGAAGGCCGAGCTCGGCCGCGACGGCACCGACATCGGCGCGGCCATCCGCCGCGCGCTGGCGGAAGTGCCGGCGGACTCCGCGGCGCGCATCGTCGTGATGAGCGACGGCGTGAACACGCGCGGCGACCCGCTGGAGGCCGCCGCCGCGGCCGTAGCCGCGGGCGTGCCGATCGACGTGGTGCCGCTCGACCAGAGCAAGGTGAAAGACCTACGCCTGGTGGCGGTGCGCATGCCGGCCCGCGCCAACGAGGGCGAGCCGCTGGAGATGCGCATCGTCACCTCGGCCAGTCAGCCCACGCCGATCGTGGTGCGCGTCTACCGCGACGGCAAGCTGCTCCGGAAAGGCAACGCCAAGGTCGCGAAGGGCGAGGACGTCCTCAGGCTGCGTGAGCAGGCGCCCGGCCCCGGGCTGCATCGCTACAAGGTGCAGGTCAGCGCGCTCGACGCGAAGCAGGACGCGGCGCCGGAGGACAACGACGGCTCGACTTTCGTGCGCGTGCGGGGCCAGGCTTCCGCGCTGGTCATGGCGGGCGAACCATCCATGGCTGCAGCGCTGGTGAACGCGCTCTCGAGCGCGGCGTTCCAGGTCGAAACCGTAGGAGCTGAAGGCGTGCCGGCGGACGTGGCGGGCTTCGCCGCCTACGACCTGGTCGTGCTCAGCGACATCTCGGCGGTTGATCTGTCGCCGACCCAGCTTGCCGCGCTCGCCAGCTACGTGCGCGATCTCGGCGGCGGGCTGCTCCTGATGGGCGGCGACCACTCGATGGGCCCGGGCGGCTACGGCAAGACGCCCGTGGAGGAGGTGAGCCCGGTCTCGTTCGACCTGAAGCAGGAACGACGCCGCGCGAGCCTCGCCGAGGTGATCGCCATCGACTACTCCGGCTCGATGGGCATGAGCGTGGGCGGACACACCAAGCTGGAGCTGGCCAACGAGGCCGCTGCCCGCTCCGCCAAGCTGCTGGGCTCGAGCGACCTGCTGGGCGTGGCGCACGTGGACACGGCGGTGAAGTGGACCGTGCCGCTCGCGCCCGTCACGGACAAGGCAGCGATCGAGAAGGCCATCCGCGGCGTCGGACCAGGCGGCGGCGGCATCTATGTGGACCTGGCGCTGCGCACGGCCTACGCGGCGCTCGACAAACAGAAGGTCAACCTCAAGCACGTGCTCTTGTTCTCGGACGGCGACGACGCCGAGCAGCGCACCAACGCGTTCGCGCTGGCTTCGAGCGCCAAGGCCCGCGGCATCACGACCAGCGTGGTGGCGCTGGGGCGCGGCAGCGACGTGGCGGCGCTCGAGCACACCAGCAAGCTGGGCGGCGGTCGCTTCTACCTGATCGAGGACGCCTCGCGGCTGCCCGCGGTGTTCGCGCAGGAGACGATCCTGGCGTCGCGGAGCTCCATCAACGAGGTGACGTTCCACGCGACGCCCTCGTCGCCGGGCCCGCCGACGCGCGGTATCGACTTCGGCGCGGCGCCGTCGCTCACCGGCTACGTGGTCACGATCCCGAAGGGCCGCGCGCAGGTGCTGCTGCGCGGCCCGGAGGGCGATCCGATCCTCGCCACCTGGTCGGTCGGCATCGGGCGCGCGGCGGCGTTCACCAGCGACTACAAGGACCGCTGGGGGCAGAAGTGGACCAGCTGGGACGGCGCGTCGCGCATGTTCGGACAGCTCGGCCGCGACATCGCGCGCGTCGCGGACGACCCGGATGTGCGTCTGGAAGCGGACGCGGCAGGCGGCGAGCTGCACGTACGCGCCACCGTGGTCGACGACGACGGTCGCACGGAGAGCTTCCGTCGGCTCAAGGTGCGCGTGGGTGGACCGGACGGGTTCAAGCGAGAGGTCGCGCTGGAAGCCGTCGGAGCCGGGGCGTATGCCGCCACGGTCCCGCTCTCGCGACCGGGCGCGTACATCACCACTGCCGTCGACGAGCTGAGCGGCAAGCCGGTCGGTACGACCGGCGCAGTGCTCACCGCGGGCGAGGAGCTGAGACCGACGGGCACCGACCGCGCGCTGCTCGGGCGCATCGCCACGCTGACCGGCGGCAAGATGCGCGACACGCTCGCCGGCATCTTCCACGACCGCGAGGCCAAGCGCTTCGCCTACCGCGACCTCGGTGTGCCGCTGCTGCTCCTGGCGGCGTTCGCGCTGTTCCTGGGCGTGGCGGCGCGACGGCTGGCGATGCCGGAATTTGTCACCGGGCTGCCCGCGCGCTGGCGCGCACGCCGCGCGCGGCCCAAGCAGAAGCGCGCCGCAGCGCGCAGCGCCGCCCTCGACTCGTTGCTCGAAGCGAAAGCGCGCTCCGCCGCGGCGCGCGGCTCGGGCGCAGACGACGCTCCACCGCCGAGCGTGCCGCACTTCGGGCACGCCGCGCGACCGCCGCCCGTCGCGCGGCCGGGTGCCCAGGTCCAGCCGCCGCCTGCATCGGCCCCGGCACCGCAGGCGGGCGATGCGCCGCCGCAGAGCCGGCCGCTGACGGCCGCGGAGATCCTGCTCGCGCGCCGGCGCGGGCGGCGTCGCTAGCGCGTCGACGGGGTCGTCGGAAAGCAACGCTCACGTCGGCGATCGGAGCTCCCGCACGCTCGGCGACATGCGACTTCGAGGATCGAGCACCCTCGCGGCGGCGGCGTTACTTCTGGCGGTGGCGCCTGCGCGCGCCGAGCTGGGCAGGTCGACAACCCGGGCCAGCTACGCCGCCGCGCCGGCTCCCACACGGGACGCACCCGCGCCGCGGCATGGCTCCTCGGCGCCGGAGGCCCGCAAGGGATTCCAGATGGCGCTCAGGCTGGGCGGCAGCGCGGCGCTGGGCAGCGCCAGCGGCGCGGCGGGCGACGATCTCGGGCGGCGCTACAGCGGCCAGTTCTCGTTCGCGTTCGACATCGGCGCCAAGGCGTGGCGACACGTCTTCCTGGGCGGCTATCTGCTGTTCGGGTTCGGCTCCGAGGGCAGCGACGACCGCGTCCACAACCTGTGCAACGATCGCGACAACAACCTACAGAACGACATCGCCTGCTCGGTGGTGGCGTTTCGCTTCGGGGCTGAAGGTGCGTACTACTTTGCGCCGGATGCCCGCGTGGACCCATGGCTGGGATACGGCATCGGCTTCAACCTCGTGTCGCAGAACATCGACGACCGCCCAAGCGGACGCAGCGAGACCACCACGGCGTCCGGATGGGATCTGGCCGTGCTCGGGGCGGGCGTGGACTTCCGGCTCGTCAAGGCCTTCGGCCTCGGACCATACGCCGAGGCGGCGGTCGGGCGCTACACGCGTACCGAGACCAGCGTGAATGGAACCACGACCTACAACGGCGGCATGCCCGACCCGGCCGTGCACGCCTGGCTCGACGTGGGCCTGAGAGTGGTGCTGTTCCCATGAGCGGCGCACGCATCGTCGCGGCTGCGGCCGTCGCAGTGTTCGTCGCCGGCTGCTCGTCGGGCAATGCCGGTCTCTCGTATGACCAACTCGGCATCGAGGCCACGCACCAGGACGGCTCGGCCATCGCAGGCTTCAACGCAGCGTGCGTCACGTTGCCGCTGCTCGACGGCAGCATCGTGGAAGAAACCCACACGATAGAGGGGCCATTGAAGGTCAAGACCCGTGCCACGCCGGACGCCGTCGAGGTGGAGTTCATCGGCGCCGCGAGCGCGGCGGGCGACCAGCGGGTGACGCTGGACCAGCTTCGCGCCGGCTTTTCGGACGATGTCCAGGTGGACGCGGACGGCGCGAGTTACGCAGTGACGCTCATGTCGGGCTGCTCGAACTGACCGGCGTCTGCTAGCCTCCCGCGCATGCGCGCCACCGCCTGTGTGCTGATGCTGCTCGCATTCCCTGCCTGCGCGCCGGGACCGGAGCCGTGCAGCACTCCGGGCACCTGTGCGCGCGGCTACGAGTGTCTCGCGAATCGTTGCGTCCCCGCCGGCGGCGAGCCGGTGCCGGCCGACGCGCGCCGGCTGGTGAGCGAACCGAGCAGGATGGCGGTGGTGAGCTCGCGCGCACGTCCGGACGCGGGCGCGCTGCCGGGCGCCGTGGTCTTCGGCAGCCGGGCCGAAGGCGCGGTCGGCCTGTACCTGGACTTCGAGCCCGCGTGGCAGAGCGTGCGGCACATCGACAGCGCGTTCCTGCTGCTCGATCCGATGCCGGACACGCCGGTGAGCGTGCGCGACGTTCGCGTGGACGCCTGGCGGGTGGAGGGTCCCTGGAACGCGCAAACACTCACGTGGCTGCGACAGCCTCCGCTCGGCCGTCCGCACAGCCGGGGTATCGCTCGCTCCGGGCCGCCGGCCGTGCTGCGCATCGACGTGACCGAGTTGGCGCGCGCCATGCGCGCCGGCACTCGCCGCTACTACGGCATCGCGCTCCGGTCACGCGACACCGGAGCCGTCGGAGCGAGCTTCTCCACCGGCATCGCGGGCGGCCAGGCTCCGCGACTGGAGCTGTACTACCGCTAACGGGCGGCCCCACAGCGCCCGCGCGTGCTAACGTGCGCCCGCTCATGGCCGGACCGCTTCTCGGCGTGAAACGCCTCACCACCGCTTTCCACACCGATCGCGGCCTGCTCAAGGCCGTCGACGATGTGTCGTTCGAGGTGCCCGAGGGCGGGACACTGGCGATCGTAGGCGAGAGCGGCTGCGGCAAGAGCGTGACGGCGCTGTCGGTGATGCGGCTGGTTCCCTCGCCCCCCGGCGAGATCATGGGCGGCGAGATCGAGTTCCAGGGCAAGAACCTGCTCTCCCTCGACGAGAAGTCCATGCGCGGCGTCCGCGGCGACAAGATCAGCATGATCTTCCAGGAGCCGATGACCTCGCTGAACCCCGTCTACACGGTCGGTTCGCAGATCGTCGAGGCCATCCGCATCCACCGCAAGGCGTCGAGGCGCGCCGCGCGCGAGCGCGCCGTCGAGATGCTGAAGCTGGTCGGCATCCCGTCGCCTGCGGAGCGCGTCGATTCCTATCCGCACCAGATGTCCGGCGGCATGCGCCAGCGGGTGATGATCGCGATGGCGCTGTCCTGCGAACCGGATCTGCTGATCGCCGACGAACCGACCACTGCGCTCGACGTCACCATCCAGGCGCAGATCCTCGATCTGCTCCGGAGGCTGCAGAGCGAGCTGGGGATGAGCATCATCTTCATCACGCATGATCTGGGGGTGGTGGCGGAGTTCGCCAGCCACGTGGTCGTGATGTACGCCGGGCGCGTGGTGGAGACGGGCCCGGTCGAGAAGCTGTTCTCCGACCCGCTACACCCGTACACGCGCGGTCTGCTTGCCAGTGTGCCGCCGATCAACGTCTCGCAGGGCGCCAGTCGGCCGCGCCGGCTTCCGACCATCGAGGGGCTGGTTCCGGATCTGGCCGAGCTGCCGCCCGGCTGTCGTTTCGCCGATCGCTGCTCGCTCCGGGCAGAAAAGCCCGAAGGCTACCAGCGTTGCACCGAAAGCGAACCGGAGCTCACCGAGCTGCCTGACGCGCGGCAGGGGCGCTGCTACTACGCGGGCACGGCGCCATCATGAGCGACGAGACCGAAAGCACTCCGGACAAGCCCGACGAGCAAGGGAGCGAAGCGTACTGGGATCCCCCGGAAGCTTCCCCGGACTCGAGCCGCGAGCCGGAACCCGCGCCGCCGAAGCAGAAGGAGAAGGCCCCGCCCGTCGACAAGCGCCGCCCACTCCTGCAGGTGGAACGCCTGACGAAGTTCTTTCCCGTCAAGAAGGGCCTCTTTGGACAGACGCGCTTCGTGCGCGCCGTCGACGGCGTGTCGTTCTACGTCAGGAACGGCGAGACACTCGGCCTGGTCGGCGAGAGCGGCTGCGGCAAAAGCACGCTCGGCCGCACCGTCCTGAGGCTTATCGAGCCGACGTACGGGCGCATCGTCTTCGACAAGCAGGACATCACGCCGATCTCCCAGCGCCAGCTCAGGCCGCTCCGGCGCCGCATGCAGATCATCTTCCAGGATCCCTACTCGTCGCTGAATCCGCGCATGACCGTGCGCGCGATCATCAGCGAGGCGCTGCGCATCCACAAGCTCGTGAGCTCGGCCTCGGAAGAGGAAGCGCGCGTGGAGTCGCTGATCAAGCGCGTAGGACTGCGTCCGGAAGCGATGCACCGCTATCCGCATGAATTCTCGGGCGGACAGCGCCAGCGCATCGGCATCGCCCGCGCCCTGGCCGTGGAGCCCGACTTCATCGTGTGCGACGAGCCGATCAGCGCGCTGGACGTGTCGATCCAGGCGCAGATCGTCAACCTGCTGCTGGATCTGCAGGAAGAGCTCAAGCTGAGCTACCTGTTCATCTCGCACGACCTGAAGGTGGTCGAGTACGTCAGCCGACGGGTGGCGGTCATGTACCTCGGCAAGCTCGTCGAGGTCGCGCCGGCGGCGTCGCTCTACGAGAAGCGTCACCACCCCTACACGCGCGCGCTGCTCAGCGCGATCCCCGTGCCGGATCCCGAGCGCCGGCGGCTGCGCGTGTTGCTCGAAGGCGACGTACCGAGCCCGATCGATCCTCCGCCCGGCTGTGCCTTCCATCCGCGCTGTCCCCGGGCCGAGAAGGGCAAGTGCGACGTGGACACGCCGGTGCTGGAAGAGCTCGACAAGGGCAGCCACCACCGCGTCGCGTGCTGGCACCCGCACGTGCAATAGGCGCCAACTACTCCCACGGCAGCGGCGGGTACGGCTCGTCGGGGCCGGCCGGCTCCGTGTGCACGGTGACGTTGGCGACGCCGGCGATGCCCTCCTTCAGCGCGTCGACAACCCAGTGGGTGACCTGATGAGCCTGCACCACGTCCAGATGCGGCGCAATCTGGATGTGCAGGTCCATGTAGATGCTCCCGGGCACTCCCCGCGTGCGGATTTTGTGCGTAGCCGCGACGCCCGGCACACCGAGCACGATGGCGCGCACGCGGCTCTCGTCGACGCGCGCCGCATCCGCCAGATAGCCGATGTTGTGGCGGAGCACGCTGATGCCCGCCCAGGCGATGAACACCGCCACCACCCCCGCGGCCACCACGTCGAACACCGCGTAGCCGAGCCCCACCAGCACCGAGGCGACCAGCACGCCCAGAGTAACCAGCACGTCCGAACGCGTGTGCGTCGCATCGCTGACCAGGAACGTGCTGTCCAGCTCCTTGCCGCGACGATTCTCGTAGGCCGCCACGAAGACGTTCACCACCAGCGTGACCCCGAGCACGACAAACGCCCCGACGCCGATGTGCGGAAGCGCCGTTCCCTTGCCCATGAGCCGCCCCACCGCGCCGTAGACCACGTCGTAGGCCATCGCGAGCAGCGACAGGCCTACCAGCACCGAGGCGACAATCTCGAACTTGTGGTGACCGTACGGATGTCCCTCGTCCGGCGGCCGGCTCGCCATCCAGATGCCGATCAGCCCGGCGATGTTGTTCACCGAGTCGGTGGTGGAGTGGAAGCCGTCGGCCTGGATCGCCAGAGCGTTGGCGAAGCGGCCGTAGGCAATCTTGCTGGCCGCCACAGCGACGTTGAGCGCCAGGGTGATCCAGATGACGCGTCGCACCGCGCGCGTACGTTCGAGCCCTGGCTGCTCCGGCACCGACGCAACGTAACATCGGCCCGGGGGGCCACAAGCGCCTCGGCGGAGCACCGCAACTCCGTGAAAATGCAGCCTAATTGACGCCCATCAACAAGTGACCGCGAACTGACCGATTCCTGACATGCGGCCGGCTATTTCTTCAGCATGGAAGATTCTCCCTCCGCCTACGTCCGCGGACCCGACGAGCAGGTCAACTGGGTCAGGTCGATCCCGTTCATCCTGGTGCACTTGATGCCGCTGGGGGCGCTGTGGGCGGGCGTGCACCTTAGAGATGTGCTGCTCTGCGTGGCGCTCTACTACGTGCGCATGTTCTTCATCACCGCGGGCTACCACCGCTACTTCGCCCACCGCGCGTACAAGCTCGGCCGCGGTATGCAGTTCCTGATGGCGTTTGGCGGAGCAACGGCGGCGCAGAAGGGCGTCCTGTGGTGGGCGGGCCATCACCGCGATCACCACAAGTACTCCGACACGCCGAAAGACAT
Source organism: uncultured delta proteobacterium (assembly GCA_963826085.1). Lineage (GTDB taxonomy): Bacteria > Myxococcota_A > Polyangia > Polyangiales > Polyangiaceae > CAWDXG01. The sequence goes on along the minus strand of CAWGVN010000006.1, from coordinate 22,966 downwards.
CCACTCGCCCAAGCGGGGCTTCTGGTGGAGCCACATGGGCTGGATCGTCTGCGACAAGTACGAGGAGACGCCGGTCGACCGCATCAAGGACTTCGCAAAGTATCCGGAGCTCCGGTTCCTGAATCGCTTCCACCTGCTGCCGCCGACGCTGCTCGGTCTGGCGGTGTACCTGCTCGGCGGGCCGAGCGCGCTGTTCACCGGCTTCTTCCTCTCGACCGTGCTGCTGTATCACGGCACGTTCACCATCAACTCGCTGTCGCACGTGTTCGGACGTTGCCGCTACGCCACCAGCGATACCAGCCGCAACTCGCTCCTGCTCGCGCTGATCACCCTCGGCGAGGGCTGGCACAACAACCACCACTACTACCAGTCGACCGCCAACCAGGGCTTCTTCTGGTGGGAGATCGACGTGAGCTACTACGTGCTCAAGCTGCTGTCGTGGGTCGGCCTGGCCCGCGATCTGCGCACCCCGCCGCAGCACGTGCTCGAAAAGAACCGTATCGGCGACCAGCCGGCGGTTGTCGAGCCCGAACCCGAGCCTTTGCTGACGACGCTCGCGGCCGGCGCACAACAGTAGCGCCGGGGCGCTGGCCTCGAGGCGTTCTGCGGCGCTACGATTCCGCCATGAGCTGGCGGCTATCCGCTGCAGGAGCGTCGAGGCACTGATGCGAACCCGCTCGCGAACCGTCGCCCTGCTTCTCTTCGACGAGGTGGAGCTGCTCGACGTGGCCGCGATGCTGGCCGTGCTGAGCAGCGCAGGTCGGAAGTGGAACTGGCGCCCATTCAAGGTGTTGACCGTGGCCAAGGCCCCCGGGCGCATCACCACCCGGAACCAGCTCGTGATCGAAGCCGAGCATGCTCTCGACGCCTGCCCCGGGCCGGAGCTGTTGATCCTACCGGGCGGATACGGTGCGCGGCGCGCGCTCGAGGACAGTACGCTGGTGGACTGGGTGCAAAAGGCCGGGCAGAGCGCGGAGTTGGTGCTGGCGGTGGGGCACGGGGCATTGCTCGCCGCGCGCGCCGGGCTCGCCGACGGACAGGACGTGGCTGTGCCGACGGATGCCCGCGAGCTCCTGATCGAGGAAGCGCCGCTGGCCCGCCCGGACACCGACGCTCCGGGCGTGGTGGGATCGTCAAAGCTCCTGAGCGCCGCCCGGAGCGCTGCGGCGCTCGAGCTCGCGCTGGCCGCCGTGAAGCGCCTGCTGGGCCAGGGCCAGGCTCTTGGCGTGGCCGCAGCGCTCGGGATCGACACGGACAAGCCGCCCCCGCTCTTGATCGAGGTCGGGTCGGAGCCGCCGGCTGGACGCGGGGTATGACTTCCCTGTAATCTTGCCCACATGTTCCAGTTCTCCGCGCGCCGCACGCGAGCAGCGCGCTGGCACCTCCTGACGCTAGCGTCGCTGTGCCTTCTGCTGATGGCGACCACCGCCGCCGCCGGACCCAGCAGGAAGGAGCTCTCGCAAGCGCGCGCGAAGTTCCAGCAGGGCACCGAGCTCGAACAGGCCGGCGACTGGAGCACCGCCCTCACCCGGTTCCGCGAGGTGGGGCAGGTGAAGATGACGCCACAGGTGCGCTACCACATCGCGCTCTGCGAGGAGCATCTCGGCCAGCTGGCTGTCGCGCTCGGCGGCTACAAGCTCGCGCTGCAGGGTGCGGACGAGGTTCGCGCCAAGTCCTTCAAGGACACCGTCACCCAGCGCATCGGCGATCTGGAAGCGCGCATCCCCAGGATCACCGTCAAACGCGGCAAAGGCGCTGAAGCGGCAAGAATACAGCTCGACGGCGTGACGCTGGGTGTCACCTCCATCGGCGTGGCGGTGCCGGTGGATCCGGGCCCGCACAACGTCAGCGCCAAGGCGCCGGGGCACGAGCCGTACTCGAAGACCGTGTCTGTGGCCGAGAAGCAGAACGAGACGGTGGAAATCGTGATGAAGGAATCCACCGAAGACGCTCCGGGCGGGCCGACGGGACCGGTCGGCGGCGATCAACCCCCCGCCACACCGCCGAAGCCGACGTCGAAGGTCGTACCGTTCGTCATCGGCGGTATCGGCGTGGCCAGCCTGGCCGCCTCGGGTACGTTCTTCTATCTGCAGAAGAAGGCCGAGAGCGATCTGAACAGCACATGCCCTAGTCACAACAACTGCCCTGCGTCGTCGCAAGGCACCTACAACAACGCCAAGACCTACAGCCTGGTCTCCATGATCACGCTGGGCGTGGGTGTCGCGGGCGTCGGCACTGCGGTGGTGTTGCTGCTCACGGGGAAAAAGTCGTCCAGGCCGCCAGCCGACAAGGCGGCACTGCGGCTGGTCCCGGCAGCTCCGGACAGCGAAGCAGGCGCTTCGCTCGTCGGTCGCTTCTAGGATCAGGCTGCGAGGCGGTCAGGGCGCTAGAAGCCGGGATCCTGTTTCCAGTTGTTGCCGCCGTTGCTGGTGGCGGCAGTCTTCTTCTTGACCTGCGTGTGCACGCGCGGGTGGTAGACGTGCTGTGCCTTGGGCGGTGGCGGCGCCGGGGCGGCACTAGCCACCGCCGAGGCGGAAGCACTGACGGACGGCGCCGGCTCCAGCGGCAGGGCCGACGGCTCGACCGCCGTCGAGGTATCCACCGGCGCGGGCGCCGAGGTCGTGGGAGCCGCTGCTACGGGCTGCGCGCTCCGGGCAGGCTTGGCCGCGCTCGGGCCCGAGCCCGACGAGCCGAGGAGCACGGCGCCGCCGCCCACGGCCAGCACCGCCACGGCCGCCAGTCCCAGCACCAGACGCTTCTTGCCGGTCTTCGGCCGCATGATGGGCGAGGACAACGTCTGCCCGCTGCCGGTCGGCATGATCGCGTCGCTGCCGGAGTCCATCGTCTCCCGCGTCGCGGCGACGCTGTTGAGCGACACGTCGCTCACCGGCGTCGCCCCGCTGCTCGGGCCGGGCGGAGGCTGCGAATCCAGGAAGCTGCGCAGGCTCACGCGAGACTCTGCACGCTGGTCGGCGCCTGCCAGCGCTTTCGCGAAGGCTTCACGCTGTTGCTCACGGCGCTCGCTGAAAAGGCCTCTGACGAACGCCCCCACGTCCTCGTCGGTACTGGCCCGCATGGAAGGCGGGAGTGCCTGGTCGAGTGCGCGCAGGAACTCGTTGGCGGTCGGGAAGCGTTTGCCGGGATCCTTCGCCAGCGCCTGCATGACGGCGCGCTCGAGTGCAGCCGGGTAGCCCGGCACGATCCTGCGCGGCGACATCGCGGGCGACTTGTCGATGATGTTGTAGATCGTCGCTGCTTCGGATTCCTTGCGGAACGGATGCTTGCCGGTGGTGAGCGCGTACAGGATGATCCCCATCGCAAACAGATCCGCCCGGCGATCCAGCGAATCGCCCTTGATCTGCTCGGGCGCCATGTACGCGATCTTGCCCTTGACCTGGCCGGCCGCCGTCGCGCCGCCGCCCAGAGCGGTGGCCTTCGCGATGCCGAAGTCCACGACCTTTACGATGCCGTCGTAGCCGAGCATGATGTTCTGCGGTGACACGTCCCGGTGCACCAGGCCGACGAGCTCGCCCTTCCGGTCCCGCAACTCGTGGGCGGCGTGGAGCCCTGCGCAAGCCTGCATCACGATGCGCACCGCGAGCGGCAGCGGGATCCCGCCAGCCTTGCGCGCCTTCCTCATCACCTGGTTCAAGGGAAGGCCTTCGATCCATTCCATGACCAGGTAGAGCACTCCGTCCTGCTCGCCGAGATCGAGGATCTCGGCGACATGCGGGTGGCGGATCTGCGAAGCAAGCGACGCCTCGTCGAGGAACATGCGCTCGAACTCCGGATCGTCGCTGAGCTTCGGCAGCATCGTCTTGACAGCGACGATCTTCTGGAATCCGCGCGTGCCCTTGAGCCGCGCAGCCCACACCATCGCCATGCCGCCGGACGCGATCGGCATCAGCAGCTCGTAGCGACCGAGCTCGTGCCCAACCCCCACCTCGCCAGAGGCTGGAGCGGATTCCGGGAGCGGATCCATTCACTGTCAATTGAAGCAGAGCACCGGGCTCGCCACAAGCGTGCGACATGGGCGAAAGGCGCACTGAAGCCTATTTGATTGCGCCCTCATAATCGCGGCGCGTCGGGCCCACCTAGCATGTGGTGGAGTGTGCTCGGCTGTGCGTTCCAGGCCCGCGCGAGCGCGTTCAGCTTGCTGGCCAGGAGCGCGAATCAGGTGCAATATGGGCATTGCGCAGTACTGCGCCTTGTTCCCTCCCTTTTCACAGAGCGCTCCCGGAATGACGAAGACAACTCGCCTCCTCCTGGTGGTGGCCGCCGCGCTCGGCAGTCTTTCGTGCACGGTGCCCCAATACAGCTTCAACAACTCCAAGGACGGCGGTCAGGACGTAACCGGCGGCAATGGAGGAAGCGGCGGCGGAGCCGACGGGGGAACGTGCCAATCGAATGCCGACTGCGCCGGGACGCCCGGCACGCCGGTGTGCGACACCGGGTCAGGCGCCTGTGTCGAGTGTCGGCCTGGGGGCGGCGACTGTCCTTTCGGCAGCTACTGCGACGCGACCGACCACTGCGCGACCGGCTGCAATTCCGACGCCGACTGCAACGCGCCTGCCGGAGACGCCGGCACGGATGCCGGCGACGCGGGCGGCTCGCATCTGACCTGCGACACGACTACGCATCTCTGCAGTTGCCAGAATCTCGGCGACTGTCCGCCGGGGCAGATCTGCGACACGAATTCCGGAAGCTGCAAGCCCGGTTGCAACGACAAGTCCCCGTGCCCGAGCGGGCAGCAGTGCTGCGACAGCACCTGCTCCAACGTGCGGGTCGACGACGCCAACTGCGGCAGCTGCGGGAACGCCTGCGCGCCTGCCAACGGCGCCGGCGCCTGCAACAACGGCAAGTGCACGATAACGAGTTGCGACACTGGCTACGCGGACTGCAACGGCGACCCGACCGACGGCTGCGAGTCGAACCAGAGCCAGGACCCGGCCAACTGCGGCAGCTGCGGGAACACCTGCGCGCTCGCGCACGCCACCGCCAAGTGCGACAGCGGTCAGTGCGCTGTTGCCAGCTGCGACACGGGCTACACGGACTGCAACAACGACCCCAACGACGGCTGCGAAGCCCAGCTCGACTCCGACGTCAAGAACTGCGGCGCGTGCGGCGCCGCCTGCAGCACGAACCACTCCACGCCGACCTGCACCAAGGGCGTGTGCGGCGTCAGCTGCGCGGCCGGATTCGACGACTGCAACTTCGACCCAGTGGACGGCTGCGAAACGAACATCAACACCAACGTCGACAACTGCTCGGCGTGCGGGAAGGTCTGCCCGTCCAGCGGAGGCACGCCCAACTGCGTCGGCGGCACGTGCGGGGTCAGCCAGTGCACAGGCAGTCTGGCCGACTGCGACGGCCTGGCGAGCAACGGCTGCGAGGCCGACACCTCGAAGGACGTCAAGAACTGCGGAAAGTGCGGCAACACCTGCTCGGCGGCCAATGCCACCGTGGCCTGCACCTCGGGCGCGTGCGGCATCACGGGCTGCAGCGCCAACTTCGCCGACTGCAACAACCAGTACACGGACGGCTGCGAGGCCAACCTGAAATCCGACGTGAACAACTGCGGCGGCTGCGGAAATGTCTGCAGCAGCACGAACGGCACGCCGTCGTGCAACCAGGGGCTGTGCTCGATTACCTGCAAAGCCGGCTACGACGATTGCGACGGCAAGGTCGCCAACGGCTGCGAGACCGCGCTCAACACCGTGTCGAACTGCGGCGCCTGCGGAGTGACCTGCAACAACCTGCATGGATCGAAGACTTGCTCGGGCGGAGTCTGCAAGCCGACCTGCGCCGCCGGCTGGGGGGACTGCAACGGCGATCCGACCGACGGATGCGAGACACAGCTGAACACCAACGCCAACTGCGGCGCCTGCGGCCAGGGCTGCTCTCCGGCCAACTCGACGGGCGACTGCAGCACTGGTACTTGCAAGGTCGGGACCTGCAACTCGGGCTGGGGCGACTGCGACGGCAACACCGGCAACGGCTGCGAGACCCACACGGCCACGGATGTCGCGAACTGCGGCGGGTGTTCCTCGGCATGCAGCAACAACAACGGTACGCCGTCGTGCAGCGGCGGCGCCTGCAGCATCGCGTGCAGCGGCGGCTACGCGGACTGCGACGGCAACGCACGCACGAACGGCTGCGAAGTCGACACCCGTACCGACCCGAACCACTGCGGAACCTGCAGCAAGGTCTGCTCGGGCGGAACGCCGAACTGCTCGAATGGCAGCTGCGTGTCCGCCTGCGCGCCCGGCACCGCCGACTGCGATGGCAACTCTACCAACGGCTGCGAGACGAACACGGCAAACGACGGCAACAACTGCGGTAGCTGCGGCAAGAAGTGCACGGCGTCGCAGTACTGCAACGGCGGCGTGTGCGCGTCGTGCACGAGCGGCCACAGCGACTGCGACAAGGACGGCACCAACGCCTGCGAAGCGGCAACCGCGAGCGATCCGTACAATTGCGGCGGCTGCGGGACCCATTGCGGCTCGGACGGCACGTGCGGCTGCTCGGCGAGCAGCTGTAGCGGCGGCACTATCTATTTCTCGGAGGACTTCTCGGACAACTCGCGCGGCTGGACGATGGACGGCACCTGGGCCATCGGCCCCACCGCAACCAGCTCGGGCCAGGAGCAGGGCTACCCCGACCCGGCAAGCGACCACTCGACGACGTCGGACAACGGCGTGGCGGGCATCGTGCTGGGGGGGAACTACGCCTGGGCCGTGCACTCGGCCTGGTACCTGACAAGCCCGACCATCGACCTGTCCGGCGCCGGCGGCACCGTGCATCTGACGTTCTGGCGCTGGCTGAACTGCGACTCGACACCCTACGTGACCGACACGGTCGAGGTCTACGACGGCAGCACGTGGCACACGCTCTGGACCGATCCGAGCAACGACAACCTCACCGAGGACTTCGCCTGGACACGCGAGACGTACGACGTGACCAGCTACAAGAGCGCCAACTTCAAGGTGCGCTTCGGACACGCGACCGGCACCAAGGGACCGTACGTCGCCTGGATCATGAGCGGCTGGAACATCGACGACGTGTCGCTGTCCAGCGGCACCTGCAACTAGCGTTCTAGCGCCGGGCCAGCATGCGGTCGGCGAGCTGCTGAGCCTGCTCGACGCCGACCAGCCGCTCCACCAGCACGAGCGCGAACTCCATCGCGGTGCCCGCTCCGCGGCTCGTCACCAGATTGCCATCGACGACCACGCGCTCTTCCACGTACTCGGCGCCCGGCAGCTCGAAGCCGGGAAACGACGTGGCGCGCCGGCCTTCCAGGATCCCCGCCGCCGAAAGCGCGATCGGCGCGGCGCAGATGGCACCCAGCAGCTTGCCGTCGTTATTGAAGCGCTTGAGTAACGCCAGCACGCGCTTGTCATCGCGGAGGTTCGCCGAGCCCGGCATGCCGCCAGGCAGCAGGATCGCGTCGTAGCCCTCGATGCGCATCTGGTCCATGTGGCGCTCCGGCACGATGGGAATACCGTGGGAGCCGCGCGCCGGGCCGTCCCCCACCCCGACCACCGTGACCTCGACATCGGCGCGACGCAGCACGTCGATGATCGTCACCGCCTCGATTTCCTCGAACCCGTCCGCCAAGAGTACGAGCGCCTTTGCCATGTGAGCTCCTTCGTCGCGCCGTCTCCGGCCGCGCAACTACGAAGCTGCGGGCGCGCGCGGCCGCTGTCAATTGCCGCTAGCGGCCGGTCTCGGCGCGCTTTTCTGCACGCGGCAGGTCGCCGTCGACAGCTCCAGCGCCAGCCCGCGCGGCGTCGCGAGCAGCATGCGGCCGCGATCCAGCACCACCGGCTCGGCGTGGCGCAGGACCCGATCCGTGGACAGCCGGTCGATCAACCGCGCGCTGCCGTCGAGGGCCGCGAGCCGCGTCTCGTCGCTGACGCCCGCCAGCGAGAGCCACGCCGCCTGGGGTCCGGGCTTGTCCGGCGGATGCAGATCGACGAGCAGCGTGGGCACGCCGGCGCCGACCTTCTCGTCGTCCAGCACCTGCGTCTCGACCGAGCCGCCGGGGCGTACGTGCGCCAGGTGCACGATGCGGCCCTCCGCGCCTGGCGCGGCTTCGTCGTCGCGCCACGCGAGCAGCGCTCCGCCGTCCCTGGCCGGGGCGACGTCGAACACCAGCACATGGGCATCGCGCTGGGTGACTGCGATGGGCGGCGCCGTCGGCGAGCCGTTCTCGTCGAGCGGCGTGAGCTCGAGCCAGCGGCTGCCGAGCTCCACGATGCTGTCGCCTGCTCCGGGCTCGTCCGACGAGGAGGCCGCCGGCGCGGTCTTGACCGCCGGCTTCGGGGCGCGGGCGTGCTTGTCGTGCTCGCGGGCGTGCGAGATCCAGGCGAGCCAGAATCCGCCGGGCCGGCGCACGATGCGCGGCGCTTCGGCGTCGTCGTCCTTGGGCGACAGCACGCGCGAGCGCGTGGCGTTCGACACGTCGTCCAGCGCAAACGTGCTGCCGCGGATGATACCGTGGTCGCCGCTCTTGTCCCAGTCGTCCCAGACCAGCACGCCGCGCTTCTTCCCGAGCTCGACGCCGAACACCTGCGACTGGTCGTTGCCCTGCTCCATGTCGCGTCCCCAGACGACGTCGGCCGAAGTGCCGGGGTTCTTGATCTCCACCAGCCGGAGCGTCGCGCCGCTGGCGTCGTTCCCCGCCATGGCGACGACCAGATGCCCATCGCGGGCAGCCAGGCGGGGCGGATCGGCATCGCCATAGACACGTCCCAGATCCACGAGCTTCCCGCTATCGGCGTCCGGCCCGACGATCGCGATCACGGCGCCGGTGCCTCCGTCCACCGACTGTAGGGCCGAGACGGCAAACCCCGACGCTAGAGGCACCGCGGAACCGAGGTCCACCGCGAACGGCAGCGCCACGGCGTTGTCGTCGTCGCCCAGGTCGCTCTTGCCGGGCTGGCCGATGGTGAACGAGGCGCCACGCTTGACGGCGGCGCAGCGTGGCGCCGGGGGCCCCGCCGGAGCGGCGCTGGCAGAAGCCGTCGCGCTCCCTGCCGCAGCACCAGGCTTCGGGTGCTTCTTGCAGCCCGCGGCGAGCAGCGCCGCGAACAAGAACGCCACACCGAGCCGCGCCGGCACGGCCAGCGAGCGGGATCGGCGGGCGTCGGTGCCTGGAATTCTCGGCATGGCTACGGGCCACCGTCATCTAGTCGCAAGGGTTCTGCCCGGCAAGCGCGAGGGGGACGAGCGGCCCTGGTCGCACTGGCAAGGCCGCGATATCATTGTCGCCGGGTGACGAGCAGTGGCGGGTCTGCCTACGCTCGGCACCCAGGTTTCCGATGGCCAAGGGCGAGCTGACCAAGCCGTACGAGCCGAACCCTGCGCTGCGCGCGCTGTACCGGCGGTTCTTCGATCGCATCCAGGTCGACGAGAGCTGGGTGCAGGACGTCCGCCGTCTGTCCCAGCAGGGCACGGTCGTGTACGTGCTCAGGAACCTGAACTTCATCGACTTCTTCGCGCTGGACCACCTGACCAAGCGCTACGGGCTGCCGCAGGTGCGGTTCGCCAACGACCTGGGGCTCTGGGTGCTCAATCCGATGGGCAAGGGCTGGCTCAACGCTATCCTCCCCCGCCCGGGCGTCACCCAGTCCGACGAGCTGCGGGACGCCATCGAGCGCGGCGGCTCCGCGGCGCTGTTTCTCAAGCGGCCTCCCGGCGTGCTCGATGTCGCGGCCGGGGCCAGCGGCGGCCGCGGGCTCAAGGAGGGCGACGAGCTCGTGCGGACGCTGCTCGATCTGCAACGCGAGCGCGACACGCCTATCCTGCTCGTGCCCCAGGTCTTCGTGTGGACGAAGCAGCCCGACACCCGCGGTACGCGCCGGCTCGACTTCTTGCTGGGGCCCCGCGAGTGGCCGAGCCCGGCGCGCACGGTGGGCCAGTTCTTCTCCAACTACAAGCACGTGGCGCTCAAGGCCGGCGAACCGCTCGACCTCTCCGAGTTCATGAACGCGGGCAACGGCGCTTCCGATGCGGTACGCGTACGCCGCGTGACCTACGCCATGCTGCGCCGGCTGGAGCGCGAGCGGCGAAGCGTGACGGGCCCCGCCGAGAAGGCGCCCGACCGCGTGCGCATGGAGATCCTCAGAAGCCCCCGGCTGCGCAAGGTAATCGCCAATCTGGCCGGCGCCCGCCCGTCCGATCGCTATCTCCTCACGGGGCGCGCGCTCAACATGCTGCGCGAGCTCCAGGCCACCCAGGACATGGGCACCATCAAGGGCCTGGAAGTGATCTTCGATCGCGTCTTCCATCGCATCTACGCCGGCATCGAATACGACAAGGCCGACATCGAGCGCGTCCGCGCGGCCGCCAAGGAAGGCACGCTGGTGCTTCTGCCCAGCCACAAGAGCCACATCGACTACCTGATCCTGAGCTACGTCTTCAACGAAGCGAACCTGCAGCTTCCGCTTATCGCGGCGGGAGACAACCTGAACTTCTTTCCGCTGGGTGCCATATTCCGCCGCGGCGGCGCGTTCTTCATTCGCCGCTCGTTCAAGGGCGATCGCCTCTACGCCGCAGTCGTCGACGCGTACATCCGCCGCCTGATACGCGACGGCTACCCGATCGAGCTGTTCCTCGAGGGCGGGCGCAGCCGTACCGGCAAGCTGCTTGCGCCGAAGTTCGGTCTGCTCAACATGATCGTCGACGCCGCGCTGGGCGTCTCGCAGCGGCGCGCGTACTTCGTTCCGGTCAGCATCGGATACGAGCGCGTGGTCGAGGCCGGCAGCTATGAACGCGAGCTCAGCGGCGGCGAGAAGTCCAAGGAGGACGCCGCCGGGCTGCTCAAGACCACCGAGGTGCTGCGCTACCGCTACGGCCGCATCAACCTGCAGTTCGGCCAGATCCTTACCCTCGACGAGATCCGCGACGAGCTCGGCGTCGACCGCGAGCAATCGCTGACGCCGGCCAAGCGGCGCGCGATCGTCACCCGGCTCGGCAACCGCGTGATGGACGAGATGAACCGCGTGGCCGCCGTCACGCCGGGCGCACTGGCCGCGCTCGCGCTGCTCAGCCACGAGAAGCGCGGCATCCTGCACGAAGAGCTGGTCGAGCGCGCTGCGAAGCTCCTGGGTGTGCTCGACCGACTCGGTGCGCGCATCTCGCCGACCGTCGCCAGTTCCTCCGGCGCGCTGCGTCCCGAGGCGATACGCGAGGCGGTGCAGATGTTCGTCGACGCGGAGATGCTGGAAGCGCACCTGCCAGGCGATCCGGAGGCGACGCGCAAGCGCCAGGTCCGCGCGGGCGAGGGTGTCATCTACGCGCCCGTGGAAGGCAAGCGGCTGACGCTCGACACGTCCAAGAACTTCATCGTCCACTTCTTCGTCGAGCGCGCCCTGGTCGCCATCGCAATGCTGGTGCCCCCGGGGCCACCGGTCGGCGTCTCCACGTTGCGCGAGCGCGTGCAGAACCTCTCCCGACTCTTCAAACACGAGTTCCGCTTCCGTGCGGACGCGCCGTTCGGGGAGATCTTTGCCGAGACCCTGGCCTCCATGAAAGACGAAGGCGTGGTCGAAGTCACCGCCGACGGCCAGCTCGCCGCCGGCGCGGGCGACGGGAGCTGGAGCGGCGAGCAGTGGCTCCGCACCTACGCCGCCACGCTGCAGAGCTTCCTCGAGGGCTACCGCGTGGCGGCCCGGGGAGTGGCGCCGCTGGTCAAGGGTCCCATGACGGAGAAGGACCTGGTCAAGCGCGCGCTGGCGGCAGGCAACCGCATGTTCCTCGCCGGGGAGATCGAGCGCCGCGAGGCCGTGAGCAAGCCGGTGATCCAGAACGCTTACCAGGCGCTGGTCGACGAGGGGTATCTCGTGCGCGAGGACGGCAAGCTGGCTCTGGCCAAGTCGTTCCGGAACGCGGCGACGGTCGGCGCGATCGAGGGGCGCATCGCCGGATACACCGAAGAGGTCGCGGAGTGAGCCGGACCCACGCGAAAGCCCTCGCTCTCGCGCTCGCGGCATGGCCGCTTTCGGGTTGTCTCGGTACGCCGACTCCACTGGCGCCCGGGCTCTCGGGCTCGATCGGCGTGCCGCACGACGGCGTGCAGACGGGTGCCGCCGAGCTCCCGGTGCGCGGTCCCGGCTTCGTGCGCTACCGCCCACACACCCCCAACGACTGGGGCAACCCCAGGCTCGTGCACGCCGTCGAGCAGGCCGCGGCTGCGGTCGCACAGGCGCGCCCCGGCGGAGCGCCGCTCGTCCTCGGCGACATGTCAGCGCGCTGGGGCGGAAAGATCCCCGGACACGCTTCGCACCGCAACGGCCGCGACGCCGACCTGCTCTGGTACGTGACCACGCCCGCCGGCGCTCCGGTCACGAACCCCGGCTTCATCCACATGGGAAGCGACGGACTGGCGGACGTGGGAAACGGCAGCTACCTCAGGCTGGACATCGAGCGCGAGTGGCTCCTGATCAAGACGCTGCTCCGTTCGCCGGATATCGGCGTCGAGTGGATGTTCTGCGCGCGCCCGGTTGAAGCGCTGATCATCGACTACGCGCGGGCGCGCGGCGAGGACCCGACACTGGTGTGGCACGCGGAGACGGTACTGCAGCAGCCCGGCGACAGCGCGCCGCACGACGATCACATCCACCTGCGCATGGCCTGCACCGGCGACCTCGGCGTCCACGGCTGCCAGGGCGGCGGCCCATACTGGGACTGGCTTCCTCCAAAGCCCGAGCTCGGTCCGCTCGACGCCACGACGCTGAAGTCGATAGCCGCCGACGATCCGCTGGACGTCCGCCCCACCGTCGCTGGAAGCGCCACGGGAAGCGGAGCCTAGCCTTGAGCGGAGCGGTGCTGCTGGAGGGCGACTGCCTGGAGCTCGTCGGCACGCTTGCCCGCGAAGGCGGCCCGTTCGATCTGGTGTACATGGATCCGCCATTCAACGCGGGCGGGCGGCGTGGAGCACGCGATGGTTGTGGCGAACGCGCGCGCGGCGCGGAAGCGTACCGCGACTACTGGGGCGGCCTGGACGCGTTCCTCGCGATGCTGGAGCCGCGGCTGGAGGCCATCCGCGACGCGATGAGCGAGCGGAGCAGCCTGTGGCTCCACCTCGATCACCGCACCGTGCACGACGCGAAGGTGCTCTCCGACCGCGTGTTCGGACGCGCGGCGTTCCAGGGCGAGGTGATCTGGACACCCGGCAACGGCGCACGACGCCGGAAGGGCCCGAGCGCGACGCATCAGACGATCCTGGTCTACGCGCGCGGCTCGATGATCTGGAACGAAAGCGATGCGGCATTGCGCGAGCCGTATGCCGACACCAGCCAGCGCATGCACTTCACCAACGTCGACACCGACGGCCGGCGCTATCGCGAGCGCACCTTGGGCGGCAAGTCCTACCGCTACTACGCCGACGAGGGGCGCCGCATTGGCAGCGTCTGGACCGATTGTCCCGCCATGCGCGCCAACACACCGCTGGTGAGCGAGACCACCGGCTACCCCACCCAGAAGCCGGAAGCCCTGCTCGAACGGATCGTTCGCGCCGCCAGCCTACCGGACAGCCGCGTGCTCGATCCGATGTGCGGCTCCGGCACCACGCTGGCGGTGGCGCTGCGTCTGGGTCGAAGGGCGGCGGGCATCGACCAGAGCCCGCTGGCCTGCCGTATCACACGGAAACGGCTGGACGCGCTCGGCGCGCAGAGTGCCCGCGCCTAGGCGCCTTGGCGCGCGTCAAGATGCGGCCCCGGTCGCTTCGTGGTTGCGGACCTGCAGCGCGCCGGCCTAACGTTCGCATCGGAGGTGGTCCATGAAGATGCTTCGTTTAGCGCTTTTGATCGGTTCTTTGGCCTGTTTCAGCGGGGTGGGAGCCTGTAGCTCCAGCAGCTCGGGGAGCGGTGGTAGCGGCGGCGGCAGCGGCAGCGGCAGCGGTGGCGGCGGCAACAACACGACCTGCGCACAGGAGGCGTGCACCCTGACCTGCGTTGCGAGCAGCTGCAGCTCGTGCGTGACCAGCGGGAACTGCAGCGCGGCCTGCTCCGGCGGCGGCTGCACCGACACCTGCAACGGCAACGCGAGCTGTCAGTACAGCTGCTCCGGCGGCGGCTGCACGATGAGCTGCAACGACAGCGCGAGCTGCGCGTTCACCTGCTCGGGCGGCGGCTGCACGTTCCACTGCAACACGAGCGGAAGCTGCACTCATACCTGCACCGGCGGCGCCTGCACGGGCGGCTAGGGACGTACGAGGGACGCGGAGGGCCGGCGGTGTTGTGCCGGCCCTCTTCGCGCTGCGGCTGCCAGGACCCCCGAGCCGGTCTTCACCCACCGGGCCAGCGCGGCGACCACTACTTGCAGGGCAGGCCGGCCAGGTGCGTGTGCAGGTAGGTCTCCACCTGGGGGATGAGCGCGTTGACCTTGTTCTCGACTACGCCGGCCTGGGGGTTCAGCGCGTTCACGATCCAGCCACTCTTGTTGTAGACGCCGGCTTGGTTGTGCTGCCCTTCGTAGATCCCGATGTGCTCGTAGTTCGGGTATCCGTCGGAGTTGCCGAAAGTGATCAGATCGCCGCGCTTCAGATTGACCGTGTCCTCGTCGCCGCGCGCGCGGAAGACCTTGGCGATCTGCGCGACCGTGCGCGCGCTGCCGTTGCCGATGATGGAGAAGTACCCCGTCTCCTTGAACACGGCGTACACCAGGCCAGAACAGTCGTAGGCGTTGGGCCCCTCGGCGCCCCACTTGTACGCCTGACCGAGGTGGCTCCTGGCGTCGTTGATGATGATGTCGACCGGCGACGTGCAGGACCCCGCGTCCGTCTGGCCGCCGCCGCCCGCGTCCGTCTGGCCGCCGCCCGCATCCGCTTGGCCACCGCCGCCGGCGTCGGTCGCCGCCGCGTCCGGGAAGCCGACGACTTCCACGTCGGGCTGCGCATCGGCATACGGCATCATCAGCGGCGCGTCCGGATACGCATCCCCCGCGCCCGCGTCGCCGCGCGCCACGATACCGCTCCCGGCGCTGCACGCAGCGAGCCCCAGCGCGAACAACGGCACGAAAAGTATCGACGCTCTCATCGGTGCCTCCCCCATCCAGGGTGTGATGTGTTATAAACACATCGATGTTTCTATGTCAACCCTCGGCGGATGCGGCGCTCCAGGCGCCGCGGAGGTAGCCGCGAACGCGATGCCGGGACGCGGTCAGTACGACAGGACGCAGACAGCGCCCGAGCGGCGGCGGGAGCAGCGGGCCACGCTGCTGACCTCGGCTGCCCGGGTGTTTGCAGGGTGCGGCTACGCCAGTGCGAGCGTCGAGGCGATCATCCAGGACGCCGGCATGAGCCGGCGGACTTTCTACGGCCATTTCCGCGACCTGCGCGCCGTACTGCTCGAACTGCACGACCAGTCAGCGCGGTTCGCGGTCGCGTTCGTCCGCCAGGCCGTGGAGGCGGCGCCTGGCCCCGTCGAGGCAATAGACGCGGGCATCCGCGCCTTTCTCGAGCTCAGCGCGAAGAACGCCGATTTCGCCCGCGTGCTGTTCTACGAGATCCGCGCTTCGGGGGACGACAAGCGACGTGAATCGCTGGAAGACGCGTTCGCCGACCTCATGATCGGAGCCCTGCGTGCCGCGCACGCTCGAGGCGACATCACCATCGCCCCTGATCGGCTGGCGGTCATCGGGCTCGTGGGAGCGATCGAGACGACCGCCATGCGGCTCGTCGAGCACGGTCGCGAAGCGCGGCTGCGCGACGCCGCGCCCACGCTGCTCCGCATGACGCTGAATACGTTCCGCTGACGGAACGCGCGGAGCGTTGGCCTAGTCCCGCGACTCGTACACGTTCATCGCGGGCAGCTCGAGGGCGGTGAGGTAGCCGCCGTTGCCGCAGCCGGTGTCGAGACCGTAGACGTTTTCGCCGGCCCACAGATCCGTCGGGTCATCGGGCGTGTAACCGCTCAGCTCGGGCGGCAGGTACTCGGTTCGCGTGTGGCCGAACACCACGGACTTTCCGCGGTAGTTGCGGAAGAAGTGCTCGTCGCGACACCAGAGCAGCGCGATCGGCGCCTTGACCTCGGAGGGATGCAGAAAGCCGTCCGGGCCGCTCGGCAAACCGGCGTGCACGTAGATCGCGTGATCGTCCTCGTACCAGTACGGCAAGGACTGCATCCAGTCGACGACCTCGTCGGGGAAGAACCCGCCGGTCTTGAGCATCATCTCCTCGTCGGGTAACGGCCGCTCGCCCTCCGCGGGCACCTCGCCGCCCGTGAAGGAGCGCATGGCCGCGAGACAACCGTTGCCGGGCGGTATCACGAACTCGTCCCAGCCGCGCTCGAGCACGCGCAGCCAGGCGTCCTCGTGGTTGCCGCGCAGAGCGACGACCTTGGCCGGCGTCTGCTCCGGCAGCCCGCGGATGTATTCGATCACCTGGGCCGAACACGGTCCGCGGTCGATGTAGTCGCCCACGAACACCAGCGTGTCCTCGGCGTCGAGCGTGGGAAGGCAGGACAGGAGCTTGAAGAGGTGCGCCGTCTCGCCGTGGATGTCGCCTATCGCAAAGGTGCGTCCGCCCATGGACCCTTTATCATGACAAAAATCGCGGGCCCCGCGCTACACAGAACGTGCCGGCTACTCCCACTGGGTGTGGATGCTGCCTTCCTTGTCGATGCGGATGTAGGTGTGCGCGCCGAAGAAGTCGCGCTGGGCCTGGATCAGGTTCGCCGGCAGTCGGTCGCTCCTGTAGGCGTCGTACCAGGCGAGCGAGATGCTCGTCGTGGGCAGCGGGATGCCGGCCTTGGCGGCCAGAGCGACCACCTCGCGCCAGCTGTCCTGCCGCGCGTCGATCTCCTTCTGGAACGACTCGTCGAGCACCAGGTTCTCGAGATCAGGGTTGCGTTTGTACGCCTCCTGGATGCGGGTCAAAAAGCGCGCACGGATGATGCAGCCGCCCTTCCAGATCCGCGCCACCTCGCCGAGGTTGACGTTCCAGTCGTGCAGCTTGCTCGCCGCGCTGATCAGCGCGAGGCCCTGCGCGTAGCTCGCGCACTTGGCGGCGTAGAGCGCCGCGCGCACGTGCTCGACCAGCTCCTTCTTGTCCACGGACGGCCGGGACTTCGGCCCCGGCAGCACCTTGGAGGCGCGGACACGGGCGTCCTTCATGCTGGAGATGATGCGGGCGTCCACCGCCGAGGCGATCGTGGGGATGGCCGAGCCGATCTCCACGGCGTCCTGCACGCACCAGCGCCCCGTGCCCTTCTGCGACGCACAGTCGAGGATCATGTCGACCAGGTCGTTCGGCGTCCCGGAGTCCTTCTTCTTGAAGATCTTCGAGGTAATCTCGATCAGGAACGAGTCGAGCTCGCCCTTGTTCCACTCCGTGAAGGTATCGGAAAGCTCCGCGTTCGACATGCCGCCGAGCTGTTTGAGCATCCAGTACGCCTCGGCGATGAGCTGCATGTCGCCGTACTCGATGCCGTTGTGCACCATCTTGACGTAGTGCCCCGCGGCGCCCGGGCCGATGTACGTGACGCACGGACCATCCGACACCTGCGCGGCGATCTTCTGCAGCACCGGCTCGAGTTCGGCGTAGGCCTTGCGATCGCCGCCGGGCATCATGCTCGGGCCGTGGCGGGCGCCTTCCTCACCGCCGGAGACGCCCATGCCGAAGAAGCCGAAGCCCTGGGCCTCGAGGTCCTTCGCGCGGCGCATGGTGTTGGTGAAGTGCTCGTTGCCCGCGTCGACCAGCAGGTCGCCCTTGTCGAGCAGCGGCAGGAGCTTTGCGATGGTGTCGTCCACCACCTGACCGGCCTTGACCAGCATGATGATGCGGCGCGGGCGGCGCAGCGATTTGACGAAGTCCGGCAGCTCGTGGAAGCCGCGGATCTTCAGCCCCTCGGACTGTTTGTTGAAGTTGTCGACGGGCTCCGGCCACGCATCCCACGCGGCAACGCTGAACCCCTTCTCCTCGAGGTTCAGGGACAGGTTCCTGCCCATCACGCCGAGCCCAATCATTCCCATCTCGAACGGTTCCATGGCGGGGGAAGCTACGCCTGCTGTGGGCCCGCGTCGACCGGCAACTCCATGGGCGCGGAACCTCGCGAAATCCGCCCGGTCGCCCGGACTCCAGGCGCTTCTGGCCCGCGAGTCGTACGGATGGGTTGCGGACCGCGGTGCGGAGGGCAAGCATCGACGAATCATGGACACGGAGCCTCCGCCCGGGAATCCCCTGCGCGCCGGGATGGCGACGGAGCTCTCCGTCGACCCCTGCGTGCTGACCATCTTCGGCGCCAGCGGCGATCTGACCGGCCGCAAGCTCTTGCCGGGTCTGTACGCGCTCGCGCACAACCGGCTGCTGCCGTCGCCGTTTGGTCTGATCGGCTTCGCGCGCCGCCCGTGGAGCGACGACAAGCTGCGCGAGCTGATGCGCGCGGAGGTCGACGAGCACTCGCGCATCAAGCCCGTCGACAGCGCGGTGTGGGACGACCTGGCCAAGGGCATGAGCTACGTGCAGGGCTCGTTCGACGATCCGGAGGCCTACGTCCGGCTGCGCGAGCGGCTCGAGCGCTACGACGCCGAGCACGGCACCGCCGGCGGGCGCACGTTCTATCTGGCGGTGCCGCCCGGCTCGGCGCGCGTCATCGTCGAGAACCTGAAGAAGGCGGGGCTCGTCGACCCGCCCGTCGACGGCAAGCCCTATGCGCGCGTGGTGATCGAGAAGCCCTTCGGAATCGATCTCGAGTCGGCGGTCGCGCTGAACCGCGACCTGCTCGCCCTGCTCGACGAGCGGCAGATTTTCCGCATCGACCACTACCTCGGCAAGGAGACCGTGCAAAACCTGTTGGTGCTGCGCTTCGGCAACACCATCTTCGAGCCACTGTGGAGCCGGAACCACGTCTCGCACGTGGAGATCACGGTCGCCGAGCACATCGGCATCGAAGGCCGCGGCAAGTTCTACGAACAGACCGGCTTGATGCGCGACATCGTGCAGAACCACGCGATGCAGCTGTTCTGCCTGGTGGCAATGGAGGCGCCGGTCGCCTGGGACGCCGACTCGGTGCGCGACGAGAAGGTCAAGGCGCTGCGCTCGCTCAGGCCCATCCGCGGCGCCCAGGCCGTGCGCGAGCGTACGGTGCGCGGGCAGTACGCGGCCGGCACCGTGCGCGGCGACGCCGTGAGCGCGTATCGCAAGGAGCCCGACGTGGATCCGCAGTCGATGACGGAGACGTTCGTGGCGCTGGAGATGGAGGCGGACAACTGGCGCTGGGCCGGCGTGCCGTTCTATCTGCGCGCCGGCAAGCGCCTCTCGAAGCGCGTGACCGAGATCGCTCTGCACTTCAAGGCGCTCCCCCACCCGCTGTTCTCCGGCGCGCCGGGAGCCATGAACCAACCGAACACGCTCATCCTGCGCATCCAGCCCGACGAGGGCATCGCGCTCCGCTTCGCGACCAAGATCCCGGGGCAGAGCATCGCCATGCGCGAGGTCGCGATGGACTTCCGCTACGGCACTGCGTTCGGGCACGCGACGCCGGAGGCCTACGAGCGGCTGCTGCTGGACACGATGCGCGGCGACGCAACGCTGTTTACGCGCCACGACGAGGTCGAGGCCCAGTGGTCGTTCGTCGATCCCGTCATGCAAGAGTGGAAGAAGGGCGACGTGCCGCTCGCGAGCTACGAAGCCGGGAGCTGGGGTCCGGATGAAGCACGCGCGTTGATGGCGCGCGAAGGGCACGACTGGAGCAAGCCCTGATGACGCCCGGGCACAGTGGAAAAGTCAGCGAGTCGCTGTCGCGGATCGAGCGCGCGCTGGTAAAGCTCTGGGAGCCGGACGACGGCGGCCACGCCAAGGCGCGCGCCTACACGCTGAACCTGGTCGCGGTGAGCGGCGGGTCGGCGCCATTCCTGGCAGTCGTGGACCACGTCGCATCGACCTTGGCCGCGCGCACTTTCATCGTCCAGGTCGACCCGCGCGCAGAGCCGTGGGCGCTCGACGGCGAGGTAGGTGCGGTGTGCCGCGTCGTCCCGGGGCAGAAGGGCGAAGAGGTGTGCGCGGAGCGCATCGAGCTCCAGTTCGGGGCGATGGTCGCGGCGCGCGCCCGCTCCATCATCGAGTCGCTCAGCGAGTCGCGGCTGCCCGGCGTGCTCTTGCTCGGGCCGGGCGCGCATGCGGCGGTGGTCGACGCGCTGTCGCCAGGCTGCACGCGCGTGGTGTTCGACAGCGCCTACCACGGCGTCACGCGTTCGGCGCGTATCGCGGAGCTTTCGCCAGCTCATCTCGAGGACCTCGCGTTTTCGCGCGGGCGGCGCTGGCGCGACATGATCGCGCGCTTCTTCGACGATCCGGCGTTGATGCCCGCCGCGAAGGACGTGCGCTCGGTGCGCATCGAGCACGTCGCCTGCGCGCGCGAAGAAGGCATGGGCGCCGAGGCGGAGCTCTTGCTCGGCTGGCTCGGCTCGCGCCTCGGCTTCCAGGCAACGCGCGGCGCCGTCACGCACGACGGTCGCCGCATCGACGTCGATCTGCATCAGCGCGAGCAGTGCGACAGGCTGCTCGGCTGGATCGAATCGGTGACGATCCACGCCGGGCTCGGCGACGGCGAGCTCGTCGGCCGCGTATCCCGTGATCCCGACGGACAGCACCTGTCCTGGTCGCTCGAAGCGCCCGACGGCAGGTACGAACGCCGCTTCTCCATCCCCCACCGCAGCGAGACCGAGCTCGTCCTGCGCGCCATCGCCAGCGTCGAGGACAGCGAGCTCGTGCGCGAAGCGCTCGCATTCGCGGCGGCCTGGCGGGAGTAGGTGCAGGCAGGATCAACCGCCAAGGACGCCAAGGACCATCTCCTTCACGTCCGCCGCTTCCTTCGGCCCGCTCCCGCGTTCATCACGGCGTGGTCGGTTTCGCCGGCTCGCCTGGCGATCGCCGCCGGCGAACACGGCAATCGCCACCCCTCCGTCGTGTGATTCCACACACCTGGAGCAGGCGCGGCTTTTGCGAAAGGGCGGCGCGTCTTGCGCCCGCGTGCTCCCGACATCAGCGACGTCACCGCGCCAGGTCGGCCCCGCCGCCAGCCCGAGCGGACGGCGCTCTACCAGATCGTGCAGCAGTTCCTCGAGGCGTTCCTCCAGGAAGCCCGCGAGCGCTACGCCCGTGGCTTGCCCCGCTACGTCGACGAAGAGCTCCGCGCATACCTGAAGTGCGGCATCCTTGCTCACGGCTTCGCCCGCGCCGAGTGCCGGACTTGCGGCGAGCCGATGCTCGTCGCCTTCTCGTGCAAGCGTCGCGGCGTCTGCCCTTCCTGCAACGCCCGCCGCATGCACAACACCGCCGCCCACCTCGTCGACCGCGTCCTCCCCGACGCGCCGCTGCGCCAGTGGGTGCTCACCGTGCCCTTCCACCTGCGCCTGCTCCTGGCCCGGAACGCCGCCGCCTTCGGCGCCCTGTGCCGCATCCAGGCCGAGGAGCTACTCGCCTTCCACGAGCGCCGCGCGCGCCAGGCAGGCATCGGAAAGGGCCGAGGTCAGATCGTGCGCGGCGCCGGCGTCTCGTTTCCACAGCGCTTCGGCGGCAGCCTCAACCTGAACACCCACAACCATGCTGCGTTCGTCGACGGCGTGTTCATGATCGAGCCCGGCTCCGCCCCCGGCGTCATCTCGCGCGCGAGCTTCCACCAGCTCCCGCCGCCCGTGCGCGACGAGATCGACGCGTTGTGCGATCGCATTGCCACCCGCTTCATCCGCTGGCTGGAACGCCGCGGCCTCGTCGCGCACGAACCCGATCACTTCAACAACGAAGCGCCGGAGCAATCCGCGCTCGACAACTGCGCCCAGCTCTCGCTCGGCGTCGGCCAGCTGACGTCCGTGCCCGACCAGCGCGTCCAGCTCGAAGACGAGCAGGAACAGATCGAGATCGCCAAGCTCCAACCGCCGCGCGGTCGCCGCAGCCGCTACCTCGGCGAGGCGCAGGGCTTCGGCCTGCACGCCGCCGTCTGCGTCACTGCGCACAACCGCTTCGGGCGCGAGCTCCTGCTTCGCTACTGCGGCCGCCCGCCCTTCAGCCTCGAGCGTCTGAGCCTGCTGCCGAGCGGCCATGTCGCCTACCAGATCAAGAGCCCGTGGCGTCCCGACCAGACGCACCGAGTGATGGAGCCGCTCGAGTTCCTCGCGCGCCTCGCCGCACTCGTCCCGCCCCCGCGCACCCCGCTCATCCGCTTCCACGGCGCCATCGCCCCGAACTTCCCCCACCGGGGCGCCGTCGTCGCGCTCGCGCCCAAAGGCGGCGTCGAGCGGAATCCGCAAGCGTGTTCGAGCGCACCGACGGAACCCAAAGCCAAGCGCCCGGACGATCCATCGCGTGAGCGCTGCGCACCAGCGCTGGACGAGACCACGAAGAAGATCGTCAACCATCCGGCGGCGCCGATCGCCGCATGCTCGCCAGCAGCACCACGCGCGATCGTCGCCCTCGACGCACCTGCTTCACGAGGCGCGCCGGACTGCGACGCCCTCCGCACGTTCGAGAGCGCGATCTCCCGCATCGACTGGGCCACGCTTCTGCGCCGCGTCTATGACATCGACGCCCTCGCCTGCCCCTGCGGCGGCCGCCTCCGCTTCACCGACCTCGTCACCGATCGCAACGAAGCCCGCACCATCCTCGAAGAGCTGCGCCTCCCCGCGACCCCGCCCCCGATCAGCCCAGCCCACGCCGCGCCCGATCTCCTCGACCTCCCGCCGCCCGACCCCTAGCCAAGCCGCGCGCCTGGCGAGCGCCCGCAACAACCGCCACAGCAGGGCCGCCCCCGGCGGACCAGCGCGCAGGTGCGTGTTGGATTCGATCAACGTAGCCAGGCCAAGGCTCGCGGCCGACGTTGCATAAGGGCAATTATGTAAACCATTTCCAGATGTTAGGCCCTACGTCCAGCTTGCCTCGGCTTCACTGACCTGTCAACCGCCGCGCGCTCCACCGCCTGCCACCACCACGTTGCTCCTGTGGATGCAGGTTGGTTCGCCTGGCCTT
>CAWGVN010000005.1:0-779275 GCA_963826085.1 uncultured delta proteobacterium | reverse complement strand
CGTGCTGCGCGCCATCGTGATCACCCGTTTCGGCGCATCGTGATCACCCATTTCGCGGCATCGTGATCACCCGTTTCGCGGCATCGTGATCACCCGTTTCGCCATCGTGATCGCCCGTTTCGGACGTGCTGATCACCGCTGAGCGGGCGTTCAGGTAATGATGTCCGCCCGCGAGGTCGGCGTCCGGCTGCTCGTGGTCCCCAAGCACGGCCTCCGCTGGAGGCGTGATGGCGACGGAGCGACTGGCGATGCGGAACCTGCGGGAGATCCTGCGACAGAAGTTGGCGCTCGGGCGAAGCCACCGTGTGGCTGCGCGCGCGGCGGGCGTGAGCGCGGGCACGGTGGCGATGGCGACGACGCGAGCGAAGCTGCTCGGGCTCACGTGGGAAGACGTGTGCGCGCTCGACGACAGCGCACTCGACGAGCGGATGTACGGACCCACGGGCGGCCGCCGCAGCGGGCGTCCGCTGCCGGACCTGGCGTACGTGCATGCCGAGCTGCGGCGTCCCGGTGTGACGTTGCAGCTGCTGCACATCGAGTACCTCGAAGCGAACCCGGACGGCTACCGCTACACGGCGTTCTGCGGGCTGTACCGCGAGTTTCGCGAGCGGCAGCGGCTGTCGATGCGCCAGGTGCACATCGCCGGCGACAAGCTCTTCGTGGACTACTCGGGCAAGAAGCCGAACGTGGTCGATCCCGAGAGCGGCGAGCTCGTCGAGGTCGAGCTTTTCGTCGCGGTGCTCGGCGCATCGAACTACACGTACGCGGAGGCTACGCGGACGCAGCAGCTGCCGGACTGGATCGCGAGCAACGTGCGGGCGCTGGCCTTCTTCGAAGGCGTGCCGGCGGCGATCGTGCCCGACCAGCTCAAGTCGGCGGTGACCATCCCGTGCCGTTACGAGCCGGGCATCCAGAAGACGTACGACGAGCTGGCGACGCACTACGGCACGACCATCTTCCCAGCGCGTCCGGGCAAGCCGCGGGACAAGGCCAAAGTGGAAGGGGGCGTGCGCATCGCCCAGCGCTGGATCCTTGGACGCATCCGCAACCAGGTTTTCTTCTCGCTCGCGGAGCTGAACGAGCGGATCCGCGACCTGGTGGGCGAGCTGAACGACTACGTGATGCGCAGCTACGGCGCGAGTCGGCGTGACCTCTTCGAGCGGCTCGAGCGGCCGGCGCTGCAGCCGCTGCCGGACCAGCCCTACCAGTACGCGGAGTGGAAGAAGGTCAACCTCAACATCGACTACCACGCCGAATTCGACCACCACTACTACTCGGCTCCGCACCGCTACCGCAATCAGGAGCTGTGGGTGCGCGCGACCACCGCGACGGTCGAGATCTTCCACGTCAACAGCCGCGTTGCCGGACACGCACGGAGCTTTCTGCGCGGCCGACACACGACCTGCACGGCTCACATGCCCGTCGCCCACCGCGAGCAGGTGGAGTGGACGCCCACGCGGATCCTCGGCTGGGCCAAGACGGTGGGGCCGAATGTCGCGCTGCTCGCGCAGGCGATCATCGACGAGCGCCGGCATCCGCAGCACGGCTACCGGTCCTGCCTCGGTATCTTCCGGCTGGCGAAGAAGTACGACGCCGCGCGCGTCGACGCTGCCTGTGCGCGGGCTCTGCTCGCCGGCGCGCGCTCCTACCGCCACGTCGATTCCATCCTGAAGCACGGACTCGACCGCGCGCCGGCACTCGACGTGTCGCCGCGCGGATCCAGCATCGTCCACGGCAATGTGCGCGGGCGCGACTACTACCACTGACGGAGGAAGAGCATGTTGAGACAACCCACGATCGAGAAGCTCCAGGCGCTGCGGCTCGGAGCGATGGTCACTGCCTGGGAGGAACAGGAACGCAATCCCGACATCGTCGCGCTCGGCTTCGACGAGCGCTTCGGACTGCTGGTCGAGGCGGAGTGGTGCGCGCGGGAGAACAAGCGCCTCGTGCGGGCGCTGAAGGAAGCAAAGCTGCGCTTGAGCCAGGCCTGTATCGAAGACATCCAGTACGGCGCGCGCCGTGAGCTCGACAAGGCGGTCGTGCGACAGCTCGCCAGCTGCCGCTGGGTGCGTGAGCACCAGGGCGTGTTGATCACGGGTGCGACGGGCACGGGCAAGACGTACCTGGCGTGCGCACTCGCGCAGCAGGCGTGCCGGTCGGGATTCCGCGCTGTCTACCGGCGCGCACCGCGCCTCTTCGACGAACTGCGCCTCGCGCGCGCCGACGGCAGCTACCCCAGATTGCTCGCACGCTTTGCCCGCATCGACGTGCTCGTGATCGACGACTTCGCCATCGCGCCGATCACCGACGCAGAGCGGCGCGACCTGCTGGAGATCCTCGAAGACCGGCACGAGGCGCGCGCCACGATCATCACGAGCCAGATCGATCCCAAACACTGGCACGACTACCTGAGCGACCCGACAACCGCGGACGCCATCTGCGACCGCGTGCTGCACACCGCGCACCGGCTCGCACTCAAGGGACCCTCACGCCGCAAGCCCGCGAGCCCCTGAAGCGCTGTACGTCCGCACCGGATTGAACGGCGGCCGGGCGATCGATACCCTGACCCGAACCAACCAAGGAGAACCAGGACCAAGAGCCAGCCGAACGTCGCTTCGCTCCGATCACGATGCCGCGGAACACGTGATCACGATGCTGCGGAACGGCCGATCATGATGGGCGAAATGCGCACTCGAGGAGCTGGGGTTGCCGAAGAGGCCCGCCTACCTGGGCGGCGCATTCTTCACGGATGGCACCGCCAGCGCGTTGTTCGCGACGGTTGGCAGGAGCACGCAGGTATGCCACTTCCAGCGTACCGGCGAGTTCGAGTGGCGCATGAAGCCCGGCGGCCGGGTCCGCCGGCCTCCCGACACGGCACTGGGCGACATCTCGCTCCTGTGCAAGTTGGAAGAGGACGAGAAGTTCACCTACCTCGGTCGCACCAACATGCATCCTGCCGCGTGGGTGCGCGAGCAGACGATGGTGTTGAGCCCGGCGCTGGATCCGAAGGAGTGGAAGCGTTGGGGAATAGGTCGATACCAGGGCTGGCAGGTAACCTTCGATGGCGAGACACGTCGCGTTTCGGATGCATCCAACCCGACGAGCGGGGATGGATCGCGATCGAGAAGGCGACACGGCGGAAGACGCCGCACGGGGCAACGGTACTATTTCGCCTCGACAACGGTCAGGTCGACAAGGTCGCGATCGACCGGACAGTGAAGCGGGAAACCGCCATAGCCGTCATCGATCGGCTCCTGGCTGGGGACGACCGCCCCGACATCGTCAGATGGCGGCGAGCTTGATGGCGGCGAGCTTGCGCGGGCGCGTCGCCCCGCCGACCGACGCGGAGCGGGACGCGGCAGGGACGCGGTGGGCAGCGCGACTGTTGCGGAGGCCAACGCGTGATCGTGGCTGCCAGGACCTGCGGCCAGGTCATCTCGCGGGCGGGGTAGACGATGTCCTCGTCGCGTTGGGCGTGCGGCGGGTCGCACGACGGAGCAGCGGGCTCTGGCGGCAGCGGCAGCGGCGGCAGCGGCGCGACGGGCGGCAGCGCAGGTGCAGCGGGACAAGCCGGGAGGGGAGGCGGCGTGACGGACTCGCTCACCCCGTCGCCGCGCCCCAGCTCCGCCCCCGGTTCCAGCGAATAGAAGCTCCCGTAGTTCTGCGTCAGCGAGAACCCCATCGTCGGCTTCACTACGCGCGCGAACAGCCGGTACGCCGGTCCCGGCCCATCCGTGATGCCCAACGCGCCGATCGGCGCGCGCGCCCCGAACAGCACCAGGTTGCCTGGTACGGGTTTCCACAGAGCGACCCGCACGGATCGTCCCGCCGGTTTCCACCAACGCGCTGCGTCGTCACCACCTCGCTGCAGTCGGGTCTCGATATGGAACGCGAGTGCAATGCCTTCACCCCTAGGGGTGATTGACAGATCCGCATCAGGCTGCGTTCCATACATCCGTGAGGAGGGCCGGGGTGGCTCGAATCGTCGCGGATCGAAATGCCAGGAGCGCGAGAGCTCTCAGTCAGGGCCTTCGGTTGGAGATCGATTGATGGGGCGACGCGAAGGCAGCCAGAGAGCGAGTCCCGCGGTGGTGCCCCCGCATGGGGACATAGCCCGCGCATGTGCGGGACGAGAACCGGGACCGATTGAGGCAGCCCGCGCAGTAGGAGCATGGCCAGTCCGTCGGTCCTCGGGAGTCTACGCCAGAGTTCTGTCACGGACTCCGGAACTTGACGCGCCCGGCGAACCGGGAAGTCCGGGCCAGGCGCCCTCAGGACCTCCGACACCTGAAGCAGAACGGTCTTTCCAGCTTCTTGTGGACAGTTCGAGCGCGGTCGTGCTGCTGCGCCTCCTCCGCGGGAGCGCCGCCGCGTTGATGCTGGTGAGCGTTCCGCCGGATGCGGCGGACACCGTCGACCGCGGCAAACCCCCCGCGATCGAGGTCAGCGCCGGCCCCGCGGCACCAGGGCTGGCACCTCTTCTGCCGTTGATCGAGATCCGCTCACCGCTGGGCGAGCGCGAGGCGTTCGTTGCGGGCGAACGTGTCGACCTCGGCCACAAGGAGGTGGCGTTGCTCGCACTGGTGCTGGAAGCGCGCGAGGGCACCCCTTACGACAAGATCGACCGAACGGTATGGCCTGGAGAGCGCGTCGACCTCAGCCGGCGCCGACGCACGCTCGTGCATCGCCTGAACGAAAGTCTCGAGGAACGTGTGGACGCAGCGTTGGCGCGGGTCGGCAAGCGGCGTAGCGAGAAGTTGATCCGGTGCGGCCAGGGGCGTGTGTACCTGACCGTGTGGGCATGTACTCGTGTGTCGGCAATAATATAACTCGATGTAACTCCGCTTCAGCGCATCGGGCTGGCAATATCGGTGTGGCAATTGTGGGCTCTGCGGTTCGGGGCCGAAGATGATGAATTGCCGCCCGGGGCAAGCTGCCGCGAGAGGAGGTTCCAGTGGAAGAGTCGGCACAAGGAATGCGGATGTTTCGGTTGATCGTTCTGGCAGTGGTCGCCTTGCTCCCGGTGTCCGCGTGCGGGCCGGCGGGGGGAGATGAGACCGTTCACACCAAGCGGTCCGCCAACGTCACTGACATCATACCTACCTCGGACTACTGCAATCCCGGCCTGAAGCCGGGCGAGTGCACGGCACTCCCTCCAACTGCTCCCAGTGCGCTGGACCATCTGAAAGTCGACGGCAACTTCAGCCCGTTGGAGTACGCCCACGCCACACAGATGGACTACACCGAATCGGTCCGGCGTGCGCACGGCTCGGTCTTCGTTGAGGTTGCTAGGCATAGGTTCTCGCACAATCTACCTCTTCCCGGTGGCATACTGTTTGCGTATCTGCAGGACATTCCGCTGACCTCCGTCACGAATGCTGTTGTCGGTGGGGGGTCTACCTTCACGCTCCAGCTCTATGTCGACAGCAACAGGTTCGTTGGACACACATTTTGTTTCGACTCGGCGGACCGGCGCTACGATCTAGATTTCCTCCATCACAAGATCACCGCCTACCGGCCTGGCGGCACCGCCGATTCATGCGAACGTCCTCACCAAGGGGTGGGTCAAAGTTCAGCACCCGGGCCCGGACATGCAGTTCGTCGTGTCCGGCTGCGCGGACGATCCTTCGACGCCCGCAGTCGCGCGGTGTAGCGCTGAACTCTCGATTCCTATACATTTCTACGACATCAACGTGCTCCCCGAGTCCGGAGGCAAGAAGCTTTCGCCGGGTATTGGCTTCGGCATACGCGCCGCCGGGAACACGGGAGCAGCGCCCGAGTTTCTGACCAGCTACGGGACCGTAGGCCAGCTCTTGGGCGATCGGGCTTCGCTGCCCACGCTATTGTTTGGTCCGCCTCCGAAGCAGGCGCAGTTCCCGCTCAAGGTAATGTCTTGGAACCTCAGGCTGTTCGAGTCGGATGGGCTGCGCAACCCCTTCCAGGATATCAACATGCAGCAGTATGCTTCGATCATGGCCACCCAGGATATCGTGGCAATCCAGGAGGGTTGGTATCGGCCATACGTGCAGGACGTCCTCGACGAGGTCAACAAGATCCGGGCGGCCAAGAGTACCGGCCAGCACCCGTTGCCCCCGATGCATCTGCTTGGCCCAGTAGATTTCAGCCCCTCCCTGAGCAAGGCCATCGAGCAGAGCGTGGGCACGTTTGCGCTGTGCACCGCGGCGACGTTTCAGAAGAACCAAGATGCGGAGTGCGAGACTTCCGGCACCCACGGAGGCCTCTGGATCATGACACACCTGCCGCTCATGAAATCCGACCGGATGGTCTTTGAGGAGAACTGCCCGGACGGGAAGGCGTGCTGCAAGGGGGAAGACTGCTTCCGCGCGAAAGGGGTGCAATATGTGCGCCTCGGGCTCACCCATGTCTCGCTCGCGAAGGAGCAGTGCCATGGGGAGTTTGGCGGTGGAGACGAACAGCCGGCGGCTTGCAAGCCGCTCGACAGCGGGGATCAGTTCATCGACATCTTCAATGCCCACTTGCAGTCGAGCAACCCGACGCTCTGCAGTAGCGACGCCTACAAGTCCACCGTGATAGCAGCGATCGTAGCCGCAGCGGTTGACCCGGGGGCCGCCGCGGGACTTCTCACCCTCAAGGCACTCTCGGACGTCAACTTGAACTGCAATGCGTCAGACGCCAAGGTCCGCGAGAATCAGCTGCAGCTCATGAATGCGTTCGTTGCGGCGGAAGCCGCCAAGGACCGACCGGCTCTCATCCTCGGTGACTTCAATCTCGACGGCAAGCCGCACGGGGCCGACTGGTCCACTGTCCCATCCGAGTACCAAAATGTAGTCAAGGAACTCCAGCTCGGGCAGGGAGCAACGCCCACCGACGACGTCGGCGTGCCCTGGCCGGATGACTGGGCGTGGGATATCGATCACAGCGACCTGGCGCAGGAGTTTGTGTACAACAACTTCACCGTCCCTTGGAATTCGAGCTACCCTCCCGCTATCGGTACGTTCATCGGGCATGACCCTCTCGGTACCAAGAGAATCGATGCGGACTACGCCGGGCACTGGGATGGCCATGAGCGATTCGACTTCGCGCTGCTGCGGCCGCCGGTTCCGCCCAAGTCGAGTAGTTTCGAAAAGACCCGTTGGGTCGCCATGAAAGACCCGGGCGCCAAGTACGTCTGGACTTCGCCCTGGCCAGGCTTGCCGGACGACTTCGGCCCGCCTCCGCAAAGCTACTCGGATCACAAACCGCTCGCCCTCGACTTCGTCTTCACGTCTCTGGCGGTTCCGGGCAGGTACCATCCGTCTTGGAAACACGACATTACGCAGCGGGTCGTGACCGCCGACGCGACCGGAGAGGGCGACTGCTGGGGCTGCGGCAAAGTAGATCCCTACACGAAAATGCACTGGCAGGTGGCGCACGCAAGCGGAGGCACCTCCAAAGGCGACTTCACGGGAAGCGAATGCTCGAATGACGATCACGTGTCGTGGCCGAACGACAGCTGTACGGACAACTGGAAGCACTCGGGAACTCACGATGGCAGCACGCATGAGCCGATCTACAACCTGCTGCACGCCGAGCTCTGGGACGACGATACGACGAGCAGCGACGACTCGCTCCACCCCGACACCTACGGCCAGGCCATGGTATGGGATGCATCGCTCGTGCAGCTCCTGAAACTCGCTACGGGCGCGCCGAAGTATGAGTTCCCGGTGAACGACAACTTGCCGATCGACCAGTGTGACTACACGACGCCGTCGTATCTGTGTTTCGAGAACCGGATCTCGGAACTGGCGCCGGGGGAGCAGTTCTGATGACACGCAATCGAGAGACGAGCGCAGCATCTGGTAGTATCCGGCGGGCGACGCGCTTGTGGCTGCCCGCAGTGGCGGCACTGTTCGGCCTGCTCGGCTGCAGCGGCCAGGGGCACTCGGGGGGCGACACCGGGCACAAGGTGGATCCTCTCTGTGCCAAGGCGTGCGACACCGTGCGTACCTGCGATGCCGCGGCCGATCTACAGGCTTGTCAGACGCAGTGCGACAAGGAGCTCGGCGGTACGGGCTACCTCATCCCAGAGGTCGCAAAGGCGTACTTCGAGCAGTTTGCAGCGGCGGGGGACGACACCAAGTGCTACTATTCCCGCGGCGGCTACGCCTGGTTCAAGTGGACGAAGGACCCTGGTGCAGTGGACGCCCTCGCCGAGCAGGATCTGATGACCACTTGCCGAAAAGACCTTCGAGATCTGCTCGGCGGCGCGTCGGCGGACGACTACAGGGCAGACTGCTTCATGTCGTACTACCGCTATAACCAGGACCGACGGCAGGCGATCGAAACCTGTTTGTCCATGTCCGATCCCGCCCAGTCCGACGCCTGCACCATCGACAAGCAGCCGAAGGGGCACCCATGGCTTGCGGGGATCGATCAGGACGGCGGTCCGTAGCTCTCTTCGGCGCTCTTGCAGCGTTGGCAATGCTCGCGGGCTACGGGGCTCCGGCGTGCAGCCTTAAGCCCTCGCAAGAGTGCCGGATAGGCAGCGACCACTGTGACGGGAACGGAGTGGCGCACGTGTGCGAGGCGTACCAAGCGCCGGCCGGCGAGGGGACGCGGTGGACGACCATGGATTGCGGCGGGCAGGGGCTTTGCCAGGAGGATGCGAACGGCGTGTTCTGCACGTTGGCTGCCTCGCCCGACCCGCAATGCAAGCAACCAGCGGAGTTCTACTGCGATGGCAACACAGGCGTGAGCTGCCGGGGCGCGTATCCTGTATGGCGCGCGGCCTGCGCGAGCTGCACCTCCCAAGCGTGCCTGGGCGGTTTCGGCGCCGAGTGCAGTCCGTCGTCCCCCGCGTGTGCGCCGGGTCTGTCGTGTGTCGGCTCCACGTGCCGCGCCTCGTGCACGTGCGGCGAGGGGCAGCTCTGTCCGTCGTGCGAAAATTACTTTGCCGAAGCTGGTCGTGTCTGGCGCTGCATCGACCACCTGTGTCAGTAGCAGGCGCTGGAGATGTGGCGACTGGTTCCAAGAGAGCGAAGTCGTTCCGAGACTACGCTGGTGCGGCCGTTTCCGCCCCACCCCGAGCGCAGCGGCGGGCGGGGTCTTCGCGGCGGAGCGGGCCTCCGCAGGCGGAGCCCCAGCCGTGTGTTGCGTCCATCCGTCGCACACGAATGCGGAGACGAGGACTATGGCCGAGCGAACCCGAGTGGACGGAGTCCAGCTTTGCTGGACGGAGTCCGGGAGGGACCACGGTCCGCGCGAAGCGCGGAGCGCCCGAAGGGCGCAGTGAGCACGCGAAGGCCGCGACCGACGCGGAGCGAGACGAGGCAGGGGCAGGGACGTGGTGGGCAGCGCCGCGCCGCTCACACTGCCGGCCGCCGCCGGCGGATCCCTGCGCCGCCACCCGGCGCAGCGCGCATTCGCGGCATTTCCGCATGGCACGCTGCTTGCTGCACCTCGCGCGTGCCTTCGCAGCTGCACGAGGCCCTGGTGGATCTGTTCCGGTCGAGGCCGGCGTTTGTCGCGGAGCTGCTCCGCAGCGTGCTGCACGTGGCGCTGCCTGCCAGGGCGAGCGTCGAGATCGTGGCGGCCAGCTTCGGCGAGGCCCGCCCGCCCGAGTACGCCGCTGATCTCGTGCTGCACGTACGCGCCGGGCGCCGTCGCTTCGTCGTGATCGTGGAAGTGCAGCTCGACACCAACGGAGCTGCTCGATCGCGATCGGGCGGTCGAGAGCCCGTACCTGACGGTGCTCTCCGCAGTCGTGCACGGGCGCGGCCCGCACGCCGTAGCGCTCGGCGAGCTCGCAGCCGAGGCCTCGCTGGCCTTCGAGCCCGACAGGCGTACACTCTACATCGACATGGTGCTCGCAGCGCTCGAGCCCGGCGCCCGCAGGAGAGTAGAAGCCATCATGGTCCAGAAATACGAATACCAGAGCGAGTATGCCCGGAGGTACTTCGGGCAGGGACTGGCTGAAGGCAGAGCCGAAGGCATCCTTCGCGTGCTCGAAGCGCGTGGCTTCGCCGTTCCCGACGACGTGGCCGAGCGCGTGCGCGCCTGCCGCGACATTCCGACGCTGGACGCGTGGCTGACGCGCGCGGCGACCTTGACAGATGTCCGCGAGTTGTTCGGGTAGCGTTAGATCACGGTTGCCACGGATAACGGGACGAGCAGGCTTGCCGACAGCCGCCGCGGCAGGGGCGTGCAGGGCAGCGCGACTGTTGCGGAGGCCCAACGCGTGATGGTGGCTGCCAGGACCTGCGGCCAGGTCATCTCGCGGGCGAGGTAGACGATGTCGCCGCGCCTAGCTCCGTGCAATTGACCGCGCCTTGCGTCGCGTGGGACGCACATCGCTGCGGGGGTCCGGCGGAGTATTTCAGATCGTCAACTTCTCCGGAGAGACGGCGTGACAGTACCCACATCCCTTGCCGTTGAGCTCGTACGCATAGTAGTGCGGTGCGAACGTCTTCGAACCGACCTGGGTCCCGTCCCGGCTCACCTGCACGGTGACCTTGGCTGGCTGGTCCTCGATCGTGACATCGATGCGGGACAGCGCGGCCCCGTCCATCACGGGGCACGCAGAAACCACCACCGTCGACGACTGGGAGGGCGCGCAACACCCGCTTGTCGGGATCGGGCAGGTCACGATCGCCGAACCCTTGTCGGTCATGACGTTGAGGACGTACTGGCCAGGAGGTCCCGGCTGTTGGAACGTGACCGACAGGTCGACGGTGTAGCTGTCTATGCACCCCATATCGGTGCAGCTGTTGATGAGACATCCGGTCGGTCCGGTCAGCGCGATGACCGACAGTGCAGTCAGAGCCACGACGGCGCGCACGCGCGTTGCGGCGCCGGATTGTAGTCGAAACGACATCACCGGACCCACCTCACTCGTCCAGCGTAGCACTTTGGAAGCACGGCGGCGGTTGCGGCACCGGTGAGACGGTCTCAGGAGACAGCATCTGGCCGCCGGGCACCTACGGCAACGTAGTGAAGCTCACGCCGAAGTAGGCGCAGCGGCGGGCGTGGTCTTCGCGGCGGAGTGGAATCGAAGCTCCAGTAGTTCTGCGTCAGCGAGAAGCCCAGCGTCGGCTTCACCACGCGCGCGAACAGCCGGTACGCCTCACGGATGAAGGTAGCGCTCGACGGTGGCACGCCCGTCACGCTCGCCATGGACGCAGCGCAGGAATCCGAGAGTATCGTGGTAGACGCCACCAGCGTCTACTTCACACGCCAGCTACGCAGCGGGAACGGCGGGGGCGCCGTGATGAGGACCACCCCGAAGTGAACCCGAGCAGGCCGGGCGCGGTCAACAGCACGGCCTGCAACTGGCGCTGGCTCGGCGTAAGATGGCCGACATGACGGATGCACGCGTCGTCCTGGTCTCGATCGCCGTCGCTCTGGGTGGTGCGATCGCTTGCGGGAGCTCGAGCTCGTCGCCCCGAGGTACGGGAGGCTCCGCCGGCGCGGCAACGGGCGGAAGCGCTGGGTACGCCGCTGGTGGCTCGGCCGGCTCGGGAGCGGGCGGAACAAGCGGAGCCGGAGCGGGCGGAACAAGCGGAGCCGGAGCGGGCGGAGGTTCAGGAGCGGGGGGTTCGGCGGCGTCCGGCGGATTGGGCGGTGGCGGCGCGTCGAGCGGCAACGACTACTACGTTTCGAACAGCGGCAACGACGCCAATCCCGGCACCAGCCCGAGCTCCGCATGGAAGACGGTTGCCAAAGTGGTGAGCTTCGAGCCGAAGCTCGAACCCGGCGACCGCGTGCGCTTCCAGCGCGGTGGCGTCTGGGAGGAGCAGCTCGACATCTCCAACGTCAACGGCACGCCGAGCGCGCCCATCACCTTCGGCAACTACGGCTCGGGCAATCTCCCCGTCATCGACGGCGGTTCCACGCGAAAGTTCGGCATCGTGAGCGCCTACGGTTCCGCGGTCGGCATCAACGACGGCGCCAGTACCTATGTCACCATCAACGGCTTCGAGGTCAGAAACACCACCCTTGGCGGAATCATCTTCACCGATCATCCCGCCACGGGCGTTGTCATCGAGAACAACTACGTCCACAACACGGGCTACGGAGCCTACCCGGGCGCGTGCTCCGGCTGCTTCCACGTCGACGACAACAACTACGGTTTCAATGAGGGCATCGCCTTCTTCAACTGGAAGACCAGCAAGTCCGGCATCAAGATCCTGAACAACACCGTCAAGATCACCGGCGGCCACAACTCGATCATGGTGGACGGTGACACCGGCGGACCGATCATTCGCGGCAACTCGGTGGGCCCCGGCTGCTCGCACAACTGCATCGACTTCAAGGCCTCGGTGGGCGTGGTTGTGGCCAAGAATACGGTGAACTGCATGGGCACGGTCACCGTGAACGGCCAGTCCTACCCGAGCTGCAACGGCAACGGGATCTTTGCCTTGCAGCACCCCTCGTTCACCCTGACCGCGACGTTCGAGCAGAACGTCGACTACGGCGCGGCGCCCGGCTATGCGTGTTTCGGGCTCCAGACGCAGGGCGGCACCGGCCCCATCTCCGCCAAGATCTACAACAACACCTGCTACGCGGGTGGCACCGGCATGGTGCCGTTCTACATCGACTCGTGCGCGGGCGGCGCGCTCGACATCCAAAACAACGTGCTCGACGGCGGGAATGCCCACATGGGCAGTTCGTGCAACGTCACGTGGGACTACAACGACAAGTACCAGACGACGAACGGTGGTTCGGGCGCGCACGACCTGAGCGTCGACCCCGGCTTTGTCGATCCCGCCGGAATGGACTTCCACCTCAAGGCGACGAGCCCCGTCCTGAAAGCCGGCAACCCGAACCTTCTCCCGGGCGTGACCTGGATGGGCGCGCTCGGAAACTAGCTCTTCGCGACCTGGGCTTCTACTTCGGCGTGAGCTTCATCAAAGTGCCGGCGAGTTGGTTCGTCCAGTAGACGCTCGTCGCGTCGAAGGCGATGTTCTCGGGCCCGCTCTGCCCGGACGCGAGCGTCACCGGCGTGCCGCCAGCGAGCGGCATCTCGCCATCGGCGGATCCCTGCGCCGCCACCCCGCGGAGCGCGCATTCGCGGCATTTCCGCACGGCACGCTGCTTGCTGCACCTCGCGCGTGCCTTCGCAGCTGCACGAGGCCCTGGTGGATCTGTTCCGGTCGAGGCCGGCGTTCGTCGCGGAGCTGCTCCGCAGCGTGCTGCACGTGGCGCTGCCTGCCAGGGCGAGCGTCGAGATCGTGGCGGCCAGCTTCGGCGAGGCCCGCCCGCCCGAGTACGCCGCTGATCTCGTGCTGCACGTGCGCGCCGGGCGGCGGCGCTTCGTCGTGATCGTGGAAGTGCAGCTCGACACCAACGGAGCTGCTCGATCGCGATCGGGCGGTCGAGAGCCCGTACCTCTCGGTGCTCTCCGCCGTCGTGCACGGGCGCGGCCCGCACGCCGTAGCGCTCGGCGAGCTCGCAGCCGAGGCCTCGCTGGCCTTCGAGCCCGACAGGCGTACACTCTACATCGACATGGTGCTCGCAGCGCTCGAGCCCGGCGCCCGCAGGAAAGTAGAAGCCATCATGGTCCAGAAATACGAATACCAGAGCGAGTATGCCCGGAGGTACTTCGGGCAGGGACTGGCTGAAGGCAGAGCCGAAGGCATCCTTCGCGTGCTCGAAGCGCGTGGCTTCGCCGTTCCCGACGACGTGGCCGAGCGCGTGCGCGCCTGCCGCGACATTCCGACGCTGGACGCGTGGCTGACGCGCGCGGCGACCTTGACAGATGTCCGCGAGTTGTTCGGGTAGCGGTAGATCACGGTTGCCACGGGTAGCGGGACGAGCAGGCCTGCCGACAGCCGCCGCGGCGGGGACGTGAAGCGCAGCGCGAGTGTTGCGGAGGGCCAACGCGTGATGGTGGCTGCCAGGACCTGCGGCCAGGTCATCTCGCGGGCGAGGTAGACGATGTCCTCGGCGGGAGCAACGACTTCGGAGTTCGATCGGGGGCTGTGCTGATGGTACCGTCTGCACGTGGACGCTCGCCCATTGCTCGAACGCGTTGCGCACGCCTTGTCAGCGGCGCACCTCGACGCGGTTCTGATCGGCAACGCAGCCGCAGCGCTCCGCGGCGCGCCCGTCACGACCGCGGACTTCGATTTCATGATCCGGAAGACGCCCGGGAACGTCCGCAAGCTGAAGAAGGTCGCCGACGAGCTGGGCGCAACGATCCTGCGGCCGTACTACCCGGCTTCCGACCTCTACCGTCTGGAAAACGACGACTCCGGTCTGCAGCTCGACTTCATGTCGCTGATCCACGGCATCCGGTCGTTCAAGTCCCTGCAACCCCGCGCGACGACGGTCGACATGGGCGGGGCGCCCTTGCGCGTGGCAGCGCTCGCGGACATCATCAAGAGCAAGCGTGCTGCGGGCAGGCCGCGCGACGTCGCGGTGCTGCCGCTGCTGGAGGCGACCCTTGAAGAGAGCTCGAAAACCGGCAAGTAGTCTGCCCTCGCGCCGTGCCCGGCTCGCCGCGTTGAAGCGCGAGAGCGAGCGCGAGCTCCGCGAGCGGATCCGCCAGCTTCTGTCCAAGCCGATGAACGAGCGGACACACTTCCTCCGCGCGCGGCTGCCCGGCGGGGGAAGTGCGCTGTAGCAGAGGGCCAGGAATCACCGAGGTCGGGCCACGTGATCTTCTAGCGGTCGTGGGCGGAGTTCGATCTATTGGCCCTCTTTACAACGCGCCCTTCGGCTGCGATCGGCTCGATTCATGCAGCCAGTTTGCACTCGGCGAGTCG
The DNA here is from genome assembly GCA_963826085.1 of uncultured delta proteobacterium. Taxonomy (GTDB): domain Bacteria; phylum Myxococcota_A; class Polyangia; order Polyangiales; family Polyangiaceae; genus CAWDXG01. The sequence goes on along the minus strand of CAWGVN010000005.1, from coordinate 764,549 downwards.
GAGTGCTGGCACTATGTGGAATCGCCCGATATGCTTGAACTATGGCTTGGAAGGTTCTTGTTCTGGGGGCGTCACCCGTCGCGGGCTACGCGCTCGATGTGTGTGCGCCACTTCTCCGTGGTGAACTGGGATTGTGAACGGGTGTGGTTCCATTGCTGAGCACGTCCGCGTAGCGCAAGCACTGCATCAAGAACGTCGCGCAAGTGATCGACCACGCGTTGGTTTCCCGGAGGCGTGAGCACGCACAGGAAAATACGGGGCAGAGCCGGTACCCTCGGAGTTGCAAGACAACGAAAGGAGGATGCCCCGTGGCGAAGATGATGCTGGAGATACCGGAGGAACTCAAGGGGATGCAGGAGCCGCTGCAGGCGCTGGTCGACGCAGCGTCCGACCAGATCGAGCGCGCACGGCGCGGGCGACGGATCGACTACGAGCGTTTTGAAGGAGTGGCGGCCGAGCGTGTGGCAGCTGTCGAGCGCGGCATCCACGCGGCATGTCTCGCGGCGCTGGACGTGGATGGTGCGGAGGTGCTGATCGACGGGGAGTTGTTCCGTCGCGTGGGACGCCATCCCGCAACGTACCGGGCAGGGGCAGGCGAGGTCGTGGTGGAGCGCTCGCTGTATCGGAGCGCGGCGGAACGGAACGGCAAGACCGTCAACCTCGTGAGCCTTCGTAGTGGAGCCCTCGATGACGGCTGGCTCCCCGGCGCGGCGCGCGCGATGGCGTACCTGTTGCAGCAGGGCACGTCCCGCGAAGCGGAGCAGACTGCGCGGCAGCTCGGTCGGCTGCCGTACTCGCGCTCGAGTTTCGAGCGCGTGGGGCACGAGGTGGGTCGGCTCTACCTTCCACGCCATCAAGAGATCGAGGAGACGCTGATCGAGAGCGTGGATATCCCGCGCAAGGCGCGCAGCGTCAGCGTGTCGCTGGACCGGGTTTCGTTGCCCATGGAGGAACCCCGGCCGCGAAGTGCGGGTAGACCGGCCAAAGACGCGCCGCGAAACCCCATCTCGCGCGTCTACCGCATGGCGTACTGCGGCACCGTCACACTCCACGATGCCGAAGGCGAGGCGCTGCGGACGATCCGGTACGGGACGATGCCTGGAGGCGACGCGCCGACGTTGTGCATGGGGCTCGCGAGCGACGTGCTCGCCTTGCTTGCCCACAAGCCGAAGCTCTCCGTCTCCCTGCTGTGCGACGGTGCAGCGGAGATGTGGAACTTGCTGGATGCCGAATTCCGTGGTCCCGACTTCGGCAAGGTGATGCACCTGATCGACATCTGGCACGCCCTGGAGAAGCTCTCCGCAGCAGCGAAGGTGATCCACGGCGATCAGTCGGCTGCCATCGTGCAACGCTGGCGGCTTCGCTTGCTCAACACGAGCGGCGCGGCGAGGCAGATCCTGCGCGAGTTGTCCGCGAGCGGAAAGGAGAACGTCCGCGTCGGCGACCAGCGGCCCGTGCACGAGGCGATCACGTACATCGAAAACAACGGGCATCGCATGAACTACGCCGCCGCGCGCAAGCAGGGTCTGCCCATCGGAAGCGGCAACGTCGAGGCGACGTGCAAGTCGCTCGTCGCACAACGCATGAAGCGTGCCGGCGCACGTTGGAAGAACGACACCGGCGAGCACATCATCCATCTCCGAGCGCTGGCGCTGAGCGACCGGTGGGACGACGCGATGGACGTGCTGTTGCGGCAGCGTCACGTGAAGGTGCGGGTTTGCGATGCCGCGTGAAACTGCTCAGGACGGGAACCACACCCTTGTGAACTGGCTGCGTTGGATTCCGGTGCTGGCTTTGGCTGGCTGTGTGCCGCCAGCCCCGAGCGGACCGAAAGTCGAGGAAGTAGAAACACCGAATGGGTCGGAGGGGCTGGCCATGGAGTGCCAGAGTTTCATCGAGTGCTACCGGGAGGCAGGTCAGCGATGCCCGGAGGGGTACAGGGTGTTGGACGCCCAGACGGGAGACGTGCTGGCTGTCAGTTCGGAGACTGGGACCATCCGGTACAAGGAGGATCTGCAAGGTCCTGCTCTCGAGACCAACAGCCAGCGAGTCGAGAAGGGCAAGGTGGGAAGGAACATGCTCATCCAGTGCACGGAAGCCAAGGGGCACGGAGGGAGCTACTCGATCCGTCGGGTTTGCGCGTCGACCGAGGACATGACCCGGTGCCAGGATGCCGGAGGAGCCTGCCGATCCAGAGGGGGCCATCTCGTGTGTGTGATGCCGCAGAAGAACTAGGTGCGGCCACGCTCCAATGAGCGTTGGCTATGCCCGCACGGACGCGCCGTAGCCCGCCACCCCAAGCGCAGCGGCGGGCGTCGATCTTCCCTGATGAGCCGCTGCGTACGGTTACGAGGGACGCCGTCCAGCACTGGACGTCCCCGCCGCCGCGCGCTACCGCTCTCCGGTGCTAACCCGCGGACAAATCGAACGGGCCGTCGATCTCCAGACCCGTGGCTACCAGCTCGTGCTGTGGCTGGAGACGGCGTTGGAGAAGGGGTTCATCGCGCCCTGGGCCGTGCACGAGGCGGGGACACTCGAAGCGGCGGCCCATGCGTGGATTTCGGATCACTACCTGAACTTTCCCGAGCGCGCGCGACCTGCGCCCGACGATGTGCTGGCCTTCAGCCGGCTGTTCTCGACGTACCTCTCGAGCACGTTCGACCTCGACGCGAACCCGGGCATGCAGCTCGTCTCTCCCTACTGTCACTGCTACTGCCCGCTGTGTAGCTGGCTGGTGCGCGCGCCGCACATCCGTCCCAAGAAGGTGCGCACCGCGGACAAGAAGGTCGCCGAGCGCATGAAGCGCGGATTCGTGCGCGCGCTTTCGCTCGACGTAGGCACCGGCCAGGACGACACGCTGATCGATCAGCTGCTCGGCGACCCGGAGCTTCGCGAGATCGTGGGGTTGTGCACATACGCCTCGGATCTGCTCCGCCGCCTCGAGGGCGAGTCCGTCGGAGCGGCCACGCTTGCGCTGTGGCGCAGCTTCGCGTGGACGGCGCAGGGGTCGCCGAAGAAGGGATTCAAGCTGTCGGCGGATGCGGTCATGGACGCCCAGGAGAGGTTGAAGGCGCGACTAGTGGCACTGGCCGCCAGCTAGTGGAATGCCATCAGCCCTTCTGCAGAATCACCGTCACCCTGACGACGTACGGATGCCCACAAGCATCACTGCTGAATTCTGTGGAGAGTTCTCGGTCCACGGGCAGGTACCCGTCGCGCTCCACGTGCAGCGACGCAGAGGCTTCACGAGTGGGTATGCGGACGGTGTACAGACAAGTGCTTGTCGGCTGCACCGGAATGGAGTCCAGCGTAACCGAGGCGTCGCAAATGGGTGCACCCGATCCGTCCTGAACGTAGATCAAGTAACCTGGCTGGGTGCCCTTGGCGTCGCACTGTTGGCAACCGGCCGACAACATCGCGACGGCGATGACAACAAGAACACTCGCGAGCCTTCTCAGGGGTAGCACGTACCGATAGGCTGGGAGCTCCGACCCCATCGCCGAAGTGTACGCCGAGCAGCAACCAGCCGACAGTGGCGCGTGGCTCGACGGTCCTGGGCGATCCATCCGTAGGGATCGTCGGGCGCGGAGACGATATGGAGCTCCGCGCCGCAATAGGGGCATTGCCCAGGCGGATGAGCCAGGGCACCACACGACGGACACTTCAGAGCCTCCACGATCGACATCGCCAACAGCGTACCACGTTCAGTCGGGCGGCGGGCGGGGTCTTCGCGGCGGAGCGGGCCTCCGCAGGCGGAGCCCCAGCCGTGCGTCGCGTCCATATGCCGCACACGAATGCGGAGACGAGGACTATGGCCCGTGAGCACGCGAAGGCCGCGACCGACGCGGAGCGGGACGCGGCAGGGACGTAGTGGGCAGCGCGACTGTTGCGGAGGCCCAACGCGTGATGGTGGCTGCCAGGACCTGCGGCTCCCGTGCGCACCGGAAGCTGGTATCGTAACAACCGATGAAGCGACGCGTGATCCCGCCCCTGCTCGCCGCGGCGCTGGCGGGCTGCGCGGTCTACACGCCCGCGCAGTTCGAGTCGTTGGATTGCGGTGACGCGCGGGCGTGCACGGCGCTCCTATGCGGCACGAAGGCCAGCGAGGAGCAGCTGGTCGCGGCCAGCCAGGACATTCGGCATATGCGGCAGCTGCCGGCTGCGAGCCGGGACCGGCTGGTCCAGTGCACGCGCGCGGCAATTGAAGCGCCGGATAGGGTGGCAGCGGGTTCCGTGTGCGACGACAAGTACCCTCTTGCGCCGCTGTCGAAGCAGGTGAGCGTGGGCCCGCACGCCGATGACCAACTGATGTTCCGCAGCGGCTGCCCGACGCGACGGGAGTTGCTGCTCTCGACTGCGCAGGCGTGGGGAGACGATCCGGGCGGGCGGGCGGTGATCGCGCTGGCGGAGCGGGACAAGCGTCCGGGATCGGCGCGTCTCGCGAGGCGGGCGCGGCTTGCGGCGCAGGATCCGGACGCCATTGCTGCGGCGGCGCGCGACGTGAAGGCTGGCGGATGGGACGAGCGCATCCTGGCGATGGTGGATCTGGCGCTGGCAGGCAGCGCTGCGCGACCCCACGTCGCGACGATCATCGAAGTCGCCGACCTGTTCGGTGGAGATATCCGCCGGCTGCTGCTGCCGTATGTTCTGGGATCCATCGGTGGCAGGCTGGCGGTGGATCGCCTGGCGCGCGATCTCGATTCGCCCGGCGCCAACGTGTTGGCCACTCTAGACGCGCTGTCGCGGCTGGGCCTCGCGGCGGCGGCGGCGGCACCGGCGCTCCGCAGGATGGCGCTGCACGACTACCTGGCCGAAAACCGCGAACACGCCGCAAAGACCTACGAGAATGTGACGGGGACTCCGATCAAGCCGGGGACCCCGCTCTGCCCGCGGGTGGTGGAACGGCTTCACAATGCCTGGGTCGCGGAGCTCTCCCACTCGACGCTGCGCTTCCTTCCCGCGCAGCAGTCGCGACTGGGCGGTTGCGAAGAGCTGGCCGATGCGCGCGATGCGATGTTGGCCTACGACGCCGGAGACACCTGCCTGCTCGGCTACAACTACGGCGAGTGGGGAGGCAGCGTCGTTGCGGTGGACAAGCGCACGTCCCGGCAGCGCAGGATCATGGGCGGCAATCCCGAGGGTTTCGCCAAGGACGGACCGGGTGCGATCCTGCTCTTCGACGGCGGCATGCTGGGCAGCAGGGTGATCCGTCTGACACGAGGCTCCAGCGGACGCTTCCAGAACACCTGGTCGGTGGATCTCCGGGACCACGTCGTCGCCTGGAAGCGGGACGAAACCGGCAAGCTGCTGTTGCTCGCCCGGGGCACGTCGAGCGCGTGCGGCAACCAGCTCCCGTATGCCGTGCTGCGCGTAGGCGACGACCGCCGGCTCACGCCGCTCCGGTGACGCTAGTCGTCCCAGCTCCAACGGTGGAGCGAGACGCCTAGTCCGACCACCAGCGCCGTCGAGGGCTTGCCATGGTAGCCCGTGGTCCAGACCCCCACGGGGATGTCGATCGTGGCCATCCTGGACGGCAACCGTCCCTCGATGCGACGGCGCCGGGCATTCGTCCAGTCGCGCCAGAAGGAAACGTGCAGCGCGCCTTCCAGGCCGTTCATCCACAGCCAGGGCTGCGTTGCCTGTTGATCGGTGTAGAGCACCTGCGTGATCTCTCGCGCGCCGAAGCCGAGCGTGGTGAACCCGAGGTCCAGCGGATAGGCTTCGACGCCGCCGCCGAGCTGCAGCCCCTCGCCGACGCCCCCGCCGCCTGATAGGTGATTGGGAGGTGGCGGGCAACCGGCCCGCGAGCAGCCGGCGATCAGGAACGCGCCGGAGATCTCGGCTCCGATCCGCCCCTGGTAGCGGCCCACGCCGAAGAGTAGCCGGAGCTGTACATCGTTCCATCCCACCGTTCGAGTGGGCACGGCAAGATCAGCGCTTGCGAAACGCGCGTTTGCCAGGTGTGGTCTGCGCCACCGCGCATCGGGTCCGTCGACCGGAACGCGCACGCAGGTCGTGGCTCCGCCGTGGCGGATCTCGAGGTCGATTGCGACGGGTGGGGCAGCGCCACCGGGAACGGTCGCGTCGATCACGTGCTGGCCGCCGATGTCGACCGCGGCTCCGGGCGCGTGGGCAACAGCATCGACCGCCAGCAGCAGCGCTGTGCCGCGACACCGGGGCGCGGCAACACCGAGCCTGGCGGCGACAATCCGCGTACCCGGATCCGCTTCGCTCTCGAACACGTACGCAATGCCGTGATCCGTCTGCCGGCGCTCTACCAGCTCGAAGCTTGCGCGGCGCGTGAAGACCCCGACGCTTCGAGCCACCGGAACCTGCGACGAGCTTCCGCAAGCTGCCGTGGCCAGGGTCGCCAGCAAGGCGATATGGAGTCGATAATCGCGCATCCTCGACGTGCAACGAGGATACGCGATCGAGCGTGTACCACGTGGATATTGTCGACTTCCGCAGCCGAGGCTGTCGACCACGAGGCCTCGCTGGCTCGAGCCCGACAGGCGTACACTCTACATCGACATGGTGCTCGCAGCGCTCGAGCCCGGCGCCCGCAGGAAAGTAGAAGCCATCATGGTCCAGAAATACGAATACCAGAGCGAGTATGCCCGGTGTAGCGCAGCTCGAATGTTGCGGGGGCCCAACGCGTGACAGCGGCTGCCAGGACCCGCGGTATCACCCCGAAGTGAACCCGAGCGAGCCGGGCGCGGCCCGTGCTCGCCCCGCCCCCAAGCGCAGCGGCGGGCGCGGTCTTCGCGGCGGAGCGGGCCTCCGCAGGCGGAGCCCCAGCCGTGCGTCGCGTCCACACGCCGCACACGAATGCGGAGACGAGGACTATGGCCCGTGAGCACGCGAAGGCCGCGACCGACGCGGAGCGGGACGCGGCAGGGACGTAGTGGGCAGCGCGACTGTTGCGGAGGCCCAACGCGTGATGGTGGCTGCCAGGACCTGCGGCCAGGTCATCTCGCGGGCGAGGTAGACGATGTGGCCGCGCGTGGCTCCGTGCAGTTGACCGCGCCCCCCCAACGGCGGCGCTACGCGCCGGTCTGCAGACGACCGATCACGTCCAGCATCGCCGGTGACAGGTCGCTGTGGTGGTGGGTGATCTTCCAGGTCCCGCCTTCGCGGCGGTAGATGTTCGTGACGCGTTGCTCGAGGCACACCTTTTCCCCGGCCAGGACAAGGTGGCCCACCTCGACGCCGATCTCCCAGGCCGCATCGCCGAGCAGCTCGATGATCTGCTGTTCGATCCGGATCTCGCCGCCCGCCGAGATCTCCGCTACCTGGGACCACGGCTCCTTCACCTGCTCCCAGCCGACCTCGCGCCCGCCGATCGGGTGCATCGTCGAGACAGCGCCGTCGTGCGCCCAAACGTCCGCCATGGACGCCGCATCGCCTCCGGCCATGCGCGTGAGCGCGGTATAGAAGCGGTTGGAGGCTTCGCGGACATCGTTCGTTGCAGTCATGTTCGTATCTCCCTGTTGTTGGGGGGGTGACTGCATCGTGCGCAACCTGCGCTGGATCCGCGAGGTCAGGTTCCGACACGGCATGGTAAATTCTGGACACCGTGACCGTTTGTCGAAAAAAGCCGACCGCTCCGCGTGCGCGCGTCAAACCCGTCGACTATGCGCCCCTGGACCACTATCCGTACGGCGTCGAGCTGTTCTCGTCCGCCGAGCTCAAGCGTCGCGTGGAACGAAACGACGCGCGGGGCGTGGAGCGCGTCACCTTCCACTGTCTGATCCACGTCGGCAGCGGCCGCTATCGTCACATGATCGATTTCGAGCACTTCGAGTGCGGCGCTGGCAGCGTGCTTGTGGTTCGCCCCGGCCAGGTCCACCGTTTCGGCAACCTTGTGGGCTGGACCGGTTCGATGATCGTCTTCCGATCGGAGGAGCTTCCATCGACAAGCAGCTCCGGGCCACGGTGGTACGCGCAGGAATCCTTCGCCCGGCTCGCCGAAGCGCCGCCGCTCGTGGTCCTCCCGGCGTCCGTACGTCGTGCGGTTTCCGCCACCTTCGCGCAGATGGCTGCGGACGCCGCGCTCGCCGCGCCGGAACCGCTGGTCGACGCGCTGCTGCGCCGCCAGCTGGAGGCGCTGCTCCTCCGGCTGGAGCTGGCACAACCCCTGCTGAGCACGCGGCAGGCCGTGGCTCCGGAAGCCCTCGCTCGGCTCCGCCGGTTCGAGTCGCTGGTGGAGCGCGAGTTCCAGCGCTGGCACGGCTTGGGTCACTACGCGCGCCGCCTCCACTGCTCGGAGAAGACGCTGGCGCGCGCTGCGCTGTTGGTGCGGGGCAAGACGGCGAAAGCGCTGATCACCGACCGCCTCGCACTTGAAGCCAAGCGCTTGCTGGTGCACTCGACCCTGCCCGTCGCGGGCATCGCCGAAACGCTCGGCTTCGAGGAAGCCACGAACTTCGTCAAGTTCTTCAAGCGCGAGACCCGTGTCACCCCGGGGGCGTTCAGGCAGCAGCACCTGCGCTTCGCGTCGGCGTAGGCCAGCTGAGTCGACTTCCGGCTACTGTCCGCAGCAAGCTCGAACAGTCGTTCCGGTCCCGAGGCATGCACCGCAGCCGGTGGGCAATGCCTGGTCGGCAGCACCCCTTGCCCGAATCAGGGGTCCCAGGACTGCAACCCGCACAAGAACCCCGGCGGCGCCATCTGCTGCCTTCCGTGCCCGAGCGGCACGAAACCCAACGACGCAGGCACGGCGTGCGAGTAACGCGAGGCAGACACACCACGCGACCAGCGGCGTGTCGACGCAGGCTCCGCTGCAGTACTGTGGCGCCGGTCCCCGCCGTTCCGGCGGTGCCGCCGCTCGCTCCCGTTCCGGCAGTCGCGCCTGATCCGCTCGAGCGCCAGCGGAGCTGTCCGGGGCTCGTTGGCGACGAGCACGGGCTTCCCGCCGACAGCGCGCACGGACGTGTGCGCGCTACGATTTGGTCGGCGGGCCCGCGCACTCGGTGCCGCACTTCGACTTCTTGCACTGGGAGAACGTCGAATTGGCCGCATCGCACTGGGGCGTGCGTTTGCCATCGCAGGAAGTGGCGCAGGTCAGTCCACAGTTGAAGTCCACACAGCCACAGCTCGAGCAGCCGCAGTTGTTCTTCTGCGCGCACGCGATGATGCACTGCTCGTAGTCGCCACAGGGCCCGCCAGCGCAGGTGTAGCCGCCCGGAAAGCTGGTGCCGCACAACGCCTGGAATTGAGTGTCGCAGTTCTGCTTGAGGCAGGCGTCGCAAGCCGTGCAGACGACACCGCCGCCACTGGTCCCGGCACTGCCACCGCTAGCTGCGCTGCCGCCGCTGCCGCCGCTACCCGAGCCGTTGTTGCAGGCGCCCAGCGTGGCTGCGAGCGCAAGCACGACGGCAAGGCGCACCGGCGAGGCGACCAGCGCCTTCATGACCGCGAAAGCGGGGAGTGATCGAACGCGTTTGCGAGTCTCTGGTTTCATTTCATGCACGCTAGCAGGGCAAAGCCCCACCAGAGCGTGCAGCATTTGCGCGAGGCAACACGCACTGATCGACGTTGATCATGCACGGGCGCCATCGCGCTCTCGAGGCGAGAGCGGATCGAGATCAGCCGACCGCAGTTGACGCATCTCGCGCTCGACCGGGCGGGGGCACCCGGCGCGTGGTACGCTCTGCGTCCGCCGGGGGTATCCCGACGCGCGCCTCTCCGGAGGCTCGTGATCGAGCCCCGTGCGCCCGGAGGCAGACATGGGCGACAAGTCCCCTAGATCCAAGCAGAAGAACAAGAACCAGAAGGACGCGGCGAAGTCGCAGGCCAAAAACGAAAAGGCCCGGCGCCAGGACGCTTTTGCGTCAGCGGCCGGCAAGGACAACAAGGCGAAGTAGTTCGCCGTCGTCGTGCTCGCGCCCGGGCCGGCACCGAGCTTCGCCGAGCGTGAGCGCTGCGAGCAGAGGATTGTTCCGCAGCTCCGCGACGACTACTACCGCTATAGCCAGGACCGACGGCAGGCGATCGAAACCTGTTCGTCCATGTCCGACGCTGGAACGCGAGCACCGCCAGAGCGACCGGCAGCGTCACGACGATCGCCGCGGCGAGGACCTGGCGCCACGGCACCTGGTAGCGGCCGCGCAGCAGCGCGATGGCGACGGGCACGGTCTGTCGCTCGGGGCCGAGCGTGAAGGAGAGCGCGAACAGGAACTCGTTCCAGGCGTAGCAGAGCACCGGCCGTGCGACTCAGCGACGCGACGAGGCCCGCCCCTTCTGCGGCACCGGCAGGGAGAGGTGCCGGGCTTCCTCGAACGCCACGCTAACGTGCAGGCCGAGCGCTCTGCCGACCTTCACGAGTGTGGCGAGCGTAGGATTCTCGTCGGGATCTTCGAGCTTGGCGATCTGTTGTTGGCGCACACCAGCGAGCTCACCAAGTTGCTTCTGGGAAAGCCTAGCGTCGTCTCGCGCCCAGCGGATCTGCAGGGCCGCGGCAAGCCCGGGTCGCACGTTGATCCGCGCGAGCTTGGAGCCGGCGGGAGCCGTCCGGCGTTCGACAGGCCGCGGAGGCACCTGACCGCCGACCAGGTGGGCCTCGAGCCAGCCCTCCAGCGCCTCTTCCGCGGCGGCTTCGAGCTTGTCGCCGTTGTCCGCAAACGTCTGGCATCCCGGGCAGTCGGGGAAGTCGGCGAGAACGTATTTGCCTTCACGGGAAATGTACGCGGCGTAATGCATGGCTAGGTCAGCCTGACCCCCGATTGCTTTTCGATGCTTTTCAGCGTGCCCGTCGGCAGGTCCTTCTTGGGGTGCGGGGCAGTGACAATTCCTGCGCGCTCCGGGTGTTTGAAGTGCTGATGGCTCCCTTGGAGCGCACGAGCTGCCAGCCGGCCGCCTTGATCCGTCGGATGACCTCGGCGGACGTCACGGTTCACCATACAACCTATAGGTTGTGTGTCAAGTCGCCTCGGAGCCAGCGCAAGTAGCGGCGGATGCCGGCGGCGGTGATGACCAGAGCGCGCAATTTCATGCGTCCACCGCGCTTGTTGCAGAGCTCGACATCGATGCGGAAGGTGCGCTTCAAGAGCTCGGCCCATGGGCGATAGCCCGAACGGTGCGTGGGCGGCTTGTCCTTCGCCGTGCACGTCGCGCAGCGCTCGTCATCGCTGTCGTCGACCGGTGGCAGCGGCGGCACCACGCGCGCGCGCCACGTGCTCGCGGCCGCGAGCATGCCGGCGTATCTCACCGTGTTGAAACGCGGGGGCGGCACGGCGGTCGCCAGCCGGCAGAGGAGCGAGAGCGGATCGAGATCGATCGCAAACGTCCCGTCGCTGAACGGCCGCTTCAGCACCAGACGCACGAGGTCGCCCGCGACGAGCTGCACGCGCTCTGCGGCGTCATGCGCCCCGCCCAGGATGTAGCGGCAGAGGGCTTCCTTTCCCGCGACGTTGCTGGCGCTCGCGGTAGTGGCGGCATGGAGCGAGAAGCCGCGTGAGCATGGCGTCGAGGCGCTGACCGAGCGACACTACGCCCGGCAGCGCCTCGCGTCCCGCCGGGACCGCGCCCGCGACCGCAAACCGCCACCGTGGCCGCACCCGAAGTCCATCCCGGGTATGCCGAGACCTGCCGGCGCGGAACCGGGACTACAAGCCCTTCACGCGAGTCGGTGTGCTGCGGTTCTTGGTCGTGCCGTCACCGAGTTGGCCATAGCTGTTCCGGCCCCAGCACCACAGCGAGCCGTCCTTGCACACCGCGCACGCGTGGCCGCCGCCGACGGAGATCTGCGCGACGTGACTGAGACCGTGCACCGGCGTGGGCGCAAGCGGCGCATTGCCCTGTTCGCCCAGAGGAGTCCCCCAACACCACACACTTCCATCGACGAGGACGGCGCAGCCGGGCTCGCCCGACGACACCGCGCGGACCGGGGGGATGGACACGAGCGTCGGGGCCAAGCGTACAGCGCTCGAGTCGGGCGTCCCGACCTGCCCCGTGTCGCCAGCCTGCCCGGCATCGTTGCGGCCCCAACACCAGAGCGATCCGTCGCCTTCCACGGCGCAGGTCGTCCCCTTGCCCGTGGCAATGTCGACGACGCCTGACACGCCGGTCACGGGCGTCGGCGCGTCGCGCTGGTGCCGCGTACCATCTCCGAGCTCGCCCCACTTGTTGTCGCCCCAGCACCGGACGCCTCCGTTATCGAGGAGCGCGCAGGCGTGGAACCACCTGGCCGTCACGGCCGCGGCATTGCTCACGCCGAGCGCCGCGACGGACAGCACCGAGGTCGTTGCGGTGCCGTCGCCGAGGCTGCCCAGGTCGCCGTAGCCCCAGCACCGGACCGTGCCGCTCACGAGCGCACAACCGAACTGGTTGCCCATCGCTACGCCGGTCGCGCCCGCGAGCCCCTGGACCGGTACCGGCTTTGTGTTCGCCTCCGAGCCCATCCCGAACCCCCAGTAGCTGACCGTACCGGACGACACTGCCCCCGTGAAGCTCGATCCACTTGCGTCGAGATCCATGACGTCCCCCAGCGCCGGCACGCTCACCGGAACGGCGCTGTCGACGAGCGTGCCGTCGCCGAGCTGACCGTTCGCGTTCCACCCCCAACACGCAGCGCCGCCCGTCTCGAGGATGGCACATGTGTACCCGGCGCCGGCCGCGACGCGCGTGACCCGCAGCGCCGGGCCGCCGGCGTCCGTTCCCGCGGCGCCGGCCATGCCTCCGGTGCCGGCCATTCCCGACACGCCCGCAAAGCCCGCGGATCCGGCCGTGCCCCCTCCGCTCCCTCCGGCAGCGGCCGCACCGCCCGCTGCCGACCCTGCGTCGATCGCGGAAACGCCTTCGAAGAGCCCGCTGCGCGCTCCGCAGCCGATGAGCACGCCGGCAGCCAGGAGCGCGCCGATGCGTCGGAGGCTGCGGCCGGATGCCGGCGGGCCGCGGTCGGCGCCCCCGCCGCGCTGCCGCGACGACGGGGTTCTGCGCGTCCTCGTCACCGGCCTCCGTCAACGGGGCCGCACGGGCCAGTTCCCCAACCCTCCGTGAGCCGCACGTACGATCCGTTGGTTGTCACCGCAGCTTCTTCGAGCAGCGGCGCCCCTGTCGTGACGACACTGGTGGTCGTGATCGCGCTACACCCGAAGGAGCCGTACCAGACACCCGTCGCGTTGTTGGAGTAGTCCAAGGCCCAGTGGCCGGTAGGCGTGCCCGGAACCCAGTGGTAGCTGTACAGAACGGTGACCGTGTGCTCACAGTTGTATTGAGTGGTCGGCTCCGTGTACGGCTCCGCGTAGGCATATGTAGCGGGGCTGGATTGAGTCGTTCCGTGCGTACTTACGAGGGCGTAGCCCTCACAAGTCGAGCTCCCGTACGACGCATCCGGTGACGACACGTGCACATCCCCGCCGCACCCAGTGGCCGGATAGCTCACATAGGCCACTTGGTCGTCCGCGTGGTTGCAGACACCCGTGATCGCTTGGCCGATCTGCCCGACGGGCTCGTCGCCTGGGGCGCCGGAGCCACAAGCCGCAGCCATGAAGACGATCGAAGCTCCGAGGAAAGCATCCGCACCGGCGAAGTCAGTAATTCTTTCTCCATGCGGCAACTCCTTTCCAGCCAACGCCTTGAATGTCCCACCTCCTAGCGTTCCAGTCAAAAGATGGCGCCCGACGCAGCGCCATCCGGCGAAGCGGCGAAGCCGCTCTGCGGAGCGGTTGTCGTGGCTACTTCTCGCGTCCGCCGCAGAATCGGGAATCCGCCACGCACAAGACTTGAACGGCGCGGCTCGATCGGGCACATCGCGCTCGTGCTCGGCGGCTTGATTCATCGGTTTCGCGACGAGCTCGGACTCGAGCGGTATCTCGCGGAATCTGGCCTCGAGACCTCGCTGCTCAACCTCGTCAAGATGCGTGCGTCGCAGATCAATGGCTGCGCCCCCACTCCAAGGATGCGCGCTCCGGAGGTGAAAGCGAGCAGCGGCTCTACGAGCTGGACGCATGGCGCGAGACTCCGTTCTATTCCCCCCGCGAGCGCGCAGCACTGGCCTGGACCGAGGCGCTGACGTTGATCTCGCAGACGCACGCGCCGGATGACGTGTTCGAGACCGTACGCTCCGAATTCTCCGAACGCGAGCTCGTGAGCCTGACTGTCTCCATCGTTGCCATCAACGGTTGGAACCGCCTGTCGATTGCGTTCCGGAACGAGCCGGGGAGCTACCAACGCAAACGCACGCCTACCCAGCGACGGAGCGCCCTTGAAGCGCGCGGACTGACAGGCCCGGGCTCTGGCAAAAATTCGGAGCCGATGCCTGGCAGCGACGAGAACGTCCCTTCCACCGGCAGAACTGGCGGAGCGGCTGCGGCCAGCGGGGCTGCCGCTCACCCGCCTCCCTGGCGACCACTTTTCGGGGCGAGGGCGAGGACATCCAACCACTGTTCGCAAGGGAAGGTGCGCTGTCGCGCTTGCGTATCAGGGATTTATCCATCGCTGGAAAAGGGAGCGACCCAATGGAATCCCGCGCATCCTCGTACGTGATCATCCTGCTCGTCGCTGGCGCCACGGGGTGCGGCAGCGCGACCGGACGCCTCGGGCCCGGGGGCGCGGGTGGCAGCGCAGGCACGGGCGGCAGCGCGGGTGCGAGCGGCAGTGCGGGCGCGGGCGGCAGTGCAGGCGCGAGCGGCGCCGGTCCTGCGTGCGACGGAGAGGTGAACTGGCCCATGCCCAACGCCGCGGGCAGTGGGCTCCCGAATCCTGCCAGCTACGACACGAGCAAGCCGGGCGTGGTCGTCGATCAGGTGACGGGCCTGATGTGGCAGCGGGAGGTGCCGGGGAGCTCCTACGACTGGCACGGTGCGCAGACGTATTGCGCCGGTCTGACTCTGGCTGGTCACCATGACTGGCGCCTGCCGAGCGAGATCGAGCTGCTTTCCCTGGTGGATTTCGCGAAGACCGACCCCGCAATCGACAGCGCGCTTCCGGGCACGCCATCAAGTGGTTCCTGGTCTTCCACGACGCTGTCCAGCAGGTCATCGGACGCCTGGATCGTCTACTTCGGAGACGGCAGGACCACCGCACGGGTCAAGAACGACTCGGGGCCGCTGCGCTGCGTGCGTTGCGGTTCGAGCCCATCGCCGACCGCACATGAGCGGTTCACCGTGACGGCTGGCACCGTCAAGGACAACCGCACCGGACTCACCTGGGAACAGGCGGCAAGCAACGGCTCCTGGTCAGCGGGTGACTCCTACTGCAAGCAACTGACGCCTGCCGGCGGCGGCTGGCGCATGCCCAGCATCAAGGAGCTGGCGACGCTCTTCGACTACACCAACGCCTCCGACAAGCCGAGCCTCGACCCGGTAGCGTTCCCCGACGCCGGTTGGCGGTGGTACTGGTCTTCAACGAGCGACGTCGGCTCCGCTGCCTATTTCTGGACCTTCAATTTTGGCGGAGGCGACCCGCTGGCCTCGGGGGGAGAAGCGCGCTCGGAGCATTTCGGCAACGCGAACAACTACACCCGCTGCGTCCGCTGACGCGGACCTCGACGCGCCCAGCGCTCGCGACGTCCGCCCCCGGCTGCGGGATCCCGCCGTGTGCGCGCGCGTAGGTAGGATGAACGCCCTCTGCTCGTTGCTCCTGGTTGCCCCACATCACTCTCCCGGCCTCGTCTGGACAGTCTACGCCTCGATCGAGCTCTGCGGAATGCCCGCCGGCGCGGCGTCCGGCCCCGCGCGCGTCGTCTGCGCACGAACCGCCCGCCGCCGGACAGAGCCCCGCCTTGTCGAGGGCGCTACTGCGCGTCGAACAAATCCGCCTGCACGGGCTCGCCGAGCCGGCGGCGGATGACGCGGCTCGAAAAGAACGGCGGCCCTCGCGCGGGAGCGAGGGTTGGCGGCTCGCTGGGCTCGCCGAGCCAGCGCAAGTAGCGGCGGATGCCGGCGGCGGTGATGACCAGAGCGCGCAATTTCATGCGTCCACCGCACTTGTTGCAGAGCTCGACATCGATGCGGAAGGTGCGCTTCAAGAGCTCGGCCCATGGGCGATAGCCCGAACGGTGCGTGGGCGGCTTGTCCTTCGCCGTGCACGTCGCGCAGCGCTCGTCATCGCTGTCGTCGACCGGTGGCAGCGGCGGCACCACGCGCGCGCGCCACGTGCTCGCGGCCGCGAGCACGCCGGCGTATCTCACCGTGTTGAAACGCGGGGGCGGCACGGCGGTCGCCAGCCGGCAGAGGTGAATCCCCTCGGCATTTCCGGAGGCTCCATAAGTTGAGAGGATGGAGCCATGGGACGACGGAGCAAGTACTCGCCGGAGGTGAAGGAGCGGGCGGTGAGGCTGGTGGTGGAAAGCACGGCCAGCCACGGCTCGGAGTGGGCTGCGATCGAGTCGGTGGCGGAGAAGATTGGTTGCACCGCCGAGACGCTGCGCAAGTGGGTGCGGCGTAGCGAGGTCGACGCGGGCAAGCGGCCGGGCCTCACGACCGCCGAGCGCGAGCATATGAAGGAGCTCGAGCGCGAGGTTCGCGAGCTGAAGCGGGCCAACGAAATCCTGCGCAAGGCGTCCGCGTATTTTGCCCAGGCGGAGCTCGACCGCCGACAGAAGTGATGGTCGACTTCATCGACGACAACAAGGATGCGTACGGGGTCGAGCCGATTTGCAGGGTTCTGCCGATCGCCCCGTCGACCTACCACGAGCACCAGGTGCAGCGGCGCGACCCGCAGCGACGCTCTGCACGAGCGAAGCGCGACGACTTGCTCTGCGGGGAAATCCGGCGTGTCGAGGACGAGGCCTATGGCGGCGTCTACGGCGCTCAGAAGGTGTGGCGGCAGCTCCGGCGCGAAGGCATGAGCGTCGCTCGCTGCACCGTCGAGCGTTTGATGCGCCGGATGGGCATCAACGGCGTGCGGCGGGGTCGCGCCTTCAAGGTGACGACCATCCCTGATGAGTCGTCGCAGCGACCGCCGGACCTCGTGCAGCGCGAGTTCCACGCAACGGCACCGAACCAGCTCTGGGTGGCGGACATCACGTACGTCGCCACCTGGAGCGGCTTCGCGTACGTAGCCTTCGTCATCGACGTGTACTCCCGCTACATCGTCGGCTGGCGCGTGTCGCGCTCGCTGAGGAGCGACCTCGCGTTGGACGCACTCGAGCAGGCCCTCTACGCCAGGCCGCACAGCGACGGCCTCGTCCACCACAGCGACCGCGGTGTGCAGTACCTGTCCATCCGCTACACCGAGCGCCTCGCCGAAGCCGGCATCGAAGCGTCCGTCGGCAGCGTCGGCGACTCGTACGACAACGCCCTCGCCGAGTCGGTGAACGGCCTCTACAAAGCCGAGGTCATCCACCGCCTGGGCCCGTGGAAGAACGTCGACGCAGTCGAGCTCGCCACGCTCGAGTGGGTCGACTGGTTCAACAATCGCCGCCTGCTCGGGCCGATCGGACATGTTCCCCCGATCGAGTTCGAGTGGGCCTATTATGAAAACCAGCAGAGCCCAGCCATGGTGGTTGGACTCATGTAAACGAGTCTCCGGAGAACCCGGGGCGGTTCAGAGGAGCGAGAGCGGATCGAGATCGATCGCAAACGTCCCGTCGCTGAACGGCCGCTTCAGCACCAGACGCACGAGGTCGCCCGCGACGAGCTGGACGCGCTCTGCGGCGATGGGGCGGAACGATGCCTTCAAGTGGGTGACCGGCGACGACCTGGACTCCGAAAAAGCACTCGACAAATTCCCCGCTCTGCGCAAGCTCATCGAGGACCAGTACCGTTCATCCCGGAAGATCGAGGACTTCACGCTCTACGAACGGGAGGACGGTAGCGACGACGGCTCCGCGAAGCCGCCGTGACGCTGGCTTGACGGGCACGGCCTGGGCTCCACACCTCCCCTGGCAGCTGCTTTGCAAGAGCAGCCTGCTGGGCGTCGGCGTGCTCGATGTCGCGCGGGCTGCCGGGCTCAAGCGGAAGGATCTCGATCTGCTGTTCGGGACGGAGGGGCACGACCCGGTGATCGTGCACAAGGACGATGTGGTGATTGTGGGGTAGTGGGCGGGGCCTCACTGCCACACGACGGGCGCGGGATTGAGCCGGCCGATGAGCGTGCCGTCGCCGAGCTGGCCGTACTGGTTCGCACCCCAGCACTCAAGGGATCCGTCGGGTAGGATCGCGCAGTCGTGTGCGCCACCGACGGCAATCGCGTTGGCCGTATACACGCCCGCAAGAGTCGGAGTGTCCACATACGAGCCCGCGCCGAAAAGCCCTCCCCAGCAGTATAGCGGGGTAGTCCCGCCACCGGCGCACGTCTGCTCGTCGAACGCGCCCACACTTCCCATCGGGCCCACCTGCGTCGGCAGCAGGCGGTCCGTTGTCGTCCCATCGCCGAGCTGACCAACGTCGTTCGCGCCCCAACAGAAGGCCCCGCCATAGGCCGACATCGCGCACGTGTGAGCGGCGCCGCAGGCCAGTCGATCAAAGGCCGGACCCGACGTGACCGGCTGGGGAGTCGCAACGACGCCCGCCGTCGTGCCGTTGCCCAACTGGCCGTGGGTGTCATCACCCCAGCAGTCGACGCTGTTGTCTGCCATGATCGCGCAGGTGTGGGCACCGCCGGCCGCAACGGCCCGGACGCCAGAGAGCCCCGGAACCGGGGCTGGGCTCGCTCTGGAAGTGGTGGACCCGTCGCCAAGCTGCCCGTGGTCGTTGAGGCCCCAGCAGTCGACGCTCCCATCACCGAGCAGCGCACAGGCGTGTTGGAGACCGGTCGCGATCGAGACAGCGCCGGAAAGTCCGGGCACGAGCGTCGGAGCCTGGATTGGGAAGGGAGGGCCGGTGCCCGGCAGCCCGCCCCAGCATTCCACGGCGCCATTGGTCACGAGGGCACACGAATACCAACGGCCTCCCCCCACCTGGGTCGCCCCGGTCACTCCGGCGACAAGCGCAGGGTTTTTCGGGTTCACCACCTTGTTGTCGCCGACAGCCTGGCCGAGGTCGTTCATACCCCAGCACCACACCGAACCGTCCTCCAGCACGGCACAGGTGTGGTAGCGACCCGCGCCGACAGCCGTGACCTTCCGGCATACTCCGCCGGTACATCCGGCCAGGCAGCTGTTGCCACACGCTCCGCAGTTCCGGACGTCGACCGCGGAATCGATCTCGCAGCCGTTGTACGGATGCCCGTCGCAGTCGAGCCACGAGCCGTCGCAGGTGTAGCCGCACGCTCCCGACGCGCACTGGGCCGTCGCGTTCGGATACGGCCCGCACACCGTGCCGCAGCCGTTGCAGTTGTCCGGATCCGTCTGCGAGTCCACGTTGCACCCCGCCGTGCCGGTTCCGCTGCAGTCGAGGTACTGCGCGTCGCAGATCTCCTGGCACTTCCCGCTCACGCAAGCCGCCGTGGCATGCGCGTACGGCCCGCACACGGTGCCGCAACCGCCGCAGTTGTCCGGATCGCTATCGGTATCCGCGCAGCTCTGCCCGCACTGCACGAACGGCGCGCCGCACGTCGCCGCGCACTTCCCACCGGAGCAGACCTGTCCGGCGGGGCACGGCGTTCCGCAGCTCCCGCAGTTGGCGTTGTCCGTCTGGAGATTCGCGCAGTACGGCGCGCCGGCGTCTGCTCCGTTGCACTGCGTCTGCGGCGCGGCGCAGGTGAGCGTGCAGGCACCGTTGGAGCACGTCTGGCCGGGCGCGCACGCGGTTCCGCAGGCGCCGCAATTCGCGTCGTCGGTCTGCAGGTTCGCGCAGTACGGCGCGCCGGCGTCGCCGCCGTTGCACTCGGTCAGCGGCGAGCCGCACGTCGTGGCGCACGCGCCCCCCGAACAGACCTGGCCCGCCGGGCATGGCGTTCCGCAGGTGCCGCAGTTCGCGTTATCCGTCTGCAGGTTCGCGCAGTACGGCGCGCCGGCTTCGTCGCCACAGCGCGACAGGCCTCCGCCGCAGGTCGTCGAGCACGCGCCAACGGAACACACCTGGCCCGAGGGACATGCCATGCCGCAGCCGCCACAATTCGTTGAGTCGGCGAGCGTGTCGGTGCAGGTTCCGGCGCACATCGACTGCCCGGACGGACATGTATGGAGTGCGTCTGGGGCGTCGGGGCGCGCGTCTGCCACCCTTGCGTCGCCCTGGCCAGCGTCGTGGGGCAACAGCGGTCTATGGCCGACCTGCCCGCACGCCGATAGAAAGGCCAGGGTGACGATGAGGACTGGTGCAGGCCCACCTGAATGTGGGCCGCCGCTCCTCATGCCTGGTCTCGCAGTTCCCGACATGTCTACCTGCCTTCGAGTTTGCGCGTTGAGCGAAGAGATCCCCCGCACCAAGTCAGCTGCGCGGCCGCCCGACCCTCCGCACGGGCGGCGTCGTCGACTTATGGGATCCGAGGTGGCGCCCCGGGCTTGATGCGCGGCGCGCGGTTGGGCGTGAGATCGCCCTCTCCAAGCCGCCGAAGTTGCCACTTCAGTTCCAGCCGCTTTTGTTGGTCCGCGCTGGACAACGACGGCAACGGGCTGCTGCTCTGATCCGCGGATACGGTCGGCGCGGTCTGACGGGAGGACGCAGTTGGCGCGGTGCGCGAGGACGCGGTTGACGCCTGACGAACACCACGGGGTTCGGGCGAAGGTCGCGTGCCCAGGTAGATCACGGTTGCCGCCAACAATAGGATCGGCACGCCCAGCGACAGCACGAGCCATCTCTTGGAGCCGAGGCACGACATCATACAACTTTCGCCTCTTTCAGAAGCACGCTGGTATCTGTGGGCAGAGCCCCCCCCATTGCTCACATGGGTACACGCGGCCTCCGGGAGGGGGCGGATCTGGTGCGGGCGGCGGGGCGTTGCACGCCGCGAAACACACTTTAAGGAGGGACGACGTATCACATTTCAGGACGCACTGTGTCGCCTGGTCGGGCGTTCCGTAGTTCTGGATCTGACACCAGGATTCGCATTGGTCCAGCCTGTTCGTGGCAATCCATGCGCAGTTGTCCAAGCAGTGGTTTGCGTCACTTTCGGTATAGTCAAGCCCACCAGGGTCGGTGCGGTTCACCGGATCGTCTCCGACATACACGTACAAGTTGCCCTGCCCGCCATCGAACCGGATCGGATCCCGGTTCGTCCAGCGTCCCACCTCGGGATCATAGTCCCGCGCGCCGAAGCGGACCAGCTTGGTATCGGGGTCGTAGAGGCCGCCGGCGAAGTCGAAGGGGAACCAGGTGGCCCAATCTCCGGCTCGTGTGGAGTTGCCCTGGGCGTCGGTGGAGTAGCCCCAGGCGTCGTAGCTGGCGTGGAAGACCGGGGTGGCGGTCGGATTGTCGATGTCGACGACGAGGCGCGGGCTTCCGAGCTGGTCGGAGATGATGCGGTACGTCGTCGTCGTGCCGCCGTCCACGTTCACGGCTAGATCAGGGATGTTCCGGCGCGTGCCGTAGACGAAGTAGGTGACGGCGCGCGTAGGTAGGATGAACGCCCTCTGCTCGTTGCTCCTGGTTGCCCCACATCACTCTCCCGGCCTCGTCTGGACAGTCTACGCCTCGATCGAGCTCTGCGGAATGCCCGCCGGCGCGGCGTCCGGCCCCGCGCGCGTCGTCTGCGCACGAACCGCCCGCCGCCGGACAGAGCCCCCGCCTTGTCGAGGGCGCTACTGCGCGTCGAACAGCTCCGCCTGCACGGGCTCGCCGAGCCGGCGGCGGATGACGCGGCTCGAAAAGAACGGCGGCCCCCGCGCGGGAGCGAGGGTTGGCGGCTCGCTGGGCTCGCCGAGCCAGCGCAAGTAGCGGCGGATGCCGGCGGCGGTGATGACCAGAGCGCGCAATTTCATGCGTCCACCGCACTTGTTGCAGAGCTCGACATCGATGCGGAAGGTGCGCTTCAAGAGCTCGGCCCATGGGCGATAGCCCGAACGGTGCGTGGGCGGCTTGTCCTTCGCCGTGCACGTCGCGCAGCGCTCGTCATCGCTGTCGTCGACCGGTGGCAGCGGCGGCACCACGCGCGCGCGCCACGTGCTCGCGGCCGCGAGCACGCCGGCGTATCTCACCGTGTT
Source organism: uncultured delta proteobacterium (assembly GCA_963826085.1). GTDB lineage: Bacteria > Myxococcota_A > Polyangia > Polyangiales > Polyangiaceae > CAWDXG01. The sequence goes on along the minus strand of CAWGVN010000005.1, from coordinate 742,582 downwards.
GAAACGCGGGGGCGGCACGGCGGTCGCCAGCCGGCAGAGGAGCGAGAGCGGATCGAGATCGATCGCAAACGTCCCGTCGCTGAACGGCCGCTTCAGCACCAGACGCACGAGGTCGCCCGCGACGAGCTGGACGCGCTCTGCGGCGTCATGCGCCCCGCCCAGGATGTAGCGGCAGAGGGCTTCCTTTCCCGCGACGTCGCTGGCGCTCGCCGTAGTGGCGGCATGGAGCGAGAAGCCGCCCTCCACGGCGTACAGACCCTTGGTGACTTCCGGGCCGCGGTCGTCGCGCAGCCGGACGGGCTCGCGGCGGCGCAGCGCGGGTCCTGCCGGCACGCTGCCGAGCGTCGAGGCGACGGCGAGCTCTGCCAGCGCGGGCTCGCTCTCGACGAGCGCGGCGTCGGCGCTGACGGTGATGTCAGCAGTCGCACGACGCGGCGACGTCGCGACGCCCTACCGCCCTCCCCCCGCCGACAGGCTCCGCACGATCCGCCGCTGGAACACGAGCACGGCGACGGCGACGGGCAGCGTCGCGACGATCGCCGCGGCGAGGACCTGGCCCCACGGCACCTGGTAGCGGCCGCGCAGCAGCGCGATGGCGACGGGCACGGTCTGTCGCTCGGGGCCGAGCGTGAAGGAGAGCGCGAACAGGAACTCGTTCCAGGCGTAGACGAAGGTGAGGATCGCCGTGGTGGCGATCCCGGGGACGGCGAGCGGCAGCACCACGGACCACAGCGCGCGCAGGCGGCCCGCGCCATCGATCCACGCGGCTTCTTCCAGCGCCGCCGGCATCCGGCGGAAGTAGCCGTAGAGCAGCCACACGGTGAGCGGCATGGCGAACGTCAGATACGGCAGCACCAGACCCGGATAGGTGTCGATGAGACCGACCTTGCGCAGCATCAGGTACAGCGGCGAGACGATCGAGATCTGCGGGAACATGCCGATGGCGAGGATGGCCGTCGCGACCAGCGTACGACCGCGGAAACGCAGCCGCGCCAGGGCGTAGGCGCACAGTGTGCCGAGCACGACGCTGAGCAGCGTGGTGGCGCCGGCGACGACCAGCGAGTTGCGGATCGGCAGCCAGAAGCCGCGCCCTTCGAACAGCGCGCGGTAGTGCTCGAGCGAGAATCCGCGCGGCAGGAGCGACGGCGCTGCGAACAGCTCGGCTTCGGGGCGGAAGCTCGAGACCAGCGCGAAGTAGAGCGGCAGCACGAGCACGAAGCCGAGCAGCACGAGCCCGGCGATCCGGAGCGCGCGGCGGCTCACGGCTCCCCCGTTTCCGGCGCCAGCAGCCGCACGTAGGCGAGCGCGAGCCCGAACGCGATCACGAACACGATCACACCCAGCGCCGAGCCGTAGCCGAAGCGCAGGTGGTCCAGCAGCGTGTCGAAAGTGTACAGAGCGACCGGCTCCGTCGCGGTGCCGGGGCCGCCGCCGGTCAGCACGTAGACCAGGTCGAAGACGCGCAGCGCGTCCAGTGTGCGGAACACGAGCGCGACGGCGATCGCCGGACGCAGGAGCGGCAGCGTGATGTTCCACAGGCGCGACCACGCGCCCGCGCCGTCGATGCGCGCTGCCTCGTACAGCCGGTCGTCGATAGTCGTCAGCCCCGCCAGGAGCAGCAGCGCTACGAACGGCGTCGTCTTCCATACGTCGGCGAGGATCAGCGGCACCCATGCCAGGGCGGGATGCGACAGCCAGTCGATGCCCCCGAACCCCACGGCTTCCGCGATCTGGCTTGCCACGGCGTGGTCCGACTCGAACATGAAGCGCCACACCAGCGCGGCCACCACCGTCGGGATCGCCCAGGGCAGCAGGGCGACGGCGCGCAGCGGTCCGCGCCCGCGCACCGCGCGGGAGAGCACCAGCGCGATGCCGAGGCCGAACACGAGCTCGAGCGAAACGCTGATCCCGGCGAACAGCGCCGTGCGTCCGAGCGCGCCCCAGAAGTGCGCGTTCGAGAGCGCGAGGGCGTAGTTGTCGAGACCGACGAAGGGGTGGCCGCGCCACGGCAGCCGGAGGTCGTGCGCGTGCAGCGACTCCCAGCCGGCCCACAGGAGCGGAAACAGAGCCACGGCGGCAATGACGCCGAGCGCGGGCGCCATCAGCGTCCAGGCGAGCCGCGCGTCGGTGCCTGGCTCGTGCATGCGTCGCCGGCGCAGCAACAAGACGAGCGCCGCTACGAGCAGGAACAGCAGAAGGCGGACGATCCACGTCGCGAGCGGCGGCGCGCGCGCTCCGTGCTGCGCGTCGTTCTGGATCTGCGTCATGTGCGCTGCGGCGTCAGCCAGCGCGCCGCGCGGCGTCTTCTGTCCCGACAGCGCATTGGAGAGCTCGACCGACAGCGCGCCCGACAGCTCGCTCCAGAGCGGCGTCGGCGGGCGCGGGCGGGCGCGGTCGATGATGGCGCGCGCGTCCGACGGCGGCATCGGCAGCGCGGCGGCCAGCTCCGGCGTGTCGTAGAGCGAGCGGCGTGCGGGAAGCTCTCCCGCGACGCGCGCGCGCTCGAGCATCTGCGCGGGGGCCGTGAGGAAATGGACGAGCTGCCACGCCTCGGCGGGATGGCGCGTGTTGGCGTTGATGGCGAGCGCCGCGCCGCCGAGCGCGGCCGTCGGCCTGCCGCCGGGCGCGGCGGGCATGGGCGCCACGGCGTAGCGATCGCGCACGCTGCTCTGCTGCATGAGCGCGTAGGCGTACGGCCAGTTCAGCATCAGTGCGGCGCGACCGCTCTGGAACGCGAAGCGCGTCTGCTCCTCGTGATAGCCGAGCACCGCGCGCGGCGAGCCGTGGCCCACTAGATCCTTCAGGAAGGTCAGCGCACGCACGCCGGCTTCCGAGTCCACCGTGATGCGACCGCTGTCGTCGGCGATGCGCCCGCCGTAGCCGCCGAGCACCTCCTGGAACACGGTGACGAGCCCCTCGTAACGCGCGCCCTGCCACACGAAGCCCTGCGGGTAGCCCGTCGACGTTGCGAAGCGCGCATCGTGGCGGAGCTCCTCCAGCGTCGCCGGCGGCTCCGGAAACAGATCCGTCCGGTAGTAGAGCATCCCAACGTCGACGAACCACGGCACCGCGTACAGCCGCCCGCGATAGCGATCGGCGCCGATCGCGGCCGGGAAGAAGTCGCGCGTGTCCGGGTGGAAGCGGCCGAGCGGCAGTATCCAGCCCGCCGCCGCGAGCTCCGGCGCCCAGATCACGTCGATCGACAGCACGTCCGGCGCGCTCGCCTTGGCGTTCAGCCACTGCACATAGAGCTGATGGCGCTGGTCGGCCGCGTCGGGCGTCACTTGTTCCACGACGCGGATCTGCGGATAGAGCTGCATGAAGCGCGCGAGCTGGGCGTGCAGGACCTTCGCCTCGGCGCCCACGGCACTGCCAGGAAAGACCAGCGTGACGCGCTGGTCCCCTGCACCAGCGCTCCCGCATCCGCTGCACAGGAGCAGCAGGACGACAACCCAGGCGACCGCGCCGCGTCGCATCCCCCGAGTGTCGGCACGCCCGGGCGGGGGTCAAGCGCCGCGGACGGCGGCGTGCGGACAGGTTAGCCAGTATCTCCTGCGCCCGCGCTGCGCTAGGGTGCAAGGATGGGAGACTCGCCGGGGCTCGCACATCCCGATCCGTCCAGATCTGCCGCGAAGACCACGGCCCGCGTCCTGCTCGTGGTCGCGGTCTTGACGCTGATCGCAAACTCGCTGGTCTGGGCACTCTGGATGGACGCGGGGCGTTCCCAGAGCAACTCGTGGTTCATCCTCTTCACGGCGCTCGCCTTGATGCAGCTGTTCGCTGGCCTGGTCGCGGGGATCGCGTTCGTCGTGGCCCTGCGTCGAGCGCAGGGCATCGGCACGACTCGCGGGGTCCTCGGCTCGGTGCTCGGGTTCCTGCTCGCGGTCGGCGCGCCCGTCGGCTGGGTCCTCGGTTGCGCAGCACAGGTATTGGCGGCGATCAAATCCGGAGGCGCCTGGGGTCGACCGCTGCGCGTGCGGGGGCGGCAGCTGCACCCATCGCTGCGCGAAGGCAGCGACTGGACGGAAGGCGAGCGCCCCGATCCGAGCGGGCTCGACGAGGACACGCGCCGCGCGCTCGAGGCGCTCTGGCTGCACGACGCGCAGAAGGAGCACGCGTCCGTTCCGGCTTTCGCGCGCGTCTCGTGGCTGCTCGCGGCGGTGGGCGCGCCCGCCGAGCTGACCGAGTGGACGCACCGCGCGGCGCTCGAGGAGATCGACCACACGCGACGCTGCTTCGCGCTCGCGGCCGGCTACGGCGGTCGCTCGCACTCGGTGGAAGCGATGCCGGACCTGCTGCTGGGCGGGCTCGACTGCCGCGCCGATCCGCTCGTGACGCTGGCCGTGGAGAGCCTGTCGGACGGCTGTCAGCTCGAGGATTTCAACGCCGACGTCGCCGCCGAGTGCGCGAGCGTGTGCGAAGAGCCGACGACGCGCGCGGTGCTCGAGCAGATCGCGCGCGAGGAGCGCTCGCACGCGGACCTCTCCTGGGCGCTGCTCGAGTGGCTGGTCGAGGAGCGGGGCGGTCACGTGCGCGGCGCGATCACCGACGCACTGGCGGACCTCGAGCGCTACCCGCGTCCCACCGCGGTGAGCAGCGACAAGCGCCGCCTGGTCGCGCGCGCCGATCCCGACCAGCTCCGCGCGCACGGGCGGATCCCCGACGAACGCTGGGCCGCGCTGTGGGACGCGCGGCTCGTCGAGACCCGCGCTCGCGTCACGACGCTGCTCGACGCGCAGGCCCGCACTGCGCCGGAGCTCGCGGCGTAGCCGCACGCAGACCGCCTTCGCCAGGAAGCTCGGCTGGACCCGTGCGAGGCTGAACGAGCTCATCCGCGCAAAGCGAGGTATCACGGCGGACGCCGCCCTCGATCTGGCGGACGCGCTGGGCGACGTCAGCCAAGCTCTGGATGAACCTGCAGGCGACGTACGACCTCGATCGGGCGAGGAAGCGGCGAGGCGCCGCCGCCTGACGCGCCGGGCGCGACTGCGCGGGTCCTTCCCCGCGCTCTCATCGCCTGGCTGCTTGAAGCACGGCCCCGCGTATCCGGCGCTGCGCGGCTCGCGGCGCCCGGCTAGGCGTGGGCGAGCAGGAACGGCGAGACGCGCAGCACGAACCAGGCGAGCCCCGCCAGCGTGACCGCGCCGCTCAGCCCTTTGACGCCGAATCCCTCGAAGTGCGCGCTCCTGCGCGCCAGGACCAGAAGCGGCACCAGAAGCGCGAGCACGGCGAGCTGACCGAGCTCCACGCCGACGTTGAACGAGAACAAGGCGAGCGGGATCTGCGCGTGCGGCAGCTGGATGCTGGTCAGCGCACCGGCAAAGCCGAAGCCGTGGACGAGACCGAACGGCAGCGTGATGCGCCAGCGCCCCTCGGCGCTCTTCACGAAGAAGTTCTCGATGCCGACGTAGGCGATGGAGAGCGCGATGGCGGGCTCGATCAGCGACGACGGCAGCGTGACCACGCCGAGCGCTGCCAGGCTCAGGCTGATCGAATGGCCGATGGTGAACGCGGTCACGACCTTGAAGAGCGAGCGGAAGCTCCGCGCGACCAGCACCAGCCCGAACAGGAACACCAGATGATCGATGCCGGTCAGGATGTGCTCGATGCCCATGCGGACCATGGCGGGCGCGCTCGGCCCGGCCGAGGCCGGCTCGGCGTCGGGGGCAAGGCTCGCCGTCTCGTTGCCGCGGAAGGCGATGGCTTCCGTTTCAGCGGCGCCGCGCTTCACGTCAGCGATGTGGCGGTGCCCCGCTGGCAGCGCGTCGAGAAAGCCGAACGAGAGCGCCAGCGTGCCGGCGCCGGGCGGACAGGCATAGCGCGCCGAGACCACGAGCCCGTCCTGCTGGATCAAGCGGGCCTGTTCCAGGCGACCCGTGCAGGCCACGCCGCCGACGCGCGCGCCGACGCGGTCGACCAGCTTCCGCGACAGGAGCGCCTTGCCCCGCGAGAGCTCGGCGGCGGAGATGCTGCCGTCGCGATCGGCGTCCAGCGCCGGGAGCAGGGCGATCACGTCGCGGCGCGCGAACGTGAGCGTGGCGTGAAGGGTCGCACCGTCGAGTCGGTACGTTCCGCGCGAAAGGCCGACCGCGTGGGCCAACGCCGCGCGCGGCAGAAGAACGCACGCGAGCGCCAGCACCAGCGCAAACAGACGCCGCATCGCGCTACTCCACCACTGCGCCGGCCGCAGCGAGACGCCGCTGGCCGGCGGCGCTTCCGTCCTGACCGCACGCGGCGAACGCCTTCGCCGCCAGCAGGTGCAGCGGGGCGCCCGCGTACTTGAATGCCGCGGCTTGCCTGGCGAAGGCGCACTCGTCGTCCCTGGAACCGCTCGCAAGCGCGGCCCGGAGCACGAGCGAATACGCTTCGTCGTTCTGCCGGAGCGCGAGGTTATGCTTCGCCCAGTCCAGCGCCTGTGCCGGATTCTTCCCCGGACCCAGCCAGAACATGGCCGCGTGGTTGGCGAACGCGTCCGGGTATTTCTTCTCGAGCTCGGCGTAGCGCTGCTCCGCCTTCTTTTCGAGCGCGCTCGCCGGGTCCTTCTGCCCCGCGTCGGACAAGAGCAGCGAGAGCTCGGCGGCGTACTCCGGATCGTCGGAGCGCGCGGCCAGCGGACGCAGCAGCGCGATGGCACGCGCGGGGCGCTCGAGCATCGCGAGATGCGCGGTAGCGTGCGCGTAGCCCGGAACGCGATCCACCGCCGCCGCGTATAGAGCCCGGGCGCGATTCACGTGGCCGACCCGCTCCCACATGCGCGCTTCCTGGAAGTAGAGCCACGCGACGGGCAGCGGCGACACGTCGCGGAAGTGCTTCTGCGCTTCGGCGAACAGGCCCGTGGCCTTTCTGGTGTCGCCCATCTGGCCGTAGAGCACGGCCAGGGCGCCGAGCGAACGCAGGTCGTGGCGGGACTTGGCGAGCTTCTGACGCAGCGGCAGCACCTCGCGGTAGCGCCCCTCCGCCTGCAGGATCGTGGCGCGCGCGCCGTCGATCCTGTCGCCGTGAAGCCCCAGGTTCTCCGCGCGGACCAGGTCCGCGAGCGCGTCGCCGAAGCGATGCAGGATCGACCGGGTCGTCGCCCGGAGCAGGTACGCCTTGGCGCTATGCGGCGCGCGCTTCACGGCGTCTTCGCCGAGCACCGCGGCGCGCTCGTAGTCGGCGAGCTGCCCGACGTACTGCCCGCGCGTGCCGAGCAGCGCGACGAGACGCGCGCGGAGCGGCAGCTGGCCCGGCTTCTTCGCGACCTCGGCGCCGACCACGCGGATCTGCCCGTCGAGGTTGTCGAGCGCGATGCGGCCGCTCGTGGTGGGCAGCTCCCTCTGCGAGAGCGGCGCCCACGCGGGCTTTGCCGGGGCCGGACGAGGCGCGGCGGCCCGGACCGGCGCGCGGCCCCGGCCACAGGCCGGGACCGCGAAGAGGAGCGCGAGAAAGAGCCAACGCCGCATGGCAGGGCCTCAGTGCGGCTGGGCGAGATACGGGAAGGTGGAGGAGGACGTTGCGTCGTTCTGCGCCACGCCGTCGGTGACCCCGGAAGTCTGGCCGATGGCCAGCACCGAGTAACTTGCGTCGATCACGTCGTCATCGAGCATGCGGCCGCCGCAGCTGGCCGGCCCACCTGCAAGCAGGTGCAGCTCGACGCCGAGGTAGCCGCAGGTCGACTGCGAGGTATCGACGTAGAGCCTGTCGTCCGCGAGCGCTCCGGCCAGCGTGTCGTAGGCGCCCGCGGTGGTCTTGCCTCCGGCCAGGAACTGGTTGCCGCAGGTTCCGTCCAGCGCATCGAGGATGGCCAGGTTCTTGGCGATCTCGCCGCTGTACGACGCGGCCCAGGTCGCGGGGTCCGTGCTGGCGTTGTAGGCGTCCTTGGCCTGGTTCTTCGTTGTGTCGTTGGTGTCGAAGGCGTGGTCGAGCGCCGTGTTGATCGCGGGGCGGCCCATGCGATCGATCTGCGCCCCGAGCGTCGGCGCCGGCGGCGTGGAGCCGCCGTCGCCCGCGGAGCCGCCCGTGCCGGCCATGCCGCCCATGCCGCCCGTGCCGGCCATGCCGCCCGTGCCGGCCATGCCGCCCGTGCCCGAAGTTCCGGCGCTTCCCCCGCTGCCATGGGTCTTCTTGCTGCTGCTTCCGCACGCGACCAGCGTCGTTCCGAGCGCCGCGACGGCCACAAACACCAGACTGGTTCTCGTCTTCATGGTGCTCTCCCTGTCACTTGTTGGTGCTGGCCCACATCGCGACGAGCGAGCCGTTCTGGGTCACGAGGCTCTTGTCGATCGAGACGACGATCGACAGCACGTTCTTGCCGGCAAAGTCGTCCGTGCCGGGCGTCTTCAGCGACGTGACGAGCGCGGCGGACGTGCTCGAGTCGACCGCCGGGCAACCCGCCGCGTTGGGGGTGAGGCCCGGAGCCGCGGCCTCGACCGTCGCAACGGTATTGTTGAAGCCGGTCAGGTTGAAGAAGAACGGGTCGTCGCGCAGTCCGGCAAAGACCTTCAGCTTGCCGTCCTGGCTGGCGAGACCGCTGGTCTGGCTGGCGTCGCCCGTGATGTATTCCTGATTGCCGGCCCAGCAGCTGATCTTCTGGGCCGCGTCGAACGTACAGATGACGTCGCGCTCCGGGTTTTTCAGCTGTCCGTAGGCAGCGCCGCTCTGCGTGTGGAACACATACTTGACCGCGTCGGAGAACTTCGACGTGGTCGTCGCGAAAGGCACGACGTCCATCACCATGACTAGATTGCCGCCGTCCATCCATGTGAACGTGTCGGTGATGTCGGCCGCGGGATCCTTGCCGGCGGCGGGACTGTCCATGTGGTCGGCGGCGAAGGCGACCGGCGTGAAGGCGAGCGCCGCGAGCACGCCAAGCCATTTCCAGGAATTCCGAGCTTTCATGACTTCTCCTTGCAGGCAGATCGCGGTCGGTGCCGCCCCCAGTAGTTCGCGCGGCAAGGCCTTCCGGATCGGTGCTGGACCTACCTACGGACCACGTCCGGCAACGGATCGAACCCGCCGGGCACGACGCGTCGCGGCGCTCTGGGCGGCGGGCGCGCTCCTCGGCCTGTCCGCACCGGCCGTGGCCCACCTGGGGCACGCCATGAGCCAGGGAAATCGCGTCGTGCGCGTGGACCTCGGCGGCGATCGCGGCAGCTACCGCTACACGCTGGGGCTAGGGCCGGCGGTGGCCGCGAAGCAGCGCGCCGACGCCGACACGAACCACGACGGCAAGGTGAGCGACGCCGAGGGCCGCGCGGCCCTGGAGCGCCTGGGCCGCCAGCTTGCCGGCTCCGTGTCGGTGTGTACCGGCCGCGATCTGCCTACCGTCCACTGCAAGAAGCTCGACGCGGTGGAACGCTCGCACGCGGTGGGCTGGAACGCCGGAAAGGACTCGCCTCTCGAGCTGGAATGGGATTTCGGCCTGGACCTGGCGGGCGCCGGCGCGCTTCGCATCTCGGACGCCTGGAAGTTTCCCGGCATCGCGCGCACGGACGTGATCATCGCGCCGGGCGCGCGCCACCTCTCCAGGGCCGGGCCGGAAGAAGGCAAGCCGGGCGTGGTGACGCACTTCGGCTGGCGGGACGAGCTCAGGGGTGACGCGCCGCGCACGCTCGTCGTGACGTGGCCCGCACCGCCCTCTCACTCGCGTTGGATCGCGCTCGCGCTGGCAGCGCTCCTGGCGCTCGGGCTCGGCGGGGTGCTGTGGAAACGCCGGCGCAACGCCTAGCCGACGTCTTCGAGGTCGATCCCCCCGAACAGCACGAGCGCGATCAAGCACGGTCCGTCGCGCAGCACGTCGTAGCTGTGCACGCTGCCGGCCGGCATCTCGTGTAGATGGCCCGGGCGGTACAACCGGCCCTGGTCGTCCCGGTAGCCGCCTTCGAGCAGCAGCGCGCGCTCGTCGCCGAGGTGGCGGTGCGCGGGAAAGTGCATCCCCGCTGGCTGGCGCACCAGCCCCACGTCGGCCTGGGCCACGCGCGGTCCGCCTTCGAGGTGCAGCAGCTCGACGCCCGGCAGCGGCCCCGCGACCCAGCGCGCCGGATCGTCCGCCAGTGTCAGAAGCTCGCGAGCGCGCTCGTCCGTCACGTCGAACAGGGCGGAAACGCGGCCGAAGAACGGGGCCCAGCGCGTCACGCCGCTCCGAGCGGCTTCCACGAGCCGACGGCGTCCGCCGGGCGGCGCCGCCTCTGGCGGCAATGCCTGGGTCAGCGCGGCCAGCGCTTCGCCCAGCTCCGCTTCCTCCGCGGCGCGAAGCTCCGCGTCCGCTTCGCGGGCCTCCTGTACGAAATCCGGAAGGCGCGCCTTCTTCATGGTTGACCCCCCTCGCGGAGCGCGGAGCGGAGCCTCGACAACGCGGCGGCGGTTCGCGACTTCACGGTGCCTATCGGAATGCCGATGCGTTCGGCGATCTCCGACGAGCTCAAGCCCTCGAAGTAGCCGAGGAGGAGCACCAGACGTTGCCCTTCGGGAAGCTCCGCCAGCACGCGGCGCACTCGCGCCTGGTCGGGGGCCAGCGTTGCGTCGCCCTCGTCCCGAACGGCGCGCTCGAGCTGATCGGCTGCGGCGCTCACGGTTCGCGCGACCGGGGCCGATCGCACGCGGTCCAGCGCGCGGCTTCGCGCCCTGAGCACGAGCCACGCGCGCACCGTACCGCGCGCAGGGTCGTATTCCGCGGCGTGCTGCCACGCTTCCAGGAAGACGTCGTGCACCAGATCCTCGGCCTCCGCCGTGCTGGGCAGGATGCGGAAGACGAGGGCGCGCAGCAGGGGCGAGTGGCGATCGTAGAGCGCTCCGAGCGCCTCGGCGTCGCCGCCGGCCATTTCCGCCACGAGCTCCCGGTCCCCCACCGGTCCGGCTCGCGCCCTCTCGCGCTCGACCGCGCTCATCACCACCCCCGGACGGTACCAGCGCCGGGAGCAGGGAGCCAACACAGGACTTCCTTGACCGTACACCCGCTCGATCGAACTACGCGGCCGGCGGCGGATCGGATCGCCAGGCGCCGGCCGGGACGCTACGCGTCCACGCGAGCGTGCCACTCCTGCACGCTCTTGACCTGCGGCTCGCCGCGGGTCATCGCGCGCATTTCCAGCGCGTCCACCGCCGCCAGTCCTGCGTTCATGGTGGTGAAGTACGGGATGTTGGCGAGCAGGGCCGTGCGGCGGATCGAGTAGCTGTCGCGGATCGCCTTGGCGCCCTGCGTGGTGTTGATCACGAGCTGGATGTCGCCCTGGCTGATGGCATCGACCACGTGCGGCGAGCCCTCGAGCACCTTGTTGATGCGCTCCACGGGAATGCGCGCCCGCGCGATGGCGTCGGCCGTGCCGTGCGTGGCGATGATGCTGAACCCGAGGTTCCTCAGCCGCCGCGCGACGTAGCAGGCCGCGGCCTTGTCCTCGTCCGCGACGCTGATGAAGGCCTTGCCGCGCTCCGGCAGCGCGAAGCCCGACGCCGCCATGGACTTGCCGAAGGCGAGCGCCACGCTGGTCGAGATGCCCATCACCTCGCCCGTCGAGCGCATCTCCGGGCCCAGGATGGTGTCCACGCCGGGGAACTTGTTGAACGGGAACACCGACTCCTTGACCGCGACGTGGGTCGGGATGGAGCCGTCGTCGAGACCGAGCTCGTCCAGCGTCATGCCGACCATGACCTTGGCGGCGATCTTCGCCAGAGCACGCCCGGTCGCCTTGGACACGAACGGCACCGTGCGCGAAGCCCGCGGATTGACTTCGAGGATGTAGACCTCCTTGTCCTTCACCGCGAACTGCACGTTCATCAGCCCCACCACGCCGAGCTCCAGCGCCAGCGCCCTCGCCTGGTTCTCGATCTGCCAGACCGTATCCGAGTCAAGCGAGTGCGGCGGCAGGACGCTCGTGGAATCGCCCGAGTGCACGCCGGCTTCCTCGATGTGCTGCATCACGCCGCCGATGATGCAGCGCTTGCCGTCGGCGACGCAGTCGACGTCCACCTCGATGGCGTTCTTCAGGTACTGGTCGATGAGCAGCGTGGGCGAGCCGGCGTCCTTGGCCGCCTCCATCGCGAGATCCACGTAGGCCTCGAGCTCGCTGTCGGTGAAGCAGGTCATCATGGCGCGGCCGCCCAGCACGTAGGATGGGCGCACCAGCACGGGGTAGCCGATGTCCTTGGCCACGCGCCGCGCCTCGGCCACGGTCTTGGCGATGCCGGCGCGCGGACGCATGAAGCCGAGCTTGTTCAGAAGCGCGTCGAAGCGCTCGCGATCCTCGGCGCGATCGATCGCGTCGGCGGGCGTGCCGAGCAGCCTGACGCCAGCTTGCGAGAGCGGCACGCTGAGCTTGAGCGGCGTCTGCCCGCCAAACTGCACGATCACGCCGAGCAGCTCGCCCTTTGACGCCTCCTCGCGGCAGATGGCGAGCACGTCCTCCAGCGTGAGCGGCTCGAAGTAGAGGCGATCGGAAGTGTCGTAGTCGGTGGACACCGTCTCCGGGTTGCAGTTGACCATCACCGTCTCGATGCCGAGATCGCGCAGCGCGAAGGCCGCGTGGCAGCAGCAGTAGTCGAACTCGATGCCCTGGCCGATGCGGTTCGGGCCGCCGCCGAGGATGATGACCTTCTTCCTGTCGGTGACTTCGCTCTCGCTCTCGCTCTCGTAGCTCGAATACAGGTACGGCGTGCGCGCGATGAACTCGGCCGCGCAGGTGTCGACGCGGCCGAACACGGCACCGACGCCGAGCTTCTCGCGCGCCGCTCGCACCTCCGCTTCCGCCACGCCCCGCAGCCGCGCGATCTGCGCGTCGGAAAAGCCCAGGCGCTTGCTCACGGACAGCAGCTCCCGGTCGAGCTCTGCTGCCTCCGCAATGACGCTCTCGTGCTCCACGATGGCGCTGAGCTCGGTGAGAAACCACGGGTCGATGCCGGTGAGCTTGTTGAGCCGCTCGACGCCGATGCCGGCGCGCAGCGCGTCGCCCACGTAGAACAGGCGCTCGGCCTTCGGCACCGTCACCACCTGTTCGAGCGCCTTCTTGAGCTCCTCCGGGCTCGGCGGCGGCAGCGAAGGTCGCGGGCGTGCGGCAGGCGGCGCTTCGTGCGCCATGTCGCGCGCGTGGGGCTTTTCCGCAAGCAGGCGGTAGTCGACGCGATCCATCAGGCTGACGAAGCCCGACTTTCCCGTCTCCAGCGATCGCGCGGCCTTCTGCAGCGCCTCGGGGAAGGTGCGGCCGATGCTCATGGCCTCGCCCACGCTCTTCATCTGCGTGCCGAGCCGGGCGTCGGCGCCGGGGAACTTCTCGAAAGTGAAGCGCGGCCACTTCACCACCACGTAGTCGATGGTCGGCTCGAAAGCGGCGCTGGTGCCGGTGATGTCGTTCTCGAGCTCGTCCAGCGTGAAGCCGACCGCGAGCTTGGCTGCGATCTTCGCGATCGGATAGCCCGTGGCCTTGGACGCCAGCGCGCTGGAGCGCGACACGCGCGGGTTCATCTCGATGACGAGGAGGCGCCCTGTCTTCGGGTCGACAGCGAACTGCACGTTGGAGCCGCCGGTCTCGACGCCGATTTCGTGCATCACCGCCTTGGCGGCGTCGCGCAACCGCTGGTACTCGCGGTCGGTGAGCGTCAGCGCCGGGGCGACCGTGATCGAGTCGCCGGTGTGCACGCCCATCGGGTCGATGTTCTCGATCGAACAGACCACGATGAAGTTGTCGGCCGCGTCGCGGATGACTTCGAGCTCGAATTCCTTCCAGCCGATGACGCTCTCCTCGACCAGCACCTCGTGCGTCGGCGACTGCGAGAGCGCCCACTCCACCTTCTGATCGAGCTCCTCCGGCCGGTCCACCACGGCGCCGCCCGCACCGCCCATCGTGAAGCTGGGACGCAGGATCACCGGGTAGCCCGTGGTTTCCACGATCTTCCGGGCTTCCGCGGTGGAGCGCGCGTAACCGGACCGGGGCGATTCCAGCCCCGCACGCGTCATCGCCTCCTTGAACAGCAGCCGGTCCTCGGCCTTGCGGATCGCGTCGACCTGCGCGCCGAGCAGCTGGACGCCGTGGCGCGACAGCACGCCGCTCTCGTGCAGCTCGAGGGCGAGGTTCAGCGCAGTCTGTCCGCCGAGCGTGGGCAGGAGCGCATCCGGTCGCTCGCGCTCGATGATCGCGGAGAGCGTCTCGCGGTCGAGCGGCTCGATGTACGTGCGCCGCACCAGCTCCGGGTCCGTCATGATCGTGGCCGGGTTCGAGTTCACCAGCACCACGTCGTAGCCGAGCCCCGTCAAGGCCTTGGCGCCTTGCGTGCCCGAGTAGTCGAACTCGCAGGCCTGGCCGATCACGATGGGGCCCGAGCCGATCAGAAGGATCTTGTTGATGTCATCCCGCTGCGGCATGCGCTCCCGTCACTGACAGAACCTGCCCCCGACGTCCAGCCTCCAGTGGCCAGTGGCCGGACTAGCGCTTTTTCGCGAGGCGCGCTGCTGCACCGGCCACGCTCGCCCAGGTCGCAAACTGCGCTCGCGGCAGCTCGCGCCGCGTCTTGTCCATGTCCGTGTCCGGGACATCGACGAACAGGAACGGCACCGTGCGATACGGGGCCTGCGTCGACATCCAGCGCGCCGTGGCCCGACCGTGCGAGGGCGCCCGCCCGCCGTCCACAATCACCAGGTCCGGCTTGCGCTGCGAAAGCTCCGCCTTGCACTCCGGCCAGCGCGGCTCAACGACGGCCGCCTCGTGCCCCGCGTCTCGCAGCGCCTCGAGCTCCCGGGCCCGGTCCTCGCCGCCCATCATCAGAACCAGGATGCTGGCCATACCCCTGCCCGGGAAACTAGCCGCGCTCCGGCCCCGCCCACAAGCGCCGGCAGGGGCGCGTCCGTTCAGGTAGACGCCGGGGCGCGCGTCAGGCGAGGATTCCGCGGCGCTGGCCGCCCGCGCGCTTGACTGCGGCGGCGGCTTCCGTCATAAGTCCGCGCTCTCCGGCGTGCTCGCGCCTGGCGGCCTTCCCGAGGCCCGGGCGCGACGCTGGACCCGGCCCATCGGGGCCCGAGGGAGTCGAACGATGCCCAAGATGAAGACCAACCGCGCTGCCAAGAAGCGCTTCAAGCTCACCGGAACCGGTCGCGTCCGCCGCCCGAAGTGCGGCGCGCAGCACGGCTTCATCGGCAAGTCACGCAAGCGCCGTCGCCGCCTGCGCGACATGGACATGGTCGCGCCCGAGTTCGAGAAGCGCATCAAGCTCCTTCTGCCGTACGGCTGAAGAGAGGCGTAGAGGAGTAGACAGATGTCGCGCGTGAAGAGAGGTCCGTCGCCCCGTCGCCGTCACAAGCGCGTATTCGCGCAGACCGAAGGCTTCTGGGGTGGTCGCAAGAACCGCTATCGTCAGTCGATCCGCGTTCTATGGAAGTCGTGGCAGTACGCCTACGTCGGCCGCAAGCTGCGCAAGCGTGACTTCCGCCGGCTCTGGATCGTGCGCATCAACGCGGCCTGCCGCGAGAACGGGACCACGTACTCGAAGCTCATGGGCGCGCTGAAGAAGAGCGGCGTGGAGCTCGACCGCAAGGTGCTCGCCGACATGGCCGTCAACGACGCGGCCACGTTCAAGCAGCTCACCGAGCTCGCCGCCGCAGCCGGCTAGCGTCGGCCGTGTCCGATCCCGCCCAGGAGATCGAAGCGGGCCTGGCAGCGCTGGGCCAGCGCTTCCGCGAGCGCTTCGCCGCGGCAGGCAGCGAGCCTGATCTGCGCGCCGCGCGCGCCCAGGTGCTCGGCAAGAAGGGCGAGCTGACCCAACTGCTCAAGCTGATGGGCAAGGTCGGCGCCGACCAGCGCCGCGCCATCGGCGAAAAGGTCAACGCCGTCAAAGGCGACGTGGAAGCGGCCTTCGAGGCGCGCCTCGCCGAGCTCGCCCGCGCCGAGCGACAGGCCGATCTCGCCGCGCGCCCGTTCGATCTGACCCTGCCCGGCCGCGCCCCCGCGCCGCGGGGACATCTGCACCCCTTCACCCGGGTGAAGCTCGAGGTGCTCGACATCTTCCGCTCGCTCGGCTTTGAAGTCGCCTGGGGCCCCGAGGTGGAGCTGGAGGAGAACAACTTCGAAAAGCTCGCCTTCCCGCCCGATCACCCCGCCACCGACATGCAGGACACGTTCTGGGTGAAGGTGGAGGGCGGCAAGCCGGACGCGCACGTGCTCCTGCGCACGCACACCAGCAACGTGCAGGTGCGCGAGATGAGCACGCACGAACCGCCGATGGCGATCGTCAGCGGCGGCACGGTGTACCGCCGCGACGACGACGTGACGCACTCGCCCATGTTCCACCAGATCGAGGGCTTCCTCGTCGACGAGCACGTGAGCTTCGCCCATCTCAAGGGCGTGCTCACCGCGTTCGCCGAACGGCTCTACGGAAAAGGCACGCCGGTGCGCTTCCGCCCGAGCTACTTCCCGTTCGTGGAGCCCGGCGCGGAGCTCGACGTGGGTTGCGTGTTCTGCAACCCCGACGACGGCTCGCGCGTGAGCTGCCGGGTGTGCAAGGGCACCGGCTGGCTGGAGATCCTCGGCTGCGGCATGGTGCACCCCGACGTGTTCGTGCACTGCGGCATCGATCCGGAAAAGTACACGGGCTTCGCTTTCGGCATGGGCGTCGAGCGCGTAGCGATGCTCCGCTACGGCATCCCCGACATCCGCGTCCCCTTCGAGAACGACCCGCGCTTCCTCGCGCAGTTCTGATCTTCCGGGGGGTCCTGGCAGCCGCTCGCGCCGCGCGGATACGCCACCGTCGTGCTGCGCAGCGAGTCCCTGCTTCGTCTCAAACCGGGACCGCGTCCGGGGCCGCGACCGCGACCGGAACCGGACTCGGGCACGGCATTCCTTTCTCCCGCCGGGCGGGCGGGTCGGGCGACCCGCCCGGCCCCGGCCAGACGCTCGCCGACGCGCTCGACGCCGGAGTGCCGTGACCCGATTGACGATGTGGCGCAGCCGCGCTGCGCGAGCCGCTCAGGCGCGGCCCTCGTCCAGGGAGACACCGGCGTACACGTCGCTCAAGCGTAGTGTTCCGGCGGGCTGGGAGAGCTCGACAGCCGCGTCGTCGCTGACGAGTGCTGTGAGCTGCCACTGGCCGTCGGCGAGGCGCCGGTAGTGGTCGATGCGGCGCTCGCGGTGGGAGACGATGACGTAGTCGCGGAGCTCGGCAATGGCCTGGTAGTGGATGAACTTCGTGCCGCGGTCGAATTCCTCCGTCGAGTCCGACGTGACCTCGACGATCAGCGACGGATTCAGAAGCGACGGCGGATCGCCGTCATCGTAACGGCGTTCGCCGCAGGCAACTGTGACGTCCGGATAGGCGTACAGCCGCGTCGCAGGCACGTGCACTCGCTGGTCACTGGTCATCGTAACGCACTCGCTCGCGCGACCTATCGGCACGAGCGCCGCTGTGACGTTCGCTGCGATCACGTTGTGCGGGGGCCGGGCGCCGGCCATTGCCACGATGACGCCGTCGATGAACTCGTGCTTCCGCTCGCCCACGCGCTCCAGCGCGAGGTATTCGGTTTCGGTGAAGGCGGACGGTGCGCCGGACGACACGCCCCAACACTACCACGCTGGCGAGCACCGACGCCCCCTGGCGCGAAGAGTCCCCCGCGGCTCCAGGGCGAAGGCACAGCGTCAGGCCCGCGCGATCGCCACCACCCGGTCCGCCACCGCCGCCACTTCCGGCCGATGCGTGACGACGATCGCGCTGCGCTGGCCCTTGAGCCGCGACAGCACGTCCAGCACGCGCTGCTGCGCGGCGGCGTCGAGGCCTTCGGTGGGCTCGTCGAGCAGCAGCACGGGCAGACCGCTCGCCAGTGCGCGGGCGATCGAAACCAGACGCCGTTCACCGCCCGAGAGCGCGCGGCCGCCGGGGCCGATCGTGGTGTCGCCGAGCGCATCGAGCAGCGTGGCGGCTCCGATCTGTTCGAGCGCGGCGCGCGCGGTCTGTTCGTCGCCGCCGCACAGAGCGACGTTGTCGAGCAGTGTGCCGGTCACCAGCGGCGCGTCCTGCGGCACCCATGCAAAGGGCCGCTCACCAGGGCCCACTCCTGCACCGGTGATGTCGCGTTCAGCGTACAGCGCGCTGCCACGCGCCGGCTCGAGCCCGAGCAGCGTGCGCAGCAGCGTGGTCTTGCCGCTGCCGGTCGGCCCCACCAGGCCCACCATCTCGCCGCGCTCGACGGACAGGCTCGTCTCCGGGCCGTGCGTTCCGGCGCCGAGCCCGGAGAGCGAAAGGCGCGCGAGCACCGGCGCAGGGCTGGCGGCGGAGCTGCTCTGCTCGCGCTCGCGCGGCGGCGACAGCAGCTCCGCGTCGACCAGCTCTTCCAGCCGCTCCAGAGCGACGGCGCCGCGTATCCTCCATGCGCGCGCGTCGCCCAGATCGCGCAGCGGCCGGTAGGCCATGAAGAACACCGCGGCGAATGCCACCAGGCGTCCGTCTCCAAGCGGAAACCCGAGCTTCGCCGCGATCGCGATGCCGCCGAGCAGCGCGAGCGCGCCCAGCACCTCGTTCGAACCGCTGAGCGCGGCCCGACCGGCGTCCACCCTGGCGGAGGCACGCGCCGCGCGCTCTCCGCTCGAAGCGACTTCCTGCTCGATAGCTCGACCAGCGCCGTAGCTGCGCCACAGGTCGAGGTTCTTGACCAAGTCGTCCACCCCGCTGTGCAGCTGCTCCACGAGCCCCTGGGCATGCTCGCTGGCCGCGCGCCAGCGCCGGCGCAGCATCGAGAGCCCGAGGGCGAAGGGGAGCAGTGCCACAATGCCCAGCAGGGCCAGGGGGGCTGACACGAAGATCAGGGCTAGTGCCAGCGGCACTAGCTGGGCGGCCGCCCGGATGCCCACCAGCACGCCGTAGACGCTGGCCGCCTCCACCTCGCGGATCCGCACCGCAATAGTTGCGAGGACCCTGGGCGCCGAGTCATGGACGCCGCGCTCGAGCAGGCGACGGGTGGCCCGGCCGCGGACCGAGCAGCCGACGAGCCCGCCCGCGATTGCCTCGAAAAACGCGAGAAAAGTCGAGGAAGAGGCCTTGACGAGCGTGGCGGTAAGCCCCAGGTAGCAAACGGTAGGTAGCGACCAGCCCCAGGGCCCGACCAGCCCGCCTCCGCCCTGGCGCGCCAGGGCTCGACCGAGAAGCCCGGCGGCAAACGCGGTCGCGCCATGGCCGATTGCATACGCGCCGATGCTCGCCGCGAGCCCGGCAAGGAGGCGACGATTTCCCACCAGCTCCCGCAGCACGCCCAGGAAAAGCCGATGTTTTCCAGCTCTCGCGTCAACCGTTCTTGTCGGCCACTCAGCCGGTCTTGCGACTTGATCACGGCGAGTGCGGATCCCTTCGGGGGGCGTGGCCGTATCTACCACTGACGCCGCTGCCGTTATCTCGGCCACCGCGGTCGACCGCCGCTCAAGGTCGGCGGGTTCTTCGCCTGGAGCACGCAGCATCGAGCCGCCAGCCTAGCGCTTGCCCTTCGGAGTCCAAGCCCCTCTTTACCCCCGCGCCCTCGACCCGGAGGGCGGAATAACGGCATGGATATTGCACGTTTACGTGTCACCACCCATAGCGACAACGGAACAGGAGCTCTGCCTCGTAGCCAGCCAAGGAACAACGCCCCGTGGTGTCGAATCTTGCTGGCCGAGGCTGTTGCAACGAAACCAGCGAAAACAGCACCGAGCCGACAGCTCCAGGCACGCCAGCCAGGGAATCAAGCCCCCGGCCCGGTAGTTGCCTCGACCCGGGCACAGACCCGCGGTCCGTGAAGACCCGCCCGAGATCCCGCATCCCACCCCACCGGTAACCATGTCCCAGAAGCACCAAGCCATCGCACCGATCCCCGACACCGACACGGACGACATGTCCGAGCAGACATCGGTGCGCATCAAGCGCGCCGACGTGCTCGCTGCCGCAAAGGCTGCCGACAAGCCGCGTCGCGAATCGCAAAGCAAGTCGTCCGAGGCGCCCCCGGCAGGCAAGACCGGAGAGGCGGACAACACTTCGGACTCGATGCTCTCGCGCTACTTCCGCGACATGGCAACGCACCAGGTGATGGGCCCCGACGAAGAGCTGCAGGCCGCGCAGAGCGTGGAGCAGGCCGAGGTCGATCACTGGGTCGCGCTGCTGTCGTACCCGCCCGCGGCGGAGTACGTCCTCGAGCAACTCGAGAACGACATCGTTTCGATGAACGAGGACGATCGCCCCGACGCATCCAACATTGCGGAGCTCCGCAAGCTGCTCAAGGTCTACCGCAAGCAACGCTCCAAGCTGCTCGCCCACCAGACCCGCCACTGGGAGGAGCTGTGCGCCGATCTCGCGCGCGGCATCCGTCTGCCCGACTCGGATCGCATCTGGATGGCGAGCGCCAACCGCGTGGTTCGCGAGCTGGTCAGCCCGGCCGAGAGCGGCGAGCGCCCGACTCTGCCGGAAAGCGCCGCCTACAAGCGCTTCATCGAGCGCGTGAAGCGCACGGACACGCGCCAGCGCTTCGCGAAGAACCGCTTCGTGAAGGCGAATCTTCGCCTGGTTGTGAGCATCGCGCGTCGCTACAACCGCGGACGGCTGCCGCTCATCGACCTGATCCAGGAAGGCAACATCGGCCTGATGAAGGCGGTGGAGCGCTTCGACCACACGCGCGGCTACCGCTTCAGCACGTACGCGTCGTGGTGGATCCGCCACGCCATCAGCCGCGCGCTGGCTGACAAGGGACGCGCGGTGCGCATCCCCGTCCACATGCTGGACACGTACAACCGCGTTTCCCGCGCGACGCAGACCATCATCGCGCGCACTGGCCGCGAGCCGACTCTCGACGAGCTGGAAAAGGAAACAGGCGTTCCCAAGGAAAAGCTCGACAAGGTCAAGGATCTGTACGCGGACACGCCCTTCTCCCTCGACCGCCCGGTGGGCGACGAGGACGGGCGGCGCTTCATCGACTTCCTGGTGGAAGAGAACTCGCTGTCGCCGTACGACAACCTCGCCAACCAGAAGTGGGCGGAGGAGGTCCAGCGCCTGCTCAGCACGCTGACGCCGATCGAGTCGCGCATCATCCGCTGGCGCTTCGGCCTCGACAACGAGGACGAGCTGACGCTCAAGGAGATCGGCGACAAGTACAACCTGTCCCGGGAGCGAATCCGCCAGCTGCAGGAGCAGGCGATCGGCAAGATCCGCAAGCAGATGCGCGAGTTTTGATTCAGGGTCTGTACCGATCCGGTACAGCTAGCGAAGGGCCGCGACGGGGTCGCGGCCCTTCGTCTTTTGTGCGGGCTTCGAGCCCTCCTCCGCGGAGCACCTGGAATTTCAGCCACTTGCCGCGAGGTGGTGCGGCCGGCATTTACATATCCGCGTGGCTATCGCATAACCTGCCGCGAAAATTCAGAGCCTTCAGTTTCTGCGCGTGCGCTTCCAGGACAGTCCGGAAGCCAACGAGCGAGCCCAGCCCGGTCCTCGTGACTGCCTGATGGGCGGCTCGGGATCGTCGAGGTCGGCGGTCCGCTCGCAGAGTACCTGGACGGTCGTGCGAATCTCCCCTCCCCCACCAGGCTCCAAGGGCGCTGCCCCCGCAAGGGCACGTCCATCCGGGGCCGTCGTGTCTCGAGGTCTCCACGCCTCGGGGTGGGACAGGATCGATCCGCGCTCCACGCCGCACCCGCCGGGCGTCCCCCGACTGGCGCGCGACCGGAAAAGCATGCCCCGGCCCACCGAGCGGCGAGGTCTAGTCGCAATTCGACCCCGAGTCGTGCTAGCGACGCACTCGCCGACAGCCCCTGACCCTCCGGCCGCTCTTCCGACCGGGACAGGAGGAAGCGGCGAGCCGGGCCGAGAGCGACCTCTGGCACAAGCGAAACACCAGATGACTTCCACCCTCAAGCGATCCACTGGCGACGGTTACGTCCGGGAGCGCCACTCCGGTTTGTAGCGATGAAGCTGTTCGTATTTCCCCGCTGGGCGGACAAGACGAAGCCGATCCTGGGCGCAGTCCTCACCATCGCGCCAATCTATGTGGTCGTACTGGTCTGGTACGGCGCGTCGCCGAAGACCACCGACGTTGGCTACATGCCGAAGCAGCCCGTACCGTACAGCCACGCGCTGCACGCCGGCGAGCTCGGCATCGATTGCCGTTACTGCCACAACACGGTGGATCGGGCCCCGTTCGCGGCCGTTCCGCCGACGCAGACGTGCATGAACTGCCATCAGCGCATCTGGACGAAGAGCCCGAAGCTCGCGCTCGTTCGCGATAGCTACAAGACGGGCAAACCCATCGAGTGGGTGAAGGTGCACGACCTTCCGGACTACGTGTACTTCAACCACAGCGCGCACGTCACGCGCGGCATCGGCTGTGTCACCTGCCACGGTCGCATCGACAAGATGACGGAAGTCCACCAGGTCAACACGCTGGCGATGGGCTGGTGTCTCGATTGCCACCGCGCGCCCTGGAAGAACCTGCGCCCGCCAGATCAGGTCACGAACATGAACTGGAAGGCTCCGGAAGATCCCGTGAAGTACGGCAAGATGCTCGCGAAGAAGAACAACATCCATCCTCCAACCTACTGCTCGACATGTCACCGGTAGACAAGAAGACGGAAAAGCCGACCTACTGGCGCAGCCTGGCCGAGCTGGAGAACACACCCGGGTTCCGCGAGTTCGTGGAACGCGAGTTCGCGACCCCGCTTGACGATCAGCCCGTGGGCTCGCCCGGGCGGCGCCGCTTCCTGCAGCTCATGGGAGCTTCGCTGGCGCTCGCCGGCGTCTCGTCATGTCGCTGGCAGGAAGACCACCTGCTGCCGTACTCGCGGCGACCGGCTGGAGAGGTTCCGGGCGTTCCCCGCTACTTCGCCACTGCGATGGATCTGGGCGGTGTCGCCACAGGCTTGTACGTCAAGAGCTTCGACGGACGGCCCATCAAGGCGGAAGGCAATCCGAACCACCCGGGCAGCCGCGGCGCCTGCATGGTGCAGCAGCAGGCCAGCGTGCTCGACGTGTACGACCCCGACCGCAGCCAGGGAGTCGCGCAGTACGCGGGCGGCAAGCAGAGCGACTCCAGCTTTGCCAAATTCGACGCGTTCGCGAAGGGCCTCTTCGCGACGCTGCGCGCACGCGGCGGCAAGGGCCTGCGCATCCTGGCCGAAGCCAGCTCCTCCCCGACCCTGGAAGTCCTCAAGCAGCGCGTGCTCGCCAGCTTCCCGCAGGCCAACTGGGTCGAGTACGAGCCCATCTCGCACGACAACGAGCGCGAGGGCAGCCGGCTCGCGTTCGGCAAGCCGGTTCGCACGCACTACGCGCTGGACAAGGCTAACGTCGTGGTCTCGCTGGATGCGGATCTGGTCAGCGCGCACCGTGCTGCAATCCCCAACGCACGGGGCCTCGCAGCGAGCCGCGATCCGGACCAGTTCAAGATGAACCGCGTCTACTCCATCGAGAGCACGCTCTCGCTCATGGGCGCCGTGGCGGATCATCGCCTGCCGCTGCGGTCCGAGCTCATCAAGGCGGTCGCGGCAGCGCTGGACGCCGACCTCGACGCCCAGCTCAAGCCCGACGCCACCGAGCTCGGCGCCGCGCAACCGAAGCCCAACGCGGCATTCCTCGCGGACGCCAAGGTCGCGAAGTTCCTTTCCGTCGTCGTGAAGGACCTGCTCGCGAACAAGGGCCGCTCGGTGGTGGCCGTCGGCGCACACCAGCCGCCGGAGGTGCACGCCGTCGTCCACCGCATCAACGCGATGCTGGGCAACGTCGGCGTCACGATGACCTACACCGACGAGCCCAATCCCGATCGGCCCACGCACGTCGAGGGGCTCGCTGCGCTCGTCAAGGAGATGAACGCCGGTCAAGTCGACACGCTGCTCGTGCTGGGCGGCAACCCCGTCTACAACGCGCCGAAGGACCTCGACTTCGCCTCGGCTCTCGCCAAGGTCAAGACCAGCATCCACCTCTCGCTCTACCAGGACGAGACCTCGCGCAAGACGACCTGGCACCTGAATGCCGCGCACTACCTGGAGTCGTGGGGCGACGCGCGCGCCTACGACGGCACGATCAGCATCGTGCAGCCGCTCATCAGCCCGCTTTACAAGGGGCGCTCGTCTCTCGAGCTCCTGATGATGCTGCTGGGCGAGGCGCAGAAGCCGCTCGATCTCATCAAGCGCACGCACCAGGCGCGCCTCGGCGACCCGCGGCGCTGGCGCAAAGCGGTCGCCGACGGCATCGTCGAGAAGACGAGCTTTGCGACGGTATCGCCGAAGCTCAAGTCGATCGATCCGTTGAAGTTCGCGCCGAACGAGCTGGGCGGAATGAAGCCCGAAGGCGGCGCGCTCGAGCTGGTGTTCGAGCCGGACTTCAAGATCTACGACGGACGCTTCGCCAACAACGCCTGGCTTCAGGAGCTCGCCGACCCGGTCACCAAGCTGACCTGGGAAAACGCCGTGCTGGTCGCGCCCGCGACGGCCGAGGCGCTGGGCATCGAGGAGTCGACTCGCGTGAAGCTGTCTCTGGACGGCCACGACGTCACGCTGCCCGCGCTCTACGCGCCGGGACAGGCCGAAGGCTCGCTGCGCGTCGCGCTCGGCTACGGCCGCAAGACGCTGGGGCACGTCGGCGGCCTGGAGGAAGACGGCGTAGAGCCGATCGGCTCGGACACCTACGAGCTCCGCAGCACGAAGAGCTACTACTTCGCAGGGGGCGTGAAGGTCACGCCCACCGGTGAGAAGTACCGCGTCGGCTCGACGCAGCACCTGTGGAACATCGACCAGATCGGCAAGGACGGCGAAGCCGATCGCGTCGACGACCTCGTGCGCGAAGGCAAGATGGAGGAGTTCAAGGAGAAGCCCGACTTCGCCAAGGAGATCGTCGAGCACCAGCCGCTGCTCGCCCTGTGGGTCCCCCCGGTGAACTACGCCGAGGGTCACAAGTGGGGCATGAGCATCGACCTGAACCGCTGCATCGGCTGCAACGCCTGCATGATCGCCTGCCAGGCCGAGAACAACATCCCGGTGGTCGGCAAGGACCGCGTGGTCATGGGCCGCGAGATGAACTGGATCCGCGTCGACCGTTACTACAAGGGCACGCCGAGCGAGCCAGAGGTCACGTTCCAGCCCGTACCGTGCCAGCAGTGCGAGAACGCGCCGTGCGAGAGCGTGTGCCCGGTCGGCGCGACGCAGCACAGCGACGAGGGCCTCAACGACATGGTCTACAACCGCTGCATCGGCACGCGGTACTGCTCGAACAACTGCCCCTACAAGGTGCGGCGCTTCAACTTCTTCAACTATCACATGGAGTTCAAGCACGGGAAGAACAAGGTCAAGGCCATGCAGTTCAACCCGGACGTCACGCTCCGCTTCCGCGGCGTGATGGAGAAGTGCACGTACTGCGTGCAGCGCATCCAGGAGACGAAGATCGTCGCCAAGAACAACAAGCGCGAGATCAAGGACGGCGAGATCCGGACGGCCTGTCAGCAGACCTGCCCGACGGGCGCGATCGTGTTCGGCGACTTGAACGACAAGTCGAGCAAGGTGGCCGCGCTGCATGCCAACCCGCGCTCCTACGACCTGCTCGTGTCGCTCTTCACGCGGCCGCGCACCCGCTACCTGGCCCGCATCCGTAACCCGCACCCGGAGCTCAGCTAGTCATGGCAGCCGCCACAGACCTGAACCCCTATCAAGGGCCGCCGGTCGGCGAGACCGTCTTCGCCAAGGTCACGAACAACATCGCTCGTGTCGCGGAGACCCCGAGGCCGCCGCGCGCCTGGTACGTCGCGATCGCGATCTCGAGCACGTTGATGCTGGGCTTCTTCGGCAGCATCGGCTGGGTGTTCTGGGACGGCATCGGCGCCTGGGGCAACATGATCCCGGTCGCCTGGGGCTGGCCGATCGTCAACTTCGTGTTCTGGGTCGGTATCGGCCACGCGGGCACGCTGATCAGCGCCATCCTCTTCCTGTTCCGCCAGGACTGGCGCACGGCGATCAACCGCTTCGCCGAGGCGATGACGATCTTCGCGGTCATCTGCGCCGGCATCTTCCCGGGCATCCACATCGGCCGCCCCTGGCTGCCGTACTGGATGTTCCCGATCCCGAACCAGATGCAGATGTGGCCGCAGTTCCGCAGCCCGCTCGAGTGGGACGTGTTCGCGGTCGGCACCTATTTCTCGGTGTCGCTGATGTTCTGGTACATGGGCATGATCCCGGACCTGGCGACCTTCCGCGATCGCGCGGTCAAGCCGCTACGCCGCTTCCTGTACGGGCTCTTCGCCATGGGCTGGCGCGGCTCCTCGCGCCAGTGGCACCGCTACGAGCGCGCGTACCTGCTGCTCGCGGCTCTCGCCACCCCGCTGGTGCTCAGCGTGCACTCGGTCGTCAGCTTCGACATGGCCGTCTCGCAGCTGCCCGGCTGGCACACCACGGTGTTCCCGCCGTACTTCGTCGCCGGTGCCATCTACGGCGGTTTCGCGATGGTCGTCGTGCTCGCGATCCCGGCGCGCCAGTTCTTCGGCCTGAAGCACCTGATCACGATGCGGCACATCGAGAACATGGCGAAGATCATGCTCGTTACGGGCAGCCTCGTCGGTTACTCGTACTTGATGGAGTTCTGGACGGCCTGGTACAGCCACGACCACTTCGAGAGCTTCACGTTCTACAACCGCGCGTTTGGAACCTATTCCTGGGCCTGCTGGACCATGATCAGCTGCAACGCCTTCGTGCCGCAGATGTTCTGGTTCAAGAAGGTGCGCCGGAACCTGCCGTTGGTGTTCATCGGCGGCGTGGCGGCCAACGTCGGCATGTGGTTCGAGCGCTTCATCATCATCGACACCTCGCTCAGTCGCGACTTCCTGCCGACAAGCTGGGGCTACTTCCTGCCGACTCCAATCGACTACCTGACACTCGCCGGAAGCTTCGGACTGTTCTTCACCCTGTTCCTCATCTTCTGCCGCTATCTGCCGATGGTGGCGATGGCAGAGGTGAAGGGCGTGCACCCCGCGGCGCACGTCCACACGCACGAGGAACGGAGCTGAGGCGCCTCGCCCGGGTCGAACCATGAGCGAAAAGAAGAAGGAACCCGAGACTCCCGCCGTCGAGGCGCCCCTGCACGGGCTCCTCGCGGAGTACGAAACGCCCACTGATCTGGTCGAAGCGGCCAAGCGCGTGCGCGACGCCGGTTTCAAGAAGTGGGACACCTACACGCCGTTCCCGGTGCACGGCATCGATCCGGCTATGGGCATCCGGCCGACGATCCTGCCGTGGATCGTGCTGGTGGCCGGGCTCACCGGCTGCGGTGGCGGTCTGCTCCTGCAGTGGTGGACCAACACCTACGACTACAAGTGGCTCATCAGCGGCAAGCCGTTCTTCAGCATCCCGGCGAACATCCCGATCACCTTCGAGCTGACCATCCTGCTCAGCGCGGCCACCGCGTTGACGGCGATGCTGATCCTGAACGGGCTGCCGAAGTTCCATAGTCCGCTCGACCTGAAGAAGCGCTTCGCCCGCGTCACGGATGACCGCTTCTTCCTCGTGATCGAGGCGATCGACCCGAAGTTCGACGAGACGGACACGCGGGAGCTGCTCGAGGAGACCAAGCCCGCAGCTCTGGAGGACGTGCTCGAGGACCGCGTCACGTCCGACAAGCTCCCCAGAGGGCTCATCTACGCGCTGGTGGTGATCACGGTCGCATCCCTGGTGCCTTTTGGCCTGATTGCGCGAGCGCGCGCTTCCACCATGCGCAAGACGCGAATCCACATCATTCCGGACATGGATTCGCAGACGAAATACAAGACGCAGAGCATGCTCTCGTTCTTCGGCAACGCGCGGGCGATGCGCCCGCAGGTCCCGGGAACGATCGCCGTGGGCCAGGCGGACCTGGACGACCACTTCTACCGCGGGAAGGTAAACGGCAGCTGGGCGCTCACCTTCCCCAAGCAGGTCCCGGTCAACGACGCGACGATGAAGCGCGGCCAGGAGCGCTTCGGCATCTACTGTGTGCCGTGCCACGGCCAGGCCGGCAACGGCGACGGCATGGTCGCACAGCGCGCCACGGCACTCGCCCAGGGCACGTGGGTTCCGCCGGCAAATCTGAACCAGGACTACCTGCGGGTCATGCCGGTTGGGCAGCTGTTCAACACCATCACGCACGGCATCCGCAACATGCCCGCCTACGGCCCGCAGATCCCCCCGAAGGACCGCTGGGCGATCATCCTCTACGTTCGCGCGCTGCAGCGCAGCCACAAGGCGACCCTGAAGGACGTTCCGGAAGCGGAACGCGGGTCACTGAAGTAGGGCTTCACCGATGGCACAGACCAAGAGTCTCGACGACAACATCCGCCTGGGCGACGACGCCGACAAGGTCTTCAAGATCGCCGGGGGGCTCGGCATCGTCTTCCTGCTGATCAGCTTCGGGCTGGGCTTCGGAGCGCACGACAAGTACAAGCAGTTTCTGCACTCCTATCTGGTCGCCTACCTCTTCGTGCTGAGCATCACGATCGGCATGCTGTGGTGGGTCGCGCTCCAGCACCTCGTCAACGCAAAGTGGAGCATCGTCATCCGCCGCGTGGGCGAGCTGTTCGCCATGAACATGGGGCTCATGGCGGTGCTGGCGCTGCCGCTGCTCGTCCCGATCGTGCTCGGCAACGGCAGCCTGTACGAGTGGGCGAATCCAGTGGTCGTCAGCGCCGACGCCGCGCTCAAGCACAAGGCGCCCTACATGAACGCCGGGCTCTTCGTCGCCCGCTACGTCTTCTACTTCGGGTTCTGGACGATCCTGGCGCGCTACCTGTTCAAGCGCTCGCTGGAACAGGACAAGTCGGGCGATCGCAAGCTGGTCGGGAAGATGGCCGTGGCCAGCGGCCCCGGCATGTTCTGGCTCGCGCTGACCATCACGTTCTTCGCGTTCGACTTCATCATGTCGGTCGAACCGCACTGGTTCAGCACGATCTTCGGCGTCTACTTCTTCGCCGGCTGCGTCATCTCCGTGCACGCCACGCTGGCTCTGGTGCTGATGTGGCTACAGAAGAAGGGGCGGCTGGTCCGCAGCGTGAACCGCGAGCACTACCACGACCTCGGCAAGATGATGTTCGGGTTCGTGGTGTTCTGGGCCTACATCGCCTTCTCCCAGTTCATGCTCTACTGGTATGCGAACATCCCCGAGGAGACGCACTGGTACCACGAGCGCTTCGCCGGCGACTGGAAGTGGGTGTCGGCGGTGCTGCTGTTCGGGCACTTCGTGATCCCGTTCTTCGGCCTGCTGTCCCGCCACGTGAAGCGGAACAAGAGGACGCTCGCCTTCTGGGCGATCTACCTGCTGGCGATGCAGTGGATCGACCTGTACTGGCTGGTGATGCCGAGCATGAGCCCCGAGAAGCTCCCGTTCAACATCCTGGACGTGACGTGCCTGATCGGAATCGCAGCGCTGTGCATCGCAGGGGCGGCCTTCCAGGCCCGGAAGGTCAACCTGGTACCGACCAAGGATCACCGCCTCGAGCGGTCCCTGGCCTTCGAAAACGTCTAGCAGGGTGCGCTGATGGCTACCGAATCCGACAATGTAAACACCGGCGCCCTCGCCACGATCGTGGTCGTGGGCGCGCTGGCGATGATCGGCATCACGACCGCGCTCACTGCGCTGGTGCGCACGCAAGAGGGCGACAAGTACGACCAGATGAATTCCATCGCCAACCTGAAGGCGTACCAGATGCTGGTCGCCTCGCAGCGCAAGGAGCTTGAAGAGCCGCCGTCCTGGGACGACAAGGACCAGGGCATCGTGCGGGTCCCGATCGAACGCGCCGAGCAGCTGGTGGTCGGCGAGATCCAGAAGAACCCGTCCGCGGCGAGCCCGGTACCGCCCGATGCGGGCGCCGACGCAGCAGCGGAGGCGGGCACCACGGAAGCGGCCGACGCCGGCGCGGCACCGGAACAGACCGCCGATGCCGGCGCGGCTCCGGAACAGTCCGCCGACGCGGGCGCGCCGGAAGCGCCCAAGCCCCCGAAGCAAGAGGCCCCGAAGCCGCAGGCGCCGAAAGGCGCCGGCGAGGCGCCCGCGCCGGCGCCCCAAGGCAGCGGCGCCGCTCCCACCGGCGGAAGCGAAGGCACGAGCCCATGACGTTCTCAATCACAGCATCGATCGCGAACCTGGTAGCGGCGCCTCTACCGAAGCTGCCGCACTCGCCCTACTTCTGGATGCCGCCCGAGATGTCGACGGGTGCCCCCAGCACCGACTGGCTTTTCGAGGTGCTGATGGTCATCTCGGCCATCTCGCTGGCCGGCATCGTGGGGGCGATGGCCTACTTCGTCGTCAAGTACCGGGCGAAGAACGGACGCAAAGCGAACGAGGTTCCGCCGCACACGAGCAGTCACAATACGACGCTGGAAATCACCTGGTCGTTCATCCCGCTGGTCATCACGATCGCGCTCTTCGTGTGGGGCTTCAAAGGCTTCGTCGACCTGCACAGCCCGCCGAAGGACACCTACGACATCCACGCGCAGGGCCAGAAGTGGAAGTGGCTGTTCACCTACCCGAACGGCATGACCGACGACGAGCTGCATGTTCCGGTGAACAAGCCGGTCCGCATCATCATCAACTCGGTGGACGTCATCCACAGCCTGTACATCCCGGTCTTCCGCGTGAAGCAGGACGCGGTTCCCGGGCGCTACACCGAGCTATGGTTCCAGGCGACCAAGCCCGGTACGTATCCGATCTTCTGCGCGGAATACTGCGGCCAGGGGCACTCGAACATGCTGTCCCAGGTCGTCGTCCACAAGCCCGGCGGCTTCGAGACCTGGCTCGCAGCCGCAGCGGCGAAGATGCAGGCCCTGCCGCCCGCCCAGCTCGGCAAGGAGCTGTACACGAAGCAGGGCTGCTCCGCGTGCCACTCCACGGACGGCTCCCGCGGCGTCGGCCCGAGCTGGAAGGGGATCTGGGGCGAGCAGGTGAAGCTCGCGGACGGCAGCTCGGTCAAGGTGGACGAGAACTACATCAAGGAGTCGATTGTCGACCCGCAGGCGAAGGTTGTCGCCACATTCGCGCCGGTGATGCCGACCTTCAAAGGCAAGCTGAAGGACAACGAAATCACCGGCCTCATCGAGTACATCAAGTCTCTCAAGTAGCAGCGAGAAGGAAAGACCATGGCCTCACCCAGCACGACGGCCGACGAGCTAATCCCCCAGGCGCCTACCGCCGAGGACAACTATCTGACCCACGACAAGGGCATCCTGTCGTGGCTGTTCACGCTCGATCACAAGCGGATCGGGGTGATGTACCTCATCTCGGTCATGACGGCGTTCGCGCTCGGCGGAACCTTTGCGCTCCTGATCCGGACGGAGCTCCTGACGCCCGGCCGCACCATCATGAGTGCGGAGACGTACAACCAGATGTTCACGCTGCACGGCGCAGTGATGGTCTTCCTGGTCATCATCCCGGGCATCCCGGCAGCGCTAGGTAACTTCGTGTTGCCCCTGCAGCTCGGCGCCAAGGACGTCGCCTTCCCGCGGCTCAACCTGATGAGCTACCACCTGTGGATCATCGGCGCGTGCTTCTTGATCCTGTCGATGGTGCTGAGCGCCGCCGACACGGGCTGGACCTTCTACACGCCCTACAGCACCACGACGCAGACCGCCGTCATCCCGGCGACGTTCGGCGCGTTCATCCTCGGCTTCAGCTCGATCTTCACGGGGCTGAACTTCATCGTCACCATCCACAAGCTGCGTCCGCCGGGGATGACCTGGTTCCGCATGCCGCTGTTCCTGTGGGGCATCTACTCGACCGCGGTGATCCAGGTTCTGGCCACGCCGGTGCTCGGCATCACGCTCTTGATGCTGATCGCGGAGCGCGCATTCGGGATCGGAATATTCGACCCCGCGCTGGGCGGCGACCCGGTGCTCTACCAGCACTTCTTCTGGTTCTATTCGCACCCGGCCGTCTACATCATGATCGTGCCGGCATTCGGGGTGATCTCCGAGATCATCACCGTCTTTTCGCGAAAACCGATCTTCGGCTACAAGTTCATCGCGCTGTCGAGCATCTCGATCGCCATCCTCGGCTTCCTGGTCTGGGGGCATCACCTGTTCGTGAGCGGGCAGTCCGTTCTGGCCGGCACGATCTTCAGCGCCATCACGTTTCTGATTGCGATACCCACGGCGATCAAGACGTTCAACTGGATCGCCACCATGTACAAGGCGTCGATCCACCTGGACACGCCGATGCTCTACGCGCTGGCGTTCTTGTGGGTGTTCACGATCGGCGGACTGACCGGCGTCTTTCTCGCGGTCATGAGCGTCGACGTGCATCTGCACGACACGTACTTCGTCGTCGCCCACTTCCATTACGTGATGATGGGCGGTTCGATCACGGCGTTTCTGGGCGGCCTGCACATGTGGTGGCCGAAGATGTTCGGCCGCATGTACAACGAGAAGCTCGGTCGTTTCGGCGCGATGACGGTCTTCATCGGCCTGAACCTGACCTTCTTCCCGCAGTTCATCCTGGGCACGCGCGGCATGCCGCGCCGCTACTACGACTATCTGCCCGAGTTCCAGGGCCTGCACGATCTGTCGACCATCGGCGCGTACATCCTCGGGCTCGGCTTCGTGATGACCGCGGTCTACCTGCTCTGGACTTTCAAGAAGAAGCCCGACGCACCGGCGAACCCCTGGGGTGGAAGCACTCTCGAGTGGAAGACGACTTCGCCTCCCGCCTACTACAACTTCCGGGTCACCCCCGAGGTCACCGAAGGCCCCTACGAATATGACGACCTCGTCTACGACGAGAAGATCGGCGGCTACGTCGAGCGCGCTGGGGTCACTTCCGGCACCTGAGCCCGGAGCACTCTGATTGGATCAAGAGCGATGACGGAAACTACGGCGGATGCAGGGCACGGCGGTCACGGCGGCGGCCACGGCCACGACCACGAGGATGCGATCCACGCGCAGAACCCCCACCTGCAACACCACTACGACACTCCACAGCAGCAGTTCGACGCGGGCAAGCTCGGGATCTGGATCTTCCTCGTAACGGAAATCCTGTTCTTCAGCGGACTATTCTGCGCGTACACGATCTACCGGGCAGAGCATCCGGAAGTCTTCATCTTCGCTCACTACTACCTGAGCGCGACGCTCGGCGGCGTGAACACCGCGGTGCTCATCCTCAGCAGCCTCACGGCGGCGTGGGCAGTCCGCAACGCGCAGCTCCAGCAGTACAGGCTCCTGATAGTCAACATCCTCATCACCATCGCCTGCGCCAGCACGTTCATCATCATCCACGCTCACGAGTACTACGAGCACTACCAGAAGGGGTTGATGTGGACGGACTGCGAAGAGAGCAACGGCAAGCCGCTCGACCGACTCAAGTTCGGCGTGTGCTTCAAGCCCGTGGAGCACGTCTGGGAGCTCCAGAGCTTCAAGGACGAGCATCCGGAGTCGGCGGAGTTCGCGGAGAGGCTCTACAAGGCTGAACAAGCCAAGGATTCGAAGAGCAAGACCGCGCAGGTGGCGCCGATCCAGCTGCATGCGGCTCCTGCGGTCGAATTCGCGTCGCTCTCGGCTGCCTCGGCGCGGGCCGGCCGCACCGTCCCTGTGGCCTCCGGCGTTCCCGCAGCAGGAGGCGCGCCACCGCCAGCCACCGCCGCGACGGCGCCCGCCGCACCGCCGCCCGCCGCTCCAGCGCCCGCTGCGCCCGCGCCGAAGCGCAAGAAGAAGACCAAGAAGGCCGAAGCCCAGCCCGCCGCCAGCGAGGGCGCACCAGCCGCCAGCGCCGCCCCGGCTCCCAGCGACAGCGCTGCGGAAGCACCGCCCGCGAGCGCAACCCCGGCTCCCAGCGCAGCGGCTCCTGCAGCCGCACCGGCGCCGGCCCCCAAGGCTGAAGACACCGGCGACTCGCTTGCCGACATCCAGGCGCTGGCC
Organism: uncultured delta proteobacterium; assembly: GCA_963826085.1. GTDB lineage: Bacteria > Myxococcota_A > Polyangia > Polyangiales > Polyangiaceae > CAWDXG01. Next base: position 708,776 of record CAWGVN010000005.1, on the reverse strand, counting down.
GCCGAAGAGGCGCGCTCCGGCAACATCGAGACCGACCTCGGCAAGAAGATGAAGCCGCTCATCGACGCCGGCGTGATCGGGCCGACGTCGGCCGGCGGCGTCAGCTACCCGAAAGAAGGGCACGTCTTCTTCGCGCTCTACTTCTTCATGACGGGCCTGCACAGCTTCCACGTGTTCGCAGGCATCATCGTCTGGGTCTGGATGCTGCTCAGGGCCTTCAAGAAGCAGTTCGGACCCAAGTACTTCGGACCCATCGACTACGCGGCGCTGTACTGGCACCTGGTCGATATGATCTGGATCTACCTCTTCCCCCTCCTCTACCTGATCCGCTGAGGCAGACATGGCAAAGGACGACGACAAGGTGAAGGACGACGTGAAGGACGACGCCGACACGGCCGATCGCGACGAGGCGGAGGACAAGGCCGAAACCAAGGACGCCGCGGAGGAGAAGTCTGCGAAGTCGGAGGAAGAGGCCGAGGAAAAGGCCGAAGCCAAGGACGAGGACGACGGCGACGAGGACGAAGAGAACGCCGAAGCCAAGGACGAGGACGACGGCGACGAGGACGAAGAGGACGAGGAGCCGAGCGCCGCGTCCAAGGACGACGAGGACGAGGACGAGGACGAGGAAGTTGCGGCTGCCAGCCCGAAGAGCGACCGCGTCGTCGGCGCCTCGCCGGCTCGGTCAGCCGAGGTCCACTCCGAAGCCTACGACGAGGGGGAAGCCGCCCTCTCGGAGCACGCGCACGACGAGCTCGCACACATCACGCCCGTGTCTCTGCTCTTCAAGATCTGGGCCGCGCTGATGGTGTTCACGATCCTGACCGTCGCAGCCTCCTACATCGACTTCGGCGGGCAGGGGAATCTCGTGGTCTCGCTGATCATCGCGACCATCAAGGCCTCGCTGGTGGTGGTGTTCTTCATGCACCTGCGCTGGGACCGCCGCTTCCACGCCCTGACGTTCCTCAGCGGCTTTTTGTTCGTGATCCTGTTCATCGGCCTCGCGCTGACGGATCGCGCCGAGTACCAGCCGATGATCAAGGCCTACCAGGACGCGCAGTCGGGCCAGAGCGGTCTGCGCCTCGGTCCGCAGCCGTAGGTCAGCCGGCGGGTCCTGGCAGCCGCTGCGCCCCGAGGGCGCGGCGCGACACCGACGTCTCTTCACGTCCCAGGAGACGTGCGCCTGCGTCAGCGCGAGGGCGTGAGCGAGGGCGAGGGCGAGCGCGCGAGCGAGGGCGAGCGCGTGGGCGTGGGCGAGCGCGTGGGCGTGGGCGTGGGCGTGAGCGTGGGCGTGGGCGAGCGCGTGAGCGTGGGCGAGCGCGTGAGCGTGGGCGTGAGCGTGGGCGTGGGCGTGAGCGTGGGCGTGGGCGAGCGCGTGAGCGTGGGCGAGCGCGTGAGCGTGGGCGTGAGCGTGGGCGTGGGCGAGCGCGTGGGCGTGGGCGTGAGCGTGGGCGTGAGCGTGAGCGTGGGCGTGAGCGTGGGCGTGGGCGTAGCGCGTCGGCTCCGCCTCGCGCGCCGAGCGCGGGGGCGTAGGGCGGGAGGTGCCGCTCGTGGCTTTTTCAGGATGCCGCCGTGCTCGGAGCTGTCCAGGCCGGGGCCGTGCTCGGCCCTTCGGGCCTGCGCGCGGTGCGAGCTTCGCTCGCAGCCTGGACAGCTCCTGCGCGCGGCAGCGCTTGGGCTTCGCCCTCGCGCGGTTGGGCGCGCGGGCTTGCACAAGGAGTCACGTCATGTTGCGCATCTATCCGGTTCTTCTCGACCTCGTGCGTTCGCTTCGTCCGCTCTTGCGGCAACTGGAGCGGCACGACCCGGACCTTGCACGGCAGTGTCGGCGGGCGCTTACCAGCGCGCCGCTCAACACGGCGGAGGGCAGCTACAGTCGCGGGAAGAATCGCGCGGTGCGCTACCACACGGCGCTCGGCTCGCTCAGGGAGGTGCTGGCGTGCTTCGAGGTCGCGGCGGCGCTCGGGTACATGCCGGAGCTGGACCCGGCGCTGCGAGCGGACTTCGATCGGGTGATCGGCACGCTGGTGCGTGTGGTGCGTCCGGGGTGATCAGCGGCGCTCTGCGCTATCGCTTGTACAGCTCGTCGACGATCTGGTCGACGACGAGCCGCGTTCCGCCACGAACGCGCTCAGCTTTCGTCATGAGCATGCGCCTCGGGTGCGCTCATGAGAAACACTGGGCCTGTCTTCGATGATGCTCTGCGCCCCGGGCGCCGGGTGGCGCACATCTGCCCACACCATTCCGCCTACAGGGAACTGCGCTGTTGAGGATCGACGTACGCACCGGTACCATGCTTCCGGGCGCTGGAGTGGGGGCGCAGAGCAGAAGGGAGCGGGATATGGCGAGCGAGGCGTCAGCGATCAGCGATCAGCGATCAGCGATCAGCGATCAGCGATCAGCGATCAGCTCAGGGTAGCACGGCGGGCACTGCTGTGGTGCGCAGGACTCTGCGGGTGCCTTTTCGTGCTGGTCGTGGCGCGGTCGGCTTCGGCAGTGACCATCACGCAGGTGACGCAAGGACCTGACTGCGAGCTGCCGTACAACCCGTACACACACGAGACGGCGACGCCTCACTACGCCTACTACGACCAGCAGCCGAAGAGCGAGCACGACTACTCCTATCTCTGCTCCCTCGACGAGGATCACGACGGGCTGGACGACCACGTCGAGAACGTGATCGCGAAGTGCTTCGTGCCGTACCTGAGGTTCGACAGCAACGAGAACCATTTGGAGCAGCGGACAAACCTGCCCGGGCACACCGAGCCGCTGGCGCTCTATACGGTCGAGCCCACGAAGAGCCAGAACCAGACCGTGTCACTGAGGTGGGTATTCGTCTTCGACGAGGACGGGGGCTTCCAGCGCACCACGGGCATTGCCGGTTACGACAGTCACCTGGGCGACACGCAGTTCGTCTTCATGCGCGTGAAGCTCGATACGCACCCGGACGGAAGCTGGTATGCCCACCTGGAGATGGTGCATCCGGGGGATGCTACCTGGGACGAACAAGTCCCCGCCACGTCGGACGACCAGTTGACGTGCATGGACTTTGAAGGGACGGCCGGGCTAGCTCTCTATTTGACAGGTAATGCTACTTTTCCCCCCGCACCCGACCCGCTGGCCTCGCTGAGGGGGCGTAGCTGCAAGCCATCGAAGGGACACGTCGCCCACCTGGAGATCACCGACACGGGCCACCCTGTCGTCTACCTGAGCGCGGGCAAGCACCACACGTTCCCGCACGCGCAGGGCGAATACCCCTATCTCAGGGAGTACCTACACTATCCCATTCTTCCCGACATCACGTTCTGGGGGCAGTACGACCGGGCACTCGGCGACGGCAAGCAGATCCTGCCCGTGATCGAAACCGCCAACGGCAAGCCACTGAACGTCGGCTTCCTCGCGGCAACGTCGGTGTATCCGGCGGCCGAACAGTTCGCGGCCTGCCGGGCTGCCCAGGATGAACACGGCGCGTACAACGCGTCATGCCAGTGCAATAGCCCAGGCTGCCCCCCGCAGGCCCCGCAGGATGTATGCAGCGCGGCCCTGCAGGCGTATCTGCAGGAGAACGCGATCTGCAATTCGACGAGCACCGCGACGAGCACGCCAAGCGTGAACAAGTGCCTCGCCGAGGAGAAGTCGAATCTGCAGGGCGTGCCGTCGGACGACTTTCTCAGCGACGCGGAGTTCAACAGCTTTGGCTACGCCGGATCGCTGGCGAACACCAAGCACTTCTGTGGTTCGACCCCACCGGGATGCGATTCCAAGGCCACAGCCATTATCGATTGGCTCAAGTGGAACGGGCCCGACTCGATCGACGAGGACGGCGACAGCATCCCGAACTTCGACGACAAGTGCCCCCTCATGTTTGACCAATCCCAGGAGCCGGACGACGACGAGGACGGGTTAGGCAACAACTGCGACCCGTACCCGGAGCATTACGACCGCTGGGTCGGCCCGGGCGACCCGGTGAAGGACCTGCCCGCCTTCGTCGCGGCCTGGCCGCACAACGATCCCGGGCTAAACGGCTTTCTCGATAGCGACGAGGATGGGAAGGCGAACGGCAACGACATGTGCCCGTTCACGGCAGCCAGCACCGTGGACACCAACCAGCGAAGCGAGCGGCTGGCGTTCCCACCCGGCAGCCAGCGCTGGACGCACTACGGCTACTCGTATCGTGGCAACGCCTGCGATCCCTTCGAGACCACCTTCGTGCACCCGCTATTCGAGAACCCCGCGACATCGCAGTGGATTGACTGCTACTACGACACGGGCCAGCATTACGTCACGACCACGAGCAACGTGCTGATCAACTACGCCGCCGTAGCGGGCCGTACCGCCAACGATCCGGCGCTGTTCACGACGCCCGACACCTACCAGAACCGCGCCAAGGTGCTGTTCAACTACTCGAAGAAACTGCCGGCGACGCTGGAACGCTGCGCGTGCTTGAAGGATGACTGGGGCACGTGCGCGCACGATGCGCAATCGCCGTGCTTCGTGGACTTCGGGCTGAACGGCCACGATCCGAATCCGGTGATTCACCGGATAGAGGACGGCTGGCACCCGCTGGGCCCGGTTGACTGCAACGAGAACCCGTCCACCGGCTACTGCCCGCCGATATCCCCCACCGCACGGCCGACGATCCCGCGCGACTGCGACCCGCACGCCGGCAACTGCAACTTCCCGCCGATCGACTGGGATCCGTGGGAGAAACAGCCGCAGCGTCTACTCTGGAACTGGGAGGCCGAGCACACCAAGCACCCCGATCACCTGCCGGATCAGACGGGACCGGAACAGGATACGCCCGGCGACCTGTTCTACGAGCACGCTGGCCTGCCGGGCCAGGCGGGATACCTCCACAGCAAGCACCCGTTCATGTTCGGCTCCGAGGTGGCGCGCGAGGCGTCGCAGGTGGAGGGAAATCCCTACTTCTGGAAGTACACGAACGACGAGCCCTACGTCGAGCCGCAGCAGCCCGGCCAGGAGCCGGACGTTGACGTTCTCGGTGAACCAGGGACCGGGCGCCTCGTTCCCCGGCCAGCAGACGCAGGCGCGCCGCCTGCGCTCGTACTTCGCGCTGTTCGGCCCGAGCTACATCCCCGCCGAGAGGCCCTATCTCACCGCCTCGCATCAGGTGGAACTGCTAGACCCGCACACGAACCCCTGCGACACCGCCGGCTGGAGCACGATCGACGTGCACAAGCTGCTCGTCAACATCGTGTGGCCGCCGGATCCGGAGGGCGGCGAGCTTGTGTCTACCTCTCCCATCAGCCTCGTGACGCAGCCACGCGGCTTCGTGCTGGTCGCGAGCCGGCCCGGTGTGGTGCCGCTGGCCGACATGCTCGAGCTCTCGACAGGGCATGCGTTTCCGATCCTCGTGACGGCCCTGGACTTCGGCGCGCCGACCAGCGGTGGACTGTCGGCGATGGCGGCGATCGGCAGCAGCACGGATCTCGCCCGCCTGCTGGCCGCCGCTCCGGGCGGCGGCGACGTGATTCCGCTGGCGACGCCGAAGGACGAGTCGTCGCCGTTGCCGGAGCTCCTGGCCGTGCTGTACGCAGATGGCGCGAATTTCCAGGGCACCTGGTTCAAGCTCGAACCGCTCGGCATCGACCCGACCGCGGGGGCGAGCTACGCCATCCGGGGCGTGGGGCTTCTTCCGGCGGACTTCCAGAAGGGCGTGCTCAGGGCGGATAGCATCGCCGGGACCGCTGTGGAGTTCGTCGAGCCGGGAGTCGATCGCCGGGCGCGGCTCTGGCGCTTCGACGCGGACCAGTGGAGCGAGACGCCGCTCCCCGACGATCTGCAAACGCGCCAACACGCGGCGTATCTGCTGCACGATGCCGTGCTGTTCCGCGCGGGCGGCGCCGACAGCGACGGCAACCTCGTCGGGGACACGTTGGCAATCGACACGCGCAGCGGCCGCGAGTACGGGCAGACGCCGACCTGGGCGCCCCGCAGCGATTCGGCGCTGGCATGGGACGAGGAGCGCGGCGGCCTGGTCTATGGCGGCGGCTTCGACGCGAGCGGCGCTCCGCACGGCGACCTGTGGGTGGTCGGACTGCAGGGCGTCGGGCCGCAGCTGCTGGTGCCGGATGCCTTCGGACCCGATGCGCCGCGCGTCGACAGCGCATCGCTCGTGCTGGCAGGTGCGCACAGCCGCCAGGCGCTGGTGCTCGGCACCTCCCGTGTCCAGGGTCCGATCGCGGGCGCCTGGCGCGGCGCGGCCGACGGCTGGCACCCGCAGAGCCTCTTGTCGCTCGACACCGGCACCGGGATGGACCGTTGCGCAGACGCGTCCACGCCGCGGCTCTGCGCCGACGGCGCGAGCGACTGGTGGGGCGATCCGGGGCACCTGGCATGCAGCCCGGCGGCCGCCGGCATGTGCACGTCCGCATCGCAGCCGTCGCTGCTCGGCACGCAGGAGTTGCCGGTCCGGCAGGCGCGCTCCGCGGATCTCGACGTGATGACGACATGGGTCGGCGCGGACACGCACGTCGAGGACTGGAGCGACAGCGATCCGCCGGTGCTGCGCGGCCGCATCGGCGTCAGGGCGCCCGTGCTCAGCGTGCGCGCGGACCAGGGCACCGTGGCCGTCGCCACGCGCCGGGGACTGGTGATCGTCTCGCGCGACCACGGCGAACTCCACGCGAGCGATCCGCTGCCGCTCTGCGGCCGGCCGCTCGCCGCCGAGCCGCTGCCCGGCGGGCGCTGGATCGTCTCCACCTCGGCGGGCGTCGCGCTTGTCTCGGTGGACTACACGGGCACGCCGTCGGTCGATCAGGTGGCGTTGCTCCTGCCCGATAGCAGCGGCTGGTCGGCGTTCTACGTGTCGCCGGCCGAGTGCGCGAGCCACGTGGTGTGCCGCGCGGCCGACGACGTCGTGTGCGCCGGCGGCCGCTGCGGCGACGGACGCGCCCGCGCGCCGCTGGCGCGGGTGGGCGACCGCGTCGCAATTGCCCCCGCGCTCGGCAGCAGCCCGGGCTGGCTCCACGGCGCGGGCGTCAAGCCGGCCACCTACGGCGATCTCGAGCACCCGCCAGTGCTGCTGCTTGCCCGTGACGGCGACGGCTTCCATGTGCTTTCGGAGGCGCACGTCGACGGCACCGTGCAGGCGCTGCGCGCGTCGGGCGCCTGGGTGTATGGCGTTACCCACGAACACCATGGCAAGGATGTCCAGCAATTCGACCCCGCCCTGGGCGTCATCGACGACCAATTCGCCGCCACCGGGACGCACGACGTGCCGTGGTGGGTCCAACGCCGCGACCGGCCCGACCGCAGGCTGCGCCTCGTGAACGGCGGCGTCGAGGTCGCTGAGATCCAGCCGTGACAATCGCCCCCGTCGTGCGGGCAGCCATGATCGCGCTGGGCGGCGCGCTGGCCGTCGGGCTCGGTTACACCGCCTGCGGCGGGCAGTCGCGCGGCGCTCCCGCGGACGCGAGCGCCGGCGCCGCTGGCAATGCCGGTGATGCGAGGGCTGACGCGCCACCCCCGGCCGACGCGGGCAGCGACGCCGATGCCGCACCGCCACCCTGGGGCACCCTGCCGCCCTGGGATCCCGTCTGGCACGAGACCGCGCCGCACCAGTGGAAGGAAGTGCCGCACGACACCATGCCGGACTGCGGGGCGGGCTGTACGCCGCTCACGGCGTACTGGCCCCATTCCTCTATCCCGTTCTCGATCGATGGCGATCGTGTCGCGTACAACACGTCCCAGCCGGACGTGTACACGCTGCTTATCGACCTCGACACGCTCAAGGAATACCTGATCGACGACGGCAAGAAGGAACCTCATCTGGCGAACGAGGAGTGCGAGGCAGGTATCCCCGCCTTGAGTGGCGACTACATCCTGTACGCCATCACTTGCAAGTCGCACTCCCGCCTCGTACTCCGATCGCTCACGACCGGCGAATCGAAGACCGTGATGCTGTTCGGGCCGATCAGTGACGGCACGCCAGCCCGAACCGGCCTGACCCCGACGCACGCCTACTGGGTGTATGCCAATGTGAAGGGCCCGAACTCGATCTCCAGCTTCGACCTCACGACCGGCGAGGTGAAGACCACGAACATCGGCATCTGCCGGACGATCTGGTTCCGGCCCGGGCCGAAGGGCGACGAGGTGCTGTGCACGGACGAGGACATCGAGCGCATCCTGATGATCGATATCGCCCACCACAAGTACACGCCGCTCTCGCCGAGCTCCTACGCCCAGAACTACGGTTACCTATCCCCTGATGGCACGCAAGCAGTCTGGTACGACTACCGCGACCCGGGCCCGAACGGCGAGCACGGCAGCTACGAGTTCGAGTACGCAGGCGAGATCTACTGGAAGAACCTGGTCACCGGCCAGCAGAAGCGGATCACGTTCGACAACCCCAGCGATCCGGTGAAGAAGCAGTTCCCGTCCATCCGCAAGGGCGTCATCGCGTGGCAGGATTGGCGTACGGAGGCCATCAAGAATCCACAGGGTGGGACGGGTTTCGCGACACAGGCGGCTCCGATCCGGTACCAGACGGGACCTACGGGCGCCGCCACCAACTGTCCCATTCTCGGCGGCCTCAACCCCGAGATGACCAGCAAGGGCATCCTCGTCAACGGTGGTGGCACCATGCCCGACGGTTCCCCGCGCGAAGCGCTGGTGCTACTGGCGTGTCAGTGAGTATCGCGTTCCGCTCCGCTGCGACGGTGAGCGCGCTGGTGATTTCGGCGACCACGCCGGCCCTTGCCCAACCGAGCGCGGCATTTCCACCCGAGCCGCCGCCCGCTTCCGCCGAGGCGCGCGCCGCTCTTCCCACGCAAACGTCGTCCCCCTATCCGCAGTCCCGCCCGGTGTACGCCCCACAGCGCCCGCTCTACTACCCGGCGCCCGCGCCTTCGCTGCACCTCGTCGGCTTCAGAAGCGACGTGCCGCACACGCGGTTTGCGATCGAGTTCGACCAGAACCGGCGCGTGCTCGGCTGGTGCACGAACTGGTGCTGGGTCCATCTGTGGCCGGGGCGCTATCGGGTGCACGTCGGTGCGTCGAAGAACGTGCTGGGCGGCTCGAGGCCGTTCACAGTCAAGGGCCCTGCGCTTGTGACGGTCAGCCCGCGGAGCCACAGGTCTCGCTTCTGGCTTGGAGTCGGCATCGGCAGCCCGGTGCTCGCAATCGGCGGCCTGTTGCTGCTCGCGGAAGGCGCGGGCAACCACCGCGCCACGGAGCAGAACCCCCAAGTGGGAGTGATCTTCGCTTCCATGTTGATGTTCCTGGCAGGCATGGCGTTGACGCCGATCAGCTGGATCGAGTGGGAGCGCTCGTCCATGCCCGGCTTGACGGTGGAGCCCATGGCTCGATAACCCGGGCGCCTCGTGGCGGCATGACATCGCGGGCTCCGGCGCCACCGCCGCGAGCCCGCGACGCCAGATATCACGCGGGACGGACCACCCGGACCAGCGTACCGATCACGCGATCGAGGCGCGCGCGGAGCGCCGCGTCCAGCTCCGGCATGTACCCGAGCGCCTCCGCCACTTCGAAGCACGCCTGCACCTCGCGCAGCGACCCGAGTGCAGTGTGATAGCGCGCCGCACGGTTCTTCCCGCGACTGTAGCTGCCCTCCGCCGTGTTGAGCGGCGCACTGGTCAGCGCTCGCCGACACTGCCGCGCCAGGTCCGGGTCATGCCGCTCCAGCTGCTGCAGAAGCGGCCGAAGCGAACGAACAAGGTCGAGCAGGACGGGATAGATGCGCAACATGACATAACTCCTTGTGCAAGCCCGCACGCCCAACCGCGCGAGGGCGAAGCCCAAGCGCCGCCGCGCGCAGGAGCTGTCCAGGCTGCTCGCGAAGCGAGCACCGCCCGCAGCCGCGCGCAGGACCCGCAGGGTCCGAGCACGGCGAGGACGGCCCCGGCCTGGACAGCTCCGAGCACGGCGGCATCCTGAAAAAGCCACGAGCAGCCACCGCCCTCGCCCTCGCTCCCTGCGCGCGAGGCGAAGCCGACGCGCGCCACGGCCTCGCCCTCGCCCTCGCCCTCGCCCTCGCCCTCGCCCTCGCCCTCGCCCTCGCCCACGCCCTCGCTCCCGCTCGTGCGGGACCCCCGCGCGGCGGAGCCGCGCCTGGGGGACCCCGCGCGCGCGCAGCCTGGAGGGCGAGCACGGGCGGGCGCCACAGCGCCGCGCCGCGTTGGGGAGCACCCCCAGCACTACCGCTTGTACAGCTCGTCGACGACCCGGTCGACCACGCGGTCGATCTGGTGGCGCGTGGCGTTGTGCGGCATGCCGCCGTTGGCGATGAACGAGAAGGCGACGGCGTCCTTGCCGTCCGGACCGAGCACGTAGCCCGACAGCGCGATGGAGCGGGCGAGCGTGCCGGTCTTGGCGCGCACCATGCGCCGCGCGCGGTATTTGCGGAAGCGCGAGTGCAGCGTTCCGTCCACGCCGCCGACCGAGAGCTGGGCGACGTACTCGGGACGGATGGCGGGGTCACGATACGCCGCGACCAGCACGTGCACGAAGGTCGAGGCGCTGACGCGGTTGGCGTCGAAGAGCCCCGAGCCGTTGACGATCTTCGTCGAGCTCTCCAGCGCGCCGATCTTCTGCAGGTAGTCGCGCACGGCCTTCGCGCCGTCGGAGCTATGCGCGGGCGCCTTGGCGGTCTCGGCGCCCAGCGTCTTGAGGATCATCTCGGCGTAGAAGTTGTCGCTGTTCTTGCCGAGGTGCTGCATGAGCACGCCGAGCGGAGCCGACTCGTGGAACACCAGTCGCGTGTGCTCGCTCTCGCCGCCTTCGGCGACGTTGCCGGACAGCTTCACGCCGAGCGTGCGAAGGATGTCCGCCAGCACGTAGCCGGGATAGAGCCGCGGGTCGTCGACCCGGCGCGCAAACCTGAGCCGCGGTAGGCCCTCCGCGACGGTGCCGCCGAGCGCCGCGCCCAGCCGCTGGTGCTGCGCGGCATACGTCGACAGACGGATGTGCTGCCCCTTGCCTTTGTCCACGGTCTGGACGCTGCCCTTGACCTCGACGAACCCGGGCGGGTCGAACCAGGCGCGCGCCGGCTGCCCCGCGCTCGACGGCATCACGTTCAGCGTCACAGCGTTCTCGTCCAGCGCGACCGCGCTCACCGGAGCGCGGAACGACGCCCATTCGTCCGGCTGCTGCCCGAACGCCGGCGGAACGAACTCGGAGTCGAAGCGGCTCTGGTCGACGAGGATGCTGCCCGTGACTTTCGTGAGGCCCATCGCCGTAAGCGCGCGGCACATCCGCCACAGGTCGTCGGTGCCGAGCGACGGATTGCCGTGCCCGCGCAGTACGAGATCCCCGACGGCGCCGCCCGAGAGATGTCCGTAGAGGCCGGTGCTGTAGCGGTAGCCCGGACCGAGCCGGCTGAGCGCAGCGGCCGCGGTGAGCAGCTTGGAGTTCGACGCGGGGCTCAGCGCCTGGTGCTCGCCCGAAGCGGCCATGAGCGAGCCGCCCTCCACGTCCATCACCTCGGCGCCGAGTCGGCCGTGGTGCTTCGCCAGCCAGGCGTCCAGCGCCTTCACGGCCTGCTGGAGCTCCTGGCCCTTCGCGGCCGGCGGATTGTCGGCCCGCGCCGGGCGTTCCCCGACGAGAGCGCCGCCCAGACCGAGCAGAAACAGGACGACAAGCGCTCGGCGCGGTAGGGATCGCATACGGCCAGCGTTACCGTGCATCCCCCGTGCGCTCCAGAAATCGGCAAAATCACGTGAAATCGAGCGCGCTCGTGCTCTTTCTGGCGCTCGCGGCGCTGCTCGGCGGATGCCAGCGCGCCCAGCCGGGCGGCTCGGCGCGCCCGCTCGAGATCCTCGCGCCCACCGAGGTCGCGACGCTCGACCCGCGCTTCTCGACCCGCGCGCTCGACATCAAGGTGACGCGGCTCGTGCACGCGGGGCTCATCGGGCTCGACCCGAAGACGCTGGCGCCGATCCCGCTGGTGGCCGCGTCCTGGCACTTCTCGGACGACAACACGCTGCACGTCGTCTTGAAGCGCGGCGTGCGCTTCCACAGCGGACGCGCGCTGGCGCCGCACGACGTGTGCGCGACGCTGGCCGCGCTGGACGACCCGGCGCTCGGCAGCCCGCACCGCGCCGTGGTGCGCGCCATCGGCAGCTGCCGCCCGGACGGCGCGCTGGGCGTGGTGATCCACCTCGCCCATCCCAGAGCCACGCTCCTCACCGATCTGGAAGTCCCGATCCTGCGCGCGGACCAGGCGCATCTGCCGCCACGCCCGGACGGCGATCTGGACGGCCTCGGCCCGTTCCGCATCGAGCACGTCGAGGAGGGCGAGGTGCTGCTCGCTCCGGCGGACAGCGGAGTGATGCGGCGACCGCGCCACAGCGTCGTCATCCGCACGGTCCACGACGAGAACGCGCGGGCGCTCAGGCTGCTCGCGGGGCGCGCCGACATCGCCGAGAACGCCATCTCGCCAGCGCTGCTGCCGGCGCTCGAGCACCGTCACGATCTCGCGATCGTCTCGCGGCCCGGCGCCAACGTCACCTATCTCCTGATGGACAACGACCGCGCGCCGTTCGGCCGCGCCGAGGTGCGCCACGCCATCGCGCGCGCCATCGACCGCGACAAGCTCGTGAAGACGCTGCTGGCCGGCCACGCGGAAGTGGCCAGCCAGATCTTCCCGCCGGGGCACTGGGCGCACGCGCCGGATCTGCATCCCGAGCCGTTCGATCCGGCCAGCGCCAAGCGCGTGCTCTCGGGCCTGCCGCCGGTCACGTTGCTCACCAGCACCGATCGCGCGCGCATCGTCATGGCCCGCGCCATCGCGCAGATGCTGGGCGATGCCGGGCTCCAGGTGCGGGTCGTGCCGCTCGATCTGGGTGTGATGCTGCAGCGGCTCGACGGCGGCGACTACCAGATGGCCACGCTCGAGATGCCCGAGCTGACCGAGCCGAACCTCCTGAAGTGGTTCTTCGACCCGAAGGGCGTCCCCGGCGAGGGCGGCGAGGGACGCAATCGCGCGCGCTACCGCTCACCGCAGGCGGGCGAGCTGCTCGAGGCCGCGTCGGCGACCCGCGACCAGACGGTCCGCGCCCGGCTCTACGTCCGGCTGGCCCACGCGATGGCCAGCGACCTGCCCGTGATTCCGCTGTGGCACGAGGACCAGATCGCGGTGGTGTCCTCCCGCGCCCGCGGTTTCGTGCCGAGCGCGGAGGGCCGCTGGCTTTCCGTCGCTACGCTGCGGTGACTTGCGTTCGCCGGCGGAACCGTCCAAAAGGGGGCTCGTGACCGCGTCGAAGCGCTTCCACCACCCGCTCGCTCTGCTGCTCGCTCTGGCGGCGGCCGTCGTCGTGGTGTTCGCAGGCCCAAGCGCGCGCGCCGACGAGCCCGTGCGCCCGCCGCACCACGACGCCGGTGTGTACCCGCAGACGTTGACCCGCCTTCCGCTGTTCCTGATCGGCGCCGGTACGACGGCGGTGGCCTACGGCGCGGCGCTCGGACCGTCGTACCTGTGGCCGTCTGCGCCCGGTGCGCTCAAGTTGCGCTACCCGATCGTCGGTCCCTTCATGGCGCTGAGTGCAACGGGCTGCGGCAAGAACGACCCCGGCTGCAGCACGATCATCGTCGTACTGCGCGCGATCCTCACGGGCATCGACGGCGTCGCCCAGGTCGGCGGCGTGGGCATCATGGGCGAGGCGCTGTTCCTGCCGACCACCGTCGGCACTCCGGCGGCAAGCCGCCGGCATCGGCACAAGAGCGCACGCGCTTTCGAGATCGCGCCGGTTCCGATCGTCTCCGGACGCGACGGCGTCGGCCTCGGCGTGGTCGGCCGCTTCTAGTTCAAAGCTCGCTGGAGCTTTCCGTCGTCGGCGTTCCATGTTGCGGCGCCACGAGCGAAGCGGCAGGGTCCGGACGTGGCTCGCCTGCTTTTTCCTTCGCTGATCGTGTGCGCGGGCATCGCTGCTTGCAGCGGCTCGAGCAAAACCAGCTTCAAGAACCATGACTCCGGCGCGTCGGGAGGTGCAGCCGGCAGCGGGGGCGCCGCGGGCAGTGGAGCGGGAGGAGGCGCCGCGGGTACCGACGGTGGCGCGGGCACGGCCGGCGCAGCAGGCACAGCCGGCAGCGGCGGCAGCGACGCGGGAAGCGGCCTGCCGACACAGGTCATCAGCCAGTCCTCGCTGTCCGCCATCGAGTCCGAGACGAACGTGGCGGTCGCGGACAACGGCTACGTGGTGTCGACCTGGATCGGCATCCAGCTGACGCAGCACTCGCACAGCGGCTACGCCATCAGCACCAACGACGGGAAGGACTGGGCCGCGCCACAGAAGCTGGAAGCGCCTGACGGACGCACCTCGAGCGATCCGGTCGTCGCGGCAGCCCCGGACTCGAGCTTCTACCTGGCGTGGATCGCGTTCCAGCGCGATGGCCAGGGCAACCCCTACGACATGCGCGTGTACGTCTCCCAGGCCGCGGCCGGTGACACGACCTTCGGCGCACCCCAGGACATCGCGGGCGCCATCGCCTCCGACTCGATCGACAAGCCGTGGGTTACCGTCGCGCCGGACGGCACCGTGTACGTCACCTGGCTCGACACCGGCAACCAGTCGAAGAACCTCGCCCCGCGCATGCAGGTCGCCGTCAGCGAGGACCAGGGCCAGAGCTGGAACATCTATCCCATCGACGACGGTTCCGGCGGCTTCCGCAATCTGATCTATCCCTGCGTCGACGACGTCACGGGGCGCGTCTATACGACGTACCATCCCGGCGGCGGCATCGGCCTGCGCTGGAGCGACGACAAGGGCAAGACCTGGCCGGGCGCCACGGCCGTCGCGGACCAGGCCGACCCCAACGCCATGTTCGACGACCCGACCTGCGCCGCGCACAACGGCGAGGTGTGGGTGTCGTACGGCATCGGCAACGACCCCTTCAGCGAAACCGACAACGCGCGCTCCGATCATATCCGCGTAGCCCACTCCAGCGACGCCGGTCAGAGCATCGACGCCCGGTACTTCGCGGAAGACTCAGCCGCGGGCACGAAGTTCCTGCACCCGCAGATGGTGCGGGAAGCGAGCGGCGCGCTCGACATCCTCTACTACGCGGGAAGCGACCAGAATCCGGACCCTTCCGGCACTGTCCGGCTGGCGCAATCGACCGACGGCGGCAAGACGTGGAGCCAGAGCCTGGTCGTGAAATCGCCCATCACCTTCCTCACCACGCGCGGTGACCAGAAGTGGCTGGGCGACTACATCGGCCTCGCGGCCCACGGCGGAAAGACGTACGGGAGCTTCGCCAACAACGCCTCCGGCGGCTCGCACATCGAATTCTTCAGCCACGCGTTCTAGGCGGCGTGAAACACGCCGAAACGTTCCACGGCCCGCGGCGGCGGCGCGCGCGGTCGGAGAAGTGCCGCGGCGCGCGACCACCTACCCGCGCGGGAACCGCGGGAATCACGCGAGCATCAGCCGCACCAAAAACCAGGGGTGCGAAAAGCGTCCAGGCGTGATAACAGGCCTTTGATGGAGGTCGCACGGTGAGTCGACGAACAAAGTTCGTCCTGGTCACCGGCGGAGTTGTCTCCTCCATCGGCAAGGGGCTCACGTCCGCGTCGCTCGGCGCGTTGCTCGAAGCGCGCGGGCTTCGTGTCACGCACATGAAGCTCGACCCGTACATCAACGTCGACCCGGGCACGATGAGCCCGTACCAGCACGGCGAGGTCTTCGTCACCGACGACGGCGCCGAGACGGACCTCGACCTCGGCCACTACGAGCGCTTCACGAGCTGCCGGCTCACGCGCCTGGCGAACGTCACCACCGGCCGCATCTACGAGTCGGTCATCAACAAGGAGCGCCGCGGCGAGTACCTGGGCGCCACGGTGCAGGTGATTCCGCACATCACCGACGAGATCAAGTCGCGCATTCGCGAGGGGACGAGCGGCGCGGACGTCGCGATCATCGAGATCGGCGGCACGGTGGGCGACATCGAGTCGCTGCCCTTCCTCGAAGCCATCCGCCAGCTCAAGCTCGAAGCCGGCGCGGAGAACGCCGTCAGCGTCCACGTCACGCTGGTGCCCTTCATCGCCACCGCCGGAGAGCTGAAGACCAAGCCAACCCAGCACTCGGTGCGCGAGATGCGCGAGATCGGCATCCAGCCGGATCTGCTGATCTGCCGCTGCGATCGGCCGATCACCCGCGGGCTCAAGGAGAAGATCGCGCTCTTCTCCAACGTGCCCGTCGACAGCGTGATCGCCGCGGTGGACGTGTCCTGCATCTACGAGCTGCCCCTGGTTCTCCACGCCGAGGGCCTGGACGAGGAAATCGCCGAGCGGCTCAACATCTGGTCACGCCAGCCGGAGCTCGGCCAGTGGAAGCGCACGGTCGACAAGTTCAAGAAGCCGAGCGGCGGCTCGGTGAAGATCGGCGTGGTCGGCAAGTACGTGCACCTCAAGGACAGCTACAAGTCCTTGCACGAAGCGCTCGTGCACGGCGGCATGGCCAACGACGTGTCCGTGCAGCTCGAGTACATCGACTCCGAAGAGATCGAACGCGGCAGCGCGCCGGCGCTCTTGAGCGGGCTCGACGGCGTGCTGGTGCCGGGCGGCTTCGGCGATCGCGGCGTGGAAGGCAAGATCGCCGCTATCCGCTACGCGCGCGAGAACGGCGTGCCCTTCTTCGGCATCTGCCTCGGCATGCAGCTCGCCGTCATCGAGTTCGCGCGCAGCGTGTGCGGCCTCAAGGGCTCGAGCTCCACGGAGTTCCAGAAGGACCCGCCGCACGCCGTGATCGATCTGATGCCCGACCAGCGCGGCGTCATGGAAAAGGGCGGCACGATGCGTCTCGGCGCCTACCCGTGCAAGCTCCTGGCCGAGAGCCGCGCCGCGCAGATCTACGGCGGCGCCACTGAAATCAGCGAACGGCACCGCCACCGCTTCGAGTTCAACAACGACTACCGCGAGACGCTCACCGAGCACGGCCTGGTGCTCAGCGGCACCAGCCCCGACGACCGGTTGGTGGAGATCGTGGAGCTGCCCGAGCATCCGTTCTTCGTCGGCTGCCAGTTCCACCCCGAGTTCAAGAGCCGCCCGATGAGCGCGCACCCCCTGTTCTCGCACTTCGTCGCCGCCGCCGTCCGCCGCCGCGACGAGATCGCCGCCGACGCCTCCCGCTCTTCCTCCGACGACGCCACCGACACGCACCCCGCCGTCAACTGACACGGCGCAGCGCTTGGCGAGGGGCAACACGAAGGCCGAAGGGCCGAAGGTTTCTTGGGGGTCGTGCGGTGGCGCGGCCGGGCGCGGCTCATCCAGCGGGTGGGCGGCGTGGTGCACGGAGGCAAGTGGAAGGCGGGAAGGCTTTCTGGGTCGAGCGGTGGGGCGGCGTTCTGGGGCTAATCCAGCGAGTGGGCGGCGCGGCACGAACACAACGCCTCGGCTTGGAACGCACGAACGGCGCCACGTTTCCATCAGGGCTCCTGCGGAGTCATTTCGGTCGGGATTCCAGACATTTCGGGGCGCTCGGCGGTCTGACGGGAGCGATATGTCGGCTTTTCCAACCGTTCCGGCTCCACAGGAGACATTATGGAAACGCACGCGAGCCGCTCGTGGACAGTCAACGCGCGGGAGGAGCGACGCCGTACAGCTCGCGCATCGGCTCGGCATCGACGCCGGCCTCGTCGAGCTCGGCGTGCTGCGCACGGATACCCGCCCTGGCAAAGCCGCGCACGGATACCCGCCTTGGCAAAGCCGCGCACGGATACCCGCCTTGGCAAAGCCGCACACGGATACCCGCCTTGGCAAAGCCGCACACGGATACCCGCCTTGGCAAAGCCGCAGGATACCCGCCTTGGCAAAGCTCCGCCGCACCCGCCCGCTCAATACGTGATCACGCGTATCCGCGGCCCCGCGCTCACCGTCACTTCATGGGTGCGCAGCACGTCGCCGTCGAGCACGTAGGGCCCGTCGTCGTCGGGAAAGCGCACGGTGAAGCTCTCGACCAGGTCGTCGAAGATGCCCGGCCCGACCAGCGGCCGTCCCATGAGCACGCGGGGAGCCTGCGGGCCGAGTTGCCTTGTGCCGAGCGGTGAAGCAACCAGGTGCGGGCGCTCGGGGTCTTCGCCGGCGCGGTAGTTCACCAGCATGTGCAGACCCAGGTTCTTCACCACGCTCGACATGATCAGGCTGTAGCCGCTGGGCTCGAGCTCGCGACCCTCCACCGACACGCTGCACGGCAAGGGCTCGAGCACGCTCCGCGCGTAGGCGTTGCCCACCACCGAGCCGACGAAGATGCGCGCCACGATGCGCGCCGCCGTGCCGTAACCGTCGCCGCCGGCCGCGTAGTAGCGATTGAAGAAGCGCGCCACGAGCCCCGTTCCGAACATGAAGCCGATGCGCGTCTCTCCGCCCTTCTCCACGATGCGCAGGGTCGGACGCTCCATCGAGGGCGGCAGCGCACCGGTCGCCACCGCGCGCTGGATGGTCGGCAGGAGGTCGCTCCGGTGACCGAAGTTCTTCGCCACGGTGGCGACGGTCCCGGCCGGCGCGAACACCACGCTCGGCATGTCCTTGTCGGCGAACACCCGCCTGAGCGCAGTAACCCCCGACATGAACGTACCGTCCCCGCCGCACAGGACGACCCGGCGCGCACCGAGCTCCGCGATCTCCGCCACGGTCTGCCCCAGCTCTTCGAGGTCGCTGGTAACCCATATCCGGGCTTTGCCGGAGGCCAGCGACTCCACGCGGCCCATCAGTCGCCTTCCCCCCCGGCTAATCCGGTGGGCGTTGGCGTTGAGGATCAAGTGGGTCGCGTTCAACCTGCGATCACGTGCTATCACCGGGTGCGATGTCCCGTTGGGCTCGATGGCTTGTCGTATCAATGGCTGCGGCCGCCACTGTAGCGTGCGGCACGGCCGGAGTCGTGCAGACCGCCCTACACGGCGACCTGGCCCAGCTCAAGCGCCAGATCCGCGAGGGGCAACAGAAGGGGGCCCTCGACCGCGCCACGACGCTCCGGCTGGCCACCGCCGTGGCCGGACGCGAGCTCCGGTCCTCCAAGGGTCCGGCCGCCGCCCAGCGGGTGGATTCGCTCAGGGCATGCGCCGGCTCGCTGGAACCGGTCCTGCGCGACCGTGCGTCCCACCCTGACGATGTCGGCGCCCAGGCGACCGTGATGCTCGTGGAGCTCGGTCGGCTCGACCGCGCTGGCATGGTCGCGCGCTACTCGGAGGCTTCGAGCGGAGCCTGGCGCGCCGTTGCGGCGCGTGCGGCAACGGGCCCGCGCGACGGACGGCTCCGGCGGCGCTTCATCTCGGACGGCGACCAGCGCGTCCGGAAGGCAGCGCTGGAGGCCTCGCTGGAAGCCGGGGACGCGGCGGATCTGGACCCGTTGCTGGAGGCGGCACGGCTCGATCCCGATGCTCTGCTCAGAAGCCTCGCCGTACGCGCCGTGGGAGCTATCGGCGGCGAACGGGCCGTGCTCGCGCTGAAGGATTTGTGGGCGCGGAGCGACGGGACGACGCGCGAGACGATCGTGGACGCCTGGGCAATGCCCGCCCTGTACTCGGCCGGCGGTGCTCGAGAGCTCCGGACCATCGCCGAGAGCGGCGGCTCGCTCGCCGCCATCGGCGCGGCCGAGGCCCTGTCGCGGAAGTCCGGGGAGGACGCCGGGCTCGGCGCCACGCTCCTGGCCAAGGCCATCAAGGAGGGCACCGACAGCGAGCGCCGCGTGGCGATCCAGGTGGCTCCGGTCACCGACTCCGACGTGGCCAAGGCACTGGCCGACGCGACGAAGGACGAGGACCCGGACGTGCGGGTGATGGCGCTGGCCCGTTCTCTGGGCATTCCCGCCGCGCAAAGCGGCGCAAAATCCCAGCTCGAGAAGCTGGCGGCCGGAAACGACGACGTAGCCGTCCAGGCGCGCGCGGCCCTGGCGGCGGTACAGGACATGAGTGTTTCCGCGCAACTGTCTCGCCAGCTCGCCTCCCGCAGCCCGGCGGAGCGGCGCCTGGCCGCCCTCGGGCTGATCCGCCTCGGCGACTACTCCCGCGCCGCCACCGCCCTGGCGGACGACGACCCCGACGTGCGCGCTTCCACCGCCTGCTCGATGCTCGCCAGCGCTGATCGGAAGAAGTAGCAATGAGCCCCCGGCGGAGAATTCCGGTGGGGGTGGGTGGGTGGGACATCGACTGGATTGAATTCCGGGGCCGGCGCCTGTATGCCGGCGCACCATGAGCTTTCTCAGAGGGACGGCGGCGGCGGCACTTTTCGTGGCGCTGAGCGTGGGGTCAACCGGCTGCATCAAGAAGATGCTGCTCGATGGTCAGATCAAGGGAACCCGGCAAGGGTCCTCGGCCGTCGACACACTTCAGGACTACGAGGTGGCCAACGCGGTCGCCTTCGCGGGCCTGGGGCAGATCGAGGGGATGCACAAGCTGGCGCCGGACAACACCGACGCGCTGTTCATGCTCACCAAGTCGTGGGCTGGCGCATCCTTCGCCTTCATCGAGGACCAGTACGAGCAGTACTACGAGAAGGGCGACGACGTGATGTCGCAGTACGAGCTCTTGCGTGCACGGGCCGGCTACGAGCGCGCCATCTTCTACGGCCTCGAGCTGCTCTCGCACGACGCCAAGGGCTTCAAGGAAGCCAAGCGAAACCAGGCCACCATCCACAAGTGGCTCCACGACAACTTCACCGACAAGGACCAGGCTGAAGAGCTGCTCTGGACCGGCTATGCCTGGGTCGGCAACGTCGGCGTGTCGAAGGACGTCCCGGCGGTAGTCGGGGAGCTGTACGTTGGGGTCGAGATGATCAAGCGCTCGGTCGAGCTCGACGAGACCATCGACCACGCCATGGGCCACACGATCCTCGGCGCCTACTACGCGAGCTTCAAGGAGTTCGACAAGAGCAAGGCCGAGTTCGACCGCGCCTTGCAGCTCACGGGAGGCAAGATCCTCACCGTGCAGCTCAACTACGCGACGCGCTACTACTGCGCGAAGAGCGACAAGGCGAACTACATGAAGATGCTCAACGACATCCTGGCGGCGGGGGACCCGATGCCCAGCGCCCGCCTCCAGAACGTCATCGCCAAGCGTCGGGCCCGGCGCTACCTGGGCAACAAGATCTGGCAGGAGGAGTGCGGTTTCGCCGGCTAGCGTGGAACCGGCCCCGCAACCTGCACGGACAATCAGTTCTTTTCCAGGCTGGCCCCGGGCTTTTTTTCAGCTATCGATTGATCGGTTTCGGCGCCAGGCCCGTCTCACTCAAGCTGACGGCCCCCCGGGCCGTACCAACTACGCAGGAGGTTGTCGGATATGATCCGGAGGGTTACTGCCGCGATGTTTGTCGCGGTTTTCGTCGTTCTCGGCACTGCCACGGCAGCCCAGGCCAAGACGACACTCAAGATGGCGACGCTGGCGCCGCCGCGCAGCCCCTGGGGCAACGTCTTCAGAACCTGGGCCAAGGCCGTCGACAAGAAGACCAAGGGCGAGGTCGACGTCGACTGGATCTGGAACGGCGCGGGCGGTGACGAGAAAGCCGTCGTCGGCAAGATCAAGTCCGGCCAGTTGGGTGGCGCTGCCATCACGGGCGTCGGACTCTCGGCGATCGACAAGGGCATCATCGGCCTGCAGATGCCCGGCGCATTCAGCAGCTGGGCGCAGCTCGATGCTGCGCGCGCCAAGCTGAAGCCGGACTTCGAGAAGTCGATCGAGGCCAAGGGCTTCTTCCTGGGCGGCTTCGGCGACGTCGGCATCGGCCGCGTGATGTCGAAGGGCTTCACGGTCAAGGTTCCGACCGATCTGCGCGGGAAGCACCCCGGTGACATTGCCGACGACATCATTGGACCCAAGGTCTACGCCGTCATCGGCGGCGTGACGCCCGTGCCGTCCAGCGTTGTCGGCTTCCTGCCGAAGCTGAACAGCGGCGCCATCGACGTCATGAACACCCCCGCGCTGGCTGCCGAGCAGCTGCAGTGGGCCTCGCGGCTGGACCACATCAACACCGGCACGACGTACTTCAGCATCGGCGCGGTGGTGCTCAGCGAAAAGCAGCTGAGCAAGATGCCGGCCGACCAGCGCAAGATCGTCACCGAGACGGGCCATCTGGCGGCCAAGGCGCTGACCGCCCGCATCCGCAGCGAGGACGACGCGGCCTTCGGGCGCCTGAAGAAGAAGATGACCGTCCACAACCCCACGGCGGCCGAGACCGCTGCGTGGCAGAAGGTGTTCAAGCAGGCGTGCCAGCGCCTGAAGAGCGCCATCCCGGGCGGCGTGCTGACCAAGATCGGCGCCTGCTGAGAGAGTCCGCGCGGCGCCTCCGGGGCTCCGTAACGACACGCGATGGGCCGGTCCCGAAAGGGCCGGCCCGACGCTTTTTGTGCTCCCGGCAAAAGAGGCGCGTGACGAGCGCCCCCGATCCAGAATAACGTGCCGTTTTCGAGGATGGCGGACGACAACAAGCCCGACGACCCCGAGGAGAGCGGGACCGGCAACGGGGATGCCGATTGGCCCTCGAAGGAGCCGGAGCCTGCAGAAGGGGCGGCCGACGAGCGCGAAGCGAGCACGAAGCCCGCGGAAGCGGACAAGTCCGACTCCGACCCAGGCGACGAGCCCGACGCGGACGCAGGCGTCGAGGCCAAAGCCGACGAGCCCGACGCGGGGGAGCCGGAGGAGCCCAAGGCCGAGGAGGGCGAGCCGGAGGAAGAAGCCGCCGCGAGTGGCAAGGAGCAGGCCGAAGCCGGCGCCGCCGATGACGAGAAGGAGCCCGGACCCGGCGGCTCGGGCGGCCCTCCCGGTTCGGAGCCCCCGGCGCGCAAACCCGCGGCGTGGGGCCGACCGCTAGCGCGACTGGACGCGTCCTGGACGCTGTTCGAGGCGCGACTCTGCGCGCTGGTACTCCTGGCCGAGATCGTATCGCTGTCGCTGTGGGTCTGCCTCAAGGGCATGGCTTCGCCGCCCGACAGCGGCAACACGGCGGGCGTCGTGTTCCGCGCCCTTGCCGGCGCGCTGGTGCTCGGCAGCCTCGGCTACCTCGTCCCGAAGAAGTACGGGCTGACCGCGCGGCGCATCGGCGGGTCGACGGGCTTCATCGCCGGGATCCTGCTGGCGAAGACCTGGGCGCGCGTCGGGGTCGACTACTCGGCCAACATGCTCAACTGGTACCAGCAGGCCTCCGCGCTCACGCTGCTCGGCGGCCTGGGCCTCAGGGATCTGGGCAAGCGCCTGACGCTGTGGCTCGCACTGCTCGGCGGCTCGCTGGCCACCGCAGCCGGCAAGCACATCACCATCGACCTCATCACGCGCTTTCTCAAGCCCAAGGCACGCCTTCCGGTCGTCGTGGTCGGTTGGCTCGGCTCGTCGCTGATCTGTTTCTCGGCCGCCTGGGGCTTCTTCGATCACATCGCTATCGAGGGCTTCAGCGCGCCGGCGGAGGCCACGGCCAGCGCGAAGGTCTCGGCAGTGGGCAAGGGCCTCGGCGAGGACTGGTTCATCCTCCGCAAGCAGGTCGATCTGGACGTGAAGACGTTCCCCCACGTGGCCAAGGGGCAGAGCTACTCGGACTGGCTGACGGGCAGGGAGTGGAACGCCTGGGTTGACAGCCACGGCTTCGCCGAGCGCTACGGGCAGGACAAGGTCAAGGACCTCAAGCTGCCCGCCGACGCCAAACGTTCGCCCATCGTGGTCGTGCCGGAAGTGGGCGAACCACGCGGCGAGCTGGTCAGCGCGGCCAACCTGGTGGTCCCGTTCGGGCTGTTCGTGATCGCCATACGCTTCATCCTGCTGTCGCTCTTGGCGATCAGCGGACACATGTCCATCGAGCCGGAAGCCGAAGGCGCCGAAATCAGACGTGACCCCCCTCAAGACGCTGAACCCGCCGAGGGGGAGACGTTGTGATCATCTTCCTGTTCATCGTCATCTTCGCGTTCATCGGGGCGCCGGTGTTCGCGGTGATGGCGGGGACGACGCAGCTCGCGTGGCTGATGCATCCCAACGAGGCGATGCACCACGTGCGCTTCCTTGCGCCCGACGTGCTCAACGACCGCTTCGCCGGATCGCCGGTCCTGGTGACGGTGCCGCTGTTCACGTTCATGGGCTACATCATGGCGGAGTCGAAGACGCCCGAGCGCATCGTCCGTGCCTCGAACGCGTTCTTCGGCTGGCTCCCGGGCGGTCTGGCGATCGTCTGCATCTTCACCAGCGCCTTCTTCACGACGCTCACCGGCGGCAGCGCCATCACCATCGTGGCCATCGGCGCGCTGCTCTATCCGGCGCTCAGACAGAAGGGCTACCCCGACGACTACTCGCTGGGTCTGGTGATGACCGGCGGCTCCCTCGGACTGCTCCTGCCGCCATCCCTGCCGCTGCTCGTCTACTCGCTGGTCGCCGGCATCGACTTCGTCAAGGCGTTCAAGGCGGGCGTGCTGCCTGGCATGCTGGTGATCGCGATCCTGGCCATCCACGCGATCTACGTCGGCATCACCAGGAAGATCCCACGCACCAAGCCGCACCTGCCGGAGATGGGCGCTGCGCTCTGGGTGATGAAGTGGGAGCTCGGCATCCCGGTGCTCATCCTGGGCGGCCTCGCGACGGGGCTCACCGAGCTGGACGAGAGCGCCGCGATCGCCGCGATGTACGTGCTCATCATCGAGACGTTCGTCTACAAGGACATCAAGCTCAAGGAACTGCCGCGCATCGCGAAGAACTCGATGGCGCTGGCGGGCGCCGTGCTGCTCATCATGGCCATGGCCATGGCGCTGACGAACTACCTCATCAGCGAACAGATCCCGACCAAGCTGTTCGAGTTCGTCACCAGCATGGGGGTCAAGAAGACGTGGCAGTTCCTGCTGATCCTGAACGTCTTCCTGTACTTCCAGGCGATGGTGATGGAGGGCTTCAGCGCGATCCTGGTGGGCGTGCCGCTCTTGATCCCGTTCGCAGCCAGATTCGGCCTATCGCCGTTCCACCTGGCGATGATGTTCCTCCTGAACCTCGAGATCGCGTACCTGGCGCCGCCGCTCGGCTACAACCTGTTCGTCACGAGCTTCCGGTTCGGCCGCCCGATGGTTTCGCTGTACCGGATCACACTTCCATTCCTCGGATTACTGATAATAGGGCTCGTCATGATCATGACCGTGCCCAAGCTGTCGACGATCGCGGTGGAGGGCGACATCGCGCAGGCGAAGGCCAAGGCCGCCAAGTTCCATGAACCGCCGCGCGAGGCCTTCCTGCTCGAGTGCGTGCAGGAAGATCGCAACAACCCCCTTCCCTGCACGCCTGAAGAGAAGGCGAAATGGGGCAAGGGCGCGACGCCAGTCGCCACCCAGCCCGAGCCAAGCAGCTCGGCGGGTGCCGCCGGCGCGGGCGGTTCCAGCGACGACGACCTGATGAAGCAGATGATGGGCGAGGGCGGTGCCGGGGGTTCGGCCGACGGCACCGACGACGACCTGATGAAGCAGATGATGGGCGAAGGCGGCGCCGGAGGCGCGCCCGGCGACGCGGGCGCGAAGAAGCCCGACAAGATCAATCCCGACGGGACCGACGAGGATCTGCTGCAGCAGATGCTGAAGTAGCAGGCGCGCCGGGGACTACGACGCGGATGCAGCCGTCGATCGCAAGAGGAGCGGCACGGCACGCCTGCTCCTGAGCTTGAGCCAGAGGCATATCCCCAGCAGTATCAAGAGGCGCTCCTTTTCGGGAACAGGCTTTCAGTTCTGCGCGACGCGCTCGTGTCCGCCCATCGCGCCCAGCATCGAACGCGCCTTTTCGCTCTCGGGGTGCGCCTTGACCAGCGCCGCCAGGGTCCGCACCGCTTCATCCCGGTGTCCGGCGCGACGCTGCATGCGGGCGAGGTTCAGACCCGAGTCGACGCCCGGATCGACCTTCGACCACAGCCGCGCCACGTGCAGTGCCTCGCCCCAGGCGCGCATTTCCACGGCCGCCTGTCCCCACGCCTTGAGCGCGCGCGGGTCCTTGTCGTTGCTCTGCCCCATCTCGCGGAGCTGGTTGTACCCCTTGAGCTTGTTGCCGGATTCCATCAGCTGGACCGAGTCGGCGATGCGCTTCTCGAGAGCGTCGGCGTCGGAGGCAGCGGCGGGAGCGGTCGCGGGCGCCGGCTCATCGGCGGCGGCGACCGCATCGACGGGCTGGTCCTTCTGCGGCTCGACGGGTGTGGCCGGAGCAGGTGGCGGAGTGCTGGGCGGCGGGGCCTCTGCATGCGCAGTGGCCTTGACCGGGGCTGCCGGCGGATTTGCCTCGTCCAGTGCTGCGCCGCGCGCCGCGGCGCGCGCCTGGCGCAGCGCTTCCACCTTGTGCAGGACCGGCTCCGCCATCGCCAGCGCTCGCGCCCGGACGTCGGGCTTCTGGTAGCCCGTGTAGCCGAGACCGCCGAGCGCAATCACCACGGCGCCGAGCGTGGCGAAACCCATGCGCCGACGCCGGCGGCGCAACAGCTCCGGTTCGCGCAAGGCCTCCTCCAGCGCCTGACGCAGCTCGGCTGCGCTCTGGAAGCGCTGTTCGGGGTGCCGCTCGAGCGAGCGGCTGATGGCTTCATCCAGCATCCTCGGTAGTCCTCTCTTCGGCGCCCGCTGCCGGGGCGACTCGCACTCCTTGCGGTTCTTCGCGTCGATCAGGGCAACGGTGCTCGGCGCCACGTGCGGCAGACGTCCCGTCACGAGCTCGTAGAGAACCGCACCCAAGGCGTACACGTCGCTGCGTTCGTCGGCTTTGCCGCCCGAGGCCTGCTCGGGCGCCATGTACTCCGGCGTGCCGACCACCGAGAGAGCACCCGAGCGCGGGGCGCTGGTCTCCGGATCGCTCTCCGCCTTGGCTACGCCGAAGTCGAGCAGCTTCAAGGAGCCCGCACGGGTCAGGTAGAGGTTTGCTGGCTTGATGTCGCGATGGATCACGCCGGCGCGATGCGCCACCTCGAGCGCACGACACGCCTGGATGGTCAGGCGCGCGGCCTCGCGCCAGTCCATTCCCTTCTCGCGATCCATGTAGGTCTCGAGCGTCTCGCCCTCGAGCAACTCCATGGCGTAGTAGGGGCGACCATCGGCGGAGAGCCCGAAGTCGTACAGCGTTACCAGATGCTCGTGCCTGAGCTTCGCAATGGCACGCGCTTCGGCGCGCAGGCGTTCGCTGAAGCGCGCGCTGGTCGCGTGTTCGCCCGGCAGCACCTTCAGCGCCACGACGCGGCCGATATCGACGTGGAACGCCTCGTACACGACGCCCATGGCGCCGCGTCCGAGCTCACGCACCAGCCGGTAGCGCGTTCCCGGAAGCAGCGCCGGATCCTCCGCCTCGGAGACGGGCGCCGGGCTGGGCGTGGGGAGCGTGGTGCGCGGGCGCACGTCGCTGCGACGCGCAGCGGCGACCAGACGGGCGAACTCCGAGCGCGATCGCGCCGGCTCGGCCGGGTACAGCCGTCCCATGACGTTCGCGACGCGCGCACGCACGCCGCGCTCGCCGTCGGCGAGGCTCGGGGCGCGCTTGAGCAGAAGGACCAGGTCGCTCAGCGCCTCGCGCGCGGAAGGATAGCGGTCCGCGATGCGCGGCCGGGTCAGGCGCGCAATGATCCCGTCGAGCTCACGCGGCGCGTCGACGAGCCCGGTGAGTGGCGTCGGCTTGCGGTCGCCCTTGGCCACCGCGGCGAGGTGCTCGGATGCGTCGCCGGACAGGAATCGTCGCCCCGCCACCAGCTCCCAGAGCATGATCCCGAAGGCGTACAGGTCGGATGGCGCACCGCCGGGTTGGTTGTTGGCGACCTCCGGTGCGACATAGCCTGGCTTGGCAAAGACAACGCCCGAGACGGTGTGGCAGCGGCGGTTTTCGCCACGGGCGGTGCCGAAGTCGATGAGCTTCACGTCACCGCCGTAGCCCACCATCACGTTCTGCGGGCTGAGGTCCCGGTGCACGATCGACAGCGGACGTCCGTCGGCGTCCAGCCGTTCGTGCACGTGGCAGAGCGCTTCGCCCAGCGCAACGGCGACCGCAACGGCATCCGCCCAGCCAAGACGGACACCAAGCTGGCGTGCCCGGGTCCGCACCTCGCCGAGGTTGCGTCCCTCGACGTACTCGACCACGACGAACGGCTTGCCGCTGGAATCCGTGGAGGCTTCCAGCACCTGGGCGACGCCGGGGTGCTGGAGCTGTGCCTGGATGCGCGCCTCGTCGAGGAAGCGGGCGAGGAAGGAGCGGTCGTCGGCGTGCTCGCGGCGGATGATCTTGACGACGCAGGGGCGCTCGGCACCCTCGATGCCGCCGGTAGTGGCCAGGAACACCTCGCCCATGCCGCCGCGCGCGATCTGCTTGAGGAGGGTCAGCCGACCAAAGCGGCGAGGCAGCGCGCTGCTGGCCTCCTTCCCGGCGTAACCATCGGTTTCTGCTGGTGATTTCATGTCGCCTGAGGACCCGGTCCTGCCCTGCATGAGCGCATGGTGCCAATGTAGGATACTGTGGGCAAAGAAAGCCGCTGGAATGGCCCGGTCGCCGCGACGGTTGTGATGCAGCCCGACGGGGCTAGACTCCCCGACCGTAGATGTCGACCTGCGAGAACCATCACAGGCTATCCAGAGCCGTCCGCGCACGGCTCCTGTCGGTTCTGTGTGCGCTCGCAGCGGTACTGGCGTCGCCCCTGGCGCGGGCCGCCGCTCCCATGTGCAACGATGACGCCACCAGCGTCGCGGCACCGCCGATCGTGATGCCCAGCGACGACGGGAAGATCAGCGCATGCAGCAACCGGGGCGCCACCGACCTGGTGCTCGACAAGGCTCCGGGCCCCGAGCAGAGCCCGAGCTCGTTGGTATCGGAGTCGCCGTTGCGCGCCCTGCCGATCGGCGTGGTGTGGCCGACGCCCCAGCGCTCCCGCCCGCTTCCCATCGCGAAGCGGCGCCTACTGCCGGCCCGCCCGGGCTTCCAGAGCTCGGTATACCGCCCACCGCGCAACTAGCCGGGGGGCAAAGCCACACCGAGGTCGCCGCTAGGCCATTCCCGTGTTAGCGCGGCGCCTCCTCTACCCACGGGTAACCCGCGTCCGGCGGGCCCTGCGTGCGGGACCAGCGCACGCCAGGACGCGATCGAACTGTTAGCGGCTTCTTGCCAGCAAACACTTTCAGGAGAACCAGATGAACAAGGGAACAGCCATCGTCGGCTTCTTCCTCTGCTTTCTAGCGGGGATGGGCCTCATGTGGGGCGTCGACCGTAGCTCCGGGAACGGCATTACCGCCGAGAACCCCGCGGCGCTCACGGTCGACCAGAGCGCGGCACCGGTACCGGTGACATCCAAGGACCCGATCTGGGGCGATCCGAACGCCCCGGTCACCATCGTGGAGATCAGCGACTTCCAGTGTCCATTCTGCAAGCGGGTCGGACCGACCATGCAGCAGATCAAGGAGACCTACGGGCCCAAGAAGGTGCGCGTGGTCTGGAAGAACAATCCGCTGCCCTTCCACCAGCACGCACGCCCGGCGGCCGACGCCGCTATGACGGTGTTCGCGCTCGGCGGGAACAAGGCATTCTGGAAGTACAAGGAGCTTCTGTTCCAGAACCAGCCCAACTTCGACGAGGACAAGTTCGTCGCATGGGCCAAGGAGGTCGGCGTCGACCCGCAGAAGTTCAAGGCCGCCCTCGATGCGAAGAAGTACACGTCCAAGGTCGACGACGACCTGGCCTTCTCGAAGCAGGTCGGCGCGCAGGGCACCCCGAACTTCCGCATCAACGGTATCGAGGTCAGCGGCGCGCAGCCGTTCGACAAGTTCAAGACCGTCATCGACCAGCAGCTGGCCGCGGCCAAGCAGCTGGAGGCGTCGGGCGTCAAGCCGGCGGATGTCTACGTCGAGCTGACCAAGAAGAACTTCAAGGCTCCGCCCCAGCAGGCGGAGAACAACCAGCCCCCGCCCGAGGACAAGACCATCTGGAAGGCGACCATCGACAAGGACAATCCGGTCGAGGGCCCCGCGGACGCGCTGGTCACCATCGTCGAGTTTTCCGACTTCCAGTGCCCCTTCTGCAAGCGCGTCGAAGGCACGCTCAAGCAGGTCTTCTCCACGTACGGCAAGGATGTCCGCCTGGTGTGGAAGAACAACCCGCTGCCGTTCCACCCGCGCGCCAAGCCCGCGGCGACGGTCGCCTGGATGGCCTACAAGGAGAAGGGCAACGCCGGCTTCTGGAAGGCTCACGACGAGCTGTTCGACAGCCAGCCGAAGCTCGAGGACTCCGACCTGCAGAAGATCGCCGAGGACGTCGGCCTCAACTGGACGCAGGTCAAGGCCGCGATCGACAGCGACAAGTACAAGGACGACTTCCAGAAGACGCTCGACGAGGGCTCGGACCTCAACGCGCGCGGCACTCCGCACTTCTTCGTCAACGGCTACCGGATCACCGGTGCGCAGCCGTTCTCGAAGTTCAAGGAGGTCATCGATGCCCAGCTCGCCAAGGCCAAGGCCATGGTCGCCAAGGGCACGCCTCGCAGCCAGGTCTACGACGAGATCATGAAGGAGGCGAAGGGACCGCCGGAGCCGGAGAAGAAGGACGTTCCGCCGCCCACCGCCGCCAACCCGAGCAAGGGCAACCCCAACGGCAAGATCGTCATCCAGGAGTGGTCGGACTTCCAGTGCCCCTTCTGCAAGCGCGTCATCCCGACGATCCACCAGCTGATGGCCCAGTACCCCGGCAAGATCAAGTTCGTGTGGCACAACTTCCCGCTGCCCTTCCACCACGACGCTCCGCTCGCCGCGGAGGCCGCGATGGAGGTCTTCCACCAGAAGGGCAACGCTGCGTTCTGGAAGTTCCACGACGCCCTGTACGAGTCGCAGCCGAACATCAAGCGTGACGACCTGATCAAGATCGCCCAGCAGGTGGGCGGCATCGACATGGACAAGTTCAAGAAGGCGCTCGATACCGAGCCCTACAAGGACGAAATCCAGAAGGATCAGGAGGTCGGGCAGAAGGCGGGCATCAGCGGTACGCCCGCGTTCGTCATCAACGGGTACTTCGTGAGCGGTGCCCAGCCGATCGGTGCCTTCAACCGCGCGATCAAGTTCGCGACCAAGGGAGGCCACTGACATGGCAGTGCCCGGGGCGCGGTCGTCCGGATCCTCGAATCGGGTCAGGGCCCGTATCCCCGGGCAAGGTGCCAGGGCGATCCTGTACTGGGTCGCCCTGGCGCTAGTTCTCGTCGGTTGCGGGGGGAGCAGACCGCCCCCCCGCCATCCGGCACCCGCCGAGGTCGATCTGGCCAAGGGCGGGGCGCCCGCCGCAACGGCCGTTCAAGCCGGAGGCGCAGTCGGGACGCCGGTCGCCGGCGAGGCAGTCTCGAAGATCCCCGTCGAGTCGGACGACGCCGTGTGGGGCAAGAACACCGCCCCGGTCACGCTGGTCGCCTTCCTCGACTTCCAGTGTCCATTCTGCGCGCGCGCCGAGGTCACCCTCGAGAAGCTGCGCCAGCAGTACGGACCCGACCAGCTACGCATGGTCGTCAAGAACTATCCGCTGCCGTTCCATCAGGATGCGATGCCTGCGGCGCTGGCCGCGCAGTCCGTGCGCGACCTGGCTGGCGCGAGCGCTTTCTTCGCCTACGCCAGCCTGCTCTACCAGAACCAGCGTTCGCTGGACGGAGTGAGCCTGGAGCAGATGGCAGGCCAGGTCGGGGTGGACCGCGCGGCCTTCGAATCCGCGTTCCACTCGGATCGGGTCCGCCAGGAGGTGGCCGCGGACATCGAGCTGGGCAACAAGATTGGCGTCCAGGGGACGCCCAACTTCCGCATCAACGGCGCCAATCTCGAGGGCGCCCAGCCAATCGACAAATTCAAGGAGATCATCGACCACGAGATCGCCGAGAGCACAGCCCTGGAGAAGAGCGGCGTTCCCGCGAACGAGGTGTATGCGCGCCGGGTGCAGGCCAACTACACCGCGCCGAAACCCCCGGCTCCGCCGGAACAGCCGGAAGAAGACACCACGGTCTACAAGGTGCCCGTGGCCAAGTCCCCGGTGCTGGGGCCCGCCGACGCGCTGGTCACCATCGTCGAATTCGCCGACTTCCAGTGCCCGTTCTGCAAGCGCGCCGACTCCACGATGAAGGAGATCCTCCAGCGCTACCCGGGCAAGGTGCGGTGGGTGTTCAAGCACAAGCCGCTGCCGTTCCACGACCGCGCAATACCGGCGGCAATGCTGGCCATCGAGGCTCAGAAGGAACGCGGCAACCAGGGCTTCTGGCAGGCTCATGACCTCCTGTACAAGTCGAACCCGCACCTGGAAGACAGCGACCTGCTGGACATCGCCAAGACTCTGAAGCTCAGCACGGCCCGCGTGAAGGCGGCGATCGCGAACAAGAAATATCTGGCGATCACGCAGGCGGATTCGGACCTGGCGGACGGCATTGGAGTCCGCGGCACACCGTCATTCTTCATCAACGGGCGCAAGCTGGTCGGCGCGCAGCCGGTCGAGGCGTTCACGGCGCTGGTCGACGAGCAGTTGGCCGCTGCGCGTCAGCTGGTCAAGGACAAGCAGGTCCCCGCGGCGCGCGTCTACGACACCATCATGAAGGACGCGCAGGGGCCGAAGCCGCCCCCGCAGAAGGCCGTCCCGGCCGCTACCAGGGAAAACCCCAGCCAGGGGCCTGTGCGGGCGCCGGTCGTGGTGCAGATGTTCTCCGACTTCCAGTGCCCGTTCTGCAAGCGGGCGCTGCCCACCATCGAGGCGCTGAAGAAGGCCTTTCCCGGGAAGATCCGCGTGGTATGGCGGAACCTGCCGCTGCCCTTCCACCAGCACGCGCACGAAGCCGCGGCGGCAGCCATGGAGGCGTTCGCAGAGCGCGGCAACGCCGGCTTCTGGAAGATGCACAAGCTCATCTACGACAACCAGAGCACGCCGGATGGGCTCAGCCGCCCCGCGCTCGAGACGTATGCCAAGAAGATCGGTCTCGACATGGCGCGCTTCGACAAGGCGCTCGACAGCGGCGCGCACGACGCCGAAATCGACAAGGACTCCGCCGTCGCCGCGCAAGCGGGCATCAACGGCACGCCGGGCTTCGTGATCAACGGCTACTACGTCTCCGGGGCGCAGCCCCTCTCGACGTTCAAACGTGCCGTCGACTTCGCCCTCGACGACGTCAAGCACGGCAAGAAGCCCCCGCGCCCATAGCGCGTCCCCAGGACGTCACGCGACGGCACATGAGGTCCCGAGCACGGGCCGAAGGCCCGCGCGCAGGAAACCGGTCCTGCAAGCGCATGCCTACCGGTCCTCCAATGACGTGAGAGCGCCCAGCGCGGCTACAGCGCCGCCCAGAGACGTGTTGCGCGCCCGGCAGGATTCGAACCTGCGACTTCTAGCTCCGGAGGCTAGCGCTCTATCCAGCTGAGCTACGGGCGCAGAACTACAAGGAAAATCCCCAAACCCCGGATCGGCCGGCGGCTCGGGGACGAGGAGTGTACCCTGAGCCGCCATGCATATCACGCCGGTTCCGTGTCTGAGAGACAACTACGCTTACCTGGTCCGGGCCGACGGGTCGAAACAGGCTCTGGTGGTGGACCCGAGCGAGGCGCCGCCCGTGCTGTCCGCATTGGAGCGGGAGGGCCTTCTGCTGGTCGGAATCCTGAACACGCACCACCACTGGGACCACGTCGGAGGCAACACCGATCTCGTCAAGAAGTTCGGCAAGCTGCCGGTGTACGGCCACGCGTCGGACAAGGGGCGCATCGCCGAGCAGAGCGAGCTGCTCGAGCACGGCGACGAGTTCGACGCCGCGGGTCTGCATTTCCGCATCATGCACATCCCGGGGCACACGCTGGGCGCGGTCGCATACATCACCGACGAAGCCGTGTTCACCGGCGACACACTGTTCGCCGCGGGCTGTGGCCGGCTCTTCGAGGGCACGCCCGCACAGATGTACGAGTCGCTCAACGAAAAGCTCGGCTCGCTTCCGGACGAGACGCGCGTCTACTGCGGGCATGAGTACACGCAGAGCAACCTGCGCTTCGCAGAGCACATCGAGCCCGGTAACCAGGCCGTGCGCGACAAGGCGAAGAAGGTGGCGGAGATGCGCTCGCGCGGAGAGCCGACGGTGCCGTCGACGATCGGCGAGGAACGAAAGACCAATCCCTTCATGCGTTGCGACAGTACCGAGATCATCGCGAACGTCGAAGCGACTCTCTCCGGCGACAGGAGCCCGGCGGCAGTGCTCGGCGCGGTGAGGGCCGCCAAGGACTCGTTCTAGCGCATGCGCACGCTCGTCGTGTGCGCGCTGCTCGTCGCCGGATGCGACGGCTGCACGCATCGAGCACCCCCATCGGCCCAGGCCGCAACAGCCAGCACGCCGGTCGCGGCGCCCGCACCGCCCGCGTCGAAGAGCGCCGTCGCGCCGCCGGAGACTGTCCCCGCGCGCGAGCTGACCTGGACCTACGCCCACGACGCCGTCGGCCCGATGCAGGTCGTCGTGTCGATTCCAGAGCACCTTCCAGGCAAAAAGTTCCCTGTGCTGGTCGCGCTGCACGGTCGGGGCGAAGCGTTCAAGGGGGCGGCGCGCGGGGCGCGGGGCTGGGTCGAAGACTACTGGATGCCGAAGGCCATCGAGCGACTGCATCACCCGCCGCTCATCGATCGGGATTTCGGCGGCATGTCCGATCCGGCGCGCCTCTCGCGAATCGACAAGAGCCTCGCGAAAGAGCCGTACCGCGGGCTCATTGTGGTCTGTCCCTACACGCCGGATATCCTGGCCGGCGACCGACCCTTTTCAGCGGCGAAGCCGTTCGCGCACTTCATCGTCGACGAGCTCCTTCCGCGTGTCTACCGGGAAACGCCGGCGCTCGGCACGCAGGCGAGCACTGGCATCGACGGCGTCAGCCTCGGCGGACGGGCGTCGCTGCTGGTCGGGTTCATGCGTCCCGGGGCATTCCACGTCGTGGCGTCGCTCCAGGCTGCGTTCGACGCGGCCGAGGCCCCGGCGCTGGTCCGACTGGCAAGGGATGCGCGACAGGAGAATCCCGGGATGGTGATCCGCTTGCTGACGAGCAGCCACGACTTCTTCCGCGAGGACAACTACGAGATCGCGCACGAGATGACCCGCGCCGGCATTGCGCACCAGCTGGTGGAAGTGCCCGGTACGCACAGCTACGAGTTCAACCGCGGGCCCGGCGTGTACGAGATGCTGCTCTTCCACGATCGCGCTCTGCGCGGCGAGCCGACGCTCGACGCCGGGCTCGACGCGGGCAGCGCCCGCTAGTCGAATCCTTCGGCACCGAGCAGCTCGACCAGCGCGCTGAGCACCGCACCCGACTCGTGGTCGAAGCGCAACCCAAGGCGGCGCGTCCCGGATTGGGGCTGGTCGCGGTTCCAGACAATGCGCGCATCGAGCCTGAGTGGATCCCAGAGGTGCGGGGCCGTCAGCTCGAGCTCGACAGTGTCACCCGAGAGCCGGGCGCCGGCCGCGCCCGAGAGCTCCACGCAGGCGCCCCCAAGCCCCAGATCCACGAGCCGCGCCGGAAGCTCGTCGCCGTCTTCTGCCCGGAGCGTGGCCCGCAGCTTGACGGATCGACGGGCGAGCGAACGGAAGTGGTCGCGGGCCGCCATGGTCGACAAACGCCACGTTAACACGCCCCATGCGGCCAGGCCCCGGCCACCGGCCAAGCCCCGCCGGGCGCGGGAACCGGCCCGCGGGCCCTTCCGGAGGTTGCGGCGAACTGAACTACTTTTGTATATCGGGACCGCTCCGCTACGATAGCTCGCCCGTACCGGCATCTGCATTGGCGATAGCTCGGGAGCTGACAGCGAATGGCCCAGGATACGCGAAAAGATCCGCGCGCAAAGGTGCTCACCATGACGGTCCGCTACAAGAGCGCGACCCTGGATGAGTTCATCGAGCACCATTCCCACGACATCAGCCGTGGGGGGATGTTCATCAAGACGCCGTCTCCCTTCCCGCCCGGCACGCTTCTCAAGTTCGAGGTGAAGATCGCCGAGGACCAGAAGGTGATGCAGGGCGTGGGGCGCGTCGTGTGGAAACGGGAGTCGTCGGAATCGAACGGCGACGAGCGTCCCTCTGGAATGGGCGTCAAGTTCATCAAGATCGACGGGGAGTCCAAGAGCCTCATCGACCAGCTGGTGACGACGCGGGGCGATGGTGCCAGTGCCTTCGAGGAAGGCCAGGAATCCGGAGCGCCGGCCGCGAAGTCCTCGCCCCCCGCCGCGGAGAAGCGCGCACCCTCCGAGAAGCCGGCACCCGCCCAGAAGCCGGCCGCCGAGCAGAAGGCCGGCGGCCCGATCCGCAAGGCTACGATGATCGGCCTCGGCGCGATCACACAGCCGCCGGACGCCAAGAAGGAAGAGCCCGAGGAGCCCGAGAAGGAACCCGCCAAGGAAGCGGGATCGTTCTTCCCGAAGACGGACTCGGAGCAGGAGATGCCTGCGCCCGAAGACCGCACGGTGATGAAACAGGCCGCCGAGCTGCTGGAAGACGCGCTCAAGGAAGCCGGCGGCTCGATGGATGAGGTCGGCGAGGAAAAGAAGGCCGGGGCAGAAGAGCCCGCCGAGAAGGCCGAGAAGAAAGAAGACAAGCCCGCCGAGAAGAAAGAAGACAAGCCCGCCGAGAAGGCCGAGAAGAAAGAAGACAAGCCCGCCGAGAAGAAGCAGGAGAAGGCGCCCGTGCGCGAGGAGCGCGCGGCGGCAAAGCCGGAGCGCAAGCCCGCAGCGGCTGCTCCGCCGCCCGAGCCGCAGCAAGGCGGCGGGGGCAAGACGCTCTGGCTGCTCCTCGGTGTGGCCGTCGTAGCCACCGCGCTGTTCTTCCTCTTCAAACCGAAGGCGCCGGCCCCCGCCCCCGAGCCGACTCCCGAACCCAGCGCCGCGACGCAGGAGACCCCGTCGGCAACGGCGAGCGCAGAAGAGCAAGCCGACGCCGCAACCGAAGACGCAGCAACCGAAGCAGCAGCCCAGCCGGCGACCTCGGCGTCTGCAGCGGCATCGGCCTCCGCCGCACCTGCTCCCACTCCAGCCCCGACTCCCGCAGCGGTTCCGAAGCCGAAGCCCAAGCCGGTCTACCACCCGAAGCCCAAGCCGAAGCCCACTGCGACGGCCACGGCCGCACCCAAGCCCACTGCGACGGCCGCGCCCAAGCCCACTGCGACGGCCGCGCCCAAGCCCACTGCGACGGCCGCGCCCAAGCCGACAAGCACGGGCGGAAGCGACAATCCGTACTGATCGCCGGCTAGACGGCCGAAGCACGCCCGCGCGGAACAGCGACAAAGGCGAAATCCGCATTGTCTACGCGCGGGTGGAAGGTGCAGGCGCGTCCGGCCCTGGCCGGCTAGAATGACCCGGCGCATGTCCGGCCCCTCCAGCCTCGAGTCGCCGAGCCACGGCGGCGAGCGCCTCGACACCGACTCCCGGGTCGGGACGGTGCTGGCCGAGCGCTACCGCATCGATTCGCTGCTCGGCGAGGGCGGCATGGGCCGGGTGTACGCCGCCGAGCACGTGCTGATGCGCAAACGCCTCGCCGTGAAGGTGCTGCACCGCGAGCTGACCACGGTGCCGGAAGTGGTCGCCCGCTTCGAGCGCGAGGCGATGGCAGCCGCCAACATCGATCATCCCAACGTCGCCGCCGCCACAGACTTCGGCAAGCTCGTCGACGGCGCCGTGTTCCTGGTGCTCGAATACGTCCAGGGGCGCAACCTGCGGGACGAGATCGCAGAAGGTCCACTGCAACTGGAGCGGGCGCTGCACATCGGACGGCAGATCGCTTCCGCGCTTGCAAGCGCTCACGCGCTCGACATCGTGCACCGCGACCTGAAACCCGAGAACGTGATGCTCGTGGAAAAGGCCGCGGATCCCGACTTCGTCAAGGTTCTCGACTTCGGCATCGCCAAGGTACCGATAGGAGAAACGCAAGGGGGCGGCAGCGGCAAGCCCATCACGAAAGTGGGAATGGTGTTCGGCACGCCGGAGTACATGGCGCCGGAACAGGCTCTCGGGCAGGCCGTGGACGGACGCGCCGATCTCTACGCCCTCGGGGTCATCCTGTACGAGATGCTGGCCGGGATTCGCCCCTTCAGCAGCAAGAGCCAGACCGGCATCCTGGGTCAGCAGTTGTCCAGGCCACCACCAAGGTTCGCCGAACGTGCGCCAGGCATCGCCGTGCCGCCGCAGGTCGAACAGCTCACCCTGAAGTTGCTCGCCAAGGAAGCCAGCGATCGCTTCCAGAACTCGGAAGAGGCGGTCGCCGCGATCGATGCGCTGTTGGGCGGGCCTCCCGCCAGGGGCCAGCGCATGTTCACGCTCGCCGGCGGGTCGCCGTCGGCGTTCCGCTCGTCGCCCGGCACGGACTCGCTGCCGGACGTCGGCGGCTCGATTCCGGATTACGGCACGGGCTCCATCCCCAATCCCATCTCGGGCCCGATAGCGCTGTCGACGGCGCCGCTCGGCACCGCGGCGCCGCCGGGGCCGGGAGGCGGCGCGCCGCCGTCGAATCCGGACGCCAGCGGCCCCTGGGCGGAAGCGTCGATCCCGGTTTCCGGTGGCGCGGGATCAGTGCCGGATGGCGTCAGCAGTCCGAACGCCACGGGAGCGTTGGCGGCGCAGCCCGCGGGCTCCAGCGGCGCGTTCAGCGCGCTCACCCACCCCAGGCCGGGGACAGCGCTCGACCGCGTCTACAGGTGGATCGAGGACCGCATCGATGCGTTACCCGATGGCATCCGCGGGCCGCTGCGGGACGTGCCGACGCCGGCCTTCGTGGCCACCGCGTTGTTGCTCGTGCTGGGCGGGTTCGTTGCCGTCGTCCTGGTGATCGCACTGGCCCACCGCGGGTCAGCGAAGTCGGCCTCGGCACCCATCGGATCGCCGGCAACACGGGCGAGCGCGATCCCCACCGGCAGCCGCGCTCCCGAGCAGGATCTGGCCGCCGCGCGCAAGGCCGGCTCCGCCGCGCTGGTCAAGCTCGCAGCGCGCTACCCGAAGGACCCCAACGTCCAGCTCGAGCTGGCCAAGGCGTACCTGCTCGAGCGCAGGCACTCCGACGCCGTAGGCGTCATCGGCCGACTGCTTGCAACCTCTCCAAAGATGAACACGAACCCGGACGTGGCCAGCACGTTGTGGATGGGAGCGCAGGACAAGCAGAGCACGGATGCGGCGTTCTCGCTGCTGGAGGGGCCGATGGGAGCCAAGGGCGCCGACATCATCTACGACCTGGTGATGACCAAGGGCGTGACCTGGAACGTCAAGCACCGGGCGGAGAAGTGGCTCCAGGGCCAGCAGTTCCAGAAGAACGCATCGCCCGCCCTGAACGTCGCTGTGGCGCTTCGCTACGCCAACAACTGCCCGCTCAGGTACGAGCTCCTGCTCCGTGCAAAGGACACCGGCGACAAGCGCAGTCTGCACTACCTCAGGCAGTTCGAGTCGCGCACTGGGTGCGGCAGGCGCCATCGCGAGGACTGCAACTTCTGCATGCGCAAGGACGATCGGCTCCAGCAGACGATCGAAGCGATCGAGAAGCGCGATCAGGGATAGCGCCGGGAGCAGTCCCGGGGCAAAAGCTCCGGGACCGGCTTGACTCGAGGCGCGGCTGCGCGCATCTTCAAGGCGTCGATGGACCACAAGCACCACACCTCCAGCCGGATGACGTCGATGCGCATGCGCAGGGCGACCCGGCAGAGCTGCAGCTAGACATCGACAGCACCCAAGCCAGCCACGGGCCGCCTCGCGAGGCGGCCCGCCTGCATTTTGTGGCGTTTCTCCTCGCGGCGCGGCCCGGGCTCCCACCCGAAGACGCGCGCACTCTCGCGCACCGCCCAGGAGACCGTCATGGAAAACAGCCACTACATCACTTCCGCACTGCCCTACGTGAACGGGCCGCCCCACCTCGGACACGCGCTGGAGCTCGTGATCGCGGACACGCTCTGGCGCTGGCGACACAGCGCGGGGCGCGACGTGCGCTATATCACGGGCAGCGACGAGAACAGCCTCAAGAACGTGCAGGCCGACCACAAAGGACGGCAACTTCGAGCGAGCGAAGCTGGTCCAGGCGCATGACTCGGAGCTCGCCAACCAGCTCGGCAACCTGGTGCGGCGCGCGACCACGCTGGTCGAACGCAAGGCGGACGGTGTGGTGCCCGCTCCGGACGAGCCTGCCGACGACGAGCGCGCTCTCGCCGCTGCCTTTGCCGAAGCGCAGCGCGAAGCGCGCCTGGCGGTGGACGGCTTCGACCTGCGCGCCGCGCTCGAAGCCGTGTGGCGCTTCGTCTCCGCCGCCAACCGCTACGCCGACGTGACCGCGCCGTGGAAGCGACAGCGCGGCGATCCCGCGCTGGGAACGGCCCTGTACCATCTGGCGGAGAGCGCCAGCGCCGCCGGCGCACTGCTCGCGCCGTTCCTGCCCGGCGCGGCCAGCCGGATCGCCGCCCAGCTCGGCGCGCGGCGACAGGGCGCTCTGGCCCGGTTTGGCGAGCTTGCGCCGGGCACGCGCGTCGCGTCGGGCCAGGTGCTGTTTCCGAAGCAGCGGTGACGCGCGCGGTGCGGCGCCCTATGTTACGTGGATGACGGAAAGCGCGACGACAGAGCGGATGCCGGTGGTGTTCCTGCCGCACGGTGGTGGGCCGTGGCCCTTCGTCGAGATGGGGCTGCCTCCCGGGGAAATGAACGCCCTCCTCGAGTACACGCGCTCGGTCGCGACGCTTGCGACCCCGAAGGCGCTGCTCGTCGTTTCCGCCCACTGGGAGGAGGCGGTGCCGACGCTGATGACCGCCGAGCACCCGCCGCTCCTTTTCGACTACTACGGCTTCCCGCCCCAGTCCTATCACCTGACCTGGCCGGCGCCGGGCGCTCCCTCCCTTGCGCCCCGCGTTCGGGAGCTGCTCGGACAGGCGGGCTTCGACACCGCCACCGACCGAGAGCGCGGCTTCGACCACGGCACCTTCGTACCGCTGAAAGTCGCCTATCCCGAGCCCACGCTCCCGACGCTCCAGCTCTCGCTGCTCGCCTCGCTCGACTCTGCGGAGCATCTGCGGCTGGGCCGCGCGCTTGCGCCGCTCCGCGACGAGGGCGTGCTCATCATCGGCAGCGGCATGTCCTTCCACAACCTGCGTGTCTTCGGATCGGCTCGTGCGAAGGCCGTGTCGGAGGAGTTCGATGCGTGGCTGCGCGACGCGGCCATGGACGAGCCGGGCGAACGGGATCGCCGTCTCGGTGAGTGGCAGAAGGCTCCTGCGGCGCGTGCCGCCCATCCGCGCGAGGAGCACCTGCTGCCACTGATGGTGGCGGCCGGCGCGGCCGGCGACGATCGAGGCGAGCACGCCTACACGGGCACCTTCATGGGCGCTCGACTGAGCGCGTTCCACTACGGCGCCTAGCGGTACTTCTTGAGCTCGAGGCGCGCGACCATGCCGCGGTGAACCTCGTCGGGGCCGTCGGCGAGGCGCAGCACGCGCGCCATGGCCATCAGCCGCGAAAGCTCCGCGTCCGCGACGCCCTCACCGCCGTGGATCTGGATGGCGGCGTCCACGACCTGCTGCAAGACGTTCGGTGCGATGACCTTGATCGCGGAAATGTCGGTGAGCGCGCCGAAGGTGCCGTACTCGTCGAGCGCCCATGCGGCCTTCAGCGTGAGCAGCCGGGCCTGGTCGATAGCCATACGACAGTTGGCGATGATGTCGCGGTTGCCACCCAGATTCGCCAGCGGCTTGCCGAAGGCGACGCGGCCCACAGCGCGCTGGCAGAGCCGCTCCAGCGCACGTTCCGCCGCTCCGATGCAGCGCATGCAGTGATGGATGCGGCCTGGACCGAGGCGCCCTTGCGCGATCTCGAAGCCGCGCCCCGGCCCCGCGATCATGTTCGACAGCGGCACGCGCACGTCCTTGAACATGATCTCGCCGTGCCCGTGCGGCTCGTCGAGCTGACCGAACACGGGCACCATGCGGAGGATCTCGACGCCGGGGGTATCGAGGGGCACGAGCACCATCGAGTGACGCTGGTGGCGCTCGGCGTCCGGGTCGGTGACGCCCATGAAGATGAGGAAGCGACAGCGCGGATCGCCCGCGCCGCTGGTCCACCACTTCTGGCCGTTGATGACGACCTCGTCGCCCTCCACGACGCAGGTCGCCTGCATGTTGGTCGCGTCGCTGGACGCCACGGCCGGCTCGGTCATGGCGAAGCCGGAGCGGATCTCGCCGTCGAGCAGCGGGCCGAGCCACTGCTCCTTCTGCTGCTCGCTGCCGTAGCGATACAGCACCTCGGCATTACCCGTGTCCGGCGCGCTGCAGTTGAATACCTCCGGCGCGATGAAGCTCCGGCCCATGATCTCGGCGAGCGGCGCGTAGTCGCGGTTGTCGAGCCCTGCCCCGAGCGCCGTATCGGGCAGAAACAGGTTCCACAACCCGAGCGCCTTCGCGTCGGCCTTGAGCTTGTCCATCACGGGCGGGATCCGCCACTGCTTGAAGTCGTCCGTGTGCGCGAGCTCGGCGAAGTACGTCGGCTCGCTCGGCAGCACCCGCTCCTTCATGAAGCGTTCGAGCGTCGCCATGTAGTCGCGCGCGCGTTCGGAATGCTCGAAGTCCATCCTCGCTCCCTTCTGTGCGGTCTGTCCTAGCACCGCTCGACGCCGAAATCGTCGCTAGCCGGCAACGACCTTGCGCGGAAGCTGCGTGCCCTCGAGCGCGCGCCCCTTCGAGTCTGGCTTGTGATCGACCAGAAACCAGGTCCGCATGCGGCCCTTGCCCTTGACCTCGATCTCGCCCCGCTCCTCGAATTCGTAGAGGTCCTTCAAGAGCTCGTAGGCATCGTTCGTCACCTGGATACTTCCCGGGTTCGAGTGCGATTCCATGCGACTGGCAACGTTCACCGTGTCCCCCCACACGTCGTAGATGAACTTGCGCTTGCCGATTACACCGGCCACGACGGGCCCAGTGTGGATGCCGATGCGGATGTCCAGGTCGTCATGGAACTCACGACTGAACTCGGCGGCGCGCCGGCGCATGGCGAGCGCCATCTCGGCTATGGCGTTGGCGTGGTCGTACTCGTGGCTGTGCAGCCCGCCCGCGACCATGTACGCGTCGCCGATGGTCTTGATCTTCTCCAGGTGGAGCTTGTCCACAAGATCGTCGAAGCTGGAAAAGATACGATTCAGGCGTCCCACCAGTTCTTCCGGCGTGAGCCGTGCGGACATCTTGGTGAAGCCGACGATATCGGCGAACAGCACCGAGACCTGGGAGAAGCCGTCGGCGATGGCCTTCTGCCCCGCCTTCAGCCGATCCGCGATGGCGGGCGGCAGCACGTTGAGCAACAGCTCCTCGGAGCGGGCCTTCTCGCGCGAGAGCGCCTCCATCTGCTGCTTGATCACCCGTCGCTGGGCGAAGCTCTCGCGGTCCTTGCGTTCGAGCTGGTAGGCCAGGAGCGCGCCGATCCCGCCGAGCGAAAGCAGCGTGACGCTGATCGAGACCCGGATCCCGAGCGGGCTCTGGGCATGGAGCGCGTCCAGAACGTTGAATACGAACAACGTAAGCGCCGTGTAGACGACCTGCGTCTGCACGTTCATGCGCGCTACGAAGGGACCCAGCGTCACGAACAGCACGGAATACGACGTGTAGAGATAGAAGCCGTACGGCGGGGAGATCACGCCGATGTACAGAACGACCACGTTTGCCGCCATGCCGTACAGCAGCATCGCGGCCTGACCCCAGCGCGCCAGATGACGCGAGCCGACGACTCCGAACGCGAGCACGGTCACCGGCACGAACACCGCGTAGCGCACCACCCAGGCGCGCACGTGCACGGACGGCACCACAAGCCAGTCGTGGATGCCGTAGGCGAGGAAGACAATCGACGCCAGCGTCAGACTGAAACGCAGATAGCGCCTCATCTCCGGCAGGATG
The DNA here is from genome assembly GCA_963826085.1 of uncultured delta proteobacterium. Lineage (GTDB taxonomy): Bacteria > Myxococcota_A > Polyangia > Polyangiales > Polyangiaceae > CAWDXG01. Next base: position 665,007 of record CAWGVN010000005.1, on the reverse strand, counting down.
TCGCGCCGGTAAGCGGCCTCCAGCCGGCGGTCGACGAACTCGCCCCGGTAGTCGATGCGCGGCGGCGCCGCGTGCTCGTGCTTGTCCGAGCTGCTTTCCTGGATGGATGGTGCAGCCATGTTCCCGCGCCCTCGGTGGACCCGCTCAAGGTAGCAGACGCCCGGCGAGCCCGCGAAGCGGCCGCGGTGAGGCGCTTTCACGGGCCGCAGTCGCATGCGACAGTGGGCGGTGCCTAGCGCCCCAGCTGCCGTGAAACCCGCGCTCCGTCGCGAGCCTGCGCTGTCGCTTGCCGCGCTCAGAGTCGTGGTTCCGGCGATGGTGCTGCTCGCGCCCGGCTTCCGGCAAGGCGTGCGAGTGGCCGCCTGGTCGCGGGCGCGCTGGGTCGTGCCCGAGGGATTGCACTGGTTCGTGGCGCACGTGCCGATCTCGCCGAGCTGGGCGCTGGCTGCGCAGGTCGTCACCGCGTTCGCGGCGCTGTGCGCAATCGTCGGAGTGCGCGCGCGGCTCGCGCTGGGCGTGCTCACGCTCTCGACCTTCTATCTGTTCTCCATCGCCAAGCTGACGGGCTGGGTCTGGCACGACATGCACCTTCTGTGGTTCTGTGCGCTGCTCGCCGCGAGCCCCTGCGACGACGTGCTCGCTTTCGACGCGACGCGACCGCTGCTTTCTGAAGGCGTGCGCTACGCGCGGCCGCTGCTATTTGCGCGCCTGCTGCTGGGGGCGGTGTACTTCTTCCCGGGACTGCACAAGGTGATGCAGGGCGGCCTGGGTTGGGCGCTGTCGGACAACCTGAGGAACCAGCTGTGGTGGAAGTGGGCAGAGCACGGCATGGTCCCGCACGTTCGCATCGATCACTTCCCCTGGCTCCTGCACGCCGGCGGGCTGTTCGTGCTGCTCTTCGAGCTGTCGTTCCCGGCGCTGGTGCTGTTCAAGAAGACCCGGCCCGTCGCCGCGGTGGCGGGACTCGCCTTCCACATGCTGGCGCTGGAGCTTCTCCGGATCCCGTTCGCCAGCCTGTGGGCGTGCTACGTCGCGCTGGTCGACCTGCGCCCGATCGCGCGGCGTGTTCCGCGACTTGGCAAGCGGCTGGCGGAGCCGGCGATCGTCGACGAACAAGAAGGGCGCATCGCGAGCCGGGCGCCGCTAGCCGTCGGCGCGCTCCTGCTGGTCGGAGCGGTGATCCAGGGCGCGCGCGGCCAGATGCAGTCCTATCCGTTCGCCTGCTACCCGACCTTCCAGTGGAACCCCGGCACGCGCATGCCCGACCTGCTCGTGACCGCGGTGCGCCCTGACGGCCACGAGCTCGAGCTTCCCCACGCACGCGACGAGAGAGGCTACCGCACGCAGCGGCAGTGGGCCGAGGTGTGGGCGCTGGCCGGCGTGACCGCAAAGCCGGACGCCCGACGCCTGCAGGGCTACTACCGCGCGCTCGTGGAGCACGAGCCCGACCGGCACCTTGCCCGCGGCGCGACGGCCGTGCGCTTCTATCGTGCGTACCGCTCTGTGGCGCCAGAGGACCGCGGAAAGCCACCGCTCGCGCGCAAGCTCATCCTCGAGCTCCGGCGTCGCTCGCCGCCCGCTACTCGCTGACCGGGATCCCGCGCTCGATCAGTGGGCGGCGCACACGCTCCTCCATCGCCCGCTCCGCCAGAGCGAGATAGGCGTCGCTCTGCATCCAGCCCAGCGCATCGCCTACGCTCTCGTCGTAGTCGGCGTTCCGGCGGCCCTCGATGCCCGCCCACTGGCGCTTGATGACGCGCATGCTGCGGTCGGCCGCGCGCGCCAGATGCATGCAGTCGTCCTCGTCGAGGTCGGGAAGCGCCCAGTCGAGGAACGCGAAGCCGAATGTGCCGTGCGCCGCCTCGTCCCGCACGATCCGCCCGAGCACGGCACGCGGCAGCGGATGGCGGGCTGCCTTCCAGGTCGAACGCAAGAGCGGAATTGAAAGCGCTTCACCGACGCAGAAGAAGCGCACCACCATGTCCGCCGCCCGCATCAGCGGAGGCAGGTCGGGCTCCGGCTCCACGATCAGGTTGTCAGGGTCGTGCTGGATCTCGGTGCCGCCGCCCAGCTCCATCGCCATTCGCGCGCACAGCTCGACATGGACCAGCTCGTCGGTAGGAAAGCGCGAAGCGAGCGCCACCAGATCCAGCGGCGCGCGGCACTCCATCAGCGCGCGCAGCGCGGCACAGCACGCGATCCCCGTCCGGTGCTCCTGGAAGGCCGCCGCCGTCCACTGCTTGCGCGCGATGATCAGCGAAGCTTCCGGAATGCCGGTCGTGTCGAAGCTGCCCCAGGGCATCCCTTCGACCTCCGGGCGCATCTTCCGGTAGCGCCGCTCGATGCCCTCGCCGAACAGCTCCAGCTCGAATAGCTCGGCTGCCATGGTCCGCCGGGCTAGTCTCCGCCGTCGACCGGTGGCGGAACCAGGTTTGCCACGACGTTCGAACTGCGAACCGTGATCCTCCGGCGCGTCGGCGCCGGCATCCGGCGGAGCCACCAGATTCGCCACCACGTCGTTCTGGTTCACGTCCGGAGCGACCAGATTCGCCACCGCGTCGAACCCTTGATGGTCGGCTCCGGCGTCCTTGTTGACGACGTTCTTGCCGCTCTTGGTGGTGCCGCCGCAGGCGACGTAGCTCACCGCCGCCACGCCAATCGAAGCGACCAGGAGCTTCCTTCCACGCCGGGGGGGTCGAGCCGCCATGCCTCTGGCTCCAGTGTCCGGCAAAAGTTGACGGGTCGCAAGACGGCCCGGTGACAGACCGGATGTGATAGCGTGAAGTCCGGCTTATGGACGGGCTCCAGTGGGGGTTTTGGACGATATGAGATGGGTGTGGCTGGGCGCGATTTTGATTGCTCTGCCGGCGTGCGGCAGCAGCAGTGACGGAGGTGGCTCGAGCTCGGGTGGCTCGGGCGGCGCTGCGGGGGCCGCCGGTTCGGACGCCGGAATGGCCGGCAGCGGCGGCGCATCCGGCGCGGCGGGCACGGGCGGAACGGGCGCAGAGGGCGGAACCTCGGGCGCTGGTGGAGTCGCCGGGATGGGCGGCGTCGGCGGCGTCGGCGGCGCGGGTGGCACGGCGGGCGCCGGCAACACCTGCAACGATCCCGGACCGGAGCCCAACAACTCGGAGCCGCTGGCGAGCCCGGCGTGCGGCGCGGCGACCTGCGACATGACCGACTGCGACGGCACCGGCTCCTCCGGCTTCGGGGGACCCCTGGCGTCGGCGACGGGCATGATCGGTCCCGGCGATATCGACTACATGCACTACCACGGCAACGACAAGTTGTTCTGCTCGGTCGACGCGACCGTGACCACGCAGGACTCGGGCTATCGCCTGTGCGCGTTCGTGGCGTGCGACCTGGCAGCGACGCAATTCAACGGTTGCGACCAGGGTACGCACACCAAGAGCCCCAACGGCCTGGACGGATGCTGCGTGGACGCGCCGGGAACGGTCGTCCTCAACCACCACTGCACGTCCAGCATCTCGAACGACGACTCGGCCACGGTCTACATCAGGGTGGACCAGGCCACGAGCTGCATCCCGTACACGGTCGACTACCACTTCTAGGACTGCAGTCGAGTCGACGCAGTACTGCCCGGGAACGAACCTGACAGCGTTGCGGCTCAGGGCAAGCCCGTGCCGCCGTTGGGGTTGTTCGTGCAGTACTGCACGCCGGCAGGATCGAGCGTGGCAGCCGGCGCGCCCGAGGGCGGCGTCGGGAAGGACATCTGGCTGAAGTCGAACATGTCGAGCAGCGGCCAGGCGTTCGCATCGCGCGCGGTCATGGCCGGCAGGTCGAAGCGGTTCTCGATGAAGCGCGTGACGCTGGTGTGGTCCGTCACCAGGTGACTCACGTAGCCCTGCCGCACCCAGGGCGAGACGACAATCAGGGGCGTGCGGATACCGTAGCGATCGAATTTGAAATCGGGCGGCACGTAGTTGTCGGGCTCGCACGCCGCCGGCGGCGGCACGTGGTCATAAAGGCCGCCGTGTTCGTCGTACATCAGGAAAAACACGGTCTTCTGCCATACGGCCGGGTTGGACATCAGCTTGTCCAACACGCGTTTGGTGAACTGCTGTCCACGCTGGATGTTGCTCGGCGGGTGCTCGTCGTCCTGGGTGCCACCGGTGCCGTAGAGCGTGGGGTCGACGAAGGCGACGTCGGGCAGCGTGTTGTTGTCCACGTCGCTGTCGAAGGTCGACATCGAGCTGCCAACGTACTTGGTGGAGCCGAAGACCACCGCAAACGAGATGTGCTCGCGGTAGATCTTCCAGCTACGGCCCGCATTGTCGAGCAGATCCATGATCTTGGGCGCCGACAGGTAGGCGTTGTTCACGAACACGGTGCCGTCGCTCGTCTTCGTGTTGCCCCAGGACGTGGCGCCGTAGAGATAGAAACGATTCGACCAGGTCGGACCGAGCAACGAGCAGAAGTTGCGGTCGCTGATCGAGAACGTCTTGGCCAGCCAGTAGTAGTACGGCAGGTCCGTCTCGTCGTAGTACCCCATCGCGCGCGCGCCGCCGGGGTTGTTCGTCGAGACGAAGCCGTCCATCAGGCCGTTGTCGTACTGCAGGTGCACGGCGGTCCACTCGTGGTCCGTGTCCGCGATACAGTAGCGCGTCTCGTGGTAGCGATAGACCTTCGACGGGGGGACGGTGTCCGGGTCGTAGTTGAAGTCCTTGTCGGTGGCGACGTCGACGTCGGTCACACCCACGTCGGGCAGCTTGCTGAAGTACTGATCGAAGCTCCGGTTCTCCATCATCAGGACGACGATGTGGTCGAACGGCAATGCACTGCCGTGAGGCACGTTCGGGCCGATCGTAGTTGTCGTCTTGTCGCCGGGCCCGAAGGCACAGTTCGGCGGCTGCCGCTGGTCGAAGTTCACGTCGTACGGAGGCGGGCCGACCGGAGCATCGGTGCCCGCATCGCCGGCAACGCCGCCTGCGCCGCCTCCTGCGCTGCCACCAACGCCGGAATCGGAACCCGAGGAGCCCGAGGAGCCCGAGGCGCCGGCCGTGCCGCCGCTGCCGCCAGCGCCGGCGCTACCGCCATGGCCACCGTTCCCGCTGGACCCGCTGCCGCAGCCCAGCGCGAACATCGTCGCCGCGCAAATCGAAACAAGAATCCCGCGCAATTTCCTACCTCCCCGGGCTTGGCACCAAGCTCCAGCATAGACTCCCGGAGCACCTCGCGTCGAGCTTTCCAGGCCCAGGACGCCCGGGTCGTGACGCATCGCCCTCGTCGGGTAGAATGGACGTGGTGAGCCGGATACCTAGATGGGCCGCGGCGTGCGTAGGCGCCTTGCTGCTCGCGGGCTGCGCGACATCGGTTGGAAGTGATTCGACCGCGTCGAACGAACCCGGTACCGGCGGCTCCAGCGGGCCGGATGCCGCGCCGGATGCCACCCCGTGGCCGTCGGGCGGCTCGGGTGGCTCCGCCGCAGGAGCCGGAGGCTACGCCGGCAGCGGCGGCTACGCGGGCACGGGTGGAACCGCCGGCGGCGGCGGTGGCAGCGCAGGCAACCCGTCGGGTGGTACCGGGGGAAGCGGCACCGGGGGAAGCGGCACTGGCGGAAACGGCGGAAGCGGCGGGAGCTGCGCGCCGGGTCAGACCCAGGACGTCGGGCAGTGCACCAAGTGCGGCACGATGCGAAAGACATGCGACTCGACCGGCCAGTGGGGCGCCGCGCAGTGCGTGAACCAGGGCGTGTGCGATCCGAACTCGCAGGACTCGCAGTCGTGCGGCAGCAGCTGCGGCACGCAGTACCGCACGTGCCAGTCCAATTGCACCTGGGGCAACTGGGGCACCTGCCAGAGCGCCGGCAGCTGCACGCCCGGGCAGCAGCAGCAGCAGTCGTGCGGCAACTGCGGTAGCGGCACCCAGTACCGGACCTGCGACAACAGCTGCAACTGGGGCGCGTGGGGCGGTTGTCTGGGCGCAAGCGGATGCACGCCCGGAACCAAGCAGACACAGGCAGGGAGCTGCAAATGTGGCAAGCAGTCGCGCACCTGCACCAACAGCTGTACGTGGGGCGCGTGGGGCGCTTGCTCGACGCAGTGCGTGTGGAACAGCGGCACGACGTGGCAATGTTGTGGGGCGAGCAAGTGGCAGTTCTGCGCTTCCGACGGATGCTGGAACCCCTGCGCAAAGAGCACCAGCGCGGCTTGTTGCACCGGCGTAGGTGGGACGTGCTGAACCTTCGTAACCGGGTGCGTGCGAGACGCTCCTTGCTGGCGCTTGTCGCGTGTCTGTGCGGCGTGGTCGCTTGCGGCGGGAAAACCGGCTCCATCGCGACCAACGAGATACCGGGCGGCGACAGCGGCGGCGGCATTGCCGGCGCCGATGCGGCCGGCGCTGGCTTCCCGGGATCGGGCGGCGCGGGCGGCGCGGCCGGAACGGCTGGCACGGGCGGAACCGCAGGGCAGGGCGGCGTTGCAGGGACGGCGGGCGCGGGCGGAAGCGGCGGCACGCCGCCCGTGTGCAACCCAGGCGAGACGCAGGACGTGGGCAGCTGCAGCCAATGCGGCACGAAGCGCCAGACCTGCGACAGCACCGGCAACTGGGGCCCCACCCAGTGCGTCGGACAGGGCACGTGCACCCCGGGCAATACCCAGTCGCAGAGCTGCGATGACTGCGGCGAAAAGCAGACGCGCACCTGCAGCAACAGCTGCAAGTGGGGCAGCTGGAGCAAGTGCCCAGGTTGCGACTGGAACCAGGGCTCGCACTGGCGCTGTTGCGCGGCAGGCTCCTGGCAGTTCTGCCTGAGCACGTGCCGGTGGAGCAGCGCGTGCGCCTCGAACTCCAACGCCTCGTGCTGCACCGGCGCGTCGAGCTCGGGCTGCTGAGCGCGCCGCCCACGCCGGCGACGCGCTCTCGCTATCTCAATTGCAGTTCTTCGGATTGCTCAGCGTGCACTGACCGTTCACGCACAGTGCCGGCTGCAGGCACGTGGGGCCCTTCTGCGCATCGCAGGCCGCGCCGTCGGCCGCGGGGGCCTGGCACGTTCCCTGGGTACTGCCGGTAGGAATGTTGCAGTGGCCGCCACCGCTGCAGCCAACGACAGCGCCACTCACCAGTCCGCACGGCTGCCCCGCAGCCACGACCTGGATGGTCTCGCAGACGTTGGTCTGCGGGTTGCAGAACGCGCCCGCCAGCTGATCGCAGTCGCCGCCAGTACACGCCTGACCCGCGGCCACAGGCGCGGTGCAGGTCTTGGACCCAGTCGGGCAAACCAGCCCGGCAGCGCAGTCGAGAGAGCTGGTGCAGGTGCCGCCAGCCTTGACCGGCGTCGCGCACACGCCACTGCTGTTGCAGATGAGCCCGCTCGTGCATCCGTTGCTCGTCGTGCAGGTCTTGCCCGCCCCGACCTGATCCGCGCAGGCGCCGCAGATGCCGGTCTTCACGCTACAGTAGCCGCTCTTGCACTGGGCGTCGGCGCCGCAGGTCGTGCCGTTGGCCAGGGTGCCCGTGACCTTGCACTCGCTCGGTGTGTTGATGCCGCGCATCAGGTCGGCGCAGTCCAGCTTGGAGTACGCATCGGCGCACGCGCCGAGCTCGGCGGGCGTCACCGACGCTCCAGACGCTGTCGTTCCGCTCGCACAGCTCATCGCGGCGCGCGTGACGCAGGTCGGCACGTCGCCATAGGTGAGCTTGATCACCAGCGGTGAGCACTGATTGAGCTTGTTGCAGATCGAAGTGGCGACCGAGTTGCAGTCCCCGCTCCCGCTGCCGCCGCTGCCCCCGGCACCGGCAGTACCGCCAGTGCCACCGCTACCTTTCTTGCTGCTGCTGCTGCCGCAGGCGCTTGTGAGCGCCAGCGCGCAAGCCGAAATAAGCGTGCCTAGTACCAAGGAACGAATGCGCATCCTGCCTCCTCCTTCGCCAATCGTACGCGATCGACCGACGGGCTCCTAGTCTCTGCAAAAATCCCCAGTTTCCATGCGTAGCTGTCAGCCCAGGAGCTCCTTGACCGTCTCGCGCTCGCCGACCAGCTCGTCGCCGGTGGCCTTGAGCCGTCCCTTGGCGAAGTCCCCCATCTCGAAATTCCGCACGATTTCGCAGCTGCCGGGCTCGGTCGTCTTGACCGGCATGCCCGCCCAGATTTCCGCGTTGAAGCCATAGGATCCGTCGCTGGGAACCGCTACGGAATGCACGCTGCCGGGCGTGATGAGATCGCGCACCGTGTCGACCAGGGCATTGGCCGCCGAGGCTGCCGAGCTCGAGCCGCGCGCCTTGATGATCTCGGCACCGCGCTTGCCGACCTTCGGCAGGAAATCGTTCTCGAGCCAGGGCTTGTCGCCGATCACATCCGCGGCGGGCTTGCCGCCGATGGTCGCGTGCGTGAAATCCGCGAACATGCTCGGGCTGTGGTTGCCGTAGATGTAGATATCGGACACGTCCGTGACGGGCACGCCGGCCTTCTTGGCCAGTTGCGTCGCGGCGCGGTTCTGGTCGAGGCGGACCATCGCCATGAAGCGCTCGCGGGGCAGACGTTTGGCCTGCGACGCGGCAATCATGCAGTTCGTGTTGCAGGGGTTGCCGACCACGACCACGCGACAGTCGTCGGCCGCGACCTCGTCGATGGCTCTGCCCTGCCCGACGAAGATCTTGCCGTTGTCCTTGAGCAGGTCGGCGCGCTCCATGCCCGGACCGCGAGGCTTGCTGCCGACGAGCAGACACCAGCTCGCATCCTTGAAGGCAACCTTCGGGTCGTCCGTGAGGACCATGCTTTCCAGCAACGGGAACGCGCAGTCGTCGAGCTCCATGGCAACGCCCTGGAGCGCCTGCTGCGCCTTCTCGACCGGGATCTCGAGCAGCTGCAGGATGATCGGCTGATCCCGACCCAGAAGCTGGCCGGAAGCGATGCGGAAAAGCAGGCTGTAACCGATGTTTCCGGCGGCTCCGGTGACCGCCACGCGCACAGGCTTCTTCATGGTTTCTCTCCAGCTGGGCCGTCCCGCGCCGGGTCGGGCGGGACGAAGGTCAACGCCATCGCCAATGCCTCATGGGCTCGCCCGCCCGGCAAGTCCGGATTCTGGCGAGGCTTTCGCGAGCACCGCAGCGGAGCGTACTCGAGTACGTGAGCAGCGGAGCGGAACGAAAACGAAGCCAGAAGCCAGAATCGGCGGGCGTCGCCACCTGTCTGGGGTATCGGGTATGAGGTCATCGCTCCGTACTCTGGACGAGCGCAAAGCGCAAAGGGGACCCTGACGCTCGCTATGTCGACGTGGGGCCACGCCGGGGCGGACCTGCTCAGATGTACGGTTGTCCCCCGCTGGACGCTGGACTAATTCGCCAGCCGGCCCGCGGTCTTGTCCATCGGCCGCGCCGTCCCCCAGGGCAACCTATGAAAATCCATGAATACCAGGGCAAGCAGATCTTCGCTCGCTACGGCATCCCCATCCCCCGCGGGCTGCCTTGCTTCTCGGCCGACGAGGCGGAGAAAGCTGCGAAGAAGCTGATCGACGAGACCGAAAACCCCGTCGTGGTCGTGAAAGCGCAGATCCACGCCGGCGGCCGCGGCAAGGGAGGAGGCGTCAAGGTCGTCAAGGGCGGACCGGGCGAGGCGCGCGAAGTGGCGGGCAAGCTGCTCGGCATGCAGCTCGTCACCCACCAGACCGGACCCGCCGGGCAGAAGGTGCGCCGGCTGTATGTCGAGCAGGGCCTCGACATTGCCCGCGAGCTCTACGTCGGGCTCGTCGTCGATCGCGAGCGCCGTCGCGTGGCGATGATGGCGTCGACCGAAGGCGGCGTCGAGATCGAGAAGGTCGCGGCCGAGACTCCCGAGAAGATCCTCACCGAGCACATCGACCCGCTGCTTGGTCTGGCGGGCTTCCAGGCTCGCAAGCTCGCGTTCGGGCTCGATGTCGGACGCGGCACGCCGAACCCCAAGGACACCGTCAAGCAGTTCGCGTCCACGCTGCAGAAGCTGGCCGAGCTGTTCGTTCGCGAGGACTGCTCGCTGTGCGAGATCAACCCGCTGGTCATCACCAAGCAGGGCGACGTCGTGGCGCTCGATTCGAAGATCAACTTCGACGACAACTCGAGCGGGCGCCACAAGGACTGGGCCGAGCTGATGGACAAGGACGAGGAAGACCCAGTCGAGCTCGAGGCCAAGGCCGCGGGGCTCAGCTACGTCTCGCTCGACGGCGACATCGGCTGCCTGGTGAACGGCGCGGGTCTGGCCATGTCGACCATGGACATCATCAAGCACCACGGCGGCAATCCGGCGAACTTCCTCGACGTGGGCGGCGGCGCCAACAAGGAACAGGTCGAGAAGGCCTTCAAGATGATCCTGTCGAGCCCGAAGGTGAAGGGCATCTTCGTGAACATCTTCGGCGGCATCATGAAGTGCGACGTGATCGCTGAAGGCGTCGTGGCGGCCACGAAGGAGCTGGGGCTCACCGTTCCGCTGGTGGTGCGGCTGGAGGGGACGAACGTCGACAAGGGCAAGGAAATCCTCAAGCAGAGCGGTCTGAGCATCCAGGCGGCGGACACCATGGCCGACGGCGCGAAGAAGATCGTCGCGGCCGTGCGCGCCGGCTGAACGACGGGCGACCTTCAGGAGACAATCCGACAATGGCAATTCTGGTCAACAAGGACACGCGCGTCGTCGTCCAGGGCATCACCGGCTCCGCTGGCGCCTTCCACACCAAGCAGTGCATCGCCTACGGCACACAGGTCGTGGCGGGCTGCACGCCGAACCGCGGCGGTCAGACGTTCGAGGCCGAAGGCCCTGGCGGCAAGAAGGTCGGCGTCCCGGTGTTCGACACCGTGGCCGAAGCAATCGAAAAGACCGGCGCCGATACTTCGTGCATCTTCGTGCCTGCGCTGGGCGCGGCCGACTCGATCCTCGAAGCCGTCGACGCCGGCTGCAAGCTGGTCATCTGCATCACCGAGGGCATCCCGGTGATGGACATGATCAAGGTGCGACGAGCGCTCGAAGGCTCGAGCACGCGGCTCGTGGGACCCAACTGCCCCGGCGTCATCACCCCCGGACAGTGCAAGATCGGCATCATGCCGGGCCACATCCACAAGCCCGGCCGCTTTGGCGTGGTCTCGCGCTCGGGCACCCTGACGTACGAGGCCGTAGGCCAGCTCACCGCGCTCGGGATGGGCCAGTCGACCTGCATCGGCATCGGCGGCGACCCGGTCGGCGGCATGGACTTCATCGACGTCCTCAGTCTGTTCAACGACGACCCCGGGACCGAAGGCGTCATGATGATGGGCGAGATTGGCGGAAATGCGGAAGAGAAGGCGGCCGCCTGGATCAAGGCGAACATGAAGAAGCCCGTGGCGGGCTTCATCGCGGGGGCCACCGCGCCTGCCGGCAAGCGCATGGGGCACGCCGGTGCCATCATCTCGGGCGGCAAGGGCACGGCAAAGGACAAGATCGCCGCGCTCGAGGCCGCGGGCGTGAAGGTGGCGCCTTCGCCGGCGGAGATGGGCAAGACGCTCCAAAGCATGTTGTAAATCCGGCGCGTTTCACCTAAGAGGCACCCCCAATGCTACGGCGGGGCGGCTGGTAGGGCTCGAGCCCGGCCCCGCTTCGCCGACCTACCCCGGGGGCGCCGGAGGAAGACCGAATGGCTGTTCAGCGCACTCTCTGCATCATCAAGCCCGACGCCGTCGAGAAGCGGAAGCAGGGCGCGATCCTGCAGCGGCTACTCGACGAGGGATTCACGATCCTCGCCATGCGCCAGCTGCACCTGACGCGGCCGCAGGCGGAAGGCTTCTATGCGGTGCACCGGGAGCGACCGTTCTTCGGCGAGCTGGTGGAGTTCATGACGAGGAGCCCGGCGGTCGTGGTGGCGCTCGAGCGCGACAACGCGGTCCAGCACTACCGCGATGTGATCGGCGCCACGGACCCGGCCAAGGCGGACGAGGGCACGATCCGCAAGCTGTACGGTAGCAATGTGGGCGAGAACGCCGTTCACGGCTCCGATTCGGAAGACAACGGCCGGATCGAGTGCGCGTACTTCTTCGCCGGGCACGAGCTGTTGTAGGCTGGAGGGCGCGGCCATGTCGCTCGGCAGGCCCCCCTCATCGCGTCCTTCGCGGGACACCGATCCTCGGCTCGACGCCGCGCGCGGTCTGGTGCGCGATGCTCTGGGCTCGCTCAGCAACCTCGAACAGCTGCTGAAGTCGCTCCGCGTCGGACCGAAGGCGCTGTCCGCGGTCATACCCGACGTGCATGCTTCGTGCGCGCCGCTGCTGGGCGCGGTGCGCGAGCTGCTCGGAGCGTTGCGCGGGCACCTTTCCGACACGGTCGCGCCGGACGCCCTCGAAGCGTTCATCGCGCCGCGCGTCGAGGAGCTGGAGCGGGCGCTGTCGACCGCGCGCCGCCAGCCCATCAACGCCAAGAACCGCCTGGCGCTGGAAGCGGTGGTGGGACAAGCCGCGCAGGAGCTCGACGCGGCTCGCGCCTTGATCGACCTGCTCGAGGAGGCGCTCGGCGGCCCATCGGTGCGCGTGGACCTGCTCGAGCTCGTACGCAGCGCCGCCCAGGCCCCGGAACGAGCCGATGGTGACGAGCCCACCACGGTGCAGGCCACCCTGGCCGCGCCGGAGAGCAGCATCGAGCTCCTGGTCAATCCGCGACTGGCGATCTGGCTGCTCGGCATCGGCGTCCAGCTGATGGCAGACAGCGAGAGGCCGACGATTCCGCACGTCGCCTTGATGGTTACGGAGTCGGAGTGCGGCATGCGCGTAGGCCGGGGTCCGGCGCCGGGCGAGACGCTATACCTGCCTACGCGCCAGCTGATCGAACCCACCGCAGCGTGCGCGGATGCCGCGGCCCGCGTCGGCGGTGCACACGTGACGCACGACGAAAGCGCGTGCACGATCCTGTGGCCTGGGTCGCCGGCGTAGTCGACCGTGCGACTTGCGACCGCGCACACGCACCGGTATGTCGCTCGGATGACTGAAGCCGAGCTGAGGAAGGCCGTCGAGGCGGCCTTCGACAACCGCGAGCTCCTCGAAGACGACGAGCACCGGAGCGCCGTGCTGGAGGCGATCGCGATGCTGGACGCGGGCAAGCTCCGCGTCGCGACGCAGGACGGACCGGGACGCTGGACCACGCACGCCTGGGTGAAGCAGGCGGTGCTGCTCTACTTCGGCATTGCGAAGATGGAGAAGATGCAGGCCGGCCCGATCGAGTTCTTCGACAAGATCCCGCTGAAGCACGGCCTGGACGAAGCGGGGGTGCGCGTCGTGCCCCCGGGCACCGTGCGCTACGGCGCGTTCATCGAACGGGGCGCCATCGTGATGCCGGGGTACGTCAACATCGGCGCCTGGGTCGGAGCCGGCAGCATGGTCGATACCTGGGCCACGGTCGGCTCCTGCGCGCAGATCGGCAAGGGCGTGCACCTGTCGGGCGGCGTAGGGATCGGCGGAGTGCTCGAGCCGCCCGGAGCGCAGCCGGTGATCGTCGAGGACGGCTGCTTCATCGGCTCCCGTTCCATCGTCGTGGAGGGCATGCTGGTCGAGAGCGAGGCCGTGATCGGCGCCGGTGTCACGCTGACCGCCTCCACCGCGATCATCGACGTCACAGGCGAAAAGCCCATCGAATACCGCGGTCGCGTTCCAGCCCGCAGCGTCGTGATCCCGGGCATGCGGCAGAAGGAGTTCCCAGCCGGGCCGTACCAGGTGCCGTGCGCGCTGATCATCGGTCAGCGCAAGGAGAGCACCGACCGGAAGACGACTTTGAACGCGGCCCTCCGCGAGTACAACGTCGCGGTGTAGCCCGGACCGCTGCCTTGTCCACGCTGGCCGAGACCCTGCTCTGGCTCTGCCGGATCCCTTCACCCATTGGCGAAGAGGCCGCGCTCTGCGATGCAATCGCCACGCGGCTCTCCGCCGCATCCCTCGCCGCGCCGCTACGCCGCTACCACGATTCGCTCGTGGTGCCGCTGACGCGCAAAACCGGGGGTCCGCATATTGCGCTGGCTGGACATCTGGACGTGGTGCGGACTTCTCACGACGCGCCGCCCCGCATCGAGGGACAACGGCTCTACGGACCCGGCGCAGCGGACATGAAGAGCGGGCTCGCCTTGATGCTGGATCTGGCGGAGAGCACGGATCTTCCCGCCGTCGACCTCACGCTCGTGTTCTATGCGCGCGAGGAAGGTCCGTTCGAGGACAACGAGCTCGGTCCGGTGCTCGCCGAGGATCCGGAGCTCTGCCACGCGGACCTCGCCGTCGCGCTGGAACCGAGCGACAACAAGCTCCAGCTCGGCTGTGGCGGCTCCGTGCACGCCACGGTGCGCTTCCGCGGCCGGACGGCGCACAGCGCTCGACCGTGGCAGGGTGAGAACGCCATCCACAAGGCGGCTCCGCTGCTTGCCCGACTCGGAGCGCTCGAGCCGGAACGGAGCGAGGTCGACGGCCTGGAATGGATGCGCGTAACGAGCGCCACGCTCGCTCAGGGCGGCCGGGCGCGCAACATCATCCCCGATGTGTTCGAGCTGAACGTCAACCATCGCTTCGGCCCGGACCGCACGCTGGAACAGGCCAAGGCGACCATCGTCGAGCTCGTGGGACAGGACGCGGAGATCGAGTTCGTGGATCTCTCGCCGTCGGCGCCTCCGCTCCGTGACCACCCTCTGGTCGAGGCGCTCGCGACGAGCGGCGTGGCTAGCGTGGAGCCCAAGCAGGCGTGGACGGACGTTGCACGCTTCGCGGCGCTGGGCATCGCCGCCGTGAACTTCGGTCCCGGAGTCCAGGCGCAGGCGCACCAGGAGAACGAGTGGACGCTGCTTGCGCCCCTCGACGTGGGGCGCGCCATCCTGCACCGCTGGCTGGATTCCATCGCTCGCTAGCGGCTGTGGCTGTGCGGACGCGCAGCCTGGAAATTTTCTGCAGTAGAGCTAGCCTGCCCCGGTTCGACTCGTTCGAACACGGATCCCCCTCACATGGTAGCGAGAGCTCTCCCGGCGTTGATCGCGGGCGCGGTGGCCGGCGCCCTGCTGGCGTCCGGATGCCGCAAGCACTCGAGCACGCCCACTCGCGAGCGGCCTGCAAGCTCCGCAGAGGAGAACGTACCGTCGCTTCTGACTGCGGGACCGCTCCAGAGAGGATTGGTTGCGCTGCATGGAACGCTGGGCAAACCGATCGAAGCGCTCGAGCTACTCGTGTACCCCGACCACCTGATGCTGCAGGTGCAGAACCCGAAACGCCCCGACCAGGTGTTGCAGTACGAATACAGGAACGGGAAGGTGAGCAAGGGCGTCCGTGTCGAGCTGCAGGGCACCGGCACGTTGTCCGACAACCTCTACACGTTGGACGACATCCAGCTGGACGCGGTACCGGAGCTGGCTCGCGAGGCCGTGCAGAAGGTCGACCCGAAGAACGGGCGAGTCAGCTACATGATCCTGAAACGCAACCTGCCGTACGACATGGACGTCCAGTACCGCGTATTCGTGAAGAGCCCGCTCAAGGACGGCTACGTCGACGCCGACAAGAACGGCAAGCTCATCGAGGACAACTAGATGGCCGATGCCTCGATGACGACGCCGTCGATCCAGCGCGTGCTGAGCGGGCTCTCCGAGCTGGACGCGCTGCGCGTCGCAGGCGACGGTGCTCTTGAATCGCGTCGCGACGTGGTCGCCGTGGAGCAACCGCTGGAAATCCAGCTGTCCGGCGATCCACTGGCGACGACCATGCGCACGCCGGGGCAGGACCACGAGCTCGGCGCCGGATTCCTGTTCGCCGAGGGACTGATCGAGTCGCGGGACGACCTGGGCACGATCGCGCACTGCGGCAGGCCCGGCGACGAAGGATACGGCAACGTCATCGACGTGCTGCCTGCGCCGGGAACGGTGTTCGATCCCGAACAGAGCGCGACAAGCCGGCGCGGCACGTTGACTACGACCTCATGCGGCTTGTGTGGTCGCCGCAGCATCGACGACCTGCTCGACCGCGTCGGGCGCGTCGACGATGAAAGCCCGCTGTCGCGCCGCGTGCTCGGTTCCCTGGCGGCGCGGCTCCTCGACCAGCAACCAGGCTTCCAGCAGACCGGCGGCCTGCACGCGGCCGGTCTTGCGGACGCCACTGGACGCTACCTGTGCGTGCGCGAGGATGTCGGACGCCACAACGCCGTCGACAAGGTGGTCGGCAGACTGCTTCTGGACGGCCAGCTGCCGGCGCGCGGCACAATCCTCGTCGTCAGCGGCCGGGCCAGCTTCGAGATCGTGCAGAAGGCGCTGTGCGCCGGCATCCCGGCCCTGCTGAGCGTGTCCGCGCCCAGCTCACTCGCCGTGGAGACCGCCGAGCGCGCGAACATGACCCTGGTGGGCTTTGCCCGCAACGGGGGTTTCAACGTCTACGCTGGCCGCGAGCGGATCGTCGATCTGACCGCGACCTAGGGCTGGCGCGGGAGTGTGCCGACGTTGCGTCCGGTGGCGTGATCCAGTCGCGCCGCTGCGGTCTTGAGGTCGACCCGGGCGTTGATCAGCTCCAGGCGCGCGCGCAGAAGGTCCGTTTCCGCATCCAGCAGCTCGGTGCTGGTGGCGCGCCCGTAGCGGAACAGCTCGTAGCGCGCGCGATAGGCTTCTTCGGCGGCCTCCACGCTCTGCTGCGTCGTGCGCGCGCCGGTCTCGGCGTCGCGGGAGTCCTGGTAGGCCTGCATGACCTCACGCCTGAGCGCGTCTTTCAGCGCTTCCTTCTGGGCCTCGATGCGCGCGCGCTGCGCGTCGAGCGCGCGTTTGCCTGCGGTCGCTGTCCCTATGTCGTTCGGGGTCCACGTGAGCTGGATCCCAACGTCCCACGACGCCTGCCACTTGGCCTCCTGGGGGACGTAGCGGGGGTTCGGATTCTCGTAGTAGGCGTCGCCGAACGCGTCGAGTCGCGGGTAGTTGCCGGCGCTGGCGACTCGACTCTGCTCCTTGAGCGACCAGGCCGTTTCCTCCAAAGCGCGGATCTCCAGCCGCTTTCTCAGCGCCTCTTCATACAGGGGACGGAAGGCCCGGGGCGCGGGCCGGCCCGGCGCCAGTAGATCCTCGCCGATCCGGTAGTGCTTCGAGGAGCTGTCGTGCATCGCGGTGCGCACCTGGTCCTCTGCCAGCGAGGACATATTCTGCGCCCGCGCCAGGAGCAGCTCCGCGCGCGCCAGCTGTGACTCGGCGCTGAGCACGTCGGCCTTCGGAACGCGGTCGGCGCTGAACGCGACTCGCGCGACACGCACGTGCGCGCGGGCTTGATCGAGCGCCTGCGCCGCCACAGCCTCCTGCAGGCGCGCGCGCACCCAGGCGTAGTAGGTGAGCTTGCCTTCGAGCGCTGCCTGGAGCCGGGCTGCGCGCGCCTCGAGCTCCGCCGCACGCTTCGAGTGCGACGCCGAAGCGTATCCCTGGCTGGTCCGGAGCAGATAGTCCGATAGAGGAACGGTCAGGTTGGCCTGGAGCATGTACTGGTTGAGGATTACCGGAAACGAGAACGCCGAAGCGGGAACGCCGAACAGCGGCGCGCCGGGCGGCAGCGGACCTTCTCCCGCAGTCGTCCCGACCAGGTGTCCCTGCGAGGGACCAAAGCTCGGCTGCGTGATTGGCGACAGCCGCGTGTAGCGCGCCGTGAGCGTGAGCCGCGGAAAGAAGCCGACCAGCGCCTTGTCGACATCGGCCGCCGCCGCGTCGAGCTCCTTCTGCTTGGCCTTCACGTCGTAGCTCGTGGCGGCGGCGCGGCGACCGACCTCGCGTGACGTCAAACCGCCGGGACGGGCGAGCATCTTCTGCAGACTGGCCTTGAGCGTGGTGCCGGGCGCCGGCGCCGCGGCCCCATTGTGCCCGGGCGTGCGGGGCGCCGGCGCCGCGGCCCCATTGTGTCCGGGCGTGCTGGGTGCCGCTGCAGACGGCGCGGCCGCGGGAGCGGCCTGTGCGAGCGCCGACCCGGCGATTGCGAGTACCAACGCTCCGCTCGTCCCGCTGAGTGTCAGCCTATCCATGGTCTACCTCCGTCTTGTCGTTCTGCGGCTCCGTCGCGGCCCGGGACTCCACGCTGATGCCCCGGAACAGCACGTCGATAAGCGCGTTGGAGAGTGGTTCCCCCTCGGGGATCCCCTGGTAGGGAAGGTGCCTGTTTGCCAGCCGGCGCATGATCTGCGGCACAAAACCGATCGAAAGCGTGGCCATGAAGGCGAGCGATGGATGCAGCGACTTGTCGATGCTTCCGTCCGCGTATCCGTCGGCGAGCGTCGCGAACACCAGCGGCAGATGCCCGCGCTGGAAGCGCTCGATCAGGCGCTCCAGGCGCGTGGACGATACGAGCACCTCGCGCAGCACGAGGCGCAGCACCTCCAGCTCGTCGTCGCTGATCTTCCCGACGCGGACGTAGAGTCGCCGCAGCCTCTCGCGGGGCGGCCTGCCCGGCGCGAGAGCCTCGGCCATGTCCTCCAGCAGCTTGGAGTAGATCTCTTCGACCACCGCCAGGAACAGGTCGTCCTTGGTCGGAAAGTAGTAGTAGACCATCCCGATGCTGGTCTTCGCGTCGCGGGCTATGCGACGCAGGGACGCGCCGTCCACGCCGTCTTTCAAGAAGCGCGCCCGGGCGGCCTTGACGATACGTGGTTGGATGTCGCTTCTGGGTCGTGCCATCACGCAATCTTCTTTGTGAACCTCAGGGAAGCGACCAGGATCAGAAACCCGAGGATCGCCGCGAGCCAGATCAGCTCGTGGACGACATCCGGGAATCCGCTGCCCTTGAGGGTGATACCGCGCACAATGCGCAGGAAATGTGTGAGAGGCAGGAGCTGCGAGAGCCATTGCGCCGGCTCGGGCATCGCCTCGAAGGGAAACATGAAGCCGCTGAGCAGAATGTTCGGAAGCAGGAAGAAGAAGGACATCTGCATCGCCTGCTGCTGCGTCTTGGCAAGCGTGGAGAAGAACAGCCCCAGCGCCAGGTTCGCGGCGATGAACACGAAAGCGAGCAGGTAGAGCAACACCCCCGAGCCCACCAGCGGCACGTCGAAGACGATGTGCCCGATGCCGAGGATCAACGACATCTGCACGTAGCCGATGATCACGTAGGGCAGGATCTTGCCGACGATCAGCTCGACGTTCTTCACCGGCGACACGATGAGCTGCTCGAGCGTGCCGCGCTCCCGCTCGCGCGCGATGGCCATGGCCGTGAGCATCACCATCGTCATGGTGAGGATCACGCCGACCAGGCCGGGCACGATGAAGACGGCGGTGCGGAGGTCGGGGTTGTACCAGGTGTTCGGTTCGAGCTCGACCGGCACCTCGGCGAACCCGGCGCCGCTCCGTGCCAGCTTGGTCACGAGCAACTGCGTGGAGCGGGCTGCCACGAGTGACGCGGCAGTGTTGGTCGCGCTGGCTACCGTCTGCGGATCGGAGCCGTCGACCACGAGCTGCACGTGTGCGGTTCGCCCGGTCGCGAGATCGGACGCGTAGCGGGGCGGGATGACCAGCGCGACTTTTGCTTCCCCTCCCCTGAGCGCTCGCTGGATCTCGCCGTAGCTCTTGACGTGGCCGATGACGTCGTAGAACGTCGTCGCCTCCATGCTCCGGGCGAGATCCCGCGACTGTGCGCTGTGGTCCTGGTCGAAGACCACGGTCGGCGTGTGGCGCACGTCGGTGTTGATCGCGTAGCCGAACAAGAGAAGCTGCATGACGGGGATGATCACCATCATCGCCAGCGTCAGACGGTCGCGGCGGAGCTGCAGCAGCTCCTTCCACGCGATGACCCACATGCGTGAGCTCATGCGGCCTCCCGCAGGCGTGCTTCGTCGGCGCGCACCATCGACACGAACGCGTCCTCCACCGTGACGCGCGCCGGGCGGCAGCTGTGGATCTGGATACCGAGCGGACCGAGCACCCGGGCGGCCAGCGCCTCGGGGTCGGCGCCCCCGCGCGTGGCCAGGCGTAGCACCGGGCCGTAGTGCGCTACCTCGTCGACCGCTTCGTTCGCCCGGAGCGCGTCGGCTGCCTCGGTGGCGCGTTCGACATCCAGCTCAGCGACGCGAAGCCCGCGGCGCTCGACGATCTGTTCCGGCGTTCCCGTGTCGAGAAGCTCGCCGCGGAAGATGAACGCGAGACGGTGGCAGCGCTCCGCCTCGTCCATGTAGTGCGTGGTCAGAAGCACCGTGGTGCCGCCGGCGGCGATGCGGTGGATCTGGTCCCAGAAGTCACGGCGGCTCACGGGATCGACGCCGGCCGTCGGCTCGTCGAGGAACAGCAGCGGCGGCTCGTGGATGGTCGCGCTCGCCAGCGCCACGCGCTGCTTCCAACCTCCGGAGAGCGTACCGGCCAGCTGGTGCTTGCGTTCCGTGAGCCCGGACCGCTCCATGACTTCCCGCACCCGCACGCGCCGTCGGGTGATCGGCACGCCATAGATCCCCGCGTAGAAGCGCAGGTTCTCCATCACGCTCAGGTCCTCGTACAGACTGAAGCGCTGGGTCATGTAGCCGATGCGCTGCTTGATGCGCTCGGCATCCTTCGCGATGTCGTAGCCGACGACGGTGCCCCTGCCGCCGCTGGGGTCCAGGATGCCGCACAGCATGCGGATGGTGGTGGACTTGCCGGCGCCGTTGGGCCCGAGCACGCCGAAGATCTCCCCGCGGCGTACCGACAGCGTCACGTCGCGTACCGCCTCGATGTGACCGAAGCGCCGAGCCAGATGCTCCGTCTCGATGATCGGCGCGGAGGGGTCAGCCGGCGACGGCCAGCTCTTGGTGCTCATTTCCCGCCCTTTGCGATGTCGACGAAGGTCGGCACGCCGGCATGGAGGCGATCTTTCGGGTCGTCGATGCGCACGCGCACCCGCACGACCAGGTTCGGGCGCTCGCGTTCGCTGAACAGGAACCGCGGCGTGAACTCGGTCGTACGCGCGATGTTCTCTACGTGCCCACCCAACGTGTCGGGAAGCGAGTCGACATGGACGGTCGCCTTCGAGCCCACGTGGATTCCACCCACCTGGCCCTCCGGCACGAACACGTCGGCGTAGGGATGGTGCGTGTCCGCCAGCGTCACGACCGGCGACCCCGGCGCGACCATCTCGCCGGGTTCCACGTGCACGTCGAGGACGGTTCCTGCGGCAAGCGCGTGCAGCTCGTAGCGGCGGATGCGTTCATCCTCCAGCGAGACGGCCTTGTCGGCCGCGCTCGCTCTGGCTTCCGCGCCCTCGATCTCCTGCTTGCGCGCCCCTAGCTGGAGCGAGCGCAAGCGATGCTCGAGCGACTGCCGCTGCGCTGTGGCCTCGCTGAGCCGCGCCTCGATTTCGTCGACTGCCGACTGCGTGGAGACTCCCTTGTCGAGCAGACCGCGCTCGCGCGTCGCGTTCTTCTCGAGGAGCGCCTCGGTCGCGCGGGCCGCGCGCACCTGGGCGGCCACCGAGCGGATGTCCTCGGGGCGGCTGCCGGCCTTGAGCAGCGATACCTGCGCTCCGGCGGCGTCGGCTTCCGCTTCGCGCGATGCGCGCGCAGTGCGCTCCAGCGAGTCGTCGAGCGTGGCTATGCGCGCTTTCGCTTTCACGCTGTCGCCACGCTCCACGTCGACGTGGATCACCCGGCCGCCGACCTCGAAGCCGAGCACACGCTCGTGGAATTCGACGATCCCCTGGTAGGCACCGGGGTAGCGCGGCTTGGGTTGGCAGCCGGAAATTCCAATAAAAACGGCTACTAGAAGCCCCAGAAGCAGTCCGTTTTTTATCATGCGTCTGATAATAATGCCGGCGCGAAGCACTGGCAAGGGGTTCGCAGGCGGAGCGCCTGATCCTCGTCAGCCAGGCGCCGTGGCGGCTTCGGCAGACGCGCGGTGTAAGCGCCCGCGCTGCTCCACGTTCAGCAGGTGTCGGTTCGATTCGGAGGAACTAGCCATGACACGTCACAAGCTCATCCTGGTCGCTCTCAGCAGCCTGCTCGCCGCCGCGTGCGGTGGCTCGACCTATCCTTCTGCTCACGCACCCGTCGCGGGCGGCACGCCCTCGGCGCCGGAAGCCGCGGAGCAGGCAGCCCCTGGCGGCGCGCCCATCGCTGCCAACGATGCGCGCGGGCCCGCACCGTCGGCTCCGTCCGCCGCTAGCGCCATGGGCGGCGCAGACGCCGAGGGCGCTCCGCTCAAGCGCAGTGAAGCCGCCCCCGAGGAGCGTCCCGGCCTCGGCACGACCTTCGGCGAGACGCACGAGAGCCACGTGTCGACCTCGCCGTTCTTCCGCGAGGACCCGGACAGCCCGCTCGCGGTGGCCAGCCTGTTCTACAACGACAGGCAAGGCGCGCGGGCCATGGCGCGGCGCGGTGGTTTCGCCGAGCGCGGCGACGGCATGATCAGCGTCCTGAACGGCGCGCTCACCGTCCAGTTGCTCGACGCGAGCGGCAATCCGCTCCCCGGCCTCGAGGGCGGCGGGCGCACCTACGCCATCGGCGAGGCCGGCCAGCGCTACATCATCGAGATCCGGAACCACACTCGCAATCGCGTGGAAGCTGTCGCCACGGTGGATGGCCTGGACGTGATCGACGGACGGTCCGGCTCGTTCTCCAAGCGTGGCTACATCGTGGGGCCGTTCAGCACTGTCGACATCGACGGCTTCCGCCGCAGCGAGGACACGGTCGCCGCATTCCGCTTTGGTTCAGTGCGCGGCTCGTACGCGGCTCGCAAGGGCAATGATCGCAACGTGGGCGTGATCGGCGTCGCGTTCTTCGAGGAGCAGAACTCGCGCTTCCCGTGGACCGACGAGGAGATCGACCGCCGCCACAGCGCAGACCCCTTCCCCGGCCGCTTCGCCTCGCCCCCGCCTAGCCGGTTCTAGAATGCCCCGAACCGACACCTGCCGGACGGCTCCTCCCCGGGCCGTCCGGCAGTTCCTTTTTGTGCGATTGACCATGCAGCCGGCGGGGTCGATGCTTTGCGCGGGAATGGAGGATGAACGGTTCCAGGCGGCCACCGCCGCCTTCGATGCGGCCAACGCCGAGGATCCCAACACGGAGATGGATGGCAGCGCGCCACGCCCGCGCGAGCTGGTCGACGCTGAACGTCTCTCCGGATGGATCGACCGCATTCTGCCCGATGCTCCCGAAGCCCTGCGCCTGGCCGCGCGCTGCCAGCACCTCGAGCGCTGGCGCATTCCGCGTAGCGACTACCCCGAAGGGCGCGCTGGATACCTCCGCTGGCGCACCGCGCTCTCGCGCTTCCACGCCGACCAGGCGGAGCGGATCCTCCGGCGCGTTGGTTACGACGACGAAACCATCGCCGAGGTGCGCCGCATCAACGTCAAGCAGGGGCTCCGGAGCGATCCGCTCGTGCAGGCCATGGAAGACGCGTTGTGCCTCTCGTTCCTCCAGCACGAGCTCGAGGCGTTCGCGGGCAAGCACGAGCCGGACAAGGTCGTCTCGATCCTGCAGAAGACCTGGAAGAAGATGAGCCCGCGCGCCCGCGAGCTCGCCGGCGGCCTCGCTCTGGCTCCAACGGTGGCCGCGCTCGTCGAGCGCGCACTTCGTCGGACGAGCTAGGCGGCGAGCGGGGCGGCGCCCAGACGCCCGAGCAGGACATCGAGCGACGGCGCGCTCTCGGCGTGGATGGCCATGCCCAGCTGCTCCCTCGCCCGTCCGTGCTGCACCAGGGTCACGCTGCCTGCATACAGCCGCGACAGGAAGGCCTCGAGCTCGGGTCGAATCGAAGCGAAGGCCTCGGCGGTGTTCGGATGGCCCAGGCGATCCGGGATCTGGAACAGGAGCTCGTTCGTCCGGAATCGCAGCCGGCCGCCCAGCGCCGGCTCCATCTCGAGCAGCCGGCAGGCATTGAGCGCGCGCCGGAAGACGTCCAGCAGACGCTCGTCCGGATCGCGCGGCGCCAGGCGCTTCTGGCTGTAGAGCAGACCCAGGCGCCCCTCGCCCTGATCCAGGTAGTAGTCGGAGCCGTGACCGATGAGCACCACGCCGGGACCGTTCGGCACGTGGCGGTAGTCGGCTACGTCGATCAACGTCTCGCGCAGCCGATCCACGCGGATCCAGTCGTGGAACACCGGCACCAGACTCTCGAGGTCGATGCCCACGGGCTCCTCGGCGAATACCTTCAACTTCAACCTGCGCGCTTCCATCCTGGCCTCCTCAGCCGCGGCCCAGCCGCTCGTAGCACTGGTGCGCAGCCTCGACGAAGAGCTGCGCTTCCTCGATCAACTGGTGGGTCGATTCGTGCGACACGCCATTCGGTCCCTCCCGATGCGCCTTGAAGAGATAGTGGGCGAATTTGCCGCCTGCGTAGGGATCGTGAAACAGCTTCGTGTCGTAGAGCTGGGCCCGGAACTCCTGCACGATCTGGTCGGGATCGTCGCCGACGCTTCCATTCTGCCGGCGCGCCAGCGCCTTCGCCGCCTCGAGCATGGCCCGGTAGGCCCGTGTCGAGGCCGTACGCGGGTCGCCCTGGTCGAGCAGGATCTGCGCCTCGAACACTTCGCGCTCGCTGGCGGCAAGTCCGAACTCGGTCAAGCTGACCACTTCGCCCGCGCATTCGCCGACGCCCATGTCGCCGATCGTGTACTCGCGCGGATCGCCCCAGTCCGAGTAGTAGCTGGGGTCCGCCTCGTACGGCGGAACGCGCGTCAGATCCTCGATCATCGCGCGGATCTCCTTCTTGCCGACGCGCGCGACGAAATCGCGGAAGCTCTCGGCTTCGAGGCGCTCCGCCACGAAGCGGCTGGTCAGGCGCTGCACGGCTTCGGGCACGTTCTTCGACGGGATTGCGCCGATGGCCAGACCGAAGCTGCCGGCGTTGTTCTTCCACTGACCGCCGATCACGAGCTGGAAATGCGGCACGCGACGTCCGCCCACGTTGCGGCTCACGCCGAGAAAGCCGATGTCCGCCACGTGATGTTGCCCACAGGCGTTGAAGCAGCCGCTGCACTTGATGCGCAGGTCGCGCGCCGCATCGGGCACGTCGACGACAGACAATCGCCGCCTGAGCTCGCCGGACAGCCCACGCGACGACGAGATGCCTAGCTTGCAGGTGTCGGTCCCCGGGCACGACGTCACGTCCGAGATGGTGTCGGCGCCCGGCTCGGCGAGCCCTACGTCCGCGAGCGCTTCGAACAGCTCCGGCAGGTCGCCCTCGCTCACCCAGCGCAGGACCAGGTTCTGATCGACGGTGGCCCGCAGCGTGTCGCCCGTGAATCGTCGCATCAGCTCGGCGAGCTCCCGCGCCTGCGCCGGCGTGAAGTCTCCCAGCGGCAGCGTCACCTTGGCTGTCGCGTAGCCGGACTGACGCTGGGCCTTCACGTTGGTCCGCCGCCAGCGCTCGAAGTCGCCAGGTTGCCCGGCCATCGGCAGCGCGGAGGGCGGGCGGAGCGGCGCCTCGTCGGTGACGTGCAGGTTCTTCAAGAAGGCTGCCCAGCGTTCGTCGGGCTCGAGCCCGGCGCGTTCCTCGCGAACCAGCCGCCGGAATTCCTCGATTCCCAGGCTCTTCACCAGGAATTTCATGCGGGCACGCGAGCGGTTCTGCTTCTCGCCGAGCCGCGCGAATACGCGGCAGACGGCCTGCGCCAGCGGCAGAAGCTCCGCCTCCGGCACGAACTCATCGAACAGCTTGGCGGCCTGCGGTACCGAACCGAGCCCGCCCCCCACGTACACCTCGAAGCCTCGCTCGACGCGGTCGCCGACAACGCGCGTGGTCGCAATCGCGCCGAGATCGTGGAAGCTCGTCAAGCCGCACGGCTCGCTCTTGCATCCGGAGAACGCGACCTTGAACTTCCGCCCCATGTCCTGCGTGTCGGGGTGCCCGAGCAGGAACCACGCCAGCGCGCTGGCGTACGGCGTGACGTCGAACGTCTCGCCGGAGCAGACGCCCGAGTAGGGACATGCCGTGACGTTTCGGACGGCGTTGCCGCACGCCTCGCGCGTCGTGATGCCGACTGCGGCAAGGCGACGCATCAGGTCCGGCGTGTCCTCGATGTGGACGTAGTGGAGCTGGATATCCTGACGGGTCGTCACGTGCAGGATCGAGTCGGAGTACTCCTCGGCCAGATCGGCGAGCAGCTCGAGCTGATCCGCCGTGAGCCTGCCGAACGGGATCTTGATGCGCTGCATGCCCGGCGCGTCCCACAGCGTGTGCGGACCCTTCGTCAGCCGGGGCTCCGGGTAGGCGATCTGTTGGGACTCGACGCCGTCGTGGCGCTGGCCGTTGTCGTAGCGCTGTCCGTACGCTCCCCGGCGGAGACGCGTCTCGGCAAAGACCTTCTCGTCGAGCTTGCCTTGCTTCTTCAGCTCGAGCTCGGTCTCGTAGATATCGATCTCGCGTGCGAGCCAGTCCGGGGTGCGGGCGGCCAGCTCTTCTTTCCAGGTGCGGGGGGCGCTCATGGTCGAAGCTCCAGAGAAGGTGCCAGACACCCCGATCTTCTACCCTCGTTTTCCTATGCGACAAGTCATGAATATGTGTGGCCTGCTTAAGTATCGATAAATAGAGGGACAAGCCAACCCATATTCTTGACTATTGGAATCAAGAACAAGGCATTGCGCCGCATTCTCCCGGGGCCTGTGCTACGAGGCGCGGGCCGTCATGAGATACAGCCGCGCTCTTCTTCCCACGCTCAAGGAGGCGCCGTCCGATGCGACGAGCGCCAGCCACGTGCTGTTGCTCCGCGCAGGCTACGTGCGCCGCGTCGGCGCCGGGATCTACAGCTACCTGCCGCTCGGAGTACGCGTGCTCAAGCGCATCGAGAGCATCGTGCGCGAGGAGATGAACCGCGCCGGCGCACAGGAAGTGCTGCTGCCCGCCCTGCTGCCGTCGGACTACTTCCGGGAGTCGGGGCGCTGGGACACGTTCGGCGACACGCTGCTCAGACTGAAGGACCGCAAGGGCGGCGACTACCACCTCGGTCCGACGCACGAGGAGATCATCACCGCCCTCGTGCGGCACGAGATCAAGAGCTACCGGGACCTGCCGCGGAACCTCTACCAGATCCAGACCAAGTTCCGTGACGAACCGCGTCCGCGCGGCGGGCTCCTGCGTTGCCGCGAATTCAGCATGAAGGACGCCTACTCGTTCGACGTGGACGACGCGGCGGGGCTCGAAAGCTACGAGCAGATGCGGCTCGCCTATCGGCGCGTCTTCGACCGACTCGGGCTGAACTACCGCATGGTGGCGGCGGACACGGGTGCCATGGGCGGCAAGAGCAGCGCCGAGTTCCAGGTGCTGGTGCAGAGCGGCGAGGACATCATCGCTGCTTGTCTGCAGTGCGAGTACGCCGCCAATCTCGAGGTCGCGACCACGCCGCCGATGCCGAAGCGGGGCGACCCTGCCGACACACCTGCGCTCGAGAGGGTGGAAACCCCGTCGCAGCGTACCATCGAGGAGGTCTCGGCGTTCCTGGGCGCGGCGCCGGACCGGTTCCTCAAGAGCCTCCTCTACCTCGCGGGCGATCAGGTGGTGATGGCCGTCGTGCGCGGCGACCACGAGGTGAACGAGATCAAGCTGGCGCACGCCCTGGGCGTCGACGAGGTGCATCTGGCCGGCCCCGCCGACGTGGAAAAGGCGACGGGCGCTGCGGTAGGTTTTGCCGGGCCGGTAGGCTTCAAGGGCCGGCTGATCGTCGACCGCGACGCGGCCAGCATCGCCGACGCCATTACGGGCGCAAACGAGACAGACGCCCACTTCAAGCACGTCGCGCGCGGCCGCGACTACGAGGGCGAGGTCGTCGAGATCCGCAGCGTCATGGATGGCGATCTGTGCCCCTCCTGTGGCGCGTCGCTCGGGCTGTACCGCGGCATCGAGGCAGGGCACATCTTCCTGCTCGGCACGCGCTACAGCGCGCAGATGAACGCCAACTACCTGGACGAGGCCGGAGAGAGCCATCCCCTGGTGATGGGCTGCTACGGGATCGGCGTCTCCAGGCTCGTGGCCACTACCGTCGAGCAGCACAACGACAAGGACGGGATCCTGTGGCCAATGAGCATCGCGCCCTACCAGGTGCATCTGGTCCAGCTGGGCGCCGATGCCGACGTGGTCGCTGCGACAGAGAGCCTCGAGAAGGAGCTCGAGGCTCGCGGGCTGGATGTCCTGGTCGACGACCGCGATGAGCGCCCGGGCGTCAAATTCAAGGATGCGGATCTGATCGGCATTCCGCTGCGCATCACGATCGGGGCCAAGGGCCTCAAGGCGGGCGGCGTGGAACTGAAGCCCCGCCAGGAGCGCGACCCGAAGAAGGCCGAGCTCATCCCGCTCGATAGCGCCGCGGACGCCATCCACGCGCGCGTCCAGCAGATGCTCGAAGCCTGAGCCCTGCGGCTGGCGCGCCCGAGCGTTTCCGGATAGAGCTTCGGCGGAGGACGACAGTGAAGAGCGACAAGGACGTCGCCGGCTCGACGGAAGCCGTCCACGCCGGCACCGCCAGGGAGCGCCCGCACCACGCGCTGACACCGGGCATCGCACAGACGGCCACCTACACGTTCGACAGCACCGCCGACCTGGAACGCTACATGCGCGGCGAGGACCCGGACCCGGAGCGCGAGGAGTACGGGCGCTACGGCAATCCCACCGTGCGCGAGCTGGAGCAACGCCTGGCGGCCCTCGAAGGCGCCGAGGACGCGGTCGCGTTCGCGAGCGGGATGGCCGCGATCAGCACGGCCGTGCTGGCGCTGGCGAAGGCGGGGGACCACATCGTGCTCTTCCGCGATTGCTACCGTCGCACCCGCCAGCTCGTGACGGGCACGTTGTCGCGCTTCGGCATCGAGCACACGATCGTGCCGCCCGGCGATCTCGACGCGTTGGACCGGGCCATCCAGAAGAACACGCGCGTGGTCCTGAGCGAATCGCCGACGAATCCGTTTCTGCACTGCGTCGATCTGGAGAAGCTGGCAGAGGTCGCACGGTCGCACGGTCGCATCCGCACCATCGTGGATGCGACGTTTGCGACGCCCATCAACTGCCGGCCGCTTTCCTTTGGAGTGGATCTGGTCGTACACAGCGCGACCAAGTACCTGAGCGGTCACAACGACGTGCTCGGCGGGCTCGTCGCGGGCTCGAGCTCCCTGGTCTCGCTGTTGCGCGACGCGCGCGGCGTGCTCGGCGGCGTAATGGATCCGCACGCTGCGTTCTTGATCGGCCGCGGTCTGAAGACGCTTGGCGTGCGGGTCGAGCGGCAGAACACCGCCGCTCTTGCCATCGCGCGCTTTCTCGAAAGCCACCCCGCGGTAGGCCGCGTCTACTACCCGTCGCTGGCGAGCCATCCCTCGCACGCCATAGCCGACGCACAGATGCGCGGCGGCGGAGGCGTGGTGAGCTTCGTCGTGCGCGGCGGGCGGGACGCCGCTTCGCGCGTGGTGGACCGCTGCACGATTGCGCGCATCGCCCCCTCGCTGGGCGGCGTCGAGACTCTCGTCGAGCAGCCGGCGATCATGAGCTACTTCGAGCTTGGCGAACGGGAGCTGGCGGAGCTCGAGATCGACCCGGCGCTGATCCGGCTGGCCGTGGGCCTCGAGGATGCGGACGATCTGATAGCCGACCTGGCCCAGGCGCTCGAAGCCTGAACCGCGGTCTACCTGCCCAGGACATTGCCTGAACGCCCGGTCTCCTCTCGCTGCCGGGAGGAGCGCGCCAATCTTGCGCAACTGGCCACGCGGCATTGATTCTCCAGGGAAAAGCGTTGCGCCACCCAGCGCAGAGGAGCACGGGGCAGTCGCTCCGGGCGCCAATGTAGGTGACCAGAGCCCACAGCGCTCGTGGAGGGAGCTGTTTGCGGCACATCGGGGTGGGGTATATATGTGTACGCTGAGGGGTTGGATGCGACTACGAACCTGGTTCTTGCGCGATGTGCTCGAAGTGGTCGAGCGCGAGCACATCGGGGAGACGCGCACGCGCCTGCGCGAGCGACTGCCGCAACGACTTGCGGAGCACGTGAACGCCGATCGCCTGCGAAGCGCTGCGCCCACCGACACGATTTCACTGGATGACGGGGAAGAGCTCCTGCTCGCTGTGGACGTCGCGCTGGGCAACGGTTCGGGCCGGGTGCTGGAAGATGCCGCGCTGCACCTGGCGACGCGAATGCTCTCACAAGGCGGCGGAGTGGTGGTGATAGGTGACCTGGTCGCCACCATGCGGCGCATGCGTGCGCCGCTCGAGCGGCCGTTCGTCGACGTGGAGCTGGTGTTCGACCTATCCGGGACGGACACCGGCTTCTCGCTGACGCTGGGGATCCCGGGGCGCCCTCGCTCGGCGCGGATGCTGCGTCATATCGGAGTCGGCACTATCCGGGCCGCGCACAGGTTCAGCCGCGAGACGGCCGAAGGCGAATTCAAGCTGTACGCCGAGGTCAGCGGCGATCGCGCCAACATCTCCGCCCGCTATCGCCAGCCGGTCTCGCAGCCCGGCGCGCGTCTGGAGGCGCCGGCTCCGAGCCGACGGCCCTCGCGCAGGATCAAGTCGGTGACCCAGCCGAGGCTGGCCGACGAAGTCGAGCGGATCCTCGCTCACGGGCAAAGCACGCCTCAAGATGCGCCGCGGCGCCGCCCTTCGACGATCCCGCCGCCACGCACGTCGCTGGTGGCGGAGATCTCGCCGCCATCGATGCCGCCGGAGCACTCGGTGAGCGGCGTGCACCCGCGCAGAGACGACTCGTCGGAGGATTCCCCGCCCAAGCACGGCTCGGGCAGCGACGGCGGCTAGAACTCGGCTGGGTCGCTGTAGGTCCCGAGCACGTCGCGGAGCACGTCGCAGATCTCCTGCTCCGTGCAGTACACCTTGGCCGCGTCGACAATCGGCGGCATCAGGTTCGTGCCCTCCGAAGCCGCCTTGCGCACGCTCGCCAGCGCGGCGTCCACTTCGGCCTGCTTCCGCTCGGCCTTGACGCGCGCCAGGCTCTCCACCTGGTGCTTCTGCACGGCCTCGTCGATCTTGAGTGTCGGGATGCGCGGCCCCTCGTCGGTCGCAAAGCGATTCACGCCGACCATGACGCGCTCGCACGAGTTCAGCTCACGCTCGAACTCGTAGGCCGAGCGGGCGATCTCGCGCTGCGGGTAGCCCTTCTCCACCGCCGCGACCATGCCTCCCATCTCGTCGATGCGCCGGATGTAGTCCAGAGCCTCGGCCTCGAGCCGATCGGTGAGCTTCTCCACGTAATAGCTTCCGCCGAGCGGATCGATGGTGTTCGCGACGCCCGATTCATGGGCGATGATCTGCTGCGTCCTGAGGGCGATGGTAACGGCTTCTTCCGTCGGCAACGCGTACGTCTCGTCCAGCGAGTTCGTGTGCAGGCTCTGCGTCCCTCCGAGCACGCCGGCCAGCGCCTGCAAGGCCACGCGCGCCACGTTGTTGTAGGGCTGCTGGGCCGTGAGCGACACGCCCGCCGTCTGCGCATGCGTGCGCAGCTTCATGCTGGCGGCAACGCGCGCGCCGTAGCGCTCCTTCATGAACCGCGCCCACATGCGGCGCGCCGCGCGGAACTTCGCGATCTCCTCGAAAAAGTCGTTGTGCACGTCGAAGAAGAAGGAGAGCCGCGGCGCGAAGGCATCCACGTCCATGCCGCGCTCCAGACACGACTCCACGTACGCCAGACCGTCCGCGAGCGTGAACGCGAGCTCCTGCGCCGCCGTCGCTCCGGCTTCGCGGATGTGGTAGCCGCTGATCGAAACCGTGTTCCAACGCGGCACCTCCGCCGTGCAGAACTCGATCATGTCCGTGACGACGCGCATGGCGGGCTTGGGCGGAACGAGCCACGCATGCTGCGCGGTGAATTCCTTGAGGCAGTCGTTCTGCACCGTGCCACCGATACGGTCGCGCGGCGTGCCGCGCTTGTCGGCGAGCGCGACGTAGAATGCCAGAAGCACGATCGCCGGACCGTTGATGGTCATCGAGGTCGTGACCCGGTCGAGCGGGATCTTGTCGAACAGGACCTCCATGTCGCGCAGCGTGTCGACCGCCACGCCGCACATCCCGACCTCGCCCAGCGAGCGCGGCGAATCCGAGTCGTAGCCCATCAGGGTCGGGAAATCGAAAGCGGTCGAGAGCCCTGTCTGTCCCTGCTCGAGCAGGTAGCGGAAGCGCTGGTTCGTCTGCTCCGGGGTGCCGAATCCGGCAAACATGCGCATCGTCCACAGGCGGCCGCGGTACATCGTGGGCTGCACGCCGCGCGTGAACGGGTACTCGCCGGGCAACCCGAGATCGCCGAGGTAGTCGACTGGCTCGTCGGCGGGCGTGAGCACGTCCGGAACCTCGAGCCCGCTCCAGGTCGAAAAGCGCTCCTGCCTCGGCGGCATCCTGTCGTGCGCGCGCGCGACCGGTCCGTCGCGCCACTTCTTCACCGCCTGCCGGAGCTCCGCCAGCTGGTCGTCGCCAAGCGCCGGCGCTTCGCCTTCGGCGCTGTAGACCCCGCCCTGTTCCACCTTCTGCGTCATAGGATGGAAATAGCGCCAGAACCGGCGCTTGCCCAGCGTCCAGAACGCGCGCCCGCCGCTAGCAGCCCGAAACGCTGAAACGCGCGCTGCGAAGCGGGATGGACTTGCCGCCGCCCAGGGTGTCCGTGACGGTGCCGACGATGACGACCGCTCCGGCGCAGAGCGCGGTCTTGTCGGCGGCGGTCAGGAGCTTCGTGCCATCCACCGTGAAGGCGATGCTCTTCTTCTTGCCGACTCCCACGTCGATCTTGCCGGGGTCCGGCCCTACTACGAGCGGAGCAAGCGCCGTGGAATTGGAGTCGGCCCCCAGTACCGAAAAGCTCTCGACCGTGACCTGGGTCGACTTCGAAGCGTAGTGGCCGAGCTCGAGGACCAGGGTGAAGCCGCCGCCGATCTGCGTGCCCAGCGCGCCGTCGGTCAGCGAGAGGTTCGCTCCCTCGACGCGCGCGTCCAGCGAGACGCTCTTGTTGCTGCCGCATCCGGTCGCGAGCAAACCCAGGAGCAGCGCGGGCGCGAGGCGGCGGAACACCGACATTTCCAGCTTTGCCGACATTCGGCGAGCATAGCGCATATCGCGCGCTATCCTCGCGCCGTGCGCGCTCGACTCGCAGCCCTGACCGTCGCCGCGCTCGGTTGGTGGCTCTTTGCCGCCCTGGGCTGCAGCCCTCCAGCTTCGTCGCCGCCGATCCTGCCTCCAGCTCGCGCGCCGCTGGCACAGCCGCAGGCCACGCGCCCAGCCGCGCCCGTCCCGCGCGCATCCGCTCACGTCGCGGCCGCTCCTCCAAAGCCGGCGCCGCCTCCCGTGCGTCACCTCGGAGCAATCGGAGCGGCCGCGCCGACGGCGTTCGAAGCGGCGGGCAGCGACGGCAGCTGGGTCGCGCTCTGCCAGGCGCGCGGCGATACGAACGGCGACGGACGCGTCGCCGTCGAGGTCGGCAAACGCGGCGAACTCTCCGGCGATCGCATGCAGAGCTACCTGGTGCTGGGCGACGGCGAGGGCGAAGCGATCGACGAGCTTGCCGCGTACGACCCTACCGGACGCTGGCTGGTCGTGGCCGAGCACGGAAGCCTGATCCTGATCGACAGCCGCTCGGGGACCAGGCTCGACTTGAGCGCGCTCGGAGCAGACGCCCGAAACGATGCGCTCCCCTACCGCCAGCATCGCGCGCTTTCCTTCGACGCGGACGGCACGCGTCTTCTATACGTGCGCCGCAAGGCGGGCAGCACGCGCGTGGTCATCCGCGACCTGGCAAGCGGCAGCGAGACGATCGTGGATCCCGGGCCAGGCCGGCTGTGGCGAGCGCAGCTCAGCCCCGACGGCTCCAGCGTCGTTTTGCGCATGATCGTGAGCGACACCAACAAGAACGGGAAGCTCGAGTGGCCGGTGCCGGAGCGCCAGCGGAACGACTGGCGCTGCCACGGCCCTATCGCCACGTACCCCAGCTGGATTTCGCGGGGCGACGACCCCACGGTCAAGGTCGCGCCAAGCTCCGGCGGCAGCGCGAAGACCGTCGCAGGTTTTGTCGACCCGTTCGGGAGCTCGATGCTCGTCCGCGACGTCGACGGACGCCTCGATCTGCAGCGCGCGTCGGGTGACCCGGTCCGGCTTGCGGACGACAAGTGCGGCGCGCGCGTGCTGCACGCCGACGCGACGCGCGGCCTCGTCGTGGGAGCGTGCTCGGCTCCGAAAGGCAAAGCACCGCTCCTGCTCCTGGGTGTCGGCTACAAGAAGGACCTCGACGCGGATCTCGCTGCGGCCCCACCCGATCGCTGGCCCGACGGCTCCGCTCGGCTGGTAGCGCTCTACCCGGGAGCGGACACCGCGCTGCTCGACCTGGACAAGAAGAAGCTGACGCTGCTGAAGCACGGCGACCTCGTGGTGGCGACATCGGGCGGACACGCGCTGGTACACCGCGGGCGGCAGCTGTTGCTCCACGACGTGGACACCGGTCGCGAGCAGCCCCTCGCCGGGCGAGTAGCCAACCTCCCCGACGTGCGGGTGTCGGGGCACCTGGCGATCGTCGAGCCGCTGCTGGTCGACGTGGCGGCGGGCAAGCTGCTCGGAAAGATCGACGGACGGCCGCTCGCGATTTCCAGCGCCGGCCTCGTGCTGGTCGCCGAGGGACGCCAGGCCGAAGCCCACAAGCTCGCGCTCGGACCGCTGCGCTGGCGCGCTCCGGTCAAGTGAACAACGACTTGAACGCCTCCAGCATGCCGCGCACGCGCACGAAGCGGCGATTCCGGTCGATCGAAAGCACCTGCCTCACCCAGATGTCCACGTCGGGCGGCAGGTCCGGCCTCCGCGCATGGAGGCTGGGGCGCTCGGCGCTGGTCGCCAGGCGCAGCATGTTCTCCAGGCCGTCGGCGGCGAACGGCGGCTCACCGGCGAGCGCGCGGAACATCACCGCGCCCAGCGCGTAGACGTCGATCCGGTGGTCGACCCGGCCGCCCTTCCACGCCTCCGGAGCGATGTAGCTCGGCGAGCCGGCGATGAATCCGTCGTGCGTGAAGCTGCGCAGACGCATGAACTTGGCCAGCCCGAAATCCAGCAGGCGCACGCCGCCGCCGTGCGTGGGATCGATCACGAAGATATTCGCCGGCTTCACGTCGCGGTGCACGATCCCCTTTTCATGCGCCGCTTCCAGCGTATCGACAACCGGCGTGACGAGCTCGAGCAGAGCGCCGACAGACATCCGCCCGCCCCCGGCTTCGACGCCCTTCAGGTGATCTTCCAGATCCTGCCCTTGGAGGTACTCCATGACGAGACACAGCGCGCCGTCGTCGGTCCATAGCTGGTCGAGGACGCGCACCGCGGCCGTACCGCCGAGAGTTGCCAGCGCGTGGGCCTCGCGGAACATGCGTTCGCGCCACTCGGACTCCGCGGCGACGGTGTCTTTCAGGATCTTGATCGCGACCAGATCCTGATCGCGCTGATCGCGTGCGCGGTAGACCATGCCTTGACCGCCGCGATCGATCAGCTCGGTCAGGCGGTAGCGCCCTCCGATGATCTCGCCGCTCCTGTCCCGCAGTGTGCTCTGACTCGGGGCGGGCATAGCCGCACCAGTCTACCACCCGGGGCGTCGCGGACTACGACCCGGGGCTACTTCGTATAGACGGTCACGTCGGCGGACAGACCTGCTCGCATGGCCTCGTCCGGCGGGCTATCCCAAGCTAGACGCACGGGCACGCGCTGCACGACTTTGACGAAGTTCCCGGACGCATTGTCCGGCGGAAGCAGCGCAAAGCGCGCTCCGGTCGCACCGGAAAGGCTCTCGACGTGCGCGGCGAACTTGTGCCCGGGATAGGCGTCGAGACTGATCTCGGCCTTTTGGCCAACCTGGACGCGGGCGAGCTGCGTCTCCTTGAAATTCGCGACGACGTATGTCCGGGCAGGGACGAATTCGGCCACGGGCTGTCCCATCTGGACGAGCTGACCTTCGTGGACCGACAGCTTGGACACGAGACCGTCCGCCGGAGCCGTGATGTGCGTGTACGACAGTTGCAGCTTGGCCAGTGCGAGCGACGCCTTGGCCGATTTGACGCGCGCGTGGGCCAGCTTGGCGTTGGCTTCGGCGACCGCGATCCGCGAGTCGATGGGCATACTCTGGTCCAGCCGCCCCTTGGCCTGGGCCACCTGGCTCAGAGCCACCGCCTTGCCTTGCTTGGCGGCGGTGAGCTGCGCCTGGGCTAGCGAAACCGCCGCCTGCGCCGAGTCGTCGGATGCCTGGGCGTTGTCGAGCTGCTGCTGCGGTACGGCGTTGTCCTGCGCGAGCGCCTTCACGCGCGCGAGATCGAGTGCGGTGCGGTGCGCCTGGGCCTGTGCGCGCTTGAGCGCGGCCTCGGCCGCGGCCACCTGTGCGTCGGCGCTGTGCACAGCCTCCGAGGACCCGGAGACCGCCGCCTTGGCGGTCGTGAGCCCGCCCTTGGCGCTGGCCTCGGCAACCTTCACCTGGGCATCCGCAGCGGTTGCCTGGGCCTCGGCGGTCTCCAGCTGGGCCTCCGCCTGGAGTTTTCTGGCCTGGAAGTCGGAGTCGTCGAGCTCCACCAGGACCTGGCCCTTCTTCACCTTCTGGTTGTCCTTGATGAGCACCCGCAGCGCCTGTCCGCCGACGCGCGCCCCGACGGGCACGATGTCCGCTTCGACCTGTGCGTCGTCGGTCGTTTCCTGACCAGCAGTCAGGATCAGGTATCCACCGACAACGCTGACGACTACGAGCGCGAGCCCTATCAGGATCACGAAGGGATTCCGGCGCCGGCCACGCTGCCGGCGGCTGCTCGTGGTCGGTTCCGCTGCCGGGGCGGGCCCATCGCCCGCAGGAGCCTTTCGCTCCCCGGATTGCTCTTCGCCATCCGGCGCGCCCGACTGGTCGGCGAGCGCCGGAGGTCGGCCCTGAACGGGCTGTTCATCCGGACGGGGAGAGGACTGTGCCATGTTCTCAGAGCTCCATCGGTTCGTTGTGGGCCGGTGCGGCCTTCTTCACGCGTTCCGCTTTCAGGAACGCCAGGATGGGAAGCACCAGCAGAAACAAGATGCCGGCCAGCAGGAACACCTTCTCGAAGGCGAGCACCATGGCCTGGCGGGAAATCGTGAATCCGAGCGCGCCACGCGCCGCCAGTGCAGCGCTGTCCGGGTCCATGCCGCGCATCCGCATCGCGCCCTGGACGTTGTGCATGTAGCCCATCGCGATCGGGCTCGTCTCGGTGACGTGTGACGCGATGCTTGACTGCGCCTGTTCAGCGTAGCGCGTCAGCAGCGTGGCGAACACGGCGAGACCAACAGAACCGCCGATCTGCCGGATCAGGCCGAAAAGACCGGTCGCTTCGGTGAGCTTGGTCCGGGGGACCTTCATGAACGCCACCGTGCTGAGCGGAACGAACAGGCAGCTGAACCCGACGCCCTGGACCATGATGGCGGTGATGATCTGCGCGTAGCCCGTGGCGAGCGTGAAGAAGCTCATCAGGTAGGCGCCGATCGCGATCATGATCACGCCAAACCCGATGATCAGCCGGGGCGAGACCGAGTTGTAGATTCGCCCCACGAACGGCGTCGCCACCATCATGACCAGAACGCGCGGTATCACGGTCACCCCGGCCTCGAACGCCGAGAAGCCCAACATCTCCTCCATGAACACCGGCAGGAGGAACATGCTCGAGAAAAGCATCGCGAACATGATCATGGCGACCAGGGTCCCCGACATGAACACAGGGTCCTTGAACAGCCGGAGGTTCACGGCCGGCACCGGTGCGGTCATCTCGCGGATCGCGAACGCCGCCAGCGCGAAGATCGCGACAATCAGGCAACCGACGATCACGTGGGAGTTGAACCAGTCGTCGCGCTGGCCTTCCTCGAGCATGTACTGCAGCGCCGCCAGCCCGACACACAGAAGGGCGATCCCGGCCCAATCCATGTTCTTCCTCTGTTTCTCGGCCATGGCGTGGTTCGCGGCGCGGATGTCCTCCGGCTCCGGCACGAAGCGCGACACCATGAACAGGCCCAGCGCGCCGACCGGGATGTTCACGTAGAAGATCCACGGCCAGTTGTAGTGGTCCACGATGTAGCCGCCGAGCGTCGGGCCGATGGCGGGACCGATCATGACGGCCATGCCGAACATCGCCATCGCCATGCCCTGCTCCTCGGGCGGGAAGGTCTGCCGGAGGATTGCCGACTCGGTGGGCTGCAGCGCGCCGGCGCCAAAGCCCTGCAACACGCGGAAGGCCACGAGCGTCTCCAGGCTGCGCGCCATGCCGCACAACGCGGAACCGACGAGAAACAGCACCAGGCAGAACATGTAGAAGCGCTTCTGCCCGAAGAAACGGCCGAGAAAAGCCGTAAGCGGCATGACCAACACGTTGGCGATGATGAAACCCGTGCTGATCCACGTGATCTGCTCGATGCTGACGCCAATCGAACCGCGGATATCGGGGATCGCCACGTTGACGATGGACGAGTCGATCGTTCCCATCAGCGTGCCGAACGTGACGCTGATCGTGACCAGCCACTTGTTGACGGGCACCTCCGCTGATGCGGGCCGGATACCGCCGGGAAGCGCCGCGCTGGTCATCCCTGGCCGGCTCCGTTGAGGAAGATGTCGACGAGCTGTGGAGCCCGCTCCACGAGCGAACCGGG
The DNA here is from genome assembly GCA_963826085.1 of uncultured delta proteobacterium. GTDB lineage: Bacteria > Myxococcota_A > Polyangia > Polyangiales > Polyangiaceae > CAWDXG01. The sequence continues at coordinate 626,554 of CAWGVN010000005.1, read as the reverse complement.
CGGCTCCGTTTCGTACAGCGTCCGCACGAGAACGCCGCGGAGCATGCCCATCAAGAGCGCTGGATACAGCGCAGCGCTCCCGGGGCGCAGACTCTTCGCGGACAGGCCGCGCTCGACCAATGTCTCGAACCGGGCGTAGAGCGCGCGCATCGTCTCCCGCGGGCGCATCGCCGCGGGCATGGCCTGGACATCGCGCGCGTGCTCGCCCTCCATCAGGATCGACAGGAAGCGCCGGTGCGCTTCGAAGTGCTCGAGCAGCGCGCGCACCATGGCTTCCAGCTGCACCGCGAAGGGCTTTTGCTCGTACTCCGAGAGGACCCGGTCCAGCTGGCCCAGGAGATCCTGTTTCCGCGTCGCGATCAGCGCGGCCACCAGCGCGCTGCGGTCGGAAAAGTAGTTGTACAGCGTGCCCACGGACACGCCGGCGCGCGCGGCAATGTCGTCCATGCGCGTTGCGTGCAGGCCGCTCTCGGCAAAGGCCTCCTCCGCGGCCGAGAGGATGGCAGCGGAAGTCGCTTCCTTGAGCCGGTCCCGCAGGCGCTGGGGATGCTGTTCAGGATCTGAACTAGAGTTCATTCGTTGACAGAGATTTCTAGGGCCAACCTTGACCGCGCGCAAGAGCCCACCCTGCCCATCGCGCATAACGCGCTGGAATTACTCCAGAAGCTACGGCCCGCTAGCGGAGACGGCGCGAGCTGGGAACGCGCCCGGCAGCCACCGACGCTGGGCCGACGTCGAGCTCTTCGAGCAGTCGGCCCCAGCTGACGCCGTTGTCGACGCCCAGGATCTTGGCGATGGCCTCCAGGGCTTGCTCTTCCTCTTTCGACACGCTGGTGGGCACGTCCAACGCGTGTCCCGAGGCCCGGGCGATCGACTCGCAGTGCACGAGCAGATCGTGCAGCTCCTCCGGGTGGACCAACGGTTCGCCGTCCTCGGACTGGGCCAGCAGGAACAGGTCCTGCATTCCCTCGTCGAAGTACTCCTTGCTGGGACGCTCGGCGAGCCAGCCGTCCAGGATCTCGAGACCGCCGGCACCCAGATGGAAGCGCTCCTTGGCGATGTCGTCGATGCGCTCGATCTCCGCGTCGTCCATGTGCCCATCGGCCCAGGCCACGTACACGAGCGGCAGAAGCATGAGCACCCGGTAGTTCCCGGCCGTGAAGCCGAGCGACTCGAGCGAGTTCTTCAGCGTGCCGTCGATCGGAAACACTACTTCACCGGGGGCGGATTCACGCCGTGGGCCTTGGCCGCAGCGCAACCGCGTTCAACGTCCGTCATGCCGTCTTCGGTCTTGACCACCTTGAACTCGACGCGGCGGTTCTTCTCCCAGGCCTTGGGCGTGTGCGCTTCATCGAGCGGGCAGTATTCGCCATAGCCTTGCGAGACCAGGCGGTCGCGCGAGATACCGCGGCTCACCAGCGCCGAGAGCACCGAGTGCGCGCGGTCGCGGGTCAGCTTCAGGTTGTAGTTGTCGTTGCCGCGCTCGTCGGCGTGCCCGGCGATCTCGACCACCTTGAACTCCGGGTGCCCCTTCAGCGTCGCGGCTACGGCATCGAGGATCGACTTGGACGCCGGCAGGATCTCCGCGCTGGCCGTCTTGAACTGCACCTTGTCGAGGATGACGATGTCGCTGCCCTCGATGATGACCTTGCCCTTGTCGGGGCAGCCGTCCTCGTCCTGGAAGCCGTTGTAGGTTTCCGGCTTGTTCGGGCACTTGTCCTTCACGTCCGGGATCTGGTCGTTGTCGTTGTCCGGATCGGGGCAGCCGTCCTCGTCCTGGAAGCCGTCCTTGTCCTCTGGCTGGTTCGGGCACTGGTCATCCTTGTCGAGGATGCCGTCCTTGTCGTTGTCCAGATCGGGACAGCCGTCCTGGTCCTGGAAGCCGTCCTTGTCTTCCGGCTTGTCCGGACACTTGTCGTCCTTGTCGAGGATGCCGTCGCCGTCTCGGTCGTGCAGGGTGGCCTCGGGACAGCCGTCCTCGTCCTGGTCGCCGTCCCTGTCCTCCGGAACGTTCGGACAGCGATCGTTCACGTCGAGAATGCCGTCGTTGTCGTTGTCCGGATCGGGGCAACCGTCCTGATCCTGATAGCCGTCGAAGTCCTCGGGCTCGTCGGGACACTGGTCCACGTCGTCCTTGTAGCCGTCGCCGTCGCGGTCGCCGATCGACGGCTCGAACACGAAGCCGAGGAGAATGCGCGCATCCGCCGCTTCGAAGCCGGTCGACACGGCGCCATAGCGGCTGCCGCCACCGATCATGAGATAGCTGTTGTTCTCGACGAACAGCTTGAGCCCCGCGACGACTTCCTGCGACAGCTTCTGCTTGGCGTCGGAGTTGGCGCCGAGCAGGTAGGTTCCGTAGGTCTCGGCCACCAGATCGACCGAGTCGGTCGCGCGGTAGGCGAGACCGAGGCCGAACGTACCGAGGTTGCCGTACTCGAGGTTGCCCTCGGCGAGCTCCTTCATGCCGTTCTGGTCGAGGAAGAACTGCGGGTTCTTGCCGGTGTGACCGCGATAGCCGACGTTGAGGCCAAGCTTGAGCGCGCGCGAAGCGCCGAACTGGTTCTCCACTACGACCTGCGGCCAGTACCAGACCCCGGGGTCGGCAGCCGCGTCGCGCGGCGCGCTGCCCGTGGGAACGCCGCCCTTGATGATCGCCGCCAGGCCGATGCCCTTGTCGACGCGTGTGATCCGGAGCTTGGCGTGCAGCGACACGTCGGCCGGCTTCTGGACGTCGAGCCTGCCGGTGTTGTAGTTGGCCGCCCCACCCGGACCGATGTCGTTGGAGGCGTCACCGGACATCAACACGACCGGCATCGCCACGCCCACCACCAGCATGTTGGCGATGCCGTAGTTGAAGCTCAGCGTGCCCTGGAAGGAGTCGCGGATGAGCGCGTTGGCGCCGCGGCCCGCGTAGGTCGCGGTCTGCACCCGGTCCTTGTTGGTCCTGAGGATGTTGCGGCCGTAGTCGAGGATGAGCCCGAAGCTGACGTCGTTCGCGCCCAGGATGTCGGAGCCGTTGACGGAGAAGAATCCCTTGGAATCCACCGCCGGTCGGAACAGGTGGGTATCCATGCCGTCACCGTTGCCGGCCGGCACCAATTGATCCTGCTGAGCACGGGCCGGGTCGGCGAATGCGAGCACGACCAGGGCGCAGAGCGCGCAGAAGCCCCTGATCGACCACCGGCCAGAGGCGTTCACCGACGGCATGACAAGCCCTCCAGAAACCAAAAAAGCCAAGGAAATCAAGCCTCCGAGGCTCACCCGGAAGCTAGCACCAGGCAATTTGCGGTGTCAACGGAGGCATCGGCGGCGGCTCTGATAGGCTTGCCGTCGCCGTGGCCCGGAAAGCGCCGTTCGCCCTGTTCGTAGCGCTCCTCTTTTGCGCGGGGCCGGCGCTGGCACAAGAGCCCACCCTGTCCGGTCGCTGGTCGGCAACCGCGATGAGGGTCGCCTGGAACATCGGCGACTGGGGCAAGGCCTGTGGGCCGCGGCCGGGCGGCGGCGGTGCACCGGGTGGGGCGGTGACGATCCAGCAGGTGGGCAGCGAGCTGACGATCACGGGCGCCGGCCCCACCTACTCGACCACGCACTGCTGGGAGCAGTTCCCCGGTCTCGCGACGCGCAGCCACTCCGGCGGAAAGCGCGGCTGGCGGAACGTCTGCAAAACCGCCGCCAACGATCCGCGACAGGCGACGGTGATCACGACGATCAGCGCCACCGACAACGCCATCAGCTTCGACGAGACCGGTCAGTACCAGTTCGTGATCGAAGGACAGAACTGCACGGCCAGCGTGCGCCGGACGCGATCGTTCAGCCTGATCCAGCGCGAAGGCGAGCCGCCTCCCGCACCGGCATCCGCTCTGCCCAGCCCACCCGCGCCCACGGCTACGCAAGCGCCCACGCCACCGCCGAAGCGCTGCGCCGAGACGGGCCCGCCGGCGCGACTCGAGGTGCGTCCCTCGCGGAAGCTCATGCGCCCGGGAGAAGATTTCACGTTTCGCGCGCTCGTGCTCGACGCGCAGGGGTGCGCGCTTTCCCTGGCCCCGACCTGGAGCGTCGACAAGAAGGACGCGCCGGCCAAGATGACCGGACCGGGTCGCGTCCACGTCGCAGACAACGCCACCGAAACCGAGATCCCGCTGAGCGCAGTCGTCGCGGGCCACGCGGCGCACGTGGTGGTCGAGGTCGCGTCCAGCGAGCGCTACGACGCCCTGCTCAGGAGCGGAGCCTTCGACAAGTCGGGCGAATCGGGGAAGGCAGCGGTGGCCGTGATCGCCTCCGGGTCGATCGGAACGCGCTCGGTCGTAGCGCGCGATGCGGCGCGCGTGCGCAAGCGCAAGTTCATCGCCATCCTTGGCGGAGCAGCGCTGCTTCTGGGAATCGTCGGGCTGATCCTGGTACGGCGCAACCGCCGCCAGAACACAGCCCGGGAAGCGGAGCAGGACGCGCCAACAGCCGCCGAGCCCGGCAGCCGCCCCGCGGTGTCGCGACGCAGCGCCATGATCTGCCCGACCTGCCGCGAGGAGTATCCGGCGGACGCCGGCTTCTGCGCGATGGACGGCAACCGGCTGATCCCTGTGGAGGAAGGGATGGATTCGCGGGGGCCGACCGGCGGCGTCTGCCCGGTCTGCGGTCAGGGATTCGACCCCGGGGTCCAGACCTGCCCCAAGCATGACGAGGAGCTGGTTCCGGCAGCGGTCTACATGGCGGATCGAAGGCAGGCACCCGTGCCGACGAAACGGATCTGCCCGGTGTGCGGCACCCAGTATCCCGGCGATTCGCAGTTCTGCGGCGCGGATGGCGCCGCTCTGGTACCGGTGAACTAGCCAGAATTCCCGGGACCCGCGCGCCTGGGAATCCTTCGGAAATCCGCGAGAGCTTTGCTAGACTTTGCTCCCCACGCCCGGTTTGGGGGCCGGCCTCGAGCGGCCGGCAGCGACGCCGATGAGACGTAGCACATGAAAATCACCTGCCAGTCCTGTGGTGCCAAGTACGCGATCGCCGATGACAAGGTCGTAGGCAGGAAAGTCAAGGTCCGATGCAAGTCGTGCAGCACGGCGATCGTCGTGGATGGCACGCAGCCGGCCGCATCCTCGTATGACGACGGGGGAGAACAGGACGAGTCCACGCACATCGTCCATGGCCCTCCAGCCTTCGGCGACAATGCCGGCGCATCCGACGCCTGGTCGGTCAATCTGAGCGACACCGACCAGCGCACGATGACGACCGAGGAGATCGTCGCCGGCTGGCACTCCGGTCTGATCACCGAAGACGCTTTCGTCTGGAAGGACGGAATGGGCGACTGGGTGCCGGTTCTGGAGATGACGGAGCTGTACGACGCGATCAGCGGCGCAGCGCAGCCGTCAGCGCCTCCCCCCGCAGCGCCGCCGTCGGCGCCGCCGCCCGCAGCCGCTCCTTCGTTCGGATCGCCTGGCGGCGGCGAGGCAGCGCGGCTCAGCGGTGGCCGCGCCGCCGCCGGCATGGACCTGTTCGGCGCGGCAGCCGCCGCCGGCAGCGAATACGATCCCGCTCTCGACGCAGCGGCCCCCGCGCAGCACGCGTACGACGCCAAACCCGCCGGTGCGCGGAACGAGAACTCCGTTTTGTTCTCGCTCGATGCACTCAAGGCGGGCTTCGGCTCTTCGCCGTCGTCACCGAACGCACCGCCCGCACCGAAGCCGCAGACGGGTGGCAAGGCCAACCTCGACGATCTGATGGGCATCGGCGGCGGCGGAGGCAATCCGTTGTTCGGCCTGTCCGCCAACCAGGCGCTGCTCACGGCGCCGGCGCCGCCCGAGCCGCCTCCTCCTCCGCCGCCGAAGAGCGTGCCGCCTTCCGGAGTGGACGGGCAGTTCATGAGCATGGCGCCCCCGCCGGCGCGCACGAACAAGGTCCTGATCGCGGTGGCCGGTGGAGCCGTTCTGCTCGTTCTGCTGCTGGGCGGCGCGCTGGCGCTGACCCTCGGTCACAAGAAGGGCGAGAAAGTCGCGGAAAACGACGCAAAGACCGCCGCCAGCAGCCATCCCAGCGACACCTCCAAGGCCAAGGACGACAAGAAGGACGACCAGGCCAAGGACGATCAGGCCAAGGACGACAAGAAGGCCGGGGACAGCGCGGGCGGCGACGCGGGCGAGGCCAAGGCGGATGCAGGCGCGGAGGAAAAGCCGCCGGCGAACGCCACCCCGGAACAGCAGAAGGCCTTCATGGAAGCGTTGAAGAAGAAGAAGGAAGAAGCGGCGCAGAAGAAAGAGGAGCCCGCCAGTCCTCCACCCGAGAAGCACGAGGTCTCGGCGAGCTTCAACAAGAGCGCCGCGATCAGCTCGCTCACGTCGGCCGCGGCCGCGGCCGCGAGCTGCAAGCGACCCGGCGGACCCACTGGGCGCGGACGCGCGATCGTGACGTTCGCTCCCTCGGGACGGGTGACAAGCGCGAATGTCACCGGCGGCAGCTTCGGCGGCACTTCGGTCGGAGGCTGCGTGGCATCTGTGTTCCGCCACGCGCACATCCCGGCCTTCAGCGGCAACGCCGTGACGGTCGCGAAGAGCTTTACGATCCCCGAGTAGCCGTCCGCAGCCGCGACGAAAGACGCGTCATGCGCTCCTCGCGTCGCGTTTCGGCCAGCGCCAGGCGCAGGGCGCGGGGGTCGGCGACGAGCACGCACAGGCGCCGTGCACGCGTCACCGCGGTGTAGAGCAGGTTGCGCGACAGCATCACGAAGTGCGACGTGAGCAGCGGGATCACGACCGCCGGGTACTCGCTGCCCTGGCTCTTGTGGATGCTGGTCGCGTACGCCAGGGTGAGCGAGTCGAGATGCGAGTCTTCGCACACTACGTCGCGGTCGTCGAAGCGCACGACGAGCCGGCGCTCCTCGGCATCGACGGAAACGATGCGGCCGATGTCGCCGTTGAACACCTCGCGCTCGTAGTCGTTCCTGGTCTGCATGACCTTGTCGCCCTCGCGCAGGGTCTGGCCGCGCGAGACCAGCGAGGGGCCTCGAGGATTCAGCGCCTGCTGCAACAGCGCGTTGAGCGCGGTCGTGCCCGCCGGGCCGCGGTGCATCGGCGAGAGCACCTGCACGCTGTCTACCGCGTCGAGCCCGAAGCGGCGCGGAATGCGTCGGGTTACGAGCTCCCGCACGACTTCTGCCGCTTGCTCGGCGTCCTTGCGCGGGATCACGAAGAAATCCGCGTCCGGTTCGTCCGCGCCGGCGCTCTCCGGCATCTCGCCTTCGTGGATGCGGTGGGCGCTCTGCACAATGCGGCTCTCGGCCGCCTGACGGAAGATCTGCTCGAGGCGTACGATCGGCACCGCGCCCGACTCGATCACGTCGCGCAAAAATGCGCCGGGCCCTACCGACGGCAGCTGGTCGGCGTCGCCGACAACCACCAGGCGCGCTGCGGACGGAATCGCCGAAAGCAGCGCAGCGGCGAGCGGCGCGTCGATCATCGACGCTTCGTCCACGACGACGGCGTCGGTGTCGATGGGCTTTTCCAGATCGCGCTGGAAGCGCCCGCTGCGCGGCTCGAACTCGAGCAGCCGGTGGATTGTCGTCGCCGTACGCCCGGTGGCTTCGCTCATGCGCTTGGCGGCGCGACCGGTCGGCGCTGCGAGTCGCACGCCGAGCCGCGCCCGATCGAGCACGCTGAGAATCGCCCGCACGATAGTCGTCTTGCCCACGCCGGGTCCGCCGGTCACGACCACGACCTTGCGCTCGGCCGCGGTCTGCACCGCCCTGCGCTGCTCGGGTGCCAGCGAAAGGCCAGCGCCGCGCTCGAAAGCGCGGATCGCTTCCTCGAACCCGGGCAGCGACTGGCCGGGACTCGAAAGCAGCCTGGCAAGCAGCGTCGCTACGTCGCACTCGGCAGCGTAGAGCCGCGCCAGGTACACCGCGTCGTCCTCCACGACGACGCGCCCGGCCGCCCACAGCGCGTCGATCGCCGCCTCGACGTGCGCGGCGTCGATTTCGAGCATCTCGGCCGCGCGCTCGACCAGCGTCGCCCGTGGGCACAAGACGTGGCCCTGGTCCTCGAGCGCGCCGAGCTCATGCAGCACGCCGGCCTGGGCTCGCTCCGGATGGTCACCCGAGATGCCCAGCGAGCGGGCGATGCGATCGGCCGTCTTGAAGCCGACGCCGCGCACTTCGAGGGCCAGCTTGTACGGCGAGCGCTGCACGACCGCCGCCGCGCGCTCGCCGTACCGATCGACTATGCGCTTGGCCAGGGCCGGCGATGCGCCATGCGTCTGCAGCTGGATCATGACGTCGTTCACGGCGCGCAACTCCGGCCACGCCTTCTTGATCTTCTTGACGGCGTCGGGCCCGATGCCACGCACTTCAATCAACCGCTCGGGGGCCTTGTCCAGCACCTCCAAGCTGTCCATGCCGAAGGTCTCGACAATCCACCTGGCTTTGCCGGCTCCGATCCCGGGCAGTACCCCCGACGCCAGGTACTTCTCCACCCCAGCCAGGGAGTCCGGCTCGATCGGGATCAGCGTAACAGCCTTGAGCTGCTCGCCGTGGCGCGGATCGTTGACGATCTCGCCCGTCACCCGAACGCGCGTACCGGGTCCAACCGCCTGGAACGTGCCGACCACGGCAATCGGCCCCTGGCGTTCGCCCTCCACCGAACCGATGCGGATCACCCGGAAGCTCGTCTCCTCGTTCTCGTAGGTGACGCGCTCCACTTCCCCGGTGAGCGTGATCGGCACGGCGGTCGCTACTCTAGCCTTTGCCTTCGAACCCGACAAAGGGCCAGAACGCTTGCGAGCCCCGCGCTCCGCGGTTAAGCGAGGAGCTTGCCATGACGACCTTCCAGCGGCTTCATGCCCGTTGTTCCTGCGCCGGTGCCGGTGCGGGCGCGCCCTTCGCGCTCGCCGGCACCGTTCGTCAGTACGAACGTTCGCGACCCTTCTCGATACGGCACCTGGCGCTCGATCTCGATCTCGACTTCGACGAAAAGGCCGTCGCCGGCAAGGCCACGCTCGACTTCGAGCGTCAGGACCCGGACCATCACGAGCTTGTGCTCGATGCAGTTGGCTTCGACGTCGGCAAGCTGCGCCTCGACACGGGCACGGGCTTCGTCGCGGCGCGCTACGACTACGACGGCGACCGCATCACCGTCCACGTTCCGGCGCGCGCGAAGACCGGGCGGCTCGAGGTCAACTACCGCGCCGTGCCACGCCGCGGCCTGTACTTCCTGTCGCCCGACGCGGAGGTGACCGATCGCCCCGAGCAGGTATGGTCGCAGTGTCAGGACGAAGACGCGCGTCACTGGTTTCCCTGCCACGACAAGCCCCACGTCAAGATGACCACGGAGCTCTTCGTACGCGTGCCGGCGGGCTTCTCCGTGCTTTCGAACGGCGAGCTCGTCTCGAGCCAACGCCCGAAGGGCAAGAAGAGCCTCTGGCGCTACCACTTCCGCCTCGACAAGCCGCATCCAAGCTACTTGATGACGCTCGTCGCAGGCCGCTTCGACACTATCGAGGATCGAGCGGCGCACGCCGGCAAGCGCAAGGTCCCCGTCGTCTACTACGTGCCACCGGGCAGGAAGCAGGACGGCCGGCGCAGCTTCGGTCGCACGCCACACATGATCGAGCTCTTCAGCAAGCTCACCGGCGTTCCGTACCCCTGGAGCCGGTACTCGCAGGTCGTGGTGAGCGACTTCATCTTCGGCGGGATGGAGAATACGACCGCCACCACCATGTACGAGCACATCCTGCTGGATGCGCGCGCCGCGCTCGACGTCCAGAGCGAGGATCTGGTCGCCCACGAGCTGGCGCACCAGTGGTTCGGCGACTACGTGACCTGCCGCGACTGGTCACACGGCTGGCTCAACGAGGGATTCGCGACCTTCTTCGAGCACGTCGAACGCGAGGATCGCCTCGGCCTCGACGAATACGAGCACGGCGTGCGAGCGGACCTGGCGGCGTACCTGGCCGAAGCGAAGGGCCGCTACATGCGGCCCATCGTGTGCCGCGACTACCAGAACCCGATCGACCTGTTCGACCGCCATCTGTACGAGAAGGGCGGCCTGGTGCTGCACATGCTGCGCCGCGAGCTCGGCGACAAGCTGTTCTGGCAAGGCATCCAGCACTACCTCGAGCGGCACGCCCACGGCATCGTGGAGACGAACGACCTGCAGCGCGCACTGGAAGAAGCAAGCGGTCGCTCGCTGGAACGCCTGTTCGATCAGTGGGTGTACCGACCCGGCCATCCGGCGCTCAAGGTCAAGGTCTCCTACGACGACAAGCTCCTGAGCGTGAACGTCAAGCAGACGCAGAAGACCGGCCCCACCGCCGTGTTCGCCTATCCGCTCGAAATCGAGGTTGCCGATAAATCCGGCAAGGTGCAGCGCTACAGGAAGGACGTGACGCAGGCAAACGACGCGCTGGTCGTCAGCCTCCCCGAGCGCCCGGCGTGGGTCGCATTCGATCCGGCGCTCCGCGTGTGCGGCGACGTGAGCGTCGAGGCGCCCGCGGATATGCTGCGCCGTCAGCTGGAGAGCGGGCCGAGTGCTCGCGTGCGCGCCATGGCCGCCGAGGCGCTCGGGCGCCGTGACGATTCGCCGAGCATCGCGGCGCTCGCCAAGGCGCTGGAAGACGCGAACGAAGCATGGATGGTGCGCGCCGAGGCAGCTCGCTCGCTCGGACGCATCCGCGGCGAGGAGAGCTTCGCGGCGCTCGAGAAGAACGTGAAGGTCGAGCACCCCAAGGTGCGCCGCGCCGTGGTGGGCGCGCTCGGCGCGTTCCGCACGCCCGAAGCTGCCCGTCTGCTCGTTCCGCTGGCCAAGAAGGACGCGAGCTATCTGGTCGAATCCGAGGCGGCTCGCTCGCTCGGACGCACACGACAATCCACCGCGCTCAAGCCGCTCCTCGGCCTGATCGATCGCGTATCGTGGGCCGACGTGACCCGCGCCGGCGTGCTCGACGGACTGGCCGCGCTGCGGGACGAATCGGCCATCGAGCCCGTCATGGCCCGTACGCGCTACGGCATTCCGACGCGCGGCCGCCGGGCTGCGATCGCAGCGCTTGCCCAGCTCTCGGAAACGCGGGCGGTGCGCGAGCATCTGGAGCTGATGCTCGACGATCCGGATCCGTACCTGCGCATCGACGTGGTGCGCGCTCTGTCGACGCTGGCCGATCCGAGGTCGCGCGGCGCGCTTTCGCGACAGCTCACGCGCGAGCTCGACGGTCGCGTCGCGCGTCGCATCCGCGAGGCGCTCCGCGACATGGGCGACGCGCCCGCCACCGAGCGCAAGCGGCTGAGCGACGAGCTCGAAAACGTCAAGAACGAGCTTGGCGAGCTCAAGGTACGGCTTGCAAAGCTGGAGGGACCGAAGAAGAAGGGCGACTCGGCGCCGTCGACAGCAAAGAAGCCCACGAAGAAGCGCGCCGCCAGGAAGACGGCGAAGAAGCGCACCGCCGGGAAGACGGCCAAGAAGCGCGCCGCCAGGAAGACGGCCAAGACGGCCGCGAAGAAGCGCGCTGGAAGGAAGGCCCGATGAGCGAACAGCCCGTCAAGCTGGAGCGACAGGGCGCCGTCGCCGTCCTCACCATGAACCGCCCCGAGCGGATGAACTCGCTGTCCCGCGCCACGTTGGAAGCATTCGCCCGCATCGGTCGCGAGCTCGACGGCGATGCGTCGCTGCGCGCCATCGTGGTCACTGGAGCGGGCGACAAGGCGTTCTGCGCCGGCGCCGACCTGAAAGAGCGCAAGGGCATGGACCAGGAAGCCGTGCGAGACCAGGTCAAGATGTACCGCACGCACCTCGGCTGGCTTGACACGTCGCGCGTGCCGGTCGTCGCGGCGATCAACGGCGTGGCTCTGGGCGGCGGGCTCGAGATCGCGCTGCTTTGCGATCTGCGCGTCGCCGCGGAGCACGCCAAGCTCGGCCTGCCGGAGACGAGCATCGGCATCATCCCCGGCGCCGGCGGCACACAGCGCCTGCCGCGCGTCGTCGGCGAGGCGCGCGCCAAGGAGCTGATCCTGCTGGCCCGCCGCATCGACGCAAACGAAGCGCTCGCCATGGGCCTGGTCAACCGCGTCACGCCCGCCGGCAAGAGCGTGCTCGACGACACGCTCGAATGGATCCGCCCCATCAGCGAAGGAGCGCCCATCGCGCAGTCGGCCGCGCTCCGCGCCATCGACGCCTCGTTCGAGCTGCCGCTCGATCACGGCGTCGAGATCGAGCGCATCCTCTACGACGAGTGCCTGAAGAGCGAGGACCGCGTCGAAGCTCTCAACGCCTTCGCCGAAAAGCGCAAGCCCGTCTTCAAGGGCCGCTAGCCAGGGGGGTCCTGGCAGCCCCTCCACGTCGAGGATACGCAAAGCCCGCGCCGCCAGGAAAATCCCGGCCTCGGCGATTTCGCGCGCAACTGGCGGCGCCGCCGCCCGATACGACGGCCATGGCCCATCAGTGCACGGATCACGTCGAAGAAGAGGTCTCCACCGTCTGGCGCTCAGGCAAGGACGCGCTCATCCCGGCGGAAGGCGCGCTGTTTCCCGGTCGCTGCGTCATCTGCAACCGCCCTTCAGGCTGGTACCGGCAGCTGACAAGGATCCGGAACGTACCTGCCACCACACGCCGCTCGCTGCTGTGGGCATTGGTCTTGCCCAGCGGGTTCGCCATCGCGACCCTGGCAGCCGCCAAGAACTCGGAGCTTCACTGGACGCTCCCGCTCCCGCTGTGCCTGAAGCACCGGCACCGCGCTGCACAGGGCACGGCTCTGCGGTTGGCGGGGTGGGCGATCGTACCGATATGGTTCGCCATGATGGTCACGACTCAACAACCGAGCTTCATCAGCCTGTTCCTGCCGTTGGCCCTGGCTCCGTTGATCGCCTACGCCGGCTACCTCTGGGCGCGCGTGGCGCACGTGACGCGCGTCGAGGACGACTGGCTCCATCTGCGCGTCGGTCGCCGCTTCGTCGAGTCGCTGCCACCCGTTCCCGCCGCCCACGCCGCGTACCGGAAGCCGGCGGATCCGTCCACCGCGCAGCAGAGCGTCGCTCTGTAGGGCTAGCGCCTCGGCAGGGTTCGCGCTGTCCAGCGCGGGGCGACTTCAGGCACCGGAGACGCGGCAGGTCGCGTTCATGCGGAGCATCGGCGCGATCGTGCTCCATTTCTCCGGGGACCTACGTCCGCGGCCGCGCCCGCGCCTGAAGCGCTATCGCCGCGTCGACGGCTGCGCCGGCACGTCGCGACGGCGCGCGATGCTGAGCCACGCCGCGGCGTGCTCGAAGAAGAGCGTCGACGAAAGCTCCTCCAGCGCCAGCACCGGCTCGATCGCCAGAGCGATATCGCGCGCGGAACGGCGCGGCGGCCCGACGTCGCGGTCGGGTCCTTCGGTGCTGCCGATCAGGCTCACCCACATTCCACCGGGGGCGAGCACAGCGGCTACGCGCTCCGCGAAGCGTACGCGCTCGGCCGCCTCGTCGAAGACGTGGAAGCAGCCCCGGTCGAAGACGAAGTCGAACGGTGCGCCGGGCACCTCGTCGGTCAGGAAGTCGAGGGCGCGGAGCTCCAGCGAGCCGGACTCCGGCGCCGGCCTGCGCTTGGCCTGCTCGATGGCCAAAGGCGAGAGATCCACGGCCACCACGGAGAACCCGCGCTCGGCCAACCAGTGCGCATTCGTACCCGTCCCGCATCCGACTTCCAGCGCCCGCCCGGCAGCGACGCGCCCGCTGTCCACGATCTCCATCAGGTGGCGGTCGGGCTCGCCGACGTCCCAGGGCGTCTCGCCCGAACGGTAGCGCTCTTCCCACTCCTCGCGACGTTGCATGTCACCTCGCCGATGCCGGAGGGGACACCACCGCCGGCGGCTTTGCGTGGCCTTTGCCCGCCACCATCTTCACTTCAAAGAACTGCCGTACCGGCCGCTGCGAAGCGGCGTCGGCGCCCAGGCCCCACAAGCCGACCTGCAGATCCAGGCTCTGGCCCGCGGTGATCGGCTTGGTACCGGCAGGCGGCCACGTGCGAGACAGCTCGAGCGGCTTGCCCTCGTCCACCGTCTCGAGCTTGTCGCCTTCGCGCTTGTCGCCCAGCTCCTCGACCTTGCCGCCGCGATCGACCTTGGCGGAAAACGCGAGCGGCCCGCCCTTGGGGCTCAAGAGCACGTGAATCTTTCCGTCCTTGGACTTCACCTTCACCGTTGCCGTGACGCCCCACCCTCCGCCGCGGCGAACCGCCTTGGCCTTGATGCGGAACAGAACGCCGGTCATCTCGACCTCGAGCCCCTGCGGCGTCATGCGGTACAGCTTCTCGCGCGGCGCCGTGTCGCTGTCGGCGGTCGCACCGGCAGGCTTGGTGGCGGAGGGCGCTCCCGCGTCGCTGCCGTTGTCCTGGGCGGCCTCGGGCGGCTGGGCCGAGCTGACCGGCCCGGGCGGCGCAGGCGCCTCGGCGGGTGCCGCGCTCGCCGGCGGCGATGTCACAGGCGGCGCGCTTTTCGCGCTGCCTCCGCAACCGGTGAGTGCGACGAAAGCCGCGCCCAGCAGTAGAGGTTTCCGCATTACCCGCTCCACGCCGAGAGCTCGTGCTTCGCCTGCTCGACAAGCTCGGGACGCTCGACAAGCTCCACCGCGGTGCGCGCCAGCGCCTTGGCGGCGACCAGCATCGTCTGGTGTCCGCGCGCGCTGGCCGCGCATTCGGCGAAGCGATGCTGATGGCAGATGGTCTCGTTCTCGTCGCAGATGCCGAGATAGGGATGTATCGCGGGCACGACGTGGCTCACGTCGCCCATGTCGGTGGAGCCCGCGCCGACGCGGTCATCCTGCTCGGGAATAGGGCGCCCCAGCTCGTGCATGGCACGGCTGAAACAGCCTGCGACGGTGGCGTTGTTGCGCATGTCCCGGTAGCCCTGGCGCAGATTGATCTCGACTTCGACTCCGCACGCCATCGCCGCTCCGCGCGCACAGCGTTCTACGATCTCGCGAACGCGAGCCAGCTCGGCACCGTTCCTCGCGCGGACCGAGAATTCGGCGGCCGCCAGCTCGGGAATGATATTCACCGCCTGCCCGCCGTTGGTGACGAAGCCGTGCACGCGCACGCCGTCGCGGAAGTGCACACGCTGCGAGTCGACGAGCCGGAACGTCTCCAGACACGCCGTCAGCGCGCTCTGCCCGTCCCAGGGGGCGGCCGCCGCGTGCGACGGCGTCCCGTGGAATGTCATCTCGAGCCACAGACTGGCGAGAGACGGGTGCGCCAGGATGTCGCGGTCGTAGGGGTGGTACATCATGGCGGCGTCGACGCCGTCGAACGCGCCCGCTCCGATCAGGCGCACTTTTCCGCCGCCGCCTTCCTCTGCCGGCGTGCCGAGGATCTCCACCGTGCCCCTCAGCCCATCGACATTGCGGGCGACGGCCAGGAACGCTCCGACCGCACCCGCCGCGATCAGGTTGTGGCCGCATGCGTGACCGATGGCGGGCAGCGCGTCGTACTCCGCCAGGATCGCAATGCGGGGCCCGCCGCCACTTCCCACCGTCGCACGGAACGAAGTGGGCAGACCGCCGGTGCCGCGCTCCACGTCCACGCCGGCGGCGTTGTGCAACGCCTCGGCGATCCACGCCGAAGCCTTGTGCTCCTGGTAGCGGAGCTCGGGGTTTTCATGGATGCGCGCCGCCAGTGCGGTGAGCGTGGGAGCGAGGTCATCCACCGAGCGGTCGAGAGCGGTTCGGTCGACGGGCACGCGCGGAGCATAGCCCAGCTTGACGGGGCGCGTGAACCACCGGGCCGCGGCAGGTCGGCCGAGCGGGCAGGGCGCAGAGCGTCCGGGCTTGACTTGACTGTCGAGCTGGTTCTGACTCACGTACGCCGTGGAAGCGACCCCCCACAAACCCAGCCGCCGACTTCGGCAACTCGGCTCCCTGATGGGGCTGTGCCTTGCCGTTACCGCTTGCGAGCATCCGGAGAGCCGTACCGCCAGCGCCTCGAGCGCGACGTCGACTTCTGCCGCGCCCGCGGCAGCACCAGCTTCCGCACCGGCGCCGGCGCCTGCACCCAGCGCCTCCGCGCCGTCTGCCGCCGGGTTCTCGCCGCAGAAGCTCGACTACCAGGACACGGCGATGGGCACCAAGGTGCACTTCGTCGCCTTCACGAACCCGAAAGCGGGCGTCGACGCCACGAAGGCCGCAATCAAGGCCGCCTTCAACGAGATGGGGCGCCTCGAGAAGCTGATGAGCGCGTGGCGCAAGGACAGCGACGTCAGCGATATCAATCAGCACACTGGCCAGTTCGTGAAGGTGAGCCCCGAGACCTACGAGGTCGTCAAGAAGAGCCTGTGGGCCGGCAAGATCTCGGAAGGCACGTTCGACATCACCTTCGAAGCGATGAGCGGCGTCTGGAAATTCGGAGACGCGGCGGTGGCTCACCCGACTCTTCCGGACAAGGCGAAGATCGAGCGTCTCCGGAAGCTCATCGACTACCGGAAGATCAAGGTCAACGACAAGGACCAGAGCGTAATGCTGCCCAAGGGCATGTCGATGAGCCTGGGCGGGATCGCCAAGGGCTACATCGTCGACAAGGCAGCGGCCGTGCTCGAGAAGCACCACGTGACGGACTTCCTCGTGCAGGCCGGCGGCGACCTGCTCGGCCGCGGGCACAAGCCGGACGGCTCGCCGTGGGTGAGCGGCATCCGGGATCCACGCGGACCGGACGGGACGTTCTTCGCGACGATCCAGCTGACGGACCATGCCTTCTCCACGGCAGGGGACTACGCGCGCGCCTACATCCTGAACGGCAAGCGCTACCACCACATCATCGACCCGCGGACGGGCTACCCGGCAACGGCATCGCGGAGCGTTACGCTGTGGGCGCCCGATGCGTTCACCGCCGACGCCCTCGACGACCCCGTATTCATCCTCGGCCCCAAGAAGGGCTTGAAGCTCATCGATTCGATACCGGGCTGCGGCGCCGTCATTGTCGACAAGGACAACAAGGTCTACGTGAGCAAGCGCTTGAAGGACAAGGTGAAGGTCCTGCGCCAACCCACCGACGGGATCTGACCGCCTCCGGCCTCCGGGCACACCGCCTTGGACCGCTGACAAAATGAAAACCGGCGCGACGGCTACGCCACGCCGGTTTCGAGATGCGCCGCCTCGCTCAGTACGCGGGCATCGGCGCTCCGGGCCCAGCCACTCCCCGGTACTGCGCGCTGCCGAAAGCGAGCATCGGCAGGAAGATCGGACCGAGCAGAAGCAATCCGATCGCAAAGCCTGTGCTCTTGCCGAACACCTTGGCGAGCTCGACGTAGACGAGGATGGCCACGATGAAGTTCACGAAGGGGATCAGCATCAAGACGAACCACCAGGTCGGCTTGCCGATGATCTCGAGCAGAACGATGATGTTGTAGATGGGGACGATCGCGGCCCAGCCCGGCTTGCCCGCCTTGGTGTAGATCTTCCACATCGACGCGATGATGACGACGAGAACGATAAGATAGACGAGCCCCATGACGATGCTTATGACCGCCATGCCCGCAGCTGCTGCGTTGTTGTCCATTGTGCCTCCCTTGAACCGGTGCCACCTCGGCCCCGGTAACCGACCTTGTCGGGGCTCTCCAGCTCCCGACGCTTCCTTCTACGCCCGGCGCAGCGGGCGCTTCCCTCGCCGCGCAGGCTATCCCACTTCGACCTGACCAGAAGCCGGAAAAGATGAGGGGCTGTCGGGGGCTGGCAGAACCGCAAACCGTGCCTAGATTGACTAGCGGGTGTCGCGATCATGAGGGTCGTGACAGGTCTTTCGGGTGGTCGGGCCGCCATCCGGTTCATCGCAGGCGCGGAAAACCCGCGCACAGTCGCCGCAACCACGGCGGCGGCGATCTTCCGGAGGAAGTATGCCCCGCACCGACAAGCCCGAGCTCGAGACGATCTCGGGCACCGCCCTTCTGACCCGCCTGGCCTGGATGCTGTTCGGCAACCTGGCCCTGCTCGCCTGCGCGGCAGTGATCGCGCGCGACGACCTGGCGCCGCTCTCGCTCCTGAGCGTGCTCTTCTGGGCAATCGTGGGCGGGCTGATCGGTCTGAGATACGTGGACATCACGCGCTACGACGGCCAGACATCGAAGGGCGAGCCCGCCACGCTCAAGGACTGGAAGCGCTACAGCGTCGGGCTAGCCACGGTATCCGCCGCCATCTGGGCGCTGGCGCTGGTCGTCTAGGCCTCGTCGAACTCCGCGGATTCCGGGATCTCGTCGAGGCCCGCGCCGCCGCGCACAGGAATCGCGCGCGCGGCGCCGACCTTCTCGAGCGCGGCGCACAGCCCGTCGCGGTCGCCGACCCGCGGCAGCTGGACGAACGAGCCGTCCCACAGCTCCAGTGCGATCAACGATTGATCCAGGATGATGCGGTCGATCTGCGCCCACCGGTAGCGCTTGACGCGCGGCCAGCCGAAGGCGAGCACGTCGCGATACACGAGGCCGTCGGGGCGCAGCCTGACGCCGCGCATGCTCGAGCGTAGGAGCGCCGCCAACGAGCTGACCATCAAGACGCCCGCCAGCGTCTGGGAGCTGATGAGGCGATGGACGTCCTTTTCGACGACGTAGATGTGGATCCAGGTGTTGCTGCCGGCCATGTCGCCCGCGACGACGAACACCAACACACCGATTGCCACCAACACGTAGGCGACCGACGGAAGCCAGACCTTCCAGGGCGGCCCGAAGACCGTCTCGGCCGGGCGGTACGTCATGTCGAAGCCGGGGGGGCGCGAGGGACGAGCCACGTTTGTTCAACCTAGTTCCAGCGCGGATCCTTGGAAAGGGAACGACGCTTGCCAACCGACGCTTCCGAGGGTACGCGAAGCATGAGGCAGCACCCGCGCGGCCGGAGGAGCGACAGAGCAATGAAATTCTTCATCGATACCGGAGACATCGGCGAGATCAAGGAAGCCGTGGCCATGGGCGCCATCGACGGCGTGACCACGAATCCCTCGCTGCTCGCCAAAGCCGGCAAGCCGACCAGGCAGGCGATCTCCGAGATCTGCGAGGTCGTGGACGGCCCCGTGTCGGCCGAGGTGCTGGCCACCACCACCGAGCAGATCCTGAGCGAGGGGCGGGAGCTGTCGAAAATCCACCCGAACGTTGTGGTCAAGGTCCCGCTCATCGTCGACGGGCTGAAGGCCGTCCGGCAGTTCAAGAGCGAAGGCATCAAGACCAACGTGACGCTGTGTTTCTCGCCCACGCAGGCTCTGCTCGCCGCAAAGGCCGGCGCGACCTACATCTCGCCATTTATCGGTCGGCTCGATGACCTGTCCGAGGAGGGCATGAACCTCATCGAGCAGATTGTCGCCATCTACGGGAACTACTCGTTCGAGACCGAGGTGCTCGTGGCCAGCGTGCGCCACCCTGTCCACGTGGTCCAGGCTGCGATGATTGGCGCGGACGTGGCGACGATCCCGTTCAAGGTCATCACACAGCTGGCCAAGCACCCGATGACAGACATCGGCCTGGCGCGCTTCCTCGAAGACGCGAAGAAAATCCCCAAGAGCTGAGGACGACGGGTGCCCGCCTTCGTGCGCCGCCAGGCGCCGCATTCGGCAGCTCTGGACGCGCGGAGCGTGCAGCGGCTCGCCGAGCGGATGCTGGTCGCGCTCGGTCTCGAGGCAGCGGAGCTCAGCGTGCTTCTGACCGACGACGCGCGGATCAAGGAGCTGAACCGCGAGCACCGTCACAAGGATCGCCCGACCGACGTGTTGGCGTTTCCGCTCGACGAGGACGCCGAAGGCGCGGGGCCGCGCCTGCTCGGCGACGTGGTGATCTCGCTCGACACGGCGGCCCGGCAGGCGCGCGGCCGCCGCCGCGAGCTCGGCGACGAAGTGCGCTTCCTGCTGGCGCACGGCCTCCTGCACCTGGTGGGCTACGACCACGCGACGCCGGCCGAAAAGCGCGAGATGAGCGCCCTCACCCGCCGCCTGGTCGCCCGCTCAGCGGCCCAGGGACCACAAAAAACACCGCCCCTCCTACCGTCCGCCCCAGCGCCAACAGGGCGCAAGCCGGCAGGCCGGCCACGAGCGCGCCGGGGTTCCCACCAGACCCGCAGAAAACACGCCTGAAGCCTCGCGCAAGCCATGCGATATGGCGCCCAAGTTCGCGCTCTCACACGTGAACTGGTCAGTCAGCGTGTTGCGCTGTGGACCCCCGGGATGCGTCGCAGAACGGGTCACGTTGACCCGGTTTTCCTGCTGCGAGCGGACTCCCGCGGTTCCCGTCCCGCGGAAAAAATGCTCGATCGGGCTACGAAGGCGCTTTTTTTCTGCTTGAACGGCCCAAAGTCCCCTGTTATCCGTCGCGTGCCTTGGACGGCTCCCGGGAAACCGGCGGCCCAGAGGGCGGGAGACGGCGTCAAAAAAGCAGGTTTTCGCACAGGAGGAAGCGCATGGCAGGCAAGAGGCTGACGAAGGCGCAGGTTATTACCGAGCTCGCGAACGCAACCGATCTGGACAAGAAGAGCGTCAACCGCGTGTTCGAGTCGCTGCAGGAGCTCATCCGCAAGCAGCTCTCGGCTCGTGGCCCCGGTGAGTTCGTGGTGCCCGGTCTGGTGAAGCTCCGCGTGGTGAAGAAGCCCGCGACCAAGGAGCGTCAGGGCATCAATCCGTTCACCAAAGAGCCGATCACGATCCCGGCCAAGCCCGCGAGCAAGAAGGTCCGCGCGACCGCGCTCAAGGCGCTCAAGGATCTGGTCCAGTAATCTCGCTACGTCGCTTCCGCAGCAGCGCTACCAGCGCGAGGGCGGACAGAAAGACGAGCAGCGGCATGTCCCCGGCCTTCGTATAGAGGGTCGGGGACATCTCGTTCAGGGTGGGAGAAACGAGCATCACGCTCTGCGTCGCGGTGCTGCCGCGCCGGCGAACGGTGCCCGTCGCGTCGATCCAGGCCGGAATTCCCAGGTTGACGGCGCGCACCAGATCCAGCCGTGATTCGACGGCTCTGAGCGCCGAGAGCCGCAGGTGCAGCGCCGGTTCAGCCGTGGGGCCGAACCAGGCGTCGTTGGTGATGTTGACGAGCAGGTTCGGGCGCGCACGCGCCACGCGGCGCCCAACGCCGGCGAGCGTGTCCTCGTAGCAGATGAGCACGCCCATGCGTGCGGCGCCGCTCCTCTGCAGATCGACCGCGTCGCCCGGGATGAGGCCTCCCGAGCGGAAGAAGATGCGGCGCAGCCACGGCATGTACTCGCCGAAGGGAATGGTCTCGCCGAACCAGAGCAGCGCCATCTTCGCCTGCGGCAGCTCCATGATCCCGTTGCGATCGACGACGGCCGCGGAGTTGTACTCGCCGAACTTGTGAGCCGGCTGGGTGATGAGCCCGACCAGCACCGGACCCTTCACCGGTCCGCCGATGATGCCGCGGCTGCCGCGCGGCGTACGCATCTCGGCGTAGCGGAGCACGAATGGATACGCCGCTTCAGGCCACACGCTCAGCTGGGCGCCGCGGCGCTCCGCTTCCGCGGTCAGACGCTTGAGGCGCGCCACGATCTCGTCCTGCGCGGAGAGCTGCCAGCGCAGACGCGCGCCGACCGCCCCCTGGACCACGCCGATGCGGATCTTCGGCTGCTTCGCCATGCGGGCGCGCACCTGGGGCATCCGCACCGCGCCGTAGGCCGCGAGCACCAGCACCAGCCCGGCCCCGATGCCGGCCGAGAGCCACGCGCGCTTGCGCGACGCCGCCCTGCCCCAGGGCAACAAGCGCCCCAGCGGCGCAAAGAGGCACGCCGCCGCCACGGCCAGCACGAAGGACACGCCGCGCCCGCCGATGAGCTCGGCAAGCTGGACCAGCACCGGCCAGGGCGAGATGAGCCCGGCCGGCGTCCAGCCGAACACGGTCGGGATCATGATCGCGACCAACGCGCCCGCGCCGAACCCCACACGGAGATCAAGGTGGGCGTAGCGCTGCAGCGACCACGCCACGGACATGCCCACCGCCCAGCTCAGCGCCTGGAACGCGGAGAGCAGCAACAGCGCGACCGCGCCGCCCGCGTAACCCACCGGAGTGAAGCGATCGATCACGACCGGTACGAAGCGCAGGCCGACGAGGCCGGCCGAAGTCGCCCATACCCAGCCGCACAGCGCGGCGCGTCTCGGGCGCTTGGCCTCGAGCAGGGTCAGATACAGCGCGCCCATGCCCACGAGCACGGCGGGGTACAGATCCGTCGGCGGCGCGGACAGCGCGAAGCACACTCCTCCCAGCGCTGCGAGCAGCAGGGAACGACGGTCGTTTCGGGGCGCAGTGGTCAGGGTCGTGCGGAAGAATGCCGCCAGCAGCGGCCTATTGCCACCGCCGTGACTCTCCGACCGTCACAAGCGCGATCACCAGTAGAAGGTGATCCCGCCGCGCAGCAGGCCGCCGCCGGAGGTGTTCGTCGTGCGACCGGTGTCCGGATCGGTGAATTCGGGCTGGGTACGGGCGACATTGTCGGTGCGGCCGCGGATGAACCCGAGAGCGTCCACGTTCAGCGACACCAGATGCGTGAGACGGAACTCCAGACCGATGCCGAGCTGGCCGCCGAAGTAGCTGTAGGTGTCCCAACCGTTGATGAGCGGGGTTGTGCCGCCATCGGCGCCCTGCTGCTGGGGCTGCACGTGCGCTTCGCTGAAGCCGATGCCGCCGATGGTGTAGAACTGGACGGCGTTCCGCGGGTTGAAATAGATGATGCCGTTCAACATGAACGATTGCTCGTCGCGCTTGTTGCCGGACCAGTCAGTGCCGCCGAACAGGTCGAAGCCGGCGTCGAGAGCGAAGTGCATGACCGGGCGGTAGCGAAGGCTGAACCCGATGCCCCCCATGCCCGAGTTCCGGCTCTGTTGCTTGCTGCTGCCCATGCCCACGCCTTCCAGACGCAGGTTGATGCCCCACGGACGATGGTGGCGCCGAACGGGCGGCTTGGGCACGTCCTCGGGCCGATCGACGACGATCACCCGGCGCCCTTGCTCGTCGGGCGGGTAGACCTTCACCTTCGGCGCCGCCGTCGACGCCTCGCCCTCCGCGGGCCCGCTCGATGTCTCGTCGCCCTGGTCCTCCCCGGACGGCGCCTGCTGGTCGCCCTGGGGCGTCGCGTTGCCGGAGTCGTCGCAGAACCAGGAACCGGGCGGGCAATCCCCCTGGGGAGCCTGATCCGGAGCCTGGTCCTTGTCCTGCGCGAACGCGATAGTGGGTATGATCAGCAGCGCGGCGCTGGTCAGCAGAGCAAGGCTGGTCCGCATCGACAGGCTCCTTTCCGAGAACCTCGATGGAGAGTAGCAACCTCGGTGCCACTTTCCAGCCGGGGGGGCACCTCGGGGATCCGGCCATTTTCGGGCCGCTCTGCTGCGGAGGAGTGGAGAAGCGTTTACACGACAGTGGCACCCGGAATACTCGAAGGGTGTGGCAATCGTCACTCTGAAGGCCGGGCACGTCCAACCCGTCTGGGCCGGACACCCCTGGGTTTATGCGCAGGCCATCGAGCGCATCGAAGGAGGCGCCACTGCGGGCGACGAGGTCGAGGTCGTCGACACACGGGGCAACCGCCTGGGCCGCGGACTGTACTCGCCCGGTTCGGCCATTCCAGTGCGCCTGTACACGCGAGGGCGCGATGCGCGCAACATCGACGGCGCTCTCCTGGCAGAACGCATCCAGCGCGCCATCACGCTGCGCGAGTCGCTGGGTCTGCCGTCCGGAAGGACCGACGCCTACCGCGTGGTGCACGCGGAGGGCGACGACCTGCCGGGACTGGTGGTCGACCGCTTCAACGACGTGCTGGCGGTGCAGATCGCCACGGTGGGGATCAAACGCCGCGAAGCAATGTTGCTCGACGCGCTGTCGCACCACTTCAAGCCGCGCGCGATCATCGACCGGACCTCGCCGAAGGCGGCCGCCCAGGAAGGCTTCGAGGCCGGGGGCGGCGTGGTGCGCGGCGATGCCAGCATGTCCGAGCTGGAATTCGCCGAGCGCGGGCTCGTCTACCGCGTGCCGCTGGAGCTGGGACAGAAGACCGGCTTCTACGTCGACCAGCGGCCGCTGCGCGACCGTATCGAGGAGCTGGCGGCCGGACGCCGGGTGCTGGACGCTTTCTCGTACATCGGAGCGATCGCCATGGCGGCCGCGCGCGGCGGCGCGCGCGAAGTCGAGGCAGTCGACTCCAACGCGCTCGCGATCGAGGTGGCCGCCGAGTGCGCAGCCCAGAACGGCCTGGGCGGCCGCATTCGCTTCGAGCGAGAGGATGCGCACGACACGCTGTCGCGCGCAGGAAAGAAGGGAGGCTACGACCTGGTGGTGTGCGACCCGCCCAAGCTGGCTCCAAGCCGCTCCGCCCGGAAGCGCGCGCTCGCCTCCATGCGGCGTCTCTCGGCTGCCGGCTGTCGCGCCACACGCATCGGCGGGCTGATGGCTATCTGTTCCTGCTCGGCAGCGATCGGCATGGAAGACCTGACGCGCGCCGTTGCCCTGGGTGGCCGCGACGTGGGTCTGCGACCGGTCATCCTCGAACGTCTGTTCCAGGGCCCCGACCACCCCGTGCCCGCGGCCTTTCCTGAAGGGCTGTATCTGAGCACGTTGATCGTGGAAGTGACGGCGCTCTAGCCTCGAGTAGCCGGCGGGCATTCCCCAGCGGGTGCGGAAGCGCTGTCGCGCTATGCTGCTGCTCCGGTTCCTTCTTCCAGGGCTGGTGGCGGCGGCGGCCTCCAGCAGACGCCAGGGATGATGTCGATGCTTGAAAGAAGTTGTCTTGTCCTCGTGGCTCTGGCGCTGGCCGCTGGTTGCGGTGACGGCGGCAACAACACGGGGCAAGGGGGGAACGGCGGTTCGGGCGGCGCCTCGGGCGGCAGCGGCGGCGGCGCGGGATTGGCAATCGCCGATCTTCTGGCCGTGGAAACGCCCAGCAACGTGCTCGCGTACGACGTGTCGTGGAGCACCTCGCGCGACGCCGACACGGCGCTCGGCGTGGACTGCGGCAGCGGGGTTACGCCGTGGACGATCTCGAGCGCCGCGCCGTCGAGCAAACATCACATCTTCCTGATGGGCCTGGTCACAGGCGCCTCCTGCACGCTGACCGCCAAGGCCAAAGCCGCGGACGGCCTGACCGCGAGCGCCAGCACGACCATCAAGATCAGCGACCTCCCGGGCTTTCTGCCGCCCATCGACCTGACCCATCCCGCGACGTCCGGCACGATCGCTCCGGGGTGGACGCTGGTGAATCTGTCCAACCAACACACGGGCGTGCCGTACGCAGCGGCGCTGATCGACTCCAAGGGCCGCTTTCGTTGGTACTACCAGTACCCCGGCAGCGTGGCCGGCGATGACACGCCGGTGTCCCAGTACAAGGATGGCGTACTGATCGGCGGGCGCGGCATCCCGATGTCGTACGTGACGTGGCAGGGCGAGCTGGTCTGGTCGAACACCACGGCGGCGCTCTTCCATCACGAGGCGACACCAGCCGAGACGCCGGACGAGTTCTACACCCTCCGCGACTACCAGTGCTCCACGCTCGTCAATGACGACGGACAGATCGTCGAGTACGACTCGAACAAGAACCAGGACGTTTGGACGTGGAGTCTGTGCGAGCACTACACGCCGCCGCAGGACATCCCCGACTGGTCGCACTTGAACTCGGTCGCGCTGTTGCCGGGAAACAAGTCTCTGCTGGTCTCGTCGCGCAACCAGAACTCGCTCTTCAAGATCGACCGGACCACCGGCAACCTGGTCTGGGTGATGGGCTTCCACGGCGAGGTGGAGGACGGCTTCCACGGCGACTTCGCGATCGCGGACGCCGACCGCTTCTACCACCAGCACCACGCGACGCCCCTGCCGAACGGGCACATCCTCATGTTCGACAACGGCCGCTCCGGCGTACGCGACTACAGCCGCGCGCTGGAGCTGGCCTACACGTACAACGCGGGCGGCGCGAGCGAGGCGCACGCCGTGTGGGAATACCGGCACAGTCCGGACATCTACGCGACCGTCTGGGGCAGCGCGCAGCGCCTGGACAACGGCAACACGCTCGTCTGCTTCGGCCAGCGCGAGCCGGGAACCCAGTCGACGATCGTCGAGGTCGACGCCAATTCAAAGCTGCTCTGGGAGTTCACGACACCGGAGTACTGGGGCGTCTATCGCGCCGAGCGCATTGCCGAGGTGTACGGCTCCGTCCTGCCGTAGCTCAGTGCGTTCCCGCCACGGCGCGGAACACCGCCACCGAGGTCGCGTTGCCGACAGCTATGTCGTCAACGCCGTCGCCGTCGAAGTCGCCCGCCGCGATGAGGCCGGCGCCCGCGATATGCGCGGCGGCGAGATCGATCGCCGCTGACTTCGCGACGTGATAGCGGCCGTCGCTGCCAATGTCGGCGATGTAGACTCTCGAACCGGCCAGTAGCGCCAGCTCGA
The DNA here is from genome assembly GCA_963826085.1 of uncultured delta proteobacterium. Taxonomy (GTDB): domain Bacteria; phylum Myxococcota_A; class Polyangia; order Polyangiales; family Polyangiaceae; genus CAWDXG01. The sequence goes on along the minus strand of CAWGVN010000005.1, from coordinate 600,223 downwards.
GTGCGGAATCGCGATCGGTCTGGAGCGTCGCGAACGCCGTGGCCGGACCATCCGGCGTATCCGGCACTGTTTCCGCCGTGCCGAGCGCCGCTTTCCCATCGCCTCGGAACACTACCAAGGCGCCCTTCTTCTTCCCGTCCGACGGCGCCAGCGCCACGACGTTGACGTGATGGTCCGCGTCGACATCGGCAACCACGATGCGGCCTCCCCCGGAATCGCCGGGAACGACGCTGGCGCCCTCCGTATGCTCGAAGCGCCACAAGAGCGGCGCCGGCTTGCCGAGCTCGAAGGTATAGTGGCCGTCCCCCGTGTCGGCGGCCTGCGCGACGTAGCCACGCGACCCTGGGCCGTCCTTCAACGGCGCGAGCAGTACGACTTCGTCGGGCCCGCTTCCGTCCAGGTTGCCCGACGCCATCTCGCTCGCCGCCCAGTCCACGTCGGACGGCAAGGGGTCGGTGAAGCGCGGATCAGACAGCTGGATATCGGCCTGTCCGGTCATCGGAGTCAGCCAGAGTCTGAACTCGTCCTGGGACGGGACCTTCTGGGCGAGCTCCGCAATGTCTTCGTGCGCCTTCGCATCGAACTGGCCGGTAACCACACGAAGAGGATTGAACGCGGCGCTCTTCAAGGTCTTGTCGATCTGGAACAAGCCATACGCGGCGCGCAGCACGCGGTCACCGCGCCCGCTGAAGAGGGCAAACGCCAGGGTACCGCCCTTTTCCACGGACACGGTGTTGATCGAGCTCGTGGCGTAGATGCTGTTCATGGGCAGCCGGTTCGCGGCGACGTGGCGGACTCCCTGGAGCAGGCCCTCCCTCAGCGGGGGATCGGGTGCCCCGTAGGCATTGCCGAACAGGATGGACAGCAGATCGCCATCACTCGTGCTCTGGACAGCGGCGACATCGCCGAGCAGGTCGCCGTCGAAATCGCCCGTACACAGATGCGAAAGCGGCCCCTCGGTGGGCACGTCGAAACGGTTCAAGAGGCCGCCGCCTGCTCCGTTGAAGAATATCGCCCCGGATTGGTGCGCGTTGGCCGCCAGGACGTCCGGCATCCCATTCCCGTTCAGATCCGCGATCAGCGCCTCGCTGAATCCTTCGTTGTCCGCCTGCCCCACCGTCTTGAACCCGGCGGCGCTTGCGACGTACACGCCTTGGTTGTCCACGTAGTCCGGCAAGCCGTCACCGTCGACATCGCCGATCGCGAGCGGCGTCGCCTGCCCGATATCGGAGATGCGGGATGCCACGTCGTCGCCCTGCGATGGGGGAACCGGCTTCACCGAGTTGAAGGTGCCGTCTCCGACGCCGTACGCGACGTTGATGCCGTGGCCGCTGGCATCCGCCACGGCAACCGCCAGATCCAGGTGCCCATCGCCGTCGAGGTCCAGCAACGTCATCGGACCGATGACGGTATCGCCCGTTGGCAGAAGGACCGGCGCAGCGGGACCGGCCTTGTTCACGATGACAGCTCCGCTGCTGTTGCGGCTGCAGGGCTTGAACTCGGGGAGCCGATCTGCGCCCTTGAATGGGAAGAGCAGCTCATCGCAGGGCGAGCGCGCTGTGTCCTCGTCGAGATCTCCGACCGAAACGTCCGCGGCCAACTCATCGGGCGAATTGGCAGTGACCCCGAGAAGATCCAGGCCGTTCCCGCTCACCCGGACCAGCACGGAGCCGCTGTGCCCCGTGAAGCCGGCCAGCACCAGCGCTCCAGGGCTCGTGGGGGGCAACACGCGGCCCGGGATGAAGACAGCCTTGCTCACTCCGGACGGCGCTTCGAGTGACGGGTAGGCCGTCGAGATCAGCGAGCGGCCCGCGTTGCCGAGCGCTACGGTGATACCGCCTGAATAGTCCACCACAACGTCGGGGAACTCGTCGCCCGAGAGCTCTGCGACGGCTGGAGGCGGACCGGGCGAGATGGGAATGTCCAGCTCCGCCTCGGGAACCGCCTGGTTGCCGAAATATCGCACCGCAACGCGGGTCTGCTCGGTAACGAGCAGGTCCTGACGTTTGTCGTTGTCCAGGTCGGCAGCCTCCAGCTGTAGCGGCGCCGCGGCCATGCTCACGGGGGTCGTCTCGAACGCGCCCGAGGGCCGGCGGCAGATACCGTCCTCGCCGCAGCCAAAGCCTGCGGGGCAAGCGGGCCGCGCGCCGTCTGGCTGGGCCGAGCAGTCGTATCGACACGCGTCGGCCCTGCCAGGCGGCCGGCACAGGCTCCCCGCCGGCGCGAACAGATCGCAATCCTCGCCCGGGTCGACGACTGCGTTGCCGCAAGTCCCCTTGTCGATGGTGGGCAGCGTCCTGCAACTCGGCAGCGCGAAGAGCGACAACAGAACAGCGAGTCGGACTCGACTCATCTCGCTTCCCCCGTTCATGGCTCCTCAGCGGACCCCCGCTACCCCTCGGAACACCGCCACAGAGCTCTTGTTGCCGACGGCGATGTCGTCGACGCCGTCCCCGTCGAAGTCGCCCGCTGCAATGAGACCGGCGCCCGCAACTGCCGGGCCGGGCTCGACGGCCGGTGACGTTGCAACGTGGTAGTGACCGTCGCTGCCGAGGTCGGCGATGTACACCCTGTCGCCTGCGAGCAAGGCCAGCTCCAACGCCGGATCACGATCGGCCTGGAGCGCCGCAAACGCGACCACGGGACCGCCCGGGGTGTTTCCGATGACGTCCGGCGTGCCCAGCGCCAGCGACCCGTCGCCGTGGAACACGACCAGCGCGCCCTTGTCCTTTCCCGAAGCCGGCGCCAGCGCCACGACGTTGGCGTAGTGCCGGGGATCTGCGTCTACATCGGCGACCAGTACGCGCCCTCCACCTGGATCGCCAGGCACCGTTTCGGGTTGGGATTCCTCGAACCGCCAGGAGAGCGGCCTCGGCGAACCCAGCTCGAACGCGTAGCCGTCGCCGGTGTCGTGGGCGTGGGCCACATAGCCGCGCGAAGCTGTGCCGTTCTTCTCCGGCGCGAACAGGACGACCTCGTCGATGCCGTCACCGTCCAGATCGCCAGACGCCATCTCGCTCTTTTCCCAGTCCAGGTCGGTGGGCAGGGGATCGGTCGAGCGAGGATCGGAGAGCTGGGCCGAGGCCTCTTCGTGCATCGGGCACAACCAGAGCCGGTATTCGTCCGTCGAGTCGGGGTACGTCGAGGTGACCTCCGCCAGGTCACCGTGACCGTCGCTGTCGAAGCGACCCGCCGCGATGCGACGCGGAGAGTAGAAGGTGACCGTCGCCGCGGAGCCGGAACCGTGGGTCGTCGACACCACGAATGGCGAGCGCAGGTTCCGGTCGCCGCGGCCTCCCAACCCCTCGAACACGATCGTGTTGTCGGGCGCTTGCGACACGACGCTGAGCGAAGTCAGCGCGTAGGGAGAATACTGGCGCGTGTTCGTGGCGATGACCTGCAGCACGGTGTCCAGCAGGCCTTCCGGCTGGGCTGCATCGGGTCCACCGTGGGCTTTGCCGAACATCACCGAAAGGCGATCCGTGTTGGGTTTGCCGATATCCTCCCGGGCCGCCACGTCGTCGAGCAAGTCGCCGTCGAAGTCGCCAACCGCCAGGTGCGAGAGCGGTCCTTCACTGGCCACGTCGAACCGCGTCATCAAGCCCGCACCGGCGCCGTCGAGGAACACGGCCCCGGATTGGTGCGCGTTCGCGGCCACGATGTCCGGCACGCCATTTCGGTTCAGATCGGCGATTGCGGCTTCGCTCCAGCCCTCGGCGTCGCTCTGGGCCACGGTCTCGAACTTGGAACCACGCCGGAGGTAGACGCCGTGTGCATCCACGTAGTCGGGCAGACCGTCACCGTCGAGATCGCCAATCGCAAGCGGCACCGCCTGGCCAATGCTCGAGGCACGCACGCCCGTGTTGTCCCCCTGCTTCGGGGGTACCGGTATCGTCGAATTGAATGTCCCATCTCCGACGCCATAGGCGACGTTGATGTAGTGCGCGTTGCCGTTCTGGGCTGCAACCACCGCATCGAGGTGCCCGTCGTGGTCGAGGTCGAGCAGCGCCAGCGCTCCGAGTGCGAGATCGCCCTGGGGAAGCTGGATGTTCCTCCCCTGACCAGCGATGTTCAGCACGATCTGGCCCTTGGCGTCGAGCTTGCACGGCGAGTATTCGTATAGGTTGTTGACGCCCGAGAATGGCATCAGCAGCTCTTCGCACGGCGACGCCACCGGATCTTCGTCCAGATTCCCGGTCGCAACATCCCCGGCGAGCAAGGACGGCGGGTACAGGGTCGCCGTCAGTGTGTCGACGCCCGTCCCGTTCGGATAGACCAGTCCGCTGATCAAGCCACCCTTGGTATGGGCGAACAGCACGGCCTCATCACCGGGCGTGGGCAGCACGTCGAGTGCGATGAAATAGACCCGATCCGCGTTCGCCGGTGCGGAGAGCGCCGGATAAGCCGTGGATGCCAACGAACGGTTGGCGTTCCCGAGCGCAGCTACGACGCCGCCGCCAAACGGCACGACGATATCGGGGAACTTGTCACCCGACAGCTCGCCGATTACCGGGAGCGGAGGGATCGACGCGGCACCCCAGGACGACGGAACGACCAGCTCCTGGGTAGGCACGGCGCCGTCGCCGAAATAGTGCACGACTGCGCGGGTACCCTCGGTGACCCACAGATCCTTGCGCCCGTCCTGGTCGAAATCCGCAACGCCGAGATCGTAGGGCACCGCGGGCAGGGTGGACGGCTTGCCGAACCCGCCGGAAGCCCAGCGACAGACGCCATCTTCGCCACAGCCCATCCCCTCCGGGCATCGCGGCCGGGTGCCGTCCGACTGGAGCGAGCAGTCGTATCGGCAAGCGTTGATGGCGCCCGTCGGGCGGCACAGACTGCCTGCCGGCGCGAACCCATCGCAATCCTCGCCGACCGCCGGCTCGACGACGCCGTTGCCGCACACGCCCTTGTCGATCGTGGGGAGAGTCCTGCAGCTCGACACGCCGCAGAGCGACACCAGGGCGGCGACGACGAATCGGCGCATTTCAGAATCGTCCGCTCACTGCCGCGCCGGCGACTGCCGGCGAAAAGATCGGCAGAGCGGAAATCTCCATCGAAGGCGCCTTGTGCTCGGGCTCGGGCGCGCCGGGAGCGCGCTCGGGCCCCGGACGCGGCTGGATGCGCGGCTCGTCGAAGACGAACAGCACCGCTCCTGTTGCAGCGACCGCGACGCCCGCCCCGAACGCCATGACGCTTCCAGCGCGCAGGCGATCGCGGTCGTTCACGAGCCCAGCGTAGGCGTCGCGATCGCTCGCCGAGATGTTCTGTTTTGCGCGCCTGTCGAGGATGCTCTGGGCATCGGATTGCTTCTGGTACGCGGCCAGCGCGAGCAGTCCACCGCCCACGACAGTCGCGGCTCCAGTCCCGAGAAGGAGCCACGCCACAGTGCGCTGGGTCGTGCCGGGCAGCTTTGCGTCGAGCGTGACCGTCCGGCCCCTGCCGAGATCCAGCTCGCGCGAGAACGGCTGCCGGCCGTTTTCGGTCACGGCGATGAAGTGCTGCCCGGGCGCGATCTGGATCGGCGAGAGCGGGGCCTTGCCGACTTCCCTGCCGTCGATGCTGACGTGCGCGCCCTCGGGCGCCCGCACGCGGAGCGTCGCGGGCTTGTCCTCGAGCGCCACGTCGAGCGGCACGACGCCGCCCTCGAGCACGCTGATGTCCCGTTCGTACGGCTTGCAACCCGGCGCGCTCAGCGACACGTGATGCTTGCCCGGCTTCACGTCGGAAACGAACGGCAGCTTGCCCGCCGCGTGACCGTCCAGCGTGATGCGTACCCCGGGCGTGGGCGACGAGACCATGATCTGCGTCGCCGGCTTCGCCTTGGGCTCGGCGGCAGGAGCCCCTTCGGCCTGGAGCTTTTCTGCGAGCGGCTCGAGCTCGGTGAGCGCGTCGGCGACGTCCGCGCGCCGGCCGCCGCTGGGAACGCGATCCAGGTACTGATGGTAGTACTTGATCGCAGCGCGGAGGTTTTGCGCCTTCTTGTCCAGGTAGTACTGCTTGCGGTACGCCTGCGCGATGGAGAAGAGCAGGCCCGGGCGCGGCGTCAGCTTGTGTGCCTGCTCGAAGGCCTTGACGGCATCCAGGAACTGTCCCGCGGCGTACGCGCGCGCGCCCACGTTGAAGTAGGTGCGCGCCTGTTCGAGCGTGCCCGCCTTGTCGGCGTGCGCACCCGTGCCGAAGCAGAGCAGCGCCGCGCACACACCCATGGCGATCCGACGCCGCATCGCTCAGAACTCGAGGTCCGCCGGGGTCTTCGACTTCTTCTTCCCCGCCGCTGCCGATGCATGATGCACGACCTTCTGCAGCGTCGCCGAGATGACGCCGTTCGCGGTCGGAGTGAACTTCAGCTTGCGCGGAACGTAGCCGTCCGCCCGGAGCTCGAGCTCGAGCGGCTCTTTTCCGCGATCGAGCATCAGAGGCCCCGGAGCCGTGCCGAGCTTCCTGCCCCCCAGATAGACCTCGACGTGCTTCGGTACGCTCTGCACGGACAGCTTGATCTGCGCAGGCGGCGCAGGCGGCGCGGGCGCGGCAGTCGACGCGGCGGGAACGACCGACGTGGCCGGCGCGGCGACGCTGCTCGGCGCCGGCGGTTGTGCCGTGGCGCTCGGGCTCGGCCTTTCCGCGGCGACCGGCCGGTGCGCCGCCGAGAGCCCGATCGCCAGCGCCACCGCAGCGATCAGCGCTCCGCCCAGCGCCAACGGCCATGCGCGCCGGGACTTCGTCCCGGCAGCGGTATTGGCCAGCGTGTCGCCGGTCGCCGTCGTGGCCTGCGCCAGCGTGTCGGCCGACTCCAGCGCCGCGAACTGCCCTGGTGTGAGCTGGCGCATCGGCGTCCGCTGTCCACTCTGCGCGAGAGCGCCTCGCGTCGGGATCTCGACGTCGTGTCCGGCGGCGCGCGCCGCTTCGGTGAGCTCCGTCAGGGCGGCCAACATCGAGGTCGGCCGCTTGCCGGGATCCTTGGCCATCATGTGCGCGATCGGTACGTCGAACGCGGCGGTCAGCGCCTGGGAGCGGGTCGACAGCGGCGGCAGCTCCTCGCCGACGTGCTTCATCATCACGTCCATGAACGAATCGCCGGTGAAGGGCAGCGTTCCGCTGAGCAGCTGGTAGCAGAGCACGCCGAACGAGTAGATATCCGTGCGGTGGTCGACGCTCATTCCCCGGCATTGCTCGGGCGACATGTAGTACGGCGTGCCGAGCGGCACGCCGGTCCGGGTCTTGTGCTCCCCGCCGATGTCGTCGCCCATCAGCTTGGCGATGCCGAAATCCAGCAGCTTGGGCCACAGGCCGCGATCCTCGTCGAATGCCAGGAACACGTTGTCCGGCTTGAGATCGCGATGCGCGATGCCCGACGCGTGCGCTGCGTCGAGCGCCCGCGCTATGCCGAGCAGGATCGGGATGGCCTCCTCCGGCGAGAGATAGCCCCGCTCCTCGAGGTACTGCTCGAGCGTCACACCGTCGAGCAGCTCCATGACGTAGTACTGCCGACCATCGGGCAGCGCACCGAAGGCGAAGATATCGATGATATTCTTGTTCTGGATGCGGTTGACCGCGCGCGCCTCGGCGACGAAGCGGCTCACCATTTCCGGATCGGAAGAGAAGCGGCGCGAGAGCACCTTGATGGCCGCAGTCTTGCCGATCAGCGGATGCACCACGCGATAGACGGCCCCGAAGCCGCCCTGGCCGAGCTTCGACTCCACGCGGTACTCGCCGATCTGCTCGCCCGACTCGATGTCGCGATCTGCCGCGGCCATGATGGCGCTGTCGACCAGCTCCGCGCCGTCCTTCTCGCAGGTCGTCACCCCGTCGGGGTACTCGGTCTGGCAGTGAGGACAGGTAGCCATGGCTCCGGAGCTACCGAGAGTAGCACCGCCCGCCGCGGCCTTGGAGACGGCGCGGAGCCGAAGCGCAAGTGCCGAAAACCAGCTCCCTTCGAGCGCCGGAGGCGTCGCGGAAGTGACTAGGCCGGCCGCGAACCGCGAGCCGCAGGCCCCGGGATCTGCTATGCCAGGCCCTTCGTCGAATGGCAGAGGGCCTTTTCCGGGTGCTCCGTGCCGGTCGCGCTGCAAGGCGCGCAGCGGCGAGCCTGCGCCCCCTGGTCAGGCCGAGCACGGCGGGGGCCGTCTACGTCGTGCTCTGGTCGGGGCTCACGCTGATTGCCACGCTGAGCGACGATCGCATCCAGGGCGTGCACGTGCACAGCGTGCATCAGCTCATCGCCACGCAATTCCGCGGCGACGTGGTGCGGGCGGCGGGGCTGGTGATGGCGGTCGCCGTATTGACCGGGCTCGTCGGCGGCACGCTCGCCGGCGCTCTGGTGCGACTGCGCGATCGGCTCGCTGAACGGTCGCCGCGCGGCCCGGGCTCGCTGGCGCTGTCGTCTGTTGCCGTGCTGGCCGTCGCGCACGCCATCTTCTGGCTCCACGACGTGGCCGTCCGACCGCAGCTCTACGACCAGACGCTGTACGCGCGCGGCGGCGCGCGCAAAGCGCTGGAGCTCCTGGCAACGCAGGACCTCGGTCCGCACGGCATCCTCGGCGTGGGCGCGCTCGTTCTCGCGCTCTGGCTCGCGCTGCCGCTGCGCCCCTGGGCGGAGCTGCCCGGTCGCGTCAAGCTCGGCCTGGCGACGCTGCGCACGCCGATCGCAGGCATGTTGTTCAGGCCGCCGGTGCTGGCCACCTGCGCGATCACGCTGGGGCTTCTCGCCGTCGGCTTCGTCGACAGCTTCCCGAGACGTGTGCCGCCCAGGGGCTCGCAACCCAACGTGCTGATCGTCGCGGCCGATTCGCTCCGCGCCGACCGCATCACGCCGCGCATCGCTCCGCATATGTCCGCCCTCGCGCACCGCGGCGTACGTTTCGAACGCGCCTACGTGCCGGTGCCGCGCACCTTCCCGTCCTGGGTCAGCATCGCCACCGGGCTCTTTCCCCACCATCACGGCATCCGCAACATGTTCCCGCGCTGGGAGGAGCGGCAGCGCGAGCTGCACGCCATGCCCGCGAGCTTCGCGCACGCCGGCTACCAGACTGCCGTGGTCAGCGATTTCGCCGGCGACATCTTCCGCCGCGTCGACCTCGGGTTTTCGCGCATCCACACCCCCACGTTCAACCTGCGCGAGCTCATCCGGGAGCGCACCATCGACGCCCAGACGCCACTGATGCCGTTGTTCGGGCTGCGCTCCGTGGCGGCGCTGCTGCCGAGCCTGCGCGAGCTGCACAACGCGGCCAACGCCTCCTGGGTCACGAGCGACGCGCTCCAGGAAATCGACCACGCCAATGGGCGGCCGTTTTTCGTCACGGTGTTCTATTCGACTGCGCACTTCCCGTACGCCGCGCCCGCGCCGTACTACTCGCGCTTCACCGACCCGGCGTACCGCGGCCGCTTCCGCTACCAGAAGGCGGAGCTGCTCGGCCGCGAAAAACCGCCGGACACAGCCGACGTGAAGCAGATCCGCGCTCTGTACGACGGCTCCGTAGCGGCCGTCGACGATGCCGTCGCCGATCTGCTGCGCGGCTTGAGGGCTCGCGGGCTCGACCGCGACACGATCGTCGTCCTGACGGCCGACCACGGCGAATCGCTGTACGAGCCGGGCCGCGGGCAGGGCCACGGCGACCATCTGTTCGGCGAGGAAACGACGAAGGTGCCGCTCGTCATCTACGATCCGCGCGCTCCGAAGGCGCACCAGGTGCCGGACGTGGTGCAGAGCATCGACATCGCGCCAACGCTGTGCGCGCTGGCGAAGGTGAGCTGCCATCCGGGCATGGACGGCCGGTCGCTGGTGGCGCTCATGGAAGGACGCCGGCTGCCGCCGCGCCCCGCCTTCGCCGAGACCGGGCTCTGGTTCACCGAGTCCATCCCCGAGGTGCCCGGGAGCCTGAGGCTCCCGTATCCCGACCTGCCGCATCTGAGCGAGGTGCTGCCCGATCACCAGGACGAGATCGTGGTGCGCAAGCGCTACGAAGAGCTGACGGTCACGGCCAAGCACCGCATGATCGAGAACGAGCGCTACAAGCTGATCTACATCCCGACGCGCGACGGCGTGAAGTGGCAGCTGTATGACGTCGTCGCCGATCCCGGGGAGCAGCACAACGTCATCGCCGAGCAGCCGGAGGTTGCGGAACAGCTCGAGCGCCGACTGTGGCGCTGGATGCTCCAGGATCGCCGCATGGAGCGGCGCACGGGCTACCTCCTGCCGCGCCCGGGCGCGTTCTCCCGGAGCGAGGCGGATCACGCCGTGAGGCTCGGAGGCACGTGACGGGGCGCGACATCGCCGCCCGCGCCGGCATCGGCATCCTGGCGCTCGGCGCCGCTCTGGCAATCGTGATGCTGCGCGAACCGGCCGTTGCCAAGGCGCCGTCGGTGTCGGCCGTGCCGGCTGCGTCGGCGGCGCCCCAGGCGGCCCAGGTGCGCTCGGGCGACATGGCGGTCGAGCTGCGCCTGGTCGATCTGCTGGACGAGGCCGTGTACGACGCGCCGAAGCTGTCGAAGGTCGCCGCTCACCTCGAGTACTGGCGGCGCATGCGCTCGCCGTACGTGGGTCCGGGCGGGCCGCTCGGGCGCGTCGTGCAGGAAGTCAGCATCGTCGGCAAGGGAGGCGAGCACCAGTTCTCCATGGCCCTCGGGCACGGCAAGGTCTGGAAGCCCGATCTGCACACCTGGAACATGGCGGAAGGTAGCTTCTACCAGCGCGAAGCAATCCTCGCGCCGCCGCCCGCGCGCATCCGCTATCACGTCACACTGCCCGCCGGCGCGGTGTTCGAGGCGGCGCCGGCTGCCGTCGGCGCGCAGACCGCCGTGCGCTTCGAGGTCGCGGTCAAGGTTCCCGGCCACCCGCGAGAAGTCGTGGCGACCCGTGAGGTAGCCGCAACCGGAACGCGCCGCTGGAAGGACTTCACGGTCGACCTGTCGCGGTTTGGCGGCCAGGCCGTGGATCTGGAGCTTCGCACGAGCACCGTGAATCCGGACCAACGCACGCCCGCGGCGCTCTGGGGCACACCGGTGGTGCTGGCACCCGGCGGGAGCGACGTGCCGATGAACGTGCTGTTCATCGTGGTGGATGCTCTACGCGGCGACGCCATCGCCCGCACGCACGACGACGCCACCGACCAGCGCATGGCGCAAGCGGTGCATCCGCCGCTGGAGGCGTGGCTGCCGCGCATGCCCGAGGTCGCGCCGAACCTGGACAAGCTGGCGGACAGCGGAGTGATCTTCACCCACGCTTTCTCCGGCGCGACCTGGACCCGGCCTGGCACGATCGCGATGCTCACCGGATCCCGCTCCGGCGATCTCGGGCTCAGCCCGCTTGGCCTGGTGCCGCCCAAGGCGGAGCTCGCGCGGTTCTACCGCGGCCATCCGCCGTTCCTGCCGCTCCTGCTCAGGCCGTACGGCGTCACGACGCGCGCCATCGTCAACAACTTCTACATGGCGGGCTACGCCGGCGCCGGCGTGGACATGGGCTTCGAAGGCGTAATCGACCATCGCTACGCCAACGAAGACACGAAGCGGATCGCCGACGACACCATCGCCTGGCTGACAAAGAACGCGAAGCGGCGTTTTGCCCTGTTCGTGAACTTCGACTCGCCGCATTCCCCGTACACGCCGCCGCCCGAGGATCTCCACGCCGTCCCGCCGCCACCGCGTGCGCCCGCCGACCCCGTCGTCCGCAAGTATCTCGGCGAGATCCACAAGGACGACGCCGCCATCGGGCGGCTGGTCGCCGCGCTGGAGAAGCTCGGTCTGCGCAAGCGCACGTTCATCGTCGTCACGGCTGATCACGGCGAGACGCTGTCGCGCAATCACGACGGCGTTCCGCTCAGGCTCGAGCGTGGCTCGCCGATCTCCGGGCGCTTCCACCATCTGGACACCATCTGGCAGGAAACCACCCGCGTCCCGATCATCATGAGCTACCCGGCGGGATTGCCGGCGGGCCATCGCGTGGACACGCCTATCCAGACCACCGACATCGTGCCGACCATCCTCGACCTGGCTGGCATCAAGGAGCATCCCCAGATGGAGGGGCGTTCGCTGGTGACACTGGCGCGAGGCGGGCACGAGCCGGCGCGTCCGGTGATCACGGAAGGCCGCGGCACGCATTCGATACAGGACGGCAACTACCGCCTGATCGTGCGCGCACCCGCACTTTCGCGGGTCCGCGAATTCGGACACATCGGCAAGGTCCCCTACGAGCTCTACGATCTGTCAAGCGACCCCGGCGAGCTCGTGAATATCGCCAAGCAGCACCCGGACGTGGTCCAGCGACTGCAGGCGGAGCTCAAGCAGAAGACGAAGAAGGCGGACGCAAAGCTCGCGTCGAGCGACAAGGGAGCGAGCCTGCCGACGATCCGGCTGCGCTTCTCCGGCGCGGGCGCGGCGCACCGCGTGGAGGGCAGCATCCGCCCGCGGCAGAGGGAGGGCGCCGCCCCGGCCAAGCTCACGGCCACGGTGGTAGGACTCCCCGCGGGCGCGCTTTCGCGTGACGGCAACGAGCTGACGCTGTCGTTCAGCACGAAGCCCGACGCGCTGGTCGGCGTCGATCTGGTGGTGGACCCGCCGATGACGGATCTGTCGTGGCAGTTCAAGCTCGACGCCAAGCCGTGGCCGTCCGCGCGTGTGTTCGCGGGCGGCTTCGGCCTGCGTGCGGAGAGCCTGGCAGACGGCGTCCAGGGACCCACCGGGCGTCTGCGCGCCGGCGCCGACATGCAGCCCATCATCGACCCCGGCAGCGACTTCGGCCTATTCGTGACCCGCGACCGCGTTGCCCACGAGGTCGAGCTCGGCAACGTGGCCGCCGCCTCGCAGGAGACGATGCAGCTCATGAAAGCATGGGGCTACGTGAGAAGCGGCCAGGACCGCCAGAGCGACAAGTAGCTACGCAACAGCCGCTGCCCGCTCGCGCAGGTCGAGTCACCGCTCCGCGAGCTGCGGCCTGGGCCCGAAGCACAGCGAGCGCACGTGACGCTGGCGGGGCCTTTCGCCCTCGTGCACGGAGTACACGGGGCCCAGCGCGCGCCAGGGCGAGCAGGGCCAGCCTGCGTGCGGCGGCTTCGACCTGCGGCGGGGCGCCGGCGCTGCGACGCGGCGTGGCCGCGGTATCGACGCTCGGATCACCTGCGGCGGAAGCCGGATGACCTGCGGAGCGGCGGGCGCTGGCGCGGCGGAGACGCTGTGCACCGCGGCCGCAGTCGGCGCGGGAGGCGCCGGCGCATCGGCGTCGGCAGAGAAACGGGCCGCCACCACGAAGGCGAGGCAACCCACGACAACGGAGGAAACTGCAACAATCGGTCGTGCCATGCGCGGCGCCCTAGCGAACGCCATGCCGCGCGCGTCGGCCGCCATTTCTCCGGGCAAAGCGCCCGTTGCGTGCTTCTGCCGGGGTGGCGACACGCTGGCGCGCCGGCGGCGATCGCCACCCCTACCGCGTGCGCGCCGCCTCGGGTATGCCTCGGGCATGAGCGACACCGACGACCTCGTAGCGTCCGCCAAGGCCCACCTCTACCCGAACTACCGCCAGCCGCCGCTCGTCATGCACCACGGCAAGGGCACGGAGCTGTGGGACAAGTCGGGCAAGCGCTACCTCGATCTGTACGCGGGCATCGCGGTGAGCACACTCGGCCACGCGCACCCGAAGCTCGTCCAGGCCATCGCCGGACAGGCGGGGCGGCTCCTGCACACGTCCAACTACTTCTACAACGAGCCCAACGTGCGGCTCGCGGACAAGCTCTGCGCCCTGTCGGGCATGGACCGCGCCTTCTTCTGCAACTCCGGCGCGGAGGCGAACGAGGCCATGCTGAAGCTCGCGCGTCGTCACTTCCACGCGCAGGGGCAGACGGATCGCTATCGTATCGTCGCGTTCAAGAGCTCGTTCCACGGGCGCACGCTGGGCGCGCTGGCCGCCACCGGGCAGGACAAGTACCGCGACGGGTTCGGGCCGCTTCCCGGCGTGACGCACGTCGCGTACGGCGACGCGGCCGCGGTGCGCGCAGCGATGGGCGACGACGTGGCCGCCATCATCGTCGAGCCCGTGCAGGGCGAAGGCGGCGTGCTGCCCGCTCCCGGGGGATTCCTGAAGGAGCTCCGCGCGATCGCCGACGAGCGCGGCGCGCTCCTGCTCGCGGACGAGGTGCAGACGGGCATCGGTCGCACCGGCCGCTTTCTGGCGTGCGAGCACGACGGCGTGAAACCGGATGCCGTCGCGCTGGCCAAGGCGCTCGGCGGCGGCGTGCCCATCGGCGCCATGCTCTGCCAGGAGAAGCTGAGCGACGCGCTGCCGCCCGGCAGCCACGGCTCCACCTTCGGCGGCAATCCGCTGGCCTCGGCCGCGGCACTGGCGGTGCTCGAAGTGATCGAGTCGGGGGGGCTCGTCGAAGGCGCCGCGAAGAAGGGCAAGCACCTCGCCGCGCGCCTCGCCGATCTCGCAGCGCGCCACGAGAAGCACGTCGTGACAGCGCGCGGTCGCGGCCTCCTGCAGGCACTGGTGCTCCGCGACGGCATCGACGCGCGCGCGCTGCTCGGCAAGCTGCGCGACGACGGCGTCCTGCTCACCCTCGCCGGCGGAACGGCACTGCGCTTCTCGCCGCCGCTCACCGTCAGCGAAGCCGAGCTCGACGAAGGCGTGGCAGCGGTCGACAAGGTGCTCGCTTCTCTCTAGTCGCCCGAGGGTGCCCCCCGCGAGAAAAGCCGCAGTGCGGCGCGCCGCGCTCTCGCGCGGCGCGGGCCCACCAAGGCCGGGCTTCGCCCGGCCGGGGGCCCCAGCGCGCTCTGCCTCCGCAGCTGGGCACGCTCTGCGACGCCTGCGCGCGCCTCCAGCCGCCATCACCGCCAGCTTCCGACTCTGCCGCGGCGGCCCGCGCGTACGCGCGCACACACCGCCTCAGCCGCCGGCAGACCCAGGTGCTCGAACGCGCGCTTCGTGGAGACAGCCGCGAAGAGGCCGCCGACCACATAGGCTGCAAGGTCGGATCCGTCCACGAACACTGGCGCCGGATCTGCGCCAAGACGAACAAGCCGGGACAAGCCGAGGTCGTGCTCGACTTCGCCTCCTTTCTGCTCGCCGGAATGCAGGACAAGGAGCCGCCGTGCAGGTAACCCGGACAATCAGACGCCTGAACGCACGTTCGTCATGGACGCCATGTCATGACAGCCACGCGCGCACCCGGCACAGTCGTGCTCCCCCCCGAGGAAAAGGAGCACCACCATGTCAGGAACCGTCATACGCGTGATCGAGGACTCCAACTACGACTTCGCGGATCTGCAAACCAATGGGCTGCAATCGATACTGATCGCCCAACGCATCGATGTCTCCCAGTACCGCGAGGGTGGCTTGCTCGTCCGTGTCGTGAAGCTCGACATCGCCACTCCCGCGAAGGACGACATCCTCATCGCCGTCTACGAAGATTGCTGGGACCCATTCAGCGGTACGACCCTCTACTCCCCGACCGTTTCCGACGGCGACGTGGCATCGGCGCCCTACCCGCTTCTCCCGACCTCGCTCAACCCCACCGCCGGCACAACCCCGCCGACCGGTGCGTACGGGCTCTGGTTTCCGCTGACGACTCCGTTCGGCGGGCTGCTCCAGCTCGGCATCAGGGGCACACGCACCGCCGGTACCCCCGGGGACAGCCTCAGCGTCCAGCTAAACGCCGACCTCATCCTCAAGGACTGACCCCCGCCTACAGCCCCGGCAGAAGAAGGAGCCCGCCATGCCCACCAGCTTCCGCAGCGTCGCCTACGGCGCCACACGCCATCGCGTCGTCCGCCACCCCGGCCCGAAGCAGCAATACGTGTCTGCCGCGCAGGCGGCGGCGCGCGGCGAGCTCGCGCAGGGGCAGCCGGGGATGTTCGGCGACACGTATGGAACCAACCCGGCAAGCCCGGGCGCGGGCGGCAGCGACGTCGAGGGCGGCCTCGCCAGCAGCGTCGGTCTCGGCTCCAACCCGTTCAAGGCCGGCATCACCCGGCAGGGCCAGGTGTACAGCAACATCTACAATCCCGCCGGAGTGGGCACGCTGTTCGGCGCGGCGCTGCGCCAGAGCGGCGGGGGCGCGGCGGTCGCGCAGCAGATCGGGCAGCACTACGGCCTGGACTTCGGCAACCAGAACCCGTTCCGGGTGGGCGGGCCGTTGTACGCGAGGGGAACGCCGGCGCAGTGGGTGAGCCAGGAGGGAGCCGGCGGTGGCGGGGGCAGCGAGCCGCAGTCCGGGAGTGGGCGGCCGCAGCACTTCGACCAAGGGGATTGGGACCAGGCAATAGTCGACGTGCTCGTTGCCGCAGCGGTCGCCTATGGCGCTGGGCAGGTGAAGGCGTTTCCGGGGAAAACCCTGCTAACTGCGGCCGCGATCTATGAGGTCGTTCATGCGGTCAATACCATCATTTGGGGCGGGGCAAGCGGTAGCGGTACTGGCGGGGATGGCGGTCAAGGCGGATCAAGCGGCACCGAATATCCCGTCGGCCCCGGTTCGGGCGTCTCGCCGAAGCCCGGCTACTACCCGAGGGTGACGCCCGGGCAATCCGGACGCCCGACGACATCCCTTCT
This sequence comes from uncultured delta proteobacterium, assembly GCA_963826085.1. Lineage (GTDB taxonomy): Bacteria > Myxococcota_A > Polyangia > Polyangiales > Polyangiaceae > CAWDXG01. The sequence continues at coordinate 583,689 of CAWGVN010000005.1, read as the reverse complement.
GATGCGACTTGCCCTGGTGGAGGCCATCAAGCGCATCGGGCAGCAAGCGCACAGCCCGCGGGGTTCCGACTCAGGCGGAGGCGGCGGGACGTCCACGGCGCCTGAAAGGCTGTTCTTCCACGGTGCACAACACTGGTACGACGTGGTTGCCGGGCACAGGTGAGCCCTTCGCCCTTCGGCGTATCGTGCGGGACCGCACCCGACGCGCCCAAGCAGAGCATCGGAAACAACGACAAGATGGCGTCGCCCAGATCTTCATCTGATGGGATGGGGCCCACATTTTCGCCTGGTCGTGGCGACCGGCGCGGGCATGGCCGCGCTTTTTCGGGGTCGGCGCCGCGAACTTGCCCTTGGCGGCCTGCTCGCGCCACTTCGCGAGATCCGACCAGTACACCCGCTCGCGCCGCAGCAGGCTGCCGATCGCACCGGCTCCGTGCACTGCTCGTGGATCGAAATACCCGGAGGCGGTTGCAGGCCACCGGCCCAGCGGCCGAGACGTGCGTGGAAGCCTGACGGCGCGTCGGACAGTGCGCGGACACTCGTCGCGCGGCATATTTGTCCAGGTTGCTGCGAGGTGCTCGGGAGCTTTGCACAGCCAAGGATTGCTCGTGTCGAACCCGTATCGGGAGAGCAACAACGCAGCGTTGTGGCCGCTTGTCGACCTCAAGTGGCGCCAGCGGGTGGCCGTGGGCGCTGGCTGGGCGGAGATCTTGCTGGTCACCAACATTGTGCTCCTGATTTCGACCGGCCTGTTGTCGGTGGGTTTCGGGATTCTCGCGCTGACAGCCTGGCTTGTAGCCTGTGTCGGCGCCCTCTTGGCCGTGTGCCTAGTGACAGTTCCGCGGCCCGGCCGTGGGGTTGGTGGGCGCGGCTGGCTGCTTCGCGCAAGCTTCACGGCCTACCTGGTGATCCTGAGCCTCCTGCAGCTCGGGTTGCCGTTGGATCTGGCGAGCTATGTCTCAGGCGCCGTGCTGGTGCTGGCGGCCTTCGCGTTTGCAGGTCGGTTCGCTACATGGCGCGGACAAGCGCGGCGCGGCTGGCCGCGCTCCTGGATCGAACTATTATCGTTGCTGCTGCTGGCGCTGCTAGAACCTTTGATCCGCCTACCGGACGTCGGCCGCTGGCGCGACGTCGCGCTGCCTGTGCTCACACTTGCGGTCTTTGCGCTCGCGCTCGTCCGCGCCGCCATGCTCGCCGTGGACCAGCAGTGGTGGTTCGACACCGAAATGGAATCCCCCGGCGAGTGGGTCGCGCTGCTGGTGCATCGCGACAAGCAGGTCGAGGTGCTTTGCGTTGACCAAACGCTCGGCTGGTTCACGTCTGAAGACGACGCGACGGAGTGGCTCGACGACAACGGGTACATCCCGGCCGAGCGCGCCCTTGCCGAGCGCCTCGTCGACAGCGTTCCGCCCAACGTCCTGCCCGTAGCGCGACGCCGCAAGCGCCTCGGCGTCGCGCAGAGCGAGCCTCGCGTCCGCGTCGAGGCGGACGTTTCGGACCAAGCCGCAGACAAGGCACGCCCCGGCGCCATCGACGAGCCCGACGAGACCGCAGCGGTAGACGGCCTCGACACGCCGGAGCCGCCGCGCACGCTGACATTCGAGAAGCCGCCCGAACGCTGACGCCAACCGACGAACCGCCGCGCGACCGCGTACACGCGCCGCCCCCCGCCGCCCTCGTCCCCTCCGCCCGCGCGTGGCGCGCGAGGCGGATCCACGTGGAAGTCCCGGCACGGCGCCAGCAGGCGCGCCACGCCGGGCTTGGAGGGGACCGCGGAGGCGAAGCCGACGCGAGGGGAGGCAACCCCAGTCCGCCACCCCGGCCCGAAGCAGCAATACGTGTCTGCCGCGCAGGCGGCGGCGCGCGGCGAGCTCGCGCAGGGGCAGCCGGGGATGTTCGGCGACACGTATGGAACCAACCCGGCAAGCCCGGGCGCGGGCGGCAGCGACGTCGAGGGCGGCCTCGCCAGCAGCGTCGGTCTCACCAATCCCAGCTCACAGTGGAGCGGCGGCCCGCACGCGGGCCCGGGCGGCCTGCCGGGGAGCAGCTTGAACGACGCGTTCGGCGCGGGCACGCTGCTCGGCGCGCTGGCGGGCATGAGCGAAGCCGGACGCGCCGTCGCGGGGATGAGCCATGCGCATCACGGCGGGCCGGGCGGGATGAGCAATCCGTTCGGGGTGGGGGGGATGTTGTATGGGCGGAGGATGGGGCTGGAGCTGGTCTCCGATCCGAACAGCAGGACTGGGAGTTCGGATGATCGCTGGGCACGCTATGGGCTCAGTGGATCGACTGTTCGGAACATACACCAGACCGCCAAGTACGTTACGGTCGGGAGCGTGGGGGCCTTGTTCAACGACCTGGGCGGCCCAGTCGCGGGACTTTTGGCCGGGGCGTACACGTTCTATGAGCTTAACCGCGCTGACGCCCAAATGGGCGCCAACAAGGAATTCGATCCCTGGTACGGCATCTTGTACGGACAGCGCGGCGACGGCGGAGCCACCGGGAATTACCCCAGGGTAACGCCCGGGCAGTCTGGGCGTCCCATGGTGTCCCTCTACATGATGCAGCACTTCGCAGAAGCGTTGAAGCGGATGGGGCAGCAGGCGCACAGCCCGGACGGTTCCGACTCCGGCGGAGGCGGCAGATCCGCGGCGCCGCAGAGGCTGTTCTTCCACGGGGCGAAGCATTGGTACGACGTGATTGCCGAGCAGACGTGAGCTCCGGCGGGGGCTTGGCAACGCCATGCTCGGCTCGGCGTCGTCGCCAGAGCTGGTTGCCGTTGGGGGCCGTTCGGGCCACGCGTGTGTGGTAGCGCATGTGCAAACCGCGATAGGATCGGTGACGTGCAAGTGTACCAGTGCCGCACGCTGCGGGTAGGATGGGGAACGGGTGCTCGCGCAGCTGCGCTCGCGGTACTCGTCGTGACGGGCCTCGTTCTCGTGAGCCAGGGGAGTGTCACGATCTTGGAAATTCTCGGCTTTGGCTGCATGTTCATCGGGTACGCATGTTTTGCTCTTGTGGGAGGGCGCTCCGTTCGTGGACACGTGCTAGAGGTGGCGGGTGATTCGGTTCGGCTCCGGCCGAGCGACGACCCCGGGCGAAGGTTCCCCGTGCGGCGCCTGATCTCCCCGGACAGCGTTAGGGATGGGTACGCGCTCACGGCGTCGCGGCTGGTCCTGATACTTCGAGCCGGGACGACGATCGACGCGGACCTCGACAGCGAGAGCGCACAGAGGGTGTTAGATCACCTTCGCGTTTCCCCGACGCAGCGGGTTCTACGAATGCCGGTCAGCGCTCCTGTGGGCTGGTTGGAGACGGGCCGGGACGGAGTTCGGATTGCGGCCGGATTGCTCCGACGCTTCATTCCCTACAGAAGTATCCAGAAGGTGAGCCGTGCCCGCAGGCATCTTGTGTTCGAAACAGCGGCGGGCAGCGTTCGAACGCCGCGAATTGATGACTCCCGGGCCATCCCTGTGCTGGTGTCGCGCATCGAGGAACGGCGCGCGGCCGCCGCTCTGGCCGGCGCGCCCCCGCTCGACGCGCTGGACCGACGCGAGCGGCCCATCGGGGAGTGGCGCGCCGCGCTCGACGAGCTGGCGCGTGGAGGCAAGGCCTTCCGCGGCGCGGCGCTCCGCGACGACGATCTCCAGCGGGTCCTCGACGAGCCGGGCGCCCCGCTCGAGCAACGGATCGGCGCGGCGCTGGCGCTGCGAAGCCGCGGCGGCAACGCCCAGGGCCGGATCAGGGTCGCGGCGGGGAGTTCGGTCGAACGGCGCGTCCGCGTCGCGTTGGAAGCGGCGGCCGCAGACGACGTTGACGAGCGCGCGATCGAGCGCGCCCTCGACAAGCCGGAGCCCTTGCGCGTGGTCGCGGTCGAGAAACCTCACGAGAACGAGGACTGAAGCACCCCGCCCTGCGCGCGCCGCCCATCTCCGCCCTCGTCCCCTCCGCCCGCGCGTGGCGCGCGAGGCGGATCCACGTGGAAGTCCCGGCAAGGCGCAGCAGGCGCGCCACGCCGGGCTTGGAGGGGACCGCGGAGGCGAAGCCGACGCGAGGGGAGGCAACCCCACAGTGGACCCTTCAGGGTCGTCCGCCACGGCGGCAACGCGCAGCGCTTCCGCGCGGTGCGCTCTCCCGGCGCAAACCGGTACGTGTCTGCCGCGCAGGCCAGGATGCGCAGTGCGCTCGCGCAAGCGCAACCGGGGCCGTTCGGCGACAGCTATGGGACCAACCCGGCAAGCCCGGGCGCGGGCGGCAGCGACGTCGAGGGCGGCCTCGCCAGCAGCGTCGGTCTCACCAATCCCAGCTCACAGTGGAGCGGCGGCCCGCACGCGGGCCCGGGCGGCCTGCCGGGCAGCAGCTTGAACGACGCGTTCGGCGCGGGCACGCTGCTCGGCGCGCTGGGGGGCATGAGCGACGCGGGACGCGCCGTCGCGGGGATGAGCCATGCGCATCACGGCGGGCCGGGCGGGATCAGCGATCCGTTCGGGGTGGGGCAGATCCTGTACGGGCGGGGAATGGGGACGCAGTTGGTGGCCGACCAGAGCGTGGCGCAGGAATTTGTCGACGTGTGGGTAGCGGCCATGGTGTCCGTCTACCTTCACAGGTGCTTTGACCTGATCAAGGGCGGCGGGATCAAGGGCTACAACATGAGCTGGCAAGAAGATTTCACGTGGCGAGAGACCATGCAGAAGGTGGACGTAGTACTGCGTCACAGGCTCGACACCCTGGAGAGTGACCCCCGGTTCCAGGCAGCAATTGCCGGCGGCACCAAGGAATTCGATCCCTGGTACGGCATCTTGTACGGACAGCGCGGCGACGGCGGGGCCACCGGGAATTACCCCAGGGTAACGCCCGGGCAGTCTGGGCGTCCGACGGTGTCCCTGTACATGACGCAGCACTTCGCAGAAGCGCTGAAGCGGATGGGCCAGCAAGCGCACAGCCCGGACGGTTCCGACTCGGGCGGACGGACCGGAACATCCACAGCGCCGGCGAGGCTCTTCTTCCACGGGGCCAAGCATTGGTACGACGTCGTTGCCGGGCGGACGTGAGGAGGCATGCGGGGCCCGAGGTGTGCGGTGTGTCCGGCCGCGCAATCGCGAATGCCTCTCCATGCCGGAAGCGGTACTCTCGGTGTGATGCGGGCGGTGGAGATGACGGCGAGCGCTCTCGCGGTGGCTTTGTTGCTCGGCGCATGCGTGACAGTGCGGCCGAAGCCCCCATCGCCCCCGGCGCCGGGGCCGGTGCCGCCACCCGTTGCGGCTGCAGCGCCGCCGAAGCCAGCCACCGGGCCGCTCTCGCCGCCCGCGCAGCGCGTGGCCGACCTCGAAGCGGCGGACTCCATTGCCGATCGCGACGCGCGCTGGGTCAAGAAGAAGGCGATCATCCGCCGGATCCGCGCACTGGCAGACCCCCGGGGCGCGGACGCGCTTGCCGCGTACCTATCCCGCCAAAGGGACTGGAAGCGCTCCGGAGAACGCGCCCACTTCCAGACTGAAGTCGCGTTTGCTCTAGCCGAGCTCGGCGATCTACGCGCGCTGCCCGTGCTGTCCGACCGCCTCCGCCTCGATCCGCTTACGCTCTACTCCGACGACAGCGGCCCCGAGGCGATGCTGCGCCGCGATGATCAGGAACGCGTCACGGCCGCTCGCCTGATCGCGGATCTAGCCGCGCTGCATCCGGAGGCGCTCGCGCAGATCCGCGCCAGCGCCGAAGAGCCGGTCTTTTCCTGGGTCACGTCGCTACCCTCGCCGCATGCGAACGGAATGCGGGCGCTGGCGGCGATGCAGGCGCAGACGCCGGCAGTGGTCGATCAGCTCCGCGCGTGGGCCGATCCGCCAGATCCACTCCCGAAGCCGGGCGCGGTGCCGCCCTTTCCCGAGGCCTGGGTCATCGCCGAGAGCGCGCTGCGCTACACGGGGAAGCTTCGCGACCCGAAGGCGTGGCCGGTGCTCATCAAGCAACTCGGGCGCCGCCCGAAGAACCTCGACGGCACGATGCGGGGCCTGATGCAGGGCAGCGTGGCCATGCTGGACATGTCGCTCAGGGCTATTCGCCTGGGTGCGACCAATGGCCTGTCGGAGTGGGGCGATCCGAAGGCAGTCGATCCGCTGCTCCGCTTCATCGACAGCGAGAAGGAAGACGAGCAGAGCCGGATGAGCGCGTGCGCGGCGCTGGCCTGGGTCGCGACGCCAGGGGATGCGCCGAAGATCGCCAAACGACTCGCGCGCCTGTCGCATTCGCCGAAGAAGCCGGACCAGTTCGAGCTCCGGTGTCTGCTCGACGGGCTCGGGGAGCGCCGCGTCGATGGTGTGGAACCAGCGCTGCTCGACCTGTTGACGCCGAACATGACTCCGGTAGTCCGGGACGCGGCCGCGCGGGCCCTGGGAAGGCACGGCCTCGACGACGTTGCACAGAAGAAGCTCGAGAAGCTCCTTCCGGACCGGCAGCTGGTCGAGGACGCGGCGCTCGCGCTCCTGCTCGGAGGCAGTCGCGATGCGGCCCGGCGAGCCGTCAGGGCCGTACCTTGGGTGTTGAAGAGAAATTTCGGTGTCTTCTACTACTATAGCTTGGACTACTTCGCGGATGCCGACCTGGCCGACGGCGACATCTATCGCTGGGTGGACAACGCGCGAGCGGTCGCCAGTCCGCCCTCGAGCCAGAAAGTCTTCCTCGAGCTGCTGTCGAGCCAGCTCAGGAACCTCGTCTACGACAACAGGCCGCACTCCCTCGATCGCGTCGAGATCCGCTATCGGCTGTACAACGCCGCCGCAAGCGGCCCGGAGAAACTGCGTCCGGAAGCCGTGGCGACCCTCGAACTGCTGCGCGCGCGCGGCACGCTGCTCGCGCTCGCTGCCGGCAAGGCCAAGACCACCCCGAAAGGAGCCCCACCATGACTGGAGCGTCCTGCGCTTCGCGTGGGCCAGCGGAACAGCGGTCGTGTCCGTCGGCTCGACTCCGGGCACGCTCGCGTTCAAGGCCCCGTCTCGAACGTGAACTCCGCCTTCCTCGGTCCTTCAGCATGGCCCCGGAACGTGGGTCATCCGCCCGGATCTAGCGCAGCGGCGCGTCCGGTTCCGCGGCGCTCTGGTCCTCCCGCACCACGCGCCCGAGATCCTCGAGCGTGCCGCGCGCGCCGGCGACGGCCGTCAGTATCTCGCGCACTGCCGCGCGCACGCGACGTGGCGCGACGTCGAGCTGGTCGGCGGCGCGGAAGATGGCGGCTTCGATGGATGGCGTGTCGACGGGCGGCGGGGGCGGGAACGGCGACGGGACGCCGGCGGCTTCCGCCAGGTTCACGGCGGCGGCGGGAACGTAGCGCGCGTAGAAGGCGGCGAGGCGCGACCACTGCTTTTTCTTCGGGTGCGTCTCGCCGACTTCCCAGCGCCGCATGGTGCGGGGATGGACGCCGAACGCCTTCGCGGCCTCGGTGAGGTCGAGCCGGGCGGTGCGGCGCGTGACTTCCAGCGCCTTGGAGCCGGGTGTGGGCCGCCGGTTGACCGGGTAGTGCCGATGCCACCTCGGAGCCATTCTGTCGGATTCATAGCACGGTTTCGATTGGGTCTGGGTCGGTTCTGGAGCCTTGACCCTGCAGAACACGTTGCCCGGCAATATGTTCTAGCCCGTTGACGGGTCAGAACAATTACAAGGCAATGTGCTTCTTGCTGCTAGTAGGACAGAATTGTTGCCAGTTCTGAGAAATATGGCGCCTTATAACGCCAAACAGCTATTGCGCTCAATCTATTCCGACCATTCATCAGTCCAATTGGCTTGCACGGCCAATGCATTCCGTCGTTTCTAACTGACAGAATCGGGACGGAGCATGCCAGCCGGCGCTGTTCGCGCCTCGTGGACCGCGAAAGGAGGTAAGGCGAGACGGCTGGCGAGGCACTGCGCGCGGCGTCGACCTCGACAGAACGTGCGGCAACGGACGCGTACGCGTACGAGCACGGGCTCGGCGAGCGCCAGAGCGAGCTTCTCCGGTGCGCGCTGGGCGACGAGTGCATGGAACAGGCGGCCGACCGCTTCGGCTGTCGCGTGGGAACGGGGAAGCGGTGTCGCACGTGTGGCTGGTGAACCCGCTCGACCACACCCTGGAGGTGCTCCGGCTCGACGCCGGACGCTACGCGATCCTCGGCGTCTGGCGCGACGACGCTGTGGCCGCCAGATACCTCTCATCCCAAGCGTTTGAAGAAGGCACTTGCCCCCTGCAAGACCCAGGGCTCGAACGCGCGCTTCGTGGCGACAGCCGCGAAGAGGCCGCCGACCACATAGGCTGCAAGGTCGGATCCGTCCACGAACACTGGCGCCGGATCTGCGCCAAGACGAACAAGCCGGACAAGCCGAGGTCGTGCTCGACTTCGCCTCCTTTCTGCTCGCCGGAATGCAGGACAAGGAGCCGCCATGCAGGTGACCCGGACAACCAGATGCCTGAACGCACGTTCGTCATGGACGCCATGTCATGACAGAGAGTCGCGCGTTCCCCACAGTGTTCCTCCCAGCAAAGGAGTAGCAACATCCCGCGAAGGACGACATCCTCATCGCCGTCTACGAAGATTGCTGGGACCCATTCAGCGGTACGACCCTCTACTCTTCCGACGGCGACGTGGCATCGGCGCCCTACCCGCTTCTCCCGACCTCGCTCAACCCCTACGCCGGCACGACCCCGCCGACCAATCCGTACGGGCTCTGGTTTCCGCTGACGACTCCGTTCGGCGGGCTGCTCCAGCTCGGCATCAGGGGCACACGCACCGCCGGTACCCCCGGGGACAGCCTCAGCGTCCAGCTCAACGCCGACCTCATCCTCAAGGACTGACCCCCGCCTACAGCCCCGGCAGAAGAAGGAGCCCGCCATGCCCACCAGCTTCCGCAGCGTCGCCTACGGCGCCACACGCCATCGCGTCGTCCGCCACCCCGGCCCGAAGCAGCAATACGTGTCTGCCGCGCAGGCGGCGGCGCGCGGCGAGCTCGCGCAGGGGCAGCCGGGGATGTTCGGCGACACGTATGGAACCAACCCGGCAAGCCCGGGCGCGGGCGGCAGCGACGTCGAGGGCGGCCTCGCCAGCAGCGTCGGTCTCACCAATCCCAGCTCACAGTGGAGCGGCGGCCCGCACGCGGGCCCGCGCGGCCTGCCGGGCAGCAGCTTGAACGACGCGTTCGGCGCGGGCACGCTGCTCGGCGCGCTGGCGGGCATGAGCGAAGCCGGCCGGGCGGTCCAGGCTCTGTGGAACTCGCAGCACCCCGGGCCGGGCGGCGGGATGAGCAATCCGTTCGGGGTGGGGCAGATCCTGTATGGGCGGGGAACGCCGGGGCAGTGGGTGAGCCAGGAAGGCAGCGGGGGCGGCGGGAACAGCAGCGGCGGCGGGGGTAGCGAGCCGCAGTCGGGGAGTGGGCGTAGACAGCAGTTTCATGCGCAATCCCCAGCAAGCGACGCGCAAGCGGAGAGGAACCAACGCCTGATGTATGCCGTTGGGAGGGACACCTTGGTTATCGGCGCGGGCATCCTGTTGAATAGGTACGCATTCCCCTTGGGCTTTGTTTGGGGTGCCTACTGGTTTCCCAAGTCGTCAGGCACGAACGGCGGCGCCACGAAGTACCCCGTTGGACCCGGCGCACCGGTAAGCCCGAGTCCTCTATACCCCAGGGTAACGCCTGGTCAGTCCGGACGTCCCACGGTGTCCCTGTACATGATGCAGCGCTTCGCGGAGCAGCTGAAGCGCATCGGCGAACAGGCGCACAGCCGACGGGGCGGCCCGGACGGGGGAGGCGGGACATCGACGGCGCCCGAGAGCCTTTTCTTCCACGGCGCAAGACACTGGTACGACGTCGTTGCCGGGCAGAGATGAGCTCTTCGCCCCTTGCAGAGAGGAGCATCGCGGAGTTGCCGAAGCAAGCGGCGAGGTGACACGACGGGCCGGGACGCACGCGTCCGTGGCAGAGCATCCGCATTCACAATAGGATAGGCGTCGTGCAGGTTTTCACGTGCCGCACCTTGCGGATAGGGTGGCGGCCGCGGTCTCACGCAGCCACGCTAGGAGCGCTGGTTTCGAGCTTGGGGTGCCTCGCTCTGCTCGACCTGGGCACAGAAATGTGGGTGTGGCAGCTCCTGGGCTGTGGCTGCACGTTGGCTGCCTTCGTGTGGTATGCGCGGGGGGCGGGGCGTTCCGTGCGCGGACACGTGCTGGAGCTCGTTGGCGACTCGCTCCGAATCCACCCGGGCGAGGGCGACAGGCCGGATTTCGCTGTACGGCGCGTCATCACCTCGAGGCGCGTCGCGGATGGATATGCTCTCACCCAGTCGCAACTGGTCCTGACACTCCGGAACGGGACGACGATCGAGGCGGATCTGGACAGCGACAGCGCGCGGGAGGTGCTGGAACATCTCGGCGTCACACCGGCGGAGCGGACCCTGCCAACGCCACTTATCACTCCGTTCGGCTGGCTCGAGACCGGCGTCGACGGCGTCAGGATCGCGACCGTGTGGCGCTCGCGCTTTGTCCCCTACGGAACCATCAGGAGCGTGACCCGAACCCGGAAGCGCATCGTGTTCGAGACAACCTCGGGGAGGTTGCGGACGTCGCACATGGTCGATGCGAGGGCCATCCCCGAGCTGGTGGCGCGCATCGAGGAACGGCGCGCGGCCGCCGCTCTGGCGCACGCGCCCCCGCTGGACGTGCTGGACAGAGGAGAGCGGCCCATGGGCGCGTGGCGCGCCGCGCTGGGCGAGCTAGCGCGTGGAGGCAAGGCCTTCCGCAGCGCGGCGCTCCACGACGACGATCTGCAGCGGATCCTCGACGACCCGGCCGCGTCGCTCGAGCAACGCATTGGCGCGGCGCTGACTCTGCGCAGCCGCGGCGGCGACGCGCAGGGCCGGATCAGGGTCGCCGCGGGGACATCGGTTGAACGACGCGTTCGCGTTGCGCTTGAAGCCGCTGCCGCGGACGAGATCGACGAGCGCGCCATCGAGCGCGCGCTCGCCAAGGCGGAGCCCCGGAGTCTGGCTGCGGCGCAAGAGCCGCGCGAGACCGAGGACTGACGCCCGCCGCCCTGCCTCCACCGCCCATCTCCGCCCTCGTCCCCTCCGCCCGCGCGTGGCGCGCGAGGCGGATCCACGTGGAAGCCTCGGCAGGACATCATCAGGCGCGCCACGCCGGGCTTGGAGGGGACCGCCGCCGCGCAGCCGCCGGAGGCGGCGAGCAGCGGCGAGGGGAGGCAACCCCAGTCCGCCACCCCGGCCCGAAGCAGCAATACGTGTCTGCCGCGCAGGCGGCGGCGCGCGGCGAGCTCGCGCTGGGGCAGCCGGGGATGTTCGGCGACACGTATGGAACCAACCCGGCAAGCCCGGGCGCGGGCGGCAGCGACGTCGAGGGCGGCCTCGCCAGCAGCGTCGGTCTCACCAATCCCAGCTCACAGTGGAGCGGCGGCCCGCACGCGGGCCCGGGCGGCCTGCCGGGGAGCAGCTTGAACGACGCGTTCGGCGCGGGCACGCTGCTCGGCGCGCTGGCGGGCATGAGCGAAGCCGGACGCGCCGTCGCGGGGATGAGCCATGCGCATCACGGCGGGCCGGGCGGCGGGATGAGTGATCCGTTCGGGGTGGGGCAAATCCTGTACGGGCGGGGAATGGGGACGCAGTTGGTGAGCGCGGGCAAGAAGGGATCCGCGTTTCACAGGCTAATGTCTTGGGTCACCGGGCCTCATCCCGAAGGGGATGCGATCTTCAACGGCATGGCGAAGGGCGCGCTTGGCGGGGTCGTTGCAAGCCTCGTGAGCGACGTTCCGCTAGGCGAAGCAGGGATGCTTGTGGGGGGTCTCCTAGGCTGGCGTGATTATGAGAAGAGCAAGTCCCACAGCGCCCCGAAGCCCAAGAGCGGTACCAAGGAGTTCGACCCCTGGTACGGCATCATGTACGGACAGCGCGGCGACGGCGGGGCCACCGGGAACTACCCGAGGGTAACGCCCGGACAGTCTGGGCGTCCGACGGTGTCCCTCTACATGATGCAGCACTTCGCGGAACAGTTGAAACGCATGGGCGAACAGGCGCACGGCCCGGATGGTTCCGACTCCGGCGGAGGCGGCAGATCCGCGGCGCCGCAGAGGCTGTTCTTCCACGGGGCGAAGCATTGGTACGACGTGGTTGCGGAGCAGCGGTGAGCTCCGGCAGGGGCCTCGCACGCAACGCTCGGCTCGGCGTCGTAACCGCCATAGCTGGTTGCCGTGGGGACTCTGCCGCCACGCGTGTGGCAGCGCATGTGGAACCGCCATAGGATAGGCGTCGTGCAGGTGTTGACGTGCCGCACGCTGCGGATACGGTGGGGGCCACATTTTCGCTTGGCCGCGACGATGGCGGCGTTCATCGGGTGCCTTGCACTGTTGCCGGACCAGGAACCCTGGACCTCGTGGCGAATCCTGGGCAGTCTCTGTACGCTGGCTGCCTTTTTGTGGCTCGCAAACTGGGAGGGGCGTTCCCTCCGGGGACACGTGCTGGCGCTCGCAGGCGAGTCGATCCGCATCCGACCGGGCGGGGATCGCAAGCGGGGCTTTCCTGTGCGGCGCGAGATCACCCCGAAGAGCGTGGCGGACGGCTACGCTCTCACCCCGTCGCACCTCGTCCTGATGCTGCGGAGCGGGGTGACCCGGGCGACCATCGACGCGGACCTGGACAGTGACAGCGCGCAGGAAGTGCTGGATCACCTCGGGGTCACAGCGGCGCAGCGCGTCCTGCGGACGCCGCTCATCAGTCCCATAGGCTGGCTAGAGACCGGCCTTGATGGCGTCCGGATCGTGACCGTGTGGCGCCGGCGCTTCATCCCCTACGGGGCTATCGAGAAGGTGACCCTCACGCGGAAGCGCATCGTATTGGAGACGACCTCGGGCGGGATCGAGACGCCGAACATCGCCGACACCAGGGCCATCCCTGTGCTGGTGTCGCGCATCGAGGAACGACGCGCGGCCGCCGCTCTGGCCGGCGCGCCCCCGCTCGACGCGCTGGACCGACGCGAGCGGGCCATCGGGGAGTGGCGCGCCGCGCTCGACGAGCTGGCGCTCGGGGGCAAGGGCTTCCGCGGCGCAGCGCTCCACGACGACGATCTGCAGCGGGTCCTCGATGACCCGGGCGCTCCGCTCGAGCAACGCATTGGCGCAGCGCTGACTCTGCGCAGCCGCGGCGGCGACGCGCAGGGCCGGATCAGGGTCGCCGCGGGGACATCGGTCGAACGGCGCGTCCGCGTCGCGTTGGAAGCGGCGGCCGCGGACGAGATCGACGAGCGCGCCATCGAGCGCGCCCTCGACAAGCCGGAGCCCTTGCGCGTGGTCGCGGTCGAGAAAGCTCACGAGAGCGAGGACTGAAGCACCCCGCCCTGCCTCCACCGCCCATCTCCGCCCTCGTCCCCTCCGCCCGCGCGTGGCGCGCAAGGCGGATCCACGTGGAAGCCTCGGCAGGACATCATCAGGCGCGCCACGCCGGGCTTGGAGGGGACCGCCGCCGCGCAGCCGCCGGAGGCGGCGAGCAGCGGCGAGGGGAGGCAACCCCACAGCTCAACGCCGACCTCATCCTCAAGGACTGACCCCCGCCTACAGCCCCGGCAGAAGAAGGAGCCCGCCATGCCCACCAGCTTCCGCAGCGTCGCCTACGGCGCCACACGCCATCGCGTCGTCCGCCACCCCGGCCCGAAGCAGCAATACGTGTCTGCCGCGCAGGCGGCGGCGCGCGGTGCGCTCGGGTTCGGGCAGCCGGACCTGTTCGGCAACTACCCCGGCGGCAGCGGGCCGCCAACCGGACCGGGATCGAATCCTCTCGGTGGAGACGGCGCCGACCAGATCGGGCAAGCGCTCGGGCTGGCCCCGAAGCCCGCTTGGTTGGGTACACACGTCGGTCGGAACGGCGTGCCCGTGAGCAACATGTACGACCCCTTTGCGGCCTACACCGACCTCGGCGCCCACATGAGCATGAGCTGAGCCTCCCCCGATTTCATGGACACCCCGCGAGGAGGGTATCCTCGGGAGCAAGCCATGGGATCGAAGCAGAAGCGGAAGAAGTACACGGACGAGTTCAAGCGCGAGGCCGTGCGTCTGATGGAGACGCGAGGGGAGCGGACGGTTGGCGACGTGGCGTCGAGCCTCGGAGTTGCCGAGAACCTGCTGCACAGTTGGCGGAAGAAGTACGCCGACGTGAGCGAGCAGGTGCGCCGGGAGCGTGGCGAGACGCCGGAGGAGGAGCTGAAGCGTCTGCGGCGTGAGAACGCGCGGCTCAAGCAGGAGCGCGAGATCCTAAAAAAAGCGGCAGCCTTCTTCGCGAAGGAAAATTCGTAGAGCGCTACGAGTTCATCCACGTGGAGAAGGCGACGTTCGCGGTGGGGCTGCTGTGCGATGTGCTGCAGGTGACGCGCAGCGGCTACTACGCCTGGACGAAGGCAAAGCCGTCGGCGCGAGCGCGGCAGTGCGAGCGTCTGAAGGCTGAAATCCGGGCGATCCACAGCGAGCATCGCGAGCGCTATGGCAGCCCACGCGTGCATGCCGAGCTGCAGGCGCGCGGCCATCGTGTGGGACGCAAGCGCGTCGAGCGGCTGATGCGCGAAGACGGCTTGAAATGCAGGCCCAAGCGACGCTTCAAGCGCACGACCGAGCGCGCAGCGCACCATCCCGTCGCGCCCAACGTCCTCGAGCGCAACTTCAACACCGCACGGCCGGACGCAGGCTGGGTCGGCGACATCACGTACATCTGGACGGCAGAGGGCTGGGCCTATCTGGCGGTGCTGCTCGACCTGTACTCGCGTCGTGTCGTCGGCTGGGCGTTGCGCAGCTCGCTCGACCGCGAGCTCGCGCTGGCTGCGCTCGACCAGGCGCTCATGCGTCGCTCTCCTGCGCCTGGGCTCGTGCATCACACCGACCGCGGGAGCCAGTACACCAGCGCCGAGTACCGCGAGCGGTTGCGGGCGCACGGCATCGACGCCAGCATGAGCCGCGTCGGCGACTGCTGGGACAACGCTGTCGCAGAGAGCTTCTTCGCGACGCTGAAGAAGGAGCTGGTGCACGGCTGCGCATTCCAGACGAGGACCGAGGCCTACGACGCCATCGCCGACTACATCGAGAACTACTACAACGCGGTCAGGCGGCATTCTGCCATCGGCTACCGCACGCCCGTCGAAATGGAGTTGACCCACTCGCTGCCTCAGGCGGCATAATCAAACCAGAGCACTGTCCACGAGACCGGGGGAATTCCAAGCGACGCAGGCCGGGCGGTCCAGGCTCTGTGGAACTCGCAGCACCCTGGGCCGGGCGGCGGGATGAGCAATCCGTTCGGGGTGGGGCAGATGTTGTATGGGCGGGGGATGGGGACGCAGTTGGTGGGGCTCCCGCTGACGGATCCGCCGCGAGCGCATTGGTCCCCAAAGGATTTCGTGCGTGCGGTGAAATGGGTCATGCAAGTCCGAGGTATCATAAACGCCGTCATCAAGCGCAACATGCCGCCCGTGTTTATCCCTCTCCACCCGATCCCCACCGCGTACCCCGTCGGACCCGGTGGACCGGTAAGCCCCAGCCCCTTAACGCCGAACGCCGGCTACTACCCCAGCGGCACCGGAGCCGAACATTCCGGACATCCGCATGTGTCCCTTCTGATGGGGCTCGCCTTGGCCGAGGCCGTAAAGCGCATTGGGCAGCAGGCGCACAGCCCCAGCGGCTCCGAATCCGGCGAAGGGGCCGGGACGTCGACGGCGCCCGAAAGGATGTTCCTGCACGGCATGAAGCATTGGTATGACATGGTCGCCGGGCAGAGGTGATGCCTGGGCCGCCAAGGCGGCGCCGCTCGGTTACGGCGCGGTCCACACTGGCCATGTCTGCTGCTCCAGGCAGCCGTTCGTGCACTCTTGCGGCAACCTGGTAGGTTCCCTGCTTGTCCAGCCCATATCGCGAAACTGACGCGCCCCAGGCGCCAGTGGAGGACGTCGCCTGGCGGCGCAAGCTAGGGAATGCGGCGGGCTGGGTGCTGGTGTTCCTGGTCGCGAATATCGCTGCAAGAGGCACCTACGCTGCGCAGTCTTGGCCCAGGCTGGCGGCGCTCGCACTGGAGGTGCTCTGGTTCACAACCTACATCGGTCTTGCCGGCGCGACATGGTCGCTGACGGCGCCGCATCCTGGCTCACGCGTTCATTGGCTCGGCTGGACGCTCCGTTTCGTTGTGCTTCTTCCTCTCGCTGCAATTCCGGCGCTGGCGCGGGTCGTGAGCGTGCCCGATCTCGATGCGGCGAACATGGCCCTCGGGGCGCTGCAGAGTCTAGCGGGCCTAGCATACGTCGCGCATTTGTTCGCTGCAGCTGGCCAGCGCCGACGGTCAAGGGAAGCGCTGGGGCTTGGTGTATTGTCGTTCGTATTCGGTTCCGGCTTCGCCGTATCCCACTCTGCGCAATGGGCCTCGTTCAGCGCTCTCTGGCTCATATGGGGATTCGCGCTGCTGCGGCGGCTCCGGCGCATGTTGCTCGTCGATCAGCACTATTGGTGGTTCGATAACGGCAGCAAGTCTCCCGGCGAGTGGGTCGCCCTGCTCGTCCACAAGGACAAGCACGCAGAGGTCCTGTGTGTCGACGAGACACTCGGCTGGTTCGATTCCGAGGACGAAGCGGCGAAGTGGCTCGAGGACAACAGCTACGTGCCGGCGGAGCGCGCCGTCCGGGAACGGCTCGTCGGCGAGGCGCCGCCGGACGTCTTGAAGGCGCGGATCCCGAAGCGCGTCCCCGCAGGCCGCGCGGCGGCGGCTTCTCCCGAGCCGCGGATGCGCGTCGCCTCCGATGCTTCCGATGGCACCGCGGACAAGGCGGCCAACGACGATCTCGCTGAGAGCGCAGACCTCGACGAGCGCGAGCCGTCGCGCTCGATCGCCGTTCACGGTCAGCACGACCCTCGCACCTGATCGCCCCCGCGCCGGCGCCGCACCCCGCCCTGCCCGCGCCGCCCCCCGCCGCCCTCGTCCCCTCCGCCCGCGCGTGGCGCGCGAAGCGGATCCATGTGGAAGTCCCGGCACGACATCACCCGCGCGCCACGCCCGGGCTTGGAGGGGACCGCGGAGGCGAAGCCGACGCGAGGGAAGGCAACCCCACACCTCAACGCCGACCTCATCCTCAAGGACTGACCCCCACCTACATGCAGCACTTCGCGGAACAGTTGAAACGCATCGGCGAGCAGGTTCACAGCCCCCGGGGCGGCCCGGACGGCGGGGGCGGGACATCGAGGGCGCCCGAGAGCCTTTTCTTCCACGGCGCAAGACACTGGTACGACGTCGTTGCCGGGCAAACATGAACTCTTCGCGCCTTGTAGGAAGGAGCGTCGCCGAGAAGCTGGTTGCCGAGGCAACCGGCGAGGTGTCGCGAGGGGGCGGCACGCACGGGCCCTTGGCAGGGCATCCGCAGCCACAATAGGATAGGGGTCGTGCAGGTGTTCACGTGCCGCACGTTGCGGATAGCGTGTGGACCACGCGTTCGCTTGGCCGCGATGGTGGCGGTGCTCATGCTTGCTCTGACGGCCCTAGGCCCAGAAGCCTGGGCGTGGCGACTCCTGGGCACTGTCTGCACGCTAGCTGCCGCCACGTGGTTCGTCTGGGGGCAGGAGCGTTCCATCCGGGGACACGTGCTGGAGCTCGCGGGCGACTCGATCCGTATCCGCCCGGGCGAGGGCCGCAGGCGGGGCTTCTCTGTGCGGCGCGTGATCACGCCAGAGAGCGTCGCGGATGGCTACGCTGTCACCCCGTCGCACCTGGTGCTGACGCTCCAGAGCGGAACGACGATCGACGCGGACCTGGACGGCGATAGCGCGCAGGAAGCGCTGGAGTACCTCGGCGTCACATCGGCGCAGCGTGTCTTGCGAACGTCGGTCGTCGACCCCCTCGGCTGGCTCGAGACGGGTCTCGACGGGGTCAGGATCGCGACGCTGATGCGCTCGCGCTTCATCCCCTACGGGAATATCGAGAAGGTGACCCTGAGGTGGAAGCGCATCGTGTTCGAGACGACCTCGGGCAGGGTCGAAACGCCGTTCATCGCCGCGGACACCAGGGCCATCCCCGAGCTGGTGTCGCGCATCGAGGAACGGCGCGCGGCCGCCGCTCTGGCCGGCGCGCCCCCGCTCGACGCGCTGGACCGACGCGAGCGGCCCATCGGGGAGTGGCGCGCCGCGCTCGACGAGCTGGCGCTCGGGGGCAAGGGCTTCCGCGGCGCAGCGCTCCACGACGACGATCTCCAGCGGGTCCTCGACGACCCGGGCGCGCCGCTCGAGCAACGCATTGGCGCGGCGCTGACTCTGCGCGGCCGCGGCGGCGACGCCCAGGGCCGGATCAGGGTCGCGGCGGGGACTTCGGTCGAACGGCGCGTCCGCGTCGCGCTGGACGCCGCTGCCGCGGACGAGATCGACGAGCGCGCTATCGAGCGCGCGCTCGACAAGCCGGAGCCCTTGCGCGTGGTCGCGGTCGAGAAACCTCACGAGAGCGAGGACTGAAGCACCCGCTCTGCCCCCCGCCGCCCTCGTCCCCTCCGCCCGCGCGTGGCGCGCGAAGCGGATCCATGTGGAAGTCCCGGCACGACGCAGCAGGCGCGCCACGCCGGGCTTGGAGGGGACCGCGGAGGCGAAGCCGACGCGAGGGGAGGCAACCCCACCATGGCTGGGCTGTGCTGGGGTTGTGTGTCGGCCACGTCGCGCGTCCGCCCGGGACTGCGGGCGCCCGGTGCGCGCTGCTCTTCTTCTTCCGGCTAGCCACGTGTCCCGGCGGCGCGTAGCTTCATCCAGAGCGCGCGGACGCGGTCGTCGTCGGTGCCGAGCTTGTCGCGCCAGCCGAAATCGTCCACCGAGGCCATGAGCGAGGCGAGCTGTGCGAGCTTCTCGTCATAGCTGGCCTTGGCCGACTCGAGTCTCTCCCGCTCGCGCACCAATGCCCAGCGCTTCACCGGAGATAGAGCGCTCGCGCTGGACATGCACCTGATGTACCACGAACCGCAGGTACACGGCCGCCGCGCGCCCCGGACGTGCGTACGGCACGATCGATCTCGGGCGCCTCTACAACGAGCTGCCGCCGCGCACCTGATCGCCGACCGCGGCCTGGAGCTGCGGACCACCGCGCGCGGGCCGGCGAAATCGCCGCAGGCTGAGGCGCGCTGCCCCGCTGGTCGCCGGAAGGTGCGCGGCTGGCCCACGCGGCATTTCCGGGCTAGAAGGCGCGCGTGACCCGTCATTTCCTTGGGCTTTCGGATCTGGGGCGCGACGGCCTGCTCGCCATGATCGACGCCGCGGACCGGCTGCGCGATGGGCGCGGCGAGCCGGACGCGCCGCGGCCGCTCGCCGGCAAGTCGGTGGCGCTGGTGTTCGAGAAGGCGTCCACGAGGACGCGGATCTCGCTGGAGGTCGCGGTGGCGGAGCTGGGCGGTCATCCGCTGGTCGTCACGAGCGCGGGCTCGCAGATGGGGCGCGGCGAGCCGCTGGCGGACACGGCGCGGGTGATGTCGCGCATGGTCCACGCCATCACCTTCCGCACCGCCGGACACGATCGCTTGCTGGAGCTGGCCAAGCACAGCAGCGTGCCGGTGCTGAACGCGCTCACGGACAAGAGCCACCCGATGCAGCTGCTGGCGGATCTGCAGACGGTGCGTCGCGTCCGCGGCCGGCTCGAGGGCCTCCGCTACGCCTGGGTCGGCGACGGGAACAACATGGCCAACTCGTGGATTGAAGCGGCCGGTCTGCTCGGGCTCGAGCTCCGTCTCGCCTGCCCCAACGGCTACGACCCGGACGCCGAGGAGATCGCGCTGGCCCGCAAGCGCGGAGGCAAGGTCGAGGTCGTGCGCGACGCGCATCAGGCCGCCGAGGGCGCGGACGTGATCAGCACCGACGTGTTCGCGAGCATGGGCCAGGAAGCGGAGCAGGCCGAGCGCCTGCGCGCCTTCGCGGGCATGCGCGTCACGCAGAAGGTCGTCGACGGGGCATCCGCCGAAGTCGTGGTGCTGCACTGCCTGCCGGCCCATCGCGGCGAGGAGATCGACACGGAGGTGCTGGAAGGACCGCGCAGCTTCGTGTGGGACCAGGCCGAGGCCCGGCTGCACACGGCCAAGGCGGTGCTGGCCTGGGCGCTGGAGCGACATGCGTGAAGCCGGGCAAGAGAGCGGCGGCGACGCGGTAGGCCCGCTCTCCAGACCCGTGCCGTGCGCGAGCTGCGGCTCGCCGGTGGATCCGCTGCGCGCCGCGCGCGTGGCGATCTTCAACGATCGCTTCCGCTACTTCTGCAGCACGGAATGCAGGGAGCGCTACGACCCGCTGGTCGCGCACACGCCGCTCCCCCGCCCGCGGGCGCGGAAACCCGACGAGAAGCTCGCCGCCGCCGTGGCCGTGCGCGAAGAGCCGACGGAGAGCACGCTCTCGTCGAGGCGCGAGGCCGCTGAAGCCTTGGCGGACGTCACTGGCGATCCTGTGGATTCCCTCTCCGGGCCGTTGGACAGCCAGCATCCGGAGGCGCTCGATCTCGCCGCGCGCGAGGATCCCGATGCCGAGCCGCTGGCCGCCGCTCCGGTTGCGGCCGACGACATCGTGGCACCGACCGACATCGGCTCGCTGTTGCTCGCGCTGGCGATGCTCGGGGGCACATTGGCCGTAGCGCTGGTGCTCGCCGGCGACTCCGGCGCGGCGCAGAGCTCGCGCGTGGTGGTGGTGCTGGTGGCGTGCGCGGCGTTGGTTGCCCAGTACGTGATGGGAGAGCGCGATCCGATCGAGCCGCACCCGGTGGCGCTCCTGATCGCACCGGTGACTGCGGCGGCAGCGGCGCTCGGCGCGCGCGTGCTGGGGCACGCCCATACCAGCCAGGCGCTCACGCTCGCAGGCGTGGTGATCGCCTGCGTGGCGGCGACGGTGTGGCTGATGCAGCGCGCGCGGCGCGCCGTGGACGTGGAGCGCGAGTTCATCGCCCGCGAGCTCGACCGGCCCGGGCATCGCGTCGTCGGCGACGAAGTGATCGAAGCGCGCGCCGCCGACCTGAGGCCGGGCGAGGAGATCGTGGTGGAGGCCGGCGAGACAGTTCCGGTCGACGCGACCGTCGCCGCGGGCAATGCCAGCGTCTCGCCGTGGATAGGCGCCAAGTCCGTAGAGCGCCGTGGCGAGGGCGATCCCATCGTCGCCGGCGCCCGCGTGCTGGAAGGGCGGCTGCGCGTGGTGGTCGGATGGGGCGGCTTCGATCGCGCCTGGATGCGGCTGACCAACGATCCGCGCCGGCGGGCGGATCTGTTCGCGCCGCTCGCGCGCGCTGGAAAGCTCACGGCCGAGCGCGGCGCGCCCATGGCCGCCGGCCTGGCAGCGCTCATAGCGTTCGCCGAGAACCAGTCGATTCTCGGCATCGTGATGTTCGCCGTCGCGGCGCAAGCCGCGCTGGCCAATGCGGGCGTTGCCGAGGTCGGGGCTCTGCACGTGGCGCGCAGTGTGCTCGCGTCGTTGCGCCGCGGCGTCGCGTTCCGTTCCGCCGACGCGCTCGATCGCGCGGGACGCATCTCGGCCACGGCGTTCTGCGCGCGCGGCACGCTGCTCCTGGGCGAGCCAGAAGTCGCGAACATCGAACCGATCGGTCCGTACGACGCGGAGCGCGTGCTGGCGCTGGTGGCCGGCGCTGAAGCGGGGGCGAGCCACGCGGTGGCAACGGCAGTGCAGCGAGCCGCGCGCGCGCGCGGCGTGCGACCCGACGGAGTGCGCAGCCCCGACGTGCAGCACGGTCTGGGCGTGACGGCCGTCGCGTCCAACGGCCAGCCGCTGGTGGTGGGGAGCCGCGCGCTCATGCTCAAGGAACGCATCAGCGTGGCCACGGCGGAATCGAGGATCACCGATCTCGAGGCGATGGGGCGGACCGTGCTGCTGGTGGCGCTGGGGGGAAGGCTGATCGGCGTCGTCGGTTTGCAGGATGGGCTCCGACCCGGCGCGCGCGCCGCGGTGCAGCACCTGCTGGACGTGGGCGTGGAGCCGGTGCTCCTTTCGGGCGATGCGCGCGAGACCTGCGAGGCGCTGGGGCGAGCGCTCGACATCGAGCACGTCCGGCCCGAGCTCCTGCCCACCGAGCGAGGCGACGAGATCCGCAAGCTCGTCGACAGCGGCGCCACCGTGGCCGTCGTCGGACGCAGCCCGGCGGATGACGCGGCACTGGCGGCGGCGGACGTGGCCGTGGCTCTGGGCGCGGCCGGCTCGAGCGCGGGCGAGTGGAGCGTGCAGCTCGCGTCGGACGACGCGCGGGACGCGGCGTACGCCGTGCGGATCGCGCATCGGTGCCGCAGCGAAGGCCGCCTGGGAATGATCCTGACGCTCGGTCCCGGCATCGCCGGCGCATTGGCGGTCGCTTTTGGA
Organism: uncultured delta proteobacterium; assembly: GCA_963826085.1. GTDB lineage: Bacteria > Myxococcota_A > Polyangia > Polyangiales > Polyangiaceae > CAWDXG01. Next base: position 561,348 of record CAWGVN010000005.1, on the reverse strand, counting down.
ATCGCGCCGCCAAGCATCGCGCCTATCGCGGCACTGCTCGGCACACTTGCCGCGCTGGGGCGGCTCCGCGCCCGGACCGACTAGCCGTCTTTCATCAGTCGGTCGCTCCGATGGTGGGCGTCAATCCAGATGCTGAAGGCTGGCTTCCCGGCCAGGGTCTGGTCACAACACCGCCTCCAGCGCGGCCGGGACAGCGGCCGTGGCGGTGTCGCTTGACCTCGGGGCCGCCGAGCGCGATACGAGTAGGGTGAAGAGCGGGGACCAACGCGCTGCCACGGTGGGAGATTCGCCGCGGCCCCCCGACGTGGAGCGCCTGCGCCGCGAGCTGGACGCCTACATGTCCAAGCACAACCTCCGCTCGACGGAGCAGCGGCGGCTCATCATCGACACGTTCTTCGATGTCGGCGAGCACGTGACCATCGACCAGCTGCTGGAGCGCGTGCGCTCTTCCGATCCGCGGATCGGATACGCCACCGTCTACCGCACGATGAAGATGCTCACGGACGGCGGCATCGCGCACGAGCGGCGCTTCGGAGACGGCTTCACACGCTACGAGCTGGCCGACGACGAGGCGCACCACGACCACCTCATCTGCGTGGAGTGCGGGCGCATCACCGAGTTCGAGGAGCCGCTGATCGAGGAGCTGCAGGACCGCGTGGCCGCCCGCTACGGCTTCGAAGTCCAGAGCCACAAGCACGAGCTCTACGGCGTGTGCCGCGATTGCCAGAAGAAGGCAGCACAGCACAAGCGCCGAACCCACAACTGACAAGCCCCGGAGCTTGCCACGCTGCCCGCAGCGACCTATTGCTAGCGGGTTCACCGTGGAGGGAGGTCCCTGTGACACGAAGCCTGCGCTACTTCTCTTGTGTTTCCGCTCTGCTGCTTGCCTTCGGGGCCGCCTCCGGCTGCGGAGACAAGCCCAAAGCCAGCGGGACCGGCGGTACGGGAGGCGCGGCCGGCGCCGGCGGCACGGGGGGTGTGGGCGGCGCGGCCGGCGCGGCCGGAACCGACGGCGGCCTCACGTCCAGCGGCCCCTACGGCAACCGCACACCCGTCACCACCAGCGACCAGCTCACGGGGCTGAGCGCCCAGGTGGACGTGGTCCGCGACCAGTGGGGCATGGTGCACGTGTTCGGCCAGAACCTGCCCGACACGATGCGCGCTCAAGGCTACATGTCCGCACACGATCGCGCCGCGCAGATCGAGCTGTTCCGCCGCGTGGCCGAAGGGCGGCTGGCGGAGGCTTTCGGCAATCTCGATCCGACGATCGTCGATCAGGACATCGCCTTCCGCGTTCTGGGGCTGACGGAGGCAGCGCAGAAGTTCTACGACGCGCTGCCGCAGGGCTCCACGGCGAAGGTTGCGCTTGACGCCTTCGCAGACGGCGTCGACCAGTACTTCGCCAAGCTCAGAAACGGCACGGAGAAACTGCCGCTGGCGCTGCTCGCGTGGAAGGGCAGCATCTTCACCCCGTACACGCCGGTGGACGAGCTCTGCATCGCGCTTCTCGAAGCCGAAGACCAGGCGTACACGGTCCAGGACGACATCGCGCTGACCCAGAACGTCGGAGACATCCGGAACGTCTTCAACACGTCCTCGAGCGATCCTGCGATCGTGGCGCGCGCCGGATTCCTGGAGGACATGATCCGCTTCGCGCCGTCCGATCCGACCACGCCTCTGACGGGGTTCCCGGACGATCCCATCAACAGCCCCTACCGGATCCCGGCGCCGGGCCCGTACGAGGCCGTTCCAGGCAAGCTGGCCAAGAAGCTGCCCAGGCCGAAGAACCCGGCAATCTCCATGAAGGCGCTCGACAGCACGGACGGCTTCCGGGCGGCCATCCAGCGCGCCCGCAAGCTGCTGGGCTCCGCCGATACCCGCGCTTCCAACAACTGGACGGTCGCGCCGTCGAAGACGCAAGACGGCCATTCGCTGGTTTCCAACGACCCGCACCTTTCGCTGAACTCGCCGGCCATCATGTGGCCCACGCACGTGTCGGCCGAGGACAACGGCCAGGGGCAGCCGTACGACACCGCCGGCGTGGAGATCCCGGGGCTGCCGGCCGTGCTCATCGGCTTCAACAAGAACATCGGCTGGGGGCTCACCGACGCCTACTACGACCAGTCCGACGCCTACCAGGAGACGATCGCCTCGGACGGCAAGGGCGTGATGTTCAACGGCAAGGAGGTCGCGTTCCAGACCCGGAGCGAGACGATCAAGATTGCCGGCTCACCGGACTACACGTTCGACGTGCAGGTGGTGCCCCAGCACGGACCGATCCTGCCGGACATCCAGAACCACAAGGTGCAACCGATCACTGCCGGCGGCAACGCTATCAGCATGCGCTGGGCAACGCTCGAAGGCGGCAAGTTCATCACCGCGCTGACCGGGCTGAACCAGGCGACGAACGTGGACGATGCGCGCAAGGCGTTGCTCGACTGGGATATCGCCAACTTCAACATGGTGCTCGGCGACTCCAGCGGCAACATCTACTACAGCACGCAGTCGCTGATACCGACGCGCGACAAGGGCGCCTTCAACTGGGACCCGAACACGTACACCGGCACGCTGCCGTGCATGGTCGAGCCGGGCGACGGCAGCGCGGAATGGACGGGGTATCTCGACGAGCGCTACGTGCCGCACGTGAAGAACCCGGCGGCGGGCTACGTCGCGAGCGCCAACGGCGACCAGATCGGCACCACGCTGGACAATGACCCCTCCAACGAAAAGCTGCCCGACGGCACGCCCATGTTCCTGAGCTGCGAGTACGCTTCCGGCTTCCGCATCGGCCGCATCTACCAGCGGCTCGCAGGCGGCGGAGACAAGATGACGCTCGACACCATGGCCAACATCCAGGCGGACGTGAAGTCGCCGCTCGGTTCGCGCCTGGTGCCGCGGCTCATCACCGCCCTGCAGCACGCCGAGGAAGAGAAGGCCACGCCGAACTCGCATCCGGATCTCACGGCGGATGTGGCCAGCGCCGGCTACGCCGCTGCCGACATTCCGGACATCATCACCGCCCTGCAGAAGTGGGGCACGGACTCGGACTACGCCGAGGAGTCCGGCATGAATCCGGACGACAACACGCCGGTGACCGACGCGACGGAGTTGAACGCGGCCAAGGCGGACCTGATCTTCAACGCCTGGCTGGTGCGCGAGCTGGCGTACGTGTTCGGCGACGAGAACAAGTTGCTCAAGAACGCGCCGTCGTCGTCATTCCAGATCAAGGCGTACCTCAGACTGGTGACCGCGACGCCGACGGACCTGGCCACCTACGACGCCAGCTCGGGCCAGAGCGCGCTGTGGGACGACATGGACACCACGAGCGTGGTCGAGACGCCCGACGAGCGCATGCTGATCGCGATGATCACCGCCGCGGCGGACCTGCAGAAGGCGCTCGGCAACGACCGCACGAAGTGGCAATGGGGCAAGCTGCACACGCTCACCCTCGAACCGTGGTTCCCGTCGTGGCAGGTCGCCATCCCGCCGGCCAAGGCCCCCTTCCCGAAGGGCTTCCCCCGCCACGGTGGCCTCTACACCGTCGACGTGGCCAACTTCTCCAGCGTCCGGAAATTGACCGACGCGTTCGACTTCACCTACGGAGCAGGCCCGGCAACGCGCTTCGTGGTGGAGCTGGATCCGGCGGGTCCCAAGGCGCGGCAGGCGATCCCCGGCGGAGCCAGCGCCGATCCGGCGAGCCCGCATTTCGCGGACGACGCCGAGCACTGGCGCCGCAACGAAAACCACCCGATCCCGTTCAGCAAGGACGACGTGGCGGCGGACAGCGCCGAAAAGGACGGCGGCGAGCACATCCTGCTGACGCCCTGAGCGGGCTACGGACCGAGCACGCCGCGGGCATCGATGACGCGCGCGTCGGTCACCACAACGTCGCAAGCGACGTCGTGCAGCGTGCAAGGTACCTCGGCCAGGAGCTGGAAGTCGAAGACGACCACGACCGAGCGCGCGGGCGGGCACACGTCGGGCAGCGTGGCGTCGTAGAACCCGGCGCCGTACCCGATGCGGTGTCCGTCGGCTGCCGCTGCCAGCGCGGGAACGACGACCAGATCAACGTCGCCGCGACGCGCTTCGGGGACCTCGGGCGGCGGCTCGCGGAAGCCCCGCCCGCGCTCCGCGAGCCCGGTCACGTCGTCGACGCGACGGAAGCCGGTGCGATAGCCGCCGTCGGACTTGTCCATGAACGGGTAGTAGACGACCTTGCCCGCTTGCCGGGCCTCGGCGTCGAGCGCGCGCAGATCGACCTCGTGGCGATCCTCCATCGGCCAGAAGAGCGCCACGGCCCGCGCATCCAGAAACAGCGATAGCCCCGCGAGTTGCTGGACGATGCGCTCGCTCCTCTTTCCGATTGCGGCCGACGGCACGGCGAGGCGCACGCCGCGCATGCGCGTGCGCAGCTGCTTCTTGGCGCGGGCGCGAAGCTCGTCTGTCGCTTCCGGGTCGAAGTCCACCACTTCGTGCGGGGTTCTAGCACTTCCGGACGCAAGCAGACCGACGCCTTGTCCGGCCCGGACCCGGCCGCTAGGCTTTCCGGCCACCCATGCGCATGCGGAGCATCTCTTCGAGGCGCTGCCAGGAACACGGATGAAGACGGTTGCGATAGTGCCGGCGTACCAGGCCGGGGCCAGCGTGGCCGCTGTGGTCTCGGGCCTGATCAAGCTGTGGCCGGACCACCCGGGCCAGGCCGCCGTCATCGTGGTCGACGACGGTTCGACCGACGATACCGCAGAGCAGGCGCGGGCGGCCGGGGCGCACGTGGTGAGACATAGCGAGAACCGCGGCAAGGGCGCTGCGCTGCGCACGGCCCTCTTCGAAGCGCTGGAGCTGGGCGCGGAGATGGCCGTCAGCGTGGACGCGGACGGGCAGCACCCGCCGGAGGAGGCGCTCGGACTGGCGTTGGACCCGGCGCCCGCGGAAGCGCTGGTGCTGGGCGTGCGCAATCTGGAGCGGGACGGCGCGCCACGCGCCAACCGCGTCTCCAACGGCATCTCCAACTTCTTCCTCTCGCTGTTCTCGCGGCGACCACTGGCCGACACGCAGTGCGGGCTGCGCCGCTATCCGGTGCGCGCCACGCTGGCGCTGGACGCACGCGCCGACGGCTACGCCTTCGAGGCGGAGGTGGTGCTCCGTGCCGCCCGGGCGGGCTGGAAGATCGCGCAGGTGCCGGTGCGCGTGCTCTACCCGGAGGAGCGCGTGTCGCACTTCCACGTGGTCCGCGATCCCGCGCGCATCGTCGCGCGCGTAGTCGCCACGCTGGTCAGCGCTCCAGGCCCACGATGAAAGCCTTTTTCGGCCGCCACAAGAAGAAGCTGATCGCTCTCTGCGTGGCTCTGGCGCTGCCGCTGGTCGCACACGTCGCTATCGGTCACGTGGCGCGGCTCAGGCCGCCCACCCTCACGCTGCCCCACGAGAAGGTGACGCATCCGCAGCCCGGACTGCGCGTGATGGGACGCGACTACGCACGCCGGCGGGGCAGCATCTTCGAGGTGCGGCTGGTCGGAACTCCGACCCAGATCGGCTTCTCGCACTCCACCCTGCTCTACCCGGAGATGGTCGAGAACGAGGGCATCGTGTGGAACCTGTTCCGCGACTATGTCCCCAGCAGCGTCGCGCGCACGCTGATCATGGACGTGGCGCAGTTCCGCTATCGCCACATCGACGAGGACATGAGCGCGGCGCGCAGGCGCGAGATCGCAGCCCGCGCGGCGGGCTTTTCCCCCGATCCATACAGCCAGTATCTCCCCACCTACCAGCGCTTCGTCTACCTCGACGCGCTGTATGACATCTCGCTCTCGTTCGAGCATTCTCCTCTAATCGGCTGCACCACCTTCACGCTGACGGGCAAGGCGGTCGAGGGCGGCGGCACGCTCCTGGCGCGCAACTTCGACTTCGAGGCGGACGACATCTTCGACACCAAGAAGGTCGTGTTCCTGGTCGAAGAGGACGGCAAGATCCCCTTCGCTTCGGTGGCGTGGCCGGGGCTCATCGGCGTTCTGAGCGGCATGAACGCAAAGGGGCTGGCGGTGGTGGTCCACGGCGGCCGCGCGGGACAGCCCCGCACCCACGGCGAGCCGGTGGCGCACGCGCTCCGGAGGGTGCTGCAGACGGCGACGACTACCGACGAGGCCATCGCCGCCCTGGCCCAGCACGAGCCGATGGTGAGCCACATCGTGATCGTGGCCGACGCAGAGGGACACACGGCCGCGGTGGAGCGGGTTCCAGGGCGCCCGAACTTCGTCCGGCGACTGGGCGAAAAGGCGACCACGACGAACCACTTCGAAGGACCCTCGGCCTCCGATCCCAAGAACATCGTCGTCAAGCAGAAGACCTCGACGCTCCCGCGCCGAAAGCGCGGTGACGAGCTGCTCGAAAAGCTCGATCATCCAGCCACCGTCGCGGATGCCGTGGCACTGCTCCGCGATCGCCGCGGCGTCGGCGGCAAGCAGCTGCCACTGGGCGATCGGCGAGCCATCAACGCGCTCATCGCGACGCACGGAGTGGTCATGGACACCACGCACCGCACGCTATGGGTGAGCGAGGCGCCGCACCTGCTCGGCCGCTTCATCGAATTCGATCTGCGCCGCCTGCTCGACCCCCACTTCAACCCGCTCACCGACGAGCCGCCGCTGACGGCAATCCCCGCCGATCCGCTGCTCACCAGCGGCAAATACGCCGCGTGGCGCAAAGCGCACCCCAGACACCACGAGCTCCCCGCTACCAGCAAGTAGCGTCCACAGCTGGGAATTCAGAGGAAGATCGGAAGATCGGAAGGTTTCTTGGGTCGAGCGCTGTCCAGCCCAGCGCGGCTAATCCAGAGACTTCCAGTCGCATGGCAACGAGCACACGCTGGATGAGCCGCCCGACGAGCCCCGCCCCTCGACCCCAAAAAAGAAAGCCGTTCGCCAGATCCGTAGAGGGCTGCTTCCGATCTTCCGATCTTCCTGTGCCCTCTCCAATCCGCCGCCTAGTGTTCCGCTAGCCCGAACCACGCTCCGCCGCAGGCGAGAGCGAAGGCGACGGGGGCGACGGCCAGGGCGAACACCACTGCGATGGGCGCGGTCACCGAGAGCATCGCGAGCACGGCGGCAATCGCCAGACCTGCGCCCATGGCAGGCTCCAGCACGCTGGTCGCCGAGCTTGCGCGCGCCACCAGATAGCCCGCAATGGGAAACGCGGACAGGATTGCCGAGCCGATCAGCACCAGTGGACCGCTGGAGCGCACGTCGGCTTCGTCGGCCATCGCGAAATCGATGCCGATGCGGTGACCGACGAACACGGCCAGCGCGATCATCGCGATCATCACGCCCATCGTGACCAGCGTGCCGATGGCGATCCAGTGCAGCATCAGCGGGCGGTCGCTGCGCTGCAGCGACCGCCGCATGGCGCGCAGGGACGGCGGCTCCGGCAGCGTCGCCAGCACGCGCCCCGACAGCGGCCCCGACAGCGGCCCCGAGGAATCCGGACGCGGCGCCACCTCGCGCAGCGCGATCCACGCGAACACGCCCATGGCCAGCAACATGGGCGCCGCCGCGACAAGGAAGCCCGGTCCGCGCCCGAACACGATGTGATCGTACAGGCCGTGGAGCAGCATGGCGGACAGCCACGCCAGCGAGAACCAGCGCCCACGGATCCTGCCCCCGCTGCCGAGCGCGTAGCCCCACATGCCCGCAAAGAACAGATGCGCGGGCACGCCCAGCGCCTCGCGCGCGGCTGTGAGCAGCGTGCCGCGCCCGAATATCATCGCCCATACCGCCTCGGCACACGCGAAACCGGCGGCCGCCGTTGCCGCGTACGCCAGGCCCAGCCTGGGGCCGCTGATGCGCCGGGTCCGGTACATGGGCCACACCACCAGGACCTTCAGCGCCTCCTCGAGCGGGGCGGCGAGCAGGAAAGTCGCCATCAGGGCCCCGGCCTCGCCCGCGCGCGTGGCCTCGAACGACAGCTCGGTCCAACCGAGCACGAGCCGTTCGACGTACATCGCAAACACGCCGGCGCCGAGCCCGCCCAGCGTGACGTACACCGCCAGGCGCACCGGCACGTGACGGCGGCGGCTGATCCGCCGCCACAGCCAGGCGATGATGAGCAGCGGCAGCGCCCCGACACCGATGCTCGACAGGACGCGCAGCATGTTCTGCTAGAAGTGCAGGCCTATCACGCCCGTCAAGCTCACTGCGGCGCCGATGCTGGAGCCGTCGGCCGCGTAGACATCGGCGGCGGCCTGCTGCGTGCTGCCCGTGCCGCTGGCGCTGCTCTTCAACTTGGACGCGCTCACGCCCGGGCGCGTCAGGCCGAGCATCTCCCCTGTGAGGTTCGCGCCGACCGAGAATATCGGCGTGATGTAGTAGTCGAGTCCGGCGCCCGCCCGGATGTCGTACCCCTTGATGCTGACGCCGGCCTTGTTCAGGTTGCTGCCGAGATTGCCCGCGCTGAACGAGCCCAGCGAAGCGTAGCCGCCGCCCAGAGTGAAGTAGGGCTCCAGATTGCCCAGCGGGATGTGCAGGCCGACCTCGCCGTTCAGCGTCCAGAGCTGCCAGTCGCTGAAGTTGCCCATGCGGAAGCGGGCCCCCAGCGTGAGGAACACCAGCCTGACGCCCAGCCCACCGCCGTACATCAAACCGGTCTGGGTCGACTTCACCACGTTGGCGTCGACCAGGTGGTTGGCCTTGAACGTCTGCAGGCCGAGGTGCTCCATGCCGACCTCGCCATTCAGGTAGAAGAACTCGAGGCCGCGCCCGGAGTCCTCCTTCTCCGACTTCCGGAGCTCTTCCTCGGTCTGGATCTCGGACGAGTTCTGGGTCTGGTCATTCGAAGGCGGCGGAGCGAGCCCGCCGGCGTTCATCCCGCCGTTGTTGTCCGCGGGCGGAGGCGTCGTCGGACCGTCGTAGGCCTGCGCCAGCGCGACACTCGACACCAAAGCCGTGACCCCCAACGCGACCAGTCCCGGAAGGATCTTCATGCAACCGATCGTAGCAGGCCCGCCCTGGGGCGCCCAAACGGACGGCCAGGCGCCCGGCCTAGCGCCAGCGCGGGACCCGGTCGAGCAGGCGGCGCTCGGCGATCTCGCCGCACAGGGCCTCGAGCTCCGGACGGCGGGCCCCGCGCCACTCCAGGTCGTCGAGCTTCTCCGTGAGTGGCACGTCGGTGCGGAGCATGGCCAGGCGGCGGTAGAGCAGTGCTTCGTCGCGGTGGTCGGCGAGGCTGGCGGCCAGCGCGGCGGCGCCGCGGACCTTCACGTCCCAGTCGCTCTCGCTTCGAGGGATGGCCTCGAGGTGTCCGTATCGGGCGAGCACGGCAGCGGTCGACTTGGCGCCCCAGCGCGGCACGCCGGGCAGACCGTCGGCGCTGTCGCCGACCAGCGCCAGATAGTCGGGGATGGACAGCGGCGGAACGCCGAAGCGCTCGACGACGCCGTCCTCGTCGGTGACGCGCCTGCGCATCCGGTCGAGACAGACGACCTCCCGCCCGCGTACGCACTGGGTCAGGTCCTTGTCGGGCGAGCAGATCACGACCTGTTCGACCTCCGGCACAAAGCGCGCGGCGGCGGTCGCCAGCGCGTCGTCGGCCTCGAACTCGATCATGCGCCAGCACACGATGCCGAGCGCCTCGCAAGCGCGCTCGGCGAGCGGAAACTGCGACAGCAGTTCAGGCTCGATGCCCTCACCCGTCTTGTAGCCGTCGTAGAGCTCGTTGCGAAACGACTCGATCACGTGGTCGAACGCACAACCGACGTGCGTCACTTCGGGATCGCGCAGGAGCGACAGGAGGCTGGCGAGGATCCCGCGCGTCGCACCGATCTCGCGCCCGTTCGCGGTGGCCGACGGCGCGCCATAGTAGGCGCGGAACAGCTCGTAGGTACCGTCGACGACGTGGACCTTCATGACCTGTTCACGTTCCCGAACGTGCCAGGCGCACGCCCAGCGGGACCTGGCGGAGCCCGGGAAGATAGAAGTTGCGGAAACAGCAGCGCGCGATCTCCCGCTGCGTCAGGAAGCTCCCGCCGCGCGCAACGCGATGGCGCCCGTCGAACCACGGCTGGCTGTAGCCCTGGTAGGGCTGCGGCGAGAAGCCGGGATAGGGCTCGAACAAGCCCGCGGTCCATTCCCAGACGCCGCCGGCCATGTCGGACGCGCCGGACGCAGCCTGGCTTTCGTCCCCTTCGCCGGGCAGCGTCGCATCGAGGCTCGCCAGCGCGAGATTGGCGGGCGCATCGGCGGTGTCGCCCCAGGGCCAACGGCGCTTCCGGGCTTCTGCCGGATCCCAGCTCGCGGCGTGCTCCCACTCGGCCTCGCTGGGCAGGCGCGCACCAGCGAAACGGGCGAAGGCCGATGCTTCGTGCCACGAGACGTGGCAGACGGCGCGCGCTGGCTCGACGGGGCGCACTCCGCCGAGCGTCCGGCGCTGCCAGCCGTCAGCCGTCTGTTCCCAGTAGAGCGGCGCCTTCACCGCGTGCTCCCGCTTCCACCGGGCGCCCTCGGGCGACCATAGCCGATCGTCGTCGTAGCCGCCGGCGCGCATGAACTCGAGCCACGCCGCGTTGTCCACAGGACGGCGCATGATCTGGTAGTCCGATAGAACTACCTCGCGCGCCGGGCGCTCGTTGTCCCAGGAATCCGCATCGCCGTCGACGCCGAGCAGGAAGCGACCACCGGCCTGCGCGATGAAGCCACCCGGCGACGGGGCGGCGCTTTGCACCGGCATTCCATCCATCGAGAGCCCGCCGAGCAGGCGCACCACACCCATGATCTCGGCGTGCTGTCGCTCGTGATTGGCCAGGAAGCGGAACACGTAACCCGAACCGATCAGCTCGTCGTCGCCCCCCAGGTCCGCGCGCTCGAGCAACGCAAGCGTGCGCTGCCGGACGCTTGCGGCATACGCGAAGAGCTCCGCCGGCTTTGCCAGCCGCCCGCCGCGCTCGTGCTTGATGCTCTCGAACGAGTTGAAGAGCTCGTCGAGGGACGGATCGATGGGTGGCTGTCCGCCCGCTCTGCGCAGCGCCCAGCATTCCTCCTGCCAGGCCACGTGCCCCAGGTGCCAGCCAATCGGGGAAAACAGCGGGTCGAACTGCCGGCGAAGCTCTTCTTCAGCGAGCCCGCCAACGAGACGCAGCGTCATCGCCCGCGCTCCGGACAGCGCGCCCCGAAGCTCCTCCTTCAGGGTCACGACAGCGGCACCTCGCGCGGCGGCGCGCCAGGCTCCACGATCAAGAGCGCCTCCGGCGGCACCTCCGCCCACGACGCATTGTCGTCGAGCGGTTCGGAAGCCACGACCGTGCCGGGCCACGGAGCGTCGGCCCCGTGCAGCACGAAGAGCGACGGCGCCTGCTCGCCGAACGCGCTCCGCGCCGCCACGAGCTGCTCGCCGTCGCTGACGATCAGCGTGAGCAGCGCCTGCGTGTCCGCGTCGCGCGAGAGCTCCTTGACGCGCGCGATCGTCCTCAGCACCGCGCCGGAAAGCCGCGTGGCAGAGCTCTCGCGCGCGTACTCGTCGAGCAGCAGGGCGAACACGTGCTCGGAGTCTGTGCTGCCGCGCAGGCGCTCGTGCTGCTCGTCGCTCAGCGATTCGCGCAGACGCCGGGCGACCTTGCGGTCGAATGCGCGGATGAAGCCGTTGTGCACGAAGCAGATGCGCCCTGCCGAGAACGGTTGCGTGTTGGCGTGCGACAGGCTCAGCGGATCAGTCGAGCTGCGGACTGCCGCCAACATGCAGCGCGAGCGCACGGCCCGGCAGATGTGCGCGCAGTTCACGTCCGCCCAGATCGGCGCCGTCGAGCGATACAGACAGGCCTCGGAATCCTCTTCCAGATACCAACCCGCGCCCCAGCCGTCCGCGTTGACGACGGCGCTCTGCAGCCTCGGCTCGTAGCTCTGCTTCTCCAGCGAATGAGTCGGGGCCTGGACCAGCGACGCAAGCGTCGCCGGCTGTCCGAGGTAGCCGAGCATGCGGCACATGGGAGCGCCATGATAGCGCGGGAGGCGCGCATCGCAGCCTTGCCGCGACAAAGACGCCGGGACCCGGGTTGCAGCCGTCGACCATGGGACCTATAGGGGATTGCCGCGTATCCAGACCGCTCGCTCCGTCCTTCGCGAGTGGACGGAGGGGTATTCCATGTTCGTTTCCGATAGTCCGCTCGACCGCGCCCGAGGGCCTTCGCGCAAGCGCGACTCGCGCCTCGCCGTGGAGGTCCACCTGGAGCCCGGGAAAAACTCCACGATCGCCGGCGATGTGCGCGATGGCCTGGGCGCTTCGCCCAAAACGCTGCCACCCAAGTACTTCTACGACGATCTAGGTTCGCATCTCTTCGATCGCATCTGCGACACGCGCGAGTACTACCAGACGCGAACCGAACAGGCGTTGCTCGAACAGCTGGCCGACGAACTTGTGGCCGGGATCGAGCCCACGGATCTCGTGGAGCTCGGCAGCGGCGCCGCGCGAAAGACGCGCGTCCTTCTGGATGCCGCAGCGCGCGCGGGCGTGCACTGCCGGTACGTGCCGTTCGACGTCAGCGAGGGAATGTTGCGGCACAGCGCGGGTGAGCTGCTGTCCGCATATCCGTGGCTCGTCGTGCACGGCATCGTGGGCGACTACGACCGTCACCTCGGCCGATTGCCGCGCGGAGATCGCCGGCTGGTCATGTTCCTGGGCAGCACGATCGGCAATTTCGCTCCCGACGAGGCTGTCCTGTTCCTCTCGCGCATTGCCCGGCAGCTCCATGCCGGGGACCGGCTGCTGCTCGGCACCGACCTGGTCAAGGACCACGCCGTGCTCGACGCCGCGTACAACGATTCCGAAGGCATCACTGCCGAGTTCAACAAGAACGTGCTCCGCGTGCTCAACCGCGAGCTCGACGCGCACTTCGACCCCGGCCTGTTCGAGCACGTGGCCTTCTTCAATGCCGAGCAGAGCCGCATCGAGATGCACCTCCGGGCGCGGGAGGCCCATCGCGTTCGCATCGTCAAGCTCGACATGGAGGTGGCCTTCGCACAGGGCGAGTCGATCCGGACGGAGCTCAGCCACAAGTTCACGCGGCAGAGCGTGGCCGACCTGCTCGCCGCGGCAGGTCTGGAGCTGACCGAGTGGCACACGCCGGAAAACGCCTATTTTGGCCTTGCGGTCGCCCGACCGCGCTAGCGCGGGGGTTGATATTCCAGCCGCATTTGCCGCCGTGACGCCAGGCAACGGGGGGGCAGGATTGGCGGCCGGGCCGCTCGCAGAGCCTTCTGGAATTCTCCCCCCTTGCGCTCGCGTGCTGGGGCGGGAAGAATGGCGCGCACGCGTCGTGAGGGACGCGTCGAACCTCAAGGCTTTGTCATGCGTTCCGTACGTACCTATCTGTTTCTGACCGCTCTCGGGTTCTCGGTTGTGGGCTGCACGCTCATCACCGAGGTTGACCGCAGCAAGATCAACGCCGACGCCTCGGTTACCGGCGGCGCCGCCGGGATGGGCGGCGGTGCGGGCACGGGCGGCATGGGCGGAACAGCAGGCACAGGCGGAACAGGCGGCATGGGCGGAACCGCGGGCACCGGCGGCATGGGCGGAACCGCGGGCACCGGCGGCATGGGCGGAACCGCGGGCGCCGGCGGCATGGGCGGAACCGCGGGCACGGGCGGAACCGCGGGCACGGGCGGAACCGCGGGCACGGGTGGAACCGCGGGCACGGGCGGAACCGCGGGCACGGGTGGAACCGCGGGCACGGGCGGAACTGCGGGCAGCGGCGGAACTGCGGGCAGCGGCGGAACTGCGGGCAGCGGCGGAACCGCGGGCAGCGGCGGAACCGACGGCGGCACGGATGGGTCCGCGGGCACCGGCGGCGCCGCAGGTACCGGCGGCACGGACGGCGGCACGACCGACGCGTCCGCCGGATAGCCGCTGTGCAGCGGGTGTAGCTGGAACACCACACGTCAGGCCGCCGCTCGAGCAAGTGGGCGCCGCGTCACTGCGTGGAACGTGGGCTTTGACGACCGTTCTGGACTGGCACACCCTCTGCAGGGACGTCCCCGCAATCCCGCAATGCTTTCGAGCCCAGTCCGACCCGCCTTCCTGCCGCTTCTCGGCTCCGCCCTGGTGCTCGGCGCCTGCTCCGGCAGCGTGACCGACACTTCGGGCGCCTCTCTGAGCCCGGAGGGCCCCGTGGCCAGTAATGCGGCCGAGGCGTTCCCCGACAAGCCAGCCGGCATTTCCGCGCTGTCCAGGAGCGAGATCCTCCAGGCCTGCCTCGCCGCGGCCGATTGCATCCAGACGCAATACACGCAGGAGCAGATGCTGGGGCTCGTGCAGCTCTGCGTACACGACGTGACGTTCTCCGCCGAGCGCGCGATCCCCATGAGCGGCTTCTCGAACAACAACGAGCGCGCGGAGTATTTCGTCAAGTGCACGCTCGACAACGCCGGCGACTGCGCGGCCATCGACGCCTGCCGGACGACGCGAATACCGGACATCAGCTGCCAGGAGGACGGCTGCCGCATCCCGAGCGACACGACGTCCGAGGTGACGTGCAGCGGCGACACGGCGACGGTCACGATCGGCGGCGCGAGCGCGCAGCGCGACTGCACCCGTGCGTACGCGACCTGCGATCCCTCGAGCCCCACGGGGTGCACCGACCGCCGCTACACCGCCTGCCCAGCCGACGTCACGAAGGCCGACCGCTGCGACGGCAACGTCCGCCTCGGCTGCGACGGCGCAGGTCAGGTCAGCTACCACGACTGCTCGCGCATGGGCGGCACCTGCGGCACGATGCAGAACGGCGCCCAGGGCTGCATCTACCCGAACACGGATCCGGCCTGCATGAAGAGCCCGGTGCCCGACCCGCAGTGCGTCTCGGGTTCAATCCAGATCTGCGTCAACGGCCAAGAGCTCACCACGCCCGCGCCGGGCGTGTGCAAGTAGCGGTCAGCGCCGCCGGCGCATCCCGACCAGCATCACCAGACCCGCAAGCATGGCCAGCGCCGCGGCGAGGTCGTTCCGGCCCGTGCCCCGGGCTACGTGCGCGCCGCAGCCGTACACCGGGCCTTCCTTGCACAGGCTCCCGTTGGCGGCGCTGTTGGGATCGGTACCGTCCCGCAGCTCCTGCACGTCCGGCACGTGATCGCCGTCGCTGTCGGGGAGCGTCAGCTCGAGCTGCCTCTCGACCTCCTTCAGGCCGTTCGGGCTCTGGCCCCTGAGCCCCAGCGAGTACACCGTAAGCCCGAACGGCTTGTCCACCGTGTACAGGCCACCGTTCCTGTCGCGGTGGCAGACGGTGCAGGGCGGCGCACAGTCCATCTTGTAGTGCTTCTGCAGGAGCTCCGGATAGGTGGGACTGGCGACAGCCGGGCGGGCCGCGAACAGCGCCA
This sequence comes from uncultured delta proteobacterium, assembly GCA_963826085.1. GTDB lineage: Bacteria > Myxococcota_A > Polyangia > Polyangiales > Polyangiaceae > CAWDXG01. The sequence continues at coordinate 546,004 of CAWGVN010000005.1, read as the reverse complement.
GCCCCGCGGCGAGCACACCCGCGAGGACAACCGGAGAACCTGACTTGCGTCTGACGTTCATGATCGCTCTCCGGTCACAGGAACACGTGCAGCTGCCCGAGGATCTGCACGTCCAGGGGCGGCTGACCGGGCAAGGTGTTCGAGGTCTGGTACTGGCGCACGACGCCGTCCAGACGCGCCTCGCAGTGAGGCAGGAAGAACCAGAACGTGCTCAGCCAACCGCCGAAGCGCGGCTGGCCGAAGCCCGGGACCTTGGCCAGCCCCGTGCTGGCCTGGTAGCCCTCGTCGAGCACCTCGCCGGTCGCGTCGAAGTGCAGGCCCTGCACCGGCTCGTAGTCCGCCTGCAGGAAACCGGTGTAGCCACCGTCGTGGCGCGTCTTGATCAGCACGTCGCCCTCCGCAAGCAGGACAACCTGTGGGACCACGGCCATGCGCGCGAACAGCCCGTGCGCTTCCCGCACCGTGGCCTTGTTCTCGTTCGTCGCGATGTCCGAGCCGGCGTACGTCACGAGGCTGCTCCCGCCGATCGCCGCCCAGTCCGCCAGCATCCATTCGACGTAGGCGCTGTAGCCCCGTTCGCGGAAGCGATCGGGACTTATCTGGTAGTTGCCGGCGATCGCCATGATCTCGCCGCGCAGCACGTCGCCGTTGTACGCGAAGGCCACGCCGTGCTGCTGCTCGGATTCGCGGTCGGTGCGCGTGGCCGAGCGCACCCACATCACATGCTCCGGAATCCGCACACCGAACGGCAGATTCATGCGTCCGGCGCGCAGCAGGTACTTCTCGTTGCCCCATGACCAGCCGAGCCAGTGCGTACGCGAGATCACGTTGAACTGATCTCCCTGGTTCGTGGTGATCTGCGCACCGCGAGTGTAGAAGAACTGCGAGGGGACCTTGGCAGCGCCGATGCTGCCCTCGGCACGGAAGCCGCCGATCTCGAGCCCGCCGTACACGTCCGCCTGCATCGGGAAGAACCAGACACTCTGCTGCCCCGTGCTCCGCACAGGGCGCACGATGGTCATCTGGCGGTAGCTCCCGCCGAGCAGCAGCCAGTCCGGCGTCTTGAAAAGGCCCCACAGAAAGCCCGCCGTGGGGCTCGGGCCCTCCGCCTTCGGCGGAGGAGGCGGCGGTTTCGGTTTCGCTTTCGGCTGCGCACTCGTGTCGTCGCCGAAGCTGTCGAAGCTGTCGAAGCTGTCGGTGTCCTGCTTCTGCGTCTCGAGACTGGCGGTCTGGTGGCCATAGTGCATCCGCAGGAGCAGGTCCCCCTGCGCGCGGCCGTAGCGGGTGAGCAGCTCGCCGCCCGAGGGATCCATGTGGCACGTGGTGCAGCCGCCGTAGCCGTGGCGGATCATCCACGGATAGGCATGGGCCTGGGTGCCTACGAGCAGCACGACCAGTGCCGGAACGCAGGAGAGCAGCAGGCGCCGGAGCGGGCGCCAACCGCACAAGGGAAGTCGAAGCATCGCGGACGTTATGGTCCAGCCCCCGGCGGAGGCGCAAGCCCCGCGGCGCGCGCCGCGCCGTGAGCCAGGGCGCGACTACTGCGTCTCGCGCAGCTTGAATTTGACTTTTATTTTCACGTCGGGATGGACGCAGACGCCGAGGTAGCACGGCACCTCGACGCCGAAGTCGCGGATGTCGACCTGGGTCAGACCCTGCACGTGGTAGTCACTGCCGGTGCGCAGCGCCTTGTAGCGGAAGGTCACGTTCTTCGTGACGCCGTGCATCGTGAAGGCGCCCACGGCGCTGGACGTCACGGTCTGCTTGTCAGCCGGCAGCTTCAGCTTGCTGCGCGCCACGGTGAGCGTGGCGTCCGGGTACTTGTCGGTATCGAGGTAGTGACGCAGGTGCCGGTCCCGCAGCGAAATACCCGTCTTCAGGTTGGTCAGGGGCGCGACGACCGTGAGCTTGCCGTCCTTCTCCGACGCGCTCAGCTGGGTGGACTGGCCGTCGATCTTCAAACCGGCCGGCCCGACGGCGCGGAACTGCACGTCCGGATTGCCGATGCTCTTCAGCGTCGCGGACGCGACAAGCGCCACGGTCAGGAGCGCCGCCAACAAGGCCAGCGAGATCAGACTGGAGCGACGTTTCATGGGAAGACCAACCAGTGGGACGAGGCCGAGGGAGGCCCCATTCATGTCCTACGCTCGAGCGCGCCCGGGGTTTCCCTCCGGTACGTAGCGGACGGCCCGCCGAGCCGCCCCCGTGAGCGGCCAACTGTAGGAAATGTCCTGCTCGACCCGCCATTCGTCCAGTGCCGGCGGCTCGGCGCGGGCGAGCAGCACCCACACGCTCCTCGTCGCGAGCCGCGCGCCTTCGACAAGCCAGTCGGCCGGTGCCAGCGTGGCGCGCGATACGGCGACGTCCCAGGCGTCGGAGGGCAGCGCGTCGCTGCGCGCGCGCCGGACATCGACGTTGCCGAGACCGAGCGCGCCTACCGCGCTGCGCAGGAACGCGACGCGCTTCGAGCGCGGCTCGACCAGCGTGAGCTGGAGCTCCGGCGCAAGCACGGAGAGCACGAGCCCCGGTGCGCCGCCGCCGCTGCCCACATCGACCCAGCGCTCGCCGGATTCGATGCCGGCGCTCCAGAGCTTGACGGCGTCGGCCAGGTACAGATCGACCAGCTCGTCGGCATCGCGGGCGGCCGTGAGATCCACCCGCGCGTTCCACTCCACGACCAGATCGAGCAGCTGCTCGAGCGGGGCCAGAGCGCGGGCGTCCAAGGACGCGCCGAGGCCGGCGACCGCGCGCTCGATGCGCGGCCGCCAGCCGGACTGTGGGCGGGAGAGCGGCACGGGAGAAGGGATAGAACAACTACCGCTGGATATCGACTGCCAGGCCGGGATGCGGTACCAAGAGGGGGGCTCGTATGACGGACTCGTCTACCTCTCCGCACCCCCTGGACCGACTCGATCAGCTGCTGGAGCGCGTGACCGGCAGGCCCGGCGCGCCGGTCGAGGAAATGCCCGGCGGCGCGTCCACCCGGCGCTTCTTCCGCGTGGACCTGGGCGACGGGCGGAGCGCGGTGGCGATGTTCGTGCCGGACGCCACGCAGCCGGACGAGATCGTGAAGACCGACGAGAGCGGCCGGCGCTGGCCGTTCCTCGAGGTGCGCGACCTCCTGCACGAACGGGGCGTCCGGGTGCCGGCGGTGCTCGCAGAGGCGTGCGAGGACGGCTTCGTGCTGGTGGAAGACCTCGGCGAGGATACGCTGGCGCGCTACCTGGAGCGGCATCCGGACAAGCGCGAGCTTCTGTACAAGAAGGCGATCCTCGACCTGGCGGCCGCGCAACGCGAGCTGGCGTCGCTGCCGAGCGAGTCCATCGTGCGCGCGCGGGCCTTCGACGAGGACCTGCTGTGCTGGGAGGTGGATCACTTCCGCGAGTGGGGACTGGAAGCGCGGGGCATCCATCTGGCCGGCGCGGACCGCGCGCTGTTCGAGCGCGTGGCGGACTACCTGGCCCACACCATCGCCGGCTGGGAGCGCGGCTTCGTGCACCGGGACTACCAGAGTCGCAACCTGATGGTGCGCGAGCGCGAGGACGGAACGCCGGAGCTGGTGTGGATCGACTTCCAGGACGCGCTGCTCGGTCCGCGCGTCTACGACCTGGTCGCGCTGCTCAGCGACAGCTACCAGACCTTTGATCGGAGCTTCGTCGACGAGCGGCTCGACGAGTACGCGGCTGCGCTCGGCTTTGGTGCCGAGGAGCGCGCTGCCGTCGGCCGCGAGTTCGACATGGTGACCGTCCAGCGCAAGTTGAAGGACGCCGGGCGCTTCGTCTTCATCGACCGCGTGAAGAAGAACCCCTCGTTCCTCGAGTTCGTCGAGCCCACCATTGGAAAGGCGCGCGCGGCGCTCGACCGGCTGCGCGACGATCCGGAGCTCGCCGAGCTCGCGCTCTTGCTCGACCGCGTGCTCGGCTAGTCGATTCCGGGGGGCGGCTCGCTGCTGTCCGCCAGCGCGAGCCAATCGCCCGCTCTGTCGGTGTCGCAGAACTGGAGCCAGGCGTGGTCCCAGACCCCGTCCACGCGCTCGCGCAGGATCGGTGCGGCGAGCGTCAGGTCCGCGATCGCGAGATCCACGTAGGAGAAGCGCAAACCGAGCCCGTTGCCGACGACGGAGCCGGCCTGCGCGCGGACCAGTGCGGCGTTCAGCCCGTCCTCCAGCGCGCTGCGCGCCTTCAGGCGCTCTTCGTCCGTCCGTCCACCGCCGTCGAGCTTCAGATAGCAATACAGCTCGCCGTGCCGCGAGAAGCGCCCCGAGTACAGCGGCAGCCCCTGCAGGAACGCCTTGAGCATCTCCGGCACCGACGTCGTGGCGAGCACCAGATCGTCCTGCGCGGCGTAGTCGTCGGCGCGCTCCGGCTCGAGCTCGAACAGCGTCCACTCGCCGGCCCCGGCACGCGCGTGGTGCGGCGCATCCGGCAACCCGGCGAGCAGTCCGTCGATGGCCGCGAGCACGGCCGGCCCGAGCTCGTCGAGCGGCAGGCTCTGTTCGTCGGCGCCGCCGACGACCTTCAACGGCCCACCGCGCGCGAGCGGCGCCACGTCGATCGCGCCGACCCAGTCGTCCACGAGCTGTGCGCCCAGTAGCGCATCGGCAACGCGGTCGGCAATCTGCTGCGCGCTCTCGTCGCTGGCCGAGGCGAACGCCGGATCGAGGAGCACGAGGTCCAGCAGGTGCCCGCGCGCAAAGCCGGCCCTCGCGCGCGCGCTCCCGAGGTCGATGCCGTCGGAACGCAGGGCGGTCAGCGCCGCGTCGAAGCGCGGCAGATTGCGGAAGCTGCGGCGTTCCGTGGCGATGCGCTCGAACTCCTCGGCGGGTCGCAATGTGTGCAGGCCGTCCACGACCCGAACGGAGCGCCGGCGCCGGGGAGGCGTCAAGCCGTGCCGCGCAGCTCTGCGGGATCGAAGAGGAATTAACGCCGGGCCGGCCCACGGCATTCCGCTGTAGGCAATGATGCCGCTCGCGCGTTCTCCATTTGAACGAAAGCGCCACGCGCGGTGTCGAACCACAAGAGCCCCATGAAAACCCGCACCCTCTACCGCCCTGTCGGCTCGGCCGAGCTGTCGCTGATCAAGGCAAGCGGGTACCGCCGTTTCCCGCCCCGGCTCTTCGACCAGGCGTTCTTCTACCCGGTCAGCACGCGCGCCTACGCCGAGCAGATTGCCCGCGACTGGAACGCGCGCGACAGCGGCAGCGGCTACGTGACGCGCTTCGAGGTGTCGGCCGACTTCCTGGCACGCTACGAGGTGCGCGTCGTCGGTGCTCGCATCCACGAGGAGTACTGGATCCCCACGGAGCACCTCGAGGACTTCAACGACGCGATCATCGGCAAGATCGAGGTGATCGCGGAGTTCAAGGGCTCGGTGGCCGCGAGCGATGCCGCGCGCTAGCGACCGCCCATCGCGACGACCTCGACCCGCACGCGCACCACGCCGGCGCGCAGCATTCCGAGCTCGCGCGCGGCCGCTTTCGAGACGTTGAGAATGCGCTTGCTGCTGCCGAACGGACCGCGATCGTTGACGCGCACGTACACGGTGGGTCCGCCCGGCTGCCGCGTCACGCGCAGCACGCTGCCGAACGGCAGGTTGCGGTGTGCCGCCGTGAACGCATTGGGGTCGTAGCGATCGCCGTTGGCGGTGTGGTGACCGGCAAGCGAGTCCGCGTAGTAGGTCGCTTCGCCGGTGAGCACGCGGAGCGGCGGCGCATTCTCGTAGCGCGCCGCCAGCGAGCGCTCCTCCGGCGCGGCGCCGGGCACAACCCGACGAGCAGCACGCCCGCCGGGACCCGGAGGTCCGAGCGCCGGATCCCCCCGGCGGCAGCGGCGCCCGGCTGCGACTCGGTCATGCCGTAGGGCGGAGGATCGCCGCCGTACGGCAGCGGCGTCTCGGGCACGTGCATGCAGCCGGACAGCAGCAGCGCCAAGGTTGGAAGCAGGGGGCGCGCGGCTCGCATCGGCCGGAGTGTGAAGCCAGGGTGCCGGGCTCCGCAAATTTACTGCGCTCAGCCCGGGTTTGGCGCGTGGCGCTCCACGGTCTCGGGAACGTAGCGCCACACGACGAGCGCGCCGACAAGCGCCGCTGCGCCAGCGATCAAGAACGGCAGATTGAAGAATACCGTGGCAAAGATGCCGGCCGTCAGCGGGCCCAGTGCCAGCCCAAGCCCAAAGCCCATCGTAATGACACTCATCTGGCGCCCTTCGCCGCCGGTGCGCGCCAGATCGGCAGCGAGCGCGAACGCCGGGGCAGCCACACCCGCGGATGCCGCTCCCTGCGCGACGCGCAGCGCAGTGAGCTCTGCCGTCGAAGCAACCAGACCGAGCGGAGCAGTCGCCGCCGCAAGGAACACCAGCCCCCACACGATCAGCGGCTTGCGCCCGATGCGATCGGAGAGATGACCCAGCGGGATCTGGAAAATCAGACGACTGACCATCAAGGAGCTGAAGGCAACGCCGAACGCAAATGCTGTCTCGCCGAGCCTGTCGTTGAACTGCTTCTCCAGCGTCGTCATCATGGAGAAAGAGGCGGCCATCACGAATGTGGCGACACCGAGGCCGAGGATCGGGACGGTGAGCAGCTTGCGGTCGAAAAGCGCCGCGCGACGCTCTTCCCCGGGCGGGATCTCCGCCGGCGTGTCCTTCACCCAGAGCTGCACCAGGCACAGCGCGAGAGCCACGAACCCCGTGCCCGCGTAGAAGGCCGCTTTGAAGCCGAAATGGTCGTACAGGAAGCCACCGAGCAGCGGCCCGCCGGCAAACCCGACCATACGCATCGAGCTGTACACGCCCATCGATCCGCCGCGGGTGTGCTTGACGGTGGACGCCGCCATGATCGCCATCGACGCCGGAATGGTGAGCGCGACGCCGACTCCCTGCAGCGCGCGCAGCAGGAGCAGATGCGTGAAACGCGAGGCGACGGCAAAGGCCAGCGTCCCGCCTCCCATCAACACCAGGCCCAGCTGGATGAACAGCTTGCGACGGTTGTAGTGGTCGGTAAGAAAGCCGCCCACCGGCTGGAACAGGGCGTTGACCAGACCGTAGAGCGAGATCAAGACCCCGACGCGGACCGTCTCTGGCAGCGGGAACCACGGCGCAGGTAGCTTGGCGACGTAGAGCGGGATGATGACGAACAGGATGCTGTTGCCGATCGCATCGCCCAGGCGGGCGAGCGACAGCGCCAGCACCGCCGGAGTGGCGCCGATGCGCTCGGCGAAGCCGCTCCTCCCCTCGGCAGACCCGTCGATAGCGGACGGGTCAGGGGCGTCGGACGACATCGCTCATGGGTTAGCGATATTCCCGACGACACGCAAACGAGACGGCGGCCGGAGCCACTTCAACTCGTTCCACCATCGACGGGGACGGCACTACAGTCGAACTTCTCGCAGGTGATCAAGGCGCAGGCGTCGCCGCCGTTGTTGGCTCCTTCGCCGGCCTCCGCACAGTTCGGGTCCTTGGGATTCGCGTAGTGGTTCGCGCCGCTCGCGCAGTCCGAGACGTCCGTGCGCACGTCGCTGCCGTCGCAACAGACCGTGGCCACGCCGGAGCTGCTTCCGGTTGTCTTGGTATAGGTAGAGGTCGAGCAGCACTGGGTCTGGTGGCACACGTTCGTTGTGCAGTCGCCATCCTGGCTGCACGCCTGGCCCCGCTTGCACGCCGGGCACGACCCGCCGCAATCAACGTCGGTCTCGGTGCCGTTCTTGATACCGTCGGTGCACCCCGCGGGGCCGCCGCCGGAGGACACTTCGACCCCCGCGTCGGATCCTCCAGCTGCTCCCCCAGCACCGACGGAATTGGACGCAACGCCCGAGCCGTTTCCGCTGCACCCGCCTGCCGAAGACGCCACCAGCAGGGCGGACACGAAGAGGAGCGCGATCTTGCGCGCCAACATCCTTCGACTATCCGGCTGGCAACGCGCTCTGTCAACGCACGTTATCGGGCTAGCGACAGCGCTGCTCCCGCCTCTCGTCGCGGGCCATCGAGCAGCTGAACCCGCTCACCGTACAGGACGCTACCCAGCGCCCCTGATGGCCGCAGGCAGGTGCGCTCCCATTCCAGCCTTCATCCGCCCAGCAGTGCGTCGGATAGCCGAGCGTGGTGAGCTCCTTGCACCCCTCGGAAACGACTTCGTCCTTCCGCGTCTGCTTGCCGTCGCAGTCGTAATCGAAGCTTCCGTCGCCGCGGTGCTGCGCGAAGTATTCCGTCTGGCCGGGGTGGGCGTCCGGGTTCGAGTCGTAGCAGTCGAGCGAGTTGGCGACGTAGCCGGGCGGCTGGTGGCTGGAACGCTTCATCACGTGCGGGTCGCCGTAGCCGTCGTGATCGCGGTCGATGTACCAGGCCGGCTCCGCGCAGGGCAGCGCGCGATCGTTCGCAAGGTCGGTGAGCCGTCGCTGGAGCGGCTCCGCGACATCGGCCAGCACGCTGTGCAGGTGATTGTCCTCCTTCGAGTCGCTGAGCAGCGTCTCGAGCAGCTTGCGGGTCTCGCACACCTGTCGCCCCGGCTTCTTCGCCACGAGCTCTGTGGAAGCGCCGTCGAACGCTTCGAGTGCCTCGAGCAGCGCGCCCTGTTCGCTGCTGCTGAAAGCTCCGTCGGAATGGGCCACGATGTCTCTGAGCTTCTCCGCGCCGGCCGGCACCTTGTCGAGCTCGCGACCGGCTGCCGTCTGCAGGCCCAGCTCGCGCAGGCTCGCAATCGTGGTGCGTCGCGTCCGCGCGGCCTGCACCTTGCCGCAGGTTCCCGCCCGGCCGAACGCTGGACGTGCTTGTTCGAGCAGGGCAGCGACGTTCAGCTTCTGCTGGGCCCGGATCTCGAAGCGGGTGCTGTCGCTCTGGCTCTGCTTCACGTCGAAACCTGCCACGCCTTTCATCAGCGATAGGCCAGCGCCGGCTGCACGCCTGCTGTCGAAGTGCACGCTGATGACCGGGACCGCAGCCAGCACCTTTGCCGTGTAGACCAGCGCGTCCGCGGGCTTCGCTGGTTGACATAGACTGGTGATGCATGACTCCAGCGCATCGCGGGAAGCGGGTTCCTGCTCGGAGGCCTCGTACTGTTGACCCAGGATTTCCGCGACGCTCGACAGCACCCGTATCTCCGCGTCGGACAGCGTGACCTCCACCTCGACACGCTGCCCGGAAGCACCGCCGGCGCTGAGCTTGGGTGCCCATGGACCCAGGAAACCCAGATCGAGCGTGCCGCTGGCGTCGAGCTTGCGCTCGGCGTGGTAGCTGAACGTCATGTCGCCGGCCGGGCGCACACTCATACGGACGCGACCCGCGCGCTTCGCGTCACCCGCGAAGCAACCATTGATGAAGTCGGAGCGTTCCGGATTCCTGTCGGTCCCGTAGAACCCGGTCACCAGGAAGTTCGGCACCGACAGGCACTCGAAGCTCGCAGTGTCGGCGCCTCGTCCAAGCGCCGCATGCACCGACGCGCACCAACTGGGCAGACTCGGTGGCGGCGGCGGTCGGGGCGGCGCGACGGGTGCGCTCGGCGGATCCGGTTTCACACACGCGCCAAGGGCCACCAGCACGAGCGCGGCATAGGCGGAACAGCGGGACATTCGGTCGAGCGCGAGGGTAGCACCGGCCAGCGGGTCGCGGCCGACCACGCTGGAACGCGCCCCGGCGGGAAAAAACTCCGGCCAGGGTGCCTGCCGCCGGACCGCTCTGGGTACTCCATTAGTCAGAGCCCGCATCCGGCTTGGCCCGGACCTGCCAGAAAGAGGAGTGGATATGGCTTTCTTCCCACGCATACTTGGTCCCGCCACGCTGGCCGCTTTCAGCGCCGCGATGATGCTCGGAGGCTGCGGTGGTTCAAGCAGCACGAACGTCGGCAACGGCACCGGCGGTAGCGGCGCGACGGGCGCGGGCGGCAGCGGCGCGGGCACCGGTGTAGGGGGAGGTGGTCCCTGCTCGAGCACGGGGCAGTGCGCGCCGCCCACTCCGTACTGCGACCCGGGCGCGAAGATGTGCGTGCAGTGCCTGGGCGACGCCAACTGCGGCAACTTCGGCGCCCAGCGCTACTGCAACATGACCACGCATAGCTGCGTGCAGTGCTCGAACAACTCGCAGTGCGGCGGACAGAACCCCTACTGTTCGCCGAACGGCCGCTGCGTCGAGTGCCTCGCGGCCGCAAACTGCGGCGGCGGCAACATGACCTGCGACACGCTGACGAACCACTGCGTGCCCTCGTGCCAGTCGAATGCCGACTGCGGCGGCGAGTTCCCCTACTGCAGCACCACCCGCCACGTGTGCGTCCAGTGTCTGGCCGACGCCAACTGCGGCGGCAACACGGGACGCCCCTACTGCCTGCCGGCGACGAACACGTGCGTGGAATGCATGACCGACACCAACTGCGGCGACCAGGGCCAGCCCTACTGCCAGCAGGACCGGCACCGCTGCGTGGAGTGCCTCACCGACGCCAACTGTCCGCAAGGCCAGACCTGCAGCCAGGACAACCAGTGCCGGGGAGGCTGACCGGCTGTCAGCTAACGGCTAGCGAAGCGAGCGCGCCCGCGACCCAGGTCGGTCGCGGCGCGCCCAGCACGTCGGAGTAGTCGACGAGCAGGAGCTCGTGCACGCGCGCGTCGCAGGGGCCGAGCAGCCGTGAGAGCAGAGCGCCCGTGTCGCGGAAGTCGGATCGTACGCGCGTGGAGAGCTCGAGGAACGCGGGCAGGTCGCCGGCCGCCAGAAGCGACAGAGCCGTCTCCACCCACGAGCGCGCCGCGTCGAGCGTGCGCGGATCGGCGTCATCGAGCCGCTGCGGCTCCGGCGTGCCGTAGCCGGCGCCGTGGTGGACCGGGTCTGCCGTCGCCACGAGCACGGCTCCCTCTTCGCGCAATCGCTCCAGCTCGTCGAGGCCGGGCAGGTTGTCCGGCGCGGCGCCAACCAGGAACGGGTAGCGCGCGACTACGCGCGGCGGCGGCCGCTTGGCCCGCCGCGCGGCCAGCGACAGCAGCGCGCCGAAGCCGTCCAACGAAAACTCCTCCGTCCAGTGTCCGGCGTCTTCGCGTACGCCCGGGCCGTGCACACCACGCAGTGCCGCGAGCGCATCCGGCTCGCCGCCGCGGGCGCGCTGGACGATTGCCGCGTCCTCTTCGCGCGCTCCGTGCAGCACGCCGAGCGCCAGCACGGTATCCGCGCCCGATTCCACGACGGCCTGCGCCGCCGCAGCAGCGAGCTTGCCCGAGCTCGAAAGCCGGGTATGCGGAAACACCAGCGCGCCTCGCGCGGGAATGGCGACGGCTGGCGCGGCGTCGAGCAGCGCTTCCAGGCCGGCCTGCCCGAGCCTGGACCGCTCGCCCTGGTAGAAGCGTTTCCAGCGCAGGGCGCTCCAGGCCATCGCCCGCAAGGCTCGCACGCCGGCCGCGGTCGGTAAATCGTGATACTGCGGGCCCATGGAACGCGGACATCCCGCATTGCTGGGCGCGGCGGGCCACTTCTGGACGATACGTCCCGTGGCCCTGCAAGCGTTCGACTTCGCGCGAGCTCCAGCCGCGACGCCCTGGTCCACCGTCGTTGCGGACGAACGCTTCGGGCAGGTCACGCTGCGCGGACTGCTGGACGCCGGCAGGAGCAGCACGCTGGTGCTGGTGGTGCACGGCCTGGGCGGCAATGCCGAGAGCCACTACGCGGTCGACGCCGCGCGGACGGTGGCGAAAGCGGGCTTCGACTGTCTGAGGTTGAATCTCCGCGGCGCAGGCCTCGACGGCGAGGACTTCTACCACGCGGGGCTGTCGTCCGATCTGCACGCAGCACTGTCGAGCCCGGAGCTTTCGCACTACGAGCGCCTGCTTGTGCTCGGCTTCTCGCTCGGCGGGCACGTGGCGCTGCGTTACGCGACGGGGAACGTCGATCCGCGCGTGCAGCGCGTGGCCGCGGTCTGCTCGCCGCTCGACCTCCAACGCTCCGCCGACGCGATCGACCGCCCGGAGCGCTGGCTCTACCGCCGGCACGTGCTTTCCGGTCTGAAGCAGAGCTACGCCGCCATGGCGCGCCGGCGTGCTGTGGACGTCCCGTTGGAACGCGCGCGGCGCGTCCGCCGCATCGTCGAATGGGACGACCTCGTGGTCGCGCCACGGCACGGTTTTTCCGACGCGCGTCACTACTACCGCGAGGCCAGCGTCGCGCCGCTGCTCCGCCGGATCGGCGTGCCGTCGCTGCTCGTGGCGGCGCGACACGACCCGATGGTGCTCGAGCGTACGCTGCGCCCCGCACTCGAAGAGGCACCGGACGCACTCGAGGTGCGTTGGTTCGAGAGGGGCGGGCACGTCGGATTCCCCCGCGACTTCGACCTGGGACAGCCGGCGGCGCGCGGCATGGCCAGCCAGATCGTCGCGTGGCTCGGCCGGCGGTAGCGCGCGACCATCGTCACGCAGCGTCAGCGCCCGTGGAGCCGACGTCGGCGCGCAGGCGCGGCAGCGAATCGGGATAGTTCTCGCGTACGAACTGGATCAGCTTTTCCCGCACCTCGCAGCGCAGGTTCCAGATGTCGCCGGAGTTCTTCCCGCTCATCAACGGCCGCACGGTCATCGTCCTGTCCGTCGCGTCGGTCACCTGCACGCCCCAGGTCTTGCCGTCCCAGTATTCGGACGCATCAAGGATGCGCTTGAATTCCTCGCGGATCGCCTCCACGGGCACGCTGTAGTCGAGATACAGGTTCACCGTGCCCAGCAGATCGGCCGACACGCGCGTCCAGTTCTGGAATGGCTTGTCGATGAAGTAGCTGATCGGGACGACAAGCCGTCTGAGATCCCAGATGCGGACCACTACGTACGTCAGCGTGATCTCCTCGATCGTGCCCCACTCCCCTTCGACGATCACCACGTCCTCGACGCGGATGGGCTGGGTCAACGCGATCTGGATGCCGGCCAGGATGGTGCCCAGGCTCTTCTGCGCGGCGAACCCCAGCACGACGCCGGCCAGGCCCGCCGAGGCGAGCAACCCCGCACCCAGCTGCCGGACGCGCTCGAAGGTCATCAGCACGAACGCGATCGTGGCCATCCCCACCAGGAAGCTCGCGATGTTCCGGAAGCCGCGCATCTGGGTGTAGACCGCGCGGGCGTGCAGGTTGTCCTTGTCCTCGATGTTGAAGCGGTGGTTGACCACGTCCTCGACAACGCGCACGAACCTGAGCGCCACCCACCCGAAGCCAGAGATCAGGAGGATCAACAGCGTGTGGCGCAGGAATTCCATCGGGCCCGGCGGCAGCGTCATGAGCGGGCGCGCGAGGTTCAGGGCGATGATCGGGCCGAGCCAGCGAAGTGGCCCGTGGACGTGCTTGGCGATCGCGTCGTCGACGATCGTGTCGGTGCGCTTCGACCAGCGCGCCAGCGCCCGCACGACGAGCCCGGCGATTACTCGCCCGATAATCAGCGCGACGGCGGCCACTCCGAGCGACCAGAACAGATCGCGCCAGCCGTAGTCGGCAAACGTGCGCGCAAGCCCTTGAAGCTGTCGCGGGAGCAGGCGCTCCGCCGACGCGGCCAGCGCCGCATTGCTGGTGGATGACAACATCGGAATCCTCCAGGTTGGTGGCGTGGCCGACCTTACCTGGTTTCGGCGCGCCGTCACCCGCCGCTTGCCATGAGCCACACCGGCGCCTACGTTGCCGCGCCTGGACATGGCCGGCCGAAAAGAGCGCGAGGAACGTGGCATCCGGCTGGTGCCGGGCGGTCTCGCGCTGGGCTCGGAAGAGGTGCCGCTGTTCGCCGGCAGCGTGCACTACTGGCGGCTGGCGCCCACGGCCTGGCGTCCCGCGCTCGAAGCGGCCCGCAGCCTCGGGCTGCGGCTCATCGACACCTACGTGCCGTGGGGCGTACACGAGAGCGCGCCCGGCGAGTTCGACCTGGGGCAGACCAATCCCAGGCTGGACGTCGTGCGCTTCCTCAAGCTCTGCGCCGAGCTCGGTTTCTATTGCCTGGTACGACCGGGGCCGCACATCAACGCGGAGCTCACCTGGTTCGGGCTCCCCGAGCGGGTCATCTGGAACTCCGACTGCCAGGCGCGATCGGCCGGGGGCAAGCCCGTCGTGCTGCCCGCGCCACCGCTCGCCTTCCCGGTTCCCAGCTACGCGAGCGAGGCTTTCCTCACGGAGGTCGCCCAGTGGTTCGGAGCGATCGGCGCGGCGCTGTCGCCTCTGCGCTACCCGGACGGGCCGATCGTGATGTGCCAGGTCGACAACGAGGGAGCGATGTACTTCCGCGACGGCGTCTACGACCAGGACTACCACCCGGACGCGATCACCCGCTACCGGCGCTTCCTGCAGCGAAAGTATGGACAGGTAGGACGTCTCAGGGCCGCCCACCACAATCCGACGCTCGACTTCGCGAGCATCGACCCGCCACGGCGGATGTCGGCGTCGACGGCCATCGAGCTCGCTCCCCATCTCGACTGGGCGACGTTCCAGGAAGAGCTGCTCGCCGACTCGTTCAAACGCATGGCGGATCTGCTGGCGCAGAGCGGCCTTTCCGGGATCCCGACCTCCCACAACCTGCCGCTCAGCGAGGGAGCGACGCCTCTCGACCCGGAACGTGTGGGGCGCGCGGTCGACCTGATCGGACTGGACTACTACCACGGCGCCACGCCTCCGCAGCGCTCCGAGATCGCGCGGCGAACGTCCGAGCTGGTGACGCGCTCGGCGGTGCGCGGGCATGCGCCGTTCGCGTGCGAGCTCGGCGCAGGGTTCCCGCCGTTTTTTCCGCCGCTCCGCGAGGAGGACAACGCCTTCACCCTGCTGACCGCGCTGGCGTACGGCCTCAGGGGCTTCAACGCCTACATGATCGTGGAGCGCGACCGCTGGATAGGCTCGCCGATCGACGCGCGCGGCAGGCGCCGGCCCTGGGCGGACTTCTGGGAAAGGCTGGTCAGTGCGCTGGAGCGCACCAGGTTCGCCGAGCTCACACGCGAAGCGCCGGTCCGCATCGTCGTCCCACGCAGCTACCGGCGGCTGGCGCGCGTGTGCCACGCCTTTGGCCCGCTCAGCGCGGCGCTTTTCCAGGTCGCGGGTGGCGGCGCTCGCGAGGGCTGCCTGGAGGACGACTTCGGCCTGGGAGCGCCGGTCGTAATCGAGGCCGAGCAGTTCGTGCGCGAGCTCGAGCACGCGCTCGACCGCCGGCGCGTTCCCTATGCGATGGCGGGCGGCGACGTCATCGACGAGACCGCGTCGCAGGCGAGCTGGACGCTCGTGCTGTGTACGGGCGCGCTGGAGCCGGCAATCGTCGGAAGCGTCCGGAGCGCGCTTCAGCGGGAAGCCGCAGTCACGCTGGGACCGCGGCTGCCCGATCGCGACGAGAACATGCAGCCCCGGTCGCCCGTGCCCGGCCTCCCTACCGGCGGTGCGGCGCCGCTTCTTCTCGGACTCGACCGGGCGGCCATCCGCGAAGCGGTCGACCGCGCCATCGTGGAGCTCGGGCTTCCGGTTCTGGAGGCGGAACCCGCCGAGATCCACGTCACCCTGCATCGCGATCCGGACGGGGCTCCGCAGCTCTTGTTTGTGATCAATCCGACCGAGCGCGACCTGGAGGCTCGCGTCACCGCAGCTGGCGCAGAGGTGGCGGTAGACGCTCTGGACGGGCAGCGTATCCGCGCCCGGTCGGGTCTGCTCTCGCTGAGGGTGCGGCGTCGCTCCGTGCGCATGCTGGAGCTGCGCGAGTATTCCTAGCAGCCGCGGGGAGGGCAGCGGTGGATCTTCGCGGGTAATAGTAGTAGAGGCAGCCGCGGATGCTGCTCGAGATCAATCCAGACAACCCGGAGCCCCGGAAGATCCGGCGTGCCGTGGAAGCACTCGAGGCAGGCGAAGTGATCGCCTACCCGACCGACACGGTGTACGGCCTCGGCTGCGATCTGTTCAACAAGAAGGCGGTCGACCGCCTGTATCAGATCAAGGGGCTCGACCGGAGCCAGAAGCTCGCGTTCGTCTGCCACGGGATCGCCGACGTGTCGCGCTACGCGGTGATGCACGACAACGTGTTCCGTGTTCTCAAGCAGTACCTGCCTGGCCCGTACTGCTTCATCCTGGACGCGACGCGGGAAGTGCCGAAGATCGTCCAGTCGCCGCGCAAGACCGTGGGCGTCCGCATTCCGGACCACCCGGTGGCGCTGGCGCTCACGGAGGAGCTTGGCCGCCCCATCATCTCGACGACAGCGGCGCGCCATGGGGAGTCGCCCGATCCCGATCCCAGGGAAGTCGACCTCGAGTTCCGGGGGCTGGGGATGGTGCTGGACGCCGGGCCCGGCGGCACCGTGCCGACAAGCATCGTCGATCTGACGGGGCCCGTACCAAAGGTCGTGCGGGAAGGCGCCGGCGACGTGTCGGCCTTCAGCGAGGAGTAGGCGCGACTGCGCGCGGCAAAGCTGATATGGCGCATTGATCCGTGGGCCCACCAGCGCTATCAGGCAACCAAACGGGGCTCGGTCCCCACTATCCAGCATGAGGCGCGTCCGCAGGGCGCGCGCGAGGAGAAGATATGACGTTCGTCGTCACGGAGAACTGCAAGGCGTGCCGCTTTACCGACTGCGTCGCCGTGTGCCCGGTGGACTGCTTCCACGGCGACGACGACATGCTCTACATCGATCCCGATGAGTGCATCGATTGCGGCGCCTGCGTACCCGAGTGCCCGGTGGAGGCCATCTACGACGAGGCCCAGCTCCCGGAAGAGATGACAAGCTGGATCCAGGTCAACGCGGAGAAGGCTCCGGACCTGCCGGTGGTCAACGAGAAGGGCGACGCGCTACCCGGCGCCGAGGAACGCAAGACCCAGCTCGGCTTCTAGCCCGGGCGCCGTCGCTCGCGAACTTCGGGCTCAGTGCCCCTTCGTCTTGCCCGCCGCCAGCGCGAACTTCACGGTCGTGGCGCTCTGCATGCTGGCGACGGGTCGCTGCGGATTGCTCACCGGAACGATCGGCGCCTGCAGCATCTGCTCGAGATCTACTCCTGTCGGCAGCGGCACGCCTTTGGACAGGTCGACAGTGCCATTCGACGTGGAGACGAACTGCGCGAGCTTCACCTTGCCCACGTTCGTGGGTAGCCCCGGCGCCTCGACATTGTCGCTGGCCGCATAGCGCTTGGCGTTGACGCTGAGCGTGACGTGGTCTCCTTCGATCGACTCCAACTTCACGAGCCGATACGACACGACGTTGATGCCCGCCACCATGCCGCGGGTCGTGACCATCCACATGGCCCCAACACCCACCGGCTTGTCCGGCACGGGGATGGTCATGGCAGAAAACGCTTCGACCAGCGAATCAAGCGCCGTATCCAGTCCAGTGGCGCCCTTCGACAGGTCGTACGCAAAGTTGTTGCCGGCGCCATCCGGCAGAATCGCGTAGGTGATATGGCTGCCCTTGAGCTTCGCGATGCGGTCGACGAACGCGGGCGGTACGTTCGAGCGCTCCGAGGACGTCACGTCGGCGCCGTCGATCGTCACCTCCGCATCCACGGGCCCCTGCGAGCCGGCCTTGGCGCCCTTGGCACGCTTCGTCTTCAGCGTCAGGTCCAGGTCCAGCGGCGGCAACGCCCCCGCGCCGCCACGTAGGGTGAGCGTCAGCGTCGCCTTGTTGTGGAAACCTGGCTTGGGCTGGAGCGGCTCGAGCTTTACGAGTGGCGCCTTGCCCTGCTCACCCAGGACAACCTTCGGCTCCGCGCCGGGGGCCATGGCCTTGTCGGCTGCACCAGGCGCGAAGATGCCGTTCTCCGGCGGCGCACCGGGTTGATTCCCGGGAGCTGCTGGCGCGGCCCGGTGGGCAGATGCGGCGGCCACTGCCCTGGCCAGGGCCGGATCGACCGCAGGCTTCTTGGCTCCCGCCTCGACCTCGTCGGCGTTGACGGTTTTCGGCTTGGACTCGCAGCCCGAGAGTGCCAGAGCGGCAAGCACCAGGCCGGAGTACAGATGGGTCCGCGTCATCATCATGGGTGCCCTGGGTCTACTAGAGGGATGCTCCGCATCCAAGTGAGCGCAGGCGGGCTCGCCGACCAGTAACAAGGGGCTCCGCCTCGCATTCCCGAGCCTCCTCGACGCGATGCGTCGCAATGCCGCTCGAGCGCAACGGGTCTCCAGCTTGACCCACCCCGCCGCCGCGCCGAAGCTCGTCGCATGAAGACGGCCGATTTGCTGCTTGCCCTTGCTCTCGGAGTCGCGGCCGCCGCGGCCTGCTCCGCCAACGGCCGCACAGCACGCGCGAACGGCAGCGGCGGCAAGGCCGGCTCGAGCTCGAGCGGCGGTTCGGCGGGCACGTCGAGCGGCGGCGCGGGGGGCACCGACGCTTCAACTTCGAGCGGCGGATCCGCAGGAGCGGCAGCCAGCGGCGGAACCGCGGGTTCGGCCTCCGGAGGAGCGGCCGGTTCGACAGGAACGGGCGGCTCGGCGGGCACCACGGGCGGGGGCACGGGACCCGGCGGAGCGGGCAGCTTCGACGCGGGCATCAGCGACGCCAACGACGAGGCGAAAGTCGGGGACGGCGGCACCGGCATCATCATCGGACCGGGCGCGGATTCGAGCTCGCCCGGCAAGTTCGGCGGCGCCGACAACCCGTCGGCCAAGCCGCAGCTCGTGTATCCGGCAAACGGGGTGATGGTGCCGCCGAACATGAACTCGATCGAGTTCCACTTCATCCCCGCGGCAGGTCAGACGCTGTTCGAGTTCACCTTCCACGCGCCGACCACCAATTTGAAGATCTACACGGGGTGCACGCCGGTCGGGAGCGGCTGCGTCTTCACGCCCGACCAGAACTTCTGGTCGGAGCTGGTCGCCTACGCACGCGGCACGGTTCCCGTCACCTACACGCTGCGCGGGGTGAACGGCGCGAACCCGGGCAACGTCGGCACGTCGGTGCAGCAGACGATCATCTTCTCGCAGAACGACATCACCGGCGGCATCTACTACTGGAACACGAAGGGCGTCATCCAGCGATACGACTTCGGCTACCCGGGCAAAGCTGCGGAGCAGTACCTGACCCCGGTCATGGCCGGCGCAGCGACGTGCGTCGGGTGCCACGTGCTGTCGCGCGACGGCAGCAAGATCGCCGTGGGCAAGGACATCCCATCGCCCGCCCCGTACACCGTGTTCGACGTCGCGACACGGAAGCCGTTCTACGCGAACGGGCAAGCCGTCACCGGACAGTCGAACTTCTTCTCGTTCTCGCCGAACGGAAACTACCTGCTCACTTCCGGCGGCGTGAACATCGGCTGGCGGAGTCTCGTCACGGGCCAGGTCCTGGGCACGTCCATCGCCAAGGGAACGATGCCGGATTGGTCGCCCGACGGCACGACCATGGTCTACGCCAAGCCCAAGACGGCGCCCTTCTTCCCGGTGCCGGGCGTGTCGTCGGCGTCGCTCGAGCTGTTGCACTTCACCGGCAGCGGCTGGGGCAGCCCGCAGACGCTCGTGCCCTACCAGGGGCAGAACAACTACTACCCGGCCTACTCGCCAACGGGGAACTGGGTCGCGTTCAACCGCTCGCCAGGCGATCACGAATCCTACGCCAACGCCACCGGCGACCCGGAAGCCGGGGTTCTGCCCGACGGGCAACTGTGGGTGGTGTCGAAGAACGCGGGCACGCCGATCCAGCTCTCGAAGGCGACTGGCGGCAAGGCTTGCTCCTGGCCGAAGTGGGCGCCGGTGTTGCAGAAGTACTACGCCGGCCAGGTGATGTGGCTCACGTTTTCGAGCCAGCGGGCCTACGGCCTGCGGCTCGCGGACGGCGAGCGCACGCAGCTGTGGATGGTGGCGTTCGATCCCGCGCTTGCCGCGGCCGGCAAGGACCCGAGCTTCCCCGCCTTCTGGCTGCCGTTCCAGGACATCACCGGCGGCAACCACATCGCCCAGTGGGTCACGCAGGTGGCGCGAAAACCCTGCACGGCGACGAGCCAATGCGAGACCCGCGAGCAGTGCGTGAACGGGGTCTGCGTCCCCGTCCCGCAGTAGGCCGCTAGCTGCTGCCCAGCCTGCGCACGAGCAGCAGCGCGCCCAGGAGCAGGACGAACGCACCCACCAGGACCAGCCCGGCAAGCTCCCAGTCGCGCAGCCAGGACCCCACCAGCACCGAGCTGAGCAGCGCCAGCACGGCGGCCAGAAGCGCGCCGAACTGCGGATTTTGCACCGGACTCGGGACTCTGGGAGCGGCCATGGCCCGCCAACTACGATGTGGCCGCGCGGGGCGGCGTCAAGGCGGGCTGGGCTCCAGGCTCCGCGGGGCGGATCAGAACGGCGGAGGTTCGTCGATGGGGCCGGCTTCGGCGGCGACGGGGTGCACGACCGGCCCCGCCTCGGCGGCTGCGCCGGCTTCAGGGGCGCGCGGGGTTGCGCCGGCGACCCCGGCATCCACGCCGCCTGTGCCGCCCTCGGCTCCGGCGTCGGGCGAGGCCACGGCCGTGGGCACGGTTCCATCAAGGAACTCCTCCTCCACCGCGTCCTCTTCACCTTCGTAGGCGAGCTCGCCGGTCGCCGGATCGATGCGCGCAACGACGATATCGCCGGGCCGCGCGAACTCCGTCGGAGGGCGCCCGTGCTCCGCCGCCTTCATGAACTCCATCCAACCGGGCAACGCCGTCACCGCGCCTTCCTCGCCCCAGCCGAGCGGATTGGCGTCGTCGTATCCAACCCAAACCGAGGCGACGATGTCGGTCGAGAACCCGACGAACCAGGCATCCTTGGCCTGGTTCGTGGTGCCCGTCTTGCCCGCCAGCGGGCGCCCCATGCTGCTGGCCCGGCGCGCAGTCCCGACCTGCACCACGCTGCGCATCAGACTCGTGGTGAGGTAGGCCTCGGCAGCCGACATCACGCGGCGCGGCGGAGGCTCCGGCGGCAGCGGTATCTGCTTGCCATCAGGGCCGATGATGCGCGTGATGAGAACGGGCGGCGCGTACACGCCGCCGCTCGCGAAGCTCGCATAGGCCGCCGCGATCTCGATCGGCTTGACCTCGTATGCGCCGAGCGCGAGCGAGATGTCCGGCTCGAGCTTCGAGTGGATGCCCAGCGCGTGCGCCCACTCCACGACGTTCGCCGGGCCCACCTGGCGGAAGATGTACTGCGCCGCCGCGTTGTCGCTCTTCGCGAGCGCCATGCGCACGCTGATGTGCCGTGTCCCGCCCTTCTTGTCCGGCAGCTCCAGCACGGTCGCCGGCGTGAAACGCCGCGAGTGCAGCGCGTAGCTGTACAGGAACGGCTTGAACGACGAACCCGGCTGGCGGCTCGCCTGCGTCGCGCGGTCCAGCCCGCCCATCAGCGCTTCGTAGCTGCCGATGAGCGCACGCACCTGCCGGGTGCGCACGTCAATCGCCACCAGAGCCGACTCCGGTCCCAGCTCGAGCCTGAGCGGGACGGGCGAGTTGTCGCCTGGCTCCGGATCGGCGAGCAGGCCGACCCTGAGCAAGGCTCCCACCGCCGCGAACTTGCTCGGCGGTAGGTGCTTCGGGTTGTAGCGATCTTCCTTGTCGAGCTTGATGCGGCCGAGCGCGTCGCCAACCTTCACGTCGACGGTCAGCGCGGCGTCGTCCAGCGCCGCCACCGTGCCGACGTAGATGTGGTTCTTCTTCGGCGTGCCCTTGAACGGCGCCCCCCACAGGCGGCGCTTCTTCAGGGTGAAGGGCGGCTCGAGCTTCTGCCGCCCGGCGTAACGGTCCAGATTGTCGCGTACGGCCTTGCGCGCAGCAGCCTGCAGCGCCGGATCGATGGTGGTGGTGACTTTGTAGCCGCCGTGGCGGGCACGCTTGCCCCCGACCTGTTCCAGCACGCCCTTGACGTAGTCGACGATCTCCGGGGCCAGCTCCGATTCGGCCTCGACCGCAGGCGCCAGCCGGAGCGGCTCCTTCATGGCCTGATC
This sequence comes from uncultured delta proteobacterium, assembly GCA_963826085.1. Taxonomy (GTDB): domain Bacteria; phylum Myxococcota_A; class Polyangia; order Polyangiales; family Polyangiaceae; genus CAWDXG01. The sequence continues at coordinate 524,186 of CAWGVN010000005.1, read as the reverse complement.
GTAGAGCGACTTCGTCACGAAGCCCTTCTCCAGCATCTGTCCCAGCACGTAGCGCCGGCGCGCCAGCGCCAGATCCGGCGCGCGCCGCGGCGACCAGTGTTCCGGCGACGCCACGAGCCCGGCGAGCAGCGCGGCCTCGGCGAGATCCAGCTCCTTGGTCTTCTTCCCGAAGTAGTAGCGCGCCGCTTCCTCGACGCCGTAGCGACCGTGTCCGAGATAGATGTGGTTCAAGTACAGGCCGAAGATCTCGTCCTTGGTGAGATCCTGTTCCATGCGGCGCGCCAGGATCGTTTCCTTGATCTTGCGGCCGTAGGTGCGTTCCGGGTCGAGCAGCAGATTCTTGACGACCTGCTGCGTGATGGTGCTGCCGCCCTGGACGGTGTGGCCAGCGCGCAGGTTCGCCACGAGCGCGCGCAACATGCCGAGATAGTTGAGCCCGGCGTGCTCGTAGAAGCTCGCGTCCTCCGCGGCCAGGAAAGCGAGCTTGACGTGATCGGGAACTTCCGAGAGCGGGATCACCGTGCGCCGCTCGGTGAACAGGTTGGCCAGGAGCGTTCCATCGCGCGCCAGGATGCGTGTCACCTGCGGCGGGTCGTAGCCCTTCTTGAGCTGTTCCACGCTCGGCAGGCCGGACTCGTAGTGCCGGATGACGAAGAACACCGTGATCGCGCCAAGCGCCGCAGCGGCGGCAGCAGCGATGCCCGTCCACTTGGCAATGCGCCCCGCACGGCGCCAGAAGGTCGGCTTGTCGCTCACGGGGTCCGCCTCCGGCGCCTCGGCCGTCTCCCGGTCTGGCTGCTGCACCGCCTGCTCGGGCGACTCCTCTCCGGGCAGAACGCCATCGTCCCAGGGCGCATTCCCCTCCGCGTCGTGGTGCTCCGGCCCGCCGTCCGTCATCTGCGCCGGCAGCCTACCGCTTTTGCCGATAATCGCTACTTGCCGACCACGCGCATCACGAACACGGCGAGGAGCACGCCCGCAACGAGGCAGGCTGCCGCAACGCCGATGAGCAACGCGGGGCCGGGCCGCTTGGAGTTGCTCAGGCGGACGGTCGTGGTGCCGCCGGGATTCGGCGGCGGCAGATCGCGCTTCAACTCGGGCTGCTTGGGCGAGCTCGCCGCAGCGCGTATGGACGCGGACGAGTAGTCCGCGGCACCAAACGGTTTCAGCGCCTCGGCAAACTCCGCGGCGGATTGGTAGCGATCCTCCGGCTTCTTTGCCAGCGCTTTGGCGAGCACGTCATCGAGGCCCTCGGGAAATGAGCGTTCGGCGACGCGCTCGCTCAGCGGGATGGGCGGCTCGGTAACGTGCTTCTGGATGTACTCCATCGGCGTCTTGGCCACGAACGGCAGCTTGCCGGTCAACGTCTCGTACAGGATCACCGCCAGCGAGTAGATGTCGCTGCGCGCATCCAGTGTCTTGCCCTGTGCCTGCTCGGGCGACATGAACTCCGGCGTGCCGAACACCATGCCTTCCTGGGTCAGGATTATCGAGCCCGGTCGCATCTGACGCTCGGTCACCTTGGCCAGGCCGAAGTCGAGCACTTTCGGGTAGTCGGCAATGCCGCCCTGGTGGCTGAGGAAGATGTTCTCCGGCTTCAGGTCGCGGTGCACGATCCCCATCTCGTGCGCCTCCTGCAGGGCGCCGCACACCTGGACGAGAATCGGGATCGCGCGCTCGGCCTGCATGGGGCCCTCGCGGCGTACCGTCTGGTTGAGGTTCTTGCCCTCCAACATCTCCATCACGATGTAGAGGGAACCGTCCTCCTCCAGCTCGCCGTACATGAACACCTTCACGGTGTTCGGGTGGGTGAGCTGGCTCATGGCGCGCGCCTCGCGGCGGAAGCGCGACGTCAGATCCTTGCGTCCTGCGAGCTTGGGATGGAGGATCTTGATCGCCACCATCCGGTTCATCGCCGGCTGGGACGCCTTGTAGACGGACCCCATGCCGCCCGTACCGATCTTCTGGATAATCTGGAACTGGCCGTCCAGAATCTCGCGACCGATAAAGGGGTCCTTGGGACGCATCTTGGAAAACAGATACCAAAACTAGCACCCGGCTACGAGGGCCAGCGCCCCTGGAGCCCACCCTGGACTGATTTAGCTCGAAGCCCGGAGAACGCCGTGGAAAATCCGTCCCCCCAGCAGAGCCCGCTGCTCCAGGCGGCGGGGTTCCGACACGCCTTCTTCACGCGCCCCGGTGGCGTTTCCTCCGGCCCATACGAATCCCTCAACTTCTCGGTCGCCGTGGGCGACCAGGCCGACAACGTGCAGGAGAACCTGGCGCGGGCCGCCCGGGCACTCGGTGTTGCCCCGGAGCGCGTCTACTTCCTGTCCCAGGTGCATGGCTCCGGGGTCCAGTTGCTCGAAGGCAGCGAAGATCGGCTCGAGGTGCTTCACGAGCAGGGCGACGCGGTGGTGGCCCTGCGCGGCAACGTCGCCTGCGCCGTGCGGGTGGCAGACTGCGCGCCCGTCCTCATCGGCGACAAGACGAGCGGAGCGGCCGCCGCGATCCACGCGGGCTGGCGCGGCGTGGTCGCGGGCGTAGTGGCCGCGGCCGTGCATCGGCTGCGGGCAGAGGTCGGTGAGGGCGAGCTGGTGGCCGCCATCGGACCCCACATATCCGTCGCGAATTTCGAAGTCTCGGACGACGTGGCGGCCGAGCTCGCCGGAGCCTCGCCGGACCCGGAAGTGGTGGACCGCACGCGCGGACCGAAGCCGCATGTGGATCTGCGGCGCATCCTGCGCGCACAGCTCCGGCAGCTCGGTCTTTCCGACGCCTCGATCGACGACGTGGGAGGCTGCACGGTCGGCGACCCACGCCTGTACTTCTCCTTCCGTCGGGACGGCAGACGGAGCGGGCGTCATCTGGCTGCCATCGTTCCGCGAGCCTCCTAGCCTCCTTTTGTCCCTGCAAGTCCGCACAGGGGGTCTCACTTGTGCCCAGCGGAGACGGAACGTATAGGCTTGACTCGTATGTCCTTCACCGTGGCCTGCCAGGCGTGCGGTGCGCGCTTTGCACTGCCGGACGACCTGTACCAGCGTAAATTCAAGGATCGGCTGGTAACGGTCCGCTGCAAGCATTGCGGCTCGAACATCAGCGTTGACGGCGTCGAGCTGGCGTCGGGACCCCAGCACGAGATCCCCATGGCGGACATCGCCATCGAGCACACGCCGCCCGTCGACATGACTCCGACGGTTCCCCTCGCGGACGCCTCCAGCGACTGGACGGTCAGTTTCGACTACGACGACGATCGCGAGCTCGACCGCGATCAGATCGCTCGCGCATTGGAGCGCGGCGAGATCGACGGCAACACGATAGTCTGGCGCGACGGCATGGAGGACTGGCTGCCGATCAACCAGGTTTCGGCGCTCGCCGACCTCCTGTCCGCCAGACGCGACGCGACCGGTGGATTCCTCGGGACCGGCATGGAGCTCGACGCAGGCGGAGCGAAGCTGAAGAAGCGTCCGCCGCTGCATCCGGCCAAACGCCGCTCCGAGCCACCGCGTACCGGCACCGCGGCGGCCGCCAAGCCGCCGCTGCCAGCGCGCGCTGCATCGCTCGACGACCTCGGCGAGGGGAAGACGGCGGGCAAGGCGCGTGCGCTGTCTGCCGGCACGCTGTTCGTGGACGACAAGCCGGCAGAGCAGAAGCTGGAGCCCGCGCCCAAGCAAGAAAAGCCCCCGCGGCCGAAGCTGCCGACAGCTCCCAAGGCGCCGGTTCCGGAGTGGAAGGCCAAGCTCGCAGACTCGCCCGCGAAGATCGACGCCGAGCCGCCCAGCTCGGGCACGCCCGCACTCACGGATCTGACAACGGCGCTGAAGCCCACGCCGAGAAAGCCGCAGCGCGCCGGCGACGACGTGTTCGGCGTCACGAACGACCCCGGCACACTGCTCGCGCCGCCCGCCTTCGACCTGAGCCCGCCGACAATCGACTTGGAGTCGCCCGAACCGCCCCCAGCCGTCGCGACAGATGAAGCGGAGGTGGAGCTCGAGAGCAAGCCCGCGCCGGCGACGACTGCCGCCGAGACCGGGTCGGGCGGCGGCGTTTCGGGACGGACTATCGGCGGAATCCTGCTGATCACGGGCGCGCTGGCGTTCAGTGTCTGGTGGTTCGGATTCAAGGCTCCCGACGCGGCGTCCACAGAGCCGGTGGCGAGCGCCCCGGTCGCGAGCCCGACGCCGCCGGAGCCTTCGCCGACGACCGCCGAGAACACCCGAGCACCCGAGCCCACACAGAGCGCAGCGCCGGTCGCGAGCAGCCCCCCTGCGGAAACCGCAACGGCCAAGGTCGCAGTGGAGCCGCACGGCATCGCGCCGTCGAGCACGTCCAGACCAGTAGCCGAGAAAGCCGCGCCCACGACCGCTCACACCTCCGAGCCCACCGCGAAGACCGCGAGCGAGCCGACCCCGCCGCCCACCCCCACAGCGACGGCAACGACCGCGAAGGACCTTCCGCCCTTCAGCCAGAGCGCGGCCATCGCGGCGTTGAACTCCGCTGCCGGGGCTGCCTCCGCGTGCCGCAAGGAGGGCGACCCTTCCGGAATGGCGCGCGTGGTGATCACGTTTGCGCCGTCGGGGCGCGTGACCACGGCCCGGGTCAACGGCCCGCCCTTCGCCGGAACCGCGACGGGTGGATGCATCGCAGCGCGGATGCGCGGTGCGCACGTTCCTGCGTTCAGCGGCGACTACGTCACGGTGAGCAAGACCGTCATCATCCACTGACCATGCGAACCCGGATCAGCGTGCGCCGAGCACGACCCGACGACGCCGCGCTGATTCACGGCTTTATCTGCGAGCTGGCGCGCTACGAGCGCGAGCCGGACGCCGTGGAGGCGACACCCGCGTCGCTTCGCGCCGATCTCGACAGAGAGCCGCCTCCGTTCGAATGTCTGATCGGGGAGATCGATGCGGAGCCGGTCGGCTTCGCGCTCTTCTTCCACAACTACTCGACGTGGCGCGGCCGGCGCGGGCTCTACCTCGAGGATCTGTTCGTGACTGAACAGCATCGCGGCGCAGGCGCCGGGCGCGCGCTGCTCGGTGCGGTGGCACGCATCGCGAGCGAGCGGGGCTGTGCACGCATGGAATGGGCGGTCCTCGACTGGAACCAGCCGGCGATCGATTTCTATCGCTCTCTGGGCGCCGAGCCGCTCGAGGAGTGGACGCTGTTCCGGCTCGGCGGCGACGCGCTGGAGCGCCTCGCCGGCTCCGCCGATGGCCTGGGCGACCGCTAGAAAGCGTCATACTTCCAGGGGCTTGAGTCCCAGCGACGTTCGCGGCTGCGCGCTCACCGCGCTGTGATAGTTTTCACGCGAAACATTTTCCCCGACGGAGGTCACGCCCATGGGCGACGCATTCATCATCGACGCAGTCCGTACTCCTCGCGGCCGCGGCAAGCCCGGCAAGGGAGCCCTCAGCGGCATCCACCCGCAGGAGCTGCTTGCCCAGACGCTCAATCACCTCGCCGAGCGCAACAAGCTCGAGAAGAGCGATGTGGAGGACGTCGTGGTGGGCTGCGTGTCGCAGGCCAAGGAGCAGGGCGCGTGCATCGCGCGCAACACCATCCTCGCCGCGGGCTGGCCTGACGAGGTTACCGGCGTGACGCTGAATCGGTTCTGCGGCTCCGGTCTGCAGGGCGTTAACTTCGCTGCCATGGGCGTGATGAGCGGCCAGCAGGATCTGGTCGTGGGAGGCGGCGTGGAGAGCATGTCGCGCGTTCCCATGGGCTCGGACGAGGCCATGATGGACGGCCACAACATGAAGCTCCGCGCGAAGGTGTTCCAGGTGCCACAGGGCATCAGCGCTGATCTGATCGCCACCATCGACGGCGTCACCCGGGAACAAGTCGACCAGTTCGCGCTCGAGAGCCAGCAGAAGACTGCACGCGCGATCGAGGAAAAGCGTTTCGCGAAGAGCCTGTTCCCGGTACTGGACGACGACGGCAAGGTCGCGCTCGACCACGACGAGCATCCGCGTCCGACCACCAACATGGAGAGCCTGGCGGGTCTGCAGGCGTCCTTCGTGATGATGGGCGCGGCGCCGATGGGACCGAACGGCGAGACGCTCGATCAGCTCGCGCTCAAGCGCTACCCGGAGGTGAAGGAGATCCAGCACGTCCACCATGCCGGCAACTCGAGCGGCATCGTCGACGGCGCCGCCGCCGTGCTGCTCGCTTCGGCCGACTACGTGAAGAAGAGCGGCATGAAGCCGCGCGCGCGGATCCGCGCCATGGCGACCGCGGGCGCCGAGCCGGTCATCATGCTGACCGCGCCGACTCCCGCTTCCGAGCGGGCATTGAAGAAAGCCGGCATGCAGGCCAAGGACATCGACCTGTGGGAGATCAACGAGGCCTTTGCCGTGGTGCCGCTGCAGACAATCCGTCGCCTCGGGATCGATCCCGCCAAGGTGAACGTGAACGGCGGCGCCATCGCGCTCGGCCATCCGCTCGGCGCGACGGGCGCGTGCCTGCTGGGCACGGCGCTCGACGAGCTGGAGCGGCAGGACAAGGCGACCGCGCTCATCACGCTGTGCATCGGCGGCGGCATGGGCATCGCTACGATCATCGAACGCGTGTAGGCGGGCACGCGGCGCAATCCGCCGGGATATCCGGCGGGTTGCGCCCTCTCGCGAACGACTTACCTTGATCGAGTATATGCGCCGACAGGACCGCCCCCAGTCCACCGTCATGCGCCGCCATGCGCTGCCCGGCGTGGGTACCGTCGTGGCCACCTGGCACTTCTTCAAGGACCGCGAGGGTTCGCTGTTCGTGAAGATCCTGTTCGTGCTGGCCCTGGCATACGTCGTCTGGCCCGTCGACGCGATACCCGACGTGATTCCCGTCGTCGGCTGGCTGGACGATCTCGGTGTGGTGGCGCTAGCCAGCGCGTTCCTGTGGCGCGCGATCGAGCCCTATCGCTACGTCGAAGGTTGAGCGGCCGTCAGGGACATCCAACAGGCGCGATCGATACGTCGTCGATGTACCAGCCCGCGCTGTTCGGGAAGCACAGGAAGTCCGAAGCGTAGCTGGCGAAGACAAAGCGCACCTTGAAACCGGACACGGTGTAGCTCGAGATGTCGGCCTCCGCATATTGCCAGGAACCGTCGGTCCCGGTGTCGAACCCCTTATTGCCGTCGATATCGCACGGTGAGCACGTGGGACCAGCATCCGGATCGTTGGAGTAGCAGTCGAGCTTCTTGCCGTTGTAGCCCGCGGTCGGTGTGACCGTCTGCCACTGCGCCCCGTCGAACACCTGGATCAGGCCGCCTGATTCCTGCGAATTCGCGAGCGTGCAGATGAAGCCGCAGCCCGACGCGCACGCGCGGAACGCATGCCAATGCCAGAAGCGCAGCCTGATCGCCTGCCCGGCGTATGCGCTGAGATCGATCGTCGGTGACTCGAGGTACGAGTCTTCGCAGGTGTTGGCCTTGCCGGAAAGGTTGGTCGCCCAGAGCTGTCCGCCGCCGTCGTGATCGCCGTTCGGTCCCGAGCTCGGTACGCCGCAGCTCCAGTCGTCGTTCGTGCCGCCGTGCGTGAAGCCGCCGGTGCAGCTCGCGAAATCGAACGACTTGATGGCGCAGCCGCCACTGCCACCGCTTCCGCCCGTGCCGCTTCCGCCGGTACCGCTTCCACCGGTGCCGCTTCCACCCGTGCCGCTTCCACCCGTGCCGCTTCCACCCGTGCCGCTTCCACCCGTGCCGCTTCCACCCGTGCCGCTTCCGCCCGCGCTGCTTCCGCCCGCGCCGCTTCCGCCTGTGCCGCCTGCGCTGCCGCCGCCGGCACCGCCCGCACTCTTACCGCCACTCGCACCGGCACCGCCCGCGCTGCTGCCGGCGGCACCGCCCGCGCTGCTGCCGCCCTTGCCACCCGCACCCGTGCCCGCCGCTCCGCCCGAGACGCTCCCGTCGACTCCCGCATTGCCCCCGCTGCCTTCTCCATTGGGAATCACGCCTTCGCTTCGGGCGCACGACAGCGCAGCGACGCCACCTCCGAGAAGCAACGCGCACAAGCTGACGTACCGGCGGGCCGACCGTCCCCGGAAGCGAACCCCTAGGCGCCCGAGCACGCGAGGAGACTAGCTTCTGCATGAGCGCACTGCCACACACGGCAGGAGCCCGTCACGCAACAACAGGCGACACCCACCTACATGCGAACACAACGTGCGCCGCACGATCAGGGGAACGGCGGACCCGTAGCGCCGCCATTCGTCTGCAACATTTCGACGGGCGCCGCCGTGTTCGCCGCAACCCGCGATGCCTGCGTCAGGATGTCCGGGTTGATGGCCACGTGGGACTCGAGGCCCGACACGGCCCCGTGGCAGTTGCCGCAAAGGCCGTTGAACAGCTTGTGCGGGAAACCCTGGCGCACCACCTCACCCGGGTAGAACTGCATCTCCTCGCGCTGGAAGTGCTTCGTGGGCGAGGAGTCGCCTGCAAGCTGGATCGTGGTCGAGAGCACGATGGGCATGCCGCCCGGGATCTCGAAGCGCGTCGAGCCGTCCTTGAGGATGTCCATCGTGCCCAGCAGGCGGCGACGCACGTACATCTTGCCGTACTGGTCCTGGGCCAGGTAGCTGCCGCTCTGATCCACGCTGGTGACGCCGCTCTGGGGCGGCAGATCCTCATACACCTGGACAGTCGTGGAGCTGGGGGGCATCAGGCGACCGGAGCGCGTGTTCTGGAACACCAGGCTCGCCAGAAGCGGCATGTCGAGAACCGTGATCTCCGAGCGGTCGGCGCGATCCGGAGTCGTGTAGACGTGGGTGGCGCCGTTCGGCTCGTCGAGCTTGGACTGGTAGACGCCGTGGGGGTTGTAGTGCGCGTACACCGCCACCGGCCAGATCAGGTCGTCCGGGCCGCTGATGAGCGACGTGCGCTGCCCCGTGTGCGGGTCGACCGAGAAGATGTCGAAGTTGCCCTTGAAGTTCTTGAGGTCTTTGACGTTCGCGGCGTAGCTCACCAGGATCTGCGCGTTCGGCAGCGGCGAGGGATCGCGGTATGCGCCCTGCGTCGAGTCGAGCTTGCCGGTTGCTGCCGGGTCCACCAGCGACATCGAGTGCTGGTAGAAGTCCGGATTCGGGTAGTCGACCGCGGTTGGATCCTGCAGGTAGTCCTTGGGGTTGTCACTGTGCTGATCGATGCCCACGCTGCGGTTGATGAGCGTGAGCGCACCAGCCGAGTGCTCGGCGCCCTTGTCGCTGGCGATACCGACGAAGTCCTTGTTGGACAGCTCCACGACGTTGAACAGCTGGTTGTAGCCGATGGTGTCGCGCTGCCCGAACAGCGGGTGGTAGTCGCCACCATCGAGATTCTCGCGGCGCTCCGCCAGCTGGTAGAAGCCGGGAGCACGCTTCTCGGTGGTGAAGATCAGACGACCGTCGTTCATGAAGGACGGCGCCAGCTCCTGGTCGAGGAGGAAGGTCAGCTGGCGGATCTTGCCGTTTTCCTCGATGTAGAGGTTGGCGTTGGGCTTCGACGGGTCGGCGGGGCTCTGCTGCGGCCCCTGGTAGTCGAACGCGCTGGTGTTCATGATGTTGCCGCGCGTGGAGGCGAAGACCATGCGGCCGTCCGGCGCAAACGCGGGATCGAAGTTGTGGATGACCTGGTTGTTCGTCGGCAGCGGCTTGCCGTTGTCGTCCTTGGGCGGCGCGTTGACGAGCGCGTCGGGCGCACAGCTCGTCCCGTCGATCACGTAGATCTTCAGACCCTCGCTTTGCGACGACCGCGCTGCGAAGGCGATCTTCTTCCCGTCCCAGCTCACCGCCGGACGCCGCACGTCCGCCGTCGAAGCGCTCAATCCACACATCGACAACAGGCTGGTGCCGGCGCCGCTCACCTGCACCGCGCCGTTCGCGTTCAAGGACGCCGGCGCGCGCATCAGATCGGCGCCGGGCTGGTACGTGGAGTAATCCTGGGGCGTGTCGGCACCCGTCGCGGGCGGGCGCTTCACGTAGACAATCCCGGAAAGTGCCTGGGCCGAACCCATGCGCGCGGCGCGTTCCTTCTGGATCCAGTCCACGATCACGCAGTACTCCGGCTGCTGGTCGAGCGGGCCGGTGTCCGCGTCGCTCATATTGCACTGCGACGGATCGCCCGCCGAGGCGAACAGCGGCCCGCCGCGATGGACCAGACCACCCTCGGTGGGTGGCAGGTTCTTCTGGATAATGCGGCTGGCGTTCGGGTCCGGAGAATCCAGCGCGATCTGCTCGAGCGTGAGCTCGTAGTTGTGCCGCGTCGTGGCCACGCCGAAGTGCCCGCCGGTGCCGCCCTGCAGCCGGTACTCGTGACCCATCGCCGGCGAGTGACAGCCGAGCTGCATACAGCCGCGCTTGACCAGCATCGGCTGCACGCGCTTCGCGAAGAAGTCGAAGCCGGCATCCGTGGGCACGTGGAGCGGACCGCCGCGGTCCTTGGCCCACTTCTGGAGCGCCACGTAGTCGGGGTCCTTCGGCGAGGCGAAGATGGTGCCACCCTCGTGATAAGCGCCGCCTTGTTCGGGCGCCAGCGCACGCCGCAGGATCTCGCTCGCGTTGACGTCCTTGGAAACGTAGTCGCCGGCGGCAAAGTAGTTCCAGCGCTGCTGCTCTGGGGTCGTGCCGCAGGTGAGGTAGAGCGAGTTCGTCGGCGAGCCGTGACAGTTGCCGTTTGCGCAACGCTTGCCGAGCACCGGATCCACCGACGAGACGAACTCCCCGTAGTCGCTGGTCGTCGGGTTGGTGTTCGGGTCGAACAGTTTGTCCGTACCGACCTTCGTCGAGCACGGCGAATAGGCAAGACTGGGAATTACGAGCTTGGCGTTGTTGGCCTGCGCGCCTCCCTGGATCCAGCGGGACAGGGTGGTGAACGAGCTGCTCGTCAGGTCCAGCAGCGCGCGTCCGGAATGCGCGACGTCCGTCGTGATCTGTTGCGTCTGACCGTCGTACGACGAGAGCGCAATCTGGTACGGCTTCACGACCTTCAGCAGAAGCTCTGGCAGGCCGTACGGGCCGTGATTGATGAAGAGATCGCGACGCAGCGCCAGCGAGTTGTAGCTGGAAGTGTCCAGATTCCCGAGCGCGTTGCCGTGGCTGTCCGCGCGCACGTGGCAGCTGGACTTGGTCGGGCTCGTGGAGCATGACCCGGTCAACGTCGGCGCGATGTTGCGGTCGTAGAAGGTAGTCTTGCCGGACGGTTGCTGTTGTCCACAGCCCACGAGAACAAGAGCTGCAAGCAACGTCGAAGCCGGCATGAACCGGCGTACTCGATTCAAAATCACGACGGCGATCCTAGCATGGCCCAGATAGGCCGCCCGCGCGTTTCCCCTGCAGCCTGCCGAGAGGCAACCGGCTGACCGAACGCGAGCTACAGACGCCTGAGCGCGATGGTGGCGGCGTCACGAACAAGGCTGTTGGGGTCGTTCTGCGCAGCCTGGACAGCGCTCCGACCCGCGGAGTCACCAATTTCTCCCAGAGCAGCGACAGCCGAGATGCGCACGTCCGCATCCGGCTCATTGCCCGGGTCGGCCAGAGCGGCAAGCCCGGCCACCGCGTCCGTTGCGCGCATCGTGCCCAGCGCCTGCGCGGCTCCGCGCCTCACCAACGGCGAGCTGTCGCTGATGAGCTTCACGACGGCGGGAACGTCGGTGAAGACATTGACTCGCGTCGATGCATCCAGCGCGGCCAACCTCACGTTCTCGTCGGGATCGGACATGGCCTGTCCGAGCTCGCCGTTCGGCCCCTGATTGTTCAGACGCTTGAGCGCCTTGACCGCAGCGGTGCGCACCATCGCCGACGGATCGTTGATGGCCGCGGTCGCCACGACGGGCACGCCCGCGCCGGCCAGGAACTCGCCGAGGGCCTGCGCAGCGTAGGCGCGCTTGGTTTCCGGCTGGCTCTGGTCCTGCAGCGTCTGGATCGTCTGCTGGTACACCTGACCAGGCCCGAACACACCGAAGATGCGGCGCCGGAGCCACCAGGCGCTGATCTCGCGGGTTGTCGTGCTCGGATCATAGAGGAGCTTCCCGACCATCGGGATGCAGTCGAGGCACTCGACGCGCTCGCCGTGCTCCAGCACCTGCCAGATCTGGGTCGGAGCGACGTTGCCCGCCGTCACCGCCTTGATCCGATCGGGCGTGCTCACGTCCTCCAGCGAACCGCGGTCGAGGTCCTTGTAGACCCCGGCGCGGCCCGCGTAGACCGCCTGCGGCGATTCGGTCGAACCATCGGCGAAGCCGGCGGCAGAAAAGAGCGTCGTCGCGCCCAGAACAAGCGCTCCAATGACGAGGTGATGATGGCTGGCTTTCATGGCTCTTCTCCTGACCTCAGTTCTTCCCCGCGGTCGGGTCATACCCGTACGGCGCGAAGCTGGTGTTCTGGCGGCTGTAGTACTGGCCTCCCATGTCGATCGCGCGGATCAGCATGGTCCGCTCGTCGCGGGTCAGCGTCACGCCGACGTTCTCGGGATGCATCGTGCGGGTGCCACCCTTGATGTCGGTGTTCGAGAAGGGCTGCCCCAGCGGCCAGGCCGTCTTCTTCGAATCCACCGACGAAGTCATGTTGAGCTTCTCGATGAGCGCGCTCTCGCGGGCATCGCTCGGGATTGCCCACTCGGGCGGGACCTTACCCGTCACGGTCGTACCCACCATGTTCCCCTGCACCATCGCCAGGGCCGCCGGGTAGAACAGCGACACGTACGACGCGGGGTACTGGCCGGTCATGTTGTCGTAGGTGACCGTGATGGGACGGCTGCTCAGATCCATGCGCGGGAGCTTGTACGGAGTCGTGGTCCCGGTGATCTGGTTGGTCATCGTGACCGTGTAGAACTCCTGCGGGCCGTTGCCGTTCGTCGTCTGGTTGTGGCACTGGACGCACTTGGCATCGAAGAGCTTCTGGATCTCGTTCGGATTGGCCGAGTCGTTGGCCTTGTACCAGGGGTACTCGGTACGCTGGGCGATCGGCTCGTCGAAGTTCTGCGGGCCCTTGCCGGCAGCGATCGTCAGCTGCTGGCCGCCGGCGAGGTTGGCCGCGGTGCGGCTCTCGTGGCAGCCACCGCACACGCGCGCTTCACCGGGCATGCCCTGGATCCACGTGGTCTGCGTGCGGATCGACATCTCGAACTCGTCGATGGGCTCGAGGTGCATCGGGATGTAGGGCGGCACGTTCGCGAGCCAGGAACCGTCGTCGTAGACGGTCGCCTCACCGACGATGGCGGCGCCCTCGGCCATGGTCAGGCCGAACATGGTCACGTTCGGCGCTGCCTCGCTCGAGAAGCCCTCGACGATCCGGACCTTCTTGGCCCCCTTGAGCGCCTGGTCGACGGGCGTGTTGTTGAACTCCGCGCCGCTGACCGTGTCGCCGTGGACGCTGTACAGCGACGTGCGGGTGATATCCAGCGAACCGAACACGGCCGGGGTGCTGGAATCCTTCGTCGCCTGGATGGATCCGCGGATCGGCGGCTCGGCGCGCTTCACGACCGGCTCGGGATAGACCTCCCAGCTGTCCGCATGGTTCACGACGAGCTGGTTCGAGCGGGTCTTCGGGTCGTAGACGTAGATACCGTAGTCCGGCGGGGTGGCCGACAGCACGTTCTCGTCGTTCACGAAGCCGCTCGCCCAGGACACCAGGATGCGGCCGTCGGGCAGCGAGCGCGGCGTGCGATAGCGACCTGCCGGCGACGCTGACTGGTCGAGCGGCACCGCGGGCGTCAGCATGGTGAACCTGGGCCGCTCCTCGTCGAAGCGGCTGGGGTCGTTGGCGTAGCGGGCGTCGATCTTGATGAGAGCGCCCGAGTGCAGCGTGCGATCACGCGAGGTGGCAACCGCCAGGAACACGTTGGGCGTGTTGGTCTCGGCGACCTGCACCAGGGAGTTGGCGGGCTTGCCGTGCTGTCCGGCAACCGCGACGATGTGCGTGCAGTCCGGATCCATCGCGAACAACTTCAGGTCGTTGACGTTCTCCAGATGCTCCCAGCGCGAGAAGCCGATGCGGCCGTCGGCCATGGAGAACAGATTCACGGAGTGCGACAGGTTCTGCGCACACAGCTTGCGGTCCGCGTCGCCGCCCGCCAGCGTGATGGTCGCGATCTGGGTCACAACGCGCGAGTGCTCGTACTCGTCGGCGCGGGTGCCCATCGAGGTGTAGCCCTCGTTCGTGATGAAGGCGATCTTGCCGCCCGCGAGCCATATCGGGTGCAGGTCGTCGCGGTCGCCGAAGGTCAACTGGTGGATCGGGAACTTCCCGTCCGGACCCTTGGTGAGACCCGCCCAGTACAGGTGGTAGTGATCGTTGGCGTCTTTCTTCATCGAGAAGACGACCTTCGTGGCATCGAAGCTCACGTTGAGGCTCGAGATGTCCGCCTTCTTGAACCCCGCTGTGATGTCCTCGGTCTTGCGCGTGCCGAGGTCGTACATCTCGAGGCGCCCGCCGGGTTCATAGCGGAGATAATCGACGACCTGGTCGGAGCCGCCGGCCACGTCGATCATCACCTGATTGCCCTGCACGATCGTGTGCTGCCGTACGGCGTACACGATCTTGCTGAAGCTCTGGCTGGTCGGTTCCTGGGTAGGCTGACCCGAGCAACTCGCCGACAACAAGCCGACAACTGCCACGAACGGCAACGCGAGGACGCCGAGACGGCGTGTTTCGAACAGCTTCCGAGCCATGATCCAACTCCTCCGGGGACGACCTTCGGCCCACACCCTGGGCCTGACATCCCTCAAGCAGGATCTGCACCACACTTAAAAATATGTGATTCCAGCTAGTTAGACCCGTTCCCCGTAGGGGCGTGCCCCCACACAGACGCCCTCCGTTGGGGGGACAGCCCCCACACCCGTCTGAGCTGCGATGGCTGACTCCCCGCGCCTGGCCTAGGCTCCCGGCCGTGTCCCTCCGCTACGACGAACACGGCCTGATCCCAGCCGTCGTGCAGGATCGCCTGACGGGCCAGCTGCGCATGGTCGCCTGGATGAACGAGGAGGCGCTGCGCCGGACGTTGGAGACCGGGCGCGCGACCTTTTTCAGCCGCTCCCGTGCGATCCTCTGGGAAAAGGGAGAAACCAGTGGAAATGGTCTCCGGGTCGCGTCGGTAGTCGCGGACTGCGACGCCGACACGCTGCTGTTGCTGGCAGATCCGGAGGGGCCGTCGTGCCACACAGGACGCCCAAGCTGCTTCTTCCAACAGGTCCTGCCCGACGGTTCCCTGGAAGAGCTGCCGGTCGACGCCGAACCCTTCCTTTCCGGGCTGGAGACGGTGATCCGGCAGCGGCAATCCCGCGAGGCGGAAAAGAGCTACACCCGCTCGCTGCTGGACGGCGGCGCGGAGCTGATCGGCAGCAAGATCCGCGAGGAATCGGGGGAACTGGCAGACGCGATCGCCGGGGAAAGCGACGAGCGGGTCGCAGCCGAAGCCGCCGACCTGATCTACCACTTGCTGGTCGGCCTTCGCCTTAGAGGCGTCGAGCTGCGCTCCGTGCTGTCGGTGCTGGCTGCGCGCTCGGGCACCAGCGGTCATGCGGAAAAAGCAAGCCGCAAGCCGGGCTGAGGGCCCGCTCACGGCCAGGCAGCCGAAAGCCGCAGCACGCCCACGGCGGAGCGCACCGAGACAGGGGTTTGACCCCTTTCCAAGTGCCCGATATCGTAGGCTCCCCGCGGATCGTGCGGAGCGCCCGGTCCGCCCAGTTCTGTCGTCCCGGGAGAGCGGTCACCGATGCCCACCAAGGTTCTGGTTTTCGAGAGCGATCCTGCCTTCGCCAGCGAGCTGCAGAGCGGCCTGGGCCGTTACGGCTGCGAGACCTCGTTGGTGGATGACGCCAACGTCGGCCTCCAGGCTGCAGCCAGCGACACACCGGATCTGATCCTGCTCTCCATCGAGCTGCCACGGATGAACGGCTTCTCCGTGTGCAACAAGCTCAAGCGCGACCCCGCCCTCAAGAAGGTGCCGCTCATCATCATGAGCAGCGACTCCACCGAGGAGACGTTCGAGCAGCATCAACGTCTGCGCACCCGGGCCGAGGACTACGTTCACAAGCCGATCCCCTTCGACGACCTGGTAGGCCGCATCAACCAGTTTGTGGACCTGGGGACCCCGGCAGATGGTGCCGGCGCTCCGAGCGAGGCGCCCCTCAGTGATGAGTCCATCATTCTCGACGACGAGATCGAGCTCGAAGCCGAGCCGATGGAGGAGGCCGAAGCGGAGCCCGAAGAGGCGGCGCCCCAGTCGATCGATGACGAGGTGGACGACTTCGCGGAGCAGGCGTTCGACGCGTTGATGGACGAGAGCCCCGAAGCCGCAGCTGCGCCGGAAGCAGAGGACGAAGAAGACGTAGTCGCGGAAGAAGAATTCGAGGACGAGGCGGAGGAAGCCGAGGCGGCCGAACCGGAACCGGCGCCGGCGCCGAGGATGTCGTCGATCCCGCCGCGGCCGGAAGCCAGCGTCGATACCGCACGCTTCCAGAGCCAGATCGACAAGCTGAAGGGTCGGAGCAGCGAGCTGGAGGAGGAGCTCCGCGCGGCGCGGGCGAGGATCGCCGAGATGGAGGACGAGGGGAAACGCGGCGCGTCCCGCGACTCCGAGGTCCAGCGCCTGCAGCGCGAGGTGGACGAGCTCAAATCCAAGGCGGCCAGCGGGAAGGGCGGCGGTTCCGCGCGCGAATTCCTCGACCTGCGCGAGTCGCTGAACAAGAAGGACAAGGAAATCCTCGATCTTCGCGACCAGATCACGAAGCGGGACAAGGACCTGCTCAGCCTTCGGGACAGCTCGCTCGAGCTGGAACGCGACAAGGCCGACCTGTCCGACCGGATCAGCGATCTGGAGCGGGAAGTCTCCGACGCGCAGAAGACCATCGAAGCGCTGCGCGCGGACAAGGAGCAAGCAAGCAAGCGCGCCGACGACTTCAAGCGCAAGGGCGAGAAGCTTTCGGGCGACCTCGAGGCGCGCAATCAGGAGCTCGCCGAGCTGAAGGACAAGCACGAAGGCGAGCTCGCAACGCGTGACGCGCGCGAGGCGTCGATGCGTGTGGATCACCGGGAGGCCCTGGAGCAGGCCGAGCAGGCCAAGCAGGCTGCTGTCGCGGAGGCGGAGGAGCAGGGGCGCCAGAACGTCGTGGCGGCCATCGCCGAGACGAAGGAGACCGCCGCGGCCGAGCTCGAACAGGCGCTGGCCGAAGCGGCCGAAGCCGCCGCAGCGGAACAGGCCGACGCGATCGCCGCCCGCGAGGCCGAGCTCAAGAGGGAGTCCGACTCCCGCATGGCCGCCCTGCATCGCGCCAACGAAGACGCGATGAACAAGCTCAAGGCCGAGCATGAGCAGGCCATGAGCGAAGCGGAGGAGGCTGCGGCCGCTCGTCTCCAGGCAAGGGAAGCCGAGCTGGCCGACCAGCACGGCGCCGAGGTAGCCGAGCTCAAGAGCGCTCACAACGCGACGAGGGCCGAGCTCGAGAGCACCCAGCAGACACTCTCCGAGGTGCGCGCCGCCAAGGAAGAGGGTGAAGCCAGTCGCGACGCGAGGATCGCGTCTCTGGAAAGCGATCTGGCGGACCGCACGTCCGAGCGGGACCAGGCGAACGACACGATCGCCGCGCGCGACGCGAACATCGCGGCACTCGAAAGCGAGCTTTCCACCCGCACCGAGGAGCGCGACAGCGCGCGGCAGACCATCGAGGAGCGCGACAACACCATCGCCTCGCTCCAGGGGGAGCTCGCCACCCGCACCGAGGAGCGAGACAGCGCGAACCAGACGATCGAGCAGCGCGACAACACCGTCGCGTCGCTCGAGGCAGCCCTTGCCGCAACCCGGGCCGACCTGGAAGAGACCCAGCAGGCTCTGGAGGGCGAGCGCTCGCGCCTGCACAAGGCGCGCAGCAAGTGGTCGGACGACTCGGCATCGCTCGAACGCGCCAAGGACGCCCTCGCCGCGGCCCTCGCGCAGATCGAGGAAGCCGAAGGACGCCCGATCGAGTAGGCGGCGAGTGCGTCAGGGCGCGTAGGCGCCGAACGCCGACGCCGCGGAATTCGTGGTGTGATAGTCGCCGTTCGCGGCGCCGACGAATCCCGGGTTCGCAGTCGTCTGCTGCGCCACGCAGTTAGCGCGGCGGCGGAAGCGAGCAACCCCCTCGGCAAACCTTGGACGCACGAATCGATCTCTGCTCTGCTACTGGCGTGCGCGGGCGCGTCCGGGGCAGTCTTTCATGCGCGGTCGGTCTCTCCGGCTTCCTCTGCGCCACAAGTGTCCCGGCGCAGACCCAGCCCGGCGCTCCGGGAGCGGCGAACTTACCGCCGCCGCCCCCGCCCGCTGCGGCGCCAGGCGCGGCCTCGCAGCCACCACCGCCGACGGCTGCTCCCGCGCTCGCGCCTCCGCCCGCGCCGTCACCCGACGCCCGCCGTCGCGGGGAGCTGTGGCTGGGCCTGGGTCTCGGCAATGCCGTGTGCGACAACAAGAAGCCCGACAGCCAGTGTCCGGTCGACGGGGCGGCCACTCTGGACGTCGGCGGCGCGTGGCGCTTCCATCCGCACTGGGCCGTCGGCGGGGAGTTCGCGCTCTGGGCCTTCAAGGTACGCGACTCCTGGCGCGGCCAGCTCACGGACCCGGCAACGGACGTGACGCTGACGTCCTTCTACCTGGCGCCTTTCATGCGCTGGTACTGGTTCGGCCACGGCGTGACCGACGCCTACCTGCAGGGCGGCGTCGGCTACGGTGCGCTCACAGGCAACGCGAAGAACTCGAGCGGCACCTACTCGTCCACCAGCAGCGGCCTGGTGTATCCGTTCGCCATCGGCGCGGAGTGGCACATCAGCCGCCTCTTCCGGCTGGGACCGCAGCTTCTGGGCTATGCGCTCATCTCGCACCAGGTGTGCGAGACGACAAATGGCAAGAAGAGCTGCCGCGACGGCGGTTCGAACGACAACGCTGTGCCCTGGCGTTTCATGCTCATGGGCAGCTTCATGTTCGGCGAACGCTAGCGGAGAGCGGTGCCCGGACGCTTCCGGCCGGGTTCGCGCCATGTGCGCGCTTCAGGCGCAGGCCTCGACGATTTCACGCAGCGCGTTGCATCCGTCAACGAGCCGCGGCCCCGGCCGTCCGAGGTACGCCTCGGGCACACAGAACACGCGTTTGTTCTCGATCGCCGGGATCCCACGCCACGCTTCGCGCCGATACGCGATATCGGGGCGGTACTTCTCCGGTTTGATGCCGCACCACGAAATCACGACAGCGTCCGGCTTCATCGCCTGCGCTTCCTCGTCGGTGATGGGCGCGCTCTTCACGGGGCGCTCGCCGAACGGATTATCGCCGCCTGCGGCCTCGAGCACCTGGTTCACCCAGCTGTCCCGCCCCGGCACGATCACCGGTTTCGGCCACCATTCCAGGAGCACACGCGGGCGCGAAAGGCCCGACGGTGCTGGAGCATCCAGCACGCGCTTCATGTCGGCAACAAGCTTCTCGCCGCGTTCGGGCACGCCGAGTCGCAGCGCGATGCCACGGATGTCCTCGTACACGTCGTGGACGCTCACCGGCGAGGGCGCCACGTAAGGCACGCGAGCGTGCTCGAGCCCTTCGATGACATTTTCGTGACCGGGCACGGTCAGCGACGCCAGCACCAGATCCGGCCTGAGCTCGACCACGCGGTCGATGTCGATCTGGAGATCTGGACCGACCCGCGGCAGGCTTGAAACGACATCCTCGGGATAGTCGCTGTGATCGTCGACGCCGACCAGCAGGTCCGCGCAGCCGAGCGCGCAGACGATCTCGGTGTTGGAGCAGGCCAGCGAGACGATGCGCATGGGCACGGTCTTGCCACTGCTGGCCGACGCGCGCCAGGCTCGGCGGGCTCGGCCGAGCGAGCCGGATCGTGTAACGTAACGTCCCGAACGCATGAGCGAGCCCGCGAGCCCTTCCACTGAACGCCGCGACCGCTACGTGGCGTGGGGCCTGACCTGGCTCACGTACGCGACGTACTACACCGGCCGCAAGGGCTTCAGCGTCGCGAAGAAGGCCATCCGCGATCACCTCGGCGTGTCGGTCGCGGCGCTCGGCCTGATCGACACGGTGTACCTGGGCGCCTACGCGATCGGGCAGTTCGTGAGCGGTACGCTCGGCGACCGCATCGGCGCCCGGCGACTCATCGGCTACGGCATGCTCGTCAGCGCCGCGGCCTGCGCGGCGTTCGGCTCGATGAACTCGGCGCTGCTGTTCGGTGTGCTGTTCTGCATCAACGGCTTCGCGCAGTCGACGGGCTGGCCTGGCACCACCCGCGCCATGGCGGAATGGACGACGCCAAAGAATCGCGGTTCCGTGATGGCGTTCTGGGCGACCTGCTACCAGGTGGGCGGAGTCGCGGCGACGGCGTTCGCCGGCTATCTGCTTGGACGCTACGGCTGGCGCGCGGCGTTCTACGGGCCCGCCCTGTGGATCGCCCTCGTGGCGATCCTGGTCCTCTTGCTCCTGAAGCCGGGCCCCAGCGCGACCCGCGTCGTCGCCGCCGACGCCGAGCTGCCGCTCGATGGCAGCGAACCGCTGCCGCCCTCGAGCAAACCGCTCGAAGGCAAGGAGCTCCTCGAAGTACGGCGCCGCGCCCAGCGCGAGGTCCTCAAGAGCCCAGTGCTGTGGTCGTACGGCGCCAGCTACTTCTTCATCAAGCTGATCCGCTACAGCCTGTTGTTCTGGCTGCCGTTCTATCTCGCCAAGCAGCTCGGCTATGCCGAGACCGAGGCCGCGTATGTCTCGACTGCCTTCGATGTGGGCGGCATCGCGGGCGTGATCGTGATCGGCATCGTTTCCGACCGGCTCCGCCACGTCTCCCGATCGCTTCTCTCCGCGCTGTGGCTGTTCGGGCTCGCCGCGGCGCTGCTTGCCTACACTCGGCTCGGCACTCCAGCCGTCGGCGTCAACGTCGTGCTGCTGGGATTGATCGGCGCGATGCTCTTTGGACCCGACTCGCTCATCTCCGGCGCGGCCGCCCAGGACGCCGGCGGCCCGCACGCCGCCGCCATGGCCACGGGCTTCGTGGACGGGGTCGGCTCGATCGGCGCGGTGCTCGAGGGCGTGCTTGTGCCCTGGGTCAGCAAACGCTTCGGCTGGCATTCGCTGTTCATCGTGTTCGTCGCCTGCGCCATCCTCGGCGGCCTGTGCCTCTTGCCGACTTCCCGCCGCGTCCCCGCCCCGCGCACCGACTAGCCGCTCAGCGTTTGAAGCGACGCCAGCTGCCGTCGATCAGGCGCTCGTGCGGCAGATAGCGCGCCTTGTACTGCATCGCTGGGCAATCGGCGATGTAGAGGCCGAGGTACAGGAAGCGCAGCCCCCAACTCTTGCAGAGCTCCACCTGTTTCATGATGGAAAACGTGCCGGGGCTCGCCCGCTCGAAAGCCGGATCGTAGTAGCAATACACGGCCGATAGCGAGTTGTGCGCCCGATCGGAGATCGCCACCGCCACCAGCTCGCCGTCGATCCGGTAGCGCAGCTCGAAGCTGTCGCAGCAGGTGCTGACCAGAAAGTCGCGGTAGCCCTCGGAGTCGATCGGCGGCTGGCCGTCGCCGAGCCCGCGGTCCTGCTTATGCAGGTTGTAGAGCGCGACGCGTCGCGAATCGACCAGAGCAGGCCCGATTTCCACGTCGAACATGTGGGTCCCGCGCGAATACGCGCGGCGCTGCGAGCGGTTTGGCGAGAACCGCGTCACGTCGATGCGGATCGGCTCGCAGGCCCGGCACTCGGGACATGACGTGCGGTACAGCACGTAGCCCTGCCGGCGATCGCCGGCCAGCAGTCGATCATCGAGCTCATCGCGCGACAGCTCGCGCGTCGGCAGCCTCAGCGGCAGGCGGGCAACGCGCCCCTCGAGGTATGGGCAGGGGCCAGGCTTGTCGTAGACGACAAGCTCGGGAGGGTTGCCGGGCAGGATAGGAATCGTCACGCCATCGCTCGAGGTTCCCATGCCGGCTACCGCCGCCCGCCGCCGAGGCGGCTACGACCGAAGGCCGGCGCTGCTTCGCAGCGCGTGGGCCGCGCTAGCATGGTTTGTGTGGGCCGCGGCAGCGCCCCCTCCGCTTCGCGGAGGCCTCCCCCTCGTCCGCTTCGCGGCCGCCTGGTGCCTCTGCTTGGGTCTTTCTCCATGTCGGCGCGGTTCTCTCCATTTTCAGACGCCAGGGCCGGCCGGGGGCACTAGCGTACCGCTTTGCCGGCGAGCAGCCCGCGGAGCCGGGGCATGATCTGATCGACGGCACCCGGCCCCTTGATGGAACCGGCGATCTGGCGCCCGCTGTCGCTCCCGTCTTCCGCCGGCACTGCAAACAGCGGAATGTAGTTCGAGGTGTAGCCGGCGGCGGCGAGCGCCTTGCCGCTCTGGTCGAGATCGAAATCGACGAAGCGCAACCCCGCCAGCTGCTTGTCGAGCTGCCCGGAAGCGAGCGCCTTGTGGAAGCGCTGGCACGGCTCGCACCAGGTGGCGCCCACGTAGACGACAACGCGCTGCTTCTCGCGCCTCGCGCTCGAGAGCTGCGCGCGGACGAAAGGGGCGACCGAATCGACGTTCGTGGGGCCTTCGACCATCTGCGGGCGAGAAGGAGCCGCGTTCTGCACCCGCTCCGCCGACATTGCCGGCGCGGGCGCGGGGTCCGAGCTCCTGCAGGCCGGAAGCGCAAGCAGGGCAAGCGCACAGATTCGTCCGACCGGCGACGTCATGAGGGGAGCATAGCAAACGCGCCTGGCACGCAAGCCGGCTCGCAGAGCGGCCCCTAGATCCCTGCCCGGCGTCCGAGCCTGCCCGCCTGGGCGCGGGCCGTCGCCGCGACGCGCGCCGCGTCCAGCGTCTGGAGCACGCCGCTCTCGACGATGTGCTCGCCGCCGACGAACACATGCTCCACGTCGCGAGCCTGCGCTGCGTAGACCAGCGTACCAACGGGGTCGGGCGCCGGCGCGACGTGAACGCCATCCGTACGCACCACGACCAGGTCTGCCTCCTTGCCGGGCTCGATCGATCCGATGCGTTCGTCGAGGCCGAGCACGCGCGCACCGTCGATCGTGGCCATACGCAACACGTCGCGAGCAGGCAGCACGCCGGGGCCGGCACGCACACCGGATAGCAGCGCCGCGTGGCGGATCTCCACCCAGGGGTCGAGGTTGTTGTTGCACGGCGCGCCGTCCGGGCCGAGCCCGACTACGACGCCCGCCCGTCGCATTTCGGCGATGCGCGCAATGCCGCTACCGAGCTTGAGGTTCGCGCTCGGACAGTGCACGACGCGCGTGCCGTCGCGGGCAAGCCGTTGCACCTGGCCCGGCGTGAGCTGCACGCCGTGCGCGATCGACGCCCAGGACCCGCGGACGCCCCAGCGACGAAGCACCGTCACGTCGTCGGCGCCGAGCTCGCCGCGCACCGCGGCGCGCTCGCCCGGATGCTCTGCTGCGTGCGTGTGGAAGAGCGTGCCGCCCTGACGCGCACGCTCCACGGCGCCGCGCACCAGCGCTTCGCTGCAGGAGAGAATGAAGCGCGGGATCCAGGCGTACGCCACGCGCCCTGAAGGATGGGCGCCCCAGCTCCGCTCCAGGCGCTCGGCGTCCGCGAGCTCCCGGCGCGTGCTCTGCTTGAGGCGGCGCGGCACGCCGCTGCCGCTGTCCATCAACGTCTTGCCGCCCACCACGCGGATGCCCGAGCGCACGCACGCGTCGAACACCGCGTCGTGGTGGTGCACCGTCCCGAGGTCCAGGATGGCAGTCACGCCCGCCAGCAGCATCTCGGAGAGCCCGAGCTCGGCGCTGGCGGTGATGCTGGCGTCGTCGTGCGCCGCCTCGAGCGGCCAAACGCGCCGCCTCAACCAGTCGAGCAGCGGCAGGTCGTCGGCCATGCCGCGCATCAGCGCCTGGCAGAGGTGTACGTGCGACATCACCAGTCCGGGCAGCACGATGCGGTCCTTCACGTCCACCACGCGCGCACCGCGCCCGGGCCGCACGCGTCCCACAGCGGCAATGCGCCCGCCCCGGACGAGTACGTCCCCACGCAGTACGCGGTCGTCCGCGTCGCACGTCACCAACGTGGCGCCACGCAGATGGAGCTCGCTCATCTGTGGAACCTGAACGGCGCGGGCAGGAGCTCCGACAGGGTCGAGCGGCGCTCCGACGAAGGTCCTACCGCGACCACCGGCACGTCGCCGTCGGCAAACTCCATCAGCACCTGGCGGCAGATACCGCAAGGCATGGCAGGCTCGTCCGCCTCGGTGTACACGGCGACGCTGGTCAGCCGCTCCTCGCCGGCCGCCACCATCTGCGCGATGGCAGCGCGCTCGGCGCACACGGTGGCCCCGTAGCTCGAGTTCTCTACGTTGCAGCCCGTGTAGACGCGCCCGCTCGCGCCGCGCAGCGCGGCCCCCACCTTGAAACCGGAATACGGCGCGTACGCGCGCTTTTGCACCTGGCGCGCGGCCTCGACCAGCTCGCGCTCGTCGCCGCTCACGCGCCGACCCCGGCGTAGGCCAGCTCCACCCACCGCCCGAGCACCTTGGTGAAGGCTTCGCGCGTCCGCCGCGCGGTTTCCTCGACCTCCTTGTGATCGAGCAGCGCGCCCGACAGGCCAGCGGCCAGGTTCGTGATGCAGCTCATCGCGCCCACGCGCACTCCGCGGTGACGGAGCGCGATCACCTCGGGCACCGTGCTCATTCCGACGGCGTCCGCGCCCAGCGTAGCGAGCATGCGTATCTCCGCCGGCGTTTCGTAGCTCGGACCCAACATGGCGGCGTACACGCCCTCGGCGAGCTTCACGGATGTGTCGGACGCGGCGCGCCGCGCAGCCGTGCACAGCGCCTCGTCGTACGCCCGGGTCATGTCGGGAAAGCGCGGCCCCGCGGCATCGTCGTTGGGGCCGACGAGCGGATTCCGTCCCATCAGGTTGATATGGTCGGTGATCAGCATCAGGTCGCCGGCAGCGAGCTTGTTCGAGATTCCGCCGGCCGCGTTGGTGATGAGCACGGCGCGACAGCCGAGCGACGCCAGAAGCCTCACGCCGAACACCACCCGGTCGAGCGGATGTCCCTCGTAGGCGTGCACTCGACCCTGGAGGCAGGCCACCGGAGCACCGCCGACGCGCCCCAGACACAGGTTGCCCGCGTGCCCGACTACCGCCGACTGCGGCATGTAGGGCACCTCGCCGTACGGCACCTTCACCAGATCGTCGAGTCCGTCGGCGAAAGCGCCCAGACCCGACCCCAGCACCAGCCCTACTGCCGGAGCGGACGGCCGGAGCTTCCGCACACGGGCGACGGCTGCATCGAGCTGCTCGGTCATTGCTAGCTATTAGCCGTTAGCCGCTAGCTGTTAGCAAGTGCCCGTTCAGGGCAGAAGCGAGGAGCTGACGACAGCCGCTTTCTCCGTGCTATGGTCCGCGGCCCTTCCGCTCCGGCGCGCCCGCGAGGAGCTAATTATCCGTTCAGTAGAGGCCCCCATGGCAAGCAAGCTCGACCAGTTCCTGAAGGACAACAAGATCGACCCCCGCAGGCTGCTCTCCACCTCGCGCCGCCTGGAGCGGCTGCGCCCGGAGGACCGCCGCCTGAAGCTCGCGAAGAAGCAGGGGAAAACTGAAGCCGCTGCCGAGGGCGAGGAGGCCAAAGCGCCCCCCAAGCCGCATTCGGGCCGCCCGGTGACCCGGCGCATGCTGCAGGACGTCTCCGCGGGCAAGGCCGTCTCGGGAGCCGCCAAAACCCGGCTTCTCAGGGCGGTCAATCACGTCCTCGGGCAGAAGAAGAAGGACCCGGTCGACTTGAAGGCACTGTTCTAGCCCTGGAACTGAAAATAGCGGCCGGTCGAGGCATCTGACTCCTAGATGCCTGCCGCTGTCGCCGTTGCCGACCGCCTGTCGTTCAATCCCGCCGCGGGCACCGGACGGGCGGGTGCTGCCTTACGGAGTAGACTGGAAATCGTGTCCGAGGGCGACGATCTCGTAGAACGCTGCCGCGCAGGCGACGCGGAAGCGTTCCGCGAGCTATTCAGACAGCACAGAAACGATGTCGCGCGCCTGGTGCATCGCATGCTCGGCCCGAGCAGCGACGTGGAGGACGTGATCCAGGAGGTTTTCCTCCAGGTACATCGCAGCGTGCGCGACTTCCGCGGCCAGGCGCGCTTCTCGACCTGGCTGTACCGCGTGACCGTCAATGTGGTGCTGATGCACCGCCGCGCAGCGCGCAGTCGTCCGGTGTTCTCCGATGTTCCGGAGGGCTTCTCGGTCACCGACGCGCGCCCGCTTCCGGACGACCAGGTCGCGCGCCGGTCGCGCATGCTTGCGTTCGAGCGCCTGCTCGATCGCCTGAGCGAAAAGAAGCGCACGGTCTTCGTCCTGCACGAGCTTGAAGGCATGGCGCCGGCGGACATCGCGAATGTCGTCGGCGCACCCGTACTCACGGTACGCACGCGACTCTTCTACGCGCGCCGGGAGCTGGCCGAGATGCTGCGCGAGGAACCGACGCTCGCGGCGCTCGCCGACGACATGGCGGCACCGCGGCAGAAGTCCACGCGCCACCGCCCCCGCAAGAAGGAGGCGACCTGATGTCCGATAGCGAAGTCAGGGCACTACGCGAGCTGGTACGCGAACGGCGTTCGGAACCGACGCCGGAGATCGACTGGGATCGCGTCGAGCAGCAGTTGATGGAGAAGGTCGAGAGCGACGCCCCGGCGCCGCTGCCACGGCCTTCGCCGTGGCCCGCGCTGGCTTTCGTTGCGGCCGCGGCCGCCATCCTCGTCGCGGGCATCGGCGTGGTGCGGCACTTCCGGCACGCGAGCACGCAGGCGCCGCCAGTCGCCCGCGTGCTTCACGCCCCGACACATCGCGTCTTCGGCGTCACGCAGCAACAGCTGTCCGGCGATAAGCTCGCCGTGGGCGATCGCGTCGTCGCTGGCCCGCACTCGGTACGCGTCGAGCACGCCGGCCGCGTGGTATGGACGCTGGCGCCCTACAGCCAGGCCACGGTCGCGCTCACCGGCCGCTACCTGACGGTGCGCCTCGAAACAGGGTCGGTCACCGCCGACGTCGTGCCCAGCCCGCGTCCCGAGTCCTTCGCCGTCGAGGTGGGTGGCACGCGCGTCGCCGTGCACGGCACGCACTTCACGGTGCAGCGTGTCGGCGATCACGCCAAGGTGACGCTCGAGCGCGGCGTGGTCGCCGTCGGACCGACGAATGAGCGCGGGCACACGCAAGGCTGGCTGATGAAGGCTCCGGCAACCGGCACGTTCTCACTCGACGGCGCTCGCACGGGTCACGTCGAGCAGGGCAAGCCGGCCAGCGCCGGGACCACGGCAGCCGCGATGCCCACGCCGGCGTCTCCCGCTCCCGTCGCCAGGACGCCGAAGCCCGCACCGGCGATCACCGCGGCGCCGGCCCAGGCAGCGCCGGCTCCGACCGCACCGCTGCCCAACGAGCCCTCGGAAGCCGATCTCGATCGCGGCGCCGACCAGGTGGCGGCGACGGTCAAGAGCTGCTTCGCCAACAACACGGAATCGGACCAGGGCATGCGCATCAGCGCCGACTCGAAGCTCTCGATCGACATCGCTCCCGCCGGCAACATCACTACGCTGCGCTTCAATCCGCCGCTGGCGCCGTCGGTCCAGCGCTGCAGCGCGGCGGTCATGCAGTCGGTCCACTTCCCGGCCTCGAAGCAGGGTGCCACCGTCACCCGAACGCTCGAGCTGCAGCGATAGCGCTCGTGGCGGAGCGCCTCGAGAGCTAGTCTTCGCGGCGCAGCACGACGGCCCGCCCGTCCGCCAGCATCCAGCGCATCGAGCGGTCGCCGTCGAGCTTGAAGTGGGCGTGGTCGACACGACCATCCTTGCGGTGGATGGCGAGCTTCACGTCGCGCTGGTCGGGACCCAGCTTGTCCACCTCCCAGGTGCCGCTGCGCGGCTCCGCGGCCGGAATAGCCACGGTGATAGTCGAGCCGGAGAACTCCATGCTGGTGCCCTTGGCCCAGCCAGTGGCGGCCGCCACGTCGGCGTCGTCGAAATTCTCGACGCTATCGCCGAGCCAGCGCCCCTCGAGCTTGCTCCGGACCGGGTTTCCGCACCCCCCCACCCCGATCGCGAGTGCGGCAGAGAGCGCGAATCCTGCCAGAACGTTCGCTTTCAGCTTGGGCTGTGTCATCGGGATAATGGTAGGATACACACCTACACCTGACCACAAATTGGCAGATGGGGCCCTTCGCCCCGGAAAGGCGGAACCCGGCCTTTCTGGGGTAGGTTCCCTGGTCCATCCGCGATGCAGCCCAAAGCCCTCAACCTGTCGCAGCTCCGCCGCGTCATCGACAACTCCTGGGAAGAGATCATCGGCTGGTTGAGTACCAAGCCGCGGATCCTCGCCCTGCCCCACCCCGAGCAGCAGATCCTGTTCGAGCTGGCCTGCCGTCTGCGAGACACGCTGCGCAGCCTGACGACCAACGCCGCGTGGGACCGCCTGTATTTCGACGGCTCGAGCTCCACGCTGGGCTCACACGCGATCGCGGACGCGGTCGGCAGGCATCCGCCCATCTTCATCGACACGCGGCAGCTGTTCCAGGTGCAGAGCTCGCGGCCGCGCGCCGTCAACGAGCCTGACGTGGCCGTGGCCGTGCACGTGCTGCGCTCATGCAACGAGATCCTCGATCTGGACGACGACGGTCGCCCGCGTCACCAGTCTTGGCTGCCGACCAGTGTACGCGCGCAGGGCTGGATCCTCGAAGAGCACGTCAGGCAATTGACGGACCTGGCGGGCGAAGCCTGCGACGGGTTCCTGTTCGTGGTCTACAGCAACGAGGCGCGGCGCCGCACCTCGGTGGACCTGCGCGAGGTAGCGTCCTGGGCGTCGTGGCACCAGCCCACCGAAACGATGTGGTGGGCATCGCGGCACTTCCGCGCCAAGGGAACGCGCTAGCGGCAAGCGACAGCCCGCGATGAGTGCGGGCTTGTCTACTTGCAGCAGCGCACGCCGAGGCTGTAGTCGAAGTACTGCGGCGGGTGGGTGCTGATGCGCGACTCGCAGCCGGCACGGGTGCCGCGCGAATAGAAGCCGCCCAGGAACGCACCGTCGGGGTCGTCGACCCATTCGTCGAGATTGCCCACCATGTCGTAGACCGCGTCGCTGCCCCACTGGCTGCGACACTCCGGTGTCTGCCCGGTTTTCCTGAGCAGGGGCTCGCCGTGGAAGGTCACCTGGTTGAGCCGCGGATCAAGGTGACCGATCGAGGCGTTGCCGTGCAGGATGAGCGCGGGGTGCGACTCGCGGTACACGTTGCAGGCGCCCTGCTGGTAGCTACTGCCGTAGGGGAACTGCCGATCCTGCTCGCCGCGGCAGGCCGTTACCCATTCGTCGGGCGTGCAGAGGCGCTTGCCCGCCGCTTCGCAGGCTTGTCGCGCCAGCTTCTGGTCGAGATAGCCGTTGGGCAGCACGTCGCGCCGCGAGACGGCTTCCGGCGTGTAGTGGCCGTCGATCTCCCACTGCGGCGGCGGCGGCACAGGCATCTGCCTGGCGCTCTCCGGTCCTTCGGTGAGGCGTTTCTTCTGCCAGCGCTCGTACGACGCGCGCGTCTGCCCCGGCGTCGGATGGTAGTAGGGCGAGAGCGCGCGGCCGCTGTCGCGGTCGATCAGCGAATCCTCGTATCGATCGATGCAGAAGCGGCCGCGGACGTCGACCATGTCCGGCGGACAGCGCGACGATCCCATACCCCAGGGTCCAGGCAGGATCTCGTGGCCCGGCGCCGAGGGTGGCGCAATGTCGCCGCCATCCGGCAGGTACAGAAGCTGCGGTACCGCCGGCCCGGGCGCAGACGAAACACTACTCGCGCTGCTCGGCGCCGGCTTCGTCTTGTGCGGCGGCTGCTTGTGCTCGCACCCCGCCGCGCCAAACGCAGCAAGAGCGAGCACGACGAGACCAGCGCGGCACATCGCTTCCGAGCGTAGAAGAGCCGCCCCGCTACGCAAACAAGCCCGCCCGGCGCACCCCCCACCGCTCCGTGGAGCCCCGGGAGCCTGATCGGCCTACTTGCCGCGATATACGATCAAACCGTGCGTCAGATCGTACGGCGAGACCGCAACGCGGACTCGGTCGCCGGGCAGCACGCGGATGTGGTGACGTCGCATGCGGCCCGAAAGCTGGGCGCGCACTATCGCACCGCCCTGGTCCACCTTGATGGTGTACTGGCCGCCGCCGAGAGCGTCCTGGATAACGCCCTCCATCTCGAGAAGATCACCTTTGCTCATGTGCTTGTGCTGCTCGTTTCTGCAGGGTAAGGCTCGCGGAAGCTGACACAACCCCTGCCCCAATGCAAGATGTGAGCCTCCCGCTGCGGCAGCAGGCCCGCACACGATGCCCACGGTGTTCCCGGCCACCCTGTTCGACTACAACGGCGTGCTCGTCGACGACGAAGCCGTGCACCTGGCTGCGTTCCAGGCCGCGCTGGCGCCGCTGGGCATCCGGCTCTCCGAGGACGACTACTGGCAGCGCTACCTCGGCTTCGACGACGTGGGGGCGTTCCAGGCCATCCTCCGTGACGCAGGGCGCGAGGCCGGCGGCGAGCAGGTCCGCGCGCTGGTCGAAGCCAAGAAGCCGCTCTACCTCGAGCGGGCACGGGGCAAGCTGTCGGCCTTCGACGGCGCGCGTGAGCTGGTGGAGCAGCGGGCAGCGGCGGGGCCCGTCGGCATCGTGTCGGGCGCACTCGGAAGCGAGATCGAACTGGGCCTCGATGTGCTCGGCATCGCTTCGCTCGTGAGCTTCGTCATCTCGGCCGACGACACCACCGAGTCGAAGCCGAGCCCGCAGGGCTACGAGCTCGGACGCGCCGCGCTGGCGCGGCTTGCGGACGAGGAGGTCGCGCGCCAGGCGCTGGTCGTCGAGGACTCGCTCGCCGGCATCGAGGCGGCGCACGCGGCCGGGCTCGCGTGCGTCGCCGTGGCGCACAGCTACAAGGCGGCCGAGCTCGCCGCCGCGGATCTGGTCGTCGAGCGGCTCGCCGATCTCACCGAAGCAGCGCTGGAGCGGCTGTACGGAGCGCGCCATGCGCCTTGAAGCGGCGCTCGTACTCTCGGCGCTCCTGTCGTCGGGCCTTGCGAAGGCCGCGCCACTCTCGTTGCCGCCGGGCGAGAGTGCCTGGCGCGATTCCGGGCTCGGCGCCATCCGCGGCGTCACTGTCGGTCCCATCGAGAGCGCGCTGCACCCCGGCAAGGGCTACGGCAGCAAGCCGTGCGCGCGCACCATGCGCGAGGTCCGGCAGATGGGGGCCAACTGGGTCAGCCTCACGCCGTTCGGCCGCGTATGGGACCTGCACCCGACCGGCGTGTCGATGACCTTCGAAATGCCCTGGGAGGAGAACCGCGTCGCCGTCGCGCGCGCCGTCGAGCAGGCGCACCATGAAGGCATGCGCGTGCTGCTCGTGCCGCACCTGTGGGTGGAGTCGGGCGAGTGGCGCGCGAAGATCGACCCGGGCGACGACGCGGCGTGGGCGCGCTGGGCCGCGAGCTACCGCGCCTTCCTGCTGAACTGGGCCGAGGTCGCCCGCGACGCCGGCGTCGACATGCTGAGCGTCGGCGTGGAGCTCCGCAGCTGGGTCACGACGACGCACGCACCAAGCTTCATCGACATCATCCACGACGTGCGCCAGGTGTATCCGGGCCTGCTCACCTACGCCGCCAACTGGGACGACGTGGACGACACCGTGATCCTCGGCGACCTCGACGTGATCGGCATCAATGCGTTCTACCCGCTCGCCGACAAGAACGGCGCCGACTACGCGACGCTCCAGGCGGGCGGCCGCAGGGTAGCCGAGAAGGTCGGCCGGCTCGCGGACAGCTGGGACAAGCCCGTGATGTTCACCGAGTTCGGCTACACCACGCGCCCCGACCCCGCCGTGCGCCCCTGGGAGTGGCCCGACAAGATGAAACACGTCGTGGTCGACCAGCGCGCACAGGCCCGCGCCTATGCGGCGCTGCTCCAGGCCTTTGTCGAAAAGCCCTGGTTTGCTGGCTTCTTCGTGTGGCGCGTGTACGCCGACCCCGACGACATGTCGCAGGAAGCCGAGTGGGGCTTCTCTCCGCGTGGAAAGGAAGCCGGGCTCGTCCTGCGCGACGCCTTCCACGCCTGGTGGGCCGCCGACGGCCCCCGTCCCATCGGCAGCGGCCTCGACAAGGTCTCGGCGTGGATCGACAGGCCGTTCTAGAACCACGTCACGGCCACGACCCGCTGGCCCCCGTTTCTCCGCCAACTCCAGGGCCGCTGGCGCCACGCTGCCTCATGCCGGTTCGCGTCGCGGACGAGGGGCACGCTGCGCTGCGGACATCACAAACGTCGGCCTCCACAGAGTGAGCGTTGCGCACGCGGCCGCCCCGGCATAGCGTTCCTGGGTTCCTCGGAGGTGGTTGTGACGAAGTGGACTCTCGCCCTTGTAGCAGCGTGCAGCATCGGACTCGCGTTCGTCGGTTGCGGCAGCGACAACAGCTCGAAGGGGGGCGCTGGTGGCAACACCGATGGTGGAGCCGGTACGGGTGGCACATCGGGGAGCGGTGGAACCGCGGGCGCGGCAGGTAGCGGTGGCGCTGCTGGTGCGGCAGGCAGCGGCGGCGCGGCAGGTAGCGGTGGCGCGGGCGGCGCGGCGGGCAGCGGCGGCGCGGCAGGTAGCGGTGGCGCGGGCGGCGCGGCGGGCAGCGGCGGCGCGGCAGGCAGCGGCGGCGGCGGTGGGGCAGCAGGTGGCGGCGGCGCCGCTGGCGCGACCGATAGCGGAACCTGCCTGTCCCAGGGCGCGGTCTGCACCACGCAGGTGAACCTCTGCTGCGCCGGGCTCACCTGCAAGGGCGGTACGGTCAAGAGCTGTCAGCCCTAGCCAACATCGATGCGCCCGGGCAGAAAAGTTCGATGCCCCGACGACCGCCTCGCGCACACTCCCCCTAGTACGCGTTGGGTCCGGCGCGGAGGCCCTTCGGCAGCGTGAGGTCGAGCGCGGGGACGGCGCTTTCGCCGCCGTCGAGGTAGGCGTAGCGGGCCATGTTGCCGACGACGCGGCAGACGTAGCTGCGCGTCTCGCCGAAGGGGATGCGCGCGACCCACACGTCGAGCGGCAGGCTCTCGCCGGACTCGAGCCATTGCGAGACGCGGACGGGCCCGGCGTTGTACGCCGCGGCGGCGAGGGCGACACTGCCGCCGAAGGTGTGAAGCACCTTCTTCAGGTAGAACGCGCCAAGGCTGATGTTGTAGGGCGGGCTCTGGAGCAGCAGTGGGTCGAAGTCGACGCCCAGCTCGCCGGCTACGGTCTTCGCCGTCGGGACGATCAGCTGGAGCAGGCCTACGGCGTGCGCAGGCGAGACGACAGCGGGGCGGAAACCGCTTTCCTGCCGCATCACGGCGTAGACGAGATCGGGCGGCAGGTCGTTCTTCTTCTCGGCTGCGCGCACCAGCGGCTTGTAGGGACGCGGGTAGATGCAGTTCCAGAGCCAGCGCGTGCCGTCGCCGGGCGCGCTCGTCAGGTGTGACCAGTGCGCGGCGTGCTGGCCCACCTTGTAGCGGCGCGCGGCGCTGCTGAAGCTGCCGTAGGCGTGGCAGAGCGCTTCGTCGGCGCGGTCGCCGAGCTGCTTCCTGACGATGGGCTCGTAGGCGGCCAGCGCCTGGGCGGCGTCGCGGTCGAGCCCGATGCGAGTGAGGAGCTTGACGCGCGGCGGCAGCCGGAAGTCGGGCGGCGGGGGCGACTTGTCGCTCTTCGCAGGCTCGATGAGCGGCGGGAGCTTCTGTCCCAGCTGTTTGAGACGCGCGGCAGCCGCGAGCGCAGGAAACGAAAGCGGGCGCTCGTCGATGACGTGGCGGAAGCGCTCCGCGGCGGCCGCCTTGTTGCCGAGACCGGCCAGCGAAACGCCCTCGAGCTCGTGATAGCGCGCCTCCAGACCCGGCTCGTCCGTCGCCTTCGCGAGCACGGCAAACGTCTTCGCGGCTTCCTTGTGCTTGCCCAGGGCAAGGCGAGCGACGCCCTGCTCGTAGCGCGCGCTGTCGACGTAGCGCCCCTTCTTGCCGAAGCGGTGCAGATACTGCTCGTAGGCGGCTTCAGCCTTTTTCCAGTGACCGAGGATGTAGTCGAGGCGCGCTGCGAGATACGTCGCTTGCTCGGCGTAGCCGCTCCGCGGGTAGCGCTTGGCGAGCGCCTGGTACTGGACGATGGCCTTTTCGTCCCGGTCGGCCCGCGACAGCGCGCGCGCGGAATAGAAGCGGTCCTTGACCGCGTCCGGGCCGCCCAGCTTCGAGGCCTGCGCCAAGAGCTCCGACGCCTTCTGGTAGTCCTTGCGCGACATGTACAGTGACCAGCCACGCGCGTGCAGGAGCTCGCGTCGGCTGACGCCGCTCTTGATCCGGTCCAGCTCGGACAGAGCGAGGTCGGCTTTGCCGGCGCGCGCCAGCGCCATGGCGCGATCGTAGCGCTGCCCGGGCGTGAGCGCGCGCTTCGGGTCCAGCTTCTCGATGCGCGCCTCCACGTCCTTCGACTCCGGCGCGGCAGGCGCAGCTATGGCGAGCCAGCGCAGGTCGACGACGGCGAGCTTCTTGTTGCCGGCCTTCTCGGCAAGCGCGGCGCGCAGCGCATGGGCGCGCGCCGCGAGATTGGTGTCGTCGTGCTTCAGGCGGCCGAGGGCGCGGTCGACCTGGGCGCGCGCTAGCGCGGGCTTGCCGGCGTCATCGTAGGCCCGGGCCGCGTCGAGGTATGCCTGTGCATTGCCCCGCTTCTCGAAGTAGTGCGCGGCGTCGAGGTACGGTCCCGCTTCGAGCTCGGCGCGGGCGCGCCTCCCGGCGATATCGCCAGCGAGCAGCGGCAGCTTCTTGTCGAGGCCGTCGAGTAGCTTGACCGCGCGGGCGTTGTCTCCGAGCGCGATCGCGGCGCGGGCGCGCACGTAGCAAACCTCGGGACGATTCCGCTCCTTGTCGGCGAGGGCGTCGATCAGGCGCGCGGCGTCGGCCCAGCGCTCCAGGCGCACGGCGTCGACCCAGCTCGCGTCCGCGGGATCCGGCGGCGGATCGTCGGCCTTCGCCGCCTTCTGCGGCGGTTCGGCGGAGCGCGCCGCCCGCGGCGACACGCTGGGTCCCGCTTCGCCCGCCCCCGCCGGCGAGCTCCGCGCACATCCCAGCACAAGCAAGGCGAGCGCGGCATGAAGTCCGACACTCCGCATCCTTTGCGGGATTTCCTAGCACGCTACCCCGGGGGGGCGGCAAATCGCCGGGGACGTTGCGGTGAGGCTACCAGCCCCAGGTGTACTCCGCGCGCAGCAGCGCCGAGAAGTACGGCGCGTCGGACAGGCTCTGTGGCGGATGGCGCAGGAAGGCGTGATAGCGGACCTGCCCGCCCATGGCGAAGCTGCGCGAGAACGAGTAGTCGAGACCGCCGCCGATCGAAGCGCCGGGCTCGCCGTAGTGACCGAGCGGCGACGGCCCGCCCGAAAAACCGTAGTAGCCGACCAGCAGATCGACGTAGGGAACCCACTGGATGATGTCGATCTTGTACGCGAGTCCCGCCGACGCGGAGAGGATCTGCGTGCGGCGGGTGCCGAGCACGTGGCTCGAACCGAGCAGCTCCAGCCGGGCGTCGAACATGTCGGAAAGGCCGTAGGCCGCGTAGAGGCCCATCGCCGGATTGACGCTCGACTTGCTGCCCTTGAGCGTCGCGATGCCGAGCCCCCCGCCAAGGTGCCACTGCCGCTCGAACGCCTGCGCGTGTCGGGTGCCGAGCACGACGACACCCAGGGCGGCCAGGGCAGCGGCGAGGCGCTTCATGCCGGGCGTTCTACTACGCGGAGCGTCAGCGGGGCCAGGTCCGCGGGCCGCGTCAGGGACAGACGAGCCCGTAGTAGCGGAGCGGCTGCTCGGGCTGGGGGATCTCGAGCCCGAGATAGAACAGACCGAGCCGACCGTGCTCGCCCGGCAAGAGCCCCTGACCGGTGCCGGGGGCGCCGGGGGCGCTCTCGGGCAGTTCGCCGGTGCGGGCAAGCGCGCGCGGTCTCTAGTCGGGCTTGCTCACCACGTAGAACACGAACGGCCACAGCGGCACGCCGAAGTGCTTCTCCATGACGACGCGTGCTCCGGCCTCGCGCAGCGCGGGCAGCGTCGAGACCGGCCGGCACCCCATACTGAGCGAAGGGATGCGCCAGACGACGCTTTCGACCGCCGTGGCCAGACCGCGCACGAGGCGGTTTTGGGGCTCCGTGGAGTGCGCCACGGCGAGCCGGCCGCCCCGCTCGAGAACGCGGTAGAGCTCCAGCGCTCCCGCGGCCGGGTCGTACAGCGGGCACACGCTGTACGTCGAAAGCACCGCGTCGAAGCTCTCGTCCTCGAACGGCAGCTTCAGCATGTCACCCTCGACGAACTCCATGCGGTCAACAAGGCCGGCCTCCCCGGCCTTGCGCCTGGCCTCGTCGAGCATGCCCAGGCTGAGGTCGAGCACGACGACATGCCCGCTCGGGCCCACCGCCCGCGCGGCGCGGATCGCCGTGGAGCCGGTGCCGCCGCCGGCGTCGAGCACGCGATCGCCGGAACGCACGCCGTGCGTGACGACCATTTCGCGGCCGCGATCGTCGGACTTGAGGGTCACGAAGCCGTGCTGGGCGTCGTAGGCCTTCGCCTTCTTGTTGTAGAGGGACTTCACGAGCGTCGGATCGAGCGCGGCTCTCGTCATGTTGAACCTCCCGGGGGATTCTGCGATCTTCCGGCTCCCGCGCCCGCGGCAGCCATGACGCCGGTCAGGGCGAGTGGGAGCCTGTTCAATGCGCTTGTTTTTCCGCTCGTCTACCCGTCTTCTGCTCGTCGCCGCGCTTGTGTCGGTGGCGACTGCCTGCGCTCCGGACGGGGCGCACATGTCGCACGGGTCGAAAACCGATGGTTCGGTTTCGAGCGACGGAGCACTGCCCGAGGCGTCGCCAGACGCGGAGACGGGTGTCTCGCTACTGGACCAGGTGCTGGCCGAGCTGCGCGCGAACCTGCAGCAAGGGATGCAGAAGTACTCCGCCGAGAACGGATGGCCGCTTCCCGTCGACGGCGGCTACCTCTTCGTGTCGACGGACACCGCGCTCACGCGCGTGGCGGGCGATCACGACAGCTGGGCGGGAACCGCCATGCACCAGGACACGGGCTTCTCGTGGATCGTGCTGCAGGTGCCCAAGGGCGACCACTACAAGTTCACCGACGGCACGACGTACAAGGCCGATCCGTGGTCGCGCTCGTACACCTACGACGAAAACGGCGAGATGAGCCTGGTCGCGCCGGCGCCGCCGTACCTCGATCGTTGGTTCGGCGTCGGGGACGCGGCCATGCAGCCGCGCACCGTGCGCGTGTACGTCCAGGCGCCGCCCATCACGCACGAGCTCTACGCCCAGGACGGGCAGAACCTGTTCGATCCCTCAGCACCCTGGGGCGGATGGAAGTTGCAGGGCAGCGTTCCACCCGGAATGCTGGTCGTGGGCATCGACAACACTCCGGCCAGGATGGACGAGTACACGCAGGTGCCGGACATCATCGGCGGGCAGACCGTGGGCGGAAAGGCCGACGCCTACGCCGACTTCGTCGAGAATACGGTGCGCCCGCTGATCCAGGCGCACTACGGCGAGCCGGGACCGGTGGGTTTGATGGGATCTTCGCTGGGCGGGCTGGTGAGCCTGGAGATCGCCTATCGCTATCCCAAGGAGTACCGGTTCGCGGCCAGCCTCTCGGGAACGCTGGGCTGGGGCAGCATCGATCCGAACACGCACAACCCGACGATAATCGAGCGCTACCGAGACGCCGGCCACCAGGCGCCGGTGCTGTACATCGACTCGGGCGGCAGCGGGAGCTGCGTCGACAGCGACGGCGACGGCATCATGGACGACGATCCGAACGCGGCCGACAACTTCTGCGAGAACCAGCAGATGCACAACACGCTGCTGTCGGTGGGCTACACCGACGACCAGGACGTCTTCTACTTCTGGCAGAGCGGCGCCCAGCACAACGAAGCCGCCTGGGCCGCGCGCGTGTTCCGGCCGCTTCAGGTGTTCGCCGGGCTATAGCGACCAGGCGGTCACTGGCTGTACGAAAGACCCTGCGCGTTGGTGCCCGGCGCCGAGAACGAGCTGAGCACGGAGCCATTCGTGGCCAGGTGGTAGACGGTGTTGCTCGCGACGACCCAGAACTCGCCGCCCGCCGTGCGGTCGACTCCGCGCAGCGACGAGAGCGTCGTGTTCACGGTCGCCGAGAGGTTGCTCGCATCCATCCAGTGCTGGAGCGTGCCATTGTTCCAGCTGGTCCAGCGCTCGAGGTAGATGCCGTTCGGCGCTACCGCGTCCACGCCCCACACGCCCTGCTGGAAGACGCCCTGGGTGTAGAAACCGGACTCGAGCTGTTCCTTCCCCGTCAGATCGTAGGCGCGGAGGTCATCGACGGGCACGCTGTTGGTACCGATAACGACCAGCCGGTCGCCGCCGGTCGAGTCCACCATGTAGTCGAGCCCGCGCGGCGAAGTCGCGGAGATGTCGAGGGTCAGGGTCTTCGTCAACGCCCCGGCCCACGACACCTTGAACAGGGCGCCCGTGTTACCGGTGCCGACGACCCAGAAGCCGTCGCCGGCAGCGCGATCGTGCGCGACGCCGCGCACGCCGCTCACCGGCGAGGTGTACTGCTGGAGCACGCTGCCGCTGGTGTCGAGCGCGTAGATCTTCGACGTCGCGCTATCGGAGACGAGCAGCGGCGGGATGTTGCCGGCTCCTGCGCCGCCGTCCGTGCCCGCCGCACCCGCCGTGCCGCCTGCTCCGGCGCCGCCGTCGACCCCCGCCGTGCCGCCCGCTCCGGCGCCGCTGTCGGCGCCCGCCGTGCCCGCACTGCCGCCGACACCACCTCCGCCGTCGATGGCGGGGGCGTAGCAGCCTCCCGTGCAGACATAGGTGCCGCCGTCGATTCCGAGCGTGTCACCATCGGTGCACGCGCAGCATCCGCACGCGGCCGTGCAACCGGTAGCGCACAGGGGCGGCGCCGCACACCCGACGTTCCCGCAATCGATGCCCCCGGACCCGCCGCTGCCTCCAGCCGTCGCGTCCGGGTTCCCCGCGTCGCTAGCGCCGGCGCCGCCACTCCCTCCCGAGCCCGTGCCATTGGAAGTGCTGGAGCCCGAGCACGCGACAACGATGGCCGCGCAGGCCACGAGCAATGCAAGCGATCGACTCTGCGACATCTCCCGATCCGGAGACCGAGCGTACCACGATCGCTCGCTCGCCGGGGCGATGTCAGCGGCGGCAGCGGGTCCCTAGCGCGCGAAGCGCGCGAGCACGTCGGGGGGCAGCACGCCGACGTGCACCTTCACAATCCGGCCCTGTTCGACCTCCAACGTGCTCGGCGTCGCGAGCACGTGGAGGGCCCGGGCGACGTCGAGATGACTCGACACGTCGACGACGAACACGTCGGAGTTCTTCCGGCTCAGCTTCTGGACCTGCGGCGTCAGCGGCCGGCAGGCGGCGCATCCCGGGCTCATGAAATACACGAGCGCGTGCTTCGCGCGGGCGAGCTTCTTGCCGATTGGCCCGGGCACGTCGGGCAACGGCTTGCCCTCCATCGCCTTGCTGCGGAGCCGTATCCAGACGTTGAGCCCTATCATCAGGGCCAGCAGGATTCCGACGCCCAGTCCGAGCGCGCTCATGATGCTCATCGGGGAGACCTCCTCCGGTAGGAGCCACTGGGCGCCAGAGGGGTTCGCCGCCGGCCTCGGGCTGCCCGTCCACGCGGACACCGGCGCGCCGCGGTGCTAGCTATGTCTGCTCATCTCCCCACGATCGGACCCGTCCATGACCCTCAAGCTCAGCTACTTCGACTTCCACGGCGGCCGCGGCGAGGCCGCACGCATCGCGCTCTCCATCGGCGGCGTACCGTTCGAGGACGACCGGATTCCTCGCGCTCGTTGGCCCGGGCTGAAACCCACGACGCCCCTGCAGCAACTGCCGGTGCTGGAAGTGGACGGAAAGCGTCTCACCCAGTCCAACGCTATCAACCGCTACGTCGGCAAGCTCTCCGGCCTCTACCCGGAGGATCCCTGGCAGGCCGCGCTCGCCGACGAGGCGTGCGACGTGGTCGAGTCCTTCTTCGCCGTGCTGGGGCGGAGCTACGGCATGAAGGACGCCGAGCTCCAGCGCGCGCGTGAGGCCATCGCCGACGGCCCGCTGCCGCTGTACGCCGGAGCGCTGGCGAAGATGCTCGCCGATCGCGGCGGCGAGTGGTTCGCCGACGGGCGCTTCACCGTCGCCGACCTCAAGGTACGCGAGTGGTTCCGCTTCCTGAGCGGCGGACAGCTCGATCATATCCCCACCGACCTCGTCGCGCGACTCCAGCCGACCCTCGCCGCGCACTACGAGCGGGTCATGAGACATCCGGGCGTGGCGGCATATTACGAGCGCGTGGGCGCGTAGACCGTGGCGGACGCGGGCTAGCCGGCCTGGCGCACGCAGATGCGACCCACAAGCGCGATGTCGCTGCACAGCGGCAGCGCGCCGGTGCAGTCCGCCGAGGTCACGCACTCGCCCGAGCAGTAGTACACGCCGGCCGGTCCCTCGACGCACACCGAGCTGGCGCAGTCGTTGCCGCTGTCGCAGCGGTCCACGCCGCTCTGTCCCGTCCCGCGCGGACCCGGCGCGCAGGCGCAGCCCGCGTCCAGATCGCACTGGCAGCGCAGCGCGAGCTGGCAGTCGCGATTGAACGTGCAGGACGCGCCCGCCTCGCCCGGGCCGTCGACCGCGTCGAGCGCTGCATCCTCTACGCCGGCGTCGGCGGAGCTGTCGGCCGCGCCGTCGCTGCTCGCAGAAGCGTCACCTGCGTCGGACGTGGAGCCCGAGTCGGGCGCAGCCTGGTGCGTCGTAGAGCTGCTGCACGCCGCCATCCCACCGCCCACTGCCAGAACGGCGAGAGCGGTCACAACCCAGCCTGGCGATCCCATCAAGCGAAGCCTCCTTCCGGGGAACCCTAGAGCATGCTCATCGGATCGACGTCGATCGCGACGCGGACGTTGCGGTCCGGGTGCGTGCGCGCCACCGCCAACAGTGTCTTGCGCAAGGGGCCGCGCTCGGCGGCGCGGACCATGAAGCGGTAGCGGTAGCGGTTTCTCAGGCGCGCGAGCGGGGCCGCGGCGGGGCCGAGGATGTGAACGCCTTGCGGTGCGGCGCGGCGCGCGATCTGGGCGAGACGTTCGGCTTCGCGGCGCACGCGCGCCTCGTCGAGGGCGTCGAGGCGGACGAGGGCGAGGCGCGAAAACGGCGGATAGCCGAGCTCTTCGCGATCGTGCATTTCACGCTCGATGAAGCCTTCGACGTCGTGGCGCGCGGCGAAACGGATGGCGGGGTGTTCCGGATCGCGGGTCTGGATCATGACGCGGCCGGGGCTATCGCCTCGACCGGCGCGGCCGGCGACCTGCACCAGCAGGTGGAAGGTCCGCTCCGCGGCGCGGAAGTCGGGCATGCTGAGCGCGGCGTCGGCGTTGAGCACGCCGACCAGCGTGACCGACGGCAGGTCGTGGCCCTTGGTGACCATCTGCGTGCCGACCAGGATGTCGACCTCGCCGCGGCGCACGCGGTCGAGCACGCGGGCGCTCTTGGCGCCGGCGGCCACGTCGCGATCGAGCCGGGCGATGCGCGCCTGGGGAAAGCGCTCGGCGAGCGTGTGTTCGATGCGCTCGGTGCCGGCGCCTTCCTGCGCGATGCGGTTTCCGCCACAGCGCGGGCAGACGGTTGGCATCGGTTGGCTGTAGTCGCAGTAGTGGCAGTGCAGGCGATCGCCGCGGGCGCGGTGGTGGGTGAGCGCGACGGCGCAGTTCGGGCACTCGATGATCTGCCCGCAGCCTTCGCAGACGATGCTGGGCGCAAAGCCGCGGCGGTTCAGGAACAGGATCGCCTGCTCGCCCGCCGAGAGCACGCGCTCGAGGGCGCTCTCGAGCGGCACGGACAAGAGGCGGCTCCCGCTCTTTCCGGGCCCGACGCGGCGCAGATCGACGATCTCCACCTCGGGCAGGACGGCGGCGCGGTGCGCGCGCTCGGGGAGCTTCAGGCGCACGAGTCGTCGGTCGCGAACCAGCGCTTCGCTTGCCAGCGACGGTGTGGCGGAGCCGAGCACGCACACGGCGCCGGCGCGATGCGCGCGCAGAAGCGCCATGTCGCGCGCGTTGTAGCGCACGCCCTCTTCCTGCTTGAACGAGCCGTCGTGCTCCTCGTCGACGCAGACCAGGGCGAGGTTTTCCACGGGGGCGAACAAGGCGGAACGTGCGCCGACGGCGACGCGGAGATCGCCGTGGCGCAGGCGCCGCCACATGGCGTGGCGCTCACGGTCGGAGAGGCCGCTGTGCAGCACGGCAATGGAGTCGCCGACCCGGGCGCGGA
Organism: uncultured delta proteobacterium; assembly: GCA_963826085.1. Classification (GTDB taxonomy): domain Bacteria; phylum Myxococcota_A; class Polyangia; order Polyangiales; family Polyangiaceae; genus CAWDXG01. The sequence continues at coordinate 481,890 of CAWGVN010000005.1, read as the reverse complement.
AGCGCGCGACGAGCTGCGGGGTGAGCGCGATCTCGGGCACCAGGACGATGGCGCCTTTGCCGAGCTGCATGCAGCGCTCCACGGCGCGCAGGTACACCTCGGTCTTGCCGGAGGCGGTCACACCGTCGAGCAGGAACGCGGCGCGCTCGCCCTGCTCGAGCGGCGCGATGAGGGCGTCGACGGCGTGCTGCTGGGCGTCGTTGAGCGTGGGTGGCGTGTCGCGTTCCACGCTTTCCCGGGCGAAGGGATCGGTCTCGACCTGGCGGCGCTCGACGCGAACGAGGCCGAGCTTCTCCAGCCGGCGGACAGCGGCGCGGGCGTTCGACCAGTGCTTTTCCAGATCGCCGACCGCGGCAGGGCCGTGCTCGCGCAGGTGGGCGAGCACTTCGGTCGCCTGGCCTCGCAGCTTCACGGCGTCTGCGCCCTCCACGGCGACAGCGAACTGCTGCATGCGGCCGACGGTGGAGACTCCGGCATCGTCGAGCAGCCCGGGCTGGATCGACTCGGCGAGCGAGCGCTCCACGGCGGGCAGGGCGAGACGCATCACCTCGCCGATGGGCGCGAGGTAGTAGCGCGCGAGCTCGAGCAGGAAAGCGAGCAACTCCGCGGGCAGGGCCGGCTCGGCATCGACCAACGCGCGCAGCGGCTTGATGCGCTCGACGGCTACATCCGGCTCGCGCTCGCCCACGTCGAGCACGACGCCCAGCACGCGACGGCGCCCGAAGTCACACAGCACGCGCGCGCCCGGCGTGACCGAGGCGAGCTCTGGCGGCACGGCGTAGCTGAACGCCTGCCCCAACGGAACCGGCACTGCAACGCGCGCGAGCAGCACGTCCAGACAGCCCCGCGCTCAGCGCAGCTCGAACACCACAGCCACTGCCACCACCAGCAGCAGGACCACCACCGCGATGATCAGGCCGCGCGAGCTCTTCTCCTGGGGCGGCTGGCTATGGGTCACCATGGCCTCGAGCGACGCAGGCGGCGGCTCGGCCCGGACCGCGGACGTTGGCGCGGACTCCTGAGCGACCGGCTCGAGAGTGAGCAGCGGCCCTGCCTCCAGCGCCTTGGAGGCGCGCTCGCGGGCACGGCGTCGCTCGATGATCTCCTGGCCGAAGTGATCCATCAGCCACTCGCCAAAGCGCAGCGGGCTGGCGATGAGACCTGCCTTTCCGGCGTAGTCCGAAAGATCGCGCAGCATCGCCCCGGCGCTCTCGTAGCGTCCATCGCGGTCCTTCGAGAGCGCACGCATCACGATGCCGTGCAGCGTGTGCTCGTCGGGGTAACCGCGCTCGGGGAGCGGCGGAACAACTGCCTCGCGCGCCTGGTCGAGCGACGGCGGTCGCCCCTTCTCGCCCCGATAGAGCCGCCGTCCCGCGAGCAGCTCCCACAAGATGACGCCCACGGCGAACACATCCGAGCGACCATCGAGCTGATCGCCGTTTGCGGCCTCCGGGCTCATGTAGCCTGCCTTGCCCTGGATGGCCTCCTCCGGCACGTCTTCGCCGGCGCCGATGGCGCGCGCGATGCCGAAGTCGCAGAGCTTCACTTCGCCATCGAAGCTGATGAGCACGTTGGAAGGCGACACGTCGCGGTGCACGACGCCGAGCGGCTCTCCCTGCTCGTTCTTCTTCCTGTGCGCGTAGTCGAGCGCGCGCAACGTCTCGATGACGATGAGCAGCGAGAACTCGACCGGCAGCGGCACCTTGCCGCGCGAGCAATGGCGGAGCAGGTCGCGCAGGTCGAATCCCTCGACGTACTCCATTGCGATGTAGAGCTGTTCGTCTTCCCGCCCCAGGTCGAGGACCTGTGCGATGTTGCCGTGGGAGAGCTGCGCGGCGAGCTTGGCCTCGTCGATCAGGAGCTGGCTGAACTCGCGGCTGCTCGACAGGTAGGGCAGCATCTGCTTGACGACTGCCAGGCGCTCGCCACCGAGCTCGGTGCTCTGCCGGCCGAGGTAGATCCGGGCCATGCCGCCCTCGCCGATCTTGTCGAACAGCAGGTAGCGGCCGAATCGACGCGGCAGGGCGTCGGCCCCGGCTTCCTCGGTGGACACGCTAGAGGCCTTGATGGCAGCCGCAGTGGGCCCGGTCAAGACCGAACCCGGCCAGCGTCAGGTAGGGCGTGGAAGCGGGCGCCGAGTCGCGGTATCCATCTCTCGAGCGCCCCCCGACGGGGCAGAAACGAGAGCCCCACACCCCACATCGAGCCATGTACCTGATAGTCGGAATGCTGTTCCTGGCTGTTCTCGCCGTACCGCTGGTCATCGCGATCCGGCAGTCGACGGAGCTGTTCCAGATCAAGGTCGAGAAGGGCAAGACTACCCTCGTGCGCGGAAGATTGCCGCAGCGGCTGTACAACGACATCAAGGACATCGTGCACCGCCCAGCGGTAGCGCGCGCCACCATCCGCTGCGTCGCCGAGTCCGGCGAGCCGCACGTGGTGGAGGACGACGGGCTGGACGACGGTCGGCTGCAGCGCCTGCGCAACGTCGTCGGACGCTTCCAGGTCGCCCAGATCCGGACCGGCAACGTCCGGAGCTGATCACGCGGCCGAGTCGCGACGCGCAGCGTCCCCGGCTCGGACCCAGCCGCGCCGCACAAGGTGCTGCTCGGCCTGCTCCTGCCGCGACATGTCGACCGCGACCGTGAGCACGTCACCTTCGCGGAACTCGACGCCGTCATCGATAGGGCGCGTGCGCCCGCCGCGCTCGAAACCGAGCGCCAGTACTGGATCGCGCTCTCTGCCCCCGTCCAGAGCCGCGTTGGCAGCCGGGGCATCGGCGCAGCGCCAGCGCTCGACGCTTGTGCCGCCGCTTTCCATGCGGTGATTCCAGGCGTCGATGTCGTTGCCTCCGGCGAACAGCAGATTGCCATCGATGCGCCGGACCATTTCCGGCGTGACCCCCTCGGCAAGGCTCTCGAGCGCGACGTAGAGCGCCACGCTCCGCGACTGCTCCCGCGCTTTCTGGCAAAAGAGCAGGTTCACTTCCTCGTTGGGCGTCGCGCCGATGACGCCCGCCCTGGTGTCCACATCGGCGAGCTCGAGCGTTCGTTCCTCGAGCGCGTTGGCATGCAGCACCTGGAGCCCGCGCTGCTCGGCCGCGCGGCAGTCATCGGGATTCGAGTCGATGCACAGCACGTCCTCGCCGCCGCCGCGCAGCGTCTCGGCCAGGGCGCAGCCGACGGGCTTGGCCCCCAGGATGACCCAACCCACGTCGCGGGGACGCGACACGCCGGACAGCCGCGCCGCGAGCCCGCCGCCCAGACCGGCGATGCTGACGGTGATCAAGATGACGAGGAACACCATGGCGCGGAGCTCGGTCCCGCCATCGATGCCTGCACGCGCGAGCTCCGACGCGAAGTACGACGCGATGGCCGCCGCCACGATGCCGCGCGGGCCGATGAACGCCACGAACGCCTTCTTCCGGAAGGGCAGACCGGAACCCTGTGTGGACAGGAACACGCCCAGCGGACGGATGGCGAACATGAGGATCGCCACGGTGACAAGACCCGCCGCGCCCAGCGCCACCAGATCCGAGAGACGCACATCGGCCGCGAGCAGTACGAACAGGAGGCCGATCAGCATGACCGTGAGCTGCTCCTTGAAGGCGTAGAGCTCGCGCCAGACGCGGAACTCGGTGTTGCCAACGACGAGACCGGCGGCGATGACGGCGGCAATGCCGCTCTCGGGCATGACGGCGTTCGAAACCTGGAACAGGGCGAGCACCAGGGACAGCGTCAGCACCGTCTCCAGGCCGTCGGGCACCAGGCGTCGCACCCTGAGGAGCAGCGCCAGAAGCGCGCCGCCCACCAGCCCGAACAGCCCGCCGACGCCCAGACGCAACAGCGCGACCAGCGGGCCTCTCGCCAGCTCTTCGCCGGACGGCGCGAGGGCGATCTCGAGAGCCACGATCGCCACCACCGCGCCAACTGCGTCGCCGAACACGCCCTCCGCCTCCAGCAGCGTGCCGACCGAGTGCTCTACGCGCAGGCGACGGACCAGCGGCGTGATCACGGTCGGCCCGGTAACGATGACCAGCGTGCCGAACAGCACCGACGGGCGCCACGCCCAGCCGAGCACGAAGTGCGCCGCGAGCGTGCCGCCCACGGCGCTGACGGCCGCGCCTAGCGTTATCAACGCACGGATGGAGCGGCCCTCGTGCAGGATGCGCCTCAGGTCGAGATTGAGCGCGCCCTCGAACAGGATCACGGCCACGGCGAAGTTCACCAGTGTGAACAGCGCCGGCCCCAGCGTCGCCGGCTGCACCACGTCGGCTACGTCGGGGCCAAGCAGCACGCCGGTGAGCAGCAGGAGCACGATGCCCGGCACGCCGACGTGACGGGCGATGATCTGCGCGAGCATGCCCGCGGCCAGCGCCACGGCGACGGTGAGACCGGGATTTCCGAGAGCAGCGTGCACCCGTCGGTCAACGTAAGACCGAAATGGGCGAACGCCGCCCCCCAAATGCACTACGGGCCGGGGCAGAGCCCGGCCCGTAGCGTGCTGCTAGCTGCCCTGTGTTACGGGCAGTCGTCGCTCTTCGGCGTCAGATCCGTGCACTTGTTGCGGGGGTTGATCGACCAGGTGCAGTAGTCGAGATAGGCGATGCCGACGATCTTGCTGAACGTCGTCGCGCTCCCGTAGACCCAGCCGTTGGCCGAGTTCTTCGGGTCCTTGACGTCGTAGTACATGATCTTGTCATGCGCCTCGAGGTCGTAGTTCGAGAACGTGATCACGCCAAACGGACCCACGACGCCGCCACCATCGACCGCGTCCGCCGTGGCGTTGTCGAGCTCGACCAGCGCGCCGCCCCACTTGGCGAGCGTCGCGGTATCGGTGCCCGCCGCGATGGCGTTGGCGGTTGCGGTGTCGAGCACGTGCGGGGCCGGGACCGTCGCGCTGCCGGTGATGGTGATCGGGCAATCCTTGAAGACGCGCAGCTGCAATTCGCCCTGCGGCGGCGTGGGGCAGCTGCTACCGGCCGACGGCGCGTGCGAGTCCGTCTGGCCGAACACGTGCAGCGTGTCGCCCGGCTTGATGGCGCTCGGGATGCCGTCGTCCGTGGGGCACGGACCGACGCCGCCGTCAGCTGTCGAAGCAGGCGTGCTGTACGAGTAGATCATCATGCTGGTGCTCTCGCCCACGGTGGTCTGTCCGCCGTCGGTCGCGAACACCGCCCACAGGCAGGAGCCGCTGGTCTTGGATTCCGAGACGAGGAACTTCTGGCTGGTGGCCACCACGTCGGTGAGCTCGACATCCTGCGAGAGCCCGACCGTGCCGGTGTCGATGTCGTGGATGCTGGCCTTGGTGCCGGGGGTGCAGCCGCCGCCGTCGGTCGTGCCGCCGCTGCCAGCCGTGCCGCCCGTGCCGCCGCCCGTGCCGCCGGTGCCCGTGCCGGCCGTGCCGCCCGTGCCGGTGCCGGCCGTGCCGCCGGTGCCCGTGCCCGCGGTGCCGCCGGTGCCACTGCCGCCCGTGCCGCTGCCGCCGGTGCCGCTGCCGCCGCCGCCGCCGCTCGAGCTGCGGCACGCACCGAAGCTGATGCCCAACACCATCGCCGTACCAAGCACTGCAAAGCTCTTCATCCTCATTGAACTGCTCCTCTGCGCCGGTCGGGTCCGCTCGATGGGACGTGGGCGCCTATTCAAGATTCCGGTCGCTATGTTGCTTCGGATGGCGGCGGAGCGCCACCCTTGTCGAGACCGAACCCTTCATGCAACGCGCGCACTGCGAGTTCGGTGTACTTCGAGGCTATCAGGCAGCTTACCTTGATTTCGCTGGTGCTGATCGCCTGGATGTTGATGCCTTCGTCCGCCAGCAGCTTGAACATCTTGCTGGCCACGCCCGCGTGCGAGCGCATGCCCAGGCCGACGATGGAAACCTTCACGATATCCGGGTCATACTCGATCGCGGCGCCGCCGATGTCGCGCGCGCACTTCTCGATCAGATCCTTGACCCGGGTCAGGTCGTTCTTCTGGACGGTGAACGTCACATCCGTCGTCGCGCCGCCTTCACGCGATGGACTCTGGATGATCATGTCGACCGAAACGTGCTGCTCGGCCAAAAGGCCGAAGATGGTCGCGACCACGCCGGGGCGGTCGGGGACGTTGATCATCTGCACCTTGGCTTCGCTCTTGTCGTAGGCGACGCCGGCGACGACGACGGATTCCAGACCCTTTTCGCCCACCACCATGGTGCCGGGGCGATCACTGAATGACGATCTGACGTGCACGGGGACTCCGTATTTCATGGCGACCTCGACCGAGCGGATCTGCAGGACCTTGGCGCCGAGCGAGGCCAGCTCGAGCATTTCCTCGTAGCTGATGCGGTCTATCTTGCGGGCGGACGGACAGATGTTCGGGTCGGTCGTGTAGACGCCGTCCACGTCCGTGTAGATCTCGCACACGTCCGCGCCGATCGCCGCTGCGATGGCCACGGCCGTGGTGTCCGAGCCGCCGCGCCCGAGGGTGGTGATGTTGCCTTCGTCGTCGACGCCCTGGAAGCCCGCCACTACGGCGATGCGTCCGGACTGGACCGTCGAGAGCAGCTTCGACCCCTCGATGGTGCGGATACGCGCCTTGGTGAAGGCGCCGTCGGTGGAGACGCGCACCTGGTGGCCGAGCAGACTCTGCGCCCAGCCGCCCAGGGCGTGGATGCTCATCGCAGTCAGCGCGGAGCTGACCTGCTCGCCCGTCGCCGCCAGCGCGTCGAGCTCGCGCATGTCGGGTGTGGGCGACACCTGGTGCGCCAGCCCGAGCAGGCGATTCGTCTCGCCTGCCATCGCACTGACGATGACCACCACCTCGTTGCCCGCCCGCTGCGTGCGCAAGGCGCGATCGGCCACGTTGCGCATGCGCTCGAGATTGGCGACCGAAGTGCCGCCATATTTCTGGACTACGAGAGCCACGGTCTTTTGCGCCCGGGGAAACCGGGCGGCGGAAGCTAGCGCCGGGGGTAGGGCGGGTCAACGCGGCCCGGCGCGGCGGGTCCAGCCAGCCCGACCCGAGCGAGCGGCTCGACGGCTTGCAGGGCGCGTTGACCGAACGGCTCGATCGGCTGATCGCCGTGACGATGGCCGAGCGGACGGCAAGCACCGAGCGGCTGCTGGAGATCGAGCGGCGCCTGGCGCGCCTCGAGACCCACGTCGGGATCTGACAGCTGATGCGCGCCGAAAACACCAGGGCCCGTCAGCCGTACGCCGGAGCACACTGCCCCGCGCTCACCCCGGACGCACCACGCGCACCAGCGTGCCGATCACGTGATCGAACCGCCGGACCAACGCCGCGTCCAGCTCCGGCATGTACGCGAGCGCCGCTGCGACCTCGAAGCACGCCTGCACCTCGCGCAGCGAACCGAGCGCCGTGTGATAGCGCACCGCCCGGTTCTTCCCCCGACTGTACGACCCTTCGCTCACGTTCAACGGCGCGCTAGTCAATGCCCGCCGGCACTGCCGCGCCAGATCCGGATCCGATCGCTCCAACTGCCGCACCAGAGGCCGGAGTGAACGAACGAGGTCGAGCAGAACGGGATACATGCGCAACATGACTTAGCTCCTTGTGCAAGCCCAAGCGCACAGCGCGCGTGGGCGAAGCCCCGCCCCAGCCGCCGCGCGCAGGAGCTGTCCAGGCTGCGAGCGGAAGCGAGCACGGCCCCGGCCTGGACAGCTCCGAGCACGGCGGCATCCTGAAAGAGCCACGAGCGACAGCTCCCGCCCTCGCTCTTCGCGCGCGAGGCGAAGCCGACGCGCGCCCCGCCCTCGCTCCCGCTCCCGCCCTCGCTCCCGCTCTCGCCCTCTGCGCGCGAGGCGAAGCCGACGCGCGCCCCGCCCTCGCCCTCGCCCTCGCTCCCGCTCTCGCCCTCGCCCCCGCCCTCGCGCGCGAGGCGAAGCCGACGCGCGCCCCGCCCTCGCCCTCGCTCCCGCCGTCGCCCTCGCCCTCGCCCTCGCCCCCGCCCGTTTCCGGGACGCACCCAGCCGGCGGTGTCGCGCTGGACCTGGGGGAACAAGCGGCTGCCAGGACCCGCCAGCCCCCCGCCGCGACAAACTGGTGTACCCTCCCGCGCCGTGACGCCGCTGGGCAGCTACGTCGTCGAGACGATCGTCACGCTGGTGGGGGTGATCGCCCTGGCGGTGTTGGTGCTGTACGGCGCGCGACGCGCGGGTATGGGGCGAGCGGGCGGACCGCTGGAGCTCGTCGGAAGGCTGCCGCTCGACGCGCGGCGCGCCGTGTATCTGGTCCGCGTGCGGCATACGGTGTTCGTGATTGGCGCCAGCGAGGCCGGCTTGAACAAGCTCGGCGAGATCGAGGACGAGGGGCTCGAGCTCGGCTCCGGGCCGCCTGCCGGCGCTTCGTTCAGTGAAGCGCTCGGCCGCGTGCTGGGCAGAAAGCCGCCGAGGGACGCGCCGTGAAGCGCCGCGGATTGCGCCGCATCGCCGCCGCCGGCACGTTGCTCCTGCTTTCGAGCCCGGCGCTGGCGCTGGCGCAGCCGGCCCAGGCCATCACCAAGCCCGACGATCTGCTCACGCGCCCCATCGCGCTGGTGGTGGCGCTGGCACTGGTCTCGATCCTGCCGTTCGCGTTCATGACGGTGACGGCGTTCGTGAAGATCTCGACCGTGCTGCAGATCGTCCGCGGCGCGATCGGCGCGCAGAACGTGCCTTCGAACACGGTGATCATGGCGTTGGCCGGGGCGCTCACGCTGCTGGCCATGGCGCCCGTCGGCTCGCGCATCGCCGACCGCGCCGCGCCGCTGTTCGAGAAGGGCAAGGCAAACGACACCAGCGCGCTCGTCAGCGGCCTCATAACCGCCACGCGCGAACCGATGCGCGCCTTCCTCAAGGCAAACTCGTCGGAGCGCGAGCACGAGCGCTTCTACGAGATCGCGCGAGCCGCGCGGCCCAAGGCCGAGCGCGCCAAGGTGGGCCGCGACGACCTGGTGGTCGTGATCCCGGCCTTCGTCGTGACCGAGCTGCTGGAGGCGTTTGCGATAGGCTTCGCGCTCTATCTGCCGTTTCTGGTCATCGACCTGGTGGTGTCGAACGTGCTCCTGGCCCTGGGCATGCAGATGATGAATCCCACCCAGGTCAGCCTGCCGTTCAAGCTGCTGCTGTTCGTGGCCATCGACGGCTGGGGGTTGCTCGCCCAGGCGCTGGTCACCGGGTACCGGCCCGGGTAGCACGCTGGCGATAATGCAACGCGTCAAATAGCTGAATTCCCGGGGCTTGAAAGCAAACCTCGGACCCTCCTGGAATACCTCGCGATCCCGGTGGTTTTCCCGCTGCCAGCAGGGCCCTGGCCAATGGCCGGCCCGTTGCTCGGCTCGAGTTGACAGGGATCGCGCCATCGCTAGGATGCCGCGGCCCGATTGGCCCCCCCTACCTGTCAGGCTTCGGGCACTGCAGTCGCAGGGGAACTTTTCACTCCTGGATGGAGATCGGATGGCAACCAACGTCATGATCAATGCGAACGCCCTGACCAAGCGGTTTGGGCCGGTTCGCGCACTCGACAAGGTGAGCTTCGAAGTCCGCCGCGGCGAGGTCGTGGGCTTTCTTGGCCCGAACGGCGCCGGGAAGTCGACCACGATGCGCATCCTCACCTGCTTCATCTCCCCCACCTCCGGGGGAGCGAAGGTGCACGGGCACGACGTGTTCGACGAGCCTCTGGAGGTGCGCCGGTCGCTCGGCTACCTGCCGCAGCGCGCGCCCCTCTACCAGGACATGCGGGTGTGGGACTACCTGGAGTTTGCCGCCAAGGTGCGTGGGCTGGACAGCTCCGCGTTCCGGGGGCGGCTCAAGAAGGTGGTCGAGGTCTGCGGTCTGGCCCAGGTGCTGGGCAAGGACATCGGGACGCTGTCCCACGGCTACCGGCAGCGCGTCGGCCTCGGCCAGGCGCTGATCCACGACCCGCCGATCCTGATCCTGGACGAGCCGACCAGCGACCTGGACCCGAACGAGAAGGCCGAGGTCCTCCGCTACATCAAGGAAATCGGCAAGGACCGGACGGTGCTCCTGTCCACGCACAACCTGGCCGAGGTCGAGGAAGCGTGCGCGCGGGCCATCATCGTCAGCAAGGGGCGTGTCGTGGCCGACGGGCCGCTCGACGAGATCCGCGCCCGCACCGGCCGCGTCCGCTACGTCATTGCCATCGACGAGAAAAAGGCCGAGGCCGGCAACAAGCCGCCGTCGGCCACGCAGGTGCAGGAAGCGCTGGAGCGGCTCGACGGCGCCTCGCGCATCAAGGAGCTGCCGACGGACGAGAAGGCGCACAAGTTCGAGCTGAGCGGCGACCAGGAAGGCGATCTGCGCGCCGAGCTGTACCGGCTGATGGTCGCGCGCAACTGGACGTTGCTCGAGCTCCGGCGCGACGCCCAGACCCTCGACGCGGTCTTCCGCGACCTCACGCGCGGCGACGAACGCCTCGACCGCGGCGAGGAGTGGGACGAAGGCGACGAGGACGAGGACGAGGATTACGAGGACGAGGAAGACGAAGACGAAGACGAAGAGTCCGAAGACGACGCCCCCGAGAGCGGGGACTCGTCCAGGGACGACGACGACGACGATGACGACGACGACGAGCCGTCCGACCGGAGTGCCTGACACATGCCCCCGATGCTGACGATTGCGAAACGCGAGTTCCGCTCCTATTTCGATTCGCCCCTGGCCTATGTGGTCATCTGCGTGAGCTTCCTGCTGCTGGGCGTGTTCTTCTTCATGTACCGAGGCGGGTTCTGGCAGGTCGACCAGGCGACGCTGCAGAACATGTTCGAGTACGTGCCCTGGGGGCTCTCGGTGCTCGTCATCCCGGTGGTGACGATGCGGCTCCTGGCCGAGGAAAAGCACGCGGGTACGCTGGAGATGCTGATCACGCTGCCGGTCAAGGACAGCGACGTGATCCTCGGCAAGTACCTCGGCGCGCTCGGCCTGGTGCTGGTGGTCGTGCTGGCGACGCTGCTCTACCCGCTGATCATGTTCAAGTGGCCCTGGGACCTCGGCGCGCTCGACATGGGGCCGGTGCTCAGCGGCTATCTCGGCCTGATCCTGTTCAGCGCCGCTGCCACGGCCATCGGCCTTCTGATCAGCGCGCTGACCGATAGCCAGGCCATCGCGTTCTTCATCACGTTCCCCGTGCTGCTCGGGTTGTTGCTGATCGGCACCTTCGCGGGGACGATGAGCGGCTGGTACGGCGACGTGCTCTCGTACGTGAGCTTCCAGTCGCGGCTGGAAGGCTTCACCCGCGGCCTCATCGACACCCGCGCGGTTGTCTATTTCCTCTCCGTCACCGGGCTCGCGCTCGTCGTGGCATTCAGGGCGCTCGAGCGCCGCAAGTGGGCATAACAGATGGCAAGCCAGGACAAGAAGCGGAAGGCCGCAGCGCAGACCGGGATCTACCTGGTCGTGATCGCAGCCATCCTAGCCGTCGCCAACGTGCTGGCGGCGGGTGTCTACGATCGCATCGACGTCACGAAGAACGAACGGTACACGTTGAGCCAGGGAAGCGCGCGGCTGCTCTCCACGCTCAAGGGGCCGATCCAGGTCGACGCCTATGTCACCAAGGGCCTGGCCCAGCTGGACTCGTTCGTGCGCGACCTGACGGACCTGCTCAAGGAGTACCGCAGGGCCGGCAAGGGCAAGTTCAAGTTCACGATCATCGAGGCCAAGACCGACGAGCTGCAGAAGAAGGCCAAGGATGCCGGCCTGAAGCCCACCGCCTTCGGCGAGGCCAGCGCGACCGGCGAGGACCAGGCGCAGATCGCCCAGGGCTACATGGGCCTCGTCTTCAAGTACGGCAGCGAGAAGACGGTCATCCCGCAACTCGCGCCCGGCCGCTCCGAGGGGCTCGAGTTCTGGATCACGAACAAGATCCGCGAGGTCCGCGACAAGTCGGACAACATCAAACACCGCATCGGCGTCATCACGGGCAAGGACGAGCTGAAGCTCACCGACCAGAATCTCGTGCCCAAGCAAGGGCGCCAGGGCTCGCCGAGCATCCAGTCGATCCTCGAGCAGGCCTTCCCGTTCTACGAGCTCGAGACGGTCGACCTGAAGGGTGGCGACGCCGAGATCGACAAGGGCCTCGACGGCCTCATCATCACGCAGCCGCAGAAGGACTACACGGAGAAGGAGCTCCGACGCATCGACCAGTTCCTGATGCTCGGCGGCAAATCTCTGGCGGTGTTCGCTTCGGCTGTGACGCTGAAGCCCAGCGACGCAAGCATGAACGCGACGCTCGACCTGCATGGGCTGGACAAGCTGCTCTCCGGCTACGGCATCGACATGAAGAAGGATGCCGTCCTGGACTACGGTGCGCAGTTCCGCCTGCCGGTGATGACGCAGACCGGCGCGGTGCAGTCCATCCGGGACCCCGGCATCGTGCACGTGGTCAACGACCCGCGTCTCGAGAAGAAGGACGAGCTGCTGGACAACAGCTTCCCGGCGTTCTTCCGCATGGACGAGATCGCCTTCCCGTTCCCGTCCACCCTCGAGCTGCTGAAGGACAAGCAGCCCAAGGACGTGAAGCTGTTCGCCGTTGCCCGCACAACGCCGGCAGCGGGAACGATCACGGGCTCCACCGTCGACATGAAGCTCAAGACGGATTGGCCCCCGAAGCCGCCGTACAAACAGAACATCATCGCCGCGGTGGCGCAGGGCAAGCTGAAGAGCGCGTTCGCCGGCAAGCCAGACAAGGACATCAAGGTCCCCGAGACCGCTCCCAAGTCCTCGCGCGTGCTGGTGGTCTCCTCCAGCCTGTTCTTGACCAACCCGTTCGCCTACGCCGGCAACGGTCCTGCGCTCGGCGGCCAGTTCGCCATGATGGGCTCGATCGGCGGCGACCCGCAGCTGCAGATGTTCGCCGGGCCATACGCCCAGCGCTATCTCACCAACACGATCCTTTCCGTCAAGAACACGCTTGACTGGATGAGCGGCGACAACGACCTCCTGGCCGCGAGCGCCAAGATCCTCCAGAACCCCAACCTGACGTACGCCAGCGTCAAGAAGCCGAAGATCGCCGCCGAAGACGACGAGGCAGCGATCAAGAAGAAGGACGAAGAGTACCGCAAGCGCCAAAGCACGGTGCAGCGCCGCGTGCAGTGGTCGCTCACGCTTGGTGTACCGCTGTTCTTCGCCCTGTTCGGCTTCTTCCGTTGGCGCATGCGCGACTCGAAGAAAGATCAATACAAGGTTTGACGATGGCCCTTGGTACCGACAAGAAGCTCTACATCGCCGTCGGCGTCCTCGTGGTGCTCGGCGGAGCCCTCTACTTCCAGAAGAAGCAGGCCAAGGAAGAGGCTGCCACCTACTCCCTGGCGGGCGAGGAAAAGGCGCTCCCGAAGCTCGACATCAAGGACACCGACATCAAGAAGGTCGACGCGATCACGATCACGCAGCCGCCTGGCGATGCGGGCAAGCCCGCCAAGGTCGTGTTGAAGAAGAACGGCGACACCTGGGAGCTGGCAGAGCCGCTCTCCGCCAAGGCAAACCAGTCCAACGTCAAGTCGCTGCTGGACAACGTGAAGGACCTCAAGATCAGCGAGGTCATCGACGATTCGGCCAAGTCCTACGACAAGTTCGATGTGTCGGACGGCAAGGCGCTGCACCTGGTGATGAACGTCGGCAAGAAGAAGGTCGTCGACCTGTACTTCGGGCAGAGCGGCTCGCGCGGCGAGATGACCCGCATCGCGGGGCGGGAAGGCGTGTACGCGGTACAGGGCTATTCGAGCTTCATGTACTCGCGCGACACCAAGGGCTGGCGTGACCTCACGATCTTCAAGTTCGACGACAAGAAGGCGAAGGACATCGAGATCGAGAACGAGAACGGCACCTTCACGTTCGCGAAGAAGGACGACAAGTGGACCGGCAAGTTCAAGAAGGCCGCGGGCGCCGACAAGAAGATCGGCAAGCTCGACGCTGACAAGTTCGATCCGGACAAGGTGGGCGACATGCTGCGCGCCTACAAGGCGCTCAACGCCGACGGTTTCGGCAACGGCAAGAAGCTGGACGACGTCGGTCTGACCAAGCCCACCGCCACGGTCACCATCACGCTCGCCGATGGCGGCAAGAAGGTCCTCCTCGTGGGTGACAAGGCCGAGGGCTCGAGCCGCTGGGCCAAGACGGCCGACGACGCGCAGATCTACAGCATCTCGAGCTGGGCCGCGGACTGGGCCACGGCAAAGCCGAAGAAGTTCACGAAGGGGGCCAAGAGCGCGGCGCCGCCTGGCGGCGGAATGCACGGCCTACCGCCGGGCCTCGGCGGCATGGGCATGCCGCACTAGACTAGCGGTCGGTGCACGACAACCGGGGCGGACGCCTGATCATCCCGCCGGGGCAGGAGCGTCTGCTCCGGCGAATGCTTGCCAGCGATCTCCCCGAAGGCTTCACCTTCGTCGGCGCCCGGACACATGCCGACTGGGTCGAGGCCAAGTACGAGCGCGCCGGCCAGTCCGTAGCGCTCCGCCTCGAGCATCCCGGGCAGTCCGATCGCGCGGGCGTCGACACTCGCGCGTTCCGGATCGTGGCGCCCGCGGCGCAGGCACTGGACGAGCTCGTGCAGACGCTGGCGCGGAGCATCGCAGCGCTCGAAGCTGATTTCCATTGGGACAGGCCCCCCGCACCGAGTCCGCCACCCGCTCCGCCGCCGCCTGACAAGCGGACGCTCGATATTGAATGGTTGGCGTTCCGCGCGGGCATCAAGCCGGCGCTGCGGATCAGCTGCGAGGCCGCCGACGCCGACCAGGTGGCGCAGCGCTACGTCGCGGGAGGCGCGCACGTACGGCGCGCCTTGCGAATCATCGAGGGCCAGGAGCTGGTCGTGGTCTACGTAGCCCGGACAAGGGCGCGAGCCGAACAGCTGCGCCGCGTAGAGGGCGGCAAGGGCAGGCTGGCGTGGCTCCAGGACCCTTTGGACGACAACCGGGTTCTGGGCACTCTTCTCGGCTACCCCCGATGCTGCGTCAGGGCGTACGACCGGAGCTTGAGAATACGAGCCCGGGAGAACGACTGGTACCGGTCCGCGCGGGCCGCATGGATCCCCCGACCCGCGCCGCGACTCAACGCACTGCTCATGGTGGAGGGGCGCTCGCTCCTGTCGTTCGACCCGTGCCGCTACGACTGCCCGGCGGCACTGGAGCTGGCGGACCGGGTAGCGGATGCGGTCCGCGAAGCCGACCGCGAGTGGCTCGAATACGCGGAAGGGCAGCTCGCGCTGCCGATCACGGTCGATCGCAGGGGCGCGCGCGCGCACGTCGAGCTGGACAGGAATGTCCCCGGAGGGCGCGCGCGGATCATCAGGGCCTGGGCTCCGGCTTCCGTCGCGGGTGACTCGCGGAAGAAGGACCTCGAGCTCGCCGACCGCCTGCCGGGTCTCCGGGTGTCGCGCCAGGGCCTGGTCGAGGAATCGCGCCCCATACGGGCCCCGGTCGTGGTGGATTTCCCGGCGGGTCGCTGACGCCGCGGTGCCTCGCGCCCCCAGCCGGGGGCGTGCTAGAAGGCGGCGTCTCATGCGGGTTTCGTATCGATGGCTGTGCGAGCTTCTGCCGGCGCTGGACGCCACTCCGGCGGAGGTCGCTGAACGACTGACGACTGCCGGACTGGAAGTGGAGGCCGTGCAGGCGTTCGGCGCCGGCCTCGACCGCGTGATGGTCGCGGCCGTGCGCAAGGTCGAGCAGCACCCGAGCCGCTCCGGCCTGCGTCTGGTCACCGTGGGCCGCGGCGGCCAGGAGCAGCGCGTCGTGTGCGGCGCTCCCAACGTTCCGGAGCCGGGCGGGCTGGTGGTGCTCGCGCCGGTAGGCACGACCCTGCCCGCCGTGGGGCTCACCCTCACGCCGCGCGACATCGGCGGAGTGACCAGCGAAGGCATGCTCTGCAGCGAGACGGAGCTCGGGCTGGGCGACGACGCCGACGGCATCCTGGTGCTACCCGAAGGCACGGCCAAGCCGGGTACGCCGCTCCCCGAAGCGCTGCCCGGCGCACAGGACACGCTGTTCGAGATCGGCGTAACGCCCAATCGCCCCGACGCGCTCGGTCACGTCGGCGTGGCGCGCGAGCTCGCCATGCTGCTGGAGCTCGACTTCGCGCCGCCCGAACCGGCAGCACCCGAGCGCACAGCGGATGCCGAGCTGGCATCGCTGGTCGCGGTGGACAACCAGGATACCGAGCGGTGCCCGCACTACGGCGCGGGCGTCGTGCTCGACGTGAAGATCGCGCCCTCGCCGCTGTGGCTTCGCTGGAGGCTCTACAGTCTGGGAGTGCGCCCGATATCCAACGTCGTCGACATCACGAACCTGATCCTGCTCGAGTACGGACAGCCGATGCACGCGTTCGATCTCGACCGCGTGAGAGAAAGCCGCATCGTGGTCCGGCGCGCGCGGGCGGGCGAGCCGTTCACCACGCTCGACGGCGTGAAGCGCACGCTCAGCGAGGACGACCTGGTCATCTGCGACGGCGAAGGGCCGAGCGCGCTGGCCGGCGTGATGGGCGGCGAGGACAGCGAAATCCGCGACGAGACGCGGCGCGTGCTGCTGGAGTGCGCCTATTTCACGCCGCGCGGCGTCCGGCGCACCTCGCGCCGCCACGCGCTGCACACGGAGTCGAGCTTCCGTTTCGAGCGCGGCGTCGACTGGGGCGCTGTGCCGCGGGTGCTGGAGCACGCCAAGGCCCTGCTCACACAGCTGGCCTCCGGGGCGGCGGTGCCGGGTGCCATCCACGCGAAGGGGCCCGCACCCGCCATTCCGGAAATGACCCTCCGCTCGCGCCGGCTCGATGCGCTGGTCGGCATGCCGGTGCCATTCGACCAGGCGCTCGGCATCCTGCGGCGACTCGGCTTCGAGGTCGGAGCGGTCCGCGGTGCGGGAGCGGATGCTTCGGCGGAAGTGAGCGGGGCGTCGTGGCGACCGGACATCTCGCGTGAGGTCGACCTGATCGAGGAAGTCGCACGCGTGCGCGGGCTCGATCGCATTCCCACCGTGCTGCCCGCGATCGCGCCGCAGGCGCCGCGCACGGCGGGCAAGCTGGAGCGGGAGATCTCCGCGCACGCCGTTGCTCTGGGGCTTTCGGAAGCGATCGGATTCGCGTTCGTCTCACCGCGCGAGCTCGAAGCGATCCACGCGCCGCCGCCCGTGGTCCGCCTGAGCTACCCGCTCACCGAGGAGCGCAGCGTGATGCGCACCAGCCTGTTGCCCGGGCTGCTCGAAGCGCTGCGCCGGGCCCGCCGCCGGGGCGAACCGGGCGCGCGGCTGTTCGCGGTTGGAGCGCGCTTCCTGCCGCCGAGCGACGCGCCGCGCAGCGACGCGGCGGCGGCAGCGCGCCCGCGTCTGGAGGGCGACGCCGGGCTCCTGCCGGAGGAGCGCCCCTCGTTCGCCGCGCTGCTGGCCGGCGCGCGCCCGGCCTATCTGACCGCGCACCCCGACAACTACGACGTATACGACGCGAAGGGCCTGGCGCTCGAGCTCGTTGAGCGCATGACGAGGCAGCGCGCCAGCGTGGAGCATTCGGTCGGCGCGCACACCGCGCACCTGCATCCGCGCGGCGCCGCGGCGATCCGCATCGGCGGCGCGATGGTCGGCGTGCTCGGGCCGCTTCACCCAGACGTGGTCGACGCGCTCGATCTGGGCGGCGGCGCGCAGATCGTCGAGCTGGATCTAGCCGCCCTGGAAGCCGTAGGGCACGCAGTGCCCCGCTTCAAGCCGATCCCGCGACTGCCCGCCGTGAGCCGCGATATCGCGCTGGTGGTGCACGACGACGTACCGTCGGGTCGGGTGGAGGAGCTGATCCGCCAGGCCGCCGGCGAGCTGTGCGAATCGGTCGAGCTGTTCGATCTGTTCCGCGGCGCGTCGGTGCCCGAGCAGCATCGTTCGCTGGCGTTCCATGTGGTGTACCGTGATCCGGGCGCCGCGACCGATCCGGACAACGCGCGCACGCTGACCGACAAGGAAGTCGATGCGCGTCAGGCCGAGGTGATCCGCACTGCCGAGAAGGAGCTCGGCGCTTCGCTCAGGAGCTGACCGCCCATGTTCCGCGCATACCGGCTGCTCGCACCCGGCCTGGTCGGTGTAGCGCTTGCCTCCACGGCTGCGGCGGCACCGGCGAAGAGCCCGAAGCCGCAGGCTGCCAGCAAGGACGACCAGACCAGGCCCGCCGGCAAGGACGACCAGGGCGACCAGTCCAAGCCCGCCAGCAAGGACGACAAGTCGAAGCCCGCCGGCAAGGACGACAAGAGCGCCAAGCCGGACGAAGCCAAGGACGCGGGCGACCAGGACAAGCAGAAAGGCGCGGAGTCCGCCGCGGGCGAGAAGCCGGAAGCAGAGCCCAGCACCAAGGCCGAAAGCGCGGCCGAACCGCCCAGCGAGTCGGAGAAAGAGACGCCTCCGCCTCCCCCGCCGGCGCCCCCGCGTGCGAGCGAGCAGAAGCCACATCCGTACCTGCAGCTGCCCGAGCCGGAAACGCCTTCGCGCAAAGTCGAGCTCGGACCGCATGCCGGCGTGGAGTACCTGCCGGCCAGCGGCAGCGCGGTCAGCTACGGGCCGGGCTTTGCGTGGGGCGCGCACGCGCGCATCCTGATCGCTCCCTGGATGGGCTTCCGTGTGTCGTTCACGCAGAGCTCGCAGTCGGTGAGCATTCCCGACGGAGGGCTCGGCCTGCCGGCGGGCACGAGCATCGATCAACCGAACCTCTCCGTGCTTCTGCTGCGCGCGCGCATCGAGCCGACCTGGGTGGTGAGCCCGCGCTTCCGGCTCTGGGCCGGCGTGGGCGCCGGCTGGGGCCGCATCTCGGCCGAGGCCCTGACGACGACCGGCGCAGAAGCCGGCCTGCACAGCGCAATACGCAAGGGCGTGATGCTCGAGTTCGCAGGCGAGCTCGGTGCGAGCTTCGACGTGATCCCGAACTGGCTCGCGGCATCGCTGCTGGTCTCGGGAGGCGCGCTGACGAACCAGAGCGGCGAGGTGTTCACGCCGTCGCAGGCCTTCACCGCGAACGGGCACCGCATCTATGTCGAGGGGCTGCCGCATTTCGGCGGCTCGCTGTCGGCGCTGCTCGGCGTCGGCGTGCTGCTGTAGCTGCCGCAGCTAGGCTTGCGGGCCGGCCTCGCGCACCTCGGCGGTCGCCTGGTCGGCAAACTGCTTGAAGTTCTCCTGGAAGCGGCGCGCCAGCTCCTTGGCCTGCTTGTCGTAGGCGGCCTTGTCCTTCCAGGTGTTGCGCGGCACCAGCACCTCGGCCGGCACGCCGGGCACCGACTGGGGAATGCCGAGACCGAAGATCGGATCGTTGGTGAGCTTCACGTCGTTCAGCTTGCCGTCGAGCGCCGCGTGCACCATGGCGCGCGTGTAGGCGATCTTCATGCGGCTGCCCACGCCGTAGGGGCCGCCCGTCCAGCCCGTGTTCACGAGCCACACCTGGGCGCCGTGCTTCTCGATCTTCTCGCCGAGCATCTTGGCGTACTTGGTCGGGTGCATCGGCAGGAACGGCGCGCCGAAGCACGCGCTGAACGTGGCCTGCGGCTCCGTGACGCCCTTCTCCGTGCCGGCTACCTTGGCCGTGTAGCCGCTGATGAAGTGGTACATGGCCTGCGCCGGGGTCAGCCGCGAGATGGGCGGCAGCACGCCGTAGGCATCCGCCGTGAGCATGATGACGTTCTTCGGGTGGACCGTCTTGCCGGTCTCGGAAGCGTTGCGGATGCGATCGAGCTGGTAGGCCGCGCGCGTGTTCTCGGTCAGCTTGTCGCTGTCGAGGTCGAGCTCGCGCGTGTCCGGGTCCATGACGACGTTCTCCAGCACGGTGCCGTAGTGGTGGATGGCGTGCCAGATGTCGGGCTCGGCTTCCTTCGACAGGCGGATGGCCTTGGCATAGCAGCCGCCCTCGAAGTTGAAGGAGCAGTCGTCCGCCCAGCCGTGCTCGTCGTCACCGATGAGCGTGCGCGCCGGGTCGGCCGAAAGCGTGGTCTTTCCAGTGCCGGACAGGCCGAAGAACACCGCCGCGTCGCCGTTCGGGCCGACATTGAGCGACGAATGCATGGGCAGGATGCCGCGCAGCGGCAGCTCGTAGTTCAGAAGCGAGAACACGCTCTTCTTGATCTCGCCCGCGTAGCTGGTGCCGCCGATGAGCACGAGCTTCTTCGCGTAGTTGACGATGATGAACGTCTCGCTGTTCGTTTCATCGATTTGCGGGTTCGCCTTGAACGTGGGCACGTGAAGCACCGTGTACTCCGGTACGTGGGCTGCGCGCTCGTCGCGGGTCGGACGGATGAACATCGTGCGTGCGAACAGCGAGTGCCAGGCGCTGGTGCTGATTACGCGGATGGGCACGCTGTTGGCCGCGCCGGCGCGGGCATCCTGCACGAACAGGTCGCGACCCTGCATGTACGCCGTGACGCGCGCGTGCAACCGGTCGAAGGCCTCGGGCGCGAACGGCTTGTTGGTCTTGCCCCAGTCGATGTGCTTCTCGCTGGACGGCTCCTTGACGATGAATTTGTCGTTCGGCGAACGACCGGTGTGCTTGCCGGTCGTGACGACCAGGGCGCCGGCCGCACTGAGCGTTCCCTCGCCGCGCCTCACCGCCTCTTCAAGCAGAGCGCTCGGGCCGAGGTTCCAGTACACGCGGGCGGGGGCCACCACGCCGGCGTGCTCGATTCCGTACTCGCTTCGGACCAGACCCAAGTGCTCCATTTCAATCCTCCAACTGGCTCGGCCAGCAGATATCATGCCCACGCCGGCGGGCTCCGGAGAAACCGGACACAAGCTGCGCGTACGCTCAGTATCGAACCCAGGGATGCGCGGTCCTTCCTGGCGATGCTTTTCCTACTTCCCGGCGCGTGCTCACGCAAGGCTCCAGAGCCCCGGAACTGCTGGCACTTCAGCCTTGGGTGATGGGCGTCACGAACGCCACGCAGCGGGCGCGGGAGCTCACTGCCAGTCGCCGTCCCGTGGATCCTGCCGGAAAGTCGTCAACCCGGGCGGCTCGAGCTTCTGGTTCCCCGCGGCTACCCGCGCCAGAGCGTCTGCCAGCACCTGCACGTCCGCGCTGTTCGCTCGATCGACGTGTTTGACCGAGTAGTAGACGGCGTAGGGACCGCTCTGGGCGGGCGCCACTGGCCCCCCACCGGCCTTGACGACACGCAGCTGGACCCGGTCGTGACCACGATCGAGCGCCACCCGGATCGAGCCGCGGAACACCGCGCTGATCCCCCGCACCGTCCAATCCTTGAACGGCTTGCCGGGCGAAAGTGGCTGGAGGAAGGCCAGCTCGGCGGCCCGCGCGCGGGGCGGGACGAGTCGGTGCGAGGAGTGTGCGGGTGCGATCGGCTTCGCGGGCTGCGGGGGGGCGGGCTGGTGCCGAAGCGAGCGAGCGACGACGCCTCCGACGGCGATGAGAGCGACAGCAGTCGCCACGATGCGCCAGACGCTCGGCCGCGTCCGCGCTTCGCGACGCGCCGGGGTTGCATCAGCCGCGCCTTGGGATTTCATTACAGCTCGCTCGATGCCGGGATGGGCGAATTCCGGCAAACCTGATAATAGCCCGGACGAAAGCGCGATGGCGGCACATGCCGGCAGATCGGCAGCGCTCCTTCTGGCACTGCTCCTACTTCCCACAGCCTGCTCGCGCAAGGCTCCGGGGCCCGACGACTGTCGCCGTTTCGCGCTGCAGGTGGTCGGCGTCACGAATCCGCAGATGCTCCGTTCGCCGCGCGTCGAGGCGGCCGTCGACCAGCTCACCAACCGTTGCCTGACCACGCCTTTCGACCGCCAGCTTCTGGCTTGCGTCAGCCGGGTCGGGGACGTGCAGCGCTGTTTCGCGGCGTTCCAGGCGCGGCATGCCGGACCGCAGCTTCCCGCCGCCAATCACGGCATGTAGTACCGCACGCTGGGCCGCGAGTGCGACTCCGGTTACGGTCAGGGGGTGCAGCCGCCTCCGGGAGTTCCTCCTCCTCCGCCGGGACCGCCGGCAGCGCCGCAGCAGTTCACGCCGCCGCCGGCCGGTAGCTACGGCGGCACGCCAGCTGCGCCGCAGGCATCCGGTGAGGCCGTGGCAGCGCTCGTGTGCGGAATCGGCGGCTGGTTCTGCTTCCCGTTGGGCTTCGCAGCGCTCTGGCTCGGCGCGCGGGCTCGACGGGCAGCGCGTGAGAACCCCGGCCGCGTCGGAGGAGAACAGATGGCGCTCGCGGGGATGATCATCGGCGGAGTGCTGGGCGGCCTGCAGCTTCTGCTCGTGCTCGTCTACGTGGTCATGGTCCTGTTCGCCGTGGGCTTCGCAGCGACCAGCAGCCCCTGACGTTGGCATCTGTGCGCGGCTGATCCACACGCACGGCTTGCTCGACCAATACCTCGCCCGCCCGGCGTGACCGTGGAACCGCGCGTCGTCGCTGGACAGGCGCGCCCATGCTAGAGTGAACGCCGATGGCACCGGCGCCAACGATCCGCTCGGCAGTACAGTCCGCGGTGACCTGTGATCTCACGCCCGTGCTCCATCAGGGCTATGCAGTGTGCGAACGCTTGCTGGACCCCGAGCAGGTCCGCGCGGCGCGCGCGGCGATTGTCGATATCGTCGCCGGGCTGGGATGGCCCGCTCTGTGCTCCCCGCAAACGCGCCTGCTGACGGATTTCGCGCAGGCCACCCCGACGGGCCTCGCGCTGCAGTACCAGCGCCCCGACCTTGGCTGGTTGGCCCTGCCCGGTCCGCTACGGGCGGGGCTTGCCGCGGTGCTTGGACAGGACGCGCAGATCGAGGGAGTCGGAGCCGTCGTGACGGACCGAACTCGACCATTTTTCACGTGGCACACGCACATCGACGGCGAGAACGAGGACGTGCGCCAACATGTCGGAAAGTGGCCGTCCGTCGCTCGCCTCCGCCGCGTGTTCACGCTGCTCTACCTCGACGACATCAACGACGATTCCGGTCCGCTGCTGGTGTTGCCGCGGCGCCAGGGCGACCCGTGCGAGCCGATCGCCGACTTCGACGCCGCGGAGTGGCCGGGCCAGGTGGTGCTCAAGCCCCGAGCCGGAACCCTGGTCGCACTGGACGAGTGCACTTGGCATGCCGCGCGCGCGATGACCCGCGACGGGCTCCGCATCTTCATCGGCGGCTACTTCATTGTCGCCGGTACGCCGCCTGCGCCGTGGGTGGACTTCGACATGGCGCTCGTGTGAGCCGAGGGCGGCAGCCGATGCATTATCGAGCCAGAGCCGACCGAGGTCGGAGTCGCGCAGACACCGCCGACTCGCGGGAGGGCACGTGAACGCGACCCCGACCGATCTCGAGCGCGCGCTCGCGCGCGCCATCGCGGACAGCGCCGCCGACGGATCACGGCTCGCGCGCGGCTGGAAAGACCAGGACTGCCTGTTCCTCGCGGTCGATGTGCCGGGCGAGCCACAACTCGTGCTGCAGATCCGCGCTGCCCGACCCGACACCCGCGCCTATCGCGTCGTCGACGAGCTAGCCTTCGGATATCGCGGCGCCGAAGCGCGCGATGTGCGCCGGCTCGACCGTCTCGTCGTCGCCCTCGCCGCCACGCTTTCGGCCGCCGGATTCGACCCGTCCCGCGACGCGCTACCGGCCGCCCCGGCCGACGCGATTCCGCCGTTCCCGACGCCGTGGCATCGCGCCTACCTCGAGACCGAGGTTCCGCTCGCGACGGACGTGATCGACGCTTTCCGTCGCGACGGTCACGTGCTCGTGCGGCGCGCGCTTCTTCCCGACGTCATCCTTTCGGCGCGCCCGTACCTCCAGGCGGCGCTAGAGCGCGCGTGGCCCGCCGATCAACTGCCAGTCGAGGAGCGGCCCGATGCCTACTCCCAGGCGTTTACGCAGATCAACGATCTCGGCCTCGGCGACGCGACGGTGGGTGCGTTCTCGCATTCCAGGCGCATTGCGCGCATGGCAGCCGATCTGATGGGGGTCGAGGGGGTACGCATCTTCTGCGAGGATTGGCTGATCAAGGAGCCCGGGGCCCCCATCACGCCGTGGCACCAGGACGAGATCGTGTTTCCGTTCGATGCGCGAGAGACGATCACCTGTTGGATTCCCCTCCATACCGTCGGCCCCGGCACTGGTCTGCTGCGCTTCGCGCGCGGCTCGCACCGCACTGGGCTCGCGCCGGTCGAGAGGATCGACGACGAAAGCGAGGAGACGTACTCCCGCATCATCGCAGAGCATGGTCTCTCCGTCGACGAGCTGCCGCCGGTCTTTCTCGGCAACGTCAGCTTTCATCACGGCCGCACGATCCACGGCGCGTTCCCCAACACAGGCGGAAAGCCTCGCACCGTGCTCGCGCTGCACTGCTTCGCCGACGGCGCGAAGCTGAAGGTCCCCACCACTCGCACGATGGCCGCGCTGCTGGCCGGCGACGCCCCGGGCAAGAAGCCCGGTGAACCAGCCGAAAGCGCGACGTGGCCGCTGGTGTATGGCGGTGCGCCTCCCGAGCCGCGGCGCGGCGCGCAAGCGCACCATCTGCGTGCGACGCTGCTCCCTGGCGGCCAGGTCAGAGATGTCTGGATCACGAACGGACGTTTGTGGCTTCGTCCGGTCGAAGAAGCGTCGGAGCTCGCGCCGGCCGGTGGCTACCTGACGTCCGGGCTCGTAGAGTGCCACGGGCACATCAGCTATCCGCACAACCGCGAGATGCAGGTCGACACGCCGGAATGGATGAACGCGCGTCGCGCCGACTACGCCGCCACGGGCGTGCTCGCGCTTCGTGACATGGGAGCTGTCGGCAACGAGATCACGTCGCTCGTCGACCTGCCGGGGCTTCCGCGAGTGCACGCGTCGGGCAACATGGTGCTGCGCAACGACGAGTTTCCCTTCACGCGTACCGAGCCCAGGGATCTCGTGCGCACGTGCGTCTCGCGGATCGAGCACGGCGCGCGTTGGGTGAAGGTGTTCGCGGACTTCACGGACGACTTCCGCGGCCGAGTCAACAGCGGGTTTACCGAAAACGACGCGGTGACGTACCCGCCCGACCTTCTCGCAGAGGCCGTGCGCGAGACGCACGCGGCCGGTGGGAGACTCGCGGCGCACTGCTTCACCCGCGCGGGGGCCGAGGCGGCGATCGAGGCAGGGGTCGATTCGCTCGAGCACGGTTGGGGCGCCGATGAAAGCGCCATCGAGCAGATGGCCGCGAAGGGCATCGCGTGGGTACCGCTCGTCGGCATCGCGACGATCATGTGGGGTATCGCGCGCGACGAAGGCGAGATGGACCGCGTCGAATGGATCGAGCGGACGATGGAACGGCTCGCGCGCCTGCTGCCTTTCGCCGAATCCCGCGGAGTGCAGATCTTCGCGGGCACAGACTGGTTTCCAAGCGTCACCGTCACCGACGAGATCCGCCAACTCTCCGAGTTCGGCGTCCGGCGCGAGACGGCGATGGCGGCGGGTACGTCCGCGGCGCGCGCGTGGCTCGGTGAACCAGGAATCGAGGACGGCGCTCCTGCAGACCTCGTGCTGTTCCGTGAGGACCCACGTACCGACCTGGCCGTGCTCGAGCGTCCCGAGCTGATCCTGCTCGGCGGCGAGCGGGTCGCGTCATCGTTCGGCCACGTGCGCCCACGCTACTATTCATGGGCCGAACGTGCCCGTGGCCGTGTTGGACCGTAGCGACCGGATAGCCTATATTACGTCCAATGGCTACCGCGGCGCGTCGCGTTGCGCTCCTCTGCTTCGACCCATGGCGCATCGTCGGAAGTGTCGATCAGCGTCCGTTCAACTACGCGGTGCGCAGGATCCAGGCGGCCATCATGGGCGACCCGCGGTTCGCCGACGTGGAGCTGCGCCTCATTGAATCGCTCTCGGAAGACCCCGACGAATTCACTTCGCGCATCGAGGCCTTCGACCCGGATCTGATCGGCGTCTCTGCCTACGTCTGGTCGTTTCCGATGCTGCTCGAGATCTGCCGACGCGCGAAGCAGGCGCGGCCGGACCGCACGATCGTGTTCGGCGGCCCGTCGTCACGCCCGGAGATGTTCGAGCTGCCGCAGCACGCCGACGGCGCAAGGGCGGTCGACGCGATCGTCATCGGCGAGGGGGAGGAGTGCATTCAGGACATCCTGCTCGCACCGGACCGGAGCCGCGCCACACTAGGCCGCATCCCGGGGCTCGCCGTCCCGGACGGCGACTCGTGGACGTACACGCCCAAGCGCCGCATGGGGCCCCCAGACCTGTACCCGTCCCCGTATGCGCTCGGGCTCATGCCGGACAACGTCACGTGCCAGCTCGAATCAGCGCGCGGCTGCCCGCTGTCCTGCACGTATTGCGAGTGGGGCGACACGGGCGTCGTCTCGCGCCACTTCGGCCCCGAGTACCTCGTCCGCGAGCTCGAGTGCCTGAAGAAGATGTCCGCGGTAGGCGTCTGGCTGGTCGACCCGGGGCTCAACCTCAACAGCCGCGCCTTCCGCGCGCTGGCGAAGGCAGAAGCGGAGGTCGGCGCGCTGCGCCACCACGGCGACTTCCGCTGCGAGATCTATCCATCGCATCTCACGGACGAGCACCTGCAATTCCTCGAGTCGGTGCGAGCGCGATACGCAGGGATCGGGTTGCAGTCGTTCAATCAGAGACGTGCTCAAAGGGGTGGACCGCCCGTTCAAGGAGGACCGCTTCGATCGCGTCGTGCGGGAAGTCGCGTCGATCGTCCCCGACACGACCGTCGAGGTGATCATGGCGCTGCCGGGGGACACCCCGGACAGCTTCCGCCGCACCATGGAAAAGGTGCTGGAGCTGCCCGTCGCCGTGCGCGTCTTCCACTGCCTCGTGCTCCCGAGCGCGCTGATGACGCGAGCGCCTGCGAGCTTCGACCTGAAGTTCGATCCCTTCACATTGCAGGTCGTCTCCTGCCGCGGCTGGAGCCGTGACGACATCGAGAAGACACGCGAGTGGCTGGATGCCTCCGCGAAGAGCGAGGACGAGGACATCCCGCATGCGGGGACGTGGAAGTTCCCGCGCCGCGACTGGGCCGGCGTATCCGACGAAGCGCGGCTGGCCCTGCTCGCCCGGAAGCCGAGCAACGTCTACAACGTCCCCGCGGTGCACCCGGCGCCCGCCGGCGCGGCCGCGCAGCCAGCGCCCGACGAGCCGACGGCGTCTCCTGACCTCTCGCCCGGGCTGATCGATTTCCTGGAGAAACAGGTCCGGCAGGTCTCGCCGTGGAACCTCGTGGAGGCGACGCAGATCAACGGGGATCCCTCCGAAGGCCTGGTCGCGCGCATCGAGCGTCCCGAAGGTTCATTCCGGCTCCGGATTTCGCGCGCGGAGAAGACGCCACGATCCTACTGGTCGGCGCATGGCATCGCGTACGCATACGAATCGGACGGCGATACGCCGCTCGTCACTTCCGGCTTCGATGCGCTGGATCGCCTGATTCCGCGTCTCCACCCGGTGATGCTGGCCGTGATGTTCGGCGTGCAACTCCGCCCTTCGCGGACCGCGCTGCCGATTGTCGAGAGCGAGTAGCCGCCCATGTCGGATCGTCGTATCGCGTTCCTCGCGCGGGATCTGGTGTGGAAGGACACGTCGGGGGGCGTGTTGCCCTTCTCGTACGCCGCGCGCAAGCTAGAAGCCTCGCTGAAGACGGCACCGGACCTATCGGACGTGGAATCGACGGTCATCGATCTCCGCACCGACGATCCAGAAGCGTTCTTCGAGCGAATCCGCGCCTTCCGCCCGTCCGTCATCGGTGCCTCGACGTACATCTGGTCGGCGAAGGTCTTCTGCCAGGTAGCGGAGATGGTGCGGAAGTGGGACCCCTCGGTGCGCTTCGTGATGGGCGGTCCCGCGGCGCGCCCGTCGCTGTTGTCGCTTTCGCCCTACGCGCCCTATCTGGGCAACGTCGACGCGGTCGTCACCGGAGAGGGAGAGGAGGTAGTCCGCCGCATCGCGCGCGCACACGACTCGCCCGACTGGACGCGGGAGGTACCGGGCCTCTCGGTGCCCGGTCCGCTGGGCTGGCGGACAACGGCGCCTGCCGACCGACCGGTGCTCGACGACTACGCATCGCCGTACCAGCTGGGCACCGTCCCGCGAGCTCCGGTCGGCTTTCTCGAGACGTACCGCGGCTGCCCCATCAGCTGCGCGTTCTGCCAATGGGGCGAGGAAAAGGCCGACCGAGCGCACTCGGCCGAATACCTTGCCGGACATCTGCGCGGCATGCGCAAGGCGGGCGTCGAGCGCGTCTACGTCGTCGACGCGGCGTTCAATCTGAGCGCGCGCGCGTTCCGCAGTCTTGTTCAGGCCGAGCACGAGGTAGGGGCGCTCAAGAGCTGCCAGGTCATCGGACACCTCTATCCGACGTACATCAACGACGATCTGATCGCGCTGTTCTCCGAGTTCCGGCGCACGGAGCTGGCAGTCGGCGTGCAGAGCTTCGACGAGAGGGTGCTGAAGAACCTTGGTCGCCCATTCGATGTCGCGCGGATGGAGCGGGTACTCAGGGAGCTGCGCGGTCGGTTCGACGTCGACTTCGAGCTGATCCTCGGTCTCCCGGGCGACGATCCGGCGTCGTTCCGGCGCTCGTTCGAACGTGCGATCGAGCTGTCGAGCAAGGTGCGGGTGTTCTACTGCCTCGCGCTACCCGACGCGCTCATCGAACGCGCGGAGAAGCTGCACATCGACTTCGATCCAGATACGTTCGAGGTGCGCTCGTGCGACGGCTGGAGCCCCGAGAGCCTGCGCGCCGAGTGGGATCACGTGCTCGAGGTCGCGGAGAAGCACTATCGTCCGGTCGTCGGACCGAACTGGATCGAGTTCCGGACGGCACCCCCGGCGCCGTTTCCCGGGCACGTCGGCGATACGACGGAGATTGCCCCGGAGGTAGTCGAACGGCTACGCCGCGCGGTCGACGCGACGGAGATGGGCTGGCGGCTCTCGCAGGCGCGCGCGGAAGGAGACCGCCTGCTGCTTGCTCTCGACAGCCCCGACGGTTCGGCTGGTCCGCTCGTGCTGG
The DNA here is from genome assembly GCA_963826085.1 of uncultured delta proteobacterium. Classification (GTDB taxonomy): domain Bacteria; phylum Myxococcota_A; class Polyangia; order Polyangiales; family Polyangiaceae; genus CAWDXG01. The sequence goes on along the minus strand of CAWGVN010000005.1, from coordinate 452,983 downwards.
AGGCGATGCGCGCGAGTGACGGCAGCCCGTACTTCTCCCGGCACGATCGCGTCTCCTACTCGCACCGCGGCCGGCTCGCGCCGGCGGATGCCCAGCGCCTGCGCAGGTTCATCGAGCGCGTACACGGCAACGTGCGGCCGGTCGTATCGGACCTCGCGGTACGGACGCGGGAAGCACCGTAAGCGCGCTCGGACGGCTCAAGGCAGAAACGCCCGCACAAGCGGTTCGGTAACGCTGGCCAGCGATGCGTCCACGCGCTCGGCCGCCCCGACATGGCCGGCGGCGAAGTAGGTGCCCACCCAGCGACGCATTCCCGGCGTCGTGCGCTGTGGCACCGCATGCCAGGTGGTCTCGTCGATCAGCAGCACGCTGCCCGCCCGCCACGTCTCTGCGACATCGCCCTGCCACCGCTGGCGGTCGCGCGGTTCCGGCGCGCTGCTGGGGTCGGCGGGCCGCCCCGGCAGGATCAGCATCGGCCCATCGGTTGGCGTCACGTCGTCCAGGTAGATCAGGTACGAAAGCCGTTCGGGTCGACGACTGCGCGGCGGCGCGGGCACCAGACCACGCCGGACCGCTTCGTCGTCGGGGCCGCCGACGTGATTGTGCCACTCGAAGAAGGGACGCGTGTGATCGGTCATCACGGCGCCGACCAGCTCCAGGCGCGCATCGTCGCCGAGGATCTGCCTCACCACCTCCACACCGCGCGGACGGAACAGAAGATTTGCGAGCTCCGGGCACCAGCCGAGAAGCTCGTAGAAGACCAGGCCGGTGCCGGAGATCTCGGTGTTCGGCACGTCCCGTATGGGGTCGCGCGCGAACATCTTCGGGTTGCCGATCCGGCTGCGGAGCTCGTCCAACGCGTCGCGCATCGTTGCCATCGTCGCGGCGTCGTAGAGGTCGTGCAGCACGACGTAGCCATCGCGGAGGTACTTCTCTGCATCGGTCAGCCTCGCGCTGCCTTCCTCCCGTGGACGGCGGAACGCTTCCGCGCCGACCAGGCCCTTGCGCTCGTCCAGCACCAAGGCGCCGTCGTCATGCTCCGTTATCGCTTCGATCGCGATTCGCAGAGCGCTGGTCAGGAGCTTGCGCTCGCCTTCCTCGTCCGCTTCAGCGCTCATCTGGAGCGACCGGTAGGACAGATTGAATGAGCGGCTTCGTGCCAGAGCGGGGCGCCCTTCGCTGCGCTTCGTGAGCATCAGATCCACGCTCGAGCCGGCGGGCGTCTGCAGCCGGAAGGTGCAGCGGCGCCGATCGAGCAGCAACTCCGCGAGCTTCACGCCGGCCTGCTCGGGAGCGCCGTCGATGAGGGCCAGCCATGCCGGATGATGAGGCGGCGGGCTCGCACTTCCTACAGGCGTGTCGGTGGGCAGCGCCAGGCCGTCCTCGGGCTCCTGCCAGGGTCGAGTGCGCGGGACCGGAACGAGCAGATCCTGCTCCCAACCGTGCTTGGCGATGTACGGATGCGTCAGGCCGAGGCAGGACTCCGCGTGTTCGCACTTCGCTTCCCACAGGCAAGCGAAGCGCGGGTAGACATCGTAGAAACCCTCGACGATGACCACGTCGGGCTGCGCGTTGTCCTGCGTGTCGCCGAACTCGCCCAGCACGCAGCGCGGCACGTACTTGACGGCGCAGGAGATCCCCAGCTCGCGCGCCCGACCCAAAGCGTCGCGCAATGCAGGTCCGAGCTCGGCCATGGGCGCGAGCAGATTGCGCTCGTCCGCGTAGTCCTCCATCGGCAGGTAATTCCAGAACTCCATGCGCGCCGGCGCGACCTCGCTGACGCGCTCGACGATGTCCCTGAGCACCTTGAAGTTGAGCGTGGTCAGCACCGTGTTGGTCATCAGCACGACGCCCATCTCGCGGAGATTCACCAGCCCCCGCCAGGCCTCGTCGAACGAGCCCTTCCGCTGCGAAATGTAGTCCTGCGTTTCGGGATCGGGGCCGTGCAGCGAAACGAAGAACTCATCGACGCCGTGGTCGACGAGCCGCTGCGCGTAGTCCCGGTCGGCCAGTAGTCGCCCGTTGGTCTGGAGCCGGATGTGCTCGAAACCGCCGTTGGCTTTGGCGTAGTCGACGTAGTCGAACAGAACCTTTTCGAGGGTGATCTCGCCGCCGGTCAGCGTCAGCCGGCGATAGCGGGGCTTTTTGCCATTGTCGTCGATGGCTCGCTTGAAGCGCTCCAGCGAAACCCCGCGAAACAGGTTCATGCCCTCCTGAACGATGCAGAACCGGCACGCGCTGTGGCAATGGAAGTCGACGGTGACCGTCAGATCCTCGAAGCGTGTCGGCTCGAAGCGACCCTTGAAGCTCTGCATCGTCGCGTCCCGTACAGGGTGGCGGTCATGGTAGCGCTTCTTGGCTACCCACGCACCCCTGAGCGGGCTTGCGTGCGGTGGCGTCAACCGCGGCTCCCGTGCTACGTTTGGCGTGGGTATGGGCGTTCGCCGAATAGCGCTGCTCCACCTCTATCCGCCGGCGCCGGGCGACCAGTGCATGAATCCGCCGGTCTGGCCGGGCTACGGCCTGCGTCGCATCCAGGCGGCGATCGCGGGCGACCCCGAGCTGCAGCATATCGAGCTCCGCATCTGGGAAGGTCCAACGGAGCGCGCCGACGCCATCGCCGAGGAGATCGCGAAGTTCGAGCCGGACCTTGTCGCGGCGTCGCTGTACGTGTGGTCCACGCCCTACGTGTGCCGCCTTCTCGAGTCGCTCCGCGCCGACCGGCCGGAGATCCTGACCCTGCTCGGCGGACCCTCCGCGCGCGAGGCGCTGTTTTGCCTCGACTACTACCGCGGCGCCGCTCGATACGTCGACGCGCTGTGCGTAACGGAAGGCGAGGATCTGATCCGCGAGCTTCTCCGGATCGAGCCGCTCACGCGAGAGGCGATGCGCGCGGTCGCCGGCCTGGCGGTGTCCGACGGCGAGCAGTTTGTCGCTACTCCGAAGCGCGAGCTCCAGCAGCGCCTGGACGACATCCTGTCGCCGTACCAGCTCGGGCTCATGCCGCATCGCCAGGCCGGCTTCCTCGAATCGTTCCGCGGTTGCCCGCTTGCCTGTCAGTTCTGCGAGTGGGGCGTGCCCGGCGGCTCCAGCCGGACCTTCTCGCGCGAGTACCTCGTCGCCGAGATGCGCGCGATGCTCGACGCCGAGATTGAAGAGTTCTTCCTGCTCGACGCGGGCCTCAATCTCAACGCGAAGGCGTTCCGCGACCTCGCCGCCGCCGAGGCGGAGGTGGGGCTCTTCCACCGGAAACGATCGTTTTCGGAGGTGTACCCGTCGCACCTCGGGCCGGAGCAACTCGATTTCATCCGCAACATGGGCGAGGGGAAGGTGGCGATCGGGCTCCAGGGAGCCGATCCGGCCAATCTGGCGCGCCTGGACCGCCGCTTCAAGCTCCCCAGCTTCGAGCAGATGCTCTGGCAAGTCGAGGAAGCGTGCCCGTTGCTCGAGCTCCATCTCATCCACGGCCTGCCCAGCGACACTCCGGCCGATTTCGAGCGCGCGCTCGAGTATGTGTGGGATCTGCCGGGGAGCGTGTTGATCTTCCACTGTCTCGTCCTGCCCGACGCCTTGATGACGCGCGGCGAGCCTGGCTACGACATGCGATTCGACCCCTTCGACCTGCGCATCACCGGCCACGCGAAGTGGCCCGAGCGGGAGATGCAGCGGTCGATGGACCGCCTCGCGGAACGCGTGGCCGCCGTCCCAGGTGGCGGACACAACCCGTACTGGTGGTTTCTGCCCAACGAGCGCCCGCGCAACAATGCGTACCGCCCACCGCCTGAGCCACCGCAGCTCATCCCGTCCGCGCAGCCCGGTGGTGCAGTCGGCAACGGGCTCGTGCCACTACGCACCAAGAACGGGCTCGCACCCGGCCGCAGCGAGCCGTAGGTCCCCCCCCGGCTCGCGCCCAGGGGAAGGTAACCGGCGATTCCAGCAAAGGCCGACACAGCCAGATCACAAGTCCTGTCGGACCAATTTCAGGCGATCTGGCATTTGTGCTTGGCAGCTACGGATCGATCGCCGAAACTGCGCATTGAGCGAAGCATTTGCAGGGTGTGACCTATGTTGAAGCGGGTAATGATCGGTGCACTGTTCGCTGTCCTGGCTGCGGCTCTTCCGACCGCATGCAGCTCGAGCAAGAGCAACGGCTCGGGCGGTTCGGGCGGTGCCGGCGGTAGCGGTGGCAACGCAACCGGAGGGACCGCTGGCAGCGGCGGCAATACAGAAGGCGGCTCGAGCGGAGGCTCGGGAGGGACGGCGCCATATCAGGACGCGGACCTCGACGCTCCCTACAATCTTCCGGACGGCGGCTGCGGACAGATCTTCTGTCCGGCCGCGGTCGCGGCGAGCTGCCCGAAGTTCGCGCAGTCGCTGAACGACTGCGCGAACTTCTGCAGCAAGATCGCGCAATCGAGCTGCTCGACCCAGTGGGATGCGGTGATGACGTGCGCGGGTGCGTCCCCGAACGTCCAGTGCGATTCGAACGGCCAGATCTCGTTGCCCGGCTGCGACACCCAGGTGCAGGCCTTCGTAACCTGCTTCACGGCGTTGCAGCAGGACGGCGGCCTGTAACTGCGCCGAAAACAACCACGGCAGGGCCCAGGGGTGCAGCCGGCTTGACCCGATCGAGGATCGAGCCGAATACTTGGGTTGGGACCCTTGAGCAGCACTGAACCCTTCGTGGAGCCCCCCGATAGCCTGGAATCGGGGCGCGACATCGTCGAGCGCATCGAGCGCGGCGACGAGCGCATCCACATCTCCATCGGCGCGGTCTGCAACAACAACTGCATCTTCTGCATGGAAGAGGATCGGGACGCCCGCTACGTCAACAACTCGGCGATGACGCCCGATCGCGTACGCTGGGTGCTGGAAAGGCACCAGGGCGCGGAGGAAGTCTGCTTCACATCGGGTGAGCCGACGACCCGTCCCGAGCTGCCCAGGTTCCTGGGCTGGGCGCAGGAGCTCGGCTACTCGCGGATCAGCATGATGACCAACGGACGCCGAATGGGGCATTTCCCCTACGCGGTCGCGTTGGCCAAGCGCGGGCTGAACCGGGTCTACATCTCGATCCACGGGCACACGGCGAAGCTCCACGAGGGGCTGACCCGCACCCCCGGGTCATTCGAACAAACAGTCTCGGGGCTCGACAGCGTTACAAGGCTCAAGCCCTATGGCGTGGAGCTCCACACGTCGACCGTGGTCACCAAGCGGAATCTTCCGCATCTACTCGACATCTATCTCTTCCTGCGTTCGCGCGGCGTCGATCAGGTCGTGTTCAACGTGATGCAGGCGAACGGCCGCGCGAACACCTACTTCGACCAGCTCTTTCCCACGTACACGGAGATCGCAGAATCGTTCCGGCGTTTCGTCGCTGAAGTCGGCGAGCCCGAACCCAAGGCGTTTCTGGTCGACATTCCTCTGTGTACGACCGAGGGCATCCCCGACTTCAACCGCGGCTACGTGGAGAAGTACCGGCACTTCGATCTCGAAAGCCAGGTCGATCTCCCCTTGCACGACGACGAGGCCCGCAGAGGCGAGGGAGCCGGCGAAGGCCTGCTGATGGTCATGCGGTCCGATCTCGACGACGCCCAGCGCGATAAGCGCGAGGAGTGCGCGCGCTGCAGGTACAATGCGCAATGCGAGGGAGTCTGGCGGAACTACCTGTCGCGTTACGGCTGGGAGGAATTCGTTCCGGTGCTGGACAAGTAACTCCCACCTGGCGCGCACTACTCGCCGTTCCGGATACGACTGAGCACGAGTTCAGTGGGCCAGCCGCCCCACGCTCCTGCCGACCCCGTCGTGCTGGTGACGATCGCGGCGTCGCGGCGCAGCAACTGGACGCGGCGCTCGCACCCTTGCTGGCGCCGGCGCACGCCTAGCTCGACTGTCGCTGCAGCGCCGCGCGCCCACGATTCCGCCTTCCGGACGTGCTAGCATCGAAAAGTTCGTGAGCGAGGCATCGTACTACGCGCAAGCAAGCGTCGAACTCCGGCAGACTCTGCGAACCGCCGTACCTGTCGACACGCTGCGCGAGCTGACCCGACGGCGCCCGGCGCGGCACTTCATGGTCGTGCTGCGCGTCCTTCTAGTGCTCGGGGCCGGCGTGGTGGGGTCGGTCTGGTTCGAGCGGTGGTACCTGTGGGTACCCTGCGCCGTCGTGTCGGGATTCGCGATCTTCTCGTGCACGGTGCTGCTGCACGAAGTGGTACACGATGCGGTCTTCGCCAGGAGCGGGAAGGCGAACGGGGTTCTGGGTTGGCTCTATGCCTTTCCGAGCGGGATTTCCCGGACGCAGTTCACCCGCTGGCACCTCGACCATCACGCCCAACTGGGCGACGCAGTGAGGGATCCGAAGCGACATCACCTCTCGCCGAAGCGCAATGTGCGCTGGTTGAAAGCGCTCTACTTCACGCCGGCACTCTTCTTCATCTACTTCCGCGCGGCGGGTAGGGAAACGAGAACCTATCCCGAGCAGGTCAAGTCGCGCATCCGCACCGAGCGCTTCGTGACCATCGGCGGGCAACTTGCGATCCTTGCGGCAATCATCTCGCTGGCGGGACCCTGGATCGCATTCAAGGTCTACATGGTCCCGTATTTCCTGGTATTTCCGGTGGCGTTCGTGCTCAACCGGCTCGGGCAGCACTACGACATCGATCCCGGCGACCCCGCCCGCTGGAGCACGCTGATGGCGCCATCGCGGCTCTGGGACTTCGTGTTCCTCTGGTCAAACTACCACCTCGAGCATCACTACTTTCCGAACGTGCCGTTCTACAACCTGCGCGTGCTCCACCAGCAACTCAAGACCTTCTACGACGAGCGCGGCATGGTTCCAACGACCTACTCGCGGCTGCTCTGGCAGTGGTTGGCGCAGAACCGACCGCCTCACGCGAACTGGGAAGCGCTCGCGACACCAACCGTCAAGCGAGCCGCATGAACCGGATTGCCGGACTGCGACCGCGTTTGCATTGCGATATGCTGGGACCTGCTCGATGACGGCTGGGGTTCAAGGCACACCCGTGGATTTTCCCGCGTTCTGGGCCGCGCTCCAGAAGCGCTACGCCTCCCTGCTGATCGAACGACTGGACTTCGAAGCTCCGCTTCGCGACGTTGCGATGTATGCGCTCGAGGGCGGCAAGCGTCTTCGTCCGCTTCTGGCCGAGTGCATCGGGCGTGCCGTCAACGCGCCCCGAGACGCGCTCGCGGAGGCCGCCATCGCCGTGGAGTACCTGCACATCGCGTCGCTGCTGCTCGACGACCTTCCCTGCATGGATGACGCCCAGGAGCGGCGCGGCCGCCCTTCCGCTCATTTGAGGTTCTCCGAGTCGGAGGCAATCCTGACGGCGGTGGCGCTCACGTCGCGCAGCTACTCGCTGCTCCTGACCGCGCCGGTGCCCGACGTCCAGACAAACCGGGCTATGGCGCTCCTTGCGAGCGATACGGTGGCGGGCGTCATGGCCGTGGGCCAGGCCCTGGAACTGAGCCACTCGGAGAGCGCCGTCCCCGACCGCCTGCGCACCATCCACGAGCAGAAGACCGCGTCGCTGTTCCGGCTCACCGCGCGTCTGGTTACGGCGTGCGCGCCGGTGCAATCTCGTACTGCTGCGGGGGCGCTGGAGCACTCCGCAACCTTGCTCGGGCGCGCCTACCAGATCATGGACGACATCGAGGATCCGCTGGAACGCGGCGGCAACCTGGCACGCGCGGTAGGGAGCAACGATGCGGCCCGGGAGGCCCGGGAGCTGCTCCGCGAGGCACGCGCGACCGTCGCCGACGTCGAGCGCACCGACGAGCTCGGCGCCTGCATCGCCTGGTTCGAGGCGAAGCTCGACGCACTGACATGATTCTAGCGATGCTCAGACGATGTACGCGACCATGAAGCCTATCTGCAGAGTGAACATCAGATAGTACATGTGCCGCCAGCTCGGATGATTCTCCGTCATCTCCGCATCCGGATCGCGCTGCAACATGCGGATGATGAGATGGCCCCAGACCGCGCAGCCCAGTCCAAGCACGACAAGCACCACGCGGTTTCCGGTGAAGACGCCCGCGATCGCACCGGCCGCCAGCAATAGAAACGGCAGAGTGAAGAAGACGTAGATCATCCGGGCCGCTTTCTCGCGCCCGTAGATGACCGGAAGCGTGCGGCAACCACCCGCCCGATCGCCTTTTATGTCGGCAAAATCCTTGGTCGAAGTCGCCCCGAGCAGAAACAGCCCGAAGACCGAACCAATGAGCCACGCTTCGGGCGCCAGGATGGATTTCGTGACGGACCAACCCGCGACCTTCAACAACGTACCGCGCGGGATCGCGATGGTCAGGTTCGCCCACCAGCCGAACCGCTTCGTGCGCAGCGGCGGCGCGCTGTAGATCACGGTCGCGAGCGCGGCGAGCGCGAACATCGCGAACACCGCCATGTCGATGCTCGCGGCCGCGGCCAGCGACGCAGCGTACAGGATGATCGAGACCACCAGCGCATGCCTCACCGAAAGCCGCCCGCTCGGCAGCACACGGCCAGGCTTGTTGATTCGATCGATAGGCAGATCGTAGATCTGGTTCAGCGCGTTCGACGCGCCGTTCAACACAGCGGCGGCGAGCGCGCCGACGGCGATGTCGCGCACCCACAGCTCTGGAGAATGCTGCCAGTGCGCGAAACGAGGCGCAGCGCCGTAGGCGACGACGGCCCCGCTCACCAGACCCAGCGCTGGGGCGACGAGCGTGAAAGGCCGCACGAGCTCCCAGCTGGCACCGAGTATCCCGTGTTGTTCCTCTAGTGCCGGCAAAGTCAGCGTCCGGTGCAAACCAGATACCTGCTTCTAGCGTAGACCCGAGGGTCGCGCCTAGCAGCGGGTCCAATTGACGCTACCAACCGCCAAAGGTATCTTTCCGAAGTGGTTGAAGTAGCTGGAGCTCTTACGCCCAGGTACCGCGAAGTGACGATGCCGTCGCTATGACGTGGGACGGGACATCGAATCCGCCCGGCGGACGCGGCCTGGCGGACGCGGGACCGGTGGAGCCTCTGTGATTGCCGGAATCATCTCCGGGAGCCTCGGCCCGTGGTCGGCACTCGCTGAGCAGATCGCCCGCATTGCCGAACAGGGCGGCGTCCTGCCGGACGCGTTCGAAGCCTCCGCGGGAGGCGGCGACGGCGGGATCCGCGGCGGAAGGATGATGATCGAGCGCGTCGACGCGCGCACCGCGCGGGCTCTGCTGGAGCTGTTGCCCGTTCCCGTCGCTCCAGCCCTGCAGCTGATCGCAAGAGGCGATGGCGTACCGCTGATTACGGGTTGGGACACGCAGCGACCCGCGCCGGTGTCCAAGATCTACCTCAACCTGTCCGATGCGTCCGAGCGACTTCGAACCTCGGTGGCCACGTCGCTGGGCCTCTCGGGCGCGCCGCACGTGATAGGCATGAACACCGCGGCGGATGGCGTCGAGCGCAAGGTCTACCGGCAGCTGGAGGCGTGGCCGGATGACGCGCCAGCCCGACTGAACTCATGGGCGCGGAACCTGGAGCTCGCTGGCATCGTGCAGAGTTTCGACGTGGACCATTCGAATCGACTCGCGCCACGCGCCATGTTCGTGGCGCCTTGCGGTGGGCAGTTGCCAGTCGACGTGCTCGCCACGCTTCCGGGTTGGAACGACGCCGACTTCGCCGCCGCTATTCCATACGCATGGGGCCAAGTAAGGTCGGTCGGCTTTTCGCACGCCGGGAGCCGTTGGGTTGTCTACGTCAAGCCCCGCCATCACGCTGCAGAGCTCTGGAGTCTGGAGCCCGAAGTGTGCGTGCGCTGCCAAGGCGGCGAGCTCGGCATCTACCTGGCGCCACACGACTCATCCGAGCGCGCGTATACGCGCACGGCCCGCCACGCGTTATCGTACCGGGTGCGGGAGGGCATGCCGACGGTGGAAGCCGTGACGGAAGTGATGGATTGGGCGCGCCGCATCGTGGCGCACGGGGAGATGGACGGAGCCAACGGCAAGCGGAACTGGATCGATCCGCCACGAGGGTGTCATGTTGTCGAGCGCTGATCTCGTACGGCCAGGCTTCGAGCTCCAGCGGACTGGCGAGTCCGACCGCTACTTCGACTATTGCCTGCAGCCGTACACCCCGCGCCGCACGCCGACGGGCAAGCTGCGCGCCGAGAATCTCTTGTGGCGTTCCCTGGAGCTCGCAGGTCTCCTTGACCGGGCACGCGAGCCGCTGCTGGCCCTGCAGCGTTCGCTGGGGCGCGACATGACCGTGTGGGGGGCGAAGTACGACGGCCAGCGCCTGTTCTGGGAGCTGTACTTCTACGACCCGCAGAAAGAAGACGCAGCAGCTACCGTGACCGGGTTGACCCGGACCCTGGCACCCTGGCTGCGCATCGCGCCGGCGGTGGACGAGAAGGTGCCGTACATGATGGTCAGCTTCGACATCGACGCAGAGGTTCTGGAGAGCGCCCGGATCGACGTGCTCAACCTGTACCTGGCCGGCACCGCCGTCCACGAGGGGCGCAGCTATCGAGTGAAGGCGGGGCAGACGCCGGAGCTCGAGAACATCTATCGCTTTCTGGAGCCCAAACGCGAGATCGACACGCTGCTGCCGCTTCTGACCACCAGCATGTGGGTCGACTACACTTCCGACAAGCGCACGCTGCCGAAGGTGCTGATACCCGAGCTGTTCGCGTGCAAGCGAGCGTGCATCGCGAAGAAGCGCTACCGCGACGGTATCTACTTCTCGGGGATCGACATCGAACAATTGCTGTTCTTCCTGCGGCGCTTCGGCTATCCACCCGAGCTCTTGTCGTTCGCCGAACGGCACGCCGGAGATCTCGACCACCTGTTCTTCGATGTCGGCATCGACTACGACATGACCGCGGACGGCGGCATCGCCTACCCGAAGACCAGCTTCTACGGCACGCTGTAGGTCGAGGCCGCCCGGCAGGGCCCCCACAACGTCAGCGCGACGCGGCGCTACCCAACGCCCGTGCCGCGGGGCGGTCAGACGTTGCCGGACGCCAGCGCGACGGGCGGCAGCACCGGAGTCAGCTCCTTGTAGCCGTGCGCCCGGACGAAGTTGATGTGCACGCCGCGACACTCGTCGTTGTACCGGCACTCCGCGCATCGGCGGCTCTTCGTGTAGTAGCGATCGGCGACGTAACGCTGCGTGAACCTCGGCATGTCGACGCGCGCGTCGGCGCCGAGCATCGTCGCATCGAGGTAGCGCTCCGTATGCTCCGGCTGCCGCCCACCTATGCACGGCGGGATATTCTCCGTGCGCACGCCAGCCGGCAGCGCGGCGCACAGCTCGCGCAACGGAACGTCGCCCAGCCGCTGGTCGGTGACGCGGTCGTAGTTCGGCTGGACCACGACGAGACGTGCCGCGTCCAGCGTGCCGAGCAATTCCGCCGTGCTCTTGTTGGCGTAAACGGCCAGGGTAAAATCCCCACCCACGCCGAGTACGGCCTCGAGCTGCTCGGCCGAGCGCACGTAGCAGCGCTCGAGCTTCTTGCCCCAGAGCCGCCCCTCCGCATCCAGCGCTTCGCCGAGCGCAGCATAGTCGGAAAGCTCCAGCCACACGCTGTCCGCCCCCGCGCGCTTGGCCAGACGCTCCGCCTCGGCCAGGTCGGTCGAGACCACGTGGGCGGCGCGCGCTTTGGGCAATTGGCCCGCGATCGGCGCCGGCTCGGCGATACGCAGGACATCTACCTCGGGTTGACGCCGCTCCTCCAGTACCTCGTCGAGCGTGTCGCAGAGCTGGTTCAGGTAGCAGTAGTGGCAGCGCTCGGGCTCGCGGCAGTGAAGCTTCTCGCCGATGGAGAGGTAGCGGTCGTATTCCTCGCGCCGGCCGCGCACCTCGTCGTTCATCTTGTACGGATCCTGGATCAAGTCCTCGAAGCCCTCCGTGTAGGGGGGCGGAAAGCGATTGAGCCAGATGTGGATGTCCGGCCGCCGCGAGTACTCCATCGCCTTCCTGAGCGCCTCCTCGTTGCCCTCCAGGTCGTAGAAGAGATGTTCCTTGGCCATCCCCCAGGCGTTGCCGAAGGGGATGATGTGCAAGAGGTCGAACTCCTGCACGCCCCAGGAGATGAACGTGTCCAGCATCTCCGGCAGGTGCTTCACGTTCTGCTTGTTGATGACGATGTCAACGTTGACGATGAAGCGTCCGGAGGCGAGCGCCGCCTTCAGCCCGGCCGTCTCCTGCACGAAAGCACCCGGCGTGCCGACGAGTCTGTCGTGGAGCTTCGGGGTGTGGCCGTGCAGCGAGAACGTGATCTCGTCGAGGCCGTTTTCCGCGGCGGTCTCGAGGAACTCGGGATACGCGAACATGCGCCCGTTGGTGACCGTCTGCACCTTGGGATAACCGGCGCGCTTGCCGAGCTTGACGAAGTCGAGGAAGTTCGGGTGCATCGTCGGCTCGCCGCCGCTCAGGATCAGACGGCTCGCACCCTTCTTGCGCCCTTCGACGATCTGCACCTTCACGTCCATGACGCCGCGCATGGTCCCGTTGTGGGCGAGCGTATCGAGACAGAACGTGCAGTGGTTGTTGCAGTCGTAGGTGAGGCGAACCCAGTTCCGTTTCTCGTGCGCGGCCTCTTCGTGGTCGAAGACCTTTTCCAGCTCGTCCTCGGCCGAGGTCAGCGTGTTGGGGGCGACGGCGTCGTGCTCGGCGATCATGCTGATGCCTCCGTGATCTTCTGATAGCAGAGGAGCCACTGATTGCTCGTGCCGGGGCCGACGTTGTGGCGCTCGAGCAGCCGAAGTGGGAAATCCCCGAGCAGACGGGCCGCTTCCAGCGACGAGTCGTTGCGGAAGTGCTCGAACACGCCCGGCCCCTGCTCGGCCCGCCGCACGTGCTCGCGGGATCGGACCAGCCCGAAGGCGACGTTGTCCACGACAAGCAGTGTCCCACCAGGCGACAGCAGCCGGACGGCGATTTCCAGCGCCGCGCGTGGATCCGGCAGGTGATTGTAGCTGCGCAGAACGAGAACGTGGTCGAACCTTGCGCTGCCTTCCAGGTCGCGCAGCGTGCCGACCCGGTAGCGAGCCCATGGGTGGCGCAGAGCGAGAAGCTCGACGCGAGCGCGGTCCGGATCCAGGCCCAAGTAGCTCGCCCGGTTGGCGCGGACGCTCTCGGCAAGCTCCTCGATGTAGGGCGCAACGCCAGCGCCTACATCCAGGATACTTCCCTCGATCCCCCGAAGGATGAGCCGCACGCGCGCGTCGTCGCGACCGAACGGGTCGCCCGGCACCTGCACCCAGCAGCCGGCGCACTCGGCGCGCCGCGCGCACGCACTGCACTCGCGGGACAGCGCCAGCTTCCTCAGATCTCGCGCGAAGTCGTCGGGAGCAAGCTTGGTTGAAACGTCCGCGTACACCTGCCCCAGCTCCTCCTTGATGCGATAGAGCTCGCCGTCCTGGAAGTCCTCGCTCCAGGTCCGGAAGACCCGCATCCGGTCATGCAGCCGGAGCAGCAGCGAGCGCGCGGGGTCAAGCGGGCCTTCGCGTCCGGACGTGGCAGGCCGATCGGCGAGCGGACAGGGCGCGCCGGCGGCCCGCGGGATGTCCGTCACCGGCTCGTAGTTGTACGAGTTCGAGCGCGCCGCGACACTCACCACGTCACGAACGATACCAGAAATGTGACGTCCCGGCAGGTATGGCCCTGGCGACTGGCGTCCTACCAGGAGCCATGGCTGCCGTGGCTGCCGTGGCTGCCATGACTGCCGTGGCTGCCATGGCTGCCATGGCTGCCGTGACTGCCGTGGCTGCCGTGGCTGCCGTGGCTGCCGTGGCTGCCGTGGCTGCCGTGCGAGCAATGCTGCGCCAGCAGAACGCCGCCCGGATCGTCTCCGGCGACCGGACTCCGCTCGCAGTTGTCGCGCGCGCGGTCGATAACGGCATCCTCGGACTTGCTGAGCATGCCACGGGCGCTGCGGGTGAAGCTTGGCAGGCGGTCAATTGTGTCTTTTGGGTCGCTCATGGTTCCCCCGTCGCGCCCGGGCGCGTCGGCTATGTTGCGGCCTCCGTCTGGCGCGCTTCGATGGTTGCTCCCAGCGCATAGTTCGCAAATTCATCGGCGATCATCGATTCGTCGAAGTCGCCGGTTCTCGTGATGCGGACCTTGTACGCCTCGGGTGTCTTGTCGAGCTCGAAGCTCGCGTACTCGGAGTAGACCTTCACCGCCGAGTCTATGGCGAAACCCGAATACAGGTCCGTGCTGTAGCTTTGCTCGATCATCCGACACCTGCGGGCGAGGACTTCACTTCGCCGGCGGGCGCGTCCCCGGACTCCGGCTTCGCCTCGGCTTGCGCCGCCTCGGCCTTCTCCGCCTCGGCTTCCTCGGCCTCGGCTTCGCCTTCGGCCTTCTCCTCCGCTTCCGCGCTGGGCTTGTTCTTCTTCTTGTACTTGTCTTCCCAGCTCATCGCGATGCCGAGCGGGTCCTCGAAGGCCGTGTCCTCGTCGATATCCATCAACATCAGGTCATCCAGACCCGGCGGCCCCGCGGCTCCAGCCAGCGCCTGGGTCGTCACCTGCTCGATGAGCTGGCGGTTCTCGTCGATGATCTGGCGCCTCCAGGCCTGGCCGAGCAGCTCGTTTTCGAACTCTCCGGCCAGGGCGTCCAGCGGTCGCTCCACGCCCTGTTTGAGCTTCAGACGCACCGAGATGCGACCCGCGCTGGGCCGGTCGAGATACACGTAGCAGCGATCGATGAAGATGTACGCCGCGCCGTACACCGCGTCCTTGGGATACAGACCCTCGTCGAACTCGAGCGTGAGCACGTCACCGCTCGTGGATGAACTGATGTCGGACATTGTCGTCTGTTGCTACTTGCTGATCGCCAGGGTGAACTGGTCGCACTCTGGGTCCGGGTTTCCACCGGTGGCGCCGGGGATCGTGGTCCGTGTGAGCTTCACGTAGAGCGTGGCTGGCACGTTCGAGTTGTCGGTCTTGCACGTCGACGCCTGACACTGGCTCGAGAAGTCCATCGACCAATCAGTGATGTTGGAACCACTGGCGACGCTCCCGTTCGGCAGCACGCCGCCGCCCTGCGGGCACACCGCGGCGTTGCTGCAGTTGGACAGCACGTCCATACGGTACTCGGTACCGCCCTGGGTGAGCTGGATTCTGGGGTTGAAGTTGCTGCCCGGGCTCGGCTTGGCGAACTGGACCTGGTACCAGACCGACGCGCCCTGCGTGATGATCTGCCCCGAAACGCTCGAGGGAACCGTCATGCTCGTCGCCGACGCACAGGCGTTGATGGTCGGATTCTGCGAGCAGTAGTTCTTCTCGCAACCGTTGCAGTACACGCCGTCATCGTCGTGATAACCGGGTTCGCAACCACCCGCCGGGATGGAGCACGCGCCGTTGCAGGCGATCGTCAGTACATGCGGGAACGACGTGGGATTGCCTGGGCAATCACGGCCGCACATGATCGCGACGGGGTCGTTGTCCGGCGTGCCGTCGCAGTCGTCATCCTTGCCGTCACAGTGCTCGAGCTGGGCGCCGGGGAGGACATCCGCGATGCACGACTGCACACCGCCTGCGCACTGGGTATGGCCCGCGGCGCAGATGCCCGGGTTGCCGCTGTTGCACGCCACCGACGTGATGTTGTCGTCGATGCTGCCGTTGCAGTCGTTGTCCTTGCCGTCGCACACCTCGGCGGAGGCCTGGACCGACTGTACGCACTTGAGCTGCCCGCTCTGGCAATCGGTCGTACCGGCAGCGCACACACCGGTCTTGCCCGTGGCGCAGCTTGCGCCACCTCCGGGGTTGCCCTCGTCGACCTGACCGTTGCAGTTGTCATCCAGGCCGTTGCACGACTCGACGGCAGCCGCGGTGTAGTTCTGGTTGCAGACGATCGCGCCGTTGACGCAGGCGGAGGTGCCCGATGCGCAGATGCCGGGCTTGCCCGTGTCGCAGGCAGAGTTGCCGCCGGGGTTGCCCTCGTCGATCTGACCGTCGCAGTTGTTGTCCAGGCCGTCGCACTTCTCGCTCGAGGGCTGGACGTTCTGGACGCAGCTGATCACGCCGTTGATGCAGTGTTTGGTGCCGGCTGCGCAGACGCCCTTCGCGTTCGGAACGGTGCACGGGTCACCGCCGCCGGGATCGCCCTCGTCGATGTTGCCGTCGCAGTTGTCGTCCAGGCCGTTGCAGACCTCCTTCTTGGATCCGCAGCCGCCGGTGCCGGTGCCGCCGGTGCCGGTGCCACCGGTACCGGCAGCGCCTCCAATTCCGCCGGCGCCGCCACCATCGGTCGTGCCGCCCGAACCATCGGGACCCGCATCACCCGCAACGCCGCCCGCGCCGCCTCCGGCAACACCGCCCGTTCCGGCGCTACCGCCGGTGCCGCCGGTACCGCCAAATCCGGAACCGTCAATCGCGCCACTGCCGCCATAGCCGGCTGTGCCGCTGGAACCTCCGCTACTGGTCTGGGTCTGGCCACCAGAAGCGCAGCCACCAGCCATCAGGCCGAGTAGGGTGCTAGCGGACCCGATTGCGATCAGACGACTGAGGACGACAAGTTTGCGCGACATGCGGCTACCCCTTGAGACGTGAAGAAGAAATGAGTTTCACCATCCCGGTAGGTGGGACGCGTGCTGTTCGAGATGCGACGCCCGGTACGACGCAGCGAGTGCCTGACCCGGGGCCGGGCCCGGTTCGGGTGCGGCGGATGGCCCGGGGCTTGCCGGACCGCGAGAGGTGAACCATTGCTCCGCAGCCTCGTGGCTGGAGAGGTCGAAATCGGGCGAGAGAAACGCTAGACCGAGCGTCCGCGCGAGCTCGAACGCCCGAGCCAGGTGCGGCCACACCATGCGTCGATCGGCGACCAGACGCATCGCATCGCCGTTGCCGGCTCCGCACGGCTCCGCAAGCGCGACACGCACCGCCTCCGCGTCGAGCGTATGCGCAACCCGGACGATGCCGGACAGGTGGCGGTAGTTCGAGCGCGTGACTACGACGCTGATTGCCACGAGAAGGCGCGCGGCCCGCGCGCGCCGGATCCCGACAATCGTCTGGCGAAAGCTTCCCGCCGCGTCCGCGTGGTAGTCGTGCAGTGCTTCGCTGTCGCCCAGCAGCGACACGTCCAGCGATGTGACGCCGGCTCGGGCCAGCGCCTCCGCAATGCCCGGCACCGCGAGGCGCCGCGCGTTGGTCTGCACGACGATGCGGGACACTCCCCGACCGCGCGCGCGCTCGACGAGATCGCCGAGCTCCTCGACGAGCGTGGGCTCACCGCCGACGAACGCCAGCGTCTCGTGCACCGGAGCAACGTCGACCTGTGCCGCCGCGGGCGCGAGGGACGCGCTCGTGTCACGCAGCCGACCCTGGGCGCAGAACACGCAGGCGTTGTTGCAGTGGAAGCCCAGCTCGACCAGATGCACTCGCGGCGCCTCCTTCAGGTAACGAAAACCCGCGCGGCGCTGGTTCGACGAGCCTGGGTCTGGAACAGACCGTGATCGACGTGGTGCTCATTGGCGCGGATCACCTCGGCGAGCGCCATGGCCGCGAGCCCGTGGTCCTCGAACGTGGCCTTGGAACCGTCGCCGGAGTTGGCGAGGAACACCTGGAAGCGCTCCGAGCGACCGGGCCCGACGGGCGCGGAAGCGGCGTCGTCGCGCGCGCAGATGTCGAGCTGGAAGCTCTCACCCTTGCCGTCCCTGAGCACGACGCTTGCGGCGCCATCCTTGACCGGCAGGATCTGCTCGACCGTCCAGCGGTTCAATCGCGAGCCTACCGCCAGCGGCGCGACCAGCTTGTGTGCCTGCAGCAAGGCCGCATCCTCCTCGGCCGGCGGATCGTCACCGCTTGCCTCCGGTGGAACCTGCCGCGGCGCAGCTGCGGACGAGCCGTTCGGCAGCCGCACCGATCCGATCGCTACCCCAGCCGCTGCGGTGGCTGCTCCCACGCCCAACGCTCCAACCACGAAGCGGCGGCTGACATCATCGCTCTTCATAAGACACGCCTCCGGTCCAATCTTCCTCTAATGCTGCACCCATAGTCAACGGTACGCCAGTGTGGGATGAGCGCGCATGCCGGCCCCACGGCTGCAAACGCGCCGCGTCACGGTCGAGTGCTGCGACGTTTCGAAGCGTTCCGGCCACGGCTCCGGGTCAGGCTTCGAAAGTGAAGCCTGTGTCACCTACTCCGACCCGGATCGTCGCTCCCGATGCGTACTGGCCGGACAGGATCGCCTCTGCGAGCGGATCCTGGATCTGTTTCAGGATCGCGCGCTTCAGAGGACGGGCGCCGAGCGCCGGCTCGTAGCCCAGCTCCACGAGCCGGTCCTTGGCGGCGGCGTCGAGCTCCATACGCACGTCGCGATCCCGCAACAGACGCTCGAGCCCTCGCAGCTGGATGTCCACGATCGCTCTCAGGTGCTCGCGCGTCAGAGGGCGGAACACAACCACGTCGTCCACGCGGTTCAAGAACTCCGGCCTGAAGAACTTGCCAAGCTGATCCAGAAGCACGTCGCGCAGCGCTTCGCGTCCGTCGTCGCTTTCGAAGAGCCGGGGCTCGGTTTCGAGAATGCGCTCGGAGCCGACGTTGCTGGTCATGATCACGACGGTGTTGGAGAAGTCCGCCAGCCGGCCGCGGCCGTCGGTGAGACGCCCGTCGTCGAGCACCTGCAGGAGCAGATTGAACACGTCCTGGTGCGCCTTCTCCACCTCGTCGAACAGGAGGACCGAATACGGCCGACGCCGCACTGCTTCCGTGAGGAATCCCCCCTGTTCGCTATCGGCGTAGCCCGGTGGCGCGCCAATCAGGCGTTGGGCCATGTGGCGCTCCATGAACTCACTCATGTCGAGCCGGGTCAGCGCCGCCTCGTCGTCGAACAGGAACTCCGCCAGCGCCTTGGCCAGCTCGGTCTTGCCCACCCCGCTCGGCCCCAGGAACAGGAACGAGCCGATGGGCTTCTTGGGGTCCCGGAGTCCGACGCGGCCCCGCCTGACGGCGCGCGCGATGGCCCCCACCGCGTCGTCCTGACCGACAACGCGCTCGGCGAGCCGCTCTTCCATCTTGAGCAGCTTGTCGGCTTCGCCCTCCAGCATCTTCTGGACCGGAATGCCGGTCCAGTCCGCCAGGGTTGCCGCGACGTCCTGCTCGTCGAGCACGCGCGACAAATCGCTCACGCCAACGTTTCGCGCGGCTTCCTCGGCCTTCGCGAGGCGTTTCTCGAGATCGGGCAGCGTCACGTGCTCTATCTCGCCGAGCCGCGCGAAGTCCTTTGTGGTGCGGGCTTCATCCAGTGCGCGCCGTGCCTCCGCGAGCTCGCTGGTGAGCGCGCGCACTGCGGCCACCGCCCCGCGCCGCGATTCCAGCTCGGAGCGCATCTCGGCAACCTTCGGCTCGAGCTCATCCGCTTCGCCCTTCAGCCTCCGGCGGGCCTCTACGCTGGCAGCATCGTTCGTGTGCTCCAGGCTTGCGAGCTGCGCATTCAGCGACTCGAGCCTGCGGATGGCCTCGTCCACCGCGGCCGGCACGCCGTCGGTCTCCACGCGCTTGGCAGCCGCCGCTTCGTCGAGCAGATCGATGGCGCTATCCGGCAGGAAACGGTCTTGTAGATAGCGCTTTGCCAGGCGCACCGCGCTCACCACCGCTCCCTCGCTGATTTCCACGTGGTGATGCCGCTCGTAGCGCGCGGCGATGCCTCGCAGGATTTCGATGGCCTGTTCGGCCGTGGGCTCCTCGATGGTGAGCAGCGTGAACAAGCGGAGTACGCCGCTGTCGCGATCGGCGATCTTCCTGAGTCCCTCCGGCGTGGTCGTGCCCAGCAGGCGGATCTCGCCCCGCCCCAGCGCCGGCTTCAGGAGCTCGCCCACGGCCGAGCCTGTCGGCCCCTGTCCGAAGAGCTGATCGATGCCGAGCACCACCAGGATCGAATCGGTGCCCTGCTCGGCCACGGACTGCACGAGCTTGCGCACGCGCTCCTCGATCTCGCCGCGCAATCGCGCCCCGGCGACCAATGCGCCCGAGTCGAGCTCCAGCAACCGGGAGCCCGCCAGACTGGTCTGCACATCCCCACCCGCGATGCGCCTGGCGAGCGCGCCGACGACCGCGCCCTTTCCGACGCCGGGCTCGCCGACGAGGAGCGGATGGCTCTTCTGGCGCCGCTCGAGGATTGTAAGCAGGCGCCTCACCTCGCCGTCGCGATCGATGACCGGGTCGATCGCGCCAGTCCGGGCCTCTTCGACCAGATCGCGCGTGTAGTGCTCGAGCGGCGCGCCGCCGCCGTTGTTCGTCGGGCGGAGCGGTCTGGCGACACTCCTGAGCGCCCCGACGTGCGGCCTGAGTGAACCGGGGCCCACTGCGAACGCTCCGAGGATCTCGCCCGCGGGGCCGCGGATTTCCTGCGAGAGCGCGTTCAACAGGTGCTCGACCTGCACGCTCCCGGCGCGATCCCGCTCCGATTCCCGCTGCGCCCGTTCCAGCAGGTCCAGCATCGCAGCGGACAGGTACGCCGGCTCGGTGGCGTGCGGCAGCTCACCCATGGCGCGGTCGACCGACGAGGACAGCTCGACCAGATCGATGCCCGCGTGGCGGAAGACCGCGGCCACGCCCGGATCGCGCTCCAGACCACGCGCCAGCAGGTGCAGCGGCTGGACCTCGACGTGCTTGCGCTCGTCAGCGAGGGATTGCGCCCCGACAACCAGCGCCTTGGCGTCCGGAGCGAATCGCTCGAGCGAGAGGGTCGTCGTAGCGTCCTTGGCCATGGTCCAGGGAAGGTAGCCCGTCGGCAGGCTGGGCAGAACCGCGATCCGGAGCCATATTGTCCCCGATGCCCCCGGATGTGGTGATGTACCGGACGCCTGTCTGTCCCTACTGCTTACGCGCGAAGGCCTTGTTGAAGCGGAAGGGCGTCCCGTTCCGTGAGATCGACGTCTCCGGCGACGCGGAGAAGCGCGCCTGGCTGCTGGACGCGACGAACCAGCGCACCGTGCCGCAGATCTTCATCAATGGCCGCTCGATCGGCGGCTGCGACGAGCTGTACATGCTCGAGCGCCAGGGGAAGCTCGACGAGCTGCTTCGCGACGAGGACCCGGGCGTATCGTAGCAAAATGCTACGGTGCGTTCTGCCACACTCGCTGCGCGGCTCCAGGGCCAGACGAGGTTCGCGGTAGTCTCCCCGCCACGTGCTGACACTGGTCGAGCTGCCGCACTGGTTGATGGCGGGCCTGGCTGTCGTGCTGGGCCTCTTGTTCGGCAGCTTCCTCAACGTCGTCATCTACCGGGTGCCGCGCGAGGAGAGCATCATCCACCCGGGCTCGCACTGCCCGGCGTGCGGCAAACCGATCCGCGCCTGGCAGAACGTGCCGGTCTTGAGTTGGCTCTTGCTGCGCGGCAAGGCGCGCTGCTGCGGTGCACCCATCCCGCCGCGCTACCCGCTGGTAGAGCTGCTCGGCGGGCTGCTGGGCTGGGCGATCCTGCAAACCATCGTCCTGGATCTGCCGCCGGACACGGCATGGTGGCGCGCGCTTCTGTCGTTTGCCGTGCATCTGGCGCTCGGTCTCGGCTTGATCGCCGCAGCGTTCATCGATCTCGAACACATGTACCTGCCCGACGGGATCACGATCGGCGGAGCGTTGCTGGGTCTGGCCAGCGTACCGTTGCGCCCCGGGATCACCTGGACCGATTCGCTGATGGGCGCGGCCATCGGTTTCGTGATCATCTGGCTGCCGTTCGATTTCCTGTACTCGAAGCTGCGCGGTCATCCCGGCATGGGCCTCGGCGACGCGAAGCTCACGATGCTGGCGGGAGCCTGGTTCGGGTGGCCGGGCGCAGTGTTCGCACTGCTCGCAGGCGCGGTGCAGGGCACGCTGGTGACGCTGGTCGTATTCCTCGTCCAGGGACGGATCGAGGAACCGGAAGCCGTCCGCCGCGAGCGCGAGCAATTGCTCGCCGACATCGATGCCGCCGAGGGCGAAGAGAAACAGCGGCTCCAGGCAGAGCTGGATAGAGACCCTATCGGTCACGAAGCCGAGGAGGGGCTCGGCAAGGCGCGCCTCGCGTTCGGTCCGTTCCTGGTGTTGGCGACGTTGGAGTTCATGCTGATCGGCAAGCTGCTGCTTCGTGGGTATCTTGCGTGGATGTGGACGGTCTGATCGGGCTCCGGGCTCCAGGCTATTGTGGGATGAGACGGCATCACACGACGTTGACGATCGCGGCTGTGCTGCTCGGCGCGTGCGGGTCGAGCCTGCGCACGGTGCCGCGCGGACCAACCGCGGAGAACCTTCCGTGGATCGTCGTGGACTATCCCCCGCCGCCCGCCCAGGTCGAGCAGCTCCCGCCGGATCCGGGCAAGCCCTGCGCCTGGCTCGATGGTCACTGGGAGTGGATGGGCCGACGCTGGCAGTGGGTCGACGGCGAATGGGTCGTGCCTCCGTCCGGCTGCCACTACGTCGACCCGTGGATGTCGTGGGTCCCGGCTCACGATGGCCACGAGCTGCACTACTGGGCCCCGCGCTGGCTGCCCGACGTCGTCAACACGATCTGCAAGCAGCCGGTGATCTGCCGGACGGAGAAGCAGAAATGATCCGCCGGGCTCCCGGGCCCAGGCGCCCGCCTCCGCAGGAGCCCCCGCCGCCGAGAGCATCCGGTAGCAGAATCACGCATGTTGTTCTAGGTTCCCTGCGACCATGAGCAGCCATATCTTCCGCGAGTACGACATCCGCGGCGTCGCGGACCGCGATCTTGGCGACGATGTAGCCCGGAAGATCGGTCGCGCGCTTTCGCGGATGCTCAGGCCCGCGGCGCGCCCGCACGACGCTCCCCGACTCGTGGTCGCGCGCGATTGCCGGCGCTCCGGGCCACGCTTGTACGACGCGCTGCTCGACGGGCTGGTGTCGGGAGGCGCGGAGGTCATCGACGTGGGCGTCGGCCCGACGCCCCTGATGTACTTCGCCGTGCACCATCTCGACGCGGACGGCGGCGTCATGATCACCGGCAGCCACAACCCCGCGGACGAGAACGGCTTCAAGATCATGCGCGGCAAGGCCTCGTTCTTCGGCGAGGACATCCAGAAGCTGCGCGAGCTCGTCGAGAGCGACGTGCTGGCGGCCGGCGCCCGCGGCTCGATCCAGACGGTGCCGGTGGACGAACCCTACCT
This sequence comes from uncultured delta proteobacterium, assembly GCA_963826085.1. Lineage (GTDB taxonomy): Bacteria > Myxococcota_A > Polyangia > Polyangiales > Polyangiaceae > CAWDXG01. The sequence continues at coordinate 429,894 of CAWGVN010000005.1, read as the reverse complement.
GGTCAAGCTGCGCGACTCGGTGCGCATCGAGGACACCACGATGAAGGTGGTCATCGACGCCGGCAACGGCGCGGCTGGTCCTCTCGGGCTCCGGGCAATGAACGCGGTAGGCCTGCACCCTACGGCGCTCTACTGCGAGATGGACGGCGCGTTCCCCAACCACCACCCCGACCCCACCGTGCCGGAGAACCTGCGGACCCTGATCGAGACGGTGAAGCGCGAGGGAGCTCGCGTGGGGATCGCCTGGGACGGCGATGGGGACCGCATGGGCGTGGTCGATGCGACGGGCGAGATCGTGTGGGGTGACCGGCTGCTCGCGCTGTTCGCCCGCGATCTCCTGCGGGATCGCCCGGGCGCCGCGGTGCTGGGCGAGGTCAAATGCTCGCAGTCGCTGTTCGACGACATCGAGCAGCACGGCGGGCGTCCCATCATGTGGAAGACGGGGCACTCGCTGATCAAGACCAAGCTGAAGCAGGAGGGCGCGCTGCTTGCAGGCGAGATGAGCGGCCACTTCTTCTTCGCCGACCGCTACTACGGCTACGACGACGGCATCTACGCCGCGCTCAGGCTGCTCGAGATCCTGGCGCGCGAGGGGCGGAGCGTCGTGGAGCTGCTCTCCGATCTGCCACAGGGGTATTCGACTCCGGAAATGCGCGTCAAGTGCCCGGACGAAATCAAGTTCGACGTCGTGGCCAGCGTGCGTGAGGCGCTGCGCGGCAAAGGGGAGATCAGCGAGATCGACGGGGCGCGCATCAGCTACAGCGACGGCGCGTGGGGACTGGTGCGCGCGTCCAACACCGGACCAGTCATCGTCCTGCGGTTCGAGGCGCCCTCCGAGGCCCGGCTTGCCGAGATCAAGAGCGAAGTCGAGGGCGCAGTCGAGGCTGCGCGCAAGCGACTTGAAGGCCGCGGTTGAGTCTCACCATGTCGGGCAGACCCGACGAGGCGACCGAACCATGGACGATCGGCCGCGTGCTTGCGTGGGCCGCGGGGGATTTCCGTGCGCGGGGGCTCGAGAGCGCGCGGCTGGATGCCGAGCTGCTCCTCGGTCACGCGCTTGGCCTCGACCGCATCCGGCTGATCGTCGAGCACCAGCGCCCGCTCGCGCCGGGTGAGCTCTCGCGCTACCGCGATCTGATCAAGCGGAGGCGGAGCGGCGAACCGATCGCGTACATCCTGGGCGTGCGGGAGTTCTACGCCCTGCCCATCCGCGTCGATGCACGCGTGCTCATCCCGCGCCCGGATACGGAGACGCTCGTCGAGGTCGCGCTCGAGCGCACGCAGAGCCGCTCCATGTTCGGCAATGCGCTGGACCTGTGCACCGGCTCCGGCTGCGTCGCGATCGCGTTTGCCCACGCACGGCGCACCTGGCGCGTGACGGGCGTCGACGCCTCGCCCGATGCGCTCGCGGTGGCCCGCGACAACGCGCTCCGGCTTGGCACGGTGCCCGGCGTCCGCTTCGTCGACGGAGATCTCTACGAGCCGCTTGCGGCCGAGCGCTTCGAGCTCATCACGGCCAACCCGCCCTACATCCCCGATGCGGAAGTGGAAGAGCTCGAACCCGGCATCCGCGACTTCGAGCCGCGGCTGGCGCTTGCCGGCGGCAGCGACGGCCTTTCGGTAATCCGCCGCATCGTCGCGGGCGCGCCGGAGCGCCTGTCGCCCGGCGGCGTGCTCGCGCTGGAGGTCGGCCACGACCAGGCCGGACGGGTGAGCGAGCTGTTCGAGCAAGCTGGCCTTTCGTCGATCGAGCGCCGCCGTGACTACGGCGGGCACGAACGCGTGGTCAGCGGCGCGCTGTCATGATCTGTGCGGCCGGGCGACGTGTCCGTAGAGCGTGCCGCCCAGCGTGATGCGCCACACGTCGAAGTTGCCGGCGACGTTCGTGGAGAAATAGATGTAGTTGCCGGCCCAGGTCGGCATCTCCATGTCGGATGAGCCGTCGGTCAGCTGCTGCAGCTGGCTGCCGTCCGCGCGCATCACGAACAGGTTCCACACTTTGGAGCTCTGCGTGTGCCCGCAGTCCGCGATGAAAGCGATGTAGGCTCCGTCGGCAGACCAGGTGGGCTCTTCGTGGTTGCAGGAGCCCATGCTGAGCACCCTCGTCGCGTCGCTGCCGTCGGCGCCCCGCACCTTGATCTGCCGGTAGCTGCCGACGGTGCGGGTGTAGGCGATGGTCGACCCGTCCGGGCTCCATGCCGGATCGACGCCGGGACCAAGGTACTTGTGCTGCTGTCCGTCGATCGTCGCGATGTACAGCGAATAACCGTTGTTCTTCCTGCTCTCCCAGTCGTACACGACGCGCTTGCTGTCGGGAGACACGCTGACCATGTCGATGTTGTAGCCGGCCCGCGCCACCTCGATCGTCGGCGCGTAGGGCGCCGGCGACAGCGTGCGCCGGAGGTGTGCGTAGTTGCCGACGAAGTCCACATAGAGGAAGCCGGTGCCGTCGGGCATCCAGACCGGGCGGCGCGCGTCCGCGGACGCGTGCGTGTATTCCGTGCCGCGGAACGCGCCGTCCGGACCGCACTCCATGATGGCGTCGTCGCCTTCCTCTTCGGGCACGCGCAGGTCGTACAGCACGAGGCGACCATCGGGCGACACCGTGGGGTGGAACTCGTTCTCTGGGTCGTAGGTCATGCGCTCCAGGTTGCCGGACTCGCCCTTCGCGGAAAGATCGTGCGCTGGCCCCAGGCTGATCAGCACCAGGAACGCAGCCGCGACGAGCAGGCCGATGGCCTTGACGCTCGCCCAGCGCCAGCGTCGATGCTCGCGGCGGCGGTTCTCCAGCGTCTCTTCGAGCGAGACCTTCTCCGAGCTTTGATCCTTGGCTTCGTGGCGCGCGTCGAGGCCCAGCACGTTCTCCGCGCCGCAGTACACGCACGCCACGAGCACCGAGCCCGGCGGCTCGACGAGCGGCGCGTTGCACGCACGGCAGCGATGCGGCTCGCCCTGCCGCGCCGGCGCACGCGCCGAAAAGTGCAGCGTCAAAAGGCGGAGAGCCTGCCGATCGGTGAGCTGGCCGCGCGTCAGGAAGAACATGCCGCGGATGGTCGCGAACGCCGCCAGCGTCAGGAGCAGCCCGTTCCAGAAGTGGAAGAAGCACAGGACGTACAGAACGGCGGAGATGCCCATGATGAGGGGCCACACCGCGAGTGACGGCAGCGCCGCGACGAGGATCGCCAGGTTCGCGCGGAGCGCGCCCGGTTGCCGGAGCAGTTTGTCGACGAGCTTTTCCGACTCGCGTCGGTTAGCGTCCCGCGTCATGACCGCGCGGATGCGCGAGCGGATGTCTTCGCTGATCTGCACCCAGCCCGAACAGAAGCGGCATTGCACCCATTGTTGATCCGCGGGCGTGGCGGGCGCGCCGCAGTTGGTGCAATGCAACTCCGTCGTCTTTCCGGAAGGCGCTGCGACACCGGCGGCTTCGTCGTGGACGCGCTTGGCCGAGGCCTTGATCGAGTCGCACAGCGCTTCGAGCGATTGTCGCTCCGGCGCGTCCTCGGCGCTGGCGAGCACCAGATCTCCGATCTTCAGCTCCCAGAAGTTGTCGGTGTTCCTGGACTGCTCGCTGCCCAGGAGCTCCAGAGCGCTGTCGTGGCGACCGACAACTTTGACCTCGTCCGGACGGATGTCCTTCCACGCGCGGAACAGCCACCCGTTCTTGCCGCCAACCACTCTGAGACCATCTGCGGCGAGCACGACGTCGGCCGGTCGCTCGCTGAGAGCCAACGAGAGATGTTTCCGCCCGTAGGCCAGAAGCAGGGCACCGGCGCCCATCAGCATCGCTATCAGCCACCAGGCCTGCCCGTAGGTTTCCAGCGCCTCGTCCCATGGAGACAACAGGATCGGCACGAGGAACGAGCCGAGGAACACGATCCCCGGAACGATAGTGGCGGCCGCGCGCGCAACGCCCTCCAGCGACGAGGTCCCGACCTGGAGCGGCAGCTGCAGGTTGCGTTGCATCGGGCCAGGGATGATAGCCCAGAGACCACTTATCGAAACAGGCCCGAATCTCCCGGCCGAAGTTGAAAGTCCCGGGGGAAACCCGGAACGCGTCGAACCGTCACGAACGGCCCATCCTGTGGCACTCTGGTGCACGGGGGCGCGCCGGGTCCGCCCGGCTCGCTCCACGGACTAGCGATGGCCAAGGACAACAAATTCGGGACGTTCGGCGGCGTCTTCACGCCGTCCATCCTGACCATCCTCGGCGTCATCATGTACCTGCGCCTGCCCTGGGTGGTGGGCAATGCGGGTCTCTACGCCGCACTCGGCATCATCGCCGTGGCGCACATCATCTCGGTGTGCACGGGGCTGAGCATCTCGTCCATCGCCACGGACAAGAACGTCGGCGCGGGCGGGCCGTACTACATCGTGTCCCGAAGCCTCGGGCTGCCGATCGGCGGCACGCTGGGGCTGGCGCTGTTTCTGGGGCTCTCGTTCAGCATCAGCCTGTACGTGATTGGCTTCTCGGAGAGCTTCCTCGCGACGCTGCACATCGCGGCCACACCGGCCGCGATCCGCATCTGCGGCACGATCGTCGTCATCCTGCTCGCGATCATCACGTTCATCAGCACCGCGCTCGCGATCAAGACCCAGTACATCATCCTCTCGCTGATCGCCTTGTCGCTGTTCTCGGTGTTCCTGGGGCACCCGGCCGCGGCCGCGGCCGCCAGCTCTCCGCACCTCAAGCCGGCCGCGAACGGAGCCGGCGTGGCCGTGCTGTTCGGCGTGTTCTTCCCGGCGGTCACCGGCTTCACCGCCGGCGTGAACATGTCCGGCGATCTGCGGAACCCGAAAGGCTCGATCCCCAAGGGCACGCTGGCGGCGATCGGCGCGGGGCTGCTCGTCTACGCGGGGCTCGCGGTGTTCCTGTCCTATCGCGTCAACCCGAAGCTCCTGGTCGGCGACACGCAGATCCTGCAGAAGGTCGCGCTGTCCGCTCCGCTCGTCATCGCCGGCATCTGGGGCGCTACGCTGTCGTCGGCTCTGGGCAGCATCCTCGGCGCGCCGCGCATCCTGCAGGCGGTGTCCGTCGACCGCATCACGCCGCGCATCTTCGCCCGTGGCCAGGGCAAGGCCAACGAGCCGCGTAACGCCTTGCTGCTGGCCGTCGCGATTGGCGAAGCGGGGATCCTGATCGCCGAGCTGGACGCGATCGCGCGCATCGTGTCGATGGTGTTCCTGGCCACCTACGGCTTCCTGAACATCAGCTGCGCCATCGAGAGCTGGGCCAGCCCGGATTTCCGCCCCTCCTTCCGGATCCCGAAGTCCGTGAGCGTGATCGGCGCCGTCACGTGCATGCTGGTGATGATCCAGCTCGACCTTCTGGCCATGTTCGGCGCGACGGCGCTCATGGTCGGGCTGTTCGCCTACCTGCAACGACGGCAGCTCAAGCTCGACTCCGGCGATACCTGGGAAGGGATCTGGTCGTCGCTGGTGCGGTCGGGACTGTACCGGCTCGACCGCGAGCGCGGGCAGCAGCGCAACTGGCGACCCAACATCCTGATGTTCTCGAGCGGCGACGGCGGGTCGCGCACTGCGCTGCGCGGCTTTGCCTCGGCGCTTATCAGCGGCAACGGCATCCTCACCGATTTCGACCTGGTGGGACGCGGACGCAAGGCGCCGGAGGAAGACCAACCCGCGGCCGAGGAACGGGTCGGCGTATTCAGCCGCAGCCTGCCGGCGGACGACCCCTACGACGCGATCGAGAACGTCTGCCGGTATCACGGCTTCGCGGGGCTGGAACCGAACACCGTGTTCATGGACTGGCGGGGCCTCCGGCGCGACGAGGCGCGGTTCAGCGCGCTGCTCGACGCCCTGGGCGAGCTCGACTTCAACGTGCTGCTGTTCTCGCGGAAGGAGGACGCGAGCCTGCCGGCGAAGCGACGCATCGACGTGTGGTGGCGCCAGGGTGCGGGCAATCTGCCGCTCAGCCTGTCGCTGCTCCGCTTCATTTCCGCCGACAGCCCATGGAACGAGGCGCAGCTGCGTTTCGTGCTGCTCAGCGAGGACAGCGCCAACAACGACTACCTGAGAACGACGGCGCGCCGCTTTCTCCGCAGCTCACGCGTGGAGGCGGCCATCCGCGTGGTCAACCCGGGCCCCGACGACGAGGGATTCGAGGAGCGCGTGCGCGAGGAATCGGGGGACGCGGCGCTGACGATCCTGGGGCTGCCGGAGAGCAATGCGTTCGACGCCGACGAGCAGGCACAGATCTCGCGGTTGATGGAAGCACTCCCGGCGACGCTGCTCATGCGCGCCTCCTCGAAGTTCGAGGAGGTACTGTCTCCGAGCCGCCCTGCGGCCATCTCGTTTTTGCCGCCGACGGAGGAGGACGGCCAGCCCGCGGAGCTGCCGGCGCTCGACCTGCCGGAGGCTCCCGATCTCGCTCGTCTGGCATCATCGATGGCCGAGCGGCTGCAGATGGTCGCGGGCAGCTTCCACGAGCAATGCCTGGCGCGCGTGTACGCCGAGGACATCAAGCTGGTGCGTCAGGTCAAGGCGATCATGGATCGCCACTTTGGCCTTCTGGAGAAGGGCCTTGCAGGCGCCAACCCGCGCCGACAGCGCAACGTCGTCAACCGTGTGCAGAGCTCCTTTTTGATGGACTGCCAGCAGCTGCTCGGCGAGTTCGAGGAGAAGGTCCTGCCAGACCAGCAGAGCGTGCTGGAAGGTCGCATCGAGGCGTTCCTGCAGGACGAGACAATCATCGAGCCGGACCAGGAAGAGGTCGTGGTGCAGCGCAACGCGGCGGACTTCCGCGCGCACCCGGACGATTCCAGCTACATCAAGGGCTTCAAGCGCAGGCGACGGATCGTCGCGTGGTTCAAACGCGCGCCCATCACCTACCGGATCCCGCGCGCGGCTCTCGGGCGCTGGTACTTCGAGCGCGCCGTCAAGGAAGTCCTTTCGGAGCACCTGCGCGGTTATCTGACCGACAGCCACCAGCTGGCAGTACAGCTGGGCAAGCTGCTCAACTCGTCGCGCACGAGCCTCACGCTGATCGGCGATCAGGTATCCGGCGAGGAAGCGCTCGGCCAGTTCCTGGCCGAGCAGAAGCGCCGCGCCCTGGAGCATCTGGAAGAGCTCGTGACCCGGGAGAAGCAGCACGTGGCGCGCCACCAATGGTCGACGCTGGTCACGGCGCGCACGCTCGCCCAGGCGTTCGTCGATGACATCCTGCGGCTGGACGTGCGACCGCTCACCGACAAGGAGCGCAAGGTCAAGAAGGACGCCGAGGCCCTGCACGAGGAGCTGGGAGAGCTGCCGGACCAGTGGCTGGAGAACCAGAAGCTCCTGGTGCAGCGCGCGCGCCTCGGACTCGTCGTCTCGTCCTTCCAGCATCGCTTCGCCTCGCTCGCAGAGCGGGAGAAGGAAGCAATGCTGCTGTCGATCAAGAACGGAGCGCTCAGCGAGTGCGAAGCGCTCGACAAGAAGCTCTCGGCGGTCGTCGACGAGGGAGCCATGGGCGGCGCGGCGCGTTTCAAGCTGCACCTGGACACGAGCGCCCGCTTCGACGAAAAGCCCTTCGTCGAAACGCTCCTGCGCGAAACGAACGAGGCCATTGCCGAGCTGCCGGAGTCGACCAAGACCCTGAGCGACGAGTCCGTGCAAGCGCTGGAAGAAGGCCGCGTCGACGACGTGGAGCAGGTAAATCTCCCCGTCCGCCGCCTGGTGCAGTTCCTGGTCGAGTCGGAGTTTCTCGGCGAGATCCAGGAGGAGCTCGCGCCCATCCCACAGATGGAGCAGCGCGCTCTGGGCGTGGCTCAGGAACGTCGTGCGTCTTGTCAGCTTCCACCAGACCGAGTTCGAGTCGCTCGGCGGCGGCGGCGCGGAAGCGCTCCGCGAGCACATGACGCCGGTCGTGGAGAACGGCCGGGAACGGCTCGGGGCGGAGCTGGCGAAGCTGCGAGATGTTGGTCCGTCGCTGTCTCAGAAGATCGAGGATCAGCTCACGCTCGTGCTGGACCGGACCAACGCGTACGACCTGACCAGCACGTCGGCGAACCTGGAGCAGCACATCCGGCTGCACCAGGGCCGAAAGGCCGTCTCTGGCGCCCGTTGGTGGGTACGCCGCGTCGTCGGAGGTGCCAAGGACGGGATGGTGGCGCTGCTCTACAGGCGCAGTGCCGGTGTCGTCTTCGCTCGCAACGTCATGGGCAGCGCCTCCACGAAGACCGCCGTCGTCGACCGCGTGCTCTCGTTCGTCAACGAGAACACGCCGAAGCCGGACGTGGTCGACTCGTTGCCCTTCTACTACCGGCAGCTGTTCTTCGGACAGTCGGGCATCAACGAGGCATTCTGGGTGGGGCGCCAGGCCGAGCTGACACGCGCGCGACGAGCGGTGGACGCATTCCGCCGCGGCAAGCAGGGTGCGCTGGTGGTCACGGGACAGCGCGGTTCAGGCAAGACCGCGCTGTGCCAGCGCATCACCAGCGACCTGGGCGACCGCTTCAACGTCTACCGCGTGCATGCTCCGCCGGGCGGCACTGTCGATCCGGACGCCTTTCTCCACGCGCTGAGGGAGGCGACGGGGCTCGAGGGCAGCTACGAAGACGTGCTCAAGGGATTGCCGGAGCCGTCGGCCATCGTGATCGACGACCTGGAGCTATGGTGGGGAAGGAGCGACGACGGGTTGGCGGTGATCGATCTGATCCTCGACCTGATCTCGTTCTATGGGCAGCGCTGCCTGTTCGTCCTCGCCGCCAGCACCCAGAGCTACGCGTTCATCAGCCGCCTCAGGCCGCTTCCCGACCGCGCCCTGGCGGTGCTGGAGTGCGGCCCGTTGTCCGCGGAGGCGCTCAAGGCGATCGTGACGCTGAGGCACGCTTCGACTGGCATGAAGTTCGACATCGGTTCCAGGAGCGAGGACCAGCTTACCGAGTGGGGGCGCGCCCGGCTGTTCACGCGCCACTTCGACTACTCGGGCGGCGTGGTCGGCGCCGCGCTCCGTTCGTGGATCACACACGTGGATCGGGTAGGCGAGGAGTCCCTTGGCATCCGCATTCCCACGCCGCCCGACGGCTCCGTTCTCGACGACCTGAAGCCGGGATGGGTGGCGCTGCTCCTGCAGCTGATGCTGCACAAGCAGCTGACCGTCTCGCGGCTTGCGCAGATTTCGGGTCTCCCGGCGGACGTCCTTTCGAACGACCTCGAAACGCTCATGCGCATGGGGCTGGTCGTCGAAGGAGGACAGCGGATCGTCGAAACGAACCGCTTCGTGCAGCACATCGTCACCGAGCGCTTCAGACGACGGGGGTTGTGCCTGTGATGTCGGCGCTCTGGTCCACGCTCGCGTCCCCGCTGATGCTGCTCGTCGGGCTGCTACTGCTCGTCGCCCTCCTGCGCGTGCTCGGCAGGGCGCTGGACTACGTGCCCGTGAGCGCGGACCGCCGCGACACCCTGGCGCGCGCCCGCCCGCTCGCCGGTACTGCGATCGTCCTTCTGTACGTCCTGTTCGCGGCCGGCGTCGTGTTCAAGGCGTATCCCGAACAGCTGCCGCTGGCGCTCGCCTTCGTGGTCCTCGGCTTTGTCGTCGCTTCGTGGACGGTGGTGCGGGACGTTGTGAGCGGCGTGTTCCTGAAGGCCGGGCGGGTGTGCCGCGTGGGCGATCACATCCGGGTGGGCGGCGTGGAAGGCCGCGTGGAGCGCATGGGGCTGTCCGTGCTCGTCATCGAGACCCGTGATGGCGATGAAGCCGTGCTGCCGTACAGCAGCGTCGCGCAACAGTCGCTGCTGCGCACGCCCGTCATCGACAGCGTGGCGCCTCACGTCTTCCGCGTCGAGCGCCCCACGGGCTCGTCGATTGTCGCGCTCCGATCGCTGGTCCGGGAACAAGCCCTGAACTGTCACTGGTCCTCGATCGCCCGCGAGCCGGACGTGGAAGCAACCGCCGATGGAACGCTCGAAGTCACGGTCTTCTCGCTCGATGCCGACCACGCCCCCGACGTTGAAGCGGCCGTCCGTCGCGCGCTGTCCCCGGACGCGAGCACCGGTCCTTGACCGCGAATCGTCTCCCGGCGCTCCGCGCACTTCCTGCGTGACGGGACGCGGCTACCGCACGCCGTTCGCGGGCAACGTCGACGAGCCGAACCTGGGCGCCGGGAATCCCGACACGACTGTCCGCCTGTTCACCGGCCCGGGCGCCGCACGGCGTCCGCGTCGATCGGCTGCACGTCGAATAGCGCGCAACCGCTGTGGCATGATGCCTGCACGCAGCCGATAGAGCCGGATCCCCACGAAGGAGCGTCGCCCATGGCCGTGATCGCCTCGCTGATGAAGACCGAGATGGTGACTGCGAATCCCGAGGAGAGCGTCGCGGAAGTCGCGGTGCGCATGCGCGACAACGGGGTGGGCGCGGTGCTCGTCGTGCGGCTGGGCGAGCTGAAGGGCCTCTTTACCGAGCGCGACCTGGTCACGCGCGTAGTCGCCGCGGGGCTGGACCCGGCAAAGACGACCGTCGGCCAGGTGGCCACGGCCGATCCGGTTGCCGTCGAACGCGACACGCACCTGCGCCACTGCGTGGAGCTCCTGAACGACCGCCACATCCGCCATCTTCCCGTGCTGGTCGACGAGACGCCGGTCGGCATCCTGAGCGCCCGCGACCTGCTCGGCTTCGTCGTCGAGAAGCTCGAGCGCCTCGTCGACGATCAGCGCTACCGGGAAGAGCTCGAAGCGGGCGTCGACCCGTACGATCACATCGGCGGATCGTACGGCGAGTGAGTCACGGTCCGCCGTAGACCGCCGCGCGGAACGCCAAGAGCGCGCTGTCCACGTGCATCGACTGGCTGAACAGGCGCTGGTACTCGAGAGCGGGGCCGAACGCGAAGTGACCGGCGCGCAACCCCTCCCAGAACGCGCCGCCACCCACCAGCGACATCGAGCCGCCGCTGGCGCGTGAGTCGCTCCCCTCGAACAGCCCCATCCCACCGATGCCGAAGTTGCCGACGAACCCGAGATCGCGCCAGGGTCCGCCCTGATAGAACAGCGGATAGGCCTCGACGCGGAACAGCGCGCCGCCGCCGCTGCCCTTGAGACCGCCCCCGTTGAGGCGGAGGAAGCTCGCCCCCACGCCGAGCGTCAGCCAGTCCTTCATCGCGCCGCCCAGCCAGATCATCGTGCCCGTGCCGACTCCGAAACCCGTCGAGGCCTGGTAGTCGGGGTTGTCGAGCTTGCCGATCTCGTTCGGGTAGCCGACGGCTTCACCGGCGAGCAACCCGATCGTCACGCCGGCAGTGAAGTCGCTGCGCCGCGTGTTGTGCTGGCCGTAGCCGCCGCTCCAGTAGTTCGAATCGGCGCCGGTGTCCGCGGCCCGGGCAACGCCCGGCACGGCGAGAAAGGCCAGGCCCACGACGACAACTGCGAGACAGCGCTTCATGCCGTAAGCCCATGTGGTCGAGATGCGGCAGGGGGTCAAGGGCCGCGCTTCCGGGCGTCGGGAGCGCGACGCGGGGATTCGCGTTAGACTCGGCTGCAATGAGGGTCGCGCTCGTTTTCCCGCCCCTGCGCGTCTCCCGCGATTTCATCGACTACCCGTATTTCGCGGATCTCGGAGCCGTGCAGGCCGCAGGGCTCCTGCGCGCGCTGGGGCACGAGGTGGCGCTGGTGGACGCGCTGGCGCGACCGGGCGCGGAGCTCTCGCCGCTGGACGAGGGCTATGTGCGGCTCGGTGTGCCCGTCGCGGATGTGCTCGCCGCGGTCGGCGAAGCGGACGTGGCCATCGTCGCCTACACCCCCTTCCACCGTCCGCCCGAGCGCGATCCGCTGCTGGGCGAGCTCCTCGAGCGGCTGCGCGCCGCGCATCCCGAGCTGCCCATCGTGCTGGCCGATCTGTACCAGAGCGGGCAGCACGTCGTGGACGCGCCGTCGAACGAGATCTGCGCAGCCTATCCCGAGCTCGACGCGCTGGTCCGCTACGAAGCCGAGGACGAGCTGCCCGCGCTCGTCGAACGACTGGGCAAGGGGCGCCCTGCGTCGCAGCAAGTCGTGGTCGGCAAGGAGACCGCAAATCTGGACGCCTTGCCGCTGCCGGCGTGGGATCTGGTCGACCTCGACGCCTACTGGGCCCTCCACGACGGCGTCGTCGCCGGGCTCGGCCGCTCGAGCTGGGCTTTTCCTATCGACGGGCGTTCGCTGCCGCTCCTGACGACCCGCGGCTGCCCGTTCCACTGCGCGCACTGCTCGAGCAACGCGGGACTGCCCGAGGGCGCGCCCAAGACGCAGCGCCGCTACTCGCCCGATTACCTTGCCGATCACCTCGACCTCCTGGTCACGCTCGGCGCGAAGCGAGTGCACCTTCTCGACGAGCTCGCCAACGTCAACGAACGCCACTTCGATCGCCTGCTCGAGCTGCTCGAGGAGCGCGGGCTGTCGTTCGAGATCCCGAACGGGCTGCGCGCCGACTACGTGCTGGAAAAGCACCTGGCCGCCATGCGCGGCAAGCTGACCACGCTCAGCGTGAGCGCGGAGAGCGGCGTACAGCGCGTGATCGACGAGGTCGTCGGCAAGGATCTCGACCTGACTGCCATCGTCGCGACCGCCGAGCGAGCGCAGTCGGCTGGCGTGTCCTTGCTCGTCCATTTCATCATCGGTATGCCGCGCGAGACCAAGCAGGAGATCAACGGCACCCTCGCCTTCGCGCTGGATCTCTTCGAGCGCTTCGGCGCCTGGCCCAGCGTGCAGTTCGCGACGCCGCTACCGGGCACGCGGCTTTCCAGGAAGGCGGCAAGCGAAGGCCGCGTGCTGCCGGTCGTGCACGACTGGGGTCCGCATTTCCAGCAGGCGCCGTCCATCGCCACCCCGGACTTCACGCTCGAGGAGCTCCAGCAGTTCAGAGAGACCTTCGACCTGCGCCTGTCGGCGTCGCAGGGCCCGAAGAAGGTCATCATGAACGTCACCTACAAGTGCAACAACCGCTGCACCTTCTGCGCCGTCGGCACACGGACACAGTTCGACGGCGACTACGACAAGCAGCGCGAGCTACTCGTCAAGTACAGGAAGCGCGGTGTCGAGCTGCTCGACTACGACGGCGGCGAACCCACGCTGAACCCCAACCTGTTCAAGCTCATCCGTTTTGCGCGCCGCATTGGTTACGAAAAGGTCAACGTCACCACCAACGGCCGCATGGCCATGTACGACGAGTACGCCGACAAGCTTGTCCACTCGGGCCTGACGACACTGCTCTTCAGCATCCACGGCGCCAGCCGCCACATCCACGCGGCCAATGTCGGCGTCCCCGAGGCGTACGACCAGACGCTGAGCGGAGTCAGGAACTGCCTGCGCCTCGCCCCCGAGGGCGTGGAGCTCGGCGCCAACATCACGCTCACCCGCAGCAACTACAAAACGCTGGGCGACGTAGCGAAGCTCGTTCACGAGCTCGGGCTCGGCTGGATGAACATCCAGTTCCTCACGCCCTTCGGCCGCGCCACCAACACCGTCAACCCGGACACCCAGGCCGCCGCCGACGTTGCGATGCGCGTCATCGACGAGTACAAGGACAGGATCCGCTTCTGCGTGATCAACCTGCCGTGGTGCTACATGCCGGGCTACGAGCAGTTCTTGATGGGCGACCTGCTCAAGCTCGAGCGCCACATGCTGTTCGTGAACAACGAGGAAGTGAACCTGTTCGACTACCTGCGCGAGCAGCGCGAGTACCGTGAGCAGTGCGTCGGCTGCACGCGCCGTGTCTTCTGCGGCGGCTTCTACCGCATGGACGACGTGCCCGAGCCCGAGTGGCTGATCGAGCCCGCCGACCTTGTCCGTCCCATCGACGAGCAAGGCCTGACCGCGCACCCGCGGGAGATTGCGCCGCGGGGCGTCCAGCTCGACGGCACCAAATAGCGACCGCCTCTGGCTATCGGCTGCCGCGGTCAGGGAGTGTCGATGACTTCCTGCATGCGGCGGCTGCGCAGCCGGCCACCGATGGAAAGCAGGACCGCGAGAGCCGCCACCTGCCCGACCAGAGACACGCCCAGGCCGACGAGCTCGCCCCCCAGCGCCGTGGCGACGCCGCCGGCAAACGCGGAGAACATGAACAGGCCAACGGGAACCAGACCGACGAGGATCTCAAGCGTTCCGCGCGCCGCCTTCAGCTCCCAGCACGAACCCGATACCAGACAACCTAGTAGCAGTGTCGATAACATCTCGAATCTCCTGCGCCCTGTTCGGCAAGCGCCGACGCGAGTTGCCGGGTAACTCCCGACCCGCCGCTGGAATCTCCGCCGTCACGAAGGCCCGCGCTGCGCCACACCTCCTGCAGCGCGGAGACCGCACCCATCACCAGACAGACGAAAAACAACATGGCGAACCTCCTTCGCGCCTATTCGGCACGCGCGGAGACGAGTTGCCTGTTATTTTGGGGACGACACGTGCGCCTTCGCGATTGGGCTCCGCGCCTTTGACGTTCCGTGTTGTTGAGACGTGGTGGGCCCGCGCGCGGCGGAGGCGCGCGCTTGGGACCACGCGGCGCGCGCAGCGCGGCGCGTCGCAAAGCGACGAACTGCGCGGAGGGCAACTCCAAGCACAAACGCGCTACACGTCGTCTTCCGGCCAGGTCTCGCGGAAGTCGTAGCGACCGGGGGCGAGGACGTTGTCGGGGTCGAGGGCGCGCTTGATGCGGCGGAGCAGCGCGCCGTGGTCGTCGTTGGGTAGCGGCAGCGCGCCCATCGACTGGATGCCGAGGCGGTACGGCAGGTAGCCCTTGCCGACGAGCTCGGCGAGCAGGGCGTCGTGGGCCTGCATGGCGCGGTCGTCCTCGCCTTCGATGTCGCGGTCGTAGATGACGAGCGGCACGAGGTAGATGCTGCGCTCGGTCTGGGCGACCATCGCCGTCAGCGGCTCGAAGCCGTGGGCGGGCAGCACGCGCTCGACGATTCGCGCCGCGGCGGCGGCGTCCGCGCCGCGGAAGGGCAGCGTGGGGCAGGCCCAGATGACGCCGCAGCGGTCGCGCTCGGGGTCGGGATGCTCCGGCACCGGCATGCGCTTGCGCCAGTAGACGCTCTTCAGGCTCTCCTCGTGCGGGATGCCCTGGAGAAACAGGAACGCGGGGTCGTCCTCGACGAACAATTCGTGGCCGCTCGTGGGCTCGCCGTGGCGCTCCTCGACGGAGAAGTGATCGACAAAGGGCGACAGTGTTTGCTCCACATGTGCGCGGTGCGCGCGCCCCTGCTCGGGGCTGGCTGCGTAGATCGCCGTCGTCCCGAACCAGCTGCCGCCGCCCCATTCGTGCCGGATCGAGTCGAGCACGGCGCGCGGCAGCGGTGTCTTTCCGCCGCTGAGATTCCACGGGTATTGCCCGCGGGTCGACAGCACGCGGTAATCGTTCCACAGGCCGATCGACGAGCGCAGCGTGCCGTCCAGCCTCAATGTGCGCAGTGCATCGACCAGCCGCGGCAACCGCGCGGGATCGACAACGCTGAAGCGCACCGCAGAGAGCGAGCGCGGCAATGGCGTGAGCCATAGTGTCATCTGCGTCACGACGCCCAGGTTCGACTGGCTGAACATCCCGTCGAAGGCCGGGCCGACGCCCCAGCGGTGCAGCGGCGCGAGCTTGGCGTCGGCAAAGCGTGCGAAGCCGGTGTGCACGCACTCGCCCGTGGGCAGTACGACTTCCAGCGCGCAGACGTAGCTCGCACGGTCGCCGTACGGCCCGGTGCCGTCGCCTCGTTCGAGCGCGTTGCCGAGCACGCTGGCCTCGGGGCTCGCGCCGGTAGTGTTGACAAAGAGCCGTGAGCCTCGCGCTCGCAGGAAGTCGTAGAGTTGACCGAAGCCAACGCCGGGCTCGACGGTGACCCAGGCCATGTCCTCGTCGAATGCGACGATGCGATCCATCCGCCCGAGATCGAGCAGGACGCAGCCATCACGCGGCGGAACACGCGACCCGAGCCCCCAGTTCCTGCCGCGACTGACGGGATAGACGGAGAGTCCCTCTCGCGCAGCAATGCGCAGGCAAGCCTGCACCTCGGCGCGATCCGCCGGCTCGACGACCGCGACGACGCCCTGCGCGGTGGCGAAGGTTGCGGTGGCCGCTCGGGCCAGCGCGTCCTTCTCCATGTGGACGTGACCGTCCCCCACTGCCTCGACGAAATGACTATGGATCGCGCCGGCCATCAGCCCGACCGCAGTGTAGCGCTACTTCCCCTGTTGCCCGCGATCAGCGGCGCCGCCGCGGAATCGCCCGCATGATCTGCAGAACGGCGCCCTGGACGTCCGCGGGCGCGGAGTCGAAGAGCTTCGCGGCTTCCAGCGCGGCCGCGCTCAGCTCTCCGACGCCACCGAGCAGCTCCGCTGGAGAGATGCTGAGTCCCTTCGCGAGCGCCAACACCGTGCTGAGCGACGGGTCGCGGCGACCATTCTCGACTGTCCCGATGTAGTTGGGCGTGAGAGCGGACTTCTCCGCGAGCTGCTCGAGCGTAAGCCCGAGAGCCTTGCGTCGTCTGCGAACCTCTCGACCGAAGCTCAGGGCCGAAAGGTTTCGTCTGCTTCGGCGGGGCATGAACCACTGATAGTGTTGCCTTCCAATACGATTGTGCTAGCTGTGGGGTCAATCCCAGGGATTTTCCGGAATCCCTACGCGCGCCTTTCCATGCGGTTCACGCCGGCAACGGCGCTTCCGCTCGAATGGGGCCTGCCCCCAGCTCCCCAAGCCCATGAGCCTTCCGGCCCAGCTCCTCGTCGTGGAGGACGATCCGGCGCTGGCCCGCGCCATAGCGCGGGCGCTCCGGGCTGCTGGGCACGAGGTCGTGACGGCTCGGTCGCGGGCGGAAGCGCAGGCCGCCGGGAGCTTCGACGTTGCGGTGCTCGACATCGACCTCGGCGAGGAAAGCGGCCTCCAGCTTGCCAAACAGTTGCTCGCTTCGGGGCGCGCACGCGCCGTGGTGTTCCACAGCGGAACAAGGAAACCCGAGGAGCAGGCCCGCGCCAGCGAGCTCGGCGTGCTCGTCGGAAAGTCCGGCGACATGACCGCGCTGCTCGATGCGGTCACCCGGGCACTCCAGACAACGTGACTCAGGCGGGCGCAACGGCAACGATGCCCGCCGTGCCGTGCACCTGGACGTAGTCGGCACGCAGCCCAGGACAGCTCTGTTCGTAGCGGCAGCCGGAGCACCCGGGCGGCTTCACTCCGCCCGTGAGCCGGGAGTCGGTCAGGTCGAAGCAGTCGTCCGGCGTCACGACGCGCACACCGTCGGCGCCGGGGTGTCGCACGTGCTCCTCGTAGCCCGGCAGGAAACAGCGCGGCACGTGCAGGCTGTTCACCTCGTAACCGCCGCTGCGCGCCTGATCGAACGCCCGGCGGAGCACCGGCACGAGAGCGCCGAGCGCTGGCAACTGCTCGACGCGCCCCGCGTTTTCGTCCGTGAGCGAGACCAGCCACAGATTGAAGCGGCGCACGCCCTGGTCGACCAGGCTCTCGATCCATTCGCAGAGCTCCGGATAGGTGTCGTTCTTCAGGATCAGGTCCGCGACGGGATCCAGCTTGCGCGCGACCAGGTTCTTGATCGCCTCGCGACGCAGCCGCGCGGTGTCGTGCAAGTGCACCGTGCGCTCGTAGGCAGCATCGTCGAACGCGTGCATCGACATGTTGAAGACGTTCACGCCACAATCGACAAGGTGGTCGAGGTAGGGCGCGTGCGCGTATCGCAGGCCATTCGAAGCCACCTTGATCTCGTCGAAGCCGCGCTCTCGCGCGAAGCGGACCAGCTTCGGCAGCACCGGAAAGATGGTCGGCTCGCCACCGGTGAACGCGACGCGGCGCCAGCCGCGGGCGGCCGCCTGCTCGATCTCGCGCGCGATAACCTGCGGGTCGAGGGCGCGCTGCCGCATCGGGTCGGTGATGGTGCAGTAGCTGCACTTCAGGTTGCAGTCGTAGCCGAGGACGACGTTGAGCAGCGGCACGGCTCGTAGCGTGTCACGTCGGGGGCAGGTCTGCAGGGATGGGCGATTTTCCCGCAACCGGCGCATTCCCTGGCCGAAGGTCAGCCGTGACCATCGATCGCGTTTCCACAAGCGTGGCGCCCGGCGCGGCCGCTCCCCAGGCGCAGCAGCCCAGAACGGGCGCGTCGTTCCGGTCGCTCCTGGGCCGGCGCACCCCGCTTTCGCCGCGCCAGGCGGCGACCGAGCTGTCCCACGCCTGGCAGGACGTGCTCGGCGAACCGGCTCCACCGGGCGGCGTGGCCGTCCTCTGGGCGCAGTGGGCGCTGGAGACGGGGCGCGGCGCGTCGATGGTCGGCTACAACTTCGGCGGGTTGAAGGGACACGCGCCGGGCGGCGGCAGCTCGGTCCAGTGGACTCATGAGGGCCACGGGGCGAGCCTCCGCAAGATCCGCGATCGCTTCCGCACCTACGACTCCGCGCAAGCCGGCGCGCGGGACTACGTCCGGACGCTGGCGACGCGGTACCCGGACGCGCTCGCCCAGGCCAGACAGGGCAACGCTGCCGGCTTCGTCGACGCGCTGGCGCACCGGCACTACTTCACGGCCGACCCGGCCGTGTACCGCCACGCCGTCCAGGGCCTGGCCCACCAGTACCGCACGCAGGGGCCGGACGCGGTGCGCCCGCTCACGGTGGACGATCCAGGTCCCTGGGCCAGCGGCGTCATCGAGGAGCTCCAGCGCGCCACGGATCGCCATCGCGGGTAGCAGAAAACTGGGCCAGATCGCCCTCCAAATGCCACCGCAGGGCATGGCTACGAAGAAGGCTGCAAGGTGGGGACGGCGCGTCGGGCCGGCAGGCGCAGCAGCGCTGGCGGGCGCGCTGGTGATGACCGGCTGCAACGGCGCCAAGGACGGACCCTCCCTCTCCAAGGCCGCCAGCACGGCGATTCCCCAGGTTCCCGAACCTCCGGCAGATGGTCCGAAGCTCGGCTCGATCGCGAACCTGACTCCGATCCGCGAACGCCCAGCCAAGGACGCAAAGGAGATCGGCTACCTGCACGCAGGGGCGAAGGTGGCGCGAGCCGACAAGCCGTTCAGCAAGGACGGCTGCCCGGGCGGCTGGTACCCGATCCGTCCGCGCGGCTTCGTGTGCGCGGGCAGCACCGCCACCACCGACATGAAACACCCGACGCTGACCGCCATGGCGCTCGGCCCCAGGCTCGACCAGCCGCTGCCCTACACCTACGCGCGCACGCGCAAGGACACGCCGCTCTACGAGCGTGACCCGTCCAGGAAAGACGCCGTCAAGCAGATCGGCACTCTGCCCGAGGGCAGCGGCATGGCCATCGTCGGCTCCTGGTCGGGGATGGACCCGAAGGGTCGTCAGGATCGCCTGGGCATGACGACCGACGGGCACTTCGTGCGTGCGGCGGACCTGCGCGCAGCCGAGTCCCCGGACTTCCACGGCGTCGATCTCGGCGCGACGGGCGCGGCAAAGGACCTGCCGATCGGATTCGTCGTCAAGCGTGGAGTGCGCTCCTGGAAGGTCGAAAAGGGCGACGCCGACAAGCTCGGCGAGCTCGACTATCACGAGATGCTGCCGCTCACCGGGCGCTTCCGCACCATCGGACCGGTCAAGTACTGGGCGATGAGCGACGGGCGCTACGTCCGGCACCGCGATGTGACCGTCATCCGCCGCCGCAACGTGTGGCCCGACTTCGCCACCGGCAACCAGAAGTGGATGGACGTGAGCATCATCACCGGCACGATGGTGCTCTACCAGGGTCACAAGGCCGTGTTCGCGACGCTGGTGAGCGTCGGCCGCGATCGCCTAGGTGATCCCAAGACCAGCGCCTCCACCGCTCAGGGCGACTTCGACGTGCTCGGCAAGCACATCACGGCGGTCGGGCTCGACCCGAAGAGCCTCGGGGAACACGGCGAGATGTTCGACGTGCCGTGGGCCATCGAGCTCTCTTCGGGACAGATGATGCTGGGCGCCTTCTGGCACAATCGCTTCGGCATCGAGCACGGCCCGGGCGCCGTCGAAATGTCTCCCGCCGATGCGCAGAAGGTCTGGCAGTGGGTCGACCCGCAGGTACCCGAAGGCTGGCACGGCGTCACGCAGCCGGATCCCGGCAAGCGCGTGATCGTGCACGTCCGCAAGTAGGGTTGCTCCCCCGTCGGGCGGCGTCGCTCGAGCGCGCCCGCGTCACGTCCGCACGAACAGGCAGTACACGAACTGCTGTGTCTGCCCCGCGGGCGTGACGTGGCCCTCGCGGCGGGTGTCGGCGAGGGAGAAGCCATTGCCAAGCTCGGCGAGGAGGGACAGCGGATCGTAGCGCACCACCGGCAGGCCGCTGCACACCGTGGGACCGTCCAGCGCGAAGGTGGCGATGACGACATGGCCGCCTGGAGCCAACGCGCCGCGCAGCGTTCGCACATAGGCCGCGCGATCTTCCGGCTCCGTCAGGAAGTGGAACACCGCGCGGTCGTGCCAGAGGTCGAACGGGCCGGAGAGCTCCACCTTCGTGATGTCGCCTTCTACGAGGGTAACCGGCGCGTCGCCGAGACGGCTCCGGGCTTCGGCGATCGCCGCCGCTGCGATGTCGAGCAGCGTCAGGTGCTTGAAGCCGCGGGCAACAAGCTCGTCGACGAGACGCGACGTGCCGCCGCCCACGTCGATGACGCGCGCGGTCGGTCCGACTCCCGCCGCATCGACGAGCGACAGCGAGGTGGCCGGCGTGGGGGCAAACCAGCTCCGCTGGCCCGGAGCCCTGGTCCGGTGCATCTCTTCCCAGTGAGCCTTCCGATCCACCACACCGCTACGGTAATGCCGCGCCGTCCGCCAGCAACGCAGGTGTGGACGAATCGAGTGTCAAGCGTCGGGACACGGAATCAGAACAGCCCCAACATGTTCACGCCGTAGCCGCGATCGCCCACGGGCGACGGCGCCACCGCCACGGTCACGCCGGGTGCGGGCCTTCTGACCAGCACGGTGTCGCTGTGCATCCCGAACGCGAGCAGCACTGCACCCGTGGCCTGCAGCACGCCGTCGAAGACGAGCATGGCGCGGGCAAGCGGCTCGGCGACGCACTGGCCGACCTTGGAGTTGAAGCTCTTGGCCTGGTCTACGCCGTCGCAGGGGTTCGAGCGCTTGCCCAGGGCGGCCCAGGGACCGATCACCGGCGCGGCCAACCAACCGCTGCCGTTCGCGAAACCGCTACCTGCTGCGATGCCGAGCCCGGTCGCCCACGGCAGCCCCAGCGTGACGCCACCCAGCGCCAGCACGAGCGTGCGCGGGCGCTTCTCGCGCACGAAGCCCGGGGGCACGTAGTCCCCGCCCGGGGGTGCGCCGAGCGAGTAGCTGCGCGGCGGAGGAGTCCAGGGCCGTGCGGGATACGTGCCGAAACGCGTGGCCGCTGGAGCGGAGGGTGCGGAAACGGGGGTCCAGGTGGGAACAGGTGCGGGCGCGGGTGCAGCGGACTCTGACGACACGGCGGGTTGGGTTTCCGCGTGGCGCGCCTTGGACCCTACGTCCGGAAAAGCCGCCGCCGTTTGCGCCTGCGCTATCCGCGACGCCCCCAGTGCGGCCAACAACATCGATGTGACGACGAGTGAGCGCATTCTGCGCTCAGCACGCACGTTCCATGCCGGCGCGTTCGGTCGCAGATTTCCACGCCCTCCGCTGGCTTGTGCCGTCAGATCCCTGACGCGATCGCCAGGTTTGTGCCAGTTGGCACAGCCGGGGCCAGCTTGTCAGCGAGCAACGCGATTGGCGCGCTGTAGGTCCAGCTGTGCGGCGAGCGTGCGAGACTCGGCGAGCGGAGCGGCGATGCCCGGCGGCAGGCGCTGCGCGTGCAGACAGTAGACGCAGCGCGCCCAGCCAGCGCCGCCCAGCGCCAGCACCGCGCCGCAGCGTTCACAACCGGCAACCCGCCCCTCCATCGACGTCAGCCCGCGACGTTCACGGTCAACCTGGCGACAAGACCCAGCCCGGCCTTCGTGACATCGGCTAGCGGCGGCAGGTTGCCGGCGACCACGCCGTCGGCGGCATTGGACGTGTCCTTCTGACCGTGGGCGTCGTAGGGCGCGCGCTGGTACTGGGCGCCGCTGACGGCTTCCTCGAAGTACATCTGGCTGGTCGCGTTCGTCGTCGCGGACGTGTGGATCCTGAAGTGGATGTGCGTCGTACGCCCCGGGTACCAGCCGGGGTAGATGCTGTTGAACACGACCTTGCCGTTTTCGTCGGTCTTCTGCGTGCCGCGCAGGAACGTCTGCCCGGTCGTGTCCAGCCCGCCAAGCTGTCCGGAGTAGCCCGAGTACACGCCGCTCGCGTCGCAGTGCCAGATGTCCACGGGCAGATCGCCGAGCGCTGCGCAGGTGCCGGCGCGCTGGACCGTGATCTCGATCCGGAGCGGCGCGCCCGGCCTGCCCTCGGTGATGTCGCTGCGCAATAGGTTGTTGTCGAGATAGAACGGACCGGCGGTCTCCTCGGGGTAGACCGTGCACATCCCGCTCGCGCCGCCGCTACCGCCCGCCGCGCCACCTCCGGTGCTGCCACCCGACGCACCACCGCTGTCCACAGCGGCGCTCCGAGCGCCTCCGCAAGCGTTGGCTAGCGCGACGGCCGCGGCTCCGCCCACAAGCCCCAATATGATTCCCCGTCGCGTTGGCTCGGCTGCGTCCCTGCCCATGCGAGATCCTTTCCGTCGCCCCGGGCGCCCGGGCCCGGCGCACTCGATGCTAGCAGATCCCGCACGCTGCGCTTCCCCGGATGATACCGTCGGCAGGTGAACAGACGGGCACAGGCGGCGCTGCGCGCGATCGCGATCGTGGAACTGGCAACCGTAGCGGTGTTCGCGGCAGTCAGCGTGCTGCGCAACGACGTTCTGAAGGAAGCCATGCGGACGCTCGAGACCCACGCTCTC
Organism: uncultured delta proteobacterium; assembly: GCA_963826085.1. Lineage (GTDB taxonomy): Bacteria > Myxococcota_A > Polyangia > Polyangiales > Polyangiaceae > CAWDXG01. Next base: position 407,093 of record CAWGVN010000005.1, on the reverse strand, counting down.
GACAAGCTGGCTTTGTACAACTCGATCACATTCTGGACGGCCGCCGTCTCGACCCTGCTGCTGTTGTTCGCCGTCATCCTGCTCGCGACAGCGCTCGGCGTCGGGCGCCGCTGGGCAGTCGCGGCAGGCGTACTGCTGTCCGTGCACGGATGCGTCCTGCTCGTGGAGCGCGTGGTCCCGCTCTCCGGACCGCCGCCGACGTGGCGGCATGCGATGTGGCTCGTCGATTCGCTGGTTCTCGGACTGGCACTGATGCTTCCGTTGGTCGCGGCGGCGCGAGCGCGCCCCTCGTGGCTTGCGCGGATCGCAGTCATCGGAGCGCTGGCGTTGGTTGCGTTGGGCGCCGTCCCCGAGGTGCTCGAGGCCGCCGTGACTGGAAACGCCGAGGCGGCAACGCGACTCCAGACATTCTTGACGTGGGCGAGCCCGCTGGTCTCCTTGGTCAGCGCTGCCTGGTTTGCCGGCTTCGCCTTTCCGCTCGCGGGTCGGCTGGCAAAGCAGGCGGACGATAGCGCCGACGCCGCGCGAAGCGCGCTCGACGGCACTCCCCTCAAGATGCTCGCGTGGGGGCTTGTCGGGCGTATCGCCATGGGGGTCGTGCTGGCCGCGGCGACCCTGCTCTGGGCGGCGCAGGGAGACTATGACTCGGCCAGCGCCGTGATGAAGGTGGCCGGCGCGCTCGACGGGCTCGTCAACGTCCTCATTCTGATCGCGCTCGTGCAGTACTTCCGCTTCCCGACGACGCACCGGAGCGACGCCCTGTTCTTCGCCATTCCGCTCCTGGTGCTCGGCGCAATACTGGACGCGTACGGCACGTGGTCATCCAGCGAGCTGTTCGACATCGCGGCGCACGCGCGTCACGCGACATCGTTCTGGGAGATGCCGGACATCTCGAAGCTCGAGGATCTGCAGGCGACTGTCACCTGGGTCGGCCGTGCAGCGCTCGCACTCGGCGTCGGCGCGGGACTGGTGATCGCAAAGTCGCTGGAAGAGACGGCGCGCGCGCTCGGCAACAAGGAGCGCCGTCGCCGCGCGAAGGAGGTCGCGGGGCTCATGCTCGTCCTGGGCACGGTCGCGCTCGGGCTCATGTTCGTGGAGAATGCCCTGGCACGGAACGCCCCGATGCTCTTCTTCCTGCTGGCGCTCGCACTGCTGGTCGGGGGCCTGTTCTTGACCACGATGTGGATGCAGCTTTTGTTCGGGCTCGCCGGCGAGCTCGACCAACCGGCGGCGGAGCCGGCAGAGGAGCCCGCCGCGTGATCCCTGCGTGGGGCGCGGTAGCCGAGCGCTGCGCTAGAACAGTCCGGTGATATCGCCGCTCGCGTCCACGTCGATGCCGAGCGCCGCGGGCTCGGCGGGCAGGCCGGGCATGGTGCTGATCTTTCCGGCTAGGGCGTAGATGAAGCCGGCCCCGGCCGACAGGCGCACTTCGCGGATCGGGAAGCGGTAGCCGCGCGGGCGGCCGAGCAGCTTCGGGTCGTGCGAAAGCGAGTATTGCGTCTTGGCGACGCACACGGGCAGCCCGCCGAAGCCGAGCTCGGTGAAGCGCGCGAGAGCCTTCGCCGCGTCGGGCGCAACGTCGATGTCGTCCGCGCCGTAGATGCGCGTCGCAAGGATGCGGAGCTTTTCCTCGAGCGGCGCGTCGAGCGGGTACAGCTCGCGGAAGCTGCCAGGCTCGACCGACGCGACGGCGTGGGCGAGCGCTTCGCCCCCTGCACCGCCCTCGGCGTACACGTCGCACACCGCCGCGTCCGCCGCGCCCGCTTCGCGCGCCAGGCGGCCGAGCTCGTCGAGCTCGGCGTCGTGATCGGTCGGGAAACGGTTCACTGCCACGACGACGGGCAGTCCGAATGCGCGCAGGTGGTCGAGGTGGGCCTCGAGGTTCACTACGCCGGCGCGGAGCGCGTCCAGGTCCTCGGCCAGGAGGTCCTCCGGCAGCGGCTTGCCCGGGTGCACGTCGAAGCGGCCGCTGTGCAGCTTGATGGCGCGCGCGGAACAGACCAGTACCTCCACGTCCGGCGCGATGCCGCTGGCGCGGCATTTGATGTGGAAGAGCTTCTCCGCGCCGCAGTCGGCGCCGAAGCCGCTCTCGGTGACGACAAAGTCGGCCAGCCCTACGGCCGCCAGATCGGCAAGCACCGAGCTGTTGCCGTGGGCGATGTTGGCGAACGGCCCCGCATGCACGAAAGCAGGCGTGTGCTCCGAGGTCTGCGCCAGGTTCGGACGCAGGGCGTCGCGGAGCAGCGCGGCCATCGAGCCCGCCGCGCCGACGTCTTCAGCCGTCACCGGATCGCCCGCCGGCGACAGCCCGACGATGATGCGACCGAGCCGCGCGCGAAGGTCGGCCATGTCGCGCGCCAGCGCCAGGATCGCCATGACCTCCGAGGCGGCGGTGAGGTCGAAACCCGTCTCGCGGCGAAGCGCGAGCTTGCGCCCCCCACTGCCGGTGGTGATCTGCGAAAGCCCGCGGTCGCTCACGTCCACGACGCGCCGCCAGGTGATGCCCGCGGCGTCGAGCCGCGGCGTCCTGTTCCGCGCGACGTGGTTGTCGACCATGGCGGCGAGCAGGTTGTTCGCCGCGCTCACCGCGGGCAGGTCCCCGGTGAAGTGGAGGTTGATGTCCTCCATCGGCAACAGCATGGACCGACCGCCGCCCGCGCCTCCGCCCTTGATGCCGAACACGGGAGCGCGCGACGGCTCGCGCAGCGTGACGACAGCCTTGTGCCCAGCGCGGCAGAGCGCCATCGCAAGCCCGATCGACACCACTGTCTTGCCTTCGCCAAGCGGCGTCGGCGTGACCGCCGTGACGCCGACGTAGCGCGCACGCCGGGCGGCCGGCGAGTACCCGGGCGCGAGCTTGGCCTTGTACCAACCGTACGGCTCGAACTCGGCGTTCGTGAGGCCGAGATCGCCCGCGATGGTCTCGATCCGGTGCGGTTCAGCGTTGGACATCGGGACCGATGATGGATCCGCGCGCCGACGCCCGCCAGCGGCTTGGAGCCCTGCCGCGCCCCGCGCTATACGCCGGGGATGCACGTCCACATCGTGGCGGTCGCCGGAACCGCGATGGGCTCGCTGGCTGGGCTTCTGGTGGAGTTGGGGCACGAGGTTTCGGGCAGCGACGTCGCGTTCGACCCGCCGATGGGGCCCGCGCTGGCGGAGTGGGGCGTCCGCTGCCTGACCGGCTTCGACCCGCGCCACCTCGAGCCCGCGCCCGACCTGGTCGTGATCGGCAACGTGTGCCGCCGGGACAACGTGGAAGCCCGCGCGGCGATCGACGGCGGGCTCGAGTACACGCACGTCGCGGGTGCGCTCGGCCGGTTCGCACTCGAGGGCACGTCGCCGTTGGTCGTGGCGGGCACGCACGGCAAGACCACGACCAGCTCGATCGCCGCCTGGCTGCTGGAGGCGACCGGCTACGAACCGGGTTTCCTGATCGGCGGTATCCCGAAGAACTTCGAACGCAGCTTCCGCACGGCGCGCGAGCCGCGTCGCCGGCTCGAAGCGTTGACCGGTCCGAAGCGACAGAAGCCCTTCGTGCTGGAAGGCGACGAGTACGACACGGCTTTTTTCGAGAAGACGCCGAAGTTCATCCACTACGGCGCCGAGGTCGCGATACTCACCTCGATCGAGCACGACCACATCGATATCTATCCGGAGTTCGAGCAGTACCTGGATGCATTCCGACGTTTCATCGCGGGGATGCCGGAGCACGGGCTCCTGGTCGCGAACGCCGCCGATCCGCTGGTCGTCGAGCTCGTGAGCGAGACCGCGAAGGCCGAAGTCGCGTGGTACGCGCTCGAGGGCGAGGACACACACGGCATGGCACCGCACTGGCTGGCGGCGCCGGCCACGTCGAACGAACGCGCGACGAGCTTCGACCTGTTCGCGGGCGGAGTCGCCTGCGGACGTCTGTCCATGCCGCTGCCGGGGCGCCACAACGTGGCCAACGCGACCGCGGCGCTCGGCGCGCTCGCGCAGGGCTACGGCGCGAGACTGGCGGATCTCGGACCAGCGCTGGCGCGTTTCGCCGGCGTGAAGCGGCGGCAGGATCTGCTGGGGGAGCCGCGGGGGATCTTCGTATACGACGACTTCGCCCACCATCCGACGGCTGTGCGCGAGACGCTGCTCGCTCTGCGCATGCGGCACCCGGAGGCGCGGCTTTTCGCGGTGTTCGAGCCGCGCAGCGCCACGGCTTGCCGCAACCTGCACCAGGACGAATACGCACGGAGCTTCGATTCGGCCGACGAGATACTGATCGCTCCGCTGGGGCGGAGCGGCCTCTCGGCGGAGGAGCGCCTCGACGTGGACCGGCTGGTCGACGAGCTCCGGGCGCGCGGACGCACGGCCGAAAATGCCCCCTCGGTCGACGCCATCATCGAGAGCCTTGTCGAAAGGGCCCGGGAGGGCGACGCCATCGCGCTCTTGTCGAACGGCGCGTTTGGTGGCATCCACGCCAGGTTGCTCGACGCACTTCTCGTGAAGAAGAGGGAGCCCTGAAGTGACCTGCGTTTGTGGAAAAGGCGAGTCGACCGAAACCTGCTGCGGCCCGATCATCGACGGCGAGCGCAAGGCGGAAACCGCCGAGGAGCTGATGCGCGCGCGCTACGCAGCGTACGCGCTCGGCAAGATCGATTTCATCATGGACTCGCTCGATCCCGAGAAGGACGACGACGTCGACCGCGCCAACACCGAGGCGTGGTCGAAGCAGTCGAAGTGGCTCGGCCTCGAGATCCTGGGCACGGAGAAGGGCGGACCCGACGACGAAGAGGGCAAGGTCGAGTTCGTGGCCCGCTACAAGCTGAAGGGCATGAACGTCTCGCACCACGAGCGAGCGCTGTTCCGCAAGCACAATGGCCGTTGGGTGTTCGTGGACGGCGAAGAGGTCGCGCCGCCGCCCATGAAGCGGGAGGAGCCGCGCATCGGCCGCAACGATCCCTGCCCGTGCGGAAGCGGCAAGAAGTACAAGAAATGCTGCGGACAGGCGGCGTGACGCCGCGCGGTAGTGCCCTCGCGTAGCGGATACCGCCGGGACTGAACGTATGCTTCCCCACATCGGTCGCATACGGAAAATCGCGAGCGACCGCCCACTCACTCGGCGTGGGCAGAGATCCGGAAAGCCGTCGGCTGGCCCCCGCGCCGCGCCTGGGCGATGATGCGGTCATGGCGTCCCGCAGCCCGCCGGATCCGCCCCGGCCCCCGCCGCGGGTACCGAGGCCGGAGCGGCGCGTGCCGGCAATTCCCCGGCCGGCCGCGGTCGCGAGGCGCCTGCCGAGCCGGCGCCCCATGCCGTCGAGCCCGCAGGCCGAGCCCGCCGTGCTGCTGGTCGGAGCGGGCGAAGCCATGGAAGCCGCTCTGGCACAGGCCCTCGACCGCCATGGCGTCTTCGTCGATACGGCGGCGGCCAATGCTGTCGTGGACGCCGTCGTCGCAGCCGCGCCGGACCTCATCCTGCTGGTGGGCGACGCCGCGCGCGACTGCGGGAGCGAGGTCCTGGCGGAGCTGGCCGCCTCGCCCCTGAGCTCGGTCGTACCCGTGGCGATCCTGGACGACAACGCCGCGCTCGATGCCCGCCTGAAAGCGTTCCGGCACGGTGCGGCCGCCATCATCCCGTATTCGGCCAGCGCCGACGCGATCGCCGACCAGGTGGCGCGCCTCGCCCGCGAGATCCCGGACCGCGGGGGAGGCTCGCTGGGCAACATCGAGTCGACGCTGGAAGATCTGATCAGCACCCTGGGCAAGGAGCTGAGAACGGGCGTGCTCTCGGTGCGCGGCGAGCAGGACCCGGAGGCAGACGCAGTGCGGCTCGTGCTGGGCGGCGGCCAGCCCCTGACCGAGATGATCGACGAGTTCGTCGCGCGCCTGCGCGGCCACGTGGTGCTGGCGGAACCGCTTCGCTACGAGTTCGATGAGCGTGCGGGGGGCACGGTCCAGCTTCTCGGTGGCGATTCCATTATGCCGTCGAAGCACGTGGACGTGTCCGGCGTGCGCATTCTACTGGCGGACGACGACGCCGCGCGCGCCGACGCCGTCGCGCAGCAGCTGCGCTCGAGCAACGCCACGGTCGTGGTGACCGATCTGGACCCGACGGCGATGCGCTTCGAGCGCCTGCGCCAGGTGGATCCGACGGTGCTGCTGATCGGCGACGAACAGCTCCAGGGCGAGGGCTACGAGCTGATCCGCCGGATGCGACGCGACACGCGGCTGCGTTGGGCGTCACTTCTCGTGGTGCGCTGGAACGAGGTGTGGGGAGACAACGCCGACGTTCCTGCGGTCCATCGTCTGCTCGGCACGCTCGCTGACCTGAACGAGCCGGAGCGCGCGGTGAGCGAGCGTGCCGACCTCGGCGAGCCCTTCGACACGCGGCTCGAGGCGATGGGGCCGACGCGCCTCCTGCGCTCGCTGACGCACGTGTCCCATCCGGTCCGGCTCACGGTCTTCAATCCGCGGGTCCAGGTGAAGATCGAGATCTCGAACGAGCTGATTGTCTCGGCGAACACCCATATCCTGGGCCAGCAGCTGGAGCAGCTGGAGGGCGCGCCGGCGCTCGCGGCGTTCATCGTGCTGGGCTCGGGGCGCGCGCACGTGGAGTCGGTGTCGCAGCCGTCGTCGACCAACCTGATGGCGCCCATCGACGTCGCGCTCGACATGGCGGACGCGGAGGCCCCGCCGATCCCGCCCTCGCTCCCCAGCCCGGCGAGCGACTCGGTGCGGCCACCGGCGCAGTCGGGAGCGCCGGCCTACGGCACGGTGAGGCCGCCCCCGGCCGCCGCGTCTGCGGTCGTGCCTACCGCGGCGGCGCCCACGCTGCCCCCCATGTCGGTAGAGGCGGCGCCGCCCAGCGCCGCGATGCCCGCGGCCCCGGCGAGCATACCGGTGCCGGCCAGCATGCCTGCGCCTCCGGCGTCGGTGGCGCCTCCAAGCGCGGCCCCAGCGGGCATGGGCCCCATGAGCGAGCCCCCGATCAGCATGGAATCCGCGGAGCTGGTCTCGATCCGACCCGAGGCTCCGCCAGCACCGCTCCCGATGGCGGCTCCGGGCGCCGAAGTGGACGATCTCGACCTCATACCGATGCGCAGGGGGCCTCGCGCCGGCCTCATCGGCTGGATCGTTCTGGGGATCGTGCTTGTCGCCGGGGCATTTGCAGCGATCGTTGCCTTCTCGCACATGTTCTCGAAACGCGCGCCGGCCACCGCGAAGAGCGCAGCCCGCGCGGCGACCCCGCCGAAGAGCACCGCCAGCATGGCTGTTCCACCCACGGGCACTGCCAGTGCTGCAGCACCGGCGAAGAGCGCCGTCGCCGTAGCGAAGAGCGCCGACAGCTCCGCAGCGCCCGCGGACAGCTCCGCAGCGCCCGCTGCCGGCAGCGCCGCGAGCGCGAGCCCCGCAGCTGCGCATCCCCGGCTTCCGGTGATCCGCCATTCGCGCGCTCCAACCTGCAAGCAGCTCCTGGCCAAGGACCCGCCGACGCAGCATGGCCTTCCGGGCGCTGCCTACCGCGCGATCCTGGACGCGCGGCGCGGGCTGGTGCGGGGCGACATGGATGCCGCTGGGCGTGCGTACTGTCGTGCCGTGCGCATGGACGCCAAGAGCGTCACCGCGGCGGTCGAGCTGACCCGCTTGTTCCTGCTCAGGCGCGACGGCTTCGGGGCATCAAAGTGGGCGCGCCTTGCCGGCAAGCGAGGAGCCGACGACGCGACGGTCAAGGGTCTGCTTGGAGACGCGCTGGCGCTCACGGGCAACTTCAAACAGGCGCGGGACGCGTGGGTGGCAGCGAACAGCGGCCAACCTGGAGACCCGAGCGCCGTGGCGGCACTAGCAGCGAAGTCGCTCGCTATCGGGCGCAATGCGCTGCGTGTCCGGGCCTATTCGCGCGCAGAGCGCTACTTCCGCCGCGCGATTGTGCTCGCGCCAGAGCACGGCGCTGCGGCGATCGGTCTGGCGCGAGCGCTGCTGTACATGGATGTGCCGGACGACGCGCTGGTCTGGGTGCGCTACGCGATCGCCGAGGCCCCGAAGAGCGCCGACGGCCAGGTTCTGCTGGGCGATGTGCTGCACCGCAAGGGCCAGCACGTCCAGGCGAGGCGCGCGTGGAAGAAGGCGCTCGCGCTGGAACCCGGCAACCCCGCCGCGGAATCCAGATTGAGGAAGCTCTAGCTCACCGCCGGGACGAACGAAGCCTCACGGCTCGATGCGGTCGGGGTCGCCCAGGAACTCGAAGTGCATCGTGTCTTGTAGCTCGTCGCGGCCGAGCCAGTAGAAGCCGTAGCGCTCGAACGCGTGGACCCAGCAGCGGGGCAGCGATGTCTTGTCGTAGATCGACTTCGCGTCCTTCTTGCAGATGGGGTTGTCCGGCCAGGGCTTGACGCAGTGGCAGCAGGGATTCTTGTGGGGGTCGATGTCGATCGCGATGCCGAACAGATGGTTCGATACCTCGCCGTGGTGGTACGTGTTCTGGGTGCGGAACCCGCCGATCGCGTGGGGCGTGTAGCGGCTGCGCGAGGAGCGGCAGGTTTTGTGGATACGCCATTCCACGCAACGCAGCGCAGGCACGATCTTCTTGTGCACGCGGATCGGCAGCCCCATGAAGGTCGTGGTCTCGGCCTGCGAGATCGCCGTCATGGGGTTGAGGCTGCCGAGCGGGATGCCGGGCACGCTGCCGTAGTGCTTGACGCGGTAGGCGAGCGCCCGCTTGAACGGGCCTTGCAGCAGCTGGTCGTGCTTGACGAAGTGCCGCCGTTCGAGGAACAGCTGCGGACGCTGCAGGCGGCAGCCCCGGAAATGGTGGTGGCTCCGGTGCCCGCTGGCTTTCGACGAGGTCGAGGCGTGGGCCTTGCCCGCCGCCCGCGCGCTCTCCGACGGCAAGGCCATCAGAAGGCTCGCGAGCCCTAGCACCAGGCAGCTCAAGCCGAGAAGGCGACGAAGCGACATGAAGCCCGGAATCTAGATCAAAGGCCTGGGGCCGCAACCATCCCGCTCGCCGCCGCAGTCTGCTACCTTGTTTTCTGGTGGTCTTTCCCCTGCTCTCACCCACTTCCGCTAGCCGACGAGCGCTCCGCGCGGCGCTCTGGCTGCTCGCCGCGGGGTGCGTGCTGGCTTCCGGCTGCGGGCTCGATACCCGGGCCCACCCTGGCGGAGCGTTCCAACCTAGAGATGCAGGCGACGACGCGGGCGACGCCTCCAACGACGTCGCAATGAGCTGTCTGCCAAAGCCCGGCCAGAAGCTATGCGGCGACAATTGCGTCGACAAGACGGATCCGGACTACGGATGCGACGATCCCTTCTGCCTGCCATGCACCACCACGAACGCAACGGCGGTCTGCAAGGCGGGAGCGTGCGCGGTGGGCAGTTGCGACCCGGGCTATCTGGACTGCGATGGCGATCCCGCCGACGGCTGCGAGGTCGAGGGCGCCTCCGACCCTGCCCATTGCGGCGACTGCAACAACGACTGCACTGCGCTCGATCCCTCCAAGCAGTGGCAGTGCGTCTCGGGCCAATGCCAGTTGCTCTGCCCGGCCGGCACCGGCGACTGCAACCACAACGCGGCCGACGGCTGCGAGACGGATGTCACGACGACCGTGGACAACTGCGGTTCGTGCGGTCGGGCCTGCTCGACGGCCAATGGCTACTCGGCGATCTGCGTCAAGGGACTCTGCTCGCTGAGCTGCAACTACGGATGGGGCGACTGCAATCAACCCGCCGCGCCCACTCCCGACGACGGCTGCGAGACCAACGTGCTCGCCGATCCCGCCAACTGCGGCGCTTGCGGCGAGGCGTGCTCGAAGCTCCACAGCTCGTCCGGGAACTGCACGAACGGGACGTGCGTGCACGTCTGCCAAGCTGGCTGGAACGACTGCAACAACTACCAACCGGCATCGAGCGACGACGGCTGTCAAACGCACGTCGGCGCCGATCCGGACCACTGTGGCAGCTGCTATCGAGCCTGCTCTGCGGCGCAAGTGGCCACGCGCACCTGCCAGAGCGGCCTGTGCAACTCCACCTGCCAGCCGGGTTGGGGCAACTGCAAGAAGCCGGCGGCACCCGCGGGCGACGACGGCTGCGAGACCTGGCTGCAGACGAACCAGGACTGCGGAGCGTGCGGGCACAGCTGCTCGACCGCGAACGCCGACTTCACCAACTGCAACAACAAGGGGCAGTGCGCGCCGTCCTGCAAGACGGGCTGGGCCGACTGCACCACGCCCGTCGCGCCCGCGGCCGACGACGGCTGCGAATGCCACGGGAAATGCTCGGGCGGCCAGTGCGTGTAAGGGAGGTTCTGTCGCGGATTTGCGCGCCCTCCCCATCCGGGTGGTAGCTTTCGCCCGATGCCCGGACCGAAGGCCGACACCGAGCGGAGCCTGTTCGACGAGCTAGGCGGCGAGAAAGTGCTGCGCGCGATCATCGATCGCTTCGTCGACCGCATCTTCGACGACGTGATGATCGGCTTCTTCTTCCAGAACGCGAGCCGCCAGCGCATCAAGGACAAGGAGTACGAGTTTGCGGCGCGTCACCTGGGCGCCGACATCGTCTACACCGGGCGCCCGCTGGGCCAGGCGCATGCCGCCCACAGGATAATGGGCGGGCAGTTCATGCGGCGCCTGAAGATCCTCGAGGAGACTCTGGAGGAGTTCCACGTCCCCCCCCACATCCGCCAGCACTGGATCGCCCAGACGGAGAGTCTCCGCAAGCTCATCACGCAGGACGCCGGAGGAACATGCAACGACGGACGCCCATGAACCTACGCCTGCTGCTGCCGCCCGCGCTGCTCATCCTGGTCAGCGCCTGCGCCACGGCCGGCTCCACCTGGATGGCCCAGCCGCTTCCCGGCGACGACGATGCGTTTTCCGGCTCGGGCGACGAACCGCCGTCTGCGAGCGAACAGGCGGCTCCGCCGCAGTCGCACTCGCTCTACGCGAAGCGGAGCCAACCGCAGCCGCAACCGATGCGTCGGCCGGCACCGCACACGATCGGCGCCGAGCGAGCCAAGCCGAAGCTCCAGGGCAAGGTGCTCGGAACGTTCCGCAACACCTACTACGACTTCCCGGACGAAGGGGACTACAAGGGCGCCTCGGTGGAGCTCGAGAACGCGAGCTGCCACACCATCGCCAAGGTCCCCCGAGGCTTCTTTGAAGCCGTCTGCGTCCAGGGCAGCGGCACGCTGAACGACGGCTCGACGGTCAGCTTCGCCAAGCGGGACTGCGACTGCGCCGATGTCTGCCCCAAGACGGGGCAGAAGAATCTGCTTCGATCAGCTCGACCGATCGCGCTATCCGTGGGGGCGAGGCGCGACGGGCAAACCGATCACCCCACTGCTCACCGTCGCCATGGACACCAGCGTCGTACCGCTAGGCACCGCGGTCTACATCCCGGAGTTCGACGGGCTGCCGCGGGACGTCGAGCGCGACAGCTTCCACGACGGCTGCTTCATCGTCCAGGACCGGGGCGTCAGGGTGAAGGGCAAGCACGTCGACGTGTTCACCGGGCATCACGCCATCACCGAGCTCTGGAACCACCTCGTACCCAGCAACAAGGGCGTGACGGTGGTGCTGGACAGCCCGCACTGCGCGAGAGCAGAGAACGTTCCGACGCTGCAGCAGGTCCGCGAGGAGCGGCAGCAGCACAAGGCGAAGTAGCTTCGCGCGACTAGAACCGTACTGCGACGTTCAGCCGATCGTCGGGCTTCACGTTGATCGCGCGCACGGCGCGGCCCGCTTCGCCGGCGAACACGACCGTGTGCGTTCCAGCGGGGACCCGCACCGCCTTGGGCGTCGAACCGAGTGGATGGCCGTCCACGACGACGTTGGTCGCGGGCGTCGAGCTCAGGATCAGGACGCCCTTGCCGCTCGGAGCAGCAGGCGCGGGGGCCGGCGGCGCGCTGTGGTGCGCAGGCGCGGTACGAGCGTGGTACGCGTAGTGATGGCGGCTCACCGGAGCGCTGCTCGCAGTGTGCTCCGGAGCGGCCGGCAGGCTCGAGGCCTGGACGGCGCCCTGGTCGTCGGACTTGCTGTTGTCCGCCTTGTCGTCCTTGTCCTGCTTGGCCGTCGCGTCGGCCTTGGCGGGCTTGAGCGGCGACAGATCAAGGCGCATCACGGCGTCCTGTCCGCTGTGGACTGCCACGGCCTGCGCCGCGGTCGAGATGTATCCCGGCGCGGTCACGCGCACGAAGTGCGAGCCGATGCCGAGATCGTCCACGCGGCACGGCGAGCTCTCGCAGCGACGCTTGCCGTCCACGAACACGGACACGCCCTTGACCGGCTGCCCCGCGACGCCCGCCACGGTGGCCACCAGCGAGCCGCCTGGAGAGGAGAAGATTGCGCTCTTCGCGCCGAGCAGACCGACCGCGAGCAGAGCCGCAGCGGCGACGCTGGCCGCAGCTATCGCCGCACGCGGAATGCGGCGCATAGGCAGCTCGACGGGAGGCGGCGGTTGTGACAGCGCGATCGGCGGCACGCTTCCCAGAGCAGCCGAGGACGGCGGCTGGGAATCTGCCACGCGGTACGAGGCCGGCTGCGTGGGGATGGTCGGCCGGAAGCTCGCCGGACGCGGAGGCGGAGGCAAGTGCGGCCCCACGCTCACCGCAGCGGGCGGCGGCGGCAGCTTGCCCTGAGCCACGCTCACCGGAGCGGGCGGCGGCGGCAGCTTGCCCTGAGCCACGCTCGCCGGAGCGGGCGGCGGAGGGGCGGACCGGGCCTTTGGCTTGGGCAACGCAGCGCGCTCCTCCGGCTTGATCACGCGCGTCGGCATGCTGTCGAGCTCGGCATCATCCATCGGAATGATCGGTTCCGGAGCTGCCTTCGCGGCGGCAGGTGCCGGCAGTGACGACTGCGCGCGCGACGGCGGCGGGGGCGGAGGAGGCAGCGCACGCGCGGGTGCGGGAACCGAAGGCGGCTTGGCCGCGCGCGGAGCCGGCGCGGGCGTCACGCTGCGCGACGGAGGCGCGGGCGGCGCGGCGCTGCGCGACGGAGGCGCGGGCGGCGCGGCGCTGCGCGCAGGACGCGGAGGCGGACCCGGCACGCGCGCCGAAAGAGCTGCGCGGCTCGGCGGCGGAGGCGGAGCACTCCCGCGGCGTGACGCCGGAGGCGGAGGCGGCGCACCGGGACGCGGCGCGCGTGCAGGCCGCGCTGCCGGAAGCAGACCGTCGAGGGTAGACTTGTTGTCGCTGTCAGCCATCTCGCGCTCCTTGCCTGGTAACCCGGGATTGCGAAAGCGTGCTCCATGAGGCCGCGACAGACCAGCGTGAAATCAGCCGGAATTTGCTTTTTATTCGCCCATTTCTGGAAGTTTTCCGTGGTGCCGGACGCAGGGGGTGAGCGCCTGTTCCGTACGCATGTAGGACGTTGTAGGTAGCGCGATCAGCGTCGCGGTCTCGTCAGACCGAGCTCGCCGAGCATGCGACCGATGCGACGGAACTTCTCCGCGCGGCCGAGCTGCAACAGATGTCCGCCGTGCCATGTCTCGAGCGGCGCGTCGAAGTGACGCGCGATCCGCCGCGCGTGCGACAGCGGCGTGATGCGATCCGCTTGGGCGCCGATCACGAGCAACCGCTCCGGCGAAAGCAGCGGTTTGCGATGAAGCGGACTCACGACGCGATGCACGGCATCGAGCGCGCGATGCTGCGCTTTCTGTTCCATCGGCGTCGTGCCGAGGCGACCTTGATCGCGCGCGAAGTCCGCCAGCGACGCGAGCGGAATCATCGGCACGGCAAACGCCAGCTCGAGTTCGACCGTCGCGAGAAGCGCGGTGGTGTAGCCGCCCAGGCTCATTCCGATCGCACCGACGTCGGAATGCCCGCGCTCGCGCAGCCAGCGAGCGAGATCGCGGAGATCACCCATGGCCTGACGGAAACCCTCGTTCGTCACACGCGGATCGCTGCCCGGAAACGGCGGCGTACGCCGTCTCGCGTCGCCGCGCACTCCGTGGAACGGCAGCACGAACAGCGCCACGTCGAGCCCGATGCGATGAAACCATTCCACGGGCCACACGCGCTGCTCCACCGCGTACTGTCCGCCGAGATAGCCGTGGATCAGCATCGCAACCGGGCGCGGCGTGTCGTGCAGGAACAGGCGCGCGGCCGCGACGTGGTTGCCGCGATAGCGCAGATAGCGCTCGGCCACGTCCGGGTTGTACGGCTCGTAATCGCTCGGCCAGGCGAGATCCACCACGCGACCACGCGGCAGATCCCTGACGCGACGTTCGTCGACGTGGATGGGCCGCGGCTCGCGGAAAAATCCCTCGCCGTCGGCGGGGTACCGCGGCGCAAGCAGCGCTAGCAGCCGGACGCGCTCCTCGTGCGAGAGCGACTCCGACAGGTTGCGCCTTCTCGAGCGCGCGGTCTGCGCATAGGCCGCCAGGGTGGCGGCGCGATCGAACACGGCCGCTGTGCGGCCCATGGCATAGCGCGTAGCTTTCTGCAGCACGGCGCACAGTGTAACGCGTTGCGTCGGCCGAGGCGAGCGACGCGTCGTTGCGTTGCGGACGCCGATCGCACGGTGCGAGACTCCGCACGTGGGCATAGATGCAGTCGCGCTCCTCCGCATTTCGCGACCGACGGCGCTGGCGCTGCGGAAAGACGGCGTCGACCTGTCCCTCCTGTCCGACGGCGCCAAGGTTTCGAGTTTCTTCCGCTTCGACGAGATCGAGGTCGATCCCGTCGGCGCCGTGCTCTGGATGCACAATACGCTCGGCGACGCGCTCGACGAGCACGACGACCCGCGCGGGGTCTTCCTCTACCCGGACGTTTGCGAGCCGCGGGGCCGCCGCTACGCAAACATCGTCGCGGAGGTCGCGGATGCGGGCGTCTGGGTCCAGCCCGCCATGCCCGACCAGGAAGCGATCGAGCAGCGCGACCGGCGCATGGAGGAGGAACTCGATCGGTGGGCAGAGATCCGGCGCCGTCTCGTGGAAGCCGAGAAGTCCAACCCGGAAGGCTACATCGAGGAGGTGATGCGGACCTTCCCGCTCAGGGACGACGAGCGGGCGCTGCTCGAGCGGCAGCGCTCGCTCATGAGCCAGCGTATCCAACCCGTGGAAATCAAGCTGACCGAAGAGGACCTCGAAGCAGCAGCAGGGCTCGACCAGGCACAGCTGGCAAGGCTGGAAAAGGAGATCGAGCGACAACTGCGCGGGGGCGGCGCGCAGGGCGGCAGTTCGCGCCGCGCCGGAAAGAAGCGCAAGCGCGACAAGTCCTAGTCGCGAAGGCGACCCCGGCCTGCCGCGCCTCGGATATGATGCGCGCCCCATGAGTTACGAGACACTCCGCTACACCACCGACGGCCCGATCGCCTTCATCACGCTGAATCGCCCCGAGCGGCTGAACACCATCGTGCCGCCGATGCCGGACGAGTTCGAGTCCGCCATCGGCGAGGCGGTGCACGACGAAGCGGTCAAGGTGATCGTGCTGCGCGGAGCGGGGCGCACGTTCTGCGGCGGTTACGACTTCGGGCAGGGCTTCGAGCACTGGGACCGCTACATCACGACGGACGGCAAGTGGGATCCGGGCAAGGACTTCATGTTCTCGACTGCGCCGATGCTGGCCCCCACGCAGAAGTTCATGAGCATGTGGCGCGCGCCAAAACCGGTCATCGCGCAGGTGCACGGCTGGTGCGTCGGAGGCGGCAGCGACACCGCCCTGTGCGCCGACTTCGTCATCGCGTCGGAAGACGCGCGCATCGGGACCCCGTACTCGCGCATGTGGGGCGCGTACCTGTCGGGAATGTGGCTCTACCGGCTTGGTCTGACGCGCGCCAAGGAGTACGCGCTCACCGGCAAGCCGCTCTCCGGGCGCGAGGCCGCCGACGTCGGGCTCATCAACCGCGCCGTGCCGTTCGACGAGCTCGAGAACACGGTGCTCGGCCTCGCGCGGCAGCTCGCGTCGATCCCGCTGTCACAGCTCTCCGCGATGAAGCTGGTCGTGAACCACGCCTACGAGAACATGGGCGTCCACAGCACGCAGACGCTCGGTCCCATCCTCGACGGGCTGATGCGCAACACGCCCGACGCGAAAGCCTTCATCGACCTCGCCGCGAAGGAAGGCGTCCGCTCCGCGGTCGAGCGCCGCGACGGACCTTTCGGCGACTACTCGCAGGCGCCGGCGAGCGAGCAGCCCGACCCGACGCACGTCATTTCCCTCGACCCGCCGCGGTCCTGAGCGCCGCCGGGCGCGTGGTGGTCACCCACTCATCGTGTTATGGGGGGAGTTCCCGAGGAGGGCCGGAAATGAGCGATAGCGCAGTCGAAGTCAGGGTCCACGCCCAGGGAACCGTAGCCGCCGGGCAGCCGCACAAGGACGAAGCGGTCCGGGCCGCTTGCGAAGCCTGCGGCAAGGTGACCGACGCGGTCGTCTCGACCGGTCCCAACGGCAGCCGGCCCTTCCTCTGCAAGTCGTGCCTGCGCGAGCGGCTCGAGCAGATCACGCTGGCCGTGTGGATGTTCCGGGACGAACGGAACAAGGGCCTGCCGTGGGGAAAGATCAGCGGCTGAGCGACGAACCAGCGATGACGAACATGAAACGACTACCCGTATCCCGCAGCGAAAGCGTCTTTGCCGACTTCAAGCCGGCGTACACCCGCGAGCAAGCGGTCATCGAAGCGAACCGCTGTCTGTTCTGCTCGGATGCGCCGTGCGTCCAGGCGTGCCCGACGCACATCGAGATCCCGCAATTCATCCGCAAGATCGCCACCGGCAACGTCAAGGGCTCGGCGCGTACGATCTTCGACGCCAACATCCTCGGCATGAGCTGCGCGCGCGTGTGCCCTGTCGAGGTGCTCTGCGTGGGCGACTGCGTCTTCAACAACATGGGCGTGCCGCCGATCCAGATCGGCAAGCTCCAGCGTTACTCCACGGACGTGGCGTTCGCCGAGGGCTGGCGCTTCTTCGAAGCCGGCAAGGACACGGGCAAGAGCGTCGGGCTCATCGGCGCGGGTCCCGCGTCGCTGGCGGCAGCGCACGAGCTGCGCCGTCAAGGCCACGCCTGCACCATCTACGAGAAGCGCCAGGTCAGCGGCGGGCTGAACACGACCGGCGTCGCGCCGTACAAGATGCGGGCGGACAGCTCGGTGGACGAGGTGGAGTGGGTGCTCGGCATCGGCGGCATCGACGTGCAACTCGGCGTGGAGGTGGGAAAGAGCCCTTCGTTCGCGGAGCTGGAGAAAAAGCACGACGCGGTCTTCTTCGGCGCTGGGCTCGGGCCGGACACGTCGCTGTCGGTACCCGGCGCGGACCTGCCGGGCGTCGAGGGCGCGGTGGATTTCATCGAGCGCATGAAGCTCGGCAAGGTCTCGCTCGACGGGGTGAAGAAGGCCGTCGTCGTCGGCGGCGGCAACACCGCCGTCGACTGCATACGTGAGCTTCGCGGCCTCGGCGTGCCCAGCGTGACGCTGCTCTACCGCGGCAAGGAAGCCGGCATGCCGGGATACCGACACGAGTGGTCCGCCGCGAAGAACGAGGGCGCCCGCGCGGCGTTCCAGGGCCAGCCCGTCGCCTACGAGGGCGAGGGCCGCGTGAAGCGCGTGCGCGCCACGCGCATGGACGACAAGAAGCAGCCCATCGCCGGCAGCGAGCTCGTCCTCGACGCGGATCTCGTGCTGGTCGCCATCGGTCAATCGAAGCTGGGCCAGCTCCTGTCGGCGCTCGACGGCATCCAGCTCGAGCGCGGCAAGGTCGTTATCGACGCCGAAGGCCGCACGGGACGCCCAGGCTGGTTCGCGGGCGGCGACTGCGCGAACGGCGGCAAGGAAGTCGTCAACGCCGCAGCGGAAGGCAAGGCCGCAGCGCGCGCCATCCACCAGTACCTCGGAGGCAAAAATGCCTGATCTCTCGGCGAACTGCGCGGGGATCCGCTCCCCCAACCCCTTCTGGCTGGCCTCGGCGCCGCCGACCAACTCCGGCGATCAAGTACAGCGCGCGTTCGACGCGGGCTGGGGCGGCGCCGTGTGGAAGACGCTCGGCGAACCGATCCAGAACGTCTCCAGCCGCTTTGGCGCCGTCGGCTTCCGCGGCACCCCGGCCATCGGCTTCAACAACATCGAGCTCATCACCGACCGTTCGCTCGAGGTGAACCTCAAGGAAATCTACGAGACCAAGAAGAAGTACCCGAAGCACGCGGTGATCGTCTCCTTGATGGTGGAAACCCAGGAGGAGTGGCAGGACATCATCAAGCGCGCCATCGACGCGGGCGCGGACGGCCTGGAGCTGAACTTTGGCTGCCCCCACGGCATGTGCGAGCGCGGCATGGGCTCCGCCGTGGGGCAGGAGCCGCAGGTCAACGAGCGCATCACGTCCTGGGCGGTGGAGTACTCGTCCGTGCCGGTGCTGGTGAAGCTCACGCCGAACGTCTCGGACATCGTGCCGCACGGCATGGCCGCCCAGCGCGGCGGCGCGCACGGCGTTTCGCTCATCAACACCATCAAGAGCATCATCGGCGTCGACATCGATCGCTTCACGCTCGAGCCGCGCGTCGGCAGCCTGTCGACGAACGGCGGCTACTGCGGCGCGGCGGTCAAGCCCATCGCCCTGCACATGGTTGCAGGCCTGGCCCGCTCGCCCCAGTTCAACATCCCCATCAGCGGCATCGGCGGCATCGCCAACTGGCGCGACGCCGTCGAGTTCATGCTGCTCGGCTCGTCCAGCGTGCAGGTGTGCACGGAGGTCATGCTGCGCGGCTACCGCATCGTCGAGGACATGATCGAGGGCCTGGAGCAGTACATGGAGAGCCACGGCTTCGAGAAGCTCGACGAGCTGGTGGGCAAGGCCGTGCCCAGCTTCTCCGAGTGGGGCGATCTGGATCTGAACTACGAGACGATCGCCAAGATCGACGACAAGACCTGCATCGGCTGCCAGCTCTGCGTCGTGGCCTGCCGCGACGGCGCGCACCAGTGCATCCACGCGTCGAACAACGGCTCGCGCGTGCCGCGCATCGACGAATCCGAGTGTGTCGGCTGCAACCTGTGCCAGATCGTCTGTCCCGTCCCCGGCTGCATCAGCATGGTCGAGGTGGAAAATGGCTTCTCGCCCGCCACCTGGAACGAGCACGTGACGCAGGAAGCCAAGCTCCGCCCCAAGAAGGGCGTGCACTAGCCATCGGGCAGGTCCTGGCAGCCGCTGCGCTCCGAGGAGGCGTCGCAACACCGGACTCCCGGAGCGGCGCGCGGACGCGAATTCCGGTCCCGATGAGTGGTAGGAGGGCGTCTCGATGACGCGCAAGAGGAAGACGCTGCCGAAGGACTTCGAAGAGCTGCTCGAAAAGGGCGATCTCGTGGCGCTCCAGAAGGTGTTCGAGGCGTGCGATGTGAACGCGCGCGGAGGCTTTGCGAAGCAGACCGCCCTCGCGTTCGACGCCTGCCCGGACGAGCTGGCGCGTTGGCTGGTGTCACAGGGCGCGGATCTCGGGGCGACAGATACCTGGGGCAACACGCCGCTACACCGGCGAGCACGTTCGTGGCGGGGCAGGATCGGCCTACTGCTCGAGCTCGGCGCCGATCCAAACGCCGCTACAGCCTCCATCGGCACGCCGCTCCACGCCGCGGCGGACAGCAAGCACGCGGATCACGCAAGGCAGCTGCTCGCCCACGGAGCAGACGTCGACCGGTGCAACGAGGAAGGCCTTACACCGCTCGGATTGGCGCTGCGGGGCTGCAGCAACGCCGAGCTGGACCGGATGCCGGCGTTCGTGAAAGTCATGCTCGACGCCGGTGCCGCAAAGACGCCGCGAATGAGAGGCTACGTCGAGAACCTGGGCAAGACGTTCGAGTTCCATCGAAGCGGCTTCGTCCCCGAGGGGGTCGCCGCCGCCGATGCAGCGCTCCAGTTCCTGTACGCGACGTTCGACGTCCCGCCAGCCGCGCACCGGCGGATGCATGACGGAGCCGCTCCGGTCGTCGCGACGGCCACGACGTGGCAGGCGCAGCACGCCGAGCTCTGGGATCTGTTGGTGCCGTCGAGCGGTCCCGCCGCGACGGTGCAGGGCGAGGTCATCCGCATCGCGGGACGGATCTCGGATGAGTGGGAGCGCAACGGCGGTATCAACTGGGATCGGGACTACGTACAGATGGGGCACGCGCTGGCGACCTACGTGCAGCGCGGAGCGCCGCTCGAAAAGAGCGAGATTGCCGAGATCGAGTCGATCGTGCGCGAGCTGGCGTCGCGCGACGGCGAGGGGAACGCGCGTCTGGCGGAGCTCGCCGTGGCGTGGGTGCTGAAGAACCCAGAGCCGCTTGCTCTCGAGAAGCCGAGCTATCGACGATAGTCCACGTTTGGCCCGATACTGGCCGTCGAAGGCGACTGACGCTGTACGCAGCGGCGGCCGGTATCCGCGGGCCTCTGGTACTACCTGGCTCGCTGACGACGAAGGCGGGGCGATTCAGGGCAAAGCCCACGCTGCGCGATGGGCGTCGTACACCACCTGCGGCAGCTGCACGATCACGGGATGCTTCGCCGGGTCGAGCCAGCCGAGCACGGTCTTGATCTGGCTCTCCTCGCCCGCAGTGCAACCGACGGTGGAGCTCGAAGGGCCGCTCCACAAATGCAGGAAGATACACGAGCCGGCGCCCGGCTTGGGCGGACTACTGTTGTGATCGATGAAGAGCCCCCAGCGATACAGCGCATCCGGGCGCAGCATGTGCTCGGAACTGTTCCAGTCGACGCTGCCGACCTGGCTGCGGTAGACGAGCGTGTTGTAGTGCGACGAAGCCGGATCGTCGACGCACTCCAGATCGCTGGTCGCCTGCAGGTACGGCAACGAAAGCCACGTCGCGTTGGAGGGTGCCGCGTAGCCGAACGCCGTGCTGACGCTGAACGCGCCGGCCGGCGAGCGGCCGTCGCCCTCGTGCTTGATCGGCCCTGCCTCGCCGGTTGCCGGCGCGAGCCCGATGCCCCAGCCGAGGCCCGCGTTTCCGAGCACGACGGGAACGGGAGCACCGACCGGCGTCCACGCGCTGCCCGGGCCCGTGCGGTCGTAGCGGCGTAGCGTCGCGGGCACGCTGGTCCACGACGCGGAGACCACCGTCACCAGTTCGGTGGCGTCGGCGCCGATGGGCGATGTCGCGCCGCCACCGCCGGAGGCGCCGCCGCTGCCGGATGTACCGCCGGCGGCGGAAGTGCCGCCTGTGCCGCCCGCACCGCCGTGGGTTGTCCCGCCGCTGCCGGACGTGCCCGGATTGTCGACGTGGTTGTTCGTCGAGCACCCCAGGAAAATGCAGAGCACCGCGCACGGAAGCAGCAGGCCCGCATTGCGTGGTCGCGTCGAAGCGCGAGCGGAGCGCGACGAGGCGCTCACTTGTAGTCGATGGTCATGTACGCCTTGCCGCTCGTGCTGAAGCCGCACGCCGCCATGGTCTGAACCGGGTCCGCGAGCGCCATGTAGTGGCCGCAGGTGTTGCTGCCCGTCGTGCACTGGCAGTTCGGGCAACCGCCGGCAAAGCACTGCTGCAGGTTGGGACAGGAGTCGCAACCGGTGCAGATCGAGTAGTCCTTCTCCGCCCACATCAGGTCGATGCAGTTCGTGACCGAGCTCGGACCCTGGCCCGGGCATTCACCTTGCGAGTGCGCGCCGCAGGTCTTGCCGCCGATGAAGTCCGCGTGCGGGCCGTTGTTCGAGTCGTAGGTCGCCTGGCTGTCGACGCACGATTCGATCGACGTCCAGCGCTTGTAGGGGGCCCGGCCTTTGGTCGCGCGCAACTGGTTGATGTGATCAATGCACTTCTGGCGCGCCGCCGCGAAGGGGTCGCTGCTGGTCCCGCCACTGCCCGACCCCGAGCTGCCGCCGGCGCCGCTGCCCGAACTGCCGCCCGCACCGCTGCCCGAGCTGCCGCCCGCACCACTGCCCGACGTGCCGCCGCTGCCGCTGCCTGAGCTGCCGCCCGCGCCCGTGCCACCGGACCCCGACGTGCACTTGCTGTAGCACTGCGAGCTATTCTGGGTCTGGCAGTAGCAGTTGGCGTAGCAGCTCCCGCACGAATTGCAGTCCGGAGCGGTGGTGCAGCCGGGGGTTCCGGTCCCGCCCTGCCCACCGATGCCCCCGCCGGACGAACCGGAGCTGCACCCAAAGAACAGGCTGCAGGCGAGCAGGGGGAAGATCCACGCCGTCATCACCCCACTGCGTCGTCGTCGCATGTTCCAGCTCCTTCTCGCAGCAGGATACGCGCGCGTCAGCGCGCTCTGCAAGGGGCACGGCTGCGGAAGGCCGAGTTGTGTAGGCTTGTGAGCGACAAGCACTCTGTCACGGACCTCTTATGACTCCACGCCACTCGCTCTGCATCGTGACCGTTTCCGCCGTGGCCCTCTGCGCGTGCAGCAGCAGCGGCTCCGCGAGCGGCAGCGGCGGCAGCGCTGGTGCAAGCGGAAGCGCGGGAACGGGCGGCAGCGCTGGCACCGGCGGCGTTCCAGGTACGGGCGGCAGCGGCGGCACCGCGGGCGCTTCGGCGACCGGCGGCAGCGGCGGCGCAAGCGGCAGCGGCGGCAGCAGCGACGGCGGTACGTCTGCGCCGCAGCCGAAGTTCCCGATCACTGCCGCGTTCTACTACGGCTGGTACCCGGAGACGTGGACGGTCAACGGCGCGCACGTCTTCTACCACCCGACGCTCGGCTACTACTCCACGACCAATGCGGCGACACAGAAGGCGCACATCCAGGCTCTCGAATATGCGGGCATGAAAGCAGCGATCTCCTCGTGGTGGGGTCCCACGCACTACACGGACGCGCGCCTGAAGCAGTTGATGCAGACGACGCTGGCCATGGCCGCTCCGCTCAAGTGGGCCATCTACTACGAAGCCGAGGGCACCAGCGACCCGGCGTCGAGCCAGATCGCCTCCGATCTCGCGCACGTCCGGGACACCCTCGCGACGAGCCCGGCGTATCTGCGCGTCGCTGGCAGGTTCGTTGTGTTCGTGTACAGCGCCGACGACACCACCTGCGACGTTGCCACGCGCTGGAAGCAGGCCAACGACGGGCTCGGCGATCCAGCCTACGTCGACCTGAAGGTGTTTGCCGGCTACAAGAACTGCGCGGACCAACCCGACGCCTGGCACCAGTACGGTCCGGACTCGCCCTCCGACGAGCAGTCGGGCTACTCGTACAGCATCGCTGCGGGATTCTGGCGCGCCGACGAGTCGACGCCACGGCTTGCTCGCGATCCCGCTCGCTGGCAGCAGAACGTCACGACCATGGCCGCGGCCAAGGAACCCTGGAAGCTCGTCACCACGTTCAACGAATGGGGCGAGGGCACCGCCGTCGAGTCCGCTGACGAGTGGAAGTCGAGCTCCGGCTACGGCACCTATCTGGACGCGCTCCACGGCGCGTTCGGTACGCCGTGAGCGCGCTGATGCGAAACAGGCGCGCCGACCGCGCATTCTCCCGATTGGGAAAGCTCCCCGGCCGGGGTATGCTGTGGTCGGCTCCGGGCTTTGCTCGCAGCTGCTTCAAGATGATCAACGCAGGCGACTCACGCGATGTCGAGTGAATCCGGGTCCGCGAGCGGCAGCGGCAGGACCGGCAGGAAGAGCCCCGCCGAGCGCTCGCCGGTCCAGGTCGGCGATCTCGTAGCCGACAAGTACCGCGTCGAGGAGATCCTGGCGGCCGGCGGCATGGGCGTCGTCGTCTCCGCGCGTCACGAAGAGCTGGGCCAGCGATTTGCGATCAAGTTCCTCGTGACGGACACGGAGGTCGAGATGAGCGCGGCGCGCTTCCTGCGCGAGGCGCGGGCCGCCGCGCGCATCGACTCCGCACACGTGTGCCGCGTCTTCGATTGCGGAACGCTGGCGGGCGGCACGCCGTACATGGTGATGGAGCATCTCACGGGTCACGACTTGGCACGCGAGATCAAGCTGCGCGGCAAGCTGGGCGTGACCGAAGGTGTGAATCTGATCCTGCAGGCTCTGGAAGGCATCGCCGAAGCCCACGCCGCCGGCATCGTGCATCGCGACCTGAAACCCTCGAACCTCTTCCTCTGCCAGAAGACGGGACGCGAACCCGAGGTGAAGGTTCTCGACTTCGGCATCTCGAAGGTCACAAGCGTCGACCAGAGCGTAGAGGAGGATCTGACGGCCAGCGCCATGATGCTGGGGTCGCCTCGCTACATGTCTCCGGAGCAGGTCCGGAACACGAAGGACGTCGACGCGCGCACCGACATCTGGTCGCTCGGGGTCATCCTGTACCAGATGCTGGACGGACACTCGCCGTTCCGGGGCAACACGATGGGAGAGACGATCAGCAAGGTCTTGACCCTGGTCCCACCGCCCGTCCGGCGCGCGCGCGGCGATGTGCCCGAGGCGCTTTCGTCGGTGATCGACCGCTGCCTGCAGCGCGATCGCAACCAACGCTACGCCAACGTGGGCGAGCTGGCGCTCGCGCTCGCCCCGTTCGCCACCGCCGAGAGCCACGCGAGCGTGCGGCGGATCACCGCGCTTCTGACCGAAGGGCAGCTGGGCCCGCACAAGGAATCCGAGGAGACGAACAACGTGGACGCCGCGGCTGCAGCGGCGGCGAGCGAACCGCAGGACGAACCGTCGCTCGGGACGCAGAGCGCTTTTGCACAGAATGCCCCGGCCAAGCCACGCCGCTTCAAGCTCGCGCTGGGGCTCGCCCTGGGCCTGGCCAGCGTGTTCGCGGCGGGCTTCTTCGCGCTCAGGCACGCGGGCGGACCCATCGCCCAGGCCGCGAGCAGCGCCGCTGCGTCGAGCGCCGCTGCGTCGAGCGCCGCAGCGGCGCCCAGCGCGGTACCAGCTGCGAGCGCGGCGCCGGCCGCATCCGTTGCAGAACCCGCGGCGAGCACGCAAGCCGCCGCATCGGCAGCGCCGGAGCCGTCCGCCATTGCAGTGCCGACGCCCGCCAGCGCCAACTCCGCCGCGCCTGCAGCGCCCCAGGTAAAGGCGAAGCACCGTCCTGTCCACCACCGTCCAGCCAGCGACGACACCGACATCCTGAAGGAGAGCTACTGACGATGCGAGCGCTCCGGGCGTTGATCGCGGGTGGGGTTCTCGTCGCGCCGCTCCTGATCGGGGGTCCGGCGCACGCCGAATCGGCGGCGGACAAGGCGGCTGCCGACGCGCTGTTCAAGGACGCACGCAAGCTGATGGCCGCGAAGAAGTACGACGAGGCCTGCCCCAAGTTCGCCGAGAGCATGCACCTGTCCGAGCGCCTGGGCACGCTCCTGAACCTGGCGACGTGCCATCAGAAGGAAGGCAAGACCGCCAGCGCGTGGGCGGAGTTCAACCAGGCCGTCGCGCTCGCGAAGAAGGAGCACAGCCGGGCCCGCCAGAAGTACGCAGAGCGTCACGCGCATCACCTCGAGAAGCGCCTCGCCCACCTGACGTTCGAGGTTCCGGCATCCGAGTCCGGAGCGACGCTGAAGCTCGACGGCGAGGAAATCGGGTCCGGCGTGTGGGGAACGCCGCTGCCGGTGGACCCCGGCAGCCACCAGATCCAGGTCGAGGCACCCGGCAAGAAGCCCTGGTCCAGGAACGTCGAGGTGAAGGACGAACCGACCACGACCAAGCTCGAGGTTCCCATGTTGGAGGATGCGTCGGCGGCTCCCGCAGCGCCTCCCACCACGGCCGAGCCCGCCGCCCCGAAGCCGGCGGAGCACGAGACCGTCAAGCCTGCATCCGGCAGCGGGCACGTGCTCGGTTGGGTGAGCCTTGGCGTGGGCGTGGTCGGCGTCGGCGTCGGCAGCTATTTCGGCTTGCGGACGTTCTCGAAGAAGAGCGACGCCGGAAGTCACTGCGGGCGCTCGATCGGGCAGAGCTCGGACACGCTGTGCGACAGGACGGGCGTGGACCTGCGAAGCCAGGCGCGCAGTTCGGCGACGATCTCGACGGTGGCCTTCGCGGTGGGCGCGGTGGGCGTCGGCGCGGGTGTCGTCCTGCTCCTGACCGGTCACTCCAAGGAGCACGGAAGCGCCCAGGCAACGTGGATCGCCCCTGCAGTCGGCCCCCACGGCGCTGGCGTGAGCCTGGGCGGGACGCTCTAGCTCACTTCCCCATGCCGGCGTTGTAGTGCGCGGTGATGCGCGCTGCGCCGAGCGCCTTGTCGTAGACCGCCACCTCGTCGATCCAGCCCACCATCGTGTTCCACTGGGTGACGGTGCCGATGAGGAACGAGTCCGGGATCGTGGAGATGGAATTGGTCGCGGCCTTGGTCCCGACCACCTTCCCATTCACGTACAGGGTCCAGTTGACGCCATCGAACGTGCCGACGACGTAGCTGTACGCGGTCTCGGACACCGTATTCGACGTCCATGCGCAGACGGCATTTTCACGCACGAACTGCAGCGCGCCGCCGCCTTCCGCGAGGAAATAGCCAACGTAGTTCGTCGTGTAGTTGGCCTTGCCGAGAAATCCGCGACCCGTGGTCTGCGGGTAGACCCACGCTTCGATCGAGAACGGCGCCTTGCCTACGAAACCGAAGTTGTTTCCCAGGTCCACATAGCTCGAGCCGCCGCCGTCGAAGTAGAACGCCGTGTCCGCGTCGCCGGTGAGAGCGCCCTTCTCGTTGAGGCTGACGGTGCCCTTGATCACACCGTCGTGGCCATGGCCGGAAGAATCCTTGGCCGTCGTCCCGGATTTTTCGCCAAGACGCCAGTAGCCGACCGGTCCATCCGCGAGCACCGCCGCCGGGTAGTTGCCGCCGCCGCTGCCTCCGGTGCCGCTGCCCGCGCTGCCGCCGCTGCCTCCGGTGCCGCTGCCTCCGGTGCCGCTGCCTCCGGTGCCGCCGCCTCCGGTGCCGCTGCCGGCGCTGCCTCCAGTACCGCTACCGGCAGTCCCACCGGTGCCACTACCCGCCGCGCCTCCGGTGCCGCTGCCCGCGCTGCCGCCGCTGCCCGCCGCTCCGCCCGTACCGGTGCCTGCCGTCCCGCCGGCACCGCCCGTGGCCGCGCCGCCATCGGGCGCGAGCTTGCCGTCCTTCAGTCCGGCAATGACCGAGCACGACAGGGCCGCCATCACCGGCAGGATCGACAGCCGCCTGAGCCAAACGATCCGATCGCTTCCGGTACCCGACACGAATTCGAACAATAGCCCACCGGCGGCCATTTTGCGACTGCAGCGTCGCGGCAGCCGGACCCCGGTCGACGTCCGGGGCGGGAAAGGCTAGCGCGACGTGCGCCGGAGTCTGCCGCTCGTGGACGAGGAGTAGTGGCCGCGCGCGCGACACGTCTTTTCTATGGCGTCGCGCTCCGGCTTGCCCGCCTGCTTGTCGCGCGAGTACTTGTCCGCATTGGCAGCGAGCGCCTTGTCGCAGCTGCGTCCCGCGCTGTCCGCAATGGTAACGCTCTTGTGATCGTCGCCGGCGGTGACATCGAGCTTGACGAGATAACGCTCGATGTCCTTCGCCGGGTTCGCCGGCAGATCCAGCGAGCCGACACCGACGACGGTCTCCCAGGTCTTCTCGACCTTCTTGCCGCGCGGCAGGTAGAGGCCCTGGTAGTACAGCACGACGCCGCTCTTTTCCGTGACGTGACGCCGGCACCACAACATGTCGTCCGGCTTCTTGCCGAGCTTGGCCGGCTCGCAGCCGTCCACCTCGAGGTTCGCTTCGACCTTGTGGTCGGTGCACCACACGCCAAAGTCGAAGCCCGCTGCGGATGTTGCGGGCGGTGGCGCGTCGAGCGACGGCAGATCCGCTTCGTCCGATGCTGACGGCGCGGGCGCGGCACTCTCGATGGGCGCGGCCGGCGCGCTCTCGATGGGCGCGGCCGCCGCGGCATTCTCGCTTGCGGCGGGCGGCGCATGCGCGGTCCCGGCGGGGGAGTTCGCGCAGGCGGTCGCGAGCCCAAGGAAGAGCCATGTGGCGGAGTGGCTGGGGCGTGGCACGGGCGGAGTGTACTCCGGATCCGGCGCGTCCAAGCGGCGTCACGGACAGACGTGCACGGACACCCGCCCGCCGCGCACGTTGCCGTCCGGCGGCGGATTCGAGCTGGACGGCGCCGATCGACCCCGGCGCCGTCGGAGCGCTGAGCACCTCGACGTGGCCCTTGTAGTGCTCCGCATGGCCGTTGGTCAGGCTCATGTTCACGAACGTCGTCCTCGCACCCCGCTTCCAGTCGATCGTCACCCCGGTGTGGCGGCCCGCGCGGTTTCCGCAGTCGACCGGGCGATCGAACAGCAGGAGCTGCTTGCCCGAAGGCGTCGGAACGAGCAACGCCGAGCGTACGACGAGGTCGGGCGACAGGGCGCCTAGCGAGAAGCCGCCCTCGCTCGAGAAGGAACCGTCGAAGACGATTCCGCCGTCGCCCGTTCCGAAGTGCACACTCCCGCTGAAGGACACGCCCGCGCCGCCGTCCAGTGTCTCGTCCGGCGCGGTGCCCGACCCGGCATCGAAGGCTTCGCTCGGCAGGCTGGCGTCCCCGGGGGCTGCCGTCGCTGTCGTCGCGGAGGCGTCCGGCGCCGGCGGCGGCACGTCGACGACCGTCGCCGCGCGGGGCGCGCGAGGCGAGGGAGCCTGCGGCGCGCAGGCGATTGCCACAAGTGCAAGCGACGACCAGGGCGAGCGCATGCCGGGGAGCTACCCGCCGAGGCGCCGGGGTGCAAGCCCTTGCACCCGAGCGCAAGGCGCTGCCCACGCGAGGTGCAAGCCCTTGCACCCGCTCGCGTGAACCTGCGGATTTGCCGGCATTTCCTGCAGGCACGGCAGTTGCTGAAGGCATGCCGTCCCACGACAGGAGAAACCATGATGAGTACGACCACCACCACTTCCTTGATCCTCGCGGCCGTTCTGCTCGGCGGTTGCGCCAACGGCATCGGCAGCGGCCAGAGCGGCGCTGCTCCGGGCGCGACCAGCGCGCACGCCGACGACGGCGACGGCGTACCCGCCGATCAGGACCTGTGCCCGGGCACGGCGACCGGCGCTGCGGTGGACGGCAACGGCTGCTCCGCGGAGCAGCGTCAGGCCCAGCAGAGCTCCTCGACGACTGGCGGCGCGGCTGCGCCTGGCGGCTCCTCCGGCGGAGCGGCGGGCTCTTCGGGCGGCGGAAGCGCGCAGACCGGCAGCGACGGTCAGGTGGCTCCCAACGGCTTCGCGAAGTTCGTGCTCGATCCCAAAGGTCCGGTTCCCGTCACGCTCGAAACGCTCGCCCAGAACGTGAAGAAGACCGACCACGGCTTCGACCTCGAGGGCACCGTGCTGATCGAGGTGCCGGGCAACCAGCACGTCACGCTTGCCAAGGCCAGCGTGAAGCTCGAGTACGACAGCGCGAAGGGTGAAGGCCTGCAGTCGTTCAGCGGCACGGCCGAGCTGCCTTTCCCGGACATCGGCTTCATGCAGGGCGTCCACGTCGACGATCCCGTCTATGCCTCGGTCGGCTACGACCTCGGCAAGAACATCCAGAACGTCGACGCGCCGATTGAGAAGGACCGCAAGTACTTCTACTTCACGTTCTCGGCCGGGCTCAGCGCCCAGATCGGCAAGCTCGACGTGGGGACGCCGGTCAACCAGAGCGTCACCATGACGCTCGACCCGTCGGATCCTTCGTTCTTCCTGCGCGCGTCGCTCGGCGGCCTGATGGGCCCGGTGCAGGACGCCAGCATCGGCTTCTCGATCGGCGGGCACCTGCCGTTCACCCCGGACAACACCTGGGGCATCGACGCGACGAAGGCGACCTTCGACGGTCACATGTGGGTCGGCGGCAAGGTGAGCCTCCAGGATTTGAAGCTGCCGCTCGCTGTCGGCGGCAACACGGTGATCGATCTCGACCCGGACAACGACGGCAAGACCCTGTTCCAGGATCCGGCCGGCGGCTTCACGTTCGGGTCGAACTCCGAGCTCGATGTGAGCTTCGACGCCGGCGTGCTGTCGCTGGAGATCCCGGTGGCCAAGGCGACCACGGTGGGGCACGCGGACAGCAGCGGCGCCTGGGCCATGTACAGCGGTCACACGCACTCCGGCGACGACTGGCTGCCCGCCGACTACGTGCCGATCAAGAACCTGGCCGACCTGCTGGTGGCGGGCTACGCCTCCACCAATGTCACCGACAGCTACTACAAGGCCGAAGGCGACATGAAGATCGACGCCGGCACGCTGGGCAAGTGGACCGGGCTGAATCTGGACGACCTGGCCATGGCCCAGGCCACGCTGGACATCGACGACAGCGGCGTGAAGGTCACGGGCAAGGCGTCCACCAGCATCTCGCCCGTGATCGGGCTGAACGGCGACATCGACGCGGTCGGCTTCTTCAACGGCGACCCCGCCGGCTGGTACGTCACGCTCGACGGACGACTCGCCGTCAAGGGCATCGATTTGTCGTCGTCCGCCCACGCCAGGCTCGACCGGAACGGGTTCGTGGTGAGCGGCAAGATGCAGACGCCGGTCTCGCTGGTCGCGATGAGCGGCAGCATCACCAAGTCCGGCATCGACCTCGAGGGCAACGCGAGCGTCACGATCCCCATCGAGGCCGGCAAGCAGGTCGTGCAGACGGTCACCGACGCGGCCATCTGCGGCACCCAGTACGTGACGGACGCCGCCAAGTGCGGAACCGAGTACGTGACGGACGGCGCCAAGTGCGGCTACAGCGCGGTCACCAGCGCCACCGTGTGCGGCTACAAGACGGTGACCAGCGCGGCGCAGTGCGGCTACAAGACGGTCACGAGCGGCGCCATCTGCGGCTACCACACTGTGACCGACATCATCCAGTGCGGCATCGACATCCTGGGTGGCGCGAAGTCCTGCCAGGTGGCCAACAGCTGCAAGACGGCGGCGACCTGCAACGTGGCGGCGACCTGCAACGTGGCAAATACGTGCAGCGTGGCGAAGAGCTGCCAGATCGCCAAGACCTGCAACCAGACCGTGACCGTCCCGAACTTCAACTACGGCACGTTCACGGGATCGGTCGACGTGAAGATCGGCGACAGCGGCCTGGGCGGCACCGTCAGCGGCAAGTACTGCACCACCGGCGGCAGCTGCACCACGCTCGGGAGCGGCTACGTCAAGGTGACCAGCGGCACGCCCGAAGCCTGCGTCACCGTGAGCGGCCTCGGCGACTTCTGCGCGCAGTTCTGATCGCCATCGAGCCAGGCCAAGCGGCGCCGGCTTCCCTCGGGGAGCCGGCGCCGCGGTCTTTTGTGCGGCACATGGCTGTAGAGTTGATCGAACGCCCCGCGGCATGCTTGATCGGGAACCCATGCAGCCTCCCTATGGCCCCCAGGCTCCTCCTCCCGGCGCTCCCGGCGGTTTCGTTCCTCCCCCAGGCGGATTCGCGCCGCAGGGTCCCCCCGGCCCGGCTGCCAGCGCCGAAAGCCAGGTTTCCGGTCCCGCCATCGCCTTGATGGTCACGACGGGCCTGGCCATCCTGTTCTACGTCGTGGTCGCCGGCATCAGCGTGTTCGCCGGGGGCATGGGGTATCTGATGCCCCACGGGAGCAGCGATCCGCTCGCAGGAATGCTGGGCAGCGTGTTCGGCGCGCTCATCTACCTCCTGTTCGCGGTCTTCGCAGGGGTAGCGTTCTTCGGCGCGCTGCGCATGAAGCAACTCAGGAGTTACAACTTCGCGATGGTCGGGGTCATCATCGCGATCGTGCCGTGCACCACCTACATCTGTTGCATGTTGACCATGCCGCTCGGGATCTGGGCGCTGGTCGTGCTGATGAAGCCCGAGGTGAAGGCGGCGTTCCGCTAGCGCTACGGCGCGCCGCCCGGTAGCGGGCAATAACCCGGCTGGTCGTTCTGCACACAAGCGACGCCCACGCCGCAGGGGCAAACCGACATGCCGGTGCACGGGGCGCCGTATGGACAGTCACTGTCGCGCCAGCACTGGTCCTGCGGCGGTTTGGGCTTGCACCGGCCGCTCACGCATTCCTCGCCGCTCGCGCATTGGCTGTCGCTCGTGCAGCAGCCCTGCTGGATGGGCACGCAGTTGCCCGGCTTGTCGGGTCCCCCGCACATCGTGCCGCACGGACAGATCGCCACGCCATCGCAATGCGCATTCGGGCCGCAGTCGGCGTCGCGCCAGCAAGCGTTGATGAGAGGCATGCAACGACCTGCGGCGCACTCCGCGTTGGGTGCGCAATCGGCGTCCGAAGTGCAACAGCCCGGTCCGCCGCCGGTGCCGCCCGCACCGTAGCCGCCGGTGCCGCCGTAGCCAGCGTCGCCGCCAGTGCCGTAGCCGCCGGTGCCGTAGCCAGCGTCGCCGCCGGTGCCGTAGCCGCCGGTGCCGTAGCCAGCGTCGCCGCCGGTGCCGTAGCCGCCGGTGCCGTAGCCAGCGTCGCCGCCGGTGCCGTAGCCGCCGGTGCCGTAGCCAGCGTCGCCGCCGGTCGCGTTGCCGCCTGTTCCGCTGCTGCCGCCGGCGCCGGAAGAGCCGCCATCACCCGCGGGCAGACCGGTGACCGACCCTCCGCACGCCGCCAGAGCACACCCCGCCAGGATCCCAAGCCAGGTCGTTCGCATGTCGGCGCGGCTGAGCAGGAAGCGTGCCCGGCACCGACATGCGGCGGACAGGTGCAGATATCGCGACATTCTCGCATGTTTCTCTGTGCCACCCGCGCCTGGTGGCACAGAACCGCGTCGCCGCTGCCCTGCGGCCGCGCCGATCGCGGTGGACGAGCCAGGCCGACGCGCGCTCGCTCCGGCTCAAGACCCCGGCCCCAAGCCGCAGCTCTGCTGGAAGCCCTGTACGCCGTTTCCGGAAACGACCTTGCAGTTGCTGCAGTAGCTGCCCGCAGGGAAGCACGAGCAGTCGAGACCAGACTGGCAAGACGAAGGCAGCGGCTTGCACTCGAAGTCGCTCGGACCCGTGTCGTTGTAGATCGCGTAGCAGAACGTGGTCTTGGGATCGCAGAACGTCCAGCCACACGCGATCTCACCCGCCGGCACTGCGCACCCACCTGCTGCGTTGCGATCGACGCCGGCCTTCGCGGCATCGCACGGATTGTCGTACACGTGGCCGTCGCAACCGCAGGTCGGCAGCTGGCTAGCTCCGCAGCTCTGGGGACGCGGCGTGCAGGTACCCGCGATCGGAATGCCAGGATTCGTCCCGCAGTAGTCGAACAAGTGGTCGCAGAACGAGCTCGCGGCACACTGCGCCGACGTTGAGCAGGACGTGGCACCCGCCGTTCCGTCGTTGCCAGCGTCGAAACCGCCAACCCCACCCTCGCAGGTCCCGACGGCGCTGAACGGCTCGTACGAAAATCCGCAGCCCCCCCACACCGTGTCCCCCTTGCAGGTGCAGAACTGTTGCGCACACGCGCCGCCTCCACCAGAGAAGCAGACCGGTGCGGGCGCATGGGCGCCGCATCCGGGCGTCTCGTAGACCCAGGCCACGCAGGCATCCCCGGCTTCCGGATGCGGCGCGCCGCCGACGCCGCCGGAACCGTCCGGCTGCGCCCCGCCCGCTCCAGCGGCCCCCGTGCCGGACACGCCGGCACGATTGACGCTCCCACCGCACGCAGCCGCAATAACTGCCGCCGCCATGAGTCCGTGTCGCATCCGCAGCGCCATGACGCGAGGTGGTGCAACTATCGCACCAGTGCATTCCTTCGGGAAATCAGCGGCTGGCCAAGCGGGCAAGCGCGCGGGCTTGGCACACGCTGGCACAAGCCGGCGCGTTGGGTAGAGCGCGGGTGCGCGCCGGCCCGCAAACGACCGGCGACGCGCCGCAAACGTCTCAGCGCAGCAGCTCGCCCGCGTGCGCGCGCTTGATGAAGCGGCCGCCGCCCTTGGTCTCCTGTTTGCGGTTCTTGATGATGACGCGGCCGCGCGAGATGACCGTCTCCGGGTAGCCCTGCACCTCGAAGCCCTCGTACGCGCTGTAGTCCACGTTCATGTGGTGCGTGTCGGGGTTGTTCGCGCTGATGGTCACCTTGCGCTCGGGATCGAAGAGCACGATGTCCGCGTCCGAGCCGACGGCGATGGTGCCCTTCTTCGGGTACATGCCGAAGGTGCGCGCCGCCGCCGTCGAGCCGAGCTCCACGAAGCGGTTCAGGTCGTAGTGGCCGGCGAGCACGCCCTGGTAGAGCAGCACCATCCGGTTTTCGACGCCCGGCGCGCCGTTCGGGATCTTGGTGAAGGTGTCCTTGCCGAGCTCTTTCTGGCCCTTCATGCAGAACGGGCAGTGGTCGGTGGCCACCAGCGCAAGGTGCCCGAAGCGGAGTCCGCGCCACAGGTGCTCCTGGTTCCACTTTTCGCGGAGCGCCGGCGTCATCACCCACTTGGCGCCTTCGAAGTTGGGCCGTTCGTAGTAGCTCTCGTCGAGGAACAGATACTGCGGGCACGTCTCCGCTTGCACGTCCACGTCGCGCATGCGCGCGAGCTTCACCTGCTCCAGCGCGTCGGCGGAGGACAGGTGCACGATGTGCAGCGGCACGTCGGCGACCTCCGCGATGGCGATGGCGCGGTGCACGCCCTCGGCCTCCATGCGCGTGGGGCGGGTCTTGGCGTGCCATATCGGGTCCACCTTGCCGTCCTTGACCGCGGCCTTGATAATCTCGTCGATCACGATGCCGTTCTCGGCGTGCATGCAGATGCGCGTCTTGTTCTCACCCGCCTGGCGGAAGGCGCGGTACAGCGTGCCGTCGTCCACGTACAGCACGCCCGGATACGCCATGAACAGCTTGTAGGAAGTGACGCCCTGGTCGGCGAGCTTGCCCATCTCCGGCAGCCGCTCGTCGGCCATGTCGGTGATGATCATGTGGAAGGCGTAATCGATGTGCGCCTTGCCCTCCGCCTTGGCGTGCCAGGTGTCGAGGCCCTTGAAAGTGGACTCGCCCTTGGTCTGGATGGCGAAGTCGACGATCGTGGTCGTGCCGCCGAAGGCCGCTGCCAGCGTTCCGGTATCGAAGTTGTCGTTCGAGTAGGTGCCGCCGAACGGCATGTCCATGTGCGTGTGCGGATCGATGCCGCCCGGGATGACCAGCTTGCCCTTGGCGTCGATGACCTGGTCGGCCTTAACGTCCAGGTCCTTGCCGATCATCGAGATCTTCTCTCCGTCGATCAGCACATCCGCGAAATAGTCGTCCGCAGCCGTCACCACGCGGCCGCCCTTGATCAAGATGCTCATATCTTCCTCCTGAATTCAGCAGCCACGATCCGGGACAGCGGGAGCTGATCCGACGGGCCAGGATCTTCTCGTTTCACAGGAAGATTGGAAGATCGGAAGGGGTTCTGGGGTCGAGGGCTGTCCGGCCCAGAGCGGCTAATCCAGAGACTGGCAGTCGCATGCCGACGAGCACTCGCTGGATGAGCCTCATGGCGAGTCCCACCCCTCGACCCAAAATCAAAACCGTTTGCCCGATCCGTAGAATGCCCCTTCCGTCCTTCCGCCCTTCCTGTGAAAATCTCCTACGCAACCCGATGCGTCGTCGCTGCAGCATCGGCAAGACGGTCGCCTAGCCTTCGAATGCCTCGTCGGTGATGTCGAGGCCACGGTCGATGATGTCGAAGCCCTCGCGGAGCTGCTCCTCGGTGATGCACAGCGGCGGATTGCACATGAACCCGCTCCAGCGCACG
This sequence comes from uncultured delta proteobacterium, assembly GCA_963826085.1. GTDB lineage: Bacteria > Myxococcota_A > Polyangia > Polyangiales > Polyangiaceae > CAWDXG01. Next base: position 371,672 of record CAWGVN010000005.1, on the reverse strand, counting down.
AACGTGAAGAGCCCATTGTCGGTGAAGAACTTCGCCAGCTTGCCCATGGCGGGGTGCGTGCCGTTGAACGGCGCGAGGAACTCGCCCTTCTTGTTCTTCTGCGTCTCCATGATGCCGAACAAGCCGATGTTGCGCGCGTCCTTGACCGAACGGTGCTTGTCGGTCAATCGCTTCATCTCGGCGCGCATCACCTCGCCGAGACGCGCGGCGTTTTCCACCAGGCCCTCGCCGATCAGCACGTCGAGCACGGCCTCGGCCGTGGCCAGCGCGAACGGGTGCGAGTTGTAGGTCAAGCCGCCCCAGAACACGTTCTTCTTGAAGTGCTCGGCGATCGCGTCGCTCACTCCCATGGCGCCGAGCGGCACGTAGCTCGACGTGAGCCCCTTGGCCATGGTGACGATGTCCGGAACGATGTCGCCGTGCTGGAAAGCGAATAGCTTGCCGGTTCGTCCGAAGCCCGCCATCACCTCGTCGCAGATGAGCAGGATGCCGTGCTTCTTCGTCAGCTCGCGCAGGCCCTTCAAATAGCCCGCCGGCGGCGCCAGGACGCCGTTCGTACCCGTCACCGATTCGATGATCACGGCGGCGATCGTCTGCGGGCCCTCGGCCTGGATGACTTCTTCCAGATACTGGAGGTTGTTCCGCGTGATCTCCTCGTCGCTCGTGCCGAACGAGTAGTTGTACGGCTTCGGGTCCAGCACGTGCAGGACGCCGGGCATGCCGGGCTCGTTCGCCCAGCGGCGCGGATCGCCCGTGAGCTGCATCGTGAGGTTGGTCGCGCCGTGGTAGCTGCGGTAGCGCGCGATGATCTTCTGCCGGCCGGTGTAGAGCTTGGCCGCGCGAATGGCGTTCTCGTTCGCCTCGGCTCCGCCCAGCGTGAAGAAGAAGGTGTTGATGTCGCCGGGCATCAGCTCCGCGAGCCGCTTGGAAAAGCGCGCGCGCGGCTCCGTTGCCGTTCCCGGGTAGACGTACAAGAGCCCGTCGCAGGCCTTCTTCATCGCCGCCACCACCTTCGGGTGGCTGTGGCCGATGGGCACGCTCATCAGCTGGCTGTTGAAGTCCAGGATGCGCTTGCCTTCGGGTGTGTAGAAATACACGCCCTCCGCGCGCGCTACGGGAGTGGGGTTCACATTCTCGCCGGCGGCCCACGTGTACATCGTGTGCCGCTTGCAGAGATCGATCATCTCGCGACTATCCATGATCCCTCGTCAAGCGCGCGCGGCGCCCCTCCCGGGACGCCGCGTGCTTTTCTGAAGATGGGGTGTCCCTCAGGACATCCAGTTGGCGTCCTGCTGCAGCTCCCACTTCACGGTGACCTTGCGCGGCCGCGTCCAGAAGTGGAAGCCGTCGATGCCGGTCAGGTTGCCGTGGCCGAACTTGCTGTCGTTCCAGCCGCCAAAGCCGAACGGCTCGCGCGGGACCGGCACGCCGACGTTGACGCCGACCATGCCCGCCTCCACGCGACGCGTAACGTACTCGGCCACGGCGCCGCTGGTGGTGTAGATGCACGAGGCGTTGCCGTAGGGGTGGCTGTTTTCGAGCGCGATGGCCTCGTCCAGGTTCTTGACGTGCACGACCGACAGCACGGGCCCGAAGATCTCGTCCTTCCACGCGCCCATCTCCGGCGTGACACCGTCGATGATGGTCGGGCCAACCCAGTAGCCCTCGTCGTTGCCCTTCTGCTTGCGGCCGTCGACCACGACCTTGGCGCCGGCCTTTTCCGCCTCGTCGATGTAGCGACGGATGCGGTCCACGGACTGCTTGTTGATGATGGGGCCGATGTTCTTGCCGGCCTGGAGCGTCCTGGCCTTCGCGACCACGGCGTCCATGACCTTGCTCACGTCGCCCACGGCCACCAGCACCGACGCGGCCATGCAGCGCTGACCCGCGCAGCCGGTGAAAGAAGCGACGACGTTCTCGGCCGTCACCTTCACGTCGGCGTCGGGCACCAGAATGAGGTGGTTCTTGGCGCCGCCGAGGCAGAGCATGGTCTTGCCGGTCTGGGCGCCGCGCCCGTAGACGTGCTTGGCGACCTTGGTCGAACCGACGAAGGCCATGGCGCGGATCTTCGGGTGATCGCACAGCGCGTTCACGACGTTGGCCGCGCCGTTGACGATGTTGAACACGCCGTCGGGCAGGCCCGCTTCCGAAAGGAGCGCCGCGAGCTTCATCGCGCCGAGCGGCACGCGCTCGCTCGGCTTGAGCACGAAGGTGTTCCCGCCGACGATCGCCTGCGGCAGCATCCACAGCGGCACCATCACCGGGAAGTTGAACGGCGTGACGCCCGCCACGACGCCGAGCGGCTCGTGGATCTCCTTGCACACCACGCCGCGGCTCACCTCGAGCTCCTCGCCGCTGCCGCCCGAGTTGGGCAGCGAGGCGCCGAACTCCACGCACTCGATGCCCTTGAGCACGCTGGCCTTCGCCTCGTCGTAGGTCTTGCCGTTCTCGTGCACGACGAGCCAGGAAAGCTCCTCGACGTCGCGCTCCATCAGCTCCCTGAGCTTGTAGAAGATCTGCGCGCGCTCGCGCATCGGCCAGCGCGACCAGGTGGAGAAGGCGCGCGCGGCGGCCTGCACCGCCAGGTCCACGTCCTCCGCGCCGGAGAGCGGCACGCTGGAGAAGTCCTTGGCCCAGCGGGGATTGTCGACGGGCAGCGTCTTGCCGGTGGTGGCGTCGCGCCACTCGCCGCCGATCCAGTTACGGGCCGGGACGTACTCGACGAAATCTTCGCTCCTCGCGGGGAAGGCCGGGGGGAATTTCTTGTCTGACATGGTCGTCTCCTTCTACTTCTTGACCAGCTCGTCGTAGGCGTCGGGACGACGGTCGCGGTAGAACTGCCAGGTCTGGCGCACCTCGTCGATCATGTCGAGGTCGAGGTCGGCGACGATCAGCTCGTCGTTGTCCTCGGACGCCTCGGCGATGATCTGGCCGCGCGGATTGGCGAAGTAGCTCGTGCCGTAGAACTTGCCGATGTTCCACGGCGCCTCGGTGCCGACGCGGTTGGACGCCGCCATGTAGTAGCCGTTGGCTGCGGCGTGGGCCGTCTGCTCGAGCTTCCACAGGTACTGTGACAGGCCGGCGACGGTCGCGCTCGGGTTGAAGACGATCTCGGCGCCGTTCAGGCCGAGGCAGCGCGCGCCCTCGGGGAAGTGGCGGTCATAGCAGATGTACACGCCGACCTTGGCGTACTTGGTGTCGAACACGGGGTAGCCGCCGTTGCCGGGACGGAAGAAGTACTTCTCCCAGAAGCCGGCGACCTGCGGGATGTGCTGCTTTCGGTACTTGCCCATGTACGTACCGTCGGCGTCGATGACGGCAGCGGTGTTGTAGAAGACGCCGCGCATCTCCTGCTCGTACAGCGGCACGACCATCACCATGTTGTGCTTGCGTGCGATGCCCTGCATCAGCTCCGTCGTCGGACCGGGAATGCTCTCGGCGGCCTCGTACCAGCGCTTGTCCTGGCTCGGGCAGAAGTAGGGGCCGTTGAAGATCTCCTGAAGGCCGAGGATCTGCACGCCCTTCTTGGCAGCGTCCTCGATGAACGGCATGTGCTTGTCGAGCATTGCCTTCTGGATGTCCTTGACGGGCACACTCTCGTCATTGATGGGGTTCGAACACTGGATCATTCCGCAACGCACGATCTGGCTCATCGTTCACTCCCTCGGGCGCGGCGGATGGACCATCTGGGGGACGGGCGGCCGCGCGGCAGTTACAGAAAAGGGACACGCAGCATACGCGACTTGTCCCGCCTGACCAGGGGCGACCGTCAGGGGCCTTCATAACCGCCGCGGACAGGGCCCACAAACCCTTGATCGAAGCCACTGCCGGCGCACCGCGTCACGCCCATCGCACCGCCTTGGATTTTCGGCTGCGCCGGCTGCCCAAGCCACCGCCGGGGCGCGCTCGCGTCGGATCAGAGGTGCTCCGCGGCCTCCTTGATCGGGTGGAACCAGTAGTTGCGGAACCCGAAACCGGAGGCCTCGTAGCAGACGAGGCCGGTGGCGATCACGTCGCGGGTCGCCACGTCGAAGTACGTCGGATACAGGCAGCCCCGTTCGGTCTGCTTGACCAGTGTGTCGACGATAAAGACCAGCGCCACGCCGTCCTTGGCGTGGAGGTCGTAGCCCTTGACCATCTGGGCAACGTCCGACGCGCTCAGGTTCGGTCCAGGTGGCGCGAGCTGGCGGATGATCTGCTTCGGGCTGGCCTGATGGTTGTGCTGCATCACCGCGTCGACGTTGACGGCAATGGGCTTGCCGAGATGGGTCTGCAGATCGGCCAGGTTCTCCTTGAGGAACAGCGTGTTCCACTTGTCGAGATAGCCGGGGAAGATCTCCGCCGGCTTGTTGAAGTCGTCCATGGCGACCATCTGCGTCCGCGTGTAGTCGATGCCCACCCAGTCGATACGCTGGGCGGCCCGCGCTTTCGGCGGCAGCAACGCCGGAGCCGGCGCACAGCCCGCCACGAGCAGAACAACCAGAGCGGTTCCCCTCATCGTATCTCTCCCTTCCCTGGAGACTGAAGACCGGGTCCATAGCACAGCAGCGGACATTCACGCCGCACCGGACGCGTACGCTTTCCGCGGCGGCTGCGTTCTGTTAGGCCGCGGCCATGAGCGACAATCCCGTCAGCTTCGAGCTGTCCGACACCGTAGCCGTCGTGCGTATGGACGACGGCAAGGCCAATGCGCTGAGCCCCGCCATGCTGGACGGCCTGGACGAGGCGCTGGAGCGAGCGACGAAGGAAGCCAAGGCGACGGTTCTGGTCGGACGCGAGGGGCGCTTCTCGGCCGGCTTCGACCTGCGACACATGATGGCGGGTCCTGCCGAAGCCCGGGCGCTGCTCACCCGCGGCGCGGACGTGCTGATGAAGGCCTACGGACACCCGCAGCCGCTGGTGGTGGCGTGCACGGGACACGCGCTGGCCGGCGGCGCGCTGCTCGTGCTGACGGGCGATGTGCGCATCGGCACGCTCGGCGGGTTCAAGATCGGTTTGAACGAGATCGCCATCGGCATGCCGTTGCCGATCCTGGCGCTGGAGATGGCGCGCGATCGGCTGGCGCCGAAGAAGCTCACCGAGGCCACGCTCACGGCGCGGCAGTACGCGCCGCCCGAAGCCGTGCAAGTGGGCTATCTGGACGAGGCGCTGCCGGCCGATCAGATGCTGCCCGCCGCGATGGAGCGTGCGAAACAGCTCAGCCAGTTCTCCGGAATGCCCTTCGCCGCCAGCAAGCGCTCCCTGCGCGGCAGGACGATCCAACACATCCGCGACACGCTGGACGCGAACCTGGCCGAATTCGGCGCGTGAGCTGGCCGGAGCGCGTCCTTCATCGGGCGGCGCACTCGGCGACTACGATGCTGCTCTTCGCCACCCGCTACTTCCCGTTCTCCCATACTTCGGGGCCGGCGCTTGCCGTCGCGCCGCTCGCGCCTTCGACGGCGGGGAAGCCCTGGCCTGACTGGTTCCACGAGTCCATGCGCATCAGGTTCACGCGCACCGCGGCGCCGGTGCCCTCCGCGCGCACGGCGTTGGCCGTGAAGATGCGCAGGTCGCCGTTGTAGCCGTCGATCTTCGCGCCAGTTGCGGACGGTTGCGTCCATAGGCCCGTAATCGCCTCGTCGGTGCCGTTGTCGCCCTGGCAGCTCCAGTTCGCGAGCGTCGCCTGCGTATTCGCGCCGGAAACGTCATAGCCGCGCGCGCCGAAGATATCCTGGTCGACGTTCCAGATGCGCATATCGCTGTTGGTCTGACCCGCGCCGTTCTGGGCGAATTGCATGCCGATGGCGTAGCCAATGGAGAACGAGTTCGAGATCTCGGCGTGCGCGCTGTGGTCGAAACGGAAGGCCACACCGCTCGCCTCCTTGGGCGCGTTCACGAAGTACGCGAACGTGCCGCTCTTGCAGCCGTTCGGCGGGCTGCCCGCGCACACGCCCCAGAACGGCCAGAAATGCACGTCGTTGGCGCGCAGCGCGGCATGAGTGTCGACCTCGAGCCCGACCGAGAGCGGGCTGCCGACGATGCGATCGAGCAGCACGGGGCCTGCGCCGCTGCTCGACACGAAAACTCCCTTGGTCGGGTTGAGCATGAACACATCGCGTACCGTGACGTTCGTGCCGGTAACGTGGATGCCCCAGCCGAACGAGGAGCGCGGCTTCCAGCCGGAAGCGGGGGTGCCCTGGTCCCAGTGCATGCCGATGTTGCGGAGCATGGAGCCGTCTCCGAGCACCACCACGTCGCTCGTGTTGGCGGCGTCGACAAGCAGGCGCGCTCCGTTGGTTCCGTTCACGTCCCAGCCGATGCCGTCCAACGAGACGCCCGACGGAACCTTCAGCGAGCCCTTGATGCGATAGTCACCCGCCGGCACGACAATCGCGCCGCCTCCGGCTGCGGCGGCCGCGTCGAGCGCGGCCTGGATGGCCTGCGTGTCGTCCGCCTTGGCGTCGCCCTTGGCGCCGTATTGCAGCACGTCGATCTTCGCGTCGAACGGCGCGAGCCCGTCCTCGGTGACTTCCGTCGGCGTGGGAACGCGCAGATCGAACGCGGTGTCCGCCGCGTTGGTGTCGACCTGGACCGTGCCGACGCCACCTGTCTGCGGCCCCGTGCCGGTGAAGCCGCGGAAGTAGCCGAGCTTCACGCTGGCATTCGCGTCCGCGGCCTCGTAGGCGGGAAAGCCGGCGCCGGACGTGTTCCAGTTCACGACGTTGAGCTGGTTGCCGAGAAAGGCCGCGCCCGCCGCTTCGACGCGGACGGCGTTGGCCGTCATGTTGCGGAGATCGAGATCGGCAGCGCTGACGACCACGCCCGGCGCGTGCAGCCACCAACCGGTCGCGCCGCAGCCTTGGCCCCAGAAGCGGGTCGCCTTGCCCGTGGTGTTGGCGCCGTCGATGGTGACGCAGCGAGTGGCTCTATCGACGGTGGTGTCCATCAGCGAGAACTTGGATGTGGGCCCCGCGGGGCTGCTTCCGTTTGCGGCGCTCGCGCCGAAGTGCAAGCCCGTCGCGTAGCCGCTCACCTTGATGTCGAAGATCTCGGGGTTGTCGTCACGCAGGCTCTCGATCGCCGTGCCGAGGTGGCTCGTGACGGACGGATCGCTCGACCATACCGGGCCGCCGTCGGCGGTCCAGTTGAAGCGGATGCGGCGCAGCCGGACCACGTCGTAGGCGTACTCGATGCGAATGCCGGTCGTGATGGGCTCGCCCTGCACGTTCTCGATGGTGACGCGGCCGCCGCCATGGATTCCGAGCGTGGGGTTTTCAAGCCAGACGTGGCGCGCCAGCGTGTCGGGCGACGGCATGTCTATCGCCCAGCCGAATGCGCGCGGCTTCCATCCAGCACCCGGCGCCGGCTGCTCGTGGAAGATGCCGAGATCGCGCGCGGTCGCTCCGGCCGCGGCCAGCGTGATCGCGGGCGTGCCGAGCAGGCTCTTGTCCACGATGATCCACGAACCCGCTAGCGACGACGCCGGTGTGCCGCTGGGGGGCGGCGTGAAGCCGCGCCCTGCCAGCGTCACCGCGGCGCCGACGGTCAATCCACCTTCGAGGCGATAGCGCCCTTTCGGGAAGTAGACGATACCGCCGCCCGCCGCGGTCGCGGCCGCGATGGTCGCCTTGATGGCTGCGGTGTCGTCCGCGCTCGAGTCGCCGATCGCTCCGTGGTCCTTGACGTTGAAGATGCCGTGCACGGGCTTCGACGGAGGAGCGGCGTCGTTCGCGTCCCCGGAGCCCGCGGCGTCGGTCATGGCGTCGGTCCCGGCATCGCCGAAGGGACTGCCATCGGTGCTCGTCGTGTCCGCGCCGCCGTCGCGTGCACGAGCGACCCCCGACGGCCCGGAGCCGCAGCCCGCCGCCGCAAGCGCGACAAGGCAGAACATAACGCGTGCAGGCCACGACATGACCCACCGATCCTACTACAGCACGGCACCGGAATGATTCTGCAGATCGGGCGTTGTAGATGTCCGTGGGCGAGCCGCGCGAGCGTGCGCAGGCGCTGTGGGTTGGCTGCGGCGTCGCGCGCCTGCGTGTCGCGGCGGCCATCCCCTGACGCGGCGCTACAGCAACCCCTGCTCCCGGTACCACGCTGCCGCGTCGCGGAGCGACGTGTCGAGCGGGCGCGACGCGTAGCCGATCTCGCGCGCGGCCTTGTCGCTCGAGAGGCGCGCGGTGAACGTGCTCTGGATGGCCATCTCGCGGCTCAAGAGCGGCGGGCGCCCGGTGAGATCCGCCACGGCGTCCATCAGCGACCCCGCGCGCAGGATGGCCGCGTCCGGAATGGTGAACAGCGGTGGTCGGCCGCCCACGGCCTCGGCGATGCGCGTCATCAGCTCGCGCACGCTGACCGACTCGCCGCCCAGGATGTAGCGCTCGCCCGGCCGGCCGCGTTCGGCCAGGTCGAGATGCGCGTTCGCCACGTCGCGCACGTCGCAGGTGGTGCGGAGGCCGCGCGGCACGGCCAGTGTGGTGCCGTGCTTCGCCGCGCGGAACAGCGGCAGCAGGTTGTGCTTCCAGTCGCCTGGCCCGAACACGGCGGTCGGGTGCGTGATGATCGCCGAGAGCCCCTGCGCCGTGCCCCGCAGCACTTCCTGTTCGGAGAGCCACTTGGTATGCGGGTACACCATCTGCAGGGGCTCGAGGTTGTAGTCGCTGTGCTCGTCGACGCGGACTTCCTCGCCGCGCTGCGCGCTGGGCGGCTTTCCGATCGTGGCGGCGGAGGATGTGAAGACGAAGACCCCGACGCGGCCCGCCAGCGCGGCGTCGACCATCGCGCGGGTTCCAAGCACGTTGGTGCGGAAGCTCTCCGCCCACTGCCCGCGCCACATCCCGACGTTGGCTGCCACGTGGAACACCGCGTCCACGTTCGCCATTGCGCCGGCGAGCGCCTGCGAGTCGTCGAGATCGCCACGCAGCGGCCGCACGCCCATCGCCTGGAGCCCGCCTGGCAGCGCGCCCGAGCGCGTCAGCGCCGTGACGGCAACTGCGCGCAGGGCGAGCTGGCGCGCGATCTCGCAGCCGAGAAAGCCGGTCGCTCCCGTGACGAAAGCGGTGCGCATGCGGCGCGCAGAGTGGCACAGCTCGCGGCGGACCGCCCGGCCGTCACCCCGACCCCGGGCGCCACGGTGCTGTTCGTCTGCAACTGGTCGAGCGCGCCGTAGAGACCGGCGGCTTCCAGCATAGCTCCAGAACGACTTCCCGTGCTATTCTGCTGCGGATCCGGGGTCCTCGGGAGACGATCCGACCCCAAAGGTGCGCATGAGATTTCCGGCCTCGCTCGCGCTCGTTTTCTGCATGACTGTCTTGGTGGCTTGTGGCGACCAGGGCGGGCAGCCGCAGGATCTGCCGGAGGGCGCACTCGGCACGGTGCAGGAGCCGCTGACCTGCGCGGCAGCATCGGCCAGCAGTTGCGTGCTCACGAGCTACGACGGGTACTCCATCTTCCGGAGCACATGCTCCGACAACGGGAGCTTCTATACCACCAACACCACGGCGGACGTTTGCTGCACGGCCGGAACGAGCGGTTGCAGGTATACGGGGCTCCGCTGGCAATGCGTGGAGTGGGCGCGACGTTACATGTGGAAGAAGTGGGGACACTTGTGGTCGGGCGTGAGTGGCGCCAAGGACATGTGCGGGAATCCACCGAGCGGGACGGAGCTCGTCTCGAAGCCGGTTCCAGGAGACGTTGTCGTGTATGGCGCAGGCGCTTGTCTGCAGAAGAGCAGCTCAGGGAGCTGCATCGTCAGAGCGGACGCCACCTACGGCCATGTCGGGGTGGTAGTGGGAAGCCCGAGCAGCAAGACGTATCGGGTCAAGGACCAGAACGGGCCGCAGCACGCCCACAACGACTATTTGGGGGCAGCCGCAAAGTGCTACGTGCACGCAAAGAACAACCCGCGCTGCTGGGCGGGCAAGGTGCAGACGGTCGCGGATTCGTCTTGCGCGTCCGGAAGCGCGACGCAGACCTGCGACTCGTCCAACAACTGGGGCGCGAACGTATGCGTCCCGGTCGCCGGCTCCGACGCCGGGGCCAGCGGCGGCGCGAGTGGCACCGGCGGCACGACTGGCACCGGCGGCGCGAGTGGCGCGAGTAGCATCGGTGGCGCGGGTGGCGCGGGCGGCGCGGGTGGCGCGAGCGGCAGCGCCGGCGCGAACGGCTCGACGGCTGGTACGGGCGGCGCCCCGGACGCGGGCGTCAACCAGCAGAGGACCCGGGTGATCGCGAACCAGAGCAGCGGTTGCAGCGTGGGCCCGGTCGATGACGAGCCGCCCGGCACGCCGCTCGTGCTCCTCGGTCTCGCCTTGGGGCTCGCCGGCTTCCGGCGGGATGGTTCGGTCAGCAGCGCTTCGAGCGCTCGACAGGCGGACCCAGCGGCGAGCGGGTGACGGACACGGTGCCGGAAGGGGTCACGAAGGCTGCCGGGTGAAAGTGTTTGGCAATGCTCCCGACCGCCCGGCACACCCTGCTCCTGGCACTCGCCCTTGTTGCGGGATGCGCGTCGCAGCGTTCTCGCCTGTCCGCCGCATCCAGCGTGCCGACGCCGGCGAAACCCGGCCCGCCGGCAACCGCAGGTCCCCGGCCGGCACCCGCCCCGCCCGCTCCGACGGCGTCGGCGGCGGTCGCTCCGGCGCGCACCACCAACGATGCGGATGCAGCCGACTTCGCGTTCACGGTCGCGGTCGGCAAGATCGTCACCGACGACCCGCCCAACGACCAGAACCCGCTCGCCTACCAGTCGGGCAGCGCAAAGGTCGCGTTGAGCTACACGCTCGGGGGAAAGTCGCAGTCCATCGAGCTGGAGGAAGTCGGCCTGATGTCGCACGGAGAGCTCGGCAGGGGCGAGCACTTCGTTATCGGCCCGGACGGCCACGTCCAGGGCAAGCGACCGGAAGATCTGGATGACTGGCTGGACCCGAAGCCGCGATGGGCTGCGCATCGCCCGCCCGGAACAATCCTGTCGACGGCCGTGATAGTGCAGGGGGAGCGGGCGTGGTTCAGCTACTACGTCTACCATCTGGTACGAACCGCCCCGCATCACTACACGATCGTGCGGCAGACGTGGATGAGCACGTCGCCCGACCCCGACGACGGCGCGACCGTCAAGCTGAAGGATCTCGTTCTGTAGATCTCCGCGCGAGCCGGACCTGTCAACCGCGCGCGTCGAGCAGATCCGCGAGCGCAGCGGCCAGCACCTTCGCCGACGCCACGAGATCGTCGACCGCAACGTACTCGTCGACCTGATGCGCGAGCTCGAGGATGCCGGGACCGTAGGCCACCGTGTGCTCGATGCCGCCGAGGCGCGCGAAGTGTTTCTGGTCGTAGGTGCCGGGGCTCGCAATCTGCTCGGCGGAGCGGCCGAATACGCTCTGCACGGCGCCGTCGAGAGCGCGCACAAGAGGCGAGTCGTCGGGCGTCTGCACCGGGTGCACGACCAGCAGGTCCTCGATGTCGTAGCGGCGCTCGGCGTTCTCGCTGTGTGCCCGCGCGAGCAGCGCGACGATCTCGTCCTTCGCCTGCTCGAAGCCCTCTTCCAGGAGAAAGCGCCGGTCGACGATGGCTTCGGCGCGATCGGCGACGCAGGGGGTCTGCGGCCACTGCCCGGCCTGGCCGCCCTGGATGCTGTTGACGTTGATCGTTGCGCGCCGCGCATCCGGCGGAACCACCGGCATCGACGTGGTGCGCCCCCGGAGCGACGGGACGAGCTCGGTGCGCACGCGCTCGACGAAATGCGCGATGTGTTCAATGGCGCTCGAGCCGATGAACGGCATCGAGCCGTGGGCGATACGCCCGTGGGCCACCACGCGGAACCAGTACACGCCGCGATGGCCGATGCAGACGCGATCGGGGTTCAGCGGCTCGGGGATGATGGCGTAGTCGGTGTTCCCGGAGGAGACGAGGCCCTGCTCGCACAGCCATGCGACGCCCGCTTCGCCGCCGCTCTCCTCGTCGGCGGTTCCGCTCAGGTCGATGCTGCCGCCGAACGTGGCGCCGGCGCGCCGGAGCGCCTCCACGGCGTACACGGCTGCGGCGATGCCGCCCTTCATGTCGGCCGTGCCGCGACCGTAGAGCTTGCCATCGCGGAGCACGGCTGCGAATGGGTCGACGCTCCAGCCCGTGCCCGGCGGCACGACGTCGATGTGTCCGTTGAGGTGCACGCGCGGCCGATCGCGCTCGCCCCGCAGCCGTCCGATCACGTTGACGCGCGGATGTTTCGCCGTGTGCTCGGGGCGACCCTCGGCTTCGTAGTAGGCGACCTCGAAGCCGAATCGCGAAAGCTCCGCGCCGAGCACCTCGGCGCAGTCGCGGTAGCGGTCGCCGGGCGGATTGACGCTCGGCACGCGCACCAGACGCGCGCAGAAGTCCACGAGCTCGTCGCGCGCCGCGTCGACCTGTCTGAAAGCGCGCTCGACCAGTCGCTCAGACATCCGCCCCGGCGAGGCGCGCTCGCTCCCCCCACATCAGAGCCAGATATACCGCGCCGGCGATGGTGAAGCCGATGAACCAGGCGTAGTTGTAGATCTCGCTCCAGAACCCGAGGTGCTTTCCCGTGACGGCTCCGACGAAGCCCGGCACGTTCGGCGCGATGCCGAGCACGAGCGCCACGAGCCCCTTCGGGTTGTAGCCGCCCGAGTAGTGGTACTGGCCTTCGTCCCGGTACAAGTCCGGCACGTCGAGCTTCATGCGGCGTACGATGAAATAGTCGGCGATCAGGATCCCGCCGATGGGCCCGAGCAGCGCCGAGTAGCCGATCAGCCAGGTGAAGATGTAGCCGCTCGGATCCGAGTAGAGCCGCCACGGCATGATCACGATGCCGACGATCGCCGTGATGAAGCCGCCGGTCTTGAACGAGATGCGCTTCGGCGCGAGGTTCGCCAGGTCGTTCGCCGGGGAGACGACGTTGGCGGCGATGTTCGTGGAAAGCGTGGCAACGCTGAGCGCGATCATCGCGACCGTCACCAGGAGCGGCCCGCCCAGCTTGCCGATGAGCAGAACCGGATCCCAGATCGCCTTGCCGAAGATCAGCACCGTCGCGCTGGTCACGGCCGAGCCGATGAAGGCGAACAGCGTCATGGTCGGCGGCAGACCCATCGCCTGGCCGACGATCTGGTCCTTCTGGCTCTTCGCGTAGCGCGTGAAGTCCGGGATGTTCAGGCTGAGCGTCGCCCAGTAGCCGACCATCGCCGTCAGACCGGGGAAGAACACCGCCCAGAACTCTCCCGAGGTCTTGAACCTGTCGCCCTGCTCGAGGATCGGACCGAAGCCGCCCGCGCGCAGGTACGCCCACAGCAGCAACGCGAGCCCGCACACGATCAGGAACGGCGCCGCCAGCGTCTCGAGCCATTTGATGCTCTCGGTGCCGCGCCAGATGAAGTAGACGTTGATGAGCCAGAAGGCGATGAAGCAACCGAAGGGGACGGCGCCGGGCCAGAGCGCGGTCGGATGCCCCGCGGGCAGTCCCGGTATCAGCGCGCGGAGCAGCTGGAAGATCGCCCAGCCGCCAATCCAGGTCTGGATGCCGAACCAGCCGCACGCCACGAACGCGCGCAAGAGCGCCGCGACGTTCGAGCCGAGCACGCCGAACGACGAGCGGGCGAGCACCGGAAACGGGATGCCGTACTTGGTGCCGGCGTGCGCGTTGAGGATCATCGGCACCAGCACGATCAGGTTGCCGAGCAGGATGGTCAGGTTCGCCTCCCACCAGCTCATGCCCTTCTGGATCAGCGTCGACGAGAGCGTGTAGGTCGTGACGCACACGCTCATGCCGACCCACAGCGCGGCGATGTGCCAGCGCGACCACGTGCGCTGCTCCGGCGCCGTGGGAGCCAGATCCTCGTTGAAGCGCTCCTGGGCGCGGATCTGCTCGAGCTCGTCGACCGTAAGCCCCACGACGTTCGCCATGGACGGAAACCATAGACTGGATCGCGGAAAGCCCCAACCGCTCCGGATCGGGTCTGGTCAGATGCCGCGTGGCCAGGTCCAGCCGGGCGGAGTGTCGAGCCGACCTTGCTCGATGGCGCGGTGCAGGGGGCTCGCCTCGATGAAGCGGCGTCCGGCTGCTGGGTCCCCCATCCTCTTCGCGTACTGCCCGAGCTCGGCGGCAGTGCGCTCCGCCTGGCGCCGAGCCTGCAACGAACGCCCCAGACGACAAAGGAGCACTGCGCTCATCCAGCGCACCTCGAGCGCTGTGCCGAACAGGTCCGAGTACTGCATACGCCGATCGCGGGGGTGTCGGCGCGCACGCCGCACCTCGTCCAGTGCGCGGTCGGGCTGGCCTCCGGCGTCGAGCACCATCGCGCGCGTCGACAGGTGGCGGCGTCGCGACTCGGCGTATTCGCTGCGGCCCTGGAGCTCATCGAACTGGGCAAGCAGCGCCTCGGCCTCTTCGAGGTCGTCCGGCGCGCCCCGCATCAGGAGCGTACGGACGAGGCCGCTGAGCGCGTGGGAGTCGTGGACCGCGAGCCCGCGCTCGGTGTTCAGGTCGTGCGCGCGGCGGTAGTGGTCGATCGCCCCTTCAAGGTCGCCCTGGAGCAGCGTCAGGTCGCCCAGGTTGGAGCGAGCCAACGCCCCGATCACAGGCGGAACGCCACTGGACCCGCTGGTCACCTGGGACAGCTCGCTGGCAGCGTCGGAAAACCGGCCCACGACGAGATACAGCCCGCCGAGATTGTTCCGCGTGAGCATCGCGGCGGCCCGCAGACCCAGCCGCTCCTTGAGCAGGAGAGAGCGCTCCAACGCCGACATGGCTTCGGGGATCAGCCCCGAGAACTGGCAGACGGTTCCCAGGTTGTTCAGCGCCTTCGCCTCGGACTCCGAGCTACCGGCTTCTCGCGCGACACGGACTGCGCGACGATAGAGGCGCAGCGCCGAGGCGACAGCGCCAATCTCGCGCTGGGCGTTGCCGAGCGCACGCAATGCCTCGGCCGTGGCCAGGGGATCGTCAGCCGCGCGCGCAGCGGCGATCGAGCGTTTGGCCGTCGTCGCCGCCCGCTCGGCAAAACCCAGTCGCAATGCGGACAGCGAAGCACCCAGCCAGGCGCGGGTGGCCAGAGCCTGCGCGCCGGACTCCTCCGCGGCCGCCGCGGCAAGCATGTACTGCTCGTGCGCGTCGGTCTGCTTGCCGTAGTCCTCCTCGATGCGCGCTCTAGCCAGCGACAGCTCCGCCGACAGTGCCCGGTCTGCCAGCTCGGCCGCGTCCTTTTCTGCACGCGAGACGATCTGCTGGGCGCGCTCCGGATCGCCGCGCGCGAGCGCGACCTTCGCGTGCCGCAAGCGGATACCACCTTGTTCGGACGGCGAAGCGCGCGGCAGCCGCTGCAGCAGCGCGGCCAGCGCCTCGTCGACCTCGCCCTTCAGCCCGAGCAACGCGCACGCATCCAGACGCCTCAGCAGGAGCGCAACCGGAACCTCGCCCAGCGCGCTGCGCCAGGCGATTTCCTTGCCGAGCGCCATGAGGACCTGGTCGGGACGTCCAGCGCCTTCGGCAGACGCCGCGCTCTCGCCGGCAATCCGGATGGCGAGATCGAGGTCGCCGCCGCACGCGTAGTGCTCGGCCGCCAAGAGCAGCGCGCGCCAGTCCCCCCGCGCCGTGCGTCGCCTGAGCTGCCCGGCGCGGCGATGCGCCGCGCGCAGTCGCTGGTCCGGCAACGTCTCGAGCACGATCTCGCGATAGCGATCGTGCATGGCGTACTCGACGCGGCCGCGATCGTCGCGGCGCTCCTCTACGATGCCCGCGCGAACCAGCTCGCCGAGCGCAAGCGCGGTATCGGATTGCTTGCGCCGCAGAGTGCGTGCCAGCTCCACGCCGGAACACGTACCGCCAAGCACCGCCACCGCGAGCGCCGCGCGTTGGCTGCCCGCTCCCAGGTTCAGCACGCGGGCCGCCAACACGTCGCGTGGCGGCAGCGCGGGAACGCCGCCACGCACCACCCATTGCCCGCGTTCCCGCCGGATGGAGTCGGTGTCCAGCGCCAGCCTCAGCGACTCCTGGACGTGCTGGGCCGTGTGCGCCTCGGCCGCAAGGCTCCGGCCGAGCTCGGTGTCGCCGAGCAGATCGCTCCGACCGAACATGGAATGGACGAGCCGCAGGCTGTCCGCCGGCGACAGCGCGTCGCAGCGCATCTCCTTCGCGCCCACGCGGCTGGCAAGGCTCGTTGCCAGCTGCCCCGGTCGGGCGGAAAACACGAAGATGCAGTGCGCCGAGTGCCGGCGGGCCGCGACCACCGTGGCCTCCAGCAATGCCACGACCTTGTCGTCGGCCCAGTGCACGTCTTCCACGGCGAGCACGCCGGACTCGTGTTCGAAACGCAGCGCAAGCGCCCAGCCCAGCGCATCGATGCGCGCCGCACGCGCGCGGTCGGGGTCGACGACGACGCCCAGTCGCTCGCGGGGACGGCGCAGCTCCGGCAGCGCACGCGCCAGCTCGCGGCGTTCCTCTTCCGTCAGCCGATCGACAACCGGCGGAGTCAGTACCGCGCGCGCAATGGAGGGCACCACCGAGCTAGCGCCCCATGCTGGCTGGACCCGCACGGAAAGCCAGTCGTGCCGCGCAAGTTGCACGCGCTGCCTTGTCTCGTTCATCAGCCGCGACTTGCCGCTCCCTCCTTCGCCCAGCACCATCACGGCGGTGCCGTCCGGCTCCGCTGAAAGCGCGCGCTGTTCCAGCTCCGTCAGCAGCGCCTCGTGTCCGACGAAGCGGGCGGAAAGCACGTAGCTGGCCAGTGACTCGGCGGGCTCCGCTTCGAGCGCGACGCCGTTGGCCCGGGCCAATTCGGCCAGCACCTCGCCAGCCGTGGCGTAGCGCTCGCCGGGATCCTTGCTCAGCAGCCGCTCGATGATCTTCGCGACTTCCGCCGAGACAAGCGACGGGTCCAGCGGCTTCACCGGCGCTGACAGGTGCTTCGGCAGCACCTCGCTCGCGCTGCCCTCGAACGGGACGCGCCCCGCCACCTGGCGGTACAGCGTGATGCCGAGCGAGTAGAGGTCGGAGCGGGCGTCGAGCGGACCGCCGGTGATCGCCTCCGGCGGAAGGTAGGCGAAAGTCCCGACCACGCGGTCATCCTCGCGCCCGCCGAACGCGCGCGAGATGCCGAAGTCGAGCAGCGTGAGCCTGCCCGTGGCGCGGTCCACCAGCACGTTCGAGGGCTTGATGTCACGGTGCAGGATGCCGCGCCCGTGCAGGTACTCGAGCGCGCGGCAGAGCTGCGCCCAGATGTCGATCGCGCCGGGATCGTCGGGGCGCACGGCCGCTTCCGACAGCGGCACGCCATTGACCAACGTCTGCGTGAAATACGCGACGTCGTCGGCGACGTGACCGAAGTCGTGCACCGTCGCCAGGTTCGGGTGCGACAGCGACGCGAGCAGCGTGAACTCGCCCTTCAGCGTTTCCAGGGAGCGCGTGTCCGCGTCGCGCAGCCGCGCCAGCTTGAGCGCGAACCGACCGCTCCGCGCGCTCGAGTCGACGACCTCGTAGACCTCGCCGAAGCCCCCGACACCGAGTAGCCGCACTACCCGATAGCGCTCGCAGATCAGCGCGCCGTCGGAGAACAGCGGCGGGCTCGAGCGGCCCAGGTGGAAGCCGTGGTCGAGAACCGTCGGAGCTTCGGTGTGCGCGGTCGCCTCTTCTCGCTCCGCCGGCCGGCCCATCCGCCGCAGTGTACCAGGTTCCAGCATGGGTCCCTGGACTTCAAACGTCGCCGGCAAAGCTACGGCCGCGCCGCCGACAACCGCCATTGTCAATTTACTTCCACGCGCATAGCTTGGAGTCTTCCTTGTACCCCTCCTACCTCGACAAGGAGCTCCTCGGCGTACTCGAGCGCGCGTTCGCGCATCACGCCGGCGCAGACGCGGTCATCGACTTCGCGGATCTGAAGCGGGCGCTCGGCCTGAAGAGCGACTACCTGGCCGGGCGTATGCTCAGGCTGTTCGACCTGAACGGCGACGGCGTCATCACGCAGGGCGAGTTCATCGAGGGCGTCCGCGCGCTCGTCTTCGGCTCGGACCGGGAGAAGCTCTGGTTCGCCTTTCGCCTGCACGATCACGACGGCGACGGCACGATCGACCGGCAAGAGCTCCTGCGCATGATCTCGATGAGCCTCGCCGAAAGCGAGATCGCCGAGAAGCTCTCGCAGCCGCCCGAGTACCTGACCCGGGCGCTGCTGTCGGCAGCGGATCGCAACCGCGACGGGCGCATCTCCTTCGACGAATTCGTCGAAGTGGTGATGAAGCGCCCCGAGCTGCTCCGCAGGATGACGCGCAACGAGGCGATCTGGATCGCGCCCAACGAGGAACTGCTCGTGCTGGTCGACGAGCGCGCGGCCGGCATGAAGCTCCCGTCGAGCTTTCTCGAGCACGGCGTGGCGCCCTACGTGCTGCTCGGATTTTTCGTTCTCGCCAACATCGGGATCTTCACGGCGTCGATGATCCTCGGAGGAGCCTTCGTGACGTCGAACCCGCTGATGGAGGCAGGGCGGGCAGCGGGACTGTGCCTCGACTTCTGCGGCGCGTTCATCCTGATCCCGATGATGCGGCGGCTGATGACCTGGATTCGCTCCAGCTGGCTCGGCCGGGTGCTTCCGCTCGACGAATCGGTGGACTTCCACCGCTTCGTCGGCCACTCGCTGTTCTTTCTGGCTCTGTTCCACGCGGGAGCGTTCATCGCCGCGTTCGCGATCGGACACTCGCCGTCGTCATTGGCCGACTTCCTCGTTGGCGAGCGCTTCCTGACGGGCGGCGCGCTGATCGTCGTGTTCGCGATCATGTGGCTCTGCTCGCTGTCCTTCATCCGCAGGAGCCGCCGCTTCGAGCTCTTCGCATCGACGCACCTTCTGTGGATCGCCTGGTTCATCCTGGCGATCGCCCACGCGCCGCCGTTTGCGCTGTGGGCCGGCGTGCCGCTGCTCGGGTTCTTGATCGAGCAGCTCGTCAGGCTGTCGCGCCGCGGTCCTCCGAACCAGGTCGTGAGCGGCCGGCCGCAGCGTTCCGGCGTCACACGCCTGGAGATCGCGCGTCCGCCTGATTTCGATTTCGGAGCCGGGGACTACGTGTTCCTGCGCATCCCCGCCGTCGCCAAGCGCGAGTGGCACCCCTTCACCATCTCCAGCGCGCCGGAGCGGAAGACGCTGACCTTCCACGTGCGGTCGCTCGGCAACTGGACGGCAGCGCTCAGGCGCAGGGTGGACCTGCGCCCCGACGAGCCCGGGCTCGTCGCGTACGTCGACGGCCCGTATGGCTCGCCGAGCGCCCACATCTTCCAGTCGAGATGCGCCGTGATGATCGGCGCGGGCATCGGCGTCACGCCGTTCGCCAGCGTGCTGGAGAGCATCGTGCTGCGCGCCTACGGCTGGGGCAACCGCCCGTCTAACCTGCAGAAGGTGCATTTCTTCTGGCTGAACCGCGACCAGTACTCGTTCGAGTGGTTCTCCACCCTGCTCGCCGAGCTCGAGAAGCTCGACCTCAGGGGCCTTCTGGAGATCCACCTGTGCTTGACCGGCGCGCGGAGCGGCGCGACGGCGATGGGGCTGGAAGTCGCACGCGAGGTCATGAAAGCCTGGGGGCGCAGCGACATCATCACCGGCCTGCGCACGCACACGCACGTGGGGCCGCCCGACTGGGACGCCATGCTGGGCGAGATCTGCCGCTTGCACCAGGACCAACAAATCGACGTCTTCTTCTGCGGCCCGCCCGGCCTGGGAAGGAAGCTGCGCCCGATCTGCGAAGGCCTCGGCATGTCGTTCCGTGAGGAGCGGTTCTGACATGATGCGTTTCACGCTGCTGCTCTCTCTGCTGCTCGCCTGCGGTTGCGACACGGGGGTCCTCGACGTGTCGCCGGCGCCGACCACGGGCAGCGCCGGCGAGTGCGCGACCTGCCACACGGCGGAGTTCGAATCGGCGCCGCACCACGAAGGCGAGAAGCCGACGACCTGCGCGACCTGTCACTCGCAGGATGGCTGGCATCCGACGCGGCTCCAGCATGCGTGGCCGCTGACCGGAGCACACGAAAAGGCCTCGTGCTTCTACTGCCACAAGGGGCAGCCGCCGCTCTTCCTGGGCACTCCGCAACAATGCTACGGCTGCCACCAGGCCGACTACGAGCGGGCTCCGCGGCACGTAGCCGAGCACTTCTCGACAGCGTGCGAGAAGTGCCACGACACGACCGCATGGAAATCGCGCCCAGCCCGGAGCGCCCCTGCCGTGGAACAGCCGCCACCCATGACGACCACACCGGCAACGACGAGCCAGGCGCCGAATCCCGTCGCCCCACCGCGGGCCGTCGCCACACCGCGCCCCACCGCGACGCCGCGGCCAGAACCCACACCCGCACCCCAGCCGACTCCGACCCCGACGCCCCGGCCTGCACCCACGCCGACGCGCACGCCGGACGTGACATCGGGCGCCAGCCGGGGTCGCTAGGCGTCCGTTCGCTAGCCCCGTCTGGACGCCGCGTCCGGTTTCGCACGGCGGATCGCGTCGGCGAGCTTGTCGAGGTCGAACGGCTTCTGCAGAAATCCGACAGCACCGCTGTCCAGCAACTCCTGCGCGCCGCCTTCCACCGTGAAGCCGGAGCTGATCAGCACCCGCACGTCGGGTCTGAGCGCGCGTAGGGCGTGGAACGTCTCGAGACCGCTCTGCCGCGGCATCACCATGTCCTGGATGACGAGGTCGATCTCCCGACCGATATCGCGGAACAGGTCTACGGCTTCGACCCCGTCCTGGCAGGTCATAGCGGTATGACCGAGCTCCTCGACAAGACGGGCGATCAGCCTGCGAACCACCGGCTCGTCGTCGACGACCAGGATGCGCAGGGCCTTTTCGGGGGGCTCGCCGCGTCGCGATCGGGGAACCCGGGCGCTTTGCCCCGCCGACTCGGGGAGGAAGATCTCGAACGTCGTGCCTTCGCCCGGCTTGCTGGTGACGGCAATCGCGCCTCCATGGCCTTGCACCGTACCGTACACGCTGGGTAGGCCCATTCCGGTGCCCTTCCCCGGACCCTTCGTCGTGAAGAAAGGCTCGAACATGTGCGCTCGCGTCGCCGCGTCCATTCCCACACCGTCGTCCTTCACGCTCACGCACAGATAGGAACCGGGCTCGAGGTCATACGCGGCGGCCGGTTTCCGATCGAGAACACGTGGGCGTACTTCGAGCTTCAGCGTACCACCGTCGGGCATCGCGTCTCGCGCGTTGAGCCCCAGGTTCAGGAACGCGTTCTGCAAGAGCGACGGATCGCCCGTCGTCAAGAGCGGCCCCGGCGCGAAATCGAGCTCGATGTCGATGCGCTTGTCGATGCTCCGGCGCAAGAGCTCTGCCACGTCGGACAACACCGAGGCTACATCTACGACTTCGCTCCGGTACTGGCCCTTGCGAGCGAAGGCGAGCAGTTTGCCGGTCAGGTCCGCGGAGCGCAGCGCAGCCTGGGAGATCTGCTCGGCCCAGCTGCGGGTCACGGGATCGTCGAGCCTCGGTATCAGCAGGTCGGCGGCGGCCAGGATCCCGGAAAGCTGGTTGTTGAAGTCGTGGGCGACGCCTCCCGCGAGCTGCCCGATGGCGTCCATCTTCTCTGAATGACGCAGGCGCGCCTCGAGCTGTGTTTGCTCGGTCACGTCCCTTACGTTCAGCACGAGACCCTCGATGCCGGGCACGTCGAAGTGCGCGGTCACTGTCCCTTCGAAAATGACGTACTCGCCGCTGCTGGTCTTCGCGCGCACGCTTCTCAGCGAGATGGGGACCCCCGGCTCCTCTGCCGCGCGTTGGTAGGCGTCCAGGAGCGGCCCGAGGTCTTCCGGGTCCAGGAACTCCGAGGGGGCCCTGCCGACGAGCTGGTCCGGATCGTAGCCGTATCGCCGAGCGGACGGGCTCGCGTAGCGGCAAGTGCCGTCGCGGTCCGCAATCAAGGTGAGGTCCGCCGAGCGCTCGGTCAGGGCGCGGAAGCGCGACTCGCTCGCGCGGAGCTCACGCGTGCGCTCGGCAACCTCGTGCTCGAGACGGTCGCGCGCGTCGCGGAGCTCGGCTTCGGCGCGCTTGCGAGCGGTGATGTCGCGCGAGAACTCGGAGAAGCCGATGATCTCCCCGTCTTCCCACACGGGGTTGTAACGCACTTCGAAGTAGTGAACGACGCCGTCCGGCGCCGGCTGCTCGATCTCCACCGTAAAGCGCTCGCCCCCCAACACCCGCTGGTGCAACCCGTCCCACATGGCGCGGACTTCAGCGTCGTCGAGCAGCTCGTGCGGTTTGAGCCCCGGCCGCATCTCGATGCCGAGGATGTGCCGTATCAGATCCGCATAAGCAGTGTTGAAGAACACCGGGCTGCCGGAGCAGTCGCTGAACAGGACGAAGTCGTCGGTGTTCTCCAGCAGCGCCAGCAGGTTCGCGTGCGCCTTGTCGACAGTCCGGGACCCGCCGTCTATCCCCCCTGGCGTATCGGGGTCCTGTGTCGAAGTGGCGCCCCCGCCGTCGATAGAGGAGGAGCTCCGCTCGGACATGGCCGATCATTGTAGCGCGCGTCCGGCGCTCGCGGCATGTCTCGTAACGGGACAGCCCACTGCGAGCGTGACGACCGGTTGGAATGAAGGAGTGGTATGGTGTGTTCCATGCAGGCAGTAGTGAAGCTCGCAGCCGGCGCGCTAACGCTCGCACTGGCCGCTTGCAGCGGCGGCTCCGGCAACCCGTCAGGAACCGGCGGCTCGGGCGGAAGCGGCGGCGGGGGCGGGGGCGGAGGCGGTGGAGGCAGCGGGAGCTACACGCTCTCGTCACTGGACGAGACGTGCGACACCAATGGTCCGAGCGGCAACGACGTGCTCGCCCTCACCCAGCCGAGCTACCAGCTGGCGCTCGACTACGTCGCCGCCCAGGACGCGGGAGCCGACGCCGGCGCGAGCACCGCGCTGACGATCGCCCTGTCGTACGCCGGCGGCGCCATCACATGCCATCGCCACGTCACCGCACCTCCGGGCACGGGGATGGCCGACCAGCCGGCGAGCGTCGATGTCACCGTCCACGTCACCTTCTCGACCAGCGACGGCCAGTTCAACGAGACGTTCGACGCTCCGCTGTCCGCGGCTTCGGGAGCGAGCTACGCTTCGTTCAACCAGTCCATCGCGGCAGCAGACCTCAAGGGCTCGTTCCAGCCCACGCTGAGCGGTGTCACGAACGTGAGCGTGAGTGTGGGCGCGCAGTTCGAGGTGGCCAACAGCTGGGGCAACTTGATGCAAGGCGGCCAGAAGTCCCCCGGAGTCGGCGAGGTCGTGCCCGTCGGCAGCTGGGACAATCGCACGAACTAGGGCGCAGTACCCCACGCCGACGGTTGCGGGCCGACGGTGATCTCGAGCATGCCACCGGCAAGGATGTCCGCGTGCTGGAGCTCGGGCACGCCGACGGGCTTTCCGTTCAAGCGAGCGGACTGGATGTAGATGTTGCCGGGCGCGGCGTTCTTCACGTCGATGACGAAAGAGCCAGCGCCGCCGGCGGCCGGGTCGAGCTGGAGCGTCACGCGGGAGAACATCGGCGTGGTGAGCTGGTAGGTGCCGTTGCCAGGCGCGACCGGATAGATACCGATCGCGCTCAGCACGTACCACGCGCTGGTCGCGCCGGAGTCGTCATTTCCCGGCAGGCCGTCGGGCGCCGCGGCGTAGCGCGTCGTCAGCACCGAGTGCACCTCCTCTTCCGTCTTGTCGGGCCGACCGGCGAAGTTGTAGAGGTACGGCGTGTGGAAGCTCGGCTCGTTGCTCGGGTCGAAGTAGCTCGCAAAGAACGTATCCAGCTTCTTCACGAAAGCGGCGCGCCCGCCCATCAGCTTGATGAGCCCGGGCACGTCCTGGGGCACGAACCAGGTGTAGATCCAGGCGCTGGCCTCGGTGAACCCGTTGCTCAGGCTGTCCTTCGTCGGGTCGAACGGGCTCACCCATGTGCCGTCGCTGTTCTTCGGACGCATCAGTCCCGAGCCGGGGTCCCACACGTTGCGGAAGTTCTGCGCACGCTTCGAGAACGACGCCTCGGCGTCGGTCTTGCCGAGCACGCCGGCGATCTTCGAGATGCACCAGTCGTCGTAGGCGAGCTCCAGCGTCATGCTCGCGGACTGGTCCGAATCGCACTCCTGGGGCACGTAGCCCTTGCTTACGTAGTCGGGCGGCGTTCCCAGGTCGAGGTAGCCGCACAGCCCGCCGATCACTTCGTCCGTGTTCTCCTCGGTCGCGCTCTTGTCCACGGCGGCCCAGGCAGTCTGCGGATCGAAGCAGGCAAAGCCCTTGGTCATGGCGTCGGCGATGATCGACACCGCGTGGTTGCCGATCATCACGCGCGAGTATCCGCCGGCGTTCCAGGTGCACTTGGGCAACCAGCCGCCTTCCTTGTAGATGTGGAGATAGGACGCGACGATGTCATCCACCCGTTCGGGCTCGATCAGCGTGGCGAGCGGGCGCGACGTGCGGAACGTGTCCCAGGCGCACCAGTCGTCGGCGAAATAGTCATGGCTCTTCCAGGTGACGACGTGTCCCTGTCCCTGGGTGGCACTGAAAAACCTGCCCCCGACTTCCGTGTAGTCCACCGGCTGCGTGAGCGTGTTGTAGAGCGACGTGTAGAACAGGGTCTGTTCATCCTTCGTCCCGCCCTGGACCTGGACGCGGCGCAGCAGACAGTTCCACTTGTCCCGCGCCGCCTGGCGCACGTCGTCGAAGCTCCTTCCGGAGAGCTCGGCGTCCAGGTTCTTCTTCGCCTGGTCCACGCTGATGCGGGAGATGGCGACGCGAACCTCCACGACTTGTCCGGCCTTCGTGGACAGACCGACGTAGGCGCCGCGGTAGACGCCGTCGGTCTGTCGCTGGCCCTGCGCCACGGTAACCTGGCCGCTGCCGTTCGCCTCGGTCGTGCCGAAGGATGAAAACGGCGTACCGATCTCCGCCACAAAGTAGGTCGTCGCCGTGGCGGTGTTCGGCTCGCTCTTCACCAGGACCTTGACCGCCGGGTGGACGACGTACTGTCCGTAGCCCTCGACGGTGTGGTCGCCGACGATCTCCACGTGCCCACCGATGGATTGGCCCAGCGAGTGACCGATGTCGAAGTAGATCTTCGCCGCGTCGGTCTTGGGGAACGTGTAGCGATGGATGGCAGCGTGCGCCGTTGCCGTCAGCTCGACCTGCACGCCGTAGTCGTCCAGCGTCACCGCGTAGCGGCCGACCTCGGCGCTCTCGCTGCCGTGCGAAAAGGTGGAGCCCGGTGTCTTGCCGTCCAGCGCGCCGACCACCGGCAGGATCAGGATCTGGCTGTAGCCATTCTTGCTGCCGCCGGGGCCGAGGAGATTATCGTGCGTGAAGCCATTGATGAAATTGGCCTCGTACCTGTAGGCAGCGACGTCGCCGCTGGAGCTGGTATCCGGACCGACCTTCACCATGCCGTGCGGCACGCGCACCGCCGGCGTGGTGTTGCCCGATGCAGCCGTTCCGATCATCGGGTCAACGAGCGCCGCCAGGTCCGGTCCAGCGGGGCAGAACGCGAGCGCCGTCGCCCGCGCCTGGGCGGAGGGGCAGTGACCCGCGGACTTTCCCGCCGGCTTGCCGGCGCTGCACGCCAGAGCCAGCGCAGCCAGCGCGAACGTCGCCCCGCGCGCCACGAATATCCAGAACGCGCGGCAAGCCATCGGGGACATTGTAGTCGATCAGCGGCCGCTCAGGGCTTCCGGCACTTGTCGATCCTCCCGCGGACGCCGCGGATAGCCTCGTCGGATCCGCCGGCGCGCCTCAGGACACCGATCGCGGCGCGGTACGACTGCACGCCCCAGTCGCTCTGCCCGCTTTCGCAGCGCAGGTCGCCGAGCTGCACGAACGAACGGGCCACCTCCGGACAGTCGCCGTCGCACGCCGCCAGCCGAGCCACCAGCGCGTGCGTCGCCAGACGGAACGCCAGCTCGCGCTGTCCTGCGGCGAACGCGCTATCGGCGCGCGCAGCATAGTCGGCAGCGCGCGCTTCGTCGCCAGGCGGCACGTGCGGCGGGCGCGGCGCGCAGCCGGCGAGCGCAAGGACGAGCACGCCCGCGCATTTCATTTCAGCCCGAGGTCGCCGCCACAGCCGAGATGGATCCACACGATGCGCATCCCGGGCGGCGGGTTGTACGGATCAGGAATGTGTTTCTTCGCGTCGAGACACGCCAGTTGCGGCTTGATGCTATGAAACCTGCTCTTGACGATCGAAGCGACCTTGTGCGCCGTGTCGGCGTCGACGGTCTGCGCGCCGAACCAGGTCTGGCCTTTGCGGACATACTCCACGAACGTCACCTTGTCGGTCAGCTCCATGTGCCCCTTGAAGGCAGCCGGGATGGTGTCGTAGTAACCGCCCGGCCCCGGCGGTGTCGCCAGGATCACGAACGGCGTGGTGCACTTGTCGGTGAGCTTCGTCGGCGCCGGCATCTCGTCGCGCACGGCGCCTCCCGCCTCGGCGCCGGCTTCGGCGCCGGCTTCCACCCGCGGCGGCGGCGGCGCGGGGCGGGGCTTCGGCTCGGCGCGCTCCTCGATCTTCGCGAACCGGACGCGCTCGGGGTGTTCCGGACGGTACAAGAGCAGCTTCGACATGTCGCCGGACTCGACCCACACCGTGCCCGCGATCGCGTGGAAATCGGTGGCCGCGTCGCCCGCACCCGGCAACTCGATCCGTTCCACGACGAGGTCCTTGCTCACGTAGTACAGCCCCTTGTCCGGCCTCACCAGCGTCCCGCCGTCCATGAGCCTCCGGGTCCGCATGAGCTTGGCCTGCCAAGGAGCCGGTTTGACGCTCCAGCGCTTCCCGTCCCAGGAGTAGAGCTTCTGCTTTTCGACAAGCAGCACCGGACCACCGCCGCCGTAGATGAGACGCCCCAACGGAGAGGACGAGACGGGAACGGTCATCAGCGCGCGGTCCAGGCGTCGCGGCGACGTGAACTTGTGGTCCTCTTCTGGGCGGCGCGGCGCGTTGCTGGCCTCCGCCCAGTACTTCTTGACGAACTTCACCGTCGGCAGTCCAGGCCACGGAGGATCGGAGCTCTCGCCCATCGCGAACAGTCCGTCGGGGTACTTTCCCCAGAAGACGATGTTGGAGGAGGCGGTATCCGGATCTTCCTCCATTGTGGGCAGGTACTTCTGGTAGGCGTTGGACGGCCAGAGCAACGGCGCCGGCTCGACCTTGTCGGCGGTCACCAGCCAGAGCTTCGGCTTCGCGCCCTTGTAGAAGGAGCAATAGGCGCTGCACACGATCCCCGCGTTCCCGACTGGAAAGAACTCACTGTTCGGAAACTTCCTCACCAGCTTCATCACCGGTCCGACGTGGCCCGGCTTCGGCGCGGCGCTCGCCGTCGGCGCGGCGCTCGCCGAGCCCACCGGCTGCCGCTTCACTTCCGGCGCCTTCGTCTTCGTCTTCGAGCACGACAGCGCCAACACACCGACGCACAGCCACCAGCCCCGCATCGTCACCTCCCGCACGCCTCGCATCGTATAGAAGGCGCCTCGAAACGACACCCAAGAACCCCTCCGGCGCCAGGGTCGTACGCGAAAAGGAGGAGACCCGATGAAGCTCCGCGTCGCTCTGCCCGCCGCTCTCGCTGCCCTGACCGCCCTCTCCGCCGCCCCGCTCGCCCACGCGCAGCGCAGGAATGCCGCCCAGCGCAACGACGACGGCTATGTCTACAAATTCACCGACGACCCGCTCGACGCACTGGGCAACTCCGCGCCGGGCTGGGTGCTCGAGGTCCGCAAGCCCGCCGCGCGCAGCCTGCTGATCCGCCCGCGCGCCTCGTTCGTGATGGAGATGTTCAAGTCGGTGGAGAAGCTGTAAGCCGCTTCGCGACGATCTGCGCTAGCTCCGGCTTGACGACCTTGCCGACGGGGTTGCGCGGCAGCTCGTCGAACACGACGACGCGCTTCGGCACCTTGTAGGACGCGATACGCTCCTTCGCCCATGCGCGGAGCGGCTCTTCCTGTACCTCCGCGGCGCGCCCCGCGCGCGGAATCACCGCCGCCACCGCGATCTCGCCCCAGGTCTCGTCGGGCAGCCCGACCACGGCCACGTCGGCGACCGCGTCGTTTTCGCGCAGGACTTCCTCGATCTCGAGCGCGCTCAGCTTGTAGCCGCCGCTCTTGAGGATATCGACGCTGGTGCGCCCCAGGATCTTCGCGTAGCCGCCCTCGAGCCAGGTAGCGGTGTCGCCGCTCTTGAACCAGCCGTCGACGAACGCCTCGCGCGTGGCCTCGTCGTTCTTGTCGTAGCCCTTGAACACGCCGGGCCCGCGGATCCAGATCTCGCCTGGTTCGCCAGGAGCCACGTCCGCGCCGTTATCGCCCACGACGCGGATCTGCATGCCGGGCAGCGGACGCCCGCAGCTGCCCGGGCGCCGCTCGCCGTCGACCGGATTGGTCATGCCCACGCCGATCTCGGTCATGCCGAAACGCTCCAGCGGATAGTTGCCGCTGAGCGCACGCCAGCGCTCGCCCACGGTCGTCGGCAGCGCCGCCGAGCCGCTCGTGACCAGGCGCAGATGCGCGGCGTTTTCCTTCCAGCGCGCCTGCGTGGCGGCGTCCGCAGCGTCGAGCGCGTCGAGCAGCTTCTTGTGCATCGTCGGCACGCCCATCAGCACCGTCGCGTCCGCCATCGCGTCCCACAGCCGCGCCGCGTCGAAGCGCGCCAGCATGCGCGTCGTGCCGCCGGCGAGCAGCGACGTGAAGAGCGCAATGCCGAGCCCGTGCAGGTGATGCAGCGGCAAGCTGTGCAGCAGCGTGTCTTCCCGCGACCACTTCCATGCAGAAGCGAGCAGGCGCGCCGTGGCCGCCAGGTTCTCGTGCGTGATGAGCGCGCCCTTCGGCTTGCCCGTGGTGCCACTGGTATAGAGGATGAGCGCGGTGTCGTCGCTTTTGCTT
Organism: uncultured delta proteobacterium; assembly: GCA_963826085.1. Classification (GTDB taxonomy): domain Bacteria; phylum Myxococcota_A; class Polyangia; order Polyangiales; family Polyangiaceae; genus CAWDXG01. The sequence goes on along the minus strand of CAWGVN010000005.1, from coordinate 342,816 downwards.
TCGGCGGGCTCCGCTGGCTCGGCGTGGGCGCAGAGCTCCTCGATGGCGAGCACCGGGCGCTCGCCCGCATACGGCCCCACACGCGCGGCGAGCTCCTCCGCCACGATGATCGCGCTCGCCCCCGAGGTCTCCACGAACCAGCGCTGTTCCGCTTCCGGATGGAGCTGGCTCAGCGGCACCAGCGTGGCATCGGCCAAGACGCCGCCGAAGAACGCCTCCACCCAGCCCGACCCCTGCGTCACCAGCATCGCCACGCGTTTGCCGGACAGCCCGCGCGCCCGGAGCGCACCGGCCACGCGCGCCGCGCGCTGTCCGAGCTCGGCAAAGCTCACTTGCTCAACGTCGTCGTGGATGGCGATGCGCGCGTTGTCCGGCGTCGTCAGCTCGAGAAAGCCGGAGACCAGGCTGCTCCTCATGGGCCGAAGTCATGCCCTCGGCCGCCCGCTCTGGCAAGCGGTCACACCACGCCGGCGAGGAGCAATCCGCCGATCACCGCGAACACGATGGCCGCGACCTTCTGCGTGATCCTGGGCGAGAGCAGTTTGCCGGCGCGGTTGCCGATGAACACAGCGATCGCCGTCACCGACCACAGCGCCAGAGTGGAAGCGAGCAGGATCGTCAGCCAGGCGTGGTACTTCGCTTCGAAGCCCGCCGTGCCGATCTGCGTGAGGTCGCCCCACTCCGCCACGAACACCACCGCGAAGACGGTCCAGAGCGCGCCCCAGAACCCCGCCTTCTCCTCGGCCTTCGTGTCCGGCTCGTCGTCCTCGGGCTTCTTGAACCACATGACCAGCGCGCAGCCGACGAACAAGAGCCCCGCTCCGACGTGGACGACGTGCTCCGGCAGCTTCGCCAGCAGCGAGCCGGCGCCGACCGCAATCAGACTCTGCAGCGCGAGCGCCAGCGCCGCGCCCAGGAATACCGGCAGCGCCCGGTGCCGCGACGCCAGCACCAGCGCCGAGAGCGCCGTCTTGTCCGGCAGCTCCGCCAGGAAAATGACCCCGAACACGCTGAAGAACAGTTCGAATTTCATCGAACGCCGATCATCCCGTCCGTGCGTGCCACAGCGGCGTCTCGAGCGTCACCATCGCGCCGCAAGCGTGCTAGCCGCCGTTCCATGCGGACAGTCTGTCACAACCCGGCGGGCACGCGCGTACGATTCCGGCCGTCGGGTCCCCGCCCCGGCCGGACTGCGATATAGCCAAGCGACCCCCATTGAACTAGAAACAACCCGTGGGCGGGCAAACGTCGCAGGGCCAGGGTTGGAGCATCCACCTTTTCGGTCGTGCTCGTGCGACAAGGGGGAACTCCGAGATCGATCTCGAGCGCAAGACGGCGGCATGCATCGCTCTCTTGTGCGCGGAAGGACCGACGGCGCGCGCACGCACGGCGGATCTGCTCTGGCCGCTGGTCAACACGGAAGCGCAACGCGCCAACCTGCGCCAGCTTGCGCGACGCGCGAGGGTCGCGCTCGATCACGACATCATCACGAGCGCCGACCCGATGGCTCTCGACCTTGCCGTACACGTCGATCTCAGGCAGTTCTTCGCATGGAACTCCGCGAACGATTGGCGCAACATCGCGGGGATACGCGGCCCGTTGCTCGCAGGGATGACGTTCGCCGATTGCCCCGGGATCGAGGAATGGCTATCGCTCACACGAACCCGTATCGACTGGACGATAGCGCACGCGCTGAGCGTCGCGAGCGCCGACATCGAGCAGACGGACGGCCCGGGAGCGGCAATTCCGACCGCACTCCGCTGGCTCGAGCTCGATCCCTGCTCCGAAGAAGCATACCGCCGCTTGATGCGGCTCCACTATCTGCTGGGCGAGCGCGGCGCGGCGCTGCAGGCCTATGACACCTGCGTGGAGACGCTGAAGCAGCGCCTCGATGTGGAACCCGCGGACGCGACGCGAGCTCTCGCGAAACGCATCCGGGGCTCGTCAACGCCTTCGATGCCCGCGGCACGACCCTCCCGCAACGACATCCCACTATCGGTGCTCCGTCCGCCGCTGCTGGCAGGCCGGGAAGCCGCGTGGAGCGCTCTGGGCCAGGCGATCTCGGAGGGCAAGCTCGTGTTCATCAGCGGCGAGGCGGGAATGGGCAAGACGCGGCTAATCCAGGACTTCGCCGCCGCGAACCCCCGCTACGGAGCGCGCTACATCGGTTGCCACCCTACGGATCGAGACCTGCCCTACGCCTACTTCGCGCGCACGTGGCGCCACGACCTGGCCGCGTTCCCCGAGCGCGCATCACGCCTCGCGCCCTGGGTGAAGAAGGAGATCTCGCGGATCATGCCGGAGCTCGGCTCCCCGCCGCCCCCGATCTCGACCGCGGAGGACCGCACCAGGTTCTTCGACGCCAATCTGGAGCTGGCGAAGGCAAATGATGCCTCGATGATCGTGATCACCGACGACGCGCACCATCTCGACCCGGCCAGCCACGAGCTCGGGGTCTATCTCGGGATGTACTTCATGTCGAAGGCAAGCCCGTTACGCAGCGTTTCGACGTACCGATTCGACGAGCTCGATGAGGAGCCCCGGACGCTGCTGGCGACGATCTGCGAGTCGGGACAGGCCGTGCGCATCGATCTCGAGCCGCTATCCGAGGACGACTTCGTCCGGGTACTCCGGGCGATGGAGGTGGAGACACTTGTCCGGCATGCCGACGCGTTGCATGCGTTCACGGGCGGCAATCCGTTCTTTCTCGTGGAGACCGTCCAGGCGCTGTTTCACGGGAGCCACCCGCGGACCCTTCCCGACGCCTTCACCCCGTCGGAACGCGTAAAGCTCACGATCCAGAGGCGGTTGGAGCAGCTCTCGCCGGCGTCGCTCGCGCTTCTCAGGGCGGCTGCGGTTCTCGACGAGCCGCTCCGATTGTCGCTCGGGGCTGCCATGCTCGATGCGAGCGTCGAGCGCGTGGGCGCGGTGTGGGCCGAGCTGGAACGGCAACTGCTCTTGAAGAACGGCGTGGTCGCCCACGAGCTCCTGCGCACCGTGGTGCTCGATCATATGCCGCATGCGGCGCGCATGCTGGTGCACCGGCGCGCGGCGACCGCACTGGCCGCACAGGACAGTCATCCCGGGCGAGTGGCGCTGCACTGGGAACAGGCCGAGGAGTGGTCGCAGGCGGCGCGCTCGTACCTCGACGCCGCGCGCTTCTCGAGACAGATGCTTCGCGAGGTGGAGGCCCTGCAGTTCGAGGCCCGCGCGAGGCGGCTCTCCCGCGCGCCCGGGCATGGGGAATCCCCAGCAATCCCTCGGTGTTAGCCTAATCACGCTCCGGTCACGCTCCCCGCGTAGGCTGCGGTCTCTTCGTTTGGAGGGACGGATGCAGCTAGCGAAAACCGTGGTCGTGCTGGGTCTCGCGGCGCTGGGCGCGCTCGCTTGTTCCAGCTCGACCAATGTCTCGGGATCGGGGGGCTCCGGTGGCAGCGCGGGCACTGGTGGCAGCGCCGGCTCCGGTGGCAACGCCGGCTCCGGTGGCAACGCCGGGACGGGAGGGAACGCAGGCGCGGGAGGAAACGCCGGCGCCGGTGGCGCGTCCGGAAGCGGCGGCGTCGGCGGAGCCGGTCCCGGCATCTGGGATCAGTCGATCTGGGATCAAGCAGTATGGGGGCCGTGACGCCGTCGCGGCTCGTGTCTCGCGGGAAGGAGGTGGGATGAGATCGTTATGGAGTAGCGGACTGCGGGCATGCAGCGTCGCGGCGGCGCTGTGTCTCGCTGCATGCGGAAATAGTGGCAGTTCCGGAACAAGTGGACCTGGTGGAACAGCCGGAACCGGCGCAACCGCCGGAACCGGTGGAACAGCCGCGACCGGGGGTACCGGCGGAACCGGTGGAACAGCCGGAACCGGCGCAACCGCCGGAACCGGTGGAACAGCCGGAACCGGCGGAACAGCCGGAACCGGCGGAACAGCCGGAACCGGTGGAACAGCCGGAACCGGTGGAACAGCCGGAACCGGCGGAACAGCTGGAACCGGTGGAACAGCCGGAACCGGCGGAACAGCCGGAACCGGTGGAACAGCCGGAACCGGTGGAACAGCCGGAACCGGTGGAACAGCCGGAACCGGCGGCGGTCCCGGCATCTGGGACCAGTCGACCTGGGACAACGCGGTCTGGGGATGACCATCGATTTGTCACCTGCGCTGTCCGCGTCGCTGTGAGACGCCGGCACCGGGTGACGCTCTGCTGGACAGGAGACAAGATGAAACGTTTCAAGAATTCATGGAAGTGGTTGGTGGCCCTGGGCGCCGTGTTCGTGCCGTCCGCTCTACTCGCGGCGGTGACGATCCCGAACACGTTCAGCGCCGGCAACGTGATCAAGTCGAGCGAGGTCAACGACAACTTCTCGACCCTCGCCACCGCCGTCAACAAGAAGGCCGACTCGCCGGCATCCGGCTCGTACGTGGCCACGCCCGCCGGCAGGTTGGCGCGGGCCTATGTCGACTGTTTGAGCACGAGCGGAACGTGCAAGGTCAGCCACTCGTACAATCCGGGTGGAAGCGCGATCACCGTGGCGTATAGCGGCACGGGCTCGTACCAGGCATCGTTCCCGAACTTCAACGTCGGCGCGGACGTGGGCATCCCGGTCGTATCGAGCTACGGCTCGAGCCCGAACCGCTGCAAGGTCAGCAGCTGGAGCGCAAACGCGGTGGGCGTCCACTGCTACAACGCAAGCGGCTCCAGCACCGATTCGCTGTTCACCATCCTGTTCGTCAAGTGAAGGCCCACGGCTCGCGCTGAACGCTCTCCGGCGTGCAGCGCGAGCCGCCCGCCTGCCGGAATCGCCAGTCCGCCAAGGCCCGGCGCAGGCGGCGAGCCGCAACCCCCGGAGTGGCGGAGCGAGCACGCCGGGGCGCGGGCGGCCTCCAAGGGCTAGCGCTGCCCAACGCGCGCGGTAGGCTCGCGTCGCCCATGCCGCGCCGCGCCGTCCCGCTCCTCTTCGCGCTCGCGCTAGTCTATTGGGCGAACGGAGCCGCGGCGCACGTGCTGCCCCGCAGCTACTGCACGGTCGACACGGCGCCGGGCGGCATCGACGTGAGCGTCGAGACGGCGGGGCACCTGCTGGCGGCGCCGCTGGGTCTGTCGTCGCGCCGTCCCGACGAGCAGGTGCTGCGCGACGCCACGCCGCGCTTCGTCCAGCAGATCGAGGATCACGTGCAGGCGCGCACTCCCGCCGGCCCGTGCAAGGTCAAAGCCGATCCGGCCGAGCTGATCCACGACCAGGGCGAGCCGGCCCTGAAAGTGATGCTGCACTTCAGCTGCCCGTCGGGGCCCGTCACGCTGCGCAACACCTGGCGGCTCGATGTCGACCCCGGCAGCGAGACGGTATGCGCCATCAACGGCTCGGCGTGGGTGTTCAGGCCTGGGATGACCGAGCGCGAGGTCGGCACGCCGCCGACGCTCGGCCAGGTGCTCGAGAACTTCGTGGTGCTCGGCATGAAGCACGTCGAGAGCGGCATCGACCACATCCTGTTCGTGATCGGGCTTCTGCTCGCCGCGGCGCTCGCCACCCGCCAGAAGAGTCTGGGCAGCGCGACGCGCGCGGTGGCCGCCGTCGTCACCGGCTTTACGCTCGGCCACTCGATCACGCTGATCTGCGCCGGGCTCGGCGTGGTGCGACTGCCGTCGCGCTTCACCGAGAGCGCGATTGCACTGAGCATCGTGATCGTGGGCGTCGAGAACATCGTGCGCCGCGAGATCCGCGGCCGCTTCTTCACCGCGGCGCTGTTCGGCCTGGTGCACGGCTTCGGCTTCGCCTCCGTGCTCGCCGACATCGAGCTACCGAGCCGGGGCACGGTGGCGGCGTTGGTGTCCTTCAACGTCGGCATCGAGCTCGCGCAGCTCATCATCGTCGTCATCGCGTTCCCGCCGCTGGCTCTTGCGTCGCGCCGCGTCTGGTACAGAAAACGCGTGATGGTCCCCCTGTCCGCCGCGGTCGCGCTGATCGCCGCGGTGTGGTTCGTCAAACGCGCGCTCGCGCTCGATATCCTGCCTTGGCTCGGAAGCTAGCGCGTGGCGTACGCCAATCCGTAGTATCCTGGGCGCATGGGACGCGCTCGGGTGGGACTGGCTCTGGGGATATCACTGTCGATCGTGCTGTCGGCGATGCCGGCGCTGGCGACCGGTTTCTACGTCGATCCGGTCAACGGCAGCATGTCGGGTGACGGCAGCAAGGCGAAGCCGTGGAAGACGCTCGAGGAAGTCGTCGCGGCAAACCTCATCGAGAGCCAGAAGTGGCAAACGCTGCCGTACGCGGCGGGCGACGCGCTGGTGCCGAAGAACGCCGGCGCGCCGGTGAAGGCAGGCGACACCATCTATCTGATGAGCGGCTACCAGGGCGCGGTCACGCTGCAGGGCTACTACAACGCCTCACCCATCACGATCGCCGCGGCCCCGGGAGAGAAGCCCGAGCTGTCGCGCGTCCTGATCCAGGCCGGGAAGAACTGGAAGCTCAGCGGCCTGTACGTGAGCCCCGAGTACGCCGCGACGTACGACCCGCAGACGATGATCGCGATCCAGGACCACAACTACCAGGGTCCGGTCTCGGACGTGGTGGTGGAGGGCTGCACGCTGCAGTCGAAAGCCGACGTGTCCGCGTGGACCGCCAGCGACTGGGATCAGCTCTCGGCCAACGGCTTCGACGTGGGCGGCAGCAACATCACCATCCGGAACAACCACCTGAAGAACGTCAACTTCGGCATCAGCGTGGGCGCGTCCGACTCGCTCATCGAGCACAACGTCGTCGACTCGTTCGCCGGCGACGGCATGCGCGGCCTCGGCGACAACACGGTGTTCCAGTACAACCTGGTCAAGAACTGCTACGCCGTGAACGCCAACCACGACGACGGCTTCCAGTCGTGGTCGGTGGGAACGGGCGGCGTCGGCACAGGCGAGGTGACGGGCATCGTCCTGCGCGGCAACACCATCATCAACTACGAGGACGAGAACCAGCCGTTCCGTGGGACGCTCCAGGGCATCGGCTGCTTCGACGGCACGTACGTGGACTGGGTGGTCGAGAACAACGTGATCATCACCGACCACTGGCACGGCATCACGTTCCTCGGCGCCAAGAACGTCCACGTCATCAACAACACGGTCATCGACCCGAACACGACCGACCCGGGCCCGCCCTGGATCGAGATCGGCGACCACAAGGACGGGACGCCGCCGAGCGGCTGCATCGTGCGCAACAACCTCACGACCGACCTCAACCTGGCGTCGAGCGGCGTGACCGAGGATCACAACATCATCATCAAGAACTTCACGGACTACGGATCGTTCTTCGTGGATGCCGCCGGCTACGACGTGCACCTGCTGCAGAGCGCAAGCGCCGTCGATCAGGGCTCGTCCGATCTCGCTCCGGCCATCGACATCGAAGGCATCCCGAGGCCCCAGGGCTCGGCCGTGGACGTGGGCGCGTACGAGTGGCACGACCCGAGCGTCACTCCGCCCGACGGCGGACCGGGCTCGGGCGGCGCAGTGGGTACCGGGGGCAGCGCAGGCGCCGGCACCGGCGGCTCGGCGGGCAACGCGACGACGGACGGCGGCGCCAATGGGGGCAGCAGTGGCAGCGGCGCCGCCGGCACGAACGGCAAGGCAGCATCGAGCGGCGATACCGGCGGCTGCGGCTGCCGAACCGCGCCCACGGACAGCCCCGCACCCGCGTGGCTCGCGCTCTTGTTCGTCGCCGGGCTGGCGACGCGGCGCGCCCGTCGCGCGAGCTAGCCCGGCGCCGTCCGGGGACTGTACCGCCTGAGGAGCGTCACTCCGGCGGCGGCCATCAGTGCGCCGACAACGAGGGGGACGGGCGCGATCGGGTGCGCGGAGGGCGGCCCTCCGTAGCGCAACGCGAAGATCACGGACGCGTTGTAGATCGCATGCGCGATCATGCCGGCGCTCAGCGAACCCGAGTAGACGCGCACCAGGGCAAAGCCGACGCCCAGGACGATCGTCCCGGCAACCTGGGTCGGCTCGAGGTGGAAGATGCCGAACATGATGCTCGGGACGATCACGGCCACGGGAACGGACCGGCGCAGGAACGCCGAGGTGAGCAGCCCGCGGAACATCGCCTCTTCCACCATGCCGGGCACCACCGCCACACACAGGACGAGCAGGGTCAGCGTCAACGGCGTCGCGTTCCGGGCGGCTTCGCTGACGACCTTGGCCGCCGTGACCTCGTTGCCCACGATGCGGTGGACTATCTCGCCCGCGAGATCCGCGAGCGGCGCCAGACCGAAGACGAGCAGCAGTGCGCCGCCCAGTGCGGTGGGACGGGGCCGCGACAGCGGCAGGACCGCCCGCTTCGAGAACTTGAAGAGCACCACGCACGCGACCAGCACCGCGACGATCGCCAGCTCGTTCGCAAGCGTTCCTGCCGCCACCCAGCCGGCGTCCTTCACCAGCGGCGACGCCATCGGATCCTTCAGCAAGGTCGCGGGCTTGACGCCCGACGCGATCGCCGAGGCCTGGGCGGCCAGGGCCACGCCGGCGCTCACCATCAGCATCAGCACGAGCGCCCCCAGCCAGATGAGCCACGCCCCGAGTCTTGTCGGAACTTGCACCTCGTCCAGGCCCGCTAGCCGGGGCCCGGGTCCGGCCGGTTCGGTGCCTCCGTCCAGGCTCATCGGATTGGCGCTACCCTTCTATGCCGAATATGGAAGCCTGGAGTATCGTCGAAGTACAGACTGGTGGTCGACTCATGAAAGCACTTTCCTCGATTCTTCTCCTGTGTCTCGCGGCCGGCTGTTCGAGCTCGAAGGCGGGCCCCGGCTCGCATGACCCGTACGGGGACGTGGGCTCCTTCTGCCAGCAGTGGGGCAAGGCGGCCTGCAACAGCAAGGTCGTTGCCAACTGCTCCGCCTCGAACACGGACGCCTGCATCGCCACGCAGAAGGAGTACTGCCTCACGCTGGTCGCACCCAGCGGCTACTCGTCGCAGAACGCACAGCAGTGCATCAAGGCCGTGCACGACGCCTACGCCGACGCCCAGCTCACCGCCGACGAGTACAAGGTCGTGACCTCGCTCGGCGCCCCGTGCGACCAGCTGGAGAAGGGGCCTGGCGCCTCCGGCGACCCCTGCACGGACGACAGCAACTGCAACACGCTGGACGGCCTGCACTGCGTCCTGCGACCCGGAGACACCACCGGCACCTGCTACAAGCCCGAGGTCCAGCAAGGCGGCTATCCGTGCAGCCAGCCGCAACAGACGTGCGTCACCGACTTCTACTGCGAAAATGGAGTCTGCACCCACGGGCAGGACGTCACGGCAACCTGTTCGGACGCCCAGCCCTGCGTCTCCACGGCGCAGTGCGTGTCCGGCAGCTGCGTGGCCAAGGGCGCGACCACCGCCTCCTGCTCGCAGGACAGCGACTGCATCAGCAACATCTGCGCGAAAGCCGCCGGATCGACCAGCGGCGTGTGCGTCGACAAGATCATTCTCGGTCCCACCGAGCCGCTCTGCAATCACCTGCGCTAGGCAAGCGAGCCGACCGCACGAATGGACCCGCGAGCGGGCCGCGCGGGGTGTCCGTCCTGGTGCGCGCCACGCCTGCAAAAGAAAGTGGCGGGCCGGAGCTCGAGGAGGATTGAGCTCCGACCCGCCGGGGATGCCGAGACGGCCGGGTTCAGGTCAGGGGATCGGTCATGGGCGCCGGCTCGCTACTCGGCCTGGTCATGGGCACTGACCGTTGCTGTCGACGCAGATGAGCGAGCCCGTACTGCTCGTACAGCAAGCCGGATTTCCGGTGTCGACGATCTGGCCGCACGCGCTGCACGGACAGGTCGTACAGCCGACGGCCGGGGCGTAGTCGCGGCAGTTGCCGTTGACGCACATCTGGTCGCGACCGCAGTGCTGGCCGCACTGCCCGCAGTTCTGGTTGCTTGTCTGGTAGTCGACGCAGGCTCCGTTGCAGTTGTTCAGTCCTCCTGTGCAGCCTCCACCTGAGCAGGCACCGGCCTGACACACCTGGTTGTTGGGGCACGCGGAATTGGCACACGCGCCGCAGTGGTTGGGATCCGACTTGAGGTCGACGCACTGACCATTGCAGAGAGTCAGCCCGGTGCGGCACACGCACTGCCCGCCGCTGCACATCTGATCGGCGTTGCACTGGGTGCCGCAGCCGCCGCAGTGGTTCGGGTCATTCTGTAGATCGTAGCAGCGGTTGCCGCCGCAGTGCTCCGTCCCAGTTGGGCACGTGCACTGGCTGTTGACGCACGAGCTACCAGCCGCGCACTGGCGCCCGCAGTCGCCGCAGTGGTTCGGATCCGACGTGGTGTCCACGCATTGACCGCCGCACTGCGTCTTGCCACCTACGCATTCGCACTGGTTGTTCGCGGCGCAATACAGGCTGGGGTTGCCACAGTTGGCGTTGGTCAGGCACTCGACGCAGCGGTTGGCGGACGTATCGCAGTACGGCCGGTTGCCGCTGCAATCCGTGTCGCCCACACACTGCACGCAGCTGTGCGTCGGGGCGCAGATGGGGCGGAACTGGCTGGTGCAATTCGCATTGCCCAGGCATTCCACGCAGAATCCCTGCTGCGTGTCGCAGTACGGAGTCGGCGCAGCGCAGTCGGCATTGCTGCTGCAGTTCGCGACGCATTGGTTGGTCGCGGGGTCGCAGGACTGGTTCGGGTTGCCGCAGTTGGCCGTCGTCAGGCACTGCACGCACTGGTGCGTGCCGGTGTCGCAATACGGGTTGTTGCCACCGGCGCAATCCTTGTCCGCGTTGCACTGCACGCAGGTGTGCGTGGAGGTGTCGCAGACGGTGCGGTTCTGGTGGTTGGCGCAATTGGCGTCGCCCATGCACTCCACGCAGGCGCCCGACCCCGTGTCGCAGTACGGCGTACCCGGAGGACACTGCGCGCTGGACGTGCAGCCGCTGGTCGTGCCGCCGGTGCCGCCGGTGCCGGTACCACCGGTGCCGGTACCAGCCGTGCCGCCGGTGCCGGTCCCAGCCGTACCGCCGGTACCCGTGCCCGCCGTTCCGCCGGTTGCGCTGCCGTCGGCGCCCGCACTGCCGCCGGTGCTCGTCCCCGCCGAACCTCCAGACGAGGTGATGCCGCCGGAGTTGTTGGAGCTCCCGCAGCCGCTTGCGAGACCGACGGCGGTACAGCCGCTGATCGCTATCAATGCCAAGATCTTCGCTTGTTTCACCATGGCGGTCCTTCTTTCAGGGGGTTCACATCAAGGAAGGGCGTCAACCGCCCTGGCACTCGTAGTCGATGCACTGACCGCTCCCGCAATCGGCCGTGCTCAGGCAACCCACGCACTCGTGCAGCGGGCTGCAGTGCGGCTTGTCGGAGGTGCTGCAGTCAGGGTCAGCTAGACAGCGCACGCACACGCCTGCCGATGTGTCGCAGAACGGCGTGTCCGAGGTGCAGACGGAGTTGTCCAGGCAGTGCACGCACACTCCGCGCGAGGTGTCGCACAGCGGGCGGTCGCTGGACGTGCAGTCTGCGTTCGTCGCGCAACTGTCCACGCACTGGCGCGTCGGGGGATCGCAGGTCTGCCCCGAGTCGCAGTTCGCAGGCCCTAGACACTGGACGCAGGAGTGCGTCGAGAGATCGCAGAACGGCATGTCGCCGCTTTCGCAGCTGGACGCGTCCACGCATTCTACGCAGCTGTGCGTCGCCGGGTCGCACACGCCCTTGCTGCAGTTCTTGGTGGACAGGCACTGGACGCAGCGATGGCTTGCCGCGTCGCAGTAGGCCTGGGGAGAGCTGCATTGCGCGCTCTGGCTGCAGGTCTGCCCGCCGCCAGCGCCCCCGTTCCCGCCGCCTCCAAACAGGCCAATTTCCCCGCCGCTCGAGCACCCGGAAAGGAGCGCCAGAGCGACGCCGAGGGGCGCCGCAAACCAGAAGCAAGATGGACGGAGCCGCATATGAAGGTACCGATCAAGAAAGTAGTACCCGCACGCATCCCCAAGCAGGCAGCACGACGCCAGCCGGAGGGAAGAGCCCCGAACGTGCGGCCGATCGAGCTAGTTGCCCGGATCCAGCGCCATCTGGCGGGCTTCGTCGCGAGCAAAGCCCTGCGGATGGTCGGCCAGGTAGCGCCGCGCAGCGCTCGTGGCTTCGTCGCCGCGTCCGAGACGCTTCAGCGCCCGGAACCGCTCGACGCGCGCGTCCTGCTCGAGTGGCGATCCTGGATAGCGCCCGAGCAGTTGGTTCAGCAGGGCGAGTGCGCGGGCGTCGTCACCGCGGCGCCGCGCATCCATGGCCGCCTGGAACAATCGGTTCTGTTCCGCCAGGCTGCTCGTGCTCGTCACGTCAGGCAGCTTCGTTCCGCCCGCCGTCTTCACCGTCGGGGCGTTCTGCGGCGGCGTCGCTCCGGGCTTCGAGGAAGCCTTCGAGGTGCTCCCACTGGCCGGCTGCGCCGCCGCCGGAGCAGCCGGTCTTGCCTGATCGCTGGTCCGGGCCGCGCTCGAAGTCCAGTGCCCGCCGGCGCCGAGCCGCGTCTGCGATCCGTGCGAATCGACCAATGCCTTGCCATCGCGCACGGCGACCTCGGTCTCCAAAGAGCCGCCGGCGCCCGGCTCGACGATCACCGTGAAGCGGGTCCCACGCACCGAGACGCTGGCGTCGGGCGTCACGACCTCGAAGGCCGCGCCGCGCGGAAGCTGCGGCACGTTCACGTCCACGCGCCCTCGCGCCAGATCCACGCTCTCCGAGCGCCACCCCGCAACCTCGGCACCCATCGTGAGCTCGGTCACCGGCGACATCTCGACGTCGGTCCCGCTGTGCATCCGTACGCGAGCCCGTCCGTCCTTGCCCGTGCGTACGCGATCGCCAGCGTCCAGCCGCTGTGCGCTTTGCACCGGTCGCTCCGGAACCGATCCGTGCGCGAGCGCCACGGAGCCACTCCGTACGCTCAGCCGCGCCGGCGCCGCCTGCTGGGCCACAGGAGCGGGAGGGGCGGCAGTGGAGTGCTTGGCCAGCGCATAGCCGGCCGCTGCGAGCACCGGCAGAGCCGCTACCGCCAGCATGGCGATCTTCCGTGTACGGCGCTGGGCGCGCTGCCGCCGCTCGTCGAGCTCATCGTGCAGCACCTCGAGCCGGGAGACGACCTTGTCGCGGCGCGCCGCCACGCGCTCGGTATCTTCTACAGGGATCACCGCTCCCGACATCTGCTGCAGGAGGTCCTGCGTAGTCGTAGTTCGTCGAGTGGACATCAGCGCTTGTCCTCCCGCTTCGCCTTCGCGGCATCCTGGCTCATGCGCCGGTGGAGCTCCTTGCGACCACGCACCAGACGGGACTGCGCCGCCGCCACGGACACCCCGGTCAACACGGAGATCTCCGCCAGCTCGTGGCCGAGCACGTCGTGAAGCAGCAGCGTCGTCGCCTTGGCGCTGCCCAGCTCGGCCAGATGGGCGCGCAGCCGGGCGAGCTCCTCGCGCGCGCCCGCCTGGCGCTCCACATCCTCGGCCGAGTGTGCGCGCCGTGTGGCGAGCTCCGGATCGCGGGCGTGGTCGACCACGTTGCGCTCCCGCCGCCGCGAGCGCAGCGAATTGAGCGCGACGTGCGCCGTTACCGTGGAAGCCCACGCCGAGAGGCTGCAGGCACGCGCGAAGCGCCGCCGGGCCAGCGTGATCATGATCTGCTCGAACGAGGACTGCACCAGGTCGTCGTGGTCGTGCCCGCGGCAGCCGAGCACCCGGTACAGCGTTCCGTCCACCACGCCGATCAGCCGGTCGTAGAGCTGTTCGGCGACCGCGCGGTCGCCGCGCTCGAAGGCCTCGATCAGCTCCTCGTCCGATGCGCGACGGGCCTCGCGACCCCCACGCCCGCCGGGAAGGACCCGGAGCACGGAGCGGCTCTTCTTCTGGGGCGCGGAACCCGCCATGATGAAACAGTAACCGATAGGCGGGCCGGGCAGGCAGCCGGATCGCCTCCGGTCATGGAAACCGCAGGCGGACGCCCAATCTTCCGAGGATTCCTGCCCCCGGGACGGTCGCCACCCTGACGCCCTCGATGGTGATGCGGGTCGGGCTCTGGAAGGCCCAGGCGTCTGCCCCCGCAACCATCCCGACGAATCCCCGCGAGGGCCAGGCCACGTCGGCGCCCAGATGCCACGCACCCAGCAGCCGACTTCCGCTGTCTTCTGCGCCGTTCTGCGCTGCGGACGCGTCGATGCGTTCCAGCGACACGCCCAGGCGCCCGTCCAGCTCCAGATCAGGAGCATCCAGGTCGAGGCGGGCCCCGACTCCCGCCTGCAACGTCAAGAACCGTACGGAAAGCCCACGCACATCGTCGGGTCTTTCGGCGTAGCCCAGCGACACGTGCGCCAGGAGCGGCAGATCGCCAAAGACGTACGCGCCACCGACGTATCCGCCTCCTCGAGGAGCGCCGGAATCCAGTCCGGGGCCGAGCAAGGCGCCAGCCTCGATCCACCAGCGACGCGGCCTCGCAGGTGGAGGACCAGGCGTCTTTCCGGGCGTGGGCGCGACGGGCTTCGAACGCTTTGGGGGCGGAGGCGGGGGAGGCGCCGGGGCCGGAGCTGCCTGCCCAGGCAGCTCGCCGACCAGAGTCGCGATCGTGAGCCCGACGGCCCGCCAGCGCTCGACCGGCTGATCCGCGTCCTTGAAGTGCATGTCCCGCATCGACCAGCGGGTCCCAGGCGTGCGGCGCACTCCGACCTGCACCCTGACAGCCAGCTGCTGTCCGCCCCAGGTCACGATGGCGACCGCCGCCGGGTGCTCCTCGGCCGGAGTTTCCCCGGCGATCACGCAGCGCCCACGCCGGATCGCATCCGAGCACGCTGCGGACAGCTCAGCCGGAAAACGCGGATGGGCGTCGGCTGGAGCAACCTCGATGACGACAACCGGCAGGGGCACGCCGGCCACTATCGTAGGCCATGCGGGACCGCCTGGCCCCCACCCCTGGCGACGGTTGGCTTTTCCGCCAAAACGCGCCAACAATCCTCCGCGAGATGCGCCTGTCCAAGCTACTGCTTCCGCCCCTGGTCCTCGCCCTCTGTGCTTCCGCCGGCTGCGACAACGGGGGGAAGGCGCCGACGGCCGCATCGGCCAGGCCGGCCGATACGCCCGCCGACACGACGCCGCCCAAGCCGAAGGGACCACCGCAGTTCGTTGTCGACAACATCGGGGCGAAGGTCGGCTTCTCGCGCATCCTGCTGGACAAGCCGGAAGGGCCAGGCCAGCTGACGGCTCAACTCGCCGACGCCAAGAGCTACATCGACGGCAAGGACGTGCTTCTCCAGGCCGATCGCAAGTCGAAGATGAAGGCGGTCATCATGATGATGTCGGCGCTCGGCAAGGACGGGGCGAAGTCCATCACCGTCAAGACCGAGACCCGCGAGGAGTATCCGGACAAGGTCAAGTTCACCCCCGAGAGCCAGATCAGCAATCCGGAACCGTGCACCGTGGTTGCGATGGTGCTCGACGATCGCTCGAGCGCCGTGTGGCACATCTCGGGCACGACGGCGATCCGGCACGGCAAGGGACTCGCGGGCCCCGACCTGTCGATGACCGGCGACGTCATCGAACGCCTCGCCCACGCCTGCAAGAAGTCGTCGACGATCTTCATCTCGGCCGCCGACAACATCGAGTGGGGCCTGGCCTACGACCTGGCCGCATCCACAACGAAGCTCAAGAAGGCCAAGTTCGACACCGTAGTGCTGCTCGAGAAGACGCCCACGGCGGGGCGGAAGGTCGAGCTCTAGCGTGAAGTTCAGGACGCTGCTTCTAGGCCATCACGACGCGCACGCCGTCGCGCGCATCGGCGAAGCGCTGGACCGCATGGACCACGACAGCCGGCTGTGGACCATGCTCAGCATCAAGGCGGAAGAGCAGCAGATCCTGTGGGATTCTGATGGAGGGCCACGAAATCTCGGCGGACCACTTCGTGCCGTCGGGCACCGAGCCGCTCACCGAGGTCATCCATCACGGCAAGAACTCGCTTCCCTCTGCGAACTTCTTCCAGAAGCGCTTCGCGCTGGCGGACGACGATTCCGGCGAGCTCTGGGGCTACAACCACCAGGGCCTGAGCTTTGCGACAGGTCCGGGCTACTTCGTCGCGCACACGACCGAGGAAGAGAAGGAGCCGCCCGGCAGTTACGTCATCGACTACACGCGCATCCCGCCGAAGAAGCCGGAGAGCTGGCCGGAGATCCTCACCAACGAGAAGAAGCTCGGCCGCTTCGTCTACTCCGGTACCAAGGACTACATGCGCAAGGTCTCGGAACACGTGTCCATCGGACGCGCCCACAAGGCAGGCGAGCCGATGAACGCCTGGTTCGTTCTCTGCCGCGAGGACAGGGAGAGCTGACCCGCGCCCCGCCGTGGGCTCGTCCTTCAGCGGCTTCTTGGCAGCAGGGCTTCCACCTGCGTGATGTCGAACGGTTTCTCGAGATGGGGCCCTTCGTAGCTCTCGAGGAATTCGCGCGCACGATCTGTGAATGCGCCGCCGGTCATGAACACGAAGCGGCGGGCAACCTCCGGATCCTGCTCTCGTACCTGCTCGTAGACGGCAATGCCGCTGATTTCGGGCATCATGAGGTCGCACAGGATGAGGTCGAACGAGGAGTCGTGCTGTAGAAGCGAGAGGGCGTCGCGCCCGCTGGTCGCCACCACGACCTCGTGACGATCGAGGAAGGCCAGACGAAGCGTCTGTCCAAGAAGCGGCTCGTCGTCGACCACGAGGATGCGTCGGCCGCTCTCTGCGTGGGGCCCGCTCGGTTCGGCCGGCGCGACCTGGGCCGCGTCCGGAGCAATCGGCAGCTCCACGCGGAATCGGCTTCCCTTGCCGACATCGCTTTCGGCGCTGATGGTGCCACCCAGGGCGCTGACGATGCCATGGCAGATGCTGAGCCCCAGCCCGGTGCCGGCGCCGACCGGCTTGGTCGTATAGAACGGTTCGAAGATCCGACCGAGGTCCGCGGGGGAAATGCCGGCGCCGGTATCCTCGATATCGATCCGCAC
This sequence comes from uncultured delta proteobacterium, assembly GCA_963826085.1. GTDB lineage: Bacteria > Myxococcota_A > Polyangia > Polyangiales > Polyangiaceae > CAWDXG01. The sequence goes on along the minus strand of CAWGVN010000005.1, from coordinate 325,874 downwards.
TCGATCCGGTCCCGCCGAGGTGACGATGCGGATTTCCGAGTGGCGCAAATCACCCTCTGGAATGGATTGCGCAGCGTTGACCAGGAGGTTGACGAACACCTGCCCCAGCCGTGCCTCGTCCGCGAGCACAGCCGGCACTCCACCGTAGCTCTTGACCAGCCGCGCGCGATGCCGGATCTCGTTCCAGACCAGATTCAAACTGGCATCCAGCACGCGCTCCACATCGACCGCCACCGGCTCGGTCGACTCCGCCCGTGAGAAGGTCATCAGATCGCGAACGATGACGCGCACCCGCTCTGCGCCGTCACGCGCATTGCCGAGACACTCCGAGAGGGAACGAATCAGGTTCGCCCCTCCAGATTCCTCGCCGAGCACGCGCTGCAGCGCGCTCAGGTGGCGACCGCAGAGATCCATGCTGCCCAACACATAGGCCAGCGGATTGTTGATCTCGTGGGCAACCCCCGCGGCGAGTGTCCCGACCGAGGCCATGCGATCGGCCTGGGCGAGACGCGCCGCCATCTCCTTGCGCTCGGTCAGGTCCCGCGAAAGCAGAAGGATGGCGGGCTCACCGTCGAAGTCGATCGGCAGCGTCGCGATCTCGACCCACAGCGCACTGCCGTCACGACGAAGCAGCTGTTTCTCCCGCGGCGCGATCGGCTGCCAGGAATCGAGCATCCTGCGGGTGTGCTCCTCGAACCGCTCGCGGTAGTCCGGGTGGATCACGTCGCTGGCGCGGGAACCAAGAAGCTGCGAGGCCTCCTTGTAGCCGAGCTGCGAGACGAACGCGGGGTTGATGAACACCAGGCGATCGTCGCGATAGACGGCGATGCCGTCGGGGGTGGCCTCGATCAAGGTGCGGAACGCGGCCTCCGACCTTCGCGTCGCCCGCTCCGCGGCGCGTCGTTCCGTAATGTCCTCTACGATGCCCACGCCTCCGAGCGCATGGCCGTCGTCGGAGCCGATCGGTGCGAAGTCCACGCGAACGGGGGTCACCTTGTTAGCCGTGACGGAGCGGTAGTCGCCCTCGTAATGCGCGCGATGGCCCTCGAGCGCGCGCCGCACTGAATCGACGATTCCGCGATCGGGGAGCGTCTCCATATCCAGACCGACGAGCACGTGCCGGGAGGACCCGATGATGTCGACGAAGTTGTCGTTGCAGGCGGTAATCACGCCGCGCGCGTCGAAGTGGAAGATGCCAAGGGGAGCGTTCTCGAAAATCAGCCGCAGCGTTTCCTGCTGCGTAACGCCAGCTGTGCTCGGGGGCTGCGCGCCGCCTTCAACGAGCTCGTGAGTCGGCAACTCTTCGGACTCTGGAAGGTGCCTGAGGCAGAACACGTCGAGCTCGCCGCTCGACACCTGCGCCTTGCCCACCGAGAATTCGACGTTGATCTCGACGCCGTCCCGCCGCAGCACCGGCGCGCGCAACCCGCCACGCGCCCGGCCGGTGGCTTCGACAACGTGATGGTGGAAGAGCTGGCCGTGAACGCTGCGCAAACGCTCGGGAACGACGTGCTCGAGGGGCTTTCCGAGAAGCTCCATGCCGGACCACCCGAGGAGCCGCTCGGCTGCCGGGTTGAGATAGACGACGCCATGGGTGGCGCTGCACGCGATCACCGGATCAGCAACGACTGCCAACACCCGCCGGACGTTGTCGTCGTCGAGAGCTCTAGGGTCCCCCGCCATGACGGCTACACTATAGGATAGAGGATCCGGAGCAGATAAACCCGGGCCCGTGACCCCACTCAACCAGCGGTGCCTGCTTCCGCAACCGACGGCCCGATGGCCGGGCAGAGCACGAACCGGTCGACGCACAAGCCAGACTCCCCGGCGCGAGGGTGGGATTTTCCAGCCATCTGGGAACAGGCCGGGTAGTATGGCGGGACCCAGGGGTCCGACGTGGTAGGCAGCAGCAGGGAGCTAGGCAAATACCGGCTGGTCAACGAGGTGGCGAAGAGCCAGCTCGGCGCCCTGTGGGCGGGGCTGGGCTCGGAATCGAGCGAGGGCGAGGAGGCGCCGCTGGTCCTGGTACGGCGTTTCGACACGAGCGTCATCGCCAACGCGGACCAGATCGACACCCTGTCGGAAGCCGCCTGGTGGGCGATGGAGCTCGCCACGGAGCAGATCGCCCGCACGGTCGACGTTGTCAAGACCGGAGACGAGCTGGGAATGGTCTACGCCTACGCCGAAGGCGAGGTCTTCCGGGCGCTGGTCCGGCTGGCCACGTTCAAGCGCAAGCCCTTCCCCGTCCCGGTCGCGCTGCGCGTCCTGCTGGACGTGCTGGAAGCGGTGGCGACCGCCCGCGCGCAAGCCTCCGAGGATCACATCGAGATCTCCTGCGGCGGCCTGTCTCCTGACAGCGTGTTCGTGTCGACCGACGGCATCACCCGGCTGCTCGACGTGGGCGCCGCGGGAGTGCTGTGCGGTGCCGAACGCGTGCTGAACAATCCCGAGATGGCCGCGTACGCCGCACCGGAGCAGCTGGAGGAGGAGGGCCGGCACGCCGACGCCCGCTCCGATGTCTTCACCGCGGGCGTGCTGGCCGCCGAGATGTTGCTCGGCAAGCGCCTGTTCGTCGGGTCCAACTACGCGGCGGTCAGCACCAAGGTGAAGGAAGCGAAGGTTCCGCGCCTCGATGCCTCGAAGCCGGCGGGCGGCCAGCCGATCCCGGCGGAAGTGGCCGATCTGGTGGCGCGCGCGCTCTCGCCAAACCCCGAAGACCGCTTCGCGGACTGCCGCGAGCTCATCGCCGCCATCGAAGCGTTGTCGATCGAACCTGCCGAGCGGGAGACAGTCGGCGAGATGGTCGAAGCGCTGGACGGCAATGCGCTCTCCACGCGACGCAAGGTCATCGACCGGGCACGCGGCGCGAAGCCGACCGCCAAGCCAATTCCGTCCCTGCCAAAGCCGGGCGTGGCAGCCCCGAAGCCGCCACCGAAGCCGCCGGGGCCGCCGCCCAAGCCGGCGGCCGGCGCGCACAGGCCACCGCCGCCACCACCGCGCGCACCGATGGAGTCGCTGGATTCGGAGCTGCTGCAGCCTGACTCGCAAGCCCCCGAATCCGGCGGAGTGCCCATCGACGTGGAGCTCGACGCGCCGAAGGTGCCGGCCGATATCCCGCCGCCGCCTGGTTTCGAGGAGAGCAAGACCGAAGGCGAGCCGGCGCGCACGTCGAAGCCGGACGAGGTCAGCGAAGGCGCGTTGATCGAAGCCCTCACGACCGACACGACGCCCCACCCCGAATCCGCGAAGGGCAGCGACTCCGGCGACAAGGAAGGCGCCGAAGCAAAGTCTGCCGAGGAAAACCAGAAGGTCGAAGAAGAAGAGAAGACCGAAGACGCCTCCGAGGCGCCGTCCGGGCCGGCAGCGGCCTCCAGCCCGGAAGCGAGCTCCGCGCCCGACGCGGCCGGGGTGGATGCGACGACACGGGACGCTTTGGCGGAGGAGGAGGCCGCGCCTGTGTCGTTGGCCGAGGTCGACGAGCGGACACAGCGCGCCCGGCGGATCGTCGCGATCGTGATCGGTGGCCTGGCGGTGCTGTTGCTCGGAGGCCTGGCGATATCGGCGCTGGGCGGTCACAAAAAGACCGGGCCGTCGCCTTCCGCGAGCGCGGTCGCAGCGCCGCCTGGCTCCACCGCGCCCGCTGCCACGGCAAGCGAAGAACCTGCGGCGCCCAGTGCTACGGCCGCCGAGTCGAGCGAACCGGGGGAAGCCGACGCGGGTGCGGAGGAGACAGCGGATGCTGCGCCCGAAGCCGCAGCCGAGGACAGCGGGCCCGAGGAAGTTGCTTCGGCGACGGCGCCGCCGCCCGCGCCGCACCCGCATCCGGTCATCCGCCACCACTACACGCCTCATCCGAAGCCGAAGCCGAAGCACAAGTACACCCCGTCGGGGATCTGACGAGAAGGAGCACAGACGTGGACACGCCGAGCACGAGGACCATGCGCAGACGCTTCGGGCTTGCCAGGCTCGGCTCCGGCGCGGCGATGACACTGGCGCTAGTCGCAGCGTCGCCCGCGGCGCTGGCAGCAGGCGCGTCGCTACAGGCCGCCACCGCGGCTCAGAAGAAGACCGCCGGCGACCGCTTCGTCGCGGGGATGAAGGCGTTCGACGCAAGCGACTATGACGGCGCGTTGACGGCGTTCGAGGAGTCGTACGGGGCCGTCGCAAGCCCCAACTCGCATCTGATGATCGCGCGCACGCTCGTGAAACTGAACCGGCTCGGCGAAGCGTACGAGGAGTTCGACAAGACCCAGCGCGAGGCCGCAGAGGACGCCAAGATCGACAAGAAGTACGAGAAGGCCGGAAAGTCGGCGGCCGACGAGCGCGACGCCCTGCGACCGAAGATCGCGCTGATCACGGTCCAGGTCAGCGGCGCCGGCAGCGGCGACAAGCTCACGGTCGCGGGTCGGCAGATCGATCAGGCGGACTGGGCAAACCCCATCCCCGTCGATCCCGGCAGCGTCATCGTGGTGCTCCAGTCTGCGGGCGGGAAGACGACGCAGAAGGGGATCGACGCCACCGCCGGGGGCACGGCCACGGTGCAGATCGGGGAGGCAGCCGCGACACCGGAGACGGGAGCTGCGGGCGGAACCGAGACGAAAGCCGAAGCGTCCACGAGCGGGATCAACAAGCGCACGTTGGCGTACGTCGCCGGTGGCGTGGGAGCGGCGGGTCTGATCACCTTCGGTGTGTTCGGCATCCTGGACAACTCGAAGTACAACAGCCTGAAGAAGGACTGCCCGGGAGGCTCATGTCCAGCGAGCAAGAAGAGCGAAGCCGACACCGGGAAGACCTACCAGACGGTCGCCAACGTCGGGCTGGTGGTCGGCATCGTGGGTCTCGCTGGGGGCGCCACGCTCTACTTCCTCAGCACACGCGACGCGAAGAAGGACGAGGGCGCGAGCGCGGCGAAGAACACACCCGGCGTCGACGTTGGACTGGGCTTCGGCTCGGTCAACGTGCGGGGGACGTTCTGAAGTGCGGCGGCTGGCGGGGGTAGCGGTGCTTGTGGCGCTGGGTCTGGCCGGCGCGCAGGGCTGCACCAATGACTACGGCAAGTACGACTTCAAGGGCGCGCAGGGCGGTTCCGGCGGCGCGCAGGGCGGAGCCGGCGGCGGGCAGGGCGGAGCCGGCGGCGGGACGGCTTGCGGCGCAGGGCAGATGCGCTGCGGCGGCACCTGCGTCGCGACCGATGATCCCCACAACTGCGGCGGCTGCAACAACGACTGCGCCCAGCTCGGCCTCGAGTGCCTGTTCGGCGTTTGCGGCTGCAGCCAGAACAACCAGTGCGGGCAGAGCGGCGGCGACAACTGCCGCAACTCCGGCGTGTGCGACTGCGGGGGCCAGCGCTGCGCGCCGGGCGAGACGTGCCACCGCCAGGGCGGCAACTCGCGCTGCAGCTGCGGCGGCGGCAACACGCGCTGCCAGTTCGGGCAGACGTGCTGCCAGACGCCGGCGGGCTGCTTCAATCTGCGCACCGACCGCGACAACTGCGGCGGCTGCGGCCACGCCTGTGCAGCCGGCCACAACTGCGTGAACGGAACCTGCAACTAGCTGCGTCGGTAGCGCATCACGACGGCGTCGTGGCGTTCCCGCGAGACGAGCTCACGCACCTCCACGCCGCCCTCGGCGCTGCGCCTGAGCAGCAGCCGGTGGTGGATGCCGATGCGCAGGGAGTAGAGGTCGTCGAAGTCGGCGAGCTTCTTGGCGTGGTGCCAGATCGCTTCGTCGTACGCAGCGAACCGGAGCGCCTGTTCCTGCGCCTTGAGCCCAAGCCGCGGCTCGATGCCGGAGAGCGAACGATGGAAGGCGTCGCTGAACTGCACGGCGCGCAGGGGGCGCTCGCCGGGCAGCTCTTCGCCCATTTCTTCTTCCTGCGGTTCGGCCGCCGGCGCTTCGCTCGCCGCGCGCTCGGCCGCTTCGCCTTCGCGCAGCTGGCGGCGGAGCTCGCGGCGCTCGTCCTGCTGCGCGCGGATCTCGCTCTTGAGACGCTCCACCTTCTTCTGGAGCGCCTCGACCTGCTCGCTCGTTGCCCCGCCGCCAGCGCCGTGGTGACCCCCCGACTCGGCGCGACCCTCGACGAGGGCCTGCTCGGTTTCCAGCCTCCTTAGCTGTTCGCGCTGCGCGCGCAGCTTCTCGAGCAGGGCAGCGTTCTGGCGGCTCTTTTCCTCGAGCAGGTCCGGCCGACCGGCTTCCTGCTCGATGCGCTCGAGCAGCTCGAAGTGCGCCCCGACCACCGCGTCGTGTTCCGGCAGCCCGAGCTGCTTGCGCAGCGACTCCGCGTCGTCCTCCAGCAGATCGAGCTCCGCATCGGTGAGCTGCTCGAAGCATACCGCCCGCGACAGCGACAGCGCCAGCGCGGGCAGGCCGCCCGAGCGCAGGGTGTCGGTGATCTCGAGCATGCAGGGACCGTGATCGAGCTCCACGCCCAGAAGCTGGTCCAGAGCGGCCAACGCGCCATCCTCTTCGGCAAGCCCTGCGAGCGCGACGCGAGCTGCGCCGAACAGCGGGTCGCCTTCGGTCTTCACCTTGTCGAGCTGGCGCGCCGCGCGCTCGAATTCCTCCGCGAGCATCAGCGCCCGGAGCAGCTCGGCTCGCACGTCGTCGGCACGCGGCGTATCGGCGGACGGCGGCTGGTCGGGCTCGGGCGGAGGTGCGCGCCCGGCATAGCCTTCGAGCGCCTTGTCGGCGTCGTCCCAGCGTTTCAGATCGATGTGCCGTCGCATCAAGGCCAGGAGCTGCTCCGGCACCAGCCGTCCGAGGTCGAGGGCGGCGAGCTGCTCTTCCGGGATCTTCTCGATGATCCTGGGATCGCCGTGGCGGCCGGGATCACTGAGTGCCTCCTCCATCGTCATCCCGGCATAGGGCGAGGCCTCGCGCTCCCGATCCTTCGCTTCGCAGCAGCGCTTGTACTTCTTGCCGCTTCCGCACGGGCAGGGATCGTTGCGCCCCACCTTCTCGGCCGGACGCCTGAGAGGCATCCAGTCGAGCGGGAGGTTCGCCGGGTTTCGCCAGGAGTCGGAGGACATCGCCGGCATTGTGCGAGTGGCGCCGCCGCGGGGCAACGTGGACCGCGGTCGCACACGCGGCGGCGCGCGAAGTCGCTGCAAGTGCGTGTTTCTTCACAACGCTTGACGAATTTGGCGGCGGGACCCACGCTTGCCGGACGCTTTTCGAGAGAACCGTGGCCACGAAGACCCGACGACAACCTGCCAAGAAGCGCCCGTCGAAGAAGCCGCCCGCCGCGAAAGCCCCCGCGCGGAAGCGGGCGGCGGCGCATGACGACGTTCGAGGAGTCGTCCGAAGAAGAATCGGACGAGGACGAGTTCGACGACTCCGTGATCGAAGCCAACGCCGAGGTCGTCGATGGACCGGAATCGTCGCGGCCAACGGGCAGGAAGAGCGGCAAGGCGAACGACCGCGCGCTGGCACGCGTGGACAACCTGCAGGTGTACATGCGGGAGGTGCAGCGGCACGCGCTGCTGTCGCCGGAAGAGGAGCACGAGCTCGCTGTCCACTACGCCAAGACGGAGGACGTGCAGACGGCGGCAAAGCTCGTCACGGCCAACCTCAGGCTGGTGGTGAAGATCGCCTACGAGTACCGGCGCGCCTACCGCAACATGATGGACCTGATCCAGGAGGGGAACATCGGCTTGATGCAGGCGGTCAAGCGCTACGACCCGTACCGTGGCGTAAAGCTGTCGAGCTACGCGGCGTGGTGGATCCGCGCCTACATGCTGCGCTTCATCCTGAACAACTGGCGCATGGTGAAGATCGGCACCACACAGGCGCAGCGCAAGCTCTTCTTCAACCTCAGCAAGGAGAAGGCCAAGCTCACCGCGATGGGCATCGAGCCCACCCACGCCGAGATCGCCAAACGGCTCAACGTGGACGAGAAGGACGTGGTCGAGATGGATCGCCGGCTTTCGCGCGGCGACGCCTCGCTCGACGCCGCGGTCAGCGAGAACGACGGCAAACCCACGACGCGTATGGATCTGCTGCCCGCGTCCTCGGCCGGTCCCGACACGATTGCGGAAGGCACGGAGATCCAGGAGATCGTGCGCGAGCGCCTCGACGAGTTCAGGAAAACGCTGGGCGGCAAGGACATCGCGATCTTCGACAAGCGCCTGGTGGCCGAGGACCCGATGACGCTGCAGCAGCTTGGCGACGAGTTCGGCGTATCGCGCGAGCGCGTGCGCCAGCTCGAGGCGCGGCTCACCGGGCGGCTGCGCGAGTTTTTGCGCGAAACCCTGGGCGACGCGGTCGAAGTCGGCGGCTGAGGCGGCGGTGGCCGCACTGTTCGTCATCGGCACGCCGATCGGCAACCTCGGCGACATCACGCTCCGGGCCATCGAGACGCTGCGCGAGGTGGAGCATGTCGCGGCGGAGGACACGCGCCGCACCCGGCAGCTCCTCACCCACCTCGACATCCACGGCAAGCACCTCGTGGCGCTCGACGCGCACGCCTCGGACAAGCGCATCGGCGGGCTCGTCGATCGGCTCGTCGCCGGTGAGAGCGTGGCGCTGGTCACCGACGCCGGCATGCCGTCGGTGAGCGATCCCGGCACCGCGCTGGTGCGTGCGGCGATCGAGCAGGGCGTCGCGCTCACGGTGATCCCGGGGCCGAGCGCGGTCACCGCCGCCGTGGCGCTGTCGGGGCTGGTGGAGGGGCCGTTCCTGTTCCTGGGCTTTCTGCCGCGACGCGGAAAGAAGCGCCACGGGGCGATCGATCGCATTGCCCGGAGCGCGGAGCCGGTCGTGCTGTTCGAAGCGCCGAACCGCACGCAGGCCACGCTCGAGGAGCTGGCCGGGGTCATGCCCGAACGCCAGGCGAGCGTGTCGCGCGAGCTCACCAAGCTGCACGAGGAAACGCTGCGCGGCACGCTTGCGGAGCTGTCGGCTCGCAGCGAATGGCGCGGCGAGATCGCGATCGTGCTCGGACCGGGCGACGGCGGGGCGGCAGAAGCGCCCGACGACGCGGCGCTCGACGCGCGCATCGGCGAGCTGCTCGGACAAGGCGCTTCGCCGCGCAGCGTCGCCGACGAGCTGACGGCGTGGTCGCGCCGCCCACGCCGTGAGGTGTACGCGCGGGTGCAGCGTATCCGCGCACAGGGCTAACCCGTGGTCGGATCCTCGACGCGGCCGATAAAGAGCAGCGTACCGGTGAGCTTGTCGCGGATCACGAGCAGGAACGGACGATCAACGTCGTAGGACAGCGGCCCCGCGTGCTTCCCGACGGAGACGCCGGTCGCCGCGGCCGCCGTCGTCCCGTGCTCGTCCACCTGGACGTAGGCGCTGTGCTCCACGGCCTGGACGAACAGACTCTCGTCGGCGATTCCGGAGAAATCGGCGTTCTGGAAAGCGTCGGTCATGCCCAGATCCTCGAGCGACGGCACCAACGAGGCGTGCCACTTCATGGTGAAGCGAGGCAGCCCCAGCGTCATGTCGCAGGTTGCGAGCTTTTTCACCTCGCCGTCGAGCCAGCCGTTCGACAGCTGGGCTTCCATGGCCGGAAGCCCGTCGACCGTCGCCGGCACCGCCACCAGCATGGACACCTCGTTGTCGGCGTACGGCAGCTCGATCACCTCGGCGGTAGACACGGACGGATCGGGATTCAGATTCGGCTCCGTGCATTTCAGGCTGCCGCTCCGGTGCATCATCGGCACCGTGACGGTCGAGCCGTCGGCGCGGTGGAACGGCGCGTCCTGGGTCAGCTTCGAGTCGAACGACTTGGTCCAGGCGGCCTTGAAGTAGATCGCGTTGGCCAGCACGAGGACCGTGGTGCTCTGGATGCTGCTAGGCGGCATCAGCGACGGAATCGTGCCGTGCGTGACGTTGTCCACCCAGCCGTTCACCTGCTTCCGCGCGCCTTCCGGGTCGCCCGCGAAGTCGACCGGTTGGAGCTCGGCGCCGTAGTCTGCTTTCAAGAGGTCGGTGTAGTCCTGATGGAAGGCGTAGCCCTCCTGCCCGAACTGGCGGTTGGCGACGTACAGCGTGTAGCCGCGCCCCTTGTCACCGGACAGATCGCGCGCCAGCCCGCCGAGCTGGGCGTGGAACGTCGCGTCATCGACGCCGACGTGCAGCACGTCGTGCATCTGCTTCGCCGTCTCGCCCCGCGCGCCTGCGTACGTCATCCCGAGCGCGCTTTCGATGCTGAACGGCGAGAAGAACAGGTTGCCCGGCTGCTTCGACAGCTCGCCGTAGATCGACCACGCGAAGGCGTCGTCCCCGGACAGCACGGCCGGCGCCAGCGACGTCACCTTCCGCGCCTGGCGCGGCTTCTCCGCCTTGCTCCCGCAGCCGCCGAGCACGAGCGCCGAAAGCACCAGAGCCCCTATCCCCCTCGGGAAATGCATGTGCAAAGTGTGCCACGGAGTCTCCGGCGCGGCCCGTGGCCGCGCTACAATCCCGGGATGCGGTACGGAAGCAGCGTGTGGCTGGGGGCGGCAGCTTTGGCGGGCGCGCTATTGTGCGCCGGTGCGACGTGGTCGGAGCCTGCGCGAGGCGGGGCGTGCTCGGCTTGCGACCATCGGGTAGCGGCGCTCGAAGTGCGCGTCGCGCGACTCGAAAAGGTCGTCGCGGCGCTCCAGGCGCGAGCTGCCGGTGCGACAGCCGCGCCGGCGCCGGCAGGCGGGAAGACTACCTCCGCGCCGCAGACCGCCCCGGGTTCGAACAACGTGAAGACGTTTCCGCCGGTGGCCGGCTGCTCACCGCCGTACACCATCGACGAAAGCGGCATCCGGCAGCCGAAAGCGGGCTGCGAGGACCAGCAGAGCTCGCCGTGCGACCCGCCGTACGTGATCGACGCGCAGGGCCTACGGCGTCCGAAACCGGAGTGTCTGCGCTAGGCCGTCGGATCCTCGACGCGCCCGATGAACAAGAGGCTGCCCGTGAGCTTGTCGCGGATCACGAACAGGAAGGGGTGATCGGCGATGACGGAAGGCGGACCACAGGGCGAACAGACGTTGACTATTCCCACGCCCGTCGCCGCGGCAGCCGTGGTGCCCTGCTCGTCGACCTTCACGTACGCGCTATGCTCGACGACGCCGATCGCGAGGTGACCGTCGGCGATGCCCGACAGGTCGGCACGGCTAGCGTCGAAAGCGTCGGTCATCCCGAGGGTCTTCAGCTGCTTCCCCAGCGAGCCGTGCCAGCTCATCGAGAAGCGGGGCAGCTCGACAACGACTTCCAGGCCCTGGATGAGTTTCTGGGTGGCTTCATCGAGCCAACCATTCGGGAGCGCTGCCTCGACCGCGGGGAGCCCGTCCACGGCATCGGGCACGACGAGCAGCATCGAGAGCTCGTTGTCGCGGTAGGGCAACGCCACCACGGAGGCGGCCGGCGAAACCGAGCTCTTGAAGGCGAAGACGCCCTTCTGATGCATCATCGGCACCGTGACGGTCGAGCCGTCGGCGCGATGGAACGGCTTGTCGCGCGTCTCGCTCTTGTCGAACGCCCTTGCCCAGGACGACTTGAAGTAGATCGCATTCGCCAGAACGAGGACGGTGCTGCTATCGATACTGCCCGGTGGGAACAGCGGCGGGATCGTGCCGTGCGTCGCGTTGTCCGCCCAGGCGTTCACCTTCTGCCGCGCCCCTTGCGGATCGCCCGCGAAGTCGATCGGCTCGAGCTCGGCGCCGTAGTCGGTCTTCAGGAGATCCGTGAAGTCCTGATGGAAGGCATAGCCCTGCTGTCCGAACTGACGGTTGGCGACGTACAGCGTGTAGCCGCGCCGCTTGTCGCCGGACAGATCGCGCGCCAGGCCGCCCAGCGCGGCGTGGAACTTCGCGTCGCCGACGCCGACGTGCAGCACGTCGTGCATCTGCTTCGCCGTTTCGCCCCGCGCGCCGGCGTACGTCATGCCCAGGGCGCTCGTGATGCTGAACGGCGAGAAGAACAGATTACCCGGCTGCTTGGACAGCTCACCGTACAGCGACCACGCGAATGCGTCGTCGCCAGACAGCACGGCGGGCGCCAGCGAGGTGACCTTGCGCGCCTCCCGCGGCTTCGTCGTCGTGCTCCCACAGCCCGAAAGCAACGCCACGCCGAGCGTCAGCCCCGCCGCCCAGGTCCCCCTCAGGAAAGTCATGGACGCATTGTGCCACGCGGGCGCGCCCGGCGCCGTCCGTCCCTCAGAATCCCACGCTGTAGGCGACGCTCGGCCACAGCGTGAGCCCCGTGTGCGGGAACGGAACGCTCGCCGCCAGAGCGAGGCCCAGCGAATTGTGCGGAGCGAGGGTCCAGGCGAAACCCAGCCGCGCCGCGACGAACAACGGACCGAGACGGTTCACCGCGTCCACGGTGACGAGCTGGTCCGGCTGGCTCGGCGAGCTGCCGTCGAGGCACGCGGCGCTGGGCGTGCCCGTCGCGGCGCAGTCCCGCAGCGTCACGGGCAGCTTGACGTCCACGCGGGCGTAGCCGGCGCTGGCTGCAACGTAGCCGCGCACGGCGGCGCCGGGACCGCCGAGCCAGCGGCTCGCGCCGAGCTCGACGTGCCACGGCGGAAAGCCGGGCCCGACGTTGCCGAATGCACCGCCGGCCCGAGCGTCGAGAGCAAAGCGCGGGCCGAGCGCCCAGGAGAACGTGACGAGCAGCCGGTGCGCGCCGAAGTCGAGCCCGCCCGCGACGGTGTTTCCAACCCCGGACGCCGGAGCGCCGTCGAAGCGCCGGTCCGTGCCCGCGTAGTAGCAGGTGTAGCGGTCCTGCCCGTGGCCACACACCCGGGTTGTGCCCGTGATCAGCGTAGCGTCCTGCACGACCTCGACGCCGAGCGTGAAGCGATCGAACGCCGCGGATGCCCTGGGGCGCGATTCGGGCGCGGGTCGCTGCGCGGGCACTGTCGGCGCGGGCTCCGATGACGGCGCGGGCTCCGATGACGGCGCGGGCTCCGATGACGGCGCGGGCTCCGATGACGGCGCGGGCTTCGATGACGGCTCCGATGACGGCGCGGACGCGGCCGCGTTTGGCGCGCCGCCCTCGGGGCTCTGCAGCATCACACTGGCAGCAGCGACGACGGCCCCGAACAACGCGCCGCAGTCCGCCTCGCTCGACTCGATCACCTGCCGCCCCCGCTGCGTGCCAGCCGACGAGACGGTCATCACCGCCCGCCAGCTGCCCGCGCCGCCCGAAAGCGCCACGCCGAACCGCTTCTGTGACGAACCCACGAACGGATCCCGCCCCAGTCGCTTCCCGACCTGCTCGACGAACGCCTGGCGCGAAGGACACGCCGCGGCGCCGTCCTGCCGCGTGAAGTCGAGCGCGTAGCTCTGCGCGCGCGCCGCTCGCGCCGCCGTCAGGACAAAGACGGCCAGCGCAGCGGTCGTTGTCGGTCTCATGTCCGGTGAATGCGCCGCAGGCGGCAGAGCTTCATTCTGCTTTGTCGATCGCGCGGCGCGCCTCGGCGGCGTAGAGCCCCGACGGGGCCTCCGCCAGCAGTGCACGCGCCGCCCGGCGCGCTTCTGCCGTCCTGCCGAGCCGGTCGAGCGCCCGTGCGACGAGCATCTCGCGCGCCTGACGCAGCTGTCCCCTCGGGAAGCGGCGCTCGTGCTGGCGGCCGAGACGAAGCGCCTCCTCGGCATCGCCGCGCGACAACGCGCGCTCGGCGGCATCCACCAGCCGGGTCTCCCCGGACAGACTGCCCGACGCGGAGCCCGCAGCCTTCGCGGGCGCTTCGAGCGGAAGGTCGTCGATCTGTACGGGGGGCGAAGTCGGCTGCGGCTTGGGTGGCAGCGGCGCACTGCGGCGTGCCGGGGCCTGGGCGGTGACCGGCGCGGCCGGGACGGCCACCGGGAGCGAGTGGTGCGTCGAATGCACCCACGCGTGCGCGGCCGCTGCACCGGCGACTCCCACGGCGAGCGTCGCCGCGACCTTGCCGGCCAGCGCCGAGGCCGCACCGCCTCCATGCGCGGCGGCGAGCCGTGTCGCGCCGTGCAGCATGCGGGCGTGCGCCTCCGCCGGCACGGGGGACGGGGGCAGAGCCGCGCGAAGCAGCTCGCGCGCGCCGGCAGGAGCATTGCTCCCCGGCTCGAGCCAGCGACGCGGGGCGGTCAACGCACGACCTCCTGCGCCTCCAGGGCGCGCTTGAAGATGCGGCGGGCCGCATGGATGCGCGAGTGGACGGTTCCGACCGGCACGCCCATCAGCTCCGCGATCTCGCCGCAGGAGAGCCCTTCCAGCTCGAACAGCACGAAGGCCGCGCGCTTCTCGACGCTCATCGCGTCCAGCGCGGCGAGCAGGCGCCGCTGCGCGTCCCGACGGCCGAGCTCGGTCTCGGGCGTCTCCGCGTCACAGCACTCCGGAGCAGAGTCGACTGGGCTCTCGCGCCGACGCTGTTGCCGGCGCCGATAGCCCCGCGCGACGCGCAGACAGATGCCGAAGAGCCACGTGGTGACGCGCGCCCGCGCTGGATCGAAGCTGTCCGCTCGACGGTGGACGACGAGCAGCACCTCCTGCATGACATCCTCGAGGTCGGCACCGCGCACGCCGAGCCGCTGCAGCGAGCGCCACAGGAAGGGCCCGTGCTCGAGGTAGATCCCGCGGGCGTCAACCCTGCCCCGGGGCGCATCCAGCCCTGCGAGCCGCGGTAGGAATACGTCCACACCCCATGAATGCTCGATAACGCCGCGAGCTTCACGACAAATCCTCCGCCCCGCAGCCCGAGCTGAATCGGTTGGGAAATTTCCCGGTGCCGTTCGCGTATCACCGTGCTGGTCGGGCGCGCCGCACTCGGTTAGGCTCGCACCGACTCGGGAGGTCAGACGTGCAGGGTCCGCCTGGATATGGGCCGCCGCCGGGAGGCGGCTACGGTGCTCCGCCAGGAGCTGGAGGCTACGGTCCGCCGCCGGGCGGGTACGGTGCACCCCCGGGCGGGCAGCCGCCGCAGGGGGGCTACGCTCCTCCTCCGCCGAAAAAGAAGGGCATGAGCGGGATCACGATCGCGCTGATCGTGGTCGGGACGCTCGCCGTGCTCGGATTCGGCAGTTGCGCCGTGTGCGTCGGGATCGGCGCCTACGCGGGGAGCACATCCCCGACCGCGGCGTCGCATCCGCCGCCGACCGTCGTCGACATCCACACGCTGCTCAGCGAATACAAGGACAACGAGGTCCGCGCCGACAGCAGCTACAAGTCCAAGTGGATCCAGACCGACGCCCTGGTCAAGGACGTGAAGAAGGGCGTGTTCGACCAGCCCTATCTGCTGCTGGGCACCGGCGAATACTTCGAGATCCCGCAGCTCCAGTGCCAGCTCGACGACAAGAACGCCAAGACGGCGGCGGGGCTGTCCAAGGGGACCCAGGTGACCGTCGTGGGCCGGGTCACGGGCCTCAGCTTCAACGTCCAGATGGCCGACTGCCAGATCACGGCCATCAGCAAGTAGCGCGATGGTCGGCCCCGGGGGGCGCCCTCCGTCCGCCGGCGCCCAGCCGCCCGGAAATACTGGCCAAACCTGGCCATAGGGAGTCGCGGTTCATCTGTGCTAAGACGCCCCGACCGTGTTCGAAGCTCTCACCAAAGGGTTTCGCGAGGCGCAGAACCGCCTCGCCGGGCTGACCGAGCTCAACGCAGACAACATCAAGGCAGCCCTGCGCGAGGTGCGCCTTTCGTTGCTCGAAGCCGATGTCGAGCTGGGCGTCGTCAAGCGCTTCCTCGCCCACGTCGAGGAAAAGGCGCTGGGGCAGACGCTGCAGACCCGCGTCAAGCACGGCGGCGAGGTGCACAAGGTCACTGCCGGCGAGCAGTTCGTGAAGATCTGCCACGACGAGCTGGTCGAGATGATGAGCTCGCCGGAAGAGCCGGTCGAGTACGCCGACAGCGGGCGCACCGGCGTGATGATGGTCGGCCTGCAGGGCTCCGGCAAGACGACGACTGCCGCCAAGCTCGCCCGCTGGTTCGACAAGCAGGGCAAGAAGCCGTTGCTGGTCGCCGCCGACATGCAGCGCCCAGCCGCCGTGGAGCAGCTGAAGGTACTCGGCGAGCAGATCGACATCCCCGTGTTCAATATCGCGGGGGAAGACCCGGTCACGATCTGCGAGAAGGCCGACGCCGAAGCCAAACGGCTCGGGCGCGACATCATCATCTACGACACCGCCGGCCGCCTCGCGATCGACGAGCCCCTCATGCAGGAGCTCGGCAAGATCAAGCAAAAGGTCGAGCCCGAGAACATCTATCTGGTCGTCGACGCGATGATCGGCCAGGACGCGGTCAAGACGGCCAAGTCCTTCAACGAGCGGCTCGGCCTCAGCGGCGTGGTGCTCACGAAGCTCGACGGCGACGCCCGCGGCGGCGCTGCGCTCAGCGTCAAGGAGGTCACCGGCGCGCCCATCGCCTTCATCGGCCTGGGCGAGACGGTGGACAAGCTCGATACCTTCCGACCGGAAGGCATGGCCAGCCGCGTGCTGGGGATGGGCGACGTTGTCGGCCTGATGCAGGACTTCGAGCAGGTCGTCGACCAGAAGCAGGCCGAAGAAGACGCGATGAGGATGATGTCGGGCGAGTTCACGCTCGACGACTTCCTGAACCAGGTGAAGACCATCCAGCAGATGGGATCGCTCAAGGATCTGGTCGACAAGATCCCGGGGATGGGCGGCATGATGCCGCCGGGCGCGAATCTGGACGACAAGGAGCTGGTGCGCATCGAGGCGATGATCCAATCGATGACGCGCGCCGAGCGCCGCGACCCCAATTCGCTCATCCGCGAGCCGGGCCGCGTCAAGCGCATCGCCAAGGGCTCCGGCCAGGAAGAGCAGGGCGTCAGCGAGCTGGTCCAGAAGTTCCTGTTCATGCAGCAGATGATGGGCGGCATGGGCGGCATGGGCGGCATGGGCGGGCTGCTGGGACGCATCCCGGGCATGAAGAACGTCAACATGGCGCGCCAGATGCGCCGTGCCATGAAGAGCGGACGCCTGCCGGAAGGTATGGGCATGCCGGGAATGGGCATGCCCGGTATGGGAATGCCCGGTATGGGCATGCCGGGAATGGGCATGCCCGGTATGGGTTATCCGGGCATGGGCGCTGGCGATGCCGGGGGCGCGCCGATGCCGCGAATGAAGAGCCTGAGCAAATCCGAGAAGAACGCGCGCAAGAACCAGCGCAAACGCGAACGCAGCGCACGCAAGAAAGGCAAAGGGAAGAAATGATCCTGGGCAGGTCACCCTCGCGGACGCTGGCAGCGGGCTGCCTCCTCGGCGCGCTCGTCGCGGGCTGCGGCAAGGCGCCGGCGCAGCGCGAGCCGCCAAAAGTCGACCCGTCGCTCCAGGGTAACGTGCTCGGCGCGGTCCCCAGCGATATCCAGCATCGCCTGTTCGTCGACTTCGGCGGCAAGGTTCACCTGCTCGGCTACAACATCGAGCCGAAGGGCGTCGTCGCACCGGGCCAGAAGTTCAAGCTGACCATGTTCTGGCAACCGGTCGCGCGACTCGGGCCGGGCTGGCAGCTCTTCACCCACATTCTGGATGCACGCGGCCAGACGATCGCCAACGACGACAACGAAGGGCCGCTCCGCAAGCTGGACGGGAAGACCCAGGCGCTTCCGCCCAGCAACTGGCAGCCCGGCAAGGTCTACGTCGACGAGCAGGAGATTGAGGTTCCGGACAAGACCAACTCGCCGGAAGTCATCGTTACGGTCGGCGTCTGGCGCGACGGCGGGCTACGTCTGGACGTCCTCAGCGGGCAATCGGACGGGACGAATCGCGCCATCATCGTGCATGTGAAGACAGGGCTGGTTCCGCCGAAACCGGTGACGAAGCGGCCGGCGAAGAAGTCCTGATAGGAAGATGGAGGGAATGAGTATGAACCGCACTCTTGCGGCGCTATCGCTTTTCGTGCTTTCGGGATCGCTGGCTTTTGCCGGCTGCGTGGGCGGGTCGTCCGACGTGAGCAAGCAGGAGAAGGCCAAGCTCAAGGCCTACATCCTGGACAAGGCACCCACCACCATCCCGCAGAAGCTGGACATCAACTTCGACAACAAGGAGTCGCTGCTCGGCTACAAGATCGAGCCGACAGGCCCCGTGACGCCCGGACAGAAGGTCAAGTTGACCATGTACTGGCAGTCGAAGAAGAAGCTCGATGACGGCTGGCAGCTCTTCACGCACGTGCTCGACGGGTCGGGCGAACGCATCCTGAACATCGACAACGTCGGGCCGCTGCGCACGGTTCGCGGCGACCACCAGGTGATGGCTCCGAGCGAGTGGACGCCGGGGAAGGTGTACGTCGACGAGCAGTCGTTCAGCGTGCCGAAGAACGTCAAGACCAACCGCATCCAGGTCGTCACCGGCATCTGGAAGGGCAACGACCGGCTCAAGACGCTGGCGGGGCCGCACGATCGCGAAAACCGCGGCATCGTCGCGAACATCTCCATCAAGCGGGCACAGCCCGCCGCGAACCTCGCAAGCGCACGCGTTCCGGAGCTGCGCGTCGACAAGCTGCCCAAGGGCACCAAGATCAAGATCGACGGCAAGCTGGACGAGGATGCCTGGAAGACAGCGCCAACGGCCGGTCCCTTCGTGGACGTCCGCACCGGCAGACCGAATCCGGAGTTCCCGGTCGGGGGTCGGGTGAAGATCCTCTACGACGACACGAACCTGTATCTAGGCTTCGACATCCTCGACAAGGACGTGACGGGAGGGTTCAAGAAGGGCGAGAAGGACCCGCACCTGTGGACCAAGGACACCGTCGAGATCATGGTCGACCCGGACGGCGACGGCGACAACAAGGACTACTACGAGATCCAGATCAATCCGCAGAACCTCGTGTTCGACTCGCAGTTCGACGACTACAACAAGCCCGAAAAGCAGCCGAACGGGCCCTTCGGGCACCAGGAGTGGTCCTCGAAGCTGAAGAGCGCCGTTACCGTGAACGGCACGATTGACAAGCCCGGCGACAAGGACCAGGGCTACGTCGTCGAAGCTGCGATTCCGTGGAAGTCGTTCAGCAAGGCCAAGACGACGCCGCCCAAGGTCGGCGACACCTGGCGCATGAACTTCTACGCGATGAAGAACAATAGCGGCGTCGGTTGGTCGGCGATCCTGGGGCAAGGGAACTTCCACAAGGCGTCCCGGTTCGGCAGGGTGCTCTGGGCCGAGAAGGGCTGGAAACCCCCGCAGCCGAAAGGCGCGCCGGTACCGGCTCCGGGCCTCACGCCGCGGCTGAAGTTGCCCGCGATCGATCGCGCCCCGAAGTTCAAGGCGCCGCCGCTCGCACCACATCAGGTGAAGTAACCGCAGCACGCGAGCGCGGCGCTACAGACCGTAGCGCCGCGTGACAGCCCCCTGCAGGTCCGCGCAGTGCTCGGTGTCGTGCCGCGCGGCGCCCAGGTCCTTCTGCGCGGAGTCGAGCTGCCCGGCGGCGCTGGCGGCCAGAGCCGGAGCCGCGTCGGCCGCCAGCGCGTGCCGAACAGCCTGGACGCCGGCGAGAGCCGCGAGCTGCCGCTGGTACGCACCCACGCACGCCCGCTTGAGCTCGCACACGTCCGGCACGCTGCAGGGCGTGCGCTCGAGCGAGGCGAGATAGGGTGCCTTCTTCGCGTTGGGCGCGTTGCGCAGGCTCTCGACGGCGTGCGCGACACGCCCCGCTTCCGTGCGATGCGCCTGCTCGGCCTCGCCGTGGCAAGCTGCCAGCAGCACGAGCGCCGCTGGCGCCCATCCCCCGAGGCGACGCCGCACCGCGCGCCGTCAGTCCGCTGCTTTGGGCGGCGGACCCATCTGGATGCGCTCGCCGATGTAGGCGCCGATCAGCGTGAACAGCACGCCAAGCGCGGACATCAGCGCGTACATCCACCACGGCATAGTCTTCACCGTCTGGCTGCGGAACAGCAGGAAAGCCGTGGGGATGGCCACGAGAAAGACTGCGACGACCGGTTCGATGAAGGTCTTGCCGGGCGAGATGAGCCCGACCAGCATGCCGCCAACGAACCAGACCGGAATCGAGATCAGCATGCCGGCCGAACCCTCGAAGTCGAACGCCGGGACTACCATCGGCAGACCCATGACCAGCGCTGCGGTCAGGACGCTCGTGATGACGATCGAGACGATGAACCACAGGATGCTGAAGCCTTCCTGCTGGTAGCGACGCTCGAGCTCCTCCTGCCTGGACAGTGCCCGCTTGAGGTCCTCGATCTTGGCGCCACAGGAGACGCAGCGGTTGTTCAGGATGGGAGCGGTGTTCTTGAAGCCGCACGAGGGGCAGAGGATGGTCTTCGCAGCAGCCATGGGACTCCGTAGGGGTGTCCAGCCTAGCCCAAGTTAGGTCAAGCGGAAAACCCGGCAGCGCTGCGGCCAGCCCGCCCTCTTCCCCCCACCCCCGCCGTTTCGCGGTATAGACACGAGGGCTGCGCTCCCCGCCGGAGCAGCCGGCCGGAACCTCCCGGCTCCAGCCGGTGTCGGACCGGAGGCCCCCTGAGCCGTCACAGACCATGTCCCGCCGTTCTCCAGCAGCTGAACTGACCCTGCCGCCGGGGGCGGAGCCCGATCCCGAGCTGGAGGCCCTGCCCGAGCCGAGGCGCCCGGGACGCCGGCTGACCCTGGTCGCGATGACCCTCACCGCTCTGGCCGCGATTGCGATGGCCCTGACCCTGCGCGGCGAGGCGGCCTACGCGCTCCGGAGCGGTCCGCCCATCGAGCTCGACGACCTCACGCACTTGTCGCCGCACGCCGATCTTGCCAACCGCTGGGTGCACGGCGAAGCGCTGCTCGGAACGAGCGGCGCGATCCGCTACGGCCGACCGCTCGACGGCGACACGTTCAGGCTGGCCCCCGTCGCGGGCAACGACCACATCTGGGTGGAGGTGCGGGTGCCCGCAGGCATGGAGGGACCACGCTTCGTTCCGCCGACTTCGTTCGTGGGTCGATTGCTCCCGTTCTCTCGAGCGGGTCTGCGTCACGAGGCGCTGCCCGACGCGGTCGCGAGCGCGGGCGGCGCCCAGGTGCCTCGCGGATCGTGGTTGCTCGTCGACGGCGAATCGCCGAGCTCGACGCGCTGGTCGCTCGGGCTCATCGCGTTGTTCATCGGCTTCGCGGCCTTCAACCTGTGGGGGCTGTACAAGCTGCTCAAGCCGGTGAGGGATGGCTGAGAAGAAGCGCCGGGGGGGACGAGCGCAGAGCGACGTGTTGATTGTCGGCGGCGGCATCATGGGATGTGCCAGCGCCTGGGAGCTTGCGCGCCACGGCCTGAAGGTCACCGTGCTGGAGCGAAGCGTGCCCGGCGCCGAAGCGTCCAGCGCGGCCGCCGGAATCATCGGGGCGCAAGCGGAAGCGCACGCGGCGGGCCCGATGGCGACGCTGTCGCTGCTCAGCCGCGCTCGCTACCCGCGCTGGCAGAAGGCACTCCACGCCGCAACGGGCATCGACGTGGGTTTCCGCGAGAGCGGCCTTTTGCGCGTGGGCTTCGACAGGAAGACGGTCGAGCGACTGGCGGCGGAGACGAGCTGGCAGCGAAAGCAGAAGCTGGGCGTCGAGCGACTGGGCGCCCGGCAGGTGCGCGCGCTGGAGCCGTCGCTGGGTCCCCGCGTGGTCGGCGGTGTGAACTTCCCGGGCGACGGGCGCGTCGACCCGCGGCTCTTGCTGCGCGCGCTGCACATCGCCGCGCAGGGCGCCGGCGTGGAGTTCCGGACCGGTGCGTACGTGCGCAGCGTGCTCGAGCGAGCGGGGCGCGCACGCGGCGTGGTGCTGGAGGACGGCAGCGAGGTGCGCGCCGATCAGGTCGTGGTGGCGGCGGGTAGCTGGACGACGCTGGTCGAAGGGCTGGAGCTGCGCGCGGGCGCGGTGCGTCCGGCGCGCGGCCAGATCGTGGAGCTCGTCGCGCCACGACCGCTCGTCTCGCGCGTCGTCTTCGGTCCGCGCTGCTACATCGTGCCGCGCGACGACGGCCGCATGCTGGTCGGCTCCACGCTGGAGTTCGTCGGCTACCGCCGCCAGGTCACTGCGCGCGCCGTCCGCGATCTGCTCGACGCCGCGCTGGAGCTCGTACCGGAGCTCGGCGATGCGTCGCCCGGAAACTCCTGGTCGAACTTCCGCCCCTACACCGACGACGAGCTGCCGCTGATCGGAGCAAGCGGCATCGCCGGCCTCACGCTCGCCACCGGCCACTACCGGACCGGGATTCTGCTCGCGCCGATTACGGCCGAGATCGTCTCTGCGCTGGTGCGCAGCAAGCGCCCGCCCATGCCGCTCGATGCGTTCGATCCGCGGCGTGCATCGTGCCGTTAGCTGTTGGCTGTTAGCTGGAGCAGAGCGAAGGCCGTCACGGGGACGGGGACGCACGCTTCGCGACCATCCCGGACATGCGTGGTGGCCGTTGATCCGCGTGCAGCGGCTGGCTGGCCAACAGCTAACAGCTAACGGCCAACAGCTATGCTATGCAGCCGCTGATGGCGATCACGTACCGGGAGGCGGGCGTCGACATCGACGCGGGCGAAGCGCTGGTCGAGCGCATCAAGCCGCTGGCGAGAAGCACGCGCATCGCCGAGGTGGTGGCGGACGTGGGCGGCTTCGCGGGTCTGTGCGCGGTGCCGGGCGACATCGAGGATCCCCTGCTGGTGAGCGGTACGGACGGCGTCGGCACCAAGCTCAAGGTCGCGTTCGCGACCGGAGTGCACGGCAGCATCGGGCAGGATCTGGTCGCAATGTGCGTCAACGACGTGATCACGACGGGCGCGCGGCCGCTGTTCTTTCTCGACTACTTCGCGTGCGGGAAGCTCGACGTGGACGTCGCCGAGAGCGTGGTATCCGGCATCGCCGAGGGTTGCCGGCTCGCGGGCTGCGCGCTGCTCGGCGGCGAGACGGCCGAGCTGCCCGGCATGTACGCCGAGGGCGAGTACGATCTGGCCGGCTTCGCCGTCGGCGTCGTGGCACGCCGCGCGCTGCTCGGCCCGTCGCGAGTTGTAGCCGGCGACGAGCTGGTCGCCGTCGCCTCGAGCGGCCTGCACTCGAATGGCTACTCGCTGGCGCGGCGCGTGCTCGAGACTGAAATGAAGCTCTCCTTCGACGATCGCCCCGAAGGCCTTGACTCGACCCTGGGCGAAGCGCTGCTCGCACCAACGCGCATCTACGCGAAGGCCGTAGCGGGCGCCCGCGCCGCGCTCGGCGAGGGACTGCACGCGCTGTGTCACGTCACCGGTGGCGGCCTGCCCGGCAACCTGCCGCGTGTGCTGCCCGCAGGGACGCGCGCGGAAGCGAGGCTGGATTTCCCGCGACCCCCGCTGTTCGACCTGATCGCGCAGGGCGGGCCCGTCGACGAGGAAGAGATGCTTCGCACTTTCAACCTGGGCGTCGGACTGGTCGCGGTGGTGGCAGCCGGGCAATCCGACACAGCGATCGCGGCCTTCGAGGCAGCTGGCGAGCGCGCCTGGCGCCTGGGACAGGTCGCGTCGGGGCGCGAAGGCTCGACACCGGACGTACAGTTCGTAGGCTGAGGCGGCATGTCCGGCAAGACCCCGTCGCTGGATCTCGGCGTCCTGGTTTCCGGACGCGGCTCCAACCTACAGGCGATCCTCGACGCCATCGCCGGCGGTTCGCTGGATGCGTGCGTGCGGCTGGTGATCTCGAACAAGCCCGGCGCGCAGGCACTCGAGCGAGCGGAGAGAGCCGGTGTTCCCACGCGCACCCTCCCGCACAAGGACTTCCCGTCGCGCGAGGCGTTCGACGCGGCACTGGTCGAGGCGCTGCGCGAGGCCGGCGCGCAGTGGATCGTGCTGGCCGGCTTCATGCGGCTGCTCACGCCGACGTTCCTCGGCGCGTTCGCCGGGCGCATCCTCAACATCCATCCGTCGCTCCTGCCGGCGTTCCCCGGCGCGCATGCCCACCAGGACGCGATCGACTACGGCGTCAAGGTCACCGGCTGTACCGTGCACATCGTGGACGAGGGCGTGGACACGGGGCCCATCGTCGCCCAGCGCGCCATCGCAGTGTGCGACGACGACGACGCGGAGAGCCTCGCGGCACGCCTGCTCCACGAGGAGCACGCGCTGCTGGTGGATGTACTGCAGCGGATCGCCCAGGGACGCCTCGCGGTGGAACCTGCCAGCGACGGCCGGCGCCCGCGCGGGATCACGAGGCCGGCGTGACGACGACGCGGCACTACGACGTGATCGTCCTGGGACGTTCGCTGGGCGCGCTTTCGGCCGCTGCGCTGCTCGCGCGTCGCGACTTCCGCGTGCTGCTCCTGGGGCAAGGGGAACGGCCGGCTGGCTACCACTTCGATCGGCACCTGCTCAAGCGCCGCGCCTTCACGCTGCTGGCCGGGTCCTCGCCGGCGTGGCGCCGCATCCTGCACGAGCTGGCCCAGAGCCCGCGCTTCCGGCGCCGGACGCAGTCGCTCGACCCGATGTTCGTGGTCATGAGCGAAGGACGCCGTGTGGAGGTGCCGCCGGACATGGAGCTGTTCGCGCGCGAGGTAGACCGCGAATTTCCTGAAGTGCGACAGCTCGTCGACGAGCTCTACGCGAGCTTCGCGCAGGTCAACGCCGCCGCGGACGCCGCGTTCGAGAAGGACGCCGTGTGGCCACCCGGAAACGTCTGGGAGCGGATCGAGACCGGACGCGCCGCCGCAGCGTTGCCCTTCGTCGGCGGAGATTTCCACCAGGAACTACTAGGCAAGTTTCCCGCCGGGCACCCGTACCGCGAGCTGACCGCACTACCTGCGTTGTTCGCATCGAACCTGTCCGTCCCCGGCGATCAGCTGCCCCAGTTTGCACTGGCGCGGCTGCACGGCGCGTGGACGCGCGGCATCCTCGCGCTCGAGGAGGGGGAAGACGAGCTGGCGGAGTTCTTGATCGACCGCATCCAGGCCCACGGCGGCGAGTGCCTCCTCGAGCAGCGCGCCACCCAGCTGGTGGTCAGGCGGGGAATGGTGGCCGGAGTCCTGTTGGACGGCGAGGAAGCACCGACCGGGGCGAGCGCCGTCGTCAGCGACCAGTCGGGCGAAGCGCTCGCCGATCTCGCCGGCGGCGAAGGAATCACCAAGCGCGCCCAGCGCGACTGGCCTCGCCTGTCGGCCGCGAGCGGTCGCTTCGTCGTCAGCCTGGTGGTCGACAGCGAGGCGCTACCCGAACCGCTCGCGCGCGAAGCGTTCGTGATTCCACCGGGGACAGGGCGCCCCGATCCCCGACGTCCACTCGTGCATCTGCAGCGGCTTCCGGCGATCGCGCGAGGCGAGGGCGCGCCGCCTACGAACAGCGAGACCGTGCTGGTCGCCGAAACCATCCTGCCCACCCGCGGGCCGCTCACGCTGCTCGAGGCGCGCGAAGCGGTGCTGGGAACGCTGCGCGCGCATCTGCCGTTCATCGACGAACATCTCGTGATTGTCGACTCGCCCCACGACGGCCTGCCCGTGTACGATTTCAGCACAGGAAACCGACGCGAGATCGATCGCATCCACGTCCCCGACGGAACACCCGGTCCCGAGCCCATGCAGTGGCAATGGACAGTGGACCCGCCAGGCTATCTCGACCTTGCCGGCGAACCCGTGCGGGGCCCGATCCCGGGCACCTACCTCGTCGGCCCCACGGTGTTGCCGGGGCTCGGTCAGGAAGGCGAGTTGATCGCTGCCTGGGGCGCCGCGCGCCTGATCACGAAGAAGGACCGGAATCGGCAGAAGATGCGCCGCCAGATGTGGACCAAGATAGAGACGGGTTGAGCCATCGCGGACTCGCCGAACAAGTCCCGTCTCGCCGAAAAACCCGCTATAGTCCACGAGATGATGCGACGTACGCTGACCGTCTTGACCCTGGTCCTGGCGACGCTCACTGCGCTCCCGGCCCGCGCGCAGGGCGCCGACTCGCAGAAGGTCCAGGTGCTGACCCTGATGAGCGACAAGGGCTTCCAACAGGCGCAAGCGCTGACCATCGCGCTCAAGCGCGCCGTCACCCGCGCCGAGGGCTGGACGCTCGGCAAGGGCGACTTCTCGCTGGAAGTTCTGGTTGCGGCACTCAACTGTCCCTCCCCGCCCGACAGCGCCTGCCAGAAGAAGATCGGAGCGAAGGTCGGCACCAACCGCTACGTGTGGGGCACCCTCCAACTGGAAGGCAAACAGGTCACGGCGATCCTGCACCTCTGGGAAAACGGAAACGAGAAGCAGCAGGCCACCCTCCGTTACGCCTCGAACCTCACCGATCCTTCCGACGACGCGTTGCTCAAGATCGCCGAGGACGGCTTCTCGCAACTGGTCGGCGCCGCGCAGGGCAAGCTGGAGCTCACCGCGGGGACGGTAACGGGAGACGTCCTGGTCGACGGACAGCGCGTTGCCGGCATAACGAACGGGCACGCAGAGCTCAGTCTGCCGGGTGGCGATCACGAAGTCCGCGTCCGCGCGAGCGGGTACCACGAAGCGACCGGC
The DNA here is from genome assembly GCA_963826085.1 of uncultured delta proteobacterium. Classification (GTDB taxonomy): domain Bacteria; phylum Myxococcota_A; class Polyangia; order Polyangiales; family Polyangiaceae; genus CAWDXG01. The sequence continues at coordinate 299,552 of CAWGVN010000005.1, read as the reverse complement.
ACCGTAACCATCAAGCCCGGAAGCAGCGCCGAGCTGGAGCTGTCCCCTTCGCCGGTCGCGGGCGCCGGTGGACCCAAAGACCACGGCCCAGCGGGTCCGACGGACTATCGCAAGGTCGCCGGCTGGGCGACGCTGGGCGTCGGAGGAGCGGTGGCGCTCACGGGTGGCTACTTCTGGCTGCAGAGCTTCTTGCAACTGCAGAACCCGCCGGACTACTACACCAAGTACTCGTCGCAGGAGTGGCCCGGCAAGGCGCCCAAGGACATCTGCAAGGCGGCGCACGACGGGCAGGGCGGCGCCGACGCCTCCAAGGTAGCCGCCTTCTGCGACAAGAACGTGCGCACCAAGACCATGGCGTTCGTTCTGGTTCCGGTCGGCGTGGTGATCGCCGGCGTCGGTACGTACCTCCTGGTCACCGACAAGCCGAAGGACTCGGCCGAAGAAGACACCGGGCGGCTCCAGCCGAGCTTCGCGTTCGGGCCGAACGGCGGTCGCGTCGACGTCAGCATGGCGTTCTGAGTCTTCGTGCGCGTCATCGCCGGAGCGCTGCGCGGTCGTCCCCTGCGCGCACCGCGCGGCAACCGCACCCGACCGACGGCCGACAGGGTGCGGCAGGCGCTCTTCTCCGTGCTCGGCGATGTACGAGGAGCGCGCGTCGCCGACCTGTACGCGGGAAGCGGCGCGCTGGGTATCGAAGCGCTGTCACGCGGCGCGGAGCACGCGGTGTTCGTCGAATCGTCACGTGCGGCGGTGGGCGCAATCCGCGACAACCTGCGCGCGCTCGCGCTTGAAGAGCGGGCTACCGTGCTGCCGCTCGGGGTCGAGCGCGCGGGGCGTCAGCTCGCACAGCACGGACCCTACGACCTCGTGCTGTGCGATCCCCCCTGGCCCGAGATCGATCGCGCGCTCGCAGCGCTCGCCCGGGCGCTGGCTCCGACGCAGCTCGCCGCCGGAGCCCGCGTCGTGATCGAGCACCCGGCCCAAAGGCCGGTCATGCTTCTGGAAGCGCTGGGGCTGGAGCGCGTGGACGAGCGCCGTTGGGGCGACTCGGGAGCCTCCGTGTTTGTTCAGCGCGAAATTCGAGAATCGTAGGCAACCCCCTATCGTCTCCGCGCGCGGGAAAGCTATAGTTCCGCTCCAGTCGGAATCGGCAGAATTGTCTGGAGAACTCGATGGCTGAATCAACGCCGCCCCCTCCGCCAAAGCACGGAGGCAGCGGAGGTTTCATCGCGGCGGCGCTTCTGATGCTGCTGCTGATGGGGGGCCTCATCTACTGGAAGGTGAGCGGCAACAAGCCGCCTCCCGCGCCTCCGCCTCCGCCTCCGGTGGCGAGCGCAAAGCCGCCGGTTCTGGAAGAGCCGCCTCCGCCACCTCCTCCCAAGGAAGAACTCGAGGAGGCAGGAACCAAGAAAGTGGCCACAACCCACGGCACATATCACGCGAGCGGTGGCTGCAGCGGTACGTGCAATGGGACGGCTACCGGCGCCTTGCGCGCTGCGTTGCGCGGTCGAGCCGGACAGGCACGGGGCTGCTACGAGCATGCATTGCGGCAGAATGCGACTCTGAAGGGACGGATGGTCGTCAACGTCCGGCTCGGCCCGCAGGGGCAGGTCTGCAGCGCGTCGGTCGCGTCGAACGGCCTGGGCGACGCCTCCGTGGCCAACTGCGTGGTGCAGATGTTCCGCAGCGGGAAGTATCCGGCCCCTGAAGGGGGTTGCGTCGACACCGCAGTTCCGTTGAACTTCGTACCGAAGTCATGACCCACCCCTTCCGCCACCCGGTCCGCTGGCTGCTCCTCTGCTCTCTCGGGGGGCTTGCGATCTCCGCACTCGCCACGGGGTGCAGCTCGAAGGGCTACTCGGCCGACTGTCCGTCGCTCGTCCTGTACGACGTGAACGATGCCTCCACGTTCACCAAGGAAGCCCAGCAAGCGCGCCTCGCATCGGAACAGGCGGGCTGCTCGACGCCTATCGGCCACGCCACCAGCGGCACCGGCGGCTCTCCACCCGTCGACGCGGGCGGCGGCTGACGCGCAGCCACCGGCGGAGCCGCGATGCGCGCGCCGGCGAATGGTGTGCTGCTCACGGTCGCTTACGACGGCGCGCCGTTCTCCGGTTTCGCTCGCCAACCCGACACGCGCACCATCGCCGGAGAGCTCGACGGCGCGGTGCGAGCGATCGATCCGCACGCGAGCCTGGTGCGTGGCGCGAGCCGCACCGACGCGGGCGTGCACGCGCGAGGGCAACGCGTCGCGTTCGACACAGCGCTGTCGATCCCGCCGCGCGGCTGGGCAATGGCGCTGGCGCGCGAGCTCCCTGACGAGATCGCTGTCGTCGGCGCCGCCGAGGTCGAGCCCGGCTTCGAGCCGCGGCATCATGCATTGCGCAAGATCTACCGCTATGTGGTGCTCGAGAGCGCGGTGCGCGATCCGTTCCTCGCGGGTCGCGTATGGCGGGTCGGCGACAGGTTGAACCACGAGGCGATGCAACGCGAAGCGGTATCCCTGGTCGGAACACATGACTTCCGCGCGTTCCGCAGCTCTGCGGACGAACGGGAAGAAACCGTCCGGCAGATCCTTCGAGCCAAGGTGGAGATCGGGGGCCCGCAGTGCCTGGAAATCGAGGTCGAGGGCGATCGCTTCATGCACCGAATGGTGCGCATCATCGTCGGAACGCTGGTCGACATCGGGCGTGGACGGCTTGCGGCAGGCGCGATCGGTCGGGCCATCAAGAGCGGCGCGCGCAACGATCTCGGGCTGACGGCGCCGCCGGATGGGCTGTTTCTGGAGCGAATCACCCTGGACGATCCAGGGAAAAATCCCTGGCCCGTCGGCTAGGCGCCGCCAACAGCCGCCCCCGCCAGAGCTGATTGGCCGCATTGACGAGAATGCGACGGTCGCGTAGCTTCCGCCTGCCGCTGGCTGGCACGCGCCCTGCTTGTCTGGAGACGCCGCTGCGCAAAAGGATGTCGGTCTGCGGCAGACCGGTGTCCGCGCCCGAGGCAGGCGGCCGGAGCCGCGCGAGGAGCAGCATCAATGGGCTTGAAGGAAACAATCGTCGGTCGAGGCAAGAAGATCCTGCTGAGCCCGTCCGTCATGCGGTGGGCCTCCGACGACCGGGTCATGAAAGCGGCGGAGGGCGTCCTGGACGCCAGGTCACGCGTCAAGGCGGCCTGGAGCATGCTGGTCAACGGGCACGAGCTGCCGAACATCGACCCGGCGCTGGACGAGTACCCGGAGGCGCCAGGGTCGAAGCCCACCGCCGCGTCGAAGAAGAACGGCGCCGCGGCGCCCGCGGCGATGACGCACGGCTCGGACGACATGAGCGAGTCGCTCAAGGAGCGCAACACGCTCTCGGCCATCGGCAGCAAGGACGTCTTCGAGAAGTGCTACAAGTTCACGGCCGCCGACAACGCGCGGAAGATGGGCATCTACCCCTACTTCCGCCCGCTGGACCTGAACGACGGTCCCGAAGCGGTGATCGACGGCAAGCGCGTCGTGATGTTCGGCTCCAACAACTACCTGGGGCTCACCACGCATCCCAAGGTGCGCGAAGCCGCCAAGGCCGCCATCGACCGCTTCGGTACGAGCATGACCGGGTCACGGCTGGTCAACGGCTCGATGAAGCTGCACGAGGAATTCGAGAACAAGCTCGCAGCGTGGATGGGCAAGGAGAGCGCGCTGGTCTTCACCACGGGCTACCAGGTGAACCTCACGGTGCTCTCGGCCCTGCTCAGCAACAAGAAGAGCGTCGCCGTCATCGATCGCAACGTGCACGCTTCGTTGTACGACGGCGTGCGGCTCGGCCAGGCCGCGGGCGCGCGCATGGTGCGCTACCGCCACAACGACGCGGAATCGCTAGACCGCGCGCTGGAAAAGATCGCCGACGACGAGGGCGCCTTCGTGATCACCGACGGCGTGTTCAGCGCCGAGGGCGAGATCGCCAGGCTCGACGAGATCGTCAAGGTCGTGAAGAAGCACGGCGCGCGCCTGTTCGTCGATGACGCGCACGCGCTCGGCGTGATCGGGCCGGGCGGGCGCGGCACGGCGCACCACTTCGGTGTCATGGACGACGTCGATCTGGTCGGCGGCACCTTCTCCAAGTCGCTGGCCAGCATCGGTGGCTGGCTGGTGGGCGAGCGCAAAGTGCTGGACTACGTGCGGCACTTCGCGCCGAGCTTCATGTTCGCAGCGGCAGCGGCGCCCCCCAACGTGGCGGCGGCCATGGCGGCATTCGAGGTGATGCAGGAGGAGTCGTGGCGCATCGACAAGCTGCGCGACAACTTCACGTACATGCGCGACGAGCTCAAGAAGATGGGCTTCGAGCTCGGCCACACCGAAACGGCCGTGATCCCCATCTACATCCGGCAGGATCTCCGCACCATCATGATGTGGCGCGACCTGCTGGAGGACTACGGCATCTACACCAACCCGTTCATCTCGCCGGGCGTGCCGCCAAAGAACGCGATGCTCCGCACCAGCTACATGGCCACCCACGAGCGCGAGCACCTCGACCGCGGCCTCGAGGCCTTCCGCACCGTCGGCAAGAAGTACGGCGTGATCTAGCCGTTTTCGCGCTTCAGCTTGTCCAGCGCGTTGCGATAGGTCGCGGCGACGCGGCCGGTGAGGAAGCGGCGGGGCACGAAGGGGGCGAATGCGAGTTGAAGGCGGTTGCTGACGCCCGGCGCGTAGAGGAAGCGGCGGGCGCCGAGCGCGTCCACGCCCTCGCGCGCCACCTTGTCGACCGGCATCAGCCAGGCGCGCAGGTTCCCGAAGCGCTCGCCTTCGGTCATCTCGGTCGCGATGCCGCCCGGCACGAACGTCGTGACCGAGACGTTGCGACCGTAGAGCTCGTGGTGCAGCGCGCAGCCGTAGTTCACGAGGAATGCCTTGGTGCCCGAATAGGCCGTCTGGTAGGCGACGGGCACCAGGCCGGCCATGCTGGAGACGAGCATCATGCCGCCGCCCTGCCCGCGCTCTTCGAGGTACGGAACGAGCCGGCTGCTGAGGCGCACCACGCTGCGCACGTTGACGTCGAGCATGCGCTGGAAGTCATCCCACTCGAGCTCATCATGGCTGCCGATGTGGGTGATACCCGCGTTCAGCACGGCGGCGTACAGCTCGCGGCCGCGCGTCGCTTCTTCGAACACGCGGTCGACATCCTCGAGCTTGGCCAGATCGGCGGCAACCGGCTGCACCTCGACGCCCGCGGCGTGCTCGAGCTCCGCCTTGAGCTCCTCCAGGCGCTCGCGGCGGCGCGCTGCGACGACCAGGTTGGCACCGTGCTCGCGCGCCAGGAGCCGCGCCATCTCACGGCCGAGGCCCGACGACGCTCCGGTCACCAGCACCCACCGCGAACGGAAATCCATGCGCTTCATCGCCCGAAGTAGAGCCACAAACCGGCCCGGCTGGCCACGCCCAAATCCAGATCCGCCCGGGCTACGACCCGACGCGGAAGAACATCGCTGCGCCAGCTCTGAGCGGCGTCGGCGCGTTCCTCAGTTTGCGGCCGAGCGCTTCGACCGCCTCGGTGTCGACGTACAGACCGGGGCCCCAGCCCGGCACCTCGGCTTCCTCGTCCAGGCGCGTGGCCGTGTCGGCGTAGAGGGCGCGGCGCAGTGGCTCGCTGGGAAACGACACGTGAAGCAGCGGCACGTCGCCGGCCCAGGCCGGGAGCTTCACCGACTCGCCCTCTTCCGGCACCCAGCGGCTGCCGTGGGTCAGCACGCCCACGGTGGACAGCTCTCGCCCCGCAAGGCGCGCACGCACCATGCGCAGCCAGCCGAGCGGGTCCTCGACCTGGTCGCCCTCGGAGATTTCCACGTACACCGCATGGCCGAACTGCACGGCGCGCGCGGCGCGGCCGAGCGGCAGCGCCTCGAGGCACTCCACTATCGTGGTCCGGAACACGGTAAAGCGCTGCACGAAGTCCTCGCGCTCGAGCGCGTATTCCTCGTCCTCGACGGTGAAGTACGAGAGCAGGAGACCGAAAGCGTTCTCGTCGATCATCGGTCTCCCCGATTATCGCGGCGCGCGGGCGATGACCAGCGCTCAGCTCATCGAGCCGCGCTGGAGCGGCGCGCGGCCGGCGCGCTCCCGCAGCCGGTTCAAGGCCCGGAACACGGGACCCGAGGCGATGATGCGGCGCTGGAGCCGGCGCTTGCCGGGGAAGTCGAGCAGGAACAGCGAGGCCAGGATCGTGAGCAGCCCCTGTCCCGGCAGCACCAGCATCGCGATCCCGGCTAGAAGAACCACCACGCCCAGGCCGTTCTTGACGATGCGCAGTCCGATTCGCCAGCCCGGCTGGTGCACCGCCACCATCCCCAGGTCGTCGCGCTCGCGGTGCGTGAAGTAGTCGGCCGGCACGCGCGCGATGAACCACGGCACGCCCACGATGCTGAGCACGAACAGCGCCACGGAGCCGATCGACAGCACGATCAGCACGTGCGGGCTGATGAGCCAGTGCAGGAAGGTCTGCGCCCAGGAGGGGAGCCGTTCGATCATCCGGGGAGGATCGTAACCACTCGGCGCGGCGCGCGCCGGCTCAGCCCCGGGAGCGGGCCGCGTGGATGGCGGCCAGAGCGGCGCGGGCCTTGTTGCGGGTCTCCTTGGCCTCCAGCTCCGGCACGCTGTCGGCGACCACACCGGCGCCCGCGGTCACCTCGAAACGCCCGCCCCGCATCACCACGGTGCGGATGGCGATCGCGAAGTCGAGATCGGTCCCGCCGGTCACGTAGCCGATCGCCCCGCCGTAGGCGCCGCGCGGCCTCGGCTCCAGCTCGCGGATGATCTGCATCGCCCGCACCTTGGGCGCTCCGCTGAGCGTGCCGGCGGGGAACGTGGCGCGCAGCACGTCCCAGGGGCCCTGCCCCGGCGCGAGCTCGCCCGTGACCTCGCTGACGATGTGCATCACGTGGCTGAAGCGCTCCACCTGCATGCGCTGCGGCAGCTCGACCGTCCCCGGCACGGCGATGCGCCCGACGTCGTTGCGCGCCAGATCGATGAGCATCACGTGCTCGGCCAGCTCCTTGGGATCGGCAAGCATCTCGGCGGCGAGCGCTTCGTCCTCCTCGGGACTGCGTCCTCGCCGGCGCGTGCCGGCGATCGGACGCAACGTCACGCGCCGGTCTTCCACGCGCACGAGCGTCTCGGGGCTGGCGCCCGCGACGGCCACCGCGGGCGCCCCGGGCCTTGCCGGCAGCTCGATCAGGTACATGTACGGCGCGGGCGACAGCACGCGGAGCGCGCGGTACACGTCGAACGGATCGGCGCTGCCGGCCGGCACCGCGAACGTACGCGCGGGCACAACCTGGAACGCATCTCCGGCGCGGATGTACTCCTTGACGCGCTCCACGCTGCGGCCAAAGTCGGCGTCGCTGGTGTCCACCTCGACATCCGCGGGCTGGGCCGCCGGGTCGGGCGGCGGGAGCGGCGCCAGCGGCGGCACCTGCGACAGGTCGCGCTCCGCGCGCTCGAGCATGGCCGCATCCGGCGCGGCGATGGTCGCAGTATGCGTGAGGTTGTCGAATACGACGACCGTCGCATCGCCCACCAGACGCGCGATGGGGTCCGCCGGTGCGGGCCACGGATCCACCTTCGTCGCGTAGTGGACCATGTCGTAGGCGAGCAGCCCGACGTGGGCGCCGGCAAAGCGCGCCGCTACGTCCGGCTCCACCGCGGCGCCCGTCGGCACCAGCTCCGAGAGCCGCGTGAACGGATCCACTCCGGGCTCGCCGTGCAGGATCACCTGCCGTCGGGGATGGTAGCCGAGGATCGAATAGCGGCCCCAGCGCTCGCCCGGCACCACGCTCTCGAGCAGGAACGAGCCCTCTCCGGCGTCGCGGCGCAGGGCGGCGTACGCGCCCACCGGCGTGATGCCATCCACCACAAGCGTCTTCAAACGGGCCATCCGGCGACAAGCGTAGCGCTGCGGTCTCGAGCGTGGGGCCGGAAAGCGCTCGCGCCCTGGAGCGGAGCCGCTACCATGCGAGCCTGTGAAACATCGATGCGCCCTGCTCCTGGCGCTGATCGGCGTCATCTGCTCGGGATGCCATCACGCCAGCCACCTGGTGCTCCACGACACTGAAGGGCGGAGCTTCAAGACGGAGTGCTCGCCGGACACGGGTTGCCAGCTCGATGCGAAGGGCGTGACGTTTCGCGCCACCGGCCGCCTGGTCGCCGTGTGCAACGCACCGGCAGGCCATCCAGCGGAGGCCAGCGATTGCCGGGCCCTGATCTGCAAGTCCGACGCGGACTGCCCGTCGAGGCACAAGCTGACCCACGGCACCTGTCTGGATGGCCTGTGCATCGAACCTGCACACCCGATTATCGTCGACGACGCGGTCATGCTGTGTCTCGCCGGCACGGGCCTCGGAAGGAACTCCGAAAAGCAGGTCGAGCGCTACGCGTTGGCCCAGAACTGCGGGACGCCGTGCAAAGTGCCCTCACCCTGCCGGCAGCCCTGAATCCCGCGCCCAGGAGACGGCCCCGAGGCCCGGGCTGGAACAACAGCCGACCGTCGGCTACGCTCCGGCGCCCCAATGAACGACACGCCGCTCCGGGCGAGCATCGCGCTCGCGGCCTATTCCGAGCCCCTCGTGGAGGGACGGCGCGCGGTGGTGTTCGGCGACGCCTCCGCTCGGCTCGCCGAACATCTGCTCGACCGCGGCGCAAGGCTGGTGCACGTCTACGACGCCGATCCGACGCGCGTCGCCGAGGCGGCCACGCGCAACATGTCGCGCAACATCAGCTTCGCGCCGCTCGGCGAGAGCGGGGCTCCGGTACGCGACGGCGCGTTCGACGTGGCGATTGTCGAGAACCTCGCGGCGGCGCGCGATCCAGCCGCGCTCCTCAAGCGTGTGCATCGTGCTCTTGCGGCGCGCGGCGTCGCGCTCATCGCCAGCGCAAACCCGGACATGCGCGTGCAGCTTCTGCCGGAGCCGGAGCAGACGACACACAGCATCGACTACTACGCGCTCTACGACGCCGTCTCGCTCGAGTTCGAGCAGGTGCGCATGCTGGGGCAGACGCCGTTCGTGGGGTACACGGTCGTCGACTTTGCCGCCAACGGGGATCCGGCACCGGCGCTCGACTCGGGGTTCGTGCCGGGCGGAGCCGAGGAGCCGGAGTGGTTCATCGCGCTGGCGTCGCAGCACCCGGTACAGCTCGACGAGTTCGACGTGATCCAGCTTCCATTCCTTTCGCTGCTCGGAGTAGGCCGGAGCCGCCGGCTGGAAGAGCAGCTGCGCGAAGCACGCAGTGCGGAGCGGCGCGTGCGCGAGCGGATGGCGGAGCTTGAAGCGCAAAACTCGAGGCTGCGCGAGGCGGAGCGGACGCGCCCACCCGGTCGCGACATGAGCGGGGAGCTCGCTCGGCTCAGGAACGAGCTCGACAAGCGCGACGCCTGGATCGCCCAGCTGGAAGCCCGCGCCGCGACCGCCGACGCGCGCGCCGACGACGCCCAGGCCGACCTGGAGCGGGAGCGCGCTCAAGCCACGCAAGCCGGACGCGACATCCCGGAGCTGCAAGCCGAGCTGGAGCGCGAGCGCGCTCGAGCCGAACAAGCCGGACGCGACATCCCGGAGCTGAAGGCCGCGCTGGAAAGGGCGGAGGAGCAGCGCGCCCGGATGCAGCGGGACCTGGAACGGAAAGAGGAGCAGCTTGCGGAGCTCAGCCGGACCGGTCCCGCCGACCTTGGCGACGAGATCGACCAGCTTGAAGCGCAACTGGCGGAGCGAGGCGGACAGCTGCTGGAGCGCGAGCGCGACCTCCGCGAGGCCGAGCGGATCGGCCGCGAGCTGCTTCTCGAGCTCACGGATCTGCGGTCTTCGCCCGGTGAACCGGCCCCGGCCGGGCAGCCTACGGAGCGCGAGGCGGAGCTGGCGCGCAAGCTGGACAGCCTGGCCCAGCTCAACGCGCAGCGCGAGGCGGACCTGGAGACAGCCCGCTGGAGCATCGGCGAGCTCCAGGGGCGCCTGGCAGACGCGGGGCTGGACCCCGACCAGCGCGCCCAGCTCGAGGACGACCTCTCGCGGACCCGCGCGGAGGTGCAGAAACTGGCTGCGCTGGTGGCCCAACTCAGGGCAAATGCGGGCGCTGGAGGGGCGGAAGTTCGTTGACAGCCCTCCCGCCGGCCTTAGTTTGGCCCACGGGTAGTGGGGGTAGCGGCACCCTGGCATGAGCGAAAAGCGCGACTACTACGAGGTTCTGGGCGTCTCGCGGGAGGCGGGCAACGACGAGATCCGGCGTGCCTACCGGCAGTGCGCGCTCAAGCACCACCCCGACCGGAACCCCGGCGACAAGGAGGCCGAGGAGCGCTTCAAGGAGGCGACGGAGGCCTACAGCGTCCTGTCCGACGACGAGAAGCGCCAGGCCTACGACCGCTTCGGCTTTGCGGGCGTGAGCGGCGGCGCCGGCTTCGATTTCTCCTCGGCCGGTATCGGCGACATCCTCAGCCATTTCCAGGACATGTTCTCCGACTTCTTCGGAGGCTTCGGCGGCTTCGGCGGAGGCGGTCGCTCGCCGCGTGCTCCAGAGCGCGGGCAGGACGTCCGCGTCGATGCCAGGATCTCGCTGAAGGACACGATGACCGGCTGCAAGCACGAGATCGTCGTGCAGGGCGCTGCGGCCTGCGACGACTGCGGCGGCAGCGGAGCCAAAGCGGGCACGCAGCCAGAAACGTGTCCGCAGTGCCGCGGCTCCGGTCAGGTGACGACCCAGCGCGGCTTCATCATGTTCAGCACAACCTGCCCGCGCTGCCGCGGCACCGGTCAGTTCGTCAGCGATCCTTGCGAAAGCTGCCACGGCAGCGGCTACGTGGAGAAGCGCCGCAAGGTGCTGGTCACGTTCCCCGCCGGCATCGACTCGGGACAACGGCTGCGCGTTCCCGGCCAGGGCATGCCCGGACCCACCGGAGCTCCGCCGGGAGATCTGTACGTCGACGTGGAATTGGAACCCGACGAGCAGTTCGGGCGCGAAGGCTACGACCTCGTCGCCCACGAGCCGGTGTCCTTCCCCGAAGCAGCGCTCGGCGGCGAGCTGCATCTCACGCTGCCGGACGACACGGAGGTCAACGCCACCGTAAAGCCCGGGACGCAGCCGGGCACGATCATCACGCTTCCGGGCAAGGGGATCCCGCGGCTCGATCGGCGGGGTCGCGGCGATCTACACATCGTGGTCGAGGTGCAGGTCCCGAAGAAGCTCAGCCGCCGCGCCAAAAAGCTGCTCCAGGAGCTCGAAGCCGAGCTCGGCGAGCCGCGCAGCGCGCGCTCGGCAGCAGGCTAGCCGCGCCCTCGACGTCGACGCAGAGCTCGTGGGAAGATCCCCAGGCGTAGCCTGGAGGTCTCCCATGACGAAGCGCGCTCTTGATCTGCTCGTGTCGGTGGTCACAACGATAGCGCTGTGCATGGCGTGCGGAACCGCCGGCAGCGGCGGCGACGGCGGCGCGACGGGAGGCAGCGGCGGCAACGGAACCGGGGGTACGTCCGGGGGCGGCACGGGCGGCTCGGCCGGGGGCGGATCGGGCGGCGCGAACAGCACGACGCCGTGCGGTTCCACCACGTGCACTGCGGATCAGGTCTGCACGCAGCAGGGGTGCGGCGGGATACCGTTGCCCGACAGCGCGCCGTGCCAACCGCCGCCACCGAAGTGCCTGCCTCTACCCGCCGGGTGCAAGGCCAGCTTGAGCTGCAGCTGCTTCGACTCGCTGTGGGCCACGCTACCCTGCGGCACGATCACGTACGGAACCCTTCAGTGCGGGCAGCCATGCGGCTGAGTTGAAGCGCGACGCACACGCCGCACCCTGACATCCCGATCAGTCGGTGCCCGAGTCGACCGCGTGCGCATCGCTACCGGCGTCGCCCGCGTCGGTCTCGGCGCACCCTGGATCGGCGCCGGCCTCGTTTGCGCCCAGCGCGGCTTTCGCCTGGGCACAGGCCGCGCAACCTCCGCCGTTCGCGCCGGGACCGCCGCAGCAACCCGCCACGAACGAGCCTCCAATCGCCATCGCCAGAGCCACCACGAGCTTCCACCTGACAGGTTTCCCGAGCATGGAGGCGCACCGGAGCAAGAAGCAAGCCAGGCCCGAGGTTTCACTTCACGAGGGCGAACAGTCCGAGCAGAAGTGCGAACGCCCACAGCCCATAGGTAAACGTCGCGCCGATCGGCCGCGTCCACCTCGCCACATGCGAGAAGGCCTCGCGCCATACGTCGCCGGAGTCGCCCAGCGCGCGGTCGGGCACGAACACGACGTTCGTGCCGATGCGGAAGAGCACGCCTTCGGGACGCACCACCGCGCCGTCCACGTCGCCGAGCGGCCACTCGCTGGCGCGGCGGCTGGCGTCCTCGAAGCGCAAGACGCCTCCCTCCAGAGACAGCCGCACCCGGCGCTGCTCTTCCGGCAAACTGGCCAGCTTGCGGATCCCGCTGCCGCGCAGGCCGAGCAACATCACCGCCCAGATGCCGGCGATGATCAGGGCGGAGCCGATCACGACGACCACACCGGCCTCGCCCGCCGCTACGCCGACGCCGACATACGCGATGCAGAACGCCACCGGCCAGCGCAGCACGTTCAGGCTCGCGCCCGGCACAAGCTTCGCCGCGAGCGCGAGGTCGCGCTCGTCGAAGGTCCACTCGGCGGCGAGCGCGGGAAGCTTCCTGAAAGCGGCTTCGCCCATGCCGCCCACCGTAGCCGAATCGCCCCGGCGACGACATGCGCTTGACCAGCGCGGCTCGGGTTGCAAAAGATCGCGGTCAAGGGGAAGGCATGGACATCGAGGAGCACTACAGCAACGGCGGCCTACTCGCGCGCGTGCTCGACGCGCTCCGCGCCGAGCACGGTGACCTCGCAGCGCTCACGCTCGACGACCTCGCGCCGCTCGACGAATTCCACACGCGGGGTCGCGCCGCCACGCGCGAGCTCGCGGAGCTGGGCGCGCTCGAAGCGGGCACGCAGCTGCTCGACGTGGGCAGCGGTCTGGGCGGGCCGGCGCGCTTCCTCGCCGCCGAGCGCGGCTGCGACGTGACGGGCGTGGATCTCGTTTCCGAGTTCTGCCAGGTCGCGACCGAGCTGACACGGCTCACCCGCCTCGAGGATCGCGTGCGCTTCCAGCAGGCCAACGCGCTGGCGCTGCCCTTCCCGGACGCAAGCTTCGATGCCGTGTGGACGCTGCAGGCGCAGATGAACATCGCCGACAAGCGCTGCTTCTATCGCGAGATCGCGCGCGTGCTCCGCCCGGGCGGGCGCTTCGCGTTCCAGGACATCTGCGCCGGCAGCGGCGAGCCGCTCGACTTCCCCGTGCCCTGGGCGACCGAGCCCGGGCAGAGCCACCTCATTCCACCGGCATCGCTTCGCGCGCTGCTCGCCGAGCTCGGTTTCGAGGAGCGCGTCTTCCGCGACGTCTCCGACGCCACGCGCGCCTGGCGCGCCGCCCATCCCTCCCCCACCACGCCCCCGCCGCTCGGCACCCACCTCATCATGGGCCCCCGAGCCCGCGAAAAGGGCAAAAACTCCGCCGGCAACCTCGCCAAGGGGCGCATCGCGTTCGTGCAGGGCGTGTTCGAACGGGGCTAGGGCCTCGCGGACGTTTTCGCGCCCTTGCGTGCAGAGCTCTGTGCTGCGACGTGTCTCGTCGTTGTGGGCCCGCGCGCGCGGGAGCGCGCGCTTGGGACCACGCGCTGCGCGCAGCGCGGCGCGCCGCAGTTCGACGCACAAGGCGGAGGGCAGCTAACGACCCTTCGCGAGCTCGGCCAACGCTGAGACGGTGACGTCGAACGCTTCGATCTGTTGGGCGTCCTGTTGGAGGAAGCGGTTGACGGAGGGCATGGCGGCGATGGCGCGGTCGACGGAGGCGTCGCTGCCGGCGGCGTAGGCGCCGAGCGAGATGAGATCGCGCTTGTCCTCGTACGCGCCGACGAGGGCGCGCACTTCGCGGGCGGCGGCGCGGTGCCCGGGGGTCACGACGGCGTCCATCACGCGGGAGAGCGAGACGGGGATGTCGATGGCGGGATAGTGCCCGCGCGCGGCGATGCGGCGATCGAGGACGATGTGGCCGTCGAGGATGCCGCGCACCTCGTCGGCGATCGGCTCGTCCATGTCGCCGCCTTCTACGAGCACGGTGTAGATGGCGGTGATCGAGCCCTGCTGTCCCTGGCCGCTGCGTTCGAGCAGCCGCGGCAGCATCGCAAACACGCTGGGTGGATAGCCGCGACGCGCGGGCGGCTCGCCGGCTGCCAGGCCCACCTCGCGCTGTGCGCGGGCGAAGCGCGTGATGGAGTCGACGAGCAACATCACGCTCTTGCCTTGATCGCGGAAGTGCTCGGCGACGGCTGTGGCGGTCTGTGCGGCGCGCAGCCTCTCGAGCGCAGGCGAGTCGCTGGTCGCCACCACGACGACCGAACGACGCCGGCCTTCCTCGCCGAGCGAGTGCTCGAGGAAGTCGCCGACCTCGCGCCCGCGCTCGCCGACCAGCGCGACCACGACCACGTCCGCGCTGGTACCGCGCGCGATGGCGCCGAGCAGCGTGCTCTTGCCGACGCCGGAGCCGGCGAACAATCCGACGCGCTGTCCGATCCCGACCGTCAGGAGCCCATCGATGGCGCGCACACCGGTGGAGAGCGGCTCGGCGACGGGACGGCGGCCGAGAGCCGGCGGCGGAGCGCGATCCACCGGCATGCTCACGAGGCCGCGCGGTCCGGGTCCGCCATCGACGACGCGGCCGAGACCGTCCAGCACGCGGCCGAGCAGCTCCTCGCCGGCGCCGACGCTGAGTGGCTCTCCCGTCGACTCGACGGCGTCGTCGGGACCGACGCCCGACAGCTCGCCCAGCGGGATCAGGACCGCTTCGCCCTGATCGAAACCGACGACCTCCGCCGGGAGCGGCTCGCCGCGGCGCTTGAGCAGCACCACGTCGCCGATACGCGCTCCGGCCAGCATCGCCCGCACGCTGAGGCCGGTCACCGCCCGCACGTGGCCCACCGGGCGCAGCGCCGAGGTCTCCTTCAAGCTGGCTCGCAGTGCGTCGAGATCCACGGCTCCGAGGGTAACTCCATTGCTGGCGGTTTCCGGCAGCTCCTGACCCCGCCCGGGGCCGGGGCCCGGCCAGAAGTTGCCTCCACGGCGAAAACGGTGCCACGCTGATCTGCGTGCGGTTCCAGGGGCTAGCACTTGTCGCGGTGATCGCGCTTTCGGGCTGCCACGCTTCGGTCAAGGCAAGCGTCAACGCGAGCGGAAGCGCGGACCAGGAAAGCCTGGACGAGGGGACTCCCGAGCCGGGCAGCAGCGAGCCGCTGGTCGGCGCGCCGGAAGTGCAGAAGCCCTCTGGCGCGACGGCGCTGCTCGGCGCGCGTCACGATCTCAGGCTGGCGGCGAGCGCGACCACGCCGACCTGCACCTGCCTGGCGGCGGCTGTCGGGCTGCCGAACAGCTCGTCGTTCGCCTGGGAAAGCAGCATGCCCACGCTCGATCCCGAGTCGCAGCTGGTGGTGGCGCTGGGCTCCGACGGCGTGAAGTGCGACGCCGAGATCCCCAAGGACACGCTGGGCGCCTCGTACTGGGGCTACAAGGTCGAGGGTAACGACATCGTCGTGGTCGTCGAAAACGCGCGCTTCGGCCGCCCGATCACCGCCGGCGCGATCATCCCCAAGCCGCCGCCCGGCGGGCACGTCTACATCCAGCCGGCGAGCAGGAGCGTGCCCTTCGGGCGGCCGCTTTCGGGCGGCGGCAGCCGCTGCCAGCTCCAGTAGACCACAAGCGCGCTAGGGCTGCCCAAGCGCCACGGCCAAAGCAGCGCGCCGCTCCTGCATGCTCGCGCCGAGCTGGGTCACGAGGAAGTGCCCGAGCTGCTGGCGCGGCAGCGGCGCACACACGTCTGCATAGGCGGACTGGATCGCGATGCGCATCTCCGCGGCGGTCTGGAAGCGCTCGTCGGGGTTCCGCGTCATGGCTCGGTGGACGATCTGCGCGACGGCCCGCGGAGTGTGCGCCGGCAGCGGTCGCACCGTCTCGCCTCGTTTGATCTGCACCAACACCTCGGCGAGCGCACCGGGGTATGGCATGTGCCCCGCCACCAGCCGGTACAGTACGACGCCCGCCGACCAGAGGTCGGTGCGGCGATCGATGCGGCCGCGCGTCACCTGCTCGGGCGACATGTAGCTCACCTTGCCCTTGAGCACGCCGGAGCGCGTCTGTTCGCTGAGCCGCTGGGCGGCCTTGGCCACGCCGAAGTCGATCAGCTTCACGTCGCCTTGCGCGCTGATCAACATGTTCGACGGTGAAATATCGCGATGCACGACATCGAGCGGAACGCCGTTGGCGTCCTTGAGCTCGTGCGCCACGTCGAGGCCGCGGCAGCACTCGCCGACGACGCGCAGCGCGAAGGACAGCGGCAGGTCCTTCTTGCGCGCCTCCAGCACCTTGAGCAGCGACGAGAGCGAGTCACCGTCCACCCATTCGAGCGCGACATAGGGCAGCCCGCCGTCGGTCCCCACGTCGAGGATCGCGACCACGTTCGGGTGCTGGATCTTCGACAGCAGCCGCGCTTCGTCGAGGAACATGCGAACGAACATCTCCTCGCCGACGAGATGCGGCATCAGCACCTTGAGCGCGACTACTTCGCGGCGTCCATCGCTGCGACGGCGGAACGCCACCCACACCATTGCCATGCCGCCCCGGGCAATCTGGGTAACGAGCTGGTAACGGCCGACGCGCATGCCGGGCTCGAGCGCCGGCAGCATGGAGGGCGGCGGCGGCGGCTGCGAGTTGCTGACCTTGACGACGTTGCGCCAGCGATGCGACAGCGGCGCGGCAATCGATTGACTGGCAGTGTCCCAGTGCCCCCGTGCGGCGGGTGGCTTTGGCCGGTCGTTTTGGTCGTCCGCAGACATCGCTCGACGCGCCGCAAACCAGGAAGCCGCGACCCTCGCAGGATACGCCGCCGGCGGGCGGCCCGCGAGCGTCCCCCCGGGCGGACAGGCAATGTCCTGCCTCGTGCATTCCCTGGGACTGGACGCGCGCTCAGTGATATGACGGGGGCATCAATGGACTTCTCGCCTTCCGAACACCCACTTTTTGCGGGGCTGGCACCCCAACAGAAGCCCAGCGCACCGGCTTCACCGGGCCCCGCCCCGTCGCCGGGCTACGGGCTGTTCCAGCACGACGCAGTGGAGTGGCTGCGCACGCTCGCCAGCGGGAGCGTGGATCTCGCGATCACCGATCCGCCGTACGAGTCGCTGGAAAAGCACCGCAGGGTCGGCACGACAACCCGCCTCAAGCACAGCAAGTCCTCGAGCAACGACTGGTTTCCGGTCTTCCCCAATGCGCGCTTCGGCGAGCTTTTCACGGAGATCTACCGCGTGCTCAAGCCGAACCGTCACTTCTACCTGTTCTGCGATCAGGAGACGATGTTCGTCGCGAAGCCCATTGCGGAAGAAGCGGGCTTCAGGTTCTGGAAGCCGCTCGTATGGGACAAGCAGAAGATCGGCATGGGCTACCACTTCCGTTCCCGCTATGAGCTCATCCTGTTCTTCGAGAAGGGCAAGCGGAAGCTCCGCGACCTGTCCGTGCCGGACATCATCTCCGCGCCGCGCATCCGCGGCGGCTACCCGGCGGAGAAGCCGGCCGAGGTGAGCGAGGTGCTGGTGCGGCAGAGCACCGATGCCGGGGAGCTGGTCATCGATCCGTTCATGGGCTCGGGCTCGACCGGCGTGGCGGCGGCGCGACTGGGTCGGGGCTTTCTCGGCAACGACCTCAACCGTGCAGCGCTCGAGCTCGCGGGCCCGCGGCTGGAACAAGCCGGTGCCAGGTGTGCCGAGCAGCTGTATGCTCGCGCCCGCAGATGACGGGCAACGAGTACAAGCACCGGATCGCACACTACCTGCTCAGCGCCTACGGGCGGCGCGGTCTTTCCGTGTACGACGAGGTCACGCTGGGCACGTCGATCATCGGCAAGCGCCGGCGCATCGATCTGTTCCTGCACGAGCGGGAAGGGAATCGCGTGCTCGCGCTGGAGTGCAAGTACCAGGACTCTTCAGGCACCGCGGACGAGAAGATCCCCTACGCGCTGGACGACCTCGAGTCGTTGCGCGTCCCGGCGTGCATCGTCTACGCCGGCGCGGGCTTCTCGGCCGGCGTGCTGCATCTGCTGCAGGGCTCGGAGCTCGCGGCCTACTGCATGCCGGAGGACGACATGAAGAGCGTGCCGCAGCCGCAGACGGGCTCGCTCGACTCGGGTACCTGGCAGCTCGATCACGTCCTGGCAGCAACGTTCGGCTGGTGGGACATCGTGCTGAGCGGCCGGTCGCCTCTTTTGCTCTAGATCGCGCGGGCACGCCAAGGGGCTATGCGATATGTTGCCGCGCATGCACGCACGACGAGGGTCGTTCCGCATCGCCTTGCCCGCACTTCTGCTCGCGGCCGTCGGCTGCCACGACAAGAAGGCCTCGGGAAGCAAGAGCAGCTCTTCCGGCACGGTGCACGCGCAGGACCTGAAGCTGGACATGGTCGACACGCCCCGCAGCAAGAGCGGCCTGACTGCCCCCCCGCAGGCCGGGACCCTGGGCATCACGCTCGACGAGCTGCAGAAGCGCTGGAACGAAAAGGCACCAGCACACAACGCCCAGAAGATCGCGTCGTGGCATCAGCAGTTCGTTCCGGCATTCCAGGCCTGGCGCGCCGGCGCGGAGGTCGGACCGAATCTCGTGCTCGAGGTCGTCGGCGTGGGCAAGAACGAAGTGCAGGCGGCGCAGGTGTCCGCCGCGCCGCTGCGCAAGGACAACCTCGAAGCGATGTTCAACGCGTGGGAGACGCTACGCGAAGCAGCAACGCCGGACATCTCGCAGCAGCAGCTCTACAAGGGGCTCGGGCTGCTCTCGAAGCCCACTGCGCGCGTCCGCTTTCTCGATCAGGGCGGCTACGTCTGGCAGTTTACCTACTCGCCGCGGCGGCCCAAGCCCGAGGCGCAGGTCATCCTGACCGTTCATCGCTCGCAGCCGACGCTTGATCCGGGCAAGCCGTACTCGATGCTGGTCAGGCTCGGCAACGCCGGCGAGTACGGCAGCATGGGTTCGTTCACGCTGGTCTACTCGCCTTCCAGCCGCGGCAAGACGTTCCAGGAAGCCGCCAAGACCTGCGACCAGCAAGGACTTGTGCTGTGCACCGATGCGCAGTGGCATGCCGCCTGCTCGCAGCGCATGACGATCTCCAGTCTTTCCACCTGGACGGCTTCCTTCAACAAGGACCTGACCAAGCTGCAGACGCGCGGGGGCGGCAAGGACTGCGACTCGGGCGGCCCGGCGAGCGCCGCCGACAAGGATCCGAAGCGCGGAGCGGTGTGCTGCACGCGCGACGTCGCCATGACCGGACGGGAGACGGCGATGCGAGGGCTGTTCGCGATGCCCGTGCTCGAGTACGAGCAGGCCGTCGACCAGGGGAACAAGGCCGGGCTGCTTTCAACGCTCGGCAAGACGCTGACAAAGTTCTACACGCTCGACAATCCCGCCCGCGATGACGCGGTGAAGTTCGCAATGGACGACGCCGCCAAGCACCCCGGCCGTTGGTCGGAGGCCCAGACCTGCGAGCTCAAGAGCGCCAACCGGAAGATGTTCTTTCTGCTGGATTGCAGGAAGGACATCTTCGATGGCGACCAGGGCATGTCGGTCTTGATCGAGTACGGCATCCATGGATCCCGCATCGAGTCTCTGCAGGAGCAGAAGGTGCTGCGGAAGCTCGGGCCGATGTAGCGTTCACGGATAGACGTGAACGACGTGCCGCACGCTCGCGCAAGGGCGGCAGATGGCCGACGCCAGGCCGGAATTGCGGCGCGTGCGTCCCGCCACGGCCTTGAAGACCGGACCGCTCTGGTCCTCGTCGCACTGCAGGCAGTCGTTCAGGGCGCCGTCGGGCGACTGGTACGGCTTCGACAGGTCGGCGAGACAGGGCGTGAGGCAGTGCGCGCGCGTGCTCTGCGCGTTGTAATACCAGATCTGCGCGCACGCCTGGTCGAAGCCGAGCGCCATCAAGCAGTCCATCGCTGCCGTCGAGCCCCCGTCGGGCGTGGCCTTCAATGCGCACGAGCGCACCGGACCCGTCAGATCCACGTTCTTCATGTACACGGCCAGGTCGGCCAGCGGCGAGCACAAGCCGCAGGCGCCGTAGTGCGTCAGGGTCGCGCCCGCCTGCGATGCGGCGCTTTCGCTCGCGTAGGTCTGCAGGCGGTACGCGCCGGGCTGCGTCTTGTCGGCGAGCACGCCGCACACCTGGTCGGGATGCGCGGGGAAGTCCTGCGGGTGCGTGTACGGGTCGTCGGCGAGCAGCTGGGGAGGGTTTTCGAGCTGGCGCTTGGCGAGCTCGTCGATCTGCTGCGCCGTGTAGACGGGAGGCGTCCACGGGTCGCTGCCGCATGCGCAGCTGGGCGCGCAGACGCTGGCGTCGAGCCCGGTCGAGGCGTTGGGCGAGCCGAACAGCCCACACTTTCCCGCGCCGGCGTCGTGCGCGCTGGGGCTCTTGCCGCACCCGAGCGCGGCCATGGCCAGCAGCATCCACAATCGCGTTCGCGCCATCGGCGTGTCGGAGTCTATCATGCGGATCGATCCGCTTCGCTCGTCCGATGAACACCATGGAACTCGTCTGGCCCGCCGAGCAGTACCTCCCCGGGTACATGCACGCCCTCGAGCAAGGGTGGTCGCCTGACACACTCAGACCCGAGGCCGCAGAGGAGCAGCTCCAGCTGATTGCGGAGGACAGAGCCCGTTTCCTCTCCGAGCAGGTCGACCGCGAAGCAAAGGGACGGCCCATCACGTTGAGCAACGGCTCCAAGGTCCGCCGCCTGCCCGGGTTCAGGCTGTGGCTATGGGACGGCGAGTTCTGCGGCGCCATCGGCTTCCGCTGGCAGCCGCGCACGCCGGAGCTGCCGCCGCACTGCCTCGGTCACATCGGCTACTCGGTGGTGCCGTGGAAGAGGCGGCGCGGCTACGCCACGCGCGCGCTCGGTCTGCTGCTGCCGCTCGCCCGCGCCGAGGGCCTGCCGTACGTCGAGCTCACGACCGTCCACGACAACATCGCGTCGCAGCGCGTGATCGAAGCGAACGGAGGCGAGATCGTCGAGCGCTTCCGGAGGGCGGACGTGCACGACGGGGAGGAGACGCTGCGGTACCGGATCGCGTTCGGGTAGACTCGGTTGAAAGCGATGAAGAAGATCACACAGCGAGCGGCGCTGCTGCCGCTGCTCATGGCCGCTGCCTGTCACACGTCGCCCGCGGCGCAGAAGCCAGCTTCGAAGGCTTCTGCCACGCATGCTGCGCGCGCAAAGGGCTCCCCGGCCCCGAAGCCTCCGGCCTCCACGGATACCGTCTCGCAAGCGAGCGAGGACACATCGAAGGCCGGACCGAGCGTGGTGGGCGCGGGCAAGGTCGACGGCGCACTGCTCATGAAGCGGCACCTCGCGCGCCTGCGCCAGGCTTCGCCGGTCACGGTACTCCAGGGGAAGACACCGCTCGAGCTCGGCGAGGCGATCTGCAACGCAGTCATGCCGAAGCTGCCCGCCGCCACGCCCGTGCTGCTCAAGCCGAACCTGTGCGGCTTCGACGGGCTCCGCGACCCAGCCAAGACTCACGGCGACGACGGGGAGGTCGGCCGCACCACGGACGTGGAATTCACCCGCGGCGTCATCCATTGCCTGAAGAAGCGCGGCATGAAGCGGATCACCATCGCCGAAGGTTGCGGCATCTCCCACGCGTACTGGGAAAGGGTCATCGCCGCGGACGGCTACGCCGCCATGGCCAGCGAGGAGCACGTGCCGCTGGTGGCGATGGACGACGACGGCGTCTTCGATGTGCAGGGCGACAAGCCCGGACAGCCTCTCGCGATCACCGGGATCGGGCGAACGCACGTGCCCAGGCTGCTCATGCCGAGGATCCTCGCGGAGCACCTCGACCACGGTGTGTTCGTGTCGCTGCCGAAGATCAAGGCGCATCGTTACGCGGTGACCTCGATGTCCGTGAAGGGCGTGATGGGCACGGTGATGTTCAGCACCCGGCACCCGGCCTACGGCCAGAAGTCGCACATGCACCGCGAGCTCAACGCGATCATCAAGGCCGACAAGGCCGCTCGCAAATCCAAGGATGCGGGACCGCCACCGGACCCGCTCGCCCGCCGCCGCGCCTACGTCGCATCGCTGCGCGCTTTCGCCGAGCGCATCGCCGACGTGCTCGAGCTCGAAACGCCCGACGTGGTGCTCGCCGACGGCGCGCCGGCCATGGGCGGCGACGGCTTCTGGAAGCTCTACCCCAGCTCCGAGCTGGTCGCGATCGGCGGAACGAACCCGGTGCTCGTGGATCGGGTGGGCGCCGCGTTCCTGGGACTCTACAAGAACCGCCGGCTGAAGAGCGAGCTGCTCGGCTTCGACACCTCGCCGCTGATCGCCGTAGCGGCAAAGCGCTTCGACCTCGATCTGGACGCAACGAAGATCGTCGGCAACGGCGCAGCCCTCCTCGAACAGCCCCGCCCGACCCACTACTTCTCGATGGACCGCTTCGCGATCCTTTCGGACAAGACTCCACGCTGGAAGCCGGTGGTCGCTGGGCGCTGACAGCGTCGGTCACGAGCACGTCGAGCCGGGAACGGCGGCGTTGGCGCATCGAGTGCGCAGTGACGCGGACGCGGCTCGGAGGGATCGACGCCCCCTTCTCCGGCTCTGGACGGTGCTACCCTGCGCGAGGCGCGAAGGAGGAAGAAAATGGGCGACCAAGGGCACGAGGGCGAGCCAGTCTACGTGATCGAGTCGATTCCCGTCGGTGGCGACCACGGCGTGAGCGCTACGGACATGGCTCGGGAGGGCATCCCTGCGCCGCCGCACCTCTGCGTGTACCCCGAGCTCGGGCGTGGCGGCACGGGGCACGTGCATCCAGCGACGGATCGCAACCTCATCCGCCACGTCGCGCTCAAGCGCCTCGACAAGAGGTTCGCCCAGGTGCCGATGTACCGCGACGGGTTCATCGCGGAAGGGCAAATTACCGGGCAGCTCGAGCACCCGAACATCGTGCCCGTCCACGAGCTCGCCATCGGCGACAACGGCATTCCGTACTTCACGATGAAGCTGGTGCAGGGCGTCGGCCTCGATAGTTGGCTGCGCGATCCGTTTCGCAGTCCCGGGTCGACGGAACGGCTGCACGAGGGGTTGGAGATCTTCCTCAAGATCTGCGACGCGGTGGCATACGCGCATCACCGGGGAGTCATCCACCGCGATCTCAAGCCGGCGAATGTGATGATCGCGAACTTCGGCCAGGTCTACCTGATGGATTGGGGGCTCGCGCGTCTGACGCGCACCAAGCCTGCATCGGGCGCTGCAGCGCAGATGGAAGCGAAAGGGCCCGTGGGCACGCTGACGCACATGGCGCCCGAGCAAGCGCGGGGCAACCCCGCAGAGATGGACGAGCGCAGCGACGTCTTCGGTCTAGGCGCGCTCCTCTACCAGATCGTCAGCGGCAAGACGCCCTACGGCGACTCCCGCGACGCGAAGGAGATCCTCAAGCGCGCCCAGCAGGGCCAGGTGGTGCCCATCGACGCGGTCACGTTCGGCGTGAGCGTGAGCAAGCGCCTCAAAGCCATCGTGGACAAGGCCGTGGCGCCGAGGCCCGAGGACCGCTACCAGAGCGTGATCGAGCTGCAGACCGATGTGCGGCGGTTCCTCAGAGGCGGCCTGTACCTGCCGACCCAGGTGTTCACGCCGGGCACGCTGATCGTGCGCGAGGGCGACGTGGGCGACGCCGCGTACATGATCTCGAGCGGCAAGTGCCGCGCGTTCCGCAACGTCGACGGAGGACAGGAGACGCTCGCAACGATGGAGGCGGGCGACGTGTTCGGCGAGATGGCGCTTCTGCTCGACGAGCCGCGCGCTGCGAGCGTCGAGGCCGTCGATCAGGTGACGGCACTCGTGCTCGACAAGCGCACCATGGCCGAGGGGCTCGGCGCGGAAGGTTGGAGCACGACACTGGTGCGCGCGCTCGCGCAACGCTTCCGCGCTCTCGAACAGCAGGTGCGCGAGAGCGGCATCCGGCGCGGCTAGTGCACGAGAGAGGACTCGAACCTCCACCCCTTGCGGTACCGGAACCTGAATCGGCTGCGCTTGTCGCGAACGGATGCGAACCGAGCTGATCCGCGGGTTACGGGATGGCGTTCAGCTCCGTTGGGGCTCGTTCGCGTCAGTGCCGACGATTCGCCGACGATTGAAAAGGTCAGTTGGGCGTGAGCTTCATGACCGTGCCAACGTCAGCAACCGCGTTGGTCCAGTACCCGCCAGGCCGCCCTGTCCCGACGCCAGGACCACAGGTGTGCCACCGCCCTTCGGTACCTTCATGACGCTGCCACCGTAGGTGGTCCAGTACACGTTGGCTGCGACAAGAAGTTCTACTGCAACGAGTGCAAGGCGAACGCTGCCGGAGTCGGCGTGCTCAACTACGGAGGGTGCAAGTGATTGCCGGTCACCGGGTCGCGTCCACCGGCGGACCTACCCGACCCGACCCGGCGCGATCAACGACTCGGCCGGAATGCCGAGCTTGTCGTGGAGCGCGCGGATCATCGGCAGCGTCAGGTCACGCTTGTGGTTCAGCACTTCCGAGACCCGGGCGCGACTGCCGATGAGGGGTTCCAGATCCTTCCGTGCGAGGCCCTGTTGTTCCATCCTGAACAGGATCGCCTCGACCGGGTCCGGTGCGGACAGCGGCTCGTGCTTCCGCTCGTACGCTTCGACCAGCGTGACGAGCACGTCCAGGCGATCGCACGCGGCCGTTCCGGGCTTCGCGTTCCAGAGACGCTCGATCTCCGCCAAGGCCTCGCGATGATCCTTGCGCGTGCGGATAGGACGAATCGTCATGGCTCAGACCTCCTCGGCGTCGATCTTGTCGTACTCGGCGTGCGTGCCAACGAAGCGGATGAAGACGGTCTTCAAGTCGTAGCGGATCGCGACGACCAGCCGGTACTTGTTCCCGGCGATGTTGAAGACCACACGCCCGGAGCGGAGGATGCTTGCGGTGCCGAACTGCCGCTTGATGTCGGCGGGCGACGACCAATCTGCCGCCTCGGCTTCCTTGTGCCATGCGAGAAGCGGCTGCTCCGCATCTTTTCGTCCCGGCTTGCTCCAGAAGGCTCGCAAAGTGCTCTTCGCGATGACCCTCACCGGAACAAGATAGCTTGCTCCCAAGGTGGGAGCAAGCCCCGGTGCACGAGAGAGGACTCGAACCTCCACACCTTGCGGTACCGGAACCTAAATCGGCTGCGCTCGTTGCGAACGAACGTGAACCGAGTTGATCCGAGGTGTTGCGAGACGGCGATCAGCGTCGTTGGGGCTCGTTCGGGGTTGTGCCGACGATTCGCCGACGATTGGACGGGGTCACTTCGGGGTGAGCTTCATGATGGTGCCGTTGGCGGCGTCTCCGCTACCCATGTCGATCCAGTAGACGCTAGTGGCATCGACGGCGATCCGGAACGGCCCGTTCTGCCCGGAGGCGATCGTCACCGGCTCGCCACCGTCGAGAGGAACCTTCATCACCGTGCCGTCGTACGTGTCCGCCCAGTAGACACTGGTGGCGTCGACTGCGATTCCTTTGGCGTCGTTCCCAGAGGCCAGCGTGATGGCTTTTCCGCCGTCCAGCGGCACCTTCATCACGCTTCCGTCGGCGCTGTTGGTCCAGTACACGCTGGCAGCATCGACGGCCAAGCCGAAAGGGTTGCTCTGGTTGTGAGCCAGGACGACAGGTTTGCCACCATCGCGGGGCACCTTCATCACGGCGCCTCCACCGCCGACCAGAGGATCGCTCGTCCAGTACACGCTGGCAGCATCGACAGCGATCGCTTGAGGAACGTCATGCCCTGTAGCGAGCACAACAGGCGTTCCGCCCGTGAGTCCGACTCCCATGACAGCACCGTCGACGTTGCCCCAGTAGACGCCGCTGGCATCGACAGCGATGACCCAGGGAAAGCCCTGATCCGTCGCCAGCGTGGCCGGTGTGCCACCGTCGAGCCCGACTTTCATGACAGAGCCGTGGACGCCATGAAGGAGTCCCTCCGTCCAGTAGACGTTCGCGGCATCGACAGCGATCCCTGTCGGCGAATCCTGGTGGGAAGCCAGGGTCACCGGGGTGCCACCACTCAGCGCGATCTTGTTCACGCTCCCATCGCTTGTCGTTGTGTAGTTCGACCAGTAGACGCTCGTGGCATCCACCGCGATGTCCCAGGGACCGAGCTGTTTGGAGGCCAGCACCACCAGACATCGCCCGTGGGTGCAGATGCCGTTGCACTCCAGGTTGGTGCCCCGGCAAACGCAGCTCTGGTTGCGGCAGTCCTGCACTCCCGTGTCGGGTCCAGATGCCTTGCCCCCGCATCCGATCGCGGCCAGTGCAAGCACCGTCCACAGCAGGATGGAAAGACTGGGAAGTCGGCGAGACACGGGCACGGTCTCAAGCGTGCATGCGCCGTTCCATCGAGAACATTGCGGAATAGCTGCTCGGTGGGCGGCCCAAGGCGCCAGTGTGGTCGAGGAGCAACACTTGAACGTGGTTCTGGAGCACATGCGGCCGACGCCCCCCTCCCCAGGGCGAACACGTTCTTCCGGGAGAGCTCGGGTTACGTCAATCCGCCGGGGCGTCCTCGAAAGTGACGGTGCAGTCGGCTGCGACCCGCATCAAGCAGTTCACCATGTCGGTCCTCGACTCGAGCGACGCCAGGGCAAGCCGGACGACCTGTAGCTGCTCGGCTCGTGCAAGGCTACCGTCTTCAAGCAGGATGATCCCTGCGTGCAGCTCACGACTCCGGGCGAGCTTGTCGAAGTCGTCGACATTCTTGGTCACGAGGATGCGGTCTTCATCGAAGGCATACTCGAGAACCTCCGGATCGGACGCCGCAAGCAGACCCCAATCTCGAATTCCACAAGCGTCGACGCCATCCTCCTTGCAGAGGCGGTCTGCTACCCACGGGGAGATGTTCTCATCGAGCAGGAGCTTGACGTTCACGAGGCCGTCCCATCTTGGGGTACGCCAGCGTGTACAACCTAGCGAACTCGATGTCCCGCTCCTTGAGGTACGGGTAGTCCTCCTTGAGTTCGGCGACCGGAACGCCCTTGATCACCTGCTTGCCGATGTTCCTCACGGCGAGGCGGCTCTTCGGGAAGACCGGCTCACCTCCGAGAATGTCCTCGGAGGTCACCAGCTTGGCTTTCCACGCCTCGAAATGTTCGAGGCGGTCAGCGATGTCCTTGGCTACACGGGCAAGCTTGAGATCGAGCACCGGGCTCACCTCGACGCGTGCCGGGGGCTTCTTCCCTTTCATCGCCCGAGCGATGACCTCGTGAAGCTTCCGGCGGTCCTCCACCCCGAGCTGCAGCCCGAGCAGGGCCAGAGCACCGAAGTACACGGCGTCGGTGAAACTGAACCGAGGCGGGCTGCCGGTCCCCGCGAGGCCGTGTTCGACCTCCTTCCGCACCCGGTTCGCGTCGAGGCCAACCAGGGAGACGATCTCGTTCGTGCTCAAAGTTGCAGCGGACATAACTATTCCCTATTCAGGGAATAGTATAGGATCCGAGGTCCGGATGCGCAACGGCGCGAATCCCGCCGCAATCGACCCCAGAGCCCCCACGTCCGGGCTTCAATCGTCGGCGGAATGACGAAGGCGACGTTTCATCGCCAGCCTCGTCACCCCAATAGCTCAACGATTCCACCGCAGTGCACGAGAGAGGACTCGAACCTCCACACCTTGCGGTACCGGAACCTAAATCCGGCGCGTCTGCCAGTTCCGCCACTCGTGCGTGGTCCGGCGCGGGCCGGA
The DNA here is from genome assembly GCA_963826085.1 of uncultured delta proteobacterium. Lineage (GTDB taxonomy): Bacteria > Myxococcota_A > Polyangia > Polyangiales > Polyangiaceae > CAWDXG01. The sequence goes on along the minus strand of CAWGVN010000005.1, from coordinate 271,746 downwards.
CCGGGGGGCGGACAAATAGCGCAGCGTGCGGCCGGTCGTCCAGCGACGGCCAGCGGTTGGAAAAGCTGCGCCGCGTGCGGCGACCCACGGTGCCCGCGCCCCATTGTCGGCATCCGACGTGGCCCGTGCGTCCAGTGCACGCCACGCGTGCATTTCGATGCCGCCAGCCGTCCGGGAAACCGGAATTGCACGCCACGCGTGCATTTCGACGCCGCCAGCCGTCCGGGAAACCGGAATTGCACGCCACGCGTGCATTTCGACGCCGCCAGCCGTCCGGGAAACCGGAATTGCACGCCACGCGTGCATTTCGACGCCGCCAGCCGTCCGGGAAACCGGAAATGCACGTCGCGCGCGCATTTCGGTCCTGTCAGCCTGCCCACCCAGTCGAAATGCGCGCCTCACACGCATTTCGGCGCTGTCAGCCGTCCCACGAAGCGGAAGTGCGCGCACGCCCACGCGCGCCCCACGTGCAGCGACGCGCCCCCGACGCTCAGCGCTTCGCGTATCCCCGCGGCGAGTTCCAGCGGCGGCGGATGTGGACCTTGAGGATGTCGTGATAGAGGCCGATGTGGGCGCAGTGGTCCATCTTGTCGTTGCCGGCGTAGCCGCGGACGTGGAAGTTGCCGCGGTCGTAGCGGCCGATGAGATCCATGCCCATGGGGTCGCCGGGGCGCGGGTGCGCGCGGTGGAAATGGCCGCCCACCTGCTGGATCAGATAGTGCGCCGTCTCCGTCGTCGAAGCGTAGCCAGGCGGAATGATCGACGAGTGGCTGACGAACATGTACTTCTTGCCGCGCGCCGCCAGCTTCGCAAAGTCGATGAACGGCTGGATCTGCGGGCCGTCGAGCTTCTTGCCGAGGTAGCCGCAGTGCAGCCCATCGAGCAGCACCACCGTGTCGACCACCTTCTGCGCGTACGGCTGTTGCAGGATCGAACCGACCGCCCCGTAACCCGCGCTCCATGCGGAAATGCCGACGTGGCGGACGTGCGCGTTCTTCTTGCCCGTCTTCTTCGCCATCACCTTCTCGACGCTCTCGACGAGTCGCTTGAAGGTGTCCGGCCCCTGGAAGGCCTGCGAGTACGGACCGGAGCCGATGCCGAGGTCGATGCCCACCAGCACCGCGCCGTGCATCACCTGCACCCACTCCTTGCGCACTGCTTCGTGGCCGTGGAAGTGGAACATCACGTCGAACGCGCCGCTCGACGTGATGCCGCCGCGCTCGGGGTAGATCATCTGCCCCATCGACACCGAGCGGTCCCAGTGCGAGTACACGCCCCAACCCGGGTCCGGCGTGTTGCACGGATTGATGCCGCGCTCCTTGGCGGTCTTCTGCACCTGCGTCCAGGGCGGCGGCTTGGCGATCACCGACCCCGAGCGCTTGCGCCCGCTGTCGTCGACACGGGCGTTCGCGCGCAGGTGGCTCGAGCTCTTCTTCTTCCAGCCCTTGGACGGGATGATGAGCTTCTGCCCGATGCGGAGCGGCTTGTCCTTGTCGAGCCCGTTGATCTCGCGGAGGTCATCCACGCTCACGTGGTAGCGATGCGCGATCGACCACAGCGAGTTGCCGCTCACCACCGTGTGCGTCTTGCCGGCGGCCGCAACAGGCACGCCGACCAGGGCACCAAAGGTGATCACGAGTGCGGCAAGCAAGAGCGCCCGCAGCCGTGTTCTTGCTGCGAAGGACCTCATGGGGGACGGGCCCCAAGGTGCTCCCTCGCCCCGGATCTTTCAACATAACGGCGGCGATTTCCCGGGCGGAGGGCGCAAGTGCGCGAAAACAGCCCAGACTTGCCCCGGATCCCGCCGAGCTTGACCGGACAGCGACCCCACCCACAAATTACGCGCCGATGCGCTTCTCCCAACTTCTTCTGTTGGTCGCCACCTCGACCGCCGCGGACTGCGGCGGCAGCACCCCCCCTCCTGCCAGAGAGCCGGAGCCGACGCCGCCCGCGCCCGTGCCCGAGACGCCCGTCGCACCCGCCGCGTCGAACACGCCGGCTGCCGCCGGAGCCGGAGGCGAGAGCGGCGACAACGGCGGCTGCCCCACAGGCATGGTCGCCATCGACTCGGGAACGCTGTGGATGGGTTCGATCAAGGGCAAGGGGCGCCCCGACGAGCACCCCCAGCACCAGGTCGAGGTCCACAACTTCTGCATCGACAAGGACGAGGTCAGCGTCGCCGCCTACAAGAAGTGCGTCGACAACGAGATCTGCGACCCGCTGCCCAAGGACGTGCAGCTGCTCAAAGCTCTCAAACCCGAGAAGCACGACAAGCTGAGCAAGCTGTGCACCGGCGGCATGAAGAACGCCGACGACCTTCCCGCCAACTGCGTCGAGCGCGACGCCGCGCAGAAGTACTGCGACTGGAAGGGCCTGCGCCTGCCGACCGAAGAGGAGTGGGAGTTCGCGGCAACCGGCGGCGAGGACAAGCTCGACTACCCGTGGGGCTCCGCCAAGCCCAGCGACGACCTCTTGTGCTGGAAGAAGAAGGACGGCCCCTGCAAGGTCGGTGCGAAGAAGCCCGGCGCCTTCGGCCTCGACGACATGGAAGGCAACGTGCGCGAGTGGACCTCGTCGACCTACGGCGCCTACCCGTCGCCGCCCGACACCGGCGACAAGCTCGTCGTGCGCGGCGCAAGCTGGCGGACGAAGAAGGCCGACGACGTGCGACCCCAGCGACGCTGGGCCGAGAGCCCCCTCTACCGCGACACCGATCTCGGCTTCCGCTGCGCCAAGGACCGCTAGCTCGCAACGTCACGGGAAGGCGGTGGTTGTTGGGGGTCCTGGCAGCCGCTGCTCCCGGAGCAACGTCACAACACCGCCGGCTCGGTACGCCCTGCTGACGTCACACGCGTTCTCGCGTCCAGGCCCGGGGTTGGCACTCTTTTCACGCGCCAGACGCGCGTTTTCGCCTCCAAGCTCCGCTTGGCGCCCTTTTCACGCGCTCGGCATGCGTTTTGCTGCCCTTGCTTCAGCAAGCCCCCCTTTCCAGCCGCCTCGCGTGCGCTTTGCCGCCCTTTCGCCGCTCTTTTCATCCGCCTCGCGTGCACTTTCGCCTCCTTGCTTCAGCAAGCCGCCCTATTCAACCGCCTCGCGTGCACTTTCGCCTCCTTGCTTCAGCAAGCCGCCCTATGGAATTCCCCCGGTCTCGTGGACAGTGCTCTGGTTTGATTATGCCGCCTGAGGCAGCGAGTGGGTCAACTCCATTTCGACGGGCGTGCGGTAGCCGATGGCAGAATGCCGCCTGACCGCGTTGTAGTAGTTCTCGATGTAGTCGGCGATGGCGTCGTAGGCCTCGGTCCTCGTCTGGAATGCGCAGCCGTGCACCAGCTCCTTCTTCAGCGTCGCGAAGAAGCTCTCTGCGACAGCGTTGTCCCAGCAGTCGCCGACGCGGCTCATGCTGGCGTCGATGCCGTGCGCCCGCAACCGCTCGCGGTACTCGGCGCTGGTGTACTGGCTCCCGCGGTCGGTGTGATGCACGAGCCCAGGCGCAGGAGAGCGACGCATGAGCGCCTGGTCGAGCGCAGCCAGCGCGAGCTCGCGGTCGAGCGAGCTGCGCAACGCCCAGCCGACGACACGACGCGAGTACAGGTCGAGCAGCACCGCCAGATAGGCCCAGCCCTCTGCCGTCCAGATGTACGTGATGTCGCCGACCCAGCCTGCGTCCGGCCGTGCGGTGTTGAAGTTGCGCTCGAGGACGTTGGGCGCGACGGGATGGTGCGCTGCGCGCTCGGTCGTGCGCTTGAAGCGTCGCTTGGGCCTGCATTTCAAGCCGTCTTCGCGCATCAGCCGCTCGACGCGCTTGCGTCCCACACGATGGCCGCGCGCCTGCAGCTCGGCATGCACGCGTGGGCTGCCATAGCGCTCGCGATGCTCGCTGTGGATCGCCCGGATTTCAGCCTTCAGACGCTCGCACTGCCGCGCTCGCGCCGACGGCTTTGCCTTCGTCCAGGCGTAGTAGCCGCTGCGCGTCACCTGCAGCACATCGCACAGCAGCCCCACCGCGAACGTCGCCTTCTCCACGTGGATGAACTCGTAGCGCTCTACGAATTTTCCTTCGCGAAGAAGGCTGCCGCTTTTTTTAGGATCTCGCGCTCCTGCTTGAGCCGCGCGTTCTCACGCCGCAGACGCTTCAGCTCCTCCTCCGGCGTCTCGCCACGCTCCCGGCGCACCTGCTCGCTCACGTCGGCGTACTTCTTCCGCCAACTGTGCAGCAGGTTCTCGGCAACTCCGAGGCTCGACGCCACGTCGCCAACCGTCCGCTCCCCTCGCGTCTCCATCAGACGCACGGCCTCGCGCTTGAACTCGTCCGTGTACTTCTTCCGCTTCTGCTTCTGCTTCGATCCCATGGCTTGCTCCCGAGGATACCCTCCTCGCGGGGTGTCCATGAAATCGGGGGAGGCTCACTATTCAGCCGCCTCGCGTACGTTTCGATAGCGCCGCTTCGTGAAGCCCGCAGCCTGAAGCCTGAGGCCCGAAACCCGCGCAGCGCCGCAACACCGGTACCCTTGCGTTTCCCTGTCGACATCTAGCAGCACTCGCTCTCACTGAACAAGTGTCATCGCCCCCAGGGGTGATTGCGCGTCCGGCGTGGCGAACGTTAGGATGCGGACCCATGGAAAAGCGCCTGGGGAGGAAGCAAAGCAGCTCTAGCCCCGGCACGGGTTTGGCAGAAGCCATGTGGAAAATGGCCGAGAGCCGTCCCAGCGTGGACCGCGCCGCTAGTGCCGGGTTTGTCCTCCGCGAGCTGCAGGGCTTTTGCGGGCCCTACCTAAGAAATCACTTCGGGTGGGCCGTGGCACGGCTGGCAGACGGCGAGCTGGCGGCGCTTGCCGATGATGCGATGCAGTTCACATTGGAAGCTCTGTGCGCCGGCCGGCTGCGAAACCGACCGGCCGGCGATGGACCTGCGCGTGCCTGGCTGCGGACCTGTGTGCGTCGCTTCGTGAGCAACGAGCTCCGTCGCCGGCTTCGAGAAACGCACGAAATCCCGAACGTAGCCGTCAAGCGCAGTCTGGCCGGCGCCCTCGACGCCGCCGATTTGACGCACTTCCTGTGCGCCGTCGAGACCGAGCTCGCTTCCATCCGGCGAAGGCGCGACTTCGCTTCCCAGAGGTTGGCCATACGTTGCTGGCTTTCGGACACCGTGCATCCCCTCGCTCTTTCCGGAGCGCCGGCTGAGCTGGCGCATCCGGCTTCATCCGCTCTGAATCGGAAGCGAAAACAGCGTGGGCGCGCCGCGGCAAGAGCAGCAGTAGCAGCCCTGGCCAAAAAGGGGCGCGCCTCTGCAAGGGTACTCCGCGTCGCCGAGCTCCTGCAGCTCGACCTCTGACGTCCATTACGCGTATTTGGTGTCACGCCGACGGAGGCTCGAGTGTTCTGTTCTCGTAGGACATGAGGGAAAGTGCTCAGGAAACGTCAAGCGACGGAAGTGCTTGCTGGAGAGGAGACTGATCCATGGGTACCAAGACGACACTCTGCTGCGCCGCGCTGTCCGCAACTGCGCTCTCGGTTGCCTGCTCGGGTCCGTCGACGACGAACGCCGGCCCGCTGGAGAAGAACGCTCCTACGGGCAGCATCCCTGCCACAACGGCGTCCCAGCCGGTCATTCATCGCTCAGATGTGAAGATCAAGGCCCACTTCGTGCGCGGCGCCTCCATGGCGGACCTTGAGGTCCCAAAGAGCGAGCTTGCCAAGGGCCTCCAGGGACCGCCGAGCGTTCCGATGACGCTCACTCCCGGTCCCGTCTATTCTTTCTCCACGGGAAGCCTGCCAGACACGCCGGATGCCCAGGTAGCTGTCAGCGCGACGGACGTCTGCATTACCGCCCGGTCGACCTTCGGTTGTTATGGCAAGGGCGGGAATGCGCTGAGCATCGGGTTCGGGTTCCCCCCGGGGCCGGTCACCGCCACGGATTTTTTCACGGCGGCGGGGTACAGCCCAGATCCCGACCAGTATGCCGGAACCTGGATGAAGGATGCCCGGATCATATTCGACCGGGCTATCAGCCGATTCGTCGCGACGTTCGAGACCCGCGAACCCAACTGCCGTTTGATGATAGCGGTTTCGCAGAGCCAGGATCCGAGGGACGGCTGGATCACGTATGAGTATCGAAACTGCGCGCTTGTTGCTGGCAGTGTAGGTCAAGACTATCAGTGGTTGGGATACAGCAATGGCTGGGTCCTGGACGCGCCCATCATGCAGGATGGTCCGGCCAGCAATATCGAGACGCTACAACTTGCGTTCGACGCTAACGTACTCAAGCAAGGAGGCGCCCTTTCGCCCGTCTACTGGTCGCAGGAGTCGGGCTTGGTTCCAGCCAGCAACGACAGCTCAAGTGACTACTCCTACTACGTGACCCCAGGCTTGGGTGGAGGCCAGCATAATCTGCACATTTGGGATTCTTCCTTCCAGACTGAAAAGACCGTTCAGTTCTATGTGGCCTCTGGATCATTCCCCCTGGACAGCGCAGCCCAACTCGGCGGAACCGTCGACTATGCGAATACTGGAAGCTCGCCAACCAACGCACAATACATGCATGGAAACGTCACGTTCACGTCGAACATAAGCAGGACCTGGTCGGGGGTTAGCGGCACCTGGAACGCAGTACGGCTCGCTCAACTCGATGTGAGCAACAGCTGGAACACTTGCCCCGACTTTTCCAACACGTGTACGGCCAACAAACTCAAGGACAGGCAGTTTGGCCTGAGCTCCGAAGGCGATCCGCCCGGCTCCGCCTACCACTATGGTTGGCCCGGCGTAGCAGCAAACTGGGCGGGAAACGTCGTCATCGGGTCGCTTCGTACGAATGGTTCTAGCTACGCTGACTTCCGCGGCAGCGTCTGGCCCGCCGGGGGAAGCCTCGACTCAAGCATCAGCCTGAAACCGAGCACCGCCACACTGAACAAGGAAATCCATATGGCCGGAGTGGGCATGGACGGAAACTTGGACGGTGGCGTTTGGCTATCGCAGCTTTACGGGACCAGCGCAGGCCCACGGATGTTTGTCGCGAAGATGCTCGGCGGAACGAAACCGGACATAGTTACCACGAGTATCAGCGGGCCGACGTATGTGTGCGCAAGCTACTCGAGCACATATACTCTGCAGGTCACGAACGACGGCACCGCCTACATGCCACCTTTTAGTCTTGATCTCTACCTGTCAACGAACAGCTACATTTCGACTGGGGACGCGAAAGTGGCCAGCGTTAGCACCCCACTCTGGCTTGCGCCTGGGGGAACCTTTGCTTTCAACGTGACGATCCTCCCCGACGCCGTGGGTTTCTTCCAGGGCGATTATTGGCTCGGCCCGATTCTGGACACTACGAATGCTGCCAGCGAGAACAGCGAGACCAACAACGTGAATCCCCGGCTCGGACCCGACGAGGGGAACTACCCCATATATGTGAACGGTGGATGCTAGCAGTTTGACCGTACCAGGCCGGTAGCCGCGGACCGGCATAGGCCGGTCCGGCGCGCCGGGCGCGTCGCACCCCGCCGGCGGTGGGCCCTCCCCTTGGAGCCCTACTTCTCCTCTGCTTTTCCGCATTTCTGTCCCACGCCACCACCAGTCGCAACACCCGCTCCGAGCGGCTCCTGCTGCGTGCTGCAGTGGATCGTGCCGAGGCCGAGCACGAGGTCGACGGCGTGGATGCCGACCACGCGGCGCTTGGGGAACAGCTCGGCGAGCAGGCCGAGCGCGACGCGGTCGAGCGGGTCGTTGAAGGTCGGCACCAGGACGCTGTCGTTGCCGATGTAGAAGTTGGCGTAGCTGGCCGGCAGGCGCTGTCCGGCAAAGGTGACCGGCGCGGGCATGGGCAGACCGATCACCTCCAGGCGCCGGCCGCGCGCGTCGCGCTCGCCCATCAGCCGCTCGCGCGCCTCGGCGAGCGGGCGGAAGTTCGCGTCGCGGGCGTTCTTCTCCTCGGACACCACGACGCGCCCCGGCGAGACGAAGCGCGCGAAGTCGTCGATGTGCCCGGCCGTGTCGTCGCCGGCGATGCCGTGGCCGAGCCAGATCACCTTCTTTGCGCCGAGGTGGTCGTGGAGGACACGCTCGGTGCCCTCGCGTCCGAGCGCGCGGTTTCGCGCCTGCCGCCCGGTGAGCAGGCACTCCTCGGTGCAGAGCAGCGTGCCCAGGCCGTCCACGTCGATGGCGCCGCCTTCCAGCACCACGCGCTGCGTGCGCCCGTCGATCGTCGCTTCCGGATGGAAGCAGCGCAGACCCAGCCGCTTCGGCAGCCGCTCGCCGGTCAGGTCGTCGTTCCTGTGGTTGGCGTAGCGGGCCCAGCCGTTGAAGCGCCACTTGACCGCAGCCAGCTCCGCGGTCGCGAGCTTGCCGCGGTTCGCACCCGGCGAGCTCTTCGTCACGATCAGCGGCATGAAGTCGCGCGTCCAGGAGCGGTCGGTGGCACCGGTGTAGAAATCGAGGCACGACAGGTCGACGCCCGCGCTCGACAGCACGTGCTCCGCGCGGCGCTGCTCGAGCTCGCCCGCGACCAGGATCCGCACGCGCTCCCCGCCGCCGAGCGCCCGCGCCATCTCGGAAAATACCCAGGGGATCGCGCCGAACTTTCCCGGCCAGTCGCGCGCGTTGTGCGGCCAGGCGAGCCAGGTCGCTGCGTGCGGCTCCCACTCGGCCGGCATGCGGAAGCCGAGCTTGTGCGGCGTTTCGGTGCGCGCGCCCTTCTTGCCGCGCGCCTTCTTCGCGCTCATCCCTTGTCCTCGTCGAGCAGCCGCGACGTCAGGCCCGCGTAGGCGTCGATGCGCCGGTCGCGCAGGAACGGCCAGCCGCGACGGACTTCCTCCTGCTTCGACAGATCGCACTCGACGACCAGCGTCTCCTCGTCCTGGCCGGCCTCGGCGATCACCGTGCCGAACGGATCGGCGACGAACGAGTGCCCCCAGAACTCGATGCCGCCGTCCTTGTCGCCTTCGTGCCCGACGCGGTTGACGGCGCACACGAACACGCCATTGGCGATGGCGTGGCTCTTCTGCATCGTCTGCCAGGCGGCGAGCTGCGCGTCGCCGTACTCGGCCTTCTCGCCCGGGTGCCAGCCGATGGCCGTCGGGTAGAACAGGATCTCGGCGCCCTTGAGCGCCGTGAGCCGCGCCGCTTCCGGGTACCACTGGTCCCAGCACACCAGCGGCCCCACCTTCGCGCGCGGCGCCTGCACGGCCACGAAGCCGAGGTCGCCCGGCGTGAAGTAGAACTTCTCGTAGTAGAGCGGGTCGTCGGGGATGTGCATCTTGCGGTAGACGCCGAGGCGCCCGCCGTCCGGTCCCAGGATCACCGCGGTGTTGTGGTAGAGCCCCGCCGCGCGTTTCTCGAACACGCTCGCGAGTACCGTCACCGCGTGCTGTTTCGCCGCCCCGGCCACCGCCCCGAGCGTCGGGCCGTCGAGCGGCTCAGCCAGGTCGAACAGTTGCTGGTCTTCCACCTGGCAAAAGTAGGGCGAAGCGAAGAGCTCCTGCAGGCAAACGAGCTCTGCTCCGCGCGCCGCCGCCTCGCCGATGCGCGCCACCGCCTTGTCCACGTTCTTCGACTTGTCGTCGACCGTGGACATCTGGATGAGCCCGACCTTGACCATCTGCTTCGCCATGGGGCCGGCGAAGATACCGGGGAGCGCGGCACGGCGCTACCGCTTCTGCAGCGTGACCTGCCTGAGCCCGTAGCGTCGCGGTCCCAGGGCGAGACCGTAGCGGCTGAACGGCAGCCGCTCCGCGCAGGGCGCGACGAACACCCGCCGCCCCGGCGGGATGACCTGGCTGCCCGGAAGCTGGGAGTCCACCAGGTTCACCTGACCTTGCAGGTAGTCGCGGATCTGCGGAGCCGTGGCCTTGCCGGCCAGGTGGAGGTCACGGCTCTTCGAGAGCCCTTCCGCGTAGAAGTAGTACACGTACGCCATGCGCGGGCCGTAGTGGGCGCAGCCGGCAATCACGGCGTGCCGGTCGAGCATGGTCATCGCGTCGTCGACGGTCTTCTCGTAGCTCTTGTCGCGAGTGTGATCCATGAGGGGGACGTTCTCGATCGGCAGCACGGCGAGACAGGCGCCGACGGCTCCCATGGCCACCCAGTGCCACCAGCTCGGAAGCTCCGCCAGGAGCGCTTCCACCCCGACGCCGACGAAGATCGACATCACCAGCACCACCGGGATCATGTAGATGTTGATGTCGGGGATGTCGTAGCCGACCACCCACACGAACTCGCCCAAAGCGGCGAGCCAGAGGCCCCAGCGAACCACGCGCGGACGGCACGCGCCGGCGCCCCACGCGGCGAACACGGCGAGCAACCCCAGCTCGGCGACCAGCTGCCCGACGAAGCGCGGCGCTCGCTTGAACAGCGACTCCATGAACCCGAAGTGGAACATCACGCGCCGATAGCGCTCGCCGCCTATATAGTTGAAGAGCTCCTTGAAGTTGTGGATCTGGTACTCGAGGTAGGCCGAGCCCGCGTGGGTACGCCAGAGTGGGTACAGATAGAGCGAGGCCGCGAGGACGATCATGCCGAGCGTGGCGAGCACGGCCTTCGGCGACTTCAGGATCTTCACGTCCGTCGACAGCGTCAGGAACGCAAACGCCGGGAGCAGCGTGATGCTGGTCATGTGGTGATCGAAGCAGACGCAGAAGATGGCCGCGCTGATGTAGAACCACCGCCGCTCGCGCGTCAGCGCGTACCTGACAAGCGCCCAGAGCAGAGCGGCGATGAACAGGCTGTTGAGCGCGTAGACTTCCGCGACCACGGACTGCGACCAGAACGTGCGGCTGAACCCCAGAGCCGCGGCTCCGACAAGGGCGGCAAACGGACGCACGCGCAGTTGCCGCTGTACCAGGTAGACGAACACCAGCGCCCCGGTCGCAAAGAGCGCGGAAAGCAGATTCATGCGGTACGCGAGCGGCCCCGGAAGCGGCAGATGGGTGTAGGCCCACGACAGCATCAGGTAGAGCGGGTAGCCCGTCGGATGCGTCGTACCGAGCAGGTAGCCGACGAACTGCGCCTTGGTGATGTCGCCGAACCCGTCGATCCCCGGCAGCAGCGTCTTGACGTACGCAAACAGGATCCCCACGACCAGCACGCCCAGCGCCAGCGCATCCATCGCCTTGGGCCTGCGCAGGAAACTGGTCGGGGTGCTGCCCGGTTTCGCCATCGGAGTGCTCGTCCCCAGCCCAGGGGATGGAGAGCCCGCATCCTAGCGTCGCGCCGCGGCCGTGTCGCGCACCCCGCGGCCGGTCTGGATCTACCCTGCGGAAGCGAGTCCGCGGGCGACGCACTGGCACGTTCCGGCACAGATCCTGATCGACAGATCCGGCACACCGCGTCCGCACGCCTCTCTGGCGCAGCGTGGAAACCACGCGAAGCAAACGTCGCGCCGGCGCGAGGAACGGCCCCTCACGAAGGTACGGTAGTTGCTTTTCCCCTCCCCATGGACCTCTGGGTTCGCATCGTGGTGGGTCGCGCGGCGTTCACCGCCACGCCCCTGGACTCGGCTCAGCTCGATGCCGCGGTCGGCGCTGTCGGGAAGACCGCGGCGCCGGCTGGCCTGGCCCAGGCCGGGCTCGCACTGCAGGACGCCACCCCGACGCCTACGTGGTGATGGTGAATGCGTCTCCCTAGCAGCAACCTGGACGAAGACTCGCTCCAACGTCAAGCGCGCGGGCATCACCTCCGCGCGGCCCCGCCGAGGCGCGACGCGCTGACCGGTTCCAGTCGCTCATCGGCGCTCGCCATGGTATTGCCGGGCGGCTCTGCGGACCCGGATTCCGCAGTTCTGTCCGGTACCGCAATGCCGCCCGCCTTGTCTTTCGTCATTCCCTTCCTCAACGAGGAAGCCACCATTGCCGAGCTCTTCGAGCGGATCGCCAGGGCGGCGCGCGGCGTGCTCGCGGAAGGCGAGACGTTCGAGGTCATTTTCATCGACGACGGCAGCACGGATGAGTCCGTGAAAAAGGTGGAAGAGCTCATCGCGTCGCACCCGGAGGTGCGGCTGCTGCAGCTCCGCGGAAACTTCGGCAAGAGCGCGGCGCTGGCTACCGGCTTCGCCGAGGCCGCCGGACGCATCGTGTTTACTCTGGACGCCGACCTGCAGGACGACCCGAAGGAGATCCCGCGCTTCATCGCCAAGCTGGACGAAGGCTTCGACCTGGTCTCCGGCTACAAGAAGAAGCGCCACGACCCCATCACCAAGGTGTTGCCCTCGCGGATCTTCAACTGGATGGTCCGCAGACTGACTGGCATCCGGCTGCACGACGTGAACTGCGGCTTCAAGGCCTACCGCCGCGTCGTGCTGAAGAACGTGCACGTCTACGGCGAGCTGCACCGCTTCATCCCAGTGCTCGCGCACTGGCGCCGCTTCCGCATCGGCGAAATCGAGGTCGAGCACCACGCACGCAAGTTCGGTTACAGCAAGTTCGGCGGCGGACGCTTCTTCCGCGGCTTCATCGATCTGCTGACCGTCTACTTCCTGCTGAAGTACGAGCGCCGTCCCGCGCACTTCTTCGGCATCCTCGGAGGCCTGTTCACGTTCGCCGGCGTCGGCATCTGCGCCTACCTAACGGTGCTCAAGATCATGGGGCAGGAGATCGGCCATCGGCCGCTCTTGAACCTGGGCGTGCTGCTCATTGTGGTGGGCGTGCAGGTGCTGGCAACGGGGCTCATTGCCGAGATCCTCACCTACCAGAGCGCGCCCCAGGCGCCGCGCATCGTCCGCCGCATCGTGGAGCAGAGCGAGGACGGGCAGCTCGCGGTGCGGGAAGAGGAATAGGGCCCGCCCTTCCCCGACATGCTATGGGGGGCCGATGAGCACGCACCAGCGCGGCGATTTCGATGGGCGCACAACCGCCTACGACAAGCTCGCCGGCGAGAGCCAGTGGGACGAGTTCGCCAATCGCTTCGAAACGGACCGGCGCCTCGACATCGTGTTCAACCGGCTGCTCGCGGACGTACCGCTTGCCGGGAAGCGATTTCTCGACGGCGGCAGCGGAGGGGGGCACTTCTCCGCGGCAGCGTGCGAGCGGGGCGCGGATGTCACCAGCGTCGACGTGGGCGAGAACCTGCTCGCCCAGGTCGCACGGCGCTGCGACTCCACGCGCGTAGTCGCAAGCCTTCTGGACCTGCCCTTCGAGGACGAGTCGTTCGACGTGGTGATGTCGACCGAGGTGATCGAGCACACTCCGGATCCGGCAGCCGCGCTGCGCTCGCTCGCACGGGTCGTGCGGAAGGGCGGCGTGCTCGTCGTAACCTCGCCCTGCCGTTTGTGGCAGCCCGTGGTACGGGCCGCGACGCGACTCCATCTCCGCCCCTACGAGGGCTACGAGAACTTCCTGTGGCCGCGGATTGCCCAGCGAACGCTGGAAGCGGCGGGGATCGTCGTCGACGACAACTTCGGTTTCAATCTGCTGCCGCTGTTCAAGGAACGTCTAGCCGGATTCCACGAGATCGCCGATCGCGGCGGACGCCTCGCACCCTGGCTCTACGTGAACTTCGCGCTCCGCGGGCACAAGGCTCACTGAAACGCCCACACCCGCGACAACACGAAGTTCGCCAGCGTAATGGCGGCCATCACCGCGACCCAGCTTGGCGTGGCTGCGAAGCCGAGGTGGTCCACCGCGAGGCCGATCAGCAGCGAGCTCGCCAACGCCAGACCAGCCTGGAGGATGATGAAACGCACCATCTGCCTGGATGCACGACTGGCGGTGCTCCGGAACGTCCAGCGCCGGTTCCAGTAGAAGCTCCAACCCACACCGATCACGTAGGCGACAAGCTGGGACAGCCCTGCCTTGAACGGAATGTGCCACGGGGCGTGGATGCCCAGCCAGAATACCGAGTATCCGATCGCTGCGTTGGAGGCACCGACCACCGCGAAGCGTGCGGACGAACCGAGCCAGGTCGTCTTTGCCGTCATTCGCGGCCGTAGCCAGCTCGCGCGCTCACGATGAAGCGCGGGCGGCGCTTGACGATCTCGTAGATCTTGCCGAGATAGGTGCCGATGATCCCGAGAAGCAGGAACAGCACGCCGAACATGAACGACAGGAGCGTCATGACGGAGGCCCAGCCCGGAATCGTAACGCCTCGAGCGGTCTGGACGAGGATGTAGACGATCTCCACGAACGTCAGTCCACTCGTCAAGAAGCCGATCCAGATCCCGAGCCGGAGCGGCAGCACCGAAAACGAGAAGATCGCTGCAAGGCTGAACCGTAGCATCCTGCCGAGGCTGAACTTGCTGGTGCCGGAGTGGCGTTGCCCCACCTGGTACGGGAGCGTGACCGTCGGGTATCCCATCCACGTCACCATGCCGCGGATGAACAGATCGGAATCGCTCATCTCCCGCAGCGACTCCAGTGCCTGCTCGTCGAGCAACCGGAAGTCGGAGCTCCCCGGCGCCATGCGTACTCCCGACAGCCTGGAGAAGAGCGCGTAGAACCAGCGCGAGGTCAGTCGCTTGAAAACGCCGGTGTCCTTGCTGTCGATGCGGTGGGTGTTGACCACCTTGGCGCCCGACTTCCAGGCTTCGACCATCTGGGGGATCAGCTGAGGGGGATGCTGCAGGTCGCCGTCCATGGTCACGACCGCGCGACCGGTCGCCGCGTGCATGCCGGCGAAGATCGCGCTCTGGTGACCGAAATTGCGTGACAACGAGAGCCCACGTACGCGCTTGTCGCGCTCGGCGCCGGCGGCGATCTCCCGCCACGTCGCGTCGGTCGAACCATCGTCGACAAGGATGATCTCGCAGTCGAGATCCCCCATCGCCGATTGGACCGCGTCCAGGAACGGCGCCACGTTGGCCTGCTCGTTGTACATCGGTGCGATCACGGACAGGAGCGGCCGAGCGCGGCGCGGCGGTCCGATGTCGGCGGGCGCGGTCATCAAGCCCGGATGCGTAGCACAGCCGGGCGGTTCGGCCCAGTGGCCGACCCCCCTTGAAAAGTAGGGCCGTGATAGAACGCGCGGCAGTGAGCGAAGCAGCCGAGGCGCCGGACGTTCCAGACGAGCCACGGGGAACCGGGGAACGCAAGCTCGAGCGCGGAGACACGCAACGCAAGGTCGCGCTTGTGGCGACGATCGGTCGCTGGCTCGTGGCGACCGCAGCATCGATCGCGTTCGCGCTGAGCTTCGGCTTCGACTACGGCGTGGACAACCAGGTCGCCTATCTCCTGGGCGGCCTGCGTCTCGCGAATCCTTCGCTGCTGAACAACGACTGGTACGCGGCGCACACGACGAACTACCATCCGACGTTCGAGCTTCTCTCGGGGCTGCTGCTCAAGATCGACCACAGTGGTTGGTCGATCGCCATCACGCAGACGGTCGTGATCGCCATAGGCATGGTGCTGACGTACTGGGCGATCGAGATACTGGCGGGCAAGCGTGTCGCGCTCCCTGCATTCCTGCTGCTGCTCGCGTTCACGTTCCTGACGCGGACGGCGGGAGTCGGGATCAGCTACATCTTCGACCACATCCTGCAGCCATCGACGCTAGGCAGTCTGTTCTTCGTCGCGGCGCTCCCGTTCTTTCTGAGGGGCAAGTGGCTGGCCTCGGGCATCTTCATCGCTCTGAGCGGGGCGTTCCACGCAAACTACCTTGTGCTCTTCTTTCCCGTGTTCGGGCTCGCCCACGTCTGCATGGGCAAAGAGGACCTCGCAAGAAGACTGCTGCGGCAGCTCGGTCCTCCGGTAATCGTCGTCGTGCTGCTGTCGAAGCTGTTCCTGGCGTCGGCGCACTCGCCGCTCGGCAAGGAGGCGGAGTACATCCTCTTCCACATCCGCTCGCCGCATCACTACCTGCCGGCCACGTACGAAGATCACTTCATGCCTTTTCTGGGCTGGCAGGTCCTCGGGCTCGGGGCCGGATGGTCGATCCTTCGCGGCATCCACAAACCCGGCGGGCGTCTGGGCGCACTGTTGATCGGCCTTCTCGTGACCATCTGGGCGGGAACTGCGCTCACGACCAACCTGCTCTACGTACCGCGCGTCGCGCAGATATTCGTGTGGCGATTCGCGCCGTTCTCCGATCTGTGGTTCCAGCTGTTGGTGTGCGTGGCGCTTGTTCGCTCGATCATGGACCCGCCCGGCGTGCCCCGGCATTTCCCGAAGCCCGCCGTCATCGCCATCGCAGCAGGGCTTGGCTTCCTGCTCATGTACTACGGCGACGCGCGGGACCGTCCGATGCTCAACCTGCTCGTCACCCTTTCCGACGTCGGCATCGGACTCCTGGTAGTCGTCGTGGCGATGCGCTGGCTGGACGGAGTCGCGCGCTTCGAGAAGCTGAAAGGCCCTGCGGGCCGCGTGTGGAAGCACGCGGGGCTGTGGCTTTCCCTGGCCGGCGCAGCCGTGCTCGTGATCGGCAACGCGGAGAAACCGCTATCTACGGTCAAGCAGCGCTCGATACTGATACGTGGGTTCAACCCGCAGCTGGCAGAGCTGTACAGGTGGATGCGGACGAGCACGCCGAAGGACGCTCGCTTCCTCTCGCCTCCGGGCATCGAGACAGTGCGCTATCGCGGCGAGCGCGCCATCGTCGTCGACTGGAAGTCCACGCCAATCCTGCCCCGCGAGATCGTGGAGTGGGCGAAACGCATGGCGGACGTCACTGGACACACCGTTCTACGATCCTGGCGGGACATATCGGGCTACGACATGATCGACCAGCAGCGACTCGACATGCTGAAGCGGAAGTACCACTTCGACTACGCCATCGTGCGACCGGGACGGGAACGCGTGCTGAGGGGTCGAGTGGTGTTCCGCAACCGTGTCGCCGTCGTACTCAAGCTCGACTGACGGAGCCACGCCCCAGCGGCCGCGCCGCCAGCCATGCGCCGATGTCGCCGATCAGCGACGCCGCGCGCGAGATCGCGGCGGCGCTCAGGGCGGCGGCGGAGCCGGCGCTCGGGGCCAGGCCCACGCTCAGGATCGCCTCGCGCACGCCCACGCCGGCGGGCGCGGCGAGCGCGATGAAGCCGCCCATGGGCGCGAGCACGTACAGACCCATGCTGGCCAGCGCAGCTCGCGGGTCGGCGCCGATCGCGCGGCTGGCGAGATAGCCGTGCGCCGCCCAGGTCGCCCAGTACGCGACGTGCACCAGGGGCAACCCCAGCGGCACCAGCGCGCCCTCGCCCTCGGCGCCGAGGATGCGCCGGACGAAGCGCGGATAGCGACGCTGATCGACCAGCAGGAGCACCAACACGCCCACCAGCGACGCGGCGAGCAGCGGCGGCGACCAGCGACCGAGCATCTTCGCGGCTCCCGGCGCCAGGTGACCCGTGCCGAGCAGCAGGCTGAACCCGACCAGGCTGCCCACCGAGAGCCACGACAGCATCTCCACGCCGACGGAAGCGCCGATGCGTCCGGCAGGCACGCCGATCCGGTCGCCGCCGGCCATGCGCACCAGCGGCAGGCCGACCTTGCCGGGCGTGTAGCGAGCGAGCTGCGAGTCCAGATACAGCGACAGCGACGCTCCAAACGGTACGCGCCGCCCGCTCATGCGACCGATGAGCGCAATCCAACCGAAGCCCTGGATCAGCGAACCGACGAAGAGCGGTACCAAAGACAGGATCGCGAACATCCACGCAACGTGGACCGTACCCGACTCCCAGCGTTTGACGATGTCCCAGGCGGCGTAGGCGACGAACCCGATCCCGATGACCATCATCACCGGCTTCACGAGCCGGCGGATGCGCGCGGTGCCTCGTATGGAGTCGTCGTCGCTCGCCGGCTCTCCGCTCACAGGTGCCAATCCCTGAGCAGCTTCGGGTTGTCCTTGGTGCTGTAGCCCTTCTCGAGAACGGCAAAATCCGCGATGCGCTTCACGACGCCGTACTTGCCGCTCTTGACCGCCTTGGTGAACTTCGGCTTGGTGTTGTCGAGGTTCAGGCCCCTGCTGGAGATCAGGATGTACTCGGCGTCATGCGGTCCCTGACGCAGCGAATACATCTCCACGCGCGACGAGACGTGAGGCCCGACGTTCTCGCTGGCGGCAACGGAAGCGTCCTTCGGGATGATCTTGATGATCTCGTGGAGATCCTTCAAACGCTCGCGCTCGGCGGCGGAGTACGAGAAATCGATGTGGAAGAAGCCGCCCTTGAATGTGCTGCGGCGCGGGAAGGCGCCGAAATTGAACTGCAGCACCGCGGTCGAGAGCGCCAGCGCCGTCACCGAGGCGTACATCCGGCTGCGCCCGAAATCGGGGCTCTTTTCGATGGCGGCGAGCGCCAGCGGCGTCGCCAGGAACAGATACGGCGTCCACTCCATCACGTACTGGAAGGTGTAGCCGATGGTCGGATCGTAGTCGGTCGTGAACAGCGTCAGCACCGTGCCGGGTATGAACGCCGCCCACAGATACCAGCGCCTCGCCGGCAGCAGAGCCAGCGGAACCAGCAGATACATGAGGTAGAGGATCTTCTTCTTGGTGAAGATCTTCGAGAAGGTAAACACCGGGTTCGACAGCGCCGTCTTCAGTACGCCCTTGAAGCCGTGATCCGGCGCCGCCCACAGCCCCTTGTACATGTCGGGGAACCACCAGTGCCCCGCGGCCGGCATGATGTAGAAACGCAGGATCACGAACCACACCCCCGCCACAGCGGCCATGATCAACCCGGCGCGCGGGCGGTGGCCGCTCAGCACCAGGAACACGCCGACCACGGCCAGGCCGATCGGGATGTCCTCGCGCATCAGCGCTGCGGCGACGAACGCGAGCCCGAACAGCACCCAGCGCTTCGCGTCCACCGCCCAGACCGTTGCAATGACGAAGAAGCCCGCAATGGGCAGCCACTTCACCTCGTAGAAGTTGGCGCCCTGCATCGGGTAGTAGCAGAGGTACGAGAGCGCGATGAGCGCAGCGATCCACTTCGAGACGCGCTTCTTCGCGAACGCGTACAGCGGCAGCGCTCCGGCCCCGAGCATGACGGACTGCAGGACCAGGAGCGTCTCGCACTTGGGGTAGAGCGCGTAGATCGGGAGGAACAGGTACTGGCCGATCTTGGCGTGGGTGGCGAGGTACCGCTCCGGATGATCGGGGAAAACCAGCGGGCTGTGCATGAACAAGCCGTGCATGGCCCCGTAGAGCAGGTTGTTGTTGATCGACAGGTCGAAGTTGTGGGTCCTGAGCTTGTAGTGCCAACGCAGCGTGTAGAAGCTCATGAACAGCACGTAGAAGAGCGTGCCAGTCACTACGACCAGGAACGGACCGTGTTTCTTCAGGAAAGCGGGGACGCGCTCCCGCAGCCAAGCGAGCCACCGCTCGAGGCGCTCCGGCACGGAGCGTAGCGAGCGTGCGACGAACACCTCCGTCACCAGCACCGTCGCCAGCATCAGCGACAGGAGGTCCTCGTGGCGCCTGTCCCACGGCTTGTAGCGGAACAGCACCGGCAGCGCGGGCAGCAGGATGAGCGGCGAGAGGAACCACAGGAAGCGTTCCAGCGAGCGGACGTCCTGCTTCTTCCGCCACATCACGATCATCACGACCGCGACGCCCAGAGCCACCGCACCCCCGCCGCCCAGCAGGCTGGCGATGAGCGTCATGCGGCGCTTCATCTCCAGCTCGTTGTGCACGAGGAATTCGGTGACCCACGTGGAACGGAACGTGAGCTGCGCCCAGACGACCAGCGCAGCGCCGAGCAACCCCGCCAGCGTCAGCGAGCGCGTGACGCTGCCGAAGACGTTGTGGGCGGCGAGGGATTCGTCGTCGGCGGAAGCGCTGATCTTGTTCTGGTCACCCTCGTCCGTGGGGGGTGATGAAGCAGCTCCAGGTCCGGAGCGTGCTGCGTCCGCCGCGGCGGGCTCCGCATCGGCTGCCTCGGAAGACGCGGCGGGCTGTTCGGAATCGGTCGGCGCCGCGTGCGCATCCGGCTCGACTTCCGGCGACGCCTGGAGGTCCGCGCCCTCGCTGCCGTGAGCGGGCTTGTCCGGAACGGCACCAGACCCTGAAGCCATAGCCGGCTCCGTTTAGCACCTTTCCCATGCGGCGCGCTCGAACGGAGATACCCCCACGGCAAAAGTCCGGCGCCACGGCAAGAACATCCCACCTTCCTTCGCCCCGGACAGGCTGCCGCCCCCCGGACCGCGGGCCAGTGTGCTACTAGACAGGCAACGTCCGGATTTCTTCGCAGGCGCGCCGCCCATGCCGGCCGAGAGCACGCGGAGCGCGCGGGTCTGCGGCCACGAGAAAGGTTCAGCAAGATGCGGCGAGCGATGACGCGGTCCGTGCTCGTAGGTGCAACGCTGGTGCTGCTGGTCTCCGCCTGCGGGGGTCGCTCCACGATCGACTGGGGCACTCCGCCAAGTGGAAGCGGAACCGGCGGCGTGGTCGGCACCGGCGGCGTGGGCGGCTCCATTCCCCCGATGGGCGGCACCGGAGGCGGCATCAGCGACGGGGGCTCGGGCGGCATCATGACTGGCGGTGCGGGCGGCACCGTCAGCACGGGCGGCACGGCCGGCGTCGGCGGCGTTGCAGGAGCCGGAGCGACGGGCGGCGTTGCGGGAGCCGGAGCGACGGGCGGCAACGGAGGAAGCGGCGGCAGCGGACCGCTCGCATGCTTCCAGTGCATCCAGAACAAGTGCCCGCAGATCCAGCAGTGCATCATGGATCAGGCGTGCCGCCAGGGCGCCATCTGCGCGGTGCAGGGCTGCCTGTCAGGCGGCGGCACCGGCGGCATCGACTTCCAGTGCGTAGCGCAGTGCTTCAACGGCAACTTCCAGGCTGCCCTCCAGGCGTTCCAGGGCATCCAGTGCGTCTTCACGTCGTGCAGCAGCCAGTGCCCGAACGGCATCCCCGGCCTGCCCGGCGGCGGCGGCGGCCTGCCCGGCGGCGGTAACGGCGCGGGCGGCGCCTGAGCCGTCGGCGGCTTCCGGCGCAGGCTGGTAGGTCGTGTCGCATGGCCTACTAGCAACATCTGTGGGTTTCTCGAGACTTCGAGAATGCAGCACTACCGCCGCCACAGACTACCAAGCTCGAGCTCCAGAGCCTCGAACGGTTCGGCGCGCACGCGCGCCTCGTCGCTCCAGGTCCCTACGCGCAACCAGGCCGCGCCGTCGAGCCGGTAGACTTCGAGCATCCTGAGCGTCGCATCGATCAACCAGAGATGCCCGATGCCCTCGCGACAATACACGTCCATTTTCTCGCCGCGATCGAGTCGCGACGTGGACGGCGAGAGCGCTTCGCAGACCCAGTCGGGAGCGAGCGTGAAGTACGCGGCGTCCGGCATTTCCGGCATGCGCTCGCGCCGCCAGCCGGCGAGGTCCGGGACGACGATGTCCGGCTCCGGTCCCAGGTGAAGCTCCGGCTCATCGAGCAGGATCCAACCGCCGGGACCACCTCGCCCACGGTCGAACGGCCCCCCGAGCTCGGCGCCGAGCGTGGTCGTCGCTCGTGCGTGCGGCGAAGCGGGGCGCGGGCTCGTGTGGAGCACACCGCGGACCACCTCGGCGACGACGTTCGGCGGCGCGGCAAGTACGTCGGCATACCCCGCTTTTTTGTGCGCTGGATCGCCGGCCATCGGGACGAGTCTACCATCCTGGAAAAGCGATGTAGGGGACCCTCGCGGGCGCGCAGGCCGCAGGCCGAGCACCCGCTTGAGGGCCCCGGGCGCGGCAGCGCCCGACGCCACAGAGCCACCCATCGCCGGGGGAGCACCCGCTCGCGGAAAATCCACTGGCTCCCGGGCGTTTGTCCTTCATGGGCGGCATGCCGGGCTGGCAGCACACAGCGGGGACGCGTAGGCTTCTGGAAGTGAGAAGCCGGGCGCTCCTGACCGCTTTCGTAGCGGCGCTCGCGGCGAGCGTCGCGGCGCCGGAGCACGCCAGCGCCCAGTTCGACCCCTTCGGCCGCCACAAGCCGCACCCCGTGCCTCACACCGGCGTGCACCCTCCGGTGCATCGACCAAAACCCGGGCCGGAAAACAAAGGGCCGAGCACCGATGCGCTGATCGCCCGCTACACGGGCATCGTGCTGTCGCAGCCCGGGGCGCAGTTCCCGCTGCAGCGCCTGGCGGAGCTGTACCGCAAGCGCGACGGGAACCTGGACAAGCTGGTCGCCGAGTTCGAGGCGCGCGCGGGCAAGGCAGGCTCCGGGCAATGGAACGCCAAGGTCGCTCTGGCGGGCATCTACAAGCAGGACGGACACCCCGAGAAGGCCATCGACACCTACAAGTCCGCGATCGCCGCGCGTCCGAAGGACCCCGTCGCGATCATGGCGCTCGCGCATCTGCTGCAAGACCAGGACGACAAGAAGGGCGCGCGAGACCGCTACGAGCAGGCCCTGCCCTACCTCAAGACCGCGACGGACAAGGAGCAGACGCTGCGCACGTTGATGCAGCTGTCGCTCGACCTGAAGGACTTCGACGGCGCGAAGAAGTTCCATCGGCAGCTGGTGGCGCGCGCCAAGGGCTCGTTCTACGTCCGGGCGGAGCTCGGCCGCGAGCTGCTCCAGCGCGGCGAGTACCAGCGCGCCGTCGACGAATACGAAACAGTGGTCAAGGCCGCCACGGGCGACAACCGCGTGATGGCGCCCGCGCTGCGCGACTACGGCCGCGCGCTCGCCAAGCTCGGCAAGACGGACAAGGCGCTTTCGGTGCTGCATCGCGCCCTCAGGCTCGCGGGCGGACAGACCGGCGTGCGCCGCCAGATCTACGACATCATCGTCGACGTCTACCGCCACGACGACAAGCTCGCGACGTTCATCACGGAGCTGGAGAAGGAGCACCCGAACGACTTCGAGCGCCTGCGCCTGCTCGGCAATCTGTACGAGGAGACGGGGCACGTCGACAAGGCGCTGGCCGCCTACCAGAAGGCCTTGAAGCGCAACTCCAAGGACATCGGCACCCGCATCAAGGTGGTGCAGCTCCTGC
The DNA here is from genome assembly GCA_963826085.1 of uncultured delta proteobacterium. Taxonomy (GTDB): domain Bacteria; phylum Myxococcota_A; class Polyangia; order Polyangiales; family Polyangiaceae; genus CAWDXG01. The sequence continues at coordinate 248,915 of CAWGVN010000005.1, read as the reverse complement.
AGATCCAGGGCGAGCTCGACGAGGCGATCAAGCAGTACGAGGCGCTGATCCGCGCGGCGCCGCACAACCCCGATTTCGTCTTCCAGCTCGCCGAGGCGCTCATACAGCGCGGCGATCGCGACAAGGCTCTGGAGCAGCTGCGGCAGCTCGAAGCACGTTCCGGAAACGACGAGGAGACGCTGACGGCGCTGGCCGACTTCTACGAGCGCGTGGAGGAGAAGGACCGCGCGCTCGAGGTGCTCAAGCGGCTGTCGAAGATGGGCTCCGACCCGCGCCACCTGGTCGAGCTCGGCAACCGCTACTGGGACCAGGGCGACAAGAAGAAGGCGAAGGCGACGTGGGCACGCATCAAGGTGATGGTGCCGGACCGCGCGAAGGCGCTGGACACGCTGGGCGAGGTGTACCTCGAGCACGACATGTCCAAGGAGGCGCTGGACGCCCTCAAGGAGGCGATGAAGCTCTCGCCCAGGAACCCCAAGTACAAGAAGGCGTACGCGCTCGCGCTGGAACGGACCGGCGCAACGTCTTCCGGTCGCGACGGGCGACTGCAGCAGTACGAGGAAGCGCGCCGCATCTGGGAAGAGCTTCTCAAGGACGCCGGACAGAACGAGTACATGGCCCGCGAGGCGCGGCAGCACATCGTGACGCTGTGGAGCCTGGGCGGCACGCTCGGGCAGCGCGTGGCGCCGCTGGAGCGCCGGCTGAAGCAGAAGCCGCCCGACCTGGACGCGGGACGCCTGCTTGCCGAAGCTCAGGTCAGGCTGCACCGCTACGCGGACGCCGAGCACACGCTCAGGCTGATCGTGAAGAACGCGCCGGGCGATGCTTCCAGCCTGGGAAGGCTGGAGCGCGTGCTGGTGCTGCAGCGCAAGCTGGGCGAAGCGATCGACGTGCTGCGCAAGCTGGTGAAGGTCGAGCCGAAGCGCGCACGCGAGTACTACCAGCGCATGGCGCAGTACGCCGCCGAGCTCTACAAGGACGAAGATGCGATCAAGTACGCGGCGCGTGCCGTCGAGCTGAGCCCGGACGATGCCGACGGGCATCGCAAGCTCGGCGAGATGTACCGCCGCCACGGCAACAACAAGAAGGCCATCGACGAGTTCCGCCAGGCGATCTCGAAGAACGACCGGCTGTTCCCGGTCTACTTCCAGCTTGCGCAGCTCCTGCTCAGCGAAGCCAAGGTCGACGAAGCCGACAAGCTCCTGCGCCGCGTGATCCGCGCCTCCCCCGACGAGGAGCTCGTCGCGCAGGCAGCGCGCCTGAGCATGCAGATCAACCTGGGCAAGGGCACGCTCGAGTCGCTGGAAAAGGAGCTTCTACCGGTGGCGCTCGGCAACCCGCAGAAGCCGATCTACCGCCGGCTGCTGGTGGAGATCTACGGCGCGATGGCCTTCCCGCTGGTCCACCAGGCCAAGAGCCAGGACCCGACCGAGGCGAAGCAGGCCCGCGAGAAGCTCGCGAAGATCGGCGAGCGCGCGGTCAAGCCGCTGCTCGATGCGCTGGGCGACGAGCGCGACACGCAGCAGCGCATCGCCATCGAGCTGCTCGCACACATCCAGAACAAGAGCGCGGGACCGGCGCTCTACGCCTACGCCACGGGCCCGGCAGATCCGGAGCTGCGCGTGCGGGCCATGGTGGCGGTCGGCGCGCTGCGCGATCCGGGCCTGCTGGACAAGCTGGGTGAGCTGCTGGCGCCGCATGGCGAGGTGAGCTCGGACGAGTCCGACCCGATCGCGGTTGCCGCCGCATGGGCGGTGGCGAGGATGGGGTCGCCGAAGGCAGTGCCGCTGCTCGACAAGCTGCTCGACAGCGAGGCGCCCAGTATCCGGGCACTCGCCGCGCTGGGCCTGGGCCTCGAGGGAGACAAGCGAGCCGCCGCGAAGCTTTCCAAGGTCGTCGGCTCGATGGAAGCCGGGCCCCTGCCGCGCGCCGCGGCGGCCTTTGCTCTCGGCCAGCTCGGCGATCACTCCCGCGTGGAAACGCTTTCCCAGCTCGCGGAGGCGCAGGACCCGACCGTGCGCGCGGCAGCGATCGTTGCGCTCGCGCGGCTCGACGCCAAGGCCGCGCCGCGCGCCATCGCCGAAGCGCTGGTGAGTCCCGACCCCGGGCTGCAGAGCGCGGGCACCGCTGCAGCGCTGGTGCTGGCAACAGGCAAGTACCACGCGCCGCACGAGCCGCTGGAGGTGCCGGAAGGACGCGTGGACGTGCGTTCGCAGATCGACGAGCTGCGCCCCGGCGGGTATTCGCCGGACGAGCACGCGCGCGCCCTGGTCAAGCTCGCGCCGGCACTCCAGGCGGCGTGCGTGGCGGCGGTGCAGAGCTCGCCCGAGCGGGCGCGCGCCGTGGCGGATGCGCTGCTGGATCGCGGCGGCAAGCCCGCGTTCGGCCCGCTCACACGCGAGCTCGACAAGGCGAACGCCGCGCTCCGGAAGCAGGCAGGCGACGCAGCCACGGGCATCGCGCGGGCGGTGGTGGCGCCCTTTGTCGCGCTGGCCAGCCATCCGTCCCCGGACGTGAGAGCACGCGCCGTGCAGTTCCTGGCGACACGGTCCGAGCAGGCGGCGCGCACGGCAGTCGTCGAGGCGCTCGGCGATCCGGACGAGCACGTACAGCGCGCCGCGCTGGCCGCGGCGGACCGTGCGCGCACCCCGGGCGCAGTGAACGCCGTGACCGGCCTGCTCACGCACAAGAGCGACTGGCCGGTGCGGGTCCGCGCCGCCGAGGCACTCGGCCGGCTGGCAGCCGGTTCGCGCGACAAGAAGGCGGTCGCGGCCCTGACCCGCGCGGCGCAGAGTGACGCCTACGCGCTGGTGCGGGAAGCTGCCGTGCGCGCCCTGCCGCTCGTCGATGCTGCCGCGGCCAGGCCGGTGCTGACCGAGGTGGCGGAAAAGGACGCCGAACCGCGCGTGCAGCGGGCGGCCCGCGAGCTGCTCGCACACCTGAAGTAGCCAAGCTTGGGCTATGCTCAGGGGAACGATGCGGAAGCGGGCCACATACGTGACGGGGCTTGTGCTGCTGTCCGCGCTCGCGCTCGGCGGCTGCCATGATCTCGACCGCTTCGACACCACGAACGGCGACGCGTACTGCGGCAGCATCGTGACCGCTCCGTTCATCCGCGATGCGAGCTATCCGCCCAGCATGCGCATGCAGCTGCACATCGACACCAGCACGCTCACCACGACGCCCGGCGACATCACCACCGACGATACGCTGTGCAGCTCGGGGCCGCTGTTCAAGGGCGCCCAGATGCGCGCGCTCGCCGAAGTGCAGAGCGACCCGCTGAGCCAGATGCAGTTCGGCGAGGGGCGCGAGCACAACTTCCTCAGCTGGGTGGACACCACGTGCCAGGGCACGGTGCTCACGGTGGTGTCGCTGATGAAGAACGACGACGTGGAAGTCCGCCTGCTCAAGCCCGAGCCCGCCCCGCCTCCCGGCGAAAAGCCGCACTCGGGGTTCGCCGTGTTCCAACTCAAGCGCCACACGGGCGACTGCGGGTACTAGCTCACCGGGCGCGCTCCGGAGGGTGCCCGGCATGGGTTCGTGCTATGCCGCCCGGCGTGCGCGTGCTGGGCATCGAGACTTCGTGCGACGAGACGGCGGCGGCGATTATCGCCGACGACGGACGCGTGCTGTCCGATGTGGTGCACAGCCAGGTGAAGCTGCACGCGCCCTACGGCGGCGTAGTGCCGGAGCTGGCCTCGCGCGATCACCTGAAGAACGCGCGACCCGTCATCGAAGCGGCGCTTTCGCGCGCAGGGCTCGGTATCGGCGACATCGACGGCATCGCCGTGACGTGCCGGCCCGGTCTGTCGGGCGCGCTGCTGGTGGGCGTGCAGGCCGCGCAGGGGCTGGCGTGGGCTGCGGACAAGCCGATCGTGGGCGTCGATCATCTGGTCGGACACCTGCTGGCGGTGTTCCTGAAGCATCCGGGCATCGAGTCGCCCGAACCGCCGCGCTTTCCGTTCGTGGCTCTGCTGGCGTCGGGTGGACACACCGCGCTCTACCGTGTGGAAGGGCTGGAGCTCTCCCAGGTGCGCGAGCTCGGCGCGACGCGCGACGACGCCGCGGGCGAAGCGTTCGACAAGGTCGCCAAGCTGCTCGGCCTGGGCTACCCGGGCGGCCCGATCATCGACAAGCTCGCGCGCGAGGGGAATCCGGAGGCGATCGAGCTGTCGCGCCCCATGAAGCGGCGCGACAGCCTCGAGTTCAGCTTTTCCGGTCTGAAGACGAACGTGATGCGCTGGGTGACCGCGAACGGCCGCCCCGGCGACGACCAGACGCTGCGCGACCTGTGCGCGGCGTTCCAGCGCCGGGTGGTCGACACGCTGATCCGCAAGGCCGTCCGCGCCGCGCGACAGGAACAGGTGGGCGAGATCGTGCTGGCGGGCGGTGTGGCCGCCAACCGCGAGCTGCGCGAGCGCGCAAAGGAGGCCGCCGCCAAGCACGGCATCCGCGTCGTGGTGCCACCTTTCAAGAGCTGCACCGACAACGCCGCGATGATCGCCTACGCGGGCCTCTCGCGCCTGAAGCGCGGCGAGAACGACTCCGGCCGCATCGAGACCGTGCCGCACACCGCCCTGCTGCGCGTCACGCGCAAAGGGCCTGGGCGGCGCAGGCCGCGCTCGTCCTAGCCGCACGACGGATCACGGAGCACCGGCGTCGCGCACGGGCCTGAGCGGGCCGATGGTGCGGGCCAGCTGCACCGCCTTGATCAAGCGATCCGAGTCGTTCGGCTGGATCCCCATCTGGAAGTCGACCAGGCCGCCGTTCCTGCCGACGACCACCACCAACGGCACGATGCTGAACGGATCGTATGACAGCGCGAATGCCGGATAGCGCGTAGCCCGGACGACGGGCAGCTGCGACAACCCATGCCGCTTGAGGTACGCCGGAACCTGGTGGAAGGTTTCTGGAGCGTCCGCGGACACCAGGATCACCGTGAGCGGCCCCAGCTGGTCGAGCGCCTTCTTCACGTACGGGAGCTTCTTTTCGCAGACCGGGCACCAGGTGGCGAAGAAGACGATCACGAACGCCTGCTTGCCGCTCAACGCGTGCGAATCGAAGCTCTGCCCGTCGGTGGAGCTGACGAGGAAATCCGGAACCGGCCCGTCGTCCATCCCAACGAAGCGCAGTCCCCGGAGCTTCTGGAGATCGATCTGACCGGATTCGTCCGCGTCGGACGACTCGAAGTACAGCTGGAGGGGCGGCGGCGCGGCCCGCCTGCCCGCCGAGGACGCGGGCGCGGGCGCGGGCGATCGTGCGGCCGCGTGCGGCTGCGCGCTAGGTCGCTCGCGCGCTGTCCCGCAACCCGCAGCGAGCAGCGCCAGGGCGAACAGCGGAGCGCACCGTGGCGTCACCTATGAAGGATAGTGCCGCATCCCGAATTGCGCACCCCGGAGCCGCCGCCGGGCGGCCGGCTCAGTCCTGGTGGTGATGCGACTTCTTCGAGTGATGATGCGTGGACGTGCTGTGCGCCGTCTTCGAGGAATGGTGGTGCTTGGAGTGATGGCTCGACTTCGTCGAGGACGGAGCGCTGCTGGACGGCGCGCTGATCAAAAACTCGACGTAGTCATGACGCAGCCGGACACGATAGCCGGGAACGCCGTCGCGGAACTTGAAGCTGATCTGGGCGCCGCCGGCGGTATTGGCGGTGCTGACGCGGGCGATGCGCTTGTCGCGCTTGGCGATGGCGCGGCCGTTCTCCATGATCTTGCGGCCCGGGATCACCACGGTGAAGCCCGTCGGATTGATGGCACCCTGGATGGCGGAGCCCGGTCCGTCGAGCCGGAGGCGGTGGATGGTCGGCCGATGCACGTGGCCGTGGCCCCACGGCCCCACGTCCTGGGGGCGCACCTTCTTCTTGGCAGAGTGCGTGACCGCGGGCTTGTCCTGGAAGGTCTCGTCTGCCGCCGCGGGCGCCGCCTTGGCGGCGGCCAGCTCCTTGGCACCCTCGGCGTCGAGGGATGAAGGATCGTCGGCAGCCTGCTCCGGCGCCGAACCGAGCGGAGCCGGCTCCATCGTCGCCATCGGCGTGGGGCCGAACAGCGGCACGTCGGCCGTGACGCCCTTCTTGCCCGGGGGAGCCAACTCCTGCTTGGTCGACAGGGGCTTGCCGGGCGCGGGCTGCTGCGCCGCAATCGGATTGCCCTGGTCGTCGACCTGCTTCACGTCGACGTTCTTGGCCAGAGCGGGAGCGGGGGTCTTTGCCTCGGCGGTGGCACCGGGTGGAGGCGCCGAGCGATGCGTCGCCAGCGCGACCACGGTCGCGAGCAGGACCACGCCGGAAGCGGCGATGGCGATCTTCTTCGCGCGGGCCTTCTTCGCCGGCGGAGCGGTCGGCGCCGGCTCCGTCGCGGGCACCGCGTCGCGCGACGAGGACTGCGGGCGGAGCCGCACGCCGCGCGACGACAGCACGCCGGAAGGCGGCACCGCCGTGGTGCGCCGCGGCGCCTCGTCGTTGTGCGCGCTGCGCTTCTTTTTGAGCTCCATGACCTTGGCGCCCGCTCCCTTGAACAGCTTTCCCAGACCCTGGGCCGCACCCGCGCCGGCGCGGGCCAGCGTGGCGCCCGTGCTGCGCGCCACGGCTCCGGCATTGTCGGCGATCGTGCCGAAGCGATTTTTCATTGCCTCGGCTTCGGCTGCGACCTCGTCTTCGGGAGCCAGCTCGGCTTCCGCGAAATCGTCGTCGTCGAACTCGTCGCTCTCCGCCCGGCCCTGCTCCACGCCGGCAGGCATGTGCGCCGGCGGCAGTGGCGAACGGTGCGTCGCGCTCATGCCGGTGTCGATGACCGACGGCTCGGGCGTGACCTCTGCGTCGTCGAAGCGGAGCGATACGACGAGCTGAGGCACCTGGCTCTGCGGGTCGACAACCACGTCCACGCAAGCAATGTGCGCGCCGCGCTTTTCCCGCGCCTCCAGATCCTCGATCTCGAGGTGGCGCCCCACCTTGAGGAACTCGAGATTCGAACCGACCGAGACCTTGCGGCTGCCACCGTCGCGGACCCGCGCCTTCATCGGCGAGCCGAGACCGTCAATGTGGAGGCGCACACGCGTTCCCGGCTCTGCGCCGGACGGAGCCGCGGGCTCGTCCGGAGACGCTTGTTCGTCGTCGGCGGCATCCTGCGCCGCGTCGGTTCCGCACAGTTCCCTGAGCGCATCGACGCTGCCGCTGTCGAGCGCCGTGAACTGGATGCCGAACTCGCCGCCGCGGGCCTGCTCCTTGCGCCAGGCCACCACGCCCTCGACGATTATCTCGCGGCCGCGGTCCTCGAACCGGCAGACGAGCGGAGCGCCTTCTTCCGGAAGATAGGCCGTGCGCACGTGCATGCCGCGGCCGCTCAGGTCCAGCGATTCGGCTTCGAAAGCCGGAATCCCCGGCTCGTTGCCACAGATCTCGACCAGTGTCTCGACCGGCACACGACCGGCACCCGGCGAACGGCGTTCCTCGTTGTCCATCATGGCTTGCCTCCAGGTCGGCCCGCCTCTCGAAGAGCCGGGCCACCACGCCCGGGGTAAGTCGCGCGCGATGTTCGGGCCAAATTTCGGGAGCATGCCGGGCGCGGGTCGAGCTGCCGGAAGGTGGACATCGGGCTTTGCAGTGACCATCATGCGCGCCGATGGCGCTCACCGTCGTGGTGCGCTCCGGCGACCCGGCAGCGCCGCCCTCGATCACCTTCGACGCCCCTCGCATCGTGATCGGGCGGGGCGAGGGCTGCGAGGTCCGCCTACCCGATCCGAGCGTGAGCCATCGGCACGCGTCGATCCGCCAGCGCGGCACCGAGTACATCGTCGTCGACGAAGGCAGCACCAACGGCACGTTCGTGGGTCCGGTGAAGCTTTCGCCGCAAGCGCCGCGGGTGCTGCGCTCGGGGGATCTGATCCGCATCGGCCGCATCTGGCTGGAGGCTCGCATCGAGCACGTCGTGCCCACCCAGAACCAACCGGTCGCCACGCGCGAGATGGCCCTGGCGCTGGTGAGCGACGCGCTGGCCGCAGAGGGCGAATCGGCAGCAGTGAAGGTCCGGGTCGTGGAGGGACCGGACGCGGGGCGCGAGATGCTGGTCGCCGAGTTCGAGCGCGGTCACGTGATCGGGCGCGGACAGAACGTGGAGCTGTCGGTCGACGACGAGGACGCCTCGCGGCGTCACGTCGAGGTGATCCGCCGCGGCAAGCAGCTGCTCGTGCGCGATCTGGGCTCCAAGAATGGCTCGCGCATCGGCGAAAGCGAGCTTCCGAGCGGCAAGGAAAAGGTCTGGCCGCGCGGCGAATCGCTGTTCGTGGGCAAGAACCGCTTCGAGTACGAGGACCCGGTTCTCGACGCGCTCGAGGAGCTGGAGCGAGCAGCGGACGATTGCATGCGCGACGACGAGTCGGTCGACCCGCCCGATGCGGAGTCGACGCCCGCTCCAGCCGAGGAGGACAACCCGGACCTCGATGCGGCCCCGGCGGAGAGCCGTCGCGAAGCACCGATCGCGGCCATCCCCGAGCGCCGGAGGCCGCGCGAGAAGCGCAAGGGCGGCTGGAACACGACGGACGTGCTCGTTGCGCTCCTGGCGCTACTGGTGCTCGCCCTGAGCGTGCTCGGGCTCTGGTGGCTGTTCCACACCCAGTAGCTCGTCCGGACGCGGAGTCCCGGAGCCCGGAGTCAGTGCTTCTTCGGCCCTTCGTCGTACCCGCGCGGACGGTATTTCGGGTCGACGCCGTTGTTCTTCTTGCCGTTGTAGGCGACGTTGCTCACCAGGAACGCGAGCCAGGAGCCGGGGTGCTTCGACGCCATCTCCGTGAGCTCGGCCTCGTGCTTCTGGAAGTCCTTTTCGTCCCACAGGCACTGCAGCCCCAGAGCAATCAGGTTGGGGTCGTTGGGCGCCATGTCGAAGCCGCGACGGTACTCGGGCCAGCCTTCGTCGGGCCGGTGCAGTCGGCACAGCGTGTCCGCATAGTAGACGTGCGCCATCGGCCAGCTCGGCGCCAGCTCCAGCGCGCGCTTGCTGATCCTCAGGCGCTGGTGCAGATGGCCGCGCGCGCCCAGCATCACCGAGTAGTTCAGGTGCGCCTTGGCGCTGTTCGGCACGGCCTGTCGCGTGGCGCGCCAGAACGTCAGGTCGTCGGAGTAGTCGAGCGCATGCATGCGCGCCCGCACCGCCTGGAAGCCGAAGAAGGCGACTGCCAGCGCCACGACGGCAGCGCCATTCTTCCAGCGCACCCGCGCGTGCAGCCACACCAGCGCCACCGCGATCACCAGCGCGGTCCCCATCACCGGCAGGTACCAGAAACGCTCGGCACGCACGGTCGGCAGGAGCACCGGAATGTTCGAGTGCGGGAAGTACGCCACCGGCGCCCACACCAGCCCGATGGCGATCAGCATGGCGCTGGAGACCTTGTACGAGACCCCGGACAGCGATCCGCCGGCGGCGCGCCGTTCGCGACGCTCGAGGACCATCGCGCGAACCCACGTGCCCACGCCAACCAGCGGCGGCACGATCAAGAACACCGCGCCCAGCACGCTCTCCGGAAACACCAGCCGGGGAGGTATCGGCTCCTGGGGGAACGAGTAGTCCCCGCTCAGGTGCAGCGGGAAGAACACCTGCGTCAGCCCGCGCCAGTACACCCTGAGCGCCCCGGCCACGCGGTGCGGGAAGTCCGCGTTCACGAGCGGGTTGTTGATGGGATCGCTCGGCAGCTTCGGTTGCTGGAACCAGGCCAGAAAGGCGTGCATCGCCCGTTGTGCGAGCGGTGACGACGAGGGCAGCGGATGCTGCAGCTTCTCCGGCAGCGCCACCGGGAAGAAGTGACGGCGGAAGTAGGTGTACGCGACCAACCCGGCCGTCGTGGCTACCAGCGACAGGAGCGCGCGGGGCAGGCGGCGCGGATGCTCCGGATGCAGCGCCGGCGAAGCGACCAGCGCAACCCAAGCCACGAGCGGCACAGCGACGAGCGCGCTCTCCTTGCACAGCATCCCGAAGACCATCGCCGCAAAGACCGCGAACGGCATGGCGAACAGCGGCAGCTCGAGCGCCAGCACGCACAGGATCACGCCCAGCCCGCCGAGCACGTCCGCAATGCCAACGACGCCCGTGATCGCCTCGGTCAAGACAGCGCTCATCAGGAAAGCCGCGCCCGCAAGCCACGAGACATCGCGGCGGCGCGTGATCTTCAGCACGATGCCGGCGATGAGCGCCGCGTTGACCGCGTGGAACACGACGTTCACCCAGTGGTGGAGCCAGGGAACGTGGCTGACGTGCCAGAGCACGCGCCAGATCATGTCCGGGATGGGGCGGTAGGAACCGATGCTGCGCCCCGGCGGCAGACCCCAGAAGTCGCGCTTGAACGCGTCGAGGAAGCGCAGACCGCGACCGTTGACGTAGGGATTCGCCAGCAGCGCTTCCTGCTCGTCGAAAATGTAGTTGCTGAGGGGACTGCGGACGAACAGGATCGCCGCGGCGATCAGCGCCGGCGTGAAAGCGACCCAGAAGGTCGGATCCTGCTCGGTAAAGTAGCGGCGGAGCCAGCGGCCAAACGCGACCAGACGGGCGGAGACCCGCTGCAGGAGCGGTCGGGCGGGAGCCCGTGCTCCGCTGGGGGCGACAGGCTCTGCCTGCGCTACGCCCGGTCCGGGCTCCTCGGGAGCCGGAACCGGTGGCGTGGGCGCCGGCTCTGCTACGTTGTCGGCTCTTCGATCGGCCACACGTCGCCCCAGAGCGAGCCGCCTCCGTCGATGTAGTAGGTGGAGCCCGTCACGAAGTCGTTCTGGTCGCTGGCGAGGAACACGATCAGGCGGCTGACCTCCTCGACCGTACCCAGCCGCTTGAGCGGAATGGAGCGTCGCGACAGCTCGAGCGTGGCATCGCCGTACTGGGCGGTGCCGCTGGAGCGGATCGTGCCCGGTGCGCAGGCATTGACGCGGATGCCGTGCGTCGCCCACTCCACGGCTAACGTCTTCGTCATGTTTTCCACGCCGGCACGCGCGGCGCCGGTGTGGACCATGCCGGGGAATCCCCGTGCGATGTCCGCGATGACGTTCACGATGCGGCCGCGCTTGGCAGGGATCATCGCGAGGTTCGCGACCGCGTGGGTCATATAGAAAAGCCCGTTGAGATTGTTCCTGATGACCGCGTCCCAACCCCGCGGCGAGAGCATGTGCGCAGGGCTGGGAAATTGTCCGCCCGCGTTGTTGACCAGGACGTTGATCTTGCCGAAGCGCTCGAGGACCTGGTTCACGAAGCCTTCGCAGCTGTCGTATTCGCGGACATCGAGCGGAAAGCCCGCGGCCTCACCGCCGACCTCCTCGATGCGCCGGACTCCTTCATCGATGTTCTGCTGCTTCCGGCTGCCGATCGCAACGCGCGCTCCGAGCCAGGCGAGCTCGCGCGCCGTCGCCAGACCGATGCCGGTCCCGCCTCCCGTCACGATGGCCACCTGCCCGTCGAACAGGCCGCGGGCGTAGATGCTCCGGAACTCCGTCACGGCCGGGTCAGTACAACGACCCGGCCGGCGGCGCTACTCGGCTCAGGCGACGTTGGCCGCGGGACCGGCATAGGCCGGAGCAGCGGCGCGCCGGACCACGCCCGACACCGGGGCTTCGCGCTCCTGGGTCGGAGCGAAGCGCACGAGCACCTGCACGTGCGAGCTGTCGAGCTGGGACGTGAGCGTCCCGGCCAGCGCCAACAGCTCGTGACGGCCGGCATCCGACACGGTCGACGGCACCTCGAACACCAGCCGCGGCTCGCGAGCCGCGGCCATGCCTCTCAGCATGGCGCGCGCCATCAGACAGCGGGACGCGAACACGTCATCGTCGGTCGTGTCGCTGGCGACGAAGACCCCGGCCTCGAGCGGCGTGCCCTGGCGGGTCAGGCGCTCGATACGCCGGGCCACCCTGAGCGCCAGCTCGGCCGGCGTCTCGTCGTACTGCTGCGCCACCACGGCTCGCAGACAGGTGTCGCAGATCCCGTCCGGATCGAGCGACTCCAGGGGCGGTACGCCCTGCTCCACGATGACAATGCACGCCCCCCTGTCCTGCTGTCCGTTCATTCGCGTGTCCCCACCTCGCTGGCCTTCGGGCAGTCTGCGACGTGCAGCATTCGTGCCTACAAACCAGCGAAGAGATTCGGGAAAAAGCACCGTCACGCCCTCGAGCAGGGGCAGGAAGACTCGTAGCGGAATGCCACGGCGACCCACTTGTGCCTCACGAGGGGCGCGGCCTTGCGGTCTCGCAATCTCTGTTCTACAGTTAACTTATCGGAAAAGTGGACAACGCGCTTCCCATCATCCTGAGCGAGCTTTCGGGCCTGTCGCCCGGGGGCGTCGTGCGGCGCGCGCTCGAGACCTTCGGCGAGGACGTTGCTATCAGCTTCAGCGGCGCCGAGGACGTGCTGCTGATCGAGCTCGCGAACCAGACCGGGCTTCCGTTCCGTGTCTTCAGCCTCGACACCGGACGGCTGCACCCCGAAACGCTGCGCTTCTTCCAGCGTGTGGAGGAGCACTACTCGATCCGCATCGAGTACTGCTTCCCGCAGGCCGACCTCGTGCAGGATCTCGTCCGGAAGAAGGGGCTGTTTTCCTTCTACGAGGACGGCCACGGCGAGTGCTGCTCTATCCGCAAGGTGGAGCCACTCCGGCGGCAGCTCTCCGGGCTGAGGGCCTGGATCACTGGACAGCGCCGCGACCAGAGCCCCACCCGCACCGAACTGCCCGTCGCCGAGCTCGACCGGGTGTTCAAGGGTCACGGCGGCCAGCCGCTGGTAAAGATCAATCCGCTGGCCGACGCGACGAGCGAATACGTCTGGAACGCCATCTCGGCGTTCGGGGTTCCCTACAACGAGCTGCACGCGCGCGGCATCCCCAGCATCGGCTGCGAGCCCTGCACTCGGGCCGTGCTGCCTGGACAGCACGAGCGCGAGGGTCGCTGGTGGTGGGAGCACGCGACCGAGAAGGAGTGCGGTCTGCATCGCGCCGAACCCGGGCGGAAAGCCCGCGCCAGCTGAGCTTCGTTCTGTTGCTCTCCAGTGCCCGTCCGCGCTAACGGCTAACAGCTGACAGCTAACAGCTAGCTGCTAGCAGCCTTCGCCAAAGGGGTGCCCAGTTGAGCGAGCAGACGGAGCCGGAATTCGACGGCTGCAGAGTCGTCCAGAAGCTCGGCTCCGGTCCGATCGCGGACGTGTACCAGGCTATCCAACAGCCGTTGGGGCGGCCGGTGCTCATCAAGGCGCTCTCCCCGAGCATCCTGCCGTCTTCGCCTTTCGCCGCGACGCTCGAGCGCGAAGCCAGGCTGCTGGCGGAGCTCAACCACCCCGGCGTGCCACGCGTCTACGATTTCGTCCGCCGCGGCGAGCGCATGTGGCTCGTCCTCGAGCACGTCGAAGGCTGGAGCGTCGACGTGCTCCTGCAGAAGACCGGACGCATCCCGCCGGCTGCCGCCGCGTCCATCGCGCTCCAGGTCACGCGCGCACTCGACCACGCGCACCAGCACGGCGTCGTGCACCGCGATGTGCGTCCGGCAAACGTGCTGGTCTCGGACCAGGCCGAGGTCAAGCTGCAGAACTTCGCAGTCGCCACCGATGAGCGGCTGCCGACCGCGCCCGAGCTCCTCGACGGCGGCACCAGCTTCAGCGGCCCTGCTTACATGTCGCCGGAGCAGATCCTGGGCGAGACACCCGACCCGCGCAGCGATCTGTTCTCGCTGGGCGTCGTGCTCTACGAGATGCTGAGCGGCAAGCTCCCGTTCGACGCGCCCGACGAACGCAGCACGACCCAGCGCATCCGGCACGACCCGCCAGCGCCGCTAGGTCGACTGGCGCCTGGCACTCCGGGTTCGCTCGAGCGCATCGTCCAGCGCTGCCTGCAGAAGATAGCCGGCGATCGCTTCTTCTCGGCAGTGGAGCTGGCGCAGGCGCTGGAAGGCGTGCTGGTGGAGCTCGACGCCGCGTCGCCGCGGAAGAACATCGCCGGCATGCTGCTCGACGCCGGGCTCGTGGACCGGATGCCGGGCGATCGCAGCGAAGCGCCGCTGCCGGCCCGCGTGCTGCCACGCCGCGCGTCGCTGATGCCGGCGTTCGGCGGGCTGCTCGTCTGCTTCGGCTTGATCGCGCTCGGAGGCGGCGCATTCGGCTATTTTACGTGGAAGAACGACCGCGCCAGCACGGGCCGCCACGGCAGCACGCGGCTCGAGCTCGAGCCGCGCAAGGCGGGCTATCTGCGCGTGGTCGCAGAGCCATGGGCCGTGGTCTACGTCGACGGACAGAAGATCGACACGACGCCCTTCGCGCGCCCTATCCCCCTGGCCGCCGGCACGCACTACGTCAAGCTCGAGCATCCGGATGCGCCACCCGAACGACGGACAGTGACGCTGGTCGCCGACGAAACGGTGCTGCTCAACGTCAAGATGAACGTCGAGGCTCCGCCGACACCCGACGCCGGCGACGCAGGGCCCGGCGACGCGGGCGGCGACGCGAAGCCGTCACCGTAGCGGCCGGCTGCGCCTGCCTCCGACGACGCTAGCCCTGACGGCTGCGCCAACGCGCGCGCTCTTCCTCGAACTGTCGCGCGAGACGGCGCTGTTCCTGGACGAACGCGGCGTAGGTCCTCGGCACGCGCGTGTCGGTGCTGAAGACCGAAAGGACGGCGAGCGCGGCCTCGGCATCGTCCGTGGCGCGGTGCGCCTGGGCGATCTCGATGCCGAGCCGCGCGCACACCTCGCCCAGAGCCTTGCTCTTCTCGTACTTCTGGAGCTCCCGCGCCCACACCAGCGGGTCGATCCATTCGATGCCTTTCCGGCATGCCGGCGGCAGCTGCCGTGCCGCGTATCCCGAGCGCTCCAGCTCGGCCATCAGGAACATGCGGTCGAACTCCGCGTTGTACGCGAGCGGCACAGCCGCCGCGATCACCTCCAGCAACTCGCCGGCGATCTCGCCGAACGCCGGCTTGTCGCGCACGTCGTCGTCGCTGATGCCGTGGACGTCGAAGGCTTCCTTCGGTATCGGCCGCCCCGGATTGACCAGCCAGGAGCGCCGCTCGACGGTCTGCCCGTTCCGCCACACCACGCAGCCGATCTCGACGATGCGATCCGAAGCAGGGTCGCGCCCGGTCGTCTCCGTGTCGATCGCGACCAGGGCGATGTCGGCCATCGGCGTCTCGCCCGGGAACTCGTCCGCCAGGCCCTGGGCGACGACGCGCAGCAGATGGGCGATGCCGGGGTAGTGGCGCCCGGTCGGGAAGCAGCCGCCCCCGTCGGCACCCGCCCTCATTTGGCGCTGCTCGCGGCCTTGGTCGGCACCCGCGGCGCAGGCGGCATCTTGATGTGCGTCGGTGGCTTCGGCGGAGTGGCGCTCGCCTTCGGCGCTGCCGACGTCGCGGGCGCCGCCGACGTCGCGGGCGCCGCCGACGTTGCCGGCGCGGACGCCACCGCCTGCGGAGTCACCGTCTTGCCGGTGCGCGTCTTGATCTCGAGCTGGACCCAGCTTTCCAGGTCCTTGCCGAAGTCGAACTGCCCCAGCTTGAAATGCCGGCCGTTGATGTAGATGAGCGGCGTGCCCTCGAGGCCGAGCTTGTCGCCTTCCTTGCGGTCGCGCGCCACGACGTTGGCCACCGCCTCGCTCTGCCAGTCCGCCTCGAATTTCTTCATGTCGAGGCCGACGTTGCGCGCGAGCTTCTCGATGCTGAGCTTGTCGAGACCCTTGTCCTGGTTCTTGAAAAGCGCGTCGTGCATCTGCCAGAACTTGCCCTGCTTGCCGGCAGCGACCGCCGCCCGCGCCGCGCTCTCGGAGTACTGGTGGATGCTCAGCGGGTAGTTCTTGAAGACCAGACGGATCTTGCCCGGATATTCGCTGAACAGTTTGTCGAGCGCAGGCGCGGCGCGACCACAGAACGGGCACTCGTAGTCCGCCCACTCGACGATCGTCACCGGCGCATCCGCCGGGCCCTTGACCGGCGAGTTGTCGATGGGCACCGACTTCACCTGGTCGGGCGCGAAGCGCGTGCGGAACGCGCCTTCCACCTGCGAGCGCGCGTTGCCCTGGCGGACGCGGTCGGCCAGGAACTTCGCCGCCGGCAGACACAGGTCGCACTGGCGCTTCTCCTTGACGCACTGCGCGATGTTCACCGGCTGGTCGGGACAGGGCGCGTACAGCTCCGTCACGTAGCTGGACCACTCGCGCTTCTCGCGCGCCGTGAGATTCGAAGTATCGACGCCCGGCAGATCGACCAACGTCGTCGCCTCCGGGCTTGGGCTCGGTCCCTTGCCGGCCTCGCCGGGCGAGCGGCAGGTCGTGAGCTTGAAATTCAGCAGGGCCAGCGTGACCAGGGCCCCTGCGGCTCGCAAGCTGAGCATCGTCCGGGGGAGCGTAGTGCCGCTCGCGGGAAGTTCAAACGCGAAATTCCCCGCGGCTCCGCGGCCGGCCCGATCGGAGCGGTGCGCCCGCCACCGGATGTGAGGTAGATCCGGGGACATGCCGGAGTACGGCCACGACGCGGAGCCGCACAGCGCTCAGCCGCCCCGAGCGGTCCGCCACGTCATTGCCGTAGGCGGCGGGCGCGGCGGCGCGGGCAAGAGCGTCGTGGCGACCAACCTCGGCGTGTACCTCGCGCAGCTGGGCCGGACCGTGCTTCTGATCGACGCGGACCCGGCGGGCGCGGAGCTGCACACGATGCTCGGCGTCGATCTGCCGGCAGCTCCCCCGAGTCGCGACGAGCCCGTGGAAGACGACCTGACCCCGGTGCAGACGCCCGTGCCCGGCCTGCTGCTCCTGCCGCAGATGTACACGGTGGGCTCGACCGTCCCGGTCCGGCCCGGACGCAAACCGCGCTGGGCGCGGCGGCTGCGCCAGCTGGATGTGGACTACGTCCTGCTCGACCTCGGGGCGGGTACGGCACCAGCAACGCTCGACCTCTTCCTCGGAGCCGATCTCGGCATCTGCGTGGTCGGGCCCGAGCCGCCGAGCGTGGAAGCGACGTACCGTTTCCAGCGCGCCCTGTTCCAGCGCCGGCTCCGCCGCACGCTGGTCAAGGACCGCTTCAAGATGCGCCTCGTGGAACGCGCCCAGGCTGCGCTCCCGCCGCTCCCCGCGCCGCAGGATCTGGTGCGCGCGCTGGCGCGCTACGACACCGTGCTCGGCGAGGTCGCCGCCGCGGACCTGGGCAAGCTCCGACCGCGGCTCGTCGTCAACGGGGTCCGACTGCGCACCGACACCGATCTCGGCCCCGCGATGTGCGATATGGCGCAGCGCTATCTCGGAGTGGGCCTCGACTACGTGGGGCACATCGAGCAGGACGACGCGGTGTGGTTGAGCGTCGTGCGCCGCCGGCCGCTGCTCATCGACAGCCCGACCAGCAAAGCCGCGCGCAACCTGGAGCGCATCGCCCGGCGCGTGCTGGCGCTCGCGACGACCCGCGAGCAAGCGCGCGCTGGCGAGCCAATCCCCCTGGTTCCCCTGGAGCCGAATCTGTACGACGTGCTCTGGACCCACCGCACGGCCACCGACGAGGAGCTCAGGCGCGCCTACAAGAGGCAGCGTGAGCTCTACCAACCCGGCAGCCTGGCGCTGACCTCGCTGCTCGGAGAAGACGGCCTGAAGAGCGAGCAGGCGCGCATCGAGGAAGCGCACGACACCCTGCTCGATCCGCTTCGCCGCCGCGCCTACGACGTCTCCACCTTCCCGGAAGAAGAAGACGACCAGCCCGCCAGGAGCGGAGCCGTCGATGCCGCCCTGGCAGCCGAACGCGCGATGCTCAGGCAGGAGCTCACTCGCGAAATCAACGCCGAGACCGTGTTCACCGGCGCGCTCCTGGGCAAGGTGCGCGAGTCGCAGGGAATAGAGATCGAGGAGATCGCCAACCACACGAAGATCTCGGGCGCCCACCTGCGCGCCATCGAGCAGGAGGACTTCCGGAACCTGCCGGCGCTGGTGTACACACGGGGCTTCGTGCAGCAGGTCGCCCGCTACCTCCAGCTCGACCCGGCGCAGGTCTCGCGAACCTACCTCAAGCGGATGCGCGAGTGGCGCGCTGCATCCGGAGAGGACAGCCCGTAAGGCCCTCATGGCCGGGAACACTTCCCGGGGCGCCGAGGCCCAGTCGTCGGCGTACGTGCTCGGCATGCGCGACGACTGGCTGTTCTCGCTGGTCGCGGGCCTGGTGGCGCTTCTGCCGAGGCTGTTCGTGGCCATCGCGTGGGCGCGGGAGCCGGTCTGGGACGGCCACTACTATCACTTCGGCGCCGAGCGCATCGCGAAGGGGCTCGGCTACTCCGAGGACGTGATCGTCAACGGCCACGCCTTGTGGAAACCCTGGGCGCACTATCCGGTCGGCTACAGCGCGCTTCTCGCGGGCGTCTACCGCATCTTCGGCTCCGGCCTCGTCGTTGCGCCGATCGTCAACGCCGTCATCGGCACGCTGCTGGTCGTCGCCGTGCATCGTCTCGCCCGCTACTATCTGGGCACGAACCGCGCGCGCGTGGCGGCCGGCATCACGGCGCTGCATCCGGGTCTCATCGCCTATTCGGCCGTGGTGATGACCGAGCCGCTCGCCGCGCTGCTGCTGGTCACCGCGGCGCTGTGCGCGCTGCGCTGGCGCGGCCAGTGGCTCGGTGTGGTGCTGGCCGGCCTGGTCCTGGGCCTGGCGGTGCTGGTGCGGCCGTCGGCGCTGCTGGCCGCGCCTCTGATCGCCCTGACGCAACCCAAGCCCGCGTGGCAGGCGCTGCTGCGAGGCGCTGCCGTGACCGCGATCGCGTTCATTGTCGTCGTCCCCTGGTCGCTGCGCATCTGCAGCGTGATGGACGGCTGCGCGTTCGTCTCGACCAACGGCGGCTGGAATCTGGCCATCGGCGCCATCACGAAGACAGGCCGCTTCACCACGCTGCACGCCTCCGACGGCTGCCCCGTCGTGACCGGCCAGGTCGAGCAGGACCGCTGCTGGGCCAAAGTCGGCGAGAAGATCATCCTGGCGCACCCGGGGCACTGGATCGGCATGATGCCGAAGAAGCTCGCCGAGAATTTCGACCACGAGTCGTTCGCCATCGAGTACCTGCACGAGGCCGATCCGATCACCTGGCCCGAGCAGCGCCGCGTCGCGGGACGCGGCCTGCTCACTCTGTTCCATCGGCTCTTGATGATCGCCGCGGCGCTGGGCGTCATCGCGCTGGCCGACTGGCGCACGCAGGAACGCCGCGAGTGGATCACGCAGTGGTCGCTGGTGGCGCTGGTGTGCGTGCTCGGGATCTATTCGTTCGCGGCGCTCTCGCACCCCTTCTATCTGTTGGTCGTGCTGGTTCCGCTGATAGGCTTTTTGCCGTTACCCGGCCGGCCACGCCAGGGCCCCGCGGGTTGGTATCTGCTCGGCCTGATCGCCGTGACGGCGCTCACCCACGCGGTCTTCTTCGGCGACGACCGCTACCACCTGCTCGTCACGCCCGTGCTGTGTCTGCTCGCCGCCGCCGCGCTGCGTCCATCGAAGAAGCCGACGCCTCCGCCGGTCGTGTCCGGGTTCTAGCGGGTCCTGGCAGCCGCCCCACGTCGAAGATACGCCCCACTCGCGCCGCCCTGTGGCGCCTGGCTTCGTCACAGACTGGAGAGCGGTATTCGCAGTGCTTCGCGCATCGATTTGGCGAGGCACATGTTCCGCCCTGCTTCGCTTGAAGGTCTGCCAGTCGCCAAGGCTCAGCGCGCCCTGTCCACCTCCGTGCGGATACGCGCGAGCGCTTCCGGCATGCAGCGAAGCACGAGCTGCTCCTCCAAACGCAGCACGCGCCAGCCCGCACGCGCGAGCGCGCGGTCCCTGCGCGCGTCCTGTGCACCGCGCGTCGCGTGATAGCCGCCGTCCACCTCCACCACCAGCCGCACCGAGGGCGCGGCGAAGTCCGCAATGTAGCGACCGATGACGAGCTGGCGCCGAAAGGCGACGCCCAGTCGGCTGCCGCGAAGCTCCTGCCACAGCCGCGCCTCGCCCCGCGTGGGCGTCGCGCGCATCTCCCGCGCGCGCCCGGAGAGGAGCGCGCTTTTCCGCGACTGGCTACGACTCGTGAACGGACTGGACGTGCGATGCATGGCGTTCTCCTTTGCTGGGGCTCGCGGCCGGGCTCCAGGGGGTGAAGCCCGGCCGCGAGCCCCAGCGAAGCCGACATGCATCGCGCCCCTCCGGTACGCGCGGCACACATTTCCCGTTGGAACGATGCGTCCGACCCCGGGAGGACGCGTCAGCCAGCCCCTCCCGTCCGCGCGCAGCCGCGAAGCGGCGAGCACGGACTTGGGCAGGGGCAAGTCACGCGCAGCCGCCGCAGGCGGCGAGCATGACGGGGGTGGGCATCCCCGCTGGCAGCCGCCCCACGTCGAAGATACGCCCCACTCGCGCCGCCCTGTGGCGCCTGGCTTCGTCACCGCACGCGCCTCGCCACCGAGGCACGGACGCTCCCAGCGAGCGCGAAAGCGAGGACGTGGGCGAAAGCGAGGGGGAGGGGGAGGCCGTGGCCCGCCATTGGCGCAAGGCGCTAGACTCACCGCGGCATGAGCCCGTCGTCGCGCTCCCGCTCCGACCACCGCAACCCGCCGCCCGCAGGCGTCGGCAAGGAGGAGCTGCGCGCCATCGTGCTCAAGCCCTATCTGCTCCGTCTACGCGACGAGCGCGGCGAGCCCGCCGCCCGCGCGCTGCTCAGCACCATCGGCATCCCCACCACCGTGCTCGACGACGAGACCGCGTGGATCTCGATCGCGGCGGCGCGCCGCGCGTTGTCCGCGCTCGCGACCGCGCTGGGCGACGAGGCGATCGCCGAGCGCGGCGCCTGGATGACGCACCCGGAGACCCTCGGCGCGTACGTCCGCATGCTGCGCGTCTCCTCGAAGCCGCTGGACGCCTACCGCTATCTCACAGCCAACGTCGCCGAGACCACGCGCGTTGGCAGCTACCATCTCGACCAGCTCGCCCGCCGCCGCGTGCGCATCGTGTACACGCCGCACCCCGACACCGAGGCGGAGCAGACCGACCAGCTCATGTGCCGGGCCCGGCGCGCCGAGCTCGCCAGCGTGCCGAGACTGTGGGGCCTCGACGACGCGGAGGTCGAGGAACAGACGTGTCTGGCGCGCGGCGACGCCGCGTGCACCTACGTCCTCAGGTGGAAGCCGGCCGCGCGGCGACGTGGACCGCTGCCGGGTGCCGCCGCGGGCGGCGTGCTCTCTGGCGCCGCGGTCGCCGCGTCCGGGAGTATCCTGGCTACCGGTATCGGCGCCTTCGTCGGGGCTGGGCTGGGCGCGCTGATCGGAGTGCTCGCCCGGCGCAATGCTCTGGAACGCGCCGCACACGTCTTCGAGACCCACCGCATCGCCGCACTCGAGCGCGGTCTGGAGCTGCGCGGGCAGACGCCCGTGATGCCCGGGGATCTGACCGGCGCGGTCCTCGGCGGGAAGTACCAGATCCTGCGCAAGATCGGCTCTGGCGGCATCGGCGCCGTGTACGCCGCCGAGCACGTCGCACTGGGCTCGGAGGTCGCGATCAAGGTGCTGCGCGGCGCTGCCGCGGCCGACGCCGCCGAGATCGCCCGGCTTCGCCGCGAAGCGCAGGTGCAGGTTTCCATCGAGCATCCGTGCGTGGTCCGCACCTTCGATCTGGACCAGATGCCGGACGGATCGATCTACGTCGTGATGGAGCTCCTGCGCGGCATGAGCCTGTCCGAGCGGCTCAAGACGCGCGGCCCCGTGGCTCCGGGCTTCGCGATCCCGGTGTTCATGCAGGTGTGCCGCGCGCTGGACGCGGCGCACGAGCTCGGCATCGTCCACCGCGACATGAAGCCGGGCAACATCTTCATCTGCGAAGACCACGCGGTAAAGGTGCTCGACTTCGGCATGAGCAAGTTCGCCGAGGCCGAAACGCTGACCCAGGACGGCTACACGCTGGGGACTCCGGAGTACATGTCGCCCGAGCAATGCATCGGAGCGCCTGTGGAACCGCGCTCCGACCTGTATGCTTTCGGCGTGCTGATGTACGAAGCGCTGACCGGCGAGATCCCGATCCAGGGACGCAACCGCCGCGAGCTGCTGGAGCTGCATCAGCGCGCGGTACCGGCCACCCTGCGGGAGCGGCGCCCAGACCTGTCCATCCCCGAGGAGCTGGACAAGGCGGTCATGTGCTGCCTCGCCAAGCGCGCGGCGGAGCGACCGAACAGCGCACGCGAGCTGGAGCGGATGCTGGCGGCTGTGCCGCACGAGGGACTGGTCCACGACTACCCGGCAGGCACGCCCCGCCGCTACCGCCCAGCCGAGGGGTCGGCGCGAGCGTTCCGCGACCGGAGGCGCTAGGCCCCGAGCCGGATTTCTCGCGCAGTCCTATCGCGAATTTCCGGCTGCGACACTAGACTGCGTGGGTTGATGAGGCTTTCCCGGTTCTGGGCGCTTGCTGCCTTTGTTCTGCTCTTCGTCGCGGGCGCGGACGCGCGGGCCTTCACCCACATCGTGGAGCCGGGCGAGACGCTGGCAGCCATCGCCGAACGCTTCTACGGCAGGATCCAGTACGAGAAGCTGCTCGTCGCCGCGAACGACCTCGATGCGCAGGGCGGCTCGCCGATCGTGCCCGGGATGCTGCTGGAGGTGCCTGCGCTCAGGCACTACCGGGTGAGGTCGGGCGACACCTGGGCCGCCCTCGCGCAGCGCTTCCTGGGTGCGAAGAGCCGGTCCGATGTGCTCGCCGCCGCCAACGGAACGAGCCCGTGGCTGCCGCCGGCCGATGGCGCCGAGATCGTCATTCCGTACAACCTGAAGATCGTGACCAACGGCACGGAGACGATCGTCACCATCGCGTACAGATTCCTCGGGAACACCACGAAGGCGTGGGTGCTCGACCACTACAACGGGCTCAAGGGTCGGCACCTCGGGCGCGGCGATGTCGTGCTTGTACCGCTCACGGATCTGCCGCTGACTCCCGAGGGCAAGAGCGCAGCGGAGAAGGCAGCGGGGTCGGCGTGCAGCGAAGCAGCCGGCGGCACGCGGCTGTCGCAACGGCGCGTGCAGAGCGAGCTGCCCGCCTTGATCGCGGACGTGCAGAACGGGCGCTACGTGGAAGCGGTAACGCGAGGCAATCGCTTCCTGTCGTCCGGGCCGCTCACTGAACCCCAGATAGCAACCGTCGAGCGCCGCTTGCTGGAAGCGTACGTCGCCCTCGGCGCAACGGGCCTGGCGACGGAGGCCTGCAATGCCTGGCGCAAACACGACCCGAAGGCGCGCCTGGACCCGGTGCAGCTGAGTCCCAAGATCATCGCGGCCTGCAAGCGCGGCCACCCATAGGGCGCAGATGGCCAGCGAAACTTCGACAAACCATCGCGCACTGCCCTCGGGGCACGTCGTCGCGGACCGCTACCGGATCGAGCGCGTGATCGGCGACGGCGCGAGCGGCGTCGTCTACGTCGCAGAGCGAATCCAGGACAACCAGGCGGCACCCGCGCGGGTAGCGCTCAAGGTCATCCACCAGCATCTGGTGCGGGATCGCCAGATCAGCAAACGGTTCGTCCGCGAGGCGAGCATCCTGCGCAAACTGCGTTGCCCCAACCTGGTGCCGCTGCTCGATTTCGGCGAGGCGGACAACGGCATCCTGTACATGGCGCTGGAGCTGGTCGATGGACGCGCGCTCGACCAGGTGATGATGCAGGACGGACCGCTCGACATCGAACGTGGCGTCGCGATTGTCCAGCAGGTGTGCGCGGCACTGGAGAGCGCCCACGCCGCCGGTATCGTCCACCGCGATCTCAAGCCGGGCAACGTGATCATCGAACCGGAGCGCGACGGAGAGCCGGAGCGGGCGCGCGTGCTCGACTTCGGCATGGCCAAGGTGCTGCGCGACAAGGGGAGCGATTCGCTGACCGCGCTGACCGAGCAGAACATGGTGTTCGGCACGCCCGAGTACATGGCGCCCGAGCAGGCGCGCGGCGACGAAGTGGACGCGCGCTGCGACGTGTACGCAGCCGGCGTCATGCTCTACGAGCTACTCACCGGCTCGGTGCCGTTCGAGTCCAGCACGCCCATCGGCATGATGACCGCGCACCTGATGCAGGACCCGCCGCCGCCGTCGAACCGCGCGCCGACGCGCAGCATCTCGCCCGCGCTCGAAGCCGTGGTGCTCCACGCGCTGGCCAAGCGCGCCTCCGATCGCTACCCGAGCGCGGTGGCGCTCTCGGAGGCGCTGGAGCGCGCGCTTTGCCGACCGGCCGACGTCGCCTCCACCGCCCCCCCGCCTTCGCTGGACGACAGCGACCTGGCCACGCGCGACACCGAGCACGCCATGGGCCCGGCCAGCACGCTGCGCCCGGCCGCTCCCGACTCCGTGCCGGAGCTGGCCGGAACAGCGGAACGGCCGAGCAGGTTGTGGATCGCGATCGCCGTGATCGCGGCCCTTGTGGGCATCGCGCTCGGCATCATCATGAGCCTCATGGCGGGCGCCTGATCCCTCCAGACGAGCCCGTATCGAGCCAAAATCCGGTTTCTTCACCCGGTGGTCATAGCCAGAAGGCGACAGGCCCACGTACCTGATGTCGAGCTGTCGAAGTGGCCGCGGCCGTGGCGGGACGCAGGTCGCTGAAGTAGTCTCCGATTCAATCGCAATTGGGCCGGACAGGCCATGTCGTGCCACCTGATTCTGCCGAGCCTGGAACCTTCCCGTGACCCGCATCGTGAAGAACGCGCCGCCGCTGCCGCCCAGGCGTTCCGCGCGACCGCCCAAGGGGACGGGGCCGCGCTACGTGGCCGGCGAGGTCATCGCGGACAAGTACCGGCTGATCAGCATGATCGGCGAGGGCGGGATGGGCTCGGTGTGGGTCGCCCGCAACCTGGCGCTCGACGTGCAGGTGGCGCTGAAGCTGATCCGCAGCGATGTCGAGGCGGAGGGCGCCGCAGACCGGCTGCTGACCGAAGCACGCGCGGCCGCCAGGCTGAAGCATCCCGGCATCGTGCGCGTATTCGACTTCGGCCGCACCAGGCGCCGCGATCCGTTCATCGTGATGGAGCTCCTGGCGGGCGAGAACCTGGGCGAGATCGTGCAGCGCGATGGTCGCCTCGCCGCCACGGCTGCGGTCCAGTTGCTCCTTCCGATCGCGGACGCCCTGGTCGCCGCGCACGGCAAGGGCATCGTCCACCGCGACCTCAAGCCCGACAATGTGTTCCTGGCCGAATCCGAGGGCCGGGTGCAGCCCAAGGTGGTGGACTTCGGCATCGCCAAGGTCGAGCTCCAGGCGGGGCAGATGGACAAGAAGCTCACGCAAGCGGGCACTGTGCTCGGCAGCCCGGACTACATGTCGCCGGAGCAGGCCCGCGGCGTCGAAGACATCGACCATCGCACCGACATCTGGTCCTTCTGCGTCGTGCTCTACGAGAGCATCACCGGCCGCGTGCCCTTCGAGGACGACAACTACAACGCGCTGCTGCGCAAGATCATCGAACAGCCGACGCCGTCGATCATCGACCTGGCGGCGGGAGACCAGGAACTGGCCCGGGTCATCGAGAAGGGACTCGCGAAGGACCGCAATGAGCGCTGGCAGAGCATGCGGGCCCTCGGCGAGGCTTTGGCCATGTGGCTCTACTCGCACGGCGTAACCGAGGACGCCTACGGCCAATCTCTCAGGGCGACCTGGCTCGACGGACCCGGGTCGAATCCCGACCTCAGGCTCAGCAGCCCGCTCCTCTCGCGTGCCTCGTTCACCAGCCTGCCTCCGCCGAGCGTGCCGCCGCCGTCGGGCAGCAGCGGCCAGGTCCCGACCATGGCGACCCCCGTGTCTCTGGCGCCGCCGCCGTTGCGTCCAACGGCGGCGCACGAGGAAGCGGTCCCGCACAAGCGCAGTCGCAAGGGTCTGTACGCGGCCATCGCAGGCGGCCTGGTGCTCGCCATCGGCGGGGTCGCGCTCGGGATCGCGCTGGCAGGGCAGGAGAAGCCCGCTGCCGTAACCAACCCGGCAAAGGAGACCGCGGCCAAGATCAAGACGCCAAAGCCCGCCAAGACAGACGAGCCGAAGGCGGCGACGCCAGCGACGCCGGCGGCCGAACCGGCCGCCACGGAATCCGCCCCGGCCGCGCCGGAGGCGCCACAGGCGCATACCGCTGAAAAGGCAGCGCCGAAACACAAGGCGGCCGCGCCCCACAAGGCGAGCACCGCGGCCCCCGCAAAGACCAATCCGTCGAAGGGCCCTACCCAGCCGAAACAGACTCCGAAACTGAAGAACCCCTATGACGATGACCTTGGCTTCTAGCTTTGCGAAAGGGCCACGGCACCGGCTCGCCTCCGCGAGCGCGCTGCTCGTCGCCCTCGCGCTGGCGATACCTGCGAGCGCTCAACCCGTCGACGATGCGACGCGGAACGCCGCGCGCGAGCTGGCCCACCGCGCTGGAGAGGCATACAAGACGGGAGACTACGAGAAGGCGCAGGACCTCTATCACCGCTCCTACGCGCTGATCCCGGCGCCGACGCTCTCGCTGCGCGAAGCGCGCTCCCTGGTCAAGCTAGGTCGGCTTGTCGAAGCTGCCGAAGCCTACGTGCGGACGACACGCACGCCGCTCGAGGCCGACTCGCCGCGCCCTTTCCGCGACGCGGTACAGCAGGCGTACGACGAGCTGGGCAAGCTGCGCCCGCGCATCCCGCAGCTGAAGATCGTGGTGAAGGGGCAGGAGAAGGACGACGGTCGGCTGACGGTGACCATGGACGGCAAACCCGTCGCGGCGGCGCTGATCGGCGTCTCCGGTCCCGCCAATCCCGGCAAGCACACGCTCACCGCGACGACCGAGAGCGGCGCGACGGCCAACGGCTCCGTCACGTTGAAGGAAGGCGAGTTGAAGTCCATCGAGCTCGACCTCGACCACAGCAAAGTGGGAGCCGCATCACCGCCGCCTCCGGCTACCCAGCCTCCCCCGACAGCGTCCAAGCCCGTCACGCCGCCTCCTGGTGGGGACCAGGGCACCGGGCACGGCTCGATGCAGCGCACGCTCGGCTTTGTCGGACTGGGCATCGGAGCCGCTGGGCTCGGCGTGGGCGTGATTACGGGCCTGATGGCGACCAGCCGCTACAACAGCGCCAAGACCGAGTGTCCCGCGCATCGCTGCGTGACCGGATCGCAGGGCGCGAAGGATCTGGATTCGTTCCGGGCGCTCCGGACGGTGTCCACGGTCGGATACGTCGTCGGAGGCGTCGGCGTGGCTGCGGGCGTCGCGCTGCTGCTCACCGCGCCGAAGTCGACTCCGGCGGCCGAGCACGCGGCGCTCGACAAGCCTCGCTGGACTCCGTTCGTAGGGCTCGGCTCGGCCGGCGTAGCGGGGACTTTCTGAGATGAATGGAAGACTCTCTCGGCTGCTTGGACATTTTCTCTTCCTCTCGCTCCTGGCGCTCGTGGTGTCGGGTTGCCCTGCGCTGCTGAAGGACGACTTCAACAAGGGCCCCACGGACGCCAGCGCCGGCGGCGTCGGCGGCACGGGCGGCACCGACGCCGCCGCAGGCATGGGCGGCACCGACGGGGGCAAGGACGCCGATGCCGAGGCCAACCCCTGCGCCAACTGTTCGGCGAACGAGACGTGCTGCGACAACACCTGCGTCAACCTGGACAATGACCCGGGCAACTGCGGCACCTGCGGGCACGGCTGCCAGGGCACGGTCTGCCTCGGCGGTTCCTGTACCAACACGTGCGCTTCGGGCTTCTTGAACTGCGACCAGAACATCACCAACGGCTGCGAGGTCAACGCGGCGACCGACGTGGACAACTGCGGCAGCTGCGGCGTCCAGTGCGGCTTCGACGCGACCTGTGACGGCGGCAAGTGCGTGTGTCCCGCGGGCAGCGCGGACTGCAACGGCGACCCGAAGGACGGTTGCGAAACGGACGTCAGCAGCGACGCACAGAACTGCGGCGCCTGCGGCAAGACCTGCGGCGCCAACCAGACGTGCACGGACGGCCAGTGCGGCTGCGCCGCGGGCTTTGCCGACTGCAACGGGCAGCCGGACGACGGCTGCGAGGTCGACACCACGAGCGACCCGCTGCACTGCGGCTCGTGCAACAAGGACTGTGGCGCGAACACGACCTGCGGCGGCGGCAGCTGCGGCTGCCAGACGGGCTACCTCGACTGCGACTCCACCGCCGGCTGCGAGACAGCCGCGACCGACCCGAACAACTGCGGGACCTGCGGCCACGTCTGCAGCGGCTCGCTCTCGCTGTGCGACGGCACGACCTGCCAGGCCACCTGCACGAGCGGCACCGTATGCGGCAGCTCGTGCGTGGATACCAATACCGACCCGAACAACTGCGGCGGCTGCGGCGTTGTGGTCGGGCCGAACCAGGACTGCGAGGGCGGCACGCCGACCTGCCTCGCTGGATTTGCGGACTGCAACGGCCAGGCTTCCGACGGCTGCGAGATCGACACGCGCAGCGACGGAACGCACTGCGGCAGCTGCTCCAACGCCTGCAAACCCGGCGCCATCTGCACCAGCTCGCAGTGCCAGTGCGCGGCAACCACCCCGAACGATTGCGGCAGCTCCTGCCAGGAGTGCTGCGACGCCTCGCAGTGCAGCGACGGCAACGGCTGCACGGACAACAGCTGTGTGAGCGGCAAGTGCACGTTCAGCGCGCCGTGCGCGAGCGGCGGTCTGTGTTGCGGTCAGTTGGCCTGTTACGAGTGCTGCAGCGACACGGACTGCACCGGCAGCCAGGTTTGCAGTGGCAACGTCTGCGTCACGCCGACCTGCACGGGCGGCCAGGTCCTGTGCAACGGCACCTGCGTCGACCTCGGGACGAACGCGAAGAACTGCGGCGGCTGCGGCAACGACTGCGGCGTCGGCCGCAGCTGCTCGAGCGGCCAGTGCACACCGAAGTGGGTCACGATGCAGGGGCCCCCGATCGGTCCGCGGGATCAGGCCGCGTACGCGTGGACCGGCTCCCAGGTGTTCGTCTGGGGCGGCGAAAACGGCGCCGGAACAACCCTCGGCAACGGCGCGCTCTACGACCCGGCGGCCGACACCTGGAGCACGGCGGGCACTGCGGGAACCCGACCGTCGCCACGCGTGCTTGCCACTGCCGTGTGGACCGGAGGCGTGGTCGTGGTGTGGGGCGGCGGAAACGGCACGACGGACTTCAACGACGGCTCGCGCTACGACCCGGCGACCGGCTCCTGGCAGGCGATGACCACGACAGGCGCTCCGCCCGCCATGCGCGCTCCCTTTGGATTCTGGACCGGCTCGCGCGTGCTGTTCTGGGGCGGCTTTGATCACACCGGCAAATACCTGCCCGGCGCCTGGCTCTACGATCCGGTCAACGATACGTGGACCCAGGGCACAACGAAGGGCGGCCCGGGCCCGATCGACAGCCCGACAGTCGGCTTCTCGGGCACCGCGCTGTACATGTACGGCGGCAACGAGGGCGGCAACACGCAGAGCAGCGCGATGGTCAGCTACACTCCCGGCGCCGACGCCTGGGCGACGCTCACCGGCGGCTGGAGCGCTCGCTTCAGCGCGTTCGGAAGCTGGGACGGCAGCTACTTTGTTGTGTGGGGCGGGCAGATCAACGGCTCGCCCAACGCGTTTGCGGACGGCAAGCGCTATGATCCGCAGACGGGCGGCGGCACCTGGACCGCCATGAGCGACACGGGCGCCCCGTCCTCGCGCAGGGCGCCGCAGCGCGAGACGGGCTGGACGGCGCGGGTCAGCAGCAACACGACGTTGATCCTGGGCGGCCTCGGGCCGAAGCAAGGCGACTTCCGCCTGGATGGCGCGCTCTACAACTCGACGTCGAACAGCTGGACCAGCATCCCTCCGTGGCCCTCGAAAGAGCGGCATCGCTGGGGCGTCGGCGTCTGGACCGGCTCGGAGTTCGTGCTTTGGGGCGGCGACAGCGGCGGGGGCCCCACGACCACCGGCGAGCGATTCCGCCCCTGAGCAGCAGGCCGTGGGCGCCGCGCGCCCGGACGTCGTAGTCTCCCGCCCGTGAGCACGCCTCTCCACGACGCCCTGGACTGGGGCAAGCTCGCTCCGCTCCGGCTCAGGGCGCGCACAGTGGCCGACGGGCTCTACGCCGGCGGACACCGGAGCCCCCGTCGCGGCGCGGGCGTGGAGTTCGGTGGGCACCGCCCCTATGTGCCGGGCGACGATCTACGTTGGCTCGACCGGCGCGCGCTGCTCCGGCACGGGCGGCTCCTGATCCGCGAGTTCGAGACCGAGACCGACCGCGCGCTCCGGTTGCTGGTGGACGCGAGCGCGTCGATGGCCTACCGCAGCGACCGCGCACCCGGAGCCAAGCTCGCTTTCGCGGCGATCGTCGCAGCCGCTCTGGCGCGCGTCGCGCTGGCCAGCGGCGATCCGGTCGCCCTCGACTGGCTGGGCGGCGAAGCGCGCAGGCCGCTGCCCGCGATGGGCGGACGCGAGGCCTTCGACCGCGTGATCGGCGCGCTCGAGGGCGTGCGCCCGGGTGGCGATCTGACGCTCGACATCGCGGGCGTGGAGCGGTCGGTAGCGCCGGTGGCGCGCAACTCGCGTCGCGGATCGGTGATCGTGCTCTTGAGCGATCTGCTCGATCTGCCGGAGGGCACGCTGGATCGATTCGCGGCGCTGGCCACACGCGGACGCACGCTGATCGCCGTACGCGTTCTCGATCCGGTCGAAGCCGAGTTCTCGTTCGACGGGCCGGTGCGCCTCCGGGCAAGTGAAGGAGACGCACTGGTGGAGACCGACGCCGCCGCCGCGCGCGCCGGCTACCTTGAAGCGCTGGAGCGCATCGCAACGCGCTGGGACAACCGCCTGCTCGAGCACGGCGGGCGGCTCGTACGCGCGCTCACGACCGATGATCCCGCCGACACGGTGCGTGCGGTGCTGGCCGCGGCCTGGGGCGGCGCCGCATGACGTTCCTGGTCGCGGCCGCGCTGGCGATCGGGCTTCTCGTCGCGATACCGATCGCGGCGCATCTGCTCCGTCGCGGCCGGGCCAACGAGCGGGAGTTCCCGCCCGCTGCGCTGGTGCCCGCGCAGCCGCCCGTCGCGCGGCAGCGCAGCCGCCTCGAGGACCGGGCGCTGCTGGCGCTGAGGGCCCTCATGATCCTGGGGCTGGCGGTGCTCGGAGCTGCGCCGCTGGTGCGCTGCTCGCGTCTGTCCCTTTCCCGACCCTCGGGGGCTTCGGTCGCGCTTGCGCTGGTCATCGACGACTCGCTCAGCATGAGAGCCGCGGTCGACGGCGAGTCGCGCTGGAAGCGGGCCATCGAGGGCGCCGAGCAGCTCCTGAAGTCCGCGCGCGACGGCGACGCGATCACGATCGTGCTTGCCGGTCGCCCGGCTCGCCTGGCGCTCGCCGGCACCACCGACCTCGGCGCGGCGCGGCGCGCGCTGGGCGAGCTGAAGCCCAGCGATCGACCGACTGATCTGGACGGTGCCGTGCAGATCGCGCGTTCGGCCCTGAAGCAATTGCCCCAGGCCGACAAGCGAATCGCCCTCTTCAGCGATCTCGCCGGCGCGCGCATTCCGGCTGGCACGCCGGCGCCCTGGCTGCCCCTGCCGGTGCTGGGACGGCCCATCGACGACTGCGGGGTGGTCTCGGCGGAGCAGCACGGCAAGCGCATCGCAGCGCGCCTGGCCTGTTCGTCAGCCGCTGCGGCGCGCGGACGCTCGGCGGAGGCGATCAGCGGCGCGGGCGGCGGGCACGACGCGGGCACGACCACCACGAGCGCGCCCGCCGGCAAGGTCCTCGCGCACGCTGACCTCGAGCAGCGCGCCGGCACGCAGACGGTGATGCTGGAGCTGCCTGAAGCCGTTCCCGTCGCCGAGGTGCGCCTCGGCGGAAACGACGCGATCGAACACGACGATCGCGCACCTGTGACGGCGCAGAGCAGCGCGCTGGAGGTCGCGGTGGTCACGGACGTGTCCACCGGCTCGGTCACGACCGGCGGCCCCACGATCCTCGAGCAGGCGCTCGCATCGCTGGATGACGATTTCGCGACGCGACCTCTCGCGCTTGTCCCGGACGACGAGCACGAGCTCCAGCGGTTTGGCGCCCTGATTCTCGACGACCCCGCCGGGCTGTCGCCCGAGAGCCGGAGCGCGCTGTCGCAGTGGCTGCGGCGCGGCGGAGTCGCCGCCGCGCTGCTGGGTCCCCGCGCCGAGACGGCACAGCTGGGGGTCACGCTCGAGCCGTTCGCCGAGGGCGCGGTCCACTGGGAGTCCCCGGCCACGTCCACCGGCGTTGCGCCCAGGACGCTTTCCTGGCTCGGCCCGGAAGGCGCAAGCCTCGACGATCTTCACCCCAGGGGACGAGCACGACTGGACGGCGCACAACCCACGGGAGCCCACGTCGGCGCCAGCTGGCAGGACGCGCGCCCCTTCATCCTGGAGAGGCCGATGGGGCGTGGCCTGGCCCTGACGGTGGGGCTGCCGTCGTCCGCATCGCAGAGCGATTTCGCGCTTCGCCCCGGGTTTCTGGCCCTGCTCGACTACGTCGTCCAGCAGGCGCTCGCACGCACGGGGCCCCGGCGCAGCGTCGCTGGTTCCACGTGGAGCTTCTCCGCGGACAAGGTGTCAATCCAGGGGCCGGACGGACCGCTGGAGGTGCGCGATGCGGCCGCGGGCGCGGACCAGCCATCGCGCGCCGGCCTGCCAGCAAAGGTAGCCGTGGTCGGCACGCTCGGCCGCTATCAGGTCAAGGTCGACGGCGAGACGCGCACGCGCATCGTGACGGTCGATCCGCAGGAGATCACGACGCCGCCACGCGCCCCGGACAAGGCGCTCCGCGCGACGGCGGGAAGCGGCAACCGGGCCCAGGTGGATGGCTCGCCGGGTGTGGCTCTAGCCCTGCTCGCGCTGCTCGCTCTGGAGCTCCTGCTCAGGCTCGCGGGCCCACTTGGCCGCGGCTCGCGCGCGACGCGTGCCGCCAGCCGACGAGCGTGATAGGCCGGCGCCATGTCCAGGATGCTTGGTCTGTGCGCGGCCGGCGTGGCGGTGCTGCTCTTCGTGGTCCAGGGCTGTCACTCGGCCGGGCTCTACGGCCATGCCCGCACCTACGTGCCCCTGTCGGACGAAGCCGACGCGGCCCAGAATGCAAAGGACTACGACCCGGTGATGGCCCAGCGCATGCCCGACCAATGGAAGGGCAAGCGCGTCAGCGTATTCGGCGTCGTCAAGCAGCGCAGCGCGGGGCCGGGCGGCACCGCCGACCTGACGCTCAGCGTCCGCACGCTCGCGGCCCGCAATCTGTGTGACAACGCCTCAGAAGAGAGCTGCCGCGTGACCGTCAGCGACCACGAATATGCCGTGCTCCACGCGCTCATCAAGCTCCGCGAAGAGGACAACATCGGCAAGAACAGCGTCGGCATCGGCTCGCTGGTACGCGTGATCGGCAAGATCGGCGACGAGGTCGACCCCAACGACGGCACGCCCATGCTGCGCGGCGTGTACTACCGACACTGGCCGCGCGACTACTACGTGACGACCGCGGATCGCGCCACGATGCGCCAGTAACCGCCCTGCCGGGTTAGATGCCCCAGCCCACCACGAACGAACCGTAGAACCCCGCACCTCCAGGGCGACCGACTTCGTTCTTCGTTCCGTGGGGACACGGCGTCGTGGGCGACGCGTAGCCATAGCTCGTGCACCGCTCGGTGACCGTGCCCCCGAAGGATTCACCCAGAGCGATCTCGAAGCCGATCCGGAAACCGCTTCTGGACACCCACTCGAACGGAACGTCGAGTCCGAGGAACGAACCGTAGTCGCTGACGTTGGTGCGCAGGAACAAGATCCCCGGCGACAGCACGAACCCCGGATCGCTGATGATGGCAAAGCCCGCGTTGCCGCCCCAGACCAGGGAAATCGGGTTGCTGTTGTCGGCGTAGTAGCCTTCTCCAAGATCGCCGCTTCCGGAGTAGGTGTCGGTCGCGGTCGAGAGGGTCGTCATGAAGCGGGCGGACAGCCGCAGCCGATCGACGATGAAGACGCCAGCCTCGATCCCCACGGTGAAGGGGCTGACGAAACGATTGGCCTCCACGATCAGCGCGGCCTGCCCGTCCAAGAAGGGCGAACGGCTCGCCGCATCGTGGGGCGCGCGCTTCGGCAACGGCGGCGGCGCGGGCGGAGCCCCCTCGTAGCCAGGCGGCGGGTAGCCGTACGGCGGCGGATAGCCGTACGGCGGCGGATAACCGTACGGCGGCGGATAGCCGTACGGCGGCGGATAGCCGTACGGCGGCGGATAACCCTGCGCGGTACGCGGCGGATACGGGTATGGATAGCCGGGAGGAGGAGGCGGAGGTGCACCGGGAGCGGCCGATGCAGAGGCGGGCGCTGGCGGTGCCGGCGCGGCGGATGCGGGCGCTGGCGGTGCCGGCGCGGCGGATGCGGGCGGCGGAGCCGGCGCGGCGGATGCGGGCGGCGGCGGAGCGGCCGATGCGGCCGAGGCTCCAGCCTGCTGGCCGGGCGGCGGCGGTTGGGGAGGCAGCCGGCCGACCGGCGCCGCCAACACAACTGCCGCCGGAGCCAGCAGCGCCGCGACGACGCTCACCACAAGCGCAAGCCTCGAGCTGAGCATGTTCGAGGCTCACGTGGCCCGGCCCGCGCGTCAAGCTGCCACGCAGGCCGCCTCCGCGTTGACATGTGCTAGGAAGGCCCGCGTATGGCTGGAATGCTCTTCCGGCGCCGGAGCGGACGTTTCCGCGCGGCCCTTGCACTGCCCCTGGCGCTCCTGGTTTCCGCAGCGCTGCTCCTGGGCGCGGGGCCAGCGCGGGCGACGGTTGTCGAGCGCGTCGTCGCCGTCATCGGCGAGCGCGCCATCCTGCTCAGCGATCTGCGCGACCGCGCCCGTCCGTTCATGGCGAAGATCTACGACGAAGTGCCCGCCGGCGCGCGGCGCACCGCAGCCCTGTCGCAGCTCTACAAGGCTCTGCTCCAGCGCATGATCGACGAGGAGCTCGAGCAGCTGGCGGCCAATCGCTCCCACATCGTCGTGTCCCCGGAAGAGGTCGACAAGGCGATCGGTCGCATCGCAGCGCAGAACGGCATCTCGGTGGAGAAGCTCGTCCATGAAGCCGAGATGAGCGGCCTGACGGAGTCGCAGTACCGACGCGAGATCAGACGCCAGGTGCTCGAGGCCAAGCTGGTCAACCTCAGGCTGCAGGGCCGCATCCGCGTTACGCCGGAAGACGTGCGCACGGCCTACCGGAAGATCGTGGTCAGCGAGCGGCAGAAGCTCTCCTTCCGCGCTGCGTGGATCAAGATCCACGCGCCACGTTCGCTGGGCGACAAGGCGCTCAGAGCCCGCCGCGCGTTCGCCGATCGCGTCGCAGCGATAGCCAAGAACGGCGCGGACTTCTCCGATCTCGCCAAGCGCTACTCCGACGACGCCGCGACGCGCTCGATGGGCGGGCTGCTGGGACGGTTGAAGCCCGGCCAGCTCCCCTCCGTCGTGGACCGCGTCGTGCTCGGAATGGAGGTCGGCGAAGTCTCGGCTCCGCTGCGCGTGGGCGACGATCTGGTCATCGTCAAGCTGGTGGAACGCGCAGAGTCCGACCTACCCACGTTCGCCGACGCGCGCGACGAGCTGAGCGAGCGCGTCTATATGGACAAGATGGACAAGGCGCGCCGGCGCTGGCTCGACAGCCTGCGCAAGCGCACGCACGTCGAAGTCCGGCTGTAGGCTCAGCGAGTACCGCAGATCGCGGCGTAAACGTCCTTCCGCGGCGTGCCGCCCGCCACGAGGCGCTTCGCCTCCGCCAACTCGGCATCCACGACGCTCGTGAACTTCGAGAGCGGCTGGGCGCCCGTCAGCTCGCGGCCGTTGACGAAGAAGCTCGGCGTGCCGCTGACGCCGAAGCTCTGGCCTTCACGCACGTCGCTGTCGATCGCCGCCTTGTGCGTGGCGTCGTCGGCGGCGTCCAGCAGCGGCGATGGGTTCAGCCCGGCGTCGCGCGCGACGCGCTCCAGGCTCGTATCGTCCAGGGACGGCTGCGCGGCGAACAGCGCGTCGTGGACGCGCCAGAAAGCGGGGGCGCCGCCCTGCGCGAACGCCTCCATCGCAAAGTTGGCGGCAGGCCGCGCGCGCGCGTGGAACTGGAGCGGGAAATTCTTCCACACGATCCTGAGGTCGGCGCCGTAGCGCTTGCCGAGCGTGTCCAGCGTCGGCTGCACGCGCTTGCAGAAGGGGCACTGGAAGTCCGAGTACTCGACAATCGTGACCAACGCGTCACTCCCGCCGCGCACGGGCGCGCCGGCAATGGGCGGACAGGTTCTCGACGGCGTCGAGGGTCCGAGGTCGATGAGGTTCTTGCGAACGCGATCCGTGTACACATCGCGCGCTGCCACACCGGTTGCGATCAGCGCGCGGGCATCGGACAGCTCGCCATTGACCACGCGCTCCAGCGCGGGGAAGGGCTGGTAGCCCTCGACGCGCAGGCCGTTGACGAAGAACGTGGGCGTCTTGCGGATGTTGTAGCGACCGGCCAGCTCGAGCGCGCGGTCGACCCGTGCCGAGTAGTGCGGATCCGTCAGCCAGCCCGAAACGCGGCCGCCGTCTCCTCCTGCGTCCGAAACCCACTTCGACAGGTGCGCTGCCGTGGAGGACTGGCTGCTCGCGGCGGCCAGCGAAGCGAACTTCCAGAACGCGGCGTCGCCCCGCGCAGCCTCGAGAGCGACTGCGACCTCCGCGGCGTCGCGCGCGTGGGGGTGCTGGTCCAGCGGGCGGTTCTTCCATACCAACCTGAGGTCGTCGCCAAAGCGGGTCTTCAGCCGCTCGAGCACGTCCAGCGAGCGGCGCGTGAACGGGCAGTCGAGATCCCCGAACACCAGCAGCGTGACCGGCGCATCGGGTTTGCCCCACACGGGATCGTCTCGCTCCACCGGCAGCGCCGCATCGGCCGCGGGGCTCGTATGCAATGCTGTGCCGCTGGGCAGCGGAGCCGGCGCGGGCGGCGCGCTGGAAGCGACGCCCCCATCCGCCCCGGACGGCGGCATCGCCGTGCTTGTCGTGGGAGGCATCGTCCAGGGTGCGGGCCCCGCCGGAGTGGGCGTCGCCGTCGTCGCCACCGCGCTCGAACTGCGCGAGGACAGAGCGAACCAGAACGCGGCGCCGACGCCGGCCACCATCAGCAGCAGGCCGCCGGCGAGGGCCACCACGATCGGCCATGTGGAGGAGCGTTTCGAGGGCGGCGCTGCTATCGGCGGTTCGCGTCCGGCCGCCTTCGGCGCGACCGGAGCCACCGGCTCGGCTTGCGGCTCTGGCGCGGCGGCGCTGGTTTCTGGAGCAGGCTCGTCGCCCGGCGCTTCAGCGGCCACGGGCCCGGGCGCCTGTTCGGCGGGTTGCTCTCCGGACGGTGTTGCTTCTGCCTCCGCCTCGTCGCCGGCCTCGGCATCCGGGGTCGTTGCCGCGGCCTGCCCTGGAAACGCGCCGGGCTCGCACAGGGCGGCCTCGAGTCGCAGCGCCCACAGCTCGACATCGCGCGGGCGCGTTCCGACGGACACGGACACAGCCTCGGCGATGCTGCTCTCCAGCGCGTCGCCCACTTCCAGGCCCAGAGCCCGCGGCGTGGGCGCGTCCAGGTAGTCGGGCGCGGCTCGCCCCGCGACCAGCTCGGTTGCCAGCACGCCCAGCGCGTACACGTCCGCCCAGGTCTCCGCGCGCGCCGGCATCGCACCCCTGAGCTCGGGCGGGCGGTACGCCACCGGCAACGCGTCGCGAGCCAACGTGGGACCACCGAGCGACTGCGCCAGCTGCGCTACGCCGAAGCCCTGCAGCAACACGCCGTCCTCGGTGAGCGCGATCAGCTCCGGGCGCAGGTAGGCGTGCGCGACGCCCTGATCGTGCAGCGGCAAGAGAGCTCGCGCGACCAGCGACATCAGCCGTGCGATCGCCTCCGGCGCGGGGCGAGCCTCGCTGCGGATCAGGTCTTCGAGGCTGCGACCACCCGCCGCTGCGTAGGCCACCGCCACCTGGCGCGTGCGCGAGCTCGCGCCACCTTCCACGGCGCCCACGAGACCCGCCGCGAGAGAGCGCGCGATGCCGCTGCAGCCGAGCGCGTAGCGGGACACCCGCTCGAGCACCCGCGCTGGATCCTCGCCAGCGGATACGCCGGAAAGCAGCACGAGGCGTGCAGCCTCGCCGCCCTGCTCGTCGACGGCATCGTAGACCTCCGCGCCGCCCGGTCGTCCACACTCCGCAGTCACGCGGAAGCGTCCAAGCAGCAGCGTTCCGGTAGCGACTCGCATCATCAGGTGCAGCCCGGCAGCATCGGCTCGGACCGTGCTGGGTGGTCTACCACTACTCGTGGGGATTTCAGCGGGCCGCCCCGCTACCAGGGCGCTGACAGTTTGGCAGCTCGAAGCGCCGCACCGACAGCTTGGCGCGTCCGGGGCGCCAGCACGAGACTGTCCCAGCTTCCATTCGCCGGGGCGCCAAGAGCACGGGCCAGCGCGACCGCCCCTCGAGTCACCGTGCCAAGTCGCTGAAATTCCCCAGGGAGGGCACGAAAGCGCCTGTGTGCTGCGGCCCTGGAGCGCCGGACGGCAGGGTGACCGAGCGGAAGGATGCCCGAGCATTTGCACCGTGGCACGCTGTATGCTCAAAGGACGCCCGCGATGCTGCTTCCTCTCCCCCGCCGCTTGCTCCTCCCGCTGCTCGGCACGGCCGTCGCGCTGGCGGTGCTGCTGGGCGCGGTGACGGCGTCGGCACAGGCCATCACGCTCAGCACGACCGTGACCCGCAACATCACGGAGCGGAGCAGCACCTACCACCCGACGTGGATCAACTACTCGGACTGCATCAAGGACGGCACGATCACGTTCACGGTCAGCAGCATGCCGAGCCCTGCCTGGAACAACGACCTGCTCCAGGTGTGGGCCAGCTCCGGCACCGACTGCAACGACTCCACGCAAAGGACAGGTTCAGCGGCGACCTGCTGGGAGGTGTATTCGGCGCAACCGACCACCGGAACCGGGCAAACGGTCAAGGTTTCGATGCGGGACATCGTCGGGCAACACACGGGAAGCAAGCCGGGGAGCGGCACGATCGCAGATTGCAACAGCACGTCGGGAACGTCGTCACCGCAAGCCGTCACGCTCTACTTCATGCTGATCTCCGGCGCCCAGGTCGACCCCACGGCCACTACGGCCACCTACAACGACTTGAAGGTCGACCTGCTCGGCCCCGATCCGCCGACCAAGATCAAGACCGGTATCGCAGAGAAGCAGCTGAAAGTCAGCTGGACCCCGCCCGCCTCCTCCCTTACGGACGTCTCGGGCTACTACATCTTCTGCGATCCGAAACCGGGTTCCAGCACGCCCAGCTGGACCGCCTCGGGCACGGGTGGCAGCGGCGGAACGACCGGCACCGGCGGAACGTCGGGCACTGGTGGAACGGCCGGAACGAGCGCGGGCGGCAGTGACGCGGGGAGCGTGGACGCCGCGGCCGACTCCGGAGGAGCAGATGCCGCGGTTGGTGGAAGCGGCGCGGGCGGCGCAAGCGGCGCCGCTGGCACGACGTTGACCGACGCGGGCAGCGAGGTTGGCGCGGTAAACCAGCAGTGTCCCTCGACCGTGCTGCTGGCAGGCCAGCGTCCGGATCCGGCGTACATCTGCGGCAAGGTGAATGGCGCCTCGACCACCAGCGGCTACGCCAAGGGGCTGACGAACGGACAGCTGTATGCCGTGGCCGTGGCGGGTTTCGACGGCGTGGAGAACTACGGCCCTCTGTCGGAGGTCCAGTGCGAAACGCCTCAAATCGTGAACGACTTCTGGGACGAGTACACCCAGGCCGGCGGAAAGGGCGGAGGCGGCTTCTGCGGCATCGCCGATAGCTCCGCGCCCGGGGCGGGTGGCGCGTTCCTGCTGGCGCTGTTCGCCGGCTTCCTGCGGAAACGACGGAGGCAGCGGAGTTGAGGCTGATAGGCGCGGCCGCCTGTGCGGCCCTGATGCTGGCAGCGTCCACGGCGCTCGGCCAGGGGGTGGACGAGTTCGGGCCGTACGGCGGGCTCGGCACGGAGGACACCCAGTCCCCGCAGCACTTCGCGTTCGAGCTCAGGCTCGGACCGTATCGCCCGCGCGTCGACGACGCGTTCAACGGATTGGCCGCGCCCTACAAGACCGTCTTCGGCACCAAGACGCGCTATCTGGTCGGACTGGAGCTCGACTGGCAGGCGCTCCGGATCCCGATGGTCGGCACGTTCGGCCCCGCCTTCGGCTGGGGCTACACGAGCTCCTCCGGTCAAGCGCTACTCACCACCGGTCAGGGACGTGCGGCGCAGGACACCTCGCTGGTGGTGATGCCGATGTACGCGGTCGGCGTGCTGCGCGTCGACGTGCTGGCGCGCAAGACGCCCATCCCGCTGGTCGCCTACGCGAAGGGCGGCTTCGGCTACGCCCTGTGGTGGTCGAACAGCGGCGGCAGCACCTCCCGCGCCGACGGGCGCGTGGCACGCGACGCGTCCTACGGCTACCAGTTCGCGCTGGGAGGCATGTTCCTGCTCGACTCGCTCGACCGCGACGCCGCCCAGGAGATGGACAATTCCACCGGCATCAACAACTCCTACTTCTTCATGGAGTGGTACTACTCGAGCCTCGACGGCTTCGGCTCCGGCAACCAGATGCAGGTCGGCGCCAACACCTGGATGCTCGGCCTCGCCTTCGAGTTCTAGTCCCAGTCACGTCGCGGACGTTGTGTCACGATCCGGAATTTCACAAGAAGGGCAGAAGGACAGAAGGTTTCTGGGGTCGAGAGATGGCTCACGCGATACTGCTAATCCAGAGACCTGCACCCGCTCCGCGCTAGGCAAGAGCGCTCTGGACGAGCCGCACAGGACGCCCCGGCGCTCGACCCCAAAAACCACAAGCGTCACCTGATCCGTGAAGAGCTCCTTCGGCCCTTCGGCCCTTCGTGTGATCCCCGGACCTGCGAGAGCGCCGGGTCAGCGCGAGCGGAGGAGGCGGTCGATGTGCTTCTTTTCCCAGGCGATCGCGCGCTCGTAGTGGCGGAACTCCTGCTCGCGCCGCTGGAACTCCGGCGGATGCAGCACAGCCTGACCGCCGATGCGCAGCGCGGGGATCACGTGGTGGAGAAGCTCGTGATAGACGATGTAGCTCACGAAGTAGCGAGGCACCCACTCGTTGTCGAGCGATGGGTGCACGCGGATCAGCCGCTCCACGGCGCTGTAGCTGCCGAGCTTGATCGTGCGGCGCTTCTTGCCGCGCGGCTGGGTGCGGCGGCCCCAGGTGATGAGCACGTCCGTCACGCTCGAAGCAAATTCTCCTTCATTGACCCGGGCGAGGATGTCGTACAGGTCGTGGACGCGGCCCTTGGTGCGCAGAGGCCCCGGCACCGGCTGGGACGCGCGAATGCGGAAGCTGTTGGCGTCGATGTACTCGCCGACGCTCTGCGACGCCTGCCGATCGCCGTGGACCACGTAGCGCACCAGGGCGTCCAGCACGCGGTCGGGGGCGTCGAGGAACATCATGTGCACCCGGACCCGGAGCTTGCCGCGCACCCGGGTGTGGCTCACCATCCGGTGCCGGTTGTCGGTCACGGCCAGCTGCACCGCGCCCGGGAACGCGATCTCGAAGCGCCGCTCCAGGGCCTGACGCGCGCCCTCGTGGATGAAGATCTGGGGCCCGATCGCGATGCTCGCGAACTGCAGAGGCAGCTGCGTCAGCCTCTGATCCGGGATGCGGACAGCAGCCGACGCGATACGCGGCGCCGACTTCCCCGAAGCGCCCCTGCGACGACCCAGTCGCGCGGCCCGCGCCGTCAACCAGGGGAATGTCACTTGAGGACGCATCGACCGTAATTCTCGGACTATGGGACGGGATCCAGCGCGTCAAGGAACCCCCAGGAGTCCCTATGATTTCCACAACATACGCGACAGCTTCGAGGCGAAATCCAGGACCTCTCCAAGTCCGCGTTCCGGCTCGGATTTCGGCTGCCACTGGACCTTTTTGCGGCGGGAACTGGGGGTGGTTGTCCCCAGGTTGTTCCCGGATCCAGGGGGTCGCGAAGCCCAGAATGGGCCTAGGTTATCCCTAGGTTATCCCTAGGTTATCCACAGAGCCGGGGCTCGCGGAAACCCGCCGTGGGCTCGTCGTGCTCAGCTGGGGCGCGCTGCGGAGCGCTTGGCAGCACCGTTGGCCTTGGCCTTGCCGTTCGACGAGCTCTCGTCCGGCGCTTCGGAAGCGGCGACTTCGACCAGCTTGCGGTGGATGCCGTGCGCCTCGAGCACCTTGTTCTCGAGCTGGCTCATCAGCTCCGGGTGCGTCTCGAGATAGTTCCGTGCGTTGTCACGGCCCTGGCCGATGCGCTCGTTGTCGAGCGAATACCAGGCGCCGCTCTTCTGGACGATGCCGGCATCGGAAGCGAGGTCGACAATCTCCCCCGAACGGCTCACGCCGTGACCGTAGAGGATGTCGAACTCCACCTCGCGGAAGGGCGGCGCCATCTTGTTCTTCACCACCTTGACGCGAGTGCGGTTGCCGACGACCGACATGTCCTTGCCGGCCGTAGCCTCCTTGATCGCGCCGATGCGCCGCACATCGAGCCGCACCGAGGAATAGAACTTGAGCGCGTTGCCGCCGGTCGTGGTCTCGGGGCTGCCGAACATCACGCCGATCTTCATGCGGATCTGGTTGGTGAAGAAAATCATGCAATGGGAGCGGGAAACCGAGCCCGTCAGCTTGCGCAGCGCCTGGCTCATCAGACGCGCCTGCAGGCCGACATGCGAATCGCCCATGTCGCCTTCGATCTCCGCCTTGGGCACGAGCGCGGCGACCGAATCCACGACCACGAGGTCGACCGCGCCGGAACGGACGAGCATCTCGGCGATCTCCAGTGCCTGCTCGCCGTAGTCCGGCTGGCTGACGAGCAGCTCGTCCGTCTTGACCCCGAGCTTCTTCGCGTAGGTGATGTCGAGCGCGTGCTCGGCGTCGATGAACGCGGCCACGCCTCCCTGCCGCTGCACGCTGGCAATCGCATGCAGCGTGAGCGTCGTCTTGCCACTGGACTCGGGCCCGTAGATCTCGACGATGCGGCCACGCGGATAGCCGCCGATGCCGAGTGCGATATCGAGCCCCAGCGAGCCGGTGGGGATCACCGGGATGTCGCCTCCGATGGTCTCGCCTTCCTTGAGGCGCATGATCGCGCCCTGACCGAACTCCTTCTGCACGCTCGCGATCGCTAGCTCGAGAGCTTTGGTCTTCTGCTTGTCTTCCATGTGCTCCGCCTCTCCTGCGCGACCGCTGCCTGCCGCTTGCCTACGGTGTGCCAGCCAGCGCTGGAGAGGGAAAGTACTGTGCGGCTGTTCAGATGTCAATTCCGCTGTGGACCTACTCTGACACAGCAGCAAAGGCGTGGAATTCCGAAAGGATACGCGAGCCGATACGCGTAGGTGCTGCCGCCCGGGGGCGGCACTAGTTCACCACGCGGGTACCGGCCAGCTCCTGCACCAGAGCCAGCTCCTCCAGGAGCGCGCGCAGCTCCTCCTGCACCCATCTCTGCAGGGTCTCCGCCGTGAGCTCGACGGCGCTGTCGGCGCGGGCGGCGCGGGCACGCAGACGCCTCTCGAGGGAGGTCTGCAGCGCCTCGGCGTCGATCTCCACGACCTGGACTTCGGTCTCCATCACGGTGTTGAACATAACCACCGAGCGCGCTCCGGGAAGCCCTGGCCTGGATCGCGGCTCAATCCGCCGGCTTTTCCGGGGGCGGACGCATG
Organism: uncultured delta proteobacterium; assembly: GCA_963826085.1. Lineage (GTDB taxonomy): Bacteria > Myxococcota_A > Polyangia > Polyangiales > Polyangiaceae > CAWDXG01. Next base: position 205,285 of record CAWGVN010000005.1, on the reverse strand, counting down.
GATTCGGCGTCGCTCACCTTGCGGACGCCGATGCGCTCGGCGCGCCGCGCAGTAGCACGGAGCACGGTGAAGCGATATCCGCTCCAGTCGACCTCGTCGTTCGTGCGCGGCACGCGCCCGAGCAGATCCGCGACGAATCCGCCGAGCGTGACGAGCTCGACCTCCTCATCGATGCCGAGCAGCTCGAACACCTTGCGCGTCTCCGCCCAGCCCCTGCACACGAGGCTGTCGTCGGGGCGTCGCACGATGTACGGGTCGACGCGATCGCTCTCGTCCTCGATCTCGCCGACGATCTCCTCGAGCACGTCCTCCATGGTGACGATGCCCTGGATGCCGCCGTACTCGTCGACCACGATCGCCATGTGCCGTCGCTCCTCCTGGAAGGTGCGCAGCAGCCGCTCCAGCGGCGTGGACGACGGCACGAAGATCAGCTTCCCGAACACGGACTTCCACTCGAGCGGCCCAGGTTCCTCGCGCAGCCGGAACATCAGCTCCTTGACCAGCACGATGCCTTCGACGGTGTCCAGATTGCCGTCGGGCGAGAACGGAAAGCGGCTGTGGCCGGTGCGCTTGATGAGCGCCAGATTCTCTTCCAGCGTCCGCTCACCCGAGAGGAACGCCACGCCGTTGCGCGGGACCATGATGTCGTAGGCGGTCAGCTCGCGGAGCGCGGCGGCGCCTTCGATCATGTCCGCCGTGCGCGCGGCCACGGCGCCCTCGGTGCGGCCGAGGCTTGCCAGCAGGCGGATCTCCTCGATCGAGGTGACAGGGCGCTCCTGACCGCGCCTGAGCGCGCCCGAGATGCCACGCGTGAGGAACAGCACCGGCTTGAGCGCGACCACCAGAAACGACACGAACAGCACCACCGGTACGGCGAACCGCCCGGCGAAGGTCACGCCCATCGTCTTGGGCACGATCTCCGAAAGCAGCAGGATCGACAGCGTGAAAATCAGTGTGAAGAGCCACAGTGTGGAAGCATCGAAAACCTGACCGTAGGTCGCGCCCGCGATGGCCGCGCCGACAGTGTTGGCAAACGTGTTCAGGATCAGGATCGCCGCGATAGGGACGTTGATCTCCTTCTTGAAACGGCGCAGCTTCTTGCCCGCGCGCGACTTGCCGATCGCTTCGATCTGCGCGTGGCTCACGCTGAGCAGCACCGCCTCGGACATCGAGCACACGAAAGACGCGATCAGCGCCAGCGCTATGGCCAGGGAAAAGACCAGCATCAGATTCCGGATCCCGAACCGGTCACGGAGCGCATCTGGCAGCCTTTTCGGGCGTTCACTGCGCCGAGGTTAGCCCGACCGCGCGCGCGCCGCCCAGGGCCGCGCGTAGACCGCCGTTTCAATACGGATTCTTGCGGGGCAGGCCGAGCGACGCGACGGACTGGGCACGCGGCTCTGGGGGGCCCTCGGGAGGCTGTTCCGCGGGCGTCGGGGGGCGAGCCTCCAGCCGGGCACGACGCCGATGGAGCCGGATACCCAGGCTCTTTGCCGTCGCGCGCACCAGGTCGGTCTCGGGCTCCGCGGGGCCTTCTGCCGTGGGCTCGCCGGAGACGGGAGTGACCAGCGGAGCCGTGGACGGAGTCGCTGCCGTGGCGGCCGGCGCCTGCCGGGCGGCGACGCCCGGCTCAGCGCGCGGCGCCGGGTCGCTGGCGGAACCGAGCACCATTGCTCCAAGCGCCAGTCCGACGGCCGTTCCGCCCAGCGCGCTGCCGAGGGCGATCACCAGACGCGGCGAGAGCCGCTGCCGCGCCGTATGCCAGAGGCGCGCGCCGGGCGGCAGCATGCGCGGCGGCAGCTCGGTGGGCGGAATGCTGTTGCGCACCGCGCGAGCGGCACTCCGGCGCCGGCCGCGCGACGCAGCGAGCACGAGCGCCATCGCCTCTAGTCTCTCGGCCAGCTCGAGCGCGGTCTGCACGCGCGCGGCGCGGTCCTTGATCAGACAGGCGTCCACCAGCGCCGCGAGCTCCGGCTCGAGCCCGGGCATCACGTCGGCGAGCGAGCGGTGCGGACGCCCGATGATCTGCATCATGAGCGCGTTGTAGTTCCGGGCAATGAAGGGATGCTGGCCGCACAGGCACTCGTACAGGAGCACGCCCAGCGACCACACGTCGGCGCGACAGTCGACCTTCTCGGCGCCCTGTGCCTGCTCCGGGCTCATGTAGGCGGGTGAGCCGAGCACGGCGCCGTTGCCCGTGCGCACGCGACCGTCGTATTCGGGGCCCACGATCTTGCTCACGCCAAAGTCGAGGATCTTGGGCACCTCGATAGCGTCGCCGCTCTTCGCGAAGAAGATGTTCGCGCTGGACAGATCGCGGTGCACGATGCCGGCCTGGTGGGCACGGTGCAGCGAACGCGCGATCCGCGCCAGGCTGGTGCACGCTGCGAACGGGTCGAGCCGCCCCTCGCGCGCCAGACGTGCTTCCAGGCTCTCGCCCGAGAGCAGCTCCATCACCAGGTACGGACGGCCATCCGCGGTCTGCCCCGCGTCGAACACGTCGACGATGCCCGGATCGCGCAACCTGCCGGTCGCCTTGGCTTCGCGCACGAAGCGCTCGAGCGCCTCGCGGTTCCGGGCCAGCGCCGGCAAGAGCAGCTTGATGGCGAAATCGCGATCGGTGCGCTCGTTCCGGGCGGCCCATACTTCCCCCATGCCGCCTTCGCCAAGCTGCCGGATGAGGCGGTAACGACCCGAGATCAGTGTCCCTGGTTCCACACGCGAATTTTGCCTGGAAGGCTATAGGGACGGCCAAGATCCAGGCGAGCGCAACAGGCCCGGCTCGGCGCGTGCGGGGGCGGCGAGGCCCGGGTCCGGAACAGGGAGCTTTTCGTTGGAAGCGGCCGCTGGATTCGTCAGGCGGCTGCCCGCGCAACCTGACAAGCATACTGCGGTGTACCCGCCCTGCACGCGCACGTAGTCCGGCCCGTCGAGCACGTCACCCCAGACGGTGTCGCCGTCGACCACCGATAGATCGGCCGCCGATCCGCCGCCGTCGACCGGCCACGGGAGGGTCGCGCCGGTGCGGTTGATGAACACGACGATGTGCGTCGCGTCGGCGGGCGGCTTGTCGTTGTACCAGAGCGAGGCCTGCTGGTAGGCCGAAGCGAAGTTGCCCGTGATCGGGAAGAACACGAAGTCCTGGTTGCCGGGCGTCAGGCAGGCGTCGTTGGCGGCGTCGTAGACGCCGTTGGACCAGCCTCCCATCAGCGTGTAGAGCGAGCCGAAGTCGCTCGGATTGCCCGTGGAATCGACCGGGCAGAGCGTGCCCTCCGCGCCCCACTCCCACGACGGCGAGGGGATCTGCTCGTAGCGGAGCGTCTGCACGCTGGGATAGTCGAAGTCGAGCATGTCCTGGTCGTGCAGGTACTGCGCCTGCGACTCGGTGAGCGAGCCGGCGCCCAGGAACTCGTACTGGCAGGTGTCGCCAACCTGGCTCATGAAGGTGCGCGCGAAGAACTCGAAGTCCGCGTCGGGAACCGGGGACGCATTGGCCTGCTTGCCGGGCGCCGAGAACCGCATGTCGATGCGCTGATCGAAGCACGCTCCCGACTTGCAGAAGTAGCCGTCCTGACAGCGCTTGTCGGGGAAACCCTTGGATCCGTCGGGCTGCGTGATCTGGGTGCAGGCGGTGAAAGCCCGCCCACCACCGCGACCTCGCCGAACACCTGCACGCGGTCGTTGAACTGGTCGGCCACGTAGACGCGACCGGCAGAGTCGAGATCGACCTCGCTCGGATCCTCCAGCTCGCCCGGGCCGTGCCCGGTGCGGCCGAAGCTGGTCACGAACGTCCCGAACGTGTCGAACACCTCGATGCGGCCGTTGCCGGTGTCGGCGACGAACACGCGGTCGCGCAGCGCATCCACGGCGATCCCCTGCGGGATGTTGAACTGCCCGTCGCCGCTTCCCAACGAGCCCCACTTGTAGAGGAAGCTGCCGTCGGGGCGGAAGACCTGCACGCGGCTATTGAAGCTGTCGAGCACGAACACGCGCTGGCCGGTCTCGTCCAGCGCGAGGCTCTCCGGGCCGTTCAGCTCGCCGTCGCCGGTGCCCACTGTGCCGCCCCACTTCCTGATGAAGCAGGTGCGCTCGGCTCCGTACGCGGAGACCTCGGTAGTGCCGACGGGGCACACGCCATCGACCGGGACGTTGCGGAAGACCTGCACGCGGCTGTTGTTGCGCTCGAGGGTGTAGATCTCGCCGTCGCTCGAGACAGCCACGCTGTTCATATCGCGGAAGTCGCCGTCCTCCGAACCGGGCTGTCCCCACCTCGTGACCAGACACACGCGCTGGCCCGTGCTCGGGATCTCCGTGGTGTGGGCCGGACACGGCTGCCCCATGGACAGGAGCTGGAACTTCTGCACGCGCGACAGCAAGCCCGAGTCGGCGACGTACACCGTAGCGCCGTCGGGCGTCGCTGTGGCGAAGAGGCCGTCGGTGTTCTCGAACTGCCCGTCGCCGCTGCCGGTCGTGCCCCAACTCGCGACGAACGTGCCGTCGTGCGTGAACTCCTGGATGCGGTCGGAGGTGTCGCCGACCAGCACAGCCGACGGCTCGACCGAGATGGACGAGACGGTCTGGAACTGCCCGTCGCCGGTGCCCGTGCTCCCCCATGCGGCGACGAGCTCCTAGCACTGTGACGTTAGCGCGGCGCGCGAGGTGCCGACGCGCTCGGCGGCATGCGTGGACGAGCACGCCACCGCGCCTCCACACAGAAGTGCCAAAGCCGCCGCGCCCGCCCAAGCCGATACCCCTCGCATAATACCAACGCTACATGTCCGGCGCGCGCGGGCACAAGGGTCGGCGGCGACTCGGAACGCGATCCTGTGCGTGGGTGTGCGCGCCGCACGGCGTCAAGCGGATGGGCAACGGGGCGAGATTGTCCCGCGACGCGCAGCCGCTGGATTAGCCGCGCAGGGACGCAACGGTGCTCGACCCCAATCCCCCGCCCGAGGCGAACCGGAGCCTACGCCTGGCCCTGGGCGCCGGACAGCTGCTGCTGTTGCTGCTGGAGGAACTGGGCCACGGCGCGCGAGCGCTCGATGGCGAACTGCTTGACCTCGCGATCGGAGGAGCCGGCGAGGGCGTTGAGCAGCTTGGTCACCTTGTCGAGGTCCTTCTTCTGGAACAGGGCCTCGAAGTAGTTGTTCGCCAGCCGCACGTCGCTCGCCATCATCGCCTCGTGCTTGGACAGCAGGCCGATGACGTTGTCGAGCTCGCCCTTCTGGCCGTAGAGCGCCGACAGGCAGATGAGCGCGAGCGGATCCTTGTCGTTGCGCTCGACCGCCTTCTTCGCGAAGGTCACGGCCTTGTCGCGGGTCGCTTCCTCGCCGGCGTAGAAGCCCTGGATCGCGATGAACGGCGCCGCGGTCCGCTTGTTGGGCTCGGCATCGGCCAGCTCGCCGACCTCCTTGATGGCCGCCTCCTCGCTGTCCGCCTCGCGGATGGTCGAGAACAGGTACGCCCACGCATCGACGCTGTTCGGGTCGATCTGGATGGCGTGGCGGATCATCTCGCGCTCGCCCTTGGTGTCGCCCTTGCCGCCGAGCGCCTTGGCCAGGTGCAGCGACGGGAAGGGGCTTTCCTTCATGAGGTTCTGCGCGCCGCGCAGGGTGCCCTCGGCCTTTTCCCACTTCTCCTGGCGGAGCTGCGCCACGCCCAGCCCGAGCCAGTCCTCGCCCGTGCCGCCGGAAGCCACCACCTTGGCCAGCACCTTCTCCGCCCTCTCGAAGCGCTCGTACTTCATCAGCTCCTGCGCGAAGAGCCGGCCGCGGTTCAGGTCGTTCTTGTTCTCCTGCCAGTGCTTGTCGAGACCGGAGAGCAGATCCTCCAGACCGATCGCGATGGGGCGCCCCTCGGCGTCCTGGACCTGCACCGCGGGACCGTTGAAGCCCAGGAGCTCCCACATCTTGTCCGTATCGATGACCAGGGGCCCCTTCTTGATGGACTCGGTCAGCTCCTTGGACGGCTCGCTGAGCGGGAGCACGACCATGGCGTTGCCGGGCACGCCACCCGGAAAGGCGCTGACCGGCGCGACGATCGCGGCGCCTCCCTGCAGTTGGAGGTTGGCTGCGGGCTGTCCATTCCCGGGCGCACCGGGTGAATTCGGCTGGCTCATGTGATCTCCTCTCGCGCGGAGCGAGCCAGGGGCTCGTCAGCGCAGCGCGGGGCCCCGGCTCCGGGGCCGCCCCCGCTCCCCAACGCACGATCGCGCCCGGGGAGGGGCGCGGAAACTAGCAGCGGACCGTGAGGCCGGCAATAGCGTGCGGGCGGGAAGCGTCCCGTACCTCCGTGGCGGCGCTGGGCGGGTTAGCATGGGTCCGGATCCACCCCGAGATCGACGTGCGACCCTCGCTATCAACCCTGGCCGCAACTGCCCTCGCAACGGGCAGTCTGGTCCTTCTCGCCGCAAGTCCGGCCGCGGCGGAGAGCCGCATCAAGCAACCGGGCGCTCACCCCGACTACCACTTCGAGGCCGAGCCGCACTTCATGTTCGGAGTCGATCCGCCCGGCCCAACCGCGGGTCAGGGTTTCGGTCCCGGCTTCCGCGGCACCATCGAGCTGGTCGACAACGGGTTCATCGCCAGCATCAACAACAGCGTCGGCCTCGGCCTCGGCTTCGACTGGATCGCGTTTTCGAAAAAGTCGACCAGCATCTGGGTGCCGATCGTGATGCAGTGGAATTTCTGGCTTTCCGACCACTGGTCGGTTTTCGGAGAACCGGGCTTCGGCTTCTACCTCGGCAATGCGACCGGTATCCGGCCCGTCGGTGCGGGCGGCGTGCGTCTGCACTTCAACGACACGATCGCGCTGACGTTGCGCGCAGGATACCCGACGCTGTCGCTCGGCTTGTCGTTCCTGCTCTAGAATGGAAAGCATGTCCGGAATCTCCCGCTGCCCCCGCCTGCTTTCAGGGTCTCTGGTCGCCGTAGCGATGGCCGGCGCGTTCCTCGCCGCCCCGCGGCCGGCCAGGGCGGACACGGTGACCATCAAGCGCGACCGGGATCATCCCCGCTACATCTTCGAAGCGGAGCCGCACGGGCTCGTGGGCGCGGTGAACCCACCCGGACCTGCGCGTGACGTGGGCTTCGGCGTGGGCTTCCGCGGCACCATCCAGTTGCTCGACAAGGGTTTTATCAAGCACCTCAACGACACCGTCGGCATTGGCTTCGGTTTCGACTGGATGCACTACGCTCACGGCAAGTTCAACTGCGACAGGATCATCACTGGGCCGAACAACCAGCCGCAGTGCTACGCCCACCACTACGACACGGTGAGCTACTTCTACATACCGGTGGTGATGCAGTGGAATTTCTGGATCAGCCGCAACTGGTCGGTTTTCGGCGAGCCGGGCGCCGCGTTCCGCATCGTCTCCCCCGGGGGCAATCGCTTCGACCCGGTGATGTACGCGGGCGGCCGCTTTCACTTCTCGGATTCCGTCGCGCTGACCCTACGCGTGGGCTACCCGGATTTCTCGGTCGGCGTGTCGTTCCTGCTGTGAAGAGCCCGGCCAAAAGGCCTGCGGCACGCGCAGACGGCTCCCCCGGCGTGGCGGGATCGGCGACGAGAGGTTATAGAAGAGGCTGGATGAGAAAGCCCGAGCCCCCCGGGATCCGCGTGTGGTGAGAGAACGATGAGCCTGTACCTGATCGGCATCCTGGGTCTGGCTCTGTTGATGGTCGTGCACGAGGGCGGCCATCTCATCGCGGCGCGCGCGTTCGGGATGCGCGTCATCAAGTTCAGCATCGGCTTCGGGCCGGCGCTGTGGCGTCACCAGCCGAAGAACAGCGAGACGATCTACCAGGTCGCCCTGATCCCGTTCCTCGCCTACGTGCAGATAGCGGGCATGAACCCGCTCGAAGAGATCGACCCGGACGACGAGGGCAGCTACGCGAACGCCTCGCTCATCGGCCGCATCTCCGCGATCGTCGCTGGACCGCTGGCGAACTACCTGTTCGCGTCGGTGCTGTTCTTTGCGTCCTTCATGATCGGGGGAAAGCCGGTACCGACCACGCACATCGACGTGATGCCCAACAGCGCCGCCAAGGCGGCGCACATGAAGGACGGGGATCGCATCGTCAGCATCGACGGCGCCCCGGTGAGCGACTGGGACAAGATGCGTGACATCATCCTGGCCAGTCCGAACAAGCCGCTACACATCATCGTGAAGCGCGACAAGAAGGACGTGACCCTGTTGGTCACGCCCCGACCTGAAGCGAAGAACGGCGGCGGCCTCATCGGCGTCACGCCCATCACCAAGATGGTCCCGATGAGCGTCAAGGACGCGGCGGTCAAGTCGGTCGTCTACCCGGCAAAAGTCGTCCAGGCGCTGGTGGTGGGCCTGTCCCGCATGATCACGCTGCAGGAGAAGCCGCAGCTGACGGGGCCGGTCGGCATCGTGAAGGAAGCCAAGCGAGCAGCGGAGCGGAGCTGGGCCGACTATCTGATGCTGCTCGGGCTCTTGAGCGCATATCTGGGCGGATTCAACCTCGTGCCATTCCCCGCGCTCGACGGGGGCCGGCTGATGTTCCTGGCCTACGAAGCCGTCACGCGGCGACGACCGAACGCGCGCATCGAAGCGCAGATCCATGCCGTAGGACTACTGATGTTGATCGCGCTGATCCTCGTCGTCAGCGTGTTCGACATCAAAGGCAATTGAAGGCCGCGGCAAGAACGAGCGAACACTATCGTTGGACGAGATAGTTTTCCACGGTGTCGGGCTGCACAGCGGGGCGCAATGCGCCGTCGGGCTGCGGCGCCGGCCGGGCGCGCTGGCATTCCTCCAGCAAGGGCACCGGGCGGCGCTCGGCGAGCTGTCCGTCGTGCGCGCCGATCGCGGTGTCCAGGTGCGATCGGAGAGCGGTGTGGAGGTCGACCTGGTCGAGCACCTGCTGGCGGCGATGGCGGGCTTGTCGATACGTCGCGGGCTGGAGGTGGAGCTCACGGGCCCCGAGGTGCCGCTGCTCGACGGCGGCGCGCTCGAGCTGGGGCAAGCGCTCGGCGCGCTCGAGCTGCCCAGGGACCCTCCGGCGTTGCGCGTTGCGCAGGCGGGCGACATCCACGTGGACGGCTCGCGCTATGCCTTCGAGCCGGGCGACGCGGTCGAGATCGAGGTGGACGTCGAGTTTGCGACCACGGGGAGCGAGAACGCGCGCTGGTGCGGCGATGCCGGGGAATTCCTCTCGCAGATCGCGCCCGCCCGCACCTTCGGCTTCAGGAGCGACGCCGAAGAGCTCCAGCAGCTCGGCCGCGCGAGGCACGTCGACCCGCATTCGGTGATCGTCATCGAGCCCGACGGCAGCGTGACGCCGCCCGGCGAACCGCCGCGTCCGAGCGAGCTCGCGCGCCACAAACTGCTCGACCTGCTGGGCGACCTGTACCTGTTCGGGGGCCCGCCGATCGGCCGGCTGCGTGCCGAACGCCCGGGCCACGCGCGAAACCAGCATGCGATGCGCCAGGCCCTGGAGTACGGGCTGCTCGAACCGCGCAAATAGCGCTGCGGCGCCGTGTTGGTGCTACGCTCCCAGGGATGCGGGCGCGCGCTTGTTTCTTGCCGCTCTTGCTCGCGGGCGGCCTTCTGACGGCCTGCGGCACTCCCAGCGTACGGCTGACGGAAGGCCCGCGGGAGTACGCCCCATCGGACTACGAGTCCGTGCTCAGGAAGTGGACCCGCAGCGAACAGCTGATCGTGGCAAGCGAGATGGACAACGTGCTCACGGTCACCGCGACCTATGAGTCGTGGGATTTCCGCTGGGCCTATGTCGTGCGTTACGCCGAGGACTATCGCCTCACCGTCGACCAGCGCCGCGCGCTGCTGGAGCGCTCGCTGGCGGAGACCCGGGAGCATCACCAGTTCTACGTGGCGCTGTACGCCCAGAAATGGAAGTGGGGCGACCTCACCGCCGACAACGCCGCCTGGATCGTGCGGCTCATCGACGACCAGGGCGACGAGACGGCGCCCACGGACATCGAGGGCATCAGAAAGCCGGGCGCGATCGAGAAAACCTACTTCCCCTACACGACTCCCTGGCGCAAGGCCTACCGCATCCGCTTCCCGCGCCTGAAAGCCGACGGGCGTCCTACTATCTCGCCCAGAGCCAAATGGTTCGGCCTGCGTTTTGCTGGCGCGCAGGGCAACGAGGAGCTGGTGTGGCAGCTGTCCAAGGGCGGCGATCAACCGCCGGTCGCGCTCAGCCAGCCAGGATCTCGAGTAGTGGCGGCACGCTGACCATCAGCTCGTGCGCCACGTGACGGCCGGCGACGAGCAGGAGCGCCCCATCGGCGCCCGCGCGAGCCGTTGCGGGCGCGGGTCCGGCCGCCATCACTTCCGTCGAGAACAGGAAATCCCCCGGGCCCAGCTCGTCCTGCACTTCGCCCTCGCCGTCGACGATCTCGACGCGGCCGGCACCGACGATGTAGATGTTCGTGACGGGCTCGCCACCCTGCACGACGACCTCGCCAGCCTCCAGCGTGCGCACGTCGCAGCGGTCGGTGACCATGGCGCGCAGCGTGTCGTCCAACCTCTCACCGAGCTCTCCCATAGTCGCGCCCGCCAACGCCTGATAGCGGTCCGCGACGAGCCTGAGCTCGTCGCCCACCCATGGGCAATCGGCCGTCGCCTGCGCGAGCGCTTCGCGCTCCCACACGGCGATCTCCGTGTCATCCTCGCCCGCGACCACGCGCAGCGCCACTCCGTCGTCCAGAGTGCCGACTGTAAAGACGACGTCCCCGACGCCTGCGCGAGCGCACGCGGCATCGGCAATGGCGGGCATGATGTTGACCCAGCCGCGCACGACCAGCGCCACGCCGAACGAGCTGATCTCCTCGTCGGTCTGTAGCGTCTCGCGCCTGGCCACGTCGACGAGCGACTGCTGCGCGTCCTCGGGCAGATCCTCGAGGCCTCGCACGTCGGCGAGCGAGACGCCGCCCACGCTTGGAGCTGGCAGCTCGGCTTCGGGTTCCGGCTCCGCTGCGGGCTCGGGTTCGAGCTCGAGCGGCGGTAGCAACGCAGATTCGGGAGCCGGCACTTCCGAGGCAGCCGAGAGCAGAGAATCCGATGGGACAGCCACCGGCGTGGGCGGTTCGGGCTCGGTCGGCACCGGTTGCTCGTCGGTCGGCAGCGGCTGCTCGACCTCGGTCGGCGCGGGCGGCTCCGGCTCGGTCGGCAAGAGCGGCGGCGAGACGATTGTCTGCTCGTCTTCTTCGCCCGCGTCCATGAGTTCCTCGTCCTCCAGGAGCTCCGCTTCCTCGAGCATCTCCGCCTGCTCCACCAAACCGGGTGGCGGCGGTGGAAGGGGAGATGCGACGACCGCAGGAGGCGGGACCGGTGGCGCCACGGCCGGGGCTGGCGGAATGTCGGGCGCGGAGACCGCGGCGGGTGGCGGCGGGACCGGCGGCAGCGCTGCAGCTGCAGCACCACCGAGGTCGTCGAGATCCACTTCGACGCTGGTCGGCATCGGACCGCGCGGCGGCGCCTCATGTCCGGGCGGCGGCCACTGCGGCGCGGGCGGCGCCTCATGTCCCGGCGGCGGCCACTGCGGCGGCGGAGGTGCGGCTTCATGTCCCGGCGGCGGCCACTGCGGCGGCGGAGGTGCGGCTTCATGTCCCGGCGGCGGCCACGGCGCGCCGGACGGCGGCTGGGTCGGGTGGGCGGACGGCGGGAGGGCGGACGGCGACGGCGGCGGTGCGGAAAGCAGCGCATCGATGTCGGTGCCGCCGGGTGACGGTGCCGCGGGCGCCTCCCGGGCCTGGCCCAGCATCCGTTCGGTGAGCTGCGCGGCGACTCCGTTCAGCTCCGTCGCCCGCTCCGCCTGGCCCAGCTGGATCGCGGCATCCACGGCCCTCCGGAGCCACACGATGGCGTCGGCGTACGCGCCCCGCTTCCACTGCACAGCGGCTGTCGACAGCGCCCACGCGACGTTGTCGTCGTCGTTGTCTAGAGGCGCAGGAATGCCTGGCGACGAAGGGGGCACGCCGTTCATCGGACCCAGGTTCGTATCATAGGTGCAGAAGGGCAGTCGCTGCAAAGCGCCGCCCGCGGTCCGGCTGCCGCAAGGCGGTATCGCCCCGAACGCCTAGAAATTCGGGGATGGGAGCAGAACTTCCCTGTCACGGGCTCCGTTCGGCGGACCGACCATGCCGCGCTTCTCCATCATCTCGACGATTTTCGCGGCGCGGTTGTAGCCGATCGTCATCTTCCGCTGCAGCCACGACGTCGAGCACCGCTGGGTCTCGGCGACGATCGCAACGGCCTCGTCGAAGCGAGCGTCGACCGGCTCGTCGGCGTCGCCTCCGGGCTTGTCGTCGTCGGCGGCCGTCAGGATGGCGTCGTGATACTGCGGGGCGCCCTGGGTCCGCAGGTGGTCGGTGAGCGCGCTCACTTCCTCCTCGCTGACGAACGGGCACTGGACGCGGTGGGTCACGCTCGAGCCGTTGAGCTTCACCAGCATGTCGCCCTTGCCCAGCAAGAGCTCGGCGCCCATCTCGTCGAGGATCGTCCTGCTGTCGACCTTCTGCGCGACGCGATACCCGATGCGGCTCGGAAAGTTCGCCTTGATCATCCCGGTGATGACGTCGACGCTCGGTCGCTGCGTCGCAAGCACGACGTGCATGCCCGCCGCGCGCGCCTTCTGCGCCAGTCGCGCGACCGACGCCTCGACCTCCTTGCCCTGCTGCATCATCAGGTCGGCGAACTCGTCGACGACGATCACGATGAAGGGCAACTTGCCGGGGAGCTGAACGCCGTCCGACCCGTGCCTGGACGCCGGTACGCTCACGAGCGTGCCCTCGCTCGACAGCGCTTCGACAGCCGACGCTTCCGGAGCGGGCAGCTCGCCCGTCTGCACGCGGCGCACCCAGTTGTTGTAGGTCGTGATGTTCTTGGTGCCGGCGTTGGCAAAGAGCTGGTAGCGCCGCTCCATCTCGTCCACCGCCCAACGCAGCGCGGTGGCCGCCTGCTTCATGTCGGTCACCACGGGCAGCAGCATGTGCGGGATGCCGTCGAAAGGCGCCAGCTCGACGACCTTGGGGTCGATCATCAGGAGCCTCAGCTCCTCGGGCGTGCGGCAGAACAGAAGGCTCGAGAGCATCACATTCAGGCCCACGCTCTTGCCGGATCCTGTCGCTCCCGCGACGATCACGTGCGGCATGCTGGCGAGGTCCGCGTAGAAAGGCGCGCCCACGATGTCGCGGCCGAGCACCACCGGAAGGGGCGCCTTTTCCGCAAGTTTGCCGAAGCGCTTGTCCTCCACCAGCTCCCGCAGATTGACCGGCATGCGCTCGTCGTTGGGCAGCTCGAACCCGATGCGGCTCTTGCCGGGGATGGGCGCGATGATGCGTACGGTCCGCGACAGCCCCAATGCCAGGTCGTCGGCCAGGTTGGCGACCTTGCTCACCTTGGTGCCGGCCTCGGGCGCAACCTCGTACGTGGTCACAGTCGGGCCGGGGTGGATGTCCTTGACCTTGGCTTTCACGCCGTAGTCGGCGAGCGTCTTCTCGAGTCTCGCTGCGTGTTCGAGGATCTTCTGTTCGTCGACGTCGCCGATCTTCGGCGGCGCAGCGCCCAGCAGTTCGGGGGTCGGAAGGAGGAAGTCCGCAGAGCGGGATGCTCGTGCGTTTACGCTGCGGTCGCGCTTGATCTCCTGGTGCGGCTTGGTATCGACGATGCGCGGGCCTTCCGCCTCTTCCTTCTTGCGGCGCCGCCGGCGAGTCGGGGGCGTGGCGGGCTCGTCGTCCTGCAGAACCGCGTCGGCGAGATCGACAGCGTCGTCTTCCGCTTCGGTACCGTCGTCTGCTTCGCTCACGTCGTCTACGTCGATGCCGTCGTCTGCGGCCGTCGGGGGAGGTTCGGTCCGCACAGCGGGGGTCGCGGCGGTGTCGGCCTCGAGCAAGGCCTCCGCGGTGGACCCCACGCCGCCGCGCAGCGCCGAGGAGACGGCCAGCGGTGGGGAGCCCGTGCTCTCCATGGGGATCCAGTCGCCGTCATCGTCGGCGAGCTGCGCGATGATGGCTTCGTCGCTCGGTTTGGTATCGATGTGCGGTCGGTCCGCGGCGCGTTCGGCCTCGCGCTGCTCGCGCTGGAGCTCGCGGGCCTTCTGCCAAGCGACGCCGAGCCGCCTTCCGGCTTGCACCGAGAACGCCGCCAGACGGTTCCACAGCACCACGGCTCGTTGGCACCAGGCTATGAAGGAGAAGCTGCTGCGCCCGATGAGGATCAGGCCCACCGCCGTCGAGCCGACCAGGAAGGAGCCGATGTTCGAGAACAGCCCGCGCATCAGCTCGCCGAACAAGAGCCCCACGTTGCCGGCCGCAGGCAGACGACCGAATACGTGCGCGCCCGGAAACGCGATCTGGACCAGCGCGGCCAGGATGATGGCGACGACGAGATCGCCGGCCATCCTCAGGCCCAGCGAGCCGGCGGTTCGGCCCCGGAACAGCGGTGCTCCCACCAGCGCCAGCTCCACCGGAGCCAGCCAGGCTACGACTCCAAAGCCTTGCCCGAGCACTCCGGCCACGGCTGCGCCGACGAGGCCCACCCAATCCCCGCCCGAGATGGTGGGATCGTTCGGGTCCACGCGCAGGCTGGCGAGCGCCAGGCATAGGAAAACCGATAGAGTGAAGAGCAGCAGAGCCGCCGCCTCGCGACCGCGGCGGACCGCGCCCTGGCCGACCGGCCCACCGGCCTCCAGCACGGACCCTGCGGAATCTCCGTTGACGGGACTGCGTCGAGTGAAGGGACGTACGCCCATTTGGCTACCTGGACCTACATTACCTTACCTTTGGCGGCCAAGGATGTCGACTTCCCTGGGGGCGGGTGGGGACAGGTTTGCTGCACTGTCCGCTATCCGCGGGATGTCGCGAGCTTGAGTCTGTCGCCGTGCGGGCTGTACTATCCTGCCTCTTCGTTCACGCGCGCGCGCGGAGGACAGCGAGGGCATGCCGAGACACCGGAGAACGGAACAATTTTCAATGCTAGCGGGCTTTCGGCACGGTCGCCTCCTGTCTTCGGTAGCCCTTGGCACTGCCCTCGCAATGGGGCTCGCAGCCACGGGATGCCGCACCTCCGAAAGCGACATCCACCGCTGGGCCAGCACCCTGCAGGGGCCACGCAAGCTTGCCGCGGTGGTTACACACGACAAGTTTCCGCTCGCGCTGAGGGTGGAAGCGGCGATGACGCTGATCGAGATGAAGCCGCGCGGCGGCAAGCCGATCGGCATCGAGGGCGTGGACAACGATCCTGAGGAGCCCGGAGTTGTGGGCGCGATTGCTTCACTCGTCCCGGCCGAGCGCGCGCGCATCATCGACAAGCTCATCCCGGATTTGATCCAGAAGATGAGCGAGCCTCCGCCGCGGGCGCAGGGCGGCCAGGCCGCGCCCGCAGATCCGTCGTTCACCTACAAGGACGGCGCCTTCGCGCTGCTCACCTATGACGACGGGTCGCTCATCACGAACGAGGCTCTCAAGCAGCAGCTCAAGACCGCCCTCGCCGACTGGTGCATGACGGACTTTGCGGACCGGCTCGATGACTCGTCGCAGATGTTCGGCGTCGAACAGGTGCTGCGCGCTCTCGGCGCTCCGGGCGTGAAGAAGCTGCCCGACCTGATCAAGCCCGGCGCGAAGAAGATCGAGAACATGGCGAGTCTCGTCGCTGATCTGGGCGACGCCGAGACCAAGCAGCGCGCCAGCAAGGCCCTGGTCGCGGTGGCCGAGGAAGTCGACTCGGACCGCTGGAAGAAGCAGAAGGCGCCCGCGGTGGAAGCGGCCAACAAGGCGTCGAAGCTCGAGCCCACGCCGCGGCAGTTCCAGGCACAGCTGGACCAGTACCAGGAAGAAGAGCTCCTGCGTGTCTTCGGATCGATGAAGAAGGTCGGCGGGCAGCCGGCGGCCGATTTCTTGATCAAGTACGCCGAGGACAAGGACAAGCCGGCCAAGCGCCGTGCGGCAGCGGTCGCGGCACTCGAGGGTCACCTCGACAAGAACAAGCCCGAAGAAGTGGCAGCCATGCTGGAGCTTGCGGGCGCCAGCGATACGCCCGACGAAGTGCGCGACCAGGCGCTGCGGCGCGTCGGCGAGATGCCGCGGAAGCTCGTCGTGAACAAGCTGTACGAGCTGTTCCGGAACGACAACTGGAAGATCCGCTGGGTGGCAGCCGAGCTGGTGCTGAAGATGTCCGACACCAGCCAGGTTGGCGAGTTCATGAGCCATCTGGCTCGCGCCAAGGGCTTGGCGATCACCGAACCGCTGCGCTACGGCACCCTGATCGGCCAGATGAAGGGCTCGAAGACGCCGGAAGAGGTTGTGGACAGGTATATCGGCGCCGGTCACGCCGTGCAGGCCCGCCTGAGCGCGCTCGGCTACTACTACAACTACGGGACGAAGGAGGAACTGTCCAAGGTCCAGCGCTACGAGAACGACAAGACGAAGGTTCCCCAGTGCAGCGAGGACGCCCAGGACTGCGCGTGGCAGTGCACGATCGGAGAAGGGAAGTCCCAGGAGACGAAGGACATCACCACGGTGGGCGAATTCGTGACCTACTGTGTCGAACCCGCGATGAAGAAGAACAAGAAGGCGCCGAAGAAGGCGGACGACAAAAAGAAGTAGAGGCCCTGCTGGGAACCGCCCCGATATAGGTACTGCCGCATGAGCTCCGACCCCAACAAGAAGACCCCGCGCAGCTTCCAGTGCCGCGACTCTCTCTGGCACAAGTTCGAGCAGATGGCGCGGGAGCTCGAATGCTCCGTCGACTATCTGATCAACGACGCGATGAAGCAGTATGCGCGACAGCGGGGCTACACGAGCACCGCTGCGCAGCCTGCAGCCGGACCGCCGCCCCCGCCGCCGCCGCCGCCGGCCACGCACGGCGCGCCGCCGCCGCCGCCGCCGCCGCTTCCCAGCGGCCCTCCGCCCGCTCCGGTTCACCGACCCTCGGCGGGCCCGCCGCCGATGGCGCCGCCCCAGCAGCGAGGCTACGGCGGACCGCCGCCGCCGCCTCCCGGAGTGCCGAGCAGCGGCGCGCGCCGGCCGCCTCTTCCGCCGACACCCAGCCGGATGCCGCCTCCTCCACCGCCGGCGCAGCACTACGGGGGTCCGCCGCCGCCGATGGCTCCCGGCCCGGCCCGCGGCGCACCGCCGCCTCCGCCGATGCCGCGCTCCGCCCCGCCACCTCCGCCGCCTCCGCCGGCGCAGCAGTACGGGGGTGCGCTCAATATCTACTACGGCGGCGAGCGTTTCCCGATCACCAAGGATCGCTTCATCATCGGCCGCGGCAAGCAGTCCAGCGATCTGACCATCAAGGATCCAAACGTGTCCCGCCAGCATGCGATGGTCGAGTTCCTGAACGGCCAGTACTACATCGTCGACATGGGCTCGACGAACGGCGTCGAGTACAACGGCCAGCGCGTGCAGCGGAAGGTCATCAACGAAGGCGACATGTTCAAGGTCTGCGACCACGAGCTCCACTTCTCCTTCCGCTGACGTCTTCATTTCGCCCGCCCACCCCCACCGGAATCCTCCGCCGGGGGCTCACCGCCCCCGGACCCCCGACGCGATTCGCTTCGCTCATCGCGGGCTTGCTTTCGCTTCGCCGGGCTTGACCGCATAGGTACTTCCCTTGCACGTAGCCGTTGTTGGAGCAGGTTCGCTGGGGCGGATCTACGGAGTGTGCCTGGCGACGCACGGCGTGCCGGTGACGTTCGTCGTCCGGCGCTCGCGACTGGAAGACGCGGGAGCGTTCGTCATCGAGGACGTTGCGCGAGGAGGGCGCCGGCGCGGGATTCTCGCATCCAGTACGGTCCGCCGAAGTGCCGCTCGAGGCCACGGTCATCGTGCTGGCCGTGCGCGTCGACCAGATTGACGATGCCCTGGAGCGGACGCTCCGCACCGCTCCGCCCGTTCCCGTCGTCTCGCTCACGCCGCTGTTGCCCATCAGCTGGCGGCACATCGACGAGATGGTCGCCGGGCGCTGCTTCCCGGCGCTGCCCAGCGTGGCCGGCACGCTCGACGAGCACGGGGTTGTCCGCTATCGCGTGCTGCCGCGCACGAAGACCTTCGTGGAATCGGAGAGGGGCGAAGAGCCCGCGGTGGTCGAGCTGGTCCAGGCGCTGGACGCCGCGGGAATTCCTGCCGAGCTGTCGCCGGGTGTCGGCCGCCGCAACCCTGCAACCACGGTGGCGTTCTTTCCGTTATCGCTGGGGCTCTCGCAAGCGGGCAGCGCGACCGCTCTGGTCGCCGATCGACAACTGCTCGATCTGTCGCTGCGCGCCTGCAGCGAATCCTGGAAGCTGGCGCGCAGCATCGGTCCCGTCGAGCCGGCGGTAGCGCTGGCGCGCTTCGCGGGTCCTCGCTCGCTCAAGGCGCTGGTCGCCGCGGCGCAGCGCTTCGTCCCGGAGGCGCTCACCTACCTCGAGCGACATTTCGGCCAGAAGCTCTCGGCGCAGCACCGCGCCATGTCCGCCGAGATCGAGCTTCTGGCCCGTGAGCAGAACCTGGACATGCCGGCCTTTGCCGAGCTTGCGGCGCGGACGCGGCGCTGAGCCCGGACGAACGCCGGGGCTTTGGTCCGGATCGGCGCCGCGGGCTACGATCGCACCATGCGCGCTGCCGTCGGCCTGCCATTGGTGCTGCTCCTCGCCACGGCGCAGGCCGGCGCGCAGGAGAGACCCTGGGTGGATCCCGGCGGTATTCCGCTGCCGTCGACCGCGCACAGCGTCCAGATCCTGCACAGGAACGAACAGCTCTTCTCGCGCCCCGACAGCCAATCCGCTCGCCGGGGCACGGCCATCCAGGGCGCACACCTGCCGCTCTTCGGTGCCACCCAGGGTCCGGGCTGCCCGGGGCGTTGGCTGGCGGTGGGCCCCGTTGCCTGGGTGTGCAGCACGCACGTGGAGCTGTCGGCGGCTGTCCCGATCGCCCCCAGGGGCGCGCCGCCCGCATTCCGGCAAGGGCTGCCGTACCGCTATTACTTCGTGGGACCAGACGGATCGCTCGGCTACAGGCGACTAGCCACCGCGGAGGAAGGCGCTCCCGATGCCGAGCTACAGCCGGGATTCGCACTGGCGGTGATCCAGGTCGCGGACAAGGCGCCGGGCGATCCGTTCGGGCTGACCACCCACGGGCTGTGGGTGCCGATGCGCGATCTGGGCGCGGCGAATCCGTCGTCGTTCCACGGTACCGAGCTGTCGGGGAAGCTCGATGTGGGTTGGGTGGTGGTGGACGACGCGCACGTCTACAGCGCGCCCGAGGGCCGGCGTCTCCCGCACGCGCTCCGCACGCATTTCGAGAAACTTTCCGTGCTGGAGATCACGGAGCGCCGCCACCACCGCTGGTTCCGCATCGGCGACGGACAGTGGATGAGCGACCGCGACGTGCGCGTGCCGACTCCGGCGCCTCCGCCCGACGGAGTCCACGCCGACCAGCGCTGGATCGACGTGGACCTCGACAACCAGATCCTGACCGCCTACGTCGGCGACAAGCCCGTCTTCGCGACGCTGACATCGACCGGCAAGGGCAGGCCGGGCAGCGAGCTGGCAACGCCCAAGGGCAGCTTCCACATCTGGGTCAAGCTGCGCAGCACCGACATGGACAACCTCCAGGACGAGGAGGCGAGCCGCTACTACGCCATCGAGGACGTGCCGTGGGTGATGTTCTTCAAGAAAGGCTACGGCCTGCACGGCACGTTCTGGCACCACGCTTTCGGGCACGTCCGGAGCCACGGCTGCGTGAACCTGACGCCGCTCGATGCCGAACGGCTCTTCTACTGGACCGGCCCCAGGCTTCCGGCAGGCTGGTCCGCAGTGCTGCCCACGCGCTTCGACCCGGGAACCCTGGTGCGCGTGCGCTAGCCGGCTCCAGACCGCCTGTTCTATCGCCCATCTGCGATCCGTGCCCTAGAATGGGCGCCATGGACCTGGATATCGGACGGGACACCCTGATGGCGCTGGCGGCCGTGGCGTGGGCCGACGGCAAGATGGAGCCGCGCGAGCAGGCCGGGATCAGGCTTGCTGCGCAGCAGCTCCGCCTGGGCGCGGAAGATCTGAAGCTGGTGGAAGAGGCGATCGCCAACAAGGTCAGCCTGGACCAGGTCGAAACGCTCAGAATGAACCGCCTGACGCGATTGTTCACCTACGCAATCGGCGCATGGATCGCACACATCGACGGCGAGGTGCCGCAGGCCGAGCAGGACGCGCTCGACCTGCTCGGAGATCGGCTGGGCCTGTCCAAGGTCGCGCGCGAGCGCGCCCAGACCGCTGCCCTTGGTCTGGCTGCGCATCAGGGCGCCGAATTCGACCTGCTCAAGCTCCGCTCGCGACTGTCGTCCGGCCTGAGCCAGATCGGCAACGAGTGACTTCGACCCTTCCCAACTGATGGTCTCCATCGTCCACGCCGCGCGGGACATCGGCCGCCTCCGCACCATCACCACGGTCCTGGCGCGTCACGGCTTTGGCGAGGTCGTGCGCCGCATCGGCATCGGCCGCTCGAAGAAGCGAAAGGGCTCCGAACCGCCGTCGTCGGGCGACATGGAGCTCCTGGCGCCGTCTCCCGAGGAAGAAGCGCACGGCGACGAGGAACGCCAGCAGATCTCGCCGGCGGTGCGCGCGCGGCTGGTGCTGGAGGATCTGGGGCCCTCCTTCGTCAAGCTCGGGCAGATCGCCTCGACCCGTCCCGACGTGCTGCCCGCGGACTTGATCACGGAGCTCAAGAAGCTGCAGGACTCCGTGCCGCCGGTTCCCTTCGACCAGATCAAGGAGCAGGTGGAAACCTCGCTCGGCGTGGAGCTCGGCAACCTCTTCGAGCGCTTCGACGAGGAACCGCTGGCGGCCGCCAGCATCGCGCAGGTGCATCGGGCGGTCCTCAAGACAGAAGATGGCCGGAAGCAGGTTGTGGTGAAGGTACAGCGGCCGGGCATCGCCGAGACGATCGCCAGCGACATCGACATCCTCTACACCTTCGCCGGCCTCGTCGAGCGCGCGATTCCGGAGAGCAAGATCTACTCGCCGGTGGGACTGGTGCAGCAATTCGACCAGGCCATCAACGCCGAGCTCGACTTCTCCGCCGAGGCAGAGAATGCCCAGCGCTTCTCGCAGAACTTCGAGTCGTTCCGGAACGTCAAGTTTCCCAGGCCCTACAAGTCCGCATCGAGCAAGCGCGTGCTGACACTCGAGTATCTGGACGGCCAGAAGATCTACGACGCGATCGCCGCGGGCCACTCGGGCAAGAAGCTGGCGCGCATCGCGCTGGACATCATCGTCAAACAGATCTTCGAGGACGGCTTCTTCCACGCCGACCCGCATCCCGGCAACGTGCTGGTGCTGGGCACGCCGGACGCGCCGATCTTCGCGATGCTGGATCTGGGCATGGTTGGGCGGCTCAGCCCGAAGATGCGCGATCTGACCATCGACGTGATGGTCGGCGCCGTGCGCAAGGACTACGAGGCCATCGCCGACGCCATGTACCAGATCGGCACGCCGACCAAGAAGATCGACATGGATGCGTACCGCGCCGAGGTCGGCCTGCTTGCCGAGAAGTACCTGGGCAAGCAGCTCAAGGATATCGAGCTGTCCGCGATGATGCGCGACCTGGTCTACGGCGCGACCAAGTACGGCCTGGAAATCCCCACCGACTTCATGCTGGTCGGAAAATCGCTGATGACCGTCGAGGGCGTCGGCAAGGAGATCGACCCCGAGCTCGACGTGTTCGAGGAAGCCAAGCCGCTGTTCCTCGACCTGCTCAAGAAGCGCTACTCGCCGGAGCGCATCGGCAACGAGCTACTGCGGCGCATCGAACGGCTGAGCGGCGCCACCTACAACATGCCGCAGCAGATGCAGGAGGTGCTCGACGACCTCCGGCTCGGACGGCTGAGCGTGCGCACGGTCGACCCCGGCCTGGGCCCCTACACCGACCGCCTGGGGCGCCGCATCTTCTCTGGACTCGTGGCCGCCTCGCTGTTGATCGCGGGCGGCCTGGTGCTGGCCGCCCACTACGAGATCGTGGGCGGCGTGCTCATGGGACTCGCCGTCCTGTGGCTGGTCGCGCACGGCCTCCTCGACACCTACCGCGGCTTCCGCCAGCGCTAGCGGCGCGCAACGCGCGTCGGCGCAGCGAAGCAAGCCCGCGCCGAGCGAAGCGAGGCGCGTGAGGGGGGCTCGGGGGGCGGAGCCCCCCCGGGAGGATTCCGGTGGGGGTGGGCGGGCGGGAAACAAACCATCCCACGCCGAACCGTGCCGCGAGCGCTTCGCCGGTGCGACCTCAGCCGATCTTCAGCCAGAGCAGGAACGCGATCGCGAACGCGAACAGCACCAGTGACTCGATCAGCGCAAGACCCAGGATCATCGGAGTCTGGATGCGCGCCGCGGCACCGGGGTTGCGACTGATGCCCTCGAGCGCCGCGGAAGCCGCGCGGCCCTGGCCCATGCCGCCGCCGAGCACTGCGAGGCCGATCGCGATGCCGGCACCGAGCGCCGCCATCGACTGGACATCGAACTTGTTGGACGACGCAGCTGCCGCCGCACCCTGGGCGAACGCGCTCGAGCTGACGAGCGTGGTGATGGCGGCAGTGGCGAGCGCCAGCTTCTTCCTGGACATTGTTTCTGTCTCCTTTTGAACTTGGATCAGGCGAGCCTTTAGCCGGTTTTCAGTGAAGATTCCACCCCGGCAAAAAAAACTAGTGATGCTCCGCGGGCTCGGTCGCAAGACCGATGTAGATGCTGGTCAAGAGCGCGAACACCAGCGTCTGGACCACGACGACGACGATGGTGAGGATCATGGCCGGCAGCGGAATGACCAGGCCGACGAGGCCCAGGAAGATGGCGACGATCAGGTGATCGACGGCCATGTTGAGCATGAGACGAACGGCCAGCGTGACCGGGCGGACGCAGAGCGAGATCACTTCGATCACGAAGATCAGCGGCATCATGTACCAGACCGGGCCCGCCAGGTGCTTGACGTAGTCCCAGCCGTTTTCCTTGAGGCCGTACAGGTTGAAGAGCACGAACACGACCAGCGCGGAGCCGGCCGTGATGCTCAGGCTGCTGGTGCAGACCGGGAAACCCGGGACCAGCGCCACCACGTTCGAGAAGAACACGAAGCAGGCCGAGCCGCCGATGATAGGGAAGTACTGCTTGGCGCGCTCGGGGCCCATCACGCCTTTGGCCAGGTCGTAGAAGTAGCCGAGGAAGGTCTCCATGAACGTGCGGAGCGTGAGCCGGTCGTCGGGGATCACGGCTTCCTCGGTCTTCGACAGCCTGGACCGGACGCGGAGCGAGAGCAGGATCAGCACCACGCCCACGAGCACGGCGGTGATCAGCGGTTCCCAGCTCTTCCAGGTCGGCGGCTTGTGCAGGACGAAGCTGTTGCCGATGATCCAGGCGTTGTGCGCGAGCGTCGAGCGGCAGTGCTCGAGCAGAAAGGTGAGCCAGGTCGTTCCTTCGGGCATGGCGTCAACCCTCTCCACGGACCGGCGAAAGTCCGCCGAACTGGGCCACGACGATGCCGAGAGGCAGCGCGCCGTAACCGATCAGGAGTGGAAGCACTCCCGCGATGCCGCTCTTGATGAGCAGGAACATCCCGCCGAACAGCACAGCGAGCTTGACGATCGCGACGAAGCCCCAGGACATGCGACCGTGACCGCCGAGGAAGCTCGACACCAGGCGGCCCATGACCCAGAGGTTCAGCACGGCGGCAACAGCGCCGATGGCGACCGCGAGCATGACGTGAGGCCCTCCGGCGAACCAGGCGCCGGCGATCAGCAGCAGCCCGACGACGGAGACGACGCGCAGCACGCCTCCGATCCCGGTCTCACCGCTCTGGATCGTCTCCTCCGTCATGAAACCTCTTGCGCGCCTCGCGCTCTTCCTGCTCCTGTCGTTCTGCTTCGCGATTCGCCCGCTGCACGGCCTGCCAGATCGTGCGGTAGCCAGCAGCGACGCCCAGACCGAGGCCGACGAGAGTCAGCCAACCGCGAGTTCCGAGCTTGTGGTCGAGCCACCGACCCACGAAAAGCCCGAACAGGACGCTCAGCACGAACTCGAGGCCGATGGTCCCGTAGCTACCGACACCTTTCCAGTGTTGCTGCACTCACGCCGTTAGGCGGCGGTCGATTAGCATGCCCCCGCACCGGGGGTCAATGACGCTTCGCCGCGTCGCGTCGAAGCGGGCTCGCGGGGCCGAGCGAGGCCCTGCGACGGTGCTATTGTCGGCGCATGGGACGCCTGCGTATCGCGCTCCTCCTCGTCCTCGCGGCGCCTGCCACGGCGTGGGCCCAGACGCCCGACCCCGCCCCGGGCAAAGCCGCAAAGCCGGACGACAGCGCGGCGTCCGGCGCAGCCGCACAACCCGACGACAGCTCCGCCCCGGACGAGAGCGCGCCCGCGGACAGCGCCGCGCCCGCGGACAGCGCCGCGCCCGGCAAGAGCTCCACCTCCGTCGGCAGCTCGGCACCCAGGTCCGTACAGCCCTCGGCGCCGGGCGCGCGGCCGCCTTCGTACTACTACGTCGAACCCGGAACGAAGGAACCTTCCGCGCCGCCAGCGAACGGATCCGTGAAGGCTCCTGGCGAACCGCCTCCGCCGCCCGGCTACGGTCCCGATCTCATCTACGAGCCGCCTCCGCCGCCCACGCCGCACCACGTCGCGCCAAAGACCTCGCTCTGGGCCGGCGCGCGCGTCGGTTGGTTCGTGCCGTTCGGCAACCTCTGGAGCAGCTGCACGCAGAGCTCCGGGGGTCAATGCGAGCTCTACCAGGGCACCAATTGGAGCGACTACGCCTCCTCCGGTCCGATGTTCGAGATCGACGCGGGAGCGCGTCTCGCCCGCAACTACAATCTGTTCGCGCTCTGGGAGCACGCGTCGCTCGGCAAGGGCAGCGCCGAACCGGATGCGCACGGCGGACAGAATGCCGGCAGCACCGACTACTACGCGATCGGCGCCCGCGTGTCGTCGGATCCCGACAGTGTCGGCTTCCTCACCGAGGTCGATATCGGCTATCGCCGCTTCCACGCTCTGTGGGCCGACGGCAGCGAGCTGCAGCTGACGAACGCGCCGTTCGAGTTCCGCATCGGCCTGGGTGCCGACATCCGCGTGAGCCGGAGCCTGACGCTCTCGCCGATGGCGACGATTGGCGCCGGGGGATTCGGCACGGTCAAGCGACTCGGCAAGGGCGGGGTCAAGGAGAGCGTCGATCCTCCCGCCGACCAGACCGGCGGCCATGCCTGGGCAACGCTGCAGCTCGGCGGCCACTTCGACATCGCCGGCAGCAAGGACTGACCTAGCCGAGGATGTTCTCGACCTGGTCGAGCTGCGCGTTGACGGCTGCGATCAGCAGCGGGCGCAGCGCCCGTGCGGCCCGCGCGCGGTGACTGATGGCGTTCTTCTCGTCCTCGCTGAGCTCGGCCATCGCACGACCATCGTACTCTTCCACCACGAACAGCGGGTCGTAGCCGAAGCCGCCGCTGCCGCGAGGAGTGCGGGCGATACGCCCGTCGCAACGCCCCTCGGCAAACTGCACCTTGTCGTCCCAGGGGCTCGACAGCGCGAGCACGCAACGGAAGCGCGCCCCACGCGCATCTTCGTTGACTTCTTCAAGCTCGCGAAGCAGCGCGGCGTTGTTCTCCGCATCCGTGGCCCGGTTGTGCGCGAAGCGCGCGGTGCGCACTCCGGGGCGACCGCCGAGCGCAGCGACCTCCAGGCCGCTGTCGTCCGCCAGCGACAGCATCCGGGTCAGTCGGCAGGCGTCGCGCGCCTTCTGCTCGGCGTTGCCTTCGAACGTGTCGGAGTCCTCCGCCAGCGTGACGTTGCCCAGGACGTCACGCACGCTCACCAGCTCGAGCGGCAGGTCGCCGAGCAGGGAACGAAGCTCGGCGAGCTTTCCCTCGTTCGCGGTGGCGAGCACTACCGTCAGCAGGCGGGGCATGGCGCATACTAGCTGTTAGCCTTCAGCTAGCGCGGCATTCTGCCACACGGCGCCGCGCCACCCGCGGTATTTCGTCGCGCGGCGTCGCAAAACGCGACAGATGCGAGCCAACCGCCGACAGCCAACGGCTAACGGCTAACAGGCAGATGGATGCGGAAGCGCGTGCCCCGCTCCGCGCGGCCCTCGCAGGCAATGCGCCCGCCGTGCGCCTCGACGATCTGGCGGGTGATCGCCAGGCCGAGCCCGGTACCGTGGCCCTTGGTGGTGAAGAACGGCTCGAACAGTCGGGCCCGCGTCCCCTCGTCCATGCCGGCCCCCTCGTCGTCCACGACGATGTCGACCCCGTCGTCGTGCTCGTTGACCGAAACCTCGACGCGTCCGCCCTCCGGCATGGCCTCCCGCGCGTTGCGCAGCAGGTTGAACAGGGCCTGCTTCAGCTGCGCCTCGTCGACCTCGACGCTCGGCAGCTCGGGGGCAATCTCGATCACCGTCTTGACCCCGTGGCGCTCCAGGTCGCGGCGCATGAAGGCGGATGCATCGCGTACAACCTCTCCGAGATCCTCTTCTTCGAGCCGTAAGGGCTGGCGGCGCGCGACGGACAGGTATTGTTCGCTCAGCTGCGTCAGACGCTCTACCTCGTTCTTGATGGCTTTGACCAGCGCGCGTCCCTCGCTTTCATCGCTGCCGAGCTCTTCTTCCAGCAGCTCGACATTGAGCCCGATGGACGAGAGCGGATTGCGGATCTCATGGGTCACGTGGGCCGCCATCTTGCCGATCGTGGCAAGACGTTCCGAAGCAAGGAGCTGCTCGTTGGCGCGCGCGATGGCGCTCACCATGCTCTCGAAGGTCAGAGCGAGCTCGCCGATCTCGTCCTTGGACGCGACGACGGGCCGCGGAGTCAGGTCGCCGCGTGCGACGGCCTTCGCCCGCTCCGTGACCGCGGCCAGCGGCGCCAGAAGCCGTCGCGCGTAGAACGCCATGCCGACGCCGACCAGCGCCGCGAACGCGCACAGGACGATGAGCAGCTGGATGGCACGGCGTTCCCTCGCCCGGGCCGCGTCGAGCAGCGAATCGACGTTGCGCTGCACGCGCGCTTCCAGGCCGCTCAAGCGCCGTTTGCCGTTCGAGCCGCGCTTGACCAGCTCGTCGCGCATGCGCTCCGCGCGCTTGGCGTCGCCCTGGTCGAGCGCGTCGAACAACTGGGCCAGGCGCTCGCGATCCCCGTCCAGATACTTCTCGATATCCGTGGTCTGCGACAACAGGTCGTGACCGGTGGCGCGCACCGACGCATCATCCGACTTGCTGAACGCCCGGGCGATCGCCGCTCGCACCTCTCCGAACATCTGCGGCCGGAAGCGCTGCGCGAGCTCGAACCAGACGCGCTTGTCGGCGGGATTGCGGATAGTCGTGATGTGGTTGAGCTGCGTGTTCCAGGTGTCCTGGTTGGCGACGAGGTCGCGCAGCGCAAGCGCGAGCGGCAGATACCCGGAGCGCATCAGATCCGCTTCGCGGGAGGCGTTGCGCAGCGCGACCACGCTCCAGCCGGCCGCAACCGCAAACGCTATCGTGACGATCGCGTAGGAGAGCAGCACGCGCGTAGCGACAGCGCGCCGCGGGCGGGGATCTGCCTTGTCAGCCATTGGCTTCGAGGCTCTGGCGGACCAGAGTCGCCAGATCGACGGCGTCGGCACCGGACGAGCGCAGTCGCCGGAGGCTCGAAGCGCAGGCCGTGACGATGCTGCCGCCGCCCTGCTTGTCGTGCTCGGAAATGCGATCGCCGGCTATCGCTCGCGACACCTCGGGCATGCTGACGGGCAGAAGCCCGCCAGCGCCGGAACACGCCGCTCCCGCGCGGCGGCGCGCGAACTCCTCCGGAGCCCGCCCGAGGATGCGACCCAGCACGCTTCGCGGTTCTTCATAGCGACCGAGTCCGCGACCGAGCTGGCAGGGGTCATGCCAACGCAAGGTCCGCCGGGAAAGCGCCGGCAGGTGCGCCAGGCGTCCCAGATGGCGCAGCGCGAGGTCGACGAGCAGCGTCGGCTGCCGGTCCTGCAGGGTCATGGCGCAGCCCGGATCGACCACGAAAAGCTCGTCCGCCCCGGCGATGGCGTCCTCGAACCGACGACGCTCGGCCTCGAATCCCTGCCGGTCGCCAGCGGCGTAGAGCGGCATGCCGCAGCAGGCGTCGACGAGCCGCACGTCCCCGGCAAGCAACACCGTAGCGGTCACGGCGTCGCGTGCCTCCTCCGGCAGCGTGCGCACGTAGGCGCAGCCGACGAGCAGCGCACGGCGCGAGCGCGCATCGACCCCCGGCAGCGCGCGGAGCGAGTGGAGCCCGGCCTCCAGCGCCGCGGCGCGCGCGGACTGGCGCGCCGCCGAACGCACGACGGCCTCCGGCGCAACACCCGCCGCGAAGAAATCGCCGCGCGCGTCTCCGAGCGTGTCGGCGACGGGATTTCTGTGATCGCAGTTCTCGCGGCAGTTGTGGCATCCGGTGCACGCCCAGGCGACGGAAGCGTGCGCCGCGTCGGCGGGCACCACGCCGCGCGATGCGAACCACGACAGGCTCATCTTGCCCCACGGCGTGATCGTGTCGCGCGGTTCGGCGTTCGAGACGGGGCAGGCCGCGCGACACAGCTTGGGGCAGTAGCCGCAGGTCTCGAGCTCTTTCTTGCGCCCGTCGAGCAGGGCCAGGTGCCGGGTCTCGCTCATGCGTTACAGCTCGAGGGATCGGGCATGGCTCATTGGGACTTTACCGCAGGCCCCTTGCTGGCGCTCTTGCGTTTGCCCGGCGGACGGACCGACGCGCGACGCGCGCGCTCGGGCCCGGGGCGTCGCCGTTCGGGCTGCGGCAGCCTCAGTTCGAACGTCGCGCCAGAGCTGGAGGAGCTCACCTCGATGCGACCGTCATGTTCGTCGGCAATCTTCTTCACGATGGCAAGCCCGAGACCGGTACCGCCTTCCTTGCCCGCGGTCACGAACGACTGGAACAGTCGGCCCTCGATTTCCGCGGGGATGCCGGGCCCCGTGTCGGAGACGCGGATCGCCAGCTCGCTTTCCTCCATTCCTGCGCTGATGGTGAGCCGCCCTCCGGTTTCGGCCATGGCTTCGATGCCGTTGCGGGCCAGGTTGTGGATCGCGCGTGCCATGCGGCCCTCGTCGAAGCGCGCAACCACCTTGGTGTCCACTTCCATCTCCAGCTCGATGGCGCGGCCCTCCAGCTCGTGCCCGAGGTGGCGCACGATGTCGGCGAAGAACTTCTTCAGATACACCTTGCGGATGAAGACGCTGCGCTCGCCGCGGGCGAACTCGAGCACTTCGCGCTGCATCGCCGTCAGGAGATCGAACTGTTTGAGGATCTCCTCGGCGTACTCCGACCTCTGCGCCTGGTCGTCGGCATCCTGCATCAGCTGGACGTAGCCGCTGATCACGGTCATCGGCGTCTTGAAGTCGTGGATCACCTGTGACAGGAGCCGCCCGATGGTGGTCAGGCGCTCGCCGCGTTCGCGAGCCTGGCTGGCGCGGAACAGCCGCACTGCGGTGGATACGTTGGCGCTGACCAGCCTGAGCAGCGACACGTCCTCGCCCGTGAAAGGCCGTCCGCCGCGCTTGGAGAACAGGCCTATGGCTCCGAGGGCGTCTTCTTCGCCTTCGAGCGGCAGCGCCAGCACCGAATCGACCGGGAACGTGTAGTCGCCTTCGACGCGCGGGTTCCAGCGCGGATCCTCCCTGGCGCCCTGGACCTCGAGCGGCCCCTCCTGCCCCATCGCGATGGCGAGATACCCCTCGCCGGCCTTGACGCCCTTGCGCAGGAGCTCCCCGGAATCGCCGATGTCGAGGATGTACTGGACCAGGTCTCCCGTTTCCTCCTCGGCGAGCAGCAGCCCGGCGCCACGGGCCTCGCATGCGCTCGCGACCTGTCCCAGCACGGCGGTGGCCAGCGTCTCCAGCGAACCGGCGCGCGCGGTCGCACGCTCCAGGTCGAAGAGCAGCTCCAGGTCGCGCAGGCGGCGCTCCAGCTGCTCCTTGGTCTCGAGCAACTGTTTGTTCTTCTGCGTGAGCGACAGGAACAGGCGCGAATTGTCGATGGCCACGGCAGCCTGCGTGCTGAGCGCGAGCAGGGTCGCCTCGTCCTCGGCGGTGAACTCCTCGCCCTCGAGCTTGTTCAGCACCTGGATGACGCCGATGGTGCGACCGAGGTGGTTCTTGAGCGGGGCGACCAGCATGTTCCGGGTTCGGTAGCCGGTCAGGGCGTCCCATTCGGGCTCGAACCGCTTGTCGGCATAGGCGTCCTTGACCCGGATGGGCTTGCCGGTCTGGGCCACGCTGCCTGCGATGCCGTGGCCCACCTTCAGGCGGATGGAGCGCACCTGCTGCCCCACCACGATGCGGCTGAGCAGCTCGCCGTGCCCCTCGTCCAGCAGATACAGGGTGGCCCGGTCGGCTTCGAGCAGCTCGGTGACCTTGCCCAGGATGAGCTCGAGCAGGTCGTCCAGGTCGAGCGTAGTGCCGAGAGCGTTTCCGACCTCGCGGAGCGCGCGGGAGATGCGCTCCTCGCGGGCTAGAGCCGCTTCCAGCTCCCGCACGCGGCGCTCCAGCTCCGCGGACTTGGATTCGGCCTGCGCCACCCGTCGATCGAATCACGGACGCGGCTCTAGATCTACCGCATCGCCAGAACCTCGAACGACGCCCGCCCGGGCGCCGCTGGCCCGCCCGAGGTATCGGCGAGGGGGCCGGGCCCGGTTGCCGAGCGAGCCAGGGTTGGGTAACAAGACTCCCAGATGGCTCTCAAGCAGCTCCAGCTCGTGGTGAGAGGTCGCGTCCAGGGCGTCTACTTCCGGGCTTCGGCGCAGCGGGAAGCGCGCCGGCTGGGTCTCAGCGGCTGGGTGAAGAATCGCCCCGACGGGTCGGTCGAGATTCTCGCCGAAGGCGAAGAGGTCGCCATCCGCGAGCTGTACGGCTGGGCCCAGAAGGGGCCGAGCGCGGCGCGCGTGGACCGCGTGGACACGCGCTGGCGCGGCTTCACCGGCGAGTACGCAGAATTCCGTATCGTCGACCAGTGATCGGCCCATTGGCCGAACGCTGGCCTTCCGGACGCTGTAGGCGCCAGAGCGGCGTGCTAAGGCCTCGCTTGATGAGGCCGGCCTGGCTCCTGCCGCTGGCAGCCCTGGCGCTGCTCTGCACCGCGGGGCGCGCGTGGGCTGCAGGTGCGCCCGCTGCCTCCGCCTCGGCCGACGCCGGAGCGGTGGCAAGCCAGCCGTCAGCGCTGCCTGCGCTGCCGAGCGTGCCGAAGATCGGACTGCCCAAGCCGAAGGCACAGGATCTGGCCGATCTCGATGCGCTGCTGTCGAGGCTCCGGGCCAAGGACAGCATGGTGCGCGGCCAGGCGGTCAAGGAGATCCTCGAGGTACAGCCGCGATGGGTGCCAGCCATTGCGGTGCGCATCGATTCGATCGCGGACAACGCCGATCGCGACGCGATGAAGGAATTGCTCCACGCCACCCGGCGCAAGGCGCGCGACGAGGTCCGCAAGCAGATGCGAGCAGCAGGCGAGAAGGGCCGCGTCAAGACGCCCGACTACCTCGACATGCTCGCCGACAACGGCAAGCCCGACTCGAAGCCGTGGCAGGACCTGATCTCGGTAGTCGGCATGAGCCGGATGCTCGTGCACATCGGCACGGTGGATGCGGTGCGCGTGCTGATCGACGTGTACGTCCGCTTCGGCGAATTTCTGCGAATCGACACGCAGCTGCAGCTCGAGAAGCTGGGCGACAAGGCCGTGGCCGCGCTGATCGAGGCGCGCCACCACCCGGCAAAGAAGATCGCCCACTGGGCCGATCGCGAGCTGGACATGATGGGCAAGGCAATCCCCAGCGAAGCCATCCGCACGGACGACTACGAGGTGCTGGCAGACGTGTTACGTGCATACGGGCGCGTGCGCGATCCCGATGCGGCACGGCTGGTGATCTCGTTCGCGAACTCGGAGCGCACCCAGGTGCGGCTGGCGGCGCGCCAGGCTGTCGTGATGATGGGCGAGGTCGCGAACTGGCAACTCCGCGACACCTACGAGACGATCGTTGGCGACAAGCCGCCACGCGACTGGGGCTGGAAGCGCACCGCGCGCGAGCTGTTCGGACGCTACGACCGGCAGCGGATGGCCAAGGTGTACCAGGTGTTCGATGAAGGCATGGCGGCATACCGCGCCGGGCGGCTCGCGGCGATGCGCTCGAGCTTCAACAAGGTGCTGGCACAGAGCCCGATGTTCGAGCACCGCGACGACATGGTGCAGGGCTATCTGGCCTATGCGAAGAAGTTTGCCGACAAGAGCCCGGCCGACGCGCTCGACGCCGCACGCCGCGCAGAGCGGCTGGCCCCCGACGAAGCGACGGAAAAGTCCATCAAGAGCTTCCGGCTGACGCTCGAAGGCGAACGCCTGCTCGAGCGCGGCATCGCCGACCAGACGCTGTTCCGCCGTGCGCTCGATCTGGACTCGACGAACAGCCGTGCACGCGATGCGCTATCGCGTATCGAGCATGGCGAGCTCACCAAGCGGAGCCAGAGCCGGCGCTACACAGCCGCCGGAGCGATCGGCGCGGCGGCCCTGCTCGCCATCGCCTTCATCGGCCTGTGGCGACCTCGCCGGGAGCCGGAAGACCCGCCGAGCGACGACGACAACAAGGCGGAGGACCCGCCGAGCGACGACGACAACAAGGCGGAGGACCCGCCGAGCGACGACGACAACAAGGCGGAGGACCCGCCAAGCGACGACGAAGCGGAAGCGCCGCCCGTCGCTCGCAACACGGCCGACGAGCAGCCCGGCGATGACGCGCCGCAGCCCGATGACGCTCCGGACGAGCAGCCCGGCGACGACGCGTCGCAGCCCGATGACACTCCGGACGAGCAGCCCGGCGACGACGCGCCGCAGCCCGATGACGCTCCGGACGAGCCCGACGCCGAAGCTGCGGATAAGGCCGCGCCGGAAAGCGACGAGCCCGACCCGACCAGCTGAAGGGGCTACTCCTTCTTGGCGGGCTTCTTCTCGGCCTTGGGCTCAGCCTTGGCCTTGGGCTCGGCCTTGGCTTCCGCCTTCTCGGCCTTGGCCTTGGGCTCGGCCTTCTTCTCGGCCTTGGCTTCCGCCTTCTCGGCCTTGGCCTCGGCCTTCTTCTCCGCCTTGGCTTCCGCCTTCTCGGCCTTGGCCTTGGGCTCGGCCTTCTTCTCGGCCTTGGCTTCCGCCTTCTCGGGCTTCTTCTCGCCCTTCTTGCCGGCCTTGCCGCCCTTCGGCTCTACGCCCTCGACCAGCTCGATGATCGACAGCGGCGCATTGTCGCCCCGCCGACGGCCGAGCTTGATGATGCGCGTGTAGCCGCCCGGACGGTCCTGGTAGCGCTTGGCCAGATCGACGAAGACCTTCTCGATGAGGTCGATCTTGCGGCTCTGCTCGCCCTCCTGGACGACCGCGAAGCGGCGCAGGAAGCGGGCCATCTGACGCTGCGCCGCGTGGCGCCTGGCGCGATCAGCCACACTCAGCTTGTCGTGCGGAGTGTAGGCGACAGCACCGAGCCGCACGGCGCGCGTGATCATGCGCTCCGCCACGCGCCTCAGCTCCTTCGCCTTGGCGTCGGTCGTTTCAATGCGCTCGTGCGCGACGAGATTCGCCGTCAGCGCGCGCAGCATCGCCCTTCTATGGCTGGTGTTGCGGCCGAACTGGCGGCCTGCTTTGCGGTGTCGCATCGTCGTGCTCCTGACAGGCGCTGATCAGCCCTGCGCCTGCTGCTGCTTCCAGCGCTCCAGCATCTGCGGCCAGTTGTCGAACTTCATGCCGAGGCTGAGCCCCATCGTCCCGAGGATCTCCTTGATCTCCTTGAGCGACTTGCGGCCGAAGTTCTTGGTCTTGAGCATGTCCTGCTCGGTCTTCTGCACCAGCTCGCCGATCAGCGTGATGTTGGCGTTCTGGAGGCAATTGGCCGAGCGTACGGAGAGCTCGAGCTCGTCCACGGAACGGAACAGGTTCTCGTTCAGCGGCTCTTCCTCGGAACCGGGAGCCTGGTAGGTCGTCTCCTCGGTTTCCTCGAAGTTGATCCAGATGGAGAGCTGCTCCTTGAGGATCTTGGCGGCAAAGGCGACGGCGTCGGCGGGCTTGACCGCGCCGTTCGTCCACACCTCGAGCACCAGTTTGTCGTAGTCGGTTACCTGCCCGACGCGCGCATTCTGCACGGTGTAGTTCACCTTGCGGATGGGCGAGAACAGCGCGTCGATCGGAATGGTGCCGATCGGCATTGTCGGGCTCTTGTTGCGCTCTGCGGGCACGTAGCCGCGTCCGACGTTGACCGTCAGATCCATCGCGAGCGGGCCCTTCTTGTCGAGCGTTGCAACGGGATGATCGGGATTGAGCACCCTCAGGCCGTCCACGACCTGGATGTCGCCGGCGGTGACGACGCCGGGGCCTTCCTTCTCGAGACGGACGTTGTACGTCTTCGGGTTCTCCGCCTTGAACACGACCTCCTTGAGGTTGAGGATGATGTCGGTGACATCCTCGACCACGTCAGCGATGGTCGTGAACTCGTGGAGCGCGCCGTCGAGACGCACCGCCGTGATGGCTGCGCCCTGCAGCGACGCCAGGAGCACGCGGCGGAGCGAGTTGCCCACGGTGATGCCGAAACCCCGCTCGAGGGGCTCGCAGGTGAACTTGCCGTAGAAGTCGGTCGCGCTGTCGGGTTCGAGGTGGATCGCCTTGGGGCGGATCAGCTCGCGCCAGTTGCGGCTCATCATCTGTGTAACCATGTGCTTCGCTCCTCTTTCGGGGTTCGCGCGGCCGTCCCGAGCGCGTGGGGAACCCGCTCCCCGGTCACGCTCCGCGGCCTGCCCGCGTTCTGTCTGGCGACCCGCAAGGGGTCGAAAAATCACCTGGAGTAGTACTCGACGACGTACTGCTCGCGAACCATCGGCTCGTTGAGCTCGTCGCGAACGGGCATCGACTTGAAGACGCCCGAGAAATTGTCCTTGTCGATTTCAAGCCAGCTGGGGCGCGGACGGTTGTCGGCCGACGCCATGGCGGCCTGGATGAAAGCGATCTTGCGGCTCTTCTCCCGGATCTCGATCTTGTCCTCGGGCGCCACGCGATAGCTCGGAATGTTCACGCGCTTGCCGTTCACGAGCACGTGGTTGTGCCGCACCAGCTGGCGGCCCTGCGCGCGCGTGGCGGCAAAGCCCATGCGGTGCACGACGTTGTCCAGACGGCGCTCGAGCAGACCCAGCATCTCCTCGCCCGTGCGGCCCTTCATGCCGGAGGCGTTGCCGTAGTAGCTCTTGAACTGCCGCTCGAGCAGGCCGTAGATGCGGCGCATCTTCTGCTTCTCGCGCAGGCGGAGGCCGTACTCGCTCATCTTGATGCGACCCTGGCCGTGCTGACCGGGCGGGTACGGGCGGCGCGTGACCGCGCATTTTTCGCTGAAGCAGCGATCGCCCTTCAGGTAGAGCTTGATGCCTTCGCGGCGGCAGAGCTTGCAAACGGGACCGATGTAGCGTGCCATCTCTAGTTTCTCTCAGACGCGGCGGCGCTTCGGCGGCCGGCAGCCATTGTGGGGAATCGGCGTCACGTCACGGATCAGCGTGACCTTGAAGCCGGTCTGCTGGAGGGCGCGCAGCGCGCTCTCGCGGCCCGCTCCGGGGCCCTTCACGAACACCGCCACCGAACGCATGCCGTGCTCCATCGCGCGGCGCGCGGCTTCCTCGGCCGCCAGCTGGGCCGCGAAGGGCGTGCTCTTGCGCGAGCCCTTGAAGCCGCGTGCTCCCGCACTGGCCCACGACACCGTGTTGCCGTTCACGTCGGTGATCGTGACGATGGTGTTGTTGAAGGTGGACTTGATGTGGGCGATGCCGGCGCCGATGTTCTTCCGGACGACCTTCTTGGTACTGCGCTTCTTCGTGGCTGCCATGATGCGGGACTCGATGCTCGGGGTTGTCCGTTACTTGCGACGGGCCATCACGCCCTTGCGCGGTCCCTTGCGGGTGCGGGCGTTGGTGTGTGTGCGCTGACCGCGAACCGGCAGGCCCTTGCGATGACGGAGGCCGCGGTAGCAACCGAGGTCCATCAGTCGCTTGATGTTCTGCTGCACCTCGCGGCGGAGGTCGCCTTCGACCTTCACGTTTGCCTCGATGGTGTCGCGGATCGCCTTCACGTCGGCGTCGCTCAACTCGTCGACCTTGCGGTCCTCGGGGATGTTCGCCTTCTTGCAGATCATCACGGCCGTCGCGTCACCGATGCCGAAGATGTACGGCAGGGCGTAGCGGATGGCCTTGCGGCGGGGAAGGTCGACTCCAGCGATGCGTGCCATATCGAATGATCCTCTTTCAGCCCTGGCGCTGCTTGTGGCGCGGGTTCTCGCAGATCACGCGCACGACTCCGCGGCGCTTGATGACCTTGCACTTGTCGCAGATTTTCTTGACGCTGGGTCGCACCTTCATGACTGCTGCCTTCTCGTACTAGTGCTGCTTCGTGATCTGGCCCCGGCTGGGGTCGTGCGGGGAAAGCCGGACGGTGACCTGACACCCGGAGATGAGCCGGACGACTGCGTGACGGAGCGCTGGAGCGATACTGGCGCGGACGGTTCGACCGTCGTCGAGACGCACCCGGTACATGGCTTTCGGGAGCACCTCCTCTATCACGCCTGTTCTCTCCGTCGATTCCGCCGCTGGCCTCCTGTGCTGTCTAACCTTCCACTGCCTTGAAAATGCGCTCGGTCACTTCAGCCGGAGTCCCCACGCCGTCCACACGGCGAAGCAGCCCGGCCTTGTCATAGAACGGCAGCAAAGCCGCCGTCATCGCGTCGTACTCGTCGAGACGCTTTCTGACCGTCTCCTCCCGATCGTCGGCTCGATGCTCGAGCTCGGCGTCCGGGGGCGGAGGATTGTACTTGAGGTGGTAGATCTGTCCAGTCCGAATGTCCGTCCGCCGGAGCGTGGCCCTCTCCATCAGAAGGTCGCGCGGGACGTTGATCTGGAGGGCGCAGTGGAGCGGCGAGCTGCGCTTCTCCAGCAGCTTTCCCAACGCCTCGGCCTGCGGCACCGTTCGGGGGAACCCGTCGAGAATAAAGCCCTTTTGGGCGTCGTCCTGGTCAAGCCGCTGGTCGACCAGGCCGATCACGACCTGGTCGGGGACCAGCTTGCCGGCAGACATGTACTCTTCGGCCGCGCGGCCGAGCTCCGTGCCGGCCGTCTTGGCTGCCCGGAGCATGTCCCCGGTGCTGATCTGCGGCACCCCGTAACGGTCGCACAGCCGCTTGGCCTGGGTTCCCTTGCCGCTCGCGGGCGGCCCCAACAGCACGATCCTCATCCGCCACCTCCCCTATGCCGGCCGGCGACCGCTCAGGCGCGTGGCGCGCGGACCGGTCAGGCCCTCGTAGCTGCGCGTGATGAGGTGCGCCTCGATCTGGGTGACCGTCTCCAACGCGACGCCGACGATAATCATCAGGCTGGTGCCGCCGAACCGGAACGGCACGCGGAGCGCCTGGGTGATGAGCGTGGGGATGACGCAGATGGCCGCCACGTAGATCGAACCGCCCACGGTGATGCGCGTCAGCACGCGGTCGATGTATTCGGCAGTCTGCTTGCCCGGACGGATACCGGGGATGTTCGCCTGCTGCTTCTTCAGGTTGTCCGCGACCTCCACCGGCTGGAAGGTCACTGCGGTGTAGAAGAAGCAGAAGAAGATGATGAGCAGCGCGTACAGCGTGTGGAAGACCCAGTCGCCCCGGTTCAGGATCGAGCTGAAGGTCTGCATGCCCGGCACCTTGAAGTTGGCGAGCGTCGCCGGGAACATCAAGAGGCTCGAGGCGAAGATGGGCGGGATCATGCTCGCCATGTTCACCTTGAGCGGCAGATGCGCGGTCTGCCCGCCGTAGATGCGTCTGCCGACTTGCCGTCGCGCGTACTGGATCGGAATCTCGCGCTGCGCCTGCTCGAAGAAGACGACGACCGCGACGCTCACCGCGAGCACGAGCACCACCATCGTGATGGTGAGAGGTTTGACCTGCCCGGAGTTCTGCTGGAAGTAGTTGACGATGCCGGTCGGGATACGGCTCACGATGCTGGCAAAGATGATCAGCGAGATGCCGTTGCCGACGCCGTGCTCGGTGGCCTGCTCGCCCAGCCACATGATCAGCGCCGTGCCGGTGGTGAGCGTCACCATCGTCATGAGGCGGAAGCCCCAGCCGGGGTGCGCCACCACGTCGCCGTAGCGCCCGCCGCCCATGTCCGAGTTGTTCAGCCCCTCGAGGTACATCGCCACGCCGAAGGACTGGAACGCGCTCAGGATGATCGTGCCGTAGCGCGTCCACTGCTCCATCTTGCGCCGCCCGGCCTCGCCCTCCTTGCGCATTTCCTCGACCTGCTTCGACACCATGCCGAGGAGCTGCATGATGATGCTGGCCGAGATGTACGGCATGATGCCGAGCGCGAAGATCGACAGGTTCGCGAGCGCTCCGCCGGAGAACAGGTTGAACAGGCCGAGCAGGCCCTTCTGGCCTGCCACGATGCCGCGCATGACGTTGCGGTCCACACCCGGCGTCGTGATGAACACGCCGACCCGGTAGATCGCGATGATGCCAAGCGTGAAACCAATGCGCCGGCGCAGCTCCGGCACCTTGGCAATGTTCGAGAACCCGCCTTGTACGGCCATGCCCGGCCCTTCGCTCAGCTAGCGGACTCTTCGGAGGTGGGCTTTTCAGGGACGACCACTGCTTTGCCGCCGGCCTTCTCGATCTTCGCGAGGGCCGACTTGCTGAAGCCGTGGGCACTGACCTCGAGCTTCTTCGTAAGCTCGCCGTCACCCAGGATCTTGATGCGCACGTCGCGACCCTGCACGAGCCGTACGCCGCGGAGCGCCGCCTCGTCGACCCTGGCCCCGGCGTCGAACCTCTCGAGCTCGCTGACGTTGATGGCCACCGTCTTGATCGGGAACGGCACGCGGAACCCGCGCTTCGGCAATCGCCGCTGCATGGGTGTCTGGCCGCCCTGGAAGTGCAGCTTGTTGATGTTGCCGCCCGTGCGGGCCTTCTGGCCCTTCTGACCGCGCCCACCCGTCTTGCCGAGGCCGCTGCCGGTACCGCGCCCCATGCGCTTCCCGGTCTTGCGCGCGCCGGCGGGGGGGGCCAGGCGGGACAGGATGTCGCTCATGACTTCTTCTCCTGCACCTCGACGAGGTGCATCACCTTCTTGATCATGCCGCGGAAGGACGGCGTGTTGTCGACCGTCACGCTGGAGCCCGGGCCCCTGAGGCCGAGCCCCTTGAGCACGCGGCGCTGCGGATGTGGACGGCCAATCGCGCTGACGCGCTGGCGGACTTCGAGCTTGGCGGTGGTCACGAGGTGCCTCCAGGTTCGGTCGAGGCAACGATCGACGAGGCCGCCGCGGCCTTGGCCGAGACCTTGGCCACTGGGTAATCGGCGGCGATGTCCTCGACGTTCCGCTCGCGGGCAGCCGCCACCAGCTCCGGACCGCGCAGGGCCTTGAGAGCAGCGACGGTGGCGTTGACCACGTTGTGCTTGTTCGACGAGCCCAGGCACTTGCTGAGGATGTCCTGGATGCCCGCGGACTCGACCACGGCGCGCACCGGGCCGCCGGCGATAACGCCCGTGCCCGGAGCTGCCGGCCTGAGCAGGACCTTGCCCGCCCCGAACTGGCCCACCACCGTGTGCGGCACCGTCGCGCCGATCATCGGCACCTTGAACAGGTTCTTGCGAGCCTGGTCGTTGCCCTTGCGGATGGCCTCCGGAACCTCGTTGGCCTTGCCGAGCCCCACGCCCACGTGGCCGGCCTCGTCCCCCACGACCACGAGCGCCGAGAAGCTGAAGCGACGTCCGCCCTTCACAACCTTGGCAACGCGGTTGATGTGGATGACGCGCTCCTTGAGCTTTTCCTCGTCCAACTGTTCGAATGCCATCTTTGACTCCTGCAGGTCTCCGGCGTGCCGCATCCGAGCGGCACTTCACGGTTCAGAACTGGAGACCGGCCTCCCGCGCCGCTTCGGCCAAAGCCTTCACGCGCCCGTGATAGAGGTAACCATTGCGGTCGAATACAACCTTGTCGACCTTCTTCTCGAGACAGATCTTGGCGATCAGGGCGCCGACCTTCTTGGCGGCGTCCATCTTCTTGTCTCCGTCGAGCGTTCCCTTGAGATCGCGCGACAGTGTGGAAGCCGCGGCAACGGTCTGCCCGGCGACGTTGTTGACGACCTGGGCGTAGATATGCCGCGAGCTCTTGAACACACTCAGGCGCGGGCGCTCGCCCGTGCCCGATATCTTGTTGCGGATGCGGTACTTGCGCCGCTGACGACCGGTTAGCGCTTTCATCGCTTCGTCTCCGTGCCTTACTTGCGGGCCTTGCCGGCCTTGCCTGCTTTGCGTCGGATCTGCTCGCCGCGGTAGCGGATTCCCTTGCCGCCGTAGGGCTCGGGGGGCCGGAGGCTGCGCAGCGAAGCCGCCACCTGCCCCAGCCGCGCCTTGTCGGCCGAGCTCAGCACCAGCACGGCGCCTTTGGAGTCGCCGGGGACGACAGCATTGACGCCCTCCGGCAGATCGTACGCACAGGGATGCGAGAGCCCGACCTGCAGGTGGACCGTGCGTCCCTTGACCTCTGCGCGGTAGCCGGTGCCGACCAGCTCGAGCGTGCGCTCGTAGCCTTCCGCAGCGCCCTTCACCATGCTGGCGAGCAGCGCGCGGCCGAGCCCCTGGAGCCGGACAGAATCCCGTCCCGACGCCGAGCTCTGCACGGAGAGCGTGTCGCCCTCGCGGGAAATGCTGATGCTGTCGGGCAGCTGCTGCGACAACTTGCCCTTCGGCCCCTGCACGTCGACCTTGGTACCGCTGATATTGACGGTAACGCCCTTGGGCACCGCTACGGGGCGCTTGCCCACGCGCGATTGCCTGAAGGCGCCCGTGCTCGTCTGCGCTTCAGCCGACATCACCAGACCTCGCAGAGCAGCTCGCCGCCTACCTTCTTCTGGCGGGCTTCCTTGTCCGTCATCAGTCCGCGCGACGTGCTGAGGATGGACACGCCCAGCCCGCTGAGCACGCGCGGGATCTCGTCGTGGCGCACGTAGACGCGGCGCCCCGGTCGTGACACGCGCTTGAGCCCGACAAACGCCGCACCGCGCTCGCGCCCGTACTTGAGCGTGATCGTGATGGTCTGGCGCTTCTGCGGGCCCCATTCCTCGGTGCGCACGTCAGCGATGTAGCCTTCCTGCTTGAGGATCTCGGCAATCGCTTTCTTCATCTTGCTCGCCGGGACGTGGGTCGTCTCGTGGCGTGCCATGGCCGCATTGCGGATGCGGGCCAGCATGTCGGCAACGGGATCGGTCATCATGGGATCACCAACTCGCCTTCGTCACGCCGGGAAGCTCGCCCTTGAGTGCCAGCTGACGCAAGCACACACGACACAGCTTGAAGTCGCGGTAGACACCACGCGCGCGGCCGCACACATGGCAGCGGTTGACCGCGCGGGTGGAAAACTTGGGGGGGCGATTCGTCTTCGCCCATTGCGATGCACGTGCCATCGTTTCAGCTCCTGAAGGGCATTCCCAGGCCCCCGAGAAGGGCCTTGGCCTCGTCGTTCGTCCCAGCCGAGGTGACGAAGGTGATGTTCATGCCCTTGATCATGTCGACCTTGTCGAAGTCGATCTCCGGAAACACGATCTGCTCCTTGAGACCCAGGGTGTAGTTGCCCGCGCCATCAAAGGCCTTGGGGCTGGTACCGCGGAAGTCACGCGTGCGCGGCAGGCTGAGCGTGACCAGGCGGTCGAGGAACTCCCACATGCGCTCACGGCGCAGTGTGACCTTGACGCCGATGGGCATGTTCTCGCGCAGCTTGAAGGTCGCGATCGACTTCCTCGCGCGAGTGACGATCGGCTTCTGCCCGGTGATGGCCATCATCTCCTGAACGGCGGAGTCGATGATCTTCGGGTTCGCCACCGCCTCGCCGAGACCCATGTTCACGACGATCTTCTTCAGCCGCGGGACCTGCATGGGGTTCGTGTACCCGAAGCGCTTCATCAGCGAAGGGACAACGTCCTTCTGGTACTTCCCGCGGAGACGCGGGTCTATCTTCTG
This sequence comes from uncultured delta proteobacterium, assembly GCA_963826085.1. Lineage (GTDB taxonomy): Bacteria > Myxococcota_A > Polyangia > Polyangiales > Polyangiaceae > CAWDXG01. Next base: position 163,280 of record CAWGVN010000005.1, on the reverse strand, counting down.
CTGTCCGTCTGCCATGGCTCAATCCTGCGGCGGCGTGATTTCCGCCCCACCCTTGACGGCGACGCGCTTCTTCTCGTCGCCTTCGATCTTGTGTCGGACGCGCGTCGGCTTGCCCGAGTCCGGATCCACCGGCATGACCTTGCTCGCGTGGATGGGTGCCTCGACTTCGAGGATCCCGCCCGGACGGTTCGGCGTGGCGCGAATGTGGCGCTTGACCATGTTCACGCCCTCGACCACGACCGCGTCCTTCTCCGTGATCACACGGCTGACGCGGCCGCGCTTGCCCTTGTCGTTGCCGCGGATGACCATCACGTCGTCACCGACTCTGAGCCGTTCCATCACAGCACCTCCGGTGCGAGCGAGATGATCTTCATGAAGCGCTTTCCACGCAGCTCGCGGGCCACAGGCCCGAAGATGCGCGTACCGACCGGCTCCATCTGGGCGTTGATGAGAACTGCGCTGTTCTCATCGAACTTGATGTAGCTGCCGTCCGGCCGCCGATGCTCGCGCTTGGTGCGCACGATCACGGCCTTGGCGGTATCGCCCTTCTTGACCTTGCTGTTCGGCAGCGCTTCCTTGACGCTGACGACAATCACGTCGCCGAGGTGCGCATAGCGCCGGCGGGAGCCGCCCAGCACCTTGATGCACTGGACGACCTTGGCGCCGGAGTTGTCCGCCACGGCCAGAACCGACTCTGCCTGGATCATGTCACCCGAGCTCCCCTACGGCGCGCTCGATCAGGCGCGTGACTGTCCACGACTTGTTCTTCGATAGAGGGCGGTGCTCGAGGATCTCGACGCGGTCGCCCTTCTTGTATTCGTTCTTCTCGTCGTGCGCCTTGTACTTGCGGCGGATGCGCACGTACTTCTTGTACATGGGGTCCATCTTGTAGCGGACCACCTCGACCACGACCGTCTTGTCCATCTTGTCGCTGGACACACGCCCGATGAGCGCACGGCGGCGAACCGGCCGCCCCTGACCCGTCTCGGCTGCCTCGCTCATGACTCGCCTCCGTTGTCACCGAGAGCCGCCGCGAGCGTGCGCTCGTGGAGGATGAGCTCGATGCGGGAAATGTCCTTCTTCGACTTGTTGATCAGGCTCGTGTCGTCGAGCTGGTTGGTGAAGTTCTTCATCCGGTAGGAGAAGAGGTCCTTCTTGATCATGGATTTGAGCTCGACGAGATCCTCTGTCGAGCGCTCGCGTAGATCCTTGGCCTTCATCACAGATCTCCACGCACGAGGAACTTGGTGTGGATGGGAAGCTTCGCCGACGCCAGCTTGAAGGCCTCGCGCGCGAGCTTCTCGGGTACGCCGGAGATCTCGAACATCACGCGGCCGGGCTTCACGACGGCGACCCAGCCCTCCACCGCGCCCTTGCCGCTGCCCATGCGGACCTCGAGCGGCTTCTTGCTGATCGGCTTGTCGGGGAAGATGCGGATCCAGAGCTTGCCCTGGCGCTTGACGTGCCGCTGGATGGCCATGCGGCTGGCCTCGAGCTGACGGGCGGTGATGTGGCAGTGGTCGATCGCCTGGAGAGCGAAGTCGCCGAAAGACACATCGCTACCGCGCCACGCAATGCCGCGGTTCTTGCCCTTCTGCTGCTTCCGGAACTTGGTGCGCTTCGGAGAAAGCATGACTCACTCGTTCGGGATGCGGCGGGCCTTGCGCTGAAGTACCTCGCCTTTGAAGATCCAGACCTTGACGCCGATGCTGCCCTGGGTGGTGCGGGCCTCGGCGAGACCGAAGTCGACATCCGCACGGAGCGTGTGCAGCGGTACGCGCCCTTCGCGGTACGTCTCGACACGACCCATTTCCGAGCCGCCGAGACGGCCGGCGCAGCGGATGCGAACGCCCTTGGCGCCGAACTTCATCGCGGTAGACAACGCCTTCTTCATGGCGCGGCGGAAGGCGATGCGGCGCTCGAGCTGCGTGGCGATGTTCTCGGCGACAAGCTGCGCGTTGGTCTCGGCCTTGCGCACCTCCTGCACGTCGATGAACACCTCGTTGTCGGTGAACGACTGCACGCCGGCAAAGCGAGTCTCGCCCTTGGCGGCGCTGTCCAGGTTGCCGCTCTTGAGGATCTCGATGCCCTTGCCGCCCTTGCCGATGACCATGCCCGGCCGGGCCGTGTAGACGATGACCTTCGCCTTGTTGGCAGCGCGCTCGACCTCCACGCTCGCGACGTTCGCGTTGTAGAGGTAGTCCTTCACCGCACGCTTGATGCGGATGTCTTCATGCAGCCACTTCGTGTACTGCTTGTCCTCGTACCACTTGCTGGTCCACGTCTTGATGACGCCGAGGCGAAAGCCGTACGGATGCGTCTTCTGTCCCATGTCGCCGTGTCTCCGCTCGCTTGTGCGCTAGCGCTGGTCGAGCTCGATGTGGATGTGGCTGATGCCCTTGGTCACGCGCGTAGCCCGGCCCATCGCGCGCGGACGCCAACGGCGCATGTGTGAGTTGGGCCCTTTGTCCACGGTGGCCTTGCTGATGAACAGCTCGTCCACGTCGACATCGGGCCGCTTGGAGCGCGCGTTCGCGATTGCACTCGCGATCAGCTTCTTGACGAAGGGCGCGCCCGCCTTCGGGGTGAAGTCCAGAAGCTGGAGGGCCTCGGAAGCGTCACGCCCGCGGACGAGGTTGACGATCATGCGCGCCTTGCGCGGACTGATCCTCTGGAAGTTTGCTTTTGCCTGACTGATCATCGCGACAGTTTCCTTTGGTGGACCCGTCGTCCCCTGGGGCAGAAAACCGGTTGCCCCGGCAACCGTCATTCCGGCAGCCGCCGCGGCAGAAAAACAATGGCGGCCACGAGGGCCGCGCCGCGCGCCGCCCACCGGAGGCGGCTGTCGCCGCCCGCCCCGACAACAGGTCGAGGGAAGGACGCCGAAAAGGGACCGCTTACTAGCAAAGCGGACACCGTCGCGCAAGCCGCGGAAGCCCCTGTGAGCATCCTTTTCCCGCATACTGCTCATCCGTATCCTCTGATCGGCCTCCAGCAGCAGCGGAACCGCGCCGCCGGTGAACGGATCGGGGGCTCCACCCGTCGAACGAGGACCGGCTAGTACCGGCAGGCATCCGATCTCTTGATGGGAGGGTTTTCCAGCAATGCGCATCAACCTCCAACGCTTCTTGGCAACCACGGCGATTCTGACGGCGGCAGGCGCGGCGGCGTCCGGCTGCGTGGTCAACAACACCGTGACCCACGACGACGGCGGCAGCAGCGCCGGCAGTGGCGGAACCGGAGCCACAGGTGGCACCGGGGCGACCGGCGGAACCGGGGCCACAGGCGGAACCGGGGCCACAGGTGGCACCGGAGCCACAGGTGGCACCGGGGCGACCGGCGGAACCGGGGCCACAGGCGGAACCGGCGGCACGGGAGCCACGGGCGGAACCGGCGGCACAGCGGGCACCGGCGGCACCGGCGGCGCCGACGGCGGCAGCTGCCTCGGCGACTACGATACGTCCGACGCCGGTACCATCCCGGCGACGGCCTGCAACAACCTGCCCTACGCGAACACCACGTGCGGCGATGGCGGCTCGCAGATCCCGATCGCGCTCGACTTCTGCCAGCGCATGCAGAAGCACGCGCGCGCTGGTGTCTTCGAGGCGTTCTACAACTGCCTGTACAGCATCAGCGGGAACGCCTGCGACGATACCGCCCGGGGCACGGACGTACAGGCATGCATCAATACGGTGTTCCCGCAGGCTTGCGTGGCTCCCCCGTTCACGTTCGACGGCGGGTCGGTGAGCTGCGCCGACGTAGCCTCGTCCTGCAGCGGAATCACCGTGCAGGACTGCAACAACACGATCAGCGCGTACGACGCGACGACCCGCGAAGACATCTACTACTGCTACGACGGTCAAACGACGAGCTCGCCGAACACCGGCGATTGCGCGCAGGACTTCGCCGACTGCGCGTACTACATCGACGACTATCTGTAGACGCCCGGAGCTCTCCGCGGCTCCCTGGATAACGGGGGCCGCGGAGACGCGCGCCTAGCGCTTGCCCTTGCCCGCGGCGGCCTTCTTGTCGCCCGCGTGACCGTGGAAGGTCCGCGTGGGCGCAAACTCGCCGAGCTTGTGGCCCACCATGTTCTCCGTGACGAACACGGGCACGAACTTGCGCCCGTTGTGCACGGCGAAGGTGAGCCCAACAGCCTCGGGCAGAATCGTGGAGCGACGGGACCAGGTCTTGATGACCTTCTTTGACCCCGACGACTGGGCGTCCTCGATCTTCTTGAGCAGGTGGCCGTCGATGAACGGGCCCTTGTGGATGCTACGAGCCATCGCTTACTTCGCCTTCCGCTTCTTGACGATCATGGAATCAGTCCGCTTGTTATTGCGCGTCTTCATGCCCTTGGCGAGCTTGCCCCACGGCGAGCAGGGATGCCTGCCGCCGCTGGTGCGCCCCTCGCCGCCGCCCATGGGGTGATCGACGGGGTTCATGGTGACGCCGCGATTGTGCGGACGCCGCCCCAGCCAGCGAGCACGCCCGGCCTTGCCGAGCTTGATGTTCTGGTGCTCGACGTTGGACACCTGTCCGATGGTCGCGCGGCACAGCACGTGGATGCGGCGCACCTCGCCACTCGGCAGCTTCACCTGCGCGTAGTCGCCGTCCTTGGCCATGAGCTGGGCGGCGACGCCGGCCGAGCGCACGAGCTGTCCGCCCTTGCCGCGCTTCATCTCGATGTTGTGGATGGTCGTTCCCGCCGGGATGTCGTGCAGCGCCAGGCAGTTGCCGGGGCGGATGTCCGCTTCGCGGCTCGAGATGATCTCGTCGCCCTGCTTGAGACCGTCTGGAGCGAGGATGTAGCGCTTGTCACCGTCTGCGTAGTGGAGCAAGGCGATGCGCGCCGTGCGGTTCGGGTCGTACTCGATTTGAGCGACCTTGGCCGGCACCCCGATCTTGTTCCGCTTGAAGTCGATAACGCGATAGCGCTTCTTGTGGCCGCCGCCACGGAAGCGGCTGGTCACGCGACCGTAACTGTTGCGCCCGCCGGTGCTGGACTTCGCGTCCAGAAGCTTCTTCAACGGCTTGTCGGTCGTGATGTCAGCGAAGTCGCTGCACGTGTAGAAACGGCGACCCGCCGATGTCGGCTTGAATGCCCGGATGCCCATCGGCCTACTCCTCGGATTCCTCGAAGAACTGGATGTCGTCGCCCGTCCGCAGCGTGACGATCGCCTTCTTCCAGTTGCGTCGTTTGGCCAGGCGGCGCCCCATGCGCTTGCGCTTCCCGCGCTGGACCAGCGTATTCACGTCGGTGACCTTGACCTCGAACATCGCCTCCACGGCGTCGCGGATCTGCACCTTGTTGGCACCAGGCGCCACTTCGAAGACGACCTGGTTGTTCTCCTTGAGTCGCGCCGCCTTCTCGGTGAGCGCGATCGGGCGCTTGATGATCTGATCGGGATTCATGACTTCGCCCCCAGACAGCGCGCCTCGAGCGCCTTCGCCGCGCCCTTGGACACGACCAGATGGTCGTGGCGCAACAGGTCGTAGACGTTGACGCCTTCGGGCGGCAGGAACTGATTGTCGCTCATATTGCGGATGGAAAGCCTGAGCGCCTCGTTGGTCTTGTCGTCGACAACCAGCACCTTGCGGGGCGCCTGGAGCGTCGACAGGACGCTGGCGAGCTTCTTGGTCTTGACCTCGCCGAGGTCGATGTTCTCGACCACGGTCAGGCGACCTTCCTTGAGCATCAGGCTCAGAGCGCTCTTCAGGGCTCCGATGCGCACGCGGCGCGGCGGCCTGTAGCTCCAATCCTGCGGCTTCGGCGGATGGGCGCGCCCGCCGCCGACGAAGATCGGCGCGCGGATGGAACCGTGTCGCGCGCGACCGGTGCCTTTCTGCCGGTAGATCTTCTTGCTTGATCCGCGAACCGCTGCGCGTTCCTTGGCGGCACTGGTGCCGGCGCGACGCGATGCGAGCTGCGCGGTGACGACTTCGTGGAACAGATGTTCCTTGACCTCGGCGGCGAACACCTCGTCCGCCAGGTCCACCTCGCCCACCTTCTCGTGCTTGAGGTTGAAAACGTTGACCTTCGCCATGGAGCCCTCGTCAGCTCTTGATTTCGACGTCGACGCCCGCGGAGAGATCGAGCTTCATGAGCGCATCGAGCGTCTGCGGAGTCGGTTCAAGGATATCGATCAGGCGCTTGTGGGTGCGGACTTCGAACTGCTCACGCGACTTCTTGTCGACGTGCGGCCCGCGAAGCACCGTGTAGCGGCGGATCGACGTGGGCAGCGGGATCGGCCCCGCAACCCGCGCGCCGGTACGCCGCGCTGTCTCCACAATGTCGGTGGTCGACTTGTCGAGCAGCTGATGGTCGAACGCCTTCAGGCGGATTCGAATCTTGGTTGCGTCAGGCATCTTGCTTTCTCCAGGGACGAGAGCAGCCGACCCGGCGCATACCGGAGCCGGCCACTTCTCGACGCTTTCAGCTACTCGAGGATCTTGGTGACCACTCCCGCGCCGACGGTCTTGCCGCCTTCACGGATGGCGAAGCGCATCTGCTCTTCCAGCGCCACGCTGGTGATGAGCTCGATCTCCATCGTGATATTGTCGCCCGGCATCACCATCTTCACGCCCTCGGGCAGTTGCACCGAACCCGTCACATCCGTCGTCCGGATGTAGAACTGCGGACGGTAGTTGGTGAAGAACGGGGTGTGGCGGCCGCCCTCCTCCTTCTTCAGGACGTACACCTCGCCCAGGAACTTCTTGTGCGGGTGGATGCTGCCGGGCTTGGCCAGAACCTGACCCCGCTCCACGCCTTCCTTGTCCACGCCGCGGAGCAGGCAGCCCACGTTGTCGCCGGCCTGACCCTCGTCCAACTGCTTTCTGAACATCTCCACGCCCGTGACCACCGTCTTCTCCTTCTTGTCGAAGCCGATGATCTCCACCTCGTCGTTGACGTGAACCACGCCGCGCTCGATGCGGCCCGTCGCCACCGTCCCGCGGCCCTTGATCGAGAACACGTCCTCCACCGCCATCAGGAACGGCTTGTCCTTCTCGCGCTGCGGCTCCGGAATCTCCGAGTCCAGAGTGGCCAGAAGCTCCTTGATCGACTTTTCCCACTTCTCGTCGCCGTTCAGCGCCGGAAGCGCAGCGCCCCGGACGATCTTCGCGTTGTCGCCGTCGAACTGGTACTTCGACAGAAGCTCCCGGACCTCCATGTCCACCAGGTCCAGCATCTCCTCGTCTTCCACCGCATCGCACTTGTTCAAGAACACCACGATGTGGTTCAGACCCACCTGGCGTGCCAGAAGCACGTGCTCGCGAGTCTGCGGCATCACGCTGTCCAGCGCGCTCACCACAAGGATCGCGCCGTCCATCTGCGCCGCCCCCGTGATCATGTTCTTGATGTAGTCCGCGTGGCCCGGGCAATCGACGTGCGCGTAGTGACGGTTCTCCGTCTCGTACTCCACGTGGCTCGCTGCGATCGTCACCGTCTTCGTCTCGTCGCGGACGATGCCGCCCTTCGCGATGTCGGCGTACTTGATCTCGTTCGCCATCCCCACCTTCGACTGCACCTTCACCATCGCAGCCGTCAGCGTCGTCTTGCCGTGGTCGATGTGACCGATCGTTCCCACGTTCACGTGGGGCTTCGTGCGTACGAATTTCTCCTTGGCCATCGGATCCTCTCTTGTCTCAGCTGCCGCGGACCTTCGCGACGATCTCTTCCTGAACAGAATTGGGCACGGGTTCGTAGTGCGAGAACTGCATTGTGTAGGTCGCGCGCCCTTGAGTCTTGCTGCGGAGGTCGGTTGCGTAGCCGAACATCGTGGCCAGCGGCACCTCCGCTCCGATCACCTGCATCGCCCCGCGCTGGTGCATGCCCTGCACGCGACCACGACGCGAGTTGAGGTCGCCGATGACGTTGCCCATGTTGGCCTCGGGCGTCACGACCTCGACCTCCATCACCGGCTCCAGGATGTGTAGCCCGGCCTTCTTCGCGCCATCCTGGAACGCCATCGAGCCGGCGATCTCGAACGCCGGACCCGACGAGTCCACCTCGTGGTAGCTGCCGAAGATCAGCTTCACCTTGAGATCGGTCATCGGATAGCCCGCGAGCACGCCGCGGCCCATCGCGTCGCGGATGCCCTTCTCCACCGACGGAATGAATTCCTTGGGGATGATGCCGCCGACGATGCCGTTCTCGAAGACGAAGCCGGTGCCGCGCTCGCCGGGCTCCAGCTCGATCTTCACGTGACCGTACTGGCCGTGGCCGCCGGTCTGGCGGACGAACTTCGCCTCCGACGTAATCGGCTTGGCGATGGCTTCGCGGTACGCCACCTCGGGCTTGCCCACGTTCGCCTCGACCTTGAACTCGCGCTTGAGGCGGTCGACGATGATCTCGAGGTGCAGCTCGCCCATGCCGGCGATGATCGTCTGACCGGTCTCCTCGTTCGTGAACGTACGGAACGAGGGGTCCTCGTAGGCCAGCTTCTGCAGGCTGATGCCCAGCTTGTCGAGGTCCGCCTGGGTCTTGGGCTCGATCGCGATAGAGATGACCGGATCGGGGAAGGTCATCTTTTCGAGAACGACCGGAGCCTTCTCGTCGCACAGCGTGTCGCCCGTGCGCGTATCGCGCATGCCCACCACGGCGTAGATGTTGCCCGCGTAGCACTCCTTGAGCTCTTCACGCTTGTTGGCGTGCATGCGCAGAATGCGGCCCATGCGCTCGCGCTTGCCGCGCGTGGCGTTCAGTACGCTCGTCCCGCTGTTGAGCGTGCCGGAGTAGACGCGGAAGAACGTCAGATTGCCCACGTACGGATCGTTGGCGATCTTGAAAGCGAGGGCTGCAAAAGGCTCGCTGTCGTCGGCCTTGCGCGTCTCCTTCTTTTCCTCGTCGTCGGGCAGCGTGCCTTCGACGGCGGGGACATCGAGCGGAGAGGGCAGGTAGTTGACCACCGCGTCGAGAAGCAGCTGGACGCCCTTGTTCTTGAAGGCGGAGCCGCAGAACACCGGCACGAACTTGAAGCTGTTCGTGGCCGTGCGGATTGCAGCGTGGATCTGCTCCTCCGTCACCGCGTCGAGGTCGCCCTCGAGGAACTTCTCCATGATGTGGTCGTCCACATCGGCGCAGGCCTCGATGAGTTGCTCGCGGAGCTCGTGGCACTTGTCGGCCATGTCGGCCGGGATATCCTGCCACTCGAACTTCGCCCCGAGCGACTCGTTGTCGAAGATGGCGGCCTTCATGCGGATCAGGTCGACCATGCCGTGGAGCTGGTCTTCCTGCCCTACGGGCCACTGCACCGGCACCGGGATGCAGCCGAGGCGCTCGCGCATGGAGTCCAGGTTCATCTGGAAGTCCGCGCCGAGCTTGTCCATCTTGTTGACGAAGGCGATGCGCGGCACCTTGTAGCGGTCGGCCTGGCGCCAGACGGTCTCGCTCTGCGGCTCCACACCGTTGCCGCCGTCGAAGACCGCCACAGCGCCATCGAGCACGCGCAGGCTGCGCTCGACCTCGATGGTGAAATCGACGTGGCCGGGCGTGTCGATGATGTTGATGCGGTTCTTCTTGCCGGCGTAGGGGCCGGCTTCCGGCGTCCAGAAGCAATTGGTGGCAGCGCTCGTGATGGTGATGCCACGCTCCTGCTCCTGCGCCATCCAATCCATGGTGGCGGCGCCTTCGTGCACCTCGCCGATCTTGTGCGTGATGCCGGTGTAGAAGAGGATGCGCTCCGTTACGGTGGTCTTTCCGGCATCGATGTGGGCCATGATGCCGATGTTGCGGGTGCGCTCGAGGGGAAGTTCGCGGGCCATGATTGGTCTCTTGATTTCCGGAAACGGTCCTGTTCGGGGGCGTCACAGACGAAACCCCCTCCGGCTTCCAGCTCCCCGTCGTTTTCGGGGGCTTCATCTTCCGGAAGGGGTGTCGGGGTACGTCGAGCCGTCGTGTGGACGGGACGCCGGTCGGCGTCTTTCGCGTAACCCGATCCTATGTCGTCTTCAGCATTGTTCCCAGGTTGACTCCGTGCTGGTTCGTCCCTTTGGGGCAGATCGACAAGAGTCGCTACCAGCGGTAGTGCGCGAACGCCTTGTTTGCGTCCGCCATCTTGTGGGTGTCGTCCTTCTTCTTGACGGCATTGCCGCGCAGCTGTGCCGCGTCGACGAGCTCGGCCGCGAGGCGCTCGCGCATGGTCTTCTCGCCGCGGTTGCGCGAGTACTGCACGAGCCAACGCATCGCAAGCGCCACCCTGCGCTCCGGGCGGACCTCGACGGGGACCTGGTACGTCGCACCGCCCACGCGCCGGCTCTTGACCTCGAGCTTCGGCTTCACGTTGTCCAGCGCCCTGCGGAACACCTCCAGCGGGTCCTCCTTGAAGCGCTGATTGATGATGTCGAACGCGCCGTACAGGATGCCCTCCGCGACGGACTTCTTTCCGTCGAGCATCAGGGAGTTGGTGAACTTCGCCACCAGCTTGTCCTTGTACTTCGGATCGGGAGTGATCTTCCGCTTGGGAACGTCGCGCCTGCGGGGCATCGCTGTATCCTCTTACTGCTTGGGGCGCTTGACGCCGTACTTGGAACGCTTGCGGTTGCGGTTCGCCTTGTTGGTGCTGCTCGGTCCTGCGGCGCCGGATGCATCCAGCGTCCCGCGCACCACGTGATAGCGAACGCCGGGAAGATCCTTCACGCGGCCACCGCGGATGAGCACCACGCTGTGCTCCTGGAGGTTGTGACCCTCGCCGGGGATGTAGCTCGTGACCTCCATACCGTTGGTCAGGCGCACACGACACACCTTGCGAAGCGCGGAGTTCGGCTTCTTCGGCGTCGTCGTGTACACGCGCACGCACACGCCGCGCTTCTGCGGGCAGGCGCGCAGCGCGGGAGACGCCGTCTTGACGTTGATGGCTCGCCGCCCTGAGCGGATCAGCTGCTGGATCGTCGGCATGGGATCGCGGAAATTCTGGAGGTTTGTCGGTTTTGGGGGAACGGGAGGGTAGCCGCAGGGCGGTGCATGTCAAGCGAAGCTTTGCCGGCGCCCGGCCAGGCAGCCAGGAAACGCGCCCCTCGACGCACCCGCCGGCCCGCCTACTGCTCGGCGATCTTCTGCTTCAGGATGCGGATGGCCTTCTGGTACACGGCCTGGTCCGGATGCGCGGCGGCTAGCGCCTGGTACTGTTTCAGCGCTTCCTGGTAGTTGCCCGCAGCGACCGCGTCGACCGCCACACGCTCCTGGCTCTTGCCTTTTGACGACGTATTCGCCGGAGGAGGCGCCGCGGGCTTGGCTGCGGTGGGTGCCGCCGGAGCAACTGGCTTGGGCACGGATGCAACGCTGGGCGCGGCCGAGCCAGCTGCGGCCGTGCCGACCTGAGCCGAGGCAGGCGGAGCCGCCGACTTGACGGACGAGGCGCTCTTCGCCGTGGAGGCCGCCGGCTTCTTCTGGGGCTGCCCGCCCATGAGGCTGAACATGGCGATGAAGGCAAACGGCAGGAGCACCAGGATGGCCTTCTGCGGGATCGAGGCTTCGCCCCAGGCCTTGGCCGCCTGGGCCTTGAGCTTCAGCGCGGCCTGCTTGGCGGCCTGGAGCCGGGCGCCGCCGCCCGGCGCAGCTCCTGGGACGGGCGGCTGTCCGGGCTGCACGACGAAGCCCGGCACACCGCCGTGCGGCATCGGCATTCCCGGCATCGGCGCGCCCGGCATCGGCGCGCCCGGCATCGGCGCGCCCGGCATCGGCGCGCCCGGCATCGGCGCGCCCGGCATCGCTCCCGGTATCGGCGCGCCCGGCATCGCCATTCCCGGCATCCCTCCCGGCGGCGGTGCACCGGCGGCAGGCATGGGCGCGCCGCTTGGGCCGAACGGTGCACGCCGCGTCGTCGGATCCTGCGTCCCTGCCAGCGGGTGGACCCCCGGCGCTCCCACTGGCGGCATGCCCGCAGCGGGCCGGACCGGTGCGGGAGCGGCACCGGGAGCCAGCGCTTCCACCGGAGCGATGCGCGTCCGCTCGCTCTCGGGAAGCGCCTCCAGCGCCGGAACCGAGGGCCGCGCGGCGCGCAGCACCTGCTCGCCGGGTCGCTGCACGACAGTCGCCTCGGAGTCGGGCGGCGCGTCGAACCTCGCGGGCTCTGCGCCCGGCGCGGCGGGGCCAGGAGCCACCGCCGCTCCTCGCGGTCCCTGGCGCGGCCTGTTCGGGACCGGCTGGAATTGGGTCTTCTCGTCTTCTTCGGGAGGCGGAGGCTGTCTGCGCTGCTCGGTCTCCTCGCCGGCCCGATGCGACGTCGGTCCGCGGACGGCGAGCTTCACTCCGCCAACGTGGATGTTCATCGGAACATCGACCGGCTCCCAGTCGGTTCCCACGCTGCGCCCGGCCATCGTAACCGGGGCTCCACCGACGCTGGACACGAACAGCGTGGTCCCGTCGAAGTACAGATAGGCGTGCACGCCGACGACGCCGTCTCCCCTGACGACCCAGGACGCGGCGGAGCCCACGCTGAACGGCTCGGCTGGCTCTCCCGGAGTGAAGTCGACTTGCTTTCGCTCCGCGTCCCCGGCGCGGACCTCGATACGCAGATTAGTACTCACGTTCGCGCTCGTACGCCTCGCGTCTCTGGGCTGCCTCGTAGATCACGGGAGGCAGATCGACCCCGTGCTCGCGAAGTTGTTCCATGCACTGGGGCAGTATACCCGTAGGCGCCAGGTCGCTCACGATCTCGCCACCAGGCCCCATCCCCTGGTAGTTGCGCAGGAAAATGTCCTGCATCCGGTAGTGGCTCTGCTCGATGTCGAAGCCCAGCACTTCGGTGATGTGGGTGATCTTGCGCGAGCCATCCTGCAGGCGGGAAACCTGCACCACAAGATTCACGCCGGAACCGATCTGCGAGCGCATGGCGACGAGCGGCATCTCGATGTCGCTCATCATGCACATGGTCTCGAGCCGGGTGAGCGTGTCGCGCGGATAGGTAGCGTGCAGGGTGCCCATGCATCCGCCGTGACCGCTGGTCATCGCCTGGACGATGTCGAGCGCCTCGCCGCCGCGGATCTCGCCGATCACCAGCCGATCGGGACGCATGCGCAGCGTCGCGCGGAACAGGTCGCGGATGCTGACGCCACCGCGCCCACGCGGGTCCGGCGGCCGCGCCTCCATCTGCACGACGTGCTGGCGCTGCAGCTGGACTTCCTGCGAGTCCTCGATGACGACCACGCGCTCGCCCTCCGGCACGTACGACGACAGGGCATTGAGCATGGACGTTTTGCCGCTGCCCGTCCCGCCCGCGATGATGATGTTCAGCTTCGCCACGACGAAAGCCTGCAGCGCGGCGGCCGCGTCCTGGGTGAGCGCGCCGAAACCCATCAGACGCTCGACGGTCAGCGTCTCCTTGAAGAAGCGGCGGATGGAGATGTAGGGGCCGTCAGGGGCCGCGGGCGGGAGCACGGCCTGCACACGCGACCCATCGGGCAGACGTGCCTCGAGGATCGGGCGTTCCTCGTCAGCAAACTTGCCGACAAACTGCGCCACGTTTCGCAGCACGGAAATCAGCGCCTCCCGGTTCTCGAACCGCGCGCTCGTCAGCTGCAGGCGCCCGCCCTTTTCGATGAATACCTGCGAAGGCCCGTTGATCATGATCTCGCTCACCTTCGGATCGTCCAGAAACGGGCGAATGGGAGCGAAGAACTGCAGCAGGGTCTCTTCGTAGACTTCGCGGGGGATCACGGCACCCTCTTCAGCAGCGACGCGCGCGCCTCCTCGGCGTGCGGTCCCTTCGGCGAAAGCTTGAGGTACTGGCGGAAGTGATAGTCCGCCTTGACCCAGTCGTTGTCCGAATCGCGCAAGAGCACCGCCAGCGCATAGTGCGCCTGCGCGTGGTCCGGATTCGTTACCAGGACCTGCTCGAACTCGGTGCGCGCATCCGAGGTGTCGCCGGTCGCCGCGTACAGCGTCCCGACGAGGTAACGCAGGTGGTAGTCGTTCGGATCCTTCTGCAGGTAGTCCTTCCCCACTTCGATCGCGACACGATAGCGCTGGCTCGCGATATAGGTGTGCATGAGGAGCGGCAGCACCGTCTTCCTGTCCGCACCGTTGTCCAGCGCAGCCGAGAAGTACTGCGACGCACGGTTGTAGTCGCCGAGCTGGGCGAACATCTTGCCGCGCTCGACGAGCTTGTCGGGCTTCTCGTTCGCCCGGACCGAGCGCTGCGCGTCCGCGACGCGCTGTGCCGGCGTGCGCACGCAGGCCGGAAGCGACAGACCGAAAAGCGACAGGCCGATCACGAGCGAAAGCCGCGTCACTTCTTGCTCCCGAACTTCAGTTTGAGCTGCCGGTCCATGTTCGAGAGGTTCGTCACGTACTCGTTCTGCTGACCTTCGGTGAAGGCGAGCAACACGCGGATCTCTTCCTGCGCCGTCGTCCAGTCCTTGATGCTGATGGCGTGCTCCAGGCGCACGCGGTGCGTGCGGTAGTCCTCGGCAACGTCGGCCTTCAGCTTCTTCGACACGCCGGAGTAGGCAGCCGCCGTCTTGGGCTTGTTCGCCACTTTGAAGCAGGCTGCCGCTTCCTCGTACAGCACGACAGCCTTGACCCCGTCCTGCACGTGGAACGGGCGGCGCTCGCGCTTGGCGTCGCCCAGCGAAGCGCGGTCGCGGGCCAGCGCGAGCGCCTGCTCCGGCGACGATTGCGGACAGTGTACCGGCTGGTCCTTCCAGAGCGACGGCGCCTTGACCAGCTTGGTCTGCGTGCCGCCCGGACCATTACCAGTGAGCAGGATGTACAGCGATAGCGGCACCGCCACCAATGCGAGGATGATCGTGAAGGGGCTGGTCTTCTCCTGCTTCTTCTTGGCAACGCCTTCGGCCTGCCCGAGCTCCGCCGCCTCCACCCAGATGCGCGTCTGCTTGATGCCGAGCACCGAGTCGCGCATCACCTGGGTGCGCGTGAACGGCGACTCGTTGATGGTCGGAGCCGGCTGGAAGCTCCGCGCCTCGGCGACCAGCCCGGTGGAAACGGCCTGGATCGCGATGTTTTCTACCGCCGCCTGATCCACCGGCAAACGGATATCGCAATGGCCGCCGCTGCCGATAAGAGCGCGATCGCCTTCGATCGAAACCTCTTCCACCCGGCCATCGACGTGCTGGATCTTGAACTTGAGCCCTTGCATCGAGAAAACCTACTGGGCCACCTGGGCAAGCTTGAGCACCATCGGTCCCATAACGAGTAGCATGATGCAGAAGAAGAGCAGGAAAAGCGGGCCCACCATCGCAACGCCCGCCTTGGCCGCCGCATCCTCGGCCTTTACCGAGCGCCGCATGCGCGAAACGCTGGCCTGGATCAGCAGCACGTCGGCGACCGGATTTCCGCGTTCCTCCGCCTGCACCACCGCGTTGACGAATTCGGCTACCGACTCGAGCGGCGCCCGCTCGTTGAATGCAAGGAGGACCGCCTTGCGGGTCTTGCCGAGGCCCAGCTCCTGCAGCATGCGGCCCAGTTCCTCGACCAGCGCGTCGTTCGGATCGCTGGACTTTTCCACGACCTGGCGGATCGCGCCGGGGAAGTCCTGCCCGGCGCTCATCGCGAGCGCCAAGAGGTCGATCACGTACGGCAGGCCCCGGTTGATCTGCCGGAGCCGGCGATCGGCTTCTCCGGAAACCGCGAGATAGGGCAGGGCGGCGCCCACCGGACCCACGATGATGAACATCGTGGTGCCCATGCCGCTCAGCTGACCGGCCACGGCCCCGAACAGCATTCCGGCGAGGAACGACAGGATGCTCAGGGCCACGTACTCGTCGGGCGTGAGCCCGAGGAAATCTCCAGCCAGCGCTAGCTGCTTCGAAGCCCGCTCGCGGAAGCTCTCGCTCAGGATGCCGCTCACCCGCACGCCAAGCCAGCGCACCAGCGGCTCGATCTGCCCCCACGCGGGGTTGTTCTCCAGCGCACGCTGCCGCTTGAGGCCGCGCATGCCGAGGCGGCTGGCGACGCGCGACGGCGCACTCGCCATCGCATACACCGCAGCGAACAGGGCGAGGCTGGTGGCGCCGATGAAGACGTAGCGCAGCCCCTGGTAGTCCACGGTCATAGATCCACCGCCAGGACCTTGCGCGCGACCAGCAGCGATGCGCCCCAGAACGTGCCGGCCAGGAGCGAGAGGCCCCAACCGATTACCGAGTCGGTGAGCGGTTCGAAGTACCCCGGGCTGAGCGCATTGATGCCGAAGACGAGCGCGAACGGGAAGATCGCCAGCACCCAGGCCTGCGCCTTGCCCTCGGCCGTCTTCGAGCTGACCACGCCTTCCAGGCGTGCCATCTCGCGGATCGTGGAGGACGTGGTCTCGAGGATGCGCGGCAGATCGCCGCCGATCTGCCGGCCGATCAGCACGGAGGACAACGCCGAATCGAGCTGCCGGCTGCCGACGCGGCCCGCCATGTTGAGCAGCGCCTGGTCAAGCGTGCTGCCGACCCGCATCTCCTTGGTGGCGAGCTCCACTTCTTCTTTGAGCGGCGACGGCAGCAGCTGCTGCACGGAGATAAAGGCGTTGGAGATGCTGGGAGTCGCCTTGAGCGCATTGGCCAAAGCCATCAAGAAGCCGTCCAGCTGGTCTTCGATGGCCTCCACGCGCTTCTGGCGCTTACGCTCGATGTAGTAGGGCGGCGCGACAACCACCAGCAAGAGCCACGCGCCCCAGAATGGAAGACCGATCGCGATCTGCAGCCCCAGCACGGCGAAGATCGCGACAAGCTGACCGATCGCGATCGTTCGCCCCGGAACGAAGATAAACATCGAGCGGAGCTTCTTCTCGACGAAGAGGCAGTACCGTGCCCAGTAGCGCATCACCATGCCTTGCGGCGTCGCGATGATGCCTACGGACAGCACGAACAGCGCGGCGGTGATGAGCCCGAATCCACCCCACTTCAAGAGCGTGTCGTTCAGCGCCATCCCATCACCCTAGAGGTACGGCTCCCCGCGGTGCACCAACCCCATGACGATGAAGTCGTTGAGGAACGACGGCAGGTAGCCCGTGGCGCGGAAGTCGCCGACGACCTTGCCCTTCTCGCCCGTGCCCGTGCGCACGAACTCGAACAGAGGCAGGAGCTCGATCTGTCCCTCGTCGTTGATGCCGACGACCTCGCTGATGGCGGTCACCCGCCGGCTGCCATCCGAAAACCGCGTCTGCTGCACGATCAGATGCACGCTGGTGGCGATCTGCTCGCGGATCGCGCGAGCAGGCAGATCGACGCCCGCCATCAGCGCCAGCGTCTCGAGGCGCGTGATCGCTTCTTCCGGCGAGTTGGCGTGCGTGGTGGTCAGCGAGCCGTCGTGGCCCGTGTTCATCGCCTGCAGCATGTCCAGCGCTTCGCCGCCGCGGCACTCGCCGACCACGATGCGGTCGGGACGCATACGCATCGCGTTCTTGAGCAGGTCGCGGATGCTGTATTCGCCCTTGCCCTCCATGTTTGCCGGGCGTGTCTCCATGGACACTACGTGCGGCTGCGCGAGTTGGAGCTCGGCGGCGTCCTCGATGGTGACGATGCGCTCGTCCTCGGGGATGTTGGCGGACAGAATGTTGAGCAGGGTGGTCTTGCCGCTGCCCGTTCCACCCGAGATGACGATGTTCTTCTTTGCCACCACCGCGCGGCTCAAGAAGCGCCCCATGTTCTGGTTCAGGGCGCCGAACTCGTACAGGCGCTCCAGCGTCAGCGGCGTGCGCGCGAACTTGCGGATCGTGATGCAGGAGCCCCGCAGCGCGATCGGCTTGATGACGGCGTTGACGCGCGATCCGTCCTTCAGACGCGCGTCGACCAGCGGCGAGGATTCGTCGATGCGGCGCCCCAGCGGAGTGACGATGCGCTCGATGACGGCGCGGACGCGTTCGTCGTCGGTGAAGCAGGCGTCCGTGAGGATGATCTTGCCGTTCTTCTCCACGTAGATCGTGTTCGCGTCGATGACCATGATCTCGGAGATCGACGCATCGGCGATGAACCGCTCGAGCGGCCCGAGACCGAGCGCCTCGTCCGCGAGCTCGCCGACCAGGCGCGCGCGGTCCACGGACTCCGGAATGCGCGCTCCCAGCATTTCCACGATCCGCCTGAGCGCGGCCAGCACCTTTGGGCGCATCGACGGGTCGTCGAACTTCGCCGGGTTCATCGTCGCCAGGTCGAGATGCTCGAGCAGCTGTCGATGGATCTCGCGGCGCAGCTCGATGTCGCCTTCACGTCCTTTCTTCCGGGCCGGCTGCTCCGCGTGCGCTTCAGGCGGCGGCGCAGCCCTGGGACTGGAGCGCGCATGGGCCGGCGGCGCATGCTGCGCCGCTGGCGCCGGGGCGGCCTGGGGCGCGTACCCGGGCGGCGGACGGTGGCCGGGCGGAACGTGCTGACCCGGAGACGGGTGCGGCGCGGCCTCGGGGCGCATCGTGGGTCGCGGCGCGCCTCCGGGCGGAGGATGCGGGCCCTGGGGGTGGGGCGCGGGTCCGGGCGGCCCGGCCTGGTACGCCCCGGCTGGATGGATGTGCAGCGTGAAGTTGCCGACCACGACCGGAGTGCCGAACGGCACATCCATCGCGTTCTTCCTGAGCAGCTGTCCTCCCGCCAGCGTGCCGTTGGTGGAGCGGTCTTCGATCCGCATCGACGCCGCCCCCACCTGGATCACCGCATGATGCCGCGAGACCAGGTCGCTCTCCAGGCGCAGGACGCTGGCAACGTCGCGCCCTATCGTGACCGGGCCATTGGCCCTGAGCCGCGTGGCGTGTCGTCCGCCGTCATCCGATTCGATAACGATATCCAGGTCCAGGCTCAAATCCTAGCGTGGTTGCTTGCGCCATGCATCCGGGCGCTTGTCGTAGGCGTTCACTTCGTCCACGTCTCCCGAGTACTCCTCGTATTGGGAGAGGGCGTTGTTGACCATCTCGATGGCGGGCTTGGGCACCGACTCGACCGCGGTAGGAATGATGAAGATGGCTCCCTCCGTGTCGTCGGTGGTGTCCTGGTGGGTACCGAAGAACACGCCCAGAACAGGAATCTGGCTGAGCAGCGGCAAGCCCGAGATGCTGTGCCGCTGGGACTTGGCCCGGATGCCGGACAGTACCAGCGACTGGCCGAGCTTGAGACGGACCAGCGTGTCGAGCTTGGCGGTGTTGCGCCCGGGCAGCGGCGTGCCGGTTGCAGCGGGAGTCAGGTCGGCCTCGTCCGCACTGACCTGCACCTCGAGGTCGCCCGTCTTCGGGTCGAGGCGGGGCAGCACGGTCACCTTTGTGCCGAAACTGATCTGCTGGATGCTCGCGGTCAGTCCGGCGGTGACCGGGAAGTTCTGCTCGCCGCCGTTCTCGAAGGTCGCCTTGGTGCCGTTGACCGTGATCACGGTGGACTGCTTGAGCACCTTTGCCCAGCCCTTCTGCGCCGCAAGGTCCAACGCCGGAAGCGGCTGGTTCACCACCGCGGCGGTCGCTTCCGTGCTTCCGCTCACGAAGTCGTACGAGAAGCGACTCTGTATGACCGAGCCGCCGAAACGCCCGGGGAAGTCGACGCCGACCGCATAGCCCGAGTTCTTGTCGTACTGGACGAAGAAAAAGTCGATGCGGATGTTGATCTTGCGATCCGCCGCACCCGAACCGGCAACGACGAGAGACTCCACCTGACCGGGATACAACGCGGCAATGCGATCGATGCGCTCGGCATCCGCCTTGGTGGCCACGCCGCCTTCGATGAAGAAGCGGGACCCCACGCGCCTGACGCGAACGCCGGGCGTCTCCTGCAGCAGCTGCTCCACCTCGCGCTTCACCGCGTCCGGAGACCGCGTGAAGACGTTGATGACCCACTTGGTCTGCGTCCCGTCCTTGTTGATCAGAAGCAGCGTGGTCGTGCCCGGCTTCCTGCCGACGATCACGAACTTCGAGCCGTCGGTAGTCAGCTTGATCTCGGCGATTCCGTGGGCGCCTTCCGAGTAGTTCTTGACGCCAAGAGCACTGATGGTCTTGTTCTCGCCGACAACGAGGTTCACCTCTTTGGCGTTGTCGGTGTCGGAAGACGATGACGAGCCGTCGAGATCCTCGACGTTGCCCTTGTCCTTGTCCTTGTCCTTGCCCTTGCCCTGCGCCCAGGCGGTCGAAGCCGAAAGCGCGAGCCCGATTCCAAGGAGTGCGAAAAACCGCCGCATCATTCGTTGCTCTCCAGGCGTACCGGCCCCCGATGCACCGACTGGACGGTCTGCCGGACCTTCTCGTCCGTCAGCGCCGAGGACGACATATCGGGGATACCCTGCACGATCCGCTGATCGTCCGGGTTCCGCAAGGCCACCGTCAAAGTGCCCTTTTCTACCGCCAATGAGAGCAGCTGGGCCTGTTGCAGCCCCACGCTGAGCGTCAGAACCATGTCGCGGGTCTCGGGGCTGCCGTTGCCGCTCTTGTCGGGCACGGACTGCCGCGCGGTCTCGAGCCCGACCGCCAGCACGAGCACCCGCTGCAGCAGCACGACGGCCTGGTGGTTCTGGCCGGTATCTGCCGGCATGTTGCCGATCACGTCGACGTAGTCGCCAGGGCGGATCAGCGCGAAGCTCTTGTCGCCGTTCTTGGCACGGACGAACATGGCGCGGTTCCCCGGCTGGACCAGCGAGCTCAGGTCGCGCTGCTCGTCGGAGGCGATAGCCAGGTCCGTCCAGAACAGCGTCTCCTGCGCCTGGACCTTGTTGCCGACCCGGAGTCCGACCACTTTGGGGCGCTCGGACTCACGCACGGCGCGGTCCTCCACGTACGCCAGCGGGATGTCGCGCACCGCCAGCATGTCGTCCTTGATGGTCTCGCCGGCCTTGATGGGCTTGATCGCCATGAGCACGTGCACGCGCTCGCCACCAGAAGCCTCCTGCTCGAATCGCTGGAGGTAGAGCACGAGCAGCACCGCGCCTAGGGCAGCGAGTACCGCCGCGATGAGAAGTGCGCGTCGGTTCATACGGATATCTCGGCCCGGATTCCGCCTATGCGGTTTCCGGTCTCAACGGGCGCGGAAGCTGCCGTGGCACTCCGGCGCACTAGTAGAGGCAGGGGGGGATCACTCAGAACGTGTCTCCACGATGGACACGAGCGAATGATCGCCGTCGGGGGTGGCAAAGACAAGCATGTCCACGCCCTGGCGCGAGTAGGCCCGCCCGTTGGGCGTTTCCTTGGCCACAAAGGGGATGGCCGTCCACCCCTGGTGGGGCAGGCGCTGGTCGAAGCCGGAGAGCACATGGGCTGCCTGCGATGGACAATCGTAGACCCGGACGGAATGGGGCGTCCCTGCGATTTCCGCGCTCAGGAGGCGCTTTGCGCCCGTGGGCCGGCCGACGTGCGGCGCATCCGTGCCAGGCGCCTCGCTGCCATCCAGCGGGGCAAGGGCAAAGACGTGGAAGGCGCCGTCGGTCCACGAGGTGATGACGTGCGTCCGCCCGCCCGACGTGCGCTTGGCGTAGGCGTAACGGAGCAGCCCCAGGTCGCCGAGGTCACCGCTGACCGCGAACTTGCGCAGGCGCTCGGCCACTGGCGACTTCTGCTGGTCGTGGCGCTGCACCAGGCAGGCGACCATGCCCTCGTCCGCGCTCTCCTTGCGCATGATGCCGAAGCGAGAGCCCTTGTCGGCGAGCTTCGCCTCGACCTTCTTCTTCAGCGCCGCGGGCAAGCGCTTGAACTGGTCGGCCAGACCGAGGTCGCCCTGCTCGCACGCGGTCTGGAAGCGGTCCAGCACCTGCTTGACGGGCTGATCGGTCATGGCGCTGGCCACGTTGATGGCCTCGCCGTTGAGCATCAAGTGGTACGAGCCCCCCGTCAGGTCCTGGAACTGGGACAGCTGCCGGCCGATGATCAGCACCGACTCCTTCATGTTGCCGTAGGCGGAGCGCAGGGCCAGCCCGCCCAGGACGAGCGACACGACGAAACAGTACGCCAACACCCGCGCAACGGCCTTGAGCCGCTTGCGCTTCTCCCACAGCCACGTGAAGGGGCTGGGGCGGGGCGCTCTGTGCAATTTCGTGTCGCGAGCCATCGCTACCACTTGGTGAAGTTGTGCCACCCGGCTTTCAGCACGCCGAGGATGCTGTCGTCAGCTGGCTTCTCGTTGCACTGCATACGGGTCGTGGTGGAAAGCTTGTTCGTGTATCCGCCAATGAGATTGTCGGCGACGACCGTGCCCTTGACCGTGGCGGTCGCGGTGCCCCAGTCCGTCGTGAGGCTTTCACCGCCGGATGCCGGGACGTAGCTGCCCGCGCCTTTCCCGAGGCCAGCGCCCTGCGAGTTGAGACCGGATACCGGGTTTCCGTCGGGCTGCTTCGACGCACCGCCGCCGCCCTCGCAGTTGTTGAGGGCGTACGTCCACGCCTGCTGCTTGGCTTCGCGCAGCGTGCGCTGCTTCTGGGCGTAGAGCTTTCCGACGTACAGGATGGACGCGAAGATGATGATGAAGAACGGGATCGCGACAACGGCCTCGACCATGGCCGCACCGCGGCGCCGGCGTGCTGCGCGCCGCTGTCGTCCGGTCCTTTCGCCGTGCCGCGTCAATGGATCACCTGTAGCTTGTCGTACTGCTTGAGTGCGGCATCCTGGATCTTGTCGTCCACCCACGCGCCGCCGCCGACGAGCACCTTCTTCATCTCCTTGCCGAACTTGTCGGCTGCAGCCGTACCGATCGCGTAGGCGAGGAAGTCGTCGTTCGCCATCACCTCGGAGACCTTGTCGCCGAGCTTGTCCTTGAGGGTGTCGCCGAGCATGTCGCCCACGATGGAACCGACGTTGGGCGTGGGCGGCCGGACGCGGCGGAACCGCGCGCGCCAGCGCATGTGCCACATGGCGTCGTCCTTGTAGGAGTCCCACTTGCCGCTGGTGTCGTAGTAGAACTCCGCCTCGGCAAAGCCGACCTTGCCCCACGGCGTGGGAGGCGCGACCAGGTGCTTGCCCCAGGCGGCGATCTCGACGCCCTTGTCGTCCTGCCGTGGCCACGCATCGTCTCCCATGACCACGGACCAGACCTGGAAATAGCCGTTGCCGTTCTCGGCCTCGAGGAAGACCTTCTTCGGCGTCATCGCATCGGCATTGGTCATCTTTCCAGCGACGTTGCCCAGCTTGCCGACCTTCTTCGCCACCGCCTTGGAGCCCGCCTTCTGGCCGTCTTTGTTGCACTTCTTCATGTCGAACTTGGGCGGGTGCGCGTCGCCTTTGTGGCTCTTGTCGAACTCTTCTTTCTGCTGCTGGCAGGCCTGACCTACCGCAGCCTTGTTCAGGTCGACGCCCAGGGCGCCGCCCCCTCCGCAGAAGTAGCCGGGGAACGTTTCGGCAATGCCGCCGATGACTCCGCCGACCCAGCCTCCGTACTTGCCGAACGGCGACATGATGACGTCACCGACGTAGTGGCCGGCCTTGTCGCACAGGTGCCGATAGGTGTCCTCCTGGACAGGCAGACCCTCCCGGTCGCCCTGCGGGATCAGCGACGCGCTGATCATGCCGCCCATCTTGACCGGCTTGTTGTAGTACTTGGTGCCGACATACACGGACTTGGCTTCCGCCACCCAGGGCATGGCATAGGCGATGCCCTTCTCCGCCGCGCTGAGCGCCTTGAGCGTCGGCTTCAGGAAGTCCGTGTAGATGTTGATCACGTTCTGGATCGGCTCCTCCAGATCGCTCGTGAAACCGCAGACGGCTGCGCCGATGCCTGTGAAGAACAGCGCGCACGAGATCGCGTTCGCGATGGCATTGATAACCTGGATGAGCTTCATCGCGATCAGCACGGCGAGCAGGCCCGCCATGATGATGTTGATCATCGCGATGAGGTTCATGCCGCGTGCGTGGTACACGGCGGCGGCGTAGGCAACCGCGTCTGCGCCGTCCTGCATGCGCTCGCGATACAGGATGGTGTCGCCGATCCCGATGATGTACCAGAGCGCGCCGACCAGGAACGCCGCCATGAACACGGCGACGACCATGATGGCGCCGCGGCGGTCGTCGACGATCGCACGCGCCTGCTCCATGGCGGATTGCTGACTATTCCGAGTACTCATAGTCAGCTCCGTTGTTGGGCAGTGACGCTTCGCCCACGAGCGTGCGGGTTTCGGTGAACATGCTGCACACCACGCGCTTGGCGAAAGGCACCTGGCACATGTAGGTGGCCTCGACCTTCACGTGGACCATGTCGTTGCGGCCGAAGCTCTTGCGGTCGTCGTTGCCCCCCGCGCTGCTCGGCAGCGTGACCTTGACGTGGATGATGCTCTTGACCGCCATCAGCGGAATCGTCGCGGCCGACTCGATGTCCTCGCGACGCTTGCCCGTGGCCTGGCCGACCTTCACGTCGTCGTAGTACTTGGGGTTGTCGCCCAGCACGACCACAGCGGCGCGCGCCGCGGTGGCCGCCGCATGCTCGACGACCAACTTCGCCGTGTACAACCCCGCCAGCTGCACCAGGCACTCGAACATGATGAAGAGCGGCAGGAACGCCGCCAGGAACTCCACCATCACCGCGCCGCGCGTGCCGAGCCACGCGCTGCGTGTCTCTTCCTTGCGCGCGGCCCGGGCCTTCATACTCCCCTCCAATTGAGGAACACGCCGACCAAAGCTCCTACCGCCATCGCCGGACCGAACCTGAGCTCGGTGAGCATCTCCGGCGCGATCTCCTTGCGTCGGGCCTTGGGCAGGAATGGGTTGACGACCAAAGACACCGTGTTCCCTAGGGTGCGCAGCAGCTTTCCCTCGTACGCGAGTCGTCCGGGGGCATACAGAGCTGCAGCAATAAAGGCATAGAACTCACATTCAATCCCAACCGAGGCCATGCATAGGGCCCCGATGGCTGCGAGCAGCTTGACGTCTCCGCCGCCGATTGCTCCAAGCCGGTAGAGCAAGAGCGGCACGGCACCGCATGCGACAGCACCCAGGATCGAGAACAGCAGCGCGTGTCCAGCCGCCTGTCGTCCGGAGACGACGTAGCCGACGATGGCGTGGGCGATTGGTGCGACGAGCAGCGGTCCGAGGGTCAGCCAATTCGGGATGTGGCCGCTACGCCAATCAAGCCAGCCGGCTATGAGAGCAACGATGACGGCCGCTACGAAAAAGTACTGAGCCCCGAACATTCCCGGGTTTCGCGGTACGCCGGGTGGGAGCCGCGGACTACACAGCTCCCACCGGAGGCGCCCACTGCCACTCAGTTACCGATGCCCTCGACCTTGCCGGCCTGGTCCTGGACCTTGTTCAAGACCTTCTGTCCGAACATCTTGAAACCGGCCAACGCGATGAGCGCGATTACGCCCACCAGGATGATGTACTCGACGAGGTTTGCGCCTCGCGTGTCCTTGACGAGTGTCCTGACCTTGTTCATCTGAGCACCTTTCTGGCAACTAGCCCTGAATCAGGGCATGGGAGCAATGAGAATTCCCCTGGCGCGCTCGAAAGCAGCCAGGAGCAGGGGACCAAGTCCGGCGATCGCGGCGGCAACGCCGAGCGAGACCACGCCGAGAATCACGACGTACTCGACCATCACCGCGCCCTGCTCGTCGACGAGCAACGACCGCAAGCGCGACTCCATCGGCGCACGGCGTCGAGCAGGACGGATTTGGGCAAGGTCGCTCATCGCACAGCATTGAAGGGTGGAACGTCCATCTGCGGAAGGCAATACCTCTGCGCAGACCTACATAAGACTACATCAAAAACGGAGCTGCCAAGTGAGGATCCCCTGCGAGCCAGGGAGCCGTAGAAGCCATTGCAGGATGCGTTCCGCTTTCCGCGGACCGAAAATGGCCGACATCAACGTCCTACGCCCCCCTTCACGGAAACACCCCCGATCACAAATCCGGTGTTTTTCTCGCTGATTTGCGTGTCAGAGGTGTCATGACATGTCACGAACACTGTCACAGGCCGCGACGCATCGCAGCGTCTGGCAGCGCGCAGGCACCCACGCGTGAACGCCGGCTCAGAGCGGCGTCGGTCCAACGCGGTGGTGGTAGTAGTGGTAGTGGGGGCGCTCGCGCTTGAAGGTCTGGTCGAAGACGAAAATGTCGTCCTGTTCCTTCACGTCGAACGTCGCCGTCGGGTTCTGCGGCCGCAAGCGCTTGTCGGCGTCCCCACTGGTGTCCAGCATCAGCTTGAACGACTGGTTGGGCGGCATCTTCAAGAGCACGTCCGCCGCGCCGGATGCATCGGTGGTGGCGACCTTGCGCCCGAGATAGACGACCGGCAGGTTCGGGCCATTGTCCGCGCGCACCGCGACGACGACGTCACGCGTGGTTGGCGGGCAATCCACGAGGTATTCCGGTCGTTTGCTCGGCTCCGCGATGCGCCGCAGCGTCACGGCGGTAGGCTGCGACGGTGACTTGTATCCCGACGGGCACTGCACGGTGAAGGCGTAGGTCTGTCCCTCGACGCCCTTGAGCCCGAGCACGGTCCGGCCCTTTTCGTTCGTCTTGCCCACCTGCTTGCCCTGGAACAGCACCACCGCGCCGGGGAGCGGCTCGCCTGGGTCCCCCTGCACCTTGACAACGACCTCGAAGCGCGGCGGGGGCTTGCTCGAGCACGCTGCCAGCGACAACGCGCCGGCGGTCACAAGAGCGCTCGCGAAAATCCTCTTCATGCGCACAACCGTCGAGCAAGGATTGTACCACCGGGCACGCGATTCGTCTAAGCCGGGTCCGCTCACTCTGCCGCAGGGGTCGGCGGCTTCCAGTCGGCGTCGCCCTCGACGAGCCAGGCGAACGTCGAGCGCAGGGTGCTCGCCTTGTCGGCGCCGGCGTCGCCTGGCAGCACCGAGCGCGCCTCCGCGCCGGCGCGCCGCGTCAGGACTGCGGCATTGTCTGCGGGAGTCGCGCATGCGGGCCGGGTGCAGACGAACGCAGCCCGCTTGCCGCCACGCGTGGCGAAGATCGTCGCGACCCCGGACGACCACCCACTGAAGCCGCCGTCCACGAGCACGGTGCGCGAGAAGTAGCCCGGCTCCTGCTTGACCAGCGAAGGAGCCAGACGCGCGCTTCCTTCGCTTCCCACGACGACGACCGGGCCGGGAGAGATGTAGTCGCCGAAGCGATGCCGGAGCTCGTGCAGCGCCGCGCGCAGTCTCTTCTCGGTGGACGGGATGTCGGGCGCGCCGTCCTTCGAGGCGGTGCCGGGACACAGCACGAAGCCGTACCCCTGCGACATCCCGCGCCACGTGCGACACGCTTCCTGCGCGTCGGATGCCGACAAGACAATCAAGACAGGGCGCGAGTCGCTGGCGCCGACCGGAACCTGGACGCTCGCACCACCCGCCGCACCCAGCCGCTGCTCCGCCGGGCCCGGCAGCGGCTGTAGATGCGTGGAGCGCATGCGCTTCGGTGCGGCGCTCGCCGACGCCGGCGCGCTGACAGCAGCGCCGCCGTGCTTGCCGGAGCACGACTGGCAATGGCACCCAGCGAACATCGCCGGAACGCCGGATAGCGCCACGAGGATGAACCGCGTTCTGGGGACGCCGCGCATGGACCTCGAGCGTAGAAGCGTCCGGCCTCCGGCTACAAGCGGAGCTTGCCGTCGACGACGTTCTGCCAGAGCTCCGGGGTCAGAGACACATAGCCGTCGTCCTGACGCAGGTAGATCGGGTCCGCTACCTCGGCCGGGTCCACGCCATCGGAGCGCAGCTCCGTCTTCTGGATCTTGAAGGTCCCTGTCGTCCGCATCTGCTCGAGCACCCGCACGAAACGCGGCTGGGCATATGCCGGCAGCTCCTGGGCGGTTCTCCAGAACGAAGCGGCATCGAACCCGCCGTCGCACACGATAGCGGCCAGCCCGGCCTGTCCTTCGGTCCCCGGCACGTGGATGCCACACACCGTCGCCTCGAGGATGCCCGGCGCGCCGCCAATCACCTCCGCGACTTCCGCAGTCGACACGTTTTCGCCCTTCCACCGGTACGTGTCGCCGATGCGGTCGACGAAGTAGAAATAGTCGTTCTGGTCGAAGCGCATCAGGTCACCCGAACGGAAGTAGCGGTCGCCCTCCCTGAAGACGTTGCTCAGGATCTTCTTCTGCGTGGCCTTCTCGTCGGTGTAGCCCTTGAAATCGCCGAGCGCGCTCCGTGCCTTGTCCGGCAGGCGGATCAGAAGCTCGCCGACCTCGCCTGCAGCGCACTCGATGCAGCGTCCCTGCGGGTCGCGCACCAGCTCGTCGCGGTCCACATCGTAGCGCGCGAGCTTGAGCGGACCGAGGCGCCGGAGCGGCACGTGCCCGATGGATCCGACCTTGCCCGTCAGATTGAAGATCGCGCCGGGCGCCTCTGTGGCGCTGTAGAACTCGCGGATCATCGGGATGCCGAAACGGCTCTGGAAAGGCTCCCACACGTCCGCCCTGAGGCCGTTGCCGAGCGCCACGCGCACCGGGTTGTCTCTTTCGGCCTCGGTGCGTTCGCTGTTCAATAGGTAGCGGCACAGCTCGCCGATGTAGAGGATGGCGGTGGCGCGGTAGCGCTGCACGTCCGGCCAGAACGCCTTCGCGCTGAAGTGCTCCCTGAGCGCCATCGGAGTCCGCGTCATCATCGAGCCCCCGGCCCCGATCAACATCGCGCTCGAGTGATACAGCGGCAGCACGCAGTACAGCTTGTCGCCGGGCTTGAACTCGAAGATCAGCTGACCGAACGCGGCCCCGGCGATCAGCGCGCGGCCGTGGGTAACCCGGCAGGGCTTCGGCAATCCCGTCGTGCCGGAGGTGTAGATGAAGACGTAGTCACTCGATGCCGGTACGGCGACGCGGGGGAATGGCTTGTGAGGAGCCGTTGCGAGGCGCTCTTCCAGGTCGCCGTCGCGGTAGGTGAGCAGATGCCGGAGCTGCTCGCGGATGTCGGCCCTGTGCACGAGCAGCTCGGCGAACTGTCGTTCCACGATCGCGACCCGGGCACCGGAAGACCTCACTGCGTGGGACAGCGGCGCGCCCTCGAGATGGTAGTTGATCAGCGCAGTGGTTCCGCCGAGGCGGGCTACGCCCAGCGTGATGGCCACGTACAGCGGCGAATTCTGCCCGACCAACGCAACCACGTCGCCTCGGCCCACGCCGAGCCCCGTCAGCACGTGAGCTATCCGCGAGGACAGCCCGTCGAGGTCCGCCCAGCTCAGCTGCTCGTCGTGCATTTCCAGGGCGAGGCCGCCCGGGTCGGCAGCCGCGTTGTCGGCGACCACGCGCACCAGGCTGTGGTCGCGGTCCTCCCGCGCCTTGAGGAGCCACGGCAGCGTGCGCGAGAGCGCCGCCGGCAGTACGTGCAGCTGCGCCCTCAGGCTTTCGTGCCATTCCGGATCCGGCGTGCGCCTGACCCAGTCGCCCAGCGTGCCGGCGAGCGCGCGCGCGGCCTCCCCGGGACTCATTCTCGACGCCATCGCGCCGGCAGTCTACGCGATTTCAGGCCGCTGTGAGACCGGGTTCGCGCGAGTACTTCAGGTACAGGTCGTGGCCTTGGCCATGCAGAACCATTTGCCCTGCGCATCCTGCGAACAGATCTGCGGCGCCGTGCACTCCGCGTCGGTTGCGCAGCTCTGGGTACCGGTACCGGGCGTGCGGCAGCAGTGCTTGTCGCCGTTCCAGGTGCAGATGGTGCCGCCCGAACACGTCTCGGTGCCGCCGTAGCAGTCGGGCGCTGCCTTCTGGCACTTGCCGTTGGTGCAGGTCTCGCCCGCAGCGCACTCCCAGACGTTCTGGCAGCCGCTGCCTGCCGTACTGGCGACTCCGCACACGCTCGTCGGATCACTGCACGGCGCGCACACGCCGTAGTTCCCCGCGACGCTCTGGCAGTACATGTCGAGCTGGTGCGGCTTGTCGCCGAACAGCTTGTTCAGGGCCCATTTGGCGGCGATCGAGCCGAGCCCGCTGAACATCTGGTTGGTCAGCGGGTCGATCTGGATTGGCGTGCAGTCCGCGTCGGTCTTGCACGGGACGCACAGGCCGCAGCTGTAGTTCTTTCCACCCAGGCCGACCGAGATGCTCGCGCAAGCGTTCATCGGGTACTGGAAAGTCGCGTCGTGGATGATGCTCGAGCTCAGGCCGCTGGCGTCGCGCAGCAGCTTGCCGACGTTCAGGTTGAGACCCACGCCGCTGCAGTCGGAATCGTTGGAGCAGGTGTTGGTGATCGAGCTCCACGGGTCGGGTAGCGCCGTGACGTTCTTCCCGAGGTCCGAGCAGCCCGTCGCGGGCACGCCACAGCGGCCATTGCCCCCGTTGACTGGCAGGATGCAGGCGGTCGCCTGGGCGCCACAGTACTGGCAGTCCGCGTCGGAAGCGCATGTGCCCGCGGGCTGGTTGGGCATTCCGCAGGTCGCCACGCACACGCCCTGCGGCGAGCAGGCCTGGCCGCTGGGGCACGGCGTCGTCGCCGAGCACTGCGCACAGGTGTGCGTCTTGGCGTCGCACACGTGCGCGGCTGAAGTGCCCGATCCGCACTGCCCACAGTCGGCGTCGGTCGCGCAGTTGCTCGGGCACTTGGCCTTGCAGGACCCGTCCGTGGCGCAGTACTCGTTGCCCAGGCACGCGCTCGTATCCTGCGGCGAGCAGTTGACGCACTTCTGGCTCGCCGTGTTGCAGATCTGGTGGCTCGAGTCGCACGCGGCGCAGTCCGAGTCCTTCGAGCAGGTCACGGTGGGGTTGCCCTGCGAATCGGTGGAGCAGGTGGCACCCGACGGCGCACAGGTCCCGTACTTCGTGCAGCTCTGGCCCGACGGGCAGCCCTTGCCGGTGGAGGCGTTGCACGCCACGCAGTGCCCGGAGGCGGTGTCACACGTGTTGCGGCCAAACGTGCAGTCCTTGCATTCCGCGTCCTGCGTGCAGTTCGTCAGGAAGCAGATGGGACCCGGAACGTTGGCAGACCCGCCGCTGCCCGAGCTGCCGCCGCTGCCGGAGCTGCCGCCGCTGCCGCCGCCAGAGCCACCCAGCCCACCGTCGACCGCGCCGGAGCCCCCGGAGCCTCCGCTTCCGGAGCTGCCCTTGTTGGCGCTACACCCCGCTAGACCGACCACGCAAGCAACCACGAAGATGAAAGACCACCGCATGCTTGCGATCGTAGCCGGACGGGGCGCGGTCGCAAGGGTGGCGGGCCCCGCGCACCGTCCTACGGCCCGACACGGGGCGCGGAAGTCTTTCCCCCGCTGTGCTCGATCCGCTGTAACTGGTGGAAACTGCGGTCGTTGTGGCTCGATCGCGCGCTCCTTGCCACACTGCCGGCGATGAAGACGAACGCCGTCAGGAAGCTCGACGCGCTGGGCATCGACTACGAGCTCAGGAGCTACGAGGTCGATCTCGAGCACCTCGATGCGGAAACGGTCGCGGAGAAGGTCGGGTTGCCGCCCGAGCAGGTCTTCAAGACGTTGGTCGTCCGTGGAGATCGACACGGCGTGTGCCTGGCCGTGGTGCCGGGGCACAGCGAGCTCGACCTCAAGGCACTCGCCCGCCTCACCGGGGATCGCAAGGTGGATACCGTTCTGCTCAAGGAAGTGCAGCCGCTGACCGGCTACGTGCGCGGCGGAGTGACGGCGCTCGCGTGCAGGAAGCCGTACCCCGTCTATGCCGACGAGACCATCGAGCTGTTCGACGTGGTCTCGGTCTCCGCCGGCGCGCGCGGCACGCAGATTCTCATCGCGCCAGCGGACTACCTGCGGGCAGTCGAGGCGAAGACCGGAGACATCGCGAAGGCAAAGACCTAGAAGCGCGGCCCGCTACCGGGCCGCGTCCTAGTCTTCGCCGACGGCTGCCGCGACCTCGGCGGGCGTGGCGCGGGTGATGGCGGGCGGCGCGAAGGTCTCGGCCTGCTCGTCGACCACCACCTGCAGGCGCTTGTACGCCGGCAGGCCCGTCCCGGCCGGGATCAGCCGGCCCATGATGACGTTCTCCTTGATGCCGCGAAGGTCATCCGTCTTGCCGCAGATGGCCGCTTCCGTGAGCACCTTGGTCGTCTCCTGGAAGGACGAGGCGCTGATGAACGACTCGGTCGAGAGCGACGCCTTGGTGATGCCGAGCAGCATCGGCTCGGCGACGGCCGGCTGACCGCCGCGCTCCATCACACGCGCGTTCTCGCGCTCGAACACGTATTTTTCGACCTGTTCGTCGATCAGGAAGTTCGTGTCGCCGACTTCCTTCACGCGGACGCGACGCAGCATCTGGCGAACGATGCCCTCGATGTGCTTGTCGTTGATGCCGACGCCCTGGAGCCGGTAGACCTGCTGGATCTCGTTCACGAGCCAGGCCGCGAGCTCCTTCTCGCCCTTGACGCGAAGGATGTCGTGCGGGTTCGCCGGGCCGTCCTGCAGCGGGTCGCCCGCGCGCACGTGATCGCCCGGCTGCACCTGGATGTGCTTGCCCTTCGGGATCAGGTACTCGCGCGCGTGATCCGGCTGGGGCTGTCCGTCG
The DNA here is from genome assembly GCA_963826085.1 of uncultured delta proteobacterium. Taxonomy (GTDB): domain Bacteria; phylum Myxococcota_A; class Polyangia; order Polyangiales; family Polyangiaceae; genus CAWDXG01. The sequence continues at coordinate 131,007 of CAWGVN010000005.1, read as the reverse complement.
ATGCCGTACGGCGTGATGACGACCTTGCGCTTGCCCTTGGTGTCCTTGCCGAAGGTCACCATGCCGTCGATCTCGCTGATGATGGCGTGGTCCTTGGGCTTGCGCGCTTCGAACAGCTCGGCAACGCGCGGCAGACCGCCGGTGATGTCCTGCACCTTCGTGGTGTCACGCGGGATACGCGCGATGGCCTCGCCCGGAGTGATCTGCTCGCCGTCCTGCGCCACGATGTTGGCGCCGACCGGCAGCAGATAGCGGGCGTCCAGATCCGTCCCCGGCAGCTTGACGGGTTCGCCCGTCTCCGGATCCACGATCGTGATGCGCGGGCGGAGATCCGCGGCGCGCGACTCGATGACGATCTTGCGGCTGAGGCCGGTGACCTCGTCCACGCGCTCGATCACCGTGACCTGCTCGACCAGATCGCCGTACTTCACGATGCCGCCGACCTCGGTGAGGATTGGCGCCGCGAACGGGTCCCACTCGGCGACCGTGGTCGCCGCCGGAACGCGCTCGCCGTCGAGGTGCTTGAGCACCGCGCCGTAAACCAGGCGGTGGTGCTCACGCTCGCGGCCCGTGTCGTCCATGATCACGAGCTCGCCGTGGCGGTTCATGATCACGGTGGTGCCGTCCTTCCTGAGGGCCGTCTGCGCGTTGCGCAGCTGGATGGTGCCCTCGGTGCGCGTCTCGAGCGAGCTCTGCTCGATCTTGCCGCGCGCCGCCGCACCGCCGATGTGGAAGGTCCGCATCGTGAGCTGCGTGCCCGGCTCGCCGATCGACTGCGCTGCGATGATGCCGATGGCCTCGCCGATGTTGACGCGGTAGCCCCGCGCCAGGTCGCGGCCGTAGCACATGGCGCACACGCCGCGACGCGTCTGGCAGGTCAGCACCGAGCGGATGACGACCTCCTCGATGCCGGCATCCTCGATGCGCGCCACCAGTGCCTCGTCGAGCTCCGTGTTGCCCTCGACGATGACCTCGCCGGTGAGCGGATCCACCACGTCTTCCAGCACGACGCGACCCAGAATGCGATCGCCAAGCGGCTGGATGACCTCGCCGGCCTCTTCCAGCTTGGTCACGCGGATACCGTCGAGAGTTCCGCAATCGAACTCGCTCACTACCGCGTCCTGCGCCACGTCGACCAGACGCCGCGTGAGGTAGCCGGAGTTGGCCGTCTTGAGCGCCGTGTCCGCCAGGCCCTTGCGCGCACCGTGCGTCGAGGTGAAGTACTGCAGCACGCTGAGGCCTTCGCGGAAGTTCGACGTGATCGGCGTCTCGATGATCTCGCCGGACGGCTTGGCCATCAGACCGCGCATGGCGGCGAGCTGACGCATCTGCTGCGTCGAGCCTCGCGCGCCCGAGTCGGCCATGATGTAGATGGGGTTGAAGCTCGATTCCTCGCTCTTCTCGCCCGTCTCGGGGTCGGTGACGACCTCCTTGCCGATGCCGGCCATCATCTCTTCGGTGACCTTGTCGGCGACGCCGGCCCAGATGTCGACGACCTTGTTGTAGCGCTCGCCGTCGGTGATGAGACCTTCCTGGTACTGATCCACGACCTTCTCGAGCTCGCGCTGCGCGGTGTCGATCAGATCCTTCTTCTTGTCCGGGATGACCATGTCATCCATGCAGATGGAGATGCCCGCGCGCGTCGCGTAGGTGAAGCCGAGCGTCCTCAGGCGGTCCGCCAGGAGCACGGTCTCCTTGTTCTTGTGCTTGCGGTAGCAGACGTTGATCAGCGCCGAGAGGGCCTTCTTGTTCAGGACCTTGTTGACGTAGTCGAACGGGATCTGCGGCGGAAGGATCTCCGCGATGAGCACACGGCCGACGGTGGTGCCAACGATGCGCGTGCGAAGCTGGCCGGTCTCGTCCTTGTCCTTGATGCGGACGCGGATACCGGCGTGCAGTTCGACCACGCCGTTGTCGTATGCCATGCGCACCTCCTCAGGAGAAGAGAACACGCCGCGCAGATATCCCTCGACCTTGCCCGCCTTGCCGTCGATCTTGAACGAGCCCTCGCGGAAGCTGCCGCGCGCATAGCGGCGCAGCCGCGTCGCATAGTAGAGCCCGAGCACGATGTCCTGCGTCGGGTTGATGATGGGACGGCCGCTCGCGGGCGAGAGGATGTTGTTCGTGCTCATCATGAGCACGCGCGCTTCCATCTGTGCCTCGACGCTGAGCGGCACGTGGACGGCCATCTGGTCGCCGTCGAAGTCCGCGTTGAACGCCGCGCACACCAGCGGGTGGAGCTGGATGGCCTTGCCCTCGATCAGAACCGGCTCGAACGCCTGGATACCGAGCCGATGCAGCGTGGGCGCGCGGTTCAGGAGCACCGGGTGCTCGCTGATGACCTCGTCCAGGATGTCCCAGACCTCGGGACGTTCCTTTTCCACCATCTTCTTCGCGCTCTTGATGGTGTTGACGTAGCCGCGCTCTTCCAGCTTGTTGTAGATGAACGGCTTGAAGAGCTCGAGCGCCATCTTCTTCGGCAGGCCGCACTGGTGCAGCTTGAGCGTGGGGCCGACCACGATGACGGAACGCCCCGAGTAGTCGACGCGCTTGCCGAGCAGGTTCTGGCGGAAGCGCCCCTGCTTGCCCTTGAGCATGTCGGAGAGGCTCTTCAGCGGGCGCTTGTTCGGGCCGGTGATGGTCTTGCCGCGGCGGCCGTTGTCGAACAGGGCGTCGACGGCCTCCTGCAGCATGCGCCGCTCGTTGCGGATGATGATCTCCGGCGCATTCAGCTCCAGCAGCCGCTTGAGGCGGTTGTTGCGGTTGATGACGCGGCGGTAGAGATCGTTCAGGTCGCTCGTCGCGAAGCGGCCGCCGTCCAGCGGAACGAGCGGGCGCAGGTCCGGCGGCAGCACCGGAATGACCGAGAGCATCATCCACTCGGGGCGGTTGCCGCTGCCGCGGAACGCCTCGACCACCTTCAGGCGCTTGGCGACCTTCTTGCGCTTCGCCTCGCTGGTGGAGAGCCGCATCTCCTGACGCAGATCCTCGGCCAGCTTGTGCACGTCGACGCGCTTGAGCATCTCGAGCACGGCCTCGCCGCCCATACCCGCGCTGAAACGGTCGTCGCCGTACTCGTCCAGAAGCTGCGCGTACTTCTCCTCCGACAGAAGCTCACCCGCCTCGAGCCCGGTGTCCTTCGGATCGATGACGATGTACGCCTCGCAATACAGGACCTTTTCCAGATCCTTGAGCGTGATGTCGAGGATGTTGCCGATTCGGGAGGGCAGGCTCTTGAGGAACCAGATGTGCGCCACCGGCGTGGCCAGGTTGATGTGGCCCAGGCGCTCGCGTCGCACCTTGGACTGGATCACCTCGACGCCGCACTTCTCGCACACGATTCCACGGTGCTTCATGCGCTTGTACTTGCCGCAGATGCACTCGTAGTCCTTTACCGGGCCGAAGATCTTGGCGCAGAACAGGCCATCCCGCTCCGGCTTGAAGGTGCGGTAGTTGATGGTCTCGGGCTTTTTGACCTCGCCGTGCGACCACTCGCGGATCTTCTCCGGGCTCGCCAGCGAGATCCGCATTGCGGAGAAGGACAGCGGGTCCTTCGGCTTTTCGAAGAACGAAAAGATATCACGCACGGCAGCCTCCTTGGATCGTGGACACGGACACGGTCCCGCCGCGGAGCGCGGCCGGACGAACGGAAATCGTGGATTCGGGCTTCATCACCTGGACCCTCATTCCTCTGCCGCACTGGCCGCGGCGGCGCCGGTGGTTTCCACCAGCTCCACATTCAGGCACAGCGACTGCAGCTCCTTGATGAGCACGTTGAAGCTCTCGGGCAGACCCGCTTCGAGCGCGTACTCGCCCTTGACGATGGACTCGTACATGCGCGTGCGGCCCTGCACGTCGTCGCTCTTGACGGTCAGGAACTCCTGCAGCGCGTAGGCCGCGCCGTAGGCTTCCATGGCCCAGACCTCCATCTCGCCCAGACGCTGTCCGCCGAACTGGGCCTTGCCGCCCAGGGGCTGTTGCGTGACGAGCGAGTAGGGGCCGATCGAGCGCGCGTGGATCTTGTCGTCGACCAGGTGGTGGAGCTTCAGCATGTACATGATGCCCACCGTGACATCCTTGTCGAACGGTTCGCCCGTGCGGCCGTCGAACAGGATTGCCTGCCCCGACGAGGAGAGCCCGGCCTTGGCCAGCGCGCCCTTGATCTGCTCCTCGCGCGCGCCGTCGAACACCGGAGTGCCGAAGAACACGCCGCGATCGAGCTTGCGGGCGAGCGCCTTGACCGAGTCGTCGTCCAGACCCTTGATGAACTTCACGAACTTCGGATCACCCTCGTAGACCTCGGCCATCCGCGCCTTGATCTTCTCGGCGCCGAAGTTCTCCTCGATCATGCGGTTGATCTGCTTGCCCAGCTCGCGTGCACCCCAGCCGAGATGGGTCTCGAGGATCTGCCCGACGTTCATGCGGCTCGGCACACCGAGCGGGTTCAGGACGATGTCCACCGGCGTCCCGTCGGACAGGTACGGCATGTCCTCTTCAGGCAGGATGCGGCTGACCACGCCCTTGTTGCCGTGGCGACCGGCCATCTTGTCGCCCACCTGGAGCTTGCGCTTGATGGCGACGTAGACCTTCACCATCTTGATCACGCCGGGGGGCAGCTCGTCGCCGCGCGACAGGCGCTCGATCTTGTCCTTGAAGTGCTCCTCGCGGGTGCGCACGCGCTCCTCGAGGTTGTGCAGGAGCTGTCCGACCTCGTCGGCTCCGCTCTGGATCTGGATCTCGCCCCAGTAGCGGCGCGGAACCTCGTCCAGCGTGGCGTCGTCGAGCTCGGCGCCCTTGGCGAGCAGGACCTTGCCCTTGTCGTCGACCAGCTTGGCCGTCGTGGCCTTGCCGCGCAGCACGCCGCGGATCTTGCGGAAGTACGAGTCGCGGAGGATCTTCACTTCCTCGTCGCGTGTCCGCTCGAGCCGTGCGCGCTCCTGATCCTCGATCGCGCGGGCCCGTTCGTCCTTCTCCGTGCCCTTGCGGCTGAAGATGCGAGCGTTGATCACGATGCCGCTGACGCCCGGCGGGACCTTCAGCGAGCTATCGCGGACATCGCCCGCCTTCTCGCCGAAGATGGCACGCAGGAGCTTCTCCTCCGGCGAAAGCTGGCTCTCGCCCTTTGGCGTGATCTTGCCGACCAGGATGTCGCCCTGCTTCACCTCGGCGCCGATGCGCACGACGCCCGCGTCGTCGAGGTCCTTGAGGGCTTCTTCGCCGACGTTCGGGATGTCCTTGGTGATCTCTTCCTTGCCGAGCTTGGTGTCGCGGGCGACGCACTCGAACTCCTCGATATGCACCGAGGTGTACACGTCGTCCTTGACCATCCGCTCGCTGAGCAGGATCGAGTCCTCGAAGTTGTAGCCCTGCCAGGGCATGAACGCGACGAGCACGTTCTGGCCCAGCGCCAGCTCGCCCATGTCGCAGGCGGGACCGTCAGCGAGCACGTCGCCCGTCTTCACGACCTCGCCGGGCCGCACGATGGGCTTCTGGTTGTAGCAGGTGCTCTGGTTCGAGCGCTGGAACTTGGTCAGCTGGTAGATGTCGGGTACCTCGTCGCCTTCGCCCGACGTCCCGCGCACGACGATGCGCTCGGCATCGACGCTCTCCACCACGCCCTCGCGGCGCGCGACGATGCACACGCCCGAGTCGATGGCGACGCGCTTCTCCATGCCCGTGCCGACCAGCGGCGCATCCGTGCGGATGCAGGGCACGGCCTGGCGCTGCATGTTCGCGCCCATCAGCGCGCGGTTGGCGTCGTCGTGCTCGAGGAAGGGCACCAGCGCGGCCGCGACGCTCACCATCTGGTTGGGCGCCACGTCCATGAGCTGGATCTGGTCGTTCGCCGCCATGCGGAAGTCGCCATTGAGGCGGGCGCTGACCAGGTTGTTGCGGAAGTGGCCCTTCTCGTCGGTGTCGGCTGTGGCCTGGGCGATGTACTTGCCCTCTTCCTGCAGCGCGCTGAACCAGGACACGTCGCTGGTGACCTTGCCGCCGCCGACGGCGCGATAGGGCGTCTCCACGAAGCCGTACTCGTTGACGCGCGCAAAGGTCGACAGGGACGCGATCAGGCCGATGTTCGGACCTTCAGGCGTCTCGATCGGGCAGATGCGGCCGTAGTGCGTGTTGTGCACGTCGCGCACCTCGAAGCCCGCCCGCTCGCGCGTGAGGCCGCCGGGACCGAGCGCCGAGAGGCGCCGCTTGTGCGTCACCTCGGAGAGCGGGTTGGTCTGGTCCATGAACTGCGAGAGCTGGCTGGACCCGAAGTACTCCTTCACCACCGCGCCCACGGGCTTGGCGTTGATGAGATCGTGCGGCATCAGCGTGTCGATCTCCTGCGACACGCTCATGCGCTCCTTGATGGCGCGAGCCATGCGCACCAGCCCGATGCGGTACTGGTTCTCCATGAGCTCGCCCACGGCGCGCACGCGGCGGTTGCCGAGGTGGTCGATGTCGTCCACCGAGCCGCGCCCGTTCTTCAGCTCGATCAGGTGGCGCACCGTCTCCAGGATGTCCTGCGCGCTGAGGATCGTCTGATCCAGCGGCGGCTTCTGGTCCTCGGGCAGATCCCGGTAGAACTTGTAGTTGAGCTTGAGGCGGCCGACGGCGCTCAGGTCGTAGCGCTCGCTGTTGAAGAACAGGTTCTTGAACAGCTGGTTGGCCGTCTCGAGGGTCGGCGGATCCCCGGGGCGGAGGCGCCGGTAGATCTCCATGATCGCGTCTTCGGTGGTCTTCACCTTGTCGGCGATCAGCGTGTCGCGCAGGTACGGACCGACGTTCAGGCCATCGATAAACAGGACCTTGAACGACGGGATCCCGGCTTCACGCAGGCGATCGAGCGTGATCTCGGTGACCTCCTCGTTGCACTCGAGCAGCACCTCGCCGGTCTCGGCGTCGATCACGTCCTCGGCGCTCACCTTGCCGATCAGGTCCGCAAGCTCGATGGGCAGGCGGTCGATCTCCGCCTCCCTGAGCTTCTTGATCGCGGCGCGCGTGAACTTGGTGTTCTTCTTGACGACGGTGTCTCCGCCGATCTTGATGTCGCGCGTGGCGCGCTGGCCGGCGAGCAGATCGTATTCGATGCTCTTCGAGAACTTGCCGCCCTTCTCGAGGTACACCATCTCCGTCGAGTAGAAGTAGTTCAAGAGCTCCTGCGTGCTGTAGCCGAGGGCGCGCAGGAGGACCGTCGCGTGCATCTTCCGCCGACGGTCGATGCGGACGTAGAGGATGTCCTTGTGGTCGAACTCGAAGTCCAGCCACGAGCCGGAGTACGGGATCACCCGCGCCGAGTAGAGCAGCTTGCCGCTGGAGTGCGTCTTGCCCTTGTCGTGGTCGAAGAACACGCCCGGGCTGCGGTGCAGCTGCGACACGACGACGCGCTCGGTGCCGTTGATGATGAACGTGCCGGTCGCGGTCATGAGCGGGATCTCGCCGAAGTAGACCTCCTGCTCCTTGATGTCGCGCACGATGCGCTCGCCGTCCTCGCGCGTGTCGTACACCATCAGCTGCGTGGTCACCTTGATGGGCGCCGCGTACGTCATGCCCCGCTGGCGGCATTCGTCGACGTTGTACTTGGGCCTCTCCAGGTTGTACGAGACGTACACCAGCTCGCTCGTCCCATCGAAGTCCTTGATGGGGAACACGCTACGGAAGACGGACTCGAGCCCGATCTCCCTGCGCTCCTTGGGCGAGAGGTCGCTCTGGAGGAACTTGTCGTAGCTGTTCTTCTGGATATCGATCAGATTCGGGATGTCGACGATCGGCTCGACCATCCCGAGGTTCCTGCGATGTCGAAAGTTCGACTGGACCTTGGACGCCATCTACTTCCTCCGGACACGAAATGCGCCCCGCGGGAAACGGCACACCCTGCCGCCCCGCGAGACGCCTACCCCCGAACGCATGCTCGACCACTGTCGCCCGCGTAGTGCGGGCGCCGAAGTTACCTGGACTGAAGAGACCAACAGCAAGGTCCTACTTGACCTCGACCTTGGCCCCAGCAGCTTCCAGCTTCTTCTTGATGTCCTCGGCCTCTTCCTTGCCAATGCCTTCTTTGATGGCCTTGGGAGCGCCCTCGACGAGGTCCTTGGCCTCCTTGAGACCGAGCGCGGTGATCTCGCGCACCGCCTTGATGACGTTGATCTTGCTGGCACCGGCCTCCGCGAGGATGACGTTGAACTCCGTCTTCTCCTCCTCGGCGGGAGCGGCCGCTCCAGCAGCTGCAGGACCCGCCACCGCGACCGGCGCGGCGCTGACGCCCCACTTCTCTTCCAGCTCATGGACCAGCTCCGCGATCTGGATGACCGGGAGGTTGGAAAGGTAGTCGACTACCTGCTCGCGCGTAATCTCAGCCATTGTCTTGCTCCGAAACGTTTCGTTGTTTTGTGGTTGGTCTCTTGTCGTCACTTCGGCGCCCGCGGCAGGCCGCGGCGCGCGGAAAGTCCTCGGCGGCTCAGCCGCCTTCGTCTTTGCGTTGCTTGGCCGCCATCACACCCACCAGCTCGCGGGCGGGCGCGTTGAGCAGCATCACCAGGTTCTGCGCGGGTGCCATCAGCGTGGCGAGCAGCATGGCGCGTGCCTCGTCCTTGCTCGGCAGCAGGGCCAGCTGGTTCTCGACAGCCTGGGCATCGAGCACCGTGCCTTCGAGCACGCCTGCCTTGACCTTGAGCTTGTCGTTGCCCTTGCGGAACTCCTTGACCACGCGCGCCGCCGCACTTGGCTCCTCGAAGCTCCACGCGATGGCGGTCATGCCCCGGAGCGCGTCGCCAAGCGCGTCGATGTACGACTCCTTCTCGAGGGCCTGGCGCACGAGGGTGTTCTTGACGACCTTGTATTCGACGCCCTTCTCACGGAAGACGTCGCGCAGCTTGCCGACCTGCTCGACGGTCATCCCGCCGTAGTCGACGAAGACGGCGGAGGTCATGCGCGAAAAGCGATCGCGAATGTCCTCGACCTGCTCGACTTTCTGGGAGCGCAGCATCAGTGGTGTCCTTCCTCCGCAACGGCCGTGACGGCGTTGGTGTCGACGCGCACGCCCGGTCCCATCGTGCTCGAGAGCGTGATGCTCTTGAGATAGATGCCCTTGGCCGTAGCCGGCTTCTTGTGGATGAGCTCGCGGATGAGCGCATGCGCGTTCTCGACGAGCTTGTCGCCGTCGAACGACACGCGACCGATGCGGCAGTGCACGACGCCCGCTTTGTCGACGCGATACTCGACCTTGCCGGCCTTCGCCTCGCGCACGGCATCGGCCACGTTCGGGGTCACCGTGCCCACCTTCGGGTTCGGCATCAGACCGCGCGGGCCGAGGATGCGGCCGAGCTTGCCGACCGAGCCCATCATGTCGGGCGTGGCGATGACGCGGTCGAAGTCGAGGAAGCCTCCCTGGACCTTCTGCACGAGGTCGTCGGCGCCGGCGAAATCCGCACCCGCGTCGAGCGCTTCCTTCTCCTTGTCGCCCTTCGCGAAGACCAGCACGCGGACGCTTTTGCCGGTGCCGTTCGGCAGCACCAGGGCGCCGCGCACCATCTGGTCGGCGTGCTTGGGATTGACGCCGAGGCGCACCGCTACGTCGACGCTCTCGTCGAACTTCGCGTAGGACGCTTCCTTGACCACGCCCACCGCCTCGTCGACGGTGTAGCGCTTTTCGCGATCGACCTTGGCGACCGCGTCTTTTCGCTTCTTTGCCAGTTTGCTTGTCATGGTTGGTTCGTCTTTCGACTCCTGGGAGACGGTCAGTTCGCGGAGGCGGCGGGCCCCTTGCCCGTCAGCCGCCGTGCTGCCGCACCAGTAATTCTCGTGCTGCTCAGATGACTTCGATGCCCATGCTCCGGGCCGTGCCGGCGATGGTGCGCGCGGCGCTCTCGACGTTGGTCGTGTTCATGTCCTTGATCTTGGTCTTCGCGATCTCGCGGACCTGATCCATCGTCAGCTCCCCGACCTTGTTCTTGTTCGGCTCCTTCGACCCCGAGCCGGGCTTGCCGGACGTCGCCAGACCGCACGCCTTCTTGAGCAAGATGCTCGCCGGCGGCGACTTCATGATGAAGGAGTACGAACGGTCGGCGTAGACAGTGATCACCACCGGGATGATCGTGTCGCCGAGCGGCGCGCTCCGGCTGTTGAAGTCCTTGCAGAACTGCATGATGTTGACCCCGTGCTGGCCGAGCGCGGGGCCCACGGGCGGCGAAGGATTCGCCTTGCCCGCGGGGAGTTGCAGCTTGATAAAACCTGCGATCTTCTTCTTGGCGGCTGCCATCTCTACTCTCGATTCTCCAGAGCCTTAGCGCTTCTCGACGTGCGAAAAGTCGAGCTCCACGGGGGTTGGACGCCCGAAGATGCTGACCATGACCTTGAGCTTCTGTTTGTCGGGCTTGACCTCCTGGACCGTGCCCGAGAAATTCGCGAACGCGCCGACGACGACCCGTACCTCGTCGCCCTCCTGGAACTGGTGACGGGGCTTGGGCTTGACCGCGCCTTCGACGATCCCCTTGCGCAGATCCTCGATGTGGGGCGGCTTGACCTCCTGGGGGCGCTGGTTGCCGATGAAGCCGGTGACCTTGGGCGTGTCCTTGACCAGGTGCCAGGCGTGCTCGCTCATCTCCATCTCGACGAAGACGTAGCCGGGGAAGCTGGTCTTGGTCTTGACGCGGCTCTTGCCGTCCTTGCCGTGCTCGGTGACCGTCTCGGATGGGATCAGGATCTCGCCGAAGCGGTCTTCCATCTTCTGCTGACGGATCCGTTCCTGCAGCGCGGCCTTGACCTTGTTCTCGTACCCCGAGTAGGTCGTGACTACGTACCACTTCTTGCCGGTTTGCTCGGACATCTGAGCTTGTTCCCCGCCAGTCATGCGCCGTACACCAATGTCGTGAGAAAGCCCCACAAGCGATCGAGGAGGGCGACGTAGACGGTTGCGATTGCACTAGCGATCACGACGACGATGGTGCCGTTCGTGACCATCTGCCTATCCGGCCACTTGCACTTGGACAGCTCTGTGGCTACCTCGCCGGCCCAACGCCGGATGCGATCACGACGATAGGTCTGGATGACGCCGAGGACGCCGATGACGGCCCCCGCAATCATCGTGATCGTCCCGCGATCGTCCTCAGCGTAGCGCAGAAGCTGGGGCACGGCACGGACAGCGGTCGGCCACTGGGCCAGGCTGTTCCAGAGCATCTCGAGCATCTTGCCGCTCAGATACGCGACGCCGATCCCGGCGGCGAAAAACGCGGCGTGCACGTACTTTGCCGCGCCGAGCTGCGCGGGCTGGGCGCCCCGCTCGGACTCGGGCTCGTCGTCGTCCTCGTCCTCGTCGCCGGAGGATGCGACGGGCTCGCCGCCCTCGGGCGGGACGAACATGGCGTCGACGGCTTCTTCGTCGTCGCCCTGCGTCTCGACCTCGGCTTCGGTCTCGTCGTCTTTCTTGTTGTCGTCGTCTGTCGCCATCAGAAAACCCTGGCGCCCTTCCGGCCGGCGCTTCCCCGCCGGCATCGGGCAGGGGCGGAGAGACTCGAACTCCCGACCGGCGGATTTGGAATCCGCTGCTCTACCAACTGAGCTACGCCCCTATGCGATCGCGGACTGCCCCGCGACGGCTTGTCGCTCGTTACGTGCGCGTTCAAAGCCCACCGACGGCAAGGACGCCCCGCGACCTCGCCCCGGCGGCTTGTTTCGGCTGCGCTCCGATGCTCACGTACGAGACGTACGCTCCGCTTCGGTGCTCGCCGAAGCCTGCGCCGGCGGGGCGAGCTTGCGGGGCGGGCTTTCAGGTGCCGTGAACGCATACTTCGTTACTTCGTCTCCGTGTGAATCGTGTGCTTGTTACAGGCCTTGCAGAACTTCTTGAGAGAGAGCGGTTTTGAACCGTCGCGGCGTGCCTTTGTCGTCTTGTAGTTGCGAGCTCCGCAGACCGAGCAGCTGAGCGCGATGGGGAGCCGCTGGCTCCGGCGCGCGCCCTGCTTGCGCCCTTCCGCCACCGTCCTACTCGAGGATCTTGGTGACCACTCCCGCGCCGACGGTCTTGCCGCCTTCACGGATGGCGAAGCGCATCTGCTCTTCCAGCGCCACGCTGGTGATGAGCTCGATCTCCATCGTGATATTGTCGCCCGGCATCACCATCTTCACGCCCTCGGGCAGTTGCACCGAACCCGTCACATCCGTCGTCCGGATGTAGAACTGCGGACGGTAGTTGGTGAAGAACGGGGTGTGGCGGCCGCCCTCCTCCTTCTTCAGGACGTACACCTCGCCCAGGAACTTCTTGTGCGGGTGGATGCTGCCGGGCTTGGCCAGAACCTGACCCCGCTCCACGCCTTCCTTGTCCACGCCGCGGAGCAGGCAGCCCACGTTGTCGCCGGCCTGACCCTCGTCCAGCTGCTTTCTGAACATCTCCACGCCCGTGACCACCGTCTTCTCCTTCTTGTCGAAGCCGATGATCTCCACCTCGTCGTTGACGTGAACCACGCCGCGCTCGATGCGGCCCGTCGCCACCGTCCCGCGGCCCTTGATCGAGAACACGTCCTCCACCGCCATCAGGAACGGCTTGTCCTTCTCGCGCTGCGGCTCCGGAATCTCCGAGTCCAGAGTGGCCAGAAGCTCCTTGATCGACTTTTCCCACTTCTCGTCGCCGTTCAGCGCCGGAAGCGCAGCGCCCCGGACGATCTTCGCGTTGTCGCCGTCGAACTGGTACTTCGACAGAAGCTCCCGGACCTCCATGTCCACCAGGTCCAGCATCTCCTCGTCTTCCACCGCATCGCACTTGTTCAAGAACACCACGATGTGGTTCAGACCCACCTGGCGTGCCAGAAGCACGTGCTCGCGAGTCTGCGGCATCACGCTGTCCAGCGCGCTCACCACAAGGATCGCGCCGTCCATCTGCGCCGCCCCCGTGATCATGTTCTTGATGTAGTCCGCGTGGCCCGGGCAATCGACGTGCGCGTAGTGACGGTTCTCCGTCTCGTACTCCACGTGGCTCGCTGCGATCGTCACCGTCTTCGTCTCGTCGCGGACGATGCCGCCCTTCGCGATGTCGGCGTACTTGATCTCGTTCGCCATCCCCACCTTCGACTGCACCTTCACCATCGCAGCCGTCAGCGTCGTCTTGCCGTGGTCGATGTGACCGATCGTTCCCACGTTGACGTGGGGCTTCGTGCGTACGAATTTCTCCTTGGCCATCGCTTGTGTACCTTCCGGCTTTTCGGGAAAACTCAGAGCTTTGCTTCGAGCCCACCACCAGGCTTGAACTGGTGACCTCGTCCTTACCAAGGACGCGCTCTACCGACTGAGCTAGGTGGGCAAGATCGTGATGTCTCTATTCGGGGCGGCTTGGGTCCGACGCCGCGTCGGGAGCGGGAGACGGGATTCGAACCCGCGACGTTCAGCTTGGAAGGCTGACGCTCTACCAACTGAGCTACTCCCGCCTGGGGGGGGGCGTGCATAGCGCTACACGGGGCAAGAGGCCACCCCGGAGCGTCTGCGGCGTCGATTCGGTCTCTACTGTTCCTCCTCCGGCTCTCCTCGGCCGGCCGCGGGGCCTGTCCCCCCGGGAGCTATCTCCTTCTGTCTGTCGAAGCGTTGGGTCGGCGGGATTCCAGTGGAGGGTGTTGGATTCGAACCAACGTAGGCATAAGCCGGCAGGTTTACAGCCTGCTCCCTTTGGCCGCTCGGGCAACCCTCCAGAATTCCTGAACTAGTTTCTCCTGGTCTGTCTGCTGGCGGGCCCGGAGCTGGCGAGGGGACTTGAACCCCTAACCTCCGGTTTACAAAACCGGAGCTCTACCGATTGAGCTACGCCAGCAGACCTTCTGGGTGCGCCCGCCCCGGCGGATGCGCGGCGGAAACAGCCCGGTGACAATTCTGCAAGGCCCTGATCCTGCTCTAGCAAGTCTGGCGTGATTCCCCCGGCTGGGCGCTTCGGGATCCAGTACGAAGTGAGCTGCGACTTCCCTCCGTTTCGGGAGGGCGGGGCCGCATCTGGCACCTTGGCGGAAGAGATGCCAAAAAAGGGCACCCCACCCTTGCCCCGACCAGCTCGCTCTGGCTGGGGGCGGACAGAAGGGGAGACCCGAGGACGACCGGCCTCTGTTAGCGCCGGTCCCCAGGGCTGTCAAGCACAAACCATACCCGTCCTGGCCCCGGTGCGTGGCAGCAGGGAATCCAGTGTGTTCTCGGGGGGTCAGGGCTGGGTCTTCTTCTGCTTCTTGAGGCGATCGAGCGCGGCCTGGAGCTCCGCCCGCGTATACGGCAGGGCGTTGATGGCAGCGTCCTCCTTCTTCATCGCCTCGTGGATCTTCACCTGGGCCTCGCGTGCCCTGAGGACCCACTCCGAGTGCTCGCCGGTGCGCTCCGCCATCTGCACCGTGTGGTCCATCATGGTGAGCGCCTTTCTGAGCAGCACCGAATAGCGGAGTCGCATCGCCCCTTCGAACAGTTTCTGCTTGGGGTCGGTGTCCGCTTCCCTGGGCTTGGGAATCGCCATCAGATCCCGATGCAGCGATTCGTAGAGCTCCCCAACGCGATAGCCCGCCATCGCCGACCAGTGCGCGTCGTAGGCACGCATCGCGTCCGAGTACGCGCTCTGCGCGTCGAGCAGAAGCTGGCAGCGCTGCTCGAGCACAGCCGCGAAGTCCGGCGGCACAGGATTGAACTTGATGCGCTCGGCCTTGATGCGTCGGACCTCGCCCAACGCATAGTAGAGCTGCGCCAGGTCGCGCGGGATGCGCCCCGCCTCGTCCATGCGGTGGTCCTCGACGACGTTGCGACCCTTGGCGATGTAGTAGCTCGCCGTGTCGAGGTCGTCGTCCTGGATGAGACCGAGTGCCTTGCCGCTATACGCGACGATGCTCTCGAATGGGCGCAGGTCGTGGTAGCGCTTCATCAACAGGTCGGACGCCTGCTCGGCGCGCTTCCAGTGTTCGAGGAAAGCCAGGAGCCGGATACTGCGCACCAGGGCGGCACGGCCGAGGTCGGTTTTCGGAAAGCGTCGTGCTGTCTGCTCATAGCGTGCGAGTGCCGCCTCCCGATCCCCGGCCTGCTCCCACGCCTCGCCCGCCTCGAACAGCGAGTCGTCTGCAAGGTCGCCGTCCGGGTCCAGGTCGAAGACCCGCTCGAACGCCTTGGCGGCGCCGGCCGCGTCGCCCGAGCGAAGGCGGGCGCGGGCGCGGTCGTAGAGCTGGGGGATGCTGGCGGCATCGACGGGGGTGACGATGGTGCGCGGAACCTCCACCGCAGTGGGTTTGCTCGACGCCGCCGCGGCCGGGGCCGTCGGGTGCTCGGGAGCGCGCCCCTGGGCAGGCGCGCAGGCCGAAAGCAGGCACAGGGCGAGTCCGGCAAGGAGAACCGGAAGGCGGGAGGAATCGCAGGCGCCCATGTCGTTTGGTGTCGTCCGGCCAGGCCAGGTTCCCGACAAAGCCGGGAAGTGAATGCCCCGGCTTCCGCGGCGCGCCGAGCGGCCTCTGGGTCGGCCGGGGGCGCTGACGGTCAAGCATGACCCGCCCGCGCCAGGGGTGCACTCCGACAAAGCCAGGCGCGGGACCGGAAAGGTATTGACCTCTGCTGTGGTCCCCTTAGGTTGGAAGTGTGACGGGTCGTATCGTTGCGATGGCATCCCTGCCAATCGTCGACGCCACGTGCGGGCCTCCGTGGGCTCCGCTCCGATCCGCCGAACCCAGTCCAGGGCCTTCCAATCCGTTGGACGTGATGGAAGGCCGCAGGCAACCGAGCACGCAGGAGGTGTGGTCCCATGAAGGATGCTACGGCGAGCGACAACGTCGAGGAGTTGCAGGCACGGCACCGCGCACTGGCTGAAGAAGTAAGACAGCTGGAAAAGCGGGCCTACCTGACGCCGGAAGAGCAACGCCAGATCACGGAATTGAAGAAACAGAAGCTCGCTGCCAAGGACCAGCTGTTCGGGCTCAAGCCCACGCAGTAGCCCCACAAGCAACCCCGCCGCATGCCGTCGCCGAAGCCGCGGGCGACGGCAGCGGTCGCACACGTATCCCCCTGAACCGGTGCGGCGCGGACGACTACGTCACATGGGGACGCACGCGTTCGACTGGCACTGTTGGCCATCGGGGCAGTCGCTGTTCGACTGGCACCCCGACTTGTCGCTTGCCGCGCCCGCGTCGTCCGTCGGCCCCGTGGTGGTCTCGGTTGCCGTCGAGTGACTGCCGGATGTGTCGTCGGCACCGCCGTACACGTCCTTGTTCAGATCCTTGAGCGCGGTGCCCAGGCGATCCTTCCACTGCTGGCTCAGACCGCCGGGATGCTCGTCCTCGATGGCCTTGGCGATTGCCAGCCAGTGCCGCGCGTCGGGGCGGAATCCCAGCCGGTAGTCCGTCATGCCGCGCAGATAGGCGTATCGGGCCTGGTCCATGAGCTCGAGCGAATCCGTGTCCGGCTCGAGCTCGCGCCAGATGGAGAGCGCGTGCTCGTACTCGTTCTCCTCGTAGAGCCGTTGGCCGCGGTTCAGATCCTCGCGATAGGTCGCACAACCAACGACGCAGGCGGCCAGGACCAGGAGGGCGACGATGCGCATGACCCGGCGAGCCTATCCCCAGCGCCCGCCGGGAATCAAGCCGGGTTCCATCATCGGGGGCGGCGGGCGCGCCTCATTCGATGCGCCGGTAGCGCAGCCTGAGGACGGGCAGGCCGTCGGCCATGGCCCGCCGCTCCCTGGGGCTCCGCGCCTGGTAGGGGTTGTCCTCGACCCGCGCCGTAGTCGACCAGGGAGCGAGGCGCGATTCGTTCGCGACCATGGCCTCGAACTGCTCGGCCCGGTCGAAAACGTCCGTCTGCACAAACAGCTCGCCGCCGGGCGCGAGCGCCTCCGCAACGTCGGACAGCAATCCCGGATTCACCACCCGGCGCTTGGCATGACGCTTCTTCCACCACGGGTCGGGGAAGTGGACATAGACGACGGAGAGAGTTCCCGGGACCAGTCGGGGCAGCACCTGCCGGGCATCCTCCGCGAAGACCCGCCCGCGCCCGGAGAGCCCACGCTTTTCCAGCCGCGCGTCGACGATGCTGGCCCACTTGCGCCGGATCTCCAGCCCGACGATGCGCGCCGTCGGGTCCGACTCCAGTCGCTCGACCAGGAACCAGCCCCGCCCCGGCCCGATCTCCAGCTCGACCGGGGCGCTGCCCGCCCCGACCAGCGCGCGCGGGTCGAGCGCCTCGTCCCCGGGCAGGCGTGGCGCATCGGCATAGGAGCGGGGCGGCTTCGACAAGTTTGAGGTGGCAGCCATCCGAGCAGTGATATAGCAGCGCGCGGTGCAGTCGTTGTCCACGAAGCTCTGGAAGGGATTGCGCCGCCACGCCCCCATCGTGGCCGCCACCGTTCTGCTCGGCGGCGTGGCGACGACGGACATCCTGCGCAAGACGCACGGCGTGCCGGCGGTCCCCCTCGACGACAGCTACATCCATTTCCAGTACGCCCGCGCCTTCGCCACGCTCCATCCGTTCGTGTACACCCACGGAGCTGCCGCGACGCCGGGGGCGACCAGCCTGCTCTGGCCGCTCTTGCTGGCGCCGTTCTACGCGATCGGGTTCCGCGGCCTGGCGCTGATCCCGATCGCGTGGCTCCTCGGTTGGATATCGCTCGGCCTGCTGGCGTACGAGACATGGCGCATCTCCCAGCGCCTGCTTGCCCACACCACCGCGATCGCTGCTACCGCGATGGTCTTCGCTTTCGGCGGCTACGTCTGGTGCGCGGCCAGCGGCATGGAGGTCGTTCCATTTGCGTGGCTCTTGATGCGAAGCGCGCGCCGCGCGGCGGAGTGGGGTGAATCGACCGAGCCCGCGTCGCGGCGCGAGCTGCTGGAGCTGATCCTGCTGGCGATCTTCACGCCATTGATGCGCCCCGAAGGCGCCATTGTTTCGCTCTTGATCGCGGTTGCGCTGCTCGCCTTCCCGCGCGGCCGCGTCCGGGTATGGGCGGCTCTGCCGTTGGTCGGGCCGCTGATCATGCCGCTGATCGAGCTCAGCGCGACGGGGCGTTTCGGCAGCACCACGGCCCAGGTCAAGTGGCTGCCGCTGAATCCGTACTACACGCACGGTCGGTTTCTCGAAACGGTCATCGGAAACTTCCGGACGCTGTTCGATACGCTGCTGGACGGTCGCATCTGGAGCGCGTCGGTCCTGCCGCAGGGCTCGCGCTGGGTGACGTGGCCTGCGCTGCCGGCTCTGGCGATCATCGCAATGCGGCGGCGCTCGCAATGGCGCGGACTGTGCGTGGGCGTCATCGCGTTCGGCATCTTCCTGCCCACCACGTACGACAGCTTCCTCTGGAACCGGCTTCGCTACCTCTGGCCGTTCGCCGCGGCGTGGTTCGTGGCGGCGGGCGCGCTGGCCGACGGCGCCGGTTCCATCGCGGCGAAGCTTTCGTCCGGGCTAGGATGGGTGCGCGTGCTCGTGGCTGGAACGTTCGTCGGCGGGCTCCTGGGCCACCTCTCGTACGCGCTCGACGATCTGGCCACGAGCTCCAACGCCATACGTCTCCAGCAGGTGGCGCTGGGCCGCTGGGCGCATGACGCGCTGCCGGCAGACGCGCGGATCGGCGTCAACGACGCCGGAGCAATCGCCTACTTCTCGGACCGGCGCGTGTTCGACATCTGCGGCCTGACCACGCGCAGCGAAACTCGCTACTGGGTGGCCGGCGCTGGCTCGCGCTTCGAGCATTACGAGCACATGAAGCCGAGCGAGCTGCCAACGTATTTCATCGTCTATCCCCAATGGCTGGACCTGCCCTGGCTGCTCGGCAAGCAGCTCACCGAACGGTCCGTCCCCGGCGCCACCATCCTGGGCGGAACCGACATGGTCGCGCACGTGGCCGACTACAGCGCGCTTGGCTCCGGCGATCGCCCGCTCACCGACGAGGGGGCGGGCAGGAAGAGCGTCGATGTGCTCGACGTCGCGGATCTCGAGAGCGAGGCGGCACACGACTACCAGCTCTACTGGGCCGATCAGGTCGACGACGTCGCGCTCGGTACGCCCGGCGGTCACGTCGATGGCGCGCGCGAGCGCCGCTCGCTCGACACCTTCTCGATGAAGCTCGCGTCCAGCGGAATGCTCATGGGTCGCTTTGGTGCCAAACGCGCCATGAAGCTGAGGGTGAGCGTCGACCACCGCGAGGTCGGCACCTTCAAGCTGGGCGGCTACGGCTGGGAAGAACCATCGCTCGTCTTGCCCTCCGGGATGCCCAGCGGCGCCCACCGCATCGACGTCGCCGCCCCCGCAGGAATGGCGTTCACGTCGATGCACTACTGGTCGCTGCGCTGAGCCGGATCGGGCAGAAAACGCACCGCGCTATCTTGACAGTTTATACTGTCATAGTTATAGATGGCTCAATGAACGCTGTGATTCCCCGTTCCGACGCGAGTCCGGGGCACTCCCGGGACTCGAAGCCCCCCCGCAGCCATCGCACCGAGGACTATCCCGCCTGGCGCGAAGGCCTGCTGGTGGGAGCCGCGCTCCTGGCTCTCGCCCTGCTGCAGTACTGGCACCTGGCCTTCCACTGAGCCGGGAGCGACCGCCCCCCGCACCGATGGATGCGGGCCGTCAGCCATGGCGGTAACACGCCTATCCAAACTGGTGGCACGCCGGGCGCCACGTGGCTAGGTTCGCGAGGTGCACCTGGCCGACGGCATTGTGACCAACGGGCCGCTGCTCGTGGGGCTGGACCTCGCGGGGGCTCTCGGGGTGAGCGTCGCACTGGCGCGCTCCGTCGCCCGCGACTCGCGTCGCGTGGCGTGGACCGGAACGCTGGCGGCATTCGTGCTCGCCGCGCAGGCGATCAACGTGCCGATGGTGCCGGGAGCCAGCGCACACGTGATCGGCGCTGGCCTGCTCGCGCTCGCGCTCGGCCCAGCGGAAGCCATCGTCGCCATGACAGCGGTGCTGCTCGTGCAGGCGCTGATGTTCGGCGACGGCGGCATCACGACGCTGGGACTGAACGTGCTCGACATGGCAGTGCTGCCGGTACTGATCGTCTACGGTCTGCGGCGGCTGTTCGGCGAGACGAAGCGCGGGCTGACTGCGACTGCGTTCACCGGGACGCTGATCGGGACTATGGCCGGCGCCGTGATGCTCTCGACTACGCTCGTGCTCGGAGCCGGCGCCCCCGCGCGCGTCACGTTCGGCTGGATCGTCGGCGTGCAGGGCATCGCCGGATTCATCGAAGGCGTGCTGGCCGCCATCGCCGTGCGCCGCCTGATGGGACGCGCTCCGGCATTGCTGGCCCCACGCGCGCCGGGACCCGTCGCGCTCGATCACGCCGTGCGGGAACGTGAATCGCATCGCGGGCTGGTGTTGGCGATGGTCGCCATCGCCGTCGCGTTGATGTTGCTGCCGCTTGCCAGCAGCACTCCAGATGCCCTGGAGGTCGTCGTGCAGCGACTGCATCTGGCGGTTCGATGACCACGTCGGTGCTCGCGCCGATCAGCCATGCCGGCGCACCGCTCCGGCGTGTGGCCTCGCCAGCCGGGCGGCTCCTCTCCGGCGTGCTGCTCGTGGCGGCCATTGCCACGGCGCCGCTGGGATCGCCGCGCGCACTGTCGATTTCGGCCGCGTTGCTCGTCTCTATGCTGCTGGCCGCGCAGCCTCGATTGCGCCCGCTCGCGCACCGGGCGCTTCCCGCCGTGCTGGTAATCGCCGCGCTGGTGCTGCCGCTCTTGATCGCGGGCCAGACCACGCAGGCCATCGCCATGGGCGCGCGGGCGACCCTGGCGGTGGGCGTGGCGCTCGCTGTCGCCGCCAGCCTGCAGCTCGACGAGCTGGCCGGTGCGCTCGGTGCGCTCGGCGTACCCACGGTACTGGCCCGGGTTGTGGAAACCATGCTGCGCCAGGTCTCGAGCGTGCAGGCCGAAGGCCGCCGCATCGTGCTGGCGCGCAGGCTCCGGGGCGCACGCGGCTTCGGCGTGGGCCCGGACGTGTTGTCTGCGCTGCTCATCAGGACGAGCGCGCGCGCCGAGCGCGCCGATCTCGCCATGCGCCTCCGGGGCTACAACTCAGCAGCGGCGAAGAAGCGGGCGCAGCTCGGCCTTCGCGACGTGCCATTGCTCCTCGTGGTGCTCTCGGCGGTCGTGCTGCTGCACGTCGCCGCGTAGCGAGGCGACATGGGCGGGCAGTCGATTCGCATCGAAGGGCTCGAGGTCTGGCGCGAGGACGGCCCGGAGCGAGAGCGCGTTGTCGCCGGGCTTTCGCTGGAGATCGCCGCCGGCGAGCGCGTCGCGATCGCGGGCCCGAACGGCGCGGGCAAGACGTTGCTGCTGCTGGCAATGGTCGGTGCGTTGCCCTTCTCCGGCACGATTTCCGTCGGCGGGCTCGAGCTCGCTCCGAAGAGCCTGGAGGCGGTGCGGCGCGAGGTCGGCTACGTGTTCGCCGACCCCGCGGATCAGCTGTTCCTGCCGACCGTACGCGAGGAAGTCGGCTTTGGGCCGCGCCAACGCGGCATATCCGACGCGGCGCTTTCGGCGCGCGTCGACGCGGCGCTGGCCGCGGTGGGGCTTGTGGGTTTCGAGGAACGCTCGCCGCTGGCGCTCAGCCTGGGCGAGCAGCGCCGGCTCGCCGCCGCCACGGTGCTGTCGAGCGAACCGGCTGCACTGCTTTTCGACGAGCCGACGGCAAGCCTCGATCCGCGCGCTCGCCGATCGATGATCGATACGTTGCGCTCGCTCGACGCCACGCTGCTCCTGGCGACGCACGATCTCGACGCGGTGCTGGACCTCGAGGCGCGCGTGGTGCTGCTCGACCGGGGCCACATGGTCGCCGAAGGCCCCGCCACCGCGCTGCTTCGCGACGAAGCGCTGCTCGAACGCGCGGGCATGGCGCTGCCGCTCGGCTTGCAGAGATAGCTTGTCTCTGCAGGCGCCGCCCGCCGCGCGCACTCTGGCTTCCCGCGACGCCAGGCGTATGATGGTGACGGTGCGCGCCTGGAAACTCTCGCTGGGCCTGGTGGCTGCCTTGGTCGTCGCGGGCTGCCAGGTCGGGGTCGGGAACCTGAAGTCAGGTTCCTCTGGAAGCGCCGACGCCGGCGACGCGAGCGGCGGCGCCGCCGGATCGGGCGGCGGCACGTGCTTTCCGGGCCCGGACCAGAAGATCTGCAACGGGCAGTGCGAGAAGAAGACCGATCCGTACTACGGCTGTGCCGCCACCGACTGCACGCCGTGCAGCGACGTCCACGGCACGCCTGTATGCGCGACGGACGGGCAGTGCGGGATCGTGTGTGATTCCGGCTGGGGCGACTGCGACAAGACCAAGGCCGGCTGCGAAACGAACACCCAGACGGACCCGAAGCACTGCGGCCACTGCGGCAACGACTGCTTCACCGACACCAGCGCGCAGAACTGGGACTGCGACGCGGGCGTCTGTACGCCGAGCCAATGCGCCGTGGGCAAGACCAACTGCGGTGGAGGGCTGTGCACTGATGTGAGCAGCGACGCGAAGAACTGCGGCGTTTGCGGCCACGCGTGTGCAGCCGGACAGTCCTGTCAGTCCGGGCAGTGCGTCTGCCCGTCGGGGCAGGTCTTCTACAACGGCTCCTGCTGCACGCCGGACTGCGGGCACGGCACGACTTGTGGATCGAGCGACGGCTGCGGCGGCACCTGTACGACGTGCACGGCGTCGAGTTGCTGTACGACAGGAACGTGCACCGGAACAGAGTGCTGCTGCCCGTCGTACTACGTCTGCACGGCTGTCGGGGGGTGCTGCGGGAGTGATCAGGCGCCGTGTACCACGCCCGGGCAGTGCTGCTGGCCGCGCTGCGAAAATGGCCATTGCTGTCGCGATAGCGGCGTGAAGTGCACCGGCCCGGGGCAATGCTGCGGCAGTTGCGTCAACGGAGCGTGCGTGGGCTAGCCGCGCCCGGCACCGCGAGATCGCGTCACGGCGCGCCGACCTGATGCATTGACTTCCGGCGTCGTCACGTCGATCGTGTGCGGATGCGGCGCTGCTTGCTTCTGGCCGTGCTGCTGGCGCTCGGTTGTGCGTCGGAGCGGGACCCGAGCGGCGCGAAACGGAAAGCCCCGGTTTTCGCGCCCGATCCTCCGGCAAAGCCCGCCGCGAGCGTCCCCTTCCACGCCAGCGTCAGCCCGACTCCTCCCGCCGACGACAGCCGCTGCCGCGAGCAACCCGTCCAGGATTTCCTGCTCCGGAAAGGACAGCTCGCCAAGCCCGGCGCCTCGGCCGCCGAGTTCAGGCAGATCCTCGCGGCCCGCAAGCGCAGCATCGAGTACCGCACGCGCGAGTACGGGCACTTCCCGGGCTTCGGCAGCTCCGCCGAAAACCCCCATCCGCCGCGCTACTACGCGGAGACGATCAAGTTCATGGGGCTTCCCGTCGTCGTCAATCGCAAGATCGTGCCGGCGCTCCAGTGCGTGGAAGCGGCCCTGAAGCAGGACTGCTCCGCGCACCCGTACCAACCCGTGCACCTGAGCGGCATGCGCTTCCACAACACCTACAAGGACTACGAGGTCTCCAACCACGTCTACGGCATCGCCATCGACGTCGACCCCGAGAAGAACCCCTGCTGCGATTGCGTGGGGCACTGGGCCAAAGCGAAGATCTGCAAGAAGCACCACGACTCGCTGTTCGACGAGATGGCCATGCCCGCGTGCTGGGTGAAGGTGTTCGAGCGCTACGGCTTCCACTGGCTCGGCCACGACGAGCTGCACGACACCATGCACTTCGAATTCCTGGGCGACCCCGATCGCATCCTGAAATAGCCGCGCGCTCTCTCGGGGGGGTCCTGGCAGCCGCTCCACGTTGAAGATACGCCGCGCCCGCGCCGCGCTCGGCGCCCCAGCTGCGGAGTGGGCCCGGGCGCGGCGGAGCCGCGCGCTTGGGACCACCCGGCGCGCGCAAGCGCGGCGGAACGTGAAACGACGGGAAACGCGGAGGGCACCCCCACAACGCGCGCGGGTGCTATACCGCGCGCATGCGTCGCCGACCGCTGGGAAAGACGGGCCTGGACGTGACCGAGCTGGGGCTCGGCACGTGGGGGCTTTCCGGCGACGGCTACGGGCCGGTGCCGGAATCGGAGCAGGACCGCGTGATCGACCGCGCTCGCGCGCTCGGCATCACGCTGTTCGAGACGGCGGACAGCTACGCGCACGGCGGCATGGAGCGCAAGCTCGGCGAACGGCTGAAGGACGACAAGCGCGCACGCATCGTCACCAAGATCGGCACCGACCGCGACGCCATCCCGCCGAAGAAGCGCTTCGACCCGGAGTACCTGCGCGCGGCCGTGGAGCGCTCGGGCGAGCGGCTCGGACGCGACGCGATCGACGTGGTGCTGCTGCACAACCCGTCGGAAGTCGCGATGCAGAAGCGCGAGGCGACCGCGCTGCTTTCCGAGCTGAAGCAGTCCGGGAAGGTGCGCGCCTGGGGCGTCAGCGCCGGCACGCTTGACGTGGCGAGCGCGGCCATCGAGCAGGGCGCCCAGGTACTCTCGCTTGCGTACAACGCCCTGAACCAACGCGAGCTCGAACAGCTCTCCGATGTGATCGACGAAGCCGACGTGGGCTTACTGGCGCACTCGGTGCTGGGCTACGGGCTTCTGTGCGGGCACTGGGCGCCGAGCAAGAGCTTTTCGCTCGGCGATCACCGCGCGGAGCGCTGGGTGGGGGACGACCTGCGCCGCAGGATCCGCCAGCTCGACGCGATCCGGCCGCTGATCGGCGGCGACGTGCTGAGCCTGCGCGGCGGCGCGCTGCGCTTCGTGCTGCACAACGAACGCATCAGTGCGGCGCTGCTCGGCCCGCGCAACACCGTCCAGCTCGATCAGTTGGTGCGCGAAGCCGGCAAAGGCCCGCCGTACCTCGAGGACGACAAGCTCACCGCGCTGGAAAACCGTCTGCGCGACGTGGGAGTGGAAGTGTGAGGAGCGAGGAGGCGACGCTCGCGGCCCTGATCGAGATCGCACGCGAAGCTTCCGGCATCGTCGAGGCGGTGTACGCCGAGCCCTTCGAGGTGGACTACAAGGGGCCGAAGGATCCGGTCACGGAGGCCGATCGGCGCTCGAACGCGCTCATCTGCGAGCGGCTGGAAGCGCGCTTTCCCGGCGTGCCGGTGGTGGCCGAGGAGAGCCTGCCCGCGGAGTTTTCCGGCTTCCGCAAGGCGGAGCGCGTGTTCTTCGTCGACCCGCTGGACGGCACGCGCGAGTTCGTGAAGCGGAACGGCGAGTTCGCGGTGATGATCGGCCTGTGCGACGGCGATCGCGCGAGCGTGGGCGTGATCCACGCGCCGACCGAAGGGGTGAGCTACGGCGGCATCGTCGGACAGGGCGCGTGGCGTTTCGACGCAGGGGGCTCGCGCACGCCGATCGCAGTGAGCGGGTGCGAGGTGCTCGGCGACGCGCGCATCGTGGCGTCGCGCTCGCACCGGAGCGACGTGATGGAGCGCGCGCTCAGGGTGCTGGGCGTCGGTGAGCTCATCACGCTCGGCAGCGCGGGGCTCAAGGGCGTCGCGGTTGCGCGCGGCGACGCCGAGGCGTACGTGGCGCCGTACTATGCCGGCAAGCGCTGGGACGCGTGCGCGGCGGACGCGCTCGTGACCGCCGCGGGCGGGCGCTTCACGGACGCGTACGGCGAGCCCATCGACTACCGCGGGGAAAAGCTTGCCAACGACCGCGGAGTGCTGGCCACCAACGGCCGCCTGCACGACGCGCTGCTGGTGAGGCTCGCGGCCGGGCGGCAGGAGCAGGAGTCGTAGCGGGGGGTCGTGGCTCGAAAGTCGCGGGGGCCGCGCCGTGCCTCCAGCACACACCGAGGCTACACTTCGAAGCGATGAGCCGCTGGTTGTGGTTGGGCTTCTTGTGCGTCGCCGCGTGCTCGCGCACGGCGCTGTTCGACCTCCCGGGCAGCGCCGCAGGGGGAGCGGGCGGCAGCGGAGCGAGCGCTGGCGCAGCCGGCAGCGGCGGCACCGTCGAGCCCGCGGGCCCGTGCGTCGGGTTCGTCGATTGAGGCTCCAGAAGGCTGCAAGCCGCCGACGGTGAGGAGTGGCATCCCGGGCTCGTGCTGTCGAGCGGCACCGGGCAACAGGTCAGCCTGGTGTACCAGCAGTTCCCGTCCTACGGCCAACAGGGGAGTGATCGAGTCGGACAGCTGGCCTTCGAGCCGTGGGGCGAGTGGCCCGCAGCGGACCTGGGACCGGGTCTGCCGCTGTTCAGCGATGGCAACTTCCAGGATCTGGCGCCCGCCCCGGGCGATCACTTCGCCCTCGCCGGCGCAGACGCTCACGGCACCTTTGTTGCCACGGCGGTGACGCCGGGCCAGCCGCTCTCGGGCGAGGATCACATGGCGTGGGGGGCGCCGCTGTTCATCGCGCGCGGGGATGGCGACTTCCTGGTCGGTTTCGAGAACGACGCCCCATACTATGGTGATGGTGGCCTCTACCGGCTGCGTTTCGCGCGCGCACCGGGTCCGGCGACACAGGTGCAGGCGCTCCGGCACAGCGGTTGCGGGGCGGAGCGGGTATACGCGGACGCCGTGCGCGCTGCCGGCCACTACGTCGTGGCGCTGACCAGCGGGCGGGACGTGGGCGGCTGCGTCGACTTCGGCGGCGGCGATCCGACGCGCATCCAGCTCGTGGACCTGGACGACAAGAACGCGATCACGGTGATGCCCGAACCGCCCGCGCAGGGCGTCGTGAGCGCGCTCCAGATGGTCCCCCGGAGCGACGGCGCGTGGCTGGTGTGGCAGGTCGACAATTCGATCATGGCGGCCCGCCTCGATCCGCAGGGCAACCTCGTGACGTTGCCCAATCGGTTCGCGTCGCTGCCGGCGGACACGCCGTTCGCGCTGGATCGCCTGGGGGACGACCTCGCGCTCGCCTTCACCGAAGGCGACCCTTCGAACCCCCGCATCCGGGTGGAGATCTTCGACTCCGACTCCGTCGGTACTCCGCAGGCGGACACCACCGTCGTTCCCGATCCCGCGACGGAGAAGTTCGTCGACTGGCAACTCACGGGGCAGCTGGCTATCCTCGGGGCGCCGTCCGGCGAGCAGCTGCTCGTGTCGTGGGGTTCAGAGACCTATCCCGCCACGGCCGTCATCGTCACCCGCCGTCTGGATTGCGTGCACGCGAAGTGAGCCACGGGGTGTGCGGGACTTTTCCGGCGTTCGTCCCGGGAGCTGCCGGATGCTAGGCTCGCCTGCGTCATGACGAGCCGCGCGCCGCGCCGCCACTACAGCTTCGCGGACTACCTGGAGATCGAGGAACAGAGCCGCGAGGTCAAACACGAGTTCGTGCGGGGCGAGATTTTCGCCATGGCCGGCGGCTCGGTGGAGCATGCGGCGCTGTCGCAGGCCTTTGGCGCACTCCTGACGGCGCACCTGAAGGGCGGACCGTGCCGGGCCTACTCGTCCGATCTGCGGATCCGGATCCGCGAAGCCGGAGTCGCCACGTACGCCGATTGCAGCGTGGTCTGCGACCCCGTGGAGCGGGATCCGGAGTCCCCCACGCACGTCACCAATCCGCGCGTCGTGATCGAGGTGCTGAGCCCCAGCACCGAGGACTACGACCGGGACGAGAAGCGGCTGTACTACCAGGAGCTCCACTCGCTCGCCGAGTACGTGGTGGTGTCCCAGGACCGCCGGCGGGTGGAAGTCTGGCGCCGCGAGAGCGACCACTTCGCGCACTCGCTGCATGAAGCCGGCGAAAAGGTACTTCTGCCCTCGCTCGACTTCGAGCTCGACGTGGACGACCTCCACGCCACAGCCGGCGTTTCCGTGGCGTAGGCGCCGCGCCGGGTGATCGAGGTAGAGTCAGGCCATGCAGGGCTCCGCCGAGGTGGTGATCATTGGCGCGGGCATCATGGGCCTGAGCGTCGCGTACAACCTGGCGAAGCACCACGGCGTGACGCGCATCACCGTGGTGGACCAGTCGTATCTGTGCGGCGGCGCGAGCGGGCGCAACGGCGGCGGCGTGCGCGCGCAGTGGTCGAGCGAGGCCAACGTCCGCTTGATGCAGGAGAGCCTGGAGCTCTGCCGCGACTTCGCCAGGGAGCACCACATCAATACGTGGTTCCGCCAGGGCGGCTACCTGTTCCTGGTGCGCACCGAGGAGCGGCGCCGCGAGCTGGAGCGGAACGTCAAGCTGCAGAACGAGTGCGGGTTGATGACGCGGCTGCTCACGCCCGCCGAGGCGCAGGAGATCGTTCCCGAGCTCAGCACCGAGGGCATCGTCGCAGCGAGCTACAACCCGTACGACGCGGTGGTGTTTCCCTGGCCGTTCGTGTGGGGCTACGCGGAGGGCGCGCGCAAGCTGGGCGTCGAGGTGTGCACGTTCACACGCGTGACCGGCATCGAGACGCGCGGTCGCGGCATCACCGCGGTCGTGACGGACCAGGGGCGCATCGAGACGAACGTCGTGGTCAACGCCGCCGGAGCGTGGAGCCCGGGTATCGCGCGGCTGGTCGGCATCGAGCTGCCGAACCATCCGCACCGCCACGAGATCTGCTCCAGCGAGCCGCTCAAGCCGTGGCTCACGCCGCTGGTGGCGGATCTGACGGACGGCCTGTACTTCTCGCAGTCGACCCGCGGCGAGATCGTCGGCGGCATCGGCAACAAGAAGGTGCCCGAAGGCGAGAACCAGGACAGCTCGTATCGCTTCCTCGCGCTCTACTCGCGCGGGCTGATGCGCACCTGCCCCATCCTCGGCTCGGTAAAGATCCTGCGCCAGTGGGCGGGCATGTACGACATCACGCCCGACCAGAACCCGATCGTGGGCGCGGTGGACGAGCTCGAGGGCTTCTTCCAGGTGAGCGGCTTCATGGGCCACGGCTTCATGATGGCGCCCGTGATCGGCAAGCTGCTGGCCCAGCACATCGCCGAGGGCACGCACCTGCCGCTGTTCGACCGCTGGAACCTCCGGCGTTTCAAGGAGGGCAAGCTGCTCGGCGAGGGGATGATCATCGGCTAGTCACCGGATTGTCGAGGAGGCGTCATCGCCGTACGCTTGGGGGACCATGCGCCAACTCGCCGTCGCGCTCGCGCTCGCGCTCGCGCTCCTGTGCGCCGCCTGTGGCAGCTCCCCATCGAGCTCGAAGAAGAAGCCGCCCAGCTTCAACTACCCGCGGGACAGCCAGATCCGCGTCGACCAGATCCAGCTCGAGGCGACGCACAACAGCTATCACGTCGCGAATCCGGATATCTCGAATCCGCTGCTGGACTACACCCACGACCCGCTCGACCAGCAGTTACAGGAGCAGGGCATTCGCGGACTCGAGCTGGACGCTCACTTCAACTCGAGCAAAGGCGTATTCGAGATCTATCACATCACGCTGCTGGACGAAGGGACGCGGTGCCGGCTCCTGACCGACTGCATGCGCATCATCAAGAAGTGGTCGGACGCGCATCCCGCGCATCACCTGCTCTTCATCCACCTCGAGCCGAAGGACAATCCGCCGGCGGATCCGGAGCCCTGGTTCGGCGAGCTGGAGAGCGAGTTCCTCTCCGTGTGGCCGCGGGATCGCATTGTCACGCCGGACGACGTGCGCGGCAATGCGGCGACGCTGCGCGACGCCGTGGAGAGCCACGGCTTTCCCACGCTGGGCGAGACGCGCGGCAAGATCCTGATCTACGTCGATAACCACGCCGAGTTCCGCGACGCGTACACCAAGGGCGGCAAGGACGTGCACGGGCGGCTGATGTTCTCCGACTCGTCGCCGACCGACCCGTTCGCCGGCATCAGCATCCAGAACGACCCGGTCGCGGACCAGCAGCAGATCCTCGACGACGTGAAGCAGCACATGATCGTGCGGACAAGAGTGGACAGCGAGGGCGCGCCGCTGGCAGCCGACAGCGGCCCCCAGTTCGACGCCGCCGTGAGCGCCGCTCAGATCGTCACGACGGACTTTCCCTCGGCCGACGAGAAGGGCGGCGGCTACATCTTCAACCTTCCCGGCGGCAAGCCCTCCCGCTGCAATCCGCTCAGCGCGCCGAAGGACTGCACGGCCGAGGACGTCGAGAATCCCGCGTTCATGTGAGCCGTTGCGGCTACCCCGGAGTGCCGATCGGACCCGCACGGACGGACTCGCGAAGCAGAACCGTTGACGCGCCGCGCCAGCGGGCTGCGCCGGGAAGCCGCCCCCGGGGCCGGACAACGGCTGTTTCAGGCGCGTTGACAGCGCGGACCGGGCCAGCGTACCGTCCGCCAGCGTCGAGAACTTGAGGGAATCGTGGGTGTTTCCCCCGGTCTCGGCGCGACGGGTCAGCCGGTGAATCAGCCGCTCTCGGGAGGAATCTCCATGCTCCGCTCCTCACGCGTCATCGCGTCGCTCATCCGCCACATGATGCTTGGTACCGCCGCCACCGTGGCCACCGCCACGCTCGCGACCTCGCTGATTGGCTGCAAGGACGAAAGCCAACCCGGGTACTGGGTCGACAAGCTCCAGGACCAGCCCTGGCGACCGCGGGCCATCAAGCGCCTCGAGCAGTTCTTCGAGGACGCCAGCACCAAGGCGGGTGGCAACAACCAGAGCCCCGAGGTCCAGAAGCTGCTCGGGCAGATAGCCGAGCCGCTGACCAAGACGTACATCGACCACTACAGCGATCTGGACACGAAGACGCGCGTCACGCTGATCAAGCTGCTGGCCTCGTTCCGCGA
Organism: uncultured delta proteobacterium; assembly: GCA_963826085.1. Classification (GTDB taxonomy): domain Bacteria; phylum Myxococcota_A; class Polyangia; order Polyangiales; family Polyangiaceae; genus CAWDXG01. Next base: position 100,419 of record CAWGVN010000005.1, on the reverse strand, counting down.
CAAGCGCACCGAGCCCGCGTTGAAGAAGGCGTTCGAAGAATTCGCCAAGCGTCCGGCGACGAGCAAGGACGACCAGGACATCAAGTGGGCAGCAGCCGCGCAGACAGATCTCAAGCTGGATTCGCTGGGCGACCCGCTGCTGCAGGCCTTCCTGAAGCTGAAGGCGCACACCATGCTGGGCGGCGTTTCCTATCGCGACATGAACGAGGCGATGGTGGCCGACCCGCAGAAGTCGTGGTCGGGCCCGCTCACCACGTTGCTCGCCGCCGAGATCAAGCCTCCCAAGAACGCCAAGGATCACGACGCAATCGACAGCTACCGCGACGAGCTGTTCTGGCAGACCACGGCTGCCCAGGTGCTCGGCGAGCTGAAGGACCCGAGCGCGGTGGAACCGCTCATGAAGGTCATGCTCGACCCGTCCAAGGGCGACGTACAGGCGACCGCGGTGCTGGCGCTCGTCAAGATCGGCCAGCCCGCGGTGGACGCGGCGACCAAGCTGCTCCAGGACAAGGACGACAAGCTGTCCGCGTTTGCGCTCCGCCGTATCAAGGAAGTCACGGGCGCGAAGCAGGAGCCGAAGAACAAGCCGTACATCCAGACGGCCGCGCTGATCCTCGGCACCATCGGCCGCCCCTCGGGCCTGCAGCCGATGATCGACGCCCTGCAGAGCGAGAAGAACGAGGTCAACAAGGCGGTCATCGCGCGCGAGATCACCAAGATCCCCGCCACGCCTGAATCGAAGAAGGCGTTTGAAGCCGCCTACGAGTCGATCTCGATCGATACGGTTCTGCCGCCGGGAGGCAATAGCGCGCTGGGAGCGCTGACCGAAGCAGCGGGCTCCTTCTACGACCCGGGCATGATCGACTGGCTGCTCGAGCGCGCGGAGAAGACCAAGGGCGGCGCCGAGGACAAGAAGGCGCTGCAGGGCACGATCACCGTCACGGTGCTCAAGCTGGCCAAGCCCGACCAGATGAGCAAGGCCAAGGGCGCCGTCGACAAGTACGGCACCAAGATCGAGAAGGACGCCTACGCGCTGACCGACAAGATCGTCAAGGCCTGCGGCGAGCGCGTGTCGTGCTACCTGTCCAACATCGAGAAGAGCGAAAACCAGGAGCAGAAGTCGCAGTTTGCTGGCATCAAGGCCGGCTACATGATCGGCATCCTGGGCAACGAGCAGACCGTTCCGGAGCTCGTCAAGCGGCTCGACTCGATCGACAACGCTGCAGTGCGCTACACGGCATCGCAGACCATCGACCACCTGCTGCCGAAGGGCTCCACGAAGATCGCCGACGATCTCAAGAAGATCATCGACAAGAACGTGAAGTCGGCAGATCGCGACAAGATCGCGGGCGACGCACCGCTGAAGCAGGTGATGTACCGCATCCGCACCCGGGCGGAGTAGCCGCTCCGCCCAGGGCGGAACCGCGCACGCCCGACACACCATGTCGAGTATTCGTATCGAGGTCCTGGACGGCGCCGACGCGGGGCGGGTTTTCGAACCGGACGGGGACGTTGTGCGCATCGGGCGCTCGGCATCCAATGACCTCGCTCTGAAGGAGGCACACGTCTCCAGCGAGCACGCGCGCATCGTGATCGGCGTCGACAAGGTGCTGGTCGAGGACCTCGCCAGCACCAACGGGACGGCGATCGTGCGCGGCGCAAAGCGCATCGTTCTGAGCGAGGACTCGCTGCGACTGCCGCTCGAGTCCGGCGACGTCATCGAGCTCGGGGGCGAGGGCGACGAGAGCACGCGGCTCGCGGTCACGCTCGGCGAGGAGGGCGACATCGGCCAGGTCGTCAGCGTGCGGCCGATCGGCGAGATTACCGGGTACACCGAGAGCGTCGAGCGCAACACGGACGTCCTGAAGACGCTCTACCAGGTAGAAAAGCAGATCGGAGGGGCGGACGACCTCGACGGCGTGCTGGTCGCGCTGGCGGATGCGGCCCTGCTCCTGGTACCGCGCGCCACGCACGTGACGATCGTGCTTCGCGACGAGCCCGACGGCGGGCGGGGCGGGACGGACGAGGCAGGCTACGTGCCGGTGCTGACGCGGGTCAGGCGCCCGGAAGGCGGAAGCCAGCCGCCAAAGGACGCTGTGCCGATCACGCGTAGCATCTTCCGCAAGGTGGTGCGGGAGCGAGCAGCCGTGCTGGCGGCGGACGCGCCGACCGAAGCCTTCAGCTCGGAGTCGCTGCTGGGCGCGAGCATCCGCAGCACGATCGGCGTGCCGCTCTGGAAGGGCGAAGACATCCTGGGCGTCCTGCAAGTGGACAACCGCGACGCGCCGTCCATGTTCGACTCGGCGGACCTGGACGCGCTCGGCGTGCTGGCGGCAACGGCGTCACTGGCGGTGGCCAATGCGCGGCTCATCCGGCGGCTCAAGGCCGCAGAAGAGCAGCTGACCAAGGAGAACAGCTTCCTCAAGCGCCGCGAACGCACGCGCCGGGGCGAGATCGAGATCATCGGGCGGAGCAAGGCCATGACCGGGCTGATCGATCAGCTCGACAAGGTCGCCGCCACGCGCGTCACGGTGCTGATCGAAGGCGAGACCGGCACCGGCAAGGAGCTGGTCGCCTCCGCCCTGCACTACCGCTCGAAGCGGCGCGACCGGCTGTTCGTCGCCCAGAACTGCGCGGCCATGCCCGAGAACCTGCTGGAGAGCGAGCTCTTCGGGCACAAGCGCGGCGCGTTCACCGGCGCCACCGAGGAGAAGAAGGGCCTGTTCGACATCGCCGACGGCGGCACGCTGTTCCTCGACGAGGTGACGGAGATGCCTATGGCGCTGCAGGCCAAGCTGCTCCGCGTGCTGCAGGAGGGCGAGATCCGCCCTGTCGGCGCCACGCACGAGAAGCACGTCAACGTGCGAATCGTGGCAGCCAGCAACCGGAACCTCGAGGAAGAGGTCAAGAAGGGCACGTTCCGCGAGGACCTCTACTACCGGCTGAAGGTCTTTCCGCTCACGGTGCCGCCGCTCCGTGAGCGGCGCGAGGACATCCCGCTGCTCGCCGGACACTTCCTCGAACGCTACACGAAGGAGATCGGCAAGCCCGTGGCCGGCTTCGCGCAGGACGCGATGGAGCTGATGATGGGCTACGAGTGGCCGGGCAACGTGCGCGAGCTCGAGAACGAGGTGCAGCGCGTGGTGATCCAGGCCGAAATCGACGGCTTCGTGACGAGCGACCTCTTGAGTCCGCGCGTGCGCAAGGTGGAAGGCGTCGTGACGCAGGCGGGCGTGACGCGCGGCACGCTCAAGGAAATGGTCGAGCAGGTCGAGAAGTTCTTCCTGATCGAAGCGCTGCGTGAGCACGGCAACAACAAGACCAGCGCCGCCAAAGCCCTCGGCATCACCCGCGAAGGCCTGCACAAGAAGCTGCGGCAGCTCAAGCTGACGTAGCTACCCCGCCAACTTGCCGAGCTCGTCGATGACGACCTTCGCGTTCTGTCGCGGATCGACGTTGGGCATCACCTTGGCGATCTTGCCGTCCTTGTCGATGATGAAGGTGTATCGCATGTCGTGGCCGTTCTTGACCGGGACGCCGTAGGCTTTGGCGATCTTGTGGTCGGTATCGGGCAACAGGCGGAAGGTGAGCTCGAACTTGCTGGCGAAGGCGCGGTGCGAAACGTTGTCGTCGGCCGAGACGCCGAGCACGACGGCCTGGTACTTCTTCAAATCCGCCTGTGCATCGCGGAGCCCCTTCGCTTCGATGGTGCAGCCGGGCGAGTCGTCCTTCGGGTAGAAATACAGAATCACGGGTCTGCCGCGGTACGCGGAGAGCGTCACTGCTTCGCCGGTGTGAGCCACGGCTTCGACCGCCGGCGCCGCTTCGCCTACCGTGGGCAGCTCGGCGGCAGGCGCCGCCTGCTTCGCCGGCGCTGCGGCCGATGGCGCTGCCGGCGTCTTCTGCTGGGGCTTTTCGTGCTTGCTGCAGGCCGCCAGGGCGAGAGCCGCGCAGCCGATCAGGACGAGTCGCTTTGTCATGGGGCGAACCTTGAACAGGATGGCGCCCAACGCAACCCGTCCGGCCAGGCTACTGGATCCCGTATTCGCGCAGCCGGCGGTAGAAGGTGCGCCGCGGAATGCCGCTCAGCTCGGCTGCCTTGACCCGGTTCCAGTTGCAGGCCCGGAGCGCCTCGAGGATGCGCTCGCGCTCATCGCGTCGGTGTTGCGACAGCGTGCCCTTGCGGCGCTGCACGGTACGCGACCCGCTCGGCTCCGCGCGCACGCGGCTCGGGCTGGGCTCGGTGGACGCCTGCGACACCGGTGCCAGACCGTCCGGCAGATCCAGATCGGCGGCCTCCAGCTCCGGCCTGTCGCTGAGCACCCAGGCATTGAGCAGCACGTGTTCGAGCTGCCGCACGTTGCCGGGCCAGTCGTAGGCCGCCAGCCGTCGCATCGCGTCGCGCGTCAGCTGCTTCTTTTCGCGCTTGTAGCGGGCGGCGAAGATCCCCAGAAAGTGACCGACCAGCTGCGGAATGTCCTCTGGCCGCTCGCGCAGAGGCGGCAGCCTGAGCTCGACCACGTGGATGCGGTAGTAGAGGTCCTCCCGGAACTCGCCGTGCTCCACCAGCTCCGCCAGGTCACGGTTGGTGGCGAACAGCAGCCGCACGTCCACAGGCTCCTCCTGCGTGCCACCGACGGGTCGGACCCTGCGGTCCTGCAGCACGCGCAGCATGCCAGCCTGCATCTTGTGCGGCATCTCGCCGATCTCGTCGAGCAGCACGGTGCCGCCCTCGCCCTCGCGGAACAGACCCTTGCGATCCCGGTCGGCGCCGGTGAACGCGCCTTTCACGTGGCCGAACAGCTCGCTCTCCAGCAGGTGCTCCGGGATCGCGCCGCAGTTGACGCCCAGGAAACGCGCCTTCGCCCGCCCGGAAGCGTTGTGGATCGCCCGCGCCACGACCTCCTTGCCGGTGCCGCTCTCGCCGGTGATGAGCACGGGCACGTCGGTATCCTTCACGCGATCCATCAGGGCGTATACGCGGCGCATGGCTTCACTGGTGCCGACCAGCCCCTGGTAGCCGAAGTGGCCGAGCAGCGTGTCGCGCGCGTCGCGCAGGCGTTTTCGCGCGCGCTTCAGCTTGGCCGTGCGGTCGCCGAGGAGCTCGCGCAGATGTTCCTGGGCCTCGTAGAGCTCGGCGTTCGCCACTTCCAGCTCGTCGGCGCGGCGGCGGTTCTCGCCGATCAGCCGCGCGCTCTCGATGGCGATCGCGACCTGATCGGCGAATGCGCGCAGCGTGGGCAACTCGCGCTGGAAGTGTTGCCCGGGACGCACGCGCGTCTCGACGTAGAGCGCGCCAATGGGAGCCCCGGAGGGAGCCATGATCGGAACGCACGCCACCGATTGCAGCATCAGCTGGTGCACGGAGGCGTAGCTCTTCATGCGCGCGTCGTCGCGCGCGCTCAGCGTCACGATCGGCTCGCCCTTCGCGATCACGTCTTCCGCGATCGACCGCGAGAACTCCGCGTGGGGGTCGTCGCCGGCCCGGGACCGCGACGTGTGGACCGTGAGCGAGCCGTCGTCCTCGCGGAGCAGAACGAACCCGCGCTCGGCGCGCAGGAGCTCGACGGCGTGATCGGTGACGCGAGCGGTAAGTCGGCCGAGGTCGAGCTCGCCGGCCAGCTCGGCGTTCACCTCGAGGATACGCGCCAGCCGCTGCTCCAGCGGCGTGCTGGTCATGCTGGAAATGCTGGGGGAGCCCGGCGACGCCAGCGTCGGAGCGTGCTGACCGGCGCTCAACCGGTCGGACGGTGGACGTACGTCGAAGGGCATCTGGTCAGTCGCGGCGTTGCCGAGTGACATCTGCACCGACGCGCGAAGCTGCCGCCGGCGCGGATCGTTCCAGTACACCTCCCTCAGGTCGCGCGGCAGGCGCGCGCCGATCCCCTCCAGCGTCGCCAGCGCTTCCTCGCGGTCGCGGCGCGCCAGCAGCGGCTGGCCACCGGCTTCTTCCAGCTCCGCGCGAGCCGCCAGGGCGCGCCAGACCCATTCGCGCTCCTTCGTCTCGCGCGCCGCCGAGAGAGCCTCCTCCAGGCGCGAACGCGCGAGCGCCTCGTCTCCCGCGAGCGCAGCCACGAGAGCCGTTGCCAGCGCGAGCAACGGGCGATGCGCCGGTGTGCTGCCGAGATCGCCGCGCGCCCGTTCCAGCTGGCGGCGCAGCGCGATCAGATCCGGTCCCAGCGCGCGCGCGGCAACCACCACGCCTTCCAGGCGTGCCTCGGCGGAGTCCACGCTGCGCCCCAGCGAGTCGTAGGCCGCAGCGCACGCCTCGTATTCGCGCGCTGCCTGGTCGATGTGCCCGAGCCGACCGGAGAGCTCCGCCGTCAGGCCGGCCAGCTGCGCCCGCATTACCGGTGGCAGCTGCGAGCGCTGCGCTTCCAGCACGTCGATGCTCTCCCGCGCGCGCGACAGCCGCCCCAGGTACAGGTCCGTATTGGCAAGGTTCAAGAGCGCGTGGCGCACGGTCGAACGACGCCCCGAGCGACGCCCCATGTCGACGGCCGCTTCGAGGTGTTCGATCGCGCCGGCGATGTCGCCGCTCATCTTCTTGAGCCCGGCCAGGTTGAGCTGCAGCGTACCGAGAAGGCCGGCCTCGCCCGCGCGCTCGGCGGCCGCAATCCCGCGCTCGTAGGCGGAGCGGGCTTGTTCGATGTGGCCGGCGCGCTGCAGCGCGAGCCCCAGCGTGGTGAGCGCGACGGCCTCGACGCGTGCGGAGCCCCGGGCCTGCTCGACCGCGCGCTCCAGCACCGCGCAGGCCTCCTGGTGTCGACCCAGAAACGACAGTGCCAGGCCCTGGTAGGCGAGCGCCTCGGCGCCGAACGCGCCGGGCTTTCCGAGCAGCGGCTCGATCAGCTCGAGCGCGCGTGCGTACTCGCCCGTTCCGACGTGAGCCCGCGCGAAGTAGAGCGCCCAGAGCAACGCCGCTTCCGAATCCGGCTCCTGCTCCAGCAGCGGCCGCACGCGCTCCAATCGCTCGAGAGCGGCCGGCGACTCCCCCAATCCGAGATCAAGCCGCGCGTGGGCCACGGCCAGAAGCAGGGATCCATCCGCGTTTGCCACGGCATCGAGCGCGGAGCGCGCGTCGGTGAAGCGCCCGCGATCGAGGAAGAACAGCGCCCGCTCCAGCGGGTCGGCGGGCAACGACGACGGTGCCGCTTCGTCCTCGGCGACCACGTGTTCGAAGTCCTCGTCGGACGCCACGGCTCCGGAAGCCAGCCGCCGCACCAGGCGCCGGAGCTCGCCCGGGCGGCAGCGCGAAGTGTCGAGCACGCGCTCGAGCAGGTGGTCGGTGAGCGAGGGGATCGCGCGGCGGACCAGATCCGCCGCCGCGTGACGCTCGAGGGGCGGCACCTCGAATCGGCGCGGCTCGTCGCCGAGCCGCTCGCCGCCCACGCTGACAATGCTTGCCCCCGCCTCGCGGAGCTCCTCCAGTTTTTCGACGCTGTCGCGTTCAAGCGCGTCGGCATCGTCGACGAGCACCATCAGACCCTCGCCGCGATTTTCGGCGGCCAGCTCCGCCTGCACGGCGGCGGGATCGCGCGCGAGCGACTCGTCGATCCAGAGCAGCCGATCCCCTTCGATCCCGAGCGACCAGGCCACTCTACGCAGCAACGTCGTTCGACCGGAACCGGGCGGTCCCTCGATAGCGAGCGCAGCGCCCGGCCCGAGCGCGTCCACGGCCGCGAGCAGCTGCGACGACGTGCGCTCGATACCGACGACAGGCCACGGCGCGTGATCGGCGTCGCTCTCGCGCTGTCCGGGCAGCTGCGCCGCTCGGCGCAGCGCGCTGGCGAATTCGTCGGCCGAGGGGAAGCGCGCGCTCGGGTCCTCGGCAGTGGCTCGCGTCACGACAGCCCCAAGCTCGCGGCGCAGGCGCGCTTCGAGCTTCTTCTTCACGGCGCGCACAGCCTCGTCCAGCGCCACGCCCAGCGCGTACACCTCGGCGCGCACCGTCAGCGGCCCGCCTTCGAACAGCTCGGGGGCGGCGTACCTCGGAGTAAGCCCCTCCGCGGGCGCGCCGGAATCCCGCCAGGGTGCGGCCAGTCCGAGATCCACCAGCGTGGCATGCCCATCCGGCGCGACGATGATGTTCGCGGGCTTCACGTCGCCGTGCAGGAGCCCGGCGCGGTGCAGGACGGTGAGCTGCTCGGCCGCGCGCGCCAGCGCGTCGAACGCGCCCTGGTCCCCGCGCTTGATCAGCTCGTGCAGACTCTCTCCGTCGACCAGCTCGCGCAGCATGAACGGCCGGCCGCTGCCCGGCAGTCGCCCGAAGCGCACGACACGCGGGACGCCGAGCCCCTCGAGACCCGAAAGCGCGACGGCCTCGCGCACGAGCGCCGCCATCTCGCGCTCGCTCGCTTCCTCGGCGAGCACCTTGAGCGCGAGGCGCGCGCCGGTGTGACGATCGCGAACGACCCACACTTCCCCCCCGCCGCCCTTGCCGAGTTCCGACAGCGGCTCGTAGCGTGCGGGAAGCTGGAGCTCGGGCACAGCCCTCCGCCCGGGCCTACAGCCCGTAGTCGGCGCCGAGCCCCACGAAGAAGCCGCTGGTGCCGAAGCCAGCGTCGAGCCGCGCCACGAAGTGCTTCGTGGGCTTGAAGCGGAAACCGGTCTGCAGCGCGAGCCAGGGGAAGAGGATCGGCTTGGAGCCGCCGTTCGCCCAGCTCGGCTCGGTGTAGTTGCCGTAGTGTTTGTTGTCGTTGCCGCAGTAGCTCGGGTCGGGATTGCCCGGGGCAGTGCACGGCAGGTACTTGCCGTTCGACTTGTACGCCTGCACGCGGTGCAGATCGCCGAACACGATTCCGAAACCGGCGCCGAGGCCGTAGTTGAGCGCGAACTCGGGGCTGAAGTCGGTGCTCCACAGGAAGTCCGCGGTGAGCTGGATCATGCCCAGCTTGCTGGTCACGATCTCCCAGGCGTTCTCCGGGTCGGAGCTCGCTTTGATGGGCGTCGCATCCATGTGGTACGAGGCGTACGTCAGCGCAAAGTCGTACTCGAAGCCGTCCTTGCGGATAGCGAACTCGGGACCGAAGTCGTGTACGTACACGGTACGCCCGCCGTCGGCGCCGAACATGTTGATCATGAACTTCGGCACGATGATCCCGCGGTAGCGAAGACCCACGAAGTGATACACCTGGTGCGGGTGCTCGAGCGGCGAGTTGCCCTGCTCGGCATCGGCAACAATGGCTTCCTTGTTGGTGGCGCCGCTCGCGTCCTCCGGCGGCGGCGCTTTGGTCTTGTCTTGATCGCTCGCGGCCTGATCGCCCGCGGCTTGATCGCCCGCGCTCGCGTCGTCGGCTGCGGCGGGCTGGTCCGCGTCTCCGGTGTCCTGCGCCCGGGCGCTTCTCGTGGAAAAGACAGCGCAGGCGATCACACCGGCGCAAAGCAGCGAAAGAGAGCGAGCGTGCATGTGCGGTCCTCCAGATGTCGTCCCGGACATGGCCGGAACGCCCCACGGCGTCGGAGACAAGTTGTGCCAGCGGGCGTGCCAGCCGGCGGCGCCGATTGTGCCACGGCACTGTGCCAGCTTGCAAAAGGCCCTCGATCCTGGGATATTTTGCCCAAAATGATCCTCCACAGTCAGATCGCCGAGCAGGCGATCGATACCGACGAGCGGGGGCTTTTCGTCAAGCAGCTGGTGCTGGCCCGGGGCGCCCAGCCTATCGCGATGGTGCGCAAGCGGCTGGCGCGACTGCCCGAGAGCGGCACGACGACGTGGCGCGATCCCGACAGCGTCACGGCGCCGACCTGCGCCACGCTGCTGCTGATCCACGGCTACGCGCAGAACCGCTACGCGTTCCACCTGCCGTCGCGCAGCATGGTCAACTACCTCGCGCGCGCGGGCTTCGACGTCTACAACATCGACCTGCGCGGCCGCGGACGCAGCGCGCATCTCGGTGCCCGTCGCCCGCTGGGCGTGCTCGATTTCGTGCGCGAGGACGTACCCGCGGCGTTGGACGAGATCCAGAAGATCTCGGGCAAGCGCCCCGTGTTCCTGGTAGGTCACTCGCTGGGCGGCGTCGTCAGCTACTGCGTTGCGGTGGAGCACCGGGCGCGCATAGCGGGAGTAGTGAGCCTCGGCTCGCCGTACCACTTCACGCGCGGCTCGCGCTTCCTGGCGGGCGCGAGCGTCGCCTTCCTGGCGCTGGACCGGCGCTTCCGGCTGCCGAACCTGGCGGTGCCCACCCAGGCCTACGGTTCACTGGTGCGCGCCGGCAGGCGCTTCATCGACAGCCCGCTCTATCCGCTTCCGGTGCGCGGCTTCCACCGCGGCAGCATGGAAGCCCAGGTGCTCGACGAGCACATGTCGCTAGCGATGGACCGCGGGAGCATCACGACGATGCGCGCCATGTTCCGCTGGGCCACGCAGGTCAGGGGACTCAAGACACGGCAACAGGACGCGCTATTCGGCTACGGCGCGCGCTTCGAAGCGCTCGAGCTGCCGCTGCTGGTGATCTCCGGACAGTTCGACGATCTGGCGCCGCCCGCGTCGGTCAAGCCGGCCTACGATCTGTCCCGCTCGAGCGACAAGACGTATCGCAAGCTGCCGTTCGGCCACATCGATCTGCTGGTCGGGCGCGATGCGCCGCAGATCACCTGGCCGCTCATCGAGTCGTGGGTCTCGCGGCGCGCCGCCGATACGGAATCAGTGCCCGACAGCGACCAAGCTGCATAGCTCAGTGATTGTGCTCGTCGAGCTTCTTCTTGAGGCGGCCGACGTCGGCTTCGAGGTTCTTCACCTGCCGCTTGAGCTCCTTGAACTCCTGCAGCGTGGGCAGGCGCATGGCCTTGGCGAAGCGCTCGGTCTGCTCGGTGGTGAAGGTGTTCACCTTCCCGGGCACCTGCACGAGCGTCATCATGGCCTTCATGAACTGCTCGTTCTGCATCAGCTTGGAGACCCGGGGGTCGCCCATCAGCTGCAGCCCCTTCTTCTGTAGATTGTCCTTGATGCCCATGTCCGCCTCTTGTGGGGCGCAGCCGTCTGCTGCGCGCTAGCGAGGGCTAGATAGCGCTCCCGGCCGCGCGAGCGCAACCTCTCGAACGCGCCTACTGGATCTGCACGGAAACGGCCAGGCGCCGGCGGTCCATCACGCACTGCTCGGCCGAGCACACCGACATGTAGAGCGTGCCGGAAATCGTCGTGCGGCCCGGCTGCCGGCCTACGAAAGGCACGCTCATGCCGGCGTGGGTGCCGTTCACGCTCATCCCCCGTACGAGAGTGGACGGATAGCTCACCGCACGATCCGGAGGGTCCAGCTTGAACTTGTAGGGATACTTGTCGTTGCAGTGGAACGGTGACCTTGCCACGAGCGCGATGGCAGCCGAGCCGGTCTTGCCGACCTCTACGGGTGACGGCGCCTGGATGGAGAGGTTGAAGTGCGTGGCACCGATGTACGTGCCGCGCACGACGGTCTGCTTCGGTGGTGGCGGCGCGCTCGGCGTCTGCGCGACGGACGCCGTCGCCGTCGCCGTCGGTGCCGGCGACGGCGCGGGGGCTTCAGTCTTCGCCGGCTCGGTCTTCGCCGGCTCGGTCTTCGCGGCGACAGCGGGTGCCTTGTCGACCGCAGACGGAGCCGGTGTGTCGCTCGCCGCCGGCTCCGGCGTCGCGGCCGCAAGCGCGCTCGCACTTGGTACGGCACTCGTCCCCGGCTCCGCAAGCGATGCCGGAACTGACGGCGCGGGCGCCGACGCGCTCTCGGCCGTAGCCGGAGAGCTCTTGTGACAACCGGCTATCGACATCACCACGCACACGCTGCCGGTCGCAACACCCAGGCTCGAAAGTCGCATCGTCTTGTTCGAATCTGCCGCGCACCGCCAGCGCGACGCGCGCCCATTGTAGGTGAAAAGGCGCTCCGGTTTTGATGGTGCTGCACGCACAGGATCCCGGCCGAGTGTTCCAGGGACAAAACCGCTCCGTTCTTTCTTGTGCGCCCCTGTGCGCAAGTGTGCGCGGCGCGCGGCGTCACGCGAGGTTTCACGGTCATGGCGCGCGTGGCCGACAGTCGCTACTATGAGCCTATGCTGTCCTTGGGTGCCCGGCTCACTTCTCTCGCCTGCGCGGTGGGCGTGGCGGGCTCCCTCGTGCTCGGCGGCTGCACCAGCTACGTCAAGCGCGGCACTGCGCTGTACGCCGACGGTCGCTACGTGGAAGCCGCTGAAGCATTCGAGCAGACCGAGTACCGACTGCAGAACGCGTCGCCACAAGAGCGCGCCGACTACGGCCTGTACCGCGGCATGACGCTCCTGGTGCTCGGCGACCTGCACAACTCGCAGCGCTGGCTCACCTACGCGTACCAGGTCGATCGAGCGCATCCGGGCTCGCTGCGCGCGGACCAGCGCGCGTTGCTCGATCGCGGGTGGTACCAGGTCGGCCAGCGTCTGCAGGCGCCGACGCCTCCGCCACTGCCGCCCGGCACCGCCATCGCAGCCAGCCAACCTCCGCCTTCGCCCACGCCCGAGGCGCAGAGCCCGAACGTCGCGGAGCAGCGCGGCCTGCGCTGAGCGCTCGTCCCTACGCGGCCGTCGCGGAAGACGTGCGAGCGCGCGGCAGCGCCATCAGCAGCAGCACCACGCCCAGGCACACGTAGTCGTCGGCGAGGTTGTTGATGAACAGGACGTGACCGCCCGCCGAAAACCGCATGAAGTCGGTGACTGGACCGAACACGATGCGGTCGACCACGTTGCCGAGCGCGCCGGCGAGGATCAGGACCCACGACGCGCGCGCCAGCGCCGAGGCGTGCCGCCAGCCGCGCCACGCCGCCCACAGCACGGCCGCGCTGATGAGCAGCGGCACGACGAGCAGCAGCGGTCCGCGCAGGCGCTCCGGAAGGTTGGCCAACGCGCCCAGCGCCACGCCCCGGTTGTGCACCAGCGTGAGATCGACGACCGGCGGCAACAGCGGCAAGGGCCGCCCGTGAACGAGCAGCATCCGCGCCGCCAGCTTGCTCGCCTGATCGAATGCGAGCAGCGCCACGCCTAGTGTTAGCCACGCCGTGGCGCTTCTCGTCGTCTTGTTCATGCTACCGGTCGGCTACCCCGACTGCGTCACGCTTCCGGCCTTCGTGACATTGAAGTGGAAGCTCCTCTTCCCGTTCGTGACGGTGACCTGGATCGTGTTGGCGTCCACGCGCGAGAACGACAAGGTCAGGCTCTTGTTGAACGGGGTACCGAGCGAGTAGCTGCCCGCCTGCGGGACCGGATCGACCCAGCGCATCTGCACGCCGTCGATGGCCAGGTCCCACTGGCCGCTCTTGCCCGACCAGGAACGGGTGCCGTCGACCTGGAAGCCCTCCGTGATGCCGCCCGACAGCGGCTTCTGCGTACGGTCGCCGGTACCCGTCCCTGTCAGGCCATCGGAAACGCGGGTCCACGTCGCGGTGTGAACGACGTGTCTCGTCTGGTCCGTGAGGCTCCAGGTAACGGTGGCATCGCCAGTGACGGAGACCTTGCCGTTGGAGAAGTTATCCCAGTGGTGGTCGACCTCCACCTTGCCGGAACTATTGCTCTTGATGGTGACGGAGGTCTTGCCGCTGAAGGTCTGGCCCCGGTAGGTGCAGTTGCCGGGATTCGCCCCGTACTCGATCGAAAGGGTCGCGTTCTGCAGCGTGATGGCCGCGCACGGAAGCTGCGACGCGATGAAGTCGCGGAGGTTCTGGGCCGCGGTCTGCACGGCGTCGCCGATCGTGAAATTGGTGGTGATTTCCACCTCGTTCAACGTCAGCGCTTCCGCCTGCGAAGAGACGCTGGCCTCGTCGAGGGCCTGCCGCGCCTGACCGAGCGTCAGCGGGGAGTTGTCCTTCGGGCAGCCCGCGAGAGCCAGGGGAAGGGCAAGCACCGCGGAGCCGATCAGTAGACGAGCGTTCATGAAAGTACCTCCAAGCAACCCACCTTAGCACGGCGCGTGCCAGGCCCGCCGGCTGCGCGGAAAGCTAGCAACTGCCTCGAACGCGGACCGAACCGTCGTGCATGACCGAAGTTTCCGTTCATCGCAACACACCGCACCCCGTCCAGCCCTCGACGGGCCACGAGCCGGAGCCGGCGCGCATGCGTCGGGCGTCCGACGCGCGGAATGGCGTCGCGCACACGCCGGGCTCGTCCCATCTCGTCGCGCGCCGCCTCTCGCGCACAACCTCCGTTGCGGCGAGCGCGCCGAACCCTACGCAGTTCCAGAAGCGCCTGGAGACGTACTTCAACCAGATGCGCGGCCCCTACACGGTAAACGGCAAGCGCGTGGAGGTTCCGGCGGGCTTCCGCATGCGGAACGGCATGAACCAGGTGCGCGCGGGCAAATACTACGACCACGACGTGAAGGTCTATACGCAGCGCATCGAAAAGGCGCTTGGCGCCGATGCTTACCGGAAGGTCGCCGCGGACGTCGGCATGGTCGTCATCGGCAAGGGTACGGCGAAGCAGGTCCAGCGCGTCACCCAGGCGCTTATCGACTCGCCCGCGTTCAAGCCGTACGCGAAGCTCCGCGCGGAAACGGCGGTCCGCCGCATGGCCTGGGACTACGGCGTCGGCATGGACTGCTCGGGCTACGTGCACAGCGCGTTCTTGTATTCGCGCGGCAGCGGCGACCGCGCCGCGCCGGCCGCGCGTTACGACCTCGGCACTCCGGACAACTCCGGCCTCCAGCAGCCGCTCGCCCACGGCTTCCGCAAGGTCCCGCCGGGGCAGGCGCGCCCCGGCGACTTCCTCAAGCTCTCCGACGGCCCCGACGGCACCGGCCACAAGCTGATCGTCATGGCCAACGACGTGCTCGACGATCCGGTCCGCGCCGAGGTTGCCAAGAGCCTCGGCAGCAAGCCGGGCGCGCGCGTCCACATCATTACCGTGGCCTCGTCGTGGGGCGCGAGCGGCAATCCGGACAGCGGCGGCGTGATGCAGAAGATGTGGGCCTACGACGAGGGCTCGGAGCGCTGGGCGGACGTCGTCAAGCTGAGCAGCGGCCATCTGTTCGTGGGTCCGTCGAGCACGAAGGGCCCCTACGAGCACACGCTGGACGGCGTGTTCCGTCCCCGCACGGAGAAGTGAGCCATGCACCGATTCACGTTCGTTCTCGTTCTGCTCGCGCTGGTCGGCCTCGCGCCGGCGGCGTACGCACACCCCTCCGCCGTCGGCAAGACGACCTTCCACGACGGCGTGGACAAGAGCTGCAAGCTTGCCGACGGCAACGCGGCGCCCTTCGCTGCGCCGAGCGCCAAGCACCCCTGGGGAACCGTGATCACGGGCTGCTTCCGCAGCGCAGACGCCAAGGACGTGGCGGTCGTTCGCGAGTGGGATCTGTTCCACGGTCGCGTCGTTCGCGAGGTCACCTTCCCGGCCAAGAATGGCGATTCGCTGCGCGTCGCCGTCGCAGGCGGACGCATCCTGACGGTCGTCTCGGCTGCCATGAACATCACAATCGACCACGTCATGCTGCGCCTGCTCGACAAGAATCTCGCGCTCGTCAAACAGTGGGATCTCGGCGTGGGCGGCTACGCGGACATCGACGCCGAGGGAAAGCTCGGGGCCGTGATCGTGGACGGCTGGAACAACAGTATCGTGGATATCAGGGGCGGAGCCCTCGAGCTCTATACGGTGGACATGGCTCGCGGCCGCCTCGATGGAAAGCGCATATTCCGGCACAAGAAGCCCGGGTGGCCCGTGCTCTACCACGCAGCAGGCAGCGTCCGTGTGCGTCAGGGCAAGGTGCTTGTCGTATTCACCGAAGCATCAAGCACGAAGGCGTACCGCATGTCGAAGGATCTCCGGATTACCGGCGGCTATGTCCGCGCCTGGAAGGACTCGATGCACAGCACGGCGGAAGCCTTCATGGCGGTCGGCGTTCAGCGCGTGCTCATCGAGTACGGCGATCGCGTCGACGTGCTCCGTCCCTACCTGCAGCTCGATAGAAGGCTCGCCGCGCCTCGCGCGACGGGGCGCATTGGCTTTGCGCGCTGGGCCATCGATCGCGCCACCGGGCGCGTCGCGACGGAGAACGGCCGCGTCGCCGCCCGGGTGGGCGCGCCGTTCAAGCGCTTCGTCGGTTTCACGCACGAGCTCGTGTTCCGCGGGCCGAAGATCGGGATCTACGCCGATCGGACCACCGCCGTGCTGTGGGCGTTCGGCCGCGTCGTCATCGTGCGGAGCGCGCCCGGGCTCGGCATCCTGGCGTTCGATCCGGGCGCTTCCACGCCGCCCGGACACAAGAAATAGGGAGCGCCCGCCGAGCTAACCGCTCGATTTGGCGTCGCCGCGCGCGAAGATCGACGCCACGTAGTTGAGCACGTCGGTAGCGCTGACCTCGTTGTAGCCGAAGTAGCGCATCAAGCGGCTCTTGATGATGTCGATCTTCTCCTGCGTCTCCTTGTCGACCACGGCGGAGACCAGCGTCTTGAGCTTGATGCTGTCCTTCTGATCCTCGAACAGCTTGAGCTCGAGCGCGCGGCGCAGGCGGTCGTTCGACTGCCAGTCGAACTTCTTGCCCTCCACGGCGCGGGCGCCGATGAAGTTCATGATCTCGCGGCGGAAGTCGTCCTTGCGGTTCTCGGGGATGTCGATCTTCTCCTCGATCGACCGCATCAGCCGCTCGTCCGGCTCCTCGTCCTGGCCGGTGTAGCGGTTCTTGACCTTCTCCTTGAGCGTGTAGGCCTTGATGTTGTCGATGTAGTTCGCCGCAAGCTTGCCGATCGCTTCCTCGTCCGCGCTGATGGCGCGCTGGACCTCGTTCTTCACGATCTCCTCGTACTCCTGCTTCACGACACCGATGAGATCCTTGTAGCGCTTGCGCTGGTCCTCGCTGGTGATGAGCGAGTGGTGGGTCAGGCCCTTCTGCAGCTCGTTCATGACCATGAACGGGTTGATCGTGCCCTCGCCCACGTCGCTGACGAGCGCGTTGGAGATCTTGTCCTGCACGTAGCGCGGGCTGATGCCTTCCATGCCCTCGCGCTTGCTCTCCTTGCGCAGCTCCTTGACGGTGTCCTGCGTGTAGCCGGGCAGGACCTTGCCGTCGTAGAGCTTCATCTTCTGGAGCAGCGTGAGGTTGTGCTTTTTCGGCTCCTCCAGCCTGGTGAGCGCCGCCCACATCGCCGCGACCTCCAAGGTGTGCGGCGCGATGTGCTTGCCGCGCACCTTGTCGCCGTTGAAGTCCTTTTCGTAGATGCGGATCTCGTCCGACAGCCGCGTAATGTAGGGAATGTCGATCTTGATCGTCCGGTCGCGCAGCGCCTCCATGAACTCGTTGTTGAGCAGGCGCTTGTACTCGGCTTCGTTCGTGTGGCCGATGATGACCTCGTCGATGTCCGTCTGCGCGAACTTCTTCGGCTTGATGCGGTGCTCCTGCGAAGCACCGAGCAGGTCGTAGAGGAACGCCACGTCGAGCTTCAGCACCTCGACGAACTCCACGATGCCGCGGTTGGCGATGTTGAACTCGCCGTCGAAGTTGAACGCGCGCGGATCGGAGTCCGAGCCGTACTCGGCGATCTTCCGGTAGTTGATGTCGCCGGTGAGCTCCGTGGAGTCCTGGTTCTTCTCGTCCTTGGGCTGGAAGGTGCCGATGCCGATGCGGTCTTTCTCGCTCAGCACCAGGCGACGCACGCGGATGTGGTTTTCCACGACCTTGCCCCAGTCGCCCTTGTACAGCTGCATCAGCCCGTTGAAGATGAAGCGGCTGGCGGGGTCGAGCTCGCCTTCCACGCGCACCTTGTACTTCTCGTTCGACAGGTCCAGCTGCTCGATGGACTTCTCGCGCCACTCCAGCGGAATGAGCCGGAGCGGCTCCTCGTGCATGGGTGACTCGAAGGTGTCCGCGCCCCCGGCGGCCAGCCCGCTCTCGGCGAGGTTGACCCAGGTGAAGGTGTAGAGCGCGCCTTCCGGCGACACCGAGTAGCTCTCGAGCCCCTTCTTCAGCAGCCGCGCGATGGTCGACTTGCTGGACCCGACCGGTCCGTGCAGCAGGATGACGCGGCGCTCGGGGCCGTAGCCCTCGGCGGCGGCCTTGAGCACGTTCATCATCCGCATCAAGGGGATGTCGAGGCCGAACACGGCGTCCTTGCCGCCGTCGATCTCGTCGCGGAAGAAGTTGTAGCGGATGAGCTTCTTCTTGTTGTCGATGTACTCCTCCGTACCGAAGGAGATCACCATGTCGTAGATGCGCTGGAAGGCGTTGCGCGTCACCTGCGGCCGCTCGCGGACGATGCCGAGGTAGTCCTCGAAGCTGCCCTCCCAGGCCAGGTCGCGATAGCGCGCGTAGTCCTGCATCTGCGCGATCCGGGCGACCATGCCTGCGGTGGAAGCCACGCCCTTGTCGCTCTGTGTCATCGACTTGTCTTCGTTCATGGATCGGTCCTCGAGCGAAGCGCCACAGCTCCGCGCCGTCGGGCAGGAGAATAGCAGACTCGGGGGCGCCTCGCCGGCCCATGGGCCAATCCATTCGGGCCGGCTCTGTGACTTCTGCGTGGCGGCTCTGGCTCGCGGCGGCTCCCAGCAGAGGAGCTGGTACGATGCCCGCTCCGCCGAAACCGACCGGCGTGCTCTCGTCCCGTGACGGAACCTACCCGCATTCCATCGACCAACCTGCCCGCGTCCACTCCTGTCAGTGCCGCTGCCCCACGGCCCGACGACCCCTCGCTCTACATCAACCGCGAGCTGTCCTGGCTCGAGTTCAATGCGCGGGTGCTGGCAGAAGCGGCGGAGAGCAAGGTTCCGCTGTACGAGCGGCTGAAGTTCCTGGGCATCTTCTCCAGCAACCTGGACGAGTTTTTCATGGTGCGTGCCGCCGGCCTGCAGGCGCAGATGTTCGGCGAGGTCGAGGAAGTCCCGCCGGACGGGAAGACGCCGGAAGAGCAGCTGCAGGCGATCAGCAAGCGCGCCCACGAGCTGGTCACCGAGCACCACCGCATCTGGAACCAGGCCGTCCGTCCCGGGCTGCGCGAGGTCGGTGTGGCGCTGATCAGTCCGGATGAGCTCGCCGAGGCCGATCGTGCTGCTCTGGACGATCACTTCCGTCACGATATCTTCCCCGTGCTGACGCCGATCGCGATCGACCCGGTTCACCCGTTCCCGCACGTACGCAACAAGAGCATCAACGTCGGCGTCATCTTCGACAAGCGCGAGCACACGGCCGAGCCGTCGTTCGGCGTCGTGCAGGTGCCCACGACCCTGCCTCGCCTGATCCGCGTACCGCTCGAAGGCGCTCGGCGTGCTTTCGTAGCGCTGGAAGACGTGATCTTCCGGAACAAGGAGATGATCTTCCCGCAGATGCAGATCGTGGGGCAGTACTCCTTCCGCGTCACCCGCAACTTCGACATCGAGATCGACGACGACGAGGCCGAGGATCTGCTCATCTCGCTGCAAGCCGAGCTCCGCCGCCGCGAGCGGGGACACGCCGTGCGCCTCGAAGTCAGCGGCGACGCTCCCGACGACTCGATCGCGTGGCTCTGCCGCGAGCTCGACCTGGAAGCGGAGCGCGACGTGTACCCGGTGGACGGGCCGCTGTACATCGGCGACATGACCGGGCTGGTGTCGCACGACGAGCGACGCGATCTGCGCGACGAACCGTTCGCGCCGCAATACGTGCCGCCGCTGCGCGACTCGGACGACTTTTTCGAGACCATCCGCGAGCGGGACGTGCTCCTGCACCACCCTTACGAGTCGTTCGAGGCGGTGGTCGACTTCCTGTCGCAGGCCGCCGAGGACCCGGCGGTGCTCGCGATCAAGCAGACGCTCTACCGCACGGGTGGCGAGTCGCCGATGGTGCGCGCGCTGCAGCGCGCCGCCGAGCTCGGCAAGCAGGTCACGGCATTGGTCGAGCTCAAGGCGCGCTTCGACGAGGAGAGCAACATCCAGTGGGCGCGCGCGCTCGAGCGCTCGGGCGTGAACGTGATGTATGGCCTGCTCGGTCTCAAGACGCACGCCAAGGTGCTCCTGGTTGTGCGCAAGGAGCGAGGCGGCCTGCGCCGCTACGTGCACCTGGCAACCGGCAACTACAACCAGCAGACGGCGCGGCTCTACGAGGATCTATCGCTGTTCACCGCGCGCGAGGACATCGGCGAGGACGCCACGTCGCTGTTCAACCTGCTCACCGGCTACAGCGCGCCGGATCACTGGAACCACCTGATCGTCGCTCCCCTCGGCCTGCACGAGGCGGTGCTGGGGCTCATCACCCGGGAGACGGAGCACGCGCGCGCGGGAAGGCCTGCGGCCATCGTGGCCAAGATGAACTCGCTGGTCGATGCGGACGTGATCAGCGCTCTGTATTCAGCCGCGCAGGCCGGAGTCGAAGTCGACCTCCTGATCCGCGGCATCTGCTGCCTCAGGCCCGGCGTGCCCAAAGTCAGCGAAAACATCCGCGTCCACGCGACGATCGATCGCTTCCTCGAGCATGCGCGCATCTTCTGTTTCAGAAACGGCGGCGAAGAGGAAGTGTTCTGCTCCAGCGCCGACTGGATGCCGCGCAACTTCCGCCGCCGCGTGGAAGTCATGTATCCGATCCTCGACGTGACGCTCCGGCGCCGCGTTGTGGACGAGATCCTCGGCACGATGCGGAACGACAACGTGAAGGGCTGGCAGCTCGGGCCGGACGGCACCTACCAGCGCGTGAATCCCGGCGCGGAGCCGCTCCGCAGCCAGCAGCGCTTCATGGAGCTGGCGCGCGAGCGCGCCCGCGAGTCCGAATCGCTGCTGTCGCTCGGCTCCCGCCAGCTGCTGACGGCGCCGCAGACCCGCCCAAGCTTCGAGACCACGCGCCGCAAGGGCAAGAAGAAGCGTCGGCGCGGACGGGGCGAGTAGCGCCTACGGATCCGTCGGCGTCAGATCGATCGGATTGCTCGGCGCGCCGCGGTGCATGCCGCCGTTGCCGACCCAGTAGATGTAGGCGGGCGCGGGGCCGCCATCCAGGTACACGTCGAAACGCGTCAGCGCGCCCGGGTCCGTCTGGAAGAAGACGCCGTCGAAATCGTTGTGCGTGGTCGCGACCATCTCGAACGAGTTCTGGTCGTACCAGTCCACCCAGTCCCGCCCTTCCAGCCGATCCGCCTGGAAATCCGAGAGCGAGTTGGACGTCACGATGATGTCCCAGGTGCACGAAGCCCCCGACACGGCCGTGTCGCAGGCCGTGTACAGGTGCCAGTTGCCGCCGGCGCTGTACTCGATGAACGCCCCGGCACCCTGACCCGGATCGATACCTGCCATGGTGGCGCCGGTGTCGATGGTGCTCTGCGGGACGTTCTGGGTCCCGCCTCCGCCTCCGCCGACGTCATACGGCTGGGTGTTGTCGTTGTAGGTACACCCGCCGAGCATGGCGACGAGCGGAACAATCACGAGCAGGTTTCGAAGCTGCATGGCGGTTACTCCGGTGACCCTGGGCTAGCGACGCCCATGGAAGCCCCCGCGCGGTGCCGAGTGGAAATGCATCGGCGGGCTGCTGTGGAAGCTCGGCGCCGAGCGCCGCGGCGCGGAATAGGACGGATGCGACGGGGAGGTAGTGTAGCGCCTCGACGAGCTGGACGACGAGCTGGAGTAGTGCGGGCTGTAGCTGCGCGACGGCGACGGGCGGTAGCTGTAGGACCGGCCGTAGGAATAGCTGCGCGACGGCGAGCTGCGATACGACGGCACGCGGTAGCTCGGCGACGGCACGCTCCGGGACGGCGACGCGCTGCCGGTCGAACGCGAGGGAACGCGGACCGGCGCGGGGCGCTGGGACTGGAGCGAGCGGGACGGCACGGTGGCCCCCTGCGCAGAGTACGACGGGCCGCTCAGCCTGCGCGCGCTCGACTGCCCGGGACGGCTGGACAGGGTGCGCGAGTGGTCCAGCCGGTGCGGCACGGAAGCGCTGGCCGAGCGCGGGCGGGCGGCGGGCCGCGAGTGCCCACTTCCGCCCATCCTGTACGGAGAAGGACGCGACGCCGCGACGGCTCGCGGGTTCGCCGCGGTGTGGTGGCTCGGAACGGCATGGGCCGGCACGTGCGCCCGGTGCGGCGAAGGACCGTGACCGTAGCCGTGATAGCGCGAGCTGTGGTGCGCGATGCGATCGATGTCGCGGCGATCGTGCACGATGTGCCGGTACACGTGGGGATAGAACACGTAGTCGCTCTCGCAGAACACGTACGGTACCGGCGGCCCGAACCACAGCGACACCGCGAAGCCGTCGTACCAGCCCCAGGCGGGCGGCATCGGCGCCCAGCCGATGTAGTCGTAGCCGTCGTCCGGAACGCGCCACACCACCCAGGCATTCGCGTAGCGTCGGCCGGGGATCCACGCCCAGCCGGTTCCGCTGATCCACACCCAGCGCCCGTAGTGGAACACGACCCAGCCGAACGGATAGTCGCTCACCCAGATCCAATCGCCCGATGCCGTCAGCCCCCAGTGGCCGGAGGTGACGTACGGTGCGAAGCCCGAGCCGACGTAGCGTGTGCTCGGTACCCAGACCAGACCGTACGTCGGGTCCTTCACCCACGCGCCGTACGGATCCAGGGTCGGACGGAAGTCGGTAAGGGCGCTCGGATCGGTGTCGGAGTACTGCGTGCTCGCGACCGACTTCGACTCGTCCGGAGCGGGCGCCGGCTTCGCGTCCTGCTCGGTGGCGCTGTCGGAGGCACTGTCCGACTGCTGCGCGTCGGCTCCCACGTCCCACCCCGAATCGTCGTCCGCGGACTGGGCCCTGGCCAGCGGGCCGGTAGCCACCAGCACTCCGGCGGTGGCGAGGGCCACCGCCCATCTCGAGAACCTGTGGGCCATCTTTTCAATCATGCGCTTCGCTCCCTACTCAGGCAACACAGGCAACCACCGTACCTGTTGTACGTAGCCCAGTACCGATCGGTGCCACCGGAGCTCCGGTTTCGCGAAATCAGCCTGGATCCCGGGTGCCGGAGCCCGGGCCGAGCGGGCACGCGCGGCGCAGCCTGGGCGGGGGAGCGAGAACTGGCGGCTGTAGTCGCCGCGACACGCCCGCCCGGTTCGCGCGGCGTCGTATGCTCACGCCATGCTCGACTTCGACGTAGCGCTCGAACGTGTCCTCGCCGGAGTTCGTCCGCTCGGAACGGAACGAGTGACGCTGGGCGAAGCACAGGGACGCGTGCTGGCCGAGCCGCTGCTCGCCCCGGCGCCGCTGCCGGCGTTCGACTACAGCGCGATGGACGGCTACGCGGTCCGGGCGGACGACTTCGCAGGTGACGGGCCATGGGCGCTGCCGGTGCGCGGCGAGAGCCGCACCGGTCATCCCGCACCCGTGCTCGAGTCGGGCACGAGCTGCCGCATCTTCACGGGCGCGGCGCTGCCCGACGGCGCCGACACGGTGGTGATGCAGGAGAACGTGGAGCGCGACGGCGGGATCGCGCGCTTCAGCGAGCGACCCACGGCCGGACAGCACGTGCGCCACGCCGGCGAGGATCTGGAGCGCGGCGCCGAGGCGCTTCCGGCGGGGACGCGCCTCGGCCCCGGGCAGCTCGGGCTCTGCGCCTCGCTCGATCGCGCCGAGCTCGTCGTCGCGCGCCGCCCCGAGGTCGGCATCCTGTGCACCGGCGACGAGCTGCGCGCGCCGGGCTCGCCGCCGCGGCCGGGCAGCATTCCCGAGTCCAACGGCGTCACGCTCTCGGCGATGGTGCGGGCGGCGGGTGGCACACCAAGCCTTGCGCCGTTCACGCGCGACGACCGCGAGGCCACACTGCGCGCGCTCGAGCAGGCGATCGCCGGCAAGGATGTGCTGCTCACGGTGGGCGGCGTCAGCGTGGGCGAGCACGACGTGGTCCGTCCGGCGCTGGAGGCCGCTGGCGCCGATCTCGACTTCTGGAAGGTCGCGATCAAACCGGGCAAGCCGCTGGTCCATGGTTCCGTGGGCAACACGCGCGTGCTCGGACTGCCGGGCAATCCCGTCTCTGCGCAGGTGACGTTCGCGCTGTTCGGCGTGCCGCTGCTGCGCGCGCTGCAGGGGGACGCTCACCCGTTGCCTCGTACCCTCCATGCCGAGCTCGCCGCCGCTCTGCGACAGAAGCCCGGTCGCCGCGGCTACTACCGAGCCGTGCTGGAAGGCGATCGCATTACCCCGCTCGACAACCAGGCATCCGGAGCGGCAACGAGCATGGCGTGGGCCAACGCGCTGGTGATCGTGCCGGCCGACTCCACGGGATTCGACGCCGGCGCGAGCGTGGAAGTGCTGCCGCTGTGGGCTCTCTAGTCGGGATCTTCGTCGGCGGGCAGTCGCGACGCATGGGCGGCGCGCCCAAGGGCCTGCTCGCCGCGCCGGGCGGCGGCGAGACGCTCGTCGCGAGGCTGCTGGGCATCGCACGCAAGGCGCTGCCCGACGCCCCGGTCGTGCTGGTCGGCAACGCCGAAGCCTACTCAGACCTCGGTCTGCCCGTTCTCGCCGACTCCCCGCCCGGTATCGGACCTATCGGTGGTCTGTCCGCGCTGCTCGCCGAAGCCGAAGCGCGCGGCACAATGCAGGCCTTCGCAGTCGCCTGCGATCTCCCCTTCGTCAGCGCGGAGCTCTTCCAGCGCCTGGCCGGCGAATCCCCGGGGGCACCCGCCGCCGCGTTCCGCGTCGGCGGGATCTGGCAGCCGCTGTTCGCCCGTTACGAACCCCGCGCCGCGCTTGCGGCGACGCGGGCGGCGATCGCCGCCGGCGATCGTTCGCTGTGGCGCGTGTTGTCGCGACTCGACGTGGCAGAGCTCGAGCTCGACGACGCACATCGCGGCGATCTCCGCGACTGGGATACGCCGCAAGACCGCTCGGAGTGACGAAGCTGGGGCTCGCAGAGCGGCGCGAGTGTGGCGTATCTCCGACGTGGAGCGGCTGCCAGGACCCCCTCAATGATCGTGCGACACGCAGCGGGCGTCTTCCCAGCCGACCCAGTAGGGGCCGTCGGGGCCGTGCTCGCGCTTCCAGATGGGGACGCGCTCCTTGATGCGATCGATGAGCGCACGGCAGGCGCGGAAGGCTTCGCCGCGGTGGGGCGCGCTGGCGGCGCAGATGACGGCCGTGTCGCCCAGCTCGAGACGGCCCACGCGGTGCAGTACCGCGAGCCGCACGCCGTCGATCTCCGACTCGATCTCGGCGGCGATGGCGCGCATCTCTCTTTCCGCCATCTGCGTGTACGCCTCGTACTCGAGCAGCGTCACCTCGCGCCCGTCGTTGTGATCGCGCACCGTGCCCAGGAACAGCGCGATGCCGCCCGCGCCGGGGCGCTGCACTGCGGCGATCGCCTCGTCCGCGGACAGCGGCGCCTCGCGCACCTCGAAGAGCGTCACCGCTGGTACTCCCCCGAGCGCCCGCCGGATTTCTCGACCAAGCGCGTCGGGCCGATCTCCATCGCGCGGTCGAACGCCTTGAGCATGTCGTAGACGGTCAGCGCGGCGACGCTGGCCGCTGTGAGCGCCTCCATCTCGACGCCGGTGCGATCGAGTGTCTCGACGGTGCAACGGACCAGCACCGTGCGCGACGACTCGTTCACGTCGAGCGCGACGCTGACGTGCGTGAGCGCGAGCGGGTGGCAGAGCGGGATCAGATCCGCAGTGCGCTTGGCGGCCATGATGCCGGCCACGCGCGCCGTCGCGAGCACGTCGCCCTTCGGCACGTCGTGGAGCTGGAGCCGGCGGAAAGCGTCGTCGTTCATCGTGACGCAGCTTTCGGCCACGGCGCGGCGCTGGCTCGGCGCCTTCTGCTTCACGTCCACCATGCGCACGCCGCCCTCCGGCGCGACGTGCGTCGATGTGGCGGTGTATCCCACGATCTCGGAGTACGCCTTCTCCAGCCGTCCGGGACGGCCGCGGCTCGCGACCTTGGACAGCACGTAGCGATCGAGCGGCGTCAGCGCGGTCCAGAGCGCAGGCGGCAGCGCGCGGTCCGGACCGAGTGCGTCGACGAGCTGGGCAGGGGGCGCGTCGTCGGGTGGGTCGCCGGCGGGATCGACCTTCTGGGCGGGCGGATCGGCCAGCGAGATCGCAACCTGAACCGGCGTAAGGTCGACTGCTGCAGCGGAGCCGGCGTCGACAATGCTACGCCGCTGGGCGGCGGGCAGGCTCTGCCAGGCTTCAAGCGACAGCTTGAGACCCGCACTGTCGAGCGCACGCCGTGCCGCCAGCGGCACCAGCTCGAGCGCGTCGTCCACTCCGTCGAACCGATAGAGCTTCACGGCGCGGAAGCCTACCACCAAGGCCGGCCCATGGAACTTGCCGCCGCGCCCAGCCCCGGCCACGCTGGACCACAGGCCATGGCCGAAACCCCGAGCCAGCTCCTCGTTAGAGGCCTGTTCCGCATCTGGAGCCACGTCTACGATCGGCCGGTCTTCCAGTGGACGATCTACTCGCGCGTCCACCGGCGCCTGTTTTGGGAGGCCGAAGGGCTCGCACCGGAACGCATCCTCGACGTGGGTTGCGGAACCGGCGAGCTGCTGGTTGCGGCCGCGCGCCACTGGCCGGACGCGGCGCTGTCGGGCGTCGATCTGTCGCCGTCGATGCTGGCGCGGGCGAGGGGCAAGGACTTTGGCCGTACGGTCCAGCTCGAGGAAGGCAGCGTGTACGAGCTGCCGTTCGACGACGGCGCGTTCGATCTGGTCTTCAACACGATCTCGTCGCACTTCTACCTGGAGGGCGAGCGCGCATTTTCGGAGATGGCGCGCGTGCTCGACAAGGGCGGCACACTGCTGCAGGCGAGCCTCACCACGGGACCGCTTGCGTACGTACCCGGTCAGGGCGGGCGCTCCATCAACGTGCCGGGCGCCGTCTACCGCGGGCCGGACGAACAGCGCCGGCTGCTCCGCAACGCCGGCCTCGAGCTCGTCGACAGCCGCTTCATCCTGCCCGGGATCTGGCTGTTCCACGCCGAGAAGCGCTAGCGGGTGACGCAAGCTATGCTCCGACCGATGCGTTCCTTCGGCTGGGCCGTGCTCGTCGTGTTGGCGACCGGCTGTGGGCCGCACCCGAGCGCGGCGCACCCGACGGGTTCGGGAACGTGCAGCGCGCGGCTGCCGGCGTCGGAGCCCGCTTTTGCGGACGCGCCGGCCGTACAGGCTCCGGAATCGCACATCGCCGTGAACGTGGCGATCGACACGCATCGCCTCGGTCGCGAGCTGTCGCGGCGCGTGCCGGTGGTGCTCGCAGAGGCGCGCGATCAGAACGTGGGCGCGCCGGGACAGGCGACGTACGTGGTGAAGCGCGGGGGTTTCCACTTCGGCGTGCACGATAGCGACTTGCTGGTCGAAACGCCGATCAGCGCGCACGTCGCCGTATGCAAGCCGATCGGTCCGTTCTGTCCGGAGTACGGGCACTGCAGCCCCCAGCTCGTGTCCACGGTGCGTCTTCCGCTCGCTCTCGACCGGAACTACACGCTCGGCAGGAGCCGGGTCGGCGTGAGCGTGACGCGCGGCTGCGTGCTGCAGCCGATCGGCGTGGACGTGACGCCCCAGCTCCGCCAGATGGCGCGGCAGCAATCGGGCCGCATCGAGCGGCGCATCGACCGCTCGGTGCCGTCGCTGCGCCCCGAAGCCAAAGCCGCGTGGCAGCTCGTCGATCTTCCGATCGCGCTCGGCAGCACGCTGTGCGCGCGCGTGACGCCGAGCCGGCTGGTGCAGTCGAAGCCCGCGCTCGCACACGACACGCTTTCTACGCGGCTGGCGGTGTTCGGACAGCTGGGCGTGGAGGAGCCGTGCCAGAGCGCGCAGGCCGACGCGCATCGCCCGCTGCCGCCGCCCGAGCTCGACGACAAGGTGCCCGGCGACGTGCGTCTCGATGTGCCGATCCACATCGACTGGAGCGACGTGTCCGCCGACCTCAGCCGCTCGCTCGCCCAGCCCGGCGAGCCGCGGATCACGAGCGCCCGCGCGCGCGGCGCCGAAGTGGACGGCCGGGGCGTTGTCGCGCTCGCGGTGACGCTCGAGGGCGAGGTGTGCGGCGACGCATGGCTCGTCGGAGAGCCTTGGTACGACGCGCAGGCGTCACGCGTGCGGCTGCGCAACGTGCGCTTCGCGCCGGGACAGGACCCGTCCGTCGCCCAGCTCGCCGGCAGCGCCCTGCCCGCGCGCGTCGCAGAGCTCGCCCAGATCGCCCTGCCCATCGACCTCGCTCTCGGCCCCCGCTCACTGTCGAGCCTGGTCGACAGCCTTACGAAAGAGCGCCCCAAGGGCGTCGACGTGAAGGTCGAGGTAGCCCCGGCCCAGGTCGACTCGGTGCTGGTCGACCCCGCTGCGCTGGTGCCGGTGGCGAGCCTGACGGGGAATGTGCGGGTGACCGTGGAGTAGGCCCCTCGACGCCACACCCGCCCGCCCCAATGCTACATCCCAGGTCCCGATGAGCTCCAGCCCCGACACAGCGCCCCCCCGCGACCGCCGCGGCAGGGCGCTCCGCGATCTGCGCGTGAGCGTAACTGACCGCTGCAACTTCCGCTGTCGCTACTGCATGCCGCGCGAACACTTCGGGCCGGGGTTCCACTTCCTGCCGCGCGCCGATCTGCTCACCTTCGAAGAGGTGGCGCGCGTGGTGCGCATCCTGGTCGGCGAGGGGCTCGGCAAGGTGCGGCTCACCGGAGGCGAGCCGCTGCTCAGAACGGAGCTGCCCAAGCTCGTCCGCATGGTCGCCGACACCGGCGTGGAGACCGCGCTCACCACCAACGGCTCGCTGCTCGCGAAGTACGCGCAGGCGCTGGCCGATGCGGGGCTCGCGCGCGTCAGCGTGAGCCTCGACTCGTTGGACGACAGCGTGTTCCACGCGATGACCGACGCGGACTACGGCCCGGCGGACGTGCTCGCCGGCATCGACGCTGCGGCGCGCGCGGGGCTCTCGCCCATCAAGATCAACGCCGTGGTGCGCCGCGGCCAGAACGACCACACGCTGGTGGACCTCGCACGCCACTTCAAGGGCGGCGGGCACATCGTGCGCTTCATCGAGTACATGGACGTGGGTCTCACCAACGGCTGGCGGCTCGACGAGGTGGTGCCCGGGCGCGAGATTGTCGAGCGCATCGACGCGGAGCTGCCGCTCGAGCCGGTGGACCCGAACTACGCGGGCGAGGTGGCGCGGCGCTGGCGCTACCGCGACGGCAGCGGCGAGGTCGGCGTCATCACCAGCGTGACCGAGCCGTTCTGCGCGGGCTGCACGCGCGCGCGGCTGAGCGCCGAGGGCAAGATCTACGGCTGCCTGTTCGCCGCTTCCGGGACGGACATCCGCGCCCCGCTGCGTTCCGGCGCAGACGACGCCGCCCTCGCCGAGCTGCTGCGCGGGATCTGGGCGCGCCGAGACGACCGCTACTCGGAGCTCCGCTCCAGCCGCACCGCGGGCCTGAGGCGCATCGAGATGTCGTACATCGGCGGGTAGCGCCGGGCTTGATGCTGCTCAACCCGCTTGCGGCACCGCCAGCCGGACGCAAATTGGGCTGTAGGAGGTCGGGGGCATGCAGCTGGCTCGAGGGTTCGCGATGTTGGCGGGGCTTCTGCTGGGCATTGCCGGCGCGTGCGGCGGCAAGACGGACCTCGGGACGGGCGACGGCGGCGCCGGGGCGGGCGGCAGCGGCGGCAGCCCGGACTACGACTCGTGCACGCTCAGCGCCCAGTGCCTGGTGCGGCCGGCGAGCTGCTGCGGGGCGTGCAGCGCGGCGACGCGCGGCGACGCGATCGGCATCAACGGAGACCGCGCCAGCGCCTGGGCAGAGGACAAGTGCGCGAACATCGGCTGCCCTGCCTGCTACATGGAGCAGGATCCAACGCTGGTCGCGGCCTGCGTGTCGCAGCATTGCAGCGTGGTCGACGTGCGGGACGACCCGGCGACGGCGTGCAGCTCGGACTCCGACTGCCGCATCCGCACCACGTCGTGCTGCGAGTGCGGCGGCGAGCTGGACCGCTCGCACCTCATCGCCATCAGCAACGAGGCGCGTTTCAGCTCGCTGGTGTGCGAGGGCGTCGGAGCCTGCCCCGAATGCGCCCCGGTCTACCCGTCGGATGTCGTCGCGCGCTGCACCGACCACCGCTGCGAAGCCGTCTGGCTGACGCAATAGCCGCCGGACGCTATGCTGCCCGCCTGATGGGCCTGTTCGACGTCCACGCACACCTCACCCACCCGCGGCTTCTGCCCGATGTGGACGCCGTGCTCGAGCGCGCCAAGGCCGCCGGGGTCACCACCATCATCTCCAACGGACTGAACCCCGCGGACAACGAGCGCACCAAGGCGCTCGCTGCCCGCTCCAGCCTCGTGCGTCCCGCGTTCGGCCTCTACCCGGTGGACGCGGTGCTGATGGAGATGACCGCTGCAGGCGTCGACTACCCGCGCGACGACGAGCCCGTGCCCGCCGAGGAAGGGATCGAGTGGGTGAAGGGCCACGTCGACGAAGCGTTTGCCGTGGGCGAGATCGGGCTCGACGGCTACTGGGTGCCCGGCGAGTTCTGGGAGCGGCAGGAAGCCGTGTTCCGGAAGCTCGTGACGATCGCGATGGAGGCGGACAAGCCCATCATCATCCACACGCGCAAGCGCGAGGCGCGCTGCTTCGAGATCCTCTCGGAGATGGGCGCCCAGCGCGTGGACTGGCACTGCTTCGGCGGCCGCGTGAAGCTCGCCCGCCGCATCGCCGAGCACGGCCACTATCTGTCGATCCCCGCCAACGCGCGCAAGAACGAAGCCTTCACGCGCATGCTGCAGACGCTGCCGCGCGAGCGCGTGCTGCTCGAAACCGACTGCCCCTACCTTGCCCCCGAGCGCGGCGAGGACAACGAGCCTGCCAACGTGCGCGTCACCGCCGAGTACGCCGCCGAGCTGTGGAACGAGCCCCTGGAGAGCGTGGGTGCCCGGCTGGCGGAGAATTTCGAGCGCCTGTTCGGGAGCGCGCCCTAGCGCCGGGCGGCGGGCGCCCGGCTCGCAGAAGGATGACGCGCCCTGCGCGGCGTGTTTGTCCCATCTCGACTTCCACCGCCATCGCGAGTAACTCCCCTCCTGCCTCCCACTTCCGCCGGGTTCTCCGGGCCCGGAGTCGCATGTTCCGGTTGTCGCCATCCAGACTTCCCGCTCGCTGCCGGCGGCTTGGGCCGTGGGCGCTGGGGATGGCGGTCGCGCTGTGGGCGGTGATCCAGGCTCACACGCTGTTCATCATCGGCGGCGCGGTGGCCACGAGCCCCGACGAAGGGTCCATCGGCGCTTTCGCGATGCGCTTGCTCGACGGGCACATGCTTCCCTACGTGGATGCGGTGAGCCAGCGCGGTCCGCTCACGTACTGGCTGGACGCGCTGGCGCAGGGAATGTCCGGGGCGGCGTCGGGCTTTCTTTCCATGCGACTTCTGGCGCTCGTGCTCGCGCTGGCGACGACTCTGCTCGCGGGTCTGATCCCGCTCTGCTTCGGCAGACGGTTGGCCGGCTCGGTCGCGGCGCTGACGACGGCGTACTGCATGACGGTCGCGATGAGCCCGCACGCGGGCGTCGGCTACAACGCCGAGCTCGCGTCGCTGCCGTTCACGGTGGGAGGCACGCTGCTCCTGGTGCGCGCCACGACGCGGGTGCGTCGCAGCCCGCGGCTCTGGCCGTTCGTGGTGGCGGGCGTGCTGATTGCGCTCGGCGGTCTCTGCAAGCAGCTCGCCCTCGTGTTCGCGCTTCCACCGCTGCTCGCTCTCGGCTTGATCTACAGGGACAGGCAGCGCTGGCGCAGCATGCTGGGATTTGCGGCGGGGGTGGCGGTGCCGCCTGTTCTCGTCGTGCTGCTGTACGCGATCAGCGGTCACTTCCACGAGCTCTGGTACTGGACGGTCGAATACAACTCGGCGGTGTACATGGCGCCGGTCACCGGCGCGTTCCGGCGGCACTTCACCGAGAAGTTCCTGCTCGACCACGCGATGCTGGTCTGGTTGTCGGTGCTGCTGCTCGCGTGCGGTCTCTGGTGGAGCGCGACCCGTCCGTTCGCCAGAACCCGGAGAGGTCCGCGCCCGGTCCTGATGCTGCTGCTCGCACTCGACGGAGCGCTCTCCGTCCTGGTAGCGCTCGCGCCCGCTCGCCCGTGGGAAAACTACTTCCTGTACTGCGTGCCCTGGTTCGCCATCGTGCTGGGCCTGGCGATGGACCGGGCGGTGCGCACGCGCTCCAGGGCCCGCTGGACTCCATGGCTCGCGACGGGCTTTGTTTCAGCGGTGCTCGTCGTCGGAGTCTGGGCGATGGTCAGCACGCAGAAGGGCAAGGACGGCGAGCACTACTGGGAGTCGCTGGACGAAGCCCGGAGCTGTCGCTTCGTGGACGCGCACAGCAAGCCGGACCAGAGCCTGTTCGTGTGGGGATTCCGCGGCGACCTGTATCTCGTGTGCCAGCGCAAGCCCGCCTCGAGATATGTCGTCACGCCACCGGTAGCGGGCTGGATACCCTGGTTCCCGTCGATGTCACTGGCCGACGAGAACAAGTACGCGGCACCAGGGACGCGCGAGAAGCTGATCGCCGAGCTCGAGAAGAACCAACCCGCTGTGCTGGTGGATGCGCCCTACGACAGTATGGCAGGCCGGAGCATCTTCAGATACGCAAAGCTCGCGCGCTACGTCCGGGCCAACTACTGCGTCGGAGCACGCATAGGGCACAGCACGTTCTTGTATCGGCGCACCGGCCCCACGTGCCGATGAGCGCCTACTTGCCGCTCCGCCGCTCCCACACGCTCCAGCGCGGGCTCCGCCACAGCTCGCGGTAGACGTCCGTCTCGCGCGCGATGACGCCGGGGCCGCCGCGGACGAGAACGTACTGGTACCAGCCGAGGTCGCGCGCGGGGTCGACGCGCTCGGGCATCCACTCCCAGCGCGGCGGCACGCGAGGCGGACGGTTGTCCTCGCGGAAGCTGAATGGCGACTCGGGAAAGTCGGCAAACGTGAACATCACCGCACCCCCGCGCTCGGCCTGATACCAGGCGACGGAATGCAGGAAGGGGCTGAAGCTCACGTTCGCCGAGCTCCTGTTGTAGATCAGACCGGCGACGCGCGAGCCCGGGGGGATGTGGGCGATGGCCTCATCGAGCTGACCCACCTCGTTCTTCTCGAAGCGCTGGAACGCCCAACCGACGATGTTCGAGGATTGGAACGCCACGAGCCCGATGCCCGTCAGGAGCACGGCGCCGGAGAAGCGGCGTTGCGCCGGCAGGAGCGGGATGAAGAAGATCAGCGCGAGCAGCGGGAAGCGCGCGTTGATGGGCCAGATCCACCCGTAGCCGGTGGGCGTGACGAAGTAGAGCAACGCGGCCAGCGGGGCCAGCAGGGCAAAGCGACGCGTGAGCGTCCCGCGCAGCAGATCCTCGTCCGAGGGGACCGCGTCGGTCTTCCACGCGCCCGCGCCGAAGCCGATCGCGAGCATGACAAGCAGCGCCCACGCCACCAGCAGACGCTGGTCGGCATTGACCGAGAGCACGTTGGTGAGCCAGTCCGGCGCGCCCTTGAGCGAGTCGAGCCAGGTGTCGAACTTCGGCTGGGGTCCGCCGGCGGTGTTCGAACCGAACACGGCCTGCAGGGTCGAGCGCCCCGCCGGCGCCGTCTCCAGCCAGACCAGCACGGCCACCGCGGCCGGAACGAGCGTCAGCCAGCGCTTGCCGACGCGAAGCAGGGCGTCCCGCTTCACGGCCGCGCGATCGAATCCCTCGAGAGCGAAGAGGGCGGCGCCAAGACCCAGAAACGCAAATGGGACCACGTGCGTGTAGAAGGTGACGACCGCGACCACGGCGAGCAGCACGGCGCGGCGTCTCGACCACTCCAGCCTGAGATGCGCCGCCAGAGCGAGGCCGGCCAGCGCGAGCGGAATCGCCGCGATGAAGTTGAGGAAGCCGAGGATGAGATGGGCGTTCCACGTGAGCGGCAGGACGAACAGGGCCAGCCGCCCGTCACGACCCAGCGCTTTCAGGAGCGAGCGCATCGCGTACGGCGTCCCGATGATAGCCGCGCTGATGAGCAGCTTGTTCGCGATGATCACATTGGAGACGTACGCGAGCAGATCCGCCGCCAGGTAGTAGGCGAGATACTGCGTCCGCCCGAGGTGGATCTCGAAGTACTGCGAGAAGTGCAGCGCCGGGTCGTGGAAGTCGTGCAGCACGCGAATGGCCGCGAGGTGCTGCGGCAGATCCTCTATCGGCGGATACTTCACGAGCCAGAGCGGCACGGCGGCCAGCACCGCCAGAGCGGCAAAGGCGAGATCGAACAGCGCGCCGGAGCGTCGTTTCACGGGCGCCCGAACCTACCATCGGATGCCGGTGTCGCGCGCCCCCTCTGCCCCATCAGTCGCCGAACGCCCGGACCAGCTCGCCGAGGACGCCGCTGCCGTCGCGGAACACGGGCCAGCCGTCGCCCACCAGCACCGCGTCGAACGAGCCCCGCTGGTTCAGCCGCCGCACCGAGTCGCGCGCCTTTCCGGCGTCGGAGAGCTTCTGCTCGGGTAGCAGCGTCAGGCGGCCCGCATCGTGCGCGCGCACCAGGTCGCCCGTCACCAGCGTGGTCTCGTCGATCACCAGCGCCAGCTCGCCCGGCGTCTTGGACCCCGCGAGCTCGAACACGGAGAGCCCCGGCACCGGCTCGTCGCCCTCGCCGAGCCACAGATCGCACTTCACGGGGAAGCTCTCGCGCTCGGCACGCGGCCCGGCGACGCGCGCGCCGGTGCGCTCGGCGATGGCCGCGGTGGCCCGCACGTGGTCGGAGTTCGTCACCACGATCAGCGACGCGCCCCCGAGCTGATCCAGGTGCGCGGCGTCATGCTCCGACAGCGGCAGCGGATCGATCAGCACGTTGTCGCCCTCGCGCACCCACAGCACGCTGTGGAAATCGATATTGCGCGCCTCGTCGAACACGGACCAGCCGTACAGATCGAACCGATGCAGCTTCTTCATGTCCCAGCGGTAACGCCGGCACGCGGGGTACGTCAACCAGCCGTGGCAGCTTGTAGATCACCGGCCGCGATCCCGGGACAGCAGCCGATAGTCGACGGGGCAGCATTTTCATTTTTCACAGGAAGATCGGAAGCGCGGAAGGTTTCTGGGGTCGAGGGCTGATGCGACCCACTGCGGCCAATCCAGAGACTTGCTGTCGCACACCGATGAGCACCCGCTGGATGAGCTGCAGATCGAGCCCCACCTCTCGACCCACAAAATCAAAGCCGTTGGCCAGACCCGTGAAGCGCTCCTTCCGCCGTTCCGATCTCCTGTGAAAATCCCCCACGCGGCATGCCGCGTCGTCAATGCGGTCGCTTGAAGATCCAGATCACGGGTACGCCGTCGTACACGCCCATGTGCACGGGGGCGTCTGTGCCGTAGTCGACCCATATCTGGTATTCGACGCGCTCCATGTGCGGTTCGTGGTGGTAGAGGGCGTAGCTGGACGACGCGATGTCCAGTGTGGGGCGGATGTCGCTGCGCACACGGCCGTCCGAGCTCAGCATTTCCCAGGACTGGAACGCCGTGTCGTGCAGATAGAGCGAGCCGAATCTGGGGACGTGCTGGTTCAGGTAGCCCGTCTCTGCACCGGTCGCGTAGCCCCAGAAGGTGCGGTTCAGCCCCAATGTCGCCGCGCCCGGCGCGCCGCCGACCAGCGGCGTGTACGCCGATAGTCCCCACGGATTCGAATGCAGCGTCGTCACCACGGGGGCCGCCAGCACGCTCGCTCCCAGCACCAGCTCGGTTGCGCGGCTCTTGACGAAACCCGGCCCCACGCGATCGCGTCCGAGCTCGCGGAGCTTGTCCAGCGCGAGCGTGAAGCCGCGTGCCGCGAACAGGCACATGAACGGGTAGGCCGCCATCCAGTGCTTGGTCCCGCCGAAGATCGGCGTGTGATGCGACAGCCACGGCGCGTAGCTCAGGAGGATCGACAACGCCCACAGGACGTTGTTCGAGTAGCGACGCGGGTCGCGCTCCCGCGGCTCGATCCCCAGACGCCGCACGAACGCTCCGAGCCTCTTGCCATAGGCGGCGAGCAGACTGGCACAAAGCCCGATCAGGAACAGCACCAGCGTGATCCCCGGCACCGTCGCCGCGGTCATCACCCAGGCATAGCCGAGCGGCATCGGCGGCTTCCAGTAGGTGTGCCCGAGGAACTCCATGTTGTAGTAGACGTGACCCATGTGGAAGGCCGCGTAGGCCGCCAGGCGCTTGCCGGTGTCGTGCCAGATCCACGGCCAGCCCATGTAGAAGACCGCCGGACCGATGGTCGCCATGGCGAACAGCGCACTGGGCACGGGGATGCGCCCGGCGCGCAGGTCGCGCCACAGTCTTCCGCCGCGGGTGATGACGAGGTGCGCGATCAACGCGAACGGCAAGAGCCACGAGTTGTGCTTCGTGTCGAGGAACAGCCCGTACAGGATGCCGGTCGCGATCGGCCACGCCCAGCCGCCGCGCTCCAGCGAGCGCCAGTACGCGTAGGTCGTGATCAGCCACATCGACACGACCGGCAGATCGAAGCAGGCGAGGTGCGAGTGGTAGAAGACGCGCGGCGTCATCGCGAACAGGACCGCGGCAACGAGCCCCGCGAGCCGCCCCACGGCCTTCTGCCCCCACAAGTACGTCGTCGACACCGCCAGCGCGCTCACCACCATGCCGGCGAAGCGCATCGACGTGCCTTCCTCGGAGAACCAGTGCCAGTGGCGGTACAGGTACTTGTGCGACAGCGCGAACAGCGACTTCATGAGCGCCGGGTGCTCGTGGTTCGCCGACCAGAAGCGATCCACCGTGATCTGCTCCAGCGCCTGCTTCGGGTGCGTCGTGAGCAGGTCGAACCAGGACCCGTAGCTTCTCGCTGCCTGGAAGTAGAATCCCTCGTCGCGCGCGTAGCCGAGGTTCTTCACGGTCGCGAGCAGGAGCCACACGTATCCCGCGCCGAGCAGGAGCGCGATCGCCGGATCGAGCGACTTTTGCAGGAAGCGGCGCGTGCGGCTCATCGGGTATCCGCGTAGAAGCAGTAGCTGCGTTGGTCGGAGCGGTCGCTCTGGACCTCGAACGTCACGTCGGCTGTCTGGCCGGCGTGCGCGCCCGTCGGCAGGTCGAAGCCCTTCCACCCCTGCTGGTCGCGGTGCACGACGCTGCCGATGCTCTGCCCGTCGATCTTCACCGTCAGCTGGACGGGCGTCCCCGCACCGTCGCGCGTCAGCAGCCAGGCGAGCCCGCCATAGCCGTGGATCGTGCGCCCGAGCGGCACGTTCTTGAATTGCACGACCGTGACCCCTCCGCTCGGCGGGTGCGCCCAGATGCAGCGCCGCGCGCGGTAGTCCTGGTCGTCGATGATCGTGACGCCCACGAACATCTCGTCGCGACCCCCGCATTCGAAGCGCTGCCCCGGAAACGCCGCGTGCCCGCCCAGGTCGCCGTCGCTCCGACGAGCATGCGCATTGAACGGGCACGCGCGGCGCGTCGTGCCGAACATCTGGTAGGCCTCGGCGTGCTCGGGATCGACGTGGTCGACGAAGTCGAAGCGCACCTTGGCCGGAGCGGGATTGTCGACCACACGGTAGTGGAAGCGCCCGACCTGCTTTTCCTCCACCGTGCGCCACCCGGAAAGCTCCGGCGCGTGCTGTCCCAGGATGCTGACCTCGATGGCCCGCGCGTAGCCCGTGTCGTCCGGCCGCGCCTCGTCGCGGATCGGCATCAGCTTCTGCCCGAAAGCGAGCCGGGCGAGCGGATCGGCCCAGTGCGGCGCAACGACGACCAGCTCGCCGTGTTGCTTGAGCCCAGCCAGGGTCGCTTTCTGCTCCTGCCACTCGCGGAGGCGCGGCGCGCGGTGGGAAAAGTAGAACTGTCCCGCGAGCTCGAGCAGACCCAGCACGGGTACTGCCAGCCAGAGGTAGCGCGCGGACCGCATCGAGGGGCGAGCCTGCCACAATTTGTCGCCCGGAATCATTTCCGCGGCGTGAGGTATAACGGCAGGCGATGCCGGGCCGGGTCCGCGCCGCCACCGCCGCCGTGCTCGAAAGCGCGAAAGCCGACCCGTTCCGGGCTGTCACGTGGCTGGTCGCGGCGATCGCCATCGTCTACGTCGTCGTCTACCCGTTCACGGTCGTCCACTACCCGCCGATGACGGACCTGCCGTTCCACGCGGCGCAGATGTCGGTCTTCCGGCACTACGATGACCCCGCGTGGCACTTCCACGAGCAGTTCACGCTGCACCCCTTCCAGGTACCGTACGTCAGCGCGTACCTGATCGGCGCCGCGCTCTCCTTCTTCATGCCGATCACCTGGGCGGCCAAGGGCATGGCGATCGTCATGCTGCTGCTCCTGCCGGCCGGCCTGGCGGTGTTGTTCCACGGGATGCGCAAGAGCCCGCTCTGGGGCCTGCTCGGTCTCGGGTTCGCGTGGAGCAAGATGTCGCACTTCGGCTTCCTCAACTTCGTCGGCGCCACGGGGCTGTACGCGGCGTGCATCGGCTGCACGCTGCTCGCGCTCGATCGCCCTTCGCGCCGCCGGCAGATCGCGCTCGGCCTGGCGCTGCTCGCGCTGTTCTTCACGCACGTCTACCGCTTCCCGTTCGCACTGCTCGCCATCGTCGCCACGACGGCGGTGATGTACCCGGCGACGCGCCGCATCCGCCCGGTGGTCATTCCCTGGGTGTGCGCCACGGCGGCGTTCGGCGTCTGGATGGCAGCGCGACCGCCCGCGCTCAAGGTGGGCCTATGGCGTCTCGCATTCCATCCGGAACGATTCCACGAGCTGCCCGGCTACATGTTCGGCAACTACCGCGGCAGAGCGGGAGTGACGGAAGAGCGCATCGCGCTCGGCATGCTCGCGGTCTTCGTCGTGCTCGGCGTGGTGGCCGCACTGCTTGCCCTGCGTCGCCGCCGCGCTAGCGAGACGAGCACGGCGGATCGGCGCTGGGCCATGGGCGTCACCGTGCTGCCGGTCCTGCTCGCGGCGGGCCACCTGCTCGCGTATTTCGTGCTGCCGATGGGCATGGGCGTGTGGTGGTACATCTTCCCGCGCGAGGTGCTGGGCACCGCGTTCGTCCTGGTCGCCGTGGTGCCCGACCTGCCGCCACAGAGCTACCTGCGCCTCGGCGCGGTCGCGGTCATCGCCTTTGCGACGGGAAGCATGGGCTACCTGGTCGCCGGTCAGTGGAAGAATTTCGAAGACCTCACCTGGGACTTCCGCGCGATCGTCACGAAGATCCCGCGCGCACCGAAGCTCCTTTATCTGGTCTACGACCATAGCGGCACCAACAACACGCGCTCGCCCTTCACCCACCTGCCCGCCTGGGTGCAAGCCGAGAAGGGGGGCTGGCTGGGCTTCCACTTCGCCATGTGGGGCACCTACCCGGTGCGCTACAGGGAAGGCGGCGAGGTGCCTCCGCGGGTTCCCGACAACTGGGAGTTCACGCCGCAGTACTTCCAGGTGAAGAAGCAGGGCGCCTGGTTCAACACCTTCCTGGTGCGGCATCCCATCGACCCGCACCAGCTGTTCGATCCCGACCCCTCCATCCACCTCGTCGCACAGCGCGGCACATGGTGGTTGTATCGCCGACAGTAGCGCGCGTAGCGAAGCGCCACGGGCGCGGCAACGGGACGCACCGGCTGCCGGCGCACCGTGATGGAAACGAAGCGGATGCGCGGCGCATCCAGGCAAATGTGCGATCAAACGGCGACGGCACAGCGCATGCAGCAGGTGCCCGACCGAGAGGGGAAGCATGCACTACAACGAGCTCACGACGCGCGTGGTAAAGGCCGGGCTGGGCGTCGTCACATCCCCGGAAGAGGACGCCGACGACGCCGACACGTCCGGAGCGCCCGAGCCTCCAGACACGAAAGCGAGCGACCCAGCTGGAGCCGCCAGGTTGGTTGGGGGTCCTGGCAGCCTTGGTCCGGCCCAGGTGGCGCGGGTTCCGGACTCCCAGCCCGGACACTGAACGCCTGTGGATAACTTGCGGACTACTTTGGGCGTGCATACGGGTGGAGAGCGCGCCTCGGGCCCCCGCCCGGATTGCCTCGCGCTTCGGTCACCACCCGTTGATCAGGTTTCGTTGCTGCAGGAGTGAAATTTCAGATCTGAAAGATCCGGGCCATTGATCGCCGTCAAGTGCCTGACGCAGCGCGCGATCTGACATGGAACGCGCCCTGCAATAGACCGAACCGGTGGTAGCCCAGGACGGCTCGAGGGCTTGCCAGCTACTGCCAAAAGCTACGCACAGCGGTTGCGACGTTCCCCCCCTCCGTCGTAACCGCTGTGTTTTTTTGTGCGCCCGTTCCGGGGCCTGCGAACGCCCGCAGCACTCTTGTGCCGCGGCTCGCAGGCGCCGGATGCTAGGTTCGCGGCCTGCGCGTCGATCCGCGCGTCCACGACCATGAGCTACGCCGAGCAGTACTTCGCCGAAGCCACCCGCATCCTCGAGCAGCTCGACGCGAACGTCGTCGAGAAGCTGGTCGCGCTCCTGGCCGAGCTGCGACAGCGCGGCGGGCGATTGTTCATCCTGGGAGTCGGCGGCGGGGCGGGCCACGCGTCGCACGCGGTCAACGACTTCCGGAAGATCTGCGGCATCGAATCGTACACGCCGACCGACAACGTCTCGGAGCTGACGGCCCGGGTCAACGACGACGGATGGGAGTCGAGCTTCAGCGAGTGGCTGAAGGTCAGCCGCCTCGGCAAGGACGACATGGTGCTGGTGTTCTCGGTGGGCGGCGGCAACCTGGAGAAGAACGTCAGTGCGAACCTGGTGCGCGCGCTCGGGCTCGCCAAGGAGGTGGGCGCGAGCGTGGGCGGCGTTGTTGGCCGCGACGGCGGCTATACCGCCAAGGTCGCCGACGCGTGCGTCGTCGTGCCCACGGTCAACGCCGAATCGATCACTCCCCACACCGAGGCGTTCCAGGCGGTGGTCTGGCACCTGATGGTCTCCCACCCGTCGCTGCAGAAGAACGCGATGAAGTGGGAAAGCGTGAAGTGAGCGCGGGCGATCGTCGAGCGACGCGAGCAGCGTATCGCTTGCCAAATCGGCGACGCCGGATCACGATGCCGGCGTCATGAGCAAGGACGGCGGAAAGACGCGCTACTTCGTCGCGGGCGGAGCCGGCTTCATCGGCAGCCACCTGGTGGACAGGTTGGTCGAGCTCGGCGAGGTGACCGTCTACGACAACCTGAGCATCGGCAAGCGCGAGTTTATCGAGAGCCATCTCGACTCCGGCGCGTGCAAGCTGGTCGTCGGCGAGCTGCTGGACCTGGAGCCGCTTACCGAGGCCATGAAGGGCCACGACGTTGTGTTCCACCTTGCGGCCAATCCGGAAGCGCGATGGGGCCTCGACAATCCCCGGCTCGATCTGGAGCAGGGCACGATCGCAACCTGGAACGTGCTCGAGGCCATGCGCCTCAACAAGACGCCGCGCCTCGTGTTCTCGTCGTCGGGCACAGTGTACGGCGACACGGCGGCGTTCTGCGCCGAGATGGACCTCGGGCATCTGCCCATCTCACTCTATGGCGCCGCCAAGTTTGCGGGCGAAGCACTGGTGAGCGCGTTCGTGGAGTGCTTCGAGCTCACGGCCTGGATCTATCGCTTCGGCAACGTGGTGGGACCGCGAGGCACGCACGGCGCCGCGCTCGATTTCCTGAAGAAGCTGAAGGCGACCGAGGGCCGCGAGCTGGAAGTCCTGGGCGACGGCAGCCAGGCCAAGCCCTACGTGTTCGTGACCGACTGCGTCGACGCGATGCTGTTCGGTCTCGACAAGGCCGCAGAGCGGCTGAACGTGTTCAACATCGCGCCGCCGGACTACACGTCGGTGAAGCGCATCGCCGAGCTGTGCGTCCAGGCTTCGCCCCACCCCGCCGCGGAGATCCGCTACACGGGCGGTACGCGCGGTTGGCCGGGAGACGTGCCGCATTCGCGGCTCGACCCCGGGAAGCTGGCCGACCTCGGCTGGCGCGTGTCGAAGACCAGCGACGAAGCCGTGGAAGCGGCGATCAAGGCGCTGGCGCGCGAGGTATTTCCAGCCTAGCGAGCGCGGCGATCGCACGCTTTGCCATGCGGAAGTACTCCGGATCGGCTTCAACGCCCACGGCGTCGTAGCCCACCGCGGCCGCGGCTGCGAGCGTGGAGCCCGAGCCCGCAAACGGATCGAGCACACGGCCGCGACCGAGCGGCAGCACGGCGCGCACGATCTGCCGGAGGAACGACTGCGGCTTGAGGCTCGGATGCGGCGCCAGTGCGCGCTCGGAGGCGCGCGTGGGATGCGACTGGATCACGTCGCCGAAAGGCTTTTCGTCGGAGATGCGCCGGAGGGCGCCGGTGCCCCACTTTCGCAGGTTGTCCTGCACGCGCCCGTCCAGCGGCTTGCGGTACAAGAGCCACGGCTCCCACATCGACCGCGGCATCACGCTCAGGTCGGGGAACTCGCGGTGCGCGTTCTTGGGGCGGTCGCCGCCGCGCATCGTCATGACCAGCCGCACGATCTCGCCGCGGCGTTCGAGCCCCGCATCCGCCAGCGCCGCGCTCACGAGGTAGGAGAGCAGCGGATTGGACGCCACCAGCACGTGCGCGCCGGGAACCAGAACGGGCGACAGCGCCTCCGCCCACTCGCGGAAGAACTCGCCGAGTCGCTCCCGATCCTTCGGACCCAGCGTCGTGAAGCGCGGCAGCGGCGAGCGCGTGTGCCCGTCGTACGCCGGCGGAATGCGCCACACGCCGCCCCGCCCGCTGCGCAGCTTGTCCTGCTGCTCCTTTTCGTACTCGACGAGACCGTAGGGCGGGTCGGTGACGACGGCGTGCACGGACGCGGCGGTCTGCTTGCCGAGCCATTCGAGACAGTCGGCGTGATGGAGCCGGACGCTCTCGAACTTGAAGGAGGCGCGAGTCATGCACTCAGCCGGAGACCGCTCCACGTTTCCAGGTGGCGAGCACTTCGAGCAGACGCTCGATGTCGTCGGCGTTGTTGTACAGGTGGCAGGAGACGCGCACGCCGCCGACACCGGACGTGTAGCGCACCGAGACCAGCACCTGGCGAGCGAGCAACTGCTCCATCAGCGCGACGTTCGCCTTGGCGTCGCCGACGCTGAAGGTGACGATGCCCGAGCGATGCTCCGGTGCGCGCGGCGTGACCACGTCGATGCCAAGACGGTCCAGGCCCTCGATGAGCCGGTCGGTCAGCGCACGGACGTGGGCGGCGACGGTGTCGGTACCGAGGTCACGGATGAGCTGGATGGACGCGCCCAGTGCGATGGCGCCCGGGTAGTTCGCGGTGCCGCCGATCTCCCAGGCGCGCGCCTCGCTCGTGAACTCGTAGTCGCGCACGGGCGTGATGGACGGCGTCTGGAAGTACTCGCCCCATCCGCCCTCGGGCGGCTCGACGGCGAGGTAGCCTGCGAGCGGCCGGCGGAGCTCGCCCTGTCGCTCGCGGCGGAGATAGGCGAAACCGCACCCGAAGGGCGAGTTGAGCCATTTGTGCCCACCGCACAGCAGGAGATCGATCGGTGTGCGGCCCACGTCGATGGGCATCGCGCCGAGCTGCTGGATGGCGTCGACCACGAACCACACGCCGCGCTCGCGGCAGAGCGCGCCGATCGCATCGAGATCCGCGCGGAAGCCGTTCGACCACTGCACGGAGCTGAGGACCAGCGCGCGTGTGCGCGGCCCGATCAGCGGCGCGAGCTGTTCGACGCCGATCGCGCCTCCCTCGTGGCGGGCTACGTCGATGCCGATGCCGCGGCGCTCGCGGAGCTGCACCCAGGGCACGCCCACCTGCATGAACTCCAGATCGCACAGCAGCACGCGGTCGCCTTCCGCGAGCGGCACAGCCTCGGCCGCGATCGCGAACCCGTGCGTGGTGCTCTCGACCAGGGCGATCTCGTCGTCGCGTGCGCCGATCAAGGACGCAGCCTGCGGGCGTGCAGCGCTGCGGAGCTCGTCCATCGCAATGTGGTGCAGCGTGCTGGACGCCGACGGGCAATACAGCGTGCGGTCGAGGAAGGACCGGATTGCGTCGGTGGCGGCCCGCGGCGCGAGGCTCACGCAGGCCGCATCCAGAAACGTCCTGTCGGCGAGGGCCGGGAACTGCTCGCGGATGCCAGCGGGGATCATCGGCGGCAGCCTATCCCGGACCCCGTGCCCGGGAAATCGCGTGGGCCGGGCTCGTCCGGCGCAGGACTAGCGGTTACGCTTGCCTCCGATGCAGGCCGTCATTCTCGCAGGAGGGCTGGCGACGCGGATGCGTCCGCTCACGACGGACACGCCCAAGGCCATGCTGGAGGTCGCCGGACGGCCGTTCATCGCCTGGCAGCTCGAGCGGCTGTCGGCGTGCGGCTACGACCGCGTGCTTCTGTGTCTCGGGTATCTTGGCGAGAAGGTGCAGGACTTCGTGCGCGACGGCGCGCACTTCGACCTGCAGGTCGAGTACGCCTTCGACGGTCCTCGGCTGCTCGGCACGGGAGGGGCGCTGCGCCGATCGCTGGATCGACTGGAATCGCCGTTTCTCGTCACCTACGGCGACAGCTACCTGCCGTTCGACTACGCAGGGCCGCTCCGCGACCTGGAGCAGCATCCCGAAGCGCAAGGCACGATGAGCGTGTTCGAGAACGCGGGGCGCTGGGACTCGAGCAACACGCAGATCGACGGCGACCGCGTGCTCCGCTACGAGAAGG
This sequence comes from uncultured delta proteobacterium, assembly GCA_963826085.1. Classification (GTDB taxonomy): domain Bacteria; phylum Myxococcota_A; class Polyangia; order Polyangiales; family Polyangiaceae; genus CAWDXG01. Next base: position 55,937 of record CAWGVN010000005.1, on the reverse strand, counting down.
GCACGGACGATCCCGCGCTCGATCATATCGACTACGGCGCCACGGCGCTCCGGCGCGAGGCAGTTGCGCGTCTGCCCGCGGACACGCCCGTCGGGCTGGACTCGCTGCAGGCGGATCTGGCGCGCGAAGGGCGCTTGCGCGCGTATCCGGCCCATGAAAGGTTCTACGAAATCGGCTCCGAGGAAGGCCTCCGCGAGCTCGGGCTCTATCTGTCGAGGACACACGGTTGATCATCTCACGCGCGCCGGTGCGCTTCTCCCTGGGCGGAGGCGGAACCGATCTCCCCAGCTACTACGAGCAGTTCGGCGGCTTTCTCGTCAGCGCCGCGATCGACAGCTACATCTACGTCACCGCGAACAAGCGCTTCTACGACGACATCCGTCTGGCATATTCGGAAACCGAGATCGTTCCCAACGTCCAGTCGATCCGCCACCGCATCTTTCGCGAAGCGCTCACGATGACGGGGATCGATCACGGCATCGAGCTGGCCAGCGTGGCGGATCTGCCTTCGAACAGTGGGCTCGGCTCGTCCAGCAGCTTCACGGTCGCACTGCTCAACGCGCTGCACACCTACAAGCGCGAGTTTGTCTCTTCAAAACAGCTCGCTGAAGAAGCCTGCGAGCTCGAGATGGTGCGGCTCGGCGAGCCCATCGGCAAGCAGGACCAGTACATCGCCGCGTACGGGAACGTGACGGCGTTTACGTTCGACAAGGACGGCACGGTCCACGTGGAGCCCGTTCCGGTGCGCGACGAGGTGCTCGACGAGCTGCAGAACAACCTGCTCATCATGTACTCGGGCATTGAACGGCCCGCCAACGTGGTTTTGAGCGAGCAGGGCAAGCGCGTCAAGAAGGCCGACAGCGCCACGCTGGAGGGCATGCACCGCATCAAGGAGATCGGGCACGAGGTGTACCGGCTGCTGGTGGACGGCAATACCGATCGCTACGGTGAGCTCCTGCACGAGCACTGGATGCGCAAGCGCAAGCTCGCCAGCAAGATGACCGACGATCGCATCGACGACTACTACGAGACCGCGCGCAAGGCGGGCGCCATCGGCGGCAAGCTGATGGGCGCCGGGGGCGGCGGCTTCTTCATGTTCTACACGCGCCCCGAGAACAAGCGGAACGTGTACGAGGCGATGGTCAAGCGCGGGCTCAAGCCGCTCCGCTTCCGTTTCGACCTCGACGGCGCGCGCATCGTGGCCAACCTGCACCGTAGCTGACGCCCGCGGCGGCGTCGCAATGCGGGGCTGGATCGGAGCCCGGCCCGTGGCCATGTTGCGCGGACAGGGGATGAGCCGCCAGTACGTCCAGATGCCCCGGTCGCCGGCGGGGCCCCACAACCCATGGCTCATCGCCGTGGTCGTGTCGCTGGCAACGTTCATGGAGGTGCTGGACACGAGCATCGCCAACGTGTCGCTGCGCCACATCGCCGGCAATCTCTCGGTCAGCTACGACGAATCGACGTGGGTGCTCACGAGCTACCTGGTAGCGAACGCCATCGTCCTGCCCATCAGCGGTTGGTTGGCGGCGGTGCTGGGGCGCAAGCGCTTCTACCTCGGTTGCGTGGCGCTCTTCACCGCAAGCTCGTTCTGCTGCGGGCTCGCGCCGTCGCTGGCGTGGCTGGTCGTGTTCCGGGTGATCCAGGGACTCGGCGGCGGAGGGCTCGCGCCGTCGTCCTTGTCGATGCTTCGCGACAGCTTCCCGGACGAGAAGACGGGCATGGTCTACGCGCTGTACGGCGTAGTGGTCGTCGCGGCGCCCGCTCTTGGCCCGACGCTGGGCGGCTACCTGACGGACGCCTACTCCTGGCACTGGGTGTTCTTGATCAACGTACCCGTCGGCATCATCGCGTTCACGCTCAGCGGCGTCCTTCTGGTCGAGCCCGAGATCGAGCGGCACGAACGTGAAGCGCGCTGGGCGCGAGGCCTGAAGGTGGACTATGCGGGATTCTTGCTGGTCGCTGTCGGGCTCGGCGCGCTGCAGATCGTGCTGGACAAGGGCGAGCGCGACGACTGGTTCAATTCCATGTTCATCGTCGTAACGAGCGCCATTGCAGTAGTTGCGCTCGTCTCGCTCTTGATCCGCGAGCTGACCATCGACGATCCGATCGTCGATCTGCCCCTGCTCAAGAACCGCAACTTCCTCGCGGCCAATCTGGTGCGCTTCGGGACGTTCGTGGCGCTGCTCGGAACGACGCAGCTCATCCCGCAACTCGTCCAGACGCAGCTCGGCTACACGGCCATGCAGGCTGGCCTGGTGATCACACCCGGCGCGTTCGTCGTCATCGGGATGATGCCGATGGTGGGCACGGCCGTGAACAAGATGCAGCCGCGATACATGATCGCCGCGGGGCTCGCCCTTGAAGCGCTTGCGCTGTTCCACATGAGCGGTTTCAACACCGAGATGGGCTTCTGGCACATCGCCTGGGCGCGCTGTTTCCAGGCGGCGGGGCTCGGTCTGCTCATCGTGCCGATCACCAGCGTGGCCTACATCGGCATCCCGGGGAACAAGTCCAACAACGCCTCGGCGTTGATCAACCTCTCGCGCAATATCGGCGGCTCGTTCGGCATTGCGCTGGCCCAGACCTGGCTGGCGCGCCGCACCCAGTTCCACGAGTCGCGCCTCGGTTCGCACCTCACCCCGGAGAATCTCCAGCTGAGGGAGGCGCTGGCGCACGCGACCGACCGTTTCGTGGCCAGCGGAAGCAGCGTCGTAGAGGGCCAACACCAGGCGCTCGCCGCGATCTACGGGCGCTTGCTGGGCCAGTCGCGGATGCTTGCGTTCAACGACGTGTTCTTCGTGATGGCGCTCGGCTGCCTCCTGACACTTCCTCTGGTCCTGCTCCTCAAGCGCGCCCGACCGGGCCAGTAGCGCCCGCGCGGGGACGGCTCGCGACGTGCTACGGTCCGGCGCGAGGGAGAGCGACCATGAAGAGACTGGCGGCATGCTTGTCGGCGCTAACGCTCGTTACGGCTTGTGCCACCAACTACGTTCCCAGGAGCCCCACGCGGGTCTCGGTGGTGATGCAGGGCGGCAACCTCGCCTACCAGCAGGGCAGCGTCGTCCACAGCGACTTCGCCGGCAGCGGACTGGTAGAGGCCGTCCAGAGCGATCCGGAAGCGAAGGAAGCTGCGGAAACCTACTACCACCGGAACATCGGCGGCCTGGTCGCCACCGGAATCGGCTTCGGCTGTCTCGTAGGCGGCATCAGCACGTTGGCGGTGGATCGGCCGACGAGCACCACGCGCGATCAGCTCGGTGCGGGCCTGTTGATCTGCGCGCTGGCGGGCGAGATCACCGGGTTGGTGCTGCTCGCGACGGCGCAGCCCTACCAGTACGACGCCATCAACATCTACAACGACCACGCGGAGCAGCGCATGCTCGCGCCGCGCTATCCGTATCCGTACTACCCGCCGCCGGGGCGTCCGCTGCCGCTGCCGCCCGGCGCGTCGCCTTCGCGCTCGGCGCCGCCCGGCTCGTCGCCACCGGCGGCTTCCTCTGCGGCGTCTGCTGGTTCCGCCGCGCCTGCTGGTTCCGCCGCGCCTGCCGGTTCCGCCGCGCCCGCTGGTTCCGCCACGCCCGCTGGTTCCGTGGCGCTACCTCCGCCGCCCGCCCCGCCTGCGCCGTAGTCGCTCGGTTCCGGTGCGCGATCGCGTTTCGCCTGCCGGCGTCGCCACCAGAGCGGGATGCCGATCACGCACGCCAGCGTGAAGAGGAAGATCGGGATGGAGAGCTTCAGCGTGCGCGGGAAGTACGAGAACACCACCGTGCTGTTGCCGCCCGCCACGCGTGCGGCCACGGAATTCTCGTAGTTCAACGCCTGCTCGCCGTCGGCGCGCCAGCTGGGATTGTAGTTCATGTTGTAGACGACCAGCGCGCCGGGCGTGGCGTCCTTGACCTGGACCGTCACCTTGTTCGGCGACCAGCTTTCCACCGTGGCCTTGCCCGTGCCCTGCTCGACGTAGGCGCGCCCCTTGTACTCGGGGCTCTCCTTCGCGATGGCGCCGACGCCGTGGAAGTTCGGGTCGAGCCCGTAGCATTTGATGACGCCCTTGTTGGCGAACATGCTGAGCAGGATCGGCGGCGCCCAGTCGCGCCGCACGTACTGCGTTGCCGGGTCCTCGTGCTGCTCGAAGATCTTCGCGCGCTCGATGTGCTCCGGCTTCTCCATCCAGAACGCCTGCCCGAAAGGCCGGTTGGAGACCGTGGCCAGATCCACCGCAAAGTAGATGACCGGGATCAGGAGAAGGAGGTCGATCCACGGGTGGTGGCGGAGACGCGGGTCGAGGAAGCGCGCGACCCACGCCACGAAGCACAGGCCGAGAAACAGCACGGCGGGATAGAGGAAGCGCGACGGTACGTGCTGCGACGCGAACAGCGGCAGCTTGTGCAGCATCGCCCAGGGCGCGTGCTCGTTGAAGGCGCCGAAGCCCATCAGAACGTACAGCAGACCGATGATCTTGAAGGCGTGCTCGCGGGGACCGCGGGCAAACAGGATCCCCAGCACCAGCGCGACCACGCCCGCGACGCCGATGTAGATGCCCCACTCGTGCCAGCCGTAGGCCGGCACGCGAATGGGCCGCGACGTGTAGCTCTGCGTGTGATCGGTGAGCATCACGATCAGCTCTTTGAGGCCGATCGTCTCGGTGGATTCGATCAGACGCGGGGCGCGCTCGAGCGTGTCGAAGACGGCGAGCAGCTTCGGCGCGGACAGGCCGAGCGCCGTCACGCCGGCCACCGCCACTGCGCCCAGCGGACGCCAGCGCCGCGAGAAGATCGCCAGCAGCACCGCGTAGATGCCGAGCGCCAGCGCCGCCTGCGGCAGCGGATAGATCGCACCCAGGTAGACCATGAGGGCGAGGACCGCGCCGGCGTAGGTCGCGTTCTTGAATCGCCCCGGCTCCTGCGCGCGCTCGAAGAACAGGAACACCCAGGGCACCCAGCCGTACTTGAGATGCCACGTGTGCCCCACTGCCGCCTGCAGCGCCCAGCGACCGTTGAGCACGTACAGGATCGCCAGGAAGCAGCTGAGCGAGATGCTGCGCGTGAAGCGCCGTGCCAGGAGATACGTGCCGCTGAGGCCGACGAGCGCGCCGCCCAGCACTTCCAGACGGATGCCGGTACGCACGTCGAACAGGAGATAGATCGGTAGGTACGGCGAGATGAAGTTGGTCGCGCCCTCGAAGTGCCCGAAAGCTGGATAGCCACCGCACAGCCACGGATGCCACCACGGTGCCTGTCCGTACTTCTTGATGCTGAGCGGCGTGATGTAGCGGAACGCGGTCTCCACGTCCCAGTCGTGGAAGCCGTACGTGTGCCAGTTGGCCAGCATCGGCGCGAGGATGCCGATGGTGGTGCCGATCATCAGGCACACGGCCAGGACGGTCGCGAGCAAACGGTAGCCCGCGCCGGGGCGATGCCACGCGTCCGCCATGCGCCGCTTCACGCGGGCAATCCGGCCCGGCACAGCGCTCTCGCCCCGGGCGGCAGGCCCGGAAGCGTGCCGTGGGGGGAGGCTCGGCATCGGGCTCCGGTCTAGAACAAGGCGCCCGGAGCCGCAACAATCGCGGGGCGTGCCTCGCGTTACTGCGGGACGTTGCACGCCGCGCTGACGGCGGCGGAGGTGTTGTTGTCGGTGCGGCACTCGTGCGTGGGGGGCGCTACCGAGACGGTGGCGTAGACCGGCGTCTTGCCGCTCTGCACGTCGGGCGGCGCGTTCGGAAGCGGCAGCACGACCTGTTCGGCCTGCGCGGGATAGAGCGCGTGCGTTGTGGCGCCGGTGCCGAGCTGGGTGCCCGAGGGCGGCGTGCCGGAATAGAACGTGACCGCGACACCCGGCGGCAGCACGGCCTGACCCAGGTTGCGCACCGTCGCAATGAGGCCGTAGCCGCCGCCGCACTTCGGCGAAACGGTGACGACGGCGTCCGCCGCGTCGAACTCGCCGCCGGGCTGCTTGTTCTGGCGGAAGTTGTTCAGCCCGGGTGTGGTCCAGTTGGTGGGCTCGTTCACCGGGACGGTGCCGTCTTCGTTGATGTTGGTGATGTGGTAGGTGTGCTCGTTCCACACGCGGCGCGTGCGCACCCAGCTCTTGCTCTGGCTGCCGAAGATGCGGATGCCCGACTGCTTGGTACCGTTGCAGGTCTCTGCGTAGGCGTTGGACGCCACCACGATGTCGGCCTGACCGTCGTTGTCCACGTCGGCGATCACCGGGTACTCCCAGAGCGTGCCGGTCGTGTTGCAGGTGTCGGGGATCAGGTTGTTTCCGGTCTGACCGTCGTACATCCACAGGTGGAACTCGTCGCTGTAGACGACCTCGGCCTTGCCGTCGCCGTTGAAGTCGAAAACGGAGCTGCCCGTGACGGCGCTGGAGCAGTCGTGCGTGGTCTTGAACCAGAGCGTGGTCTGGTTGTCGGCCACTTTCGGGTCCATCAACTTCTTGCCGCTGAAGACCACGTAGCCGACGGCACCCGCGGCGCCGACGTCGGGGTAGCCGTCGCCGTCGAAGTCGGCGATGGTCGGCGGCCCGCCGCCGTATTCGCTGGACGCGCCGCAGTAGCTGGCCGTCGAGGTGCCGTTGTTGATGTCGACGCCGTTGCGGATGATCTTGACGTGCGACGCGCTCGTCGGATCGTAGGACAGGACGTAGGCCTTGTGCGGCCCGCTGGAGCTGATCACCACGACCTCGGGCTTGCCGTCCTTGTCGAGATCGCCGACCGCGTGATAGCCGAACGGGATCGTGGTCGCGCCGGTCGAGAGATCCCAGATGACGGTGCCGTCCGTGCGCCAGGCCCGGCGTCCTTCCACCACGTCGAGCTTTCCGTCACCGTCGACGTCCGCAAAGCTGGTGAGCTTGGCGCCGTAGGTGCTGGACGGGTCGAGCTGTTTGAGCACGGCGCCCGTCTGCCCGTCGAGCAGCGTCGTTCCGACCAGCACCATCGGGTGGCCGGTGTGGTCGGGGTCGGCGATGGCCGGCGCCTCGTAGCCGCAGTGCACCTTCGTGGTGTCCGGCTGCGTCCAGAGCACGCTGCCGTCGGCCTTGTAGGCCACTACGCCGGTGTTTTCCGCCTGGGCGTCGCAGCAGCTCGCGCCGCCGGGCGCGGGCGCCATGCAGCCGACGATTTCCGCGACGCCGTCGCCGTCGAGGTCGCCCGCGGCCAGGCCGCCGCTGGCCTGCACGGCGTTCGGCTTGTTCAGCTTGTCGACGACCTGGCCGCCCACGACGCTGATGATGTGGAGCGTGCCCGGCCCGTAGTACTTGCCGCCGCTGAACGTGGAAAACACGATCTCCGGGATGTCCTCGGCGGTGACCTTGCCGTCGCAGTTGTCGTCGTCGAGCTCGACGACGATCGGCGTCATCATCACGTCCGACGAGTACGGCGACGTGGTCACGCCGCCCCACGAGTAGTTCACCACCGGATCGAACGCGGTGGTCGGCGGGTGGTACTCGCACTTCTCGAGGCAGTTCTGGCCGGCGCCGGCATCCGCGCCGGCGTCCGCGCCGCCGGGGCAGATGGGCGGCTTCGGCAGACAGCGTCCGGTCTGCACGGCCTTGCCGCCGACGCAGCTGCCACCATCGCTCGCACCGCTGTCCGGGGTGCCGGCGTCAGCGCCGTTGCCTAGTGCGTACTCGCAGTACTCGTTCTGGCCGCAGTCGCTGGAATCGGTGCACAGCTTGCCCGGCGTCTCGCACTTGTTGAACGAGCAGACCTGCCCAGTGGAGCAACAGCTGTTGCCGCACGCCTGCGCGGCGGCGCAGCACTGGCCCCCGGCACAGATCCCACCGTCGCCGCAAGGCTGCCCCGGCGTGCAGCTCGCGTTCTGGTCGTTGTTGAACGAGGCGTCTCCCGCCCCGCCTTCAGTGCCGGCTCCGCCGGAGCCGCCCGTACCGCCGTGATGGTGGGAGTTGGAAGCCGTACCGCCGTTCGAGCTGCAGGCGGGCACGGCCAGGACCGCGCCCAGAGCCAGGGAAGCAAAGACAGGGATCGCCCGATTCATTGCGCGATGGTATCGGCGCGCCGACAGCCGCACAAGCAGACTGGATTTGCCCCCCTCGCGCGCAGCAGGCGGGCGCGGTATGGATCGCTGCGTCATGTCGATGAAGGGCTTTGTGCGCAGGCGGGTGCGCGAGCCGCTCCTCTTGAAGGACGCGGAACGCGTCGCCCAGGCGTACACTCCTGCACAGCGCGCGCGCATTACCGAGCTGTCGGACGCCGCCCGCCGTCGCGAAAGCGCCGCGCTCCAGCTGCGCGAAGACGCAAGCACGGCGGGCGCGGTCGAGCTGCACCGCCAGGCGACCGCGATGTCCATCACGGCACTTCTCGTCGCGCGCGGCGAGCACGGTCTCGAGGGCGTACTCGAGCCGCCAGAGGCCTGGGCGCAGCTGTCGTCGCTGCTGGACGCGGGGGCGCTAGCGGAACCGCCGGAAGAGCTTTCCGTGGCCCGCCCGCTGCTCGCCGAGTCGGACGTGCTGGCGGTGGATCGCCTTCCGCCCGCGGCGGCGCGTGACGCACGCGACGCCGCCGAAGCGACCACGCGCTGGCTGCGCGGCTGCTACGAATCGCGTACGCCGCGCCAGCTGAAGCTGCAGCGCATACTGAGAGTCGGTGCGGTGGCAGCGGCGCTCGGTCTTCTGCTCACCGCCGGCGTGGCGCGCGCACTGGCACCGAAGGACATCGCGCTGAACAAGCCGGTGACCGCCAGCGGGCGCTTCCGCGGCACTCCCACCGCTTCGCACGTCATCGACGGCGTGAAGGACGGCACGCTGGGCGTGCACACGTCGCTCGGCGATGACCCCTGGGTCGAGATCGATCTGCAGGCCCCGTACGCCATCAACAAGGTCGTGGTGGTCAACCGCGGCGACGGCTACTTCGACCGCATCCTACCGCTGGCTCTCCAACTGTCGACGGACGGCAAGCACTTCGACGAGGTCGCGCTGCGGAAGACGCACTTCACGGATACCGATCCGTGGGTGGTGAAGCTGCCGGGGAAGGTTGGGCGCTACGTGCGCCTACAGGTCAAGAAGAAGCGCGCGTACCTGTGGGCGAGCGAGATCGAAGTCTACGGCAGCAAGAAGTGACGATGAGCGACAGGCTGGTCATACAGAGCCCGCAGGGCAGCATCCGCTACGAAGACAGCGTCGACCACTTCGAGAACGGCGTGCTGCGCCTGCTCGGCCTCGATCGCGAAGCGTTCGAGCACTGGCTCGCAGTGAGCGACGGAGAGCAGGGAAGCGACGTATTGGAGAAGCTCGGGCGCGGGTTCGCTCGGTTGAGCCCGCTCGCACGCACCGAGACGCTGCACACGGCGGAGCTGGAACCGGGCCCCAGCGGCCAGCGGGGGGCGATGTGGTACCCGACGATCGCCGAGAACCGCTCGTTTGGCGTCGCTCGCACGCTGGACGGCGACCTGGGCTGGCTCATCCAGCTCTCCGGCGACGTGTGGCGCCGCGTGACCGAGCCGCCGGCGTACGAGGAGGCCTACTTCGAGGGGAACAAGAACCAGGCCGGCGGCTACGGCGACTACGGAGCGCAGGACTGGCGGCTCGAGAAGGCGGCGCGGCAGGTGCGGGAGCTCAGCGAGGCGACCGGTCTCGAGCGCGGCCGCGTGCTGGACGTCGGCAGCGGCTATGGCTACTTCGAAAAGGCGCTGGCGGACGCGGGCTTCGCGCACGACGGCCTGGAGGTGAGCCGCCACGCGCGCGAGGTGGCCAAGGCCCGCTTCGGGTTCGAGGCGCTCGACGGCACGCTGGACAGCCGCGCGGACGAGCTCGCCGGCCGCTACGACGCGGTGACGCTGTGGGACGTCATCGAGCATGTGGCGGATCCGACCGCGCTGCTCGTAGCGGCCAGCCGCTGTCTGCGCCCGCGCGGCTTCGTGGCGCTCAAGACCCCGAACATCCGTTGTCCGGAAGCGCGCGTGTTCGGCCCGCACTACCACTCGCTGAAGCGCGAGCACCTGGTCTACTTCACGCCGAAGTCGTTGACGCGCACCGCCGCGGACGCCGGGCTCGAAGCGCGCCGGATCACGAGCATCTCGCATCTGCTCGTGGGGTTCGTGGGCGAGAAGCGCGCCGCCGAGCTCTCCGCGCAGGGGGAAGGCGCTGACCTGATCGCGTACCTGCAGAAGCCCGGATGAGTTGACGCGCGTCAACGCCGCTTCGTGAGCGGAGCGAAACCACGCGCGCCTTCCGCTGTTGACGTCGCATCAACTGACGTTGGTCATGTTGGGGGCTGGCACGTGAGGCTACGTTCCCGTCGATCGCCGAGGGCGGCGACGCAGGGCCGCCATGTCGACTCACGATCCTTCGAATGCAGTGCGCGTCGTCGTCACCGGCGTCGGCATGGTGACGGCGCTCGGCACCGACGCTCCGTCGTGCTGGGAAGAGCTGGCCGCTGGGCATTCGGGGATCCGTCGCATCACCAGCTTCGACACCGAGGGCGAGAAGGTGACCGCTGCGGGGGAAGTCGCCCCGGAGGTGGCCGAATCGCTTGCCGAGCGGCTGCCTCCGGATGTCCGGGGGCGCACAGACCGCTTCGTACACTTCGCCTGTGCCGCGGCGGCCGAGGCGCTCGACGCCGCGGGACGCCCGCACCGCGCTGCGCCGGATCGCTTCGGCGTGTTCGCCGGCGTCGGCATCGGCGTCCCCCACCCTTCAGGCGGCTACAAGGTCGGGCCGACCTCGATCATCAAGGTGATGCCGAACGGCGCGCCAGCGTGGATTTCCATTCTGGAACAGCTCGAGGGCCCGAGCCTGGCCGTCAGCACGGCCTGCGCTTCCGGGGCGCACGCCATCGGGCTGGCGTTCGACCAGATCCGGCTCGGACGCGTGACCGGCATGCTCGCCGGCGGCGTGGACACGGTGATCACCCGCGACGTGCTGCGCGCGTACGCCTGGATGCGAGCGCTCAACACCGCCCGGGACGAGCAGCCCGCACGGATGTCGCGCCCCTTCGACGCCACCCGTCGCGGGTTCGTGCTGGGAGAGGGCGCGGGTTTTCTCATGCTGGAAGAGCGCGGGCACGCGCTCTCGCGCGGCGCGCCGATCCTGGCGGAGATGCGCGGCTGGGGCGCGAGCTCGGACGCGCACAGCATCGTGGCTGTGGCGCCCGAGGGGCGCGGCATGGCCCGGGCGATGCAGCGCGCGCTGGCCGATGCAGGGCTCCCACCCGAGAGCATCGATTACATCAGCGCGCATGGCACCAGCACCAAGATGAACGATCGCGAGGAGACGCGCGCGATACACCAGGTGTTCGGAACACACGCCGCGCGTCTGAAGGTCAGCTCGCAGAAGTCCATGCTGGGCCACGCCATGGGCGGCGCCGGCGCCATCGAGGCCGCGGTCACGGTGCTCTCGGTGCACAAGCAGATCGCCACACCCACGATCAACCTCGATACGCCCGACCCCGAGTGCGATCTGGACTATGTCCCGCACGTTGCGAAGAAGGGGACGATCCGCGCGGCGCTCAGCAATTCGTTCGGCTTCGGGGGCCACAACAGCGCGCTGGTCTTCGCGCATCCGGAGGTCAGGTGACGCCTTCTCTGCTCGTCAACGACAGGTCCTTCTCGCTCGAAACCGACACCCTGCCCGCCGCGCTGGAGCGCTCGGCCTCGGCGGGCGCGCTCTACTGGCTGGCAGCGCGGGACAAGGACGCGACGGAGCTCTCGACGCGCGAGCTGCTCGAACGGGCGTACCGCGTGGCGCGTCATCTGATCTCGCTCGGCATGAAGCCCGGCGAGCGCGCCGTGGTGATGCTGCCGACCAGCGAGGGCTGGCTCTCGGCTTTCTTCGGCACGCTGCTCGCGGGCGGCGTCGCCGTGCCGCTCGGACCGAACCTGTCGTTCGGCGGCATGGATCGCTACGCCGCCACCGTGCAGAGCATCCTGCACGCTGCTGGAGCGCGCTTCCTGCTGGGGAACGACGCCATCGAGCCGCACGTCCCGCAGCTCAGGGCGCTGGGCACACGGCTCGAGCATTTTGTCCGGGCGGATCTGGCGCGCGAGCTGCCGGGCGATCCCGTGAGCCTGCCGTCGCCGTCTCCGGAAGACACCGCGGTCATCCAGTACACCAGCGGCACTACCGGTACGCCCAAGGGCGTCGTGCTGTCGCACCGGGCGCTGCTCGCCAACGCCTACATGATCGGCGAGCGCAGCGGCATGAGCGTGGACGACGTGGGCGTGATCTGGCTGCCGCTGTTCCACGACATGGGGCTGGTGGGCGCGCTTCTGACGTTGCTCTACTGGCACTACCCGCTGCTGCTCATGCCGGTCGAGTCGTTTCTGCTGCAGCCGCGGCGCTGGCTCACCTGGATGAGCCGGAAGCGTGCGACGCTGTCCGTCGCACCGAACTTCGCCTACCAGTTCGCCGTCGATCGCGTCGCCGAGCGACACCTGGCCGGGCTGGATCTCTCGGCCTGGCGCAAGGCGTTCAACGGCTCCGAAGCGGTGCGACCGGGCACGCTGCGCGCGTTCGCGGAGCGCTTCGGCCCGCTGGGATTCAACCAGAGCGCGTTCGAGCCGGTCTACGGCATGGCGGAAAACGCGCTGGCCGCCACCTTCCCGGAGAGCGGCAAGCCCTGGCACACCGCGAAGCATGCGGGCCGCGAGCTGTGTTCCGTCGGCACGCCTCTCTCGGGCGTCAGCGTCTCCGTCGTGAACGAGGCGGGGCGTCGGGTGGAAACCGGAACCACCGGCACGATCCGGATCGCGAGCCCGTCGCTGATGAACGGCTACTTCGAGAACGAGAAGGCCACGCGCGAGGTGCTGCAGGACGGCTGGCTCGACACCGGCGATCTGGGCTTCATCCGCGACGGCGAGCTGTTCGTCACCGGCCGCAAGAAGGAGCTCATCATCAAGCGCGGGCGCAACTACACGCCCGACGAGCTGGAAAACGTGGTGCTCGAGGTCACGCGCGGCCGCGTGCTGCGCGCCGCGGCGTTCGGCGCGCCCGACGAGCGCGAGGGCACCGAGCAGATCGTGATCGTGCTGGAGACGCGGCCCAACACCGCGCACGAACGCGAGGTGCTCTCGCGCGATGTGAGCGGAGCTCTGGTGGCTGCGGTGGGCGTAGGACCGGATGTGACGGTGGTAGTGCCGCCCCACACCATCGAGCGCACGACCAGCGGCAAGCTGCGCCGCGCGGCGCTTCGCGTGCGCTTCCTCGAAGGCAAGCTGCCGCGTCACGAGCAACCCGCCGCCGCCGAGGAGGGCCGCGCTTGAAAGCTCTGGTCGTCGGCGGCACCGGCTTCGTCGGCATGAACGTGGTGCGTACGCTGGTCGGTGCGGGGCACGACGTGAGCGCCACGCGCCGTCCGCACGGCAACACGCTGTTCGCGCGTCGGCTGGGCGCACGGCTGGTGCACGCGGATCTCGACGACGCCGCGTCGCTGACCGACGCGATGCGCGGGCGCGAGGTCGTGTTCATGTGCGCCGGGCACTACCCGCGCTACTCGCTCGACCGCAAGGCGGAAGTTCGCGTGGCGCGTGCGCGCGTGCGCCGCACGCTGGACGCCGCCCTGCGTGCCGGAGTCAGCCGCTACGTGCTCACCAGCTCGGTCGCCACCGTGGGGCGGCCGGGCGCGGGGCGCGCGCTCTCCGACGAGCGGGACCCGGTCGAGCCGCGCTCGCTCAGCTCGGTGTACTACGCGGTCAAGGCCGCCATTGAAGACGAGGCCATGGCGACGTGCCGCGCGGGGCTCGACCTGGTGGTGCTGTGCCCGACCGCGATCTTCGGCGAGCTGGACGTGAAGGCGGGTACCGGGTTTCTGGTGGTGGCGCTCGGCAACGGCGCGCTGCCGTTCTACGTGGACGGCCGCACCAACGTCGTCGACGCGGACGATCTGGCGCGCGCCCACCTGCTTGCAGCCGAACGGGGCAGAAGCGGGGAGCGCTACATCGTCGGCGGGCACAATCTCCGCACCAGCGAGCTGGTCGAGGACATCGCCGCGGCGCTCGGGGTCGCGCCGGACGTGCAGCCGCTGCCGGCGGGCATGGCCGGCGTGGTGGCGACGCTGTCGGAGATGCGCGCGCACGCGCTCAAGGACGGACGCCGGCCGCTGATGGCCCGCGAGATGGTGGACGTGGTGCGCTTCGGGCGCTGGGTGAGCGCCGACAAGGCCGAGCGCGAGCTGGGCCTGCCGGCCGCCACGCCGCTCGCCACAACACTCGACAAGGCGTGCCGCTGGTACGTCCGTCATCGCTACGTGCAACGAGAAGGAGACCGTCATGAACCTGTCCACACAAGAGATCCAGACCGACGTCGAGACCATCATCCGGCGCATCCGTCCTGATCTGCGCGGCGATATCCGCCCCGGCGATCGCCTGCGCGACGATCTCGGTCTGGACTCGTTGCACTCGATGGAGCTCCTGTCGGAAGTGACCGAGAAGTACGAGATCGACGTCGATCCCGAGGACCTCACGGAGGTGCGCACGGTCACCGACGTGGTCACGTTCCTGGCCACGCTGCTGGACCAGTAGCGATGCGCGTCCAGTTCATCTATCCCGCGTTCGAGCGTCACGCCGAATCGCATCCGGAATTGCTCGACTACGTTCCGTGCGACGAGTACCTCGGCGGCGCGGGGCTCGGCATCGCCAGTATCGCCGCGGTCACACCGCCCGATGTCGAGCTCGCCTACCACGACGATCGCATCACGCGGTATTTCGTCGACGGCCCGGACGCGGATGTGTACGCGCTGTCGTTCTTCACGCCCGCCGCCACCCGCGCCTTCGAGCTCGCCGACGAGCTGCGCGCGGCCGGCAAGCGCACCGTGTGTGGCGGCATCTTTCCTTCCATGATGCCGGACGAGGCGCAGAAGCACTTCGACTCGGTCGTGGTGGGCGAGGGCGAAGGCGCCTGGCTCGAGCTGCTCGGCGACCTCGAACGCGGCGAGCTGAAGCCGCGCTACCAGGCCCGCGAACCGTTCGACGTAGCGGCGCTGCCGCCGCCGCGCGTCGATCTCTACGTCGACGGCGAATCGCCGACGCTCAAGCCGGACGATTACCCGCTGCAGCTCTCGCGCGGCTGCCCGCTGGCCTGCGACGCCTGCGTACTGCCCGGCACACTGGGCAAGAAGCTCAGGGTGATCCCGCGCGAGACGGCGCGGACCGCGCTCGGCAATCTCCGCCGACACGGCAAGCGCGCGGCGCTGACCGAAGACACGTCATTCTTCTTCTTCTCGGGCGCGCGGCGGCACTTCCGCGAGTTCCTCGCGGATCTGAAGGACGACCCGCGCCCGAGCTACGACAAGATCAGCTACGTCGGCATCAGCATGCCCATGCTGCTCGCGCTCGACCCGGAGCTGATGGCCGAGATGGTCGACTCCGGCGTGGATCGCTTCTACCTGGTGGGCGGCTTCGACAAGATCACGCGCGAGGCGTTCGGCCAGGGGAATGCCAAGCAGCTCGAGCGCGCCGAACACTGCATCACCCGCTGCCATGAGTACGGCATCGACCCGTACGTCTCGTTCCTGGTCGGCAACGACACCGACGATGAAGCGGTGTTCGACCGCATGCTGGAGTTCTGCTCGAAGACCAGCGTCGACAAGTGCGAGTTCGCGGTGTTCACGCCCTATCCGGGGACGCCGGCCTGGCACCAGATGAATGCCGCGGACCGCATCATCGACAGGAGCTGGAAGCACTACAACGACGCCAATGTCGTGTTCCGCCCGAAGCAGATGAGCGCCGAACGCCTGCAGCGCGGGTACCTGGAGCTCTGGCGCGACTTCTATCGCGGTCGCGGCGAGATCCGCGACCGGGAACACCACGCCCGCACCATCCAGTTCTGATGGCCAACGATCCCTTCACCGCCACACTCGAGCACGCCGGCGCGCTCGCCCCGCGCCTGGCCACCGACGCGCTCGAGGAGCGCGAGCTTCTGCCCGCCATGCTGGCGGAAGTCGGGAGCTTCTGCCGCGAGCACGTGGACGGCGAGCGCATCGATCGCGAAGGACGGCTCGGCGAGGAGCTGCTTTCGGCGGTCGCGGAGCGCGGCTGGTTCGGGTTGACCGTTCCGGAGCGCTTTGGAGGCGCAGGTCTGTCGCTGGCCGCCGCAACGCGCGTCGTCAGCGAGCTCGCGTCGCACAACGGCTCGCTCGGCACCTGCGTGGGGCTGCACTCGGGCCTGGCGATGCACGCGCTGCTCCACCGCGGCAGCGAAGCGCAGCAACAGCGGCATCTGCCTGGGGTCGCGGCGGGGCAGACGATCCTCTCGTTTGCCGCCACCGAGCCGAACGCGGGCTCGGATATCTCCGGAGTGCGCACGACGTTGTCGGAGAGGGACGGACTTCGGCTCGACGGGTCCAAGTGCTTCGTCACCAATGGCGGGCTGTGCGGCCTGGTCACGGTGCTGGCGCGGAGCCCGGGGCTGGGCGGTGCGCGCGCCGGCCACACGCTGGTGCTCGTCGATCCGCGCGCGGCCGGTGTGAGCCGCAGCGGCGAAGAGCACAAGATGGGCCTCAAGGGCTCGTCCACGGTCTCGATGGACTTCGACGACCTCGAGCTCTCGCCAGCCAATGTGCTGGGCGAACCGTCGCGCGGCCTCGACTACGCGCACCAGGCACTGTGCTGGGGGCGCACGTTCATGGCGGCGGGCTGCCTCGGCAGCGCGAGGGCCGCGCTCGAGGCGGCGCGGGAGCACACGCAGGTCCGCCAGCAGTTCGGCCGAACGCTGTCGCGCTTCCAGCTCGTACGCGAGGCGCTCGCGAAATCGCGGGCCGAGGTCTACGCCATCGAGAGCACGCTCAGGCTGGTGTGTGCGCTGGGCGACAGCGGCGCCGGCGATCTCGCTCTGCCGTCGACCATGCTCAAGGTCCTGGCGTCGGACGGTGCCTGGTCCGTCACGGACAGCTCGCTGCAGCTGCTGGGCGGCACCGGCTACATCGAGGACGCGGGCATGGCGCGGCGCCTGCGCGATGTGCGCGTCACGCGCATCTTCGAGGGCGCCAACGACGTGCTGCGTCTAAGCCTCGCTTCCGCGTCGCTGGCCTGGCCCATCGCCAAGCTGGCCGGCCTCCAGTTCGAGGCGCCGAGCCCGGAGCTGGAACAGGAAGCGCTGGCGTTCAACGCGACGTTCGCGGACGCCGTTTCCGCGCTCGGCACGCTCAAGAAGCGCTTCGGGTTCCGGCTGTTCGAGCAGCAGGCGGTCTCGGCCGCTCTCGCCGAAACGTGGATCGCGCTGTTCGCCGCGCGGGCGATGCTTCTGCGGCCCGCGGAGGACCCGGCATTGGCACGCCTAGCCGTGCGACTGCAGCTCCACCGGGCGGCGCGCGCTCTGGGCGACACCGAGCGCGACGCGACACTTGTTGCTCTGCTCGACGAAGCGGCTTCGGGCTGAGGACGCGGTCTGCCACCCGCGGGCGGCCACGCTTGCCCGGCCCCAGGCCGTCATGTATCTTCCGACGCCCCGGACAGGCCCCGTGCGATGAGTAACCCCACGATTTCACTGGTGATCCCAGCGCTCAACGAGGAGACCGGGATCGTCGCCACCATCGAGCGGGCCCCGAAGGATCTGCTCGAGGTGATCGTCGTCGACGGCGGCAGCAAGGACGACACCGTCGCGCGCGCCGAGTCGGCGGGGGCTCGCGTCATCATCGAACCGAGGCGCGGCTACGGCCGCGCCTACAAGGCGGGCTTCAGCGCGGCGCGCGGCGAGTTGATCGCCACGGCCGACGCCGACGGCACCTACCCGGTCGAGATGATCCCGCACGTGGCGGACTTCCTCGAACGGAAAAAGCTCCAGTTCGTGAGCTGCTCGCGCTTCCCGCTCGCCGACATGAAGAGCATGCCGGTCATGAACAAGTTCGGCAACGTCGGCTTGAGCATGGCGGCCACGCTCCTGTACCTGCACTCGTTCCGCGACATCTCGAGCGGCATGTGGGTCTTCCGCCGCTCATTCCTCGAGCAGATGGATCTGGAGACCGAGGGCTGGTGCTTCTCGAACGAGATCAAGCTGGAAGCGTTCTTCACGCAGCCCGGCAAGTTCGCGGAGTTCGTGATCCCCTACGACGAGCGTGTCGGACCGACGCACAACGTCACCATCTGGCGCACCGGCGTCGAGGTGCTCGGCTTCATGGCGTACAAGCGGCTGCAGCACTTCGTCCGCTCGCGCATCGCGGACCCGAGCCCGGCGCGCCGCGCACTCGGGGGCGATGACGACGAACAGTAACGCCGCCTTCTACGACGAGATGTGGCAGAGCTACGCCCATCTCGACGCGGTGAGCCCAGCGGCCTTCCACCGTCGCCGGGTCGTGGTGCGGCTGGCGGCCAGGGCCGCCCGCGGCGCGCGCGCCATCCTCGACGTGGGCTGCGGGCAGGGCGAGCTGCTCGCGGAGCTGTCCCGGGCGCTGCCCAGGGCCAGCGTGAGCGGCGCGGACCTGAGCGAGCAATCCATCGCCGACAGCCGCAAGAAGAACCCCGACTACGACCTGTTCGTGATGGACCTGACCGACGCGGACTTCGAGCAGAAGCACGCCCAGCGTCTGGGCCACTACGACCTGGTGGTCTGCTCGGAGGTCATCGAGCACATCGAGGACGACGGGCTGGCCGTCTGGCGCCTGCGCTCGCTGCTCTCGCCGGGCGGACACCTGATCCTCACCGTGCCCGGCGGGCGTATGTCGCGCTTCGACAAGGTGATCGGCCACTACCGCCACTACCGCCCGCGGGATCTGGAGCGGCTGATGCGCACCAATCGGCTCGAGACCGAGCGCGTACTGGCGTGGGGCTTTCCGTTCCACAACGTGTACCGCACCGCAGTGCGCGTCGCGTCGGTCGCGACCATCCCCTCGAGCGGCAAGCCGAAGCCCGACAAGGGACAGAGCGGCGTCGTCAGCGGCGTTCTGGGACAGGCGTACACGCTGTTCGGCAAGGCGCTCAAGCCGCTCTTCTATTTCAACCTACCGCGCTGGGGCGAGCAGATGATCGTGATCGCCAGGCGCCCCGTGCATGAAAGACGAGCCCATGAACGCGCCGGCTGAAGCGAAGACGGTCCTTCTCACCGGCGCGGGCCGCGGCATCGGGCGCGCCGTGGCGCTTTCCCTTGCGAAGAGCACGGACATGCGCCTCTTGCTCGTCAGCCAGAGCGACAATGCCCTGAAGACGGCCGAGGCGTGCAACGCCGAGCGCGCCGGCTCGGCGCAGGGCTTTGCCTGGGACGTGTCGCAGGGCGGCGCGGCGCGCGAGCGCGTGCTGGAGGCGCTGGCCGCCGCGCCCGGCCCCATCGCACTGGTCCACGCCGCGGGCGTGCTCGGGCCCACCGGCCCCTTCGCGGAAAACTCCATCGACGACTGGTGGCGGGCGACCGAGGTGAACCTGGGCGGCACGGTGCGCCTGGTGCACGCCGTCTTGCCGCGCATGCTCGCCGACAAGGCGGGCCGCATCGTGCTGTTCGCCGGCGGCGGCGCGGCCTACGGCTATCCCGACTTCTCCAGCTACGGCACGGCCAAGGCGGCGCTGGTGCGCTTCACCGAGACGCTGGCCATGGAGCTCGGCGACGCGGGTCCCATCGCAACGATCATCGCCCCCGGCGCCAACGAGACCGACATGCTCGCCGAGGTGCGCAAGGCCGGCGGCACCGTGCGCACCACCGTGGACATCTCCGAGCCGGTGGGCGTCGTCCGCCGCCTGCTCACGGAAGACACGCGCGGGCTCAGCGGCCGCTTCATCCACGTTCGCGACGAGTGGACGTCCGGGAGCGCCGCCGCGCTGTCCGGGGATTTCTTCAAGCTCCGGCGGGTGGACGGGCGCTGACTTCTGCGCGCTGCCGCGCTACACCGTGACCGATGAAGGTTCTCGTCGTCGGACACGGCCTGATCGGCAAGCAGCGCGCTGCGGCGCTGCATGCGCATCCGGACGCGGCGCTCGCAGGCACGGTGGACCCCGCCGGACGCGACGCGGCGCTGTACGACGGAGCACCGCATTTTCAGCGCTTCGAGGACGCGCCGGACGCGAGCTACGACGCAGCCGTCATCGCGCTGCCGCACGATCTCGCGCCGCCCGTCGCGCGCGCCGTGCTCGGTCAGGGAAAGCCGATCCTGATCGAGAAGCCGCTCGGGCGCGACCTCGGCGAGGCGCGCTCCATCGCCGAGGCGGCCGAAGGCGCGAAGCTGCCGAGCTTCGTCGGCTACAACTACCGCTTCATCCCGAACGTGCGCGCCGCGCTGGTCAAGGCGCGCAAGGGCGAGCTCGGCAAGCTCCGGAGCCTGGATTTCCTGCTCGGCCACGGCGGCCACCCGAAATCGGCCGAAGGCTGGAAGCTCCGCCCCGAGCGCGCAGGCGGCGGCGTGCTGATCGATCCGGGCGTGCACCTGCTGGACCTCCTCTTGTGCATCGACCCCGAGCTCGAGCTGTCGCACGCCGCGGCGACGCGTGGCTTCTGGCCAACCGGCATCGAGGAGGATCTGGTCACGGTGCTGTCGCACGGCTCGCTGCTCGCGACGGTGCGCGTGTCGCTGGTGCGCTGGGTGAACACCTTCCGGCTGGAGCTGATAGGCGAGGATGCGTACGCGCTGGTGGAAGGCCGCGGCGGCAACTACGGCCCGCTCGGTCTGCGCGTCGGCAAGCGCTGGGGCTGGAACGACGGCAGCGGCCGCTCGCAGCGCGAGACGGAAGAAGCACAGGAGTTCGGCAACAAGGACCCGAGCCTGAAGGACGAGCTCGGCGCCGTGGTCGCGCGCTGGACGGGAAAGCCGGCGGCCGACGACGGCCCGCCGCCCGCCACGCTGGAAGACGGCCTGCGCGTGGCGGAGCTCTGCGCGCGGATGTACGAGCGCCTGGGACGGGCCCGCAAATGACCGCGCGCCGCGGCGTGATCCTCGATCGGGACGCGACGCTCATCGACATCGTGCGCGACGAGGAGAGCGGCGCGCTGTCGGTCGCATTCCACCCGTCGCACGTGCGCCTGCTTGCCGGCGTGGTCGAGGGTCTGCAGGCGCTGTCGGACGCGGGCTACGTGCTGTGCATCGCCACCAACCAGCCGGCGCCGGCCAAGGGGCAGTTCTCCGCCGCGGCCGTCGAGCGCACCAACCAGGCCCTGCTCGACCAGCTGTCCGCCCACGGCATCGCGATCGCGACGCTGGAGGTATGCCTGCACCATCCCGAGGGCGGTCCGGGCGGCGACCCGGCGCTCATCGGACCCTGCGAGTGCCGCAAGCCGAAGCCGGGACTGCTCTTGGCAGCGATGGAGCACGCGGGGCTCGAGCCCGCGCACACCTGGATGGTGGGCGACTCGGCCTCGGACGTGCTGGCGGCGCGGGCGGCGAGGCTGCGCTCGGCGCTGGTCTTTCCGCAAAACCGCTGCGAGCTGTGTCCGCTCAAGGGCGGCCCCAGCGTGACCCCGGATCGGGTCGCGTCGCGGCTCGACGAGCTGGCCAAGCTGATCCTGGCTGACGACGGGCTTGTACAAGCGCGGGATCCCCGCTAATCGCCGCGGTGCGCCGGGCGCGCTTTACGCTATGGTTCAATATCGGGCGGCCCGGGTGTGCCGCTAGAAGGAGACTCGCTGGTGCTTTTTCTCGACAGCTCGGACCCCGCGGAGATCCAGGAGATCGGTTCGTGGGGCGTGCTCTCCGGAGTGACGACCAACCCGCTCATCATCTCGCGGGAGGCCGGAGACGTGGACCTCAAGCAGCGCATCCTCGACGTCATCCAGGTGTCGACTGGGCACGTGTCCGTCGAGCTGACCACCGAGACCGAAAAGGAGATGCTGGAAGAAGCGCTCGGCTACCACGAGTGGAACCCGAAGCGCGTCTGCATCAAGGTGCCGTTCAGCGAGACGGGGATGAAGGTGCTCCACCAGCTGGTGCAGAAGAACGTGCCCACCAACGTCACCTGCATGATGAACTTCAACCAGGCGTACCTGGCCGCGCTGGCCGGCGCGACCTACATCAGCCTGTTCGCGGGGCGCATCCGCGACATGGGCTACGACGTGCGGCCCATCATCCGCGAGACGCGCGCCATCCTCGACCGGGAAGAGCTCGCCAGCAAGATCATCGTGGGCTCCGTCCGCCACATGATGGACGTGAACGAGGCGCTGATGGACGGCGCGCACATCGTCACCGTCCCTCCGCCCATCCTGCGCAAGATGCTCTGGAACCCGCGCACTGAAAGCACCATCCGCGAGTTCAACGACGCCTGGAACAGCCGCGGCAACAAGTAGCGCCGCCGCGCGGCCGCTGCTCGAGGGGGCAACACGAAGGCCGAAGGGCCGAAGGTTTTTTGGGGTCGAGCACTGTTCGACGCACGGCGGCTAATCCAGCGGGTGGGACGCCGACGGGCTCACATGGGAGCGAAGAACGCCTTTTCGGCTACGGCAAGAGCTGGTCGAGCTCGATGCGGAAGCCGCATGGGAGCTCGACCACGCCGCCGGCATATTCCTGGGAGGTGAAACCCCCGTCGGGGGTCCGCGAGTACACTTCCGCCGCGGACCCTTGCTGATGCAGCAGCACGTAGGCCTCCAGGGACGGGAGGCGGCGGTAGGCGTCGAGCTTGGTGGTCCGGTCGTGCACCTCGGTGCTGGGGCTCAGCACTTCGAACACGATCGTGGGGTTCGTCACTCCGCCCGGACGTCCGCTGGCTTCCACGGGCTTTCCGCACACCACCGTCAAGTCGGGCAAGAAGCCGCGGTCGAGCTCCGCAACGTACACGACGAGGCCCGCCGCATAGGCCGAGCACTCGCCTTGGGCGGGCAACTGGCTGGCGAGGCGCGCACAGATCCGGGCGTAGCGAGGCGTCGTAGCGCCCATCGCGTACGCCACGCCAGCGGCCCATTCGTGGGGCCACTCGAGAGCGAGAAACTCGTCCCACGTGATCACCGGCAGATTCGTGACCGGAGATGCCATGTCGCGGAAACGATAGCACACGGCGCTCTGGCGAGCCGCAGGGCGAGCAAGTCTCCGGTTGTAGGTGCCAGGCGGTATTGGACAGCTGCCCGCCGACCGGCGCGCGACGGCGCGCTACAGCTTGCCGCGCATCGCGTCGTAGCGGAGCTTCCAGACCATGCCGATGGCTTCGGCGAAGATGCGGCGGCTCATCTTGCTCTCGCCGGCGCGGCGGTCGACGAACACGATCGGCACTTCCACGACCTTCATGCCGCGGCACAGGGCGCGGTAGGTCATCTCGATCTGGAACGAGTAGCCGTTCGACTGCACGCCCGCCAGATCGATCGCCTCGAGCGCGCGGCGCGTGTATGCCTTGTAGCCCGTCGTCAGATCGCGCACGCCCACGCCCAGGATGAGCCGCGAGTAGAGCGAGCCGCCCTTGCTCAGCACGTGGCGCCCGAGCCCCCAGCCCTCCACGCCGCCGCCCTCGATGTTGCGCGAGCCCACGACCACGTCGGCGCCCTGTTCGAACGCCCGGAAGAACGCCGGCAGATAGTTCGGGTCGTGCGACAGATCCGCGTCCATCTCGAAGAAGTACTCGTAGCCCTCGGCGATCCCCTTCTGGAACGCCTCGAGGTAGGCCGTGCCGAGCCCCTGCTTGCCGGGGCGATGCAGCACGCTCACGCGCGGGTCGTGCTCCGCAAGTCCGTCGGCGATGCGCCCGGTGCCGTCCGGCGAGTTGTCGTCGACGACCAGGATGTGCGCGCGCGGCGCCACCTCCAGCGTCGCGCGCACGAAGAGCGGCAGGTTGTAGCGCTCGTTGTACGTCGGCGTGACGATCAGGGCGCGTTCGCCGAGCGGGGCGCGCGGAGGGACCGAGGACGGCGGGGCCATGCGTCTGGACCTTATAGCGCAGCCCGCATGCCCGGTAACCGACTGCGGCGGGCGGGCCTCCGGAAGGACTCTGCGGCACTGTGAGCACCGTCCGCGGCCTGGTAGCCTGCTGGACGAAGCGACGCCCAACGGGCATGATCGAATGCATGGCGGACGCGACATCCGGAGAGGCAAGCGCGGGGCTGCTTCACGCCATAAGCGCCGCGCTCGCGGACGAGCCGCGCGTGGCAGCAGCGCTGCTGTTCGGTTCGCATGCACGCGGGCGGGCGCGGCCGGACAGCGACATCGACGTGGCGCTTCTGCTCGAGCCGCCGCCTGCGCCAGACGAGCGTGGCGCGCTGCTCTTGCATCTGATACGGGCACTGGGCGCGCGGCTGGCAGCGGATCGACTCGAACGTCGTGCTGCTCGACGACGCGCCGAACGCGCTTGCTTTCCAGGTGCTCGCACACGGCCTCGTCGCACTATGCAAAGACCCCGTGCGCCTGCATCGCTTCCGCGTGGCCGTCTACCGCGAGCACGCCGACTTCGAACCGGTCGAGCGCATGTTTCGCGAGGTAACGCGCCGGCGCGCCGAAAGCGGAACAACGCATGGTTGATGCGGACGTGCTGCGGCGCCGTATCGATGCCCTGCTCGGCTATCTGGACCGCCTGGCGGCGTTCGGGGCGATGGATCGCCAGCGTTTCGTCGATGACCCCGACTCGCATCACCTGGCCGAGCGCTATCTACAACTCGCTATCGAGTGCGCACTCGACATCGCCAACCACTTGATCGCCGACGGCGGGCTGGAAGCGCCGGACAGCTATCGCGACGCATTCGTCATCCTGGCGCGCCACAGTGTGCTCGATGCGGACCTGGCAAGACGGCTCCAGGGCTGGGCGGGGCTGCGCAATGTGCTCGTCCACGCCTATCTCGACATCGACCACGGGATCACCTGGGACGCGATAGCAGGTGAGCTCGGCGATCTGCGAGCGCTGGCCCGGACGGCAGCGACGTTGCTCCCGACGTAACCGGGGGCAGGCGTGGCGGCCCACAGCGGAAGTGGTCAACCGCGCGCGCGCCCTGTGGTAGCTTCCGGCTCCGCATGGCCGGCGTACGACGATCTCCGCGCGTGGATGCACGCGGATTGCCGCTGGCCGATCCGCGCGTCGAGCGTGTCGGACGCATCGTGGCGGCGATCGCCAGCGTGTGGTTCGCCCTGGCCGCGGCGTGGGAGATCGCCGGTCCGTTCGGAGCCGGGCACTTCGCCTCGTCAGCTTCGGTCGGCATCGGCGGCGAGAACATCTTCCACTGGGGGATCCTCGGACCGGTTCTCGCCTACACGCTGAAGCAACCGACCAGCGCCGCGTTCTACTGCCACCACCCGTGGGGCATCTACTGGACCACGGCGGTGATCGTGAAGCTGTTCGGGCATCACGACTTCGCCTGCCGGCTCGCTCCGGTGCTGCTCAGCGCAGCGACGCCGCCGCTGCTGTACATGATCGGGCGGGCGCTGTGGGGGCCGATCGCCGGGGCGTTGTCGGCCGCCTCGTTTGCGGTCCTGCCCCTCGCGCTGGCGTTCGCGAACTTCAACGCGTTCGAGGTGCCGACCATCTTCGGCGTGCTCCTGTGCACGTGGGGCTATGTGCGGCTGAGCCAGACGTGGAAGCGGCGCTTCCTGGTCGCGAGCCTGATAGGCGCCTTCTGGGCGGTGAACAGCGACTGGCCGGGATTCATGTTCCTGTCGGTGGTGCTGGCGTTCATGCTTCCGCGCGGGCTCCTGCTCAGCCGCTGGTACGCGCCGGTCGACACGCGGCGCTTTGCGCAGTGGTGGGCCATTGCCGCGTCGATCGCGGTCGGCGTGCTCTGCTTCTACATGTACGAGTTCGAACACGCGCAGCAGCTCGGCGTGTTCCTCAGCCAGGGGCAGATCCGCGCGAGCGGCGCGTCGATGTCGCTCGATCAGGTGCTGAAGGTCCGGGAGTACTGGATCGACGTGTCGTTCACGCCGCTGGCGATCTTCCTGGGCAAGGTCGCCCTGCCGCTTCTGGTATTCAGGCTGGTGCTGCTGCGCCGGGACCTCGAGGTGTTCCCGCTCGCGATCCTGGTGATGGCGACCGTGCAATACCTGGTGTTCAAGCAGGGCGCCGACATCCACATCTTCTGGCCGCAGTATTTCGCGCCGTATTTCGGCCTGGCCATGGGCGCCATCGCCGGCAGCGTGGAGGGCGCGGCGCGCTTTGTCGTGGTCAAGCTGCGCGGCAGGGACGCGCTGCTGGTTCCGGCGCTTTCGACACTGGGTGTGTTCATCCTGGTTCCGCTGGCCATCGTCCCGGACGGAGTCGTCGGGCTGAACTACGCGCGCATGACCGGGGGACGCTTCAACGAGAACGGGCGCATCATCCACCAGGACGTTGACAAGGCAGCCCTGATGAAATGGCTCGAGCCGAAGATGGAGAGCCGGACCACGGCGGCGTTCGACGTAGCGATGCGCTTCGAGTGGTCGTTCGCGTGGGCGCTCAGGCGCCCGGTAGATCCGATCAGTCCGCCTCCGACTCAGCATGGTACCGGCGCGCGGCAATACTTCCTGCTCGACACGCGCTTCGTGGCCGCGGACTCGGAGCTCACGTCGCTCGCCGACAAGTTCGCGATCACCGCAGTCGGACCGTACTGGGTGCTCGATCGCGGCAAGCCGGAAGCGCCGATCGAGGGCTACGTGTTCCAGCGGCGCGAGCCGAAGTGGTGGGAGTGGTGCCTGTACCAGGCGCACGATCCGATCTACGCGATCCAGAAGGACGCCTATCACACCTGGGAGCTCCGCGACACGTACGGGCAGAAGCCGAACCCGGAGCCACACGGACCGCTTCTGACGCGCGACGCGCGGCGCGTCGCACACAACATGGCCGTCGAAAAGGGCGACACGGCGCTCGCGGACAAGCTCGAGCACGAGCTCCTGGCGGATCTCGATCGCTCCGTCGCGGTCCGTTATAGCGACGGCACCGAGCTGCTCGGTATGATCTTCGACAAAGGCGTCGCACCGCGGCTGACGCTCTATTTCAAGGCAAGCGGGCCGGAAAAGGGCGGCCTGGAGTTCGAGATCCGCTCCGAAGTGGAAAAGAAGAAGACGTGGTCGCTGGTTCCTGCGGACGACAAGCTGCGCGTGGTCGGCATGCCTTTCAGCATCCCCTCCGGCGTGTGGAAGGAAGGGTTCGTCTACACGTCCGTGACCGAGATCCGCAAACGCCCCGGACTCGAACGCTACTACGGCTACTTCCACAGAACCCACGGCGGCACCCCGCCCCTGCCCGAAAAGGGCGACGTGCGGCGCACGCTGCTGTTGCTCCGGTAGGTCGCACGCAACGGCGCACGCATAGCGCCCACGCGATCGGGCAGTGTCAATGCCTCCTGAAGCGTTTCCCTTGTCGCCAAGCCGCCATGAGCGCCAAGTGACGCCAAGGTTTCCTGGCTTGCTGTTGGCGGCTGAGGACGACGCGGCAACGTCATCTGTCGAAAGTTGGAGGTCGAACATGCAAGGGTGCCTGGGCACCCGGTCGTGCCGGGTTTCGAGTGAATTGGACGATGCGCACGCCCAAGCGCGCATCCCCAACTCCCTTGGCGAACTTGGCGCTCGTGGCGGCTTGGCGAACCCTGGACATGGCAGGACGGCCGGCGCTTCCCGACCGCGGAGACCTGCGCCCGGTACACGAGTGCGACCCGTACGGCGCCGCCAACTCTCTGGACGAGCTGCACGCCCCACCCCTCGACCCCCAAAAAAAAGGAAAGCCTCCCCTGATCCGTGAAGAGCTCCTTCCGCCCTTCCGATCTTCCTGTGAACCCCCGATGCCCGGGCTAGGGTTTGATATCGAGCCCGAGCTCGTGGGCGAAGAAGGTCAGGGCGGCGGCCTTGTTGCCGACGCGCTGGCTGAAGGAGGCGGTCACTCCGTGGCCGGCGTTCATGCGCGTGATGAGCACGATAGGACGGTCGGAGATGGTGGCGGCCTGCAGCGCCGCAGCGAATTTTCGTGACTGCCAGGGCGCGACCCGCGGGTCGTTCACGCCCGTCTCGAGCAGGATGGCGGGATAGGCGACGCCCGGCTTGACGTGGTGCAGGGGCGAGTACGCGTACAGCCAATCGAACTGCTTCTCCTCCTGCACCGTTCCGTATTCGCTGATGTTGTAACGCCCGTTGGGCCAGAGCTCCGCGCGCAGCATGTCGTAGATGCCGACGAAGCTGGCGACGGCGCGGAATGCGCTCGGATGCTGAGTGAGCGCGGCGCCCATCAACAGGCCGCCGTTCGAGCCGCCGAGGATCCCGAGGTGCTGCTTGTCGGTCCAGCCGCTCTTCTCCAGCCAGCGTGCGGCGGCGTAGAAATCGTCGAAGTCGTTCTGCTTGTGCTCGAGCATCCCGTCTTCGTGCCAGCCCTCGCCGAACTCGCCGCCGCCGCGGATGTTGGCGACGGCGTACACGCCGCCGTGCTCGAGCCAGGTCAGGTATGGACCGAGGAAGCGCGGGCCGACCATCACGCCGTAGCCGCCGTAGGCGCTGAGGATCGTGGGGCGCTTGCCGTCTGCCTTCACGCCCTCGAGCGAGAGGACCGTGACCGGGACGTGCGTGCCGTCCTTGGAGACGGCGGTCACCAGTTGGGTATGGACCTTGGAGTAGTCCGCAGGCGGCTTGACCGAGAAGACGGTGTGCAGCTTGCCGGCCGCCGTGTCGTACTGCACCCAGCGACCCGCGATCTTCCAACCGGAGTACTCGAGAAGCATCTGGTCCGACAGGTCGCTGGACGCCACCTCGTTCACCGAGATGCCGCTGTCCGGCAGCGGCACATTGCGCACGAGCTTGCCCTTTTCGTCGTACTGGTCGACGCGCCATGTCGGGCCCTGGACCATCACCAGCACGAAGCCACCTTTGACGGCGAACACCTCATGCATCGCCCACTTCTGCTGGTCGACGAGGTCGCGCCGCCCACCGCGGCTGTCGAACATGATCAGCTTGCCGCGTGGTGCGCCCTGGTGCGTGATGACGAGCAGATTGTCGCCGAGCCACGACGCGGCGCCTCCGTTCAGGCGCGGCTCGCCGCCGGCGCGCACGTTCCCCAGCGGACCGAGCACGAGCTTCCAGTCGGCCTTCTTCTCGACGTACACGCGATCCGGGTTGCCGTCGCCGAAATGGACGAGGATGGCGCGGTGCTTGCCGTCGCCCGAAACGGCGAAGGAGTACTCGGCGACCGGTGACAGACCTTCTCCGAATGCGAGCGTGTCGTCCTTGGCGGGCTTTCCGAGCACGTGGTGGTAGATGGCGGCGTTGAACTGCAGCTCGTCCGGTTTCACCGTGCCGGGCAGCGGCAGGCGCACGTACACGAGCCCCTTCGAGTCCGGATCCCAGGCGAGCGCCTGGGGCGTGGTGCCGCCGCCGGCGTACGGCAGACTGTCGGGCAGCTGCTTGCCGTCGGCGACCCGCACGATGTGGATCGTCGTGGCTTCGCTGCCGCCCTCGGCGGTGCCGTAGGCCACGTACTTGCCGTCGGCCGACGGCCAGTAGCGCGTGATGGCCGTACCCTTCGATTGGTTCGGGTCGTAGAGCACCTTCACCGCGCCCTTGGGCCAGGGCTGCTGCGCGAGCACGGCCTGCTGTTGGGGCGGCGTCTGCTGAAGGAAGAACAATTGTCCCGCCGCGAGCGCGGGGTCGAAGCGATCGGTGGACGTGAGCGACAGCTCGCGCACGCGCTTCTCGATCGCAGTCCGCTCGGGGAACGATCCCATCACCTTGTCGGCGTAGGCGTTCTGCGCAGCGATCCATTTCTGGACGGCGGGCGCCTTGCCGTCCTCCAGCCAGCGGTACGGGTCGGTCACCGCCGCGCTGAAGTAGTGGTCGACGACGTTGTGCTTGGGCGTGGGCGGCGGCTTCAGCGTGGCGGGCGGCGGCTTGGCGCTGGCAGCGGGCTTCGGCGCCTTCCGCCCGCCGTGGCACGCGGGCAGGAGAGTCGCACCGGCCAGGACCGGCGCGAGGCAAAGCACGAGAGCTCGGTTCATCCGGGTCCGCACGTTACCTCGCCCGCCCGGACGAAGCGAGCAGCGTCGGATCGCCGCTGCCGGCAGCGGACTCCACGCTCGGCCAGCGCACGGAATACCGCGCGCCCGCCGGCGTGCGGCGCCTCAGCGCCACTGAGCGCGAGTGCCGCGCTCGAGCGGGCCGAACGCGAGCTTCTTCGCTGCCATGGAATTGGCCGGCAGGGCGATGTACTCGGTGGCTTCCTGGTGGAGCAGCTCGCGCAGCCGCGCGAACGTGGAAGGGACGGCTTCGATGAGGTTCTTGTGCTCGCCGGGGTCCGTCGTGAGGTTGAACAACATGTAGCTGTTGTGGTCGACGTTGTAGACAAGCCGCCACTGCTCATCGATGAGCAGCCAATCCCACGGCTTGGGCGGCGTGGCGCTATCCCACGGCGTCATCTCGGACACGAACGAGCCGCGCTGGCAGTTCTGGCCCAGCATCAGCGGTTCCAGACTCTTGCCTTGAACGGGACCTGGAAGCGGCAGGCCGAGCAGATCGACCAGCGTCGGAAGCATGTCGACCAGAGAAACCGGCTGGCTCACGCGGCGCGGCTTCATGCCCGGCACGTGGAAGACGCACGGCACGCGGATCTGCTCCTCGTACATCGTGTTGCCGTGGAACTTGCCGCCGTGCTCGCCGAACTCCTCGCCGTGGTCGGCGACAAACAGCAGCAGGGTGTGGTCCCACAGCCCCTTTTCTTTCAGGTGCTGCACGATGTCGTCGACGCCGAAGTCGACCATGCGGACCTCGCCGTCGTAGCGATCGATCTTGGTCTTGTTGCCCCAGGGCGCGACGCGAGCGTCGTGCTCCCAGTAGTACCAGTGGGGATCGTAGAAGTGCGCGTAGATGAAGAAGGGACGGTTTTCGGACGTGCTCTGATCGATGTAGCCGTCGACGGTTTGCGCGACGAGCGGCGAGTCTTCCTTTTCGCGAACCTTGCGCATGTGCTGGATACCACGCGTGACCTTGTGGCGCGGGCCGGCGAGGATCTGTCCGTACACGGCGCCCGTGTAGTAACCGCGCGGGATAAGCGCGTCCTGGATGAGCTTGCGCTGGGGCGGGATGTTGGCGTACCCGGATTTCATCAGATCGCGCGCCCAGCGCGAATGCAGACCGGTAAACAGGGAGGGGATGGCGAAGGCCGTCTGCGGGTGCGGCGTGTAGCAGCGCGTGAACTCGACGCCCTGGTCGGCAATGGCCTTGATGTGGGGCGCCGTGTCGCGCTTGTAGTCGCGCACGCGATCGCCCCGCATGGCGTCGGCCAGAAGGAGAATCACGTTCGTCCGCGGCGGCAGCGCGAAGCTGGTCCCGCAACCGGGCCCCTTCAACCGGCCGTCAAGCGTGCCGATCGTGGGATCCGTCTTCAGCGCGACGCCGTCGCAGTCCTCGTCCACGTCGTTGCCGATGATCTCGAGAGCCGCCGGGTTGATGTGCTTGTCGTGATCGTTACAGTCTCCGCCGCCGAAGGCCGACGAGTAGCCGTCCTTGTCGTGATCGGCGCCGCGAGCAATCAGTTGCGGCAGCTGGTTCACCAGCACGCCGTGGTCGAGTAGCGCCGCACGCGTCGATGGAGCAGTGTTCATGTAGCCGAGCGCCAGCGGCAGCATCACGGCCAGCGCCGCGAGCGACGAGCCCGACAGCACCAGCGCAGGCCAGCCCCTGACCCAGCGATCGACGAAGCCGGCCAGAAGCACGGCGACAACGAACACCAGAGCCGAGACGAGCAACGTCATCGGCAGGAGAGCCACGACCGGCGTGAGCAGCTCGTAGAGCGCGTAGGCGAAGTTCCCGAGCAGGCCCGCCATCACGACCCATGGCAGCAAGCGCCCCACGCGCGGCCAGCGCCGTCCGACGGCTACCACCAGGTCGAGCGACAACGTGTAGACCGCCACCGCCGCCGCCCAGATCACCAGTGCGGCCAGCGCAAAAGCCCACTGTGCCAGTCCGATGTTGTGGAAACCGGCAGTGAGGAAGCGCCCCACCAGGAGCAGCGTGGCCTGGAAGGCGCAGCCCACCGCGAGCAGCGCGGCCATCACGCGCGGCGCCCGGGGCCTGTCGAGCCGCGCGAGCGTCCGC
Organism: uncultured delta proteobacterium; assembly: GCA_963826085.1. GTDB lineage: Bacteria > Myxococcota_A > Polyangia > Polyangiales > Polyangiaceae > CAWDXG01. The sequence continues at coordinate 24,127 of CAWGVN010000005.1, read as the reverse complement.
TGCAATCCGCACCTGAGCAGCAGTACGACGGGCGAGGCCAGCGCCGCCGTGCCCATGCCGAAGGCGATCGCCGAAACGAACAGCATGCGGTGCGAGATGCCCTGCGACAGCTCGTGACGCAGGCGCACGGCCTCGATCAGACCGACCAGAGCGCCGATCAAGAGTGGCGCGCACAGCCGCACGCCCCAGCGTCCGAGCGCGTCGATGCGCGGCGACGAGACGCCTTGCCCGGTACCGGCGGGCGCGGGCGGCCGTGGCCCGCTTGAAACGGGCTCGGCGGCGGGCTCCTCCGTAGGGTCGGACATCGGCGTCGTGGAGAGCAGCCCCGTACAACCGAGGAGAAGGGTTCGTCAAGCCGGCGTCGCCTTATGGCTTGACGGATCCATCATCCGCCCGTTCGTAGAGCGTGAAGTCCTCGATCTTCCGGGATGAACGGTACTGGTCCTCGATGAGCTTGCGCAGAGCGGGGAATTTGTCGAGTGCTTTTTCGGAGTCCAGGTCGTCGCCGGTCACCCACTTGAAGGCATCGTTCCGCTGGACGACGATCACGTCTGGCGGGTGGCGACGCAGATCCTGCATCAGCTGATCCCGCGCATACTGTCGCTGCCACTTCACGCGCTGGGGGACGTCGTAGATGAAGCGTGACGATGGCTTGCGCTGCGCGATCCAGTAGATCGCCGGCTCGAATCCCCACACGTAGATGTAGGCGTTCTTCGGCGTGTTCTGCGCGATGTCCATTCCGACGCGACGGTCGGCGTCGAGGTTGAAATCGGCCACGTAGTACAGCTCGCGATCCAGCAGCTCACGGGAGCTGTAGCTCGTCTTGCCGAGCAGGTACTCCATGCGCACCATGCTCCGCCACCAGAACGAGCCGGGCAGATCGCCCACCGCGGTACGCATGACGACAGTCACGACGAGGAACGACGCGAACGCGATGATGCCGCCCGCACCGCCCGGCAGACAACGTCGCCACAGCTTGTAGATCCCCAGGCCCGCGATGAACGCGACCAGCGGCAGCGTGGCCGAGTAGTGATACTGGAAGAACTTCCCCTGCATCGCGATCCCCGCAACGTGCACGGAGATGATGCCGAGCAGGAGGAACAGCCCCTCGCGTTCGCGCGTGTGGAGCGGGCGGATGACGATTGCCGCGATCACGCCGAATGCCGCCAGCGCCGAGAAGTGGAAGAATGCCTGTTCCAGGCCGAAATAGAACAGCCCGGCGGCGTCGTGGCCATGCCAGCCGAGCCGCGTGTAGCCGGGCGTGAAGTCGACGAAGGTCCAGTAGAGCGCGGGCCACGCGCCGCGCAGCTTGAACCAGAGCAGCACCAGGCCGATCGGGACGAGGCTGCCGAGCCCGGTAATCACCAGCGGCCAGAGTGCGGACAAGCGACTCCCGGTGCGCCGGTACTCGCGCTGCACGAGATAGGCGGCGCACACCAGCGCTCCGCCGCCGAGCGGCGGCTTGAGGAGGAAGGCGTAGCCGAACAGCGCACCCATGCCGGCCCAGGCGATCCACGCGCGGTGACGGCTGTAGTCGCCGACGGTGAGCACCAGCGCGTACGCCGTCAGGAAACCGCCGAACGCCTCGGGCTGCCCGGTGTGCCAGAAGCCGAGCTGGGCGTGGATCAACGCGGCCAGCGCGCCGGCGATGATACCGATGCGCTGCAGGCCGAAGAAGGTGCCGGCGAGGCTGCGGAACGCCACGACCATGCCGAGCAGTCCGGCAACCTCGAGCAGGCGCGGCGCGAGCATGCTGCGGCCGAACACCGCCTGCGCCAGCGCGTACACGAGGTAGATGCCCGGCGGCTTGAAGTCCCACAGATCGCGGTACGGCATCTTGCCGTGCAGCACGCCGCTGCCGATGACGGCGTAGATGCTCTGATCCCGCCCGAAGCTCATCAGCAGGATCTGCAGACAGCTCAGTGCGATGGTCAGCCACGCCAGGACGCTGAGCCAGAAGTCCGGGTCCGCCACGCGCTGGCGGGGCAGCGCGTCCACCGCATCGGCGGCAGGCGGCGGGACCGAGGTGCTCGGCATCGGGGCGACACGCTAGCGAACCTGCCGCGGCGCTGGCTAGCGCGCTGGCGCCCGACGCTTGACCAGACCCCGTTCCCCTTCTATTCCAGCGTCCGGCGCCCCCCGGGGCGCCCCGCGCCCCTAGCTCAGCTGGATAGAGCATCGGACTTCGAATCCGCAGGTCGCCCGTTCGAATCGGGCGGGGCGCGCCGTTGTTTCGGCTTTGCCGTCGCGGGCGGCACTGTTTCCGGCTCACTCCGTTTCCTGCGGTCCTCGGGACCTCATCGCCGGATCCGTTCGGCCCGCGTCACTTGTGCCGAGCGCGCTCCAGCTCCTTGTAGCGATCCCGGTACTGCTTGGCGAGCTTCGCATTCCGGGGGACGCCTTTGCCGTCGTCGTACAGGTCGGCGAGGTTGCGACAGCCGATGGCAGTGCCCAGATCACAGGCCTTGCGGAAGGACTCCGCGGCGCGCGTGGCGTCGCGCTTCAGCCCGCCCTCACCGTACTCGTAGCGCAGGCCAAGCATGTTGCAGTCGCTGCCGTCGTTGGCGGCGCAACCCTTCTGGTAGCCGCGGACTTCCCCGTTCGGGCCGGCCGGATCCGGATCCAGCGCGGTGAGAAGCCCGACGCCGCCGATCAAGAGAGCGCCAAGCACGAACAGACCGCCGATAGCGCAACTGGCAAATGCCAGAAACCTTGCCATGCCGGAACCGCGCGCTCGATGGACGCGAAAGTAGAGGATCGCCGCGATGTAGAACTCTGCGGCCATGAACACCACCATCACCGCGAGTGCCCCGAGCGCCCAGGGCGTCTCCAGGTCGAAACCGACGACGACGCCGATGACACCGATGGAAAACGCGACCACGGCGGAGACGCCGACAAAGCCTCGACCCAACACGCCCGCTGTCGTTTGCGGCGGGCGGAACACCTTGAACCACGAGAGCGCGCCGAGCAGCGCGCCCAGGGCGAGCGCCACGACGCCGATGGCCAGCCAGAGGAACTCGCCCAGCCCCTTCAGGCCCATCCCATCGGCGTAGGCCGGCGCCGCGGGCAAGGTCGCCAGGACGAAGCCCAGCAGAGCGAGCCCCAATCGTCGCGCTCGACGCATCGGCGGATGGTGCACGAGGCGGCCTCTTCCGTACAGGCTCACACGTCTGCGCCCGGAGCGGCAGCTCGCCACCGCTCAGCAGATCACCCACATCGGCAGCTGGGAGTGGGAGCCGGACACGAATCGCGTCACGTGGTCGGACGAGCTGTACAGGATCTACGGCCTCGAACCGCAGGCGCGCGACGAACGCACCAGCATCGCCCGGGCCGGCCGCATCAGGGCACCACCGTGGCGATGTTCTTCCCGGCCGCGCGTGGTGAGCGGAGACCCCGCGAGAAAAGCTGATCGAGGCTGCGGGACGCCGCGTCTTGACGGCAGCGGACAATTGCGTTGAATGCCGGCCATGCAACGGATCCACTCGACGCTCGCGTTCGCCCTCGCACTCGGGTTTTCGGCCTGCGGCCCCCAGCCCGGCAACACCGCGCCTCCACCGGCGCCCCCGCCCCCGCCGCCGGCACCGACCCAGGCGGCGGCCAAGCCTGCGCCGCACGCAAACCCGCTGCTCGAGCCGAGCCCGCTTCCGCTGCACTTCCCCCAGTTCGACAAGATCAAGGACGAGGACTTCGAGCCCGCGTTCGAGGCGGGGATGAAGAAGCAGCTCGAAGAAGTGAAGGCCATCGCGGACAGCAAGGACGCGCCGACCTTCGACAACACCATCGTCGCCATGGAGAAGACCGGTCGGATGCTCACGCGCGTGGAGCAGACGTTCGAGAACCTGAACGCCTCCAACACCGACGACGCTCTGAAGAAGGTCGACACCGAGATGTCGCCCAAGCTGTCGGCGCACGAGGACACGATCCTGCTCGATCCGAAGCTCTTCGCGCGCGTCGACGCCGTCTACAAGCAGAAGGACAAGCTCAAGCTCGACCCCGAGTCGGCGCAGCTCCTGGACCGCTACGAGAAGATGTTCGTGCGCGCCGGCGCGAAGCTGTCGCCTGCGGACAAGACCAAGCTCAAGGACATCAACAAGAAGCTCTCGTCGCTCGAAACGAAGTTCCGCCAGGACGTGCTCAAGGCGACCAAGGACGGGGCGGTGACCGTCGACGACAAGAAGCAGCTCGACGGGCTTTCGCCGGAGCAGATCGGCGCGGCCGCCCAGGCCGCCAAGTCGCGCAAGCTGGACGGGAAATGGGTGATCACGCTGCAGAACACCACCATCCAGCCGCCGCTCGAGCAGATGACGGACCGCGCGCTGCGGCAGAAGATCTTCGACGCTTCCAGCTCACGCTGCCAGGGCGGCGACGCGGACAACACCGAGGTCATCTCGAACATCATCGCGCTCCGCGAAGAGAAGGCGAAGATGCTCGGATACAAGAACTACGCGGCGTACTCGCTGGCGGAGGAGACCGCCAAGACGCCCGAGGCGGTCAACCGCATCCTGCGCCAGCTCGCTCCCGTGGCGCTTGCCAAGGCGAAGAGCGAAGCGCGGGAGATCCAGCAGCAGATCGACAAGGACGCGAAGGCCGAGAAGGAAAAGCCCATCAAGCTCCAGCCCTGGGACTGGGCGCACTACGCCGCCGAGGTGAAGAAGGCGAAGTACGACTTCGACCAGAACGAGGTGAAGCCCTACTTCGAGCTGAACCACGTGCTGCAGGACGGCGTCTTCTACGCCGCCAACCAGCTCTACGGGCTCACGTTCAAGGAGCGCCATGACCTGCCCGTGTACCAACCAGACGTGCGCGTGTTCGAGGTCCACGACTCCGACGGCTCGCTGCTCGGCTTGCTCCTGCTCGACTACTTCAAGCGCGACAACAAGAACGGCGGGGCGTGGATGGACGCCTACGTCCAGCAAACGACGCTGCTCGACCAGAAGCCCGTGATCATCAACAACCTCAACATCCCGAAGCCGGCGCCCGGTCAGCCCGCGCTCTTGACCTTCGACGAGGTCACCACGGCGTTCCACGAGTTCGGGCATGCCCTCCATGGCCTGCTCTCGCACTGCAAGTACCCGCTGCTCGCCGGCACGGACGTGCCGCGGGATTTCGTGGAGTTCCCCTCGCAGTTCAACGAGATGTGGGCTCGCGAACCGGCCGTCTTGAAGAACTACGCGAAGCACTACAAGACGGGCAAACCCATGCCCAAGGCGCTGCTCGACAAGGTGATCAGGTCGCAGAACTACGGGCAGGGCTACGAGCTGCTCGAGTACCTCGAGGCGGCGATGCTCGACCAGTCCTGGCACCAGCTCAAGCCCGGGACCGAAGTTCCGGCGGCCAAGGTGATGGACTTCGAGAAGAAGGCGCTGGCGCAGGATCACGTGGCGTACGCGCCGGTGCCGCCGCGGTACCACTCGCCGTACTTCTCGCACATCTTTACCGAGGGCTATCAGGCCGGCTACTACGCCTACATCTGGAGCGAGGTGCTCGCGCGCGACGCCGGCGCCTGGTTCCACGCGCACGGTGGGCTCAGCCGCAAGGCGGGCGACGAGTTCCGCGCCAAGATCCTGTCGCGCGGCCGCACCGAGGAGCCGGACGTTCTGTTCAAGAACTTCTACGGCAAGAAGCCCGACATCAAGCCGCTGCTCGACTACCGCGGCCTGAAGATGCACTGATCAGGACGCAGGGGAGCCGCGCTAGTCCCGGAACTTGCGGCCCTCGAGGCGGCTCTGCACGGCCTCGAGGTGCACCACGCGCCCGCGCTTGACGATGCGCGCCAGCGACTCGTCCGTGCGGCGCACGGCCGAAGAGACGACTTCCAGCCCCTCGCGCAGAAGCTCCGCCTCCGCCGGGTTCGGGTCGCGCTTCTCGGCCTCCACGACCTCGCGGAACTCGTCCAGCATGGAGCCCAGCACCTCACGCCAGCCCTCGGGCATGCGCTCATCCGGCAGGCTCTTCTGGAGCTCCGCCACGCGCCGCTGCAGGCGGTCCAGCTCGACGTGCACGTCGCGCATTACGCCCCGGGGATCCCGCAAAATCGCGCCGGAGGCAAGTCCCGCCCGGCGGGCGCCGTTTGACCCGCGACAAGCGCCTCCGCCCGCCCGCCCAGGGGCTTGACCTCCCCCGCCGCCATGGTAAGAGCGGCGGTCCGCGCAGCGTGCGCCGCAAGGGCACGCTCGCCGGGGCCATTAGCTCAATTGGTAGAGCAGCGGACTCTTAATCCGTTGGCTGAAGGTTCAAGTCCTTCATGGCCCACCACGAGATCGCTGGGGATTTAGCGATTTCTTGGTACGCGATTTGGTACGGCGTACCAAGGTCTGTACCAAGGCGTGGCGCCGTTGGACTGACGTCTAGTACGGCAGCAGCCCGAAGAGGTAGCAGCTCGTGAACGGATCCAGACCGTCGCGGCTGGCCGCAGCGGCGCGGAGCTTGCTTCTCGGGACTACATGACTCCCGAAGAGCAACGCCGTGGCGTGATCCGTCGCTTCGTGCAGATCCTCTGTACTGGCTACTTCTCGCGTCCGCCGCAGAATCGCTCGGGGATCCGCCGCGCGCAAGACTTGAACGGCGCGGAGCGATCGTGCACATCGCGCTCGTGCTCGACACCCTGGTTCATCGCTTTCGCGACGCGGCGCGCATGGCAGCCGGACGCGTGGCAGCGGCAGTGCGGACCGGTACACGGCCGAGCCCGGGCCCTGTCATCGGTGGGCTGCTCTGCGACATGGCTCGTTCGCGCAGAGAGCTCATCACCGAGAACATGCTCCTCCGCCAGCAGCTCGTCGTCGCGGCACGGCGGGTGAAGAAGCCGAGGTTCGCGGCGCACGAGCGCGGGCTTCTCGTGGCGCTCGCCCATTTCGTGCCGCAGTGGCGTGACGCCGTGCTGCTCGTCAGGCCGGAGACGATCCTGCGCTGGCACCGGGCAGGCTTCAGGCTGTTCTGGCGGGCGAAGTCCAGGGTGCGTGCGCGTGGCATGCCGACCCGGCGCACGCCGCCGGAGACGGTCGAGCTCATCCGGAGGCTGGCCAAGGAGAACCCGCTCTGGGGCGCCGAACGGATCCGCGGCGAGCTACTGAAGCTCGGCGTCCACGTGGCGAAGCGCACCGTCCAGAAGTACATGCGCCAGGTACGAGGGCCGCGGCCGTGGGGGCAGAGCTGGTCGACGTTCCTCGAAAACCACCTGCACCAGATCTGGGCCTGCGACTTCCTGCAGCTCTACGACATCTGGTTCAGGCCCATCTTCGCGTTCTTCATCGTCGAGCTCGGCTCGCGGAGGGTCGTGCACGTAGGCGTGACGCGCAGTCCCAGCGCGACGTGGGTCGCCCAGCAGCTCCGCAACGCGACGCCGTTCGCCACCGGGCCGCGGTTCATCATCCGCGACAACGACGACAAGTTCGGCCCGGACTTCGAAAGAGCAGCGGAGGCAGCCGGCGTCCGGGTCCTCCGCACCGCGGTGAAGGCCCCGCGCATGAACTCGTTCTGCGAGCGGTTCCTCGGCAGCGTGCGTCGGGAGTGCCTGGACCACGTCATCGTGCTCGGCGAAGCGCACCTGCATCGTGTGCTGCGCGAGTATTGCTTTGCGTACTTCAACGTGGCCCGGCCTCATCAAGGGATCGGTCAGCTCGTCCCGATCGGTTCGTCATCCGGCGGAGCAGGAAACGGGGCGGTCACCGGGCGCGCCATGCTGAACGGGCTCCATCACGACTACCGGCGCGCAGCGTGATCGGGGGCTTTCATGCCTGCGGATGATTCAGTACCAGCACAGGCATCAAATCGGGGCGGGTGGCCCGGGTTTGCGCCGCCGGCGTGCACCGAGCATCGCTAGCGCGGCACCGACCAACCACACCGCGTCCCAAAGTGCACCTTCACGTCCCCGCGCGAGCCGACACCCACAGCCACCGGTTGCCCGCACGCTGCGCGCGGGCCCGACGCCTCCATCACGCGCGGCATCGGCCCCGGGCGCGTCGGACCCGGCGTCCGCGCTGTCCGGTGTCGCGTCGCGACTCGCCTCTGCACTGCCGGCGTCCGAGGCGTCCAGCGGGGCGTCAGGCCCGGCGTCTCCGCTTCCTGCGTCCGACATCGGCAGACATGGCGCGGGCTGCGCGCAGACGCCTCCGCTGCACGTGCCGCCGTCGCAGTCGTTCGAGGTCGTACACGGGTCGCCGAGGGTGTAGGCAAACAGATCGTCTTGGCTCTCGCTCACCAGTACGCCGGCCGACAACGAAACGTTCAGGCCGAACTGATCACCAAGGTACGAATTCGTCAGGACGAGCTCCAACTTCGCTTCCCAGCCCGACGAGGTGCGTTCGAAAAGATACGTCTTCCCCGGAATGCACGGCACCAGGGTGCCAGTCCCGCACATCCCTGGCTTGTGGAACACCGGCCCGGGAACGCCGACCACGATGAGATCGCCATCTACCGCGACGCTCCACCCGAACGAGTCCTGCGCGGTGCGATCGCCGGGAGCGAGAACCGCGGTCTGGGACCACGCTCCGTTCGCAGCGAGCTCGAACACATAGGCCGCGCCCAGCCCACTATCGGCACCCGGTGCGCCGGCGACCAACGTCTTCGAATCGGTGGCCACCGACGAGAAGGCGCCTGGCTGGAGGCTTGAAGCGCGCAGTATCTGCTTCTTGACCCAGCCGGCTTTGCCCCGGTCGAACACGTAGACGTTGCCCACCGGCGACGCGCCAGCGTCGGCCGCAGGCGTGGCGCTCGCTGCGGCGAGCACGCCTTCGCTCAAAGCCAGGTCGGTGAACCCCATGTCTCCCGGATCGCTGTAGAGCGACTGCGTCTGCACCCACCCCGATCCCGTTCGATCGTATGCGACGAGGTACGGAGCGCCACTGCTTGGCGCGACGTCGGCTAGAATGCTCGTGCCGTCGGTCACGAGCGGGGCGCCGAACACATCGGCAACGGTGACGGAAGCCGGCGGGGCAAGACTCGCCTCGAGCTGCCAGCCACTGCTGCTCGGCGCGTAGACGGCGAGCACGCCCAGTACGGGTCCGGACGGCGACGTGGAGACGACGATCGTCCCTTGCCCTGCCGCGACCGTGGGAGCGTCGGGCTGGACTCCAGGCCCGGGCAGCAGTGTCTGGAGTAGCTTGGCGGCGCCCCCCTGCATGCAGTACACCTTGGCGAGATCCGGCGCAGGGAATTTCCCGGGCAACACGACGCGTGGCCCATCCTGGGCCGCCGGAACCGTACCATAGCCGACCATGACCACTTCCTGACCGGCCGCCAGGGCCGCGCCTACGGAAGCAACAGACTCATGGCCTACGCTTGGTGTTGCAGCGCACGCTGCGCACGAAAGACCGAGCCACGCAGGGATCGCAAAGCCCCTCACGCGCGCGCCTCGATTCTCACGGGAATACTGCGGCGCTCGCGAGGAAGGTTGTCCAAGCCGGCTTGGGAACGCCATCGTCGGCGATCAGACCCCACGAGCAGAACCCAGCGCGGGTGGCGGGAAGGACGCAGCGGTTCAGCGTGTCGCAGATGCGGCCCGTCGGACAAGCGCCGTTCAGTCCGCACAGAGAGACACTCGGATCCAGCGAGTCCGCGACGTTGCAGTTGGAGCCGACTTCGCAGCGATTGAGCAGGCTCGTCGGACAGACGGCGTTGTCCAGGCAGCAGTGCCAAAGCGCCGGACAGTCGGTGTCCGCGGAACACACCGGATTGGGCGACAACTGACAGACGCTCCTGAAGTCCCACGCAAGTTGCCACGTTTCCTGCAGCGGCGTGTACTGGAAGTCCGACGTGCCGCCGAAGATCAGCATCTTGCCGGTGTTTGCCGCGAAGGTGCCGCTGGCGCCGTACCGACCAATCGGGCCGGGCCCGGGATTCGCCGACGGCTGGAGCTTGTTCCAGACGGGCGGATTCGACTTGTAGTCGAGCGCCCACACGTCGTTGAGGAAGGTAGTGCTCGCGCCGCCGAACATGATGGCCCGGCCACGAGATGCATCGTTGGCCCAGGTGAAGAACGTGCGTGGCGTCGGAGCGCCGTCAGCCGGGTTGCCGTTCGTGGGGGAGAGCTGCGTGGCAACGGGCGGATTGGTCCCGAGGGAGATCTGCCACAGGTCGCTCAGCGTGGTGCCGCCGGTTGCGGTCGTTTGAGCGCCACCGTAGACGAGCGCTCGATGGGCGGCTGTGTCGTACGCGAACCCGAACTCCTCGCGCGGCTCGAGTCCCGCTGGAGCCAGATCGTAGCCCAGGAGCTTGTTGTTCTTCAGGTCCAGGACGAGAAGCTGCGCGGTCGAGAGGTTCGACGAGAGCCTGCCCCCGAGGTACAGCACCGAATCGTCGTCAGGGTCGTAGATGGCGCGCCCGAACGGACGATAGCCGAGGAACGACGAACTGGGCACGCCACTCGTGTCCGGCTGCAACAACGCCCAGTTCCCGCTGCCGTCGGCGTTGAATGTCAGAGCGTAGAACTCGACCTTGTCCGACGAGCTGTTCTGCGCAACCGCGATGAGCCGGTCAGACGCACCCGATTGACCAGGAACCAGGACCGAATCCGAGCCGTTGCCGCTCGGCGACGTACCCGAAGTCGTCACCTGCTCCCAGGACGGAGCGGCGGGAAGGGTCGGCGACGGTGGATCATACAGAGCCCAGAACGTCCGAGAATCCAGCAGCGTTCGGCGTGTTGGGCGGCACCTGGACGCCGCCGAAAAGGACGAATCTGCTGCGCGCCGCGTCGTAGACCATGTCCGAATCCTGGCGCGGGTCCGGCGAAACGGCGGGGAAGTCCTCCGTCCATGTCCCCTGATCGCCCGGAGACGCCACGCAGGTCGTGCCGAGGGGACAGGTGTCGTGGTTCGGGTCTGTCGGCGTGCAGTCCAGCCCCTGGGCGACCACGCGCTTGTTGAAGTCGCGGAGCTGGAAGATGTTCAATCCGGGGAAATAGGGACCTCCGGGCTGGGAGTTCGCTGCCTTGACGTCGTCAAATATTGACTGGACGAAGTAGCTCTGTTGCTGCTCCAGGAGTCCGTCGGGAGGGCCGAGCGGGCCGCCGGGGTCATTCAAGTTGGACGGGGTCCCCGCCTCCTGGAGCTCGATTGCCTTCCCATCGGTCGTCGACAGCTTCACCATGTTCTGGAGGTTGTTATTCACCTTGGTGTCGACACTACTGGCGGTGTCAAGCACCGTGAAGGCCGGGTAATAGGTGAACACGTAGACGTTGCTGTTCCCGAGCAATGATGACTTGATGTTCTGGAACGTCTGGGACGAGCTGCAATAGAGCCCGTTGTTACTGAGGCTTATACCGCTGCCACAGTCTTGGCCGAGCCACTCCAGGGTGACTCCCACGAGCCGCGTCACATTCTGGCCCGCCGCTGGGTTCGCTTTGACGTAGGGCGCCACCGCTGCATAGAAATTGCCAAAGCTCGTCCACGCGTCCGCCGCGGTGGCCTCGCCCTGGATGGGTCCGCCCCGTGGGTCGCCGGGGAACGACCCGTTCGGCGCATTGAGGTAGTTGTTGACCTCGTTCCCAATCGAGATGATGAACTCCGTGTTGTTGTACTTCGGCTGCGCGAGAACTGCCGCCACCTGATCCCAGAGCGCCTCGTAGGCCGCGATCATTTTTGGGTCCTGGAACGGCGTCTTTGCGAGATAGGGAGGGACGCTCCGCACGCCCGTAAAGATCGGCGCGAGCTGGATGAGCGCTTCATTACTCTTCGTGACGCCCAGGTACGAGGTCAGGTAGGCATCGAGTACGGACAGGTTGTACGTGCACGTGCATGCGTAGCCCGTCGTATCCGAAGAATTGTCGTAGCAAGTCAGCGCGCCTGTCGGATCCTTCGTGCAGGGCTCCAGGTTCCGCCAGGTGGGTATGCCGAGCGCGAGCACCATCGACGTGTTGGTTTCGGCCATGATGTGCTGCGTGAGCGATAAGTCCTCGGCGCGATCGCTCGACCCGCAGCCCACGTCGCAGACGGGCGTCGGGGAGATGCCGTCCGCCGGAACAGTGAAGCCCGTCAACAGAAAAGGGGCTGCCACGATGAGCATCAGACGCTTCAAGGCTTGGCGGCGGCTCATGGCTCCCTCACTGGTCAACAACCTGGGCAAACGGGCTCGGCACACCGCGCCAGGGCCAGGAAGCGGCGGGCCGATGCCGAGAAAAGCCCGCCGCTCGCGTCGATCGTGGATTGACAGACCGAAGGCCGATAGCAGCGCGAGCCCGCACAGCTCTTAGCAAGCGAGCAAGCGCGGATCGCAAGACAGCCAGGGTCGGCCTCACACTGCTGGTACTCCGGAAGACACGCCGCGCACACGCATGCGCAGCTCGAACCGACGGCGGCCTTGCACTGCGCCGCGCTGACCGGCGGATGGCCGAATGTGTAGAGGTTATGGTCGTCGGAGGCCACAATCAGTCCGTCGTCTTGCGTAACGGTGGGCGAAGCACGGACGGCACCGCCGAGCGAACGCTTCCACACGATGTCGCCGGACCTGCCGACCGCGTAGATGCGGCCGGAGTCGGTGCCGAAGTAGACCGTACCGTTCGCCCCTAGCGCTGGAGACCCCGTCACCGCGCCCGTCGCATCGCACTGCCAGAGCTTCGAACCCGTTGGAGCGACCGCGTAGAGGCGGCCGTCCGCCGTTCCGAAGTAGACCGTGCCCTTGCGCGTTACTGCCGGAGCAGAGGAGATCCGCGTGGCGGGGGCTGCGGGCGCGCCTCCGTGGGCGCCGGAGCGGAGTACACGCCGGCCGTGCGATCGGAAGACCCAGCGTTCCTGCCCTGTTGGCGCTATCGCGTAGAGGCGGCCGAGGGTTGATCCCACGTAGATAGTGCCGTCATAGGCGACACACGGCGCCGAGCTGACTCCCCCGGGAACGCGGAATCGCCAGCGCTGGGTGCCGTCGGATCGGATGGCGTACAGCGCCGTGCCCGCGCCAAGGTAGATGTCGCTACTGAAGCCGAGCGCAACAGGGAATGCCCCGGGGCCTGGCGCGTGGAATCGCCAGGCCTCGTTGCCATCAGGATGCACCGCGTACAGCTCGCCGCCGTACGACACGACGTAGATCGAGCCATCCACGCCCATTACGGGAGCCACGGCAAAGTTCTGCTGCTCGTCGGGCGCGCACGTCGCGTTCGGCTTCTCGCAACCGAGAGGCTCGCCGTGCGGCGGCTGCGGCGCGAAGACCCAGTTGGTTCCGCCACTCGGGCCAATCGCATACAACTTTCCCGCCGCGGATCCGACGTAGATCGTGCCGTCGAACGCAATGGCAGGAGACGAGTCGACGGGCGCTCCGACCTCGACACGCCATTTCTCGCCGCCGTCCGGCTGGAGCGCCGCCAGGAACCCCGCGTGCGAGCCGACGTAGATCGTTCCGTCAGTCGCGAGTGCCGCCGTCGAACGGACGGGTCCCGCAAGGTCATCCGACCAGAGGATCGTCTCGTCGCGCGGACCCGTGTAGGCGCTGAGCCCGTCCCTCCCGGCACGAACACCCCGCACGGGCGCAGGACTGAAAGCAAACGGGCTGGGAGGGTAGCTCGCCGGGACCTGCGAGGGAGCGGAATGGCTTCCAACCCAGATCTGCTCGACCGGGTTGAGCGTCGGTTGACTGACGGCCTGCGACACCGTGCCGACGCGCTCGCCTCCGGCTCGGCCAGGCTCATGCGTGCTCGTGCAAGCAAGAGGAATGAGCGCCACGCAAAAGACCCGCGCAGTGATTCCTACACCCCAGTTGAACCCGCCTGCCATTCGCCCTCGCTTCAAACAGTTTACACCCGTTACGGAGCAGTCGAGAATCGAACTGAACGCCTCCAGGATGATTTGTGGGTCAAGGACACACATCTCATGAGGGCCCGAAAACGGGCGCGCTCGCCCATTGCTCCGACGTTTGCTCACGTGCTCCGCACTGACTGCGGAAGTACGCCGGTGTGCGCGTGTGCGCGCACCCCATCGCAACACCTTCCCGGTCTGCGTTGACAGTGCGCCGCTATCGGCAGACCTTCGAACAATGGGGTATCAGCGAACATTGGGAAGGGCGTTATCAGTTGCGTGCGTGATTTCGGCTATCACGATGTTGCCGTCGAGCGCTTCCGCGCAGGGGCAATATCTCGATCCATGCGTGGGCCTCGCGCGTGCCAGCTGGCCTGCTCCTGACGGCTGCTCCTCGCACACAGGCACGGCGGGGATCTTGGGACCGCGTGAGGACGGACTGTCGTGGTCCGTCGATAGCGGCTCCCGGATTTTCGGCTCGCCAGTCGTGGATTTCGATGGGACCGCATTCATCGGCGGCGCGGACGGCGTGGTGCGCGCCATCGATCGCGATGGCAGAGTGAGGTGGAGCTTTGCGACCGGCGGGAAAGTCGCGGCTAGCCCGGTGATCTTGGCTAGCGGCGACGTGCTCGTTGGGTCCGACGACGGTCGCGTCTATGCGATCGGCCCGGACGGCGCAGAGAGCTGGGTCACGGAAATCGGCGCGCGCATCCGCACCACCGCAGCAGTCTCTCCCGATGGCGTCGCGTACATGGGCGCGGACGACGGGCGCATCTACGCCATCGATGTCGACGACGGCACAATCCTGTGGCAGCGCTGGCTCCGCTGCGCGCGGATCCGATCATCGCCGGCGTTCACGCCCGACGGCCGTCTTGTGGTGGGGACCGACTGTGGGCTGCTGTACTCGTTGACACCGGACGGGGATCAGGTCTGGAGCTTCCGCGTCCACGGACCGATCCGCACCGCGCCCGCGAGTGGGGCCGACGGCACCGTCTACTTCGGGACGAACGCGGGAGACGTGTACGCCGTGGCGGCCGACGGGAGCGAGAGCTGGCGCTTTGCGACCCGATCACCGGTGCGCGCATCGGTAGCATTTGCTCCGGACGGAACGCTGCGCGTGGCCGACTCGCGGGGGCGGCTCTACGCACTCTCGCAAGACGGGCAGCGCATCTGGACCTACCAGACGGTGGGCGCGGCTCTCGGCTCGCCCAGCGTCGGCGCCGACGGGACCACCTATGTAGGGACGACGTCCGGCTTCATGGATGCGATCTCGGCCGATGGCACCCTCCGATTCGGACATCAAACGGGCGCGCCGATTGCGAGCACTCCCGCCATTGCGGGCGATGGCACGCTGGTCGTCGCGCGGCTCGACGGCCGCGTCCAATCGGTCGGGACACCGATCGTCCCGAGACCGATCATTCAGTCACCCGCCGGGCACACCAGCGCGGATGGGCCGCTACCCGTGCACGTCGACGTCCCGATCCGGGAGCTACCGGCCTCGCTGCCCGGATGTGCGGATGCGATCTGCTCGTACGAACTGTTCTACGAGCTGACGTTGGCCCAGGCCGGCACCTATGTGCCCCTGCGCACCTTCTACGGACTGACAGACGTGGAAAGCACGGGCACCGCATCCATCGACGTGGACTGGGACTACACCGACAATGAAGGCCGTCGCGTGCCCGACGATCAGTACGTCGCCGCTTTCGGCTATAGCATCGTCAGCTTCCGCATCGACGGTACGGCACCTGCGCTCGGCTCCAGCTACGACATGCAGTTGCTGGGCTTGCCCTGCCCGTTTTTCGAATGTGCCAGCCCGATCCAGACCAAAAAGGTCTGCGATCTAATCGGCAAGCCGTACAACGGCGGCCACGCCTTCAACTGGCCGGCTCCAAGTGGCAGCTTTCCAGACGTCATCGGCACCGATGAGGGCCAGCCATTCATGTACCAGGGGCGGCAGTTCTTCGCGTTCGGGGATACGAAAGAGATCAGCCCGAGCCCCTCCAGCTTCAGCGAACTGAACCCCGACAACGACGACATCATGGCGGTGGTCGCGGCTGATTCCGACCTCTCAGCCGACCAGTGCCTGAAGCTGCAAGTACTGGGCGGGCCGCCCGGCGGCTATTTGCCGTCTGAGATTGCCGCTCCCGTGACCGTGGACGGGCCGTACCATCCGGACGGCACGGGCGGAAAGTGGATGGGCGCCAACTCCGTCCCCGGTCAGGGCTTCGCGTTCCAGGGCATGGGAGACCAACTGTTCGCGACCATGCCACAGCACCAGAGTGGCGATCTTAGTCAGTTCTTTGTGCCGTGCGACAACGCGCCCTGTCCGCCACAAGCGGGGCAACCGGACGCGTGTTTTATCCCGGCGAACGACCCAGTCGTGGATGCCAGCAACAACAAGCGACCGATCTGCATGCACGGAGGCGACTGCACCAGCACCGATCCGACCGCCTGCTGCAGCGAAGCCTACCCCGACACATGCCTGCCGCGGCTCCAGAGCCCGATCCTCGCAACCCACACCGGGTCGGCCGACACGCTCATCAGCTCACCTTCGTTCCAAAGCGTGAATCCTCCGCAGGATTCGGTGGGCGACGTCACGGCTGTGGATGGGTCGTACGTATACACCCTCACCACGAATCGCCCCGTTGCGAACGCGCTCGACTCGATCAAGTTCGATCTTGAACGCCAGCAGTTCGACGACCAGACCCAAACGCTAGGTGTACCGGTATACGTGGACGGCGACGGAAACCCGTCCGCAACACCCGTCACTATCATCGACGACCCGCACAAGATGGTCATCAACGCGCACCTGTCGAAGATCGGCAATCAATGGGTGCTACTCTACGGCGGGCGGCTGATGCCGAATATCGGTTACGACTTCGCGGTACCCGGATTGACCCTCTCGGACTTCACCAACCACGGAGCCGGGATCTACCTTCGCACCGCGCCGAACCCGTGGGGGCCCTGGGGCACCGCTGTGACCGTCTACTCGCCCTATTCGAACGTGCAACCCGGCTACTGCCAAATCATATACCACGACGACACGTTGGACCCGGCATATCCATGCCCCGGCGGCGATGCTGACCTTGACGTGTGGGGCACTGGTCAGGGTTTCGAATATGGCGCTGGCGTTGTGCAGAGCGTCAGCTCCAACACCGATCAAGCACTGACGCTCTACTGGGTCATGTCCACGCACAACCCGTACCGGGTCGTCTTGATGCGTACTACCGTGAACAAGGGGCCGACGCCCTCCATCTTCCGCGTTCCGGATCGCGTACTTCTCAAGCCGTACCCGGCGTGGCCCCCGTACCCCTACCCGCACCCCGATCCGTACGCGTATGGTTTTGGGGAATGACTTCGAACGTCCTCCGCGTCGCCGCCGCGCTCGCGCTGCTAGCGCTGACTCCCTGGTCGGCAAGCTGTGGCGGCGATGTGGCGACCGGCGGTGGCGGAGCAGGCTTCAGCGGCGCTGCTGCTGATTCGTCAACAGCGGGTGGCGATGTAGCAGTCGGCGGATCCGGCGCCTCGAGTGGGAGCGGAGGACACGACGCATCGGCCGGAAGGGGGGGCGCCGCAGGGAACGACGCCGGTGGGGGTGCGGGACCAGACGGTGCGGCAGGGGAGTCCGGCGCAGCAGGCCAAGGTGGCGCGGCAGGCACCGGAGGCTCCGCAGGCGCGTCGACAACATCCGGCACCAGCTGTACCAGCAGCGGTCCGGGCCTGGACGACTGCGGTCCTACGTCCGACAGTTGCTGCACGAGTCTGCTCGTGCCCGGCGGGACGTTCTACCGGAGCTACGATGGGGTCTCCTATCCGACAGTGCCGGTCGACTGCTGCAAAGACAAGTCGTACCCGGCCACCATCAGCACCTTCCGCCTCGACAAGTACGAGGTCACAGTCGGTCGCTTCCGGAAGTTCGTCGCAGCTTGGGACACAGGTTGGCGTCCGGCTCCGGCGGCTGGCAAGCACGCGTATCTTCAGGGTGGCAAGGGTCTGGACGATAGCGGAAATCCCGGCGGCCACGAGCCAGGCTGGAACGCAGCGTGGGATGCGCAGCTCCCGACCGACGCGGCGAACTGGAGCACGAATCTGGCCTGCGACACGTCTGCGTACACGTGGACGCCAGCGCCGGGAACGAACGAGCGACATCCCATCAACTGCGTTACGTGGTACGACGCCTACGCTTTCTGCATCTGGGACGGCGGCTTCCTCCCGAGCGAGGCCGAGTGGAACTACGCCGCTTCCGGCGGCAACGAGCAGCGCGTCTATCCCTGGTCCGTTCCACACGACTCGACGGCGATCGACTGCAGCTACGCCGACTACGGCGACAACAGCAACCAGTGCGATTCGGGAACGATGGAGGTGGCTTCCGAGTCTCCCAAGGGTGACGGGCGGTGGGGCCAGACGGATCTCGCTGGAAACGTGGCCGAATGGAATGTGGACGCGTACGCGTCGCCGTACGCCGCGGGCGCTTGTGTGGATTGCGGCTACTTCGGTCCCTCCGCTGAGCGCGTGATGCGAGGCGGAGCTTTCGGGAGCGGCACGGTGGGCGCGCTGGCAAGCTGGCGCTTCAAGACGACCCCGGCGCTTCGCGCCACCACCTTCGGGATACGCTGTGGCCGCGCTCCCTGAAGTGCGGCATCTCTCCGCTGCAACTGAACCTCTACGGCGGCGTTCCTGTCCCCTCCTGTCCCCTCGTGTCCACTCCTGTCCCCTCGCCACCCCGCCGGATTCCGCTACATTCGCCCGCAATTCCAGCCGTTTGCCGTGGGGACACTACCGGGACTCTTAATCCGTTGGCTGAAGGTTCAAGTCCTTCATGGCCCACCACGAGATCGCTGGGGATTTAGCGATTTCTTGGTACGCGATTTGGTACGGCGTACCAAGGTCTGTACCAAGGCGTGGCGCCGTTGGACTGACGTTTAGTACGGCAGCAGCCCGAAGAGGTAGCAGCTCGTGAACGGATCCAGACCGTCGCGGCTGGCCGCAGCGGCGCGGAGCTTGCTTCTCGGGACTACATGACTCCCGAAGAGCAACGCCGTGGCGTGATCCGTCGCTTCGTGCAGATCCTCTGTACTGGCTACTTCTCGCGTCCGCCGCAGAATCGCTCGGGGATCCGCCGCGCGCAAGACTTGAACGGCGCGGAGCGATCGTGCACATCGCGCTCGTGCTCGACACCCTGGTTCATCGCTTTCGCGACGCGGCGCGCATGGCAGCCGGACGCGTGGCAGCGGCAGTGCGGACCGGTACACGGCCGAGCCCGGGCCCTGTCATCGGTGGGCTGCTCTGCGACATGGCTCGTTCGCGCAGAGAGCTCATCACCGAGAACATGCTCCTCCGCCAGCAGCTCGTCGTCGCGGCACGGCGGGTGAAGAAGCCGAGGTTCGCCGCGCGCGAGCGCGGGCTCCTCGTCGCGCTCGCCCGTTTCGTGCCGCAGTGGCGTGACGCCGTGCTGCTCGTCAGGCCGGAGACGATCCTGCGCTGGCACCGGGCAGGCTTCAGGCTGTTCTGGCGGCGGAAGTCCAGGCTGCGCGCGCGTGGCATGCCGACCCGGCGCACGCCGCCGGAGACGGTCGAGCTCATCCGGAGGCTGGCCAAGGAGAACCCGCTCTGGGGCGCCGAACGGATCCGCGGCGAGCTACTGAAGCTCGGCGTCCACGTGGCGAAGCGCACCGTCCAGAAGTACATGCGCCAGGTACGAGGGCCGCGGCCGTGGGGGCAGAGCTGGTCGACGTTCCTCGAAAACCACCTGCACCAGATCTGGGCCTGCGACTTCCTGCAGCTCTACGACATCTGGTTCAGGCCCATCTTCGCGTTCTTCATCGTCGAGCTCGGCTCGCGGAGGGTCGTGCACGTAGGCGTGACGCGCAGTCCCAGCGCGACGTGGGTCGCCCAGCAGCTCCGCAACGCGACGCCGTTCGCTACCGGGCCGCGGTTCATCATCCGCGACAACGACGACAAGTTCGGGCCCGACTTCGAACGAGCAGCCGAGGCAGCGGGTATCCGGGTCCTCCGCACCGCGGTGAAGGCCCCGCGCATGAACTCGTTCTGCGAGCGGTTCCTCGGCAGTGTGCGTCGGGAGTGCCTGGACCACGTCATCGTGCTCGGCGAAGCGCACCTGCGTCGCGTGCTGCGCGAGTATTGCTTTGCGTACTTCAACCGGGCGAGGCCT
This sequence comes from uncultured delta proteobacterium, assembly GCA_963826085.1. Lineage (GTDB taxonomy): Bacteria > Myxococcota_A > Polyangia > Polyangiales > Polyangiaceae > CAWDXG01. The sequence continues at coordinate 4,240 of CAWGVN010000005.1, read as the reverse complement.
CATCAGGGTATCGGTCAGCTCGTCCCTATCGGTTCGTCCTCTGCTGGCGCAGCAAGCGGGGCGGTCACCGGGCGCGCCATCCTGAACGGGCTTCATCACGACTACCGGCGAGCGGCGTGACGGGGGCTTTCATGCGCGCGGATGATTCAGTACCAGCACAGGCATCAAATCGGGGCGGGTGGCCGGGGTTTGCGCCGCCGGCGCGCGCCGAGCATTGCGAGAACGGCGCCGACCAACCACGTCGCGTGCCACGGCGAATCCTCACGCTCTCGTGCTAGGCGACAACCGCAGCCGCCGCTCGCCGACACGCCACGCGCGGGCCCGACGCCTCCTTCGGGCGCTGCATCGGCCCCGGCAGTCTCGGACCGGGCGTCCGCGACGTCCGGTGTCGCATCGCGACCCGCTTCAGCACTACTGGCGTCCGGGGCGTCCAGCGGGGCGTCAGGCCCGGCGTCGCCAGCTCCTCCGTCCGCCATCGGCAGGCACGGCGGCGTGGGCTGCGTGCACACACCCCCGCTGCACGTGCCCCCGTCGCAGTCGCCTGAGGTCGTGCAGGAGTCGCCGAGAGTGTACGCGAACAGATTGTACTGGGTCTGGCTCACCAGCACACCCGCAGACAACGAAACGCTCATGCCGAACTGATCACCAGGGGACGACGTTGTCGGGACGAGCTCCGATGTCGCTTCCCAGCCTGACGTAGTGCGCTGGAACAGATAGACCTTGCCCGGAATGCACGGCACGAGATTCCCGACCCCGCAAATCCCTCCCTTGTACCAGGGCGGCCCGGGAACGCCGACGGCGATGACATCGCCGTCCACCGCAACGCTCGATCCGAACGAGTCCTGCACGGTGCGATCGCCGGGAGCGAGAACCGCAGTCTGGGACCAAGCTCCGTTCGCAGCGACCTCGAACACGTAGGCCGCGCCCAGCCCACCATCGGCGCCCGGCGAACCGGCGACCAACGTCTTCGAATCGGTGGCCACCGACGAGAAGGCACCTGGCGGGAGGCTTGAAGCGTGTAGTATCTGTGTTTTGACCCAGCCGGATTTGCCCCGGTAGAACACGTAGACGTCGCCCACCGGCAACGCGCCAGCGTCGGCCGCAGGCGTGGCGCTGGCTGCGGCAAGCACGCCGCCGCTCAAAGCCAGGTCGGCGAACCCCATGTCTCCGGGATCGCTGTAGAGCGACTGCGACTGCACCCACCCGGACCCCGTTCGATCGTATGCGACGACGTAGGAATCGCCGCTGCTGCGTACAACGTCGGCTAGAATGCTCGATCCATCGGTCACAACCGGGGCCCCGAACCCATCGGCAACCGTGACCGAAGCCGGGGGGCCAAGACTCGCCTCCAGGTGCCAGCCACTGCTGCCCGGCGTGTACACGGCGAGCACGCCCAGCACGGGTCCGTACGGCGATGTGGAGACGACGAACGTCCCTTGCGCTGCCGCCACTCTAGGAGCATTGGCTTGGACTCCAGGCCCCGGATTCAGTGTCTGCAGCAGCTGGGCGGCCCCCGCAGACACGCAGAACACCTTGGCGAGATCCGTCTGGGGGAGCGCCGCAGGCATCACGATGCGACGCCCGTCCTGGGCCGCCGGGACAAGTCCCTGCCCAGGTATGATGACTTCCTGACCTGTCGCCAGTGCCGCGCCTACGTGGGCAACGGGCTCGTGATCCGGGCTCGATGCAGCACACGCCGCGCACAACAGAGCGAGCCACGTCGGGACGGTAGGAAAGCCCCTCACGCGTGCGCCTCGATTCTCACGGGAATGCTGCGGCGCTTGTCAGGAAGGTTGTCCAAGCCGGCTTGGGATTGCCATCGTCGGCGATGAGGCCCCACGAGCAGAACGCGGTCCGGATGCCGGGAAGGACCCAGCGGTTCAGCGTGTCGCAGATGCGGCCCGCCGGACAAGTGCCGTTCAGCCCGCACTGGGAAACACTCGGACCCACCGCATCCACGATGTCGCAATTGGAGCCGACCTCGCAGCGATCGAGCACGCTGTCCGGACACACGGTGCTGTCGAGGCAGCAGTGCCAACCCGCCGGACAGTCGGCGTCTGCGGAACACACCGGATTGGGCGACAACTGACACACGCTCCTCGTGTCCCACGCAAGCTGCCAGGTTTCCTGCAGCGGCGCATACTGGAAGTCCGACGTGCCGCCGAAGATCAGCATTTTCCCTGTGTTTCCAGCGAAAGAGCCGCTGGCGCCGTAGCGGCCAATCGGCCCGGGCCCGGGATTCGCTGACGGCTGGAGCTTGTTCCACACGGGCGGATTCGACTTGTAGTCGAGCGCCCACACGTCGTTGAGGAAGGTAGTGCTCGCGCCGCCGAACATGATGGCCCGGCCACGAGACGCGTCGTTGGCCCAGGTGAAAAACGTGCGTGGCGTCGGGGCGCCGTCAGCCGGGTTGCCGTTCGTGGGAAAGATCTGCGTGGCAACAGGCGGATTGGTCGCCAGGGAGATCTGCCACATGTCGCTCAGCGCGGTGCCGCCAGTTGCGGTCGTTTGAGCGCCACCGTAGACGAGGGCTCGATGGGCGGCCTTGTCGTACGCGAACCCGAACTCCTCGCGCGGCTCGAGTCCCGCTGGAGCCAGATCGTAGCCCAGGAGCTTGTTGTTCCCCAGGTCCAGGACGAGAAGCTGCGCTGTCGAGAGGTTCGACGAGAGCCTGCCCCCGAGGTACAATACCGAATCGTCGTCGGAGTCGTAGATGGCGCGCCCAAACGGGCGATAGCCAAGGAACGATGCATCGGGTACGCCGCTCGTGTCCGGCTGCAGCATCGCCCAGTTTCCGCTGCCGTCAACGTTGAAGGTCAGAGCGTAGAACTCGACCGTGTCCGTCGAGCTGTTCTGCGCAACCGTGATGAGCCGGTCAGGCGCACCCGCTTGACCAGGAACGAAGACCGAATCCGAGCCGTTGCCGCTCGGCGGCGTACCCGAGGTTGTCACCTGCTCCCAGGACGGGGCCGCAGGAAGGGTCGGCGACGATGGATCGTACAGCGCCCAGAACGTCCGAGAACCCAGCAGCGTTCGGCATGTTGGGCGGCACCTGGACGCCGCCGAAAAGCACGAATCTGCTGCGCGCGGCGTCGTAGACCATGTCCGAATCCTGGCGCGGGTCCGGCGAAACGGCGGGGAAGTCCTCGGTCCATGTCCCCTGATCACCTGGAGAGGCCACGCAGGTCGTGCCGAGAGGGCAAGTGTCCGGGCTCGGGCTCGTCGGCGTGCAGTCCAGCCCCTGGGCGACCACGTGCTTGTTGAAGTCACGAAGCTGGAAGATGTTCAATCCCTGGAAATAGGGACCCCCAGGCTTGGCGTTCTCTGCCTTGACGTCGGCAAACATCGACTGGACGAAGTAGCTCTGTTGCTGCTCCAGGAGTCCGTCCGGCGAGGTGTGCGGGCCACCGGGGTTGTTCAAGTTCGATGGGGTCCCCGCCTCCTGGAGCACGATCGGCTTCCCATCGTTCGTCGACAGGGTCTTCATGTTCTGGAGGTCGCCATTCACTATCGTGTCGACCTTGCTGGCGTTGTCTGTCACCAGGAAGCCCGGATAGTACGTGAACACGTAGAGGTCGCTGTTCCCGAGAAACGACTTGACATCCTGGACCGTCAAGGAGGGGGAGCAGAAAGACCCGCTCAGAAGGCTTATGCCACTGCCACAGTCGTTGCCGAGCCACTCCAGAGTGACTCCCACAAGGCGCGTCGGGCCCGCCGCTGGGTTCGCCTTTACGTAGGGCGCCACAGCCGCATAGAACTTGCCGAAGCTCGTCCACGCCTCCGCCGGGGTCGCCTCGTTCTGGATGGGTCCCCCCCGTGGGTCGTTGGGGTAGGACCCGTTCGGCGCGTTGAGGTAGTTGTCGACCTCGTTCCCAATCGAGATGATGAACTCCGTGTTGTTGTACTTCGGCTGCGCGAGAATTGCCGCCACGTGATCCCAGAGCGCCTCATAAGCCGCGATCATTGTCTGGCTCTGGAACGGCGTGGTGGCGAGATACGGAGGCTCCGCACACCCGTGAAGGAAGAGACCTGCGAGGGAGCCAGCTCCGACAGCGATCAAACGCTGACGCTCTATTGGGTCATGTCGACGCACAACCCGTACCGAGTCGTGCTGATGCGCACTACCGTAGACAAGGGGCCGACGCTGTCCGTCTCCCGCATTCCGGACCTCGTGCTTGTCAAGCCCTACCCTGTATGGCCGCCCTACCCCTATCCGCACCCCGATCCCTATCCCTACGTG
>CAWGVN010000004.1:0-2015335 GCA_963826085.1 uncultured delta proteobacterium | reverse complement strand
GCGGCAAGCCCTCCGCCACGTGCGGCAAGCCCCATCCCAGCCGCGGTAAGCCCCCCGCCCCGCGCGGCAAGGCGATCTTTTTCCGCAACTCGCCGTACCGCGCGCCCGATGAGGGGCCAAGCACTGGGGCTCGGCGTGCAGCGATGTGCGGCGCGTCCCGGTTGAACCGCGGGCTCTCCCCGCATCCACCGCGGGCTCTGCCCGCATCCGTCGCTCGCACTGCACGCGGGCTTGGCCCGCAGGAAGATCGTTACTCACATGAACAACAACACCAACGTCAGCCTGGGCACGTTGAACGACGTGCCGGCGCGGGCGCTCCTTCTGGTTCGCGGCATTGCGACCCATGCGGAGATCCGCGCGATCATGGCGAGCGGCGGGTACACGGAGGCGGATCAGCAGGAGGGGTGGTCCCTTCTGCTCACGGCTTCCGGGTTCACGCCGGCGCCGGTGCCTGCCGGAGCGAGCGCGGACGATGTGCGCGCGCGGTCGGCTATCGCCGAGCTGGATGCGTGGGACGAGCCGGGTTTCCGGCGCATCCACGCGGCGCTCGGCCACCTGCATCCCGCACAGGACGAGTTCGTCTTCGCGGGGCTGGATCCGTCGCAGGGTCCGGGCGCAGTCGTGGGGATCTCGCTCCTGCTCGATCGTCTCGACGCGCTCGAGAGCTCATCCGATCGCACTTCCACCCGGAAGGAAGACCACGCGGCGCTGGCTACGCTGGCGAAGCGTGGGATCGACGCCGGCGTGCGCAAGCATCTGCGCGCGCTCATCCAGGACGCGCAGCGTGCGGCTCTTCCCGCCACGGTGCCGGCCTCTCCTCCTGCCGACGAGCAGGCGCGCGAGCAGGCGCTCCAGCAGCTGTACGTCTGGTACAAGGACTGGTCGGAGACGGCGCACGCGCTCATCCACCGCCGCGACTACCTGATCATGCTCGGGCTGGCGCAGCGTCACTCGCAGCAGCAGCCGGAGCCCGCCCCCGTGCCGGCTCCCGCTCCCGTCGCAAACCCCGTTCCCGTGGTCGCGCCCAGCGCGGCCGGATGAGCAGACAGGATGTCCATGACCCGTTCCGGCAGCCCGCTTCCCGTTCCGGGGCGCAGCGTGCGCGCGGAGCTGCCGGAGCGGGTCGTGGTTTTCCTGCGCGCGGTCGGCACCCGCGCGCCGATCCGCGCGCTGATGGCGGAGGGGGGCTACACGCGCGCGGACCACGTGGAAGGGTGGGAGCTCCTGGGTGCGGTGTGCGCGTTCGGCGAGAGCCGCTTCGACCTGTTCGCCGACGCACCGGCGCGCGCGGCCACGGCCGCCATCGAGCGCTGGGTCGGCACGCACTTCTCCCGCTTCCAGGCCGCGCTCGAGCGCGAGGTCGGCGACGGGCGCCTGTTCGACGGCATCGAAAGGCCCGCCGAAAAGCAGGCCGTGCTCGCCCTGGCCACCCTGCTCGCCCGCCTCGACGATCTCCCCACCCGGAGCAAGGTTGTCGCGGTCCTGGCGCGCCGTGGCCTCGACAAGAGCGAACGCCAGCGCCTCGCGGAGCAGGTGGGCGCCGCGCAGAGCGCGCCCGCACCGACCCACGACGGCCCCCCGCACGAGGAGCGCATCGACGAGCTCACCGCCCTCTACCGCTGGTACAGCGACTGGTCCGCGACGGCGCGCGCTGTCATCGCGCGGCGCGATTATCTGATTGCGATGGGGTTGGCGGAGCGGGCGCGGCGCAGGGGGGCGCGGGGCGTGGCTCCGCCCTGACGCGGGAAGAGCCGTGCCGCTTCCCGCGGCCCAGCGCACCGGTGGGCGCTCCGGGGCCACGCTGTCGCTGGTCCCCCTTGTACACGCGTTGTGGTGCTTCGACCCCTCTCACGGCGGCAGCAGATCATTGCGCTGGCAAGAGTGTTCCGGCATGCACGTCGAGCCTTTGCAGCACACTTCTCCATTCGTGCAGCCCCCGTCCTTGCCCCCGCAGGCACAGTGACGTTCTGGACGCCCTTCCTCCGCGTAGCACTGCCCTTCGCAGAGCTTGCCATTGCAGCATGACTGCAGCTTCTCGACCTTGGGCTTGGCCTCGACGCCACAGCTGCCATCCGGATCCGGTGCCGCTCGGCGCGCCGGGGGCGCTTGCGCGTCCAAGCGAGGGACGCGAAGGTGAATGGGCGGCGTCGGCAGCTTCCCCATCGACGGACCCGGACTCTGCGGGGTGGGCTGTACAGTTGATCCTAGAGGCGACCGGGTCGAGGGCCCGTCCGCGCCATGACCAAATTGCCCGTTGCAGGCGCTCACTCCCAGCAAGCAACACGTGAATATCGCCCGCATGACGGCTCGATCAGCGCACTCGCGCATACCCGTACCGATCCCTGATCCACTGCTGGAAGTACCGGCCGTGCGACGTCGCTCCTAGCAGCCCGCGATAGATGTTCGGTGGGACATCGCTGTACTCGTACACGCTACCGCTGCGGAACGTGATGGTGAGGACGCGAGTCTGGTCGTCATAGGCAGCTGAGTGGAGGGATGAAGTCCTCCAGGTCGTGGTGATACAGGTCGTTCTGACCGCGGGCGAGGAACGCCTCGATCTTCGTTGCGCAGAAGTGTACGGCGTCGAACGTCCGGATCGCGCCGTTCGGGCCTTCGACCTCCATCGCGTGCTCGATTCCGCTCGGGTACCAGACGTTGCTGAACCCGAAGACCACCGGATCGACAGGCATCACATCCACGCGAACGTCCTCGACGACCCAGCGACAGATGGGCGCATGCTCGTCCGTGCATTCGGAGAACCCACGCTGTCGAAGCTGCTCGCCCAGCTGGTGGTACTCGACCAACGTGCTTGTCCCGACAACACAATCCACGTCCTGGGTCGGTCGGGCGGGCCCAGCGGCGGGATCCGTGATGAGCAGCTCACGAATCATGCCGCCGACGAAGACGACTTGACCCGCCGTCTCCCCAAGGCAACGAGCCACCGTCCAGAGCTCGCCGGGGGCCTTCATGCGGCCAGTCTGCGCTCGATCTCGTGCGCCGCAAGTTTGCGCTCGCGCGCGCGCCCTGCGCGGACCGCGTCCACAAGCGCAAGCCACTCGTAGAGCTGCGGATTGCGTAGCGCAGCAGCCGGGACCGACCTGTATAGCGGAGCGAGTCCCTCGCCGCGTGCAGTTCCCTCGGCGTGCGGCCAGACGGGTGGCAGATCCGACTCGGCGAATCGCGCTTTGAGAGGCGGCGCGGCGTACGAGGTCGGAACGCCCCGCGTCACGCCCCTCCATTCGGGTGGAAAGACGTAGCGCAGACCGTGCACGAGGAACTCCTTCAATGCCTCCTTGCGTACCGAGCGGTCCGCGCCATCGACTAGCCCACTCCGCACTGCTCGCTTCACGGCAGCGTGCGCCTCGGACGCGCTGATCCCCGTCGCCGCCGCGAGCCTGGGGAGGGTCCTCTCCTCCGATTCGGCGTCGAGCAGCCTCAGGCAGACCAATATATCCTGCGGTTTCAACACGGCTTTATGCTAATCGCGATTCGCGAATCGCGCAACCATCACGGCGTCCAGGCGGCACCCCGGCCGCACGGCGAGCCGATCAGCCAGTCTTCAGGATGTTCTCGTGGGCGATGGCATCGGCCGCGCGGCCCGGATAGCGGCGCGGGCATGGCGCGCCAGGTGGCGACCGCCGCCGGCGGACGACCTCGTCGCCACCCCACCCACCGCGCAATCACCGCCGTTTCCGCACGGCACGCCACTTGCCATCGCCTCGCTCGTGCCCTCCCAGCTGCACGAAGCCCTCGTGGATCTGTTCCGGTCGCGACCGGCGTTCGCGGCGGAGCTGCTCCGGAGCGTGCTGCACGTCGCGCTGCCGGCGGAGGCGAGCGTCGAGGTCGTGGCGGCGAGCTTCGCGGAGGTGCGTCCGCCTGAATACGCGGCGGATCTCGTGCTGCACGTGCGCGCCGGCAAGCGGCGCTTCGTCCTGGTCGTGGAGGTGCAGCTCGACACGAACAAGGAAGACCGCGAAGCCAAGCGTCGCGTCTGGCCGCGCTACGTCGTGTGGCAGTGGGCCGAGCAGCAGTGCCCGGTCTACCTCGTCGTGGTCACGCCGAGCCGTCGCGTCGAGCGCTGGGCGGCGCAGCCGATTGGCGTAGGTCATCCGGGCTTCAAGCTCACGCCGCTCGTGCTCGGTCCATCGACCATGCCGGAGGCCGTCGATCGACAGCGCGCCCTCGACAACCCGTACCTCTCGGTGCTCACGGCCGTCGTGCATGGCCATGGAGAGCACGCCGCCGAGCTCGGCGAGCTCGCGGCCGAAGCCTCGCTGGCCTTCGAGCCCGACAGGCGTACACTCTACGTCGACATGGTGCTCGCGGCGCTCGAGCCCAGCGCGCGCAGGAAAGTAGAAGCCATCATGGTGCAGAAGTACGAATACCAGAGCGAATATGCCCGGAGGTACTTCGGGCAGGGGCTGGCCGAAGGCAAAGCCGAGGGATTGGCCGAAGGCAAGGCCGAGGGATTGGCCGAAGGCAAGGCCGAAGGCAAAGCGGAGGGATTGGCCGAAGGGCTGGCCGAAGGCAAAGCCGAAGGCATCCTTCGCGTGCTTCAAGCTCGTGGGGTCCATGTGCCCGACGAGGTCGCCGAACGCGTCCGCGCTTGCCGCGATATCCCGACACTGGATACGTGGCTGACGCGCGCGGCCACGTTGACAGATGTCCGCGAGTTGTTCGGGTAGATAGCTGCGCTGACGCAGAGCGCGACGCGGTCCCGGACATTGCGAGGCATTCGATCCGGGCTTTCGACCCCGCGGCCACGGCCGCCATCGAGCCGACGGCCCCGCCCACGAAGAGCGCATCGACGAGCTCACCGCTCTCTACCGCTGGTACAGCGACTGGTCGGCGACGGCACGCGCTGTCATTGCGCGGCGGGATTATCTGATCGCGATGGGATTGGCGGAGCGGGCGCGGCGGAGGGGGGAGCGGGGCGCGGCTCCGCCTTGACGCAGAAGCTGCACCTGGTGCTGTGCTGAGCCCCGCCTAATTCGGTGACGGCTTCACCGTGACGTCCTCGGTGATCACGTGACAGTGCCCGCCCTTGACCGCGACGGTCGTTTCGGCTTGCTGGTAGCCCGGCTTGGTCACGATGACGTGGAAGGTGCCGGGCTCCTCCGTTGGACCGTAACATTCGCAAACAGAAGGATTGTCGTTGCAGTCGAGCGTTCGCGTCTGCGACCCGTCGTTGGAGGTGACCGTCGCATCGCAGATGTCGGCGTTGGTCTTCGCATCCCTGACGTGCACGACGAACGATGGCACGAGATCGGCGGTGCACGAACCGCTGTCGGCGGGGCCACAGGCCCCTGACCCAACCGCGCCAGTGACGAGCACAAATGCGGACACGATGCGACCCAACCGTAATGTCATGGAGAGTGGGCGGCGCAGCCGATCGGCCTGGGTCATCCGGGCTTCAAGCTCACGCCGCTCGTGCTCGGTCCATCGACCATGCCGGAGGCCGTCGATCGACAGCGCGCCCTCGACAACCCGTACCTCTCGGTGCTCACGGCCGTCGTGCATGGCCATGGAGAGCACGCAGCGGAGCTCGGCGAGCTCGCGGCCGAAGCCTCGCTGGCCTTCGAGCCCGACAGGCGTACACTCTACGTCGACATGGTGCTCGCGGCGCTCGAGCCCAGCGCGCGCAGGAAAGTAGAAGCCATCATGGTGCAGAAGTACGAATACCAGAGCGAATATGCCCGAAGGTACTTCGGGCAGGGATTGGCCGAAGGCAAGGCCGAAGGGCTGGCCGAAGGGTTGGCGGAAGGCAAGGCCGAGGGCGTCCTGCGCGTGCTTCAAGCGCGTGGAATCAATGTGCCCGGCGAGCTCGCCGAGCGCGTGCGTGCCTGCCGCGACATGCCGACGCTCGATGAGTGGCTGACAAAGGCAGTCACCTTGACAGATGTCCGCGAGTTGTTCGCGTAGCGGCGCCATCGAAACAGGGCCTCGAACACAGTCGCCCTCTCCCCCTGGAGCGAATACGTCATGCAGCCGGCATTCTGGACGCTCGGCGGATTGGTGATCCTGGCTACGGGCTGCGCGGAGCACAAGACGATCTATCCGACGCAGCCAGCGCCCGTGTACGTGCCGCCGAGCCAGCCCGCTGCGCCGCGGCCGAGCCAGCCAGCGGGCGCTACCTTGCCGCCGCCGCCGACCCGCCTCCAGGCTGCCAACCAGGATTGCGTCGGCACGCCGCCGCCGGATGCCGTTGCGCGAGCGAAGGCGGCCTTCCAGGCCGGGCAGACCGCTTTCAACCAGGGCGACTACCCCACTGCGATCCGCCTGTGGCGCGAATCGTATCGCCAGGACTGCATGGCAGTCGCGATGCTCCTCAACCTCGCCCGCGCCCAGGAGCTCAACGGCGACCGCCAGGGCGCCGCGCAGTCGCTCCGGACCTATCTCCGCCGCCGGCCCGAAGCTCCGGACCGCCAGCAGGTCGAGGCGCGGATACAGAACCTGGAGCGATAGGCGACTGGGCCGCGACGGCGCGCGTGTGATCGCGCGGCGTGGCGGGTCAGGGCGCCGCAAAGCGCGGATCGGTTGGCCTCAACGTGCCTCCGACCCAGAACCAGACCTTCACGTCAACGTCACCGGTCTGGGCGACGAGCAGGTCCGTCGTCTTGCCACAGCCGAGCACGTACGCCGCGACCGTCCCGTTGAAGGCGAGCTCCTCGAGCGCATGCTTCAGGTCGTAGGAGGGCTCGCCGACCGCGGGAAGCTCGACGTGAAAGGCGTTGCCTGAATCCCAGGCCCGATAGGCGACCTCGCCGATCGGGCACGCGGGGACCTTCTCTACACGGCCGAGGACCGTCACCTTCGTGCGCAGCGTCGAGCAGAAGCCGTCGGTAATGGTCTTCTCGAACACGACCTTGCTGTCCTCGGTCTTCGCCACGACGCGCGCTTCGATGGCGGGATCGCAGGTGTGCCTCGAATGTGGCGGTGGCGCTGCGGTGTGCCCGCATCCGACGAGCAGCCAGAGCGGAGCGAGCGCGGGGAGCCGTCCGAAAGCTGCGCACCGAGCCGCGATAGGTTCTGTTGTCGAGGTCCAATCCATCGGAGGAGATGGTAGGTTGTGCGGGGTCGCCGACGATGCCGTAGTCTATGGGAATCGCTCATGACGAAGCGATCGAAAGCAGCCTGGTGGTCTCGGACAGCGATTGCGTTGGCGGTCGGGGCTCCGGTCGGCCTGGGCGGATGCGGTAGCGACACCGCCAGCACTGGAGGCACGGGCGGCAGCGGCGGGAGTGTCGTGTGCGGCGGAACGATGTGCGCCGGCACCTGCGAGCACGGTCGTTGTCTGGTCACGCTGGCTTCCGGGCAGTACAAACTGTCCAGCGTCGCGCTGGACTCCAGCAACGTCTTCTGGACGAACTTTGACGACCCCGGGAGTGTGCTGAAGGTGCCGCTGGGCGGGGGCACGCCGGTCACGCTCGCTTCCGGGCAGCACACCCCCGCCTGCATCGCGGCGGACTCCAGCAGCGTCTACTGGACGAACGCCGATGGCGACACGGTGATGAAGGTAGCTCTGGGTGGCGGCCCGCCGGTCACGCTCGCTTCCGGGCAGAGTAGCCCCTGGGGTGTGACCGTGGACTCCAACAGCGTCTACTGGACGAACCGGGGAACGCCTCCGGACTGCAAGGACGGTACGGTGATGAAGCTGGCGCTCGGCGGCGGCACGCCGGTGACGCTCGCTTCCGGGCAGAACGGTCCGCAGGGCATTGCGGTGGATTCCACCAGCGTCTACTGGACGGACAGCCTTCTCGGCACGGTGATGAAGGTAGCGCTCGCCGGAGGCACGCCGGTGACGCTCGCTTCCGCGTATGGGTTCCCCGACAGCATCGTCGTGGACTCCAGCAGCGTCTACTGGCTGAACTTTGCTGCCGGCACGGTGATGAAGGTGCCGCTCGGCGGCGGCACGCCGGTCACGCTCGCCTCCGGTCAGGTCCACCCTGCGGGCATCGCGCTGGACTCCAGCAGCGTCTACTGGACGAACGACGAGGACGGCACGGTGATGAAGGTGCCGCTGGGCGGGGGCACGCCGGTCACGCTCGCTTCCGGGCAGCAGGGGCCCCGCGGCATCGCCGTGGACTCCACCAGCGCGTACTGGATACAAACCAGCCTGAACTCCCCCGGCAAGGTGGTGAAGCTCACGCCGAAGTAGCGGCGCTTGCGCTCAGCCGGCCTGCAGTGCCGAGCTGCCGCTTGATGTCGGCAGGAGCGCGCCGGGGCAGGTGCGCGGTGCGTAGCACGACAGTTGCGGGGGCCCACTGACGTGGAGTGGCTGCCAGGACCTGCAGGCCTGTCAGTGCTTCCCGGGGTGGCGATCGCCGCCGGCGGACCACCTCATCGCCACCCCATGCACCGCGCAATCACCGACGTTTCCGCACGGCACGCCACTTGCCATCGCCTCGCTCGTGCCCTCGCAGCTGCACGAAGCCCTGGTGGATCTGTTCCGATCGCGGCCCGCGTTCGCGGCGGAGCTTCTCCGGAGTGTGTTGCACGTCGCGCTGCCGGCGGAGGCGAGCGTCGAGGTCGTGGCGGCGAGCTTCGCGGAGGTGCGGCCAACATGCCGACACTGGATACGTGGCTGACGCGCGCGGCGACGTTGACAGATGTCCGCGAGTTGTTCGGGTAGCGGCGCCATCGAAACAGGTCCTCGAGCGCAGTCGCCGCCTGTCGGATGATGCCCAGGGTTGGCGGGCATGTGCGATGTCGAGGAGATCCGCGCGGGCCTGGCGCGAGAGCCGCAAGCCGCGGGCGGGAGCCGGGGCGCTCGGCGCGCCGTCCACCCGATGCGCGCAACTGCGTGATATCCTCATGGATGCGATGTCGGGCTGGACGGCGACGGAGCGGGGCGAGGGCGATAACGCGCGTGAAGCGATCCGCGTCACGTTCACGCTGAGCGAGGAAGATCTGCGCCGCGGGATCAAGGAGCTGCCTGCCTTGCGGCGCGTCTTCTGGATGTGGGGCATCTTGATCGGGTTGTTTCTCGTCATATGGGTCGCGCTCTCGCCGACCGGGCCGGATTCGATGTCGGTGCTCTCCGCGGTCGTTCCGTGCGTGTTGCTGGGCCTCGCGTTCTGGTACTTCACGGGCATGGGCGCGAAGCGACAGCACCGCTCGATGCGGGACGCGGAGCGCGACATAACCTACGAGTTCACCCCGAGCGGGTTCAGCAGCGAGAGCCCAGGTGCGAGCTCGCATGTCGACTACAGCCGCGTTCACCGCTACGTAGACGCCAAGCACTCGCTGCTTATCTTCTGCAACTCGAGCACCGCGCAGGTCGTGCCGAAGCGCGCGTTCGCGGCGGGCGATCTCGAAACCGTGCAACACTGGCTGCAGGCGGCGGTCCAGCCACGCCGCACGAAGACGTTCCTGGCCCGCAGCCTCATCCTGTGGATTGTGCTGATCGTGGCGTTCCTGGCCATCTGGCAGTTCCTGCAACCCGGTTCGCCACTTCCGCCTTCGCCGTAGCCGGCGCGGCGCCGCGCTATATCGCCCGCATCACGGCTCCTCTCAAGTCAAGCACCGGACGAGCGTAGCCTAGCCCCGGAACGACTTCGCAGCTCGGGCGCTACGCAAGCTGATTCCCGGTGGCCCAACGGCGACGAGCCCGGCGAGGCCTGCGGCCAGTCGGGCTGGGGCACGATCGCCCTGCTGCAGGTGGTCGGCGGCGCCTTCATCGCCTCCGGTTTCGTGTTTCCCGTCGAGCACGCGGCGCGCCCGACGTCCCGGTTGGTCGTCACGCCGTTCGCGTCGCGCGCCACGCTTGGCGTGCGCGCGTTCGCCCGCTTCTGACGGCCATCGCCCGGTGAAGCGGACGCGACCGACGCGGAGCGCGCCGAGGCGGGGGCGTGCTGCGTAGCGCGATGGTTGCGGGGGCCCGCTGACGTGGAGCGGCTGCCAGGACCTGCGGGCCGGTAGCCAGATGTCCGCTCCCAGCCCGCACCCGTCGCGGGTGCGTGGGGCTACGCGCTCCTCGTGGGCGGGGCCGTCGTTCGCCCGCCGCGGCCTCGACCCGTCGGGTCGTCGCCCCGCGCGCGCTGATATCTGTCGGAATCCTGGTGGGATATGGCGTGCTCTCTGGTCGTCAAGTACGATTGCGTCATGCATGCGTTCGATCTCCAGCCTCCGCCGCTCGTGGAAGACGCCCAGGGCGTCATCCGCGTCGTAGGGACGCGCGTCCAACTGGAGACGATCGTTATCGCGTTCGATCTCGGGGCAACGCCCGAAGAGATCGTGCAGAGCTACCCCACTGTCGCGCTTCCAGCGGTGTACGCCATCATTGCGTACGTTCTGCAGAATCGCCCGCGCGTCGACGCATACCTGGCAAAGCGCCGGGACGAGTCGGGCGCTCTGCGACGCGAGCTCGAGCAGCGCTTCCCGCACGACGGCCTCAGGGAGCGTCTCCTGGCCCGACAAGCTCGCATGCCGCAGCAATGACCCCGTTTGTCGCCGACGAGGACTTCAACGGCGCCATCACTCGCGGCTTGCTGCGTCGTGGTGTGGACATGCTCATCGCGACATGCAGCGATGCCGACGAGTGGCGGAATCGGGTTACCTACCTTCCACTCCGCTGACGCCCAGCCGGCGGCGCACAGGCTCATCCACCGCCGCGACTAGCCCCGCTCTCGATGTCGAGCGGGCATGCGGTGGAGCCGGACACTTGCGTTCGAGCCGGGATCGCGCGACGATCCTTGTACATGGAACGTGTCATTCGCGTTGTGTCCAGCTTCGACGAAGCGGCCGAAGCCGATCGTGAGGATCTGGCGCGTTTGACCTTCGAGGAGCGTATTTCAGCGGTCGCGGAGCTCCGGAGGATTTGGTTCGGTGAAAATCGAGTTCGGTCCCGACTGGTCCGAGTTCTTGAATCTGCTGATCTCCCATCGCGTTCGATTCGTTCTCGTGGGCGGGCACGCGGTGGCGGGCCACGGCGAACCAAGGCTGACCGAAGATCTTGATGTTTTCGTAGACACCTCGAGCGCGAACGCACAGAGGCTGCGCAAGGCGCTGATGGAGTTTGGTTTCGGAGACGCCACGCCCGAAGCGGACGAATTGGCTGCCCCTGGCAAGATCTGGATGCTCGGAAGGAAGCCCTGGCGGATCGACATTCTGACGAGCATCGACGGTGTGACGTTCGACGCCGCTTGGCGTGGACGCGTACGAGCCGCGTTCGGAACTTCGACGCTGCCTGTGATCGGATTGAAAGAGCTCCTCCGCAACAAGCGAGCGTCGGGGCGGCCGAAGGACCTCGCGGACGCCGCGCGCCTGGAAGAGCTGTCGAAGGGACGACGACCCAAGTCGAACCGCAAGAAGGCCCGGACGGTCAAGCGGGGAAAGAAGTAGCCCCGCCGCCGGCCGAAGCTTTGCGCCACAAGGCAGCGCGAACGTGGCGTATCCGCGCGTGGCGACCGTCGCCGGCGGACGACCTCGTCGCCACCCCACCCACCGCGCAATCACCGCCGTTTCCGCACGGCACGCCACTTGCCATCGCCTCGCTCGTGCCCTCCCAGCTGCACGAAGCCCTCGTGGATCTGTTCCGGTCGCGGCCGGCGCTTGCGGCGGAGCTGCTCCGGAGCGTGCTGCACGTCGCGCTGCCGGCGGAGGCGAGCGTCGAGGTCGTGGCGGCGAGCTTCGCGGAGGTGCGTCCGCCTGAATACGCGGCGGATCTCGTGCTGCACGTGCGCGCCGGCAAGCGGCGCTTCGTCCTGGTCGTGGAGGTGCAGCTCGACACGAACAAGGGAGACCGCGAAGCCAAGCGTCGCGTCTGGCCGCGCTACGTCGTGTGGCAGTGGGCCGAGCAGCAGTGCCCGGTCTACCTCGTCGTGGTCACGCCGAGCCGTCGCGTCCAGCGCTGGGCGGCGCAGCCGATCGGCCTGGGTCATCCGGGCTTCAAGCTCACGCCGCTCGTGCTCGGTCCATCGACCATGCCGGAGGCCGTCGATCGACGGCGCGCCCTCGACAACCCGTACCTCTCGGTGCTCACGGCCGTCGTGCATGGCCATGGAGAGCACGCAGCGGAGCTCGGCGAGCTCGCGGCCGAAGCCTCGCTGGCCTTCGAGCCCGACAGGCGTACACTCTACGTCGACATGGTGCTCGCGGCGCTCGAGCCCAGCGCGCGCAGGAAAGTAGAAGCCATCATGGTGCAGAAGTACGAATACCAGAGCGAATATGCCCGGCGGTACTTCGGGCAGGGGCTGGCCGAGGGCAAAGCCGAAGGGATGGCCGAAGGCAAAGCCGAAGGGTTGGCCGAAGGCAAGGCCGAGGGCGTCCTGCGCGTGCTTCAAGCGCGTGGAATCAATGTGCCCGACGAGCTCGCCGAGCGCGTGCGTGCCTGCCGCGACATGCCGACGCTGGATACGTGGCTGACGCGCGCGGCGACGTTGACAGATGTCCGCGAGTTGTTCGCGTAGATAGCTGCGCTGACGCAGAGCGCGACGCGGTCCCGGACATTGCGAGGCATTCGATCCGGGCTTTCGACCCCGCGCGCTGATGGCCGAGGGGGGCTACACGCGCGCGGACCATGTGGAAGTGTGGGAGCTCCTGGGCGCGGTATGCGCGTTCGGGGAGAGCAGCTTCGACCTGTTCGCCGACGCGCCGGCGCGCGCGGCCACGGCCGCCATCGAGCCGACGGCCCCACCCACGAGGAGCGCATCGACGAGCTCACCGCCCTCTACCGCTGGTACAGCGACTGGTCGGCGACGGCGCGCGCTGTGATCGCGCGGCGGGACTATCTGATGGCGATGGGGTTGGCGGAGCGGGCGCGGCGCAAAGTCGCGCGCCCCTGCGTCGCCCGCGGCTGGCCGTGCAGCGAGCTCGCGCAGGACCCCGTCAACATGTACGGGATGTCGCACGCCTCCAGCGCGACCCGCAGCCTGGCCAGAAGATCAGGGATGCTCAACGCCGCTCCGGAGCGACGCCGTAGAGCTCGCGCGTCAGCTCGGCGTCGACGCCGGCCTCGTCGAGCTCGGGGTGCCGCGCACGGATACCCGCCTTGGCAAAGCTGCGCACGGTCTCGCTCATCTCCACGGCGAGCCGGAACCGCCCTTGTTCCCCCAACCGCCGGCGCCGGCCGTCAGGGCACGCTGTTCAAGAGGCTCGCCCGCGCTTCCACGGCGCGCTCGCCGCGTCCTGCGTCTTGGCGACGGACCACGGCGAGCACTCGCTCTGCGATCCCGGCCAGCGGCTACGGGCGGTACACGCAACCAGCCGGCGCGGACCCTTGGGCTCCACCCCACACGATCATCTCGGTTCCGGTCCAGACCGCGTAGTGGCCTGCGCGCGCTCCAGGCGTCCCGGGCTCGAGGGCAGTCCATTGGCCGGTCGCGGGGTCGTAGGAGGCCCCGTCGTCGAAGAAGGTCGACCCGTCCCTTCCCCCGAAGATGATCATCTTGTCGCCCGTCCAGACGGCGGAGTGGAGCGAGCGCGCTTCCGGCGCGCCCGCCGAGGCCGGAATGGGCGTCGTTACGCACGATCCCGGCGTGAACAGCACGCCGGTGCCGTCGTAGGTCGGCGGGTTGGTGTTGAGCGAGTTCGGCGCGCTCTGTCCGCCCCACTCGATCGCCTGCGAGCCTGTCCACACGAGGGACGCATAGGCCCGGTTTCCCGGCAGGCTACAAGCGCTCGACCAGGCAGCGCCGGCGTCGGTGCCGGCGTCGGTGCCGCCGTCGGTGCCGGCGTCGGTGCCGCCGTCGGTGTCGCCGTCGGCCTGAGCGTCCGGCGACCACACGCTGAACCGGGCATTTGCGACCAACAGACCCGCGGAGGTCCATACGGCGTTCGTGGGGGACCTGCGTATCGATCCGTTGCCTTCGACCTTGGGCGCAGCTCCCGTGCTGGGGATCGGGGTCCACGTCGCCGTCAGCGAATCCCAGCGCCCACCGGCGAGGCCGCCAAACTCGGGGAAGTCCACCGTATCGTCCGTGCCGTCCAGGACGGTGAGGTGATCGTCCGCCCAGAGGACGAGGGGCAAACGGCGCGGGGCGGGTTCTGTCTTTCCGGGAAGGCCACTCCACGAATCCGCGGCAGGGTCGTAGACCCAGCCGCCACCCACACTCCCCACGAAGCCCGAGTTGGTCTTCCCTCCCCAGACGATCACCTTGCTCCCCGTCCACACCGCTCCGGATTCCGTGACGTCCACGGGCGCGCCCGTCGTGCTGATCTCCTTCCAGGTTCCCGACGCCCGGTTCCAGATCCCGCCACGCGCCTTGACTCCCCCGTTCTTGTATCCTCCGCTGAAGACGAAGAGCCCGCTCCCGATCCACACCGCGACGCCGCCCGAAGGCACGCCGAAGGGCGGGATCGTGTCGACCCACCCGTGCGTCGCGCCGGGCGGGCCGCACAATTGGGCGGTCGATCCGTCGGCCTTCGCGTCGGCTCCGCCGTCCGGGTGCGGGGTCGGCGTTACTCCTGCATCGCCGCGATGGTGGTCGCCACTGCATCCGCCCAAGGCCGCAGCGAACGCCGCGAGGGAGCCCCCGACGACGACGAGCCGAGCGAATCGTCGAACGGAGCCCGCGGTGGAATATCGTTCATCGGATGAGCGCATGGTCCGGGTCACCAGCTCGACTGTAACACCGACCCCGTTCCCGTGGTCGCACCCAGGCTGCGGCGGCAGCAGCAGCAATTCCGGGAACGGAAGCGGTGGGGGAGGCGACGCTGACAGCGGTACGACCGGCGACCACTGGCCCCATGAGGCTGCAAACTGGCAGATGTGGCAGCCGCGCCACGTTCATTGTGGCAGGGAGCTCACGATCGCGGCTTCCGCACGCCGCCATCGCTTTCGACGTAGCGGTGGCTCACCACATTCCGCGCAAACGCAGCCTGGCACGCGCGTTGCTCTTGGCGCCGCAACATGCATCCCCGTTCCGTTGTGATCCTTGTCGCCAGCTGCGCGCTAACGCTCGCATGTGGCGGGCGGACAGCGCTCCAGCAGCAACAGAGCCCGCTCACGGCCTGCGCTGTTACGCCGCCGAAGTGCGTCCGACCCGCGACCGATCCGTGCGGTGCGCCAGTCCTCGTCAAGGCCGTGTGCGACGAGGCACGTCAGGCTTGGCGTTGTCCGGACGGCAGCCGCGTCTACGCGCGCGCGGCGAGCTCCCCCGGCGTGTGCCGTCCGTTCCGGGACCAGCCCGGGCTCGCGTCGCTCGAGGGCACTCTCGCGCGTGTGCCGACCGACGACGGGCGATGCCTGTGGATCGGCGAGGACGTCTCCTGGTCCGACGGCAGCTCGGCGCGCAATGTTGCCTTCGAGACCGACCCGGAAGCGTCGTTCGGCGCGTGCCCGAGCCGCAGCGGGGTCGCTCCCGCGCCGGTCGTCACGATCGAAGGCGCCGCCGATCCGTCGCTGCTCGTCCAGATCGACGGCGGCTATCGTCTCGGCGGCAAAACCCACGTTGTCTACCGCCTGTTCCGGCGCGACCCGAAAGCGGGGTTCGGTGTCGACGAGCTTGGCGGCGGCGTGGCGCGCTGGGACGCCGCCAAGCAGCGCGTCGTCGTGCCGGCGCCGGGTACCTACCCGTGGAGCCTCGCGCTGGACCTCGGCGACGCAATGGTAGTGCAGGGAGACTCTGCCTTCGTGTTCGGTTGCGGTGGCAAACCACAGTTTCTCACCGAGGCGTGCGACCTGGCTCGGCTCGACGCGAGCGACAACGTGTCGGTGGTGGCGGAGAACGTGTTCGATTCCGGGCCCTGGGTCTCGTCGGTCGTCACCCGGGCCGGCGGTGGGTTCGAGCATGTCTTCGCGGTCGGATTCGGCACGGACCTCGAGACACACACAGCGGCGCATCTCGCGGGCCCGTGGACGGCCGGTGCCGCGCTCGGCGCCTGCGAGCTGCCCAAGGCGGACGCCGCGGCCTTCTGCGCGGCGCCGGTTGTCCACGAGGAGATTGCCGACCCCACGCGCCCGGGTGAGCTACCGATCACCTACGGCGTCGGGAGCACCGGCACGCGCACGGGCGTTCCCGACGACTACTGGACGCGGCTCGTCTGGGTCCGCTGAGCATTGCGGGTCGCCGCTGCCGCGTCGCGCCGGCGCAGGAACCGAGTTCCCCCGACCTTCTCTGGCGCGCCCTGACGTTCACGCTCGAGCCCGGTATCGTTGCAGTCGTCTATGCGGTCGGCGTGGTGAGCGAAGGCGCCGCGAGACTTCGATCCGGGTCGCGTCGAACGCGGCCGGATGAGGATGCGGGATGTCCTCGAAGGCGACTCCTTCCGCATTCCGCCGGGTGGTCGCCGTCGCAAATAGAAACCCGCTCAGGACAGAACAGCATGAAGCACACCAGGTGGACACCGGATCCGCTTGGCCGATCTGTGCCCCGCGCGCTTTGCGAAAGTTCATGATGCGGCGCGCTGGTCGCGTGTCGCCTGCCCGCCAAGCCCGGGCTGCGAGCGCGCGCGTGTGGTGCCGCCGCTGGCAGGCGGGGGGGCGCGGCCGCCGGGTCCGGACCGGCCCGTGACAGACGCCCCGGCCGCGTCTAGGCTCGGCCCATGAGCGACGCCACAATCCATCAAGGAAGCTGCCACTGCGGGAAGGTCCGCTACGAGGTCGCGCTCGACCTCGGGAAGCCGGTCAATTCGTGCAACTGTTCGATGTGCGGCCGCGCCGGGACGCTGCTCGCCTTCGTGCCGGCTACGGAATTCACGCTGAAGTCCGGCGAGGACGCGCTCGGCGACTACCTGTTCAACAAGCACGTCATCCACCACCTGTTCTGCACCACGTGCGGCATCAAGCCCTTCGCGCGCGGACAGATGTCGGACGGCACTCCGACCGTTGCAG
Source organism: uncultured delta proteobacterium (assembly GCA_963826085.1). Classification (GTDB taxonomy): domain Bacteria; phylum Myxococcota_A; class Polyangia; order Polyangiales; family Polyangiaceae; genus CAWDXG01. The sequence continues at coordinate 1,998,561 of CAWGVN010000004.1, read as the reverse complement.
TGAACGTCCGCTGCCTCGAGGGCGTGGAGCTCGACGCGCTCACGATCCACAAGTTCGACGGCCGATCGCGCTGAAGGCGCGCGAAGAACGCGTCGTCCGCGTACACCACAAAAACGAGCGCGTACCGGGACGAGATCCTGGTCAGGTGGGCGTGCGCCGCGCGGCGGTCTGCTTCGCTCCGCGGCGCCGCCGGACGGCGACCGCGCCGAGCGCTAGCAGCGTGGCGAGCCATGGCGCGCCGCCACGCTCCGGGCGTGGCGCGACAGCGCAGCCGCCGCTGTCGCCGCTGTCGCCGCCCGGCGTGGCGCCGGGTCCGCCATCGCCGCCTCCGCCGCTGCCCGACGCGGCCGGTGGCAGGCACGCCGTCTGCGCGCCGAGCGCGCCGCAGCTGGTGCCGGCCGGACACGACCCGTTGCCGGCGCACGCCTCGACGCACTGGCCCGAGCCGGGGTCGCACAGTCCCGACGCGCAGTCCCACGCGTCGCCGCAGGGACTGCCGGCCGCGCCGGGCGGACCCGTCGGCGGACCTTTCTCGCCTTCCTGCCACGGGCGGGCGCCTGCCGCGGAAAACCCCCGCACGAACAGGTCGTGGAAGCGGTCCACGCGGGTGTGCAGCCCGAACACCTTGTTGCTCGCGCTCTCGACGCAGTTCGCTTCGTTGGTCGTGCCGCTCGACGCGATGGCGTCGCTGCGGAGCTTCGCCGAGACGCCGATCACCGCGCCGGACGCCGACAGCAGCGGGCCGCCGCTGTCGCCGAAGCAGATGCCCTCGCCGATCGCGATGTGGTTGTCGGGGATCGCCTCCGGGATCTTCAGCGGCAGCGTGCCCGGACCGAGATCCAGGATGGCGAGGCCGTCGCGCCGCCGCCGCGGCGCCGGTGTGCTCGAGCTGACCTCGCTCTTGCCGTAGCCCACGATGCTCACCGGCTCGCCGACCTTCGGCGGCCCCGCCAGGCGGATCGGCGCGATTTTGGCGCCGGCGATGGGCTGCTGCAGCACGAGCAGCGCGATGTCGTGCAGGCAGGTCTCCTTCTCCGGCGGGACAACGAGCTGCGCGCCGCGCCCGCTCGACACCGGCGGTTCGTGGGTGAAGACCTCGATGTTCGCGGGCTGCGCCAGCGTCGAGATCTGGCTGCCGGCCCCGGGCGTGCCGCTGAGCGCGCAGCCCTGGTCGCCGCCGGGATAATCCCCCACGCAGTGCAGCGCCGTGAGCACGAGGTTGGGCGCGATCAGCGTGCCCGTGCAGCCGAACGTACCGCTCGGCAGCGTGATCTTCAGCAGCACCACCGCGTCGTCCGCGGCGGTGCTCGCCGTGCCGCCGACGATCGGCTGCGCCACGCTCGCCGTGCCGGACGTGGGCGCGGGCGTGCCGCACGCCGCAAGCCCGAGCGCGCACAGCCCGCCCCATAGATGCTTCCCGCCGTCCATGGGGCGCAGTCTAGCGCAGGATTCCGCGGGAGGCGGAGCTCGTTGTTGGCGTGCAGATGCAGGAGCGCTACGCCGCCGGGAGCCGATCCCGGGCGAGCGGCTCGAGCGTGGCCGTGAAGTGCCGGAGCAGCGGCGGCTCTTTTGCGATGCGGTAGCCCCGGATGCGATCGAGCCGCCGGGCAACGCGCTGGGCCGTCTCTATCACCCAGTCGACGTGCGAAGCGGTGTACACACGGCGTGGCAGAGCCAGACGCACCAGCTCGTGGCGGGCCGCATCGCCAAACATGAGCGTGCCCACCTCGACGGTGCGCACGCCGCCCTCGAGAAACAGCTCGACCACCAGCGCCTGGGCCGGCATCTGCTCGGGCGGGATGTGCGGCAGCGCGCGCGCCGCGTCGATGAACACCGCGTGCCCGCCCGGCGGCTCGACGATGGGCAGCCCGGCCTCGCGGATCCCACGGGCCAGGTAGGCGACAGTGGCTTCGCGGTAGCGCAGATAATCCGGGTCGAGCGCCTCTTCCAGACCGACGCCCATCGCCTCCAGGTCGCGACCGGCCAGACCACCGTAGGTCGGGAAACCCTCGGTCAGGATCAGCAGCGTGCGGAAGCGCTCTGCCCAGTCCTCGCGATTGGTGGCGAGAATGCCACCGATGTTGACGATGCCGTCCTTCTTGGCGCTCAGCGTGCAGCCGTCGGCCAGCCGGAACATCTCGTGGGCGATTTCGGCCGGCGAGCGCTCGCCCTGTCCCGCCTCGCGGCGGCGGATGAGCCAGGCATTTTCGGCGAAGCGTGCGGCGTCGAGGAACAGCGGCACCTTGAAGCGATCGCACAGCGCGCGCACCGCCGCGAGGTTCTCGAGCGACACCGGCTGTCCACCAGCCGCGTTGTTGGTGAGCGTGACCATCACAAGCGGCACGTGCTGCGGTCCCGAAAGGGTCTGCTCGAGCGCAGCCAGGTCCATGTTCCCGCCGAAGGCGTCGGTGCTTCCGACCGGGATGTCGTGCGCTACGCCTCCCACGTGTTCCAGGTTCGCCCGCGTGGTGTCGAAGTGCGTGTTGTTCGGAACGACGTCACCCGGCTTCACGACTGCCTCGAACAGGATGCGCTCGGCCGCGCGCCCCTGGTGCGTTGGCAGGATGTGCTGGTAGCCCGTCAGTCGCCTGACAATCGTCTCGAAGTGCTCGTAGGAGCGGCTGCCCGCATAGGACTCGTCGCCGCTGAGCAGTCCCGCCCACTGCCGGTCGCTCATGGCACCCGTCCCGGAATCGGTCAGCAAGTCGATGGTGACCTTCTGCGCGGCGATCCGGAACAGGTTGTAACCCGCCTGCCGGAGCAGCTCGCGGCGTTCGGCCTGCGTGGTGAACGGAATGGACTCGACGGCCTTGATCCGGAACGGTTCGACGATCGTCTTGAAGGGCGTCTCCGTCATGCGTTGCCTATTTCCAGAATTCCTGGCGCGACACCAGTCAGCCATGACGATGGTCATCGGCCGGCGTCACTCTGGTGCCCAAGCGCAGTTTTCCTGGAAACCGGCCAGCGCGTCCGCGCGGGGAACGCTCGTGTTGGCGGGCTCGCTCGCCGGCTGCATCCTGATCGCTGCCCAGCCCGACTGATCTCCCCCGGGACTATCGCGCCGCGCGGATGCGCGGCGCGATGCCCAGTGCAGCGGAATTGTCAGTAGCGGTTGCGACGCTGATTTCCGCCGCCGCCACCGGCGCGGGGAGAACGCTCCTCGGCCTCGTTGACGCGGATCTCCCGCCCGTCGAGCGACGAGCCGTTCAGGTTCTGGATCGCTTCCTGCGCTTCGCGTGAGGAGCCCATCGTCACGAAACCGAATCCGCGCGGTTGGCCCGTGCTGCGATCGGTCGGGATGTGGGCGTCGCTGACGTTGCCGTAGGGCGCAAATGCCTCGCGCAGCGAATCAGTCGTGGTGTCGAACGAGAGGTTGCCGACGAATATGCGATTGCTCATTTTGTTCTGTCTACCGGTCTGCGGCTGGATCGCGCCCAATGCGGCGCGCACTGTCCATGGTCCAATCAGCCGCCCGATCGGAAATGGTTGCAGCAGAACCTTCTGCTGCATCACTGGCGTCGCTAGAGCACGACCCGCGGCCCCGATCCCGGGAGAGAGAGTACGTAGCCGAAGGGAACGTCTGCGAACGGCGGACTCTGGCACGCCTCGAGGCGCCCGGCAAGAAGGCGTGTAGCGCTCGAGCACACCGGCCCTTTTCAACCATCCTTTCCAGTGAAGGGCCATGCATCGCGAGCCCGGCGCTCGCTGGCCAGCGTGTCGATCTCCCAGCCGCCATCGAAGCCCAGGGCCCGCGGTGCTATGTTTCAACGATGCCGACAGATGTCGAAAGGCTCGCCGCTGCGCTCGACCTGGGCGAGCTGCTGGGGTTGGTGCGTCGGCGATACGGGGGCTACGAGCTCTGCTCCCACTGGCAGCAGGGCGAGTTCCATCACGATGTCGTGCTTCGCGTTGCCGAGCGGCGGGATCTTCCGGGTGCGGTGCTGGTCGTGAGCACGAACTGCAACGGCGGCGTGAAGGAGGTGAGCTGCTTCGACGCGCTGCCGGATCGCGATGCACTCTGGCATGCGCGCTGTCCGGGCGTGCCGGAGTTCTCCGGCGCGCTGCCGCCCCTGCTCGACCGCGCGCGCACGACGCACTGGTTCGATCCGTGCGAGCTCCTGGTCGCCGACGCGCGCAGCGAGCTTCGGCCGGAGTTCCGCCGTCGGCAGCGAGGCGGCGGCTGGGAGCCGGTCCGCGGCTGAACGCCGGCAGCATGTCGGGGCCGGAACAGGAGTTTTTCGACAGCGCCTTCGGCGTGACCCCCGACGAGCGACGCATGCTACGTCATGGCAGGGTGCCGCGACGCCTGATGAGCCGGCTCCGTTCGGTGTCGTGGGAGCCCGTCGGCTTCCGGGTGACGGCGCTCACCGCGCTCGCCGCGGCTGTGGGTGCCGCGGCGCTGCGGCAGCGCTGGGCGCTGGTCCTTCCCATAGTGCTCGGCGTGCTCGCCTACGCGGGTCTGTGTCTCCGCGAGCTCTTGCACGAGCGCCGTGTGTGGAACACGCGTCCGGTAATCCGCACCCTCGAGGGGCGCGCCGAGACGCGCCGCACCTGGCAGTACGGCTACGGCGACGCATACGTCCTGTGGTGCCGGCTCGAGTTTGCCGAGCCGCAGGCGAACGAGCCCTCTCGGGACGACCAGGAGACACCGGGGCGCGAAGCCGTCACCGCCTTCGAGAAGCTCGGAAAGCACGTGGTCACCGGTTGGCTCCGCGCCTACGTCGTGACCGTGCCCTCGCGCCGGCGCCGGATGTCGCCGTGGTTCGAGGAGCTGGTCGCCCTCGAGACCGGCGAAGCCGAAGTCAGCGTCCGGGAGATCGAACCCGCGAATGCTCCGCCCACCCGGCCGCTGCGTGTCGACGTTCCCGCCGACTGAACGGACCCGGCGTACGGAGAGGCGGCGCTCTCTACTGGTCCGCGTAGGCCGCGGCCGCGGCGATCTGGTTCTGGGCGCGCTCGATCAACTTCACGGCTCGACCGCGATGGCCACCGAAGGGCGCCTTGGGGTGCGCTGCATCCGGGTTTGTGGCGGACTTCAAGAGCGCCACGGCCTTGACCAGATTTGCGTGGGCGTCGTCGAGCTGGCTGTCGTGAGCGTATGCGACTCCCGCGTAGAACGAGCCGGCGAGCCCGATGGTGGCGGCAAGGAACAGAGCGGTGCGCTTCACGGTGGCATGGTCGAAGTTCATTGGGTGTCCTCCTCGAGGCCCAGCAGCGGGCGGCGGATAATACGCGAAGCGAGCCCTGGTCTTTGCGGAAATCTGCATGCGGATCGCGGTCGCCTGGCCGCGTCGCGTAGCGGTCGTCACAGGAACGCAGACATTCCGCGGACTTGCCGGGAAGAACGGGGCACGGGCTGGAGCGCGGGCGGTCAGCGCGTGAACGTCACGGTGATCGGCGCCGTGGTCGCCATCTGCGGATTGCCGCTGCGATCCCGGGCAGCGGTGTAGCGCTGCGCCAGCGCGCAGCGGCGTGCTGCGTCGCCGAAGCCGTTGCCGGGGTCGGACAGGACGACCGCGCTCTCCGCCCTGCCGTCCGCAGCGACGGTCACCACAATCCTCGCGCGCGCGAAGTCGACCTGCGCCACATCGGCCTCGGGGGGAAACGCGCAGCTCCACGACGAGACAACGGGCAGCGCGGGGCGTGATCGGTCGACCTCCGGCGTGACAGCCGCGCGTCGCTGCGGGGCCCGCGTCGGGCCACCGATACCCGTGCCGGTGCCGCCGACGACGCCCTGCACCCCCTCGTCGCGTGCGCGCGAGTCGAGGACAGCGCGCTCCGACGTTCCTCGCGACGACGTCACGCCGCCGGCATAGCGGCCGGCGTTGCCCTGCACGATGCTGAAGTCGAGAGGCGTGTCGACTGCGTTCGCGGAGTCCGGTGCCGTCAGAACGCGTCCCGCCCGCGCGGCAGGAGGAACATAGGCGGGAAGCTGACCGTCGCCGGCTCTGCCACCCGCGACGCCGGGGATGGCGCCCGCCGTCGGGGCGCCGCGCGGCGGGGTGCCCAGGGGCGGTCCATGGATTGGCGGCTCCGGCGCGATTGCGGGTGCCGTCGGCGTCGTCGGCGTCGGCGGGAGGAGGTCCACCGGGTACAGCTCGACACGCGGGGCGGGCGACGAGAGCGCCAGCGCCAGCCACAGGAGCAGGAGCGCATGCGTAACGACACTCGGTGCCAGCATGCGCCCGAGCACTTTGCGGCTTGGGAAGGTGCGGTAGCTGTACACGCAAGAACATGCTGCAAACCGCACGCCAGCGTTCCATGCGCGATCCGGGTTCCGCGTCCCGCACGGGCTGCGCCGGGGGCTTGCCCGGCGCAGGCGCTGCGCGTCCGCAGCCGCCGCGCAGCCTCGACGCCGCGGCTCAGGACCGGATGCCTCAGTTCAACACGTCGTCGTGGATCGCCGTCAAGAGCGGATTCTTCGCGGACGCCGACGGCATGTACCCCTCGTTGATCTCCCACTCGATGACGCCGCCGAGGTTCTTGTCCCTGATGTACTTGCCCTTCTCCTTTATCGACTGCGCGTCGTCGTAGGAGATGTACGAGCAGCCATCCGGCGCCTTTGCGGAGCTGAACGACAGGTACGGCACCAGCGCCAGCGAGTCCCACTTGCGCGCGCCGGCGCTGTAGTAGCTGCCCATGATGTGCGCGTAGCTCATGGTGCCGTCGCTGGCGAGCACGGTGGAGCCGCCGAGATCCTGATCCGGAGCCGTGACGGGCGGCGAGTAGCACAGGCCGTAGAAGCCGATGCCGATGCCGAGCTTCTTCGCAGGCACTCCGGCCGCGAGGTACAGCTTTACACTGGAGTCGACGGAGAGCGGCGTGGCCGAATCGGTCTGGTAGATGGCGCTCGAGTGCCAGCTCTTCCAGCCCTGCCACGCGCCGGCCATGCCGTAGCTCATGATGTTCAGCTGGTCGAAGGCCTTCGCGATGGTCGGATAGCCGGAGATGTCCGCGGGGTTGTTCGGGTTCACGTAACCGATGGGGGCCGTCAGGATCGCGCTCGGGTGCGCCGCGCGGATCTGCTTGGCGAGATCCGTGATGGTGGGCTCGTCCGGGTTCGTCAGCGGCTCCCAATCGAAGTCGAGCCCGTCGTAGCCCGGATCGGACAAGAGCGCGCCGAGGCTCGCGACGAACGCGCTGATCGAGCCCGACGCGGTCGCGTTCCGGAAATCGGTCCCGGAGCCCGCGCCGCCGATGGATGCGATGGCCTTCACGCCGTGCGCGTGCGCCGCGGCGACCAGCTGCTTGGCGACGCTCGGGTTGCCGCCCATCAGGGTCAGGCTGCCGTCCGCGTGCGGCGTGTAGAACGACATCGCCACGTGCGTCATCCCCGACCACTCGATCGCGCTGACCGGATACGAGCTCGCGTCCCAGCTCGCGTAGTAGCCCATCGACCACTTGCCCGAGCCGCTTGATCCACCCGAGCCGCCGGCGCCGCCCGCCCCGGCACTGCCGCCCGCGCCAGCGGTGCCGCCCGCGCCAGCGGTGCCGCCCGCGCCGGTCCCCGCGCTTCCGCCCGAACCCGCACTGCCACCTGCGCCGCCGCTCGCGCCGGCCCCCGCGCTGCCGCTCGCACCGGCGGCGCCCCCCGAACCGCCCCGGTTGTGGTTCGAGCTGCTCCCGCACGCAGCCAGCGAACACGCCGCCACAAGCACTCCAAAGCGAACCCACGCGACCTTCATGCTGCCCTCCGCCGCCCATCATACAGATCCGGGGCGGAGCTCTGTTCCCCGCGTCTGGTCGTCCGCTGGGTTGCGAAGAGTCGGCGGTGTCGGGCCGTCGCTCCGGGCGCATCGGCTGCCAGGACCCCCCACCCAAAACCGTGTCAAAATGCCACATAGATGTAGCATTTTGCTACAATTCGCGCGATTTCGGGCCTTCTGGTGACTGTTATACTCGCGCGCCTCGCGCGACGGAGAAGGCCCGAGCGGATGCAAGACCCGACCTCCTCACAAGTCCCGTCGTCGCCGCGCAGCTCCCGGGCTTCCATTCCGGGCGCGCGGCGCACGATCGGGCTGCTCGGGGCCACCGGGGTCGGCGTCGGAGCCATCGTCGGCGGCGGCATCCTGGTGCTGGCGGGTGCCGCATTCGAGGCGACCGGACCGGCGGCGATCATCGCGTTCGCGATCAACGGCGTCATCGCGGTGCTCACCGCGCTGAGCTTTGCCGAGATGTCCGCGGCGTTTCCCGAGTCCGGCGGCGCGTACACGTTCGCGAAGAAGGTGCTCAGCGTGCGCGCGGCCTTCGGCGTGGGCTGGGTCTTGTGGTTCGCGTACATCGTAGCGGGCGTGCTGTACGCGCTCGGCTTTGCCGAGTACGCGCTGTTGATGGTGGCGGAGGTGTGGCGGCTCTTCGCCGGCCATGCGCCGGCGCTGCTCGGTGCGCACCGCACGGCCGTGCTGATCGCGATCGTGGCGACCGCGGGCTACACGGTCTCGCTGATCCGGAAGACGAGCGGCGGGGGGCAGTGGGCCACGGTGGGCAAGGTCGTGGTGTTCGTGTTCCTGATCGCGGCGGGCGTGTGGGTGCTCGCGCAGAAATCAGGCAGCGAGATCCAGCACCACCTGACGCCCTTCTTTCCGCATGGAGCGGGCGGGCTGCTCAAGGCAATGGGCTTCACGTTCATCGCGTTGCAGGGCTTCGATCTGGTCGCGGCCATCGCCGGCGAGGTGAAGCAGCCCGCGCGCAACATCCCGCGCGCCATGCTGCTGTCGCTCGGCGCCGCGCTGGCGGTGTATCTGCCGCTCTTGTTCATTGTCGCCACGGTGGGCACGCACGGTTCGGTGTCGATCACCTCCATGAGCGAGCAGAACCCGGGCACCGTGATGGCCGAGGCGGTCAAGAACTACCTCGGGCCCGCGGGCTACTGGCTGGTGTTGATCGCCGCGGTGCTGTCCACGCTCTCCGCGCTGCAGGCCAACCTGCTCGCCGCCTCGCGCGTGGCGCTGACCATGGCCAAGGACCGCACGCTGCCGCGCGTGATGTCGCAGAGCCACCACACGCGCCACACGCCGGTGATGGCCATCTACGCGAGCGCCCTGGCGCTGGTCGGTATCCTGCTCATGGTGCCGGACGTTGCCGCCGCCGGCGCCGCTGCGAGCTTGATCTTCCTGATCTCCTTCGCGCTGGCGCACTGGACCAGCATCCTGGCGCGGCGGCGCGAGGGCGATACGCCATCGCCCTTCCGCACTCCGTGGTTCCCGGCCGTACCGGTCGTGGGCGGCGTGGCCTGTGCCGGGATGGCGATCTTCCAGGCGTTCGCCGTGCCGGCGGCGGGCGCGATCGGCGGCATCTGGCTGGGCCTCGGCGTCATCCTCTACTACGCGCTCTTCGCCAGCCGCGCTGAAGCGGTGGATGCGTTCACGCAGGCACGCGATCCGGATCTGGTACGGCTCAGGGGGCGAAGCCCGCTGGTCCTGGTGCCGGTCGCGAATCCGAAGAGCGCGCCCGCCATGGTCGCGATAGCCGGCGCGCTGGCTCCGCCTGCGGTGGGTCGCGTGCTGTTGCTCACTGTGATGCAGCGCATGGAGGGCGTGAAGGAGAGCGAGCCGCCCCCGCCGCTGGTGGCGGCGCAGCAGGCGCTTTCCGAAGCGCTGACCGCGTCGCTCGCTTCCGGGCACTCGCCCGAAGCGCTGATGACGATCGCGCCCGCGCCCTGGGCGGAGATCAGCCGCGTGGCGCGCACGCATCGTTGCGAGAGCCTGCTCGTCGGCCTGTCGAAGCTGGAAGGCAACGACGGCGGCGGCGGCAAGCACCTGGAGGGGCTGCTCAACGACGTTGATTGCGACGTGGCCGTGCTGCGCGCGCCGCCTGGCTGGCGGCTCGAGCAGACCACGCGCATCCTGGTTCCGGTGGGAGGCCGCTCCGCGCAGGACGAGCTGCGCGCGCGCCTGCTCGGCAGCCTGGCGCGCAGCAAGTCGAAGAAGAAGGTGACCTTCTTCGGCGTGCTGCCCACGAGCGCTACCGAGGAGGAACAGGAGGAGACGCGGAAGAACCTGATGAAGCTGGCCGAGGACGAGACGCCCGGCAAGCCGGCGGTGGAAGTCGTGCTGGCGGACGACGTGGTGGAGGGGATCGTGGGGCAGGCCCAGGAGACCGATCTCCTGATCCTCGGGCTGCAACGCGTCGGACGGCGGCGACTGTTCGGCGACGTGGCGCTGCGCATCGCGAGCGAATCCCCGTCCGCCACCATCATGATCAGTCGGCGCGGGTAGACTGGCGAGCGAAGGCGAGCCCGCGACGAGCGGAGCGAACCGCGTCGGGGTGCTCGAGGGGCGGTGAGCTCCCTCGAGGAGGATTGCGGAGGGGGTAGGTGGGTGTGACCGGACCGTCCGCTGTTGGCGGAACCGACGGCAACTTGCTGCGGATTTGCCGGCCCCGTAGACTTGGGGGATGCTTGGCAGAATCTCGCGGTGGAGCGTCCTCCTGTGGCTTTCCCTGTTCGTCGCTGCGGCGATGGGTGCGTGCGGTGGATCGAGCAGCGGCGGTGTAGCCAACGGCAAGGACGGCGGCACGACCGGTGACGGCGGCCCGGGCGACTCCGGCGGCGACGTGGTGGTCAACTTCGACACCGGCAACGGCGACGCGGCGCAGGGCTTCGACGTGCAGCCTGCACCGCTGCAGACGATCACGGTGCTGGCCGGTCAGAATACGCCCACCGTGAAGTATACGGCGACCTCCAATGGCAAGCCCGTCAATGCGGCGTGGAGCGTGGACCGCGGCAGCGTCGGCACCGTGCCGTCGACGCCGTCGAGCAGCGCCGACTTCACGCCGACCGGCAAGGTCGGAGGCCTCGTCACCATCACCGCGGGCTACAACGGCAAGACGCTCGATCGCCAGGTGATGGTCAAGATCGCCGGCCAGCAGAACGGCGCCGATCCGAACAACCCGGACGAGAAACCGCAGATCGCCGGCACTGTCGGCGACCTGACCGCGGGCGGCGGCGTGGGCGGCGTCGGCGGTGAAGGGTTGGGCGGCCCGGTGACGGACGCCGGCATCCTGGCGGCCTTCCAGAACCCCGCGGGCAACGGGCAGAGCCAGAACCTCCACTTCCTCTACCCGTACGACAAGACGGTCTTCCCGCGCGGCATGCTGGCGCCGCTCTTGATGTGGGATTGGTCGATCGGCGACGCCGATGCCGTGCAGATCGCGCTGTCCACGACCAGCGGCTCGTTCTCGTGGACGGGGACGTTCGGCCGGCCCGCGATCCTCCAGCAGACCGGCGGCAAGTTCATCCGCCATCCGATCCCCCAGGACGTGTGGGCGATGGCGACCGACAGCGCGGGCGGCACGACGCCGAGCGGCGCCCCCGACCAGCTCACGGTCAAGCTGTGGGTGGAGCAGGGCGGCAGCGCCTACGGGCCGCTCAGCGAGACGTTTACCATCGCCCCGGCGCGTCTCAGCGGCATCATCTACTATGGGTCGTACGGGACGAACCTGGCGAAGAACTACACCGGCGCGCTCGGCGGCGACGGCAAGTTCGGCGGCGCGGTGCTGTCGATCCACGTCGGCGACACGGCGCCGCAGCTGGTGGCGGGCTCGACCGGCGGCACGGCGCAGTGTCGCGTCTGCCACTCGGTATCGGCCGACGGCTCGGCGCTGGTCGTGCAGGACGGCGACAACTACGGGCAGAGCTCGGCGTACGCTCTCTCGCCCTCCGGTGCGACCGAAACCAAGATGGCGACCAGCGCAACCTTCCCGGGGATCTACCCCGATGGTTCCGTCGCGCTGTCGCCGAACGGAACGCTTCTGCCCCTGCCGGGCGGCACCAATCCGATCACGCCGAGCGGCCTGGCCAGCGTGTCGACCAACCTCGGTACGCCCGCCTTTGCGCCAGACGGCAAGCACGTCGTGTTCAACCCGATCGCGGGGCCGGGCGTTACCAATCCGACGCAGAAGCTGGTCGTGATGGACTTCGACGTCAACACGAACACCTTCTCCAACGCGGTCGAGGTCGTCGACGACACGGGGCAGCCTGCCGAGACGCGCCCCGGGTGGCCGGCGTTCTTCCCCGACGGAAAATCGATCGTGTACGAGGCGCAGAACGCGGCCGGAATCGACGGCAATGGCGGCGGCGATCTGCGCACGCGCAAAGGCGCCAAGGGGCAGATTGCCTGGACCAGCGCGAGCGGCAACCAGCCCGCGGTGCTGAACCAGCTCGACGGACTGGACGCGTCGGGCAACTCGTACCTGCCCAAGCTCGCGGCGCCGATCAACATGAGCTGCACGGGCGACGGCTCCCAGGTGGGCAACATGGACCCGGACCACGGCGACGACATCCACCTGAACTACGAGCCGACCGTGAACCCGGTCGCCTCGGGTGGCTACGCCTGGGTCGTGTTCACGAGCCGGCGCATGTACGGCAACGTCGCGGTCATCCCGCCGTTCTGCAGCGACCCGCGCGGCGTCGACCTGGTGAAGAACATCACGCCGAAGAAGCTCTGGGTCTCGGCGGTGGATCTATCCGGGAAGAACGGCACCGATCCGAGCCACCCGGCGTTCTACCTGCCGGCGCAGGAGCTGCTCGCGGGCAACATGCGCGCCTTCTGGGTGCTCGACCCGTGCCGCGCCGACGGACAGTCGTGCGAGTCGGGCGACCAGTGCTGCAACGGCTACTGCGAGCCGGGTGGCGACGGCGGCGCGCTCGTCTGCACCAAGAACAAGCCGAACAACAACTGCTCCAAGCCCAAGGAGAAGTGCACCACCGCCGCCGACTGCTGCGACAGCACGAACCTGTGCATCAACGGCTTCTGCTCGCAGCAGGGACCGGCGTAGGCAGGGCCCGCCAGCCCCCCGGCCCAGCGGCCAGGAGGGCCGGGCCGTCCTCGCGCCCAGCGCCGCGAAGAGTCCCGAAGCTGGTCGGCGGAATGCCGCTGCCGCCCGCAGAATGCCACAAGTCGGCGAGCCGGCCGCGAAGTCGCCCGGTCCTGGGCCATGCGGTAGGGTCCGGAGTGTGGGCGCGATGACGGGGAGGCGGCGGACGGAACGATGAAGCGGCGCTATCCCCTCGAGTCCCTGCGCAGGATGCGTCACCGTGCCGTGGACGAGCGCGCGCGCGAGGTCGCCGGCGAAGCGCAGAGGAGCGAGCAGGCGCGAGCGCGTGCTGCGGCGGCCGAGCGCGCCAGGCAGAGCGAGCAGGCGCGCACGCGGCACGTCGCCAGCTCGGAGCGGGAGCTGCTCGAGCAGGGCGGAGCGCGCATTGCCGATCTACAGCAGGCGGCGAGCTTCCAGGCGGGAGCCGCCGAGCGGTTGGCGAAGGCACGGGAGCGGGAGCAGAACGCGCGCGAGCGCGCCAACGAGCAGTCACGGAAGGAAGCCGCGGCCCGTTCGAGGCTTGCCTCGGCGGACGCCGAGGCGAAGGTCGTCGACAAGCACCGCGAGGGCTGGCAGCGCGAGCTCGATGCGCGCGTGGAAGCCGAGCAGGACGAAGCGGCCGGCGAGGTGCACGAGGCTCGTCGGCGGCGAACCGACGGGGGAAAGCGCTGATGCGGCGTTTGCTCGTGCTTGCTGCGCTTTGCGCGGGCTGCTCCGGTCACCGCCAGCCGCCGCCGTCGCCGATCGCGACTCCGCTGACCGCCGCGCCGCCAGCGGTGGAGAGCGCCGCCGTCGTCTCCGACGCGGGCGACGGCCGCATGGTGTCTCTGGAGGAGTTCTCGCCGCTGCTGGATACGCCGGCGTTGAAGCCTGCCGGGCAGCTGGTGGCGCAGGGCAACGTAGCCGGCGCCGCTGCTCTGGTGGCGAAGGCGATGAAGGACAAGCCGCCGTCCGGCGAGGACGTGCCGCGCTGGCAGATGCTGCTCGGGCGACTGCGCGAGCAGGCCGGCGACCTCGCCGGTGCGCAGGCCAGCTACGAGCTGGCTGCCGCCGCCAACTGGCCGCTGGCGAGCTACGCCTGGCTTGGAGCCGGGCGCGTGCTGCTGCGCAGCGGCCACGTGGACGCGGCGCTCGAGCGCTTGAAGCGCGTGGCTCTCGACCAGCCGATCGCCGACGCGACGCGCCTTCTGATCGCCGAAGCAGCCGATCGCAAAGGCGATCACGATCTCGCGATCGAGACCTGGAGGCAGCACCTGGCAAGCGGCGACGACCCAGCGGATCGCGTAGACGTGTCGTTGGAGCTCGCCGCGGCGCTGCTGGATCGCGCAGAACGGGATGCAAGCAAGCGGGGCACCCCGAGCGACGCCGGAGCCGCTCCGGACCCCGACAAGGACATCGAGGAAGCCCTCGGCTTCGCGCGCCGCGTGGACCTCGAGAACACGGGGTCGGGGAGCGATGCGCTGGCGCGCGCGCAGGCGCTGGAGAAGCGGGCGCTTTCGATGCTCCCGGCAAAGCTGCAGAAGAAGCTTTCCCCGCTCACGCCCGAGGACCAGATCGTCCGCGTCAAGGCGCTGCTCGCCGCGGGCCAGGACGACGGCGCCGAGAAGGGCGCCGATGAGTTGTTGAAAGCGCTTCCGGCCGCCAAGCGCTGGAGCGGCGTCGGCTGCGAGATGGCGATGCTGCGCGCCAAGGCGCTGGCGATGAAGCATCGCTATGGCGACGCCGCAGACTCGTTCGACAAACCGATCCGCTACTGCAAGGGCGACGACGATCTGCGCGCGCGGATCCTGTACCTGGCCGGTCGGTACGCGGCGTCCGACGGACGCCAGATGCTGGCGGTGAAGCGCTACGAAGAGCTGCAGAAGGAGCTGCCGCACAATCGCCTGGCGGACGATGCGCGCATGCACGAGGCGTTCAGCTACTACGAGCTCGGTGTGGAAGCGCGCTTCACCGAGCTCTTGAGCAGCATGCCGGACGACTACCCCGACGGCGACATGGTGCTCGACGGCGTGTTCCGCCTCGCCATGCGCCGCATCGAGAAGGGCGACTGGCAGGGCGCGGCGTCCGTGCTGGACCGCGCCGCGACGCTGGCGAAGAAGCAGGACCCCCGGCGCGGCACGGAGTTCGCGGGGCGCGAGCGCTACTTCCGCGCGCGGGCGTGGATCCAGACCGGCGAAAAGGAGCGCGGCGAGAAGGAGCTCGCGGCGATCATCCGCGACCTGCCGCTGTCGTACTACATGCTGCAGGCATACACGCATCTGGTGGCGCTCGACCCGGTCCGCGCGAAGAGCGCCCGCGACGCGGGGATACAGCGCTCGAAGCAGGCCCCGTTCTCGTTCGAGTACCGGCCCGAGTTCGGCACGCCCGGCTTCCGTCGCGCGATGGAGCTGCTCCGCCAGGGCGAGCTCGGGCTCGCGCAGCAGGAGATCCAGGCGCTGGGCATCGCCAGGCCCGGCGCCCAGCCGGAGATCCTGTGGGGCCTTGCGCTTCTGTACTCACGCGCCGGCTCGGCCAAGCTGTCGCACGCCGTGGCGCGCGGGCTTCTCACCGACTGGCTCGGGCGTTGGCCGGCCGGCGACTGGGTGAAGGCGTGGCAGCTGGCGTTCCCGCGGCCGTACCACGCGCTGGTGGAGCGGGAGGCGAAGCGGACGGGCGTCCCCGAGACGCTGATCTACGCGGTGATGCGCGAGGAGTCGGCGTTCGACCCGGCCGCGGAGAGCCCGGCCAAGGCGTACGGGCTGATGCAGCTCGTCGTCCCCACCGCCAAGCTGTACGCACGACCGCTCGGGCTGCCCTGGGACGCGCATTCGCTCGAGCGGCCGGCGGTGAACATCGCGCTGGGGTCGCACGCGCTGGCCAAGCTCGGCGGCAGCTTCTCGAACAACCCGCTGCTCGCCATCCCTGCCTACAACGCCGGGCCGGGGCGCCCGCGGCGTTGGCTCAGCCAGCGGCCCAGCCTGGATTTCGACGTCTGGGTCGAGTTGATCCCGTTCCGCGAGACCCGGCGCTATACCAAGCGGGTGCTGGCGAGCCGCGCGGCCTACACGTTCCTGTACGACGAAAAGGACGCCGACGACGCCATGGACCTGCCTCTGAAGCTGAAGATTTGAAGATGGAGAAGCTCGAAAAGACCGACGAGGAGTGGCGCGCGGAGCTGAGCCCCGACGCATACGCGGTGGCGCGGCAGAAGGGCACGGAGCGGCCGTTTTCGGGTCGCTTCTATCTGCACAAGGAGTCCGGGCAGTATCGCTGCGTGTGCTGCGGCAACACGCTCTTCAGCTCGGAGACCAAGTTCGACTCGGGCTGCGGATGGCCGAGCTTCTATGCGCCCGTTGAAGGCAACGTGCGCTACGAAACGGACAACAGCCACGGCATGCGGCGCACCGAAGTGCTGTGCGCGCGCTGCGACGCTCACCTCGGGCACGTGTTCGACGACGGCCCGCGTCCAACCGGCCAGCGCTACTGCATCAACTCCGTCTGTCTGGACTTCGAGCCCGAGAAGGGCTGAGCCTTGCGCGGTCGGGCAGTGGTGGCGCTGGCGGCGCTGGGCATCGGGTGCGCGCATCCGTCGCCGCCTCCGGCGCAGGCGCGCCGCGTGCCAACGTCGCGCCCGGCGCCCCGTCCTCTGCGGCCCCCGGTCGCGAGCGCTCCGGTCCACGACGCCGGCAGCGATGCGGCGCCGGAGGCCGCCTCCCCGACTGCCCGGTTCCCGCCGCCCGCCTTCTCCCCGCCGGTCCAGCGGACAGCCGCCGCCGGCGACGGCGTGTGGACCGCGCTGCCGGTTGGCGACGGCGCGATGGCGCGGACCGTCGTGCATCCGCACGCGTTCAAGAAGTTCGTCTACGCCGCGATCGTCGCGGTGGATCTCGGGCGCATCGGGGTGAAGCTCGTCGCCGGGACGATCGAGCCCGAGTCGAAGCGCGTTCCCCCGGGCGATCGCAGCGGCCTGGTCCCGGCGGCGGACCGGAGCCGGCTCGTCGCCGTCTTCAACGGCGGATTCAAGGCCAGGCATGGCCGCTACGGCATGGCGATCGGCGCGCAGCCGTTCCTTCCGCCGCGGCAGGACGACAGCTGTACGGTTGCGCTCTACGATGACGGGCGCGTCCACATAGGGCTCTGGCAGGAGCTGGCTCACACCGGCGTCGCTGCGTGGCGCCAGACGCCGCCGTGTCTGGCCCGGCAGGGGACGCCGAGCCCGGATCTCGACAACGACTGGAAGCGACGGCACTGGGGCATGAACGCGAAGGGCAAGGAGGACATCCGCCGTTCGGCCCTGGGAACCCGCGACGGCGGGCGCGTGCTGTTGTTCGGTCTCGGCGAATGGATCACGCCGAAGGGTCTGACGCGCGCGATGCTCGCCGCGGGCGCCGAGGACGTGGCCGAGCTCGACATCAACTGGTCCTACACGCGCTTCATCCTGTTCGACACCGACGCCGAGGGCGGCGCCCCCGCCGTGAGCGGTACGTTGATACCGGAAATCAAGCACCTGCCCGGCGAATACGTGAGCCGCCCATCGACTCGCGACTTCTTCTATCTCTTCCGCCGCTGAGTCTGGCCTTCCGGGAAATCCAGCGCGGACGCGAGCCCGTCAGGCGGAGTCGCGGTACAGTGTAGGTTGTGGCAGCGGGTGAAGAAAGGCCTGCTTCCTCGCGGCGCAAGGGAGCATTCGCGTTCGGGATCGTGTCGAGCGAGCCTGCTCTGCGCGCTCCGCTGGAGTCGCTGTGCAACAGCCTCTCGGAGCGGCTCGGGCTGATCCTGTACCCGCAGGTCGTGCGATCGTACGGGGCGCTCTCGGCGCAGCTGGCCGCTGGCGGCGTGGACCTGGCGTGGGTTCCCCCGCTTCTTGCAGCGGAGCTCCGTCGCAGCGGCGTCGTGAGGCTGATTGCGAGCGTGCGTCGCGAAGGGACGGGCGTGTACCACTCGGTGCTGTTCACGCGCGGCGATTCCGGAGTGAAGACGCTGTCCGACCTCACGGGGCGCAGCATCGGATGGGTCGACCGGTCGAGCGCAAGTGGCTACGTCGTGCCGCGCCTGTGGCTTCAGCACAACGGCATCGACCCGACCAGCTCTTTCTCGCGCGAGAGCTTCCTGCACACACACGCGAACGTCGCGCGCGCCGTGCTGCGCGGTGAAGTGGAAGTCGGCGCGACCTTCGCGGTGCTCGAGCCGCGTTCCCGCAAGATCGTCGACAGCGGCTGGTCCGGCGTGGACGAGGCCACCAGCGCGGAGGCAACGGTATTGGCGCAGGCGGGGTCGGTGCCGTCCGATGGAGTAGGGGTGTCCCGCCGCGTTCCACGCGAGGCGGCCGAGCGGTTCGAGCACGCGCTTCTCCATCTGACCGATGAGGAACGCGGCGCCGTGCGCAAGGCGTTCCGCGCCGATGGCTTCGAACGCTGCGCTCCGGCGTACATCGCGTCCATCGAGCGCCTGGAGGAGGCGGCGTCCTGAACGGCGATCAGGCCTCGAGCCGGTAGATCACCTCGGAGCCGACCACCAGATCGTGTGCTGCGCGTTTCTGCGGATGGAACGCCGCCAGCGCCAGACCCGCGACCCACAGCAGCGACAGGAGCGCGTTGCCGATCGCGATGGCCACCACGAGCGATCTGAAGGCGTCGAGCTGCGCGGGCTGCATGTGGTTGATGGTCTGCTCCAGCGTGCTGGTGCCTTCCGTCAACAGGATCACCAGACCGACCAGGAACGGCAGCCACAGGCTCATGATCGTCCGCGCCACCGAGCGACCCAGCCCGAGAGGGCTGCCGTCCGTGCGGCGCACGCTAAGCCGGAGCAGGTGCTTTCCGACGGTCTGCCCCCAGCGGGCGTGGGCGAACGTCACGTACGCGATGTGCAAAGGCAGGGCGGGCCAGCCGATGAGCCCGATCAGCGTCCCAGCCAGGCCGACATCCACGCCGACGGCAGCGCCGCGAGCCCAGAAGCCCGCGTGCTGCTTTGATTCCGGCGCGGCGGCTTCGAGGTCGGCGATCAGCGCATCGTAGTTCGCGTAGCGCTCCGACGGTTCCTTCTGCATCAAGCGCTCGATGATCTTCGCGAGCGGCTTCGGGACATCGGGCGCGATCTCCCGCAGCGGTCTCGGGGGCCGCGTGAGATGACCGGAGACGACGGCCAGCGCGTTCGTGCCGTCGAACGGCGGCTCCCCGGACAACAGGTGATAGAAGGTGCAGGCGAGCGCGTACATGTCGCTGCGGTGATCGACCCCGGCTCCGCGGGCCTGCTCCGGAGCCATGTACAGCGGGCTGCCCACCACGGCGCCGCGCAGCGTGATGCTCGGATTGGTTTCGTCCACCGGCTTGGCTACACCGAAGTCGGCGATCTTGACGTGATCGTCCTTGTCGAGCAGCAGATTGCCCGGCTTGATGTCGCGATGGATGATGCCGGCCTTCTGCGCGTCGCGGAGCCCGCGCGCGACCTCGATCATCAGGCGACGTGCACGTTCGGGCTCGAGGCGCTGTCCGTTCCCCAGCACCTGCTCGAGCGAGCCGCCCTCCACCAGCTCCATGGCGAAGAACAGCGATGTCTGTCCGTTGTCGAGCTCTGGCGTGCGGCCGACGTAGTAGATGTGGACGACGTGCGGCGAGTTCAGTCGCGCCTGGGCGCGCGCCTCGCGGGTGAACCGCTCCTGCAGGTGCGGCTCGTCTGCGAGCTCGTCGGGGAGCACCTTGATCGCGACACGGCGGTCCAGCGACTGGTCGGTGGCAAGGAACACCGCCCCCATCCCGCCGCGCGCCAGGGCGCGCTCCACCTTGAAGTGGTCCAGGGTAGTCCCGACCCAGCGGTCAACGCGGGATGACAGGGGTGTGCCTCTGGGACCACTGTCTGCGAGCACGGTGGTATCGAATGCTTCTGCCTTCAACGCTGACATCGCACTGTCTTGCTGGGAAAGCGGCTTTCCGGGTCACTTGGCGTGACGTGGATGCGCTGGCTCCAGCAAGGCGCGTGCCACGCCGGTGACGCATGGCGTTGGGCCAGATACAGCACGGCTCCGCCGCAGAGGACTGCGACGGAGCCGTGAGCGCTGCTGTCGACCCTGCCGCTAGTAGCAGACGCCGATCGTGCTGTCGCCCGTGAACACTGCCTGGCAGGTCTGGGGGCTCGTGCAGTCGGTGCCGCTCGTCCGGCAGACCTTCAAGCAGGTCAGGTCCACGCCGGCATCGCCGGTGGACGTGTCGGTGCACACGCCGCGCCAGGCGTTACCGTCGTTGCCGCAGAACACGCCAGCCGTCGACGAGGTCGAGCACTTGGCCCCGATGGCCGCGCTGTCGCCCGAGTAGCTCGTGCACACGTCGTACAACGTGCAGCGCTGCGAGTTGAGGCAGCCCGGAGTGGACGAGAAGAACGGGCACTGGTTGCGGCACCGGTTGCCGTTGGCGTCCTGGATGCAGTACATGCCCGCGGCGCAGCCCGTGCTGAGGTCCGTCGCCGTGCAGGTCTGGCCCTCGGCCTTGGTGCCGCGCTTGTAGCAGGCGCCACTCGTGTAGTCGCCGGCCAGCGCTACGCACTCGTGGTTGCCGCTGCAGGCGTTGTTCGCGAACGGCGTGCACGCCGGGTAGCACGCGCCCACCGTCGCGTTGGTGACCTGTCCCACGCAGGTGTCGCTCGAGTTGGTGCAGGGCGAGCTGGCCGTGCACTGGCCGGCCTGGCAGGTCGCCGTCCCCGGGTCGCAGATCATGGTGGCCGAGTTCGAGCAGTCCTCTGCGTTCTGGCAGGTAGTGCCGCCGGTTCCGCCGGCACCCGCAGTGCCACCGGTACCCGCAGTGCCGCCGGCGCCCGCTGTGCCGCCGGTGCCTGCGGTTCCACCGGTTCCAGCCGTGCCGCCCGTCCCAGCTGTGCCGCCGGTGCCCGCGCCGCCGTCCGTGCCTGCTGCGCCGCCACTGCCAGCGGTGCCCGCCGAGCCCGCGGTTCCGCCGGTTCCGGCCGTGCCGCCGGTGCCCGCAGCGCCACCAGTGCCCGCGGTTCCGCCCGTGCCTGCGGTTCCGCCACCGGTTCCACCGGTCGAGCCGCCAGTTCCACCGGTCGAGCCGCCGGATCCGCCGAAAGCGCCGGTTCCCCCGTTACCGCCACCGCCCGTGGCGCCGATGCCGCCGCCGCCGCCCATCGCTCCAATGCCGCCCGTGCCGGTACCACCGGTCCCGTAGGTATGCGTGTTGTCGCTGCTGCTGCAGCCAGAGATGGCCACAGCGCCGGCCAGCATGAACATTCCCACCCAGCTATTGCGAAGCGTCATTACTAAAGACTCCTGTGCGATTTGTAGCGTCCCCAGCGGAGGGCTCGCCGCCTTTGCCGTCAAAACCCTTCGTGTCGAGGGAGGCGGCGCCCAGCGCCCCCCCTCGTACGCAGATTGGATGAGCGATCTCCCCATCGCCCCGCCGTCGGCCTTGCGGCCGGCGGCGCCGCGTCACTCCAGACGCGGCCGCTTACTTCCGGAGCGCGGGCACGTCAAGCGCCGCTGCGGCGGGCGGCGCGATCCCCGCCGCAAACACGCCGCGCTCAGCTGACGGTGGACATGGCCTTGTCACCTACTTACGCGGCAGGAGATGCTAGGTGAGTAGCAGAATCCGGTCCGGTGTTTTAGGGTCAATACAACGGTGACTCGTCGCGTCCACCCCAGCCGCTGTCGCCATGCCCTGCTCCTCGCAGCGGGCGTGTCGCTCGCGCAGATCGGCTGGTCGGCGGGTGCCCTCGCGCAGAGCAAGGCCGACCTGGCGAAGGCGCGCCAACTCTACAGCCAGGGCGTGACGCAGGAGGCGGCAGGAGACTGGACGGGAGCGCTGGCGACCTTCCAGCAGGTCTCGCGCATCAAGCTCACGCCCCAGGTCCGCTTCCACATCGCCCGGTCGAAGGAACATCTCGGTCGCCTCAACGAAGCGCTCGGCGGCTACCGGCTGGCCGAATACGAGGCGCAGCAGGCGGGCGACCAGGGAGTGCTCGACCAGATCCAGAGCGCCCGGCAGGCGCTCGAGAAGCGCATCCCCAAGCTGGTCATCCGTCGAGGACAGGGTGCCGAGGCGATCAAGATCGAGCTGGACGGAGTGGTCGTTGGAGAGGCGCAGATAGGTCACCCGGTCAACGTGGACCCGGGGCCCCATGAGCTGGTCGGAGCGCTGCCGGGCGGTGGGACCTTCAAGAAGACCGTGGACGCCAAGGAAGGCGCAACCGAGGACGTGGTCCTCGACGTGCCGCCCGCGCTGCGCGACAAGGCCGCTGCCGCGGCGCAGAAGCAGAGCACGCCCTCACCCGGACAGCCCGGCGAAGCGCCGCCCCCCGAGCCCGCGCAGGATCACGGGGCGCATGTCTCGTCGGGCAGCTCGCTCGCGCCGTGGATCATCGGCGGTGTCGGCGTCGCGAGCCTGGCCGCCTCGGGCGTGTTCTACGTGCTGCGGAACAACGAAAAGAAGAAGCTCGACGACGGCTGCATTGGCAGCACCTGCCCGAACACGCTGCAGGGTGCACAGGACGCTGGCCAGCGCTACTCGACGCTCACCGGCGTTGCGCTGGGCGTGGGCGTGGCCGGGATCGGCGTCGGCGCCGCATGGCTGATCGTCGGCTCGTCCTCGAAGAGCAAAGCGGATTCGGCCAGTCGCAGCATCCACGTGCGCGTCGCAGCAGCACCGCAATCCACGGGAGTCAGCATCAGTGGGCGGTTCTAGGGTGACGCGCCACTTATGGCTGTGCGGGGTCGCGGCGGCCGTGACCTTCGCCGGATGCTCGTTTCCCGATCACCAGTTTCTGCCCGTCGACCAGTTCAACAAGCTGAAGGACTCTGGAACATCGGGAGGCTCGGCCGGCGTCGGGGGATCGGTTACCGGCGGCAGTGGCGGGATGTCCGGCAGTAGCGGGACGTCCGGCAGTGGCGGGACGTTCCGGCAGTGGCGGGACGTTGGGTAGCGGAGGCGGCGGTGGAGGGGGTGCTGGAGGCGTCGACGGCGGCGGCTCGGGTGGCACCGGAGGAGTGGGGGGCACCGCGGGCACGGGCGGCACGGGCGGCACGGCCGGCACCGGTGGCACAGCCGCCACCGGCGGCACGGGTGGCACGGCCGCCACGGGCGGTGCGGGCGGCAGCGACGCCGGGACGTGCACCGGTCCGGTCGTGATCAACGAGGTGTCAACGGACGGCACCTCCGGCAGCGACGAGTACGTCGAGCTCTACAACAAGGGCAGCTGCACGGTGGATCTCCAGGGATGGCGGCTCGAATACACGTCGGCGTCCGGCTCGACGAAGACCAACTGGACCGGCAAGTCGGGCGACTCCCTGCCGGGTGGCGGCTTCTTCGTTCTTGCGGGGTCGGGATTTGCCGGGACGGCCGACTTCGTGTGGGGTTCGGGCTACGGCTTGGCCAAGGGGGGTGCCGGAGTGGCCCTGTATGATGCCACGAGCGCTTCTCCGGTGGATTCCATGGCGTGGGAGACGGTACCCAGCTCGCACGTGGACATCGAGGGTACGGCCTGCGCAAACATCCCGACGCTCAAGTCCGCGTCCCGGATTCCCGACGGCACCGACACGAACGACAACAGCAAGGACTTCACGGTCGGGGCCCAGCGTACGCCTGGCGCCCAGAACAAGCCTTGAGATGAAGCGCCTGGAGGGAAAGCGCGCCGTCGTCACCGGTGCCGCCAGCGGGATTGGTCGCGCCACGGCGCTCGAGCTCGCGCGCGAAGGCGCAGCGCTGGTCGTCAACGACGTTGATGCCGCGGGGCTGGTCGCGACGGCAGAAGAAGCGCAGGAAAAGGGCGCGAGGGTCCGGTCGCTGGCGGGCGACACCGGCGACGAGGCGATCGTGAAGCGTCTGGTGGCCGAGTGCGTGGAGGGTTTCGGCGGACTGGAAGCGTTCCACGCCAACGCCGGCATCTCGGGGAGCCTGGGCGGCCTCGCCACGCTGGAGGTCGAGGACTGGATGGAGGTGCTGCGCGTGAATCTGCTCGGCGCGTTCCTCGCCATCAAACACGCCTCCGCGCACATGGCAGCCCACGGCGGGGGGTCGATCGTGTGCACCGCTTCGGTTGCGGGGCTCAGGGCCGGAGCGGGGCCCGCGCACTACAGTGCCAGCAAGGCCGGCATCATCAATCTCGTGCAGACGGCCGCCTTGCAGCTGTCGGGAAGCGGCGTGCGCGTCAACGCGGTCTGTCCAGGGCTGATCGAGACCGGCATGACACGCCCGCTGTTCGAGATGGCGCGGGCGGCGGGCAAGGAGGACCGCATTGGACAGCTCAATCCGCTGCGGCGCGCTGGGCGGCCGGAAGAAGTGGCGGCCCTGGTGGTTTTCCTGCTCTCGGATGACGCGAGCTACGTCAACGGCCAGGCGCTGGTTGTCGACGGCGGGCTCTCGAGCAGTCACCCGGTCGTACCCGGCCGGTACTTCTAGCGACCAAGCTCGGCGACCGCTTCGGTGGTTTTCGCAACGACGCTGCCGCGAAGGCTCAGCATGCCGACGCCCGCCAGCACGATGACCGCGCCGCCGAGCTGGCTGATCGACAGGCGCTCGTTGAAGATCAGAAAGCCCCACACCATCGTGCACGTGGGCTGGAGCAGCAGGAGCACGGATGTTTCCAGTGCCGGTAGGCGGGGCAGCGCCAGTGCGATCAGCAGCCATCCGCCGACCTGCGCCACGAGCGCCAGTGCGATCAGCCAGGTGTGCGCCGGGAAGTGCGGGACCAGATCGAGACCGTGATCGATGGCCCCGGCGAGCAGCGATCCGAGCGTCATGCCCAGAGTGGCGTCCAGAAGCGGACCCACGGGATGTACCAGCGCACGGTTTGCCACGCGGAAAACCAGCAGGTAGCCGCTGTAGGCGACGCCTGCACCCACTCCGAGCAACGCGCCGGCCACGGGCGCGTGGCCGTAGGCGTCGCTGCGGCCCATCCCCGAGATCAGCACGACGCCGACGAACACCACCGGTATCGTTGCCAGTGCGGCGCGCGTCGGCCGCTCGCGATGCAGCGCCCAGGCCAACAGCCCCACGAACACGACTTGCGTATTGGCAAGTACTGTCGCGAGGCCCGCGCCGATCGATCCGATCGAGCGATGCCACATGACCAGGTCCAGCGCGAGGAACAGCCCCGCGCCTACCGCGACCACCCGTTGGAACCGGCTGCGGTGGTCGCGGCCGCGGACGACCCACCACATGAGCGCGAGCACCGGAAGCGCGTAGACGCCGCGGAATACCGCCGCGGTGGAAGGCGAGACGCTGGCGAGCCGCACGAAGATCGCCGATAGCGAGATGCCCAGGACGCCGAGCAGTGCGACAAGCCGGATCAACCCGGGCACCATGTACGCGTCCGGGCGCGGTCCGCAAGGCAAAGGGCACCGCGTTCGCTTGATCGGCGGGATGGGTGCTGAAGGCCGCGCGGGCCTCCAAGTCCTTGCTCCAGCACCCGCCGCTGCGTGCTATCGTCAGGGTCAGGCTTTGTCATGTCCGCCGTTCGCTTTCGTCCGCTTTCCCGCTTGGTCGTTTTCGCGCTGGTCGCGGTCGCGGGCGGTGCGTGCTCGATCAACACCCAGCCGACGGGCGCCACCTCCGAGTACGACGGCGGCGCCGGGTCCGGCGGGCACGCAGGAACGGGCGGCGGCGCGGTCGGCGGGGACGGCGGTGCCGGCAACAACGGGGGCCTCGGCGGTACGGGGGCTCTCGGCGGCGCGCCCGACGCCGGCAACGCCGGAGCCGAGAACTGTCTGGACAAGACGGACAACGACGGCAACGGCTATGTCGATTGCGCGGACTCCGCCTGCACGAATGCCGGCTATCAGTGCGAGCCGAGCCCGCCGGCGGGCTGGGAGGGCTACTTCCGCGCGGCAGGGGACGTGTACAACACCACGACGCCGCCGCCGGCGTGTCCCGACGGCAGCCAACCCACCAAGTACAAGTCCGCTCCGTTGCCTGCCAGCTGCACCCAGTGCGCCTGCGGAGCCATGCAAGGTGTCACGTGTGGTCAGGCGCACCTGCTCTGCTCGAGCTCGACGGACTGCAGCAACACCACCGATTTGACGTTGCAGTTCCAGAGTTGCGGCCAGGCAGGCAGTCCTTCGCACATGTCCTGCCATATGCAGCCGGTCCAGGCGACCGGAGCAGGGACATGCGCGCCGTCGGGCGGACAGCTCGAGTCAACCGACCTCTGGGGGCGGTGGCTCTACGCGTGCGGCGCTCCCGGCACCACGGGAGCCGGCTGCGTGGCTGGACAGTCCTGTGCGGCCCCCGGCACCGGCCCGTATTCCGGAACCGTCTGCATCCGCAAGTCAGGTGAGCAAGACTGCCCGGCGGGCTGGAGCACGAAGCTGACCGGTTACGTGGATGGTACCGACACGCGCGGCTGCACGCCTTGCGCCTGCAAGCCGGACCCGACGAGCATCGCGTGCAGCACCGGCCAGTACACGTTCTATGACAACGGTGACTGCTCCTCGTGCCAGTGGTGGCAGGCCTTTTGCGTCGGCAGCAAGAACGTGAACTCTACGTCGTGCGTCGATGTGACCGCCATAGCCAGCGGGTCGGATTGGGGCGCGAAACCCACGGCGGCACCGGCGCCCACGGATGGGGCGTGCGCGCCTTCCGGCGGAACGCCCACCGGCAGCGTGAAGACGTCGGGCGCAGTCACCTACTGCTGCCGCTAGCGAGCCGGCATGCCCGCGCAGGACGACCCTAACGCTCTGGTCGGAGCTGTTCTCGGGCAGCGTTGGCGGCTTGTGCGCCACATCGGCTCGGGCGGCCTCGGGCTGGTGTTCGAGGCGGAGGGAGTCGGGGGAGAAGGTCGCCGGGCCGTGAAGCTCCTCCGGCGCGAGTTCTGCGATGAGCCGGAGATCGTCGATCGGTTCCTCACCGAGGCGCTGGCGGGCTCGCGTATCGATCATCCCGGTGTCACCAAGGTGTACGAAGCGTCGCGCGCCGAGGACGGCACGCCGTATCTCGTCATCGAGTTGCTCGCCGGTCAGCCGCTTTCGACGCGGATGAACCGCGGCCGGGTACCCGTCGAGCAGGCCGCGCCGATCGCACACAGCATTCTCGACGCACTCGCGGCAGCGCATGCGGCGGGCGTGGTGCACCGCGATCTGAAGCCGGACAATGTGTTCCTGGCCCGGGACGCGGCGGGCTCGATACAGGTCAAGCTGCTGGATTTCGGGCTGGCGCGCGTGATGGACGCGGCGGGGGGCATGGCGCGCAAGACGCGGACCGGGATGACGCTGGGCACTCCGGGCTACATGAGCCCCGAGCAGGTCAAGAACTCCAAGGAGGCGGACGAACGCTCGGACCTGTGGAGCGTCGGCATCATCTTCTACGAGATGTTGACCGCGAAGCCCGCGTTCGAGGCGGACAACGAGTTCGCGCGCATCACGCAGGTCCTGACCAGCGATCCGATCCCGATCGAGCAGGCCGCGCCCCAGTATGCGCACTGGGCTCCCTTCTTCAGCCGGGCGCTGGCGCGCGAACCGAGCGAACGCTTCCAGAGCGCCCAGGAAATGGCGGCCGCGCTCCTCGCCGTGGCGCGCGAGGGGCACATGCCCGACGAGCACTTCCAGGCCATCCCCGCGAGCACGCTGATGCCCTCCGCTCCACCGCCCTCCTCGTGGTCGCCCCCGGCGGCGTCGGGAGCGTCGCAGCCGCCGCCTCGCTTTCCCCACACCGACACGGCGATCTCGGCGGGCAGCGTGCCGCCCCCGGCGCACACTCCCGCGCCGCTCGTGGAGGTCGTGTCCCCGACGCATCATCCGAAGCGGGTGTCGCTGCTGATCGCGCTCGTCATTGCGGGTCTCGCCCTGACGATCGGGTTCGCCGTCGGCTTCGTCGCGGGGAGGCTGTGAGCGCATCCGCCTGGGGATCCGCGGCGCTCGTCGGCGCGCTTGCGCTCCTGCTCCTGCCACTGCCGCTGGCTGCCGCCGAAGTGGGGCCGGCTCCGATCGGCGTCGTGGACCTGCACGTCGACCTTTCCTACGAGACCAACTACAAGGGTCACGCATTCGACCACGGCGTCGGCCAGTACGTGGCCAGCGAGATCCAGTCGGGCGGCGTCGAAGGCGTGGTGTTGCCGCTGTACATCCCGCGCAATGTGTCGCCGACCGGACCGCGGATGCAGGATCTGGAAAGCTCGTACCAGAGGGTGTTCGATCTTCTGACTCGTACCCCGCCGTACGCGCTGCCCGGCTGCCGTCCTGAAAAGGGGCGTGTGCGCACCTGGCTGTCGTTCGAGAACGCCAATCCGCTCGCTGCCGATCCTGGCGCGGTGACGCGCTGGGTGGCGCGCGGAGTGCGGCTGTTCGGGCTTGTGCACACCTACGACAACGACCTGGCGACGTCCTCGGGCAGCGGGCACCGCGAGAAGACGGGACTGACGACCAAGGGGCGCGACGTTGCCGAGCGCGTGATAGCGGCGGGCGGCATCCTCGACGTGTCGCACGCCTCGGACGCTGCAACCCGGGACATGATCGACCTGTCGCTTTCCCATGGCGTTCCGGTCGTGGCGAGCCACTCCGATGCACGCGCCCTGGCGAACCATCCCCGCAACCTGACCGACGCGCAGATCCGCGACATCGCCAGGTCCGGAGGCATCGTCGGCGTCAACTTCCACTCGCCGTTTCTGGCCGTGGGGCGGCGCGCGACGCTCGAGGACGTCGTGCGGCACGTGAAGCACATGGTGAAGATCGCGGGCATCGACCACGTCGCCATCGGTTCCGACTTCGAGGGCGGCATCCACCCGCCGCGCGCCCTGAAGAGCGCGGCCGATTTCCAGGTTCTCGCCGCAGCGTTGCTCGAGGCGGGGTTCGATCGCGGCGAAGTGGCCAAGGTGTTTCACGAGAACGCGCTGCGCGTCCTGTGCCGGAAGCCGCCGCATCCCTAGCCGCCCGTTCAGTCCGTCGCGACGCGGAGCCCGGACCGGTCGCGCCATTTCGGTTTTCGCAGGGCTTTGCCGATGGTACGAAGCCCGACATGGCCGAGCTCGAATCGCGCTGCCTCGACGCGTTCCCAGGTTGGCTCAAGCAGCTGGGCGAAGATGCCCGCGCGCTCGTGGCCTTGATCGACGCCCCGGATCTTCCGGAAGCAGCGCGCCGCCGTGTGACGGGCGCGCTCAACTACCTGTTCAAGTCGCTGGACCTGATCCCCGACGGCATCGAAGATCTCGGCTTCATCGACGACGCTTTCGTGTTCCGCGTCTCGGCCGAGGGTGAAGGTGCTGAAGCCGATTCGACCGGCACGCTCAAACGCCTGGCGGGCGAAGCCGCTCTGGTCCGCGACTTTCTAGGCGGCGACTACGCCCGGCTCCAGTCCTACGCGGCGGGGCTCGAGAAGACCTCGGCCCGGGGGCGCAGCGTCGACGACATTCTGGGGGACGAGGCGACGCGCGCCGAGTTCACGCGCGAGGTCAAGGTCTGGGCCGACGGCTATGCGCCGCCCAGCTTTGCCCGTGACCCGAAGAACCTGGTCAAGCTGCGCTCGTTTTTGACCGCAAAGCTCCCGGCCTGAGCCGGCAAAGGTCGCGGTTCAGCTCGCTGCGCGCGAGTTGTTGTTGCGCACGGAGCTGCCCTGGTTGCCGTTCGACTCGCCGCCGCTCGTGGTCAGCTCGGCCATCAAGTCCCGGCACTCGGGCTTGCCTTTCAGGTGATTGACCAGCACGTGCGACGCTTCCTGGAAGGCCTTCTCGTACTTGAGACCTTCGCGCGAGCGCGCCGCGACCTTCTCGCGCCCGGATGCCAGATCCTCTTCCATGGCCTCGGCGTAGCGGGACAGCTGATCGCGCAGCTCCTCGATCTGTCGGCGAAGATCGCGGGCCGTCGCCTCGCGCCCGACGCGGCGTGCTTCGCGCGTCTGCATCCACTGCTTCTTCGCTTCCACCATGGCCTGCGCGGCCCCGGCCTGCTCGTACACCGCGCGCGTTCCCGATCCGGCGCGCTCGGCCTGATCGGCTTTGGCGGTGAGGGCCTTTGCCTGCTCGTTCAGGCGGGAGAGCTCGCGGCGCGCCGCCTCTTCTTCCTCGCCGTAGGCGGCCGCGTCGCGCAGCGCTCTCGATTCCTCCTGCGCCAGCTCTTCTACCTTGCGGCCGATCTCGGCGCGCAGTGCGCGTCCGCGTCGCTCGAGCGCCTCGAGCTTGCGCGTGTGGCTGGCGATCTCGCCTTCCAGCCCATTGGCCTTCGCCGCGAGATCCCACAACGAGGTCAGCGCCTGCGCGACCTCGGTCGGCGCGTCGCCTGACGGGTAGGCGCGGGCCACCATCCGGGCAAACAGGCCGGTACGGCTCGCCCATTCGACCACGCCGGGGGAGCGAGGCGGCGGCGGAGGCGGAGGAACTGCCGGCGCTTCGTTGCTCTCCTTGTCCCAGCTGATGCTGGGCAGCGAACGCTGCAGCGCTTTCAGCTCTTCCAGCAGGTGATGGCCGTCGCGATAGCGCTTGCGTTGGTCCTTTTCCAGCAGCCGCATCACGATGCGCTCGGCCACCGGATGGCAGTCCTTGCGGATTGTGCTCGGGCGCGGGGGCAGAGCGCTGCGCTGCATCTCGAGAAGCGTGTCGCGATCGCTCGCCCGGAAGGGCAGCTGGCCCGTGAGCATCTCGAAGAACAAAACGCCGAGCGCGTACAGATCCGACTGCGGCCCGGCCTGTTGTCCCCGCGCCTGTTCGGGGGACATGTATTCCGGCGTGCCGAAAACCGCGCCCTTGGGTGCGAGGCGCGGGTCATGGGCGAGCGCCGCGAGACCGAAATCCAGGATCTTGACGTAGTCCTTCCGGCCGCCGCGCGCGGTGAGCAGGATGTTGTCGCTCTTCAGGTCGCGATGTACGACGCCGAGATCGTGGGCGCGCGCGAGCGCCGCGCCCATCTGCTCGATGATGTCCACGCCGCGCTGGATCGGCATCGGGCCGCGCGCCAGCTCGGACGACAGCGGCGTGCCCACGAGGTACTCCATGACGAGGTAGAGCTCGCCTTCGTCGGTTTCGCCGATGTCGTGGATGTCGATGATGTGCGCGTGATCGACTCGATTGGCGGCGCGCGCCTCGCGCAGCATCCACGCGCGCAGATGGGTCTCGCCGCGGAGGTCGGGGCGGATGAGCTTGACCGCGACGACACGGTCGATGAGCACGTGTCGGGCCCGGTACACGATGCCCATGCCGCCTTCGCCGATACGCGCCTCGAGGCGGTAGCGGCCTGCGATGACTTTGCCCAGCGAGGGGTCGTCCCCCCCGCGGCCTCTTGAAGTGCCGGACCTCTGCGGCGCTGGCTGTGCCATGAAGTGCTTCTAGCTATCCGCGGTTTGGCAATTTGGCCCCGGAACCGCAGCTTTGCATGTTACGGCAACAGTCCCTCTGAACCAAGTGATTCGGGTGGGAAACGCCTAGAAGACGTAGTTGAACACCGGCACATGCAGCTCGGTCTGTTCCTTCATCCCGAACTGCCGCCGGTCGCTCTGGCTGAAGGTGTCTCGCACCTCCACCGCGGGCACGCTCAGTGTGAGACCCCGGGGCTCCAGCCCTATCAGCGCGGGCGGCAGCACGGGCTGATACAGCGCGAGTGGACGCTGCGTCCGGGGCAGTAGGGCCACGCGGCGGTGCAGCGAGCGGCGCACGTGCGAGGTCGGCTGGCTGGTGGCGGGCGCTGTGCTCGGCGCGGGCGCACTCGAGGGCTGGGGCGGCTCGGCCACCGGCTCGCCCGATGGGCCCTTGTCCTCGGTATAGTTGGCGGGCGGGCTGTATGCGGTTGCGCTGAGGATCGCCACGGTCGTGGGGATGACCAGCGCCATGCCGCCAGCCAGGAGGTAGAGCGAAAGCTTTGCGTTGCCGCTGTGCTCGGCGAAGTAGCCGCCGACGCCGCCGCCAGCCGCGCCGACTACCCCGCCGACAATGTACGGCCATGCGGGCTTCACACCCACCGCAGCCTCGGTCAGGGTTACGGCCTCGGCGCCGAGCAAGGCGCCTCCCGTGATGCCCTTGCCGGTCGGAGACACTTCCTGGGCGTGCGCCGCAGTGGGCATGAGCACCGTGGCGCTCGCTGCGATGAGAGCAGCGACTGGGACCGACCGAATCAAGCGCATGTTCCCTCCAGCCAAGTCTAGGCAGGCCCGGGAAAGCCGGGTTGCCCGGAGCATAACACCGCCCGCGCCTCGTGGAAGGGGCTCGAATGGTGCACAGAGATTCAGTACGGCGTGCCGGTGAACGGGCGGGGCCACGGCATACGTCCTACGCTTGTGCCCATGGTCGGAAGCGGGCCGCTCGGCCGCTACTGCTGGCGCGCGAGCCTGCTCGCGATAGGCCTGGTGCTGGCGGCGGCCCTGGGCGCGGGGGTAGTTCGCTTGCTGCCGTGGCTGATGGCGCCCGAGGTGCCGTTCCGCGTCGCGCTTCCATTTGCCAAGGCACTTGCCGCGGTGGCGGTGGAGACCGCTCTGCTCGTCGGCCTGCCGGTGGGATTCGCGGTCGGCGCTTCCATACTGGTCGAGCGGGGAGAAGCCGGCGCGTTGCTCGCGCTGGGCGCGTCGCCGCGGCGACTCGTTCTCGGCAGTGGCTTCCGGCTGGTCGCACTCTCGTTTGCCGGTTACCTGGCGTGCGTCGCCTGGGGCGCAGACTCCACCAACCCCGGAGTCTTCGCCGGGAAGTTGATCGAGCAGGGGCGGCAGAGCTGCGCCAGGACGCCGAAACCGCGCAGCGTGCTGGTTCCCATGGTCGGAGTGAGCTGGCTGTGTTTTCCGGATCGCGCGCCTCGAGTCACCGGAGCGCTGCCGGGCGTCAGGGACGGGAGCGCGTGGTTTACCGCAGCCGGCCTGCGGCCGAGCGCCGATCTCGGGAGCTTCCATCTCGCCGACCTGCGGCTGTCGACCCGCCGACGCGGCACGCTTCCGGCCCTGACACTGCACGTGCAGCGGGCGGACATTTCCGGCCTGTCGGCATGGGGGCATACCGACAAGCTGTCGGTGCCGGTCCGGGGGCTGCTGGTCGGCCTCACTGCGGCGTGGCTGGCGCTGCTCGTGGCGTGGTTGGCGCTCCGCTATGGCGTCGCGGGCCGGGTGCAGGCAACGGTGCTGGGAGGGGCGTCGGCCGTGTCCGCGCTGTTCGTGTTGCACCTGATCGATCGCAGCGTTCTGGCGGCGACGGCCTACGCTCTGGTTCCGCTCGCGGGCGGTTTTGCGGCACTGGCTGCCGCTGCCGCACTGGTCCTCGTCGGCCGGGGCGTTGCCCGGCGTAGGGCGCGGTGTTAGGGAAGCGCCATCGCATCGCCCTCTAGGGGCGGGCTGGAGTCGGAAAATGTCCGTTGGGCCCTGGCAGGTCGTCGTTATCGCTCTCATCGTGCTGCTCCTGTTCGGAGCGGGCCGCCTTTCCGATATCGGAAAGGGACTGGGAGAGGGCATCAAGAACTTCAAGAAGGGCATCTCCGAGATCGGCGAGGACGACGAGGACGAGGAAGAAGAAGAAGAGGAAGAGCGCCCCCGCCAGAGAAAGCGCGTGAAGGGCAAGTCCAGCAAGAAGACGCCCAAACGCCTCCCGCCGAAGAAGCGCCGCCCCCGCGACGACGACGAGGACGAGGACGAGGACGAAGAGGAAGAAGAGCTCGAAGAGGAAGAAAAGAGGGCGTAACGGTGGCAACGACCCTTGCACATCGCCTCGATGCCGTGTCGCCGAGCGCGACGCTCGCCATGACCGCCCGTGCCGCGGAGCTGCGCGCCGCCGGGCGGAAGATCTACACCTTCGGCGTCGGCGAACCGGACTTCGAGACGCCCGCGTACATCCGCGAGGCGGCGGCGAAGGCCATCGACAAGAGCTCGCACTACACGCCCGCAACCGGCACCCCGTCGCTCAAAGCGGCGATCTGCGAAGCGACCCGCCGCGACCGCGGCTGGGAGCCGACGCCGGATCAGATCTCGGTCACGGTCGGCGCCAAGCACGCGCTGTTCAACCTCGCGCTGGTGCTGCTCGACCCCGGCGACGAGGTCGTGATCCCGGCGCCCTACTGGGTCAGCTACCCGGAACAGGTCAAACTGTGCGGCGGCGTGCCGCGCATCGTCGAGACCTCGCCCGACAACGGCTGGCGGATGACGCCCGACGAGCTCGAGGCCGCCATCACGCCGAAGACCAAGGCGGTCATCCTGTGCTCGCCGTCCAACCCCACCGGCGCCGCCTACGACGCCGCCGAGCTGACGGCGCTCGCGAAGGTGCTGGAACGCCACGACGTGTTCGTCATCACCGACGAGATCTACGGCGAGCTCGTCTACGACGGCTTCGAACACGCTTCGCTGGCGAAGCTGGCGCCGGCGCTGCGGGATCGTCTCGTGGTTGTCGACGGCGTGAGCAAGACGTACGCGATGACGGGCTGGCGTATCGGCTGGGCGATCTCGCCGCCGCGCGTCGCCAAGGCGCTCGCCAAGCTGCAGGGGCAGTCCACGAGCAATCCCGCGGCGGTCGCGCAAGCGGCGGCGGAGGCCGCGCTGCTCGGTCCTCGCGACGAGGTGCGGCGGATGCGCGACATCTTCGCGGCACGACGCCAACGCATGGTGAGCGGTCTCGACGCCATCGACGGCGTCAGCTGCGCGATGCCGCGCGGCGCGTTCTACGCGTTCCCGAACGTGACGGGGCTCTACGGCATCAAGCACGGCGGAAAGACGCTCTCCAGCGCCAATGACGTCACGCTGTGGCAGCTCGACGTGTGCGGAATCGCGGCAGTTGCCGGCGAGCCATTCGGCGCACCGGGCCACATCCGCTTCACGTACGCGGCCGCCGAGAGCGTCATCGACGAAGCCCTCGCAGCGCTGAAGAACGCAGTCGAGCGCGCCGAGCGCTAGCGCAGGCGGATTGCGATCGTCACCCACGCGGCGAGGAAGCACAGGCCGCCGAACGGCGTGATGATCCCGAGCTTCGTTACGCCGGTGATCGTCATTGCGTAGAGCGAGCCCGAGAAGAGCACGATTCCGGCCACCAGGAGCGACGCTGGAAGTCCGATCGCCGTCGACGTTGCGCGGCCGTACAGCGCCAGCGCGAGCAGCGCGACGGCGTGGACGAGGTGATACAGAACGCCGGTGTGGTAGACCGCGAGCAGATGCTCCGGCACGCGGTCCTTGAGCCCGTGGGCGCCGAACGCGCCGAGCGCCACACCGAGAAAGCCGATCACGGCCGACACGCTGATCCAGGACATGGCGTGGTGATCTGCCACACGCGGCGCGTGCCGGGGGAGAATGTCTGTCGTGACCGCCTGTTCAGGCGGCGGATATCCCGGCATTTGCCGCGCTTCTGAAGTACGCGCTGGCAGTTCCGCGCGCCATGAACTATATCCGCGCTTCGTCGGCGTTCCTCACGCGCGGCCCCGGAAGTCCGGAATCCGCAGCAGTGCCCAGGGACTCCGGGACTCCCCCATCCCGCTCGTAGCACGCGCACCTGGTTGTCTACCCCAGCGTTGAACAGTCGGTATGAGCAGTAGCGCCGGAACCGCGACAACAGCCCGCGACGCAATCGGCGTCCTGTCGTCACTGGTCCAGCTGACCAAGCCGGGCGTGACCCGGCTGGTGATCGTCACGACCTTCTGCGGCGCGCTCGTGGCTCCCGGTCATATCGCGGCACTGCGGCTGATCCTGGCGCTACTGGGGACGGTGCTGGTCGTGGCGGCGGCGAACACGCTCAACATGTATCTCGAGCGGGACTCCGACCGCGCCATGGAGCGGACCCGGACGCGCCCGCTGCCGTCAGGGCGGCTGGCGCCCGAGGTCGCGCTGTGGTTCGGCATCGCGCTGGCGCTGGTGGGGTTGCCGCTGCTCACGTTCTGCGTGAATCCGCTGACGGGGCTGCTCGCGGCTGTTGCACTGGTGAGCTACGTGCTCGTGTACACGCCGCTCAAGCGCGTCACGCCGTATGCGCTGCACGTCGGCGCCGTGCCCGGGGCGATTCCGCCGCTCATTGGTTGGGCTGCCGTCACCGGCGCGCTCGACGGGCGGGCGCTGGTGCTGTTTTCGATCCTGTTCTTCTGGCAGTTGCCGCACTTCCTGGCGATCGCAATCTTCCGGCAGCGCGAATACGAGCGCGCTGGCCTGCGCGTGCTGCCGGCCGTGCGCGGGCTGCCGTCGGCCAAGCGCGCAATCGTCCTGCATTCGGCGCTGCTGCTCGCGGCGAGCCTGGTGCCCGCGTTCATCGGCATGGCCGGGCCGGCGTATCTGGTTGCAATCGGAGCGCTGGCCGGCGCCTTCATGGGCTGGGGCGTCTACGGCCTGAGGCAGGAAGCCGGACCGCGCTGGGCGCGTTCACTGTTCTTCGCGTCTTTGCCCTACCTGGTGCTGGTGTTCGGCGCGCTGGTCGTCAGCGCGCTCTAGTCGTTTGAAGGCGCTACGCCGGGCGCGCGTCGTCGTGCGCTTCGGCTGTTCGGTACGCGCCGCGGTCGTCCGGCGCCGCGGTTTCGATGGTGCGTTCCGTGAGCGAGGCGAGGGGGCCGAGCAGCGCGGCGATGATCAGGCAAAGCGCACACAGAGGGATGTCCGTGGAGGTTCGCGCCAACAGGGCCAGGGCGAACAGCGCCTGCACCGCGCCATTGCGCCTGGGCACAACCAGCACGACCGCCGCCGTCAGCAGCGCGAGGATCTGGACCGAGTAGCGCAGCGGTACCAGTACGAGCGGTGCGGGATTGCGCGACATTCCCGCCAGCGAGCGTGATGCCAGCACCTGCCACAGCGATGCGCCTTCATTGGAACCGCGCACCGCGCCCCAGGCAAGCAGCGCCGAGATGCCCACCAGCGCGACCGCGACTACCGTAGCGCGCGACCGGCTGCGGGCTCCCAGCCAGACGGCTACCAGCGCGATGCTCGCCACGTCGAGCACGAAGCTGAGCGTGGAGACGCTCTGCGCCATCGTGAACAGCGAAGCGAGTGCCTGCTCGCTCGCGCGGATCGCCAGCACGCGTGCGAGGACGTGGACGAACGATGCGGTGCCGACCACTCCAAGCACGAAGCCGGCCGCTCGAGTGCGGGGCGCTGCGAGTGTCGGGAAGGTTGCGGCAATCGCCACGATCGACGTGATCACCGCCAGCCCGAGCGCCATGGCCGGGCGCGCCGAGGCCTGTGCCGCTGCCATGATGATGGTGAGAGCGGCGGCGCCTAGAGGAACCGCGAGCAGGCGATACACGACGCCGAGATCGCTCTGGCGCAGTGTGCGGATAAGCAGCCGGAAGACAACCAGCGCGCCGCTCACGACCAGGAGCTGTGAGAGCAGGATCGAGGCGGTCTCCGAGGCGCGGATCCAGCTGGCTATTCCCGCCGCGGAACCGGGCAGCGCCGGTGCGAGGCCCCGGGAGATGATCGTCGCTGCCAGCGCGAGCACGGCGACCACGCGGTACAGGTCGCCCCCCAGTCCGGCCACGCCCGAACCGGTGCCTCGGGAAGACGGCTGCTCGCGCTCTGCGTCCTTCTCCTCCGAGCGCAGCGGCGGCTGGTCCTCTGCCGGCTGTTGCCCGTCCTGCTCCAAGCTCGAAGGCGAGGGCGCCGGCTCATCGCTTCGTTCGGGAGTGCTGGTCAAACGCGGCCTCTGCGGCACGAGTCATCAGGAGTGGGCGCCCGGCGTTTCGCGGGCATCGCGCCGGTCTACCTCAGGGACGCCTGCTTTTCCAGCGCGGGCTCACGCGGCGCGAGGCGGCCCTGGCGGTCGTGTCCGGGTCGCTCCTTCGGGTCGTAGGGATGGGTCGGCGGCGGCTGCACCTCGGGCGGCGCGGACTTCGGCGTCACTTTGAGGATGAAGGGCCGCGCGAAGTACGTGGAGCAGGCGTAGTACGGATTGCGCCAGAACTCCCAGTGCAGATACACCCTGCCGTCGGGCGACACGATCTCCTTTGGTGCTGCTCCGAAGGGAGACGCGCGCTGCACCGACTCGAGCGCGGCGACATCGAAGGCGGTCACGCCACTGGTCTTGGTGACGCCCATCCGCACGATGTGGCCGTCATCCGGGCTCAGTACGATCTCGATGTTCGTGCTGATGTCCGGGCGATTCATCGGATTGCTCTTGGGAAGGTTGTCGAGCGACGCGAGGAACGAGTCCGCGAAGATGGGATGGATCCTGTTGTGGATATCGTTGATGTAGCTGGCGAACGGCACGCGCGCCGTGTTCAGCGCGGTCTGGTTGCCGGGCTTCACGCTGGGGACGTAGTTCTCGATGGCGGAGCGCCAGCGCTGGATCCCGATCGACTTCCAGGAGCCGAGATGGGCGCTCTTGCGCCGCTGGGCGTCGAGCCGCCGCTCGCGGACCAGCTCCTTCTTGCCGATCACCGCGAGCGCCGCTCGCGGGGTCAGGTTCAGCTCGACGCCGTCCTTGGTGCGCCCGGGTGCGCCGAAGCCCAGCAGCCCAAGCGGGTCGTGGGTCTTGCGTGGCGGCAAGCGCTTCTTTCTCGCCTTGTGGGCCTTCTGACCCTGCCTGGCAGCCGCTGCTTCCGGAACGCTGAAGCCGCCGCCGGGCGCGTGGATCGTGTCGGGCGACGCTGCCGTGGGCGCTACGGCCTTCTGTGCCTTCTGTCCGTTCTGCGCCGGCGCCGTCGAGCTCCTCGCGGGCGAGGGACGCTCGGTCCGGGCCGGCTCGGGCTGAACGGTCGGGGGAGGCAGGCGCGTCATCGCCACCTTCTTCGGTTGGTCCTTAGGTATGTCGTTGGGCGCGCGGTCCGGTGCACCGGGTCGATCCTCGGACTGCGCGATCTTGGTGTGGTCCGAGTCGCCCGGTTGCTGGTTCGGGCCCGAGTGGTGTCCGCCGGGCGTCGGGTGCGCGTCGTTCTGGTCCGTCGACGTGATGCGCGCCTGGGTCTGCTTCTTCACCGTGTTGGCCTGGTCGGCGATGAACTCGGCGGTCGGGTTGTTCTTCTGGTTCGGGTCCTTGACGTGCTGGCGCACTGCGATGCGGTTGTGTTGCTTGATGACCGGTAGCGGCTTGGCCTTCTTCTCGGCAGCCTTCTTGGCGGGCGCGGCGGGCTTGGCCGGCATCAGTCGCGGCACGATGATCGGCTTGGCCTGGGCCTTCACCTTCTTCTTCGTGTCCTGGTGCTTGTCCGGCTTCTTGTCGCGCTCCTTTTCGGGATCCTTCTCGGGCTCCTGCTCGGGGGGCCGTTCCTTGTCCGCTTCCGCGGGCTTGGGCTTCGGCTTGTCCTCCTTCTCGAGCAGCGCGATCTGGATCGGCTGGTCCTGCATCCGCACGTGCCGCTGTACGGCGCGCGCGAACGCCTGCATGTCGAGGCGCTCCTCGATCACATGCGCAACCCTGTCCGCTCCTCCGCCCCACGCCAGGTGCGCGAGGATCGCCGTGGCGATCCACAGGAAGAGCGGTATGTTGGAATCGCGCGGCATGGGCTCAGGTTTTGGGGTCCGGGATACGATTCCAGTTACCCCCTCGCACAGGAAAACCTAACACCCGGCTTCTGGGCCAGCAATGCGCGTGGGCCGGTTGCTTGGCGGCTGCTATCTCGCAAGTCCGCGTAATGTTGCTAGAGCTTGCTGATCGCGTCCCAGTGTTCGGCGATCTCGTGCGCCGTCCAGACGCCGGCATCGGCCTCCTTGAACTTCCCCGGGCTCTCCACGACCTTGTAGATGCTCATCTTGCCGCCTGCGACGGCGAGCACGGCGCCTGTACGATCACCGCACAGTTCGCTGGCCAGAAACAGATGCGCCGGTGCCACGTGCTCCGGCGTCAGGGTGTCCAGCTTCTCGAACATTGGAAGATCCTCGGTCATCCGCGTCTTGGCCACGGGAGCGACTGCGTTGACGGTGATCCCGTAGCGCTGCAGCTCGATCGAGGCCGTGCGCGTCAATCCGTAGATCCCGGCTTTCGCCGCTGCGTAGTTCGTCTGTCCGAAGTTGCCCAGCATGCCCGACACGCTCGTCGTGTTCACGATGCGCCCTCCGGTGCTCTTCATGTGACGCGCCGCCGCGCGCGTGCAGAGGAACGTGCCCTCGAGGTGCACGTCGATGACGGCGTTCCACATCTCCAGGTCCATCTTGAGCAGCGTCTTGTCGCGCAGGATGCCGGCGTTGTTGATCAGTACGTCCAGCTGCCCGAAGCGATCGAAAGCGGTCTGGATGACGGCTTCCGCGCCCTCTTCCGTCGCGACGCTGTGGTAGCTGGCGGCGGCGCTGCCGCCCGCATTCTTGATGGCCGCGACGACCTGGTCCGCAGCCGCCGAATCGCCCCCGCGGCCGTCGCGCGTACCGCCCACGTCGTTGACGACCACATTGGCCCCTTCGCGCGCGAACAGCAGCGCGGTAGCCCGGCCGATTCCGTTGCCCGCGCCGGTGATGACTGCGGTCTTGCCTTCGAGGAGTCCCATCGCTGTCCCTTTCCCTTCAGGAGCGGCTTCCGCCCGGCTCGTTCACTGGCAAACCCAGGGGCGGGCGGCAAGGCGGGCGTGCTCGACGGGCCGGGTCGCGTGCACCGCCGGGCACCCCGCGCACTTGTTTGCGCACGGCGGGCGGGGGAAAGTGCTGGCCATGCGCGCTCCGGCGATACTCCTTGCGGCGTGTGTGCTGTTGGCGGGTGCCGTCGCCCAGGCCGCGCCGCCCGTTCGCGCAGGGCTGGACTGGCGGCGGGAGCCTGGCGCGGAGCACTGCATGGATGCGCAGGCGCTCCGCTCGGCGGTGGAGTCGCGTCTGGGCCGTCGTGTGTTCGTGCCCCGGAAACAGGCGGACGTAGTGGTGCGCGGGCGTCTTGAAGTGGCCAGAGGAGGCGACGGCTGGACTGCAGACCTGGCGCTCGAGAGCGGCGCCGG
This sequence comes from uncultured delta proteobacterium, assembly GCA_963826085.1. Taxonomy (GTDB): domain Bacteria; phylum Myxococcota_A; class Polyangia; order Polyangiales; family Polyangiaceae; genus CAWDXG01. The sequence continues at coordinate 1,958,066 of CAWGVN010000004.1, read as the reverse complement.
GCAGCCGATGGGCAAGCGCACGCTGTCCACGCACGCGGACGATTGCTCCGCGCTGGACGCTTCGCTGGCGTTGATTGTCGCGCTCATGATCGACATCCCGCGCGAGGAGCTGCCGGCGCCACCTACGACCGCGCCCCCGCCGCCTCCGGCCGCCCACACCACGACCATCCAGCTGCCGCGCGAGACGCCGGCACCACGGCGGCCCTGGGGCTTCGAAGCGGATGGCCGGGGGGTCGGGGCGCTGGGGCTGATGCCCGGTGTGGCGCTGGGCGTGGGCGTCGGCGTGGGCGTCGAGCCGCCCGGCTTCTGGTTCACCGAGCTGGACGGCGACCTGTGGATGACCCGTCGCGTCGACTCCTCGAGCGGCGGCTCCGGCAGCCGGTTTTCGCTGCAGAGCGTCAGCCTGTATCTCTGCCCGCTCGCGCTGGGCTCGTTCCGTTTGCGCTTCCGCGCCTGTGTCGGGCAGCGGGTCGGACGCCTGGTCGCCGACGGTTTCGGCTTCGACGAGAATCGCCGCGAGCCGAGGGTGGTCTACAATCCAGGGATGAGGGCGCGTTTGACGGTCGGGCTGGTCGGGCCGCTCGTGCTGGGCGCGGGTCTGGGACTGGAGGTGCCGCTGGCGCGGGATCGCTTCACGGCCACGCGGGCGAGCGGCGCCAGCGAAGAGCTCTTCCGCATGGCGCCGGTCGTCGGTACCGCGGAGGTGGTCCTCGGCGTACGGCTGGGTAGGCGATAATAACGTGACGCGGCAGGCCCCACTCACGGTTGAACCCACAGGCACGATGGCTGGGGAGCCCGAGAGCGCTGCACAGCCGCTGATGGCGATCCCCCGGCCCACCCTCCGTCAGGTCTTCGATGAGCACGCACCATTCGTATGGCGCACCCTGCGCCACCTCGGCGTCCCGGAATCGGACATCGAGGACTCGTGCCAGGACGTCTTCGTGGCGGTCCACCGCAAGCTGGACGGCTTCGAGGGGCGGTCGTCGCTCAGGACGTGGATCTACGGCATCTGTCTACGCGTTGCGTCCGATCGGCGCCGGCGCGCGCATGTGCGCCGCGAGCTGCCCGTGGCGGAGCTGCCGTCCCGCGCCGTCGAGCCGACCCAGATGGACGACTACGAGCGGGCGCAGGCGCGGGCCTTGCTCGCGGCGTTGCTCGACGAGCTCGATGAGGACAAGCGCGCGGTCTTCGTCCTCTACGAGATCGAGGGCCTTGCGATGAAGGAAATCGCCGAAGCCGTGGGATGCCCGCTGCAGACGGCATATTCGCGCCTGCACGCGGCGCGGCGCCTTGTCGTCGCGGCCGCCCAGCGCGCGCGGGGTCAGGAGCAGAAGCCGTGAGCAGCGATCCCACACGCTTGACGGACGGCTCCGAAGCTCCCGAGGAGCTCCGCGATCTGCTTTCCAACGCGCGCGAAGACGTGCCCAGTGAATCGCAGCTGAAGCGAGTAGCGACGCGCCTCGGGCCGCTGCTCGGTGGCGCGGCCATCGGTTCGGCGGTGGGTGCGGGCGCTGCGTCCGGATCGGGAGCTACGGCAGGTGCGACCGGTGGCGTCGCACTCGGCGTCAAGGTGGGCGCAGCGCTGCTCGCGGCAGGTCTCGTTGGCGGTGGCGCCCTCTGGTATGCGTCCCGCGGCCACACTCCGCCGCCGGCACCACCCGCTTCCCCCGTGGCCGCGTCGGCGCCGGCCGCACATCCGGCAAACAAGGCCAAGTCAGCTGTCGACGACAAGGCGCAGGCGCTGCCGGAGTCGGCCTCGGCCGTGCCGGCAAAGCCCAGCGCAGCCGCGAAGACAACCGACTCGACCCACAAGCCGGCGCCGTCTGAGGCTTCGCTGCTCCAGGCTGCGCAGTCGGCGCTGAAGACCGACCCGCATCGGGCGCTCGCGCTGGTCGACGAGCACCGCCGGTTGTACCCGAACGGCGCGCTGGCCCAGGAGCGCGAGGTGATCGCTATCGAGGCGCTCAGCCGGCTGGGACGCACCGAGCAAGCCCGCGAAAAGGCCAAGGACTTCAAGCAGCGCTATCCGGATTCGGCGCACGAGAGCAAGGTCGGAGCTACCGTCGAAGGCGATTGAGCGAGCTGGTTGGCCTGGCAGCCGGTGATAATGTTCCTCTGTCCGCACCACTGATGGGAGTGCGGCTGGCTTCAGCGAAAATCCATGCGTCTTCGACCGATCACTGCGTCTTCACGCGTTCGCGCCGTGATGCTGGTCGGGGCTTTGCTGGCGGCGTCTGCGAGCGTCACCAGCGGCTGCGGGGACAAGGTGCTGGTGGGCGCAGACTTCTCTAGCGGCGCCGCGAGCGGGGGCATGTCGGGGACGGCCGGGAGCGGCGGTGCGTCGGGCACGACTGGCGGTACCGACGGCGGGCCGCCCGGCGTCGTCAAATGTCTGGGGCACATCTACCAGTGCGGCGACGGGCTCGACAACGACAACGACGGCTTGATCGACTCGCAGGATCCCGACTGCCTCGGTCCGTGCGACAACACCGAGGACTCCTACTACGGCGGCATTCCCGGGCAGAACAACTCGCCGTGCCGGCAGGATTGCTACTTCGACCAGGACACCGGGCCCGGCAACGACGACTGCTTCTGGAGCCACAGCTGCGACCCGCTCTCCAAGCCGCCCGACTACCCGCCGAGTGGTGACAACAAGTGCGTGTACAACCCGAACGCGACCATCCCGGGTACGTTGCAGAGCTGTTCCGCGCTGATGCAGTCGCAGTCGCAGGCCTGCTCGAGCTATTGCGGTCCGCTTACGCCGAACGGGTGTGACTGCTTCGGCTGTTGCGAGCTGCCGGCGGGGAGCGGCAAGTTCGTCTGGCTGGGTTCGACCGACAACGGTGTAGGAAGCTGCGACGCAGCCAGCGTCGGCGATCCGACCAAGTGCCACCCGTGCACGCCGGTCAAGTCGTGCTTCAACGACTGCGGTCCGTGCGAGGTCTGCATCGGCAAGCCGAATGTGTCGCCGGGCTGCAAACCGGACAGCGGAACCGATCACCAGTGCGACCCGGGCGTCCAGTCCTGTGGCCAGCCGGGCGAAGCGGCGTGCCCGGGCAACTCCTACTGCATCACCGGCTGCTGCAAGCCGCTACCCGCTTGAACAAGACGGAGGTCGAGATGGGATCGTACGCACGACACGCTTTCGGAACGGCTCTCGCGCTTTTGCTGCTCGCCGGTTGCGGAAGCAGCAAGCCGCCTGCGTCCAGCAAGACCAAGTCCTGCTCGGTCGCGGATCAAACGGGGTGCAAGTCCAATCAGGTCTGCGAGCAGATTGCCGGCGGCACCACGGGCTGCTTCGCGCCGGTCACGGTGCAGGGGATGGTGTTCGACACGACCACGACCCAGGGCATCGAGGGCGCCGATGTTGTCGCGCGTGACGTCAACGGCGCGGCGGTGTCGAGCGTCGCGGTGACGGACAAGCAAGGCAACTACACGCTGACGGTCCCCGTGCAGCGCACCGACAAGAGCGGCGCGCTCGCCGCCGGAACCAAGTACACGCTGCGCGCGGACGCGGCCGGCTACGTTACGTTCCCCAAGGCGCCGCGCACGGCGCTGCCCGTGGACATCTCTGCGGCCAGCGGTAGTCCGCCCGTCGTCAAGACCAGCGCCACCGACATCGGGCTAATTCCGATCCAGAACGCGGCGGGCCTCGGTGCAATCTCCGGACACGTCAAGAGCGACCATCCGGGCGGCACTTTGGTTGTGGCCGGCGGCTCCACCGGTGTCGCCGACGCCGACGGCGCCTACACGGTGTTCAACGTCCAGGCGGGCACCGGCATCAACGTGCAGGGCTACGCCGCGGGCGTGAACCTGAAACCGGCGACGGCGGACGTCCAGGCCGGCGCGACGACCAAGAACGTCGATCTCGACGTGCTCGGGAACGCCACGGCCACCGTCAGCGGCACGGTGCAGATCGTCAACGCCCCGGGCGGTTCCGTCACTTCGGTGATCCTCGTGGTCGAGGACACGTTCGTTCCAACCGTCGCTCGCGGTGAGGCTCCGCCCGGCCTCAAAGCCGAGAACGTGACCGGCGCGTGGTCGATTCCAGGCGTTCCCGACGGGAAATACGTGGTGCTCGCCGCGTTCGAGAATGACGGTCTGGTGCGGGATCCGGATACCAGCATCGGCGGCACGCAGATCGTGCACATCACGGTCGCCGGATCGAACCAGGCGATATCGCAAGGGTTCAAGGTGACCGGAGCGCTGGCCGTTTCCCAGCCGCCCGACCCCTCGCCCGACGTGGCCACGATGAGCGGCACGCCGCAGTTCGCGTGGGCGAGCGATCCGAGCGCGGGCTCGTTCACGGCTGATATCTACGACGCTCTGGGAAACCAGATCTGGGAACAGACTGGAATAGCGCCCCCCAAGGGAAACCAGGACGTGACGCTCACCTATGGCGGGCCGGCCCTGAAATCCGGCATGTTCTACCAGCTTCGCGCCGAGTCGCTGAGCAAGGCCGGGGTCCCGATCTCGGCCACTGAGGACTTGAAAGGCGTCTTCATCTACAAGTAGCCTTGTAGATTGAGGCCCATTCTTTCGGTTCGCCTTGTGGACGGGGGCATGGTCATGCGCAGCGTACGAGCAAGTCTACTGGTGATCGGGATCAGTGCTGCGCTCGCAGCGGCGGGTTGCGGCAGCAGCTCGCAGTCTGGAACGCACGGCGGGAGTGGCGGCGCGAGTGACGGCGCGGCCGGCACCGGCGCGATGGGCGGCACGGGCGCCAATGGCGGCAGCGGGGGCACGGGTGCCAATGGCGGCAGCGGGGGCACGGGTGCCAATGGCGGCAGCGGGGGCACGGGCGGCACGGGTGGCACGGCGGGGCTCGGCGGCAGCGGCGGAACGGGTGCAAGTGCCGGTGCTGGCGGGACCAGCGTCGGAGGCAGCGGTGGAATGGATGCGAGCGCCGGCGCCGGTGGGACGAACACTGGTGGCAACGGTGGTGTGGATTCCGGCTCGGGTGGCACGGCAGGGACGTCCGGCACCGGCGGCACAGCGGGCGCAGCGGGTAGCGCCGGTGCGGCGGGCACAGGTGGTAGCGCGGGCGCCGCCGGTTCGGACGCCGGCAGCGACGCGATGACGGACGCGGGCTCCGATGCCGACGCAGCCCCGCAGTGCACGCAGAACTCCGACTGCGACGACGGCGTGTACTGCGACGGCCTGGAGACGTGCGTCTCGGGCGTGTGCGTGCCGGGCACACCGGTCGTCTGCACGGACGACGGCTTCAGCTGCACCAAGGAATTCTGCGACGAGGCCACGAAGAGCTGCCAGACCGTGATCCAGGACTCGCTGTGCCAGGACGGGTCGTTCTGCGACGGCGTCGAGGCGTGCAATCCGAGCGCTCCTGGTGCGGATTCCACGACGGGCTGCGTCGCGGGGACGCCGGTCAACTGCGACGACGGCCTGACCTGCACCCACGACAGCTGCGACGACACGAACGACAAGTGCGTCCACACGCAGGACAACACGATCTGCGACGACGGCCAGTACTGCGACGGCGTGGAGACCTGCGATCCGCAGAATGGCGCGGCCGGAACGGGCTGCGTCGCCGGCACGCCGGTCAACTGCGAGGACGGCATCGCCTGTACGAACGACTCGTGCAACGAGCAGACCGATAGCTGCGACCACGTGCCGGACAACCTGAAGTGCGACGACGGCGTGTACTGCAACGGCGCCGAGACCTGCAACGCCACCCTCGGATGCCAGGCCGGTACGCCCGTCACGTGTACGGACGACGGCTATGCATGCACGGTGGAGGCGTGCGACGAGGCCACGAAGCAATGCCAGACGACGCTCGACAGCTCCAAGTGCCCGTCGGGCCAGTTCTGCACGAACCTGGGGTGCCAGACCGGCACGCAGTGCAGCAAGAACTCCGACTGCGACGACGGCAATCCCTGCAACGGCACGGAATACTGCGACACTTCCACGAACCCGGGCGTCTGCAAGGCGGGCACGCCCGTCGACTGCAACGACGGCATCGCGTGCACCTACGACCAGTGCGATCCGAACAGCACGGCCAACCCCCCCTGCACGCACACGCCCATCGACGCCTACTGCGCCGATAGCAACTTGTGCAACGGCGACGAGGTGTGCAACCCGACGTCGGGCTGCCAGGCTGGCGCTCCGCTCGACTGCGACGACAAGATCCCGTGCACGGACGACAGCTGCATCAATTCGCTCGGCTGCGCCCACACGCCGGACAACACGATCTGCCAGGACGGCATCGTCTGCAACGGAACCGAGCAGTGCAGCCCGGGCGCATTGGGCGCCGATGCCAACGGCTGCGTGGCGGGCAATCCCCCGCAGTGCCAGGATGACGGCATAGCGTGCACCAGCGATGTCTGCAGCGAGGCTGCCGGCGGCTGCACCCACATCCCCGACAACAGCCTGTGCGGCTGCGGACAGACCTGCAGCGCGACGCAGGGCGGCTGCGGCAACTTCTGCACCATCAGCACCTGCCAGGGCAAGACGTACCAGTGCGGCGACTGCGTCGACAATGACGGCGACTGCAAGATCGACTCGGCCGATCCGGACTGCATCGGCGTATGCGACAACAACGAGTCCGGCTTCTTCGGCAACATCCCTGGCCAGAACAACGCGCCCTGCAAGGAGGACTGCTACTTCGACCAGGACACGGGTTCCGGAAACGACGACTGCTACTGGAGCCACACCTGCGATCCGCTCGAGGTGTCCCCGAACTACGACCCGTACGGCAGCAAGTGCAGCTACGACCCGAGCAAGGGCATCCCGGGCACCAGCAGCACCTGCGCGCAGCTCCAGACCACGCAGTCCAACCAATGCCTGAGCTACTGTGGGCCGCTCACGCCGAACGGCTGCGATTGCTTCGGCTGCTGCGCGATCCCGGATTCCGGGGGTACGGTCCACAGCGTTTTCCTCGGTTCGCTCGACTCGAGCGGCAAGAACGGCACCTGTACGCTGGCGGACGTGGCCGATCCCAACAAGTGCAGGCCGTGCACGCAGGTGTCGGCGTGCCTGAACACCTGCGACCACTGCGAGCTCTGCATCGGCAAGACCACGCTGCCGCCCGACTGCACGCAGCAGACCTGCGATCCGGGGGTCCAGCTCTGCGGCCAACCGGGCCAGTCGCCGTGCGCGGACGGCTACTATTGCGTGACCGGTTGCTGCCAGCCCGTGCCGGGCTGAGGCCTGGTCCGCCGCCCGCGGGGTTTTGATCCCGCGGGCCAAAGTGGCAGGATGCGCGTCCCATGACGGACCGCCGACTCCTCGTCACCAGCGCCCTGCCGTACGCCAACGGGCACATCCACATCGGTCACCTGGTCGAGTACCTGCAGACCGACATCTGGGTGCGCTTCCAGCGCCTGTCCGGCCGCCGCGTCATCTACATGTGCGCCGACGACACGCACGGCACGGCCATCATGATCCGCGCCCGCCAGGAGGGCCGCAGCGAAGAGGAGCTCATCGCGGACATGAGCGCGGCGCACCAGCGCGACTTTGCCGCCTTCCAGATCCAGTTCGATCACTACGGCAGCACCAACTCGCCGGAGAACCGCGAGCTCTGCGCGGAGATCTGGGGGGCGCTCCGCAAGCAGGAGCTCGTCGCAGAGCGTGAGGTCACGCAGCTGTTCGATCCCGAGGCGGGCACCTTCCTCGCCGACCGCTTCGTCAAGGGCACGTGTCCGGTGTGCAAGTCTCCCGACCAGTACGGCGACAGCTGTGACAAGTGCGGCTCCACCTACAGCCCCGCCGAGCTGATCGATCCGGTCAGCACGCTGAGCGGAGCGAAGCCCGAGGTGAGGAGCGCGCCCCACCTGTTCGTCAACATCGAGCGCTGGCATGGGTTTCTCGACGAATGGACGCAGGGTGGCGAGCACCTGCAGTCCGAGATCGCCAACTACCTCAAAGGGCACTTCCTCGCCGAGCCGCTGCGCGACTGGGACGTGTCGCGCCCGGCGCCGTACTTCGGCTTCGAGATCCCCGACGCGCCCGGACACTACTGGTACGTCTGGTTCGACGCGCCGATCGGCTACATGGCGGCCACGCGACAGTGGTGCCGCGATCACGGTGAGAGCTTCGACGACTGGTGGCGCTCGGCGGACACCGGGATCCACCACTTCATCGGCAAGGACATCGTCTACTTCCACACGCTGTTCTGGCCCGCCATGCTCAAGACGGCAGGCTTCAGCCTTCCCGAGCGCGTCCAGGTCCACGGCTTCCTCACGGTCAACGGGGAGAAGATGTCCAAGTCGAAGGGCACGTTTGTGCTCGCCTCGACCTATCTCGAGCACCTGGACCCGGCCTATCTCCGCTACTTCTACGCTTCCAGGCTCAGCCCCAAGGTGGCCGATCTCGATCTGAACCTGGAGGAGCTCGTCGCCAAGGTGAACTCGGATCTGGTCGGCAAGGTGGTGAACCTGGCGAGCCGCACGGCTCGCTTCGTCAAGGACACCGGGCTTTCGGCAAGCTATCCGGAAGACGGCGGCCTGTTCGCCGAAGCGGCAAAGAAGGGCGAGGAGATCGCGCGGGCCTACGAGGCGTGCGACTTCGCGCTGGCGATGCGCACCATCATGGCGCTGGCCGATCGCGCCAACGAGTACGTGGACCGGACGGAGCCCTGGAAGCTCAAGAAGGATCCGGAAAAGCGCCAAGAGCTCACCGACGTGTGCAGCGTGGTGCTCAATCTCTACCGCCAGCTCGTCGTGTATCTGGCGCCCGTGCTGCCGAAGCTCGCCGAGGACAGCGGCGTGCTCTTGAATGCGCAGATCGCTTCCTTCAGCGACGCACAAAAGCCCATCGTCGGCACGCCGGTCGGCGAGTTCAAGCACTTGATGCAGCGTGTGGACCCGGCCAAGGTGCAGGCGATGATCGACGCGAGCGCCGCCCCGGAGACCGCAAGCGCTACTTTACCGGAGGACGACGCGGGCCCGCTCGAGGCGGAACCGCTTTCGGCGGAGTGCACGATCGACGACTTTGCGAAGGTGGACCTGCGCGTCGCCCGCGTGGTCTCCGCCGAAGCCGTGCCCGAGGCGCGCAAGCTGCTCAAGCTTTCCGTGAGCCTGGGCGGCGGCGTCACGCGCACGGTGTTTGCCGGCATCAAGGCCGCCTACAAGCCCGAGGATCTCGTGGGTCGCCTGGTGGTCGTGGTCGCGAACCTGGCGCCCCGCAAGATGAAGTTCGGCGTGAGCGAGGGCATGGTCGTCGCGGCCGGTCCAGGCGGCGCGGAGGTCTACCTGCTCTCGCCCGACAGCGGCGCCAAGCCCGGCCAGCGCCTGCACTGACCGTAGCGACGACGCATCCTGCTGCGTGTGGGGACTTTCACAGGAAGATCGGAAGGGCGGAAGGAGCTCTTCACGGATCCGGGGACGGCTTTCGGTTTTGGGGTCGAGTGATGGGGCTCGCAGCGCGGCTCATCCAGCGGGTGCCCGCTGGTATGCGACCCAATCTTCCTGTGAACCCCCGGCTCGTGCTGCGACGTTCCTGACGTGTGCGGTGCGGTCCTGGCGATTCAGCGCGCGACGCGCTCGATGACGAGCGGTGCGTCGGCGGGGCGCGTGCGCCCGATGCTGAAGGCGCGCCCCGCTCGCTCGGCGATGGGCGCGAACCCGCGTCTGGATCGCACGTGAAGCCAGCACAACGGTTGTCCCTTCTCGACGCGATCGCCCGGCTTGGCGCCAAGCTCGATGCCGACGGCGGGATCCACGGCCTGGTCGGCGCGTGTGCGCCCGGCGCCGAGCGCGACGGAGCAGAGCCCGAGCTCGAGCGGGTCGGCCGCCGTCACGTAGCCCGCGCGCGGCGCTTCCACCGCCACGCGCTGCGGCGCCGTCGGCAGGCGCCGTGGGTCCTCGACCGCGCGCGCGTCGCCGCCCTGGGCCGTCACCATGCGGATCAGACGGTCCAGGCCGGCCCCGTTCGAGATCGCCCGCTCGAGCTGTTTCCGCGCCTCTGGCGCCTTCTTCGCGACGCCGCCCAGCAGGAGCATTTCCGTGCCCAGCCGGAGTGTCAGCTCGCGCGTGTCGGTCGGCCCCCTGCCGCGAAGCACTTCGATCGCCTCGCGCGTCTCGAGCGCGTTGCCGATGGTGAGGCCGAGCGGCGCCGACATGTCCGTGAGCAGCGCGACCACCTTCTTGCCGGCGCCGCGGCCCACGCGCACCAGCGTGCGCGCGAGCTCGCGCGCCGAGTCGAGGTCCTTCATGAATGCGCCGCGGCCGACCTTCACGTCGAGCACCAGCCCTTCGATGCCCTCGGCCAGCTTCTTGGACAGGATGCTGGCGACAATCAGCGGGATGCACTCCACCGTGCCCGTCACGTCGCGCAGCGCGTAGATCCGCCGGTCGGCGGGCGCGAGCCGGTCTGTTTGTCCGATCATCGATGTTCCGACCTGGCGCACGACCTGTTCGAAGCGCTTCGAGTCGAGCCCGACCTTGTAGCCCGGGATCGCTTCGAGCTTGTCGAGCGTGCCGCCCGTGTGCCCGAGCCCGCGCCCCGAGATCATCGGAACGGCGACGCCGCAAGCCGCCACCAGCGGCGCCAGACAGATGCTGACCTTGTCGCCGACACCGCCCGTCGAGTGCTTGTCCACGCGGGGCGCCTTGACGCTCCGGAGCGCAAGCACGTCGCCCGAGTGCAGCATCGCGTCCGTCAGTGCGACGGTCTCCGCGTCGCCCAGGCCGCGCAGGAACGCCGCCATGAGCCAGGCGCTCATCTGGTAGTCCGCCACCTCGCCGGCGACGAATCCGTTGACGAGCGCGCGGATCTCCCCGGCGGCGAGCTCGCCGCCGTCCCGCTTCTTGATGATGAGCTCGACCGGGTTCAGTCGCGTGGTGCTGCTCGGCTTCCGCTGGACCATGAGCGCAGGAAGTCGTCGCTCTGGCCCGCGGCGTCAAGTTTTCCGGGCCATCCGCCGGCGCAGGTGGGCCGGTATCAGTCGGGATTGGAGTCGAAGCAGCAGCGGAAACCGGTGTCGAAGAGCTTGAACTTGTTGTCCACCGTGTAGAAGGTGAAGTCGCAAGCCGCGCCGTCCTCCGACTGGGTGTTGAAGGCGCCGCCCATCAGCGAGAACAGGCAGGTCCCCGCCGGATTCGTCAGGCTGCAGCCGCCGGGGCTGACGCTGGTGTTGTAGGTGAGCTCGCGCAGGTTGCCTTCGATGTCGCGGATATTGTCGTCCACCGAGGTGTTGCCCGACGTGCCGCTCCAGTCCGCCCAGCAGTTGTACAGTCCGAACGACCCGGTGTAGGCGGTCGGCAAGAGGCCGTCCTGGATGCCGTTGGACGGATTGCCGTCGAAGTCGAACGGACCGATGTTGCAGATCCGGCTGTTGCTGGAGCCGTACGTGCCGTCGTTCTTGCAGGCGGCGTTGGAATGCGGCGCGTAGCCCCGCGTGCAGTTGTTGGTCGCGTGACACGCGGTTTCCCAGTCGCTCGTCTGGCACAGCCGGCCGCCGCGAGCGATGCAGGTCTGCGCGGCTTCAGTTGCCGTGATGTTGAACCAGGGCACGACGCCCGCCACCGAGCACGACTGCGTCTTGTCCAGCGGAGTCCCGGCCGGCGCAGCGGTCTGGAAGCCGTTGCCCGAGCCAGGGTCGGTCGCCGTGGCGCCGGGGCGGCTGGCCTCGTACTGGTAGATGAAGACGCCGCTGCTGAGCCGGGTCACCGCCGGCTGGACGTAGTACGCGGCGTTCGAGCCGGGGTTCGATTTCGGCTCGTCCACCAGGCCGTCGCAGTCGTTGTCGATGCCGTCGCAGAGCTCCGGACCGGCCTTGCTGTTGTCCTTGACCGCGTTGCACTTGGTCGCGTTCGTGCCGTTGCAGACGTACTGGCCGATGCCCTGGCAGGCGCCGTCGCTGGCCGGCGTGGAGCACGGCTCGCCGAGATAGCCCGTGGTCAGTAGCGGCGGCTTGAAGCTCTCGTCGGTGGCGCCGTTGCAGTTGTTGTCCTTGCCGTCGCAGACGTCCTGCGTCGACGAGCAGTAGTCGGGTCCTGCGGCGTTGTTGCAGTAGTCGGTCGGGAACGTGCACTTCCACCCGCCGCCAGAACACGTGACCTGCACGTGCGTGGGGCCCGCGCCGGCCGTGCAGCCCGGATCCGTCGCTCCGGCCGCCACGTCGCACACCTGCGTGGGACTCGGTGTGACCACGTTGTCGTCGACCAGGCAGTTGCAGTTGTCGTCCTTGCCGTCACACTGCTCGGTCGACGAAATGACCGTGCACTGCGTCTCGCACGTGTTCTTGGTGCCGTCGCCCTTGGTGTTGCCGTTGGCGAAGCTGTCGCAGTCGACGTAGCCCGTCTGGCACGCGGTACGCACGCACTTGCCGGCCTGGCAGGCCCACACGCCGTTCGAGTTGCCGCCGGCGTAGCAGTCGTTGCCGCAGCTGCCGCAGTTGTGTACGTCGGTCTTCAGGTCCGGCTGGTTGTTGAGGGTGCCGTCGCAGTTTGCATCGACGCCGCAGGTATCCGTCGTCGACGTGGGGCCGATCGAGCCCTGGCATGTCTTCACGCCGCCGACGCAGCGCAGCGCGCCCTTCTTGCACGGCTGGGTCGCGCCGGAAGGCGGCGGAGGCGGCACATCGCAGTCGCCCACCGAGTCGCTGGGCGGCGTGGCACAGACCTTGTCGGTCGGTCCGCTTCTCACCAGGCACAGTTGCCCGCTCGCGCAGTCGCTGTCTTTCGTGCAGCTGACCGCGCCCGACGAGGGGATGGTCCCGTCGATGACGCCGTCGCAGTCGTCGTCCTGGCCATTGCAGAGCTCGGTCTGCGGTCCGCTACTCCCCGTGCACTTCAGCTGCCCGCTGATGCACTGCATGGTGCCGGACACGCAGTTGCCGACCGATACGCCGCACACGGCGCCGCCGGTGTTGTCATCGACGATGCCGTTGCAGTCGTTGTCCAGGCCGTCGCACGTCTCGCTGTTCTGGCCCGGCTTGAGCACGAACGGTCCGACGCCACCCTTGCAGACGCCGTTACGCAGGCCCGTAACCGGCAGGTTGGGGTTTGTGCCGGGCACGTTGTTGGAGTCCACATCGCAGCACTGGACCTGCCCGCCGATGCACTTGCTGACGCCCTTGTGCGTCGCCGCGGCGCATTCGCCCTGCGTGCCGCCGTAGCAGTCCTGGCCCACGTTCGGGTCGTCGGTCACGAGGGCCGGGTCGACGTTGTCGATCTTGCCGTCGCAGTTGTTGTCGATTCCGTCGCAGATTTCCTTGCCACCGTTGGTCGGCGTGCACTTGTACTCGCAGCCGTTGTCCGGCGACCCGTCGATGTCGTAGTAGCCCGGGTCGCAGCTCAACACCCCGCAAGTCGTATTCGTCGAGTTACAGCCGCTGCCGGTCGCGGTGCTGGTGCACTTGGGCGTGCCGTTGGCGATCACGCACTTGTGCCCGCATTTGCCGCAGTTGTCGGTGTCGGTGCACAGGTTGAAGCCCTCGTCGACCTGCCCGTCGCAGTTGTTGTCCTGGTTGTCGCAGACCTCGGGGCCCACGGGGGTGAACGGGCACTGGTACTCGCAGCCGTTGGCTGGATTGCCGTCCTTGTCGCGGTAGTCGGGGTCGCACTTGGTGTAGCCGCAGGTGCCGGGTGTGTTCCCGTCGAACTTGGACGGCGGAGTGCACGTCGGCCCGATCGCGCCGATCAGCACCTTCGTGCAGTCGTTCTGGCACGTGCCGCAGGACGTGGGCTTGGACAGCTCGTTCTTGTCGGTGACGTCGTCGACGATGCCGTTGCAGTCGTCGTCGAGGCCGTCGCACTGCTCGACGCCGCCGTTCTGCTTCACGCAGGCGTCGCCGTCCTGGCCCCCGTCGAAGTTGAAGATTGGACCGTCGGAGGCCTCGTTGAACACGATGGCGTCATGACCGCTGTCGCCGGCGTTGCCGGTGTCGGTGCCGCCGTCGGTCTGCCCGGCGCAATCGGTAAAGCAGAAGCTGTTGGTGGTGCACCCGGTCGTACCGAGCACACCCACCGCAAGTGCAACCAGCGCGGCCGCCCAGGTGCCCGGCCTCATTCGCCGGCTCCTTCTGCGCCGTGCTGGCTGCGCCTGCGTCCTCGTCTGCGTCTCTCGAGCACGCCGACGATACCCAGGCCGAACAGCAGGATGCCGGCCGGCGGGACCCTGTTCCGGCTGCCTGCCGCACGGCAGGCGCATCCGCCGCCGCCCGTGGCGAGACCCCACACGCCCTGCGGCTTCTTGCCGCCGGGCTTGCCGGAGGTGTTGCCGGAGCCGCCGCTCGCGTCGACGCCGCTGTCGTTGCCGGTGGTGCCGCCGCTGCCGCCCGAGTCCGTGGCGCCATCGAGGCCGGCGTCGACCTGTGCCGTGAAGCAGTCGCCGTCCACGCACAGCTGGCCGGACGGGCACACCACGCCTTCACACGGATTGTTGCCGCAGGAGCCGGTGGCCGGATCGCAGTAGGCGCCGTCGGAGCATGCGAGCCCGCCGTCGCTCTGGCACTTGCTGGGTCCGCAGGTGCCGGTCCCGGCATCGCTGGCGCCCTGGCAGTACTGTCCTTGCGGACAATCGGTGCTGCAGCCGGTCGCCACGCACTGGCCCTCCTTGCAGACCTCGCCGGTCTTGCAGCTCACACCGGCGCAGCTCGCCACGCAGCGCGCTGTCGAGAAGTCGGTGCTGGGCTTGCAGACCTCGTCGGCCTTGCAGGGGTTGGGGTCGCACGGGTCGTCGACGCAGGCCTTGTCGTTGCAGATCTTGCCCTTGGGGCAGCCCTGGAAGTAGCAGTTGTTGTCCGGCTCGCACGTGCCGGCAGCGGGTCCGCTGGTCACGCACGCCTGTCCGCTCGGGCACACGATGCCGTCGCACGGGCTCTTGCAGGCGTTGCCCTTGCAGACGCAGAGCGGCAAGGCATTGCCGCTCGCATCGGTGCTGCCCGCCGGGCCGCAGACGAGCGCGCCCGTCTTCGGGTCCTTCGCGGTCTTCTGGCTGCAGTCGCCGCAGTTGTCGCTGACGCAATACTCCTTCTTGTCGGTGGTGCCGCTCTTCGGGACCGTCTGGCAGCTGGTGCCCGTCGGACACGGGAACTCGCCGTTGCCGCAGGGCGGCGCGCACTGGCAGATGCCGTTGAAGCTCACGCAGGTCTTGCCCGTGGAGCAGAGAGCCGCGGCGCCACCGTCGGGCGCGGGATTGTCCTCGTCCACCTGGCCGTTGCAGTTGTTGTCGAGGCAGTCACACTGCTCGGGCTGCGGTCCGACGCCGCCGGCGCAGACGAACTTCCCGTTATTGCAGGCCAGTGTGCCCTTCTTGCACTCGCCTACGTCCGTACCGCAGCTGTCGCCGACGTGCTGGGTGGCATCGTTCGGGTTGGCCGTGCCGTCGATTCCGTCGGGAGCCGGTCCCGACTCGTCGACCTGACCGTCGCAGTCGTTGTCGACGCCGTCGCACACCTCCGGGCTCGGGCCGACGCCGCCGACGCACTTCGTCCCGGTCGGCGAGCTCGGATCGCACTCCAGGTGACCCGGTTTGCACGCCCCGCCGGTGCGCTCCGGGCCGGGGTACAGCGTGTGGTCGTAGGGCACCGTGCAGTTACCGCCGACATTGATGCCGTTGTCGACGACGCCGTCGCAATCGTCGTCCTTGCCGTTGCAGACTTCCTGCGAGCCGTTGTTGCCGCCCTGACACGTCAGGACGCCGCCCACGCACTGTTCCGTGCCCTGGGTGCACGGGCAGCCGATGCCCGGAACGGGGCAGGTGCTGCCGCACGGGTCGCCCACCGGCGAGCCGAGCCCGTTGTCCGTGGTGCCGTCGCAGTTGTTGTCGACGCCGTCGCACACCTCCGGCTGCGGCGTGGTGCCGCCCTGGCACTTCCAGCCGTTGGTGCCGTCGCAGACAAGCGTTCCCACCTGGCACGGCGAGCTCAGCGAGCCGACGCCCTTGCAGGTCGCGCCCGTCGGCGGGCACCATGACAGGTTCTTGAAGGTGCAGGGCGAGCTGCAGCTCGACCCGGTGTTCCAGCAACCCGGATTTGCCGGCGCGTCCTGCAGCACGCCGTCGTCCACGGCCCCGTTGCAGTCGTTGTCGACGCCGTCGCACACCTCGGGGCTCGGCCCGCTGGTCGTGTTGCACACCAGGACGCCGCCCACGCACGCGGTCACGCCCTTCTTGCACTGGCCCTGGCTCGAGCCGCACACCAGGCCGACGCCCGGCACGTTGTTGTCCACGATGCCGTCGCAGTCGTTGTCGATGCCGTCGCACACCTCGGTGCTCGGCCCGACCCAGCCGGTGCACGCGCCGTTGCACGGCTTCGTGCCCAGCTTGCACTGGCTCTGCGCGAAGAACTTCGTGGCTCCCGGCGTGCTGTAGTAGAGCCCTGACTGGTTCGGGTCCTCGCACGAGGTCGGCGCGATGCCGTCGTCGATCAGACCGTTGCAGTCGTCGTCGATGCCGTTGCACACCTCGGTCTTGGGGCTGTTAGTGCAGGCGCTGTAGGTACCGCCGCCCGATACGCAGCCGCCCGGCTGGGATACCGCCTGTGGCTGGCAGGTGCGCGTGCCGGCGCACCAGGCGGGCGGGCTGAAGCCGCATGCGACCGGGGCGATGCCGTTGTCGGCGATGCCGTCGCAGTCGTCGTCGCAGCCGTCGCAGACCTCTGCCTTGGGGACGCAGTTGTTCGGGCATGCGCTGTAGGGCACGCCGCTGCCCGTGGCGTTGTCGATGATGCCGTCGCAGTTGTCGTCCTCTTTATTGCAGGTCTCCGTCTGCGGGCAGTGCAGCGGCGAGCCGCACTTTGTCTGGCCTTCGTCCACGGTGTTCGTGTTGAGGCTTGCCGGGTCGATGGTCTTGTCGCAGTTGTTGTCCTTCTCGTCGCAGATCTCGCCCGGGTCGACACAGAGCCACTTCTGCTGCGGGATGTCCGCGGCGACCGGCGTCCAGCACGGCAGCCACCAGCGGTCGCCCTGTGGATTGCCGGCATTGATGCTGTTGTTGTAGTTGGCCAGGCAGGTCGCCCGCGCCGCCGAGCAGCACTGCCCGATCTGCGTCGGATTCGTGGAGGGCGTCCGGTTCTCGTTGCAGTAGTGCTTGTAGCCCTCGTCGGTGCAGCCGTTGCAGTTGTTATCCGTGTTGTCGCAGATCTCCGGCTTGATCGCGCCGCCGATGATGTTGGCGAGGGCGGCCGAGAGCTGGGCCTCGTTGGCCGTGCTGTAGCTTGACCCGGTGCCGCCGCACGCAGCGATGTGGTCGAGGGCGGTAGTCGACGCGCCGACGAAGCCGATCACGTGCGTCTTGACCTTGAAGTTCATGCCGTTGACGGTCACGCCGAGCGTGTTCATCTTGTCGGCTTCGTAACTGGCGAGCCGCTCGTAGGCGTAGTTGCCCCCGCCCAGGTTCGTAATGAGGTAGTGCGCGTAACCCGAGCGGCATCCGCCGGCGATCGGAGTCGGATCGGTCCCGTCGCAGGTCTCGTCGCCATCCGTGATCAGGATCACGTTGAGCGGGCGACAGGTCCGGTCCTGCCCATTCGGGCCGATCGGGGAGGCCAGGGTCGTGCCTGTGAACGGGTCCTGGTAGGTACCGCTGAAGTACTGGTACATGTTGTAGAGCGCGCCGCCGAGGGGCGTGTTGCCGTCTGCGCCGAGCTCTATGTTCGACGTGCAATCGTCGTCGACCCAGCTCAGGATGCTGGGTACGTTCGTCGGGGCCGGGGGCAGACTCCAGAAATGGTCCTGCAGCATCGGCACCTCGATGTAGGCGCCCAGATGCAGATTGTTGCCCCCGCTGATCGCCGGATCGCCGCCCGGCGCGCCGCAGTTGTACTGGTCGCCCGGTACCGAGTTCCGCCGGCAACCCGAATAGCAGGTCGAACCGTTGCAGCTTCGCTCTTTCCACGCGTAGGACGCGATGCCGAAGTTCGCCTCGCCCGAGAACGCCTGCACCGTGTTCTTCACGGCGCAGCGCGCGTGGCCGATGCGGTCGTTCGGATACCCGCACGAGTTGTTTGTCCCGACGCCGCTGCCCATCGAGCCGGACGTATCCACGATGATCATGAAGTACGGCTTGGCCGGTGCGGGCCAGTCCGACGGGTTGGTGGACAGGCAGCTTGCCGGCTCAGCGTGGGTCTGACGGGGCGCGAGCAGCGCCAGAGCGAGCGTGGCCGCCCCCACCATGGTCGTGCCCAGCAAACGTCCGCCCGTTCGACCCCTCGTGGCCTTGATGAAGCTCATGGTCGGATCCCTGTGATGACAAGCTCGAGAAGGGCGAGCTCCTCGTATGGGGTGGTAACCGGACGCCCGGACCCCAGGCTACTCGGAAGCGCCGCCGCGCCGCTGCGGGCAGAATCCCGCAGTAGTCCACGCTACACGAGAATATGCGGCCACCTCAAGCGAGATGGTGCGGGGCACATAGTCGAGCATTTGTCCTGCATTTTCGAGATATTGCTGGAGCAAGGCCGCGCGGCTTGACACGCTCGTCGCTGGACGACTGCGGTCAAGCGGCGCTACCGATGGCTCGAGCCGTTGAGGTTTTCGCGATGGTGAAGGGACTCGGACGCCCGCTGGGACGATTCACCCAGCATCGACGCATCGATCGGCTGCGGGAGCTATTGACCAAGCATCCGCGCGGCGTGTCGCTCTACGAGCTCGCCGGAGCGCTCGACGTCACCACGCGCACGATGCGTCGCTACCTCAAGGAGATCGAGCGCGAATACGACCTCGAGTCGATCCCGACGCGCGGCGGCGGAGCGTTGCTCTGGCGCATCCGTGCCAGCGAGATCCCGCGCAAGGTCGAGCTCCGCCGCACGCAGGCCTACGCTCTGCTCGCGGCGCGCCGCATCTTCGAGCCGATGCGCGGCTCGGCGCTCTTCGACGAGATCGACATGGCCGTCGGCAAGCTGCTTGCGTTTGCGCAACGTCCGGGGCGCGGACCCAACGCGGGGCTGGCCGACGCGCGCCTCGAGGATCGCTTCCTGTATCTGCCGTTTGCCCCCAAGAACTACGCGCAGAAGACCGAAGAGCTCGACGACCTGTTCCAGGCCGTGTCGGATCTCCGCCCGCTGGCGCTCCTGTACCGGAGCGCTGCGCGCGGCTCCGAGGAGCGCATCACGATCCACCCCTATGCGATGGTGCTGCACCGCGACAGCATCTACTGCGTCGGCTACCACGTGGCCCGCGGCGAGGTGCGCACCTTCGTGCTCGACCGCATGCGCAACACGGAGTGTGCCGTCACCGAGCGCTTCGAGCTGCCCGACGACTTCAACATCGACGACTACTTCCAGGGCGAGCTCGGCATCTGGCGCTCGAAGGAGCGGCACAAGGTCGTGATCGACTTCGACGCGGCCGCCGCGCAGTACGTCCGCATGCGCAAGGTCCACGGCACGCAGAAGCTCGCCGCCATCGCCAACGGCGGCGTGCGTCTCACGATGACCATCGGCGATCTGAACCAGGTCGCCAGCTGGGTGCTCGAGTGGGGACAGCGCGCCCGCGTCGTGGAGCCGCCCGAGCTCGTCGACCGCGTCCGCACCGAGCTCGAGAACGCCCTCGCCGGCTACAAGAAGCCGCGAGCGCGCGTGAAGGCGAAGCCGAAGGCGACCGCAAAGAAGAAGAGTCGCAGGTAGCTGTTGGCTGTCGGCCGTTGGCGACGAAGCAGGGTCGTGCACTGCAGCGCGAGCGTGGCGTATCTGCGAAGTGGAGCGGCTGCCAGGACCTGCCCGGCGTCCTGCTTCGCTACGGCCCGCCGTTGATGGGCGAGGGGCCGAGGGCGGTGATGACGCTGGCGAAGCCGGCTTCTACGACGCAGTTGTTGCTGCTGTAGCCGGGATACTGCGCGCTGCGGTCGTTGTGGATCTGCCAGGCCATGAACTGGATGGTCTTGTTCTGGCCGGCGGAGACGATGCCGGCTCCTGTCGTCGCGTCGACGGTGAGCAGCTTCACCGTGCCGGGCGGCTGACCGCAGCCGCCGCTGGCTTCGGTGAACGTGCATTGGGTTCCGTACGTGAGCTGCGGCCCGGCCGCCATCGGGATGGGCGGAATCTCCTGCGGCGCCACGAAGCCGAAGTCGCTTCTCGCCACCGCCAGCGTCGAGAGCCCTCCGACATAGTCCCAGCCGTCCTTGCGGCCGACGACCACCGGTTCGCCTTGCGTGAAGTGCCCGGTCAGATCGGGCCCCACCCACTTGAACTGTACGGCCACCCCGGAGTTGTTCTTCAGCAGGAGCGCGTTCACCGACACCTTCGCCACGGCGGCGTTGCTGCCGGGGTCGCTCGATCCGAACCCGACCTCTGCTCCGTCCGGCGTTGCGCCGGCCTCGAGTGCGGCGCTGCACTCCGACGTCGTGCCGCCGCTGCCTCCAGCACCCGCCGCGCCCGCGGTGCCTGCGCTGCCGCCCGCCCCTCCGGTCGAGGGATCCGCCACGCACTGGTAGCTGCCGCTCACGATCTGGCAGTGGTAGCCGGACGAGCAGGTGCATCCGCCGACGGTGCCGCCCGTGCCGCCCGTGCCGCCGCTGCTCGTAGCGCCCGTGCCGCCGCTGCCGCCCGTGTTCGAGCCATTGATCGTGGTGCCGCCGCAGGCGAGGAGCGAGCACGCCGAGAGCACCAGGGCCCCGAAACCAATCCATCGCATGGCCCGCCGCCAAGCAACATGCAGGCCACTCCCCGGAACACCGGAAATGCGGGAAAACGCGATCTTCCGGCTGTGCCACGCGCGCTGGCGCTGGCACAACCCGGGCGCTGCTGCCTCAGCGCCGCGCGTTCACGCCCGCTGCGCGATAGTAGCGGTAGTAGGCGACGACCTTGGCCACGTAGTCCTGCGTCTCCTCGTACGGCGGGATGCCGCCGGCGCGGATCACGGCGTTCTCGCCGGCGTTGTACGCCGCGATGGTCAGCTCCAGATCGCCGTTGAAGAGATTGGCCAGCACGCGCAGGTAGCGCACGCCGCCGAAGATGTTCTGCCTCGGGTCGTAAACGTCCGTCACCTGCATGCGCTCGGCCGTCTCCGGCACCAGCTGCATCAGGCCGTGCGCGTTGGCGTGCGACACGGCGCGCGGATCGAAATCGCTCTCCACCTTGATCACGGCGCGGACCAGCGCCTCCGGGATCTGGTACAGCGTTGCCGCCTGCTGGATGTAGGCGTCGTAACGCGTGAAGCGTTCCGGCGAGGTGTCGCTCGGCATGAACGCCTTCGGCTTCGGCCTCTCCTTCGCCACGCGCTTGGAGTGCGCGCCCCGCGGCGTGTTCGAGAAGGTGACGACGCCGGTCTTCCGGTCCACCGTCTTGTAGATGTCGGCGTGCCCCGCGTCCGCCACCGTCAGCACCGCGAGCGCGCCCACGCCCGCGACGAGTCGCGACGTGGCGATGCTCTGGGCAAGACGGAGGCGCAGCTTGGGAAGCATGACTGGATCGTACCGGGCGCACTCCGGCGCCGACAAGGAAACGCCCCCGGCCCCGCGGTCTATTCCACTGTAGCACTTTGCCGCACTTCAACCAAAATAGGCCAAAAATCCAGTGAAAAGTGTAGCATTTTGCTACACCAACGTCGCGGAGCGATCCAGAGGTTCACACGAAGGCCGAAGGGCCGAAGGTTCTGGGGTCGCGCCATGAGCGGCGCAGCACGACGTGAACAGAGGCTGCACGCATTGCATGAGCGATTCGCGCTTTGTCGCCCGGCCTCTGGATTGGCCGGCCCCCGCTGCGCAACGCTCGACCCCCAAAAGAATACGGCTGTTGCCTGATCTGTGGAGAGCTGCTTCGGCCCTTCGGCCTTCGCGTGAACCCTCTGGCTACTCGTCGTCGGTGAGGTAGGTGTACGAGCGCAGCGCCTGTTCGTAGTGCTGCATCAACGTGCGCATCTGCGCGTTCGTCAGCTTGCCGTTGATGACGGCGCGCTCGGCCTGGTGGCGTACCGCTTCGATCATGTTCTCGGGTACGTACTGAACGTAGCGCAGCACCTCCGCCACGCTGTCGCCCTTGATCACGTGGCGGATCTGGTAGCCCTCGTCGGTGAGGCGCACGTGCACGGCGTTGGTGTCGCCGAACAGGTTGTGCAGGTCGCCCAGGATCTCCTGGTAGGCGCCGTTCAGGAACATGCCCATGTAGTACGGCTCGTTCGGCCTGAGCGCGTGGACGTCCAGCGTGCGGCGGACGTCCTCGACGTTGATGAAGTGATCGATCATGCCGTCGCTGTCGCAGGTGAGATCCGCGAGAGTGGCGGTGACGTTGGGCTCCTCGTCCAGCCGGTGGATGGGGATGATGGGGAAGAGCTGATCGATGGCCCAGATGTCCGGCGCCGACTGGAACAGGCTGAAGTTGCAGTAGTAGATTGCGCTCATCGTGCGCTCGAGCCCGTACAGCTCCTCCGGCACGAACTTCACGCGGCGCAGCGTGTCCTGGATCTTCTCGCACACGTGCCAGTAGAGCCGCTCGGCCTGGGCGCGCTCGCGCAACGTCATGTAACCGTACTTGAACAGGCTCTGCGCCTCTTCCTTCGCCTGGCTGGCGTCGTGGAAGCTCTCCTGTACGTTCTTCGGCGCGACGCCGCGGTACGTCTCGAAGAGCTCGCGGAGCAGCCGGTGCGCTTCCGGGCTCGGCTCCGCCGGCTCGCCGAAGCGGACCTCGTTCTTGCCCACTACCTCGAAGACCAGCACCGAGTGATGCGCGGCGATGGCGCGGCCGCTCTCGCTCACCAGCGTGGGCACAGGCACTTCAGCCTTGTTGCAGGCGGCCTGGATGTGGCCGACCACGTCCGACGCGTACTCCTGCAGCGTGTAGTTCTTGCTGGCGTGGAAGTCCGTCTTCGAGCCGTCGTAGTCGATGGCAAGACCGCCGCCGATGTCCAGGTAGCCCATGCGGCAGCCCATCTTGGCGAGCTCGACGTAGATGTTGCTCGCCTCCTGCATCGCGTTCTTGATCGGGATGATGCTGGAGATCTGGCTGCCGATATGGAAGTGCAGGAGCTGTAGGCAGTCGAGCATCTCGCGCTCGGCGAGCTTGTCGACGAGCTCGACGATCTCCGCCGTGGTCAGTCCGAACTTGGCGCGGTCGCCCGCCGACTCCGCCCAGCGGCCCACGCCCTTGGCCGTGAGCTTGGCGCGTACGCCCAGCATCGGCCGGATGCCGAGCTTTTCCTGCGCGGCAA
This sequence comes from uncultured delta proteobacterium, assembly GCA_963826085.1. Taxonomy (GTDB): domain Bacteria; phylum Myxococcota_A; class Polyangia; order Polyangiales; family Polyangiaceae; genus CAWDXG01. The sequence goes on along the minus strand of CAWGVN010000004.1, from coordinate 1,935,027 downwards.
AGACGTGTTCCAGCTCGTCGAGCCTTTCAAGAACGACGATTACGTTCTTGTCGAACTTCTGCGCGACCAGCGCCGTCTCGATGTACTTCTGGTCCTTGTAGCCGTTGCAGATGATGAGCCCGCCCGCGTCCTGCATCACGGCCAGCGCGATCAGGAGCTCGGGCTTCGACCCGGCTTCCAGCCCGAAACCCCAGGGCGCTCCGAACTCGACGACCTCTTCCACCAGGTGACGCTGCTGGTTCACCTTGACCGGGTAGACGCCCTGGTAGCCTGCGGTGTACTCGTACTCGGCGATGGCTTTCTGGAAGCACTCGTTGATGCGCCGGATGCGGTGCGCGACGACGTTGGAGAAGCGGATCAACAGCGGCAGGTCGAGGCCGCGCGCTTCCAGCTCTTCGGTCAGGTCGAACAGGTTGATCGCTGCGTCGCGATCGGGATCGGGGCGCACCTCGACCTGTCCCGCGTCGTTGACACCAAAGTACGGGTAGCCCCAGCCCGCGATCTGGTACTGGCTCAGCGCCTTCGACACGGTCCAATGGCCGTTGCCGTTCTGGTCGTTCAATCCTGATCTCCTGGGCCCGGGCCAAGGAGCCCTGCGGGCGCTGGTGTAGCTCGCTCGGCGGGATCGAGCACGAAGAAGGCGACCACCGCAAGCCACTTTTTGGCGGCGGCCGTCCGTCGACCGCGCTCGCGCCCCGACCGCTCCGGGCCGCCCGGTGCCGGCGGCGGGTTCACGGACGGCGTCCGGGCCTAGCCGGGCGCCCAGAAATGCAGCGGTAGCGCGCCGCGGTGCGACAGCGCCAGGAAGTCCATGCTGAAGGCGACGGTGATGTGCACGAGGAAGCCCGCGTAGATGCTGCGCGTGCGCATCGCCAGCGAGCCCAGCACCACCCCGGCGACGATGGCGCCGTTGGCCTCCAGGTAGGGCTTGCCGTAGTGGATCATGCAGTAGGGGACGGCCATCGCGAAGATGGCGCCCGAGCCCATGGTCTTGCGGAGCGCGCCGACGATCCAGCCGCGGAAGAAACACTCCAGCGACAGGAACTGCGCGCCGTAGATCGCCTCCCACAGGAGGAGATCGAACCAGCTGCGCGAGGCGTGCTTGTAGAAGGGGTAGTAGCTGCCGAAGTCGGGCTGGCGCGAGACCAGCAGCATGGCCGGGATCACGAAAGCCAGGCACACGCCGTAGATCCAGATGTGGCTGAAGAAGCCCTTCGTGCGGAAGCCCATGTCGAGGATGCTGTCCTTGGGGAAGAGCAGCTTCCAGATGGGAAACGGGATCAGCACGTAGCCGGCGACGCGCGCGAACGACCACCAGCAGAAGCTGTAGTACTCGTCGTACTTCGCCATCTTGATCCAGCGGTGGCCGTGAGCGGCCAGCTCGGCGAGCCAAGGGCGGATCTCGCTATTATAGAAGCCCTCGCCGCCGTAGTAGTACTGCATCGTCAGGATCACGGCCGTGATGCACAGGACGGCGATCGGGCGGTAGTCGAACTTCTGCTCCGCCACGAGCTGCTGGCGGTACTCGGCCGCCTCCGCGTCGAGGCGCTTCCAGGTGTTGCGGAAGAACCACCAGATTGCAGGCGCAATTGCGGCCAGGATCGGTATCGGCAACAGCGCCTTCACCGGCGGGTAGCCGATGAAAGCGTCGAAGAGGTCCGGCGCGTGCACCTTCGTGAGCGGCAGCTCGAGCTTCGGGCGCGAGTGCGCAACGTGTGCGATGGCCGGAGCGAGTCCCTCGAAGCCGTGCATGGTCCGTCAGCCGCCCTGGGCGATCTCTGCGGCGCGCTCGATCCGTGCCAGCGAGCGATCGCGTCCGAGTACGACCATCACGTCGAACAGCGGCGGGCTCGCCGTGCGACCGGTCAGCGCGACGCGCGCGGGTTGGGCCACCTCTTTCATCTTCAGGCCGTGCTCCTCGACGTAGCTGCGCAGAACGGCTTCGAGCGGCTCGGCTTCCCAGCCCGGGGCCGCGCGGAAGAGCTTGCCGAGCGCTTCCAGGTGCGGCGCGCTTGCCGGCACGAGAAACTTCGCTTTGGCCTTGTCGTCGAGCTCCGGCACGTCGCGGAAGAAGTAGTCGAGCGCATCCGCGGCATCCACCAGCGTGCGCGCGCGCTCGCGGATCAGCGGCAGCGCCGCGCGCAGCAGGCTCTCGTCCACGGAAAGACCGCGCTCGGCGAGGAACGGCTTCACGTCGGCCGCGTAGTCGTCGTCGCTGGTCAGATCCGGGCGCTTGAGGTGCTCGAACGCGACGTCGGCGAATTTCTTCTCGTCGAACTTGCCGTCGGCGCGGCTGACGCGGTCCCAGCCGAAGAGCTTGACCAGCTCGTCGCGGCTGAAGATCTCCTGGTCGCCGTACGACCAGCCGAAGCGCACCAGGTAGTTCAGGACGCCCATGGGCGTGTAGCCGCGTGTCTTGTAGTCCTGGACGCCGACGTTGGCGTTTCGCTTGCTGAGCTTGTCGCCCTTCGGGCTCAGCATCATCGGCAGGTGCGCGAACTCGGGCGGCTGCCAGCCGAAGGCGCGGTAGATGAGGATCTGCTGCGGCGTGTTGCCGATGTGGTCGCGGCCGCGCGTGACGAGGTTGATGCCCATCTGGTGGTCGTCGACGACGCAAGCCAGGTTGTACAGCGGGTAGCCGTCGGTGCGGACCATCACGAAGTCCTGCAGCGTCTCGTTGGGCGTGCTGATCGCACCGAAGACCTTGTCCACGAACTCCACGCTGCCGGCGCGCGGCGACTTGAAGCGCACCACGTGCGGCAGGTCGGGGCGGTCCGTGCGGTCGCGGCACGTGCCCGGATAGACGAACTGCGCCTTCGGATCGCGCGCCTTGAGCGCGGCGCGCTGGCTGTCCAGCTCCTCCTTGGTGCAGTAGCAGCGGTAGGCGTGGCCGGCCGCGATGAGCTCTTCCACCGCGTCGCGGTACAGCGCCTTGCGCTCGCTCTGGAAGTAGGGGCCGAATTCTCCGCCCACCTCCGGGCCTTCATCCCAGTCGAGCCCCAGCCACTTCAAGGCGTCGAGGATCGCGCGCACACTGTCGAGGCTGGAGCGTTCCTGATCCGTGTCCTCGACGCGCACGATGAAGCTGCCGCCCTGGTTTCTCGCCCAGAGCCAGCTGAACAGCGCCGTGCGGGCGCCGCCGATGTGCAGATAACCGCTCGGCGACGGAGCAAAGCGGACTCGCGTGGGGGCGACCATGGCGCCGCCGCGTACCACGCAGCCTGCGGCGAGTCACGCCCGTCGCGGGCTTGCCATCGCCGGAGCCAGGGCTCCAAGCTGCTGGAATCACATGGCTTCCGTCGGCGGGGGGGCCGCTCCCCGCGCCCTGGCGTCGTCCGGGGCGCTCCAGCCAGCTTGGCGGTTGCGCTGGCGCGGCTGGATTGCTAGAAAGCCGCCCCTCATTCCGGCGCGCCCGGTTGGAGCCGAACGATGAAGAAGTCGCCGCTCAGCGTGGTCAAAGAGAAGTACGGAGACAAGCAGAAGCTTGTCGCCGCAGTGGAGAAGCTCGGCACCGACGAGCTGTGGCTCGACCGCGTGAACGAGACGAAGGGCCTCGGCCGCGTTTCCAACGCGAAGCTGCTCCGCCTGCACGACACGCTCAGCGTTGTGAAGGAGAAGTTCGGCAGCCGCGACAAGCTCATCGATGCGATCCTCGCGAGCGAGAAGCGCGCCAAGGACAAGGGCTACCGCGCCCGCCTCGAGAAGTACCCCACGCCGCGCCTGTACGACCTGCAGCAGGCCGCCGCGAAGCGCGCGAGCTAACGCTCCCAGCGGGAACGTCAGAGTCTGGCGCACGTCACTGTGCGTTGTGGGATTGGTTTGTATCCCGCCCGCCCGCCCCCACCGGAATCCTCCGCCGGGGGCTCATCGCCCCCGGACCCCCGACGCGATTCGCTTCGCTCATCGCGGGCTCGCTGTCGCTTGGCCGGTTTGTGTAACGGCGCGTGCGCGTCGCAGGGCGAATCGCTCGCGCTACGTCGTGTCACGTCTCCCCCGCTCGCGCGCAGCCGGAGGCGAGCACGAGCTTGGGCGAGCTTGGGGGGGGCAGCTGATAGCTGACAGCTGATAACCGACGGCTACTTCCCCTCCAGCCCCTTCTCCTTCAGCCAATCGTTCGTGAACTTCGCGGCGATGGCGTAGCTCGTCTCCATGTCGGACATGATGCGCTTTTCCAGCATGCCGCCGACGCCGAAGATCTTCGCGACGGCCGTGCAGTTGAAGACACGCTTGCACTTGCCTTCGCCAGCGGGCTCGGTGAAGAGGTCGCCGGTGATGGTCATCTTGTCCGCCAGCTTGTTGGGCGTGATCTTGACCTTGTGGTGACGGGTCTTCTTGTCGAAGACGCCGTCCTCCCGGTAGCCGACGCCCTCGCCGATCACCTTCTTGAGCGCCGCGGGCATGTCGCCGAGCTTGGGCACCACGTCGATGACGCGCTCGATGGTGTCGCCCTTGTCGTCCTCCCGTATCTTTTTGTGGACCGGGAACTTCAGGGCGTCCTTGAACATGCGGGCGTTGTATTCATCGTCCCAGAAAACCTTCTCCCAGAACGTGTCCTCGCTGCAGTTGAAGATGTGCTCGATGTGGGTTTCGGCCATGGCGGACCCTAACATGGGTCCCGGCCGCTCCCAGTCCAGTGGCGGGCGGGTTAACGTTTTCATTTCCTTCGCCTAGACTCCCGACCCGATGATGCCCGCCCAGAGCGAAACGCCGGACGACTACCGGGAGCCGTCGGCCCCACGCCAGCGGGTGGTCGTGCGGCTGCCGAGCTGGATCAGGCAGACCCTGATCGTGCTCAAAAAGGACGTGGCCATCGAGCTGAAGACCGGCGAGGTCGTGACGACCAGCGCCTTTTTCGCGCTGCTGGTCGTGATCATGGCGTCACTGGCCTTCTACGGTGGACCGACCACGCGCCGGCTGATCGCGTCGGGCGTGATCTGGATCTCGATCGCGTTCGCGGCGGTGCTCGCGCTGGGGCGCACCTGGCAGCGGGAGCGCGACGAGGGCGCGCTCGACGGGCTGCTGGTGGCGCCGGCGGCGCGCAGCGCCATCTTCGCGGGCAAGAGCATTGGCGTGCTCGCGTTCCTGGTGGTCGTGGAGCTGGTCGTGATGCCGGCCGGAGCGCTCTTGTTCGCGCTGGATCTCGACAAGGTGGGCCTGGGGCTGGTGCTGATCGCGCTGTGCGCCACGCCGGGGATCGCGGCATCGGGGACGTTGTTCGGGTCGATGACGGTGCGCACGCGGGCCCGCGATCTGATCCTGGCAATCGTTCTGTTCCCGCTGCTGTCGCCCACGCTTCTATGTGCCGTGGCGGCAACCCGGGAGCTCTTGAACGGCGTGCCCGTCGCCGAGCTCGGCGACTACTTCAAGCTGATGGGCGTCTTCGACGTGACGTTCGTCGTAGGCGGCCTCTCGCTCTTCGGCACGCTGATGGAGAACTAGATGACCGAGCACGATTCCCGATCAGACGGGAGGATCACACGAAGGCCGAAGGGCCGAAGGGTCTCTCTACGGATCAGGGGACGGCTGTTGGTTTGGGGTCGAGCGCTGGTCGGCCTTGCGCGGCTCATCCAGAGGATTTCCGCCACGGCCAGCGGGTGCACTGCTCTGGATTGGCAGTGTTGCGTGAGCCGGCTTTCGCCCCACAGGATCTTCGGAGCTTCTGCCTTCGTGTGACGATCCGGATCGTGGCGCGACGTCCGTGACACGATCGGATGATCGAGAATCGTGACCGCCGATCTAGCCGCGCATCATGGCGCGGGCTACGCGGGCGCCGTCGCGTTCGCTGCCTTCGGCGGCGACGATGCTGCCGGCGCACCAGACGCCGGGCGAGACCTGGCCGGATCCGTCTGCCTCCGGCACGTAGCCCCGCGCGGAGTCGAAGCGCAGGCTCGCGCCCGATTGTTCGGCGAGCTCGAACGACGGCGCTCCCGGTCCATCGACGACGATCGCGTCGGCCTGGAAGCGACGCTGGCGGCCGCCCTCGTCGACGACGACGCCGCTCACGCGCGAGCGACCGGAGGCATGCACGATCTTCTTCCGATCCACGCGCGTGAGGTGCAGCGCGTCGGACGCCGCGGCCTCGAACGCGTCCGCGAAGCGCCCGTGTCCGATGATCACCACGCGGTCCCCGACAGCGATGCCGCTCCGCCACAGCGCGAGCGCGGCGCGCGCGGCCATCACTCCGGGCAGGTCGTTGTTGTCGAAGGGCAGCGCCGGCGCGTGGCAGCCCGGCGCCAGGCACAGCTTCTCGACCAATGCGAGCTCGATGCCTTCCGGCGTGGCGAGCAGCGCGTGGATGCGGCCGCGCTGGTCTTCCGGTTCGCGATACAGCGCCAGCGCCGTCGTCCGCGGGCGGACCGTGGCGCCCGCTGACGTGGCCTTCGCGAACAGCGCGGCGGCTCGCTCCGGATCCAGCGCGGCGAGCGAGCCGCCCGGGGCGAGCCCGTCGTCTACGACCAGCGCTCCGTCGCCGATCTCCGCCGCCGCGCCCAGCCCTGCGGCGCCGCCGCCCACGATCAACACCGGCTGCTCTACGCGCCGCGCCTCTCGCGGGGCCGCCTGCATCGCCGGCATCTTTCCGAGCCCTGCCACGCGCCGCGCGAACTGCTGCACTACCGTGGACAGGCCGCGCACTCCCGCAAACAGCTTGTGGTGGTCCATCCCGCGCGGGAACAGGAAGTCGGTGGCGCGCAGTATGTCCACGCCGCGGCTGCCCATCACGTTCTGGGTCTCGACGCTTTCGCCTCCGCGCACCGGATGCCGGCACGTCATCACGTTGGGCTCCCCGTCGACCCGCGCCAGGCACCCGTCGCAGCCGCCCCTGAGGCAGTAGGGGCCGCGCGGGCGGTGCATCTTGGCGCTGCGGGCGACCAGCAGCCGATCGGCGGCGATCAACGCGTGGGCCAGCGGCTCGCCGCGCTCCGCGAGGACCTTCTCGCCGTCGTGCAGGAGCTCGACGGGGTCGGACAGCTGTGCGAGGCGCCGCGCCATTCGGTCTGACGGCAGACATAACCCCGGACCCACCCGTCGTGCTAGCGTTCGGTCGTGCCGATCTGTCGCGTGAAGGAGCGGTAGTCCCGTGCGGCTCGGGCTTCTGGGACCCGCCCACGAGCACCAGGAGGCGCTGGAGCGCGCCGTGGAGTTCCTGTTCCGCAACGTCTCGGTCGATCGCGCCGTGTACCTGGGTGTGGACCACGCGCTCGACGCGGTCGTGCAGACCTGGGCCGCCCGGCTGGTGGGTGGCGACCCCACCGACGAAGCGCTCTGGCAGCGCGCGGCGGAGCGCTGCGCGCACGCGGGAACGGCGGAGATCGACGCTTTCGTCACCGCCGAGCGGGAGCGGCGGGCGCTGTCCGTGTTCGAGTCGCTGCCGGGCGACGGGACGCGCGCCATCGAGCTGCTCAACGGCCGCGTCGTCGTGATGATCCACGACAAGGCCGATCTCGACGAGGAGGACATCCTGCCGGCGTCGCTGCTGGTGTTCGGCAAGAGCGATCAGCCGCTCGTCAAGCAGGTGGGCAGCCGTTGGTTCCTTTCTCCGGGCCTGCTGGCGCACTTCGGCGTCATGACGCTCGAGGACCACGAGGACGGCATCCATCTCGCCCTTTTCGACAGTGCGGGGCGCGAAGTGCGTCGCGAACGGCTGATTGCGGCCCGTGCCGCCAAGCTCAAGGTGAGCGGCGCTTCCGGCTGAGCTCGGTATGCAGGTCGCGTTCTACGGGGGCAGCTTCAATCCGCCGCACGTGGCGCACGTGCTGGCGGTGACCTACGCGCTCTCGGCCGGGGGTTTCGAGCGCGTGCTGGTCGTGCCGGTCTACAGCCACGCCTTCGACAAGCAGCTGTGTCCGTTCGAGCACCGCGTGCGCATGTGCGAGCTGGCGATGGGCTGGCTTCCGGGCGTGGAGGTGTCGGAGGTGGAGGCGTCGCTGGAGACTCCCAGCCTGACCCTTCGCACGCTCGAGCATCTGCGCGCCGCGCATCCCGACTACGAGCTCAGGCTCATGGTCGGCGCCGACGTGCTGGGCGAGTCGGACAAGTGGTACGCCTTCGACCGCATCGGCAGGATCGCGCCGCCCTATGTGCTCGGACGCGTCGGGATCGAGCACCCGGACGCGCCGCCGCCCGTGGTGCCGGCCGTGTCGTCCACGCGCGTCCGCGAGCTTCTTTCTCGGCGCGGGGCGACAGACGCGGACGCCGAGCTGACGCGCCTGGTGCCGCGCGCCGTCCTCGCGTACATCGACGAGCATCGTCTGTATGGCGGAGACGGCGGATGAAGATCGCCATCATCGGGGCAGGCAAGGTCGGTCGGTCGCTGTCGCGCGCGCTCCAGGGTGGGCCGCACCAGGCGACGCTGCGCGCGCTCCGGCGCGGTGCGCCCCGCAAGCTCGACGGGGCACTGGTCGTGCTGGCCGTGCGCGACGGCGCCATCGCGCCGCTTGCCGCCGAGCTCGCGGAAAGCACCGAGCTGCCGCGGAGGTGCGCGGTCGTGCACGTCGCGGGCGCGCTTGGACCCGAGGTGCTGGCGCCGCTCCGCGCGCGATGTGCCGGCGTGGGTCAGGCGCATCCGATGATCTCGCTTGCCTCGAGTCGCGTACCGCCGCCGCTTGCCGGCGGGCACATGCTCGTCAGCGGCGATCCGGTCGCAGTGAAGCGCGCGAGCACGCTGGCGCGCGCCCTCGGCATGGTGCCGCGGCAGTGGCGCCGCATCGATCGCGCCGGCTACCACGCTGCCGGCGGGCTGGTTGCGAACGGCGCTACCGCGCTGGCCGCCGGAGGAGCGAGGCTGCTCGCGCAGGCCGGCGTGCCCGCTCGCGATGTGCCGCACGTGCTCGGCCCGCTCCTCCACAGCGTGGCGCACAACATCGAGAAGCTGGGCCTGCCCGAGGCGCTCACCGGCCCGGTGCGCCGCGGTGATGCCCGCGCGCTCACGCGACATCTCGAGCGCATCGCGGCGTCTGCCCCCGATCTGACGGCGCTGTACCTGGCGAGCGCGGCCGCCCAGCTGCCTCTGGCCCGAGCTCTCGGCGATGCGGAGCCCGCTGCCCTGGACGAGGTCGAGCGGGTCCTCAGGCGCTTCGCCCGGCGCGATTGATGCATCGCGTCAAGAAGCGTGCGATCCCCGGGCAGATTCGACTTCCGGGTTGCCGCGTCCGGGGTTGGGGTCCCGAACGCCACAAGGCGGTGGAAAGTTCGATCCAGGCAGCAATCCTGCTGGATTCGCGCGTTGCGCGGTGCCCCGCGAGGGTCTAGGTTCCATCGGTCTTGGCGCCCTCGAGCTTCCAGAACGGCGCTCTCGCTGTGGGAGTGGCCGACGCAGGTCCGCTGCGTGCTTCTTTCGATGTCCTCGACGACGTCGTGCGCCTCGAAGAAACCACCGGCCTGCTTGCGGTGCGTGTTCCCCACGCGGACGAAGCATTCGCGCTCGCCGGACACGTCGAGCGCCGCGGGCTCGCGCTCCGGCGCGCCGTGGTGCGTGCCGCACATGCGGATGTCGAGAGCGGCTTCCGCGACGTTGCGGTGCGTCTCGGCATCGAGGCCGTACCGCACGATCCGGTCGAGGCCGCGCGCGCCATCTCTGCCCGGGCATCTGCGCGCCGCGCGCTGGTGATTGTGCCCGTGCTCCGCGCCTGCGCTTGGGACGAGGCAGTGTGCGATGCGATAGCGCAGAGCCCCATCGAGGCGCTGTTCGTTCTCGTCGTGCCCGGGAACGTGTCGCTCGCCGCGACCGGTGCAAACTGGTTCGAGGTGAGCGCACAGCTCGACGATGCGGCGCTGTCGCGCTGGTGGGAAGCGGTCTCGCTCGCGCAGCGCATGGAGCGCGGGGCCGATCTGGTCGCGCTCGACGGTTGGGTCCACGCCGCCCGCGTTGCCAGGCCTACTGGTGGAGCGTCCGTTACGCTGTCCGTCGCGTCGCGCCAGCTGCTGGAACGGCTGCGTCTGGCGCGGCGTGCATGGCCGGTGGACGCCCTGGGTGAGCTCGGCGACGAGTCGGTTCTGGCCGAGCTGGAGTCCGCGGACCTGGCGGAAGCGCGCGACGGGTTCGTCGCCGCGCGGGCCACGGAGCTGCCATCGGCTGCTGCCACGCCGGAGTCGAGCTGCCTCGTCGCCGGGGCCCTGATGAAGGTATTCCCCTACGATCCGTGGGCTTTCGCCCGCGCTGCCGAGCTGCTCGCAGCAGCCGGCGATCAGCCCGGCGCCGAGCGCGCCATGCACCAGTCGTTCCGGCTCGCCGCGGATGCTTCCAGTCGCACCGGGCTGTGGCGGCGCTGGGCCGATCTGGTCGGGGAGCTGCCGGACGACGCGCGCACCGGCGCCCGCATCCGTGGAGCCGAGCTCGCTCTGTCGCTTGGCGATGTCGACGTGGCCCTGGAGTGGGCGGAAGGCGCTTCGGCAGGCGAGCGCACCGGTCGCGCCGCGTTCGTGCTCGGTCGCGCGTCGCTCGCACGCGGCGATCTCGTCTCGGCTGAAGCGGCGCTGTGCCGCGCCCGGGACCAGGCTCGAGAAGACGCTGCCCGCCTCGACGCGATCATCGTGCTCGGCGAGGTCGCCTACGCCGCCGGCAATCTGGAGCGTGCCGAAGAGCTGGCAAACGACGTGATCGAGCGAGCGGAGTCGCCGCAGACGCGACTCGGCGCACGCAACCTGCTTGGCAAGCTGCTGTTGGCCCGTTCCGAGTGGGACGCGGCGGATGCGCACTTCGCGGCGGACGCGTGCGAGGCCGCGTTCGCAGGGCACCACACCTGCGAGCTGCGCGCCCGCGTCAACCGCGCCATCGCGCTCCTGTCGCGCGGCAGCCCCGACGAGGCGCGCCCCATGTTGACCGAGGTGCTGGAAGACGCCGAGCGCCGCAACGAGACGCGCGCCGTCGGTTTCGCGATCAGCAACCTCGCGGTGCTGGCGATCGAGCGGCACGAGTACGGCCGCGCTCTGGAGCTGTCGGAGCGCGCGATTGTAGTGAGGCGGCGGCTGGGCGATCGGCTCGGCTTCGCGCGCGACGTGACCAACCTGGTCGAGCTCAGGTTGCGTCTGGGCCTGGTCGAGGAAGCCGAGCAGGCGCTGCGTTTCGGGCGGCAGGCACTCGGTCCGGGCGCGCCGGCCTCGCGCCTTGCGGAGGTCGGGCTCGCGCAGGCGAGGACCCACCTGGCTCGCGGGCGCACGCTGGACGCCGAGCGCGAGCTGCGCGCAGCAATGCGGACGGCCAAGCAGGCGAGCGACGGCGACAAGCTGGCCGAGTGCCATCGCCTGGCCGCGCGCGTCGCGCTGGAGGATGGCGTCGTCGCGCGTGCAGCGACCGAAGTCGAGCGCGCGAGCGAGCTCGCGGCATCTCCATACGCTACCGGCGAGGCCGCCGTGCTGCGCGCGCTGGTTGCACGCGCCGCGGGTCGTCCGGCCGGCGAGCTCGCGCAGGCGGCCGTCCTGGCTGCGCGCGAGACCGGCGACGAGGAGCTGGCTCGCGAGGCGCACGTGATCGCGGCCGAGGTGCTCCTGACCGAGGGTGACGAGGACGCGGCGGCAAGCCACGTCGCTTCGGCCGTGGCGCTGCGAGAGGAAGTCTGCCGCACTCTCGGCGTCGAGCATCGCGAAGCATATCTGTTGCGCCGGGATCTCGCGCGGCTCGCGCGGCTCGAGCGCCTCGTCAAGTGCGAGGATCGCGAGGACGACGAAGCACCGCCGTCTTCGGCGGGCGTCCAGCCCCGGACGAAGAACCGCGCAACGCCGCGCTTCGTCGGACGGCACCCCGCGGTGCGCGCGCTGCTTGCTTCGGTCCAGCGCGTCGGTCGCACCGGCGCCACGGTCCTCGTCCACGGCGAGAGCGGCACCGGCAAGGAGCTTGTTGCGGAGGCCATCCACGCCGCCAGCGAACGCGCCTCGGGTCCGCTGGTGAAGGTCAACTGCGCCGCCCTGGTCGAGTCACTGCTCTTGAGCGAGCTGTTCGGGCACGAGAAGGGCGCCTTCACGGGCGCTGGTGCGCGCAAGCGCGGCCGCTTCGAGCGTGCCGACGGCGGCACCTTGTTCCTCGACGAGATCGGCGACATCTCCCCGCGTACCCAGGTGGCGCTTCTGCGCGTGCTGGAGGAGCGCACCATCGAGCGTGTGGGCGGCACCCAGCCGATTCCGGTCGATGTGCGCATCGTCTGCGCGACCAACCGCGACCTCGGCGCCATGGTCGAGAGCGGCGAGTTCCGCGAGGACCTCTACTATCGCCTCAGCGGCATCTCGCTCGACGTGCCGCCGCTCCGCGAGCGCGTCGCGGATCTGCCTCTGCTCTGCGAGGACATCCTCGGCCGCATCGCGCGCGAGCGCGGCGAAGCACAGAAGAGCCTGGCGCCCGAGGCACTCGAGCTTCTCGGCAGGCATCGCTGGCCGGGCAACGTCCGCGAGCTGGAGAACGCCCTGCGCGCGGCGTCGCTGTTCTCGGACGGCGACGTGATCCAGCTGAACGACGCGGCCGAGCACGTCGAGGCGCTGCGCAATCTGGCTGCCGCGCCAGCGCCGCTGTCCACGCGCGCGGATTCGCTCGGCACGCTGCCGCCTCCCGCGCCGGCTTCCGCGCCGCACGAGGCCGCGGCTGTGCCGGACGTCGAGGTGGCCGGCGCCGCCTATCGCGAGATCCGCGAGGCGGGCCTGAGCCTGGGCGACGTCAAGCGACAGATCGAGCGCGACTGCATCACGCGCGCATTGAACGAGACGGGTGGCAACATCACCCGTGCTGCCGGGGTTCTCGGAATGAAACGCCCGCGACTGAGCCAGCTGGTCAAGCAGTATGGGCTCCTGTCGAGTGGCGAGGAGGAGTCGTCATGAAGCGTGCAGCCTGGCTTGCTTCTCTGGTCGCGGTCGCCGCGCTGGCTTCGGCCGGCTGCGCGCTGCAGGTGGCCGGACAGGGGCAGGACGAGCAGCAGGTCGGCACTACCGGACAGGGGCTGGGCCAGGACCAGACCGGGGCCGCTCCGGCGCCGACCAATTCCCTCAATTCGGCGGATGACGGGACTGGCAGCGACAACACCAACAGCGGGGTACCGACGGGCGGCGATCCCGCGAAACCCACGCCCGATCCCTGGCGCAACGGGCTGCTCAGCCCGGCCAAGCCGACACCGGACCCCTGGCGGCCGCACGACACGACGTCTACGAGTGGCGGCAGCAGCCAGAATGGCAGCAGCAATCCCAGCGGCACCACGCAGACCGGAACCACGCACAGCAGCACCCGCTGAGCCGGCGCGTTTGATCGCCCCCGGCGCGCTAGCTAAGCTCCGTCAGTGTGGATCTGCGCACGCGGACATCGTTATTCTGCGGCGCGCTCGCTCTAGCGATCGCGGTCTCCATCCTTCTGCGCGGCAGGACCCGTCGCGCGCAGATCTTCCTGGCGCTGTTCGCCGCGGATATCGGGCTCTGGTACCTCGCGCAGTGGCTGTACCACTTCGTCCGGGCCGACGTGTGGGCGCACTTCACGGCGGTACTGGCCGTGCTGTTGCCGCAGTTCGCGCTGCACCTGTTCGAGGCGATTGTTCCCCGCCCCGAGCGGCGCTCGGCGCTCTTGCGCGTAGCTGGCGTGCTGATGGTGCCGGTTCTCGTCCTGGTGATGCTGCCCCAGCACATGCACGTGCTCGTTCGCGGCATCGTCTTCTTCTACGTCTTCGGGCTGCTCGCCGCCGGTCTGTGGTCGCTCGCCGTGCGCGGCGAACGCAACCGCTCTCGGGCGACCCAGCGCCGGGTGCGCTTCCTGGTGCTGATCGGCGCGCTGGCAGCGGCGTTCAGCCTGGCTGACTTCCTGTGGTTCATCGGCGCGCCGCTGCCGCCGGTCGGCGCGGTGCTGAGCATAGTGTTCCTGTTCATCCTTGCCGAGTCGATGACGCGCGACCGGATCGTCGACCTGTATGACATCCTCGGCCAGCTGCTGGTGTCGACCGCTCTGGCGTTCTCGCTGGCCGGCATCTTCTACGTGTTCGTCGTCCTGATCGGCGGCTTCAACACGATGTACCTGAACGCGGTGCTTGCGGCGATCGTGATCCTGGTGCTGTTCGAGCCGCTGCGCGAGAAGGTGGAGGAGTACATCCACAAGGCATTCTTCCGCGAGCGCGTCGACCTGGAGCGCGCCGTGGCCAAGGCGCGTCGCGCGCTGACCCACGTGCTGCAGGTCGAAGTCATGATGCAGACCGTCATGTTGGCACTCGAGGAATCCCGGCGAGCCACTGGTGCCGCGCTCTACCTGCGGGAGCCGGCGGGGACGGACTTCGAGCTAGGGCTGTCTTTCGGGCCCCAGACTGCCGCGCGAATCGACGGTGCCACGGCGCGCCCGCTCATCGAGCGGCTCAATACCAGCTCGTCCCTGGTGATGGAGGAGCTCGTCTACGAGCTCGGCGAGCGGCGCAGAGGAGGCTGGACGCGCGAAGCCGAAGCCGACGAGAGGCTGCTTGCTGCCGCGCAGTTGCTCGGGCCGCTGAAGCAGGGCGTCTGCCTGAGCATCCACGGCGAGGGGCAGGACCTGTTGGGGTTCCTGGTGGTCGCCGACGATCGCGTCAGCGACGCTTTCTCGTCCGACGAGGTCAGTCTGCTTGAGCTTCTGGCCGTGCAGATGGGCGTCGTCATCGAAAACTCGCGGCAGTACCGCCGCATGCAGGAGCGAGACCGGCTTGCGGCGCTGGGCCAGATGGCAGCCGGTCTCGCACATGAAGTGAAGAATCCGCTTGGCGCGATCAAGGGCGCAGCCCAGCTTCTGAGCGACCCGGCCGACGGCTCCGAAGTCGATCCCGCAGCCCAGGAGTTCCTGGGCATCATCGTGGAGGAGGTGGATCGCCTCGATCGAGTCGTCCGTTCGGTTCTCGACTACGCGAGGCCCTCGAAGGGCAACCCCGGCTCCGTGAACGTGAACGCCGTCGTGAACCGCACGCTGCAGGTTCTCGCGTCCTATCCCGGCGAGAACGACTTCCACACCGAGCTCGCGGAAGCGCTGCCGATGGTGCGGGCCGATGCGGAACAGCTCCGGCAGGTCCTGATCAACCTGGTCCAGAACGCGGTCCAGGCGATGAACGGCTCCGGCCAGGTCTCGATCCTGACGCGTCTCAGACAGGGACGCCCGGCGCCCTACAGCGGGAGCGAGCAGGCGCCGGCGGGGTGGGTGGACATCGCCGTCCGCGATGCAGGCCCCGGTATCACCCCGCAGGTGCTGAAGAGCCTGTTCGTTCCGTTCTTCACGACCAAGGACCGGGGGACCGGGCTTGGGCTGGCGATCAGCCAGCGCATGGTCGAGGAGATGGGGGGGCGCATCGAGGTCGCATCCCAGGAGGGTGCGGGCTCGACTTTCACCGTGGTGCTGCCAGTGGCGTCCGACCCGGTGGCCTCTCCGCTTCCTCCTGGGCCGTTCGCGGCGCCGGAGGCGACCGACGAGGAGCCCGGCGGTCCGGCCGCTCCCCCGGTGCCTGCGGAGGTGAAACCGGCATGAACCAGCCCTTCGAGAGCCCGTTGACCGATAGCCTGCCGGCCGCTGGGTCAGAGGGGCTGCCGTCGACCGGGAGGCCGCTCGTCGACCGGTCGAGCAAGCTTGACCGGATCTTCACCCGGAGCCTAATATTTTCCGCACACTTGCCTGTGCGCTCGGTCCAGGTCGCCAGGCGCTGTGGGCTCTCAGCCTCATAATGCCCGACCGACTCGCGCCGAACTCCAGCGGTCCGCAATCAAGCCCCTCGCGGACGAGCCTTGCGCTGCGGTTTATCTCCGGCAAATACCAGGGCGGAGAGTTCCCGCTGGGCGAGGGACAGGAGATTGTTGTCGGCCGGTCGAGTGACCTGGACATGGTGCTGGTCGAGGAGATGGTCTCCCGGCGCCACGCCCGCATCCGCATGCAGAACGGAGTCATCTACATCGAGGACCTCGGCTCCACCAACGGCACCTTCGTCAACGGCGAAAAGATCCAGGCCGCCGAGCTGAGGGAGGGTGACCGGATCCTGATCGGCACCAGCATCCTCAAGGTCGTTTCCGTCGGCGTGGATGAGGTCCACTCCCCGCAGAACCTGGAGTCCGTCGCGGTGCGGCGTGCCACGGCGCGTCAGCGCGGCCCGAGCTACAGCCCCGAAGAGGCGCCGCGCATGAGCGGCAACCTCGAGGAGATCCCGCTTCCGGATCTGATGCAGCTGTTCGGCACGTCGCGAAAGACCGGCGTGCTCGTCATCCGGACCGACTCGCGCATCGGGCGCATCTTCTTCGACAACGGCGTGGTGCATTTCGCGCTCATCGAAGGGCAGGCGGAAGTGCCCCCGGTCAAGGCCGTGTACCGCATGCTCGGCTGGACGCGCGGGATGTTCCAGCTCGACCCGCCGGAAGAGCGGAAGTTCGACAATCCTCTCGACGCGACGGTTCAGGAAATCCTGATGGAGGGCTTCCGCCAGCAGGACGAATTCGCCCAGCTGCGCGAGCGTCTACCTCCGCTCGAGTCGCGTCTAATCCTGTGCACGCCCCTTGAAGCGCCCCTTCACGAGCTCGAGCCCAGTCATCTCGACATCCTGCAGCAGGCGCTCAACTCGCCGAGCCTCGAGGCACTGCTCGACCGCAGCAGCCTGACGGATCTGGACACCGCCGGCATCGTGCTGAACCTGATCCAGCGCGGCTACCTCGCCGCGCAGGAATAGCCCGCGTCAGCCTTTGTTGCGCGTGCGCAGGTCAACGGCTCGCGCGTGGGCCTCGAGCCCCTCGAGCCGCGCCAGCGTCGTGATGGCTTCGGCTTGTGCGCTCAGCGCTCCTGCCTCGTACGCGATGAGCGAAGTACGGGACACGAAGTCGTAGACGCCGAGCGGTGCACTGAAGCGGGCGGCACCTCCCGTCGGAAGCACGTGCGACGGTCCGGCCAGGTAGTCCCCCGCGGCTTCCGGTGTCGATGCACCGATGAACAATGCTCCCGCGCGATGGATCCGGTCGGCGAGCTCGCGGGCATCCGCCGCGTGCAGCGCGACGTGCTCGGCCGCGAGCCGATCGGCCACTGCGGCCAGCTGGGTCCGGTCGTTGACGACCAAGGCGAATCCGTTGGCGACGAGGGACGCCTCGGCCACCTTGCGCCGCGGCAGATCCCGGAGCTGCTCGGCCAGCGCAGCGCGTACCTCGTCCACCAGCGACGACCGTGTGCACACGAGCAGCGGGTACGCCGCCTCGTCGTGCTCGGCCTGGCTCAGGAGATCCGCCGCGATCAGCCGGGCGTCGGCGCTGTCGTCGGCGACGACGAGGATCTCGCTCGGCCCGGCAATGCTGTCGATCGCCACCTCGCCGAACACCAGGCGCTTGGCCGCCGCCACGTAGATGTTTCCCGGTCCGACGATCTTGTCCACGCGTCGGACCGATCCAGTGCCGTACGCCAGAGCAGCGACGGCGTGAGCGCCGCCGGCGTCGAGGATGGCGGCGACTCCGGCGAGGTGGCACGCCGCTCTCACCTCGGGCCCCGGCGCAGGCGTCGCGACGATGATTTCACCGACGCCGGCCACCGCCGCGGGGATCGCGCTCATCAGCACGCTGGACGGATAGCGCGCCTTGCCTCCGGGCGCGTAGACTCCGACGCGCGAGAGTGGCGTGACGCGCCCGCCGAGCTCGATTCCCTGCTCGGCATACGAAAAGCTCCGGAGCTGTTCGGCCTGTCGCTCGTGGTAGCTCCGGATGCGCGCGGCGGCTTGCTCCAGCGCCTTCTGGACGGCTCTGGGCTGGGCTTCCAGCGCCTCGGCGCCGCCATAGTCCTCGAGGAACAGCGCGTCGGCTGTGCGCTGCTCGAAGCGTTCTATGTAGCGGCGCATCGCAACGTCGCCCTCGCTCCGGACCGCCGCGAGGATCTCGCGCACTGCGGGCTCCACCCGTTCGAGATCGCTCTCGCCGCGACGTGCCAGCCGCGCGAGCTCGTGCTCGAAGCCCGGCGTCCCCATCGCCGCGGAGCGAAGCAGCTCCGCCGAAGCGGTCACGTCCAGTGACCCGCCTTCAAGGCTGCGGGGTCGTACTGGCGGATGCGCGGCCCCAGCGTGTCGCGGAAGACCTGCTCGTCGTCCATGTCCACGTCCTCGTCGGCAAACCCTTCGGCGAGCTCCATGCCGATGGCCAGGATGCGCACGAACATGGCGAAGCTCGAGGCGCAGAGGCGCGGCTTCCAGTTGTCGGTGCCGCTCATGGCCGTGAACACGGCGCAGTCGCCTTCGGCATCCGGGAGCGACGTGTCGAGGAAGTACGGATCCCCGAGCAGCGAGCTGTGCGCCACGATGATCCAGCTCGGCCGCCAGCCCTGCGACGTTGGCCCGGTGCGCAGCTCGCCTGACTCGTCGAGCGCGAACCCCTTCTGCTCGGCTTCCAGCTCCGATGCCGGAATCAGCCGCACGCGCTCGGATGGCGTGCGCGTCTCGACGTCCACCGGATCACCGGCCAACAGGAACTCGCGGTAGCGCCGGGGCAGGCCCAGCTTGCTCTTGAGCCCGCTCACGAGGTCTGCATCGGCTTTGCCGAACCTGGCCGCGATGCCGCGGCGCTCGAAGGACTCCTTGAAGGCAGAGAACGATTCGGCCAGATCGCTGTCCACTTCGCGACCCTTTCATCGCCCGTCGGGGCGGGAGTGCTACCGCGATGATTGGCAGTCGCGGAGAACCAGGAGTGGAATGCCCGAGCCGGGCTGGGCCGAGCCTATTGGGATTTCTCGCTTTTCGCTAGTCGTGTTCGTGACTTCGCCCGGTTTGGGTGGCCCCGCCCGGACCCCCGTCGGGGTAGCACAGCAGGCGCCAGAGGCCAGCGGCGAGGCACAAAAACCGACCAGCCGGTCTGGTCCCGCCGATCTGTTGTCGCGTAACAGGCGGCTGCCGGACGACTTGCCGCCGTCCGGGCGGGGCCGACTCCGCGCGGCTCCGCGTTGGGATAGCCTACGCACCCGATGCCCGACGCTGCCTACCTCCAGAGCCGATTCCGTTTTCCCGAGCTCGAACATCGCTACGGCGAGCAAGTTCATCTGCTGGACGATCCCTTGGCCTGGACGCTCCTGGCGCGCGCGTGCGCCCCTGAAGCCAACCAGCCCGAAGTGGGCAGGCTGGTGGTGACGCTCTACGAGTGGCTGGTGCGTGCGGTGGTCGCGACCGAGCTGCCGCGCGAGCGCGCGAGCGTCAAGACGCGCATGGTGACGCAGCATCCGGCGGAAGCTGTCTACCGTGGGTTGGTCGTCGCGCACGACACCAAGGTCGTGACAGTCGGCATCGCGCGCGCTGGCACGATGCCCTCCCAGGTCACCTACGACATCCTCAATACGGTGCTCGATCCCGCAGGCGTGCGGCAGGACCACCTGTTCATGAGTCGCGTCACGAACGACAAGGGAGAGGTCACGGGGGCCGAGTGGCACGACGCAAAGATCGGTCGTGACGTGGAAGACCGCTTCGTGTTGTTCCCCGATCCGATGGGCGCGACGGGCTCCTCGATGGTGAGCGCGATGGAGCACTACAAGAAGCACCTCGACGGAACGCCTCGCCGGTGCATTGCGCTGAATCTGATCGTGACCCCGGAATACGTCCGGCGTCTGACGACGGACGTGCCCGACGCGATCATCTATGCGCTCAGGCTCGATCGCGGTCTTTCGCCGGACGACGTGCTCAACACCGTGCCGGGCGAACGCTGGGACGAGGAGCGGGGGCTCAACGACAAGCAGTACATCGTCCCGGGCGCCGGCGGCGTAGGCGAAGTGCTGAACAACGCCTGGGTGTGAACGCGCCCGCTCGGCCGCGCCCCAGATCGATCTGCTACACCACACGTGAACGCGCGGGCGCTGTTCGCGTGCTTTCACGTGGAGCGCCGTTCCGCGAATGCGGCGCTGCTACGCGCGCTGGGCCAGGCGATCAACTCCGACGGGGAGATCGGCGAGCAAGCGCCGCTCGCGCGGCTGGCCCCGCTTTCGCCACTGCCGACCTACGCCGTCGTGCACATCTCGTGGTGGAACGAGGTGCCCATCTACGCAAAGCAGGGCCAATGTGGCGGGCCCTGCGCGCATCAAGAACCGCGCCAGGTGGGCATGCGCCGCGAGCGCCTGACGTTGGAAATGGAAGTGCTGCCGGGTGGTGGCTCGCGCGGAACCAACGACCCAACGATCCACCCGCCGCTCGCGATCGGGCGACGCGTGCCGCTGCTCTTGCGGTTCTTCGTGCCCGACGCCCCGCACGCTGCGCCCGATCGTCTGGGCCAGCTGGTGCGGAGTGGCTCGGGCGTGCCGGGGGACGTGAGCCAGATCGCGCCGTGGGTCGAGGCCGAGACCGACCCGGCGCTGCGCTTCAGCGGCTACGCGATGCTCGCCGTGGCCGCGCTGTCGCGCGGCGCCGCGGGCGCGCCTACGGCAACGTGGCTCGCCGAGCTCCGCAGGCTGGCGCCGGTCGTCAAGGCGAGGCTCGACGAGAAAGATCAGGCCGCGGTCGACCAGACGCTGCACAGCCTCGCGAAGCTCGAGGCCGGCGGATTCCTGACGCAAGCGACGACCTGCCCGCCCGCTTCCGGCGGCAACGCCACGCCGGCTCGCCGCGCCGGTCCGTGAGCATCGGCGTGATACTCTGCACAGCGCAGCGAAATGCGGCGACTTCCCGGGCTTCTCGTCGACAGCCGTCTCGACCATCCGGGCATTCACGGCTGGACCGCGTTCGTCCTGTTCGTGATCGTCATCCCCGCGTTTCTTCCGGGTCTGCTCGGTAGGCGTCTGCTGCAGGAGCTTGCACCTGCTGCGGGCTTCTTCGGCTACTTCCAGGCGGTAGCGCTGGTCGGGCTCTGCCTGATGGCGGGCTTCTACCTGCTCCGGACGCGCAAGCTCGTGAAGCAGCCGCCGCGGCAGGCGCATCTGCACGCCGACGACCTGCCCCGGCTGGCGGTAATCAGCTGCAGCTCATGCGGCGCGCCGCTGCCGATCAGGGGCTGGTGATGCGGAGCTGGAGCGTTCCGGCCACGTACTTGTCGCTGTACTCTGCCGGCTCATAGCGCCAGACGTAGGCGGAAAGCGAGCCTTCGCTGGCGACGAGCTTTCTCGCCTGCTTCGCGTTGTTGATGCCGCTTCGATCTTGCCGCGGTGTCCGGCGATCGACGCTTGGCGTACACTTCGCGGATGCGGTTGGGTTTCCTTGCCGTCGCGCTGGAAGCGAGCGGAACGGCTGCAGCCACCGGGGTGCCACGCTCGACGATGGCTCGCTGGCTCGTGTGTGCTTTCGCCGCCCTTGTAGGGTGTAGCCCGCAACCGCCGCCGGCGAGCGGGGCCGCGGAATCCCCGCTCGCTTCCGTTGCCACAGCAACGACCCAGGGCCGGCCCCCCACGACAACGCCCAGCGCAAGCTCCGCCGCCAGCGCCAGCGCGACGGCTTCCTCGGGCGTTGCGTCCGCGGCGCCTTCCACATCCACCACGGAGATGCCCACCAACCCGACGCGCCTGGCGAGCTTTGCCTCCTCCGGGGGCAAACCCGGACGCGGGTCCTACTCCGTCACAGTGGCGGGTGACGGGACGCGCTGCGCGATCGACAACAGCATCGAGTCGGTTCAGGGTCTGCAGGGCAGCAAACGGGACCACGAGGTGACCGAGGTGGACTGCGGCGAGCTTCGCACGCTGTGGGAGTTGGCCGCCCGTACCATGGATTTCCAGCCTCGCGAGCGCGAGGGGCGCGTGTACGACTACGGTAACCGGCGCTTGCGCCTCGTGCTCGATGGGCGCGAGCACGACGTGCGCTGGAACAGGCCGCTCGACAACGGTGCGAAAGTCACCCTGCTCATCGAGGAGCTGGTGCGGCTCTCGGCCGCCCACGGTAGGAAGGTACATCCCTTCTAGCCAGCGCCAGGAAAGACATCCACCAAGTCGTTCCGCGGCGATCCCCCTGCGCGCCCGCGCCCGACTAGACTGCGAAGAGCACTGTCGAGCGCGGCGGCGTCGCGGTCGCCGCGCGCTCGTTACCAGCGCCAAGACCCCAAGGTCGCCGTCAACGCATGCCCCTGCGGCGGCCGCCTCCGCTTCACCTCGCAGAACGCCGCGCAAAGCGTCACAAGGAACGTCGGCGGGTCGCGAAACGTAGGACCCTGTGCGAGGCTTCGATTATGCGGCTTGGACAATATCGACTTGTGTGCTGGTCGGGAGCAGCGGTTGCGCTGCTCGCCGGTCTCTCTGGATGTGGGAGCAATAGCGGGCACGGCGGAAGCGCCGGCGCTGGCGGCAGCACCGAGGCGGGCGCAGGAAGCGGCGGGATGGCTGGCTACGGTGGTACCGGAGCGACGGGGGGCTACGGCGGCACCGGAGCGATGGGTGGCGGCGGCGGTTCGTCGGGAAACGGCGGTTCGTCGGGAAACGGCGGTTCGTCGGGAAACGGCGGTTCGTCGGGAAACGGCGGTTCGTCGGGCGCGGGTGGATCGGACGCGGGGACGGGCGGCAGCGGTGGAACCTCAGGTGCCGATGCGGGTACCGGTGGTAGCGGCGGAACGGCGGGAGCCGATGCGGGTACCGGCGGTAGCGGCGGAAGCGCGGGCACGGACGCGGGCAGCGGCGGTGCGGGCGGCGCGGGCGGCACGGACGGCGGCGTCACGCACACGACTCCTCCCAACTGGGTGATCTACGACCAGTCGAGCGCGTCGAAGCTGTCGGCGGTGGCGATCTACAGCGACGGATCGGTCGATCCGCCGGTCACCCTCGCCAGCGGACACAGCCAGTACCTGTACCCGGGCGACGTCCCGCTCTGGTCGGACGACGCGAGCATGCTCGCCGTCAACGGATCGACGGTGGGCATCTACGACATGCAGAAGCCGGCGCCGGTGCTGCTCGACTCCATCGCCAGCCCCGGCGGCTACACGGGCTGCGTGTCGTGGTCGCACAGCGGATCCGGGCTGGTGTACTGGGACACGAACTCGAGCTACAGCCCGACCACGCGCGTGTACGACCTGGCCAGCAAGCAGAGCCACCCGCTCGGCAGCGGCGAGCTGGGCCCGGTGCTGTGGTCGCCGGATGACAAGTACGTGTCGTGGAAGGACATCAACGTCTACCACTGCCACATCGAGAACGTCGCGACCGGCGCGATCAAGGACGTGGCTCCGCCTTCCCCGTACTCGTTCGCCAATCGCTGCGAGTGGGCCTCCGACGGCAGCTTCCTGCTCATGGGCGTGTTGAACAGCGCCGTGATCTTCCCCTTCTCCAGCGGCACGGTCGGGGCGCCGGTGGACATCGGCAAGCCCACGGTGCTGTCCCCGACCGCCAAGCTGGCGGTGATCACGCTCTCGACCGGCGAGCTGCAGATGGCGAAGCTGTCGGCGACAGGCGTCGGAAGCACCGCCACGCTCTACACGCCGTCGAACAGCTCGACCTACTCCGCCGACTGGAACTCCACCGGCACACGCGTGATGCTCACCGCGCTCGGCGAGGCGCCGGTGCTGGTCGACGCCTCGAGCTGGCCTCCGTCGACTACGGTGGGCACGGCCTTCCCGGGCGGCGGCGGCTCCGCGCACTACGGCTGGCCCGTGGCGCGCTGGTTCGGCTACGTGCAGGACGCGAACCTGTTCGTCATCGACGGATCGATCACCAGCAGCGTCACCGACTACCAGCTGGTGAACGACATCAGCGTGAACTCCAACGGCTGGTCGCTCGGCTACTTCGAGCAGTCCCACGACGGCACCGGGATCCTGATGCAGAAGGCCACGGCGAGCTTCAGCGATCCGCCCAATCCGTTCCGCTTCGCCGATCTGTCCGGCACGACGCCGGGCACGGTCGTGAACCTGCCGTCGACCAACGCGCAGATCCTCTCGCGCGGCAGCGTGCGCTACGTGGTCTACCAGGACAGCACCGACAAGGGCCTCTACGCCCGCAAGATCAAGTCCGACGGCAGCCTCGCCGCCGCGAGCGTGCTCACCGGAACCGTCTCGGCCGTGAACGGCATCGGCGTGCAGCCCTGAGCCTCTCAGCGGACGTCCATCGCTTCGACGCGCGCGTTTACGGCGAGACACAGGGCGTGGCTGTCAACGGCGAGGGCCGTGACGGTGAGCCCGTCCAGCTTGCTGACGGCGCCGCCGAGGTGCGTCAGCTCGAGCGTGTCGCTGGCCTCTCGTTCCAGGAGCGTCTTGCCATCGGGGCTCAGCGCGTAGGGCTCTCCCGCGTTGTCCTGAGGCGAAGCTGCTTGCCCGTGGCGCCTACGACGAGGAGCGACAGCGACGGCATCACCCACTCGTGCCGCAGCCGAGGACCATGGCCCGCGAGCACGCGAGGGCCGCGACCGACGCGGAGGGGGCTCCGCTTGCGGAGGCCAGAACACGCGCGGCCTCTATGTCGCGGTCACGCGCGCCAGCTGCGCCTGGAACGCGGCGGTATCCGCCGGCGAGACCACCACGGGACAGCGCGTCGACTGGAGCAGCAGCGAGCGATACGGATTGGTCGCCAGCACGACGATCATGCGCCGCGTGCGCGTCCAGGCGACACCCGCCAGACCCACGTAGGGGCTCGCGCCGGCGCGAGCGACGAGCTCGGGACAGCGGGCAACCTCGGCGCTGGCGAGCCGGAAGCGCAACCTGGCGCCGAGTCGACCGTGCACGATGAGCTCGGCCGAGGTCGCGGGCAGCGCGCGCTGGCGGTAGGCGCCCTCCTGCTTGCCCCGGGGCCGGTCGATGCGGCGGAGCTCGTACTCCTTGGGCGAGAACATGGCGCTCGGGACGAGAACCGCGGCCCCAAGTATTCCGATGACCCAGAGATTGACCCCGCCGCCCACCAGGGCGCCGAGTGCGACTACCATGCCGAGGACGACGACCAGAAGGGCCGTGCCGGTCAGGAGATCGCTCGGCGGCGCTACCTTGAAGCGCATGTTCCAGCGTAACGCTTCGCGAAGGGCTGCGTAAGGTGCCCCAGCGCGCATCGGCGGACCTTCTGAGGGCAAGGGTAGGCACACTGCAAAGCCAGACGGAGTGGCCACCAACCGGGGCCACTGAATCAGCTCTTGAAGAGCGTGTCGTCGGCGATGAACATCGGCGAGTCTCCCTGCTTGGAAATGATCACAGATTCGCCCGCGCCGCTGCGGCTCACGGTGCCGAGCACCTGGGCGACTTCGCCCTCGACCAGCGAGCCCTCCTCGTAGCGGACCTTGCACGCGGGAGTTCGCCGTCCGGACTTCCGCATGAACTGCAGGAGCCGGGGCGTGTTCGACTCGTCTTCGAGCATGCCCTCCCCATACCTTTCATCCCAATCGAAGAGCACCTCCGCCCCGTCCGGGAGCACGAGAGCGACGCCGCTGTCGTCGCGCACGCGGAAGTCGACACTCGCGGTTTCCTCCACGATCGTCTCCCACTGAAGCGTACCGGGACCGTCGACATTGCCGAAGGTGTGTTCTTCCTGGACACGAACCCGCCAGCTGACGCAACGCTTGCCGCTCAAAGGCGCTTCGAGCGTCCGCTGGCCAATCTCGACGCGGCCCTGGACCTTCACTGTCTGCCCCTGGCCCGCATCTGCGATGGCCACACGCGGTGCCCTGCCAAGCGCCGTGGGTGCGCGGTAGTAGATCGTCTTCTTGAAGTTCCTCCAGAAGACGTAGACGCCCACGCAGAAGGAGATGAAGAGGAATCCGAAACCAGCGAGGATAGGGTGCTGCATCTGATCGCTCCTCTGGGGCCTCTGCCTTCAGACAGTCGTCACCGGGACGGATCGATTTGCAAGCGCCGGTCGTCGATGTCCCAGCCGAAGCGGTGACGTGACCGGGTTGTCGAGAATCGTGACCGGCGATTCACCGCCGGCGCTCTGTGCGGTTCTTGCCGCCTTTGTGGCGGCGCGCGAGCTCGACGTAGTCGAGGTCGGGCTCGGGGGGCGGATCGCCCAGGGGCCGCTGCTCGATGTAGCCGGCGACCTGCTCGCACATTGCCGCGAGCTTGTCGGCGGCCGGGGCGTCGGACCCGAGCTCCGACAGACCCTTGTCGAGCGTGCCGCCGAGCCGACCCCTGGCGCGTCCCCGGCGCATCAGATCGAGATAGCTGCGCGCGAGCGCGTCGGCGTCGAAACGGTGGCGCACGACGAATTCCTGGGCGACGCGCAGCACGGCCGCGCCGTCGAGCCGTCCGTCCTCTGCCAGCACGAAGGCCGCCTGCAGGTAGTTGTAGAACGGTACGACGCGAGGCCCGTAGTCGTCGAAACGGCTGGGCGGCGTCTGCCGGTCGAGGTGGATCAGGATGCGCTCCACCACCGGCCCCCGGCGGAGCATGGGCAATGCGTCGAGGCATTGCGCGCGGATGTCGCTGTAGACCTGGCCTGCGTCGAGGACGCGCTCCAGCTCGATGCGGTTCACCGTCGCCGCGCAGACGTCCGCGTAGAGCGAGTAGACGAAGGCATCCGCTTCGGCGTCGTCTCCCACCAGCACCTCGGTTACCAGTTGGTCTTCGCTACCGAGCAGCTGATCCCGTGTGCGCGTGCCGAGCAGCACCGGCAGCTTGTAGCCGAGCTGGTCCCGCAGCGCGCGGAACCTGAGCCGCATCATGTTGCCCAGGTTCGGCTTGAGCGTCAGCTCGTCCCAGCGCACGCGATCGATACGGAGCTTCTCTTCCAGCCGGCTCTTCATCTGCCGCGGGCTGCCGCTGAGGATGTGGATGCGAGCGCCGGTGCGACCGAGCTCGCGCAGGAGCGTTGCTGCACCGGGGACCGAGCGCTTGCGGTCCGGTCGTTCAATGGCCGTGCGCACCAGGTCGCCCAGCGTGTCGAACTCCGTGCGCAGGTAGGTCTTGTCCAGATCCCAGCGAGCAACGAACGTCAGCGGCCCGGGGGGCGGTGCGAGGCTCGCACGCGAGCCCGCTGGGCCGGGCAACCCATCCGGCGTGCCATTGCCGCCCCGACTCATAGACGTTTCCCTCAGGAGGCCCAGGCCCGTCGCGTGTCGGAGAGCGATGACACCAGATCGCGCTCGCCGCTCTTTCGCGCCATCTCGATCGCCTCGTCGATGAACCCGATGGCTTCCGCTTGGCGCTGGCGTCCGTGCGCCACCTGGGCGAGGGCGCCGAGCACCTTGGCGCGGTCCGCGCCGCTCGGCCCCGCGATGTCCAGGGCTTCGCGCAGCACGCCTTCCGCGTCGGCGAAGTTGCCGGCACGCGTCAGCGCGGAACCAAGCTTGCGACCGAAGATGAGCACCGCCCTGAGCGGGTCGTCCAGCTCGCCGCGCGAGATCTCCTGGCGTGCGATTTCAAGGCCTCGCCGGAGCGCCAGGACCTCCGTCGCCACGTCGCCGCGAGCCGCCGCACGGTCCGCCACCTGCTCGAGCAGCATCAGCGCGGAGAACGAGTCCTGGGAGTAGTAGGCATGCTGGGCGCGGACCTCGATGGGCGCCGACCGGCGCTCGCACACGCCGAGCGCCTTGGCGTGCAGCTCGCGTCGCACCGCAGCCGGGATGGTCGCGAGGACGATCTCGCGCAGCAGCGGGTGCGACGTGGATACCAGGACTCCGGAGCGTTCGATCATCCCGGCGCTGAGCAGTGTTTCCAGCGCGCCGTCGAGCTGATGGGACTTCGGCAGCAGCCGCGCGACGTCCTTGGGTTCGGAATTGTCGCCGAGCACGGCGAGTGCCTGGAGCGCGCGTCGTGCGTGTGGATCCAGCGTGTCCACACGGTGCGCGATCAGGTCGGCGAGGCGATGCGGCGGATCGCTTCCACCCTCCAGCGAGTAGCGCACCACCTGGTCGAGGTACATCGGCAGCGCACCGTGTCCGCCTGCGTCCTCTTCAGCTTCAGCCCACGCGAGCGGGTCGCTCGGGCGGCTGGAACGGAGAATGCGCGACACCACCGGAGGCGGCAGTCCGCCGAGCACGCGTGCCCCGTGCGTCGACCCCCAACCGGTCTCGAAGCCAGGCGGGTGCGTTCCGATCATGAGCACGCCACAGTCCGGAGGCTCGCCGGCCACGTCGGCGAACGCGTCTCGGCTCGGCGAGTCCATGCGGTGCAGCTCGTCCACGGCCACAATCACGCGTCCAGGGGCTGCCTGCTCGGCGGCGCGAGCCAGCGCCCAGCGCAGCGCTTCTGCCAGCGCGTGGCGCCGCTCTACCGGCGAGCGCTTGTCGGAGCTGCGCTGCGTCGCTTCGAACATCTCGTCGAGGCCACGCTTCGCCTCGGCACTGGCGCCTGGGTAGCGACTCTTGCCGTTGTGCTGCTCTCCCGGCCCAGCCAGCTGACGGATCGCGTCGCGCAGAGCGTGATACGCCACTTCTGCGCCGAACGGATCAGGGCCGGTCTTCACCGTGCGATCGCCCGCGGCAGCGCAGCGTTCGAGGAACTCGTCGAGCAGGCGCGTCTTGCCGGTGCCGGGCTCGCCAACGAGCCGGGCGCCGACAAGCGCCTCGCTCACCATCTGCCGGCGTTCCTCGAGCCAGGCGAGATCCTCGTCGCGGCCGAGCAGCGGCAGGGGAAGCTGTGGCGGAGTTATCGTCTCCGGGGGCATGCTCCGCGACGGCAGGCGCGCGGCGCACTCGCCGCAGAACTTCGCCATCGGCACGATGATGCCGCACGAGGGGCAGCGCACCGTGCTGCCCGGTATCAACGAAGGCGGGATAGAGGCCCGCTGGCTCGACGGCGTACCGGCGCTGGCACTCAGCGCGTCGCGCAGCGCATCGGCGAATTCGAGGGCGTCCTGGTATCGCTTGTCCGCTTCCTTGTCGAGCGCCTTGAACACCACGTCCACGAGCGGCGCGGGGATATTGCGCTCCGGAGCGACCTGACGCGGGTCCGGCACCGGAATCGACAGGTGCATCATCACGACCTGCGTCGGGCTGTCGGCTTCAAACGGCAAGCGGCCGGTGAGGAGCTGGAACAGGATCACGCCTACGGCGTACAGGTCGCTGCGCCCGTCGATCGGATCGCCGCGGCCTTGTTCGGGCGCCATGTAGTCCGGCGTCCCGCACACGATGCCGGGGCTCGTGACGCTGGGGGCCTGCGCGTCGGCCTTGAGCTTGGCCAGTCCGAAGTCCACCACCTTCACGAAGTCGCCGCCGCGCCGCAGCGGTTCGAGGATGACGTTCTCCGGTTTGAGGTCGCGGTGCACGATGCCGAGCTCGTGGGCCTCGCCGAGCGCCGTCAGCACCTGCCTGAGGACATCGACGATGCGGGAGAAAGGCAGCGGGCCTTCCTCGTAGGCAACCCGCGCGAGGTCCTTGCCGCGCAGGAACTCCATCACCAGGTACGGCTGGCCGTCGTCCGTGCGACCGAAGTCGAACACGGCAACCGAATTCGGATGGTTGAGCTGGCTGGCGGCGCGCGCCTCGGTCATGAAGCGCACCGCGGAATTCTCGTCCGACAGCAGGTGCGGATGGATGATCTTCACCGCGACCGTGCGACCGAGCACGCTCTGCTCGGCGCGGTAGACGCGGCCCATCCCGCCCACGCTGATGAGGTCGAGGATGTGGTAGCCGCCCGGCAGGGTGGTGCCCACGAACTTGTCCTCGCTGCTGCCTCCCACCGTGCCGACCGGGAATCCGCATCCCGGGCAGTAGTGGTGCTCCGGAGCGCACGCAGCGCCGCACTGGGGGCAGGGGCGCATCGAAGCGGGTTCCGAGGAGACCATGATCAACTTGCTCTTACGACCTGCTCCAGCGCCGGGCCAGCGGAGCGGTCTCTACCGGCGCAGAGCTCGGGCGGGTCGACCGGATTCGTAGGCGAACGCGCGAAAAATTACCACGCTTCTGGCCGGGCTCCTGCGGCATCTCTCTCCGGGCGCAGTATCCACCCGCGGACGGTGGGCGAAAACCCCCCCGCCGCGCGCCGCCGCGGCTCGGCCCGGTCCCCCGGCGGGCCGCTTCCATGCGTGGATCCTGCCGAAATTCCGCCGAGAAAGGTGCCGTCCCCGCGGCGGCTGCGCTAGTCTCGGACTGGATGACGACGCCGAGAATCCGGCTGGGCGATCTGCTGGTGGAGGCCCAGATCATCACGCGCGAGCAGCTGGAGGAGGTTCTCGCGCTGCAGGGCAAGGACAGTCGCCGGCTCGGAACGCTGCTGGTCGAATCGGGGCTGGTCACCGAGACCCAGGTCACGCAGATCCTGAGCCAGCAGCTCAGCGTGCCCTGGGTGTCGCTCTACCACATCGATTTCTCCCGCCAGCTGCTCAACCTCGTGCCGCGCGAGATCGCGGAAAAGCACTGCCTGGTGCCGATCTTCGTTCGTCGGGTGCGGGGCCTGGGCGAGACGCTGTACGTGGCGATGGACGATCCCAGCGACGAGTCGGCGGTGGAAGCGCTCACCCAGTACAGTGGATTGCCGGTGCGGGCGATGATCGCGCCGCCCTCCGACATCTCGTCTGCCATCCGCGTCTACTACGGGGGGCGCGCGCGTTCAGCGTCGCTCTCCGAAGCCCAGGCCGAAGCAGCGCAGGATGGTGCCGTCGAGGAAGCGGCAGCCGAGGTCGAGCGGGAAACCGCCGTCGAGCGCGAAGCGGTAGCCGGCGTCGAGGCGGCCGAGCCTGAGCAAGCAGCCGAGCCGACGGAAGCAGCCGAGCCGACGGAAGCAGCCGAGCCGACGGAAGCAGCCGAGCCGGCGGAAGCGCCCGAGCCGGCGGAAGCTGTTGCAGAGCCGGCGGGCGCTGCGGCAGAGGCGGCCCCCGCGCCGCGCGCAGACGAGGAAACGGGCGAGCACCCGCTCACGCCGCCGCCCGAGAGCGGCCCGCAGATCGAGGCCCGCGAGATCAGCATGCCCGCCCCGAAGCAGAAGGGCGGCGCGCGCATGATCACGCTGACGCTGCTTGACGGGACGCAGGTCAACCTTCCCGCGCGAGGCTCGAAACGCCGCGAGCCGTCCGAGCGACCCGTGCCGTCCGACGACCAGCTAACGGCGCGCGATCTGGTCGCGGCGCTGCGCGCCGTATCGCACGGCGCGGATGCCACCGAGATCCTGGGCGACAACGCGCGCTGGGAGGCGCTTTTTGCCGCCCTGCTCAACCTGCTCCTGAAAAAGCACCTGATCGCCGACTGGGAATTCATCGAGGAATACCGCAAGGTGTAGGCGCCGGATAGGCGCTGCTACCCGGCGGCGCCTTCGCGTTTGAGCGTGGCGATCTCCTCGGCGCTGAAGCCGGCTTCTGCGAGGATCGCGTCGCTGTGCTCGCCCTGGGTGGGGGCCGGGCGTGCCCGGAGGTCGCGCGGCGTGACCGGCGTGCGGAACTCGCCGACCTTGCCGTCGCCGGTTTCCACATCGAAAAATGCGCCGCGAGCCGTTAGGTGCGGGTCGGCGAGGAGCTCGTCCGGACGCAGCACCGGCTCCAGACAGCAATCGTGCTGTTCGTTGAACGCTTCCCACTCGGCGCGTGTTCTCGAGGCGAACACCTCGGCGAAGCGCTGCTTGAGCGCGACCTGGTGCGGCCCCGGAATCAGCGCGCTCATGTCCGTCTCGATGCCAGCGCCCTGGCAGAACTTCATCAGGAACTTGGGCTCCAGTGAGCCGAGGCTCATCGACTCGCCGTCCTTGGTGACGTAGGTGTTGTACGGCGCGATACCGCCCGTGAGGATCTCGTCGCCGCGCTGGGGCATCTCGCCCCCGAGCAGCCGGCTCAGCGCCACCGTTGCGAATGGGATTACCGAGTCGATCATGCCGATGTCGACGAAGCCGCCCTTGCCCGTGGCGTCGCGCTCGCGCAGCGCCGCCAGGATCCCGATCACGCTCCACAGCCCGCCGCTCACGTCCGCCAGCTGGAAGCTCGGGATCTGTGGCGCCCCTTTGGTCGGGCCCATCAAGCCGAGCAATCCCGATCGCGCCAGGTAGTTCAGATCGTGGCCGGCACGCTGCGAAAGCGGGCCATCCTGGCCGTAGCCGGTGAGCGCACAGATCACGAGGCGGGGATTTTCCGCGAGCAGCGTCTCGTGCCCGCAGCCAAGCCGCTCGAGCACGCCGGGGCGGAACTGCTCGAAGACCACGTCGTAGCTCTTGACCAGCCGCTTGAACGCCGCCACGCCGGCGGGCTTCTTCAGGTCGAGCACCAGGCTGCGCTTGCCGCGGTTGAGCGCGTGGAAGCCGGCGCTCATGCCGCCGACGACGGGCGGCGTATGCCGCATGTAGTCGCCGCCGCCGGCGTCTTCCAGCTTGTCGACCTGCGCGCCGAGATCGGCGAGCACGAGCGACGCGAAGGGGCCGGGCAGCAGGCGGGTGAGGTCGAGGACGCGGATGCCGTTCAGCGGAGCCATGGGCCCCGGAAGATAGCCGGGTTCAGCCCGCGGGCTCCACCAGCTTCTTCAGGCGCCGCTCGATCCTCTCTATCTGCTCGTAGTCCTTCTTGAGCGCGACGCGCACGTCGTGTTGCTCGGTGTGTGCGATTTCCGACATCTGCCGGTCGAGATAGCGGCGGAGCGCACTGTCCAGCGCGGATGCTTCGTTGCGATCGAGCTCCAGCTGCATGACGCATCTCCTTCTGGTGGGGTCAAGCGCAGCCCACGTTCTCAAGTTGTGGCTGGCCGCCAACGCTGACAAGGGCCCGCTTCCCCAGCGCGCGATGGCCGTCAGGTGACGCCTGTCATCGGCGGGCCGCATTTGCGCGCCGCGCGAAGTCCAGCAAGGAGGGAAGGATTGCCGGCGCCGGCCGTATCAGGATGCCGAGATCGGCCTGGAGGGCGAGGTGCGCCCGTGCTACCGGGGCCGCGGGTTTGGGAGTCGGCCCTGCGGGGTCGAGAAGGAGTTTCATGTCACTCAAGCACAAGTTGTCGCTGCTGTTGGTCGTCGCTACTGCCGCGCCGCTGGGAGCGTGCAAGAAGGGAGCTGCGAAGGCGCAGCCCGCCGGCAGTGCATCCGCGGCGTCGAACGCCGCCGCTCCTGCGCCGGCTGCCGCCGGGATGACAGTGGACGACCTGTTGACGAAGCTCCCGTCGAGCGTCTGCGGCTCCATCGAGCAGTGCAAGAACGACAAGGTCAAGGCGATCGTCGCCACGAGCGCGATGATGGTTGCTGGCTTCGGTTCCATGGACAAGCCCGAGCTGAAGAAGCAGATGGACGGCGTCGACGCGACGATGAAGAAGGACAAGCGCTGGATGCCGAACCAGCAGGAGTGCGAGACGATCGGCGCCGTCACTCTCAAGGTCCTGGGCATGACGCCCGAGACGCTCAAGCCGAAGCTCGGCAAGACGGTCAAGTTCGACGGCCAGAAAGCTGCTGAATGCCTGAAGCAGATGTCGTCGCTCTCCGAGTGCAAGACCGAGGTCAAGCTTGCGAAGGAGCCGAAGTTCTCGGACATCGACAAGTTCGACAAGGAGCTCGGCAAGTCGACGGATGCCGAAACGAAGGCCTGCAACGAGATGCTGACCGGCATGGTCGAGCTCGGGGGCGCCTGCGAAGAGGGCTACGAGTGCAAGGGCGAGCACACCAAGTGCAAGACGGACCACAAGACGAAGAAGAAGGTGTGCGTGGCGGACAAGCACGCCAAGTAGCCCCGCCGTAACTGGCGCGGCCCGTTGTCGTGTGGAAGCGCCGGCGTTGCCTCGCGTTGCGCGGCCGGCCGGTGGACCCGTGCTTGCGGGGCTTTTCCAGCAGCCGGCCGCGCGATGCTATGCTGCCCGCCATCATGGGGAACGGACGACCGCCTCCGGGACGTCCGCCGCAGCCGCCGAGACCCGGCGCGCAGCCGGCGAGCCGGTTGTCCGGGCTTCCCCTGCCCGGCGCAGCGCCCCGGGCGCCCCTGCCTCGCCCGTCGATGCCCTCGCTGCAGATCGACGCCCAACCGACGGTGCTGGTCGTGGGCGAACAGGCGTACGACGCCTCGGAGCTGGAGCGTGGCCTGGCAGACCACGGGATCTACTGCGAACGCGCTGAGCCCGCCAACGCCGGGGTCACGGCTGTCGCTGTCGCGCCCGACCTGGTGCTCTTGGTGGGCAGTGCCGGGGGCGAGCACTACGATCCGGTGATTGCGACGCTGCGCCGCTCGCTTCACGACCGCACGCCGCCCATCGCGGTCGTGACGGGCACGCACGACCTGGCGACCCGGCTCGACGCGTTCCGGCGCGGGGCCGCCGCGGTCTTCGCCGAGGGGGATGAACAGGGCGAGCTGGCCGCCAAGCTCGATCAGCTCATTCGCGACCTGGCTGACGGCAAGTACGTCGGCCCCAGCGTGGGCGAGAGCAGTCTGGACGAGCTCCTGGGGGCCCTGTCGCACGATCTGCGCGCGGAGCTGGTCCACGAAAAAGAGGTCGACGCCGGTCCGGTGCGGCTCGTGCTCGGCGGCGGCAAGCCGCTGGCCATGGCGCTTCGCGAGTTCGTGATGCGCGTGAAGCGCAACGTGCTGGACGCGACGCAGTTGCCCGGGGAACCGACCGCGGAGCCCGCGGTCGACACGCCGCTCGAGGGGCCGCGGCGGAGCATCGACGGCATGCGCATCGTGCTGGCGGACGAGGACGCGGGGCGCGCGGACGTCGTGGCCCAGGCCTTGCGCGAGCTCGGCGCACAGGTTCTGGTCACCGACATTGCGCCGAGCAAGGCCCGCCAGAAACTGCTCAGGGCGCTCGACCCCCAGGCGCTGCTGGCCGGAGACGATCAGATCCCCGGCCCCGGCCTGGACCTGCTCAGGACAGTGCGCGACGACTATCGACTGCGCTGGGCGTCGCTGGTGGTGCTGCGTTGGGAAGAAGTCTGGCCGGACGAGACCGAGCCGCCGGCCATCGAGCCCCTGCTCGGAACGCTGGCGGGGCTGATCGAGGTCGAGCGAGCCGCCGAGCAACGTGGCGCTGCGGGTCTGTCTTTCGATCTGCGCCTCGAAAGTATCGGCCCGATCCGCCTCCTGCGCGCGCTCGACGCCAGCGACAAGCCGGTTCGACTGCTTGTCGACAATCCGCGGCTGCGCATCGAAGTCGAACTTTCCGCGGGACGCGTCGAAAGCGCGCGGGCGCAACCTGCCGACGGCGGCCCGGAGCTGACGGGCCTCGACGCGCTTTCCGCGCTGTCGGTGCTTCACGCCGGAGAGGTGAGCGTCGAGCCCCGGGAGTCGCCGGCGGCAACGCCTGCGCTTGGCTCGCTGGACGATTTGCTCGCTCGACTCGAGGAGCGGAAGCCACCCGTGGCCCCGTCGCTCTTTCCCGAAGCGCTTGGCAGCGTGCTTCAACCGTCTGCGCCGTCCCACGGCGTGCCCGCCGCGCCCGCCGTGCCCACGGTCGAGGCGTTGCCGGCAGCGGCTCCGCTGCCCGCCGAGCCGCTGCTCGACGCAACGTTGCCCGCGGCAGACGAGCTGCACGGCGCGCTGGCAGCCCCGCCCCCGCCTTTCGGCGTGGTCGAGGAGCCGCTCGAGCCGCATGTCGGCGCGGAGACCGCGCGCGTCGTTGCGCTCGGCCCGCTCCGCGTTCCTTATTGGATCGCGGTTGCATTCGCTGCCGGGACGGTGCTTGTGCTCGCCGCACTGGTGGTGGTGCTCTCGCTCGGGCCCCGTCGGTCTCCGGTTGCCGCGGCCCCGGTGTCATCCGCCGCGCCGCTCCCGTCCAGAGCGCCCGCCGCGCCCCCACTCGCTTCCCCGCCGCACTCGAAGTCCCCGACGCAGCTCGAACGCGCCAGCGCTGGCGACCAGGCCGCGCTCGCGAAGCTGTTGGCGATCCCGGCCGACCAGCGCAGCACGGAACAGGCGTTGGCGATCGCCAAAGGCCAGCAGGCCAAGGAGCTACACGAGCTGGCGGAGCTGATGCAGAAGCTCCAGTCCGATCCGAAGCAGCTGAAGGAGCGCAGCATCCAGCGGCGCCTCGTCGCCGCGGCGCGCGATCCGATCACCGGTGCGACGACGCTCAGAGGGCTCGCGGCCATCGACGCGCCCGAGAGCGCGGATCTGCTCTACAAGGTCTGGACTGGGACCCGCGCCAAGACCCCGATGACCGAATTGGCCGAGAGCCTGGTGCACAGCGAGGCCGTCCAGCGCCGCGCATCGCCGGCACTGGCCGTGGCGCTGGCCCTGCGCGCGAAGGCCTCTTGCGACGTCATGAAGAAGACCGTCGAGCGTGCCGGCAGAGAAGGCGATCGGCGATCGCTTGTACCGCTGGCGCGGATGATGCTGAAGCGAGGTTGCGGAGAGCGCAAAGCGCACGACTGCTATCCGTGCCTGCGCGACAACCACACGCTGGAGACGGCGATGGCGGCGGTGAGACGGCGCCGCCCGCCGCTTTGAGCGCCCGGGCTAACGTCCGAGCCGTGCGCGGTGCGAGGCGACCCAGGGCGAGAGGCCGCCGCGGGAGCCGCCGCCGAGACCGTTGGGGCGCTTGCCTTCGTGCTCGGCGCGAAAGGCGGCGACGGCGATGGCGGCGGCGTAGGCCGCGCGCTCGCCGCCGGGCACGGTCGCGCCTCTGAGGAGCTCGTCTTTGTGGCGGTCGATGAAGCCGGTGTCGTAGTCGCCCGCCACGAACTCGGGATGGGCGAAGAGCCGCTCGTGGAAGGGCAGGTTGGTGCGGATGCCACTCACGACGTACTCGGAAAGTGCGCGGCGCATGCGTTCCACTGCGCGCGCCCTGTCCGGCGCCCACACGCACAGCTTGCTGATCAGCGGGTCGTAGTTGGCGCTGATGGTGCAGCCTTCGTACGCGCCGCTGTCGTCGCGCACGCCCGGGCCGGCCGGAACGACGAGGCGCCGGATCGTGCCTGGACTTGGCAGGAAGCCGCTCGCAGGATCCTCGGCGTAGATGCGGCACTCGATCGCAGCGCCGCTCTTCCGGATGTCCTCCTGCCGCCACTCGAGCTTCTCGCCCGACGCGACGCGCACCATCTCGCGCACCAGATCCGTGCCCGTGCGGAGCTCCGTGATTGGATGCTCCACCTGCAGTCGCGTGTTCATCTCGAGGAAGTAGAAGGACTTGTCCTGGGCGAGCAAGAACTCGAACGTCCCGGCCGAGAAGTAGCCGACGGCCTTTGCCCCCGCGATCGCAACCTCGCCCATGCGCCGCACCGTTGCTTCGTCGATGGCGGGACACGGCGACTCCTCCACGACCTTCTGGTGGCGGCGCTGGATCGAACAGTCGCGTTCGAACAGGTGCACGATGTTGCCGTCCCGGTCGCCCATTACCTGGATCTCGACGTGGCGCGGGCGGATGATGGCCTTCTCGATGTAGACGGTCTCGTCGCCGAAGGACTTCTTCGCTTCGCTCCTCGCGCGCTCGAGCGCGCCGGCGAGCTCTTCTTCCTTGTGCACGAGGCGCATGCCCTTGCCGCCGCCGCCGGCCGTGGCCTTGAGCATCACCGGGTAGCCGATGCGCTTTGCGGTCGCTTTCGCCTCCTCGATGCTGTCGGCGCTGCCGCCGGGCACGATGGGCACGCCGGCGGCGCTCATCTTGTCGCGCGCGGCCGTCTTCAGACCCATGGCGCGCATCGCGCTCGCGGGCGGTCCGACGAAGGTAATGCCGGCGCGCTCGCACGCCTCGGGCAGCTCGGGGTTTTCCGACAAAAAGCCGTAGCCCGGGATCAGTCCGTCGCAGCCGGCGCGCTTCGCGACGTTGATGATGCGATCGATGCGCAGGTAGCTCTCCGACGCGGCGGCTGGACCGATGGCGTAGGCCTCGTCCGCCATGCGCACGTGCAACGCGTCGCGGTCCGGCTCGCTGTAGACGGCCACCGAGGCGATGCCCATCTCGCGCAGCGTTCGTGCGATGCGCACGGCGATCTCGCCGCGATTCGCTATCAGCAGCTTCTTCAGCATGAGACGCGCGTCATAGCACGGCGTTGTGGCGGGCGGGAGCCGGCGAGCGCCGGCGAGCCCGCGATGAGCGCAGCGAATCGCGTCGAGGGGCGGTGAGCCGAGCCGGGGGTATGACTGGAGCTACTCGGCGACGACGCCCGTGACGTTGCCGCGCCAGTACACGAAGCGCCTCTCGGGCAGGTCCCACCATACCTCTGCATGGGTCGGTACGCGCAGCCCCCCCAGCTCGCGGTAGGCGGAGAAGGAACCGCCCCACGTCGTCAGTACGCTCTTGCCGCCGACCTGACGCGGCCGTCGAGCGGAGGCTCCCACCATGTCGCCCTCTGTATCGAACTTCAACGTGACCACGGCGCGCGCGCTGTTGATGCTCACGCCGACCTCGATCCTGCGCTCGTCCACGCTGCGCCATTGCAGCTCCGGGTTCTGCGCGATGGCCTGTGGCACCCACGCGATCTCGGCAAGGTAGCGCTGCGCTTCGCCCACGTCCGTGTCCGGTCCCACGCCATGCGCCAGGCTGAGCGTGCCGAACAGCCGCGCGTCGAGCAGCCCGCGTCCGTGCGCGAAGCGATCCACGACGACCGCGCCCACCATAGGCGCCATGCGCACGCGCGCGTCCCAGACGAACGCGACCTCGTGCGTGGCAAAGTGCTCCGTGGCGGTGAACAACACCGGCGGCTTCTCCGGCGCGAGCTGCATCTCTCCCGTTTGCGTGACCCGCACAACGCGCGCTTCGGCTGCTTCTGCGCGCACGCATTTCGCGTAGTAGCGCCGGACTATCCAGGGCAGCCGTTCAAATTCCGCGGGCGGCGTCTGCATCGCCGCGAGCTGCTCGATCTCCTTCTGCACCTCCCGCAGAAACGCATTCGCCATGGCTCTGCCCCGTGCAACATCGGGGCCAGGAGCGCGCAGTTCAGCGCCCGCGCTTCTGTCCTGCCTTCGAGGCGCGCTCGAGATTTCCGGCGTCGATCAGAGCCTGCTCGCGACCCGCCGCGCGTTTGGACGCGATCAAGTCGCCGAGCCCGACGACGTTCACGCGCGCCCCGCCCCAGTCGACGATCTCGCGCCGTCCCCAGGCAGCGGCAAAGTCGATGCCCGTCGAGGCCCTGCGTCGCGCGCCGGACGGAAATAGATCGCCGCCCCTCCACGCACATCGGCGTGGAGGGGCGGGCTCCCCAGGAAAGGTGTCGGCTCAACCAGGGGAGAACATGATGGGATACACGACGGTGACGATGCCGTCGTCGGGCGACGGGAAGCTCAGGCCGTAGTACGTGCTCACGACGCAGGACACGACGCCGGAGTCCGGCAGATCCGAGCCACCGTTCGCGACGTTGCTCACGGCGCCGTCGCGACCGATCACGAAGCGCGCAGTCACGCGGCCCTGCAGGTTCGGGTTACGCGCGAGCCCCTGCTCGTAGCACATGCGGAAGCGCCCGTAGTTCTGCCGCACCACGCGCTGGATCGCTTCCGGCGGCAGGTGCCCGCTGACGCTCGTGGCGCCGACGCGCATCTGCGGCGGTGACTTGGGATGGTGCGTGCCGCCCAGGTGCCCGGCGTCGTTACCGAAACCCTGACCGGGGCCGAGGCCGTTGCCGTGACCCATCGTGCCGATGTTGCCGAGGCCGAGGCCTTCGCCCAGGCCGCCGCCGCCTTCGCCGATGCCGGAGAGGCCGAGGCCGCCGGTGCCGCCGCTGTCGCCGATCTGGTCGCCCCACATGTTGCCGCGGTGGTTCTCGTCATCCATGCCGAGCGCGGTGTCGCGGCCCCACGGTGCGGTCGGCGTGTTCACCGAGCCGTTCATGGTGTTGAGCAGGCCGATCATCCCGATGCTCTGCGCCTCGCGCAGCGCCTCCTGGTGCGACATGTGCGGATCGGGATTGTCCTTCGGGCCCTTGATCGACCAGCGCTTGTTCTGGGCGGCCAGGAGCGGATTGCCCATCTTGCCTTCGGAGCCCTTGGCCTGCGTTCCCGTTCCGCCTTGGTGGTTCTTGTCGTTCGCGTCGTCGACGGTCTTCTCGTCCTTCTGCTGCTGCTCGCGCTCCGCGCTGCTCTTCAGGTACTGCTGGATGGTGATGAAGTGCGACTGGTCCATGCCTTCGTCGTCCACGAGCCCCATGGGGGGAATGAAGAACGCCATCGCCGCGACCATCGCCGCTGCGCCGAGCAGCGACAGACCGAATGCACTGGCGAACGACCAGTCTCTCACGGCGCCGATGCCGCGCTTGGCGGGCTTGCCGGCGTTCACGGTGCCGACCTGGAACGTGAAGCCGTCGAGCTCGATGCGGGCCCGCGCGCCGTGCGGCAGTGCGAGCTCGTGTGCGCCGCCCAGCTCGGCCGAGGGCTGCGCCATGCCGCGCGCCTCGTCGAGCGTGATGCGTCCGCGTCCGGGCAGCTCCACGTGTCCCTTCGCGCTTTGCGGGATCACCAGGCGCGTGCCGCCTGCGTCCGAGAGCACGACCGGCATGCGCGTCGTTCCCAGCCGCTCGGCGGGAATGAACAGGTCGCAGGCGAGGTGCTTCTTCTTTTCCTCGCCGACGTAGAAGCTGCGCGGCGGGCAGAGATGCGCGACGTTGAGGACGCCGTCGCCCCACAAGGTCGTCACCTCCACCGCTTCCACGCCCTCCTGCTCGACTTCTTCCTCGGCAACCGGCGGTCCACTCTTCACCAGCGAGTAGGTGTAGGTGCCGGGCGGCGCGTCGTCGGGAACGGGCGTGGGCTCGCGACGGGCTGCGCCCGCGGCGAAGGGGTTCTGCGCGTCGAGTGCGAAAGCGCCGGCGGCAAACGGGTTGGCAAAGGGATTGTTTTCGCTCAGGGTCATGACTGTCTCCTCGGGCCGTTGTCGGCGGTCTGGGGTAGGGCTCGGCCGGCTCGACGGCGGGACCTGGGTCCACGTCCGTTCGATGGCACCGGCTCCGCTCCCCTTGCGGGGCCTTTCGCCTCCACGATGGTGGAGTGCCGGCGGTTGTCGCTTCGCTGCTTTTCAGCGAGCTGGGTTGTTGTCTGGATAGACAGCGCCCCCCGGCGGTTGTTCCCGCCCTGTCGTTCCGGTTCGCCGGAGGCGGCCCCCTAGCCGCTCGATTCAAATGGATCGAGGTGCTAGAAGGAGCGGGATGGACGCACACCCCGCGCTCGACCACGGCTGGGACGAGATCACCCTGCCCAGCGTGCCGCGAGGCGACTTCGACCCGCCGCCCTGGGTCAGCTCGGTGGAGGCCAGCGAGGCCCCGTCGCGGGGCATGGGACTCCTGCTCGCGGTGCTTCTGGCGGGCATCGCCGGCACCTTCGTCGGTCTGTTCATTCTGGGCGCCTGACGCGGGCGTTTCCGGGCGGCCCAGGGCAGCCTGGAAAAGCCCCATGATTCCATGGCGTTCTGTCGGTGCTGCCGCGCCCGCCCGGGCCAGAGCGCGCGCGCCCTTCCCCTGCTATAAGCCTGCCCGCGTGGGAGCCCCCGAGGAGGATACCGTTTGGCCGCGTGAAACGACGCCCGGCGATCCCGGCCGCTGGCTGTGCGTCGGCCTGTGCTCCGGCGCTCAGGTACTTCAGTGCATTCCGCTCGCCGCTCTGCCATCAACCGAGCGCGCCGGGCCCTGAGGTTTTCGGGATGGTCGAGGAGGTCATCAGCGTCGCCGAGCTGGACCGGCGGTTGAAGCGCGCCGTTGAAGGCGCGACGGGGCGCGAGTGGGTCGAGGGCGAGATCGGCTCGCTCAAGCGCGCCGCAAGCGGGCACGTCTACTTCACGCTCAAAGACGAGCGCGAGGAGGCGGTGATCGACTGCGTCATGTACCGCTTCAACGCGCAGCGCGCGCGGCGCATCCTCGACGAGGGCGCGCGGGTGCAGCTCCTCGGACGCGCCACGCTGTGGGCGCCGAGGGGCCGGCTGCAATTTTCCGTGGAGAAGGCGCGGCCTGCGGGGCGCGGCGCGCTGCTCGAGGCGCTCGAGAAGCTCAAGCAACGGCTGGCAGAGGAAGGGCTGTTCGCGCTCGAGCGCAAGCGCCCGCTCCCCGCCGAGCCGCGCGTCGTGGGCGTCGTCACGAGCAGCGCCGGTGCTGCCTTCCACGACATCTGTACCGTGGCGTTCCGCCGCGGCGGGGCGCGCATCGTGCTCAGCCCCGCGCAGGTGCAGGGCGAGGGCGCGCCGGACAGCATCCTGCGCGCCATCGATCTGATCGAGCGCTACCCCGGTCTGGAGGTGCTGATCGTCGGCCGAGGCGGAGGCTCCGCCGACGATCTGATGGCGTTCAACGACGAGCGCGTCGTGCGCCGCGTGACCACCGTACGTGTGCCCGTGGTCAGCGCGGTGGGTCACGAGATCGACACTTCGCTCACCGACCTGGCGGCGGACGTGCGCGCCGCCACGCCTTCGGAAGCGGCCGAGCTCGTGATTCCGGACTTCCGTTCCCGGCTCGAGAAGCTCGGGCGCCTGTCCACCGGCCTCGCGCGTGCCGTGCGCTCGCGGCTGCTGGAGGATCGCGCGACCGTCAGCGAGCTGCGCGGGGCGCTCTCCGATCCGCGCTTCCTGATTGTCGAGCGCCAGCAGGAGCTGGACGAGCTCGTGTTGCGCATGGAGCGGCACGAGAAAGGCGCGCTCGCGCGTCGTCGCGCGCGGCTCGAGAGCCTGCACCGCCGCTTGTCGTCGCAGCATCCTCGCGCGGTCCTGGCCCGCGCCCGCGGCGAGCTGTCGCCGCTTTCGGCTCGGCTTGGCGGCGCCATCCGCATGCGTCTTTCGAACGCCGGCTCGCGGCTGTCG
Source organism: uncultured delta proteobacterium (assembly GCA_963826085.1). GTDB lineage: Bacteria > Myxococcota_A > Polyangia > Polyangiales > Polyangiaceae > CAWDXG01. The sequence continues at coordinate 1,892,719 of CAWGVN010000004.1, read as the reverse complement.
TCGCAGGTCGCACAGCTCGATTCGCTGTCGCCGCTGGCTGTGCTGGGTCGCGGCTACGCGATCGCCACGCGGGCCGACGGACGCGCGATCCGCAACGCCTCCGAAGTCGGCGTCGGCGATTCCGTCGCCGTGCGCGTGCACCGGGGCAGCTTCGATGCCAGCGTGACCGCGCTTCACGACGGGGAGGCCGAGTGAGCCGCTTCGTGCTGATCGGCCATCCCGTGGGCCACTCGCTCTCGCCCGTGATCCACCGTGCGGCGTACCGCGCTCTGGGCATGCCGCACGAGTACGACCTCGTCGATGCTCCGGACGAAGCCGTCGTGCGCGACATCGTCGGCGCTGTTCGCGACGGCAGCATCGCCGGAGCGAACGTCACCGTGCCCTACAAGCGCGTCGCGCTCGCGCTCGCGGACCGCGCGCACCCGCTCGCGGCCGGCACGGGTGCCGCCAATGTGCTCGTGCGCGAGGACGGCGAGGTGGTTGCGTACAACACCGACGTGCTCGCCCTCGCCGACGAGCTGATTGGCCGGGCGGTGGGCGCGCGCGTTGCAGCCGTCATCGGCAACGGGGGCGCGGCGCTGGCGGCGGTGGCCGCGTGTCGCTCCATCGGCGTCGGGCGGGTCGGCGTCGTGGCCCGCGCGTGGCGCGCTCACACGGCGCCTGCGGACTGGTCCCGCGCCGCGGAGTTCCGCAAGGCCGGCGCGACCGTCATCCCCTGGCCCGCCGAGCCCGTTTCCGGTCGCGCCGAGCGCGAGCACATTGCCGGCGATGCCTGGGACACGCTGGTTTCCTCGAGCCAGATCGTCGTCCAGGCGACCAGCGCGGGGATGCGGGGCGCCGGGAACGGCGAAGCCGTCCGCGACATCGTGCCCTGGCTCAGGCTCGAACCGGACACGTTGGCCTTCGACGTCGTCTACAACCCGCCCGTCACTCCGTTCCTGCAGGCGGCCAACGCAGCCGGGCTCCGTTCCGAGGGCGGGCTCGGCATGCTGGTCGGCCAGGCGGCGCGAGCTTTCGAGCTGTGGCTCGGCGTCGAGCCGCCGCGCGGAACCATGCGCGAGGCGGCCGAGCAAGCCCTCGAGGCGATGTCATGATGCACGCCGACGACAGGGAGCAGCGCGTGTGGCGTTCAATGCGCGACGGCCCCTGGCCCGTCGTTGCCACCGGCGGCGAGCTGGAACGCGCCGAGCCCGAATGGCTGCACGTGAACGGCGCGGGCGCCTACGCCATGAGCACCGTCGCGCTGATGCACACGCGGCGGCATCATGGCCTGCTCGTCGCGCCGCGCGACCCGCCGTTCGATCGCTACGTCGTCCTGAGCCACGCCGACGTGAGTGTCGAGGCCGAGGGTCGCACGCACCGTCTAACCACGCATCAGTTCCCCGGCGTTCTTCCCACTCCCGGCTACCGGCAGCTGGAGAGCTTCGCCCAGGATCCGCTTCCGCGCTGGACCTATCGCCTGGGCCGTGACCGCTTCGAGCGCAGCCTGTGCCTGGTCCGCGGGCACAACACGCTCGTCCTGGCCTACGACTGGTACGGCCGGCGACCGGCGCGACTCGAAGTGCGACCGCTCTTGCCGTTGCGTCGTGCCGACGAGCTGGTGACCGAGCACGGAGGCATGGTGCAGACGGCGACGATGCGCCAGAACGAGGTCGAGGTGCAGCCGGTGCCCCAGCTGCCGCCGGTGAGCTTCCGGCACAATGGCATCTTCGTCGGCTCGCCCGATTGGTGGCGCCGCTTCGAGTACCTCGACGATCGCGAGAACGGGCTCGACTTCCAGGAGGATATCTGGACGCCGGGCAGCTTCGATCTCAGGCTCGAGCCGGGCAGGACCACGTATCTCCTGGTCTCGTTGGGCGAGCTGCCGGATCGCGATCCCGCCGAGTTGATGGCCGAGACGCGACAAGCGCTCATGACGAGCGATCCGGGCGAGGACCACTCCGACGCCGTGCGGGCGCTGTGGGTCGCCGCCGATCAGTTCTGCGCGGATGCCTGCGAGCATCCCGCGATCATCGCGGGCTATCCCTGCTACGCCGTGCGCACACGCGACGCGCTGATCGCGATGCCCGGGTTGATGCTGGCGCGCGGGCGAATCGAAGAGGCCAAGCGCGTGATGGCCTCGCTTCTCGCCGCACAGCGCTCGGGCCTTCTGCCCGAGGAGCTCGGCGACGGCGCCGGCCGCTCACGTCCCTCGCCGGACGCCACGTTGTGGCTGTTCGAGGCGGCGCGCGAGCTGGTCGCCCGCACCGGCACCGGGGACGAGTTCGTGCACAAGACGATCTATCCGGCGCTTCGGCGGGCGTTCGTGCGTGTGACCAGCAGGCGGCATCGGCTCATCTGGCTCAACGACGAGGGGCTCGTGGCCAACGGCGCGGAGCAAACGCCGCTGACCTGGATGGATGCCCAGGTCGACGGGCGTCCCGCGACGCCGCGCGCCGGGCTGGCCGTCGAGCACCAGGCGCTGTGGAGTCGCGGAACGGAGACGCTCTCGGCTCTGGCGGCGGCTTTCGGCGACGAGAAGACGAGAAACGCCGCCCGGCTCGCCTCGGACAGGGTGCGCTCCGCGTTCGCGGGACGCTTCTGGTGCAACGAGACGGAGTACCCGTTCGACTGTCTGAGCGAGAAGCACGATACGGCGGAGGCCTGGGCCGATCCCAGCATCCGCCCCAACGCGATCATCGCTCTCTCCGTCGATCCGTCGCTGTTCGAGCGGTGGCAGGGCGCCGCGATCGTTCGTCGCGTCCAGGAGGAGCTCGTCACGCGCGGCGGCCCGCGAACGCTCTCGCCCAGGGACCCGGGCTACCGCGGCCACTACGAAGGTCGCGCCGACGAGCGCGGCGGTTCGTTCCACCAGGGCACCGCGTGGCCCTACCTGTTCGGCGCGTTCGCCCGCGCGGCGCTCGCGCTCTCGCCCGACGACTTCGAGCTGCGTGAGGATCTGCGCCAAACCATTCTGGATGCGCTCGACGGACCCGTGCTCGGACAGGTCGCGCAGATCAGCGACGGCGACGAGCCGAACCGGCCGCGCGGCTGCCCCGCCCAGGCCTGGAGCGTGGCGGAGCTCTTGCGCACGCTGGTCGTCGAGCTGGAGCTGTAGCCGTGCCTGGCTCGAACCCAGGACGGCCGGCAGGCGACGCAGGCACTGGATCAAGGCGAAGCAACGCGCCGCAGACGGCTGGCCACGTCATCATGGCGTCGCGCGATCTGACCGCGCTCGGCTATCGCCGCATCGTCATCCTGCTGGTGGCGCTGGTGGTCGTGCCGACGTTCCTCATGCTCGCCGTGGGGACCCTGCTCCTGTTCCTGGGCGAGGCGCGCGTCAATCTCGTGCTCGGCATCCTGGTGCTGGCGTTGGGTGGCGCGGCGGTGACGGGTGTGATCCTGGTGTGGGTGTTCGTGCGGCGCGAGGCGAACCTGTCACGGTTGCAGAGCGACTTCGTGTCCAAGGTCTCGCACGAGCTCAGGACGCCGCTCACGTCTATCCGCCTGTTCGCCGAGACGCTGGCGCTCCGTCGCGGCGACACCGAAGCCGAGGAAAAGTGCATCGAGGGGCTCGCGCGCGAGAGCAACCGACTGCAGGAGCTCATCGACAGGCTGCTCGACTGGGGACGGATGGAGAGTGGCCGCCGTGAGTTCGTGATGAAGCCCACGGTCGTCCAGCAGATAGTCGATTCGGCCGTGACCGCGTTCGACAATGTGCGCGCCCGGCGCAGCGTGGATCTCGACGTTCACGTCCCCGAAGGCCCGCTCACGATCGATGCCGACCGCGGTGCGGTAGTCGATGCGCTGCTCAACCTGCTCACGAATGCCGAAAAGTACGGCGGACAGCCGACGAAGATCGGCCTCTCCGTCGAAAAGCGCGAGCACGAGGTCTGCATCTCCGTCAGCGACAACGGTCCCGGTATTCCCGTCGTCGAGCACAAGCGCATCTTCCAGAAGTTCTACCGCGTGGACGATCGCCTCTCGCGAGAGCGCGAAGGCTCGGGTCTCGGCCTGGCCATCGTCAAGGCCGTGATGAAGGCCCACCGCGGCAAGGTGGAGCTCGACAGCACTCCGGGCACGGGCAGCACGTTCACTCTCGTTTTCCCTATCCGGCGCCAGGCGACGACTCCAGGTTGATCCCTGTCAGGTCGGGGCAGCGGACTTGATCCACGTCAAGTTCGATGGCGACAGCGGGTGTTACGCTTTGTCCCGGATCAACACCAGGAGGTAGCGATGGGTGCCACACTGATCGGATTGGTTTTCGGAGCGCTTGTCGGCGCCCTGACGGGCACCGAGCTCGGAGTGTGGTCGGGAGCCTTCGTGGGATTGTCGATCGGATTCTCGATCTGGGCGTTCGCCTGGATCCGCGACCACTTCGGCGAGGCTCCGGTGGTGGAGCGTCACCGGGTGATGTGCGACCGTTACGGCCAGGCCGCCGAGATCGAGTTCGCCGGCGACCTGCACAGTGGTCGCTGGTATGACGTGAAGAGCTGCTCGCTCCAGCCCGTCGCCAACGAGGTCGGTTGCCACAAGGGCTGTGTGGCCATGATGAAGGCCGGTCACGTGCGCCCCGGCGTTGTTTGCGGCTGTCACGCGACAGATCAACGCATCGCAGCTTGAGCAGCCGCCTTGCCTGGCCCTGCGCGCGCGCTCTGCGACGCGGGCAGCGGCGGGTGTGTGCTGCGGGGACGGATGGGGCGGGCCTGCTCGGGTACCTGGTTGGGTGCCCCCGAAATAGCCCTGGAGCAGACGTGCGGGCGCGAGGCGCGAGAAAACCCGCGCGCCAGACGCCGTGATGTGGCAGTAGATGAGTGCGTGTTCTGGAGGGGGGCATGGAAGAAACGCAGACCCGACCCGACTCGAGCCCCGTGGCAGCCAACGGCAAGAAGCGCATCCTCGTCGTCGAGGACGACGAGAGCATCACGTTGGGGCTGTGCATGAACCTCGAAGCCGAGGGCTACGAGGCGAGCGTCGCCCACGACGGGCAGGAGGGGCTCGAGCGTGCGCGGGACGGCGGTTATGACCTGGTGCTGCTGGACGTGATGCTGCCGCGGGTCAACGGCTTCGAGATCGTGCGGACCTTGCGCGAGGAGGGGCGCAACATGCCGGTCCTGATGCTCAGCGCCCGCGGGGCCGAGATGGACAAGGTGATGGGGCTGGAGCTCGGCGCGGAAGACTACATCACCAAGCCGTTCAGCCTGGCGGAGCTCCTGGCGCGCATCAAAGCGGCCCTGCGCCGCGACGCGATCGCGCGCCCCGACGACAATCCGGATCGCGTCGATGCAGGCGATCTGCAGATCAACGCCGCGACCCGGCAGGTGACGCGCGGCGGCGAGGAGGTGCTGCTCACGGCGACCGAGTTCGACGTGCTGTGGTGTCTGGTGGATGCCGGCGGGCGCGTGCTGTCGCGGGAGCAGATCCGTTCCAAGGTGTGGGGGCCGGGACATCACGGCACGCTGCGCACCATCGACAACTTCCTGCTGCAGCTCCGCAACAAGCTCGAGGACGACCCCACCGACCCGCATCACCTGCTCACCGTGCGCGGCGTGGGCTACCGCTTCGAGCCCTGAAAAGCCCCTCAAATGTGGCGAAATGGCTCAAATGTGTGGCATTTTGCCACATTTGGGCCGTGCGACCGCGGATGCTAGAAGGCTCCCGCCTTGGATCAGAACCTTCTGCGCTCCTATTTCGCGACGGTCTACGAGCTGCCGACCGACAGCGGGCTCATGCGCGTGTCGATGGACGGCGAGATCGTCACGGACGTGACGGCCCTGCCGGCGCCGCTGCAGAACCAGTTTGCGATCCTCACGGCCTACAACCCCCGCTCGATGCTGCTGCCCCGCCGCGTGAACGACGGCCGGCACCAGGTGATGCGGGATCTGCTGATTCTCGGCTGCTACCGGGTCGAGCACTGCGTCGGCTACGACGAGGAGCCGGAAGGAGTGTGGCGCGAGCCGGCGTGGATCGTGCACGGCATCGAGCGCGAGGAGGCGATCCACTTCGGACGCACCTTCCGCCAGAACACCATCATCTATTGCCGGGAGGCACGCCCGGAGCTGGTGGTCACCGACCCGACCTGCGACGAAGTCGGCAAGACCTTCCAGGGCAACTGGCGCGTGCGTCAGTAGCATCCCACCCACCCACCCCCACCGGAATCCTCCGCCGGGGGCTCACCGCCCCCGGACCCCCGACGCGCCTCGCTCCGCTCGGCGCGGGCTCGCTGGTCGCTCGCCGACTCCGCCCCGACGCGTGGTAGCCTTCAGAAAATGCGTCGCGCGTTCCTTGCCCTGCTGCTCGCACTGCCGTTGCCGGCGGTGGCGTGGGCGTCTGCTCATGCAGCCGATCGCGCGGGTCGCGCGCTTGGTGCCGGAGTGCGGCAGCTCTCGGTGCTGATGCCGCGGCCGAAGGCGGAGCTCGAGCCGACAGCCTTCGAAACGCGAGGGAGCCTGGTGGCGGTCGATGCAGACGAAGCCGCTGCCGAATCCGCGGCGAGGACGAAGCCGCGGCGCTGGCGTGTGCGCATCACGCACGGCGTCCACGTGCCCGCGTCGGTCGTGCTGAGCCTGGCGGACGCCGGCGCGCGGCCTCGCGGCGCGTACGTGCCGTCCGATGGTGTGCGTCCGGGCGGGGTGCGTCTGGTCGGAGTGAGCGCGCTTGGTATCGGCGTGCAGGACGGAGACGTGCTCACGCGCGTGGCAGGCGCGCCTGCTCGCAGCGCCGGCGACGTGATCAGCGCCGTGGTCGCCGCGCGCGGCCGCCTGGCGCCGGCCGTGAGCGGCGTTTTCTGGCGCGGGCACGTGCCGTATCGGCTGGTCGTGGACCAGCCCTACGTCCGGTCGCGCGTGGCGACGCGCTGATCCGCGCAGGCCGGCCCGACCGGACCGACCCCCGCCGCCGATAGCCAGGACATCGCCGTCGGGCGACTACCTGAACCGCGGGGTGTAGCGCTGGACGGTCTTGTATTGGTCGGGCCACTCGACTTCGTAGCCCTGTTCGTTGGCAGCGTGGCGCGTCCAGTACGGGTCGTAGAGATGGGCGCGCGCGAGCACGCACAGGTCTGCGCGGCCGGCGGCGATGATGCTGTTCGCGTCGGCGTAGGACTGGATGTTGCCGACAGTCATGGTCGGGATGCCGGTTTCCAGCCGGACCAGCTCGCTGAACGGCGTCTGGAACAGGCGGCCGTAGCGCGGTTTCGCGTAGGGCACGGTCTGTCCCGCCGACACGTCGAGGATATCCAGACCGTGCTCCTCGAGCATGCGCGCCGCCTCGATCAGATCCTCCAGCGACAGCCCGCCCGGCGCCCAGTCGGTGGCCGAGATGCGCACGCTCATCGGTTTGTTAGCGGGCCACGCCTTGCGCACGGCGTCGAAGATCTCGAGCGGGTAGCGCATGCGGTTGTCGAGCGAGCCGCCGTACTCGTCGTTGCGAGTGTTGGTGAGAGGCGAGATGAACGTCCCCAGCAGGTAGCCGTGGGCGAAGTGCAGCTCGAGCAGATCGAAGCCCGCTTCTTCCGCCATCTGCGCGGCGCGCACGAAATCGTCGCGCACCTGGTCCATGTCGGCGCGGTCCATCGGCTTCGGAACCTGGCTATGCTCGAAGTACGGGATGGGAGACGGCGCCATCAGCGGCCAGTTGCCGCTCGGCAGCGGCTCGTCGATGCCCTCCCACATCCGCTTGGTCGAGCCCTTGCGGCCGGCGTGGGCGAGCTGCATGCCGATCTTCGCCGGGCTCTGCCCATGCACGAAGTCGACCACGCGGCGCCATGCCTCGACGTGTTCGGGCTTGTACATGCCGGCGCAGCCGGGCGTAATGCGTCCCTCGCGGCTCACGTCCGTCATCTCGCCCATGACCAGGCCCGCGCCTCCGAGCGCACGGCTGCCGAGGTGCACCAGGTGCCAGTCGTTGATGGTGCCGTCCTCGGCCGAGTACTGGCACATGGGCGAGACGACCACGCGGTTTTCCAGCAGGAGCTCGCGCAGCCGGAACGGCGTGAACATCGGCGGCGGGTTGCGCCCCCTCTCGAGGTGTAGTCGGAGGCCGGTCTGTTGCTTGGCCTTCTCTGCCACCCACTCGTTCACGCGGGCGACGAAGGCCGGGTCGCGCATCTCGAGGTTCTCGTGCGTGACGCGCATGCTGCGTGTGAGCAGGCTGAAGGCGAACTGGATCGGCTCGAGATCCATATAGCGTTCGGTGTTTTCGAACCACTCCAGGCTGACCTGCGCGGCGCGCTGGATGCTCTCCACCGCGGGGCGGCGCTCTTCTTCGTACGCCCCGAGCGCCGCTTCCACGCTGTCGTGCGTGGCCAGCGCGTCACGGAGCGCGATCGCGTCCTCCATCGCCAGCTTGGTGCCCGACCCGATGGAGAAGTGAGCCGTGTGCACGGCGTCGCCGAGCAGCACGATGTTCCTATGGTGCCAGTGGGCGTTCTTCACGGTCGGGAAGCTGCGCCACACGCTCCTGTTCTTGAGCAGGCGGTGGCCGGCGAGCTCCGTCTTGAACAGCTCCTCGCAGTAGGCGACCGTCTCGTCCTCGCTGGCCTTGTCGAGGCCGGCCTTTTTCCAGCCCTCCTCGGTGCACTCCACGATGAACGTCGAGCTGTCCTTGGCATACCGGTAGGCGTGCACGCGGAACAGACCGTGGGCGCTCTCGCGGAAGTAGAAGGTGAAGGCGCCGAACGGGAACGTGGTCCCGAGCCACACGAAGCGGTTGGGCCGCCAGTCGAGGTCCGGCTCGAAGTGCTCGGCGTACCGTTCGCGGATGCCGCTATTCACGCCATCGGCGGCGATAACCAGATCGGCGTCGAGCCAGGGGGCGATGTCCTCTACGTCGGTCTCGAAGCGCAGGTCGACGCCGAGCTCCTGGCAGCGCTTCTGCAGGATCCGGAGCAGCTCCTTGCGGCTCATGCCGCTGAAGCCGTGGCCCGTGGAGGTGAGCACCTGGCCCTTGAAGTGGATGTCGATGTCGTCCCAGTGGGCGAAGCTCCCGGTGATGGCCTGGTAGGTCTCGGGGTCGGCGGCCGCGAGGTTGTCCATCGTCGCGTCGGAGAACACGACGCCGAAGCCGAAGGTGTCGTCGGCACGGTTGCGCTCGAAGACGACGACCTCGTTATCCGGGTCGGCCTTCTTCATCAGGATGCCGAAGTAGAGGCCGGCGGGTCCGCCGCCGATGCACACGATTCTCAATGGGGAGTCTCCGGGTGCCCGCGGCTGTTGCCGGCGGCGCAACCTTTGCGCCGGTCGCCTGGCCACGGAGCCTAGAAAGGCTTTGTTATCACGACTCCGTAGTCCGCGGCCTGTCCGACGGTTCCGGCCTCGCTGAAACGCTGTCGCTCCCGATAGCCAGATTCCCGGCAACCGGGGGTTGACGGGGGCCGAAGTGCGAGTAGAACGCGGCCCGGCTGCTGTCGTTTGTTGGCCGCGCCGGCCGAGAGGCGTTAGGAACAAAACCTGGGCGAGGCTGATATGAACGGCACGATCGAGACCCGGCACCTGTTCACGCACAGCCTGGTGATCATGCGGAACTTCGGCGTACGCGCCTATGTGCGGTGCCTGCTCCGCGTCGCGCGGCACCCGAAGAGCTGCACCTTCCTCGGCTCGATTCTCTGACACGCGCCCACCCGCCCTCGCCTCGAGCACCCGACGCGCTTCGCTCCGCTCATCGCGGGCTCGCTGTCGCCGGCCGGTTGGGTGACGCTGGCCGCGTCAACTTGGGGCCTGGTAGAGCCGCGTGGCCTCGTCCCACGCGAATTTGCCGACTTCCCAGGCTTCCTGGACCAGCCGCGCGCGGTCGACCTGTGCGTCCGGGTCGAACTCCTTGATCATGTCGTACAGGCACAGCGCCGCCGTAGTCGCGGCGAGCAGCGAGGCCGCGGGGAAGAACTCGCCGAGGTGCGTGCTCACGTGCGCCTGCCACAGCACCGTCGCCTGGGCCTCGCGCACGCGCCAGTCCAGCTCGATGGTTCCCGGCGTCAGGTCCGAGTACAGGTCGAAGAGGTCGCCGGCCGCTCGCGCGGCTCGCACTCCCGACGTGCGGGCCAAGAGCAGCGCGCGGCCCTCGAGAAGCTGCTCGGTGGCGAGCAGGCGCAGGAGATCCTTCTTCACTTCCTTCGGAGCCCGGATCTGCACCTCGGCGTGCGCAATCATTCCGGTCCATTCCGTGGAAGGGCTGGCGGAAAGTCCGCTGATCTCCTCGAAGGCGCGCCACAACAGCCGCGGGTTGCCGGCGAGGTGATTGAGCACGAAGCGCTCGAAGGTCGTGAGCGCAGGCCAGCCCTTGGTGCGCCAACTCTCGCCCAGTCCGAGCGACTCGATCAATCCCGCCACGGGGCTGCTTTCGCTGTAGCGCGGCTCGCCGATGAGCTCGAGCTCGCGCAGCGAGACGTGCCGGAGCAGCGCGCGGCCCACGGCTTCCTCCATCTGATCGCGCGCGCCCTCCGCTACCATCGCCCAGCGCACGTCCAGCGGTAGCTTGACCCAGGTCTTGAGCGCGATCTTCACGCCCGCCCGGCGGAAGAAGCGTAGCGCCGCCAGCGGAGGCCGCGGCAGATCGTCGCCGATATCCTCGAACTGGAAGACGGTCCCTTCCCGCGGTGGCGTGGCGTCGAACGGCATCCCGGAGGCTTCAATATAGAAAGGAAAGCGGCAGGATGGAATCGCGACCTGCGGAGGCCGGGCTTCAGTGTTCCCGATCTCTCACCAACAGGCTCTGGAGGCCGCGGCCGATGGGCCCCCGCTCGTCGTAGAGGTCGGATACGGCCAGGCCGAGCCCGCTCGGCTCGGGAAGGGTGCGCGCGTCCAGACACACCCATTCACCCTCCGGGGCACGGTGTAGGTACACCGTCAGATCGGGATTGATGAACGTGTAGCGCGCGGTGTCGAGCACGACGCTCACGCCGTTGCCGGAGTCCGCCGCGATCACCGTGCGCACCGCCGGCGACGGCGCTTCGCCGGGCAGGAGCGGGTGGCGCATGCGCATCCACGCCGCGACGGGACCTCGGCCGAACGTCCCGCGCGCGATGCGCACCTCCATCCCGGTGTGGTAGCCGATGGGTTCGAGGAAGAACGGGAATTCGAAGTGTGCGCTGTCGGCGGGCAATGCCACGGGCACCGGCGCCACGTCCAGCTGGGGCAGGGCGAGCGGCTGCCGGCGCAGAAGAAGCGCACGGGCGCGTGCCACCGGCGTGCCGTCGTGCGCGAGCTCCGCGCGCCACTCTTCCACGTTGCGCCCGCGGCGTTCGAGGTCCGTCGTCAGCGCCAGCCGGGCGATGGGAACGGGTCGCAAGAACGTCACGGTCACGCGCACGAGCTGCATCCCGGCGCCGGCGCCGTGCTCGATGGCGCGGACCATCAGCGCCGTCGGAGGGCCGCCGTGCTGGTGCTCGGCGCTCCAGGGGCCGCGGGTGAGCTCCGTCGAGACGAAAGCTTCGCCGTCAGGCGCGAAGAACGAGCTTTGCCCCGTCATCCGCGCCCCGGCTAGGACGACGCCTGGAGTCGCGCGAGAGACTCGCTGACGGACGGAGCTCGCCCGGACTCGATGTCGCTGCGGCGAAGCGTGTGGAACCCGGTGAGCACCCGATTGGCGGTCGCCAGCGCCTGGATGCGCTCGGCGTATTCGGCGATACGCCCGCCGGGCAGGGCCCAAAGCGCGAGCGAGTCGGGCAGCGCGTCCAGATAGGCCCGCGCTCCGCAGCACCCCAGGCTGAGGGCCGCGCGACCCGTGTTGATCGCCTGCGGCACGACGGCACACGCCGGCCGCCCGAGCGCCGGCGGCAGCCCACCCTCGAGCTGCTGCGCAGCTTCGGTCACGATCAGCCCCTGGCGCGCGTCCGTGAACAGGAGCACCACGTCGGGCGGCAGCGGCGCAACGGAAAGCGGCGCGTAGACGACGTGGCGCGTGCCCGCCGGCAGCGTCGGGATGTGCGCGACATCCTCGTCGCGCACGTACGAAAGCTCGTTGAACACGCGAAGCGAGACCCTCAGGTCTTCCTCTTGCGGCTCGCTTTCAGCCGGCATGCCGTGCGTGTGCATGCCGACCGCACAGCGTTGGTGATCGGCGGGACCGGTGACAAACGCGCTCTGGGCTGCTTCCTGCCAGAACACGCACCCGGCCGCCACGGCGTGGTCGTGCTGCGCGACGTTGTCCGGCGCCGCGCCGCAGATCGAGACGGCGATCGGCGGCTCTACGAGGTTCAACGCTTCGGTGAGGATCGTGGCGGCTTGACTGTACTGGCTCATGGGGTCTCCCCTTCCGTGTGCGGCGATTTTGGCGACGTATACCACCCGCCTGCCGGCGCGGCGGCGGCGCAGGTTGACGAGGCCGCCCGGAACGACCAGAACCTACGCCTATGGCGCGTATGGTGCAGTGCGTGAAATTCGGCAAGGAGGCCGAGGGCCTCGACAAGCCGCCGTTCAAGGGCGAGCTCGGCCAGAAGGTCTACGACAGCGTGTCGAAAGAAGCATGGCGGATGTGGCTCGAGCACTCGAAAATGCTCATCAACGAGTACCGCCTCGACCTCACCAGCGACCAGGGCCAGAAGGTCTGGATGACGGAGCTCGAGAATTTCTTCTGGGGCGAGGGCTCGCAGCTACCACCGGACTACGTGCCGCGCCCCAGCAAGTAGCGCCGTCATGAAGGTCCTGCTCGTCTCCTGCTACGAGCTCGGGCACCAGCCTTTCACGCTCGCCTCGGCGTGGGCCGTGCTCGAGGCGGCGGGCTTCGAGGTGGCCGCGCTGGACGCTTCGCTCGGCGCGCCGGATCCGGAGCTGGTGCGTGGCGCCGGGCTGGTCGCGATCTCGGTGCCCATGCACACTGCGCTCCGGCTCGGTGTCGAGCTCTCGGCGGAGCTCTCCGCGCTGGCGCCGGAAGCGCACATCTGCATGTTCGGTATGTACGCCTGGATGAACGCCGCGCATCTGCTCGAAGGCGCGGCGGACTCGATCCTCGGCGGCGAAGTCGAGCCCGCGCTGGTCGAGCTCGCACGGCGTCTGTCGCGTGGGGAAGCGATCGAAGGCATCGAGGGCGCGTCCACGCGCAAGGCGATCGCAGGGCCGCGGCTCGGCAAGACCGCGTTCGAGCTGCCCGTGCGTCGCGGGCTGCCCGCGCTCGAGCGCTACGCGCGTCTGGTCGGACCGCGGCCGGGCGAGGAGCGCGTCGTCGGCTACACGGAGGCGAGTCGCGGTTGCCGCTACCGCTGCCGTCACTGTCCGGTGGTGCCGGTGTACGACGGGCGCTTTTTCGTGGTCCCGACGGAAATTGCGCTGGCGGATATCGAGCAGCAGGTGGCCGCCGGAGCCGGACACATCACCTTCGGCGATCCGGATTTCCTGAACGGCCCCGGTCACGCGCTCGACGTGGTGCGGCGCATGCACGCGGCGCATCCCGGGCTGAGCTTCGACATCACCGTCAAGGTCGAGCACGTGCTGCGGCACCGCGGGCTGTTCAAGGAGCTCGGCGAGCTCGGCTGCGCGTTCGTCGTCTCGGCCGTGGAGTCGCTCTCCGACCGCGTGCTTCTCGAGCTCGACAAGGGCCACACCCGCGCCGACGTGATCGAGGCGGTGCGCATCACGCGCGATGCCGGCATTCCGCTCAGGCCGTCGCTGGTGCCGTTCACGCCGTGGGCCACGCTCGACGACTACCTGGAGCTGGTCGACTTCGTGTTTGCCGAGGGGCTGACCGGCCACGTGGATCCGATCCAGCTGTCGATCCGGCTGTTGGTGCCGCCGGGCTCCGCTCTGCTCTGGCCTCGCGACGGCGGGCGGCGGCCGGCTGGAACCGGCGGGCAGGCTGCGCCGGAGCTGCCGGCGTGGATCGACGGCTTCGACGCGCATTCGTTCGGCTACCGCTGGACGCACCCAGACCCGCGCATGGATGCGCTGCAGCGCGAGGTGAGCCGCATCGTCGAGGAGGCACGCGACAACGTGGCCAAGCTGTCGGCCATCCGCGAGGCCGCGTACGGCGCCGCGGGGCGCGCTGCAGCGCCGCTGCCGCCAGCATCGGGGCCGGACTTCGTGCCGCGGCTCACCGAGTCGTGGTTCTGCTGCGCGGAGCCGAGCGCGGAACAGTTCGAACGCATCGCGCGCGGCGGGAACGCCTGCTGCCCGGGCTCGACGCCTGTGGTACGCGACCCGGGATGACCCGAAAGCCCGTGCTGCTTCTCGCGTTGGTCGTTGCGGCCTGCGGCGGCGCGCGTTCTTCCGTGCAGCCCGCTACTCTGCCGCAGCCGGTCGCGAAATCATCGCCCTCCGCGGACGCCGGCAGCGTTGGCGATGCCGCTGCCGCCGCTGCGCCCTCGGCCGACTCGCGCTTCGACATCGCCGATCGCGGAGCAGCGCCGCGTCGCGATCTGGCCCGCGCGTTCCACGCCGGAACAGAGCAGCGCCTCGATCTTTCTACCGTGACCCGCGTCATGCACAAGGGCGCCGAGCTGGCCGCGTCGGTGGTGGAGGCGCCGGTCGAGGTGCGCATCCGCGGCGTCTCGCAGAGCGGCGTCGCCAGCTTCGATGCCGCGCTCGGCCCCTTCCACTACCGCACTCGCGGCGATCCCCAGCTGGTGCGGATGATGACCCAGGGCGCGGCCCGTGCCGGCGTGCTCGGCGACACCATCCGCGGCCACGCCACCATCACCGGCCACGGGTTGATCGAGCACGCCGCGTTCGAGGGCTCGAAAAAGGATCAGAACGCCGTCGCGATGGCGCTCGCTGCTTCGCTGATGTCCGCCGCCGAGGAGCTGCCGCCGGGCGAGCTCGGCAGCGGCGCGCGCTGGCGCGTGCACAGCAGCGCCCAGGTCCGCGGCGACCAGGTCGATCTGGTGGCCCGCTACCAGATTGTGTCGTTGACCGACCAGGACGTGCGTCTCCGCGTCGAGCACGAGCAGCCGGAGTTCGCGCCGGGACCGAGCGCGGACCAGCCCAGGGTGGTCAAGAAGGACAGCGAGGGGGAGTGGCTGTACCGCCAGGGCCGCGTGTTTCCCGACGGCAGCGAGATCCTGAAGCGCCCGCTGCCGATCCCCGGCACGCACGACCTCGAGCTGTGGTCGGAGGTACATCTGGTAGCATCGACGGCGCTATGAGGATCCGCGACCGACGCGGGATTGTGCTGCTTGCCGCGAGCGCGATCGCGATCGCCTGCAACGACACTCCTGTTTCGCCCCTCGAAGCAGGCGAGCCCGACGGCAGCGCGGGCAGCATGGCGGGAGGGGCCGGCGGCACGGGCGGCGTGGCGGGCGCCAGTGGAGCCGACGCGGGTGGAACTTCGGGTTCTGGTGGTGCGTCGGGTGCCGGCGGCGCGACCGACGCGGGCGCCGATGCCGATGCGGGCTGCGCGCTCACCGAGTGCAGCGGAGCCTGCGTGGACACGTTGACCGACAGCGCGAACTGTGGCGGCTGCGGCCACGTCTGTTCCGCGCCGACTTCGGCGTGCATCGCCGGCGCCTGCAGCTGTCCGGGCGGCGGCCTGGTGTGCAGCAGCGCCTGCGTGCCGGCCGACAGCCAGAACTGCGGAACCTGCGGCAACACCTGCGGCGCAGGCGAAGTGTGCGCGGGCAGCGGCTGCGGCAAGCAGTGGGCAGGCTGGCCGATGCCGAACGCGCCGAACCATGCCGTGAACCCGTCGAGCTACGACACCAGCACGCCGGGCGTGGTGGCCGACAAGGTCACCGGTCTGATGTGGCAGCGCGCCGTCGATGCCAGGAGCTACGATTGGGTCGCCGCCAAGGCCTACTGCGCCGGGCTCTCGCTGGCAGGGCACAACGACTGGCGGCTGCCGACGGAGATCGAGCTGTTCTCGCTGGTCGACCCGACCGCCACGAGCCCCGCGATCGATACGACAGCGTTCCCGAACACGCCCGCGGAGTTCTTCTGGTCGTCGTCGCCGCTCGCCGGCGATCCGACCAGCGCGTGGGGCGCCTACTTCAGCTACGGCGGCACCGGCAGCGGCGTCGCGTCGGTCGCGAATCGAGTGCGCTGCGTCCGCTGAGGTCCCGAGGAGCCATGCACTATCCAACCCCGCCTCGATCTGCTTCCCGCCGCGCATTCGGGCTCGCGCTCGCGCTCGGCGCTGCGCTCGCGCTTCCCGTCTCGAGCGCGCGAGCCAATGCACCGGCAGGGCGCTACACGATCGCCAACGGTGCCGTCACCGACAACGCCACGAAGCTCGTCTGGCAACAGACCGCGGATGCCGGCACCTACACGTTTTCAGGCGCAACCAGCTACTGCGCGGCGCTCGTGCTCGACGGCGGCGGCTGGCGCGTGCCGACCCTGAAGGAGCTGATGACGCTCGTCGACTTCAGCATCGCCACGCCCGGACCCACGATCGATACGACCGCGTTCCCCGCGGCGACCGCGGACTACTTCTGGACCTCGACGAAGCTCGCGGCCAATCCGTCCTTCGCCTGGGCCGTCTACTTCAACCACGGCTACACCTACTACAACGACGTGGTAACGCCGTACCATGTGCGCTGCGTGCGGTAGGGGTGCCCACCCCCGCTCGCCGCGGGAAATATGATTCCTGCGGCCGCGACCGACGCGGAGCGCGCCGCCGGACGAAGCTGGGCGTTACGGGGCGGCGCGGGTGTGGCGTATCCGCGACGTGGAGCGGCTGCCAGGACCTGCCCGGATCAGGTCAGCAGTTGCTGGAGGAGCTCGTAGTTCTCGGCCTCCTCGGGGGCGATCTCGCCGTCGCTGGCGATCATCTTGTGGGCGGCTGCCAGGAAGAGCTCGCGGTGGCGGCGGGGGACCTTGTTCGGATCGATGTCCTCGGGCTTCGGTGGAACCTCGAGCCACTCCTCGACCTTCGCGGCTTCTTCGCGCGATAGATCGAGCTGGCGCACCAGGCGGTGCACGAAAGCGCGTTCCTCGTCGCGGACCTCGAGATCGGCCCAGGCGAACGCGCACACGAACTCGAGCAGCAGCATGCGCTCGTTGCTGGAAAGCTCGTTCAACATGACGCCGAGGCTAGCCCAGCACGGCGCGAACCACAGCGGAAAAGCGACGGGCCGGCGCTCGGCGCGGCGAGTGACAGCAAGCCCGCGATGAGCGGAGCGATTTGCGTCGGGGTGCTCGAGGGGCGGCGAGCCCCATCGAGGAGGATTCCGGCGGGGCGGGTGGGTGTGTGGAGACGGTTAGCCGAGCGGCAAGAGCGGCGAGAGCGAGAACGAGAGCTCGGCGTGGGCCGCGCGCAGGGCCGCTTCGACGGCGGCGGGCTCCGGGGCGCGGGCGAAGATGAAGCCGAGGTAGCTCGAGCCTTCGGGCAGGGCGTACAACGAGTCGCCCGGTCTTGCGGAGATGACGACGTCCTCCACGCCATCGACGGCGCGCGCGCGTTCGACGCCGCTTACGTTACGGAACACGCCCGAGCGCGGAATGGGGATCATCATTACGCCGGCGGCGCCGTTCGTCCGGGGCGCAGCGCGCGGCAAGCCAACGGCGTGGGCGACCAGGCGCTCTTCGAGGTTGTCGGCGCAGAGCTCGAGCGTGCGCGAGCACAGGCCGCCGATGGAGCGACCGGCGAGCTCGACGATCTGGGGGCCGGTCGGACCGAGGCGCAGCTCGGCGTGGACGGGGCCGTGCACGAGGCCGAGCGCGCGGGCGGCGCGGGCGGTCACGTCGAGGATCTGCTGCTGGACGGCGGGCTGGTGACGCGACGGCGTGACGTAGATCGTTTCCTCGAAGTACGGGCCAGCGAGCTCGTCGGGCTTGTCGAACAGCGCGATGAGCTCGATCTGTCCGTCGTGCATCAGCGCTTCGACGGCGACCTCGCGTCCGTCGATGTAGTCCTCGACGAGCAGTCGGCCGAAATCGGGATGCTCGCGCCAACTCGAGGTGTGCCGCGCCAGGATGCTGCGCACGCGGGCCACGGCGGCGTCGAGCGCGGCGGCGTCGTCGGCGCGGATGACGCCCTGGCTGCCGCTCAGCATGGGCGGCTTGACCACGCACGGAAAGCCCGGGTCCGCGAGGTCCGCGGCCGATTGATCCGGCTCGAGCACGCGGACGCGCGGCCCCGGCACGCCGGCTTCGCCGAGGCGGTGGCGCATGCGGCGCTTGTCGCGGGCGCAGAGGGCGGCTTGTGGATCGCTCGCGGGCAGTCCGAGCGCGGCGGCGATGTGCGCGGCGCAGAGCGCGCTCGGCTCGTCGGTGCCCAGCACGCCGTCGAAGCCGAGCCTCTGGGCCAGCACGGCATCGGCCGCCTCGGCGGGGCAAGCCAAATCCAGCTCCAGCACCGGTCGACCGTGGTGGCGCGCGGCTGCGACCACGTCGCTGCCGAGTGTGAGCGCGACGCCGAGGCGCTCCGCGGCGCGGACGTAGGCCTCGCCGCGGTAGCTGGTCGCGGGCAGGACGAGCAACAACCGACGCGCACCTTGTGCGGCGCGCGCCGTGTCCTTAAAGGTGCTCGTCATGAGGGTGGTGTTATTCGCCTGGTGCCGGACCGCAAGCCTGTACCTCGACGCGCTCGCGGACAGCGGTCAGGCGCCGGTTCTGGTCGTCACCGGGGCCGGATCGCCGGGGGATGCGAAGCTGTCGCGGCCGGATGTGCCCAAGGAGCACCACCACGATGTCAACGCTCCGGGGTTCGTCCGGCGGCTGGAGCGCATGCAGCCCGATCTCTTGCTGGTGGCGGGCTGGCCCGGACGGCTCGGTGCGGGAGTGCGCGCTGCCGCGCGGTTCCGCGCGGTCAACTGCCATCCGTCGCTGCTGCCGCGCTACCGCGGGCGCGATCCGCTGTTCTGGACGATTCTGAACGGCGAGCGCGAAGTGGGCATCACGCTGCACCGCATGACGGACGAGCTCGACGCGGGGCCGATCCTGCGGCAGCGCCCGGTGACGGTGCCCGAGGGCGCGACCAGCGCGAGCCTCGCCGAGCTCGTGGACCGCGCGGGTGCAGGGCTCGCCGTGGAGCTCGTGTCCGGCGCGGAGCTGCCGCCGGGGCGCGAGCAGGATCACGCGGCGGCGACGCACTTTCCGCCGCTCTGCCCGGAGCACGGCTTGCTCGACTGGGCCGACAGCTCGTCACGGCTCGAGCGACTGGTGCGCGCGTGCCGCGGCGCGACGCTCGCGTACGGCTACTTCCACGGCATGAAGCTCGGCGTGCTTTCGGCGCGGCCCGAGGCGGGCGCGGGAATGCCGGGCACTGTGCTCGACATCTCCGGCGAGGGCATGCTGGTCGCGACGGCCGACGGCGCCCTCCGCATCGACAGCTTCCTGTTCATGGACCGCGAGCACTCCGCGCCGGAGCTCGCCAGCCGGCTCGACATCACGCCCGGCGCGCGCCTGACGCACAACCCGGCGTTCTAGCCTGGCAGGTCCTGGCAGCCGCTCCACGGCGCCGATACGCCACGCTCGCGCTGGCCTGTGACGCCCAGCTTCGTGGCTCGGCGAGCCCCCCCGCGCCTTGTATCTACAGCTTGCTAGCGAGGAGCGCTCGCCCGAGCGCTACGGACTGCGATCTCTGCTCGGGGCCGTTCTGACCGATCTTGGTCATCACGCTCAGCATACCGGGGCGTTGCCGGCGGCGGTCCACCCTCGCGCGTGTCAACACGCCGGCAGCAGACAGATCGCGACGGCAAAATGCTTCCACATAGCGAGCAGCCTAACCTAATCCCCAGTCCAACGTCGAGGCCCCACGACGAAGCGCCAGAAGGCGCAAGGTAGCCAGTGCAGGGAGGGTGCGCGAAGTCGTCCGTCGTCAGTTGCCTCCACTGACGTAGACGTGGTCGATCCAGATGTACTGCTGCTGCGGCGGCGGCGTGAAGGTCGCGCCTCCGCCGCCGTAGGTCGGCGCGAACTGGAAGAGATCCCATTGGTGCGAGTCCGCCGCTGTCACGAACGGAACGTTCGAGAAGTCACCCTCCAGGTTGCCGTCGACCCAGAAGCGGATGACGCCGTCGGTGGCGTCACCAGTGTTCGCCGCGAGCAGCACCTCTCCGCGGTGCCACTGGGCGCGTGGCCACACGTCCGGGTCCGTCGAGTCGTAGTTGGTGCTGCCGCCGACAACGTTCTCCGTCTCGACGAAGAAGGAAATCGGGCCGCCCTTGGCCTGCGGCACGCCGAGCTCGATCACCGCGGCGGGCGTGCCGGTGCTTCCCGCCTCGAGGTAGGCGTAGAAGAGCTTTTGGTGGCCGGGCCCGTAGTAGTTGGCCGAGAGCTGGATCCAGAAGCAGAAGTAGAGCTTCGTGTAGTTCCCGCCCGCCGTGTGCTCCGTCGTGAGCGGGCCCGAACCGTAGGCGAGCGAGGTCTCGAACGTGGCTTGCCCGACGTGGCTCGGCGAGCGCGGCGCCGGCGCGCCCGACGAAGGTACGCTGTCGTCGACGATCGCCCAGGCGGACGAGTTCGGATCGGACCAGCCGTCCTCGACGAGCGCGTCGAACGGCCTGTCGGTGATCTCGGTAAAGCCGGCGGGCTCGTTCGGACACGCACTCGTGGTCGCGTCGTTCGTGGTCGCGTCGTTCGTGGTCGCGTCGTTCGTGGTCGCGTCGTTCGTGGTCGCGTCGTTCGTGGTCGCGTCGTTCGTCGCCGCGTCGTTCGTGGTCGCGTCGTTCGTGGTCGCGTCGGTACCGGCGTCGGTGGTCGAGCTAGAGCCGCCACCGCACGCGCCTCCCGCCGCGACGAGCGTCACGGCGCCGATGCCGAACCAACGACGCATCAGGACTCGAGCCCCATGACGTCGTACGCCATTTCCGCATTGCTCCATGTCGCTCTCCCTGCCTCTCGCGGATAGTCTACGGTACCGAGCCGTGCGCGGCGAGCGTCGGGTCGGTCGCTCAGTTGCGCGTAGTTGGTATGAACGCTCTCTCGCCGAGGCCCTCCGCTCCCCTACGTGCTGGCTCCAGGCGGTGCGCGTCGAACCTCCGACGCGATCGGCGTGCGGGTGCCGGGCGACCCCACCGTTGCGGTCGAGAGCCCGCGCCAGCCCGCCAGGACGCTTCCGCCCGTGGCCATCGGTGCGGCGCACCGCGGTGTTCGACCAGATGCTGCAGATGGCCTGCGCGGACAAGCGCCCCGACGAGCTCTCCAAGCTGCTCGGCGAGGTCAAATCGCTCGTGCAGGAAGTCTCCAAGCTCATGCAAACGAGCGTCGATGAACAGCGCAAGCTGCAGAACGTCGAGCAACGCGAGCGCGACTGCCACGAGCGCGCGGCCGCCCCGAGCTCCGCTTCCTCTTGCGCGAGCTCGAAGCCGACGCGGCTTGACGTTTCCGGGTTGGCTGGTCCTGGCAGCCAAGGCGCCGTGGCGGATCTCCACGTGCGCGCTATGCTCGCCGCGTGCGACGCCGGAAGTGGATCTTCGCGATCGGCCTGGCCGCGCTGTTCGCCGTGCTGGCGTCGACGCGCTCCGCTCGATCGGCGCGCGTGTTCGTTCCCGCGCTGTTCGGCATGCATCGCGCCGCCGATCGCGTGTACGTCGAGGCGCCCGTCGACGCGCGGGCGATTATCGACGCGCGCGCGCAGGCGCGGCGCACCGTCGTGGCGTTCTACGGCGACGCCCGGGCCGACCCGACGATCATCGCCTGCGCGACGCACGCGTGCTATCGCCGCTTCGGCGGCGCCGGCAACGCGCAGGGACACATGTTCGGCGGGCGGCTGCTGCTGTCGCCGCGCGGACACGGTGCCGTCGCCATCGCCCACGAGTGGGCCCACGCCGAGCTCGTGGCGCGCGCCGGCTACCTCGCGCGCGTGCCGAGCTGGTTCGACGAGGGTCTGGCGACGCTGGCGAGCGGCGATCCGCGCTACTCGGAGGCGGCGTTCCAGCGCCTTCGCGCGGCGCCGGGCCTCGATCGGATGCGCACGCTGCGCGGCTTCCTGTCGGTGCCAAACGCATACCTGACCGCCCGCCACGAGGTCGCGCGCTGGTACGGCAAGGTCGGCCGGCGCGGCGTGCTCGCGCTCTTCGACGCGCTCCGCCGCGGCGAGGACTTCGACGCGGCGTACCGGCGGATCGAGCTCGAGTGATGGTCGTCGGCACGTCGGGCATTGCGCGTGCTTGCCGGAACGTCATGAGCGCCACGACGCATGCCGACCCGGCAGAGCAGGATCCGATCCTCCGGTACTTCTGCCGCGATTGGCGCCCGACGCGTGCCGGTCGGATCGCGGACCGCATCGAGGGATGGATCGCGGGTCAGGGAGTCTCGCCCGATCCCGGCCTGCTGGAGGTTCGCGGCCGGATCTCCGGGCCGATGAAGGGGCAGCTGATCGTCAGCCCGTAGCGTCGCGCTTCGCGGTCTCCGCTTCGTCGTCAGCACCCACGCCAGCAGCTCGGCCCGCGCGACGCAATCTGCTCACGGCGTGGCCATCTGACCGTTCGTCTTGTCGCGCTTCTCGACCCGCCAGGCCGTCCCGGCTATTCCCACGGCGTAGACCGCGCTGCCGTCCACTGCGACGTCGTAGACATCGTCCTGTCCGGGCTTATCCCTCCAGCACAGGCTATCACACGCGCAACCGGAGGATTCTCTGCCTCGAACCGACTGGCACCGTCCCTGCACCCCGCATGTACAGCGGGCGCCGTGATACCCTGGGCGGGTCATGCAGCCGTACTCACGTGGCATCGCTTTCGCCCTATTCTGCGCACTCGGGGGTTGCAGCGCGGGCCCTTCGAAGGCAACAGGCAGCGGCGGCTCCGCGGGCGCCAACGGAATCGCGGGCTCGGGAGGCAGCGGCGGGAACGGTGGCAGCGGCGGCAGTGCCGGAAGCGACAGCGGCGTCGCCGGAGCGGGTGGCGGCACGGCAGGGTCGGGCGGCTCCGCAGGAAGTACCGGCGCGGCCGGCGCGGGTGACGCCGGTAGCGCCAGTCCATCCGGCGAGCCGATGCCTGCGAGCGATCTTCCCGGCTGGAAGCTGATCTTCAGCGACGACTTCCTGGAAGATGCGAAAGCCGGAAGCTTCCCGGGCGCCGGATACGGCCAGCGCTGGACCGCCTACCCGGAAGGCTGGCACGACACCAGCGGCAACGGCGAGTACTCGCCCGACAAGACGCTCTCGGTCCAGGGCGGTGTGCTCACGATCCGCGTACACACCGAAAACGGCGTCCACTGGGTCTCGGCGCCCGAGCCGATGCAGGGCAAAGGCCAGGTGTACGGGCGCTACAGCGTCCGCTTCCGCGCCACTGCCACCACCAGCGACTACAAGACCGCATGGCTGCTCTGGCCCGACAGCGACCAATGGCCGGACGACGGCGAGATCGACTTCCCGGAGGGAAACCTCGACTCCACGATGAGCGCGTTTGCGCACTACGCCAATCCAGGCGGCGGGCAGGACGCTTTCAGCTCGACCACGAAGTACACCGGCTGGCACACCGCAACGACCGAGTGGTCCGCGGGAAAGCTCACGTTCCTGCTCGACGGGCAGGCCCTCGGCACCTCCACCACGATGGTGCCGTCGAAGTCCATGCACTACGTGCTGCAGACCGAGACCAACCTCGACGGCGTCGTCCCAAGCGACACCTCGGTCGGCAGCATCGACGTCGACTGGGTCGTGATCTGGGCAAAGCAGTAGCTGCTCTTGTCGGTGCCGCGGGTTGAAGCATGGCTATCTTGCCGACGGGTCGCCGACTTCCACGAGGTCGCTTCGCTCGTGGCAGATCGGCCGCGACAGGAACGGCAACTTCGCGCACACGCGGCTACCGTGCGCATGCCCACCGCGGAACAACGTAGCGGCACCGTAGTGACGACCGGCGACGCTGCCGTCCGGCCAATAGGCGACGCTCGGGCCGGGGCGCACGGCGAGCACCCGGGGCGGCGCTCGATAGCCGACGCGACCCGCGCCGCATCCGCCCGCCACTTCGAGCGCTGTAGCGCTGCCGGACGCGCGCACCAGGGCGAAGCCAAGGCTCACCTCGATCAGGAGATTCTGCGCGGTGCTCCAGACGCCCACGTGGTCGAGGCAGCGGTCCCAACCGAGCTGACCGGGTTTCCAGCGTGCCGTTCCGGCGACGCGCAGCGCGGACTCGTCACCGAGCGTGCAGCCCGGAAGACCCGGTCCGCCGTGCCCAATCGTCCACGTGGACGGCTCGCCCTTTCGCTTGTCGAGCTGCCCCTTCACCACCTGATCTTCCGACACCACGCGCGTCGGGGAACCCGGTTGGCAGGTCATGACTTCGCCGTCGACCTTCGGCAACGACGGCATCGGCTCGGCGACAATTGACAGCGCCGCCTCGCCGGGTTCGAGCCCGTGCGTCAGCGGCTGCAGCTCCGGGTCGAGCGCCACCACGCCCGACGCAGTCGTTCCGAGCGGAAGCCCTTGTCGCAGCAAGAAGCCCGTTCCGTCGGCAAACGTCTTCACCCGGTGATGGCGAAGCACTGGCACCAGCGCGTCGCGTCGCACCCAGCCTTGGATGGCGTAGCTTTCGCTGAGCTGGGAAAACACGTTCTGGCCGAAATCTCTCGCGGAGCGCAGCTCCTTGCCGAGGTCGATGTCGACCCGGACCAGCGCGCCTTGATCCTCGATCACCCTCAGGAACGCGACGGCAAAATTGCGTCCGCTCGCGCTTCGACGCGCAGGCGCGGCCTTCTCCGCCTCTTGTCGCGAGGCGAACAGCACCGACCGCGCCGGGACGGCGACCAGCCCTTCGAGGTGCTCTCCGGCGAAGCGGTCGCGGAGCGCGGCCAGATCGATCTTCGCCTTGTCCTCGGCGGGGCGCCTCGTCGCTGACGCTGACTTGGGCGCGGGCGCCGCGGGCGGACGAGCCGGCACGCACGCAGCGAGGAGGAGCGCACACGCAGCGGAGATGCGCATGGTGCGCGAGAAGTACGCGGCACGCGGGGCCCCGTCAAGCGGCGGCGCGGCGGTTGCTGTCATTTGTACACGCCTCCCGCCGCAGTCTGCGCAGCGCCGGCCCAGTCCGTGGTCAACGGGGTCGCGAGCGCAAGCGGGATCAGCCGCTTGACCTCGGCGAGCGTGGCCGGATCGAGCTTGCATTTCGCTCCCACCAGGGCCTGCGCTCGGGCGGATGGACACTTCTATTGGTCTACAAATACCAACGTCGAGACTCCATCGTCTTGAGCGTATCTGACATTGTCCTTGAAACCGAGAAAACGGCAGCGCGCAAGACACTCTTCCTCTGGCTTGAACCGCATCGGCCAAGGAGCAATTCCTAGCTCAGCGTCAAGTTGAATGGGAATTCTAGTATAGACCGCATCAATGTCGGTTATCCCATTGAGAACTAGTCGCACGCGACGGTTGCCGGGAACAGCGTGAAACTGCCATTTACATTGATAGATGGCAGTAGTTTCCGTCACCTCAATCAGCGCTTGGGGATCCTCGTTAGGCTCGTCCCACTCTATACACGTTCCGGCAATCTCGAACCAGTGAGACACCTCCCCGCGCCCGGTTTCGAAGAGGACATCAGATATGACCGCTGGCTCCCATGAAGCCATAGCGCCTTCGCCTCCTGTGCTCTTCCCAAGGATCTTAACCCCCCAACAAACCGTATTCTTTTGCCCTCGGTCGAATATCTCCAGGCAGGCGTGGGCAATTGTGTACTCATGATCCGCGATTCGAAGCATGCGAATCTCCATGTTTTCGAGACAAGTAAAATACTACTGTTGACCTACTGAAACGCCGCCCCGATGTGAAGATCCACCATTACGAACGTTGTGATCTGACCCCGTTGGTTTCCCGGAGGCGTGAGCACGCACAGGAAAATACGGGGCAGAGCCGGTACCCTCGGAGTTGCAAGACAACGAAAGGAGGATGCCCCGTGGCGAAGATGATGCTGGAGATACCGGAGGAACTCAAGGGGATGCAGGAGCCGCTGCAGGCGCTGGTCGACGCAGCGTCCGACCAGATCGAGCGCGCACGGCGCGGGCGACGGATCGACTACGAGCGTTTTGAAGGAGTGGCGGCCGAGCGTGTGGCAGCTGTCGAGCGCGGCATCCACGCGGCATGTCTCGCGGCGCTGGACGTGGATGGTGCGGAGGTGCTGATCGACGGGGAGTTGTTCCGTCGCGTGGGACGCCATCCCGCAACGTACCGGGCAGGGGCAGGCGAGGTCGTGGTGGAGCGCTCGCTGTATCGGAGCGCGGCGGAACGGAACGGCAAGACCGTCAACCTCGTGAGCCTTCGTAGTGGAGCCCTCGATGACGGCTGGCTCCCCGGCGCGGCGCGCGCGATGGCGTACCTGTTGCAGCAGGGCACGTCCCGCGAAGCGGAGCAGACTGCGCGGCAGCTCGGTCGGCTGCCGTACTCGCGCTCGAGTTTCGAGCGCGTGGGGCACGAGGTGGGTCGGCTCTACCTTCCACGCCATCAAGAGATCGAGGAGACGCTGATCGAGAGCGTGGATATCCCGCGCAAGGCGCGCAGCGTCAGCGTGTCGCTGGACCGGGTTTCGTTGCCCATGGAGGAACCCCGGCCGCGAAGTGCGGGTAGACCGGCCAAAGACGCGCCGCGAAACCCCATCTCGCGCGTCTACCGCATGGCGTACTGCGGCACCGTCACACTCCACGATGCCGAAGGCGAGGCGCTGCGGACGATCCGGTACGGGACGATGCCTGGAGGCGACGCGCCGACGTTGTGCATGGGGCTCGCGAGCGACGTGCTCGCCTTGCTTGCCCACAAGCCGAAGCTCTCCGTCTCCCTGCTGTGCGACGGTGCAGCGGAGATGTGGAACTTGCTGGATGCCGAATTCCGTGGTCCCGACTTCGGCAAGGTGATGCACCTGATCGACATCTGGCACGCCCTGGAGAAGCTCTCCGCAGCAGCGAAGGTGATCCACGGCGATCAGTCGGCTGCCATCGTGCAACGCTGGCGGCTTCGCTTGCTCAACACGAGCGGCGCGGCGAGGCAGATCCTGCGCGAGTTGTCCGCGAGCGGAAAGGAGAACGTCCGCGTCGGCGACCAGCGGCCCGTGCACGAGGCGATCACGTACATCGAAAACAACGGGCATCGCATGAACTACGCCGCCGCGCGCAAGCAGGGTCTGCCCATCGGAAGCGGCAACGTCGAGGCGACGTGCAAGTCGCTCGTCGCACAACGCATGAAGCGTGCCGGCGCACGTTGGAAGAACGACACCGGCGAGCACATCATCCATCTCCGAGCGCTGGCGCTGAGCGACCGGTGGGACGACGCGATGGACGTGCTGTTGCGGCAGCGTCACGTGAAGGTGCGGGTTTGCGATGCCGCGTGAAACTGCTCAGGACGGGAACACACTTGTGATCTTCTCGATTGATTAGCATTGGCTGCATCGTCTTTCCATCCTCGTGGTGATGCCAAGTAGGTTGACCCGGGGCGCCGGCACCAGGGCCGCGAGCTTCTCGACGAGCTGTACGGGCGTAAGCACGATGTGGGTCGTGCCGTCGCGCCAGGTATCCGTCGACGACTACATCGCCAACTTGTACAAGATCAGCGCGCCGGAGCTCGCCAGCCGGCTCGACATCAGGCCCGGCGCGCGCCCGACGCACAACCCGGCGTTCTAGCCTGGCAGGTCCTGGCAGCCGCTCCCCGTAGCGCAGTCGCCACGCTCGCGCCGGTTGGGATGACTCTGTCGCGAAGTCTGGGTATCGTGACGCCGTTCTCGTGCGGGCGGGCAGGCCGCCCGCACGGGTGTGGGTCGCGCCATGAGCAGTGAACTGGACGGTCTGGAGGTCAAGTGCCCCAACTGCGGGGCCACGTTGGGTCCAGCCACGGCTGGCGCCGTGTACACGTGCCGCTACTGCGGGCATCGTTCGGCGACTCCCTTCGCCGCCCACCCGGTAGCACCTCGGCCCGCGCCGGCACCACGTTCGCCTTCGCCCAGGCCGGCTCCGAAGGCCCGCCGGGTGAAGGCGCCGCGCGCCAAGGTTATCGCCCGGTACCGTTCGGTCGCCATGGTGATCGTGTCTATGGTCGTGCCTGCGTTCCTGGCGCTTCGTTTCGGGTTCCGCGGTTTGTTCATCTCCTCCTGGGACTCCGCCGGACCCCAGCCCGTGCTGGCGAAAGCCGCGGGGGGCCAGGTCGTGGTGGGACGCCTGCGCAACATCGACGGCAACGACAAGCTGTACGTCGGGGCGTTCGACGCAGTGACCGGAAAGAAGCGCTGGAAGGTCGGCCCGTTCGGCACCTATTCGCAAGGCTACCAGCTTACGGATTTCGCCGTCAGCGACTCCCACGTCGTGGTGACCGACTTCCACGCGAAGGCGCACATCTACGATCTGGCCACGGGCAAGGAGCAGCGCACCGTGGCGCTGACGGACAACATCCGCGGCCTCGGGAGTGTCTGGCCGCTCGGCAACGACCAGGCCGTCGTGCAACAAAAGGACGAGCGTACGACGGTCCTCGACCTCTCGACCGGCAGCGCGCGCTCGGTTCCGAAGAGCGAGTATTTGCAATCGCCGTACCGACGAGACAACGACAACCGGTATCGCGAGCTCCATGACCTGCCCAGCATCCCGGGCTTCAAGCCAGAGCGCGCGTTCCTGAGTGGCCGGATGACCGTGATCTCCGGCGTGAAGTCACCGGGCACGCCGATTCCGATGGTCCTGGAGCTCGAGCCCGGCGCTAGAGCACCGAAATGGGAGCTTCCGATGCCGGTCGTCGATGTCGCGACCGTCCGCACCAACATGGGCCAGGTCGCCCAGGTCGCGTTCCACGGCAACCGCTTCGTCGGCATCTACGGCGTCGGCCAGAAGGCATGGCACATGACCGCGATAGACACCCGAACCGGCACCCGGCAGTGGGACGTGAAGCTTGACGAGATCTTCGCCGTCGATTCGATCGGCGGCCTCCTGCTCTCGGAGAGCCGCGTATTCGTGGTGCGCATGCAGACGCTCGAGCTGTACGACGCCGCGACGGGAAAGCTGGTCGACACCATCGGGGGCGGGTTGTTCTAGACCGCAGCGACGCTCGCCGAAGACCCGTAGCAGTGCCGTCGGGGCCCGGCCTATACGACCGGGCTCTTCAGTCCCCTTCCGGCCTGAGCTGGAGCGGCAGCGCGAGCACGACGAAGAACGTGAGCACGGCCAGCACGCCGCCGATCACGTAGACGTTGTGCAGCGCGCCGGCCATCGCGTTCGACAGCTCGTGGAGGCGATCGGGTGCGAGCGTCCTGCGCTTGATCGGATCCATGAGCAGGTCGAGCGAGCCGGAGGACAGCGCGGCGTTGCCTGCCCGCGCGCTGATCCCGACGTTGAGCACGGCGCCGAACAGGGCGGTGCCCACGGCCTGGCCGACGATGCGGCTGAACATGTTCGACGACGTGGCGGCGCCGCGCTGCTTCCACGGCACGGCCGTCTGGATCGAGACGATGAACACCGTGCTGGTCAGGCCCATCCCCGCGCCGGTCACGAACGAAGCCGTGGCGGCGAACAGCGCGCCATGCTGCGGCGAAAGCAACGTCAAGAGTCCCGCTCCGGCGACCAGCGCGATGCCGCCGGTGATGGCCGTGAAGCGGTACGACGTGCGCAGCATCAGACGGCCGGCCACGACGCTCGCCAGCGGCCAGCCGATGGACATCGTTGCCAGCGTGAAGCCGGCGACCATCGCCGAGCGCGCCATCACGCCCTGCACGTAGGTCGGCAGAAAGGACGTAATGCCCATCATCAGCGCTCCTGTGATGAGCGCGCCCGAGTTGCCGACCGCGATCACGCGCTCTTTCCAGAGCGAGAGCGGTATCAGCGGTTCGGCGGCGCGCCGCTCGTGGAAGAAGAACGCCACCAGGCCCACTGCGCCCAGCACGACCAGTGCCGGGAGCGCGTAGCCGCCGTGCCTCGAGAGCTCGTCGTACTGGATCAGCGCCAGCATCCAGAGCGTGGTCGAGACCATCAACAGCACCGAGCCCAGGTAGTCGACCTGGTGCTTGTGGTGCTCGACGTCCTCGTGCAGGTAGGCGGCCAGCATCAGCATCGACGCGATGCCAATCGGCAGGTTGATCCAGAACACCAGCGACCAGCTGAGCTTCTCCGCGAAGAACGCGCCCAGCGCCGGGCCGATCACCGACGAGATCCCCCACACGCTGGAGAGCCAGCCCTGGATCCGCGCGCGCTCGGCCGGCGTGTAGATGTCGCCGACGATCGTCGTGGCGATGGGCTGGACAGCTCCCGCGCCTACGCCCTGGACGGCGCGCAGCACCACGAGCTGGATCATGGTGTGGGCGAAGCCGCAGAGCAGCGAGCCGACGAGGAAGATCGTCGTCCCGACGTAGAACACGGGTTTGCGCCCGCGCATGTCGGCGAGCTTTCCGTATACGGGGATGGTCACGGCCTGCGTGAGCAGGAAGATCGCGAACACCCAGCTGAACAGCGAGAAGCCGCCGAGCTCCGCTACGATGGTCGGCATCGCGGTGGCCACGATGGTGGCCTCCACCGCCGACATGAACATCGCGAGCATCATCGCGGCGAGCACCGGGCCGCGCCGCGTGCGATGCGAGGTACGGGGCTCCGTCATCTAGCGGCAGTACTGCGCGCGGCAACCGGACTCGCACGGCGTTTCGCTGTTCTGCGCGTTCGTCGGCGGGTGCCGGTGGACGTCGCTCTGTCCGCCCTCGGGGCAGCGCGACAGACACTCGTTGATGCCGGGGCGGCAGGCGCCCGGCGTGCCCGCAGCGCAGCCCGCGGCGGCGAGCGCAAGGTACGAGAGCAGCAGAGCGGAAGGCCAGCGCATGACCCTTCCTAGCACGGGCGATGTCGGAGCTGGGAGCACAGTCTCCTACCCGTCGGCCACTGCCGGGACCCGGTGGTATGATCACGGCGCCCGAAGGAGGCCCGATGAATCTCGATTCGATGCTCGACAAGTGCCGCCGCGAGCAATGGAAGGTCGGAGACCTGGACTGGAACGGCCGCCCTCGCGACATGGACAAGAACGACGAGATCGCCATCGTCCAGTACTTCACCGATATGGCCGGCATCGAGCGGCTCGCCGGGGCGCTGTTCGCCGAGCAGCAGAAGAAGGTAGACGACCCGCGCTTGAAGGAGATCTTCCGCACCTTCGTCAAGGACGAGGTGCGCCACTCGCACGCCGCGCAGATGCTCGCCGACTACTACGACGTGCACCGCTACAAGCCGTACGAGATGAACCCGGCGCTCCGGCGCTTCATGCCGCATTTCATCCATGCCATCCAGTTCCTGTCGGCGGAGATTGCCAACGCCTACATCACCGCTGGCGAGCTCATCCTGGACGTGGCGCTCCTCAGGTCCATCAACGATCACGTCCACGACGAGATGAGCGAGAAGGCCATGGCGCTCATCAACCGCGACGAGTCGCGGCACATCGCCATCGACTTCCACATGGTCGACCACTACTGCTCGAAGGAATACGCCGAGGAGCTCAGGAACATGCCGAAGCAGCCGCTGGCAGAGCGCGCCAAGGCGGTGTGGGCGTTCGCCAACGTGCTGTACTTCGCGGCTCCGTTCTTCCGCGGCGTGTTCTTCCGCCCGATGCAGGTGGTGGATCCGTCAGGGCGGCGCATGAAGGAGGCGTTCAAGCGCATCCAGCTGCTGGGTGCCAAGCCCACGGTGCGGCGCAGCGCCTTCGTCAAGACGATGACCGCGCTGCAGGACGCCTACAACGACCACGCTGCGGTGCGGCTGGTGTTCGGGCGGCTGATCGAGCGCGTGCTGGGCGTGGACGCCGAGATGATCACTCGCCTCTACACCGAGGCCGAGCGCAAGCAGGCAGAGAAGATGAGCTTCGACGAGCTCGCCCAGGAAGCGCTCGGCGCCAAATACGCCGCCGCCTGAGCCGCTCGCCGTCGCCCTCGTCCGGGTCGGCAGGCAGGACCTGACCGGCGTCGGCTTGGCTGGTCGCCAGGTTGGTCGGGTCCCCGGGATGCCTGAACCAGTCGGGAGGCGCTCTATTGCTTGCACCCCGGCGGAGCGCAGCCGCCGCTTGCGCAGTGACCGCTGTAGCAGAACATGTCGTCGGTGCAGGCCTCGCCGAGCCTCTGCAGCGGCTTGCAGGTCGAGCTCGCTGGGTCGCAGCGCAGATAGGGGCCGCACTGGTCGCTGCCGCTACCGGCGCAGGGCTGGCCCGCTGTGGGCAGCGGCGTACAGGTGCCGTCGACCGACTGCGGCTGGAGGTTGCAGTACTGGCCGCTGGGGCACTGGTCCGGTACCGCCGCCTTGCAGGCCGCTCCCGCCGCGACCTTCTGGCCGCAGCTTGCGACCAGCGTGCCTCCGGCCCCGACGCTCTGCACCACGCACGGGTCGCCGTTCTCGCACCACTTGAGGTTCACGATGTCGCAGCTCTGGCCCGCCTTCGAGACGAACACGGCGTTCGGATCCATGCAGGTGCCGGTCTGCCCCTTGCTGTTGTTGTTTCCAAGGCAGATGAGCGGCGGCGCGCAGTCCGGCTCGCTGCCGCCCTGGCACGCCTGTCCCTTGGCGGCCGGCTTGACGCACTTCTTGGTGTTGTTGTCGCAGGAGAGCCCGTCCTGGCACTGCTCGTCGCTCTGGCAGTCCGTGCCGGCGCTCGCCAGCGGCGCGCACTTGCCCGGACAGGTCGCGCCCGCCTTGCAGTAGGCCTGGCCCTTGCAGTCGGCGTCGATGGTGCAATCGCCGCCGGTGTCGACCGTGCCCTCGACGGTCGCATCGCAGGCGGGCGTGTCGCGCTGCAGGAGCTGATCGCAGCTCCGTGCGGCCAGCGCGTCCAGACAGCCCTGGGCCTTGTCCGCGTGGTAGACCACCTTGCCCGCGTCGATCTCGCCCTGTAGTTCGCTGAAGCTGCCGTCCTCGATCGACTTCTGCGTCCGGGTCACGCAGTCCTCGCCCGGTAGGAAGAGCGACCACACGGGCCCGAAGCACTTCGCGTACAGGTCGCAGTAGGTGGAGGCGAGCTTTGCGGGCACGTCGGCCAGGGCGATCCCCGATGCTCCACCGCTTCCTGAAGAACCGCCGCTGCCGCCGTTACCGATGTCGCTCGTGCTGCTGCCGCCGCACGCAACGAACGCGAAAGAAGCCCCGAGTGCCATGCACCCAAGCAAGTACTTCTTCATCACACCTTCCTCCTTCTCGACCTGGTTCGAGTTGGCCGCCCGGGCGCTTGCTCCCTCGCGTCGTCGAGCGGATCGTCCGTGCCCGCGGTATGCACGGATCGGGCCAATCCGGCCCACTCCAGCGCGGGAGCGGATTTCGCGGTTTCAGCGCAGCCAGATGCGCGTGACCAGCCGGACGTACATGGCCTGGAGAACCAACGTCCACACCAGAAACAGGAACAGCTCGACGGCCAGGGAGCTCGAGTGCATCCCGAACTCGTCGAGAATGAGCTCGAGCGCCGAGCTCGTGACGAACGCGTAGGGGAAGCCCCCCGCGATGCCCGCGTACAGCGAGGCCTTCGTCGGCGCGAGCACCTTGCGGCGCATCAGCGAGAGCAGCGAGTACGTGCCGCCGGCGGCGACGAACGGCGTGCTCACGAGCAGCCAGATGGCGAGGCACGCCTTGCTGGCGAACGGGCTGGAGCAGTCTGCTACGTCGGTCTGTCCGGCGGCGGGGGCGAGAGCGGCGACCGCGCTCTGGGCGGCTGGGCGGAGCAATATCCACATGAGGGGCCAGTGGCGAGAGCGGGGCGAACTGTAGATCAGACCTGCGGATGGGCGTAACCTGCTCGCGTGCGTACGACGATTTGGGCCTGGAATCCGTGGAGAAGCGCCGTGACCCGGCGTCGCCTGCTGCTTGTGCTGCTATCGGCGTTGCCGCTCCTGGTAGGTTGCGACAGCGCTCACATGGCCACCTACACGCCGGTGGACCAGAAGACATCGAGCTCTGCGAAGACGCTCTTCGATGCGGCCGTCGCCTCGCTCCAGGATCTTGGCTACAACCTCGAAAAGCAGGATCCGGCCGCGTTCCAGATCACGACGGTGCAGCGGACGCACAACGTGTCCGAGATGTCCCAGACGAAGTACCACTACGTATGGGACGTGAGCACGGCGGACGGACGGCTCGGCATCAAACTGACCTGCGAGATCAACTCGGGTACGCACGCGACGAAGTTCGAGCCGTGCGGCGACAAGGCGCCCCAGCACCTGATAGACGAGCAGCAGAAGATCCAGGACGCCATCCTCGAACGAGCCAAGGGCGGCTGAGGTGGCGGACGCGGAAGGCAGCGGCGGGTCGCGGGGTCGGGGGCCTCGCTACTTCCTGCTGATGACGATCATCGTGATCGGCTTGATCCTGGCGGCGCTGCACGTGCTGCACCGGATCGGCAACGCGATCCCCTGAGCCCGGAGGTCATCGCCGATGAAAGAGCGTCTGGTCGACCTGGAGGTCCGCTACACCCACCAGCAGGACATGCTGGACAAGCTCAGCGACACGGTGTTCGAGCAGCAGAAGCTCGTGGACGCCCTGACCACCCGGGTCAAGGCGCTCGAGGAACGCCTCGCGCAGCTGCTCGAGGAGCGGCAGCCCGCCGACCAGCCCCCGCCGCATTACTGACGCCGGGAAAAAATCTGTCACGGATCTTCGCCGTCCGGGTTTCCAGGTCGAATCCGCACTTCGACCAAGGGAGCGCACCATGGACATCATCCGTATCGCCAAGCAGGCTTTTTCGACAATCAGGTCCCACAAGTACCTGTTGTTCTTCGGGTTCTTCGTTGCCAGTGGGGGCGGCGTGGGAGGCAACGTGGGCGGGCACGGCCACCACGGCGGCCCGCTGCCGGCGTGGGTGTGGCCGCTCATCGCTGCGGGCGTGGCGCTGGGGCTCGCGGCTCTGGTGATGAACGTCCTCAGCGAGGGCGCGTTGATCGAGGGCGTGGAGCGGGCGCAGCGCGGCGAGCGCGGGCGCATCGGCGAGGAGCTTCGCCAGAGCAAGCGGCACTTCTGGACGCTGGCGGCGATCAAGGCGGGGCTGGGCCTCGCGATGCTGCTGTCCGTGGCGGTCGTGGCCGCGCCCCTTGGCGTAGGGCTGCTCGGCGCCTATCCGGTCGTGGTCGGTGCGGTGGCGACGGCGCTGCTCGCGCTGCCGGCCGTTCCCTGGCTGCTGACGCTTTACTTCATCTACATGTACGCGATGCGCATCGCGGTGCTCGACGACCTGACGGCGCGGGAGTCGGTCCGCGCGGCCCAGCGCTATCTGCACGGCCGCATCGCCCGCTCGCTGAAGTTGCTCGTAGCGAGCGGGTTGGGCTCGGCGGCCGTCGAGATGGTCGGCCTCCTGGTCGCGCTGCCCTTCGCAGCGCTCGGTCTGGGCATCTACTTCGCGGCGGGCCTCGTGCCGGCGCTCGTTGTCGGAGGCGTGCTGGTCGCTCCTGTCGCGGCGATCATCGCTGGCTCGGTGGGCGCCTACCGCTCGTCGCTCTGGACGCTCGGCTTCCTCGACGGTCGCGGAGCCAGCTGAGGCGAGTCGTGTTCGCCCTGTTCGCAGTTCTCGCGGGCGCGCTCTCGGCCGCCCGCACCGACCCCGCCGACGAGGAGGCCGTGCAGCGTCTGGTCTCCGCGGCCCGCGAGGGCGACCGCAGCGCGGCGCGCGAGCTGTACAGCTTGCACGTCGCGCGCGTGTATCGGGTGGTCCGCTCCATGGTTCGAAGCGACGCCGACGCAGAGGACATCGTGCAGGACACCTTCCTCAAGGCGCTGGGCGCTCTCGACCGCTACGCGCGCCGCCCCGGAACGCGCTTCGTCTCGTGGCTGCTCACCATTGCGGTGAACACCGTGAGGAAGCGCGCGGCGAAGCTCGGGCGGATTGATGCCGTGGAGCCGGCCGCGCTGGAGGCGCGCCAGGACGAGGAGATCGACAGCGATCCGTTGGGCGCCGGTCTCGACCAGGCCCGGCTCAGGGAAGAGCTGCTGCGACTGCTCGCCGAGCTGCCCGATCGTGATCGCTGGAGCCTGACGCTGCGCTACGGCGGCGGCTTGAGCGCGGCCGAGGTCGCGGCGATCTGCGGCCTGAGCGAGGCGAACGTCCGCAAGATCTGCGAGCGCCAGCGCCGCCATCTGCTGTCGCGACTGGAGCGGACCATGGGCACGTCGGCATCATCCACGAGGAGCGCGTCATGAGCGAGCTGGAACACCCCGAGGAGCGACAGCTGGCGGAGCTGATGCGCGTGCTCGATCCGTCGCCCGAAGCGGCAGCGCGCATGGAGTCCGCGCTCTTCACGGCGCTGGATGCCGCAACGCCGGCATTGGAAGAAGCGATTGCGGAGCAGTCGCTGACGTCCGAGTGGATCGAGCTGCTCAAGCTTCGCCCGGCTGCCAACAGCGCGCTCGTGCTCGCCGCGGCGATCGTTCTGTACTTCACCACGCCGCTCGGCGCGCTCGCCGGGCTGATTGCGCGGTGATGGCCAGGGGTGTGCGTTCACGGTTGCAGGCAGCCCCGCCAGCCCGCGAGGCGTGAACGTGTGCTAGGGGCAGGTCTTGCCCTGGGCCTTGAGCGCCTTCTGGTAACCGTCGAGCGCTTGCGAGCAGGCCGTTGTCGGCACGCCCTTGAGGTTGTCGCATGCGGCCGCCGCTGCCGGGACGCCGGCCGAGACCATCTTGCAGCACTTGATCGCGTCGGCGCACACGCCGCCGCCGCCTCCCGAGCTGGAGCTGGGGTTGGAGCTCGACTTGGAGCTGTGGCTCGAGAGGCCGAAGTAGGCCAGACCGCCGAACGCGAACAGGAACACGGCGATCGCGATGCCGAGCACCAGCAGGCAGCCGCAACCGATGATCGCGTACTTGAAACCCTTGCCCTGCTTGCCGGGAGTCGCGGTGTAGCCGGCCTGACCAGGCTGCCCGAACTGCTGCGGCTGCTGGCCCGGAAGGCCGCCCGCCGGCGCGCCGGGCGGACCGTAGCCCGCGGGTCCGCCTGGAGGTGCGCCCGGCGGCGCCCCGCCTGGCGGCATTCCCCCTGGAGGCGGTGCGCCTGGCGGCGCGCCCCCCGGCGGACCGTAGCCGCCAGGTGGTCCTGGCGGATAGCCGCCAGGTGGAGGACCTCCGGGGCCGAAGCCCCCCTGCTGCCCCTGGATCTGGTCAAGCACGAATCCCGGGCTATCACGGCTTGGCCCCGCGCAGCAATGGCCTGGCGCGCCGCGGCGTGGAGCCGCACCGCAAGCGTCCGGTCCACTCCCGCGTGATCGCGATCAAATCGTTGGCACCGCCGGCTCGGTGTGGTCG
This sequence comes from uncultured delta proteobacterium, assembly GCA_963826085.1. Taxonomy (GTDB): domain Bacteria; phylum Myxococcota_A; class Polyangia; order Polyangiales; family Polyangiaceae; genus CAWDXG01. The sequence goes on along the minus strand of CAWGVN010000004.1, from coordinate 1,855,760 downwards.
GCGCCGGAGGTTGACAGTGCGGGCGCCTGGGCCCATCGCTGACTTGATAGGGGGAGCATGCTTTCCGCGAGGGCGAAGGCGGCGACAAAGCGGGTGATCCGGCCACTTCTGGGGCGCGTGTGGCCATCCCGCCGCGATCTGCCGCTTTCACTGTGGGGTCTGGATCGCAACGCGCAGGGGCGACTGCATCGCGATGGTGTCGAGCTCGAGTCGCTGCTCGACCGCTTCGGCTCGCCGCTGCACGTCGTCGACATGCAGCGGCTGGAGGACAACGCCCAGGCTTTCCTCGCCGGAGCTCCGGAGATCGATGCGCTGTTTTCCTACAAGACCCATCCTGTGACCGGCGTGCTCCAGCGCCTGCACGCCGCGGGCATGGGCGCGGAAGTGATCTCGCCGCACGAGCTCTGGCTCGCCTTCGAGCTGGGAGTGCCGCCGGAGCGCATCGTCTACAACGGCCCTGCCAAGAGCGACGCGTCGCTGCGCGAGGCGGTGGCGCGGGGCGTGCTCGTCAACGTCAACGCGCGGCCGGAGATCGCCCGTCTGGCCGCGGCTGCGCGGGCCGTGGGCGTCCGTGCGCGCGCGGGTCTGCGCGTCGTTCCAGCGTCGGCGTGGGCCGGTCAGTTCGGCGAGCGCATCGAGACCGGCGCGGCGATGCGCGCTGCCGCCGAGCTCGCGTCCCGTCCGGATCTGCGCTTCGAGGCCCTCCATGCGCACTCTGGCTTCGAGCTCGCGGGCGAGGACCGGGCCCGGCAGTTCGCGTGGGACGTGCTGGAGTTCCGGGGCCGGCTGCACGCGGAGCTTGGCGTTGCGGTCCCCGTTGTGGATCTTGGCGGCAGCCTGCCGACCGCGACCGTCCGTCACTACGGCGCCCTGGAGAAGCGCCTCAACCGCACCTTCGGTGCCGACCTGGTGCCGCGGATGCCCGGCAACGTGCTCGGGCCGGCCGCGTACATCCGCCTTCTTGGCGAGCTTCTGCACGCGCATGCGCAGGCTGCGGGATGCGGCGTGCCGCGGATCTGGCTGGAACCCGGGCGCGCCGTGACCGGCGATGCGCAGCTGCTGCTCACGCGCGTGCTGTCGTTGCGCGACGAGGAAGACGGGATCACGACCGCCGTGCTCGACGCCGGCGTCAACGTCGCCGAGCCTGTCAGGAGCGAGTACCACCAGATCGTCGCGCTCGCTCCGCACAAGCCCCGCAAGCGCTACAAGCTCGTCGGTCCCATCTGTACGCCGGCCGACGTGCTGTGTCATTCGATTGCGCTGCCCGGACTGGCTGAAGGGGATGGGCTCGCCATCCTCGACAGCGGCGCGTATTTCGTACCCTTCGCCACGTCGTTCTCGTACCCCCAGCCTGCCATCGTCGCGGTTGATGGGGGAAAGGTCCGGCTGCTGCAGCGCCGCGAGAGCGACCGCGACATGGTTGCACGCGATCTGCCCGCGACCGATCGCGACTCACCCGCTCCCAGAAGCGAAGTTCCGGGCCGGATTTCCGGCTTCTTCGGCTGGAGGGAGCATCTCTAGCTGCCTCAACGCTCTTCGAAATGCAGGATCTCCGTAATCTGGGTCGAGACCTTCTGCCGCCGTTCATGCGCTTCGAGCTCCGTCGCGTCGCCCAGGAGGTCGGCTTGCAGCTGGACCGCGCGCAGCTCTGGAACTGGGAGCATGTACGCCTCGTACCCGACGGCGCTGCGCGTTTCGCGGTCGAGTACTTCGGGCGCCGCGAGCGGTGCTGGGAAGTCTGCGACGTCCTCGGGCTGCGTGAGGAGCCGCATCCTGCGCGCGGGCACGGACGCGGCGCATACAAGGTACTTGCGAGCGAGGTGCCGCTGCCAGGCGCGCTCCACGTTCCCTTCCACGTCGACGCGGTCGTGCGATTGAGGCGTCCAGTCGAGGAGATCCTGGCCGGCTACCGCGGGGACCTTGCGCGCATCGTGAAGAAGTACGGGCGCCGGTTCCACACGCGGCGGGTCGTGGACGACCAGGAGATCGAGCGCATCCAGCACGAGATGCTGGAGCCGTTCGGAACCGCGCACCACGGCGCGCACACCGTCAATCTATCGCTCGAGGACGTGCGCCGCATCGCGAAGGACACGGGTCGGCTCGACCTGGCGTATCTGGACGGCGAGGAGATCGGCTGTCATCTCGGCTGCACCGCCGTGTACAAGGGCAAGCGCTACTGGAACGGCGTGCGTGTGGGCTACCCAGAGACGATCTACAGCGACTCACGGCGCTTCCGCATCGACAACCAGCTCAACGTGCACCTCGCGCTCCAGTGGGCGTTGGAAAATGATTTCGACTTCTACAACATGGGAATGACCCCGGCGTGCCCCGACGGCGGTCTGCTGGAGTTCAAGCGCCGCCGGGGAGCGACACTGACGGCTGACTTCGTCGATGCCTTCTTCTGGCTGCGCCTGCCGGCGCGAGAGCGCGCGCGCTTCTTGTGGAAGGCTCCTCTCTTCTCCGTGGAGCGCGGCCGGTTGATCCTCCACCTCGGTCTGCCCGCGGGACCCACCGACGCAGAGGTGCTCGCGCGCTACCACGAGATGGGTTTCGACGGGCTCTCGCAGGTACAGCTGTACTGTGCCCAGACTCCGGGTGCCGGGCTGCTCGATGCGTTGGCCGATCACTACGTCCGCTACGACCGGCCTCCGCGTCTGGTCGAAGTGCCGGGGTGAGCGTCGTTGACCGCGCGTGACCCCGCGCGTACCGTCGGGCTGGGTGATGGCGCAGCTAGGTCGGTCTGTTCTGTTCTGCGCCGCGCTTTTCTCGGTGTCCGGCTTGGCGTCCTCCGCGCGCGCGCAGGCAGCCGCGCCTGCGCGCGCCCCCGCGCTGGAGCGTCAGGCCAACGTCGTGTTGTCTGTCACGGACGCGGCTGCCGCGCTCGACCGCATCAAGAACGCTGCGGATGACCTCGGGGGACATCTGGTGCAGGGCGGCGGGTCGTTCGTGACGGTGGACGTCCCCACTGCGCGCTATCGAGAGCTCTTGCGCCGCCTCGCAGCGCTGGGCGATGAAACGGACGTGCGCGTCACCACGACCGATCTGACCGACCAGATTGCGGCCGCGGAGGCGCGGCTGCGCGCGGCGCAAGAGAGCAGGAAACGCATTTCCGGTGTGCAGGGCGTAGCTCGCGGCGTGCCCGACCACGTGCAGGTCGAGCGCGCCATGGAGGACGCCGAGAACGCCCAGGACGACGCCCGGAGCGACATCGAGGATCTCGAAGCCCGCGCAAAGCGCACGCGGGTGCAGATCCGCCTGGCGGCGCCCACGATAGCGCCCGTCCCCCAGCCCCGGCTGCCGTTCCCGTGGCTCGCAAAGCTCGGCTTGCCGAGCCTGCTCGACACCTCGACGCGCGACAAGAAGGGGTTTCGCCTGCGCGAAAGCGACGACGGCTCGATCTTCCTCCAGGGCGGCTACACGGCGGACGGCGACCGGCTGGGAGGCGCCAGGGCGCTCGGTGCGCTGGGCGTGACGGTTCGCGTGGTGGGCGATCCGGATCCGGTCGCGTTGTTCGGTGGATTCGACCTCTCGCTGGGAGGCAGCAAGGGCTTTCTCTACGGCCTCCAGACCGTGCTCGGCCTGGCCGTGCCGTTCGGCAAGCGCGTGGCGCTCGGCGTGGGCAGCGGCCCCGGCATCGACGGCATCACGAGCACCATCCCCTTCGGCGTGAGCATCCCCATCGATACCTACCTCTCGCTCGACCTGTTCAAGGGACTGGGTGCCAACATCGAGGTGCGCGACGGCTGGGTGTTCGCCGCGAAGGCGCGCCGCGACGGGGCGCCCGCGGCGCCGTTCGGCGACGAAGCCTCCGCCGCGATCACCTTCGAGCTAGGGAAGCGCCACGGAGGGGACTACTCGCAGGATCGCGACGGCCCCAGTATCGGCTTTGCGGCACGCCAGACCATGGGCGCCACGATCTACCTCGTGAACCTCGGCTTCAGCGCCCACGAATCCAGCTACACCGAACGCGATTGAAGACTGGCAGGTCCTGGCAGCCGCTCTACGTCGCGGATACGCAGGCTTCGCGCTGCCCCGTCGCGCCCTGCCCCGTCGCAGACAGGCGATGTGGAACAGGCAACGGGGAACTGAAACGGGGAACTCGCTCAGCGCTGTGCGGACGCGCTCTGGTACGTGTGGAGCCAGGCGCGGCCCTGGGCCAGCAGGGTGGTGCCGGGGGCGCTCATGTCGAGCGGCAGCGGCTCGCCGGTGAGCTTCTGTATCGAGGCACGCGCGAAATAGCGCACCAGCGGGTACGGGTCGTCGAGCTGGGCGACCATCAGCGGCAGTGCGCTCTGTCGATGATCGCGTCCTGCGACGACCATTGCCGCGGCCTGCTCGTGCGGCTTGCCGTACTGCAGTGTCGCTACGATGGCGTTCTCGCCGAGATCGGGTCCGTACAGGCGATGCAGCGCCGCGCGGTCATAGCGCTTGTGCCACCAGCGCTCCATGGTGGAGACGAGGCTCTCCACGCTCTTGTCGGTGTGGCAGAGGGCGCACTCGAGCGGCCGGTCACGCTCGACGCGATCACGGTCGGTCGGCGACCCGATACGGTGGTAACGCGTGAGCTCGTAGTCGAGCGCCATGTTCTTCTTCGGCATGTGGCAGTTGATGCACTGGCTGCCTGCGCTGCCGAGCGGGTGGTGCGTGTGCGCGGCGATTGCAGCGGGGCTCTGCAGCTTCTTGTGACAGCTCGTGCAGAGCTGCGTGCCGGCGGGCCCGGCCAATGCCTCGAGCTTCGGCTTGGGATCGCGGATGTGCGGATCGTGGCAGCTGGCGCAGCTCATCTGGGTGGAGCAGCCGCCCAGCAGGAAATCGCGCGCCTCTCCCGAGGTGATGCCGCTGCCGCCGGGATGCCCGTAGCGACGACCGCCTTCCCACGTGTACGGGTAGCGCGAGAAGAGCACCGTGTGACAGCGCTCGCAGGCGCGGTTGATGTTCTGGGCGTCGTTCGGCGTGCGCCCGTCCGGCGTGACCACGCGCATGAAGCTGCTCCGCACGGCGAACGTCGGCAAAACGTGCAGCGGGTTGTCGGCGTGCTGCTTCGATCCGCCGTGGCAGTCCTCGCAGCCGATGCCGACCTCGAGCAGCTGCTTCGTGCCGAAGCGCCGGCGGATCTCGGCCATCGTGCCTGCGAGCCAGGCGCGCGGTTTGCCGCTGCCGCGATAGTGCGGTGCGCCGAGGAAGCGCCGTTCGTCGGACAGGGCGTCGCGCAGCCCCTGCTCGTCGGCGATCTCGAAGCGGAAGCGCTTGTCCGCCGGCAGGGCGATGCTGGCCGAGCCCTGGTAGCCGGGTGAGTGCGGGCCGTACAACTCGTCGAGCGTGGAGTCGAGATACGGCTCCGTGTTGTGGCAGAAGATGCAGGTCGTCCGCCATGCGCTGCCCGGGCGAAGGCCGTCGCGCTCCGGCGTCATCACGCTGTAGCCCTTGTAGCGCCAGGCGTTGTCGAAGACGAGCCACGACACGGGCATCACGCGCTCGTCGCTCGCTACCTCGCCGCTGTACGGCCCCGTGCCGGCCACCTCGATACCCACGAAGTCCTCGCGGTAGCGGCCGCCGATGACTTTCGTGATGCGATAGATGCGATGCCCGGAGTGCTTCGAGTCGAGCACGATGTAGCGCGAGCCGTGGTGGGTCTCCATGCGCGCGGTGTCGCTCATGAAGTGGAACACCTGGCCGTCGAAGGGCGCGTGGATGGTCGTCTTGTCGATCAGCCGCGTCATGCGGTGCATGGGCGAGACGAGCCACTCTTTGTAGATATTCTCGTGGCACGGCTTGCACGTCTCTGACCCCGCGTAGTCGCGGCGCAGCACGTTCTCGCTGACGCGGCCGTCGTGCGCGCTCGGGGCTGAGCTCATGGCGCCGCGCTGCCGGCCGCACGACAACGCCGCTACCAGGGCGAAGCCGGCGCCGAGCAGCGCGAGGGCGCGTGGCAACGATGCTCGAAGAAAAGAGGCCGGCACGGCGCTGGAAGCATAGGCCCGCGCGTGCCGTGCTGCTAGCGGACGACCTTCACGTTGAAGTCCGCGCTGCCGAGAGCTCCCATCAGACGTAGCCACAGGGGCAGGTACGACTCGGTGCCCCGCGCCGTCGTGATGTCGCCGAGGTCGATGACGTTCTTCCAACCGAACTGCTCCATGACGAGCCGTTTGACTGTCGCCTTGGCCTCGGCGTCGTTACCGCTCATGAACAGGTCGTGATCGCCTCCCGCGACGCGCGATGGGTCGACCATCACGTTGGCGTTGATCGTGTTCAAGGTCTTGACGACCTTGGCGCCCGGAAACTCCTTCTGGATGTTCTCGCCCAACGAGTCGGTGTTGCCCGCGAACAGCGACGGCGGCATGCCCTTGGAAAAGTCGAGCGCGTTCGAGAGGTCGATCAGGATCTTGCCGTCGAGATTCTTCGCGCCGGCCGCGCGCAGCGCGTCCAGGGCACCGCTGCCATTGGTGCAATTGAAGACCAGCTCTCCAAAGGCCGCCGCGTCGGCGAACGTGCCGTTGGAAGCCTTGTCGCCTTCCTGCTTCGCCCACGCTGCAGCGCCTTCGTGACTCGCGCTGCGCGATCCCAGCTTCACCTCGTGACCGAGCGCGACCAGCTTGCTGCCGATCGTCCTGCCCACCATGCCCGTGCCGAGAACTCCGATCTTCATGGTCCGTCCCTCCTTGCGGTAGACGGGGAGCCTGGGGCCGTTCCGACCGTTTGACAATAGCGGGACCGCCGCGGCTACCAGAGCGACGCGCGTGCCGACGAATGCGACGACGGGCTCTGGGCGGGATGCTCGGTGGCAGCGGGGGGACAGGGCGCGGGCAGCAGCGGCTCGCGCGGCGCCGGGGGCAGGCAAAACTCCCGCGCGATGCGCTCCGGAGCGGGATTGAGCGGACACACCAGCTCCAGCCGGTCGAAATTGTCGCGGCAGAGCTCCAGCTCCTCCAGCATGATGCGGCGGACCAGAGCCGGACGCAGGCCGCCGCTGCCGGCGCCAATCAGCGGCAGCGCCACACTGCGCGCGCCCAGCCAACGGGCCAGCGCGAGCGCGCTGCGGGTCGCGGCGCGGACGGAATCCGGCGAAGCGCGCCACGACAGGTCCAGACCCGCTGCGTGCAGCACCCAGCGCGCGGACAACTCTCCGGCGGTGGTCTCCGCGGCGGAGCCGAGCGGCAGGGGACCGCGCCGCGACACTTCGCGGAGCGCGCGGCGCCCGCCGGCGAGGCGGATGGCGCGGCTCACGCCTCGCGGCACCAGGAGCCACGCGGGGATCCAGTTCTCGTTCCAGGCGTTGACGATGGCATCGACGCGGCGCTGCGAGATGTCGTCGTCGATCTCCAGCACGCGTCCGGAGACGTGGGCGGGCCGCACTGTGCGGGGCACGGCCAGGCGATCGGCGAGATGGACGATCGTGGCGCGGTGCTGGACGTGCTCGGCGAGGTCTCCGGGCAGGGCGCGCGTGCCCAGGTTCGCGCCCAGGACCGCTCCGAGCATGGCGCCGATGCTGTCGGTGTCGCCACCAGCAGCGAGCACCGCGTGCATGCCGCGCGCGAAATCCCCGCGGCAGCCCGAGAGCACGACCAGCACGGCGCTGGTGCTCACCAGCGCGTGTCCCGACGTGCCGCACCGGACGAGCTGTTCCTCGAGGCTCGCATCGAGCGCCTCCGCGGCGCGGTAGCGGTCGAGCGGGAAGCCGCTCCGGAGCGCGCTCTCCTCGATCCAGCGCGCCACGACGGCGGGGTCGGAGGCGACCCCGGCCGGCGCGCGCAGCGCACGCCAAACCAGAAGCGCCATCAGCCGGGCCGCGGACTCGGCGGCGTGGCCTTGGTGGGTGACGGCCGTGTTGACGGCGACGTCCTCGAGCAGCTCCTGCTCGTCGAGATCGCGGCGGTGCGAAATCGCCAGCGGCGCGATGCGGACCGCGGCGCCGTTGCCGTGGCTGAAGCTTGCCGTCTCGCGTTCACCGTCGAGCAACGCGAGAGCGGCGCGCGTCGTGGCGCGGCCCGCTGCGACGCGATAGCTCCACCACTGGGCAAGCTCGTCGGCAAAGCGCTCCGGCAGGTACTCGCCGCGCGGGTCGATGCTGCGCGCCACCGCGATGGCGAGTTGCGTGTCGTCCGACACATCCCCGGCCCGGCGCATGAAGCGCACGATGCCGCGATGGAAGCGCAGCCCCTCGCCAAAGCGCCGGCGTGCCAGCGCACGCGGCAGGTTCTCGAAAGGCAGCCCGAGCGCGTCGCCTACGGCGAGCCCGAGCAACGTCGCGCGTGCCCGGTCGCGCTCGTCGTCGACATCCCGCGGCGCGTCGGGCAGCTCGCGCGGATACGCCCGCCGCGCCCGTGACACGCGCACGCACAGCGCCAGCAGCCGCCATCCGAGATATCCCGCGGACACGGCGATGAGGAGCCTGATGACATCGACCTCGAGCATGCGTCCCCTGCAGAGCAAACCCGATGCCAGCTCGCTGGACGGGGAAAATCCCGCTGGATCGCTGCCGGGGCGCGGACCGCCGCTGACAGCCTGTCAGTGCCCGATGCCGGGGACGCGCCAATGTGGCGCGAGAGGATGCGGCGTCTTGCCGCGTCGCCGCCGCGAACCATGCCGCCCGCGCCGCAGCATCAGTCCGGAGAAGTGCGCCTCAGTGCGAACAGCCGGGCGCTGGGCGTCTCGCGGGGACCGGGGAAGTCGCTCGCATGCTCTTCGACGATCTCGAACGCGCCGCCGAAGAGCTCCTCGAGCGCGTCGCGCGTATAGGGCAGCGTGCCGTGACGGTCGCCCTCCTGGCTGTCGTGGGTCTTGAGCAGCAGGAATCCTCCCGGGCGGAGCAGCGCGGCAACGCTCTCGGCATAGTGGGCGGAGCCGTCGGGCCCTAGAAGGTGCAGACAGCCCCGGTCGATGGCGATGTCGAACTGTCGGTGGATGCGGCTCTTCGTGATGTCGTCCTCGAGCCATAGCACCGGCGAAGCCGGAGCGCGCCGGGCTGCCTCTGCGAGTGCGCGCTTCGAGACGTTGGTCGCTACGACGCGGTGGCCGCGCTCGGCGGCGGCCACGGCCACCTGCCCCAGGCCGGTTCCGATATCCAGCACGAACGATTCCGGAGGCGCCAGGCGATCGAGGAGCTCGATCAGATCCGCATCCGCCGCTTCGGCGAACCAGGGCAGCTGCTCGACGTGCTGCGAGCCGTAGAGCTCATCCCATTCCGGACCGCTTCCCGGAATGTACTTCTGCCCTGCGCGGTGAAGTGCGAGCGCGGTCTCCAGCATCTGGACCACGACTCCAATCGGAGGCCCCGGGCCGAGCTTGTGCTCCCGCTCGAGCGGAGCATCGGCGACCTCGATGCCGAACGAAGGATGAAGCATGTGCATGCCGTCCTGCACCAGTTGCTCGATGTTGCGCTGCACGGCGGAGCCCGCGTACATGCCCGCGTTCATCGACGGCGCGACGATCACGGGAGCGGACGTTGCGAGCGCGATCGCGGATACCAGCGAGTCGTAGTCGCCCGTAGCGAGCCGGGACAGCGTGGTTCCAGTCGCCGGCCACACCAGCACCGCGTCGGCCCAGCTCGCCAGGTCGATGTGCGGAACCCGCGTCTCGCCCTCGAACATGTCCGTGGCCACCGGATGGTGCACCAGAGATTCGATGGCGAAGGTGTTGATGAAGCGGAGAGCGTTCTTGGTGGCTGCCACGCGCACCTCGAAGCCGCGTTCGAGAAGCCGCTTCACCATCCCCGGTGCATGCATGGCATCTACCGCGCCCGACAACGCGAGAACCACGCGAGGGTGTCGCCGGATCTGCGGCGGCGGCTCTTCCTCGTCTCCGACCTGCTCGATCGCGCCGGCCCCCGTCAGAAGCTCGAGTAGCTCATCGACCACGCTGTGTTCGCCGAGCTCGGCTCCCGTGAGCTCCTCGACGTGCTCGATGATTTCCTGGCGGGACCTCGGCTCCAGCAGAAAGAACAAAAGTGCCTTCGCTAGCTCCGCCGACTCCGCGCGGAGCTGATGAGCACGTCCGTCAGGTCCGACGAGCACCGTCGTGTCGAGCGTGTCGTAGATGCGCACGACTCGCGCGCGCCGCCAGCGGGCGTTTCCGGACATCGTCCCAGTTTCTCGCGGTCCGGACCGGACCGCCATGGGCTATCAACCGCTACTGCCGTATACGCACGTATCGCCGGCGGCGTCGTAGCAGTTCGAGCTGGGGCCACAGATGACGTTGCCGGTGTTGTCCTTGCACTTCTGGCACGCATCGGACGGCACATCCTTGCAGGCCGCGACCGCGCTCGACTTCTTCTGCGTGTCACCGCCGCTGCAGGACGCCACGGCCCCGGCGACGACAAAAGTGGTGACGGTCAATGCCGCCGGAAGAATCAACCGTCGAGCCCCGTTCCAGACCATGGCCGCAGGATATCACGGGCGGCTTGATCCACGTCATGTTGCGGCCTTTACCGATTCATTTTCCGGGGTTGAGGGCGGAGGAGCGGGCTACCGCAACAGGCCGCGCTCGCGGAAATACGCGATAGCGTCGCGGATGGTCTCGTCGACGGGGCGGAAGCTGGCTCCCAGCTCGGTGCGGGCCTTCTCGTTCGAGTAGAACGACGGCTTGAGGCTGTATTCGAAGAAAGTGCGGCTGAGCAGCGGCTCCTTGCCGGTGCGGCGGGCCACCGCTTCCATGCCGGCCACGATCGAGCGCGCCATCGCGACGGGGATCTTGAACAGTCGCCGCTCCTTGCCCGCGGCGCGTCCGATGGCCTGGATCAGCTCCAGGTTCGTCAGGTTGTGGGCGGTGGCGAGATACGTCTCGCCGGCGCGGCCCTTCTCGGCCGCGAGCACATGCACCTCGGCGGCATCCCGCACGTCGACGTAGTTGGCGCCGCCGTCCATGTACACGGGCGGGCTGCCTGTGAGCGAGTTGATGATGAGCTTGCCGCTCGGCGTCGGACCGATGTCGCCCGGTCCGAACACGATGCCCGGGCACACGATGCGCACGTCGAGACCCCAGCGTGCGAAGTCGCGGGCGATGTTGTAGCTGTGGTACTTGGCGCGGCTGTAGGGAAAGTCGATGTCCCAGGCTTCGTAGGGCGTGGTCTCCTCGCCGACTGCGCCCTCGGGTGGGCGCCCGAGCGCGACGATGCTCGCCGTGTACACGACGTTGGCGCCGGCGCGGCGCGCCGCTTCCAGCATATTGAACGTGCCGCTCGAGTTGACCTCGTACATGAGCGTCGGGTCGGGCATCCACGCCTTGTAGATGGCAGCCGCGTGGAACACGGTCGCGACGCCGCTGACAGCGCGCTCCGCGTCTTCGCGGGCGAGCACGTTGCCGCGCACGATCTCCACGTCGAGCCCGTCGAGGTTGTCGGTCGGCTCCTCCGGCAGCGCGAGTGCGCGCACGCGCTGACCGCGCTCGACGAGCGCCCGCACGATGGCGCTTCCGAGGAAGCCGCAGCCTCCGGTGACCAATGTGTCGACCATGTCGCCCTCCGGGGGTCCGACTGTGCTCGGGATGCGCCGGCCGCGAAAGGCCTTGACACAACTGTATACTGTACGCATACAGTAGACACATGGCCGACAGGCACAGCCCCTCGATCACTGTGGACTTCGACAGCGCGGTTCCGGTGTATCAACAGATAGCGGATGAAATCCGGGCGCTTGTGGCCCGGGGCGAGCTCCGCGACGGCGCTGGGCTGCCCAGTGTGCGGCAGCTCGGGGGCCAGGTCGGAGTGAACCTCAACACCGTTGCCCGCGCCTACCGGGCGCTGGCCGACGAGGGGCTCGTGGAGCTCCGGCAGGGCGCGAGCGCGCGGGTGCGGATTCCCGACGCTCCCTACCGCGCGCCGATGGCGCCGGACGACGAGCGGCGGCTCGACGATCTGATCAGCCGCTGGGTGCTGGCCGGCGCCGACCGCACGCGGATCGAAGAGCTGGTCCGGGGCGCGCTCGACAGGTTCTTTGCAGCCCGCGCTGCGGGCGCTGCTGACGGAGGCGGATCATGACGTTCGTCGCAAGGTTGGTTCTGGTTGTCTCGATCGCGAGCGTGGCGCTGGTCATCCACTGGGTGGCGCGCGTTTCGCATCCGCGGCGGCTGTTTTTCATCCATCTCGGTCGCGAGCTTTCGGACTCGGACCGCGCACGCTCGCGGCGGCTGGTGTGGGTGAACGCGCTCGTTTCGCTGGCCGCGATCGCGCTCGCCTTCGTTCCCGAACACAGCGGGATGCTCGTGCTCGCCGCCAGCCTGGCACCGCTTCTGCCCACGGCGTGGATGCTGGGCGAGATACTGGGGCTGGTGCGCTCGCTGCCCGTCGAGAGGGTGCCGGGGCGCTACACCGTGCCTCTCGGCGAGCAACCGTCGCTCACGAGCTACGTCTCCGCGCCACTGCAGATCCTGAACCTGGTCATGCTGCTGGCGACGGCTGTGGCCTTCGTGTGGCTTGTCGAGCGCATGCCCGACCGCGTGCCGCTGCACTTCGACTTGCAGGGGCACGCTAATCGCTACGGCAGCCCGCGCGAGTTATGGAGCCTCGGTTTCATCCAGTTCTTCGACACGCTCATCATGTGGGGCGTGGCGTGGGGCATGTCTCGGGAGCGCTGGGCCCTACCGCCGGAGAACGCGGAGCGTTACGCACAGCTGCAGCGCGACCGCCGCGGGCTGATGGTGCGCCTGCTCGAGTGGATCATCATCGGCACCAATCTATCCATCAGCCTCACCTGGCTGTCGATTGCCGTGGCAGCTCGTGCGGGGCGCATGCCCGGCCTGGGGCTCCTCGTCGCTCTGCTCGTCGCAGGTGTCGCGATGTTCCTGCCGTTGGTCGTCTATCTGCGTCCGCTCATGCGCGTACAGGACGACATCCGCACACTCGCGGGTTCCGAGGTACTCGGGACGCGCAGCTCCGGTTGGAAGGCGAAGGGCCTGATCTACTTCGCGCCCGACGACCCTGCGCTGCTCGTGCCCAAGCGCCGCGGCATCGGCCAGACCCTGAACTTCGGGCGCCCGGCGGCCTGGCTGATCCTGTTCGCCATCGTCGTCGGGGCACCACTGCTGTCGTTCCTCGCCACAAAGCTGCTCGGCTAGGCGCGCCAGCGGATGGTCGCTTGCTCCCGCGGGCTTCAAGGGTAGTGTCGGACTACCCATGCTCCAGCAGGCCACGCAAACCCCTCTCGACTGGAAGGCCGTTACGGACGAATCGATCGGCTGGTTCAAGGATCTGCTCCGGATCGACACCACGAACCCGCCGGGCAACGAGCGGCCGGCCGCCGACTACATCGCGCGCATCCTCGACCGCGAAGGGATCCGCTACGAGATCCACGAGAGCGAGCCAACGCGAGCGAGCATCGTGGCGCGCCTGGAGGGCAGCGGAAAGAAAGGCCCCTTGCTCCTGAACGGGCACCTGGACGTGGTGCCGGCTGATCCCGCGCACTGGGATCACGATCCGTTCGCCGCTTCAGAGGCGGAGGGCTGCATCTGGGGCCGCGGCGCCATCGACATGAAGAACATGGTCACCATGGGGCTCATGTCGCTGGTGCTGCTCAAGCGGCAGGGCGTCCGGCTCGAGCGAGATGTGATCTTCGCCGGCGTGGCCGACGAGGAAGCCGGCTCGAACCGGGGCGCCTTGTTCCTGACCGACAAGCACCCGGAGCTGGTGCGCGCCGAGTACGTGCTGAACGAAGTGGGCGGTCACACGCTGTACATGGGCAGCGAACGCTTCTACCCGATCCAGGTCAGCGAGAAGGGCATCTGCTGGTTCGAGATCACGGCCGAGGGCGAACCCGGACACGGCTCCATGCCCCACGCGAACAACGCCGTGGTCCGGCTCGGTCGTGCTATCGCCGCGCTCGGCACGACGCGGCTTCCGCAGCACAACACGCCGGTAGTGGAGAACTTCCTGCGCACGCTGGCGCGCGGCGCGCCCTTTCCGCAGAACAAGCTGATGCCGCTCCTGCTCGAGCCGCGGCTGGCCGGACGCCTGCTCAACGTCATCGGCAAGAAGAACCCCGATCAGGCCATGGGCATCAACGCGATGCTGCGAAACACAACGTCTCCGACCATGCTCTCGGGCGGCAAGAAGGTGAACGTGATCCCATCGTCCGCCAGCGTGCGGGTGGACGGGCGCGTGATCCCTGGCCGCAGCGTGCAGGAGTTCCTCGATGAGGTAGAGCGGGTGATCGGACCCGAGCTGAAGCTCAGCGTGCACACGCAACACGACGGAACGGTGTTCTCGTCCGACACACCGCTGTACGATACGATCGTGAAGAAGCTCGGGGAGCATGCGCCCGGCGCGACGCCGGTGCCGTACATGATTCCGGGCTTCACCGATTCCTTCGCCTACGCGAAGCTGGGCGCGGTCTGCTACGGATTTTCGCCGGTGGAGCTCGGGCCGGACCTGAACTTCACGCGCATGTACCACGGGCACAACGAGCGGATCCCCGTGCCCGGCTTCCGCTGGGGTCAGCGCGTGCTGTACGAGGTGGTGCGCGACTTCTGCACACCTGGCGCTTGAAACGCACCCCGGAGCGTAGAAGGTAGAACACCGCGGCGGACGAGGCTACGCTCGGGTCTCGGCCCGGCCGGGCGTCAGGATCGGCCGGGTCGTCGCGTCGAAAAGAGCCGGAGGTATCGCTGCCGAACACTGACGAGATGGCCGCCCTGCGCATCGGGCAGGTGATCGGCGAGCGCTGGACGCTCGAGCGGCTGCTTGGGACCGGCGCGGCCGCCGCGGTCTACGCCGCGCGCGGTCCGGACGGGCAGACGGCCGCGGTCAAGCTTCTGCATCCGGAGATGAGCGAGCGCGAGGAGGTCCGCTCGCGTTTTCTGCGCGAAGGCTCGACTGCGAGCCGCATCACGCACCCAGGTGTGGTCCAGGTGGTCGAGCACGGCGCTTCGGATCCGGAGTCGGCCTACATCGTGATGGAACTGCTGGAAGGCGAACCGCTTTCGGAGCGCGTCAAGCGCGAAGGCGGCCTGCCCCTGCCGGAGCTGCTCGACTACGCGGCGCAGATCCTCGAGGTGCTGGTCGTGGCACACGCCGCGGGCGTCGTGCATCGCGATCTGAAGCCGGGCAATCTGTTCATCACGACCGGCAAGCGGATCAAGCTGCTCGATTTTGGCGTGGCTCGTCTGCTCGACCCCGCCTCCGGAGCGGACCGCACACGCGCGGGCATCACGCTCGGCACGGTGCCCTACATGGCGCCCGAGCAGGCGCTGGGCAAGGAGATCGACGGGCGCGCGGATCTGTTCGCGCTGGGCGCGATGATGTTCCGCATCATCGCGGGGCGCAGGGTGCACGAGTCCGACAACGACTCGGAGCTACTCGTCGCCATGGCATCGAAGCCCGCTCCGCCGCTCAAGAGCGTCGCTCCGGACACGCCCCAGGAACGTCTGCGCGGTGGTGGATCTCGCGCTCGGTTTTTCGCGCGATGCGCGCTATCCCGACGCGGAGACGATGCTGGCGGACGTGCGCGCCGTGCAGAGCGGCAAGCCGCCCGCTTTTGCAGAGCGCCGCCTGGCCACGAGCCAGCAGTCGACGGTCATGGGAGGGAAGGCCGACGCGGCTCTGCCCCCGGAGGGCGGTGTGGCGCGCGCCCCCACGATTCCCCAGTCGCCCGACGAGCCTCCGGCGAGCGGTATTGCGGAAGAGGCGGCGGCCGAAGCGCTGATCGGGCAGGTGCTGGCCGACCGCTACCGCATCGAGGCGCTGCTCGGATCGGGCGGCATGGGCTCGGTGTACCGCGCCGAGCACGTCCACATGCGCAAAGCCGTCGCGATCAAGGTGCTGCATCGCGAGATGACCTACCTTCCAGAGGTGGTCGCGCGCTTCGAGCGCGAGGCCGTTGCGGCGGCGCGCATCGAGCACCCCAACGTTGCCGGCGCCAAGGATTTCGGGCGCCTCGAGGACGGTTCGTTCTACCTTGTACTGGAGTACGTGGAGGGGCGCAGCCTGCGACGCGTGCTGGACGAGGGCGGGGCGCTCGACGCCCCTCTTGCGCTGCACATCGCGAGACAGATCACGGCCGCGCTGGCCGCAGCGCATGCCGCGGGCATCGTGCACCGCGATCTCAAGCCGGACAACGTGATGCTGGTGCCGCGCGCGGGAGAGCCGGACGCTGTCAAGGTGCTCGACTTCGGGATCGCCAAGCTCAGCGCCGAGGACACGCGCGACCAGCCCGCGCTCACGCGCGTCGGCAGTGTGTTCGGCACGCCGGAATACATGTCGCCCGAACAGGCCGTGGGCCAATCGGTCGATGCGCGTTCGGACCTGTACACGGTCGGCATCCTGCTCTACGAGATGCTCGAGGGGCGGACGCCTTTCGCGGGGGACGGCGGCATGGTCGGCGTCTTGACGCGGCAGATGACGGCGGAGCCGCCGCCGCTCTCCTCTGGCGTCGACCCGGCGCTCGCCCAGCTCGTGATGACGCAGCTTGCGAAGTCGCCGGAGCAGCGCATCCAGACGGCCGACGAGCTGCTCGCCTGGCTCCGGCAGCTCGAGGGAACGATCACTCCGTCGCCCCCGGCTTCTGCGGCTGTCCAGGAGCGGAGCTCGCTGGCGCTAGGCGACACGATTCTGGGCGGCCCCGTATCCGTGTCTGTCCAGTCGGCTGCGACGTCTCCCAACGGCCCGGTCTCCGGCGTCGGGGCGTTGGCCGCCGTGGAAGCGCGCGACAATCTGCTGGCCACGTTGAAGCGGACGGTGCGCGTCGGCGGTCAGCCCATCCCCGTCTGGGCGCTGGCGTCGGCGGCGCTGGTGCTGCTGGTCGCGGGCGTGTTCGTGATTGGCGGAGTCGCCATCGCGGCAGGCAGTGGCGGCGGCTCCGCCAACTCGGTTCTCCAGCGTGCCAAGGAGAAGCTGGTCAGCGATCCAGAGCTGGAGAAGCAGATCAAACTGGCCGAGGGGGGCGATCAACAGGCGATCGCCAAGCTCGAGGCCAAGCCGGCGTCGGAGCGCGGCGCCCAGGTCTGGCGCGCACTCGGCATGGGGCATACGCGCACAGGCGACCTCGTTACGGCGGTGCGCGACTACGAACGCGCGCTGGACAAGGACTCCAGCCTGAAGAAGGACCCGGTCGTGCTGGAGGATCTGCGCAAAGCCGCGGAGGACAGCCGGAGCTCGCAGGCAGCGCTCGACATCGCTGCTGGACCGCTTGGTTCGGCGGGCGCCGACATCATCTATGACGTGGCGATGTCCGGTAAGGTGCGCAAGCCGCTTGCCGAGCACGCGAAAGAGCTTCTCGACCGCGATTCCGTGAAGGCCAAGGCATCGCCGGCGCTTCGCGTTGCGCTCGACTTGCGCAACACGAAGAAATGCACGGAGCTGAAGGAGCTCTTGCCGCGCGTGAAGAAGGAAGGCGATCGCCGCTCGCTGGCGAAGCTCAAGCGGCTCAAATCCCACCGTGGCTGCGGCTTTCTCGGGCTCGGCGACTGCTACTCGTGCCTGCGTCGCGGTAGCGACCTTTCCGACGCCGTCGAAGCCGTCGAGGGGCGTCCCGGTCCGTTTGGCGACTGAGGGCTAGGCTGCGTCGCGCGAAAGCGGGGCGATGACGGGCAGCCCCGCGAAGTCGCACTCGGCGGCGAGCAGCTCTGCGCGCGGCACGTCGCGTTGTCCGATGCCGCGGGCGATCGTGCGTGCGGCGCCGTACAGCTCGCGAGCGGTGGGTACGCGCGTGGGAACGGGCTGCACGCGGCAACGCGCCGCGGCCAGTCGATAGGCAGCCGCTGCCAGGCCTCCCGCGTCGCGGAGAAGCCAGTGATAATCGCGGCGCCCTTCCTGCAACGAACGCAGCCACTCGGTGGGTCGTTCGATCTCCTCGGTGCTCGTCCTCATCGAATCCTCCCTTGCGCGCACGGGTGCGCCGCCCCGGCGCGCAGTCACCGGGGTCCTCCAGGCTTCGTGCTCCGTCAGCGCTGTGCTGCTGCCGGTGCACAAGTCTGGCATCGCAGCTTGTGCCAGAGCTCCAGGCGCTGGGCCAAGTTCTGCGCACAGTTTGCGGTTTTTGTCAGCGATTCCGCTCGTCCAGGCGCCGGAACGCCTCGAGGATCAGCGACTCCGCGCTCGCCTGGATCGTCTGCTCGGTCGGGGAAAATCCCGGGTCGAGCTCGAAGCTCCCCGACGACATCACCACGAGCTCGTAGAACGCGTCTTCACCGACGAGCTCTTCGCCGAATGTCGCATGCACGATGCGTCCGTCCTTGAAGTGGACCTCGCCGGTGTGCTCGCCGGACTTCAGTGCGAGCTTGCCGTTCTTCTGCCCTGCGCCGAGGATCTGTACGAGATCCGGCAGACCCATTTCGCTGAGCGAGCCAGCTACGCCCGAGCTGATGCTTCGTTTGGATCGGGGCTCGGCGGCGGCGAGGCGTCGGAGCTTGCCAGCCAACACGTCGCCGCTGGTGGGCTTGACGATGTAGTCCTGCGCTCCGAGAGAGAATCCGCGGTCGATGCTGGCTGTATCCGAGGCGCGTGCCACGAAGAAGAAGGGGATCGCGCGCGTTGCCTCGTTCTCGCGCAACGTGCGTAACAGCTCGAAGCCGTCGAACGGAGTGAGCTCGACCTCCGCGAGCACGTAGCGCACCCGGCCTTCCCGGACCTTGTCCAACGCCTGGTCCGCGCTACGCACCAGCTGGACCTCGAACCCCTGGGCCACCAGGCGGAGCTCGATCAATGTGGCCTCGTCCAGGTTCGGTTCCACGAGCAGCACGACCGACTCGGAGTCGGACAGCTTCTTCCTGAGATCCTCGCCTGCTACCAGGTGGCCGAGCAGCTCCACCAGATCCGGGTCGAACAGGCTGCCCTTGAGCTGGCGCAGCACGTTCTGCGCTTCGCTGTGCGAGAGCGCGCGGCGGTAGGGATTGCGTGGATTGAGAGTGAGGTCCGAGAACGTGTCGCACAGAGTGAGGATGCGCGCGCCGAGCGGAATGTCACTGCCCGCCAGCCGCCCCGGGAATCCCTGTCCGTCGAAGCGCTCGTACATGGCCGACACGGCTCGTGCGGAGCCCGCCGGCAATCCCACGCTTTCCAGCAGTCGCACCGGCGTCTGGACGAGCTTCTCGGCAGCCGTGCGGTGCGTGGCGTACTGCGCCGCGTTGAGCAGGGTCAGATGATAGGAAACGGTCTTGCCAACGTCGTGCAGGTTGGCCGCGATCGTGATCTCCACTCCCGCCACCTCGTCGAGGCCAACGCGTTCAGCCAGCAAACGGCCGAAGCGCGCGACGGACGCCGAGTGGCCACGGAACTCGTCGCGCGCGTTCTCGTTCAGCGCCACCATCACGTTGAGCATCTCCGCCAGATCCAGCAAGCGGCGATCCGGTGCCGCCCGCGGCGGGATTGGCGTCACCGCGACGTGGCCCGGCCTGGCCGCGGGAGCCGGCACCGAAGGCGGGCGGGCGTCGAGCGGCGGCGGAGTCAGCAGGTGTTCGTGCGTGGGCGCCGTGCTCGGCGGCCTGCTCTTCAGCCCTGCTTCGTCGAGCACGTGACGCTCGTACATGTCGACGGTCGATTGCAGCTGCGTGAAGGTGTCCAGGTCGAGGCCCGCGAACGACTGGATCTCGCCACGGTACCATTTGGCGATGGCCGCCTCGACGGACGCCGGCCGCGCGAAGTAGACGCGCAGGTTCTTCACGCCCGTCGCGATCGAGATCTGCTTGACGTGCTCGGGGATGCCGGCATCGGGCGAAACCAGTGTCAGCGTGTCGGTCTGCTTCTCGTAGCGGACGGGAAAGGCCAGAAGCTTTTCCGCGGTGCGCTCGGGCACCTTGGCCAGCGCTGCCTGTGATACGTCGAGGCGTGCCAGCTTGCTGGTCGAGACGTACTGCGTGCGGGTCTTTTCGGCGACGAAGCGGAGCAGCCCCGTTTCGTCGATGGCGCCGATTCTGAGCAGGGCCTCCTCCATGCGCTCGTCGTAGAGCTTCATGTTCTTGAGCGCGGACTGCAGCTGCGCGTAGTTGATCACGCCGTCCGCCTGAAGCCGCTCGCCGACCCACGTTGAAGACCACATAGTCCCGGCGTCATGCTGGAATCAGGGCGCGCCCGCGTCAATGCGGCTTTGCGCCCCGACCGGGAGCCGAGCGGTTCTTTGCCCCGTCGTCTGGTACCCTTCCGGGATGGTTCACCGTCAGGCGGCTGGTCGCTACGACGTGCGTGGCGCGCTCGGCGCCCTCCGCGCGCTGGTCGACGACCCGGACGACACCGCGCAGGTGTTTCGCGTTCTGGAAGCCATGCCTGGCGGCTCGGCGGAGCGCACACTGGCGCGGCTGAGGCGGAGCGAGAGTGGAGTCCGTCTGCTCTCCGAGCGCCCGAGGCTCCTGGCGGTCCTGTCCGATCGCACTCGGCTGGCCGGGATGCCGAGCGGCAGCCTGGCCCGCGCCTATCTAGACTTCGTCGAGCGGGAGGGGATCTCGGCCGAGGGCCTGGTCGCTGCCAGCCAGGCCGGATCCAGCGACTGGCTCAGGGATCCGGAACCGGCGGATCTCGACTTCATGAGCGACCGCATGCGCGACATGCATGATCTGTGGCACGCCGTTACGGGCTACCAAGGCGACCTGATTGGCGAGGCAGCGCTGCTCGCGTTCAGCTTCGCGCAGACCTGGAGCCCGGGCGTAGGGCTGATCGTAGGGCTGGGGCTCGTCAAGCTGTCCGAGCCGGGCGCGCGGCGGATCGTGCTGGGCGGATTTCGTCGCGGGCTGGGCGCGGAGTGGCTGCCCGCGGTCGAGTGGGAGTCGCTGCTCGCAGAGCCGCTGGCAGACGTGCGCCAGCGGCTTGCCGTGGGTCCGGTGCCGCGCTACGCGCCGCTCCGGACCGGCGACCTCGACTAGCTAGAGCAGGAAGGACGCGCCGATCGAGATGTAGGGCCAACCGACTCGCACGGTGAGACCGACCGTGTCACCGAACATGAAGCGCGCCCCGCCCCAGAAGACGAAGCGGGGATCTGTATGGGAGTAGGTGGCCTTGCACAGGTTGTAGGGTCCACCGCAGCCTGGGCCGTAGGTGTAGTAGTCCCACCAGGTGTGCTGGATGGCGAAGCCCGGCTCGCCGAACACGCTGATCACCTTCGTGAGCCAGAAGTTCCACTGCATGACCACCGGAAACAGCAGACTGTTGCCGCTGCAGTCGTAGCCACCGGGATTGCCAGCCGGGCCATACCGTCCGAAGTTGTAGTAGCCCCAGCAGGCACTGCTGTAGTGCATCCAGTCCAGGCCGAAGCCGATTCCCATCGAGTTGTTGATGGACTTGATGGGTCCGTCCTGGATGATCGGGATTGTCGCGCGCGCACCGAGCCCGAAGCCGTCGCTGGCCCAGCCTGGCCCGTACCCCCAGGCGAACACACCATGTGGCTCGAGCTCCACCGAGTAGTCCGGGTGGTTGCCCGGCTCCTTGATCTGCGCTCGTGCGGTGGTGCCGAGCAGCAGCACCAGCGTTGCGGCAACCGCCGCAACGGTAAGCCGGGTCAAGAGCGTGTGGGATAGGGTACGACGAGAACGACCGGAGAGGATGTGCATGCAGGAAACCCCGAGCAGAGATGGAAAACGCCCGCCGCTATCAATAGATAGTACCCGAAGAGGCGTCCGGGAAGGCAACACCGGATCGGGCCGAATGGCCGGAACGCTCTTCAGCGAGCATTCCCTGCGGCAGCTACGCGCTGAAGCGGAGGCGGCGCCGCCCTCTGAGCTTCTTGACCCGATATTCCACGGACAGCGCCTCGCCCCGGGTCCGGTACGGTCCGTAGATGGTCCCGAGCCTCCACGGCCGGCCGGCGCGGGTGGTGCGAGCTCCACCTGCGCGCTCGCCGTTGTGCTGCTCGAGCCGCCGCTCGGCGTCCGTCGAGATGCCGACGTACGTGCCTCGCGTGCCCGACACGAGCACGTACACGACCCACGGCGCTTCGATCCCGGCTGCTCGCATACCGGGCCACGATAACCGGCGGCTGCCGAGCCGTCCATCTTCCGGCTGTCCGTGCGCGGGGCCCCGTGCTGTTCTAGTCTCCGCTTCGAGGAGGCAGCTTTTGTCGACGCGAACAATTCAAGTCACCGACGCCCTGCACGGCTATCTGCTGCGCCAGACGCTGCGCGAGCCCGAGCTGCTCGCCCGCCTGCGCGAGGAGACGGCGAAGATGCCGAACTCCAGGATGCAGATCTCCCCGGAACAGGGGCAGTTCATGCGTCTCCTCGTCGAGCTTTGCGGCATCGCGCGCGCGCTCGAGATTGGCGTCTTCACCGGCTACAGCTCGCTGTCGGTCGCGCTCGCGTTGCCGGAGAGCGGACGCATCGTGGCGTGCGACGTGAGCGAAGAGTACACGTCCGTTGCGCGTCGCTACTGGAAGGAAGCAGGGGTTACCGAGCGCATCGATCTCAGACTCGGTCCCGCCGTCGAGACGCTCGCGCGTCTGGTGGAAGAGGGAGCGAGCGGAAGCTTCGATTTTTCTTTCATCGACGCCGACAAGTCGAACTACGACGCCTACTACGAGCGAAGCCTCGAGCTCCTTCGCCCGGGCGGGCTGATCGCGATCGACAACGCCCTGTGGAGCGGCCGCGTGGCGGACGAATCCGATCAGGACGTGGATACGCGCGCCATCCGCGCGCTCAACGCGAAAGTCGTCGCCGACGAACGCGTGAGCATGAGCATGCTGCCGATCGGCGACGGGCTTCTGCTTGCGCGCAAGCGTTGACGTAGCTCAAGTTCCGGCCATCGCCCACTGGATGAACTCCGCCAAGTAGGCGCGTTGGGCATCGCTCTGGTCCTTCCAGTACGCGCCCAGGTACTCGTGGAAGAGTTGGATCGCCAGCGCGCCCACGCCGTGGCCTTCCGGAGCGCCCTGACGCTCGGCTTCCCACTCGGCCTGCTCGCAGGCGCTCGCGCGCACGTCGGCGGAGCGTGCCGGGCCAAGCCCGGCAGACTGGTAGGCGACGGCTCCGGCGACTTGTTGCGCTATGGGAACGAGCTCGGCCGGCTCCGCGACGCCGTCGAGTGCTAGCAGAGCCGCACCAGCCGCGTAGTTGGCGGACAGTCCGACGTAGCGCACCACCACGCTTTCGGCGTGGGCGTCGATCGGCGTCTTCTTCTTCGAGGGCGAGAGCCCGGCCGCTCGCACCGCATCGATGGTGCGGCGCTCGACTGCAACCACGGCGTTGAAGGCGTCGCTACGCGCCTTTGCCACCGCATGCTCGGTGGCCTGCCCGAGGGCCCAGGCCTCGGCGACCTCCAGCGCTGCGACGACGGGCGCGCGCGCTCCTGGCGGAGCGCAGATCGAAAGGCCCCGGCGCGCGAGCGTGGCTGCCGTGAACAAGAGGCCGCGGTGCACGGCGTCGCCGCGCTTGCAGAGCTGCGCTGCGCGTTCCAGCTCGCTCGGGGCGACTCCGCGGAGCTCTTCGGCAGGCGGAACCAGACGCAGCGAACGACGCGGACTCTTCATCATTGGCGCTGGGCAGCGTAGCGCATCGGGTACGAGGGTGGGGGTGAGTGTGGACAAAGGTCGGAGCGGGCGCGCATGGTGCGTTCCAGCTCGCGCGACCTCGGCGCGACGCGTGGTAGATTGTGAAGCCGAGGTCCTGAATGGAATTGCGCTACCCGGGGGTTTTCGTCAGCACGATTATCGTCACACTCGGCGCGATCGCCGCCTGCAGCGTGAACCGCGCTCCGACCGGTGGCGGCGGGTTCGCCCCACCGCAGGAGGGCGGCGTGGGCACAGGCGGCTCGGGCGTCGGCGGCTCCGGCGTGGGCGGAGTTGGCGCGACCGGCGGCAGCGGCGCGACCGGCGGCTCGAGCGGTGGCACGGCGGGCAGCGCCGGTGCGGGGGGTACCGGCGGCATGGGCGGCACCGGCGGCATGGGCGGCATGGGCGGCATGGGCGCCACCGGCGGCACTGGCGGCATGGGCGGCACCGGCGGCATGGGCGGCACCGGCGGCATGGGCGGCACCGGCGGCGTGGGCGACACCTGCAACGGCAATTGCACGGGGAACAATATCTGCAAGGCCGGAGTCTGCAGCTGTCCCGCCGGCTACACCGACACCGACGGCAACACCGGCGACGACAAGGCCACCTGCACGAAGAGCTCCATCATCAAGAGCATGACCGTGACGGTCGGCATAGCTCACCCTCACCTGGGCGAGCTCACGATCAAGTTGAACGGTGCGGGCCAGCTCATGACGCTGATGAGCCGGCCCGGAGAGAACGAGTCGGCGGACGACGGAACCGGCAGCGGAAGCGGCGACTCGTCGGACCTCTCGTCGAGCTATCCAGTTACCTTCGATGACAACGGATCGACCAGCGCAGAAGACATGGGGTCGACGATCTCCTACAACGAGACCGCCTGCCAGAAGGACAACATCTGTGTGTACAAGCCGGCGCAGGGCGCCGCGGCTGGCCCGGCGACGCTGACCGCCGCATACTCCGGCAAGGACTCGGTGGGGACCTGGACGCTGTGCGTCGGCGACAGCATCGGCGGGTTCCCCTTCAGCAACTCGGGCAATTTGACCAGTTGGACACTCGACTTCGTCCTGGTCGGCGGTATCAAGTCGTACCAGTCCGGCACTATTTCCGTGTCGATTCCCGACGACGGATACGACGGCTCGCTCGGCTCCATGGGCTGCAGCCAGATCGTGGTCAACTAGCGCCCGCGCGGGGTCGACCCGCGCGGGCATTTCAAGGCTAGTTCCTGGCGCCGTTATCCGGCGAGAATGTGATCGGATAGTTCACCGTCGTCTGGCCGTGGCCGCTCGCCGGGAAGCGCAGCTTGCGCGTCACGCCGAGCGTACAGCTGTCGAAGGCGTCGTCGTGCAGACTGGAGCGGGCGGCGTCGATGCTGCTGTCGGTCACGGAGCCGTCCGGGCCGATAGCGAACTTCAGCATGATGCGGCCTGTCGCCCCGGGCGTGCTCTGGAGCAGCGTCTCGTAGCAGCTCTTGTAGCCGGGGAACGACGCGCGCACCACGCCGCGGATCTCGCCCGGCCTCGGCGCGGACGACACCTGCACCACGATCGGCTCCGTCGGCAGGCTGGTCTGCTTGGACAGCTCTTCTTCCACGTCGCCGAGCTCTGCGCGCCGTGGCGCTGCGATCAGGATGGAGGGCGGCGCGCCCTTGCGTTCCTTGGCTGCGATCAGGCCCTCGCCGCTTTCAAGGTGGCTCACGATCGTCTTCTCGTCGAGCGGCAGGTACTTCTCGTAGCGCGTTGGGATGCGATCGCTCTCGAGGTCGAAGTAGAAGACGTTCAACGCACGATCGAGCCGATCGCGATAGGCGGGAATCCCCACCCATGAGGTGCGATCCTTGTCCAGGTGACGATGCAGGTCATCCTGGCACAGCGGACAGCGCTCGAGCCGCATCTGGCGCGCTGCATCGCCGATCGCAAAGGTCCCGAGCTTGTTGCTCGTCGCGTCTTCGCCGCCGAAGAGCATGATCTTCACCGACAGCTGCTTGTCCGCCCCGATCGGGAAGTAGCGCGTTAGCGCGCGCGCGAACGGGGAAACGACGACATCCGGATCGAACGAGGGCGGTGGCTGTTCGTCTTTGCCGGTCAAGAGCAGCCGGAGCTCCTTCGACGTGGCGCGGGACAGCGCCCAGCGATTGTCGTCGGCGTGCGCGGCGAGCAGGTCCTCCACCGTCCGGATGGCGTGCTCGTGATCGCCGTCGGCCTGATAGGCGCGGCTCAAGGCGAGAGCGGCGCGGTCGTGATCGTCCGCGCTGGTCGTTGGATCGGCCACGATGTGCTCCAGCGTGGCGCGAGCGCTCTTCACGTCCTTGCCGAGATCGAGCTTCTGCGACGCCTGCTCGATGGTGAGCGCGGTGCTCGTCGGTGTGCTGGCCCGCGTCGTTGCTGCGCGGGAGCGGACGCCCGCGCCGCGCATGTCGCCGGACAGGTCGCGGGCGTTGCCGCAGCCCGCGAGAGCGGTTGCGACGAGGATCAGGCTGATGGCTGTGCGATTGATGGTCATGATTCGTCCTCCACGTGTGCATCGCGAAGCGCGATGTCCGTGAAGCAGGATGTCGCCGCGCTGTCCTCGCTCTTTCTCTGCCACGTCACCGTTATGTCTCCGCGGCCCGGAGCGTCAGCCGGTAGCCCGCTCCTCGGACCGTGACCAGATGCACGGGCCGGTGGGGGTCGGGCTCCAGCTTGTTCCGGAGCCGGTTGATGAAGTTGTCGACAGTGCGGTCCGTGCCGAAGTAGTCGCTGCCCCAGACCGCGTCGAGGATGCGTTGCCGTGGCAGCAGCGTCCCCTCGTGCAGCAGGAGATAGCGCAAAAGCTTCATCTCCAGCGCCGTCATCTCGATGGGCGCTCCGTCGCGCTCGGCCGCGTGCGAGTTGAAGTCCACCCTGAGCGCGCCCACCATCACCTGCTCGATAGCAGAGGCGCGCAGGCGGCTTCTCCGGAGCGCTGCGTCCACTCGCGCCAGGAGCTCTGCGATCCCGAAGGGCTTGACCACGTAGTCGTCCGCGCCGAGCCCGAGGCCGCGCACCTTGTCTTCTTCTGCGCCCTTCGCTGTCAGGAGGATGACCGGCAGCTCCGCGTCGCGGCGGCGCAGCTCCTCGAGGATCTCGAAGCCGTTCATCCCCGGCAGCATGACGTTGAGCAGGACGAGGTCCGGCGGCTCGGCGAGCGCTGACTCGAGGCCCTCGGGCCCCGTCGCCGCCGTCCGGACGGCGTAGCCGTCCGAGCGCAGCGTCTTCGTCAGCCCGAGCCGCAGGCTCGCGTCGTCCTCCACGACCAGCACAGCTTCCTGTCGACCACTCATGTTTCGCTCCCCGGGACCCAGAGTGTAAACGTTGCGCCCTTGCCGGGGCGGCTGTCCACGCTCGCGCTGCCGCCGTGGGCGCCTGCCACGTGACGCACGAGCGAAAGCCCGATGCCGCTGCCTTCCGTCGCCCGGCTCAGCCGATCGTCGGCGCGTTCGAAGGGCCGGAAGATGCGCTTCTGGTCGCGAGGCGCGATGCCCGGGCCGTGATCACGGACGCGGATCGCTACGCCTTGACGTTCGCGCGCGACCTCTACGCGGTACGGCGTGCCGTTAGGAGCGTACTTCTTGGCGTTTTCCAGCAGATTGCCTATCGCGAGGCCGATCTGTGCCGCGTCGATGGGCGCCCGGAGCTCCGCGTCGAGCGCCCGCTCGATGGGCGGCAGATCGGGATGGCGTTGCTCGAATGTGTCGATTGCCGCGGCCACCGCGTCCGCGACGCTCCCGACCTGTCGATCGACCACCGCGCGCCCAGCCGCCATGCGGCTGAAGCCGAGCAGCCTCTCCACGGTCTCGCCAAGCCGTCGCGACTCGCGCGCAATGGCGTCGATCACCTCGTGCCGCTCTTCGGGGGCGACGCGGTTCTCCTCCAGCAGCTCCGCGAACATGCGCACCGACGCGATCGGCGTGCGCAGCTCGTGCGAGACGGCGGACACGAAGTCGGTCCTGAGCTCGCTCGAGCGGCGCGCGGCACGCATGCGCGCGAACAAGAGCGCGGCAACGCCGAACGCGATCAGCGTCGAGCCCAGCGCGAGCGCGATCAAGAGGAGCCGGCTCCGCGCAGCGTGTCGCGCCACCACGTCAGCGTCTGCCGGTTGCACGACGAGCGCGAGATCGGGCGCGAGCTCCACGCGAACGGAAAGCCGCGAGGGCAGCGCATGCCCGGATGCCGGCGGCGCCGTCCCTCTTGCGACCCGCACCCGGCGCTCGGTCCCCGCTCCGAGAGCACCGCGATCGATCGCGAGCTCCAGCGATCCCGCGTCCACAACGAAGCCCGCAAGTCGGCCGTCGTCTAGCGGGCGCAGGGCGCCGAGCGTCGAGCCAGCGCGCCACGTCACGACCCCCGAGCTGTCCGGCGCGGCCGAGAGCGCTCTTGCCACGGCCGGGTCCGCCAGCTCGTCGGAAAGCGCGGCGCGTGCGCTGTTGTCGCGCGACAGCGCAGCGCTCGCACGTAGTCGCGCTGGCGTGGGCAGCTGGTCCAGCTTCAGCCGGATCGCCTCGCGTTGTGCATTGGAGAGAAGCCCCGTGTGCTGTTCAAGCCAGCCGGCGATGCGCGACGCGCTCTCGCCGCTTCCGGCGTCGAGTGCCACCACCGGCCAGAGCCAGCGACCGGTTGGAGAGCGCAGCTCCTGGCAGTCCAGAAGCAACCTAGCTCGCGCCTCGGCGCGGCCGGCCGCCGATGGATCCGATAGCGTGGCGGCGAGCGCGTCGCACTTGGCGGGGGCCGGATGCGTGGCAGCGCGCGGAGGGGCGGGCCAGAGCAACGCACGGTCTGCGCCCAGCACCACCGCCGTCGCAAATGCCGGGCGCAGCGCGTCGAGCGTGTGGGCGAGGTCCGGCGTCGGGCGATCGAGGCTGTTTGCGCCGAGCTTCTTCTCCGACCGGGACAGAGCCTGGTGGGTTCCGAGCGAAAGTCGCTCACTGGCGGCGTCGAGTCCCGCCGCGGTTTCGCGAAGCGCGGCCGCAGTCTCGTTCGACAGCGCCCGGAGCGCGAGCAGGCCGACGGCCAGCGCAGGCGCCAGCGCGGCCAGCGCGAACAGCGCGTACTCGCGAAACCGGGAAGCCTGCCGGGTCAGCATGCCCCGAGATTGCCACGGCGAAGGTCACGGCAATGTCACCGAGCTCGCCACCGGCGCGGGCCGCGGCTCAGCGCCCCGTCCCCGCCAGCGCCGGGCGCTGGAGAATGGCCGTCGAGCGCAGCCATCGCCTACAAGTGAGCTGCTCTCGGGCGGGCGATCAGTTGATCGCTTGCCTATGCCGGACCCTGCTGGGCGCAGAAGCCGTTGATGCACAGGTTGGCGGGGTCGCAGCAGTCGGCAGCCGTGGTGCACTTCTCCTGCGGCGCAGAGCAGCTCGAGCTCGGCGGCTTGTCGGTGCAGACCAGTGCGCCGCCATCGCCTCCCGGCTCGCAGTAGCCGTTGCAGCACTGGTCGCCCGATTGGCAGCTCTGCCCGTCGGCGCGGCACGGCTCCAGCACCCAGAAGCCGCGCGCGTTGCCTGCAAGCAGCTCCTGCGCCGGCAGATAGAAGGCCGGATGGCTCGGATCGGTCCCGGCCTTGGCGTTCAGGTCGATGGCCGCGACCCACAGCTTCTTGTCCGTGACCTGGGCGTAGCTGGTCGCGTCGTAGTTGCGCGGATCGCTGAGCCAGGGATCACCCGTCGCGAGGTTTCCGTACATGCGCCGACTGGTAAAGATGACCCACACGTAGCCGCCCGAGGCGACCGGGTTCACGGTCGGCTCGTAGTTGAGGACGGTGTCGTCGGGGTGGTTCGCGTTCGTAGGCAGGTAGCTGTTCCCGCCAGTGTCCAGTCCGTTCAGCGCGGCGAGCGACGCCGCCGTGCCGGTTGCCAGATCGCTCCACCAGATCTGTGCCGTAGCCTGGTTCCAGGTGTTGTAACGGTGGTTCGAAGCCTTGATCTGGTAGTGGTACGCCACCGCGTCGTTGGTCGGGAAGAACGACGGGAAACCGGCCCGCTTGTTGGCGTCGTTGGCGGGCATCGTCGCCAGCACACGCAGGTTGGAGAACGTCAGGGTGGACTTGTCGAAATCCATGGCGACCAGCTGCTTGCCGTTGCCGGTGGTGCTGCCGATAGTGCCCGCGAGGAAGTCGAAGGCGACATGCTTCTCGTCCGGCGAGAACGCCGGCGTTCCCGCCTTCAGATCCGCCGGGATGCCTTGTGCGGCCAGCGGCGTGGCGGAGGTCGGCGGGAAGCTATAGAGGCGGCTGTATTGAGCCGAGGCGGCTAGATCCGCGGCGTTGGTGAAGGCGAGCTTGCCGTCCGGCGACAGCCCCGCCCAGCCGAACAGGCCATCGTAGCCGTTCAGGATCGACTCGGCGTTGCCGTTCTTCAGGTCGTAGGCAGAAGTGCGCGAGTACACGTCGCCGTGCTGCGCGATGAGCGTGCTGCCGTCGGAGGAGACTGTGTGGCAGACGCGGCAACCCGCGCCAGAGCCTAGCCCGCTCGGCGTGCCCGCCACTACGCTCGGTCCGGTGTCGCCGCTCTTGATTGCGAGTACCGCCGCGCCGAACTGCGGACCGTTGTTGTACGAGTGCTCGATCGAGTTCTTGACGAGCTGCGTGCCGTACGAGTTGTAGTAGACCGTGCCTGCGAGCCGCGCCGCAGCCACGCTCCAGGTCTCGCTGATCGGGCCGTAGGCCTGACCGTTCTTCTCCACGGTCAGGCTCAGCGTGAGCTGGTCGGGTTTGCCGCTCGTGGTGGTTTCGCCGGCCGTGTTCGTGGCCATCGTCCACACGTCCTGGGGGATCGGGTGGCGGATGAACTTGCCGCCGGTCTGCGCGAGGATCTGCGGAGCCGCAAAGGTGCCGGTCCAGGAGAACGAGCCGCTGGTCGTTTCGAGCTTCATCTGGATGGCGTCCGCGTCCGCAGTGGACCAGTCCCACATCACCAGGGGTGCCAGGAGCCCGCGCGGCCATACCGTTCCGTCGTATGGATAGAGGAACCTCAGGCCCTGCGCCTGTCCGTTGCCCGTGGGGCTGCCGAGCGCGCCGGTGGCCGTCGCATCAGCCGCGCCGCCCAGGCCCTCGCCGCCGACGCCGCCGATGCCGCCGCCCGTGGTCAGGTCGCCAACTCCGGCAGGGATCTGCGCGGACTCGCCCGGAGCGTTGGTGTCGGCGCCGTTCTGCTTGCCGACGAGCTTCACGAACACCTGCCGCTGGAGCGTCTGCCCGTTCAGGCCGGCGATCACGTTGACGAGCCCGCCCGTCGTGCCGGTCGGCGTGAACGTGCTGCTCGATCCGCTGCCGGGTGCCATCGTGCCGACCGCGCCGCGGTCCACGGTCCAGCCGACGTTCACCGGCTTGCCGTTCAACGTGGCGGTGTATTTCACGGTCGGCGGCGCTTGGCCGAGCGTCACCGTGATCGTCTGCAGCGCCGCAGGCTGTACGTCGAAGCCTTGCGCGGCATCGCCGTTGCCGCCACCCGAGTCGATCAGGATTCCGGAGTCGCCGCCTCCTCCGCCCGAACCCGAGCCGCCCGCCGCGCCGCCGGATCCGCTGTTGCCGCCGTTCGCGACCTTGTTGCTGGTGGTGCTGCACGCACCCGCCGCCGCCGCGACCCCCAGGGAGACACCAAGAAGCAGGTTCCAGCGAGAAAGACCAGGCATGCCGTCAAGGGTACGGCTACAAGGAACCGGGAACAAGCCGCCCGCTCGTTCCGATCCGGGGGTATTTGTCGACCGACGCAGGCTGCTGGCAGAACCTGGGCGCTGCGACGTTGACGAAATGCCCCAGCACGCACGCCCGCAACGTCGAAGCGATGCAGCGCCGCGTTGCAGTCAGGTCCTGGCATTGCGGATCGACGTTGCCACCGTTGCAGACTGACGCCGCCAACGTCGGGTTCGCGCTCAGCCGTAGCGCGCCCGGCGCCGCTCGCGCATGTCCGCAAGCGTGTCGGAGAGCGTGTGCGTGGGGGAAAAACCGGTCTGGTCGCGGAACCGGCTACCGTCCACCGTGCAGGCATACTTGAGGAAGTCGATCGCGCCCTGGGGAATGCTGGCAAAGCCTAGCCGCCCGCGCACCAGGCGCGCGACGGGCTCGGGCAGCGGCACGCGCGGCGCGCCGCTCTCCTCCACCACGATGTGCAGCGGCACGTCGCCTGGACCGGTGACGTTGAACACGCCGCGCACGCCGGGCGCGAGCGAGAGCTCGATGGCGACGCCGAGATCGTCCTCGTGCAAGAGCTGGTAGAGCGGGTCGAAGCCGGCGATGGTGAAGACGCGCGGCTGCATCAGGTAGCGCGAGAAGAGCGTGTTCGCGCCGGCGCCGAGCACATTCACGGGGCGCAGCACGACGACTTCCGCCTCCGGGTGTCGCCAGAGCATGCCGGCGGCGTACAGGTCCGCGGCGACCAGATCGTAGATTTCGGGAAACGTCCGGCCCGCCGAGGGGGGATGGTCTTCCCCGAGGAACTGCGGCTGGTCGGGCAGGGCGCCGTAAACCGTGTGCCGGCTGAGCAGCACGAGCTTCTTCACGCCTGCCGCGAGCGCCGCCTCGAACACGCGCACCGTGCCCTCGAAATTGACGCGATGGCGCTCCGCCGCGGGTACCTCGAAGCTGGTGATGCGCGCCAGGTGCACGAGGGCTTCGGGCCGCTCGCGCTTGAGCAGGTCGTCGAAGCCGCGCTTTCTCACGTCCAGCTGGTGGGCGCTCGCGCCCGACGGCAGGTAGTCGGGCTTTTTGCGATCCACCGCGACGATGCGGCGGCCGGCGCGGCTGAGCCGACGGACTGCGATGCGCCCGACCGATCCGGCCGCGCCCGTGACGAGCACGCTGTCGCTCATCCGAACACGCCCTCCCTCAGCTCGAGCCCCTCGTCGATGAGCGCCTTCACCGCGTGCTCGACGCGCTCGACCATCGGCCGGATCACGTGGTCCTCTTCATTGCCGGTTCCCTCGAAGCGGATGGGCTCGCCGAAGCCGATCAGCACCTTCACCGGCAGCGGCAACGGAAGCAGTGTTGGCGTCAGCGGGATGTACGGCACGCCGAACAGCTTTGCGAGCGGCTCCATGCGGCTCAGGCTCGCGCACATCTCCTCGCCGCCGACGAAGCCCACCGGGACGATCGGCGTCTTTGTCTGCAGCGCAAGCCGGAGGAAGCCCTGCCCGAAGCCCATGATGCGGTAGCGGTCCTTCCACACCTTGCCGCCGCCGCGCTCGCCCTCGGGGAAGACCAGCACCGCGGCTGCTTCTTCGCGGAGGAGGCGGCGCGCGTGCGACGGCAGACCGATGAGCTGGCCCATGCGCATCATGAACAGATTGACGAAGGGCGGTTCGGCGAAGAAGCGCTCGATCATGGCGCGCACGAAGCGCGGCGGTTCGGCCTCGAGCATCAGCGCCGCGGCGATCAGCATGCCGTCGTAGGCGAGCTGGGCGCTGTGATTCGAGATCAGAAGCACCCGGCCCTCGGGGACGTTCTCGAGCCCGCGCGTCTCCACCCGGAAGTAGCGCTCGTAGAAGAATTTCATGAACGGCAGCGCGCGCCGTGCCGCCGCCGCCGACGCGCCCCAGCGGTCGTAGCCGTACTCGTTCACGCCCAGGCCCGCGCGCTCCACGCGTTCGGCGAGCTCGTCGTCGACGAAGCGGTCGAAGAGCGCTTCCCAGCGGCGGTAGGGGCGGGTGGGCATCCCGGCCAGTGTAGCGGGTCCCGCTGCGCAGCGGCTACGTCGTCGTCTCGCTAGTCGCCGCCAGCAGCGCTTCGCGGAAGCTGGTCGGGTTGTGGTGCAGCTTGGCGAAGCCTCCCAACGCGATGTTGCCGACGGACACGCCCATCTTGACGATCTTCGAGCGGGTGAGGATGTCCGCGCTCTGGAGCTGTTTCCGGTGCGCCAGCGACCAGCGGGTCAGCGCGTAGCGCGCCGGGTTGTCGTAGCCGTCGACTTCCCACCAGTCGTGGAAGAAACGCATCGTGTCGCTCGGGCTCTGCTCGGCAAATTCGATGAAACGCTTCACGAGCTCGGTGCTGAGACGGCCCTCCACGACGTAGTGGAGCACGCCGGGTCGCGGCTCGCTCGCGTGTATCATTCCGTCCTCGTCGCTGAACTCCGCGCGGCGCATGGTCGGGAGCATAGCGACAAACTCGTCGCGTGACTTGGCGGGCGCGGGGGCGCATGATCGCGACATGATGGGTCGAGGCGCGGGCGTGCTGCTGCTGCTCGCGACCGCGTGCGGCGGGTCGACCGTCGCTTCCAGCGGTTCGCCCGGTCCAGGCGGTGCGGGCGGCAGCGGTGCGGGCGGCAGCGACGCGGGCGTTGAAGGCAGCGCCGGGCATGCGGGCAGCGGAGGCGGCTTCTCGATCGACGCCGGCGACGCGTATGCGCCCCCGAACCCGTGGGCGGATTCGGGACCGATCGACGCGGGTGTGTTCGACTGCAACGGCGCTTGCTGTGACGGGACGACGCACTACTGCCAGATCACTTCCGGCGGCGCCGCTCCAGTATTCGGCACGCCGCCCGAAGCTGGGCTGACGTGCGGCGACGCGGGTACGAACAACTGGTGCGTCCCGCTGCCGTCGGCATGCGTCGGCGCGCCGTCCTGCGGCTGCATCGTTGCGCCGTATGCCGGATGTCAGTGCGCTCCGACGGGCGGCGGCATCACGGTGACGTGCATCTTCCCCTGAGCCGCGCCGCTACTCCACGCTCCTCAGGTCGCGCGCGTTGAAGCCCATCAGGAACAACAGCGTGTCGAGCCGCTCGTGGTGGTTCAGGCTCATGTCCGCCACCTCCTGCAGCTTGGGCTTGGCGCGGAAGGCGATGCCGAGGCCCGCGGTCTGCAGCATGAGCATGTCGTTGGCGCCGTCGCCGATGGCGACCGTCTGCTCCAGCCGGCACTTGTAGACCTTCGCCATGTCGCGCAGGACCTGGGCCTTGCGCTCGGGATCGACGATCGTGCCCTGCACGCGGCCGGTGAGGACGCCGTCGCCTACCTCGAGCTCGTTGGCGAAGGCGAAGTCGAGCCCGAAGCGCGTCTTCAGCTCGTCGACGAAGAAGTCGAAGCCGCCGCTCACCAGCCCCACGCGGAAGCCCAGGCTCTTGAGCGTGCGCACGAACTGCTGCGCGCCCGGCGTGAGCTCGAGGCGGTCACCGAGCTCCCTGGCCTTGTCGATGGGCAGCCCCTCGAGCAGCTTCACGCGCTCGGCCAGCGCCTGCTTGAACTCGATCTCGCCGCGCATGGCCCTCGTGGTGATGGCGGCCACCTGCTCCTTCACCCCGACCAGATCCGCCAGCTCGTTGATGAACTCCCCCTTCACGAACGTCGAGTCCACGTCCATGCACACCAGCCGCTTGTTGCGGCGGAAGATGTCGTCCTTCTGCACGGCAAGATCGACGCCGAGCTCCTTGCCGAGCCTGAGGAACGCGCCGCGGAGATCAGAAAAGCCCTGCTCGCCGAGCTCCTGGCCCGGATCCACGTCGGCGATCAGCTCCAGACCCGTCAGCCCTTCTTCGCTCAGCGAGCGGATCTCGTGGATGTTCATGCCGCGGGTGGCCATGAAGCGCGTCAGCGCGGCGACGGCGCCGCCGTGCGACAGATCGCCGAGCACGGTGATGCACAGGCCGGGCATTTCCGTACGGCGCGTCTCGATCTGCGGGCGGAAGGCGCTGACCTCGAGCTTCAACCCCTGCTCCGATACGTCGAACAGGATGCGCCGTAGGGCGTTGCTGTTGGACGGGATGTCCACGATGGCCGACAGCATCAGGTAGCCGTTGAGCGCGGACTGGCCGATGTTGACCAGCTGGGCGTTCTCCTCGGCGATGATCTCGGCCAGGCGTGCCGTGACGCCCGGGCGGTCGGTGCCGGCGATGTGCAGGACGATGCGATTCTCGTGGTCTTTTTCGCTCATTGGGGGCCCTTGACGCTACGTGCCATACGCGGCACGGCGCCGTCCCGCAAGGGGGCGCCCGCCGGCGCAGGATCGACGCTGGATACGGCGCCGCAGGATCCCCGCTCAGGGCTTGTAGTGCAGGATCAGGCCGTCTTCGCCGACCGCGCGCACGTCGCCAGCGCTCGAGCCCCACAGGCCGTCGAGCGCCACGCTGGTGCCGCTCTGCGACTCGGTCCAGCTCGTGCCATTGAAGTGCGCCAGCGAGCCACCCGTGCCGGCGGCCCACACGTCCTTGTCCGAGCTGCCCCACACCGTGTTGAACGAATACTCCTGACCGCCCGCCTGCTCGGTCCAGCTCGTGCCGTCGTAGAACAGCACCGCGCCGTTCGAGCCCACGGCCCATATGCTGTCCGGGCCGCTGCCCCAGATGCCGCGCAATGACGGCGCCGGTCCAGCTTCAACGGTAACGCTGGTCTTCGACCACGTGGTGCCATCCCAGTCGAGCACCGTGCCGCCGTTGCCGACGGCCCAGACGTGGCTCGCGTCGGCGCCCCACACGCCGTTCAGGCTTGTGCCCACGCCGCTGGTGAGCTTGGTCCAGCCGGACGTGCTGGTCATCTCCATGATAGTGCCGCCGTCACCGACGGCGAAAGCGTCGCCCTGCGCGTCGCCCCAGACGCCGCGCAGCCATTGGCCCGTGTTGCTGACCATCTCGTTCCACTTGGAGCCGTCCCAGGAGAGGATCGCGCCGCCCGTTCCCACGGCCCACGCCTTGTCCGTTGCGACGGCGTAGATGCCATAAAGTGAGCGCGGGCTGGGCCGGTCCACCGAGCTCCACGACTGGCCGTCGAAGTGCAGGAGCTCGTCGCCCGCGATCCACACGTCGCTCTGGCTGGTCCCGGTGATCGAAAGGTGGTTCTCCGGCGCGCCGTTGGTCAGCGATTGGCGCTTGTCCCCGGAGTAGTACAGGAGCGCGCCGTGATCGCCGACCGCGAGCACCTTGCCGGCCTCGAGCAGGGTCGCGCCCCACAGATTGTCGGCGACGCCGCTGTTCAGCGCGGTCCACGTCTTTCCGTCGTAGCGGGCTGCGCGCCCAGCGGAGCCGAACTCCCACACCTGGCTGCCGTCGATCACCAGCGCACGCGCTCCGCTGATCGTGCCCGCGGGCGTGCCAGCTGCGCCGTTCTTCCAGCTGGTACCGTCGTAGTGCAGCATGACGCTGCTGCCCGTCGCCCACACGTCGCTCGCGCTCGTGCCGCGCACGTCGTAGAGCGTGTTCGAGGCGGTCGCCTGTGTCTTCCAACTCGTGCCGTCGTAGTGGATGATCTTCCCCGACGCGCCGACAGCCCACACTTCGCCGCCCGGCTCCGCCCACGCGGAGAGCAGGGTATTGGTGATCGGGCTGGTGTCGCTGGTCCAGCTGTTGCCGTCGTAGTGGTAGATGACGCCGCCGTTGCCGAACACCCACACGTTGTTGGGGCTCGTGCCGGTCACCGCCCAGAAACTATGCGTCGGCGGCGTGCCCGCGTCGCTGGGCGGTTCCACGTCGAAGGTCGACCAGCTCTTGCCGTTGTAGTGCGCGACGGTGCTGTCATCGCCCACCGCCCAGATGTCCGCCGGCCCGCTGCCCCACACGCTGTGCAGATCGCTGTGCGAGGGCGCGTACACGCCGCTCCAGTTCTTGCCGTCGTGATGCAGGATCACGCCGTTCGCGCCGACGGCCCATACGTCCGTGAGCTGGTCCGCCCAGGCGGCGTACAGCAGGTTGCCCTGCGGCGAGGGCCGCTCCCAGCACCAGCCGTCCACGGTGCAGGTGTGGTAGCCGGTCGCGGTCACGCTGCCGCCGGAGCCGCCACCACCGCCACTCCCGCCCGAACCGCCGTGTCCGGAGCTCTTTCCACCACCGCAGGCCGGCGCTACGAGCAGGGCAGCCAGCAGCGCCAGGCGCCGCACCCTCGGGGTCGATGGTCTCAAGTTCGCCTTTCGTGCGTCAGCCGGGTGGGCAAGCGGGGCAGGTGACGGTGCCGCCGCAGCCGTCGGGGCCGTTGTAGCCACAGTTCGTGGAGCAATCGATGGGTTGGCAGCAGGTGCCGTTGCCCAGGCAGACCTGGGTGCCGGGGCAGTTGCCGCAGTTCAGGTTTCCGCCGCAGCCGTCGGATGCCGTGCCGCAGGAGCGGCCGATCCCCGCACAGGTCTTCTTGGTACAGCAGGTGTTGTTCGAGCGGCAGACCTGTCCGCTCGCGCACGAGCCGCAGCTGAGCGAGCCGCCACAGCCGTCGGAAACCTGGCCGCACTTGGCGCCGGCCGCCGCGCACGTCGTGGGCGTGCAGCAGGTGTTGCCGTTGCACACCGCTCCGCTCGTGCAGGGGCCGCAGTCGATCTGCCCGCCGCAGCCGTCGGATGCCGTGCCGCATTCTGCGCCCACCTCGCTGCACGTCTTGGCCGTACAGGGGGCGCACACGTTGGCGGTGCCGCCGCCGCCGCACACCTCACCGTTCGTACACGTGCCGCAGTCGAGCGTTCCGCCGCAGCCGTCGGACATCTGGCCGCAGTCCTTGCCCTGGGCCGCACAGGTGGTGGGCGTGCAGCACTGGCCGTTCTCGCAGGTCTCGTTGGTGGCGCAGCTGCCGCAGTCGATCTGCCCGCCGCAGCCGTCCGAGTGCGAGCCGCAGCTCAAGTTCTCGCTGGCGCAGGTCCTGGGCACGCACGGCGAGCACACGTTGGCGGTGCCGCCGCCGCCGCAGATCTCGCTGTTCGAGCAGGTGCCGCAGTTGAGCGTTCCGCCGCAACCGTCGGAGATGTGCCCGCAGTTCTTGCCCTGGGCCTTGCACGTAGTCGGCGTGCAGCAGATGTTCTTGTCGCACTTCTCGCCGACCTTGCAGTTTCCGCAATGGAGGGTTCCGCCGCAACCGTCGTCGGCGTTGCCGCATTCGAGTTTCAGCTCCGAACAGGTCTTGGGCACGCAGGCCTTGCACACGTTGTTCGAGCAGATCTCGCCGGGCAGACAGTCACCGCAGGCGAGCTTCTGGCCGGTGCAGCTGTTGGTGATGGTGCCGCAGTTCTTGCCCTGGTTCTGGCACTCGGCGGGCGGAGGCGGAGCCTTGCACACGTTGTTGATGCAGCTCAGACCGGCAGAGCAGCCGCCGCAGTTCAACGACCCGCCGCAGCCGTCCGAGATCGTGCCGCACTCCGCGTTTTCGGCGGCGCAGGTCGTCTTCTGGCACTTCGCGCAGACGTGCGTGAACTTGTCGCAGGCCATGCCGGAGCCGCACGCGCCGCAGTCGATCGTGCTGCCGCAGCCGTCGGGGTTCGTGCCGCACAGCGTCGCCTGCTGGCAGGTGATCGGCTGGCACGGGCCGCACTTGCCGGTCGCGCCGTTGCACACCTCGCCGGCGGGGCACGCGCCGCAGTTGATCGGATCGCCGCACACGTCGGTGATGATTCCGCAGTCGGCGCCGGCCTGCGTGCAGGCGTCGGTGGTGGAGGTGCACTGGTGCTTGGAGTTGCACATCTTGCCGCTGCCGCAGGTCCCGCACTTGAGCGTGCCACCGCAGCCGTCGGAGACACTGCCGCATGCCGCGTTCGCGTCAGCGCACGTCTTCGGCGTGCAGCCGCTGTTGCCGCCGCTGCCGATCGGGCCGCCGCCTGAGCCACTGGCCGCGCCGCCGCCGGAACCGTTCGCCGCCGAGCCGCCGGAGCCGTTCGCAGCCGAACCGCCGGAACCGTTCTCACCCGAACCGCCCGAGCCATTCGCCGCGCTGCCGCCAGTGCCGATGCCGCCGTCCGCAGCCGAACCGCCGGAGCCGTTCGCAGCGGAGCCGCCGCTGCCCTGGTTCGTCTCACCCGAACCGCCGCAGCCGATTGCGGGCAGCAGCAGAAGCAGCGCACCTGCCAGCGACAGCCGCGCCGCGCTCCGCAGTGCGTGTCGCCGGGTCCTCTTCGTCAAACCGGATACGCGAGCACTCATGGCGACCTCCTTGCGGCCGATGGCGGCCGAAGCGGGCCCGATGCTCTTCGACCCTGCAAGGAAGCCCGCGTGGATAGAGTACCCGACTGTTATGAAATTTTCTTGCCGTGCCGGAATTTAGGTCGCAGATCCACGCACCTTGTCCCACCCCGCGATCGTTGGGGAAAGGGAGCAGCTAGTAGATCGGCGGCGGCGCGATGCGTTTCAGGTCCAGGCCGCCCGGGTACATGTAGCTCGTGTAGCGGCCGTAGCCGTACACCACGATGCCGAACTGCTGGCTCGATTCTATGCTGTGCACCTCGGTCTGCGACAGCTTGTGTCGAGCGACCGAGAAGCCCGACGTGCCGATCACCGAGTACTCCGACGCGGGGATCGCGGTTCCGTCGAGTGTGACGGTGCTGCCGCTGGGCGCGACCACGTTGACGAAGTTGGTGTCGTACGTGCTGGAGGCGATGAACAGGTACTTGGTCCGGTACTGCTCCGTCGGAACCACGACGGCCATCGATGGATCGCCCGACCCGCTCGGCACCGCGGTCTGCCCCTCCATGTACTGGGTGATCAGGATCGGCTTGTCCGCCGTGACGCGGAAGTCCTGGGTCACGTTGTCGAGCTCGAGCGGCGCTGACCCGGGCTGCAGCGTTGCGGCCGGCTTGACCGCAGGGTCGAGCGTCACGTGCG
The DNA here is from genome assembly GCA_963826085.1 of uncultured delta proteobacterium. Classification (GTDB taxonomy): domain Bacteria; phylum Myxococcota_A; class Polyangia; order Polyangiales; family Polyangiaceae; genus CAWDXG01. Next base: position 1,815,872 of record CAWGVN010000004.1, on the reverse strand, counting down.
TGTCGGCGTCGACGGCCTCGATGCGCACGACGTGCGGCGACTGGCTGGCGAGGGCTGCCGGGAACGTCACCAGGTAGTCCTTGCCCAGCGTCTCGATCGGCAGCATCGCGTGCTCGATGTGGTCGCACTCGCCCGTGTCGGGAGCGGGAATGTTCGCGCACGATTGGCCGGAAATCACCTGCACGGGGGCCGAGGCCTTGATGCGCGTTCCACTGATGTCCGGCCCGAAGCTGTTCGATGAGCCGCCGCTGTGGGCGGCCAGCGCGAGCAGCACGTCGCCGCGCGACAGCGTCACCGTGCCGTTGCCCTGCGCGTCGATGCCGCCGCCGGCCGCGAAACTGCCGTTGCCGAGCAGCTGGACCTGGGTGTTGTCCTGCGTCGCCGTCACAGCCACGAAGCCGGCGCGATTGCTGCGCGAAGGCCAGGCGAGCGAGGTGTAGTTCTCGCTGAGCGTGGTCGCGGGCAAGAGGAGCGATGCGTCGTTCGAGAACGCCAGACACTCGCTGCCCATGCCGCCGGGGCAGTCCTGGCCGAGCGGGCAACCCGCCGGCACGGGACTGAGCTGGTACTTGAGGGGACTGAGCTGGTAGACGGTCACCGGCTGATCGGTGCGCAGACGGTAGGCGCCGCCCTTGACGACACGCGTGGCGCCGGGCTCGGGCGGCTGCTGGCAGGCGTTCACGTCGCCGCCCTTCAGCGCAGTGACCCAGGGCAGCGTGATGACCTGCAGTGCTCCCGGCGCGACGTTCACCGTCTTCACGTCCGTGGTGCCCTGCGTGACGTGCACGTCGGTCGCCTTGTTGCCCGCGTTGGCGACCGCCACGGCGAAGTCAAACCCCTTCCACACCGGGTTCGGCGTCATGGTCGGGTAGTAGTCGCAGCCGAGATAGCTGTCCTTGAGCTCGGCTGGCGCGCAGGTGCCCTTGCAGCCGTCGGGGTCGCAGGTCATGCCCTGCACCGGATCGCAGTCGAACTGCTGGTAGGTGCCGTCCTCGCGGCAGAGCTTGGCCTTGCCGTTCGCGCAGCTCCCGGTGCCCGGGATGCACGTCACGCAACCGAGCACATCGACGCAGGTCTTGCCCTCGGCCGCGCAGTCCGTGGAAGCCCCGACGCCGCCGTCGCTGTCGCACGCGTGTGCCGTGTTGCCGTCGCACACGAACTGCCCGGGCGGGCAGAGCCCGGCCTCGGTGCCGCCGCCGTCCTTCTTGCTGTGAACGACGTTCGGGCTGCTGGAGCAGGCCGCGAAGAGGCCCGGGGCGCCAAGCGCGACAAGAAGCGCGCCCGCGCGGAGCCAGCATTCGAAACGGAACAAGCGGATCGATGGATGAAACATGACGGATGCGATCCTACTCCCGTCGTGCTCGCGGCGACACCCACGAGCGTCAGGCGGGCGGCGCGCTCCGCGTCGGTCGCGGCCTTCGCGCGCTCACTGCGCCCTTCGGGCGCTCCGCGCTATCGCGCGGACCGTGGTCCCTCCCGGACTCCGTCCAGCAAAGCTGGACTCCGTCCACTCGGGTTCGCTCGGCCATAGTCCTCGGGGACGCCGTCTGCGATCGCATCGCGACCCGCTTCACGCGCTGGCTCGAACGCCGCGGCCTCGTTACGCACGCGCCCGATCACTTCAACAACGAAGCGCCGGAGCAATCCGCGCTCGACAACTGCGCCCAGCTCTCGCTCGGCATCGGCCAGCTCACGTCCGTGCCCGCCCAGCGCCTCCAACTTGAAGACGAGCAGGAACAGATCGCGCTCGCCAAGCTCCAGCCGCCGCGCGGTCGCCGCAGCCGCTACCTGGGCGAGGCGCACGGCTTCGGCCTGCACGCCGCCGTCTGCGTCCCCGCCGGCAACCGCTTCGGCCGCGAGCTGCTGCTTCGCTACTGCGGCCGATGCGTGTTGGCAGTGGGAGTGGTCGGGCTGGGGGCGCTGACGGCGTGCGGTAGCAGCTCGAACAAGAACAACGGCGGTACCGGCGGCAGCGGCGGCAGCGCCACCGGCGGCAGCGGTGGAACGGCCGGCGCGTCGGGCGCGGCCGGCGCGGCGGGCACGGCCGGGGCCGGGGGCGCCGTGAACCAGACGATCGCGACGGCGATAGGGACCATCACGATCAAGGAGTCCGACCCTGGGATTTCGCTGGACTGCTCGCAGACACTCCAGGTGGATGGCGTCCAGGACGACAGCGAGCCCTGGCAGGCGCCGCAGGCCAAGCTCTGGTTCCGGGCCACGCCCAACGTCACGTCCAGCACCTGCCCCAAGAACCCCTCGCCCCCGCTGACTTTCGCCTTCGGCTGGGGAAGCGGGAAGTTCTTCTATGGGCCTGGCTTCAACGCGGCAATAGAGCCAGGCACAGCGACGGTCCAGGGCAACACGGTCACGTTGGGCGGCAGCGGTTCGCTACCCGATCGAAAGAACGGGACAATCGCGATCGCCGTGTCCGGCTCGCTCACGCTCGGCACGACGCAGGGCGACCCGCTGGGCGGCTGGCGGCCGTCGAGCACGTACTCCTGCGGCTGGCCGAAGACCAATCCACCGGCGTACACGGGCGGCTACCAGCCGAAGATCGGCGATGCGCTTCCCGATGGCGTGTTCACCGACCAGTGCAACGACAAGGTCCGGTTGCAGGATCTGGAGGGGCGCTATCTGGTGATCCAGGAGAACCAGACGACTTCCGGATGCCCCCCCTGCTCCCAGGCCGCCGGGAAACAGAAGCAGTTCGAGGCCGACATGAAGGCGGCGGGCATCGACACGCTGGTCGTGACGCTGCTCGTGCCCTCCTACACCACCCCGTACTTGAGTCCGACGCTGAACGACCTGAAGAGCTACGTCTCGGGCTCGAGCACCAGCGGTGTGGCCCTCGCCGACCGCGGCTTCGGGGTGTCAGTCCTGGCGAGCTTGATCCCGAACCCGCAGCAGCCGGGGGCCCTTGGCTTTCCGGCGTTTCTGCTCATCGCACCGGACGGAAAGATCCTCTGGGGAGCCCAGGGTTTCGGCAACTTGAACAACGTCTGGACCACGCTGGAGACGAAGATCTTCACGAACGAAGGCATCGCGCCCGACGGCGGCAGCGACGCTGGCGACGACGCCAGCACCGACGCCGGCACCGACGCCGGCGACGCTGGCATGTAGCGACGCGACGGCGGGGGCTTCTACGCCTTCGCCGCACTGGCGAGCGCCCCGGCGAACAATTCTCTGGGGCTACGCTGACAATCCGTAGACGAACACACGTTTGACAACTGTCAAACATTCGTCTCGGAAGAATGCTCTGGACACGGTATTCGCTGAAGCGAGACACTGCTTCTGATCGGCTTGGAGCCCCGACAGGAGAGGATCGATGGAAGAGCAACTGATCTGGTTGTTCAAGGCTGCCTTTGGCATGTTCTTTCGGCGCACCACCTTCTTCGGCAGGCGCACGACAGTCTTCGTGCGGCGCATGGTGTTGTGGTTGCCGGCGGGCGTGGTAGTGACGATAGGGGCTCCGCATGCCGGTCTGCCCATATTGTTCCGGGTGGTGATGGTCCCGCTCTCGACGTTCGCTATCATGCTGGGATGCGGCACTGTGGCCGTCGGCGTAATGCGGATGATCTCGGCAGTCTGGGCGCCGATCGCCTTCCCGTTCCGCGGCGTTCTCTGGCTGGCCGACGCGCTATGGCTACTCGAAGCGGGGATAGAACCTGCGGCCGAGCAATTCGACGCCACCGAGCGCGGGCTAGAGCACGAATACCGACGGGAGGCCTTGCGCAGCTTTGCCGAAAGCGCGGAGCGCGGAAAGCTGTCGCTCGCGTCGGAGACGTTTTCGCACGCCGGCGAAGCGTGGGGCCACGTCCGTCTCGACAACGGCCGGCTCGTGGGCGATCGCGAAGGCACGACCGAAGCGATCGGTGCCGTTCAGCGGATGGGCAACGAATACCAGGTCAAGGACGCTGAAGGCCACGTTCTCATGAAGTTCGACGCGCGAGGGCTATCGCCCGACGGAAAAGTGGTGGCGTATCCGGATGGGACCGATCGAGACGACTGGATGCAGGCGAGCGCGCCGGTACCGGAGTTGCCGTCGCCCGGCCGCTTCCGTTTCGGACCGATGCAGCAAACGCTGGCGGCCATCCTGGTGCTTGCGGCCAGCCTCGGATTGGGCGCACTGGTCCTCGAGATCGATCCCCCAACGCACGTCGGTGGAACGCGAGCATCGACGGGGACCCTTGCCGAGCCCGGCGCCCCGCGAACCGCAGGTGCAACGCAGACGCGTGGCACACCGCCCGGCACACCCGACCAACATGCGGCGTTGGCGGCAACCGGATCTCCGACGGGACTGGTGCCGACCTCGACGAAAGCCACCCCAACTCGCGCTCCCACGACCTCACGCCGCCCGCCGACGCTGGGGGCCGCGCTGACGGAGACGCACCACTGGTCGGTAACCACCGCTCGCGTGGGTCAAGTCGCGGCGTACGCCCTGCCTTGCACGACGGGTAACGGCACATTCACGTGCAATGACCGCTGCGGGACCAATTCCGGCACGATGCAGGCGTCACCTGATGGCTCGCAGGTGACACTGGTCTTCCTCAAGCTCTGCGGACGCACGAAGCACCTGAAGCTCGTCTACCCAGTTGCATCGTTCACGCCGACTCGCTTCCGCCTGGAGCGCACACGCGATTTCCAGGAGTGGGTTCTGGATGAGCATTGACGGGAGCCAGCGGTTCCCCCTCCAGCGCACGAAAGCCACTTCGCATCCGGAGCACTTTTCCCGCCGCCTGCCCCGGCGCGCTCCGGCCCTGTCCGAAGTAGCGTCGCCTGGCATTCGTGTTTCTGCTTCACCCTGACCAGGTCACCGTCACCACGCCGTAGAACGGGAACGGCTGCGTGTCGTCGACGCGGACGGAGCGGTCGCTCGGAGTGGTGCTGACGGGCGGACCGGCCAGGGCGTCGCCGCACGCGATCTCGGGATCCTGGTTCAGCTTGCTGGCATTCTGCTGCCCGATCGAGTTCAAGATCACCTGCTTGAGATCAAGCGTGGGAGCTCCGATGGCGGCGCCAGCGATCTGGTTCAGGTACGCCCAGGGCAGCTCGCAGTGGCGCAGCGTGATGTCGGCGGGCTGGTAGTCTGTGCCGAGTACCGTGTGCATGGTGACGCAACCCTTCGCCGTGTCGGGCGTGGCGCTCACCGTGACGCCGGTCCGGGTCACGAAATCGTAGTGGACCTGGAGCTTCTTGCCGCTGGTCCCGGCGGGCGCGCACACCACCCAGTCGACGGGCGAGCTTTTTTCGGAATCGATCAGACCGTAGGAGCGAAGTCGAGACGTTGCCCCCGCGACCAGGACCAACGTAGCCAGCGAATTGGCCGCGGTCGACGTCCGCGACGCCTCCCGCGCCGCAGCCGCCGCCGGCACCGCCGCCACCTGCTCCCGCCGTCGCCGCCGCACCGGCACCGGCGGCTCCCGGGCCCGAGCCGTGCGTTCCGCCACCTCCCGGGCCCTGGCGCGACGGGCCGCGCGAGTTCACACCGGACGGCGCGACATTCATCAGCGCGTACAAGTCGAGCGTCGTGTTCTACGACACACGGACGTGGAAGCCGCGCGCGCGCCTCTCGGCGGAGACGGCGGTCGACGCGCTGGTGGTCTCGCCGGACAGCCGCTGGCTCGCGGTGGTCATGCAGGGGAAGGACGAGGCGGGCTACAACACCCACATCGTCAGCGTCGCGACCGGCAAGGTCGCCGGATCGATCGATGCCAACGGCGGAATCGGCGAGCACGCGGGCACGGTCGCGTTCGCGCCCGACGGTAGCTGGCTGGTGTCTTCGGAGCGCCTGCCCGGGGGACAGTACGTCCACGCCGGCATCAAGGAGCTCGGAAAGCCGGACTCGTACCATTCCGAGACTCCCGTGGATTCGCTGGGGGACGAGAGCGCAGCGCAGAAGTTCTACACGAGCAAGGACGGCAAGATCCTGGTTGTCGAGTGGGAGAGCAGCATCACGGTGGCGCACGCGCCCTCCGGCCATCCTGTCGCGTACGTGAAGATGACCAACGGCTCGGCGCTATCGCCGCATGCGCGCTTTCTTGCCGCCTACACCGCCAAGGGCGTGGTGCTGATCGAGGTCGCGAGCGGCCACTCGCACGTGTTGCAGGAGCCCGGCTGCCAGGGAACGCAGGACCCCCTCTTCAGCCATGACGGCTCGCGGCTTCTGGTCGGGGGCGACCACGGCACTCTCTGCGCTTTCGATACCGGGACGGGGAAGCTGGTGAAGCGATACGCGATCCCGGCGAAGAGCGTCAACGCGGACGTGAAGACGCTGAACGTCCGGGCAATCGCGTGGACAGCGGCGGACGACGCGGTGCTCGGCGCGCTCCTCGACGGCACGCCGATGCTCTGGCGCGTGAAGACCGGTCACAAGATCCCCATCGCGCACGAGGCCGATATCGGCAGTGAACTCGAGCGCGACGACGGCGCTATCGTGCTACTGACGCGCTGGGGCTGGCCGATCGCGACGATCACCAACGGGCCACATGTCGCGGAGCTGCCACCACCCCCCGATGTGGGCAAGGCCTACCCAGCCGCCCAGAGTGACGACGGGCAGTACGTCGCATTCGGCTGGACCAAGGGGAAGGTCGTATCGACGCGCGATGGGCACGTCCTTTCCACATTCCCGATCGCGAGCCGGTACAAAGGCTTCGGGTTCGACCCGAAAGGCCGCTTCATCTACCCCGATGACGGGCCGCTTCAGGTGCGGGACACGAAGACCGGCGCGGTAGTGCTCGACCGACCGAGCTGCACGAATTAGCGCCCCGCACAAGGAACGTCCGCAGGTCGGGAAACGTAGGACCTTGTGCGAGGCTTCGATGATGCGGCTTGGACAATATCGCCTTACTTGCTGGTCGGGAGCAGCGGTTGTGTTGCTCGCCGGGCTATCTGGATGTGGAAAGCAATAGCGGACACGGCGGAAGCGGTGGCTCCGGCGGCAGCACCGAGGCGGGCGCCGGCAGTGGCGGCGGCGGCTACGGCGGCACGGGTGCCACGGGCGGCTACGGTGGCAGCGGTGCGATGGGTGGCGGCGGCGGTTCGTCGGGTAACGGCGGTTCAGCGGGAAGCGGCGGTTCATCAACGTAGCCAGCGAATTGGCCGCAGTCGTGTCAACCCAACGTAGAGATGTCGGGCTTTCTGCAAAGTAGAAAGGCCGGCAAGCACGACTTCTCGTGCCACGACCCGATCCCCGTCTCCATCGCCGGCCAGGATACCGGCTTCGATCAGTGCGCCCAGGGCTTCGTCCATCGCCGGGCCTCGGTGCAGTGTCCGGACCTGCTGCCAGACTCCGGCAATGGTTGCCGGACCGATGCCGACTGCGGCGCGGGGCGGCTCTGCCATTGCGGCGATCCGATCGGACAGTGCGTGAAAGCCAGCTGCCGTACCGACGCCGATTGCGCCAGCGGATACCTCTGCGCCAGCTACAGCATGTGCGAAGGCGGTGGTGAGATCGGCTTCGCGTGCCAGACTCCCGCCGACTACTGCACCAGCGACTCCGACTGCGACTTCGGTGGCTTCGGTGGCTTCTGCGACTACTTCGGCTACCGCATCTGCCAGTCGCTCAATGATTTCCCCTACTGCCCGGACGGTGGCGGCGGCACGGGCGGCACGGGCGCGATGGACGCGGGCCCTGGCTGAATTCCAGCGTCAACGTGACTGCCTTCGTGAGCCACGCATCGAGCGTCGGGATATCGCGGCAGGCGCGTACGCGCTCGGCGATCTCTCCGGGCACCCCGAAGCCACGCGCCTCGAGCAGGCACGCTGCGAAGCAGCTCCGCGACGAACGCCGGCCTCGACCGGAACAGATCCACCAGGGCCTCGTGCAGCTGCGAAGGTACAGGCGAGGCGCAGCAAGCGGCGTGCCGTGCGGAAACTCCGGCAAGTGCGCGTGGCGCGGGGTGGCGACGCCGGGGTTCGCCGGCGGCGGCCGCCAGTGGGCTAGGTGATGTAGCCCCGGCGCGTCCGTCGCCGACGCCGGCGACTGGAACCGATCGCTGCCCCCAACAGCAGCAGCTCGAGCCACGGCGCAGCGTTGCGCTCCCCGCCCAGGCGGCAACCACAGCCGCCACTCACGTCGAGAGGCGCGTCGCGAGCAGCGCCGGCACCGGCGGCGTCCGTTGCGGCATCGCTGGTGTCCATCGCGGCGTCGCTGGCGTTCGCGTCGCTGCTGCCGCCCGCCCCGCTGTCGGCTGTGCTGCTGTCAGCTTCGCCGCTGTCCGCTTTCGACGCATCGACTGCAGCGTCCGCATCGGCTGCTGCATCGCTCGTGGCATCGCTGCCCGCGTCGATGCCGGGCGGTACGCAGGCCCCGGCGACGCAGCTACCGGACGAGCACACCGTGCCGTCCGCTTGATACAGGTCGGCGGGGCAACTCGTGTGCACGCCGTCGCAGCTCTCGGCCACGTCGCACGTGCCTGCTGCCGGCCGGCACTCGAAGCCGCTCTTCACGATGCCGCACGTCCCGTCCTTCGCCGCCCCCGCTGCCACGCTGCACGCCTGGCAGTCACTCGTCGACGGTCCGCAGTCGGTGTTGCAGCACACGCCGTCGGAGCAGTGCCCGGATTCGCAGTCGGAGTCGGCGCTGCAGGTGGCGGCCAGCAAGCCGTCGACAGAGACCAGGCGGGCGCGGGTCCGGCTGGTGGAGTCGCTGCTGGACGCGTGTTTCTGGTAGGCAACCAGCGTGTGGCGTTGGCCGTCGGACGCGGCGCCGTACCAGCCACGCAGGGCGGCTGGCTCGATGCTCCAGGGCGCGCTATCGATCGGTTGGGCCGCCGCGGAGACACGCAGGGCGTCGATCTTCCAGGATGGAGACTGCAGATTGACGAAGAACAGCAGATACTCCTGGCTGTCCCAGGTTGCTCCTGTAAACCCCGTGCCCGGCGCTAGCGGCACGGCGCTCGCGGTGGCCAGCGAGCCGTCGGCGCGGATCACCACCCACATGACGGACTTCGCCGGGCCGGTGGGCGTTGGCGACGAGTCCCAGAGCACGAGGAAATCGCTTCCGTCGGAGGTGACGGAGTAGGCCTGCATCGGCACCGAGCTGGCACCCGGGATCTCGGATCCCGGAAGTATCGAGGACGTTCCCCGAGGCGTCGATGCGCCGCGCCGTGAGCGTCTTGGCCTGGGTGGTCAGGTCGTATACTTCCCGGACCGCCAGCGCTTCGTTTCCGTTGGACGCGAGCTCGAGGAGGTCCACGCTGTTCGGCACCACAGGATGTGTCAGCGCGACCGGCTTGGTGGCGCCCGTCGTCTGTAGGAGCTCCACGTAGCCGTCCCAGCACACCAGAAATCCGTTTCCAATGCCGACCACCTGTTGGTCGTTGCCGCTCGTGTTGCTCGCGATGAGGAAGTCCGGCCCGACCTGTCCGGTTGGCAGAACCAGCGTCGCGTGCAGATCCTGGCCTGGGTACTTCCTCCACAACACCAGGTTTTGAGTCCCATTGGATGCTATTTCGCCCGGGTACTGCGAATCCGGCCCCGTGGCGATCGCGATCGCCTGCGGGTCGAGCGGCACGCCCGATGGATCAACCCGGGCGCCATAGACGTCGCTGGAACCGTTGCGGTCGTCGTTCCACGTCACGAGGTAGTTCGTGCCGTTCCAGCTCGCGTAGGAGAAGTCCTCGATGTTCTCCACCATCGTCGGCGAATACACCGGCTGGTCCACGTCGATCTCCGCCGACACCAGCGGATCGATCTCAGCCGGATACGCCGCGCGCTCCACCGCGCGCGCCGGCACGCTGAGCACGATCTCGCCGTCCTTCCACGTCTCGTCCACCGCGGTGCGCGTGCCGTGCGCATCGACGAAGCTTGCCGAGCCGTAGTGCACGGTGGGCTGGCCCGCGGCGCCGAAGAACAGGCCGTCCACGCTGGCGCGGCGAAGCGGCAAGCCGCGCGACGCGACGCGCACGACGAGATCGCCGTGCCCTGCCGGCTTGCGCGCCAGGTGCCACGCCTGCTCGCTGCCGACATGTGAGTCGGTCCACGTCTCGACGACGGATCCGCGATCGATGGCGAGCCTTGCGCCCTCTCGACGCTGCGACGGGGTGGCGAGCGGAAGCGGCGCGCTGCGCGCGACGCTGGTCGTCTCCAGCGAGAGCGCCGCCGCCCCCGGCCGCGCGACGAATGCCACGCGCCCGTGTTCGGCGTGGACGCGATATCCCGGCTGCCCCGTGGCGGGAAGCACTGGCCGGCGCGGAGCCATGGCTGCGGCCAGCGACGCAGCAGGCGTCGCAGCGCCGCCCGGCGGCGGGTGATCGCTACAACCCGCGGAGCACACCGCGAGCGCCACGATGCTCGCCCAGAGCCTCTGCCACCGGTGCAGCATTCCCCTATTGAACACCCGTTGCCTCGTGGACGCATCACCCCCAGGGGTGAGAGCGTGCTGCGGCCGGTTCTTGCCGGCCGAGCGGCGAGCTGTGAGGTGGCGGTCGCGCCGATAGCGCTAGCGATCGCTCCCGGCGGAACAGCGACTCGCCACGTTGTGTGGGAACGCGACCCGCGCCGTCGTTGCGGCGCCACCAGGGCATCATGGCAACTTGCCGTAAACAACTCGCGGACATCTGTCAACGTGACCGCCTTGGTCAGCCACGCATCCAGCGTCGGGACCGCGGATCCTGCCTTGTTCCTGATATCCTCTCATGTCGGCGCGCGGCAGCACCCGGGCGCGGGGGATGTCGACCCGGAACGGTTCGACAATCGCGCTGCGGCGTGCCCAACGAACGCGACGCGGGAGAACTGTCATGAGGAAGCGATCGAAAGCCAGCTGGTGGGCTTTGGGAGTGATCGCAGGAGCGCTCGCGGCCTTGGCGGATGCGGCGCCAACACCAGCGGCACTGGAGGCACGGGCGGCGGCGGCGCGAGTGCCGCTTGCGGCGCAACGTGCACCGGCACCTGCAGCCAGGGTCGTCGCCTGGTCACGCTCGCTTCCGGGCAGAACGCGCCGAGCTCCATCGCCGTGGACTCCAGCAGCGTCTACTGGACACAAGGTTCCTCGGCCAATGATGGCGCGGTGATGAAGCTCACGCCGAAGTAGCGGTCCAGGTCTTGTTCCTGCCGTGGACGCGATCGCGCCGGCGGCTTCCACCGCCCAGCTCGCTGACGAGTGGGAGGCAGAGATCGCGCGCCGCGCCAGCCGCGTGCGCGGGGGCGAGTCGCGCGGCCAGCCTGCGGACGAGGTATTCGAGCGTCTCGAGCGCAAGCTCCAGTCGCGATGACACGTCGGCTCGTGATCGAGCCCGGAGCCGAGGCGGAGCTCCGAAAGGCGCCGGTCCCCTACGCAGAGGCGGCGATCGGCCCCGTCGCTCGAGAAGCGGGACCAGCTCGCGAAGAGACCGTCGTCACACGTCCGGCGCCGCGGGAATTCTTTCCTGCATGAACTCCCGCCCGAAGTCTTCCTCGGCAGCCAGCGCGTTGTGCGCGCGGCAGCGCAGCGTGAGGTTATCGGCGCTCGTGGGCCCGCCGCGGGCGAAGGGCTGTTCGTGGTGGAGCTCGAGGAAGGCGGTCTCGCGGCAGCGCTTTCCGCGCGCGTCGACGTAGCTGCAGCGCGCCCCGTCGCGCTCGCGCACGGCGCGGCGCACCGCGGCGGGGATCGTGCCGCGCCGGCGCGGGTCGCCGGCGGGGTCGCGCTGGCGCGGGTCGTCGCTCGCCGGTGCGGCTTCGCGCCGTGCACCGAGCTGGCGTGGGTCGTCGCTCGCCGGTGCGGCTTCGCGCTGTGCACCGCGCTGGCGCGGCTGGTCCGTCGCGCCATACCTCTTCTTCTCGAGCTTCTCGACCAGCTCGCGCAGGGCGCGCAGGTGCACGGCCTCGATGGAGCGGTCGGGCGCCGCGTGCGACACCAGGTCGCAGGCTCGTTCGAGCAGGTCGACGTATTCCTGCGTGGCGGTGAACTGCACCTTGTAGCGCTGGGGCCGCGCCGGCGCGGGTGGTTCGCCAAGCTGCGCGTTCGCGCTCCCGTCGTCCGCGCCGCCGCTGTGCGCATCGCCCGCGCCATCAAGGTCCGCGCAGCGGACATCTGTCTCCTCGTCGAGCCAATCCGCCGGCCGCTCCCCAGGCGGAAGCTCGCGCACCGGCGCGAACGATGCGACGAACTCGCCCCACGTCGGATTGCGCGGCGACTCCATGAGCGAAGGACCGAGCGGCTCGATGCGCGCCGGCACGTCGGGCAGCGGATCGAGCTCGCGCACGAGCTTCCGGATCTCGCGCTTGGTGCGATGCTTGGCACGCGCCAGCACCTCGCCGCAATTGTCGTCGGTCAGGTGCGGCCCCAGCAGCAAGAGCCCCGTCAAGTGCAGCTCGCCGCGAGCCACCGCGTCGTAGAGCGCCGGAAACTTCCGGCACAGCCGCGCCGCCTTGGCGCGGCGGAAGGCGGCATCCTCGGACATGCGCAGCTCGTAGACACAGTACGTGTACAGACTCGCACAGGCCCCCAGGCGATAGATGCCCCGCGCTTCGACTTCTGCAAGATGGGCGAGCAGGGCGGCCAGGGTGTGGTTGGTCGCTGCCACGAGCTGGCGCGTGCCCGCGAGCAGCGCGGCGTCGGAGAGCCCGGCGAGATCATGGCGGTGCGTGGTGGAAGCGGTGATGTGCGTGTTCATGCAAAGCACCGTACACCCGGGTTTCGACGCCTCGCTGCAGCCCGGCTGACGCGCTTTCGCCCCCTCGATCGCCTCGACTCTCGTCGCGACGCGGAAACGCCGTCAGCGCGCGTTGTCGCTGCGTCGCAGCGTGCTCTGCGTGCGAGCCGCGCGATCGAGACGCCGCGCGCCCGGAAACCTGTCAAGCGGGAAATCACCACGCAACGAGATTTCGCTGCGCCCGCCGCGCTCCGCCTTGCCGCGCGCTCCGGGCGCTGGCGATCGCCGCCGGCGAAACGGCGACCCGCCAGCTTGTGGTGCGCCAGACACCGCGCAATTGCCCGCGAGGCCGCTTGGCATCGGTGTTGCCCCTAATTCGGGCGTGCAGCACTCGGGGCGCAGCGATCAGAGCCGTGCGGGCGCGCACCGCTTCGTGGACGCCAAGCGCCCGTGGCGGGAGGCGCGCTATCGGGGGGCGATGTACCTGGCTGCTACGGGAACAACATCCATGTCGTGGTCGTCTCGCGCGGGTTCGATGGGCTCGGTGAAGGCGACAAGCAGGACCTGCTCTGGAGCATCCTCGACCAGGCCAACTTCACCGACGCCGAGAAGGGGCGCATCTCGCTGATGCTCACCTACAGCCCGGCGAACTCGAAGTGGGGCGGCGGCTACCCGAGCTCGGCTTCCAGCCGCGTCGCTTCCCGTGGCGCCGCTCGCGCTGCTCGTGACGCCGACCGACAGCGTGCGGAAGCCGCTCGAGCTTCCTGCGGCGCCGGTCGAGGTTGTTGTCACGGCGACCGAGCTTCTACATCCGAGCCGACGCCGGCTCAGGTTTCCGGCGGGAACAGCCGGGCGATCTCCAGCTCGATGGCGTCGAAGGGCGGGATGCGGGCTGTGGCCGTGTCATCGTACGTGCCGACCTCGACCCAGCGCCCGGCTTCGAGCTCGAGCGCCTCGAGGATGCGGGCTTCGGGATCGACGAGCCAGTAGTGGCCGACGCCGTGCTTCGCGTACAGGGCGCGCTTCTTGACGCGGTCGATGCGGGCGTTGCTCGGCGACGCGACTTCGCAGATCCAATCCGGCACGACGCGCAGGGGCCGCGTGTCCCAGGGATCGACGAGCCGCTCGCGACGCCAGCCGCAGAGATCGGGGCGCACGATCTGGTGCGCTTCGAGCTCGATATCCACTTCAAGCAGGATCCACCAGCCGCCGGGGCCGCCCCGCCCGTCGTCGTCGTCGAAGGGCCCGCCGACGAAACGCCTCAGCGCTCCCTGTGCCCGCGAGTGCCGCGGCAACGGCGCGGGCGCGACGACGACGTTGCCGTCGAGGATCTCGGCGCGCACGTTCTCCGGCAGTGCGACCAGATCGGCGTAGGTCGCGGGCTTCCTCGCGGGCTGCACGCGGGCAGTATACCGCGCCTCTGCCGCGCCCGCTTTCGCGCATCTGCTACTTCGGCGCGCCGAGCCCGAGCCCGGAGCACGGGGGAAAGCCGGCGCCCCGGCCGTCGGCGGATCGATCCGCGACGCCCGTATCAGGCGGGCGGGACGGACAGCTCGGGTGCTCGGCGGGCGGCCGGGTCGTCGCGGTAGAACACCAGCGTGAACGCCACGAAGCTGCCCCACAGCGCAGCCAGGTGATAGAGCATCGCCGCGCCGCCCAGGTGCTCGAAGAGCATGCTGGAAATCGGCGGCCCGAGCAGCATGCCCGCGGCATAGAAGGCATTGTAGATGCTCGTGGCGCGGCTGTACTCCTGCGGCGCCGACACCACGCCCTGCAGCGCAAGGCTCACCGGCGAGATGCTGGCGATCGTGGCGCCCGCGATGAACACCGCGAGGGCCATCATCGAGAACGAGCCCAGGAAGACGAAGCCGAGCACCATGGCCGTGCCGATGGTTCCGAGCACGCGCATGAGCAACAGATGGCCGTAGCGATCGCCAAGCCGGCCCGCGTAGTTGGAGAAGAGCAGCATGCCCGCCGCAAAGAAAGCGGGAATGATGATCGTCTGCTTCTCGGCGATGCCCTTTTCCTCCATCAGATACAGCGGCAAGAAGAGCACCACGCTCGCCTGGAAGTAGCCGTACGCGAAGGTGCCGAAGCAGGACGTTCTGATGCGCCAGAGCACGCCCATGGCCGAACCGGCGGGCGCCACTTCCCGATCCCCGGTGGGGCCGTCGGGCTCGCTGTTGTCGGAATGGAGCGGCCCGCGCTCGAGCCGGGTCGTTACGTACAGCGACGTCATCGCGGCGAGCACGCCGGCCGCGATGAACCCAGCTCTGAGCGGCGCCACCGCGGCGATGGCGCGCGCCGCGAGCGGCCCCACGACGTAGCCCACGGCGATCGCGATCGCGTAGAGGCTGGTGATGAACGCCTTGTTGTCCTTGCCCGAGCGCTCCAGCAGAATCGTCTCGCTGCTCACCCACACACCGACCGAGCAGGCGCCGTCGAAGAAGCGCACCACGGCGATCGACGTATACGTGTGCAAAAAGGGGAACACCGACACGGTAATCGCGTAGCCCCCGAGCGCGACAGCGAGCGTCGTCTTGGCCGAGAAGCGGCGGATCAGCGCGCCCATGGGGAGCGACAGCGCGACGATGCCCGTCGCGAACCACGCCGCCAGCGTTCCAATCCCGGATTTGCTGAAGCCGATCTGGTCGAGGAAGATGGCGGTCAGCGAGATCGCGATACCGTAGGCCAGTCCCAGCGCGAGCGTGGCGCGATACACGCGCCAGACGTTGGGATCGGGGATGCGTTCGCTGAGGCGCACGGACCGGCGATAGTGTCACGAGCCTCGCGCTCGCGGAAGGCCGCATGCGTCCGCGCTGGTCCGGCTAGGCGGCCGCGGCTACAGTCCGCCTCGATGCGCCCTTTCCGCGTCCTGTGCTGGAACGTCAACGGGATCCGCGCCTGCGAGAAGAAGGGGCTGTCGGCGTGGATGCGACGGAGCGGCGCGAGCGTGATCGGGCTCCAGGAGGTGCGCGCCTTCCCCGAGCAGGTCCCCGACCGCATCCGGCGCGCGCGCTGGCACCAGCACTACGCGCCCGCCAAGCGTGCAGGCTACAGCGGCGTCGCGCTCCTGTCGCGACACCGCCCGGACGTTGTCGAGACTGCGCTCGCGCCGCGCTTCGATGTGGAAGGCCGCGTGGTGATCGCCCGCTTCGGCAGGCTGGTCGTGTGCTCGGCCTACTTTCCCAAGGGCGACGGACCGAACCGCGACCTGAGTCGCATTCCGTACAAGCTCGCTTTCGACAAGAAGCTCCGACAGCGGCTCGACGGCTATCGGAAAGCCGGCGATCACGTCGTCGTGATGGGCGACTTCAACACCGCCCACGAGGAGATCGATCTGGCTCGCCCCAGGCAGAACGTGGAAAACAGCGGCTTCCGCCCAGAGGAGCGGCGCGCGCTCGGCCGTTGGATGAAGGGCGGCTGGGTCGATACCTTTCGCGCCTCCACGCCGGAGGGCGGGCACTATACCTGGTGGAGCCAGCGCCTGGGCCTGCGCGAACGCAACGTCGGCTGGCGCATCGACTACGTGCTCGCCAGCGAGTCCGTCATGCCGTTCGTGCGCCGGGCCTTCATCCAGAGCCGGGTGCACGGCAGCGATCACTGCCCGATCGGCGTCGATCTCGACCCCGCCGTGGTCGGAACCTGACGGCCGCGGCCGAAAAGGCGCCATGTGGGCGCCCTGTCCTATACTCTCGGGGCCATGCACCATCTGGGGGGCCCTGTGCTCGATCTGTATGCGCTTGCGGCCACGATCCTCGCGCTGCACCTCCTCGCGCTCGCGCTGTGGACGGGTACCGTGCGCGCGCTGCGCAAGCAGTACGTCAATCCGGAGGACGCGAAGCTCAACAAGGCGGAACAGACGGAGGCGGATCACCCGGACGTGGCGCGGACCCGGCGCGCGCACCAGAACGCACTCGAGAACGCGATTCCCTTTTTCGTGGTCGGCGCGCTCTACGCGTTGTCAGGAGCGACGAAGACCGGTGCGCTCGTCTACTTTGGCGTGTTCGTCGGCGCGCGCCTGCTCCACTCGGTGTTCTACCTGTGGGGGCGCCAGCCGTGGCGCACGCTCATGTTCGTTGTCGGCGTCTTCGACGTGATCGGCATGGCCGTGCACGTGATCCAGGCCGTCGTGTAGCGCTAGCTGAAGTCCCGCAGCATCTTGCGCAGCTCGAGCTGGTGCAGCTCTTCCTGCCCGATCATCGAGCGCGCGAACTCCTCGAGGTACACGCTGGCGTCCTGAACAGTGACGAGTAGCTCCTTGTAGAGCGTCGACGCGGCTTCCTCGTGCTTCAGGCTCTCGGCGATGAGCGCCTGGGTCGAGTGCTTGTTCGATTCTTCCAGCTTCGCGATGCTGAGCGAGGGATGTCCCTCGAGCCCGGTCAGGAGCTCGCCTACCTGTTCGGCGTGGGTCAACGACTCCTGGGCCTGGGTCTTCATGAAGCCGACCAGCGGGATCCGGTTCGGTCCCGTCACCATCAGCGCGTAGTGCGTGTAGCGCACCACGCCGGCGAGCTCGTGCTCGAGTATGGAGTTGAGCAGCTGCCGTACCTTCGGCGTGTCGAGGTCCTTCATGGCCGGATCTTGTCCCGACGCTCGCGTCGGGCGTCAAGCCGGGCCGGGAGTCTCCGGCCGTAAGGGCCAATGGCGCGTCGGGAGAGTGCTCCTGACGGGAATCATAAACCGCGCGGGGTCATGCCACGAACCCGACGAACCCCAGACGCGAGGGCCAACGCGATGATGAGACACAGTACTAGCTTGACGGTAGTCGGGATCTTCCTGGGCGCGATGGCGTTCCAGGGCTGCGGCAGCAGCAACAACGGGGGCGGAGGCAGCGGCGGAACGGGGGCCACCGAGGGCGGCGCCGGGACCGGAGGCATGGGCGGAACCGGAGCCATGGGCGGCGGCGGCGGCACCGGCGGCAGCACGGGCGGCACCGGCGGCAGCACGGGCGGCACCGGTGGCATGGCCGGCACCGGCGGCATGGCCGGCACCGGCGGCATGGCCGGCACCGGCGGCATGGCCGGCACCGGCGGCGGAGCCGGCACGGGCGGCGGAGCCGGCACGGGCGGCACCGCGGGCATGGACGGCGGAGCCGGCACGGGCGGCACCGCGGGCATGGACGGCGGAGCCGGCACGGGCGGCACGGCGGGTACCGGCGGCACGGCGGGCACGGGCGGCACAGCGGGCGCTGGCGGCACGGCGGGCGCCGGCGGCACGGCGGGCGCCGGCGGCACGGCGGGCGCCGGCGGCACGGCGGGCGCTGGTGGGGCCGGGCCTACCTGTACGGGATCGGCGACGAGCTGTAGCAGCATCACCAGCCAGGCTACGTGCAACACGGCGCCTCAGTGCTCGGTCACGACGTTGGACTGCACCGGGACGGCCTATGACTGCAGTGCCAAGGACGGCGACCTGGTGGGATGCAAGCTCCTGAGTACCGAATGTTCGTACAACACGACGAACAACAAGTGCACCGGCACCAACACCACACAGTGTAGCGAATACAAGACCGCTACCGCGTGCACGAACGCCAACTGCACGTACAACGTCACGGGGTGCGCGGGCACGGCGGACTGCACGGCGCTCACTACGTCAGCGGACTGCAACAACCAGCCCGGCTGCAGCTGGCAGTAGCCTGACGCACGGCGCGCCAGCGATGCGCGTCCCACGGCCGGCGCTGCCGCGCTCGGTCGGCTGCGGCGGCCAGGACCGAGCTCCGCTGGCTGGTTTCCGGCATGTGACGAGCTGCTGTAAGCCGCGCTGCGGCGGCGCGTTGTGCTAGGCAGTGGACAGGACGATCCAGGGCTTGTCGCGCCTTTTCGCCGCTCTCTTTGCGGCCCTCGCCCTGTGGCCGCGCCCGGCGCGCGCCGAAGACCTGATCGCAACCGGCCCACCCGCGCCGCCGCACTTCGAGCTCGACATCCGCGGCCCGGTCCAGGTCGGCTGGGGCTACTCGCGGCTGCTGCGCTCGCGCGTGCTCTCGCTCGCCTTCAACGACGAGCTGTCGGTCGCGCAGCTGTCGCGCTCCGTGCAGCTCGACGTGGTGTTCGGTATGGACGGCCAGCGCACGCTGGGACCGCCGAAGCGGCGCTCGTTCCTCGGGACCGGGCTCGGCCTGGGCATCTCCGCGCGTGCCGCCGATCACGGTCCCTTGTTCGTGGTGAGCGGGACGTTCGCGCCGCTCTGGCACAGCAGCTCCGACTCCAGCGAGCTCGTGGGCTTCGGCGTCGGGCTGCGCGGCGAGGCGTATCCCTTCTACCAGACCATCACCGAAGCGGTCGGATGCAGCCGCGGTGCGTTCGCAACCTACGTCCTGAGTGGTCTCAATGGCTGGGCGGAAGCGCGCCAGGACTGGATGGGCTCGAGCGGCCAGTCGTACGCGGTCGGCTTCGGCATTGACCTGGGGCGCGAGGTGCTCTTGCCGATCCTGGGCGCGGCGCTGCACGGGTCGTGCTCGCAGTAGGCGCCGTGACGAGCTGACGCGCTGGAGTCGCGCTGCATGTCATTGTGGCAGCGCGCACGCTTGCACAGGCGCGTCGACGCGGCGATCTTGCATGTCCTCGTCGAGGCACGCGCGTTGCAGAGCAAACGCGCGATGGACGCGGCACAACCCGGCACGGGCTACTGGCAGCGGCTGCTCTACCGCTGGTTCGTCGAATACAACCCTCTATATCTGCTCAGCGCGGCGCTTGTGCTCGGCGGCGTGACGCTGATCACGCGCGGCCTTCCGCACGACGCGAGCGCCTTCGATCTCGTGGGCATCGGCGCGATCCCCGAGCTGTACGCCTGCGCGCTGATCGCCGGTGCTGCGTTCCTCATGCGCATCGGGCTCCGCCGACCGGCGGTGATGCTGGCGTTGGTCACGGCGCTGTACCAGTGCGATCTGACGCTTCACACCGAGACCTGCGCGAATCTTGGCTGGGTCGGCGTGGTCGGCAGCACGGCGTGGGCGGGGCTGTTTGTCGCGAAGCTGTACGCGCTCGCCTGGGCGGTGAAGCTCCGGTTGTCGCGCTCCGCGGTCGCAGTCGCGACCACCGGAGGGCTGGGCATGGCGGTCGTTCCGCACTTCCTCGCCGCGAACGATCTTAACGCGCCGACCGCCATGGTGCTGTGGCTGTTTGCGCTCTTTG
Source organism: uncultured delta proteobacterium (assembly GCA_963826085.1). Lineage (GTDB taxonomy): Bacteria > Myxococcota_A > Polyangia > Polyangiales > Polyangiaceae > CAWDXG01. The sequence goes on along the minus strand of CAWGVN010000004.1, from coordinate 1,796,170 downwards.
CCGCCGGCCTGTGGAGCGAGCGACGCATCGACAGCCTGGTGGATCTCGACGAATGGGGCACGACCGTGAAGCGCCGCGCGCTCAGCGCGGTGTGGAGGACGTGGGCGCTGCTCGCGCTCCTCCACGTGCTGTTCTGGTGCGACAGAAACTACGTACCAATCGTGTGGATCGCGCCCGCTCTGCTGCTGCTCGGGACGCGCTTCCTGCGCCGCGAAGCGAGCGTGTGGCTCGTCGTGACCGCGACGTTGGCGTGGGTGGGTCTAGAGTGGCCCCGCGAGCTGTCCACCTTCGCACTGTTGGGCGCCACGGTGCTGTGCCTGCGCGCATTCCGGGAGCCGCGACGGCTCTCCAATGCAGCCGCCGAGCCCGTGCCGAAGGGACCCTATCGCGCTTCGGCCCCGCGCGCCGAGCAACCGTCGCCAGCGTTGGACACATACTTCGCTCTGGCAAACCGCGCGGCACTGCTGCGGCTCGTCACCGGCGCCGCATTCTCCGTCTATCTATCCGTCTGGACCAGCGGCTGGACGGGCGGACCGTTCCCCGCGCATCTCGTTCCGCTCGATCTCGCGCTCACCCTGGCGGTGCTCGTCGGCGTGTGGAAAGCGCGCGCCCACGTCGCGCTCGCGCCTCTCGCAGCCACGTGGGGACACTACGTCTTTGCAGCGGGAATAGTCCCGACGCCCCGAACGATTATGGGCTGGGGCACCGCGTCCGTGGGGCTCGGCTTCGGCCTGCTGGTCGCGTCGCTCTCCATCAGCTACCGGCTGCGCCACCAGGCGCGGTCGACATCTTGACGGGGCGGTTCGACGCCCCATGTTTCTCTCGACGGCGGTCGTCCGCCCTGGATACGGGTCAACAGACATGGCGTTTTCGATAACGAGGCTCCTCCTTCACAGCAACGCCGTCCCCCAGGAAGCACGGGACGCGCTCAAGTCGGCTTTCGAAAGCGAGCCGGAACATCAGCAAGCGTGGCTCGAGCGGGCTCTTGCCCGGCTGTACGAAGCCACGGACCTCGACTGTAGCGACGCGCGCGAGCTCGTCGGCCTGGCTCCGTCCGGGAACTGCGCCTGAAGCGGCCATTGTCGGCTACGGCGGCCGCCGGGTGAGCTAGGCTCGCCTGCGCGTGGCGGAGCTCTACGAAGAGGATCTGGCGTTCATCCAGGCCGAGGCGTTCGGCGATCTGGCGTACGCCGCGGCGCCGCTCCTGGTCGAGCGCTTCCGCTCGGCCGGCGTGCAGAGAGTCGTCGATGCAGGCTCTGGCGCCGGCGTCACGACGCGCGCTTTCATCGAGGCGGGCTTCGACGTGGTGGCGATCGATCAGTCACCGGCGCTCTCGGCCATCGCTCGCGTTGCGGCACCCGGAGCCACCTTTGTCGTTGGATCGATCCACGAGGTCGACTTGCCCGACTGCGACGCCATCGCAGCCGTCGGCGAGCCGCTCACGTACTACGCGCCGGACGCCGACGGCGACGCGCTGCTCCGGCGGTTTTTCCAGAACGCGGCGCGTGCGCTTCCCGCCGGCGGGCTGATGTTGTTCGACGTGATCGTCGTCGGCGAGCCGCTGCTCGACGCGCGCGGTTGGAAGAGTAGTGACGACTGGGCGATCCTGTCGGAGACGCGGGAGGATCGCGGAGCGCGACGGCTGGTTCGCAGCATCGAGACCTTCCGCCGCATCGGCCGCGACTACCGCCGCTCGCGGGAGCAGCACCACGTGCAATTGTTCGATGAGCGCGCCGTCGTGGAGTGGCTCCAAGGCGCGGGCTTCGAGGTCGAAACCTCGCGCGGCTACGGCAGCGTGGAGCTCCTGCCGCGCCGCGTGGCATTCTTCGCGCGCAAGACCGGCTGAGAGATGGTCAAGCCCAGGAAAAACAAGTTCAGCCTGGCGCCCGTGCAGTTCCGCGACAGCGCCATCGAGGGCAGGGGAGTGTTCGCGCGGCGTCGCTTCGAGCCGGGCGATGTCATCGTCCCCTACGCACCGAAGCAGCGCAGGCTCGACGTGCAAGACCCGGAGGCGGTCGCCGCGGCGGACACGAAGTTCACGCTCCTGTCCGACCGCTACTGGGTCATCATCCCCGACACCAGCGTGCCCGGCGGCTGGCTGTGCAACCATAGCTGCAACCCCAACGCGGCCATCTACTCGAGCGGCGAAGGGCGCATCCAGTGCATGCGCCCGATCATACCCGGGCAGGAAGTGACCATCTTCTACGGCTGGGTCACGCGGAACGAGCCGGGGCGGGATCCATGCCTGTGCGGCTCACCCGGCTGCCGCGGCTTCATCAACTTCGACGTCTCCGACGAGGACGCCGAGCACTTCCAGCGCGACACCGAGCAGGGCCGCGCGTTCCGCCAGCGCCTCGAGGAGTACGCGGAGTACCTGCGCTCGATCGACCAGGAGCAAGTGCTCGACACGATCGGCGCCGCCATAGCCGAAATGGCGTCGCCTCCGCCCAAGCCATACTGAGCCAAGCGGCCGACGTGGGTGGGCGACACCTCAGGGCACCGTGCGGGTGTTCCAGGTGTTCAGGTAGTCCTGATGGGCGGCATCCGTCGGATATTCCTCCGGAGCGCTGTAGGGGAAGTTCGACATCGCGGCGAAGGGCAAGGGCGACACGGTGTACGGTACGAGACCGCCCTTGTCGAGGTTCGATTGCTTGTAGTAGCCCGCGCTCGCGAAAGCGTAGAAGCGGCTTTCCCCGAGGGCGGGAGGGGCTGGCGGCTGGAACTCGAGCGCCACTTCGTCTCCGGAACCGAAGATGACGAACATATCGTCGACCGCATCGACCAGCGGACTCACGTCGCCGTACTCGGTGTACGAGCCTGGCGCGAGTGGCCAGGAGAACGGTCCGGGCTTCGAGTAGGTGTACACGGGCAGGTCGCCGGCCGAGAAGAACGAGAACCCGTGGTAGCCGAGGCTGGCGGAGAGCAGCGGCGCCTCGGAAATGGCAAGCGGCAGGTTGGGCGTCGTGTCGATCCAGACGGCGTCGAGCGCGGTCTTGTTCACCCAGCTCAGGCGCATCCGGTAGTCGTTGGTCGGGAAGATGTTCGTGATGTCGGCGGCCATGACCCGGGGGAACTCCTTCGGCCGGACGAGGGTCACCAGGGTCCGCGGAACGTCCACCCAGGTCTTGTTGGCATCGAGCACCTGGAGCCGGGTCTGGAGCCCCGTGGGATCCTGCTGGGCCCGGAAGGCGAACCCTGCCCCGGTCGTTGGATAGCGTGAGCGACCATCGACGATCAGCTTGATAACGGATGCTCCGGAGAGGTCACCAGGATCGATCTCGATGGTGTTCCAGTAGGGTTGGTTGTTGTCCTGGGAGAGCGTGACCACGTTGCCGTCGCTCGCGGCGAGCGCTGCCGTGACGTTGTCGCCCGTCTCCAGGTGGACAGCGCTGAGCAACGGTTTGCGCGTCGTGGCGATGCTGACCAGGCGCTGATCCAGCGCAATTGCAGGCCCCGGAACGTTGTTGGCCCAGGCGACGACTTGCCGGTCACCGGGAACATCGACCGCGAACAGGCGGGCCTCGTCGAGGTAGTCGATCTCCTCCAACTCTTCGACCAGGCGCAACTCCAGCAGGCCACCTTTCTCGATGAGCGAATTGCGCAGGACGTAGGCGTCGTTGGGGTCGGGTTTGCGATAGTGGTCGCCCAGGTACAGCCCCAGCGTGCCCGAGGTGTACATGTCGGATTCAAAGCCGAAATCCTGACCGTCCCAGGAGTACAGGATGGGGCACGAGAAGACGCTCGAGAGCAGCACAGTGCAGGTTCCCGTCGAGCTGCAGCCCCAGCTGTTCGTGTAGCAACTCCCGGAGGTATCGCAGTCGTAGGTCTGGTTGCACGGGGTGTTGACCGGCTCGAGCTGTGCCGTGGGGCAAGCGGCGGAGTTTCCCGTGCACTTGGAGGCGAGCACGCAACCGTGCTCGGCCGACGCACTACACTGGGTCGACGACGGCTGATAGCTCGACACGCACTTCCCGGAGCCGTCGCAGGTGTCTTGAATCTTGCAGGGACCGCTGGTTCCGGTCGAGCAGGCGGAGCCCTTTGGATCAGGCGCGGTGCAGGCGCCGGCCGATTCGCTGCATGATCCGCTGCAGCTGGAACCGCCGCTGATGCTGCAGGGATCTCCCGTATGGTCGGTGCACGCACCAGCGACGCACGTGTCGGTGCCGTTGCAGAACACGCCGTCGTCGCAGCTCGTGCCATCCGCCCTGTTGGCGAGGCCACACTGTCCCGCGACGCAGGTGGCGGTCTGACAAGGCGGCGGCGTCGCGCACTCGCTTGCGTTGGTGCACCCGACGCACTTGCCGGCGCCATCGCAATACAGTCCGGCGCTGCCGCCACACGAAGTGTTCTGCGGTGCGGGGGAATGGCTCGGCTGGCCGTTGCTGCACGTGTCGGTCGTGCAGTCGTTGCCGTCGTCGGGGATGTCGGTGTCGTCGACTTGCTGCTGCTTGCCGCCGTTGCCGTCGCACACCTGGACTTGGCAGTCGCCCGGCGTCTGCGTCGCTAGCGGCGTGCCCGCCGGCGCGAAGGTCTGACCACAGACGCCGGCTAGACACGTCCGCGTCTGGCACTCGTCGTCTGCGGGCAGTGACGTGCAATCGCTCGCGGTGACGCACTCGACGCAGGCCGATGCGACGCCGCCGGAGCAGACGACACCGCCGTTCGTGCTGCATGCGGTCCCAGCCGCCACTCCCGCGAACGTGGGTACGCCCTCCGAGCAACTGTCCTTGGTGCAATCGTTGGCATCGTCGGGTAGGTCGGTGTCATCGGCCAGCTCGAATACGTGGCCGTTCGAGCAGGCAGCGGTCTTGCAGTCGCCGGTCACCTGCTCCGGGGCCACGCCGTCGGTCGCGGGTGTGTGGGAGCAGGTGCCAGATGTGCAGTCGTCGATGGTGCAAGCGTTGTTGTCGTCACAGTCCTGCGCCGTGCTGCAGCCCTTCTTCCCACTCTTCAGGGAGTCGCCGCTGAAATAGCAGCCGCTGACCAGCACGGTCCCGATGAAGACCGAGGCCAATGCGAGATGCGGGGCAACCACGGAGGACCTCATCGACTACCGTCAACACAACAGTATACACGCTCGGCCGCACGGCCGCGCGCCGAGCGCGTATCGCCCGTCAGTCCTGCGCGAACATCACGAGCTTCGGCGGATCGTGGACCTCGTGGGACGGATCCAGAATCGGCGCAACGCCCGTTCCGACCGCGACGTACTCGACGACGTGCGATTCCCAGCCGTGGCTGCCCTCGCGAACCTCGACGCCCACTACGCCGTGCGCGCCGAGGCGCGCTGCTTCGCCCTGCATGCGCTCCATGGCGAGCTCGCGCGCGTCGTACAGGGCCTGAGTGTACTGCTGCTGCTCGACGTTCTGTCCGATCTGCTTGAACCACGCGCCCAGGCCCTGGTGCGCGACATGGTAGACGCACACGCCGTGGGCGAGGTTCACGGGGCGGAAGCCGCCGCGCACCAGCCCCCAGAAATCCTCGCCGGACAGATCGCAGGTGAAGGGGCGACCTCCAACCCGCCACGCGCCGCCCTGCCCGTCGCGGCGCCGGACGGCGGTGCCGATGGCGGTGAACTCGGCGTGATGGCCGTGCCGCTCCATCTCCACCTGCATGGAGACGATGCCGTCGGCGCCGAAGGTCTCCGCTTGCTCCACCAGGCGCCCGATCGCGTACAACCGTGCCGAGAGCATCAGCTGCGAGACGTTGCCGAGCTCCATGTTCTGGCTCCACGCCGAGCGCTGCCAGCCGATGTGGAAGTAGCTCGAGCCCATGCACAGCTCGATCGGCTCGAACCCGACCTCTTCGATCAGGAGCAGCTCGTCGATGGACAGATCGCTGGTGAAGCTCACGCCGCCCTCACGAGTCCACGCTCATGACGAGCTCGGGGGTCGGCGGCGGCTCGGCCAGGTTGATCGGCAGCACGGCCGTGCCCACGGCGAAGAACTCCAGCACGTGCGAGTCCCAGCTGCCGTGGCTCCATTCGAAGACCTCTGCTCCCACCACGCCCGTAGCGCGGTCGACCTGTGCCTCGTACTGCATGCGTTCCATGGCGAGCTCGCGCGCGTCGTACAGGCCTTGCGTGAATTCCGTCATCTCCACGTTCTGCCCGATGCGCTTGAACCAGCCGCCCAGCGTCTGGTGCGCCACGTGGTAGACGCAGTTGCCCATGACCAGCGACACCGGTCGATAGCCGCTCTTCAAGAGCATCCAGAAGTCCTGCCCGGATAGGTCGCTGGTGAAGGGCATGCCGTTCGGCGCGCGCCAGCTCGACCCGTCGCGCGCGTAGATAGCCGTCCCGATCGCCACGAATTCCACCAGGCTCTCGCCCCAGGCGTGCCGGTTGACCTTGAGCCGCACGCCGATGACGCCGTCGGCGCCGAGCGCGTTGGCTTCCTCCTCCATGCGCGCCATGGCCAGCTCGCGCGCGGAGTACATCGCCTGTGTCAGTACGCTGAGCTCCTGGTTCTGGTTGTAGCTCGAGCTGGAGTAGCCCACGTGATAGATGCTCGAGCCCATCACGAGCCCTGCGGCCTCGAAGCCGCTCTCGCGCACCAGCAGGAACTCCTTCACCGTCAGATCGCTGGTGAAGAAGCGCTGCCCCTGCTGATTGCGCATCGCTCCGATGCGCTCCATGGCGTGCTGCGGCAAGGCCTGGCGCTGTTGTTGGATGGGGTTCTGGGTCATCAAAGAGTCCTCGGGTGCCGGAGTAGGTACGCGCCTAGAAGGTGTGGCTGCCGTGCTTGCGCGGGCGGTCGGCGACGTCCACGACCAGGCGCGGTCGGGGCGGGGGTGCAGCATCGCCGCGGCGTACGACCGCGGTGCCCATCAGCATGACCTCCATGTGGAAGCGGATGTGCCCGGAATTTTCGTGCTCCTGGCTCTTGCGGTGCACGCGCACGCCGACCACGCCGTCGGCGTTGAAGTGGCGGGCGAAAGCGCGGAAGCGCTCCACCGCCAGGTGCCGTGCATTGAGGCTCGCCTGGGTGTGGGTCGGCAGCTCGCTGGAGAAGAACGACCCTTCCTGCATGCAGTCCGCGTGGGGCTCGAACCAGAAGCAGTTGCCCATCGCGATCGCCACCGGCATGTAGCCCGCGTGATGGAGCTTCGACAGCTCGTCCATCTGGAGCAGCGTCAGCGCCGGCTCCTGCGGCGGCGGCTGGCCGCGGATGCGCACGGCGGTACCAATGGCGGTGATCTCCACCATGTCGTCCGCCCAGTCGTAGCCGCGGCCCTCGAAGCGCGTGTCCACCACCACGTGAGCGCCGAGCATCTGCGCCTCGGCGCGCATGCGGCTCAGGGCCCGCGATCGCGCGTGGTCGTAGGCCTGGGTGAGCGCGGTGAGCTCGCCGCCGTTGTAGCCCCAGAAGGTGCGGTTGAACCCGACGTGGTACATGCTCGAGCCCATCACCTGGCTTACCGGCTCGAAGCCCGCCTGCGCGGCGACGACCGTCTCGGCGGGGCTCAGCGTGCTGGTGAACAGCGCGCTGCCCTGGGCGCGCGTTTCCTGCAGCCGTCGCTGGGCGCGCAGCGGCAGTCCGCCGGCTTCCACGTGCTGTCGGCTCAGGTTCTCGTCGACGGGGCGATCCGGCAGGAACTGGTGCGTCACCGCGTCCCTCCGAGCTGCGACAGCACCCACGCCGCGCGCGCGTTGTCGTTGGCGTGGTTGGCCAGGCTCTGGGTCAGCATCCCGACCCACTGGTCGAGCGGCAGCGTCGCCGTCTTGAGCGCGATGCCGCGCACCACGCGCTTGTGCTGTGCCAGCACCTGCCGCCCGTCGCGCTTGGCGATGAACACGTCCGGTTCGAGGCTGATCTCGATCGCCATCACCACGCGGCCGTTGGCTTCGATGCGCGTGTGCTCGGAAAAGCCCGCTGCCAGCGTGTTGGCCAGCTGTGCGAGGAACTTCTCCATGTCTGCCAGGTCCAGCGCCATGCCCGCGGCGATCTGGTCGGCCCCGATCGCCACCTGCACCTGCGTCCCGCAGTACGGGCAGGCGTACACCCGGCCGGTCCACCCCGGCGTCATCATGGCTCCGCAGTTGGTACAGCGCTGGGGGGCACTCATGGGGGGACGAGCCTAGCGCGCGGCGCGCCGGCGGAGAAGAGGTCACCTCGTCGACGGAATCTGCCAACCTTTTGCCGCCAGCGGTTTCTTTCAAGGGAGAGGAGGCAGGATGAAGGATTTTTTCGCGGCGGGCGGGTTCGGGATGTATCCCATCGCCGTCTTCGGGTTCCTGTTGGTGGCGGTGTGCGTGCTGTACGTGCTGCGCCCCCAGGCTCGCTACCAGCGGTTGGCGATAACGCTCGGCATCACGACGTTCATGACGGGCCTGCTCGGCACGTCGCTCGGGGTCATCCTGTCGGCGCGCTACATCTACCATGTCGAGCTCGCGAGGCAGCTTGGCGTCTTCGCGCTCGGCATCGAGGAATCGCTGCACAACATCGTGCTCGCGCTCATCCTGGTGGTGCTCGCGAGCGTCATCTTTGCCGTCGGCGCGCTGCGCAGCGGCAACGCCACGACCGCTGGCTGAAGATGGACTCGGACGAGGCACTGTTCGAACGGCTTGTCGCGGGCGATCTCGGCGCTTTCGATCGGCTGTACGAGCGCTTCGAGCGGCCGCTCTCGGGTTTCATCCGCGCCTACGTCCGCGATGCGGGCGAAGCCGAGGACCTCTTCCACGAGGCGTTCATGACGGTGCTGCGCCAGCGTCGCGCGCCGGAGCGGGTGCGGAGCTTCCGTGCGTGGCTGTTCGCGGTTGCGCGCAACCTGTGCCTGAACCGCGCGCGATCGAAGGAGCGTGCTGGTCGCGCACTGGAGGCGGTCAGGACGATCCCCGCGGTCACGCCACCCGGAGCCCTGCAGCAGCTCGAAGAACGGGAACGCGGCGCGCAGCTCGAACGGGCCGTCGCGCGGCTGCCTGCGGAGCTCGCCGAGGTGTACCGCCTGCGCGGCTCGGGCATGTCGTACGACGAGGTCGCGGAAGTGCTCGAGGTGCCGGTCGGCACCGCGAAGTGGCGCGTGCACGAGATGGTCAAGCGCTTGAGACAGGAGATCGAATCATGATGTGTGCCGAGGTCGAGCACGAGCTCGTCGCCTACCATTTCAACGCACTCGACGACGAAGCGCGCCGCAGCGTGGAAGAGCACCTGTGCGACTGCGCCGATTGCGTGCGCGGCTACGTCGAGCTCAAGCGCGCGGTGGAAACGGGCGAAGCCGCCCCCCGCCCTTCCGACAAGGCACGCGCGCGCCTTCGCCGTACGGTCGCCCGCGAGCTCGGCATCGACGACCGCAGGTGGTCGTGGTGGGAGCGCCCGCTCGCGCTGGCCGTCGCCGCGTCCGTCGTGCTCGCCGCCGGCATGACGACCCGCGCGCTCGTCTCGGCGCCCGGCGAGCCGCCGCACGCGCTGTCGGATCGGTAGCGGGCTCGTCTAGCTCCCGCCCTGCGCTCTCCCCCGCTCCGTCACCTGCGCGCGCCGCTCGGCGATGGCGTTGGCGGTGAGCGTCTGGACGTGGGCGCGAAAGCGGGCGGACTCGAAGCGGCGGCCGTCGGCGTAGGTCATCTGCCAGCCTTCGTCGATGTTGCGCTTGTAGTCGCGGCGGATGACCGGGTCGCACGACAGCATGTCGCGCGCCAGCGCCTTGCACGTGTGGATCAGCGCCTCGGGCACCACCACGCGATTCACGAGCCCCCAGCGGTCCGCCGTCGCGGCGTCGAGGAAGTTGCCGGTAAGCGACAGCTCGCGCGCGCGGTACGGTCCGATCACGCGGCACAGGATCTGGCTCAGCCCCCAGCCCGGCATGATGCCGATGCGCGCGTGGGTGTCGGCGAACTTCGCGTCGCTCGAGCAGATGAGCACGTCGCACGCCAGTGCCAGCTCGAAGCCGCCCGTGATCGCAAAGCCGTTGATCGCGCCGATGATCGGCTTGTCGAGCTTGCGCATGGCCTCGATCATGCGGATGCCTTCTTCGCCCGCGAGCTGCCCCGCCTCGGCTTCGCTCGTCGCGAGCTCTTTCAGATCGAGACCGGCACAGAACGCCTTGCCCGCGCCCGTCAGGATCACCACGCCCACCGACTCGTCGTCGTGCAGCTCTTCGAACGCGCGCGCCAGCTCGCCTCTGAGCTCGCGCGACAACGCGTTCATCGCCTTCGGCCGATTCAAGGTCAGAACGGCGATGCCTTCATCTCGTTCCACGGTCAGCACCGGTTCGGTCATCCATGGAACCTAACCATCTTCCGCGACGCTGGATATCCGCGATCATTTGCCGGCGATATCCCGCAAGCTCCGGGAATTTTCGCACCCTGCAATCCACCGCGCCGCGTTTCGCATCGCGTTAGCAGGATCCAGAGCGACTTTTCCCTGCGCGATGGGAGCGACATCCGCTGGTCCTGCATGGGGGCGCGCGGCACGGCTGATGCAACCCGTTGTGTCGAGGGAGGGAAGACCATGGACGCGACGAGACTCCTGGCAGTCTTCGTCCTGGGATGCGCAGCCACTGCGTGTGCCTTCGACGTTGCCCCAGATTCCGGCGACGGCACGGCACCTGCGAGTGCCACCACGCCGCCGATCAACACCGGCGCGGCACGCGATCCGCACCGGGGAACGAACTGCATGCCCCTGGTGACGTACGACCCCGACGCCGGCCTGGTCGCTACCGGCGGCTATGTGTGCTCGAAGCCGAGCACACGCCTGCCGGATCCAGCGTCCGCGCCGCCGACCGAGCTGCCCGCCCAGCTCGCCCAGGGCCTCACTTCACCGCGTTGACGCCACGGCCTTCCGTGGAACGGCGGACAGCAGATGTATTGCAACGGGCGGCGACAGTCACGCCTTGGGCGGGCCGGGCTCGGCGCCGTCGCCTTCGCCCGCCGTGGCTAGAGCGGGCTCGGGTTCCGGCTCCGGCTTCCTGAACGCGCGCTTGCCGTAGACAAGGTAGCGCGTAGCCCACTCCAGCACGAACATGCCCACGAACGACGCTGGTCCGAGCACGCCGCGGATGACCAGCGCGCGATCCAGCGAGACGTTGTACGCCATCCACACGTACGTGCCGGAGCGCAGGAAGAAGAACACGCCCCACAGCACCGTCCACAGCGTGAGGTAGCCGCGCGCCCGGTCCATCCTCCGGCCCAGGCTCCGCTCGGCGAACTCGATGATGACCGGCTTGCCCCACAGCACGCTGCCGACAAAAAACAGGCCGGTAATGGCGTTGCCGAGCGCGGGCTCGAGCTTCACGAAGAAGCCCGTCTGGTAGCGGAGATCGAGAATGCCGAAGCCGATCACCGACGCGGCGACGAAGATCGTGAACCCCGACGCCTTCTTCTCGCGCTTGAGCTGCAGCGCGACAATGGCGAGGCCGCAGACGATGCCCGAGATGATCGCCGCGAGCAGGCCGACCAGGTGCTCGAACGCATAGAAGATCAACAGCGGCGCGAACGTTTCGCCAAGGAAACGGAGCCCGCCCCGGATGCGCTGGTGATCCATGGCGTCAGGGTATCACGGCGCTGCGTGTTCAGTTCGCGTCGAAGCAGATCTCGACGTAGTCGACGATCAGCGCGTCGGAAGGGCCGTCGGCCTTGATGCGCAGCAATACGCCTTTGTTGCCGGGCGTGAAGGCGGCTGTGGCATCGGCGCTGTACCACTGGTACGGCGTGCTGTTGTAGACGCCGCCGTACGGTGAGGCGCCCGTGCCCTGGAACGTCTGCCAGTTGAAGCTGCCGCTGGCCGTCGTGTTGAAGCTGCGGCCGTAGATCGACAGCGTCACGTGGCTGATGGACGACAGACTCGCGGTGCTCATGTCCACGTCGATGAAGGCGGTGCCTTCGAGGTCGAGGCCGCCCTCGCCGAGGTAGATGTCATCGTAGACCGGCGTGTAGCCGGGGTTCATGGAGTACGCATCGACCTTCCAGTTCGAAGTGTCGGGCAGGTTGTTGAAGGTGTAGTTCACGTACGCGGTCGAGCCCGCGCCGTTGCCCAGCCACTGGAAGCGCACCGCATAGTTCCCCGTGGCACCGGACACGCACGCGCCCGTGCCGCCGGTTCCGCCGCTGCCTGCCGTGCCGCCTGTGCCGCCGGTTCCGCCCGTTCCCGACGTGCCGCCCGCCCCCGATGCTCCTCCGGCGCCCGAGGTTCCGGCGCTTCCCGCCGTGCCGCCGCTGCCAGACGCGCCGCCCGTGCCCGCATCCGTACCGCCGGTGCCCGCCGCGCCGCTCCCTGCCGTGCCGCCCGTCGCGCCGCTCCCTGCCGTGCCGCCGGTCGCGCCGCTCCCTGCCGTGCCGCCCGAAGCAACCGTTCCAGCGAAGCCGCCCGTCGCATCGAGCCCCGCGTCGCTGCCGCCCGCGCCGCCCGTCGATCCGCGCTTGTTCGCTTCCGGGCTCGAGCACGCCCACGCCGAGAGCGCGCACACCGCCAACACCGAGCCAAGCCGTCGCATCGCCGCGTACGGTAGCACGCGTTTCGCGCCTCGCCCGGCGTGGCGTACGCTCTGCCCATGTCGCTGCGGCACCGCGCCCCGCTCGTTCCTGTGCTCGTCGCGGCAGCCGCTTTCGCCGCGTGCACGAGCCGCCCACCCACGGTGGAGCCGGCGCCTGCTGCTGCAGGGGCGCTCCCGCCGGACGCCGGCGTGCCGCTTGCGGAGCCGGCGGAGTACCGCGAGGTACCGGTGTCACGCAAAGCCGGCGAGCGCTACTTCGCCGAGACGGGCATGGGCGATCCGTACGCCGCGGGCATCCCCTATCCGATCTTCCTCGCGCTGATGCGCGCGTTTCCGCGCCGGCTCGGCAAGGACTGGGCGGGGTTCGACCAGCGTTTCGGTACCATCGCGCGCGGCGACAAGCCGCCCGTCGGCTTCCATCTCACGACCGATCCGAACACGCACGTGCGCTTCCTCGTGGTCAACTGCGCGCTCTGTCATGCTGCGGAGCTGCATCTGCCGAGCGGCGATCGCGTGGTGATGGGCATGGGCAACCGGCGGCTCCGCATCCACGCCTACGACCGCGCGCTCGTCGACATCGCGCGCGATCCGCGCTTCACGCCCGACGCGCTCGCGCCGCTCGTCTCGCGCATGGCGCGCAGCCATCACGAGGCGTGGCCCATGGCCTGGCGGCGTGTGATGCTGGAAAAGACGGTCGAGAACCTGGTCAAGCACGCGGCGTCGCGCGGGCAAGAGCTTGACCGTCTTGCTGGCGGCCTGCCCGGCCGCGTCGCCACCATCGAAGGTTTCATGCTCGCCCTGGACGAGCACGCCGGTATGCACTTCAAGCTCCCGAAGACCATCGGCTGGGCGAAGATCCCCGACGCGGCCAAGTGGCGCTGGCGGCAGACGCTGAGCTGGGACGCGGCCAGCATCGGCTCGCCGGTGACGCTCATCTCCGAGGCGGACTTCGCCTTTGGGGTCAGGCCGGCGTGGTTCGAGACGCACCGCTTCATCCCGACCAGCATTGACCTGTGGCTCAAGGGGTTCGAGCGCGACCTGCCGTACCCGGACAAGATCGACGCGGCGCTCGCGAAGACGGGCTACGGCGTGTTCGAGGATAACTGCAGCGAATGTCACGGCCACTACGCGCCGCCAGGCGAGCCCTTCCGCCTGGCCTACCACGAGCAGGTGATCTCGATCGCGCGCCTCGGCACCGACCCCGCGCGGCTCGACGCCGTGACGCCCGCATTCGTCCGCGCCGTCAACAGCCTGCCCACAACGCAAGGCCTCACCCACACGCGCCGGAGCGGCGGCTACGTGCCGCCCCCGCTGAACGACGTGTGGGCGCGCGGCCTCTACGGACACAACGGCCAATGGCCGAGCATCGATGTGATCGCCACGCCCCCTGCCGAGCGCCCGCGCCGCTACTTCGTCGATCCCGACGCGCCCTACGACCTCGCTCACCTCGGCACCGCCTGGCGTCCCGCCACCCCCGGCGAAAAGCCGCACGCCGGCGAGTACCTCTACGACGCCACCAAGCCCGGCTACGGCGTCGCCGGCCACCCCTTCCTCGCGCGCTTGCCAGAAGACAAGAGGCGCGCGGTGATCGAGTACCTGAAGACGCTGTAGCTGCTCGCCGGGTCAAGCGCCTGCCGAGGCGTTCACGTCGCTTCCGGCGACCTGCTCACTTCGGAGCGTACGCGCGCAGCTGTTTGCGGACCTTCTTGGTGAACGTCTGCGTGCAGGTGCCGTGCGTGCCTTCGTACTCGATGATCTCGCGGATCAGCCGTTCCTTCATCTGCTCGTCACAGCTGGCGGCCTTTACTTCCTTGGCGAGCACGTCGCCCTGGTGCGTCGACGGCCAGGTCTGCTTCTCGGGCTTCACCTTCTTGTTGGTCGGCTGGTAGTGCGACGGCTTTGTCTTCGTCACGTCTCGCATCAGCGGCTGCTCGTTGCGCCGCCCCGTCCCGCCGCACGCCGGACAGCGCTTGCTGCTGCCGCCCAGCGCGTTCGTGATGTACCCGTCGCCCCCGCAAACCCCGCAGCTCTCCATCTCACCGTACATCGCGCCGTCTTTCAGTCATGCGCGGAGTATACACGCCGGGCGGTCCGTGTCCCGCGTCCGGCCTCATTGGACCTTCAGCGCCGTGACCCGCATCGACTTCAGCTTGTCGCACTTGGTCAGTCCTTCGAACTGGGCGGGCTTGAGCACAACCTGCTGGGACTGGTGTGGCCCGACTACCCCGCTTGCGTGACCCGTGGCGCTGACGCCGTTTTCACACTTCGCCACGACGTTCCAGGACGCTTTGGCCGTCGCTCCTCCCCCCGTATGGCGCAGCGTGCACTGGATCCCCGCGACGATGCCGCCACACGCGACGCTGACTTTCGCCTTTCCGAAATACATTACGTAGGACAGGTAGGCGGCGGTGAGCACCACCCCGAGCGCCAGGCCCCACAAGTTCTTCCTCGCGATGCGCTGCTGGATCGCCTGCCCCGTCGCGCTGTGCCCGTATTGCTGGCGCACCAGATCGAGGAACTGGCGCTGCGTTGTCACCTTGGCCTTGATTGCCTGAAGCTGGAGCCCGGTGCCGTCCGGGAAGCGGAAAGCGACGTTGATTCCCCAGCTTGCGCCGGTGATCTGCCCTCGCTCGTACTCCCTCACTCCGTTGTTTTCCATCAACGGGCGGAACGCGCCGACTCTCGCTTCGATGAGGAACAAGCGCTGGTTGGAGAACGCCGCCCAGTAGGACTTCGCCCGCGCCGCCGACACCATGCCCCCTCCCAGCTGCGACCGCAGGTAGGCGGCGCACTCGAGCTGCTCCGACGGGCGCAGCAGTGGCTGCAGTTGGTCGTGAACGAAGCGATCGGCTTTCGTCTGGACTTCCATGGTACCCACTCCTGGTTCGGTGGGACCGAACCTACCCGGCCTGGGCGCGCAGCACAAAACGGAAGCGGCGGGCGCGTGAACGCCCGCCGCCCATGTGCCGCAGGGATTGGCTCAGCCGCCCGCTGCCGCGGCGATGTTGCTGACGCTGTCGCGCCCCAGCACGCGCTCCTTCGCGATTCCAGCGAGCTCGACGACGCCCTGGGCCGTCACGCCCGCGGCGCTCTTGAGCGTCGTCGGGGCCGCGATGACCGCCTTGCGACTGACGCTTCCCGCGCGGCCCGCCAGTGCGCGAGCCTTCACGAGCGCGACCTTCCACGCGGGCTGGCCGTACACGCTGGCGATCTCGTTGACCAGGTCGGCGCCCGTGCAGGCGGCGGTGTGCGGCGCGCGGTGCAGCGCGTGGGCGTAGCGCGGGTGCGCCTTCACGAACTCGCGCACCTGCTCCAGCGTCAGGCCCGCATTTTCCAGCGCCTGGTCGAACTCGGCCTGCGCGGCCTGCTTGGCCTTGAACAGGTACATCTGCACGCGCGAGTAGAAGTTCACGGCGCCGTCGCCGCTCGTCTCCACCGCGCAGTAGATGGTGCCGGGGAACTTCTCCGTGATGAGCGACTGCACGCCGTCGGAGACGCCCGAGCTCGGCATGCAGCCGAAGGGCTTCACGCTGAGCGTCATGTTCGCCTTGCTCTTGGCCACGTTGAGGATCAGCTTGCCGACCTCCATGTGGCCCTCGCCGCCGCGGAGGTCGTTGTTGTAGTAGGGCGCCGCCAGATCGGCAATCTGGTCCATGTCCGGCAGGTGGTAGTCGTAGAAGCCGCCGGCGTGCGCGAAGGTCTGGAAGATGCCGCGCACCAGCTTGTCCGCGATCACCAGGCCCACGCGGCGCATGAACACGCCGTAGTCGCCCACGTCTGCCAGGCCGTTCTTGGCCTTGTCGACGCCGCGCAGCGATGCGCGGTTCTCCGTGTCGAAGCGCACCTCCCAGATGTTGTAGAGGATCCACGCCGTGACGAACTGGATGTCGCACTCGCTGCCTTCGCTCTGCAAAAAGCCCTGCAGCGCGTAGTTGCCGTCGCCCTCGGTTGTCATCGCCCAGAACTCGCCGATGATGGCGGTGCGCGGCTTCGGCTGCAGGCGGTCCACCTCGACCTTGGCAAACTCCTTCTTCGCCTTCCACAGCGCGGCGAGGATGCTCTTGCCGCTGGCGAGCGCGTCGTAGCAGATGCGCTTGGCATTCTCGACGGCCTGGTCCGTGGCGCCGGGCACCACCTCGAAGGGACGAATGCGGTAGCCGAGGCCGTTGAGCACGTCGCCGGCGACCAGCGCCTTGATGAGCGCGAGGAAGAACGGTGTCTTCAGCTCGAGCCCGCTCTCCTCGCCGGTGGCCTGGCTGAGTCCGCCCTGCTGCTGGAACAGCATCACGCGGAAGCCGTCGAAGCCGGCGTCGCGCAGGGCCTTCCGGTACTCCGTCACGTACATGCCGAAGCGGCACGGGCCGCACGCGCCCGCCGTGAGGAACACGAACTTGTCGACGATGTCCTCCTTCGTCATCCCCTTCTCGTCGCGAAGGGTGATGAGGTACTTCACGAGATTGCCGACGGTGAAGTACGTCGGATTGCACTGCGCGCGGTTGCCGAACTCCTTGCCGACGCGCAGGGCGTCGTTGTCCGGGCAATCCATGCTGATCACGTTGTAGCCGAGGTTGGAGAGCGCGCCCTCGACCAGGTAGTCGTGCGCCATGGTCAGGCCGCCAACCAGCAGCGTGATCTTCGCCTTTTCGCTCTTGGTGAAGCCGAGGTTCGCCATGTCCTCGATCCAGCGCTCTTCGGTTTCCAGCCCGAGGCGCTCGCGTTCCTCTGCCTCGAAGCGCGCCAGCTCCGCGTCGATGTCGAGTTCCTTCTGTCCCGCGATGGGGAGGCGCTTCCCGTGTCCCGTGTCGGCCTGCATCGTCATCTTCATTACCCTCCGTGCTCTCGCTGTCCGTCGCTATTCGGCGGGCGGCGGAGCCGCCTCTCCTGTCATCGGTGCCTGGTGCTGGACGGGCACGATGCGCCCGTCGTCTGCCTTCTTGCCCAGCCGGACCATGCCCTGGGGCGGCTCCGGCGGGGTTTGCTGTTTGACCTCGTAGGCGCGGACCTTCGCGCCGAGCGCCTGGATCTGGTGCTCGAGCGCCGGGTCGTGGCGCTTCACGCCTTCGAGCTGCTGCTGCTTGAGGCGGAGGAGCTCGAGCCGTTTCCTGTCGATAGCGTGCGACAGCTCGCGCTTCTTCGCGGAGACGTCCTCGAGTCGCTCCTGCTGCAGCCGGAGCGAGTGCGCGTAGGTCTTGACGCGGATCTTGATCGAGCCGCCCGGCTTGTTGGCGTCCAGATCGTGCAGCGCCGCAGCCGGCGTCTTCGAGGTCTGGATGATCGAGTCGACCAGCCCATAGGTCGGCGCGTCGTGGCCGCACTTGAAGCTCGACAGATCCAACACCGCGACATTCGGGTGGTGCGCCGCGAAGTTGGCGCCCCAGACCTTCTGCGCGCTGTTGGCCGAGTAGTTCTCCGGCCACACCTGGTTCAGCTCCAGCGGGCTCTTGATGGTGCCGGCTTTGAGCTCGTCGAGATAGAAGCGGTCCAGGTATTTCCGCTCCTTGGGGATCGAGCGCAGGCTCAGGATCGGATAGCCCAGGACCTGGAACTCCTCCGGGATGCCGTGGTTCATGCCGGGGTCGGAGTGGTAGGGGCGGCTCAAGACCAGGATTGCGATGCGGTCCTCGTCCTCCACCGTGTCGAGGATGGCGCGGCCCTTTTCCTGCAGGTCCGCCTCGAAGGCGCCGAGGGCCTTGAACGCCTCGCGGCAGGCGTGGTCGCTCTCGTCCTCGGTGATGCCGAGTCGCTTGCCCCAACACTCGAACATGCGCCGCGCGAGCAGCAGCGGTTCGGAGAAGGACAGAGCCGGGTCGACGTACTCGATGTTGCGCACGGCGAAGAAGTCGACTTCCTTGGTGAACGCCGCCTTCATCACGTCCGGCGTGCCGGCGACGATCGGGCACGACGTGCTGTCCATCGTGTCCTCGACGAAGTTCGGCACGTGCGTGAGGATCGGGAAGAACACATAGTTGAGCGGCTTTTTCCGATCGGGCGCGTGCTGGTGGAAGAGCAGGTTGTGGATGTGGGCCTGCACCACCTTGCTCGGGAAGCACGGGTCGATGGAGCCGTACTTGCCGCCCTCGACCCACATCTCCTCGCTGGTGGGCTCGCTGAAGACGACGTTCCCCTTGGGAATCCCGATCGCCTCGAAGTACGTCCGGAAGAAGGGCGCCGTCGAGTACATGTTCAGGACGCGCGGCATGCCGACCCGCGTCGTCTTGAGCTTGTCGAGAGTGTCCTGGCTCGAGCGCTGGAAGGGGCGCGTGTACTTCTGGTGCTGGATGCGGAACAAGCCCTTCTTGACGCGCACGTCCTCGACGGGCGCGCCCGCCTCCGGCTGCGGCTGGAACTTGTAGAAGTGCTGGAAGGCCCTGCGCGCCTCGTACTCGACCAGGTTCGGGTACTGCGCGGCGATCTTCTTGCGCTCGGCGACCAGCTCGTGCATCGCCTCTTTGCTCTCCACCGTGCCCTTTTCGCAGGAGAAGCCCGAGATGTAGCGGCTGTGCGACCCGTCCGGTCGCTGGGTGTCGATGAAGGTGCGCTTGCACTCGTTGGCGCAGAAGTGGCAGACGGTCTCCTCGTCGTTCTTGGTCGTGTAGTCGAGGCTGAGCGCGGCCTCGATGCCGATGAAGCGCGTCTTGCCGGTGCGCTTGTAGCGGCGCAGCGTCTCGATGGCCGCGCCGATGGCGCCGGCCTCGCCCGTGTGCGGGTGCACGAACACCTCGCCGTCGGGCACGCGCTGCTTGATGTAATCGACCTGGGCTTTGACCGCTGCGAGGTTGTACTGCGTACCGCCCTGCAGCACGAAGCGGCGCCCCAGCGACGCGAGCCGCGGGATCTGCACCACGTACTGCCAGACGTTCTTCGGCAGCACCTGCGCCAGTCCCGCCAGCAGCTCCTCCTTCTGGAAGCCCTCCTTCTGGAAGTTGACGCGATCCGTATCGAGGAACACCGCGCAGCCGTACGAGAACTTCGGCGCCAGATCGGCCCTGAAGGCGTTTTCCGCGTACTCGGTGACGGGGATGCCGAACTGGTCGGCCATCGCCTGCAGCAGCATGCCGTTGCCGGCCGAGCAGGAATTCGAGAGCTTGAAGTTCTGGATGTCGCCGTTCTTCATGAACAGGACCTTGATGTCCTGCCCGCCGATGTCGCAGATGACATCCACGTCGCCGAAGAAATGCACCGCGCTCATCATGTGCGCGACCGTCTCGACGATGTTCACGTCCGCCAGCACGCACTCTTCGAGCACGTCCGCTGCGTAGCCCGTGGCGCCGAAGCCCACGCACTCGAGCGAGGCGCCTTGTGACTCGACCTGATCCTTGATGCTGGCGAGCAGCTCCTTGGTGTCCTGGATCGGGTTGCCCTTGGAGAGCTGGTAGGCCTTGCACAGGATCTCGCCGTCCTGGTCGATAAGCACGGCCTTGGACGACGTGGAGCCGCCGTCCAGCCCGATGATGCCGCGCACCACCTGGCCCTTCTGGAGCGCGGGCGGCGTGAACTTCGGAATCTGGTACGTGTCGGTGAAGCGGTCTGTCTCCGACGCGTCCGCCGAGAGCGGCGGGCCCGCCTGCTCGCCGAGCCGCGCGCGGCGGCCGTGCGTGATGAACTTGCGCAGCGACTCGAGGCCCTTGAAGCGCGCGTCGCTGGCGCCCTCGGCGATGCCGTAGGCCGCCGCCCCGAACGCCGCGTACAGCTCTGCGTTCTCCGGCACGAAGATCAGCTCCTCGACGGGCACGTCCTTCGGGTAGTCGAAGCCGCGGTCGCGCCAGGTCTCGGGGATGCGCTGCCGCCAGCATTCCTGCAGGAATGGCAGGTACGTGTTCGGCCCGCCGAGCAGGAGCACGCGCGGCTTGAGCGTGTTGCCGCGTGTCAGCACGCTCAGGTTCTGCAGCACGATCGCATCCGCCAACGAGTTGAGCACCTCGTCCTTCGGGATGCCGGTCTTGACCAGGTTCACGATGTCCGTCTCGGCGAACACGCCGCACTTGGCCGCTACGTGGTGCAGCTTCTCGTCCGAGAAGTGCAGGCTGGTCGCGAAGCCCGGCTCCGCGCCCACCTTGATCATGCACTTGTCGATGGTGGCGCCAGTGCCGGAGGCGCACTTGTCGTTCATGGAGGTACCGGCCGTCTTCTGCCCGGTGTTCTTGTCCTCCTTGAACATGATGATCTTGGCGTCCTGGCCGCCGAGCTCGATCACGCTGAGCACGTCCGGGTGCAGCTGCTCGACCGCGAGCGTGACCGCGTTCACCTCCTGCACGAAGCGCCCGCCCGTGGGCTCCGCGATCGGCCCCGAGCCGGAACCGGTGACGAACATCCGCCACGCGTCCGCCGGCTGGTCGGGGAAGGCCGCGAGGATCGCCTCGAGCAGCTCCAACACCTTCTCCGGCTGCTTGGTGTGGTGGCGCTGGTAGTCGTGCCAGAGGATTTTCCGCGTCTCCGGCTCCAGCACGACGGCCTTTACCGTGGTCGATCCAACGTCCATTCCGATGACAAGCTCGCTCATCGCGTGCTCACGCCCCTTTCGGTGCTCCACAGGTCAGGAGTGGTCCCCCCGACATCCACTGACGCTGACGTCAGTGTGCTACGCGGTCCCTTGAGAATTGGCAAGAGCCCTGCTTCGGGGCCCGGGCCGCTTCGCGCACGAACCAGCAGGAAATGCGCCCGAAGCATTCCCGATAGGCGTGTATTCACGGCGGCTTGACGCGCCGCGGCAAGGCATGATCAGTCGGCGGCGACTGACGAGCGCGTCATTCGCCGCCAGCACCCGGATCGGCTCGCCGCTTCCCTTGCACCCGCGCTCGCGCTTCGGCGAGACTCCCCGGAGCGTGCAGTGTCCCCGTTGCCAGAGCACGATGGATCAACTCGAAAAGTCGGGGACCGCCATCGACAGCTGTTCCGCCTGCCAGGGCTTCTGGCTCGATGCCGGTGAGCTGGAGCGCATGATCGCACGCCGGGCCAGCGGCCATCCCAGCGCCGCCGAGCTTGCCGCGTCGCTTGCGCACCTCCGCGACAAGGCGCCCGAGGTCCGGGAAGGCGCGCTTTACAACTGTCCGCGATGCAAGGACCAGACACTGGGAAAGCTCGCCTACCAGCGCGGCGACCAGACCGTGGTTGCGGACAAGTGCCAGAAGTGTGGAGGCGTCTGGCTCGACTCGGGCGAGATGGGGATCCTGTTCGCACTGGTGGAGGAAGATCGCCAGCGCTCGGGTTCCGTCGGCATCGGGCTCGTCCTCGTCGCACTGCTGGTTGCAGGGGTTGTGGGCTTCCTCGTGCTCCACGCTCTGGGCAAGCTCTGACGGAGGGTTCGACATGAAGTGCCCCGCCTGCGGCGAGGAAATGACAACCGAAGACTTCGGCATCGAGGTGGACGTCTGCGAAAGCGGCTGCAAGGGGATCTGGTTCGATCACGGTGAGCTCGTGAAGCTGGACGAGCAGAGCGAGGGCCTGGGCGCCGCTCTGGAGAATGCGCTGCGCAGCCCGAGAAGGAACGACGACGATCGCGATCCGATCCGCTGTCCGAAGTGCGACATCCCGATGCACACGCACAAGTACAATCGGGCCAAGGCGATCAACGTCGATGAATGCTACGGCTGCGGCGGATTCTTTCTGGACTCCGGCGAGCTGACGGAGATCCGCGATCATTTCATGGATGATGCCGAGGTCGCTGCCTACACGGCGCAGATGAGCAAGGCAGTTCCGGAGTACACCGAGGAGCTCTCGCACGTGCAGGCAGCCCAGAAGAGGGCAGGCGCCATCCACAAGCTCACGAAGTTTCTCACCGTGAGCTACTGGCGGAAAACGCTGTAGCGGCCGCCGCGCCGTCATTGGTGATACGCTGCTTCCCTGCCGCAGCCGCGGCGGAGGAGGTCGACGATGCGGAGCTTCGCTTGTCTGTGTGCCAGCGCGGCGCTCGCGTTCGCGCTTTCCGCCTGCACGTCGAGTAGCAAATCGTCGAGCGGCAGCGGCACGGGCGGCAGCGGAACCGGCGGCTCGTCGGGCTCCGGGGGCACCACCTCGTCACTATCGACGGTCGGCGGCTGCACGGTGTTCACGGGCGCTGACGACTGGAACAAGGACATCTCCGGCGAGGCCGTGAACGCGACCTGGACGCAGCACATCCGGAACATCGTCGGCAGCAAGAACATCCACCCGGACTACGGCGGTCAGGGCCAGTACGGCATCCCGATCAACGTGGTGCCGAAGGGCCAGGCGAAGCTGCCGATCAGCTTCGACCAGTCCCCGAACCAGAGCGACCCCGGGCCGTATCCGTTCCCCGGCCCCAACACCGCGATCATCGAGGGCGGCACGCCCACCAACTGCAGCGGCGACTGCCACATGATCGTGGTGCAGCAGGGCGCGTGCATGCTGTACGAGGGCTGGGCGTGCAGCTACGGCAGCGGCGGCTGGGTGTGCGGCAGCGGCGCCAAGTGGGACCTGACGAAGGTGAGCTACGGCCAGCGCCCGATGGGCTGGACCAGCGCGGACGCCGCGGGGCTTCCGATCCTGCCGGGGCTTGTGCGCTGGAGCGAGGTGAAGGCCGGCGCAGTGAAGCACGCCATCCGCTTCACGATGCACTGCACGACGAACAAGTACGTCAAGCCGGCGAGTCATCTGGCGGGCAACGACAATTGCGGCGCCGATTCGCCGCCGATGGGCCTGCGCGTGAGGCTCGAGGCCAGCTTCGACATCTCCGGCTTCCCGAAGGACGCGAAGGTAATCCTCACGGCGATGAAGAAGTACGGCATGATCCTGGCCGACAACGGCTCGGACTTCTACTTCCAGGGTGACGCCGACCCCAACTGGTCCGACAACGGCATCTCGCCGCTCAAACAGGTGCCCGCGTCGGCTTTCGAAGTGGTGACGGTGCCGCCGCTCCAACCCTAGGCGTCCAGGTGGTAGACTGGTCCGCGTCGCTTGCCGCGGCGTGAGGAGGTCGGTCATGCGGACTAGTAGCTTGTCTTTCCTGTGCGTGGGCTTTTCGCTCGCTCTGGCAGCAGGCGCTTGCTCGAGCAGCAAGTCGGGCAGCAAGTCGGGCAGCGGCGGCTCGTCCGGCTCCGGAACCGGCGGATACGGTGGCAGCGCGACGGGCGGTACCGGCAACAGCGGTGGCACGGGCGGCGCGACCGGCGGCAGCAGCGGCAACGGCGGCAACGGCGGCAACAGCGGCAGCAGCGGCAGCAGCGGCAACGGCGGCAGCAGCGGCAACGGCGGCAGCAGCGGCAACGGCGGCAGCAGCGGCAACGGCGGCAGCAGCGGCAACGGCGGCAGCAGCGGCAACGGCGGCAGCAGCGGCAACGGCGGTTCGTCGGGCTCCGGAGGCACCAGCTCGAACCTGTCGAGCATCGGGGGTTGCACGGTGTTTACCGGCAACGATGACTGGTACAAGGACATCTCCGGCGAAGCCGTCGACACGACCTGGACGCAGCGCGTCCAGAACATCGTCGGCAACATCAACATCCACCCCGACTACGGGCCGCCGAACTACGGCATCCCGATCAACGTTGTGCCCAAGAGCCAGCCGAAGGTGCCTATTACGTTCAACGTATACGCGAACCAGAGCGATCCCGGGCCGTATCCGTTTCCGGATCCGTCCGTTGCGAAGATCGAAGGCGGCACGCCACAGAATTGCAGCGGCGACTGCCACATGATCGTCGTGCAGCAGGGCACCTGCATGCTCTATGAAGGCTACGCCTGCGGCTACCAGAACGGCGGGTGGGTGTGCGGCAACGGCGCCAAGTGGGATCTCACCAAGCTGAGCTATGGGCAGCGCCCCATGGGCTGGACAAGCGCGGACGCGGCTGGGCTTCCGATCATGCCGGGGCTGGTGCGCTATGCCGAGGTGCAGGCGGGCGTCATCAATCACGCCATCCGCTTCACGCTCGAATGCTCCACGAACAAGTACGTCAAACCGGCCACGCACTTTGCAACCCATGGCAACTGTGGGGCGAACGCGCCTCCGATGGGCCTCCGCGTCCGCCTGAAGGCGGGATACGACATTTCCGGCCTGACCAAGGGCGCGCAGGTCGTGCTCAAGGCCATGAAGAAGTACGGAATGATCCTGGCGGACAACAGCTCACCCAACGGCAACTTCTACTTCCAGGGCGAGGTGAACCCGAACTGGAAGGATGCGGATATTTCCGCGCTCAAGTCCGTGCCTGCCTCCGCGTTCGAAGTGGTGACGCTGCCGCCGCTGCAGCCCTAGGCCAGGCTTGAACGGCGCCCGGCGCCGGAGTATCCGTCGGACCGTGGCGGCGCGGACGAAGAAGACCCGGAAAGGCAAGCGCAGCGCGCCCACCAAGGCCGAGCGCCGTCAGCACATCCTGACGGCGGCTCGCAACGTCTTCGCCAAGCGCGGCTACCACCAGTCGACTATCGACGACATCGTGGCCGAGGCCGGCGTCGCTCGCGGCACCTTCTACCTCTACTTCGAGGACAAGCGCGCGGTCTTCTCCGATCTCATCGACCGCTTCAGTGCGCAGGTCGCGATGGCCATCCAGCGCATCGAGACGGACGACCCATCCCGCCCGGTCGCCGATCAAGCACGCGAGAACATCCGCGCCATCGTCGGGCTGGCGCTCTCCGAGCGCGTGATGACCAAGATCCTGTTTACCGACGCGGTAGGCATCGACTCGGCGTTCGACCGCAAGCTTCTGACCTTCTACGACTCGGTGGTGCAGCTGCTCACCGAGAGCCTGAAGGAAGGCCAGGCGCTCGGCATCGTAGCGGACGGTGAGCCCCGGGTGCTGGCCTACCTGACCATCGGTGCGCTCAAGGAGCTCCTGTACCAGGCCGTCACGCTGGGCCTGGCCGAGGAGAGCGCGGACGTGCTGACCCAGCAGCTCTACACCTTCCTCAGCGAAGGGTATCTGCGCGTCGCGGAGCGGCCCCCGCGCGGCCGCCGCCGCACGTCGCGCTGACGCCCGCTGCTCCGCTGACGCTGCAACGTTTGCGGCGGCATGTCGCAGGGACGCAAAGCATGCGGAAGGCGACAGCGCACCCCTCGACAGATGCCCGTGGAGGCACAACCTTTGCTACAGGGTCATCGGGACCCCCCGGAGGTCGCAAATATGCCTTTCTGCCCCAGCTGCCGGCTCGAGTACGTGGCCGGCGTCGAACGCTGCGATGACTGCGACGCGCGCCTCGTCGAGAAGCTGCCGCCGGAGCCGCCGCTCAAGGACATCCACTGGATCGAGCTGCCGCCGCTCTCCAGCGAATCGATAGGACGCATGGTCGTGGAGCAACTCGGCGAGCGCGGCATTCGTACCATGCTCAAGTACGACGTGTTCGTTTCGGCGTTCGGCAGCCAGGGCACGGTCATCTTTGTCCCGCGCGAACGCTACGAAGAGGCCAGGGACATCCAGCGCTCGCTGGTGGGCGACTAGACAACAGCGCTCCGCCGGAGCGCGATGAAATGGACGGAGGCAGACGTGGATCTGGACAGGATCGGTATCCGCAAGGTGGTCGGCTACAGCTATGAAGAGGCGCTGCAGAGGGTGCCCGAGGAGCTGAAGAAAGAAGGCTTCGGCGTGCTCACCGAGATCGACGTGAAGGAGACCCTGAAGAAGAAGATCGACGTCGACTTCCGGAAGTACAAGATCCTCGGCGCGTGCAACCCGCCGTCGGCTCACAAGGTGCTGTCTGCCGCGCCGGAGATCGGCCTGCTCCTGCCCTGCAACGTGATCGTCTACGAGGGCGACGACGGCAAGACGGTCGTCTCTGCTTTCGACCCCATGCAGGTGGCGGAGTTCGCGTCGCAGCCCGGGATCAAGGCCGTCGCCGAGGACATCCGCGCCCGCCTGGGCCGGGTCATCGACGCGCTCTAGCCGGCACGGCCGGGTCCCGGAGCGCCGCCCTTGACCCGCCGCAAGGCCGGTTGCAGATCATTGCTGCTCGCCGGCCAGCTGGAGGCGGCCTTGCCGTTTCCGCTGGGCGCTATTTCCGCTAGAGGTCCGGTGACGCTCCAGCGGCGGCCGGGCCAGCGCGGCCCAGGTGCAGCCACGGACGGCAAGAAACCATGCAAAGCGCTCCGCGCTCGCCCAACAGCCTCAGCCTCGCGTTCGTCGAGGGCCTGTACCAGGACTACCTCCGCGACCCGTCCAGCGTGCCCGCGGACTGGCGCGATTACTTCGACCGCGAAGCGCACAATGGCGCGCGCGCCGCGCTCGGTCCGTCGTTCCGCCCGGCCAGCGTGTTCAATCCTGCGGGTCGGAACGGCCACGCGGCGCCGGGCGGGCATGCGGCGCCCGCGCGGGGCGTCTCCGACGCGGCGGTCCGGCAGGATCGCGTCGACCAGCTGATCCGCGCCTACCGCGTGCGCGGACACATGGTCGCAAAGGTCGACCCGCTCGGCCTGCCGCGCCCCGCGCAGCCGGAGCTCGAACCCGCGTTCTACGAGCTCGGCGACACCGACCTCGAGCGTCGCTTCTCCGCCCGCACCATCTACGGCGCGCCGGTGCTCACGCTACGCGAGATCCTCGACAAGCTCCGGAACACCTACTGCCGTTCCATCGGCGTGCAGTTCATGCACATCGACGACCTGGAGGTGAAGGACTGGCTCCAGGAACGGATGGAGAGCAGCGAGAATCGCGTGCGCCTCTCGCGCAACGAGCAGATCCGCATCCTGACCAAGCTCACGGACGCCGTCATCTTCGAGGAGTTCGTGCAGAAGAAATACCTCGGCGCGAAGAGCTTCTCGCTGGAAGGTTCCGAGAGTCTGATCCCGCTCTTGGTCTTCGCCATCGAGCGCGCCGTCGCTCACGGCACCGATGAGGTCGTGCTGGGCATGGCGCACCGCGGTCGGCTCAATGTGCTTTCGAACATCATGGGCAAGAGCCCGAGCGAGATCTTCCGCGAGTTCGAGGACAAGGACCCCGAGCTCTACTACGGCAGCGGCGACGTGAAATATCACCTCGGGTACAGCTCGGATTTCGAGACGGCCGCGGGCAGCAAGGTGCACCTCTCGCTCTGCTTCAATCCGAGCCACCTCGAGTTCGTCAACACGGTCGTACTCGGCCGCACGCGCGCCAAACAGGACCGCGTGGCCGACCACGCGCGGCAGAGGAAGCTGTCGCTGCTCGTCCACGGCGACGCGGCCTTTGCCGGTGAGGGCATCGTGCAGGAAACGCTCAACCTGAGCGGCCTCGACGCCTACACCACCGGCGGCACCATCCACGTC
This sequence comes from uncultured delta proteobacterium, assembly GCA_963826085.1. GTDB lineage: Bacteria > Myxococcota_A > Polyangia > Polyangiales > Polyangiaceae > CAWDXG01. The sequence continues at coordinate 1,768,572 of CAWGVN010000004.1, read as the reverse complement.
GTGGTCAACAACCAGATCGGCTTCACGACGCCGCCGTCGCAGGGCCGCTCCAGCACGTACGCCACCGACGTGGCCAAGATGCTGCAGATCCCGATCTTCCACGTCAACGGCGAGGATCCGGAAGCCGTGGCGCAGGTGGTGCGCCTGGCGCTCGACTTCCGCGACAAGTTCGGTCGCGATGTCGTCATCGACATGTACGGCTACCGCCGCCACGGTCACAACGAGGGCGACGAGCCGTCGTTCACGCAGCCGCTCATGTACCAGGCCATCAGCGAGCGGGCGAGCGTGCGCGACGGCTACCTGGAGCACCTGCTCAAGCTCGGCGAGGTCTCGCAGGAAGAAGCCGATCGCATCGCCGTGGAACGCCGCGCGGAGCTCGAGAAGGAGCTCGGCGAAGCGCGCCGCGAGGACTACGTCAAGTTGCAGGACTGGCTGGGCGGCCACTGGAAGGGCTACCGCGGCGGCCCCGAGGCGGAAGTGAGCGAGGCGGACACTTCCGTGCCGCGCGAGCGCCTGTCGCACCTCCTGCGCCGCCAGACCGAGCTGCCGCAGAGCTTCCACGTACACAAGAAGATCAGCCGCTTGCTGGCGCAGCGCGCGGAGATGGCCGCGGGCGATCGCCCGCTCGACTGGGGCGCCGCCGAAGCGCTCGCGTTCGCGTCGCTCGTGACCGAGGGCGTGCGCGTACGTATGACCGGGCAGGACTCCGGTCGCGGCACGTTCAGCCATCGTCACGCGCTGCTCTACGACGTGGAGGACGGCCACGCGTACATGCCGCTCATGCACCTGTCGCCCGACCAGGCGCAGATCGAGATCTACAACAGCCCACTCAGCGAAGCGGGCGTGCTCGGCTTTGAATACGGCTACAGCCTCGACTGGCCCGACGGGCTGGTCTTGTGGGAAGCGCAGTTCGGCGACTTCGTCAACGCGGGGCAGGTCATCATCGACCAGTTCATCTCGAGCGCCGAGGACAAGTGGAAGCGGCTGAGCGGCATCGTGATGCTTCTGCCGCACGGCTTCGAGGGCATGGGTCCCGAGCACTCCAGCGCCCGCCTCGAGCGCTTCATGGTGTTGGCCGCAGAGGACAACATCCAGATCGCGCAGCCGACCACGCCCGCGCAGTTCTTCCATCTGCTGCGCCGGCAGGTGCTGCGCCGCTGGCGCAAGCCGCTGGTCGTGTTCACGCCGAAGAGCCTGCTGCGCCATCCCAGCGCAACGAGCTCGCTCGAAGATCTCGCCCAGGGCGGCTTCCGGCGCATCCTGCCCGACTCCCTGCCGCAGAAGGAGGGCCGGGAGGTGTCCAGGGTTTTCCTGTGCAGCGGCAAGGTCTTCTACGAGCTCGAAAAGCACCGCGCGGATCTAGGTCGGGAGGACATCGCCATCCTGCGCGTCGAGCAGCTCTACCCGCTGCCCGACAGCCACGTCCGCGCAGCGCTCGAGCCCTATGCGGACGGCACGCCGGTCGTCTGGATCCAGGACGAACCGGAGAACATGGGCGCCTGGCGGCACCTCAGGGCCCGCTTCGGCGACAGGGTTTTCGGCCGGCATCCGCTTTCGGTAGTCTCGCGCGTGGAGTCCGCCAGCCCTGCCACGGGCTCGGCCAACAGCCACCGCCTCGAGACCCAGGAGATCATGGACCAGGCCTTCGGCGGTTGAGCCGAGCGAAAGAAGGAAGCTTCACCATGCCTGTCGAGCTGAAAGTTCCGGAGGTCGGCGAGTCGATCACCGAGGTGTTGATCGGCGAGTGGATCAAGCACAAGGGCGACCACGCCGATCGCGACGAGACCGTCGTCATGATCGAGACCGACAAGGTGACCGTCGAGCTGCCGGCGCCGGTGGCCGGCGTGATCTCCGAGATCAAGGTCGACCAGGGGCAGACGGCTTCGGTGGGCGACGTGATCGGCTTCATGGAGGAGGGCGTGGGCGCCGCGGAAGAGAAGCCGGCGAAGACCGAGCGCGCGTCCGCGGCCGAGCCGGCGAAGAAAGAGCGCGCGTCCGCGGCCGAGCCGGCGAAGACCGAGCGTGCGTCGGAAAGCGCGCCCAATTCGGTCCCACCCGAGGGCTACGCGCGCGTGATGCCCGCCTCGAAGCGGCTCCTGGCCGAGCGCGGCCTGAGCGCGAACGAGGTCGAAGCGACAGGCCCCGGCGGCCGGCTCTTGAAGGAGGACGTGCTCCGGCACGAAGCGCGCGGTCCGGCGCCTGCGCGCGCGCCGACGGGCGATCGCGAAGAAGAAGTCGTGGCGATGACGCCGATGCGCAAGCGCATTGCCGAACGGCTCGTGCAGTCGCAGCAGACCGCCGCGCTGCTCACCACGTTCAACGAAGTCGACATGAGCGAGGTGATGGCGCTGCGCAAGGCGTACCAGCCGAAGTTCCAGGAGAAGTACGGCATCAAGCTCGGCTTCATGTCGTTTTTCGTAAAGGCCGCCATCGAGGCGCTGAAGCTCGTCCCGCAGGTGAACGCAGAGATCCGCGGCACCGACATCGTGTACAAGAACTACTACGATATCGGCGTGGCCGTCGGCGGCGGCCGCGGTCTGGTGGTGCCCGTCATCAGAAGCGCCGATCGGCTGAGCTTTGCCGAGGTCGAGCTCGCCATCGCGGACTACGCGGCACGCGCGAAGGACAACAAGCTCACGCTCGAGGAGCTGTCGGGCGGCACGTACACCATCAGCAACGGCGGCATCTACGGCTCATTGCTCTCCACGCCCATCATCAACCCGCCGCAGAGCGGCATCCTCGGCCTGCACGCCATCCAGGACCGTGCAGTGGTGCGCGATGGCCAGGTCGTCGTGCGGCCGATGATGTACGTCGCGATGACCTACGACCACCGCATCGTCGACGGCCGCGAAGCCGTCACCTTCCTCAAACGCATCAAGGAATGCGTCGAGGAACCGAACCGCATCCTGCTCGAGGTCTAGTGACGTCCGCCGCTGCTTCCGCGCCTGCCGCGTTCTCGCCTCAGGGCAGCGCCTCGAGGATCCACACGAAGGCAGAAGGTCCGAAGGGTTTCTGGGGGTCGAAAGCTGGGTCGCCCAATTCGGCTAATCCAGAGCGATGCGCTACCCGACGCTGACCCGCACCGCGACGCGAATCCTCTGGATAGGCCGGACAGTGAACCCCAGCCCTCGACCCCCAAAAAGAAAGCCGTCCCCAGAGCCGCGATGAGCTTCTTCTGCCCTTCGGCCTTCGTGTGAAAATCCCCAACCTCGAACCACGGTGTAGCTGATGACTGATTCCACGAAACACGACCTCGTCGTTATCGGGGCGGGGCCGGGGGGGTACGTTGCGGCGATTCGCGCGGCGCAGCTGGGCATGAACGTGGCGTGCATCGACTCCGCGACGGAGCTCGGCGGCACGTGCGTGCGCATCGGCTGCATTCCGTCCAAGGCCCTGCTGGAGGCGAGCGAGCTCTACTACCAGGCGAAGAACAAGCTCGGCGAGTTCGGCGTCAACGTGCAGGGCGTCGACCTCGATCTCGGCCGCATGCTGGAAAAGAAGACGGAGGTCGTGAAGGCGAACACGCAGGGCGTCGCCTTCCTGTTCAAGAAGCACAAGATCACCCGCTATCAGGGGCACGGCCGCATCACCGGCAAGGGCCGCGTCGTGGTGGAGCAGAGCGACGGCGAGACGGAGCTCTCGGCCAAGCACATCCTGATCGCCACCGGCAGCAAGGTGGCGCCGCTGAAGGGCGTCGAGCTCGACGGCGATCGTATCGGCACCAGCACCGAGGCGCTCTCGTATCCGGAAGTCCCGGGACACCTGGTCGTGATCGGCGCCGGCTACATCGGGCTCGAGATGGGCTCGGTGTGGAGCCGCCTGGGCTCGAAGGTCACCGTGCTCGAATATCTCGACCGCATCCTGCCCGGCATGGACAGCGAAGTCGCCAAGGAGGCAGCGCGTCTGTTCAAGAAGCAGGGCATGACCTTCCAGCTCGGCGCCCGCGTCACCGGAGCGAAGGTCGAGGGCAAGCACGTCACGGTTGCGGTCGAGGGCTCCGACCCCATCACCTGCGATCGCGTGCTCTTGTCGGTCGGGCGCATTCCGAACACCGACGGTCTCGGGCTCGACTCGGTCGGCATCGAGCTCGACAAGCGCGGGCGCGTCCCCGTCGACGAGCATTACGGCACGCGCGTCGACGGCATCTACGCCATCGGCGACGTCATCGAAGGCCCGATGCTCGCGCACAAGGCGAGCGAGGAAGGCGTGGCCTGCGTCGAGTACATCGCCACCGGCTACGGGCACGTCAACTACGACGCCATCCCCGGCGTGGTGTACACGGATCCGGAAATCGCCTCCGTCGGCCCCACCGAGGACCAGCTGAAGGAAGACGGCGTGCCGTACAACAAGGGCGTCTTCCCCTTCAGCGCCAACGGCCGGGCGCGCGCGCTCGGCCGCACCGACGGCCGCGTGAAGATCCTCGCGCACAAGCAGACCGACCGCGTGCTCGGCGTGCACATCATCGGACCGCGCGCGGGCGACTTGATCGCGGAGCTGGTCGCCGCCATCGAGTTCGGCGCCAGCAGCGAAGACATCGCCCGCACCTGCCACGCCCACCCGACGCTGTCCGAGGCCGTGCACGAAGCGGCACTGGCCGTGGACGGCAGGGCGCTGCACATCTAGAAGCGCGGGTCCGCGGTCCCCTCGCCGCGTCGCGTCACACAAATTGCCATTGGCTCGCGGGCCGGATGGGGATACCACGAGGGCATGCGCAACATCCTGATCGTCGCTGCGCTGGCGCTGAGCGCGTGCTCGGCCAGCGGAACGCACACCAAGGCCAGTGGGGGAAGCGGCGGCGGCGGCAGCGGCGGCATGGCGGGTACCGCGGGCGGTTTCGACGCGGGATTCGACGGCGGAGGCGGTTCCAGTGGCAACCCGGGTGTCGATCCGACGACGTGCGCGGAGGCCGCGGCGACCAAGTCCTACGTGGGTTGCGACTTCTGGCCTACCACGGTCGCCAACAGCGTCTGGTCGATCTTCGACTTCACCGTGATCGTGGCCAACGCCGGCACCACCACGGCGCACATCACCGTCGAGCGCAACGGCGGCAAGGTGCAGGGCGATGTCCCGCCGAACGGGCTCGTGAAGATGTACCTGCCGTGGGTCCCGGCGGTGAAGGGGCCGGATACCGACACCTGCGGCACGGCCACCGCGCTCGCGGCTTCGGTCCACGCGAAGGACGCCGCGTATCACCTCACGAGCACGGTGCCGGTCACCGTCTACCAGTTCAACGCGCTCGAGTACAAGCCGTCGGGCGGTCCGCCGAACAAGGACTGGTCGTCGTGCCCCGGCTACCAGATGTGCACTACCGGCGTGCCGCACAAGGTCGGCTGCTACTCGTACTCCAACGACGCGTCGCTGCTCTTGCCGACCACTGCGCTCACCGGGACGTACCGCGTGACGGGCCTCCTGGGCGAACAGACGTTCCTCAACAAGGGCAACGGCTCCTACGTCGCCATCACGGGCACCGAGGACAATACCACGGTCAACGTGAAGGTCTCCGCGACGGGCGACATCATTGCGGGCGCCGACGTGCAGGCTACGGCCGCCGGCGGTACCGCGACCTTCACGCTCAACGCGGGCGAGGTGGTCGAGCTGGTCAGCACCTACAACAAGGATCTCAGCGGCAGCCTGGTGCAGGCCGACAAGCCCGTCGAGGTGATCGGCGGCATGCCGTGCGTCCGCATCCCGGCGGGCCAGGACGCTTGCGATCACGTGGAGGAGAGCGTCTTCCCCGCCGAGACGCTGGGCAAGCACTACTTCGTGGTGCCGCCGACCGGTCCGAACGGCGACGTGCCCGGGCATGTCGTTCACCTGGTCGGCAACATCAACGGCACCAAGCTCACCTACGCGGGCGTGAAGCCGCTCTCGGCGCCCACCTCGATCAACGCCGGCCAGGTTGTCGATCTCGGCGTCGTCACGCAGCCTTTTGAAGTCGAGGGTGACCACGAGTTTGCGGTCGAGACCTTCATGCAGGGCGGCTCGGTCGTAGACCAGAGCGGCGCCGGCGAGGGCGATCCGTCCATGAGCGTCGCCACGAGCGTGGAGCAGTACCGCAAGAAGTACGTCTTCCTCGCCCCCGACGACTACGACATCAGTTACATCGACATCGTCATCCCGGACGGCGCGAACGTGAAGGTGGACGGCAAGGCCGTCGCCGCGCCGAAGCCGATGTCTTCGGGCTTCGGCGTCTCGCGCGTGCTGCTCGGCCCGGGCAAGAACGGCGCGCATCTTCTGGTCTCCGACAAGCCCGTCGGCATCCAGGTTGCCGGCTACGGCAAGTACACGAGCTACCAGTACCCCGGCGGATCGAACCTCACGCACATCGCGCCGGCGCCTCCGCAGTAGTGGGCCCCGTCAGAGCTGCTCGCGCTCTTCCGCCGCGGGCGCGCCCGGGACTGCGCCTTCGGCCGGTACCTCGGCGGCGGGCTTTCGCCCGGTGAAGAAGTTCGTGACCCTGTCGAGCGCGTTGATGGGCCCGCGCCCAGGGCGGCGCGCGTGCACGCTCTCGCCCACGCGGCGCATCCACGCCATTTCCGCGTCGTCGAGCGGGCCTTTGTCGAGCGCCTCGAGTGCGTCGTCGAGCTCAGCGCCGTTCTTCGGTCCGCACAGCGTTGCATTCACGTTGGGGTTCGACAGCACAAAGCGGTAGCAGTCGGTGGCGGTGGGCGTGCGATCGCCTTCCGGCACGAACGCCGGATCGAGCAGCGAGCCCCAGCGCGTCGCGGTGAACGCCAGCACGCCCGGTCGCGGCCCCGCCGAGTCGAGCACCGGAAACACCTCGCGTTCCGCCCCGGTGTGCGCGGCGTTGTAGCGGAGCATGATCGCTTCGAAGCGCGGGTCGGCGATCATGCGCGCAAAGCTCGGGCGATGATGGCACGAGATCATGATGTGGCGCGCCTTGCCTTCGTCCTTGAGCTTGAGCGCCGCGTCGATGATGCGCTCGGGCGGCATGTCGCTCCACCAGCTCAGCGTGAGGATGTCGACGTAGTCGGTGTCGAGCCCGCGCAGCGCCTTCTCCACCCACGGCCGGACCAGGAGCGCCGATCGCGAGTAGGTCTGGATCGCGATGCACACCGACTCGCGATCCTTTGCGGCTACGGCGCGTACGCCCTGCGCGAAGCGACCCGTGCGGCGCAAGCCCCAGAAGAAGAAGTTGATGCCGCGCTCGTAGGCGCGCTCCAGATCCGCGCCGCCGACGCCGTAGCTCGAGCCGATGCCGAGCCGGCTCACCGAGAGCCCCGTCCTGCCGAAGTCCACGTTCCCCAGAAGCGATGCCGTCATGCCCCTGAGCCTAGGGCAGCGGGCGCGATCGGTAAGCCCCCCGTCTGATGGTGGCCTCTGGAAGGGGGCGCACCCAACCAGGTACCGGAGCAGGCGCGCCCCGTCCGCCCCCGCAGCCCGCAAAAAGCACCGCCCGACCTTGAACCGGCTGGCCGACCTTGCTATCGTCCGCCGCATGGATGCACGGCTTCTCGTTCTTGTCGGTGCTCTCGGGGTGACGGTGGCCTGCGGGTCGAGCGACCAGGCGCGCGGCGGAGGCACGGGCGGAGTGGCAGGCGCGGGCGCTGCGGGAGGCAGCGGCGCGAGCGGCGGCAGCGGCGCGACGGGCGGCACTGGCACCGGTGGTTCTGGTGGAAGCGGCGCGAGCGGCGGCAGCGGCGCGAGCGGCGGCACGGGCGGCGTCGCAGGGCAGGGCACCGACGGTGGCGCCGGCGCGAGCGGAAGCGCCGGTATGAGCGGCGCGGCGGGCACCGGCGGCGCGGCCGACGCCGGTCCGCTGACGGCGACGCAGTGCTTCACGGGGCAGTTCGTCAACGGCCCCACGGATGGCCCCGACTACGACCAGTTCCACCCCGTCATCGGCTCGCACTGCGAAGGCACGAACATGCAGGACATCAAGGGTGTCCAGAAGGTCGTGTTCCTCGGCGACTCGATCACGGTGGGCACGCCGCCGACCGATCTGAATCCGGGTAGCGTGTACCGCGCCATCCTCGCCAAGAAGCTGGCGAAGCTCTTCAACCTCACGCCGCCCGGGCCGCTATGGGGCGGAGCCGACGTCATCAACGGCGTCGCCGCGCCGCAGGAATCGGGCGACTTCATCAGCTGCGCCAAGTGGGGCGCACGCACCGACGACCTGATGAAGGACAACACGCAGGTCACCGACTGCATCCCCGCCAGCGAGCGCAACAAGCACTTCCTCGTCATCATGACGATGGGCGGCAACGACATCGACGCCATCACCAAGGACGGTGGCGGAACCAGCCCCGCCAAGACCATCCCCCAGCTTTGGCAGGACGCCCAGAGCTTCGTGCAGCTCTTGCGCGACGCAGTTACCTGGATGAAGAACCCGGCGAACGTCCCCGGCGGCGTCGACGTGGTGTTCTCCAACAACTACGAGTTCACCGACGGCACGGGCGATGTGAGCAGCTGCTCGAGCTCCGCCATCGCGGGCATCCAGCCCTGGCAGGACCTGCAGACCCAGAAGGACATCGTGATCTGGACCGAGGAGCAGTACATGAAGATCGCCGTCGACACGCAGAGCGACATGATCTTCATGCTCGAGACCTTCTGTGGGCACGGTTACAAGCGCAACGACCCGACCGCGCCCTGCTACCGGGGTCCGAACGAGCCGCTCTGGTTCGACTTGACCTGCATCCACCCGAACACGGCCGGTCACGCCGCCCTGGCGCAGCTCTTCTACGACACCATCGCCGAATAGCGTCGGCCAGCGGGCCGAGCTGACGAAGGTCAGCGCGGCGGGCGAAAAAGCGGGCTATCGAGCGTGGCGCATCGCGGGAAGGTTTTCTCGCGGTGTTTCGTACCAGAGGCGTCGAACGTCGGATTTGGCAGGGAATTTGGCCCTGCCTCATTCACCGTTGCGACAATGCAGTACCCGCCGCAATCCCCCAGTTTTGTCTAGTCTCCGCGGCTGGGCTCCCATTCAAAGGCTCTCCAGGAGGAGGAATCAATGGTTCGTCGACTTACCTCGGTCGCGTTGGCAATCTTCGTTACTTCCATGGCTACGGCTGCCTTCGCCCAGGGCGAGGGTGACGCCCCCGCAGACGACAGCGCTGCCGCAGCTCCGGCGGATGACGCCGCGCCGGCGGGCGACGCGGCTCCGGCGGGTGATGCGGCTCCGGCGGGTGATGCCGCTCCGGCCGGTGACAAGTCGGGCGGCGACGCTGCCGCAGGCGGCGATGCGTCCGCTTCGGCGAGCACCGCCGACTCCGGCGGGAAGATCAAGCTCGGGTTGCGCCTCGGCTATGCCCTCCCCATGGGAGACGCCGCCAAGAACTCCAAGCTGAGCGACGGCATCAGCGGCATGATCCCGATCTGGATCGACGCCGGCTACATGGTGACGCCGAACATCCTGGTCGGCCTCTACGGCCAGTACGGCATCGTGATGGTCAAGGACTGCCCGAGCGGGGCATCCTGCTCCGGCAGTGACATGCGCTTCGGCGTCCAGGGCCAGTATCACATCATGCCCGCCCAATCGATGGATCCCTGGGTCGGCCTCGGCATCGGCTACGAGATCGCCAGCTCGAAGATCTCCGCGGGCGGCGCCGAAGCATCCGGCTCGTTCAGCGGCTTCGAGTTCGCGAACATCCAGGCCGGTCTGGACTTCAAGGCCGGTCCCCTGACGGTGGGTCCGTTCGTCAGCTTCTCGCTGGGACAGTACTCGAGCTACTCCTCCAAGACGCCGGGTCTGCCCGATCAGTCCGGCAGCATCACGGACAAGGCCATGCATGAGTGGCTGACCTTCGGCGTGAAGGGCACGTTCGGCTTCTAGGCCCCGTTCCTCTACCAAACCCTGCGCGCGCCGTCCCGGTCTCCGGGGCGGCGCGTGTGGTTTTGTCCGTCCGCGTTGTCGGATTGCCGACCAATCGCAAGACCTCGCCTTGCCCCGTCGTGACGTGATCGTCGCGAGCGCGGACACTGCTGTGCGGCGCGCCGGCGCCCGAGGAGCGCGAGCGGCTCTGAACGCCCGCTCGAGGCTTTCAGCGATCCAGGGCGGCGAGCAGGAGGTCGAGAAGCTCGGCCAGATCCTGGCGGTGCATCGTGAGGATCTCGTACACCCGCCGCTCGTCGATGCGATCGTACAGATGCACAACGCGGTTGCGGAACCCGACAACCGGTGCGAAGCGCGCGGCGGAGCCGGCCGGCAGCGAACCGGCATCTTCGAGCCGCTGGAGCACCTCGAGGTTTGTCCTCGGCGTCGCAAGGGCCTTCTGGGCCACCATGAAGGAACCGATGTCGATGAGTGACTGGATCGGGGTCTGCAGGAGATAGAGCGCGCTCGCCACGTTGCGGAAGTCTCCGGCGAAGACGTCGTAGGAGTCCTGCGGAATCCGCTCCAGCTTGTCCAGGTTATCCTTGAGGACGTTGAGCTTGGACTGGATTTGATCCAACGTCATGTCGCTCCCGAAGCCAGCGCCGGAGCGCGGCGGGCTTGTCCTGCGTGGCAAGATCGTAGGTCGGGCGGAAGTCGAGCGCGCGTACGATAACATCCGACTCGAAGTCGACGCGGCGCGCTTCGTCACCCACGTAGACGCGCCGCCCTTCGCATAGCACGCGATGACAGAAGATCGGCCCCTGCGCTTCGAGATCGACAACGTCGATGGCCTCGACGCCGGTCGCTTCGGCGATCGCAAGAGCGAGGGCAGTCGCGATCTTCTCGTGCAACTCCGGCGAGGCGGTTCCCCGTCGATAGACGATGCCGATGTCGATATCGCTGTCCGGGCGTGCCTCTCCTCTCGCGTGCGAGCCGAACAGGTAGGCAACGGCAATCGCAGGATGGCGGGCGAATGTGGCCCGCGCGGCGTCGAGGCGTCGGGCCACATCGGACATGACCAGAAGGCTACCCCGCGCTGCGGCGCCGGGCAATCCGACCACACCTCCCGGATCAGTCGGGCAGCATCAAGGACAAGGCCATGCACTAGCGGCTGACCTTCGGCGTGAAGGGCACGTTCGGCTTCTAGGCCTCGCTGCTCCACCAAACCCTGCGCGCGCCGTCCCGGTCTCCGGGGCGGCGCGTGTGGTTTTGTCACCGGGACTGCGCCCGGCGAGGTACGCTCCGGGCCGCGAATGCTCCGCCGCGTCCTCCCTCTCGCACTCTCCGCGGCCATCCTTTCCAGCGCGGCCGCGGCGCTTGCCGACGATGCGGGCGGAGATGCCGGCGCGCCGGCCGCACCCGCCGACAGCCAGCCCCGGAACGCGGTCGGCGTCGACGTGGGTCTGCTCGTCCCCGTCGGCAATCTGGGCGACGCGACCGGCGTGATGCTCGGCGGCCTCGCCAAGTACGGCCACGGCGTGACGCCCGCTCTCGGGATCACCGGACGCATCGGCTACTTCTACGGCTTCAGCAAGTCGGCCAAGCTGAACGGCGTCAGCTACAAGTTTGGCTTGACCGACGTGCCGATCTGGCTCGGCGCGCGCTACTTCACGTCCGGCAACTGCGAGGGCTTCCACATCGGCGGCGAGATCGGGCTCAACGTGCTCTCGGCGCGCTCGGAGCTCGGCAACATGTCGGAGTCGGCGACGCGTGCGAAGGTCGGCATCAACGCGCTGCCCGGCTACCGGATCGGCAAGGTCGACATCCAGGCGCAGCTGTCGCTGCTCGACATCGGGCATCCGGGAGACACCGTCGCCATCGGCGGCACCGTCGGCTACGACTTCTTCGCGTTCTAGGCCTTTCAGGTGCTCGCTCGCCCGGCCTACGGCCCGAAGCGCAGCTTGCCGAAGCGGGCTGCCTTGTGGAAGTTGCCCTGCCCGAGGATGGGCGACCACGCCATCGAGTCGCGCTGGCCGTCCTTGAAGCTGTACAGGTTGGCGCGCCACACGTCGCCCGGGTGAGGCGGCACACGCGCGCTGACGCCGGTGATAGCGCTCCACGGCAGCGCCATCTCGATGGTGTAGCGGTCCTTGCTGACGTGCGCCGCGCGCTCCAGCCTTGCCGACCACTCCTGGTGGCCGAAGCGCCGCGCTGCGCCGCTGCCGGTGATGGGCTGGTTGTAGTCGTCGAAGCGCGTGTCCCAGACCGCGCCGGCGGTGTCGACCTGGATCTCGAAGTAGTTCTTGTTGTTGCCCGGGTCGCCGGGCTGCAGCATCAGCTCGACGCCGGAGGCGCGCTCCCAGATGTGCGGGTCGACGTCCGTGCGCTTGAACGGCGTGCCAGGCGACGGGTCGTACACGGTGAACCCGACGTACAGGTTGTCCGCGTCCCAGAGCATCTTTGCCGTGGCGTTGACCCGCGAGCTGGAGTCGGCCTTGCCGCTGCCCGGGCGCACGAACAGGCCGGTGGAGGGCGCGCTCTCCCAGCCGAGCTCCGCCAGCCGCCCGTCCACCTGGATTGCGTGCTGCCCCACGCGGTGCACGTCGAGCTCCGGTAGTCGGCCATCGCTGCGGTCGGTGGGCTCCGGCAGCTTCGAATGGTGGCACCCTGTAGCCAGGAGCAGCAGGGCAAGCGAGCCTAGCGCACGCGCGTGCATCGAAGGGCACGGTAGCCATGCGCGCGGCGGACGCAAGCGCCGGGCGGATGCGCCTCCGGCCAGCCGTTCTTACAATGAGACATGACCGGCGACCTGACGAGGCTGCTTCCCCCGAGCGTCGTCCAGATTGCGCTGGTTCTGTTCCTCTCGTTCATCGTCGGCTTCGAGCGGGAAGAGCACAAGACACGGACCGCGCACTACGCGTTCGGCGGCGTACGCACCTTCCCGCTGATGGGGCTGGTCGGCTACGTGCTGGCGCTGCTGTCCGGGTCGCAGGTGCTGCCGCTCATCCTGGGCTTCGTCGTGGTCGGCGCGTTCATGTTGGTGTCGTACCGCCACAAGCTGTCGACCAACGAGACGGCCGGTGTGACGACCGAGATGAGCGGTCTGCTCGTCTACCTCATCGGCGCGGTCGTCTACCAGAGGCTGTACTGGCTCGCGGCAACGCTGGCGGTGGTCGCGGTGCTGCTGCTCGAGCTGAAGTCCGCCCTGGAGAAGCTCACCTCGCGCATCGCCGGCGACGAGATCATCGCATTCGCCAAGTTCCTGCTGCTGTCGGTGGTGATCCTGCCGATCGTGCCGAACCAGAACTTCACCATCTTCGATCTGAACCCGTTCAAGACGTGGCTGGTCGTCGTGGCGGTGTGCGGCGTGTCCTACGGCAGCTATGTGTTGCAGAAAGTGCTCGGGGGGCGGGGCGGCGTGCTGCTCGGGGCGCTTCTGGGCGGCGCGTACTCTTCCACGGTGACGACCATCGCGCTGTCGCGGCGGGCCAAAGCGCACGCCGCGCCGAACGTGTTTGCAGGCAGCATCCTGGCTGCCTCGGGCGTGATGTACGCGCGCCTGGTGGTGCTGGTGATGTTCTTCAACCGCCCGCTGGGCGAGGCGCTCGCGCCGGGTTTTCTGCTGCTCGCCGTGCTGGCTGGCGTCGCGGGCTGGCTGCTCACGCGGCGCAAGCGCGCCGAGCGCGAGAGCACGTCCGAAGTCGCCACGAGGAACCCGCTGGAGCTGGGCACCGCGTTCGCATTTGCGGCGATTTTCGTGGCGATGCTGGTCCTGACGCGTCTGGCCGAGGAGCACCTGGGCCACCGCGGCGTGTACGGCCTGGCGGGGATCATGGGCGTGACGGACGTGGACCCGTTCATCCTGGGCGTGACGCAGAGCTCCGCGACGACCACCCACGTCGGGGCCATTGCGATTGCGCTGGCGGCCGCGAGCAACAACGTGATCAAGGGCATCTACGCGCGTATCATCTCCGATCGCGATACCGGTCGCCTGTCGCTCTGGCTGCTGCTGGGCCTTGCCATGCTGGGGCTTGTGCCGATCGCTTTACTGTAGCGCCAGCTCGTAACAACATCGGGCTCCCCCGCGCGAGAGCGCGTACGGACACGGAGCCCACGCATGACCGACTACAACGACGTTACCGCCCTCGCCGAGCTCGTCCGGAGCGGCAAGGCCACGCCCCTCGAGCTCGTCGACGAGACCATCGCGCGCATCGAGAAGCTGAACGGCGAGCTCAATGCGGTGATCCACCCGATGTTCGAGCAAGCGCGCGAAGCGGCGCGGGGCAAGCTCCCGGACGGGCCGTTCAAGGGCGTGCCCTATCTGCTCAAGGACATCCTGGCGGCCGTGAAGGGCGAGCCGCTCACCTCCGGCTCGCGCATGCTGAAGGACTTCGTGCCGGACCACGACAGCGAGCTGGTCGCGCGCCTTCGCCGGGCCGGCTTCATCTTCGTCGGCCAGACGAACGCGCCGGAGTTCGGTTTCCTGCCGACGACCGAACCCGTGCTGTACGGGCCGACGCACAACCCATGGAACACCGCGCATACCGTGGGCGGCTCCAGCGGCGGATCGTCGGCGGCCGTGGCGGCGCGTATCGTACCGGCCGCGCACGCCAACGACGGCGGCGGCTCGATCCGCATCCCCGCGGCGTGCTGCGGCCTGTTCGGCCTCAAGCCGACCCGTGGGCGCATCACCCTGGGGCCCGACCTGGGCGACATCATGAACGGTCTCGTGGTCGAGCATGCCGTCACGCTCAGCGTGCGCGACAGCGCGGCGATCCTCGATGCAACGCACGGTCCGATGCCAGGCGACCCGTATTTCGCGCCGCCGCCGGCGCGTCCCTACGCGGAGGAAGTGAAGCAAAAGCCGGGCAAGCTGCGCATCGCGTTCACGGTCAAGGCGCCTACGGGCGTCGAGGTGCACCCCGACTGCATCGCCGCAGTGCGCGATGCGGCGAAACTGTGCGAGGAGCTCGGACATCACGTGGAGGAGAAGGACCCGCCGATCGCGGGCGACCTGCTCACCCAGGCCTTCATGGTGCCGTGGACGGCCGGCGCGGCGGTGACGCTGGACAGCATGGCGATGATCAGCGGCGTGTCGCCCACCAAGGACAACGTGGAACCGCTGAGCATGGCGCTGGCGGAGGCTGGCCGGCAGCACACCGCGCCGATGTACCTGATGAGCATCGGCCTGCTCCAGCGCATCGCACGCGAGGTGGCGCGGTTCATGGAGCAGTACGACGTCTGGCTCACGCCCACGCTCGCGCAGCCGCCGCTCCCGCTCGGCAGCTTCGATCCGCCCGAGGACAACCCCATCGCGCCGTTGATGGTCGCCGCCCAGTTCGCGCCGTTCACGCCGATCCAGAACGTCACCGGTCAGCCCGCGATGAACGTTCCGCTGTGCTGGAACAACGCGGGCTTGCCGATCGGAACGCACTTCGTCGGTCGCTACGCCGACGAGGCAACGTTGTTCCGTCTGGCTGCGCAGCTCGAGCAGGCGCGCCCATGGATCGACCGCAAGCCGCCGCTCAGCTCATGAGCAAACGACCGACGGGTCGGTCGTTATTTGCACGCGTTGCGTCATGCGTGCGCGCCGGCGTTTTTGGCGGGTTTTGCCGCTGCGACGACAATCTTTGCCCGACGCTTGACGACGGCGTCCATAGATCCCATTGTCGGAATCGCTCGAGTGCCAAGTCGTGAGGCGGGAAGAATCATCCCGCTCCGCTATCACCGGGCGATGTTGCGCTGGGCAGATGTTCGCCGGCGCTTTGTCTTCGAGAGCGCGGCTTGGGAATACGCAAGCTGGCCTGGGGATTGGACAATGCACTTGACAGGAGCTTCCGCAGGGCGGCTCCGGAAGGTGGGGACTGGATGGATATGGACAACGACGAGACCAGGGTCTCGCTGGTTGTGATGGAAGCAGGGGCGGGCTGGCCCGAGATGGCCGGTGGGCATCACGCGCCGAACTCGGTGATCGAGGCGCAGCTGCCCAGCGAAGCTCCTGACCACTTCCTGACGCGCGTCAAGCACCGCATGGAAACGCTCGATGGGCCGATCGCTTTCGGCCTGATCGCCACCAACGGCAACATGGACCCCGAATCGGTCGACATGCGCGCGCGCATCGCCCGCGCCACATGCAGCCAGATGGCCTCGGCCGAGGGCGGTGAGCTGCTTCTGGTGGCCGACGAGAGCGCCGCCGATAACGTGCGCCACGGGTTGATGGCGCTTGCGGGCGAGCTGGTGGGGGACAACGTCTCGGTACGCGTCCGCTTCCCGCAGACTCGAAGCGACAGTGGCCTCGTGCCGAAGGCGCCCGTCGCCGCAGTGGTCGAAAGCGGCTGAGCCCGTTCTCCCGCGTCGTCCTCCGCGGGCCTGCCGCGCGTCTTGACACGGCGCGTCATACTGCTTATGGACGCGACCGGGCCTTCGCCGATCCGGCGGGTCTGCAAGCGGGCCGGCGTCCGCGCGTGCGGCAGGAGGAATCGACATGGAGAGCAGGAACGGCGCCCACAAGGTCGCCATCGTAGCAGGGCTCCGTACCCCGTTCGCCAAGCAGAGCACCGCGTACCGGGACATGTCCGCGCTCGATCTGGGCAAGCTGGTCGTCGCCGAGCTCCTGCAGCGGACCAGCATCGACCCCAGCGAGATCCAGCAGGTGGTCTACGGGCAGGTCGTGCCGTCGCTCAGCGCGCCGAACATCGCCCGCGAGATCGTGCTCGGCACGGGCATGCCGCGCGATATCGAGGCGTACAGCGTGTCGCGGGCCTGTGCGACCAGCTACCAGTCCGCCGTGAACGTCGCCGAGGCGATCATGGCCGGAGCCATTGATTGCGGCGTGGCCGGCGGAGCAGACAGCGCCAGCGACGTGCCGATCGCCGTCAGCAAGAAGCTGGCGGAAGCGCTGATCCAGGCCAGCCGCGCGCGCACGATGGGGCAGCGCGTCGCCGCCTTCCGCGGTCTGTCCGCGCGCGACCTGGTTCCCGTGCCACCGGCGCTCAAGGAACCCTCCACGGGCCTTACGATGGGCGAGAGCGCGGAGAAGATGGCGAAGGAAAACGGCATCACGCGCCAGGCGCAGGACGAGTTCGCGCACCGCAGCCACAGCCTCGCGGCCAAGGCCTGGGAGGACGGGCGCTTCGAGGAAGAGGTGATGCACGTGTTCGTGCCGCCGAGTTACGAGGCGTTCGACGAGGACAACCTGGTGCGGCGGGACTCCTCGCTCGAGAGCTACTCCAAGCTCAAGCCGGCGTTCGACAAGAAGCACGGCACTATTACCGCCGGCAACAGCTCCGCGCTGACCGACGGCGCGAGCGCGCTGATCCTGATGAACGCCGACAAGGCCAAAGCCGAGGGGCGCGACGTGCTCGGATACATCAAGAGCTACGCCTTCGCGGCGCTGGACCCGGCGGGGCAGATGCTGATGGGGCCGTCGTACGCCACGCCTCTGGCGCTCGATCGCGCGGGCATCGAGCTTTCCGATCTCGATCTGATCGACATGCACGAGGCGTTTGCCGCGCAGATCCTCAGCAACACCCAGGCTTTCGAGAGCGACCGCTTCGCGCAGGACAAGCTCGGCCGGAAGAACAAGCTCGGCGAGGTCAATTGGGAGAAGTTCAACGTCAACGGCGGATCGATCGCCGTCGGTCATCCGTTTGCGGCGACCGGAGCGCGGCAGATCACGCAGACGCTCCGCGAGCTCGAGCGCAGGGGCGGAAAGCTGGCGCTGTGCACGGCGTGCGCAGCCGGTGGGCTCGGAGCGGCCATGGTACTGGAGGCGGCGTGATGGAAGCGAAGAACAACGGCAACGGGGCGGCGCGCGACGTGCTGTCGGTGGAAACGAGGCGCGACGGCGTAGCCGTCGTCCGCATGGACGTGCCCGGCGAGACCATGAACACGCTCAAGGAGTCCTTCTCCCAGGACTTCGCGCGGCTGTTCGACGAGCTGGAAAAGAACAGCGACGTCAGGGCGGTCGTTTTTGCCTCGGGCAAGCCGGATAGCTTCCTGGCTGGCGCGGACGTGAAGATGATCCACGGCGTCAAGACTGCCGAGGACGCGGCGGAGATCTCGCGCACCGCGCAGCGCGCCATGAACCGGCTGGAAGATTTCCGCGTGCCCGTTGTTGCCGCCATCCACGGTCCCTGCCTGGGCGGGGGGCTGGAGCTGGCGCTTGCCTGCCGTGCCCGCGTCGCCAGCGACGACCGGAAGACGAAGCTCGGCGTACCCGAGGTGCAGCTCGGCCTGCTCCCCGCGGCCGGCGGCACGCAGCGCCTGCCGCGGCTGCTCGGCGTGCAGACTGCGCTTGACCTGATGCTCACGGGCAAGCAGGTCGACGCGAAGCGCGCGCTGCGCATGGGGCTGGTCGACGAGGTGGTCCCGAACGCGATCCTGCTCGAGGTTGCGGTGGAGCACGCGCTTCAACTTGCCGGCGAGCCCAAAAAGAAGGAAGGGCCGCTGGAGCGCCTGAAGCACCTGCTCGGCAAAGAGGAGCTCTCCGAGCTCGCGCTCACGGAAAACGCGCTCGGCCGCAAGCTCCTGTTCGATCAGGCAAAGAAGCAGCTGCTCTCGAAGACGCACGGCAACTACCCCGCGCCCGAGCGCATTCTCGAGGTGGTGCGCGCCGGGCTCGAAGGCGGCATGGCCAAGGGGTTGGAGGCGGAGGCGCAGGCCTTCGGCGATCTGGTCGTCAGCGCGGAGGCCGCGCAGCTGATGGGCATCTTCTTCGCCACGACGGAGATGAAGAAGGACACCGGCGTCGACGATCCAGAGGTTTTGCCGCGCAAGGTGCGCAAGGTGGGCATGCTGGGTGCCGGTCTGATGGGCGCGGGCATCGCCTACGTGACGACGGCGGTGGCCAGGCTTCCCGTTCGGCTCAAGGACAAGGACGACCAGGGTGTCGGGTCGGGTCTCGAGTACGTGCGGGAGATCCTCGACCAGCGCGTGAAGCGCAAGCGCATGACTCCGATGGAGCGCGACGTCATGATGGCGCGCGTCACCGGTACCGTGGACTACCGCGGGTTCCACGACGCCGACGTGGTGATCGAAGCGGTTTTCGAGGACCTGGCGCTCAAGCACCGCGTGCTCAAGGACATCGAGCAGCACGGCGGTGCGGAGACCATCTTCGCATCGAACACGTCGTCGCTGCCGATCACGAAGATCGCGGCGGCGGCCGAGCACCCCGAGCGCGTGATCGGGATGCACTACTTCTCGCCCGTGCACAAAATGCCGCTGCTGGAAGTCATCGTGACCGACAAGACGGCGCCGTGGGTGACGGCCACCTGCGTCGAGCTCGGCAAGAAGCAGGGCAAGACGGTCATCGTGGTCAAGGACGGCGTGGGCTTCTACACGTCGCGCATCCTCGGCCCGTACATGAACGAGGCGGCGTACCTGCTCGGCGAGGGAGTTCCGATCGAGGCGATCGACCGGGCGCTGGTCGACTGGGGCTATCCGGTCGGTCCGATCACGCTGCTGGACGAGGTCGGCATCGACGTGGGCGAGAAGGTCGGCCACATCATGGTCGACGCCTTTGGCGATCGCATGAGGCCGCCGCCCGGCATGGACAAGCTCGTCTCGGACAAGCGCTTCGGCCGCAAGAACAAGCGCGGCTTCTACCTGTACGACGGCAAGAAGAAGGGCAAGCAGGTCGACCAGAGCGTGTACGACGTGCTCGGCGTCAAACCGATCACCGACAAGCCGTCGAGCGAGATCGTCCAGCGCTGCGCGCTCGCGATGGTGAACGAAGCAGCGCACTGCTTCGGCGAAGGCATTCTCAGAAGCGCGCGTGACGGCGACATCGGCGCCATCTTCGGGCTCGGGTTCCCTCCGTTCCGCGGTGGTCCGTTCCGCTATGTCGATAGCGTTGGCGCGCTCGAGGTCGTGCGGCGCCTGGAACGCTTCCAGGAGGAGCACGGCAAGCGCTTTGCGCCGGCGCCGGTGCTGACCGAGATGGCGAAGACCGGCGCGACGTTCTACGGCGACAAGGCTGTCCGCGCCGGAAGCGTCGGCGCCGACGCGACGGCAGCTACGGCGCGGGTCTAGGCCTACGGAAGCGCGACGTTGCCGGATGGCCGCGCTCAGACCGCAGCGTCCGTCGCCGGCGCGCTGTCTGTCGCCCACGCCTTGATCAGGAGCGCCAGCTCACCGGCGCCGATCAAGAGCGAGCTGGCGACGATCAAGTTGCCGTCGATCGCGAGCCAGGCCGGAAGAGACGTGTGGCGCGCGACCAGCGCGGTCGCGGAGAGCCGCCCCGCCCAGCCGGCGACCAGGAACGTAACCCACGCGCCGCCGTTCAGCGTGGTGCTCACCATGTGCACCAGGTACTCGCGTCCCGGCAGACCGCCGAGCGGCTCGCGGCTCTTCGGCTCGATCCAGATGTCGACGAGCTCATCGAGGAAATCCGCTCCGAACAGCCCGGCGACCGCCCAGTACCAGCCTCCGGTCGGTAGATAATGCAAGAGCGTGTACACGCCGATGCCGAAGGTGAACGAGCGGAAGATATGCGTCAGCGTTTCCAGACGCGAGCCCGGCTGCTTGTACAGCCTGAACTTGTACCAGTGGTAGTAGAGGATATCGGCGGCGCCGATCGTTCCCGAAACGATGAACAACGTGACGACAAGATCCATCCTCATTCTCCTTTGCCCGTCGAAGAGCCCGCTGACAGCATCCGCCGCACCGCCGAGAGCAGCGCGTCGCCGAGCTTTTCTTTCTGCTCGAACAAGCGTGGATCGATGAAGCCCTGCACCAGGACGCCGTCCATCAATGCGATGACGAGCGTCGCGCTCGCTTCGGCATCGAGCCCCGGGTCGATCTCGCCGAGCTCCTGCCCTTGCTCGACGAGCTGGGTGAGCCCGCCGCGGAGCGTCTCGAGCATGGCCTGGAAGCGATCAGGATCGCTGGCCCAGATCTGCAGCATGAGCCGGCCGGTGGACGCAGAGCGATCGAAGAGCTCCACGATCGCCGTCGTCAGCCGCTCGATGCGATCGAGCGCGCTGTCTCCGCTCTGGAACGCCTGCGTGAAGAGCGCGGTCTCCTCTTCCAGCAGCTCGTTGGCCAGGTCCTGCACGAGCGCCGCCTTGTCCGGGTAGTAGTGGTACAGGCTGGAACGGCCGAGGCCGGCTTCGCGCGCGACGTGCTGCAGGCCCGTGCCCTCCAGCCCGCGCTTGGCGAATGCCCGGCTGGCGGCTTGGCGGATGCGCCTTCGTTGCTCCTCTTCGTCGACGATTTTGGGCATAAAGTGCTGGATTTCTGCCGGTCTTGATTTTCGTCAACAGCGTCGACGAAAACATGACAGCTGTCAAGGTCCGGCTTGGGGGCTGCCCATCTCATGTACTGTTCGTGCCGTGTCGCGGCCTGCCGCAGAGCTCGAGATCCGCCGGGAACGGGACTTCCAGAACTGGGCTGGCACGAAGCGCTGCACTCCCGTGGCTCGCGCGGAGCCGACCAGCGAGGCGGAGCTCGAGGAGCTGGTGCGGCACTCGACGCGCACCGGTCTCCGGCTCAAGGCGGTCGGCGCCGGGCACTCGTGGAGCGACATCGCGTGCACGGACGGCGTGATGCTGAGCCTCGACCGCTACGCCGGCGTTCTCGACGTTGACCGGGAGCGGCAGCGCATCACCGTGCAGGCCGGCATCCGCCTGTCCGATCTCGGCGCGCGCCTGCGCGAGCACGGGATGGCGATGTCGGTGTTGGGTTCGATCTCGAAACAGAGCATCGCGGGCGCCATCTCCACGGGCACTCACGGCAGTGGGCTCGGCTTCGGCAACCTCGCCACCGCGGTCGTCGGCATGAGGCTTGTGACGGGTCGCGGCGAGACGCTCGAGCTCGACGGGTCGAACCCCGAGCTGCTGTCTGCCGCACGGGTCGGGCTGGGCGCGCTCGGCGTGGTCAGCACGGTGACGCTGCAGTGCGAGCCGGAGTTCAACCTCGAGGAAGTCACCGAGCCCGTGCACTTCGAGCGTGCCCTCGACCGGCTGCCGCAGCTTCTCGAGAGTCACGAGCACGTCAAGCTCTGGTGGCTGCCGCACACCGACTTCATCCAGATCTACCTGGCCGACCGAAGCGGCAGGAAAGCGACGCGGCGGGGGCTTTCGCGGCGCTTGTCGGAATCCAGCGCCTCGCTGGGGGTGTTTGCCGCTCTGCTCCGTGCGGGAAGGGCACGCCCGTCGATGATTCCAGCCCTGAACCGGGTGGTCGGTGGATCCATCTTCGTCAAGGAGCGGCGGGTGGAGCGCTCGGACCGCGTGTTCAACGTCGCGCAAATCCCCGTTCACCGGGAGAGCGAGTTCGCTGTGTCGCTCGACTACGGGGTCGGCGCGATGTACGCGCTCAGGGATCTCATCCAGCGCGAAGAGCTGCGCGTGAACTTCATCGTCGAGATGCGTTTCGTTGCCGCCGACGACATCATGATGAGTCCGGCCTACGGTCGCGACAGCTGCCAGATCGGTGCGTACATGTTCGAGAGCGAGGGCATCGACCGCTACTTCTCGGAGTTCTCGCGCATCATGCACGCGATGGGAGGGCGCCCGCACTGGGGCAAGGAGTTCTCGCTCCCGGGTGCGCAGATCCGCGAGCTGTATCCCATGGCGGGTCGGTTCAACGAGATCCGCAAGGAGCTCGACCCGCACGGCATCTTCGAGAACGACTTCGTCCGCCGCCTGTTCGAGGATCGGACGTAGCGCCCGCGCGGGACGCGCCACGGCGGCTCAGTACTTGACGACGTGCTGGCACTGGGCAGGCAGCCCCTGCGCGGTGAACACGTCGCACGCCGCCGAGGTGATCGCTCGCTGGCATTGCGCGATGTCATCCTGGCTGCTCAGGGCCTTTTTGTCGCAGGAATCGCCGCAACACGAGGGCAGGGTCTGGGTCACGCAGTCGTCGACTGTCGAGGGATAGCCGGAGAGATGGCAATCGTCGATCGCCCGCGAGCACGCGGCGTGGAGCACCTGCTGGCACTGGGCGCCGGCGACGGGGTCCCCGGTCTTGCCTGCCGAACAGCTCGCCGCTATCAGCAGGTACAGCGACAGAAAAATCGCGGCCGGGTGGAACGGTCTCATCGATTCCAACGCTCCAATCGGCCCCTGCCGAAGTCAAGGCGGGGCCCGGACGCGCCGAAAAGCAGATGTCAGCCGTGGCTCGCGTCGAGCCCGGGTATGTGGTTAGCTCCCCGCGGTGCAGCCCGCGGATCCCAGCGCATTCGCCATCTCGATCGGCAGCTACGAGCTACTCGAGGGCGTCGGGAGCGACGCCGTCTCGGAAGTGTGGCTGGCGCGTGTCGTGAAGCAGCCCGACCGCGTGTTGCGCCTGGCTCGTCTCAAGCGCGACGCGATCGGCGATTCCGAGTCACGCGAGGCCTTCCTCGGGTTCATGCGCAAGGCGGCAACGCGCCGTTCGCCCTTGCTGCTCCGGGTCATGGCGGTCGGGGCGGAGGGCGACAACGTCTACGCTGCCGTGGAGCACGTCGAGGGCGTGCACCTGGGCGCTCTGCTCTCGATCGCGCACGACAATGGCGAGCTTTTGCCGACCGGTGTCGCGCTCAGGGTTGTGCTGGATGTGGTCGCCGCACTCGATGCGCTCGGCACGTCGCACGGCGATCTGACGCCTGGGTCGATCCACATCACGGCGGGTGGGGTCACGCTGCTGTCGCCGGTGAGCCTCGCCGTCGCCGCGTGCCGCGCTCCGCGCGAGGGCGCGCTGCGCCGCCTCGCCTACAAAGCGCCCGAACAGCTCGCTGACGACAGAAATGCGGCGGGCACCGCGCGGGCGGACGTGTTCGCACTCGGTGCCATCCTGTACGAGATGCTCACGGGCCGGCCGCTGATTCGCGGGACGGACGGCGACGACATTGCAGAGGGAATGGCTTCCGCGTTGCCCCCGGATACCGACGAGCTGCCGGTACCGTTGGCCAAGGTGGTGAAGAAGGCGCTCGGGCGTGAGCCAGGCGCGCGATACTCGTCGCCGGACGAACTGGGGCAGGCGCTCGAGAAGGCCGGGCCCGAGATGCTCGCGGATCGCCACCAGATGGCCGGCGTCTTCTGGCATCTCGCGGGCAACGATCTCGCGGCCAGGCGCTTCGAGCTGGAGTCGCTGATGCTGGGCGCGAGCGAGATCGCCGCCGAGGAAGCCCGGCGCTCCAGCGAGTTTCCGCCTGCGCTCTCGCCGGAGGAAGCGAAGGAAGCCGAAGCCGAGCGCGCCGCCGTAGCGGAAGCGGAAGCCGAGGCAGAGCACTCCGAGCAGGCGGAAGCCAAGGCAGAGGAAGAAGCTGAAGGCGCGGAAGCTGAAGCCGACGCCGGCGCTGAAGCTGCGAACGCCGAAGCCGCGGAAGCCGAAGCTGCGGAAGCCGAAGCCGTGGCAGCCGAGAAGACGGAAGCCAAGCAACCGACCAAGAAGGCGGAAGCCAAGCAACCGGCCAAGAAGACGGAAGCCAAGCAATCGGTCAAGAAGGCGGGCGCCAAGCAAGCCGCGAAGCCCGAACGCAAGGAGCGCCGCCCCGCGCCGAAGCGCGCCGCCGTCGAACGCGACGAGCCGCCGGTAGTCCGCCACCGCTCGGTCCCGCCCGAGCGCACTCAGCAGACGCGCAAGGTGGTGACCGGCGTGGTGATCGGCGCGGCAGCGCTGCTCGCGCTGGGTCTGATCGTGCATTCGAGCCATCAAACGGACGCGCTCACGGCGACTCCCGACACGGCGACGACTCACGCCTCGCCGCCCGCCGAGCCCACGCCTCCGCAGGCGGCACCGGTCGCGACGAAGCCGGACATCCCGGCGACCGCAGCTCCGGAGCCCTCGGCGGCCGCTCCGGAGCCCTCGGCGGCTGCTCCCGAGCCCCCGGCGCCGGCACCCGAGCCCCCGGAAGACGTTGCGGCGGCCGCGCCGGCTCACCCCAAGAAGAAGCACAAGACCACGGCCGCGGCTGCGCCTGCTCCGGCGAAGACCGCGGCGGCTCCCGCCGCTACCGCGAGCGCGACGCCGCCGGTGAAGCACACCGCCAGCTTCGGCGCTTTCCCGCCCGCCACCGCGGCTCCGTCACCGAAGCCCCCGCCCCCCAGTCCGGCGCCGAAGCCAACGGTCACGAGCACGAGCCAGGCGCCGGTGCCCGTCGCGCCCTTCTAGCCTGCGGCGCTACAGGGAGCTCTTCGCGCCCGTGGTGCCGAAGTCCACGAGCTCCACGGTGATTTCCTTGTTGTCGCTCTGCGCCTTGACGGTGCCGTTGATAGGCACCGCGGGATGCGTCCAGACGGAAGCGTCCGCGTTGATGTTCCGGTACTTCGACTGGATGTGCCGGCGGTAGCATCCCTTGAACACGCCGGCCGGCACCTGCACGTCCTCCTTGGGCAGCGAAGCCAGCATCGGCACGCGCAGGCTCGCCAGCACGCGCTGGTACATGAGCCCCGCAGACTTGAGCTGTCGCCCGCGGTAGTCCTGCACCTTGTCGTCCGGCATCTTCACGCGCAGCTCCCGGATCTCCCCCGGCGCGCCGCGACCGTTCATGGGCACGAGCACCTGGGTTATCACCTTGCGACCCGGTCGCAGCAGGACCGACTCGATCCAGAACGCGTCGCCTTCCTTGCGGATTACCTTGTCGGTCAGGACCGAGGTTTCGTCGGGGCGCCTCACCCTCACGCGCGTCCATTGACCCACGGCCAGCGGCAGCACCTCGCTTTCGCTCGACGCGGCGATCGTCCGGTCGAGCATCTTGATGGGGGGCCCGGGGGTTTTCTTTGGGTCGCTGGAGGGATGGCAGGCCGCCAGCAAAGGCAGCATGCCGGCCACGAGCAGCGTGCGAAGGTGGGTGGAGCAGGCGAGCACGGCCGCGAACCTTGCAAGCCGTCACTGTCCGGTCAAGGGTACGCTTCGCCCGCCGAAAAGGAGGTCGCCGTTGGAGCGCAATCTGTTCAAGGAAGAGCACGAGCTGTTCCGCCAGTCGTTCAGGAAGTTCGTCGAGCGCGAGGTCGTGCCGAACCAGCCGCGCTGGAACGAGCAGCACATGGTCGACCGGGAGACGTGGCAGAAGGCGGGCGAGGGCGGCTTTTTGTGTCCATGGCTCGAGCCGGAGCTCGGCGGTGCGGGCGGCGACTTCCTGCACTCCGTGGTGGTGAACGAGGAGCTCTCGCGCGTGTACGAGTCGGGCTTCGCGATGTCGCTCCACTCGGACATCGTGGTGCCGTACCTCCACGCTTTCGGAAACGACGCGCAGAAGAAGCGCTGGCTGCCCGGCTGCGCGTCGGGCGAGATCGTCACCGCCATCGCCATGACTGAACCGGGCACCGGCTCCGACCTGGCCAGCATTGCCACGACAGCGCGGCGCGACGGCGACCACTACGTCATCAACGGCGCCAAGACCTTCATCTCCAACGGCATCCTTTGCGACCTGTGCATCGTCGCCGCCAAGACGGACACGAATCCCGAGAACGCCCACCGCGGCATCTCTCTCCTGGTCGTGGAGGCCGGGACGCCCGGCTTCACCAAGGGCAAGAAGCTCGAGAAGATGGGCATGGCCTCGCAGGACACCTCCGAGCTGTCGTTCGAGGACTGCCGCGTCCCCGTGGAAAACCTCCTCGGAGAGGAAGGCAGCGGCTTCATGATGTTGATGCAGAAGCTGCAGCAGGAGCGGTTGGTGGTCGCGATCGGCGCGCAGGCCAACGCCGAGCAGGTGTTGGCCGACACCATCGCCTACACGCAGGAGCGCAAGGCGTTCGGCAAGCCCATCAGCAAGTTCCAGAACACCAAGTTCAAGCTGGCCGAGTGCGCCACCAAGGTGGAAGTGGGCCGCGCTTTCGTCGACCGGCTCATCAGCGAGCACGTCGCCGGCAAACACCTGGTCAAGGAGTGCTCCATGGCCAAGCTGTGGCAGACCGAGATGCTAGGCGAGGTCGTCGACACTTGCCTGCAGTTCTTCGGCGGCTACGGCTACATGCTCGAGTACCCAATCGCGCGCGCCTACATGGACGCCCGCGTGCAGCGCATCTTCGCCGGCACCAACGAGATCATGAAGGTGATCATCGCGAAGCAGATCGGGCTGTAGCCGCTAGATCCACCCCGTCAGCGCTCGCACGACGAGGCCCGCCGCGAACGACGCCGCGTTTGCGCCCAGCGACGTGACCGCGGCGCGGCGCGCGCCGAGCGACGGGAACACGAGCATGTAGATGCCGAGCTCGGACAATACGGCCCAGAGCTCGGACAGCGCGAGCGCGTGGCTGATGTGCAGCTCGGGGAATATGAACCACACCGCGGGGTGGCTCGCGACGTTCGCCACCAGCACCGCCGCCATGCGCCGCCAGCGCGACGCGCCGCTCCTTGCGAGCAGCGGCGTGGCGACCGCCAGCTCCACGCCCACCGTGAGCACGAATGCGCGGAACCACAGTGCAACGAACGGATTGGCGAAGACGGTCATGCGCGCGCGCCGTCGTTTCACGGCCGGCGCGGGCAGGCAAGACCAGGGCAACCCGTAGAACAGACGAGGCTGTCGGCAATGGCCCATTCCCTGAACGAGCGCTCACCCTTTCCCTCCGGGAGCGGCTTTTTTCCCAAGATGGCGGCCCGGGCCTTGTCTGAGCACTGGGAGCGACCGCCGCGGGCCGCCCCGGGCGCCAGGAGGTGCGAAACATGCCGGGGTTCAAGCAAAGCTCGATCCTGTTCACGCTCCAGAACCTGAAGGATCTGGAGCACGAGCAGGCGGAGCGAACCGGACCCGACCAGCTGTTGGCGCAGGTCGAGAGAGCGCGGCTCGCCCGCGAGCGGCGGAGGGAGCAGGAATCAGCGCGGCAGCGGGATGAGCAGGCGCGCATCGAAGCGATGAAGCAGGCCGAGATTGCCCGTGCGCTGGCCGAAGCCGAAACCCAGGCACGTCTCGAGGTGCTCGCGCGCGAGCAGCAGCACCGCGAGCGCATGGTTTCGATCGAGTTGGAGGCGCGCACGCGCCGAGGGCGGGTTCTGGGGCGCCTCGGCCTCGTCGCGGGGCTCATCGTGGTCGCCGGCACGCTCGGGGTATACGTGTTGAAGGTGCGCCCGGAGACAGCGCGGATCCAGTCGGCCTACGACCGGCTCGTGTCGGCGGAGCGCAAGCGCGGAGACGACGTGGAGCAGCTTCTTGCCCAGGAACGCGCACGGCGGGAGCGCCTCGCGCTCCGGCTCGAGCAGGCCGAGACCGAGATAGCCGCGCTCAAGAAGAAGACCGCGCCCCGCCGACATTGAACAGATCGCCCGGTTGTGCGGTCCAACGGGCTGAGGTCCAGCGCGGCGTCACAGCGCCGGCGCCCGCCATAACCCCTTGATACTCCCGCACAATCCATTGCTTTTCCGCCCGCAATTCGAGCACGCCGCCCCGGCACTGCTAGACTCTCCCTGCTGGAAGGTAGCGGTAGTCGGGAAGAAGATTTCCTCTATTCCGTAGATCGGTGGGGGCGGAGGCTCGGAGCCCTGCCCGTCACATTGCTTGGTCACAGGAGAACCCAAAATGCGAAAGCTGATTGCTCCGGCCGTGTTCGCTGCGGCGCTTGCCGCCCCAATGCTTGTTCCGTCCACGGCCCACGCGGGTCTCGACGCTTGCGGCAACATCAACGTCTCGGCCAATGCCCAGTGCAAGGTCGAGGTGAAGGGTGGCTGCACGGCGAACTGCACCCCGGTCCATTTCGAGGCGGCCTGCTCCGCCAAGCTCGAGGTCGACTGCGAGGGGCAGTGCAACGCGAGCGCTTCGGCGAACTGTACCGGTAGCTGCGACGTCTCGGGTTGCGAGGCGAAGTGCAACGTCGACCCGGGCAGCTTCGACTGCAAGGCGGATTGCGAAGCGTCGGCGTCGGCCGATTGCGACGCGCAGTGCTCGGGCTCGGCCGCCGGCACCGACGCACACGGCCAGTGCATGGCCGAGTGCAAGGCGACCATCTCGGCGCACTGCGACTCCAGCTGCACGGGCACGCCGCCGTCCGCGGACTGTCAGGCCAAGTGCCAGGCGAGCTGCCAGGGCAGCTGCGAGGCGAACGCCAACATCGACTGCTCGGTGAGCTGCCAGAACAACAGCTACGCTTCGTGCACCGCCAACCTGCAGGGTGGCTGCGAGACGCAGTGCCAGAAGCCGGATGGTGCTCTGTACTGCGACGGGCAGTACGTCGACGCCGGCAACAACCTGCAGAACTGCATCGCCGCGCTCAACGCGCTCTTGAACATCAAGGTCGATGCCAGCGCCAGCGGAAGCTGCAGCGGAAATAGCTGCTCCGGTCAGGCGAACGCCTCGGCCAGCTGCGCCATGCAGCCGGGAACCACGGAAGGCGATGCGGGCGCGGGCCTGGGTCTGCTTCTCGGGTTCGCCGCGTTCGGATTCGGCCGCCGCCGTCGTCGGCGCTAGCCCCAAGGCTGGGGTGGCCGCTGCACGTGCCGCAGGGGAGTGGCACGTGCGCGGCCAACCCGTTTGAAAAGACGCCGCGCGGGCCGCGGCGTCTTTTCTTTGTGCGGGCGGGCTACTTGTTCGGCTGCGGGGTGAGGCGGAGGTACGGGCGCAGCGTCTTGTACCCCTTGGGGAAGCGCTCCTTGATCTCCTTCTCGT
This sequence comes from uncultured delta proteobacterium, assembly GCA_963826085.1. Lineage (GTDB taxonomy): Bacteria > Myxococcota_A > Polyangia > Polyangiales > Polyangiaceae > CAWDXG01. The sequence continues at coordinate 1,739,272 of CAWGVN010000004.1, read as the reverse complement.
CGGTGAGCGACGGGACGATGATCACGTCGTCGCCCTGCTTCCAGTCGACGGGAGTCGCCACCTTGTGCGTGTCGGTGAGCTGGAGCGAGTCGATGACGCGGAGCAGCTCGTTGAAGTTGCGCCCCGTGCTGGCCGGGTAGGTGATCATCGCGCGGATCTTCTTGTTCTGGTCGATGATGAAGACCGAGCGCACCGTCAGCGTGTTGTCCGCCTCGGGATGGATCATGTCGTAGAGCTGGGCGACCTTGCGATCGGAGTCGCCGAGGATCGGGTAGTTCATCGTCACGTGCTGCGTGTCCTCGATATCGCCGATCCACTTCTTGTGGTCCTCGACGCTGTCGACGCTGACCGCGAGCATCTTGACGCCGCGCTTTCCGAACTCTTCCCTCAGGCTGGCGGCGCGTCCCAGCTCGGTCGTGCACACGGGCGTGAAGTCCTTCGGGTGCGAGAACAGGATCGCCCAGCTGTTGCCGATCCAGTCGTGGAACTTGATCTTGCCCTCGGTCGAGTTCTGTTCGAAATCCGGAGCTGTCTGTCCGATGTGAAGACCCATGATGCCCTCCTCAATGGTTTGCGGGTGGGATGAAGCTGGTAATGTCGCCCTTGCCCTCCGTCAACTGCCCCCCGGCCAGCTACTGAACCGACGAGCACGCATGTCCCTCCAGCACCGTTTCCAGATCCTTCCCGCATTCCTGCTGTCCCTGTGCACCCTCGCCCTGATCGGCTGCAGACCGAAAGTCGGCAGTTCGTGTGACAAAGGCGAGGCGCGTTGCCAGGACCACTACACCCAGCTCGCCTGCCAGAACGGTCACTACATCGCGACACCCTGCCGCGGCCCGGGCGGCTGCGCGCATACCGACGCGGGCATCAGCTGCGACATCACCAAGAACAAGCCCGGCGATCAGTGCTCGACCGACGACGAGGGCGCGGCCGTCTGCCTGGACAAGAAGCAGATGGTCGCCTGTCGCGGCGGCAAGTACCGCCTGGAAGAGTGCCGCGGACCGGACGGCTGCCAGAAGGAGGACGCGCGGGCCAAGTGCGACATGTCGATCTCGGTGCCGGGCGACAGCTGTCACGATCCGGGCTCCAAGGCCTGCAGCACCGACGGCAAGCAACTCCTGTCATGCCAGGACGGCAAGATGACGCTGGTGAACTACTGTCGCGGCAAGGACGGCTGCACGGCCGCACCCGGCGGCAAGCTCGGCTGCGACATGTCGGTCGCCAAGGAGGGCGACCCGTGCGGCAAGACGATGGACGCGCGGATCGCCTGCGCCGACGACAAGAGCGGCATCGTCAAATGCGAACACGGCAAGTTCGTGAGCGACGAGAAGTGCAAGGCGGGCAAGAAGTGCTCCACTGAAGACGGCAACATCTCGTGCGAGAAGCCCGACAAGAAGTGACGGCTACCCCCGCACAGCCAGCGGGCGAGATCGCGCCGGGCGTCCTCCCGGAAAGCCTTGGGGCCAGGGGGCGCTACTTGGCGAGGACCAGCCGCTCCGCGCAGGGCTTGGCGTTCTCGTCGCCGTTCAAGCCGGCGATCCTGAGCGGGCTCACATCCAGCGCGCGCACCTGCTGGCGGATCTTCTGGACGATGAGCGCGTCCAGGTTGCCGCTCTGGTAGGCCGTCTGCGTGCCGCCGCAGCTCGACTTCGGGTCTCCGCCGCCCGTCGACTGCGGGCCGGCACCGCCGCGCATCACGAACATTTCCGTGCCGCCGGTGTACTGGGCGATCTGCCGCCAGATTACCTGGCCCAGATCTCCCATGCCGGAAGCGGCGATCGTGAACACCTGCACGCCGTGATGTGCCGCGTCGCGCATGCTCGTCGCATAGCTGGTGTCGTTTGCGTAGTCGAGATGCGGCGGCGCGTCGCCGATCATGAACGCCATGCGCGCCGCCGAGTGCGGGCTCCACATCAGCTTGGTGAGCGCGACGTGCAGCCCGGCGTTGGCCGACTCCGGACGATCGCCGCCGCCGTCGGCGCTGAGGTGCGAGACCACGCGCGAGAAGCCGCGAACGTCGCTCGACATCTGGTAGACGCGCGTCACGTAGTCGTCGGTGCGGTCCTTGTATTCGACCAGACCGATGCGCACGTCCATCTGCTTGTTGTCGAGCTTGGCCGCCACCTGGCGGATGGTCTGCTTGACCGCCGCGATCTCCTCCGACATCGAGCCCGTGGTATCGAGCACGAAAGCGATGTCCACGGTCGGGCGCGCCATCGACGAGCGCGCCGCGCCGAGCTTCAGGGAGACGACGCCATCGCTGGCGGCCGTGTCGAAGCGTTGCGACGCGGTCGTGCCCAGGCAGCGAGCGGTGGCCGTCAGCTTGCCGGCCGACAGACCCTCGGCGAACGGGAACAGGATCGCGCGGCCCGATGCGGTGGTCGTGAGCGTGGTCTGCTTCTGGTGCGAGTCGCTGACGGTGACGTAGCAGTTCGGAACGCCCTTTTTGTGCTTGTCCAGTACGACGAGGAAGCGGCGCGAGCGCACGTCCACGTGGCGGAAGCCGAGCCCGTCCTCGGTGGACAGGTAGCGCTTGAACTCGTTGTAGTTCGCGTTGTCGTCCCACTCGCCCGCCTTCACGCCGGAGCGGGCGATGGTCGGGCGGCGCTCGGCGACGTGCTCGACGGCACCGCCCGCTTTCTTCTCCGCGATCCGGGCGCGGTGCGTCGAGGCCGGCGGACGAGCGGCCGGCGCCGTGGCCTTGGCCGCTCGCGGGGCCGCAGGCGCCGCCGCTCCGGCCATCGAAGGTGCCGGCGCCGCGGCTTCCGCGGGCGCTTCCTCGGCGTCAGCGCTGGCGCGATCCGCTGGTGCAGCTTCTGCCGCCGCGGGCGCCACCGACGGCGCGTCCTTGGCGTCCGCCGCCCCGCCTGGCGCCGACAGCAGAGTGGGCGAAGGCGCGGGTGCCGGCGCGGCGGGCTCCTCGGCCCTCATTCCAGCGGCACAAGCCGCCAGGTTCAAAGCAAACAGAGTGGCCGTGGCCGTCAGGATCCGGTTTCGCATCATCGCCTCCGTCCCGGAAAACGGGCGAAGGGCGCGCTGCTTACACTGGTGGCCTCGAGGATTCTGGCTGGGCCGGTGGGGTGAGCGGGCTTCTCCAGCCGCGAAGGCCGCGCGGCCGAGGCCGGCGTGCGGGCCGGGCGCGCCGCGACCTACCGCGCCGGCACAACCGGCATCGGATTCATCGCCGCCCGCGACGGGTCGACCTGCACGTCGACTTCCGACTTGCCGTTCGACACCCGTGCGCCGCAGCGGTCCGCCTCGCGGGCTAGCTGCGCAGCGCGGCTCTGGGCGACGCCGATCATCACGCGGGCCTGGTGCTCGCGGTTGGCGTCGGAGTTGGCCTTGGCTTCCGTGATCACCTTGGACTGCTCTTCGCTCATGCGCTCCTGCGCGTGGATCTGGCTGAGCTTGTCGTCGATGCACTCCGCGGTCTGCGAGTTGCCCTTGCCGCGCGCGGTGCGCAGCTCGCGTTCCACCATCGTGGCCCGCTGTCCGATCAGCTCGATCGCCGCCGCGGGGTCCTTCACCTCGGCGTTGGGATCCGGCATGTCCAGGATGACGTCGGCGGAGTTCGGGGGCGTGTGCTCCGCGTACTCCGGCGCGTTCGGCGGGCGGCTGTCGCCAGCGGCCGGCGTGTGGCCGCAACCGGCCCCAAAAGCCAGAGCGACGAGGGCCACGGCCAACGGTCCGCGGAGAGCGGTTACCGCAGCAAATCCGCGGTGCTCTGGCCGGAATGTCCTCGTCATTGGTGGGTACGATGCTTGCTTGGGAGGCGGCGTTCATCCCGCGGGGGCCGGCCGGGGGCGCCTCAGTCCCCCATCCGGATACAGATCTTGCCGAACTGTCCGCCGTCCTTCATGTGCCGGAAAGCATCCGCTGCTTCCTCCAGAGGATAGACCCGTTCGATGACCGGGTCGAGTTGGTCCACTTCGCACGCGCGCACCAGGGCCTCGAATGCGTCGCGGTGTCCGACGAACACACCCTGCACCCGAATGCCGTTCATCAAGATCGGCAATAGGGAAAGGTCGGTGGCTACGCCCGACAGCACCCCGATCACGCTGATCTGCCCGCCCGGCGCGATCGCCTTGAGCGACTCCGGGAACGTGCTGCCGCCTCCCACCTCGACGATGTGGTCCACGCCGCGTCCGCCGGGCGTGAGCCCGCGCGCCGTCTTTCCCCACTCGGGGTCCTTCTTGTAGTTGACCACCTCGTCGGCGCCGAGCTCCTTCACGCGCTCCAGCTTCGCATCGCTGCTGCTGGTTGCGATCACGTAGGCGCCGAGCAGCTTGGCGATCTGCACTGCGAACACGGACACGCCGCCGGTGCCCAGCGTCAACACGACCTCCCCCGGCTTCACGCTTCCCGTCGTGACGAGCGCGCTCCATGCCGTGACGCCGGCGCACGGCAGGCACGCGGCCTGTTCGTCGCTCATGTGCCCCGGCGCCTGCACCACGCTCTCGGCGTCCACCACCATGTACTCCGCCAGCGTGCCGTCCAGCGGCCCGCCGAGCGTGCGGCGGATGCGTTCCTTCCGCGGGCCGCCCGCCAGCCAACCCTGGGCGAAGATCGGGCAGACCCGGTCGCCGACCTTGACGCGCTCGACGCCTGCGCCCAGCGCGGCCACTTCACCCACGCCGTCGGAGGCCGGGATCAGCGGGAGCGACTGCCGCGGGTTGTACAGGCCCTCCACCATGCGGATGTCGCGGAAGTTGAGCGATACCGCGCGCATACGCAGAAGCACCTGGCCGGGGCCGGGCTCCGGCTCGGGCCGCTCCTCGATGGCGAGATGGTCGAGGCCGAACGCTCCGCTGAGCACAAACGCCTTCATGTCGCCGATGTTTGCTCCGGGCTGGGCTCTGCGCAACGGCGATCCCGCCGTAACCGGTCGGGCGCACGCCCGTAAGCCGCAGGGATGAAGCTTCTTTCCGCGATCGGAGCTCTGGTCCTTTTCCTGGGTGGCTGCTCCCGGCAGGCCGCGCCCGCCACGGCGGGTGACCCTGCGGCCGGCGCGACGCCGGACGCCGCGACTGCGTCAGCGCCCGGCGTCGCCGTCGTCGAGCTCTTCAGCTCGGAGAGCTGCTCGAGCTGCCCGCCGGCCGAGGAGAACCTCGCGCGCATTGCCAGTACCCGCGACCCGCAGCACGTGATCACGCTGTCGTTCCACGTCGACTACTGGAACCACCTCGACTGGGTCGATCCGTTCAGCAGCCACGATTACACGCTGCGCCAGAAGCTCTACGCGAAGCAGACCGGCTCCGGGGTGTTCACGCCCGAGATGTTCGTCAACGGCGGCGGCGGGTTCGTGGGAGGCAAGGTCGAGCGCTCGGACACTTCGATCGACAAGGCTCTGGCCCAGGCTGCGACGGTGGTCGTGCAGTTGACTCGCGGTTCCGGCAGCGGCGTTGCCGGCCGTTACGACGTGACCGGTGCTCCACCCGGCGCGGTCCTGAACATCGCGCTGCTCCAGCGCGCGGCCGACACGGAAATCCCCAGCGGCGAGAACGCCGGCCGCACGCTGCACCAGGTCGACATCGTGCGCGCCTTCTCGACCGTCCAGCTCGACGACGGAACAAGCGGACACTTCCTGTTCCCGCTGCCTGCCGAGCTGACAGGAAGCGACGTGCACGTCGCCGCCTACGCCCAGGACCCGACCTCGATGCACATTCTGGGCGGCACCGTTACGCCCTGACCAGCGCCTAGCTCGCCGGGTCGATGAAGCCGTAGTAGCGGCCCATCCAGTAGGCGAGCAGGTAGTCTGCCGGCGATATCACGCGCGTCGGGTCGGCCGTGCAGGGGTCGATGCTGTAGGGCGAGTTCCACCACACGAAGCGGCCCAGGCAGCGCTCGGCGATGGGCCGCGCGTAGTTGCTCATGGGATTGCCGAAGCGATCCTTGCACGCCTCGACGCAGCTCTGCGCGGGGCACGACAGCGCGACCGGCACCTTGCTCGCCGGGAACTGTCGCAGCATGCAGTTGGCGTTCTTGACCGCGTCGTACGCGGGACCGTCGCTGCCTGGGCCGAGGCGCTTGTCGGCGGCGTAGATGAAGTCGAAGAACGCGTTGTTCTGCTCGGACAGCGGGCGCGGCTGGCCCTGCGGCTGCCACATGTCGCTTTCCAGCGCGTCCTGCACCTTGCCGCGCAGCTCCGGATCGAACTCGACCGCGAGCAGCGTATGCAGCGACAGCATCTGCATGCTGAAGTTGTTCCAGTTCGACTTGCAGCCCAGGTAGAGCCCCGTGGGCAGGAGCAGCTCGTCGTATGGCTTTTTGCTGGCGCCAAGAATCGGGATGCAGTCATTCTCGCCCTGCTTCTTCAGCAGGCAGTCGTCGTAGTAGGACGAAAGCTCCTGGTCCCCCGTGGCGACGGCAGCGGTCTTCATGAACGCCAGCGACATCGTGGCCTGGAAACCGCCCACCAGCCCGCCCGCCCAGATCCGCCCGTGCTCGGTGATGCGCCCGTCCCAGTCGACGAACTGCATGTTGTTGTCGATCAGGTGATGGCCCACCTTTCCGAGCAGATCCGCGGCCTGCGCGTGCAGCGCGGGGTCGTCGACCAGCTCGGCCACGACGCCCAGCGCGAACATGTGGCCGCTGTATTCGTCCTGGCTCACGTTATCCAGCCAGCACCAGCCGGCGAATTTGTCGAGACCGCAGTGCGTCGACGAGACGAACTTCTGGGCCGTGGCGTCGTAGGTCTGCACGCAGCCGTCCGTGCCGATCTTCACCCAGCGGTTGTTCGTCTTTGTCGGATCGACCACGTAGCTGTTCGGGTCGGTCGGGCAGGCGACGTTTGCTACGCCGGCGGGCACGTATTCGCGCGTGAACAGCCCCGGCACGCCCGTCACCTGCATGCGCCGGACCTCGCCGTCCATCAGCACCTTCAGCATCGACAGCGCGTCGGCGTCCTTGGTCGCGGCATAGCGGTACGCCTCGGCCGCCATGTACAGCGAGGACCACAGCCCGTCGTTTTCGCCCGTAACCCAGGCGGGGACATCTTTCCACGTAGCAGTCGCGGGATCCGCGCCGGCCGGCAGGGTGACGTCGGTCATCCATTCCAGTCCCGGGTTGACGTGCAGCCGTCTCGAGATCTCCTCGAACCCGGCGGCCTTCTGCGCAAGCGACTCGGAGGTGGCGCGCGGTTCGCCGGCGCACTGGTCGAACGTGGGGGAGCCGTAGTGCCACGGGTCCACGCACGCGCCGGCCTCGCAGAGCTGGCCCTGGTCTGCCATGCACTGCGTCTTCTCCCACTTTCCGCCGCTGCAGGTCTCGAGCACGGTGGCGTCGGCGCTGCAGCGCGTCGCGCCGGCCTTGCAGCTGTCGCCGCTCTTCGATCCGCACCCCGCCTGGGCCATGCAAGCCAATGCGAAGATCAGGATGGATCCCGACAGATGGCGGTCCCAGCGTCCTATCGACATTCCACGAGTATAGGCGCCGGAGGCGCTGGCCCCGCACGAAACCCGACGCCGCGCATCGGCGTCCGTTCTCGGCTATTCTCCGGCGACCTGGGCCTCGGATGTTCTCCCCCGAACAGCAGATCATCTTCGTTACCGGCAAAGGCGGTGTCGGCAAGAGCACGGTGGCGGCGGCGCTCGCGCGCGCCGAAGCCGACCGAGGCGGCCACGCCCAGCTCGTGGAGTTCGAGGGAATGCGCGCTGCGGCCCGCGCCCTGGGCAGCCAGGCCGACGGCGTGCGCACGGTCAGCGTGGAGTACCTGGACGCCCTCGCCGACGCCATCGCCAGCATGATCTCGAGCCGTCTGCTCGCACGGGTCATCGTACGGCAGCGCGCGCTCAAACGGGTGATGCAGGCCGTGCCCGCCGTGCGCGAGCTGGTCGCGCTGGAGCGCGTCCGCACCCTGGCGCGGGAGATGCCGGGCGCGCGCGTGATCGTCGATCTGCCCGCCACCGGTCACGCCGTGGACTGGCTCCGGGTCGTCGCCGCCGCGGAGCGCTTCCTGCACACGGGCCCCGCCGCGAAGATGTGCCGTGCCATCCTCTCCGAGGTGCTCAGCCCCGAGCGCAGCGCCATCGTGGTCGTGAGCACGGCCGAGCCGGTGGTCGCGAGCGAGACCGGCGAGCTGTGCGAACGCCTGCGCGACGAGCTCGACCGAACGCCGGCGATCGTCATCGTCAACCGCGTGCCGCGGCGGCCGTCCGTCGAGGAGCTCGAAGCGGCGGCGCACCGTGCCAGGACCGATCCGCGCTATGCGCCTCTGTCGGAGTCGCTCGCGGCGGACGCCTCCGCGCAGGCCGAGACCACGCTGGCGCTCGCTTTCCTGCGCGGCATCGCCGGAGCGCGCGTGGCAGAGGTGCCGGATCTGTTCGCGGATCCCGAGCCGCGGAGCTTTGCCGCGCTAGTCGGAGTCAAGACGTGAGCGACGCTGCGCTGACGGTCGTGCTGGGCGGCGGCGGGGTGGGCAAGACCACCACCAGCGCCGCCCTGGGCCTGGCGCACGCGCGCGCCGGTCGCCGCGTGCTGGTCGTCACCGTGGATCCGGCGCGGCGTCTGGCCGACACGCTGGGCGTCGAAGTCGGCATCGAGGCCTGCCGCATCGAAGTGGGCGGCACCACGCTGCACGCGCGCATGCCCGACTCCCGTTACTCGGTGGATCGGTTCGCCGAGTGGCTGTTCGAGGATCCGGAGGCCCTGCGCCGCGTGCGGGACAACGGCATGTACCGAGAGCTCGGAAACTCGCTGGCGGGCGTGCACGAGCTCATCAGCATCGCCTTTGTGGATCACGAGCTCGGCAGCGGGCTGTACGACGAGGTGGTGCTCGACACCGCGCCGTCGCGCCATGCGCTCGAGTTCCTCGACTACCCCGCGCGGCTCGGACGCATGCTGGAGACGCGCACGCTGGAGTGGGTGGCGGGGCTCGCTCGTCTTGCGGGTGTGGCGCTCGACGATCGCCCCGACGATCGCGGCCTCTTGTCCTGGGGCAAGAAGCGCGTCGGCAATCTGGTCAGCCACCTCGTCGGCGCGCAGGCGATCCGCGACATCGGGGCGCTGTTCGCGGAGTTCGTGCCGGTGCGCGGCCGCTGGCTGTCGCTCGTCCAGAGCGTGGAGCGCCGCATGCGCAGCGCCGACACCCGCTACCTCATCGTCAGCGGCCCCAGCGGCTCGTCGCTCGACGACACCGAATACCTGCTCGACGAGCTCCGCGCACGGTCGCTGCCGCCGAGCGAGATCCTCCTGAACCGCGCTGTGGACGAGATACCGCCGTGGCTGGATGCGCTCGACGGCGACAGCGCCCCCGAGCTCGCCTCCGCCCTCGCAGCCTACCGCGCCGAATTCCGCGCCCGCGCCCTGCAGACCCGCATCGCCCGCGAGCGCCTCGCCGATCTGGCGTCGACAAGCCTGCCGGTGCGCGGCCTGCCCGCGCTCCGCACGGCGGATCCGCGCGCAATCCTCGAAGCGCTCGCGACCGCGATCGACAAGCCGCGCTGAGCCGTGCCGCGAGCAGGTCTGCGACGAAGCCGGGCGCTGCAGAGCGGCGCGAGTGTGGCGTATCCCCGACGTGGAGCGGCTGCCAGTGGGGATGCCCACCCCCGTCATGCTCGCCGCCTGCGGCGGCTGCGCGTGACTTGCCCCTGCCCAAGTCCGTGCTCGCCGCTTCGCGGCTGCGCGCGGACGGGAGGGGCCGGCTGACGCGTCCTCCCGGGCCCGGATCGCCGTTCCAACGAAAAACGCGTGCCGCGCGTAGCGGAGGGGCGCGATGCATGTCGGCTTCGCTGGGGCTCGTGGCCGGGCTCCAGGGGGTGAAGCCCGGCCACAAGCCCCAACAAAGGAGAACGCCATGCATCGCACGTCCAGTCCGTTCACACGTCGCAGCAGATCGCGGCGTGCAGCAGAAGCGCTCGCGCGTATCCGCGCGGAGGTGGACAGGGCGCGCTGAGCCTTGGCGACTGGCAGACCTTCAAGCGAAGCAGGGCGGAACATGTGCCTCGCCAAATCGATGCGCGAAGCACTGGGAATACCGCTCTCGAGTCTGCGACGAAGCCGGGCGCTGCAGAGCGGCGCGAGTGTGGCGTATCCCCGACGTGGAGCGGCTGCCAGGACCCGCCAGGCGATCAGGGGTTTTCGGCGCGTGAAAATGCGCGCTCGGTGAGGGCGACGGAGACGAGCAGGGCTGCGATGGATCCGGCGATGCCGAGCAGCGGTGCTGCGAGCGCGAGCATGGCGGCGGCGGTGCCGTGGCACGCCCAGCGATAACCGGCGAGCGAGGCGGTTTCTGTTCCGCGGGTCGCCGCGTACAGCGCGGAGCCGAGCGACGCGGTGACGGCGACGGCGAGCAGTGCGATCGACACGGCGCCGTGCACGATGCAGAAGTGAAGCACGGCCCAGGCGAACGCGACGGCGCCCGCGCCGCGCAGCAGCGCGCTGCCGCGCACGCCGAGCACGTGGGCCAGCGTGCGGTAGCCGGCCTCCGCGTCGCCCACGCGGTCCTTCTCGTAGTTCGCTTGCAGGTACAGCGCGGCTACCGCGGCGCAGGACAGCGCGGCCGGCAGCACCGAGCGGATCGTCGCTTCGAGCCCATCACCTGGCAATGCGGCGGCGCGACCGATCACGGCGGCCGTGCCGATCAGCGCGCCGTGCGCGAGGTTGCCGAGCCCCGGATGCGCCTTGGCGGGCTGGTAGGCGAGCAGAAGCACCACCGCGGTCAGCACCAGCCACAGCATCGCCGCGTGCGCGCCGACAGTGATGACCGCGACGGCGATGCCGAGCAGGAGCGCGAGCGCGATCGTGGGCCCTTCCGGCAGGAGGCCGCGCGGCGCGGGGCGATGCGGCGCGTCCACGCGATCGGCTTCGATGTCGAGCAGGTCGTTGACGAGCTGTCCGACGCCCCAGCCGAGGCCCGCGGCGACGGCAGCCAGCGCCACGTGCACCGGCGCCTGCACCGTTCCGGCCGACGCTGCGCCCGCCAGTACGGCTCCCGCAGGAAACACGAAAAAATGCGGTCTGAGCGCCGAGAGCACGGCCCGCGCGTAGGCGCGGCGATCGATCCCGAGGGCGGGTGGACGTCCCGCCAGCGCCGCACCGAGATAGCGCGTGCCCTCGCGCGCCAACCGCTTTACGGAGCCCACGCCCGGAACATAGCAGAAGCGCCAGGCCTACCGCCGCTTCGGATACAGATCCGCCGGGCGCTTCCACCTCGCTGTGGTGCGATAGCGCTCCACGACGCGGACCTTCTCGGCCACGCGCAGGTCGGTGAGCGTGCGGCGCTCGAGGTCGCTGGCTGCGTCGATCACGCGCACCTCGCTCACGCGCCACGAGACCCGCCGGCGTGGCGAGCCGCCGTCGAAGCACGCACGCACGCGCGCGACCACGTCGTCGAGCGCCTCGAACACCTCGTGTTCCCACACGCGCACGACGCGCCAGCCCTGCCGTTCGAGCTCGAGCGTCTGGCGTCGGTCGCGCGCCACATTGTCGGCGAGCTTGGCGTCCCAGAATGCGTTGCGCGTGCGCGGCCGGACGTAGTGCTCGGGGCAGCCGTGCCAGAAGCAGCCGTCGATGAACACCGCCACGCGCCGCCCGGGAAACACCACGTCGGGGCGCCCGACGGGCGTGCGTGCATGGAGGCGATAGCGCATGCCCTCTGCCCACAGCGCCTTCTGCAGGATCGTCTCCGGCGCCGTATCGCGCCCCCGGATGCGCGACATCAGCGCCGAGCGCTTGCTCTGCTTTGTCGCAGCCATCGGCTCCACGCATAGCATCGCCCGCGCGCGCCCTGGAAGCAGGCGCCCATCGCGGCTATGGAACCAGGATGCGACTGAACTTCCTGCTGGCGATGGTCCTGGGCAGCTGTCTCTTGTCGTGTTCGTCCTCGAGCGATAACGGGAAGGGTGCGGGAGGCGCTGCGGGCGCCGGGGGCGAGGGGACGGACGGTGCCGCGGGAGCCGCCGGTGCTGCGGGCGCCCCGGGCGACTCGGGGCCGAGCTGTCCCTCTGCTCCGCTCCCGGATCCGGTGGCGTCGCAGCGCGCAGCGTGCAGCTTCGACAAGGGAGCGACCGCCGAGCAGACGCTCGGCCTCACGTCGGCGCAGATCGCAGCAATCCCGATCCAGCACATCGTGATCGTGATGGAAGAGAACCGCTCGTTCGATCACTACTTCGGCCAGCTCTCGAAGTCCGGGCAGCCCGACGCCGAGCCCGTCCCGGCGAGCTACACGAATCCCGATCAAGGCGGCGCCGACGTGGCTCCGTTCCACCTGACCTCGCCCTGCCTGCCGGCGGACCCGCCGCACCAGTGGACCCAGATGCACACCGGCTGGGACAGCGGCAAGATGGACGGCTTCGTTCAGAGCGCCGCGGGCGGCACCGTCACCGACGGCCACTTCGCCATCGGTTACTACGACCAGACGGATCTGCCGTTCTACTACTGGGTCGCGGGCACCTTCGCGGTCGCTGACCACTACTTCGGCTCCGCGCTGGGCGGCACCTGGGCCAACCGCGATTACCTGTACGCCGCCACCTCGGACGGTGTGCACAGCACGGGCGAGGCGAAGATTTCCGATCCGACGATCTTCGACGCGCTCGACAAGGCCGGCGTGAGCTGGGGCGTGTACACCGACGGCAACGTGCGCCAGGACTCGATCGGCTGGGACAACGCGCACGCCGGGGTCGGCTCGTTCCAGGACTTCGTCGATGCGCTCGGCAGCGGATCGCTGCCCGCCGTCTCGTTCGTCGACCCGGGCCCGGGCCAGGACGAGCATCCGCCGAACGACATCCACGACGGCGAAGCCTGGGGCCGGCAGATCTACGAGGCCGCCGTCAAGAGCTCGCTCTGGCCGACGCTCGCCGTCGTCTACACCTGGGACGAGGCCGGCGGGCTCGCCGACCACGTGCCGCCGCCCGCGGCGTGCCTCGCCAGCCCCGACCAGACCGAATTCGATCGACTCGGAATGCGCGTGCCTGCGCTGGTGATCTCGCCCTGGGCGCGGCCGCACCACGTCTCCCATCTCGTCCACAGTCACACCTCCGCATTGCGCCTGATCGAGCTGCTGTTCGGCGTGCCCGCGCTCACGGCGCGCGACGCCAACGCCGATGCGCTGCTCGACATGTTCGACTTCAACTGCCCCGCGCTCATGACCCCGCCGCCGGCGCCGGCCGCCGCGACCGGCGCCTGCAACTGACGTTGGATCCGCCGGGCCTTCCGCGCCCTGGACAGTGCGGATTGGGCCGTCCTACGCTCGCGGCCCCACGGCGGAGGAACGATCATGGAAGTCAAGCTCAAGTACGGCGCGAATCCGCACCAGGAGTTCGCGCGGCTGCTCGTCGAGCGCGAGCCGTCGCCGCTCGCCATCCTCAACGGCAAGCCGGGCTTCATCAATCTGCTCGACGCCTTCGGCGCGTGGCAGCTCGCGCGCGAGCTCCGCGCGGCCACGGGCAAGCCGGGCGCCGCGTCATTCAAGCACGTGAGCCCCGCGGGCGCGGCGATCGCGCGTCCGCTCGACGAGGTCTTTGCCCGCTCGCAGTTCATCTCCGACCCGTCCGCGCTCTCGCCCGTCGCCACGGCCTACGCGCGCGCCCGCGGTGGCGACCGGCTCTCGTCCTTCGGCGACTTCGCTGCAATCAGTGACGTGTGCGACGTGTCGCTGGCGAAGTTCCTGGCGAAAGAGGTCTCCGACGGGCTGATCGCGCCGGGCTACGAGCCCGAGGCGCTGGAGATCCTCAAGGCGAAGAAGAAGGGCGCGTTCCTCGTCCTTTCGATCGACCCCGACTACGAGCCGCCCGAGCGCGAGGACCGCGATCTGTTCGGCTTCCGGCTGGAGCAGACCCGCAACACCGCCAAGGTGACGCGCGATCTGCTGAAGAACGTCGTTTCGAAGAAGAAGGACATCCCCGACGACGTGGCGGAGACGCTGCTGGTCGGAACCGTGGCGCTCAAGTACACGCAGTCCAACTCGGTGTGCGTCGCCTACGACGGGCAGGTCATCGGCATGGGCGCCGGCCAGCAGTCGCGCATCCACTGCACACGGCTCGCCTGCAGCAAGGCCGACAAGTGGTTTCTGCAGATGCATCCGAGGGTGCAGGAGCTCGCGTTCCGCGAGGGCGCGAAGCGCCCCGAGAAGACCAACGCCATCGATCAGTTCCTGCTCTGGGACGAGCTGTCCGACGTGGAGGTCGAGGCGATGATGGCGGTGCTGACCGAGCGCCCGGAGCCGCTGTCACGGCAGGAGCGGCTCGAGTGGGTGAAGCGCTTCGACGGCGTGGCGCTCAGCTCGGACGCGTTCATCCCGTTCCGCGACAACATCGACCGCGCCAGCCGCAGCAACGTCCGCTACGTCGTCCACGCCGGCGGCTCGGTGCGCGACGCCGACGTCACCGCCGCGGCCGATCAGTACGGCATGGTCGTCGTGCAATCGGGGCTCAGGTTGTTCTTGCACTGATCAGGAACGCGCTGTGGCTGAAGCGCGTCCCCTGAGCGCCCCCGCCTAGTTCGCGATGAAGCCGATCCACACGTGGCTCTTCGAGCCGAGCGTGGATTGCAGAAACAGCATCGAGCCGCCATAGCTGCCGGCCTGGAGCGACTTGATGGTCAGGTGCAGGATGTCGCCGTTTCTGCCTGTCGTCTTGTCGAGCGAGAGGTCGAGCTCGGGCGGGCCGCCGAAGAAGCGGCTCTCGTCGAAGGCTTCGACCTTGAAGTCCCCGGTGGGCGCGTTGCTCCACAGCGCCACGTCGACCGTGCGCGTCTTTCCCACCGGCACCTGCACGCCGCGGGTGCTGAAGCTGGTGATGCCCGTGCTCAGCTTGACGGGCTCCTCGGCCGCGAGCTGGGCGCCGAACCACGGCCCGTCCGGAGCCGGCACGCACGGATCGTGTCCCGCGGCGGCGCTCGCGTTGGACCAGGAACGCGGCACGGCGAAGTCGCCCACGAGCTTGGCGTCGACCTGCGGCTCCAGCTCGCACAGATCAGTCACTTCGCCCACGGTCGCGATCGTCCAGATGAAGTGATCGTCGTCGGTGAAGGCGTAGGCCGGATCGGTGTAGTAGTACGGGTCCGTCGCCGCTTCGATGATCTCGTGGGCCGCCGACACGGTCAGCGCATCGAGCGACGGCGAGCAGCGTGCGATCGGCGCGTAGATGAGCGGCGAGCCGTCGGCTGTCTGCGTCGCGCGATGGTAGCCGTCGAACACGCTGCAACTGGTCTTGCCGTGGATGGTGATGCTCGTCGACGCCGGATAGAAGACGGCGAACACCGTGTTCGCATCCGCCTTGGGCCATCCGGTGTGCGTGCCGTCAGCCTGGCTCGCTAGCCACGTCTGCATGTCGTCGTCCGTGACGGTCGCTGCTGGAGGCGTCGCGACGACCACCGACGCGGCGACCTTCAGCGTGCCGACACCGTATTCCTTCGTCGCCGCCGTCCAGTAGTCCGACGCGGCGAGCGCCGTCAGGAACTTCTCGAGCTGGGGTTTCTGGGCATCCGGCTCGAAGAAGACCGGGACCACTGTGGGCGACGCGATCACCGGGCCGCCGCCGGACTCGGCCTGCGGCAGCGATGGCGTGACAGCGGGGAACGGCGCCGACGCACCCGCGTCGGTCGCCGGTTTCGAATCGGGGGCGGCGTCCTGGGGAGCGCCGGCGTCGGGCGTGACGACCGGATCCGTGGAACCGTGGTTATCTGCAGGCGAGGCGCCGCAGGCGGTACAGGTCAGGCCGATGACGATGCTTGCAAGGATTCGCATGCGCGGCGGAATAGCGCCGGAGGGAACGCTGCGGGTCTGATTCGGTCTGAATCCGCTTCGAGGAAGGGCTCTGCGGCGAGAAGGCCAGGGTGCGCCGGCCGGGGTGATCAGCCCTGATCACCCTCGATCCGCACCGGCAGCGAGGGCGCGATGCGATAGCCGTCGCGGGTGCGCTCGAGAGCGTTGCCCAGGCCCAGGGCGCGGAGCTCCGATATTGCGGCATGGATACGCTGCGCCGCGGCGCGCGGCAGCATGCGTTCCCGCGGCCAAGCCGCGGCCGTGAGCTCGTCGCGCGTCAGCGCCGCGGCCCCGTGCTGTTTCGCCAGCGCCGCCAGCAGCGCGCGCAGCGGCGAGCCGGCCGGCAACACGGCGCGGGAATAACCCGGCGCCGACAGCCATGCTCCGTCCCGCGCGACGAACAGCGTGGCGCGCACCGGCAGGTCGTCACCTGCCGCGGCCTGGAGCCGTTCGGCCAGGGCGCGGATGTCCTTGTCGCGCGCGGCGAGCCGTCGGCTCTTCCGTAGGGCCTCGCGGACGATGGCGTCGGGCCTTTCGCCCTTGCGCCGCGCTTCCAGCAACCGTCGATGTGCCTCGCCGAGCTCTATTGCGAGCAACAATCCCGCGTCGGCGCCCGCGTCGATGCGCGCCTGGGCGAGCTCGGCCAGCGCGTCGACCCCGCGTCCCTGCGCCGCCAGCACCGCAGCCAGAAGAGCGCGGTGCACCGTCTCGAATCCGCTGGCGCCACGCGCCGCGAACAGCCGGACCGAGCGCGCGTAGTGCTCCCGGGCGTCGTCGAGCCGCCCCCGACGCCAGCGCAGCAGGGCCCGGTGCGCGAGCGCCCACGCTTCGAAGCGATCGCCCGCGAGCGTCTCGACCGCCGAGAGAGCTTCTTCCGCGTCGTCCGGACGATCGGCATCGACGTACACGCGGCCGAGTCGCGCGGCAATGCGCGCCGCGAGCACAGGCTCCCGTTCCGACCGCGCCAGCGCCAGCGCGCGCGCGAAGTTCGCCTCGGCGCGATCCAGCGCGCCCAGCTCGTGCTGCACGGAGCCGATCTGCGTCCAGACCAGGGCGCGCGTTGGACGCGCGGCTCCCGACCGCGCGGCGCGCTCGGCGCGCGCCGCGGCACGCAGGGCCTCTGCGGGGCTCTTGAACTGGACGTTCCACGCCGCCAGGAGGCCCAGCACGTAGTCGGAGAGCTCGCGATCGCGTGCGCGCCCTGCGGCGCGGTGGGCGGCGTCGAGATCGCGCTTGCTGCAGTTTACGTCGCCGCGCTCGAGCAGCAGCCGTCCCCGCGTCGCGAGCGCACGCGCGAGCAGGCGCGACTCTCCGCGTGGCGCGTTGTCGATCGCCGCGTCGAAGAGCTCCACCCGCTGATCGATGCCCGTGGTCGCGCCCGCCGCGTAGTCGATCGCGACTGCAAAAAGCAGGGCGAGCGCCGCGTCGTGCTCGGTCGCCCACGCCGACGCGACGCGCAGGTTCTCGTGCTCGCGTGCCAGCGCATCGACCGTCACGTCGGTCGGCGGAGCGTCCAGCGCGCTGCGGGCGAGCTCGGCGAACCAGCGCGCGTGGCGCTCCCGCACGTCGGCCTCGGCGGCGGAACGCGCCAGCTCGTCCGCGGCGAAATCGCGGATGCTGACGAACAGATCGAAGCGCGCGGGGCCCTCGCCGCTCCTGAGCATCGACTTGTCGCGGAGCGAGTGGAGCAGCCGCGTGGCGCCGCGCCCGTCGATGGCTTGTGCCGCCGGCGCGTCGAAGCCGCCGCGGAACACCGACAGCGCCGCCATCAGCTCGCGCTCGCGCGGCGTGAGCAGCTCGAACGACCAGGCGATCGCGGCGCGCAGCGTGGCGTGCCGCGCCGGCGCATCGCGCGCCCGGTTTTCCAGCAGATCCAGCGAGAGCTGATGTTCGAGCTCTTCGGGCGTGAGCGCCAGCAGCTGCGCGCCGGCGAGCTCCAGCGCCAGCGGGATCCGCTCCAGCCGCGCGGCGATGCGCGCCAGCGCCTTTTCGTGTCGCGTCCGGTCGATCGCCGCGCCACTTCGCTCCGCGGATCGCACGAGCAGCGTGACGGCCGCGTCGCGAGCGAGCGGTCCGGTCTCGAGCACGAGCTCGCCCTGAAGCCGCAACCGTTCGCGCGAGGTGACGATGCACGCGAGCTCTGGCGCTGGGTTCCGGAGCGCGCGCACCAGCGACGCCGTCGCTGAAGCGACGTGCTCGGCGTTGTCCAGCATCACGAGGGTCGGGCCGAGCCGAGCTAGATGGCGCGCGACCTCGTCGTCTGCGCCCAGCTCTACGCCCAGCGCTGCGGCAAGCGCCGACGCCACGCGCTCCGGCGTCGCGGCTGTCAGATCGCAGAAGCAGGTGCTCCACTCCGCCTCGAGCGCGGCGAGCGCTTCGCGCGCGAGCGCCGTCTTGCCGATGCCGCCTGGCCCGACCAGCGTGACCAGCCGCGCTCCGCCGCGGATCGCCCGCAGGATCCTGCCGAGCTCGGCGTCGCGCCCGACGAGATCCGTGTGGGGTGCAGGCGCTGCGCCGTCCGCGATCGCGTCCAGCGCGTCGCGCCGGTACACCCGCTCGCCGGTGAACCGATGGCGCAGCGCGACCAGCTTGCCCTGCTTGTCCCAGCGCCTGAGCGTGGGAACGCTGACGCCGAGACGCAGAGCGGCGTCGCGGATGCCGAGCAGATTGTCCGGCTGCCTGCGCACGAGCGCAGCATATCGTGTCCGCCGCTACGGCGTTGACCGCGATGGAGCGCGGGGGCTACGGTGGCTTGTGCCCATGCGCGTCCGCGTTGTCGATCTGTTCTGCGGCTGTGGCGGGCTGACGCTCGGGTTCGAGCTGGCAGGCGGGCCCATCGATTTCGAGACCGTGCTCGGCATCGACAACGACACGGTCGCTTTGCGCTGCTACAACGACAACTTCCCGTCGAGCTCCGGGCGCCTGCCGACCGGACGGCACTGCGACATCTCCTGGTTTCATCATCCGAGCGAGATCCTTTTCTACTACCTGACTCACCTGGCGCTCGCGCGAGGCGACGCCGCGCTCGAGGCCGAGCTCGGCGAAATCGGTCTCCGGTCGTTTCTGTCGGGTCTGCGTGCCATCGACGCCGAGTACGACGCCGCGCGGCGCGCACTCGTCGAGTCCGCCTCGTTCCGTGCGGCGCTCGCGCGTGTGGATTCGAAGGTGCTCTCGTTGGCGGTCTGCCGCGGCTTTTCGTCGCGCATGGGCCTCGCGTCGCTGCGCACGGCGGAGCTCGCCGCGCAGCCCTGGCAGCAGGAGTACCAGCTGCTCGCACCCGCCGTTGCGCCTCTGGATGCGCCGCTGGTGCGTGCCTTGAAGCAGGGCGCCGCGGAGCTGTGGGACAGCGCGCTCGCGCTCCTCGGGCAGGGCGCAAAGCGTCGCGGTCGCGGTCAGCACCGCGTCGTGCCGAAGCGCTCGGGCACGCTGGTCGCTTTTCTCCAGAGCGAGCCCGGTCGCGAGCTCCGGCGGCTGTGGGTCCGCTGGCGCGCGCGACGCGACAGCCTGCGCGCCCGCTGCTCGCTCGCCGCGGAGGAGCGCCTGCGCGAGCTCTACGACGGCGGTCGCCGTGTCGAGCTCGTGCTCGGCGGCCCGCCCTGCAAGGGCTTCAGCCGCATTGGTCGCGCGGTGCTGGAGCGGCTGCGCGAACAGGGCGCCTCGGCGTGGACCAGCGACCACTACGGCGACGAACGCAATGCGCTCCTGCACAAGTACGTGCTGTTCCTTGAAGCACTGCGCCCCGACGCGTTCGTGTTCGAGAACGTCTCGCACTTCTCGTCCGTGTTGCGCACGCCCAACGGGCAGCTCGACGCGGCGTCCGTGCTCAGCGAGGCGATCGCCGCGCTCTCGCACAGCGAGCTCGGTTACGAGGTCGAGTCGCGGGTCGTCAAGACGCGCCGGCACGCGGTGCCGCAGGACCGCCAGCGCTACCTGATGGTCGGCTTCCGCGCCGGGCCCGGCTCGCAGGACGCCGCCCGCGAGTTCTTCGATCTCCAACCGATGGACGACGTGCCGCTCTCGGTAGCGCTGTCCGGTCTCGCGCCGCCCGGCGAGTTCGCGTTCGGCGACGGCGGCGCGCGCCCCGACCACGAGGTGGACGCCTACACCCTGCTCGACGAGCGCCTGCCCGCGGCCGAGCTTCGCTACCTTCGCTTCGTGCGGCAGCCCGCTCCGGGCACGACGCAAAGCCCGCCGCGCACCGACGCGCACATCGTCCGCCGCGCGCGCCCCGACGACCAGGCGCTGATGAGGAAGTTCGGTCCCGGCCAGCGCTGGATGGACTACAAGCTCAGAAGCTCGCCGACGCTTCAGGAGCTCCGCGCGCTGCTCGCCGCGCTCGAGAAGCGCCAGCGCAGCGCCGCACTCGCGGACCTGCCGCCCGCGGGCGAGGTGCAGGCGCTGCTGCGCCGCGTGGACGGCGGGCTCCTGCTCCGTCTCATGATGGAAGAGGCGGAGCTGGACGAGGTGCACCACCTGCTCTCGTCGGGCTACCTCGCGCGCGGCTTCGAGCAGCACGGCGACTGGTTCGAGCGGCTCTCGGCCAACCGTCCGTGCAAGACCATTGTCGCGCACATCGGCAAGGACACCTACGGCTACTTCCACCCCTGGGAAGATCGCCCCATCAGCATGCGCGAAGCGGCCCGCGTGCAGTCCTTCCCCGATTTCTTCCGCTTCCGCACCGCCGGTATTGTCGACGGCTACTCGATGATCGGCAACGCCGTGCCGCCGCTGCTGTCCGCCCAGCTCGCCGAGCGGCTCGCTCTCGTGCATGAAAAGCACGGAGTGCTCGGGCGCGCCCCGCGTCCGAAGCGCCGCGGCCGCACACGGCAGGACGCCCGCGCGCGCGACTGAGCGGAACTTACGGTCGCTGCTGCTGCGAGCCCAGCTCCATCAGCACCTGCTTGCAGTAGTCGAGACCCGCCGCGACCTTGCGCGACTGGGCGGTCAGGAAGACGCCGCCAAGCAGCCCCACGATCGCCGAGACGCCCCCGATCAGCACCGGAGCGTCGACCATCGCGAGCCCGAGCGGGAGCGGCCCCGAGCCTCCCAGCTCGAACCCCCTGGCGCCGAGCATGAAGCTTCCTGCGATGCCCGCCACGGCGAGCCCGCCCGAGATCAGGAAGACCTGCGGCAACCGGCGACGGAGACCCGGCAGCTCCCTGGACACGGCCCTGGACGTCGCTTGCTCGAGCTCGAACGGCCCGCGCTCGAGCGCCTGGAGCCCCGCTTTGCACACGCGTGCGATGGGCGTGTTGCCCGCGGCTTGCGTGAGCTTCTCGGCGCGATCGCGGTTACCGGCAACGACCAGCTTGCGTATCTGCGCCATGAACGCCCGCTCGTTCAGGCGCGCCTTCAGCGTCAGATAGAGCGTCCGCTCGATCAGCATCGCGACCAACATGGTCTGCCCGAACATCAGGACGTAGCTCCAGGGAGCGCAGGCAACGAACGATTGGCTGTACCAGTCCATCGGTTTCCTCCTCGGGCGCGACGTCAGACCGGGCAGCGAGGGTACACCCATCCGCAAACGGCCCGCACGCCTCCGGAAGATGATATCGTCCCGCGCCGGAGACGAGGGACGTGGAGCGGGAACCTTCCGGGGACGGCGGCGCGCCGAAGAAGGAGAAGTGGGGCTGGTACCTGCTGCTCCTGGTGCCGTTCGTCGCGACCTTGTGGGTGCCGTTCTACAACAAGCTCACGCCAGAGCTCGGGGGCTTCCCGTTCTTCTACTGGTACCTGTTCCTGTGGATCGGCATCGGCGCGTTGATCACCGCCGTCGTCTACTTCGCCACGCGGGAGTCGTAGTCGACCATGGTGAACTGGCCGGCGCTGATCGTCTTCATCCTGCTCTTCGGGCTGGTGACCGTGCTCGGTTTCGTCGCTGCGCGCTGGCGCGCCGGCAATCTCGACCAGCTGCACGAGTGGGGCCTCGGCGGTCGCCGCTTCGGCACGATTGTCACGTGGTTCCTGCTCGGCGGCGATCTGTACACGGCCTACACGTTCATCGCGGTCCCCGCGTTGGTGTTCGGCGCCGGCGCGCTCGGCTTCTTCGCGATGCCGTACACCATCATCGCGTACCCGTTCGTGTTCATGGTGATGCCGCGGCTGTGGAGCGTGTCGCGCCGCCACGGCTACATCACCGCTTCGGATTTCGTGCGCGGTCGCTTCGACAGCCCGACGCTGGCGCTGCTGGTCGCGCTGACCGGCATCCTGGCGACCATGCCGTACATCGCGCTGCAGCTCGTCGGCATCCAGGTCGTGATCGCCGCGATGGGCGTCGAGGGCCACGGCATCATGGCCGACATGCCGCTCATCATCGCCTTCGCAATCCTCGCGGCCTACACCTACAAGAGCGGCCTGCGCGCCCCGGCGATGATCGCCATCGTCAAGGATCTGGTCATCTACATCGCCGTGCTCGCCGCCGTGATCGTGATCCCGATGAAGCTCGGCGGCTACGGCCAGATCTTCGCCGCGGTGCCGGCCAAGAAGCTGATCCTTCCCGCGCCCGAGGGCGGAAACCTCGGCATGTACAGCGCCTTCGCCACGCTCGCCTTCGGCTCGGCCCTCGCACTGTTCCTCTATCCGCACTCGGTCACGGGCGTGCTCAGCTCCAGCCGCCGCGACGTGATCAAGCGCAACACCGCGATGCTGCCGGCCTACTCGTTTTTGCTCGGCCTGATCGCCCTGCTCGGCTACATGGCGATCGCGTCGGGCGTCTCGCACATGCCCCGCTTCGAAGCGGGCTTCAAGCAGTACCACGCCGACTACGCCGTCCCCGCTCTGTTCCTGTACGCCTTCCCGTCGTGGTTCGCCGGCTTCGCCTTTGCCGCCATCGCCATCGGCGCGCTGGTTCCCGCGGCGATCATGAGCATCGCCGCGTCCAACCTGTTCACGCGCAACATCTACAGGGAGTACATCCGCCCCGACTGCACCGACAAACAGGAAGCGGGCATGGCGAAGCTGGTCAGCCTGGTCGTCAAGTTCGGCGCGCTCGGCTTCATCATCTTCCTGCCGCAGCAGTACGCCATCACGCTGCAGCTGCTCGGCGGCGTGTGGATCCTGCAGACCTTCCCAGCGGTCATTCTCGGCCTGTATACGGGCAAGCTGCATCGCTGGGGCCTGGTCGCCGGCTGGGCCGCCGGCATGGGCGTCGGCACCTGGATGGCGTCGACCCGCGGCTTCAAGTCGACCATCTTCGCCGTCCACCTCGGCTCGCTCACCGTTCCCGGCTATGCCGCGCTGTGGGGCGTGATCGTCAATCTCGTCGTCGCCGTGCTCGTCACCTGGGCGCTGTCGATGTTTGGCGTCACGCGTGGCACCGACGAAACCGCCCCCGCCGACTACCACGCGGACGACGGGCCCAGCGAAGCCACGGACGTGGTCGAGCCCAGGGACGAGGCCGCCTGAATCACGCCGGGCTCCGGGTTGAGCGAGGGGGCAACACGAAGGGCCGAAGGGCCGAAGGTTTTTTGGGGGTCGAGTGGTGTGGCGGGCGAGGCGCGGCTAATCCAGCGGGTGGGCGGCTCTCCTCGGGGGGGCAACGCGAAGGGCCGAAGGGCCGAAGGTTTTTTGGGGGTCGAGTGGTGTGGCGGGCGAGCGCGGCTAATCCAGCGGGCGGGCGGCTCTCCTCGAGGGGGCAACACGAAGGGCCGAAGGGCCGAAGGTTTTTTGGGGGTCGAGTGGTGTGGCGGGCGAGCGCGGCTACTCCAGCGGGCGGGCGGCTCTCCTCGAGGGGGCAACACGAAGGGCCGAAGGGCCGAAGGTTTTTTGGGGGTCGAGCGTTTGTGGCGCGAGGCGCGGCTAATCCAGCGGGTGCACGTCGTCTAGCCGACACAAAGGGCGTGAAGCGTCGGCTTGGGCCGGCAGATGTCGGCGAGACCGACAGAAAGGGCGTGAAGCCATAGCAAGGCGCCCGAAATGTCGGTCATACCGACAGGAGAGGCGTGAAGCGTCGGCTTGGCGCGCAGAATGTCGGCGAGACCGACACAAAGGGCGTGAAGCCATAGCAAGGCGCCCG
The DNA here is from genome assembly GCA_963826085.1 of uncultured delta proteobacterium. Lineage (GTDB taxonomy): Bacteria > Myxococcota_A > Polyangia > Polyangiales > Polyangiaceae > CAWDXG01. Next base: position 1,715,558 of record CAWGVN010000004.1, on the reverse strand, counting down.
AAATGTCGGCGAGACCGACAGAAGAGGCGTGAAGCGTCGGCTTGAGCCGGAAAATGTCGGCGAGGCCGACAGAAAAGGCGTGAAGCGTCGGCTTGAGCCGGAAAATGTCGGCGCTACCCCGCGCCGTCCGCCGCTGGCTTCTCGATGAGCTGGCTCAGCCTGCGGATCCGGTCGGCGTTGACGCCGAGGTCGCCCTTGCCGTCGCGCGAGCGCGAGCGGATGTCGACAATCGAGCCCCCGTCGCCGGGACGCACCCGCACCACGATGTCGTCCACGAACTCGAACACCGTCGACGTGTCCGTCGCCTCGATGCGACCCGCTGCCGGATCCGAGCTCTCCGTGTGGAAGCCCAGCGCCTCCATCGCGGCCTCGGCTCGATCGAAAGCGGTCTTCGGCGGTACATCGAGATGGATCGGCTGTACGAACGGGTACGCCTTCTCCTGGATGGCCGCGAACGACTTCGGGTAGCTCATGTCGTGGCCCACGTTGGGTCCGAGCTTCTTCGCTGCGACGTATCCGGGCGGATTCGCCGTGTCGGTCGTGATGTCGTTGATGGCCGGCAACCCGCGCGCTGAACGCAGCAGGAGCCCGATGGCGCCGAGCACCACGGCCCCGTAGATCACGCCGGCCAGGGCTCGCGTGCGGCCCCTCCGACCACTGATCCGCCGCGTGCGCAGTACACCGACGAGCCCTGTGCAGAGCGCCAGGAGCGCTACGAGCAGCGACACCATGAACGCGACGAACCCGTGGATCGGCCGGACCAGCCCGACGTGGACCGCCCCCACCCCGAGCAGCACAAGCAACGCGCTGGCCGCTGCCGCCCACAGCGCGAAGCTGGCCGCAATAGATCGTCTGGACGTCGGGTCCATCCGCCGCGCAGGCTAGCACCACTGAAGCCTGAAGCCTGTTGCTCACTCACGCGCGCCGCAACGGTGCCAGTCCTTGCTCGATCCCGGCGAGCAGCGCATACGCCTCGTGCCAATTCGCTACACGGGCGTGGACGCAGTCGAGCAGCCAGCGCCGCACGCCGTCGAGATCGGCTTCACCGAGCTCCAGCAGTGGCCCTGACGGTCCCAGCAGCTCGACGGCGCGGGCGGTCTGTTCTGGCGGCGCGCCGAGGACCAGCGGCAGCGCCGTGGAAAGGCCGCCCGAAGAGCTCTGCGACTTGAAACGCGCCGCGAGCTGCTTCGGGAAGCGCAGCCACAACGCGGAGAGCGCCGCCCGGTCCGCCCCATCGCCCGACAGCATGCCCGCGTCGACCGCGAGCATCGCCTGCGCCTCGGGGATCGCGCCGAACGCTGCGCGCGCTCCATCGCCATCCGCGCGCAGCGCAGCCCATCCCTCCACGAGCGCCGCCCACTGCGCCTCGCCGAACGCGCTCCACGGCACGCGCGCCGAAGCGCCGCCCCGCGGCTCGAGCAGCGGCACCAGCAGCGCGGGAGGCAGATGTGCCCAGAAGCGCCCAGCGTGCGGCGCCCCGGGAGCGAGCAATGCCGGGAAGTCGTCACCCGCGCGCGCTACCTCGCTCCACGCATTCCACACGGCACGCGCCACTTCGGCCCACGGCATGTGGCGCCGCTCGGCCAGCACCGCGAGCACTTCCGCGTCGCGCACTTCGACCAGCGCCTCCCAGCCGAGCACGCCGTGCGCGACCTCGTCGAGCACCAGGCCAGGTCGTTCCAGTGCGTGTGGACCCTGTCCGTCGAGCGCGACGCTGCCCACCGCCCCGCGCAACCGATCGATCAGCGCGTACGCTTCGGGCAGGTGCGCCTTCGCTGTCGCGATGCAGTCGTACAGCGCGCGCAATCCGTGCGGCGGCTCGGTCGCGCTCCACGGTCTGAGCAAGGGCTGCTTGCGTCCGCTGCCGTCGGCCAGTTGCTCGCTCAGCGCCAACGCCGCCAGATACCAACTGCCGGCCTCGAGCGTGCCCGGCGTTGGGCCGATGCGCGGCGCGGGCAGCTCGCCCGGCAGCTCGACGAGCAGGCGCACCTGCTCGTCCCACAACGCTTCGAGGTGATCTTCCGGCAGCTCGGTTCCGTGCAGTACCGCGAGCCCTGCGCCGCGGAATAGCGCTTCCAGCGCCGCCACCACAGCTGGATTGTCATCGGCTTCCAGCTCCAGCACTTCCTCGATCGGCGCCTGCTCGCTCTGGATGCGGCGCTCGAGCGCGCCCGCGATCCCGGCCGCCGCATGCGGCGACAGCAGCGCTTCTCCCCACTCGAAGGGCGAGGCGGCGACCAGCGACTTCTGCGCCTCCGAGAGCAGCACGCACGCCAGCCAGCGTGGCCCCAGCGATAGCCGATCGCCGTTGTCCACCGGCGCGAGGAGCCCCGCGCGCGAAAGCGCCCTCACGATGCGGAACGCCCCGGGCGGCACCAATCGAGCCGCCTTCTCGATGTCCGAAGGGCGGACCGGCGCGCCGCTCGCGGCCAGCGACGCCCGCATCCACTCCAGATCGCCGCCGCGCTGCTGTTCCGGCGGGACCAGCGCGAGCCAGTCGTCGAAGCTGCGCGGCGCATCCCACGCCGCCCCGGAATCGGTGAGTGCGCGGCGCACTACGCCGAGCAGCACGTCGAAACCCGCGCGCTTCAGCCACGCCGCATCCGCGCTGCCCTTCTCCGACGCCTGCGCTACGCGATCGCGAAAGTAGCGCCGCGCGAGCTCCGGCAACGTGCGGCCGGCGACCGCCTTCATGCCCAGCTGATCGACCAGCCCGAACAGACCCAGCGCCGCGCCCAGCGTGTCCACCATGCCCTCGGCGAGCGGACCTCTGCGCATCCATTCAACGGCGCGCACCGGTTCGAAGCGACCGTCGGGCGGCAGGCGATCGACCAACCAGTCCGCAAGCTCATCGACGTAGCTCTCGACAGGCGGCGATTCGATGACGCGCCACGCTTCACCGTCCGGCGGCGGAAACGGAGCGGCGACACACACCGGAGATCGCCAAGCCGGCTCGCGGCCGTTCTCCGCCTGGAGCTCCACGAACGCCGCACCGCGCGCCGGCAGCTTGACGTCGGTCAGGCTCGCCGCGCGCACGAACGTCGCGCGCCCCCGCGCCTGCAGCCAGCGCCCGGCCAGGCTGCGCCCCGAGCCGCCGGGCGCGTGCCACCACAACCTATCCCACCCCGACGGACGCGGGATTTCCTGGGGGAATCCCGGGCAGAGCGGCTCGTCCACCAGATCGAGCGCCCGCGCGTCCGGCGCATCGTCCAGCCGCACCCTGCGCATCGTGGTGTCCGGCGCCGGCGCCCCCGAAGACGCCTGCTTCAGGTCGGCCAGCCCGCAGCCCAGCCGCTCGGCCAGCACCTGCTGCACCGCCGGCCGGTCCTCGAGCCACGCCAGCTCCTGGTCGTGATCCAGCTTGCTGAAGATCGAAGCCAGCGAGCGCGGCTGGATCCGCGTATCGGCCGGCCAGTCAGGGCTCGCCAGAGCCGCCCTCGCCAGCGCTCCAAAGCTCCGGACCGGCGGCCGGGACGCCATCATCAGGTCGCGCAGCCAGCCCATCTACATCATGATCGCATAATGTATGCATCATGCAAATAACTGCATCTCATGTCATAATGCGCTGTAAATTCAGCTACATAGTGTGGTGCACCGGCGGTGCTGCGTGTGCGGTGGCTGCCAGGACCTCCCTCCCATCACCCAGATACTATGTATACAAAGCATTTCTGCGGCGACTGGAGGGGCCGCGCGGCCCCGCCATTCCCGCTCGCCCGCGCCCACGCGCTGGCCCGCGCCCAAGCCCTCGCTCTCGCCCACGCGCTCGCGCTACCGCGCTCCGGCGAAGTACCCCCGGAACGCCGGCGGCAGTTGCTCCGGCGTGATGCCGTGCAGATCGAGGGGGCGCGAGTTGTGGGTGTTCCAGAACAGGACGACTTTTCCGCGAAGCTGCGGCGCGTCGTCGATCAGCGCGGACAGGGCCTTGGCGGTGTAGACGGGTTCGAGCTCGAGGTTGGCCAGGCGCGCCAGGCGAATGGCGGCGCGGCCTTTGCGTGTGGGCAGCGCGTAGCCGCGGCCGAGGTGGCCCCCGTCGAGGGTTACGTCCTTGGGCGACAATCCGCTCGCGTCGAACGACGCATCGTGCGCGTGCATGAACGCGGCGGTGCGCTTGGACAGCGCGAAGAAGCGCGCGGGCGTGGATGTGCCGCGGTTGGAGGCGCGGACGGCGACGACGCGGGTCTTCATGCCGGCGGCGCGCAGGCCGAGCGCGAGGCCGACAGCGCTGCCCATCGTGCCCATGGCGATGTAGACGACGTCGGGCTCAGGCAACACGCCGGCGTGCACCTGCGCGGCGAGCTCGCGGGCCGCAGTCACGAACCCGCTGTTGCCGAGCGGCGAGGAGCCGCCCATGGGGATGATGTACGGCGTGAGCCCGCGCGCAGCGGCGAGACGCAGCGCCGCCGCCCGCGAGCTCGACTGTCCTGGCGACATGTGGAGCTCGGCGCCGTAGCGCGCGTCGGCGAGCAGGTTGTCGCGTACTTCCGCGCTCGGCGGCTGCGGCAGTAGCAGGAGTAGGGTCTTCATTCCCAGGCGCGAGGCGTAGACGCTGGTCGCCACGGCCTGGTTCGAGCCGACGCCGCCGAACGTCACGACCAGCTGGCGCTTCTCTGCGACTGCGTCGCCGAGCAGCGGTTCGAGCTTGCGCAGCTTGCTGCCGCCGTAGGGCCTTCCGCCGAGGTCGTCGCGCTTGATGTAGAGCCGCGCAATGCCGAGGTGATCGCCGAGCTTTGCGGCGTGGTCGACCGGCGTCGGAAAGCAGCCCAGAGACGCGTGCGGCAGCGACGACAGACCCGCCGCGCGCACCTCGGGCGTGGTCAGCGCGGCGAGCGCGCCCAGCGAGAACGCGCGGCGCGTGATGACGGAGTGCGGCGCCATGTGCCCCCGAACGCCCGGGCGCGCGATCCTATTCTGGGGCCCGGCGCGGCGCCTTGCTCCCCGCCGTGTCTCCGGTGGCGCGTGCCGGGGGTTTCCGGCGGCGCCGGACGTATCACGCAAACGTCATCTAGCGGGCGGTGCGCGGGGCGCCGGCTCTGCTAGGCTCGGCCGCGGGCCAAGGCCCGGGCTTCCGGCAAGCCGGAGTCCTCTCGGAGGAGTGTTGTCGTGGATGCTTTCGGATCGGCGGGTAGGACCGTGCTGCGAGCCTCGGTGCTCGCGTTCGTTTTTGGCGGGCTTGCGTCCGGATGCGGCGGCAGCGCGCCGCCGCCGACGGCGCCCGCCGCGCACCAGGAGAGCAGCGCGGTCACCCAGACCACCAAGCTCGACAAGAAGAAGAAGAAGGCGATCCCCGGAAGCGAGCGCGTCGCGAGCCCCAAGCTGATCGATCGCCGGGCACGAAACGCGGTCGCGCCGGATAGCCTGGGAGTGGTGCGCTCGGCGCCGCGCCCGCCCAAGAGCGCCGAGGAGGTGTACCGCGCGGTGGCGCCGGCCACGGTGATCGTGCGCGTGAACGGCGGTCTCGGCAGCGGCGTCATCATCGACCCGGCGGGCTGGGTGCTCACGAACCACCACGTCATCGAGCACGGCACCACGGAGGACTTCAAGACGCACGTCAATATCGTGCTCGGCCACATCGACAAGACGACGGGTGGCATGGAGCGCGACAACAAGCAGTACACGGCGTACGTCTACAAGGACGACAAGCTCCGCGATCTGGCGCTCCTCAAGATCGACAATCCGCCGAAGAAGCTGCCGTACGTGACGCTGTCCAAGGACAAGCCCGTGCCGGGCGAGCAGGTGATCGCCATCGGCAACGCGGGTGCGGGCATGCTCTGGGCGATCAAGGCAGGGGAGATCTCGGCGCTCGGCAAGCTGTCCGATCACCTGGCTTCGCTGGCCAGCTTCAAGAGCGACGCGGCGGGAAAGAAAGCCTCCGACGAGTTCAAGAAGTACCTCGACAAGCAGAACCTGGGGCTCGTCATCCAGTCGACCTGCAAGATCCTGCCGGGCGACAGCGGCGGGCCGCTGGTGACCAACCGCGGCGACCTGGTCGGTCTGAACGCGTTCTCCAACAAGGATCCGTCGACGGGTGGCCTGCTCAGCTTCCACGTCCACATCAACGAGATCAAGAAGTTCCTCGAGCATCATCCGAAGCAGCCTGCCGCTCTCGTGCCCGATCCGTGGCGCGACGGTGGAGGCGACGCGAGCTATGAGGATGCGGATCTCGACGGCAAGATCGACGTGCTGCTGCTGCAGGGACGGCGCGCCTGCTTCTACTGCACGCGCCAGAGCGCGGCGGTGTTCATGGACCTGGACCAGAACAGCTACAAGGGACAGACGAAGCTGCCCGACCTCGCTGACACCTACAAGAACCGCGACTTCGACGCCGAGGTCGTCTACCTCCAGCTCGAGGGGCGCTCGCTGGTCTGGTACGACACCGACAACGACGGCAAGTACGACGTGCTGTTGGTCGATCAGGGCACGACGGGGCGGGCCAGCGCGGCCTATCGCATCGACAGCTCCGGCGCGCTCAAGAAGGACGACGCGCTGATTAGCGGGCGCGTGATCCGCATGAGCCTGATGAAGGACGTGTCGCTGCGCCAGCGGCTGCAGCGCGTGGCGTCGGCGGCGTTCCCCGATCGCTACGTGGAAGCCTCCTCGTCGCTCGGCGACACGCTGCCGGAGCCTCTCGGCACGACCGGCAAGGGCATGTCGGAAGATCTGGATCACGACGGCGTGAAGGACGCCGTCCGCATCTCCAACGCCTTCAGCACCCGGCTGGTGGTGGACGCGGACCAGAATTCGATGAGCTCGCTGCCGTTCTTCTTCGAGGTAGAAAAGACCATCAAGCCCGGCATGCTCGATCCGGAGGTGTCCATCATCACCCAGAGCACGCATACCTGGGTCTGGTACGACACGGACAACGACGGGCGCATGGACCTGGTGCTGCACTCGCCCAGGAGCCGGCTCTACGTGGCAGCCGAGGCATGGCACGTCGATGCAGCGGGCAAGCGCACGGCCGCGCCCGAGGACGTCGGCCGCAAGCTGATCCGGCCGGACCTGCTTGGAAACGGCGCGATGGCGGCGCGTATGCGCACGATGGTGGACAAGAGCTTCCTGTCGATCCTGTCGGCGTCCGACGCCGGGCTCGGATCGTTCCCGGATCCGATCAAGGATCACCGCGGCGTGGGCTTCTCCTTGATGAAGACCAAGGCTGAAGCGCGCTCGGTCGTGGTGGCGCAGGGGCAGGGCAGCGACGGCTACCTGGTGGACCTCGACGAGAGCACGCTGCGCTTCAAGCCGCTGAAGAAGCTCGACGTGAACAAGCTGGTGCAGAAGGGCAAGTTCGACGCCGAGTTCGCCTACTTCCAGCGCAACGGTCTCGCCTGGGCCTATTACGACACCGACAACAACGGCAGCTACGACACCGTGGTCTACACGTCCGATCCGCGCGGCGGAAAGGTCGAGCAGGGCTTCCGCATCGACAAGAGCGGCAAGGTGACGGTCGATCCGGGCCTCGTCGGCCAGACCATGGTCCGCTACTCGCTGTTCAAGAAGAAGTCGCTCTCGAGCAACATGAAGAAGTTCGAGAAGGACCTGTTCGGCGACAAGATGATCGAGAAGTAGCGCGCCGCGGCCAGCCGGCGCGGGTCACGGCAGTGCGTACTGCGTGAAGAACTTCCACATCTCGTTGTTCGCCGAGATGTCCGTGTTGGGCGTTCCGAGCGTGGGCGGGCAGAACGCGGTTCCCGGCCAGCAATGGCCTTCGTCCTGGATGGAGCAGAGCGTGACCTTCACGCCGGCGCTGCATTGTTCGTACGTCATGCACGTTGCCTTGCCGTTCTGGAACGTCTGCACCGGACTGCCCGTGCAGCCGTCGCGGGCGGCCCAGCCCTTGAACGTGTCGGGCACCGAGGGCGAGCCGAGCGTATCGCCGCCGTTGTAGGGCACGATCGGATCGGCGATGCCGTGGAACTCGATCACCGGGACCGGGCGCGACGGATTGCACTGGCTCGGCGGGATGCCGAGCACGCCTGCGACCGGCGCGATGGCCGTGAACACGTCCGCGGCCTTGCACGCCAGCAGGTGCGACAGATAGCCGCCGTTGGACATGCCCGTGGAGTAGACGCGTTTGTCGTCGATGCAGGTGCGCGACTCGATGTCGGTGACGACGGCGCGCGCGAAGCCAACGTCGTCGGTCGTCGGCCCGGTGAACTGGCAGCACACGCCGGCGTTCCACGACCCGTTGATGCCCTCGGGATAGGCCACGATGAAGCCGTCGGCGTCCGACGTCCCGTCCATGAGCGAGAAGTACTCCTGCTGCACGGCGTTCGACCCGTGCCCGTGGAAGTTGAGCACCAGCGGCACCGGCTTCGACCCGTCGTAGCCTTTGGGCACGTGCAGGATGTAGCTGCGCTGCATGCCGTCGTGCTGGATCTGGATCGTCTGCGTGCTGCCCGCCGCGAGCGGCTTGACGCTGCACCCCGGCGCCGTGGTCGTGCCACCCGCACCACTCGCGCCGGAGGCTCCGCCGCTCGACGACCCCGCCGTTCCACCCGCGCCGGCAGCACCGGCAGCGCCGCCCGCCGGCGCGCCCGCGCCGCCGTCGGCAGATGGAGTGGTCGCGGATCTGCTGCCTCCGCAGGCGGCAAAAGCGAGCGCCAAGAGCGCGCCCATCGCGACGGACAGGCCCCTCATGCCGCCATCCTACCGCCAAACGCCGCGCGGGCGAAGCGTCGCGGGAAGGTCCGCCGCCGCGGTCACGTATGATTTCCACGTACCGCCATGCGCCTCGCCTGCCTCGCCGTCGGAATGATCCTGTGTGCCTGTTCGACACCCGGGTCCGGCGCGGCCGGCACGCCGCCGCCTTTGGTGACGGTGGTTCCGGCGGGCTCGGCGTTGCCGTTCGATCCGATCGCCATCTCGAGCTCCGTGCTCAGGAGCGCCGGGTGCAAGCCCGTCAAGGTCGCACCCGGACTGGTGATTCCGGTCTCGTGTGGCGGAGCGCCCCGTCCCTTCACGTTGCCGCCCAGCGTGCTCTGGCACCGGTCTCCGGGCACCAGGCTGCCGCGCGCCGTCGACCTGCGCGATCTGGAGCTCGACGGTCCGGTGCTCGACCAGGGCAGCGCCGGCGTGTGCTGGTCCTTCGCAGTGGCCGACGTGATGGACAACGCCCTCAGGCGCGCTGGGCAGCCGGACGTCGTGGCACCGCTCCACGTGCTCTCCGCCGGTGACCCCGACAAGGCGTTGTTCGATTCCAGCGCGCGGTCCTACTTCGTCACCGAGAAGGAATGGCCCTACGATCCAGTCACGGCGTGCAGGCTCGAAACGCCCTGGAGCGGGGACATCTGCGAATCGGTGTACGGGGTGAGGCCCGGCACGTGGCGCACGAGCCGGGGCCTGCTCGGCCGTGTGCAACGAGCGAACGACTCGGGGCGCATCTACGTCTCGCATGTGACCGAGCTTGCGCCGGCGCCGGATCCGGAAGACGTGGCTGCGCTCGTCGCCCAGCATCGCGCCGTGTACGTCGATCTGAAGATCGATTCTGCCGCGTGGGCTTCGCCCGACCGTCGCGGCGTGATCGCGTCCACTACCGCTGTCGATTCGCTGCACGCCGTCGCCGTGGTCGGCTACCGCACGACGCCGCGCGGGCGGGAGTTCCTCGTCCACAACAGCTGGGGCAAGGACTGGGATCTCTACGGGTACGGCTGGATGCCTGCAAAGTTGATGAGCGATGCCTGGATGGTGTTCACGCTGGACGTAGGCATCGACGCGAAGCGCACGCGAGCAGGCATCATCGCCGGCCAGGCGACGCTGGATATGAGCGAGTGACGAGCGACGACATTCTCGCAAGACCCGCCTCCAGAGAGTAGGCAACGAGATGATGCGAAAGTGGCGCATCGCGTTCGTGCTCGCTGGCGGCTCGGCGCTGCTGGTGGTCGTGTTCACGCTGGTGATCCCCGGCGCGTTCCGCAGCACCGAGCCCGCTCGCCACACGCCGGCGCCCCGTCGCTCCGTGGGCGCGGTCCCAACCCGACCGGAAGCCGCCCCGCCGCGGGATCCAGCCCTGGAAGCGTGCTGCGATGCGCTGCGATCCGGGCCGCACACTACAGGGAACCTCCAGGCCCAGGCCATCTGCGGGGCCTTGCTGGAGCGCGGAAAGCCGCGGGACGACGCCCTGCATGTGCTCTTCGGGGTGGAGAAAGGCGCGCCACTTCCCGCGCGCTGCTGCGAAGGGCTCGTGCCGAACGACCGGGACTACTTCTGCCGCTAGGTGCCAGGTGACGCGGATTGGAATGGCGCGTCGAGCCGAGGCGTTGTCCGAGCATGGCGCGGGCGGGCGGGTTCGGTGCAACCAGGGTGATCGGCGCCGTGGTGCTCGCCGCGCTCTCGGGCGCTGGCTTGACCTGTGGCGGGGCACCGCCGGCGCGGTCGCCGACAGGCCAAGCCGCCAAGCACGTCGGCACAGTTGTGTTCATCGCGGCGCCTGCCCCGCGGCGACCCGTTCCGGTCCACGCGCCGGTGACGTGGGACTCGCTGTCGCGCGAAGTCGGCGAGCAGTGTGAGCGGGACAAGAAGGTCGTTGCGGCGAAGGCCGCAGCTACAGCGAACATGACGACGCAGCGCGAGAAGCACATTCTCGTCCTGTACACGTCCTGCTTCCGGCAGCTCGCCGCCGAGGCGGTCGCCGAGCTCCCGGTGGCCGAGCGCGTCCGTTTGCGACAGCCGCTCCGGGTGTGGGACAGGCTCACCGAGGAGGCATCGCGCCTGGACGAACAGCTCGGTACCATCGACCCTTTCACGGGAGACGGAGTTCCGGGACGAGGCTGGTACTACCTGCGCAGCCGGCTCGATCGGGAGGCCGAGCGCGCGGTGGTGATGCGCGCCATCGCGCGCGGGCACAGCGATATCGTCATGGCCCGCATGCGCGAGCGTCGCACGTCCGCGGAGGCCGACCTCGAGCTGATGCATGACTCCTCGACGGAGCTGGAGGAGCTGCCGCGCCGGTGGGCGCAGTGGGGGCGCCCCAAGCCAGAAGACGCCCTCGACGCCGAGTTCAGGATCCACCGCGGCGAGTTCCTTTCCTTCTCCCGCAACCTGCGGACGGTTCCGGCAACCGCCGACGCCCTCGGTCGGCTCTTCTGTGCCGCCTGGCGACCGCGCGACTCGGTCGACGAGTGCAACGCCGTCGCGGGCTCGTACTTCCTCGTCGCTACGGGCGACGATGGCGACGACGACGATGCGTCCTCGCCGCCGTAGTCAGCGTTCCATCGTCGTGGCGCGTGGGCTGGGACGGCTGCTGTCACTACTCGTGCTGCTCCCGGGCGGCGCGGGTTGTGTGCCGAAGGGACGGCCGCCACGGCGCGACGCGGGCATGCGGAAGGCGAGTGTGCCTGTGCCACGGCGCGCTGCCGCGCCGTCGGCACCAACGGCGCAGGTGTCGCTGACTCCGGCGCCCGAAGCTGGCCCCGCTCGCGCTGTCCGCCGGCGGTGCAGAGGTTGGGCATCGAGAACCCGGTCGCGGCGGCTCGCGCGATCGAGAAGCGTCTGACTGAAATGGAGCGGGCGCACTGTCTGCGCAGCAGTCTCGACTCGATAGAACAGCCGGGGTTCGAGTCCGACCGCTTGTTGGGTCTGGACGGGATAGGGATCCGGACCAGCAGAAAGCTCCCGGACGTGCTCACGGTCGACCAGGGTCTCGAGGGGATTGTGGAGCCGTGGGTGGGCCTGTACCGGATGGAACGGAGCGGCTCGCGACCGCGGGCGCGCCTGCTTACGCTCATTACGGGCTCGGGACTGCCCGATCCCGGTTCCCTTGGCGTCAACGCGCTGAACCTGGTGAAGACCGCCGCATTCCAGGTACCGGGCGCCAAAGAGCCGCTGCTCGTCGTGATGAACACCTACTTCTGGCCCTCATCGTGCTGGCATCCGATGCGGGTCGCCGTGTTCGCTCCCGGTCCGGCACCGCTCTCCCCCAGGGAATTGGAGAAGACGATCCTCCACGACGGCTACGACTGCGACCCGCCGGACATCGACTTCGACGGTTCGGAGCTGACCATCCGGTATTCCGGGGCGGCGGGCTGGGACGAGTCAGGGCGGGCGCGCACGATCGGGCTCATCCCGGTCGACTCCGTTTTCCGGCCTGCCACGCTGGCCTTCGCCGTCGACTCCTCGCTGCACTTCAAGCGTCGCTTCGGCTACGTCGCCGGCAAGGACGGCGTCCCTTGCCTCATCGAGGACTGGCTGCAGGACGACTGGGAGCTCGCGGCCCAGGCCAGCTCCAGCGCGTCGCTCGCCGAGCTTGAACGAGCCCATCGCCGCTTCGGCAGCCGCACGCCAGACGCCCACTCCCACTACAGCATGGAGCTGTTTTCGCGCCGCGGCGGTCTGCGCGCGGCCGTCTACTGCGACCGCGGCAAGAAGACGAAGCCCTGTAGCGAATGGCCGGAGCCCGTCGACTTCATGCTCAAGCGTGAAGGGCAGCGCTGGCAGATCGCGGCAGTGAAGGAGCGGGACTTCAAGAATGGGACGCTAGTGCTTGCCGGGTTCAGGTCCGCCCCGCGTCGCCAACGGAACGTCGCCCTGGTGGGTCGAACGCCATGCGCAGATGCAAAAGCCCTTCGCCGGCGTGGAAGCGAGACACCTGGATGGCGCCTTGCGCGTGCTTCTGGTGATCGCTGCTGTTCTGCTCGTGCTGATCGCGTTGGTGGAGCGGTCCGAGCGGCGTCGCGCACAGACGCGTGTCCGCGACGCGCCGCCCCCGAAGCCACGCATGCTCGTCGCGGCCGATCCCGCTGAACCGATGACGCGCGTCGCGGTGGGCGATCACGAGGTGTTCGTCGCCCGGATCTGGCCCGGCCTTGGCGGCGCGGTGTCCAGCGTGTCGAAGCGCGGCGGGTTCCTGCGGCCGGTTGCCTGGGGATCCTGGCTCGTGGGACGCATTGTCGCGTCGGGATCGCGCGTGTGCTGGTCGTACTCCGGGAACGCCTGGCCGTCGTGCGCACCGGGCGACCCCGTCTGCGGGGGCGAGCCGGGCGAAGGCAAGCTGGCGTGCGCGCTCGGCGCCGGAGCTCACGAACGGACAATCGCCGCGGACGCGCCCACCGCCCTCGCCCTGTCCGGCGATCTGTTGGTCTGGGCCGACGGCGATGGCGTGTTCTACGCCTCGCTGTCGGATCCGGATCCCGCGCGGCAGCGGATCCTGCTCTCCGGTGAGGTCCCCGGCGCCGTTGCCACGGACGGCGTCCGTGTCTACTGGTTCGGCGACGAGTCCGTGTGGTGCCTGGCGCCGCCGTCCGCGACACCGCTGCGGCTGGCCCGTTTCCACCCGACCTCGGGCTCGACGCCGATGCTCGCGGCACTGTCCGGCGACGTCTTCTGGACCGCGTCCGAGGCGATCATGCGCTGGAGCGCCGCAACGGGGCGCGTGACCGATTTCGCCGATAGCCACGAACCGCGGGACCTCGTCCGGGCCGGCAACGGCCTCGCATGGCTCGACTCCGCTGGAACTCTGCGGTTCGCCAAGGTGGGTGGGAAGAGCCGCGTGATCGCGGCCGGTGACGTCGACTCCGTCGCGGGTGACGGGCACGCCCTCTACTGGGTCGAGAAAGGCGCGCTGCGATTCGAGGAGCTGTAGGTGCCCGGCGCGGACTGCACCGCCCTTCCAGCGAGCGCGACAGCTTTCACGTCACCGCTCCGGCCCACACGGCTCGAGCTCGAGCTCTGTGCAGAACAGACGGCGAAACATCTGGACCGCTTCCGTCGCCATGGGCGGTCCTTCGCCGACGTGCTGCCCTGGGTGCCAGCCGTTGCGGCGGTCGCACTCGAAGCAGACGGACATGGCCGCAATCGGCTGGTCCTTGACGTTGTAGAACACCACGGCGTGATGCGGTTCGAAGCACCACGCGCCCGTTGCTTCGGGCATCGTCGGTTCTGCGAAGGCCTCGAGCGCGAGGTCGGCCTGCTTGTACGACAGACCGATCCCGGGCCTTTTTGCGGAAGGGCAGAGCCGCCCGTTCCTGTCGACGATCGAGAAGCAGAACTCGCCAGTGCCCGCCCCGCGGTTGAACTCGAAGGCGCGCGCGTAGACGAAGCCGTGCGCGAAGCGGGTCGGGTCGGGAGCCGTCGCGTAGCGTCTTGCGGTGTTCGCCAGCGTGCTGCCCGTGACGGGCAGGGTCTTCAGCGGTTCCGGGGGCGGGCCGTCGCCGTTGCAGTGCAGCGTCAGCGTACTCGACGCGACGCACAGTGCACAGAGCAGGATCCTCGAGCGGGCCACTGGATCCTGGACACCCCGCGCGGGGCTGGCCTTGGCGCCGGCATATTCTACTGCCTCGAGCCACGAGACGAACACGAGCGATCTGGGCGGGATCGGAAGCGTCACTTCGTTGTACCGACCCACACGAACAAGCTCCTGCAAAGCTTCGCGTACCCGGGTTGTCCAACGGGCATGCACCGCCTCCTGCGCGCGCTGTCGGCGTGCGCGCTGGCGGCGGCGTGCGCGCCGCAGCGGATGGCCCGGCGTCTGCGGACCACGCCGCCGGTGCATGCGCCGCCGCGCGCGCCCGCCGTGCTTTGGCTTCGCTTCGACGAGCGGCGGCCGGAGTGGCTTGTCGGGCAGGACGTCCGGGCGGTGACGGAAGTGGACGTTGCTCCGGAGCTTGTCCAGGAGAACGTCGACAGTGACATCCTGAAGCACGGTGGGCGCTACTACGCCTATGACGAACAACACGGCGCGAGCGGTCCCTTCGCGCCACCGGGTGGCGCGGACTGGTTGGGCATCGACGGCGGCGGCGCGGTGTGGGCTGCCCGGCGCGACGGCGCGATTCTGCGCGCCCCGGACGTTGATGCGGCGCTCGACGCCAGCGGCTTCGAACGCGTGGCGAGCGCGCCGGGTATCCAGGACCTCGACGTTCGACGGGTTCCACGCGGTCGCAGCGGCTGCGGGCGAGCTCGTGGTCATCGACACGCGGGACAACCACGTGCGGCTCGTCCAGCGTCCGGGGGTGACGTCCTTCGACGCCGTGCGAGTGCGCAGCGACGGCGTGATCGTCGCGGAGGGCAACAAGGACGGCAAGAAGGCGCTGCTCGTCGGCAGCAGCCGCGGCGGTTGGCGCAGCTATCCGGACTGGGGACCGCCCGTACGTACGCGCGAGTTCGTGGGCGGCCCGTGCGCCACGTTGGCGGGCGACGGCATCACCTGGTTCGGGTCGGCGTCGGACGCGCGCGCCGTCGATATCCTGGAGCGCTTCGATCTCGACGAGGACGTCGTTGCGCACACACCCGGGCCGGCGTGGGGGCGGCTCTCCGATCTGCCGGCGGATGGGCACGTCAAGCCGCCCAAGGTCTGTGGCGGCTCGCACCGCACGCGCGCGCCGCGCATCAAGATGGGTCACACGGACACATGGGCGTCGTGCGCGGGCGCGGCGCGCGTGATGGGCACGATCCATCCCGCCCGCGACGCCGCCCGCTACCACTTCGGGCTGCTCGGGGACGGCTCGTGCCGGCAGCCCGACGACTGGGCGTGCCCGCCCGGCAAGCCGCTGACGCGTCGCCCGCACGCCGCGGTGCTCGACCGCGACGCGAACCGGCTGCGCATCGCGGCGCTCCCGCGCGACTGCGAGCCCGTGCGCATGCTGTCCGCCGGCGGGGTCGGCATGCTGCTGTGCGCCAGCGCCGACGGCGCCCGTATCGAGATGCTCGACGGGTCCGGAGGCTGGCAGCGCGAGGCCGCGCTCGACGGCGTGGACCCGCATGCAACGACGCTCGAAATGGCCCGCGACGGCACGATGTTGGTCCGTTCGAACTGGCTCGACTTCGCGAAACGTGTGGCGTGGGTCCGGCGCCCGGTCGCGCTGGGTCGCGCGGACGCCTGGCGTCGCATCGACACGAAGGATTCTGATCGAGCTCCGTGGCGTGCCCGATGGCGGCGTGCTTGGCATCAGGCTCGAGGGTGCCGCGATCATTCCCGAGACCTTTTCAATCGTCCTGGTTTCGCCTGCCGGGCCCCGCACGTTGGCCCAGCACGTCACGATTGACGGCTCGCTCGACGACTTCAATCTGGTGGGCTCGAACGTCGCACTGTGGGTATCGACCGACCTGACGGGTGGTCCATGCGGGTGCATCGACGAGGCGCGGCGCGAGGTAGGGTTGTCTCTCCAGCGGTTGTTTCTCCTGACGCAGGCCGGCACGCTGCGCGCCTCGCGCAGCTCGCAGGCGAGCACCGCGCGCCGCACGTGCAGCTACTGAACCCCGAGTCCTCTCGCATCCGCCGAGCACGAAAGCGGC
The DNA here is from genome assembly GCA_963826085.1 of uncultured delta proteobacterium. GTDB lineage: Bacteria > Myxococcota_A > Polyangia > Polyangiales > Polyangiaceae > CAWDXG01. The sequence continues at coordinate 1,699,337 of CAWGVN010000004.1, read as the reverse complement.
GACCATGGGCGGATATTCGCGACAACCTCACGCGAGCCCGGATGATCCTGCGCGCGTGCGGGCACGAGGGCAACTCGCGCTCCGTCCAGCAGAGGGGCTACGATGCGCAAGTAGTGATCGAGAGCCGCTCGAACCTCGGCAACCCGCGATCTGTCCTGATTGCGATGGCCGCTTTGTGCCTCGTAGGTTGCACCGATCATCGCGCCGCGATCCACGCGGCGGCATCGAATCGCGCGCGACCCGCAGCTCCCGCCGGCCACTGGTCGAGAGCCGCTCCGATGCACACGGCGCGCATCCACGCCACCGCGACCGTGCTCGACGACGGTCGCGTGCTGGTCGCGGGAGGCTACGGCAGAGGCAGCCGATGGGCCACTCTGGCTTCGGCGGAAATCTACGACCCGCGTCACGATACATGGACACGCGCCGCTCCGCTTCCGTTCGGGCGCGCCGGGAGCGCCGCGGTTCGCTTGCGCGACGGCTCCGTGCTCGTGGCCGGCGGCGGCCAGTCGGCCATGTGGGCGGAGCGCTACGTGCCGGCCGAGCGCTACATCCCGTCCAGCAACACCTGGGTTCCGGCCGGCAGGACCGCGGCGAGAGAAGGCGAGTCGGCGCTACTTCTCCGCGATGGGCGCGTCATCCTGCTCGGCGGCCTAGGGGTCGACAACCTGGGGAGTTGGGTGAGTCCGGAGGAGAGCCAGGCGGCCATCTATGATCCGCGCGACAACTCGTGGACCACCGTCGAGATCCCCGTCCCACCGCCAGACATCGACGCCGCAATGCTTGGCGACGGACGGATTCTTGCCACGGCGGACGACGTAGCGGCGATCTCCGATCCTCAGGTCGCTTCGTGGAAGAAGGTGGAGTCATGGGAGAAAGCCGCGCACCCGCGCTCGGGAGCGTGGCCGTCGGCCGTGGGCGCGATCCTCGTTTCCGGAGGGCGGGTCCTCGTCGTTGTGTGCCGCACTTCGCCCAGCGTCGCTGCCGCGGTGCTCCACGATCCCGGCGCGGGTTCCTGGAAGCGTGTCGCGAGCCCGCAAGCACCCTGCACCGAGTCCTCGTTGACGCGAATGGGGGATGGGCGCGTCATGCTTGTGGGGGCCACGATTGTACCGCCGTATGCAAATGGAAGCTGCAGGTCCGCCGGGCAGCCGCAACTGTACGACGCTTCGCGCAACACCTGGACCACCGTGCCTATGCCTGCGCCTGAGCCACTTTTTCCCACCGCGACGGCGATCCAGGGAGGTGTTCTCGTCATCGGGGGCGCGCGATGCCGCGCAGACACAAGGGGCGACGACATAGTAGCGGACGTTCGAACGGTACACGGAGGGACCGTGACTAGCGGGACGCCTGCGCCGCGCGCTGCGCCTCCGCGAACGCGCGATGGCGCGCTCTGCTAGCGCGCTTCCCCGTTGGGAACGCGTCCGGTAGCCTGCGCCGGTGCCGTTCCGCCAACGCCTTCCGCTGCTGGTGCTCGCCCTTGCCGAGATCGCGGTCGTCATCGCGGCCGTGAGTTGGCTGAGCGGCTACTTCCATCCCCCGCATGCTGCTGCCCGGTTCCAGGTTGCTTTCAGAACCAGGTATTCGGGCGTGCAAGTGGCCGCAGAGATCGGGCAGATCCTCCTCTCGCTCGTCGTCTGCTACGCCGTTCTGGAAGCAGTGGCGGGAAGGGAGCGGGGGCTTCGCTGGGTGACGAAGCTCCTGCCGGTGGCGGCAGTCGCCGCGCTGATCCTGGCCGTCCTCGACGTCAATCAATGCGCTGTACTCGTTCCACGCGGTCATGGGAGCCATCGCAAACGGCTCGCACGTCCCACCCGAACTTTCGTCGAGCGTGTCCAGCGTCAACGACGCGGTGCTCAGGACCGGCGTGCTCCTGGCCGTGTCGTGGACAGTCGTTCGCCTTGCGGTCTACGCGGCTGTTCGCTGGTACCTGACGCGGCTCGCCGAGTCAGCCGGGTCCTGAGCTACAGGGCGACGGGGATTCGATGCGATCATGATCGAGCTACCGGGTTGGTCGTCGGGCGTTGCCGTAGCACACTCCGGGTCGGGAGCAGGGTTCTGGTTCCAGACCCGTGTTCGCTGCCGTAGGATCGTCCTGCCGTGTTGGCGCGATCTCGAACAGACCGGCAGACGTGGTTGCTCGCCATATTTGTCTCGGTGCTGGTGCACGGGGCGGTGCTGGGCCCTCGTGTGTGGGTTTGGCTCACCCATACGCTCATGCGCCGCTCCGCCGGGGGCGCCCGCGTGCCGTCCGCCACCAACCAGCCCGTCTTCCGCTCGCGCGAGCAGATCCAGAAGGCCCGCCGTGAGCTTGTCAGGCGCGCTCTGGCCGATCGCAAGGCCGGCGGGCTACGGCTCGGGCGCTTCGTGATCGCGGCCGATGCTCTGGATGCCGAGGAGCAGCACGCCCGGATCGACGTACGCGCGACGCGCCGGCGCTACGATGCGCGCTGCAACAAGCTCCGGGACGAGCTGCGCCGGGATCCGTCGGTGGTCGTGGCCACCCAGCGCGCGTTCTCGGATCTAGCCTATTCCGTTGCGGTCAACCGCATGTCGGAGATGCTGCGTTCCGGCGTAGGTGCCTGCGGCCCGACGGCGCAGCTCATGGCGTCTTGCCTCTACGACCTCGGCCGCCGTGACGGTCTCGCGCTCCACTACTGGGGCGGCGTCAATGCGGCCGGAGTCACGCACATCACAGCGACGTGGCGGCAGGACGGCGTCCGCTTCGATCTCGCCTCGAGCGCGCTGGTGCGGAAGGGTGGCGTGGAGTTTCCGGCGGACCAGCTGATCGAGGCCTATGCGCGAGCGCACGGCATTCTACCGCCGCTTCCCGGCGGCGTGCCCGCGCGGCCGCCCCGCGACGAGGCGATGGTGGCCAGCTTCTCGTATCCGCCGAACGACGACGTCTTCGCTTCCGGCGAGCCGCCGCTGTTCCGGCGGCGCTCTGCCTCGGGGCGAGCCGCATCCGCTTCGTTTCTGGACGACGCCGTCGACGGGGCCTCCCCGGCGTACCTGATTGGCTACGGTGGTCTGGTCGTGGCGGCTGGGCGCTGTCCGCTCCGGCCCGGGGTGCTCTACCCCGCGCGCGTCGATCTCACCACCGCGAGCGGATCGTCGCGAGTGGAGCTGGTCCGCGTTCCGACGGCGCCCGAGCTGTCGTGGATGGCCGGCGTCCTTGCCCGCTACGACACCCACGCACCCCGCGGGACGAAGCTCGAACGGCTTACGACCAGCGCGTGCCTTGCGCTCTCGTACGATTGGGCCGCAACGCGCTTCGCCGTGGCGGGCTACTACGATATCGCCCGGGAGTCGGAGCGGCGCGCCCATCAGGACCTCCAGACGGCGCGGCGGCTCCACCGCGAGCTCCAGAAGGAGCAGGGCGCCGCCTTCCCTCGCGAGCTCGACCAGACCGCCGACCAGTGGACCCTGATCGCGTTCAAGGAGGGCGCGGATACGCTGCTGTCGCTCGAAACCGGCAAACCCCGCACCGCGCAACCGGACTACGATGGGCGCCAGGGACGCATGGACGCCTTGCTGCTTTCGGACACCACGCGGGACTCGCTGATCCGCGCGGCTCCACGGCTCGGGCTGGACCAGCGCGTGGTGCTGCTCGGCCTGGTCGCCACGTTGAGCGTCAAGCACCCGGAGATCCAGCTCCCCCAGAGCCCTTGGCTGGATCGGGGACTCGCCGCCTACCAGCGCATGCTCGAGGCGCTTGGGCCCAACGGTCACGCGTTCGAGGCGGAAGAGTTCGCCCGGCGCCAGCTCGACGTGCTCCGTGCCGTCGGTGCGACGGACACTGAAGTCCGCGAGCGTCAGCGCCAGTTCGCGGAAGCTGCGAAGGCACTGCGCTTGTGGCAGAAGCGGAGCGCCTCCACGCCCGCACTTCCAGGACACCCGACGAAGCACAGTCGTTGAGTGACGCCGACTGCAGGGAACCCGTGACTATCCGACACAGACTCTGGCGCCTGGGCGCGGCGCGATCGCTCTCTGCGGTCTCGATCACGCCGGTGCGCGTCTCGGTCGAGGGGCGGGTTCTCGGCCCGAACGCCACCACAAGCCCGCTCACGGATCTCCGCGCAGCCGCGTTCTTCTGGCGCTTCGTGTCGACGTACACGCGCGACCAGGACTTCCTCGGGCGCGACGCCGCAGAGCACGGGCGGCAGCGCGCCGACGAGATCGGGCGCCACGTCCACGGCGGCGACATCGTGCTCGAGACGGAGTGGGGGCGCGTGCTCGTCCTCAACGAAGCGCTCGACGTGATCGCGCCCGGCTCGGCCCTCGGCGTGGTCCCGGTGGACCGCCCGCTGCCGGAGCAGCTGGACCGCGTGTTCGACAAGGCGAAGTGGGGCCCGGTGTACGTGCAGGAGGTCGCGCTCTCCGCCGGCGATCCGATGCGCCTCGACGCCTACGTCAGGCGCCGCACCGATGCGGAACGCTCCGCCTACCGCTCGAACGTCGCCGACCTGCCGCCGCTCGTCACCTGTCCGGAGCGCGGTCCGGTGCGGCTGTATGATCTGTCGCTGAGTCGCTAGCCCTTCTCGCGTGCTAGAGCTCTGCCGCCGCGCGGCGCAGCTCCGCGACCTTCTCGTCGAAGTCCCGCTTGTCGTCGAACTCGGCGTCACTGGGCGGCGCACAGGACGCGGTCAGTGCGCGCAGCCAGGAAGCCGGGTTGTCGACCTCGCATTCCGGCGCCGACTGCCAGAAGAACCAGCGGAGGTTTTCGGCCCGGATGCCGACGCCCTTCAGTCTGCTGTTCTCGGCGATCAACTGCGACCACCGCATCTCGCCAGGCGCCGTGATCACGAGCCGCGCCGGTGGCCTGCACTCGGCATCCACTGCCAGGATGCTGCGGAGCACTGCGTTCCGAGGCTATTTCTGCGAATCGAGCACGAACTGGCAACCGCCTTCCGCCGACTGCAGGACGGGGTCGCAAAGCAGGATCGACACGCCGGGTTCGTGGAGCGCGACGATGGTCTCGAACCAATTGCAGGGGCCGCGGTAGCCACGGGCCCCGCGTTCGCACCTCCGCATCACGGTCGACGTGGCCAGCGGTGCCGTGGCGGTGCTGGCCGACTACGGTCATGCGGCGGCGTTGAACGGCGCGGCAAGACATCTCCGCTGCATGGCCGAGGGCAGGTCGCTCCCGCGCGAGTGCTGTCCGCCGTTGTTCCCTCCGCAGATACTCGCGCCGGATGCCCCGTGGCCGGCCGGGGCGATCTACGACTGGTAGCCGGAAGCCGCTCGATCGCGAGCGGTCGACCGCGATGGAGGCCAAGATGCCCGCCGCTCTTGTGTCGGACACGAGTGACGGCTCGCGAATGCCTTGTTGTCGCTGCGCTGCTCCCGGCTTGTGCGCGCCCCCCCAAACGTCTGCCTGTATGTCCGCCCGACTATCCGCAAGCCGTGTGGGTGGCCGAGGCCGCCGACATCGCGCGTTTCGATCCGACCGTGCCACCGCCGCAAGGCGTCTGCTGGATGATCGACCCGAAAGGCAAGTGGGTGGTGTCCCTCGGTGGCCCCTGCAACCTGGACTTCGGCGAGGACTGTCCGTGCACACGCATCGTCAACAACGAATGTCCATTCCCCGAATGGACGTGCTGGATCGAGCCCGGGGACCGGGGCGCGCTTCTGGGCATCGGCGACACCTGTCTGCCCGGCGATCCCGCGTGCGGCTGTGGCCACCTTCTTCCCTGGAAGACGCCGCGCGATCAGGCGCTCCTCTGGAACAGCAGCGACGCGCCATCGCTTCCGTAGGGTATCGCCGTGTCGAGCGCCAAGCGGCGCGCGTTTCAAGCGTCCAACGTACATGCCGGGACGGCGCGTGGCGTGGCTTGTGCCGTGGTTGGTCTGCTGCTGCGCGCCGGCGCGGCCCGCACGCGTGCGAGCGGCCCGGACGAGCGTGCCGCCGCGCCACAAACCCGCCGCGGCGGAGACGTGCCCGTTCGCGCCGCACCCCGAGCTGCACGGGGTGCTCGAGGCGTCGCTTCCGAGCGCGGTCCACGCGGCAGTGCTGCGCGGCGACACCGCGTATGTGGGGCATGACAACGGCTGGGTGGAGCAATGGAACGTCAAGAGCGGCAAGCTCGTCGGACACTTGCGGGCCAGCCACTTCCCCGTGCGGTCCCTTGCGGTGGACCCCGCCGGCGTCGTCACCGTCGTCGCGGGGGAGTCGGTCGCGCGACGCTGGCGCATCGATCAGCGCGCGCTGGTCGGTCGCCTCGAGGTTGACGGCGAGCGGATTGTGCGTGCCGCGAGCAGCGCCAAGCGCGACGTGCTCGTACTACGATCTGTCGCTGAGCCATTAGCCCTCGCAGTCAATCCCACACGATGTCGGCGAGCCCGCTTTGGCCCAGCTGCTCGTCGCCGGTGATCAACGGCCGGGACGTTGCGCGAGCCGCCGCCACAATCATCCGGTCGAACGGATCCGCGAGCGCCAGCAGTAACGCAAATTCCTCCGCTTGCGCGAGATCCAGCGGAAGGACCCGGACCCCGGCGTTGCGCCGCGTCGCGGCTTCGAGGTCCACGACGGTGACCGTGCGTCGCCCTGCTTCGGCGAGAAGCGCCAGCTCCACGCCGACGATCGCCGGCACGAACGCGCGCGCCTTGCCCACATCCACGGCCGCGAGCGCCTTGCGCGCCGCGCGCCCGAGACGGCGCGGACGCTCGAGCCACCACGCGAAGGCGTGGGTGTCGAGCACGTACTCCTTCATCGCGCGCGCGTTCTTCGGCGGATGGCAGCCTGCACTCGCTTGCCGGCTTCACGACGGCCCTGGCGGAACTCGTCACGGGACAGCGACCCCCGGCGTCCGGCGAGCCACCCGCTGATCTTCTTCACGGGCCTGGGCTCCGGACCGCGCTCGATGTTCTCGCGCACCAGATAGACGATCTCGCCCGAGACGCTCCGCCCTTCTGCCTTTGCCCGCTCGCGAACCGCATCGAGGAGCTCCGGATCGATACGGAGGCTCACCACACGGCTTTTGTAGTTGCTCATGTAGTTGTTTGTAACACAACGCTTGGGACGCGACGACTCTCGAACCCACGCTTCGAGGACACCCGACACGGCGAGAACATCGAGCGACGCCGACGCCGACGAGATCGGGCGCCACGTCTACGGCCGCGACATCGTGCTCCAGACGGAGTGGGCGCGGCCCTGTGTGGCTGCACGATCTTTCGCTGGGCCGGTAGCCCTGCTCCGGCGCGCGAGCTCAGTGTGCCGCTGCGCGGCGCAGCTCCGCGACCTTCTCGTCGAAGTCCTGCTTGTTGTCGAACTCCGCGTCACCGGGCGGCGCACAGGACGCGGTCAGTGCGCGCAGCCGGGAAGCCGGAGTGTCGACTTCGCATTTCGGAGCGGACGGCCAGAAGAACCAGCGGAGGTTCTTGGCCCGGATGCCGACGCTCTTCAGCCTGCTGTTCCCGGCAATCAGCTGCGACCAGCGCATCCCGCCGGGCGCTGTGATCGCGAGCCGTTCCGGTGGCCTGCACTCGGCGTCGACTGCCAGGATGCTGCGGAGCACGGCGTCCCAGGGCCTTGTCCGCGAATCGAGCACGCACTGGCACGCGTCTCCGGCCGGCCGCAGGGCGTCGTCGCAAAGCAGGATCGACACGCCGGGTTCGTGGAGCTCGACGATTGTCTCGAACCAATTGCAGGGGCCGCGGTAGCCACGGGACCCGCGTTCGCCGCCGTAAGCGACTTTCTCCACCCCCTGAGCCACCCTGACAGGAAACGCGTCGTTGGAGTCCGAGAATGCCGTCGGGACCGACGCGGCCACGCGCGCCACAAGCCGGAATGGCGCGTCGCGGTCGATACGCAGCATTAATCCCTGTCCGGTCTTTGGCATGTCGCGCTCGACGTGCTGGTGCGTCCATTGGAGTGCGTGCCACAGCGGCCTGATCGCGTCCGGGTCCGCCTCCGCCCACGTGGGCAGCTTCCAGTGGTCGAGGGGAACGACGAGCTGCTCGCGCGCGACGCTCGGCTGATCGCGCCGCGCGAGCGTCCTCGCGAGCTTCTCGCAGCGAGCCTTCGGCCAGCTGGCGAGCAGCGGACGATGGTCGAGGTAGATGCCGTCGGCGGCGACGGTCAGGACGGGCAGCGCAGGCGCGGCAACGCGGGACGGCAGGTCCGTCCCGTTGTCCGTCGAGTCCGCCAGATGCACGGGATGCTCCGGATCGCCGCCGCGCGCCGCCTTGCACACGTCGATGCTCTGCCCGCCGCAGCCTACGACTGCGGCCGCGAGCGCAAACCCGGCTACGATGCGTCCCGCCCGGAAAAACCACACGACGCTAGCGTAGCGCCAAAAACGCTTGCTGCGAACGCAGCGAAGGACGCCCCGGGGCATCACGAACCTCCCCCTTGTACCAATGCCGCGCCGCTTGCCGGTTCGGACTCCGGGTGGCGAACGCCTGGAAGCTGATAGTGGCGGCATGTCGCCGAGAGCTCGGAAGAGCTCGAGCGCGTCCGGGCGTTCCCCAGACATGGAGGCAAACCGGGGCGGCGTGATCGAGCGAATAGAGCCCCCGACCCAGGTCGCGAGCACGCGGGTACAATAGCCGACGAGGCAGCGTGCGGGACGCTCAGAGGAGATGGCTGATTTCGAAGAGCGGTCGGACGTTCCGGGCGCAGAAAGTGCGACGAGGGCGGCGATTGGTTCTGGTAGCTCGACATGAAACGAACGACGAAGCAGTCTCGCGTCCGGTGCACATGAGACGTGGCGCGATCTGGGCGCTTGCCGCATGCTTCGGAATCGCGGGTTGCCGCGCGGGGCCCGTCCGCAGCAAGCCGGCGCCGCTTCAAACGCGCCCTCGTGCCCAGGGATCGGTCAAGCCCTATCCATCCTTTCGTGCTTGTCCCTGGGCCCGGGGCGGGCTGCCATGGGAATCGATGGACGAGCGGCTGGCGCTCGAAACAATCGCGGACAGCCTGAAGGTTCCGGCATCGACCCTTCACGATGTCGAAGGCTGCTGGGTGGGCTTCCTGGGCTCCGATACGGTGATCCGGTTCCGGAGCGCCACCGCGCTCTCGCCGGGCTGGCCGCCGGCCGTTCCGGCTGACGTGTCGCGCCAGGTGGCCGAGCTCGCCAGGGAATTGCCCGGCATGCGGCTGCCTGCACGGCTTGGGGCGTACAAGCTGCTCGGTGCCCTGCACAAAGAAGACGACCAGCTCAACGTCACCGACGAGCTGTTGCTCGAGGAGCGCGGTAGCGGTGTCTACGTCTGGTTCCGCTCGTATGCCGGATAGCCGTCGCGCGCCGAGCCGAGCCTGACGCGGCCCAAGCTGCGGCCCGCGCCGGTGTCGTTGCCGATGCGCTGCCCGCGCCGCCTGCATCGCCGGTGCAGATCGTATCGGGCCCGACGCTGCCGAGTGGGCTGGTGGTGCACGCGGGCTCGATGTACTGGCTGGAAATAGAGAGGGCATGCCCAGCCTCTTGCATGCGAGCCCGGCAGCATCGACTCGCTCGCCGTAGACGAACACGGCGTCTACTTCATCAACGACGTCCCCGGCGCGATCCTGCGGATTCCATTGCCCCGCTGAAAAGGCTCCACCGTCTGCGTCACTATAGTGCGCAGCGAACGAACTAGCCCGCGCGGCCCGGACGCCGTCAGTTCGCGGGCGTTCTCGGCGACGCCTTCCACCGCTTTACGATGCGGGTCCGGAACACGCCGTTGGAGCCGTCGGAAGCGGCGGAGTAGACGTTGCACGCGTCCAGAGCGATCCCGCCGTCCGGGTAGCTCCACGAAAACTGGTGCGGGGTGCCGCCGCCAAGGGAAACGAACTGGATGCCGCCGTTGTCGGCGAAGAAGACGGCGGAGCTGTCCACGGCTAGCGCGTCGCCCGAAAGGGCCTCGGCGAGAGCTTTCGCTTCTCCCGGGTGCGACGGCGTGCCGGTGCTCCTCATGACCGTGAAGACGTTGCGCATGGAGTAGAAGCCCCAGTCTCTGCCCTCGTAGTCGATCCAGAAGGCGATCCCGTCCTCTACGCGAATGATGGAAGGTCTGTTCTCGTCGAGAGCCAGATACTGGGGGAAGCGCCCGTCCTTGCACGCCCGCATCACCGTCCCGTCGTTCTCCCCAACGCCGCGCGTGGTCCAGTAGACGAAGGTATCGTCGAGTGTGACGTGTGACGGGTGACTCTCGTCGCGGGCTACGACCTGGACCGGTCCACCTCCGCGCGGCATGCGCTCTACCGTGCCCGCGACGAAGTCGGTCCAGTAGAGAAAGCCCTGGTCCAGCGCGACACCCATCGGACGGCGTCCGGTGACGATCACCTGCCGGGCGCCGCCGTCGAGCGCGACGCGCTCGATAAGACCGGCGTCCGGCTCGGTGACGTAAGCGTGCGCGTCGCCGACCGCGAGCGTTCCGGTATCGGCGAGCCCCGAGGCCAGCGTTTCCACCCTGCCTCCATCGACGGACACGCGCGCCAGCGTTGCCGTCTCGTGCGGCGGCGCATCCAGCCAGTAGAAGTAGCCACCGCGTACGACCGGGTTGGCGGGGAACGACGGCCACGTGCTCGTGAGCTCGGCGACAGCGACGTCCGGATGCTGGCCGCCGGGCGCGCAGTGGCCCCCCGGCGCGTGTGGCGAAGGCAGCGCCCTGGGCTCCGGCCCGCAGCGGGAAGCGGGCGTTATCGCGTTCGGCCTCGCCGGCGCGGAGGCTTCCCGAGCGCGCTGGCGCGGAGCGCAGGATAGCAGCGCCGCGGCGAGTGCTGCCGCAACACCTCGAAAGGCGGCCTCCACACCCATCGGACACGCGCCGCGCCGCGATCCTGGACGAGCCGGTCGCGGGTCTGGCGCGCCTGCGCGAAGCGCTCGGCGTCAGAAGTCGTAGTGCGGTGCGTCGGATCCGGGCGGTGCAGAGACGCAATGGTTCTGGACCAGGTATCCCTCGCAGCCGGTGTTGGCGCGTCCGTCCAGATCGCACCTTCCCTTCGGACACGACAGGATGTGGCACATGTTCTGGAAGCAGCCGACCGATGCGCCATCGTGCGTCGCGCAGCTGTTTCCGCAGAAGCGGCAGTTATCCGGATCGTTTTCCAGATCCGTCTCGCAGCCGTTCGCGGGATTCTCGTCGCAGTCGCCGCGACCTTCCGGGCACTGGATGCGGCTCGACGCGGCGGGTGCCGGAGCCTCTGCGCCTTCCGGAATGGCAAGCGCTTCCGGAGCTGCGCCTGGCGCTTCCGGAACTCTGCTCGGCGCGTCGCCGACCGCACCCGTCGCCGTCGGCGCAGAGCCGGGCGCACGAGTAGCGGCCGGCCCGGCGCACGCCGCGACGACAAACGCCCCGGCGACCCCAGCCCTCGCTTTCCAGGTCACGTCGTATGGACACGCCGCGGGTCGCGGCGTTGGGTCTTTTGAGCAGCTGCCGGCGCTCAGCAGTGTGGGCCGGCTGACGAAGCAGGGCGCTACAAGTGCAGCGCGAGCGTGGCGTATCCACGAAGTGCAGCGGCTGCCAGGACCCCCAAACACAATCGCGGATTCGGGGATGCCCTCCGCGTTGCGCGTCGCATCACGTCACGCCGCGCTCTCGCGCGGCGTGTGGTCCCAGGCGCGCGTCCCGCGCGCGGGCCCACCACGTCTAGTTGAACCGCGGGGCGATTAGCGACGCGGCGCGCGTGGCAAGCGCCATGATCGTGAGTTGCGTGTTGACGGCGATGCTCGTCGGCACGACGGAGCCGTCGACGATGTAGAGGCCCGGGACGTCGTGGGTCTCGTGGTAGCTGTCGACGACGCTCTTTTCCGGATCGACGCCCATGCGGCAGGTGCCGAGCGGGTGGAAGGCGATCATGATGATGTCGAGCGGGCTCGGGCAGCTCCGCTCCAGCCGCTCGATGTCCTCGAGCGTCGAGAGCTCCTCGTGGCCCTTGATCTCGGTAAAGATCTGGCGCGCTCCGGCCGCGCGGAAGATGCGCGCCACGGCGGCGCTGCCGCGCGCGAGCAGTCGCCGTTCGTGTTTGCCGAGGCGGTAGAGCGGCACGGGGACGCCGCCGGGGCCGAGCACGATGCGGCCGTTCGGGCCGTCCTCGACCATGACGCCGTAGGAGGCGACGCGGCCGTAGCGCTGCATCAGATCCATGTAGCGGTCGCCGACGTACGGGAACATGTTGGCGCCCATGTCGAGCGGCGCGCCGGCGCCCAGGATCAGGATGCCGTCCTTGTGGAATTGGTCGACGCCGTGGCCCTGCGGCACGGCGGCGAAGCCGCGGATGTCGCGGTCGAACAGCGCGCTGACGCCGGTGGCGGGGTGGATGGTGAGGTTTTTGCCGACCTGGCCGCTGCCGTTGGCGAGCTTGTTCTTGAGCAGGAGCGCCGGCGTCGCCATCGAGCCGCAGGCGAGCACCACGCCGCGCGCGCGCACGCGCAGCGTCTTGCCGTTCGCGACCGCGTGGCCGCTGACGCCCACGGCGCGACCGCCCTGGACCAGAATGCGATCGACCTTGAGTCCCGTGACGAGCTGCGCGCCACGCTCGAGCGCCATCGGCACGTAGGACACGTTCATGCTGCGTTTGGCTTCGGTCGGGCAGCCCCACTGGCAGACGCCCTGTCCGTCGCAGCCCGGCGCGTTGCGCGGCACGGGGAAATGACTCCAGCCGAGTGCGTCGCAGCCCTCGGCGACGACCTTGGCGGGCGCGCCGTTCGCCTTCTCGCTCGCCGGTCCGACTTCAAGCGTCGACTCGACCTTGTCGTAGAACTGCCCGAGGTGCTCGGGCGTGAAGTCCGTCAGGCCGTGCTCGCTCTGCCAGCGCTCGAGGATCCAGTCGGGCGCGCGCAGGCAGGTGCCGGTGTTGATCGTGGTCGAGCCGCCCACGCTCCGGCCGAGCGGGATCGGGATGACGCAGTTGCCGACGACGCCGGTCAGCCCGCCCTGCTTGTACAGACGGCGCGTGGCCGGCATGGAGCGGCGGACGAAGTCCTTGCGCTGGAAGTACTCGCCTTCTTCGAGCAAGAGCACGGCGACGCCGCGCTCGGCGAGCTCCTTGGCGACGACCGCGCCGCCCGCGCCGGTGCCGACCACGACGACCTCGCACTCCAGCTCTTCCTCGTCGAGATCGGCGGCGGACGCCACCTGCTGCATCCAGCGCGGCGTGGCGTCTGCGGTGGGCGGGTTTTCCCACACGCAGCCGAGCTTTGCGTACAGGTCCCGGTCGTCGAAGTGCGCATTCCTGAGCGGGTAGACCAGTGCCAGGAACAGCGCGCGGCGCAGCGGATCCTTGTCGTGCCAGCTGAAGATGAAATCGGCGCGCTCCTGGCGGGAGAGCTGGGTGAAGCGCTTCCGGTAGCGGGGCAGGGGTGCGGCTTCGAGCAGATCGAGCAGGCGCGGGAAGCTCGACTCGGGAACGCCGAAGTAGCCGACGGCGCCGGCCCAGCGATCCAGCGTGCGGTCGTCGGCTGCGGGCAGCGCCGTGCCGGGAGGCAGCACGGCTTCGGCCAGAGAGCGCGCGATGACGACGCCACGCTCGCCGAACGCGGCGCGGGCGCGCTCGCCGACAACGTGTGCGGGAGGCGCCTCGGCGGGCTTCTTCGAAATGGAAATGACGTTCTGCGTGGTCATGTCGTCTTCGGGGAGAGCTGGTTGGGTTCACTGCGCGCGGGGCGGAACGTGCGGAGGAAGCTCACCAGATCGCGCCGCAGGTCGAAGCGCACCAGCGCGCGGCCGACGAGGGCGCCGTGGCGATCGGTGATCTCGCCGGGGAGCGTGGTCGCGCTCTTCAACGGGCGGAACACGGACAGGTGCTTCTCGCCCGCGAAGCGATACAGCTTGCCGTCGTCGCCCGTGAATTCCAGGAAATAAGCGATGCGGCGGCGCAGCGGCTGCACCTCGATGCGGCCTTCGGTGGGCGCAACGGCTGCGAGGCCCTCGGCGCGCATGGTGCCGGCGAGCTGCATCGCGCCGTCCTTCAGATAGTCCACGGCGCTGGTGGCGTCGGCGTCGACGCTGAAGGAAAGCACGCGGCGCCCGCTGCCGTCGACCGGCGTCCAGGTACCGCTCATCGTCTCGCTGAATCCGTGTAGCCCGATGCTCATGGGAGCCTCCCTCTACTTCTTTCGCTTGCTGCGTTTCGGCTCTTCGCTCATGCGGTTCACGGCGGCGGCGACCAGCCGCTGGCCGTTCTCGCGGAGGTAGTCCAGTGCGGCGCGCTCGGCGGCGGCGCTGTCGCCGTCTTCGATCGCGTCGCGGATGCGCCTGACCGACTCGTGCACGAAGGCGCGATCGGCGAAGGCGTCCTCGAACATGCTGGCCCGCGAGCGGTAGACCGAGAACATCGAGTTCGCGAGCAGCGCGAACACCTTGTTGTTCGTGGCCATCAGCGACGCGCGGAAGAACTCGAGCTCGAGGCGCTGCACGTCTGCCGGCGCCAGCGACTCGTCGGCGAGCTCCGCGACGATCGCGTCCATGCTGTCGAGGTCCTCCGGGTGGCAGCGCTCGGCCGCGAGCCGCGCCAGAAAGCCGCCGAGCAGCGTGCGCGCTTCGATCAGATCGCCGAGCATCTTGCCGTCGATGCCCCGTTCGCGGAACACCAGGTGCGCGATGAGCTCGGCGCCGGCGGTCTCCGCGGGGTCGAGCACGATCGATCCGATGCCGTGGCGGATCGCGATCAGGCCGAGCTGCTCGAGGCGCATCAGCGCGTGCTTGAGCGAAGTGCGGTTGACGCGCAGCGACTCGGCCAGCTCGCGCTCCGGCGGCAGCGTGGCGCCCTTCTTGTAGCGGCCGCTGAGGATCTCCTCGCGCAGCTTTTCCGTGAGCAGATCGACCAGCGAGCGGCGTTCGAGCGGTGCGACAGCGGCCATGGGTTACCCGGTGAGTGAGTGGCTCAGCCACTAGACCACCTGGCCACGGAGGTGTCAAGCGGCAGCTTTGCGGAGGCCACTATGCCGCGGAATTCCAACAAGATACGCGTACGGCTGGCGTGCCCGGGTTGCGAGAGGATGGCCGTCGTGTAGGGTCGCCGCCCCATGGCCTTCGAGATCGACTATCCGCACAGCCTTCCCATCGAGGACGCCCGGGCGCGCATCCACGCGCTCGCCGACTACCTGTCCAACAAGCACGGCATCAACGTGACCTGGGACGGCGACGACCGCGCGAACATCCGCGGCAAGTACCTGGTTGTCAGCATCGAAGGCAGCGTCGATGTCGGCGACAAGAGCGTGCGCTTCTCGGGCAAGGACCCGGGCATGCTCTGGCGCGGCAAGGCGAAGGACTACCTGACCGGCAAGCTGAAGAAGTACCTCGACGCGTCCACGCCGGTCGCCGATCTGCCGACGCGCTAGCGCTGGCCCAGCTCGCTGGCGAGCTTTCTGACCATGTTCTTCTGGTAGAGCGCGGGCGAGATTCGCGAGAGCCAGACGGCGAGCTTGCCGACGGGGGACAGCACGAGCAGGCGGCGGTTCTTCTCGGCTGCGTCGAATACGGCGTCGGCGACGCTCTCCGGCGTGGCTTCATTGCCGACCTTGGAGCGCCCGCGCGCGACAGGGCCGCCGTGAGCGTCGAGGGCGCGCTGTTCGAAGCCGCTCTCTGTGAACGACGGACACACCATGAGCACGCCCACTTCCGGCTCCAGCTCCGAGCGCAAGGTCTCGAACAGTCCGTGCAGAGCGTGCTTGCTCGCGGAGTAGCCGCTGCGGCCGTAGAGCGGTACCAGCCCCGCGATGCTCGAGGTCACGATGATGAATCCACGCCGGGAGATGAGCGACTCCAGCGCGGCCTTGGTGACGTTGATCGAGCCGAAGTAGTTCACCTCCATCACGCGGCGGAACACGTCCACGTCGGTGTCACGGAAGCTGCTCCGGTGCACGAGCCCGGCGTTGTTCACCAGCACATCGACGCCGCCCCAGCGCTTGCGCACCTCGGCGATGGCGGCCTCGCAGTCGTCGGCGCTGGTGACGTCACAGCGGAGTGCGAACACGCCCTCGCGTTCGACCTCCGCGAGCGCATCGGTGTCGAGATCCACCGCGGCCACGTGTGCGCCGGCGCCCTGGAAGCGCCGGCAGAGCGCGCGTCCGATGCCGCCCGCGCCGCCGGTGACGACGACGACCTTGTCGCGGAAGCTTCTCATCGGTGTCCCTTGTGAGCCGCGTACCTCTGGAATGCCTCGCGCGACGAGTACTTCGGCGTGTAGCCGAAATCGGCCTTGAGCCTCCGGTTGGACAGCACCGGGCGGTAGCGCAGAAAGTCGATCTGCTCCGGGCCACGCGAGCTTTTCCCGATCCGCTGCAGCGCCGAGAGCGCCAGCGTGATCGCGCTCGCCGGCAGCGGCAGGTAGGGCTTTCCGAGCTCCCGGGCGATCTCGCGGGGCGTCAGCGCGCCGTCGCCCGCCAGGTTGTAGATGCCGGTCTGCTCGCCGAACACGCCGATGAGCAGGCACTCCACCACGTCCTCGTCCCAGATGAACACGAACGGCGAGTCGGAGCCGCGTACGCCCAGCACGACGGGTTTCTCGAACAGATCGGTGACCGGGCTCGATACCGTCTCGCCGAGCACTGTGCCGGGGCGGAACACGAGCTGCGCGAGCTCGGGGTGCTGCTCGCGGTAGTCGGCGAGCATCTGCTCGATCAGCTGCTTGTTCCACGAGTAGCCGAAGCTCCGGTTGCCGCGCACCGGGTCGTCCTCGGTCAGCCAGGGCGGGCTGTCCGGGTGATAGCCGTAGGCGGCTCCGCTGCTGGTGACGATCAGGCGGCGCACGCCCTTTTCCACGCAGGCCTCGAGCACGTTCTTCGTGCCGAGCACGTCGACCTGGTAGGCCAGGTCGTCGCCGCCGTGCTTCGGGGGGCGCACGACCGAAGCGAGGTGCACGATGGTGTCGATGCCGTGCCGTTCGATGACCTCGCGAAGGCTGTCGTCGGTGACGCTCATGGTGACGTAGTCGACGCCGTCGAGCTTCGTGGCGGCGTCCTTCACGTCGAGCGCGACCAGCGCGGAGAGCTCGGCGCGGCGCCTCGAGAGCGCAGCGACCGTGAGCCCTCCGATGTAGCCCACAGCGCCGGTGACGAGCACCGCCGGGCGGCGCGTCATCCCGCCGGCTCCTGGTGCATGTCCTTGAACGCCTGGAGCCCGGGCGCCCACAGGTGCAACATCGGATCGACGTCGACGTGGACGACGGCGGGCTTTTCCGCCTGGAGCGCGCGGCGCAGCGTGCCCTCGAGCTCGGCCGGATCGGCGACGCGCTCGCCGTGGGCGCCCATGGCGCGGGCCAGGTCGTCGAAGCGGATCTCGGAGAAGTCGGTGTTGATCGTGCCTTGCTCCTCGATGCCCATTGCCTCGCGAACGCCACCCAGCGCGAACTGCTGCGTGAGCTTGACCATGCCCCACTGCTTGTCGCACAGGACCACGAACACCACGGGCAGATTCTGGCGCACCGCCGTCTCCAGCTCCTGCGCGTGGAAGCCCATCGCGCCGTCGCCGAGGATGCACATGACGCGGCGGTCGGGATGCGCGATCTGCGCGCCGAGTGCCTGGCCCGGACCGGCGCCGAGCATGCCGAGCTTGAACGTGCCGAGCACGGTGCCGGGCTTCTTCACGGCGAAGAAGAACTGGCCCCACACCGCGGTGTTGCCGCCGTCGAGCACCACGATGTCGTCGTCGCCGAGCAGCTTGCGCGCGGTGTGCGGCACGTGCGCCGGACCCATCGGAGTTGCCTTGTTGTCGAGCGCGGCGTCGAGCTCCTTCTGCGTGGTTTCCTTGATGCCCGCCAGCTTCGCCAGCTGATCGGCGCGCGACTTCTGGATCTCCGGGTTGCTGGTCTTGTGCCCGAGCTCCTTCGCCAGGGCATGCATGAAGGCGCCCGCGTCGGCCAGAATGCAGAGCTCCGTCGGGCGGTTCAAGCCGAGGATCTCGTCGTCGCAGTCCACCTGGATGAAGCGCTGCTCGCCGGGGCGTCCCCAGTACGGCGCTCTGCCCCACCAGTCCGTTTCGCCCAGGCGCGAGCCGATCACGAGCACCACGTCCGCCGCGGTGCGCGCTTCCTTCTGCGCTTCCATCGCGCTGATCGGCAGCGACAGCGGGCTCTGTTCGGGGATGGCTCCGCGCGCGCCCCAGCTCAGGCTCACCGGCGCCTGCAGGAGCTCCGCCAGCTTGGCGAGCGCGTCGTACGCCTGGGCATGCACGACTCCGCTACCCGCGTGGATGAGCGGGCGCTTCGCCGTGCGGAGCAACTCGACAGTCTTGGCGACGGCCTCCGGCGGCGGCGCGATGGGCGCGGTGCGCCGGTACTCGTGAGGCTCGCGCAGGTAGTCGTCGGCGATCTCGGAGGCGCCGTTCATCACGTTTTCGGGCACGTCGATGTGCACGACGCCCGGGCGACCCTGGTACGACACGCGGAAGGCGCGGCGCAGCATCTCCGGGATGCGCGCGAAGTCGGGAATGGCGCCACTCCACTTGGTCATGGCGCGCGTGACGCCGATCTGGTTGAAATACTGGAACGCGCCGCCGCGATCGGGATAGGTGATGCCCTGCCGCCGCGAGCTGGTGATGACGAGCACGCGGTTGCCCTCGCCGTTCTCGACGGCGATGCCGGGCAGGATGTTGGCGACGCCGGGGCCGTTGCTGGCGATGCACACGCCGAGCTTGCCCGTCAGCCGCGCGTAGGCGCCGGCCATGTGCGCGGCGCTGGTCTCGTGCCGCGGCGAGATCAGCTCGATGCCGTACTTGGAGAAGGCCGCGTACAGGCCCATGTAGGTCCCGTCCACGATGCCGAAGACCTTCTCGACCCCTTCGCGGGCGAGCATTGCCGCGATCACCTCGCCGCCGACTACACGCTGCATGGTCCCGTCCCTTTCCTGTATTGACCGATCGGTCAATACCGATACGCTGTCCGGTCGAGACCTGCAACCCAAATCCTGGTGGGAATTTTGAACATTGTGGACTTTCGCAGGCTTAGCCCTCGAAAAATATTGACCGATCGGTCATGCGGCGCTTGAATTCCCGGCATGGCGAACGGCGACCCGGCAGAGCGCATTCTGGATGCGGCCGACGAGCTGTTCTCGTCGCGTGGCTTCCCCGGCGTGAGCATGCGCGACGTGGCCGAGTCCGCGGGCGTCAAGAAGGCGTCGGTCTTCTACCACTTCAAGAGCAAGGACGAGCTCTTCGAGCGGGTGCTGGAGCGCTACTACGCCGCGCACGCTCGCGTGCTGGAGTCCGCGGAGACCGGCGGCGACGCGTCCGAGCGCCTGCACCGCTTCATCGACGCGTACCTGGATTTCATCGAGGACCACCATCGCTACGTGCGGTTGGTGCAGATGGAGATCACGTCGGCCTCCACGCACCTGCCGCAGATTGCCCGCGGGCTGGGGCTGCTCCACGAGCGCGTGCAGGCGATCCTCGAAGGGCTGGTGCCGGAATCGGGACCGCTCGCGGCGCGTCAGTTCTTCGTGAGCTTCGCCGGCATCGTCAACAACTACTATCTGTACGCGCCGGCGCTCCCGGATACCTGGGGTGGCGACGATCCGCTCGCCGCCGGCCCGCGCCGCGAACGGCGCGAGCACGTGCATTGGATCGTGGACGCGCTGCTGGCGCGGCTCGGCGCGTCCTAGCGCTTCACCGCGCTCTCGGCTCCGCCGAACATCACGCGCAGCTCGTTCTTCAGCACCTTGCCGGTGGCGTTGCGCGGCAGCGCTTTCACGTTCTCCACACGGCGCGGCTGCTTGTAGTGGGCCAGCTTGTCTTCGCAGAACGCGATCAGCTCGTCGAGGGTAGGGCTCTTCTCGCCCGACTTTGGCGCGACGACTGCGACCACCGCCTCGCCCCAGCGCTCGTCGGGCACGCCGATCACGGATACCTCGGCGACGGCCGGGTGCCGGCATAGCACCTGCTCCACCTCGGCCGAATACACGTTTTCGCCGCCGGTGATGACCATGTCCTTCTTGCGATCGACGATGTAGAGGAAGCCCTCCTCGTCGCGGCGCGCGAGGTCGCCGGTGTGGAACCAGCCGCCGCGCAGCGCCTCGCGCGTTTCCTTCGGGCGGTTCCAGTAGCCGAGCATCACGTTGGGCGCGCGCACGATCAGCTCGCCCGGCTCGCCCTCCGGGACGTCGTTGTCGGCGGCGTCGACGATGCGCACCTGCACGTGCGCGGCGGGGTGCCCGACGCTGCCGTTTTTGCGGATGCCGTCCTCGGCGGCCAGAAGGCACACGATGGGCGAGGTCTCGGTCAGGCCGAAGCCTTCCTGGAACCTGATGCCCCGCTTCTTGTAGAACTCGAGCACGGTGAGCGGACAGGGCGCGCCGCCGACGATGGCGTAGCGCAGCGCGCTCAGGTCGTACTTGTCGAAGTCGGGCACGGCCGCCAGCGCGCCCCACATCGCGGGCACCATGAACGAGCAGGTCACCTTCTCGCTGGCGAGCGTCTCCAGCGTCGCCTTCGGATCGAACTTCTCGTCGATGAGCGTTGTCCCGCCCCGGTAGATCATCGGTCCGGTCAGCACGTTGAGCCCGCCGATGTGGAACAGCGGCGCCGCGCAGTAGTTCAGGTCGTCGTCCTGCGCCGGGACGCTGAGCAGTACCTGCACGTCGTTCCAGAGCAGGTTGCCGTGGCTGAGCAGAGCGCCCTTCGGCCGCCCGGTGGTGCCGGACGTGTACATCATCATGGCGGGGTCATCGATGCCCAGCTCCTCGGGCAGCAGCGTCTTCGGCTGACCTTCAAAGAGCGAGCTGTAGGGCCGCTCGTCCGCTCCCGCCGCGTCGCCCACGCGGATCCAGGTGTGCACCCGCGCCGAGGACCGCGCCTTGATGGCGATGGACTCGAACATCGGGTGGTACGCGAAGACTTCCGGTGTGGCGTCGCTCAGGATGAACGTCACTTCTTCCGCGCTCAGCCGGAAGTTGATCGGCAGGAAGATCGCGCCGAGCTCGTTGCAGGCCAGGAGCAGCTCGATGACTTCCGGGCAATTGAGCAGCAGCGCAGCGACGCGGTCGCCCTTGCGCACGCCCGCATCCCTCAGCCCGCCCGCGACCTGCTTCACGCGCGCGGCGAGCGCCGCGTAGCTGATGCGCTCGCCCCGGAAGACGAGCGCAGCCTTGTCCGGCGTGCGCTTCGCGTGCCCCGCCACCCACGATGCCATGGTGATGTTCACGTCCATGGCGGGAACGTACACCAGAGGACGGAAGGGGGCTTGCGCCCTCGCCTCATCGTATTTCTCGAAAGTCCGCCATGCTCGGAACCGAGCATCACGGGATGGACGTCATGTGCCGGCGCAGGTTGTACGAACCCCGCAGGCGCCGTTCGAGAAGCGCTGTATCCTACGGGTATGAAAAGAGCCGCCGCGTGGGCGACGATCTTGTTGTCGGCAACGGTCCTGGCCTGCTCCAGCAATGTGAGCAATGGCAACACCGGCGGCGCGGGCGGCAGCGGAGCCGCCAACACCGGCGGAGGGGCGAACACCGGCGGATCCGGAACCGGAGGCAGCGGCGGCTCGGGCGCGGCGCCAACGTTTGGGCCTTCGACCTGCATGGGCATGCTGGAATGCGTCGTCAATTGCCCCAACAACGACCAGGCGTGTACGGACAACTGCCTGGCCCAGGGCTCGCAGGCCGAACAGAACAAGCTCATCAGCTTGGCGAACTGCGTCTCGAACAACAATTGCCCCGACGTGGCCTGTATCCAGACGAAATGCACCGCAGAGCTCACCACGTGCGTCGATTCTACGGCGACGGGCAGCGGCCAGCCCAACCCGGGAGGCACCGTGCCCACCGGCTCCGTGCCTCCCCAGCTCGTGGGTCAATGGACCACCGTCGGCAGTACCGAGTGGGCCTCGTTCACCTTCAACGCCGACGGCAGCGCGACTCACCACTCGTACAAGGAATCCACTCTGTCGTGCACGATCGTGGTGGACGCGAAGTGGGACACGGGCTCTGCCACGGTGAGCGGTGACACGCTCACGGTGAACCTGGGTGCCGGACTGACCACCGTCGCCTACAAGCCGGCGGACTGCGGGACTGCGTACTCGAAGCCCTCGCAGCCGACGACCTACACCTACAAGTGGAAGCTCGATACGAGCACCTCGCCGCCGTATCTCGAGCTCACCGACTCCCCCTGCAACATGCCGGCGATCTACTGCACGGACCGGTACAAGAAGCAGTAGCAGGTTGTCCCCGCGCGACTGGGCCGCGATGGGCGAAAATCGAGCGGCAGGCTGGTGACTCAGTCCGGAATCACGTCGCTGCAGTCGTAGTCGTCCATACAGATCTGCGTTGGTGTGCCGGTGTTGTCCAGGTAGAGATCCCAGTCGATGCCTTGCTCGCCGTACTCGTCGAAGCTCGGCACGGTTACCGATAGAACATTCTTGGCAGCGTTGTAGCGCCACACTCCTTCACTCGTGAAGTTGGTCGTGTCGGGAATGTAGGACGAGGTCTCACTCACGGCGGTGATCAACATCACGGCTTTGCGGTCTGCGCGCAGTTCGAATCCGCCCTGCAGGTATGTGTCGGCGTCGTACGGACGATCCACGTCGTAGTTGCCGACCAGCTTGGATTCGATCTTCGTGAGCGGGGTGGGACTCGTGGGGCAGCCAGCGGGCGGGTCGTTCTTGGTGAAGTACGGGCTCGAGTACATGTCCGACAAATCGTCGCTGAATGTCAGATACTGGCAGCCCTTCGAAACCAGAATATCGAACCGAGTGCCGTTGATGGTCACGGAGCTGCCGTCGCTGGACCATCGCGCGCCGTCCAGCCCTTCGACCTCCGCCCGGCCATCACGATGCAGCACGAGCGGATCGCCACCGAGATACTCGTCGTGAATGGTCGACCAGCCGCCGACCAGCCACTTCGGTCCAGCCGCGGGGCCGTCGGAGCCACCTCCGCTGCATCCGGCGGTGGTGAGGAGCAGCAGGGAAATCAGAGCGCCAGCGATTCGCGTCGTGTTTGCCATGCCGTGCTTCTCGGTCGCGGCGCGGGGCGGTTGCGCGAAAAAGGACGCGGGCTCGACGGCTGCTTTCGGTGAAAGTGCACATGGGTGCGCGGATATCCCGTGGCTTTGACGGATATCATGCCGCCCGCGCGGGGCCTTTTGATCCCCGCGCCCAGTTCGCATAATCCGGAGACCCCCTGGAAAAACGCTTGCGCCGAGTGCATCCACTCGAGCCGATTGGAGGAACGATGCCCGAGTACAGAGCGATCGACTGTCTCTTTCCGCTGCTTTTGAAGGAGTGGAAGCAGAGCTGGGTGAAGGCCACCAATTCGACCGGTGAGCTCAAGTGCGCGGTGGAGCAGTCGTGGGGCGACGGCTACGACGACGGCGCGCAGCTCATCAAGGCCATGGACGACGCCGGTATCGAGACGGTGCTCGCCACGGACCTCCTGGCCTGGTCGTACATGCGGCAGGAGCGCTTCGCGCTCGACATGACCGAGCAGATCAGCAAGCTGACCACGAAGTACCCGGGTCGCATCTACGGGCTGGCCGACTACGACCCGTTCCACATCCGCGAGAGCCTCGACAAGCTCGACGCCGACATCAAGGAGCGTGGCTACAA
The DNA here is from genome assembly GCA_963826085.1 of uncultured delta proteobacterium. Taxonomy (GTDB): domain Bacteria; phylum Myxococcota_A; class Polyangia; order Polyangiales; family Polyangiaceae; genus CAWDXG01. Next base: position 1,675,888 of record CAWGVN010000004.1, on the reverse strand, counting down.
GGGCGTGTACGTTCACATCTACGGCTACGACATCCCGCTCGATCACAAGAAGATGTATCCGCTGTACGCGCGTTGCGAGCAGCTGGGCGTGCCGGTGCAGATGCAGGTCGGTCACGTGCTCGAGGCCATGCCCAGCGAGCACGGCCACCCGATGGTGCTCGATCGCATCGCCTGCGACTTCCCGAAGCTGACCCTGGTAGGCACGCACACCGGCTGGCCGTGGGTGGACGAGATGCTCGCCGTCACCACCAAATGGCCGAACGTGTTCCTGAACGTCAGCGCGTGGCTGCCGAAGTACTTCAGCCCCGCGCTCGTCGGCTTCATGAAGTCGCGGACCGGTGCGCAGAAGGTGCTGTTCGGCTCCAACGGCTTGAGCTGGCAGCGCTATCTGAAGCAGTTCGACGAGATGGAGCTCCGGCCGGACACGCTCCAGGCCATCCTGTACGACAACCCGAAGCGGGTTTTCGGGCTGTAGAGCGCACCGTAGAGAGCGCGGTGGTGGAAATCCCGACAACAATGGGGCCCCAGACAGCGCGCTAGCGCCCCGCCCCGGTCGTGGATATCGTCCCGGCCGGGATGGCGCACGTCACGCTCACACGTCACCTGTTCGAGTTCTTCCCCGACCTGAAGGGGAAGGACATCGTCGTCGAGGCGAAGAACGTCGCCGAGGTGATAGCGGAGATGGAAAAGCTCGCTCCGGGCTTCTCCTTCTATGTGTGCGACGAGCGCGGGCGTCTCAGGACGCACGTCAACGTGTTCATCGAAGACCAGATGATCGCCGATCGAGCGCGGCTCACCGATCCGCTCGAGCCCGGTTCCCGGGTATTCATCCTGCAGGCGCTGAGCGGAGGTTGAGTCATGGCCAGAATCCTCGTTGGTACGCGAAAGGGCACGTTCATCGTTGACAAGGTGGGCAGCCGCTGGGAGCCATCTTTGTCGGGCCATGCCGGCGCCGGCTCGAACTTCGTGACTCGCGATCCCCATACCGGCACGCTATGGGCGCTGCTCGGCCACGGGCACTGGGGCGCCAAGCTCTCTCGCTCGCGCGACGAGGGCAAGACATGGGAGGACGCGGCGCAGATCAAGTACCCCGAGGGCGCCCGCTACATCGCACCGGCCATGCCAGACGAGTCGGGGAACTCGAAGGGGTCCACCGTCAAGGACGCGACGCTGCTCAAGCTCTGGTACATGGCGTTCGGGCAGAAGGGGCGTCTGTATGTGGGCACGATCCCGGGCGGTCTGTTCGTCAGCAGCGACGGCGGCGAGTCGTTCGAGCTGAACCGGCCGCTCTGGAACCACGAATCGCGCGGCGGCGACTTGTTCGCGGGGGAGGGTACGGGCACGACGCACTGGTTCGGCACGCCGGCCTCCGAAGGCGGCGAGTTCGCGCCGGGCATCCACTCGGTGGTGGTCGATCCGCGCAATCCCGACCGCGTGCTGGTGGCGGTCTCTACGGCGGGCGTGCTCGAGACAACCGACGGCGGAAAGACCTGGCGCGGCAGGAACAAGGGCATGCTCAACGACTACCTGCCCGACCCGGCGGCGGAGTGGGGACACGACGCCCACTACATCGAGCTGTGCAAAGGGCAGCCCGACCACGTGTGGCAGCAGAACCACGCGGGCGTCTTCTACAGCAGTGACGGAGCGAAGACCTGGAGCAGGGTCAGCAAGCCCGAGCAGGGCGTGCACTTCGGTTTCCCGGTAGCGGCCGACGACAAGGACGGCAGGACTGCGTGGCTGGTTCCGGGCCGCTCCGACAACCAGCGCATGGCGATCGACGGCGGCCTGTTCGTCGCGCGGACAGAGGATGGCGGCGAGAGCTGGAAGCAGCTCCGCGAGGGTCTGCCGCAGAGGAACGCCTACGATGTCGTGTACCGCCACGCGCTCGACAACAACGGTGACGCGCTCGCCTTCGGCAGCACCACAGGCAACCTGTACGTGAGCGAGAACCGCGGCGACAGCTGGCAGACCATCGGCAACAACTTCCCGCCGATCTATTCGGTGCGGTTCGCGTAGCGGGAGTGCAGAAGCCAGCCCTGCAGCGCCGCCTGCTTCCGCTGCGCCCGGGGCAGAAAATGCTGCGGTCGCGCATCCGGCCGCGACAGGGACGGACGTTACAGGTACCGGTCCTCGTCGATGGCGAGCAGCCCGCCGAACATCGGGTAGGACATGAAGTAGTCGCCAAGCCGGGTCGCGCAGCTCGGCAGCCTGGCTTGCAGCGCCGGCCAGTCACTACAGAGGGCCTTGCCCAGTGCGGCGGCGGTCGGCTGGAGCGCGGCGAGATGTGCGTTCACCGTCGTCCAGTGCACGGATGCCAGCGCCTTGGGGCGGCAACCTTTCGGGACCCGCGGGAACTCCTTCTTGCATGGCGCGGCGCGCGCCGTGGTGCCGAGCTCCTCCAGGCCCCGCTTCACTCCCGGAAGCCAGCCCGCCCGGGCATCGACGTGGGCCACGAACGCGGACGCATCGTTCCCGGCAAGGGCGTGGACGATGAAGATGCCACGCGCGGTGATCAGCGCGGGGCACTCGAGTGAGCGCACGTGGAACGTCATCTCGCGCTCCAGGCGAGCGCCCACGCCGCTCACGAGATCGCTCCGCTGTGCGTCGTCCTCCACCTGGCACAGCGTCCGCTCGAAGCGGCTCCACTTTGTTTTCACGCCTTGCCAGCCAGCGGTGGAGGCGGCGAGCTTCTCGAAGTGCCGGCGAAGGCACGCGAGGTACTTCCGCTCGTAGCCGAGATCCGAGTAGTGCAGGCTCTCGTTCTTGCGGCACTCGTCGATGATCGGATCGATCACGGCGCGATAGGCCGGATCTTTCGGCGGGGGCAGGCCCTTGAAGTCCCCGGCGGTGACGCCTTGTCCGAAGGGGTCCGGATCCTCGGGCAGGTAGGACGCGAAGTGCTCGCGTACCAGCTCGTCACAGCGGCTTCCCAGCCGCTCCTCGAGCTCCGGCCAGCTTCTGCACACCGCGCTGCCTAGCGTCTTCGACTCATCGAGGATGGCGCGGAGGCGCAGCTCCGTGCGCCGCCAGTCCGCATCGGCGAGCACGCAGCTCCAGCACTCGTCGTTGAACAGCGAGTCCTCCGGAGCGAGCTTCTGCAGCCGCTCGACACCCGGCAGTGCACGTCGCGTGGCGGCCAGCCGCTTCCGTCCGGCGGGCGCGTCGGCGAGCACGTGCTCGGCGAAACCTGCCGCGTCGTGTCCAAGCAGACTGTCCACCAGGAAGGCCGCCTGGGCATAGGGTCCCTGTTCGCAGAACGCCTCGTCGATGTACCGCATCGATCCGACGGCCCTGCGGATCCCGCTCGTGTACCGTTCGGCGTCCCCGATGGCGCACACCGACTCCTCCAGGCGGAGCCACGCCGGGGACCAGGTGTCCTTGACGATCGGATCGGCCGGGCCGGTCGCAAACCGAGCTTGCGTCGCCTTCGGGAGCTTCCGGGCCTGCTTCTGCACGAAGTCGTGCAGGCAGCGACCCTTCGCGTAGCCCGCGGCGACCATGCTGCCGGTCGTCTGTCCCGGGTCCGGTTGGGGACAGAGCTTGTCGAGCTTCGCGCTGAAGCGCTTGTAGGTCGTGTCCGGCGGAGCGGACGCGGTCTTGTGCGCGCTCGCCTCAGGCGCGGGTTTGGAGGGCGGTGGCGCCGAGCTCGCGGCCGGCGGCGTGCGGGCGGGTGCGCCGCCCTCGGACTTCGTCCTTCTGGACGGCGTACCGTGGCACGCCGTTGCGAGCGCGATTGCCGCGCCGAGAGCCCATAACCGTCCAGTCCGCACGCTTCCACAGAACGCGCTGCGGGCCGCGGCTATTCGCGTCAGCCGCGTCACTTCCTCATCACAGCCGCCGCGCCGCCCAGCACGAGCACCGCGCCGACCAGCCCGATAGGGCCCAGATGCTCGTGCCACACCAGCGCGCCGATGAACACCGCGACGGTCGGCTCGAGCAGCGTGAGCACCGCGGCGCGGCTGGCGTCGACGCGAAAGAGCCCGGACAGGAACAGCACGCCGGCGAGCGCGCCAATGAGCAGCGCAGCGGCTGCGACGAGCAACAGCGGCACGAGCCCTATCGCAAATCCGCCCGCGGGCATGCACAGCGCCAGTACGACGAGCGCGACCGGCATGTGCCAGGCCAGGATCTCGCGCGGGCTGAACAGGTGCTGGATGCGCTTCGTGATGAGGATGTTCGTGGCGTAGAACACTGCGCTGCCGCCGCCCAGGATCGCGCCGGCGACTGCGCCTCCCGTCTCCGCGTGCCAGGGCTCGAGCAACAGCACGAGTCCCCCGAGCGCCACCCCGAGCGCCAGCAGCGTCCCGCCGCGCAGCCGCTCGCCGAGCACGAACGGAGCGCCGGTCGCGATCAACACCGGCGCGAGATAGTGCGACAGGACGGCGATGGCGAGGCTCGTGACCTGCATCGCCTTGAAGAAGAGCAGCGCATTGATCGCATCGCCGGCGCCGAGCACGGCGATCGCGAGCCATGCGCTTGTGGAGCGCCGCGCCGCCGGTCGGTCGCGCCAGGCCCCGGGCGCAACCGCGATCAGGATGACCGCGAACACGATGAACGCCTCGAGTGCCGGTGCGATGCGCTGCATCCGCTCCGCCGGGCGGAAGAACAGGCTCCACGTGCCCCACAGCGAAGCGGCGATCGCGATGCGCGCATACCCGAAGGCGCGTGGCTCGCGCGCGCGCCCGGTCGTCGACAGAGTCAGGGGAAGCGGGCGCTGCACTCCGTCGGAAACTAGCAGAACGCGCGCCGGGTCAGCAGTTCGCGTGCTCTCCAGCGCAGACTGCGGCGGAGAACCAGGTTCGAAACCCGGCGCTACCGCCAGGGGAAACAGTGTGCTCCCGGATGCGGAGGGTAGCTAGCCCTGCCCCGGGCCAACCGCGCGCCTGAGAGCCGAGCCGACCTCGGCGAAGAACGCACGCTGCGCGCCGACCCCGGCTTGCGCAAAAACCTCCGACACCACGTGGCTGCCGTGCGCGCTCAGGCGCCGGGTCGCCGTCGGGAAGTACACGCGCAGCGCGCGGTCGACGGGACCTATCGGATCGGGAGCCGGCGCGTCGGCCTTGTCGGCGAGCTGCCGCGCCAGGCTGGGCGTGCCCACGTCGACGCTGTTGCGCGTCGCCACTGAAGAGCCGTGCGCGTAGAGCTCGAGCTCCATCGAGCGCACGTCCGACATCGGCGAATCGATCCACAGCCCGAGGAGTGGCGCGTCGGGATGACCCAGGGCTGCGGCGATGCGCGGCGGAGCCGCGGCGTCGTTCTCGAGTCGCTCGGCGGCGGAGCTCACCAGCGGGTCCGGACCGATGAGCAGCAGATCGCCGCTCGACGCCGCGACGCGAGCGCCATCGAGTTGCACGGCGAGGCGAGCACGGACGGTGCTCCGGTGCGCGCCGCGCAGCGCCTTCTCCATGCAGTCGAGGTTCTCGCGCGCCGACCGGCGGCTGTGGGCCGCGAGCAGCCAGCCGCTGTCCGCATCCAGCCGCACCATCACCAGCTCGGTCAGGTTCCGCCCCACGGCGAAGCCGCACTTGTGCCGTTCCGCCTGTGCGTCCGAGAAGAGCACATCCGCGCCGGTCATCCCCGCCAGGGTCTGCCGGAACGCCTCCTCGCCGATGCCGGCCGAGTCCAGCCTGAGCACCACCTCGGCGCCGTCGGGCACGGCGGCAAGCGCGTCCACGTGCCGTGATTCGTCGTCCGCCGAGCGAGCGCGCGGCGCGCAGGCCGTCGCGAGCGCGAACAGCGCCATCACCAGCGCACACCCCACCCCCGGCAGCCTTGAAAGCCAAGCCCGCATTGAAGCCCTCCTATGAAGCCCGGCGCATCGCGTCCGGATGTCACCCATTGATGCGGCGGCTCGCCGCCGTATTCAGCCAGCGCGGCGCAGAATCAGAGAACCGTCGTCGATACGACGTGAGCGTGCACCATGCGGCGCGGCGTGGCGCCGATGTCGGCGGGGTCGGCTGCAAGCGCCAGGCCGGGGATGGGCGTCGTGACCCAGGGCAGGTCGTAGCTGCCTTCGGGAGTCGTCACGTGGACTTTCTGCGCCTTTGGCAGCGGCAGGATGCTCAGGCGCGCGGACTTCTTGCCCGCGCCCTTCTTCAGCGGGATCCCCGCCAGGTCCACGGCGAAGCCGGGATCGGCGCCGCTGGGCATCTGGTTGCGTGCGACCACCTTCACGGTCATGCGCACCGCGCGTCCGCCCGAAGGCGGCTTGAGCTTGCGGCGCGCCAGCGCGGCGGCAGTTCGCTTCGCGATCGCCTTCCACGCCGCGAACTCCGAGCTGACCTCGAGCACGCGGATATCCGTCATCCTGCCCGAGGCGTCGACGTCAACGGAGAACAGCGCGTGGCCGTTCATCGGGCCGGGCGCGGCGCGCGTCGCGACCTCCAGCGCGCCGACCACAGGACCCTGCGGGCCGATGCCCACGTGAGCGTCGTGATCGGCCTGGGCCTGGGCGAGGGAACGCGCGATGCCGGGCGCGACGTTGCGGCGGCGATGCGGCGCGGCCTTCAAGGACCCGGGCGATCGTCCGAGCAGCGGATTGTCGAACCCGATGCCGAGCTGGGCCGGAGTGGCGCCACGCGGCGCCGCACCGTGCGGCGCGGGGCCCGGCGGCGCTTCGGGCACACCGGTCGCGTGCGTGGGCGCCGGCTCGGGTGGCGGCGCGATCGCTTCGGTGGCCGTGGTGCTTCCCGGTCTGGGGACCATCGCCACGCGGGGACCGGTCGCTCGCGTTGCCGTCGACGAGCGAGCCTGCCCGGCGGAGCGGGCTGCCGGCGCGCCGGACGCGAGCTCGATCTCGAGCTCCTCCGTCCGCGGCGTGGACGCATGGCGCGCCGTGTCCCGCTGCGCCCGCGGCAACAGCGCGAGACCCAGCGCATGCAGCGCGAACGCTACTGCCAGCGAAGTCTCGAACGCACGACGGCCCACGCGGCCTTGGATGCGGTTCCCCTCGCCCGCATTCAGGGCGGAGGAGACAGCTCGCCGGCTCCGGCACCGTGCTTCAGGAGCATGACATGTGTCATTCCATTGGCCGCCCGTGTTGCGGCAAACTCGGCAAGAATCGGGGGTACGCGGGGGTCGGCTTCCAAATGATGGACGTCAACGACGGCCCAGCAGCGTCTTGCCGGGGCTGGTCGGCAGGAGGACATTGCACAGCATCATGAACGACGCTGCTGCACAATGTCAGGAGTGCATCCTCGGACGCGCTTCGATGCCAGATTCCTGCCCGTTCTACGAGGTGAAGAAGAGGCCGGGCAGCCTGCTCGTAGAGCAGAACGAACCCCCCACATCTGCCTGGTTGATCCGTGACGGCCAGGTTCTGCTCCGGGCGACCGACGAGAGCGGTGCCGAGCTCTGGTGTGCCGTGCGCACGGCGGGCCAGATGATCGGGCTCGAGCTCTTGACGGGTGCGCCGTCGCCGTACCGGGCGATGGCGTTGACCGACGTCAAGGCGTGCGCGCTGGACGCGCGCGCAGTCAAGGCCTGGGTGGGCCGGATGGACACGCCTGGCGGCGCGTTGCTCGAGCTCGCTCTGGGCGAAGCCGGACAGCGCGGCACCGAACGTTCGCAGCTCGGCGGCACCGCTGTGGAGCGCGTGGCGCGCTTCCTGCTGCTGCGCGCCCGCGCCACGAACGGCAGTGGCGGTGCGGTGCTCGATGTGCCGCAGCGCGTGCTGGCGCGCACGCTCGGCATGAGCGCCGAGACGCTGTCGCGCGCGCTGGCGCGCCTGCGCACCGAGGGCGCGATCTCGCGCTCCCGCCCCGTGCAGGTCGCGGACGCCGACGTGCTCGAGCGGCTCGCCTACGGCTGAGCCGCCACCGGCTGCGGCGCGCAGGTGGCCGCGCCGCACGCCGGTGCGGGAGGATCCGCGGGGAGAACCGGCAGCGAGCGTGGCAGCTCGCTGCCACGCGTCGTTACGCTGTCGAAGCCCGGCGCGCCTGCGTGCGGATCGGGCAGCACGCGGGCGAGCAGGCGGCGGCCGTTGTCGGTCAGATCCTCGAACAAGCTGCGCCCGATCCCGGCGTATGCGCCGCCTTGTAGCCGCATAGTGTGACGCGTGTGCTGGCTCTCGCCCGCGGCGCTCGTGCGGTGCTCGGTGCGGAGCAGCCCGGGTTGCTGCATCAGGTTCAGCGCGCGTCCCGCCCGCGACATCAGGTACATCGCCGGCGCGCCCGCTTCCATGGCGCGCTCCAGTGGAGTCTGTTCGCCGGTGAGCCGGATGATGTCGCGGCGCAGCGCCTCGGCGCGCGCACGCACCTCGGGGCTTGGCGCGAACGCGATCGTGGCGCGGATGGCGGGCAGGATGCCGCGCGCGTCCAGGCGCAAGCGCTCGGCGCGGGCGCGGAGCAGCGGGCTGTCGTCGTCCTTCAGGTTCTCGTAGCCAGTGAGCCAGACCCGCGCGAGTCGGAGCGGGCTCGGCCCGAGGCGCCGGAAGTCCTCCTCGTAGATGGCGCGCTGCAGCTTCTCGACGGCGGCGGGGTCGTCGAAGTGCGGGTGTTTGAAGTGCATCGCGAAGCCGTCCCAGCGCCGGAGGTCGGGCGCCGTGCGGTACTTCTCGAGGTAGCGATCCTCGCCGATGACCTGGGCGTGGAAGGGCGTGCCCGGGAAGGCGAAGTAGATCAGGCACTGCGTGAGACCGGGTTCGAGCTCCATCAGTTGGTCGAACTCGCGCCACACGGTCTGCTCGTCTTGATACGGGAAGCCGATGATCATCGACGTGAGCGTCGCCGTTCCCACGCTCTTCAGCTCGCGGTAGAGCTCGGGCAGCGACTTGCCCTGCTGCTTCCTGTAGCCGGACTCGACGCCCTCGAAGGCGTTCCAGATCAGGTCGAAGCCCATCTCGGCGATCTCACGCGCGGAAAACTGCGACAGCCCCCGCACGCTGCCGAAGCCCATCATGCCGAACGACTCGCCACCTTCTCGCACGCAGTCGAGGAACTCCCGCGCCCGCCGCTGGTGCAGGAAGAAATCCTCGTCGATCACGATGAAGCCGTTCATCTCCTGCCCGTCGGCGCGCGCGCGTGAGCGCGTCTCCAGCAGCGCCTCGTAGATCTCGCGGCCCGTCTCCAGATACGGGACGTACTTCTGCTTGAAGAAGTGCGAAGTGCAGCAGAAGTCGCAGCCGTTCGAGCAGCCGAGACCCGCCGTGACGTGCCCCACCACGCTGGGCAACTGGTAGCCGAGCACCTGAACCGAGGGGATCGGCGCGTGCGGCGCGCGCACCGGCGCGTCGGTCGGCTCGCCCAGCAGGCGGCGCAGGAATCCGACGCCTTCCTCGCGGCAGATCGCGTCGGCCCACTTCGCGAGCACGTCGTCGGGCAGCACGGTGCCGTAGCCGCCGAGGATGATCTTCGCGTCGGGCGCGTGGCGGCGGATCAACGGCACCATCTCGCGCACCTTGTGGAAGGTCGCCACGACGAAGTTGATGCCCACGTGCGTGTAGTTGCCGCTCTTGAGCTCGCGGATGAACTCGCGCTTCGACGGGTAGTGCAGCGTGACGGCCGGCGCCTGGATGTTCTCGGCCAGATAGTCGATGGCCCAGACGCGGATCACCTGCCTGAGGCTGAACGGCCCCTGCGCGCGCGTGACCTGTGCGTGGAACAGCTCCGCGCCCACGGAGTCGCCTTCGCCGGGGCCGCCGAAGGGACGGATCACACTGGTCAAGAGGACGCGAGGGCTCTTCGGGGTGTTCATGCCGGGAGCCTAGGTCCCCGTGCATCAGCGTTCTGTCAGCAGACCATCAGAGGACGGCTCGAAACATGATGGTCGTCAATGGAAATGGCGCCGGGAGGCCGCTGTGCTACCTGGGCGAAAGCGCCCGGAAGGGTTCGCGCCGCAAGGAGGCAGTCGTGGTCGATACCAGCATCAGCTTCATCCGCTCGCTGTGCATGGGGGAAATCGAAGAGCAGGTCATCCTGCCGTTCCCGAAGATGGACAAGCAGGAAGCGGAGACGCTCCACGAGCTCACCGGACCCTTGCACTCCCTGCTCTCGCCGCACACCGAAGATTTCCGCAAATGGGACCGCGCCGGCGAGCTGCCGCCGGAGTACATCGAGGAGCTCCGGCAGTTCGGCTTGTTCGGACTGGTGATCCCCGAGGAGCACGGCGGGCTCGGCTTCGGCAGTGCGGCCTACTCGCGCACGCTGCAGGAGGTCGCAAAATACGACGCCTCGACGGCCGTCACGATCGGCGCGCACAGCTCGATCGGTATGCGCGGCCTGCTTCTGTACGGGACCGAAGAACAGCGCAAGCGCTACTACCCGAAGCTCGCGACGGGCGAGATGATCGCGGCGTTCTGCCTGACCGAGCCTGGCGCGGGCTCCGACGCCGCGTCGATCAAGACGCGCGCGGTGAAGGAGGGCGACCACTGGGTCATCAACGGCAACAAGCTGTGGATCACCAACGGCGGCATTGCCGACTTCTTCACCGTCTTCGCCAAGACCGGCGAGGAGGGCGGCCGCCAGCGACTGACGGCATTCCTCGTGACCCGCGACATGGAGGGCGTGAGCTCAGGCCCGCACGAGGACAAGATGGGCCTGCGCGCCAGCTCCACGACCACGCTCATCCTCGACAACGTCCAGGTGCCCGACGATCACATCCTGGGCGAGGTGGGCAAGGGCTTCAAGACGGCCATGCACATCCTCAACAGCGGGCGCACGGGGCTCGGGGGCGGCTCCGTCGGCGCGATGAAGAAGCTCATCGAGATGGCCACCAAGCAGGCGAACGAGCGCAAGCAGTTCGGTGAGCCCATCTCGAGCTTCGGCCTGATCAAGCAGAAGGTCGGTCAGATGATCGTCGACTGCTACGCCGCCGAGGCCGCGGTGAGCATGGTCGCCGCGCTCATCGACCGCGGCTACGAGGACTATGCGGTGGAGGCCGCCATCAGCAAGGTGTTCGCCAGCGAGGCGTTGTGGCGCACTGCGGACGAGGCGCTGCAGATCGCGGGCGGCAACGGCTACATGTGCGAGTACCCGTACGAGCGCATCCTGCGCGACTGCCGAATCAACCGCATCTTCGAGGGCACAAACGACATCCTGCGGCTGTTCATCGCGCTCACGGGCATGAGCGACGTGGCCACGCAGCTCAAGGCGCTGGCCGACAGCACGCGCAGCGTCTTCAGCGAGCCGATCAAGGGCTTCGGCGTGATGCGTGAGTACGCGATGAAACAGGCGTCGCTCATGACCGGCATCGGCGGCGAGAAAGCCCACTTCACGCTGCTCGACCCGGCGCTCGCCGATCAGGCCGCGTTGTTCGAGGAAGCGACGCGGGATCTCGCGTCCGCCGCGGATCGTATCCTGCGCAAGCACGGCAAGAACATCATCGGCAAGCAGTTCGCGTCGCGGCGCCTGGCCGAGATCATGATCGATCTGTTCGTGCTCGCGTGCGTGATGAGCCGCGTGAACACGGCGCTCGCCGAGAAGGGAGCCGAGGCTTCCGCGCGGGAGCTCGAGATCCTGCGTGTTCTGTGCGGCCAGGTGAAGCGCCGGGTGAAGCAGAACTTCGCCATGATCGAGGAAAACGACGACGAGCTCATCAAATCGCTCGCCGCCCACGCCTTCCAGGTCGAGCGCTTCGACTGGGATACGATCTAGGGCTGCCTCGACGGGCGAACGGCTTTCGACGCTCAGCTCAACCCGAGCTTGCGCAGGCGGTCGTAGAGCTTGTTCCGCGAGATGCCCAGCGACTGCGCGGTGCGGACCTTGTTCCCGTCGTAGCGGCGCAGCGTCTCGCGAATCAGCTCCGCCTCCGATTCGGCGAGGCTTGGCAGAGTCCGCTCGCGGCTTGACGGCAGCTTGGGGTGCAGCACGATCGCGCCGCCTTGCAGCTCTGCGGGCAGATCCTCGATCTGGATGAGCGCGCTGTCGCCGCGGGTTACCGCGTGCTCGACGGCGTTCCTGAGCTGGCGGACGTTTCCCGGCCAGTTCGCGGCCGTCAGGACGCGCATCGCGGGCTCCGAGACGCCCCAGATGCAGCCGCAGCGCCGGTGGCAGAAAGTGCCGAGGAAGTGTTCGACCAGCTCCGGGATGTCCTCGCGGCGATCGCGCAGCGGCGGGAGCCTGAGCGTGAACGCGGAGAGGCGGTAGTAGAGCTCCCGGCGCAGGCGCCCGTTCTGCATCTCCGCTTCCGGATCCCGGCTCGTCGACGCGATGACGCGCACGTCGACCGGCGTCTCGTGCGGAGCGCCCACCGGCTTCACGCTCCGGACCTCGAGCAGCCTCAAGAGCGCGGCCTGCACCTCGGCGTGCAGATCCGTGATCTCGTCGAGGAACAGCGTCCCGCCGTCCGCCGCGGCGAGCAGACCCGGCGCTTGCGCGCGGCCGTGGAGCTTCTCGTACGACAGCCCGGCGGACAGCGAGCTGGCATCGGCTGCCACGAACTGTTTCCGCCCCGAGGCTTCGTGGATGGCGCGCGCCACCAGCTCCTTGCCCGTGCCGCTCTCGCCCGCGATCAGGATGTTGTTGGGTCCATTGGCAGCCATCCCGATGCTCTCGTGAATCTGGCGGATGGCAGGGCTCCGGCCCACGAGCCCCAACGGTTCCGGTCTCGCGCTGCGCGGAGCCCGGAGAGGCACGAGCGAACGGTCGCAGCTCGGCAGCTCGCGCCGATCCGAGTCGAGATAGGCGCGCGAGTAGGCGCGCGCCCGCGCTGTCTCGAGCGAGACCAGGGTGTTCTGCTCCGAGCTGCGCAGGTCGCCGCGCGTCTCGCGCACGGCCGCCTCGGCCGCAGCCGCTGCCGAGAGCAGATGCGACAGCGGGATCCCGCGCCGTGCAAAGCAGACCGCCGTGGCCCGGAGCGCAGCCTGGATGGCGTCGGGCTGTCCGGACACGCGCGGGTCGCGCAGGCCGTCGAGCTCGCGACCGAACACGCTCTCGAACTCCCCGGCGTCGATGCGGGGCTCGGCCTCGACGCTCGACTCGTAGAGCCGGTGCCAGGTGGTGAGCAGCTCCCGGCGCTGGGCAAACAGCTTGTTCAGAGCCGGGGTGTCGAGAGGGGGGAGAGCCGCCTTGTCGGGCATCTTGCGGCACCCAGAGGCTAGCGCCAGGGTTGGGGTCGGGCGATGACCGATGTCATCTTCGGGGACACTTTCCGTGTCCGCAAACCGGGGTTTTCCGGAAATGGCCGTCTCCGGCCTGTTGGCGAAGGGTACAGTTCCGGGCCTCACGCTCCCGCGCCGGCCGCGACCCAGCGCTCCATCGCGTCCTGTCGCAGTACCTCCACGCGACCGAGCAGGCATTGGGCCTGCTTGGCGTCGCGCATGCAGCGCTCCTGGCCGTACTCCTCCATGTAGCCGTAGCCGCCCAGCAGCTGGACGCCGTCGCACGTGGCGCGCGCGGCGCGCTCCTTGGCGCGCAGGAAGATCTCCGTCGCGGCGGGTTCAGGCGTGTCGCCGAGCAGGCGCTCGACGGCGCTCAGGCACAGCTCCTCGTCCGACAGCATCCCCGCGAGCAGGCGGCGCACCTCCTGGTAGTCGATGATGTTGCGTCCGCCCTGGTAGCGCCCGGAGGCGTACTCCGTCGCCGTGCGCCGCGATCGCGACAACGTACCGGCTGCGATCGCCGCTGCCGGCGCGCGGAAGTGCGCGTGTGCGCCGAGCAGCAAGGCATCCGCCTCTTTCGCGACTCGATCGAGCTCTACCCGGATCCGCGGGAGCGTCACGTCCGCGGTCGGGCAACCGCGCATGCCGAGCGTCAGGAGAGGCGGTCCGATCTGCATCCCGCGCGTCTCGCGGTCCACGCACAGGAGCATGGTGCCGCCCTCGCCAGTCGCCGGCAGCACGAACGTACGCGCCAGCGGTGCGCCGGCGACCAGCTGGCAGGTCCCGTCCACCACGAGCGCGTCGCGGTCCTCCCGGTAGCGAAGCCCCGTGTCGCCGGGCTCCGCGTAGATCGGGTAGGCGCACAGACCCGCCGCCTGCCGCCCGGTTTCGGCGAGCAGGTGTCGCGCGAGCGCGTGCGCAAACACCAGTGTGGCCGGTGCAGCGGCCGTCCCGGACAGGGTGCGGAGCGCGGTCACGAGCAGCTCGACGGCTGGCCCGGAGTCGACGCCGAGCAGGCCAAGCTCTTCGAGCCCATCGACCAGGCCTCTGGGCAGCGGGCGGTCGGGATAGTGATTCAGCTCGTCCAGGTGCGGGACCACGTGGCGCTCGGCGAAGCGGTGCACCGCGGTCTCGAGCAAGGCTCGCTCGTCGTCGTTCATGACGGTTTCGCGCTGAAGCGCCCCTCCGGGTGCCGTCCGTTCGGGGCGATGCCCTTCTTGTACAGCTCGATGCGGTTCAGCTGGTTGGTTCCCTCGTAGATGGTGAGCAGCTTGGCGTCGCGGTAGAGCTTCTCCACGCCCTGGTCGTGGCGAAGACCGGCGGCTCCCAGGATGTCCAGGGCCAGGTGGCAGTTCTCCATGCCGAGCTCGGTGGCGGAGACTTTCGCGGCGGCGCCGACCGCCGACGACGCGTCGACCTTCCAGGCCTCCAGCTCGTCGACGGCGCGGCGCACGCGCTGTCGGGTGCGCCCGGAACCGATCAAGCGCTGCGTGGCGCGGCTGTCGAGCACCGGTTGCGGAACGTGCCGCATCAACAGCTCCTGCACGCGACTGCCCGCGACGAGCGACGATAGTCCGAACAGCTCGTTCGACAGCATCGCCTCGACGTAGGCCGACCGCGCGGTCATCACGTTCCGCAGCATGTCCGCCAGGCGCATCTGCACCCACTGCTCGTCGATGAGCCAGCGGCCGCGGATCCGGTGCGACCGCGCGAACGCCAGCGCCCTCTCGTAGGCGCCGCGCGCTACGCCGGCGCCGAACGCCGCTACGCCGCCGCGGGTCGCGCCAAGCACCAGCTCGATCCGCTTGCCCGGCATTGGTCGGCTGTTGATCCGCGCCGACTCGGGCACGAAGCAATCATCGAAGACCAGCTCGGCTGCGGGGCAGGCCTTCTGACCCATCTTGCGTTCCACCCGTCCGATGCTGAAGCCCGGCGTCGTGCCCTCGACCAGGAACGTGAACGTCGTGTGCACCGGATCTCCGCGATCAGTCGGCATGAGCACCACGTGCGTGTGCGCGAGGCTGCCGTTGCTGATGAACACCTTGCGGCCGCGCAGGCGGTATCCGCCGCGGACGGGCCGCGCCTCGCAGTCGAGATGGGCGCTGGCCAGGAGGTCGGCATCCTCCGTGTCGGTTCCCGCCGAAGGCTCCGTGATGCCGGTCGACAAGAGGCGCGGCTTGCCTTCGCACTCGCCCTCCACGAGCAGGCGGCTGACGCGCTCGACCGCGGGCAGGTCGCCGGTCGACGCCACCATGGAGACGGCCAGGCCGTGCACCGCGATCAGGTTGGCAATACCCAGGCAGCCCGCTGCGATCTCCTCGATGGCGAGCATCATCGCGCCGAACGCGAGCCCGGCGCCCCCGAAAGCGCGCGGCACCATCATGCTGAAGTAGCCGCGGCGGGCGGCTTGCCTCAGCACGTCCTCGGCTACCCAGCGCGGGTCCTGCATGACGCGGCGATCGATTTCGAGTGCGCCCGGCTCGACGACCCTGCGCCGGAACTCGCGCGACATCGCGAGCACGCGCTCGAAGTCGCGGATCATCTGCGGGCGGTCGTGGCGGAGCGCCGCGAGCAGCGGATAGTCGCGGTCGAAACGCTGCGCAGTTGCTCTTCTGTCGGTCATGCCACCTGCCGACTCGACGATCGGTCCCGCGCAGGCGCTGTGAAATGACAATGGTCAGGCGACCACGCGATTGCACAACCCGCTTCCAGGGAGCACGCTTGTCACATGGTGCGTCATGGCTTTGCTTTTCTGGTTTCCTTGATTCTGTTGGCCGGTTGTGGGGGCAGTTCCAGTACCTCGAGCAGCTCGGCGCGCCATCCGTGTGATCCGCTTGCGGCGAACGCGCAGCCCGTTTCCCTTCACACAATCGTCGGCATCGGCAAGGACTCGAACGGTACGCTCTACGTTGTCGACCAGGTCGACTTCGGGACGTTCCAGGTCTTCGTCTCGAGCCAGGGGGGGCTGTATCGGCAGCGGATAGCTGGTTCGGGTCAAACGTCGAACCTCTACGTCTTCAGCGTGACGGACCACACCCCCCAGTTCACGCTCGAGGTGTCGATCGAGAACGGCAAGACGCGCATGGGCGTTGTCACCGGGCCGTTCAACGGCAAATCGTTCACTATCGGCCAGCAGGGCGAGGAGCTCACCGTGGTGGGGAAGGACGCCATCGCCGGGATGCCGCTCCACAACCTTCCGGGCAACATCGTCGTTGAGTACGCGGAGCAGCTTCCGGATCAGCGCGTGATGGTCGTGACCCGTCCCCAGGACGACTGGACGTACCAGGACTTCCGGCTGTTCCTTGGCCCACTCGACAAGGTGCTGGAGCGGCGCGTCGACAACGTGGCGCGAGGCAACTCGACCACGATCCTCTTCGAGCTCGACGGTTCGCAGGCCACCGCCTTCTTCCCCCTCACGTTCACGAGCACCGGCGCCGTGGAGGGCCAGGCCACGCTGACCGTCGACGGCAAGACCAGCAATCTCACCAAGCTCACCGACGCCCCGCCGGGCGCGTCGTATCATTGCTTCTGACCAAACGCGCGGCCGCGTTCTCCAGAGACCGGGTTCCGGACTGCCTGCGAACAAGCAGGCGAGGTCCGCGGCGATTCCGGCGGATTCCGGCGGTATTGTGGACGGCCCGGATGAGCCCCCGCTCCGCCTCCGGGTCGCATATACTGGACGATTGGTGCAATCCGGTGACGTTGTCGCCGACCGCTTCGAAGTAGAAGCGCTAGCCGCCCGGGGTGGCATGGGGGCGGTCTACCGTGCGCGCGATACCGTCAGCGGTTCCCGCGTGGCGCTCAAGATCCTGCAGGGTTCGGCGCCGGGCGAGCGCTTCTCGCGGGAGGCCCAGCTCCTGGCGGAGCTCAGGCATCCGGCCATCGTGCGCTACGTCGACCACGGCGTGACGGCCGGGAGCGTTCCCTATCTGGCGATGGAGTGGCTGGAGGGCGAGACGCTGGCGGCGCGATTGCGCCGCGAGCCGCTTGAACCGGCGGAATCGCTGGTGATGGCGGCCCGGGTAGGCGACGCGCTGGGGATGGCCCACGGCCGCGGCGTGGTCCATCGCGACGTAAAGCCGAGCAACATCCTGCTGGTCGATGGTCGGCCCGATCGCGCCAAGATCCTCGACTTCGGGGTGGCCCGGCTCTCCGGTCCGGCGACCACGATGGTGACGCTGACCGGAGCGGTGCTCGGCACTCCCGGCTACATGGCGCCGGAGCAGGCGCGCGGCGATCGCCACATCGACGGCCGTGCCGACGTGTTCTCGCTGGGCTGTGTGTTGTTCCAGTGCCTGACCGGTCACGCGGCGTTCTCCGCCAAGGCGCCGCTGGCCGTGCTGGCGAAGCTCATCCTGGACGACACGCCACGGCTGTCGGAATTCCGTCCGGAGCTGCCAGCCGAGCTCGACGAGCTCCTGGCGTGCATGCTCGCGAAGGAGCCCGACCAGCGGCCCTCCGATTTGACCGAGCTAGCCGCCTCGCTCACGCGCTTGGATCTGGAAGAAGCGTTGAACGAGGCGCCCCGGCGCCCGTCGGGGATCATCACGGGCGCGGAGCAACGGGTGGTGTGCGTGCTTCTTGCGTGCGACGCGTTGACCGCCGTCTCCGGCGATGTCGCGGCGGGCTCGTCGCTCGCGCTCACGAGCTCGGACGTGACGATCCTCGACCGACCGCTGCAGGGCGACGAGGGGGACAACCGCGTTGCGCGTTCGCTCCAGTCTGCGGTCGCCTCTGTCAGCGGACGACTCGAGCCACTTCGCGACGGTTCGCTCGTCGTGACGCTCGGCGGCGGCGGCTCCGCCACCGACCTGGCTTGCCGCGCAGCGCGCTGCGCGCTCGCGATGCGCGAGATCGTGCCCGAAGCGCGCATCGGGCTCGCCACCGGGCGCGCGATCATCGGCCCCCGGGTGCCCCTCGGCGACGTCATCGAAGGCGCCGCGGCGCTGGTCGACCGCCTCGGCCGCGGAGAAGTCTCCGTCGATTCGGTCACGGCGGGGTTGATCGACGCTCGCTTCTCCGTCACCACCGGCGAGCGCGGCACCCTGAAGCTGGAGCGCGAGCGAGCGGACACGGAGGAGCAACGGCAGCTGCTGGGCAAGCCGACACCTACCGTGGGCCGCGAACGCGAGCTCGGCTTCCTGATGGGCCTTGTCGACGAGTGTCTGGAAGAGCCCATGGCGCGCGTCGCGCTCGTCACGGGAGCCGCTGGCGTCGGCAAGTCGCGCGTGCGCTACGAGCTCCAGCAGCGATTGCGCCAGCGCGAGGTCCGGTACCAGACCTGGCTCGCGCGCGCCGACCCGTCGAGCGCCGGATCGCCCTTCGGCCTGCTGGGTCGCGTGATCCGGCACGTAGCCGGGCTGCTCGACGGCGAGCCGCCCGCTGCGTCGCGGGAGCGCCTGCTCGCTCGCGTGGCGCGTCACGTGCCGACCCCGTCGGTGGATCGCGTCGTTCGCTTCCTGGGAGAGATCGCGCGCGTGCCCTCGGACGACACCAACGCGGAGCTGATGGCGGCGCGCCGCGATCCGATCCTGATGGGCGACCAGATGCGCCGCGCCTGGGAAGAGCTCGTCACGGCCGAGTGCCAGGCGGAGCCCGTGCTGCTCGTGCTCGAGGATCTGCACTGGGGCGATCTGCCGTCGGTCAAGCTGGTGGATGCGGCTCTCCGCGCCGCGGACGAGGAGCCGTTCATGGTGCTGGCGCTGGCGCGCCCGGAGGTGCACGAGCGCTTCCCGGGGCTGTGGTCGCAGCGCGAGCCGCAGGAAATAGCGTTGGGCGGGCTGACCCGCCGGGCTGCGGAGAAGCTGATCCGCGAAGCGCTGGGCGACGTGGCGGACGAGGCGATGCTGAAGAACCTCGTCAAGCGCGCCGACGGCAACGCGTTCTTCCTCGAGGAGCTGGTCCGCGCCGTCGGCGAGGGCAACAGCGACCAGCTGCCCGACAGCGTGCTCGCAACGGTGCAGATGCGTCTCGAGGCGCTGCCCGACGCGGCCCGCCGTACCCTCCGCGCCGCCAGCGTGTTCGGCAAGGCGTTCTGGGTGGGCGCGGTCAGCTCGCTGGTCGGCAGGAGCCTGGACGCGGTCGACATCCAGGAGTGGCTGGAGCTCCTTGTCGAACGCGAGGTCGTGACGCCCCGCTACAGAAGCCGCTTCCCCGGCGAGGTGGAGTACGTCTTCCGCCATGCGCTGGTGGCTGATGCCGCCTACGCGATGTTGCCTCCCGAAGACCGCGCGCGGGGCCATCTCGCCGCGGGTGCATGGCTCGCCGACGCCGGCGAGCCCGACAAGCTGGCTCTGGCTGGCCACTTCGAAAAGGGCGGCGACGCGGTGCGCGCGCTGGAGTGGTACCGCCTGGCCGCCGCTGACGCGATCGACGGCAATGATTTCGAGACAGCGCTCGAAGCCGTTTCGAGGGCGCAGAGCCCGGTCGTCACGGGGCCGGGCACGGCGGCCGAGCTGGCGGAGCTGCTCAGGCTCGAAGCCGAGGCGCACATGTGGCGTGGCGAGTACCGGGAGGCCGCATCCGCGGGTGAGCGCGCGCTGGGAGCGCTCGACGTGCTGACCCCGGACTGGTTCCGTTCTGTGTTCATCGTCGTCAGCGCGTGCCAGCAGACGGGCGATCTGGAGAGGGTCGAGGACCTCGCCGCGTTGCTGCTGTCGTTTCCGTGCTGGGACAAGCCGACGCCTTCGCTGATGGAAGCGGGCTCTCGCGTCGCGGTCGTCCTGACGCACGCGGGACGCTTCGAAGCGGCGGAACGGCTCTTCTCCGAGCTCGAGAAGATCGCGGACAGGCCGGAGTGCTCGGAGCCCGCGACGCGCGCGCGCTGGCTTACGAGCCAGGCGTCCCGAGCGCTGTATCGCGGAGAGACCGAGCACTACGCGACCTGGTCGAAGCTCGCCAGCGAGACGTTCGCGCGCATGGGCGACCGGCGGAATGCGGCTATCCAGCTTCACAACGCCGGGCACGGCAGCTACGAGCTTGGCGCCTTTGCGGATGCGCGGGAGCATCTGCGCGCGGCTCGTGATCTCGCCCAGGAGCTCGGGCTGCCGAACGTGGTCGCTGCCGCGAAAACGAATCTCGGCTACGTGCTGACGCAGCTGGGCGAGCTCGACGCCGCGTCGGAGCTGCTTCGGGATGCGGTCGCCATGCTCGAAGCGCAGGGCGACCACCGCATGGAGGGAGGCGCGCTCAGCCATCTGGCGGGACTACGGCTCGCGCAGGGCCAGGTGACGGAAGCGCATGCCGCCGCGAGTCGTGCCGCGGAGCTGCTCGAACCCTTCCCGCCCGTGCGCGTCCACGCCCTGGCGCGTCGCGCCGAGGCCGAGCTCCTATCCGGCGATGCGGAGCAGGCCGTTGCGACCACGGCGCTCGGCATGACGCTACTCGACGAGCTGGGCGGCAGCGCCGACGGCGAGCTCGCCCTCAGGCTCTGTCGCGCCCGCGCGCTCGACGCGGTCGGCGAACACGACCAGGCGGAGGAAGTGTTGCGCTCCGCTTTCGAACGTCTGTCGGCGCGCGCCGCCGCGATCGAGGACGACGCGCTCAGGCGTTCGTTCATCGAACAGGTGCCGGAGAATTCGGGCATCAGCGAGCTGGCGCGGGCGTGGAAGCTCGACGGGTGAGTCGCCCTGTCGGCTACTCCTGGAAGGGCACGGAGACCTGGAGCGCGGGGTCGGGCTCCGCCCTTTTCACCATCCGATCGGTGACGCGCAGGAGCCCGGGAGCTTCGCGGAGCACGACGGTTGCGATGCGTGCGCGAGAGTGCTCGTCGATCACGGTGAGCACGTCGCCGGCGCGACCGCCGAAGGCGTCGATCGTGCCGGCAGCCATCCCATGCGGGTTGGGCTGGAGGTTGCCCTGGCGGTCGACCGCGGCCAGGCGAATCGCCCCCAACGTCCTGTTTTCCACAATAACGGTCGTGGGCGTTGGCCCGGGGTGGGAGCGCGCGGCGATTGCGGCGGAGCGCGGGAGGAGCGCCAGCTGCTTCCGTCGCACGCGCGCGGGAACGAGCTTGCCGCGGTAGATTTCGTCGATGAGCGCGAAACTCCTGGGGTCGTAGGCGCGGAATGCCGCGTTGCTCATGTGCAGCTTGGGGTCTCGCGTGCGGCGGTCAGGCGACAGGTCGAAGTACCGCATCGACAGCTCGGCGAAGAACTCGTTCTCGTTCTTCGCCGCGTACAATCCGCGCCACAGGCCCGCCGCAATCGCCGCGCGGTAGCGTGCGGCAACGCGGCCGCGGAGCTTTCCGTCGAGTCCGACATTGTGCACGAGATGAGCGATCTCGTGCGTGCAAACGTCGTAGCCGGCGGGGTACGGATCGCCCGCTTCAGCAAGGAGATTGTGCTCCCCGCATTCCGCGAAACGTCCGAGCGCTTCGCCGCCCCGGTAGCGCGTGTCCCAGTCCTGGCCGCCGGCATACTCGCCGCGCCGTTGTCGGAGCTCCGGCAGGTTGGTGATGTTCTCCCTGGAACCGAACACGTGCACTTCGTCGCCGTCGCGGCGCAGGTTCCCGGCAATCCGCGGCGCGCCGGCGAGCATTCGTTTCAAGCGAGCGGCGGCCGCGCGGACGGCCTCGGCTTTCGCCTCGCGCGAGCCCCGCACCCAGATCGTCGCGTGTGACGAGCGCACGTAGAACGTCGCGCCCGATGACCCGGGCTTCGGCGCGGCCGCGTGGTCCCGCGGGAGCGCAGCGGAAGCGAACGACAGGACACACAGCTGAGCGCCCAGCGTGCTCGCGAGACGGCGAACGCACCTGTACATCGACCGCAAACGCATGCAGACGTCATACCACCTCCGCGCGTGGTGGGCCTCGTCGGACGCGTGCAGCGTGCCCTTCAGGAAGTCCTCGGGCAGCCGGTAGGAGAGTGCGCCCGGGCTCGCGCTGTTGTAGCCCTTCTGAAGCAGCCTCGAAAGCAACACATCGAGCAGAGGCTCGAGCGGCTCGCCGTGCTCGGGCATGGGCTCGACGACGCTGCGTGCGATCTCGAGCCCGCGCTCGGTGTCGGAGGCTCGCTGTCCGGAAAGCGTCGCCAGGTGTTCGACGACGCGGTCGACCACTACTTGCGAAAGCTCCAGCATGGCTTGCCGGTCCGGTTCGAGCCCCGGCCGCACCGGATGCGCTTTGGCGGCGGCACGCCAGCTCAACCCAGCGTGAGCGGCAGGGACTTGGTAACGGAGCCGTAACCGGAAACGATCGAGAGCGCTCGAATGGTCGAACCGGGCTGCGGCGACGAACGGGGCGCGCCTGCTGTGGTACCTGGTTGGGTGCGCCCGATCGGCAAGAGCGTCCTGGCGGAGTGGCGCGACGCGTTGTCGCGGGCTTGCCGAAACAAGCTGTGGCAAGAGCCCGGAAATGTCGGTCTGGCCGACAAATGGGGCTCGAAGCCGGCGCTTGAGGCGGGAAATGTCGGTGAGGCCGACAAGAATGGGTGCAAGCGACGCAAGCGGCCGGAAATGTCGGTCTGGCCGACAAAAAGGGCTCGAAGCGGCGGCTTGGGGGCGAAAATGTCGGTGAGACCGACAGATTGGGCTCGAAGCGCGGCTTGGCGACGAAAATGTCGGTGAGACCGACAAAGACGCCCGCAAGCGACGGCAAGCTGCCGGAAATGTCGCCGCCAGCCCTCCACGCGGGCCGAAAATCCGCGCTAGGTTCAGGGGGTCCGACCCGGACGGCCCGGAGTCATGGGAAACGTGCGAACAGTCTCGCTCAGCGTGAACGGCGACCGCGTGGAGGTCGCGGTGCCGGCGCATTGGACGCTGCTCGAGGCGCTCCGCTACAAGCTTGGTCTCACCGGTTCGAAGCAGGGTTGCGACAAGGGCGACTGCGGGGCGTGCACGGTGCTCATCGACGGCGAGCCGATCCAGGCGTGCATCATGCTTGCGGTGCTGGCGCAGGGTCACGAGATCACGACTATTGAAGGATTGATGCCGGCGCACCGCGCAGCTGGCGGCGAGGGCGCCGATCCGATCCAGGACGCGTTCGATCGTTCGGGCGCGCTGCAGTGCGGCTTCTGTCAGCCCGGCATGATGCTTTCGGCCAAGGCGCTGCTGGCGAAGAACCCGTCGCCCACGCGCCAGGAGATCCGCGAAGCCTTGAGCGGCAATCTGTGTCGCTGCACGGGCTACGTGCAGATCGTCGACGCCGTCGAACTCTGCGCGGCCGAGCTCCGCGGCGAGGCGTCTCCCAAGCAGGGCTGGCGCGTGTGGGCCGACAAACCCGGCAAGGCCGGCGGAAACGGGAGCCGATAATGTCGGCGCGGGACAGGCACGGACCGGATGCCCCCTGGGGCAAGCAGTTCAAGGTCGTCGGCACGCCCCAGCGCAAGGTCGATGGGCTCTCCAAGGCAACCGGCACGGCGGTCTACACGGACGATATCCAGCTGCCCGGCATGCTGCACGCGGCTACGCTCAGAAGCCCGCATCCGCACGCGCGCATCGTGAAGATCGACGCGTCGCGCGCGCTGGCCCTGGAAGGCGTGCACGCCGTTATCACGGGCCGCGATCTCCCCATACGTTACGGCATCATCCCCTGGACGATGGACGAGACCGCGCTTGCGGTCGACAAGGTGCGCTTCATCGGCGACGAGGTCGCTGCCGTGGCCGCCGTGGACGAGGATACGGCGCTCGACGCGCTCGAGCTCATCGATGTCGAGTACGAAGTGCTGCACCCGTATCTCGATCCCGAAGAGTCGCTCGTCCGCCACGATCCGGCGATCCACGAGAAGAACAAGCACGGCAACATCTCCAAGAACGTGAAGCTCGAGTTCGGCGAGATCGACGCCGCATTCTCCGGCGCCGACATCGTCGTCGAAGGCGACTACGACTTCCACGGCACGACGCACACGCCGATCGAACCGCACTGCGCGGTCGCCCGCTACGACGCCGACGGCGTCTTGACGGTGTGGTCCGCCACGCAGATCACGCACTACCTGCACCGCGCCCTGGCTCGCGTGCTGGAGCTGCCCGAGTCGCAGATCCGCGTCATCCAGCCGTGTCTCGGCGGCGCCTTCGGCGGAAAGTCCGACCCTTTCAGCCTGGAATTCTGCGTCGCCAAGCTGGCGATGCTCACGGGGCGCCCCGTCAAGATGCTGTGGACCCGCGAGGAGGTGTTCTACGCCCACCGCGGCCGCCACCCCATGCACATGCACTACCGCACGGCCGCGAAGAAGGACGGGCGCGTGCTCGGCGTGGACGCGAAGATCCTCATCGACGGCGGCTCGTACAGCTCCTACGGCCTGGTCACCACGTACTACTCGGGGCAGCTGCTCACCGGGCCGTACGATTTCCCTTCGTACCGCTTCGACTCGACGCGCGTGTTCACGAACAAGCCGCCCTGCGGCCCCAAGCGCGGGCACGGCTCGGTGCAGCCGCGCTTCGCGTTCGAGGTGCAGCTCGACACGCTCGCCGAGAAGCTCGACATCGATCCGATCGAGATCCGCCGCATCAACTACCAGGGCGCGTCCACGGAGACGGTGAACGGACAGCGCATCACCTCCAGCGGCCTCCGCCAGTGTCTCGACGCGGTCGAGCAGGCGAGCGGCTGGAAGGCGCGGCGCGGCAAGCTGCCCTTCGGCCGCGGGCTGGGCGTCGCCGCGAGCATGTACATTTCCGGCACCAACTACCCCATCTACCCGAACGAGATGCCGCAGGCGGGCATCCAGCTCAAGCTCGACCGCTCGGGGCTGGTGACGGTGTTCACCGGCGGCAACGACATCGGGCAGGGCTCGAGCACGATGGTGCGCACCATCGTCGCCGAGGAGCTGGGGCTCGACCCGGCGAGCATCCGCGTGTTCGCCGCGGACACGGATCTGTGTCCGGTCGACCTCGGTGCGTACTCCAGCCGCGTGACGTTCATGGTCGGCAACGCGACCATCGACGCCTGCCGCAAGGTCAAGAACAAGCTGATCGAAGCCGTCGCCGCCGAGTGGCAGGTGCCACCGGAGCGCGTGCTGATGTCGCTGGGCGAGGTCATCGACGTGCGCGACGCCGAGCACCGCATGAGCACGCGCGACGCGATCCAGCTCGCTGAAGCGCGCTTCGACACGCTGGGCGCCACGGGCTCGTACAACACGCCGGAGCTCGGCGGGAAGTACCGCGGCGGCAGCATCGGCGCTTCGCCGGCCTACTCGTTCACGGCCCACGTCGTCGACGCCAGCGTGGACACCGAGACGGGTCGCATCCTGGTCCACAACGTCTGGGTCGCGCACGACTGCGGGCGCGCGCTCAATCCGGTGCTCGTGGCCGGGCAGATGGAGGGCTCGGTGTACATGGGCCTGGCCGAGGCGCTGATGGAGGAGCACGGCGTGAACGACAAAGGCCTGCACAACGGCCCGTCGCTGCTCGACTACCGCATCCCGACCTCGCTCGACACGCCGGAGATCCAGTCGCTCATAGTCGAGAGCATCGATCCGGAAGGTCCGTACGGCGCGAAGGAAGCGGGGGAGGGCCCGCTGCACCCGGTGCTGCCGGCGATCTCCAACGCCGTGTTCGACGCCGTGGGGATCCGTCTGACGAAGCTGCCGCTTTCGCCGGCGCGCGTGCTGGCGGCGCTGCGCGAGCGCTCCGTGAAGCAGGAACAGGAACAGGTCCAGGTGGCCATTCCGGGAGCGGAGTGATGCTACGCCTGCCGCGTTTCGACATCGCCGAGCCCACCAGCGTGAGCGAGGCGATCCAGCTCCTGGCCGATCACGGTCCGGAGGCGATGCTGATCGCCGGCGGCACGGATCTGGTGCCCAACATGAAGCACCGGCTGTTCGAGCCGAAGCTGGTGGTGTCGCTCGGTCGCATCGACGAGCTGCGCGCGCTCAGGGTCGAGAGCGACGGAACGCTGGTGATCGGCGCGATGAACAGCCTCGACGCGGTCGCCAACCATGAAGACGTGAAGCGCCTCGCGCCCGCGTTGGCCGAAGCGACAGGGCAGATTTCGAGCCCGCAGCTTCGCCGCAGCGGCACGCTGGGCGGCAACGTGATGCTCGACACGCGCTGCCGCTGGTACAACCAGAGCCGCTTCTGGCGCAAATCGCTGGGCTACTGCCTGAAGAAGGACGGCACGGTGTGCCACGTCGTGCCCGGCGGCAGGAAGTGCGTCGCGGCAGCCAGCAACGACAGCGTGCCGGCGCTCACGACGCTCGGCGCACAGCTCGTGTTCGAAGCGCGGGCGGGGCGCCGCGAGCTGCCGATCGACGAGCTGTGGAAGAGCGACGGCGTCTACAACAAGCGCGTCGGGCCGGACGAGATCCTGGTGGAGGTGCGGGTGCCGCCGCAGCATGCCGGCCACCGTGGCGCGTACAAGAAGCTCCGCGACCGGCTGGCCATCGACTTTCCACAGCTCGGCGTCGCTGTGCGCGTCGACGTGGCGAAGAGCGGCGAGGTCGAAGACGCGGACGTGGTGCTGGTCGCGCTGCAGGCCCGCCCGATCCGCGTGAAGGGCGTCGCCGACGCTCTCGCCGGAACCAAGCCGGGCACGTCCGCCTTCGACGGCGCCGTGAAGCGCGTCGCCGACCAGGCGTTCCGGCAGTGCCATCCGATGGCGAACATTCCCGGCGACGCGGACTACCGCCGCGACATGGTGCCGGTGCTGGTGCGCGAGGCGCTCTCCGCCGCAGGACGCCCGGATGCGCCGGTCGCCAGCGTGCGGGCTCTGGCGTGAACGCGTCGAGGCGTGCGGTCGGCGTCGTGCTCGCCGCGGGCGCGTCGCGCCGAGCCGGCTCGGTCAAAGCGCTGGCCGAGATCGACGGTCGCGCACTGGTGTCCATTATCAGCGGGACGTTGCTCTCGGGCGGATGCGAGCGCGTCATCGTGGTCGTCGGACCGCCGCACCAGAGCGCCATCGAGAGCGCGCTGGCGGCGCAGTACGACATCGTGGAAAACCCCGAGCCCGAGCTCGGCATGCTGCACTCGCTGCAGCTCGCTCTCGGCGCGGCCGGGGACGCGGACGCCGCAGTGGTCGCGCTCGTCGATCATCCGAGCGTGCGGCCCGAGACGGTTGCGGCGCTGCTCGGCGCACGAGGGCAGGGGGCGGTGCTGCAGCCGGAGTACGGCGGTCGGCGTGGTCATCCGTTCCTGATCGATCGCGCCGCCTTCGACGTCATCCTGCGCGCCGAGCCGACCGCGGTCACGCGGGATGTGCTGATGCAGGCGGGCGAGCGCGTCGTCGTACACGTGGACGATCCAGGCGTGGTCGAGGACATCGACACGGCCGACGGATTGGCGGAGCTCGGAGCGCGCCCCCACGCGGATTGAGGTGCCGCCTGGGCCGGATCCGCGTGGCGCGGTGCCCGCCGCTCTGGCACAGGCACGTGGCACAATCGAAGCGAATCGTGGGCGTTTCGCGATCTTTCGAATCCGGCATGGAGCTTGCTGTCACACCCGGTACTTTGATTGTCGTCCGGAGGCGGAAGATGGCTCGTTCTCGTCTGATGTGTGTTCCGGTGCTGCTCGGCACCCTGGGTCTCGTTGCGATCGGCTGCGGCGGCTCGACCTTCAACGGTTCAGGCAGCGGTGGCTCAGCCGGTGCTTCGGGCGGATCGGGTGCGACGGGTGGTTCCGGCGGGTCGGGCGGGACGGGCGGCAGTGCGGGTGGCGGTGCTGGCGGTTCCGGCGGTGGACCGTGCGTGACCAATGCCGACTGCGCACACAACGGTCTGTGCGGCTATCCCATGAAGGACGGCTGCGCCGCGAAGGGGACGTGCTTCCCGTTGCCGGGCGTGGTGTGCAATGCGTTCTCCCCCGGCTGCGCCTGCGACGGCAGCACCATCAACGTGATCTGCACCGGCCTGCCCGGCGGCTACGCTTCCGCGCCGCTCCTGCATCCCGGCCAGTGCTCCGACGCCGGCAGTGGCAAGAGCTTCCCGTGCGGTTCGAACCTGTCTTGCGACTCCGCAACGCAATACTGCAAGATCGGTGAAGGCGGTCCTTGCTGCGCGCCCCCCTCGTACTCGTGCGAGTCGATTCCCGCATCCTGCTCCAAGGATCACACCTGTGCGTGCATCAAGACCGCCGTCGGGGCGCAGCAGTGCACGGAGTCGGGCGGCGGAGTGACGGTCACATTCCAGTATCCGTAGCCGGACGCGCCGGCGCAGGACCGGTCATTCGAGTCCCGCCGTCAGTTCCTCCCAGCGGGCCTCCAGCATCGCCGCGTACAGCTCGGCGCGCAGCCCATAGGTGCCCATCGCGTAGCCGTCGTTGACCTCGACCAGGAGCGTCCTGCCGTCGCGCGTTGCACCGAAGTCGAGCGTGTAGGCAACCGGCGCGGAGCCGTAGGCTGAAGCCGCTGCCTCGACCACGCCGCGGCGGATGGCAACGCTCCAGTCGCCGCGATACCAATGGACCGCGATGACCTCGCCGCGGAGCACGAAGCACCGGTACTCGCTCACGAAGTCGATCACGTCGCTGACCCAGAGCTCTTCCGTCTCGTCGTAGGTTCCCAGTCGAAGCTGATCGTCGAAGGTTCCGGTCGTCACGAAGCCTCCGAAGAGCTTGTGTTTGACCGGCTTGATGAACAGCCGCTCGCCGGTCAGCTCGCGTGCCGTCCTCACGTCCGTCCGCCGGAGCTTGCGCCCGAGGAACCCGGTGAGCTCGTCGGGATAGTCCAGCGTCGGCGGAGGTGGCGCACCGACCGCGGCGATCGCTTCCCGGACGTCCGCGACGTAGCCCGCCAGGCCCACCGCGGGCCCGAGGTCACGGAGCTGCCGGATCTGCTCGAAATCGTGAAACGCGGCGGTCTCGA
Organism: uncultured delta proteobacterium; assembly: GCA_963826085.1. GTDB lineage: Bacteria > Myxococcota_A > Polyangia > Polyangiales > Polyangiaceae > CAWDXG01. The sequence continues at coordinate 1,647,125 of CAWGVN010000004.1, read as the reverse complement.
CGCCTCGAGCGCGGAAGCCGTACAGAGCTACCGCCTGCATCTCCGTCTCCGGCATGTCGTCGCGATAGCGGATGTAGAACCTGGAAACGGTCACGGCGCGGCTCCTGCGGCAGGATACCCGAACGCCGCTTCGGGAGCTCGGCGCAAATGCCGTGCAGTCATTGCGTTCCATGATACAGGGTCCCGGCGATGCAGCCTTTCCGCACGCACCAATCGATCCAGGTCCGCGGCTACGAGATGAACGCCAGCGGCAGCATCCCGCCCGCGGTGGTGCTGCGCTACGCTGAACACGCACGCTGGCAGGCATTGGCGGCGCCCGGCTCTCCGCTCGAAGGGCATTTCCGCCGCGGCGTCGTGCGCGCGCAGAAGCTCCAGTGCTTCGAGACGATCAGCTATCCCGCGGAGTTGACGATCGAGACCTGGGTCAGCCGCGTCGGGCGCACCAGCTTCGATTTCACGCACCGGATCGTGGGCGTCGGGGGTCACCGGGTCGCACTGGGCACGTGCACGGTCGTGTGCCTGGGCGACGACGGCGCGCCAGCAGCGGTACCCGACGCGATCCGGGATCTGGTGCTGGAAGACGAGCTGCCCGCGGTCGAGGCGCTGTCCGGCGAACCGCCCGCCGATGCGTGGTCGCACGAGTTGACGGTGGTACCGAGCGATCAGGACATCCTGCAGCACGTCAACCAGGCGCGCTACGCCGACTTTGTCGACAACACGCGGCAGCTCGCCGCGGCGGCGGGGGTGTACCGCGCCGTGTCCGCGATGCCGTGCAGGCTCTGGGTCGAGTATCGCCGCGAGAACCAGAGCGGACAGCGACTGCGCATGCTCACCTGGCAGATCCGCCCCGATCCGCTCGCGCTCGGCTTCGAGCTCCGGCGCGTTCGCGACGGCGAGACGGTGTTCCGCGCGCGCTTCGAGCACGGCGCCGGTTGAGCCCGCTCTGCCTTGTCGAGACGGAACAAATCGCTCGCGACGACGGTTGTCCAGGCAGAAGCATCATGACCCCCCTGAAGCGAATCCATCTGCGTCCACGCGGCGCGTTCGGGCCAGGGCCGGACAGCCTCGTCGGCGTGACCGAGGGCGGCAAGACGCTGATCGCGCTGCTCTTCTGTCTGGTCGTGGCGGTCGTGCTGATCGCCGCGTTCTGGGCGGCGTCGTAGACACTGCTGGCGGGCGCGACCGTTCGTTGCCACATGGCACGACAAGCGCCGGAGCTGGTACTACGTAAACCATCACCCGCACGTCTCGTGCGAACAGCTCTCCCCCGGCGCAGTACAGATGCCGCAGCTCGGATTGCAGCAGACCTGGCCGACGTTGCAGGTGTTCATGCCGCAGGGGACGCTGTACGGGTACTGGATGGCGTTGTCGCAGGGAGTGGTGTCGCAGTCGACGCCGGGCGCGGTGCAGATGCCGCAGCTCGGGTTGCAGCAGACCTCTCCCACGTTGCAGGTGTTGATGCCGCAGCTCTCGCTGCTCGGGACGGGTGAGGCATTGCACACCACCTGTGCGCAGGATTCGCCGGGCAGCGCGCAGATCCCGCAGCTGTCGTTGCAGCATTCGTAGCCGGCAGGGCAATGGCTAGCGCCGCATGCGGTGAGCTTGGGTCGGGCGGGTGGCTCCTCCGTGGCTGGCGGCGGTGCGGCATCCTGTGCCGCGGCGTCCTCGGCTGCGCCGGGTTCCTCTTCTCCGGGCTCGGCTGCCGGAGCCGCGTCGACCTCGGGAGTGGCCGTGGTGGGCGGAGGGGCCGCCTGTTCCTGCACGATTTCGGTGGTTTGTTCCGGCGCGGATTCCGTGGCTTCGGGTACCCGCACGGCGCTCGCGTCGGGAAGCTGCACTGTCGGCCATCCGAGCGTAAGCCTCGTCCCCGGTGCCGGCGGCTGGACAGCCGCGTGCTGGGCGGGCTTCATCAGCCGCTCTGCGGTGATGGCTATGCCCGCCCCCAGGATGGCGGCGGCCACCACGGTGAGCACTCGCTCGACGCCGGGCGCCATGCCGAAAATGGAGCAAATAGCGTGCCCCGCCCGGGGTTATGGTTGCGCTGCGTCCAGAGCGGTGTGACCTTGCCCCGCCGAGGGAGTGAATGAGGGAAATCCGCACTACTACCGAGATCAACGCGCCCGCCGAGCGTGTCTGGAAGCTGCTCTCCGATTTCGAGGGCTGGGGCGACTGGAACCCGGTGATCCCGCGCGTACGCGGCCGGCTCGAAGCCGGCGCGCCCGTGGACATCCAGCTCGCGATGGGCAAGCGCCGCCTGCCCATCAAGTGCACGTTGCTCCGCGCCGAGCCGGATCAAGAGCTTCGCTGGCGCGGACCACGCTCGAAAGCGCAGGGTCGGCTCTTCAGCGGTGAGCACTACTTCTCGCTCGAGAAGCTCGACGACGCTCGCACCCGCTTCATCCACGGCGAGCGCTTCCGCGGCCTGCTCCTGCCGCTTGTCTGGTCGCGCCTCGAGCCGATGCTCCACAAGCGCTACGCGGAAATGAACGAAGCGGTCAAGAACCAGTCGGAATCACCCGCCTGACATTCGTCATTTGCATCTGCCTCCAGGCGAGCGAACGATCGTTCGTACGTGAGGAGGTAGCAATGACGATTGAAGCCCAGGCCTGGTTCCTCGAAGAAGCTGGAAGACCGCTGAAGCGCTCCGTTCTGAGCCTGGGAGACCCCGCCGACGACGAAGCGGTGGTCGAGGTGACCGCCTGCGGGCTCTGCCACACGGACCTTGGATACGCCGACGGCTCGGTGGCGCCGCGCCATCCCCTGCCGCTCGTGCTCGGCCACGAGGTGACCGGCAAGGTGGTCGCCGCGGGAAGCCGCTACCAGAACCTCGTCGGGCAGGCGGTGATGGTTCCCGCGGTGATGCCCTGCGGCGATTGCCCGCTGTGCCGCGCCGGCCGGGGCAACGCCTGTCTGCGTCAGAAGATGCCGGGCAACGACATCAACGGCGGCTTCGCGACGCACATGCTCGTACCCGGCGCGCCGCTCGTGTCGCTCGCCGATGCGCCGGCGGACATGAAGCTCGACGCGCTCGGTGTCGTGGCCGACGCCGTCTCCACCGCCTACCAGGCCGTGCGCCGCAGCGGCCTCGAGAAGGGTGACGCAGCGTTCATTGTCGGCGCCGGCGGAGTGGGCGGCTTCGCCGCGCAGATCGCGCGTGCGCTCGGCGCGCATGTTGTCGTGTGCGACGTGCAGAAGACGCGCCTCGAGGCGGCCGAAAAGATGGGCGTCGATCACGCAGTCGACGTAAGTGACCGCGAGCCGCGCGACGTGCGAAAGGAGCTGTTCGGCTACGCCAAGGAATGGGGCGTGCCGTCGGTGAACTACCGCATCTTCGAATGCAGCGGCACCGCGGCCGGGCAGACGCTCGCCTATACGCTGCTGTCGAACGCAGCCACCTTGGTGGTCGTGGGCTTCACCCGCGACAAGGTGATCCTGCGGCTGTCGAACCTGATGGCGTTCGACGCGACGGTGCACGGCTCCTGGGGCTGCCCGGTGGAGGCGTATCCGGAGGTGCTGAAGCTCATCTACAGCGGCGAGGTGCAGATCGAGCCGTTCGTGGAACGCGCACCGATGTCGCGCCTGAACGAGGTGCTCGCCGATCTCGCCGCCCACAAGTTGGCACGCCGCATGGTCCTGGACCCGAGGAACTGAGTCATGACCGAGCTAGTCCACGTCCAGCCGCGCGAAGACGGCCGCGTCCTCGGCCTGACCATCGACAACCCCAAGGGAAACGTCCTCACGACGGCGGTGATGAACGAGCTCGGCGCGGCGCTCGCCGAGCACGTCGACGATCCGCATCTGAGGCTGGTGACCCTGCGCGGCGCCGGCAAGCATTTCTCCTTTGGCGCTTCCGTCGAAGAGCACCAGAAGGAGCAGGCGCCCGAGATGCTGGCGCGCTTCCGCCGCCTGGTGGTCCGTGTCGCGAGCTATCCGGTGCCGGTCGCGGGGCTGATCGAGGGCCGCTGCCTCGGCGGCGCGTTCGAGCTCGCGCTGTGCTGTCACTTCGTGCTGGCCACGCCGAACGCGACCTTCGCCTGCCCGGAGATCAAGCTCGGCGTGTTCCCGCCGGTTCTCGCGGCGCTGGGTCCGACGCGGCTCGGGGCAGCGCGCACGGAGCGGCTCTTGCTCACCGGCGAGTCGATGGACGCCGAGACGGCCCGTTCGACCGGCTTCGTCACCGAGATCGCACAGCCGGACGAGGATCTCGCCGAGCTGGCCGAGCGCTTCTACGTGAACGAGCTCTCGGCACTCTCGGCGTTCTCTCTCCGGCAGGCGGTCAAGGCGGCGCGCCAGGGCGCCGGCATGCCCGGGTTGCTCGAGGTCGCCATGACAGCAGCCGAGGAGCAGTACGTCGCGGAGCTGTTGCCGAGCCACGACGCGAACGAGGGCGTGGAAGCCTTCCTCGCCAAGCGCTCGCCGGTCTGGAGGGACGAGTGACGGCGGCGCTGAAACGGCCCGAGGGCAAGCGCGCCGAGATCCTCGCTGCCGCGGCGCAGGCGATTGCCAAGCACGGCTACCACGGCATGAGCATGCGCGAGCTGGCGCGCGTCACCGGCCGCTCGCCGGCCAGCTTCTACAACTACTTCCAGTCGAAGGAGGAGCTGTTGTTCTCGGTGCAGCGCGACGCTTTCGACACGTTGCTCGAGCGCGCCGAACGGGTGCTCGATGGCGTCGAGAATCCCATCGCACGCCTGTACCTGTTCATCCTGAGCCACGTGCGTCACTTCAGCGAGAACCCCGCCGAGATGCACGTGCTCATCCACGAGGCTTCCGCGCTGCCCCCGCGCCATCGCAGCCAGGTGCGCCGCCGCAAGGAGGCGTACTACTCGCTCCTGTACGGGATCGTCGAAGACATCATGCAGCAGAGCCGGAGCCGCGGACACGCCGACCCCGCGGAAGTCGAGCGCACGACGTACTGCGTGTTCGGCATGCTCAACTGGATGTACGGCTGGTACGAGGTGGACCGTCACGGCTCGCCCGAAGTGCTCGCCCGGAGCATCCACCGCATCATCCTCGGCGGCTTGTCGGAGCAGTCCCCATTTTCCACCGTGCAACGCAAGATGGATGCCCACTTCCAGGCCCAGGTCGGAGAAGGAGCAACGGAATGACCCAGGAAACCAAGACCGATCCCGCTCTGGAGATCCTGGCGCGGGCGCGTCGGCTTTCGGACGATCTGTCGTTCGGCGCCGTAGCGGAGTGGAAGAAGGAGCATCCCGGTCGCCTGGCGGTGGGCTACATGCCCATCTACGTGCCGCGCCCGCTGCTCGAGGCGATCGGCGCCTTGCCGGTGGCGGTGTTCGGCGGCGGCGATCAGCTCGACATCATCCGCGGCGACTCGTACTTCCAGTCGTACATCTGCCACATTCCACGCAGCACGCTGGAGCTCGCCCTGTCCGGCCGCCTCGACCTGCTCGACGGCATGCTGTTCCCGTCCATCTGCGACGTGATCAGGAACCTCGGCGGCATGTGGGCCATGCTCTTCCCCGATCGCTTCGGCGCGTACGTCGATCTGCCGCAGAATTTCGACCCGGAGCTCGGCGGCCGCTTCTACGCCGGCGAGCTCGGACGCATCGCCAAGGGGCTCGAGGGACGCGGCGCGCAGCCGCTGGATAGCGACAAGCTCCGGGAAGCCATCGATCGCGAGAACAAGCGACGCGAAGCGCTCGAGGAGCTGGACGATCTGCGCCGCCGCGAGCCGTGGCGCGTGCGCGCGAGCGAGGCGTACCTGGTGTCACGCGCCGGGAGCGTGATGGAGGCCGAAGCGCACACCGCGTTCATCCGCGAGTTCATCGACGCGGTAAAGGAGCGCGAGGCGCGCGTCTACGACAACGTGCGCGTCGTCATCCGCGGTTCGTTCTGCGAGCAGCCGCCGTTCGGTCTGATCAAGACGCTGGAAGCCGCCGGCTGCGACATCGTCGACGACGATTTCCAGCTCGGGCTCAAGAGCATCGAGGGCCCCATCCAGCTCGAGGCCGGACAGGATCCGTTGGAGGCGCTCGCTCTGGCGTACGTCAAGAGCGGTGCCGCGACCGCCTCGCGCTACATCGGCGAGCTGGTCAAGGGCGCTTCGCTCATCAAGCAGGTGCGCGCGGCGAACGCCGAAGGCGTGATCTTCGCCGCCGCGTCCTTCTGCGACCCGGCTCTGCTCGACCAACCGATGCTGGAGGCAGCGCTCGACCGGGAGAACATCCCACACACCAGCCTGAAGTTTGCCGAGAACACCGGCCAATTCCAGGTCATCCGCGAACAGGCCGGCGCCTTTTCCGACGCCGTCAAGCTCTGGGGAAGTGCAGCATGACCGCCGAAAAGAACACCGAGCCCGCCGCCAAGGACGACAGCCAGCTTCGCCAGAAGCGCATGATCGCCGATCACTTCGAGCGCCTCGCGCGCGCGAAGGAGGACGGCAAGAAGGTCGTCTACACCTTCGTGCCCGGCAACCTCACCGAGCTCATCCGTTCGCTGGATATGTTGCCGGTTCTGCCCGAGATCAACGCGCTGCAATCCGGTATGCGCAAGCTCAGCGGCGCGTACATCGCCGAGGCCGAGAAGGCCGGCCACTCCGAGGACGTGTGCACCTACGTCAAGTGCGACATCGGCATGATGAAGAGCGGCAACATCGGCCCCACCGGCACCAAGCTGCCCGAGCCCGACCTCTTGCTCCTGTCGTACACGGGCTGCTTCACCTTCATGAAGTGGTTCGAGCTGCTGCGCGAAGAGTACAAGTGCCCGGTGGTGATGCTGCACGTCCCCTACCAACCGGATGGGCGCATCACCGACGAGATGCGCAAGTACGTCGTCGACCAGCTCGAGCGCGAGGTGATTCCGGCGATGGAGAAGGTCGCCGGAAAGAAGCTCGACCTGGACGTGCTCTCACGCCACCTCGAGCTCTCGCGCCAGGCCGAGGAAGATCTGGTCGCCGTGTGGGAGTCCGCCAAGAATCGGCCCTCGCCGATCGACGGCTACTTCGGCGGCGTCTACTACGTTGGACCGATCTTCAGCGCCTTCCGCGGCACCGAGGATGCGGTCCAGTACTACCGCGAGCTGCGCGCCGAGGTCGACGAGCGCGTGAAGCAGAAGCTCGGCCCGATGACACCCGACGGGCTGGCAACGGAAGAGAAGTTCCGCCTCGTGGTCGAAGGTCCGCCGAACTGGACCAACTTCCACGACTTCTGGCGCATGTTCAGCCGCGAAGGCGCGACCGTCGTCGCCAGCACCTACACGCGCGTCGGCGGCCTGTACGACACCGGCTTCCGCCACAACCCCGAACACCCGCTGGAGAGCCTCGCGGACTACTGCCTGGGTTGCTACACGAACCTCGGCCTGCCGTCGCGCACCAAGCTCCTCGAACGCTACATCAAGGACTACCAGGCGGACGGCTTCCTCATCAACAGCGTCAAGTCGTGCAACTCCTTCTCCGCAGGGCAGCTCCTGGTGCTGCGCGAGCTGGAGAAGAACACCGGCGTGCCGGGCGGCTTCATCGAGTCGGATCTGGTCGACCCGCGCTACTTCGGCAAGGCCAACATCGAGAACCGGCTGCAGAGCTACATGCAGATGCTGGACGCCCGCAAACGGAGGGTCGCGTCATGAAGTGCGTCGTGGGTATCGATCTCGGTTCGACGACGACCAAGGCGGTCCTGCTCGACGAGCAGGGGCGCGTGGTCGGACGCGGCATCACCAACAGCCGCAGCAACTACGACGTCGCGTGCGCCGTGGCGCGTGAGGAAGCGCTCACCGCCGCCCGCTTCACCATGCTGGAGCGCGAACTGGAAAAGCGCGCCGCCCTGGCAAGCGGCCGGGTGGTGGCCGGCAAGGAAGAGCTCAGCGAGGCCTTCCGCCTCGAGCTCTACCTCGACCAGCTTGCCGAGCTACAAGACGAGATCGCCCGCGTGCTCCGGAGCCTCACCTACGTCGGCGACCGTGGAAAGCTGCAGCCGGCGGTCGAAGAGCTGCTCGGCGGCATGCAGAGCGACGCGCCGAAGCTGTTTGTCGGCGCCGGCGCGCGCAAGAGCGATTTCTTCCGCGATCTGGCGGGCGCGGCCTTCATGGCGGGCGCCGAGAAGGTGAGTGCCGGCGGCACGGTGTCGTTCGAGCGCGTGGTTGGCCTGTTCGATCGCGCCATCCTCGACGTGGAGACACAGCTCAGGCCTCGCGACTTCGGTGCCCTGCTCAAGCGCGCCGCCCACCGGCTGATCGAGGACGAGACGCCGGACGCGTCGCTGCTGCTCGGCGCCGTCGACGCGGTGCTCGAGCAGCCCATCGACGAGGTCTCCTTCGTCGGCACCGGCTACGGGCGGCAGACGCTGCCGTTTCCGAAGCAGGCCGTACGCAGCGAGATCCTCTGCCACGGGCGCGGCGCGCACCGCGTCTTCCCCGGCACGCGCACTGTGCTCGACATCGGAGGCCAGGACACCAAGGCGATCCAGGTCGACGACACCGGCGTGGTGACCTCGTTCCAGATGAACGACCGCTGCGCGGCAGGCTGCGGGCGTTATCTCGGCTACATCGCCGACGAGTTGAACCTCGGCTTGCACGAGCTCGGCCCGCTGGCGCTGCAAGCCGAGCGCGTGGTCAAGGTCAACTCCACGTGCACCGTGTTTGCCGGCGCGGAGCTGCGCGAGCGGCTCGGCCTCGGCGAGCGCCGCGAGGACATCCTGGCCGGCCTCCACCGCTCGATCATGCTGCGCGCGATGTCGCTGCTCGCCCGCTCGGGCGGCATCGACAACGAATTCACCTTCACCGGGGGCGTGTGCAAGAACGCGATGGCCACGAAGGTGCTGCGCGAGCTGGTCGACGAGAACTACGGCAAGGACATCACGCTCAACGCGCACCCCGACTCCATCTACATGGGCGCCCTCGGCGCCGCGCTGTTCGGCCTCGACGACGTCGCTGCCGGCCGTCCCGCGGTGTTGCCCACGTTCGTGCAGGCGGCGGCTGGCGCCGCTCCCCTTGGAGGACAGTGATATGAAACAGTCGCATCTCACCGCTGGCGTCGACCCCGGCGCCGGAGCCGTCAAGGTGGTCATCGCCCGGAGTCGCGCCGGCAGCGACGGCGAGGTCCTCGCCAGCACCATGCAGCGCCTGCGTCGCCGCAACGTTATCGACGTGATCAACGGCGCTTTCGATGATGCGTGCAAGGACGCCGGCGTCACGCGCGCCGACTTCGACTACATCGCCAGCACCGGCGACGGCGACAGCGTCAGCTTCCGCACCGGCCACTTCTACAGCATGACCACGCACGCGCGCGGCGCTCTGTTCCTCCGGCCCGACGCGCGCGCGGCCCTCGACGTGGGCGCGCTGCACGCCCGCGCCCTGCGCATGAACGAGCAGGGCCGCGTGCTCGCGCACCGCATGACCAGCCAGTGCGCCAGCGGCAGCGGGCAGTTCGTCGAGAACATCGCGCGCTACCTCGGCGTGCCGCTCGACGACGTGGGCAAGCTGTCGAAAGAGGCCCAGAGCCCCGAGAAGGTGTCCAGCATCTGCGCCGTGCTGGCCGAGACCGACGTCATCAACATGGTCTCGCGCGGCATCGACACGACCGACATCCTCAAGGGCATCCACCTGAGCATCGCCGGCAGGCTGGTGCAGCTCCTGCGCGCCGTGTCCGCCGAGGGCGTTGTCGTGCTGACGGGCGGCCTCTCGCGCGACGAGGGCCTGGTCGCTGCCGTGCTCGAGCTGCTCGAAGCCGAGAAGCAGAAGAAGAACCGCCGCCGCGCGCTCGGCGAGGTCGACGTGGTCACGCACCCGGACGGCCCGCTCGCCGGCGCCATCGGCGCCGCCCTGCTCGGCGCCTACCGCTACCGCCAGCTCGAAGATCGCGGTCAGTCGCCGACTGCAATGGCCGCCGCGCCCGCGTAGTGGTTCGTCGGGCAGGTCCTGGCAGCCAGAGCACAGCACCGGGACCTCCGCAACGCCGCGGCGGCTGCCCAGCGCGCCCTTGCCTCGTCGCTTCCCCGGTTCCATGCTAGTTACCCATATCATGCTATACGGGTAGCCATATGAAGACGACGGTCGAGATTTCCGACCCCTTGCTGGAGGAAGCCAAGCGCGTGGCCGCGCGCGAATCGACCACGCTGCGCGCGCTGGTCGAGGCCGGGCTCCGCGCGGTGTTGAAGCAGCGCCGCTCGCGTCGTCGTGGCCCAGAGCTGCGTGACGCGCGGGTCGGGGGCAAGGGCCTGCAGCGCGAGTTCCTCGGGGCCGGCTGGGATCGCATTCGCGACGCCGCCTACGAGGGCCGCGGCGGATGATCGCGGTCGACACGAACATCCTCGTCTACGCTCATCGCAGCGATTCGGAGTTCAACGAGGCCGCGTACGCCTGCATGTCCGCGCTCGTCCAGGGGCGAGCACAGTGGGCGATTGCGTGGCCTTGTGTGTGCGAGTTCTACGCCATCGTCACGCACCCCCGCATCTACGATCCACCGAGCACTGCCGCCCAGGCGCTCGACCAGATCGACGCCTGGCTCGAGTCGCCGAGCGCGGTGCTGCTGGCCGAACCCGAGGACCACTGGCCCCGCCTCAGGCAGCTGATCCTCGATGGCCGTATCGTCGGTCCACGCGTGCACGACGCGCGCATTGCTGCGTTGTGCACGGCGCACGGTGTGCGCGAACTCTGGACCGTGGACCGCGATTTCGCGCGCTTTCCAGAGCTCGCTACGAAAAATCCGCTCGCCCCCGCGACTGCGTGATCCGCGCGACCGCGTACTCCACGACCTGATCGCCCGGGTCGAGCACGCAGGTCTGCGGGTCACCGCTGGTGCGGAAGACCTTCCGCTGCAGGTCGGTATGCCCGGCGCGGCGCAGGGAGTGCCGCCGCGAAATCCGGAGAAACGCACGCCCGGGCTGTGCCATGTTGCGCCAACCGCGGGCGGGCTGGGCGCGAGCTGTCGCGTACGTCCATGGCGCCGCGATGCCCGCACTAGGCGCGGCGCGCGCGCTGGTCTACTCTCCATATCGTGCGAGCCGCGATGCGTTTCGGGTGGGCGTTGGTGGCGATAGGGGCGCTCGCCGTCGATGCCTGTTCGCACAACTGGGATAGCTACGATCCACGTCTGGGCTCGCACTCCACCGGGGGTAGTAGCGGTCTCGGCGGAGCGGGGGGTACAGACGCGAGCGCGGGCGCCGGTGGGCAGGCAACGGGCGGCACAGCAGGTGCCGGTGCCACCGGCGGCGCGGGCGGAAGCAGCGGCGCGGGCGGAAGCAGCGGCGCGGGCGGAAGCAGCGGCGCGGGCGGAAGCAGCGGCGCGAGCGGAAGCAGCGGCGCAGGCGGAAGCAGCGGCGCGGGCGGAAGCAGCGGCGCGGGCGGAAGCAGCGGCAGCGGCGGCGCGGGCGGCGCTAGCTGCGGCACGCCGGTCGACGCGGGCGTTCGCCAGATCACCTACACGGCCACCGTGGCCGGGTGCACCGATCCGTTGAATCCCGACGCCGCGGCGTGCGAGACGGCGACAGGCACGGGTGCGATGTCGGTGGACGCTTCGAACAGCGACTTCGGCGGCGACGAGACCGATGTGTTCGTGCGTTTCGATCCGGACAACTGCTTTTCCGGAAAGACGGTGGTGGCCGTCAAGCTCTACATCACCGTGACGAACGACCAGTACGCCAATAGCGACCAGTCGGGGCAGGTCTGGGCGGTGAGCCCGTTCACGGCGAGCGACCTGGCGTCCAGTGTTCCGAGCAAGGTCGGAACGTCTGCGCTCGCAGCGAGCAGCGGGCCCGTCGTGCCGTTGCAGACGGTGGAGTGGTCGCTTCCGGCTTCCAGCGTGTCGCCGGGCCAGCCGCTCTACCTCGGCGTCTATCCCATGAGCACGAACGGGGTGGACTACTGGAACTCGAAGGGGCCAACTCCGCCGAAGCTGGTCGTCGAGTTCCAGTAGCGGCTCTGTCAGAACGACCCGGAGTAGCCGACGCGAGCTCCGCCGGGCGACACATCGAGCGCGACGCCTTCGCGCCCGCCCGGCTTGCCCAGCAGGATCATCGTGCCGCCAGCGACGATGCCGACCGCTCCCACGATCAATCCGGTGGTGGCGATGCGATCGAGCGTCTTGCCTTTGTCGATCTGGTCCGCGTACGACGGATCCGTGCAGCGCGTGTCGTGACAGGCGTTCTTGACGCTGTTGAATTTGCTGTTCGCCATCAAGCCGGCGACGGCGAAGGTGGCGAAACCGGCGACGCCGATTCCCGCCACCACGAACCCGGCCGTCCTGACCGCGCTGCTGTGCGACGGCGGCAGGGGCGGTGGCGGCGCGGTGTGGGACGCCGCGGGCGGTGGCGGAGGGCTCGTCTCCCCCGGCGGAGCTTTCGAAAGCACCAGCGCCACGGCTGCCGTGCTGCCCGCATCGACGCTGACGCGGGAAGTGACCGGGTTTGTGCCCGCGCCGCTGGCGGTGACGACTATCGCGCCCGGCATGACGGCGATGGGAGCGCCGAGGCGGTCTGCCGGCACATCGCGACCGTTCAACTGCACTTTCACGTCGGGCGACAGATTCTCGACGTTGATGACGACGTGCCCGACCAGCTTCGCCAGCTCGGCGAGCTCCTGTTTCGCCGCGTCGCGGGTGCGCTTGTATCGCGGCTCCGACTTGGCGCTCCGCGTGGCGTCCTCGGCCGTCTTCGACATCTCGTCGTAGGCTTCGGCGAGACGACCGAGACGACGCAGCGAGCGCGCGATGTACAGCCGCGCGTTCGGGCTGTGGGTCGTGGCCAGCGCCTTCTTGAACAGCGGCAACGCGGCCGCGTAGTCTCCGGCGTCGTAGTGCTGGAGCGCGCTCTTGAACTCCGCCTCCGCCGATGCGCCGCTCGCTCGAGCGGGAACGATGCACAATGAAAGCAGGCACAGGGCCGCCGCGCACCACGCGTGTCGGTGCCAGCGCAGTGAACGGAACGAGCGGGTCACAGGGCCTCCGGATGGTAGGGGTGGCTCGAGGTGGGGCGCTTCCTGAACGGCCTGGCCGGGTGCGGCCGGACCTCCGGCGCCAGCGGGCGGGAAGCCGCGGGGGCAGCCGACGCCGCCACTTGCGCTGTCCCGGTCGGCGTCCCGCGTCCCGCATCCGCCGACGCGACGGGAATGGCGCCCGCAGCGGCGCTGGCGCTCGTGGCCGGTTCCTCGCTGGCTGGCGCCGAAGCCGGGCCATCGGCCCGCGCCGGACCCGCGCCGGAGAGGCCGGATGCTGCCGGATCAGCCGCACGGACGTGCTCCAGCTTCGCACCAAGGGCCACCGCGCCGCCCAGCGTGCCCAGCAGTGCCAATCCCAGGAGGCCCGCGCGCCATCGACTGCGCGGCCCGGCGCTCGCGCTGAGCACTGCGCCGGCGCTGGTGCTCGACGACTCCGCGCTCGCGCTGCCTTCGCTCCGTGCCGTCACCCCGCCCGTGCCGGACGCAGGCAGCCTCAGCGGCGCGTTCGAGGAGTAGTCCAGGGCGAGCTCGCGTACGAATGCCGACACGCCGCGCGCGTTGGCTATGGCGATCCCTGCCTCCGACGCTGCGGTCTCGAGCGCTTCGGCGAGCTCGAGCGCCGAGCTGAAACGATCGTCGGCCGAGCGCTCGAGCGAGCGCATGACCACGTCGACAAGAGGTGCGGGCAGTTCCGGCCGGAACTCGAGCGGGGACGGCCGCTCGCCGTTCAGGATCATCGACAGGGTCTTTCCCTCGTTGTCCTGCTTGAACAGGCGCCGCGATGTCAGCGTCTCCCAGAGCACGATCCCGGCTGCGTAGACGTCGGACCGTCGGTCGACTTTGCCGGTCTCGATCTGCTCGGGCGACAGGTAGGCGATCTTGCCCTTGACGCTCCTGCCGCGCGTCGTCGAAAGCCGCGCCTCGGCGTGGGCAACTCCGAAATCAGTAATGCGGGTCACGCCGTCCTCGCCGACCAGGACGTTCTGCGGATTCACGTCGCGATGCACCAGTCTCAGCGGTTCGCCGTCGTTGCCCTTGAGCTCGTGGGCGGCGTGGAGCCCTGCCAGGACGTTGAGCAGGATCTTCAAGGCGACATCCAGCGGGATTTGTTTCCTGGTTTTGGCGAGGGCCCGCAGTATCAGCGCGAGCGGTGGACCCTCGATGTAGTCCATCACCAGAAACAGCCCGCTCTTGCCCTCCTCCACGTCGTGTGTCGCGACCACATTCGGATGCCGGATGCGCGCCGCCAGCCGGGCCTCGTCGAGGAACATGGCGCAGAAGTCCGGATCGCTGGCGATGTGCGCATGCATGAGCTTGATGGCGACCAGGCGCTCGAACCCGCCGACGGCCGTGGAGCGGGCCAGGTACACCGTGGCCATCCCACCCGCAGCGATCGGGCGGATCAGCTCGTAACGCCCCACGTACTCCGCCATCCCGCAGAGCGTATACCATCCCTCGGGCGGCAACGAGCACACATCTCCGCACCCGCGCCGCATCTTCCCCACATGGCGTGGTCCGCCTTCGCGTGCAACGCTGCCCGGGTTGAAGTTTCGTAGTGCGTTGCTGGTCGCAGCGCTCCCCCTGTTGGCGCTGGTCGCACCACGCACCCCCGACGTTCACGCGGAGCCCGCTGTGTGTGAAAGCTGGGTGCTGGAGTACGCGCTCTCGCCCGGCAGCCAGCTGAAGATCGAGGGCACGCCGTTCGGCGCGGCCAACGGCACGTTCAACATCGGGCCCGGCAGGCTGAAGCTGCGCTTCAACGACAAGAACGGAAAGCCCGCGCTCGACGGCAAGGTCGCAGTGGTGTCGTACACGATGCATGCGCACGTGCCGGTGACTACCAGCGTGCTGGGCATCAAAACCACGGTGACGACCGACACCCACACCAGCGTCGGCAAGGATCACTGCGGCAGGGTCGCAAGGGGCTTGTTCAAGGGTTCGCACCTGGTGTGGACATCGCCCTTCCGCCGCTACCGCACCGACGGCACCATCACCTGCAGCGGCGCGCTGTGCGGTCGCTTTGGTGCGCCCCCCAGAGGCACGTCGGAGTTCCACATCCCGCCGCGCCCGGTGCGGATGATGTCGCTCGCCTTCAAGCCGAACAATCCGAAGCACTTCACCAGCTCGTTCCACCTGATGGACAAGACGAAGTCGCCGCCGTCCGAGAACTACATGCGCCTCGTGGGAAGCGCGATCTCGCAGACGTGTGTAAAGAAGAAGCCCGTTTGCGGCGGCAAGTAGGGTAGGGGTTTGCGGCGCCGCGGCGTCCGCGGCACTCTCCGGACGTGCTGAAGGTCGTCACCGATCGTCTGTTCGACGGCGAGGCGCTCCGCGACGGTACTTGGTGCCTCGAAATCGAGGGCGATTGCATCAAGCGTATCGCGCCGCACGAGGGCGATGCCGGCGATGCGCTCGACGCACGCGACAGGACCGTGCTGCCGGGCTTGATCAACACCCACGTACACATCGCGCGCGGCGGCATGTTCGAGCCGGAAGAGCCGCTCTCGCTCGGCCAGATCGTGGCCAACCTGCACGACACGCTCGAAGCGGGCGTGACCACGGTGGGCGACATGGGCTGCGCCGCCGGGCTCGCACGCGCTCTGCGCGAGCGCACGGAGCGCGACCCGCGGGTTGGACCGTCTATTCGCACCGCGGGGCCGTTGCTCACTGCGCCGCGGGGCTATCCGCTGGACTGGATGCCGCCGCTGTTCGCGAAGCTGTCGGTGGCGCTGCCGTGCGAGACGGCGCGCGACGCCGGGCGGGCCGTCGAGCGCGTGGCGCGCGCCGGCATGGATCACGTCAAGCTCGCGATCATGCACCAGAGCTACGCAGAGCAGCCGCTGCCGGCGCTCCGGGAGCCGGCGGCGCGCGAGGCCGTCGCGGAGGCGCACCGGCAGGGGCTCCGCGCGTTCGCGCACGCGCACTCGGTGGACGACTACCGCGTTGCCCTCGCAGCTGGCGTGGACGCGCTGATGCATTCGTCGTTCATTCCGCTGGATGCCGACACCGTTTCGATGGTGCGGGACTCGGGCATCCCGGTGTGCCCCACGCTGTGGGTGTTCGACTCGGTGTGCATGGGCGCCGAGGAGCGCTGGGATCGCGATCCGGAGCGCACGCGCGGTGTGGCGCCGCGGATCGTACGCTCGTGGAAGCGCTTCGCCGAGGCCTGGGCGGAGAGCGGCGACGTCGTCCCGCCCGGCATTGCCGGCGGCTTGCCCAAGACGCGCGCTCTCGAAGGCGCGCGCACTGCCGCTGCGAACCTGCGCCTGCTGCTCGAAGCCGGCGTGCCGGTCGCTTTCGGAACCGACGCCGCCTACGGCTACTGCCTGCACGGTCGCCCGCACGAGGAGCTGTTCGCGATGCACCGCGCGGGCATGGACGCGCTCGCCTGCCTCCGTGCCGCCACATCGTCGGCTGCGGATCTGCTCGGGCTCGACGACCGGGGTCGCCTTCGCGAAGGCCTGCGCGCGGATCTCGTGATCGTCGAGGGCGATGCGACCCGCGATATGGAGGAGCTCGCGCGCGTGCGCCACGTCATCGCGGGCGGCCAGCTGGTCGACGGCCGCGCGCTCGGCGCCAACGCCCGCACCCTCGCCGCCTGCGCCGGCGGCATGCTGGCGACGCTCCGCGGCCTCCGGTAGGGGCTCGATGGGTCATGCCTTTCGCGGACTTGCGGCGGCGGGCGGAAAAAAAGTGGCTAGCGTGTCGATCCCGAGCGCCTTCGTTCGTCGTCTGGCTGAAACCCCAGGAGGATCCCATGAAATACCTGACGTTCATCCGCCATTCCGAGAGCTACCGTGAGTCCGGACCGCCGCCCGCCTTGATGGAGGCGATGGGCCAGTTCATCGAGCGATCGCGCAAGGAGGGCACCCTCGTCGATACCGGTGGCCTGCTGCCCAGCAAGGACGGCGCCCGCGTGCGGCTCCGTGACGGCAACATCACCGTGACCGACGGTCCGTTTGCGGAAAGCAAGGAGGTCATCGGAGGCTGGGCCATTCTCGAGGCCAAGTCGAAGGACGAAGCGATCCGGGTGGCGACCGAGTTCATGGAGCTGCACAGAAAGCACTGGCCCGGCTTCGAAGGCGAATCCGAGGTGAGGCCGATGTTCGATCCCGGCATGGGCCCGTGAGCACCAGGGCGAGGAAGGAGGAGAACGATGCGCGTTATGGTGATGGTAAAGGCGACGAAGAACTCCGAAGCAGGCAAGATGCCGAGCCAGGAGCTGCTCGCCGAGATGGGTCGCTTCAACGAGGAGCTCGTGAAGGCGGGCGTGATGCTGGCGGGCGACGGACTGCGCCCCAGCAGCCAGGGCAAGCGCCTGCGCTTTTCCGGCGGCAAGAAGGTCGTCATCGACGGACCCTTCGCGGAGACCAAGGAGCTGGTTGCGGGCTTCTGGATCTGGCAGGTCAAATCGATGGAGGAGGCGCTGGCGTGGGCCCGGCGCTGCCCGGATCCGATGCCGGGCGAGCTGTCGGAGCTCGAAATCCGCCCCTGCTTCGAGCCCGAGGATTTCGGGGAGGCTGGGCCCAGCTAGATGCACGAGGCCACGCAGAGGCAGATCGAAGCGGTCTGGCGCGTCGAGTCGGCCCGGCTGATCGGCGCGCTGGTCCGCATCGTGCGCGATGTCGACCTGGCCGAGGACCTGGCGCAGGAAGCGCTCGTGAGCGCGCTCGAGCGCTGGCCGGAGAGCGGCATTCCCGACAACCCCGGCGCGTGGCTGATGGCGACCGCAAAGAACCGCGCGCTCGATCAGCTCAGGCGACGACTGATGCTCGAGCGCAAGCACCAGGCCCTGGCGGACGAGGCTGCCGGCGCCTCTTCGCCCGAGCTCGAGGCCGCGATCGACGAGGACGTGGGCGACGACCTCTTGCGGCTCGTGCTCATCGCCTGCCATCCCGTGCTGTCTACCGAAGCCCGGGTCGCGCTCACGCTGCGGCTGCTCGGAGGGCTCACCACGCAGGAGATCGCCCGGGCATTCCTGGCCCCCGAACCGACCATCGCGCAGCGCATCGTGCGCGCGAAGCGGACGCTCGCCGAGGCGCGCGTGCCGTTCGAGGTCCCGCGTGGCGCCGATCTCGCGGCGCGCGTGCCGTCCGTGCTGGAGGCCATCTACCTGATCTTCAACGAGGGCTACGCCGCGACGCGCGGCGACGACTGGATGCGGACGGAGCTGTGCGAGGACGCGCTGCGCCTCGGACGGATCCTGGCCGAGTTGCTTCCCGGGGAGGCGGAGGTGCACGGACTGGTCGCGCTGATGGAGCTCCAGGCGTCGCGCCTGCGAGCGCGCCTGGGGCCGAAGGGGGAGCCGATCCTGCTGCTCGACCAGGACCGCTCGCGTTGGGACCAGCTTCTCATCGGACGCGGGCTCGCCGCGCTCGAGCGGGCGGAAGAGCTCTCGCGGCCGCTCGGGGTGTACACGATCCAGGCCGCCATCGCCGCGTGCCACGCGCGGGCACGGATCGCCGACGCGACGGACTGGCGCGCCATCGTGGCGCTCTACGACGCGTTGGTCGAGCTCACCGGCTCGCCGGTCGTCGAGCTGAACCGCGCGGTCGCTGTGTCGATGGCCTTTGGTCCCGCCCAGGGGCTCGAGCTGGTCGACTCGCTCGTCGAAGAGCCGGCGCTCCGCGCCTATCACCTGCTGCCAGCCGTCCGCGGCGACTTGTTGATGAAGCTCGGCCGTTATGGCGAGGCGCGCGTCGAGCTCGAACGCGCCGCCGCAATTGCGCAGAACAAGCGAGAGCGCGAGCTGCTGGAAGCGCGCGCAGCGGACTGCAGGCGTCGGAGCAACGCGAGCTAGCTCACTCGAGCAGTTGCCGGTTCAGGTAGGCGGCCACGGCGGCGGTTTCGTGCACTACGCGCGTGTTGATCGACGGGCGGTCGCCCTGCCAGCCGAAGGCGCGCAGCGTGCGCGTGTCGTCGAAGGCGGCGGCGTCGGAGAGGTCGAAGTCCGACTGGTAGCGATACTTGCTCGGGCGCGTTGCGAAGTCGCCGTTCCGCTCGAGCCAGCGTCGCGCAAGCTGCGCGGCGTGGCAGCTCACGCAGTCCATGCTCTCCGAGGAGTAGTAGCCCGGGTTCTCGATGCGCAGCGTGGACTGGTAGAGCGACCATTTTGCCGCGTCGTCGAGCTTTTCGGCGCTGGCCGAATCGAGGAGGGGGCCGAGATCCTCCGGCGGATCCGCGAGCGCGGGCAGCACCGTCGCTTCGAAGGCGAGGTCGTCCTGCGACGCGTTATCGAAGGTCTGCTGGGTCAAGCCGGGATCGAGGATCGCGAGCGGCTTGGCGCCGTCCGGTCCGAAATCGAAGCCGCCGTAGGTTTGCGCGTGGTCCTGTGCGCCGAGTGCGGCGAACGTCATGCGCGTAAGCCGCTCCTTGCCGACGACGGACAGCAGCGCGCTCTCGATGCCCGTCGCGTATGGCCCGTCGAGCCCCTCGGCCCGGAGCGTGGGCTGCACCCCGAGCGGCGCCTGCGATGGCAGCGGCGCGGCCGCTTGCTGCGCGTCGAGCAGCTGTCCCACCAGTGTGAGGAAGTCGCTCACCGGCAGATCGTAGAAGGCGTGGATCGCCGCATCCGCTGCGACGACCTTGCCGCCCTCGTCGTAGATCGGCTGCAGCACCAGTCGCACCTGGAAGCGGCAGCTGGGGCTCGGCGCCGCGTCGAGCGAGGGGAAGCACGGGTCGATGCGCGCGGCCACCACGTACAGGTGCTGGTAGTCCTGTGCGCGGTCGTGCGCCGGCGTGAGCCGCGGCGCGAGCTGGAAGTCCGCATACGGCAGGAGCTCGCCCTGCGCAGCCGCCGTGCGAGCGCTCATCAGCGAGTCGAGCCGTCCGCTCGGCGGCAGCGGAAACAGGATCGACACGTCGTTCATGCCGAGGCGGCCGTGGAGCTTCGCGGTGGCGTTGCTCTTTGCCGTGACGTTGGAGCAGGCGAGGGCGCTGAAGCAGAGCAGGAAAGCGAGAGCGCGATAGGACATCCACCCGCGACCGTTGCGACAGAAGTGTCCAACATTCGAAAAGGGAACCAACCAACAAAAAGGGTGAATCCGCGGCTACGGCCCGTGTGGACGCGTGTTCTCGACCGCGTGCACATCGCTTGAACATTCGCGTTGCAAGCTGCCACGAAACGGGACGGCACGCGGGTTGCTGTAAAGCCCCGCAGGAGGATCCATGGACTTCAAGGGAATACTTGTCGCGGCAGCAGTGATGACGGTGGCAGCGTCGGCGAGTGCCGATCCCATCATCGGCAGCAACGATCCGCCCGTGGGGCGTGACCAGGGCGGCCACGTGACGCCGGCAGAGCGCGCCCGCGCCGAGCACTTCCGCCCCGGCTTCGGCGCGCGCGTCGGAGGCTACGGTTTCCGCGATCCGCATGGCGGCACCATCTGGGACACCTGCCGCATGAACGGCTTCGGCGTATTCGGCACGCTGGACTGGAACAAGTACGTCTATGGCGAGCTCGCCCTCGACTTCTACAGCGCGACGCCCGCAGTCGTGAAGCACGGCCTCGACCGCAGCTCCAGCCAGGGCCTCGTCGGCGCGGGCTTTCGCATGTTGCCGGACTTCGTGATCACTCCGTACGTGGAGCTCGGCGGCGGCGGCGAGTACACGCACGTCGATCTGCCCGCGGGCTCGATCAGCGGCGTCTATCCCATGGGCTACGCCGGCCTCGGCGGCGAGATCAACGTCACGCGCGAGCTCAAGCTCGGCGCCGATCTGCGCATGCTCGCCACCACGCGCCCCACGTTCTCCAGCACCCAGAGCGGCAGCATCTACGGCTCGTCCACCGAGAGCGCGTTGACCGGCCAAGCCCAGCAGAAGCCCGAGATGCAGTTCGACATCGCCGCGCAGGCGCAGTTCCACGTGCGCTACACGCTCTGAGGCGTCAAAGCGGTCGCGGGCGCAGCGGCACGCCGAGCTCGCAGTCGAGCTCGCCGCACTGCCAGTCCCCGAGGTCGGCCGCGGCGCGGTACGTGGTCTCGAGGAACGACATCAACTCGGCTTCCGGATCGCCGGCGCGGCGTACGGCGTCATACGGCAGCACGAACTCGCCGATGCTGTCGACGTAGCGGGCCTGTGCCGGAGACACGATTGCCTTCGAGAAGCCTTCCGGCGCCGGGTACGCGTAGGAGTAGAAGGCTGCGTCGTCCACGCCACCGCCTCCAGGCCAGAATCCGGCCGAGGAGACCTCGTGGCTGTAGGCCTCGCGCGTGACCACATCGGGAAGCCCCGGAACGCCGCCAGGATGGAGTGGCGCCCGCCGGCCCGAGAAGCGGGTGACTGCGAGGTCGAAGCTGCCCCAGAACAGGTGCACCGGACTGACCTTGCCGACGTACGAGGTGCGGAAGCGCTGCAGCACCTGGCTGACGACGACCAGTGCCCGGAAGTAACGATTCACGGCGTCAGCGTCATACGGGCGCTCGGCCCGGTCGCTGGCGAAGGGGATTCCGTCCGGAATCTCGTTGGGGCGACCGTCGAAGTGCGGATTGCCGCCCAGCTCGCGCACCAGCCGGCGCATCTTCACCTGGAATGCCGCAACCGACATCGGCTCGAGCGCGAAGCGCCCGCTGCGCCCGTCGGTCGCGCTGCCGACGACGGCGTGGTCGACGAGATCGAACGCGATCTCGATGCCCCCCGGGCCGTCCGGGATCAGCGAAGTCGTCAGGCCCCGCCCGTTGACGTAGAGCGTGGCGTGCCACGAGTGGTTCAACCATGGCGTGCGCGCCAGGCGGTACTTGCCCACGATCTGCGTGAACAAGTGCAATGCCGAACATGTATCGCTCCACGAAGCGTAGCGGATCTCTGGCCACATGGTTCATCCCCTCCTGCAATCCATAGTAACGCGTGGAGTCGGTGGGGTCGATTGCAGGCGGGGACAATCCTGCCCCAGCCGGCCTGGCCTCTGGTGTTCCATGCTTCGCCGGACGATACTCGTCCGCCCAGGAGGGCGCACCATGGACGTGGCGTTGGTCGGGCCGCTGTTGCCCGGCGTGGAGAATCACTCACTCGCTCGCCTCGAGCACGTGGCGCGCAAGGCCGGTTTCGAGACGCGCCTCGTCGATCTATCGAGCCTCGGCGATCTCGACGCGGCGCTTGCCGCCGTCCTCGCCGATCCACCGGCGCTCTGCGGCATCTCGGTGCAGAGCACGGAAGCGGCGCTGGCCTCGATTTCGTTGGCCTGGCGGCTGAGGCACGCCGGCTTCCAGGGTCGCATCGTGTGCGGCGGCCACTTCGCGACGCTCAACGCGGAGCAGATCCTGGAATCGCCCGCGGGCGTCGACGCTGTAGTGCGCTTCGCCGGCGAAGAGGCGCTGGTCGGCCTGCTGCGAGGGGCGTCGAGCGACGAGGAACTCGGCGCGCTGCCCGGTCTCGTGTTCCGCGGCGCAGATGGACAGCTCCGCCAGGGAGCGCCGGGACGCGTGGCGGGTGACGGCGTGCCGCGCGCTCCGCTCGGCGACCGTCCGCTGCCGGAGCATCTCGGCTTTCCCGCGGCGGATCTGGTGACGAGCCGCGGCTGCGAGGCGCGCTGCGCGTACTGCTGCGTGGCCGCGACCAGCGAGCTCGAGCGCCGCGAGGCGGTTCGCGGCGGGAGAGCCGCCCGCACGCCGTCCTACGCGCGCCGGTCGGCGGAGCACATCGCCGAGGAGATCGCCGTCCTCTATCACGAGCGGGGCGCGCGCGTGTTCAACTTCATGGACGACAACCTGCTGCCGCTGGAGCCGGAGCGCGCTCTCGAGTTCATCGACGCGCTCGCCGCGGGGCTCGACACCCGCGGCGTGGGGCGCATTGCGCTGTCGCTCCAGCTTCGCGCGGACGTGGTCACGCCGGCCGTCGCGGACGCGCTGGTGGAGCTCGGCTTGGTGCGCGCCTATGTCGGAATCGACGCTGCCTCGGCGGGGCAGCTGCGCGCGCTGGGCCGGCGCACGGAAGCGTCCGCCGGCGCACAGGCGCTGTCGGAGCTCTGGCAGCGCGGCGTGTTTTCGGTCTGCAACGCGCTGCTCATCGGTCCCACGTTCGGGTTCGAGAAGATCCAGGGCGAGATCGAGGCGCTGTCGGCGTTGCGTCACGCGCCGCTGCACCTTTTGCCGCTCGACGTGCGCGCCGGCACTGCGCTGTCGGCTCGCGCCGAGAAGCTGGGTCTCGTCTCCGGCAACTTCCTGTGGCGCCACTACCGCTTCCTCGACGAGCGCACGGAGCTGCTCGGCCAGGTCGTGGTGTCGCTCCCCACGCGGCTGGCCGAGCGCTCGGTGCCCATCGCGCTCTACGATCTCGGCTACAACCTCGGCATCGCGCGGCGCCTGTTGCCGGAGCTCCGCGAGACGGTCGATCGCCTTGCCGCGCTGTACGAGCGCGTGGCGGAGGCCTGGAATGCCGACCAGATCCGCGTCCTGCTAGCGGCATCGGAGCTCGCCGCCACGCGCAATCGCGACGGCATCGCCTCGTTCATCGCCGCGGAGCAGGAGCGCGTGCGCGAGCACGACGAGGCGCTGCTCGCAGAGTGCGACGCCGCGCTCCGTGAGCTGGAGCGCAAGGCCTCGGCCGCGCTCGGCGCGCCAGCCGCGCCGCACGTGCGCGGGCTGCTGCTTTCGGTCGCGCTCTCGCTCGGCATGGCCGCCTGCGGCGGCATCTCGCAGGCAAGCAACCCGGCGAGCGGAGGCGCGGGCGGCAGCGGTGGCAGCGGCGTAGACGCTTCCGCCGGTGCCGGCGGCGGAGGAGGTAGCGGTGGCATCCATTTCGAGGCGGGGCCGGTACAGGATGCGCACTTCGACGTTGCCGACGCCGCCGCCTGCTCGAACCCGGGCGACGCGGGCTTGAACCTCGACGCCAGCGCGGATAGCGCCGTCCCGGACGCCGGTCTCTGTCCCGACGGCACCGCGCCGAAGAGCGGTCCGGCGTGGGACTTCCTGTGCGGCCTGGGTACGGGACCCCAGGGCTGCGGCTTCTTGGTGCAGCTGACGTTCGACGCCAACGGCGTGCTCAGCGCAGTCGACTCGACGGGCTTCACCCCCAAGAACACTCTCGACTGCATCACCGCTCTGCTCGGCAAGAGCTGCTACCCGGCCCTGGCGTGCACAACCCAGCAGCTCGTTTCGCACTGCTGGGTCGCGTAGGCGTCCTATCGGGGTACGTGCCCCAGAATCTCATGTAGCCGCCGACCGGTCGTGTCTTCGATCGCCCGGCGAGCGCCTTCCGGTGACGCGCGGCGGATGCGCGCTTTCCGCGCCGTCGCTTCGACGCCCGACGCTGGTGCCATCGTCGAAGCCGACCGCGCGGTTCCGTGGGGCAGCCTGGTCGACGCGATCGATCGACTCAAGCAGGCGGGAATCGCCAGGCTTTCTTTCGCGATCTCGGCCGCGACGTCGCTCTGAGCGCGCTCAGCCGGTCCGGGCCGGGTGTTGAATTGCCGCCGGCGCGGTGAGATGATCCATGTAGGGATCATTCGATGAGTTGGGTCCGGGCCCTGATTGCAATTGTCTGCTTATGGGCCGTGGGTGGACTTTCCGCCTGCGTCACCGTGAAGCCCAGCCCCAAGATCTCGCTCGAATGCCACGCCGGCACCACGAACTGCAGCAACTCATGCGTCGACCTCGGCACGAACGGCCAGAACTGCGGCGCGTGCGGCACCCAGTGCACGAAAGGCAAGGTGTGCGCGTCGGGTTCGTGCGTCGCCTCGTGCCCGTCCAGCACGACGCAGTGCGGCCTGGGCTGCGTCGACACGGATTGGGACAACGCGAACTGCGGAGCTTGCAACAACGCCTGCCCCAAAGGCGAGCTCTGCGCGAACGGAGCGTGTGCAAAGTCCTGTCCGGCGCCATTGAAGGACTGTGACGGCCACTGCGTGGATCTCGACACGGACGACGCCAATTGCGGAGCTTGCAAGACCGCGTGCAAGCCGGGAGACGCATGCAAGGGCGGCAACTGCTCGCTGGCCTGCTCCCCGGGCTCCACCCGGTGCGGCGACACCTGTGCGGATCTCCAGACCGACAAGCACAATTGCGGTGACTGCGGCACGGCCTGCACGTCGCCGACGGTGTGTTCCAACGGCAAATGCGTCAGCGCGTGCCCCTCGGATCTCATCGATTGCAGCGGCTCCTGCGTGGATCCGCGGAACAACCCTTTCAACTGCGGCAAATGCGGAAACGCCTGCGCTATCACCGAGAAGTGCGCCAGCGGAAGCTGCCAGTGCGTCGACATGTGCGGCACGCAGTGCGCGGACCTCCAGAGCGATCCGCAGCACTGCGGAAGCTGCGACATCGCGTGCGCGGCCACGCAGGACTGCGTCTACGGAAAGTGCAAGTGCAAGAGCGACGCCGTCATGTGCGGCACGAACGTGTGTCCCGACCTGACGTCGGATACCAAGCACTGCGGCAGCTGCGGCACGAGCTGCGCCAACGGCGCCCAGTGTCTGGACGGCAAGTGCCTCTGCCCTGCCGGCTTCACGCAGTGCGGGTACAGCTGCGTCGACCTGCTCACGAGCACGCAGAACTGCGGCGCGTGCGGGGCCAGCTGCCCCTGGACCTACAACGGGCCGCTGTCCTGCGTCGCCGGAAAATGCGCGTGCCCGTCCGGCATGACGCTCTGTGGCAACCAGTGCGTCTACCTGGCGACAGATGTGCAGAACTGCGGCACCTGCGGCGCCGCGTGCCCATCCGGCGCGACGTGCACCAACGGAACCTGCGCCTGCCCGTCGGGCACCACGACCTGCCCGACGGCCTGCACGGATCTGCAGACGGACGCCTACAACTGCGGCACCTGCGACCACACGTGCGGCGTCGGGGAGCAGTGCGTCGGCGGCGCGTGCACGTGCGCGTCGAGCTACGTCGAATGCAACGGCAAGTGTAGAGACCTGCAAGACGACCAGTTCAACTGCGGCGCCTGCGGAGTCGTCTGTCCGCCGGCCGGCCCCGGCTACTCCGCCTTCTGCCAGAACGGCGCATGCGTCTGCGTGACCGGATACACGATGTGCCCCGACGGCTGCGAGTTCCTGCCCTCCGACCCCAAGCACTGCGGCGACTGCGACACCGTCTGCCCGTCGGGCCAGACGTGCAAGAACGGCCAGTGCGGCTGACTCCGGATCAGCCCTGACGGCGCCGCCGGTACCACAGCCCGAGCAGCGCGAGCATCGCCCACCAACCGGCTGCACCCGGATCGCGGTGCGCCCAGGAACACGCGCACGAGCCGTTGTTGCCGGTGGGATGCACTCCGCCCGGGCCGCTGCCCGAGCCGCTGTCGGCCGGAGGCAGTGTGCCCGCATCGCCGGCGGGATTGCCCGAGTCGCTGCCGGGCGAACCGGAGTCGCCGGGTGTACCTGAGTCGCCGGGGCCCGAGCTGCCGACCTGCACGGTGACCGTGCTCGGAGGGCCGAACGCGAAGCCGTCGTTCGCGCGCAGGGTCAGCTGCACGGAGCCGGTGAAACCAGGCAGGTCCGTGGCGGCGTCCCACGTGATGGTGTGGGCGATGCCGGCCTGGGAAGCCGTGAGCGCCGGGCCGCCTTCCGGCACAGCGCCCTGGAGCGTCGCCGGCGTCGAGGTACCGTTCTGCTCGATCGTCGCTTCCACGGTGCACGGATCGCCTTCGGGGTCGCGCAGCATGAAGGGGATCGGAATCGCGCCCGCGCCGGACACCGTGGGGGGATTGGGCTGGACGGTCGGCAGCGCGTCGCCGATCGCCTGGCCCGCGGCGCCGCTCTCGCCGGAAAAGACAGCGGGGCCGCCCGCGCCGCCCGAGACGTCGGTCTTGAAGCTTGGCATCGCTCCCCAGTAGAGGACCTTGATCCAGCCGCCGCCTCCTCCGCCGCCGGGGCTGCATGGAATGTTGACGGGCGTGCAGGACGCTTCTCCGCCTGCGCCGCCGTGCACGCTCACCGTCGAGGTGACGTCGAACTTGCCGGCGATGAGCACCAGCCCGCCGCCCGCGCCGCCGCCGCTGCCCGCCTTGCCGCTGTAGTTGACGGTGCTGCCGTCAGAGCCGTTCGCGCTGAGCGTACCGCTGATGTCGATCTCGTCGGCCCGGAGGGTCACCGCGCCGCCGCCCGCGCCGGAGGTAGCGCCCGGCGTCTGCGCTGCGATGCCGCCGGAGGAGCCGCCGCTCGAGCCCATGTCTACCAAACCGTCGGTCGCGCTTCCGTACGCGGCGCCGCCAGAGCCCGCGCAGCCCTGGGCCGTCTTGCCGCAGCCCCCTTTGCCGGCGTGACCGCCTCCTCCGCCGCCGAACATGGTGGCGCCGCCCCGCCCGCCGCCTCCCGGTCCCGAGCCGTTCTTGCCGGTGGCCGACGAGCCGCTCACCGCGGAGTAGCCCGCGCCGTCTGCGCTCAGAGCGCCGGCGATGATGATGCGGTCGGCGGTGATCTCGAGCGGCTGGCCCGCGGTGACCTTCAGCGTGCTGCCCGCGGCTACCGTCAGCGTCTTGATGCCGGTGTGCGCGCCGTCCCAGGTGGTATCGGCGTTGATCGTCACGTCCTGGCCGCCGTGATCCTGGCCTGCCGCGTTGCCGCGGGCCGAAACCGCCAGCACCGCCAACACGCCGGAGCAAAAGAGCGCATTTCTCATCCTACGTCTCCTCCTGCTCGTCCTACGGAGCCCCGGCCCCGATCCTTCCATCCGGTGCTGCCAGCTACCCCAGCGCTGCCTTGATCCGATCCGCCGCCACGAAGGAAAACGCCATGATCGTCAGGCTCGGATCGACACTGGGCGGCGTGGGCAGGACGCTGGGGTCGGAGACATAGAGGTTGTCGAACCCGTGCACGCGGTGGTCGAAGTCGACGACGGTCTCCTCCGGGCTCTTTCCCATGCGCGCGCCGCCGCCGGGGTGGGGCGCGGCAAAGATGTTGCGGGCGGGGCCGAGGTCGAGCTTCTTGACGGCTTTCTCGATCTCGCCGCCGTGGTGGATACGGGTGTCGGCGGCATCGCCGAAGATGACCTCGCGCGCGCCAACCGCGAGCAGCAGCCGCGCTTGCTTGTAGAACGCGTCGCGGATGCGATCGGCGTTGCCGCCCGTCAGCGGCACGTGCACCTTGCGCCGTCCGTCCTCCAGCGTGATGCGGCCTTCCTCGGCGTCGTCGACCCATGAGATGGTACCTCCGAGGCGCGGCAGGCTCGTCATCAGCTTCTCGTGCTCGAGACCGAAGCCGGGCAGGACTGCGGCCAGCGTGGCTGGCTGCAGCTGGTTCGCCATCAGGAGGTAGCCGCCCTCCATGTAGCGGCCTGCGTCGGCCAGGCCGAAGATCTTCTGGTGGCCGTCGTAGTGGGCGAGGCGGAAGTGATCGACGCCCCAGGCGGCAGGGATGTTCTTCCACTGCAGGATGTCCTCGTCGAACAGCGCGTGGACCATGGGGCAGGGGTTGCAGAAGAAATGCTCGCCGATAGCGGGCAGCTTGGCTTTCAACCCCTGCTCCAGCAGGAAGGCGGGCGTACCGTAGCCGCCGGCCGCAACGACGAAGGCTTTCGCCTCGACCGTGAGCTTCGGGGTGCGCGCCCGCCCCGAGCCGCGGTCGAGCACGCTGCACTCGAGCCGGCGGACCTTCGTGCCGTCGGTAACGAGGCGCTCGGCGCGCACGTCCGAGTAGAGCTTCGCGCCGTGATCGAGCGCGCGCGGGATGTAGGTGATGAGCTGGCTCTGCTTGGCGTCGTAGGAACAGCCTTGCATGCAGAAGCCGCTCGACACACAGCCCTTGCGCGCCTGCGGCACGCGCGCCACGCTCCAACCGAGCTGCTTCGCTCCGTCGTGGAGCAGCTGATTCATACGATTCGTGTACTGCTCGGTGGCAAGGTGCACGTTCAGGTCTTGCTCGATCTGTTCGAAGTGCGGCTTCAGGATCTCGGCGGTGTGCCCTTCGATGCCGAACACCTTCTGCCAGAGCTCCAACCGGTCGTGTGGCGTGCGGTAGCTGTCGGCCCAGTAGTGCACGCTCGCGCCGCCCACGTTGTGGCCGTAGGTCATCGCAATGGAACCGTCGACGCTGGTGTGCAGGCCGCGCCCGCCGTCGATCTTGGCGAGCATGTGCGTCTCGCGCTGGTCGAAGTCGGTCTTCGTGTAGTAGCCGCCCTGCTCGACGATGACGACGCTCTTTCCGGCTTCGGCCAAGCGCGCGGCGAGCGATGCACCGCCGCAGCCGGAGCCGATCACGCACACGTCGCACTTCTCGCTCACGTCCTTGCCGGCCTGGATGAGCTCCCGGCCCTGGCGGATCACGATTTCCTCGCTTTCCGCGTCGCCAGGACGTGCTGGTACTCGAGCGAGCTTGCGGGCGGGCTCTTGTAGTCGACCAGAGGCCCCGGATAGCCGAGCGCGCCCCAGGTCTCGTCGTGCGAGTAGTAGAAGAGGTAGATGATCTCCTTGATGGCTGTGGCGGCCTGCACGCAGATCGTCTGCGACGAGCCCAGGAGCGAGCGCAGCACCTTCTCGCGCGCGCTCCGGTCGAGCGAGCTGAAGCGCCCGAAGTGCCCGTAGAGCGGCGGGATGTGCTCGATGAACTGCAGCATGTGCTTGATGTCGGCGCGCATGCCGTCGTCGGACGCCCACGCCTCCTCGTCGATGCGCTGTGGCACGCCGAGCTCGATGCCGCTCTTCAGCTTGCCACTGCCGGGCACGATCGCGTCGACCAGCGCCCGCACCACGCAGAACTCCTTCACGGAGAGGCCGATCGCCCACTCCCCCGGCTCGAGGTGGTAGCCGATCGTGGCCCAGCCGAGCACGGTGCCCCCCACGGCGAGCAGCGCGCCTCCGGCAATGCCGGTCTGGATCAGACGACGTCGCGAAAGCACGGCCACGGCAATGGCGATCCTGCCGCATCCTGCCGCGTATCGCTAGCCGTATGGCCGGTGCGGGGCGCGCCGAAAGGTACCCCGGCGCCAGCTACTGCCGCTGGACGAGCGCAGGCGCTGGGCCGGGCGGCACGGCCCAGCTCGCTACGCTGGGCCCCGCTCTCAACGTCGACGCGCTGTACGACGCTGCGGCAGAACTCCGAGGCGCTGGACGCGGCCCCGCGTCACGGCACGTCGTACTCCACGCCGGTGCGCCATGCGGCGAGCCAGGTGACGGCTCCGACGTCGGCTTGTCCGTGAAGACGAACCGACGGCCCGCCGAGCAGCCCATCGCTGTCATACGTGTAGGTGACGTGCTTGCGGCCGAGGTCGTCGTCGACGCCGAGCCAGAAGCTGAAGATGAACGGGTCCAGGTAGAACGACGCGCCCGCACGAACCCCGGCGAAAGGAACCGTCGCGCTGCCACCGGGATCGGGGTCGAGAAGCTCTGCGCCAACGCCTTTCCAATAGCGGGCGCCTAGCACGCCGAGCAATTCCGCCCCGACGCCCCAGGTCTGCGAGTACGTCGGGCTGCGCAGCGCGAAGCCGGCTGCGATGCCGCATCCGAAATTTCGCGTGGTTAGCGAGAGCATCATCCACTGGCAGAGCCCGCCGCCTTCGAACACCCGGTAGCGCGCCAGGAAGTCGCCGCCCAGAGCGAATGAGCCCGCGTAGCCGGCGTAGGCTTCGCCGCGAACGGTTGACGTGGGGACGCGCGAGACCTGCCGCGACGCGAGGGGGCGCGCCTCTTCCTGCGCCGGTGCTGGCTTCGCCGGAGCCGCCTGCGCGGCAGGCATTGCCGACCGCGCCGCCATCACGATCTGGCTCGCCACTGCCGACCAGTGCATGTCAGTCCCCGCCGCCATCCGTGGCGGTCTCGAAATGGAAACTCTGTGTGCAGCTGGCGTCAACCAGGACGTCACACGCGAGGATTGCGAACCCCTACGATCGCGTCTACGCGGCCGCCGCCGAACCCGCGTGATTCCATCGCCGCCAACGCGCGTATCGTCTACACTCGGGCGCGTGAAAGACCGTGACGGGCGGCTCAAGGTCGCATTCGTGGGGACGCACGGTGTCGGCAAGACGACGCTCTGCTACGGGCTGGCGGCGCGGCTCAAGTCGCGCGACGTGGTGCTGGAGGTGGTGCACGAGGTCGCGCGCCGCTGCCCACTGCCGATCAACGAGGAGACCGGTCTCGCGTCCGAGTCGTGGATCCTGCACACGCAGATCGCCGAGGAAGTGGTAGCGGAGCATCGCTATCCGGTGGTGCTGTGCGACCGCAGCGCGCTCGACAACTACGTGTACCTGCTGCTCGCGGCGGGGCGACAGGAGGGGCTGGATTCGCTGGTCGACTTCTGGATGGCGACGTACGACCTGCTCATCCAGGTGCCGATCGTGGGCGACGCGACGGCGGACGGCGTCCGCACGACCGATCCCGTATTCCAGCGTGCCATCGAGGAGCGGCTGGACCGTGAGATCGCCGAGCGCAAGCTGTCCGCGCTGCGTCTCGATCCCGCCGCGCGCGACGGTTGGCTCGATGCAGCGGAGCAGGCCGTGATGGAGAGGCTCTCGCCGCGGCAGCTGCAGCTCTTGTAGCTACCTGGTGCCGGGCAGCGGCGCGCTGGCCTCGAACGCGGTCTTCGTCAGCTTGCTGCACTCGATCTTTACCGGGTGGCCGTCGCTCAGCCAGTGGCCGAATTCCTGCCCAACCCGCACAAAGCGCATCCCGCAGCCGGTCTTCACGGGCTGGTTGGTGGGTCCGATGGAGCGACCGTTGATGTACACGTTCGCCTTGACCGGGAACTTCACGAAAAGGTAGCCCTCGGTCGGCGTCAGCGCGGACAGATCGGCGGTCGGTTCGGGCGGAGAAGCGGGCGCAGCAGATGCCGACGCGGCAGCGGCCGAATGAGTGGGCGCTGGCCGGCGCGGCTGCTTGTTGGCAGTCGCAGTCGTGGTCTCCGCAGACGGTGCAGGCGCTGCGCCATGGGAGCCGACAATTCCCTGCTGCCACAGCACGAAGATCGTCGCGCCCGCGCCCACGATCAAGAGCAGCACGATGAGCCCGATGCGCGAGCCGCTCTGCTGCGGAGCCGGCTCGGCTGCGGGCGCGGCCGCGGGTGCGGGCGTCGGCGTGGGCGCCGGGGGCGGCATCGGCGCCGACGGACGAATGAAATCCTCGTTCATCGAGACCGGCGCCCCGAGCTCGATCTCGGGAGCCGACACGCGTGGGATCCGCGGCTCGGATGCCAACCTGGGGGCGATCGCCATGATCTCCGGCTCGGCTTCGATCGGCTTCGGCGGTCTGCTCGACGACCTCTTCATTCCCGGAGGAGGCCGGTAGGACGCGGGCTTCGGCGGCGGGGCGGACTTCGGCTTCGAACCCGTCTCCACTGACGCGCCTTCGAGCGCCAGGTAGCTCTCGCGCCAGATGCGCAGTCCGTCGCCCAGACCATCGATGAGCTGCAGGCCAAAGCCGGGCGGGACGGAAGCTCCGGTGTTTCCCTCGAATCCCCTGCGCCAGACCACCCTCCCCAGCAGCCGCACGCGGCGATTGTGCTTGGCAGGAGTCAGCTCCAGCCACGCCTCCTCGCCCTCCGGCGGCGCGAGCGTCCGCACGTACATGCCCTCGGAGCTGATGTTGTAGGTGAAGCCGAGATCATCGCTATCCGTGCCGGCGGGGCGGAACGCCACCAGCGTACCGTGAAGCACGCGTGAGCTCCGTCGCGCGGTCCTCCGGTTCGACAGGAGCTCGTTGGCAACGAACAGGACGCTCTCCGGTGCACCGATGGCGGGCGCTAGCGCGACCCGCTCCAGATCGGCGAGAGCGCGCGCCTGCTCCTCCATGTCGCGACGGCGTGTCGCGATGACCCACGCGGCGGTGCTCTTGTTCTTACGCGCCTGCTCGACCAGCTCGCGCGCGTCGCCGAGCTCCACGTTGACGACGATCAGATTGACGTCGGTCTGGAGCGAGTAGTATTCGAGCGCGCGGCGATCCAGCGCGTAGCGCACGTCGAAGCCCGCGTTCATCAGCACGCGGCCGACGACATCGCAACGCTCGCGCTCCGGGTCGGCGACGATGGCCTTGCCGCGCGCGGGCGGCGGATGGATCGACTCGACGCGCGGTAGCGCGCGAAGCCGGGAGATGAACGAGGGCCACGCGGAGAGCGGTACGACATCGTCGACGCCCATCGAGTACAGCTTCTCGACGTGCGCGTCGCTCGGTTCCGAGGCCAGCGCGATCATCGGCACCCGCCCCCAGGTCTTGCGGCTGCGAAGCTTCTGGCACAGCTGCTCGGCCTTCGGAATCGAGCTGTCGAAAGCCACTACCTCGGGCTCGTGGCGTTCCAGCCAGGTGAGCGCACCCGCTGTGCTGTCGACGGCCGAGAGCTCGAGCTGGGCCGCCGAAGCGATTACGCCAAGCTTGCGCTGGCGCTCGGTTTCTAGTCGGCCCAGAACCAGCAGGTAGTTGGTGCGCGCCATGCCGTCGCACGATCATAGCCTCCGCGCTCCCGCGATCGGGCGGTAAATCTGGGCGGATTCAGCGAGGATCGGCCGTCCGACCGCACCAATTCGTGGTTGACAGACGGGCCGGGGCTTCCTCGCTGGCGAAATGACGCCCGTCAACTAGCCCATCACAAGCACTGACTCCGGTCATTGGTACGTCCTCTAGCAGGCGCCAGACTCGGGTAGAGGGACAAGCATGAAAATCACCGATGCGCTCCTTGCGGAGCACGGCATGTTCTACGCACTTTTCGACCGGCTCGAGGAGCTGCTCGACGAGACCGATTCCGTCGCCGCGCTGCAGACGGCCATGGATCTCCTGGCGCCTGTGCTCGTCAGCCACGCCAAGGTGGAAGACGAGCTGCTCTTTCCGCGACTGGAGTCGCGTCGGAGCGACGGGCCGCTCGGCGCCATGCGGAACGAGCATCAGCAGATCGACGAGCTGTTTGCCGGCATCCGTGCGATCAGCGACCTCGACCTGCTCCGCGGCAGGGTACAGGAGATGATCGACGTCGCGCGCGAGCACTTCCAGAAAGAAGACGAGATCGTGCTGCCCGTTGCGGTGGAGACGGTGGAGAGCGAAGTGCTTGAACGTCTGGGACAGCAATGGGCGCGGTTGCGTCAGGTCCCCGTCGACTGAACCGACGGCAGAACAGGAGAAGGCATGGACGAGCTCGACCGGCAGCCCGGCACCCTCGATACCGACCACGTGGAAGTCCGCACCCTGACGCAGGAAGACCTGGATTGGGTTGTCCGCATCGATCAGCAGCACAGCGGACGCTCGCGGCGCGAGTACTACCGGGTCAAACTAGCCGAAAGCAGCGAGGATACCGGAGTACGCATCTCGCTTGCCGCTTTCATCAAGGGAGAACCGGCAGGCTTCATGATGGGGCGGCTCTACTACGGCGAATTCGGCTTGCCGGAGCCCGTCGCGATCCTGGATTCCCTCGGCGTCGCGCCGGCATTTGCTGGGCACCGCGTCGGCAAGGCGCTCCTCCACCAGCTAGGCACGAACCTGCGTGGCCTCGGCATCGAGAAGATCGAGACCGAGGTCGAGTGGGATCACGTCGGCCTGATCGGTTTCTTCCAGCGCGCGGGGTTCCGACCGGCTCCGCGGCTGTGCCTGGAGCTGGACCTCCGGCAAGCGCACTGACGGTCCGGAGCTGCCTGTTCCGCGGCCACGCGCTCCAGCGTGATAACCTGGCCGGGCCATGGTTCGGCTCGGCCCGCTCCGACAAGTCCCGGCTCTGGCGCTCGCGCTGGTCGCGTGCTCCAGCAAGGGGACCGCACCCGCCGGACCTCCCGCCGCGCCCGTGGCGCTCCGTCCCGACGGCGCCGCCTTCCGCGATGGCGACGGCCGCCAGGTGATGTTGCGTGGCGCGAACTTCCGCAAGCTGGGGGTCTTCGACATCTCGCAGCGGTACAGGCCGCTGTCTCCGTTCACGGGCGACGACTGCCGGCGCCTTGCGGACGATTTCGGGATGAACTTCGTCCGCTTCCCGCTCAACTGGTCGCTGCTCGAGCCCACGCCGCACAAGCTCGATCCGGCCGTGCTCGACGAGATCAAGTCGCTCATCGCCGACTGCAACGCGGTGGGCATCTACACGCTGGTCGATCTGCACCAGGACGGCTGGTCGCGCTTCGTTGGCGACGACGGCGCGCCGGTCTGGGCGCATGCGCCGCCCCTGCCGCCGGCGGACGGTTCCAACGGCGGCGGCTCGGATCCTTTCAAGCCCGACATCAACAAGAACTACCAGGCCTTCTACAACCAGCAGGACGACCTGCAGAAGTCCTACCTCGACATGCTCGGTCGCCTGACGGACGCGCTGCGCGGTCAGGCCGGCGTTGTCGGCATCGAGATCATGAACGAGCCGACAGAATTCCCGCCGAACGGCCGTCTATGGGCGTTCTACGAGCGTGCGACCAAGGCGATCCGCAAGCACTGGAAGGAAGTGCCGATCTTCTTCGAGCCGGACGCGCGCCGGAACATTTCCGACAGCTACGTGCCCGAGGGGAAGTTCTTCGACGACAACGCTGTCTACGCGCCGCACATCTACACGGGCCTTGTCGCCAGCGTGAATCCGTGGGCGGTCGGGGATGTGGCCCGGCTCGACAAGAGCATGAGCGCCACCGAGAGCGAGGCGAAGACCTACGGTGCGGGCCTCTTGATCGGCGAGATGGGCTCGAGCATCGATACGAAGTACGGCTACCAGTGGTCCGACGCAGCCTTCGGCGTCGCGGACAAGCTCGGTCTGTCCTGGTCGATGTGGTGCTACGAGGAGTGGGGCTGCGACAACAACGGCGGCGCCTGCTGGGGGCTGTTCGACACGGTGAAGAACCCGGACGGCTCGCTCGGCCGCGGCAAGTTGCGCCCGCCCGGCATCGTGCTGTTCGCGCGTCCGTTTCCGCACGCGGTTCCCGGCACGCTCACGAGCTTCCACTTCGACCCGCCGACGCGCGTCCTGACGCTGGTGGCCGACGGCACCGACGGCACATTCGAGCTGGGCGCGCCCAAGCTGGTCTATCCGTACGATGTGAAGGTCACGTGCGACGGAAGCGCGGTGAAAGCCCAGCGGCAGGGCGGCACCGTGACCTTCCAGTGTGCCGCGCACAATGTACAGCTGCAGCCCGACAACGAGCCCGCGGGAGCGACCATCCCCTACGCCGACGCGCTCGGCGCAGTCGAGGGAAGCTACGCCTGGTCGCCGCATTGAAGCGCGGCGTTTTCCGGAGGCTCGCTGCCGCTAGGGCTCGCGGTGGCCTCCCGCTTCTACTATGCTGGCCGTCGATGCGGGACCTCGGGCCTGCTGCTGCCGCCCTGGCGTCACTGCTGCTGGCGGCATCGTCTGCGCGCGCTGGCGCGACGCTGGAGCTGACCGGAGCGCCGACCAGCACGAACAGCATGAGCGCGCGTGTGCTCGGGCGGGGCGCGGCAATCTCGTACTTCAATCCCGCCATGCTGCCCGACGCGTCGCCCACGACGGAGGCTGGCTACTTCCTCTTGATCACGCACACGAGCATAGATCTCCTGCCGCGACCGGCCGGCGTCGATGTGCCCACGTCGATCTACGACGCCCAACTCGCTGGACCAGGCGGCACGCAGCGTCTGGCGTTGCGTCCGCTGCCCACATCCGAGCTCATCCGCCCGCGGCAGAACACGCTGGTGCGCGATGCGACCGGCTACGCGGCTCTCGGCGTGGTGCGCCCGCTGTTCGGCGATCGGTTGGTGTTTGGCTTCTACACGCTCCTGCCGCTGCACAGCTTTCTCGAGCAGCACGGCTACTTTTCCGACGAGCGCTCGCAGTACTTCACGAACCAGCTGCACTACGAGCTGCTGGGCGACCGCAAGACCATGACGACGTTTGCGGTCGCGTTCGGCAGCCGTCTCACCGACTGGCTGTCGGTCGGCGGCGGGGCCGACATCACCATCGGTACGCGTACCGACATGGCCGTGTACGTCCCCGATGCCGGCGACCAGAGCGTCGTGCTGCTCGGCCCGAACATCCGCACGGCTACGACCGCCGCGCCGTACTTCTCGGTGCTCACCCGACCCGACCAGCGGCTGCAGCTCACGATGATCCTGCACATGCCGACGTCCATCAGCACGGACGGGCAGAACAACCTGCGCTTCTGGAACTACACGTACCCGAAGGGACAGAACTCGATCAAGCAGGTCTACCAGTTCTCGCAGGGCTACGAGCCGCTGCGCGTGGCGATCGGCGGCGTCTTCTCGACGCACCCGCACGGGTTCGGGAAAAACTGGCAAGTCGGCGCCCAGGCCGTGCTCACGCGCTGGTCGCAGTACACTGATCGCCATAACGAAAAGCCGCTCGACACCTGGCACGATACGATCTCGCCGACGCTCGGCGCCGCGCTGGATATGAGCGGCCAGCGCATCTCCGCCGACCTCGGCTACGTACCGTCGCCGGTGCCGGCCCAGAACGGCCGCACCAACTATGTCGACAGTTCGCGCGTTGTTGCCAGCCTGGCGTTCGACACGCCCACTTCGGTTCTGGGTGCGAGCTTCGGCATGGGCTTCTACCTGAGCGGTCAGCTGCTGCTCCAGACCTCGGCAACGAAGAGCGCCAGCGCCGCCCATCCCGTCATCGACGAGGTGCCCGACAACGCCACCGACATCGTGAAGAACCAGCCGCTGCCCGGAGCGCAGGGGCTGCAGACCAACAACCCGGGCTATCCCGGCTGGTCCGCCCAGGGCTGGATGCTCGGCGGCGGCGTCGCGCTGAGGCTGCCGCGCTAGCGCTAGTTCGCCGGAAACAGCGTCGCGGCGTTGGCTACGACATACTGGCAGTCGTTGCCTGCCTGGAGCCGGACGGCGTCGAAGTGGCTGTTGCACGCCACCGTATCGGGCGAGCCGGTCGGCGACGCGTTCTTGATGGCCGCCGGGTTCGAGTCGAGGATCACCTGCTCCGAGCTGAAGCCGAGCTTGCCCTGCAGGTGGTCCTTGGTGAGGGCCACGCCGTCGATCGACGAGATCAGGCGCTGCACGACGTAGGCGTCGCCGTCGATGAGTCCGGTGAGCTTGATGGTCATTCCGGGGTGGCCGTCGTTGTCCTGATCGAACACCCGGCTGTCGGTGGGGTCGGTGGGCAGCGCGTCGTTCATCGGGTTGTTGAGCTTGGCGCCGAGCACCTCGGGGAAATCCGGCGATTTGAAGTGACCGACGCCGCCGGTAACCTCGTACGTTCCGGTGCGGGTATACGCAGCCAGCGCCTTGACGAAAGCGTCGGGCAGCACTGTCTTCACAACCGAGTCCGTGTCCACGCTCTGCGCGCAGTACGACGCCTTCATCGTAACGTCCTTGCCCGTCTGCGTCAGGTCGACGAGCAGCAGGCTGATGACCCGCGTGTGGAACGGCTGCGTGAAGCCCGGCGCCTGCACCAGCTGCGAGCCGATCGTCTGGAACGCCCAGTGCCCGGACACGTCCGTGACATCTGATGCGGGCGTTCTGGTCACGCACAGAGCCGGAATACCGCCGCCGCTGCCGCCTGCGCCGCCGCTGCCGCCTGCGCCGCCGGCTCCGGTGCCGCCGGTCCCGCCGCTGCCCGGCTTGCTGCCGTTTCCAGAGCTGCAGGCACAAAGAGCGGCAGAGAGGACAACGGCCAACGTCGTGGTGGTCCGAAGCATCCGGAAAGCATACTCCAGAGCCGCACGCGCTCCACAATCGTTTTGTGCCGGAGCTAGACCGTCTTCAGCTCTTTCTTCAAGCTGAACGTCATCCCGCAGCCGCAGGTCGATTCCTCCAGCGGGTTCTTGAATCGGAAGCCCTGGTACATGAGCGTCTTCTCGTACGCGAGCTCGCTGCCCTCGATGTAGCGCAGGCTGCGCTCGTCCACATACACCTGCAGGCCGCCGAACTCGTAGACCAGATCGCGCGCGCGTGGCGGATCCTCCGTGAAGTCCGTCACGTAGGTGAGCCCCGCGCAGCCGCCGCCCTTCACGCCGATGCGCAGCGCGGCGTTCGGCTTGCCGAGCTGCACGCGCTTTTCCTTGGCGAACGCCACCGCTTCCGGGCTGACCCGGACGCGCGGTTCGTCGCTGTGTCTGGGCTGGTCCATCCTCTTTCAAATGTAGAGCCGCGCGGGCCTCGCGCAAGTCACGTCAAAAGAGCCCCAGTGCCAGCTTTGCAGCGTCGTCCAGGCGATCCATCGTCCACGGCGGATCCCACACGAGCTCCGTCTTCGCGTGCGCCACGCCGCGCGTGGCGAGCACCTTGTCGTGGACCTGCTGCACCAGATCGCCGGCCACCGGGCATCCCGGCGCGGTCAGCGACATGCGCACGTGCACGTCGCCGTCCTCGGTCACGTCGAGGCTGTAGACAAGGCCCAGCGCTACGATGTCGAGCGGGATTTCCGGGTCCTGCACCGTGCGCAGCTGGTCGACCAGCGCCTCTGTGAGATGCTCGCGGTCTACCTCTCCCGGCGTCGGAGAGTAGCCCTCGCCCGTGAGCACGTAGCTGTCGGCGGCCTCCGCGGGCGCGTTCACGACATCCAGCTTACGCCGCGCGCCCTCCGCATCCAGCATTTCCAGCTGTGGTTTCGATTCGGCAGGCATGGCTACTCCGTGGTGGCGACGTCCTTGCCTTCTAGAGCGGCGTGCAGCGTGTGCCAGGCGAGCGTGGCGCACTTGACGCGCATCGGATAGGCCGCCACGCCGCTGAAGATCCGGAGCTTCTTCGGCAGCTCCGTTTCCACCGCTTCGCCGGTCACCAGCGCGTGGAAGCCCTTGAACATCGCTTCGGCCTCCTCGACCGTCTTGCCCTTCACGGCTTCGGTCATGGTGGAGGCGGCCGCTGTGGAGATGGCGCAGCCCGAGCCCGAGAAGCCCGCGTCCCGGACGATCCCGTCCTCCACGCGGAGCTCGAGCTTGAGCCTGTCGCCGCAGAGCGGGTTATACCCCTCCGCCTCGCGGTTCGCGCCGCCGACGGGCCGGAGGTTCCGGGGGTGGCGCCCGTGATCGAGCACCATCTCCTGATACAGCTCGCGCAGGTCGGGCATCAGGCAAACATCTCCCTGGCCTTCTCGACCGCTTCCGCCAGCTTGTCGATGTCGGCTCGCGTGTTGTACAGGGCGAGCGACGCCCGCGCCGTGGCGGGGACGCCAAAGCGCTCCATCAGCGGCTGCGTGCAGTGGTGCCCGGTACGGATCGCCACGCCTTCGCTATCGACGATGGTGCCCAGGTCGTGCGGGTGGATGCCGTCGACCACGAACGACAGCACGCCGATCTTGTCCGCCGCCGTCCCGATCAGCCTGAGCCCGGCGATCCCGCGCAGGCGCTGCGTGCCGTACTCGATCAGGCTCTGCTCATGCGCCTCGAACAAGGCCCGGTCAAGCGCGCCGAGGTAGTCGATGGCAGCGCCCAGCCCGACCGCACCGGCGATGTGAGGCGTACCGGCCTCGAAACGGAACGGCAGATCGTTGTACAGGGTGCGCTCGAACGTCACCGATCGGATCATGTCGCCGCCGCCCTGGTACGGCGGCATTTCTTCCAGCAGCTCGCGCTTGCCGTACAGCACGCCGATACCGGTCGGGCCGTAGAGCTTGTGGCCCGAGAAGGCGTAGAAGTCCGCGCCCAGATCCTGCACGTCGATCGCGAGGTGCGGCGCTGCCTGCGCGCCGTCCAGCAGCACGCGCGCGCCGTGCTCGTGCGCCATCCGGATCATCTGGCGCACCGGCAGCACCGTGCCGAGCGTGTTGGACGCGTGCGCGATGGACACCAGCTTCGTTCGCTTCGAGAGCCGCCCGGCGAAGTCCTCCAGTTGCACCTCGCCGTCGTCGGTCACGGGCACAACCATGAGCTTCACGCCGATGTGCTCGCGCAGCAGCTGCCAGGGCACGATATTCGAGTGGTGTTCGAGCCCCGTGATCAGGATCTCGTCGCCGCGCTCGAGGCGCGAGCGCCCGTAGCTCTGCGCGACCAGATTGATGGCCTCGGTGGTGCCGCGCACGAAGACGATCTCCTGCGTGCTCGCTGCGTTGAGAAACGTCCGGACCTTCTCGCGTGAGCCCTCGTACGCTTCCGTCGCTCGCTGCGAGAGCAGGTGCACGCCGCGGTGCACGTTGGCACAGTCGCGCGCGTACACGCTCTCCACCGCCTCGATGACGGCCAGCGGCTTGAGCGTTGTCGCCGCGTTGTCCAGGTACACGAGCGGATGGCCGTGGACCTGTTGCCCGAGCGCAGGAAACTCCTGCCGAAGCCTCTGGACGTCGAGCCCGAGCCCGGTCGCGCGCGCCAGCGTCACAGGTCCTCCGGTCGCGCGAGCCCCCGCGGCATGCGTGCGAGCACGGCCTGGGTGAGCTCGCTTTGCAGCGCGGGGGCCGGTATCCGGTCGATCATCTCGCGGGTGAAGGCAAACGCGAGCAGCCCGCGCGCCTCGATCTCACCGATGCCGCGCGCCCGGAGATAGAACAGTGCCGCTTCGTCGAGCTGCCCGACGGTCGCGCCGTGGCTGCATTTCACGTCGTCCGCGTCAATCACGAGGGACGGCTTGGTATTGACTATGGCCTGGTCGGACAGCACCAGGTTACGGTTCTCCTGGCGAGCGTCGGTCTGCTGCGCGCCTGGCCGCACGGTGATGCCGCCGTCGAACACGGCGCGGCCGCTGCCCGACAGCACGCCTTTATACTTCTCGTGGCTGGTGCAGTGCGGGTGGGCGTGGTCGATGAACGTCTGGTGGTCGACGTGCTCACCGTCGTCCGAGAGGTACAGCCCGTCGAGCGTGCACTCGGCGCCCGGACCATCGAGCAGCACGCGCAGGTCCAGCCTCGACAGCGCCCCGCCGAAGGTCGCCACGCGGGAAGCGTAGCGGCTGCTCTGCGCCTGGCGCACCGCGCACAGCGAGAGGTTGTACGCGTCGAGTTGCCCGTCGACGACGCGCATGTGGTCGACGCCGGCGTTGTCCTCGACGAACACCTCCGTCACGCCCAGGGTCAGCGAAGTGCCGCCGTCCGCCGTGAAACGCTCCACGAGCTTCACTTCGCTGCCCGCACCGGCGACCACGACCACGCGCGGCAACGACAACGTGGGGCGCGCTCCGCCGTGTGCAACGTGCAGGATCGACAGCGGCTCCTCCACGACCGCGCCCGCCGCCACCTCGAGCACCAGCGGCTCCTCGAACAGGGCGGTGTTGAGCGCGGCAAAGGCGTGGTGTGTGCTGGCGAGGTCGCCCAGACGCCCGCGCGCCGCCTCGGCATTCAAGAGCGTCACGCCCGCCGGCAAGGTCGCGGTCGACAGATCCGCCTGCACCAGCGACGGCGAAAGCCGCGCCACCTGTCGGAGCGACGTGAAGCGCCAGGCTTCTTCCTTGGGATGCGGTAGTCCCCGTTCGGAGAACCACAGGGCGGCTCTGCGACGCAGATCGGCAAACGGCCCCGACGCCGTCGAGGCCAGCCGCGGCAGGAGCGCCGCCACGAACGGAGCCTCGCTGGTCCGCGGCGCGCTCATCTCCACCGTTTCCGTCATGCGCTGGCCTCGCTCATCTGCGCGGCACGCTTCTCGTAGTCCGTGTAGCCCGAGCGCTCCAGCTCCTCCGCCAGATGGCGATCGCCCGAGGCGACGATGCGCCCGTCGACCAGCACGTGCACCTGGTCGGGCTCCACGTAGCGGAGCAGCCGCTGGTAGTGCGTGATAAGCAACATGGAGCGATCCGGGCTCCGGAGCGCGTTGACGCCGGTGGCGACCACGCGCAGCGCGTCGATGTCGAGCCCCGAATCCGTCTCGTCCAGCACCGCGAGCTTCGGCTCCAGCAGCGCCATCTGGAAGATCTCGTTGCGCTTCTTCTCGCCGCCGGAAAAGCCGGAATTGACCGCGCGCTGGCCGAGCGCCGCGTCCATCTCCACCAGCTTCATCTTCTCCTTGGCGAGATCCATGAAGTCCATGGCGTCGAGCTCGTCCTGTCCGCGGTGCTTGCGCAAAGCGTTCAGCGCGGCCTTGAGGAAGTACAGGTTGCTCACGCCCGGGATCTCCACCGGATACTGGAACGCCAAAAACACGCCTTCGCGTGCGCGCTCCTCCGCCGGCATCGCCAGCAGATCGCGCCCCTGGTAGCGCACGCTCCCGCGCGTCACGACGTAGCCGTCGCGTCCGGCCAGTACGTTGGCCAGTGTGCTCTTGCCCGAGCCGTTCGGTCCCATGATGGCGTGCACCGCGCCCGTATCGAGGGTGAGGTCGAGCCCCTTGATGATCGGCGTGCCCTCGACCTCGACCACGAGTCCCTCGATCTCCAACATCGGCGCGCTCATCCGACCGCTCCTTCCAGGCTCACTCCAAGCAGCTTCTGCGCCTCGACGGCGAACTCCATCGGCAGCTCCTTCAGCACTTCCTTGCAGAAGCCGTTGACGATCAGGCCGACGGCATCTTCCTCGGAAAGGCCGCGCTGGCGGCAATAGAAGAGCTGATCGTCGCCGATACGCGAGGTGGTCGCTTCGTGTTCCAGGGTGCTCGAGCCGTTCTTCACCTCCACGTACGGCACGGTGTGGGCCCCGCATTCACTCCCGATAAGAAGCGAGTCGCACTGCGAGTAGTTGCGGGCTTTCTCGGCGCCCTTCTGGATCTTCACGAGGCCGCGGTAGGTGTTCTGCCCGTGACCGGCGGAGATGCCCTTGGAGATGATCGTGCTCCGGGTGTTCTTCCCGATGTGGATCATCTTCGTGCCGGTGTCGGCCTGCTGGTAGTTGTTGGTGAGCGCGACCGAATAGAATTCGCCGACCGAGTCGTCACCCATCAGGATGCAGCCCGGATACTTCCAGGTGATGGCCGAGCCCGTCTCCACCTGCGTCCAGGAGATCTTCGAGCGCCGCCCTTGGCACTTGCCGCGCTTGGTCACGAAATTGTAGACGCCACCGCGCCCCTTTTCGTCGCCCGGGTACCAGTTCTGCACCGTGGAGTACTTGATCTCCGCGTCGTCCAGCGCGACGAGCTCCACTACCGCGGCGTGCAGCTGGTTCTCGTCGCGCATCGGTGCGGTGCAGCCCTCGAGGTAGCTCACGTAGCTGCCTTCTTCGGCGATAATCAGTGTCCGCTCGAACTGCCCGGTCTTCGCCGCGTTGATGCGGAAGTACGTGGAGAGCTCCATCGGGCAGCGTACGCCCTTCGGCACGAACACGAACGACCCGTCGCTGAATACGGCCGAATTGAGCGTCGCGTA
Organism: uncultured delta proteobacterium; assembly: GCA_963826085.1. Lineage (GTDB taxonomy): Bacteria > Myxococcota_A > Polyangia > Polyangiales > Polyangiaceae > CAWDXG01. The sequence goes on along the minus strand of CAWGVN010000004.1, from coordinate 1,603,274 downwards.
GAAGTTGTCGTTGATGGGCACGACCGAGCCCAGGTACTGCCTGACCAGGTCGGGGTGCTCCTGAACGGCCTCGGAAAACGAGCAGAAGATAATCCCCATGCTGGCGAGCTTCTTCTTGAACGTTGTCGCGACGCTGACCGAGTCGAAGACGGCGTCCACCGCCACGCCCGCCAGTATCTCGCGCTCGTGCAGCGGAATGCCGAGCTTCTCGTAGGTGCGGAGCAGCTCCGGGTCGACCTCGTCCAGGCTCTTCGGCCCGTCTGCCTTCTGTTTGGGCGCCGCGTAGTAGCTGATCGCCTGGTAGTCGATGGGCGGGTAACTCACGCGCGCCCACGTCGGCACCTTCATCTCGCGCCAGTGGCGGTACGCCTTCAGTCGCCACTCGAGCAGCCACCCCGGCTCGTGCTTCTTTGCGGAGATGAAGCGGATGATCTCCTCGCTCAGGCCCGGCGGTGCGGTGTCCTGCTCGATGTCCGTGACCCAGCCGGCCTTGTAGTCCGACTTGATGAGCCGGTTGATCTGATCGTTCTGTGCCGTCATGTTTCCTCGCTTGCGGCGGCGAGCTCACCACGCGGCGCGCGCCCCAGATTCAACAAGGCAGGCGGCAGCGGCCGCGCCATGTCGGCGAGGCTGATCCCGTCCAGCGCCCGGCGCACCACCTGGTTGATGCGCAGCCAGTTCTCCTCGACGGGACACGCGCCCGCGAAGTCGCAGCTGTTGTCCGCCTCCGAGTTGCACTCCGTGAGCGCGATGGGACCCTCCACCGCCTCGATGATCTCGGCCAGCGTGATCCGGGCGGGCTCGCGCGCGAGGCAGAAGCCGCCCTGCGCACCGCGCTTCGAGGCGAGCAATCCGCCGCGAGCCAGATCCTTCATGACCTTGCTGACCGTCGGCCGCGGAATGCCGGTGCGGTCGGACACCTCGCGCGAGGTGCAGCCACACTCCGGGTCGGTACAGCCGGCCAGGTTCTGCAGCACGACCACGGCGTAGTCGCTGAGCTTGGTGATTCGCAGCATGGTAATTCGTACTGAACTGGTACGAATTACAAATGTGGATCGGCGCCAGGGTCTGTCAACCCCGCGCTATTTGACGGCTTCTGCCGCCCCGTCCGCCCCAGGCGGAGCCGGCGGCGGGCCCTACTCGAATTCGGGCGGGAGCGGCTGCGGCCCCGGCACGATCCCGGCGATATCGGGATCTTCGCCCTGGTCGGCCTCGTTCGGTCGGTCGGCGCGAGCCACCTTGCGCTGTTCGCGGCGCTCCGCCTTGGCCTGCTTCTTCTCGCGCTTGTCGCGCTCCCTCTGACGCTTGCTGAAGGTCGTTCCGCTGCTTCGCAATCGATACCTCCTTGGTGGATGCGCGCATGTTTCCTGCCCACGCGGGCAGCTCATGATCGCGCGACCTGGACGCCGGACCCGGTACCCGCGGGATCGCACCAGATGCGAACGGGACCAGCTCTCGGATTCCGCGGGGGACCCTAGCACGTCCCGGGCAGGACGCCCGGTTCCGCGGCAGGCCATCGGCAGATTTCCCTGGAATTCCGGTAGCTCACAAGGGTCGGAGCACCTCGGTCCCGAGCATCCTGCCGCCAGGCTGGGCCCATGTGCCCTCGAGCCGCTGGTCTCCCCGTTCGTAGAGCACCACAGCTCCCTGTGGACCCCAGCCAACGGCGAGCGTGTGGCCCTTGAGGATACCGACGCCCCCGAAGCTCTGCGACTCGACTCGCCAGTGAAGCTGGTAGGTCGCGCCAGTGGGGTGGATGGTGACGACTCCGGTGTAGCTCTTGGTGCTGTCGGGCGGATGCGCGCTGACGATCTGGTAGCTGCCGTCGAGCCCCGGTGGGCCCTGCAACACCTCGGTCCCGAGCCCGCTGGTCGTGGTGTTGGCGGCCCACCGCCCGTCCAGCTTGCCGCCATCGACGTCGTACACGATCACGCCGTAGCCCTTGCTCGTTCCCCAACCCACACCCAGCAGATCGCCGTCTGCAATCCCGATCCCCTGGTACGCGGGCGCGCCCGGGATGGTCCAGGTAATGTGGAAGAGATCGCCGTGGTGGGTGATCAGCACGCTGCCGTGGTAGCCCGACGGGCTGCCCGGATTGGTCGAATGATCGATCGTGAAATGACCCGCGAAAGGCAGCGCCGCGGCAGAGCTCGTTGCTGCGGGAGTCGCGGGCGTGGGGACGGGGGAAGCGGTGGGCGGTACGGCGGGCGGACTTGGAACTGGAGGAGGCGAGGCGGGCGCCGGCGCACCTCGCAACATCACCACGGCGAGCACGATGCCGCCGATCAGTGCACCGGCGAACAGCACTGCCAGCCCTCCGAGCACGAGCAGCCGCGCACCGCCGCCTCCCGACGGGATCGGCTGCAGCGTTTGCGGAACGGACGGCGTGTGGGCGTAGCCCTGTGTGAGTGTGGGAGGCGTGGGCTGTTGGGGTGAGGGCGTGTTGCCGGCAGAGGGGTGGGTGGGCGCAGTCCCGGCGGGCGTGTGTAGCGGCGAGGATCCGGATCCGGGCGTCGCCACCGGACCGATCGGCGTCCCGCCTTGTCCCAGCGAGCCCCAGCTGTCGGCGGGAGCGAAATGGCCGGCTTCGGCCAACGCCGCCGAGAGCTCCCGCGCGCTCTGGAAGCGCCGCGCTGGGTCCTTGTCCAGCGCGCGCAGGATCAGCGCCTCGTACAGATGCGGCAGGTCCCCGCGCATCGTTCGCGGTGAGGGCGGCGCATGCTCCACGTGCTGTTTGAGCAACTCGTACAGCGTTCCCGCGTCGAACGGTCGCCTTCCGGTCGCCCCCTCGAACAGAATCACGCCCACCGCGTACAGATCGCTGCGCGGATCGGCGGGACGCCCCAGCGCCTGCTCGGGCGACATGTAGTGGGGCGTGCCCATCAGAGCGCCGGTGCGCGTCTGCGCGTCCATCGCTCCCAGCTCGGGCTTGAGCTTGGCGATGCCGAAGTCGAGCACCTTCGCGTGGCCGCCGCGGGTGATGAAGATGTTGTCCGGTTTGAGGTCCCGGTGAACGATGCCTTTTTCGTGCGCGGCGCCAAGAGCGTCGAGCACTTCGCCCAGCGCGCGCGTCAGCGCTCCGAGCGGCAGGGCGCCGCGCCGGGCGATCAGCGTCGATAGCGGCGCGCCCTCCAGATACTCCATCACGATGTAGGGCCGCCCGTCGGGGAGCCGCGACAGGTCGAGCACGCTGACGATGTTCTCGTGGCGGATGACGTTTACCGCGCGCGCCTCCGCAAAGAAGCGTTCCACCGACGCCGACCCCGCCGCGGCGTCGCCCGTCAGTACCTTCAAGGCGACGCGGCTGCCGATCTCGGGCTGCACCGCGAGGTACACCCGCCCCATTCCGCCCTCGCCGATCAGCCGCGCAACGCGATAGCTGCCCACGCGCTGCCCCAGCAGCGAGTCCTCCCCCGCGTCGACGAGCGCCGTCCCGTGCTCCGTGCAGAAGCCCGGCGCCCCCTTCGCGTACCCGCATTCGGGACAGACGAACATGAGCCCAGTCTACGACAGATCGCGCGCCGCTACGTCGGCGCTTCGACCTCTAGCGGCGGCGTGCGCGCGGGCGGCAGGTGGTCTCGCAGATCGGCGAGCAGATCGCTCTTGAGCGAGCGTTTGGCGGGATCGCGCCAGAGGTTCTTGCGCTGCTGTGGGTCCTCGCGGAGGTCGTAGAGCTCGCCCTCGCTGCCGTCGTAGTCGGGGACGCGGGTGCCGGCGCCCCAGAGTGCCCAGTAGAAGGGAAAATGGCCGCCCTCGCCCCGCGTCCGCGGCAGGTACATCGTGCACAGGTAGCCGCCCTGATAGATCGTCCGGAGGTGCATTCCCACCTGTTCGAACTGGCTGTCGAAGGTGGTGACGATGCGTTGTCGAGCCGAACCCGGTTGGATGGGCAGCGGCGCTCCCTCCATGTAGTCCGGAACGTCGAGATCTGCGATGTGGCAGAAGGTCGGTGCGAGATCGACGTGGCCGACTGGTTCCGCGATCTCGGCCGCGCGTACCTTCGCTGACGGCGCCGGCCGCCAGATCAACGGGATCCGCATCAGTGATTCCACGTGGTACGGGCCCTTGAACAGCAGCCCGTAGTCGCCCTGCAGCTCTCCGTGGTCGGACGTGAAGATGATATCCGTGTTGTCGTCGAGCCCGCGCTGGCGCAAGTAGGCCAGTACCCGCCCGCATGCCTCGTCGATGAGCTCGTTCTCGACGTGGATCATCGCATTGACCTCACGCAGCTGCTGCTCTTCGAGCCGACCGGGGACGAAGTGCGTGGGGCCGCCCTCGGGGTTCCTGAACCGCCCCTGGTACCAGTCCAGCCAGTGACGCGGCTTGTCTTTCAAGATGGCTTCGACCTTGTCGCGTGAGCCCGGGTAGTTGTCGGGCAGCGGCACGTCGTGCCAGTCGATGCGCTGCTTCACCTCGTCGTAGGGCGGGTCGAAGGGATGGTGCGGGTCGGGAAAGCTCATCCAGCAGAACCACGGCTCGTCCTCCGGCAGCGAGCGGAGCCACGCGATCGTGCGCTCGGCGACCCAGTCGGTATGGTAGTGCTCGCGCGGGATGGGGTTGTGCGCCACCTCGGGCGCGCCGGTGTCGCCGCCGCCGGCGCCGGTCAGCACCGCAGCGAAGCCACGCACGTCCTCGGGATGGTTCGACCAGAGCCAATCGGCGTAGTGGTGCCCGCCCATCGGTCCGTGGGTCGCGAGCTCTACGTGCTCGAAGCCGCGCCAGGGTCCAAATCTCTGCTCGAAGGCGAAGCGGTTCTCCGGAAAGTGCAGGCTCGGATCGAGGTGCGGGTCGAAGTGCGCCTTGCCGACGAGCGCGGTGCGGTAGCCGGCCCGGCGCCGGAGCTCGTGCGCGACGCTCGGAGCATCGAGCGGCAACGGCACGCCGTTGGCGAAGACGCCGTGCGTCTGTGGGTGCTGACCGGTCAGCATCGTGGAGCGCGACGGCATGCACACGACGTTGTGCACGTGTGCGCGGCGGTAGTTGATGCCGTCGCGCGCCAGCCCATCCAGCACCGGAGTGCGCGCGACCTTGCCGCCGTTCACGCCCAGCGAGTCGTAGCGCTGCTGATCGCTGGTGATGAAGAGGATATTGCGGCGCCGCGACGGATCGCGTGCGCGTTGTGCCCGGCCCTCGAGCAGCTCCAACTGGTCCGCCATGCGTTCGAGCTCTCCGTGCGTGGAAAGCCCGAGCGTCCCGGCGAGCCGGCGACGGACTTCCGCCTCCTGGCCCCGCAGCCGGTAGACGCTACGGAACATGCGAGCCAGTGTGCGGCTGGTGGTGCTCTGGAAGCTCATGGCTCCACATTCGTCCGGTCGCCGCGGCCGGTCAACGCGGGGCTTGCCCCTGCTTTCCTGGTGGCCTCCTGGCGGCTCCGCGCATCCCGCTTGCGCTTCCGGTGTCTCCCGAGCAAGAGTCCTCAAGTGGGGCTTAGCGTGCCTTCAATCCCCCCCGGGACTCTGTATCCCGGCCAGTGGCTCGACAGATACGAGCTCCTGTGCCCCGTTGCGCAGGGTGGAATGGCCCAGGTCTGGGTGGCACGCATGCGGACGCAGCTGGGCATGCAGCGGTTGGTCGCCATCAAGGCCATCCTGGCCGAGCACGCCGAGGATCCGCGCTTCCACGCCATGTTCCTCGACGAGGCGCGCATCGTGTCCGCCGTGCACCATCCGAACGTCGCGCAGATCCTCGACCTGGGTGAGCACGCCGGCATCCTCTACCATGTGCTCGAATGGGTAGAGGGCGACTCGCTGGGCACCCTCAGGCGGCGGGTGCATCGGCGCAAGCACAAGCTCCCACTCGGCATCGTGCTGCGCGTGTCCGCATCGACCTGCGCCGGGCTCCACGCCGCGCACGAGGTGCGGGATGACAGCGGGCAGCTGCTCGGCGTGGTGCATCGCGACGTGTCCCCCGCGAACGTGCTCCTGGGAACCAGCGGCCAGGTGAAGCTCATCGACTTCGGAGTCGCCAAGGCCATGGGACGCATGGCCGAGGAGACCAGCGTCGGCATCATCAAGGGGCGCGTGGCGTACATGTCCCCGGAGCAGGCCATGGGCAAGGAGCTGGATCGTCGTGCCGACATCTGGTCCATGGGGGCGCTGCTCTACCAGCTCCTGACTGGGAAGGTGCCGTACGACGCGGAGAACCAGCTGGCGATGTTGCACCTTCTGTCGCGTGGTCGGCCTCCCGAGCCGCTTCGCGACATCCAGCCCGACATCGCCGAGATCGTCTATACCGCGCTGTCGTACAACCCGGCGGGCCGTTTCCACACCGCCGAGGAGATGCAGCAGGAGATCGAAAGCGCCATGGCGCGGCATTGCGCCCCGGTCACGGCCGCCGACGTCGCCCACTTCCTCCAGAACGAGGTTGGCGATCGCATCGAGCGGCGGCGCGCGACCATCGCGCGGGCGATCGAAGCGGCCGAACAGCGCGTGCAGATCGCGAACGAGTACGAGGTGGCGAGCTCTACCGCGTCGGGCAGCACGGAGGAGTCCGATCTGCATACGCCCTCCACCGCAGGTCACTCGGCTGTCCAGCGTATCTCGGTGCCCGATTCGGATCCGGCTCCTGCGCTCGACCCCGCGCCGCCCGCCTTCGAAATCGACGATCTCGACGCTCTAGACCTGGATCGCTCGATGAAGGCGCTGGGTGCGCGCCGCCACGTCAAGCTCATCGTCATTGCCTGCATCGCCTTGCTCGCCCTGCTCGGCTATGCCGGCTACATGGCGTACATCCGCATGACGATGTAGCGCGCTTCGCCTCGCGTCAGTCGAACTCGATAGACTCGATTTCGCCGCGGTAGTAGACGAAGCGCCCACCGGGCAGCTCCCAGCGCGCTTCGCCGTATGTGGGAATGCGGATCGCGCCGAGCCGATCGTGGCGCGAGAGCTCTGCTACCCAACGCCGCTCCACCATGGCGCCGTTTTCGAGGCGAGGGCGCATCGCGACGCTGCGGACGATGTCCCCACGGTCGTCGAGCTCGAGCTCGACGCTGACCCTGTCCGGGCCTTCGCCTGCGGCGACTTCCAGTGTCCTGTCGCCCACTGCCTTGAACGCCAGCGCAGCGTTGTCGCGGATGGCGTGCGGCGCCCAGGCCAGCTGTGCGAGGTAGCGCTGGACCTTGGCTCGATCGGGCACACGGCAGCTCTCGACCGAGAGCGGAATCGCCCCCAGCAGACGCACTTCGCTGCTTCCGTTGTCGACGCGCAGCTCGTTGAGGATCTCGATGTCGACGCCTGGCCCTACGTCCATCCTCGCGTGCCACACGAAGCCCACGTCGCGCACCGCGAGGTGTTGCACTGCGGAAAAGCGCTTCCACGGCGCGTCCGGCCGTCTGCGTATCTCGCCGCGCTGGCTGACGCGGACGACTCGTGGATTCTCGTTGGAAAGGACGCCGGCACGGGCCAGGTACTCCAGGGCCATCGGCGGCAGTTGACCGCGGCCGCCGGTGGCCGTGGTCTTTCCTATGCTCCTCTCGGCGGCGGCGACGCGAGCGTCGAAGCGGTCCGCCGACCGGTGCAGCGTCACCCACGCAACGAGCACCACGCCGAGCACCACGCCGAACGCGAGCTGCGTCCTCCTCCTCATCGCCGGAAGCATAGCGCCCGCCAACCGGACTTGCAGGTGGGGTCGGCACTGGCGCATGCTTGCGGCGTGATCCGTGCGTTTCTGGGTGGCCTGGGCGCAATATCAGCCGGTTTGGCACTGCTTCCAGGTTGTGGGGCAAACCCGGACAAGCCGGCCCCGGGTGTCCACGCATCGGGGCCTCACAAATCGCTGGACGAAGGAGCTTTCCTTCCGCTGTCGGTCAAGGGCGACGCCATCGTGGACGCGGAAGGCCGGCAGGTCATCCTGCGCGGCATCGAGCATCACTCCCTGCAGGACGTGGATCACGGCGGGCGAACGGTGGAACCCGGCGACTACGCGCTGATCGCGTCGTGGGGCTTCACCACGATGCGCGTCGCCATCTCCTGGAGCCGCATCGAGCCCCAGCCCGGCAAGTACGATTCCGCGTACCTCGATCAGATCGGTGGCGTGCTCGACGCAGCCAATGCGGCTGGGCTCAGCGTCGTGCTCGAGTGGCACCACGACTTGTGGGGGCGCTGCGCCGTCGATCCGAAGAGCACGCTTTCGGCCAGCGCGAACGGCGCTCCGGACTGGACGTGTCCGGCGGGCTACATTCCGAGCGCGACGGGCTACCGCAGTCTGTTCGACCATCTCTGGAACAACGATGGCGGGCTGATGGACGCCTACCTTGCCGCGTGGGGCAAGGTGATAGCCCGGTTTGGACAGGACCCGGCCGTCGCCGGATACGACATCTTCAACGAGCCCGCAGGCACGGAAAACCAGCCGGACTTCGAGAAGCAGCAGTACCTGCCTGCTCTGGACAGGATCATCCCTGCGCTGCGCAAGGAAGGCGCGCAGGGGATCCTGTTCTTCGACGCGCCGGGAGTCCGCAACGAGAGCCTGCACATGTACACCGAGCCGATCGCGAGCCTGGACCCCGACATCGTCTACGCGCCGCACCTGTATTCCGGATGGGCGAATCTCTACATCCTCAAGCAGCCGCCGAACCCGGACGTGAAGAAGGAGGACTTCGCCAATGCAGAAAGCGAGGCGAAGGGCCTGGGGGTGCCGTGGTGGAATGGCGAGTGGGGCGTGAACAACGACCTGCCGAGCGCGGACGACGATCTCGAGCTCTGCGCCGGGCTCGAGGATCAGTACCGCGTGGGCTCCAGCTACTGGGCGTTCGAGCAGGCGTCGCCGAACGCGGGAGACGCATCCATCACCGGCGCACAGGCGGTATTCGACGAGCAGCGCCATGTGCGCCAGGACATCGTCGATCGGCTGTCGAGACCGTATCCGATCGCCGTGCCCGGAAAGCTCGACTCGGTGTCGTACAATTTCTCCTCGCACACTCTGGACGTGAAGTTGGAGGCCGACGGAAGCCCCAGCCCGGCGATTCTGTACGCGCCCAGACGCCATCTCGGCGCGGCGATCTGCCTGGATGTGAGCGGGCCCACGGGATGGAGCTGGGACTATCACGCCGAGCGCCAACGCATCCTGGTGGAGCTGCCGGCGGGAACGTTCACGCTGCATCTGGCGCGCTGCAAGGGCAGCTGACAGGGTGCTGGATTGCCGCGCACGCGGCCGCCTATAATCATCAGCATGGTGCGTCGTGACGCGACGGACGTTCTGAACCCTTCGGGGGGAAGTGCGCCCGCCGCTCGCTGCGCTTCTCCAGCGGGTGCAAGTCCCGCCCCGGTAGGCGTCGGTGCGCCGGGTAGCAGGCCCCAGGTGTCGGAGGGAGACCTTCGTGCCCGAGCGGGGCGTCGAAAGCCCTCCAGACGGCCTGTGCCGTCTGGAGGGGAGCAAGCACGCGGGCCGCAACATGAAGTGAAGCCTGCAGCCTCGACAGATGAACAATCCGGAAGCCGAGCCGCTCATGCCACGGCGAAGGCAACATCGTCTGCGCTGGCACCGAAACGCGCGGGCGATTCCGGCGGGGTAGAGGGCGCAGCACGCGTGCAAGGAGAAGTGCGGAACACGAGAGGCCCGTCTGTGCAGCCGCAGTCACGGCAAGGTGGCTCGTATAAGCCGAAGGCGAAGTCGAGCGTCGCACAGCGGGAGTCCGAGGGGATCGTAGTACCGGAGACCGTGGAGCAATCCGCGGGAACGAACGCCGTGCAGAACAACGCGGCGGGAGGGAAGGGTCCCTGCGGTGGTCATGCTGACGGAGCAGGTAAGCGCGAGGGAATGGCCGGCAGGTCCGGACCTAACAACCCCGACGGCCGTAGGCCGGGCGACAAAGTGCAACAACTGCAACGGCAGCTCTGGGCCGCAGCCAAGCGGGCACCGGGTAGGCGCTTCCACGCCCTGTACGATCACATCTGGAGGCGTGACGTCCTTCAGGAGGCGTGGAAGCGTGTGAGACGGAACCGTGGCGCCGCGGGAGTCGATGGCCAGTCGATCCGCGACGTCGAGCAGTACGGAGTCGAGCTCTTCCTCGAAGAGCTGGGCGACGTGCTGCGCGCAGGCAGGTACCGGGCCGGGGTGGTCCGGCGCCGGTACATTCCGAAGGCCGATGGGAAGAAGCGGCCGCTTGGGATCCCGACGGTACGGGACCGGGTAGTGCAGATGGCCGCGAAGCTGCTGCTGGAGCCAGTTTTCGAGGCGGATTTCCTTCCGTGCTCGTACGGCTTCCGGCCGAAGCGGAGCGCGACGATGGCGCTGGAGACCCTGAGGAAACTCGGGGCCAAGGGCGGTCATCACGTGCTCGACGCCGACATCCGCAACTACTTCGGGAGCATCGACCACGACAAGCTGATGAAGCTGGTGGCCCGGCGCATCTCGGACCGGAGGGTGCTCAAGCTGCTGAGGCAGTGGCTCGAAGCAGGAGTGATGGAGGACGGCGTCGTCTCGCCGACGATAGCGGGCACACCGCAGGGCGGGGTCATCTCGCCCTTGTTGTCCAATATCTACCTGCACGTGCTCGACGTCCTGTGGACACGCCACAGCGCCCCGCTCGGGACGCTGGTGCGCTACGCGGACGACTTCGTGGTGGTGTGTCGCACCAGGAAGGATTGCGAGCTGGCCGAAGCGCGTATCGGGGTCATCCTGAAGCGTCTCGGTCTCGAGCTGCACCCGGACAAGACGAGGCGGGTCGAGCTCTACGATGGCAAGCAGGGCTTCGACTTCCTCGGCTGCCACCTGCACAAGCGCTTGAGCGGCAAGCTGTGGGAACAGAAACGGCAACGTCTCTATTTCCTGCAACGCTGGCCGAGCCAGCGCTCGATGCAGCGTATCCGGCAGCGCGTGAAGCAGCTGACTCCGAGGTCACGGTGTCACGCGGATATCCGCAACGTCATCGCCGACCTGAACCCCGTCCTGCGGGGCTGGGGCAACTACTTCCGCACGGGCAATGCCGCGAGGCGTTTCAACCAGCTCGATGACTACGTCGTGCGGCGGCTCCGCACCTTGCGCGTCAAGCGCAAGGGACGGCACCTGCGTGCAGGCGAGTCGGACGGCTGGACACGCGAGTACTTCGAGAACCTCGGCCTCTACCGCCTGCGCGGCACCGTCCGCTACCCGGAGCAGCCCTTCTGGAACCAGGAGGCCGCGTAATGCTGCAAGCCGACAGACCGCTGGTAAGCCGTGTGCGGGAAATCCGCACGCACGGTTTGAAAGGGGGTCTTGCTCTCTTTGTCTTCGCTTCGGCGGAGAAAGGATAGAAGGATCTACCAATGCCCGACGTACTGCACACCCCGAATCTGGTCGGGCACACGATCGCAGGGCGGTACGAGCTGCAGCAGATCATCGGCCGCGGCGGGCATGGGCTTGTGTTCCGCGCCATCGATCGGCTCACGAACGAGGTCGTGGCGGTCAAGATGCTGACCGACTCGGCGGCGCAGGATCCGCAGCTGGTGGCGAGGTTGAAGCGCGAGCAGCGCGCCCTGGTCGAGCTGGCCGGCACCGCCGCGGTGAGGGTCTACGACCTGTGCGCCAGCGCCGCCGGCAAGCTGTGCCTGGTGATGGAGCTGCTCGATGGCGTCGATCTGGAACAGCGCCTGGAGGAGCTGGAGCAGAGTGGCCAGCGCATCCCGGTCGAGGAGCTCGTGCTCGTGCTTTCGCCGATCGTCGACACGCTGGAGCGCGCCCACGCAGCGAACATCCTGCATCGCGATCTGAAGCCGGCGAACGTGTTCCTCGTCTCCAGGCGCGCCGGGGGCGGAGTGCGTCTGCTCGATTTCGGGCTCGCCCGCATGCAGGAAGCGAGTCCGCTGACCGCGGCAGGCACGATTGTCGGTTCGCCCAGCTACATTGCACCGGAGGTGTGGAAGGGGCGCAGCGACCAGTTGGACCGACGCGTCGACGTGTACTCGTTCGGCGTCATCGTGTACCGGGCGCTGACGGGGCGGCTGCCGTTCGAGGTGGAAGGGCTGAGGGACAAGTTCATCGCGGCGACCACAGCCGAGCGCCCGGGCCTGTGCGTCTTCAGGCCGGACCTGTCTCCCAAGATGGATGACTGGGTGCAGCAGGTGCTCGCGATCGAGCGCGAGCATCGCTTCGACACGGTTCGCGCAGCATACAGCGCGCTGCTCGGCGCCCTCGGCGTACCGTCGGCGCGGGCGGCCCGGCCGGCGCCCGCGATGGACGGCCCCGTGGAGTCGTCGCGGATCGTGCCGATCGGCTCCGCCGAGCCCGTACCGGCGCAGAAGAGCCTGTTTGCGGCGTCGATGCCCGAGCGCTCACTCGTCAGCGAGTGGCTCTCGCGGAGCGCGCTTTCGGTGGAGGGCGGCGCAGCGCCCGCGGGCGACGAAGCCCTCTCTGATTTCGAGCCCGCCACAGCGCCCGGCCTGTTCGATCCGGGCAGGATACCGCAGGGCGAACGCTCGTTGGTGAGCGACTGGCTGGCGCGCAGCGACATCGCGGTGGAACATCCGGAAGAGCCGCCGCCGGCGAAGCGCCCCACGAAGAAGAAGGCAGCCGCGAAGAAGAAGGCAGCCGCGAAGAAGAAGCCTGCCAAGAAACACAAGGCGGCTGGAAAGAAGAAGACAGCGGCAAAGAAGACGCCGAAGAAGAAGTCCGCTGCGAAGCAGAATCCCGCCGCGCAGAAGCAGCCCGCCAAGAAGAAGAAGCCGACGGCGAAGAAGCGGCCCGCCAAGAAGAAGAAGGCGACGGCGAAGAAGCAGACCACCAAGAAGAAGAAGAAGGTCGGCAAGAGGAAGTAGCGGAGCGCGGCGCGCTGGTGACGGCGGATGGGTTGTGTGGGATCATCGCCGCCATGAAGCGGCTTGCGTGGGGGGTCGGCGTGCTACCGCTGCTGTTGGCCTGTGGCTCGAGCAGCAGCCGCGGGACGAACAGCTCGGGCGGTGCGGCCGGCACCGACGCTGGCTCGGCCGGCAGCGGCGGAAGCAGCGGCTCGGGCGGCACGAGCTCCACGGGAGGTGCCGCCGGCAGCACGAGCGGCGGATCCGGGGGAACGTCGACTGGCGGCGCCGCTGGCAGCGGCGGCAGCGGCGGGCAGAGCACCGCGCCGCCGAGCGCGTCGGATCTGTTGGCCTTGCTCAAGAACTGCCAACAGGTCTCGACTGGCCTTTACAGCACCGACAGCAACACCTCGGCCACGGTGCCCGTCTGCCAGCTCAACGGCGCCGTCTACTGGCGGGCGGACATGGACGTCGACTGCGACGGCCTGACCAGCACGCAGTGCAACAGCAACACCGATCCCTGGTACCAGGCACAGACCGCTGCCACCGACTCGCAGGGCAAGTACCTCGACGCGGCCAAGCTGCCGTACGTCGTCGTGCCCGGCGTCAGCTCGCGCTTCTCGTACAAGACTGCGGGTCTGCACTTCGGGAGCATCATCGCCGTTATCTACAAGGGCAAAGTGACGTACGGCGTGTTCGGCGACATCGGGCCCACCAGCATCATCGGCGAGGCGTCGTACGCGATGGCTGCGAGCCTTGGCATCAATCCCGACCCGGCCGTGGGCGGGGCGGACAGCGGCGTCACGTACATCGCCTTCACCGGCCAGAGCGGCGTGGCGCCGGTGATCGAGGACCACTCCGCCACGACGACGCAGGGCGAGCAGCAGGCAAGCCAGCTCGTCCAGGCAAACTAGCGCGCTCGTTGGGAAGCCGGCGAGCGACAGCGAGCCGCGCCGAGCGAAGCGAGGCGCGTCGGGGTGCTCGAGGGGCGGTGAGCGCCCTCGAGGAGGACTACGGTAGGGGTGGGCGGGAGGAAACCGACTACCGATCGAGCACGTGCGCCTTCAGCGTGACGCACTTGAAGCTGCCGCTGTACACGACCTTGTCGCCGCGCCGCACTTCCACGTTCACCCGCGCGCGCGTGCCGTCCGAGTGCGCGACCTTTGCTTCGGCACGTACGCGCTCGCCCGCCACCACTGGAGCCAGGAACTTCGACTCGGCGGCGGCCAGCACCACGTTCGGGTGGTTCACGGAAAGCATCGCCGCATAGTCCGCAAGCCCGAACACGAAGCCGCCGTGCACGAGGCCGCGCTCGTCGGCCGCCATCTCCTTGGTCGTGGCGAGCTCCACCACCGCGCGCCCCTCGGCAACCTCGACGGGCTCGCCGCACAGAGCATGATCGATGCCGAGGTGCGTCCGGATGTCCATGCGCGGACTCTAGCTCAACCCGCCGGCTCGATGTCGAGCTCCGGATAGCGCCGGAAGATGCCGTCCTCGTTGAAGGGGATCCGGCGGTCCGAATCGAGGTAGGCCGCGATGCGCGGGCGGCCGGCCACGGCGTCGGCGAGCGCGCGCAGGCGCTTCGTGCGCGGCGCGAGCTTCTTCATCGCCTTGGGGAAGGCGTAGTCCAGACCGACCATCACCTGGAACATGGATAGGTCCACGTACGTGAGCCCGGCGCCTATCAGGTGCTTTCCGTCGCTCCGCTTGTTCTGCTCCAGAACGCGCTCGAAGTAGCCCAGGTACTTCGGGATGCGGTGGGTGACGAACTCGGTCGCGTAGCGCTTGGCTTCCGTCTTCTGGTCCTCGTAGTACAGGCCGCCGCCGACGGGGTGATGCGTGTCGTGCGCTTCCTTGACGAGGTCGGCCATCGTCAGCTCCAGCTGGTGCGCGCCGATGCGGCTCTTTTCGTCCTCGGGCACCAGACCCAGCCGCGGGCCCAGGTACATGAGGATGGCGGCGGTCTGCGCAACCACGAAACCGTCGTGGCGGAGGATGGGCGGCGCGTACGGAAGAAGTCCGCCGTCACCCGACTCCAGCACTTCCCGCAGCGCCTTCAGCCCGCCGCTCTGTCGGGCGACGTTGATGTAGTCGGCGCCGGCTTCCTCCAGCGATAGCCGGATAAACTCCCCGCGACCCTGGATCGACGGCCAGTACAGAAGCTCGTAGCGCTCGGACATGCGGCCCTCCTCGCAGAATGAAGGTGGAGTCCTGCTTGTGGCTCCCGCCTGGCCGCGTCAACACGCAAGGGGGCGCTTTGCTTGCCCGGATGCGCCAATCTCCGCTTCAATTTCGCCGGTGATTGCTGCGATCCGTGGCCGCTGGCGCTGGGCGGTGCGTCCTCTTCCGGGCCCGGCCCGGCAGCTTGCCCCAATCGGCATTGCGCTTCTGGTCGGCGCGCTGGGCGGAGGAGCCGTGGCGGCGCGCCTCGCCCGCGGCGGCGCCCGTCATTCGCCGCCGGCGGAGCACACCGCGCCCACGCGACCGCCGATCGCCGCGGCCGTCGCTCCGGCGACGCCGGTTGCCGACGATCTGGACGACGCGGACGACGCGGACGACGAACCCTGGGCCAAGCGGCCTACGCCGATGCGCCCAGAGGAGGCGGCCCAGCACCTGGCGGACGCCTGGGAATCGGTGCTGCACCAGTCTGCTCCCGACGCCGCGCTCGCGCTGCTCTGGGCGCAGTGGGCCCTCGAGACCGGACGCGGGCGCTGGATGGTCGACTTCAACTTCGCCGGCGTGAAGGGCACGGCTCCGCGCGGCGGCAGCGCCGTGTGGTGGACGAGCGAGGGTTCCGACGACGACGCGCGCCGCGTGCGCAGCCGCTTCCGCGCCTACCGCAGCGCCGAGGAAGGCGCGCGCGACTACGTGCGGATGCTCGAGCGCCGATACCCGGGCGCGATCCGGGCGGCGCGTCGCGGCGACGCCCGCGGCTTCGTCCAGGCTCTCGCCAAGCGCGGCTACTTCACCTCGGAGCCGGACGCCTACTGCCGTGCGCTCTCCAGCCTCGCCAAGCAGTTCCTCGACGACAACGTCGACGGGCTGCCGCCGTCCTGAGCCCGCCCGTGTCGCGCACCCGCGTCAGGCAGTAGCGAACGGTGCTAGGATCGACACCATGGCACGTCGCCTGGTGGAGTTGTTCTGCATGGCCGTGGCGCTCTCGGCGTGCAGCGGCACTACGGTGAACCCGCCCGGCGATGGCGGTGTGGGCGTGTGCGTGGAGGATTCGCGCAAGGCCGCGGGTTGCCAGACGAAGTGGACGCTGGAGGATCCTTGCAATCTGGCGCCTTCCGCCACCGTGGTGGAGGCAGCGGTCTTCGACCAGCAGTGTCCGACCCAGGCCGCCTTGTCCGCTGGCAATCTGTCGCTCGCATTGCAGCGCCAGAGCGTCGCCCCCGACCAGCCCATCGTCCCCGAGCAGGGGTTGGACCAACAGCCGTACGGTTTCGCCTTCGTGCTCCGCGACGACACCTGTCGCGTGATGGCCTGGGGCTGCACCGACGCGGACCTGGGGGCGGTCACGGACATCCGCACCTACGTGAAGAACTGGAGCGGGCAGGATGTCTGCACGGCTGCGACTGGCGGCGGCTGCACCGCGCCCGAGACGTGCAACGCCGGCGTATGCCAGTAGTCGCGCGCGCCGGCCGCGCCTCGAGTATTCCGGCGAGCGTGATAGCATGGAGGGCATGCGACGCTTCCATCCGGGCGCACTGTGTTTCGTCCTGGCGCTATGCGGCTGCAGCAGCAGCAACAGTGGTCCGATCTGCGTGGGGGACTCGCGTGCGTCGTCGGGTTGCGACACGAAAGAGGTGCCGCTCGACCCCTGCAACTTCATGCCCTCCGCGACCAGCATGGATGTGGCGGTCTACGACGGCCAATGTCCGACTGATCCGGTGCTGGCCGCCGGAGATCTGTCACAGGCCGTCCAGAAGCAGACCGTGCCGCCTGATCAACACTTCGCGCCCCAGAAGGGTCTCGATCGCAAGTCGTACGGTTTCGCCCTGCTGCTGCGCGACATGAACTGTCACGTCATCGGATTCGGCTGCACCGAGGCGAACCTCCAGAACATCAGGGAGGTTCGCGTCGCGATCAGGAACTGGGCCGCTCCAGACATGAACAACCTGTGCGTCGCGGCCACCGGCGGCCAGTGCGCCGCACCCGCAACCTGCAACGCGGGCGTGTGCCAGTAGGCAAAGCGCCGCCAAGCCGCGAGCCGGCGTCGACCCCGTCTCAGCCCTTTGGCGCCATGATGAGCCAGTAGAACGCCATGCCGCCCAGGCACAGGCTCCACGTGGTCATCACAGCGCCGAGCGAAACGCGTCCGACGTACTCCGTATCGGCGTGCCGCCAGCCCCACACGAAGGCGTAGATCCCGGCGCTGATCAGGCCGAGCACCGCGGTCATGATGTCCTCGTCCCGGGCCATCTTGTAGATCACGACCAGCATACAGCCCACGCTGTACACGCCGAAGGTGATGACTGCCGGTAGAAGTCCCATGTCGTGGCTCCTCGTCGCGCCGCGCAGGGCGCGACCGCGCCGGCAGTCTTGACCTGGCGGGCAGGGCCGTCAACCCCCGAGTCACCCGTGCGGAAGAGCCTTGAGCGCGGCCCGGGCCAGGTTGTCCTGTTGTCTCACCTCGGTGGCCAGATCCCGGGCGCGCTTCTCCAGCTTGTCCGCCCGGTCCTGTGCGTCGATCAGCCGCTGGCTCATCGTGTCGGTGCCGGAGGCGTGCGCCTGCCCCAACGCCCTCACGTTCTCGCGAAGATCCACGATCTCCTTCTTGACCCGCGCCAGGTCCGCCTTGCGCGCGGTAATCGCTCCGCGCCGGATCTCGGCTTTCAGGAGATAGTCCGACGCCTTCTTCAGCGCGGTGCGTTCGGACTTCGGCAAAAGGGGCGACTTCGCCCAGGCGGCGAGCGTCGACGACGTCAGGCTGGAGAATGCGTGACCCCGGCTCAGCCCCTCGTCCGTCTTCAGGATCTTGTCGATCTGCTTGTGTGCGCCGACGTGGAAGGCGGCCAGCGCGCGTCCGTGCTCGTGATCGAAGTCGAGCTTGTCCGCGCCGCGCACGCGGGCGTTGTTTACCAGGTTCAGCTCGAGGTACACGGCGCGCCCGCTGCCGCTCTTGTTGTCGATGCGGTAGGTGATGACGCGGTGGCGCACGAAGTGCTCCACCAGCCGGTCGCTCTGGAACGACATCAGCCGCGGCTCCTCGGCGGACTTCTGCCGAGCGACGTCCAGATCCACGTCCAGGTCCAACCCGAAGCGGATGAAGCGCACCTCGGAAGGCTTGGTGCGCGTGAGAGCCGACTCGCCGGCGAACCCGCCATCGGCGAACACCGCGATAGGGCCGGGCGGCAGCGTCTGCCGCGTCTTGTTTACCAGCCGGAGCGCGCTGCGCGCCGTCGCGCCCGGCCCGCTGAACCACGCGATGCGCTCTGCGGGGATCTTCCCCTGCATGAACGGAACCAGCCCCGAGCTGTGCGCGTGCAGATCGATGGGGTGGGGAAGGGTGTAGCGGAACAGCGCGCCGTTCTCGGCGCCGTCGGCCTGGTCCACGCCGGCCAGGTTGCCGACCGAGAGCAGCGAGCTCGCGCTCGGGCCGCCGCTGCCGCCGCCGTAGCCGACGGTGCTGATGCTACCCAGGCTGATCCCCTCGCCGGCTCCACCTCCGCCCTCGCCGTAGCCCACCAATCCCATCTGGCCTTCGGCGCTGCCCTCCTCGCCGGTCCACATGTTGTCGACGGTCTTGTCGAGCAGCTGCGGCACGCTCGACAGCTGCCGCTTTGGCGTGACCAGCTGGCGGCGCGCGTAGCGCGGCCCGGCGAGCGGGAACAGGAACGAGTCGGGCCGCCCGTTGACCAGATCGACGGTGACGCGCTTCCAGTCCTCGTCGGTGTCGTTGTGGATCAGCGCCCAGCCCTGGATCACGCCGTTGTCGCCCTTCGCTTCGAGCACCACGCGGTAGGTGGAACGCCAGATGGGCGCCTCGGCGATGTAGCCGAGCGTGACGGGGCTCTGGCTGCTGGCCGAGACGTGGAGCGTCTTCTGCGTCTGCGCGCCGTGGTCGGAGAGCGCGCCGAGGGCAGCCTCGAGCCGCGAGGCGAACGCCGGGTCCGTCGGGCGTACGCCGCTCACGTCCGCAAGCGCAAAGCGGCGGATCTCGCGCTTGTCGGTGAGCAGCACCACCGTGCTCTGCTTGACCATCACGCACGGCGTCTTGGTCTTTGCATCCGCCGGCTTCTCGCAGCGCGACAGGCTGCTCTGCGTTGGCTCCATCACATCGACCAATCGACCGTGCACGGTCTTGCCCTGCGTCTCGAGCTGTACCGAAGCGCCCTTCAGCGTGCCGAGCAGCGCCTTGAACCCGAGCGGTCCGCCCCCCGAGAGCCCCGCCAACGCCAGCGCCATGCTGCGGCTCACGCTGCTCTTGAACTCCACGCCCGACACCTTCGTGCCGCTGCCGCCGCCCAGCACCACCAGCGACTTGAGCGCGTCGTCGAGATGCCCCGCCGGCACCGGCAGTCCGACGTCGCCGGATGCCAGCATGCCCCGGCGTTCGAAGTAGCCGATGCCGTTCTCGTACAGCCGCACGCGGCGCAGAGGCAGCACCTTCGCGGCTTTGGCTTTCACGGCGTGGGCGGCTTTGGGTTGCGCGCCTGCCGTCAGGGTACACAAGGACACTGCGGTCGCTGTCACGACCGATAGACGAAGTCGGGTCACGGC
The DNA here is from genome assembly GCA_963826085.1 of uncultured delta proteobacterium. Taxonomy (GTDB): domain Bacteria; phylum Myxococcota_A; class Polyangia; order Polyangiales; family Polyangiaceae; genus CAWDXG01. Next base: position 1,583,841 of record CAWGVN010000004.1, on the reverse strand, counting down.
TCTCCTCGCTCTCGCTGGATGCGCCAGCGCTGATGTCGTTCGCTACACCTCAGGACACCGGCGGAGGGCTGGGGTTCCAGGGAAAGTGGATTGGGGGGGCGGACGGGCCCTCAGAGGCGTCGGTTGTTCGAGGAGCTGCGCTGCCTAGGCCTTGCCCATCTCCCGACGACGGGCGTGGACCTCGCCGAGCCAGTCGCGCATCCGCGGGCGCAGAGCCTCGAGCGCGGGCACTTCCGCGAACTCCTCGACGACGTCTCCGAAGTAGCCGCAGAGCTGCGCCGTCACCCGTCCCTTGCAGCTGCGGATGCGCAGGGTCCACGACACGGACGCACGTCCGTCGAGCTCGGCGGCGAACTGGTAGAGCTTCTGCGAGCACAGCCTGGAACCGGCCAACAAATTCTTCGTCGGCTCCGGGTTCCTGCGGACCTGGCAGGAGATGCCGTGCTCCACGAAGCGGTCCACGATTGCGGACTCTGGCAGATCGTGGAACGGATGCCTGGGGTGCGGCTCGGCATCGGCCAGTCTGCTGGGCGAGGAATCCATCCAGATGCCGGCCGCGATCGCCTCCACGAACTCGTCGTGGAAGCGGAACAGGTAGTGGGAGTAGTCGCGCAGCATCTCGTCCACGTCGCCGCCGAACTCGTAGGCGTCCCGGTAGTGCCGCGCTTCATAGGCGTGCCGTTCGACGAGCCACGGCGAATCCTCGATCACGAACACCCATGTCCTGAGCGGTGGGCCCGCCGCCGTCCGGCAGGGTGCATACTCGCCGCGGGAGACGCGCAGCGAGTCCAGCTTCTCGAAGAGCACCCGCCCCCACGTCTGCTCGTCGTCCAACAGGAACTCGAGCCGGGTGAGCTTGTCGCCGTAGGCCAGGATGGGCGACGCGACCCTGTCTGCCTGCAACGGCACGTCCAGTGCCCTCGCTCGGGGTTCGTGCATATCGGTGCCTGGCAACCTCGACGCAGGGTAGCGCTTTGACCCTGTCGTCGACTACCGGCGACAAACGACGGCGCCGACCCACGTGGGTGCGCCTGTTCCACGCTGGAGAGCCGCGGCGGGCGCGCACATCTGGTCGATAGAAATCGGTGCGGATTTGTCGTTTCCAGTTGACACAATCCAGCGCGGCGGCGCTTCCGCAATTGTCGATCGGCTCGATGTGTCCGCGTGAAGGCAGCTCTCCGCCGCGCACAACGCGCTTCGTGCGCAGGGCGGCCCCGCCGACGACGGCCGCGCGAGCTACCAGATCGAGCTGACCGTGCCGACCCACGTGGGTATGGGGGACGAAGCGTTGCTCAGGGCGGCGCTGTGGACGCTGTCGGAAAAGACACTGCGCGTTTCCGACCCGCACCGACCCACATGGGCGCGCCGGGGACCCGTCCTCGGAAAGCCGCCAGCGCTGGTCCACGCCAATACGCCCCGCCAACGTCACCTTCTTTCCACCGGGGAACGACGACAATGTCGTCGGCACTCGTCGCATTCCCCGGCCCGGAATTCAACGTGAGCGAGTCCTGCCCGCCCTTGTCGACGCCATCGCGGCAGAGCGGCCGGCGACTATTTCCGGCGTGCTTTCTTCTTCGCAGCCTTCTTTGCCGGCGCCCTGGTCCTTTTCGCAGCCTTCTTTGCCGGCGCGGCCTTCGTCTTCTTGACGGCGCGCTTCTTCCTGGCGGGGGCCTTGGTCTTCCTCGCGGGGCGCTTGGCTTTCGCGACGGGCGTCGTGTTCCGCTTGGGCTTACTGGTGCCGGTCTTCTTCTTGGTGGCCTTCTTGGCCTTGCTTGTGGTCCGCTTCTTTGTCGCGCTCTTCTGTGCGGTAAAGTAGCGCTGCATCGGTGCGAAGTAGTGGCTCTGCCAGCCGATGCGATAGCGCTCGCCCTGGCCGACCGGGATGATCGTGTGCAAGATCGTGACGCGCGTGCCGCCGGGCGCAGGCGCAAGCAGGATCTCGAGCTTCGAGTACGGGGCGCCTGCGGGGAACTCGGTCGTGCGCCAGTCCTGTACGATGCGTCGCCCGCGCGAGAGCGCAACGGTGCGCCCTTCGATGTAGCCGTCCCACGCCGTGTGCCGTCCGCCGCGGCGCGCAACGACGGTGGCTTTCCCCCCGGTCATGCGCGAGTGCTCCCGGCTGTCCAGCCAGGCCGCATACACCTGCTCCGGGCTTGCCGGAATCACGCTGGAGACCCGGATTGACTCGGTCTTCATGCTTGCCCACCTTCCTGCGGAAGCGCTTTCCGCGGCCCGGAGCGTAGCGGAAGTGCGCCCCGCGGTGGGAGGCCTTCCTGACGCGATCGTGACCGGATCGTGCCGGAGACCTGTACGGGCCTGGCGGGCCGCCGGACGCGAGCCATACTAACCTGTAGAGGACCTTCACCCGATGACGCCTCACAACCTTCTCGTCCTGTCCGATGTGCACCTGGGAAGCGACCTGGTGCAGCACGCGCGCCCCGGCGCTCCGGAGCGGGGCGAGGCAGGGCGGCGGAGGGATCGGGAGCTTACGGCGCTGCTCGACTGGTATCGCGAGCGGCCGCGCGGCGGCCGTCCGTGGCGGCTGGTGATCGCGGGCGACCTGGTGGACTTCGTGGGCATGAGCGTGTCGGCGCCGGATGGCGCGCTCGAGACCGAGCCCAACGAGGAGGAGCGGCAGCACGGCCTCGGCAGCGCCGTCGACCACACGCTGGAGAAGCTCCGGCGCGTGGCGGCTCATCACAAGACGGTGTTCGCGGCGCTGGCGCGTTTCGTGGCGGCGGGCAACACGCTGGTGGTGGTGCGCGGCAACCACGACGTCGACTTTCACTGGGAGCCGGTACAGAGGGCGTTCTCGGACATCCTCGCCTCGTACGCGCCGACGGCGAGCGGCCGCGTCCAGTTCGCCGAGTGGTTCTACTACGAGGAGGGCGTGGTCTACATCGAGCACGGCCACCAGTACGACGACTACTGCTCCTATGATCACATCCTGAATCCAGTGCTGCCGAGCGATCCGAAGCGCTCGCTACGTTCGCTGTCCGACATCCTGCTGCGCTACGTGGTGCGCCCCACACGCGGCATGATGGAGGCCGGTCACGACACGGCCAGCGCGCTGGACTACCTGCGCTTCGCCGCGCAGCTCGGCGTGGGCGGCACGCTGCGGCTGGGGCGTCGCTTTGTCGTGGCGATCGCCGCGCTCATCGCCCTGTACCGCGAGCACGTGGGCGATGCGGCGCGCTGGGTCCGCCAGGAGCACGAGCAGAAGATGGCGCTGCTCGCCGAGGCGCGTCACATCAGCCTGGTCAAGCTGCGCGCGCTCGCGTCCCTGCAGCGTCCGCCGATCACGCGCAGCGTGCTGCGTATCCTGGCTGCCGTGATGCTCGATCGAGTCGCGCTCGCCATGGTGGCGCTCGGCGCGCTGATCTGGTTGGCCGTGGCGCGCTGGACCCTGATGCTCGGTTTCGAAGTGGCCGGCGGGCTCGCCCTGGTCGTTCCGGCGGCCTGGCTCTGGCGGCGCGCCCGTGGTGCCATCGACGCCAGCGCGCTCCTGCGCGAGCGCGCCGCGCAGGTCGCGGCGCTGTTCCCCGCGGCGTTCGTCGTGATGGGCCATACGCACCTGCCCGAGGTGCGGCCCGCCGACGGCGCCGACGCGACCTACGTCAATCTCGGCGCGTGGGCGGAGGAGGAGAGCGTCGAAGGCCTGGCCCAGGCTGCGCCCGCATCGCGCACGCATCTCGTCGTCCAGCAGATCGACGGCAAGCCCGTTGCATCGCTGATGCGCTGGGACGCCGAGAGCGGGCCGCAGCGGTTCATCTCGGTGCCGGTGGCCGGTACGGACGACGCGCCGCCCAGCGCGCGATAGGCCCCCGGAGCCACCCCAGCAGCTTCACGCGAGCGGCTGGTATCGAGCAACAGGCGTGCCATCTGTCCGGACCCGCATGCATATGCTCCCGCGCGACTCCGGGTGTGACATCGCCGTCATGGGTCAGCTCGCTGGCAGCGAGCTGACAGCGCCGAGGGCGAAACGCGTCAGTACATCGACGATCGCGTCCAGATCGCTGTAGCGGCCGTCCACGTATCCGAGAGCGAGCGTCTGGGTGAGCGCGATCATCCCCGCCGCCGTCATGTCCAGGCGCTCGCGCTCGGCGGCGCTCCTTGCCGGAACGCCGAGCGCGACCAGATCCTCCACCAGATCCGCTTCCAGCTCGCGATGCAGCTCGCGAGCCTGCGCGCCGAACACGGAACCCGGATCGTGGAACTGCTGGACGTACAGGCGGAACAGCTCGGGGTGCTCGACCAGCGCCTCGAGCGGCAGGCGGAAGGTCTGCTGCAGCGCCTCGAGCCCGCCCTCTCCACGCGCCAGCGCCTGGCGCGCCTCCTTGAGCGGGCGGCGCATGGCGTCGATCTTCTCGCGAGCCAGCGTCTGGAGCAGATCGTCCTTGTCCTTGAAGTGCACGTAGAAGGTCGGCTGTGCGATGCCGGCCTCGCGTGCGACCGCGCTCGCGCTCAGCTTGCCCGAGCCGGACTCGCGGAGGATCTTCGCGGCCGCCTCCAGCAGGCGCCGCCGCGTGATCAGCTTCGATTCCTCGCGCGTCAGGGTGCGGGCCACCGGGTCCTCATGCTGATATAATCATTGGTTAGCAGTCATGATCTCTGGCAGCAAGCCACGCGAACTTGAAAAATGTGCTCAATACGATGGATTCTTGACAACCCAACTCGCCGATATCACTATCGGCGAGTATGACCGAGCGCCCGTCTCCTCGCAACGACCACATCCTTGTCGTCGGCTCCGGCTTCGCCGGTATCGGCATGGGCATCCGCCTGCTGCAAGCAGGCATCGAGGATTTCACGATCCTCGAGCAGGCAGACCAGGTCGGCGGCACCTGGCGCGACAACCACTACCCGGGCGCTGCGTGCGACGTGGAGTCGCACCTGTACTCGTTCTCGTTCGCGCCCAATCCCGACTGGTCGCGCGAGTTCGCGCCCCAGAAGGAGATCCTCGACTACCTCGAGCGCTGCGTGGACGATTTCGGGCTGCGCCCGCACATCAGGTTCGGTACCGCGGTCACCGCTGCACGCTTCGACGAGGACACGGGGCTGTGGGACGTGGAGACCGATAGCGACGAGCATATCCAGGCGCGCGTGCTCGTATCCGGATGCGGCGGCTTGAGCCGTCCGTCCTATCCGGACATCCCGGGGCTCGACAGCTTCGAGGGCGCGCTGTTCCACTCCGCGCGCTGGGACCACGACGTCCCGCTCGACGGAAAGACGGTCGGCGTCATCGGTACCGGCGCGAGCGCGATCCAGATCGTGCCATCGATCGCGGAGACGGTGCAGAAGCTCGCTGTGTTCCAGCGCACGCCGCCCTGGATCCTGCCGAAGCCCGACCGCGCGATCACGCCGGAGGAACGGCGTCGATTCCGTCGCCTGCCCTTCACGCAGAAGCTCGCGCGCTACGCTCAATACTGGCGCCACGAGCTGTTCGCGCTCGGCTTCGTCGTCGACCCGCGCATCAACCGCTTTGGCGAGCGCTTTGCCCTGAAGTACCTGGAGCGCAGCGTGCGCGACCCGGAGCTCCGCCGGAAGCTCACGCCGGACTACACGCTCGGCTGCAAGCGTGTGCTGCTCACGAACGACTACTACCCGGCGCTCTGCCGCGACAACGTCGGCGTCGTGACCGACGGCATCCAGGAAATCCGCCCCGACGGCATCCTGACCCGCGACGGCACGCTGCACCGCCTCGACGCTATCATCTGCGCCACCGGGTTTTCGGCGGCTGAAGCCGTAGCGCCCTTCGAGGTGCGCGGGCGCGGTGGGCGCGACCTGAACGACGAGTGGAAGGACGGCGCCGAGGCGTACAAGGGCACAACCGTCGCGGGCTTCCCGAACTTCTTCATGGTCGTCGGCCCGAACACCGGGCTCGGTCACAGCTCGATGGTGTACATCATCGAGTCGCAGGTGGAGTACATCCTGGGTGCGGTCAAGACGCTGCGCGCGCGCGGACTCAAGCTGATGGACGTGCGGCGCGACGTGCAAAATAGCTACAACCGTCGCCTGCACGCGCGGCTCGACCGTACCGTGTGGTCGACCGGCTGCGTGAGTTGGTACCAGACGAGCACGGGCAAGAACACCACGCTCTGGCCGGGCTTCACCTTCGAGTTCCGCGCGCGCACGCGCCGTTTCGATCCGACGCACTACGAGCTGGTCGCGCCGGAGCACGCCGCGAAAGCGCGCCCCGAGCGGCGTCGCGAAGCGATAGCGGTGCCGATGACAGGGCAGTAGCCCGTTCGTTGCGCGCCGCACGTCGTCGGAAAAACCGATCGACCGCGCAGCCCATTCCGGGGCATTCTCCTGTGCGTTGCAGCTATCCGGCAAGGTCATCATCGTGACAGGCGCGAGCTCCGGGATCGGAGCTGCGCTCGTGAGGGTTCTGCTCGAGCGACAAGCCCGGGTCGTGCTGGCGGCGCGCCGCCTGGAGCCGATGCTGCAGCTCGTGAGGGACTGCAACGCGGATGAGCGGGCCCTGGTCGTTCGCACGGATGTGAGCCAGCTGGGCGACCTGCGTGAGCTCGTCCGGGCGACGCTGGAGCGGTTCGGATGCATCGACGCAGTGGTGAACAACGCCGGACTGGGAATTTCGGCGCCGCTCGAGCAATGGCCGCCAACTGCGCTGGAACAAGTCGTTACCGTCAATCTCCTCGCCCCCATGTGGCTGACGCGCCTGGCCCTGCCACGCCTGCTCGAGCGCGAACGCAGCCTCGTGGCCAACGTGGCGTCGATGTCGGCGCGCGTGCCGGTCCCGTTCCAGGCTCCCTACGCCGCCGCGAAAGGCGGGCTCCGCGACTTCGGTACCGCGCTTCGTCGCGAGTTGGCGGGTACGGGAGTTCATGTGCTCACTGTCTTTCCGGGCGTGGTCGAAACGGAAATGAGCGCCGCCCACATCAAGCGCGCGGCGGAAGTCGGGTTCAGGATGCCCGTCCAGCAGCCGGACTGGGCTGCACGACGCATCGCCGAGGCGATGCTCAACGAGCGTTCCGAAGTCATCATCGGCGGCTTCCAGGATCGCATGCTGGCGTGGGCCCAGAGCTTCGCGCCCAGGTTCATGGACAGGGTTATCGGGCGCGTTCGTCCCAAGCTCGAGGCGATCGTCGACAGCGGCGCGGAGGAGCTCGACGCCTCCAGGACACGGGGATAGGTCGACGCAGGAATTGGAACGGGCGTCCGGCCGCTGCGCCTGCTTGCGCAGCGACAAGCCGGACTCCCTGTGGAACACTCCTGCACATGGGAAGTTTTCGTCCGTGGGCATTCCCAGTCGTCCTTTCTTTCGCCGTCGCGCTTTCCGCGTGCGGGGCGAGCAAGCAAGGCGGTGGGGGCGCCAGCAGTGCGTGCCACTACGTCGTCGTAGGGGGTTCCGGCATGATTGCCTGTTCGGCGGACGGCAGCTCGTGGAGCACACGCAAGTCGGGCACGGATCAGGATCTGCGCGGCGTCACCGCCCGCCAGGACGGCACCGTGGTCGCGGTGGGCCACAGCGGAACCGTCCTGTACTCCAACGACAGCGCCAAGACGTTCAAGTCCGCCACCGTTTCCACGACCAACGACCTCGAGGCCGTGGCGGTCGACGGCAAGGGACACTTCGTGATCGCGGGCAACGACGACCACGCCTACTACTCGGACGACGGGGAGACCTGGAAGGCGGGGCAGGTGATCGACGCGGACGGCGACACGTTGATCACGCGTCTCATCCCGGATGGGAGCGGCCGGTTCCTCGGCACTGGAACGGTCTACAAGGGGTCCGCGAGCGGCGTTGGGATTCGCAACCGGATCTACCTGTCGACGGACGGTGGCGACAGCTGGTCGCACGTGTACGATGGGGATCTGCAGTCCATCGGCGGGTCGCTCACGAGCGGCCTCCAGAGCGTTGCCACCGATGGCGCCCACCACTACGTGGCGGTCGGCTGGAAGACCCAGTCGTTTTTCGTCGCGAATGATCCGACGTTGACCTGGACCGCATCCACGGGCTTCAGCGGTGACCTGGAGCTCGAGGCTGTCGCGTGGGACGCTGCGAACCAGCGCTTTGTCGTCGGCGATGTCTCGGGCGGGATTTTCGTGTCGAAGGACGGCGGCAAGACATTCGGCGCCGGCTGCACCAACTACCAGGGACAGGGCTCGGTGAGCGACATCGTCGTGGGCGGCGGGCGGCTTCTCGCTGTGGGGCCTGCGGTCGGCCTCGTGTCGAGCGATGGCGGCGACACCTGCACGATTGTTCCGATCGCCGCGGGCGACTCGAACCTCATCGCGTTCGCCGTGGCGTACCTTCCCTAGTCGCCCTACTCCTTCCCCGTCCGGGCCCGGCTCCGCCCAGGGCCCAGGAGCATCGATGCCACCTCGATGAGCTGGACACGCGATGTGATCTTCATCTTGCGCGTGGCCCGGGCGAGGTGTGTTCGAACGGTCGCCGGCGCGAGGCCGAGCGTGTAGGCGATGATGTCGTCGCTCTGGCCGACGCCGGCCAGGGCCGTGACCTGGCGCTCGCGGCGGGTGAGGCGGCGGTCCTCCGCCGTGTCCGGCTCGTTGGCGTGCGCCACCACGAAGCGGCGTCCATCCGTGTCGAATGTCTCCGCCAGCGACCAGCGGCCCGCGAACAGCCCGCGCCAAAGGGTGAGGGCTTCATCGTCGTTGGAGCGGTTCTGCTGCGTTCGCGCCCGGTCCACGGCGCGCGCCGCATCGCGCAGCCGCTCGCGCGCGGTCCGGGACTTGGCGCGACCGTCGGCCTTCACCACCCGTCCCCCCGGATCCAGAACTGCTTCCGCGGTTTCCAGTACATCGCCCTCCTCGGAAATGGCTCCGCGTAGCCGCGTAGCCGCGGCCATGTGGCTGGCGATGCGGCTCCACGCGTAGCGGATCTTCGGGTGGATGTTCGGGGTCTCCTCGCGCAGTGCGCCCTGGATGCTCAGCGCCGTCCCGCTCCCGTCCGAGGCGATCACGAGGAACGCATCGTGGATGCCGCGCGGGTGCATCTCCGGCCCGAGGATCGCGCGCAGCACGCCCAACCCCAGCTTGGGCAGCGACACGGCGAACTGCGCGAGCGTCTGACAGCCGTGATGGCGATAGGCCTGCGCGCGGCTTTCCGGCGGCATCATCGACTCGGTTCCGAGGATCAAGCGCTCCAGCTCGGGATCCTCGGGGACGAACTCGCGCCTCGCTACGCGGAAATCGCCGGGCGTCGTTTCGGCGATGGTGACCATCACGGGGAAATCGCTACCGATGGCCTCTGCCGCCGCGTGCCCCAGCGCCCGTAGCCATTCTGTTTCCTCCAGGTCCAGCCTGTAGGCGGCTTCGACGACATTGATCGCCCCCGTGTAACGCACCCTGCTGCTCCTAGCCCGCGCCCAGCGTCGTGGCGAGCTCGCGGCGGCCGCGAACGCCCACCTTGATGTAGACGGACTGCAGCTGGTTGGCGACGGTGCGCTTCGATGTTCCGCGCAGCTCGGCGATCTCGCCGTTCGAATGCCCCTGGAGCACGAGTCGGCAGACCGCCTGCTCGGCGGCCGTCAGCCCGTAGCGATCGAGCGGAGCATGCACGTCGCGGCTCGCCACGGCGAAATCGACTCCGCCGAGCTGGAAGCGCCACACGTTGACCCGCCCGCGCTCCGACATTGCCGCTCCAGCGTAGCAGGGGCTCACATGGTGCCGGATAGTCATTTGAGCGACCAGATCGGCTGCGTTCCAGCATTGATTCCGGTACCATCCCCGGACCTTGGCCAGCGCGGTACAGAGCGGCACCGCGGCGCGGGATGGTACGTCCCTGGCGATCGCAAGCGGTGGTGCCGAGCAGCTTGGCGGCTTCGATGCCGCACAGGCCCCCACCCGCATTGCTGCGACGCGTGCGCGCCGCCGGCGCGTGTCGGCGAATTGGCTCGTCGGGCAGCGTTACGACCTGTTCTTCTTCATCGGAAGCTGCCTTCTGACGTGGATGTTCCTCGGCATGTACCAGGGGCTCCGCCATCTCGGTTTCGCGCCGCACGCGGGCAGCGTGCTGCTGACGTACTTCCTGTTCACGACGGTCTTCGACCACCCGCACATCTTCCAGACGTTTTCGCGCACCCACCTCGACAAGGAATCGTTCGCGCGCCACCGCGTGGCGCATACGTGGGGGCTCGCTGCGTTCATCGCCGCGGGCTTCGTCATGTCCGCGATGGGTTGGGATCCATACGTGATCGTGTTCGGGGCGCTGTTCGGCAGCTGGCACATCATCCGCCAGCACTGGGGTATCCTCAGGGCGTACAAAGCCGTCAACAAGGATCGCGACAAGCTCGACGAGTGGATCGACTTCGCGACCTTCTATCTCGGTGCCGGCGCCTTCTACCTGTACGACTACACGGGCAATCCGCGCCACACCATCATCTACGGCAGCCAGACAGCGCCATTCCCGAACGTCCCGACTCTGCTCGCCCAGCTGGTGTGGTACGGATTCCTGTTCGCGCTGGGATGCTTCGCGCTCCGCCAGATCTGGCTCTTGATGAACGGACGCCCGATCAACCTGCCGAAGATCCTGCTCATGGCGGCGGCGCTCGGAACGCGTGGGCTGGTGCTCTACTTCACGGCAACGCCATTCCTGGTGGCCGAGGCATTGGAGACGACGTATCACGACGTGCAGTACCAGGGCTGGATGATGAACTTCCAGCGGAGGCGCTTCCCCGACCGGCGAAACATGGTCCGACGCTGGCTGAAGATGGCGATGGTGTACGGCGCGGTGGTCGGGGTGATCGAGATCGTGGGCCTCGTGAGCCCGGCGTGGTCGTGGCTGTTCGTCCCGTTCTGGATGATCGTGCTGTGGCACTACTGGGTTGAAGGCAGGATCTGGCGCATGCGCAGGCAGCCGGAGCTCAAGGCGGTGCTCGCGCGCGGATAAACGGTGGACACGCGCCGCGATCCTTGAGCAATATCAACGGCGATGCAGGGACCACCCGGGAATCCTTTCCCGCCGGGTGGCGGTCCCGGTGCGGGTGGACCTCCGGGGCAACAGCAGCCGGGGCAACCCGGCACCGGTCAGCAACCGCAGGCGGGATACCCCCAACAACAGCCGGGCTACGGCCAACCCCAGCAGCCGGGCTACGGCCAACCCCAGCAGCCGGGCTACGGCCAACCCCAGCAGCCGGGCTACGGCCAGCCCCAGCAGCCGGGCTACAGCGCGCCAGCGCCGGAACCGGCCCAGCCTTTCCAGCCCCCGCCGGACCCGATCAAGACGGAGATCGAACGCAAGCGCGAGCTCGGGCGAACCCTGCGCATCGCGGGCGTCATGATCTTCGTCTTCGGCATCCTTTGTCTGATCACCTCCGCGGTGTTCACGTCCGACGAGGGGAAGACCGTATCCGGCACACTGCCGGCGAGCGGCGGCATCATCGGCCCCATCACCGTCGACAAGGATGGCACCGTGCTCGAGTTCAGCGTGCACGAATCGCTGAACGGCTACGGTTGGTCGTATGTCGACGGCGAGATGCTCGACCAGAACAAGGAGTACCTGTTCGGGTTCGGCTACGAGCTATGGCACGAGAAGGGCTACGACGAAGGTCCCTGGGACGAACAGGCCAACAAGTTCGACTTCAAGCTCACCGTACCCAAGAAGGGCACCTACTACGCCCACCTGTACACCGAGCAGCAGGCGGTAAGCCCGATCGGCGGCAACATCCAGGTGTGGGTCACGCCGGTGATGGGCAGCTCGGTCCCGTACTTTGCCGCGGGGCTGGTAGGTGTGATCGGGGGAATCTTCTTCTTTGTGGTCGGCGCGATGATGACGCCGGCGGTAATCAACCTCGACGATGATGACGATTAACAGGAGCCTGCCGTGAAGATTGCGCTCTTGGCGATTCTAGGAGTCGGGCTGCTCGGTACGTACGGCGCGCTGATGATCCCGACCCTGCATGGCTACGGCTACGACGGCTACCAGAGCTGGGACAACACCTCGTCCTTCTGGTACATGAGCAGCGTCCAGACCTTCCACTCCCGCAGCGTTCGCGGCGGCACAATGGGCGGCGGCATCCACCCCGGCAAGTAGCCGCGGGGGTTGGCGCATATGGCGACCGACGCCTCGACATTCACGGACGGTCCGGCCGATCCGGCTTCCTCCGGGCCCGCGGTAGCGGCGGCTGCGTTGAGCCGACGCCAGACGACCGTGCTGGTCGTCGCAGTGTTCGCGGCGGGACTGTGCTCCATCGTCTACGAGCTGTTGATCGGGACGGCGTCGTCGTACTTCCTCGGCAACAGCATCCAGCAGTTCTCGATCACCATCGGCCTGTTCATGGCCTCGATGGGGCTCGGGTCGTTCCTGTCCCGGATGCTCGGCGAGCGCGTGCTCGGCGCGTTCGTGAAGGTGGAGCTCGCGCTGGGACTGGTCGGCGGCGTCAGCATCCCGGCGCTGTACGCGATCTACGCGTATACGGATCTGTACTACCCGGCGATGGTCGTCTTCATCGCGGCCATCGGTACGCTCACGGGGCTCGAAATCCCGATGCTGGTGCTGGCCATGCGTCGGTTCTTTGCGCTGGAAGTGAGCCTGTCGAACATCCTGTCGCTCGACTACCTGGGCGCGCTGGTCGCGACGCTGCTGTTTCCGTTCGCGCTCTTGCCGCTGCTCGGGACGTTCAAGAGCTCGCTTGCCGCCGGGGTGCTCAACATCGTCGTCGCGCTGGTCGTGCTGCGCGCCTTCAGCGCGCAGGTCGCGCCGAGGCAGCGCATCGGCGTGACGTTCTTCGGCCTGGGCGGCCTGCTCGCCCTGGTGCTGCTGCTGGTCTTCTCCTCTGCGCTGCTACGCCCCTGGCATCACGCGATCTACGACGACCAGGTCCTGCTGGTGCGCCAGTCGCAGTACCAGAAGATCGTCGTCACCCGTCACCGGAGCGATCTCCGGTTGTACCTGAACGGCAATCTGCAGTTCTCGTCGCTGGATGAATACCGCTATCACGAAGCGCTGATCCATCCCGCGTTCTCGCTGGCCGAGAGTCACAAGAACGTGCTGGTGCTCGGTGGAGGCGACGGCATCGCGACGCGCGAAATCCTCAAGTACAAGGACGTGGGTTCGGTCACCGACGTCGATCTCGACCCCGCGATGACGAACCTGGCGCGTGACAACCACCTGCTCAGAAGCATCAATCACGACAGCTTTCGCTCGCCTCTCGTCCACATCAAGAACGAGGACGCCTGGGTCTTCGCCCGGAAGTCGGATCGGCAGTTCAACGTGATCGTGATCGACCTGCCCGACCCGAACGACACGTCGCTGGCCCGGCTCTATAGCCTGGAGTTCTATGGGCTGCTGGCGCGGCATCTGGCGCACGACGGCGTGCTCGTTACCCAGGCGACAAGCCCGTTCTTCGCCAAGCAGGCGTTCTGGTGCATCGCGGACACGCTCAAAGCGGCCGGCTTGCACGTGGCGCCCTACCACGCCGACGTGCCGTCGTTTGGCGACTGGGGGTTCGTGATGGCGGCCGGCTTCCCGATCAACGTCTCGAAGATCCATCTGCGCGTGCCCACCCGCTACCTGGACGACGCGATGATCCCGCGGCTGTTCGAGTTCCCGCGCGACGTGCGCATCGCCTCGCAGAAGGCGAGCACGCTCGACGACCCGATAGTGCTCCGCCGCTATCTCGACGGTTGGAAAGACTGGCAGTAGCCGATGCACGAATCCTGAGCAGTGCATTCGACACCTGGAGATGAGCCATGCAGGGCCTCGACATTCTCAAGACCACCGTGTTTTCCCTTCCCCGTGATTTCGCGTACCTCGCCGTCGTGCTCGTGATGCTGGTGGTCGCGCGGCTGTTCAAGGACATCCTCACGCCGTACAAGTTGAGCGAGCAGCTCACGACACGCGACAATCCTGCGGTGGGCATGTCGGTCGCCGGCTATTACCTGGCCGTGCTGATCGTGTGCATCGGGCCGTTGCGCACGCCGAGCGCGCCCAACGTGGCGCTGTGGAAGGACCTGCTAGACACCGCGGGCTACATGGCGCTCGGCATCCTCTTGTTGAACCTCGCGCGCATCATCGTCGACAAGGTGCTCCTGCCGTCGTTCAGCACGACTACGGAGATCATCCGCGATCGCAACGTCGGTGCGGGCGCGGTGGAAATGGGCGCGTACGTTGCCAGCGGCTTGATCGTCGCGGCGGCGCTGCAGGGGCAGGGCGGCGGTCCGCAGACCACACTGGCGTTCTTCGCCCTGGGCCAGGTGGGGCTGGTCGCCTACGGCTACATCTACATGTTCGTGTGCCGCTACAACGTTCCGAAGGAGATCGAGAACGACAACGTGGCGGCGGGCGTTGCGCTTGGTCTGCACCTGATCGCGATGGGGCTCATCCTGGTGAGCGCCATCGCCGGCGACTTCACCAGCTGGTCGCACAACCTGAGCCTGTGCGGTGTGCGCTGGCTGTTCGGGACGGTGCTGCTGTTGATCCTGCGGCTATTCATCGACTTCCTGCTCCTGCCCGGAGTGCGCATCGACAAGGAGATCCAGCACGACCGGAACCTCAACGCGGCGTGGGTGGAAGGGGCCGTGCTGGCGGGGCTGGCCGGCCTTCTGATAACGCTGATGTAGATGACCTCGCCCCGGGATCGGCGCTTCCGCCTGTTCGTCTACGGCACGTTCTTGTCGGGCCAGCCGGGTCACGACCTGCTCGAGGCCGCCGCTTTGATTGGCGAAGCAACGACCGCCGCCAAGTACACGCTGGTGGAGCTCGGCGTGTACGCCGGTCTGCTCGAGACGGGCAGAACCGCCATCCACGGCGAGCTGTACGAGGCGGACTTCAAGACGTTGAGCGCGTGCGATTCGCGCTGCGACCATCCCGCGCGCTTCCACCGCGGGGAGGTGGAGCTGTCGGACGGCTCCATGGCTCACACGTACTTCGTCCACGTCGACCAGGCGCGGGGCAGGCGACGGCTCGCTCACGGCGACTGGCGCAGCCGCTTTGCTCCGCGCCGCTACCGCTGAGTCTAGAGGCCGATCGCTCCGGCGATGAAGTAGAAGCACAGCCCGCCGAGGGCCCAGAGCGGCAGCGTGACAAAGCTCGTGTGCCCTTCGTCGATGCGCCAGTGGTTGTACGTCCACAGTCCGCGCTCGAAAAACAGACTCATGCCGCGGCCGTACGCGTACTCGGTGACGAAGCCGACGATCGCGAAAGCCACCATCATCAGCGGATAGCGCGGGCTGCACCAGACCCCGAGCGCCAGCGCCGTCGTCGCAACCGGCAATGCGAACACCGCGAGCGCGCTCCGTGAGAAGCGGCCGCTGCCGGCTGCCGTGAACCGACGGGCTGGCCACGCGCACGCGAGCCCTACGCCGAACGCCACGGCGCTCACCAGCACCGCCCTGGGCGAAAGGCCAAGGGAAGGCGTGCCCTGGACCAGCCGTCCCGTCTCCACGAACAGGAGCGCCCCGACCGACCACGGCAGGAAGTTGATCGTGCTGGTGTAGCCGCGGAGCACGGATCGATAGCTGTACGTCCAGATCGGCTCGCGGAAATAGCGGCGCCAGAGCAGCGATACGGCTACCTCTCCCGCGATCCCCGCGACTCCGCCCAGAGCGAACAAGAAGAGGTAGCGGACGTCCGCGAGCACGCCCAGCGCCAGGAACGCAAATGGAGCCCACCCCATCAGGACGTAGTACCTGCCGAGAGAAAATTCGCTGCCGGTGAAGAGCTGCCGGTAGCGGACTACGACCGCCGACAGCAGTACCGCGGCGTACAGGTTGGATGCTGCGAGGAAGAGGAGCAGCGAACGGACGCCGCGGAACATCGCTCAGCGCACGAAGGGGAACATCGTGTGCGCTGCCGAGAGCACGGCGATGCGCGGTACCGTTCCGTTCTCGTCGACCGGGTAGTTGTCGCTCTTGATGCCGACGGAGCGGATCGCGGTCACGTCGGCGGAGCCAGTGACGTGGTACGAGATAGTCGGGCTCATGGCCGTTTCGGCCAGCAGCGGCACGACCAGCGGCCAGGGAATGATGACCGGCGCGCGCACGACGGTCGTCCCTTTCGCCGGCAGCCACTGGTTGGGGCTATAGGCCATCGGCGGCAGCGTCCAGCGACCCTGCAGCGTGGTCTGCACCCGGACGTTGCGAACCTGGACGTCGAAGCTGTTGTCGTTGTGGACGTTCATGTAGATGTCCAGGCCGATGCCGGCCGGCCCCGCCGAGCTGATCTCGGCGTGGTTCAGCTTCATCGTCGGCTTGGACACGCAGCTGACAGTAAGCAGCGCGACCAACCCCACCAGCAGCAACAAGCGGCGATCCATTCCGCACACACGTTACCCGAAATTCCGGCGCCGCGCCGGCCGGTAACCGCCGACGGGAGGGTGCCGTAGGCTAGGACATGACAAGTCGCAGCCTGCTTTCCGCGCTCCTTCTGTCTCTGGTGGTTCCCGCGTGCCACAGCACGATCAGCGAGACCGGCCCCAAGCCCGACGGCGCGCTTTCCACCCGCGCGGAGGGTCGGGTCGGCACCGATCCGGGGCACGTCGGCGCCGGCACGCCGCTCACGCCGCGGAAGGGCGACCAGCTGGCCGCTTTCGCCGGGGGATGCTTCTGGGGGACCGAAGACGTGTTCCGTCACGTGCCTGGCGTGGTCGCCACCGCGGTCGGCTACACCGGAGGTCATACGACGTACCCGACCTACGAGGACGTGAGCTCGCACACGACGGGCCACGCCGAGACCGTGCTGGTGGAGTTCGACCCCAAGGTCATCACGTACTCGCAGCTGCTCACCGTTTTCTTCAAGAACCACGACCC
The DNA here is from genome assembly GCA_963826085.1 of uncultured delta proteobacterium. Taxonomy (GTDB): domain Bacteria; phylum Myxococcota_A; class Polyangia; order Polyangiales; family Polyangiaceae; genus CAWDXG01. The sequence continues at coordinate 1,567,110 of CAWGVN010000004.1, read as the reverse complement.
CACGACCGTCGACCGGCAGGGTCCAGACGTGGGCAGCAACTACCGCAGCGAGATCTTCACGTTCAGCAAGGAGCAGGCCGCCGAGGCCCGGGCGGCGAAGCGTCAGGCGCAGGCCGAGCTGGGCGAGACGGTGGTGACCCTGATCGCCCCGATCGGCCGCTTCTGGAAGGCAGAGGAGTACCACCAGCAGTACGACGAGAAGACCGGCACGCACTCCTGCCCCATGCCCAAGGGCCTGCCCCACAGCGGCACATGACGCGACTATCACGGGCGCCCGTCGGAGGGGCTTGCCCCGCGCTCCCGGGCCGATAGCATGTCGCCATGGTGCGTCGTGACGCGACGGACGTTCTGAACCCTTCGGGGGGAAGTGCGCCCGCCGCTCGCTGCGCTTCTCCAGCGGGTGCAAGTCCCGCCCCGGTAGGCGTCGGTGCGCCGGGTAGCAGGCCCCAGGTGTCGGAGGGAGACCTTCGTGCCCGAGCGGGGCGTCGAAAGCCCTCCAGACGGCCTGTGCCGTCTGGAGGGGAGCAAGCACGCGGGCCGCAACATGAAGTGAAGCCTGCAGCCTCGACAGATGAACAATCCGGAAGCCGAGCCGCTCATGCCACGGCGAAGGCAACATCGTCTGCGCTGGCACCGAAACGCGCGGGCGATTCCGGCGGGGTAGAGGGCGCAGCACGCGTGCAAGGAGAAGTGCGGAACACGAGAGGCCCGTCTGTGCAGCCGCAGTCACGGCAAGGTGGCTCGTATAAGCCGAAGGCGAAGTCGAGCGTCGCACAGCGGGAGTCCGAGGGGATCGTAGTACCGGAGACCGTGGAGCAATCCGCGGGAACGAACGCCGTGCAGAACAACGCGGCGGGAGGGAAGGGTCCCTGCGGTGGTCATGCTGACGGAGCAGGTAAGCGCGAGGGAATGGCCGGCAGGTCCGGACCTAACAACCCCGACGGCCGTAGGCCGGGCGACAAAGTGCAACAACTGCAACGGCAGCTCTGGGCCGCAGCCAAGCGGGCACCGGGTAGGCGCTTCCACGCCCTGTACGATCACATCTGGAGGCGTGACGTCCTTCAGGAGGCGTGGAAGCGTGTGAGACGGAACCGTGGCGCCGCGGGAGTCGATGGCCAGTCGATCCGCGACGTCGAGCAGTACGGAGTCGAGCTCTTCCTCGAAGAGCTGGGCGACGTGCTGCGCGCAGGCAGGTACCGGGCCGGGGTGGTCCGGCGCCGGTACATTCCGAAGGCCGATGGGAAGAAGCGGCCGCTTGGGATCCCGACGGTACGGGACCGGGTAGTGCAGATGGCCGCGAAGCTGCTGCTGGAGCCAGTTTTCGAGGCGGATTTCCTTCCGTGCTCGTACGGCTTCCGGCCGAAGCGGAGCGCGACGATGGCGCTGGAGACCCTGAGGAAACTCGGGGCCAAGGGCGGTCATCACGTGCTCGACGCCGACATCCGCAACTACTTCGGGAGCATCGACCACGACAAGCTGATGAAGCTGGTGGCCCGGCGCATCTCGGACCGGAGGGTGCTCAAGCTGCTGAGGCAGTGGCTCGAAGCAGGAGTGATGGAGGACGGCGTCGTCTCGCCGACGATAGCGGGCACACCGCAGGGCGGGGTCATCTCGCCCTTGTTGTCCAATATCTACCTGCACGTGCTCGAACGTCCTGTGGACACGCCACAGCGCCCCGCTCGGGACGCTGGTGCGCTACGCGGACGACTTCGTGGTGGTGTGTCGCACCAGGAAGGATTGCGAGCTGGCCGAAGCGCGTATCGGGGTCATCCTGAAGCGTCTCGGTCTCGAGCTGCACCCGGACAAGACGAGGCGGGTCGAGCTCTACGATGGCAAGCAGGGCTTCGACTTCCTCGGCTGCCACCTGCACAAGCGCTTGAGCGGCAAGCTGTGGGAACAGAAACGGCAACGTCTCTATTTCCTGCAACGCTGGCCGAGCCAGCGCTCGATGCAGCGTATCCGGCAGCGCGTGAAGCAGCTGACTCCGAGGTCACGGTGTCACGCGGATATCCGCGACGTCATCGCCGACCTGAACCCCGTCCTGCGGGGCTGGGGCAACTACTTCCGCACGGGCAATGCCGCGAGGCGTTTCAACCAGCTCGATGACTACGTCGTGCGGCGGCTCCGCACCTTGCGCGTCAAGCGCAAGGGACGGCACCTGCGTGCAGGCGAGTCGGACGGCTGGACACGCGAGTACTTCGAGAACCTCGGCCTCTACCGCCTGCGCGGCACCGTCCGCTACCCGGAGCAGCCCTTCTGGAACCAGGAGGCCGCGTAATGCTGCAAGCCGACAGACCGCTGGTAAGCCGTGTGCGGGAAATCCGCACGCACGGTTTGAAAGGGGGTCTTGCTCTCTTTGTCTTCGCTTCGGCGGAGAAAGGATAGAAGGATCTACCAATGCCGCGCCGCCGCACGCTCGCTCTCGATCTCACGCCGGCCGAGCTCCGCATGTTGGAGCAGCTCTCGGACGCCCTCGGCGCCTCGCCGCAGGACGCCCTCCGACGCCTGCTGCGCGAAGCATACCAGCGCCGCGTGCAGCGGCTCGAGTCGCGCGCGGGCTTCGGCTTTCTCGATCTGATTCCGGAGCCGAGCCGCGTGGCGAAGGCACGCGGCCGGGCCCGTCCGGCGCGCCCGGCCGCGAAGAAGAAGCCTGCCAAGCGTCCCGCGAAGGCGGCGGCACCGACGCAGAAGCCGGCGAAGAGCGCGCCAGCGCGCCGGTCCAGGAAAGCCTGAACGCTACTTCTTCGCCGCGACCACGCGGCGCAGCACGACGCCGTCCCCGGACGGCTTGAAGTGCCGGCTTTCGAGCCAGCGCGTGATGCGCGCCCGTTCCGGATGCGACGGGCGCACGGAGTTGTACAGATGGTTGAGGCCGCGGGCTCGCGCTTCCTCCTCCAGGTGATCGAGGATGAAGCTGCCGACGCCCTGCTTCTGCCGGTCCGGAGTGACAGCGAGCAGGATCTCGGCGTCGCCCCACACAGTGTCCATCCAGCCGTAACCGACGACGCCGGAGTCATCCTCGACGCGCCACCACTCGCCGGGCAGCACGTCGCCCTGCTTGTAGTGCGGCAGGTCGAAGATCCCTCTGGGCGCGCCGCCCACGATCTCTGCCTTGTGCTCGTCCCAGTGCGGAGGATTCTCCCGCGTCCACGCAAAGCCCATGCTCGTACCTCGTGCGGCTATCGCCTAGATCAGCTGCCGAACCAACGGCGCCAGAACGGTCCGTCTTTCTTCTCCGGCGCTTTCTGGATGCGTTCGCGCGGCGGTGGAGGCGGACGGCGCGGCGGCGGAGGCGGCGGCTGGGGTGGGTGGGCGCCTGGGGTCGGCGGCATGGCCGCCTGCGCCCGTGGCGGCGGAGGCGGCTGCGCCTGCGCCGACGCGGGCTCTTCGAACAGCGCATCCAGCCCCCATTGGCTCGGGTCCTCGAAGCTTCCGCCCGCGCCGACTTCGACGCCCTGCGTCCCGAGACGCGAGACCCTGTCCTCGTACTGGTCGCCGCCGCCACCCGAGAAGTCGTGCAGCGCATCGATGATCAGGTCGCCGATCACGCCTTCGTTGTCTGCGCCTTCGGCCCTGCGGCGCGCCTCGCGTTCTACCGCGGCATTCCTCACCAGCTCGCCGATGTCCTGGTACGAGGCGGGACGCTGGAGACGCAGCAGCACCGTAGCCAGGTCGCCCGCCAGCTCGTCCGCGGTCTGGTAGCGCTGGTCGCGGTCGCGCGCCAGGGCGCGTGCCAGCACCCGGATCACGTCGTCGGGGATGTCCCTGCGCGTCTCGCGCGGGTCCGGAATGTGCGCGGCCTGCACCAGCTTGAATGTCTCAACGTCGCTCTCGCCCAGGAACAGTCGTCGGCCCGCGAGCATCTCCCAGAGCAGGATGCCGGCGGCGAAGATATCGACGCGCTTGTCCGCGCCCTGGCCCAGCGTGACCTCCGGCGCGAGATAGCCGAACTTGCCTTTGACGATGTCCTCGTCCTCGGCTGTCAGGTGCGAGCTGGCCTTGGCCAGGCCGAAGTCCACGAGCTTCACTTCTCCGAAGCGCGTCATCAGGACGTTGTGCGGCGAGATATCGCGGTGCACGATCTCGAGGGGGCGCCCGGTGGCATCGCAGGCCTGGTGCGCGTAGGCGAGCCCCTCCGCGATGCCCTGGGCGATCAGGCACGCGACTTCGACGCGCATCTGCTGGTTGTGCGCCGAGAGGTACTCGAGCACGTGCTTCAGGTCCGCGCCGTCCACGTACTCCATCACGATGAAGTGCGCGCCGTTGCCTTGCCCGATGTCGAACACCTGCACGCACTTGGAGTGATTCAGGTAGGCGCACAGGCGCGCTTCGTCGAGGAACATGTTGATGAACTCGCGATTCGACGACAGCTTGGGCAGCACGCGCTTGATGGCGACCTTCTTGCGGAATCCCTCGATGCCCGCGCTCTCGCCCCGGTACACTTCCGCCATCCCGCCTGCCGCGATGCGTTCGATGATCTGGTAGCGGCTCTCGCTCATCCTCCGGTCCTTCGCTGGGTAGTGGGCGATAATAGCGTGGGAATCGAGCCGCGTCGCGCGGCATCGAAGCTCGGGCGCGCGCGGCCTGCTTGCAGCGCTTCTGGACCGCGGTTACCCCCGCGGCCGGAGCTTGGGCGGGGGGTCGGTGGAGTGGGGCCCGCCCGGTCCTGCGGCTGCGGTCATCGGCGCAGGCTGGATTTCCTGATTGAATACTCCGTCACGCGGCCTACATTCTGCGGCCTGGTTCCGATCGTCGATTGTCCGGAAGGAAGGCGCGATGAGCGACGCCGCTCCGAGCGAACACACCAGAATCAAGCTTCGAACGCCACAGCTCCACTGGCGCGGGCTCGTTGGATGCCGCACGCTCGACGACGCCGTGGCCCTCGTGGCGGAGGAATACGACTTCGCCGTGCATCCGTACTTTCTCTGGATGCGGGACGAGGCAACAACGGTTGCGGCGTTCCGGCTGAGCCAGGTGCCGTTCCGCTACGCGGTCGAGGGCTTCTCGCAGTCACTGGCAGCGGTGCTGGCCCGCATCCCGCGGTTGGAGGCACGGCTCGCGCTGGCCGACAACGTCGCCGAGGAGCACGGCCGGGGAAACGAGCTCGCGAGCCACAAACGTACGTTCTTCCAGTACCTGCGCGCGCTCGACGCCACGCAGGAAGAGCTCGGTGGGGACTGTCCGGTAGCAGTGCGCGCGTTCAGTCACGCATTGCTCGATTTCTGTCTTACGCAGCCCTACCAATCGGGAGCGGCGCTGCTGGGCATCATCGAGCACCTCTACGTCGCGATCAGCGGCGACATCGCGGACACCATCGCCACGCGCGGTTGGGCGAGGGCGGGCAGCCAGTCCCACTACGCCGTCCACCATGAGCTCGACGTGGAACACGCCGAGGATCTGCTCGCGCTTGCGCGGCCCGCGTGGAGCGATGAGAGTGCGCGCGCGGGGGTTGCCCTGGGCATGCTGCTTGGTGCCTACTGGTTCTGGCACTTGTACCGGGAGCTGTTGCCCGCGTGACGTTCCGTCCTGGGGTGAAGTTCGGCGTTGTCCGCGAGGATGCGGAGCTGGAGCAACGGCTGATCCGCGATAACGGCGCGCGTCGCGTGTTGCTCGTCGCGTCGGGTGGCTGCACTGCGCTGTCAATTCTGGCAGCGGACGCCGGGCTCGAGGTGGTGGCATTCGATCAGAATCCAGCCCAGTTGGAGCACGTTCGAGCCAAGGCGGCCGTCGCGGCCGCGGGCGATCGTGCGCTGCTCGACCAGCTCAACCAGGCCGGAGAGTTCGATGCCCTGTTCCGGACGCTGCGCTACATGCTGGAGACGTTCGTGGCGCGCGATGGCGCACTGTCGCGGTTCTTCGAGGCCCCGGCCGCGGAACGCCGGGCATTGGTCGACGCCTGGTCTACCGATCGCTACTGGGTCGGCTGCTTTGCCTCGTGCTTCTGCGACGGGCTCCTGCACGCGATGTTCGGGCCCGCGGCGACCCAGCACGCCGAGCCGGGTTCCTATCCCGGCTATTTCGCGGGGGTGTTCGAGCGCGGGCTCAGGCGACCCGATGCCGCGCGCAACCCGTTTCTGCAACATGTGTTGCTGGGCGGCTATCGCGACGGCGATGAGCCGACGTACATGCGCGAAGGCAGAGTTCGCGTGCCCCGGCTCGTGCTCGGTGGCCTCGGCGACGTGCCCGAGCTGGAACGCTTCGACCTGTATAGCTTGTCCAACGTGTTCGACTGGTCCGACGATGACCTCGTTGCCGCGTGGGCGAATCGACTCAAGCGTACAGCGCAACGCGGCAGCGTCGTGTTGCTGCGTCAGCTCAACAACACACGCGATCTCCGCCGCTACCTCACGCCCGAGTTCGCGTTCGATGATGCCCTAGGCCGCGAGCTCCAGGCCAGCGACCGCAGCCTGTTCTACAATCGCATCGAGGTTGCGCGGAGAATGGCATGAAGATCCAATTTCTCTACGCGCAGGAAATGTCGCCCTACCAGGACCAGCTGCGAGCGCTCGAGGAAGAGATCCAGTATCCGATCGCCGATGGCGCCGACTTCTTCACCATCGATCACGGCGACGACTACACCGCCTTCTTCCGCAAAATGGGCGACGCCCGGTTCCTGCTGGCGGTCGATCGGGATCGGGTGGTCGGCACGATCTGCGCGGTCGTGCGGACTGCCACGAAGGGCGGCAGGACGTACCGCACGTTCTATGCGTCGGATCTCAAGCTCTCGCCCGACGTGCGCGGGAAGGGCCTGTGGAAGAAGATGGGGTGGAAGGGGCTCTTCCTGGCGTTGAGGCCGTCGATACTGAAGGACTGGCGGATGGTCTACGTCGCGGCGATGCAGGGCGAACGCGGAGATGTGACGCGCGCGGGGAAGGGAATGAACGTTTCGAAGCTGGGGGCCCCGACCGCCCGGCTCTCGATCTACTTCGTCGAGCCGGCGCGACTGGCCGCGCTGCGGGTCGAGGGTGCGCCGCCGCCGCCGTCCGGCGCGGGTCTCGATCTGAGCCCGGACGCGCCGGCTTCCGTGACCGCGCCCGGATGGACTTCCACTGCAGGTTGCAAGGATCTTCGCCTGCGCTCGACCGGAGAGCCGTGGCCTCTGGTCCACCTGCCGCTCGGTCCCTCCGCGTGGACGCCGACATTCGCCGCGTACCTGCAGCGCTGCGGGCAAGCCATCGTCCGCGAAGGTCGTCCAGGTCCGTGCTGCTTTTCGCTGGACGAACGCCTTGCCGACCAGATCGACTGGCTCCTTTCGAAGGGCATCGAGGCCGGCGCAACCTGCAACGTGTACTCGTTCCGCCTGCCAGGCGCTCCGCGGCGCGAGCCGTGGCTCCATCTCGCGACGTTGCAGATCTGACGAACGGGCGCCTGTCGTGCCCTGGCGTGGAAAAAGAGGTGTATACTACCGGGTCATGAAGCGCGCTTGGCTGGCCCTGTTGGCGGCAGTGGTGGTGGCGGGTTGCAGCAGCAGCGGTAGTGGCACCGGCGGCAGCGGTTCGGGCGGGACGGGGAGCTCGAGCGATCCGCTGGCGGCGAAGCGCCAGCAGTGCCTGGACAAGATCAATGCTCTCAGGAAGACGCTCAATCTCCCGCCGTACAAGCTCTGGAACAAGGGTTCGTGTGTCGACGGCCAGGCGAAGAGCGACAAGCAGAGCAACACAGCGCATGGCGCCTTCGGCAAATGCGGCGAGCACGCGCAGAACGAATGCCCCGGCTGGCCCATCTCGAAGATCAGCTCCGCCAGCGGCAGCTGTCTCGACATGATGTGGGCCGAAGGGCCAGGCACCGACTTTGCGACCCACGGTCACTACATCAACATGTCGAGCACGACTTACACGATGGTGGCCTGCGGTTTCTCCGGCACCAGTGGGAGTGTCTGGGCCGCGCAGGACTTCAAGTAGGGCGTGCCCGCGCTGCCGCTTTCGGTTCTCGACCTGTCGCCCATTCCGTCGGGGTCCACGCCGGGGCAGGCACTCGAAAACACCATCCAGCTGGCGCGGCATGTCGAGCGGATCGGGCTCAGGCGATACTGGCTTGCTGAGCACCACAACGCGATGAGCCTGGCGAGCTCCGCGCCCGAGATCATGATCGCCCAGGTCGCGGCCGCCACGAAACACATCCGCGTCGGCTCCGGCGGGATGATGCTGCCGAACCACAGCCCGCTGAAGGTCGCGGAGCTGTTCCGCGTGCTGCATGCGCTCTTTCCCGGCCGCATCGATCTCGGCATCGGTCGCGCCGCTGGTACCGATCCGCGGACGGCTCTCGCGTTGCGTCGCTCGCACCAGGCGCTGGCCGGCGAAGACTTTCCCAAGCAGCTCGACCAGCTCTTTGGCTACCTGGATGCGGACGCCGCACCGCGAGAGCCGTTCGCGCGATCGATCGTGGCGATTCCGAGCGGCGTGCCACGTCCGGAGATCTTCATCCTCGGGTCCAGCGACTACGGCGCAAGGCTCGCGGCGCGGCTGGGGCTCGGCTTCGCGTTCGCGCGGCACATCAACCCCGACGATGCCGAGACCATGATGCGGGCGTACAGAAGCGGGTTCTCCCCCTCCGCGCACGGCGCGGAGCCGTACGCGATTCTCGCGCTGTCCGCCATCGCGGCGGAGACCGACGAAGAAGCCGAGCGGCTCGCGTCGAGTGCGTACCTGTCCGGCCTGCGCTTTGCCCAGGGGCTGCGCGACCTGCCGCTGCCGAGCGTCGAAGAAGCGATTGCGTACCGCTACGACGCGGACGAGGAAGCGCTCCGCCGCGCGTACGGCGCGCGGCATATTGTCGGCAGTGCTGCCCGCGTTGCGGCGCGCCTGCGCGAGCTGGCTGGGCAGTGCGCCGCCGACGAGCTCATGGTCATGACGCACGTCCACAACCCCGCGGCGCGCCAGCGCTCGTACACGCTGCTCGCGCGCGAGCTGGGCGTTTCGCCGCGCTCCTAGCGCCGCCGTGCACAAAAGACCGTGTCGTGCACCGTGACTTCCTTGTCGTCGGCAAGCTGTTTCCGCGACCGCGCGTCGCTCACCTCGACGCTCCAGCCGTCGCCGAGCAGTGCTGCGACGTCTTCAGCCGTGTAGTAGAGGTCGGGATCCGGCGGGCGCTTCACGCCGCTCTCCAGATCCGAGGGATGGTGGGCGACGATCAAGAGCATGCCGTTCGCGCGCACTGCAGCGGCCAGCCCGCGGAACATCGCCGCGCGCGGCACGCTCGGCAGGTGCATGAACTGCACGTTCACCAGGTCGAAGGAGTCGGTTGGGGGAGCGCTCTTGATGAGATCCGCCTGCTGCCAGGTGATGCGCCGGGCGGCTTCGGGCGCTGTCGCGCGCGCGTGGTCGGCGGCCCGCTCCAGCGCCACCTGCGAGATGTCCATGCCGACGACCTCCCAGCCGCGCTCCGCGAGCCAGATCGCGTCCGCACCCTCGCCGCAGCCGACGTCGAGCGCGCGGCCCGGCGCGAACCCGGCCGCTTCCGCGACCAGCTGCGGGTTCGGGTTGCCGCTCCAGATCCGCTTCGACGAGCGGTACCGCTCGTCCCAGAACTCCGCTCCGCGGACCGGCGTGTCTCCATCCTTCGCTGGCATCAGGGTTCATTCTAGCGCGCGCGCCTCCCGGCAACGAGTTCTGGCATGCTCCAGGTCCGTCATGGAACAAGGCAATCTTCCCGGAGACCTCGACGCATGGCTTGCCCTGGTCCTTCCGATCGAGGCCGAGCGAGCATTCATCCGGCGAGCCGAAGCGCCGTTGCGCATCGACGAGGACGGCTACGTACGCGTCGGCCTGCTCGCGGCACTTCGCGATAGCGGCGCAGTCACCGAAGTGATCGAGGAGCAGTCGCCGCTCGTCCACCTCGAGGACCTGGTGTTTCCCGAGAGGACGCGCGCGTTTCTGGCCGGCTGGGCCGCAGCTCTTCGAGCGCAGCTGGAGAACCTCGACTGGGATGCTTCGGCCCGGTTGCACGAGCTGCTCACCGGTCACGAGCCGGCGCTCGACGATCTGGATCTGACGAGCGAGACCGACTTTGCCGATGCCATCCGCTCCGCGCCCTGGCGCGATTCCGATCCGGACGTCACGATCTATCCTTCACTCGAGCGTGTGCCGGCGCCGATCGCCCAGGATCGCGATCGGGAGCGCCGGCTGGCTTCGGATCCCGACGACTCGGCGATGCAAAGCTACCTCGAGTGGCTCGAGGAGCGCGGCGATCCGCGCGGCCGGCTGGGGGGCTGGATGCAGAGCCCGAGCATCATGGACGCGCGCCGCGCTCGGCAACTGCTCCGCGCGGAGCGGGGCTATCTGGCCGGCCCGTTTCCGATCGGCGAGCCGGGTGAAACCTGGCACGACGTGGAGCTCGATTGGCAGGCCGGCTTCGTGCACGAAGCCCGTGTGATCCTGTCACTCGACGCCGAAGGGCCTGCGCCCGAGCAGCTGCTCTGCGCCCTGTTCCAGCTGCCCGCGGCCCGTTTGCTGAGACGCCTCCGGATCGAAGTGGATCCCGACGCAGACGAGGATCCCGATCGCCACGAGCTCGCCCGGGTCGGCAACGCGCTGACGGTGCCGAGCGACTCGCTCCGTGCGCTCGAGCTCGTGCGCCACCCCACGCTGCACACGCTCCCCGAAGACGAAGCGGCGCTGCGCCGTATCTTTCCGAAGCTCGAACAGCTCTCGCTTTTGCCCCGGAACACCTGGGGAGGCTAGGGATGCGCTACTTCGCGTTGGGGATTGTGCTGACCGCGTGCGCCGCGAGCCCGGCGCCGAAGCCCGGCGAGGCGGAGATCCCCGCGCCGCCACCTGCGAGCGTGTCGCCCGCGGCAACGGCGAGCGCGCCGCCCGAACCGCCGGCCGCGGACGCGGCATTGCCCTCGTCGGAACCGGCGCCGCCGCGCGGTCGCGACGTGGGGCAGAGCTGCGGGGGGATTGCGGGTCTGATGTGCAAAGCAGGGTTGCGCTGCGTCGGTAACCCGATGATGTGCGATCCGCACCGCGGCGGTCGCGACTGCGGTGGAGTCTGCCGCCCGCCGCCCCCTGACGCCGGCGCGCATTGACGCCTACACCCGTTCGCGCTCGAGCCTGAGCCGGGTCGCCTCTTCCAGATCCTGCTCTTCGAGCTGATCGTCGACGTCCTTCACGGTGAGATCCAGCTCCGGCAGGATGACGTTCTCGAGGGCGCGGGCGCGGCGCTCGGTGCGGCGGTATTCGTCGAGCAGGCGGAGCAGGTTCTTCTCGACGACGGCGAGCGAGCTGGCGAGGGCGCAGAGCTTCGCGAAGCGATCGGCGGCGCGGCGCGCTTCGGGAGACGGGTGCACGGCGTCGGGCGGCGCAGGGTCCACGCGCGGGGCGCCGGCCGCATGCACCAGCGGAACGCCGAGGAAGCTCTCGCTCGAGAGCTGGAGCCCGCCCATGTCGAACTGCCCGGTGGGCACAAGCGCGAGCTCTTCCACTCCGTGCATCGCCACCGCTTCGGCCAGTGCCCGCCGTGCTGCCGCGTGCGCTTCGAGCAATCCTGCGCGTTCCCCTTCGTATCGGCCGAGCCAGCGCAGGAGCTCGCCCGCGACCAGCATGCGCTTCTGGTCGAGGAAATCGTGACCTTCGCGCGTGAAGCGCCGTTCGTCCTTCAGCTCGAGCAATACCGAGCGCGTCGCGACAACATCGCGTGCGGTCGTTGTCATCGCTGCTCCCTGTGCTCGATGTAGTGCGCGAGCTGGGCGCGGCTCAGTCGGTGCAGGTCCGTCGCTGGCAGCGTCGCGAGCAGCCTCCAGCCGATCTCGAGGCTCTGCTCCAGCGTGCGCGCGCCATGCTGGTGCACCAGCTGACGCTCGAAGCGGTCGCCGAACTCCAGAAAGCGCTGGTCCGCCTCGGTCAGCCCCTCGCTTCCAACGACGCTTGCGAGCGTGCGCACGCTGTCGGCGCGGGCGTACGAGGCGTAGAGCTGCTGCGCCAGGGCCGGATGGTCGGCGTGCGTACGCCCCTCGCCGGTGCCGTCCTTCATCAGGCGTGACAGGCTGGGCAGCACTTTCACCGGCGGATAGATGCCGCGGCGGTCCAGCCCGCGGTCGAGGACGATCTGCCCCTCGGTGATGTAGCCGGTGAGGTCGGCGATGGGATGGCTGATATCGCCGGCCGGCATGGTGAGCGCGACGAGCTCGGTCACGCTGCCCGGGAGCCCCTCGACGACACCGGCGCGTTCGTAGAGCGTGGCGAGGTCCGAATACATGTAGCCGGGGTAGCCCTTGCGGCTCGGGATCTCGCCGTGGCTGGCGCTCACTTCGCGCAGCGCCTCGCAGTAGTTGGTCATGTCCGTCATCAGCACCAGCACGTGGCGCCCTTCGGTGAAGGCCAGGTATTCGGCTGCCGTGAGCGCGAAGCGCGGAGTGAGAAGCCGCTCCGTGCTCGATTCGCTCGCCAGGTTCAGAAACAGCGCCGTGTGCTCGAGGGCGCCGCTCTGCTCCATGGCGCGGCGGAACGCCTCCGCCGTGTCGTGGGACACGCCGATGCCTGCGAACACGATCGCGAAGCGCTGCTCGTCTTCGCCGAGGAGCCGCGCTCGCTGGGCGATTTCCGCCATCATGCGATCGTGCGGAAGCCCCGCGGACGAGAAGAGCGGCAACTTCTGCCCTCGAACCACGCTGTTTAGCAGATCGATGCTGGTGAGACCCGTCTCGATGAACTCGAAGGGCTTGATGCGTCCCGCCGGATTTACCGGAAGTCCGTCGACGGGCAGCGAGCGCTCGGCGGCGATCGGTGGCCCGCCGTCGATTGGTTGCCCCACGCCATTGAACGTGCGGCCGAGGATGCCCGGGCCCACGCCGAACCCGAGCGGCGCGCCGTGCAGCCGCACGCGCGACTCCGGAAGGCTCAGCCCCACCGTCGATTCGAGTACTTCCACCACCATCGAGTGCTCGTCCAGCGTAGCGACGCGCCCGAGGCGGCTCCGCCCGTCGCCGCCGAACACCTCGACCGATTCGTTCAGTCCCACGCGCACGTTCCGCTTCAGGAACAGCAGCGGCCCCTCGATGCGCGTGGCGACGCCGGAGATGGATAGCTCAGCCTGCAAGGTCGTGCTCCGCTTCCAGGCCCGCGAAGGCCCCGTCCACATCGCGCGCCAGCGCGTCGAGCTCGCTGACCCGGTCGTCTCCGATTTCCTCGCTCATACGCCTCAGCTGGCCGAGCACGGAGAGCTCGGCGATCTGCGCGAGCCGCACGCCGCGCTCCAGCGCCTGCTCGGCCAGATCCGCGAAGCGCACCACCAGCCGGAGCATTGCGACCTGCCGCGCCGGCGAGCAATGCGCGTCCACCGGCGACAGCGCCGACTGCCGGAGAAAGCCGTCGCTCGCCAGCTCGGCCGACAGCAGCACGAGCTGTTGCCGCTCGGGCAGCGCGTCCTTGCCGATGATGCGCGCCATGCGCTCGAGGCGCGCCTGGTCTTCGAGCAACCCGAGCAGCCGCCGCCGGTGCTCGAGCCAGCGCGGGTCGCCCTCCGACTCCCACCAGGGCGCGAGCGCGTCGATGTCCTCCGAGTACGAAGCCAGCGGGTGGATGGCGGGGTAGACGCGCGCGTGCGCGCGCGCCGGATCGAGGCTCCACAGGCAGCGGATGTGGCGCTCGGTGTGCTTGGTGACCGGCTCGGAAAAGTCGCCGCCCGGCGGGCTCACCGCGCCGACGAGCGTCAGCGATCCCTCGTCGCCCGACAGCGTCTGGACGCGTCCGGCGCGCTCGTAGAATCCGGCAAGCCGGCTCGAGAGGTACGCCGGGTAGCCGCTTTCGGCGGGCAGCTCGCCCAGCCGCCCGGAGATCTCGCGCAGCGCTTCAGCCCAGCGGCTGGTGGAGTCGGCCATCAGCGCCACCGACAGCCCCTGGTCGCGGAAGTACTCCGCGACCGTGACGCCGGTGTAGATGCTCGCCTCGCGTGCGGCCACCGGCATGTTCGAGGTGTTGGCGATGATCACGGTGCGCTCGAGCAGCCGCCGCCCGCTTACCGGGTCGTCGAGCTCCGGCAGCTCCTGCAGCACTTCTGCCATCTCGTTGCCGCGCTCACCGCAGCCGACGTACACGACGATGTCCGCGTCGCTCCACTTGCACAGCGTCTGTTGCAGCACGGTCTTGCCGGTGCCGAACCCGCCGGGCAGCGCGGCGCGCCCGCCTCGGGCGACGGGGAAGAGCGTGTCGAGGATGCGCTGTCCGGTGAGCAGCGGCCGATCAGCGGGCAACCGGCGCGCAACCGGGCGCGGCACGCGCACCGGCCAGCTGTGCGACATGGACAGCTCGATTCCGCCCGTTTCCGTACGCAGGCGGCAGACGGTGTCGTCCGGTCCGTAGTCGCCGTCCGCGATGATCTCGACGATCTCGCCTTCGATACCGGGTGGAACGAGACAGTGCTGCTGGCGGGCGCCCGCTGTCCGGACCTCTCCGAGCACTGCGCCGCCCGAGAGCGTGTCGCCTCGCTGGACTCGCGCGCTGAAGCTCAGCTTCCGGTCCTGCCCCGCGCGCATGCCGGGCGCAAGAAAGCGGCCCTGTCCGCCGAGCGGGCGCAACAGGCCGTCGAAGATGCGGCCGAGCAGCGCAGGGCCGAGCCGCACCGACAGCGGGCCGCCCGTGCCCTCGACGAGCGCGCCTGGCTGGAGCCCGGTGGTGTCTTCGTAGACCTGGACGACGATCTCGTCGCCGCCGAGCTGGATCACTTCGCCGAGCAGCCTCGCCTTGCCGACCAGCACGGCCTCGTTGACCTGGAACGGCGCCGAGGTGCGGGCGCGCAGCACCGGACCGCTGATCCAGCGAAGCGTGGCCTCGTTCATGCCGCGCCTCCGCGGCCGGACAGTTCCATCAACAGGCGCCCTTCCACCTTGCCGCGGTCCGCGAGTAGGCCTGCGACGGTGCCGTCGAGGCGCGCGCCGGCGATGTGGATGCAGAGACCGGCGGTGATGTCCGCATCCGCTTCGAGCACCGGCGCGGCGCCGCTCGTTTCGCTCGCGACGCGCGTGAGCAGTTCGACCTCGGCGAACCCAGAAGGATGCTGGATACGCCAGGCTCCGTGCGGCAGCAGGCGTTCCGCGTCGGCGACGAGCGCGGAGATCCAGCGCGCGCGGCTCTCCGCCTCGCGCCAGCGCGCGAGCAGAGCCTGGTGCAACGCATCCGAGCCGCGCGCGAGCAGCTTGCTGGCGACGTCCCGGCCGAGCTCGCGCTCGCGGGTCATGAGCTCGGCGCGCGCGGCCTCGACGCGCTTTTTGCTGCGCACACGGTCGTCCGCGACGGCCGTGGACACGCGGCGCCGTGCTTCGCGGCGCGCTTCGCGCAGGAGCTCGGCCGCGCGGTCCGACGCATCGTGCAGGATCGCGTCGCAGCGCGCCGCCCGATCGCGCTCCACGATTCGGAGGAAGGTCTCGACCTCGCTGCCGGTCATGTCTCGATCCCCAGCTGGCGGCGCACCAGCTCTGCCGCGTCCGGCATCGCGCGCTGGTTCCGCACGTCTGGCACGATCAGGACGAGCGCGCCGCTCGACAGCGCCCCGCCGAGCCGCCCCCTCGGCAACCGCGCAGCGAGCCCGGCGGTGATCAGCACCAGCGACGCCTCGGCGCACGCTGCGTCGAACGTCTCGGCCAGGTTGCCGTCGTCGGGTGCGATGGCGCGCGCCCCTGCGAGGCGGTAGCCGAGCGCGCTCAGCGTGTCGCCGATGAACACTGGCTGCCCGCCGCGGCGCTTCTCCTCCATCGCGCTACCCCAGGTGGTTCAGGATCAGGATCGAGATGATAAGGCCGTAGATCGCGATGCCCTCGGCCAGGCCCACGAGCACGAGCACGCGGCCGAACAGCTCCGGCTTCTCTGTCAGCGCGCCGACCGACGCGCTCGCGACGCGGGCTACCGCGTACGCTGCCGCAGCAGACGAGATCCCTGTCGCAGCGGCCGCCGCGACGTATGCCCAGCGCAGCACCGACGGATCGATCGTGTGGGCGGCCGCGCCGGCTGCCGGTGCCGCAACCGCCGAAGCCGTGAACAGGAGCAGCGTCGCCAGCAGCGCTATCGCGCCCACGACAGCGAGCCAGATCCAGATGGAAGGTCTCATAGCTGGTGTGCTCCTTCCGCGTAGGGAGGGCCTGGGTCAGGGGGCGGAAGAAGCGGGCGGAACTGCCGCCCTTCGCCCTTGAGGAAGCGCACGAAGAACTCGAACAGCACGAGCCGCGTTGTCTGGATGGAGACGACCAGTCCTTCGAGCAGCAGGGTGAATGCGTTGCCGACGACGAGGACCGCGATCGTGCCAACGGGGCTGCCGGCGGCGTGCGAGAGACCGACGACGGCCACCGACAGACCGGCGTGGGCGAGCGCGAAGGCACCGACGCGCGCGAACGATACGGTGTTGACGAAAAGCTGCAGTGTTCGCTCGATCAGATGACCGGCAGCGGAGGCTGCGGCTGCCAGGCGCGCCCTGTGTGCAGCGGCGCCGCTGCCGAGCACGTGCCAGACCACGCCGGCGCCGGCGATCCACAGCGAGCGGCGATCGACGAGGACGCCGAGCAGCCCGAGATAGATCGCGACGAGCGCCGCGTCGGTTGCCAGCCAGGTCGCAAGGCGCCGCTGCCAGCGCGCCTGGACTCCGCCCAGGAGCAGGCCGACAAGCAGGATGGCCGCGCCACCGAGCAACGACGCGACGAGCACGCCCAGGGGATCGGAAAGCGGATGGACCCACAGCGCAGGCAGCACGTCGTGTCTGGCGAAGAAGCCGCCGAACAGCACGCCGAACGCCATCGCCGCGATGCCGCCCGGAATCAGCAGCTTGAGCACCGGTAGTCGCTTCTTGAGCAGGAGCCCCGCCAGCAGCAGCACGAAGCCCTGCCCCACGTCGCCGAACATGAACCCGAACAGAAGCGGTGCGATCACGGCCAGCAACGGGCTCGGATCCGTCTCGTGCTGCGCCGGTGTGCCGAGCATGCCGGCGAACGCCTCGAACGGCTTCACCCAGCGCGGATTGTCGAGCACGATGGGCGGAATGCGGTCGCGTGGCGCGGCGGGAAAGTGGACGAGCGCGTCGATCCTGCTTTCCGCAAGCGCGCGCCGGAGCGTTGCTCCGGTGCTGTCGCTCGTCCAGCCGGTGACCACCGCGAAGTTCCGTGTCTCGGGCAAGAGTGGCACGTTCGCGAAAAACCAGCGCAGGCGGTGCAGATCGGAAAGCGCGGTGGCCAGCTCGTGCGCTTCGTGGCTCGCGATCAGCTCGTGGCGCGCCGCAACTTCTTCGCTGTCGAGCTCGTCGAGCCGGCTTTCCACCAGGACTCTGGACGCGGAAGCCGAGGGCTCGAGCCAGGGCGGCAGCTCCATCGGGCGCGCCTTGGCGGCGAGCAGGCTTTCCTGGAGCTTGTCGAGGGCCGCGGCGGAGTCGACCAGCAGCACGAACGTGTGCTCCTCGCCGTCGATGCGGCGTGCCAGCCGTCCTTCTCCGAGGTCCGCCCCACGCGGTTCCGGAGGCAGCGCAAAGAGGCGCGTGGTGAGGCTGGGGCCGGCGTGACGGAGCTTGTCGAAGTCGGGAAAGTCGTCCCCCGTCGCGGAAAGCAGCTCGTAGAGGAGCGAGAGGCTCGAGCGCTCGTTGGCGATGCTCTCCAACCGGGCGATCACCGGATCGGCTTCGCTGCGCCACGCGCGCAAGCGCTCCAGGGCCTGCTCGACGACTTCGGCCGGCGCCCCCGGCATGCCGAGCGCGCGGCGCTCGTCCTTCGGCCAGTAGGGGTGGTAGCGCCGCGCGAGCCGATCGTACTCGTCGAGCTCGGAGCGAAGCTCGGGCGTCTGGCGCAGCTCGCCGGTCTCCTGCTCGGCCTCGATCTGCACGACTCCGGTGCGCGCCAGCGCTTCCGCGAGCCGGCTGACATCGTCGCGGGCGGCGAGTGCCTCGAACCAGCGGGCAGGTTGCGGCTTCAGACCCATGACGCCTCGCTGGCCACGTCGGGGAACAACCGGCGGCGCAGCACGGCCCCGCGCAACCTCTCCAGGTCGAGCGCGACCAGTGCCAGGTGCGCCAGCGCCGTGACGGGCTGCCGGGGATGCACGCGGAACAGACGCGTGAGCTCGTCCTCCAGCCGATCGCAAAGACGCCATCCGTCCTGTTCAAGGTCCGAAGAGCGCATGCGCGCGCGGTGTGCGTCGAGCAGAGCGACGAACGCCTCGAGCCGGGCGGTTCCGGCGCGGGGCTCGCGCGGCCACAGCGCGCGCCACTCGTCCAGGCTCGCTTCGCGTCGCCCGGACGGTTGCTGCCGCACCACGGGCTGCCAGCGCGGCGGGAGCCACGACGCGACCTCGTCGACGTAGTGCCCGAATGCCGTGCCGAGCGCGCGCTCGATCTGGTGCGGGTCCTGGTCGGCGTGCAGCTCGGCCACCCAGGGCTCGAGTCCGGTCCGCGCGCACGCGTCGAGGAAGTGCTCCAGGCTCGCGCTCGCGTGCAGGCGCCGCCACGCGGCTCTGTCGGGCCGGTTGCCATGTCGCGCCTGCAGGCGCGCCTGGGCGTATTCGAAACCGGAGATGCTCACGGTTCGTCCTCTCCCAGAAGCCAAGCGGCAACGCGCGCGGCGGCAGCGTCCACCATCCCCGGCTCGGAAAGGCTCCGCTGCGAGTCGCGGGCGCGATCCTCGTGTGCCGCGTGGAGCTCCTCGATAGCCTGATCGGCCAGCGTCGCGGAGCGCGTGTGGATGCGGCGGATGCGCTCGTCCGCGCGCTCGCCGACGCGCCGCGCGTGGTCGCGCGCTTCGCCCAGGATGCGTTCGGCTTCGGCTTCCGCCTCCGCGACGGACTGCTCCGCCGCGCGCTCGGCGTCGAGCACGGTTTCGATGGCGCGGGTATCGCTCGTTGCGCCCGTGCGCGAGCTCTGCGCAGCGGAATCCGCCTCCCTTCCTTCTCTGTGTCCCCGCAGTGCCACGGCACCCCGGAATCAACGCAGCAACGTCCATGCCGGCCCCGGAGTCGCTTGCCGGCAGCAGCGGGCAGGGAAACGCGCACGGATTGCCGCGTGCTGTCGAAGGACATGCAAGCTGTGCGGAGCGCGCTCGCATCGCGTACGCATTGCGTGGGGCAAAGCGCCACGGGGCGAATCGTAACGCCTTCAAGTGATTCGGTGTTTTTCGCGCCGGGGCGAAGGCCGTGCGCGCCGGGCACGGCCGATGCACCCCACGGCCCGGGCGTATCCGCATTCCTGGAGGGGCAATCCATGGCGCGACAGCAGACTTGGCTGGATGCAGCGCTTGCGAGCCGGCGTTTGACGCGTCGCGACTTCGTCGAGTTCTGCGGAATGATGGCCGCGATGTTCGGCCTGCCGGCGACGGCAGCAGCGGAGATCGCGCAGGGGGTCGAGAAGTCGCAGAAGCCCTCCCTCGTGTGGCTGGAGTTCCAGGACTGTGCCGGCAATACCGAGTCTTTCCTGCGAGCCAGCAAGCCCACCGTGGCGGAGGTGATCCTCGACACGGTCAGTGTCGACTATCACGAGACGATCATGGCCGCGGCCGGGAGCCAGGCCGAGGCGGCGCTCGACAACACGATCAAGCAGAAGAAGGGCCAGTACATCGCCATCATCGAGGGCTCGATTCCCACCGGAGCCGGCGGCGTGTACTGCACGATCGGCGGCAAGAGCGCCCTGCAGATGGCGCGCGACGTGTGCGAGCACGCGGCTGCGACCATCGCGATCGGCACCTGCGCGGCTTTCGGCGGAATTCCCGCGGCGGCGCCGAACCCCACCGGCGCACTGGGTGTAGCCGACGCCGTGCCCAACGTGAAGAACCTCATCAACATGTCCGCTTGCCCGGCGAACGTGGAGAACCTCACGGCGCTTCTGGTCTACTACCTGAGCTTCAAGCACTGGCCGCCGCTCGACGAGCACAAGCGTCCGCTGTTTGCCTACGGAAAGTCGATCCACGACAACTGCGAGCGACGCGCGCACTTCGACGCCGGCCAGTACGTGGAGCACTGGGGCGACGACGGTCATCGCGCCGGCTACTGCTTGTACAAGATGGGCTGCAAAGGCCCCGTCACCTTCCAGAACTGTCCCGTGGTGCGCTGGAACGAGGCGACCAACTGGCCGATCGGTTGCGGACATCCGTGCATTGGCTGTGCGGAGCCCGACTTCTGGGATCGCATGACGCCGTTCTATGCCCACCTGTCCGGCATTCCGGGCTTCGGCCTGGCGGAGCCGATCGACAAGGTGGGCTTGATCGCGGCGGCAGGGGTTGGCGTCGCGTTCGGCGCCCACGGGATCATTGCCGCCTCGCGCCTTGCCGCGAAGAAGCACGCCGACAAGAAGGCCAAGGGCGCGCCGCCCGCAAAGGGCTCGGGTAGGCCCGACAAGCCCGCTGCGCCGCCGCCCGGCAAGCTCGAGCCGCGGAAAGGAGGCGCCGAGTGACACACGTCGTCGTCGATCCAGTCACCCGCATCGAAGGCCACCTACGCATCGAAGCGGAAGTGGATCAGGGCGCCGTCAAGGATGCGTGGTCGTCATCCACCATGTTCCGCGGCATCGAGATCATCCTCAAGGGACGCGACCCACGCGACGCCTGGGTGTTCACCCAGCGCATCTGCGGCGTGTGCACGACGGTGCACGCCATTGCTTCCGTGCGCGCGGTGGAAAACGCCGTGGGCGCCAAACCGCCGCCGAACGCGCGCCTGCTCCGCAATCTGATCATGTCGTCGCAGATGGTGCAGGACCACGTGATCCACTTCTATCACCTGCACGCGCTCGACTGGGTGGACATCGTCTCGGCGCTCAAGGCCGACCCTTGGCAGACGGCCAAGCTGGCCCAGTCGATCTCGGATTGGCCGCTCTCCAGCACGAAGTACTTCGCGGGCGTCCGCGACAAGATCAAGGGCTTCGTCGACCGCGGGCAGCTCGGACCGTTCGGCAATGCGTACTGGGGACACAGCGCCTACAAGCTGCCCCCGGAAGCAAACCTGCTGGCCGTTGCGCACTACCTGCAGGCGCTTGATTGGCAGCGCGACTTCATCCGCATCCACGCGGTGCTGGGCGGGAAGAATCCGCATCTCCAGAGCTTCCTCGTCGGCGGCATGGCCACGCCGGTCGATCCCGACCAGCAGGCGTCGCTCAACATGGGCACGATTGCCCAGCTCGAGAACATCATCAAGAAGGGCCAGGACTTCGTGCGCCGCGTGTACATCCCCGACGTGCTGGCGGTGGCCTCGTTCTACAAGGACTGGGCCGGCTACGGCGCGGGCGTCGGCAACTACCTGGTGTACGGCGAGTACCCGGAGGACGACAGCGACAAGCCGAAGCAATTCCTGCCCTCCGGCGTCATCCTGGGCAAGCAGATCACCAAGCTCGAGAACTTCGACCCGGCGAAGATCACCGAGTACGTCAAGCATTCCTGGTACGACTACGCCGGCGGCGACGGCAAGGGCCTGCACCCGTCCAAGGGCGAGACCAAGCCGAACTACACCGGTCCGAAGCCGCCCTTCGAGCGGCTCGATACGAACGCCAAGTACAGCTGGCTGAAGTCGCCGCGCTACGACAACCTGCCGATGGAGGTGGGGCCGCTGGCGCGGATGCTGGTCGCGTACGGACGCGGCCACAAGCAGGTCAAGCCGATGGTGGACCACGTTCTGTCGCACCTCGGCGTCGGACCGGCGGCGCTGTTCTCGACGCTCGGCCGCATCGCGGCGCGCGCGGTGGAGACGCAGGTGCTCGTCGATCACATGGGCAGCTGGGTGGAGCAGCTGGCCGCCAACATGGACCGACGCGAGCTGCGCATCGCCGACAACTCCAAGTGGGATCCGTCGACCTGGCCGGCCGAGGCCACCGGCGCGGGCTTCCACGAGGCTCCGCGCGGCGCGCTCGGTCACTGGGTCCACATCAAGAACGGCAGGATCGAGAACTATCAGTGCGTCGTACCGAGCACGTGGAACGCCGGACCGCGCGACGCCGCCGGCAAGGCCGGTCCCTACGAGGCCGCGCTGCTCGGTACGCCCATCGCCGACCCGGCCCAACCGCTGGAGATCCTGCGCACGGTCCACTCGTTCGACCCGTGCATGGCGTGCGGCGTACACGTCGTCGACGCCGAGGGCGGGGAGATCGTCCGCGTGAGGGCGAGATGACCACCAGCGAGCTGCCCGGGTCAGCGGCGCCCGTCGAGAACGTCGGCGAGTTCGCTGGGGAGGAGGCCCGGATGCGGGTGCGCGTGTGGGACCGCGTGGTGCGCACCACGCACTGGCTGATCGCGCTGTCGATCCTGTCGCTCGCCATCACCGGCATCTACATCGGCAAGCCGTACATCGTCGTGCCCGGTGCGGCCGGCCAGCATTTCGTGATGGGCTGGATGAAGGTGATCCATTTCTACTCGGCGATCGTGTTCACGCTCGCCGTGCTGTCGCGGATCCTGTGGATGTTCGTGGGGCCGCGCCGCGCGCGCTGGTGGAACTTCATCCCGACGACGAAGAAGCGCTGGAATGATCTGTTGGGAACATTCCGCTTCTACACGTTCCTCAAGGTGGATCCGCCGCCGGCGGCCGGTCACAACGCGCTGGCGGGGTTCGCGTACTTCTTCGTGTTCCTGCTGTACCTGGTGATGATCCTCACCGGGCTGGCGATGTACTCGGTCAACGCCGACGTCGACTCGGTGATGCGCTGGTTCTCGTTCCTGGTCCCGGTGTTCGGCGGTCCGCAGATGGCACGCTGGATCCACCACGTGTTCATGTGGCTTTTGATCGGCTTCTTCGTGCACCACCTGTACAGCGCCGTCTACATGGCCATCATCGACAAGACCGGCGTCATCGACTCGATGGTCTCCGGCAACAAGTGGCTTCCCAGGTCGGTCGTGGAGAAGGATCGCGAGGCCCAGCGCGACTTCGAGGACCGGGGCGCCCATGGGTGACAGCATCCCGCTCCTGGTGCTCGGCCTGGGCAACGTGCTTCTGGGTGACGACGGGGCGGGAGTCACCGCGGTGGACTACATCGCGCGCCACTACGAGGTCCCCGAGGGCGTGAGCCTGCATGACGGCGGCACGCTGGGCCTTTCGCTCCTGCCGCTCGTCACCTCGGCGGAGCGCGTGATCCTGGTCGATGCGGTGGCGGCGAACGCGCCCCCGGGCTCGCTGGTCCAGCTCGTCGGCGAGGACGTCGCGCACGCCTCGCTACATCGCCTCTCGCCGCACCAGGTCGGCGTGGCGGACCTGCTGGACGGAGCGCGGCTCGTCGATCGCCTGCCCGGCACGCTGCTCTTGATTGGCGTGGTGCCGGAGAGCATCGAGCTCGAGGTCGGTCTCAGCCCGCCCGTGGCCGCGAGCATCGTCGACCTCGCGCATCTGGTCGTTGCACAGGCCGCAAGGCTCGGCTTCGTGTTCGTGCCCGGAGAGACCCATGCGCCGGAGGTGGCTCGTGAACGGAGCGCTTTCCATGTTGCTCGCCTGGCCGGCATGTAGCCACAAGGCCACGGATCAGGCGCTCCAGGCGCGCCTGGATTCGCCCGCTGCGCGCCAGGCTGGCCGCGCGCTGTTCCTTGCGCATTGCGCCCTCTGCCATGGAAAGAACGCCGACGGCCACGGCGAGCGCCGCGAGAACCTGTCCGGCAAGCCCGCTGACTTCACGTCCAGCGCCTGGCGCAGCTCCGTCACCCCGGAGCAGGTGTTCGACATCATCACCCACGGCAAGAAGGGCACGTCCATGCCCTCTTGGGAGGCGCTCGACGTCGATCAGCGTCGGGACCTGGCTGCGTACGTCCTGTCGGTGAACCGGCATGGACCTTGAATGAGGGTACGGCGATGTGTCTAGGAGTCCCCGGCAAGGTGATCGAGATCGACGGCATGACCGCGACCGTCGATTTTTTCGGAGTGCGGCGTGAAGTACGCCTGGATGTAGTCGACGAGCCCGTCTCGCCCGGCGACTACATCCTCAATCACGTCGGCTACGCCATCCGGCGCATTCCCGAAGCGCAGATCGAAGGCACGCTCTCGCTGTACGAGGAGCTCCTGGCCATGGCCGACAGCGAGGATCTGATGGCCGGCGACGTGCGCGGCGAGATCGACGCCGCGCCGGAGAAGGGGCGGCGCTGATGGCCTCCTTCGACGTCGACGTGCGGCAGCTCAAGTACCGCGATCCGGTGCGCGCCCGCGCGCTCGGCGACGCCATGCGCCGCCTCGTTGAGGAGATCGGCCGCGATCCGGTCAGCGTGATGCACGTCTGCGGCAGCCACGAGCAGGCGATTGCCCGCTACGGCCTGCGCGCGAGCTTCCCGAAGGGGCTCGAGGTGTTCATGGGGCCGGGCTGCCCCGTGTGCATCACCGATCTGCCGGAAGTGGACGAGGCCGTGGCGCTGGCCGAACAGGGCGTGCGCATTGCGACCTACGGCGACATGCTGCGCGTGCCCGGCACGGCGCGCTCGCTTGCCGACTCCAAAGCGGCGGGCGCGCCCGTCGAGGTCGTCTACAGCGTCGCCCAGGCCATCGACCTCGCCACGAAGAGCAGCGAAGACCTCGTCTTCTTTGCCACCGGCTTCGAGACCACGGCTGTGGCCACGGCAGCGGCGCTGCTCGAAAGTCCCCCCGATAACTTCTCGGTGCTCTCGGCGCACAAGTACATCCCGCCGGTGATGGAGATTGTCGCGGAGATGCCCGAGACTCACGTGGAGGGCTTCCTCGCCGCGGGGCACGCGGCGACCATCACCGGCTGGGGGATCTTCGAGAAGTTCGTGGAGCGCCACAACATCCCGGTGGTGGTGGCGGGCTTCGAGCCGCTCGACATCCTGGCCGGGCTGGTGGCGCTGCTCGAGCAGATCCGCGATGGGCGCGCGGCGGTCGAGAACATGTACCCGCGCTGCGTGACGAAGGAAGGCAACCAGCGCGCGCAGGAGATGCTGTGGCAGGTGTTCCGTCCCATCGGCGGGCGCTGGCGCGGCATCGCGCACGTCCCGAACGGCAACCTGCGCCTGAGGGACGAGATGGCGCGCTTCGACGCCCGCCGCCGCTTCCAGATCGATCTGGCGCGGCTCTGGGAGTACGCGCCGCCCCGGATGGCCGAGCAGTGCATCTGCGGCGACATCATGGCGGGCATCGCCTCGCCGCACGACTGCCAGCTGTTCGGCAAGGAGTGTATTGTCGACGCCCCGGTCGGCGCCTGCATGGTCAGCACCGAGGGCACCTGCCGCATCTGGCAGCAGTACGGTGGCCGCCCGGATCTAGGAGACGTGGCATGAACGACCTGGACCGCATCGGGATGAAGCACGGCGCGGGCGGCCGCGCCATGCGGTCGCTGATCGAGGAAGTGTTCGTGCGCGGCCTCTCCGAGGATGCGGGCGACGGCATCGGGCTTGCCGCGATGGACGACGGGGCGGCGATCCGCGTCGGCGATCGCTGGCTCGTGATCACCACCGACTCGCACGTGATCTCGCCGCTGTTCTTCCCGGGCGGCGACATCGGCCGGCTCGCCGTGTCCGGCACGGTCAACGACCTGGCGATGATGGGCGCCACGGAAGTCGTAGGGCTCACCTGCGCGGTGGTGCTGGAAGAGGGCTTCCCGCGCGCGGAGCTCCAGCGCGTTCAGCTGTCGATGGCGGCGACCTGTCGCGAGGCGGGCGTCCGCGTCGTGACGGGCGACACCAAGGTGATGGGCAAGGGCGAGCTGGACGGGATGATCATCAACACCGCCGGCGTGGCGTTCGCCGACCGCGTTGTGCCCGACTCCGGGCTCCGCCCCGGCGATCGCATCCTGGTGACGGGGACGATCGGCGATCACGGCCTGGCGGTGCTCGGCGTGCGGCGGAACCTGGGCCTCGAAGGCGAGCTCCGCTCGGACGTGGCGCCGATCGGCTCGCTGGTGAAGCTCGTGCTCGCAGCGGGGGGCGACAGCGTCGTGGCGATGAAGGATCCGACGCGCGGCGGCCTCGCCAGCAGCCTGCACGAGATGGCGAAGAAGAGCGGCGTCGGCGTGGTCCTCGACGAGCCGGCGATTCCGCTCAGCGAACCGGTGCGCGCGACGGCGGACCTGCTCGGCATCGATCCGCTGCACGTCGCCAACGAAGGCAAGGCCGTGATCGGCGTCCGCCCTGAAGCGGCGGAGCGCGTCCTCGCCGCGCTGCGCGAGCATCCGCTCGGCCGGGACGCCGCCATCGTGGGTCGCTGCATCGACGAGCGCGTGGGCTCGGTGATCCTCGATACGGGCTTCGGCAAGCGGCTCGTCGCCGAGCTCGAGGGAGAACCCCTGCCAAGGATCTGCTGAGTCATGGGACACATCCGGGTCACACGCGACAGCTCCGACGAGTCGATCGGCATCATCACCATCGACCGACAGAAGCGCTTCAACTCGCTGGACGTCGAGACGGCGCGCGATCTGCGCAAGGCCGGCATCCAGCTTTCGCGCGACACCTCCGTGCGCGTGATGGTGATCCGCGGCAGTGGCACCGTGTTCTGCAGCGGCGCGGACCTGAAGTACATCCGCGCCGGCGGCACGCAGGAAGACCTCGGCTATCTCTCGCCGGCCACGCGCGACCTGCCGCGCGGCTATGGCGAGGTGTTCAAGCAGATCCTCGAGTACCTGCACAGCACTATCAGCGAGATCCGCCGCGCGCCCAAGCCGGTGATCGCCGCGGTCGACGGCGTCGCGGCCGCGGGCGGTCTCGGTCTGGCTCTGTGCTGCGATCTGGTGGTCGCCTCGGAGCGCTCCAGCTTCGAGTACGCCTACTTCAAGACCGGGCTCTGTGGGGCCGAGAGCACGACGTTTTTTCTTCCCAAGCTCGTGGGCCTGCGACGCGCGGCGGACTTCGCGCTGCTGGGGCCGCGGCTCTCCGCGCGTCGCGCCCACGATCTTGGGTTGGTCAGCGTTGTCTTCCCCGATGCCACCTACGCCGACGACATGGCGGAGCTGTGCCGCGGCCTGGCCGCGGGGCCTACGGCGGCCTACGCCGCGGCCAAGCGCCTGATGAACGAGGCAGCCGGAGTGGAGCGCCTCGACTACCACCTGGATCGCGAGATCGACGAGCTGTCGCGCAGCGCGGACAGCGCCGACTTCGCCGAGGGCATCGCCGCGTTCTTCGACAAGCGCCTGCCGCATTTCGGGGGCCGCTGATGCACGAGTACTCCATCGTCGGCTCGCTGATCCATCGCGTGCAGGCTGAAGCGGAGCAGCGCGGTGCGACCGCGGTCACGGCACTGTGGGTGCGCATCGGCGAGCTTTCCGGAGTCGAGACGGATCTGCTGGAGACGGCCTACGACACCTTCCGCGAGCGCACCATCTGCGACGCCGCCACGTTGAACCTCACACGCGTGCCGGCACGCTGGGAGTGCCCGCGCTGCGGCCGTTCGATCGAGACCGGCACCCAGCTGCGCTGCGCACAGTGCGGCGTGCCGGCGTCACTGGCGGAAGGCGACGAGATAGTGCTCGAGCGTATCGAAATGGAGGTCGCGAATGTGTGAGACGTGTGGTTGCGGGGACAGCGAGCTGGTTCCGGTCGAGGTCCACGATCGCATCCTGTCGGACAACGACGCCCGCGCGCGGCACAACCGCGAGCACTTCGAGGAAGCGAGCGTGCTCGCCATCAACCTGATGGGCTCGCCGGGCTCGGGGAAGACCGCGCTGCTCGAGGCCACGGCGCGCGCGCTCGGCGGACGCTGTCGGCTGTGCGCCGTGAGCGGCGATCTGGCGACCGACAACGACGCGGAGCGGCTCCGCCGGAGCGGCATCGTCTCGGCCTCCATCACCACCGGCTCGGCCTGCCACCTCGATGCGCAGATGGTCCACCACGCACTGCACGATCTGCCGTGGCAGGACTCGGACTACTTCTTCATAGAGAACGTCGGCAATCTGGTGTGCCCGGCCATCTATGATCTCGGCGAGCACCTCGACGTCGTCGTGCTGTCCGTGACGGAGGGCGAGGACAAGCCGCTGAAGTATCCGGTCATGTTCAAGAACGCGGACGTGGTCGTGCTCAGCAAGGTCGACCTGCTGCCGGCGCTGCCCGGCCTGTCGATCGCTGCCATCGAGGACGCGCTGTCGCGCGTGATGCCGGCGCCGCTGATGATCCCCGTCTCCGCGACCAGCGGCGAGGGCCTCGATGACTGGCTGGCGCTGATCGCGGGGCGGCGCGACGTGCTGCAGAGTCGTGCCCAGGCCCGCGCCTGACGCCTAGTTGCAGCCGTCGATTGGAACCGAGGCGAAAGTCGCCGATTGGCAGGTTCCGCCGTTGCAGTCGAGCTGGCTGTGGCAGCGCGTCACGTCCCCGGGGCTGCACGAGTCGCCGGTGGCGCAGCTGTAGCCCTTGGCCACCGATCCGCAGCAGGGACCGCCCGCGCAGTCCTCGGGACCGTCGCACGCGACGACCGACATGGCGGCGGGGCACGTGGCTGCGCACGTTGGCGTTCCAGAAGCGGTGAGCGGCACGCAGCAGAGATCGCCGCCCGTGCACGCGAGCTTCGGCCCGCAGGCGATGGTGCCGCTCGGGGCGCCGGCGCTGCCGCCCGTGCCGCCGCTGCCCGCGTTGCTCGACCCGCAGGCGACCGCGAAGAGGCCAGCGATGAGGATTGGCAAGGACAAGGTCTTGAGCATGGCCGTGCGCGAGCAAGCCGCGTGCCGCGGCTATTCCTACGAGAAACCTGGATCCGCGCCGAGCGACCGCGACCCTGCTGTCGTGCATCTGTCAGGAAAATCGCGGTGGGGTGGCTTTCAAGCACACAGCCGCGGTGGTACTCCCGAAAGCGACATGGCCAAGGTGTGCGCGCAGTGCGACCAGAAGATCGGTCTGTTCAAGAAGCCGATCGACGGCATCTATTGCTCCTACGCCTGCCGGGACGCTGCCCGGAAGGAGATCAAGGACAACCAGAAGCGCGCGGCCGATGCGCAGGCAGCCGCCGAGCGCGCGGCCAAGGAAGCCGAAGAGCGCGCCGCCGCCGAAGCCGCCCAGGCCCAGGCCGACGACGCCCTCAACCACACCTGCCCCAAGTGCGGCACCCCGTGGGACTATGTCGCAGGCCCGCCCCACGCGGGCCACTGCGGAAAGTGCGGCTTCTCGACGGAGTTCACTGCGATCGAGAAGTGTCCGACCTGCGCGTTCGTGTCGCTCGTGGTGAGCGCGCAGGGCGCGCGCTGTCCGCGCTGCAAGTTCCGGAGAGCGTGAAGGGCGCTTCGGGACGCTGCTAGCTTCTCCGGTCATGGAGGAAACGTCGGCCGGGGGCCATGGACCCCGATGGAAAAATCGGTCCTCGTGCGGCGTTCCGGGATCGACAGATCGCTCCGGATTTGATTGAAGTCCTTCGTGGCTTCCGCTGCTCCGGACCTGCGTGTCATCCACGGCACGCCGCGCTTCACGCCGCAGCTCCGGCTGTACGTGGAGCGCATGCTGGTCGAGACGGACGAGGGCGCGCGCGAGCTCGATGTACCCGTGCTGCGGCTCTGGTTCGACTACGGCGAGGTCGGATTCCGCGCGTCGGAGCGGCGCGAGCGCTGCTTCATCGCGACCGACGGCGGCATGGCCGCGTTCGAGCGCGACGTCGAGGGCGAAGCCGCGGCGGAACGCCTGCTCGAGACGTTCGGAGCCGTCGAGCTCGCATGTCTGGACACGTACACGCCAGATCTCGACAGCGAGGCGGACTACGTGGTCGGCGTCGACGGGGACACGGACGCCCTCTGCGCGTTCACGGCGCGGGCGCTGCCGCACCTTTCCGCGCACGGCTGGGACGTGCAGGTGGACGAGGCGTACCCGTATCGCGTCGTCGAAGGCGAGCCGACGTGGTACGCGAGCGCGCTGCCCGACGACGATCGCGGCGACTGGTTCAGCCTGGAGCTCGGCGTGCAAGTCGCCGGACAGCGCGTGAACCTGCTGCCGGTGCTGCTTGACCTGCTCGACAGAACGCGCGGCGGCAGCCTGACGGCGCTCAAGCGCTTTACGTCGCGGCTGCGCGCGCTGCCCGTCGGCGACGGCCGCTACGTCGCGATCCCGGCGGAGCGCCTGGAGCGGCTGCTCGACGTGCTGCTCGAGCTCTACTCCGGCGAACCGGGCGATCCCGCGACCATCGAGTTTCCCGGGCTGGCTTCGCCGGCGCTCGCGCGGCTGGAGCAGCTGGAGCTGTTCGCCGACACAGAGCTCGTGCTCGACGCGCCGGGCGATCTGCTGGAGCGAGCGCGCGCGCTCGACGCGTCGCCGTCTATCGCGCCGCCGGTAGTTGTCAGCGGCGTGCGCGCGACCCTGCGCCCCTACCAGCAGGAGGGAGTGGCGTGGATGCAGCGCCTGCGCGCGTGCGGCGGCGGCGGCGTGCTCGCCGACGACATGGGCCTCGGCAAGACGCTGCAGACCATCGCGCACCTGTGCGCGGAGAAGGAGGCGGGGCGTGCCGACCGGCCGAGCCTGGTCGTCGTACCGACGAGCCTGGTCGGAAACTGGCAGCGCGAGATCCGCCGCTTTGCGCCCGGACTCTCCGTGTGTGTGCTGCACGGAGAAAAAAGAAAGCGGCGCTTCGCGGACATCCCGCGCTCGGATGTCGTGATCACGACCTACGGTCTGGTTTCACGCGATCTGGACACGCTCGCCGAGCACCCCTTCCACGTGGTCGTGCTCGACGAGGCGCAGAACGTCAAGAACCGCCGGAGCCTGGCCAGCCGCGCCGTGCGCGGACTCGAAGCGCGCCATCGCCTGTGCCTCACCGGTACTCCGGTCGAGAACCACCTCGGCGAGCTGTGGTCGCTGTTCGATTTCCTGATGCCGGGTCTGCTCGGCAGCGCCGAGGCGTTCGACGTGCGCTTTCGCGTGCCGATCGAGCGCGAGGGAGATGCCGCGCAGCTGGCGGCGCTGCGCGAACGCGTGGCGCCTTTCATCCTCCGGCGCATGAAGGAGCACGTCGCGAAAGAGCTGCCGCCCAAGACGGAGCTCGTCGTGCCCGTCGACCTCGACGGCGACCAGCGCGACCTCTACGAGAGCATCCGCGTGGCGGCGCACGGCGACGTGCGCAAGGTGATCAAGAAGAAAGGCTTCTCGGGCTCGAGTATCGCCATCCTCGATGCGCTGATGAAGCTCCGCCAGGTGTGCTGCGATCCGCGCCTATGCGCCGGCGAGGCGGCGCGCGGGGTGCAGGGCTCGGCCAAGTACGCCGCCTTCTTCGAGCTGCTCGAGGCGCAGCTCGCCGAGGAGCGGCGAGTGCTCGTGTTCAGCCAATTCACACAGATGCTTGCGCTGATCGCCCACGGCCTGGTCGAGCGCGGCATCGGTCACCTCGTGCTGACCGGCGCAACACCGAACCGCCAGAAGCTCGTCGATCGCTTCCAGGACGGCGAGGCGGACGTGTTCCTGATCAGCCTGAAAGCGGGCGGCTCGGGCCTGAACCTCACGCGCGCCGACACCGTCATCCACTACGACCCGTGGTGGAACGCCGCCGCGCAGGCGCAGGCGACCGATCGCGCCTACCGCATCGGCCAGCAGAACCCCGTCTTCGTCTACAAGCTGATCGCCGCCGGAAGCGTGGAGGAGCGCATGCAGCGGCTGCAGCAGCAGAAACAGCACCTCGCCGACACCATCCTCGGCCAGGGCTCCGCCGCCGCGCTGCGCGAGGACGATCTCGACGACCTGTTCGCGCCGCTCCAAGGCGAAGAGTAGCTCTACTTCTCTGCGCGCAGTGTCCGGCTACTAGCCGCACTTGCCGTCCTTGTGACAGTTGTTGCCGCAACAGTCGCTGTTCTGCTGGCAGCTGGCGCCCTTGGCCTTGCAGCACGTGCCGTTGTTGTTCAGGACTGTTCCGAGAGGGCACTTGCAGGAGCCATTCTGGCAGGTCTGCCCGCCCGAACACTGCTTGCCGCAGCCCGCGCAGTTGTTGCTGTCCGTGTTGGTGTCCGTCTCGCAGCCGTTTGCGTTGTTGCCGTCGCAGTTGGCATAGGTGCCGCTGCATTGCGGGCGGCACGTTCCGTTGCTGCAGGACGTGGTGCCGTGCTGGTTTTCACAGGCGGTGTTGCACGTGCCGCAATGGGCGGTGGTGGTCAGGAGGTTGGTCTCGCAGCCGTCGCTGGTCCCGTTGCGGCAGTTGCCCCACCCGGGGCTGCAGGAGATGGCGCAATTGCTGCCAACGCACGCCGGCTGGCCATGCGTGCTGTTGCAGACCGTGCTGCACCCTCCGCAATGCGTGGGGTCGGTCGCGACATCCTGCTCGCAGCCGTTCGCCTTGTTGCCGTCGCAGTCGGCCCAGCCTGCGCTGCACTTGGTGTAGCCGCAGGTGTCGCTGCTGCAGGTCGCTGCGGCGTGCCGCACCTTGGCGCTGCAGTCGTTGCCGCAGAAGCTGCAGTTCTTCGCGTCCGTGGCCAGATTGGTCTCGCAGCCGTTGGACGCATTGCCGTCGCAGTCACCCTTGCCCGCCGGGCAGTTGGAGATCTGGCACTTGCCCTGGATGCACGCCCAGTTCGTGGTACCGCCCGTCGCGGAGCAGTCCTGACCGCAGCTCCCGCAGTTGTGGGGATCGCTCGCAGTGTTCACCTCGCAGCCGTCGCTGGGGTCGCTGTTGCAGTCGTCGAACCCCTGATTGCAGCTCTGGATGTTGCACTGTCCACTCGCAGCGCAGCCGGCGACTGCGTTGGCCAAGGCGCAAGGGGCGCAGGACGGCTCCGCGCAACCAACGGACGGATCGTTCTTGAGAGGACAGCTCTTGCCGCAGAACTTCTGCTTGGGGGTGGGAAAGCAGCTTGGCTGCCCACCGCTGCCCGCCACGCCGCCTTCTCCGGCCACCCCGCCGAGTCCAGAATCCGGCGAGTGTCCGGTGCCCGTCGCCTGGGTGTTGATGCCGCAGGCGGCCAGGCCGCTGCAGGCCAACGCGACAAGCCAAGCAGAGCGACACATCAGAGTCAGCATACTACGGCGCGCCACCCACTTCGAGCGATGGGGCGGGGAGACGCGCCGCGGACTCGGCGAGCGCTTCGACGATTCGCAGGTCGCCGGGGCGTTCACCTTGACGAACGCGCCCCATCGGGTGCTCGATCGACGTATGTGGAGGCGATCTCTGGGTTGGGTGGGGATTCTGCTGGGCGCGGGAGCGCTGGCGCTGTCGACAGGGGCGTGCGGGAGCAGCTCGTCGGGCGGCAATGCGGGCGGTTCCGGCGGCAGTGGAGGCAGCGGGGGCTCGTCCAACGGCGGCAAGACCGGCACCACCGTCGGACCTTCTGGAACGCCGCCGAAGACTTGCGATGCGGCACCGGGCGGCTCCAGCGGCGCGGTGCAGAAGCCGACGCTGAAGAAGACGCTCGATGCGAGCTGGGACGAGAACTGGTTTGCGTCGCCCGCGCTGGTGGACATCACGGGCGACGGCAAGCCGGACATCATCGCGGCGCGCCACTCGGTGCTGTACGCATGGAAGAACGACGGTACGCCGCTCTGGCACGCCGCGTGGAGCTACAGCGCGTCCAACTCGCCGGACCACGGCGGAAGCCGCATGTGGGCGTCGCCGGTGGTGGGCGACTTCAAGGGCGACGGCAACATCGAGATCGCCGTGGGCAGCGACGCCGACAGCAGCTCGGGCGTGAACGTCGCCGTGTACGACTCGAAGGGCGAGCTTCTGCCGGGGTGGCCGCAGCACTTCGGCGGCTCCGACGAGGTGCGAAGCATCACCGCGGCGGACGTGGACGGCGACGGCCAGATGGAGATCCTGGTCAACAAGACCAGCAAGGGACCCACGACGGCCGTCTACAAGCTCGACGGCACCATGAAGAACAACTGGCCGCAGGTGAGCTCCAGCTGCGATCCGCCGCCGCCGGCCGAGGCGTGCTGGGACTTCGGCGGCTACAACCAGAACATCGGCGCCGGCGATCTGGACGGTGACGGCGTGCCGGACGTGATCTCGACGTATGACGCGATCGGCTTCGGGGTGTTCAAGGGTGACGGCACGCCGTTCCCGACGGCGCCGGCTTTCACCGACCGGGTGGTCACGGCCGTGGAGGCCTACAACGACCTGAAGCTGTCGGAGCAGGGCTGGGGCAACGGCTCGCGCTCGGAGTTCACCGACTCGCCGCCGATTATCGCGGACATAACGAACAGCGGGAAGCACCAGATCGTGCTCGTCGGCAACCACGAGAGCACGAGCAGCACGACCAGCCAGGGCAAGACGGTCTGGGTGTTGAACAGCGACATGACGCGCCCCTCGGGCTGGGGCTCGCCGAAGAACACCGGCAAGCCTCTGAAGCCCAAGCTCAGCGACAACATGGTGGAGACGCTGCCGAGCCCGTCGGTGGCGGACCTGGACGGCAAGCCGGGGCTGGAGATCGTGGTGCCGGCTTCGGACGGGAAGATGTACGCGTACCGCTCGGACGGGACGCTGTTCTGGACGTACACGTTCGACACGACGAGCTCGCCGTACACGGGGGCGAGCGAGGCGCTGATCGCGGATCTCGACGGCGACGGCAAACCGGAGATCATCTTCGACACGTACTCGTCGGGCGCGCCGCGCAAGCCGGACAGGCCGGCTAACCTGATCATCCTCGACGGCTACGGCCGGCAGCTGTTCAAGGTGCCGCTCTCGGGCCGTGGCAGCATGGCGCCGCCGTCGATCGCGGATCTGGACAACAACGGGAAGCTGGAGCTGGTAATCTCGCTCAAGGACACGCTGGGCGGCAGCAAGGGCGGCGTGCAGATCTGGAACCTGCCGGGCGCCACGGACAACTGCGTGCTCTGGGGTACGGGTCGCGGCGACTGGCTGCGCGACGGGTACGTGAAGTAACCCACGTGGGCAGTCGGCAGGTCCTGGCAGCCACCATCACGCGATAGCGCCCCCGCAACCATGCGGCGGCTGCCCATCACAACCCTGCCTCGGCTCGCTCCGCGTCGGTCGCGGCCTTCGCGTGCTCACGGGCCATAGTCCTCGTCTCCGCATTGCTGTGCGGCATCTAGACGCGACGCACGGCTGGGGCTCCGCCTGCGGAGGCCCGCTCCGCCGCGAAGACCCCGCCCGCCGCTGCGCTTGGGGGCGGGTTGTGTCAGCTCTTCGCCGGCAGCACGTCCGGCGGCTCCGCGGCGGCGAGCCCCATCCTCACGGCGGCTCGCCGCCGGCCGACGCGCCGGGCAGCGCCAGCTCGTGGCTCGGCTGGCGGAGCTCGCAGCATTGCGTCACGGCCTCGACGTGAACCGAGCGACCGACCTCGTCGTCGTCCTCCTTGGCCACGACGTCTACCGCGGCCTGGTCCGCGATGCGGGCTGGACCGTCGTCGAATACAAGGCGTGGCTGTTCAGCACACTCGTGCAACAGCTACTGCAGCGACCACGGCTCGCCCGCAGTGCCTACTCGGATCTGTCCTTCGCCGCCTCGGTAGGGGAGACCTGACAACCCCCATCGGATGCGCAAACTGGCTCCGCGAAATCGGTCGGACCACAAGGCACGGGTTCGTTTGGCGCCCCTCTACTCCATGATGCGGCCGTCGTTCCCCACCAGTGTATCCGTTGTCAGGATCCACACGCTGGTGACCATCCCGCACATCCATTGGGCGGCATCCACGATCGTGCCAGCGTACCGTTCCGCACACCAAGCGCCCCCGAAGGGGCGGTCGTGGACGCACGATGCGGAGTCCACCACGCGGGTGGACGCCCACGATCCGCATGCTCGTCACGCGGCCCGAGTCGAATGCGACGACGAACGCCCGTCCACCGGGCCCTTCCGCCAGCACGAAGGGTGGTGCCAGTGCAACGAAGCGCGTCGCGGCCACGTCCGCGGCGCGGAGCAGGAGCTTGTCGGGCTTGTGGCGCGGACGACAGGGCGGCGCTCCACAGGGTACGCGCCTGGCCTTGGGCGGTTTTCGACTGCGAGGGACGTGGATGCACACCGCCGGACCTGCGACTAGCAGTGTGGCGGGTAGAATGCGTTTCCACGTGCCCACGGCAGGTCACCCGCGCGGCGCGATCGGCGCTCGGCTGCGGCGGCCCCACGCGACGAAGAGGGCGAGCGCGGCGAGCAGGAAGTTGAACCAGCTGTTCGCGGCCTCGCCTCGGGAGAAGTGGAACACGATTGCGCACGCCATGAGCGCGGCACATCCGAGCGCCGCGAGCGCGGTCAGGCCGGGCTTGATGCGAGTGAGGGAAGGCAACAGCAGGCCCAGGCCGCCCAGCATGTCGACGACAGCGGTCCACCACGTCGCAGCCTCGTCGCTCGCTACGGCTGGGGCTCCACCTCGGGGCGGCCGTAGCGCCCAGACCCGTCAGGGCGGCGGCGGCACTGTGTCCTTGGCACAGTCCGCGAAGATCGGATCCAGCGGCAGGCTGTTCGGATCCGGTACGCGCTGGAACGTGTACGGAGAACCCGCCAGCTGGACCACTATCGGTGCAGTGACCTTCCCGACCACGGTTCCGCAGTAGAAGTCCCGCGCGCCGCACATCTGTCCGATCAGCGTGAGGCCGCTCACGACTACGTTCTTTCCAGGATCCACCGCGTCGGCTTCGCCGGTGATCGTGAAATCCGGGAACGGCGTCTTCTCGAGCACACCGTCGCTGCCGATGCCCACTGCCGGGGCGACGAAAGGCGAGCCGACGACGGTCTTGCGGTCGGTCGCCCTGAGGCTGTGAAGCGTCATCTCCAGTGCGGTACCTCCGCCCTGCGGTGCGACTGTCTTCAGGTCCGCCAGGAAAAGCCAAGCTGGTTGCAGGTTCCCGCCGATCTCGAGAGACAAGGCGAACAGGTACTGCGTGTCGAGGTCGCCGGGCTTGGGCGGCGCGCAGGGCGTGAAACTGGCGTCTGCTCCAGCGTCCGACGAGTCGCCCTTGCTCCCCGAGCCCCCGCACCCCGACGCGAGGGCAAGCACCGACGCCGCTCCCACCAAGATCCATGCGCATCGCATCGAGAGCTCCTGGACCAACAGCGTATCAGGATCCCGCGGGGCGACGCGAGGTGGGGTGAAGGTTTCTATGTGGTAGATTCCGTGTATGAGCGCGATGGGGGCTCTGCACACCTTGGTTCCTGGGCTACTCCTGCGCGCGTACGCGACGCCGGCACATGCCCGGTCGCCGGAGCCAGCCACCTGCTCCTCGAGCCCGATGCCTCCGCACAGCGCTGGGTCGGACTGACGCTGGGCGTCGTCGGGACGGTGGCCACCGTGACCGGCATCGTGCTTGCATCGACCGTCTCGTGCTCGGATTCGAATCCCCCGCAATGCACCACGCCCTTCAAAGGCTCGCAGACGGTCGGCGTGGGTCTGCTGATTGGCGCGGTTGGCGCCATGGTGCCGGGCTGGGTGATGTTCGGAGCAGGTTCAAGCCTGGTTTGCGGATCCGCTGCGCCTGCTCGCAGGCGCGCCCAGCGATGGTATTCTCGAGCTCGTGGCCGATCGCTGGATCTTTGTCTTCGCCGCGCTCTCCGTGGGCGTCACCGCCTGCGGCGGCAGCGTCACGTCGGGCTCGAACCAGAGCGACAGCGGTGGGACGAGCGGCAGCGGTGGGACGAGCGGCAGCGGTGGGACGAGCGGCAGCGGTGGGACGAGCGGCAGCGGCGGTGGCAGCTCGAGCTGCGTTCCTGGAGGCGCTTGCACGACCGATGGCGACACCTGCACTCCGCCGGGGTGCTGCGTGTGCACGTACATCTGCTCGGGCAAGCACTGGCAGCCCGGCGAGTGCCCGTCATGTCCCGCGGTGATGTGTCCCTCCGCGCCGCCCAACGACGGTGAGCCGTGCGACAAGTGCGCGGACCCCGTCAATCAACCCTGTAGCTACGGCACGTGCACGGCCGTCGCCACGTGCGACGGTCAACGCTGGCACGTCGAGATCCCACCGTGTCCTCCGCCTGCACCCTGCGGCGGACCGAACAGCTCGTGCCCTCCCGGTCAGCTCTGCGTGCATCCAGGCGGGTTGGGCGATACGCCCTACTGTGCCGCCAATCCCTGCAATCCGCCCGATTCGGTGAGCTGCCAATGCGCGGGCTCGCTCTGCACGTACGGCTACTGCTCGAACGCAACTTCCGACGCCGTGTATTGCGATTGTCCGAATTGCTGAGGGTTCGACATCATGACGCTCCGGATTGTCCGTCTCGGCCAGCCTCGAAGTCGCAACGAAGGTCTTCGCATCGGTACCGTGCGCCGTCCGCCGCGCGGCGTTCCTGCCAGTCGCTTCGCGTCCGATGACTGGTACGACGTCTGGTATCCGGACCTGTCGCCGAGCCCGGAGTTGGTCAAGCTCGCAAAGGGCGCCAAGAACGACCGCGAATGGGCGGCGTTCAAGAAGCGGTTCCGGAAGGAAATGAGCGAGCCTACCCCGCGCCGTACGCTGGATCTGCTCGCGGCGCTGTCGCACACCACGAACCTCTCCGTCGGCTGCTACTGCGAGGACGAGACCCACTGTCACCGCTCCGTGCTGCGCGAACTGCTGGCGGAGCGCGGCGCGGCGATCCGCTGACCGGTCACATCTGGACCTTCTTGCTCCGGTGGCCGGCGGTGCTCGTCATCCCTCGGCGCCAAGCGGCTCGCATCTCCGCCGGATCCGGCCTGGCTTCCAGGCTCGTCGGGCAAATCAGCGCGGCGCGATGGCGCGGCGCGCGGGTTGCGACATGGTATTGTCGGCCAAGGGGCTATGCACGAGGAACTGCACAAGGCGCTGCGCGGAAGCGAAGAGCTCTACCGTTCGGTCTTCGACGCCATCACCGAGGCGGTGTTTCTGCAGGACGCTGATGCCGCCATCCTCGCCGCCAACGAAGCTGCGGAGCGCTTGTTCGGTCTGACCGTGGATCAGATGACGGGGCGAACCTCGTTCGACCCTCGCTGGCGCTCGATCCACGAGGACGGCTCGCCGTTTCCCGGCGAGACCCATCCCGTACCGGTCGCGCTCAGCACGGGAGAGCCGCAACGCGACGTCATCATGGGCATCCACAAGCCCGACGGCACGCTGACGTGGCTCTCCATCAATTGCCAGCCCTTGTCCCGCGAGGGCGAAAGCAAGCCCTACGCCGTGATGTCCACGTGCACGGACATCACGCACCGCAAGCTCGCCGAGGAAGCGCTGCGGGAGAGCGAGGAGCGCTACCGCCGCATCATCGAGGCGACGCTCGAAGGAGTGTGGACGGTCGATTTGAAGGGGAACACGACGTTCGCCAATCGCCGGATGGCGGAAATCGCCGGATGCACGGTCGAGGAGTTCGCGAAGTCGAACGTGTGGGACTTTGTCGACGAGAGCGACCGCCCTGCTGTGCGGGAGCGGATGGCGGCACGCGCGCGCGGCGTCGGCGAGCAACACGACTTCCGGCTAAGGCGCAAGGACGGCACGCTCGTCTGGACGAGCATGAGCGCGTCGCCGATCACCTTTCCCGACGGCAGTGCCGGCGCACTGGCAATGGTCCGCGACCTGACTGAAGAACGGCGGATGCAGGAAGAGCTCCAGAGAAGCCGGGAGCAACTCCAGCAAGCGCAGAAGCTCGAGAGCATCGGGCGCTTGGCGGGTGGCGTTGCCCACGACTTCAACAATCTGCTCACTGCCATCCTGGCGTCTGTCTCGTTCGCGGAACACGCCACGCCCGACTCGCTCGAGGACGAGCTCGGGACGATCCGCAGCGCCGCGGAGCGCGCAGCCGAGTTGACCCGGCAGCTTCTGGCCTTTGCCCGCCGCCAGGTCATCCAGGTAGTGTCGCTCGACCTCAAGCAAACGGTAGCCGGCCTGGAGATGATGCTGCGGCGACTGCTGGGCGAGCACATCGAGCTCTCGCTGGAGCTGGATCCCGACCCTTGGCGAGTGCGCGGTGACCCGTCGTGGGTCCAGCAGATTATCGTCAACCTGGCCGTCAATGCGCGCGACGCGATGCCGGATGGCGGGCCAGCGACGATCTCGCTCCGCAACACGACGCTCGGCGTGTCGGAGCATCCGGAAGTTCCACCGGGCGACTACGTTGTCCTCTCCGTGGAGGATGCCGGCAGCGGCATTGACAAGGAAGCGCTGCCGCACATCTTCGAACCGTTCTACACGTCGAAAGAGGCGGGAACAGGCCTCGGGCTCGCGAGCGTGTACGGCGTCGTCAAGCAGCTTGGCGGCCACATCACGGTTTCCAGCGAGAGCGGCCAGGGCAGCAGGTTCGACGTCTACTTGCCTCGCGATCGCGAGCACGAAACGGCAGCGCCACCGCCGAAGGGTCTGCCTGCCGCGAAAGTGGAGCGCGCCGCGACGCTGCTCCTGGTCGAGGACGACGAGATGCTTCGCCGGCTGGTGGTGCAAGGTCTCGTTCGCCTGGGCTTCGACGTGCTGGTCGCCCCCAACGCCGAGGTTGCCCAGACCATCGCGAAGGAACACCCGGGAACCATCCACGTGATCGTCACGGACGTCATGCTGCCCGGGATGTCGGGTGCAATGCTTGCGGACGTTGTCCAGACGCTCCGGCCGGAAACGAGAGTGCTTTTCGTCTCCGGCTACGCCGACGAGTGGGTCGAGAGCGATGGCGCCCTCCTCGGTAGTGGCCGGAGCTTCCTGCCCAAGCCATACCGGGTCGACCAGCTGGCAGAGCGCATCGACGAGCTGGTCGCGCTCCCGCCCGGGGTCCGCAAGCCAGGCGTGCCGTAGGTGCCAGCCAGCTCCTGCAGTGCTCTTCCACCCGCCTGCGGCGAGCGCGATGCGCGGCGACTCGCGCGCCTGGGCGCCGGCCACGGTTCGCGGCGCGCATTTGACCCTGTCCTCGCCTGGGTCCAGACTTGAATACTCATGCGCTTGCTTGGGGTTGGGGTCTGGTTCGGAGCGGTGGTGCTTGCGGGGTGCGGCGGAGTTGTCGAAGCGCCGTTGGGCGACGGAGGGGATTGGGCTGCCGCGAACGACGGAGGCCCTGGGGCAATCACGAGCGACGCGGCGGCGGCCAACAGCTGTGCTCCGCAATCCGGGCGGACGGCGCCTGCAACCGGCTGCGCCTCGCCGACGCCGGGGCTCGCGCCGCCCTTGCTCGACTACGCCTTCGACGGCGATGGGCAGAACGGCGGCACGCTCGGCGGCAAGTACGACGCTGCCTTGCACGGAGCGGACTTCGTGGCGGGGCGACACGGACAGGCCGTTCGAGTGGGAAGTGCCGGCTGGGTCTCGCTTCCGGGCACCGCCGATCTCCTGCGGTCCCAGCCCGCGCTCACCATCGCCCTGTGGGTGAAGGTCAATTGGGGACCGCTCTCCACTCCGATCATCGATTGTCGTTCTTTCGATGAGGGCTTCCAGACCTACCACGGCGTGTACCACGACACGGAGCTCACCACCTGTTTCGGCACCGGCGACGGCGACGCGTTCGGCGGCTGCCGGAGCTTCAGCGCCGCCCCGTGCGGCTGGCACCAGCTCATCTTCCGCGAGCGCAGCCATTCGGCGCCTGTAGAACTCTTCTACGACGGCGTTCCGCAAGCCAAGCTCGCTGCCGATCCGGGCTACGTCATGTTCGGACCCTCGCTCAACGACATCTGGCTGGGCAAAGCGCACGAAGGAACCGGCTGGCAAGGCGGAGGCCACCGCATCGACGACCTGCGCGTCTACGGCGAGGCCTTCAGCGACCAGGACCAGTGCACGCATGTCTTCGGCGGCCGGTGGTGCGGCGGCCAGTGTTATCCGCCCTGAATCCAGGCGTTGTCCACGTGGGCGTGGCGCCTGGGATTCGGGTGGTTGCGGCCATGATCCGTGTCATCGACGCGGGCACGCACGCGGCGCATGGATCTGTCATGAGCGCGGTGCCTGAACGCCCGGCGCATCCCGAGCGAGTGTGCTGGGGTTGCGATCGCCACTGCCGGGCGGACGATCGCGCCTGTGGCATCGGTGGGGAGCGCACGCCGCATCCTCTGGAGCTGTTCGGCGACGACTGGGCACAGTGGCGCGAGCATTGCTCGGGGGCGTTGGTGTATCCAGCGCTTGGTCGCGATGTCGTCGACTTCAAGCGCGTGTACGCGCTGCGCGGCTGAGCAGCGCTCGCGGCTACTCGCCCATCAGCACGCCGACGTTCCTGCCATCGATCACGACGTGCTCGAACGCCGCGCCGCCGGCGACGATGCGGATGCGGCGCACCTTCGTCGGCCACTTGGGGTCGGAGAAGGGCACCAGCGCGCCGCGCGCGTCGTAGGCCGCCATCGACAGCGAGCCGCACCGTGCAGCGATGTGCTCGAATGCGTTGTGCTCGGCCACGGCGGTCTTCGCCTCCGCGAGCTCACCGCCCTTGCACACGCGCGAGCGCGAGCACGCGACGGCGCAAAGGGCAACGACGACGACAAACGCGATGCGCATACGACGACCGTAGCACGCGTTCGCTCCGGGGCTCTCGGGGCAGTCCTGCGCTCGCCGGCCGCCAGATGTTGAACTAGGCTCTGCGCGTGTCGAGACGGATCGCTCTCTTCCTGCTCCTGCCCGCGGCCTTCGCCTTCGAGCGGCTGGCGTACTACGGCATGCGGTCGGTGCTGGCGCTGCACCTGATGCGGAACCTGGGGCAGAGCTATCACGGCATCGGTCAGATCTACTCGGCGATGGCCATCGCGAGCGTGTTCACGCTGCTGATCGGTGGTGCCCTGTGCGTCGGGCTCCGCCCGAGCATCGTGCTTGCTCTGGGATCGATCATCGGGGTCGTGGGCTACGGGCTGTTGTCGATCAGCAGCAGCGTGGCGCTGGTGTGGGCCGGTGTTCTGGTGCTGTCGCTCGGTCAGGGGCTGCTCAAGCCCGCGGCGTTCGCGCTGGCCGCCAGCGAGCAGCCGTTGCCTCGCGAGCATCTGCGCAGCGCGCTCTTCGTGCTCATGTACGGCGCCACCAACCTGAGCGCTCTGGCGGGAACCTCCGGCTCGGGCGCCATCGCGTCGCATGCCGGCGAGAGCGCGAGCTTCGGCGTCGCGACGGGATTCGCAGTCGTGGGCGTCCTGCTCGCGGCGGGCACGACGGCCGTGGACTTCCTCATGAAGCAGAGCGAAGCCGCCGAGCCGGGCCCGTCTGCAGGCCGCGCCGTCGCGGGCGGGGCCATCCTCCTGGGCTGCGCTGTGCCGTACTACGCCACCATGGGGCTCTCGAGCAGCTACCAGCTCCCGCTCCTGCGCAGCGGGGGCGTCTCGATGTCTTCCATCGCGACCTTCTACATGCTCAACCCGGTCACCGTGCTGCTGGCCACGGGCGTGCTGTTCGTTGTCCTGATTGTTCTGCACTTCACGCGGGTCAAGGTCTCGGCCGTGTCCGGCATCGGCATCGGGCTCGCCATCTACGCGGCCGGCGCCACGCCGCTCCTGCTCGCATCGACGTTTCCGGGCGGCGTTTTCCTGGCGGTGGGCGCCTCGGCGGTCGTGATGGCCGTCGGGGAGTCGCTTGTGGGTCCGCTGCTGCTCTCGCGCGTGATTGGAGACATCCCTCCGCGCTTCGCGGGGCTGGTGGCGGGCACGCTCCTGGCTGTTACCTACGGCGTCAACTGGCTGTCGGATGTGGTGGCAAACGCCTGGCCCGTCGCCACGAGTACGCTGCTCGCGCTCGCGGTCCTGGCTTGTCTGCTCGTCGGAGTGACGCTGCTGGTGCTCGCGTCGGCGATCCGCCGGCGCTTCTACGAGCCGAGCGCCGCCGAGAGCAAGGGTGCGTTGCCGGGATGGTGATGATAGTCTCGTTTGCCTGATGTCCTTGCTTTCTCGCGTGGTGATCTGCCTGGCGATGGTTCTGCCGGTTGCATGCGGTTCCGGCTCTCACAAGCACAAGGCGTCGAGCACGGACTCCGGAACGGATGCGCCGCTCGACGCCCCGACGACGGATGCACCTCCGTTCGAGTCCGGCTTGCCAGATGCTCCGCCGGAGAGCGGTGGTCCCTTCGCTCCCGCGCCGCACGATCCGGCGCCGCAGGTCGTGTCCGCGGGCGGGCCGGTGCTCAAGCAGCCGCGGGTCGTGCCGGTGTTCTTCCAGAACGATCCGGCCCAGTCGGTGATCGAGCAGTTCCTTTCCGAACTCGCGAAGTCGTCGTACTGGGGCGCGACGACGTCGGAATACGGCGTGGGCAAGCTGACGATAGCGCCCTCCATCGTCACGACCGCAACGCCGCCGACGAGCTACACCGGCGTCGACCAGCTCGCGAGCCAGATCGCGGCCCAGGCCGGTACGGGCGCTACCGACGCCGGGAGCGCGGGCGCCTCCGGTGACGGCGGTCTCCCGGATGGCGCAGGCGGATCTGCCGGTGACGGCGGTGTCCCGGACGGCGCAGGCGGAGCTGCCGGCGACGCCGGAGGGGACGCCGCCACGCCGGCGACGACCGACCTGCTCTACGTGATCTTCCTTCCGCCGGGCGTTGTCGTCGACGACCCGGGGTTCGGCCAGAGCTGTGTGGACTACGGCGGGTATCACAGCG
This sequence comes from uncultured delta proteobacterium, assembly GCA_963826085.1. GTDB lineage: Bacteria > Myxococcota_A > Polyangia > Polyangiales > Polyangiaceae > CAWDXG01. The sequence continues at coordinate 1,522,948 of CAWGVN010000004.1, read as the reverse complement.
AGACTTTCAGTTCCGGCGTTGCCTACGCGCTCCTTCCGCGTTGCCAGAAGTTCAGCTACTTTTCCGGACTGCAAGCGCTCACGACCGCCCTCAGTCACGAGCTCATCGAAGCCGCGACGGATCCCTATCCCTCCAGCGATCCGGCCTACAACGGCACCGACGACGCGCATGCGGTCTGGAACGTCATGCCGATCGGCGAAATCGGTGACATGTGCGCGTACGAGCCCCAGAGCTACGACAACGTCTTCGGCAACTTCTACGTGCAGCGCGTGTGGTCCAACACGGCGGCGGCGGCCGGTCACGACCCTTGCGTCCCCAACACCACGCAAGCCTACTTCAACGCCGTCCCGGATCAGCCCGACGACCTGGTGCTGAAGCAGTCCCTGTTCCCCACGCACACGCGCGGGGTGAAGATCGCCGTGGGCCAGACCCGCACCATCGACGTGCACCTGTTCAGCGACGCGCCCAGGGGACAGTGGCTCGTGCAGGCGCAGGATGCCGCCGCGGCCACGGGTGGGCCTTCGACGCTTTCGCTTTCGCTGAGCCCTCAATACGGCAAGAACGGAGACGTCCTCAAGCTGACCATCACCCGCACCGCGCAGACCCCGATGGGCGGCAGCGAGTTCATCCTCTGGTCGCGGGATCAACAGACCCACTCCGGGACCGTCTGGTTCGGCTACGTGGGGGGCTAGCTCTTCGACGCGACGGTCCCGTCGACGTGGACGTCCATCTGGGGGAAGGGGATCCCGATGCCAGCTTCGTCCATCGCCATCTTGGTCGCGCGCGTAGCGGCTTGCCACGCGTCCCAGTAGTCCGCGGACTTGACCCACACGCGAACCTGCCAATTGACGCTCGAGTCGCCGAGGTCGCCGAGAAAGATCTGCGGCGGCGGATCTTCGAGCGCGCCGGGAATGTTCGGGATCGCGGCCTCGAGGGCCTTGCGGGTTGCGTCGAGGTCGGCGCCGTAGCTTGCGCCCACCTTGATATCCACGCGCCGCGTTTCGTTGTGGCTCATGTTGACGATGGTATCCCCGAAGATCTTGCCGTTGGGCATGACCGTGTGGCGCCCATCGGGGGTGTCGAGCTCCGTTGTGAAGATACCCACCTCGAACACGACACCGACATGTCCGGCGACCTCGACGACATCTCCCACCTTGAAGGGCCGGAAGACGAGCAGCATGATGCCGGCTGCGAAGTTCCCGAGCGTTCCCTGGAAAGCCAGCCCCACTGCCAGGCCTGCCGCACCGAGGACCGCTGCGAACGCGGTGGTCTGTACGCCGAAGATCCCGAGGATTGCGAGCGCGGAGGCGATCAGGATGAGGGACCGGGTGAGCCCCGCGAAGAACCGGGTGAGGGTCGGATCGAACTTGCGCCGACCGAGCTGACCCGTGACTGACCTCTTGGCCCAGTTGGCCACGATGAACGCGAGCAGAATCGCCAGGATTCCGCCGACGATGCGGGGCGCGTACGTCCCGGTGAGCTGTATTCCGAGGTCGATCCACTTCTTGGGGTCCATGGCTCTGCTTCCTCCCGTGTGCGCACTGGTACCATGCAGATTGCCGTGCCTCCAGAGCGTGTTGCCAGCGCTCGAGGCGCTCAACATTCCGGTGAGCTTTCGGCATCATCCGGCCGTGGCAACGGCCCGGTACGGCGCTCCGCCCGCGAGTTTACCGGACAGTATCGACGAGGAACAGAGCGTCGGCTTGCTCGCTCCGGGCGCGACTACCAAGGGCATGTTCTTCCTCGACGCAGTCCGCGAGGTCGAGAGCCGGGCGCGACCGCTGCGCGCGTTACGCCCTGCGGGTCGAGATACCGGGCGGCACCTCGAGCGTCTGGTAGATGACGCAGTAGCGCTCGGTGAGCTGGATCAACTTGTCGAGCTTGGCCGCCTCGGCGTCGCTGTCGATCTCGAAGGAGAGCGTCACGTCCGTCAGGCCGACGGGCACGTCGCGTGACACGCCGAGCGTGCCGCGCGCGTCCCAGTGCCCCTCCGCGATGATCCTTGCCGATCTCATCTCCACGCCCATCACCGTGGCGACGCTCTTGAGCGTTACGCCGGCGCAGGCGACGAGCGCCTCGAGCAGCATGTCTGCGGAACACTTCTTCGTACCGTCGCCGCCGGCCGCGGCGTGTAGACCCGCGATCGTCTGTTCCACTGTACAGGTGATGGCGTCGTCGCCTACTTCACCGACCGCGCGAGCCGGGATCAGCGCCGCTCCGGGCTCCTCCTTGTATCGCTGCTTGATCGGTGCCTGGAGATTGCGAAGCTCATTGGCGTCCATGTTGCCTTCCTAACCAGACCTGGACGCGCGCTGCAAGGGACGAGCGCTCGCGCGGCCACTCCGCCGTCGAGCCCTGACCGTCTACGGCTGCTCGCGCGACCAGCGCCACGTTCGACAGCATGGCGCGCTGCTCAAGACGCGCGTAACCTGGCAGTCGCTATGACTCGCTGGACGTTCGTTCTTGTACCGGCTTTCGTGCTCGTGGGTTGCGCGAAGAAGCAGGCGCCGATTGGCTACGACCCGGTGTCGCCCGACCAGCCCACGCGCGCCGAGGCGCCACCCACTGGCGGCGGAGGCCTGGACTTCGGCGCCAGGGTCACGGACGCGCGCGCGAAATGCGCCGCGGGGCAAGGCGCTTTCTCGCAGTCAGCAAAGGTCAGCACCTGCGTGACGCGCCACGCGGAGCTCGGCGCGACGTTGATCACGCTGGTGGAGTACTGCGATGGCGCGGCGTGCCGCATCCACACCGTGCTCATGCTCGAGCACGCCGACGCCAGCAGCTGGCTCGTGCCCTTTGCCCACCTGCGCGGCCAGTTGCTGGAGAAGTTCGGCGATCCCGACCAGAACGACACCAAGTTCCCGGCGGATTGCCAGCAGGACTTCGCGAGCTGCGTGAAAAGTGGTGCGGCGTCGGCCCTGCTCAGGTGGAGCTGGAACGACGGCCACGCCGTGATGCTGCGCATCGGCGCGATCCAGCAGCTCCCGGCAGCTATCAGTGTCTCGTATTCGGACGCAAACGGTGCAGCGGAGCACTGACCTCTGGCTTCCGTTGTGCGCATCAGTGCGTGTGCACAGCCCAGAACGCGACCCGGCGCGCGGCTACCGCACCATGTTGAGCGTGCCGCAGTAGCCGCACTGGATCTCGCCGTAGCCTCTGGGCAGCGGCGCGCCACAACGGCTGCACACGACGGCGCCGACCGCGTGCGGAGCGGCCGCCTGGGGAGCAGGGGGTCGGGCCGGGGCGGGGGCGACGGCGCGCACCGCCGGAAGGCTCGCACCGAGCGCCTGCAACACGGCGCCGACGTTGCGCGCGACCGGCGTCGCGTCACTGCCGACGCCGCACTTGGCGAGCACGTCGCGCACCTCGAGCTCTACCAAGTCGATGATTTCCTCGTCTTCGACGAGGTCGCAGTTCGAGAGATAGACGGCGGCGACGGGCACCCTGGCGCTCTGTGCGAAATCGACGTGCCGGCGCCCCTCGGGCATCAGTCCGTCGAGAGCGCTGACGATCAGGACGGCAGCATTGGCTCCGCCGTTCAGGTACTGCTGGACGTTCGCCGACGGCACGTCGACCCACTCGAAGCTCTGGCGCAACCCCGCCGCAAGCGCTGACTTGTCGTCGCCGTCGCTACCGAGCAGAAGGACCTTCATGGCGGGACGCTATCCTGGCGCCCGGGGGGCCACAAGCGCGACGCGCTGCCGCGAACGGGTGGCAGCGGCTTGACCGCCGGGCGCGAACGGGAAATCCTGCTCCCGTGGAACAGCCACGCGGAAGGAGCGGCCGCGCTGGGAAAGCTGACATGTCGAAGATCTTCGTAACTGGAGGCAACGGTTTCATCGGCTCACGAGTCGTGAAGGGGCTCGTCAAGCGGGGCTACGAGGTGCGCTGCCTGCTCCGCAAGACGAGCGACACCTCCCGCATCTCGGGCGTCCCCTTCGAGAGGCAGATCGGCGATATCCGCGACGCCGATTCGATTGCCGCAGGCATGGCCGGCACCGACGGCTGTATCCATCTCGCCTCGGTTTCGTCGTGGGCGGAGATCCGGTCCGCGGCCCTGGAACCGACCGTGCTCGATGGAACGCGAAACGTGCTCGAGGCTGCCCAGTCTGCCGGCAAGCTGCGAACAGTGTTCGTGTCTTCCGCCGCGGCCATCAACGCTTCGAGCAGGCCGCGCGTCTTCGACGAGTCGGCGCCCTTCGAGCTGGAACGGACGCCGCTCCGCTACGCCATCGCGAAGCACCGCGCCGAGCAGCTCGTGCTCGAGTGGGTGAAGGACAAGGCGCTACCCGCCGTGATCGTCAATCCGGGCGAAGTCTACGGACCCGACGACACGGGGTTCATCACCGCGGGCAACATCCGCGATATCCTCAACGATTGGCCCGCACTTGCGTGCAAGGGCGGCGTGGCGATCACCCACGTCGACGACGTGGCCGACGGCATCATCCGCGCGTACGAAAAGGGTCGCAGCGGCGAGCGCTACATCCTGGCCGGCGAAAACGTCACGGTCGAGCAGCTCGTGCGCTTGACGCTCGAGCTTGGCGGGCAGAAGAAGCCGGTGCTGCGCCTGCCTAATCGCCCACTGCTCTGGACGATCCAGAAGCTTGCAGAGCTGGGCGTGCCCACGCCGGTGAGCCCCGACGTACTCGACTACGCGACGCGCTACTTCTTCATGGACTCGAGCAAAGCCGAGCGAGAGCTCGGCTACTCGTCGCGCTCCGCGCGAGAGTCGCTCGCCCCGGTGGTGAAGTGGCTGGAAGAGGCCGGCCACGTGAAGAAGAAGCACGCCCGCGCTTGATGCGCCGGATCGCGGAAGCAAAGCCATGCCGGCCAAGCGCGTCATCGTCCACACGGTCTGTACGGGATGCGGGCATGCCCTTCAGCTCGATTCAGTAGCAGCGGCGGTCGATTGTCCCTCGTGTCGTCGCCACGAACCGATCGATCCCGCAGCTTGGCAGTGGGTGCTCGCAGACGGAGACCGCACGGTCATGAGCGGCGAGCGCGTGCTCGGCGAGACGCGCACTGGCGGGCTGCACTGCAATGCCTGTCGGACCGCGATAGACGACGCCACCATCACCGCAGCCCTGTCCGCGGCCGCACCGGTCGTCGTCTGTCCCTCCTGCTCCGGTCACGTTCCGCTCTCTCCGCTGCCGGTGGGCGCGGCGCGGCCCGAAGCCTGGCGTGAGTCGATCTGCTCGGCGGTTGTCGGCGGCACGGGGCCCGGCGGCGAGGCGGCAGCGCTGGATGTCCCGTGCTCGAACTGCGGCGCGCCGATGTCGGTTGACGGGACGACGAACCAGCCGACGTGTCCCTACTGCGGCGCGCAGAACCGGCTCTCGCCGGAGATCCAGCGCGAGCTCGACGAGCGTCGCGTGCCCTCGTTCTACCTGTGGACCTCGCCCGAGGACGCGGCGGATGCCCAGATCGCGGCGGCGCGACGCATCAAGCGGCGGAGGGCTCTCAAGCGTGCGGCAGTCGTCGGCGCCGCCGTTCTTGCCATCGCGGTCGTTGTCGTGTTCCTCGTGCCGCTGCTCTTTCCGCACAAGCCGTTCGCGGGGATCGGTAGCGTGGACGCGCCGTGCAATGGGATGAAGTGGGCGTGCTCCGCCGACGGCAAGACCGAGCTGCACTGCGAGCGATCGCATCTCACCGTGACCAACGTCTGCAGGGGCCCGAAAGCATGCCGGGTGCTCCAGAACGGCAAACGCGAGGTCTGCGACTACAGTCTCGCCAACGTTCACGATCCTTGCGACACGCGCGGCGACTACACGTGCTCGGCCGATTGCCGGGCCGAGCTGGAATGCAACGGCTCCCAGTGGAAGGTCTCCTCCACGTGTCGTGGACCCGACGGGTGCCGGACGACCCCGCGGGCGCATAGCGGATACACCGTGCACTGCGACAGCTTTATCGCCAAGGCCGGCGATCCGTGCAGCCGGAGCGACGGCGCGGCGTGCTCCACCACGCATGACGCCCTGCTCGGCTGCAAGAAGGGGCAGTACCAGGTCACGATGACGTGCCGGGGGCCGAAAGGCTGCACGATGGCGCACGATCAAGTGGCGGGCACGACGCACCTGGACTGCGATGCGAACCTCGCCAAGGTCGGCGATGTGTGTGCCAAGGGCGACAACGCGTGTGGCCTCGACAAGACGGCGTTGCTCCATTGTCCGGACGACGGTCACTTCAAGCTCGTCAAGAGCTGTGCGCGCGGCTGCGACGCGACGCTCGATCACCCTGCCTGCCGCTGATCGATTGCCCGGGCTGCCTGGCCGGCGCTACGGTCGAACGACACCCGCGTGAAAGCTGGAGCTGGCGTGGCCGCCGCGTTCGCCTGGGTGGCGGCCCCGCGCTGTTGTTCGAATGGAAGAGCGAGAACTGACGCGCACTCACGAATGGCAGACACCCAGCCAGGCCGGAGTGCCGAACGCATGGCATGTCTGGCCGCTGGGGCAGCCGCCGTTGCCCGGTGAGCCGCCGACGGTCCCGGCGTCGGGCGCGCCGCTGTCCGATGCCTTGCACAGCCAGCGGCAAGTGCCGGAAGTAGCGCCCGAGCTGGCGTACAGGCAGTACTGCGAGTCCTGGCAATCGTTCACGTACGTGCAGGTCTGGCCCTCCGTGGAGCCGGCATCGACGTTGTAGTTGGGGAAGCTGCACTTGAACTTGGTGCCGCCGGCAGCGTGGCAGTCGGTTTCCGGTCCCGACGACGGGCAGTCGTGCGCCCAGGGCGTGCACGAGGGCGCGAACGTGCACACCTGCGTGAAGGCACCACCGGAGTAGGTGACTTTCAGATCGCACGCGCCGCTGGACCCGCATAGCGGGCCTTCCAGCGCGCCGCAGCAGACGCGCGAGCACTTCTTGAGCACGCAGATCAAGCCGGACGCGCAGTCGGAGTGGCTCGCGCATGTCTGGCCGAGCTGGGCGGAACCGTTACCGAGATCGACGCAGCCGGTGTGGTACTGGCCGGCGTCGTCGGCGACGACGGTGCAGGTCTTTCCGGCGCTGCAATCCTGCGTGACGATGTCGCAGCTTCCCGTCAGATCCGTCGCCGAACCGGACGGGCAGCTTCCGCCGTCCACGATTCCGCCGTCGCCTGCCGTGCCGCCGCTGCCTGCGGACGCGTCTCCCGCCGCGCCGGCGTTGCCGCCGCTTGCTCCGGTGCCTCCGCTGCCGGACGCGCCAGCGCCACCGTTGCCTCCGCTGTTGGACGCGCCGCTGCCTCCGCTTCCGCCGTTGCCGGATGCGGCGGCTCCCGCGGAGCCGTCCACACCGCCGTCATTGTCGACGCACTGGCAGACGGTCCACGCCTTGCCGTCGGGACACGCGCGCTGACCATGGCCGCCGCCCGGGCACGTGCACGCCTGGACCACGCCGATGTCGCATTCCGTGACGCCGTTGGACGACGAGCAGAACGGCAGCACAAGCGCCGTCCCGAGAAGCAAGCCAATACGAACGAAGCGCATCACGAGGACAAGAGTACTGCAGTGGGGCGCGGCGATCCATCGTCCTCGCCCGGTCCTTCGCCGACGAGCGCGCTGCACGCTCGCCGGTGGAGAAGAGAGCAAGATGAAGTACGATGTCCGCACCGCAGCGCGCGGTACGGGCGAATGCACGCGCGCCCGGCGTGGCAGTCGATCAACGTCGAGCCCTGGGTCACGTAGCGCGTCAGAGCGATCCGTCGGATCGTCGCCGTCGCAATAGCAGCAACGCCAGACCGAGCAGCACCGTGCCGAAGCCGGAGCTGCCAGGCGTACGGCGCGGCACCTCGCAGCCACAGCCGCCCTTGCTGCCGGATTTCGCCGCGGAGCCGGCGCTGCCGCCGGTGCCGTTGCCGGTTGCACCGCTGCCGCCGTTGCCGGTGGCGCCACTGCCGCCCACGGCACCGCTGCCGCCATTGCCGCCGTTGCCGGTGGCGCCACTGCCGCCGTTGCCGCCCGTTGCCCCGGTGCCCCCGCTGCCAGCTGTTCCGCCGCCGGCGTCGATTCCGGCGTCGGTACCGCTACCTCCGCTACCGCCGGTGCCGCCGCCGTCCGACCCGCATCCGGCAACGGGCGATCCTACGCACTTGCCGCCGCTGCACGCATCGCCGCTGGTGCAGGCGTTCCCGTCGTCGCAGGCGGTGCCGTTGGGCAGGAAGTTGCCGAAGCACTTCCCCAGGAAGCAGTAATCGGCTGCGGTGCACGGGTTGCCGTCGTCGCACGAACCGTTGGTCGGCGTGTGCTCGCAACCCGTTGTTGGGTTGCACGAGTCGGCGGTGCACACGTTGTTGTCGTCGCAGTTCGGTGCCCCGGATCCGACGCAGGTTCCGGCGGAGCACGTCGACGTGGTGGTGCACGCATTCTTGTCGTCGCAGGCCGCCCCGTCGGCGACGGCCACGTGCTGACAGCCGTTGGTCGCGTTGCAGGAGTCGGCGGTGCACGGGTTGCCGTCGTCGCAGTTCTTGGGCGTGCTCACGCACGCGCCCGCGTTGCACACGTCGTCGGTGCACGGGTCGCCGTCGCTGCACGTGCCGCCGGGCGTGTGCGTGCAGCCTGACGCGGGGTTGCAGGCGTCGACGGTGCAGGGGTTGTTGTCGTCGCAGTCGAGCGCGGTCCCCGTGCAGGTTCCGCCGGAGCAGGCGTCGTTCGTAGTACACGCGCTGCCGTCGTCGCAGGGGGTGCCGTTGACCGCCGAAGCGCTGCCCGTGCAGGTCCCGCCGGAGCAGGTGTCGTTCCCGGTGCACAGGTTGCCGTCGTCGCACGTCGTGCCGTTCAAGGGCGTGCCCGAGCACGCGCCGCTCGAGTCACAAGCCTGGCATGCGGGGCACGACGCGGAAGCGCAGCAGTAGCCGTTCGTGCAGTGTCCGCTCTGGCACAGCGCGTCCTTCGTGCACGTCGAGCCGTCGGGCTGCGGGCACGGATTGGGCTGGGCGATCGTGACGTCCGCGGCGTTGGCCAGCGTGAACCCGGTGCCGCACGCGATGTTGATCATGTTGGGCGCGTTGTTGTCCTCCTTCGCAAGTCCCTTGACGGTGGAGTTCGGCTCGTTACAGCCGTAACCGTTCTGCCAGTACACGTGCGTGGGTGGGGTTGACGGGTGGAAGAAGGACAGGTCGCCCTCGCCGTAGTCGGTGAGCCAGAACCCCGATACCGGCACGTCGCAGCGGCCCACGGTCCCCGCGGGATCGCAGATCAGGACGTAGCCGTCCGAGGGCACCGATACCGTCGACATGTCGATGTTCACGTAGGCGGTGCAACTGTTCCTGTCGTCCTTGAGCGTCATGCTCGTCACGCCGCACTGGCTGACGGTCGACGGCTTCGTGCCGGTCCAGGTCACGTGCAGCTCGATGAACTCGTGCGTGTCCGTGCCCGGCTGGTCGTAGTCGACCTTGGTCAGCTCGACGCTGCACCCCGATGCGGAGCCGACAACAAAGCTCTGCCGGGTCTTTGCCGTCGGCTCCTCGAGAGGGCCTGAAGAACAAGACCCAAGCAGCAGCGACACAGTCGCTGCCGCACACACCACCACCGCCCACTTGACCGACGCGCCCCGTGCCATGGTGCTCACCTCGCTCCATCATGGATACCGCAGGTTGCCCTCGACGCCTACCATGGTGCCCGACGCCCGCGTAGCGCGCGCGAATCCGCGGAAAGGGGTTCACGCCGCGCGCGGACAGGCGGATGATGCGCGTGGAGGCTTGTCATGTTGAAGCAGAGGCTGGCGATCGCGAGCTTGGGTCTATTGGTGGGGCTCGGTGCGTGCGGCGGAAGCAGCACCGCCGGCATCAAGGGCACAGGCGGGACGGGTGGCGGTGCGGGTGCCAGCGGGGGCACGGGCGGCGCCGGCGGGGGCACGGGCGGCGCCAGCGGGGGAAGCGCCGGTGCTAGCGGCGGCAGCGGCGGCAGCGCGGGGTCCGGCGGGGTGCCGCTGGGCGACGTGCCCGGCAAGCTCGCCAAGGCGTACTGCGACCTGTACGCAAAGTGCTACGGCGCGCTGGTCAACTTCTCCACGCCAGGCGAAGACTGCGTCACCCTCACGCAGAAGACGATCGAGGACGGCGGCTTCAACGAGCTACAAAACTCGGTGAACGCCGGCACGGTCCAGTACCACGCCGACAAGGTGCAGGCGTGCCTCGACGCCCTTGCGAACGAGTCGTGCGATCAGCTCCTGCAGCGCAGCATCCCGGAGTGCCTGGCCGCGCTGACGGGCACGGTGGACGTCGGCGGCGACTGCAACATCGACAACGATTGCAAGGGCGCGGGCGTGTTCTGCCAGGCAAGCAGCGCTTGCCCCGGCAAATGCACCAAGCTCCTGGGCGCAGGCCAGGACTGCACCCGCGATGCGATGTGCCAGAGCGGACTGAACTGCGATTCGACCACGAGCAAGTGCGTCAAGCCCGTGGCGCTCGGCAATGCGTGCGGCGGCGGCGTGGACCCGGATTGTGGCCCACCGGGCATCTGCCTCGGAGAGAACACCCAGCAGTCGCAACCCGGCACGTGCGAGACGGCGAGCCAGATCCTGATCGCCGCCGACGGCGCGACGTGCGACCCGCAGAACGGCCCGTGGTGCAAGAATGCCGAACCGTGCGTCATCACGGGCTACGCGAGCGGCAGCATCGTGGCCTCGTGCAGCGCGGCCGTTGCTTCCGGCGCCGCGTGCCATCTGGCCTATCCGGACGAGTGCCCGGCTGGCGAGTACTGCGACATCACCTCGACGCAGGTGTACCTGGGACAGACCGGTACCTGCACCGCGCTGCCCAAGGCCGGCCAGCCGTGCGTCACGCCGCTCAGCGGGCTGAACGGCTGCGAGCCGTACGCGCGCTGCGACACGGCGACGAACAAGTGCGTCGCGCTGCACCGGCTCGGAGAGCAGTGCGCGTCGAACATCGGCTGCTACAGCGGCCGTTGCGACAACGGCGGCTGCGCGCCGAGCGCGTGTACGAACTGACGCGAGGATCGATGGCCCCCGGACGCACGCGATGCTTTCGGGATGGGCACGGCGGCCACACCTGGCGCGCCGCTTCGCTACTGGCAGCTGGTCGGATCCGACACCACGCAATTGCCGTTCATGCAGACCGCCGGCGCCAGGCACGTCGGGCCGTTGATGTTGTCGCACTTCGCTCCGTCGGCGGCATGCGCCTGACACGTGCCCTGGGTCTGCCCCTGTGGCAGAGAACAGTGACCACTCGCGCTACAACCTACATAGGTGCCATTCACGATGCCGCAGGGCTGGCCGGCGTCCGCGATCTGGATCGTCTGGCACACATTGGTCTGTACGTTGCAGAAGACCCCCGCTGACTGATCGCAGTCTCCCCCGGTGCAGGACTGACCTGCGGCCAGCGGTTGTGCGCACTTGCCGGACGGACACGACAGTCCGGCAGCGCAATCACGCACGTCGCTGCAGCTGCCGCCGGCCGCCACGGGTTGCGCGCAGACGCTGCCGCTGTTGCAGATGAGGCCACTGGCGCATTCCGCGCTCGATGCGCACGCCTTGCCCGCCGCCGCGCGCGTGCCGCAGGACCCGCAGAGGCCGCTCGACACACTGCAGTAGGCGCTCTGGCACTGGTCGGACGAGCCACAGGGCTTTCCGTCTGCCAGCGAACCGGCGATGGTGCAGGCCGCCGGCGAGAAGTTGGCTCCGATAAGAGTCTTGCAGTCCGCCCCGGAAAACGCATTCGCGCAGGCGGCGAATTGGGAGGAGCTCACCGACGCCCCGGGTGCGGATGTGCCTGCGGTACAGCTCATTGAAACCCGCGTGACGCAGGTCTGCACGTCGCCGTACGAGAGCTTCATGAGAAGCTGCGAGCAAGTTTCGATCTTGTTGCAGACGGCGGTGGCCACGCTGGTGCAGTCGCCGCTGCCTCCGCCGTTGCCGCTGCTGCTGCCGCCGCAGGCGCTTGTCAGTATGAGCGCGCACGCGAAGATAAGCGAAGCCAGAGCCAAGGAACGAATGCGCATGGGGCCTCCTGGCTCGGGATCGTACGCGAACGGCAGACCCGCGCCCAGACTTGCGTCACCCGGGCCCTTTCCGGCGGTCGCGCCGGGGCTTGCCGCGCCCGGGCATCCGGAAAAGACTGGCGACCATGGAGCGCGATGACTTCCGCCATGTGCTCGAGGCGATTCCGAGCGGCGTCGTCATCCACCGGGACGGCGTCATCTGCTGGGTCAACCCCGCGGTGGCGGCCATACTCGGCTATGACCGCCCCGACGAGATCGTGGGCCAGCGGGTGTTTTCATTGCTCCATCCTGGTGACGCGGCGCGACTCGCCAAGCAGTTGACCCAACCGATCGAAACCATCACCGACTCGTCCGAGTACCGCATCCTGCGCAAGGATGGGGAGACCAGCATCGTCGAGATCACGCCGGTCCGGGAAGTGGAGTTCGACGGACGCCCGGCCCGGCTCGTGGTTGGCGAGGACGTGACCGAGAAGCGGCGCATGCAGGAGCAGCTGTTGGTTGCGGATCGCATGGCGGCGCTCGGTATGGTCGCGGCCAGCGTGGCGCACGAGGTCAACAACCCGCTCAGCTTCGCGGTTACCGGTCTGGAAGTCGCCGCCCGTGCCCTCGAGCGCGACAGCCCGGATGTCGGCCGCGCCCGCGAGGCTGTGGCCACGGCTCGTGAAGGTTTGACGCGCGTGCGCGCCATCATCGGGGACCTGCGGACCTTCTCGCACCCTGAAGGCGAGCGAGTGGAGCGCGTCGAGCTGCCGGCCGTGCTCGATTCGACGCTGCACCTCGCCGAAGGGGCCATACAGCCGCGGGCGCGCGTGGTCCGCGAGTACAGCCCGGTACCTGCCGTGCTGGCCAGCCGCGCCCGGCTCGGCCAGGTATTCCTCAATCTGCTCCTCAACGCCGCGGAGGCGCTCCCAGAACGCGATCCGGAACACAACGTGATCCGGGTCCGCACCGGTACGGACGAGCAGGGGCGCGTCCTGGTCGAGATCGCCGACACCGGCGTAGGCGTGCCGGAAGCCGAATCCCGGCGCGTGTTCGAGCCGTTCTTCACGACCAAGCGCGCGAGCAAGGGAATGGGATTGGGTCTATCCGTATGTCAACGCATCGTGTCCAGCTACGGCGGCGAGATCCGCGTCGTTTCACCGCCGGGGGATCGAGCGTTCAACACCGTCTTCACGGTGTCCCTGCCCGTGGAGTGAGCGACGATCCTTGACGTCGCGACCGTGCCGGCTCCTGATGGGCTGTGCTTGCGCCGACCCGCGTCTATCTCGTCTCGCGCGTTGCCGTACTGTGCGCGGCGCTGGCGCTCTCCGGCTGCTCGGGTGCTCCGGCAGCAGGCAAGCACGCCCCCGCTGATGCCGGATCGACGGACGGCAGCTCGCTCTCCGTTTCCGGCCTGGTCGCCGTCGAGACGCCGCAAAGCGTGCTGGCGTTCGACGTGTCGTGGACATCGTCGCAGGCTGCCGACACCGAGCTGGACGTCGCGTGCGACGGATTGACGCCCTGGACGCTCTCCAGCTCCACCGCCACCGAAAAGCATCACGTCTTTCTGATGGGGCTTGCCGCCGGGGTGGCCTGCACCCTCACCGCAAAGTCGTCCGCCGAAGGAGCGAGCGCCAGCGCGCAGACGAAGATCCAGGTCGACCAGTTGCCCGGCTTCCTGCCCCAGGTGGAGCTTTCCATACTTCCAGCTGCCGGAGCCGTCGCACCGGGTTGGACGCTCTTCGACGTTTCCAGTCTGGAAAACCACGTCCCGTACATTGCCGCCCTGGTCGACGAAGAGGGGCGCTTCCGCTGGTACTTCCAGTTCCCTACGTCGTGGCCCGGCACGGACGCGCCCGTGGTTCCCTACCAGGACGGCGTTGTTCTGGGCGGCGACTTCGTGCCCTTGGCGTACGTTACCTGGAGCGGTGACGTGGTGTGGAAGGGGCCGACCGACGGCAACCATGAAGTCCGTCCCGCCGAAACTCCGGGCGACTTCTACTACCTCGTCGAGCGCTCCTGCGACAGCCTCACCAACAATGGCTCTGCGATCGCCGAGTACCGTCCGGCTGACGACAGCGAGGTCTGGTCGTGGAAGCTCTGCGATCACTACGCACCGCCGCAGGACGTGCCCGATTGGGCCCACATGAACACGGTCGCGCTGTTCCCCGACAACAAGTCCCTCGTCGCGTCGTCGCGCAACCAGAACTCGATCTTCAAGATCGACCGCGCTACCGGAAAGCTGATCTGGGTGATGGGCTACCACGGCGAGGTGGAAGACGGTTTCCAGGGGGACTTCACGATCGCGGACGCCGACCGCTTCTACCACCAGCACGACACCACGATCCTGCCGAACGGGCACATCCTGATGTTCGACAACGGCCGTGCGGGCGTCCGCGAGTGGAGCCGGGCGCTGGAGATCGCGTACACCTACGACCCATCCGGCCAGAGCGAAGCGCATGCCGTCTGGCAGTTCCGCCACCAGCCCGACATTTTCGATCCCTTCTGGGGCAGCGCCCAGCGCCTCGACAACGGCAACACCCTGATCTGTTTCGGTTCGTCCGATGCGGGCAACCCGTCGGTGCTCACGGAGGTGACGAGCGCCTCGAAGTCGGTATGGGAAATCCGGATCCCGGAGTACTGGGGAATCTATCGTGCAGAGCGCGTCAGCAATCCGCCGCGCGGAGCCGTGATCCCCTGACTAACGCGTGCGTACTCGCCCTTCGAGCGCGCGCTCGGCAACTTCGCGGTCGGAGAACGGGTGGGCCGTCGTGCCGATGGTCTGCGTCTGTTCGTGACCCTTGCCTGCGAGCAACACGACGTCGCCGGGCTCCGCCTTGCGGATCGCGGAGCTGATCGCGCGCTCGCGATCGAGCTCGGTGCGCGCGTCCGCGTGCGCGCCGAGCCCTGCCGCGAGATCCGCCGCAATGGCGGCGGGGTCTTCCGTCCGCGGATTGTCCGAAGTGAGCACGACGCGATCCGCCGCTCGTGCAGCGGCGCCCATGAGCGGCCGCTTCTCCTTGTCGCGGTCGCCGCCGGCGCCGATCACCACTATCACCCGCCCCCGCGCCAATTGTCGTGCCGTGGCGAGCGTCCGGGCCAGCGCGTCCGGAGTGTGCGCGTAGTCGATCACGACGCCAGGCTCGCGCGCGACGACCTCGAAGCGCCCCGCCGGGACGGCGGCTCCCGCAAGCGCCTTCACGACGGCCTGCTCCGGCACGCCCGCTGCGCGGCTTGCCAGGTACGCGGCGAGCGCGTTCTCGGCAAAGTGCTCGCCCACGCCGCGCACCGATAGCTCGAGCCCGTTCGCCGTGACGATGTGCGTGCCGCCCCAGCCGACGTCGACGCGCGTCGCGAGCAGATCCGGCTCCATCACCGGCGAGCCGCGCGACGGCGCGGCATAGCTCTGCACGGTCGCGTCCTCGGGGATGACTTCCCTCAGCAGCGCGCTGGCCGGGTCCGCCGCGTTCAGTACGGCCACGCCGCCCGGCGGAAGCGCGGCAAGGAGCTGCGCCTTGCTGGCGAGGTAGTGCTCCGGCGTTCCGTGGTGATCGAGGTGGTCGCGCGTGAAGTTGGTGAAAACGGCAATCCGTGCGGGCCAGGCGCTGGCCATGCCGCGCGCCAGCGTGTGGCTCGTGTATTCGATGGCCGCGTGATGCCCGCCACGCTCGCGCAGCATCGCGAAGCCCGCGACGAAGCCTGTCCAGTCGAGGGACAGCTCGATCCGCTCGTCGTCCAGGAAGAAGCCGAGCGTGGTGACGCGGGCGACGGGACCGCCGAGAGCGCGCAGCGCCTCGGCGATCCACGTCGTGGTCGTCGTCTTGCCGTTGGTGCCGGTGACGCCGACGCTGGTGATCTCGTGTTGCCAGTCAGGTCGCGTGACGCGCCCGGGCGACACGATCACGACTCACATCGACTCGATGGCGGAATAGAGTCCGAATCCGCCATAGCAGTCGTTGCCCATCGTCGTGGCGATCGCCGAACGCCCGGCGGCCGAGAGGCCGTCCAGCATGGCATGGCACTCCTGCGCGGTCATCGAAGCCGACGAGGCGCAGTCGGACACGTACTTCGTGCAATCGGCATCCGCGCTGCTGTCCGCACACGCAGCCGCGAGGGCGGTCTTCACGCAGTCGTACGGATTCGTTCCGCTGCAGGTGGTGTCCGGAAGCCCGAGCATGCAGCTGACGGCCGCTTCGGCGACCTTCGGTTTCAGATTGGTCTTGGCCGATCCGCAGAAACCGGAGGCCCAGGACCAACAGGTGGTGTTGGCGAGCGGACCGCAGTCTCCCGGGGTTCCGACGCTGTCGTCGCAGCCTCCGGTGCCGCCGGTGCCCGCCGCGCCGCCCGTGCCTGCCGCGCCGCCCGTGCCTGCCGCGCCGCCCGTGCCTGCCGCGCCGCCCGTGCCTGCCGCGCCGCCCGTGCCTGCCGCGCCGCCCGTGCCTGCCGCGCCGCCCGTGCCTGCCGCGCCGCCCGTACCGCTGCCCGCAGTGCCACCCGTGCCCGCGCCGCCGTCGTTATTGCTCGTGGTGTTGTTCACCACGCAGCCTGTTGCGGCAATGGATCCTACAAGAAGAAGAAATGTCGTCCGCTCGAGTTTCATTCAGACCTCCCAATCTTTCGATATTCCGTGAAGCCAAGCGTCCAAGTCAAGCGTGTTTCGGCGCTTTTCGCGCGAGACTCGATGACTCCGCCTGGAGCACTCGTGCGTCCTTGTCCCAGACGAATCTCCGGGCAAAGGACTCTACGGCTGAGGGCGTGAGGATCTTCCCTGCACGCTGTATGCTCGAGCCGGCGATCGGTAAGCCTGCAAGTCATGTCGAGCCCCCGCTACGGAAGTATTTCCGCGCGGACCGAGTGCAATCACTGCGGTGCGCCGCTGCCGCTGAACGCGCCCGCGCGCGAGGTGACCTGTGCGCAGTGCATGGGCACGGTGGCCGTGTCGCCGAAGATATGGGGAATGCTGCTCGTCGACCTGGACGAACAGTACGAAACGCTCGGCGAGGGTCAGGGGCGCACCGTCAACGCGCTCCTCGACGGGCGGAAGGTGGTCTACGACATCAAGCGCGAGATGCCGCGCTGCGAGAAGTGCAGCGCGCCGTTCCAGGTCGCGATGTGGCAGGTGGGCACGTCGCGGAACATCGCGTGCACGCAGTGCGGCGATCCGGCGAGCACGGAGCCGGCGCCGCCGTGGCTCGGCCAGGTAGCGCCCAACGCGCGGCAGCTCTACCTGGTGGATCCCGACCCCCGCCTTGCGGCTTCCAGCCCGGTGCCGCTCTCGCCCGCCGCAGCGCCGCGGCCCGTCGCGTTGGCCTGTCCGTCGTGCGGCGCCGGTCTGGAGTTCACGGCCGACCATCCCCGCATCACGCCCTGCAGGTTCTGCGGCGTCGATGTCTACCTGCCGGACCAGGTCTGGCGGCGGTTGCATCCGGTGAAGGTGGTCACGCCGTTCTACGTGCGCTTCGAAGGACCGACGCAGAAGGACCGCCGCCGTGCCGAGGAAGCGGAGAAGGCGCGCCGGGAGCAGGCACAGCTCCTCGAGCAGGCGCGTCTCGATGCGGAAGCCGCCGAGCAGCACGAGCGGCAGGTCCAGGCTGCGCGGCGCGTGGCCTGGCGTGTCGCATTGATGTTCGCAGCGTGCGCGGCGGCGCTGGTTGGGTGGGTCTGGATGCCCGGGCTTGCGCCGCAAGGGTACGCGGCCGGCCCGCTGTGGACGCCTGGCGTCGTCCTGCTCGCTGTCGTCACGGCGGTCGTCATGTTGATCGCCGTGTTCCTCGGCTCGCGCGTGATCCAGCTGCGCTGCCAGCAGGGCTTCGACTACATGATCTTCGTGACCTGGTTCTGGTTGCCCTTTTCCCTTCTGTTTCCCTTTCTCGGGGCGTTCTTCGCCCTGGCGCGCACCGTCATCCTGTTCCGCGGCAAGTTCGCCGCCGCTACCATCAGCAGCGGCAGCAGCAGCACCAGCTATGGCGCGATGGACATCGGCGACGCGGGCTACCCCGCCGCGTTCGTCTTCCTGATCATCGCGCTAGCGCAGCCGCTGTTGTGCCTGGCAGCAGGCATGAGCTTCTGATCGTGCTACTCTCTAGTGAGGGGCAGCGTGCGCAGCTATCGCTTCTGGACGAGCTTCTACGCCGGCGTTGCGTGTCTCGCGGTTGCCGCTTGCGGCGGTCAGACCCTCGGCGGACCGGCGCCCGCTATCCACGTGCCCGACGCCGGGAGCGACGCCGGGGGCGACGCCCAGAGCGCTACCAGTGGATCAGCGTGTCCCACCGGCAACAAGCCCTTCGATCTGACGTTTGAAGGCGCACATGCGGCTGGCGTGGCGGTCGACGACCAGTACGTCTACTTCACGGACATGCAGAACGCGGTCCGCAAGGTTCCGGTGTGCGGCGGACCGGTTACCACGATAGCGCTGGGGCAGGGCATTCCGCTCGGCATCGCCGTCACGCCCCATTGGCTCTACTGGATCAACCAAGGCGAGCAAGCGGGCAACGGCGAAGTCGCGCAGGTGCCGAGGAACGGCACGTCGATCAAGCTGATCGCCAGCCAGCTCGACGGCCCTCGGCCTATCGTGCACGACGCGACCTCGGTGTATTTCTCGACCTCGAATGGGGAGGCATCGTCGTTTCCGATCGGGGGCGGACCCGTGAAGAAGCTTGCCGACCAGGTCAGCGGCTACGCGTGCCTCGCAGTGGACGACGCCTACGTCTATTACGCCAACTACACCGAGGTCGGGCGAGTCGCGAAGAACGGCGGAGTCGCCGAGCCGCTGACGGATCAGGCGCCCTTCGGCTGGTGCGTCGCGGTGGACCAGCAGTGGGTGTACTTCACCAACTACCAGGGTCCCCTGATGCGCATCGCGAAGACGGGAGGGACGCCCCAGACGCTGTCGCCGCCCGGGCCGGAGCGCTACGTGACGCTGGACGCCACCGACATCTACTTCACCCAGGATGGCTACGGCGGTCCGGCCGTGCTCCGGATCCCGAAAAGCGGCGGAAAGCCGCAGGCGATTGCGGACGGCATCGGCGAAACCGGCCAGATCGTCGTGACCGACAAGGCGCTCTTCTGGACCGACGACGCGGGGCTGTGGCGGCTCGACAAGTAGTCAACCGCCGATAGCTGCTCGGCCTCACAACCCTGCCCGCGTCGGGCCGCGTTGCCATCACCGCGGCGCGAAGATCCGGCTCGCTTGTCCGAAGCTCAGACGCTGCCAGGCGGCGTAGGCGCGGACGGCGCGCCGGCGGATGGCTTTCTCGCTCTCGTTGTCGCCGAGACCGCGCAGCACGGCGTCGAGAACATAGCCTTCGGGCGCCATCAGCGCGCGGGTCATGACGAGAGGCTCCGACCCTGCGGCCCGCAGCGACGGGGAGAACCAGCTCGCCGAGTAGCAGGCGAGCACGAACGACGGGATGGCGCGGGGCGATCGGGCGGCGGTGCCCGGCAGGCGTGTGCCGTCCATCAGACGGTTGTGGCCGTCGTAGCCGACGACGTGTACACGCACGCTGCGTTGTTGCCCGCTGTCGGAGAACTCCACCTGCGCGCCGCGCGTTGCGGTCTGCCAGAACCCCCGCACAGCCTCGTCGATGTGCGCGCCGTGCACGGCGTCCAGCACCGCCAGTTCCTCCACGCGGCTCTTTTCGGCGAGACCCCAGCGGGTGCCGTCCACCCAACGGCGGAAGATCACGCGCTCGAGCACAGCGCCGCGTCCCGGCTGCACTTCCACGCGCTCCCAGCCGCTCCGTTTGCGCTCGAGGAAGCGCCGGGCGCCGAAGATCGCGCCCCAGTAGAGATTGGTGCGGAGGTTGCCTGGCGAGCCCGCCGCCGCGCTGCCGCAATCGATCTGGGCATTGGAGCAGAGCGCCACCACGACGCGCACGACCAGAGGTCGCCCCGCCTGCACGTCGCGCACAACGCCGGGCACCGCGGCGCTCCATGGCGCTCCCAGCGCGGGCGACGCGGCCAGCAGCACCGCACACGTGACGAGAGCCGAAACGGCTGCGCTCGAAGTTCGCATGTCCGTTCATCGGCGACGGTCGCCGGAGTGTGACAGGTCGCCTGCGGGGCATGGCTGGCTTCATGATAGGTTTGCGCCATGCAGCGGTTCTGGCTGGGCGTGGCCCTGGCGGTCGGCACGGGCTGCAGCGCGAAGGCGCCGCCCCCGCGAGCGCCGGCAGCAACTGCGCCGGCGGCGGTGTTCGACGACTACGTCTGGATGCAGCAGAGCGACGTCTTCGCGCACCCGAATGCGACCTGTGCACAGTCGATCACGTACGAGACCACGCTCCCCGGATACCGCTGGGGCGAAGCGGTGGTCGTAGATGCGCATACCGATCACTGGATCGCCGGGCAGGCGCGCGTCACCGTCGGCACGCAGGAGTCGAGCACGTTCTTCTCCTCGGAGCAGCGTCCGGTCATGCGCGCAAGCGACGTTGGCGACGACCACCGGTGCCGCGCTACGGCGGCGCCCGCGGGGGCCGCGCCCGTCGGCACTGCGACGGCTGGCGGGGCCGCGGCGCCATCCGGCGGCGCCACAGCCCACGCGCCGCGCGCGCCGGGCATCTCCATCACGGTGGATGGCTCGCTTCACATCGATCCGAGGCCGCCGCGGGAAATCTTCCGCTTCGACATCCAGCACGACGCTTCGGGCAACGTGTCACTGGATGTGCCCCCCGTCGCGGCGGGCACGCACCTGCGCGTCGATTTCTGGGGCATGGGCGCCATCGACTGGGGCGGCGTTACGCTGGAGATCCACACCTACGAGATCATCCCGAAGGATCCAGCGACGTACCGCAAGCACATCGAAGCGAAGCGCTGGGCCTTCCACCACCCGACCGACAAGGGCCCGCACATCGCCGAGTGCGTCTCCAAGCTGGGCGCGCCGGAGTGCGCGGACGTACGGGTGCTGGCGTGCCAGACCAACGAGACGACGCTTGCCGATCCCGCGTGCGCCGACGTCAAGAAGTCGCGTGACGACGCTGCTTCCTCGGGCGAGGTGACCAACACACCCCCTCCGCCTCCCATCGCCGAGGCGCCGCCGCCCAAGCCGAGCGACAACGCCGTCTGGGTCTCTGGACACTGGGTCTACGTGCACGGATCGTGGTCGTTCTGGTCGGCGGGGTTCTGGCGCGTGAGTGACGAGGATCGCAAGCAGGGCAGGACCACCACGGCGCCGAGCGCGCCGCCACCGCCCAGGCCCGAGCCCGCGCGACAGAGGCCGCCGCCCGCGCCCGGCGCGCAGTGGACCCCCGGCTACTGGCAGTGGAACGGACACTGGACCTGGGTTGCGGGCGCGTGGCGCGTCCCGCCGAAGGCATCCGCCACGTGGCGACCGTTCAAATGGAACGTCGACGTGCGCGGCAGCTTCAAGCTCGATCCGGGCGGCTGGTCGCTCCCCTGACGCCTGGGTGATCTCCGTCATCCAGAAAGCGCTACGCGCCCGGGAGCGGCGATCTGTCGGAAACCGGCATCGCTGGCAAATCCTTCCGGCTCCCCGGACGTCCATCACTCGGCCGTGTCCCGGGCAGTGGTAGGGTCGGGTCCGCGCGAGGAGGAATCGATGCACGCTGCGAGATGGTGGGTGCTGGCGCTGGCTGTGCTGGTCGCGGGCTGTCCGGGCGCGCGGCCGCCGAAGCCGCCGCCGAAGGCGGCGGCGCCCGTGTCCGCGAAGGCCGAAAAAGTCGTGTGGCACAAGTCGAAATCGGGGCTCGGCTTCCGGCTCAGCAACGCCGATCCCGAACCCGCATCCACCGCGCGTCTGGCTCGCGCGACTCCGCTCGACGCCCAGGACGCAGCGCGAGTGATCGCGCGCCTGCCGCCGTTCAAGAAGTCCGCCGAGCGGAAGACCGTAGCGCTCCGGGCCAAGTCGATCCCTCCGCCGCGACCTGGCGAAACGCTGAAGACCTCCTTCCCGCCGGCCGTCAGCGCCGGTCCGCCGCCGGCGGCCACCAGCGCACGCGCGCTGTCGGTGATCCGCTACGCCCCCGAAGGCGCCGTGCCGGTGGCGCCGAACCTGTCCATCACGTTCTCGGAGCCCATGGTCGCGGTGACGAGCCACGGCGAGCTCGCGAAGAACGACGTGCCGGTGCAACTGTCGCCCCAGCCTCCGGGCAAGTGGCGCTGGGTCGGCACACAGACCCTGTTCTTCGAACCGAAGGAGGAGCGCTTCCCCGCCTCCACCCGCTACACCGTGACGGTTCCCGCCGGCACGCGCGCGGCGTCAGGGCACACGCTGGCAAAGGCCGCCGAGTGGTCCTTCACGACGCCGACGCTCGCGATCAAGGACGCCTACCCCGAAACCTATGGTCTGCCGGTGGAGCTCCGCCCAGTTGTCTTCGCCGAGTTCAACCAGCGCATAGACGAAAGCCAGCTGCTCTCCCATATCGCGCTCAGCGCCGGCGGCGAGAACCACCCGTTCCGGGCGGCGAGCGAGGACGAGATCGCGAAGGACGACAACGTGCGGCCGCTGGTGGCGCAAGCGCAGCCGCACCGCTGGATCGCGATCAAGCCGACCGGGGATCTGCCGAAGGGCTCGACGGTGGCGCTGGTGCTCGACAAGGGCGCGCCCAGCGCCGAGGGGCCGCTGCTCACGGAGCTCGCCCAGCAGGACACGTTCCGCGTCCACGGTCCGCTGAAGCTCGAGACCACGCGTTGCGGCTGGTCCGGCGGCTGTCCGCCGCTGACACCCTGGTCGCTCCGCCTGTCGAACGAGATCGACGCGGACAGCTTCAGCACGAAGCTGGTGACGGTCGACCCGCCGATCGCGGGCCTGCACGTGGACGTAAGCGGCAACTACCTGACCGTGCGCGGACAGAGCAAGGGACGCACGCACTACGAGATTTCGCTCTCGCCCGAGATTCGCGACGTCTTTGGCCAGACGTTGGAGCAGCCCGCGAAGGGCAAGATCGACGTGGGTGAAGCGGAGCCGATGCTCTTCCCCGAGCAGAGCGACATGCTCGTGCTCGATCCCGCGGCAGACGCGAGGCTCGACGTGTACAGCGTCAACGAAAAGACGCTGAAGGTGCGGCTGTACGCCGTGCAGCCCAACGACTGGGACGCCTACGTCAAGTTCCGGCAGGCGTGGGACTACGACGGCCGGCTCACCTCGCCCCCGGGGCGGCTGGTCGCGACGCGCTACGTCCACCCGAAAGGCGAACGTGACACGCTGGTGCAGACGCGGATCGCGCTTGGGCCGGCGCTGAAGAACGGCTTGGGCCAGGTGATCGCCATCGTCGAGCCGCCGAACCAACCCAAGCCACGCAATCGCTGGGAGTACCGCGAGCGCCAGTGGGTGCGCGCCTGGGTGCAGGTGACGAAGCTCGGACTGACGGCTTTCAGGGACGCGGGCAAGGTCGACGCCTGGGTCACGGATCTACAGACGGGCAAGGCCGTTGCCGGCGCGAGCGTGTCGATCCCAGGCGCTAGCAGCGTGAGGACAGGGCAGGACGGCATCGCGCGGCTCGTGCTCGGCGCGCACGGCGACTCGCTGATCGCCACGCACGACGGCGATCGCGTGTGCCTGTTTGGCATGCACGACGCCGGCACGTTCGAGGCCCACTCCGACAGCGACTACACGCGCTGGTTCGTGTTCGACGACCGCCACCTGTACAAGCCGGGAGAGACCGTTCACGTGAAGGGCTGGGTGCGCCGCATCACCGGCGGCCCCGACGGAGACCTCGCGCGGATCCGCGCGCACGGTCCGGTCCGCTACTCCGTGCGCGATCCGCGTGGCGCGGAGATCGCCAAGGGCAGTGCCTCGCTCGACGACAGCGACGCATTCACCTTGTCGTTCAAGCTGCCGGACAACGCGAACCTCGGCCGCGGCTACATCCAGTTCGCGGGCCCCGACGGAAGCAGTGACTCCCACGATTTCATGATCCAGGAGTTCCGGCGGCCGGAATTCGAGGTGAGCGCGCAGGCCAGCCAGGGCCCGCACTTTGTCGGCAGGCACGCGCTGGTCACGGTCGCGGCCACGTACTTCGCGGGTGGCGGTCTGGCGGGCGCCGAGGCCGTGTGGAACGTCACGGCACAGGACGCCCAGTTCTCGCCGCCGAACCACGAGGGCTACCACTTCGGCAAGCCCCAGCATTGGTGGTGGTGGGGCGGCAGCGACGACGAGGCCCGACGCGCCACCGCGACCTGGAAGTCGAAGACCGACGCGAACGGCCGCCACCGGCTGCGCATCGACTTCGACGCGCTCGACCCTGCCTATCCGCGGGAGATCGACCTGGCCGCGAACGTGACGGACGTGAATCGCCAGACCTGGGCGGCGCGCACCAGCCTGCTGGTCCACCCCGCCGGCGTCACGGTCGGGCTGCGCTCGCAGAGCCAGCTGCTTCACGCCGGACAGAACGCGCAGCTCGACGTGATCGTGACGGACATCGACGGCAAGGTCGTCACGGGCCGCCCGGTCGCCGTCACGATGTCGCGTATCGAGACGACGTATCGCGGGCGGAAAGCCATCGAGCGGGAAAAGGACACCGAGCACTGCGACGTCACCAGCGCCGATCGCGCCGTGCGCTGCAGCCTGCCGACCCACGGCGGCGGCCTCCACCGGATCACCGCGATCGTCAAGGACCAGCACGGGCGTCCCAGCCAGACCCAGATCGAGCTGTGGGTGCTGGGTGCGGACCCACCGGAAAACCCGAACGTGCAGCGCGATCGCGTCGAGATCGTGCCCGACAAGAAGCAATACGCCGAGGGCGCCACGGCGGAGCTGCTGGTGGCGGCGCCGTTCGCACCGGCCGAGGGCGTGCTCACGCTGCGGCGCGGTGGTCTGGTCAAGCTCCAGCGCTTCCATCTGGACAAGAAGACGGATACCTTGAAGGTCAAGCTCGATCCGGCGTGGATCCCCGACGTGGTGGCGCAGGTCGACCTGCTCGGCGAGCGCGTTCGGAAGGGCGAAAATGGCGAACCGGATCCTTCGCTACCGAAGCGTCCTGCGGCCGCGTCCGGAGAGACCACGCTCAGTGTGCCCCCGAAGGACCGTTCGCTCGACATTGTGGTCACCCCGGCGCACAAGGCGCTCTCGCCCGGCGGCTCGACGCGCATCGGGGTCGTGGTGCGCGACGCAGCGGGGCAACCTGTGCCTGGCGCTGCCGTTGCGCTGGTCGCCGTGGACGAGTCGGTGCTCGCGCTTGCCGGCTACGACTTCCCCGATCCGCTGGCCGTGTTCTATCCATCGCGCGGCGGCGGCGTGCAGGATTTCGAGACGCGCCTCAGCATCGCGCTGATGCGGCCGGACACCGCGCGCTTCCAGCTCCAGGCGAAGCGCAAGGGGCCGATGAAGGCGACCATGGACGGTGCCGCCTACGGCTTCGGCCACGGCGCGAAGGGCGAGAGCCGAGCCTACGCCGCCCAGGCCGAAATGAAGCCGATGGCCGCGCCCGCGCCGAGCGCGTCGTCGGCGCCAGCCCCGGACCAGAGCGTCGCGAGGAACCAGCCGCACGAGAAGGCCTCCCGCAAGAAGGGCGAGGACACGACGCCGCTGACGATGCGCACGAACTTCAACGCGCTGGCGGCGTTCGTTCCGCGCTTGACCACCGATGCGCGCGGTCACGCGAGCACGGTCGTGAAGCTGCCGGACAACCTGACGCGCTACCGCGTGGTGGCGGTAGCCAGCGCCGGTGACAGGCGCTTCGGCAAGGGCGAGAGCGACGTGACGGCGCGGCTGCCGCTGATGGTGCGGCCTTCGGCGCCCCGGTTCCTCAACTTCGGCGATCGCTTCGAGCTGCCCGTTGTGCTCCAGAACCAGACTACGCACGCGCTGACTGCCGACGTCGCGGTCCGGGCGGACAACGCGCAGGTGACGGGCCCTCGCGCAGTGCGCGTGCAGGTGCCGGCCAACGATCGCGTGGAGGTGCGCTTCCCTACCGCCGCCGGCGAGCCCGGCACGGCGCGCTTCCAGATCGGCGCGGTGTCGCGCGCTGGCAACGACGCCAGCGAGATCGAGCTGCCCGTCTGGACGCCGGCTACCACCGAAGCGTTCGCGACCTACGGGCAGATCGACCAGGGCGCCGTTGCCCAGCCGGTGACGATGCCGCGCGGCGTGTACACCGAGGTCGGCGATCTTTCCATCACCACCTCGTCCACCGCGCTCGCCGGCTTGAGCGACGCGGTGCTGTACCTGGTGCACTATCCGTTCGACTGCAACGAGCAGATCGCCTCGCGCATCCTGGCCATTGCCGCGCTCAAGGACGTGCTGGGCGCGTTCTCGGCGCCGGGACTGCCGCCCAAGCGCGTGCTGATCGCGAGCATCGCCCAGGACGAGAAGAAGCTCGCCCAGCGCCAGCACTGGAGCGGCGGCTGGGACTGGTGGCGCAAGGATCGCACGCCCGATCCCTTCGTCAGCGTGCACGTCACCCACGCACTGGTGCGCGCCAAGGAGAAGGGCTTCAAAGTGCCGTCGCAGTTGCTCGGCGGCGGACTGCGCTATCTCCGCAACATCAAAAACGAGTTCCCGCCGTGGTACCCGGAGAGCGCGCGGCGCACGGTGCGGGCGTACTCGCTGTTCGTGCGCGGTCGGGCCGGCGACAAGGTGGAGGGCGAGGCGCGGGAGCTGTACCGCGAAGCGGGCAGTCCCGATGGTCTGTCGATGGACGCGCTCGGCTTTCTGCTGCCGACGTTCAGCAAGGATCCGCAGGCGACCCGCCAGCGCGACGCGATCCGTCGCTACCTCGACAATCGCATCGCGGAGACCGCGGGCAAGGCGCATTTCGTCACGTCGGTCAGCGACGAGGCCCACGTCACCCTCGATTCCAGCCGCAAGACCGACGGCATCCTGCTCGAGGCGATGATCGACGATCGTCCGGACGACGACGTGATACCGAAGATCGCCTCCGGGCTGCTCGCCCACCGCAAGCGCGGGCACTGGCTGAACACGCAGGAGAACGTGTTCGTGCTGCTGGGGCTCGACCGCTACTTCAACAAGTACGAGAAGGTCACGCCGGATTTTGTGGCGCGCGCGTGGCTCGGCGATCGGTTGGCGGCGGAGCACCCGTTCAAGGGGCGCAGCGTCGATCGCAAGCAGGTGGAGATCCCGCTGTCCACGCTCGCGAAGATGCGCGGCACGCAGAATGTCACCATCGCCAAGCAGGGTGCCGGACGCCTCTACTACCGCGTCGGCATGCAGTACGTGCCGAAGAATCTGCGTCCGCCGCCGTACGAGGCCGGCTTTTCGGTCAGTCGAACCTACGAGGGTGCGGATTCGCCGGGCGACGTGACGCGCGACAAGGACGGCGTGTGGCACGTCAAGCTGGGTGCACTGGTGCGGGTGCGCCTCGAGATGGTCGCTCCGGCGCGCCGCTATCACGTCGCGCTGGTCGACCCGATCCCCGCCGGCTTCGAGGCGATGAATCCGTCGCTGGCCATGACCGGCACCATTCCGCACGACCCGAAGAAGGCG
Source organism: uncultured delta proteobacterium (assembly GCA_963826085.1). Classification (GTDB taxonomy): domain Bacteria; phylum Myxococcota_A; class Polyangia; order Polyangiales; family Polyangiaceae; genus CAWDXG01. Next base: position 1,495,642 of record CAWGVN010000004.1, on the reverse strand, counting down.
CAGGGCGGCGTGCCGTGGTGGTGGACGAGCGCGTGGTACGAGCACCAGAACATGCGCGACGAACGCGTCGAGGCCTTCGCGTCGCTGCTCTACGGCGGGGTGTACAGCTACTCCTACGTCGCGCGCGCTACGACCCCTGGCACATTCGTGGTGCCGCCGCCCAAAGCCGAGGAAATGTACGACCCGGAGACGTTCGGCCGCGGCCCGGGCGACCGCGTGATCATCAAGTAGAGGTTCGCGTGCAACCTACTGGATCTGCTGCGCGCAGAAGCCGTTGATGCAGGAGTTCTTGGGGTCGCAACAATCGGCGGCGGTCGTGCACTTCTCCTGCGGCTTGGAGCAGCTGCTGGGCGGCGCGTTGCCGCAGACGAGCGCGCCGCCGTCGCCGGAGGGCTCGCAGTAACCGTTGCAGCACTGGTCGCCGGATTGGCATGATTTTCCGTCGGCCCGGCACGGGTCGAGCACCCAGAAGCCGCGCGAGTTGCCCGCCAGGATCTCCTGCGCGGGCAGATAGAACGCCGGGTGGCTCGGATCGCTGCCGGGCGGGGCGTTCAGGTCGATGGCGGCGACCCACAGCTTCTTGGTGGTGGCCTGGGCGAGGTCGGTGGTGTCGTAGCTCGGCGGCCAGCTCCGCCAGGGCACGGCGGTCAGCTGGTTTCCGTACATGCGGCGGCTGGTGAAAACGACCCAGGCGTAGCCGCCCGAAACGATGGGCAGCAGCGTGGGCTCGTAGTCGAGCGTGGTGTCGTCCCAGCCGCTCTCGTCGTACGAGCTCTGCGGATCGGTCGCACCGGCGATGCCGTGGTTGTTCGGGCCAACCGGAAGATAGGTAGTGGCTCCGTTCTTGCCGTTCAACAGGGCGAGCGGCGTAGGTTGCGCCGCGCCGGTGAGGTTCACCCACCACAGCTCGCTGCGCGCACCGTTGCGCGTCACCATCACGCTGTCCGACTGGCTGGAGCGGAGCTCCTTCTCGAACACGACGCCGCTGTTGTCGGGCAAAAAGACCGGGTACCCGACGCGTTGTCCGGCAGTCGGGGTCACGAGCGCCTGCACGTTGGAGAAGGCGTGGGTGTTGGCGTCGTAGTTCCCGACCATGATCGGGCCCTTCACGTCCTGGGTGCTCCCGGTCGCATCGACGTAGGCGATCAACTTGTCGTCCGGAGAGAACGACGGGTAGCCCGCAGCGACGCCTGCCGGCAGACCAGACAGCGTGGCGGCCTGCGGCGACGCGCCGAACTGCCAGAACGAGCTGGTCGATGTGCCCGCCTTGCCGTTCGTGATCGCGGGATTGGTCGAGGACGGGTCGATCGAGTTGGTGAGCGCGTAGGAGCCGTCGCCGACCATGGCGGCCCAGCCGAACACGCCCTCCTGGGGCAGCTGCACGCCGGAGCCCGGCACGTTCGCCGCCTGGAGATCGTAGAGGAAGCTGCGACCGTCGCCGGGTGTGCCCTGCTCGGATTGCGTGAGTAGCCAGCGACCGCGCGACGCGACGACGTGGCACACGCGGCATCCGCTGTCGTCGGTCGGGATCCCCTGCGCGTTGAGCGGGCTGTTCTGACCGACCACCAGATGAGGTCCGGTGTCGCCCGAGCGGATACCGAGGATCGCCGCGCCGACGGGATGGCCCGCGCCATCCGGATTCACCCAGTTCTTCACCAGCTGGGTGCCGTACGAGTTGTAGTAGACCGTGCCCGTCAGCCGCGCTGGAGCCACCGTCCACGTCTCGGTCATCGGGCCGTACGCCTGGCCACCCTGCGCCACGGTGAGCTTCAGCGTGAGCTGATCCGCGCCTACGTTTGGTGCCTTGCCACCTGCGCTGTCGGTCGCCATCGCCCACACGTCCTGTGGTATCGGATGGCGGATGAACTTCCCGCCGGTCTGCGACAGGATCGGCGGTCTACCGAACGTCCCGCTCCAGGAGAACGAGCCGCTGGTCGTCGACAGATCGATGCGGATCGCGTCCGCGTCACCGACCGACCACTTCCACATGAGAAGCGGTGCCAGCATGCCGCGCGGCCAGACCGTCTTGTCGTACGGGTAGAGTAGCGTCAGGCCCTGGGCCGAGCCGTCGCCCGACGGCGACTGCAGCGCGGTGAGCGTAGCCGTGTCGGTGACTGCGCCTCCAAGCCCCTCGCCGCCGACCCCGCCCACTCCGCCGCCGGTCTTCAGATCTCCCACATTGGTCGGGACCTGCGCCTGTTCCGCGGGGTTGCTCGAGTCGGCGCCGTTCTGTTGCCCCGTGAGCTTGACGAAGACCTGGCGCGTCAGGGTCTTGCCGTTCAACCCGGCGCTGACCGCCACGAGTCCGCCGACCTGGCCTGTCGGCGTGAACACTGCGGTGCTCGAGGGGCCGGCGGGGATGGTGCCAATCTCGCCGCGGTCCACGGTCCATCCCACGTTGACAGGTTGCCCGTTCGAGGTGGCTTTGAAGGTAACGGTGGGCGTGGTCTTGCCGAGGGGGACGGTGATCGTCGTGAGCCCGCTCGGCTGTACGTCGAAGCCCTGCGCGGCGTCGCCGGGGGGGAGCAGCAGCCCGCCATCGCCCGCGGAACCGTCCGGGTTCACGCCGGAGTCGTGGTGATGGTTGTCGTTGGACGCGGTGCCGCCGCCGCTGCTGCAGGCCCCAACCCAGGCGGCGATACACAGCGAGCACCACAGGACCAGGCCAAGATTCCGGAAGCTACGCGACATGGAAGCAGGGTATGCCCAGGCTGTTCCGGCCCGCGGACTTTTCTCGGGGCGCCCCTTGACATCGGGCTCGGAGTGAATATTCATTCCGCATCCCGATGACGCCGCGGCCCCACCCCCGAGAAACCAGCGCCAAGCGCGAGGCCATCCTCGACGCAGCCCTGGAGCTGTTCGCCGAGCGGGGATTCCACGGCACGGCGGTGCCCCTGGTTGCCGAGCGGGCCCAGGTTGGCGCCGGCACCCTCTACCGCTACTTCGACAGCAAGGAAGCCCTGGTCAACGCCCTCTACCAGCGCGAAAAGACTCTGCTGGCGCGCCAGCTCATGCAGGACTTCCCGGTGGACGTACCGCCCCGCCAGCAGTTCCACGTGATGTGGAAACGGCTGCAGGCCTTCGCCGAGAAACACCCGCAGTCGGGCGTGTTCCTCGAGCTGCACCACCACGCGGCCTATCTCGACGAGACCAGCCGCCAGCTGGAGCAGGAAGTGCTGGCGCCGATGGTCGAGTTCATACGCCGGGGACAGGCGCAGCAGGCCATCAAGCCCATCTCTCCGGAGCTCTTGATCCACCTGGTCTACGGCGCGTTCGTGGGCCTCTCGAAGGCCATCTGGTGCGGCCAGCTCGAGCCGGGGCCTACTACCCTGGACGACGCCGAAGCCTGCCTGTGGGAGGCCGTGCGGGCGTAGGAGACTGAATCAGCGGGGGCTCATCCGACCCGGCTCCGCGCCGGGTTTTGTCAGTGCAAGTATCGGAATGAACATTCATTCTTGAATTGGAGGAATACAACATGAAGGCAACCCGAGAGACCGTTTTCATCACCGGTGCGACCGCAGGCATCGGCCGGCACGTGGCGTTGCACCTGGCCCGCCGAGGTTTTCACGTCATCGCCAGTGGCCGCCGCCGCGCCGCGCTCGAGACGCTGGCCTCGGAAGCCGGGGATCTGCATCTCGACACGCTGGAGCTCGACGTCACCGATGCCGGCTCCATCGCGCGAGCGCTCGAACAGGTCGATCGCCTCACGGACGGACGCGGCGTCGACGTACTCGTCAACAACGCGGGCTATGGCGTGCTCGGGCCCGCGCTGGAGACCACCGACCAGGATCTGCGCCGTCAGTTCGACACCAACGTCTTCGGTCTGATGGCGGTCACGCGCGCGTTCGTCCCGAAGATGCTGGAGCGCCGCACAGGCCGCGTCATCAACGTGAGCAGCATCGGCGGCCGCATCACGCTGCCCTTTTTCGGCGCATACAACGCGTCCAAGTACGCCGTCGAGTCGCTGTCGGACGCACTCCGCCGCGAGCTCCGCGCCTTCGGCATACAAGTCGCGCTGATCGAGCCGGGCGCGATCCGCTCGGAATTTGCCAGCACGTCCATGGCGTACGTTGATCGCTACCGTAGCGACAGCTCGCCGTTCGCCGCCGTGTACGAGCGCGCTGCCCAGCTGCAGAAGGCGTTCGAGCGAACGGAAGTGGGCCCGGAGTGCGTCGCGGAAGCCGTCGAGCACGCCATCCGCGCCCGGCGCGCTCGGCCCCGCTACGTGGTGCCGCTGAGCTCGCGCTTGATGATGTGGGTCGCAGGCTGGTTGCCCACGCGCTGGGTCGACGCCTTGATGGCGCAGGCCGTGGGACTGACGCCCAGCGCGCTGCCGGCCGCGTCGACGCCGAGCGCGGCGTCGGCTGCGAGCTGATCCGCGATGAATCCGGGGAGCCGCGCCGCGGCCGTGATACTCCACGACTCGTGCGCGGCTTTCCAGTTCTCGTGGTCGTGCTGCTCGCAGCGGCCGGCGCGCTCGCAGCCGCTCCAGCGCACTTCAGTCTCGACTACTCGGGGCCGCCGGAGTGTCCGTCCGCTGCCGAGCTGGTGTCGCGGGTCCACGCCCGCATGCCGGATGCCGAGCGTGTGGCATCCGGATCGCCGCATGCCGGCGTAGAGCTCACGCGCACGGACGCGATGTTCGACGGCACGCTGGCCTGGGACGGCGACACGGCTAGCGCGCGGCACTTCAGGGCCGCTCGCTGCGACGAGGTGATCGACGCATTGGCGCTGGCGATCACGGTCGCGCTGGCCAGCGAGCGCGCTTCGTCCCCGCCGACGTTCGCGACGTCCGCACCGCCGCCGACGGCTTCCGCACCGCCGCGCGCGCGCACCGCCGCGCCACCGCCGCCGCCGGTGATCCCACCCGCGCCGCTGCGCCGCGCCGCCCCACCGGCGCCGCCAGCTCGCCGCGGTCGCCGTTGGCACGGAGCCGCCGTGGCCTCGCTCGGCTTCGCGGGCGACGTCGCGCCCCAGCTGGCTCCGGTCGGGAGCCTCGGGTTCGAGCTCAGGTTGGGCGGCACCGAGGTACTTTCGCCGAGCCTACGCGCGTCGCTCGGCTACGCGCACGGGACTGCATCCGACGAGACCTTCTCCGGTTTCCGCCGCATCGCAGGCGGACTCGAGATCTGTCCGCTGCGCTTCGCGGCGCGAGCTCCCGCGATCGCTCTGGAGCCGTGCCTGGGCGCGCTGTCCGGTGTGCAAGCCGGTGAGCTGTCTGCCGGCGGCAGCGCTTCGGCGTTCTGGCTCTCCGTGGACGCGCTGGCCCGCGCGCGCTGGGCGCCGTCGCCGCGCTGGTTTTTGGCTCTCTGGGGTGGTGTCGAGGTGCCGACGATTCTGAACCGCTTCTCGGTCGAGCATTCCGCGACGACGACCCGTCGACGCGCCTTTTTGGTGCCCCAAGTCGCTGGAATTGCAGGGCTCGGCGGCGGCGTGACGATTTTCTGATCCTGACGGGCGCTCGCTTCCATCACGTGGGTGTGGAGTGCGCCGCCCCCGAACCGTCGTCGCGGCGTCCGCGGCTACAGTACGTGCCGATGGCGGAGGCAGTGGCTCCAGAACGCGCTGGCGGGGACGCCGAGGCGCGCGTGCGCGCCGCGGTCGCGGAGCACTTCGACTACGTCTGGCGGCTCTTGGCGCGGCTGGGCGTGCCGTCGTCCGCGGTCGACGACGCGGCGCAGGAGGTGTTCGTGGTGTTCGCGCGGCGTCTCGAGGACGTGCGCGGGGGTAGCGAGCGGTCGTTCCTGTACGGTTCTGCGCTGCGCGTCGCGTCCGACGAGCGGCGTGCCCAAGCGCGCAGACAGCAGCGGAGCGCGCCCGAGCGCGACGTCGGCGATCCCGCGCCCGGCCCGGAAGAGCTGGTCGATGCGCGCGAGCGGCTCGCTCTGCTCGACCGTATCCTCGACGCAATGGGCGAACGCGAGCGCGAGGTGTTCGTGCTGTTCGAGCTGGAGGAGCTCAGCACGGACGAGACGGCCGCGCTGCTCGGCGTGCCCCGCGGCACCGTGGCCTCGCGGCTCAGGCGCGCCCGGAGCGAATTCTTCTCGCACGCCAAGCGCCTGCGCGCGCAGACTGGAGGCAGGCCATGAGCGATCCGGAACGGCTGCGCGACCTGCTCGATGCGGGGTTCGAGCGCTCGCTGCTGGAGGCGGCAGAGCAGACAAGCCCGCCGCCGGCTGCTCGGCGCCAGGCGCTGTCGGGAGCTCTGGCCTCGGTCGGTTCGGTCGGCGTGGCCGCAGGCGCGGCGCATGCGGCGGTCCAGGGCGCGCATGTAGCGACCGGCTCCGGCGCGGCAGCGGCAGGCGTCATCAAGGCGTTCGCGATCGGGCTCGTGTCGGGAGCGGTCATGGCCGGCGGTGCGGTTGGCATCGAGCAGCTCGCGAAACGCCCGGTCGAGCCGGCACCCAGAGCCGCGATGGCGCCGCAGCGCTTCGTCGCACCTCCGTCGCCGGCGCCGCCGCCCGGTGCTGGCGCCTCCGCGCTTGCGCCTGCGCCGACCGCGCCGCGCCGCGCCGCTGTCCCAGCGCCGCCGAGCGCCTCTGCCGTCGCGCCATCCACGCGCCTCGCCGAGGAGGTTGCCGCGCTCGACCGGGCGCGCAGTGCGCTGTCCGGCGGCGATGCGCGCGGCGCGCTGCGCGCGCTCGACGACTACGCCGCGCGCTTCCCGCAGGGCGCGCTCGGTCCGGAAGCGAGCGTGCTACGCATCGAAGCGCTTGCTCGCGCCGGCGATCGCGCCCGCGCGGCGGCGCTCGCCCGGAGCTTCCTCCTCGGCCACCCGGGCGGGCCGCTGGCGGAACGCGCCCGGCGCTACGCGGGGCCGCCGTGATCAAGTGGAGCGTTGCCTTGCTCGCGCTTGCCTGGCTGCCGGCATGCCTCAACGACGTGATCGTCTCCGACAGCAGACACCTGGGCAGCGGGGAGGTCGAGCTTGTCGCCACCGATCCCCTGCGCCACTCGTTCGACTTCGTACGCGGCAAGTACGGCAGCACCATCCAGAACGGACAGATCGTCAATTCAGGCAGCCACATCGACTACGGCGCCCTGTTCCCGGACGAGCTCGCGGTCGGCGTGCAGGGGAGCGACCAGGGCATTATCGTCGATCTGGGCCCGGACTCGATCGTCGCCGGTCGGATCGGCGTAACCGAGACGGTCGGCAGTGGACAGGGCTACGCCGCGCTTGCGCTCGAGTCCGGGCACTTCAACGACCCGGACGCCGCGCCCGTGCTCGACACGCCCGCGTCGCAGCTCTCCTTGGACGCCACGGGACACGCCCAGCCTTTCCGCGGCCACGTCTATGCGTTGCGCATCGTCCGCGGCAGCGCTCCAGATCTCGTCGTCAAGCTGCTGGTCGTTTCCGTTACGCCAGGGCAGCGCGTCGATTTCGACTGGACGCGCCTGCGTTGAACGCGAGGCAGCGCTTTTTTCGATCCAGCTGCGGCGACCCGTCCATTACCGGGGCAGGAGGAGCTTTCATGCGATCTATCCCTGGCTTTTCGATTCTGTCCCTCGTTCTTCTGCTTTCCGGCTGCAACGGAGTCGTCGAAGGCGGCAATTCCGCCGGCGGCGCCGGTACCGGGCCGTCGGGTACGGGCCACACGGCGGGCTGTACGGGGACCAGTGTCACGCGCTGGACCAGCCCGGATGCCACGCGCGCCGTGGTCGCCGACGCGGACGCAGCGTACTTCACCACCTGGGGTAAGGCCTGGCCCGACGGCCTGGGCGCGATCGTGCGCGCGCCGCTGTCCGGCGGCCCCACGCAGGTGCTGAGTGACAAGGAAACAGTGCCTTACGCGATCGCCGAGGACGGCGACGGGCTGTACTGGACGGACTACGACGCGGGCACGATCCGCTCGATGCCGAAGCAGGGTGGCACACCGGTGACGCTGGCCTCGGGTCTCGATGCTCCGATGGCGCTAGCCGTGCGTGACGGCGTCGTGTTCTTCAGTGTGAACGGCGCGGTGGAGCGGATGCCGAGTGCCGGTGGTGCGGTCGGCGAAGTAGTGCACACCGGCGGCGACGTGACCGCGGTCGTCGCCGACGGCTCGGAGCTGTTCGTCCACGTGGGCGTCACGGCTGGGCAGGATCCCTCGAAAGCAGCGCTCTGGCGCGTGGCGACCGATGGCGCCGATCCGGTACTGCTCGCGCACGGCGCAACGTTCGACACAACCGAGGGGACGTGGAGCCTCGCCGAGCACGGTCAGTGGCTCTACTGGGCGAGCACGCTCGACGGCGCGGTCTACCGGATCGACAAGCAGACTGGAGCAAGGAGCGTCGTCGCGCAGGCGCCGTCCCCGTTCAGCGTCTTCGTATCGGGCGACTATCTGTACTGGTCGACCGGGCGCAGCTCCTCTAGCGACGCCGACCGCGGCATCTCCCGCGCGCCGCTTTCCGGCGGCGCGCCGGAGGAATTGCTCGCCTTCCCCCAGGCGCTGCCCTACGTGCTCGCGGGTGCACCGGGCGTGATTGCAGCCACGACGGGTGCAGGCAACGGCGCGAGCGGCGGCGAGGTCCTGCGCATCCGGTACTGCCCGTGACTTGCCTTGCGCATCCGCCAACGATACGTCTCTAGCCGCCAGGAGATGCCGGCGTCGCTCCAACCTTCACCCGAGCTTCTGCTCGAGCTCGCCCGGGCGCGGATGCCGTTCGGCAAATACAAGGGGCGGTTGCTCATCGATCTGCCGGAGGCATATCTGGCGTGGTTCGCCCGGAACGGATTTCCACGCGGCAAGCTCGGCGAGCAGCTCGAGTCCATGCTCGAGATCAAGCACAACGGGCTTGCCCCACTCGTCGAACCTCTGGTCGAGCGGAAACGCTAGCTGCGCGCGAGGCCCCGGCGTTCTGCCGGGGCCTCGGCGTTTGTTCGACTACTTCGCTGCGGGTGCTGCGGGCGCTGCGGGCGCGGCGGGCGCCGCCGGCTGATCGCCGTTGTCGTTGTCGCCGTCGTTGTCGAACGGCAGCTGGATCGGCGGGCCGCCCCAGCGGTATCCGGGACCCATCGCCCCGCGTCCCATGCCGGGGCCGCGCATTCCGTGATGCATGCCGGGGCCGCGCATCATGCCGGGGCCGTGCATCATGCCCGGGCCGCGCATGCCGGGGTGCATACCGGGACCGCCCATCATGCCGGGGCCGCCCATCATCGGCATCATGCCGGCGAACTTGTCGCGCTGCTCCGGCTTGAGGATCGGCAGGAGCTGGTTAAGGAACTGGACGCGCTGGTCCATGTGCGCGCGGCGATCCTTGGCGCCCATGCCGCCGAGATCGAACTTGGTCGCGTCGAAGCCGTCCTTCTGGAAGGCGGCCAGGATCGCATCCATCTGCTTCTTCTTCTCGGCCATGCGATCCTGCTTGGCGCCGGCCGGCTTCTTTTCCTTGGTGAGCAGCGGTTCGACCTTCTTCTGCTGGTCCGCATCGAGGTCGAGCATCTTCGTCATGCGATCGAGCCGGCGCTTGGCCCACTGCGCCTGCCAGTCCTTGTCCTTGGTCTTGTCGGCCATCTTCGCCTGGTGCTGGTCGCGACGCGCTTCCCGCGCGGCCTGCTGCTTCTGGATCGCCTGGACCAGCGCGGTGCGCTGCGCCGGCTCGAGCGCGGCGTAGAGTGAGTTCAGTGCATCAGCCTGCTTCTTCTGGTGCTCTTCGGTCACCTTGTCGAACTGGGCGTAGAGCGGATCGAGCTTCGTCTTGTCGATCTTGCCGTCCTTGATTCCCGCCACGATCGCGTCGTGGAAGTCGCCGAACGCCTTCTTGGCGTCTTCCGGCATACCCAGGAGCTGCTTGTCGATGTCGTCGAGCTTGGTCTTCTGCTCGGGCTTGAGGTCGAGCGTGCTGGCGGTGGTGAGGAACTCACCGACGATCCCCGCGTGGCGCGCCCGCATGTGCCGCGGCTTTGCAGGAGCAGCGGCGGCGCTGGCCGTCGGGGCTGCGCTGGCGGGCGCCTGCGGAGTCGCGCTGGCACTTGCTGCCGTCTTCGAACCGTTTCCACTGGTGTTGCATCCGACCACGAGCAGCGCCGACAGCGCTGCGTACTTCCCCAATCGATTCATGAGTCCCTCCTGAGCCGCCGAGGCTAATCACTCCTGCCGGTGCCGCCAGGGGGTCCATGAATTGGCGGACACGTTCACTGCCGACGCACGACGGCGCCCGATACCTACGCCGGCGCCAAGGGGCGGTCCATGGGTTTCGCCGTGGCACGTGAATGTCGTGTGCTGTCGAGTAGTTGAGCTTGAACAATCGGCCTGGTGGCTGGCTTTGCCATAACGGCCGTCATCCCGGCGACCGGCGCGTTCCCAAAGCAAACGTCGTGCCCGCGGCCGCCCGAGCGGCTATCTGAGATCCGGCGGGACCTCGCTACCCTGACGCACGCAGGGCCGGCTCGGGTGCGCCTTGCACAGCTCGAGCGATCGTTGCAGCAGTGCTTCGGCGGTGCGGTTGTTGCGTGGCACACCGATGCCCTTCTCGTACAGGCTCGAAAGGACGCGGCACTCCGCTGGCCAGCGGTCGTGGCACTTCTCCGCGTAGAGCACGATGGCCCGCCTCCGGTAGATGAGCGACCGTCGCGCGTGATCGTTCTGGCGGCCCCGCGCATACCAGTCACCAACCAGCAGGCAGTCGTCCGGGTTGCCGCGCGCGCAGCCGAGCTCGGCGTGCTGCAGCGCGGCCGGGTCGGTGCGCAGCGGCTCGAGCGCCTCGGCCACGGGATCCGGACGCGGCGCCGGCGCGGACGCCGCGGGGGGAGGCGGAGCCGGCGCGGCGCTCACGCTGCGGGGAGCGCTGGAGCTGGTTGCGATCGGTCGCGGCGGCTCGGCCCGCGTTTCGGGAGCCGGCCGGACCGACATCAGCGCCCCCAGCGCGCCGACAACGGCGCCGAACGCAACCGCGATGAGGATAGTCGAACGCGAAGAGATCATGGCCGCGCGCCCCGCGCTCTGGCGAGGGCGCCCAGCGTATCACGCCGACCGCAAGCGGTGTCAGTGCCGGGATGACTGTCGCCGGACAATCCGCGCCGGATTGGCATCCAGCGCTGCTCCGTCCTAGGCTTGCCGACCGTCGGCGCCACCCGCCGCGTTCCAGGATATGCGCTCGTTCCGTCAGCTTGCTCCGCTCGTCATCGGCGCGTCTCTGCTCGTCGGCTGTCACCACGAGGCGGACAACGAGCCCGTGAAGCTGACCGTGCAGGAGCAGCACGGCCAAGCGCTCTATGGGCGTCTGTGCTCGGTGTGCCACGGCGCGCACGGCGAGGGCTACAAGGCCGACGAGGCCCCGCGCCTCGCGCAACACGCTTTCCTTGGAGCCGTCGGCGACGCCTATCTGCGCCACGCGATTGGCGACGGCCGCCCGGGGACCACGATGTCGGGCTGGTCGACCTCGCATCGCGGACCACTGTCCGGAAACGATCTCGACGCACTGATCGCGTACATCCGCACCTGGGACCACAAGCCGCCCATCCAGCTCGACGACAGACCGCTGACTGGCAACGTCACGAACGGCGAGAGCATCTTCAAGCGCGACTGCGTGAGCTGCCATGGCGCCCAGGGTACGGGCGGGCCCAACGTACACATCGGCAGTCCGGATCTGCTCAAGGACGCCAGCAACGGCTTTCTTCGCCTGGCCATCGAGCAGGGGCGCCCTGGCACGAAGATGCCGGCGTTCGGCAAGAAGCTGGGCCCTGGCGGCGTCAACGACGTGCTCTCGGCGCTGCGCATCTGGCAGGCCCGCTCCTCGGTGCGGTTCGAGCCGCAGCCGCATCCGCACCAGCCGCCGATCCCGCTCGGGCCCGTCCCACTCAACCCCCATGGACCCGAACCCGTCGGTTTCAAGAAGTATCCCGCGACCACGTCCGCGCTGGTGGTGAAGCAGCAGCTCGACCGCGGCGCGCGCATGGCGATACTCGATGCCCGCGCCCCGTACGGCTACTCCAACGAGCACATCGCAGGGGCGGTGAGCGTTCCCTTCTACGGCGCGGACCCCTACCTCTCCAAGCTCCCGAAGGACACCTGGCTGGTCGCCTACTGCTCCTGCCCGCACGCCGAGTCGGGCCAGCTTGCCAGCGTGCTGGAGAAGAAGGGCTTCAAGAAGGTGACCGTGATCGCCGAAGGCCTCGGCTTCTGGACGGCCAAGGGCTTCCCGGTGCACAAGGGCGACAAGCCCTAGCTCTACAGTCCGAGCACGCCTTCGAGCTTCTCTAGCATCGATACGCGCCAGCGCGTCAGCTCGCTGGTGCCGTCCAGCAGCGCCGCGGTCTCCTCGAGCACGCGCGCGAGCGGGTAGTGCCACACCATCGGATCGCCGGTCTGCGTTCCGCCGTCGACAGTGGGGCCCCAGGCGACCATCTCGTCGCTCCGTCCCGCGCCCAGAAGCTCGAGCGAAGCGTAGGCCAGCCGCGCCGCGACCATCCTGTCCTGGTACGACGGGCGCCCGCCGCGCACGACGTGGCCGAGCACCGTCGCGCGCACGTCTACCTCGGGCAGCTCCTTCTCGATGCGCCCGGACACGAGCCGCGCGAGCCGCGTGCAGGGGATCTCGACGCCTTCCGACTTGATGATCAAGACGCGGTTCTTGCCCGAGGAAAATCCCCGCTTCACGTGCTCGACCACGGCCTGGACGATGTCGTCTTCGCTGCGCCCCTGTTCGCGGAACAGCACCGCGTCCGCCCCGGCCGCCACGGCGCTGGCCATCGCCAGATAGCCGCAATGGCGCCCCATGACCTCGAGCACGAACGCGCGGCGGTGTGCGCGCGCCGTGTCCGAAATGCGGTCGCAGGCGTCGACGATGGTGTTCAGCGCGGTATCGACGCCGATCGCCGTGGAGGTGCAGCCGATATCGTTGTCGATGGATGCGGGCACGCCGACGATGCGCGCGCCGTGCTCCTCGCACAGGGCGTGCGCGCCGGTGAGCGAACCATTCCCGCCGATGACCACCATCCCCTCGATGCCCGCCTCGCGCATCTGCTCGAAGGCACGCGCACGGCCCTCCGGCGTCATGAAACGCTTCGAGCGCGCGCTGCCGAGCATGGTGCCGCCGTGACCGCCCATCAGGTCCACGTCGCGGTCGAGCTCCAGGGCCGCGCCGGACTCGCCGTACGTCAGCTTGCGGAAGCGTCCGTCGATGAGCCCCTCGTAGCCGTGCTCGACCCCCAGCACGCGCACGCCGCGAGCGGCGCCGATGCGCGCCACCGCGCGGATGGCCGAGTTCATTCCCGGCGCGTCGCCTCCGGATGTGAGCACCCCGACAGTATTCATTCCGACCTCCAGCGGACAGTCTCGCCCGTTTCGAGCCGTCGCGTCATCGACAACCGGCAGCTCTGGTAGGCTCGGGGCGATGAAGGCCCGGCACACAGCCGCGTTGGCTCTCCCCATGACGGCATGAAGTAGGCCGCTCTGGCCCGCGTGCCGAGGACCTAGCGCGAGCGGCGCTCCTCGGCGAGGCGTGTCAGTGCGTGCTGCATCGTTTCGCGTATGCGTCGGTCGCAGTCTTCGACGTAGGCGCGGTCGTTGCCGTAGCGCGCTACCCGTCGTCCACGCCGCATCCTCCCGCTGCTAGACGCGGCCGCCCTTGACGATCGTCACACGCGTCGTTCGATGGCCCCGGGCAGGAGGAAGCCGTAGCTGCGCCGCCGCACCCGCCGCTGCCAGACGCGATCCGCGCGGCGGAGTCGCTGCAGCAGCGCCCAGGTGCGCGCGTCCGAAGCGTAGTAGTCCTTCACCTCGGCCGGCGTGATCCCGGGTGAGACGTGGCGGTTGGCCTGCCCGAGCAGCGCCGGGATGGCGCGCTCGAGTCCCTCTTTGTGGAGGTTGCCCGCGAGATCCAGCAGCACGCCCCGCGGCTGGTAGTACTTGTCGAGGATCTCGCGCAGCATGAAGCGTCGCACCACCGGCCGGAGCGCCCAGGGCAGCGAGCACAGGAACAGCTCGACATCGAGCAACTCGCGGCCGCGGGCATCACGCATGAGCGGCGTGGTCACGTCCAGGTAGCTCCAGCGCTCGCCGTCCCATGTCCAGTTGCTGAGCTGCCCGTCGAGCCCGAGCGACGGCGTTACCGTGCCCAGAACCAGCGTCACGATCCCGGCCAGTAGTCGCTCCATCTCCTGCTCGTCGGCCTGCGCGAGCTTCGTGGGGCCGAGCGACGCCGGATCCAGGATCGGCTGCACGGCGTAGGCCGTGAGGCTGCCGTCGGGGCGCGTGACGGAGTGCAGCGCGGTCGGCACCACGTGCACGCCGGCCTGCTCGAGCGCGGCGATGTACGCCTCCAGCGTGGCCCGGTAGCTGGCCAGGATCGACGCGCCGGGAAATGGCGGAAGTCGCTTGGCCGCGACGCGCCCCCCGGGCGTATCCACCGCCAGCACGGCGGAGATCTCGCCATAGCCCAGCACTTCGAGCCCGCGCTCGTCGCCGCTGTCCAGCGCGTGTTCGACGGTGCGCTCGAGCGCCTCCAGATCGAGAGCTGTCATGAGCCGAAGGCGCGCCGCACGCGGGCGACCAGATCGTCCGTCTCGTCGTCGCCGAGCGTCAGCGGCGGAAGGAACTGCAACACCGAGCGGTCGTTGTTGGCGTAGACGGCGAACACGCCCTGGTCGAAGAGCAGCTTGGCCGCCAGCATGCCGCCGCCGTCCGCTTCGAACTTCAGTCCCATCATCAGGCCCTTGCGGCGCACGCTGAAGGGCAGCTTCTGGAGCCCGGCGGCGATGCGGTCGGAACGTCGCGATGACGCGGTCGAGGAAGCCGCGCTCCTCGACGATGTCGAGCACCGTCAGCGCCGCGACGCAGCCGAGCTCCGCGCCGCCGAAGGTGGAGATGTGGATGAACGGACGGTCGTCGAAGAACTCGTGCAGCTCGCGCGTCATCAGCGTCGCCGCGATGGGGTAGACGCCGCCGCTCAGTCCCTTGCCGGTGAGCACCATGTCCGGCTCCAGCTCGTCGTGCTGGTAGCACCAGATACGCCCGGTGCGGCCGAGCCCCGTCTGCACTTCGTCGAGGATGAGCTTCGCGCCGCGCTCGCGACACAGGCGCTGCACGCCGGCGAGATAGCCGGGCGAGGGCAGGGGCATGCCGAGCGTTGCCGGGATCGGCTCGAGGATCACCGCCGCGGTGGTGTCGTCGAGTTCGCCATCGAGCGCGTCCAGATCATTGAATGGCACCTGGACGAAGTCGGGCAGGTTCGGGCCGAACGGCTCGCGGTACTGCGCATCCCCGGTTGCCAGCGCGAAGCCGGTATGGCCGTGGTAGCCGCCGCGCGCCGAGATGATCTTCTGCCGGCCGGTGACGCCGCGCGCGACCTTGATGGAGAGATCGGCCGATTCTCCGCCGGCGACGGCAAACACCGCGCCCGATAGCCGTCCGCCGGTCGTCGCAGCCAGCCGGACTGCGAGCTGGGCGCGGAACCCGGACACGAGATGGTGGTTGCCGATGTCGAGCGAGTCGAGTCCGCGCCGCACGGCGTCGACCACGCGCGGATTCCGGTGCCCGAGGTTGAACACGCCGCCGTTCGAGTGGCAGTTCACGAAGCTGCGGTCCGAGAACGCATCCTCGAAGCGCGCGCCCTCGCGCGCACCCATCACCACGTCGATCCCGTACTCGCGGAACGCCTCGACCTTGCCCCGCGAAACGTGCCGCGCAAAGGCCTCGAAGGTCGCGTCGCGGTCGGCGAAGGGCTGATGCGGTGCTGTCATGGCCGGAGCGTGCGTCGGCTTTTGCCGCGTCTCAAGGTGTCATCCGCCAAGCACAAAAGAGCCGCGCCCGGTGTCGAAACACCGGGCGCGGATATCCTGATATCGGCAGCTAACCTAGTTGCAAACGCCGATCGTGCCGACCTGCGCGTTGAACGCGGTGCAGGTGCCGCCGCTGCAGTCGCTGTCCGAGCAGCAGTAGTGCTTGCAGATGCCCGTGGCGCCCGCGTCGCCGGTGCCGGCATCGCCGCCCGCCGTGCCACCGTCGGTCGGCGGCATGTCGCAGGTGAGCGTACCTTGGCAGAATTCGCTGTTGTTGGGATCGCAGACCTCGCCGAGCTTCTTGTCGTTCGGGGGGTCGTAGCAGCTCCATCCGCCCTGGCTGAAGTCACACGCCTGACCGGCGGAGGTGTCGCAGCCGTCGTTGCTGACCGGGTTGCATTCAACCGTCCACTGGGTCGGATCGGCGAGGCATCCGGTGGGCAGGGTGTATTGCTTCCCGGCGTCCCCTCCGCCGCTGCCGCCAGTGGCGCCAGTGGCGCCTGTGCCGCCTGTGCCGCCGCCCGTGCCACCGGTACCCGTGCCGGCCGTGCCGCCGGTGCCGGTCCCGGCCGTGCCGCCGCTCCCGGCCGCTCCCGCCAGGCCGCCGCCCGATCCGCCGCTGCCGCCGTTGGTGTTGTTGCTCACGCACGCCGTAGCGATGCAGGCCAGGCTGATGCTCACAGCCCCAAGTACAAGCGCCTTCCTGATCATGTGCTGCTCTCCTTCCGAGCCCTGACTGCTCCGGAGAGAGCACAAACCCGTGCCGCCTCCGTCTGCCAGCAGAAGCGGTAAGCCTAGCAGGGTAGGGAAGTGTAGGCAATGCGCGCCGTCCTCCGCCAACCCATTGATATTCGTGGCGTCGATCAGTCCCGACGTTGCAATCGCTGTCCGGGCGGCAGTAGTGCTGGCACCCCGTGGAAGCCCAACCGGAGCCAGCGAGGCGAGTCGTCTCGCGCAGCACCATCCTGTGGACGGTCGTGGGCGCGGTGGTGCTCTCGGCCCTGTTCGTGGGGCTCAGCATGATGGAGAACCACCAGGGCTCCGATGTGCAGGGCCAGCTCAGCGCCCATGGCGGGCCGCTCGGCAACTTCACGCTGCCCTTCAACTACTGCAACTCCGGCGTCGGTGCCGGCTATCTGGGCGCAGAGCTCATGCGCCGAGACCAACGCTGGAACTGGTACCTCGCCGGCAGCGAGTTCAAGCGCCCCATCGTGCGCGTGGTGCAGGACCCGGCGCGGGGCCCGCTGGTGAGCGTGGCGCTGCCGGGGCGGCCCAAGCCCGTGGTGCTCGACGGATCGCACTGCCGGGTTTTCAAGGTCGTCATCCACCGTTCGCGGGGCTCGGGCACGTCCAGCCACTACGTCGACGGCTCGCTGGATCTCGACTGCGACGCGCTGTCGGGAAGCGCGCGCTTCAGCCACTGCCCCTAGAGGCCGCGTCCGGGCCGGATGCTATGCTGGCGGCAAGCATGGACGAGAAGTACATCGCACTGGCCGTCCCGTTCTTCTTCGTGATGATCGGGCTGGAGCTTCTGGTGCGGCGCCGGCAGGGCGAGCCCGGCTACAACTACCAGGATTCGATCACGAATCTGTCCTGCGGCATCGGCCAGCAGGTGCTCGGGCCATTCCTCAAGGGCGCGGGGCTGGTCGGCTACGTGCTGCTCTACGACCATGCGCGGCTCTGGACGGTCTCGAGTCACTCCGCGTGGGCCTGGGTAGCGCTGCTGTTCGGCGTGGATCTCGGTTACTACGTCTTTCACCGGGCCAGCCATCGCATCAACGTGTTCTGGGCGGCGCACGCCGTCCACCACCAGAGCGAGGAATACAACCTCTCGGTCGCGCTCCGGCAGAGCTGGATCGAGACGCTGATGGCGCCGCTGTTCTACCTGCCGCTGGCCGTGCTCGGCTTCTCGCCGGTCATGTTCGTGGGCATGAGCACGCTGAACACGCTCTACCAGTTCTGGATCCACACGCGCGCGGTGGGGCGGCTCGGTCCGCTGGAGTGGGTGATGAACACGCCGTCGCACCATCGTGTGCATCACGGCATCAATCCGGAGTACGTCGACAGGAACTACGCCGGTATCTTCATCATCTGGGATCGCCTGTTCGGCACGTTCCAGAAGGAAGAGCAGGAGCCCGTCTACGGCACCGTCAAGCCGCTCGCGAGCTTCAATCCGCTCTGGGCCAACCTCGAGTACTGGGCGAAGATGGTCTCGATGGCGCGGCAGAGCGGGCGCCTGGGCAGCTGGCTCATGGTCTGGTTCATGCCGCCCGAATGGCGACCCGCGGATCTCGGCGGCCCGGTCACCGTGCCGGACGCCAGCCGCGATACGCAGAAGAAGTACCAGCTCCCGATCTCGCGCGGGCTCGCGGCCTACGTGGCTGTCAACTTCGTCGTCGTCACGGCCGCGACGACGGTTTTCCTGTGGATCGCAGCGAGCGCGTCGATGTCCGTGCTGGCCGTGTTGAGCGGATTGATCCTGGCGTCGGTCATCGCCTGGGGCGGACTCTTCGAGTCGAAGCGCTGGGCCCTGCCCCTCGAGCTCGCACGGCTCACTCTCGTGGTGGCGGGCGCGGCGTGGTTGTTCCGCAGCTCTTCCATGATGTTCGCGGTGCTGGGCGTCACGAGCGCGGCCGTCGCGGCGCTCGCGCTGTGGCTGCTCTTGCTGCGCCCCGGCATGCGGCCGCTTGCGGCGGGTGACGCTGTAGGTCCCGTGCGCACCATGTGATCCAACCCGTCCTCACCCGCATCGTCGCGACAAGACAAAGGGGTGTACGATGAGGGTGGAGGTGATCTTATGAGGCAGACCCTGGTCTTGTCCCTGTGCGCGGTGCTCTCCGCCGGCGTCACGGCGGGCTGCAGCAGCAGCAACAACAGCGGCGGCACGGGCAGCGGCGGCAGCGGTGCAACCACGAGCAGCGGTGGCAGCGGTGCAACGGGCAGCGGCGGCAGCGGCGGCACCACGGGCAGCGGCGGCAGCGGCGGCACCACGGGCAGCGGCGGCAGCGGCGGCAGCGGCAACGCCGCGGGCAGCGGCGGTAGTGGCGGCAACCCCAACACCAATCCGGACAGCGGTCCGCCCGCTGGGAACCCCGACGGCAAGTGCAGCGTGCCGGCAGAGGCCCAGGCCGTAGACACGTCGAAACCCGACCACGTCGTGGGGACCGGCACGCCCGCGAGCTGCACTTCGGCGGCGTTCGTGACCGCGGTCGCCAAGGGCGGCATCATCACCTTCAACTGCGGTCCCAACCCGGTGAAGATCACGCTCACCGCGACGGCCAAGGTCGTCAACGACACCGGCCCCGAAATTGTCATCGACGGCGGCGGCAAGGTGACGCTGAGCGGCGGGGGCAAGCGCCGCATCCTGTACATGAACACCTGCGACCAGGCGCAGAAGTGGACCTCCTCGCACTGCCAGAACCAGGACAGCCCACACTTGACGGTGCAGAACCTGACGTTCGTGGACGGCAACGCCGCGGGCGACAAGTCTCCCGATGCCGAGGGCGCGGGTGGCGCCATCTTCGTGCGCGGTGGGCGCTTCAAGATCGTCAACAGCCGCTTCTTCAACAACAAGTGCGATCCGACCGGACCGGACGTGGGCGGCGCCGCGGTGCGCGTGCTCAGCCAGTACAACACGCTGCCCGTGTACGTCGTGAACAGCACGTTCGGCGGCAAGAGCGGCTACGGCAACACCGGCTCGAACGGCGGCGGCCTCAGCAGTATCGGCGTATCGTTCACGGTGATCAACAGCCTGTTCTCGGACAACAACGCCATCGGCAACGGCGCCAACCCGGCAAAGTCGGGCACTCCTGGCGGTGGCAGCGGCGGCGGCATCTACAACGACGGCAACACCTATACGCTGAGCCTGTGTGGCGTGAAGATGACGAACAACACCGCCAACGAGGGCGGCGGCGCGATCTTCTATGTGTCGAACGACGGCAGCGGCTCGATGATCATCAAGGACTCGGACCTGGAGAACAACCCCAGCAAGGGCTTCGAGACCAAGGGCCTGCCGGGCATCTTCTACAAGTCGAACAACCCTGCCCAGGTCACCAATTCCACGCTCAAGTAGTCAGCTCTCGACCTGGATGCGCGAGGTGCGCTGCCAGCGGTACAGCGTGGAAAGATCCACCCCGAGGATCTCGGCAGCCTTCGCCTTGTTGCCGCCCGTGCGCGCCAGCACCCAGGCCACGTAACAGGCGTTGACCTGTTTCAGGCTCCACAGCTCCTGCGACGCCTCGGGCCAGCCCGCGGCGGCCAGTGGTTCCGGCGCATCGAGGAAATCCAGATCCTCCTCGGTGATCGTCTCGCTCTTGCCGAGCACGACGAGCCGCTCGATGGCGCTCTCCAGCTCGCGCACGTTCCCGGGCCACGACGCCTGCTCCAGCTTGCGCATCGCCGCCTCGCTGATGGTCTTGACCGGCGACCGCGGGCTTCGCTTCAGTGCGTTGGCCAGGAATTCCTCGACCAACGGGGGCACGTCCTCCTGCCGCTCGCGCAGGGGCGGCACCATGAGCGGCAGCACGTTCAGGCGGTAGTGCAGATCCTCGCGGAAGCGCCCCTGCCGCACCAGAGCGTCCAGGTCGTGATGGGTCGCGGCGACGACCCGAACGTCGACGTGTCGCGCTCGATCACTGCCGACCGCGCGGGCTTCGTTGAACGACAGCACACGGAGCAGCTTCGCCTGCAGGCCGAGCGGCATGTCGCCGATCTCGTCAAGCAGCAGCGTGCCGCCCTCGGCTTCGGCAAGCAGGCCCTTGCGCGCCTGGGTGGCGCCGGTGAACGCGCCGCGCACGTGGCCGAAGAGCTCGCTCTCCAGCAGCTGCTCGGGGATGGCCGAGGTGTTGAGCGCCACGAAGGGGCGCGCATGCCGGGGACTCCGTGCGTGGATGGCCCGCGCCACGCGCTCCTTGCCCGTGCCGCTCTCTCCCAGCACCAGCACCGGCGCGCTGGACGTTGCAACGAGCGAGATGGTCTCGCCCAGCGCGCGCATCGCCGGGCTCTCCTGGACGATCTCCGAGAAGCCGTCGATGGGGTCGTGGGCACCGTGGGTCAGACGCGGCGGAGCGCGCTGTGCGTCGATTGCCCGGATCACCAACGCGCGCAATTCCCCGACGTCGTACGGCTCGCTGACGTAGTGGAACGCGCCGCGCTTGGTCGCGTCTACGGCTTCCTCGATCGTTCCCTGCGCCCCCGCCACGATGGCCGGCACCTCGGGATGGATTCTCTTGAGCCGATCCAGAAGCTCGAACCGGGCCGTGCCGTCCGAGCGCACCGGGCAGATCACGACGTCGCACGGCACCCGCTTGATCGTGTCGAGCGCGCTGCTGCTGCCGTCCACCAGCTCGTAGGCATAACCGTCCCGGGCCAGGCTCGCAGCCAGCGCGTGGGCGGCGTTGAAGCCGTCTTCCACGATCAGTACGCGGACGTTGTGCATTGCCAGGCACCCCCAAGAACAAACGGCTTGGCAGCTTGGCAGCCAACCTAGGTCCTGTCGCAATCCGCGAAAGTGGGGACGCAATCTTTTCGCCAATTCGCGCCTGCTGCCGCCTGACCGCACGCTGTGGCAATCTGCTACTGCCTGGGCACGAGCACCGACACGGACAGGGGCGGCATCTGGTAGTTGAACGCGTTGTCCCCCGCTGACGCCAGCTTCCTATAAGGCGCAATCCTGGAGCTCTCTGCGGTCAGGGCGTACACGAGGCAGGTCTTGTAGGTCGTGCTACCGGCGATGTTCAGCGTCGCCGGGCGGGTCGTCTCGCGCTTGTTCAGCGCGACGATCACCATGCGCGCCGGATCGGCGGCGTCGATGCTCGCGTAGACCGAAGAGCCGGCGGTATCGTTGGTCTTGGCGTCGACGGACGTGTCGCCGAAGTGCGCGCCCTTGCCGTCGTAGTCCAGGTAGGCGGAGAATGCGGCCAGGGTAAAGGTGTCGCCCCCGCCGGACAGGTCGATGGCCGCGGCGTCCACACCTTCGCGCCCGAAGATCCCCAGCACGTCCGCTGTCGCGATCGCTCCGCTGATGTCGCCGCCGCCGCCGTAGTACCAGGCGCTGATCGAGAGCTTGGTGCCGGGATAGTGCTTGGAGATCTCGTCCTTCAGCCATGGGATCAGCTGGATGCCCTGGTCGCCCTTCTCGTCCTGGATCCAGTTGTCTTCCCGGTAGTCGGGATCCCAGAGCTCGCGGGGAGCCTGCAGGCGGGCTGCGCGCATCCCGGATCCGGCGCCTGCGTCGGTGATCCGTACTCCGCCCACGTAGATCTCCGGCCACCAGTGCACGTCCAGGTAGTCGATCAGCCTCTGGCCGTTCGCGCCCTGCGCCGCCTTCATCTGGTCCAGGTAGTAGGCCAGGAACTCGCCCTTGGTCTGTGCGTCGGGCGACTGCTGGAGATCCAGGAAGCTCTGCCAGCCGTAGCCGACGTAGCCCAGGACCGGCACGCCAGGCCAGGTGGCCTTGATGGCCTTGGCACGCGAGACGTTGCGCGTCACGACCTCGTCGTAGCCGGTGGGACCGGGATGGATCTCCGCATGGTCCTCGAACCAGAGCGCGGGCTCGTTGTCTAGCGCGAACATCACCGGCGTGCTGCCGGCGGCGTCCCTGGCCCAGTTTGCGAACTCGTCCTGGTAGACCACGCCATCGGTGAGGTCCGGCGTCTCCGACAGCGGGGCGCTCTTGGCGGCCTTGCTCTCGTCGAAGCGCTGCGTCAGATAGCTCTCGCCCGACCGTACGTCGCCGGCCTTGCCATCTGCCGCGACGTGGTCGCCGATTGGCACCGTCAGGATGGCGGTTGCACCGTTGTTCGCGGCCTGGTCGATCACCGCCTTTGCGGCTGCGCCGGGCTCGTCTCCGCCGGTCATGGTGCGGTTCGCGTATCCGCGCAGTCGGCCGCCGTTGGTGGCGTTGATCTCCCAGTTGTACGCGGGGCTGTCGTGCCCGCCGAACCGCACGACGGTCGCCTTCATGCTGGACGCCAGGGTCGTACCGTTCACCCCGTAGATGAGCGGGGAGATCGCGCGGTGCGCTTCGGTCGGAGACACCTCCAGCTGCACTTCCGCGGGCGGTGTGCCGGCGCTGCCTCCGCTGCCTCCGCTTCCCGCCTTCGGCGCGCTCTTGCCCGAGCTACAGGCGGCGCTCAGCGCCGCAAGAAGCACCAATGTGCAAGTTGTCTTGTTGCCCATGGATTCCTCGCTCCCGCTAGTGAAGGACGCGGCCCTCTTGGCGCGCTCGATCAAGTTCCTCGGCGATGTCGAGCCGGTCGGCATCGCTCAGGCCGACGTAGCGCATCGCCTGGAGCTCACCCTCGGTCCAGACGGGGCGCGCCAGCGTCCGGATAGGATGGCCGCCGATCTGGAGCTCGATGGAGTACACGAGCCGGGGCTCCCGCTCGACGAGCGTTGCCGGACGCCTGATGACCAGACCTCGCGGCGAGAGGTCGACACCACGGCATGCGTGTGGAAATCCGTCCACGTGCTGGATCACCGGGAAGTCCAGTTGTGCCCGCATGGCGAGTCGCCGTTCGTGCAGTTCCATCGAGAGCTCCTCGGCGCCCAGGAATTGCATCGCACGTGCCAGTTACCCGCGCCTGCTCCGGTGCAACAACGCCGCGCGCGGTGGTCGACAAATCGTTTGCCAGGCCGCTCGCGCCGCATCGGAAGGCCCCTCCCGGATTGGCGAAACGAGTCGCCCGGGCTTCGCACGTTGCGAATCCACCGGCGGATCCCGTGCTCCGTGTGCGCGGTACGGGCAACGCGTGAAACAGAGTCGGGCGGGCATGATCAGTGCAAGAGCGGCAATACGGAGACGGTAGAGAACCAAGCCCCCGGGAACTCGACGATGGACATCGGAACGGTCACCAGCCAGGGACACCGCGAGGAGATCGCAGCCGGTCTGTCGAAGATCCTTGCCGATACCTACAACCTCTATCACCAGACCCACAGGTTCCACTGGCACATCGAGGGACCGACGCTGCAGACCCTGGACCTGATCTTCCTCGAGCAGTATGGCGAAGTGCGGCCCGCCGTAGAGGCGATTGCCACCCGCATCCAGGCGCTCGGGTTCCCGACGCCGGAGGCCTACGAAAAGCTCGCGATCCTGTCGTCGATCTGGAACGAAAGCGGACTGCCGGATCAGGATCGCATGCTGCTACTACTCGCGGATGGGCATGAAACGGTCGCGCGGACGGCGCGCGCAGTCTTCAAGCTCGCCGCCCAGGAGCAGGATGACCAGACCTGCGAGCTGATGCTCCAGCGGATGCAGATCCACGACAAGACGGCCTGGATGCTCAGGAACCTGATCGCGTGGCGGGAGCGCTGAGGCGCGCTACGCGGGCTGGTCGCTCCGGTCGGAGTACTCTCCGTCCGCGTCGGTCTGGAGCTCCCAGTCCAGACACGCAATCTCCGACTCCACGTGCTCGGCGCGGTCGTAGATCCACCGCAGGGTCCGGTCCTCCGCGAGCGACGGCTGCCAGACCTGGGCCAACCGCTGGAATAGCGGTTCGAGCGTGGACTTGACGTATTCGCTGGAGCGGCGCGCGAGCACCTGCTCGCCGGCTTCGCGGAGCGCGCCCTCACCGAGGGCGGCGACTTCCGCCAGCGACGCCAACACGTTCGCGCACCACGAGTACGCTGCTGACACGTAGCTGGACAGCGGCGACTCCGGCGCGAGCCACGAGCGCGCGCGCGGATCGATGGCTGCCACGTGGAGCTCGTGGATAGCGTCGTTGACGTCCTCCACGCTCGCCACGCACTCGGTCAAGAACGCCCTGTCGGTCGCGTCGTGGACCGCCAGCGATAGCTTGTGCAGCGCCAGGACCTGTTGGTTCACGAGGCTCGCCGTCGAGACCCAACGCTGGTGGACGCGAGCTGTCTCAAGCCGTCGCGCTCGACTGTTCGCCACGGTTTGTACGGTTTGTGCGTTCGGCATCTCGCTACCCCCTACGGCCAGGTGTTGTGCACTGTTCGTGCCGGCCGACCCGCGGGGGGCCTCGGCGCGCTCAGCACGGCGTCGCACGAGTCGGATGTAGGTGGATTTCCTACCTGGTTCGCCCGCCGGTGTCGGGCGCCGCGCGACGCGCCAGGTGAGGCGCGAAGGTTCTGCGCGCGCGGCGCGGTGCGCCGCAGCGCTGTGTTTGCAGACCGCCGACACGATTCGCAAATTTCGAACCCCAGCGCCGGATCGAGGCAAATGCCCGCTACTTGTGCCCCTCCCCGGCCCCAGCCCGCGCGTTCCCCGACCGCGGGCGCTCGGCGGTGCGCCTGGCTCGCTGCTTGCACCGATCGCCGGCGGGGGAAACATGCACGATCCGGACACCGAGCGGGACACGGAAGCCGTGGAGCTCTTCGACCGCCAGAAGATTCGGGACTACTTCCATTTCACGAGAGGGGCGCTACGTCGCCACAAGACGCTGGCCCTCGGCGTGTTCGTTGCGATCCTGGGACTCACCGTCCTGGCGCTGTACTCGTTGCCGCGCAAGTACCACGTCGAAGCCAAGGTGCTGGCGCAGCAGAACCAGGCGCTGGCCCTGGCGGGCGAGACGCCGGACCCCAACGGGCCGACGCATGGGGCCATCGAAACGATCCGCGGGCGCGAGAATCTCGCCCAGATCGTGCGCGCGACCCATCTGGTAGAGCACTACGCCGCGCACCGTTCGCCGGCCCAGCGCGCGCGGGACTGGGTGGTCGGGCTTTTCAGCCCCGCACCGACCCAGCAGGAGCGAGTCGACGCGATGGTCGACCTGCTGGAGAAGAAGCTCACCGCCTGGACGACCGACGGAACGGTGACCATCGGGCTCGATTGGACCGATCCGGAGATGGCGGTGCGCCTCGTGGACGAGGCCCAGCAGAACTTCCTCCTCTCGCGCTACTCGCAGGAGGTCACCGCGCTGGTCGAGTCGATCGGCATCATCCGGCGCCACGCCAACGAACAGAAGGCCGATGTCGACGATGCAGTCCTGGCCATCAAGAAGTTGCGTGCCGCCAAGGAAGAGCCGAAGGCAGCCGCGACGAAAGACCCGGAAACCCGAAACGCCCGCCGCGTGGTGCTTCGCGCGCCGGCGCCGCCACGCCCGCCCAGTCCCGAGGCCAAAGCCGATCTCGCCCAGCTCAAGCTCGCCATCGACGCCAAGCAGCGAGTGATCGACGACCTGGAGGACATGCGCCGGCGCCGCCTTTCCGAGGCGCAGGCCAAGCTCGCCGAGCTCAAGGCACAGTACACCGACAGCCATCCAGCCGTCGTGGACGCGCGCCAGACGCTCGCGGCGCTGTCGGCCAAGCCTCCCCAGGAAGCCGCGCTGGAAAAGGAGCTGGCCCCCTTGCGTGCGCAGTACAAGCAGAAGCTCGACGCGCTGCACCAGACCGAAGCGGCCCGGGGAGCTGCGACGACCGTTGCCTCCAGCACGAGCGCGACGCCTCCCAAGCTCTCGAGCGAGATCGTGAGCCTCGACGCAAGTCTGGATCGCGATCCAACGACTCTGTACGCGCGCGAGCAACTGCGTGACGCGATGGCCAAGTACGCCGACCTTCGCGAAAAATCCCAGGAGGCGCAGATGTCGCTCGAGACCGCGCGTGCGGCGTTCAAGTACCGCTACAACGTGGTCACCCCTCCGGAGCTGCCGCGCAAGCCGGTCAGCCCCAACGTCCCGCTGATCCTGTTTGCGGCACTCGTGGGCGCGATCTTCACGGCAGTGTTCGTTGTCGTTGTGGCCGACCTGCGCAAGGGACGTCTCGTGGAGCGATTCCAGATCGAGCGTCTGCTCGACCGGCCGCTCCTCGGCGAGATCGACCTCAGGCTCCTGCCCAGGCATAGGCTCAAGTGAGCTCTTCTCCAGAAAGACCGAGCAGCCCCGCTGCCCGCGGCGCATTCCACGTTCCTTCACTCGATGGCATACGTGCGCTCTCGTTTCTTCTGGTGTTTGCCGCCCACGCCGGGCTCGCCGACGTTGTTCCCGGCGGATTCGGCGTGACCGTCTTCTTCTTCCTGAGCGGCTACCTGATCACGACGCTCCTGCGTCTGGAGCACGACAAGCAGGGGACTATCAGCTTTTCCCAGTTCTATCTGCGCCGCGCGCTCAGGATCCTGCCGCCCTTCTACATCGTGATGATCGCCGCGGCGATCGCCGCAGCGGCCGGCGTGATCAGCGGGGGCGTACACCCGCATGCTCTGGCCGCCCAGGCGCTCTACTACGCGAACTACTGGATCGTCGGGCACGGCTACGGTGGGCTGCCGTCGGGAACGGGGGTGTACTGGTCGCTTGCGGTCGAGGAGCACTTCTACCTGGTGTTCCCGGCGCTGTACTTCCTCCTGCGCCGGTTCCTGCCGAGGACACGCCAGGCATTCGTGCTGTGGGGGCTGTGCCTGGTCGTGCTCGCGTGGCGCCTGGTGCTCGTCTACGCCCTGCACGCCGAGACCGACCGCACCTACCTCGCGAGCGACACGCGCGTCGACTCGATCCTCTTCGGTTGCGCGCTGGCGTTGTACGGAAACCCGGCGGTAGACGGCCCCTCGCGGATTTCCGGGAAGGTCTGGAAGTGGGGCTTTTTGCCGGCCAGCGTGCTGGTGCTGCTGTTCACGTTCGTGTACCGCGACCCCGGGTTCCGCGAGACGTTCCGCTACTCGCTGCAGGGCATCGCGCTCGGGCCGCTGTTCGTGGTGGCCATGCGCTACCCCGATTGGGGACCGTTCCCGCTGCTGAACCTGCGCGCCGTGAGCTTCATGGGCGTGTTGTCGTACTCGCTGTACCTGGTGCACCACGTGCTGCTCGACGTTGTCGGCGACGTACCGTCGCTCTCGCGGGCTGCGCTCGCGCTCGCCGCGTCCCTCGCCGTTTCGTACGCGATCTACGTCTTCGTGGAGAAGCCATGCGCCCGGCTGAGGCGAAAGCTGTCACGAGTTGTCGCCGCCGAGCCCGCGCCGACCGAGCCGCGCCTCGAGCCGGGAGCCGCGCTCGTGGAGGAACGAACATGAAGACGCTGCTGTTCGCGGCATCTGTCGTTCTTCTGTGCGGGCTCACCGTCGCGATGCTGATCGTCGGCAACGGCAACCTCGCTCTGGCGGTCGCGCCGACGCTGCTGTTCGCACTCCTGTATGCGATCTGGAAGCTGCCGCTCCGCTATCCGCTGCTCATCCTCACGCTGCTGGCGCTGACGCTCGAGAACCCCGCAGATTCGCCCGCCTGTGACGCCTGGAAGTCGCCCCTGTATCCGGTTGGCGCGGTGCTGCTGGCGCATCTCAACGTCACGTTCCCCGAGAAGTGGATGTTGTTCTCCGGCCTCGACGTGGTTCTGGTGATGCTGCTGGCGGTGGCGCTCTACCGCTGGTCCGTGGGTTCGAAGATCGACAAGGGCGTCGCTGTGGCCCGGCCCATGCGCCTGTTCGTGCTGATTGTGCCGATTGCGGCGTTCGGCATGTGGCTGTGGGGTCTGGCGCGCGGCGGCGCCGACTTCGACAGCTCCCTCTGGCAGATGCAGCGCATCGTGTACCTGCCGCTGGTCTTCCTGCTGTTCGCGCTCGCGCTACGCGGGGCACGGGATCGCGCGGCGCTGGCGAAGGTTTTCATCCTCGCGGCATGCATCAAGGCAGCGTTGGCCGTCTACGTCCGCGACACCGTGGTGCCGCCCGCCGGGCACAAGGCGCTCGAGTACGCGACCACACACCCGGACTCGATGCTGTTCGCGGGGGCTGTCTGCCTGATGGTTGCGCTGCTCTTCGAGCGGTTCGACAGGAAGCGGATAACCCTGGCGCTGATCGTGCTGCCGCTGCTGATCGCCGGCATGATCGCCAACACGCGGCGCATCGTGTGGGTCGAGCTGGCCGTGGGGCTCTTCGCCCTCTACATGCTGACGCCGTGGAGGACGCGCGTCCGCCGTGCGATCACGCGCGCGGTGGTTGTCGCGTCGCCCATCGCCCTCATCTACATCGCGGTCGGGTGGGGAGCCAGTTCGGAGACTTTCGCTCCGGTGGAGATCGCGCGTTCCGTGGTCGACTCCGACGCCAACCGATCGACCGAGTGGCGCGATTGGGAAAACTACGATCTGGTCTACACGCTGCGCCAGAACCCGGTCATCGGGTCGGGATACGGGCACGGCTACATCGAGCTCTGGAAGCTGCCGAGTATCAAGGACGTGTACGCGCTGTACCGCTATGCCCCGCACAACAGCATCCTGGGGCTCTGGGCGTATGGCGGCATGCTCGGCTTTGCCGCGCTCTGGACCGTGTACTCGGTGGCGATCTTCTTCGCCGCGCGCATCTACCGACGCGCACGCGGTCCGACCGACCGCATCGCTGCGCTGGCGAGCACGGGCTTCATCGTCGTCTACCTGGCGCACTGCTACGGCGACATGGGCCTCGGTACCTGGACGAGCGTGTTCACGATAGGGCCGGTGCTCGCCGTTGTCGGCCAGCTCGCCGTAGCGACCGGCGTCTGGGGCGAGGCCAAGGGCAAGCCGGAGAAGCCGTCCGGGCAAGCGCCTCCCGAGTACAAGCACGTTGAAGTCCTGTCGGTGGAGCGCACCACCCGCGGGAAGGAAGGAGCGGCTGCCGCATGAACGCGGTGGAAGTCGTGCTGGGTGCAGCAGCGGTGCCGGAAGTCGCCGCGACGGGCTACCTTGTGCTGCTGTCGCTGCTGTCGTGGCGGCTTGCAGCGCCCCGAGGGATGAAGCCGCGTCTTCACTTCGACGTCGTGGTTCCCGCTCATGACGAGGCGCGGGGCATTTGCAGCACCGTTGCGAGCCTCCTGTCCGTCGACTATCCGCACGAGCTGTTCAACGTCGTCGTCGTCGCCGACAACTGCAGCGACAACACGGCACAGCTGGCGGCCGAGGCCGGTGCCCGCGTGATCGTGCGCGACAATCCGGCAGAGATCGGCAAGGGCTACGCGCTCGTCGAGGCATTCGACCGCATCCTCGAAGAGGGGCGAGCCGACGCCGTCGTCGTCGTGGACGCGGACAGCGTCGTTTCGCCGAATCTGCTCCGCGCGTTCGCTGCGCGCCTCGAGGGCGGCGCTCGCGCCGTACAGGCGGACTACGGCGTCGCGAATCCGGATTCATCGTGGCGGACGCGGCTGATGGCGATCGCGCTGTCGACCGTGCACACGCTGCGTGCGACCAGCCGGCAGCGTCTCGGACTTTCCGCCGGGCTGCACGGCAACGGCATGTGCTTCAGCGCGGATCTGCTGCGGGAAGTCCCGTATCGCTCGTTCTCCATCGTCGAGGATCTGGAGTTCGGCATCCGTCTGGGTGAAGCCGGCTGCGCGGTTCACTTCGCGCCCGAGGCGCAGGTCCACGGCGCGATGCCGGTGAGGGAGCGGGGCAGCCGGTTGCAGCGCCAGCGCTGGGAGCAGGGACGCAGGCAGATGGCCCGGCGGCATGCCTGGCGGCTGCTCCGGCAGGGACTCAGGCAGCGGAACTGGATCGCTCTCGACCTGGCATTCGATCTCCTCGTCCCTCCGCTCGCGACACTTGTCGTGGTTGGCGCCCTGGGCCTGGTGCTCTCGGTCGCTCTCTCGTGGATCGGCGGTCGCCCGATCGGTGTGGTGTGGGTGTGGCTCGGCTGCGTGCTGGGGCTTGTCGCCTACGGCCTGAGGGGCTGGAAGCTTTCCAGGACCGGCTTCGGGGGGCTCTGCACGCTGGTCGCGGCTCCCGCCTACATCGTCTGGAAGCTCACCCTCCCGCGCGGGCGCTCCGCTGCCGCGCGCGGCGAGTGGGTGCGCACGCCGAGGGAAGGGGAAACGCGATGACGCGTACGGCAATGTACTCGCTGGGTGTGGGTGCAGCGTTGACGTTGCTGGGAGGAGCGTTCGTCGCTTCGCTCGCGCGCTGCGGCGGTCGGGCCAGCGTGCCGCCGCAGGCCGCCAACAATGCGGCGCCGGCTCCGCCGTGGCCCGCAGAGCAGCCCGGCTCCGTATCGGAGCCGGGCACGTTGCCAGTGGGTGTCGTGATCCAGTGCGACCAACCCACCCACCGCATCAGTCCGCTCATCTACGGTATCGCCGAACAGCCGATGCATCACGACGAATACCAATGGAAGCTCGGTGCGACTGCACGCCGGTGGGGCGGCAACCACACCAGCCTCTACAACTGGGAGCTCGGCAACGCCTGGAATGCCGGCAAGGACTGGTTCTTCAAGAACGTCGACTTCGACGGCAAACCGGGAGCAGCGTACGCGCGCTTCATCGACGAGGATCTGGCGCACGGTATGGCCACGGCGCTCACGATCCCGATGATCGGCTGGGCTGCCAAGGACACCACCTCCTACAGCTTCCCCGTGTCGGTCTTTGGAGCCCAGCAAGCCACCGAGCCCGACCATCCAGACGTCGGCAACGGCGTGACTCCCGACGGCAAGTTGATCCAGCCGGGGTCACCGGATCGCACCAGCGTTCCCATGCCGCCCGCCAGCGTCGGACGTTGGGTGCGGGCGATCCGCAAGGCCGACCAGGCTCGCGGTCGCCGCGGCGTGCAGATGTACATCCTCGGCAACGAGCCGATGCTCTGGAGCGAAAACCATCGCGACGTCCATCCGAAGCCCGTCTCCTACGACGAGCTTCTCGACCGCACCATCGCCTACGCGACCGCCATCCGCGAGGCCGATCCCGGCGCGGTTATCGCCGGGCCGGCGCTGTGGGGCTGGCCGGCGTACTTCGGCTCCGGCGTGGATCAGGACGTCCACCACGGTCACCCCGATCGCGATCGACACGGCGGCGAGCCGCTCCTGCCCTGGTGGCTCGGACAGGTCAGAGCCCAGGAGAAGAAGACCGGAATACACCTGCTCGATCTCGTCGACGTGCACTTCTACCCGCAGGGCCAGGGCATCGGCCTGGGCAAGTCGGGCGACACCGACCCGGATACGGCTGCTCGTCGCATCCGCTCCGTGCGCGCCTTGTGGGACGCGCGCTACGTGGACGAGTCGTGGATCGGGAAACCGGTCGAGCTGATCCCGCGGCTGAAGAAATGGATCGCAAAGGAGCACCCCGGTCTCGGCATCTCCATCGGCGAATACAACTTCGGAGCGGAAACGCACATGAGCGGCGGTCTAGCCGTTGCCGAAGCGCTCGGCCGGTTTGGAGAGCAGGGCATCAAGTCGGCGTTCTACTGGGACTTCCCCGCCAAGAACTCACCGGCGTATTCTGCTTTCCTTGCCTACCGCGACTTCGACGGCAAAGGCGGTCGCTTCCTGGACACCTCCGTGCCCGCGTCCTCGGACGATCGGCGGCTGTCGGTGTTCGCTTCGCGCGGAGGCGCGGGACACATGGTCATCGTGTTGCTCGACCTGGATCCAGCGACGTTGATTGCCGCGAGCCTGGACCTGACCACTTGCGGTCGCGTTTCCGCCCAGCGCCGCTTCGTGTACCGCGCCGGATCGCCAGGCTTCGCGCCGGCTCGGCCGGGCGCGCGGAAGGGAACGCTCGATCTGGCGCTGCCCGCCTATTCGATGACCGTGCTGGATCTGCGTCTTTCGCCAGAGCACTGAGGGGAGGGGTAACATGCTGGATCGGCGACACTATCCCAGGCTCAACGCGCACGTGTTCTGGCGCTCCCCAGGGCTCAGCGGGCCGCGACGCCCCGTCAAGGACGTGAGCATGGGCGGAATGCGCATCTACAGCGACGAGAGCATTGCGGTCGGCACACGGCTCGAGCTGGAGCTCCTGCTGCCGGGCGAGGCGACACTCGAGCTGCTCGCCCGGGTGGTATGGGTCGAGCTGCTACCCGGCGGGCAGCCGGCCCGCTGCGACGTCGCGGTCGAGTTTCTCGATGTGCCGGAACAGGCGCGCGACCGACTGGTGGCCGCTCTCTCCAGAGCAGGTGCTTCGTGACCGCGTCGTCGGCGTCAGAGCCGCGGATAGATCGCGACCAGCGCCGCCATGTAGACCAGGTCGAAGAGCAGCATGTAGACGACCGTCTTCTTCAGACCCCGCCGGGTGTCGCGTTCCCGCGCGGCCCAGATCGGAATCGCGATGTTCGCGAACAGGATCGATACCAGAAGCAGCTTCCTGAGCATGGCCCTCTTCCCTCAACATGTGTCGCCGGGCGCCCCGGGGCGACCCCCTGGCTGCAACGTCTGGTGAAGGTCGGCTTCGCGGTCGCACTGGCGTCGTGCGTTCCCGCCCAGGATCCGCGCCCCGCGTCGGCTCCCGTGGCGGTGCGCGCGGCGGCGGCAGCGTCCGGGGCCCACATTCAGCGCTTCATCGCGGCGAACCCGCTGGTGTCCCGCGGCAGACCCGTGAAGGGTTGGTCCCCGCGCGAGTATTCCGAGCCAGGATCGGCACTCGACGGAGACCGCACGACCCACTGGGACGCCGGCGAGCCGACACCCGATCGCGCCGCGTGGCTGTCGATCGACCTGGGGCGCGGTCCGGGCCGGGCTCTCCTGGTCTGGAGCGCGGCCGGAAGCTTCAACTACGACGAGACGGACTACGGCAGTCCCGGCGCGTTCCGCATCGAGGCTTCTTCCGATTCGAGTGACGGGCAGGACGGCGCGTGGACGACCGTGGCAGACGCGCCCGGCGTTTCCACGCACGGGGGCGAGCTCGCGTTCGACTTCGCAGGCTTTCGCTGGGTGAAGTTCGTGGTGACCGCTGCGCCGTCCAGGAGCCCGAACGGCGTGCAGATCGACCGTATCGACGTGCACGACATCTCGGCCGGAGCCAGCGACACCTGGTTCTTCATGGGCGACAGCATCACTGCGTTCGCCTTTGGCCAGAGCGTGCCCCGGGGCGCGGGCTTCGCGGACGACGTGCAGCGCCAGCATCCGGAATACTATCCGGCGGTCATCAACGGCGGCGTGGGGGGCGACAAGTCCGGCGATGGTGTCGAACACGTCGACGCCTGGCTCCGGCAGAACCCCGACGCCCGGTTCTGGGCAATCGGATACGGATCCAACGACTCCGCGGGCGATTCCACGGACACTACGAGCTTCCGGAAGAACATGCAGACGATCATCGACCGCATCCGCGGAGCGGGGCACGTTCCGATCCTGGCGCGCATCCCCTATGCGACCGACGGGCAGCACTCGACGATCCCGCGCTTCAACGACATCGTCGACGAGCTCCAGCGCGAGAACTCGCTGCCGATGGGGCCGGACCTCTACCGGTACTTCCGCGCTCACCCGGATCAACTGCGCGACGGGCTGCACCCCGACCAGCGCGGCATCGAAGCCATCAACCGACTCTGGGCCGCCGCTGTCGACCCCCTCTACGCGGGGCGTCCAGGCGGCAGGTAGAGGCCGGGATCCGCCAGACCAGCCGGCGGACCCCGGCTTCCGACCTACTTCGAGTAGACGTTTGCCACCATCGCGTCTGCCCAGGCCTGGCGGATCGCGTGGTCGCCGGCCGCGTTGGGATGCAGGTCGGTGGGGTTGTCGAACATCGTGGCGCGGCCCTGGTAGAGGATGGTGTAGAGGTCCGGCCCGTGCACCAGCTTGCTTCCGTACTGGGTGTAGAGGGCTTCGATCTGCGCGTTGTACTTCGGGATCGCGTTCACGTGCGACGGCTCGCCGGTGTACGGGATGGTCGGGATCACCGGTATCTTGTTTGCGGCGAGGACCTTGTCCACGAGCTGCGACATCTGCTGTTTGAAGCTCGTCGGGTCGTTGCCGGGCGCGTCGTTCGTCCCAAGCGACAGCCCGAAGTACAGCCCCGGGAAGTCCGCCAGGTACCCGTCGATGGCGCCAAGCAGCAGGGGCGCCGTCCAACCGCCGTGTCCCGCCATCTCGAACGCAGGGAAGTTCTTGATCTGGGCGTTGACAAGCTGGTTGAAGCTGTCGTTCGAGCTCTGATGGCCCATGGAGTTCGCGGTGATCGAGTCGCCGCCGAACTTCCAGCCGTCGTTCCCGACGTGGGCGTCGTACAGCGTCCACTGCAGCGACAGGTCCAGGTTCTGCGCGGCCGAGTTCGGCGCGTGCGCCGTGCAGTAGAAGCGGACCCAGTTGTACCCGGTGAGATCGAGCAGGTTCGCGCCCGAGCTGAACTCGTTCTTGGTCGTGCTCGCCAGCGTCACCCAGCCGCTGCCGGGCGGCTGCGAACCACCGGCGGCCGCGTTTGCCTGGATCTGGAAGTCGCCGGGCAGCGTATAGCTCTGGCCGTCGGAGGTGTCGTAGTTGTACCCGTTCTCGTTGAACCAGACCGAATACACCGTCGTGCGCTGGGCAACGGGGACGCTGGACAGGTCGACGGCGAGCCAGTCGGGATCGCCGCTCGAGGGGACGTGCGAAGAGCGCCAGACCGATCCGTAGTCGTTGTCCGTGGCCTGGGAGGCCTGACCGGAATCGTACTTCGCGTAGGTCGGCAGCCCGAGGCTGATGCGTGGCATGGCGGCCTTGTTGGAGACGGGAGGCGGCGGATTCGGGCCACCGCCGCTTCCGCCCGATCCAGAGCCTGCGCTTCCGCCAGATCCACCGGAGCCTGCGCCCGCGCTTCCGCCGGAGCCTGCGCCCGCGCTTCCGCCGGAGCCTGCGCCCGCGCTTCCGCCCGAGCCTGCGCCTGCGCTTCCGCCGGAACCTGCGCCCGCGCTTCCGCCGCTGCTCGCTCCGGCGCCTCCGCCGCTGCCTGCTCCCGCGCTTCCGCCCGAGCTCGAGCCCGCGTTGCCGCCGGCAGCGCTGCCGCCCGATCCGCTGGAACCGGAGCTGCCACCACTTCCTGCACTGCCTCCGTAGCTGCGGTTGGGACCCTCGCCCGGGGCGGCGCTGCACGCGAGCGCGAGGCCCGCTACGACGATTGAATACGACCACAGTTGGTTTTTCATGGACACACTCGTCTCGTTCCTCTGCTCGACAGACAGAGGCCGAAGCGCCACCTGGCGCGCCTGCACTGCGGCACAAGCACGGTGGCGGAGACCACCGCGGGGGGCGCGGCGGCTATCGGGGGTTGTTCGTTTGAGGGGGTGTGGGGGGAACGAGCTTGTCGGCGCCGTTCACCTCTGCCGCGTACGACAATTCGCGGCGGCAGATTCGTGGGATGACGTGGAAGTCGCGCTCGGTCAAACCTACATGTAGGCCCCGTGTGTCAAACGTGAGCGCGTGCGAACCGCGCGAGGTTTTCCGATTCGATTCCCGTCCCTTGTGGCGGGGCGCTCCGCGCACACTCAGCGCACCGCGGGCGCGATGCGACGCGATACCACGCGGCCTGCGCCGATGGTTGCGCCGCGGCCGACGTGCGCGCCCGCAAGCAGGATGGACCGCGCGCCCACGTCGACGTCCTGTTCTACGACCACGGGACGCGCCGGCGGACGCGCGTCCCGATTTCCGACGAGCGGATGAAAGTGATTGTCCATCACCCTACAGAAGGCGCCCAGCCGCACGCGTGCGCCCAGCGTGATCGATCGCGTTGCTTCGATGGAGGTGCCGCCGTCGATCCGGCAACCGTCCTCGATTGTGATCGTCGCGCCCTGCCAGGCGTGGAGCTCGATGGGAGCGAAACTGCCGTCGAAGATCACGTGGTCGCCGATCTGGATCTCGCCGCCCCCATGTATCCAGACGGTGCCGCGAACCTGCGGCGCCAGCCCGACTCGAGTCGCGTGGCGCAGCTTGTAGCGGGAGATCCCCCTGGTGAGCATCGGAAACATCGCTCCTCACCCATCCTGCTGCACCTGGCGCGACGACACGGGCTCCGCCACGAGCGTGGGACGGGAGCGCATCGACGCTCTCACCACGTCGAGCATCTCCCGCCCGCGGAGCGCGCCGGTCCCGAGCACGATTGCCATGTAGACCGCCGCGTCGGTTGCCAGCCGGCCCCACGCCATGGGCTGGAGGAGCCGGTCGATGCCCAGGACCACCGTGCAGGCAAGCAGGCTCTTGGCCAGCATGAGCAGCGTGCGACGATCGAAGGCTTCACGCCCGACGACAGTTGCCATTGCGCTGGTCACGAATATCTCCGTGCCGAGCATGGCGAGCGCGCACCCCGCTCCGCCGCCGCCCGCCCCGAACAGCGCGATCGAGTGGCGCACGAACAGCAGATTCAGCCCCAGGTTGATGCCCAGGCCGGCCATCGAGATGCCCGTGAGCGTCCACGCGCGGTCGAGCATCAGAAGCGAGATCGCGTAGACGACCGCGATGTACGTCACCACGAACGTCCCGGCCAGGATCCTGAGCGCGAGGGCGGCCGGCGCAAACGCTTCGCCGAACAGGAAGCGCACGAAGACGCCCGCGCCGAGAATCACGAGCAGCGAAACCGGGATGGCGACTGCCAGGATAAGCTCTGTGGAGCGCCGGATGCGCTCGAACAGCTCCTCGCGTGACCGCTCGGCGGCGCGGGCGAACGTCGGCATCAGCACCCAGCCGATGAGCGGCGTGATGAGCAGCGTCAGCCCGGCGATGGCCGACGCTCCGGCGTACCATCCGACCTCGCGGCTCGAAACGAAGAAGGCCAGCAGCGAGACGTTGAGCTTCCCGTAGCCCGCGGTCGCGAAGGTGTTCAGATAGAACGGGAGGCTGGAGATGATCATGGTCTTCGTCGCGGAGACGTCGACCCGGAACACCAGTCCCAGATGACGCCTGGCGAGACCGAAGAGGAAGACGAACTTGAGGGATTCCGAGGCGACGTAGGCGAGTGCGATGCCCCACAGCCCGGCGTGCGAAAACAGCGCAATCAGCACGCCCGCGCCCCAGGCCACCTTGGTGAAGACGGAAAGCACCGACATCCCGCCCACCCGGCCGCGCGCGTGGAGCATGGCTGCCAGTGTCGCGTTGGCGTTGATGAGGAACTGCGCGCCCGCGAACAGGTAGACGAGCCTGCGGACTTCCGGCGGGCGATTCGTGACGTGCATCACGATGGCTATCACGCCGACGATCGCAGCCGACATCAGCAGCCTGAGAACGAACGCGCCGCCGAAGAACTCGCTCGCATGCTGGGTGCGCACCGCCACGAACTTGCGGACGTAGATGTCCGCGCCCAGATCGAGCGCAAGGAAGCACGTGGTCGTGAACGCGTCGGCGAAGCTCAGCGTGCCGAAAAGGTCAGGCCCCAGGTAGCGCGGTAGCAGCAGCCGTATGGAGAGCGCAATCGCCCAGGTCATGAGCAGCGATCCGCCCAGCTGAAGCGCGTTGCGCGTCGCAATCAGGGTCTCGGCGTCTCTGACCTGGGGATCGCTCATGGTCCCAGCTCGCGGTGTGCGTGGTGGGTCGCGCTTTCGCGCACGCGCTCGCGGAGGACGATGCGGAAGAATCGTGGATCGCGGACCAGGTAGCGGCGCCAGAGCCTGCGCGGTTCCTGCACGAGGCGGTACAGCCACTCGAGGCCCAGGGCCGATACCCAGCGGGGTGCCCGCCGAGCCGTACCTGCCAGGAAGTCGATGGAGGCGCCGACGCCCAGCAGCACAGCCGGGCGCAGAGCCTCGATGGCTTCCTGGATGAACAGTTCCTGCTTGGGCGCGCCCAGCCCCACCAGGACCAGATCCGGCGAAGTCCTCTGGATCTCGTCGACGATGGGCTGTCTTGCGCAGCGCGGCTTCGACAGATCGATGCGCGGCGACGCGGTGCCGGCGATCTGGATGTGCGCGTGCTTGCGCTCGAGGTTTTCGCCTGCTCGGCGGGCCACGCCGTCCGCGCCGCCCAGCAGGTACACGCGCCACTCCCGCGCGTCGGCGAGCTCCATCAGGGGCGGCACCAGATCCGAGCCGGAGATCCGCCCGGGCAATGGCTTGCCCAGAAGCCGCGACGCCCACACCACGGGCATGCCGTCCGCGAGCGAGAGGTCGGCCTGGGCGTAGGCGTTCCGGAACGCCTCGTCGTCTTCCGCCATCACGATGTGGTCGACGTTCGGGGTGTAGACCACACCGCCGCGGCCCGCGTCGACGAGATCCGCGACGGCGGATAGCGCCTGTGCGAAGTCGAGACGGTCTATCGGGACGTGACCGATGCGCAGCCTAGTGCCCTGTAGGTTCATTCTTCCTCCACCCATGCCGACTGTTTCCTGCGCCGGCTCTTCTTCGCCGACTGGTGCAGCAGCACGCTTCCCAGGAAGTGGTCCTTGCCGATCTGGTCGATGGTTTCCTGGGCGAGTGCGAGCGAAGTCGTGCCGAACGACACGCAAAGCACCGCGGCGTCGGCGGCGCGTGCCAGGGCGATTGTGGCGAGGTTCGTGCTGATCGCGCTGGTCGCCAGAACGACGCGTTCGCCCCGCTCGACGTGTACGTCCACGACCTCCAGGGAAGCGCGGACCCGGTTCAGGCCCACGTCGCGCAGGTCGGCCAACCCTATCGGTTCGCCGTGATGGAGCCCCAGAGCCATGATCAGGCTCGCGACCTCGTACGACGACAGCGCCTCGTCGGCGGGCACAATGGCCAGTGTCCGCCAGTCCCTGAGCTGCGTGCCCAGCCAGATGCGCTGGCAATCAGGCCGATCCCAAGGTCCGACGATAGGTCGAGGCGCGTCCACGGCAAAGTCGCGGTTCGAGTCGAGAACGGGTCGGTTTTCGATTGCGTCCATCTGGTCCTCCTGAAGCGCGCCGCGCGGTCAGAAGCGGATCGGGTCCGCGCGGAACGTGATGCCAACAAAAAAGGTCGCCTGGAAGAAGTCGGAGCCAGTCGTTTCAGCGCGCTGGTAGAAGCCGCGCACGCCTGCGTCGAGCCCCACGACGCCGCGGGGCGTCCACGTCGTGCCGAGCTCGCCGGCGAAGAGACGGGTCGCGTCGCTGCGGCTCGGTGGCATGGACTCCGACGCGGCGAGCAGGGCCCGCGATGTGAAGTGCTTCACGGTGTGGGTGGCGGCAACGGTTCCACGCAGGCGGTCGTCGACGCTGCCGTCGAGCTGGTTGACGACCGGCGAGAGGCCCACCGAGTAGCGGAGCTCCAGACGGCCGGTCCCGACGGCAAGGCGGTGGTCGAGCGCTGCTTCCGCGACCGCGTGGGCCTCGAAGCTGTAGCTTGCGTCGCTCGCAGGGCGGAAGCGCGACAGGCTTGCCCCCAGCGTCAGCTCGCTGGTCGTCACCCTGGACAGCAGGTGTCGCCAGCGCTCGCTGGGTCCGATGAGTATCGATTCCGGGCCCGATGAGAACGAAGTCTCGGCTGCTTCCAAGCGGGTCGTGGCGAAGTCGCGGCGCGTGACGGCGTACTCGCCCTGGACATCACCGAAACCACCCTTCTGGAACGGCAGCGCGGCCCGAGCCCGCTCGGTCGCGCCGCCGCTGAGCTGGTAGCCGACGGCGGAATCGATCGTCCAGCGCTTCATCGTGAGGTGCGACGACAGCGTGGTCTGGGACGCACCGAAGCGGATGACCTCCGGCTTGGGGATCGCGTCCAGTGTCGGCGGCTGCCCGGGACGCGTGGACGTCAACGCGGCCGAGCTGAAGTCGATGCTGCCGTAGCGGGCGGTCTCCTCGAGGGAAACCCGCGTACGCGGTGCGAACCAATCCACCCGCGCGGCGCCTTCATGAAGCAGCGTGGCGCGGACCGAGGTCTGCCCGACATCCCACAGCGTTCCGGTAGGTCCGTAGGAGAGCGTGTAGCGCGTGCGACGCGAGGCGAGCATCAGCCTGGCCTCCGGTGTGGTTTCCAGGTCGAACGAAGCTCCCGTGTTGGTGGTGCCCGGCACGCGCAGCCGGACTTCGCTCCGGTCCGACAGGGCCAGGGTGCCCGCGAGACCAAGGGCGATGGGAAGGGCTGCGAACATTCCGTGGCCACTCGGTCACTCGACGACCACTACGTCGCCCTTGTGAAGCCGGAAGTGATCTGCCCGCTCGTCGCCGCCGGTTAGCGCGGTCCAGGTGAAGCGGATGCGTGTTGGCGGAAGCTGGCGCACCACGTAGATCGATTCGCGGCTGGCGAAGTCCGTGAACCCGCCAGCTGCCGCCAGGGCCTGCAGCACGCCAGAGGCGCCATCCACCGCGTACACGCCGGGGTGGGCGACCTCGCCCAGCACGGCCACGGTGGTGGGCTCGCTCTCCACGACGGTCACCGTCACCGAAGGCGACACGACGTACTGCTTCAGCCGCGCCTCCAGCTCCCTGGAGACCACGGCGGGCGTCTTGCCGCGCACCTCGACATCGCCGACCAGCGGCACGGCGATCCTGCCGTCGCTGCGGACCTTGGAGCGGGTGGACAGGTTCTCCTGGTTGTAGACGCGGACGTTCAGCGTGTCGCCTACGCCGATCCGGTAGACGTCCGCGGAGGAGGAGTTCGGTAGGTCGTCGACCCACACATACTTGCTGCCGCCGCCGCACGCGACCAGCGCGAACAGCGCAAACAGCGCGAGACCGTGGGCCAGATAGCATCGATAGGTCATGTCAACGCTCCCGTCGTCTTCCCTGCTCCGGGTGGGGTCGGTCGAGCAGCGCCTCGACGTAGTCCGTGAGCTGGCGCATCGAAAACGGCTTCTTCAAGAAGGCGTTCGCGCCGGCTTCCTCGGCGTTCGCCATGTCCTCGGGGAAACCCGAGTCGCTCGTAACCAGTATCGGGACATCGCCCAGAGTCGACTGTCCGCGGATGTACTCGCACAGCTCGTATCCGGAGCGCGTGGGCAGCCCGATGTCGACGCACACCAGGTGCGGGCTGCACGATTCAAGACGCTCGACGGCCTCGTCGTAGTGGATCGCGCCGCACGTCTCGAAGTCGAGCCGCGCCAGGTGCGCCAGCATTTCCTCCTGCAGCTCCGGGTCGTCTTCGACCACCAACGCGAGACGCTTCATGCCCCACCCCACTGTCCTCTAGCTTGCGCCCCGGCCTGTAAGCACGACCGGCACGGTCTTCCAGATCAGGTTGAAATCACGAGAAAGGCTCCAATGATCGATGTATCGCATGTCGAGGAGCATCCACTCCTGGAAGGAGATTTCGTTGCGCCCGCTGACCTGCCAGACGCAGGTAAGACCCGGTCGCACCGACAGCCTGCGCCGCTGCCACG
Source organism: uncultured delta proteobacterium (assembly GCA_963826085.1). GTDB lineage: Bacteria > Myxococcota_A > Polyangia > Polyangiales > Polyangiaceae > CAWDXG01. Next base: position 1,454,123 of record CAWGVN010000004.1, on the reverse strand, counting down.
CTTCGTAGCGCTGGACCTCGCTCGGCAGGGGCGGGCGCGGCCCCACGATCGACATGTCGCCTCTGAGCACGTTGACCAGCTGCGGCAGCTCGTCGATGCTGTACTTGCGGATGAAGCGACCGATGGTGGTCACGCGCGGGTCGCGTCGCATCTTGAACACAGGGCCACTCTGTTCGTTCAACGCCATGAGCTTGCGCTTGAGCTCCTCGGCGTTGATCACCATCGAGCGGAACTTCAGCATGTGGAACTCGCGGCCGTGGAGCCCGACGCGGTTCTGCTTGAAGAAAACCGGACCCCGCGAGCCGAGCTTGATGGCGACGGCCACGGCGACGAGCAACGGCGACAGGCAGATGAGCGCAACGGACGAGGCCGCGACATCGAACGAGCGCTTCAGCCACCACTGCCAGGGCTTGAAGCGAACCGTGAGGAAGTGCGCGTAGCCGTCGGACAGCCCGCTGCCGTGGCTCGGCAGTGCGCGCTCCAGCCGGTAGCTGCACGCTGGAAGTGCGAACGGGATACCGAGCTTCTCGCAGGTCTGGATGGCTGCCTGGATCTTCGCCCGGTGTTCCGACGTGGTCGACGCGAAATACACCTCGTCTACGGCACGCTCGCGCAGTGTGCGCTCGAGGTCATCGAGGGTGCCGAGCACTGGGGCCTCGACGCGCGGACCGCCTGCGCCGTCCCCGGTGGACGGGTTCACGAGGAGCATGCCCTCGCGGCGTGCAGTGGACTCGTCATCGAAGCGCAGGTAGCCGAGCAGACGCACACGCTTCTCGCCGGTCACGAGCTGCTCTCCGGTGAGGCGACCCAGCGCACCGATGCCGACCACGAGCACATCCGCGATCGGACGGCTCTGCCAGAGCGTGAACCCGATCGCGATCACTCGCAGCATCAGCACCGACGGCGCCAGCACCAGCAGAAAGCGGCCCACGTAGGCGGCGCTGGCGTACCCCGGCAGCAGGCCCAGCACCGCCATTGGAACGGCGATGGCGGCGAGCATCACCACGGTCAACAAGATGTCGCCGAAGAAGCCGCGACCGTTCCCCGTGTCATATTGTCGCAGGGTGCGCGCCGCGAGCACCCAGAACGCCGCCGACACCGCGGCGAGCCCGAGCGCGACCGACCACTGGAATCCGCCTTCCCCTGCTGCCGCAACCGTTGAAGCCACGACAAGCAGCAGCGCATCCCCTGCGCGATCGACTCGCTGTGCCCGCTCTGCACTCATATCGACAAACACAAGCACGTTGCGTGCCGCTTGCCGGGGCACCCGGGAAGCCCTGTCGTGCCTGTTTTTATGCTGCAAAGCGCATCGGGCATTGGCATTTCGCTCATGCCTTTTGCAGCATGGCAGGCCCAGCCGACGCGGTGCTCGATGCGCCAATGAACACCCAGCGAACGATCCGCCCGCGACGCGTCTGCGCAGGTCGTTCAGCTGACGCCGCTCTCGGGAGGCGCGTCGGCCGCGTGCCCGTTCCGGCTCCGGCGGGTGCGTACAGATGAGTGTTGCCAGCGGTACAGCGTGGACAGATCCACGCCCAGGATCTGCGCTGCGCGCGCCTTGTTGCCACCCGTCTGTCCCAGCACCCACGCCACGTAGGAGGCATTGACCCGCTTCAGCGTCCAGAGCTCGCCAGGCGCTGTCGGCCACGCGGCGGCGGCCACCATGGGCGGCGCTTGTAGGTACGCGACGTCCGGTGCCTCGATAGCTTCCTCCCTGCCGAGCACGACGAGGCGCTCGATCGTGCTTTCGAGCTCCCGGACGTTCCCGAACCAGGAAGCGCTCTCCAGGATGTGCATCGCTTCGCTGCTGATCGCCCTGACCGGCGAGCTCGGCGTGCGCTCCCGCGCGTGGACAAGGAACCCCTCGGCCAGTACCGGAATGTCCTCTCTCCGTTCACGTAGCGGCGGCACGACAAGAGGTATCACGCTCAGGCGGTAGCGCAGATCCTCACGGAAACGTCCATCCCGACAGAGCTCGTGTAGGTTGCGATGCGTCGCTGCAATCACGCGCACGTCCACGTGCCGTGCGCGATCGCTTCCGACGGGTCGGGCTTCGCCGAACTGGAGCATGCGGAGCAGCTTTGCCTGCAGGCCAAGAGGCATGTCGCCGATCTCGTCGAGCAACAACGTGCCGCCCTCGGCTTCCGCCAAAAGCCCCTTGCGCGCCTGGGTCGCGCCTGTAAACGCGCCTCGTACGTGCCCGAATACCTCGCTCTCGAGCAGTTGCTCCGGGATCGCCGAGGTATTCACCGCGACGAACGATCTGCCCCGGCGCGGTCCGCGGGCGTGAATGGCCCGCGCCACACGTTCCTTGCCCGTGCCGCTCTCGCCCAGCACGAGGACCGGCGCGCTCGCCTGCGCGACCAGCGTGATCGCTTCATCAAGCTCGCGCATGATGGTGCTGGAGCGGACGAGCTCTTCGCCGTCTGCGGGCGGGTGCCCACTCGGGTGCCGCTCGGGCTGTGGCTCGGGAGTCCGACGTGTTGCCTGCGCCAGGAGCGCGCGGAACTCCGCAGGATCGTACGGCTCGGTCAAGTAGTGGAAGGCGCCACACTTGATGGCGTCGACGGCTTCCTCGATCGCGCCGTTCCTGGTCAGGACAATGACCGGGACGCCGGGGAGCTCCCGCGCGAGGTTTGCAAGCACGCGCGGTCCGTCCAAGCTCCACGATTGCATTCCGCAGATTGCCACGTCCGGCATCGGTGTGCGTGACGGCGAAGCCACCCGTGTCAGCTCGACCTCGTAGCCGTCTTCCGCAAAGCCGCGCGCGAGTACCTGCCCGCGATCGGGGTCGTCATCTACGACCAGCACCCTGGCGCTGTGTGTTCCTTCCGTCATGACCGCTCGAATGCTCTCCCCCACGTTCTTTCAAGCGTAAAGCGTGCCGACATCGCTGGTAACCGGTACGCAAACATTTCGAGCGCTTTTCCGGGGCGGTTGCCGACGCTTCCGGGGGCGCGCAAGTCTGACCTTGCGACGGAGCGAGCGCGCAACGTCAGCGCAGGAGGGCCACACGCGTGGCACAAGCGCACGGCAATCCCCCGGAACTTCGCGCAAGGTTGCGGCACGCAGTGTGCACGCACCGGAAGGGCACTGCCAGACCTGGCGGCTGCTACGACGGAGCGAGCGACAACATGAACACGGCTCCTGGCTTCCTGCTCACCATGCCCGGCTACGACGGTACTCTCGCCGCGGTCCGATGTCTGGGCTCCCACGGCGTTCCCGCGTATGTTGCCACCGACCAACTCCTCGCGCCGGCCACCTGGTCGCGCCACGTCTCCCGGCGCTTCGCGTGCCCCGCGCCGCGGCCCGTCGAAGAACTGCTCTCCTGGCTGCTCGCCTTCGGTAGGCGTCATCGCGGCCACGTTCTCTACCCGACGAGCGACGACCTGGCCTGGCTGTTCGCGACGAACGAACGAGAGCTGGCTCGGTACTTCCGGCTGTACTCGCCGCCGCTCGAGGTCATTCTGCGTGTGCTCGACAAGCGGGAGCTCTACCGGGCGGCGCGCGACGTTGGTATCGCCACTCCCGCGAGTGGATTCCCCACCGACGAAGCCGGCGTCGAGCCTCTGGCTAGTGGACTTCCCTATCCGGTGCTCATCAAGCCGCGGACGCAGGCTCTGCTGTCGTCGAAGGTCAAGGGCGAGGTTGTCGTGGACACGCGAGGTGCCGCGGACCGCTATCGCGCATTCATGGCAGAGAATCGCTACGCCGACGCGATCGTCGCGCAGATCCCCAACGTTGTCTTCCCGATGCTGCAGGAGTACTCCGCTTCCGCCGCGGGGAGCATCTACTCGCTTTCCGGGTTCTGCGGCAAAAGTGACGACGAGTTCGTCGTCCGCGCCTCGGTGAAGGTGCTGCAATGGCCGCGTCGCGTGGGCGTCGGAATCTGTTTCGAGGACGCGCCTGTCGATCCGGACCTTGCCGTGCGCCTGCGCAGTCTGTGCTCGCATCTTGGCTACTTCGGAGTGTTCGAAGCGGAGTTCGTCAAGAGCGGGCGGGACTACCAGCTGATCGACTTCAACCCGCGTTTCTTCGGTCAGATGGGGTTCGACGTCGCTCGAGAGCTGCCCGCGCCCCACCTTGTGTACCTGGGCGCTCACGGAGACCGGGAAGGGCTCGGGCGCGCCGTGGAGCGAGCGCGTGCATGGCGCCCGGACGGCCGGCGCGTCTACGTGAATCGTGTGGCGCTGGAGTCGTCGCTCCTGCTCGAGCGGTTGCTCTCCGTATGCAGCGCCCAAGACGCGAGGCGCTGGCAGAGCTGGCGAAGCCAGGCTGGAACGCAGACCACCGACGCCTTTGCGGTGGACGGCGATCGGCTGCCCGCCCTGGTCAGGGGTGCCTCGCAGCTGTTTCACGTCGTGCGCCATCCCCGCTCCGTCATCCGGGCGACCCGCCGCGGCATGTGAGCCGCGGAGATCATGTTCTCTTGCGCTCCACGTAGGCCGCGATCCGGCCGATCGAGTCGAAATTCTCCGGCGTGATCTCCAGGTCTTCGACGGCGATCCCGAACTCGGATTCGATGAAGGCGATCACCTCCAGCACGCCGGTGGAATCCACCACGCCCTCGTCGAGCAGCGAGGCCTGCTCACCGAGCGCATCTTCGTCGGGAACGTAGAAGTTCGTCATGATGAACTTCCTGACCTGGTCGCGGGTCTTTGCCCCGTCTCCGTTTGGCTCGTGCAGTATGTCGTTCATGTCAGCTCCGTCTTCTTGATCTTGCCGGATGTGGTCTTGGGCAGCTCCGCCACGAACACGACGTCCCTGGGCACCATGAAGGGTTCCAGCCGGCGCTGGCAGTGACGCTGGATCTCCCTTGTGGTGACGCATGCGTCGCGCTCCAGCGCAACGAACGCCTTGATCGCGCTTCCCAGGATGGGATCAGGAACGCCGATGACTGCGGCTTCCTTCACCCCCGGAATGTCCATCAGCGTCGTTTCGACTTCCTTGGGTGGGACCTTCTCGCCGCGCGACTTGATGATGTCGTCCATGCGCCCGACGAAGTAGAGGTAGCCTTCGTCGTCGAGCTTCGCGTAGTCGCCCGTATACAGAACGACCTCGCCCGGCAGCGGTCCGGGCCTGAGCTTCTCCGCGGTGGCCTCCGGCTTCTCCCAGTACCCCCGCATCACCGTTGCACCGCGGATGACGAGCTGGCCGACCTGCCCGGGCCCCAGCCGTTGGTCGTCTTCGTCGACTACCCAGAGCTCCGTATTGGGGATGGCGATGCCGACGCTGGTGGGCTTTCTGTCCAGATCCCCGGGCGGAAGGTACGTGCAGCGCTTGCATTCGGTCAGGCCGTACATGGAGTAGATGCGCGCGGTGGGGAACAGCTCCTTCAGCATCGTGATGTGCCTGACGGGAAGCGCCGCCGCTGTGTTGGTCACGTAGCGGATCCGCGACAGGTCGAGCTCGCCCAGCGTCTTCAGCTCCGCGAGGATGGCGAAGATCGTGGGGACTCCCGGAAATCCCGTTACCCCTTCCTCCATCATTGTCGACAGCACCTGGGCCGGGTAGGCGAACGAGCGCTCGAGCACCAGGCGCGCGCCGATCTGGAACGCCATGATCATCTGGTACAGGCCGTAGTCGAAAGACAACGGCAGCACGCCGAGGATCACGTCGTCCTCCACGTTCTCGAGATACGTGGTGATCGATGTCGACGCCGTGATCATGTTCCTGTGCGTCAGCATGACGCCCTTGGGATCACCCGTACTGCCGCTGGTGTAGATGATGGCAGCAAGGTCGATGTCGATCGCACGGCGCGCGGGCGCGTGGTGGCGGGGGCCGCCATCAAGTGCCGCTTCGAAACGGGTGAGGCCCACGAGCCCGTCCGTGGCCGTGGGATCGGCGTCGCCGGCTACGATGACCGTCTTCAGCCAGCGGGACTGCCGCGCCGCGTCGCTGAACTGGCGAGCGAGCTGTGCGGTGCTGATCAGCGCCGTGGCCCGGGAATCGTTCAGATAGTAGGCGAGCTTGTCCGCCTTCGTGTCCCGGTTGACCATCGAGATCACCGCGTTCGCCTTGAGCGCGCCCCAGAAGGAGATTACCGCCTCCACGCTGTTGTCTGCGAAGACGATGACGCGGTCGCCACGCTCGACGCCGCGCGCGATCAGCGCGTGGGCCAGGGCGTTGGAGTGCGCCTCGAGATCCGCGTAGGTGAGCCGCTGTCCACGGTGGACAAGAGCGACCTTGTCCGGCATGCGCTGGGCGGAATGGGTGAGGAAGTCCTGCAGCAGGGGAACGCCGTGATTCATGTGAAGTCCCTTCGGGTTAGAAACCGGACGGGTTCGAACTGTGGCCGCTCGCGAACGAACAGCTGATGAAGAAGCTGCGTCGAGAGCACGCCCGTCACTGCCATGTTGTCCGCGTTCGAGAACGCGCCTCGAGCGCCGCGCGCCTTCAACTTGTCCCAAAGCTGGTGCACCGCGCGGGGCTCGAAGATGCCCGCGCTTTTCACCGCCGCGTCGTCGAGAAGATCACCGACCCACTCCGGGCCCGTCGTGAACGCGGCGGCGTCAGGCGCCCGGTAGGGCTGCTTCTTGCGCGCGCGGATGGTGGCCGGAACGCGCCCCTCGCTGGCGCGCTTGAGCACGTGCTTCTCGTCGAGGACGCGGAGCTTGTAGTCGGGCGGTAGCGAGTTGGCGAGCTCGACGACATTCTTGTCGAGGAAGGGGAAGCGTCCCTCGACGGAATTGGCCATCAGCATGCGGTCGCCCTGCGACGACAGCAGGTAACCCGACAGCAGCGTCCGCACCTCGAGGTACTGGTCCTGCCCGAGCGGCGACCAGTTGGCGAAGTCGGCGGGCAGCGCGCCCAGCAGGCGCTCGGTGGCGCCGGATCGGCGGAAGTCCTTGGCGAACAGTCGCTTCAGCGCGGCCGCGCTCTGCCAGCGCGGTGCATGCGAGAAGCCCGGCTCGCGGTGAGCTCCGAGATCGCGCCCGAAGAACTGCCGGGTCATGGCGCGCTGCGCGACCGGCGAACGCGCCAGGTACGGATACAGCCGCTCGAGCAGGCGCGGTCGCAGCGTCGACTCCGGATGCCGCGCCCAGAAGCGCCTCACCTTCGCCTCGCGGAACAAGTCATAGCCGGCGAACATCTCGTCGGCGCCCTCGCCTGTGAGCACGACCTTGATCCCGGCCTGTCGCACCAGCCGCGAAAGCAGAAAGAGCGGCGCCGGCGCCGTGCGCAGGATGGGACGCTCCGCGTGGAAGATCACTTCCGGAAACACGCGCGCGATGTCCTCGCGCTCCACCATCACTTCGGCGTGCTCGCTGCCGAGCTCGGCCGCCATCGCGCGCTGGTATGGGGTCTCGTCGTACTCCGCGTCGGCGAAACGGAGCGAGAACGTGCGAAAGCGTCCGCCCATGGCTTCGCGCCCCATCTGGGCCACGAGCGAGCTGTCGAGACCGCCGGACAAGTAGCTGCCGACCGGCACGTCGGCCCTCAGCATTCTGAGCCGCGTGGCCTCGAGCAGCGCCGCCCGCACGGCCTCTACCGCCTCGTCCAGCGAGCCCCTGAAACGCGTTTCGTACGACGGCGCCCAGTAGGCATGATCCGTCACACGGCCCCCGTGCCAGGTGCGGACGTGCGCCGGCTCGAGCTCGCGTACGCCGGAGAACACGCTCTGCGGCGGCACGATCGACCAGAACGTGAACGTGTCGTCCAGGCCCTGGGGGTCGAGCATGCGGGGGACGGTCGCGTCGGCCGCGAAGATCGCCTTCACTTCGCTGGCGAACAGCAGCCGTCCGCCGTGCTCGCAGTAATAAAGCGGTCGGATGCCGAGCCGATCGCGGCAGAGCACGAGCCGCTTCTTCCGGCTGTCCCACAGCGCGACCGCCCACTGGCCGTTGAAGCGCGGGAAGGCGTCGTCGCCCCATTGCTCGTAGGCGTGCACGATCACCTCCGTGTCGCTCCGGGTGCGGAACACGTGGCCGAGCGTCTCGAGCTCGGTTCGGAGCTCGAGGTAGTTGAAGATCTCGCCGTTGAAGGCGATCCACAGCGTCTCGTCCTCGTTGGCGAGCGGCTGCTGGCCCGTCGACAGATCGATGATCGACAGACGCGCGTGGGCGAGGCCGATGAAGCGGTCGCGATAGGCACCGAACTCGTCCGGGCCGCGGTGGCCGAGCGCCGCGGCCATACTGCCGAGCGCGTCGAAGCCGGGCGGCATGCGCCCATCGAGCGACAGGATCCCCCCGATGCCGCACATGACTAGTCTCCGATCCCCTCGACGTTCCGCACCAGTAGCGGCCGCGCGTGCAGGTAGCGGGTAGTGCGCCGTTTGGATTCGATATCCCGGTAGATGCGCTCGACCTGCTCCGGCGCGAGATCCACCGCCTCCGCAACCTCGTTCGGCGCGGCGTGGTTGTTGTACGCATACAGGCACAGATCCATCCGGTCGTACGGGAGCGCGAAGTAGAACTCGTCCTGCGTCTGTTCCATCGAGTAGGTGTCGGTCGTCGGCGGGCGCCGGCGGATATCCTCCGGGACGCCCAGATAGCCGGCGAGCGCGTAGACCTGCGTCTTGTACAGATGTGCGATGGGCTTGAAGTCCGCCATGCCGTCGCCCTGCTTGACGAAGAATCCCTGGTCGTACTCCAGGCGATTGGGCGTGCCCGCCACCGCGTAGCCGAGGCGGTCGGCGTGGTAGTACTCGGTCATCTTGCGCACGCGCTGCTTGAAGTTCGTCGCGGCAACGAGCCCGCGATAGGCGTCCGGTGGCATCCGGCTGGTGTGGATCGTCCCGTCCGGGCCCTGCACAGTGAGGTGGAAGACGTTGAGCCGCTCGCTGTCGAGGATCGAAGGCAGTGTGATCTTGCAGCGCCATCCTTCGCCGTACTCCGGGAACACCTGCCGGATGGCTTCGGCCTGTCGCGCGTAGCATCCCACTGCTTCCAGCACGGGCGAGATGTCCTCCAGCGTCTCCGTGATGCCGAGGTGCCGCGCGATCATCCTGCCCAATCCGAGCGACTCGCCGGACGAGTCGCGCTCCGGCATCAGGAGTCCCACCACGCGCTCTGCGCCCAGGGCGCGCGCGCACAGCGCCGCGACGACGGAGCTGTCGACTCCGCCGGAGACTCCGACGACCGCACCCCGCCTGCGAAGCGTGCCGTGGATCTGGTCGCGGATGGACTGTTCGATGGCGGCTGCTTCCGCTGCCGTGTCGATTTCGAGGACCTTGCGCGAGAACGTCATGCCACGACCTCCAGTGTCATGCTGCGCGCCGGATTGCCGATAGCCAGCGAGTCGGCCGGAACATCCCGGGTTACTACACTGCCCGCGGCGATCACCGACCCGTCGCCGACCGTCACGCCGGGCTCGATGATCGCACCGTGCGCGATCCATACGTTGTCGCCCACGGAGACGGGATAGCTGTGTCCCGCTTGCGAGTCCGAGATCCGCACCATCGAGGCGACCATGCAGCGGCGACCGATGCGGACGGATTTCGCCGAATCGACGTAGACGCCGTAGTTGAACGTGCAGTCGTCTCCGATCTCGAGCGTCGCGTCGGGACCGCACACGAGCGCCGTGGAAAGCATGCCGCCGGAGAACGTGACCCGATCGCCGATCATGACCTGCCCCTCGTTGCGCACACGGACGAAGCCCGCGGCGCATACGTGGCTGCCGAGCTCGCAGCCGCGGAACAGCGGCACCGCACGCGCGAAGCCGACTGCTCGGCGCAGCTTGTCCCGGGCAAGGCGGCGATCGGCCGCCATGCGACGGACTAACGAAATCCAGTCATCGACCCCCACCTGGCGTCCCCCCCGCAGAAACAAGCTGCTGTGGGTGCTGCGTTCCACCAAGCAAGTGGGCGGATGGAGTCGGCGACTGAACAGAGCGCGGAGAGAGTCGGGATCCCGGATGAAGTGTTGCAGATGACATCGTCCGGCTCTCGCCGTTGCACCGCGCGTGCCAAGTGCGGCCCTGCGAGGCCGGCGCATCCTGCGCAGGTGAAAGACTCCCGCGACGCAGCATTTGCCTGGTTTTGCAGGGTGCCTCGTGTGGGCTTTCTGCCTCGATGGGGCAGGACGGCGCGCCTCTCGCGACCGGCCGCTCGCGCGTCAGCGCAAGAGATCGAGCACCCGCCGGTAACCCTTGCGCACCAGGTCGCGTTGATAGTGGCGGCCGTCGCGGACGACCCACTGCCCGCCCACCATCACGTCGCGCACGGGATTGCCGTGGCTGCTGAAGACATAGGCGTCGATGACCCGTTCGGCGGGACACCCGGCAAGCACGGGGTGATCGGGATCCAGTACGACTAGATCTGCTTTGCAGCCTACGACAACGTTGCCCACGCGTTGGGAAAGCGCCTGCGCGCCGCCGCCCAGGGCTGCCGCGTAGAGGAAGGAGCCGACCGAGGGGCACTTCGCGTCGGCGAGCAGGTTGCGCTCTTCGGCTGCCAGGCGCTGTGCGTACTCCAGCGTCCGGAGCTCTTCCGCGACGCCGACCGAGATGTGGCTGTCGCTGCCGATGCCGAAGCGAGCCTTGTGCGGGAGGCGCCCCGGCACGATGCCGTCGCCGAGGTTCGCTTCGGTGGAGGGACACAGCCCGACCACGGCGCCGCTCGTCGCGATCGCATCGATCTCCACGTCGTCGACGTGCGTCGCATGCACCAGGCACCAGCGCTGGTCGACCGGCGCGTGCTCGAGCAGCCATTTCACGGGGCGCGCGCCATACGCCTGCCGGCATGCCTCGACTTCCGCGCGCTGCTCGGCAATGTGGATGTGGATCGGAGCCGTCGGATCGATCCGCGTGACGGCCGCCACTGCTTCTGCGAGCTGGGCCGGCGGCACCGCGCGCAGGCTGTGCGGCGCGATGCCCACGCGCAGATCGGGCAGCTTGCCGAGGCGTTCGATCGCGTCGAGGAGCCACGCGGGGTCGTTCGCGAAGCGGCGCTGCCCTGGCAGCGGCGGCGCGCCGTCGAAGCCGCTGGCGGCATACAGCACGGGCAGCATCGTGAGGCGGATCCCGGTTGTCTGTGCGGCGGCGACGACCCGCTCGGCGAGCTCGACGGGATTGTCGTAGCCACGCCCGTCCGGCGCGTGGTGGAGGTAGTGGAACTCGCCGACCGCGGTGTAGCCCGCTTCCAGCATCTCCACGTAGAGCTCGGCCGCGATGGCTTCGACCTCGTCGGGTCCCAGCCGTTCGAGGAAGCCGTACATCGTCTCGCGCCAGGTCCAGAAACTGTCGCCGCTTCCCGACGCGTGCTCGGTCAGACCGGCCATGGCTCGCTGGAAGGCGTGCGAGTGCAGGTTCGGCATGCCCGGGACTACCCAGCCGGCTACGCGCTCCGGCGTACCGTCCGCGGGGGCCCTGGTCTGCACGGAAGCAATGATGCCCGACTCGTCTACGCCCACGAACGCCGGAGAAAAGCTGCCGTCCCGCCACAGCTGATCGCAGGCGTAGACCTTCATCGGCTGCCCTGCCGCGCGAACTCCAGCAGCACGCCGACGAGCTCGCGCAGCACCGGCCGCAGCCTGTCGGCGCGCGCCTCGTCGAACTCGTAGGGTGGCGCCTCGTGCATGTAGTTCTTCTGCGCTAGTTCGAGCTGCAAGGCGTGCACGCCGCTCGCGGGCTGTCCGTAGCGCCGCGTGATGAAGCCACCCTTGAAGCGTGCATCGCGCACTGCGCTGTAGCCCTTTGCCGACGAGAGCACGTGGAAGGCGCGGGCCGCGAGCGCGTCGTCCGCGCTCTCTCCCGAAGCCGTGCCCAGGTTCAGGTCGGGCAGCACGCCGTCGAAGAAGCGCGGCACCTCGGAGCGGATGCTGTGGGCGTCGAACAGCACAGCGACGCCGAAGGTGTCGAGCAGCCGCCCGATCTCGAGCTCGAGCGCCGCGTGGTACGGCAAAAACCAGCGCTCGACGCGCTCGGCGATCTCGGCGGCGTCCGGCTCCCGCCCCGGCTGGTAGATCGACTCTCGCTCGAACGTCGAGGTCGGCACCAGGCCAGTGTTGTCGGCTCCCGGGTAGAGCGCCGTGCCGGACGGGTCGCGGTTCAGGTCGACCACGTAGCGGCTCATGCGCGGCTGGAGCGTGCTGGCGCCCAGCTCGGCCACGAAGTCGTAGAGCCGCGCCACGTGCCAGTCCGTGTCGGGTCGCGCGAGCGCAGCGGGCGTCATGTGCGCCGCGATTTCCGCGGGGATCTCCGTTCCGTCGTGCGGAAAGCTCACGAGCAGAGGCGCCGCGCCCTGCCGGAGGATAAACGGCTCGCTCACGAGCCGAACGTACCACGCCGGCCGGCTTCCGGCGCTGCGCTATAGTCCGTTGCATGAGCGACACGGTTCTCGTCACGCATCCTCTCGGCTTCCAATGGCCGACAGCGGATCCATTCCTGTTCTGCGTGCACCACGACGACGCCTATCCGCCGGCCAACGAGCAGATGGGCCCCGCCGCATCGCTTGCCGGCCGCAACCTGGGGATGGACTTCGAAGGCAAGGACGGCTGGCGCATGTACCACGGCCAGATCGTGCCGGGGTTTCCGCAGCACCCCCACCGCGGCTTCGAGACGGTGACCATCGTGCGGCGCGGCTATATCGATCACTCCGACTCGCTGGGCGCGGCGGCGCGCTACGGTCGCGGCGATGTGCAATGGCTGACCGCCGGTGGCGGCATTGTGCACTCGGAGATGTTTCCGCTCATCGACCGCGACAAGCCCAACCCGCTCGAGCTGTTCCAGATCTGGCTCAACCTGCCGAAGACGGACAAGCTCGTCGACCCGTACTTCACGATGTTCTGGCACGAGGCCATCCCGCGCCGGAGCTTCACGGACGAATCCGGGCGCAAGACCGAGGTGACGGTGATCGCCGGCCAGCTCGACGACGCCGCGCCGCTCGCGCCGCCGCCGTCGTCGTGGGCATCGCACGACGATGCCGACGTGGCCATCTGGTGCCTGCGCATGGATCCCGGCGCCGTGTGGACGATGCCGCCCGCGAAACCGGGCAGCGGTCGCACGCTCTACTTCTTCGCGGGTCCGTCCATGAACATCGCCGAGCGCAGCGTGAACAAGCACGTAGCCGCGACGCTACAGGGCAACGTGCCGGTCCGGCTGGAAGCGGGCGACGGCGAGTGCGAGCTCTTGCTGCTCCAGGCGCGCCCCATCAAGGAGCCCATCGTGCAGTACGGGCCCTTCGTGATGAACAGCCGCGCCGAGATCCAGCAGGCTGTGATCGACTACCGGAAGACCGGCTACGGCGGCTGGCCCTGGCCCAGCGACGACCCGGTGCACGCGCGCGAAGAAGGGCGCTTCGCCCGCCACGCCGACGGCCGCATCGAACGCGCCGACGGCTAGACCGACGCGCGCAGATAGCGCGTGTCCGGGTGTTCGCGCCGCCAGATCACGTTGTCCAAGAAGTAGTGGTGGATGTTTACGAAGGCGAAGATGGCGGCGAAGTAGGGCGTCGGCCCGAGCCCGCCCGGCACATCGGCGCCGCCGAGCACGAAGTTGCCGTCGAGGAACGCCGGCGCGCCGTGGAACAGGAGCCAGCCCAGCCCAAGCGCCGAAGCGGCGAGCAGCGCAAGCCTGAGCTTCACCGGGCGTCCAAAGAGCGGCGGTCCCTCTTGCTCTCGCGCTTCGTTCCGCTTCATGAGCCCCACGAAGTACAGGTACTGCACCGAGTGAAGCGCGGGGATCATGTACACCATCAGCGGGTCGACGCTGGAGTACACGGTCCAGAGCCAGATGCTGATCAAGTACGCGCCGAGCGGCCCATAGGGAAGCCGTCGCTCGCGCTGCCATTTCTGCATCAGCACCCACAAGAGCGCGCCGATGCTGGTAACGAACACGATGCCAGTAACCAGCTCGAGCCCGTGCGGTTGGGCGAGCGTCGTGTACACGACGCCCTTTTCCTCGACCTCCCTGCCCGGATCGAACGGGCTCGCCCAGGCGTAGGCCCAGCCCGCGTAGCAGTGCAGGAGCAGCACCCGGCGCTCCAGCGGACTGAAGCGGATCCCGCGTCGGGCCGAGAGCACCGTGAGCACGCCGAAGCCCTGTTTGACGTAGTGCCAGCCGACCAGCAAAAACATGAGCTGGATCAGGAGGCCCAGCGTGTAGCCCGAGCCGGTGGCTATCGCGCTGGCGGCCCACGCGCCGAGCAAGGCGGGCACGACGAAGCCCGCGAACACGTAGCGCGCGCGCTGCGCCGGGCCGTACACGTCCCCGAGCGCGCGCTGCCGAGCGTTCTTGTAGAAGAGCAGGTACGTGACGGAAAAGTGCGGGTCGTTCATCAGGACCGCGCCGTAGAAGAACAGGAAGCCCACACCGAGCTCGGCGGCGTCCTCGCCCACGATGCGCCGGAGCAGCCAGCACACCGGAAACAGGACCAGCGTCACGCCCCCCACCAGCAGGAACTCCACCAGCCGGGCGCGGCGATCGACGGCCCGGGCCGGCAGGGCCTCGGTGAGCGGCGGCGCCGCGGCGGTCATGGTGCGAAGGTATCACGCGGCGGGCGCGGCGCCGCGCGCTGGCTGCGCGGTTGACGGCGCCAGAGCGCGCCCGGCGGCGCGTGCGCGGGGCACGGGTCTTGCAATTTCCAGGTGAGGGAGGTCGTCATGCGCGTGCTCGTCACCTGGGGTTCGAAGCGAGGAGGAACCGAAGGCATCGCCCGCATCATCGGCGACACGCTCGAGGCGCGGGGCTTCGACGTGGACCTGATGCCGGCACGGCAGGCGCTCGGTGCAGCCGGCTTCGATGCGGTCATTGTCGGCGGCGCGCTCTACGCGAACCGCTGGCACGCCGACGCGCGCCGTTTCGTTGCTCGCCGCGCGCGCGATCTGGCGCACGTGCCGGTGTGGTTCTTCTCCAGCGGACCGCTCGACGAATCCGCTGCGCGCCGCAAGATCCCGCCGCCGCGCCAGGTCGAGACGCTCATGCAGCGCGTCGGAGCGCAGGCCCACGAGACGTTCGGTGGCCGGCTCGCCGCGGACGCGAAGGGCTTCCCGGCCGCTGCGATGGCCAAGAAGCTCGCCGGTGACTGGCGCGATCCGGACCACATCCGCATCTGGGCGGGCTCGGTTGGCGAAGCGCTGCCGACGGCGCACCCCGGCCTCGTGATCGAGCAGCCGGGAGGTTCCGTCGAGCGGCTCCTGGGCTACGGCGTGCTCGGTTGGGCGTCGTGTGCGACGGTCATGACGGTCCTGCTCGCCGTCACGAACACCACGCTGGCTCTGGTCGTGCACGCCGTGCTGGCGCCAATGATCTTCGCCCTCGTGGCCTGGCGCTACTTCGAGCCGCGCGGCGCTCGCAATCCGCTGCCGACGGCTCTCGCATTCACCGCTATCGTCGCGGTGCTCGACACCGTGATCATCGCCGGACTGTTCATGCAGAGCGCCGCACTGCTCGTGAGCGTCGCAGCCTTCTGGCTGCCGCTCGCGCTGATCTTCGCCGCAACGCTCGCTACCGGCGGGATCCTGCAGACGCTGCCCTGGCCGAAGCCGGCCCAGCCGGCCCAGCCGGCGCACGGGCACTGAGGCGCCGGTCTAGGTTTCTCCGAACCGATCCCGTAGAACCCGCTTCAGGAGCTTCCCCGAGGCGTTGCGCGGCAGCTCGTCCATGAAGAGGACGCGCTTGGGCACCTTGAACGGCGCCAGCGATTTCTTTGCGTGCTCGATCAGCTCCGCTTCGGTCGCGCTCGCGCCGGCCTTGAGCACAACTACGGCTGTGACGGCTTCGATCCACTTCGGATCGGGGAGGGGAATGACGGCGACTTCCTGTACGGCGTCGTGCTTGAACAGCGCCTCCTCCACCTCCCGGGAAGCGACCACGACGCCGCCTGTCTTGATGATGTCCTTCTTGCGGTCGACGATGGTGATGTAGCCCGCCTCGTCGATGCGCGCGAGATCGCCCGAGTGGAACCAGCCGCCCTCGAACGCTGCCCGGGTCTCGTCCGGCTTTTCCCAGTAGCCGAGGCAGAGCTGCGGCGACTGGTAGACGACCTCGCCGACTTGGCCGGGCGCTACGTCGTTCATGGCGTCATCCACGACGCGCATGTCCACGAACGGGATCGCGCGCCCCGCCGACGCCGGACGCGCTTCGTGCTCCTCGGGGCGAAGCACGGTCGCCAGTGGCCCGATCTCGGACTGTCCGAAGCAGTTGTAGAAGCCGAGGTCGGGGAGCAACCTGCGCAGCCGCTGCAGCACCGGCACCGGCATGATCGACGCGCCGTAGTAGGCGCGCGTGAGCGTCCGGGCGCGCGTCACGTCCTTCTCCAGCAGCGTCAGCAGCGAAATCCAGACAGTGGGTGGCGCGAAGAAGACGTTGATGCCGTGTTTGGCTATCTGATCGAGCACGCGTTCGGGCTCCGGTGCCTCCATCAGCCAGTTCTCGCACCCGAGCATCAGCCCGGGCATCAGGTACACGTGCATCTGGGCGCTGTGGTAGAGCGGCAGCGCGTGGAGTATGCGATCGCGCGCCGTCAGATCCTGCGCCAGCGCCGCGCTCACGTATTCGTAAAGAAGCGCCCGGTGCGTCATGATGGCGCCCTTCGGCGCGGCCGTCGTGCCCGACGTGTACAGGAGCTGCACGACGTCCTCGTCGCTCACCTCGGCGTGAAGCGCTGGCGCCGAGGCGCTCCGGGCCGTCGCCAGCACGTCCCGGGGCGCCGCGCCGTCGCGGAGCGTGCCGTGGATTTCGAGCTCCAGCCCGGCTGCTTCGACCTTGTCGGCCAGAGCAGGATCGTAGAGCAGCGCGCGGCTGCCCGACTGCGTGACCAGATAGCGGAGCTCCTCCCCGCCCAGCGCGTAGTTGATGGGCACGTGGACGAGACCCGCCTTCGCGCAGCCCAGCCACAAGAGAGCGTAGGCGTCCGAGTTTCTTCCGAAGGCCGCCACGCGGTCGCCCTTCGAAAGTCCCGCCGAGAGCAGCGACGCCGCGACGCGGTCGCTGCCGTGGTCGAGCTCGGCGTATGTCCAGCTCCGCTCGCCGAAGGTCAGTGCGTGGCGCGCCGGCGTGCGTCGCGCGCTTCGCCGCAGAAGCCCGCCGATGCTGCTCGTCAGATAGGTCTCCATAGGCGGCGGAGCGTACCATCCGGGCCGCGCCAACTGCGCGATCCCCGGTGCAGTGCTCCACAGAAGCTGCGATCGGAACCGGCGGAGCGACGAACGATCTGCGCAAGTCGGCGCCTACCGGCAGCTGCCGCCTCTGACCTGGAAGGCGCCATAGGAGGCTACGCGCCGTGCGGTGCAGCTCGGCAAGAGGCGCCGCTACTTCTCGAGCTGGAACTGCACCTTGACGTCCACGTCCGGCTTGACCGTCACGCCGAGGTAGCTCGGCACGCGGATGCCAAAGTCGTGCATGTTCACATGCAGGAGTCCTTCGACCTGATACGTGGCTCCGGAGCCTCGCGCCTGGTAGCGGAAGTGGACGTTGCGGGCGACTCCGTGCAGCGTCAGTCGCCCGATGGCCGCCGCTTGTAGCGTGGCGCCGTTGGCCGGGAACCTGAGCCCCGAGTGCGCCACGGACAGCTCCGCGTCCGGATAGCGATCGACCTGGAGGTACTTCTCCTTCATGTGGCGGTCGCGCAGGCTGATGCCGGTCTTGAGGTTACCTAGCGGAACCTTCACCAGCAGCGTCTTGCCGTCGTCGGCGACCTCGAGGTCGGAACGTCCTGCCGATGATGGACATGCCGACGGGGCCCTTTGCGCGGAACTCCACGTTTGAGCTGCCGGTCCTGGAGAGCGCCGCGCCTGCCGCGGCCGCCGCGGTCAGGCCGAGCGCAATGGTGGTGGGCAGCGTCGAGCGGGCGAGGGAGCGCATCGGGAACCTCCAGCAGGGAAATCAAGCAACAGGACGACGGGGCAGAAGCTCGTCGGCCAGCAGGCCCACCCGCATTTGCGCCTCGGGAGCGGGGGCGCTAGCTGTTCGAGCCAGGTCCCGTGCGTATCCACCGCCGCCCTCGCGAACCTTCAGCTTGAACCACCGCCGGTTTTTTTCTTGAAGATCGAGGTCCCAGGCAGCGGATAGTCCTGGAGCCCGTGTCCCGTTTGCGACTTCCCCGCCCCCGCAACAATTCCGCCTGCCTGGGCGCTCTTGGCGCGCTCCTCGTGGTCGGGCTGTCGGCCGTGCCGGCGAACGCCGCGGACACCCCGTGCCACGTAAGGGTTATGCCGTCAGGAAACCCCGCCTGGGAGCAGGCAGCGCGCGATCTGGAAAAGAACCTCGCCCAGCACCCGACCCCGGGCGACTGCGGCAGCGTCGTCGTCGAGGTCCAGGGCGCCGGCGCCCGCCTGGTTTTCACCACCAGCGACGGCCGGCGCGCCGTGCGTCAGATGGCTCGACCGGAGGAGCTTGCCCCGACGCTCGAGGCCCTGCGCGTTACCGGCAGCATCGCCGCGCCCGCAGCGCCGGCAACGGGTCCGGTTCCAGCCTCGGCTGCAATCCGTGATCGCTCTCCCGTTCCACAGCAGCCCGGCCACCCCGCGCCGGCGGAGCACTCCGCCGTGCACTTCGGCGCGAGCGCTGGCGCGCGCATCGGCACGCACGCGCTGGTGACCCCGGTCCTCGACGCGTTCGGAGCGGTGTCGCTCGATCGCTGGGAGCTCGGCGTGTTCGGGCAGTGGGAGACGGGCTATCACGAGGTGACGGACGAAGCGAATACGTCGCAGCGTTCCTCGGGGCTGGCCGCCGGCATCAGCGTCGGCCGCCGCGAGCCGGTGGGCGGCTCACTGTCGCTGCTCGGCGGCGCCCGGCTCGGGCTCGCCGCGCTCGACGAAGAGGTGGTCGAGCACAACCCCGCCCAGGGTCGCGCCGAGGGCCGGTTCGGTGCCTACGTCGGAGCCGTCGTGCCGCGTCGGGGCGAAACGCATTTCCGCGCGGAGCTCGTCGGCGAGGTCGTCCCCAACCACATCGGTCAGACGCCCGAGAGCGACACCGGACAAGCGCTGATGCCGTGGTGGGCCACGACGCTTACCATCGGAGTGGAGCTCGGTAGGCCATGAGCGCTGCGCCCCGCCTCGCAGCCGTTACGACCAGCGACGCCCAGTTGCTGGAAGCGGTCGCCCATGGCGATCTGGAAGCGCTGGGCGTGATCTTCGATCGCTACGAGCCCCATGTGCGGCGCTACCTTGGCAGGCTCGGCATCACTCCGGAAGATGTCGACGATCTGGTGCAGGCGACGTTCCTCGAGGTCGTCCGCGCTGCCAAGCGATTCGATCCCGAGCGCGCCACGAAGAGCTGGCTCTTTGGCATCGCCACCATGATGGTGCGGCGCCACCGTCGTTCCATGTCGCGCACGGTTGCGCGCCTCGCAAAGTGGGCCAGCCAACCGCATCACCGGACGCCGGAGACCCCGGCCGAGAGCTTCGAGTCCCACGAGACCGGTCGGCGCTTCGAGCGGGCGTTCGACGAGCTCTCCAGCAAGAAGCGCGAGGTATTCACGCTGGTGGTGGTCGAGGGCCTGAGCGGCGAGGAAGCCGCGCAGGCGCTCGGCATTCCGGTCAACACCGTGTGGACGAGGCTGCACCACGCCCGCCGGGAGCTGCGTGCGGCGCTGGAAGGGGGGGCGGGATGACAGAGCCCGCTTGCTCGCGGCTGTGGCAGGCCGAAGCCATCGAGGATGGACGGCTCGGCGGCAACGATCTCGCCTCGTTCCAGCGTCACCTGGAGACCTGTAGCGTCTGCGCCGCGGAGGTCGAGCGCCTGCGCGAGCTCGGCGAGCTGGCAGTGCAGCTGCCGGCGCTGGAAGCGACGCCGCTCGAACGACGCCGCCAGCGCCAGCGCCTGCTGCACAGCGCGAACCAACTTGCGGTGGAGCCGCCACCGCGCGTCTCGCGCCGGATACTGGCGGCGGCCGTCGTGCTCGCCGCGACGACCGCGATGGCCGCCGGTGGCGTGTACGTGCTCCGCCCGCCCACCGCATCGACTGCGCAAGTCCCGCCGGCGCCCACCCCTGTTCCCGTTGCACAGCACCGCGTTCACCACGCCGCTCACCTCGCATCGCGGGCTTCGCCGCCGGTCGTGCCACCGTCGGCGGACGACGCCGCCGTCGCGCCGCGCGCCGCTCTCGAGGCTGCGTCGCCATCCGGGATCGTCCGGTCGGCCACCCCTCGCTCTCCGGCGCTCGCGGCTGCCGCCGATCCCGTTCGTCGCGCGCCTGTGCCGCGTGAAAGGTCCACGCCGGCACCGCGCGAAAGGTCCAAGCCAGCACCGGAGCGCGAGGCCGTCGTCAGTGCTCCGGGCGCACCGGCACCCGACGCGGCGCCGCGCCCGCCGACGGCCGGTCAGGACTTTACCGCCGCGATGCAGGCCTTCAACTCCGGCGACTTCGGTCGCGCAGAGCGTCTGTTCGCTTCGTTCGCGCAGCATCACCCCGGCGATTCCCGCGCGGAGGACGCTTCGTTCCTGCGCGCGGTCGCCCGCCAGCGTCGCGGCGACATGCAGGGCGCCAAGGCACTCGCGCGGGATTATCTCGATCGCTACCCCGGCGCGCTGCGCCACGAGGAAGCGGAGGCCATGCTGGATCGCTAGCGCCGGGGGCTCTTCTTTTTGAAGGTGTGCGCAACCGTGGGCGGAAACTGGAGAATGCTTCTGCCAAGGATTGTGCATGAGTAGACCGGAAGCCGGGTCCTCCCGGCGTCACTTCCTCAAGGTAATTGTGGCAGGCGCTACCCTGCCGGTCCTCGCCAACTGCGGCCCCGCCGGTGCGACGCCTGCCAAAGTGGGCAACGTCCCCGCCGGCAACGTCGCCGACCTTCCCGTGGGAAGCCTGCACGCCCTCGGCGCGTCGCCGGTGTGCATCGGGCGCGATTCGGGCGGCATCTACGCGATGACGCTGACCTGCACCCACATGGGCTGCAACATGGCTGTCCGCGGCAATGTCTCGCCAAGTGGAATCTACTGCGCGTGTCACGGCAGCCACTTCAGCCCCACCGGCAAGGTGCTGAACGGTCCCGCCAGCACGTCGCTGCAGCACTTCGCAGTTTCCGCCGATTCCGCCGGCAACCTCACCATCCACGGCGGCACCGACGTTGGCTCGAGCACGCGCCTGAAAGTGTAGCTCCTGCTGGTCCTGGCAGCCGCTCCCGCGTGCTGGGCCCCCGCAACGATGCGGCGGCCGCCCACTCCGCCCCCGCCTCGCCTCTTCTCGATCCGCGTGGCAGTATTGCGCTTAGCGCTTGGCGCGCTTCTTCGATGCGGCGCGGGCTTCGCGTTCCAGAAGCTTCCGTTTGCGATCGATGCCCCAGCGGTAGCCGGTGAGGGAGCCGTCGCTGCCGACGACGCGGTGGCACGGGATGGCGACGGCGAGGGGATTGGCGGCGCAGGCGCGGGCCACGGCGCGGGCCGCGCGCGGCGAGCCGAGCGAGCGCGCGATGTCGGTGTAGCTGCGCGTCGTGCCGGCGGGGATCTGCGATAGCGCCTTCCATACTCTCTGCTGGAAGGCAGTGCCGCGGATATCGAGTGGCAGCGCGGCGCTCTGCGTCGGCTCCTCGACGCGGCGGACGACCCTGGCGACGAGCTCGTCGAGCGCTGTGCCCGCGGGCGCTATCCGTGCCTGGGGAAAGCGCCGCTCGAGATCGCGAGCGAGCTCTTCCAGGTTATCGCCAAGCAGGATCGCGCACACGCCGCGTCCGGTCGCAGCGACCAGGATCGAGCCGAGCGAACAGGCCCCGTAGGAATACCCTATTTCGAGACCGGCGGCGCCGTCGCGGTAGCGGCTCGCGGTCATGCCGAGCAGCCGATCGGCCTTCTCGTAGAAGCGCGACGAGGAGCCGAATCCGGCGGAGTAGATCGCGCCGGTGACGCTTGCTCCGCTTTCGAGGGCGTGGCGCAGGCGCCGGGCACGCACGGCTTCCGCGTACGCGCGCGGGGTCACGCCGGTGACGGATTTGAACAGGCGGTGCGTGTGGAAGGGGCTCAGGCCGGCGTGCACCGCAAGCTGGTCCAGGCTGGGCGCGTCGTCGCTCTCTTCGGTGAAGCGGCAGAGCTCGGCGACCTGCGCTGCTTGGCGTTCTGCACGCGGAGGTTGGTCGGGACGGCAGCGCTTGCAGGGGCGGAAGCCAGCGCGCTTGGCGTCGGCGGCGGTCGCGTGAAAAGCGACATGTTCCGGTCGTGGACGCCGCGCGCTGCACGAGGGCCGGCAGTACACGCCAGTCGTCGCGACCGAGTAGAAGAACGTGGCGTCCGGGTCGCGTCGCTCCATGGCGGCCCATCGTTCGTCCTTCTCGACGGCGGCTGCCTGCATGGGTCGGGTGCGACTGCGCTGCATCACACA
Organism: uncultured delta proteobacterium; assembly: GCA_963826085.1. Lineage (GTDB taxonomy): Bacteria > Myxococcota_A > Polyangia > Polyangiales > Polyangiaceae > CAWDXG01. The sequence continues at coordinate 1,431,928 of CAWGVN010000004.1, read as the reverse complement.
TTCAAGCTAGCCCGGGCCGGACGGTACGACACTCCGCTTCCTGCTTGGCAATCCAATGCTGCGGACTTGTCCGGCCGTCCTCGGCGAAGATCCTGTCAGTTCCAGCCTCACGAGAAACGACGCTTGATCTTGCGCAAGCGCCAGACTTCGCGTAGATGGCTGCCGGGGTTCGTGGATATGAGGTGATGGGTGTACTCGGGCGCAATGCGCTCGGAGGAGTACGCTCGAATGTTTCGTCTTGCTCGCGCTGCCGCGCTGTTGGCAGCAATCTCTTTGGTCGCCGGCTGCGCTGCCAGCTCATCCAACAACGTTCACGGCAACGGTAACCCGGACGCGGGTGACTCCGGGCTACCCGATGGCTCCGCCGGCAGCGGTGGCGCCGGGGATAGTTCGACGCCCAACGACGGCGGGCTGAACCTCGACGGTTCGACCTGCACGCCAAAGACCTGCGCCGACCTCGGCGTCGATTGCGGTGTCCAGTCCGACGGCTGCGGCAGCACGATCGACTGTGGCAATTGCACCTCGCCTGACTACTGCGGCGGCGGCGGCCCGAGCAAGTGCGGCACCGGCCCGTGCACCAAGGCAACCTGCGCCAGCCTTGGCGCTAGCTGCGGCCAGCAGGGCGACAACTGCGGGGGCTTGATCGACTGCGGAACCTGCCCGACGGGCGAGAGTTGCGGCGGCGGCGGCACCCCGAACCAGTGCGGCAAGCCGGCGTGCACGCCCAAGACCTGCGCCCAGATGGGCTACGACTGCGGCCCCGTCGCCGACGGCTGCGGCGGCCTGGTGGACTGCGGCACCTGCACCTCGCCCAACATCTGCGGCGGCGGCGGCAAGCCGAACGTATGCGGCAATACCACGCCGGTCTGCGCAAAGAAGACCTGCGCGGACTACCCGTCGGGCACCTGCGGCAAGCAGTCGGACGGCTGCGGCGGCCTGACGGCGGACTGCGGCAGCTGCACGGCGCCGAACGTGTGCGGCGGCGGCGGCGCGGCGAATGTGTGCGGCGGCGCGCCTCCCTCGTGCACGCCGAAGACCTGCACGGACTTCCCGTCGGGCACCTGCGGCAAGATGTCGGACGGCTGTGGGGGTCTCACGGCCAACTGCGGCACCTGCACCTCGCCCCAGTGCTGCGGCTGCGGCGGCACGCCGAACGTGTGCGGCGGGGCGCCGCCCTGCGTGCCGAAGAAGTGTTCGGACTTTCCGTCGGGCACCTGCGGCCAGCAGTCGGACGGCTGCGGCGGCCTGACCGCGGACTGCGGCGGCTGCCCGTCCGGCCAGTTCTGCGGCGGCGGCGGACCGAACCTCTGCGGTAACTCGTCGACCTGTGTGAACCTGCAATGCAAGCAGGTCACCTGCTCGAGCGGCACGACCTCCATCAGCGGAACGGTATACGACCCGGCCGGCCTGCACCCGCTGCCGAACGTGTACGTCTACGTGCCGAACGGCACGCCGGCTGCGTTCACCGACGGCGCAAGCTGCGACAAGTGCAGCGCGGCGCTCACGGGCCTGCCGCTCGTGACGACGCTGACCGACACCAACGGTCATTTCAAGCTCGGCAACATGCCCGTCGGCAACAATATCCCGGTGGTGATCCAGCTCGGCCGCTGGCGCCGCCAGATCACCGTCAGCACCAGCAAGTGCGTCGATACGACGGTCGCTGCCGCGCTCACCCACCTGCCGCAGAATCAGAGCCAGGGTGACATCCCGCTGATCGCGCTCAGCACCGGCGGTGCGGATTCGCTCGAGTGTCTGCTGCGCAAGATCGGCATCTCCGACAGCGAGTTCACCAATCCCGGCGGCGGCGGTCGCGTGAATCTGTTCGCCGGCCAGCCGCAGATTCCGATCGGGCCGAACAAGAAGTACAGCGCGCCGAATTCCTACAGCGGCGGCGGCGCCTTCCCGGATTCGACCACGCTCTGGGCGAGCCAGGCCAGCCTGATGAAGTACAACGTGGTGCTTCTCTCTTGCGAGGGAGACACGTACCCGACGAAGGTGGATGGCTCACCGTACAAGACGGCGACCGCGCTCCAGGCGATGTACAACTACGTCAACAGCGGCGGTCGCGTCTTCGCGTCGCACTACCACTACTACTGGCTCCAGAAGGGGCCGAACCCCTGGCCGTCGATCGCCACCTGGAACTCTGATCTCATCTACCCATACAACTCGACCGAGCAGGCGACCGAGTCGATCGTGACGAGCTTCCCCAAGGGGCAGACCCTGGCCCAGTGGCTCATGAACCCCCAGGTCGGTGGCTCGACGACGTATGGGCAGCTCTCGGTCGTCCAGCCGCGCGACAGCGTCAAGGACGGCACGTTCAACTCCAGCCTGGCCACCGAGTGGATCTACGTCCAGAACCAGCAGTGGCTGGACTACGACGCGTCCGTCGCGAACGGCGTGCCCACGTACGTGAACATCAAGCATGTTCCGCAGTACTTCTCGTTCAACATGCCGTTCAACGTGTCGTCCGACCAGCAGTGCGGCCGGTTCGTGTTCAGCGACATCCACGTGTCCACGGGTGACAGGGGCCAGACGTTCCCGACCGAGTGCAAGTCCACCGGCATGACGCCCCAGGAGCTGGCGCTCGAGTACATGTTCTTCGACCTGTCCTCGCCCGTCTGCGACGAGTCGCAGCCTCCGCCCACCTGCACGCCGCTGACGTGCGCGGATCAGGGCATCCAGTGCGGTCCGGCGCCGGACGGTTGCGGTGGGCTCCTCCCCGGGGGCTGTGGCACCTGCCCGTCGGGCCAGGTCTGCAGCACAGGCGGCAAGTGCGCCAGCTCCAGCTGCACGCCGACGACGTGCAGCGCCCTCGGCAAGAACTGCGGTGCGTGGTCCGACGGCTGCGGCAACACTCTGAACTGCGGCACCTGCACGGCGCCCAAGACCTGCGGCGGCGGCGGCACGCCGGGCGTCTGCGGCTCCGGCAGCTGCACGCCGACCAACTGCGGCCAGCTCAGCAAGAACTGCGGCTACTGGGCCGACGGTTGCGGCGGCACGCTGAACTGCGGCACCTGCACGTCGCCCGAGACCTGCGGCGGCGGGGGCACCCCGGGCCAGTGCGGCGGCTCCGGCTGCACTCCGCTCACCTGCCAGCAGCTCGGCAACGCGTGCGGTCAGCAGGGCGACGGCTGCGGCGGCACCATCGACTGCGGCACCTGCAGCGGTCCGAGCTGCACGCCGCTCACCTGCGGCGGCCGTTGCGGTCCTCAGGGCGACGGTTGCGGCGGCATCCTGCAGTGCCCGGCCTGCCCGACCGGGACGTGCGTCCCGACCGACTGCACCAAGGCGAACGCCGAGTGCGGGTTCTACCCGGACGGTTGCGGCGGCTCGCTCGACTGCGGGTCGTGCACCGGCGGCGCTGTGTGCAGCAACAACAAATGCGTCACCGTCGGGTGACGTAGCGTTTCGTGCCTACGCACTCTGCCTGGCTCGCGCGCGGTCCGGGGACGTCGTCATGGTGCTCTGCGCAGCTTATCACCCGCGTCGAGCCCCGCCTCAGGCCTGTGGGAGGCCAAATGAGCGACGTCAACCGCCTCGTTCCGGCCGTCGCAAGCTCCGGTCATGCGTCGAAGGAGGAAATCGGCACTTGTGCCGGCTGATTCCGGGAAGGCAAACGCCGGGGAGCCCGTATGATGTCGGTACGTGCGGGAATAGGTCCCGCATGCGAACTTCACGCTGCTCCGGGGAGAACCATGAACAAGCTGACAACGGTAGCGAAAGTGCTGATTTCTGGAGGTGTACTGTTTGCCGCGGTAGCGGCAGCACCCGACGCTCACGCGGCGCCGCGGACGCATGACGGCTTCTATCTGCAGGGCGACGTAGGTGTGGGCTATCTGAGCTCCAAGTCGGAGAAGATCGCCAGTAGTCAGCTCACCTTGAGCGGCGTCACGACGCCATTCGAGCTGTTGCTCGGCGGAACCGTCGGTCCCGTGGTCATCGGCGGCGGACTGTTCGCCGACTACTCGCCCTCGCCGACGGCGAAGCAGGAGTATGCTGGAACCTCGACCCAGGAGATCCCCGGCTTCAAGATGACTTTCCTCGGTACGGTGCTGTTCGCGGACATCTATCCGGACGTCCACGGCGGCATGCACTTCCGCCCCTTCCTGGGGTATTCGGATATCACCCTCAGCTACCAGGGCAGATCGAGCACCAACGATCCGCACGGTCTCGTCTTTGGTCTGGCCGGCGGCTACAACTGGTGGGTCTCCGATCAGTGGAGCATCGGCGTGGAGGGTCGGTTCGCCTACGCGCCGCTCAAGGTAACCGCCGGGTCGCAGAGCGTGTCGTACAACACGATTGCCCCGGCGATCATGGCGAGCTTCACGTATCACTGAGCCAGAGCGCCAGAGGTCGGCGCGGCGCCGGTCGTTGGCGCCGCGCGGGCCTGGGCTCTGGCGGATGCCAGCTTGCGATGTCAGTCGTCAACTGCCGCCGCCGGCCAGGTTCCGCAGCCTGAGCACCGCGTCCGTGCGTGCTCCGCGCGCGTGCAGCAATCTGAGCGACGCTTCGTTTGCCTGTGCACGCGCCTTGATGACGTCTTCCACGGAGCCGTCGCCGAGCTGGTAGCGCTCTTCTGCGGCGGCGACCGCTGCCTGGGCCGCGTTCAGGAACTCATCGGCTACCTTCACGCGGGCACTGGCGCTCTGGTAGTCGGCGCGCGCCATGGCCTCGGCGCTCGACAGGCTCCGGCCGAGGTCGCTGGCTTGCGCCGACAGCTCGTCGGCAGTGGCGCGCGCGATGTCCTCCCGCGCGTGCTCGGTGCCGCCGTCCCATAGCGGAACGGAGAGCGTGATCCCGACGCGATACGAGGGGAAGACCGTCGCCTTCTGTCCGTACACGCCGGCCTGGGCCAATCCCGACAGCACGGGCGCCCACGTGTGGGCGTGCGCTCGCGCGCTGGCCTGCGCGGCGTCCCGGCGTTGCCGGAGCGCCTTGAGCGCGGGCGTCGCGCGCGGCTTCTCTGCCGGCGGCGCCATGTCGAGCAGACCGGATTCCGGACTGGCGCTCGCGGGCAGCGACACGGCCGCGGCGCGCTCGAGCGCGAGGCGGCCCGTGGTCACGCGTCCCTGCGCCTCCACGAGATCGAGGCGTGACTGTGCCTCCTGTACGCGCGCGGTCAGGAGATCGGACCGTGGGCGCTTGCCTTCCTCCACATAGCCCGCAGTGGCTTTGCGTCGGGCCTCGGCATTCGCAAATGCGCGCTGGGCGATTTGCGCCTCGGCCACTGCCATCGTCCAGTCGAGATACGTTTGCTGGACCTGCCTTGTGACCGCGGCGCGTGCGGCGCCCACGTCCGCTGCCGCGGCGCGGGACGTGGCCTCTGCGGCCTCGACGCGGTTTTCGGTCCGGCCGAAATCGTAGATCGGTCCGCGGAGTGCGACGGATGCGCCGTAGCGCGGTTCGGGCGTGAATGCCCCGCTGTTGCCGATCGGGCGCGAGCCGAGCACGCGGTAGTCGTGTCCGCTCGTGTCGCGCACCACGATCAGCGAATTGCCCGGCGCCAGCGCCGCGTCGGTCTCGAAGGTGAGGTCCGGGTAGCGGGCGGCCTGGGCCAGCTCGATCTCTGCGCGCGCCCGGCTCGCCTTCGCGCGCTCGGCGCCCAGGGCCGCGCGGTGCGCCAGCGCCTTCTGTTCGAGGGACCTGAGCGTCACGACCTGGGCGCGGACTGCTGTCGCCAGGAGCGTCCACGCGGCGCACAGCAGCGCCGCCGCAAAGCGGCTATTCGCGTCGCAACGCATCGATCGGATCCAGGCGAGCGGCGCGGTGCGCCGGCAGATAGCCGAAGGCGATACCCACGGCGAGACCGAACAGCGCAGCGAGCGCGACGCCGGGCGGCGAGATGACGCGAGGCCACGCCATCCAGCTCGCCACGCCGCTTGCGACTGCGATGCCGGCGATGACGCCGATCGTCACGCCGAGCAGTGAGAGCGCGGCGGCCTCACTCAGGAACTGGCCGAGTATCTGTCGCGGCGACGCCCCGATCGCCGCGCGGATCCCGATTTCGCCCGTACGCTCCGCGACCGACACCAGCTGGATGTTCATGATGCCGATACCGCCGACGAGCAGCGAGACGAACGCGATGCCGGCAAGCAGGCCGGAAAGGATGCGCGACGTCCGGTCCGCCGCGCGGATCACCTCCAGGGGGCTCTTGGTCTTGAAGTCGTCCTCGTCATCAGGACCGAGCCGATGTGTCTGTCGCAGGATTCTCGACACCTCCGCTCGCGTTTCGTCGAGCAGCGCGGGGCTCTGCGGTTCGACTTCAAGCTCGGAATACCCCTCTCCGTCCCCGAGGTTGTTCTTGTAGGTGGTGACCGGCATCAGGATCAGGTCGTCGAGGTCATTGCCGTTCGTGGCAAATCCCTTCGGCGCCAGGACGCCGATGATCCGGCACGGCAACACGCCGCCCAACGTCACTGTCTGGCCGACCGGATCCGCATTGCCGAACAGCTCGCGCGCCGGCGTCATCCCGAGCACGCAGACCTTTCCGGCCTGATCGACGTCGGTCTGGTCGAAGTTGCCGCCGGTCTGGATTTCCCATGCGTGCAGGCCGACGAAGCGTGGCAGAGTGCCGTAGACGTTCGTCGAACGGACCGTGCGCTCGTAGGCAGCGGTTTTCGAGGCGCTTGCCACGGGCACGGCGGCTACGATCGTGGTCGACTCGCGCCGGATCGCCTGGATGTCGGTGTCGGTCAGGGGCGACGGCGCCCTGCCGTCCGTTGTGGGCGCCTTCTGGATCCTCAGCACGTTCGTGCCCAGCGCCTCGAACTGCGAGAGCACCGAACGTCGCGCTCCCTGCCCGAAGCTGAGCATCGCGATGAACGCGCCCACCCCGATGGCCAGCCCGACCACGGTCAGCGCGCTGCGCCCGGGCTGGCGCACGATGATCTCCAGGGCGGAGCGCAGCCTGCTACCGAGCATCGCCATCGCCTGCCTCGTCCGCCGACACGATGCGGCCGTCGAGCAGGTGCACCTGTCGGTGCGCGAAGCTCGCGACTTCCGGGTCGTGCGTTACCATCACCACCGTCAGGCCGGTGTCCGCCTGCAGCTCGGCCAGGAGCTCGAGTATCCCGGCGCCCGCGCGCGTGTCGAGCGCTCCGGTCGGTTCGTCCGCGAGCAGTACGCGGGGGCGACAGGCGATCGACCGGGCAATTGCTACGCGCTGCCGTTCGCCTCCCGACAGCTGCGCCGGGAAGTGCGCTTCACGTCTGGAGAGCCCGACCCGGTCGAGCAGTCGGCGCCCCGTCTCCTGCTGCACGGCCGGCGCTTCGCCGGCATAGCGCAACGGCAGCATCGTGTTCTCCAGCGCGGTCATGCGCGCCAGCAGGTGGAACGACTGGAACACGAAGCCGATGTAGTGCAGTCGCACCCAGGCCTGCTCCGTGCGGTCGAGCCCGGAGACATCGCATCCACCCAGCGTGTAGCTGCCGGACGTAGGTCGATCGAGACAGCCGAGGATGTTGAGCAGCGTCGACTTGCCGGAGCCCGATGGTCCCCTGAGAGCCAGCATCTCGCCCGGCCAGATGGCGAGATCGATTCCGCTGAGTGCGGGCACGGTCGCGTTCCCCGATCCATAGCGCTTGCTTACGCCGCGGACGTCGATGACTGGAGCCGTAGGAGCATCCATCAGTGGCCTCCCAGCGAGATCCCTGGACCTCTGTCGTCGCTGCCGGCCGGTAGAGCGCGCCCGACCACGATGCGCTCGCCGGCGGCGAGCGTGTCGCCGTGAGCTCCGCTCACCTCCGTGTAGGCGCCGTCGGTGACGCCCGGCGTGACCTGCACCGACTCGGGCTTTCCGCTCGCGTCGATTCGCCACAGTCGCGATCTATCGGTGGAGGAGCCGTCGGGATTGAAGCGCAGCGCTGCTTCGCGCACCGAGAGCACCTTGTCCGCGCGCGCCACGGCTATGCGGAGCGTGGCCGTCATGCCCGGAAGCAGCCGACCGCCGTCGTTCTTCGCGTCCAGCGTCACGAGGTAGCGCACGGCATTGCCCCGCTGACTGGCGTCCACTCCGATGCTCTTGACCTTCGCGTTGAAGCGATGGTCCGGATATGCCGGCACGGTGAACGTCGCGCGCTGGCCGACGTGGACTCCGCCGATGTCCGCCTCGGCCACCCAGGCGTCGATCTTCAGCGAATCGAGTGCGCTGCCGATGACGAACAGTGGACCCTGCTCGGGCGCGACCATCGCGCCAAGCGAGTCGGGCGCTGCGAGCACGACGCCTCCGACCGGCGCCAACAGCGTTCGTTGGGTGCGGGCGAGCTTGGCCTGTGCGAGGTTCTCGACCGCTACATCGCGCTCTGCACGCGCCCCGGCGACGCCGGCGCGCGCCGTGGCAGCGGCCAGCTTTGCGGAGCCCACTTCGCTGTCGCTGGCGAGACCGCGCGCCGAGAGTCTGAGTGTGCGCGCCAGCACGTCCTGGGCGCCGGCATTCGCCGCTCGCGCCTGTCGCTCGTGGCTCTTCGCCGATTCGAGCGCCGCGCTTGCAGAGCGCAGCGCAATTTCCGCCGCGCGTTCATCGAGCTGCGCGAGGGGCTGGCCCTGCTTCACCGTCGTACCCTCGCTCACGAGGGATTCCACCAGGCTGCCGGGTGCCGGCGCAGGCACGTCCGTGCGTCGGACGACGTTGAGCTTCCCGGTCGCTTCTACGACCTGGACGAGGTTCCGCGTCTCGAGGGTGGTGGTACGGAATGCCGGTGGCGGAGCGCGCCAAGGACGGGCAATGACCAGCCCGACTGCGCTGCCGGCGACAACGAGCGCGGCGAGACCAAACAGGCGCCACCGGAGCCTGGTTTTGCGCCGGATTCCGGGCGGTACGACCAGCTCGTAGGCATGCGGGGAGCTCGTTCGCTGCATCGCAGAATGCAAGGGCAGCAAACGTCATGCCCGGCAATGCGTGCGCTCCGTGCGCGCCGCTTGGCGCGCTTTGCCGGCGCAGCCGCTGCGTTCTGCCGCGTGCCGACCGGCAGCCCCTGCGCTCCCGGCTAGGGAATCGACCTGGAAACGCGGCGTCGCACCCGGGACGACACGAGCCCGATGCCGACAAACGCCACACCAAGACTACCCCACAGCCACCGGAGTCCGTGCGGCGGATCGGGAGCGGCGGGACACGCCTTGCCACGGCACTTCCCGGTCAGGTCGTCCAGGTACGGGTTGTAGACGTAGTCCGCGCTGGCCTTACCGAGCGCCGTCGGATGCCGCGCGATCTCGACGAACGCGGGATCGAGGAACCAGTCGCCTCGCGTGCCGGGATCGGCCTGCAGGCCCCATGGCGGACGCACGCCGCCGTGATATTCCGACTGCGCCATCCAGTCCCCGAGCACACCGCCGCGTCGTCCCTCGCGCGCGCCGCGGTAGCCGAGAAAGCCGGTCTCGCCCGCGCTCCAGAGCCTACCGTCGGCGGAGCCGGCCTGCCGGTGCGCCCAGAGCGTGTCGCGCAGCGACAGCAGGACGTAGCTGCGCGAGCGTCCCGTGCCGCGGTCGCGATCGCCGGGTGGAACGAAGCGCACGCGCGACGCTTGGTCCAGCTGTTCGGAGGATCTCACCGGGTAGATACCGTGGCCCTGTGACTGGACGCGAAGCACCGGATGCCCTCCGGTGTCGAACGCGAGATCCTTTGCGGCCAGGGAGGGGTAGCTGTTGTGCGCCTTGGTCTCGACCAGCACCAGCCTCCCATCCGGGTGCGCCACAGTGGGGCGTTCTGCTACGAGGAGCACGCTCTCCAGGTCGTTGTCGTGGCAGACGAGCTGGACGCAGAAAGGCGTTATCCAATCGCGCGGATAGAACAGCGTGTACGTCAGGTAGGCGTGCGTCCTGGTCAGGATTGCTGCGGCGTACACGGAGGGTGTGCGTGAGCGCACAGCGGGTGTCAGATGGCGCCAGTTGTTGGTCGCGTCCCAGTCGCCGTCGAAATCCACTGGCAGCGGCAGATCACGTTCGGGATGCGCGCTGGATACCGCCTGCGCGTACGCGGGCGCAAAGCGTTGCTCCAGTGCCTTCGCTTCAGCCGCGAGCGAAGAGCGGTCCGCCGCCTGTGCCGGCGCTGCCTGGAGCAACACGGACAGGGCAGTTGCGGCTATACCGAGGAGCGCGCACGCGGGGGGGCGTGGTGTCTGCAAGGACTCGCATAATGACAGGCATCTTGCACGGTGCAAGCTGCCGCCATCGCACCCGTTGCGCCGCGGTGCGGTATCGGCAGCAGCAAATGCACGTCAGGCTTTCGGTCGAGCGCTGCCGAGGATGAACGGCATCAGGGTTGCGTAGAACAACTGACGGAAGCGCTGCAGAAGCACCAGCGCCAGAACCGCCGCAGGGTCGAGCCCGAGCGCAGAAGCGACCAGCGTCTGCGCGCCTTCCTGCACTCCGATCTGGCTCGGAACCGATGAGAAGAACACCGACAAGGCGATCGGTACGACCGCCAGCACGATGCCCTGCGAGATGGTGACCGGCGTCCCGAGCAGCGCAAGTCCCAGAAACACTTCGAGTGCCAATAGCGAGCGGCCTGCGACGTGCAGTCCGAGGCTCTGCGCGAGCCGCGTTCGCGGCCCCCTCAGGAGCTCGAGCAGGCTCGTGTCGACCCTGCGCCCGAAGTCCTCCTTCGTGTACAGGCCGCGGAAAAGCCTGCCTAGAAGCGCGTGGATCCGCCGACCTACGCCCGCGCGCGCGATCATCCACACGATGCTCGCGCTGACCGCAAGGATCACGGCGGACATGCCCACCGCCATCAGCACCCAGGACTCCGGAAGCTGCGTCGCGTACGCCGCCGCGAGAGCGCCAGCGAGCAGGACCAGACCGTTCGAGGCGTTGTACAGCAGGCGATCGACGACGATCGCCGCAAGCCCCTGCGCTCGCGCTGCAGCTGGCAACCACAAGAGCCGGGAAGGCTCGCCGGCGACGCCGAACAGCGGCAGCAGCGCATTGGCGCTGGAAGCGGCGAAGCGGCTCAGCACGATGCCGACGGTGGTCGGACGGACGCTCCGCGACAGCAGCCGGCCCCACGGGAGGGCGCCCACTGCGGTGCCGATGCCGTACGGAACGAGGAGCAGCAGCACCCATGGCCCCACGCGCACGAGTTGCGCCGCCACGGCGTGGACTCCTACCCGTCGCACAAACCACAGGACCAGAATGATTCCGAGGGCGAACAACACCAGACGGATCGGTGAGATCCGCCGCCTGCCGTGGGCACGCGGCGTGCTTTGTCCGCTGTGCATGACCTCTTCCCGCATTCGTGCCCTCTACCTGCAGCCAGCCCCCCTGTTCGGAGGCGCTGAACGACAAGCAGCAGAGCAAGCATCGTTCCTGCCGGCGCTGGGCGTGGATGTGGTCGTGGTGGGCGGTCCGGGGCGGGTCATCGCCGACTGGATGCGCGAGGCGCCGCTCGCAAGGTTCATCCACTCGCCAGACTTCCCGGGTGGCTGGCCTCGCCAACAAGGTCTCGGGATGTTGACAGTGCCGTGGCGTTACGTCGCATGCGGCTTCCGTTCGCGCGCGGAGATAGCGCGCGTCGTACGCGGCGAGCACATCGACGTCGTCCTGGCGTCGCTGCCGTTCTCGTGGATCACCGGCACGTTGGTGGCGCGCAGCGCGGGCATCCCGATCGTGTGGCGGGCCGGCGGTGCCCGCATCAACTGGCTACAGAGGAGCAGCCTCCTGGCCGTCACGCGGTTCCTGCGGCCCGATGTGCTGCTCTGCAACGGGGAGGCCGTGCGCCGCACGTTCCAACCGCTGGTGCCGGCGCCGGTCGCGATCGTGCCGAACGGGGTCAACACTTCCGTGTTCGGCGACGGCGCGGGCAATCCATCGCGCTTCCGTCCGCTCGATGCGCGATACGTCGTCGGCTACGCCGGACGTATGGCTCCGTCGAAGCGGCCCGCGGACATGATCGAGCTCGCGCTGCGGCTCTCCGTGCTCTTCCCGGGAACGCGCGTGCTCATGGCCGGCGAGGGCAACCGCCGCGCCGACTACGAGCAGATGGCGCGCGATGCCGGAGCGGACAACATCGAGTTCCTCGGATTCGTATCCGACATGGCGTCGTTCTACGCAGCGTGCGACGTGGTGGTGCTGCCGTCGCAATCTGAAGGCTGCTCGAACTTCCTGTTGGAAGCGATGACGTTGAAGAAGGCGGTTGTCGCCGCAGCCATACCGCCGGTACTCGAGCTCGTGGAGGACGGCGAGACCGGGCTGGTCTTCCCGCTCGGAAACATTGCCGAGCTCACCAGGGCGGTGAGTCGGCTTCTCGCGCGTCGCGAGCTGCGCGAGCGGCTCGCTCGGCGCGGACGGGAGCGGGTCCGTGAACGCACCGCACTGGTCGCGGCGACGCGCCTGGCCATGCTGCTCAGAGGTCTGGTCGGCGTGCCGGCACCCGTGCCCGAGCCCCGACCGGTCGCCGTGCCCCTCCCGCGCGACCAGTACACGCGGTTGTGATGTTCGCGAGTCAGGTCTGTGAGCGAATGGTATTGTGGGCGCCATGCCCGCTCCTCCCGTCCAGGCAGAACCCGGCTGGACGCCGCTCACTCCGATGATCGCTCGCTCCGGGCGCTCCTTCGTTCACGGTCAGGAGGGAGACGAGCGGCTGCGCGTGGCGCACTTCCGCCGCGAAAGCGACGGAGCGCTCGTGGGCAAGGTGTGGTTCGGGCCGTGGTGCGAGGGACCGCCTGGCCATGCGCATGGGGGCAGCATGGCGTCGGCACTCGACGATGCGATTGGCAAGGTCGGCTGGCTCTCCGGACACCGCGTGGTCGCCGCTTCCATCACGGTGCACTTCCGCCGCATGCTTCCGCTCGGCACCGACGCGACGCTGGAGGCCTGGATCGATCACGTCGATGGCCGCAAGGTCCACACGCGGGGGCGCCTGTACGACGAGACCGGCGAGGACTTTGCCGAAGCCGAGGGCCTGTTCATCGAGCTCAAGCCCGAGAGCGAGGAACAGCTGGGAACGGCGCGCTAGCTCTGCCCGGAACCGCCGGGGTTGACGCCGGTGGCCTGCGACCGCAGACGGACGTCCTCGTTCGACGTCACGGAGGGATGACCATGCTTCGCTACCGCCTGTTGGGACGATCCGGGCTCCGGGTCTCGGAAATCTGCCTCGGAACGATGAGCTTCGGTGAGCGCTGGGGGTTCGGCGCGGACCTGGCAACCAGCCACGCCGTCCTGGACGCCTACACCGAGGCCGGCGGCAACTTTATCGATACCGCCAACCACTATCACGGCGGCGACACCGAGGAGATTGTCGGGCGCTGGCTCAAGGGCAGGCGCGACAAGGCCGTGTTGGCGACGAAGTACACGCTCGCCGCGGACGCCACGGATCCCAACTCCGGCGGCAACCATCGCAAGAGCATGATGCGCAGCGTCGAGGCCAGCCTGCGCCGCCTGAACACCGACTACATCGATCTGTACTGGGTGCACGCCTGGGACGAGCTCACGCCGTTCGAGGAGACCATGCGCGGCCTCGAGGATCTGGTTCGCGCCGGCAAGGTGCTCTACGTCGGCGTGAGCGACACGCCTGCATGGGTGGTGTCGGCGTCGAACGTGCTCTCCGAGCTCCGCGGCTGGTCGCAGTTCGTGGGGCTGCAGATCGAGTACAGCCTGCTGCAGCGCGCGCCGGAGCGCGATCTCCTGCCCATGGCGGAGCATTTTGGCCTGAGCGTGCTGGCGTGGGCGCCGCTCGGCGCTGGCGTGCTCACCGGCAAGTACACGCGCAACGTGGAGAACGACTCCCGTCGCAAGCAGGGCAACGAGAGCCGGGGGCGCACGAGCGAAGCCGGACTTGCCATTGCGCGCACGGTGGACGCCATTGCCGACGAGCTCGGCGTGACCTCGGCGCAGGTCGCGACCGCGTGGGTCGCCGCGCAGAGCTACCTCTGCATTCCCATCGTCGGAGCGCGCAAGGTCGCGCAGATCGCCGACACGCTCGGCGGCGCCGGTGTGAAACTCTCCGCGGAGCACCTTTCGCGCCTCGACGAGGTCAGCCGCATCGAGCTCGGCTTCCCGCACGATTTCCTCCGCTCCGACGGCGTCCGCGACATCATCTACTCGAAGGAGCGCGAGCGCATCGACGGACGGCCCGCGCGGCGCTGATCGCCAGCGCTCCATGCGCGCGGAGACCGCAGCGCTGGCGCGCGCTCGCTGATCCAGGATAGCCTTGGCGGATGGCGAGGCGGTGGCTCGGGGTGGTGGTGATCTGCGCGGTTTTTGCGGTCGCGTGCGGCAGCGACAACGGCGGCGGGGGCTCGGGCACCGGCGGCGGGGACAGCGGAGTCGAGGCGAGTGCCGGGTCCGGAGGCACGGGCGCGACGGGCGGTTCCGGTGCGACGGGCGGCACGGGCGCGACGGGCGGCTCCGGGGCGACCGGCGGCACCGGTGCAACGGGCGGCGCGGCGGGTGTCGGCGGATCCGGCGGCGCGGACGGCAGCGCGACGGGCGGAAGCGGCGGTAACGACGGCGGCGTCGATGCGTCGGCCGGGAGCGGCGGCGTCGGCGGCACCGGCGGCATGGCGGGTAGCAGCGGCGCCGGCGGCAATGCCGGCGGTTCCGGCAACGGCGGCAGCGCAGGTGCAGGCGGCAGCAGTGGAACCGGGGGCAGTGGCGGCGCGGCGGGCAGTGGCGGCACGGCGGGTGCGGGCGGCACCGGAGGCAGTGCGCCCGTGAACACGGCGCTGCCGACGGTGACCGGCACCGCCAAGGTGTTCGAGACGCTGTCCAGCACGGATGGCACCTGGACGCCGTCCACGGGACTGTCGTTCACGCGCGCCTGGTTGCGCTGCAACGTTGGCGGTACGGGGTGCGTGACTATCACTGGTGCGACAGCGAGCAGCTACGTGCTCGAGCGCGACGACTACGGCCACAGGATGCGGATCCGGGTCACCGCTGACGATGGGTCGACCCAGGTATCCGCGGACTCGGCTGCCACGGGCATTGTCGGCGCGCCGGTGTGCGCATCGCCGATCACGCTGGGCCCCCTTGCCGCGGGATCCGTGTCCCAGGTTGCCGCCACGGTTCCGTGGAGCAACCCTGCGCAAGCCACGGCCGACGACGGCCAGGTCGCGACCGCGGCGTCGCTGCTCCCCGGCGAGCGTACAGACGAGCTCGTCGTGAAGGGCTTCGGCTTCGCCCTCCCGCCCTGGGCGCTGGTCACCGGCGTCCAGCTGGACGTGAAGCGCTCCGCCAGCGGCGGTCCGGTCAAGGATCTCGACGTGCGGTTCGTCGCACCGAAGCAGGGCGGCTACAACATGGCGCTCGGAACGGCGTGGTCGGCGTCCTCTGCGGTGGACAGCTACGGCAGCCCCACGACGAACCTGCTGCAGTACTTCACCGCGGCGGACATCAACGACCCCGCGTTCGCGCTTCACCTGATCGCCCAGAATGCCGGCTCGACTCTGGCGACGGCGAACGTCGACTCGGTGAAGGTCACCATCTACTACACCACCGGCACTGCCATCGGACCGAAGACGCCCTCCGTCGTGTCGGACGACGCCACGATCGGCACTGCCGCCTGGCCGAACCCCGGCAACGCGGCGGCGCTCGACGGCACATTCGCCGACTCGCCGGGGCTGGCGGCCTTCGAGATCACACACGGCCTCGCGGCGACCGGATATGGATTCAGCCTGCCGGCGGGGAAGCAGCCCTCCGGCATCTACGTGGAGGTCACGCGGAAGGCGACCGGAAGCACGTCGCTCATCGAGGACTGGGGAATCACAGTCGTCAAGGCTGGCACGCCGGTGGGCTCCGGCGTGAACCCCGGGGACATCTGGTCCCAGACCACGGAAACGAGATCCTTCGGTGGCCCCACTTCCAAGTTCGGAACGACGCTCACGGCAACGGATGTCGAGGATTCCGGCTTCGGCTTCCGGCTGGCGGCGCGAGGCCACTTCGCGTCGAGCGTCGCCAGTGTCGATTCGATCCTGATGTGGGTGATCTACGACAGCACCGCCACCAGCAGCGCGAAATACGCCACGACCGGCAGCACGACGTTGCTGAGCCACAGTTGGTCGAACCTCGCCGATGCCGCCGTCGAGGACGGCAACAGCGCGTACAGCACCAATCTAGCCGGAGACGAGGTCACGAACCTGCTTCGCTCGAGCGCTCACGGTTTCGCGGTACCGAGCGACGCCTGGGTCAGAGGGATCCAGCTCGACGTCCGGCGCGCGTCGTCGACCGGCAACGCGATCGAGGATTCCATGGTGTTCCTGCGCCTCGGTGGCCAGCCGGTGCTCGACAACCGCGCTCTGGCGGGGAAGTGGCCACAGGCTCTCACCACGGCGACCTACGGCTCGGCGACGGACCTGTGGGGGCAGTCCGTGATCCAGCCGAGCGACGTGAATGCCGCGGCCTTTGGCGTCGACCTTGCTGCGAAGTATGGCATCACCGCCGGCAACGACACGCCCGATGTGGACGGAATGAAGCTCAGCGTGACGTACTGCGCGCACCCCTGACGCGGCGCGACTGAAACGCAAGCGCGGGCACGGCGCATAACGCGCCGCGCCACGGCATGGATGATCGACGCCCGTTCGATGACAAGCGTCATGTGCGCTGTTGCCGGCGTCCGGTAGTCCTTTGGAATGACAGGGGTCACGGAGCCGAACGTGACTCGCGACCTGCTTTTCGCGAGCGAAGCGGAGACGCGTCAATGTCTGCTCGGCAACGAAGCGATCGTCCGCGCCGCGCTCGAATCCGGAGTCGGTTTCGCTACGGGCTACCCGGGGACGCCGTCGTCGGAGGTGACGGACGGCTTCGCGCGCGTGGCCAAGGAGCGCTGCGTCGTCTTCGAGTACGCCGTGAACGAGAAGATCGCCGTCGAGCTGGCGTTTGCCGCGTCGCTTGCCGGAGCCCGTTCCATCTGCGCCATGAAGCACCTGGGTCTGATGGTCGCGGGCGATCCGCTCTCGACCATTCCGTACGTGGGTGTCGTCGGAGGCATGGTGATCGTGAGCGCTGGCGATCCCTCGTGCAGGACGAGCCCCAACGAGCACGACCAGCGTCATCTCGGACCGATGCTGCACCTGCCTGTGCTCGACCCGGCGACGCCAGCCGAGGCGTACTCGATGACGCGCGCCGCTTTCGCGCTCTCGGAGTACTGCCACTTGCCGGTGCTGCTGCGCACGACGACTCGCGTCGCACATTCACGGGCAACGATCGAATGCGGGGAACTGACGGAGCCGCGCGTCGCTGGATTCACGCGCGACCCGGAACACAAGGTGCCGATTCCGGTCAACGCGCGTCGCATGCGCATCGAGCTGAACGAGCGGATCGAGCTGGCGCGCTCCTGGCTGGCGCGCTCCGGCTTCTTCCGCCGGCAGGGCGAGAGCTCCACTGTCGTCCTGGCGAGCGGCGCGCCGGCGGCAACCGCGGCCGATGTGCTGGCGGAGCTCGGTCTGGAGAAGGACATCGCGCTCTGGTCGCTGGGCATCGCGTATCCGCTCCCCGAAGCGGAGCTCGTGGAAGCGTTGCGCCCGGTCGAGCGCGTGCTGGTCGTCGAGGAGCTCTCTCCCTTCCTCGAGAACGCGCTGCTGTCGCTCGCCGCGCGCCACGGCCTGCGCGTGGAGATCCTCGGCAAGCTGTCCGGGCACTTCCCCGAGGAGTTCGAGTACTCGCCGCGCGTGATCCAGCGTGGGCTCTACGGCGCGCTTGGGCTGGGTCGCGATCCGGGCCCCGACCCGAAACCACTCGCGCTCGCGCCTCGCCCTCCTTCGCTGTGTCCCGCCTGCCCGCATCGCGCCGCATTCTTCGCGGCGCGCGCGGCGTTTGGCGAAGACCAGCTCTACTTCAACGACATCGGCTGCTACACGCTCGGCTACGGCGCGCCGCTCGACACCGCCGATGCGCTTCTGTGCATGGGTGCGGGCTTTTCGCTGGCTGAAGGAGTGAGCCGCGTCACCGGCCGCCGCACGGTCGGCTTCCTGGGCGATTCGACCTTCTTCCACGCGGGCATGCCGGCGCTGCTCGATGCGGTGAAGGAGAACGTGAACATGGTCGCGGTCGTGCTGGACAACCAGGTCACGGCCATGACCGGCTTCCAGGCCGCGCCAGCTCCGGGTGGAATGCCGATGATCGAGGACGTGGCGCGCGCCCTGGGCGTGAAGCACATCCAGACGATCGACCCGTACGAGGTCGCGGAGAGCGTTGCGGCTTTCAGACGCGCGCGGGATGCGGAAGGACCTGCCGTCGTGGTCGTGCGCCGGACCTGTCCAGTGCACCTGGCCCGCTCGGGGGTTCCACGGCCCGAGCCGAAAGTCGAGATCAAAGAGGACGTTTGTCGGTCCTGCGGGCGCGAGGAGCTGGGGCTGCGCTGCCGGCAGCCGCTGACCGAGGGCTTCGAACGGAACCTGGCCCGCGTAGCCTCCACGCGGAAGCGCATCGAGCCCGCGCCGGACGTGGCGCCGTGCGCGACGCGCTGTCCGCTCTCGCTCTGCATCCAGGGCTACGCGGGGCACATCGCCGCGGGCGAATACGCCGAGGCGCTCGGCCACGTTCTCGAACGCACCGTGTTGCCGTCGTCGGTCTGCCGCGTGTGCGATAGGCCGTGCGAGGACGTGTGCGTGCGCCGGGACCTGGACGAACCCGTCGCGATCAACGAGCTGAAGCGCTTCGTTGTCGAGTGGGCGGAGCGCGAGCGGCCCGATCTGCTGCGTTCGGTCCCTGCGCGCGAAAATGGCAGGAGTGTGGCAGTAGTTGGCGCGGGGCCTTCGGGGCTCTCCGCCGCGTACGATCTCCGGCAGCGCGGCTACGCCGTCACGTTGTTCGAAGCCGCCGAGCGCGCGGGCGGGCTGCTCACGCACGGCATCCCGGCGTACCGCCTACCGCGCGCGGCGGCCGAGCGCGACATCGCCCGCGTGCTCGACTCTGGAGTCGAGCTCCGCCATGGCGTGCGCCTGGGCCGCGACATCGAGCTCGACAAGCTGCTCGCCGGGTATGACGCCGTCTATCTCGCTATCGGCGCGGGACAGGGGCGCAGGATCGAGATCGAGGGAAGCGACCCGGCTCTCACGATCACGGCGCTCGAGTACCTTCGCGAGTTTGCCGACGGAAAGACACCACGCACGGCCAAGCGCGTCGTTGTCGTGGGCGGCGGTAACGCTGCCGTAGATGCGGCGCGGAGCGCTCTACGCGCCGGGGCAGAACAGGTCGCCATCGCCTGCATCGAAGAGCGCGACGCGATGCCGGCCCTACGCGACGAGATCGCGGCTGCCCAGCTTGACCACGTCGCGATCCACGCAGGCGTTCGTCCGATACGTGCCGAGGCAGGCGAGCTCGTGGTGCAGACGATCACTGGCGGCGACGAGCGGCGGCTCCCCGCCGACCAGATCATCCTCGCCATCGGCCAGGCGGCGGATCTCGACGCGGCGCTTGGCGGTGTCGTGGTCGCCCGCACGGACGACGGCTTGATCGCCGCGGACCCCGCGAGCGGCGCAACCAGCCATCCGCGCTTGTTTGCAGGTGGCGACATCGTGTCCGGTCCCCGCACCGTCACCGGAGCCATGGGGGCGGGCCTGCGCGCCGCCTGGGGCATCGAGCGCGCGCTTCGTGGGGAAGAGGCGGCAGCGCGCCGCGCTCCGCCGCCGGTGCCGGGAAGCGTGGCGGCCAGCGCGCGCATGCGCGCGCCCAGCGAGGCCCGTCACAATACCGTGTCGGAAGGCGATGCCCGTGCGGAGGCCGCGCGCTGCCTGATGTGCGGCCTGTGCGGTAACTGCCGAGCGTGCATCGATACGCAGGGCTGCCCGGCTCTGGTGCTCGCCGGTCGCCGGGTGGAGATCGACGCGGCGCTCTGCGCGTCGTGCGGCGTGTGCATCTCGGCCTGCTCGAACGGAGCCATCGTCGCGAGGAGCGCGCCGTGAGCACCGGCGGTATGCAGCTCCTGGTCGTGGGCGTCGGGGGGCAGGGCGTGCTGACCGCGGCGCAGGTGCTGGCCAATGCCGCTCACTCCGCGAACCAACCGATCGCGGTCGGTCAGCTCCACGGCATGTCGCAGCGTGGCGGGAGCGTGGAGTGCAGCGTGCGTCTGGGCGACGTCCAGACGTCGTACATCGTCGGCGACACCGTCGACGTACTGCTCGGCTTCGAGCCGCTCGAGACGTTGCGCGCAGCCGCGAAAGTGGGCCCGCAGACGCTTGTTGTAGCGAGCACCGCGAGCATCGTGCCGCAGACCGTCAACCTCGGCGCCGCGGACTACCCGGCTCTTGTCGATATCGAACGACAGCTCCGGGAGCGGGCGCGCCGCGTGGTGATGGTGGACGGTCCGGCGCTGGCCGAGCGCGCCGGCGCGCACCGATCTCTGAACGCGGTCATGCTGGGTGCGCTCGCGGGCCTCGGCCTGCTGCCGTTTCCGCCGCAAGCCGTTCTCCGGGCCCTCGAACGGCGCTGCTCGTCCGCGTATCTGGCCGCGAACTGCCGTGCTTTCGAGCTCGGGCTCGCGTGTACCAGCCCCGGGTTCATTCAGGAGGAAGCGTCGCAATGAGTCGCTACAAGCTGGGCATCGACGTGGGCGGTACGTTCACCGATCTGTTCCTCGCCGACGGCGTGGAGGTCGAGACGTACAAGGTGCTCTCGACGCCGCAGGATCCGGCGATCGGCGTGCTGACGGGGCTGGAAACCATCGCCAAGGCCAAGGGAGTCGGGGCACGTGAATTCATCGGCGACGTTGGAACCATCGTCCACGGGACGACCGTGACCACCAACGCCGTGCTCACGCGGCGGGGCGCCCGCACGGGCCTGCTCACTACCGCGGGCGTGCGCGACGCGCTGGAGATGCGGCGTGGCATTCGCGAGAAGCAGTACGATAACCGCTACCAGAACGTCGAGCCGCTGGTGCCGCGCTGGCTGCGTCTGCCGATCCGCGAACGCCTGGACTGGCGCGGCGAAGAGGCGGCACCGCTCGAGCTGGAGGACGTTCGCGAAGCCGTCCAGACCTTGAAGAAGGCCAACGTCGCGGCCGTTGCCATCTGCTTCTTGAACTCGTTTGCGAACCCGCAGCACGAGCTCGCTGCTGCGGAGATCGTGCGCCAGGAAATGCCCGAGGCGTTCGTCAGCGTGTCGACGGAGCTCCTGCCCACGATCCGCTTCTACAACCGCATCTCGACGACCACGCTCAATGCGTACTCGGGCCCGGTTCTGGAGCGCTATCTCTCGAGCCTCACGCGGCGGCTATCGGGAGCCGGGTTCAAGGGCGTGTTGCTCATCATGCAGTCGAGCGGCGGCGTCGCGCTGCCCGAGGCCACGGCCCAGCGCCCCGCGACGACGCTGCTGTCGGGGCCCGCGGGCGGCCCGAATGCGGCTGTTGCCGTCACCCGAACGCTCGGGCGCGATGGCTGCCTGCTGGTCGACATGGGCGGGACCAGCTTCGACGCATCGCTGGTGCAGAAGGGCGTGCTGGAGCTGCGCGCGGAAGGCGAGATCGGCAGGCTGCGCACGGCGCTGCCGATGCTCGACATCGTGACCATCGGCGCCGGCGGAGGCAGCATCGGGCACATCGACTCCGGCGGCCTTCTGCGCATGGGTCCGGAGAGCGCGGGCGCGGATCCCGGCCCCGCCTGCTACGGGCGTGGAGGAGAGCGGCCGACGTGCACCGACGCCAACGTCGTGCTCGGCTACCTCGATCCCGGTTACTTTGCCGGCGGCGCGATGAAGCTCGACGCGGAGGCCGCGCGGCGCGCCGTCGAAAACGACATCGCGAAGCCGCTCGGGCTCGACGCGGAGCGCGCGGCGGTCGGGATGTACCGCGTGATCAACTCCAACATGGCGCACGGCGTGCGCGAGATCACCATCAAGCGCGGTCTCGACCCGCGCGAGTTCCCGCTCGTGGTGGCGGGCGGCGCCGGTTCGGTCCACGCCTGCATGATCGCGACGGAGCTCGAGATCCCGACGGTGGTCGTGCCGTCCGTCGCGTCCGTGCTGTGCGCCGCCGGCATGCTGATGACCGATCTCGCACACGACTTCGCGCGCTCGCTCGTGTCTCCGGTGGACGCGCTTGGGCCGGACCGACTGGAAGAGCTGGTGAGCAGCCTCGAAGCCGAGGGTCACGCGCTCCTGGAAAAGGAGGGCGTGACCCGGGACCGCATCCGGCACCAGGTGTCGCTCGATCTCCGCTACCTCAAGCAGTACCACGAGGTCACCGTGCCGGTGCCGCGCGAGGCTGTGAAGGCTGCGGACTGGACGGCGATCGCCAAGCTGTTCCACGCCGAGCACGATCGCCTGTACGGCTACGAGCTGTCGCAGCAGGGCACGCGCCTGGAGATCATCAACGTGCGCGTGCGCTCGGTCGGCGCCGTGGACAAGCCGCCCCTGCCGCGCTGCGAGCACGGCAACGGCGACGTAAGCGGCGCGCTCAAGGGACGCCGCCGCGCATTCGTTCCCGAGCACGACAGCTTCGAGGACATCCCGGTCTACGACGGGCACAAGCTGCTCGCGGGCAGCAAGATCGAGGGCCCCGCGCTGATCGAGCGGACGGACACGACGCTGTTCGTGAGCGCGGCCTATCGCGCGAGCATCGACGAGCACGCGACCTGCGTGCTCACGCGAGTGGGAGGTGCGTCATGAGCGCGTCGGAAATCCAGGTCGACCCCGTCCTCGTCTCGATCATCGGCCGGGCGCTGCGCGCCATCACGGACGAGATGAGCCTGAGCCTGGAGCAGACAGCGCGCTCGCCGATCCTGTGCGAGGCGCGCGACTTCGTGACCGGGCTCTACGACGCCGAAGGTCGCATGCTGGAGCAGACCGAGAACCTGCCGATCCTGAGCTTCTCGCTCGGTCCGGTGTGCCAGCACATCGCCAGGAAGTTCGCCGGCAACGTGTACCCGGGCGACGTGTTCTTCCACAACGACGTCTTCTCGCTCGGCAACCAGAACAACGACGTGGCCGCGTTCAAGCCGATCTTCCACGGGCAGAAGCTGGTGGGTTGGGCGGCGTGCAAGGGCCACCAGGCCGACATCGGCGGCGCCGTGCGCGGCGGCTACAACCCGCAGGCGACCGAGGTGTGGCAGGAAGCGCTGCGCATTCCCGCGGTAAAGGTCGTCGAGCGCGGCAAGCTGCGCCAGGACGTTCTGGGATCTGATCTTCGCGAACGTCCGCCTGGACGTGGTGCAGGAGGACATGCGCGCCGAGATCGGCAGCTGCACCGTGGGCGAACGGCGTCTGCTCGCGCTGGTGGACAAGTACGGTCTCGAGCGCTTCGAGGCGCACAAGCAGGCGCTGTTCGAGTCCACCTCGAAGATGATGGCCGCCGAGGTCCGCTCTATCCCGGACGGCGTGTACACCGGCGAGGCCAACGTCTACTTCGACGGCAAGAACCCGGGCTCGCAGTACGTGATCCGCGTGGAGATCACTGTCGACGGCGACCACATCAAGTTCGACTACTCGAAGACCGACGCGCAGACCGACGGCTTCGTCAACGGCACCTACACGTCCAGCGCTTCGGCCACGATCCTGACGTTCTTGCAGATGGTGAACCCCGACATCCCGCACAACCACGGGATGGTCGAGCCCATTGAAATCGTCATTCCGGAGGGCACGCTGCTCAACGCCGCGTATCCCAAGGCGACGACCTTTGGCAATCACCTGTGCCCACCCAACGCCGACGCCATCATCCGCGCGCTCGCGCCCGTGATTCCGGAGCGGGTAACGGCGGGTTGGAACCAGCTGCTCTGCTCGCTCACGACCGGGAGCGACACGCGCAAGGACGATACCTACGTCGACATCCTGTTCATGGGGCTCAAGGGCGGCTCGGGCGCGACCAGCGACTGCGACGGCTACGACCACATCGGCATGATCGACGCCTCGGGCGGCGTGCTCGACCAGGACTACGAGATGTTCGAGCAGATGACGCCGCACACGCTGATCGAGCACGAGTTCCTGACCGACTCGGCCGGCCCAGGGCGCTATCGCGGCGGGCTCGGCGTGCGCACGCGCTATCGCGTCGGCGGCGCGGGTACGAAGCTCGTCACGTTTGGCGACGGCGACGTAGAGCCGGCATTCGGCCTCGACGGCGGAGGGCAGGGAACGCTGAACCGCATCGAGCTCACCTACCCGGACGGCAGGCGCTACGTCACGACCAGCAAGGATCTCGTGGTCGACGTGCCGGCCGGCACGCTCTACGAGCAGGACGCCGGAGGCGGCGGCGGATACGGTCCGGCCTACGAGCGCCCCGCGGACAAGGTCCGCACGGAAGTGCAAGGTGGCCTCGTCAGCGTGAAGGCGGCGCGCGAGCAATACGGCGTCGTCGTCGACCCCGAGACCTTCGACCTCGACCCGGCGGCGACCGAAGCTCTGCGCGCGTCGATGAGGGGCAGCTGAGATGGACTTCTCGCCCAGCCCCGAGCAGGAGCAGATCCGCGCCACGTTCCACGCTTTCGCCGAGAAGGAGATCCGCCCGCTCGCCCGGAAGCTCGACGAACAGCCAGAGTTTCCGCGTGCGATCTTCAAGCGCGCGGGCGAGCTCGGCTTCTTCGGCATGCGCTACGCGCCCCCTCTCGGCAGCGGCACCGACGTGCAGACGTACGTGACGGCGGTGGAAGAGCTTTCCTGGGGCAGCCTGGCGGTCGCCGCGGCCTGCACGATGCAGTCGTTGATGGGGACGTACTTCGTGCAGCGCTTTGCGCCGGACGACGTGAAGGCGCGGCTGCTCGGTCCGGCCATGAGCGGCGACAAGATCGGCACCATCTGCATGACCGAGCCGGACGCCGGCAGCGACCTGTTCGGCATGAAGACGCGCGCCGAGCGCGATGGCGACACCTACCGCCTGACCGGCGCCAAGACCTGGATCACGTCGGCGCCGGTGGCGGACTTCTTTACCGTGCTCGCGCGCACCGGCGAAAAGACGCTGGGTGCGTTCCTGGTCGAGCGCGGGACGCCGGGGCTCGTCGTCGGTCGCAGCATCGAGAAGATGGGCGTTCGCGCCTCGCTCACGAGCGAGGTGTTCTTCGAGAGCACGCCGGCTACCTGTGCGCTCGGCGACACCGAACGTGGCACGCACTACCTGCGCGACATCCTGGCCGAGATCCGCGTGATGACCGCCGCGCTGTCGCTCGGTATCGCGCGCGCCGCCTACGAAGACGCCCGCGCCTACGCCGCCGAGCGCAAGCAGTTCGGCCGCAGCATCGACTCGTTCCAGGCCGTGCAGGCGCACCTGGCCGACATGGCGACGGAGCTCGAGGCAGCGCGGAGGCTGGTGCAGTGGGCGGCCTGGCGCAGCGACCAGGGGCTGCCCAACGCCACCGAAGCGTCGATGGCAAAGCTGTTCGCATCCGAGACGGCTGCGAAGAACTGCGATCGGGCCGCGCGCGTGCTCGCCAGCTACGGCTTCGCCAGCGACAGCTCGATCCAGCGATACTTGAGGGACGTGCGCTTCGTCCTGATCGGGGGAGGGACGAGCGAGATCCTGCGCGTCAACATCGCAAAGGGGCTCAAGTCATGAGCGATCCGAAAATCCGCGTGCTGGTGGCGAAACCGGGACTCGACGGGCACGACGTGGGCGCCAAGCTCGTCTGTCGCGCGTTGATGATGGCCGGCATGGAAGTCATCTACACCGGCCTCCGCCAGAGCCCGGAAGCCATCGCGCGCACGGCTCTCTCCGAAAGCGTGGACGTGGTGGGGCTCTCGATCCTCTCGGGCGCGCATCTGCCGCTGTGCGAGAAGGTGATCGAAAGACTCAGGGCAGTCGGGATCGGCGACGTGCCGGTGCTGGTCGGCGGCAACATCCCTGCGCGTGACCACGCGGCGCTCGAGAAGCTGGGCGTGGCCGCCGTCTTCCCGACGGGCACCTCGTTCGAGGCCATCGCGGAGTTCGTCCAGAAGCGGGTCGCGTCATGAAGCAGAAGGAGCCGGGACCGGTCGTCTGGGAGAGCGGCGTCGAGGTCGCGCCGCTGTACGGCGAGCGTGAGCTTGAACAGAGCGGCGGCGTCGAGGGTGTCGGTCAGCCCGGCGAGTTCCCGTTCACCCGCGGCATCCACCCCGAGATGTACCGCAAGCGTCCCTGGACCATGCGCCAGTACTCCGGGTTCGGCACGGCGCGCGAGACGCACGAGCGCTTCCTGTACCTGATCGAGAACGGCAACACCGGCTTGAACGTCGCGTTCGACCTGCCGACGCAGTGCGGCCTCGACTCGGACGATCCCATGGCCGACGGCGAAGTCGGGCGCGTTGGGATGGCCGTCGACACGCTGGCGGACATGGAGGAGGCGTTCGCCGACATTCCGCTGAACGACATCACCGTGTCGCTCACCATCAACGGCGCGGCCGTGCCGATCATGGCGATGTACTTCTCGATGGCGAACAAACGCGGCTTCGATCTGTCCAGCCTGCGCGGCACCGCCCAGAACGACATCCTCAAGGAGTTCGTCGGACGCGGCACGTGGATCTATCCGGTGGAACCGAGCATGCGGCTCGTCGCCGATACCATCGAGTTCTGCGCGAAGAACGTGCCGCGCTACAGCGCCGTGAGCGTGTGCGGCTATCACATCCGCGAATCCGGCGCGACGCCGGTGCAGGAGATGGCCTACGGCCTCGCGATCGCGGCGGCGTACGTGGAAGAGTCGCTGAAGCGCGGGCTGGACGCCAACGCCATCGGTCGGACCCTCAGCTTCAACTTCGACATCTTCGGCAACATCTGGGAGCAGGTCGCCAAGTTTCGCGCCGGTCGCCGCCTGTACGCGCGCATGATGAAGGAGCGCTTCGGTGTGAACGATGCGCGCGCACAGCAGATGCGCATGATCGCCGGCGGTGGCGGCGGCGGGCTTACCATCCAGCAGCCGCAGAACAACATCGTGCGCGGCGCGTACTACGCGCTGGTCAGCGCGCTGTCCGGCACGCAGACCATGGCGCTCTGCTCCTATGACGAGGCGTACACCATCCCGAGCGAGCACGCGGCGCGGCTTTCGCTCCGCACCATGCAGATCCTGATGCACGAGATGGGGCTGACCGACACGGTCGATCCGCTCGGTGGCAGCTGGTTCGTCGAGAGCATGACCAACGAGATGGAACGGCGCATCGAGGCGATCACGAAGCAGCTCGAGGCCGAGGGCGGAATCGTCCGGGCGATCTCCGAAGGGCGCGTGCAGGCCGACGTGAACCGCCAGGCCTTCGAGCGCGAGCGCAGGATCCAGAGCGGCGAAGTGAAGAAAGTCGGCGTCAATTGCTTCGTCGAGGAGGAGGAGGCGCCCGAGGTCGAGTTCCATCCCTACCGTCACGAAGAGGCCGAGACGCAGATGCGGCGGCTGAACGAGATCCGCGCCAGCCGGGACGCCGGGCGCGTCCAGCAGACTCTCGAGGCCGTCGAGAAGGCAGCCGCCAGCGACCAGAACGTGATGCCCGCTGTGATGGCCGCCGTCGAGGCGTACGCCACCGTCGGCGAGATCTGCGGGGCGCTGGAACGCGTGTTCGGGCGCTTCCAGGAGCCGGTGAGGTTCTGAGATGAAGCGTCGCCCCGTGGTGCTGTCGGTCGAGCAGGCGCTGAGCATGAGCTACGCGACCTCGCGCTTCGTGCAGCTGGGGTGGCGGGTGATCCGCGCCGAGCCCACGCCGGCCGGCGGCCGCCACTCGAGGGGCGATCCGAACCGCTACATCGGGCGCGAGGTTGCCGGTGAGGACCGGCACAGCTACTTCGTCGCGCCGAACGTCGGCAAGGAAGCGATCGCGCTCGATCTCAAGCAGGCGGAGGGGCGCGAGCTGCTCTGCCGCCTGGTCGAGGAGCTGGAAGTCGACGTGTTCTGCACCAACACGCTGCCCAAGCGGCATGCCGCGCTCGGTCTGGACTACAAGGCGCTGTCGGCGAAGCGTCCCGGTCTGGTCTGGTGCTGCATCTCCGCGCAGGGACTCGCCTATCCCGACGTGCCCGGCTACGACCCGGTGCTGCAGGCGCTGTGCGGTTACATGGATCTCACCGGCGAGCCCGACGGTCCGCCGATGCAGTGCGGTCCGCCAATCATCGATCTAAAGGCGGGTGACGAGGCGTTCGCGCAGGTGCTGCTGGCGTTGCTTGAACAGAAGGACAGCGGCCAGGGTCGCGTCATCGACATCTCGATGGCGCAAGTCGCAACCAGCTGGCTGATGACGTTCCTGCCGATGTTGGACATGGGCAGCCCGCCGTCGGAGCTCAAACGCAGCGGCAACCAGCATCGGCAGTTCATCCCGACCAACGCCTACCCGACGGCCGACGGCTTCATCTACATGGCTGTGGGCTCGGACGCGCAGTGGGCGCGCCTGATCGAGCAGCCGGAGCTCGCCTCGCTCGCGAAACCGGAACGCGCGACGAACGAGGGACGCCGCGACGGAAAGATCGAGCTGCACCGCGACATCGCGGACATCACCAGGAAACTGTCCACAGAAGCCGTGAGCCGCGCGCTCGCGAAGGCCAGCATTCCGCACGCGCCCATCACGCCCATCGAGAAGGTGATGGACCTGGATTTCCTGAAGGGCGCGCTCTTGTCTACGACGGCGCCCGACGGGCGGCGCATCCGTCTGCCGCCGCCCGGGGCTCGGACGCCCCACCTCGACGCTGTGGGCGGCGAGATGCCCTTTGCACCCGCGTATGGCGAGAATACCGACGTCGTGCTCGGCGAGATCGGCCTCGACAAGAATCGCATTGCGGCGCTGCGCCAGAGCGGCGTCGTCGCCTGACAGGAACCGACATGTCCTACGACTACCACCGACCCGAAAGCCTGGACGAAGCGTTCCGGCTGAAGAGCGAGCTCTCCGGCGCGCGCTTCATCGCCGGCGGCACCGACGTGATGGTGCGCATCCGCGAGGGCAGGATCCGGCCGCCCGCGCTGATCTCGCTGTCGCACGTGCGCGACCTCGCCGGTATCCATCACGGCGACGAGATCCGCATCGGCGCGATGACGCGCGTGGCCGAGCTCTTGCGCGACGAGGAGCTCGGAAAGAACGTGCCGGTGCTGGCGTTGGCCGCGCGCACGCTGGGCGGCGTGCAGATCCGCAATCTGGCCACCGTGGGCGGCAACCTGTGCAACGCCTCGCCCTGCGCGGACACCGCGCCGCCGCTCTTGGTTCTGGACGCGCGGGTGATCGTTCGGTCCGTCGACGCAGAGCGCGAGCTGCCGCTTTCGGACTTCTTCGTCTCGCCCGGTGAGACGCGCATCGCCGAGGGCGAGATCGTCGCCGAGATCCGCTTCCGTCGTCCCGGCGCGAAGACGCGCGTGACCTTCATGAAGAAGAGCCGCGTGCGTATGGACATCGCCATCGCGAGCCTGGCGGCGCGGCTCGACATGGACGGCAAGCGCTGCGTTACGGCGCGGCTCGCGGCAGGCTCGGTGGCGCCGCGCCCGATGCGCCTTCAGCGCGCCGAAGCCGTGCTCGAAGGGCGTGAAGTGACGGCCGCGTTGCTCGAAGAGCTCGGTAAGGTAGCGGCCGAAGAGGTGCAGCCGATCACCGACGTGCGCTCGACGGAGGCGTACCGGCGACACGTGATCGGGGTGTTCGCACGCCGCGCGGTGGCCCGGCTTGCGGGCCTGGAGGATGCGCGATGAAACGCGAGCTCCGCTTCGAGGTGAACGGCGAGCCGGCAGAGGTCGACGTCAAGCCGGGAGCACGGCTGATCGACGTGCTCCGGAACGAGCTCGGCCTCTGCGGCACCAAGGAAGGCTGCGGCAACGGCGAGTGCGGCGCGTGCACGGTGCTGTTCGACGGGCGCCCCGTCAACTCGTGCCTGGTGCCGGCGATGGAAGCCGAAGGCGCCAAGGTGGTCACGATCGAGGGGCTCGTAGGGCCTGGCGGCGCGCTCGGCCCGGTGCAGCGCGCGTTCGTGGAAAAGGGCGGCATCCAGTGCGGCTTCTGCAGCCCCGGAATGGTGCTGGCAACCGAAGCGCTGCTGCGCGACCGGCCTGACCCGAGCGACGACGAGATCCGCTCTGCCCTCGTCGGCAACCTGTGCCGCTGCACGGGCTACGTGCAGATCGTCGAGTCGGTGCGGCTCGCCGCGAAGCTCAAGAAGGAGCTGGGCCGTGACTGAGCGCCGCCACATCGGTCGCGATGTGCCGCGTCCCGACGCCGCCGACAAGGCCGCGGGCAGGGCGGCCTACATCCACGACCTGGTCCGGCCGGGGATGCTGTACGGCAAAGTGAAGTTCTCGGAGCACGCGCACGCGCGCATCAGGCACGTCGACACCTCGCGGGCCGAGCGGCTGCCGGGCGTGCGGGCCGTCATCACCGCCTACGACACGCCGGAAGTGCGCATTGGCTTTCTGCGCGACAACTTCGCGCTCAAGCGCGACAAGGTGCGGAGCCTGCGCGACGAGGTGGCAGCTGTGGCCGCCATCGATCCGGACATCGCGCGCGAAGCGATCGATCTGGTCACGGTAGAGTACGAACCGCTGCCGGCGGTGTTCAGCCCCGAAGCCGCACTGGCCGAAGGCGCGCCGCTGATTCACGAGGTCGACGCGCGCGGAAAGCCCGTCACGACCAACCGCCTGCCGCTCGAGTACCACCACACCTCGGGCGACATGTCCGCGGGCGAACGCGCCGCCAAGTACATCGCTGAAGGCGAGTTCTCGACGCCGCTCATCCAGCAGGGTTGCATGGGCACCGCGGGCTGCATCGCCGAGCTCGACGTGGCCGGCAACGTGACGATGTGGGCAAAGACGCAGATCCCGTTTCTGGCACAGAAGGATTTCGTGCGTGCTCTCGAAGCGATGGGCCTCGGCGACCGCAACGCTCGCGTGATCGTCCCGACGCTCGGCGGCGGCTTCGGCACGGGTCTCGACACGCACGCCTACGAGTACATCGCGATCCTGCTCGCCCATCGCACTGGCCGTCCGGTGAAGATGCTGTACACGCGCGAGGAGGAGTTTGCCTGTCTGTCGCCGCGCCAGTCGGCGAGCTCGCGCATCGTGCAGGGCTGCGACGCGGAAGGACGGCTGACGTTCCGCCGCGTGTACGTCATGCAGGACAACGGCGCCTACGCCTCGTGGGGCGCGACCTATCCGACGGTGATGCTGCTGCCCGTGACCAGCATCTACCGCGTGCCGAACATCCAGTTCGACGCGGATCTGGCCTACACGAACAACACCTACGCCCAGGCCATGCGTGGCTACGGCAATCCCGAGGTGGCGTTCGGCATCGAGAGCACGCTCGACGAGCTGGCCGAGCAGGCCGGCATCGATCCGTTCGAGATCCGCATGAAGAACCGCAACGAGGCCGGCGAGACGACGCCGATGGGTCTCAAGATCACGACCTGCGGGCTGGGCGAGTGCCTGGAAGAGACCGCCAAGCACCTGGACTGGAAGAACAAGCACGGCAAGGGCAAGCGCCGCGGCGTGGGCATGGCGTCGCTGATCCACGTCGGCGGCTCGGGGCGCATCTACCGCTCCGACGGCGGCGGCGTGATCCTCAAGCTCGACGATTTCGGCAACGTGAATGTTTCCTACGGCGGCGTGGAGATGGGGCAGGGGCTGCATTCCGCGCTGTGTCTCGGCGTGGCCGAGGCGCTGGGCGTCAAACCCGAAAAGGTGTTCATCAACCAGACCGACACCGGGACGTGTCCCTGGGACGTGGGCACGCACGCCAGCCGCGGCGCGTTCATCGCGCTGAACGCTGCCACGCGCGCCTGCCAGAAAGTGCGGGCGCGCATATTCGCCTATGCCGCCGAGTTGTTCGCGGCCGAGGTCGAGCAGAACCTGAAGAAGCTCCGGCGCAAGAATCCGGACTACCAGCCGCCCGACTACGATGTGGCCGCGCACTGCCGCGCGGACAATTTCGAGCTCACCGACAGCGTGCTCACGCTGAAGGACGCGCCCGACGAGCCCTGGCTCGAGGTCGACCTCGCGCGCTTCCTGCGTGCGGTGCATTTCCGCGGCCAGCAGGGCCAGATGATCACGGAGGAAGCCTTCTACGAGCCGAAGAGCGAGCTGCCCGACTGGGCGAAGGGCGTCGGCAACATGAGCGCGACGTACGCCTTCGGCGTGCAGGGCTGCGAGGTCGAGGTAGACGAGGATACCGGCGAAGTGCGCATCCTGAAGATGGTGTGCGCCCACGACGTGGGCCAGATCCTCAACCGCCAGACGCTGCTCGGCCAGGTCTACGGCGGGCTTGCCCAGGGCATCGGCTTCGCCCTCTACGAGCAGGTGCAGACGCGCGAAGGGCGCATCCTCAACCCGAGCTTCACCGACTACAAGATCCCGACCATTGCCGAGCTCGGCTTCCCGATCCACGTCCACTTCGTCGAGACCGAGGACGACCAGGGCCCGTTCGGCGCCAAGGGCGTCGGCGAGCCGGGCATGGTGCCCACGGCGCCCGCGCTCGCGAACGCCATCTACGACGCCATCGGCGTGCGCATCCGCGATCTGCCGATCACGCCGGAGAAGATCGTGGCTGCGCTGGAAGAGAAACGGCGCGGCTGAACCGAGCCGGCGCGGAGCTTGCGTCCGCTCCCAGCGGGAGCCGGGGCCTTGTGGAAGAGTGCGGCCGCGGGCCGGCAACTGTTGGCAAGTGCGCGAGATCGCGTGAGTCCCCATAGGGTTGTCGCTCCCACCGATTCCCTCATGAAGACGGGTCGACCAAGCGACAACCACGCGTTAGCTTGTCGCCCATGAAATATCCGATCGCGGTGGTCATGGCAGTCGCCCTCGTCGGTTGTCAGCACAACAAGAAGAAGGCCGCGCCGTCGCGCGCGCAGAGCAGCGGCGCGAAGGCGCAGGCGTCGAGCAAGCCCGCCAAGCCGAAAGTGGCGCTGGGCACCCAGCCCAAGATGCCGCCGCTGCAGCTGCCGAAGGATCCCCAGCGGGCGCAGAAGGTCGCACTCGGTCACAACCTGTTTTTCGATAAGCGCCTGTCCGGTCATAACGACCGCTCGTGCAACTCGTGCCACGCGAACGAAAGCGGTACCGGCGGCAAGGATCCGCTCGCGGTCGGATCGGGCGGCAAGAAGCTCGGCCGGCACACGCCCCCGCTGTGGAACGTGGGCTACTGGAAGGGCGCGTTCGGTTGGGCCGGCGAGGCGCCGACGCTTGAAGCCATGACGAAGGGCGCCTGGGCCGGCGGCCCGATGGGCGCCGGGGCAAAGAACCTCGACAAGAAGGCCGCGGAGATCGCCGCCGTCCCCGCCTACAAGAAGCTCTTCAGCGCGGCGTTCCCGGAGGCGAAGAAGATCACCGCCGAACAGGTTGTCGACGCCCTCGCCGATTACCAGCGCACGCTGACGTGCACGGATACCGCGTACGACAAGTTCGCCGCGGGCGACAAGACCGCGCTTACCGCTCAGCAGCAGCGCGGCCTGGCCATCTTCAAGGGCAAGGGGCAGTGCTTCGTGTGTCACGCGCCGCCCTACTTCTCGACTGCGATGGCCACGAAGGGTGGCGTCTACTTCAACATCGGCATCGGCACCAAGGCGGCGAAGGTCGACGTGGGGCGCATGGCGGTGTCGAAGAAGCAGAGCGACTGGGCCGCGTTCAGGCCGCCGAGCCTGCGCGATGTCGCGCACGACGGGCCGTACTTCCACGACGGTTCGGTGGCGAAGCTCGCCGACGCAGTCAACATCATGGCCGGCGGCGGGATCGCCAACAAGAACAAGAGCGCCGTGTTGGCCGACCGCAAGCTCACGGCCGCGGAGAAGGCCGACTTGATCTCGTTCCTCCAGGGCCTCAGTTGCGGCGGCAAGCTCGAAGCACCCAAGAAGCTTCCCTGAATCGGGCCTGTGCAGTGGTGCATCCCGTCTAGAACGGACACGCCGGCGGCGGACAGGTTCCGGTGCGGGGCGTGGCGCTGCCCGGGCCGAGGCCGCACCAGGGCGGGTCGGAAACGGGCAGTCCGTTCGCGACGTACGGCGAGTAGCCCTTGGGCAGCCAGTAAGGGTGGTCGAGCACGAACTGCCATAGGCCCGCGTAGGTGGTGTAGCCCGAGGGCGGATTGAACGGCGGCTCGGCATGCCCGCAGTTGTGGATGCACTCGGCGAAGAACGTGCCGTCCTTGATGAGTGCGGTCTCCAGGTTGTGGCTCAGGCCGGCAAACTGCTGGAGCACGCACTGATCGCTCGGGCCGCCCCACAGCACAATCCCGGGGATGGGGTGCTTCCACTCCGTCCAGGGTTTGATGGTGATGGCGCCCGTTCCACCGGGCGTGCCCACGCCACCCGACAGCGATTCGAAGCTCGACAGGTACTCGCTGCGGCGTCCGATCAGCTGGTCGGTCCATAGGGCGCCGGCGCTCACGCCGATGCTGGAGACACAGTTCTTGTTCACGTTGTACTGCTGGGAGACGCACGACAGCATGTCGTCGAAGAACGTCAGCTCCTCGTTCACCCGTGCAGGCGTCTGCGTGACGTCGTACGGCCATTTCATGTCCGCGGCCGATATCCCGAAGATGTAGGCGCCCTCGGATTCCGGGAGCACGGCGATGAAGCGCTGCGCGTTCGCGGCGTTCTGCACATCGCCCTTGTCGTAGAAGGATTTCGCCGAGCCACCGAGCCAGTGCCAGAGGAAGAGGATCGGGTACTTCTCCCCGGGCTGCATGTTATCGGGCAGGACGAGCATGAACGTCCGCTGCTTGCCCGAGCTCGTGAACGTGATCTCGTGGTTCGGGCCCGCGGCGTCCCAGGTGGCTGGGAACGTCGGGCAGGTTCCGGCGCTGTACGGCTTCGGATCCGGAGCCTGCGGCGCGCCGGGCGGCGGATCGGCGCTGCATCCGCCGACGCCAAGCGCGCCCGCATCGGCGAGGAAACCGCCGCTGCCACCGGCACCACCGCTGCCGCTCGCACCAGCGCTTCCATCAGGCACGCCGCCGCTGCCGCCGGTCGATGTTCCACCGCTGCCCCCGGTCGAAGTCGCTCCGGTACCGCCCGTCGAAGTCGCGCCCGTGCCTCCGGTGGACGACGCGCCGGTGCCGCCGTTCGAAATCCCACCGCTGCCTGCCGCGGCGTCGTTGCCAGCCGTGCCCCCGCTGCCTGAGCTCGAGTGCGTTGAACCGCCGCAGGACCACGCGCACGCCATGCTCGCGCATGCCAACGTCACGCCCAGCCACTTCGTCTTGTATCCCATGCGCTGCCTCCGGTGGTCGGCCAGCCGGCCCTGTGCAAGGATGAGCGCTCGCGTCGCTGATTTCAAGCAATACAGGGACCCGGGAGAAATCCGCGCGCAGCATCCCGCCGCCCCCGCGAACTTCGCCGGATCCGCGCGGGCGCCCGGCGCACGGGTTCGCCCCGGGCTTCAGCGCCGCGGGTTGTGCCAGCCTTCGAGATCGGCGACCAGCCGGTCGCACTGCTTGGGCCCCCACGTGCCGGGCTCGTACTCGTGCACCGGCGTCACGTCGTCGAGGATGTCCTCGACGACCTCCCACGCCGCCTCGACTGCGTCTTCGCGCACGAACAGCATGGCGTCGCCCTTCATCGAATCGGTCAGCAGCCGCTCGTAGGCGTCCACCTCGTCGCCGACATCGCTCTTCACGGCAACCAGCTCGGTCGGCATGCTGACGCGCTCCGGACCGGGCTTCTTCACGCGAGCGGCCAGCGAGATGGCGATATCCGGACCCAGGCGCAGCCGGAAGAAGTTGCTCTCCTCGGGCGAGAGACCTGACAACGGCGGCGCCTTCAGATCCACCACGACCTCGGTTGCGGTCAGCGGAAGGCTCTTCCCTGCGCGGATGAAGAACGGAACGCCGGCCCAGCGCCAGGATTCTACCTCGAGGCGCACCGCAGCGAACGTCTCCACAGTGGAGTCCTTTGCGACTCCAGGTTCGTCGCGATAGCCGCGGAACTGCCCGCGCACGATCTGGTCGGGCTTGATTGGCGGGATAGCGCGGAACACCTTCACCTGCTCGTCGCGGATCGAATCCGAGTAGAGCGACGTTGGCGGCTCCATCGCGAGATAGCCGATGACCTGGAGCAGGTGGTTCTGCACCACGTCGCGGATGGCGCCCGTCTCGTCGTAGAACTTTCCGCGGCCTTTGATGCCGAATTCCTCCGCCATCGTGATGTGGACCGAGTCCACGTAGTGGCGGTTCCAGATCGGCTCGAGGAAGGTATTGGCGAAGCGGAAGAACAGCAGGTTCTCGACCGCTTCCTTTCCGAGGTAGTGATCGATGCGGTAGACGGCCGACTCCGGGAACACGGAGTGGAGCGTGTCGTTCAGCTTCCGCGCCGTCTCCGTGTTGTGTCCGAACGGCTTCTCGATCACGACGCGCGCGCCATCGGCGCAACCCGACGCGCCGAGCGACTGCACGACCTTGCCGAACAGACTCGGCGGAATCGCCAGGTAGTGCGTCGGGTGCTTGGCGTCACCGAGCGCCTTGCGCAGATTCTCGAAGGTGCTGGGATCGGCGTAGTCGCCGTCGATGTATTGCATCAGCTCGCACAGCCGGCTGAACGCGGCCTTGTCCACGCCGCCGCCGTGCTCGTCGATGCTCTTGCGTGCTCGATCGCGCAGCTGCTCGATGCCCCAGCCGGATTTCGCGACGCCGATTACGGGCACGTCCAGCGTCTTGTGGCGCACCATGTTCTGGAGCGCCGGGAAGATCTTCTTGTATGCGAGATCGCCCGTAGCTCCGAAGAACACGAGCGCATCGGAAGGAACGATTTCTCTGTTTGCCACGTTGCGACGGTACATGGCGTCGCGCGCGGAGACCAGGGCGGCGGCGCCCGGCCGAGCTCCACGCGAGTTTCATGATCGTTCCGCGATGGAATCCGCGCACTTCCGGCGCGGGCCGGCCGTTCAACGGGAGGAGAGCAGGCCCCTCGCCGCCGCTGCCGCCGCTGCCGCCGCTGCCGCCCGACCCCGGATTCTTCCCGCGGTTGCCGGACCCACTGCCGCACGCGGCGACCGAGCAGCCGACGCCGAGGGCCACCGCAAAAACCTGCCAGAGTCGAGCTGGTCGCATCACGTGCAGTGTGACGAGGATAGTCCATGCGTATGCATGGGCGGACATGGTCCCGACCGCGCTTCGTAGTTTCCGGGGCAGTTACGTCGCGCAAGTGCGGCGAATCCTCGTGTTTGCGCGGGAGGCCTGTTCGTCCTGACCGGCGTCATGCCCGCGGCACTGCGCGGGTCCTATCGTCCATGCATGTCGCTGGAAAAGACGTTCATTCCGCTGGGAGCGTATTGGTCGACGCCGTTCTGCCGCTGGCAGGCGAGCCTCGCCCCCTTCCATTCTGTGAAGCTCGCCGCGCAGGTCGCCGGCGATGCACTGGCCGCGAAGCAGATCGATCCGGAACGCTTCGACGCGGTGATGCTGGGCATGACCGTGCCACAGCAGTCGAGCTTCTACGGCGCGCCGTGGCTCGCCGGAATGATCGGCGCGACGGCCGTGACGGGACCGACGCTGTCGCAGGCGTGTGCGACGAGCGCACGGGTCATCGCGTCGGCAGCAATGGAGGTGGAGCTCGGTCAGCGCGAGCGCGTGCTCGGCGTGACCTGCGACCGCACCAGCAACGGCCCGCACATCTACTATCCGAACCCTGCGGGCCCCGGCGCCAAGGGCGATGCGGAAGACTGGGTGTGGGACGCTTTCAACCACGACCCGTTTGCGAAGAACGCCATGATCCAGACCGCCGAGGCCGTGGCGAAGGCGGCGAACATCACGCGCGAGGAGCAGGACGAGGTCACGCTGATGCGCTACGCGCAATATGCCGAGGCTCTGGCCAACGAGCGCGCCTTCCAGAAGCGCTACATGGTTCCGGTCCGCCTCATGCGCGGCAAGAAAGAGACGGCTCGCGTCGAGGCCGACGAGGGCGTGTTCCCGACCACCGCCGAGGGCCTGGCCAAGCTCAAGCCGGTGATGGACGGCGGCAGCGTCACCTTCGGCAGCCAGACGCATCCAGCCGACGGCAACGCCGGCATGGTGATCACGACCGAGGCCGCCGCGCGCGAGATGTCACGCGATCCCGCCGTGCGCATCCAACTGCTCGGCTTCGCCGAGGCGCGCGTCGAGCGCGGCATGATGCCGAAGGCCGTTGTCCCGGCGGCGCGCCGCGTGCTCGAGCGCACCAGCATGGCGATGCGCGACGTGAAGGCCATCAAGACGCACAACCCGTTTGCCGTGAACGACGTGCTGCTGGGCCGCGAGTTCGACCTGAAGCACGATCGCGTCAACCGCTACGGCTCGCCACTCGTGTACGGCCACCCGCAGGGCCCGACGGGCATGCGCGTGGTGATGGAGCTGATCGAGGAGCTGGTCGAGGCCGGCGGCGGCATCGGCCTGTTCAGCGGCTGCGCCGCCGGCGACACGGCCATGGCGCTCGTGTTGCGCGTAGGCTGACGGCGCTGCGTTTGTCAGTCCAGCCGGTGCATGCGATCATTGGCGCGTGCCCAGGCGCGCCGCCTTCCTCGTCGCTCCGGCCCTGCTCGCGCTCGCGTGCGGGAGCCAGCCGCAGAAGAGCGCGGACAAGCCCCACACCTGGCGCGTCTCCGGCGGCTTCGTGCGCGCTCCGGACGGGCGCACGGCGTTTCTGCGGGGGGTGAACCTGGCGGGCGCGCACAAGTTCAAGCCGTACTTCGGCTTCCAGCAGCCGCCGGACTACGCGCGCGTGCGCACCGAGTGGGGCATGAACACGATCCGCTTCCTGATCATCTGGGCGGCCATCGAACCCCAGAAAGGGCAGTACGACCAGAGCTACCTGGACGAGGTCGAAAGGCGCATCGGCTGGGCGCGCGACGCCGGGCTCCACGTCGTGCTCGACATGCACCAGGACGTGTACGGCGAGGGCTTCAACGGCGGCGACGGCGCTCCGGCCTGGACCTGCGACCAGAAGTACTACGACGCGTTTGTACCGAAGACACCGTGGGCGCTCGACTATCTCGATCCCAACGTGGAGGCGTGCTTCGACCAGTTCTGGGCGTCGGACGAGCTGCAGAGCCACTATGCCGAGGCCTGGCGGCAGGTGGCCGAGCGCTTGAAGGACAACGATGCCGTCGTGGGCTTCGACGTGATGAACGAGCCAGGATTCGGCTCGGCTGTCGCCGCGAGCTTCGAAGGGCAGACGCTGGAGCCGTTCTACGAGAAGGTCGTGCCCGTCGTCCGCTCGGTCGCGCCGCACTGGCTCGCGTTCCTCGAACCCAGCGGCTCGCGCAACATCGGGATCCGCACCAGCCTGACGAAGTTTCCGTTCAAGGACGTCGTCTACTCGCCGCACTCGTACAACTCGAGCGCCGAGCAGGGCAACGGCTTCAACCCGAACGCCCGCGCCGCGCTCATCAACAACATCGCCGCTCTGGAGGGCGAAGCGCAGGACCTCGACGCTGCGCTGTGGATCGGCGAGTACGGCGGCGTCGCGAGCGATCCGGGCATCACGCCGTACATGGACGCCAACTACGACGGCGCAGCGGCCGTGCTCGCGGCGAACACGTACTGGGCGTACGACGAGGGCGGCGGCTACTCACTGCTCGACGCCGATGGCACGCCGCGCAGCGTGCTGATCGACGTGCTGGTGCGCCCGTTCCCGGAGCTCGTTGCCGGCGATCCGGCCGCCATCAGCTACGACGAGAACTCGCGGACGTTCACCTTCAAGTGGCACGCCGACCACTCCATTTCCGCCCCGACCGTCATCAGCGTGCCGGCCTACGCCTACCCCTCGGGCTACAAAGTAGAGTGCGGCGACTGCAAGAGCCACCAGAGCCCCGGCGAGCTCTTCATCGACACGCCGCCGAGCGGCGATCCGGCCAGTGTCGTGATCACGCCCTAGATGCGGCGCCAGATGGCGCGCGGCGGTGCCCTCGCCGCAGCAGCGCGAGCCCGCACGCCGCTCCGCATGATATCATCGCCAACGTGGCGGGGACTTCGCAGCAGGATCCACGATCTCCGGGCGATACGGAAGCGGAATCCGGGTGGAAATGGGACGAGGGCTTCGGGGCGGGCGGGGACGACGACCTTGCCACGTTCCAGCCGCCGCCCGGGCTCGAGTTTGCCGGGTTTGGGGTCCGCGCCGGCGCGCGCATCATCGACATGCTGCTGTACAACGTCATGGCGTTCGCGACGGCTTTGTTCGTCGGCGTTTTCGTCGCCATCGTCGCGGCCGCCGCGAGCATCCCGGTCGATCCCCTGATGAAGCGCATCGGGGAGAGCGGGTTCATCGGCTACACTTTTGCGATCCTCGCAAGCATCGCGTACCACACCTTCTGCGAAGGCGTGCACGGCTCGACGGTGGGGAAGATCGTGCTCGGTCTCCGGGTCATCGGCGAGGAGGACAGGCCCTGCAGCGTCTGGTCGGCTTTCATCCGGGAGCTCGGCTTCTTCGTCGACGGTTTGTTCTTTGCCCTGCCCGCCTGGGCGAGCATGAAAGATTCTCCCGAACGACGTCGCATCGGCGACAAGTGGGCACACACCAGGGTCGTCCGGCGCCGTTCGCTCCGTCCCGATCAGCGCCGCTCGCCGTTGCGGCTCGTCGCCGGTCTGGTCGCGGGCGGCTTCGCGTACTCGGTCTTGTTCACGATCGGCCTGCTCCTGAAGCTGTGGCTGACGTGAAGTCGGCGACGAGACCGGTGTAAGGTCCGCTGTATCCACTCGTTCCTTCCGCGTCCCGGAACCAGGGGCAAGGCAAGGAGACGGACATGAAAGCCTGGATCTTCTTCGTTTTCGTGCTGGCTGCAGGATGTGCCGCGCCGTCGCCGCCGGCGACATCGCCCGCTCCCGGACCGCCCGGGCCGCCGGTGGCTTCGCCTGCGCCCGCGCCGGCTTCGTCGACCACGCTGGCGCCGCCCTGCTGCAAGAGGGCGTGCTCGAAGCCAGTCGATTGCGCGAGCGGGAACTGCGTCGACGGCGAGTGCGTCGCGCCGCAGCCGGATTGAGCACCGCCTCTCAGGTTCGCTTCTTGACGCGCGCCTTCAGCGCCGCGAGCTCGTCTTCGATGGAGGTGTCGGGCTCGGTGCTCGTCTGCTGGACGAGGGGCGGCTCTTCGCGCCGCTCCTCCACAACCTCTGTTTCCACCACACGGGGAGCGACTGGCTCCTTCTTCTGTGCGCTCCGGAACTTGCGCCAGCGGTAGCGGCCGTACAGCGCCGCAACCGCGACGAGTCCCGCGAACAGGAACCAGTGCCAGTACCTGAGCGCCATCCCGACGATGCCAATCAGGAGCACCAAGCCGATCACGCCGAGTATGATCCACTTGGTGCGCTTCTTCTTCGCGAGCGCCTCTCGCTCCGCCTTGCGCTGGGCGCGCTCCTCCTCGGTCGACAGCGCATCCTGGATGGCACGCTCGGCGCGATCCTTTGCCGCGTTGAACGCCGCCTTGGCGGACAGCTCGTTGGCGGCTTTCTTAAGGTCACTCATGGCCCGGAATCGAGCATAGCATCGCCCGGTGCCGGCCCACGCCGAATGCGGTCACCTTCTTGTCCCGTGGCGGCTGACGCCGAGGATCCCGGCCGAATCGTGTTTTCCAGATCAACTTCTTTCCGTGTGGGTATTATCGAGTGGTGAATAGGGCTACTCGACCCCCGGCTCGATTATGCGCGCTCGCGCTTGCCGCCGCTCTCGCGCCCGCGTGTGGTGGTCAGACCGTCACGAGCTCCGGGTCTGGCGGGTCTGGCGGGTCTTCCAGCTCGTCCCCGGATGTCATCCCGGTCAGCACGCAGCAGGTCGAAAAGATGGACCTGCTGTTCATGGTCGACAACTCGATCTCGATGGCGGACAAACAGCAGATCCTGGCCCAGGCCGTGCCGAAGCTGGTCGATCGCCTGATCAACCCGATCCAGGTGTGCAGCGACTCCCAGGGCCACACCATCCCCGCGGCTGGCCCGAGCTGCGGCGGGCAGTACCCCAATGGTCCGAAGCCGGAGTTCAGGCCGGTGACCGACATCCATATCGGCGTCGTCACCTCCAGCCTCGGTGGCCACGGTGCGCCCACCAACTTCTGCAATCCGCAGGGACCGGATGCCCAGACCGGCTCGGCCAGGAACGACAAGAGCCACCTGCTGCCGAAGGTGCGCACTGGGCTTTCGAGCTACCAGAACATGGGCTTCCTCGCCTTCAACGGCACGAACGGTCCAGAGGTGGGGAGCGACTTCGCCAACTACGTGACGGTTGCTGGTGAGCAGGGTTGCGGCTTCGAGTCGTCGCTCGAGGCGTGGTACCGCTTCCTGGTTGATCCGGCGCCGCCGCTGACCGTTACGGTCACGAACAACTACTCGACGCCCACCGGCGTGGACCAGGAGGTACTGACCGAGCGCAAGAACTTCCTGCGCCCCGACTCGCTGCTCGGCATCATCATGCTGACGGACGAGGACGACTGCTCGATTTCCGACTCGGGTCTCGGCTGGCTGGTGGCGCGGCAGGATCACATGCCGCGCGCGTCGGCTGCGTGCGCCACGGATCCGAACGGCCCATGTTGCCGCTCGTGCGCGCTGTCGGAGGCTTCCCCGCCGTCGGGCTGCCAGGCGCTCAAGGTCGATCCGTCGTGCACCAAGGGCGCCTTCACGGACAAGGAAGACCCGCTGAACCTGCGCTGCTTCCAGGAGAAGAAGCGCTTCGGCCTGGATCTGCTCTACCCGACCCAGCGCTACGTCAACGCGCTGACGCAGGTCCAGCTCTGTCCGCAAAACCCGGACCTCTCGTGTGGGACGGGCGACAGCCCGGTGGCCAACCCCATCTTCGCCAACCCGTCGGGCAGCGTTCGAGACCCGTCGCTGGTGTTCCTCGCGGCCATCACGGGGGTGCCGTGGCAGGACATCGCCACCGCGGACACGCTGAAGACGGCCAACGCGCTCAAGTACAAGACCGCCGCCCAGCTCGTCTCCGGCGGCATCTGGGAGGACATCCTGGGCGACGTGAACACGTACCTGGCGCCGAAGGATCCGCTGATGCAGGAGTCGATCGACCCGCGCGCCGGGGCGAATCCGATCACCGGCGACGCCATCGCGCCGCCCGGCACCGGCCAGGGGAACCCGATCAACGGCCACGAGTACGATATCCCCGACCGCGACGACCTGCAGTACGCCTGCATCTTCCCGCTGCCCACGCCACGCAAGAACGGCCAGGACTGCGCCAACTTCGGCCAGCCCGGCGCATCGCCGGACAAGCCGCTGTGCGAGAAGATACCGGGTGCCAGTAGCGGTGGCACCACCCAGTACTTTGCCAAGGCCTACCCTGGGCTGCGCCAGCTCCAGGTGCTGAAGGACTTTGGAGACAACGCCATCCTCGCTTCTATCTGTCCGAAGGTACTCGATCAGAAGCAGCGTGACTACGGCTACAACCCCGCCGTCGACGCCATCGTCGAGCGCTTCAAAAGCGTCTGGGGCCAACAGTGCATGCCGGAGGCGCTCACGCCGGATCCCGTCACGAAGCAGGTGCCGTGCACGGTGGTCGAGGCGAGGCCGTCCTCCGTCGCCGGAAACTGCAGCATGGCGGGCCGCGCGCCGGTCGGCTCCAAGCTCGCCTCCGCCGTGCGCCAGCGCCTCAAGCAGATGGGCCGGTGCGACGACGCGGGGCAGCCCGCCTGCTCCGACTTCAACCTGTGCGAGATCACGCAGCTGACCGAGCCGAGTGTTCTCCAGAGCTGCCTCGACGACGACCCGGTCCAGTCCGGCGTGAACGGCTTCTGCTACGTCGACAGCCAGCAGGGCAACCCGGAGTTCATCAGCAGCTGCCCCGCCAACGAACGGCGGACGCTCCGCTTCGTTCCCCAGGACAAGACCCCGACCCCGGGCGCGATGGTCTTTCTGTCCTGCGGCGGCTGACGCCGCGGGAATGTGCCGGGTAGGGACACCCCGATGCCGGTCAGGGGCGCGCGAACCCTTTGCCGCCGGCTTGGCTCGGACCTGGAGTAGGACGGAAGGCGGAACCATGCACACGACCGAGCTCACCGAGAAGAACTTCGAAGAGACCATCACTGGCGAAGGTATTGTGTTCATCGACTGGTGGGCCTCGTGGTGCGGACCGTGCCGCATGTTCGCGCCCGTGTACGACCGCATGGCGGCCGCCAACCCCGACATCACCTGGGGCAAGATCGACACGGACGCCGAGCAGGGGCTGGCCGGCGCGTTCAACGTCCGCTCGATCCCGACGCTGATGGTGTTCCGCGACGGCATCCTGCTGTTCTCGCAGCCGGGCATGGTGCCGGCGCTCGCCCTGCAGAAGCTGGTCGATCAGGTGCGCGCGCTGGACATGACCGAGGTCAAGCGGAAGCTCGACGAGGAAGAGAAGAAGGCGCAGACTGCCCAGGCCTCCTGAGGTCTGGTCATGTCACAGAAAGTCGCCGAGTTCGATTTCTCGGTTCGCCAGCTCGACGGCTACGAGTTCGCGGTCCGCTTCGACAAGGAACAGTATTCCGAGCTGCGGCTGGACGAGCCGGCGCCGCTCGGGCAGGACAGCGCGCCGAACGCCGCGCGCGTGATGGCTGCTGCCATCGCCAACTGCCTGTCGGCGAGCCTGGTGTTCTGCTTGAAGAAGCAGGCCGGCGTCGAGCTCGAGGGGCTCGAGACCGATGTGCACGTCGAGCTGGTGCGGAACGAGAACCGACGCCTGCGCATCGGGCACGTCGCGGTCAAGCTGCACCCCGCGCTGCCCGGCGACCCGAACAACTACCAGAAGTGCCTCGACACGTTCGAGGACTTCTGCGTCGTGACGCAGAGCGTGCGCGAAGGTCTCGACGTCCGCGTCGAGGTCGAGCCGCGACAGGCGTGAGGCCGGAGCGCTACGAGCCGCCGTCGGCGCCCGGCTCGGGCTGACCCGCGTCGGGCTGCGCCGGCTGCTCCTTGGCGGGTTCTGGCGCGGGGGCTTGGGTCTTCTTCTCCGGGGGCGAGGTGCATTCGCCGTGCACGCAGATCCGGTCGCCCTTGCACTGCGTGTCATAGTGGCAGCCGCCAGAAGGCGCGCTCTTTCTGGACTTGGTCGAGGCCGAGCCGCTGCCCGACTCTTCCTTGCAGTTGATCTGGCTCGAGTCCTTGCCGGTGGACACCGCCGAGCAGAAGAACCGCCTGCCGCGACACTCCGCCGTCCACGTCGACGTGCCCCAGCTGTCCTTCTCCTGCGAGATCTTGATCTGGTTTTCGGGGCATCCGATCTGTCCCGCGCTGATTGCGCGGAGATTGCCACATCCGCTTGCCGCCACTGCGCCGATCACGAGCGCTGCCGCCGA
Organism: uncultured delta proteobacterium; assembly: GCA_963826085.1. Classification (GTDB taxonomy): domain Bacteria; phylum Myxococcota_A; class Polyangia; order Polyangiales; family Polyangiaceae; genus CAWDXG01. Next base: position 1,386,945 of record CAWGVN010000004.1, on the reverse strand, counting down.
CAGAAGATTCCTCGGTCGCATCGAGGATATCGATACAACAGGCAAAGTCGGGCGTCTACGACCAGGGATACGACGGATATCAAGACGCTGGGCGCGCAAGGCGCGGTATCATCTCGAGGGGTCAGTGGATCATGCGAGTCGTCCTTTTCGGAGCCACCGCCATCAACGCGGCTGCCGCGAGCGATGTCCACTAGCCGCAAGCCCACGACCGATGCGGAGATTTCCGCGTACACGGTCGGCAAGCTCGAGGCGCACGACGACACCATCTTCCTCGCCGACTACGACCCTTCATGGCCCGCGATGTTCGCGCGTGAGGCCGAGCGCATCCGGCGAGCTCTCGGCGACACGGCGGTGCAACTCGAACACGTCGGGTCAACGTCCGTCCCCGGGCTCGCGGCAAAGCCACGCATCGACATCGTTCTGGTCGTCCCGGACTCTTCCGACGAGCCCTCCTACGCGCCCGCACTAGAGTCCGCCGGCTACGTCCTCAGGATCCGGGAACCCGATTCCGACGAGCATCGTGTGTTCAAAGGACCCGATACCGACGTGAACCTGCACGTGTACTCCCGCGGATGTATCGAAATCGAGCGCATGGTCCGCTTCCGGGACTGGCTCCGGACGCACGCCGGGGACCGCGCGCTCTACGAACAGACAAAGCGCCGGCTCGCCGCGCGTCGTTGGAGGTACGTCCAGAACTACGCCGATGCCAAGACCGAGGTCGTCGAACATATCCTGGCTCGCGCGATGGGCGACGCTGGGCTCTGCGCGCCCCTCTCTCCCGACGACGCTGCGTTCATTTCCGCGAGGATCGCCGCCTTTGCGAGCGAAGCGCCTCCGGAGTGGCGGTGGCAGCTGCCGTACATCGAGCGGTTCGGTGCTCTTCCGATCTATCCCGGCTGGACCGAGACCCTCGCGCTCGCGCCCGACGGATCGCTGGTGCGATGGTCCACCGAGTCCGAGTGCGACGGCGTCAGGCCGATCGAGAACGAGAGAGACGCGCGGCTTGTGCTGGTGCAGTGCGCACGCCGCTATCCGGAGCTCCAGCACCTGCTCCCGAGGCGCCCTCCGCACGCAACGACTTGCGCTGGTTGTGGCGGAACCGGAAGTCCGGTACCGTCCAACCCCGACATCATCTGTGAGTGCGGCGGCCTGGGCTGGACGACGCCAGAGGCGGAGGCGGAATGATGCGTGACCCACGGTCCCTTTCCCGCGAGGCCGACCAGGCCGTTCGCGACGGTCGCTATGCGACGGCGGTCCAGACCTATCTCTTCGTCGCGGCGCACTTCGCGGACGAGGGGTTCGCGTTGAAGGCCGCCGCGCTCCTGCGTCAGGTCGTGGACGTCGTCGACCGCCATGCGCCCGAGCTAGCCGATTCCAGGCAGCACGCGCTGGAGCGCCTGGTCGAGCTGTACTCCGGGCTCGGTCTCCAGGACGAGGCGGAGGAGGCGCGACGGCGGCTGGGCAACGGGTAGCTCGCCCTATTCGACGTGGGCGACACGGCCGGTCGCCCGGAGTAGAACGGCACCATGCCCGACGCCAAAGGCCTGGTGGTTCGAGACATCGCGCTTCGAGCGATCCGTCCTCGTTGCCGCAGTCCACGAAGAGCCGCGCTCCGTCGCGCTGCAGGGCGACGACCCACCCCCACGACGTGGCATGGGCGGGAGCAGCCGTCGTAGGTCCGTCGGGCTATCGACACACGACCCGCGCGAACAGCCGTGCATTGGGCTACCGAGTTACTTTCCGCGGGTAGTCGACCAACACCCGGTACCACGGATGCACCAACCCCGTAGGCGGGTACACACACTCGTCGATCTTCACGAACCCGAGCTTCTCGAGCACGGCGCGTGACGCGTGGTTCTCGGGGTGATGCCCGGCGTACAACTCCTTCACGCCGAGCACATCGAGGGCGAAGTCGCGCACGGCGCGGCCCGCTTCGCTGGCGAAGCCTTGGCCCCAGGCGGCGTGGACGAGGTGGAAGCCGCACTCCCAGGCGCTATCGGGCTGTTCGGGGTAGGGACGGAGGCCGGCGCAGCCGACGAACGCGCCGGTGTCGCGGCGCTCGAGGCGCCAGTACTGGACGCCGTAGCGGGCGGCGTTGTCGATCTCGGTGCGCAGGCGCTGGGCGACCTCGGCTTCGGGAAGGCGTTCGCGCTTGTCGATGAGCGCGGTCACACGGGGATCGCCCCACAGCGCGCACGCATCGCCCAGATCGCTCAAGCGCCACCAGGCAAAATGCAGGCGCTCGGTGTCGGGCGGCAGCGCGGGCATGGCCGACGGTAGCACGCGTCACAAGCGTGCTGGTGACCCCGCCGACGGGCCGCGCGGCTGGGGCCTACGGCGAGATCCAGTACGCCCAGTCCCAGTTGGCGTCGAGCTCGCCGCTCAGGAACGAGCGCAGGTTGCGCACGTGCATGGGGTGTCCGGCGACGGTGAACGACTTCGTCTCTCCCATCTTCACGATCACGTCGGGGCTCCCGGCGCTGCAGAAGTGCAAGGCGTAATCGCCGACGGCGGGATCGGGGAACTCGAATTTGCCGTAGTGGCTGCACGCGAGCTTCTCGAGCGTGACGTCGTAGGGCGCGCCGGTGGCCGCGCAGGCGTCGTATGCGGAGGGTGGCCGTCCGTCGGAGACGACGAGGTAGAGCCTGCCGGCGCCATCGGGGTTGTGCTGGCCGCCCCAGTCGCCGACGCTCTCGACCTCGACCAATCCGGGGGAGGGCCCCGTCGGCCCTCCCGCGTCGAGGCCTCCATAGGTGACCGACGCGATCGCGCCGACCGGGATATCGAGGGTCAAGTTGGGAGCGGCGACCGAGATCGTCGACAGCATGGGCGCGCAGTTGGCATCGGGAGCGCAGCTGTCCACGATGAAGCTGCCGCTTGTGACTTTCGTGACGATGCCTGTGGTGGACCACGAGACCGCGCCGCCGCCGGTGGGCGTCTTCCCCGTGCAGCCGTAGATCTGCCCGTCGTACCCGACGACGCCGAGACAAGTGGCGGCATCGTGCGTGCGCGTGCAGGTCGAGACGGGTGGTGCACCGCCGGTCCCGCCCTGCGGCGCGCCGCCGGTCCCGCCCTGCGGCGCGCCGCCGGTCCCGCCCTGTGGCGCACCGCCGCTGCCGCTGGCACCTGCTGCGCCCCCGGTGCCGTTGGACTTGCCCGACACCGTTGTCCCCGCGCATGCAACGCACAGCGACGCAGCGATCAGGCTCATGTGCCAGCTGTGCCAGCGGCCGGATACGTCTGCCGCGGAAACGAGCCGCCTTCCCATGTTCGATGATCGTCTGCAAACTCCGGACCAGCCCCATGCCCGACTTTCCCGACTTCATCCGCAGCCCGTTGAACCGCATCGCCCTCGGGTCGAGTTCATCCTCGACAACAAGCTGACGGACGTGAAGGCGGAAGTGGTGCTGACTCCGTCCGTCACCCGGACCTTGCGGGGGCCAAGGCGTAGCCCCCCCACGTTCCGGCGCCGGCCGATCCCACGCCGGCAGCGGAGATCACTTCGCCGTCGGTCGTCAGATCGAGCAGGAAGCGGTTCGGATCGTTGGGGTTCGAGGCCATGATGGGACCAGAGCCGAAATCGATGCTGGTCTCGAACATGCCACCGACGCGCAGACCGCAGGCCACCGTCGTGAGGGCGTCCGCCTGGTCCGACATGGGTCCGCCGAACGTCTTGACCCAGACCAGCGAACCGTCCGCGATCTTGAAGCGCGCAACGAAACTGTCGACTCCGCCGCCGGCCAACGCGCCCCAGCCCGACGTGGCTGCCACGCACGAAGGCGAACCCGTGGTGTACGTGACGCCGTCGATCGTGATCGTCTGCGCGAAGGTTCCGACGGCGAGTACGTCTCCCGCCGGATCGAACGTCGCGTCCCGGATGGCGACGTCGCCGTAACCCGAGTGGAAGTGCCTGGACCACGCATAGCCCCCGCCTGCGTCGAGCTTTACAAGATAGCCATCGGTTGGATGCGGATAGAGCTTGCCGCACGGCGGGTTCTTCGGAGTGGAATAGCTGGCGCCGCCGAGATCCAGGGTGCCGTGGAACAGGCCCGACATGAGCGTCGCGTCGTGGGAGTCGGACGCGAGGTGAGTGGCCGTGTTGACGGCGAAGTCGACGTCGTAGGCGTGTGACCACGTCACTCTGCCATGAGTGGTGCACGACGATGGGCTCGCACCGGCGCCACCCGCGCCGCCAGCATCGCCTGCCTCGGAGGCCGGACTGCCGCCGGCATCGCTCGCGTCGGCGCGATCCGCCGGAAGCGCCGGCCGCGTCGGACGACGACGCGCCGGAAGCGCTGCCCGCGTCAGCGGACGTCGAGCCCGCGCTGCTGTCCGCGGCGTCTTCCGGCGTGGCGCCGCCCGCGCCGTTCCGCGGCGAGCTGCCGGCGTCGTCCATCGTGCGTCCCCCGCATCCGGCCAAGGCCGTCAAGGCGAGCAGCCATATGACCCGCGACGACGCCATGCCTTCAAGGATACTCCTTTCGGAGCACTGCCCGGCAATTGCTCCCCGCGCTCGATCTCCCGGCTGAAATCGGTGAACCAGACGCTCGATGCCCGTCCACTCCTGCTACGGTTCGCTGATGGCCAGCTGCCCCAAGTGTTCCAACAAGGCTCTGGTGCGCATCGCGCATGCTTCGCTGCCGAGCATGAGCAGTCCGCCTCTGCAGTGCCCGGGGTGCAGCGGGATCTGGCTGCAGCCGGGGACAGCCAGCGAGCTCGTCAGCACGGGCGCGCTGGAGGAGATCGACTCGGCGGACACGTCGCGCCGGGAGCAGGACGAACGAACCGGGATCTGTCCGGAGGGTCACGGCATCATGACGCGCGCCAAGGTCGCGTGGGACAATCCCTACTATCTGGAGCGCTGCAGCCGCTGCGGCGGGATCTGGTTCGACGCCGGGGAGTGGCATCGGCTCGCATCAGCCAACCTGCTCGACCACCTGGACGAAATCTGGTCGCCCGCGTGGCGGCGCGGTCTGATGGCAGCCGAATCGCAGGCGCACCTGCACCAGGATCTGGGCGCCATCTTCGGCCCGGAGCTGCTCGCGAAGATCGAAGCGCTCGGCGACGCGCTCGCTGCTCACGACGAAGCGCAGGTGGCGCTCGCGTACCTGCGGCAGCGGGTGCTCGACGGGCGACACAAGTCCGGCAGCTAGTGTCCGTGTTAGCGTCGTCCATGCTTCGGGGTCGATCTTCGCGCGGAGTGGTCGCTGCTGCGGTGGCAGTGGCTGCGATGATGGCTCCGGCGTGCGCGTCGCGGCCGCCACCTGCCGAGGCTCCGGCGACCAGCGTTGTCATCCCCGATGCTGCTGCGCCGCCCGACTCGCCCGCTCCCGTGGCGGAGAACCCTACGGCGCGACCCAGTATGCCCAGTTCCAGTACGAATCCGTCCCACCGTCCTGGTACGAGCGCAGGTTGTGCACGTGGAGCTTCTGCGGTTTGGTGACGAGGAAGTCGGTGGACCCCATGGGGACGGTGACGTTGGTGTAGCTTGGGGTCGAGTAGAAGCGCAAAGCGTAGTCGCCTGCGGGAACCGGACCCCCTCCGAGTCCCTGCTTGTAGGTGCTGCACGCGATCTTTGCGAGCGCGACCTTGAACGGCATGCCGGTGGGCGCGGTGTACGAACCGTCCACGGCGGCGACGTAGAGATAGCCGTCGCCCATCGGGTCGTGAGCGCCGCCCCAGTCGCCGACGCTCTGGATGATCAACTGGTTCGAGCAGGGGGCGAAGGTCTGCTGGATTGGACTGGGGCCGAGGTAGTCGACGGACACGATGCGGCCGATCGGGATCGAGAGCGCGAGGCCGTTGGCGTGGACCGAGATGCTGGACAGCATGGGGATGCAGTCCGCGTCGGGCGGACAGCTGTCGACGACGATCGTGTTGGGCGAGGTCTTCGTCACGATGCCGGTGGTGGACCACTTCGGCTGCGCCGGCGCGCCGCCGTCGAGTGGGCCCCCGTAGAAGCAGCCGTAGCTCTGGCCGCCGAACGCGTCGATCTGCACGCCGGTGTGGTCGTTGGTTTCCTTGCAGCTCGAGCCGACGTTCTGCCCGCCGCCGATGCCGCCTTCCTGGAAGCCGCTGCTCCCGCCGCTCGGTCCGCCGCCGCTTCCGTTGCCAAGGGGCGCGCCGCCGCTGCCCGGGAAGCCACCGCCCGCGCTTCCACCGCTGCCGGGAGTCCCGACGCCGTTCGACGCGCCGCTCCCTCCCGCGCCGCCGCTCGACGCATTGCCCGTCACCACCGACCCACCGCATCCGGCGCACAGCGACACCGCGATCAGAGCGATGTGCCAGCTGTGCCAGGGGCATACGACGTTTCCCGCAGAAGAAAGGCGCTTTCCCATCGTCCCCATCTGACTGCAAGTCGTGGGCCGGAGCCCGCCGTTGCGCCTTTGCCTTCCGCGTCGTACGCCGGCCGGGAAGGATGACGAGCACGACCGCCGACGGCACCCGGACCGCGCTCGCGAAGGTTCCGGAGGTGACGCTGCTCTTCTGGGTCCTCAAGATCGCCGCGACCACGCTGGGCGAGACCGGGGGCGATGCGGTCTCGATGTCGATGAAGCTCGGCTACCTGATCGGGACGGCGATCTTCGCCGTCGTGTTTCTGGTTGCGGTGGTGGTGCAGATCAAGGCGCCGCGCTTCCATCCGGTGATCTACTGGGTGACGATCATCGCCACCACCACGGTCGGGACGACCATGGCGGACTTTGCCGATCGCTCGCTCGGCATCGGCTACGCGGGCGGTTCGTCGCTCTTGCTCGTGCTGCTGCTTCTGTCACTCGGAATCTGGCGCCTCGTGATGGGCACTGTGTCGGTCGAGAGCGTGTCCAATCCGCGCGCGGAGACCTTCTACTGGGTGACGATCATGTTCTCGCAGACGCTGGGCACCGCGCTCGGCGACTGGACCGCGGACACGGCGGGGATGGGCTACCTCGGTGGCGTGACGATCTTCGTCGCGCTTCTGGTAGTGGTGGCGGGCTTCTACTTCTTCACGCGCGTGTCGCGCACGGTGCTGTTCTGGTCGGCGTTCATCCTGACGCGGCCGCTCGGCGCCGTGGTGGGCGACTTCCTCGACAAGCCGCACACCTCCGGCGGGCTCGCCCTGAGCCGCTACTCCGCGTCCGGCGCGCTGATCGTCTTCATCCTCGGCTGCATCTGGCTCCTGCCCCAACGCGCCGCGCAGACGGCTCACTGAGCGACCGCGCTACTTCGGCGCCGCGAAGATCAAGAGCTGCGCGCCGGCGGAATCGGCGACGTACACGTTTCCGTCCGCGTCGGCCACGGCGTTGCGGGCGCGCCCCGACGTGTCGCCGGTCGCGACCACGCTCGGCGTCCCCTTGTCGTCGATGTGGAGGACGGTGAGCCGCCGGGCCTTCGAGGCCGCGACGTAGACCAGCTCTTTCGATGCGTCGTAGAAGATGTCGTCCACGCCGTCGCCCGTGTCGAGCTTGCCGAGCGTCGCGCCGTCGTGCGAGCCGTCGAGCACGCGAATCCCGTCGTTGCATCCGACGATCACGAACCCGCGCGACGGATCGACTGCGATGCCGTGCGGTGCTTCGCTGCATCCCGGGCTCCACGTCGCCTTGACCGCGTGCGACTTCATGTCGATCGCCAGCGTCTGGTTCTTGTCTTCGAGATTCGTGTAGAAGAGCCCATGCCCGGCGTCGAATGCCGAGCCCTCCACCGAACCCAGCGCCTTGATCACCGCCTTTGCCTTCAACGATGCAGGCTTGCTGGCGTCGAGTACCGTGATCGACTTGTCCCTGGGCGTCGTGGCCCAGACCTCTTTCGTCGACGCCACGTACGTGACGAAGTCGGCCGGCGACTTCAGCGTCAGGCATCTGTCGCGCTTCAACGACTTTTCGTCGATGGCGCAGACCTCACCTGTTGCGCGGTCGGTAACGTAGGCAACGCCGTCGCCGACGGTCGCGGCGCTCGGTCCCATCATGTGCTCGTGTCCGTGCCACTTGCGCTTCTTCGTCTTGAAGCCGTCGACGCGCTGGAACGCGCCGCTCTTGATGTCGAAGACATCGACGCTGCCGGTGTCGCCGACGGGCACCCACACGCGGCCGTGCTTGCCGTCGTACGCGACGAGGTCGATCGACACCGGACCCTTTGCACCGGGAAGAGGGACGCCATTCGACGCGAGCTCGGCCGGAGCCGGCGCGGCAGGAGCGCTGCTTGCACTGGCCGGCGGCGAAGGAGGAGGTGGCGGAGGTACCGGCGCCGGAGCTGAAGCGTTCGCGACCGGAGGCGGCGGGGAAGCCGCCGGCGCCGCGTTGCAGGCTCCCAGAGCGAGGGCCATTGCACAAGCGAACGAGGGTCTCATCGCGCGAGAGCCTCGCCGGTCCGCGCGGCCGGCGCAAGGGGCGGCGATCCGCTGTCGACACCGCCCGCATCTGTTGGGCTACACTCGCGCGCATGGTGCGTCGGGTGCTCGCGGTTCTGGGGTGTGTGGGTTGTTTGTGGTTGGTGCTCGCGGCAGCGGGCTGCGACGACAAGGGTCGCTGCAAGACGGTGCCGGAGTGCAAGGACCACGGCAAGTGTACGGCGGATCCGAACGGCCTGTGCAAGGTCGCCTCCGATCAGGACTGCAGGGGATCCACCGACTGCAAGGAGCACGGCAAGTGCACGGCCCAGAAGAATGCGTGCGTGGTGGCGTCGGACAAGGACTGCAAGGGCTCCGGGGACTGCAGGAAGAGCGGCCTGTGCAGCGCATCCAACGGCGCGTGCGTGGATCCCAGGCACTCCGTGTCGCTCGCGTGCAGCAAGACCTGCACGACGGAGGGTCTGTGCGCGATGCAGGACGGCAAGTGCGTAGCGCTTTCCGCCTATCACTGCGCCGGAGCGACCGACGAGAAGCCCGACCCGGAGAGCCCTTGCGCGAAGCTCGGCCGCTGCCAGGCCAAGGACGGCAAGTGCGTGGCCGACTCGGACAAGGACTGCGCGGGCTCGAAGGTGTGCAAGAAGGGGGCGCAGTGCTCGGCCAAGGACGGAAAATGCGTCGCCAGCGACGACGACTGCAAGAAGTCCGACGCCTGCTCCAACGACGGCATGTGCACCTCGAAGGATGGCGAGTGCGTCGCGGCGTCGAGCGCGAGCTGCCGGAAGTCCGCACGCTGCAAGCTCCAGGGCAACTGCACGATGAAGGACGGCAAGTGCATTGTTGCCTCGTCCGCCGACTGCGCGCAGTCCTCCGTCTGCGCCCAGGCCAAACACTGCGTTGCGCAAAACGGCGCCTGCGTGAACCCAGGTGGACCCGGGGGCGGGGCGGCAGCGGCCGGCGCTGCTCCGGACAAGACGCGCAACACGAAGATCAACGGGATTTTCTGAAGCGAGGCGAGCGTCGGTCGACGGCGCCCAGCCCTGGATTTGGCTTTACGCAGTGCGGGGTGATGTCCGCACTGCCCGGGATCGGGGGTGGAATTCCAGGTTCTGGCCGTGAGCTGGAACGCAGCGGGTCGCGTCGCGACCGACGGTTGCGGCGTCGCTCATCCATCCGCGTGCCGTTTCGGCGGTACAGCGGTATGCTCCGGTTGCCGGTCGAGGGGTGGGGCGCCGGCGCCGACGGGGAGCGCGGGGAAATCCATGAAGGTGCTTCTGGCGGGGCTGACCCAGGAGGAACGGCTCGAGCTGTCCGAGGAGGACGCGCGCCGGCTGCTGCAGACCGTGCCCGTCGGCATCTTCCAGACGGACCTCCAGGGCCGGATCCACTACATCAACGAGGAGGCGGCGCAGATCGGCGGATTCGATTCCCCCGAAGAGGTGCACCAAACGAACACGCTCGTCTTCTACAAGAATCCCGAGGACCGCCAGCGCATCTTCGAATCCGCGGCGCGGGGCGAGGTGCTCAGGCACCACGAGATCACCATCATCACGCGGCACGGCGAGGAGCGTGACGTGATGCTTTCTGCGTGGATCTCGGACGGCAAGCTGCACGGCACAATCGTCGACATCACGGAGCGCAAACGCGCCGAGCGCGAGCTCGCCGCGAGCGAAGAGCTCAACCGCCGCATTATCGAGGCGGTGCCGGGCGGCGTGGTTGTGCTTTCTGCCGAGGGCTCGGTGCTCCGCGCCAATCCGGAGGCCGTGCGGCTCCTGGGCCTGAGCTACGATGAGCTGACCCATCGTTACGTCGCCGACTTCGAGCCGGAGACGCTGCGCGACGACGGAACGCCCTGCCCCGTGGACGAGTATCCGGCCAGCATCTGCCTGGCCACCGGGCGTCCTGCGGGCCCCAGCACGATCGGCGTCCGGCATCGCGACGGTTCGATTGCCTGGGCCGTGTTCACGGCCCTGCCGCTGGAGGAAGGCTCCGCCAGCCACGGTGCGGTGGTCACCTTCCTCGACATCACGCGGCGAAAGCGCCTGGAAGCGCAGATGCAGCACGCGCAGAAGCTGGAGAGCCTGGGCGTGCTCGCTGGCGGCATTGCGCACGACTTCAACAACCTGCTCGCTGTGATCATGGGCAATGCCAGCCTCGCCCTGGGACGCGTCGGAAGCGACTCGCCGGCGAAGGAGGATGTCGAGAACATCCTGGCTGCGACCGAGCGCGCCGCGGATCTCACGCGCCAGATGCTGGCCTACGCCGGCAAGGCCCAGCTGCTGGTCGCGCCGATCGAGCTGTCGCAGCTCGTCGGGCAGATGGCCGATCTGCTGCGCACGGTGATCCCGCGCACCGTCGACCTGTCCTATGATTTTGCGGCTGATCTTCCCCCCATCGAAGGCGACCGCGCGCAGCTTCAGCAGGTGATCATGAACCTCATCACCAATGCGGCGGACGCGATCCCGGGGCGCGACGGGCGCGTCGTCGTGCGGCTCGGCGTCGGCAACTCGGTGATGGCGGAGGGCGTCGAGCAGGACCTTCCGGCGGGCGACTACGTGTGTCTGGAGGTCACCGACAACGGCATCGGCATGGATGAGCGCACGCGCGCCCGCATCTTCGATCCGTTCTTCAGCACCAAGACGACAGGGCGCGGGCTCGGGCTCGCGGCCACGCTCGGCATCGTGCGCGGGCACGGCGGCGCGGTTCAGGTCGCGACGCAGCCGGGTCGCGGCTCGAGCTTCAGGGTGTATCTGCCCGCCGCGGCAACTCCCATCGTCCAGCCTGCGCCCTTGCCGTCGACCGCGCCGCTCCGTACAGGACACACCGTGCTGGTAGTCGACGACGAGAAGAGTGTGCGCGACGTATGCAGCAACCTGCTGTCCGAATCGGGCTTCGCCGTTCTGGTCGCGGCAGGCGGACGGCGCGGCATCGAGCTCTTCGAGCAGCATGCCGACGAGATCGACGCCGTGCTGCTCGACATGACCATGCCCGATCTCGGCGGACCCGAGGTGCTGGGCATGCTGCGCCGCATTCGCCCCGATGTTCGCGTCGTCCTGACCAGTGGCTACAGCGAACAGGACGCAGCGCGCCACCTGGCCGAGGGGCGCTGCGCCTTTCTGCAGAAGCCGTTCCGCATCGACGAGCTGGTGGAACGGCTGCTCGGCATCATCGAGCCGTAGCCCTGGCGCGATGCGCCGTGCGGATCCGCCACACCCGCCGGCTGCCGTTCACCGTCGGTCAGCCGGTGGAACGGCTGCTCCGCATTGTCGAGCAGTAGGCTCGATATAGCGCAAGCGCCGCGATGAGCGTGCCCGCACCCAGGTACAGCGCGCGCATCGGCCTGGCGCCGGCGTCGCTGCCTGCGAACAGGCCGTGGGCGAGAGCTGCGGCGAACACTACGAACGACAGATAGTGGAGCTTGCGCCAGACCCTCGCGCCAATGCGGCGGCGCAGCAGGAAACTCGCCTGCACGACCAGTGCTCCGTACGCGGCGAGCACGCCCAGGCCGACGGCGAAGGGCCGGTAGCCCGAGACGAACGGCACGAGCGCGTCCAGCACGTCGAAGTGCACGAAGCGATCGAACACGAGGACAAGAGAGTGCACGCCGATCATCGCCAGGGCCACGCTCGACAGCCAGCGGTGGACTTCAACGCTCCGGGCGCGGGAAAGCACGCGATCCACGGCGCCGGTGGACAGGAACAGGCCGAAAGCGACGTCGATCGACAGCGCGATGAAGGCCGTCACGCCGGCGGCCCGCGACGTCGTCCACGCTGCGCTCCCCTCGAGCTTCGGGACGACGCCGGGCACGAGCCCCAGCCGCGCCCCGAGCGCGTCCAGCACGATGAGCAACCCGAGGCCGACCAGGAAGCCGACAAGCGCCCTACGCACGGCCAATCTCCCGCACACGCACCTGGCCCGAGACGATTACCTCGCCGTCGCGGCCCACCAACACCGCGCCCGTCGCTCCGCGACTCGCGACGAACCGCCCACCCTCGCGGCTGCCGAGCAGGAAGGCCGTCTTCGCCAGCACGTCCGCGAGCTCCGCACGCGGGGAGAAAACGGTCGCCTGAAGCAGCCCGCTCGCCGAGGGAGCGTGCGTGCGGGGGTCGATCAGGTGGTGCGCGGCTCGATCCCCGATCGCCCAGGTTCGTCGGTTCGGGGCGCTGGTTGCGACCGCACCGCCGGACACGGCGACCGTCAGGAGGACTTGTTCCGCGTTGCGCGGGTCCTCGATGTCGACCAGCCATTCGCCGCGCGTCGGCTCGCGGCCGAGCAGGATGGCGTCGCCGCCAGCGTCGATCGCCCCTCTCCCGCCGAGATGGCGTGCCGCCGCGTCCACGGTGGCGCCCTTGATCATGCCGCCCAGATCGATCTGCACGTGGTGGGGCCGATCCACGGAGAGAGTCGACGGGTCGAGCCCGATGTCGAGGAAGCTGCCGGCGCGCTCTGTTCGGGTTGGGGCGGTGCGATCGAGCGCGCCCGGAGCGAAGGAGCGGTCGTAGCCGAAAGCTGCCAGCACGCCGCCGACTGCGGGATCGAACAACCCGTGCGTCAGATCGAAGTACCGCCGAGCACGCACCAGCGCAGCGAAGAGCGGCTCCGACACGGTCGATGGCCCACACGCTCGGTTCAGTTGCGCCAGCTCGCTGTCCCGGCGGAAGCGGCTGAACCGGCGTTCCGCGTCGGCGAACGTCGCGACGACCCGCGTCGCAGTCTCCTCGTCGTCGGTGCTGACGGTCACGTCGGTGTTCATCGCGCGGAAGGTGAACATCACGAGCTCCTGGTGCGGATCCGGCCCGGGTGCGCGACAGTGGCGCGCACCGGACCGGGGGCTGCCACCGGCCGCTGTGCCGCCGGCACGATCATCCAGCCGTCGGGCAGCGCGACAGCAGGGCGCTGCCGCTGCGGCAGCTCGCCGTACCAGACGACGGGGGAGGGCGGACGTGTCGGCTCTGTCCGCGAGGCCCAACGGAGCTGCACTCGTCGTTCGCCGAACGACCACCACGCCACGACGTACGCCAGTGCGAGCAGTGCAACCAGGTGCGGTCGGAGGCTGCGCGTGAAAAGCGGGGGGCGGGGGCGTCTAGTCGTCGTCATCGCGCTCCTCGTGGTCGTGGCGTTCATGGGCTTCGCGCTCTCCGCGGACCTTGTGGAACGCCGCAAATACGGGTTCCGGTCCGGGCGGAGCCGCCTGGACCGGCGGCTCCGGGACGATGGGCACCAGTACGACCGGCGGCGCGCCGGGTTGCGGCGTTGGCGCCGCAGGTGGCCGCGCGTCGGTGGGCACGCCCGCGGCCGGCGGTCCGTCCCGTGGCGCCAGGTATCCGCCGAGCGCCGCGACGGTCACACCCAGCGCGAGAGTCGTGGCGGCGGTCGCGACAATGATCGCGATCTGTCCTTTACCGGTTGCTTCGTGGCTCGTCGTCATCATCTTCTCCAGTCGAGGCTTGTTTCTCCGGTCCCCGGGCACAGGTCAGTGGTGGGCTCTTGGCGGCCCGCGCACCATCCGCCAAGCGTGATACCCAGGAGGTTACGGACACTTGGAAGAACCCGATCTCACATCCGACGGACGGCTGCTGGGTGGCATGCTGGTCGCGTTTGCTGGCATCGCGTTGCTCGCTGCCATCGATCTGGCCTTCGACCTGGGCGCGGGGACGACTGTCCGCCATGTGTTGACCGAGGGTGGGCTGTTCGTCGTCGGCCTCGTGGGTGCGGTCGCGGCGGCGCGGCGGTTCCGTGACGTCATCCGCGACGCGCGGCAGGTCCGCGAACAGGCTCGCGAGCTCGCCGAACGCCTGGAAGCGACGCGGCTCGAGGCCGAGCGCTGGCGGACCGAAGCTCGCGAGGCGCTCGAGGGGCTAGGCGCCGCCCTCGATCGTCAGTTCGAACGCTGGAAGCTGTCGGCGGCGGAGAAGGAGGTCGCGCTGCTCCTGCTCAAGGGCCTCAGCCACAAGGAGATCGCGGAGGTGCGTTCGATCACCGAGGCGACTGCGCGCCAGCAGGCGCGCGCCGTCTACAGAAAGGGCGGGCTTTCCGGGAGGCACGACCTCTCCGCATTCTTCCTCGAGGACCTGCTGCTGCCGAGAGCGCGCGACGAGGCGGGTGCGTCGGACTAGCGCGGGGCCGGCGTGAGCGGGAGCCGCCCCGGATCGACGAGCTCGAGTGTCTTCGAACGGAAGTTCGTGAGCAGGAGCGTCCTGCCGTCTGGTGTGACGCGCATCTCGCGTGGAAACGCGCCGGCGGGGATGTGGCGTCGTTTCAGGTTCATTCGTGCGCTTCCCCGGCCCGTTGCGGCACGATAGCGCGGAGCGATACACTCGGAGCATGTTACGGGGATCTCCTGCAGCTATTCTCGCCGCTGCGTTGTTCGCGCTCTCTACCGTTTCCGCGTGCGGCTCGAGCAGCGGCAAGTCCACAACGCCGAATCCAAACACGAACGCGCAGGATGGCCCGCCGGCGGGCTGGGCGAACGGCCATGCGACCGTTCCCACCGAGGGACAGGCCGAGGACGTATCGAAGCCGACCACCGTCATCGGTACTGGTACTGCCGCGAGCTGCACCAGCGACGCGTTCGTGGCCGCTGTGAAGAAGGGCGGCGTCATCACCTTCGACTGCGGGCCGGACCCGGTCACCATCACGCTGACCGCGACCGCGAACGTCTACAACAACGTGTCGAAGGTCGTTATCGACGGCGGCAACAAGGTGACGCTGAGCGGCGCCGGCAAGCGGCGCATCCTCTACATGTCCACCTGCGACAAATCTCACGGCGGGTATCCGTCCGGATCGGGCGATTGCAACACCAACCCCGGCCCCACGCTGGTCGTGCAGAACCTCACGTTCGTCGACGCCAGCGCGAAGGGCATACCCGAGGGCAGCAACAACGGCGCCGGCGGAGGCGCCATCTACGCGCAGGGCGGCAGCCTCAAGGTCGTGCACTGCCGCTTCTTCAACAATGTCTGCGACAACCTCGGCTCGGATCTGGGAGGCGGCGCCATCCGCAAGCTCGACTATCTGGTGGCGCCCGGCGCCGGTCCGGCGCGCCCCGTGTGGATCGTCAACAGCACCTTCGGTGGCAAGTCCGGCTACGGCAACCACTGCGCCAACGGTGGCGCGCTGAGCAGTATCGGCGTGTCGTGGAACATCCTCAACTCGTGGTTCTCCTGGAACAACGCGGTCGGCCACGGCGCGAACAGCGGCCAGGGCGGCAATGGCGGCGCCATCTACAACGACGGCAACGAGATCGTGATGAACCTCGAGAGCAGCCTGATCGAGCACTGCAAGGCGAACGAGGGCGGAAGCGCCGTGTTCTTCGTGAGCAACAACAAGACCGGCACCATCAACATCAAGGACTCGACCACGCGCAACAATCCGAAGGGCACCTTCGAGACCTCGCAGTATCCTGGCTTCTACATCCAGGCCAAGGCGACGAACGTCACCAACTCGAACATCCAGCGTTGAGCGACGATTCCCGGGAACGCAGCGGCCACGTCCGCTGCCGCCAGGTGCTGGAGGTCGACGACCGCGGGCGCGAATAGCTCAGGTGCCTGGGCCGACGTTGGCGCACCCGATCTCGATCTTCGCCTGGGCGCTGGCGTGGAGCTTCGGACCCTTGCCGGGAGATCCGAGCGCGGCGAGTAGCACGCCGGTCGCGCACTCGAAGCCGTTCTTGTACTCGGTGCAGTAGTCCCACTCGCCGGGGACGGGCGATGTCCCTTTGCTGAACGGGTCCTTGCTGCAGTTGGTGATGTCGACCGACACCTTCGCTGTAGCGTTGATGTTGCAGAAGTTGGTGCAGGCGATGTTCTTCAGCTCGTCCTTGAGCTGCTTGACGAGCTCCGGAGTGATGCCGCCGAACTCGAGGAACTTGCCGGCCAGGCCCCACTCGAACGAGATCACGCCCACCATGAAGCCGAGGCAGTAGCCGAGCTTCGGGTTCTGGGCGACGCTCTGGTTGATGATCGGGGCCTGGACCATGCCCTGGTGCTCGCCGCCTTCCATCACGCCGACGGTAGCGCCCGTTTGCGGATCGATATCCCAGAATCCCCAGCGGGACTTGCCGGCGAGGTCGACCGCGGACTTCGGTAGAACGACCACGTGGCCGCCGTCCAGCGTGGCCTTGACCAGCGCCGCGAACGAGCCCGGCAGATCGAGCGACTCGAGTGCCTTCCGGTTCCCGGGTTCCACCGCGACCACGCCGATGCCGTTCCTGGAGGCTTCCTTCATGAGCAGAGCGGTGCTCACAGCGCGTTCCTCGCCACCGAAGGTCTTCATGATGGCGCCTTCGAGCTCCGACTCCATAAGCCCGCGCGCGTGCTGGAAGAGCTTCGCCGCGCCGGCATTCTTCGACGACGCCGCCAGGTCGTCGAGCCTCAGATCAAGGCTCAGCGTCGGACTGTCGTCGGCGCTGTCGGCGCGCATCGTCGTGATCAGGATGCGCGGAGTGTTCCGCCGGACCGTCACGTCCAGCGTGCGCGCGAGCGCGTCGGTCATGGCGTCGGACTCGGCGGCATAATCGAGAGCGATCAGGTTGCCGATCGCGCCGAACCGGTCCATCTGGTCGACCCGAGCGAGCAGAGCCGGTTGCTTGGCAAGCTCCGTCTTCTTCGCTTCCGCCGCGAGCGCCTCGGCTTTGGCCTTCTGCTGGTCGAGCGGCGTGCCACCGAGTTCCTTTTTCGCGAGCGCCTTGACGTCGCCCTCTGTGAGCGCGTCCTGCACGGCGACAATCGTGTATCGGCGGAGCGGGGGTGGCTCGCTGTCGGCGTCGTTCTCGAACAGCACGCGCTCGATGTGCCGCGAGGGGGCGCCCGGTGCGCGCAGCTCGAGGTCCAGCCATTCGCGCTTGATGCACTTGTCAGGCTTCGAGCAGTCGAGGTCGAACGCCGGCAGCTCCACGTTGCTCGCTCCGACCTCGAAGCGCGTCTCGAAGCGCGCCAGCGCATCCGGAGCCCCTTCGCCCGCGGCGCGCGACTTGCGGATCACGAGCGACACGGGCATGTCGCGGTAGTCGGCGATTGGGCGCTCCAGCTTTCCGATCTCGCCGCTCTTGCCGTCCGCCGTCGCGCGCAGGACGTGCACGACCAGGCTCTTGTAGCGGGGGCTGTTCGGAGCGGAAGGCGCCGCGCTGCCCCCCGCGGTGGTCGCCGGCGGCGCTACGACTCGGTTGCCCCCGCACGCCGCGAACAGGACGACCGCGAGCAGGGCGAGCATTCGTTTCATTCGGCAAGTCTCCAGGCAAGCGTGGCGGGGCGGATACGTCGATCCGGTGAGCGTCGCCAGCATAGTCGAATTGGCGGTGTGACGGCGGTCGCTTCTTTCGCTGTTCGCCGCATCGGCTCTCGACTAGTGATCCCGGCGTGAGCCATTCGACCAGGAAGCGGATCGGTATCGCGTTCTTCTCCATCGCGATACCTGGACTTCTCGTTGCGTGCGGGGGCGCTCCGGGCGCCGGAGCGAAGTCACCGGGTGCCTCGGGTTCGGCGGGTGCGTCGGGTGGACAGGGTGCGCCGGGCGAAAAGAACGGCCCACCGCTCTCGTCCATCTTCGACAACCCCGGCGGGCCGGCAGCCGCTGCCGGGTCGGGCGCCGCCGGGTCGGGTACCGCTGGGTCGCGCACTGCTCTGTTGGGTCGACCGTGCCCGGCGGAGAAGATCGAGAAGGACCAGGATGCGCCGCTGGGCAGCCCCACCCCGATACCGTTTTCGCTCAAGGGAAAGCTCGTCTACCTGCCGGAAGACGCCCAGGCGCTGCCCGACTTCTCCAAGCTGCCGTCGAAGGGAACGTTGTACGCGACGAAGCTCGACGTTCCCGAGCGCGACTTCAGAAACGGCTTTCCCGGCGTGAGCAATCGCTTCGAGTGGTTCGCGCTCGACTACAAGGGGTCGTTCTCGGCACCCGTTGCCGGGGACTACGGGTTTTCCCTGGAATCGGACGACGGCAGCAAACTGTTCATCGATGGCAAGCTCGTCATCGACAACGACGGGCAACATTCGACGAGGAAGGTGGACGGCAAGGCCACGCTGGAGGCCGGGCCGCATGCCATCGAAGTCCAGTACTTCCAGGGTCCGCGTTATGGCATCGCGCTCATGCTCGAATGGAAGCCGCCCGGGCAGAAGGACTTCGTCGCATTCCAGGCGGGCAAGGCCGCGCCCGCCGAGATCGAGGAGCGCGGGGGAGCGGTGCGCATCACCCTGAACAGCGACGTGCTGTTCGATACCGCCAAATACGATCTCAAGCCGCCGGCGCTCGCGGCGTTGGAGGCGGCCAAGGAGACGGCGATCGACCCGCGGCCCACTGCGCACATCACCGTTGAAGGCCACACCGACGACCGGGGCAGCGACGCGTACAACCAGAAGCTCTCCGAACAGCGCGCGCGGTCGGTGGCGGCGTGGCTCACGGCGCACGGCGTCGCTGCCGCGCGCATCACCACCCACGGCTACGGCGAGAAGGCGCCGCGCGTCCCGAACAACTCGGACGAAAACCGCCACAAGAACCGCCGCGTCGAGATCGTAGTGGTAGGGTGCCCCGTGAAGTAGCTGCGGCGGCGGGCTTCCGGGCCGCGGGATTCGACGACCGCGCCGCGCGCCGGCTCAGCGCTTCCGTTTGCGCTTTGCCGATCCGTCCACCGCGGCGAAGGAGAGGCTCTTGTCGAGCTTCTTTTTCCGGCGCTTCACCTCTTTCTGGAGCAGCTCGTTGGCTTCGGGCAGCCTCTTCGAGAGGCGGAGGCCCTTCTTCTTCATCTTCGGGTCGGAGAGCAGCGCGTAGGTGAGCCAAGGCATCGCCACGGTCACGTCGGAGCGACAGTACACGCTGCCGTGCTCGACGCTGGCCGCGGTGGTCTTGCCCCAGGTGTGGCCCTCGGCGGCAGTTGCGCCTGACAGCGCGCCGTTGTCGCTCACGTCGACGCAGATCTGCACGTCGATGTCGAAACCCGGAGTGGGCACGTCGAGGATCTGCGAGAGCAGCGGTTCGCCCTGCAGCGTGTAGTTCTTGGGCACGCCGCCGCCGAGCATCCACACCGCGAGCGGCTTGCCGAGCGACTTTTCGCAGTAGTGCTGTACCGCTGCCATCTCGAACACGTCGGCGACAGGATCGATCTCGCACTTGAAGTCGTCGCCCCGTAGAGCCTTGAGCTTGACCACGTTCAGGAAGATCGATCCGTCCTGCACGGCGCCGACGAAGATGGGCACATCGTGCCGGTACGCCGTGGCGAGCAGCGACGGCTCCTTCACCCCTAGCTTTTCCTCGAGTGCGGCCATCTCCTCGCCGAGCAGGCGATGGAACTCCGGCGTGGTCATGCGCTTCTGGAATCTGGGTTTGGCGATCATCGCGGAAAACAGCCGATCGGTGTCGAGCAGCGCCTCCTCGCCGAACGCCAGGTCGTAGATGCGGATGATGCGCGCCTTGCGCATCGCCAGATCGCCGGCGTTGGGGTCGATCTCGCGTACGGCGTGGCCGATCACGCGGTGCGCGTCGTGGTAGAGGTTCGCGCCCGTCGTCGTGATCACGTCGACAAGCCCGCGCTCGATAAGTGGAACCAGGCACGACGAGTGCAGACCCGCCGGCGTCATCGCGCCCGAGAGCGTCAGGAACGTCGCCGCGCGCCGCTCCACCGTGGCGCGCATCAGCTCGTAAGCGAGACGCAGGTTGCGCCCGACGTAGGCCGGGAACTTGTCGGCGATGATCTCGGCCGGGCGCTCGTTGCCGCGGATGGCGGACGGACGAACGGTGCGCGCGCGAGTCAGCTTCTGCCTGAAGGGGTGGGTCATGGGGCGCGAGTATGGGTTCGCCCTCACCGTTTGGGAATACGCGATTGCCTGTCAATCTGCGCAAGCTGCGCGGGCCGCTGGTTGGGGTGACCTGCGCTGGGCGTGCGTTTCCGCCACAGCCTGCGGAGCGGCTCCACGTCGACCAGGCCGGATTTCCGCTGCGATGCCGAGGCACGACGCTTGCACATCTCTCGTATATGACAACCACCAAGTACGCACTGGTGCTGCCGCTTTGCATGCTGTGCGTGCAATGCGGTGCGGCACAGGAGTCCATGCCGGCGCGGACGTCGCCGACGACCGCCGAGGCCGGGCAGGGGATGCGACCGGCGGCGCTGATTACGCCGCCAACGTTCAGCCCCGAACCCCCGGAGGGCGCCGAGCTGAACAACGCTGCACTCAACGACGGACAGACTGCGGGCGTCATCGACGCGATCGTCCAGAGCCAGCTTGCCCAGGCGCGCGTCGCTGGGAGCAAGTCCGGCAACTATCGCGTCAACGAGCTCGCCGCGGTGATCGTCACGCGGCGCACCGCCACCGAGAAGGATCTCGCCGGCTTCAAGTCGACGCTGCCGGACGGGCTCCAGGACAGCGACCTGCTCACGCGCGTCCGGGCGGACGCGGCGAGTGTCACGGGCACCATGACGGCGCTCACCGGGAGCGCCTTCGACATGGCGTACGTCGCGGGTCAGATCCGCGAGTTCCAGAACGCCATCGTCGTGCTCGACACCCGCCTCATCCCCGACGCGCAGGCCCTCGAGCTGAAGCGCATCGCAACCGAGCTCCGGGACGCGATCGTACAGAATCTCGCTGCAGCCAAGGCGTTGCGCACCGAGCTCATCGAGAGCGGCGGCCGGTAGCTCGAAGGCACTCCGGTCGACCGCAGCTCCACCCGGTATCAGGTTGGCCGGACGCCAGTGCGCCCGAGCGCGCGGTCCAGCCACGCTTCCAGGCGGTGGTGGGGAGTTCCCGCGCTCCGGGCCTGCTCGGCGAATCGGCCAAGTGCCTGCACGCGCCGTTCGGCGACGCGCTTCCATCCGCCGGTCGCGCTCCAGAGCGCCGCCACCTCCTCGTCGTTCAGGAGGCGCCAGCTGCCTGATGCGAGCTCACCCAGCTCGAGCGGGCCGACGGATTGGCGATGCAGACCTGCGAGATGGAAGTCGAGCGCCCGGCACATGCGTCGGATCTGGCGATTCCTTCCCTCGTCGAGCGTGACCAGCAGCTCGGTCATGTGCTCCGTGCGGTGCAGCACGACGACCGCCTTGGCGTGCGCCGGTCGACCGAGAACGGGCACGCCCTCGAGGAGCGCTGCCAGGCGGGGATCATCATCGGCCACATGCTCGTCGAGCCACAGCCAATACATCTTGTCCGTGTGGTGGTCCGGGCGGAGCACCGCGTGGGCCAGATCGCCATCGGTGGTAAAGAGCAGGAGCCCGCTGGTCTGTCGATCCAGCCTCCCGATGGGAAACATCCCCGGCGGCATCTCTCCGAGCCAACGCGACAGGTCTGCCTTGCCCCTGGGATCGCGCGCCGTGGAGGTCACACCGAGCGGCTTGTGCAGCATGGCAGAAAGCTGCTTCTGCCGCGGCGAGATCCGCTCGCCGTCGAGGCGGACGTCGTCCTCTTCGAACACGAGCTCGTGCTCGCTGGTCTGGCGCTCGCCAGACAGTGTGACGCGCCCGGCTCCCAGCGCCTCGCGCACGGCCCGTGCGGACAGCGGCATGCTGTCCCGGATGTATTTGTCCAGGCGGCGGGGGATGGCCGCTCGGCGGGAAATCGCGAGCTGGTTCAGGGGTTGCTGGGCGGTGCAGGCGCTGGATGGCCCGCGCCCGGGGGCATCGGGATCGGCCGCATACCGACGTGCGGACCACCGACACCGGGAGGACCGCCAGGACCGCCGGCACCAGGGGGACCGCCAGGACCACCGTGCGGACCGGCACCGGGGGGACCGCCCTGCATCATGTGCAGGCCGCCGCGCTCCTGGATCATGCGGAGCTGACCGACCACGGCGCTGTAGTGGGACGCCATGGAGCGGCAGTCGTCCGGCTTGATGCTCTCCGTCCTGCGCTTCACCATGCTGCACATTTCGCCTGGGCCGAGGTCCTTGCACAGCTTGGCGACCAGGTTGTCGCAATCCTCGCGCGCCTTCTTGATCCGCGCGAGGGTACCGGGCACGTCTTCCAGCGCTGCGCCGCAGGCGGAAACGGGCAACAGCTGCGCCGCCGACTTTGCCTGGTCGCAACCCGCCGTGCTCGAGCCGGAGCAGACCTTGTCCTGCCACGACTTGCACTGCGCGCTGATACCGTCCTCCGCGGTGGCCTTCGATTTGAACGGCCCGAGGCCATGGGCCTTCGCGTCGCGCAGGAACCAGCCGCCGGCCACGCCCGCGGCAATGGCCACCAGCGCGACCAGCAGCACCGAGCTCATCGGCAGGCGCTTCGACTCATCGGCCGCAGCGCGGGCCTCTGCGCGGCGCGGTTTCGACGCGGGACGCTTCTCCGGTGCGCGCTTCTTCGAAACCGTGTCGTCGCTCTTGCGCTTGGCCGGCTTGTCGTCCCGCGAGCTCTTGGCAGCGACTTCCGCGTCGCCGTCGTCCGCGTCGTCATCGTCGTCTGCGTCGTCGCCTTCGTCTGCGTCGTCGTCGTCCGCGTCGTCATCGTCGCCCGCGTCGTCGTCGTCGCCCGCGTCGTCGTCGTCGTCCGCGTCATCGTCGTCCGACTCGTTCTTCGCTTCGCTTTCGTCGTCCGATTCGTTGTTGGCTGCGTCCTTGGAGGAGTCCGCGGCTTCCTGTTCATCGAGCTCGGATTTGACGTCTTCGTCCCCGTTGTTCTTTGCCACGGGCGCACCCTAGAAGGGCTGCCACCTTCGATGCCAGCGAATTGATACCCAGTTCGAATTACCTCGCCAATTCCCCGCCATGTCGCCGTTCCAGCCGGGCTGCAGGCGGCAGAAGGCATGCGATGCGCCCGAGGATCCCGCCCCGCCAAGGCCCCGAGCGGGCGGGCGGCGAGCGGTGGCGTCGCCGAGCTTGCCGCGGTCATCACGGCACAGCGCTCCGCGACCGAGATCGATCTGGCCAGCTTCATTTCGATGTTGCCACGGGGACTTGCGCACAGCGCCATGCGCCAGCGGGTGGAGGCGGACGCGGAGCGCGTATCGAGCAGCATGGCGGGGCAGACGGGGGCCGACTTCGACATTGCCTATGTCGCTGGCCAGATCCGCGCGTTCGAGCGCGACATCGCCGTTCTCGACACCCGTCTCGTCCCGGACGCGCAGGCCCGTGAGCTCGAGCGCGTCGCGAAAGAGCTCCGCGCGGACATCGTGGAAGATCTCGCCACCGCAAGAACACTGCACCGCCTGCTCATCCGCGGAGTCGCTCCGTCCGGAGCCGCACCCTGCGCGCGCCCTCCGGCGCGGGCGCTTCCCGAAAGGTCGTGCTCGTGAGACACTCCTGTCTCGATGCGGGCGATTCGACCACACGGAGCGAGGCCGCGGATGCCGCGCGGTCCGTGGGTCGTGGCTGTCGCTCTCGCGGCCTGCGTTTCCGCCTGCTCGCCGTCGGGGACGAACGGGCCTTCGCGCGGCGACGCCGCGACGTTTGACGCACTGCCCGACGCCGCCGACGCCGCGTCGCCACCCGACGCGTCGGCGGATGCCCCCGGCGACGCCGCGACCGCGGACGGCCCGATCGACGCCGGCCCGACCGTCGAAAGCCCGTGCGGGCGTTTCAATGGGACCGAGAGCTGGACCTGTCAGTCCGACGGTCAGACGCTCCAGCGTTCGGTCAACGGCACGACCGAAAGCGTCACATGCCCCGATGGTTGCGTGGGGCTTCCGTCCGGCTTCGACGATCAGTGCCGCGTGCGTTCCGGCAGTCTATCGGACACGGTGAACAATCACGCGCTGAACAGCGCGGAGGCGGGCTGGGTGCACTACGTGGCGTACTGCGTGGTACCGGTGATCCAGGGTACGCGGGATGCCCGGCTCACCGACGCATCGCAGGTCACGTGGTGGTCGCTGAAAGAGGGCGTCCTCGACGTGTCGAAGCCTAATCCGGTCGGATTCTCGCTGTGTCAGCAGGGCAGCACGGCCGCGCGCCTCGGGCCGACGACCGCGTGCGCAGCCGGCCAGGCCTGGCAGGTTGGCGCGTCGGCGATCCAGGCGACCTGCTGCAACGAGACCCAGCTCGACAATCTGGCGGCCACGCTCTTCCCCGGGAAGACCACGGATCAGGTCATCGCGATGGCGGCGACGGAAGCCGGCTACCTCCCGGGCACCGCGACCGCCGACGCCATCGTGGCTTCGTCGGGATACCTGCGCGTCTCGTGGCTCCTGCGGTCGAGCCCCATCGGCTTTACCGTCCAGGCGCCGATCGTAGCTTCGGAGTGCGTCACCGGTCAGAAGTCGTGGTGCTACAGCAGCGGCTGGTCGGAGAGCGCGTCCTTCGCCCCGACGAAAGCTGCCGCGATGCAGTCGATCTCGGACCTGAAGGGCATTCTCGACCTGCTGTCGCCGTAGGGCGCATCGCCGGACCCGCGCGCGTGTAGAAAGCCCTGCCATCGCGCCCGGGGGTGGGTTACCCATTTGCTACGCGTGGCGCAGCAAGTCGCTTTCAAGCGCAACATCGGGCTGTTCATGGCCATCATGATCGGCATCGGGGCGATGATGGGGCCGGGCATCTTTGCGCTCCCGGGCGAGCTTGCGCACATGGTCGGACCAGCCGGGGTGCTGGTCTATCTGGTGATGGGCGGCCTCACTGCGTTCACGGCGCTCAACTACAGCGAGCTCGGTGCCGCCATCCCGCTTGCTGGCGGCGGCTACTCCTTCACGAGTCGCACTCTGCCGCGGCCCGTCTCATTCCTGACGGGCTGGTTCTTCTGGATCGGCAATACCCTCGCCTGCGCGATGTACGCGGTGATCTTCGCGCTGACCGTGCGCGCGTACTTCTGGCCCCACGCCAATATCGCGCTGGTGGTGATCGCCACCACGATCCTGTTCGGCGCGATCAATCTTCGCGGCATGTCGGAAGCGATCATGGTCATCACGGTGATGAACCTGATCGAGCTTGCGGTGCTGGTCGGTATCGCCATCCTCGGTGCGATGCAGTTCAAGGCGCCGTACGTCGAGCCGGTGGCTCCGTTCGGCTGGGGCGGCTTCATTCCGTCGATGGCGCTGATCTACGTCTCCTACGTCGGGTTCGAGCTGATCACGGTGGCGTCCGAGGAAATCATCAATCCGGGGCGAACCATCCCACGTGCGATCCTGATCACTCTCGGCGTCGGTGTTCTGATCTACGTGTTCGTCGTAGCGGTGATGTTCGGCACCGTTCGCTACGACGAGCTTTCGAAGACCGACGTGCCCTTCATCTTCGTGGCGGAGCGCGTGTTCGGCGCCTGGGGTCGCTGGGCCGGCATCATCGCCACGGTCATGGCGAGCCTGTCAGCGTTCAGCGTCACGCTGGGCGCCAGCGCGCGCGTGCTCTACGCGCTCGGCCGCGACAAGCACTTCCCCGGCTTCTTTGCCACCCTCCACCGGCGCTACCAGACACCGCACCTGGCGCTGGGGATCTGCGCCGTCAGCGTGATTGTGTTCGGATCCACGGGAATCGTGAAGTTCGTCGCGTCGGTGTCGGACTTCGGCTACCTGATGGCCCTTGGCATCGTGAACTACGCGGTGATCGCGCTGCACCGGAAGATGCCCAACCTGCGCAAGCCGTTCACTGTGGGCGGCTTCCCGCTCGTGCCGCTGCTCGGCGTCGTGGCGTCCTGGGCGTTCGTGCCGGCGCTGGAAGGACGCAGCTTCCTGCTCGGTGGCGTGCTGACGTTGGTGGGAGGGGCGATCTATTTCGTCCGTCCCGCAAATCGCGAAGAGCTCAGGCAGCTGTCGGCAGTACGCCGGCGTCTGGAGCAGTGGTACAAACGAATCAGGAGTCCGCGCATGCGAGTGCTCATCATCGACGGCGGGTCACAGGCCCAGAACATCGCCACGCGCCTGTTGGCGAAGGACGAGCTCCGGCTGGCCTTTCGCGAATCGGAGCATCAGCTCACTTTTATCGAGGCTGACGAGGCCCGCTGCAAAGAGCTGGAACACCGCTACAACGTGCCCATCTACCAGGGGGACGGCACGAAGAAGGACCTGCTGGAGCAGGTGGGGATCGAGAACATCGACGTGGCGATTGCCGCCTCTGCCGACGACGGTCGCAACCTGATCGCGGCCCTGCAGGCCAAGCGCCTCGGCATGAAGAAGGTCATCGCGATCGTGCAGGACCCGGACTACATGCCGCTCCTGGAAGAAAACGGCATCGTCGGCATCAGCGCGCCCTGGGCGACGGCTGCCCAGGTGGAAAACTACATCGATCGACCCGGCGTAGCGGACCTGTTCGAAATCGGCACCGGCGTCGCTAGTCTGATGGGTGTCGTGGTGCCGGAGCGAGCGCGGGTGGCCGGTCAGCGCATCAAGGAGATCGACATCCCCGGCGAATGCGTGGTGGCCGCGGTGATCCGCGGGAAGAAATTCGTGGTACCGCGCGGCAACACCGAGATCCTGGAAGGTGACGAAGTGGTGTTCGTGGGCCCGGTCAGCGCCATCTCCAAGGCCCACGAGCACTTTCAGCTCACCAAGTGAGGTCCGCTCCGGTACATTGATTCCGGAGGTCTCCGATGAAGCGATGGAGCGCGTGTGCAGTCGCGGTCGCCCTGGTGGTGGCCGGATGTGGATCCAGCGGCTCCAACAAGGCCGGTAACTCCGGCGGGACCGCCGGTGCGGGCGTCGGCGGTAGTGGAGGATCGTCCACTGGCGGAACATCGTCGGGAGGTACGTCCGGCAGCGGAGGCACGTCCGGCAGCGGAGGCACGTCCGGCAGCGGAGGAACGTCCGGCAGCGGAGGAACGTCCGGCACGGGCGGCGCGTCCGGCAGTGGGGGAGTGACGGCAACGGGCCCACTTCCCGAAGGCGACAGCGGCATCGCCGCCAAGCATCCGGGCGACTCCGGCATCGCCAGCGACCCGGACGTGCTGTTTGCCGACGACTTCGAATCCTACAGCAAGGCCTCCGACCTGCAGACCAAGTGGACGTACTACTACCAGGTCCAGGACGTCGCGCTCGTGACCACAGCCGCGGACGTGTACGCGGGAAAGCAGGCGGTGGAGTTCACGATTCCCCAGCAGACCGCCGAGCTCAGCGACGGCCTCGACAAGGACATCTCGCCGGAGCAGGACGTGCTCTTCCTGCGCTACTACGGCAAGATCATGGCGCCGTTCGACGTGGTCGGTTCCAGCCACAACGGCGCCGGCATCTCCGCGCACTACTTTGGCCCGAACAACCAGGCAACACCCGGCGTGCCCGCCGACGGGACGAACAAGTATCTCGTCAACCTGGAGATGTGGCGCGGCGACACGAGCACCGCGTCACCTGGCGATCTGAACACGTACGTCTACTGGCCCGAGCAGCGCAGCAACTACGGAGATCATTTCTTCCCCAACGGGGACGTCATGCCGAATACGAGCATCAAGGACGACTTCGGCCCCAAGTTCGTCAGCCGTCCCAATCTGGTTCCGTCCCTCGACGAGTGGCATTGCTACGAGCTCATGGTCCGGGCCAACGCGCCGGGCAAGAGGGACGGGCGGATCGCCGGTTGGCTCGACGGCAAGTTGGTGATGGACTTCATGAACCTGCGGCTCCGCGACGTCGCCAGCCTCACCATGAACCGCATCCAGGTCGGATTGCACATCGGGACCAATCCGAACGGCGTGGCGAAGAAATGGGTCGACAACGTCGTCGCGGCGAAGTCGTACATCGGTCCCGTGAAGTGACGAGCGCCCGCTCGCCCGCGCATCGGCTCGCCGTGGAGTCGCGAGGCGCTGCCCTCCACGCGCAGCGGCCCCGACAGCTGTGTCGCTGCGCGGGTGCGGCGGTGGCGCAATCTGGGCCACGGTCCTGGCGGGAGCCGCAGGAACGCGGGACTCGCGCGCGTACCCCGCCTGGCACGGAACTCGCTAAGCGGGACGCCATGAAGCGTTCCGCAGCAGCACTGTTTCTGGTTTTCGGGATGCTCGCCGGCTGCGGCGGTTCGACCTCGACGCACGGACCGAACGGCGACGCCGGCACGGATGCCATGCAGTGTCCCGACGGGCGCAGCCCGCTCGAATCCTGCAGCAACGGCCACATCCAAAGCTCCTGCTGCCCGGCGGGTGCGCACTGCTCGCCGCCGGCGGGCTACTGCGACCTGGGCGGGGGTGCCTGCAGTCTGGGTGCGTGCCCCTCCGATGCGGGGCCCGATGCTCCGGGCTGCGTCGTGAACTCCGACTGCCACAAGTCGAACCCGGACGAGTGCAACATCTGTATGGACATGAGCCTCGTCTGTCACGAGGGCGCATGCATGTGCGCCTGTCAGGTCGGCGACTAGCCCGGCGAAACCCGGCTGGGGAACGGCAGGTAGGCCTAAACTCCCGCGGTGGGCGGCCGTTGCTGTAGACAACATGGCCAATCCGGCACGGAAGCCCGGCAGCGACGCCCCGGCGCCCGCCACGGCTCTGAGGTGCGCTGTCGACGAGGTTCTCGATGCCTTCGCGTCGGCCCCGGTCAAGACGAAGGTGATCGCGCGAGCGCTCGCGCTCGGGGGCTACAACTCGGTCCCGGCCGACCCGGCGACACTCGAGCAGTTCATTGCCGGCCCGCTCCCGGAGGCCGTGGAGGCGATCCTTGGACCGATGACCTCGGGGCTCATGCTCGAGCAGTTGAGGCCCCTGGTGAGCCGCGCTCTCGGGCGCTCCCCGGGCCCGGCGGTATCGGGCGTGCGCTCGGCTCATCGGGCTACGACCATGAGCGCCCTGAGGCTTCCGCCGATCCAATTGCCGGAGACGCGGCCGACCATCAGAATCGAGTCGTCCTCCGTCCGCGTGGTCGCCGTGAGCCCCGATGCCGAAGCGCGGCTGCGCCTGGCTGCGGTCCTGGTTCCAGGAGCGCTCGCGGTCGCGAATCTCGACGCATTGTGGGACGCGCTGGAGGCGCTCGGCGACGAGCGCACGCTCGTGATTGTCGATTTGCGATTGACCGGCGTGACGCAGGCCCTTCTCGAGAAGCTCGGCCGTCGCGGGCCGCTCGTGCTGTGGGGCGGTCACGAGGACATCCCCGGCGCCGTGCCGTGCGCCGCGCGCGAAACGCCGGAGCAGGTCGCCGAGCTGGCAATGCGGCTGCTCGACGCCGACTCGTAGAACGGCCTAGAGCAAGACAACCCGTGATAGATCAGCGGCATGAAGCCCGGTCGAGGGAGCCGCACGGCGGTGATGGTGTGCCAAGCGCGTGCGTTCGCGCAGCGCACGCGCTCTATCCCCGGGTTCGATGATCCGACGGCGTTCGCGCTACTGCCGGCCGACGCGCAGGCGGAGGTCGAGCGACACCTCGCGGATGGTGCGCCCCGGCGCTTTGCCTATCAGAGCCTGCTCAAGCGCAGCGCCATGATGGTAGCGCGCACGGTCGCGATCGACGAGGTAGTGCGCGAAGCGGCCACGCCGCAGGTCGTGACCCTGGGAGCCGGCCTGGATGGGCGCGCATGGCGTATGCCCGAGCTTCGGGATGCTGTCGTCTTTGAAGTCGACCACCCGGAATCCCAGAAGCTCAAGCAGGCCCGGCTCGGAAAGCTGGAAGCGACGGCGCGCGAGGTGCGGTTCGTCGCTGTGGACTTCACCCGCGACGACCTCGACGCCGCGCTCGAGGCAGCGGGCCATGATGCGTCGCGGCCCACCACCTGGATCTGGGAGGGCGTCGTGATGTACCTCGCCCTCCCGGACATCGAAAGCACGCTGGCCGTGGTGCAGCGTCGATCCAGCGCTGGCTCGCGCATCACGGTGCTCTATCACTGCCGCGGCTGGATCCTGATATTGGTGGCGCCGTTCGTGTGGCTGGTGGGCGAGCCGCTCCGCTCCATCTTCCAGCCCGACCAGATGAACAGACTGCTCGGGCGCTTCGGCTACGAGGTCGTTCGCGATGAGGACATCCGCGAGATCGCCGCGCGCATTTCCCCCGACCTGGCCAAGGACACGCGCGTCATGGGACACCTGCGGATCGTGACGGCGACCACCGGCTGAGCGCGCCGGCCGCCGTCCAGGTTCGGCTAGTCCGTGGCGTCGCTGGCGGCGCCGAACGCCACCGTCAGGGAAACGCCCGCGGACGACCACCCGCGCTTGCTTCGCTGGTTGCCCTGTTGGAGCAGCGGCATCTGGCCGGCTGCACCGAGCATGGCCAAGCGCACCCCGTGGAATGCGCCGAGATGTCTTCCGAAGTCCAGGCTGAATCCTCCGAAGATCGTGGGGAACGCACCGTCGACATGCCCGTACACGTCCCCGACTTTTCCATCGGGGCAGTCCGTCCCCCAACCGTCGACGTCGTCACTGCAGTACTTGCCCGAGGCGGTCAGGCCGGATACCGACCCCCCTGCCTGCAGGTGCAGCTCGACCCACGGGCTGTGATCGACGCCGAGGTCGAACCCGACCTCGCCACCCCCGTGCGTCATGCTGTACGAAGCGCCGCTCCTGGACTCCGAAGCGTGCGTGGCGTAGCCGACCGCGGCCAGGGCCAGGTAGTGGCTCGAGTCGAGCCAGCGCCGGTAGCGCAGCATCGGCTCGAAATAACCATCGTCGCTGCCACCTGCGACGCCCCGCGCCCCGACAGACAGCCCGTTCACGTGGATCAGCTCGTCGGGTTCCAGCATCAACGACGCCTGCGCCGTGCCGCCCCCGTGCTGGTCGGGCTGGACCGCGTCGCTGAGATAGTAGCCGGGCACAATGCCCGCCTGGAGTTCCACATCCGCCGCCGGCGCCGGGACCGCGTTCACCGCCGTCATGCCCGGCACCGGCCCCAGGACCGTGCAACCCGTCGCCGCAACCAGCACGAGCAGTGCGGAAGAGGCTGTGGAAGCTGGCGTCCCTCCCATGGCAGGACGGCGATGCAAGCGATATACCGCGCGGAAATTCCCGCGCAGGTGACGTCTCGCCATCCAACAGCGTCGCGATCAGGCAACAAGCGTTGTGGCAACTGCGGCACACCCTGGTGTCGCGTTCCCGTGCAGGACGACCTAGGATGCCGGCCTTCGTCCAGACCAGGAGCAGAGCATGGCCGTATCCGATCAGGTTCCCACCCAGTCCGGTTTCCACATGCGGAGCACCGGCGCCGAAGTGCTCGCTGGCGTCGAGCTTTCGGGCAGAACGGCGATTGTCACGGGTGGCTACAGCGGTATCGGTCTCGAGACGACGCGCGCGCTGGCGCAGAAGGGGGTGCGCGTCATCGTTCCGGTCCGGTCGCCGGAGAAGGCGGCGGAGACTCTCGCCGGTGTGCAGGGCGACGTGAAGACCGCGCCGCTCGACCTCGCCGACCTCGGCTCCGTGCGCGCCTTTGCCGAGTCGATGCTCGGCGAGCTGCAGCACCTCGACCTGCTCGTCAACAACGCGGGCATCATGGCCTGCCCCCTTTCGCGAGTCGGTCCCGGCTGGGAGTCGCAGTTCGGCGTCAACCACATGGGGCACTTCGCGCTGACGAAGGCGCTGCTTCCGCTGATCGAGAAGACGCCCGGCGCTCGCGTTGTCGCGCTCTCTTCCACCGGGCACAAGATCAGCGACATCCGCTGGGACGACATCCAGTTCGAGCGCGACGAGTACAACAAGTGGAAGGCCTACGGACAGGCGAAGACGGCCAACGCGCTGTTCGCCAACGCGCTGTCGCGGCGGCTGCGCGACTCTGGTGGGCAGGCCTTCGCCGTTCACCCCGGCGGCATCTTCACGCCGCTGCAGCGCCACCTGCCGAAGGAGGAGCAGATCGCGCTGGGTTGGCTGGGCGAGGACGGCGAGCCCAGCGAAATGGCGAAGGCTGGCTTCAAGACGCCCGAACAGGGTTGCTCGACCACGCTGTGGGCCGCCACCGCCGCTGTGCTTGAAGGCAAGCCCGGCGTGTACTGCGAGGACTGCGACATCGCCGCACCGACCGATCCCGAAAGCCCTATGGCACGCTACCAGGGCGTCGACGCCCACGCCTCGAGCGACGAGTCGGCCGAGAAGCTGTGGGCGATCAGCGAGGAGCTGCTCGCGCGCGCCTGAGCGCACGCAGGCGAGGCTGCCATGAACGATCCTTCAGCAGACTCCACGGCGGTGCGTGTCGCACTGTGGCGCGCCCTGCACGTCCAGCGCGATGCGCCGCCGCACGTGATCGAGGACGAAGTCGGCCTCCGGCTGGCGGCGCCCGAGGACGGCTGGCAGGACCGGCCGGACATGAGCCCGTTCACGGCGCCGTTCCGCGCGTCAATCCTGGCCCGCGCCCGCTTCATCGAAGACCTTGTCGTGGAAGAAGCCGCACGTGGCCTACAGCAGTACGTCATCCTCGGAGCAGGTCTGGACACGTTCGCGCAGCGTCGAGCCGACGTGGCTGGTCGTCTGCTCGTGTTCGAGATCGATCAGCCGGGTCCCCAGGCGTGGAAGCGGCAGCGCCTCGAGGAGCTGGGACTCGGCGTTCCGTCGTTCTTGCGGCTCGTGCCCGTCGACTTCGAAGCGGGCGACGAATGGTGGGAGCGGCTGGCGGCGGCGGGCTTCGATCCCGCGCTGCCCGCACTCGTGGCGTCCACCGGCGTGAGCATGTACCTGACCCGCGACGCCATCGCAGACACGCTTCGCCACGTCGCGACGCTCGCCCCGGGCTCCACGTTCGTGATGTCGTTCCTGCTCCCGATGGAGCGGATGAGCGCCGAGGTGCGCCCCGGGTTCGAGCGCGCGGCAGAAGGAGCCCGCGCGAGCGGAACGCCCTTCATCAGCTTCTTCACGCCGGAGGAGATCGCCGAGCTGGCCCGCGAAGCCGGTTTCCGCGACGCGCAGTACGTCTCTTCAGCCACGCTGGCCGAGCGCTACTTCTCGGGCAGGACCGACGGCCTGCGCCCGCCGGACCACGCGGAGGAGCTGCTGGTCGCCAGGACGTAGAGCGCCGCATCACGCCGGCGCGGGGGAGCGTTGCCCCGTTGTGCGCCTCGGTCGTAGGATAGACAACGTGCGTGCTTCGATCGCGGCTTCGGTGTGCTTGTTGTGCTCGCTCGCGGCAGGGACGGCGCGCGCCGACGATCTCGCCACCATCCGCGCGCGCCTCGTGGACTCGTACACCGCAGCGTCCGCCCCAGCGGGGGACCCGGGTGTAGCGAGCGTGCAGAAGTCCATCACCAATAGCGCGCAGGGGGACCTCGCCAAGCTCGGCTCCAACGGGAAATTCTCCGATCTCTCGTACACGGATCAGCCGGCAGCGTCATGGAGTGTCTCCACCCACTTCGGCCGCGTGCTCACCCTGGCCCAGGCGTATTCGATCCCGTCGGGCGCGCTCTATCACGACGTTTCGCTGAAGCAGTCGATCCAGAACGCCTTGACGTACGGCTCGCAGTACTACTGCGGCGACGCGAGCTGCGTGGTCGGTAACTGGTGGTTCTGGGAAATCGGCGTGCCTCTCTCGCTCGGGCCGACACTACTGTTGATGCAGAGCGATCTCGACCCGACCCTCTTCCAGACGCTCGTCGCCGCACTCACGTATCAGGTCGGCGACGTTGCGCACATGAACAAGTTCACCGGAGAGAACCTGCTCTGGTGCGCGATGAATCATCTGCGCATCGGGCTGCTTCACGATAACCCGGCCGAGCTCGATCCGGTGCGCACGGCGGTGGAGACCAGCGCCACGATCGACGCCGTGCCGCTCGAGGACGGCATCAAGCCCGACCTCTCCTTCATCCAGCATGGCGGGCAGCCGTACACGGGCGGCTATGGGTCTGGATACGCTGCCGACATCGCGACGTATCTGGAGCTGACCGACGGTACCGCGTACGCGCTTGCCGCCGACAAGCAGACGAACGCCATCGACTACGTCGCTGACGGCGTCGCCTGGACGGTATTCGACGGGTATTTCGACCCCGCCGTGATTGGCCGCGAGATCACGCGCCCGGGCAAGAACGCCTCTGCGGCGCGCGACGCGTTCGTGGACCTCTCGTTCGTCACGTCGCCGCGACAAGCGGAGCTCCGGAGCGACGCCAAGGCCACGGTCGCGGTGCTCGGAAGCGGCGGCATCTCGGTCGTTGCGCTTGCGGAGAAGCTGGCAGGGCTGCCGGACCCGGCGGCCATGCCGTCCGGGCATCGTCACTACCCGTTTGCAGATGTCACCGTGCACCGGCGCGCCGGCTACTACGCCTCGATCAAGATGCTCTCCACGCGCACCAAGAGCGGCGAGCTGGTCAATAGCGAAGGCAAGCAGGGCTCGCGCCAGTCCGACGGGCGCCTGTATCTGGTGCGCGCCGGGGACGAGTACTTCGGCGACAAGCTCTGGCCCGCGATGGATTGGTCGCGCCTGCCCGGCATCACGGTGGAGCAGAACGGGAACGCCGCGAACGAGGACTACGGCGTCGGCACCACGTCGTTCGTGGGCGGCACCGGCGACGGCCAGAACGGCGTGTCCGCCATGGACTCGGCGCCGCTGAAAACGACGCTCCACGCGGAGAAGAGCTGGTTCTTCTTCGACGACTTCATTGTCTTCCTCGGCAGCGGCATCACGGACACGGCGTCCGCGCCGGTCGAGACCATCGTGGAGCAGTGGCCGCTGTCGAAGCCGGACGCGCCGCTCGTCGTCGACGGCACGACCGCCGCGACCGGACCCTACTCCGGGACGCTGTCGAACCCGACGTGGATCAGCGCCGACGGGCTCGGCTACTACTTCCCGGAGCCGACCGGCGTCGACGCCGAGATCAAGGATCAGACGGGCGACTGGTCGAGCCTGGGCGTATCGAGCGGCAGCGTGAGCGCGCGCTTCCTGACGCTCGCCATCCCGCACGGCAAGGCCCCAAGCGGCGCGACGTACGCGTACGCGATCGCGCTCGCGGGTCAGGACATGGCCTCGTGGAGCGCCGGCAAGCCGTTCACGATCCTGAAGAACGACCCGGGCGTCGCGGCGGTGCGCGCGGGACAGAGCGTCGGCGTCGTGTTCTGGAAGGCCGGCTCGCTCGACCTCGGCTCCGGCGCCACGCTCACCACGGACACGCCCGCGACCGTCTACCTGACGGACGACGGCAACCTCGTCTCGGTCGCCGCAGCCGACCCGGCGTGGGGCAGCGGCAGCATGAAGATCTCGCTGTCGGGCACGTTCGCGGACGGCGTTGCCGGCGACTCCGGTGTCACGGTGGACGCCTCCACGGGGACGCTGACCGTCGATCGCGCAAACGGTATCACGCACACCGCAAAGCTCTCGCGCCAGGGCGAGGTACCGGTCGACGCGGGCGCCGACGCTGCTCCGCCGGCGGACGCGGGAGCGGACGCAGCCGCCGACGCCACGAATGGGCCGCGAGCGTCCTCGGGCAGCGGCGGCGGTTGCGGCTGTCGCACCGCGCCGCGCTCGCCCGGAGCGCCGGTGCCGGCGGCGCTCGCGGTGCTGCCACTGTTCGTCATCCTGCGGCGCAGGGAAAGACCAAAGGTCCCATGGCAATCAAGGTAGTCGTCGAGCTCACAGCAAAGCCGGGCAAGCGAGCCGAGCTCCAGAAGCTGATGGAGACGAATCCCCCGCCCGGGCGGCGCGCGCGCGCGGTGTACGCTTCGGGCACTGCGACCTCGTCGGGCTGACGCGCTACTTGGCCTTGCGCCGCGCGAAGCCGACGCCGAGCGCCGCGAAGGCGAGCAGCAGCGGAAACACGCCGGCTATCCCGCCGATCTCCGTGCAGGTCCCGGCCTCGCGGTAGCCCACGGCGCGGATCTTTTCGCGCAGGGCTGGTGTGACGCTCGCGCCGGACACCACGCTTTCCACCTTCTGGCGACCGCTCCACGTCCCCAGCGCTCCCACGCCCGGAACCGAGCACGATGCGAGCAGCGCGAACACACTAGCGACCAGACCCCAGTGCGGCTTCACGAACCCCAGTACCAGAGCGATCAGGCCCACGACCACGGCCGCCAGCGCCATGGCGACCACCGCCCACGCCGGCCAGCCACACTCCATAAACGTCCTCATGCGATCCGACCTCTGGAGCGCGAGCCTACCACGCGTCACGCGAACGGACTGGTGTGCCCGCGCTTGTGGGGCCGGAGAAATCTGACCAACGAAGGTCCGCAGCCACTCTGCGCGACCTCCGACTTGTTCGGCACCGGCTGGTTCGCTGCCGTTGACGCGAAAGTCAAACGCGGCATGACGGTGGCCGTCGTCGGCGACGGCGCCGTCGGTCTGCTACGTATCCTGTCCGCCAAGCAGCTTGGCGCCAGCGGAAACGGGCGCGCTGCGTCGTCTGACGCGACCCAAGCTCCGAAATTTGCAGCGCGAATTCCTGACCCATCGACGTTGCTGGAATCGATGGTCTACCCTTGTGTCATGCCATCGGGTGGTGCGGCGTTGATCGCGGTTTTTTTGCGTGCCGGGTGCTTGGCGCTTGCGGCGCTGGTGATTCCGGCGTGCAGCTCGCCGCCACCGCCGGGGGCGGGAGGGCCAGGCGCCTGCGCGCCGGGGATTGGCAACGGCGTGGCCTGCGGCGC
Organism: uncultured delta proteobacterium; assembly: GCA_963826085.1. GTDB lineage: Bacteria > Myxococcota_A > Polyangia > Polyangiales > Polyangiaceae > CAWDXG01. The sequence continues at coordinate 1,350,349 of CAWGVN010000004.1, read as the reverse complement.
CGTCGGTGCGGTGTGCGGCGACGGCTACACGAGCTGCACGTGCAACAAGGACGGCAAGTGGCACTGCGACGCGGTGAAGTGTCCCGGCAAAGCGCCGCACCCGGGCGCGGGTTGTTCCGCCTCGCAACAGGGGCTGTACTGCACGTATCCCGGCGTGGGCTGCCAGTGCGTAGCCTCGCCCGGTGGATATCAGTGGGCCTGCTGATAGGCAGCGCGACGACCTGCGCGCGATAGCTGAGCTCGACTCCTGCACGAGGTCGGCCCCACACGTTACACTGCGCCGGACGCAGGAGGTCGACGATGAATCCGAAGGTCGATGCATTTCTGAAGCGGGAGAAGAAGTGGCGAGCGGAGTTCGAGAAGCTCCGCGAGATCCTGCTCGGGACGGGGCTCGACGAAGAGCTGAAATGGGGCAAGCCGTGCTACGCGCTCGACGGCAAGAACGTCGCGCTCATCCACGGCTTCAAGGAATACTGCGCCATCCTGTTCAACAAGGGCGCGCTGCTGAAGGACCCGAAGAAGGTCCTCATCCAACAGACGAAGAACGTGCAGGCCGCGCGGCAGATCCGCTTTGCGAGCGTCCTCGAAGTGAACAAGCTCGAGAAGACCCTCAAGGCGTATCTGCGCGAGGCGATCGCGAACGAACGCGCCGGACGCAAGGTCCAGATGAAGACAACCGAGGACTACGAGATGCCCGAGGAGCTCGAGTCCAGGCTCGCCTCGAACGCGAAGTTGAAGACGGCCTTCGCCAAGCTGACACCGGGTCGGCAGCGTGCGTACATCTACTACATCTCGCAGGCCAAGCTCGCCAAGACGCGCGCCGCCCGCGTGCAGAAGAACATCCCGAGGATCCTCGAGGGTCTCGGATTGGACGACTAGCGAGCGAAGCGCCGCGCCCGGCGGTCAGCACCGCGCGCGGCTTCTTCTAGCTCTTGTCTAGTTGACCGAGCCGCACTTGCCGGGGGTGCTGAGCCCGCAGATCTGACCCGTGGGGCAGTTACCGCAATCGAGCGAACCGCCGCAGCCGTCGCCTGCAGGCCCGCAGTCGATGTTCTGCTGCGCGCAGGTCTGCGGCTTGCAGCTGCTGCCGCAGACGCCCGGCGTACCGCCGCCGCCGCAGGTCTGCCCACTCGGGCAGGTGCCGCAGTCGAGAGAGCCGCCGCACCCGTCACCGGCAGGACCGCACTGGATGTTCTGCTGTGCACAGGTCAGCTTCTTGCAGGTGCCGCCATCCGGCGCGCCGCAGACGCCCGGCGTGCCGCCGCCACCGCAGGTCTGCCCCGTCGGGCAGGGGCCGCACTGGATCAGGTTGCCGCATCCGTCGCCGGCAGGGCCGCACTGGATCCCCTGCTGAGCGCAGGTGAGGCCGTTGCACTGCGTCGTGCCGCACTGGCCCGGCGTGCCGCCGCCGCCGCAGGTCTGCCCGCTCGGGCAGGTGCCGCAATCGAGAAGGTTGCCGCAGCCGTCACCCGCAGGCCCGCAGTTGATGTTCTGCGCGGCGCAGGTGGTCGGCGTGCAGAGCGGCGTATAGGGCTGCACGCAGGCCGACAGGTCGAACAGCATGAACTCGAGGATCGCCTCCTGCGGCGTCATCGGCTTGGAGTCGCACTCCTGGGGGAACGTCATGCTGTGGCTGTAGTACGGCGCCGTGTTCGGCAGCCCGTAGGGGCACGCCGGGTAGTTGCCGGAGAAACCGAGGGCGTCCGCGTGCCAGTCGCTGAAGACCGCGCGCCCGCATTGCTGCGAGGAGGCAGCGCCGACGGGGGTGTTGAAGGTGAAGTGTACCGGAGTTCCCGCGCCCCGATACAGCCAGCGCTGCGTCGGCGACGTGACGCTGTCGGAGTTGTGGAAGACCGGATTCAGCGACACGGTGCCCGACCCCGTTGCCGACGCGCCCACGATCTCCAGCCACTGGTCGAAGGCCTGACCCTTGGGGTTGTTCACCAGGTCGATGGTGCTCGTCACAGCAGAGCCTTGCGGATCCTGCAGGGTGTGCCACGTGGCTACGTTCGGGTACGCGGGGTTCGCCGTGACGTTGTTCGCGTTGAGACAGTAACCGCTGTTGCAGTTGCCGCCCGCGCCGCAGTCGCTGTTCTTGGTACACGTCTTGGTCTGCGCCATCCAGTTGTAGGCAAAGTCGCTCATGAAGACGCGGCCACCGGCCGACGTGTACGCGCCGAGCTTGCTCCAGTCCACCTGGTTGTTTTCCTCGTAGCCCTCGCACGCGAGCACGACCATGTCGTACTGATCGATGTTCGGCTGCCCACCCGTGTTGCCGAAGAGCGTGGACTGGTTCGGCGTCGCACCGCTGATCCTGGCGCCGGAACCGTAGGGGTTGGGCGGGCACACAGCCGCGAACGGCCCGAAGGGATTCGCCGGGGCAGTGGGCTGCGCCGCGAGATAGAGCTGGATGTGTCCCGCGCCGCCTGGGTTGGTGAACTCGCTGTCCTGCACGCCCATCTTGCGCAACACGCACTCGATTGGATCGAAGCCGCCGGTCAAGATGCCGATCCGCGGGATATCGCCCTGGTTGTGATTCTTCGGCATCAGGAGCTTGCCGCCGCTGATGCCCGTACCGCTCACGGTGTTCGCGCCGCAGGAGGTCGACACGCTCACCGTGAACTGCCTGCGCCAGTGCCCGAGCTGGATCACCAGCGGGATGCTCGACCCCACGGGCACGCCGCTCAGCGTGAAGGTACCGTCGGGCTTGGTGTACGCCGTCACCAGCGGATCGCCGGCCGCGGTCGAACCGCAGACGTTGCAGGAAATACCGGGCTGGAACGGCTGCAGACCCGGATCGTTGGGGTTATTGGGGATGTAGACCAGCACGTTGTAGAGCGGATTATTGCCTGCCGGGTCGTACACCGTGCCCTTGAGCGTCGTGGTCTTTCCGCCGGAGCAGTTGGGGATCTGCGCGCAGACGCCGGTGCAGCCGCACTGGCCCGGCGTGCCGCCGCCGCCGCAGTTCTTGGGCGCACTGCAGGAGCCGCAGTTGAGCGTGCCGCCGCAGCCGTCGCCCGCCGGACCGCAAGTCAGCTTCTGGTCCGCGCAGGTCAGAGGCTTGCAGGTCGGGTGCCCGCACTGTCCGGGCGTACCGCCGCCGCCGCAGGTGTCGGGAGAGGTGCAGCTCCCGCAGTCGAGCGTGCCGCCGCAGCCGTCGCTCGCCTGACCGCACTGGATGTTCTGCCCCGCGCAGGTCAGCTTCTTGCAGCCGCCGCCGTCGGGAATGACCTGCCCGCACACGTTGGGCCCGCCGAGGCCGCACCCCATGCCTGCTTCGCAGGAGCCGCAGTCGATCAGCGTGCCGCAGCCGTCGAGCACCTTGCCGCAGTCCTTGCCGAGATCGGAGCAGGTCTTCGGCGTGCACTGTCCCGCGTCGGGGTTGCCCGCTCCGCACTGGTTCGGGCCGGCGGCGCCACAGGCCTGGCCCGCGGGACACGTTCCGCAATCGATGACCCCGCCGCACTTCGTATCGGTGGTCGTGCCGCAATTGGCGCCCAGCTCCTGGCACGTCGACGGGCAGCCGCCGCTGTCGGCGTCGCCCGAGCCCGAGTCGATCAGGATGCCGCCGTCGTTGCCGCCACCGGTGTCGGGATTGCCGTCGAGGCTCCCGTCCACGTTCCCTCCGCCGCCCGTTCCGTTCGAGACGTTGCTGCCGGAGCTACACCCCACGAGAACGAATGCCCAAGCCGTGATGAGAACGGCGGTGAATCGCTTGAACATGGCGATACCTCTTGTCGGCGTCGTGGCCCCGGCCGGAGCGCCGACATTTCTGGAAGAGAAGCGCTGGAGATTCTTCATGGCTGCGGTGTCCAGCTAGGCTGTAATTTATCAGCAAGTCTACCACGTTGCTTCGACGACGGCGCGGGATCGTTGGTGGCTCCGGGTCGTCGGAACGACCCTCTCGCCCAACTCCGGGCGACCGGAGCCGCGCGTCGCTCCGGCGCGACGAGCATGCGCGCGCGCGTCGCGACACGCAGATTCTGCGGTCGGCGGCTCGTGTTCCAGCGGGTTTGCCGTGGCATGTGCGATGCCTCTTTTCCCGGCATGAAAGAGCTCAACCAGAGCCGGCGTGCCGAGCTGGAAAAGATCTTCGCGGACCGCATCTCGTATCACCCGACCGAGCGCCGCCTGTACGGGCACGATGTTGGGGTTCTACCGCGGCGGGTGAGACCGCTGTTGGGTGACACAACGCCTTCCGGCGTGGTGCAGCCCGAGAGCGAGGCCGAGCTGATCGAGCTTTCGCGCTGGGCGGTGGCGCACAAGGTGCCGCTTACGCCCCGTGCGAAGGCTACCTCGGGCTACGGCGGCGTGATCCCGGTCGACGGCGGCGTGGTGGTCGACCTCAGGCGCTTGAAGCAGGTCAAGGCGATCGACAAGGGCGGGCACAGCGTCACCGTCGAGCCCGGCATCGTCTGGGAGAAGCTCGACGCCGCGCTCGCCAAGCAGGGTCTCACGCTGCGGCTCTATCCCAGCTCGTACCCGTCCTCGACCGTTGGCGGCTGGCTGGCACAGGGTGGCGCGGGCTACGGCTCGTATCAGTACGGCTGGTTCAGCCAGAACGTGCTCTCGGCGCGGCTGGTACTGCCGTCCGGCGAGGTGAAAGAGCTGACCGGCGCCGACCTGGCTCTGATCTCCGGCGCCGAGGGCATCACGGGCTTCATCAGCGAGGTGACGCTGAAGGTCATGCCGCGCGAGGACCTTTCGATCGCCGCGATGTCGTGTCCCGATGCCGCCTCGGCAGCCGCGGTGCTCACGGGAGTGGTCGCAGCAGGCTTGCCCGTGTGGTCGCTGGGCTTCGCAGATCCGAACATGATCGCGCTCGGCAACAGGTGCCCTCCGCGCGAGCACCCGCCCGAGCACATGGTGCAGATGCCCGAGGGCTACCTGGTGACGCTGGCGATGCGTTCCGCCGACCAGGGCGCAGTGTTCGCGGAGCTCGGCGGGATCGTCGAGCGCGCGGGCGCGCGCCGCATCGAAGACGACCTGGCGCGCCACGAATGGGATGCGCGCTTCCGTATCATGCGGGTGAAGCGGCTCGGGCCGTCGCTGGTGCCCGCCGAGGTGGTCGTGCCGCTTTCCGGGCTCGAGGCCGCGCTCGAGGAGCTGAAGCAGAAGATCCACCAGCCTCTGGTGATCGACGGCATCGCTGTGAAAGGCGACAAGGAGCCCGAGGTCGTGCTGCTCGGCTTCATTCCGCAGGACGAGCGCACTCTGGGCTACGACCTGGTGTTTGGTCTGGCGCTGAGCGTGATCGAGATCGCCGAGCGGCACGGGGGCCGCGCGTACTCCACCGGCCTGTACTTCCGCCACAAGGCGGCCCAGGTGCTGGGCCCCGACGCGCTCGAAAGGCTCCGGAAGTACAAGCGGGAGGTCGACCCCGCGGGCGTGATGAACCCGGGCAAGGTGCTCGGCGCGGGCGTCTTGTCGACCGCAATCCGCGCGGCCGAGGCGTTCGAGCCGGTGGTGCGGCTCGCGGCGAACCAGGTGAAGACCGAGCCCGGCGTGCGCGCGGGCAAGGCGAAGCGCGGCATCCCCGCCGACGTCGCCGAGTACGCCTACGCCTGCTCGCAGTGCGGCTACTGCATCGACGAGTGCGATCAGTTCTACGGCCGCGGCTGGGAGAGCCAGTCGCCCCGCGGCAAGTGGTTCTTCCTGCGCGAGTACCTCGAGGGCAAGGAAGAGATGAGCCAGATGATGGTCGACTCGTTCCTCGCCTGCACGACTTGCGAGCTCTGCAACCTGCGCTGCCCCGAGGCGCTGCCGATCGAGCCGTCGTGGATGAAGCTGCGCGGCCAGCTCGTGCAGACCGAGAAGCGCATGACGTTCCCGCCGTTCGAGATCATGAGCGCGGCGCTGAGGGCCGAAGGTGACATCTGGGCCGGATACCGGCACGACCGGAGCGCGTGGTTCCCGAAGGAGCTCGAGGCGAAGCACGGCCCCGGGCACAAGAGCAAGAACGTCTACTTCGCCGGCTGTACCGCCAGCTACTGCGAGCAGGACATCGGCATTGGCAGCGTGAAGCTGCTCGACGCGGCGGGTGTGGACTTCACCTACCTGGGCGAGAAGGAGAGTTGCTGCGCGACCCCGATGCTGGTGGCCGGCAAGTGGGACGTGTTCGTCGAGACGATGAAGAAGAACATCGCCGCGGTGAAGGAAACGGGCGCCGACACGGTGATCTGCTCCTGCCCGGCGTGCGACATGATGTGGCGACACGTCTACCCCGAGTGGACGGAAAAGCTCGGGATCGACTACGGCATCACCGCGCGCCACTACACCGAGCTCGTCTCCGCAAAGCTGAAGGACGGCAGCTTCAAGTTCCCCGAGTCGAACGGGAACGGCGAGCCGACCGAGGTGATGACGTGGCACGACAGCTGTCACATCGGCCGCGCTTCGGGCGTGTACGAGCCTCCGCGCGATCTGCTCAAGGCCATGCCCGGAGTCGAGCTCCGCGAGATGGAGCACAACCGTGAAGCGGCGCACTGCTGCGGCTCGGTGCTCACGCTGATCAAGGAGCCGGAGGTGGCGGCCGATGTCGGCAAGACGCGGCTCGACGAGGCGGAAGAGGTGGGCGCGAAGAAGATGGTGGCGCTCTGCCCGTGCTGCGAGTTCCAGCTCCGCGTGAGCGCCGAGGCGAGGCACTCCGAGGTGGAAGTGGTCGACCTGTCGCACCTCGCCGCCGACAAGCTCGGCTACGAGCTGCCCGACCCGCACCCGATGGCGCGCGCACAGTGGGCGGTGTTCGACAAGATGATCCCGCTGCTGACGCCCCAGGGCTTCGCCGACCTGCTCGCCACCATGTGGCCCGAGCTGATCGCCGCGATGCCGTTCGGCCTGGGCAAAGTGATGCGCTTCATGGCCAAGCTGCCCGGCGCGCTCAGGCTGATGAAGCCGCTCTTCCCGGTGCTCTTCGCGATTCTGATGCCGCGCATGATGAAGAAGCTGATGCCGACCATGCTCGACCGGATCGCCGGCCAGGTGCCGATGCCGGACTACATGGAGGAGCAGATGCCCACCCTGTTGCCCCAGGTGATGGACTCGCTGATGCCGAACATGCTGCCCTCGGTGGTGCCGCTGGTGAGCGACCCGCTGATCGCCTACCTGCAGGGCAACGACGGAGGCACCCACCCGGGTCCACGCGCTCACGCGGGTGCTGGAACGGGTCGACTTGCTCGCTGAGGAGCCCCCGTTCGCGCGGACGCCGCGCGGCGTCCGGCAGGTGAAACCCGCCACCGCCCCCCTCCACTTCCGTTGTATGCCAGACGTGGGGGCTTGCGGCAAGCCCCGGATCGCGTCGCACAGTTGCCAGCCACATGGGCGAGCGCCCTCGCGCCGGAGGTGAGTGGATGGGCAACTATGTTTTGAGCTTCGAGGAGAGCGACAGGACAGAGCTCGCGGCTGTTGGTGGCAAGGGCGCGCATCTGGGCGAGCTCTCGCGGCTTGAAGGTATCCGCGTTCCGCCTGGCTTCTGCGTGACGACGCGCGCCTTCCGGCGGTTCATGGAGGAAGCGCCATCGATCGACGACCGGATTGGTCGACTGTCGCGTCTGGACCCGGACGACCGCGAGGCCATCCGTACCCTCGGTGCGGAAATCCGCGGGATCCTCGAGGACGTCGCCATTCCCGGCGACCTGGCAGTGGCGATCGCCAGCGCGCTCGACCGCCTCGGCAAACAAGCCGCGTACGCCGTTCGATCCAGCGCGACGGCAGAGGACTTGCCGACAGCCTCCTTCGCGGGTCAACAGGACACCTACCTGAACGTCGTTGGCCAGGAGGCGATCCTGAAGCACGTCATCCGATGCTGGTCCTCGCTCTTCACCGACCGCGCCGTGGCGTACCGCCTGCGCAGCGGCTTCGATCACCGGAACGTCGAGATGGCGGTGGTCGTGCAGCAAATGGTCTTTCCCGAGGCCGCCGGCGTCCTGTTCACGGCTGATCCCGTCACCTCCGACAGGAAAGCGATCTCGGTGGAGGCCAGCTTCGGTCTGGGAGAGGCCCTTGTCTCCGGGGTGGTGAACGCGGACGTGTACAAGGTGCGCGACGGCGCGCTCGTCGCCAAGACGGTCGCTAGAAAGCAGCTCGCCATCTACGCGTCCCCGGCAGGCGGGACGCAGCGCCGGGCGATCGAGCCGGAACTGCAGACGCAGCCAGCGCTGACGGATCCGCAGGTCCTCGGGCTCGCGGAGCTGGGCCGTCGCATCGAAGCGTACTTCGGCTCTCCGCAGGACATCGAATGGTGTCTGGTCGACGACGAAATCCAGATCGTCCAGAGCCGGCCGATCACCACGCTCTTCCCGATCCCAACGGCCGGAGACGCGGAGAACCACGTCTACGTCTCCGTCGGTCATCAGCAGATGATGACCGACCCGATGAAACCCCTCGGACTCTCCTTCTGGCAGTTGACCACCCCGCGACCCATGGCCGAGGCGGGCGGCAGGCTGTTCGTCGATGTCACCCGGGCCCTGGCTTCGAAAACCAGCCGCGCGTCCCTCCTCGAGCTCTTCTGGAAATCCGATCCGCTGACCGGCGATGCGCTCCAGACTCTGCTCGAGCGCGGTGACTTCATCCCGTCGCTCCCGGACGAAGAGCCCGGCGAAGCTCCGGTGGGGGGCGCGCCCTCGACCCTCGCGGCGGATCCGGCCATCGTCGCCGAGCTGATCGAGCAGAACCAGGCATCCGTCGCCGCGTTGAAGCGCGACATCCGGACGAAGTCTGGGCCGGCGCTGCTCGACTTCATCCTGGCGGACATCCAGGAGCTGAGGCGTCTCCTGTTCGATCGGCGAAGCCACCAGGCGATCATGGCGGGGATGGAGGCCACGTGGTGGCTGAACGACCAGCTACGCGCGTGGCTCGGCGAGACGAACGCGGCCGATGCGCTCTCGCAGTCCGTTCCCCACAACGTCACCTCGGAGATGGGGCTGGCGCTCCTCGCCGTAGCCGACGTGATCCGCCCGCATCGGGATGTCGTGGCCTTTCTGCAAAGCGTCGAGGACGACGGCTTCCTCGAGGATCTGACGGACATTCCTGGCGGTCGGGAATCGCGGGACGCCATCCGGGCCTGGCTCGACACGTACGGCGTGCGCGGCGTCGGCGAGATCGACATCACGAGGCCGCGTTTTCGCGAACGCCCCACTGCGCTTGTGCCCCTCATCTCGAGCCACATCGAGAACTTCGAGCCGGGCGCCGGCGAGCGGCGCTTCGAGCAAGGGCGGCGGGAGGCCGATAGGAAGGAACAGGAGTTGCTCGAGCGTTTGCGGGCCTTGCCGGACGGAACGCGGAAGGCAGAACAGGCCAAGCGGATGATCGACCGGCTACGGACCTTCATCGGCTATCGGGAGTATCCGAAGTACGGCATGGTCAGCCGCTACTCCGTCTACAGGCAGGCTCTGCTGGAAGAAGCCGAGGGCCTTGCGAGAGCCGGCGTGCTTCGTGACAAGGAGGACATCTTCTACCTCACGCTTCAGGAGATCCACGACGTGGTGCGCACGAACCAGGTCGACTACCAGCTCATCCGCCAGCGCCAGGAAGAGTTCAGGTCGTATCAAGCGCTCACGCCACCCCGTGTGCTCACGTCCGATGGCGAGGTCGTCGCCGGCTCGTATCGGCGTGGCGGTGTCCCTGCGGGCGCACTGGTCGGCTTGCCGGTTTCTGCTGGGACCGTCGAGGGACGGGCCCGCGTCGTTCTGGATATGGCGGAGGCCGCTGTCGAACCGGACGACATCCTGGTCACCGTCTACACGGACCCGAGCTGGTCGCCTCTGTTCGTCGCGATCAAGGGTCTGGTGACGGAAGTCGGGGGCCTGATGACCCATGGCGCGGTGATCGCACGCGAGTACGGCCTACCAGCCGTCGTGGGCGTCGAGCACGCCACCCGCCTGATCCGGGACGGGCAGCGGATCCGCGTGAACGGGTCGGACGGGTACGTCGAGCTCTTGCCATAGCCGAGCGGCACCATGGATAGTGCAGCTGGCGGCCGGCATAGTCGGATGTGCCGCGGCTCTGCCGGCCGGCTTCGCCAACAGCGTGGTGGCCATGAGCGGACCCAATGCCGCGCACGCGCTTCTGCAACGGCTTGCCCCCGCACGCCCGTCCGTCCAGGATGGATCAATCAGGTCCGCGCGTTCAGCCTCGCGGTGGCACAACGGAGGTGCAGCATGGAGATGGCGTATCGAGACCGGTGGCGGGCCGAGATAGCCGAGCTGCAGAAGATCCTGTCCGGGTTCGATTTGAGAGAAGAGTGCAAGTGGGGGAGTCCCTGCTACACGATGGACGGCAAGAACATCGTCATCATCCAGGGCTTCAAGGAATACTGCGCGCTGGGATTCTTCCAGGGCGCGCTGCTGAAGGACCGGAAGAAGCTCCTGGTGCAACTCGGCCAGGTTCAAGCAGCGCGGGTGATGAAGTTCACCAGCGAAAAGGAGATCGCCAGGAAGGCGGCGACCATCAAGGCCTACGTGCGCGAGGCGATGGCGGCCGAGAAGGCCGGATTGAAGGTCGAGGCGAAGCCCCGCGATCTATCCGTCCCCGCCGAGTTGAAGGAGAAGTTCCGCAAGGATCCGCGGTTCAAGCGCGCGTTCGAGGCGCTGACGCCGGGTCGACAAAGGGGATATCTGTATCACTTCGCCGGCGCGAAGCAGTCCCGGACGCGGACCGCGCGCATCGAGAAGGCGATGCCTGCGATCTTCGAAGGACGAGGGTTTCTGGAGCGGCGATAGTCCCGGCGTGGCAGCGGAGTCACGTGCCACTCCACATGGTCGGGTCCTCGAGGGCGCCGTGCCCGCGGTGGACGGATGTGGAGGAGGTCATCATGAGAAACCTGGACGAGATCGGCTTCTCCTATCCCGGAGTTCTCCGCGAGCGCCCGCCTGCGACGGAAGAGCAACTGCCTGCAATCGAAGCGCGAATCGGTCGGTCGCTACCGGACGACTACCGCGAATTCGTGAAGCTTCGAAACGGTGGCGCGAGCGGACGCGCAGCGGCTCTCTGCGGTCGCTGAAGCTCGTGGGCGCATCTGGATCGAATCCAGCACGTCGAGGCACTCGTCGCGCTCCGGCGGCAGCGCGTGCGGGCGCCTGCAGGTTGACGCCGGGGATCGGCAGGATTCAATTCGCCGCATGCCCCGCCCGTTCAAGGTCCAGCTTGTCGCCGACCATCATCAGTTCCACGTTCGGGATGGCGAGCGATTCATCGACATTTCCGACGCCTGGACCGTCAAGGCCGTGGAGAACCTCCTCGCTGTCGCCGAGCACGTCGTCGGCGTGGGCACGGTCAGCGACGCCAAGGTGTCGGTGACGATCGAGGTGCTCGACAGCGAGCCTGCGCTCGAGCTGGACCGTGTCGACCACGCAACCGAGGCCAGCCTGCAAATCGTCTCCGGTACCCTGGCTGTCCTCGGCTGCACGGAGGACTACGCGAAAGCCAAGCGGTTGGAGCTCGCCAACGGCTGGTGGCGATTGCGCACGCTCCAGGCCGGCCTTGGCAGGGCCAGGGAATCCGCCCGGATCCTTCTCTGGCCCGACTCCGCGGACCGGCCCGCCAAGGTCCTCGAGCGTTGGACCCCTCCGCAAGCCAAGCCGAAGAAGCCCGCCACGAAGAAGGCCAAGAACGCCAAGCAGGCTGCGGCGCTGGCGCGGTCGGGGCAGACCGACCTGGCCGTCGAGGCGCTGACGGCCCTGGCGGACGCCGGCGATGCCGCTGCTTCAGCCTCCCTCGCGGAGATCCACGCGTTCCGCGGGGAGTGGGCCGCGTTCGTCCCCCGCGCCGAAGCGCTCCTGGTGAATCCGACGGCGGTCTACGCCGGCAACGTGTTCACGGATCTCTCGAAGCTCTGCCGGCGCGCGGCGCGGGAGCTCGGGACGCCGGAGATCATCGAGCGGATCGCGTCCCGCGTTCCCGAGCGCTACAGCTCCATGCGCGACGCGACGCTCCTCAAGGACGCGGTCGTCCCCTCGGAGCAGGTCGAGGCGGCGACTCCGGACCAGACCGCCAGGTTCCGGCAAGCCATCGCCGATGCCCGCGCTGGAAAGCGCTTCGAGGATCGCCCGATGGAGCGGGCGCGGCACGAGGTGGCGCTCGCCATCATGTTCCGGCAGGAAGACGCATTGCTCGAGCTCTGGAAGGCTACGCCCGAGGCGTTCTCCTTCGATCACGCGATCGGCGTGGCCCGATGGCTCGGCCACCGCGATCAGCTCGACCAGGCGTGGGCAGTCGTGCGCCAGAAGCTCGTGGCCTGGCTGCCCGCAGACGCCTGCCAGGTCGCCCCCTGCGTCTTGCTTCGAGACGCGACGCTCTCGAAGCTCATGACCGCCGCGCGCTGTGCCGAGGTCCTCTCCACTCCGCGTGGACCCGAAGCGCAGACGTAGCGCGTACGCACGGCGCTGTCGTTTTGGTGGTCGAGCGCCATGACCTCGCCATCGGGGGCTCACGGTGCTGTCGCTCGAAATGGCCTACAAGAACGCGGCGGCTCATTGTGCGACCCGACACCGAGTGGCTGCACGGTGCAGGCATTGATGGCGCTGCTGCTGCCGAAGCGAGCGGACGAGGGCCCCACAAAACGAAAACCCCCGGCCTGGGCCGGGGGAAATCGTGCCGTGGTACGGCGATGGTTGCGCGGGCAGGATTTGAACCTGCGACCTTCGGGTTATGAGCCCGACGAGCTACCAGGCTGCTCCACCGCGCGATAGAGGACGGCAATCTAGTCCCGCGCTGCATTGTGTCAAGCGAGATCGCCGCTGGGGATTTACCCAAGGATTCCAGGGTGTTCGGTTCCGTGAACCACCCTGCGGCCGGCTTGACAGCATGACCGATCTCACGTAGACGATCACGTAACGTAACCCTGACGCGCACGTAAGGGTTAGACTAGCAGAGCCCGGGATGGTACCGGGCGCCCCCACCATGGCCGAGCCGACCCGACAACGCCGTCATCTGGAGCTCGCACCGCCGCCTCCGCGGCGCGGCGTGGAAGTGCGTGCGCCGGAGCAGGAGAGCCACGCGGAAACGCTCGAAGCGGGACAGCTCCTCCAGGTGGGCGAGATCGCCAAGGCGACGGGCAAGACGGTGCGCGCGATCCATCTGTACGAGGATCTCGGGATCCTGAAGCCGGTCGATCGCTCGAAGGGTCGCTATCGCCTCTATTCGACCGATGGGCTGCTGCGCGTGCGCTGGATCAGCAAGCTGCAGAGCCTGGGCTTCTCGCTCTCGGAGATCCAGGAGATCGTGCGTGAGCACGAGGACGCGGACGACGCGATGAACGCCGCGGCGAGCCTGCGCAAGCGCTACATCGACAAGCTCTCGGAGGCGCGCGCGAAGATCTGCGAGCTGATGCAGCTCGAGTCGGAGCTGGAAGAGAGCCTCCTGTATCTGAACGCCTGCGACACGACCTGCGCGCCGAGCGTGCAGGTGGAGTCGTGTCCGACCTGTGAACGCCACCCCGACGAGAAACGCCAGGCGCCCGATCTGATCGCCGGCGTGCACGCGAACTAGCGAACCAGAGGACTTTCGATGGCCGTCAAGCTCCCCATCTACATGGACAACCACGCGACCACGCGCGTCGACCCGCGCGTGCTCGAAGCGATGCTGCCGTACTTCACCGAGACGTACGGCAACGCGGCGAGCCGTACGCACCAGTTCGGCTGGGCGGCGGAGTCGGCGGTCGAGAAGTCGCGCGAGACGATTGCGGGGCTCATCGGCGCGACTTCGGGCAAGGAGATTGTCTTCACCTCGGGCGCGACCGAGAGCGACAACCTCGCGATCAAGGGCGTCGCCGAGTACTACAAGTCGAAGGGCAACCACATCGTCACAACCAGCATCGAGCACAAGGCGGTGCTCGACTCGTGCAAGCGCCTGGAAAAGCAGGGCTACGAGGTGACGTACGTGCAGGTCGGCCCCGACGGCGTGGTCGACCCGGCGGACATCGAGGCGGCCATCACGGACAAGACGATTCTCGTGAGCGTCATGCTCGCCAACAACGAGGTCGGCACCATCCAGCCGCTCGAGGAGATCGGCAAGATCACCCGCGCGCGCGGCGTGCTCCTGCACTCGGACGCCGTGCAGGGCATCGGCAAGACGGAGTTCGACGTGCAGAAGATGAACGTCGACCTCGCTTCGCTGACGGCGCACAAGATCTACGGGCCGAAGGGCGTGGGCGCCCTGTACGTCCGCCGCTCGAAGCCGCGCGTCAGGCTGGTGGCGCAGATGGATGGCGGCGGGCACGAGCGCGGCAATCGCTCGGGCACGCTCAACGTGCCGGGCATCATCGGCTTCGCCAAGGCGTGCGAGATCATGAAGGAGGAGGGCGCCGCCGAGGGCGAGCGCATCTTCGCCCTGAGAAACCGCCTGCACAAGCGCATCACCGACAAGCTCGATCTGGTGATGCTCAACGGGCATCCGGTAAAGCGCCTGGCGGGCAACCTGAACATCTCCTTCGCCTTCGTGGAGGGCGAGGGGTTGATGATGGCGATCAAGGACGTGGCCGTCTCCAGCGGCTCGGCCTGCACCAGCGCCAGCCTGGAGCCGAGCTACGTGCTGCGCTCCATGGGCCTGGACGAGGATCTGGCGCATTCCTCCATCCGTTTCGGCATCGGCCGCTTCAACACGGAGGAGGAGATCGATTTCGTAGCGGACCTCGTGATCGAGAAGGTCACGAAGCTCCGCGACATGTCACCGCTCTACGAGATGCACAAGGAAGGCATCGACATCAAGAGCATCCAGTGGGCCGCACACTGAGCCGCGGTCGATAGCTACGGAGTACGGATTCAAATGGCCTACAGCGACAAAGTCATCGAGCACTACGAGAACCCGCGCAACGTCGGCACGCTGGACAAGGAAGATCCGGACGTGGGCACCGGCCTCGTCGGAGCGCCTGCCTGCGGCGACGTGATGCGCCTGCAGATCAAGGTCGGCGAGGACGGCGTGATCGAGGACGCGAAGTTCAAGACCTTCGGCTGCGGCTCGGCCATCGCTTCGAGCTCGCTCGCCACCGAGTGGATCAAGGGCAAGAGCGTGGACGAGGCCGGGGAGATCAAGAACAGCCAGATCGCCGAGGAGCTGAACCTGCCGCCGGTGAAGATCCACTGCTCGGTCCTGGCCGAAGACGCCATCAAGAGCGCCATCGAGGACTACAAGAAGAAGAAGGCCGCGCGCGAGGCGCTGGCCGGCGGCGCGCCCGCCGACGAAGCCGACGAGGCCCGTGCTTGAGGAAGACGCCATGGCGCAGATGACACACATGACTCCGGGCGAATCCACGACGCCGCCGCCCTCGGCGAGCGAGGCGAAGCGGGCCATCACGGTCAGCGACGCGGCGGTGGAGTTCGCCAAGGAGAAGCTTGGCAAGCGCGGCACGCCCGACGCGGCGATCCGGCTCGGGATCCGCGGCGGGGGCTGCTCGGGATTCAGCTACGTCATCGAGTTCGCTGACGACCCGCCGCGCGAGCGCGACCGCGTGTTCGAGTTCGGCGGCGTGAAGTTCTACGTCGACAGGAAGAGCCTGATCTACCTCGCCGGCTCCATGCTCGACTACGAGCGCACGTTGATGTTCCAGGGCTTCAAGTTCAAGAATCCGCAGGAAGCATCGAGCTGCGGCTGCGGGCATTCCTTCACCGTACGCTGAGCATCGCGCGAGTCGTGGCAGATCCGTTCGAGACACTCGGCGTCGAGCCGAGCTTCGACCTCGATCTCGGTGCGCTGGAGAAGCGCCATCGCGAGCTGAGCCGCGCGCTGCATCCGGATCGCTACGCGGGGCGTCCGCCGGCCGAACGACGCCAGGCCCTGGGCCGCGCAATCGAGGTCAACGAGGCGTGGCGGCAGCTCCGCGATCCGATCCGCCGCGCCGAGGCGCTGCTCCAGCGCTCGGGCGTGAGCGTAGGGGAGGGGACGGAGCCGAAGGCGGATCCGGAGCTCTTGATGCAGATGATGGAGCAGCGCGAAGCGCTCGCCGACGCGCGGCGCTCCCGCAACCAGGCGGCGCTCGAAAAGCTGTCCGCAGGCATCCGCGAACGCGAAGCGCGCGTCCTGACGAAGCTTGGAGCCGGGTTCAAGTCGCGGGCGGCCGGCGACGATCTGCTCCGCCAGCTGGGCGAGCTGCGCTACTACCGCCGTTTCCTCGACGAAGCCGCCGCCATCGAGGACGAGCTTTTCTGACCTCGAACGGAACAGGAGCGAGCATTGAGAGTTGAACACGAAGGGCCGAAGGGCCGAAGGTTTCTGGGGTCGAGCGCTTCAAGGCGCAGCCCGGCTAATCCAGCGAGCTGCAGTCGCATGACGACGGGCAGCCTCTGGACGAGCCGCACCACGAAACCCACCACTCGACCCCAAAAAGAAAGCCGTCCGCAGAGTCGTGGAGAGTCGCTTCGACCCTTCGGCCCTTCGTGTTGATCCCCAACCGTACAGAGACTGATGCTGCTCGATATTTTCGATCCCAAAGCGCCGCCATCCCCGATCGGTATCGATCTCGGGACGACGCATTCGATCGTCGCGCACGTGCGCGATGGGCGGCCGGTGGCGCTGACGACATGTGACGGCGCGGCCCTCTTGCCGTCGGTCGTGCACTACGGCGCGCACGGCAGCGTGATCGTGGGCGCCTCGGCGCGGCCGTATGCGACGCGCGAGCCCGAGCGGACCATCTCCAGCGTGAAGCGCTTCATGGGCCGTGGCGCGGGCGACGCCGAGACCGAACGGCTCGGGGCGTATCGCTTCGTCAAGCCGCAAAGCGACGACGACGCGAAGGTCGTGCGCTTCGATCTGGGTGATAGGGCTGCGACGCCCGTCGAGGTGAGCGCCGAGATCCTGAAGAGCCTGAAGCAGAGCGCCGTCGACCAGCTGCACGCCGTGGGCGGCGCCGTCATCACCGTGCCGGCGTATTTCGACGATGCGCAGCGCCAGGCCACGCGCGATGCCGGACGGCTCGCGGGCATCGAGGTGCTGCGCCTGCTGAACGAGCCAACGGCTGCAGCACTGGCCTATGGCCTGGAGAAAAAGGAAAACGGCCTGTTTGCCGTGTACGACCTCGGTGGCGGGACCTTCGACATCACGCTACTGACGCTGGAGGACGGCATCTTCCAGGTGCGCAGCACCGGCGGCGACAGCGCTCTCGGCGGCGACGACATGGATCGGCTGATCGCCGAGCGCATGCTCGACGCGATGGGCTGCACGGACGACGCGAGCCGCACTCCGGAGGTCGTCAGCATCGCGCTCGAAGCCGCGCGCCGCGCCAAGCACGGCCTGACGGACGCGGCCGAGGTGCACGCGGAGCTGCCGAAGCTTGGCGGCGGCGAGGTCTCGTTCCAGATCACGCGTGCGGACTTCGACGAGCTGATCCAGCCGCTGCTCGACCGCACCGGGCGGGCCTGCCGCCGCGCCCTGCGCGATGCGGGGGTGACCAAGGACGCCATCGACGGCGTGATTCTGGTCGGCGGCTCGACGCGCGTGCCGCGCGTGAAGAGCTACGTGGCGGAGGTGTTCGGACGCGAGCCGCTCGGCGACATCGATCCGGACCTGGTCGTCGCCTACGGCGCGGCGGTGCAGGCCGATCTGCTCGCGACCTCCAGCGACGAGGTGCTGCTACTCGACGTGCTGCCGCTTTCGCTCGGCATCGAGACCATGGGCGGCGGCGTGGACCGCATCCTGCCACGCAACACCACCATCCCCGCGGGCGCCAAGAGCACGTTTACGACGTACGCCGACAACCAGACGGGCTTCGAGATCCACGTGGTGCAGGGCGAGCGCGAGCTGGCCGGCGACTGCCGCTCGCTGGCGCGCTTCACCCTGCGTGGCATCCCGCCCATGCCCGCCGGCATGGCGCGGCTCGAGGTCACCTTCCACGTCGACGAGAACAGCCTGCTGCAGGTCCACGCGCTCGAGCTCACCACGGGCCTCGAGCAGAAGGTGGAGGTCAAGCCGAGCTACGGCCTGAGCGACGAACAGGTGGAAGACATGCTGCTCGACGCGCTCGACCACGGCGAGGAAGACTACGAAGCGCGGCGCCTCGCCGACGCGCGAGTGGAGGGCGAGCGCATCCTGCTGGCCACGCGCAAGGCCTTCGAGGCCGACGGCGATCTGCTCGAGGGCGACGAGAAGACGCAGATCGACGCCGCATTCCGCGCGCTCGACGAAGCGGTGCGGGAGGCCAAGCACGCCTCTACCGTGCAGGCGCGCATCGACGAGCTCGACGACGCCACGCACGACTGGGCCGGCCGCCGCATGAACCGCGCCATCGCCCAGGCCATCAGCGGCAAGCGCGTCGGCGACGTCGAAGGCAGCGTCTCGCACGCCGCCGGCGTCGACGCCCACGTCGAAGCCCACGCAAGGAACAAGGCAGGCTGATGGCCAAGGTCCGCTACCTCGATCAAGGCATCGAAGTCGAAGTGCCCGTCGGTACCACGATCCTGCAGGCCTCGCGCAAGTGCGGCGCGCCCGAAGGCGACGCCTGCGGCGGCGTGTGCGCCTGCAGCACCTGCCACGTCTACGTGGAAAAGGGCCTGGAGCTCCTCAGCGACGCCGAGGAAGAGGAAGAGGACATCCTCGACAAGGCCTTCGACGTACGCATGACCTCCCGCCTCGGCTGTCAGACCCGCATCGAACAAGACGGCGAAATCGAGATCCGCATCAGCCAGGAAAGCCTCGACGCCTTCTACAACGAGCACCCCGACGTAGCGCGGCCCGCCGGCTGAGCGCCGCGCGACCCGTCGCCTGCCCCTGTCCGGCGCTGGCGCTGTCCGGCGCTGGCGCTGTCCGGCGCTGGCGTTGTTCCGGCGCTGGCGCTGTCCGGCGCTGGCGCTGTCCGGCGCTGGCGCTGTCCGGCGCTGGGAAGAATACTTTGTATACATAGGGAATACTTTGTATACATAGTATTATTTCCACGCTGGATCCCCCTCGGTCCCGGCGGGGGCCGGACGACCCGGGACCCGGATCCAGGCGTGCCGGGCAGGAGCGAGGGATGAATAGGAGAAGGAGCGCGACCGAGAGGGGGTTCGAGGCGTGGCGCGAGGCGATGCGCTGGCAGCGCAGCCTCGACAAGGTGCTGAGGCCCTTGGGGCTGACGCACACGCGCTATCTGGTGCTCGAGTCCGCCGCGGAGCTGTTCGACAAGCACGACGACGCGATTGCGCAGAGGGAGATTGCGGAGCATGCGGGGCTTGACGAGGCGACTACCTCGGGCCTCGTCCGGCGTCTCGAGGAAGACGGGCTGCTCAGTCGCGATATCGACGGCGTCGACGCGCGATGCTGGCGCGTCCTGGTCACTGGCCGGGGAGAGGCCACGCTCGTTCGCGCCCGTCGGTTGGTGGATAGCGTCTCGGAGCGGTTCTTCAACGAAGCTACCAGCTGAGCGGGCGCTAGCGCACAGTTGACGTGGCACCGGCCGTGCATACGTTCCCAGCGAACCCGGAGAAGCGTCATGCTGAAGCGGTTGGTGCTGTGTGTGGTGCTGGCCTTGGCAGCGACCGTGAGCGGTTGCGTGGAGGAATCGCCGCCGCCGGCGTATCCGGACCTCGTCTACGTGGAGCCAGGTGTCTACGTCGTGGCGGATGTCGGGCCGTCCGTGTACTTCGTGAACGGGGTCTACTGGTGGTACGACGGCGGGGTCTGGGTCTGGTCGGACAACGACCACGGTGACTGGCATCGGGGGCACCGCGCGCCTCCGCGTCTACGCGCGATCCACGACCCGGATGCATATGCCAGGCGCGCTCGCTCGGGCGGCCACCGGATCCGTGCCGACGAGGTTCCGCACCGGCCGGCTCGTGGGGTCCGGCCCGGCGAGATCCGGCGGTCGGCGCCGCCCGCGCACAGACCCGCGCGTCCCGCGATGCACGAGAACGGGTCCCGACGCAGATAGCTCTCCCAGGTGCCAACGCTCCTCGCTGCCGAGCGGATGGCGCGCCACAGCAGGTCGGCGTGGCGCCCATTCTGCTAGGGTTCGGCCGTGGTGCAAGCGGCGCGCATATCCCTGCGCTTGCTCGGACCGTTCGAGTGCGTGGGGCCCGACGGCGAGCAGATCGCAGTGCAGGCTGCCAAGCAGCGCGGAGTGCTCGCGTATCTGGCGCTGGCGCACGGCAAGCGCGCGCCCCGCCAGGAGCTCGCGTCGCTGTTCTGGTCGGGGAGCGGAGACGCGCAGGCGCGACAGAGCCTCCGCCAGTGTCTGTCGTCGCTGCGCAAGGCGCTCGGCGAAGGGGTGCTCGTCACCGATGGCGCCGATGTCGGGTTCGACCTGACGCGGGTGCACATCGACGTGGACGAGGTGCTGGGCGGGTTGTCGCTGCTCGAGGACGCTCCCGCCTGCGCCCCTTCGCAATACGTACGTGGCCCGCTCCTCTCGGGCCTGACGTTCGGCGAGGACCCGGCGGACGATTTCCTTCGCGATGCGCGGGTGCGCCTGCAGGACGCCGGCCAGCGTCTGCTGCTGCGTTGCGCGTCGCAGCAGGCCCGCGCCGGCGAGGATGAGGCGCTCATCGAGACCTGGTGGCGTCTGCTCAAGCTCAGCCCGGCCTGCGAGGAGGCGCACCGTGGTCTGATGGAAGTGTACGCGAGGCTTGGACGGCGCAGCGAGGCGGTCGCCCAGTACCAGGCTTGCGAGGACGCGCTCCGGCGTCACCTGGACGCAGCGCCGGCGCCCGAAACGGTCGCGCTGTACGACAAGCTCCGCGCGGCTGCCGGCGCCGCCAACGTCGCAAGGGTCGCTGAAGCGCCACGCGCTCCGCGCGCTCCCACGCTGCCACTGCCGGACAAGCCGTCGATCGCGGTGATGCCCTTCGAAAACCTCAGTGCCGACCCGGCGCGCGACTACCTCTGCGACGGCTTCACCGAGGACATCACCACCGCGCTGTCGCAGTTCTCGTCGCTGTGTGTGATGTCGCGCTCTGCCACATTCGCCCTGCGCGATCGGGGCCTGACGCCCCGGGAGATCGGCCGTCAGCTCGGCGTGCACCACATCCTGCAGGGCAGCGTGCAGCTGTCCGGCAAGCGCGTGCGCGTGACCACCCAGCTCGTCGAAGCCGAGCAGGGCGCCCAGCTCTGGTCACAGCAGAGCGACGGCGTGCTGAGCGATGTCTTCGACTTCCAGGACGAGCTGGTGCAGCGCGTGGTCGCGACGGTCGCCGGTCGCGTCGAGGCTGCCGCGCTCGCCCGCGCCCGCCGCAAGGCGACGGACGATCTGGATGCCTACGAGTGCGTGCTCCGCGGCCGCTACCACCACCACCGCTACACGCCGGAAGACTCGGAAAAGGCTGTGGCGTTTTTCGAGGAAGCGCTGAAGAAGAAGCCGGACTACCCGCTTGCCCGGGGCTGGCTCAGCTGCGCCATCGCTCGCGCGAAGAACTTCGAGCAGGGGCGGGCGGAGCGCATGAACTCCAAGCGCTACATGGCGCTCCTCGACGACGCCTTCAAGAAGCTGAAGGAGATCGAGTCGATCGACGACGAGGAGACGGAGTGCGTGCGCCTGATCGGCGAGCTCCACCTGTTTCGCCGTCGCTACGACGAGGCCGAACATTACCTGCGCCGCGCCTACGCGCTCAACCCCAACGACGACCGTATCCAGTCGCAGATGGCGGCGCTTCTGTGCTTTCTCGGCGACCAGACGGAGGCCGAGCGCTTCGCGCGCATGGCCATCCGCAGCAACCCGTTTCACCCGAGCTTCTACCAGTTCAACCTCGGGCGCGTGCTGATGCTGCAGCAGCGCTACGACGAAGCTGTCGAGGTCCTGCGCACGGCGACGCCGACGCAGAACCGCTACCGCTGCTACCTCGCGGCCTGCTACGCCGCGCTCCGCGACGACGAAGCGGCGGCGCGCGTGCGGGACGAGATCTACGCCGAGGAGCCTGGTTTTTCGCTCGACCGCTTTGCCGTGACGTTCATCTATCGCGACCCAGCGGTCTCGGCTGGGCTGCGCGGGTTGATGGAGCGTGCCGGGCTGGGCTGACCGCCAAAGTGACCGATAACGACCTTTTCTCGCGTCATTGACGCCCCTTTGACGGGCGCTTGATGGGAAGGGGTCAGGTTCTTGTCGTGGCTGCAACAACACCGGCCACGAAGGAGAACAGGATGACCGACACGAACACCGCGGCACCCGCCACCGCTCCCGCCGCACCCTCCCCCGAGGCACCCGCTCTGCCCGCCATCGCGACCGACGCCGTTACCGTCATCAAGCCAAGCGAGCGCGTCGCTCTGCCTTCTCCGCCCGGCGCCGGCTTTCACCGCGAGGCCTGCTTCGATGACGGCCACGTCTGGACGGGTTTTGTCTCCACCGATCCGGGCAGCGCCTCGCCCTGGCACCACCACGGCGAGCACACGACCTACGCCCTGCTCTTGCAGGGCGAGTGCGTCGTGGAGTTCGGAAGCGAGCGGCTGCACCTGCGCGCCGACGGATCCATGGCCGTTCTGCCGCCCGGCCTCGTCCACCGCGAGATCAACACCGGCGCCACGAAGAACCAGTTCTTCATCATGCGCGTGGGCCACGGCCCGGCGGTGTTTCCCGCCGAGGCGCCCCCCCGCGCATCGTGAACGGCTCCGGGACCCGCCGCCGAAATGGGGCCTGGCCGCTCGATTGCGGCTTATTTTCTCGGGAGAGCGCTGCATGCGAGAATCGAAACTGATCCCGAGGCCTTAACTTCTCCCGGGGTCCGGCCGTCCCGATCAGGGACAGCTTCGGCGAACCCATGCGCGCGCTCCTTCCCCTTGTTGTCGCGGCCGGCCTGGTCGCGACCATCGCGACCTCTGCGGTCGCGGAACCCCTGAAGCTTCACGGTGGTCTTGGCCTCGCGCACGCCTTCACGGGGCACCAGAAGGACGAGCTGGGTTTCGGCGGCACGGCGCTGGGCGCCGTGGAGCTGCCGCTGACGCGCGAGATCGGCGCACAGCTCGAGCTCTCGGCGATGTGGCTTTCGCAGGGCAGCGCGCCGAAGGATCCCACGCTGGCCCGCGGCGGTTCGGCGACCGCCTACACCGGCGGCCTGGGCCTTCGTGTGCGGCCGTTCGCCAGGAGCTACGAGTACGGCCATCCGGTGAGCGCGGCGGGAGTCTGGGCAGCGGGCGCCGGCGGCATCGCGGCGACGGGCGGCCTGGCGCGCGGCATGCTCGATGCGCAGGTCGGCTACGACTTCCTGTATGAGCGCGGCAGGCTCGGTGTCGGGCCGATGCTCGGCTACCTGCACGTGTTCCAGCCCGACAGCGCGCTGCGCTCCGACGACGCGAACATCGCGATTCTGGGCGTGCATGTGATGTGGGACACGGCCAGGCACGAGATCGGCGATCGCGACCACGATGGCATCAAGGACAACGTCGACAAGTGCCCCGACGATCCGGAGGACAAGGACGGCTTCCAGGACCAGGACGGCTGCCCGGATCCGGACAACGACAAGGACGGCATCCCCGACAAGGTCGACCATTGCCCCAACGTTCCCGAGGACAAGGATGGTTTCGAGGACCAGGACGGCTGCCCGGACCCGGACAACGACAAGGACGGCATCCCCGACAAGGCCGACAAGTGCCCCAACGAGCCGGAGGACTACGATGGCTTCCAGGACGAGGACGGCTGCCCGGACCCGGACAACGACAAGGACGGCATCCCCGACAAGGAAGACCTCTGTCCGAACGAGCCGGAAACCAAGAACGGCTACGCCGATCAGGACGGTTGCCCCGACGAGGAGCAGGTGCGCGTCGTCGGCGACAAGATCGTCCTGGATGATCGCGTGCACTTCCGCGTCAATTCCGCGATCATTAGAAGTGTGAGCTACCCGCTCCTCGACCACCTGACCAAGCTGCTCGCCGATCACCCGGAGTACGTGCACATCGACGTGCAGGGCCACGCGGACGAGCGCGGGCCGGAGTGGTTCAACAAGAAGCTTAGCGCCAACCGCGCCAAGGCCGTGCTCGATTACCTGGTCAAGCACGGCATCAAGGCCAGCCGGCTGAGCTCCCAGGGTTTCGGCTCCAGCCGCCCGCTGGTGGACAAGAAGAGCGAGCACGCCTGGTATCTGAACCGGCGCGTGGAGTTCAAGGTGACGCGCGAGGTGAAGCAGGTCACCCACACGAGCGCCAAGCCCGAGAAGCCGGGGGCGAAGCCCGCTGGCTCTACGCCGAAGCCCGCAGAGTCCGCGCCGAAACCACAGAGCGCACCGGCTCCCGACAAGTCAGGCGCGGAGGGAGGCAAGAAGTGACGCACGCCACCCGGCTTCTGTTGCTCGCCATTTCGCTGGCGTTGTTCGTGCCGCTGGCGTGCACCGAGACGGGCGTGGTCGGCGGAAAGTGCCGCGAGGGGTACACGGTCTGCGGTGGCCGCTGCGTCGATCTGCAGACCGACCCCGACAACTGCGGTACGTGTGGGAACGCCTGCGCCGCCGGCGTGCAGTGCATCTCGGGCAGTTGCGGCGGTAGCGTGGACGGCGGCAGCGATGCCGACGCCGCGCCCACCGACAGCGGCGATGCGGACGCCGACGCGAACGACGGCGCCGAGCCCCACCCGGACGGCGGCGACGGCGGCAACCCCGAAGCCGGCGACGGCGGCAACCCGGACGGCGGCGACGGCGGCAACTGCACTCCGCCTTTCGACACGCCCAGCCAGTGCGGCGACTGCAACACGCAGTGCACGGGCAGCACGTCGATCTGCTCGCCGTCGGACGGCGGCTACGCTTGTGTGCCGCTGTGCACGGCGCCGCTGGTCCAGTGCAAAAACCAGTGCGTCGACCTGAACAGCGACCCAAAGCACTGCGGATCCTGCAACAAGGTGTGCCCCACGGGGCTCTGCCAGGGCGGCAAATGCGTCGGCGCAAAGGCCGGGCATATCGTCACTGCCTGCATCAACTACCAGCAGAACTTCCAGACCTCGTCCCAGACGGTGCTGCTCGGCAACGCGGTGTTCCTGCCCTTCGCCAACCCGGTGCGCATCCTGGCCTACGACCAGTACGTGCAGAACAACGCGCGGCAGCGGGCCGACCAGACGATCGGCTGGGCTGCCACGGCGCGCGGCCGCACCTACAACATCACGTCCGTCAGCACCGCAGCGGGCGTGACGGCGCAGCTCAGCGTGCTCGACTACGACGTGTTCCTCGTCTACGACCAGCCGAACGCGCCGGCCGGGACTCTCGGATCCATCGGTAGCTCGTGGATGAGTACGCTGGATTCGTACGCCAGAGCGGGCGGCGTGATCGTGGTGCTGAGCGGTGGCGACGGAGTGGGGGAGATGCCGGCCTTCCTGACCAACTCGAACCTGCTGCCGGTGAGCACCGAGACGGACGTGACGGGCAGCCAGCTCTACAATCGCGCGCCGACGGACGCGGTCGGCCTGAATGTGCTCACGCCCTTCGCCGCGATGAAGTCGACCTGCACCTTCACGACTTCGGTGACGCCCGACGCCACCACGACCTTCGTCGTCACCGACCAGCCGCCCAACGGTCCCCTCGGAAGTCCCGTTGTCGTGCACCGCACGGCTTTGCCCTAGCCGCTCGCGCCTACGGCCACTTCACGCTGGCGTCAGGGGCGCCCGCGTCGACGTGCAGAGCAGCTCTCCGATGGCGCGCTCCCACGTGGCGCGGCACGGCGGCAGCGTTCGGCGGTTCGGCGGAGGGCACGGTGTCGTGCTCGAGCCCGCCTACCAGCCGTCTCTTCAACCGCTCGGTTGCCTCGACCAGCTCGCGGCCTGCTTCGTGCGCGGGTCCGGTGGAGAAGATCGCCACCACGTGCTCCAGCGCGGTGTGCTTCCCGAGCGGGACGAACGCGAAGCCGAGCAGCGCGAACAGCACGACCACGAGGTCGATGGCGCGGCGGCCGAGCTTCCCGATCACGCGCGGAGTCTAGTCGGGGCGGCGCGGGCCGGGCGAAATTGCTGCGGACCCGGGGGCCCAGGGCCTCAGTG
This sequence comes from uncultured delta proteobacterium, assembly GCA_963826085.1. Taxonomy (GTDB): domain Bacteria; phylum Myxococcota_A; class Polyangia; order Polyangiales; family Polyangiaceae; genus CAWDXG01. Next base: position 1,324,512 of record CAWGVN010000004.1, on the reverse strand, counting down.
CTTGCCGGTGATCTGCAGCACCCGCTTGATCAGGCCCGGGTCGTACGTCCCCTGGGCCAGGCGCTTGACCGCGCGCACCAGCACCTTGCGCCAGGCGGCTCGGTCCTGGGTGGTGGCGGTGACCACCTGCATGCGGTGCGCGAGGCGCTGGTACGAGGCGGCATCCAGCTTGCGAACTCGATGCGCGCTGAGCTGCTGCAGGCGCGTCTCCAGCTCGAAGAAGATCTTCCGGAGATCGCCAGGCAGGTCGTCGAGCGCCTTCTGGCGAATCACCGTGCCGCCGATCGCGCACACGCTGGGCGTGCCGGCGATATGATCGAGATAGGGCGTCCACTGCAGCTGCTCGGCCGCTAGCGAGGGCGCGTTGACCACGTCGACCTGGTGCGAGCGCAGTGCCGGCAGCACGTCCAGGGGGCCGAGCGCCACCGGCATCACCTGTCCGATGCTCGAGTAGACCAGCGGCGCCATCGGCTCGTTCCGCCACATCACCGGGTGGTGGCCTCGCAGAGTATCCGGACCGTGCACGGCGAAACCCCGCGTCATCTGCCGCACCAGCCCGAGATCGCCCCAGCCGAGCAGATGGAACCCCTTCTTCTCGAAACCCTTCTCGAGATCGGGGCCGAGCCCGGCGCGCACCTTGTCGAGCTCCGCCCACGAATCGACGACGCCGGGCAGCTGCAGCACCATCACGTCGCGATAGATGCGCGACAGTCCGACCGAGGTGAGCGCGGCGCCGTCGAGCTGCCCGCTTCTCATCTTGCCGACCATGGTGTCGTCGCCGCCCTGGACGCCGTTGTAGTAGACGGTGAGCTGCAGTCGGCCGTGCGTCTTCTTGTCCACTGCGCGCTGCCAGACCCTGAACAGCTTGCCCCACGACGAGCTGCTGGGCGCCATGGTCGCAATACGGAGCTTGTGTCCGGCCGCACGCGCGCTGCGTGGGGCGAGCAGCAGCGGAGCCACGATCAACAGGACGAGAAGCGACCGGCGCATGTCCCCGATTATGCATGACAGCTGCTGATCGGCAAACCGGCCGGCCGGCTTCTCATGTAGGTCGGGCTCCGACCCGTTTCGGCTTCGCTGGCATCAAGCCTTGTCCTGGCGGCCGGGCTGGGCCGACAATCGAAAACGGCTCGCTTCGTTCCGGGAGGTTCGATGATCCGCATCCGTACGCTTTGCCTAGCCCTCCTGCTTCCTGTCCTGCTGTCCGCCTGCGGTTCGCCGCAGCCGAACAAGCACCCCGACGGGGGTAATCCCCCCAGTGGCGACGGGTCGTTCCTGCCAGATGGCACCGGACCCGAGACCAGCGTGGAGGCTTCCACCGACGGCGCGCCGGATGCCGCTGCAGATGCGGACGCGAGCCTTCCGGACGCGGCGCCCGACGTCGAGGTCGACGCGCCGGCGGATGCGCCGAGCGACGCCGGTGTGGACGCGCCGACCGACTCCGGCGCGGATGCCTGCACGCTCAACGCCTGCGGCACGTGCACGCAGCTCGGCGGCCTGCCCGGCGATCTCTGCGGTCAGTGCGGGCTCATGAAATGCTCGACCGACGGCACCAAGCTCGAGTGCAACGACCCCGGCCTGAACCAGTGCGGCGTTTGCACGATCCTCGCCGGCGCCCTCGGCGATCCGTGCGGACAGTGCGGCCAGCTCGAATGCTCGACTGACGGCACGAAGCTCGTCTGCAACGATCCCGGCCCCAACGCCTGCGGCACCTGCACGACGCTCGGCGGCAAACCCGGCGATGCGTGCAAGACCTGTGGCCAGCTCGAGTGCTCGAGCGACGGCAAGAGCCTGGTCTGCAACGACCCTGGCACGAACGCCTGTGGCGGTTGCACCACGCTCGGCGGCAAGCCCGGCGACAGCTGCGGCACCTGCGGCGGCACGCTCGCGTGCAACGGCACCGACGCGCTCAAGTGCAACGGCGCGACTCCGACCAACGGCTGCAACGGCTGCACCACCCTGACGAACCCGCCGGGCAAGGCCTGCGGCGTGTGCGGTTCCGGACAGTACGTGTGCGCTACGACCGAGAGCACGAAGTGCAACGATCCCGTCACCACGCCGGCGCCGGGTACCACCTGCGGCACGTGCAGCACGTCGCAGTATGTATGCTCGAGCGACAAGCTGTCGACCACCTGCCAGAACCCGAACGACACGAATGCGTGCGGCGGGTGTACGGCGCTGTCGAACCCGCCGGGCAAGACGTGCGGCACGTGCGGCACGAGCAGCTACGTGTGCAACGGCCAGAATGCTACGCAGTGCCAGAACCCGAACGACACGAATGCGTGCGGCGGGTGTACGGCGCTGTCGAACCCGCCGGGCAAGACGTGTGGCACGTGCGGCACGAGCACGTACGCCTGCACCGGCAAGGACACGACGGCCTGCCAGAAGCCGAACGACACGAACGCCTGCGGCGGCTGCACGGCACTGACGAATCCGCCGGGCAAGACGTGCGGCACCTGCGGGACGAGCACGTACGCCTGCACCGGCAAGGACACGACGGCCTGCCAGAAGCCGAACGACACGAATGCGTGTGGCGGGTGTACAGCGCTGTCGAACCCGCCGGGCACAATCTGCGGCACCTGCAAGACGAGCACGTACGCCTGCACCGGCAAGGACACGACGGCCTGCCAGAAACCGAACGACACGAATGCGTGTGGCGGCTGCGGCTCGCTGCCGGGCAACGTGGGCGACGCCTGCGGGAGCTGCGGCACCTACCAGTGCAGCGGCACCTCGATGATCTGCGTGGAGGGGACGCCGCTGGTCGGCACGGCGTGCGGCATCTGCGGTACGTCCAGCTACGTGTGCTCCGCCTCGCCCGGCAAGACGACGTGCAAGACGCCGGATGACCGGACGACCGCTGCGGATCTGCTGTACACGGTGATCACCAACGGCTACGGCAACGCGATCACGCCGATCGCACCGCAAGCCGTGACCTACGTGCCGGGGCGGGACGGGAACCTGGTCTCGGTCACCTTCGTGATGCTGTCCGCCTACAACCCGAAGGGCACGACCCTCGGCACCCTCTCGGTGACCGCCTACGTCGGGACGCCCGGCGGCAAGTCGACGCTGCTGGACAAGGCCTCCGTCAAGGGCGACGCGGTACCCACCAAAGCGCGGGCGAAGATCCTCTTCAAATTCCCGAATACACCGACGGTCAAGAAGGGCACCGCGATGTACTTCCTCATCTCCACGACCTCGAACGAGTACGCCTACCAGGTGTGGGGCGACGGAAAGGCCGGCGGTCAGGACATCCTGTACTTCCAGGGCGCCACCGGGGGTTGGGTGAAGGCGCAGTTCAGCCCCTGGATCGATGTCGAGCTGCTGGCCTGCTTCTAGGGATTACGGCGCGAGCTTGACCAGCAGATAGCGCTTGCTGCCGGCGAGGATCTCGCCGGCAGCCTGGGCCGTGAGCACGTGCTCGGCCGTCGCTATCAGGTAGCGCGCGTGCAGCGCGTGGGCGCGCGCTCGCAGCGTGGCGACGGAAGCGAACGCGTCCGGAGGGCGGGAATGGCGCGGGTCGTGATCGTCGAGCGGTACAGCCTGTGACGGTCGACCCAGTCCGGCCATGATCGCGTAGAAGCCGAAGTCAGGTGTGTCGATCATTACGCGACCGCCGTCCGGCAGCACCAGATGCCGCGTCTTGTCGCCGACCTCGATCTCGGGCTCGCGGTCGATGAACGCGTCGCGCCGGGCGAACCAGGGCCGCACGATCCCCGCGCCCAGTGCTACGCCGCCGGCCAGCCCAAGAGCGAGCAGCTTGCGCGCGCGCTGGCCGAGCGCCGCCCAGACCTCGGTTCCGAGATCGCCGACGAGCACCGCAGCCGCGAGCCAGATCGCCAGCACTGCGCGCTCGGCGTGGTGCGTTGGGGCGCCGTCGCGAAGGTCGCCCACCACCAGGAATGCGAGCAGCGCCAGCAGCAGGACTCCGGCGCGGCGATAGCGCCGGAGATCCGCCCGGAGATGCAGGCGCGCCGCGGTGCCCAGGGTTGTCAGTGCGACCGCCGCGAGCTCCGGCTCGCAGCGCAGCACCCTGAGCGGAAAAGCCGTCAGTCGCACGAGCACGGACGCCGGCGCTGCGCCCACAGCGCGGCGATACGCCGCAACCCGCTTGACGAAGAACAGCGCGTCGCCGTGTGCCAGGATGCCGTGCAGCATCCAACCGAGTGGACCGGCCGCGGCGATGAGCGCGCTCGCGGCGCAGAGCCACGAGCGGCGTCGGAACGCGTCCCACGCGGCAAAGAGCGCGAACGCCGCCGCGACGGGCCACGCCTCGTAGCGCGACAGGCAGGCCGCGGCGAGCGCGAACGCCGCGATCACGCGCCGCTGTCCGGTCGCCGCCGCCCCGGCCACGCCGAGCAGGATCAATGCGGCGGTCGGATAGTCGGGAATGGTCGCCACGCCGAGCCACGCCGCGTAGGGGAAAACGCACGCTAGCAGCGCTCCAAGCAGCGCGCCGCGCCGCGAAGCGCCGAGCCAGCGCGCGGCGACGTGCACCACGACGGCCGCAGCGACTCCGAGCACGAAGGCCGTCGTGCGGGCCACGTCGATGGAGCTGCCGAAAAGCTTCATCAGGCCGCCGTTGAGCCAGAAGGGCAGTGGCAGCCAGCTCGTGCCGCTGGGATCCAGCGTCGGTACTTCGGCGAAGCGCTGCGCGATCACCACGCGCGCGAAGTCATCGTCGCTCACCGCGCGGAAGCCGCTCCACAGCACAGCCAGCGACACCACCAGCTTCGTGCCCGCGACGAGCAGCGCGTCCCGGCGCGCCGCCATCCTCGCGGACACGTCCGGGGCCGTCGCCTCGGCGATGACCCCGCTGCCGGACGACATCGCTCCCGCGCCGCCTGGCGGCTACTTCTTCGCCGGTGCCGGCTTCTTGACCGGGATTACATCCCGGTGCTGCGCCGACTTGGCGCGCTGCTGAAGCGACGTGTCGCTGGACGACGAGGCGTAGGCCAGCACGATGCTTGTGACGAAGAAGATCGTCGCGGTGACCCACGTCGTCTTCGACAGGAATGTGCCCGCGCCCCTTCCGCCGAATACCTGCGTCGCGCCCTGCCCCGTCAACGCACCGAGCCCGCCGCTCTGGCCCGGCTGGAGCAGCACGACCAGCATCAGGAACAGGCAGGCAGCAATGTGCAGGACGGTGAGGGGAGTGTGGAGGAGCTCGAGCATGGGGACGACTTCTCTTCAGACCTGCGACGGCGCCGCTTCGACGATTTTCGCGAAAGACGCCGCATCGAGCGACGCGCCTCCCACGAGGGCGCCGTCGATGTCCGGGCAGCCGAGCAGGCCGGCCGCGTTGTCCGGTTTGACGCTGCCTCCATACAGGATGCGCGTGCCGTGCGCCAGCTCCGGCGAGTGCTTGGCGAGCCGGCCCCTGAGCTCGGCGTGCACCTCCTGGGCCTGCGCAGCGGTGGCCACTTTGCCGGTGCCGATGGCCCAGACGGGCTCGTAGGCCAGCACACCGAATCCGGGCTTGTCAGCGAAATGATTGAGGAAAGCGTCGAGCTGCCGGAACACCACGTCGAGCGTGCGGCCCGCCTCGCGCTCCTCCAGCGTCTCGCCCACGCAGGCGATCGGCCTGAGGCCCGCCTCGATGGCGGCCTGCACCTTCTGCTGGACGAAATCGTCACCCTCGCCGAACAGCTGGCGCCGCTCGCTGTGGCCCACGATCACCCAGCTGCAGCCCGACTCCAGCAGCATCCCCGGGCTGATCTCGCCGGTGTAGGCGCCCTTCGGCTCGGGGTGGACGTTCTGCGCGGCCACGCTAACGCGGCTGCCCTGCACCTCGTGCGCAACGGCGGCGAGCGCCGTGAAGGGCGGCGCTACGACCACGTCCACAGCTGCGAGGTCACCGCAGCCGGTGACGATCCCGCGCGCCAGCGTGCAGCCGGAACCGCCGCCGTGGTGCATCTTCCAGTTGCCTGCGATCAGCGGCTGTCGGCGCGGTGCCATCGGGCCTCTCCTTGTCAGTCGGTCGAGCCGGGCGCCCGCAACGCTTCGATGCCCGGCAGCTTCTTGCCTTCAAGCAGCTCCAGCGCCGCGCCCCCGCCGGTCGAGATGAAGCCGATGCGCGAGGCCACGTCCGTGCCGAGCCCGCGCACGGCCGCTGCGCTGTCGCCGCCGCCCACTACCGTGTACGCCCGCGACTCGGTCAGGGCGCGGGCCACGCCGGCGGTGCCGTCCGCGAACGCCTGGCTCTCGAACAGGCCCATCGGTCCGTTCCAGAACACGGTTCTGGCTTTCATGATGCGCTGCTTGAACGCGTCCACGGTGTCCGGCCCGATGTCGAGCGCCATTTGCCCGTCGGGCATCTCGCCGATCTTCACCGTCCGGCCCTCGGTCGCGTCCAGGCCGGAAGCCGCCACGACGTCGGTCGGAAGCAGCACGTCCACGCCGCGCTCGCGCGCCTTGTCGAGCAGCGTGCGGCCGAGGGCGAGCTGATCCTGCTCGATCTTCGACGCCTTCATGTCGGCGCCTCGCGCCGCGAGCAGCGTGTTGGCCATCGCGCCGCCGATGCACAGCGCGTCGCACTTGCCGAGCAGCGCTTCGATCACGCCGATCTTGTCCGTTACCTTGGCGCCGCCCAGCACGGCCACGAACGGCCGCTCCGGCGTGCCCGTGATGCGGCCCAGCGCGGTGATTTCGTCGCGGATGAGGAAGCCCATGGCGCGCTCGCGCATCAGCCGGGGCAGCGCCTCGACCGAGGCGTGGGCGCGATGGGCGGCGCCGAAGGCGTCGTCGACGTACACGTCTGCCAGCGTCGCCAGCTCGCGCGCGAAGCTCTCGTCGTTCTTCTCTTCCTCGGCGTGGAACCGGAGATTTTCCAGCAGCACGACCTGCCCCTGGCGCATGTCGCTGACGACCTTCTTTGCCGCGTCGCCGACGCAGTCGTCGGGTAGGAGCACGTCCCAGCCCGTCAGCTCGGAAAGCCGCGCGCCGACCGGCTCAAGCCCGAGCTCCGGCACGGCCTTTCCCTTGGGGCGGCCGAGATGGGAGGCGAGGATCACGCGCGCGCCGGCTTCCACCGCGTGGCGGATGGTCGGTAGTGCGGCGACGATGCGTTCGTCGTCGGTGATGGTCTGCGTCTTCTTGTCGAGCGGGACGTTGAAATCCACGCGCAGGAAGAGGCGGCGGCTGTCGAGCTCGAGCTCGTCGATGCAGCGGATGCCCGCGAGTGTCGTGACCATGTCTCCCCCCGTCGGTCTAGAGCTTCTTCGCAACGAGGCGGCAGAGGTCGATCATGCGCATCGAGAAGCCCCACTCGTTGTCGTACCACGAGAACACCTTCGCGAAGCGCTCACCCATCTGCTTGGTCATGGTGGCGTCGAAGATGCTCGAGCCCGGATGGCCGATGAGGTCGCTCGAGACCAGCTCTTCGTCCGTGTAGTAGAGGAAGCCCTTCATCGGGCCGCTCTCGGCGGCCTTCTTCATCGCGGCGTTGATGGACGCGACGCTGATGGGCTTCTCGGTCGTCACGGTGAGGTCCACCAGCGACACGTCGGGAGTGGGCACACGGATGGCGAGGCCGTCGAACTTGCCTTCCAGCTGGGGGATCACCTGCGCGACCGCCTTGGCGGCGCCGGTGCTGGTCGGGATCATGCTCAGCGCCGCGGCGCGTGCGCGCCTGAGGTCGCCCTTCTTGTGCGGCAGATCCAGCAGATTCTGGTCGTTGGTGTACGAGTGGATCGTCGTCATCAGGCCGTGCTCGATGCCGAAGTTGTCGAGCAGTACCTTCGCGACGGGCGCCAGGCAGTTGGTCGTGCACGAGCCGTTCGACAGCACCTGTTGCGAGCCGTCGTACTGATCGCTGTTTACGCCCATCACCACGGTCAGATCGTGGTTCTTGGCGGGGGCGCTGATGAGCACTTTCTTCGCGCCGGCTTCGATGTGGCCGATCGACTTGGTCTTGTCGGTGAACAGGCCCGTGCATTCGAGCACGACGTCCACGCCGTAGCTCTTCCAGGGCAGCTCCTTCGGGTCCTTGATGGCGGTGACGGGGATGTCCTTGCCGCCCACGGTCAGGCCCTTGTCCGAGTGACCGACGGATGCCGACTTGAAGGTGCGGTGGACCGAGTCGTACTTGAGCAGGTGGGCGAGCGTCCTGGTGTCGGTGATGTCGTTGATCGCCACGACTTCCAGGTCGTCGATCTTGTTGTCGTGGAGCGCCCGCAGAATGCAGCGCCCGATACGCCCGAAGCCATTGATTCCGATCTTCGTTGCCATGACCTGCTCCTCGCCTGTGCTGGGGACCCCGCGCAACCATGCAAGCTGCCGGCCAGAGCCCGCCGGCAGCCTCCGCGCGGGCTCGCGGAACCTACCCACGGCGCAGGGGGTGGTCAAGGCGCCCACATCGTGCGCAAAGTCTGCGCGATACAGGTCAACCCACGGAAAGCATTGGCCGCCCAGTGTCCGGTTGACAGCGCCGGGAGGCCGCCCCAACGCTGCCCGCGTGAAGGTGTTCCTCGTCCGCCATTCGCTCGCAGTCCAGGAGCGCGCCGGGCTCGTGGACGCGCATCGTTACCTCTCCGACGAGGGGCGCGAGCTGATCCTGGCCGTGGGCGCCAAGCTCGCGGCCGACGGCGTCCACTTCGACGCGCTGCTCACGAGCCCGCTGGTGCGCGCCGTGCAGACAGCCGAGCTGCTGGCCCGTGCCATCGGATTCGGCGACGTGGTCACCGCGCTACCCGCGCTCAGCCCGGGGGTGCCGCCCGAGGCCGCGGCGGGAGAGCTCGCCGCGCGCGGCGCCGCCGTTGCAGTCGTGGGCCACGAGCCGGGCATCTCCGCGCTCGGGGCCGTGCTCGTCGGCCGCCCGGCGTTTCCGCCGCTCCGCCCATCGCAGGTCTCGCTCGTCGAAAGCGGACGCGCGATGTGGACACTGCACCCCGGCACGCTCGAGCTGGAGCGGCTGCTCGTCGCGTGAGCGCCGAGCCGCTCAGTTCGCGGGCTCGATGTCGATCGAATCGAGGAACGTATAGGCCCAGTTGCCGGTGGAGGCGGATTTGCCGCCGACCACGAACGACAGCGAGCCGTCGGTGAGATCGATCGTGGTGCTCTTGACGATGACGGGCTGGGCATCGGTCGTCACCACGTCGTCGATCAGCTTCACGCCCTCGACCGACAGGTTGTGCGGGTCGTTCGGGTAGCCCTTGGCGGGGCGGCCCACGGCGACCGTGACGTTGTACTTCCCGTTCGCGATGGCGAACTCGAACAGGTTGTCGCGGCCGTAGTCGTCGTAGATGTAGCTCTTCTGCGTGACCGGGAAGCCCGACACGTTGTCGAAGCCGTAGAGCGCGATGGACGGATCGTGGATGTTCTGGCCGCTCCAGCCGTAGCCCAACTTGTCGTCGTACGCGTCCCAGCCGATCTTCATGTACGTGTGGCCGCCTACGACGAGCGGGCTCGCCGTCGGCTGGCCCTTCGGATCCTGGAAGTTCAGGTAATAGGCCGCGCGCGGGCGCACGTTGCTGTTCGCCTCGAGCACGGGCAGGGTCGAGCGCGAGCCCTCGATGTAGCGCCCCAGCTCGTAGCGCAGTGCCATCAACGCGTCGGCGTCCTTGGTCCAGCTCGTCAGCCCCGACGCCACGCTCTTCGCCGTTGCGTCGGCCGGCCCCGTCTGGCCCACCACCGGGTACTTTCCGCCGTTGGCGAGCCACAGGTACTCGTAGTCCTCGAAGCCCTCGCGCAGGAGCTCCGCGCGGATGGTCGGATTCGGCCCATCGAAGAAGCGCCCCGCGTCGTAGTACGCCCAGCCGCGGATGCGCCGCCCCCACGCTACCCACGGAATGATGCGCTCGTGCATGCCCTGCGTGTCGACGCGCGTCGGGTTGAAGTACGGATCCGGATCCTGGTCCAGGCTGTAGAACCAGACCTGCTCGCCGTAGTCCTTCTGCCGCTGCCAGGCGTAGGTCTCTTCGTAATTGCGGACGTAGGCGATCCAGATGTCGTAGCCGCACGCGCCGCCCGGGTCTTCGGCGATCTCCGGCTTCGGCTCCTCGCTGATGGCGATGCGCAGGTGCGGCGCCGCGGCCTTCGTCAGCCGGCAGAGCTCCGCTGCGGTCTTGTAGTCGGCCGCGTTCTGCGGCTCGTTCTGCACGTAGTAGTACGCCTTCTTGTCGTAGCCGTTCGCCACGATGTACTGGTCGAGCGCGGCGAGGTACTTCGACCACGCGGCGTTGTACGCGGCCGTGCCGCCCGGATCGCTGCCCAGGCTCTGCCCGCAGAAGGTTGCCGGCCTGGGCGTGGAGTTGTCCACGAACTGGAACAGCATCGCGTTCGGGAAGCCGACGCCGTTCCAGCCCTGGCCCAGGATGTACTTCTTCGCCAGCGCCTTGATCGAGTACTCTGCGCCGTCGTTGGGCTCGTCGTAGAACGCGCTGCAGCGGTTCGGGTTCGCCGAGCTGTCCCAGGTGATGTTGTAGCCGAGCCCGCTCGGCCAGGTGACGCTCTTCGGCGTCATGCGGTGCTCGAAGAGGAGATTCTTCGCGTCTTGTGTCGTGCCGCCCGGCGGGATCAGGCTCTGCACGTCGACGTTGAGCTGCGTCGCGAAGTGGATGTCCTTCGGCATGTCGAAGTCGAACACGTGCAGCGTGACCGGGACGCTGATGGCCGCCCCGGAGCCCGGAGTGAGCGTGAGCGTCGTCGTGTGGTCGCCCTTTGTCGTTCCGTACGGAACGTAGACGGTGAGCCAGATCGGCTGCGGCTGGCTGCCGCTCAGCGTGACCGAGCCGCCGGACGCGAGGGGAGTCAGATGCTCCGGCCAGCCCTGCTCGTAGCCGACGCTGGCCAGTGTGACGCGCTGCCCGGCGGGCAGATCGGAAAACTTCGCGATCGACACCTTCACGCTGCCGCCCGCGGGATCGACTACGAGCTGCGCGGGCTCGAACTCGCCGCGCGCGGCGGCGAGCTTCAGCCCCGAGCTCACGGCGCTGGGCGCCCGCTCGGAGGGCCGCACTTTGTGCGTCGCCGGTGTGGTCCAGAGCGTCAGCGCGCTGGTGCTCTCCTTCAGCTTGTACGTGTAGTCCGTCGACTTCGGCTGCACGGGCGCGGTGTTGCCCGTCCCGCCGCCGCCGCCGGATCCGCCAGTGCCGCCCGCGCCGCCGCCGTTCTTCTTCGACCCGCTGCAAGCCGCCGCGAAAATCACCGCGGCAGGCACGAGCACCTTCGCCCACCCAACCACCGAAGCCATGACCCATCATCATACTCCTCTCATCGCGGGTGCGGGGGTCCTGGCAGCCGCTCCACGTCGCGGATACGCCACGCTCGCGCCGCCCAGCGCCCCCTGCTTCGCCGAACGCAGATCGGCTATCCTGGCGATCATGCGGGCTGCAACTAGGCGCGTCTAGCGGAGCGCCGCCGCGAATACCTCGGTCAGCTTCTTGTAGGCGCGCTCGGCGGGCTCCTTTTCGTAGGCGCCGTTGTCCGGAACGGTCCAGCCGTGGTGCGCGCCGTCGTAGAGCTCGCTCTCGTACTTCCCGCCCCACTTGACCAGCGCCTGGTCGAGCGTCTCGATCGCTTCCTTCGGCATGCTGCGATCCTCCACTGCGTGCCCGAAGTACAGCCGCCCCTTGACGCGGGACAGGAGCAGGTGGGGGCTCTTGTCGTCGTCGGTGGCCAGATGTCCGCCATGGAACGACGCCGCCGCGCCGATGCGCTCGGGGCGGATCGCCGCGGTGTAGACCGCCAGCTTGCCGGAGAAACAGAAGCCCACCGCGCCCATGGGCCCGCCGGAGACGCCTTCGCGCTTCGAGAGGAAGTCCACGTAGGTCGCGACGTCGCGCTCCATGGCTTCGGGCGTGAGCGGGCCCGTCAGCTCGCCGAAGCGCTTCATCGTCTTCTCCTCGCCGAACTGCGGCTTGAAGCGGAACATGGGCGGCTCGCCGGCGCGGTAGAAGATATTCGGCACGAGAACGGCGTAGCCTTCGTTCGCAAGCCGGCGCGCCATATCGTTCTGCGACTGGCGGATGCCGAAGATGTCCGTCAGGAACACCACGCCCGGATGACTGCCGCTGTCGGGACGGAACAGGTGGCCCTTGCTCGAGCCGTCCGGAGTCGTGATTTCGATGGCTTCTTCAATCATCGTCGTCTCCATGGAAGAAAGAGCGCGCCCCTGCTGGGCGCATAGCACACTCGCGGCTGGTTTTCGGGGTCTCAGGCGACGAACGACCCCAGCCGGCGGAAGCGCTGGTAGCGGTCCTCGCGGAGCTCGTCCGGGGAAAGACCGTCCATCGAGACCAGTGCCTCGAACAGCGCGCTGTCGAGCAGCTTTGCGGCTTCGTCGTGGTCCTGGTGCGCGCCGCCGGGCGGCTCGTCGACAATCGCATCGACCGCGCCAAGCTCGAGCAGGTCAGGCGCGGTGATCTTCAAGCGCGCGGCCGCCTCGCCGGCCTTCTCCGCACTCTTCCACAGGATGGCCGCACAGCCCTCGGGCGTGATCACCGAGTAGTAGCTGAACTCGAGCACGAGCACGCGGTTCGCCACGCCGAGCGCCAGCGCGCCGCCCGAGCCGCCCTCGCCGATGATGGTGGTCACTATCGGCACACCCAGGCGCGCCATCACTTCGAGCGACGCGCCGATGGCTTCGCTCTGGCCGCGTTCCTCCGCCTCGATGCCGGGGAAGGCGCCCGGCGTGTCGATGAACGTGATGACGGGGAGCCGGAAGCGGTCGGCCATCTCGTACAGGCGGATGGCCTTGCGGTAGCCCTCCGGGTTGGGCATCCCGAAGTTGCGGCGCATGTTTTCCTTCGTGCTGCGCCCCTTCTGGTGGCCGATCACAACCACGCTGCGGCCGTGATAGCGCGCGAGCCCGGCCACCAGCGACGCGTCATCCGCGAATCGCCGGTCGCCGCCCAGCTCGATCCAGTCGCTGAACAGCCTCGAGATGTAGTCGAGCGTGTACGGCCGGTTCGGGTGCCGGGACAGCTGCACCTTCTGCATCGGCGACAGATTCTCGAAGACCTCCCGCGCCAGCTTGGCCGCCTTGTCCTCCAGCCGCTTGAGCTCCACGGCAAAGTGCGGATCCTTGTTGGCGAGCTGCCGCAGCTCGCGTACGCGCGAGACCAGCTCGACCACCGGGCGCTCGAATGCCAACACGTGGGCCATAGGGAGCGCCAACCTTGCCGCGAAGCCGCTCACTAGTCGAGAGCCTGCGGGATGACGCAGCGCGCTGCCCGAACAGGTTTAGCCAGTGCCTACGGCGGCGGGAACCTGCGCGCTCGGGCGGCAGCCCTTGATGTTGAAGACGCGGAACGGCTTTTCCTTGCCCTTGAGCTGCGCGGGCGGCAGCTCCTCGTAGTCGAACTTGTTCTGCAACCGGCCGAGCGTCGTCTCGCTCACCAGGACCTGTCCCGCGGCGGCGATGCCGCACAGGCGCGCACTGGTGTTCGCGGTATCGCCGATGACCGTGTAGCTGAGTGCCTTCGAGCTGCCGATGTAGCCGGCGACGAGTGGCCCGGTGTGGATGCCGATGCCGACGGCCAGCGCCGGGATGTTCAGCTCCATACGCTTGCGATTGAAGCGGCCGAGCACCTCCATCTGCTCGATCGCGCAGCTCACGCAGCGCAGCGGGTCGTCCGGATGCGCCACCGGCGCGCCCCACAGCGCCATGATGCCGTCGCCCATGAACTTGTCGAGAGTGCCCTCGTACTTGAACAGCGTCTCCACCATCTGCTCGAAGTACTCGTTGAGCATCTCGACGATGCCCTCCGGGCGCGCGCCCTCGCTCATGCGCGTGAAGCCGCGGATATCGGAGTTGAAGACGGTGCACTCCTCGACGAGCTGACCGCCCTTCTTCACCTCGAGCTCGCCCGAAAGCACCCGCTCGGCCACGTTCGGCGAGAGCAGCCGGCTGAAACGCTCGCGGTTGATGATCTCCTTCTCGATCTTCTTACCGAGGATGTTGATCTCGATGAACATGCCGGCCTGCGCCGCGATGCTCGTCACGATCTCCATGTCCTTCGGCTGGAACTGCGCGAGTGTCTCGCTGTCGAGCCACAGCACGCCGAGGATCTCGTCGTTGTGCAGCAGCGGGGCGACAATGGCCGAGCTGATCCGGTTCAGGATCATGCTCTTGCCCTTGGACGCGGCGAAATCCATCGCGGCGTCGTGGGTCAGGACCGTGGCGCGCTCCTTGATCACGTGATTCATGATCGTGGACGACACGCTGATCGGCGCGTCCGTGCCGTCGCGTCGCAGGCTGGCCCCGGGCCTGAGCTCGCCCGAGCTGTCCATCAGGAAGATGACGCCGCGGTCCGCTCGCACGAACTTGAAGATCGTCATCAGGATCTTGTTCAGGAGCGTGGGCAGGTCGCGCTCGAGGGCGATCTCGCGGCTGAGCTCGTGGCTGAGGCGCAGCCTCTCGTAGTCCGCCTGGAGCTGCTGCGGATTGCCCGCAACCTGCTCGTACGGCAGAAAGCCCTTCTGCGTGGCGGCGATCTGCGTGCCGATGGCGCGCGCCTGGTCGTTCACATCGACGCGCGTCGCGTTGACGGGCGGCATCTGGTCGCCCGGCACGTCGTCAAGCGTCACGCCGAGCGGACGGCGCGCCACCGCGGCGGGCTCTGCGTACTGTCCCTGTGGCGACGCCGCGGCCGAGGCGGCGCCGCTGCTGACCGGAGCCTGCGGTGCCTGCGCTTGGCCGGCCTGCCATGCCGGTGGTCCCGCCGGAGCAGCCGCGACGGACGGTGGGGGTGCGAGCGGTTGCCCCGTTCCGTCGTCGAACCGTGCACGGGTGGTCCCGAGCGCGATGTCGTCGCCGTGGCGCAATCGCTGTTCGCCGACGACGCGCTCACCGTTGATGTACGTGCCGTTGAGGCTGCCCAGATCCCTGAGGTGGAATCCGTCGTCTCTCTGCTCGATCGTGCAATGCTCCTTCGACACGATCTTGTCGAGGAGCTGGATCGAATTGGAAGGATGTCGGCCGAGCGAGTTGTGCGCCCGCAGCTCTACGACCTGCTGACCTTCCGGTGTAGCGAGGAGGAGACGCGGCATCGCGGAAAAGAAGGCTACCGTCGTGGCAGCGCGGCGACAAGCACGACACCTCGCTGGGGGACAAACGACCCCGAAAACCCGGGCCAGGCTCGCCCTTCCATGTCCGGCCCGGCCCCCGCCGGCCCACGATCCGCGCCAGCCGGGATCTGGTAGGCTGGAGCCGTGGCGGGCAAGCATATTCTAGCTATCGATCAGGGAACTACGGGCTCCACCGCCCTTGTGATGGGGACGGACGGCGCCACGCTGGGCAGGGCGAACCAGGAGTTTCCGCAGCACTTTCCGCGACCCGGGTGGGTGGAGCACGAGCCGGAGGAGATCTGGGCCAGCGTCGCCGGCTCGGTGCGCGAGGCGCTGAAGCGGGCGGGGATAGGCGGCTCGGATGTCGCCGCGGTCGGCATCACCAACCAGCGCGAGACGACGCTCCTGTGGGACCGGAAGACAGATGCTCCCATCCACCGGGCGATCGTCTGGCAGGACCGCCGGACGGCCGACCGCTGCCAGAAGCTGAAGCAGGCGGGCCACGAGGCGGCCGTGCGCGAGGCCACGGGCCTGGTCCTCGACCCGTATTTCGCGGGGACGAAGATCGGGTGGATGCTCGACAATGTCGACGGTGCACGCCAGCGGGCAGAGCGCGGAGAGTTGGCGTTCGGCACGGTCGACTCGTACCTGGTCTGGAAGCTATCCGGGGGAGCTGCGCATTCGGCGACCCACCTCACCGACGTGACCAACGCGTCGCGCACGCTGCTGATGGACCTGCGCAAGCGCGAGTGGCACCCGGGTATGTGCGAGCTCCTGGGCGTCCCGCAGCCGATCCTTCCCCGCATCGTCCCATCCGCTGGCGCCATCGCCCGCACCCAGGCCGTGCCGGAGCTGCCCGACGGCATTCCGATAGCCGGGATGGCCGGCGACCAGCACGCGGCGCTTTTCGGGCAGGCGTGCTTCCGCCAGGGCGAGGCGAAGTGCACGTATGGAACGGGCGCCTTCGTTCTCGTCAACACGGGAAGCGAACCGGTTCCGAGCCGCTTCGGGCTGCTTTCGACGCTCGGCTGGCAGATCGGCGACGAGGTGGTCTACGCCCTCGAGGGAAGCTGTTTCATCGCCGGCGCGGCGGTCCAGTGGTTGCGCGACGGGCTCGGACTGGTGCGTTCCGCTGCCGAGATCGAGGAACTGGCGCGGAAGGTTTCATCCAGCGACGGCGTTGTCTTCGTACCGGCGCTGGCCGGCCTGGGCGCGCCCTATTGGGACCCAGATGCCCGCGGGCTCATCTGCGGCCTGACGCGGGGTACGACCACCGCCCATCTGGCGCGGGCGACCCTTGAAGCGATCGCCTTCCAGGTCAATGACCTGCTCCAGGCCATGAGCGATGACCTGGGCCAGCCAATCGCCCGGATGCGGGTTGACGGCGGCGCTGCCGCGAACGATCTTCTAATGGAGTTCCAGAGCGACATCTCCCGGGTCACGGTCGAGCGCCCCAGCGAGCTGGAGTCGACCGCACGTGGCGCGGCGATGTTGGCGGGAGTGGGCGCCGGGCTCTTCAAGAGCGGCGGCGAAGCAGCACAAATGATCAAGATCGACAGAAGCTTCAGTGTCGGAATGAGCGATGGGGATCGCACCGCTCATCTGGAGCGCTGGCATGACGCAGTGCGTCGTTCCCGCAGCGGAGAGGCGGCCCGGGGCTGACACCCGGCCCCGGCGGACCAACCCTTCTTGATAGAGGTAGGCAATGGCTGACGCGGACAACGGCGCCCCCGGGGGCAAGCAGACGATGCGGGAAGTGCCCGTCGATTGGGAAGCGCTCGAGGACGCCTTCGAGAACAACGCTCCCGAGGTGCACAGTTATCTCCATCTAGGCACGGGCGAGGTGCTCAGGGTGGTTGATGGTATCGCGGACCCGGAGATGCACGCTCGCATCGCTTCCGATCCGAACTACATGCGCATCGATCCGGTGAGCTCGCGGGAGCAGTACCGCTGGATGGAGCGCTTCATCCCGATGGTCGACGACGAGGAGCTGCAGCAGCGGCTCACTCACGCCATCGACGGCAAGGGCGCCTTCCGCCGCTTCAAGGACGTGCTGATGTCCTACGGTCCGGAGCGCGAGCGCTGGTTCGCATTCCGCAGCGAGCGGCTGCGCGTGTTCATGGAGGCATGGCTTGACGCGCATGCGATGGTGCCCGTGGCGCGACCGGTGTGGCCCACCGAGCCCCCGGCGCCCAGCGCGGAGTCGCAGCCCATCTCGCAGGAAGCACTCGCGGGCCGTCGCGGTCGCAGCGCGGAGACCCTGCGCAAGCAGCTGGCGGAGCTCGCAGAGACGCTGGGTGCGCGCGATCTCGAAAAGGTCACGGCGTTCGCGGAGTTCGTCAAGGCGCGGCGTGCTGCGCGCAGCTACGCTCATCGCCACGACGCCGAAGGCAGCGGCGATCGCGAATCACGCGAGCTCTCCAAGGACGCCGCGCCGGCGAAGGCCGAGGAATCCGGCGAAAACTCCGGAGAGGAAGAGCCGACTCCGTCGTCACGCAAACGGACGGCATCCTCGCGTTGAGCATCCGCGGTCTGGCTTCGCTCGCGATTGCGCTGGGGCTGGTGCTCGGCCTCGCCGGTCCCGCGCACGCCGAACCGTTGGTTGTCGATCGCGTGGTGGTGCGGTTCACCGCGCCCGAGACGGGCGGCGTGCGCTCGCCGCGTTTCATCTCGCAACGCATCCTGGCGTTCGAGGCACGCCTCGAGGCGCTGGCCGATCCCGACCGGATCCCGGGTGACAAGCGGCCGTACCGCGACCGGCACGTCCGCGCGGCGCTGGAGCGCCACATCACCGAGACGTTGCTCGCCGCGTCCCACATCGACCCGGAACCCACGGACGCCGAGCTCACGCGCCAGACGCGGGCGGCGCGGTTGATGCTGCTCGAGCGTATCGGCGGCCCGCAGGCGCTCCAGTCAGCGGCCCGCGCCGAGGGAATCGAGGAGCGCGAGATCCTGGGCATTCTGCGCCGCCGCGCCCGCGCCAGCATCTACCTCGATCGCATGGTTGCCCCGATGCTCAAGCCGAGCGAAGCCGAGCTCCGCAACATCCACCGCACGGTGCCGACCCCCTTCAAGAACAAGCCGTTCAGCGAGATCGACGCGGCGCTTAGCCGCTGGTACGTGAGCCGACGGCTTGCCGCGGCGCTCGCCTCCTACTACCAGAACGCGCGCTCCCGCGTGGATGTCACGATCATCGGCCCGGAGCAGTAGTCGCGGAGTGGCCTAGCCGCCGACGTCCGGAATGGAGTGGCGCGGCGACTCGTCCATGAAGCGCAGCACCGAGGCGAGGGGAGCCAGGTGGTCGGGGTTCGTGCCGATGAGCCCTTCGGCTTCCAGCAGCTCGTTGGTCGCTCGCACCAGAGCAGCATCCCCGCCGCCGAGCAGCACCTGCTTCAGTTGCTGGATGTCCTGGGCCGGAACGTGGAATGAAGCGGCGATCACGTCGGATGGGATCGGCCCGAAGCTCGTGACAACCTGCATATGCTCGTTGCCCCAACCGGCCCGCTCGATGAGCCCAGCCTGGTTGTAGTGCACGAAGGTCGCGCCCACATCGGCGCGGCCCATCGCAACCTCTTCCACCACCCGCTCGTGCGACCCCTCGAAGCGCTCCGACGAGAACGCGCGGCCGACGCTTACCCCCCTGGAACGCAGGGCGGCGCGGATCAGCAGATACCCCGATGCGCTGAAGCGATCGACCCAGGCTGCCCGGACGCCGTCGAGATCGGCGGCGCTGCGCAGGCGCGAGCCTTCCCGTGCGAACAACGCCGCATGGTACACCGCGCGACCGCTGCGGACCGGCAGCGCGAGCGGCAGGGCTCGCCGCGCGGTGGCGGCCTGGAGTGCTATGACCGGCGGGAGCCACGCTAGCGTCACGAGGCCGTCCGACAACTGGCCGAGAAGCGCCGGGTAGTCGCCCAGCACCGCTCCGGATACCTCTCGCGAAAGCGCTCCAGAGAGTGCCCGGCAGAACGCATCCAGCCGCGCGCGCGTGCGCGCCTGCTGGCTCGAGCCTCGCGCACCGGCCGCCGATCCGAACGCGATCCCGACGCGCAGCCCGCTCACACCTCCCCCTTTTGCGTCGCCACCGCCCCAAGGATTGGTCGGTGGCCGCGAGGGGTCAAGCCGGGCGCTTCGAAGCGAAGACGAAGAAGCGCTGCAACGGGAAATTCCACAGCACGCTGACCGCGGCGGCGACGACCACTCGCGCGAGCACGTAGTTCAGGCCGAGCACGGCCGTGAAGAGCCACTCGCCGGAGGCGTTGAGCCCCAGGCTGGTCGCCGACACCAAAGCGTAGCGCACGGCCTGTCCCGTCGGCGGCGAGTGACGTGCCTCGAATGCCCAGTTGCGGCCGAGAACGAAGTTCGTCACGGCTCCGCTGCCCGCGCCCATCACCGTGCCCATCACCGGCGACAGCCCGACCAGGCTGACCGCCGCGATCATCACTGCGAAATCCACCCCCGTCGCGACGATGGCGGCGACCTGATGACGTCCGAGGAGCACCAGCGCGTGGCGTTGACGCGGCGCGGGACTGTCTGTGCTGCGCATGGATGGGCTGGGCGTGATCTAGGGATGGCGGCTGGGCGCCGCAAGCTTGGCAGCCGCGAACATGTGCCAAAATGCCACATATATGTCGCATTTTGGCACATATGTATCACGGGTAGAGCAGATAGCGGCTCCGCACGCGCTTGAAAGCGTCGAGCGCCGGCTGCCAGGCGGCGACGATGCGCGGGACCGGGTCGCCCGCGAGCGTCGCGTCGTGGGCGCGGCGGCTATCGAGCAACAGCGCGAAGCCGCTGCGATCCCAATCCGGCACGGAGCGCAGCGCCTCGGCGATGCGCAGTGCGAGCGCGATGGGGCGCGCCCGCGCCGGGTCGACGACGCTGAAGAGCACGCCGTGGCAGAGCTGGCCCGCGTACGGGGCGGCGCGTGGGACGAACGCGGCGAGCTGGGCGAGCACGCCTGGTGGGCGCCCGAGCTGCTGCACCAGACGCTGCGCGTCCAGCCACGGCGCGCCGAGCAGCTCGAACGGTTTCGCCGTGCCGCGACCGACCGACAGGTTCGTCGTCTCGAACAGTGCGACGCCGGGATAGAGCAGTGCTGCGTCCGGCGTGGGCAGGTTCGGCGACGGCGCAAACCACATGAGGCCCGTCTGCGCAAAGCGCTCGGTGCGCCGCCAACCGGTCGCCTCGACCACAGCGAGCTTCACCCCGATGTCGAGCTCGCCGGCGAACAGCCGTGCGAGCTCACCGAGCGTCATGCCGTGCTGGATGGGCGTGGGAAAGGGACGGATCAGGCTGGAGGGTCCGGGGTCGGCCGGAGGACCCGCAACGCGACCACCGATGGGATCCGGGCGGTCGAGAACGACGACGGGCTTGCCGGCTCGCGCCGCCGCGCGCATCAGTCGCAGCATGCTCGCCGCGTAGGTGTAGAAGCGCACGCCGACGTCCGGCAGATCGACGACGGCCATGTCCACATCGCCGAGCGCCGGCGCGCGGCGGTAGACGTTGACCACCGGCGTCCGGGTGAGCGCGTCCTGCTCTTTCCCGCTGCCGTCGACGGCGATACCGTGCTCCGGCGCCAGCAGCCGGACCAGCTGAACGCCGGGCATCGCGAATAGCGCGTCGGTTGTGCGCTTGCCGTCGCTGTCGCGAGCGGCGTCGTTGGTCAAGAGGGCGATGCGCTTTCCGGCGAGCGGTCCTGCGCCGTTCTGTTCCAGCGTGTCGATGCCCGGTTTCGCGATGCTTTCCGCGGGTTGGAGGTTGTGCGACGCGCCGGCGATGACCCTGCGGATCGCGCGCGCAAGCGGTACGACGCGCCCTTTGCCGTCGGGATGCAGGCGGCTCGACAGGAACACGACGAACAAGCCGCGGCGCGGATCGATCCACAGCGACGTGCCGGTGTATCCCTCGTGGCCGAAGCTGTCGGGCGAGAATGCCGCCGTCGATGGGTCGTCGGGCACGTCCCAGCCGAGCGCGACGCGCGCGCCGGGCACCGCGATGGGCGCCGTCATGCGCGCGACCGTCGTCGGGGCGAGCACGCGCACGCCGTCGAGCTCGCCCCGGTGCAGGAGCATGCGCGCGAAGCGGCCGAGGTCATCCGCGCTCGAGAACAGGCCGGCGTGTCCCGCGACGCCGCCGAGCGCCCGCGAGCGCGGATCCTGCACCACACCGAGGAGAAAGTGGTCGCCTCGGCGTTCCGTAGGTACGAGGCGCTTGTCGGGGGCAGGACGGAACCCGGTGCTCGACAGTTCCAGTGGCTTGAAGAGATGTTCGGTTGCGAACGCGTCGAGCGGCTCGCCTGCGGCGCGCTCGACGATCGCGCCGAGCAGGATGAAGCCGAGATCGCTGTACACGTACCGGGTGCCGGGTGGCGCTGCGAGGTGCAGCGACGCGATGGCGCGGACAGCGCTCGCGAGTCCGTGCTCGTCGCTGGCGATGACGTTGTCCGCCGGCAGGCCCGAGGTGTGGGTGAGCAGTTGGCGCAGCGTGATGGCGCGCTTGTCGGGCAGATCGAGCGCGCGCAGATAGCGCGACGCGGGCGCGTCGTACGAGAGCTTGCCGGATTCGACCAGCGCCGCGACGCTCGTGGCGGTCGCGGCGGCTTTCGTCACCGACGCCAGGTCGAAAATCGCGTCCGGCTGCATCGGTCGCTCCGTCGGCTCCAGGGACTGGAAGCCGTAGGCGCGGCGGAAGATGACGCCGGCGCGCGTGCCGGCTTCGATCACTGCGCCGGGCAGATCGCCGCGGCGCATTCCGGCCGCGACGAGGGCGTCGATGCGCTGTTGGGCGGCGGGCGGAAGGCGGGCGACGCGCTTTGGGCCATTGGGTGATGCAACGGGCCTTTCGAGCGGACGAGTCACGCGCCGGTGCGGCGGGGGATGGGGCCGCGCCGGCGCGGCAGCTTTTGGCGGCAGCATCCCGGGAGCCGACCATCGCCACGCGGCCAGGACGATCAGCACGCCCAGCGTCGCGCCGCCGCTCCGCCGCAGCCCGGGGAACCTGCCCATGCCGGCGAGGAAACGCACGGCACGGCTTGCGCGATTCCCGCGGGTGCACGTCGCGCTTCGCGTCGGGTGTGGCCTTCGCGTGCTTGCCGTGACGTCGCGCTTCGCGTCGGTCGCGGCCTTGGCGTGCTCACTGCGCCCTTCGGGCGCTCCGCGCTTCCGCGCGGACCGTGGTCCCTCCCGGACTTCGTCCAGCAAAGCTGGACTCCGTCCACTCGGGTTCGCTCGGCAAAGTCCTCGTCTCCGCATTGCTGGGGTGCACATGGACGCTTCTGTCGGCTGGGGCTCCGCCTGCGGAGGCCCGCTCCGCCGCTCCGCTTGGGGCGGCGCGGGTGCGGTGCTTTCGCGTTCGCAGAAACCTCCATGCGTTGTCGATTTCTCTTGACGCGATTTTCGCGGCACCGATTGGCGACTCGGGCGATCGATGTTTGAAGCATTGTTGCTTGCGCGTGTTCGCGCGCTCGCTGCCTTGTGGCGGCTCGACATGAGTCGAGTCGATCCGGTGCTCGAAAACGCGTGTGCGCCGCCCCAGCGAGGCGCAGAAACCCGGGTGTACGGTGCGTTCATGAGCACCATGGTCGCGACCTCCGGAAACAGTTCCTTCTGCCTCGATCGACTTTCCAACGATGCGCTGCTGGCGAGCACTCGTCGGCTTGTCGGGCAGTCGAACCAGGCGCTTGCGGCGCTGCTTGCACACCTTGCCGAGGTCGAGGCGCGTGGCATCCATCGCGTCCGAGCGTGCGCGAGCTTGTACAGGTACTGCGTCTACGAGCTGCGGATGTCGGAAGACGCTGCGTTCCGGCGCGCGAAGGCAGCGCGGCTGTGCCGGCAGTTCCCCGCGCTCTATGACTGCGTTGCTGCGGGCGAGCTGCACCTGACAGGCCTGTTGATGCTGGGGCCCCACCTCACCGAGGAGAATCACGTCGAGGTGCTCGCGCGCGCCAAGCACCGCACCAAGCGCGAGATCGCCAAGCTGGTGCGCCAGCTCGATCCGCTTCCCGATGTCCCAGCGCGGGTCGAGCCGCTGGGCCCGGAGCCGGGGATCGCCAGCCCGCGCAATCCAGCCTGGAGCGAGTTCGCGGGGTCATTCAGCCCGGTGCGGGAGCTGGCGGCCGGTGCGCGGCCGAGGGACTGGGCGGAGCAGGCCGACGAGATCGACGCAGCGGATGACGCGGAGGACGGGCGCAATGCCCGCGATGCATCGGCAGAGCCGACGGAGCCCCAGCGCTACAAGGTGCAGTTCACCGCTTCGCAGGAGTACGTCGAGCTGCTCGAGCGGGCGCGGGACATGCTCTCGCATGCGGTGCCGGACCGGTCCATTGCCGAGGTGCACCTGCGCGCGCTGCGCGAGCTCGTCGCACAGCTCGAGAGGAAGAAGTACGCGGTCACGGACAAGCCACGCAGCGCTGCGCCGAGCGACGACGAGGACCCGCGCCAGCGCGGCACTTCGTCCAGGACAAGCACCGCGCCGCGCCGCGCCGACACGCGATGCGACGACGAGGACCCGCGCCGGCGCGGCTTCGGGCGGGAGGTCATGGAACGTAGACTGGGCGCGGCGCCGGACGGTTGACGCACACGCGGGGGTCGCGACGAAGCGCGCGGGAAACGACGCATTCCGTAACGGATTCCATGTGGCTCTGCGCCCGCGCTGACGCATGTTGACAGCTGCGGCTTGTGGCGCGCACTCTGGAAGTACAAGGGTGGTCCGACGGCGCACATCTGGTTCGCTTGGACGCCGTCGGGCGAAGCCTCTTGCGGCGCTGGCGGCGGCTGCGCTGACCTGGGCGGTCTGGTCGGGGTGTGGCAGCGGATCTTCGCTGTCGCATCCCGGGGCATCGGGGGGCGCGGCGGGGCAGGCGACGGACGCCGAGGCCGGCGCGCCGGACGTGGGCGCCGCAGCGTACGGAGGCGGTGGCGGGGATGCGATGGTCACCGACGCGAGCCCGCCGTATCCCGGCGCGGAAGCGTGCCAGTGGCCCGGTTGGTACGCGTCACCTGCTTTGCCGAAGGGGTGCGATTCGGTGTGCATACCAGACGATGTGACGAAGCGGGTTCCACCCTTGAAGTGGATCGACCGGAGCGACTGGTGTCCCGGTTGCCAGTGGCTGGAGCCGAGCTGGTGGCCGGGGGCGCAGCCGGACAATTCCGCGCCGATCGAGCCCTATCTACAAGCGTTCGGGCCTGGCCCGGATATTGTCGAACTCGGGCTCCACAACCCTGACAAGAGTTCCACTGCGTCGATGTACGACGGGGCGGGAAAGCCCACTGCAAGCATCCGTGTCGACGTGAACGCTTGCTCGACACTTGCGCCAATGATGATCGGTCAGGACGGCACGACGGCGATGCGCTACCATACTCTGTCCTCCAGCCAACGCTGGATGCTGCGCCCCATGGACCGCGCCGGCGAGCTCATGCTCGCGACCAAGCCCGATTTCGCCTACAGCAACGCCTTCGTCGGCAACAACACTCCGAATCGGAGCTTCTTCACCGCGGACTGGATCGTCGATGCCTTCGGCGCCAACTTCATGTCGCTGGTCAACGTGAAAGGCGGCACCGTACAGAAGGTCGCGAACCTCCCCGGCGCGCCGCCCGGCGAGTACGACACCGCCGTGATCTCCGGCAACGCGGTCTTTGTCGAAGACTTTACGGACCGCAGCAGCTGGTTCGTCGTGCAAAACGGCGTCGCCAAGCCGTTCCTGGGCGGAGCGAGCGTGGACATCGATCGCTTCGCCACGGACGGCAAGTGGATCGTCTGGAACGAGGGCACGCAGCTCGTCCCGGATCCGTCCGATCCCAGCCGTGTGCTTGCGCAACGCCACGATCTGTACCGCGCGCCGTTCACGACCGACGCCACCAAGATCCAGCGACAGGTGCTCGTGCCCAACACCCCGAGGTTCTACGGCTCGTCGACGTTTGCGAACGGCTACTACACGGACATCACCCTGAGCCACCCGGACGGATCCACCGCCATCCACAGCCAGGCCGTGGTCGTAGAGGTCGACACTGGCCACGCTTGGACCAGCGATCTGCCCCAGGGCTACCTCTGGGGCGGCCGCAACTATCCAACGCCGACCGAGCTCTGG
Organism: uncultured delta proteobacterium; assembly: GCA_963826085.1. Classification (GTDB taxonomy): domain Bacteria; phylum Myxococcota_A; class Polyangia; order Polyangiales; family Polyangiaceae; genus CAWDXG01. The sequence continues at coordinate 1,299,419 of CAWGVN010000004.1, read as the reverse complement.
GGCGCCATCTCTCCGGACCACTACAACGTCCAGTACGCCTACACCATCGCCCGCGTGCCCTACGCGGACATGACGCAGATCCAGGCGGCGATGCCGTAGGCTCGAGTCGCGGGCGGGGCAGGGACCCGCTGTGCGGCGCGAGCGCTGCGTATCCCCGACGTGTAGCGGCTGCCAGGACCTGCCCGGCAGCCGCTTCACGCGGCGCTAGTCGACGCGGACGTATTCGAAGTCGACGGGGCGGCCCTTGATGCCGCGCTTGGGCGGGGCGATCCAGTTGGCCATCTTGCCGCGCTCGTGGATGGGCTTGGTCTGCACGCTCTTGACGAAGGCGATGTCGGCTTCGGTCGGCAGCCACTCGCCCTTCTTCTTCTCCCACTCCGCGTCGGAGACGAGCTCTCCGGCGGGATTGGTGTGCACGCCGGCGTACAGGCCGACGTTGCGGTTGAAGCGGCGGCTGGGGAGCGTGAGCTTGAAGTCGATGTTCTTCTCGCCCAGAAGCTTGTTGAACTTGTCTACGCCGCGCTGCGAGTCGCTCACGTAGGCGTCGCGCAGCACCTCGTTCATGGCGTTGCGGAGCGGCACGCTCTCGTGCTCGAAGCCGCCCTCCTTGGGCATGTCGAACTCGTAGCTGCCTTCGAGCGCGACGTGATCCTCGAAGCGGTCCTCGTGCGCGCGGCCTTTGATGCCGGAGGCAAAGTACGACGCGGCGTTGCTGGACACCTCGCCCCCGAACAGATCCAACGAGATCGAGTACCAGAAGTTCACGTAGCGCTGGATCGTCGACAGATCGATCACGCCGTGCTTCTTCGGGTCGTCGCCGGGAAACTCGTTCATGATGTCCGCGGTGCGCTCCACCACGCGCAGGATGCCCGTCTCGCCGACGAACATGTGGTGCGCCTCTTCCGTCAGCATGAAGCGCGTGGTGCGGCTCAGCGGGTCGAACGCGCTCTCCGCCAGAGCGAGCAGCTGGTACTTGCCGTCGCGGTCGGTGAAATAGGTGAACATGTAGAACGACAGCCAGTCGTCGATGGGGGCGTTGAAGGCGCCCAGGATGCGCGGGTTGTCGGGGTTGCCGCTGCGGCGCTGGAGCAGCGCTTCCGCCTCCTCGCGGCCGTCGCGGCCGAAGTAGGTGTGCAAGAGGTAGACCATCGCCCACAGGTGCCGGCCCTCTTCCACGTTCACCTGGAACAGGTTGCGGAGGTCGTAGAGGCTCGGGCAGGTCTGGCCGAGCAGGCGCTGCTGCTCGACGCTGGCCGGCTCCGTGTCGCCCTGCGTGACGATCAGGCGCCGCAGCGTATTGCGGTGCTCGCCGGGCACTTCCTGCCAGGCGGGTTTGCCCATCTCGTCGCCGAAGCCGATCTTGCGGTCCTCTACCGGGTCGGCCAGGAAGATGCCCCAGCGGTAGTCGGGCATCTTGACGTAGTCGAAGTGCGCCCAGCCGTCCGAGTCGGCGCTGATGGCCGTGCGCAGGTACACGTCCTGCTTCAGGAAGCCCTCGGGCCCCATCTCCTTCCACCAGTCGATGAAGCTCGGCTGCCACTGCTCGAGCGCGCGCTGCAGGCGCCGGTCGCCCGCCAGGTTGACGTTGTTCGGGATCTTCTCGTTGGTTGCGACGTTGCTCATGTGGTCCTCGAATCAGGTGCGCTTGTAGTCGAACACGGGGCGTTCCGGGCTGCCGTACATGGTGAGAGCGCCGCGCTTGCCGACGGCATTGGGGCGCTGGAAGATCCAGTTCTGCCAGGCCGACAGCCGCCCGAAAATCTTCGTCTCCATCGTCTCGGGACCAGCGAAGCGCAGGCTGGCTTCCATGCCGGTGAGCGCGTCGGGCGAGAACGCGGCGCGCTCCTCGATCGCGATGCGCACCTCGTCGTCCCAGTCGATGTCGTCGGGGGCGAACGTGACGAGACCCTCGTCGAGCGCGTCCTGCGTCGAGAGCATGCCTTCGCGGCCCTTGAGCTCCTCGGGGTGCTCGGGCTTGGCCAGGAAGCGCGTCTGCAGGCGAGTGAGGCCGTTGGACATCGGCAGCGGGCCGAAATTCATCGGCGACAGCGCGATCTCGGGGCCGCCGTCCTCGAGGTCGAGCATCCAGGAGCGATCCGCGGCGATGGCCAGCTCGAACATGGATCCGGCGAAGCAGGAGCCAGGCTCGATGATGGCGAAGAGTGTGCGCGCCGACAGATCGAGCCGCTTGAGCACGCGCTTCATCTCCAGCACGACTTCCTTGGCGAACCAGTCGCTCTTGGCGGCGTCGAGCAGGGCGCGGTCACTGGCGAGCACCTTCTGGGCGTCGCCCTCGGTCTTGAGCACGATCAGCCCGATTTCCAGCTGGTTGAAGCGCAGGTCGAGCAGCGCGTCGTCCAGCTCGCGGAAGGCGCGCAGGGCCCAGAGCTCCGCGCCCGCCTTGCGCATCGCATCGGCCGACGTGGGCTGCGCTTCGCCCGGGGCGCGCATCGTCAGCGTGGCGACGCGCTTTTCGGGATCGAGGTCGAGCGTGACGTACTTGTACGTCGTCGTGTTGCCCTCGCGCTTGGCCTCGAGCGGCGGGAGCTTCACGCCGGGGCCGCTGCGCTCCTTGCCGCGCTCGGCGGCGAGCTTGTCGGCTGCAGCCTTGATGCCTTCGGCAAAGCGGCTGCGCGGAACCGTCTCGTCGATCAGGCCCCACTGCACGGCGCGCTTGCCGCGCACGCCCTCGGCGACGGTGGAGAACGCGTCTGCCAGATCGCGCCGCACCTTGCGCTTGTCGACCAGGCGCGTGAGCCCGCCGGTGCCCGGAAGCACGGCGAGCAGCGGCACTTCCGGCAGGCTGACGGCGGAGTTGCCGTCGTCCTGCAGCACGATGTGGTCGCAGGCCATGGCCAGCTCGTAGCCGCCCCCGGACGCGGTTCCGTTGAGCGCCGCGATGGTGGGCACGCCCGTCTCCTGGCTCATGTCCTCCAGGTAGAGGCGCGTCTCGTTGGTGAATTTGCAGAAGTTGACCTTGAACGAGTGCGTCGAGGTGCCGAGCATGTAGATGTTGGCGCCCGAGCAGAACACCTTGTCGTTGCCGCTGGTGACGACCAGCACCTTCGTCTCCGGGTGCTCGAAGCGGATGCGCTGGATGGCGTCGCTGAGCTCGATGTCCACGCCCAGGTCGTAGCTGTTGAGCTTGAGGACGTAGTCGGGGCGCAGGCCGCCGTTCTCCGGCACGTCCATCGCCAGGCGGGCGACGGGGCCGTCGAACTCGAGCTTCCAGTGCTTGTAGCGGGAGGGATCGGTCTCGAAACGGATGGGATCCATGGCGGGGACCCTAGCCCCGAACGTGACCGATATCAAGCACTATGTTGCAGTTGACCGGTTGGAAAAGTGCAATATAATTCTTGATCGATGACAACCCGGGTAGCGGAGCCACGACATCCGGCGCTTTCAGCGCTGGGGCGGGCCGTGCGGGCGCGGCGCGTGGAGCGCGAGCTCACGCTGCACGCGCTGAGCGATCGCGCCGGCGTGAGCGAGCGCTTCCTGGTCCAGCTCGAGGGAGGGCAGGGGAACATCTCGGTAGCGCGGCTGTGCGACGTGGCGGCGGCGCTCGGCACGTCCGCGGCCGAGCTGCTCAAAGACGCCGAGTCGCCGCGGCGCCCCGGCGTGATCGCGCTGCTCGGACTGCGCGGCGCTGGCAAGAGCACGATCGGACCCGAGCTGGCGCGGGAGCTCGGCGTCTCGTTTGTGGAGCTCGACCAGCTCGTCGAGCGCGCGGCGGGCATGAGCCTGGGTGAGGTGTTCGAGCTGCAGGGCGAGGCGTTCTACCGCAAGCTCGAGCGCGACACGCTCAAGCGGCTACTTGGCGACGGACACGACGCGGTAGTGGCGACCGGCGGCAGCATCGTGAACGACCCGGACACGTTCGAGCTGCTCCGGCGAAGCGCGACGACGGTATGGCTCAAGGCGCGTCCGGAGGATCACATGGAGCGCGTGCTCGCGCAGGGCGACGAGCGCCCGGTGCGGAACCGCGGCGACGCGATGGCCGAGCTGCGCGCGCTGTTGCGCCAGCGCTCGCCGCTGTACGCGCAGTCCGAGCACGTCGTGGACACGTCGCTGCTCGGCGTGGAAGGGGCGGTCCAATCGCTGCTTTCGGTGCTCCGGGCCGAGCGTAGTTGATGCGCTGAAGCTGTGATATGGGTCGAGCATGAGATGCGTGCTCGGACTTTCCTTGCTGATGGCGCTTTCCCTGGGTGCGTGCGGCGGTTCCACGCGGGGCACCCTTCCGCCTGATGGCGGCGGTGGTACGGGGGGCGGCGGTAGTGGTACCGGCGGCAGCGGCACCGGTGGCAGCAGCACCGGAGGTAGTGGCACGGGTGGCACCGGCATGGGCGGCACTGGCACGGGCGGCACTGGCACGGGCGGCACTGGCACGGGCGGCGGCGGCACGGGCGGCGTTGCGACCTGTGAGCAGTACATCAACGTCATCAACAAGGTGACCCAGAACACGTCGGGCCCCTGTGCGAATTGCGCCATCAACGCAGAGACGCAGAGCTCCTCGCCGTGCTACTCGCTGATGTCCGCCACGAAGAGTGCCTGCCCCTCCAACAGCTGCCAGAGCTGCGGCAACGACGGCGGCACGTTGGTTCCAGCAACTACGTGCAGCTGCTATCAGAGCTGTGCGAGCGCCGCGTGCTGGTCGGCGAGCATCAACTTGATGCAGTGCATCGTGAACCAGTGCTCATCAGCTTGCTGAGTCGCGGGTCGGCGGGCGCAGCTCGAACCGCGGTACGCTCCGCCTGGACCGCAAGGTTCGCTTCAGGCTGACTGCGGGCGTCGGAGCAGCTTCTCGATCGCGATGAGCGGGCGCTCTGCCTTGTGGGCGATCTGCGCCTGGCAGTGGGACGAGCCGCGCTCCAGCCAGCGGCAGGCGTCGGGGCGGCGCTCGTAGATGCCGCACGCGAAGCGGCGGGTCCCGGGGTCGATGCTGAGCGCAGCGCAGTGCCCATCGTGCATGCGCAGATAGCGACGGCCGTCGACGACGGACGTGACCTCGTCAGCGAGCTCGCCGAGGCGATCGCAGTCCACGCCCCAGACCTGGATGTAGCGCGGCGTGTTGGCAAAACAGCATGCACCGCACGCCTGGCAGTCCGGGGCGGCGCTTTCCTCGGTGGCTGGTTGGCGCTGTTCGGTCGCCGGGCTTGCGGTCGCCGGCGCGCTTGCAGGCCCTCGGCATTTCGCTCCCGATCGGGAGGCACCTAGTTGAAGTACTGCGGACATGATGCGTACGCCTGGAGGCAGCTCTGGTAGTCCTTGAAGAGACTACCGCAGTCCGTGCCCTGGCAGGAGCAGCCGCCGATGGGCATGCAGGCTCCGCCATTCCAGGCGTAGCCGAACATCATGTCGCACTTGCCGTAGCTGTGCGCGTCCTGGGGGCTGCAGTCCACCGCGCAGGCGCCGCCGGTTGGGCATGTGTTCCCGGTTATGCAGGATGGGCTGCCGCAGATGTTGCAACAGACGCTGCCGGGTTTGCAGGCAGTATTGCCGCACGGCATCGGCGGCGGCCCCGCGTCGACCGGCGCGCAGTCGACCTGCGGGCAGGCAGCGCCCTTGGGTTCGCACAGTCCACAGTTGGCGTTGCAGCAGTACTCGTTACCCGAGCACGTCGTTGGCCCGCACGGCACCGGCGGCCCGGCGTCGGCGGGCGCGCAGTCGATCGCCGGACACATGGCGCCCATCGGCGCGCAGATGCCGCAGTCGGAGTTGCAGCAGTATTCGCCCTGCTTGCAGGTCGTCGGTCCGCACGCGTGCCCGCCTCCCGAGCCTCCGGTCGCGCCGCTGCCGCCGGTCGCGCCGCTGCCTCCGGAGCCTCCGGTCGCGCCGCTGCCTCCGCTGCCCATCAGGTCGCCGCCCGAGACGTTGCCGCCGCAGCCAGCAAACGCGGCGAGCGAGAGGCCAAGGACAATGCTGAAAGCGAGGGAAGCGGGGCGGCGCATCTGGTTTCCTCCGTGTGCGTGACGCCCGCCCTGCAGCAGGAAGCGTGCCGCGCTGCCACGAGCATTTTCGCGGGGTTCCGGCCCGCCCCTGGCGCACGCTGGCACACACCGCGATCACCCCGTCGCGGCGGGGCGCCGCTACCACTTCACGTTGACGGCGGGCGGCTGGATCTCGGCGTGGACCTCGGAGATGTCCACGGTCACGGGCACCAGCGCGGAGCCGTGCTTCTGCTTGGCGAGGTCCACGCCCTTGGCCTTGGCGAGGTCCACGCTCGGCACGACCTGTTCGGCGCGCAGGGCGCGCACCACTTCGGGCGGGCCGACCACCGTGACGTCCACGGTGTGCGGTTTGGTGACGGCGCTCGGCACTCCGACGACCTCCACCGGGCGCCGTGCAAACTTCGCTTCGCTCACGCGCCGCCCGATGGTGACGGTCACGGTCGCGCTCTGGGGTCCGATGTAGCTGACGCGGTTCGGCGGAGCATCGATGGCGATCCGTCGTCGGTAGGTTCCCTCCGTCAGGCCCGACACGTCGAACGCGGCGAGCCGCGCGAACTGCATTACTTCCACCAGGCCGATCGGCCCGCGCACGGTGATGGCCTTCGGCTGGACTTCGGGTTCGCCTTTGACGATGAAGCCCTCCGCCGTCTTGCCGGTGATGGACGCCTGGATCGGGATGTTGCGCGTGACGACGTCCTGCCAGTCCAGATCGATGCTCGGCGGGTCGATGATGGTGATCTCGATCCCGGGTGGAAGCGTGAACATCCTCGGCTCGAAGGCGATGCTGTCCTTCTGCCCGTCGCGCAGGTCGACCTCGACCGGGGCGATGCCGGTCTGGATCAAGTTGTCGATCGCCCGCGTCGAACCGCGCAATGTGACGTGGATGCTCGCGGGGATCTGCGTCATGAGCTCACGCTTGGCGCTCTCGGGCGGCAGGCGCAGCACGACGGCGACCGGCACGGTGCGTTGCTGCTGGTCCTCCTGGCCGTGCAGGTACGCGAACAGCCCCAGCGCGAATGCCAGGCTCAGTGCCTTGAGTCCGACATTCGCCGTGAAGGCTTCGCGCAGCCAATGCAGCACGCTTGCGCCGAAATGATCGAACACGACTACCTATCCTTGCGTCCGGTGTCCGGACCCTCGTCGTCGCCCGCCGACGAATGGCGTGCCGAGTCCGGAGGCCGCCCGCCCACCGGAGTGCGCAGCGCGGGGGTCAGGGGCGTTGCGGGCGGCGGCCGTGGGCTGCTGTTCGGTCCGTCGCCGTCTCCCGCCGTGACGGCTCGGGGACGGAGAGGCGGCGGCGGCGGCTCGCTGTCGCTCTGCGGGCGTTTCAGGCTGGGCGGAGCTTCGCTGGGGCGGCTGCCGCGCACGCTGATGGGGACGGTCTCCTCGTCTTCCACTTCGGCAATGGCGAGCTCCCGCTGGGACGTGGGTCCCGTCTGTTCGACGATCGCGACGGGCTGCACCTGGGGCCGCACGGAGGGTGGCGCGGCCTTCTTCCTGGATTTGCGCACCTTGGGGCTGAAGATGGCTTCCAGCATCGCGCGCAGCTTCGGGCCGTCCAGGTTCGACGCGATATTGCCGTTGAAGCAGAAGCTGATGGTGCCGCGCTCTTCGCTCACCACGACCACGACGGCGTCCGTCTCCTCCGTGATGCCGAGCGCCGCGCGGTGACGCGAGCCGAAGCTCTCGTCGACGATGCGCCCTTCGGGCATGGGGAAGAATACTCCGGCCTTCGCGATGCGGAGGTTGCGGATGATGACCGCGCCGTCGTGCAGCTTGTTCATCCCTTCCGGAATGAAGAGCGAAACGAGCAACTCGGCGGAGACAGCGGCGTCGACGATGTGACCTTTGTGCACGCCCACGAACTCGTCGAGATTGGCGTCCTGCTCGAACGTGATGATGGCGCCGATACGGTGCCGCGCGAGATCCGTCGCGGCGTCGACGACCTCGTCGATGACCTTGGTTTCCTGCGCCTTGGAGAGGCTGCCGAACCAGGCGCGACTGCCGACGCGCATCAGTCCCCGGCGGATGTCGTTCTGGAAGACGACCACGATCACCAGGATGATGCTGGAGATGAGCGCACTCAGGATGCTGAGCACCGTCACGAGCTGCAGAAGCTGCGCAACGATGTACAGCACGAACACCATGCCCAGGCCCACGCCGACCTGCATGGCGCGGGTCCCGCGCAATACCAGAAGCGCGCGGTAGAGGACGTAGTAGACGATGAAGATGTCGAGCGCGTCCCGCATCAGCTGCACGGGCGTGCGATGCTCGAGATAGGTGAGGACGCCTTCAAGCATGGCGCACCTCGGTCTGGCGCTCTGCCGGCGCCATCTGCGCCGCGCGGGCGACACACAGCGCCTGGCGTACGTCGTGCACGTCATGGACGCGCAGGATGCTCGCGCCGCGTTGTACCGCGAGCAGACACGCGGCGATGGTGCCGCCGAGGCGTGCCGCGGGCGGCGCGGGATCGGCCGACGCGATGAACGACTTGCGGCTCGGTCCGACCACGATCCGCGCACCCGCCGCTCCCAGCTCGGCGAGCCGGATCAGGATCTCGTAGGAGTGTCGCGCGTTCTTTGCAAACCCGAGTCCGGGATCCAGCAGGATATCGCTGGCTGGCATGCCGGCGACTACGGCGCGGTCACGCGCGGCGGACCACTCCTCCAGCACCTCGCGCACTACGTCGGCGTAGGCGTTGTCCGGGTACTGCGAAAAGCCTGGCATCCGCTTCATCGGCCCGCGCGAGTGCATGATAACGAGCGCGGCGCCGTGCTGCGCCGCGACGTGCGCCAGACCGTCGTCTGCGAGACACGAGGTGTCGTTGATGATGTGTGCACCCAGCTCGAGCATGCGCTGGGCGACCTCGGGCTCCGTCGTGTCTATCGAGACCAGCGCCCCACGCCCGACGGCGTGCCGCACGACGGGCTCGATGCGGGCGATCTGCTCATCCGCCGCTACCGGTTCCGCACCTGGACGCGTGGATTCGCCGCCGATATCGACGATGTCGGCCCCCTGCTCGATGAGCTCGTCCACGTGACGCGCCGCCGCCTCCGCGCCGAGATAACGCCCGCCGTCGTAGAACGAGTCCGGCGTGACGTTGACGGCGCCCATCACCGCGGCTCCGCGCTCGCGGCAGCACGAGTCGACGATCGCGTCCAGGTGCCCCACAGCTACCGGGTAGCAAGAGGCGGGCCGGCGCGCAAGCTATTGGGATGATTGAAAGAGTCGGCTCAGCGCTGGCCAGGTCCGGCGGCCTCGCAAGCCAGCGGAACCCCTGGATTGCCGGGGACGGGGGTCTGGTACGGGTATTGTCCTTTTCTCGATGACTTTCGAGCCCCTCCTTCGCTAGCGTCGTGGAAGAAGGCGCGCTGGCAGCGCCGCGAGTCGCGAGAATGCTGCGCACGCGGGTACGAGCCGGACCGATCGCCGGGCTCGTCATGAGTCTGGTGTTCGCCTGTTTGTTGACGGCGATCCAGGCCGGCGATCGCTACGTGACTTCCTGGGCGCCGCGCTTCGGTGCTCCCGTGCCGGTCACGCTGCGGGTGCCCTACGGCCCGCGCATCGTCCGCGACACCCAGACAGGCCGGGCCGACCTGCACTACGAGCATCGCCGCATCGTGGTGCCGATCGGTCATGAGCTCCGCTCGCAGAACGAGGAGCAGTGGACCGCGTTCATCTACGAGACGCTGCACCGCCCGCCGCGCTGGCCGCGACTGGCCGGCGTGTTCGTGATCTTCTTCACGCTGGGCATGGCGCTCACGTCGTATCTCAGACGTTTCGGCCAGAGCCGTCTCCGGCTGCTCAGGCTGCAGGTGGGGTTGCTCGTCCTGATGCTGATGCTGGCGCTGGTTGCCAAGGCGCTGCTTCTGTTCACGGCGTTACCCGAGTTCTGGATACCCATGGCGGTGGTGCCGCTCTGGGTTGCAGCCAGCTTCGACCGCCGGACCGCCTTCCTGGTCACGGTCGTGCTCTCGTTCGTGATCGCATCGCTGCTGGAATTCGACCTGATCCTGCTGGTGGTCATGCTGGCGCGCGGAATGTCCGCCACGCTCCTATGGACGGATCGCAAGCGAGCGCGGCAGATGGTCGTCTCTGGCGCGCTGGCCGGGCTGAGCGCCGCGGCGGTCTACGTCGCGATCGTGGTGAGCTTCGAAGGGCGCTTCAACGTCCTCGCCGACGTGCTGACGCTGACGAACTCGGAGCTTCTCGCGTGTCTGGGCGGCGGCCTCGTGGCGGGTCTTCTGGGCGCGGTGTTCCGCGCGCCCATCGAACGGCTGCTCGGAAACGTGCCGCGCGAGCGCCTGCTCGATCTTCAGGACCTGTCGCAGCCGCTGCTCCGCAAGCTCGCCGAGGAAGCGCCGGGCACGCATGAACACTCGCGCGCCATGGCGAACCTGGCGGAGCAGGCGTCGAGCTCGATCGGCGCGGACGCTCTCCTGACGCGGGTGGGCGCCTACTACCACGACCTCGGCAAGACCGCGCAGGCCAAGTACTTCGTCGAGAATCTGGGCCCGGACGAGCGCTCCCCGCACGACGAGCTGGAGCCGGACGTGAGCGCGGACGCGATCATGGCGCACGTCGTGATCGGTACGAAGATCCTGCGCGACGGCGGCATTCCCGAGCCGGTGGTGGAGTTCGCGTACACGCACCACGGCACCCAGGTGGTGGAGTACTTCTGGAACAAGTGCCTGCAGCAGGGCAACCCGAAGGGGCTCGACGCAAGCAACTTCCGCTACCCGGGGATGAAGCCGCAGACGAAGGAGACGGCGATCCTGATGCTGGTGGACTCGATCGAGGCGGCGTCGCGCACCATCGACCCGCCGGAGCGCGACGCCTTCGAGACGATGATCCAGCGCGTGCTCTCCACCAAGCTCAAGCAGGGGCAACTCGACGACAGCGGTCTCGACATGAAGGACCTGCGCATCATCACCACGCGCATGGCCGACACACTGGTCAACATGCACCACCATCGCATCAAGTACCAATGGCAGGCGAAGCGAGCGGAGGAGTTCGGTGTGCCATCGGATGCAGTGCGCGACTCGTCGCCCGTGATCGAGCTGACCAGCCAGGTGGGACGGGGGCCGTCGGACGTGCCCCCGGAAGGATCCGAGCCGCCACCGCCGCCTTCGGTCGAAGTGGCGTCCACGCGTGACATCCCGCCTGCAGCTCCGGTCCCTGGGATAGGCGATCCAGACACCGCGCCGATCGACACCGCACCGTCCGTGGCTGTGGAGCCAGCGGACCCGGGTGAATCAGTCGCCACGGCGACGGAAGCGCACGAGTCGGATCCGGAGCACGACTGACGGGCGAGGCCAGGATGGACGAGCAGAGCTTCATGAAGGCCCTATTCTTCGGCGTCATCGCCGAAGAGGTCATCTTTCCGTTTCCGCGCCATCCGGATCCGGAACGCAAGCGCCTGCACGAGCTCATCGAGAAGCTCCACAGCGTCCTCGACGAGCACGTGGATGCGGCCGAGATCGATCGGACGGCGCACATCGACGCGGCGGTCGTGGACGATCTGCGCGGGCTGGGGCTTCTGGGAGCAGGCGTGCCGCGCGAATACGGCGGGCTCGGGCTTTCCTTTGCGGGCTTTGCCCGGGTCGTCCAGGAGGTGGCCGCGGTGGATGCCTCGTTGGGCATGCTGCTGACGGCGCACGGCGCGATCGGCGGCAGGGGCCTGATACTGTTCGGGACCGAAGAGCAGAAGCAGCGTTACCTGCCGAAGCTCGCCAGCGGCGAGTCCATCGCGGCGTTTGCCCTCACGGAACGCTCGTCAGGCGCGGACGCCGGCGCCATCCGCACGCACGCGGAGCTCGACGCCGAAGCCGGCGTCTACCACCTGGACGGCAGCAAGCCGTGGGTCACCAACGGCGACATTGCTGATCTCGTGACGGTGTTCGCGCGGACCAGCCGCGTCGATGAGGGGCGGAAGCCGCGCATCACGTCGCTCCTGGTCGAGCGCGCGCACGGCGCCCAGACCGGCTCGCGACGCGACACGCTCGGCCTGCGCGGTCTGGCGATCACCAAGGTGACGTTCAAGGACGCCAAGGTTCCCGTCGACAACGTGCTCGGCGAACCGGGCAAGGGCTACAAGGTGGCGATGTCCGTGCTGAACGACGCGCGCGTCGTGCTGGCAGCAGCGATGGTCGGACAGTGCCGGGCCATCGTGAACCTCACGGTGCATCGGCTGCAGAAACGCCGCAGTTTCGGCCGGGTGATCGGCGAGTTCCCGATCCTGAAGGACAAGGTCGCGCGCATGATGGCGGATACCTACGCCATCGAGTCGATGACCTATCTCACCGCCGGTCTCGTCGACCGACAGGTGGAGGACTACTCGCTGGAGAGCGCTATCTGCCGCGTGGCGGGCGCCGAGGCCTTGTGGCGCGTGGTCAACGACGCGATGCAGGTCGCGGCCGGCAGCGGCTACCTCAAGACGCAGCCGCTCGAGCGCCATCTGCGCGACGCACGCGCGTGGTTCGTGCTCGATGGCACCAACGAGACCTTGCGCTGCTTCATCGCGCTGGCCGGAATGCAGGGGCCGGGCAAGCGTCTGAGCGACGTGGAAAGCGCGATGCAGGAGCCCGTGAAGGGATTCGGGCTGCTCCGCGACTTCGCCGTGCGCAAGGTGCGCGAGGCGCTCAAGCGGGAGCGCGTGACGATGGCGCACCCGCTGCTCGCCCGTGAAGCCGTGATGTTCGAGGAGGCAACGGAGCAGCTCGGTCGGGCCGTGGACCGCGCGTTGCGCGAGCACGGCCGGGAAATCGCGGAGATCCAGTACACGCAGATGCGCATCGCCAACATCGCCATGGATCTCTACGCGCTGGCGGCGTGCCTGGCGCGCACCACGCAGGCCATCGAGCAGCGCGGCGAAGCGGGCGCGCGGCGCGAGATCGACCTGACCACGATGTTCGCGACCGCGGCGCAGGGGCGCATCGCGTCGAACCTCTCGCGCCTGGAGAACAACGACGACGAGCTGCGCAAGGAAATCGCCGCCCGCACCTACACCGACCGCGGCTATCCGTTCGACGTGTTCTGAGGCCGGGTCTGGACGTTGACGATGAAGCCGCGCTCGGCGAAGTTCGCGAACCACGCACCCGCGTTCTGTTCGATCTCCAGAGCGCGTTCCGGCATGCGCGCCAGCACGCGCTCCGCCGCCTCGACCAGCGAAGCCCCCTGACAGAGCGCGTCGAGCAGCGCGAAGGGCGCCTCGGCTATCTCCTCGTCGAACAGATCGCGCCCGACGCGGTGGACGACGCGCTTGTGCGGCGCCGGGTCGGGGATCGACACCGGCTCGTGCTTGCGCAAGGCACGCCGCAGATCTGCGACCGGGTAGCGGAGCGCGAGCAGCCTGAGCGCCGGATCCAGCGCGATCTGCGCCGTGTCCCAGGCCGATTCCGGGATGGCCGCGAGCTTGTCCGGGTCGAGCCGCGGCGCGTCCGCGGCGTCGAAGGCTTCGATGTACGCCCACTCGAGCCGCGCCATGTCGATACACAGCGCCCGGTGCTCGAGCCAGCTCCGCGTGTCCACGAACGCCGCCAGTCGATCGCCCAGATCGCGCAGCGACCAGCAGGTCGGGGCAATTTCCTCCAGGTACTCCTCGACCAGCCGCTCCCAGTCCGCCTGCCCCAGGATGCCGCCCAGTCCGGGAAAGTCCTCGACCAGCGAGGCGGTGTGCCGGAGCCAGAACTGTTCGCGATACACGTCGAGCTGCTCGACCGGCAACAGCCGCTCGCTGCCGGTGATGTGCCGTCCGGCGAGCTCCGACGTCGCCGCGTCCTTCGGCAGCGCGCGGCGCCGCCGGAGCTGGGTGGCCATCCACTCTTGCAGGCGCGACAGCTCGCTCATGACGCCGTCTCGCGCGGTCCGCCCTGCGTCCAGGGCCGTTGGCGGTCGCTTTTGCGATCCGGAGCAGCCGGCGCCGGCAGCGGCTCGAGTTGATCGTCGATTCCAAGCGCCTCGTTCCGTGCGTGGCGCGCGCGCCCGGCCTCCTCCATCAGCACGTTGAAGGGAGGGATCCGATCGTCCCACTCGATGATCGTGGACACCGGTCCGGCCCGGCGGATCGTCTCGCGGTACAGGTCCCACACCGGCTCGATGACGGGACCGTCGTGGGTGTCGATGATGTAGCGACCCACGTCCGTGTGCCCGGCCAGATGGATCTGCACGATGCGCTCGTGCGGGATGTTCTGGACGAACTCGTACGGGTCGAAGCCGTGGTTTTTCGCCGATACGTAGACGTTGTTCACGTCGAACAGAAGGCCGATGTCCGCGCGCTCCGCGATCTCCGCGACGAACTCCCACTCGGGCATGGTGCTGGAGGTGTAGGCGAGATAGCTGGAAGTGTTTTCCAGCGCGAACGGTACTTCCAGGAAGTCCTGCACCATGCGCGCGCGCTCCGAGACGCGCTCTATCGCCTCGGTGGTGTAGGGTAGCGGCAGCAGGTCGTGCAGGTGCGCGCCCGGCACGCCGCACCAGCAGAAGTGATCGCTGACCCACCGCGGGTCGACCTTCCTTACCAGCGCCTTGAGCCGTTCCAGGTAGTCGCGGTCGGGCGGTGCGGGTCCGCCGATGCCGAGCGACACTCCGTGCATGACGAGCCGGTAGCTCTCCAGCACCCGATCCAGGTGGTAGATGGGCCGGCCCCCGCCGACCATGAAATTTTCGCTGATGATCTCGAAGAAGTCGACCTGGGGGCGATGCTCCAGGACGTGCCGGTAGTGCGGAACCCTCAGCCCGACACCGACGCCCAGGTCGGGGACCGCCGCTCCGGAGCTGCTCATCGCTCGAGTATAGGCGGCAGCTTCCGCGGTGGGAGCATGCCGCCTATTTCGGGCAATGGTGGTTGCAGCCGCCCAGACCCTTGCAGTCGTTCTGCCCGGCGCAGGCGTTGTTTTCGGTTCTGCAGCCGCCGTAGCCCTTGCACGGGTTCTTCCCCTTGCAGCACGCCTTCGCCTCGGCGACCGCCGCGGCCGGCTTCACGCCCGCGTTCGGTGACATGGCCGGCTTGTTGTTGGCGCAACCCGTCGCACCCAGCATCAATCCGGCCCAGGCCGCCGTGGCGATCGTTCTCGAGAGATTCAATGCCATCTTCTCTTTCGTGGTCTAGCTTACGCGCTATGCAGACTCGATTCTGGCCGCGTCCGAGCCCGGCGGCCGCGTTCGTGGAGCGTCGCCGACGTCTCCAGAGCGGCTTGTCAGGTCCGGCGCTCATCGTCGCAGGGCTGTCGGAGCCGCGCAACTTCGCCGGCAACCGCTATCCGTTCCGGGCAGCCAGCCATTTCCTGTACCTGGTCGGCGTGCCGCTGGAAGGCGCGGCTTTGCTCGTCGATCCGCACGGCGCAACGCTGTACGCGCACCCGCCCGATCCGGACGAGGCCCTCTGGACCGGCCCCCAGCCCGAGCTCGCCGAGCTCGCTTCCCGCCTCGAGCTCGAGGTGCGTCCGATCGACGAGCTCAGGCCGCCCGACGGCACAGCGACGCTACCGCCGCAGGACGTTGAGTGCGCGTTCTGGCTTTCCGACCTTCTGGGCCGCGACGTGGACCCCGGCGCAGGTGACGAGCTCGAAGGGGCCGATCTCGCGCTCGCGGACACGATGATCGAGCTCCGGCTGCGTCACGACCAGGCCGCGGTAGACCAGCTGCGCCAGGCGGCGGAGGTGACCGTACTCGCGCATCGTGCGGGCATGGCGGCCACGCGTCCCGGGCTCCACGAAGCGGCGGTGCGCGCGAGCATGGAAGCCAGCATCATCGGCAGCGGGATGACCTGTTCGTACAACTCGATCGTGACCGTGCACGGCGAAGTGCTGCACAACGAGCGGCATGACCACGTGCTGGGCGACGCCGATCTGCTGCTGGCTGACGTGGGAGCCGAGACGCCCGAAGGATGGGCCGGCGACGTGACGAGGTGCTGGCCCGTGTCCGGGCGTTTCTCGGACACGCAGCGAGCGCTGTACGAGTGCGTGCTGGCGGGACAGCTGGCGGCGATCGACGCGGTGCGCCCCGGCGTTCGCTACCTGGACGTGCACCGGGCGGCGGGGCGGCGCATCGTGGAGGGGTTGATCGATCTCGGGATCTTCAATGGGGACGCCGATGACCTCTACCACCGGGGGGCCGCAGCGCTGTTCTTCCCGCACGGCGTGGGACATCTACTGGGACTCGATGTGCACGACATGGAGGATCTGGGCGACCGCGCGGGCTACGCGGAGGGACGCGAACGCAGCACGACGCCCGGGGATCGCTATCTCAGGCTGGACCGCGACCTCTCGCCTGGCATGGCGGTGACGATCGAGCCGGGCTTCTACCAGATCCCGGCGCTGCTTTCGGATCCCGACGAGGTCGGGGATCTCGAGTCCGCGCTCGATCGCACGGCTCTCGAACGCTTCGCCGACGTCCGCGGCATCCGCATCGAGGACGACGTGCTCGTCACGGACGACGGCTGCGAGGTGCTGACGCGCGACGTGCCCAAGAGCGTCGGCGAGGTCGAGAAAGCCGTACGCGGCTGATCACGCCCGCGCGCGTTCGAGCCGCTGCTCGGCGGCGATCACGATGTCGCGCCAGGCGACGTCTACCGGCGCGACCAGCTCGACCACCTCGGCCGCGGGACGGCCTTCGGCTATCGCGTTGCGCGCGGCGTCCGAGCCGGTGAGCAGGTCGAACGCGGGGATTGTGGTCTCGAACTCGTACGCCTCGGTGCGGAACCTGAAGTGATCAGGCGCCTGCGCCTGCGCGTGGCAGATCAGCGAGAGGTAAGTCGCAACCGGTCGGAATAGCTGCGGATTCGTCACGTGCAGCATCACTCCATGGCACGCGCGGCCTTCGTGCTTCTCGAACCACGGCCGGAAGCTCACCGGGCGCACCTGGGCGCCGGGTGTGCCGCTCTCGGCCATCGCCGACGCCAGCGCGCGCCCATCGAGGAACGGGGCGCCAACGACCTGGAACGGAACCGTCGTGCCGCGCCCTTCGGAGAGGTTCGTTCCCTCGACCAGGCAACCACCGGGGTAGACGAGTGCGGTCTCGAGCGTGGGCATGTTCGGCGACGGCATCACGAACGGGCGCGCCCAGGCATCCGCGCAGCGGTGCCGCTCCCAGCCGCGCGTGGGCACGACGGACAGCGCGCCCTCCGCGCCCAACGTCCAGCCGCTCTGCTCCGCGAAGTGCCCGAGCAGCTCCGCGATGGTCAAGGCATGGCGGATAGGCAGGGGCTCCAGACCGACAAACGACAGGAAGCCTTCCTGCTGAGGCGTCCCCTCGAGTGTGGCGGGGTCGCCGGAAATGGGGTTCGGGCGATCGAGCACCACGACGTGCACGCCCGCGGCCTGCGCCGCGCGTGCCGCCAGCAACGCCGTCCAGACGTAGGTGTAGTAGCGGCTTCCCACGTCCACGAGGTCGACCAGCAGCACGTCGATCTGGGACAGATGCTCCGCCGTGGGCGTCAGCGACTCGCGGGTCTCGCCGTACAGGCTGATCACCGGCGCCCCGCCGCTGCTCTCCGGCGCACTCGTGGGCACGGCCTCTTCGGCCTGCGCGATCGCACCGAGGCCGTGCTCCGGCGAGAAGATCAGCGACGCGCTGGCACCCAGCTCGTCGAGCACCTCCAGCGCATGGCGCCCCCGGCGGTCCACGGCCGCGGCGTGGGTGAGCACCCCGATACGGGCGTCGCGCAGTCGACGGCGCAGCGCCGAGAGCGGCCCATCGAACAGCTGGTCGAGCCCGCAGAGCATGCGACGCTCCTAGCGTGCTCGCGGCGCGGGGGAAACTCTGCCGGGTAGGTCGCCGGGCCGGAAATGGCTGATTTCCCGCGGGCTTGACGCCAACTACGCAAAACGTTGCGCCACTCTGGGGCCTCAGTTAGCATTTTTTGCACAGTGCGACGCGTGCTGGTTGTCGACGACGAGGAAAACCTCCGGCTCGTGCTCCGCACGCTGCTGAGCCGGCACGGCTACGAGGTGGAGACCGCCGCAAGCGGTGAAGAGGCGCTGGCCCTCGTGGATTCCTTCGGGCCGGACTGCGTGCTGACCGACGTGCGCATGCCGAAGATGGGCGGGCTGGATCTGCTCGCGACGCTCAAGGCCAAGGGCAACGACGCGACGGTCATCGTGATGAGCGCCTACGGCAACATGGACCTGGCGATCGAGGCCATGACCGCCGGGGCGTACGACTACGTGCAGAAGCCCTTCAAGCCCGACGAGGTCGTGCTGGCGCTGCGCAAGGCCGAGGAACGCGAGCTGCTGCGCCGCGAGAACCGCGCCCTGCGCGAGGAAATCCGCAAGGAGCACCGGTTCGAGGACATCCTCGCCAAGAGCGGGAAGATGCAGGAGATCTTCCGCACGATCGCCAAGATCGCCGAGTACAAGACCACCGCCCTGGTGACGGGCGAGAGCGGCGTCGGCAAGGAGCTGGTGGCGCGCGCGATCCACCGGCGCTCGAGCCGGCGCGGCGGGCCGTTCGTGCCGGTCAACTGCGGCGCGATCCCGGAGAACCTGCTCGAGAGCGAACTTTTCGGCCACAAGAAGGGATCCTTCACCGACGCCATCGCAGATCGCCGGGGTCTGTTCGAAGAGGCCGACGGCGGCACCCTGTTCCTCGACGAGATCGGCGAATTGCCGCTGGGGCTGCAGGTCAAGCTGCTCCGGGTACTTGAAGACGAGAAGATCCGGCGCCTGGGCGAGACCAGGGACTTGAAGGTCGACGTGCGCATCATCGCCGCCACGCACCGCGACCTGCACGCGGAGACGAAGGCCGGGCGCTTCCGCGAGGATCTGTTCTATCGACTCAACGTGCTGCCGATCCATGTGCCGCCGTTGCGCGAGCGGCGCGACGACATTCCGCTGCTAATCGAGCATTTCGTGACGCGGAACAACACCCGGCTGGGCACCACGGTGCGCGGCCTCGACACCGAGGCACGGCGGCTGCTCTACGAGTACGCCTGGCCCGGCAACGTGCGCGAGCTGGAGAACACCATCGAACGCGCGATGGTGCTCTCCGAGGGCGATCAGATCATCGCTGCGGATCTGCCCGAGCGCATCCGGGAAGCACGGGATCCGGTCCAGATGCAGCTTTCCAGTGGCGAGCTCAGCGTCAAGAAGACCATGCGGATCATCGAGGAGATCCTCATCCGCCGCGCTCTGCAGAAGACCAAGGGCAACCGCACGCGCGCCGCCGAGATCCTCGAAATCAGCCATCGCGCGCTGCTCTACAAGATCAAGGACTACCAGATCACCGACCTCTGACCGGGGCCCGGCGAGCCCGGCTTAGCCGGCCAGCGTGACTGAATTCCGTCCCGGCCGTAGGGCGGGCATGCGGAAATCACCGTGGACTTTGACGGCCGGCGCAGGGTGACTAGGATTCACGCCATGCGTAACTGGTACCTGGGTCTTCTGGGCGTGCTGGTTGTGGCGGGGTGCGGCCCCTCGTACGGGGGCCAGCCGGTGAAAACGCCGGAGCAGCTCGTCGAGGAACAGGAAAAGATCGCCGACCAGCAGGCGAAGAATCCCGACGACGACGACACCGGTGTGGACGTTGGCGAGGACACCGACGACCAGAAGAAGAAAGAGTTCGACAAGCACCAGGCCAAGCTGGAGCTCATCCGTGCGGCCCGCTCCGCGCAGACCTGCGTCGGCGTGGTTTCGCAGGACAGTCCCAAAGGCAAGGGTACGGTCACGCTCACGTTCGGAAACGACGGTCACGTGAAGAAGGCCACCATCGGCGCTCCGTTCGACGGCACCGACATGGGCAAGTGCGCCATCAACGCGATGAAGGCCGTCATCGTTCCGCCATTCAAGGGCTCGGACGTCACGATGGACTGGGACGTCGACCTGTCGCCGAAGAAGAAGAGCGACAAGGACAGCGAGTAGGCTCGAGCAACGGCAGGCAACGCGACGAGCGCTTCTTGCGCTCCCGGAGCCCCGGTCTGCATCGAATGCCATACCGGCGCCTGCGAGAGGCGTTCGGGACGACGTTGAAGATCGCGGGGCCGGCCAAAAGGCCGGCAGTCGAGGGTGGCACACCGGCGCCATGGCTTCTAGCCTGGGAAAGCAGCGGGTTGCGGCGCGCGTTTAGTAGATCGTCCGCCCGCGGCATCCGTCTTATGTGGCAATCGCTGTCGATCATGGAGCACTTGCATGGGCCACCACTTCCGTGCCGTCGCGCAGGACGGTGCTCCCGGCACAGCCTTTGCTTGATCGGGATGCGACGATGAACTGTTCGGTCTGCAACCACGAAAACCCGGAGGGTGCACGCTTCTGCTCGGGTTGCGGCGCGCTGCTCGCCGACAGCGGCGCATCGGGTACGGGTCTCGTGGGGCAGGTGCTCGACGGACGCTACAAGGTGGTCCGCGTGATCGGCGAGGGCGGCATGGGCGTCGTGTACGAGGCCGAACAGCGCATGGGCGAAGGGACGCGCAGCGTCGCCATCAAGACGCTGCTCCCGGAGCTCAGCACCGACCACACGCTGGTGTCGCGCTTCCACCGGGAATCAGGAACCGTCGCGCAGCTCGAGCATCCCAATACGATCCGCTTCTACGATTACGGCGAGACGCCCGACGGTGAGCTCTATATCGTGATGGAGCTGGTCAAGGGGCAGGCCCTCACGGAGCTGATCGAACAGGGGCCGATTCCGCTGCAGCGTGCTCTGCACATCCTCAAGCAGGTGTGCGGAGCGCTCCACGAGGCGCACACGCTCGGCATCGTGCATCGGGATCTGAAGCCCGACAACATCGTGCTGACCGCGCGCGGGGGGGAAGAGGACTTCGTAAAATTGCTGGATTTCGGCATCGCTGCGCATGTTGGCCCGGGCGCGGCCGCGCAGACGAAGCTCACGCAACAGGGCATGGTGCTCGGTACGCCGCCCTACATGAGCCCCGAGCAGCTAGCCGGCGAGAAGCTGGGGCCGGCGAGCGACATCTACTCGCTGGGCGTCATTGCGTACGAGATGCTCACCGGGCATCTGCCGTTCGAAGCCGACACGCCGTGGTTGTGGGCTCACAAGCACATGACCGAGCAGCCGCGTCCGATGGAGAGCTTCGAAGCGGGACAGGTGCTGCCCGAGCACGTGCGGCGGGCGGTGATGCACGCGCTCGAAAAGGCGCCCGACCGGCGGCCGTCGAGCACGCTGGAGCTGTACCGCGAGCTGTCCGGCGCAAAGACGACGGCGGACATGCCCGGCGCTGTCCGCACCGAGCCGGGCTACCTCGGCGGTCCGCGCACGTCGCCGATGCCCGCGGTCACTCCGATGGAAACTCCGCCGGGGCAGGCGGCGTCGCCCGCGTTCCGCACCGCGTCGGCACTCGCCGCGCCGGTTCCGATGCGTCCGCCGGTCCGGCGCAAGAGCCGCGGATGGCTCGTTGCAACCGGATTGCTGGTTGCTGGTGGAGCATTGGCTGCTGGACTGTTCGTGTTCCGTCATGCAAACACTACCCCGGCCACGCCAGAGGGTGCGGGCGGCACGGCGTCCGTCGCCGGCAGCGGTACCACGCAGATCGAACCACTGCTCGACACCGCGCCTATACCGGAAACGCCGGCTCCTCCGACGTCGGAGCCGGTCTCCAGAGCCCCGGAGCCTGCGCCCAAGCACCCCACGGCGGCGCCGAAGCCCGAAAAGGAGCCGCCGAAGCCAGCGCCGAGCGCGACTCCACCGACCGTCCCTCCGGTCGCGCCCGCACCGCAGCCGAGCGTGACCGCATCCAGCCTGCCGAGGTTCCCCCAGATCACGTTGCCCAAGCTGAAGCTCCCGCCCCGCGCGCCCGCGCCACAGCCGCAGCCACAGCCACAGCCGCCCAAGCCCACGGGGCCGACGGGCAATGCGGCGTGCGCGCAGGCGAGCTCGCTCGCGACGGGGTTGAACATCGAAGCTGCGGTGGCGATGTATCGGCGCTGCCAGAGCACCGGCGGCAGCGCGAGTGCCATGAACACAGCGTCGGCGCGTATCCGTAGCGCCGCGCCGTCCGCCGTGAAGCGGCGCGCGTTCAACGGCAACTGCGCAGGTGCTCGTTCTGCGGCTTCCGCCGCGAGCTCTATCGGCGCAGGCGGACCTGCCAACGCCCAGCTGGCCAAGACCAACTGTCACTAGCCCAGAAGCCGGCGCTCCAGTCGATCTCGTCTAGAGAAACCAGACGCCCAGCACGATCAGGAACGACGCGACCGCCACCGACAAGAGCGCCGCTACCTCCCAGGGGCCCGTGCGCGGATCGGTGAAGCGCAGCTCGATCGACGCGAAGCGGCTCGCCTCGCGGTGCCGGCGTCCGGACAGCGCGAGATTCGCAGCACGGAGCGCGGGGTCGAGATGTTGCTCGTCCGACATCGCGGTCCGCCTTCTGCCACGCCCGGCCCGGCGTGTCGAGGCTCGCGGCCGCGCGCCGCTGCTAGTCTGTTCACCGCCTTCAACCGGTGCGCCGGCTAGCCGCCGAGAAAGCGCACCTTTCCGCGCCCTTCCCACCATTCCTGGTACCGGTGCTGGGCGCGCGCCCGCTCCTTCTTCGGCAGGTCGTCGTAGTAGCCGAAGTACTCCTTCGTCAGGCTCTTCAGTTCCTCGCCTGCGGCGCGGCGGATGTCGGCGTCCTCGTGCATCAGCGAATCGATCAGCCACTCGATGCGGTGCTGCTCGGAGTGCTGCTTCCACCACGCCTGCCAGTCGTCGGGTTGGCGCCCGAAGTCCTGGCGCGCGATCACGCCCAGCGCCCAGTGCGCGGACTTCACGATGTCGGCGTTGCGATCGGAAAGAAGCGGCACCAATCTCGGCACCGAACGCGCCTCGCGCAGATCGGCCAGCGCTTCGATCGCGGCGTGCCGGACGTTGTCGGACTGCTCGCTGTCCGAGGCGAGCATGCAGAGCCCGTCGCGCATCGCTGTGCGGCTATCCTCGTCATCGGCAAGCCGTCTGCCGGCGGCCAGCGCCGCACGGTGCACGTCCGGATCCGGGTCCACCAAGCGCCGTACGACCGCGCGCGCGCTCTCGATGCCAGGCATCTCGCCCAGGAGCCGGGTCGCCCAGCTGCGTACGTCGGGGCTGGCGTCCGCAGTGCGTACGATCAAGAACGGAACTGCCGCGTGACCTATGCGCGACAGCGTGCGCAGCACCGGGCCGCAATCCGACGCGCGCACCGGCGCATCGGCGCGGCGTGGGTCGGACGTTATCGGTCCAGGGAATGCGCCGACCAGAGCGCTGACGGCCGAAGCCCCGATCATGACCAGGCTGTCGCCGGCCTCGCTGTCGCCCTTCACCAGTCTGCTTACGAGCTCCCGGCAGTCCGCTTCGATGTCGACGATGACCGACGGAAGCTTGAGCTCTTCGGAGCTCCGCCGCGGCGCCAGGCGGCGGGCGCCGAACGACACGGAACGCGAGCTCGGCGCCAACGGCACTTCGTGTGGATGCTCCGGGGGCGCTTCGACCTCGAGGTCTTCTTCCAGCTCCTCCTCGCCGACCTGGATGCGCGGCCCGGCGTCGTCTTCCTCGTCCAGCACGGTGTCGGGCACCAGCTCGAGCTTCGGGCTGCTGCCCTTCGACGACGATGGCGGCGCCAGACCGGGGTCGAACGCGATGGGCGCGGGAGTCGGCTTCTTTGGTGGGAAGCTGCCGACCCCCGGCTTGGTGCCGGCTTCTTCCGCCGGGAACGCGGAGGGCGCCGAGTCCGACGAGATCTCCCAGCCCTCCTCCGGAGGCTCCTCGGCGTCCGGCGCCCGCGGGCTTGGCGAGGAACGTCGTGTGAGCGGGAACGCCTTGGCTGGTGGGCGATTGGATTCCAGCCGCCTCGGCGTGCCCTGTGGCGGAGTCGGGCTGCCTCCGCCGCTGCCGACGGGAATGACAGGGCTCGCGAGCCCGCGTTCCGTCTGCTTGCGTGCGGGCCCGGGTGATGGCTCGCCGACCGCGACGGTGCGCGAAGGCGCCACCAACCCCTGCGACGGTGCCGCCGCGGGAGGTTCTGGCGTTGCCGCGGCGGGTGCGGTTTCCTGCCCTGGCAGCAAGAGGGCTTCGGCCAGAGCGCGGGCTCGTTCATCCCGACTCGGCCGCGGAGCGTGTTGCTTGCGTCGCACGGCCGGCGGTACCAGCGGCAGTTGGCCGCCCTCGGCTCCGAGCTCGCCGGCCATGTTCTGCCGCGCCGCGAGCTTCCGGCGCATGATGACGCGTTCGAGCGCGCTCGCTACCAGCGGAGCAAACGCGATCACGTCGCCGACGGCCGACAGATCGACATTCGCGTCGCCATGGTCGCCATACAGAATCAACACGCAGCGGCCCCGCACGATAATCGGCAGAAGCAGCACAATGGGTCCCGCCTTGCGACCGAGGTCCCTCGCCAGCCCCGCGTCGATTCCGTCGTCGTCGAGCGGGCGGAGCTGGTGGGCGCGCTCCACCCTGGCGGTGGTCAGCGAGCTCGGCAGATCAAGCGGAACGCCGATGCCCGTGATGCGCTTCCGGTCGGTGCCGGGCCCGTGGGCGTCCCGCCCCTCGGCGATATCGCCATGCACTGCGAACAGCACGGCGTATTCGAAGTACTGCGCAGCATAGTCGAAGAACGCGCGCAGCACGTCGTCCCGCGAGTCGGCATCGAGCAGATCCCGCTCGGCCATTGCTGCTGTGTACGGCCCCCGGCGGCGCACACGCCTGCGGCGCTCTGGACGCGCGGCGGCCGTTGCCCACCCCGCCAGATTCAACGAGGGCGGTGGCGCATCGGGCTGTGGCGACGCTGTCGGAGCCGCGGGCAGTGGCGACGGAGACGGCGGCGCCAGCGTCGGTTCGATCGGCGGCTCTTCCGGAGGCGGCGTTGGCGCGGGCTCTACGACGGCACGCGTCTGTGCGGCGTCGTGCGACTGGCCTGCTGCCTCCGCTGGCAGGGCTGGGGGGCGCGGCAGTACGGGCGACTGCACCGACTCGCGGAGTGGACCTGGCATGGAACTCGGGCTCGGGTCGGGCCGTCCCTCCAGCTTGGCCAGCAGTCGCAGGCTCCGGCGATCGAGAGGCAGGTCGTAGTCGCGCGAGATGGCCTGACGGATGCGAACCAGCGGCGAAGCGCGCTGTTCGATCGCTACACCGAGCGCGAAGCCCAGATCCTGCTCGACCTCCGGGGGCAATGGATCGCTGACGGCGACCAGCAGCGTGCCGTCGTGTTCTGCAAGCGGGTAGAGGCCGTGTCGCAGCGCCAGGTCGCCGGGTACGAGTCGGAGCGTACGCTCGTCGGCGCGAGGCAGCTCACCTGCCGGTCCCGCTTCCAGCCCGTGGCTCTCGGCAAGCAGACGGGTCAGCTCGCCTTCGCTCACGGCGGCGAGCTCCAGCAGATTCGTCGCCAGGTCGCCGCCGTACAGCACCTGTCGGGCCAGGGCCTCCTCGACGTTGCGCATGGAGGCGACCTGCTGCTTGACGATTGCGGAGCTCAGGGTGGGCATTTTCGCGAGCCGGGCCGGGTGCCCCGCGCTCGAAAGGGGATTGTCCCGGGGGAACCGGCGATGTCAACGCGCATCGCCCCCGGCGGGGACAGTTGAGGCCGGCGCGTGGCTCTGGCAGCACCAAGGGGTGACGATTCGCTCCGAGCTCAAGGGTCCGCTGCTCTCGCTGATCCTCGACCGTCCCAAGGCCAACGCATTCGACCAGGCCCAGCTGGACGCGCTGGATCAGGCGTTTCTGGAGGCCGGGGAAACTGCCGGGGTCTCGGTGGTCATCCTGCGCGGCGCCGGGGAGCGGGCCTTCAGCGCTGGCGCCGACATGGGCGCGGTCGGCCCCCTGGCGGAGCCCGACGGTCTCTCGCGCTGGACCAGCCAGGCGCACGCCGTTCTCGATCGCATCTCCGGGTTCAAGGTGCCCGTGATAGCCGCCATCCAGCATCCGGCGGTCGGCGGCGGCTTCGAGCTCGCCCTGGCGTGCCATCTGCGCGTGATGTCGCGGACCGCGCACCTCGCGCTGCCGGAGATCCAGCGTGGGTATCTTCCGAGCTGGGGAGCGCTGGAGCGATTGGTGCCGCTCGCCGGACCAGGTCTCGCTCTGGACATGCTGCTGACCGGGCGGCGCGTCCAGGCAGACGAGGCTCTGGCGCGCGGCCTCGTGCATCGGGTCGCCGACGACGCGGAGGTCGAAGCGCGCAAGCTGGCCGAACATATCGCCGGCCTGCCGCCGCTGGCGGTTGGCGCGGCGCTTTCCCAGATGGCGGGAGTAGCGCGCGGCGACGACGTCGTGCACATCCGCCAGCGCGAGCTCGCCGATCTCGAGAAGCTCGTCCGCACCGAGGACACCGTCGAGGGCGTGCTGGCCTTCTTCGAGAAGCGGAAGCCGAACTTCAAGGGCCGCTAGTTCACCAGGAACCACTTGACCCCGGGCTTGACCTCGAGGTGCATGTGGGTGGCGTGCGCCTTGTTGAAATGGGGCGTGAGCATGTATGTGAAGAGGCGCTCGTCGGCTGCTTCGCACAGGATGCTCTGCAGCTCGCGGCCCTTCTCGTTCGCGAGGTGACGAGCGCCGGCGCCGCACGTCTTTGCCCCGACGCTCGACGACCAGTCCGGTCCGACCCTGAGCCATTCGCCGTCGCGCTTCCTGAGCGCTCCCACGTCGATGGCCAGGCCCCCGGCGTGCCGGAACTGCCTTTCTTTCGTGGAGTCGGCCGGCGGCCGATACATGCTGAAATGCACCACCTCGACCACGTCGTGGTGGGCGAGGATGCTGCAGAAATCGTCGAGGCTCAGGGCGAGCCGCGCGTCCAGGATCTCGAACGGCGACCCGCGACGCTTCGCGGCCGGCAGGGACGAGTGGATCCACACGCCGTGCAGTCGTCCAGTCAGCCGTATCGGCGCACGGACCCCTGGGCTGGACGGCGCGACCTTGTAGGGGATGCCGCGCCGATCCAGTGCGGCGTAGGCCTGGGCGTTGGTCAGGTTGGCGTGGCGGTAGGCGGGCGATGCGCGCACGACCGAGGCGGGCGGCACTTCCAGGTATTTGTTCGACGCCGCAGCAGGCACCGAGACGTACGCGGCAGCACAGGCCAACGGCAGAACAAGCAGAAGTCCGCGGGGACGCATGCTCGGGACTTTGAGGGATCGCTGCTGGAAATGAAAGTTTGTGCCGGTCCGACCCGGACACCTGTTCAGCTTCCGCGCACGACGCGACGGAACGACGGGTGGCGGGCGAGCCGGGACAGCGCGCGCTCCAGCAGCGCCCGGCCGGGATCGGTTCTGTGCCACGTGGAAGCTCCCGACGGATGCGGCAGCGGCAGCAGATCGAAGTGCTGGCCGAAGCGCTCGGCCCGGTGCAGCTCGCCGACCACTTCCGTCAGGCGCTTGAATGAAAGGAAGCGACTGATGGACAGGCGCCCCACGGCGATCACGAGCTTCGGGCCCAGGAGCTCGAAGTCGCGCCGCATCCAGTCCTCGCAGGCTTCGATCTCGCTCCGGTTCGGTACGCGATCCCCTCCGCCGGGCAGCGATCCCGGAAAGCAGCGACACACCGCGGCCATGTACACGCGCTGGCGGAAGCGCTTCTCGTCGATGCCGAGGCCTGCGAACCAACCGAACATCGTCCTGCCCGCCGTCCATGCGAAGGGACGACCGAGCTTTCCTTCGCGACTGCCCGGAGCCTGCCCGAGCAACATCACCTCGCCGAGCACGGGACCGCAGCTGACGACCGGAGGGATCATTTCCGGGCAGCGCCTGCATTCGAGGAGCTGCTTCTGGTGCGTTACGAGCAGCTCGAGTCGGCGTCTGCGGCTCCGGACCATGCGGGGCCCAAGATGGCCGAACTCGCGGCGTGACGCGAACGGCCACCGGGCCGGTCGATCGGCCGCCGCGTGCGGCTGTGCTCCAGGTGACATTTCTGTGACAAGAAAGGTGCGGGCGGTAGACTGGGCTTTTGGCGCCGCTGCTCCCGGGCGCGGCCACGGAGGATCGACCGACGCCTGCCGACAAGAAGACCTGGAACCTGGCCATCTGGGGTTTCGCGTTCGGGTACTTCGCCTGTTACGTGCCCTACAGCTCGCTGACGAAGGCGCTTTCTGCCGGCCTCCTCCACGGCATGCACGGGGGCATCAACGGCTTCGAGCTCCTGCCCGTCACGGCCATGGCGTCGTTGGTCGGCATGTTCGTCTTCATCAGCGCGATGCGCTGGTGGAAGTTCGCGGGTCACCGCGATCTGTTCGGGCTCAACGTCCCCTGCCCGAACATCTGGACGTTCTTCAGCGGGATCTGCACCGCGGCTATCATCGCCACCACCACGCTCGCCTACACCTTCAGCGGCGTCTCCATCGTGTTCATGATGCTGCTGATGAAGGGAGGTGTGCTGGTCATCGCGCCTATCGTGGACTTCTTCGCGCGCCGCAAGGTGCGCTGGTTCTCCTGGGTCGCACTCAGCCTGAGCTTTGGGGCGTTGCTGGTCGCCTTCTTCGGCGGCAGCAAGAGCAGCCTGGCGCTCACTGTCATCGCGGGCCTCGACGTTGTGTTCTACCTGCTGGGCTATTTCGTGAGGCTCCGCTTCATGAGCCGGCTGGCGAAGTCGGACAATCCCGACGCTACGAAGCGCTACTTCGTCGAGGAGCAGATGACGGCGACCCCCGTCGTGGTCGCGACACTCATCGTGCTCGCGCTGATCAACGACGGGCATCTGACACACGAGATCCGCCTCGGCTTCACCGCGTTGCCTTCCAGCGGACATCTGATGGCAGCGATCGCGATCGGCCTGTTCTCGCAGGGCACCGGCGTATTCGGCGGGCTGATCCTGCTCGATCGCCGCGAAAACAGCTTCTGCGTTCCAGTGAACCGCGCCTCGAGCATCCTCGCGGGCGTGACGGCGAGCTTCGGCCTGGCAGCGTTCGTGGCCTACCATGCGCCGGGGCCGGTAGACCTCGTGGGAGCTGCGCTCGTCATCGCCGCCATCCTCGTGCTCAGCCTCCCGGGCGTTCTCGAGAAGCGGGGCCAGCAGCGCGCACAGCCGGCGGAGTAGCGCTGCGGCTAGGGCTGGATAACGAGGCGCGCTTCCTCGGCGGCTTCAACGTCCACGCGCCTGAACGGCATCGTGCGATATTTGCCCTCGACCCAGTCGGAGAGCAGATCGTTGAAATGCGGGCTCGATGGATCGCAGATGTTGCCCAGCGGGAAGTTGAACTGCATGCGCGGCGTGCCGTCGGCGTCGAAGGACACCACCATGTGCTCGATCGGTCCGTAGGTCGATGGCCAACGCTGCGCCGGCTTGTCGTTATCGAGGAATTGATGGGGCGAGACATCGACCGTGCTTTCGCCGCCGTCGGTTGGATTCTCGCCGTAGCTGAGCCCCGCCCCCAGCGAGTCCGTCCACTTGGTGACGTGTAGATCGCCGTATTGGTAGCCGGCGGGGTCGACGCTGCCGAAGTGCTGCACGATGAAATCCCGGGTCTGCGACAGGGCGTCGAGCAGAACGGCATTCTTGCCCTGCTCCAGCAGGGCGTCGCCCTGAGGGTAGTCGCCGCGCAGGACCAGCATCGCGATCTTGAGTACGAATACCGTCTCGAGATCCATCGCCGCGGGATACAGCACCTTGAGGTCGTCTTCGAGCGTGGAGCTGGCGGCAAAGTGGGCGAAGGCGTTGAAGATCACCGCGCCGCTCGACGTGCGCGCCATGCGGCGGTCCCACGCGTCGAGCGCCGTCATCAGCGTCCCGAGGTCCGCGTCGCCCTTGTACTTGGCCAGAGCCGGATCCGTATCGGCCGCTGCCCACGCCTGGTCCAGCAGCGGGATCAGGTCGTCAGCCAGGTTGGAGTGCAGGTCCCGCTGCAGCGCCTGCATGTCGGACACCTTGACCTTGCCCGCGCCGATGAGCGCTTCGATGCGGTCCTTTTCGCGCGCCGCGCGCCAGCCCGGAGCGAAGAAAGCGCCGTAATAGAAAGGATCGTCGTCCACGCGTCCGTCCGCCGTGAAGCCGAACGGATCGTTGTTCGCGGTGCCGAGCCAGCCTCGCTTCTCGGCGCGGCCGTGCGGCAGATCCTCGCGCGGAAGCATGGCGCCCGTCCACAGCGAGTCCGCGTTCGTGCCGTCCATGACCTGCCACGGCTTGTACCCCTTGCGTGGATCGCGGTCGGGCACGTCGACGCCCACGCGATACGTGATGCCATGCGCGTCCGCAGCCAGCATGTTGAAGTTCAGCCCGTGCTGCTCGTCGATGTCGGCGTCGAACTCGTCGATGTCGCGCGCGCGGTCCAGATCAGTCAGGCGGAACGGATACTTGTCCGCGAATCCCGTCCAGCGCAGGAGCAGCTCGTGTCCCACCGTGGCGAGCGGGATCGGCGCGATGTCCTTCGGCAACACCACGCCGATGCCGGGCACGTCGCGCTCGTCGACCGTCACATCGCTGCCCATGCCCGCCGGCTTGCCCGCGCCGCGCACGTGGATCGTCTCCTCGCGGATCGTGACGGTCGTGGTCTTTCCGCCGACGACGATCGTATTGAAGTCTGGCGAGGGCACCTCCCACACGTCCATCACGTCGGCGAAGGCCGTGGTCGGGGTCCAGGCCAGGCTGTCGGTCTGCCCGATCGAGACTCCCGGCAGCCCCGGAAACGAGAAGCCGGCCACGTTGAACGTCCCGCCGTGGTCCGCGCTGTTGATGTGCAGCGCGTAGAAGATGCCGGGAAACTTGAAGCCGAGGTGGGGATCGCCGGCGAGCAGCGGCCGGCCGTTGTCGGTATGCTGCCCGTCGATCGCCCAGTTGTTGCTTCCGGCGGTGCGCAGGCTGTCGAGTGCGTGGAGCCAGACGAGCGAGCGCCGGACCCGCTCCGGGTCGAGCTTCGACGGATCGAAGTGCGGCGCGCTCCCGGCCGAAGCGGGCCCGCCGGGGATCCAGTCGGCCTGGGGCAGACCGGGCGGCAGATCCTCCGTCGGTACCGTCCACACCGCGCGCGCCGGGCGCGGGAGTTCCACCTTCGAGAACTTGTCCGGGAAGAGGCGTTCCGCGATGGTCATGAACAGCTCGTATTCGAGCGACTCGTCGTTGCCGAAGCCGGTCATCTTGGCCACGACCAGCACGTCGGACGGGTCCCACTTCTCGGGCAGATAGTCGAGTTCCTTCGGGCCGAAGCCATAGGGCAGCGGCACCTTGTGCGATCGCACCTCTTCGATGCGCCGGTTCAGTCCCGCGACCCACGCGGTCATGAGCCTCCACTCCCTGGAATTGTCCTGCTTCGTGACCGCTGCCGCCTGCCGGCCGAGATCCCGCCAATTGAACAGGCGCGCCAGCTTGTCGTCGGCCAACTTGTCCGGGAGGACCTCCGACCAGCGTCCGAGGGCGCGCCGCCGCGCCATGTCCACCTGTAGCAGCCGGTCGGTCGCCATCATGTAGCCGGCGCCGTAGAACGCGTCGCGATCCGTCTCTCCGTAGATGTGCGGCACGCCATTCGTGTCGCGCAGCACCTCGATCGGCGCGGACGGCAGGTGGTCCGTACCGGGCGACTCGTCCGACCCGCAGCCGGCGAGCAGCATGGCGGCGAGCACGACCAGCGAGCGGCAGGGGCGCGTGAGCATGAGCCCGATGGTACGGGCTCGTGCTGCCGGCCGACAAGACAGGGCCCATGCGATCCCATCATATCCGGCGGGAAGCACCCTTCGCGGGGCGATAGCCGGTCACCTGACACGCGTCATGGGCGCTCGGTCGGGGTCAGCGAACACTACCGGAGTGACACGACTGCTCATCGCTCTGGTGCTTCTGCTTGCCAGCGGTTGTGCAACGCAGAGCCGGGGGACAAAGGGCGATCTGCTCGCTGGGCTGGTGCCCATGCGCGCCGTGGCGGCCAGCGACGCGAAGAAGCTCACCGACGGGACCGTGGGCACCTGGGGCGACGATTGGCGTTCGAACAACTCGGTCGTGCTGGGCTCGTCGCGTGCCTTCATCGAGTACGACCTGGGCCACCGCGCGAACATCGCCGCTGCCTACATCCAGGCCGACTCCAACGACTTCTACACGCTCGGCATCTCCGACGACGGCGTGCACTTCACGACGCTGTGGCAGGCTCGGCCCTCCGGCGAAAGCGGACTCCAGGGGCGTTGGGCGGAGAACCTCCACGGGCAGGGCCGCTACCTCCGCCTTGCGGCCAGCGGCGGCGATGGGCGCTACAGCGCGACCGAGCTAGCCGTCTACGAGCGCACGCCGTCGCCATTTCCACCGGATTTCCGCGTGAAGAGCGGAGCCCCCCCGCCGGAGGAGCTCAGGAGCGCCACGCTCGTGCTCGGCCTCGCACTCGTGCTGTTCCTCCTCCTGGCAATGGAGCGGTCGAAGTGGTGGCTGACGGCCCTCGCAGCGGCGATGCCCGTCTACGCGGGAGTGCGCTGGCTCTTCGCGCTCCAGGCGGCGTGGCCCGTCGCGCCGCGGGAGGTGTCTCTCGTGCGGGGTGTCGTCGCCGCGGTGGCGGCCGTGGCGGTGGTGCGTGAAGTGTTCTCGCCGGCTTCGTGGCGAGCGAACCGCCGCGCGGTGATCGGCACACTTGCAGTGTGCGGCGTGCTCGCTGCGGCGTGCTTCGCCAACCTGGGGCGCGCGCAGTTCGTGGACCACGAGCACGACGCTCCAGGCTACGTCCATAACTTCGACATGCGGGTGTACTACCCGGTCGCCAAGTACTTCAAGGAGCTGTCCTTCGACGGTCTCTACGACGCGAGCGTAGCCGCGTACGTCGACGATACCCACCTCGGTCTCGACTCTGTCAGAAACGTCGAGCTGCGGGACCTGCGCACCCATTCCATGGTGCACGTCTCCGACGTCGAGCCGCGGATCAAGGCCGTGAAGGCGCGGTTTTCACCCGCCCGCTGGCGCGAGTTCGTAACGGACATGCGCTACTTCCGCCTGAACATGGGCAGTCGCGACTACCTGGGGAGCATGCACGACCACGGCGGCAACGCGACGCCCGCGTGGTTCATGATCACCCATTTGATGTTCGCCAAGACGCACGCGTCGAACGCAACGCTGCTCGTGACGGGATTGCTCGACCCGCTTCTGATGCTCATCGCGTTCATCGCCATCTGGCGCACATTCGGCATACGCACGATGCTGGTCGCGCTGATCGTCTTTGGCGCGAACGACTTCTACATGTTCGGGACCGACTGGTTCGGGTCCACGCTTCGCTCGGACTGGATGGCCTATCTGGCGCTAGGCGTGTGTGCGCTGAAGACGCAGCGCTTCAAGCTTGGCGGCGCCCTGCTCGGCTTGTCCGCCATGATGCGCGCGTTTCCGCTGCTAGCGCTGGCGGGCGCGGCGATCCCCGTTCTGTGGTGGCTGTCCCGGGAAACGGCACGGCGCCGCGCGCTGCCGAGCTTCAGCGACCTCCTGCGCGAGCATCGGCCGATCGTCGAGGTAGCCGCTGCGGCACTCGCCGTCGCGGTCGGCATGGTCGTGCTGTCGTCGGTCGTGTTCTCGCCCGGAGCCTGGGTCGCCTGGTTCCACAAGGTCAGGATGCTCGACGCGAGCCCGCACGTGAATCACGTCAGCCTGCGCGGGCTCATCGCCGGGGCCGAGGGCGCCGAGGCGCGCCTGCTGAGCGAGCGGATGCCGGTCTTCATCGCGGGCGTCGTGGCATTCGTGGCACTGGTCGTCTTCGCCGCGCGGCGCCGGCCACTCCACCAGGCCGCGCTGCTCGGTCTGCCGCTGGTGCCGGTGATCTTCAACCCGGCGAACTACTACAGCCACCTGATCTTCCTGTATCCGCTCCTGGCGGTCGAGCTGCCGCCCAGCCGCGAGGAGCCGGACCGACGCCCCGTCTCGCGGCGCGACGCCGGGATCTGGGTGCTGCTGCTGGGTCTGTGCGCGGCGCAGTATGGGACGGTACTCGTCCGCGACCTCGGGCTGCATTTCGAGCTCGCGACGATGCTGTTGTTCCTCGTGGTCGGGACGGTGCTGGTGATGCTCGTCGTGCCTGAAGCCAATGCCGCACCCGCTGTCGTGCCTGAAGTCGCTGGAGCAGCGGCGGCGACCGCATCGGTTGGCGCGGAGGTCGCGGTCCCAACGGCGGAGCACGCCGCCGCTGCCGATCCGGAGCCGGCAGTCGCGGATGCGCCGGACGAGAAGCCCGTGAAGGTCGTTACCACGCTGAAGCCGCTCACGGACGGGTCGGGATCCTCGGGCGCCTGACCCGAACGTCCGACTTGCTCTGCCTCAGCGCGACGGCGCCGGCGCTGGAACGCCGCTTGCGCACGCTTCGGCGCGGACGCAGCGCGTGCCGTCCCAGCGACAGCGATGCTCGCCCGGCGTGCACGCGCCGCCCTGGCCCTTCCAGAGACAGATCTCTTCGCGATCGCAGGTCGACTCGCTGAGCTCTCCGCAGCGCGTGATGCAGCCGATGGCCGGGCAGTTCGTGGCGAAGCAGCGCGAATCCGTTCTGCAGGCCACCGCGCTTTCGCCGCGATACGGAAGTGCCTCGCATTTCGGATCGGCCTTGCACTCGTGCTGATTCGTGTGAGCGTTGCACGGATCGCTGCCCACGGCTTTGCACCAGTCGTCGGTGCCAAAGCCGCAGTTCGGGCCGCTGGTGCGCGAGGCCGCGTGCTTGCAGGCCAGGAGCGGCAGCGCGATGGCGAGCAGTAGACCGGGAGCTCGAGCGACACGCATGAACCCAGGAGTACCCTATTTCCCCGTCTCGCTACGAGCGCGAAACGCGCCGCAGTTGCGGCAGATGGTCGAAGTCGCGGTCCACTGTGAACAGCGTGCCGTCGTGCTGCAAGGCGAGCGCCGCGATCCACACGTCGTTGATAGGGATGGGCGTGCCCTGGCGCTTCAGCTGCAGCTTGAGCGACGCATACACTTCGGCTGTGTCCTCGTCGCACGCCAGGATCTCGACGCGCCGGGCATCGAGAAAGCGCACCAGCGTCGCTTCGTTTTTTCGTCCCTTGGTGCCATTCAGGAACCCGAACCTGAGCTCGGCGACGACCGGGACCGGCATCAGCACCACATCCGCGCTGCGGACGAGGCGCATCGCGCCGTCGTCGCCTTCCATGACCAGGCGATAGGCGTTGGTGTCGAGTGCGAGCCGCACGTCAGTCCTCCCAGTCGCCCGGCTCGATCTTCCGCTGCTCCGCGAGTGCCCTGTCGACCGCCGCGTCGGCGATCCAGGAACCGAAGAAGGCGTCCAGGTCGTGATGGACGCGCGGCTCGGCGCTGATCCCTGCCTCCACTTCCAGCGCATGCAGCACGATCGCGTTCAGGCTCATTTTCTGCTGGGCTGCCTTCTGCCTGAGCGCCTTGTCGACCGACGGCGGCACCTGGCGGATGGTGTACTGTTTTGCCTTCGCAGACATGCCTACATGTTGTCTCATACGTGCAGGCACGTCAAATCCGGGTGGTGACCCGCCCGCGCGGCACGGCGGAAGGAGAAAGGGGAGAGTGCCGTGCCGCGCGGGGGGTGCGTCCTAGGCCGCGCTCTTCTGCAGCTCGAGCGCTTTCGACGGCAGCTCCTCGAGCGTCGCTTCGAGCAGCGCGCTTCTCAGCGCGGGAGTCGACATGAGCGCTTCGCGCGCCTTCTCCTTGCCCTGCCCGATGCTGCTCCCACCGTACATCAGGTGCGAGCCGCTCTTCTCCACGATGCCCGACCGCGCAGCCATCTCGAGCAGGTCCGAAGCCCAGTCGATGCCCTGACCCCAGCGGATGTCGAACTCCGCCTCGCAGAACGGCGGCGCGCACTTGTTCTTGACGACCTTCACGCGCGTGCGGTTGCCGACCAGGCTCTCGCCCTGCATCACCTTGCCGATGCGCCGGATGTCGAGGCGCACGCTGGCGTAGAAGCGGAGCGCATTGCCGCCCGTGGTCGTCTCCGGGTTGCCGAACACGACGCCGATCTTCTGGCGCAGCTGGTTGATGAAAATGAGCGTAGTGCCGGTGCGCGAGACGACGCCGTTGAGCTTGCGCAGTGCCTGGCTCATCAGGCGTGCGTGCAGGCCCATGTGCGAATCGCCCATGTCGCCGTCGATCTCGGCACGTGGCACCAGTGCCGCGACCGAGTCGATGACCACGAGATCCACCGCGCCCGAGCGCGTGAGCATCTCGGCGATGTCCAGCGCCTGTTCGCCGTTGTCGGGCTGCGAGACGAGCACGCGCGACAGATCGACCCCGATGGACTTCGCGTAGCGCAGATCGAAGGCGTGCTCGGCGTCGATGAAGGCCGCGACGCCGCCCTGGCGCTGTGCCTCGGCGATGGCGTGCAGCGTGAGCGTGGTCTTGCCGCTGGACTCGGGACCATAGATCTCGACGATCCGCCCGCGCGGGTAGCCGCCGACGCCGAGCGCTTCGTCGATGGCGAGCGAGCCGCTCGGTATGACCGCGACGGGCTCGGGCGCCTCGTCCTCGGCGAGGCGCATGATGGATCCCTTGCCGTGGGCCTTCTCGATCTGGCCCACAACCGTGTTCACGTCTCTGTCCTTGTCACTCATGTTCCCTGTTCTCCTTGTCGTGACCCACGTGGGTCACGGTGGATTCCGGCGCACCGTGCGCCGCGGTCCTCACGCGGGGCCGCGGTCGAGCAGCCGCCCCTGGATTGCTTCGGCCACGTGCGGCGCGCGCACACGCGCCGAGCCCTCGAGATCCGCAATCGTTCGCGCGACGCGCAGCACCTTCACGAACGCCCGCGCGCTCAGGCCCAGACTTGAAACGGCCGCCTCGATCAGGCGCCCGCCGTCGCGGTCCAGCCGCGCAACCTGCTCGAGCTCGGCGGCGGAGAGCGTGGAATTCGTCGCGGTGCTCGTCTCGCCGCGTTGCTTTCGCTCGCGCTGCACCGCCCGCGCCGCGACGACCCGGGCGCGCACCGCGCTCGACGGCTCGCCAGCCGTTCTGGACGTGAGCGCCGACACATCCACCGGCGGCACGCTGACGTGAACGTCCAGTCGATCGATGAGCGGCCCCGAGAGCCGAGCCTGGTAGCCGAGCCGGAGCTTGGGCGAGCAGCGGCAGTTGCGGTGCGGATGGCCGTGGTAACCGCACGGACAGGGGTTGACCGCGCCGACCACCAGCGGCCGCGCGGGAAACCACGCTCGCGCCCGCGCTCGCGCGATGCACACGCGACCGTCCTCCAGCGGCTGACGCAGTGCTTCGAGCGCGCCGCGGCGGAACTCCGCGAGCTCGTCGAGGAACAGCACGCCGTTGTGCGCCAGGCTCACCTCGCCGGGGCGCGGCATGTCGCCACCGCCGACCAGCCCGGCCTCGCTGACGGAGTGGTGCGGCGCGCGGAACGGCCGCGCGCTGACCACGCCCTTCTCCGGTTCGACCAGGCCCGCGACGCTGTGGATCGCCGTCGTGTCGATCGCCTCCTCGAACTCGAGCGGCGGCAGGATCGACGGGAGCAGTCGCGCGAGCAGCGTCTTGCCGCCGCCGGGCGGTCCGATCATGAGCAGGTTGTGGTTGCCGGCCGCGGCGATCTCGAGCGCGCGGCGCGCGGTGGTCTGCCCGCGCACTTCCGACAGGTCGCCCAGCACGTTCGACTCGTCCGGCACGAAGGGCGTGCGCTCGGCGGCGCAGAGCCGCCCGTTTCCGAGCAGGTACTCGCAGACCTCGCCCAGTGTCGAGGCCACGCGCACGTCCATGCCCTCGACCAGTCCGCCCTCGGCAGAGTTGCCGGCCGGGATGATCGCCGAGCCAATCCCACGCGCACGCGCCCCCTCGAGCTGGGGCAGGACGCCGCGGATCGGGCGCAGCGAGCCGTCGAGCGCCAGCTCGCCCAGCACGACCGTATCGGCGAGCACGCCTTCGGGAAGCTGCCCGACGGCGCCCAGCGTCGCCAGTGCCAGCGCCAGATCCAGCGCCGCGCCGCTCTTGCGCAGATCCGCGGGCGCGAGGTTGACGGTGATGGCGTACTCGTCGATCAGCACGCCGAGGCGCGCCAGCGCGCTGGCCACGCGCACCCGCGCCTCGCGCACCGCGGCTTCCGCCAGCCCCACCATCTGGAAGAACGAGGGGCCCCGCGTGCAGCACACTTCCACGTGGATGCGGTGTGCTTCCAGCCCGACCAGCGTGCTGGCCTCTGCGCTGGCGAGTCCCAGCGGCTTGCCGCAGATGGTGGCGTTGGTGTTGGCTGTGGCGACCATGCCCGCTGCCGGTGCAGCGACCGTGCCGGGGCCGGAGGCGCGGAAATCCTGCAGGTTTGTTAAACCCGGGGGGTGGCGGACGGGTGGCGCCGCCATGGCGGCCGCCAGCCGCTCCTGGGGCTTGTCGCGCGAGCACCGTCGCCCCAGCATGACCAGATGCCAGCGCCCAAGGCCGGGAGCGTCTACGTATTCCGCATGAAGGGTGGTCTCCGGGGGGCGTGCCGGCTCGTGCGCGTTCCGCGCGCGGACGACAGCGAGCACCACAAGCGCCTGCTCGTCTGCGCAACGACGTGGTTCGGCGACGCGAAGAGCGTGGCTGGCGTGCTCGCGTCTCGCGAGGTGAAGAGGATGCTTCGCTCGTCTGGGCCCGTCCTGTACTGGGTGCCGGACAAGGTTCCGGACTCGCTGGAACTCATGGGAACGGTCGTCGTGAAGGACGACGCCAAGCGCAAGTGCAACACGTTTGCGCCCTGGGGCATCTTCGCGAACGTCGCCTACGACCATTGGCGCAGCGTCAACGAGCCGGCGAAGCTCGAGCGCGACCGAAAACAAGCGGCGCGCGATGGGGAGGGGGTTCTCGCGCGCGAGGTCGCAGCACTGAAGAAGCGCGAGCGCATCGACCTCGACGGCGTTGTCCCGCTGCCGAAGCCCAAGCCCGAGCGAACGCCCGAGGAAGTGCTGCGGGGTTTCATCGCTGCCATGAACAGATGGGAGAAGGAGTGCGCGCGCATCGACCGGGAAAACAAGCCGGCGCTCGCCGTGAACATGAACGGCGACGCGCTCGGCGCGATTTTCGACGAGTTCTGTACGCCCAAGGAGCGCAAGTACGGCCGCAGCGGTAGCTATGCCAAGCCGCCGGAGTACGACCCCAAGCGCGAGCGCGTCATCGCGGTCCGCACGCCCAGATCCCGCCGCATGGTCATCGAGACGACCCGCACGCGCTTCGGCGAGCGGCGCGAGTACGTGCTGCTCAAGCAGCGCGGCGCGTGGCTGCTCGACAGCGTGCGCGAAGACGGTCGAAGCTCGATCCTGTAGCCGCGCCTACCGTGCGGCCGATGTCGTGACCGGCCTCACCCTTCCGGTGCTACCGTTCGTAGCGGACACGTGGACGTCTTCGCCAATATCCTGCACCGGAGCGCCATTGAAGCGCTCGCGGGCTCGCCGATCTTCGCTCGCGGAGAGCGCTACTTCGCCGAAGCGCGAGTGCGGTCGATGGAGCGCACCCGCGGCGAGCTGCGCGGTGTCGTGGACGGCACGACGAGCTACCGCTGCCGCATCTGGGTGAAGGGCGACAGTCTCGCGTACCACTGCGAGTGCCCGTATTCACAGGAAGATGGTGCCTACTGCAAGCACCTGGTTGCACTGGCACTCTCGTGGCTTGCCGGCGAAAGCGACAAGCCGCCAGCGACGCCGCGCCGCGTCCAGCTCCACGACCGCGCCCAGGTCGAGGCGTTCCTGCGCCGCGATGTGTGGCTGAACCTGTACCAGCTGGGCGATCTCGACGACGCGTTCTGGCCGCATACGACCTGGTACGCGCGGGTGGAGGGCGGCGCCGTGAGCGCGCTTGCGCTGATGTACGCCGGCTTGACCTTGCCGTGCCTGCTCGCGCTCGGCGCGGACACGGCCCCGCTCGGCGAGCTTCTACGCGATGCCGCGCCGCTCCTGCCCCCGCGCTTCTACGGCCATTTCACGCCCGGCGTTGAAATCGCCCTGGGAGAAACCCACCAGCTCGAGTCGCGTGGCCGCCACCTGAAGATGGCGCTTCGCGACACGAAGCGCATCGCCGACGCCGCCGACCCCGAGGCCATCGCGCTCGGCCCCGGCGATCGCGACGAGGTGCTCGCGCTCTACCAGGCGAGCTATCCGGGCCACTGGTTCGAGCCGCAGCTGCTGGACATGGGCTGCTACTTCGGTCGCCGTGTCGACGGAAGGCTCGTCTGCGTCGCCGGCGTGCACGTGTACTCGCCGCGCCAGCGCGTCGCCGCCCTGGGCAACATCACCACGCATCCGGACCACCGCGGCCGTGGCCACGCCCGCGCCGTCACGGCGCGGCTCTGCCGTCGCCTCGTCGACAGCACCGACCACATCGGCCTCAACGTCAAAGCCGACAACGCACCTGCCATCCGCTGCTACGAGAGCCTCGGCTTCGAGGTCGCCGCGGAGTACGACGAGCGCATGGCGACGCTGCGCGCAGCGCCTTTCTAGGCAGCGCTACGGGAACGACGTGAACATATCCGACAGATCCGTGGCATTCGCCGCATCGCCCAACAGCGGCGAGACGCCGAGGATTTCCTGGAAAGTGCGCAGCGTGGAGCTGTGCGTGTAGTGCGTGGTGCTGGTGTAGCCCTTGCCCTTGGCGAGCGGCGACAGCACGATCATGCCGATGGGGCCGTCGCCGCCCTCGCCCTCGTCCCAGGTGATGAACAGGGCGCCGTTGTCCTTGTAGGCGTTCGACGCCATGATCTTCGGCACCTCGGTCGAGAGCCAGTCGTCGCCCTGCTTGACCGAGTTGTTCTCCGGGGCGCACGTGTTGTGCATGTCGTGGCAGAGGTTGGGCGTGATGAAGGCGTAGCGGGGCACGCTATCGTTCGCCATATCCGTGGCCAGCTCCGTGTACGGCCGGTTGTGCGCGATGCAGTAGGCATTCGTCGTCGACAGGTTGCCCGTCATGTCGTCGAAGTAGACGTTTGGGTTGTGTTTCGGCGCGTAGTTGCCCGTACCCGTGAGCGGGCACACCTTGCCGCTGATGTCTTCCTGGTAACTCTTCCAGCTGATGTTTGCGTCCTTCAGCTGGCGCACCAGGTGCTTGGTGGAGCTCTGGTGGTTCGAGCTCGGGTTGTTGTCGTTCGTGATGCCGAAGTTCGTGCCCGCTTCGAGCCAGATGTAGTTCGGCTCGCTCGGATGGATGCCCGGCGGATTGTAGTAGTGCGTCGCGTACGAGCTCTTCGGAAGCAGCGTGTTGTTGATGTACGGCGCGCTGCTGCTTCCCTTGATGGCGGACCAGTTGTGGTTCTCCATCAAGATCAGGAAGACGGTCTTGATGTGGTTGCCGCTTCCGCCGCTTCCGCCGGTGCCACCCGTCGAGGAGCCGCCGCTGCCCCCGGTGCCCCCGCTGCCGCCGGTCGTGGACCCCGCCGAGCCGCCGCTCGACGTGCCGCCAGTCCCGCCCGTCGTGGACCCCGCCGAGCCGCCGCTCGACGTACCGCCCGCGCCGCTGCTACCCCCCGACCCCTTGCTGCCCGAACCGGAGCTGCCGCAACCCGTTGCGATCGCGCACACGGAAACGCCCACGGTACAAAGCCAGCGTCGCACGCTCATAAGCATCCTCCGGTCCAGGCGCTGCGATCCGCCCGCTGCGGGCCGCTTGACGCCCGTCAAGCCTGGCCTTCGCGCGGCCGCAACGCCAGCACAAACCGCGCAGGCGCTGGAGAACCAGGGCTTCTGGCTGGTCCTGGCAGTCGCTCCACGTCGTGGAACACACCACATCCGTGCGGCCCTGCTTCGTGCCTCCGCGGGACAACGCGGAGGCACGAAGGGCGTCGGGGGGGAGGCTGCCCCCGACGCCCAGGGCGGTTGCCAGCA
Organism: uncultured delta proteobacterium; assembly: GCA_963826085.1. Lineage (GTDB taxonomy): Bacteria > Myxococcota_A > Polyangia > Polyangiales > Polyangiaceae > CAWDXG01. The sequence continues at coordinate 1,257,904 of CAWGVN010000004.1, read as the reverse complement.
GCTAGACGGTCAGGCCGCGGCTTCGGACGACGTTGTCTCTTCGAGGTCGCCGATGATCTTGTGCAGCGTGGCGGGGTCGTGCAGGAGGAAGCCGCCGGCGTCGCGCGTGACGACGTGGTCGCGTTCCCACTTGACCATGACGCGTATCGCGGTCTCGAAGTGCGTGAAGACGCACTCGCCGAGGTCGCGCCGCGAGAGGCGGACGGGGATGCGGCGGCAGCCGTCGGCGTCTTCGCCGAAGCGCTCGTCGAGCTTGAGCAAGAGCGTGGCCAGGCGCTTGGTCACCGAGCCCGCGCTCAGGACGTTGACCGCCAGCTCGAGCGCGCCCAACTCCGCTTCGACGCATCCGGCGATGGCCGCCGCGAGCTTGGGATCGCGCTCGATGCACTCCAGCACGGCTTCGCGGGGGATCACCACCACGCTCGCCCAGGAGCTGGCTGCAAGGGCGTCGGCTTCGTAGGGCTCGCCGCTGACGAGCTCCACGTCGCCGACCGTTTCAAGGGGGCCGAGAAGACCACACACGACCGAACGCCCGCGCGCGTTGGAGCGCACGAGCTTGACCAGGCCGTGCTTGATCACGACCAGCCCCAGCGGCGCATCGCCGCGACGCCAGAAGGCGTCGCCCTGGCGGGCGCTGTGGCTTGTGCCGGAGGCTTCCAGGCGCTGGAGAACCTCCGGATCGACTTCGGAAAATGCACCGGTGTGCTTGAGGATGGGGTCGAACACAGTGCCCGCTCCTCCAGCAAATCCCGTTCCCGCGCAGGCCTTGCATGCGAAATCGCAAGAAATGGCGCCGATCATGTGCTTTGTCGCCCGGCCCATGCGGCTCGAGGGTCCCTGAATGCGCAGACGTTGCGTGATGCCCTGCCAGCGGCGCAAGAACTCCGACATTCCGGGTGGGCCGGTGCGCGCGCCTAGTTGGCCTGGAGCACCGTTTCCGGAGCCGACGCCTTCTGGTCCGGCTGGTAGTAGAGGTACGCCTCGCCGCCGCCGTCGCTGGCCTTGACGGGCATGGTGGCCCGCAGGCGGTACTTGAACGTGGTGGTCGAGCTGGGCGACAGCGCGCTCAGGTACAGGATGAGCTGCTTGCCGGTCATCTCGTAGCTCGAGAGCTGGCCGTTCTGCTTGTACGCATCCAGATCCTCGGTGAGCACCTGGAAGCCCGGCGGGATCCCCAGCGTCGCGATGACCATGTTCTGGATGCTCGCGGTGTTGTTCACGACGTTGACCGTCGCCTGCACGGTGTCGTCGACGTTGAGCGCGCTCTTGTCGTAGCTGATGGTGATCGAGAGCGGGCCGGTCGGATCGGGTGGAACGTCGGCCCAGGCCAGGTTGTGCTTCGCGACGAGGTTGTAGCTGACCTTTCCGGTGCCGACGAAGGAGAGCTTGATCTGGTGCGACCCCGTCGTCGCGAAGGGCTTCATGTCCACCGTGGTCATCAGGTCGGCCTTGTCCTTGGTCAAGGACAGCGTGGTGAACGGCGTGCCGTCGACGTCGACCGCGAAGCTGCCGACGGCGCCCTGGGTGCCCTTCTCCGCGGCGAGCAGAAGCGTGCGGAGCGTCCAGATCGTCGCCTGGGTCGAGCCGAAGTTGCCGTACTCGTCCTTGGAGCTCGTCAGGTAGGTGAGCGCGCCGTCCACGTCGCCCGCATAGCCGCCCGCCAGGATCAGGGCGTGCGCGACCAGAGCCGTCGCTGCCACGTTGGCGTCTTCGCCGCCGCCGTAGAAGTTCGTCTGCGTCCCTTCCGAATCCCAGTACAGCTTGTCGCCGTCGACGTGCTTCTTCTTGTCGAGGTCGGCGAGCACGGTCGTCAGCGCCGGGTCGGCCGGCGCGGCCTTGGCGAAGGCGTTGGCGACGAGCCCGAGCGTGTAGGGATCCTCGTCGGTGCCGAGCTGGGACTTCACGTAGGAGAGCCCGCTCTGCATTTCTGGACCGGTGTAGCCGTTGTCGGCCAGCGCCCACACCACGAATGCGGTGTTGCGCAGCGTGCTGGTCTGGAACGTGAAGAACTCCGACTGGTCACCCTTCCACGATCCGTCGGTCTGCTGCTGTCCGACGAGCCAGCTCACGGTGCGCTGCACCATGGCCGGATCCACAGGCTGCACCTTTGCCATGTCGGCGAACTCCATCAGGCCGAACGCCGTGACGGACAGGAACGGCGCCGGGTCCTGCTCGCCGAACCAGGAGAAGCCGCCGCCCTTGTGCTCGAAGGTCAGAAGTCGCTGGTAGCCGGCCGAGATCAGGCTCTCGGCCTTGATCTGGATGGCGGGAGTGATCTGGCCGGTCTGCGTCATGTAACGGGTGACGAGCACGTTGGGCCAGGTGGTGGACGTCGTCTGCTCGAAGCAGCCGTTCGGAACCTGGAGCATGCTGTCCATGCCGGTCACGACCTGCGACAGGAACGCGGGATAGACCTCGAGGTACAGCTCGTCCGACCCGGGTACGGCATTCGCCGGGAAGCTCACGCTCTGTTGCGTGCTGCCTGCGGCGAGCGAGCCCGAGAGCGCGGTCGGAAACTCCTTGCCGTCCGGCACGACGAGCACCTGGCGCGCCAGCGCGTCGGAGGCCGCGCTTCCCGTTGCCGTGACCGTGAGCGTCTGCACGCCGACCTGGTCAACCCGCACGGGGAATTTCGCGCCCACGACCTCGCCCGGTCCCACGTCCACGCTCTGGGTCGTCGCGCCGAGCGGCGTGTACCAGGAGCCTGAGGAGAGCACGAGCTTCACCGTCTGCGGCGTCGACAGGTAGTTGTAGACCGCGATCGGGAAGCTGACCTCGTCGCCGCGCGTGAGCGTGGCCGGGAAGCTGATGTCGGCGAAGAAGTCCTGGAAGACCTTGATGCCGCCCTGCCCGCCGCCGAGCTTGCCGTCCGCGGAGTGCGCCAGCGTCGAGACGCGCCACTGTGTGATGCTGTCGGCCATGTTCACGTCGACCGTGGCCTTGCCGTCGGGGCCGGTGATGACCTCGGGATTGACGTAGAGCGTTTCCGGGAAGTCCCTGCGCACACGAGGCGCAGCCGTCCCGCCCGCCGATCCGCCAGACCCGCTGGAGCCGCCCATCGACGCGCCCGCGGCACCACCGCCCGCGTTGTCGAAACCTCCGGAGCCGCCGGTGCCACCACCCGCCATCGGCGGATACGCCGCGGGGATATCGAGCCCCAGCTCGGAGTACTGGATGTTGATCGTCGAGTCGTCCGCGGTGCCGGCCTTCTCGTCCGGTCCCGACGTGGTGAGGACGATCGAGTAGCCGTATTGCGTCGACTCGTCGGCGTAGCGATTGCCCCAGAAATCGTAGACCGGGAATCCGCCCTTGAGCTGCGCGACGAGCGCGGACATGAAATCCGTGCCGAGGGCCTGGCAGTAGTAGTCCTGTGTCGAACAGCCCTGGAGGACGAGCTGGGCCACGGCCGCCTGCACGACGGGTCGGATGGTGTTGATCAGGCGCTTCTTCTCGGCCTCGTAGTACGGCTGGAGGATCTGCTGGGCGTTGCTCTGGACCTGGCTCCAGCTGCCGAGGCTCAGGCCCGTGAAGGAGTTGCCGCCGAGCGCGGCGAACGACGCCTGGGCGCGCTCCTGCGCGGCCTGGGCCTGGGCTGGATCGCTGGAGCGGGTCTTGTCGAAGAGCAGATCCGTGAGGGAGCCGGGCGGCGCCTGGATCTCGTACTGCGGCTGCGAGTAGGCGTCCTCCAGCTCGAAGTACGTGCTGAGCAGCCCGGGACGCGCGTCGATCAAGGAGAACACGGCTTCATCGACGACCTGCACGCCCAGCGCTGCCACCGCCGGGTTGCCGTTCTCGTCCTTGACGGAGAACGTGAGCTTGGCCGGTTGTCCCGGTCGATACTGGCTCTTGTCGGTGGTCATGCTCACGTCGAGCGCGGCGTTCGTCCGCGCGAACAGCGTGCGCCCGGCGCGGATCTCGTTGCCGTCGTTGTCCACGACGTAGGCTTCGACGCGGTTCGTGCCGAGCAGCGACGTGTCGAGCGGCATGGTGAAGCTGGCCACGCCGTTGACCGGGTCGAGCGTACGCATGTCCACCGCCTGGCCGTCATTGAGCCAGTCGACGTAGACATGGGCCTCGGGCTTGTCGACGACGACCTGGACCTTGACGGTGTCGCCGATCGCGTAGACGGCCTTGTCGGTGCGCACCAGCACGTGCTCGGCGCCGGCCTGCTCGGTGAAGTCGAACTTCTGGCTCACGGGTGCGCCGTTCTTCGGTGTGACCGTCACTCCGACGCTGGCGCTGGCGCCCGCGGCCGGCTTCCAGCTCACCTCGGCGTAGCCGAATGCGTCTGTCGTGGTGTCGAGCGTCTGGCCACCGGCAGTGATCTGCGCCGTCGCGCTGCCGATGGGCGCGCCCAGCGGATCGCTGACGAACAGCTGCAACCGGTTGGCCACGCCGGGAACCAGGCTGGTGGCCTCCGGAACCAGCACGATGTGCACGGCGTTCTGGGCCACCGTCACCGCCGTCTCCTTCTGTACCTGCTGGCCCGCGGTGTCGGTGACGGTGGCGCGCACGTTCAGGAGCGCGTTGCCCTGCTCCAGAGGCAAGCCGACAAGGCTCTTGGGCAGCTGGAGCGAGAACGCCATCTGGCCCGCGCTGTTGGTCTGCCCGACGACCTTCTGGAAGACCGTCTCGCCCACGTCGAGCTTGACGCCCTCGATGGTGACGCTGGCACCGGCCACCGGCTTGCCGAAGAAATATCCCGCATCGAGCGTGCCCTTCAGAGTGTCGCCCGGCCCGTACCACGTGCGGTCGACGCTCACGCCAACGTTGAATTTCGGCAGCGCGTAGTGCGACACGCTGACCGTCTTCTCGGTCGTCGTGCCGTCGACGATGACACTGACCTTGAACGTGCCCAGGTTCAGGATGCGACCGAGCGTGAAGTCGGTCGCGGCAATGCCGTAGCTGTCGGTGGACAGATCGCGCTTCAGGATCTTGTTGCCCTTGCCGTCTTCCACCTCGAAGGTGACCGCCTTGTTTGCGAGCGGCTTGTTTTCGGGCGGAGCAAGCGCCAACGCGCGCAGGTGGATGGTCTGGCCGGGCTGGTAGACGGGCTTGTCGGTGGTCAGCAGCACTTTGCGGCCGGGCTCCGCCACCTGCACCCCGCCCGAGAGGCTCTCGAGCGTGCCCTCGGCCTGGGCACGCGCCAGCACCGTGAAGCTTCCGGTCTGCTGGATCTGGACCGCGATCACCGCGTCGCCACGGGCGTCGGTCGTGGCCATGTGCTTGTCGACGACCTTCTTGTTCTGTTCGATGTCGAGCTCGACGGCCTGGCCCGCGCGCGGCTGCTTCGTGAACGGGTTCTGGGCGTGGATGCGATACGAGACGGTCTTGCCCTTTGACAGGTTCTCGGGCCCCTCCAGCTGGAGCTCGTACGGCGACATGACGCGCAACATGCTCGCGGTGACGCGCAGCCCTTTCGCGGAGCCGTCGTCGATCCGCAGGTTGTCGCGCACCCAGTCGGCCTGGGTGCTCACGTCCGCAGGCATGCTGAAGGCTGCGGAGAGATGCTTGGTCTGGCCGGCGGGGATGTCGTAACTCGTCCGGGTCGTTGCGAGGACCTTGGCGCCGTCCACGCTCCGAAGCGAGACGTTCAGCTTGCCGCTCGCGTGCCTCAGCGCCTCGACGGGAATGTCCAGCGTCACCTGGCTTCCGTCGGCGGTGCCGACCAGCGCGGCTTCGTCGATGCGGATGGTGCCGTTGGAGGCCCGGTCGCCGCCACTGCCCGTGTTGGTGCCGGGCGATCCGGAACAACCCCCAGCGGCCGCTGCCGCCATCACGCCCAGCATGGCGATCCGGCGGATACGCCTCCACGCCTTGATTCGAGTCGACATTGCTTCCTCTCCCCGCAGCATTTCCGCGCGCCATCCGGGGCGCGCGCACCTGGCCCTCGAGGTCGATCCAAGTTCCGTGCCGCGCCTGGATCCGGCCTGGATCAGCCCGGCTCCCGCTCCCGAGGCGCGACATCCGCGCGGGCATTGGCACAGTCCGGCACAGGACGGCGCTCGCAGAGCTTGCACCCGCGGGCTCCGCTTCCCTATGGTGGGTGCAGCCGAGCGGACGATGAACCAGCCTGGATTCGAGCAGGAACCGTATTCGACTCTGCCGCCCTCGCAGCAGCAGCCGCAGCCGCGGTCCATCCTTCCCGTCGTCATCGCCGCGATCGCCGGCCTGGTCGTCGGTGGAGCGCTGACCGCGATCGCCATGGTCCTGACCCGTACGCCGGCGCCGGTGGCGAAGCCGGTCGTGTCCGCCAGTGCGAAGGCGCCTCCGCCCCCGAGCGCATCGGCCAGCGCCGCACCCGAGCTCACCCTGGAGGAGCGCGCCGCCAAGGGTCAGAAGGACGCAGTGGCCGCGCTCCAGAAGATCCCGCGCGAGCAGCGCACGGTCGAGCAGGATCTGGCGCTCGCCAGTGCGCGCCGGGTCGACAAGGAAAAGCAGATCGACGCGCTCGGTCGCAAGATCAAGCTGGTGCAGAAGCTCGGCCGGGCGCGCGCCACCAAGAAGACGATCGAGGATCTGGCAGCTGATCGCGAAGTCGGCAATGACACGCTTGCGATGCTGGCCGGACTGCCCGGCCCCGTCGGTCCGGATCTGCTCTACATGGTCTGGTCCCACACGCACGGCACGACGGACACGTCCGAGCTCGCCGAGCAGCTCCTGTACAGCAAGGACGTGCGGCCCAAGGCGTCGCCCGCGCTGTCGCTTGCTCTCGATCTGCGCAACGAGACGGACTGCGGCAAGATGACGAAGCTGCTCGAGACCGCCAAGGACAAGGGCGACCGGCGCTCGGTGGTTCCGATCCTGCACCTGAACATCAAGCACGGCTGCGGTCCGAAGAAGACCGACGACTGCTGGCCGTGCCTGCGCAAGACCACGCTGATCAAGGACGCTTTCAAGGCCGTCAGCAAGAACCAGGCGCCCTGAGCGTTGGTTTTCGGGTCTGGCGTCGAAACGTTCCTGCGCTGCGTAGAGGCCTGACTTGTCGGGAGCGGCCTGGGCGCCCGCCACGTTTGGCCATGACATCGATCAAGGCGCGGCGCTGCGTCGATAGGTAGCCTCCGCCGCCATGGCGAGCAGAACCCTGCGCCGTCTGACGGCTTTCGCGCTGGTGTTGGCGCTGGGCATCATCATGCTGGGCGCGTGGGTGCGGCTGAACGACGCGGGGCTGGGGTGTCCGGACTGGCCAGGCTGCTACGGGCACGCGCTGGTGCAGCCGGGTGCGGGCGTGGAGCCGGCCAAGGCGTGGAAGGAGATGATCCACCGCTACCTCGCCGGCAGCTTCGGTCTGCTGGTGATGGTGCTGGCGGTGGTGGCGTGGCGGCGCCGGCAGGGGCGCGAGCGCTGGATCCTGCCGCTGGCGGCGGCCGTGGTGATCTTCCAGGCGGCGCTCGGCGCCTGGACGGTCACGATGAAGCTCGAGCCGCTGGTGGTGATGGGGCACCTGCTGGGCGGTTTCACGATGGCGGTGCTGCTCTGGCTGGCGCTGCTGGGGCTGATGTCGCGGCGCACCGAGCGCGTTCCTCGTGGCCTGTCGCTGCTGTCGCAGGTGGCGCTCGGCGTAGTCATCGTGCAGGTGATGCTGGGCGGCTGGACCAGCTCGAACTACGCGGCGCTGGCGTGTCCGGACTTTCCGCTCTGCCGCGGCAGCTGGTGGCCGCACGCGAACTTCGCTGCGGCGTTCGTGCCCTGGCACAAGCTGGGTGTGAGCTACGAATATGGCGTACTGGGCGGTCCGGCGCGCGTGGCGATTCAGCTCGCGCACCGCATCGGTGCAGTCGTGACCGCGGTCGTGGTCGGCGCGCTCTCGGTGCGTTGTCTCACGAGCGGGCGGCCGCGCCTCAAGACGAGCGGTGGCATGCTGCTCGCGCTTCTCGGTCTGCAGATTGCGCTCGGTATCGGCAACGTGCTGCTCGGTCTACCTCTGCCGATTGCGGTGATGCACAACGGTGTGGCGGCGTTGCTCGTGCTCGCGGTCGTGTATCACGTGGACGTGCTGCGCCCGGCAATTGCGGTAGCGCCGTCGCTGACGGAAGCCGCGCCGTCGCCGGACGCGGCCGCCTCCGCGGACGCAGCCGCGGAGTGAGCCTCCCAGGCCTGGAAGTAGCCGCCAAAGCGCCGCACCAGGTGCTTTGGCGCCTCCGCGTAGATGCGCCGCCCGACGTGCCGGGCCTGGGCGCGCAGCTGCTGCTCGCGATGGGCGACCAGCGCCAGCACGCGGTCGACGCGCAGATCGGCGGACAGCGACGGCGGAAGCTCGCGCAGCACCGCGCGCAGTTCGCCCAGATCGTGATCGTCGCCGAGCAGGTCCGCCAGCTCCTTCAGCGCGCGGCGCCGTGCGAGCATCGGCTTCGGCCAGATCTCCTGAAGAATGCGCACGTGGTACCAGTGGTACTTCACGCGCTTGCGCCACTCGTGGAAGCGTTCGGTGCTGGGCGCGGCGTACGCCTGCTTGAACGCCTTGTGGCCGCGCGCGTACGTCTTCTCGAGGCCGCCTGCCAGCGCGTGCCAGCCGTCGGCGTCGAGCGTCCACGACTGGCTGCGGTGTTGCGCCAGGCGCAGCGTCTGCGCCACTTCCGCCTCGACGCCGCGCTCGCGCGTGTCGCCGATCGCGTGCGCGCGGCGCTCGTCGAGCAGCCGGTGCACGCCTGCGAATGATTCCGGCGGCAGCTCCGAGGCGTAGACCGAGCACAGCTTCGCGAAGCATTCCATGAGCGCAGCACCCTGGCGCGCTCCGCCGAGCTCCAGCGCCGCATCGCGGAAGGCCGCGTTCTCGCGCTGGAACGTCTCCTCGCCGAGCGCCGGGCGCACCAGCCGGAGCACGGCCCGAGCCCTTTTCAGCCGCTTGCGCGCGTCGTGCACTCGCTCGTCGTGATCCTGCTCGTCCTGGCTCTCGAGGTCCGCGAGCGCTTCGTCCAGCTGCTCCGCCACCAGCCGGCGCAGGGCGTCGGTCGCGCTCTCGTTCCGATCCAGTCGATAGCTCATGCGCTCCCGGCGCGCGCCGCTTGCGCCCGCTGCTCCACGGTGGGATCAATAACCTGTCTGCTGCTGCAGGCAAGGGACGCTCCTGATGGTGGTCTCGCGCGCGGATCTGGAACGATGCATCGACGAGCTTCGCGCGGAAGTCCGCGACCCTCGCGTCGGGATCTACGGCCCAGCTAGCCAGGCCTGGACCATCAGCAAGGAAGGCATCCTGTTTTTGGGCGGCGGCAAGGCAGCGCTGCTCCAGCTGGCGCATCCGGCCGTGGCGCACGCCGTCGATCAGCATTCGAAGACGCGCACCGATCCACTCGGGCGCTTCCAGCGCACCTTCGACAACGTGTTCGCGATGGTATTCGGCGATCTGGACGCCGCAGCGAAGTCCGCGCGCCGCGTGCACGCCATCCATTCGCGTATCAGCGGCGCCATCAACGAGCAGGTCGGCGCTTTTGCCGAGGGCTCGCACTACGAAGCGAACGACGAGCACGCGCTCCTGTGGGTGCACGCCACGCTCATCGAGACAGCCGTGCAGATGTACGAGCTCGCGATCCGGCCGCTGTCCTACGCGGAGAAGGATCGGTACTACCGTGAGACGCGCCGCTTCGCGCTCCTGTTCGGGATTCCAGACCGCGTGCTGCCCGGGAGCTGGGGTGAATTCTCCGACTACTACCAGCACATGATCGACTCGGAGGTGATCAAGGTTGGAAGGCCCGGCCTCGAGCTCGCGGGATTCCTCTTCAGCTCGCACCGGCCGGCTTTCGCGCCGCTGTTCCGCTGGCTCGAGACAATGACGGCCGGGCTCCTGCCGCCGCGGCTCCAGCGCGAGTTCCGGCTGCGCTACGGGCCGGCCGACCGCGCCGTGTTCCACGCGTCGCTGGCGGCGCTCAGGCCCGTGTATCCGCTTCTGCCTCCGCGTGTGCGGTACATCCCGGCGTACGTGCAGGCGCGCCGCCGCCTCGCCGGAAAGCGCGGACCCGATCGCATCGGCCAACTGCTGGAACGCGCCGCGCTCTTTGCCGTCGACAAGCAGCCATTGCCGATACGGCGGCGGAAGCGCGCGGCGGCGACGTAGCGCGGCGGCGAGGTAGCGCGGCGGCGACGTAGCGCGACGGCGACGTAGCGCGACGGCGACGTAGCGCGGCGCAAGTGGCGTGAAATGCCCGCGAGGCGGTCATTTCCGGTGGGATGCCGGGGCAAGTGGCGTGAAATGCCCGCGAGGCGGTCATTTCCGGTGGGATGCCGGGGCAAGTGGCGTGAAATGCCCGCGAGGCGGTCATTTCCGGTGGGATGCCCGGGCAAGTGGCGTGAAATGCCCGCGAGGCGGTCATTTCCGGTGGGATGCCGGGGCAAGTGGCGTGAAATGCCCGCGAGGCGGTCATTTCCGGTGGGATGCCCGGGCAAGTGGCGTGAAATGCCCGCGAGGCGGTCATTTCCGGTGGGATGCCGGGGCAAGTGGCGTGAAATGCCCGCGAGGCGGTCATTTCCGGTGGGATGCCCGGGCAAGTGGCGTGAAATGCCCGCGAGGCGGTCATTTCCGGTGGGATGCCCGGGCAGGTGGCGTGAAATGCCCGCGAGGCGGTCATTTCCGGTGGGATGCCCGGGCAGGTGGCGTGAAATGCCCGCGAGGCGGTCATTTCCGGTGGGATGCCCGGGCAAGTGGCGTGAAATGCCCGCGAGGCGGTCATTTCCGGTGGGATGCCCGGGCAAGTGGCGTGAAATGCCCGCGAGGCGGTCATTTCCGGTGGGATGCCCGGGCAAGTGGCGTGAAATGCCCGCGAGGCGGTCATTTCCGGTGGGATGCCCGGGCAAGTGGCGTGAAATGCCCGCGAGGCGGTCATTTCCGGTGGGATGCCCGGGCAAGTGCGACAGGGCGCTCTTTCATGCCGTTGGTCGCTCTGTGCAACCCCGCCCGACACGCGCCGCTTTCGCTAGCGCGCGAAGTCGCCCAGCTTCGCCGTCAGGGGCGACGAGCGCTCGTCGCGCTCGGTGTAGGCGCGCCCCGCGTAGCTGACGGAGAACGTGCGTGCTGGGGAGCGGCGGACGGGTGCGGCCGTGTCGCCGCCGACGGCGTGTTCGGCTGGTTTGCACACGCCGCAACGCCCGCACGGCTCCTGGCCGAGCACGCCGAAGTAGCGGCTGAGGAAGAGCGAGCGGCACCGACGGCTCGTCGCATACTCGGCGATCGCGTCGAGCCGGCGTGCATCCTGGCGTTCCAGCACCGAAAGGCGCGCCGAAAGTCGGCGCGCCTTCTCGAGCAGTATGGGTCCCGGCACGCTGGGCCGGACCCAGCCGGAAGACAGCGTCACCAGCCCCGCATCAGCCAGCACCGCCGAGAGCAGCTCGGCGTTTCCGTGGCTCTGGCCGGCTGCGAGTGCCAACGCCTCGACCGTTGCGGGCCGCTGCTCGTGCGCGTAGCTCTCGAGCGCTTCGGCCAGCGCGGACACGTGTCGCGGCCGGATGCGCACGCCCGCCAAGAGCGCCTCGCTGTGGCTGCGATCCGCCGGCTCGTGGAAGAGCACGCAGGTGGCCGGCTCGCCGTCGCGCCCGGCCAGGCCGATCTCGCGCACATACTGCTCGAGCGAGGCTGGCGACTGGTAGTGGATGACGAAGCGCACGTCGCGCTTCTGCACGCCGAGACCGAAGCCGCCCGGCGTCAGATCCAGCCGGCCGATCTCGCCCAGGCCCGCGATGCCCGTGCTGGGCGTGAAGCCGCTGGTCGCGACCATGACCGTACGGCGCCCTGGCACCATGAAGTTGAGCTGCTCGCCGCCGCGCTCCCCAGCAGGCATCTCGCCGTGGTAGCGGTGCGCCGGCACGCGCAGCGCGCGCAGCGCGCCGTACACCGCTTCTACGTCGCGCGGCGTCCGGCAGAAGATGATGCCGGGCCGGCGCAGGCGCATGACCAGCGACACCAGCGCGCGCTGCCGCACCTCGCCGCGCGCCTCGATCACGTCGAGCGCGACGTTGTCGCGGTGCGGCGCGGTGTCGAACACCGCCGGCGATCGCAGGCCGAGCCGATCGGCGATGTCGTGGCGCGTCTCTGTCGTGGCGGTCGAGGTGAGCGCGGCGATCGGCGGTGCGCCGAGCCGCCACAGCTGCTCGCCCAGCCGCGCCGACGCAGGGCGGAACTGGTGCGCCCACTCCGAGACGGTGTGCGCTTCCTCCACGGCGACCAGCGCGACGCCGGAGCGCGACAGCGCCGCGACCAGCTCGTCGTCGCACAGACCGTCCGGCGTGGTGAGCACCATCAGCGATCCGCCCTCGGCGATGCGAGAAAGCGCCTGGCGCCGCTCGGCGCCGTGGATGCTCGCGTCCACGCGCACGCCTGGGATGCGGCGCTGCAGCAGGCGATCGTGCTCCGCACGCAGCAGCGATACCAGTGGCGAGACCACCACCACCGGCTGGCGAAGCAGCTGCGCCGCGATCAGCACAGTGGAAGACTTGCCGATCCCCGCTGGCAGAACCACCAGAGCGTCGCGTCCCTCCACGAGCGCGCGGATGACGTGGCGCTGTTCGCTGCGCAGCTGGGCAATGCCGAGCCGCGCGGCCGCGGCGTCGACTTCCTTCCACGTCTCCTGCGTGAACGGCGCGCGCGTCGTGGACGGCGGCGGCGCGCTCGCTCTGGGCGGCGGCTTCGCAAGCGCAGCGCGTGGCGCGAGCCTTCCAAGGCGCACGCCCTGCGGAAGCGTACGTGTCGGAGCGGGAGGCGCCGGGGCGACTGCGGGCGCGCTTGGCGCGGCGGGACGCGGTGCCGTTGCGGTCCGCGCGGCGCGCTGGGTCGTCTTCGCCGCCGTTCGCTTCGGGACGGCGAGTACCTTGACGGTGCGCTTCGTGGTCGCCTTCTTCGCGACGCGCCGGGTCGTCTTCTTTGCGACGGGCTTCTTCGCAACGCGCTTCGCGACTTTTCTCGCGGCACGCTTGGGAGCATTGCGACGCGCCGTCGAGCGCTTGGTCGTCTTCTTTGCGACGCGCTTGGTCGTCTTCTTTGCGACGCGCTTGGTCGTCTTCTTTGCGACGCGCGGGGTCGTCTTCTTTGCGATGCGCCGGGTCGTCTTCTTTGCGACGCGCGGGGTCGTCTTCTTTGCGATGCGCGGGGTCGTCTTCTTCGCGACGCGCTTCTTCACGACGCGCTTCGCGACCTTTCTCGCAGAACGCTTGGGAGCATTGCGACGCGCCGTCGAGCGCTTCGCCTTCTTTGCGACGCGCTTCGTCGCCTTCTTTGCGACGCGCTTTGCGATCTTCTTCGCGGGGCGCCGGGTCGTCTTCCCAGCGTTGCGGTTCGTGGTTCTGGAGGTCCGGGCCTTGCGGCCGGATACCCGGGCGGCCGCCTTCGTGCGACGGGACGAGGTCTTCTTCATGGCTGATTCACGCGGGAAATCAGCCGGAAGCCGTAGCACCCCGCGTCCAGGAAGGGAACAGAAAAACAGTGGACGCCTGCACCCTGTCCAGCCGCTCAGGTCACCTTTCTCTGGGGGCACCCCGCCAGGTCCCGGAGCAGGCCCGCCCCGTCCGTCGCCGCAGCCCAGAGCCTCACTGGGCGTAGCAACGAAGCAGGGCGCGCTGGGCGGCGCGAGCGTGGCGTATCTCTGGCCTGGAGCGGCTGCCAGGACCCGCGGCAGGACAACGCGCGGATTTCCCCCAGGATACTCATGGGCCCCGAGATGTCGGAAAGGCCGACCGCTGGATGGCCGTGACCGGTCATGGCGCACGAACTGTCGGGAAGATTCCGACCGACGGACTCCCGTGACTTCGTCGCCGACCGACGGGCCCCCGTGACTTCGTCGCCGACCGACGGCGTCAGCTGCTACGGCGGCGGCGTGCGCGGGCCAGACCCAGCAGCGTCAACAGCAGCAGGACGGGCGGAGCGTCGCTGCTGCCACCGGGAACGGTGCAGCCGCAGGCGTTGGGGTGGGTGCCGCGGTGGGTCTTGGTCAGGCCGGGGCCGTGGAGGCGCGGGGCGGCCGCGCGCTCGCGGCGCGAGGGAGCAGAGCGGTACTGGGATGCGTCCAGCTCGCGCAGCAGCTGGCCCGCGTCGTCGACCCGATCGAGCACCCACAGCATGTAGCGAATGTCGACGGCGATCGAGCGCGACCTGTCGGCGCTGTAGGCGAACTCGCTCGCGACGTTGTCGCGCACGCGGTCGAAATCAATCCCGACCAGATGTCCCTGGCCGTCGATCACCGGTCCGCCCGGATCGCCCGCCACGGTGTCCGTGTTCATGAGGAAGCACACGGGCAGATCATCCAGGTCGGGGTCGGCCCAGTAGCTTTCGCCGGCGGACGACGCCTTCTGGAGCAGGCGGCGCGGCAGGTCGAAAGGTTTCTCTCCCGTGGCCTTCTCCACGGCGCCGGAAAGCGTGGTCTGCGGCTCGGCACGCAGGCCGTCCTCGGGTCGGTACCCGGCCACCGTGCCGAAGCTCATCCGCAGCGTGCCGTTGGCGTCGGGATAGACGGGGCCGCCCTGGACGCTCCGGAGCATGTCGAAATACGCCGGAGCGATGCGCGACTCGGTGCCGCGTTCCGCGGCGCGCTCCTCGTGCAGCCGCTCGATCGCGTCGACCAGGCCGCGCGCAACGACGATCAAGGGATCGCGGCTCTTGTCGAGCGCGGCCGCGTCCGCCTGATCGAACAGCTGGCGCGTGTGCTTTTCGCTCGAGAGGGCCGACGTCCGGATGCGCGCCGCGAGCTGCCGCACCAGGGCAGGCCGCTGCTTGTCGCCGAGGCCGCCGCCGAGCTTGTCGAGCGCGTCGATGCGGTCGGCCTTTGCCAGGCCGCGGGCGCGCAGCACCAGCGACGCCATGAGCTCGGCGTCGACCGCCGCGTCGAAGCGCGCCAGCCTGGGCGCCTCGCGCCTCCATAGCTTTTCGGAGCTGTCGTCCGAATAGATCGAGTCCAGTTGTCGATCCGGAACCTGGCGCGCTCGCGCTCGTCGCACCAGGTCGACTGCGACTGCCAGCAGATCCGGGCCCTCTTCCACGCTGTCGAGCAGGAGCGCACGACTGAAACGAGCGCGGCGTGCAGTGGAGAGCTGTGAGAGCACGGCCAGTGCGTCCGAGGAGCGTTTGCGATCCGGTCTGGCGGAGCACCATGCCCCGAGGCGGCGCTCGCGGCGCCGGCCTTGTTCTACAAGGTCGAGCCTGCGGAACGCCCCAAGCAGCGAGCGCGCCGCTTGCAGGCGCTCGGCGAGCTGCTGTCGGTGGACGGCGATCCGGTTGGCGATATCCTGGGAGCGTGCTGCCTGTCGAGTCAGCGCGTCGACCCATTCCCCGTACAGGCCGACGCGTCCCGGCAGTACCTGCTCCGCGTAGCGCGAGAGCTCGGCGGCGGGCAGGTAGCGCCGGGTGCGTCCCGGATAGCCGAGTGTCGCCACGAAATCGCCCGGTGCGATGCCCTGGTCGCCCAGGTGGAGCCACTGCCGCGGCTTGTACGGCACGTTGTCCTTGGCGTAGCCGGCGGGTTTGCCGTCGTGCCCCACGTATGCGCGCAGGATCGCGAAGCTTCCCGCGTGCCGCGGCCACATGCCCTCGTCGACGGCGCCACCGAACTGGCCGACACTAGCCGGCGGCGCGTAGACGACGCGCACGTCGCGGAGCTCGAACAGCGTGAGCAGCCTGAACTCCTTGCCCAGGTAGAAGCGCTGGACGCGGCAGCGACGACCCGGGTGCCGGCGTTCGCAGCGGGCGACCTGCTTGTCCGATGCCAGCTCGATGGCTCGTTCGCGCGCGGCATCGTCGTGCGCGGTTGCCGCGCCGGACAGCACGTCGCGCGTCACATCGGTCACGTCCTCGAGCACCTCGATCGTGCTGCCGGGCGCCGGAAGCTCGTCGCTTTGCTTGCGGGCGAGCAGGCCGCTTTCCAGGTAGTCGTGATCGCTGCTTCCCGCCGCGCGAAGCACGTCTTCGACGCAACCGTAGCTCGTCAACACGAGACCCGTCGGAGCGACCAGCGCCGCCGAGCAGTTGTCGAGCTTGACGACCGCGTGGAAAAGCCCGGCACCGCCGAGGCCGAGTCGGCGCGGCCCGAGCTCCAGTCCGAGGCTCTTCAGATGTACCGCGTCGAGGCTGCCGACCTGTCCCGGTGGCCACTGCCCTTCGTCCGCGCTGACGGAAGCGCCACCCAGGCCGAATGCCAGCAGTGCGGCGCACGCCTTGAGCGCCCAGTGCCTGCCGAACCCCGACATCGACATCTGCCCATAGCGTCATCCCGGGCCTGGCGCTTGGCAAGCCGGACGCGCCGGCACAGGCGCCCCGGGATGATCTAGGCTGCCCGCATGTCGAATGCCCCCCGGACCCCGCTGGCCGGCCAGGAACTCCGCCCAGCGCTGGGCGACCGCCGCCTGTTTCCCGACCTCGAGGCGCGCCTGTATATGAACCATGCCGCGGTCTCGCCGCCGTCGCTGGCCGTGCGCGCCGCGGCCGAGCGCGTGCTCGACGACTACTCGCGGCTCGGCGTCGGCGCGGTCCCGATCTACGCCGAACAGCGCGCGCGCCTCAAGGGGAAGCTGGCCGAGCTGATCGGCGCCGACCCCGCAGACCTGGGCCTGGTCTCGAACACGACGCGTGGCGTGACGGACATCGCGCTGTGCCTGCCATGGAAAAAGGGCGATCGCCTGGTGGTGTTCGAGGGCGAGTTCCCGGCGAACGTGACGCCCTGGCAGCGCGCGGCGGAGCTGTTTGGTCTGGAGGTCGTGTTCCTGTCGGTGAACGACTACGCCGAGGACGTTGAGCGCGCCCTCGGGCGGCTCCGTGGCGAGCTCGAGCGCGGCGTGCGGTTGGTTGCGGCGAGCGTGGTCGAGTTCCAGACGGGTCTGCGTATGCCGTGCGGCGCGATCGGCGCGCTCTGTCACGAGCATGGGGCCGAGCTGTTCGTCGACGCGATCCAGGCGTGCGGTGCGACGCCCGTCGACGTGCGCGCCGAGCACATCGACTATCTCACGTGCGGCAGCCACAAGTGGCTGATGGGGCTGGAAGGGGCGGGCTTTCTCTACGTGGCGCCGGAGCGGGTGGAAGCGCTGCGTCCGGCGGTCGCCGGTTGGACCAGCCACGAAGACGCCCTGCGCTTTCTGTTCGAGGGCGCGGGACACCTGCGCTACGACCGGCCCATCAAGAAGCGGGCGGAGCTGTTCGAGGCAGGCGCCAACAACGCCCTGGGCTGTGCTGCGCTCGAAGCGTCGCTGGACCTGATCCAGGAGCTCGGCGTGGAGAATATCTACCGCCACGTTGGTTCGCTGCTCGCACCACTTGAAAGCGAGCTCGTCGAGCGCGGCTTCGTCAGCCTGCGCGCGCCCGACGCGGCGCGGCGCTCGTGCACGCTGAGCGTGTTGCCGCCCGATGGAATCAGCGTGATCGAGCTTCGCAAGCAGCTGGCGGATCGTTCGGTCGCCTGCAGCATTCCCGACGGCAAGCTGCGCTTTGCGCCGCATTGGCCGAACAGCACCGAACAGGTGCCGGAGCTCCTGACGGCGATCGACGAGAGCCTGGCGGCGCTCCGCGGCTGACTATTCGTCTGCCGGCGGCTCCGACGGCGAGCGCGGACCGATAAGGCCCTGCAGCGCCTTCATGAACGTGCCGTCGATGCGGTTGTAGTAGGTGCGGATGACGTTGACGGCGCTTTCCTCGTCGCCCTCCGACAGCGCCTCCAGAAAGCCCCTGAGGTGCTCGGGGAAGCTCGGGTCGAGCACCCACAGCGAGGGGTAACGTTCGAGCATGTCGCGGTAGGCTTCGAGGAACGGGTTGGCGATCCAGCGGATGGCGACGGAATGACCGCCGTCAATGACGGCGTCCATCCAGCGCTGGAAGCCGCGCGCAATGACGGCTGGATCGCCACCGTGGAAAGCGCTGATGAGCAGATCCGTAATGTCGCGGACGCGTTCGATGTCGGTGCGATCCGCGCGGCGGCACGCCTGGCGCGCTGCGAACTCGATCACCAGCAGGCGCGCCGGCAGGATGTCCTCGAGAATGCGCACGACCTCCCCCGGATCCGGCGCCGTCTCCAGGAACGGTGGCAGAAGCTCCATGGTGCCGGTCTTGCGGAAGTCGGCGACCGTGACGCCCTGTCCGTGCCGCACCGTGACGAGTCGCGATTGCTCCAGACGGCGCACCGCTTCGCGCAGCGTGTTGCGGTTGGTTCCGTAGCGCGTCGCCAGCTCGCGCTCGCCGGGCAGCCGTTCGCCCGCCGCCAGCTCGCCGCGCAGGATCTGTCCGCGCAGGTCATGGAAAATGCTGGCTGCGATGTTGCTGGTGGCGCCGCCGCTCTGGTTTGCGTCGTCCATGTCTCCTCGGGTGTGGGGAACCGTCCCACAATGTGCTCACCGGCAACCGACCGGTTTCAGGTGGATATACGCCCACGTTTGGTGTTCCGGCCCGCGGTACTGCGCCACGGAGCCCGGCGCCTTGCATTGTCGCGCGGCTTGACCTGACACGGGACGGAAAATGGCGCTACCATCGGAAAGGGTGAAGGAGGTGTCTTGTGCGAGCTAGGCGAATTCTTACAGGCGTGCTGTCGGTGATTGCATCGATTGGGCTCGCCATCGCGTGCGGGGGCAGCGGGGGCGACAACTCGACCTTTGGCAATGGCGGCAGTGGCGGCGGCGCCGCCAGTGGCAATACGGGTGGGTTCGCCGCCTTCGGCAACGGCGGTAACGGTGCCGGCTTCGGCACCGGTGGCGGCTTCGGCACCGGCGGCGGGACGAACCCGGACGCGGCTTGCGCGAAGGTGAACTTCGACGCGAACAAGATCCCGGTGGCCATGTACATCATGCTCGACAAGTCGGGCAGCATGGGCGACACGCAGTTCAACCCGACCAAGTGGTCGTACGCCAAGCAGGGGATCACGAAGTTCGTCAACGACCCGAAGTCGGCAGGGATCAAGGTCGCGTTGCAGTACTTCCCGGGCGGGGGCCAGTGCAACGGCACGGGCTACAACCAACCGGCGGTGGGGATGGGCACGCTGCCCGGCCATGCCAATGCGATCACCAGCTCGCTCAACAACACCAGCCCGGGCGGGACGACGCCGACCGAGGGCGCGCTGCGCGGTCTGACCCGGTTCTGCAAGTCCTACGAGAACGCGCACCCCAGCGAGAAGTGCGTGGGCCTCTTGATCACCGACGGCCAGCCGAACGGCTGCAACAACGGCCAGACCTACCTCGCGAACATCGCAGCCACCGCCTACAACGGCACTCCGTCCGTGTTGACCTTTACCATGGGCATGCCGGGCGCGACGGCCTCGTTCCTGAACGCGGTGGCCAAGGCTGGCGGGACGAACAAGTCCTTCGACGCTTCCAGCCCGGCTGCGTTCGTTTCGGCGCTGCAGAACATCGCGGGGCAGATCCTCTCGTGTGATTTCCAGATGCCGAAGACGGACGCTGGAACCCTGAACGTGAACTCCCTGAACATGAGCTTCACGTCCGGGTCCGGCCAGACAACCGGTCTCAAGCACGTCACGAACGCCTCCGCGTGCACGACGGCGGGCGGCTTCTACTACGACAACAACACGAACCCGACCAAGATCACGCTGTGCCCGTCGACCTGCACCACCGTGCAGAACGACCAGAGCGGCAAGATCAATATCTGGGCCGACTGCGTCTCGGGTCCGCCGTCGTAATAGGGACGAACGACAACCCGGGGTCCGCGAGATCCGCGCTAGCGCGCGAATCCGTAGACCTCGGGGTGCTTGAGCCCCGGCAGCGCGTCCTTTGGCAAGAGGATGGTGCGCACGGCCCAGAGCTCGTCGAAGATGCGGTAGCGCGCGGTCGCGTCCAGGTAGTCGACGCCCGACGAGCCGCCGGTGCCGACGCGCCGGCCGATGATCCGCTCGACCATGCGCGCGTGGCGCGAGCGCCAGATCACGAGCTGTTCATCCACTTCCACGACGGTGTCGAGCAGGAGCCGCGGCCAGGCCAAGAGCGGCAGCTCGCGGTACGACTCGATGAAGACCACGCCTGCGCGCACGCGGCGCGCCCGCTCGCGTTCCGCTTCGGGCACGTCCTCGGCGAACAGGAAGCTCTTCGCGCGCGCCTCGCCTTCGGCGAGTTGCGCCTGGATGCGGGCCTTGTCCGACCCGAAGGCGCGCGACAGCCGTGCGGCCTTGTCGCGGTTCTGGTCCTGCATGCTCGAGAAGTAGTTCTGGAGAAAGCCCTGCACTACGTCGGCGTCGCCCGTGTCGCCGGGGCTCGAGCCCTGTACCGGCGTGCGGTAGAGCCACGCGTGCAGTGCCTGGCGCAGCGTCTGTTCCGCGCGTGCGTCCTGGATGTGGCTCCACGCGAGCTTGCCGGCGGGTGAACCTGCCGCGAGCTTCTCGATGTGCGACAGCGGGTCACTGCCGGCGTACTCGAGCCGCTGCGAGCTCTCGAGGCCCAGCACGATTTCCAGCTCGCGCATCTGGAAGGACTGGAAGCCGCTCGCGGGAATCAGCTTGTCGCGGAAAGCGAGGAAATCCTGCGGCGTGAGCGTCTCCATCACGCGGAACTGCTCCACGGCAAGCTTGAGGATCTCGCTCACGCGACTGAGGTGGTGCACTACGTAGGGGATGCGCTCCTCCGGCACGCGCGGCGCCGCCAGGTGGTCGCGGGCCAGTCTGAGCTCGCGTAGGGTCAGCTTGAACCACAGCTCGAAGGCCTGGTGGACGATGATGAAGTGCAGCTCGTCCGGCATGAGCTGCTGCTCGTCGCCCTCGAGCCCGCCCTGCAGATCGAGCAGCTTGTCGAGCCTCAGGTAGTCCCAGTAGGTCGGTGTGTCCGCCACGCGCGAGAAGCTATCACCTTCGCATCCCGCCCGCCCACCCCCACCGGCTAGCCTTGCTGGCGTGCCAGCCAGCTGGCGATCGGGGCAAAGACCCGCGCGGGAGCCTCGTCGCCGACGAACAGGTCGGCATGGGCGTACCAGTTGTGCTCGTCTCCGATGGTGAGCACCTGGACGGCCGAGTCCGCCCAGACGCTGGCGGCGGACATTGCCGCGGGCGTGGGTACGATGCCGTCGCGGTTCGACAGTACACAGAGCAGAGGCAGCGTCGAGCCGCGCAGCGCTTCCGTTACATTGGTGCCGGCCAGCACCATGTCGCGCTCGCTGATCCACTTGGCGATGTCGCGGTTCACGCGCGGGATGGGATCTTCCACCGTCTGGGTCATCTCGCGCGCCCTGGACAGGTCGACGTGCGAGGCGTTCATGTAGACGTCCAGCGCGTGCGGGATGCGTGCGGCGATCGGCAGCACCGCACGCGCCATCCGGCGCGTGCCCGAAAAGCGCAACATGCCGACCAGCCGCGGCGAGCGGAAGGCGACTGCAAGTGCGGGATGCAGCGCCTCCCACCTGAGCGGCGAGCCCACCGCCACCACGCCCGCGATGCGGTGCTCCGGCACCAGCGCCAGATGCGCGTACGCCAGCGAGCCGCCCAGGCTCGCGCCGATGAGCTGCACCCTCTCCGCCCCGGTCGCGCTGCGCTCGAGCACTGCGTCGATCGCGACGGACAGATCCGTCTCGGCGTAGACGCGCAGCGACGGCTCGCCGGCGTCGGAGCGGATCCGGCGCGAGCCGCCCTGGCTGCGGAGGTTGAGCGACCAGACCTCGTAGCCGGCCTCGCATAGCGAGCGCTCCATGCTGGTGCCCCTGGGATGGAAGCTGAAGATGAACGAGTTCATGCCGTAGCCGGGCACGATCGCCACCGGCAGACCGCCGGCGAAGTGTGCCGGCGATCGCGCTACGCGCAGCTCGAGCAGCCAGCCGTCGGGCGTGCGCGCTTCGTGCTGTTCGATTTCGAGGTCGCTCTCGCTCACGGGATCTTCAGCCGCCCGCCGCGGCCCGCGGTCGCCGTCCGAGCCCATTTTCGATCTCTGCGACGAGCCCTGGGGTGCGCGCTGCGACGCGGGGGCGCGCCCAGCTTGCCCAGTCGAAAACCGCCGGCTCGTCTTCCGGGCGCAGCGCCAGCCGCGGGCGGCCGGTCAGCGCGCGCGCCACGCGGTAGACGACCACGTCGGGGCTCGAATGCTCCGCCTTGATGCCGCGGCTCACGAGCCCGACGCGCAGGGCCGCGAAGCGCGCCTGTTCATCGGCATCGCGCCACTCGATGAATCGGCCGAGCTCCTCGTCGGCGCTGGCCGCGATCGCCGCCAGGTAGGCGTTGCAGGCGTCGGCGTCGCATGCGAGCTCGCCGTCGAGCAGGATCTCCACGCCGATGTGCGCCACCGCGCGCGCCGCGCCGCGCGTCACGCCGCGCTCGAGCAGGAACGCCAGCGCTTCACCCGAGAGCTCGCGGAAGGCCGCTGCGTCGTGGAACACCTCGTCCGTCGCATGGTGCAACCGCACCCCGGCCTGCATGTCGGCATGACCGGCGCCGGGAGGTCGCGCGCGGATCATCGTTGCGAAATCGGGCAACATCGATCCGAGCACGAACCCCGGATCGCGCGTCTGCCAACTGGCGACCGCCGCGTGTCCGAAGAAGTTCACGAAGGAAGGGTAGCGGGTGGGCGAGGGGGCGACAAGGCGCGGCCGACTTGCGCGTCACGGCGTCGGCGTTCCGAGCGAGGCGAGGGGGACGCGCGCGATGGTGTCCACCTCGTAATGGTTGCCGCCCTGGAAACGCACTCCCGACCAGATCTCGCTGCCGATCACGCCCGCCCATCCGCTCCAGTAGCAGCCCAGGGGCGCGGGGATGTCGAGGTGTGCTCCGTCGGAGAGCCGCACCGCGCGGAGCGTCGTGCTGTCGTAGTCGTAGAGGTAGTACCCGCCGCCGGAGAACGAGACATCCGGCCAGTTGAAACCGCACGCCCTCACGAGGTGTGGTTTGAAGGACGCGGCGTCGCTTGCCCACGGGCTGGTCCAGATCTCGCATGTCATCCCCGCTCCGGTGGGCTGCGTGATCTCCTCCCACACGACTTCGACGCCGTCGCTTTCGACGAAACCGATGTCTACGGTGGGTTTCTGGTACAGCATGACGACGCTGCCGTCAGCGTGTCGCAATGCGATGCCGGAGTTGTAGGGCTGGTCGCTACGCAAGAACAACAACTCGTTGCCGCGCACTGCAACGGCCCAGTCCTGGGTAACGGCGCTGGGCGTGGCCATCGCTTTCGGCTGGTTCGCGCCGAAGTCCCAGAGGAGCAACGGACCGTTCGGATACACCTGCAGCACCATGAACGTAGCGCCGAGCTCGCCCCAGCCGATGCTGCTGGAATCTCCTATGACGGTCGAGTCGATCGACGCGATCGGCGCCGTGCCCGCTATGAGCTGGTCGACGCTACCGTAGCGCAGCAAACTGGTGATCGACCCGTAGTAGCCCGAGTCGATTTGCTGGATCGCACCACCTTCCGAGAGGGACATACCTTCCACGGCACAGCCGTCGCCTTGCGAGAGCCAGGCCGCGATCGGTCCCTTGCCGAGCTGGTACACCGCCTCGACGCTTTGGGTGTTGCTGGACCAGCCCTCGACGAAGATGGTCCTCTTGCCGTAGCTGTGCACCCCCTCCAGAAGGAACGCCGTCGTTTCGGGCGGGAGCTCAGTCGTGTCCTGGACCACGCATCCGGTGATGCCGTTGTTGCACGGCAGCCACGCAAGCTGCGGGACGGACTGGCCGGGATCCGTCGCCTGGAAGACGGTGCAGGCCTGGGCGCTCCAGGACGCGTAGTCCCAGCCGTCGGGAGGTCCGGCATCCTGCTGCAGGTCCCGGTGCACCGGCCTGCCGTAGTCCGGGTAGAAATCGCACCCGTCCGAGGCGAAGCCAGCCAGCGCGACGACAAGCGCTGCCGCGCTTGTCACGCAGGAGAACCCTCTCGTACTGCCTCCTCCCTGGCTGCTTATCGGAACGACGTGTTGCCGATTCCTCGAAGAAAGCCTTGATTCAAGGATGCGCTCCGGCGGTGGGAGCGTCAAGTGACGGAGGAGTGGCAGGTCGTGATGACCCCGCCTCGAGCGGAGCGCCGGGAAGTGCGCGAGACGGGGCAGGGGTGTGCAGCGTAGCCGCCGCGGCGTTGCGGAGGCCCAGCTCGTGGAGTGGCTGCCAGGACCTGCCGGCGGGTCAGCGAGAGAGCAGAGCGCGGATGCGCTGCTTGATGGGCTCGCTGGTCCACATGGGCAGATCGTCGCGCTGGAACCGGGCGCGCTCTTCCGGCGTGGGGCCGAGAACCTTGGCGCGCAGGGCCTGCTTTGCTCTGGCATAGGCGTCGGCGGGATGCGCGGCGAGCGCTTCGAGGCGCTGCTTGGCGACTGCGAGCGGATCGTCGGCGAGCTCGTCCACCAGGCCGAGCTCGGCGGCGCGCCGCGGATCGTGCAGCGCCGCGCCCAGCACGACCTGTTCCAGATTACGCCTGGGAATGCGGTTCTTCGCGAGCGCGAGCACGCGAGGCGGAAAGCGCAGGCCGATCGCGACCTCGTTCAAGCCGACGCGCGCTTTCGGGTTCGACGTTATCACGCGGTAGTCGCAGCACAGCGCCAGCACGCATCCGCCGGCGATGGCATGGCCGTTGACGCACGCGACCGTGGGACCGGGATACGTGAACAGCTCGAGCACCATGTCCTCGAGCAGGTCGATGAAGCGCGCCATGCCGGGCGCGTCCAGCCCGCCGACCTCCGTGAGGTTCAGCCCCGCACTGAAGCAATCTCCGTCGCCGACCAGCAGCACGGGCGCTCCGGCCGCGTCGTTCAACGCGCTCCGGACGAAGCCCATCAGCTCCGTGCTCATCGCGTTCTTGCCCGGTGCCGACAGCTTGATCTCGTACATGCTCCCGCTCTCCTTGTTCGCGGCATGGCCGCGTCCGGCTGGGAGGGCGGTAGCTGGAAACGACCGGTGGCGCAAACGCGTGCTAGACCCGCGCTGTGACCCGACGCCGCTACGGAATGCTGCTGGCGCTGCTGTCGCTGCCGCTTCTGGGCGAGGCGCTGGCGGTCGGACCGCGCGCGCTGCCGGCGTTCGTCCTCCTGCTGTGGGCGACGCTCTCCGCACAGCTCGTCGCGGCGGCGTATCTCGCCGGGGAGCCCGCTGTGTTCGGCAAGCGCGCCGATGGTCGTCTGCCCGTCGCGCGCGTCGTGCTGCTCTTGCCGTACTTCCTGGTGGCGTGGGCGATCCGCGACCTGGTGCCGCTCGTCACACGCGAGCCGGCGTGGACCCCGGCTGCGGACGGCCTCTGGGTCGGGCGCTACGTCCGGAGCTCCGCGGCACTGCCCGCCGGCGTGGAGTGCGTCGTGGATCTGGCGGCAGAGAGCCCGGCGATCGGCGGCCTGCCGGCGTCGGTGGAGTACGTCTCTGTCCCCACGCTGGACGGCTCCGCGCCGCCGGGACCGGCGTTCGAGCGGCTGGTCGGGAGCCTGGTCGAGTCGCCGAAGGGAACGTACGTCCACTGCGCCGCCGGGCACGGGCGCTCGGCATTGTTGGTGTCGGCGCTGCTCGTGGCGCGGGGCGAGGCCCGGGGTCCGGACGACGCCGTGACGCAGCTTTCCCGCGTTCGCCCGCGGGTTTCGCTCAATGCCGACCAGCGGCGCGCTCTCGACGAGCTGTGCGGCCGGCTGCTGCGCGAGCGGGCCGGAGACGGCGAGCCGCCGTGAGATCATGGCCCGGCGCCCCAAGCGGATCTAGATTCGGCGCCGGCATCATGAACCATCGACCTCCGAGGCGGGCCGCTTCCCCGGCCCGATACGTCCTGGCGGCTCTGCTCGCGGGAGCCGTGGCGCTCCCGGCCTGCGAGAGCACGCCGCACTGCAGGCCGCAGCACTGGGAAGGCATGTGCAAGCTGGGCGCCGTGCGTACGGTGCGGATCACCGAGGCCTTCCCCCGCTCGTACGTGACCATCGAGGTGGCCTACGAGCCGCAGCCGAACGCGAGCTCGCCGGCGCTCACGCCGCCCGAGGTGCGGCAGGAGTTCCGTATCCCCGCCGACCAGGAGGATCAGCTGCGCGACCACCTCGACAAGAACGCGCTCCTGCCGTGTTCGGAAACGGATCTGTCGGACGAGACCTGCAGTCCGGGCAAGGTCCAGATCGCCATCCCCCAGTTCGTGCCGAGCAATACCCAGGTTGCGGTCCAGTCCCAGGGCCCCAGAAACTGCCAGCTGCTCGACACCCAGGGCGCGAGCCAGGACAAGCCGCTTGCGCCCGAGCAGATGCAGGGCATCCAGCTGCCCAGACAGCTCCTGTTCGCTACGGGGTCGGCCGCGGTCGACGCCGCCGTGCAGCCGACGCTCTCGCAGCTCGCGCAGACGCTGAGCGCGCATCCGGAGCTCCAGTGCGTGGCGCTCACGGGGCATGTCGCCGCTGGCGAGTCGTCGCTCCTGGCGGCCCAGCGCGCGCGCGCCGTTCGCGACGCGCTGATCAAGCTCGGCGTCGACGGCACGCGCATTGTCGCGTTCGGCGGCGCGGTTCCGCTCTACGGCGAGCAGGCCAAGGACCGGCAGGCAGATCCCAAGGATCAGAACGTCGGGATCTCGGTGCTCCTGTACAAGAAGCCGGGACAGCAGTGACACGCCGTGGCGCCGCCTGCGCGGCGCTGCTCGCCCTGTGCGGCGGCTGCGGCGGCTCCACGCTGCCGGAGGCGAAGACAGCGAAGCTATCCGCGCCCGATCCGCTCCCGGCGAAGACGGCGTGCTACCGCCTTGTCCCGTCGAAGTCGGAGCTCGAAGTCGGCGTCTCGACGGTGGTGGGCGACTACACGCTCGGCTTTTCGCGCTACCGCGGCGAGGTCCGTGCGGCGCCGGCGGATCCGACGAAGAGCCGGCTCTGGCTCGAGCTCGACGCGCGCTCTCTGACGGCGGACAGCTCGCTGGCGGCCCGGGCCGCACGCTCGAGCGCGTTTCTCGACGTGGCGCGCTTTCCGCGGGCGTGTTTCGTGACCGAGAGCGTGACCCGCGATCCCGACAAGCCCGAGGCGTACCTGGTGCGCGGCGTGCTGTCGCTGCACGGCGTCGCGCGCAGCCTGGCGTTGCCGGTGCGGGTCGCGCGGAGCGGGTCGCGCTACGTGGTCTTCTCGCGCTTTGCGCTGGATCGGAACCTGTTCAACATTCGCGCCCCCGGCGTGCTCGACGACATGGTCGACGACGAAGTGGCCGTGCACCTGCAGCTGGTGGCGGAGGATTGTCCAGCCGGCGGAACAGTGAATCGCTGGTGGCACGGTTGTGCCGCAAGCTCCCGAGCCCCACATTCCGCCGCAGCAGAGGCAACACAATGATCCACATCCGACGTTCCGCCGATCGCGGTCACGCCGACCACGGCTGGCTCGACACCCGACACACCTTCTCGTTCGCCGACTACTACGACCCGGAGTTCATGGGCTTCGGCCATCTGCGCGTGATCAACGAGGACCGCGTGGCGCCGGGCGCCGGTTTCGGGACGCACCCGCACCGGGACATGGAAATCATCACGGTCGTGCTGGAAGGCGGGCTCGCCCACCGCGACTCGACCGGCTCGGGCGGTGTGATCCGCCCCGGCGAGGTGCAGGTGATGAGCGCGGGCACCGGCGTCACGCACAGCGAGATGAACGCCTCGAAGGACGAGCCGGTCCACTTCATGCAGATCTGGATCATTCCGGAGCGCCGCGGCACAAAGCCGCGCTACGATCAGAAGCGCTTCGACGAGGAGGGGCGCCGCGATCGGCTGCAGCTGCTCGTCTCCGCCGATGGCTCCGGCGAATCGCTGTCGATCGGACAGGACGCGCGGCTCTACGCCGCGGTGCTGGGCGAGGGCAAGTCGGTCGAGCACCGCCTCGCGGACGGGCGGAAGGCGTGGCTGCAGGTGGCGCGCGGCTCCGTGGAGCTCGACGGTCACCAGATCAACGCGGGCGACGGCGTTGCCATCGCCGAGGAGGAGCTGGTGAAGATCCAAGCGCGCGAGCCGGCGGAGATCCTGCTGTTCGATCTACCGTAAGCGCTACTTTGCCGTTACAACGTGGAAGGTCTGGCCGCCGGCGGCGACGTTGAAAGTGACGCTGGTGGCGCCGGGCGGCACGGTGACGGGCGCGCCGTCCAGCGCGGCCGTCGCGATATGCTCGCCCGCCGGCGCGTTCACCGTAAGCGTGCTCGCTCCAGTGGGGCGATAACTGCCGTCCAGCGCGTCGCCGCGCTCTGACAGATCGACGAGCTCCGACTTCAGCGAGAACTGCCGCCCGGGTACGTGCGGCGAAATCACGAGCCCCTTGGCGTCGGCATCCACGCCGGCCACGCGCAGCGCGGCGAGGATCGGCATCGAGTGCTGGTTGTTGTTCTGGACGGGGAAGTCGCGCATCGGCGTGACCTGGCTCTGCCAGGCTTCGCCGCTCTTCGAGCTCATCCCGTCGGGGCCGCTCCAGATGCCGTACCAGAACGTCCGGGAAGGCCAGCGCGTGGGCGGCCAGCGTGTTCTTCGCCAGGTGCTTCCAGGCGCGGGCAGGATCGCTCAGCGCGTAGCCCCAGGTGAGCGGCGCGCTGATCGCGGGCCAGACCTCGCCGCCGGGAGTGAGCGTGGCGCCGGTGGGCGACGGGTCGTCGAGCTGGGCGGCGATGTTGTCGATGAGCGTCGTGCGGTCGCCGGGCGAGTTGAAGGTGCCGCCGATGAGCGCCCAGATCTGCGACTCGAGGTCGATGCTGCTTCCGTAGGGCTTGTTGTCGCCGAAGTACGCTCTGTAGAAGAACTTGCCGTTCCAGGTTCCGGCGAGCGCCGTCCTGTAGCCCTGCACGGCCGTGCGGAGCTCGGCGGCGAGCGTCGCGTCGCGCTGCTCTATCAAGTCGGCGATGGGCGGGAACACGGCTGCGGCCATCTGCGTGTCCGGTACGCTTTCGCCTTTCTGCACCGCCAGGTTGTAGTCGGAGGCTTCGAGCGCGATGCCGTCGCTCCAGTCGCCGGTCTGCAGGCGGATCAGGCCGTGCGCGCCGGTTCCGATGTCGTCGAGCTGGTGGTGGAGCGCCCGTTGGAGGTGGTCGAACACCGTCGCGGAAGGCGCGGTGGCGCGCGGCCAGTACGGCACTTTCTCGTCGAGGAAGGCGAGGTCGCCCGTGGCGCCGAGGTATTCGCCCAGTGCCCAGGCAAAGAAGATGGACAGATCGCTCGGGTCCTTGTGGACGCCGGCGTCGTCGAGCATGCCGTTGCCCTGGAAGGCGTAGGAGAAGTGCCCGTCGGTGGGATATTGGATGCGCATCATCAGCTCGAGCTCTTCCTTGGCTAGAGCCGGATCGGTGTACACGAGCGGCACGGCGAACAGCGCCAGGTCGCGCGCTGCGCCGTCCGCGCCGTGCAGGTACAGATACGCGGAGCCCTGCGGCACCACGTGCCCCTGGAAGTAGTCGCGGCGGCCGACGGAAGTCTCCACCTGGTAGGAGTGCCAGGCCATCTCGCGGTGCAGGAACGGATCGCGGTCTGCCCCGAAGTAGAACAGCCGCGGCTCGAGCGTCTTTGCGTAGTCGGCGCGCGGGTCGTAGGCCGGGTCGCGCCACTTCTTGTCGATCGCGTAGGGCTGTCCGATGGGCGCGTAGCCGTAGGCGAAGCGGAGCGTCTTCGACTCTCCTGGCGCCAGCGTCACGTCGCTCCGGATCACGAAGGTGCGCGGTTGTCCTAGGCCGCTTTGCTTCTTGCCCAGCGCGCCGCCGGCTACACCTTCTCCATGCGTCCGCTTGCTGACCATGTCCGGCGCGCCAACGCCGCCCTTGCCGAAGAAGCTCGCCTGGTCGGTGTAGACGTCGCTCGGCGTGCCGACGAGCTCGGCCAGGAACGGATCGGCAGGGTAGTAGTCCTTGGGGCTGGGCGCGTCGGCCGCCGGGCGCGGGTCCTTGCCCGTGTACGTGCGCCTGAGGCCGAGCAGGCGTGCGGCGGCGTCGTAGCTCACGCTCTCGTCGAACATGCCGTCTTCGGCGTCGCGCTGGTCGCGCGCAGTCTCTGGCGCGAGGTGGAACGCGGAGCCCGACACGACCCAGTTGATGGTGATCGGGCGGCGGCCCACGTCCCAGTACTCGTAGTAGCGGAGCTTCTTCGTCGAGCTCCCGTGGTTTTCGAGCGTGACGTCGCTCAGCACTACAGGCGCGTCGCCGGGCGGCGCGGTGGTGCGCCGCGTGACGGCGATGTCGCGGTAGTCCATGCCCGACTCCGCGTAGCCCATGCCAAAGCGGCGCGTGGTCTTCGAGCCGCGCGGTCGCCACTTGTACGCAGTGCACCACGTGCTCTTGCCGTCGTCGAGGTACGAGAAGCCGCCGGCGAAGCTCTGCTGGCTGGCGTCGAACTTGTCGAGGTACTCGACGCCGTGATCCTGGTCGACGACCTCGATGTAGCCGTCGTTGTACGCCATGGCGTTGATGCGACGGTTGCCGAAGGCCGCCCAATGGTCGCGGCGGTCAAGCATGTTGCCGTCGGCGTCCACTTCGCTCACGTCGAAGGCGGCGCGCGGATCGGCGTTCTCGTCCAGGCCGTAGTCGTAGGCGGGCAGCCCCTGGTCGTCGACCACCCACTGCCCGAAGATGCCGCCGCCGGTAGAGCAGGGCGCAAAGCTCGTGATGTGATCGAGGTCGACCGCATCGCACGACTCGGGCGGCGGCACGTAGGGCGGATCCGGCGGCGGCTTGTGCGCCGATTCCGGCCTTCCGCCACACCCGGCGAGCGCGACGGCGAGAGCCGCGATGGCGCGACGCCAGGCTTCAGCCATGCGCCGAGCGTAACCCGGCCCGCGCGTCCAGCGCTATCACTCCCCGCCGTCGATCACGGCCAGCACGGCGTCGACATCGACCTGCTCGCCCTCGCTGACCAGGATCTTCTCGACCACGCCGCTCTCCGGCGCCTTGACCGAGTGCTCCATCTTCATCGCCTCGAGGATCACGAGCACCTCGCCCGCCTCGACGGCTTGCCCTTCCGCGACCAGCAGCTTGACCACCTTGCCGGGCATCGGAGCGACGCACGCGCCGTGGGCGAGGGCGCTTTCCGGCTCGGGGAAGCGCGGCTCCTCGACCAGCGTTACGGAGCCGTCCTGCGTGTGGCAGTAGACCCGCGGTCCGCTCCGGACGACGCGTACGCGCTGGCGGAGGCCGTCCTGCTCGAAGACGATCTCGCGGCCTTGCTCTCCGACGAGCAGCACGTCGCTCCCGCTGCCGTCCACCTCGAAGCGGAAATGCGCCGCGCCGGCCCGAACATACTCCACGCGAAGCAGTCGCTCTCCCGCGTGGTACTCGACCGATTCGGCCGAGTAGCGGTTGTTGCGGTAGCCGGAGGGGAGCGCGGGGAGCACCGTGCGCTCGCGGCGCCGCGCTTCGTGGGCTGCCAGTGCCGCGGCGACGGCTGCCAGACGCTCGAGCCCGGGATCCGCTGCCGGTGCGCCGCCCGACAGGTGATCCTCGATGAAGTGGGTGTGGGTGTGGCCCGCAGTGAACTCCGGATGCGACAGCACGCGCAGCAGAAAGGCCCGGTTGGTGCGGATGCCCTGCACGCTGAGCGTCTGGAGCGCGCGGATCATCTTCTGCACCGCTTCCGGGCGTGACGGCGCATGCGTGATGATCTTGGCCAGCATCGGGTCGTAGTGGATGCTCACCTCGGAGCCCGTCTCCACGCCGCTGTCGACGCGCAGCCCCTCCAGGGGCGGCAGGTGCCAGTCGACGATCGTTCCGCTGGTCGGCAGGAAGTCGTTGTCCGGGTCCTCGGCGTACAGCCGGCACTCGACCGCGGCCCCGTCGAAGCGCACGTCCTCCTGCGACAGAGAGAGCTTCTCGCCCTGCGCGACGAGGATCTGCTCGCGCACGATGTCGATACCCGTCACGCACTCGGTGATGGGGTGCTCGACCTGAAGCCGCGTGTTGACCTCGAGGAAGTAGAACTGTCCGTCCGGTGCCAGGATGAATTCGACCGTGCCGGCGCTCCGGTAGTCGACCGAGTGACCCGCCGCCACGGCCGCCTCGCCCATGCGCGCGCGGAGCTCGGGTGTCAGGGCCGGGGAGGGCGTCTCCTCGATGATCTTCTGGTGGCGGCGCTGGATGCTGCACTCGCGCTCGAACAGGTGGATGAGGTTTCCGTGCGCGTCGCCCAGGATCTGGATCTCGACGTGGCGCGGGCGCTCGACGTACTTCTCGATCAGCAGCGTGTCGTCGCCGAAGGCGTTCTTCGCTTCGCGCTTCGCGCCCTCGATCGCCTCGGCCAGGCCGTCCGCGCTCTGCTGGATGCGCATGCCCTTGCCACCGCCGCCGGCACTGGCCTTGATCAGTGCGGGAAACCCGATGCGCTCCGCTTCAGTCGCCAGCCCGCTCGTCGACTGATCGTCGCCGGAGTAGCCCGGAATGACGGGGACGCCCGCCTTGCCGACGCGCGCCTTGGCTTCCCTTTTCGAACCCATCGAGCGGATCGCGTCGGGCGTGGGACCGATGAAGACCAGCCCGGCCTCTTCGCACGCCGCAGCGAAGTCGGCGTTCTCCGCCAGGAAGCCGAAGCCTGGATGCACGGCGTCGGCGCCGGTGCGCTTCGCGGCGTCGATCAGTCGTTCGATCGACAGATAGGACTCGCTGCTTGGCGCCGGGCCGATGCGCACGGCCTGATCCGCGCTCCGGACGAAGGGTGCATCGGCATCCGCATCGGAGAACACGGCAACGGTCGCGATGCCCATGCTCCTTGCGGTGCGCTGGACGCGGATCGCGACCTCGCCGCGGTTGGCGATCAGGATCTTCGTGATGCGCCTCATGGGCCGCGGAGGCTATCACGGGATCTGCTTGGGCCGGCGCGCGTTGCGCGCGGAGCAGCCCCGGATGCAGAGATTGCGCCTCGAGGCTCGCGCTTGGCGCCGTCGCGCTGGCATGCTGGATGCAGCATTGCAGGGCATGCGCTGGTCCTACGCTACCGCGCTGCGTCTTGTGCTGGTCGGTGTGCTGGCCAGCTTGGCACTCCCGGTCGATCCGCAGCCGCTCATCGCAGCGCCCTCCGCATGCCACGGCGCGGAGGTCCGCTACCGCACCGCCGGCCGGCTCCGGCTCGATCACACGCCGTTGAATGCCGGTAACGGGACGTACCGGGTGGGGCCGGGCATCGTCACCTTGCGCTTCGCCGGGCGTCGACCGGGTGCCGGGCCCGTGCAGATGTTGGGCTATCGCTTGAGCACCAACTACTCGTTCACCGTGAGTGTCGTCGGAATGCGGACGACGGTCGTCGTCCACGCGATCGCCAGCGCTACTCCCGACAGCTCCGGAGTCGTGGCGAGCGGTCGCGTCGAGGACGGCGTGCTCCACTGGTCGACGCCCATCAGCGGATACCGGACCTACGGAACCGTGATCTGCAGCGGCGCCATGTGCGGGCGTTTCGGTCTGCCGCCGCCGGGCACGACGCGCTTCTCGGACGGGCCGGCAGCGGTCCACTTCAAGCCGTTTGCGTTCCGCCTCGGCGACCTGCGTCGCTTCACCATGGAATCGACCGAGCTGCCTCCGCTCCGGCGTCTCGGCGCGCGTGCCGCCATCGCGCTCGCGGGTTGGGAGCGGGGGCGTCACTGCTCCGCGCGACGCTGAAAAACCGCACGGGGCTTGCGTCCGGGCCCGCCAGGTGAGATGTCATGAAGTGGTGACGCCGGCGCGGCAGGTGCAGCTTGATCTGGTCGAGGCCTCCGATCTGTCGCCGATCGTCCGCTCGCTGGTGCTTCAAGTTGGAGACGGGCAGCCGTTCGATTGGCAGCCGGGGCAGCACGTCGAGATCGTCCGCCCGGACGACCCGGAGTCGAGGCTACCCTTGTCGATCGCCAGTGCGATGGACCCGGAAAGGCCCGGTCGCTTCGAGCTGGCCGTCACGCACAGCTCGTCCACGCGCGCTCTGGTGGAGCTTCCGGTCGGTTCTCGGGTGAGCGCTTTCGGGCCGCAGGGCGCATTTTCCAGGCAGGCAGGTTCAGCGCAACCGGCGCTGTTCGTCGGCGCGGGCACGGGGCTCGCGCCGCTGAAGGCCATGCTGGAGGCCGAGCTCCGCCTCGAAGACGGCCCGCCCCTGGTGCTGCTCTTCGGCTGCCGCTCCGAGGCGGACATTCTGTGGGGAAAGGAGCTCTACGCTCTGGACCGCGAGATCGAGCGTTTCAGCTTCGTGCCCACGCTCACGCGTGCAGGCGAAGGCTGGAGCGGCCGGCGCGGGCGCGTGCAGGAGCACCTGGCCGAGCTCTCCGCACCTCTTTCCGGGCTGGAGGCGTGGCTCTGCGGTCATCACGCGATGGTCCAGGACTGCGTGGCGCAGCTCGAGCACAACCTCCGTGTGCCCCGCGAGCGGATCTACACCGAGGAGTACTGACCGCTCCGCGACGCGTCGGGGTGCTCGAGCGGCGGGATTCCGGCGGGGCGGATGGGGAGCCTACTCGGTGTCAGCGCGGATGGTGCCGCAGGCGAGGAAGGGCACTTTCTTGATGTCCACTTTGGGGTCGTACGGCCAGGCGTGGAGCACCAGGGTGTGACCGATGATCGAATCCGGCCCAGACATCGAGAAGCCCTCGGCGGTGATCTTGAGCGTCTGGTTGTCGCCGCCCTTCGACTTGAGGTCGCCGATATATCCGCTCGGCTTGTCGGCGTTGTTCGGATTGAAGATCGCGCCCGCGCTCTTGCCGTCGGGCGGCTCGCACTTGGTGCCCTCGTGCACCGCGAAGCCGTAGCTGCCCTGTTTCAGGTTCTGCATACGGGCGGTGATGACCAGAACGCCGCTCTCCATGTGGAGCGCGACCATGCCGCGGGTCTGGCCTCCCGCTGCGGTCGGCAGCAGCTCCGCGATGGCCCGTTTCGCGCTGGTCGGCGCGGCCGGGCCCTTGGCGGTGGTGCCCGGGGATTTCGCTGCCGGCGAGGCGGCCTTGGAGCCACCGCAGCCAGCGAAGAGGAAACCGACGATCAAGACAGGAACGAAGCGGTTCATGCCCGCGATGCTATCACGCCCCCGAACCGGCCCGGAATTCCTGCACAACGTCCATCAGGATGTCCGGCCGGTCCGACATCAGCCCGTCGACGCCGAGCAAGAGCAGCCGGCGCATTTCCGTGGGTTCGTCGATCGTCCACACGTGGACCTGCACGCCCGCGGCGTGGGCGGCCCGGACGAAGCGGCGATCCACGACCGTGAGCGGTCCCTGCCGCGGGGGCACCTGCAGCGCGTCGTAGCTCGGCGCAAGCAGACGCACGGCGCCGATGCGCGAAGCCGCCCAGAACGCGAGCACGCCGCGCACGCCCGGCGAACGCGCTACGCGTCCGCGCGCAAGGCGGTCGAACTCGTGACCGATGTCATCCTCCGCGGCGGCGACGAGCACGCGGTCATGGAGCGTGTGCTTCTCGATGAGCTCCCACAAAGCTCGCGCCATGCTCGGCTCGCGCTGTTTGATTTCGATGTTGAATCGCACCTCGTCCGGGAGGGCGAGCGCTTCCTCGAACGTGGGAATGGTCACGCCCTTGCCGCGGAACGGGTAGCTGTGTCCGCCGTCTCGCGTGAAGTGGAAGCCGGCATCGAGCTCCCTGAGCTCGGAGAGCGAGCGCGCCTTGATCGGTCCGACGCCGTTGGTGGTGCGCTCCAGCCGCGGGTCGTGGTGGACGACGATGACGCCGTCGCGTGTGAGGTGCAGATCCGTCTCGATGTAGCGGCAGCCCGCCGCGATCGCGCCGCGGAACGCCTCGAGCGTATTTTCCGGCCAGAGCCCGCCGCCGCCGCGGTGGGCGAAGGCGAGCGGTTGCTCGCCGTGGAGATAGGCTCGCGTCACGGCTGGTCGCCGGGGGACCATGCGCGGACGATATCCGGGATGCGCGGGCGGCGGCGCGGCTTTCCGGGGCGTTTTCCATGCCGGAGTTGGCGAAAACGGGCGTATCGGCTCCGGTTGATCTACCGTTCCGCCCATGCGTGCTTCCCGTTTGTGGCTTCCTGTCTTGATTCTTCTGGCTATCCCGTCACTCGTTGCGAGCTGCAACGGGGGCGGCCTCTACGGTCCGCTCGGCGCGACGTGCCCGCAGCTCAGCTCCAACATGGATCCGCTGAACGCGCACTTCTCCGCCGATGCCGAGGCCGACGGCAAGGTCCGGGCTTTCGTCTCCGCCGCGAAGGATCTGGTCACCGTTTCGGTGCAGATGCAGAACGAGGCGGCCCAGGCCTGCCAGCGCATGGGAATGGATCTCGGCATTCCGCCGGCGCAGATGCAGGCGCAGAGCGATGATCCCGGAGCCTCCGCGCAGGCCGCGTGCAACGCGGTGGCGGCGCGCATCGACGCGATCATGCGCCAGGGCGTCCAGATCCGCGTGCAGGGCTATCCGCCGCGCTGCCAGGCCAACGTGCAGGCCAAGGCGAGCTGCGACGCCGCGTGCAACGTGCAGGTGAGCCCTGCGCAGATCATCGCGCAGTGCCAGCCGGGTCAGCTGTCCGGCTACTGCAGCGGCACCTGCCAGGGCCAGTGTGAAGGCAACTGCAACGGGCAGTGCCAGGGCCAGTGCTCGGCGATGGGCCCGAATGGCCAGTGCGCCGGCCAGTGCAACGGCACCTGCACCGGCGGCTGCAACGGCACGTGCCACGCCACCTGTCACGGCACCTGGCAGGCGCCCAAGTGCGCAGCCTCCGTGCAGGGACCCAGCGCCAGCGGCGAGTGCAACGCGAGCTGCAACGCCAAGGCCGAGTTCCGCGCCTCGTGCCAGCCCGCGCAGATCAACGTGATGACGAACGCCAACACACAGGAAGCGATGCGCCTGGTCGCGACGCTGCGCGCCAACCTGCCCGAGTTGCTCCACGCCGAGATCGCGCTCGGCAAGCGACTGGCCGGTAGCATCCAGGTGGTGGTGAACGTCGGCCAGCAACTGCCGCGCGTCATCGGAAACGCGGGCGCCCAGGCCGTGGCCTGCGTCGCCGCCGCGGCCAACGCCAGCGTGAAGGCATCGGCGCGCATCAACGTAAGCGTCCAGGCGAGCGCCAGCGTGTCGGGTCGCGTCGGGGCGGGGTGAGGGCCGGGCCCTCGTACGATCCGCAGAGCTCGATGCGATCGAAGACCGGCGTGCGCAGCCACTTGCCCAGCCGGACGAAGGCGCCCGTCGCGAAGTCGTAGCGGAGCAGGCGAGCCCGCTTCGGGTGCTGGCCTGTGTGGTCCACGAGCCAGAGACTGCGCGTGTCCGGAAGGTAGGTGGCAGCGAGCACCTTGCGCGGCACCGGCCCCGTGAACGGGAGCTGGTACCAGGCCATGGTCTGGAAGTCGTACATCCACAGATCGCCGGCAGGCGTCCCGTCGGCGAGCGTGCCCCCGATCTTCCCACGAGTTTGCATGCTCGTGCCGCCCGCCATCCGCGTGCTCTACGACAGCGGCTCGGCGCGCGTTGATTCCATGTTCCGGCGCATCACCATCGGGATCAACCCAGCCCGCACGTGTCCCGCCGGTGCCGCGCTGCGCCGCCCACCCGCTGGATTAGCCGGGCCCGTCCGCCCCAACGCTCGACCCTGAAAACCTTCCCGACGGCTCTCACCCGTCGGGCGGTGCGGCCTTCTTCTGCTGCATGAATTCGCGCCCGAAGTCGCGCTCTGCAGCCAGCGCATTGTGCGCGCGACAGCGCAGGCGGAGGTTTTCGGCGGTGTCGGCGCCGCCGCGGGCGAAGGGCACTTCGTGGTGGAGCTCGAGCAGCGCGGTCTCGCGGCAGCGCTCGCCACGCGCGTCGACGTAGGTGCAGCGCGCGCCGTCTCGCTGGCGGACGGCGCGGCGCACGGCGGCGGGGATCGTGCCGCGCCGGCGCGGGTCGTGTTCGGGTCGAGGCTCGCGCAGGTTGGCGAGCTCGTCGTCGCTGTTGCGCGCCGCGCCGCGCCGGCGCGGGTTCTCCGTCGCGGCGTACTTCTCCTTCTCGAGCTTGGCGACGAGGTCGCGCAGGGCGCGCAGGAGGACCTGCTCGATGTCGCGGTCCGGAGTGTGGGAGAGCAGATCGCGGGCTCGTTCGAGGAGGTCGACGCACTCCTGGGTCGCGGTGAACTGGACCTTGTAGCGCTGCGCGGGCGCGGGGCGCGCTGCGGCGGGCTCGGCGTCCGCCACCCCGTTGTTCGCTGTTTCGTCGCCGCTCTCCTCCAGCCAATCCGCCGGCCGTTCGCCTGGCGGAAGCCCGCGTACCGGATTGAACGACGCCGCAAACTCGCTCCAGGTCGGGGTGCGTGGCGTGGCAAGCTCCCGGCCCAGGGGTTCGATGCGGGCAGCAACGTCGGGGAGGGGATCGAGCTCGCGCACGAGCTTGGCCATCTCGCGCTTGGTGCGATGCCTGGCCCGGGCGAGCGCCTCGCTGACGTTGTCGTCGGTCAGGTGGGGGCCCAGCATCAAGAGACCTGTGAGGTGCAGTTCGCCCTTGGCGACGGCGTCGTAGAGCGCGGGGAAGCGACGGCACAGGCGCGCGGCCTTGGCGCGGCGGAAGGCGGCGTCCTCGGACATGCGGAGCTCGTAGATGCAGTAGGTGTACAGGCTCGCGCACGCGCGGGCGCGGTGGATGCCGCGGGCCTCGACCTCGGCCAGATGCGCGAGCAGCCCTGCGAGCGCATGGTTGGCGCCGGCGACCAGGCGCCGTGTGCCGGCGAGCAGGGCGTCGTCGGAGAGCTCTGCGAGATCGTAGCGGTTCATGGTGGAAGCGGTGATGTGAGCGTTCATGGACGCACCGTACACCCTGTTTCCAGGGCCTCGCTGGAGCGCGGCTCACGCATTTTCGCGTGCCAGATCGAGTCGTCTGGCCTCGCGCTCGCGAAACGCCGCGAGCGTGGCTCCTGGCGTGTGCAATCGCAGTTTCTGTCTGCAGATGCGGAATCGAACCCGCCGCACCTCGAGGACCTGTCAAGCGGGAAATCACCGCGGCGTGACATTTCCTGACCCCATCGCGGAGCGACGCGGACCTTCAATCAACGCCCGCTCCAGCGCGACGCCCCGAGCGGTGCGGCGGGTGCCCCGGCACTCGACCCAGGCAATCTCACAGCAGCGGGCAAGCCTGCCCGGCGGCCGCTACAGCAGCTGCTTCAGAACGACGATTGCGCCGGACAGCGCCGCAACGACCAGCACAGCCTGGCGCGTGCGGCCGGCGTCGAGCCAGCGGGCGACGCGGGCCGAGACTGCAAAGCCGGCGAGCACTCCGGGCAGCAGCCACAGCGCCCAGCCCAGCTCGCGCAGGCCGAAGCGTCCGACGATCGCGAGCGCTGCGATGGACATGCTGGCGCCGAACGTGAAATAGCCGGCGAGCGTGCCGCGCACGGCGGGGCCCTTTTCGTGCTGGTAGACCATCGCGACGGGCGGGCCGCCGATCGACGAGGTGGTGCCCATGAAGCCGGAGAGCAGGCCCGCGGCGAGCAGTGTCGGCGCGTTCGGCTTCAGCGGCAGCCCGAAGGCGAGCATCAGCACTGCAGCGATCACCACGCCGCCGAAGATCAACGTCAGCGTGTGCAGCGGCAGGAGCGAGAGCGTGAGCGCGCCGACCACGGTGCCGGGCACGCGTCCGGCGAGCGCCCATTTCACGCCGCCCACGTCCATCGAACGGCGATCGCGCCAGGCGACCAGCAGCGTCAGCGAGAGCGCCGCGACCAGCATCGGACCGGGGACCAACCTGCGATCGATCAGCGTGAGCAGCGGAGCCGCCAGCAGCGACACGCCGAAGCCGACCGAGCCCTGTACGATCGCGGCCAGAGCCACGATGGCCGACGCCAGGATGAGCTGGCTCGCCTCGGGAGGCGGCGTCACGGGGCGGCCGGTGCCGGGCGGGGAGTGGATTCGGGCATGGAGGGAGCCTTTCGGTGACTCGCGACTGTAGCCTCCTCCTCGGGCAACCGGGAGGATACAATCGCGGCGCGATGCGCGGTGTTTCCAGTCGGGGGGGCAAGTCCTGCGTCCTTCCGGCTGCGCTCGTGCTCGCTCTGCTCATGCCGCTCGCGTGCAGCTCGGGCGAAAGCGGCGGTGCGCACCACGGCACCGACGCCGGCGCGGACGCGTCGAACGATGCGTCGGACGCGCAGGCCGCCGCGCCCGACGCGCAGGACGCCGCGCCCGACGCACCTGTGGACGCGCCGACCGAACTCGCCTCACCGTGCCCGGCGGACATGGTCGACCTCGGCGCCTTCTGCATGGACCTCTACGAAGCGCCGAACCACGAGGGCGCGCTGCCGCTCGTGATGTACACGCTCACCGAGGCGTCGGCCTGGTGCCAGGCCCGCGGCAAGCGGCTCTGTTACGACGACGAGTGGACCGAGGCGTGCGAGGGCCCGGCCATGGCCAGCTACCCGTACGGCGACACCAACCAGCCCGGCGTGTGCAACGACGACAAGGTGTGGCGCGTCTACAACCAGACGGCGCTGAACGGCTGGCCGTGGAACCTGCCCGCCAGCACTTTCGAGAGCCTTGCCGATCTGTTGAACGCTGCGAGCCAGTCCTCGGCCGCCGGCAAGGTCGCTGCGGACGAGGTGCAGTCGCTGTACCAGGGCGACCCCAGCGGCTCGCACGCCGGCTGCACCAACAGCGACGGCGTGTTCGACATGTGCGGCAACGTCGAGGAATGGACGCGACGGCGCGACGGCGGGACCACCAACTTCCACGGTAGCCTCAAGGGCCGCTACTGGGCAGAGGCGCGCACCTGCCAGAGCGCCGTGACCACCCACGGCGACGCCTTCCGCTTCTACGAGATCGGGTTCCGGTGCTGCAGCGACGTGTCGCCGCAGCCGGAGCCGTAGCGCCGATGTCGCTCCGCCGTGTCGGCCAGGCGCTGGTCCTGATTTCGCTGTGCTTGTGCGCGGCTCCGGCCCGCGCGCAGGCGCCCTCGAAGCCGGCGCAGGCCAGCGTGGTGATGCCGAAGCCCATCGGCGACACGTCGGTGAGGTACCCGCCCGGCGCGCACGGAGGCGACATCGTGATTCTCGAGCTGGTGGTCGCAGTCGACGGCTCCGTGCACGACCCGCGCGTGGTGAGCGGCGCCGAGCCCTTTGCGACCGCAGCGCTCGATGCCTCGAAGAGTTGGCAGTTTTCGCCCGCGCAACGCGACGGCAAGCCGGTCGCCGCGCGCATCCGCTTCGAGGTCCGCTTCCAGGCGCCTCCGCCTCCGCCAGTGCCACCGCCGTCGCAGCCCCCGGAGCCGGAGCCGACGGCGAAACCGCCGGCGAAGCCCGCGCCGAAGCCGACCAAGCCCGCACCCATCGTCATCGACGTGCTCGGACAGAAGACGCCGCCGGGCGTCACCAAGCTCACGCGCGCCGAGGTGCGGCAGCTTCCGGGCAGCTTCGGCGATCCGTTCCGTGCGGTGGAAGCGCTGCCCGGCGTCACGCCCATCATCAGCGGGCTCCCGTTTTTCTACGTGCGCGGAGCGCCGCCGGGCAACGTAGGCTACTTCATCGACGGCGTGCGCGTGCCGCTGCTCTATCACGTCGGTCTGGGTCCGTCCGTGGTCAACCCGGCCATGATCGACAGCGTGGACCTGTACGCCGGCGGCTATCCGGCCGAGTACGGGCGCTTTGCCGGCGGCATCGTCGCCGGCGAGACCACACCGCCGCGCGACGACTTCCACGGTGAAGGCGAACTCCGCCTGATCGACACGGGCGGCATGGTCGAGGCGCCGCTGCCGGATCACACCGGCGCCGTGCTGGTCGGCGGGCGCTACTCGTACACGGGCCTGCTACTCTCGCTGCTCTCACCCACCACCATTCTCGACTACTGGGACTACCAGGGGCGTGTCAGCTACGACGTGACGCCCCGCGATACCATCGGCGTGTTCGCGTTCGGCGCGTACGACTTCCTCGGCGACAAGCAAAGCGACGGGACCACGCGGGCGGCGTTCAACACGCAGTTCCACCGCGTCGACCTGCGCTGGGACCGCCAGGTCTCGACGAAGACGCACGCGAGGACCGCGGTCACGCTCGGGCTGGACCGCACCGGCGGAAGCCCGACGGATCCCGCCACACGCGACCGCTCGATCCGCGTCCGCACCGAGATAAGGCACCGCGCAAGCCGGAGCGTGCTCCTGCGCGGCGGCGCCGACGCCGAGCTCGACTACTACGACATCGTCGTCCCGCCGGGCGCCGACACGAACACAACGGACTTCACGTCGCTCTTCCCGACGCGCTCGGATCTGGCCACCGGCTTCTGGACCGACGCCGTGCTCGAGCCTGCACCGGGAGTGGAGGTCACGCCGGGCCTGCGCGTCGACTACTACGCTTCGCAGGGCGCCGCGGCGGCTTCCGTGGAGCCGCGCATCTCGGCGCGCTTCCAGGTGAGCAAGAAGGTTGCGCTGCTGCACGCGTTCGGCCTGGCGAGCCAGCCTCCCGCGTTCGTGGTGCCGCTGCCGGGTTTCCAGATCGGCGGCCTGCGCAGGGGACTGCAGCACGCGGTCCAGTCGAGCGCCGGAGTGGAGGTCGAGCTGCCCTGGGACATCCTCGGCAGGCTCACGCTGTTCCAGAACGCCTTCTTCAACATGACCGACGCGCTCGGCGCGGGCGGCGGCAACGGTAACAGCTCGAGTGACACGCAGCAGGGATCGCAGCGGCTCGGCAACGCCGCGGACGTGCTCGACCAGCGCAGCCTCGGCTCCAGCGTCGGGCTCGAGCTGTATCTGCACCGCGCGCTCACCAAGCGGCTCGGCGGCTTTCTATCGTATACGCTGTCGCGGTCGATGCGCGCCATCGGTCGCGAGCGCTTCCCGGCCAATTTCGACCGCACGCACGTGCTCAATCTCGCGCTCGCCTACGACCTCGGCGCCCACTGGCGCGCGGGCACGCGCTTCGTCTTCTACACCGGCTTTCCCGCGCAAGAGGACACGCCCGGCGTGCTCCGGACGGAGCATCCGCTGCGCATCCCGTCGTTCTATCGTATCGACGCGCGTATCGAGAAACGCTGGCGTCTCGGCAAAGACGGCTACTGGGCCTTCGTGGTCGAGATGCTGAACGCGACGCTGAACAAGGAGACCGTCAACGTCAACTGCAGCGGCGGGACCTGCCAGACCGACGAGATCGGTCCTGTCAGCATTCCCAGCATCGGTGTGGAGGCGTCGTTCTGACCGGGCAGCCCGGCTGCCGTCCGTGGTACCTTGTGTCGAACCCCCCAGGCAAAGGTTGGAACAGGTGCGGCGTCGATGGTTCTCTTGGCTGATCGCTTCTTTCTGCGCACTCGCGCCGGCCACCGCGTCCGCCTTTCCCGGGCCTGACTCGGTCGCGGTCGTCTTCAACAGCAGCGTCCCGGAGAGCCAGGCGCTCGCCGACACGTACGTCGCGGCGCGCTCGATCCCTCCGAACCAGGTGTGCGGCGTCACGACGACCAGCCAATCGGACATCGCGCTTGCCGACTACCAGACGCAGATCTGGCAGCCGTTGCTCGATTGCCTGACCAACGGCGGCTCCGTCGATCGCATCGACGCGGTGCTGGTGATGCGTGGGATGCCGCTGCGCGTCCAGATCCCGGTGGGTACGTCGTCGAACGAGGTCGTCTCGCTCACCGCCGCGCTCGGCGTCTGGGATTCGACGTTGCCGGACGGCACCACCCCTCTGCTCGGACAGGAGCCGGGCCAGACGCTCACCTGCGCGAACAACACGCCGTGCCTGGCAGCCAGGTGGAACAATCCCCTCAGCGGTCTGGCCGGACCCTTCAGCTCGGCCTTCAAGGCCACGCAGGGCGGCGCGATCTGGCATCCGAAGCTCGTCACGGCGTTCGACGGCCGTTCCTACGCCGACGCGGGAAAGCTGCTCACGAGCG
This sequence comes from uncultured delta proteobacterium, assembly GCA_963826085.1. Taxonomy (GTDB): domain Bacteria; phylum Myxococcota_A; class Polyangia; order Polyangiales; family Polyangiaceae; genus CAWDXG01. Next base: position 1,214,375 of record CAWGVN010000004.1, on the reverse strand, counting down.
CGCTCACGGCGGAACAGGCGGGGGGCGCGAGCGGCGAGTTCCTGTTCATGGACGCCGCGGATTCCGCGCGCGGCGTGCTCGACAACCAGGCGCCCGCGGTGATCGCCCAGCTCCAGGCAGCGGGCTTCACTGCCAACGAGGTGCCCTTCGACGCGAATCTCACCGGCAAGACGCTGGCGTCGTTCGTGACCGGCAGCGCATCGCTCGCCACGACCATCGAGGGCAACACCTTCCAACCGGGCGCGATTGTCGACAACCTCACGAGTGACGGCGCCGTGCCGAACAACTTCACGGCCACCGGCGAGACTCAAGTCTCGATCGCGCGCTGGGTGGCGATGGGCGTGGCGGGAGTTCACGGCACGGTGGCCGAGCCGCTCAACAACTGCTTCCCGTCGCGGCAGTTCGTCATCGACTACGCCGAGGGCGCGCCGCTGTCGGAGGCCTTTCTGCGCAACATGCCGTTCGTCTACTGGCGGAACCTGGTGCTCGGCGATCCGATGGCGGCGCCCTACGCCAAGCGCCCGATCGTCACGCTCGACGGGCTGGTCGACAAGCAGGCGATCGGCGGTTCGGTGCCGGTGACCGTCCACGCGCAGGACCAGGCCGGAAGCGGCATCGCCACGATCCGCATCTACGTCGACGGCGTGCAGGCCGACGAGGCGAGCGGCGACGTGCTTTCGACGTGCCTTGCCCTGCCGCAGAAGAGCGGCGTGCAGGTGCTCGCTGTCGCGCAGAACGCGACCGGCACGGGGCCGCTCGCCAAGTTCCCCCCCAACGGCTGGACCGCGCTCACCGTCGATGCGAGCGGCGGCGGCGCTTCGACCTGCGCGCAGGGCGGCGCGGGCGGGGCCGCCGGCAGCAGCAGCGACGCCGGCACGGACGGCGGTGCCGGCCTGGGGGGCACCGCGGGCGCAGGGGGAACGAGCGCGGGTTCCGGTGGGCAGTCGTCGACCGCCAACAAGAATGGCGGTTGCGGCTGCAGGACGGCGCGCGGTCGCGACGCTGGCGGCGGGTGGCTCGTTCTGGGTCTGGGCCTGCTTCTTCTGCAGCGTCGGCAACGAAACCCGTGACCCGCCTGCGCCGCCTCGGGACCTGGTCGGTGCGCGCGGTGGTCGCGGGCGGCCTCGTCGCAATCGTCGATTTCGCGATCGCCAGCAGCGTCGCCCCCTCGGCCGCGAGCTACCTGCCCGGCGCGCTGCTCGCGATTGCCCAATTGGCGGGCCTGTACTCGCTCTTCGCGCTGCCCATCGCGTGGGTGTTCGCTTTGCTCGATGTCCCCGCCGTGCACGCGCGGCTTCCGTCCGCGGCAAGCGTGGCTGCGTCCGCGACGCTCGCGGCGGCTTTCCTGGTGGCGGGACTCGTGGTCACGGCGTTGAGCACGAAGCGCGACATCGAGTTCACGCGCGAGCTCTCGGCCATGCGATGGCTGGCCTTCAGCGCAATCGTGTTTGCGTGTGTGCTTTTCCTGCCGCTGGTGCGGCGCGGCTACGAGCGCCTCGGCGACAAGGCGCCGCGCGCCGGGGAGCTCGCATCCGTGGTGGCGCTGGGGCTGTGCGCCGTCGGCATGCTGATGGTCAGCCACTTCGTGATGGCACCCATCTACCAGTACGCCGGAGCAGCGGTGTTCGCCCTGGCAGCCTGCGCGTTTGCGATGGCGGCAGTGCGGAAGGCGGGCGGGGACATCCCGCGGCGGGCGGGGATCGGTGTCGTCGTCGGGGTCGGCTGCTTCGCGCTCGTCGGTCTCTATCTTCCCGGGCCCGCGCGCGACCACGCCCGGTTCGTGGTGTTCGTCGAGACCACGCCCGGGGCCGCGCTCGCGACCGAGCTCCGCAAGCTGTTCGACCGCGACGGGGACGGCAGCACCTCGAAGTGGCTCGGAGGCACCGACTGCGACGAAGGCAATGCAGCCGTCGGTCCAGGCGTGATCGAGATCCCGGGCGACGGCATCGACCAGGACTGCCGCGGCGGCGATGCTCCCCTGCCGGTGCCGCCGCTACCGCCGCCGCGCGGCCCTGCGGGTTGCACGAAACCGACCAGGGGAATGTCCGTTCTGTTCATCGTCATCGACGCCTGCCGCGCAGATGCCCTGAGCCCCGAAAGGACGCCCAATCTGCTCCGGCTAGCCCGGAGCTCACAGGTCTTTCCCCGCGCCTACTCTCCCACCAGCATGACCGAGACATCGTTCCCGTCGATGTTCGCGGCGCGACCGCTCTCCGATACTGGAGCGCGCAATCCGGTGGTGGAGGGCTTCTTCAAGTTCGACGCGACCATCACCGAACGGTTCCGCGACGCGGGCTACTCCACAGCCGTGTTCAGCGATCTGGACTTCAACCCCGTCGTTCTACGCGGCTTCCAGAAGCGGAATCCGTTCTGGCACGATGCGTCGATACCGAACGTCAAGCACGACCTCACGACCGCTGCCTACGCGCGCGGCGTCCTCGACTACATGTCGGCTACCTCCGGCTCGAAGTTCGTGCTCACGCATCTGGCTGACGTCCATGCGCCCTACGTGCTCGACACGGACGAGCTCGGACATCACTTCGGCGAGTGGGGCGCCTACATGAACGACGTCGCCTACGTGGATGCCCAGCTCGGAATCTTCTTCGCGCATCTGAAGCAGAGCGGCAAGCTGGACAACACGGTGATCGCCATCACCGCGGACCACGGCGAGGAGCTGTTCGCCAGAGGACTGCACGGGCACGGCGCGGGAGTTTTCGACGAGATCACGCGCGTGCCCCTGATCCTCTGGGTTCCCGGCTGCCCGCCTCACGTGGTCAAGAGGCCCGTAAGCACCGTGCACCTCGGGTCCACGCTCGGCGCGATCACCGGCGTGCACATCCGGGGAATGGGTCTCTTTTCGCGGAGCGATCTTCCCGTCGTCACCGAAGGCGCCACCGAGGCGACCTACAACTTCCAGCGGGGAATCATCGTCGGCCAGTACAAGCTGATCGTCGACGTACCCAACGGCGGGCGCATGCTGTTCGACCTCGCGAAGGATCCCGGCGAGACCGATAACATCTACGCGAGCGAACCCACTGCGGCCGCGGCTCTCGAGCGCGCGTATCAGCGCTGGCTCGACGCACCCGGAAAGCGCTAGCTGGACGCGGCAGGAGTCGGACAGGCGGCCGCGCCGGAGCGCAGCCGCCTAACCCACAAAGCTACTTCTCGAAGGGCAAGAGCCAGGCGAGCTGCGGGCGATTGCCCGGGTTGCCCGAGCCGAGATTGCTGGGCTCGAGCGTGTACTGATACGAGCCCCACCACGGCCCAGCGGCCCACCAGGTCCAGCCGATCCAGGCGTCCTTGTGGTTCTCCATGTAGGTGAGCATGTCGGTGACGGCAGCCTTGCACGTGGAGTTGTCGCCGCCAGCGAACTCCGCGAGGAAGCCGCGGTAGTGGTGGCTTTCGAGCCACTGCGTCGCGGACTTCAGCCGTTCCGAGCCGATGGTCGAGCTGACGCAGCTCGGACTTCCGCCGGAGCCGTCGCCGTCGAGGTACTGGTGCATCTCGAAGGCGAAGTTGTCGTCCGGATCCACGACGCCGGACATGGCCGTGCTCATCTGGGTCCAGACCCAGGCGCCGGTCCAGCCGTTGCCCGGAACCAGGATCAGCTGTTTGGCGCCGGCAGCGCGGATGGCGGCAATCGCTGCGTTCGCGGCCGAGAGCCACTGCGTCGTGGGCAGATCGTGCGGCTCGTTCACCAGTCCGAAGACCACGTGGTCGTTGCTCTTGTAGTGACTCGCGACCTTCGACCAGAAATCGGCGAAGTCCGCGTTGCTGACGGTGCCGCCGCCGATGATGTTGCCGTAGTAGCGGGCGTAGTTGTGCGGGTCGAGCAGGACGTACACGCCCTTCTGCGTCGCGGGTTTCACGACTCCGTCGAGGCGCGCAAGCTCCGTCGTGTCCAGCGGGCCGCCGGCAGATTGCTGCACGCGTTCCCAGCGGAACGGCACGCGCACGATGCTCATGCCTTCGCTGTCGAAGTAGTTGACCTCCTGCATGTTGGGGTAGATGTAATCGACGTTGTAGGTGCCCGGCAGGCTGTTCTCGCCGAAGTCCGCGCCAGCGAGGTTGACGCCCGTGAGCCAGGTGGCAGTGCTGCCGCCGCCGCTGCCGCCGGCTGGAGTGCCGCCGGAGCCTCCTGTACCGGAGCCTCCCGTGCCGGAGCCGCCCGCGCCGGAGCCGCCCGTGCCGGAGCCACCTACGCCCGAGCCGCCCGTTCCTGCACCTGCTGCGCCTGCTGCACCTGCTGCGCCTGCCGCGCCTGCCGCGCCTGCCGCGCCCGTGCCTGCACTACCTGCGCTCGCGCCGCCGGAGCCTGCGCTGCTTCCTGTTCCTCCTGTACCCGGGCTGCCTCCGGGGTCGCCCACGTAGTTGACGCCGCCCGGGTCGGTCGCTGCGCACGACACGAGCGGCAGTGATGAAACCAGAACACCAATTGCGAGTGTACGAAACAACATGGTCCCACGTTGACACGCGCGAGCGTTGCGGGCTTTGCACGCAAGGGCACTTCCCGACCGCACGCATTGCGCAGTGTGGTGCGTCGTGTGTGCAAGCGCTGCATGCACTCATCGAGCGTGCGCGAACGCGTGCACGCGTCTCGCTCGTGCGAGCGATTCGAGCACGACGTTGTCTCGCGTGACTTTCGTTCCCCAGCGGTCGATTCCCGAACGATCGCGACCCGATCCGGCGTGCAGCTCTGCGTCATCCCACGACAACGAGCAGAGCCGGTCGACCTTCCGGTCGACATGTGGCGGCACGCCGCAGTTCTGGCCGGATGCGGTGCGGCGAGGTCTTGTCATTCTGCGAACCACGCGCATCCTGACGAACCAGGATCGAGGGGGAATTTCCGCCAGCTGGCGGAAGACGGGGCCGCGCCGCCACCGGCCCCGCGCACGATGCCCGGGAATTCGCGCTGGACGCTGCCAGCGCGAGAGCCTACCCACGCCCCGTGGCCTATCCGACGCGCTTTGAATGCTCCTACGACCTGGCCCAGCTTCCCTGGTTCGACGTGGTGGACGGACGGCTGGTGGTGGATGCGGACATTCCGCCGGCGCTCGACGTGCACACGCACCTGGCGCTCACCTACGTCGTGCCGCAGCGGCTCGATCTGGGCCGCGAGTGGCCGGAGACCGAGCACTACCTGCCGCTCGCGGGCACGCTGGATCTGGACGTGTACGCCAACGTGAACTTCACGCCCGGCGATCTGGCCAGGATGAAGCGCGATCTGACCCTGGGCGCGGTCACCGCGGGCGGCATGCGCCGCACGCACACGCTGCCGAACCTGGCGCGCGAAATGAAGGAGCTCGGCGTGGTGGGCTCGGTGCTGCTCGCCATCGACTACCCGGTCCTGAGCGACAACGCCGGGGAGTGGCTGAAGGCGGCGAAGGGACGCGACAACTTCCTCGTGTTCGGCTCGGTGCATCCCTACAAGCCGCGCATGGAGCAGCAGCTGGACCGCCAGCTGGCTCTCGGCGCCAAGGGCATCAAGGTGCACCCGGCGGTGCAGACGGTGCTGCCGAGTGATCGCCGCGCCATGAAACTGTACCGCGCCTGCGGCAAGCGCGGCCTGCCGGTGCTGTTCCACTGCGGGCCGGTCAACATCGAGCCGCCGCTCGGCCGCTGGCTGTCGCAGGTGCGGCACTACGAAAAGCCGCTCCGCGAGACGCCGGAAACGACGTTCGTGTTGGGGCATTCCGGCGCGCTCCAGCTGGATGCCGGCATCGAGCTCGCGCGCCGCTATGAAAACGTATACGTCGAGATCGCCAGCCAATCGCTCTCGGGGGTGCGCAGGATCCTCGATCGCGTCGACCACTCGCGCATCCTGTTCGGGAGCGACTGGCCCTTCTATCACCAGAGCATGCCGCTCGCGAAGCTGCTGATCGCCACCGAAGACGCGCCGGAGCTCCGTGACAAGGTCCTCTACCAGAACGCTGCGAGGCTCCTCGGCTTGAGCCCCGAATCGCTGCTCGCGCGCAGGGGGTGAGCAGGGCTGCCCCCACTCGCGTCGTCGGCTGCGCCTCCTCCGCGGTCCGGACTTGCAGCGCGCTTCAAGCGCGGGGGGCAAGTGCGCGATGGAGCTCAGTGCCGGAATACGCCCCAGCTCGTCGTGCCTTCAACGCGGGCGTTGTGGGCGGCGCTCAGGGCGATGCCGACGACGCTGCGTGTGTCGCGCGGGTCGATGATGCCGTCGTCCCAGAGGCGGGCGGTGGCGAAGAACGGCGTGCTTTCCTGATCGATCTTCATCTCGATCATCTGTTTGGCCATCTCGAGCTGCTGCTCGTCGACCTCGATGCCGCGCTTGGCTGCGGCTTCGCGGCGGATGATCTCGAGCACGCCGGCAAGCTGCTTGCCGCCCATCACGGCGATGCGGTGGTTTGGCCAGGTGAAGAGCAGCCGCGGCTCATAGGCGCGGCCGCACATGGCGTAGTTGCCCGCGCCGTAGCTGGCGCCGGTCATGATGGTGATGGCGGGCACGGTGCTGTTCGAGACGGCGTTGATGAGCTTGGCGCCGTTCTTGATGATGCCTTCCTGCTCGTACTTCTTGCCGACCATGAAGCCGGTGATGTTCTGCAGGAACAGCAGCGGCACGTCGACCTGGTTCACGAGCTGGATGAACTGCGCGCCCTTGTTCGCGCTCTCGCTGAACAGGATGCCGTTGTTGGCCAGGATGCCGACCGGGTAGCCGTGGATGTGCGCCCAGCCGCACACCAGCGTATTGCCGTACAGCGGCTTGAACTCGCTGAAACGCGAGCCGTCGGCGATGCGCGCGATCACCTCGCGGCTGTCGAACGGCACCTTGATGTCGGCCGAAGCGATGCCGAGCAGATCGTCGGGGTCGTAGAGTGGTTCGTCGACTTCGCGCGCGGGAGCCGGACCGTGCTTCCGCCAGTTGAGGTGCGCCACGATCTCGCGTGCCAGCCGGATCGCGTCGCGCTCGTCCTCGGCCAGGTAGTCGCTGACTCCCGAGAGCTTGCTGTGCATCTCCGCGCCGCCCAGCTCCTCGTGACCGGTCTCTTCGCCGGTGGCCATGCGCACCAGCGGCGGACCGGCCAGATAGACCTGCGCTTGCTCCTTCACCATCACCACGTAGTCGCTCATGCCCGGGATGTAGGCGCCCCCCGCCGTGGAGCTGCCGAAGACGACGCAGACCGTGGGTGTCTGCTGTTTCGAGCGCCGCGTCAGATCGCGGAAGCCCTCGCCGCCCGGCACGAAGATCTTGCTCTGGTTCGGTAGATCCGCGCCGGCGCTCTCGATCAGGCTGATGCCAGGCAGCCGGTTCTCCATCGCGATGTCGGCCAGGCGCCGCGTCTTCTTCACACCCAGCTCGTTGATGGCGCCGCCGCGCACCGTCGACTCGCTGGCGGTGATCAGGCACTCCACGCCGCTCACCAGCCCGATACCGCCGATGCTGCTCGCGCCGGTGGCGTGATCCTCCACCTCGTGCCCCGCCAGCGCGCACAGCTCGAGGAAGTACGAGTCGCGGTCGAGCAGCAGCTCCACCCGTTCGCGCGGCAGCAGCTTGCCCGCCTCCTTGTGGCGCTTGACGTACTTTTCGCCGCCGCCGGCGCGGGATTTCTCCAGCGCGGCCGAGAGCTTCTCCAGCGTCGCGGAGTTCTCCGCGTAGTTCTGCTGGAAGAGCTCGTCCTTCCTGTCGACGTGCGTGCGGAGGACGGGATAGCGCTGCTGGGCCTGCATCGCCTGCGGACGCTAGATCAACGCCTGCCACGCCGCTAGCTTGGTATGCTGCAGCCGTGCCGTTCGGGGAGACCGCCGAGGAGCTCTTCCAGCGTATCGACCGCGCGCCCTGGTTCGGGCGGCTCGGCATGGCGGTTACCTACGACGACTTCGTCGCCATCGTCGACCGCGCGGACTTCCAGAGCTACGCGAAGTACGCGGCGGCCCGGGCGCTCGGCATTCCGGTCAAGAACAAGAGCTCGATTCCGGATCTTGTGCCGCTTGCGTCCGGCGAGGGCGACCCGACGCCCGGGCTGTCGGCTGCGCTTGCACGCATCGAGTCGGAGCGCCGGGTGTTCGAGCCGCTCAGGCACGCGCGCATGTCGGTGCACCGCCACGTCACCAAGCTTCTGCCGGACGTACCCCGCTCGCCGTGGCTCTGCTTCGGCGAGATCGATCTGCGTCCGGACGCTGTGCGCAGAGCGGCCGAGGCGGCGCGCTGGGCGGTGACGGAGCAGTACCTGCACCACACCGGCTTCTGGACGCAGGTGTTCGAGCTGTTCCTCGCCGGCAACTATCCCTACGGAACCGCCGGCGACGGCAAGCTGTACGTGCTCTAGCGTCGGCGCCGCAGCAATCCGACTGCGAGACCCAGGAGCAGCAGCGCGGGTGCGCCGCCGGGTTCGCCAGCGGGAACCTCGCAGCCACAGCCGCCGCTGTTGTTGGACGATGACTTGTTCGCCGAGCCGCCCGTGCCGGAGCTGGTGCCGCCGGCGCCGCCCGAAGTCGTTCCGCCGCTTCCACCCGAGGTCGAGCCCGCAGCGCCGCCCGAGCTCGTTCCGCCGCTGCCCGCGCTGCCTCCGCTGCCCGTGCCGCCGGCGCCGCCGGCGCCGCCGCTACCTCCCGGCTCCACTCCGGGCGGCGGCGGGCCCGCCGGATCCTGCAGGATGACCGCGCTCCGCGCCGGCACGCTCAGCTTTCCCGCTGGAACGTCCTTCGTGTAGTCGAGCGAGTAGGTCGGCATGTTGGCCTGTCCGTCGACGGTGCCGCCGCCGGAGAATACCGCCTGCTTCATCGCTGCCGGGAGCGTGTACGAGAGCGCGCCGCTCGACGAGTTCACCAGCACCAGCCCGCTTACGTACTTTCGCGCGTAGAGCCCTCCGTTCGAGCCGCCCTGGCCGGCCACGCGCAGCTTCTCGATGTCCGACGGCGGCTCGTCGACGTAGCCGCCCAGATCGATCTCGTACTCCGGGTACCAGCTGACGGCTTCGCCGAGCGAGTAGTAGCTCGTGCCGTTGCGGATCAAGAGATACGTGCCGATGAGCAGCGCGCGTTCCTGCATCGAAAGCGAGCTGCCCGCGGCGGTGATGTCCACCATCCACACCTTGCCCTTGCCCGTCACGTACTGGCAGATTCGCCGCGTCGAGACGGCCCAGTTTCCGACGGAGTCGTTCACCGCCTGCCAGTTCTCGGTGAAGACTCCGTCCGTTTCGGTGAGGAACGCCGGCTCCTCGTCCACCAGCGAGTCGGGATTCGGGATCACGAGGTAGCGCGGATGCGACGAGGTCTTGGCGAACGCCGCGCGCATGGCCTTGAAGTACGCCGTTGCCCGCGGGTTCCACCAGTTGGCGAGAGCCGTGTGCGAGCTGCCGCCGGCCTTCTGCGACCACCAGTTGTCGGGCTTGTAGTTGTACCAGGGGTGGAAGGCCACATCGAGGAACACGCCGGTGGCCTTCGCCGTGGGATAGCCCTGCCACGTGATCAGCGTGTCGAACAGGTACGAACGCCACTCCGTACTGTCGATGTTCATGAGCCAGAAGGGATCCGGGTAGTAGATGCGATCGTTCGTGTAGCCGGTGTTCGTGCCGTGCTCGTAGGCGTTCTCGCGCGTCAGGCTGTGGGTCGCGACGTAGGGCGTGAAGTTATCGGTGTCCTCCTGCCCGAACTTGTTGACCCCGGTGATGTTGCCGACGGGATTGTTCTGGTCCGCGCCGTTCAGGCCGTAGGCCAGGTGGTAGACGAGCATGAGGAAGTCCGGGTTCATCTTCCGGTACTCGTCGATCTGGCTCTTGAAGAGCTTCTGCGTGCCGACGTAGTGCGTGACGATCCAGGGCTTCTGCGCGCTGGTGATGCCCTGCACCGCATCGGCGAGCTGGTCCTTCCACACCAGCACGTAGCGCCGCGTGCTGGGCAGCTTCTGCGCGAGCCCCGCGGGCTGGATCGCCGCCGGCGTCAGCGGGTACTTGACTCCAGGCGGAAACGACGCGGCGAACGCGGTGGCACTGGCCAGAGCGACAGAAAGCGAGAGCAGAAGAGCGCGGCGGAAGGTCCCCATGCGCCCAGTATCGGCGCCCGACTGTCGCGTGTCTACTCGCGGTACGGACCCGCATCCGGCCGGAGCCGCCAGTGCTCCCGCAGCCAGTCGAGCAGCGAGGACTCCGGGGCCAGGATTGAATCGCTGGCCGCGATCTCGAACAGCGCGACGAAGATGAGCTCCCGGGCGTCGGCGCTGTCGATCCGGAGCGCTGCCTGCTGGACGTCCTCGTCGCGCGGCATCTCCCGCGCCACGCGCTGCATCAGCGCGTTGAAGCGCGCGTGGCCGAGCTCGGCGGAAAGTGCGTCGACGGCGGCCAGCTCCGCGGCACTCGCCATCCCGTCGAGTCGCACCAGCAGCCGCAGCAAACCGGCCAGCGTCAGCAGCTCGGCCTCGCCAAGCTCCGTCACCCTCTCCATGGGACTCGTATGCTACACGCCGATTCGCTCGCGCAGAAGCGCTCGTCGCCTCCTCGTCAGCCCGGCAACGAGGCCGAGCCACAGCAGGACGACGCCTCCGGAGCCAGGTGCCTCGCCCGGCGTCGAGCAGCCACAGCCGCCCTTGCTGCCGCTCGAGGCCGCTGCACCGCCCGCGTTGTCCGCGCCGGAATCCACAAGCTGACCGGCGCCTCCGCCCATGTTTCCTCCGCTACCGGCGAGGCCTGCGCCGCCGCCCAGGCCCGAGTCGCTAGCTGCGCTTCCGCCGAGACCCGCGTTTCCGCCGAGCCCCGAATCGTTCCCGGTGGTTCCGCCGAGCCCCGCGCTGCCGCCGCCGGTGCCAGCCGTGCCGCCGAGCCCCGCCGTGCCGCCAGTGCCCGCCGTGCCGCCGGTGCCCGCCGTGCCGCCGCTGCCCGCCGTGCCGCCGCTGCCCGCCGTGCCGCCAGTGCCCGCCGTGCCGCCGCTGCCCGCCGTGCCGCCGCTGCCCGCCGTGCCGCCGCTGCCTCCTGCACCCGCGCTACCCGCCGATCCCCCGCTGCCGCCATCGAGCACGCACGCGCCGCCAGTGCACGCACCGCCCGTACACGGGGTTCCGTCGGGCTGCGCCGGATCGTCGCACATTCCAGTCGACGGATCGCACGTGCCCGCGACATGGCACTCGTCGAGCGCAGTGCACACGACGGTCTGCGCCGCGACGCAACTGCCGTTCTGGCAGTTGTCGCCGAGCGTGCAGGCGCTCCCGTCATTGCAGCTGATGCCGTTGGCCTTGAGCGGGTTGTCGCACTGTCCCGTGCTCGTGTTGCAGGTGCCGGCCACGTGACACTGGTTGAGCGGCGCGCACACCACGGGACTGCCGGGCATGCACGCCCCGTTCGCGCACACGTCCCCCACGCTGCAGGCGTTGCCGTCGTTGCACGTCTTGCCGTCGGATCCGGCGGAGGCGCACGGATCGCCGATGCTGCCGAACACGGCCTGCGCCATCAGCACCGGAGCGGCGCCAGGCACGTTCTTGTTGTGCTGCCAGAGCTGCCAGATCACGTCGCCCCAGGCCTTCAGACCCGAGAAGAACGTATCGCTCTGTGCGATGTACGCCGACGTTTCACCCGACGGCGTGGGCGACGCGAGCGTGCCGCCCGTGCCGTTGATCTCGTCCCGCAGGAACTCCACGAACTCGCGGCTGGTGGTCTGGTAGTAGAGGCTGACCTCGACTCCGTCCGCCCCGGTCGGCATCGTGAGCGAGACCGCGTCGTAGCCACCCGCGTATTCCGCCGCCGTGAAGTAGTCCGTGCGCGACACGCCGTTCCATACCGGCTCCGCCAGGCGTGCGGTGGCTTGTGCGATGCGGAAGCCGGCCGGCGGAATGCGGTTGTCCTTGTAGCGCCCGTCGGCCAGGACGAAGTGGAAGCTGTACGTCTCGCCCGTGAGCGAGCTCGCCGACCGCTCCTCGTACACCAGGTCGTCGCGGTACTCCTCGTTCGGGCCGAGCGCCGGGCTCGACGCCGTGCCGAGCCCCTTGAGCGTGCCTGCGGTGTCGTCGTACGGGTTCATCTCGTGGACGATCAGACCGCTCTTGTAGACGCGGACGTCCACGAACATCCGCCGCCCTTCTGGATAGCCGGAGATGAGCTTGTGCCCGCTGTGGTTCACGACGCGGAAGGAGAGCGCGCCGGTCCCGGCGTTGTAGGCGAGCCCCTCGATCGTGGCGGCGCGCTGCAGATTGTCGAGCGCGCGCGACGAGGCATCGAGCAGCGCGTTCGCGTCGAGCGGCAACCCCTGCGTCAGATCGAGCGTGAGCACGGCCGGCCCCTGCGACAGCAGCGCCGCGTTGGTGGCGTCGTAGTTCGGCGAGCCGGTGACGGTGCTGGCCAGGATGCGCGGCATCAGCACGTTGCCGCCGGTCAGATCGTGGAGCGGATGCCCGCTCTTCGGGTGTTCTACGCTCCCGGTGGGCCGGAGCAGCACGCCCGCTTTGTTGCAGCCGTAGCCGACGCGGTCGGGCATGTGGCAGTCCTGGCACGTGGCGATGCGGTTTCCGGGCCGCGAGGTCGCGAAGGTCGACGGATCGTAGTACCCGGTGCCGAACGCGCCCTCGCCGGTGCCGTACGCCGAGAGCCGGAACTCGGAGAAGGTCCGCTCGACGTGGAAGTAGGAGTACGCCGGCTGCTGCTCCGACGGCAGCACCGTCGTGCCGTCGCCCGGCGTGGTGCCGTCGTAGGCCAGGTTCAGGAGCGCGGGGTTCGAGACGTCATGACACGTCTCGCAGAAGTAGCGGCTCTTGTGGTAGCGGCTGTAGAAGAAGCCGTGCTTGGGTTTCGCGTCGGCAAACGAGGCGCGCTTGTCACGCGTTCCCGAGATGACATACTGGCCGCCGCCGTTTTCCGTCCAGCCGGCGAGGGCCGGCAGCCAGCTGTTCGTGTCGTAGCCCGCGTCGCCGTCGAACAGCGTCACGGTCGCGGCCACGCTCTGATCCGCCGCGAGCGTGAGCGTCGCAGCGGCGTTCGACGGCGTCGAGCTCAGGTTGGTCTCGTCCCAGTAGCCGGTCCAGTCGTTGCCGTCGCGTGTGCCGGCCCAGGTCTGCTGGAAGAACGGGTCGACGGCGCGATGGCAGACGTTGCACTGCACGCCGTCGAAGTCAGCCGCCGTCAGCGCGGAGCCGTTCGTCGGATCCGAACGCCCGCCCATCCAGCCGCCGGGCGAGTGGCAGCGTAGGCACAGATCGGTCGCGTTCGGGCGTCCGAGCGCCCAGATCGAGTCCTGCGCCGACACGGCCAGCGCCGACCAGAACAGAGGATCGCGAGCGGCCTGCGCCATCATCGAGCCGTGCCAGTGCGATCCGGGATCGATGGCCGGGTCGTAGTTGTCGTGGCAGTTGAAGCAGCGATCGGGCGCCTCGACCGCCACGCCGTCGGCCGGCTGCGTGCCGGGCATGCGCACGAGCGGATCGTCGTGCGGCGAGAGCGGCGTCCACGCGACCGCGAGGGTTCCAGATAGTAGTATGCACGCCCCCGCGAGCAGCCCGGACAGGTGCGTGCCAAAGCCCCAGCCATGGCCCGACATTGCCCCACACGAAAAGCATTCGCTGTGCCGGTCGCGGACCTCGGCACTTGTGCCGGTCCGGGTTTCCGGATCGCGCACACGTTGCCAATGGCGGAAGCGCGCCCTGCGAGAACTACGCGCGACCGTTGACGTTGATCAAGCCCGTCCGGCCTACTGCGGCGGCGTCGGCAGCGAGCACTTGCCGTTGATGCACTGGTTGGTCTGGTCGCAGCAGTCGGCAGCCGTGGAGCACTTGTCGTACAGGTTCGAGCACTTGTTGGTCTTGCTGCCGCAGGTGAGCTGGCCCGACTGCGGATCCTTCTGGCAGTAGCCGCCGCAGCACTGGTCGCCGCTGCTGCACGCGCTGCCGTCGCCCTTGCAGGGATCCACCACCAAGTAGCCGCGCGAGTTGCCCGCCATGAGCTCCTGCGCCGGCAGATAGAACGCGGGGTGGCTCGGATCGCTGCCGGCCTTGCCGTCCAGATCGATCGCCGCGACCCAGAGTTTCTTCGGCGTAACGGCCGAGCTCAGATCGCACGAGCGCGGATCGCTGCACCAGGGGTCGACGGTGGCGACGCTGCCGTACATGCGCCGGCTGGTGAACACCATCCAGGCGTAGCCGCCGGAGGTGATGGGGCTCACCGTCGGCTCGTAGTTGACCTCGGTGTCGGCGCCGTGGTTGTTCGGTCCGGTCGGTATGTAGCCGTTGCCGTTGGCTCCATCGAGCGCGTGCGCCGTTCCGGTCGCGACGTCCGTCCACCACAGCTCGCCCGTGGCACCGTTGCGCGTCGCGAACGTTTCACCGCTGGTCTGGAGGTCCTTCTCGAAGACCAGCGAGTCGTTGGTCGGCAGGAACGAGGGCCAGCCCGGTGCGGCGCCCGAATAGACCAGGCGCGGATTGGAGAACGCGCCCGTCGTCTTGTCGAAGTCCATCACCACCAGCTTCTTGCCGTCGCCGGCGCCGATCGTGGCGTCGCCCGGTCCCGAGTAGAAGTCGAAGGCGACGTGCTTGCCGTCCGGCGAGAAAGCGGGCAGGCCCGCCTTGGTGACGAAGCTCGAGAGCCCCGTCGTGGGCAGCGCCGCGCCGCTGTTCAGATCGTAGAGATTGGTGTTGCCGCTGTTGGCGTTGCCGGGCAGCGGCGCGGCATTGCTCAGGCCAATGCTGCCGTCGGGGTACATGCCGATCCAGCCGAGCAGACCGGTGGTCGAGCCGGGGTAGGGCGTCTCGGTGTAGCCGTTCTTCAGATCGTAGGACGAGCTCGACGCGTAGCTGTCGCCGTGCTGCACGATCATGCGGCTGCCGTCGGCCGAGACGCTGTGGCACACGCGGCACTGCGCGGGCCCGCCGTTCGAGCCGGCGACCAGCGTGGGCGCCGTGGCGCCGGGTTTGATGGCGAGCGTGGCGCCGCCGAAGATGATCGACTGCCCGGTTGCCGAGGTGGTGGGGTAGTTCTTCGCCAGGTTCGTGCCGTACGACTGGTAGTAGACGGTGCCCTTGAGCTCGCCCTGCGCGATCGGCCAGGTCTCGCTGATCGGACCGTAGGCCGTGCCGCCCGCCGCGACGGTGACCGTCACCGTCAGCTTGTCGCCGCCGGCCGAGTGCGTTGCGGCGTCCCAGGTCGCCTGCGGGATCACGTGGCGCACGAAGGGTTGCCCTGCGGGCAGCGCGGCGGGTCGCGCGAAGTAGCCTTTGTAGTCGTAGTTCTTTGCGGAAAGGTGGATCAGGATGCCGTCGGCGACCGCGCCGGGTCCCGCCTTCCATTGCAGCAGCGGCGCCAGCAGACCGAGCGGGAACACGGTCTTGTCGTAGGGGTAGAGCCACTGCATGTTCGGATCCGCCGTGGGCGAACCGTCGAGCACGCCCTTGACGCTGGCGCTCACCGCGCCGCCGATGCCTTCGCCGCCCACGCCTTCGTAGCCGCCGGGGCCCGGGCTGGTGGACGTTCTCGGTGCCGCCGTTCTCGGTCGCCTGGATCTGCACAGTGACCGTGGTGGACACTTTCTGCGAGCCGACCGTGGCCTCGACGGTGGCTTGTCCGGCAACGGTGCCGGTCGGCGTGAACAGGCCGGTGTTGTCGATGCTGCCGATCTCGGCGCGATTGATCAGCCACTGCGCGGACACTGGCGTGCCCTTGTCGGTGACCTTGAAGTTGACGGTCGGCAGCGCCTGCCCCGACTTGACCACGACCACCGGGTTTGCCGGCGTGATCACCAGCGACCCGGCCGCGTCCGGACCGCCGTCGAGCAGGATGCCGCCGCCGCTGCCGCCGTTGCCGCTCGCGCCGCCGCTCGCCGCGCCGCCGCCCGAACCGTTGCGGCCATTCGCGACCTTGCTGCCTCCCCCGCACGCGCCGGCGAGACCGGCGATCAAGAGAGAGACGAAAAGAAGCCAGGTCCAGCGTCGATAGGCCATGACCCAGTGTACACGGATCGCCGTTGCGGCGCCCGAGGCCGGGCAGCGGCGCTCTCCGGGTGCTCTGCCCTCGCTGGATCAGGCGAGCTCGGCGCGCACGCTGGGGCGGGTCACCACGATCAGGACGGCGATCGGAAGGATCATCCCGAACAGCCCGCCGAAGATGCCGCCGACCAGACCGCCTATGGCGCCACCGCGCTCGACCGCGCTTCCGGTCTGCAACATGCCCATGAGCTTGGGGTACAGGAACACGATATTGACGAGCTGCGCCAGGATGCCGAACGCAATCGCGCTGATGGCGTAGGCGAGCGACGCCTTCCGCGCCCAGCGCTGGCGTCGAAGCACACCGACGCCGCTCCCGAGGAGCAGCAGCGCCAGCAAAGTGCCGAGCCCCATTGAAGCCCACATCCATGCGCCAACCGTGCCCGTCCACATCAGGTCCTGGATGCGCGAGCTGCCCGCATGGCTTCCCAGAAAACGGCTCATGAGAGCGAGGGGCGCGGAGAACAGGCCGATGCCGCCAAACGCCACCATGACGGCGCCGAGCACTGTTACGCCCGTGCTCCGCGGCGCTGGTTGGGATTGCTCTCCGCCTGTCTGCACCGCTGGCGATTCTACCTAGACCTGTATCCTCGTCCAGCGCCCGCCCAGGAAAATGCCGCCGCAGATCAGCGTGCGCACGACCCAGTCGACGGCGCTGGCGATCCACACCGCAACCAGGCCAAGTCCGAGGTAGAGGCCAAGGTACCAGGCGAGGCCCACACGCACCGCAAAGCCACCCACCACCGCCGCGATCAGCGGGGAGCGCGTGTCGCCCGCCCCGCGCAGCCCCTGCGCCAGCACTACTGCAATGGCCATGAACGGCTGCGACAGCGCGAGCAGCGGCATCGCGCGCATCGCCGTCTTCACCAGATCGCCGCCGGAGCTTCCCGCTGGCACGAACAGCCGGAGCGACCACGGTCCGCTGCCCCAGATGGCGAGCCCCGCCAGCGTGAGCGCCGCGATGCCGAGCCCCGTCGCCACCAATCCACCGCGTCGTGCCGCTCGCGGCTCCTTGCGCCCCAGCGATTGCCCGACGACGGTGGCCGCTGCGACGCCGAACCCGTCCGCTCCGAGGAAGCAGATGGCCTCCAGCGTGATCATCGCCTGGTTGCTCGCCATCACCAGCGCGCCGAGGCGATTGATGACGGCAACGTAGGCCAGGTAGCCCGCGTGGATGACCACGCGCTCCAGCATGGCCGGCGTGCTGATGCGCAGGAGTGCCCGCCGTGCCTCGCGCGACGCGGCGGTAGCGCCCTCGAAGAATCCGGTGACGCGCGCCGGCTGATCCGGACGCCGCAACACCCACAGGAGCAGCGCCGCTTCCACCGTGAACGCCGCCACGGACGACGCGGCTGCTCCGGCCACGCCGAACGCCGGCACGCGCAGAGGTCCCGCATGGACGCCGAAGACCAACAGCACGTCGCCGAGCACGTTGAGCGTGTTGCTCAAGACGCCGATGCGAAGGGGCGTCTTCGTGTCGCCCGCGCCCGTCAGGATCATTGCGGCCGCCGTGGCCAGGAACATCTGCGGAAATCCGAGCAGGATCACGCCGAGGTAGCGCACCGACAGCGCGCGCAGCGCCGCCGAGTGCGGACCTATCGCCCGCACCAGCGGCCCGACGAAGACCAATCCCAGCGCGCCCACGCCCACGCCGAGTACGAGCGCCACGCGCAGCGACGCCCGCGCCACCTCGCCCGCGCGCTCCCGCTCGCCCGCGCCCACGGCCCGCGCCACCAGCGGCACCGTGCCCACGGTCAGTCCCGCGAACACGCTGAACACCGACCACACGATCGGCCCCTGCACCTGCATGCTCGCCAGCGCCTGCTCGCTGTAGCGACCGAGCAGCAGCCGATCCGCCAGGAACACCAGCGTCTGCAGAAAGCTCGTCAGGACCGCCGGCCCCGCCAGCCGGAGCACCTCGCGCGCCACGCCGCGCGGCGAGCTCCCGGAAACAGGCGCGGCGGTCATGGGGAGCGCAGCATAGCGGAGCGGATGGCGCTGCGTCCCGACGGCAAGGCCGCCGCTTGTCGGGCTTGCGGTGGCGGTCCAGGAATTCGAAGCGTGGCTGATCGCCGACCAGGCCACCGTGCACGACGTGCTCGCGTGCCATTACGAAACCCCGCCCGCACCTGAATCAATGGGCCCCGGCGAAGCCAAGGCACTGTTCGAGGGGCTTATGACCGGCGCTGGGCTCCACGTTGCGACCAGTGCCAGTAGGCGTTGCGAGATCGCGCGCCGTTCGGACCTGGCGGTGGTGTTGAAGTGCTCGGCCTTCGAACGCTTGCGTCGTGATCTGCATGGCGCGTTGCCGCCAGCGTGAGCCTCGCTTGTCCCCGGCGGAGAGGACGCCGCCAACACGAGGTCCGTCGACTCCACGCGCGCCGCGATGCCGCCGAGGCGGGGCCCGGCGCCTACTTGATCCAAACAAACGTCTGCTCGTTCAGCGCGACCAGGCCGTCGCCGGGCGTCCAGAGTTCGCGCATCTCCAGCTCGAAGCCGTACTCGGCGGCGAGATCGCGGCCACGGTAGAAGAGCGGCGCGTCGGCGGCGGGGGGCGGATCGGAGGACAAGAGCTGCATGGTGAAGGCCACGGTCGCGACGGGGCGCGCCCCTCGGTCGCCGCCCGGAGGGCGGGTCCGTGGCGCACGGCGTTGGCCGCGTCAATGCGCGAGCGATCCCAGAAACTCGTCGAGCGCGGCGTTGACGCGCTTCGGCTGCTCGATCGTGGAGGTGTGACCGGCGCCGGGAATGCGGACGAGCTTGGAGTTCTTGATGGCGGCGTGTAGCCGCTCGGCCTTCTCCGGCACCGTCGCCACATCCTGCTCCCCCACGACGATCAGCGTGGGCATGTCGATGCGCTTCAGCTCCGGCGCGATGGGGTCGCGGTCGACGACGCCGTTGACCGCGCGCCAGATGCTGCGGCGGTTGTTCTTCAGTCGCTCGAGCCACGCCGCCCGCTCGTCGCCGCGCGCCGGGTCGGTCAAGAACTCCTTACCGAACATGATGGGCATGACGCGCTCGGCGACGAACCGGAGCCCCGCGTAGCGCGCCACGGCGTTCATTGCGCGGTAGCGCCCGATGTTCTCCTCGGGCTCGCTGTCGGCGCTGGTTTCCATCAGGATGAGCGAGCGGAGCAGATCCGGCCGGCGCGCGGCCATGCGCATCGCCACGAAGCCTCCCATCGACAGCCCCGCGAAGTGCACGGGGCCGAGGCCGAGCTGCTCGATCAGCTCTGCGGCGTCCTGGAAGAGCCCTTCCATGCCGATCGATCGCACGTCCACGTCGCCGCTCTTGCCCTGGCCGCGGTGGTCGTAGCCGATGCAGCGGTAGCGCTCGCGCAGGTGATCCATCTGCGGCCGGAACATCTCCAGGCTCCAGAGCAGCCCATGGCTGAACACTATGGTCTCGCCCGTCGAGCCCGCGCCCGTGTCCTCGTAGTACAGCTGCGCTCCGTTGATCGCGATATCCGGCACGTCCCGCTCCTGTTCGTATCCAGCCAACGGCCAACAGCTCATGGCTCCCCGGGGGTCCTGGCAGCCGGATGGCAGCACTAGCACGCCACACCTGCCGACGAGCCCAACACTGCTTCGTCCAGGTGACGATCGTCAGACTACGCTACTGTACGCGAGATGGATTCGGTGCGGATCGACCGCTGGCTGAACGCGGTCCGGCTGTACAAGACGCGCACTCACGCCCAGGAAGCGTGCCGGGGCGGACACGTGAAGCTCAACGGCAGGAGCGCCGAACCCAGCAGTCAGGTCAAGGTCGGCGACCGCGTCGAGGCGATCGCGCCGCGCGGGCCGATTGTGTTCGACGTGCTGGGGCTCGCGGAAAAGCGGCAATCGCCGCCAAAGGCCCGCGAGCTGTACGAGGATCACTCGCCGCCTCCGCCGCCTCGCGACGAGCGGCCGGTGCTGCGCCCGCGCGGAGCGGGTCGGCCGACCAAGGCGGATCGACGCGCGCTTCGCCGCCTGCGCGGACGCGACGACTGATCGCCGCGGGCGAGCCGCTACTGCGGGTTGTCGTCGTCTTCACTGTTGCCGCCGCCGTTGTCGCCTTCGTCCGCCGGTTGATCGTTGTCGGCTGGTGCGGCCATCAGGTGCGGGGCGATCATGTGCACGCCGCCCATGAAGCGCTGGACGACGGGATGTGGCGGTGCGGGCGGCGGATCCTCTGCCTCCGGAGCCGCAGGCTCGGGCTCGGGCTCTTCGGGAGGAGGCGGCGGAGCCGGCGGCGGTTCCGGCGGCGGCGCGACCTCTGGCCTCATCACCGGCGAGCCGAGCGCGGCCGCGCGCGATCCGACCAGGTTCTGCCGGGGAGCAACCGGCGCGTCGTCTGCGTTCTGCGTCGGGGGCAGGCGTGCGGCCGGTGTGCCTGGGTGGTGCGACGAAAGCGAAGCGCCGTTGCCCAGCGCGTTCGAGGTGAGCATGTCGTTCTGCGGGCCGACCGGCGTCGACAGCGTGTGCGGGAGCTTGCCAAGGCTGTTCGGCACCACCAGCACGATCAGCGCGACGTACAGGAGCGAGCCGGTGATCAACGCGCAGCACGGCATCCACCGCCAGCTCGCGAAGCCGGACACCATTCTGCTTGTCCGCATCGTCCAGGCCTCCTGCCCTGCGCGAGCAGTCTACTCCCGCTTGTGGAGTCCAACAACGAGTGGACCGGTCTGGAGCTGAAAACCCAGTGGTTCCGCTACGATCAGCCGCCAGAGCCGGCGTCCTCGGCGTCTGCGCCAGGCGGCGTCGCGTCGTCCAGGTCGTCGAGGTAGCCCTCGGGCAGGCTGACCTGTTGCGTGCCGGAGCTCTTGCCGCGCGGTACCCGCATCGCCGATGGCGGAAAGCGCTGCGAGCCATCCACGGCGGCAAGAAGATCGCGAAGCTGCGCGAGCGTCTCGACGCGCATCAGCGACTGGCGCAGCACGGCGCTGCCCCGGAAGCCTTTCGTGTACCAGGTCGCGTGGCGCCGGAAGGCGCGCATCGCGGACGCTTCGCCGAACCACTCCGAGAGCCGCACTGCGTGGTCGAGCATGATCTCGACGACCACGCCGAGGTTGGGCGGATCGGCGGGCTCGCGTCCGTCGAACACGTCCGCCAGATCGCGGAACAGCCACGGACGCCCGAGACAGCCGCGCCCGACGACGACTCCATCACACCCGGTCTGCCGCATCATGCGCAGCGCGTCGCCCGCTTCCCAGATGTCGCCGTTGCCGAGCACGGGGACGTTCACGGCCTGCTTGAGCTCGGCGATGGCTTCCCAACGCGCTTGCCCGTCGTAGAGCTGCGCGGCGGTGCGCGCATGCAGTGCGACCGCGCTGACGCCCTCCTGCTCGCCGGCGCGTCCAGCCGACAGGTACGTGAGCAGCCCGTCGTGGATCCCCATCCGGAACTTGATCGTCACCGGCACGTCGCCGGCGTTCTTCACGGCGGCACGCACGATGCTGGCGAGCAGGCGCGGCTTGACGGGAATGGCGGAACCGCCGCCTTTGCGCGTCACCTTGCGAACGGGGCAGCCGAAATTCATGTCGACGTGGTCGACGCGGCCGTCGCCCACGAGGCGCTTCACGGCTTCGCCCACGTAGTACGGATCCACGCCGTAGAGCTGCAGGCTGCGCGGGCTCTCCCCGGGTCCGAAGTCGGCGAGCTTCAGCGTCTTGTCGCGGCCTTCTACCAGTGGACGCGCCGTGATCATCTCGCTGACGTACAGCCCAGCGCCGAAACGCCTGCAGATGGAGCGGAACGGGTAGTTCGTGACGCCGGCCATCGGCGCCAGCACGACGGGAGGCCAGACCGACAGGGGCCCGATCGCAAGCGGGCGGAACTCGCCGGGTGCGGCGGGACGCACGTTGCGATTCAGCTCGCTCTTGTAGACGGCATCCATCGAAGGCGACAGAGTGTAGGGCTCGCGACGCGGAACGCCAGTTCCGCGTTCCGCGTTCCGCGGTCAGTTGCCTTTGGCGTGCTCGACCAGCGTCGTTACCGCGTGCGTCTCGCGCGCTCCGAGCAGGCCGAACTGCACGCCCATGCCGTTGCCGGACGACCAGCGCACGGTCGCCGGCAGTCTGATCGAGCTGCCCGGCAGGATCACCTCCAACGACGCGCCGTAGGCGAGAGACTCGACCGCCTCGATGAACATTCCGCCGAGACCGATGTCGAGCGCGACGCCGGTCATGCGCCGTCCGTCGGGAAGCTCGAGCTCGATGACAAGCTCGACGCCGACGCGCGAGATGCGGCGTCGATCCGCATCAGCGAGACGGTGGGTGCCGGAACCGCGTTCGTCCCCGCCGTTGCCTTTCGGTGCAATGCTTCCCATCGTCACTTCATCTTGACATCCTCCGCCCGGAATCGCGAGGGCGGAAGTTGTGCAGCGAGGCGCCCCAAGTGAGCGTCGTCACACGGGTCCCATGTAGGTACGGGTACGCGCCCAAGTGACGAGCTGGACCGTCCAGCTTGTCCGGTCGAGACCGGCCGGCTAGAACAGACTAGAGAAGATCATGCTCATGCCTGGAGGATCCGGATGGTGATGCCGCTTGCCCGGCCTGTACAGCGGGCCGCGTACCGCGCGCAGCAGACGACCTGGCTGCTCAACTGTCTCGCGGCGCATCGCGTGCTTCGAACCGTGTCGGGGCTGCGTATCCAGCCCAGCGCGGGTGCACTCGCCGAGGTGCGCAGGAGATACGCGGATCTGCTCGGCCGGGATCTGGCCAATGTGGAGCAGGGCCTGTACCCGGACAAGCTGCTGTTCCAGATGCCGGCTTTCGGCTATGCCCGGCGTTTTCCACAGCTGGTGCGGGATTTCCCCCGGACGATCCGCCGCTCGCGACGGCGCAACTACAAGGATCTGCCGCGCGGCGTCGATCTGGCCGGCTATCCGGCATATTTCCGCCGCAACTTCCACTGGCAGACCGACGGTTACTTGAGCAAGCGCTCTGCGGAGCTCTACGACATCGGCGTCGAGTTCCTGTTCCTGGGCATGGCCAACGTCATGCGGCGCCAGGTGATTCCGCCGCTGACGCGCTTTCTCCGCGAGCAGCACGCTCCGCACGCCCGCGTTCTCGACGTCGCGTCGGGCACGGGCCGGACGCTGCTCCAGATCGCGACGGCGCATCCCGGGTTGAAGCTCTACGGCCTGGATCTCAGCCCCTACTACACGCAGGTCGCGCGGGACCTGCTTCGCGACGTGCCGGATGTATCGCTGGTGGCCGAGAACGCCGAGCAGATGCCGTTCTGCGACGGGTACTTCGACGCGCTCACCAGCGTCTACCTGTTCCACGAGCTGCCCCGCAACGCGCGGCGCAACGTGTACCGCGAGATGTTCCGGGTGCTGCGTCCCGGCGGGCTGCTAGTGATCGAGGACTCCGCGCAGCACGCGGACGCGGGCCACGTCGCCTTTTTCCTCGAGCGCTTCAGCGAGGAGTTCCACGAGCCCTTCTTCCCCGACTATCTCGACGACGATCTCGCGAGGGCCCTGCCCGAGGCGGGGTTCGAGGTCCAGGCGAGCGAGCGGTGTTTCGTGGCCAAGGTCGTGGTGGCGCGGAAGCCCGGATAGCGAGCTGCGGGAATCCGCCGGCCCACGGAAATCGGGGGAGCGGCCTGGCCCCGGAGCGCCGGGCTCGAAGTACGCGACCCACGCCGTCCGCTGAGGTACGATGGACCCCTGGATCCATGCATCGCGCAGGTGAGCTGCTGGTCGTCGAGGACGAGATGGGCAATGCCAAGACGTTGGCCCGCCTCCTCGGGCGCTTCCGCACCACGCGGATTGCCGGGAGCGTCGTCGAAGCGTGCGCTCTGCTCGAAGGGGAGACGCGCTGGACGGCACTCATCGTGGATATCGGCTTGCCGGATGGGTCCGGCCTGGACGTTGCGGGCTTCGCGCGCAGCCGCTGGCCGCTGCTGCCCGTGCTCGTCCTGACCGGTCGCAACGACCGCAAACTGATCAATCGTTCACACAAGCTGCGAGCCGAGTTTGTCTGCAAACCCGCCAGCGAGGCGGATCTGTTCGGATTCGTACGGCGGGCGGTGACGTTCGAGCGCGTTCCCGACGAGCGGCTCAGCTGGCTCATCGACGAGCTGTCGGGGCACTGCGAGCTGACGCCTCGAGAGACCGAGGTGGTGGCGGCCACCGTGGCGAACGTTCCGCGGCAGCAGTGGCTCGAGATGTTCCAGGTCAGCGAGAACACGCTCAAGAGCCAGGTGCGGAGCGTGCTGCGCAAGACCGGCTTCGAGTCGCTCGATTCGCTTGCCAAGTCGCTCTTGCACGAAGCGCTGAGCGGAAGCGACGCGGCCGTGAACGTCGCCAGAGACGCGCGGCGCGGCTGACTAGCGGCGCGCGCAGCCCAGACGCGCCGACATGCCCCAGCGCGTGCTCAAGCCGATGGTGTGTCCCCGCACCTTGCCTTCGGGCCCGATGAAGTACGTCGTCGGAAAAACGGTGACGTGGTAGGCGCGCAACATCGCTGGCGTACCCAGCAGCACCGGATAGTGGATGTGGTGCTCGGCGACGAAGCGACGTACCCGATCCGGTTCGCCCGAGTCGGCAACAACGGCGACGAGCGCCTGGTTGTCGTCGAGGCCGCTCTGGACCGCATCGAGTGCACCGAACTCCTGCCGGCACACGCCGCACCATGTTGCCCAGAAGTGCACGAGCACGCTCTTGCCCCGGAGGCTTTGCAGCGACACCGTGTGCCCGTCCAGGTCGCGGAGCGCAAAGTCGGGTGCGGCCGTGGTCCCGCTGGACAGCAGCCCGCGCTCGCGCCACGCCGTGATGGCCAGATAGAGCCCCAGAAACAGGGCGATATCGAAGGCCCAGCGCCTGAGCCGCGACCGGCGTCGGCGCGGGCGTTCGCCTTCCTGGTCGCCGTCCGTGGCCTCTGCTGGAGCGGGCTGATCGCTGGCCATAGAAGAGCGTAGTTCAACGGGTTTGGATCCGCCATCCGCGACCGATTCGCGAATCGCTGTCGCCCTGGTAGTCGACCCATCGGCCGCGCGCTATACCGCTAACATGGCACGCGGCCGGGATAGCAGCGAGAGCGCGCCGGAGGGCCTGACCACCGCGCGCGGCAACGAGCTCGCGAACGAGCCCGACGAGCCTCCCGTTGTCGCTCGCATGATCGTCGAGATCCGCTCGGACGGCACCCGCACCATCGCGCGCGGCGCGCTCGAAGACAGCGCCAGCGGCGAACGCGTTGCCATCGAGGCGCGCGGAAGCACGCCGGCCGCTCTGGCGATGTCGCTGGCGCGCAGCATGCTCTCGGTGCCGTCTCTGGCTCGCCAGGCGGTCAAGGCGCTGCTCGTCAGCAAGCGCGGTCGCGGCTAGCCGCGCCGGGAAAGCGCTTCGCCTTCACTTGTCGCCGGGCAGATGTAGCCTCGGCTTCTTTCCGCGCCACGGCTTCCAGTCCGTTCGCGTGGCCGGCGCGACCACGGCGTCGCAGGGCGGCGGGAAGCCCGGGCCGGCGAAGTGCGGCTCGTTCGGCTTGCCGGGCTCGACGTTCCGCGACTCGAGGATGCGCTCGTGCTCGTCGATGGAGTACGCCGCGTGTATGGTGCGTCCGGCGGCCCTGGGCCACGCGTAGGCGATGAAGCGGCGCTCGGCCTTCTCCTCGTCGACGGCAGTCTTGGTGTCCGCGGTCAAACCGCCGCCCTGCTTCGGCACGCAGACGATGAACAGGTAGCCCTCGGCCTCCAGCGCCGGGCCGGTGCGCGTCGTCTCCGGCGTGCCGAACGCACGGTTGAGCGGCGGAGGGTCGAGGACGCGCCCGCCCCGCAGCGGGCTTCGGCCGTCCAGCTCGCCGATGCGCCCGGCGGAGCCGACGCCGTCGTGGTCGGGATCGACGTAGCCCTTGGTTCGCATCAGGTCCTCGGCGAAGAGGATCTCGCGCAGCCTCGCCACGGCGCTTCGCTCCTGTGCTTCGTCGCCGCCTGCCACCATGCCCGGGAGCGCTTCCAGGGCGACGAAGCGCACCAACCCGGCCGTGGAAGCGACAGCGGCGACGAGCAACGTCACGTGCCACAGCCGGCGTCGATCGCTCTGTCCGGAAGGCAGCGAGAGGTAGGCGATGAAGGTAAGGAATGCGGCCGGCAACGCCAACCGCGGGAAGAGCACCGAGACAAGCGCCAACACGCAGACTCCGACCACTCTGGCGCTGGCCCAGCGCGTGGAGCCGTCGCCGCCGCTCCGGGTGTTGTCGTCGGCATTCATCGGGCCACGGTTGTTGCAGCTCGCGGCCGCGCTGTCGACTTCAGCGCTGCGGCGGCTTCGAGCTTCCGCGGTCGCTGCCCTTGACGCGCTCGACCTCGATCTCGTCGGCGCCCAGCGAATAGCCGCCGAGCGGCCGTGAGGTCGGGTCGGGTTTGCGTTTGAGCGCCGGCTTGCCGTCCGCCGCCAGCGGCACTTCCTCCACCGGCGTCGTGGGCAGCATGATCGCGCCGCGCAGCTCGTCAGGAGGCGGTGTCGGCGCGGACAGGCCCGGCTCGGTGGTCCGGCGTTTCGGCGCACCCCGGGGCGGCGACAGGATCGGGGGCTGCGCGCGGCGCGGCGCGGGATCAGTCGTCCGTTCGGAGTCCGCCGCCTCGCTCCGCGCGCGCGGGCCCTGCGGATCAGTCGTGCGCCCTTCGCGCGCACCCTGCGGGTCGGTCGCGCGCCCAGCGCGCACACCCTGCGGGTCGATCGCGGGAGCCAGCCGCGGACCCTGCGGCGCGGTTGTCCGGCCCTCGCGCCCCAACTGCCCGTTGCTGGGCTCCGGATGCGGCGGCACCGTCGTGATGTTGTCCGGATTCGGTGCGGTCGTGTGGACCGTCACGTTCAGCGGAGGGTCGTCGCCGACACTTGCGCCGGCCAGGGCGGCCTGCGCTTCGTCGCGCTGGGCCTGGAGTCGGCGGAGCATCTCGCGCGAGCGATTGCGCTCCTTCATCAGCTTCTCGATCGTCTGCCGCGCCTCCCTGAGCTCCTTCGCGGCTTGCGGGGCGTTGCCTTCAACTGCGGCGGCCGTCCCGGGCCTGGTGGGCCTGTCGTGTTGACCGGTGCCGGCCGACGCACGTGCTTCGTCGCGTTCGCGGCGCAGCGCTGCCAGAGCCTGCTCGTGATCCTCGAGCAAGGCGGCCAGGAACCGGTCCTGCTCGCCCAGGAAGAACTCGCGCTCCCGGTTTGCTTCGGAGCGGGCCTGCTCGAGCTCGCCCAGCGCCTGGTCGCGTTCCGCGGCCAGCGCTGCCAACTGCTCCGCGAGCGCGGCGTTTTCCTCCGTGCGCTCGGCGAGCATCTGCCGCATCGCTTCCAGCTCCGTGACGAGCTGCTCGTTCGACTCGCGAGCGCCGCTCAGTCCGTCGGTCATCTGCTCGACAGCGCGGAACAGTGCGCTCAGGCTCGCGCCGGTACGCGTGCCGGCAGCCAACGCTGCCCGGATGTGCTCTTCGGCCTGCTCGGGGCTGGAAACCGGCGCTGGCGTGATGTAGATGGCGCGCTGGGGCCCGGTTGTCTTCTCCACGCCCCGCCCGGCTTCAGCGAGCTTGGCGGCAGCCGCCCCCTCCTCGTGCTCTCCACTCGGCATGTGAAAGCTGCATACTAGTCGACCCCGGGCGGTTCGGCTACCGACCCCCGGTCCGGAGGAAATCGCTTCGTTCGAGTCAGTCCGCGAGCGCCTGGGCGGCGTCCGCACCGCGACGCCCGCCTCCCGCAGACGTTCGGCATCGGCGCCCCTCGTCCGCGCAGCGGATCGAATCGTGCCGTGAGCACGTAGGGCTGGCGGCACGCCTGCCAGGTCCTCCGCCAGAAGCGGCGACGAACCACCCACCGCCGTGGAACCACCCTTGTCGACGCCAGCGAGACAAAAGCAGCGCGGAACAAGCCCTTTCGTGTGGCGCTCGGGGCCTGCCCGGCCGCTGCCCGACGGCCCTTCAAGCTGCTACCATGGGCCGGTGCCCCGGTCCGTCTTGATCAGCTTGACCAGCGCGCTGGCTCTTTCCGTGCTCATCCCCGCCTGCAAATCGGGCAAGTCCGCCGCTCCTTCCTCGACGGGTGCTGCGCGCCCGCCGTCTGCGCCACGGACCCAGGCGCCGGTACCTACGCCGAAGCAGGCGGTTCGCTTCAAGACTGCCGAAGGCCAGCAACTTTCCGGAGACCTCTACCTGGCCCCGGATCGATCCGCGCCGGCGGTCGTGCTCGTCCACAAGCAGGGCGGCGCGCGCGACGAGTTCGCGCCGCTGGTCCAGCGGCTGATTCGCGCCGACAAGCGCTTCACGGTGCTCGCGTTCGATCTGCGCGGCGCTGGCGATTCGCCGCCGCCTCTTCACGAGGCGACGCTGGACCCCGGCGAGCCCGGCACCCAGGACGTGCATGCGGCAATCGCCGAGGTGCTCGAAGCAAGCGGGCAAAAGGCGCGCGGCGTGGTCCTGGTCGGCTCCTCGCTGGGGGCGGCGCTGGTGTCGAGAGTCGCCTTCAGCGAACCCAAGGTGACTGCCCTCGCGTTGATCTCGCCGGGGTCCGCTATCGACGGCGTGGCCATCTACCAGCCGTTTGCCCAGGTGCGGAACCTCCCGGCTTTCCTGGCGGCCAGCGGTGAGGACGAGATCTCCAAGGCGCCGCTCAACGCACTGTCGCGAATGGCGATGGCGGGCACGGTCAAGAGCTACGCGGGGCGGGTCCATTCGGCGGGTGCGATCGGCGCAGCACACCCGGAGCTGTGGAAGGATCTGGAGTCCTGGCTCATGAGCGTTTACGACGACAAGCCGGTGAAGCGCGTGTCGCTCTACTATGCTCCCGGCAAGGAGCCCGGCGCCAAGGGCGGGGGGCGTGCGAAGCTCGCCCGCAAGGTGCGCTCGGGAGGAGCAGCCAAGTAGTGCCCCGCATTCTCGTCGTCGAGGATTCCGTGAGCATGCGCGCTTTCGTGCGCAGCGCGCTCGAGGCGGACAGCGCCGGCATCGGCGAGCTCGAAGTCGTCGAGGCGTCCAGCGGGTTCGATGCGCTGCGCCTACTGCCGCGCGGTCGCTACGATCTCGTGATCACGGACATCAACATGCCCGACATCAACGGGCTGGAGCTCGTCCAGTTCATCCGCAAGAGCGAACGGCACAGGGACCTGCCGATCCTGCTTATCTCTACCCAGTCCTCCGATCGCGATCGTGAACGCGGCCTGTCGCTTGGGGCGGACGGCTATCTGGCCAAACCCTTTACGCCGGAGTTGCTGCGCGAGGAGACCGTCCGGCAGCTCGCGCGCACGCGCCAGCACGCCGGGCCGAATGGTTGAGCCGACGGACAAGGCGCGCGAGGAGTTCTTCTCCGAGGCGCAGGAAATCATCGAGAGCTTCTCGAGGAATCTTCTCGCTCTGGACGCAGCGCAGAAGAGCGGTTCCGGCGATCCGTCGCTGGTGAACGAGGCGTTCCGCGCTGTCCATACGCTGAAGGGCCTGGCGGGTCTCTTCGGCGCGACCCGCATGGGATCCCTCTCGCATCAGTTGGAGGACGTGCTGGACGACCTGCGTCTGGGGCGCATGGAGCTCAGTGCCGAGGTTCTGGACGTGCTGTTCCGGGCCATCGACGTGTATGCGCAGATCCTCGCTGCCGAAAAGGAGGGCTCGGACGAACCGAACGCCGCCGTCGACGACCTCGTATCGAGGCTGCAGCGCATTGGAGCCGGCGCACAGGAGCGCGCCAGTCCCAGCACGGAGTACGAGCTCGATCCCGGCACTCTGGCCGTCCTGACCGAGTACGAAGAACACCGCCTGATCACGAACATAGAACAGGGGCTCAGGCTCTACCGCCTGCGGGTGCAGTTCGATCTGACCACGATCGACAAGGCGCTCGAGGACATGAAGGAGCGTGCCAAGCGCCACGGCGAGATCATCACCTATCTTCCGACGGGCGAAACGACCAGCGCGGACACCATCGAGCTCGACCTCTTGATGGCGTCGCACGACGATCTAGCGACGCTGATCGGGTCGCTGGGAGCGGACAACGTGGTGATCGAGGAGATCCCGCGCCGTTCGCGCCGTTCGCTGGTCGCAGGTGGAACGGTTCCCCCGTCCGTTGCCGCGGCCAGATCGCCGACGGTGTATCCCGCTGCCGAGTCGATCGTGCCCCAGACCGCGGCCGAATCCGAGCACCTGGAGCTGGCATCGACCCTGCGCTCGGTCAGCCAGACGGTGCGGGTAGACATCCGCAAGCTCGATCACCTGATGAACATCGTCGGCGAGCTGGCGATCGTGCGGAGCAGTCTGTCGCGCGTCGCGGAACGCCTGCGCGGCGAGGGCCAGCGGCAGCTCGCCACGGAGCTCCTGCGCCTTCACAGGAATTTCGACCGGCGCCTGACCGAGATGCAGGACGGCATCCTCGAGGTGCGGATGGTGCCGCTCGGGCAGGTCTTCGACCGCCTTGCCCGCGTCGTCCGGCAGATCAGCCGCGAGGTGGACAAGGAAATCCGCCTGGTGATCACCGGGGCCGAGACCGAGATCGACAAGCTGATCGTGGAAGAGCTCAGCGATCCGCTGATGCACATGATCCGCAACGCCATCGACCACGGCATCGAGCCAGCCGCCGAACGTCAGGAAGTCGGCAAGCCCCAGGCCGGCACCATCGCGCTGAATGCCTTCCAGAAGGGCAACCACGTGATGATCGAGATCGAGGACGACGGCCAGGGCATCGACGATGCCGCGCTGGTGAGCAAGGCTGTGGAGCTCGGGAAGCTCGAGCGCGACGAGGCGGGCGAGCTCACCCGCGACGAGGTGCTTGGCTTGATCTTCCTGCCCGGCATCAGCACGCGCTCCGAGGCCAACGACCTCAGCGGGCGCGGCGTCGGGATGGACATCGTCAAGACCAACATCAGTCGTCTGGGCGGCGTCATCGACGTGCACACTGAGGCGGGGATCGGCACCAAGATGACCATCACGCTGCCGATCACCCTCGCGATCGTCAGCGCACTGGTCGTCGATGTGGCAGGACGCGTGTTCGCCATACCGCTGAGCAGCGTGTCCGAAGCGATCGCCTTCGACGGCACCGGAGTGCGCACCGTCGACGCGCGGGAGGTCATGACACTGCGCGGGACCACGCTGCCGTTGTGCCGCCTGGATCGGCTGTTCAAGCTCGAGCGAAGCGGCGCCGGGCGCAGGCGGCGTTTCGTGGTGGTGGCATCGATGGGCAACCGCCGGCTGGGTCTGGTCGTGGATCACCTGTTCGGGCAGCAGGACATCGTTATCAAGCCGCTGGGCCACTCCCTGACGAAGGTGCGGGGCTTCGCGGGCGCCACAGAGCTCGGCGATCAGCGCGTTGGTCTCGTGCTGGATGCCGCAGCGCTGATCGAGGAAGTGCTCGCTAGCGTGGAGCAGGGTCTCAGGAGGGCAGATGGCTGACCTGGCAAGGCGCGCGTCGGCGGCCATGGCGAGGCAGGACACCAACGCGCGCACAGCGGTCCGTGAATTCCTCGTGTTCGTGCTGGCCGGCGACGCCTATGCCGTCGAGCTGACCCGCATCCGCGAGATCCTGAGCCCCCCGCCGATCACGGAGGTACCGCGCGCCCCGTCGCAGGTCATCGGCGTGTGCAGCGTCCGCGGGCTGCTCGTGACCGTCGTGGACCTCCGACGCCGGCTCAAGCTGGAAGAGAGCCCTGCCACGCGGCGCTCGCGCATCCTGCTGGCCGAGGCGCCGCACGGCGAGATTGTCGGGCTGTTCGTGGACGAGGTGCGGCAGGTGATGCGCCTGGCCGAGACCGAGATCGAGCTCGCGTCGAGCGTGCTGGGCGGTGACGTTTCCGAGCACGTCGTCGGCATCAGCCGCCCATCCGGGCAGCTGATCATCCTTCTGGACTTGAAGAGCATCGTTTCGAGCTGAGGTATTCATGGTCAGCGAAAGGCAGCGTCCCGACCCCGAGAAGAGCCTGGTCGGCTTCGTCGTCGGCGATGTCGCCTACGCCGTGCCCATCAGCGCGGTGCGCGAAATCGTCAATCCACTCCGCCTCACCGAGTTGCCGCACGCGCCGACTTCGGTGGTGGGCGTGGCGGACCACCGCGGCGAGGTCGTACCCGTGGTCGACCTGCGGACACGCTTCGGGCTGTCTGCGGGTGGGGATTCCAGCCGGACGAAGTGGATTCTTGTCGATGTGGAGGGCCGGACGGTGGGCCTCGTCGTCGACCACGTCACCGAGGTGTTCGGTACCGGGGGCGCAGAGTTGCGCGAACCGCCCGCCCTCGGCAGTGGCGACGATGTCCGCGGGATCTCCGGCGTCGCCACCCACGACGGCCGCATGACCTTCGTGCTCGACGTGGATCGGTTTGCGTCTGTGACTGCGCCGCTGGCTCAACAGGGTCTGCTCGAAGCCGCCAAGGAGCAGCGTTGACAGCTCTACCGCTCATCGACGAGAGGCTCCGATCTGGAGATCCCGAAGAGCGCCGGCGCGCCGCCGGCGAGCTCGGACAGCACAGCGGTGAAGCCGTGGTGCCGCTCCTGCTGCTCGCCCTCGGAGACGAGGATTGGCGCGTGCGCAAGGAGGCGACCTCCGCTGCGATCGCCATGGCGCCCTCGCCGGAAATTCTCGATGGTCTGGTCCGGGCGCTCGGTCCTGGCGAAAACGTGGGCTTGCGCAATGCCGCGGTCGAAGCGCTATCCGCCTACGGGACGGCGGCGGTCGACGCCCTTGCCCGGGCACTCCCGTCGCTCGACGCGGACGGGCGCAAGCTCGCCGCCGAAGCCCTGGGCGGAAATGGACACTCCTCCGCCCTGATTGTCCTTTCGACGATACTGGACGACGCGGATGTCAATGTGCGCGCTGCGGCCACGGAAGCGATCGCGCAGCTCGGCGCGAGCTGTCTCGACGACGCCGTGCCGCTGCTAACGCGATGTCTGCACGCCGAAGATCGTTTCCAGCGCTTGACCGCGCTAGATGGGATGAACCGCCTGGGTGTCGTCCTGGCGTGGGACGTCGTCGAGCCGATGCTGGACGATCCGGTGCTGGAACGCTCCGCGTGGCTCGCGGCGGGACGGAGTGGCGACCAGCGGGCCGTGCCGGTGCTGGCGCGGGCGCTCGAGCGCGCTCGCGGCGCAGGCTGGTACGACACGCTCTCCGCACTGGTGGATCTGCTCAGGTCCGATCCTTCCAGGCGCGAGACGCTGCGTGCGGCGCTCGCCGGTCTCGCGCCGGAAGCCCGCCAGCGGCTTCTCGAAGAAGCCAGCGCATCGCAAAGCGATGCGCTGGACGCGCGTCGCACCGCGCTCGTGGTGATCGGCGTGCTCGATGACGACGCCGCGGTTCGCCTGGCCGTCGACGCCCTGGTCGATGATCGGGTCGCCGCGGAGGGCGAGGAAGCATTGTCGCTGATGGGCGCACGCGCGGTGCCGCTCTTGATCGAGCGCGCGACGGATGCGGCACTTCCTGAACGCGGCGTGTATGTCGAGGTGCTGGGGCGTCTGGCGGATGCTGGCACGCGGCCGGCCGCTGTGCTGGCTGTGCGGGCCGCTCTCTCCGACGGATCGTTCGACGTGGCGGGACCTGCGCTGTCCGCGTTGGCGCGGATTGGCGACGAGAGTTGCCTGCGCCCGGCCGCGGAATGGCTGGCGCGAGAGGGTGCGCCGGCGCGCGTACGGCAGGCCGCCAGCAGGGCAGTGTCAACGCTCGCGCAGCGGTTCCCCGAACGTCGCACGGAATCTGGTCCGGGACGCAACGCCGGAGGGCGCCGACGCGCACGCTGCGGCGATCGTCGTCGCGGCGCTGGGCGAGCCGGTGCGGGACACCATCGCCGATGATGTCGCGTTCCTGTCCGCGGTGCTCAGCAGCGACAGCGCCGCGGCGCGGCGCGCCGCGCTCGATGCACTGGCGGCACTCGGCAGCCCGCTGGGCGTCGAAGCCGTGGCGTTCGCGCTCACTGACGAGGAGCGGGACGTGCAGCTGGCCGCGGTGCACGCGTTGGGACTGCTCCGTCACGAAAGCGGCGAGTCCGCGGGAGTCGAGCACCTGCTGGAACTGGTGCAGAGCTCCGACGACGAGGCGCTCGTTGCAGCGGCGATCAGCGCTCTGGGCCAGGCCGGCGATGCGCGAGCACTTTCCGTGCTCCGGCCGCTGGCGCGGAGCGGCGACCCGATGTCCGCCGTTGCGGCGGTCGAGGCACTCGGCCGGATGCGGGATTCGCGGCGCGTCGACGCGTTGATCGACGCCCTTTCCCATGCCGACGCCGAAGTCGTCAAAGCCTCCCTGCGCGTATTGACGGAGGAGCGGGACGCGCGGGTGGGCGCCCATCTCGGTGCATGTCTGGATCACGAGGCGTGGGACGTGCGCCGGCTGGCGGCGGACCTCCTGGGTCGCTTGGGAGGCGAGTCCGGCATGGGGCTGCTCCGGGCGAAGCTCGCCAGCGAGGACGAACCGCTCGTCAAGGAAGCTATCAAGCGTGCGCTCTCGAAGCTGGAAGGCAAGGTTCCGATCCGACGCACCACGCCGCCGCCGGGGCACGTGCGATGAGAGCCTTCGAGTCCAGGTCCAGGCTCAGGCCGGACCAGTTCCGCCTGCTCCGCGATCTGGTCAACGCGCACGCGGGCCTGCACTACGACGACGATTCGCTGTTCGTGTTCGACCGGCGGCTGGGCGAGCGCGTTTCGGCGCTCGAGCTTTCCGGATTCGACGAGTATTACAAGTACCTGCGTTTCAACATTCGCGGACAAGCCGAGCTGGAGGAGGCGATCGAGGTCCTGACCACGAAGGAGACGTATTTCTTCCGTCAGGAGTACCAGCTGAGGGCGTTCCGCGACGAGCTCTTGCCGCGGATCGCCAAGGCCAACTCGACGCGACGGCGCCTCACGGTATGGAGCGCGGGATGCTCGAGCGGCGAGGAGGCCTACACCACCGCCATGCTGGTCGACCAGTCAGAGCGCTTCCGCGGCTGGGACGTGCGCATCATCGGAAGCGACATTTCCCGCAGCAACGTCGCGTTCGCGCGGCGAGGCGTCTACCGGGGCGCCTCCTTCCGCGTCACTCCTGCCGAGGTGCTCGCCGAGTACTTCGAGGAACGCAACGACGGGTACCACGTCGCCGAGCCCATCAGGAAGATGTGCCACTTCGGTCAGCTCAACCTGCTCGACGGCGCCAAGGCATCGATCGTCGGTCGGGTAGATGCAATCTTCTGCCGCAATGTCCTCATCTATTTCAACGTCCGGTCCCGACGACGGGTGATCGACAACCTCTACGACCGTCTTGTCCCGGGCGGCTATCTGATGCTCGGTCACTCCGAATCGCTTTTGAACGTGTCGACGGCATTCGAGCTCGTTCATCTTCAGGACGACCTGGTGTACAGGAAGCCGCTCGCCACCGAGCGCTGGGACCGTGGAGCTCACTGATGGTTCTATCAGAGGATCGCGAACCGCTGCGCGTGTTGATCGTTGACGATTCCGCGTACAACCGACGCAGCATCGCCGAGACGGTGGCCGGCAGTCCCGAAGTGAAGGTGGTCGGCAAGGCAGCCGACGGCGAAGAAGCGTTGCGACTCGTCTCGATGCTCAAGCCGGACGTGATTACGCTGGACCTCGAGATGCCGCGCATGGACGGCTTCACCTTCCTGCGCATCCTGATGAGCAAGATGCCCACCCCGGTCGTGGTGGTGTCCAGTTACAGCCAGAAGGAGAACGTGTTCAAGGCGCTCGAGCTCGGCGCGCTCGACTTCGTTGCCAAGCCCGATCGCTACGTGGATGCCGAGCTGTCGTCCGTCCGCGAGGAGCTCATCCAGAAGGTTCTCCTGGCCCGCACGCTCAAGCACACGACCATCAAGGTCCGGCGCTCCTTCGACTCCTTGACCGGGAGCGAACCGCCAAAGGCGCCCGCGCGCATCTCCACGATCCCGCCGCGCTACCTCGTTGCCATCGCGTCGTCGACAGGCGGTCCTTCCGCGCTGATGGAGATCTTTGCTGCGCTGCCGCCGCGCCTCAGCGACGCACTGCTCGTGGCGCAGCACATGCCGGACAAGTTCACTCGCACGTTCGCCGACCGCCTGGATCGCCGCTCTGCGCTCGAAGTGAGCGAGGCGCAGGACCTGGCTGCCATCGGCGAAGCGACGGCTTTCGTGTGCCCCGGGCGCAAGTGCATGGAGGTCGAGAGCGTACCCGACACGTCGGGTGGCCTCAGGGTGCGCGTCCACTCGCCGGCGCCCGAGGACCGCTACGTCCCCAGTGCTGATCGCCTCTTTTCCAGCGTAGCGGAGGTTGCCGGTGCGCGGTCGGTCGGAATCATCCTGACGGGCATGGGCGACGATGGCGTGCAGGGCGCTCGCGACATCGTCCAACGCGGTGGGATCGTCGTTGCGGAGAGCGAAGCGACCGCCGTCGTGTACGGTATGCCGGGTGCGGCCGTCCGGGCGGGCGTCGTCACGCGGAGCCTGCCGCTCGGACAGATCGCCGACTTCATCGCTGGGCTCGGCACCTAGCAGCCGGTTCGTCCAGCCTGGAGCTCCCGCCGACGCTGCTGGCTCTTGACAGCGCCGCTACCGTGCACATTTTTGCCACGCTCCCGAGAGCGGGCTTCCCTCCGCGAGGGCTGCGCGGATGGACGCCCCGTGGCGACCAGGGGCGGGGGTGCGCCTAGGGACCAGACCAGGAGGACAAACCTATGTTCGGCAGCGATTTCGACACCACGTTCCGGCTGATGGACCAGCTCCGTCGCCGGATGGACTGGGCTTTCGACGAGGTGGAGAGGCAGAGTCCGCTCTACCGCTCGAGCCCCTATCCCCCAAGCAACCTGTACGACACCGGCACGGCTTTCGTGATCGAAGCCGAGCTGCCGGGAATGACGGAGAAGGACATCGAGCTGTCGCTGACTGCCGATGTGCTCACGCTTTCCGGAACCCGCACCGTCGACGCACCCGAGGGCTACTCGGTCCATCGGCAGGAGCGTCCGTCGTACCGCCTTTCGCGCAGCTACAGCCTGCCTGCCAAGGTCGACCCCGAGAAGGTGAACGCCGAGCTGAAGGACGGCGTTCTGCTGGTCACGCTGGAAAAGGCTGCCGAGGTGCGGCCCCGCCAGATCCCGGTGAAGATCAAGTAGGGCAAGAAGGAGGAACCGTCATGGCCGAGCAGACAAGCATGCGTCCCTCCAGCGACCGCCTGGAGAACGTGGAACAACGCGCGACCGAAATCCCGCGCGTCGACGTATTCGAGAACAGCCAGGAGCTGCTCTTGATCGCGGATCTACCCGGAGTGGCCAAGGACGACCTGGGCATCCGTGTCGACCAGGACGAGCTGGTCCTCGAGGGCCGGCGCACGTCCGCGCGCCCCGGCGCGCCCGTTGCAGCGGAGTTCAGCATGGCGGATTTCCGCCGCCTGTTCCGGCTGCCCCAGGGGATCGATCGCGAGCACATCGAAGCGGAGCTCAAGGCGGGGGTGCTCAAGCTCCACCTGCCGAAGGCCGCGTCGCTGAGGCCGCGGCGCATCCAGGTCAAGAGCGGTTGACAGCCCCTCACCCGGCGCTCCAGACACGGCGGCGAGCATATGCTCGCCGCCGCTCTTTTTTGCGTCTCGCGGCGTCGGAATGAATCCGGACGACCACCTGTTCGACTAGCGACAATGGTTACGGGCGCGTCGGGGGCGCGCACTCGGCGGGTGTCCCGCCTGCCCTTCGCCCGCCTCCGGCCCGCTTTCCGCCCGCGAGATGCGGGCCGGTGTTT
Source organism: uncultured delta proteobacterium (assembly GCA_963826085.1). GTDB lineage: Bacteria > Myxococcota_A > Polyangia > Polyangiales > Polyangiaceae > CAWDXG01. The sequence continues at coordinate 1,176,845 of CAWGVN010000004.1, read as the reverse complement.
CGACGACGAGGATACAGATGGCAATCAAGAAGTTCGGTCCGCCGCTCGCATTTGCAGTCGCCCTCACTGCCGCGCTCGGGGTGTGGCCGGTGGGCTGCGCACACAACTCGCAGGGGCCAATGGGACCGGGCGCGCAGAGCGCCGAAGGCGCGAAGGGGAGCAGCGTACCGGTGTCGTTCCTGCCGGCGCCGGCCTTCGCCTACGCGGCCACCAAGGACGGCCCGCACACCGTGTCCATCGCCGATGTCGCGGAAAAGGCGTTGCCGTCCGTCGTCAATGTTTCCTCGACCAAGGTCGAGCACATCGACGCGAGTCGCAACCCGTTCCTGAACGATCCGTTCTTCCAGCATTTCTTCGGCGGGGGGAACATGCCGCGCGAGCGGCGCGAGTACGGGCTCGGTTCGGGCGTCATCATCAACAAGAAGGGCATCATCCTGACGAACAACCACGTCGTGGCGGGTGCCTCCACCATCAAGGTCACGACGCACGACAAGCGCGAGTTCGATGCGAAGGTGCTCGGGACCGATCCGAAGAGCGACGTTGCGGTGATCCAGCTCGAGGGCGGGGACATCAAGGGGCTGCAGCCGATTGAAATGGGCGACTCCTCGCGGCTTCGCCTCGGGGACGTCGTGCTGGCGATTGGAAATCCCTTCGGCGTGGGCCAGACGGTCACGATGGGCATCGTCTCCGCCAAGGGGCGCGCCAACGTGGGCATCGCCGACTACGAGGACTTCATCCAGACCGACGCGGCCATCAATCCGGGCAACTCCGGGGGTGCCCTGGTCGACATGGAAGGCAAGCTGATCGGCATCAACACCGCCATCCTGTCGCGCAGCGGCGGCTATCAGGGCATCGGGTTCGCCATCCCGACGAACATGGCCAAGCCGATCATGCAGAGCCTGATCAAGACCGGCAAGGTCGTGCGCGGCTGGCTGGGCGTCTCCATCCAGAACGTGGATCAGGATCTGGCCGACGCCCTGAAGCTGCCTTCCACCGAAGGCGTTCTGATCTCGGACGTGGGTCCGGACAGCCCGGCCGCCAAGGGTGGCTTGAAGCGCGGCGACGTGATCCTGAAGCTCGACGGCAAGAAGGTCGATTCGACCGGAATGCTCCGTAATCTGGTCGCGGAGGCCGGTGCAAACGTGAAGGCGCACCTCGACATCCTGCGCAGCGGCAAGCCCATGGCACTCGACGTCATGCTCGGCGAAATGCCGGCCAGCATGGCAGGGCCGCCCGGGTCGCCGGGGGCGGGCTCCAGCGCCGCCCCGGACAAGCTCGACGGGCTGACGCTCGAGAACCTCAGCGCGGGCACGCGGCAACACTTCAACATCCCGGATTCGGTCAAGCAGGGCGTCGTCGTCTCGAACGTCGCTCCCGGAAGCACGGCCGCCGCGCAGGGGCTCAGGCCCGGCGACGTGGTGCTGCAGGTCAACCGCAAGGCCGTCACGAGCATGGCCAGCTTCAGGCAGCTGTACGACAAGGCCAAGGGACGCGTATTGCTCCTGGTATCGCGGAACGGCCGCACGCTGTATCTGGTGGTCAACCGGTAGGCGCGCCGGCTGAACGAAAGCTCCGCTCTCCTGTTCAGGGGAGCGGAGTGCCGGCGCCTCCGCTCGCCGGCGCATCGGCCTGACGGCCAGGCGCTACGACGCACTGCCGCCCCGCGCCGGTGTGCCGCTGCCGCCACTCCCCCTCGAGTGTGCATCGACGACCACCGGCGCGGGGCTTGGTGCGCCCCCTCATTGTTCCACCAGCGTCCGCTCTCCATTCGCGTTCAGCGAGCGCTGGGGGAGGCCTCGCTCGGCCCAGCCGGGCGCAGCCCGATCCGGCTCTGGTGTCTCGTCCGGAGCCGGCCGGTCCACGGGAGGACTTGCCCGGGGACCTATCGTTCCCGGCCAACACCGGGAGGCCGCTTCTTCTTCCCGCACCCGCCTCAGCAATTTCCGGAGGGGAACGCCGCGTGGTGGCAACCCGGACACTACGTGCCGGGTTTCGACTCGAGCCGGTCCAACCTGAGCCGGTGTTCGTGGTCGAACAAGGCGCGGAAGGCGAGCAGCACGACCGCGATGGCGCCCAACGCCGTGGCCGACGCGATCATGAACATGATGACGATCTGGTAGCGCACGGCGTCGGCTGGGTCGGCGCCTGCGAGGATCTGTCCGGTCATCATTCCGGGCAGGCTCACGATGCCCATCACCATCATGGAGTTGATGGTCGGGATCATCGCCGTGCGCAGCGCCTCCTGCACGATGCCGTGCGCGGCTTCCCAGCGCGTCGCCCCGAGTGCCAGCAGCGTCTCGACGCGCGCACGTCCCGAGTCTAGCTGCTCCATGAAGCGATCCAGTCCCAGCGAGATGCCGTTCAGCGTATTGCCGAGAACCATGCCGAGCAGCGGAATCAGGTACTGCGGCTCGTAGGGCGGGTGGACTCGCACGATGCCGAGAAGTGCCAGGCCCGTGACCAGGAAGGCAGCCGACATCACGCTCACCAGGCTGTTCCAGTAGATCCCGGCGAAGCGGCGCCGCGTGCGGTTCACGGCGGCGACGCCGGCCACCGAGGCCATGACCAGCGCCAGCGCCAGCACCGGCGCCGGCGAGCTCAGCGAGAACACCCAGCCGAGCACCAGCCCGACCAGGAGCAGCTGCGTCACCATGCGCACGGTGGCGATGGCGAGGTTCTTCGCCAGTCCGAGACGAAGTGCAATCGAGATGGCGAAGTTGGCCACCATGAGCAGCGCAGCCAGTGCCAGCTCCGGCGCGCCAATCGGGATGTACTCGGCCTTCACCTGTCGTCCTCCAGCTCGACGAGTCGATCCGTGACGCGCAGCAGCTGCTCGCGCGAGTGGGTCACCCACACGACCGCGCGCTCCGGATCCTCCGGGAGCCAGGTTTCGATCATCTTCTCCACGAGCGCGACGCGTTCCGGATCGAGGCTGGCGGTCGCCTCGTCCAGCAACAGCACGCTAGGCTCGATGAGCAGCGCGCGCACCAACGCGACGGCCTGCGATTCGCCGCCGGAGAGCTTGTCGGCGGATTCGGCGTAGAGGTTGTCGCGTTGCCCCAGCCGTGACAAGAGCGCCCGCGCCCGCTCGTCCGGGTAGCTCCGGCCCGCGTGTGCCTTCAATGCGAACGGGGCGCGCAGGTTGTGTTCCACGCTGCCGGGCAGCATCCCGGGACGCTGATGGAGATAGACGACGCGGGCGCGATAGCGCGGCATGCCGAGCGCCGAGGGCGCCTGGCCGCGGAACAGGATCTGGCCCTCGTCGATCGGGTCGAGGCCGGCGAGCGCGCGCAGGAGCAGGCTCTTACCCGTCCCCGACGCGCCGGCGACGCCGAGTCGTTGCGCGGCGTCAATCTCGATGTCCAGCCCGCGCCAGATCCAGCGCTGTCCCACCGAGCGGCCAAGCTTCCGGCCCTGGAGCAATGCGGTGTGTGCTGGATCGCCCATGCGCTCGCGTCCGGAGCGAACGTAGGCCAGCAAGCGCAATTGTGCCATTGCCGAACGCGCGGTTGACAGCGACGACGCGCCCGGTAGCCTCGCAGTCATGGGGCGACGCATATTCGGGTGTCTGGCGGTGGTGGTGTCTTCTCTGGCGCTCGCGGCAGCGGGCTGCTCGAGCAGCAAGAGCAACGGCGGCAGTGGTGGCAGCGGCGGCAATGCCGGCAGCGGCGGCAGCGCGGGCACGGGCGGCAGCGCGGGCAGCGGCGGCTCGGCGGGCAGCGGCGGCAGCGCGGGCACGGGCGGCAGCGCGGGCATGGGCGGCAGCGCGGGCACGGGCGGCAGCGCGGGCAGCGGCGGCAGCGCGGGCTCCGACGGCGGCGGCGGAACGGCGGGCGACCACCTGCTGATCTCGGAGGTGGGCCTCGAGCCCGGCGGCGCCGAGTTCATCGAAATCTACAACCCGACCTCGGCCGAAGTGGATCTCACCGACTACTACGTCGCCGACAACTCGGCGTACTACAAGATCACCAGCGGTCCGTGGAACCCGCAGGGCACGCCGCAGACCGACTTCCTCGCGCAGTTCCCGGCCGGCACGAAGATCGCGGCGGGCGCCGTGCTCGTCATTGCTGCCGACTCCGGCTTCGAAGCTACCTACGGCAGCTGCCCCGACCTCTTCCTGACCTCGACGGGCAATCCGCTGAGCTGCGGCAGCGGCAGCGCGCCGGCCATGCTGATCCCGACCAACGGCAGTGTCGGCAGCGCCTCCGGAAGCCTGATCAGCAACGACCGCGAGATGATCGTGCTGTTCCAATGGGATGGCAGCGCCAGCACCGTCAAGGACGTGGACTACGTCACGTGGCAGGCGGCCGGCGCGAGCTTCGACAACAACACGCGCATCGACAAGACCTCGGTCAGCGGCTACCAGCCGGACACGCCGCGCGCGTCGCAGAAGCCGGCCGTACCCTCGCCGGCGGCCGACGCGGGCGCCGTGGTGGCGATCGAGCGCTGCGGCATCGAGAACGGCGAAACGCTGAGCGGCGGCAACGGCATCACCGGACACGACGAGACCAGCGAGGACATGGGCGCGTCCTTCCAGACGGCGTCGACGCCCTCGCCCGGCACCAAGAACGGCTGCCTGTAGCCGGCTAGGGCTTCTTCGGGCCGACCATGTCGGCCGGTCGCACCCATTTGTCGAAGTCGAGGGCCGAGACGAGGCCCAGCTCTGCGGCGGCTTCCCTGAGCGTGCTGCCGTTCTTGTGCGCCGTCTTCGCGATCTTCGCAGCGTTGTCGTAGCCGATGTGCGGGTTCAGCGCGGTCACGAGCATCAGCGAGTTCTCGAGGTTGTGCTCGATGCGCTCCTTGTTCGGCTCGATTCCCACCGCGCAATTCTTCCGGAAGCTGTCCGCTCCGTCGGCGATCAGCCGCGCGCTCATCAGGAAATTGTGTGCGAGCAGGGGCTTGAAGACGTTCAGCTCGAAATTGCCGCTGGAGCCGCCGACGTTCACGGCCACGTCGTTGCCCAGCACCTGCGCGCAGAGCATGGTCATTGCCTCGCTCTGGGTCGGGTTCACCTTGCCCGGCATGATCGAGCTGCCCGGCTCGTTTTCCGGGATGCGTAGCTCGCCAATGCCGCAGCGGGGACCTGAAGCCAGCCAGCGCACGTCGTTCGCGATTTTCATGAGGCTGGCCGCCAGAGTCTTCAGCGCGCCGTGCGCGAACACGACCCCGTCGTGCGCGGCAAGCGCTTCGAACTTGCTCGGTGCGGACGTTATCGGATGGCCGCTGAGACTGGCGATCTTCTGCGCGACGCGACCGGCGAACTCCGGGTGGGCGTTGAGGCCGGTGCCGACAGCCGTGCCGCCCAGCGCAATCTCGGCAAGGTGCGGCACCGCGCTCTCGAGATGCTTCATGCCGTGGTCGAGCTGCGCCACCCAGCCGCTGATCTCCTGACCCAGCGTGATCGGTGTCGCATCCATCAGATGCGTGCGGCCGATCTTGACGATGTCCTTGAACGCCGTCGACTTCTCCGCCAGGACGTTGCGCAGAGCCTTGACGCTGGGCAGCACCCGCGTGCGCACGGCGTCCGTGCACGCCAGCGACATTGCGGACGGGAACACGTCGTTGGACGACTGTCCGCGGTTGACGTGATCGTTCGGATGCACCAGCCGCTCCTGCCCTCGCGCCCCGCCGAGGATCTCGCTGGCGCGGTTGGCCAGCACCTCGTTCATGTTCATGTTGGTCTGGGTGCCGCTGCCGGTCTGCCAGATGACGAGCGGGAACTCGTCGGGGTGCTGGCCCGCGATGACCTCGTCGGCGGCCGCCACCACGGCCTTGCCGATTTTCTCGTCGAGCACCCCCAGATCCATGTTCACCAGCGCCGCGGCCTTCTTGACGATGGCCAGCGAGCGGATCAGCTGCGGCGGCATGCGCTCGCCGGAAATCTCGAAATTCTGTAGGCTCCGCTGGGTTTGCGCGCCCCAGAGCCTGTCCGCGGGGACCTCCACGGAGCCCATCGTGTCCTTCTCGGTACGGGTCTTGATGTCGGCCATGGGAGAGGGCCTGCACGGATCGGGCCGGCGAATCAAGATCGACGTGCTCTCGACATGAGATTTGACCGATCCGGGGCAAATGGCTCACGCTTCGGCATGCCGGGGTCCGCTCCATCGAGCGGTACCCCTCCGGGTATGTGATGCGCTTCGTCCTCCGAGCGATGCTTGTGTCCGCCTCGCTGGTCGCGGGGACGGGGGTCGTCGTGCCCGCGCGGGCCGCGCCGGCGAAGAAGCACGCCGGCCACGACAAGTCCGGGAAGGCGCACCCCGCAGCCGACAAGTCGAGCCTGACCGCGGGCAAGCCGACCCACCCCGCCGCCAAGGCGTCGCACCACGAGAAGCACGCCGCGAAGGACAAGGCGAAGCCCCGGCCCGCGAAGCACTCGGCCGCTCCCGTCAAGCCGGAGCCCGCTCCGCCAAGCAAGCCGAGCAGCGCGCCGGCGCCCGCTTCCGGGGCTCCGGTCGGTCCAGGGCACGGTGCGGGAACACGCCGCGTCGTCGAAAAGCCCAAGCCCGCCGACACGTCCGACCAGAAGAAAGAGGCCAAGCCGGCATCCGCAACGAAGGCAACGCAGAAGACTGCTACGAACAAGTCCTGGCACCGCGGCCGGCGTCCGCGCCACCCGAAGGCCACGCTTCCAGCGGGTGTGCCCGAGAAGGCGCCGGACGAGGACGCTCGTCACGCCGTCGCCGGCGGTCCCACCGACGACGACATCAAGGCCGGCAAGAACGATCCCGAGCTGCGCGCGCTTCGCGAAGCCGACAAGGTGCTGTTTCCGAAGCCGCTGGAAGGTGCGCGCCCCGGCTGGTCGTGGGATCTGCCGAAACCGGTCGAGGGGGAGTCGGCCGACGTCGTGGCTTCGGGGTTGCCGCCCGCTGCGCGCGTCGTCGCAAGGCCGAAGGCGGAACAGATCTCGGCGAGCGACGCCCGCTGGCTGAAGAGCCTCACCATGCCGAACCTGCCGGTTCGCATGGATGCGCGCGTTATCAAGTATCTCAAGTTCTACCGCGACAGCGCGCGCGGCCGGTCCATCGCGCGCGTGTGGGCGAAGAAGAGCGGTCGCTACGCGCCGGCCATCAAGGCCGAGCTCGCCAAGGCGGGGCTGCCGACGGATCTGGTGTGGCTGTCGCTGATCGAGAGCGGGCACAACCCGACCATCCGCTCGCCCGCGGGCGCGGCCGGCCTGTGGCAGTTCATCCCGGACTCGGGGCGGCTCTACGGTCTCACCATTGATCGCTGGGTTGACGAGCGGCTCGATCCGCTGCGCTGCACGCAGGCCGCGATCCGCTATCTGTCGGATCTGCATCGGCGCTTCGGCAACTGGGAGCTGGCGATGGCGGCCTACAACATGGGCTACGGCGGCCTGTCGCGCGCGATCCGCAAGTTCAACACCAACGACTTCTGGGAGCTCAGCCGCTACGAGGCCGGCATCCCCTGGGAGACGACGCTCTACGTTCCGAAGATCCTCGCGACCGCCATCGTGATGAACAACAAGAAGGCCTTCGGCCTGGCCGACGTCACGCCGGACCCGCCGGTCCGCTTCGACACCGTGCTGGTCAAGCCGGGTGTGTCGCTGGACAAGGTCGCGGCCGCGGCGGAAATCCCGTCGGATGAGCTCGACGAGCTCAATCCCGGCTACCTCGCTTCGCGCACGCCTCCCGAGGCGCCCCCCGGGAAGAACGGCATGTGGCCGGTGCACGTGCCGGCAGGCAAGGGCGCCCAGGCCAGCCAGAAGCTCGCCAAGACCTCGGGCTCGGATGACCTCACGCCGTACGTGGTGCGTTTCGGGGACACCGTCGACACCATCGCCGCGGCGCAAGGCACCACGGAATACCGCATTCGCTCCATCAACGGCATCGGCAAGGGCGAAGCGCTGTCGCCGGGTACGGTGTTGCTCGTACCGCCGCGCACTCCGGGCGCGCGCGACGGCGACGGCGAGGAGGTCGTGGTCGTGCCGCCGCGCGAGTTCCGCTATCGGGATCGCCGGCGCGTCTTCTACAAGGTGCTTGCGGGCGACACGTTGGGGCGTATCGCACGTGCTTTCTCGGTGACGCGGTCGGAGCTGCTGTCGTGGAACTCGCTCGACCGGAGCGCGCGCCTGCAGTCGGGAATGGTATTGCAGGTCTTTGTGGACAAGAACGCTGACCTGGCCCACGTGCGGCACATCGACGAGCGCGCGACGCGCGTTCTGGTGGCGGGCACGCACGACTTCTTCGACTACTTCGAGGGGCAGCAGGGAAAGCGCCGCGTGGTGGTCACGGTCAAGCCGGGCGACACGCTAGGCAGGATCGGCAAGCGCTACGGCATGAGCGTGGGGTGGATGGAGCGCGTCAACCGCTGCTCGCGCCGCAAGGTGCTCCACCCCGGCGACAAGCTCGTGGTCTACGTCGATCGCGGCAAGCTCGACGACCGCGAGGTCGGCGGCGACGACAGCGTCAAGGCCGTTCCGCTCTCTCCCGTCACCCCCCCGCGCCCCGACGCCCTGCCCGCCGTGAGCTCGCCGGCCGCGGCTTCGGCGGCAAGCGCCGCACGCCCCAGCAGTTGAGCCCCGCTCAGTCGCCTGCGCCCGCCGCGCCGTGCGCTGCCGCGCCGGGTTTGGCTTTCTTGTCGACGGCGTCGAACTGGTAGGCGAGGCCGACGCCGTAGACGTTGGCGTTGGCCTGGTAGGTGCCGCCGTTGATGCGATCGGGGAACGCGGGTGGATTGGCGCGCACGGGGTTCACCTGTGTGATCCCCGCCGTCTTCGGGTCGACCTTGGCGGATATGCCGGTGACGCGCGCGTAGGTGCCGTCGAAGCGCCACTTGCCGACGTGCAGGCTGCCGCCGATCGCGATCGTGTACTTGTCGAGGTCCACCGTCAGCGCGCTCAGGTACTTGTTCGGGATCGCGCTTTTCTCGTACATGAAGCCCGCTCGCAGATCGAGTCCGTAGCCGCCGATGTCGAAACCCTGCTCGCCGCCGATGCGCACCGAATAGGTGTTGGTGAAGCCGCGCTCGAGCTTGATCTGTCCTACCTGGTATTCGCTCGGAAAGCCGGACACGCCCGTCAGTTTCACGTTGTCGGGCGTCATCACGATGCTGTCGTGCATGCTCCACGCCTCGTACGTGCCGGCGAGCTCGACGCGCGTGCGGTCCGCGGGGCGCACCTCCACGCCAGCGCGAAGCGTCCACGGCAGCTGGAACTTCACGTTCGCCGAGTTGCCCTGTTGCTTGGCGTTCTGGAAGATCGGTGCGCTCGGCAGCCGCACGTCGACCTTGGCCGGCGAATTGATCCAGTACGGCAGGTGGAAGGAGAGGCCGAATCGCACCATGTCATCGGGCACCAGGATGGCGCCGACGGTGCCCGTTGGAGCGAAGATAGGTCCCACCTTGAGCCGGCTCAGCGAGTCGTAGGACGGCTCCTCCGGCGCGCAGATGAAGCGGTCGGGCGGGCAGGTGTTGAAGACGACCGTGCTGGAGAAAAATCCCGTCAGCATCTCGATGCCGGCACCCAGTGCGACGTGCTTGTTGGGTTTGTAGGATGCGTACAGCCCCACGACTGCCAGCGCGGATCCGTCGAGAGAGATGAGCGAATAGCGCTGCGGCGCGGGGCTGCCGTTCAGCGTTTCCGGATAGCTGGTAACCGCCGCGTAGGGCGCCCACGCCGCGACCGCGAAGTTCGCCTTGTCGACCCCGAAGTTGTCCGTGTACGCCAGGGTCGGGATGGGCAGGACCGGCGTGGTTCCCTTCACAGCCGGAAAGGTCTGCACGAAGTACTGCCCCGTGGGCTGGCCGGTGTTGGGGTCGCGCTGCTGCTCGTAGGCTTTGCGCTGGAACGTGCTCGAGTACTGCAGCCAGGCCGCGTCGATCAGCAGCGAGTGTCCGGCAAAGGCAAGCCCGGCCGGGTTGTAGTAGACCGCGCCCGCGTCGTCGGCGCCGGCGACGAACGCACCGCCTCGCCCCAGCGGACGCACTCCGCGGTCGGAGAAATACAGGCCGCCTGCATGCGCTTGGCCGGCCAGCGTGCAAAGCGCCGCCAGCGCGGCGCCCACCAGATTCCTTTTCATGCGCTGGCTCAGTTCCCGTGGCGGTGCTTGATGATCTCGTAGAACTGCTCGAGCCCGCGCGTATTGCCGGTCAGAAAATCGCGCACGGTGCCGAAGACAAAGGCGTAGTCCTGCGCCGTCAGTGGTTCGTCGACCTTGGCGGAAGCGTCCACTCGGTTCACTTCAGCCACCGTGTCGATGAACACTTCGATGGGGGTCTGGCTCTGGGGGTCGTTCGGGTCCATAGGAGTCACGAGGTTCTTCAGGATGCGATCCATGATGCGGTACTGGTCGTAGGGATTCCGCTTGCCGTTCGGTTCCGCGGTGAGCGTCTGTAGCGCCACCAGCACGCGATCGGCCGTGCCGGGCGTGGGCTTCCGCGCGCATGGTTGATTTGGTTTGTCGACGCAGGTGGGATCGACCTTGATCGTGTCGGCTGCCGGCGCCGAGGCGAGCGACACGGCGTCGTAGATGGCCGGCATGTTCACGTCGTCGCTCAGGAGCTGCATCATGTCCGACAGCGACGTCATCGTGGAGTGGAGCGCGTCGGAGCTGTTCTGCTCGAGCAGGTAGTGCAGGAGCTTTTCAAGCTGCTGCCGCGACTTCTGGTCCTGGTTGATCTTGTCGAGAAGCTCCATCGTGGTCGCGAAGACCGGGCTCGAGAACGTGTCGGCCGTTTCCTGCGCGAAGGTCTTGTCGCCCTTCTTCGTCTTGGTCCCCGTTGCCCAGAAGCAGCGCGTGGTCGCTGTCTCGCGATCGGGGCAGTTGGCGTTGATCTGGGCGCGCAGCACGTCGAGCAGGATCGGGATGGCCTTGGGCACGGCCTTGTTGTGGAAGGCGGCGTTGGTTCCGCTGCCGTCGATTGACAGGAACTGGTCGACGAGCTGCGAACGGCCGTTGCGCCAGCGCTGCTGCCGCGGATCGCCGTTCAGCTTCTGGTCGATCTCGCGCATCGCCTGCGCGAACAGATCGAAGAGCGTGACGGTATTGTCTGTATCCGTGAGCGTCGGGTCGTGCGACTTGGGCGTCTTGCCGTCGGCCCAGGTGGTGGCGGCGTTGCCGTTCCAGTCCGTCAGGTGGACCTTGGCCGCGTAATCCGGGTCGAACAGCACCTGCGTCGTGTAGCGAAGGAGATCGAGCCCCTGGTGCGTCGTGCCGTTGCGCGGATCCTGGACGGTCATCCCGTCGATGGTCTTGACCAGCTCTCCGAGCGCGGGAAGAAGATCGGTCTTGAACGCCTGCGCGAGGATCGGCTCGTAGTGGGACAGGCCGCTTTCCGCGCAGTACTTCGGGTTGTAGCCCGGCTGACCCTTGATCCAGGTTCCGGTGTGCGTGCATTCCAACGCGCTGTGCTTGTCCGACGGCCAGTGCCGGTAGAGCGTCTCCATCAGCTCGAGGAACAGCGGATCCGCGTTGTGGTTGTCGAACGCCGCCAGGAGCGGACGCATCGCCTTGTAGAAGCCGAATTTCTCCCAGGTGAAGATGGTGCCGTGGTCGCGGATGCGCACCAGGTCCTGCTTGCTGCCGCCCGCCAGCGAGCAGTCGGCGAGCTGGATCGTGCCGTAGGGCGATCCAGCGTTGACGGGGCGCGTCGGGCATACCGACGTGGACACCGGATCGATGAGCCCGCTGACGAACTTGTTCGTGTTCCCGTTCTTGCCCGAGATTTGCGGGTCCTGGTCCGGCATCGGGTCGAACTTGCTGCCGTTGGCGCCGAAGAACACCAGGCGGTTGAACGCCGCCGGCGTGGGCGTTCGCGTCATGCCGGTGATGCCGCTCGACTGCTCGAGGAGCTGGTCGGCATTCAGACCGAGCAGGCTGCCGACGTTGATCAGGTCGTTCAGACCCGAGGCGCGGATGTCCATCTTGGCCTTGCCCAGGATCGAGTCGAGGTAGATCAGGCCCATGTTCTGGAACACGAACAGCTCGCACTCTTTGTAGCTCCCGATCAGCGGCCAGCTGATGGGGATGCCGAGCAGCGTCATCTGCACCTTGGCTCCCGCCTTGTTGCAGGCGTTCACCCCGTCCACGTCGTGGATGATCTGCAGAATGCGGTGGAATTCGCTGCGTGCCACGCCCGTATCCGGCGCCGTGTAGTCGACCAGCTTGTGCGGATCGACCGGCGAGCCGCTGTAGTTTCCGAGAGCTATCGGGTTGTCGAGATCGAGCGGCGGGCCGTTGATGTCGTTCGGGTTGTACGTCAGGGCGTCGCGGTACGCCGAGTAGTTGCCGAACGCCGTCGGCGCGTACTGCTGCACGTCGGGGTCCTCCAGCGCGCGCAGCACGTCCTTGAACAGGGCCGGATCCTGGGCGATCTTCACGACCTCCTCGGCCATCTCGTCCCAGAAGGTGTCGCTCGGGTCGAGCTTCACGTTCGGATACTTGTTCGAGATCGCGCGCACCTCGAGCGCCGCGCCGATGACGCGCGCCACGACCTGCTCGTGCTGCGTCACGAGCTGCTTGAACATCCGCAGGGTCGCATCGCTGTACTGGTCGGCGAACATCAACCCCGTCGCGTACAGCAGGTGGGCGAGGGGCGACGTCTTGCCGTCGAACCCCAGGTAGTTGCCGCCGATCGCGAAGTCGGCGTCGGGGCCCGTCACCTGCACCCGGTCGCCGAACAGCTTGTAGGCTCCGGCCAGCAGATCCGCGACCGTCTCGTGGTGGTTGGCCGGATCCGGATCGAGCAGAGGCGCCAGATCGCGCATCGCGGAGGCACCGAAGGTCTGGCTGGTGTCGATGTACTGGTAGACGAGCTGGCCGTTGACCTGCGCGCGGCCGAACGCGTCGGGCGTCGACAGCTGCGGGAAGCCCGGCACGACGAACGGCTGATCCACCGGCGCGAGCCCGTTGCTGTTCGCCGACAGGAAGCGGCCGTAGTTGTCGACGACGGCGCGCCCGAAGCCGTCGACCGCGATGCTGGTCTGCGCCGGGTCCGGCAGCGCGACGCCGCGCAGATCGCGGCGCACCAGATACTCGGGCTTTGCGCCCAGGGCCTCGAAGGCCGGGTCCTCGGCCAGCAGGATGGCGCGGACCACTTCCATGTCCGTACGAGCGCGATTCGGCTGCAGCTTGGCCGCGTCGGTCAGCTGGTACGGCTTGGGCATCTGGTCTTGCGAGATCGGCTGCGAATCCGCCAGCTCCTTCTGTACGGCGCCAAGCACGTTCTGCAGCTGGTCGTGCATCGAACCGCCCGGGCCGAGCTCCGGCACCAGGGTCTGCGCCATTTCGCGAAGCCCCGGGTACGCCAGCGAAGGGCGGATGGCCCCGAGCGCGACGCTGAGCGGGCGATAGCCCTGCCGCCCGCCGATGCTCGCCATCGCCTTCTGTGCACCGCCCGCGATAGTCGTCATCTTGTTCGGGTCGTTCGCGAAGTCGGTGAACGGGCTCTCGCCCTTTCCCGCGAACGCCGCGAACAGCCGTCCCGCCGAACGCGTGAGCCCCGGCATCATCGGCTCGCTCTTCGGGTCCACGGGGTTGGTCTCGTACAGCGGGACGATCGCCTGCAGGAACGCGCTCAGCGCGGCGTGGCCGTTGATGGTCTTGCCGCTCGAGTCGAACGGGATCGGGACGGCGCCGTCGTCGAAGGTCTTGTTCAGCGCCTTGATCAGATCCTTGCGGCGCCGCGCCATCGCCTCGAGCTTCGCGATGGCGTACTTTCGCGGCAGCACCGCAGACCCGGCGACCGCAGGAAGCAGCGTCTCGTCTACCTTGCCGGCGTAGGTGCCGTCGGGCGCCATGTGGCACAGCGCGTGGTACGACGCGCCGGACAGATCCTCGCTCAGCCCGCTCGCGCCGACACGATCGCAGAGTACGGAATAGATGTCGTCCCCCAGGGTCGTCTTCTGGGCAGGCGGCCGCGACGTGTTGAAGTCACCGGAGCAGGACACGGTGACCGAGAGCGCGAGCACCCCCGCCAGCGCGTACTTCACTGACATGCGCATGAAACGAAGTGTATCTGGCCGCGAAGCCAGCCCAAACGCCGCATTTATGACGCAAGGCGTCATGGCGCTGTCGCGCCCGCGTTTCCGGTCCAGGCGCGCTTCTCGGCGGTAGTCAGCCGCGCGCGGAAGTGGCATTCGTCCGGGCGATGTCCGAGCTGACCGCCATTGTTCTCGCCGCCGGCCAGGGCAAGCGCATGAAGAGCGCGCTCGCCAAGGTGCTCCACCCGCTTGCCGGGCGACCGCTGCTGTACTTCCCGGTGCGCGCGGCGATCGACGCCGGAGCGACTCGCGTGGTGACGGTGGTGAGCCCGGAGCACGAGGCCTCGATCGGAGAGCGGCTGCGTGCCGACTTCGGCGATCGCATCGAGACGGCCGTACAGGATCCGCCACGGGGCACCGGCGACGCGGCGCGCGTCGGCCTCGACAAGGTGAACACCGAACGCGTGCTGATCCTGTGCGGCGACACGCCGCTGGTGAGCCCCGACGACATCGCCGCCGTGCTCGCTGCGCTCCAGGGTGACCTGGCGCTGATGAGCTGCCGGCTCGACGACCCCTCGGGCTACGGCCGCGTGCTGCGCGACGCGCAGGGTAACGTGACCGGGGTGCGTGAAGATCGCGATCTGGAAAGCGGAGAGCGCGCGGTGCGCGAGGTCAACGCCGGCGTGTACGCAGCGAGCACGGCATTCCTGAAGAAGGCGCTGGCGCGCGTGCAGCCCGCCAATGCCCAGGGCGAGTACTACCTGACCGATGCGGTCGCCATCGCTGCCGGCGAAGGCGGCGCACACGCCGTCGAGGGGCATCCGGACGGCCTCATCGGCGTCAACGATCGCCGCCAGCTCGCGGACGCCGAGGCGCGGCTGTACGCACGCATCGCCGAGCGCCACCGGCTCGCGGGTGTGACGGTACGAGGCGACGCGCGTATCGACGACGGCGTCGTCATTGGTCAGGACAGCGTGATTGAAGCCGGAGCGAGCCTGCGCGGCGCGACGCGCATCGGCTCCGGGACGACCATCGACGCAGGCTGCGTCATCACCGACACCGAAGTCGGCGATGGCGCGTTGTTCAAGCCGTATTCCGTGGCGACGGACAGCCGCGTGGGCGACGGCGCGCAGATTGGCCCCTTCGCGCATCTCAGGCCCGGGAGCGACATCGAAGCCGAGGCGCACATCGGCAATTTCGTCGAGACCAAGAAGACGCGGGTGCGCCGCGGCGCCAAGGCAAACCACCTCGCCTACCTCGGAGACGGCGACGTTGGCGAGCGCGCGAACGTCGGCGCGGGCACCATCTTCTGCAACTACGACGGCTTCCAGAAGCACCGCACCGTGATCGGCGAGGGCGCCTTCATCGGCAGCGACTCGCAGATCGTCGCGCCGGTCACGATCGGCAAAGGCGCCTACGTCGCCACCGGCACCACCGTCACGAAGGACGTCCCCGACGGCGCGCTCGCCATCGGCCGCACCAAGCAGGAGAACAAAGAGGGGTACGCCTCGCGCCTCAAGGCTCGCCTCGCCGCAGCGGCGAAGAAGGCGAAGGGTGGCTAGCACGCGCGCAGACATGGCGACATCCGCCACATCGGGTCGATCCGCGACGCCGCAGTGATCGCGGTCAAGCGGGCCGCGAACGAGGCGTGCGGCACGCTCGATGCGGCACCATGATGGGGGACAACATGAACCGCACGTCTAGCCGCCCGGGGTCTTCGAGCGAGCCCTTCCCGCGTGAGCGGCAGAACATCGTCGACGCGCTGAGCGTCGGTGTGAAGCGCCATATGGTGCACGCGCTGCTCGAGCTCGACGTGACGCACCCGCGACGGCTGATCCGCGAACACACGGCGGCCACGGGCGAGTCGCTGTCGTTCACGGCTTTCATGGTCCATTGCCTGGGTGTCGCCGTTGTCGACAACAAGCGCCTGCACGCGTACCGCGACTGGCGGGGACGGCTTGTGTTGTTCGACGACGTGGACACCGCCACGCTCATCGAATCGGAACGCGATGGCGTGGCTATCCCCCACGTGATCCGCGCCACCAACAAGAAGTCCCTGCGCGAGATCCACGAGGAGATCCGTAACGTGCAGTCGATGCCGGGAAAGAGCGAGCAGCGCTCTGGATGGTTGATGCGCGTTTCGCCCTTCATCCCCGGCTCCGCTCGCCGCGGCTTCTTCGGGATGCTGAAGCGGGCGCCTGCTTTGATGAAGCGCACTTCGGGCACCACGCTCGTCAGCGCGGTCGGCATGTTCGGAACTGGTGCCGGATTCGCCATCGGCATTGTTCCGCTGCACACCACGGCGCTACTGCTCGGCGGCATCTCCGGAAAGCCCGCCGTCATCGATGGCCGCGTCGAGGCGCGCGAGATCCTCGGCGCGACGCTAAGCGTCGATCATGACATCGTCGACGGCGCGCCAGCCGCCCGCTTCGTGCGTCGCTTCCGCGAGCTCGTGGAGAGCGCGCACGGTCTCGAGGAGTTGACGGCTGCGTTGCGAGCTCCGCATAGAGCGGACAGCGGGTGAGGGATGCTGCGGGGCGTGTCCACGCGGCGAGTGACGCCCGCGGCGCACGATCCCGATCAGCGGGTGCCCGTCCGGTCCTCAGTGGGTTCGCTGGCCTCGGTGCCGACCGCCGGCTTCTTGTGCCCCGGCTGGCTCGGCAGCTCGTGGTGCATGCGGCGGCGCTTGACCTCGAGGTACGGCGCCGAGAAAGCGTTGGCCGCGACCAGCACCGGAATGCGCTTTTCCACCGTGACGCCGAGCGCCCGGAGCTGGTCGATCTTCTCCGGGTTGTTGGTCATCAGCTCGATCGATTCCACGCCGAGCTCGCCGAGCATCGCGGCGGCCACGTCGTACTGCCGCGCGTCGACGGGAAGATGCAGCAGCTCGTTCGCTTCTACCGTGTCCGCGCCCAGCGCCTGCAGCGCGTACGCGCGGATCTTGTTCGCCAGCCCGATGCCGCGGCCTTCCTGGCGCAGGTAAAGGATCACGCCGTAGCCGCGTTTGGCGATTTCCGCCTGCGCGCGCTCCAGCTGTTCCTTGCAGTCGCACTTGAGCGATCCGAACACCTCGCTCGTCAGGCACTCCGAGTGCACGCGCACCGGCACGTTCCTGCGGCCGCGCACGTCGCCCATCACCAGCGCGAGGTGCTCGTTGCTCAGGCCGGGATGGGCCGTGGGGTCGTCCCAGCGGAACACGTGCATCTCGAACACGCCGTGGCGTGTCGGGATGGGCGCCTGGGCCAAAGGTTCCAGGTGGGGGAGGCGGGTCGGTGCAGTCTTTTCCATGTCACGCGAGGAGCCGGCACTAGCCAGGATATCTGGGATTTTCCGGCTCACGCCCCCGCATACATCGGTCAACAAGATGGTGCGGCCGCCTGCTGGGGTCAAGCGCCAGGCCGTGAGGCAGGCCCGGGGGCCGGTCGCTTTCGCTTTGCGCTGCCGGCCTGGCAGAGCGCCAGGATGGCGTGCTCCAGCACCGCTTTCGGTGGCCGGCGCGAGCCGCCCTTCAGCGCGAAGTCCGCGCCCGCCAGCGTCTCGAGCCAGCGTTCGAGATCCCGTCGCGGAACGCGCTTGACCTGCTCGGCGAGCTCCCGCGCCTTGAACGGCGGCGCGCCGGCGCGCTTGGCGGCCTCGGGCGGCGGCAGTCCGTCGCGCGTCGCCGCTTCGAACTTGAGCAGCTGCCGCGTCGACCACGCCAGCACGCCGACCAGCCTCAGCCCGCGGTCGTGCGGGTCGTAGACCGAGTCGAGCGCCGCCAGTGCGGCACCGATATCGCGCCGCCCGACGGCGCCGACCAGCTCCCACACCGTTGCCGGCCTGAGTCGCACGATGCACTCGGCGACGGCATCTTCCGTCACCTCCGCGCCGGCGCCCACGTACAGGCAGACGCGTTCGAGCGCGTCCGACACCGCCGAGAGCTCAGGGCCGGCGAGCTCCGCGATCAGCTCCGCCACACCTGGCGCGAGCGTGTTGCCCTGTGCGCGTGCGGCGTCCGCCACCCATCCCGGCAGCGCCCGCGGCGACAGCGGCTCGCAGCTCACGAGGAACCCGGCCTTCTTCGCGGTGGTGACGAGCTTGCGGCGCGCGTCCAGCTTGCCCGCAACCAGCAGGAGCACTGTCGAGGGCGACGGATCCGCGGCGTACGCGGCGAGCTTGTCGAGCGCCTCGGCGCTCTGCCCCTTGCCGCGGGGTTCCCATCGCTCGACCGAGCGGACGACGACTAGTCGCGTCTTGGCAAACATGGGCAGCGTGCGGCACGCCGAAAGTGCCTCGTCCACCGACACCTCGCCGGCGATCAAGCGATCCTCGTTCAACCCGGGCGTGCCGCCGGCGAGCGCGGCCTGCTCCAGAGCGCGCACGACTTCGGTCTGGCGGTGCTGCTCCTCGCCCGCGATCAGATAGACGGGGCGCAGCTTGCCTTCCTTCGCTTCTGCCAGGGCCTGTTCCGGAGTCATTGCTGGAGTGCGGCGCCGGCTGGGCCGCGTGGGACGAGAACGTAGGCGGCGCATGCTCTCCCCGCAAGCGCCAGGCGTGCATCGTGAGCCATCTCGTAGTAAGAGCGCCCGGCCGTGCAATCACGACGCGTCGACGGCGCCCGCGCATTCAAAGCCGAGCCCACTCTCGTCGCCATCGGCAATTTCGACGGTGTGCACCTGGGTCATCAGGCGGTCATCCGCTCGGGCGTGGAACGTGCTGCAGAGCGCGGGTTCGCGCCGCTGGTGTTGACCTTCCACCCGCATCCCTCGGAGGTGCTGGGGCGCGGTCGGCGCGCGCCCATGCTCACCGCCATCGACCGCAAGGTCGAGCTCATCACGCGTCTCGACCCGGCGCTGCGCGTGGTCGTAGAGCCCTTCACGCTCGAGCTGTCGAAGATGACCCCGCGGCAGTTCGCCGAGGGGCTGCTCGTCGCCGAGCTCGGCGCGCGCGTCGTCATCGTGGGCGACAACTTCCGTTTCGGCCACGACCGGGCCGGCGATCTGGCCACGCTAGTCGAGCTGGGACGCGAGCTCGGGTTCGAAGCGGGTGCGGAGCCACTGATCGGCGACGAGAGGGGCGTCTATTCGTCCACGCGCGTGCGGGAGCTCGTCGCCACAGGCGACATGCGCGGCGCGGCGGGTCTGCTCGGCCGGCCGCACTCGATTTCCGGCGTCGTGGTGGCCGGCGACCGGCGCGGCCGCACCATCGGCGTACCCACCGCCAACCTCGACCAGGTTCGGGAGGCGCTGCCGCCGAACGGCGTCTACGTCTGCGCCGTCGACCGCATCGAGGAGAGCGGCGCCAGGGCGTTGGCCGGCGGCGTGGCCAACATCGGCAAGCGCCCCACGGTCGACGGCAGCCGACTGTCCATCGAGGCCCATCTGCTCGATTTCGACGCGGACCTGTACGATCAGCGGCTGCGGGTCCACCTGCTCGAACGCCTCCGCGGCGAGGTCCGCTTCGATGGGCTTGACCAGCTGAAAGCGCAGATCGCCCGCGACATCGCCGCCGCCCGCCCCATCCTCGAAGCCAGCGCTCAGGACCCGGCCGCGCAGGGTGCCTGGTACTAGCCGCGCGACGCGAAACGTCGGGGTTCCGCCCGCGCCTGGGGGGAGTAGAGTGGGGGCGTGCAGATCGATCCACGGACGTTGGAGGGGGTGCCGCGCGATCAATTGATCGAGCGGGCGCGGAAGGCGGGCGTGCGGCGTCCGGAGCTGCTCACGCGCGTGGAGCTGAAGGACGAGATCGTGCGGCTCAGCGAGACCGACGAGCGCAAGCGGCGTGCGGCGCGTGGCTGGCTCGGCGTGGCGCGCGACCTGCTGGCCAGCATGATCGAGCAGGGGCTGCACATGCCGGACGCCGCGAAGTTGATCCGCGGCGAGCCGCTCCTTGGCGACCTGTATACGACGCAGACGCCCGTGGCGACCGTGACGCTCGCGGAAATCTACGTGGCGCAAGGGCACTCCCAGCGCGCTCTGAAGATCCTCGACGAGGTGCTGGCGCGCGAGCCCGAACATGAAGCCGCTCGTGAGCTGCGCGATCGATTGACGGCCGAAGTGGAGCGCGCCGCCCCGTCGGGTCCCGCAGTTGCCCCGCCGCCCGAGGTCGCGCCTGAAGAGCTCGAGCCCGCCGCCGAAGACGAGCCCGTCGCCGAAGCCGAGCCCGCCGCCGGAGAGCGCGCCGAGCCTGCGGCTGGAGGCGAGCCTGCTGGACCGGTCGTCCGGGGCGTGATGCAGGAAAGCTCCGCCCGGCCGGCGATGGCGCCCGTGCTGCCGAGCAGCGTGTCGACGATCCCCGCGCCGCCCGCACAGACCGAGTCGCGCGTCCTGCTCGCGGCGGACGTGGTGGTCACCATCGCCGAAGCGCCCGGTCGCGTGTACCTCTACTGGGAGGTGAGCGACCGCTCGCTCGGTCGGGCGCGCAAGCAGCACGCCGACGGCCGCGCGGTGATCCGTCTGCTCGAGGTGCGGCCGAGCTGGGACGGCGCCCAGAAGACCGAGCGTGAGCTCGACATCGAGCTGCCGAGCGGAAGCCGGCGCGTCCCGGCGGACGACAAGGCGCTGGTGCGCGCAGCGCTCGGCTGGCGTTCTGCCGCGGGCTTCATGCCGTTCGCGGTGGGCTCGGAGCTGTCCCCGCCAGGTGGCAACGGCAGAGAGCCGTCGCTCAGCCCGCCCGAGCTTCGCGCCCTGGAGCGCTACCGGACCGCGAGGAGATAGCGCGGTCCGCGCCTGCCGTTTTCACGAAACCGGCCGGGCTCTCCGCCCGACCGGCGCTGCATGGTCGCCGGGCACAGGTTCCTCTTCATCCCTCTCGTCGCCGTGCTGTTGCTCGGTGCTCCCGCCGCGCTCGCGGCGCCCTCGCGCGGAAGCTTCCGCATCTCGCTCAGCGCTGCGCTGGTCAGGCGCTCTCACGGGCGGCGCGAGGCGCTGGGCATGCTCTCGCTCTCCGTCCCGCTCGATCGCTTCTTCGCTCCGGCGAAGGCGCCGCGCGTTCCGGGTTCCCCGCCGCCAGCCGCGCTGGCCGAAGGCGGCGCGTCGGACGATGACTCGCGCGATCGCGGCGCGTCGGACGACGACGCGCAGGACCACGGCGCGACGGGGGGCGAGGTGAAGCTAGTGCTGCGCCCCGCGCTGGCGCGGGCCGCCGTCCGTGCCGCGCTGCGCGCGCACGGCTATCCCGCTGCCCGACGCCGGCTCTCGTCCATGTCGAGCCGCGCCCGCTGGTCGGCGACGCTGCCCGAGGTGCGGCTCAAGGCGGCGCGCAGCAACGACGAGTCGCTGCGGCTCACGCCGACGAGCTCCGATCCCTACCGCTACACGCAGGCCGGCGGCTCGACGCTGTGGTTCGAGGCGCGCTTGACGTGGAAGCTCGACCGCCTCGTCTTCGCCGACGAGGAGCTGGCCGTGGAGCGGCTGCGCCAGCGCCGCGACAAGGCCCGGCTGGAGCTGGTGGAGCACGTGCTCGCGGCGCTGTTCGCCTGGCAGCGCGCGCTGGTGAAAGCCGCCGATACCTCTCTCCTGCCCAACGAGCGCACCCTCGCCGAGATCGACGCTATCGAAGCCGAAGCGACGCTCGACGTGCTGACGGGCGGGTGGTTCTCGAAACGGACCCGTCCGGCGAAGTGAAGTCGATCGGAGTGGGGATCTACACGAAGGGCAGAAGGGCCGAAGGTTGCCTGGGGGTCGAGTGCTTTCGCGGCGGGGCGCAGCCAATCCAGCGGCTTCCGCGGCGCAGTGCGCGGCGGCCAGCTTCCTTCAGCCGCCGTCGGGGCAGGCCGGGGCTGCGCCGCCACAGATGGCGCAGTGGTCAGCGATGCAGCGCGGATAGCCCATGAAGGGACAGTTGCAGCCACCGGGGCCGGGAGGGTTCTGGGCTTCGAGCGACGAGAGCTGCTGCTCGTAGTTGCTCTGGTCCTTCACGTTGATGGCGTCCCGGCCGCACAGGCACTGCGGCGCTCCGGCACAGAAGGTGCCGGACGTGACGGCGACGCAGTCGGAGTCCGACTGGCAGCTCTGGTCGAAGCCGGATCCGTCGATGGTGGGGCACTGCGTCGAAGCATCGCCTGTACACAGGGCCGTGTTGATCGCCTTCGTCCAGACGCCGTTGGTGCAGCTGACGGCGGGGCAATTCTGGACGCAGGGATCGCAGGCCTGGTCGGTGCAGTAGGCTCCCTCCGCCGCGCACGCCTTGCCCAGCGCGGCGCCGCTGTTGATATCGGCGATGCTGGGGCAGGTGGTCGCCGCGTCCGGCGCGCCCGAGTCCGGGTTCGACTTGCCGGGCGAGGACATCGTGACGCCGCCGCAGCCGGCAAGGGTGATCGCGATGACAGGGAAGGACAGCAGTTGGCACAGGACGGCACGCGAAAGCAGGCCAAGTGACATGAGCGCAGCGTCCAGCAAGTCCCGTGCCGGTCTTGTGCTCTCCGGCTATCAAAAGGGCTGGCGGAGCGGCGCGCCGTGGGCTAGATGCCCGGGGCCATGCTCGCGGAGACTCGTAACTCGCTGTCGGACCTCAAACGGCGCGTCGATGCGCTAAGGGGGTCTCTTTGACGTCCCCCAGCTGAAGCGGGACCTCGAAGAGCTCGATTCGCTTTCGGCCGCTCCGGATTTCTGGAACGACCAGGACAAGGCGCAGGCGGTAACCCGGAAGCGCGCGGCAGTCGCTGCCAAGCTGGAGCTGGCCGAGTCGCTGGAGAAGGACGTCGACGACGCCATCGAGCTCTTCGAGCTCGGCGCGGCGGAGAACGACGAGAGCGTCGTCTCGGACATCGAGGCGCAGGTTCCGGAGATCGAGACGCGGGTGCGCAAGGCGGAGCTGGCGCGCATGCTTTCGGGGCCGGTCGACCACGCCAACGCCATCGTGAGCATCCACCCGGGCACGGGGGGCACCGAGGCCAAGGACTGGGCGGAGATGCTGCTCCGGATGTACCTGCGCTGGTGCGAGCGGCGCGGCTACAAGACGGAGATCATCGACTACCAGGCGGGCGACGAGGCGGGCATCGACGGTGTGTCGTTCACGGTCACGGGCGAGAGCGCGTACGGCTACCTCAGGCCCGAGATGGGCGTCCACCGGCTGGTGCGCATCAGTCCGTTCGATTCCAACGCGCGACGGCAGACGAGCTTTGCGGCGGTGGAAGTGACGCCGGACATCGAGGACGAGATCGACATCGAGGTGAAGGACAGTGACCTCGACGTGACGACCATGCGCGCGGGCGGCAAGGGCGGCCAGAACGTGAACAAGGTCGAGACGGCCGTGCGCATGAAGCACCTGCCGACGGGCATTGTGGTGGTGTGCCGCGCCGAGCGCAGCCAGCACCAGAACCGCGCGATGGCGATCAAGATGCTCAAGGCAAAGCTGTACGAGATCGAGCTGGAAAAGCGCGAGCAGGCCCAGCAGCAGTACGAGTCGGCCAAGGGGCAGATCGCCTGGGGAAACCAGATCCGCAGCTACGTGCTGCAGCCGTACCAGATGGTGAAGGACCTCCGGACGGAGCACGAGACGGGCGCGGTGGACGCAGTGCTGGACGGCGACCTCGACGGCTTCATCGAGGCCTATCTGATGCAGAACGCGGACAAGCACGCCGGCAAGGAAGCGCCGCCGGGCGCGCAGACGCAGGCGTAGGCGCGCTTCGCGTTCCGTATCGGATGTGGCAGGCTAGGGGCATGAAGATCGAGATCTTCTACTGCCAGGCTTGAAACTATCGCCCACGCGCCGCGGGTCTCGCGGCGGAAATCAAGAAGGCAAAGGGCGTGGACACGCAGCTCACGCCGGGGCGCGTCGGTCAGTTCGACGTGGTTGTCGACGGCGACGTGATCTTTTCCAAGGGCAGCGAGCATCGCTTTCCCGAGCCGGCGGAGATCCTCGACAAGCTCGGATAGGGCGCTACTCGTGTTCTTCGCGTCCGAGGAGCTTCGCCAGGAACAAGCGATCCAGTCGATCCTTGTCACGAACCGTTTCCTTCATCCTCCAGAGGAGCGCGGGTTGTGCGAACGGGATCGCGACGCCCTGGATCTCGACGATGTTCACGTCGTTGCTCGCCTCGTCGTAGTCGATGCCACACGCCTGCTTCATCAGATCGATGACGATTTCGTCCGCGACCCGCACGACGGTGTAGTTTTCCACGTCGTCGTCCGCGACGTTGCGGACTGCCGCGTCTGGCAACGTCATCAATGCGCGGCGGACCCGCGCGACGTTATCCTGGGATGCGTCGATGAGGAGATCCACATCCTCCGTGGCCCGCACGAAACCGGCCTGGATGATCGCCATCCCGCCGACGACGACGTATCGCGCCTGCTCGTCGTTCAGCCGGCGGCAGAGCGCGACGAGATCTTCGAGGGTGGGCGGACGGGATTCGAGCGGCGGGCCATCATCTCGATCGACCAAGCTTGACTCTCCTCGAACGACCTGAAGCGGTGAACGCCCCTGGGAATGAACGGCTTGTCGCCCCGCAGCTGCACGACGAGCTCGAGCAGCGGTGCGGCGGCGGGAAGGCCCCCGGCGGGCGGGATCCGGTGCCCCACGGTCTTGACGCGCGATGGCATGCATTCATGCTGGCACTTCGACGCCGTTGCGGCAAGCCGCGGCCCCGTGTGTGATACTACCTTCGACAGGAGCTGGGGCATGCATCTCGCAGGCAGGCAGGCAGGCAGGCAGGCAGGCAGGCAATAGGAGGCGCGCCGTGATCCGCGTGCTGCTCGTCGATGACGAGGCATCGGAGGCGCGGATGTTGCGACGCGCGGTCCGTGTGGCCCGCGGTGTGCCGGCGATCCACGTGGATGATTGCCGGAGTGGCGGGGCCGCATTGAAGAGTGTGCGCGAGCGCAGGTTCCATGTCGTGATCCTCGACCGTGGGCTCGGCGACATGGACGGGCTCGCATTGGGACGTGAGCTCCGCAGATGCGGATATTCCGGCGGATTGATGATGCTGACCGGCCGCTTCATGCTGGCCGAGGACGAATGCGACGCTTTGGCGGCCGGCTTCGACGACTATCTGAGGAAGCCCGCCGACGCCACGGTGTTGCTGGAACGGATCGTCGCGCTTGCGCGCAGGACGGCAGCGTCGGGCAGCGCAGGCGATGCCGAACCGGATGGCCAGCCTGGCGCGGCGTTGTGGGTTTCGCCCGATGCGCCAGAGGCGATGGTGTTCGCGCGTACGGTCAAGCTGACAGACCTCCAGTGGAAGCTGCTCCACGCGCTGTACCGTCGAGACGGACATGCCGTGAGGCGCGAAACGATCGTCTGGGAAATGTGGGGCCCCAACCCGCCAGCTGCTCCTGGCGACGCGTTGAGGCATCACCTCTGTCAGCTGCGGAAGGCCCTGGGTGTCGACGCCAAGGATCTGATCGAGACGCTGGGCGAGTGCGGTTTGCGACTGGACACTTCGAAGTCGTAACTGCTCGGGATCCCTTGCTTTCGCCGCGTGCGCACTCACGGAGACTACACATGACGTCCGTCAAGTGCATGGAGTATCGTGGATATCGTACTCAACGTGTGTTGGGCCACGTTTCACCAGTACCCGCGAGGGAGAGCATCAACATGGCGTGGAGATGGGCGAGACGGGCCGTGGGTCTCCTGTCGGTCCGAAAAACTCGCAGCCGAACGCTGCCGTCCCTGCTCGGGGCGCTCTGCGCATGCGCAATAACCGGCGTGTCAGGGTCAGCGGATGCCTGGCAGCAGCTCACGTGTCCCTCTCTTGCGCCCGGTGGGCCAGACGTCCCAGTCAACATCGGCGCGAAGGTGTACGACAAGAAGCCTGTCAATCCTCCCGGGGGGACGTATGACTTCTACTACTACAACAATCGAACGAATCCCACGCAGATTGACATCCTCTCGAACTCGAACGTCGCGCAGATATTTCCCTACTACAATTACTTCCACCTCGAGTCGGGATACGACTGGATCCACATCTATGACAACAACCATGGCTTCGGCTCACCAATTGTCTATAGCGGCGACTTGAACGATTCCGACACGCTCCAGTGGAGCGGCGACTACTGGACGCCGATGTACACGTACGGCGAGACGTATGAGTACTTCACCTACCACACGGACAATTCGGTCTACGCATGGCGGCCCGCGTCCTTCGGCCAACTCGAAGTGTACTGCAAGTTCAGCGGGCAGACGACGACCGCTTTGAACGGATACCCCATCGGCATCAACGAACGCACCGACTTCATCCTGCTCGGGACGGGCGACACGGTGTACGTGAACGTCAATCAGCCTGCGGGCACGGCGATGGTCATCACCATGGACGAGGAGAACGGTACGGCGGGAGCCGACTTCGACCTCGCCGCTAGCACCACCAGTTCTACGCCGAACTACGGATCGGAGTACGTGTCGTCCACCTTCGATCCCAACGAAGCAGTAATCATCCCGGTTTCCGGGAGCGACCGCAGCGTCTATGTCGGGGTCCATTCATATTATGGGGCTGGCCATGTCGCGCTTCACGCCAATGTGATGCGGAACTACATGGGCGTGACCGTTTGCTCGTTCAACAGCCTCACAGCCACCGACAAGACCAACCTCGCCACCACGCTCCGGGCCACCTCTGCGCGGTTGCTCACCGCGACAGCCGGGAACGACTGGATCGGTACGTGGAATGTGTACTCTGGGTCGCTGCCGAGTTCCTGCAACGTGTTCCTCGACACTCAGAACAACGGAACTGGCGCGGGGCTGTGGAGCATGAGCTTCGACGGAAACTGCAGTACGTACAGCACGACGGGAGGGATCCACATGGGGTCGGGCGACTGGAGGAACTCCAACTGGTTCCGCAACAGTCGGACGCTCATGCACGAGCTGGGTCACTCATGCTACTATCTTGGGGACAGGTACGAGGGGAATCCGGCCGGTGAGCAGACGGTCACGGCCAGTGGACATTCCGTCATGAATAACAGTCTCACCCGGGCGTTCTCGAGCCGTGGCAACTGCTACGACGGTCATGTATACGACACGTACTACTGCGACAGCGTTTTTCAGCCACCCGTTTCGGACTGGGACGAGGTCGCGGTAACGCCGTCTATCGCTTGGGGCGAGAGGTACGACCAGAGTCCCAACAACACGCCTGATCCGACGGATGAGTTCAACAATGCCGCCTTGGCATCCAAGGTCAACGTCAACTTCATGTAGGAAGAGAGGTGCTGCCATGGCGCGTTGCTCGGAGCTGGTCTTGGCTGGGATTCTCGGGGTTGCCTGTGTCCACTGCTCGACAAACAATCCTCCCGGAGCGGGGAGTCCAACCGTCGCAAAGAGCGGCGGAGGTTGGGACCAGAGAGTCCGCGTCGGGCTGGTGTCTCCGCCATCGGGCAGTACCAACGTCGACGTGGCTCCGGTCATCGTGTTCGGCGTGCAGAACGGTACGGACGAGAGAGCGAGCGATGCTGGCAAGCGCCTTGCGGCACGCGCAAGCTTTGTGGATGCCCAGGGGGCATCGACTAGCGCGCAGGTGCAGGTGGATCCGGCCAAGGGTGGGGAGTTCACACACTACATCAGGCTGTCGCCGGTCACTCCGCTATCGCCCGACAGGTGGTACGCGCTGGATATTGCTCCTCCGCCGGGCGGCGCGGACGACCCACAGGACATCGTTGTCGGGGATGCGACTGGAACCGCATCCGCGAACATCCGGACCGGCGCGGAGCGAGCGTTCCTGTTCACAGGCAGCGCTCCTCACATCATCCGCGTGGAGAGAACCTCGGCTGCCGGGAAGCCCGACGACTATGTGAACGTGCTCCTCAGCGAGCCCGCGCGGCTCGCGACGCTTGTGGGTGACGGTTTCAGCGTGGACGCCTCGGGAGCTTCACTCCAGGGCTGCATCGACCGGAATGGCTGTGTAACGCAGCCCGATTCGGCCATTGTCAACGGCTTCGACTACAAGCTCGAGGCGCCCCTCTCCAACGGGGGCGCCGTTCCCGCGCTCACGGCATTCCTGGCCGGCGACGTGGCGCCGCCTGGGGCCGGACGCACAGTCGCCGCCGGTGCTTCGGTACTCGGCGTCCCTCTCACCAAGAGTGGCGGCGTACAGGGGATCGCGTCCCGGATCGCGCCGGCTGATTGGACGGCGTGTCCGGGTTCGAACGGCGAAATGATGTGTTGGGCTCCGGCGCCGCCGTTCTAGCATGCGCGGCATGTCGCGCTCCAACGGGTTGATGTCGTTCTGGTTCCGCGCGCTCGCGCTCGTGCTCGCCGTCGGGCTGCTCTGCCCCACGGGATGCAGCTCGTCGGCGTGTGCACGCTGTCCCTCCTCGCCGCGTCCCGGCGGCAAGTGCTGTCTGGGCGCGGACGGGTACTGTACGTATCGGACGTCCGCGAGCACGGGCATGGGGTGTGTGTGCGTTCACGGCAAGTACAGCTGCACCCAGGTGAGCTGTCCGGCGACCCAGCCGCCGGCGCAGACGAGCTGTTCGCCCAACCTGAAGCTCGTGACCTGCAACTACGGCAGCGCCGCCTGCAAGTGCGTCAACCAGGGCAGCCAGGACTACCGCTGGACGTGTAGCTAGCTTCTGGCGCGTCCTCGCTGCGACTTCGCCTGCGCCGCCCCCTTGTGGCGTGGAGGCTGCGGCGCGTCGCCGTCGGTGGTACGTTCTGGGCGTGTTGCTCGAACGACAACCCGCGCGCGTCCGACAGGCTCTGGAGGAGCTCCGGGCGGGGGTCGTCGCGCGCTACGGCGACGCGGTCGTCGAGCTCAAGCTGTTCGGCTCGTGCGCCCGCGGCGAGGCCGACGCCGCGTCGGACGTGGACGTGCTCGTCGTCCTCGACCACGTCGAGTGGAAGGATCACGTCGCTGTGATCGATCTGGCAGCGGACATCGGACTGTCGCACGATCTGCTCCTCCGTCCGACCGTCTTCGACCGCAGCACGTGGGAACGCTGGCACGCTCAGCAGCGCCCCCTTGTCGTGGAGATCGAGCGCGAGGGGATCCGGCTGTGACCGGCGAGGGCCGCGCCGAGGCTGCCGACATCGAGCTCGGGATCGCGGACGAGGAGCTGCGCGCCGCCGAGCACCTGCTCTCGGCGGCGCTGCCCCGCGTGGCGCTGACTCGCGCCTATTTCGCTGCCTTCCACGCAATTCGCGGCCTACTCTACGCGGAGGATCTCGCTCCGCGCAGCCACGAGGGCGTGCAACATCTGTTCAACGTGCACTTCGTGAAGACCGGCCGCTTCGAGCCCGCTGCGTCGCGGCTGGTGGCGCGTCTGCAGAAGTTCCGCGAAGCCGCGGACTATGCGGCCTCGTTCGTCGTCGACAACGAAGGAGCCCGCGAGGAGATCGCCGCTGCGCGTGACCTCGTGGCCCGGATCCGCGAGCAGATCAACGTCAGTCTGGCGTGAGTCCGCGCTGCGCGCCCAAACTCAGTGTTTCGCCCGCGCCTCCGCGAAGTCGAGCAGCCGCTTGGCGTAGCCGGGATTGTGCGCGCCGGCGGCGGGGTCTTCGAGCACCAGGCGGACGGCGGCGAGGGCGTGGGCGCGCTGCTGGTCCGACGGCGTGGTTTCGTCGGTGGCGTGCAGCGGGCCCTTGTCCGGGCTCCGACCTGCACCGAGCTTCACGAGCAGCGCGCTGGCGCGTTTCCTGAAGTCGCGCATCGGTGGCGCGCCGCCCTTGTGACAGCTCGTGCAGCTCGCGGGTCTCGTGCGGAAGGTGTGGCCCGTGCCGAGCTCCTTCGAGCCCTTGGGCGTCCTGCTGTGACAGGCGATGCAGCCACCGACCAGCGCATGCATCGGCTTGGGTCCCGCCGCGACCGGCCCGACCTCGAACACCAGATTGCCCGCGCTCGAGGCCGGCTGGTTGTCGCCCTTCCGTGCAGCGTGACAGCCGAGGCAGACGCTCGCCTCGCCCACCGCCGCGTGTTCGAAGCCGGCGGGCAGCGGCAGCTTGCGGAGCAGCGCGGTCTTTTCATGCGCGCCGTGCGGCGCGTGGCACGCGGCGCAGGCGATGCCGAGCGTCACGTTGGCGGGCGGCATCGACTTCGAATCGCGAAGACCGTGCGCTCCGAGGAAGCCGGCGGTGGTGTGGCACTCTGCACACTGCCCGCTCCGCGTGCGCGGATCGGCGTCGCTCCGCGCCATGCGGCTCTGCCGCCACGCGACGACATGGCCGTAGCGCGGCGGCGCGTCGTGGCAGTTGGCGCACACGTCGGCGCGCAGGATCGCCCAGCGCATCGATCTCTTCGGAATGGCCCCGGCGCTGTGGCAACCCGTGCAGCCCACGCTGCCGAGGCGCCTTAGCGCGCGCGGCAGCCCGTTCCAGGTGCCGGGCGCGGGCTTTTCCGGAAACACCCAGCCGAGCTGCCTGGCGACGGCGACGAAGCCGCCGTCCGGCTGGCCCGGCTCGCCCACGGCGTGGCACGCGAGCACGCACGGACCGACGCGCCCGGTCGCCTTGCCGTCGAGATCGCGCTCCAGCACGCTCGTCATCGGGCTGGTCTTCACACCCTCGCCCTGCTTCGCGTGACAGCGCGAGCGGCCGCAGTCCAGCGGCGTCACGTCGAAGCGGCCCACCTGGAGTACGAGCTTCTGCCCGTCGCCGTCGTGAAAGACGTAGTCGCCGCGCTCGTCGCCGAAAAAGCTCGCGAGCCCCGCGTCGGTCGACAGCGCGGCGCGGCTGCCCCTGGGCCGCTCGTCGAGCGTCCAGCCCGCGCCGCCAAGATAGACGCGCTGGTCCGTCGCGACGCTGGTGACGCCGCGCGCGCGCGGCGCCGAGGCGAAGCGCACGATCTGTTTCTCGCTCCGGCGCCCGTCGCTCCACGTCGCTTCGAACGCGTACGCGCCGCGCGTCCGCGGCGAGAACGGCACCACGCCCCAGGGCAGCGGCGAAGGGTGCAGCTTCGACAGCGGCAGCGTGTGGGCCAGCAGCACGAAGCCGTTCTTCAGCGTGCGCGTGGAGAGGTGCGGCCCTGCGATCTGCTTCCAGGTGATGCGCCCCGCCACCGCTTGTCGGCAGCCGGGCCGGAGCTCGAGCTCTACGTCCTTGTCGAAGCCGACGTCGTTCTGCTCGTCGCCGGGGTCGAGCCACGCGGCGAGCTTGGCTTTGACTTCAGGCTTTCCGCCGAGCGGCACGTCGAGCGGACAGGCTCCGGGGACGTCGAGGTGCAGGCTCTGCGGCGCGCGGCGGGCGTCGAGCACGAGAGCGAGCGTGGTGCCGATGCGCTCGGCTGACAGCACGGGCGCGCGCGGCGACCAGCTCGCCCGGCCGAGCTCTCGCGCGACCGACACAGGTGCCTTCACCAGCACCGTGAGCGTCGGCGGCTTGTCGGCGGGCGCGTGGCAGCCCGCGAAAAGCAGCAGCAAGAGCAGCGCGCGCTTCACGTCGCCCCCCGGCAGGTGCCGAGCTCGCACCTCTGGCCAGCGCCGCAGTCCTTGTCGAACCAGCAGTCCGGATGCGGCCGGAGCGGCAGACAGTGCCCGCCGACGCAGCTCGCGCCCTTCTTGCAGCCGCCGCTGCACGCGTCGCCGAGCGGCGCGTGCCCCCCGCGTTCGCACAGGCGCTCGACCACGCCGCCCAGATGTTTGAAGTGACAGCGCCACGCGCCGGGTCCGGGCATGTCGGGTGAGAAATCCACGCACACGCGCTCGCCGTGCCCGCGGCGCGTGCCGCAGATGAACGCGGGGTCGGGCGGACCTGCGACGACGCCGGCGGCGGGCGCGAGCAGGTGGCAGAGCACCGCGCCGTCGAACGCGGCGCACTCCCACTGCCCGTCGTCCGGCAGGTGCGCGAAGCGCTGCGTGCAGAGCGCGCCGTGGCACTCGAAGGCGCTCGCGTCGAGCCTGCTGTCACTGCACACGCGCTTGTCGCCCGTGCCCGAGCAGCGCCAGCGGCCGACGTGCGGCGCGTCGGGCAGCGGTCGCGGCACCAGACACACGCCGCCGGCGCAGTCCCTTTTCGTCGAGTCGTTCCAGCACGCGCGCACCTGGCCCACGTCCGCGCAGTCGCTGCCGATGTCCGAGGGCGCCGGCGCCGGTACCGACCGCGGCGCGACGACAACGTGCGCGGCCGGCGGTGGCGCGCCCTTGCCACACGCCACAGCGGCGAGAGCTCCGAGGAGCGCCAGTCGCCCGCGGCTATCCTTCACGTCGCGCTCTACCGACCACTCTCTGGATTAGCCGGACGGACCATCACAACCCTCGACCCCAAACCCCCTCATCCGATCGGATCTCGTTCCCCGATCTACTGGCACTTCGTGACTCCGGGACAGTTGCCGACGGAGGATTGGTCGGTCGGGTAGTTCTGGCAGCACTTGCCCGCCTGCAAGCAGCAGTCCCTGCTGTACGCGGTTCCGGAGCCGCCGGCGCCGACGCCGCCGCAGTTTGCGGGAATGTCGGTGGTCTCGTTGCAGTCGCCCCAGTGGCCGTCGGGACCGCAGTTCTGCTTGCCCCAGTTGCACTGGGTCGGCGTATCGCAATAGCGCATTGTGCCCGGCTGGCAGGGCTCGCAGTCCTCGTCGGCGCAGTCGGTGTACTTGTCGCAGTCCTCGTTGACGCCGTCGTGGCAGTTCGTCTCGCGCGCGGCGCAGCCGCACTGGCCGGGCTGCTTGCAGTCCGGGTCCGCGCAGTCGATCTTGCCGTCGCAGTCGTTGTCCTTGCCGTCGCCGCACGCCACCTCGAGGAAGAACGGGAACTGCGGCGTGCAGCCCGGCTTGGGCTGGCAGTTCGTCGCCGTCGCGCAGTCGGGGTCCTTGCAGTCGATCAGCTTGTCGCAGTCGTTGTCCTTGCCGTCGTTGCAGATTTCCTTCGAGCAGTTGCAGACGGACGCGCAGGCCGGGTCCTGGCAGTCCTGCAGCCCGTTGCAGTCGTCGTCCTTGCCGCTGCCGCAGACCTCGGTGCTCGAGGTGGGCTTGCACGCGCCGCCCGGGTCGCTGCCGTTGCAGTCCTCGTCGATGCCGTTGCCGGGGATCTCGGTGCTCGGCAGCACCTCGCCCAGGCACTGACCCCACGACATGAACTCGCCGAAGCTCTGGCACGCCTGCACGCCGTCCTTGCACGCGCCGACGTTGCGCACGCTCGCCGGACCGCTCCAGCACTTCTGCGTCTGGCCCGTCTTGCAAGGGCAGCCCTCGTCCACCAGGCCGTTGCCGTTGTCGTCCAGACCGTTGCCGCACTTGTCGGGCGGACCGGCATCGACGTTCATGCCGGCGCCACTTCCTCCAGCCCCGGTACCGGCGGTGCCGCCCGCGCTCGTGCCGCCCGCGCTCGTGCCGCCGCTCGAGCTCCCGCCCTGCGCGGAGGCGCCGCTGCCTCCGCTGCCCGGATGGTCGTTGCTGCTGCCGGTAGCAGAGCAGGCGGCCACCAGGGCGATCGAGACGCCGAGGACAAAACGAAGCGGACGGGCCAGCATCGAGGCACCTCCCAGGAGCGGTTCCGCGCCGATTCTAGCACGGCTGGCCCTGTGGACGCGCCCCTTGAGCCGCGCTAGACCGGCGCGGCGACGATGAGCGATTCGGGCCAGGAAATCGGCGGAGAGGAAGGCCTCGCAAAGGCGCGGCGCGAGAAGGCCGAGCGCGTTCGCGAGCGCGGCGAGAGCCCCTTTGCCAACGACGAAGCAGCGGAAGATCGCACGCTCGTCGCGGAGCTCAGGGCGTTGTGCTCCGACGCCCTGCTCGAGCCCCGATCGGAGCAGCGCTACGACCCGGAGCGCGTCGCCTCCATCGCCGGCGAGCGCTCCTTCCACCTGATGGGGCGCATGGTCGCGCGGCGCGGCTTCGGCAAGGCGTCGTTCCTGAGGCTGCGCGACGGGAGCGGCGAGCTGCAGATTTTCGCGAAGAAGGACGTGCTCGGCGAGGGCTTTGCCGCGCTCGAGGACATCGACATCGCCGACCACATCGAGGCGCGCGGCACGCTGATGGTGACGCGAACCGGCGAGCTGAGCGTGCAGGCAACGTCGCTCCGGCTGCTGACCAAGGCGCTCCGCCCGCTGCCGGACAAGTGGCACGGCCTGACCGACGTGGACGCGCGCTATCGCCGCCGCTACGTCGACATGGTCGCCAACCCGGACGTCGGCGTGGTGCTGCGCGCTCGCTCCTGCATCATCCAGGGCCTGCGCGACTACCTCGACCGGCAGGGCTTTATCGAGGTGGAGACGCCCACGCTGCACACGCTCGTCGGCGGCGCAGCGGCGAAGCCCTTCGTCACGCACCACAATACGCTCGATATGCAGCTCTTCCTGCGCATCGCGCCGGAGCTGTATCTCAAGCGTCTGCTCGTCGGCGGTTTCGAGCGGGTCTACGAGATCGGTCGCTGCTACCGCAACGAGGGCATCAGCACCCGGCACAATCCGGAGTTCACGATGCTCGAGTTCTACCGGGCTTACGCCACCTACGAGACGCTGATGGACATGACGGAGCAGATGCTGCGTCACGTCGACGGCTTCCTCGGCGAGCGGCTGTCGGAGCTCGGGCTGTCGGAGCACTACGAGCGCTGGCGGGCCGAGCGGCCCTTTACCTTCGCCGAGCCGTTCGCCCGCGTGCCCATGGCCGAGGCGATCCGCCGGGGCGTGGAGACCGCCGGCCTGCCCGCGGACCTCCCCGACCAACTGGCCGTCCTCGCCGTGAAGGCGGAAGGCGACCGCGGCGCCGGCGACCAGCTGGTTGCGCGCTACCGCGAGGCATCCGAGCGCGCCCGCGCCATCGACTGGGCGAACCTGAGGAAGGGGCTCGGCGTGTGCGACAGCGACGGCGAACGCACGTTCGTGGCCTACGAGTACCTGGCCGAGGCGTTCCTGCCGGAAGACTACCGGAGTGCCGATGGTTCGAAGAGCATTCCCGTGTTCGTCATCGATCACCCCACCGACGTGTCGCCGCTCGCCCGCAAGAAGGACAGCGACCCCTCGCTCACCGACCGCTTCGAGCTGTTTGTCCACGGCCGGGAGCTCTGCAACGCCTTCAGCGAGCTGAACGACCCGGACGACCAGGCCTCGCGCTTCCGTGCCCAGGTCGAGAAGAAGGCGCGCGGCGACGAGGAGACGATGGACTACGACGAGGACTACGTCCGCGCGCTGGAGCACGGCATGCCGCCCGCGGCGGGCTTCGGCCTCGGCGTCGATCGGCTCACCATGATGCTCGCCGCGCAGCCTTCGATCCGCGACGTGATCGCGTTCCCCTTGCTCCGCCCGGAGTCGCCTTCGAAATGATCCTGGCCGCGCCCAGCGCACCGACGCACCACGCCGCCAAGGTCGGTCTCTTCGCGCGGGGCTGGCTCGCGCTCGGGCTCTACGGCCGCATCGCCGTCGTGATCCTCGGGATCGCGCTGGTGGTGTGGCTGATCGTGATCGGGCTGCGCCGCCTGGGGCGCAGCGGACGCCGCAGTCTGCTCTGGGGCCTGACGGGGCTGTTCCTGGTCGGCTTTGCAGGGCTGAGTGCCTGGGCGTGGAAGCTCCCGCAGCCGCAGGGCAGCTACTTCGTGCTGTGGCACCAGTTCGTGCGGGTCGGCGCGGCGGTGTCGGGGACGTTCTTCGTCATCTGCTTCATCGCGCTGGCGATGCCGTGGGTGCTCGACCGCATCGAGGGACGCGGCTTCGTGTCGTTCGTTGCGGCGCGTCACGTTCGCGCGAGCAAGAGCGGCTTTCTGACGGTCATCTCCGTGCTGTCCATCGCGGGTGTTGCGGTGAGCTCGTTTGCGCTGTGCGCGGTGGTGTCGATCATGGGCGGCTTCGGCGCAGACCTGAAGCACAAGATCCTCGGCAACAACGCCCACATCAAGGTCGAGGCCAAGACGGTTGGTGGGTTCGGCCAGTGGCATCGCGTACTTGGCGAGGTGCGCGAGGTGCCGCACGTCGTGGCAGCGACGCCCATCGCGCAGGGCGAAGCCATGGCGTCGAGCTCGTCGAACACGGCGGGTACCATCGTGCGCGGCGTCGACACCAAGACGATCGGCTCGGTGATCGATCTCCTGAAGAACATCGACGTCGGCAAGTTCGGCTATCTCAACGACCCGGACACGCTGGCCAACCTGCCGCCCGACACGGTGATCGGCATCGGACCTGGCGGCGAGAAGTACCTCAAGGGTCCGGACGTGAATCCGTTCCTCGACGACTCGCTCGACAAGGACGTGAAGAAGGCGGTCCGCCCGCCCGACGTGTACCCGGGCGTCGTGATCGGCCGCGAGCTCGCCAAGACGCTGCATGTCTACATCGGCGACGAAGTGACGCTGGTGGCGCCGCTCGGCGACCTCGGCCCGATGGGCGTTCTGCCGCGCACGCGGCGCTTCCGCGTCGCCGCCATCTTCTATAGCGGCATGTACGAGTACGACTCGAGCTTCGTGTACATGAAGCTCAGCGCCGCGCAGGACTTTCTCGACCTGAAGAGCAACATCACCGGCATCGACATCAAGATCGACCACGCCGAAGAGGTGAGCAGCGTCCGGCCGCTCGTGCGAAAAGCCGTCACGCGCAAGGATCTGCGCGTACGGGACTGGAAAGAGCTGAACAAGAACCTGTTTTCCGCCCTCAAGCTCGAGAAGATCGCCACCTTCATCATCCTGTCGATCGCGATCGCGGTGGCGAGCTTCTGCATCATCTGCACGCTCCTCTTGATGGTCACGGAGAAGAGCAAGGAGATCGCGATCCTCAAAGCCGTGGGCGCCAGCGATCGCTCCATCCTCCGCATCTTCATGTCGGAGGGCGTCATTATCGGAGCTATCGGCACCGTGTTCGGGGTGGTGACGGGCCTGGCGATGATGCTGGGGCTGCTCTATTTCGGCGTGCGGTTGGACCCGGACGTTTACTACGTGGATCGCCTGCCCATCAACGTGGACGCCGTGGACTACACGCTGGTCGCAATCGCCGCGCTCGTCATCACCACCCTCGCGACCATCTACCCGGCTCTCGCCGCCAGCCGACTCAGGCCGGTCGAGGGCATCCGCTACGAATGAGCACAGAGGCAACAGTGACCGAGCCAGTCGTCGTCATCGAGGACCTACACAAGAGCTTCCAGCACATGGGGCGGACGCTGGAAGTGCTGAAGGGCATCGATCTGGGCATCTACCCGGGGCAGATCCTGTCGATCGTCGGCCCCTCCGGCGCCGGCAAGAGCACGCTGCTGCACTGCATGGGCACGCTGGATCT
This sequence comes from uncultured delta proteobacterium, assembly GCA_963826085.1. Lineage (GTDB taxonomy): Bacteria > Myxococcota_A > Polyangia > Polyangiales > Polyangiaceae > CAWDXG01. Next base: position 1,139,884 of record CAWGVN010000004.1, on the reverse strand, counting down.
GCCGACCAGTGGTCGCATCGTCCTGGCCGGAGAGGAGCTCACGAAGATGTCGTCCGCCCGGCTCGCCTCCGTGCGCAATCGCGAGATCGGCTTCGTGTTCCAGTTCCATCACCTGCTTCCGGAGTTCACGGCGGTGGAGAACGTGATGATGCCGGGGCTCATCCAGGGACGCTCGAAGAAGGAAATGGAGAAGCGCGCGCGCGCGCTGCTCGAGGAGGTCGGCTTGACCGAGCGCGGGACGCACCGCCCCGGCGAGCTGTCCGGCGGCGAACAGCAACGCGTCGCCGTCGCGCGCGCGCTGGCGCTCGACCCGAAGCTGGTGCTCGCCGACGAGCCCACGGGCAACCTCGACACCCACACCAGCGAAGCCATCCACGAGCTGTTTTTCCAGATCAACAAGGAGCACGGGACCACGATCGTCGTCGTGACTCACAACCCCGCCTTCGCCGAGAGCATGCCGCGCGTGGTGCGGATGCTGGACGGCCGCGTGGTCCGGGACGAGGCGGGAACGGGCAGCAAGGCGCGCGGCGCGGCGGCGGAAGCCGGGGCCGACGGGACCGCACAGCCTGCGGCAGACGTGTAGATCCGGCGGAGTTGACGCCTCGACGGGCGTCGCGCGCCGCGTAGAAGGAGTGGCAGGTTGTCAAGTACCGCGCCCAGGGTGGACAATAGCGGTATGAGCACTTGGCTTCGGGGCGGAACGGCATTTTCACTGACGGCGCTGGCGATTGCCGGCACGATCTCGGCCTGCTCGGCTTCCGGCGGCGGCAGCAAGATCAACGGCACGGGCGGCAGCGGCACGGGCGGCAACGGCGGCAGCGGCAACTTCGGCGGCTTCGGCAACAACGGCGGGACCGGCGGCGGCGTCAACATCGACGGGGGCGGCGGCAGTACCGACGGCGGGACCACCTTCGTCGGCGATCCCACCACCTGCCAGCAGGCCAAGGACTCGCACAGCTACATCGGCTGCGACTTCTGGCCGACGGTGGTCTCGAACAACGTGTGGTCGATCTTCGATTACGCCGTGATCGTGGCGAACGCCGGAACGACGCCTGCGGACGTGACCATCGAGCGCAACGGCAGCCAGGTGGCGACCGGAACGGTGCAGCCGAACGGTCTGCACAAGTTCTACCTGCCCTGGGTCAAAGCGCTGAAGGGGCCGGACACCGACAACTGCGGCACGGCGACTCCGGTGTCGAGCAGCCTGCGCGTACCCGGCGGCGCGTACCACCTGACCAGCTCGGTACCGGTGACCGTCTACCAATTCAATGCGCTCGAGTACAAGCCCGCCGGTGGCCCTTCGGGCAAGAACTGGTCGAGCTGTCCCGGCGATACCCAGTGCAACGATCCGAACAGCTCGAACAACGGGACAACGGTCGGCTGCTACTCCTTCTCGAACGACGCGTCGTTGCTGCTGCCCAGCACGGCGGCGACGGGGAACTACCGCGTCACCGGCGTGCACAGCTGGACGCAGGCCAAAATCGGCGCCTACTTCGCGGTGACAGGTCTCGAGGACGGCACCACCGTCAAGGTCAAGGTGGCCGGGACCGGGCAGATCGTGGCCGGCTCCGGCGTGCAGGCGACAAGCGGTGGCGGCGTCGCTACCTTCCCGATCGGCAAGGGAGAGGTGGTCGAGGTTCTGGGCGACACTGCCGGCGATCTCAGCGGCAGCCTGGTCCAGGCCGACAAGCCCGTGCAGGTGATCACAGGCATCCCGTGCATAGATATTCCGGTCACGGTGGCGGCGTGCGATCACATCGAGGAGAGCGTCTTCCCCGCCGAGACACTGGGCAAGCACTACTTCGTCGAAGCGCCGACGGGTCCTGCAGGCAAGGTCGTCGGGCAGATGGTGCGGATCTACGGCAATGTGGACGGAACGGCGCTTACGTACCCGGTGGGTCAGCCATCGGGCGCGCCGTCGACGATCAATGCGGGCCAGGTGGCACTGTTCGGTCCAGTTGGCGCCGACTTCGAGGTGAAGGGCAATCACGAGTTCGCAGTCGGTCTCTTCATGCTGGGCGGTCAGCAGGTGGCCCCGCTTACGGGCAAGGGTGATCCGTCGCAGAGCCTGGCGTTCTCCGTGGAGCAGTACCGCACCAAGTACGTGTTCCTCGCGCCGACCGACTACGACGTGAACTACGCCGACATCGTGATGCCGGTTGGTGCCAGTGTTTCGCTCGACGGCAGCAAGGTCACGCCCGGGTCCTCGACACTGGCTTCCTCCGGTTACGGCGTGGCGCGCGTCACCCTCGGCGGAGGCGCGAACGGCGCACACGTGCTCGTCTCCGACAAGCCCGTCGGCCTTCAGGTGCTCGGCTACGGCCTGTTCACGAGCTACCAGTACCCCGGTGGGTTGAACCTCAAAGGCATCGCCAAGCCGCCGCCGCCGATCCAGTAGGAGGGCGCGCTACTTGAGTGGCAGCACGACGATCTCGTCGCCTTTCGAGAGGGCGAGGTGCTCGATTGCGTCGGCGTCGAGCCGCGCCTTTCCCTTCTTGGTAAAGGCGGCCTCGGTGCGCACCACGCGCAGCCAGGGCGCCTCCGCCGACTCACGGGCGACCATCGCTTTGGTGGACTCCCAGGACGGATCGAGCTTGCCCGCGAGCTCTGCGCGGCGGGTGTTCTGGATCAGCGCGATCTCGTCGACGGGCGCGACGAAGTGCGGGCCGCCGTCGAACGGGTCGACGCGCTCGGCGTAGCGGAAACCGACGCGGCGCAGCATCTTTTCCACGCCGCGCGTCTGGGCGCCGACCTTGCCGATCACGCCCTGCGCCTCCTGGCTGAGCACGCTGGCGTAGATGTTCCCGCTGGGGAAAAGGTCGCGGATGAAGCTCTTGTCCTCGCTCGAGCGCCGGTCGGCCTCGGCGTAGCTCATACCCGTGAAATGGCGTCCGAGCGCTTCCCACAGATAGCTCGTTCCGTCCTTTTCGAGCGGCGGAAGCAGCTCCGCCAGCACTTCCTTCTGGAACAGCTCCGGGTGCGCTGCGATGTACAGGAAGCGCACGTAGGAGATGAGAAGGCCGAGCTTTTCTGAAGCGCGGCGGTAGTCCGGATCGACAATGAGCCCGCCGATCTCTGTCGGACCGTTGTACGAGAAGCCGAGCCTCAGCACCGTGTGGTGGAAGTAGCTGTCGAGGGTGCGCGAGTACTTCTCCTCCGGGATCACGTCGAAGTAGATGTACGGCGCATCGCGGCGCCCGAGCTGCGCGACGATCATCGACGTCCCCACGGCGACCTCCTGCTCGAGGTCCCACAAGACGAAGACGTACTTCCTGTGCCGGATGTCCTTGATCGCGCCGCTGAAGCTCCTGGATGCGTGCTCGAGCAGGCGCTGGATGTGTCCGCGATCGTCGGGCAGATTGACCGTGTTGAGGAAGCGCGCGAGCCGGAGCAGCTGCTCCTCGTCGTCGAGGCTCGCGCCGCGGATTTCGTAGCGGATCATCCGCCAGCGTCATACCACGGGGCCCCGCCGGCGAGCCCCCTCGAGAAGGGCTACGGCGGGGGTGGGTCGGTCCGTAGGACCGTGCTAGGAACCGCATATCGTGGCGTTTCGACAGTTCACAGGTACCCGCAGCTACATCACCGACCCGGCCCTGGAGGCGGCGGTCAACGCGGCCGTCGCGCTGGAGCGGCCCTTGTTGGTCAAGGGGGAACCGGGCACCGGCAAGACGCTGCTCGCAGCCGCCGTTGCGGAAGCGATGGAGCACGATCTCATCCACTGGCCCGTCAAGTCGACCACCCGTGCCCAGGACGGACTGTACGTCTACGACACCGTGCAGCGCCTGTACGACGCGCGTTTCGGCGATGCCGGCCCCGAGGGCGTCAAGGACATCCGCCGCTACATCAAGCTGGGCGCGCTCGGTCGGGCGCTGAGCTCACCGGCGCGCGTGGTGCTGCTCATCGACGAGGTGGACAAGGCGGACCTGGAGTTCCCGAACGACCTGCTTCACGAGCTCGACCGCATGCGTTTCGTGATCAACGAGACCGGCGACGAGATCGTCGCCCAGCACCGCCCGGTGGTGATCATCACCAGCAACAACGAGAAGGAGCTGCCGGACGCTTTCCTGCGCCGTTGCGTGTTCCACTTCATCGACTTCCCGGAGCCGGACTTGATGAAACGCATCGTGCGGGTGCACCACCCGGAGGTGGACGACGGCATCGTCGACCAGGCCATCGCGGCCTTCTACGACGTGCGCGGCGTGCCGCGCGTGCGCAAGCGCCCCAGTACCAGCGAGCTCATCGACTGGATCGCCGTCCTGACGCAGGCCGGCGTGGGTGAGGATCGCATCAAAAGCGAGCTGCCTTTCGGCGGCGTCCTGGTCAAGAAGGAGCAGGACCAGGCGACCATCGCCGAGCACCGCGCGGGCAAGAGCCGCCGCTGGTAGACCGTTTTTCGGGCGCCGGATTCGTGGTACCACGCCCGGGTGAAAACCCCGGAGTGGTCCTTTCCGCGCGCTGAAGCCCTGCCCACCTACGCCTTCCTCGTCACCGACGACGTGAAGGCGCGCACCCGCGCTTCCGGCGCCGACATCATCGATCTCGGTCTCGGCAATCCCGACCGGCCCACGCCGCCCGAGATCGTCCAGCAGCTGCACGCCTCGGCCGACATCGGCGAAAACCACCGCTACCACCCGGGCCGCGGCCTGCCGCGGCTGCGCCACGCCATCACCGAGTGGTACCAGCGCCGCTATCACGCGAGCTTCGATCCGGACCGCGACGTGATCGTCACGATGGGCGCCAAGGAAGGCATCAGCCACCTGTGCCTCGCGATCCTCGATCGCGGCGACACGGCTGTCGTGCCCGACCCCTGCTACCCGATCCACAAGGGCGCGCCGCTCATCGCCGGCGCCAACGTGGCGGGCTATGACTCGACCTCGCGCACCGAGCCCGCCAAGGCGGTGCACACCGCGCTCGAGCACGTCCGGCTCGCCGGCGGGCGCGCCAAGCTCGTGATCGCCAACTACCCGCAGAATCCGACGGGCCGCGTGGTCAGCCGGGAAGAGCTCGCGGAGCTGGTGCGCGTCGTGCAGGGCTCGGGCGCGCTGCTTCTGCACGATCTGGCCTACGCGGACCTCGATTTCAGCTCGCGCTACGCGCCGAGCATCTTCGACTGCGGCATCGATCCGGAAGAGGTGCGGCAGTTCGCCGTCGAGGTGTTCTCGATGTCGAAGAGCTACAACATGCCCGGCTGGCGCATCGCGTACATGGTGGGAAATCCGCGGATGATCGGCGCGCTTTCCCACATGAAGACGTACATGGACTACGGCACGTTCATCCCGCTGCAGCAGGCCGCAGCATGGGCGCTCGAGCACGGCGATTCGCTGGTGGAGGAGATCCGCGCGCTGTACCAGGGCCGCGCCAAGGCGCTCGCCGACGGCCTCCGCAAGACCGGCTGGGGCGACGTGGAGGAGCCGCAGGGCACGATGTTCGTGTGGACGAAGCTGCCCGAGGCGTGGCGTTCGCTGTCCTCGCTGGAGGCGACCACGCGGCTCATCGAGCGCGCGCACGTCGGCGTCGCCCCGGGCACCGGCTTCGGCGCGGGCGGCGAAGGCTACGTCCGCTTCGCCCTGATCGAGGATCCGCCGCGCATCGCCGAGGCGTGCGAACGGATCAAGGAAGCGCTCAAGGGCTAGATCGGCAGCCTGGGGTGCCCCCCGCGGTGTACGGCGCGGTCCGGTGGCGCCGTGCTCGCTGTCGCTGCGCGCGGCGCCGGGCCCGCCAAGGCCGGCCGCTCCACGGCCGGCCGGGGGCCCCTCGCGGGAGCGAGGGCGAGGGCGAGGGCGAGGGCGAGGGCGAGGGCGAGGGCGAGGGCGAGGGCGAGGGCGAGGGCGAGGGCGAGGGCGTAGGGCGGGGCGCGCTTCGCCTCGCGCGCGGAGGGAGGGCGTAGGGCGAGGGCGCGCGTCGGCGTCGGCTTCGCCTCGCGCGCGTAGGGCGAGGGCCGCTCGTGGCTATTTCAGGATGCCGCCGCGCGCAGGAGCTGTCCAGGCCGGGGCCGTCCTCGCCGTGCTCGCACCCTTCGGGTGCTGCGCGCGGCTGCGGGCGGTGCTCGCTTCGCTCGCAGCCTGGACAGCTCCTGCGCGCGTCGGCTTCGCCTCGCGCGCGTAGGGCGAGGGCGTAGGGCGAGGGCGCGCGTCGGCTTCGCCTCGCGCGCGTAGGGCGAGGGCCGCTCGTGGCTATTTCAGGATGCCGCCGTGCTCGGAGCTGTCCAGGCCGGGGCCGTCCTCGCCGTGCTCGCACCCTTCGGGTGCTGCGCGCGGCTGCGGGCGGTGCTCGATTCGCTCGCAGCCTGGACAGCTCCTGCGCGCGTCGGCTTCGCCTCGCGCGCGGAGGGCGAGGGCGTAGGGCGGGGCGCGCGTCGGCTTCGCCTCGCGCGCGTAGGGCGAGGGCCGCTCGTGGCTATTTCAGGATGCTGCCGTGCTCGGAGCTGTCCAGGCCGGGGCCGTCCTCGCCGTGCTCGCACCCTTCGGGTGCTGCGCGCGGCTGCGGGCGGTGCTCGCTTCGCTCGCAGCCTGGACAGCTCCTGCGCGCGTCGGCGCTTGGGGCTTCGCCCTCGCTCGGTTGGCGGGCTTGGGCTTGCCAAGGAGTCACCATCATGTTGCGTATCTATCCTGTTCTGCTCGACCTGGTTCGTTCGCTTCGGCCGCTGGTGCGGCAGTTGGAGCGTTCGGATCCGGATCTTGCACGGCAGTGTCGGCGGGCGCTGGCGAGCGCGCCGTTGAATGTCAGCGAAGGGTCGTACAGCCGCGGGAAGAACCGCGCGGTGCGCTACCACACGGCGCTCGGGTCGCTCAGGGAGGTGCTCGCGTGCTTCGAGGTGGCGGCGGCGCTCGGCTACATGCCGGAGCTGGACGCGGCGCTGGTGCGGCAGTTCGATCACGTGATCGGCACTCTGGTCTGCGTGGTGCGTCCGGGCTGAGGTGCGGCAGCGCGGGCCCGGCGCGGGCCGGGCTCGCGTCCTCCGCGACGGCGCGATTCGGCCCGCGGGGGAGCGACCGCGAGGGCAACGCGCCGGGTATGGTGGAAAATATGGTAGAAAATCTGACAGAGAATCTGCCAGGAATTGATCCACAAAGTCTGGCAGATAACCGGCGCGCCCCGACGATTCGGTGCGACACCGTGCTGCGCGGCGGGTTGGGATCGTCGGGCTACCGAACGATTTCGAACGCGCGCCTCCGGTCCGCTCCGAAACGGTACACGGCGAAGTCGGTGTCGAAGCTTGCCGCGCGGCGGCAGCCGAGGCGCTCCATGACCGCGAAGCTGGTGCAGTCCACCACGTCGAGCTCGCGATCGGCCCACTCCGTCGCGATTGCCCTGGCTCGCTCGAGATCGGCCAGGGTGACACCGTCGATGACCAGCGGCGTTTCGGGGAGCGCGTTCCAGAATCGCATGGCCGCGGCCCAGCTCGCGCGGCTCGCGATCAGCATCCACGTTTCGACCAGGACATGATCCGTCGTGAACGGCGCCTCGCTGGCGATGCTCGCCAGAATCTGCGTGGCGCGTGCATGGCTGCGGTCGCGCTTCACGGCTGCCGCGAACAGCACGCCCGTGTCGACAAACACGCTCACGATCGCTTTTCCTTCTTCGATCTTGCTCGCGTGCTGTCGGCGAACCGGAGCGGTTTGCCGCCCTTGCGCTCGTATCTCCGTTCCAGCGCTTGCTTCCTGAATTCGTCGCCCTGCTTCGCGATGTCGCTCGGCGCGTCGGTGTCCGCGATCCCGACGATCGCGTCGAACGTCCGTTCTGGCGCGTGACGCCGCCCGCGCGCCACGAAGTCCGCGACAATCTCGCGCACGAGCGCCGCCAGCGACACGCCCCGCCGTGCGGCCTCCGCCACCAGCGCCCGGTGATCGGGAGGATCGAGGTACACCTGGGTGCGCTGGTACTTCACAATGGCAACATTATAATGTCAAACCCGGCAGCGTGCCACCCCTGCCTGAGTGCAGCGTTGCAGTCGTCCCAGGCGCGGTCTGGCAGATCAGTGCCCGCAGTCGGGTCGTGAGACAATCTGCGGGTGCGATATTGCCCGAACTCCAACTGCCGTGCAGGTCGTATGACGGGAAAGCAGATGGAGTACATGGATCATGCGACGACCTGCAGCGACTGCGGTGCGACTCTTGTCGACCAGCGAGGAGTGTTCATGTCTCCGGCGGAGCTAGAAGCGGCCGGCAGGCTCGCTGCACGTCCCGAAGAGGAAGCGGCCGAACGCGACGGTGCCGACCACCGCACCAATCCGCGACTGGACATCGCCACCGGCATCTTCTCCATACTTGCGGGGAGCGCCATCTGGCTCGGCACCTGGCTGCTCGCGTGGAACGGCGGGGTCTACATCATCGCGTGGGGGCCAATCGTCTACGGGATCGTGCGCCTGGGTTGGGGCCTGCGCGCACTCGGGTAGTCGGCGTAGTCGAGGGCCGACTGAACGTGTCCGGAGCGGCGGCTTGGTGCCGGAGATGTCGGTCTGGCCGACAGAAAGCGCGCGAAGCCGCGGCTTGAGGCGGAAGATGTCGGTGAGGCCGACAGAAAGTGCGTGAAGCGTCGCTTGGTGCCGGAGATGTCGGTCTGGCCGACAGAAAGTGCGCGAAGCGGCGGCTTGAGGCGGAAGATGTCGGTGAGGCCGACAGAAAGTGCGTGAAGCGTCGCTTGGTGCCGGAGATGTCGGTCTGGCCGACAGAAAGTGCGCGAAGCGGCGGCTTGAGGCGGAAGATGTCGGTGAGGCCGACAGAAAGTGCGTGAAGCGTCGCTTGGTGCCGGAGATGTCGGTCTGGCCGACAGAAAGTGCGCGAAGCGGCGGCTTGAGGCGGAAGATGTCGGTGAGGCCGACAGAAAGTGCGTGAAGCGTCGCTTGGTGCCGGAGATGTCGGTCTGGCCGACAGAAAGCGCGCGAAGCGGCGGCTTGAGGCGGAAGATGTCGGTGAGGCCGACAGAAAGTGCGTGAAGCGTGTTGCCTCGTCGCGTGGGCGCGTGCGCGACGCCACCATCGCGCCGTGCTGCGCGGTGCCCGCGAGACGGACATTTCTCGGATGCCCGGGCAAGGGCAGCGAAATGCGCGCGCGACGGACATTTCGAGTCGGATGCCCGGGCAAGGGCAGCGAAATGCGCGCGCGACGGACATTTCGAGTCGGATGCCCGGGCAAGGGCAGCGAAATGCGCGCGCGACGGACATTTCGAGTCGGATGCCCGGGCAAGGGCAGCGAAATGCGCGCGCGACGGACATTTCGAGTCGGATGCTCGAAGCCATGGCGCGGTGGCGCGCTCAGTGCCCGCTGCGTTCGAGCTGCGTATGGATCTCGTCCGGGACGAGTCCGTAACCTTCCGCCGCGGCGAGCAGGCCGGCGTTGTGGGGCAATTCCGTCAGGAAAAGACGCGCGTACGGGGTGCCGACCAGGCCGTGGACGCGGCGGAGCAGGGGCGGAATGCCGCGGGCCACCGCGTTCCGCGCCGCTTCCAGATTGCCGAGCTCGAGCTGCGCATCGTGCAGGGCGAGGTAGACCGTCGACTCGTTGAGCAGGCTGGGCGCGCCGCCTGCCAGCAGCTCCGCTGCCTCATGCGCGAGCTCGGCGGCGCGCTGCGCGTTGCCGCAGCGCTGCTCGGCCTGCGCCCAGACACCCAGCGCTACGGGCAACACGTCGCGGTGGCCGGTGGCGCGGTACGACTCGGCGGAGATGCGGAGCAGCGAGCAGGCGCGGCGGGAAGACGCCTCCGACTTGGCGCGGAGCAGCTCCCAGCCGCGGTAGAACAGCACGCCCAGGTTCGAGCGGTCCGGCGCCGCCCACACGCCGCTGGCCGAGGCGTCGGCGTCGGCGCGCGTCTCGGCCAGGCTGCCTTCGAGCTGCTTGTCGTTGCCGAAGGTGGCGGCCCAGCCGAGCAGGTTCATCTGCGCGTGGCGGACGGCGCCCGTGCTGCCGATGGCGTCGGCCAGCGCGAGGCCGGTGTCGAGCGCGGTGCGCGCTTCCTGGCGCGCGCCGATCGTGGTCAGCGCGAAGCCCAGGTTCGTGGTGAGCATGGCTTCGCGCTCGCGCAAGCCGGCTTCGCGCGCGGCGGCGGCGGCGTTGCGCCGGGCGTCCAGCGCGGAGCTCAGTGCGCCGCGCGTCTGGCGGATGATGGCCAGCGTCTGCCAGGCGTCCACGGCCGCCGCGCGGATGTTGCGCTTGTCGGCCAGCTCCAGCAGCCGCGCCGCTTCCGCTTCCGCTTCGGCGAAGCGCCCTGCGAAGGCCAGCCGCGACGCCAGCACGGCCGAGCAGCGGGCTTCCTCGTCGTGGAGCCCCAGCGTCTGGGCCTCGTCGCGCGTCTGCGCCAGCCGCGCGCTGAGGCGATCGCCTGTGCCGCGCGCGTCGTCGTAACGCGCCCGGGCTCCGCGCGCGCGGACGGCGCTGGCCTCGTCGTGGACGTTCTCCTCCATGGCGCGGATGGCCGTTTCGCGCTCGCTGGCGCGTGGATCCAGCCGGCTCCATGCCTCGTCCAGGTACGACGCGCGCTGGAAGCCGGCGGGCTTGTCCTCGGCAAACGCCAGCGCCCTGTCCGCCATCGTGAGCGCATCCGTCAGCGCGTTGGTGGCCAGAGCGCGCTGTGCGGCGCGCGCCCAGTGGTCGGCGGCAGCTGTGAATTGACCGCCCAGATCGAAGTGCCCGGCGACGGTCGCGGCATCCTCGCCCATCGACGCTAGCCACGCCGCCGCGAGCTCGTGCAGCTCCTTGCGCTCGCGCTCGCCAAGCGAGCTGTACGCGACTTCGCGCACCAGCGCGTGCTTGAACAGCCACTCGCGCGTGCCGGCAAAGCGAGACACGTTCTGTTCGACAAGCACCTCCGCCGCGGCCAGCGCCTTCATCACGCTCTCGGCACGGGGCAAGCCGAGCGCCTCGAGCGCCGAGTCCCAGCAGCTCAGGCCGAGGACCGACAGACGCCCGACCGCGTCGCGGCACTCCTCGTCCAGCGAGTCGAGGCTCACCTGGATGGCGGCCTCGATGGTGGGCGCGTGCGTGGTGTCGCGGCCCGCCGCGCTCAGTCGTGCCAGCTCCTCCGCGAACAGCGGAAGACCGGCGGCCTGCGCGGCGATGCGTTCGATCACCGTCTCCGGCGCGGCTTCGCCGAGCAGCGATCGTGCGATGGCCCGCGACGCGCGCTGCGAGATGGGCCGCAGCTCCAGCCGCACGTGGTCGCGGCCGGCGAAACGCTCGGCGTTGTCCGCCCAGAACTCCGGTCGCATCAGTGCCAGGACCAGCAGCGGCTGGTGCGACGAGCGCCCGAGCATGTGGTCGATCCAGCCGATGCTCTCGGGGTCGGCCCACTGGAGATCCTCCATGATGATGACCGTCGGCTCGTTCACCACCACCTGCAGCACCAGGTCGGTCATGGCCAGCCACAGGGCGTCGCGCGAACCGCGCGGGTCGAGCCCTTCCGGCAGCGCTTCGTTCGCGAGCAGGCGGCTCAACAGCTCGCGGCTCTGCGCCGTCAGCTCGTCGCGCGTCGCCGGGCCCAGCCTGCCGACGATGGCGCTCTCGGCTTCGGCAGCTGTGGTGCCCTTGGGCAACCCGATGATCGCGCGCAGCACGTCGGCCGCGGCGCCCAGCGCGTGTCCGCGTCCATACGCCTCGCTGCGCTGCAGGATCACCGGCGGGGCCTCGGCCTGCGCGGAGATGCGTGCCAGCACCTCGCGGCGCAGGCGCGTCTTGCCGATGCCCGGCGGCCCGGTGATGCTGACCAGGATCGGCGTGCGGTCGGAGCGCGAGCGGTCGAACGCGCTCAGGACCTGCGCCAGCTCCGGTTCCCGGCCCACGAACGGCGCGCCGCCGGCGCGCTCCCCGCGCGCGCCGCGCACCTGCTCGCCGACGATGGCCGAGCCGTCGTCGCGCGCGCGGAACTCGTAGCGGCCGCGACCGAGCTCGCTGGTGGTCACGTCGGCGAGCACCATGCCGGGCTCGGCGTCGCGGGCCAGCGCCGAGGCGCGGTCCACGACCTCGCCCACCGGCGAGATCTCGCCGCTGTCGCCGAGCATGCTGACGCGCGCGCGGCCGCTGGCGATGCCGACGCGCGCGCCGGCTCGCGCCAGGCGCCGGCCCAGATCGAGCGCTGCGGTGGCTTCGGTGCCGACGGCTCGTCGCGCGCCCAGATGCGCGACGATCGCGTCTTGCCCGAGCGGCACCGCGTCCGCGCCGCGCTCGCGCAGGTGCAGGAGCGCCCGTTCGCGCGCCGAGCCCTTGGCGAAGCGGATCGCGACGATGGAGGTGAGCAGGCGCGAGGCGCTGGAGCCGAGCCGCGACGACAGTGTCGGCTCGCCGGCGTCGACCCAGCTGACGCGCGTCGCGTCTCGCACCGCCTCGCGCAGCGTCGCGGCCACCTCCGCTGCCGAAGCCGGACGGGCTGCAGGATCCGTCTGCAGCATGCGTTCTACGAAGTTGTCCAGCAGAGGAGGGACGTCGCGCCTGAGCTCGCGCAGCCGGGGCGGCGGCGTGGTCACAAGACGTGCCAGCGTGGCGATGGCGGTCGGCCCGACGTGCGGCGGCCGTCCTGCGATCAACTCGAACAGCGTGGCGCCCAGCGAGTAGATGTCGCAGCGCGCGTCGATCGGCGCGTCGCCACGTGCCTGTTCCGGCGCCATGTACGCTGGCGTACCGACGACGTCGCCGGTGCGCGTGATGCGGATGTCGCCGGCGGCCGCCACGCCGAAATCCACCAGCTTGGGCGTCACGTCCAGCTCTTCGGTCTGCGGGTGGCGTCCCTTGCACAGGAAGATGTTGCCGGGCTTGATGTCGCGATGGATGACGCCAGCCGCGTGCGCGGCGTCCAGCGCCTCTGCGACCAGGATCGCCAGCTCGACGGCCTGCTTGAGGTTCAGCGGGTCGCGCTTCTCGCGCGCGGCGAGATCTTCGCCCTCCAGCCATTCCATCGCGACGTATGGCAGGCCCGTGTCCTCGAACACGCCATAGGCAACCGTCTTGACGATGAAAGGGTGATCGAGGTTCGCGAGCAGCTCGCCCTCCCGGCCCAGCCGCACCTCTTCTTCCGGCGCAATCACGCCCGCTTCCACGGCCATCACCTTGAGCGCGACCTGCTGCTCCGTCACCAGATCCCACGCGCGGTACACGATGCCGGCGCCGCCGCGCCCCACCTCGCGCTCGACCACGAAGCGGCCGCCCATGCGGCGTCTTTCGCTAGCAGGTGACGTCACTTCAGGCGCAGACTAGCCTCGGCGGCGGCCGGCGGCTAGGCGCACGCGGCGCGAGCCGTTTCCCGGCACTGGGCCCGCGAAACACGCTGCATCCGGGCGGCGAGCCGCGCGGCTTGAGCGGCTGCCACGCCGGGCTATGATCCGCCCCGATGACCAGAGTCGAGGAGGCAGGCTAGCGCCGATGCTCGAGCGCGTTGCCGTCCACCAGACCCGGCTCCGCGTGCCCGGCGTCGGGCTCGACGTACGCGGAGTAGCGCTCGGGTCCCGTGGCCTCGTGCTCCTGCCCTCGCTCGACCGTCTGGTCGCCTTCTTCGCCGTGTACACGGGCGAGCAGGCGCTGGATGGTATTGCCCGCTCGCTCCGCATCGAAGTGGTCCGCTCCAAGCTTGGCGCCCGCGAGGTCGCGCTCTCGTTCGATGCCGGGTCGAGCGACCGCATGGACCGGATCGCCGAGGTAGCGCGCCTGACCGGCGGCTTCACGTTCACGGGGACCAGTCGTCACTACGTGCAGTACCGCGACGCCGCCGCGCCCTTTGGCTACGACGCCAGCGAGATCATCCCCACCGACGCCGCGATCGCGCTCTACCACACCACCTTCTCGCAGGTGTACGAGGTCGAACGGGAGATCGAGCTCGGCAATCTGCTCAGGCGCCTATCGCCGCATCCGGACCCGGAAGCGATCGTCGAGGACCTGCCCGTGTGGCTGCTCTCCGAACCGGGGCTGGGCCCGAGCCTGCTCGGCTACCTGGCGCGCTCGCGCGTGCCCGCCAGGGTCGGTGTCGTCGAATGGCCCCCGGAGACGAGCTTCGACGACGCACCGCTGAGGCGCTTCCTGTTCCAGGTGGAGAAGCTGCCGGAGCGCATGCGCGGCCCGCTCTCCGCAACCCCCGGGATCACGGCGTTCCTGCCGGCGTCGCCCGGCGTGGCGATCGAGCGCGGCTTCCGTCATCCGATCACGCTCCGATCGTGTCCGGTATTCGACGAGGAGGGGCTCGTGCTGTTTCGCGGCAGAGGACTGCCGCCGCTCGAGATCGACAAGCTCCCGGTCCTGGCCGACGTACGCTCGCTGGGGCGCGCCGAGCAGGCGCCGGAGGATCTCGCCCTGCTCCGGCCGGGTACAGGTGCCTCGAGCGTTCCCGCGATCCGGCTGCGCCCCAGGCTGGTGCCCGGGTTCGGCCCGCCCGGGCGCGTCCAGGCCTCGCTGATCGAAAGCGACGAGCTGCCGCTCCTGAGGCGACTGGTCTACGCACTCGGCGCCGACGCCATCCGCAGCATCCGTATCGCCGTCACCCAGATTGGCGCATTCCTGATGCGCGAGCAGGGGCTGGAGGTCCTGCCGCTCGGCACGTTCTTCCGTCGCGAGCATCCTTCCATCTTCGTTCCGAGCGGCTACGAGGTGGCGCCACGCGTGCGGCCGGACACGCTATTTGCCGCGTTCGGCTCGCCCGGGGATCGCATCCTGTTCCTGCGCCCCGGCGAAGCGCCGGTGGCTGTACCGCGCGATGGCTTCTGGCCGCTCGAGTCCGCGCTGCTGGAGGCCGAGCGCTGGGCGCCGCTCACGAGCGCTTCGTTCGAGTCGCAGCTGTCGGCGGAGATCCCCACCGTGTGGCTCGACCCGCTCGGTTTCAGGCCGCTCTCCAAAGCGGAGCCCACGTCATGACGCCCGACGACCAGGTCCTCGTGGACGAGCTGGCCGAGCAGGTCCTGCTGCCGCTGATTGAAGGAGGCGAGCTGAGGCCGCTTCCCCCGATCGGTGCGCGACGCGCCATCGAGCTTTCGGAACACGCGCTGGTCGCCGGAGGCGAAGCCGGCCACGAGCTGGAGCGCTCCCGCCTCACGGCCGCGCGCCGGCTGTGCGCCGTCGATCGCGTTGCGGATCCCACGCCTGGCGAATGGCTGCTGGCATTCGCGCTGAACGATCTCTTGCAGGTGACCAATCCCGATCTCGGCGGCCTTTTCGGCGGGGCTCGGCCGGAGCGCCTGTTGAAGATGGTCGGACAGGTCATCCGCAAGGCGGGTGCTCCGCGTACGGTAGGCGACGCGCTCGGACGCCACGCTGCGTTCTCGCGCGTCGCCGAGCTGTCCCGCGTCGACACGCACGTCTCGTGGTGGGTCGGCAGCGCGGACTTCCACGGGGCGGAGCCTCCCGGCAGGCTCCTGGCCTGGCCGACGGTACGCCGCGTGCACGAGTCGAAGGAAAGCGTGGCGCTCGGCGACATGGCTCCGGCCGATGCCGACTGGGCCGAGGACTGGCTCAAGCTGCTCGGGCACTGGCTCGCCGCGTCGCCGCTGACGGATCTGGCGACCCTCGATCGCAAGAAGCCGCCGTTCGTGTGGCGGGGCGCGACGATGGGCCTTCTGGCAAGCGACCCGGGGCTTACGCTCGCCTACCGGGTCGTGGATTGGCAGGAGAACAAGGCGCACGCCGCCTCGGTCGCTCGCCGCGCCGGTCAGGAGCTCGAGCGCATCGAGGATCGCGCGGTAGCCCTGGAGTTCGCGGACGGCATCGAGTCGCGAGCCCGCGCCATGGCCCTGCGCGACGACTAGCTCACATCCCACCCTCATCGGAATCCGCCGCAGGGCTCGCTCCGCTCGGCGCGGGCTCGCTGTCGCTCGCTGGTTTCAACGTTCTGTCGCGTGTTGCCACAATGCCGCGGTGCAGTAAGCTCGATCCAGGCGATTTTGTGCATCCGGGCGCGACGCGGGACCTGGCACGAAGCGTGCTCGACACTATGTTGGAGGGATACGCGAGATGATTTTCCGCCAGCTCTTCGACAAAGAGACCAGCACCTACACGTACCTGCTCGCCGGGAGCAAGGGCGGCGAAGCGCTGTTGATCGACCCGGTGCGCGAGCACGTGGACCGCTATCTGCAACTGCTCCGCGAGCTGGACGTCAAGCTGGTCAAGGCCGTGGACACGCACATCCACGCCGACCACGTGACAGGGCTGGGCGAGCTCAGGAACCTGACCGACTGCACCACCATCATGGGACGCGAGAGCCGCGCGGAGTGCGTCTCGCTCAAGGTGAGCGATGGCGAGCACATCGACGTCGACGGCCTCTCGCTGAAGGTGCTCTACACGCCCGGTCACACCGACGACTCGTACAGCTTCGCGCTGCCCGACCGCGTGTTCACCGGCGACACGCTGCTCATCCGTGGCACAGGCCGTACGGACTTCCAGAACGGCAACGCCCGCGATCAATACCACTCGCTGTTCGACAAGCTCCTGAAGCTGCCCGACGAGACGTTCGTCTACCCCGCCCACGACTACAAGGGCTGGACGGTGAGCACGATCGCCGAGGAGCGCGCCTTCAACCCCCGCCTGCAGGTGCACAGCGTCGACGAGTACATCGAGCTGATGGGCAACCTGGACCTGCCCAACCCGAGGCTGATGGACGTCGCGGTCCCGGCGAACCTCGGCTGCGGCTTCGGCTGACGGCAGGGCTGCTCCCCCGTCGAGGCACGGTGCACGCGCGCCGGGCGCAGGCGCCCGGGGCCCTCCAGCGGGTGCTCGGCCTCCGGCCTCCGCGCCCGCGAGGGTCCCCACGAAGTGTGGCGCCCTTTCGGTCCGCCAGATGGACACTTCGTGTCCCACATTGCACTGTGGCGCCCTTTCGGTCCGCGTGATGGACCGGAAGGCCGTCACAAACCTCGCCCTCGACGCTAGAGCCAGGCGATGGTGGCTAGCGCGCCCGGCACTGTGGACGGGTTCTGCTCGATCAGCACGACGGCGCGCGCGGTGACGCCGAGGTTCAGGTCGGGCGACAGCGGCCATTCGTAGCCAAAGCCCGCCATGACAGCGGGAGCGAGAGCGAGCGTGCTTTGATTCTGTTCGACGCTCGTGCCTGGGCCGGCACCGAGCTGGAGCCGTACGCCTTCAATGTTGCCGAAGTAGTAGTCGAGCACGGCCATCGCGGACATCACGACCCTCGGGCGCGCATCCTGCTCGAGCACCGGCACACCCGCGAAGTAGGTCCCCGCGCCGAGCACGAAGTGGCTCGAAAGCGTCCGCCCGACGGCGAGCCCGACGGGGATCGCGAAGCCGGCGACGGTGCCCGTATCGGTGAAGCTGCCGCTCACGCTCCCGAAGGTGAAGCCGTAGGTTGCGCCGTCCGGGCCGAAGTAGGCGCCGAGGCCGGCGCTCCCGTGCCCGATCCAGGTGGGATTGCGTGCCACTGGCATCTGTTCTGGCCCAGCGCCCAGCGACGCCGTGGCCGTCAGTACAACGACTGCAAATGCGATAGCGGCGCTGCCCCACCGTCGTGCCATCGAGCAGAAAGTCTATCATGAGTCCATGGGGAAATCCCGTGGGCTCGCGCCCGCCCCCGGCTCCCGCTCTCGCGCCCGCCCCTTCCTCGACAACTAGTGCCGTCGCGGAATGCGTCTCGGACGCGGCCGCCGGCGGTTCGTCGTCGGCAGCGGCGTCGCAGAGGCGGCCGTGGGCTCCACGTCGGGGTGGAAGCCGGCGGCGGCGAGGTCGCTGGGGGTGACAACGCGCGTGGTGGTGGCGGCGGCTGCGCGGGTGAGCACGTCGCGGAGCTCGCCTTCGTTGCCCGGCCAGCCGTGCTCCATGAGCAGGCGCAGCGCCGCGTTGTCGATGCCGAGCGGCTCGCCGCCGCTGCGGGCGCCGGTGCGCGCCAGGGCGGTGAGCGCGAGCGAGCGCAGGTCTTCGGGGCGATCGGCGAGCGGCGGCAGGTGCACGTGCGCGTCGCCGACCCAGCGCGCGAGGGCAGGGGACAGTGCGCCGTCGGCCGTGAGCTCCTCCGCGGGTCGTGCGAGCGTCACGACCAGGCCCGCGGGCAGCACGCTGGAGCGCGCGGGCGCGTTGGCGCGGCGCGAGAGCGTGTGCGCGATGTGCTCCTGCACCCCGGCCGGCAGGAGCGCCGCGTGCAGCACCACCAGCGTGCCGCCGTCGGCCAGCGCGAGCGGCGAGCGTTCGGCGTCCTGCCACAGTGCGAGATCGTGCTCGGCGCCGTTCGCGCCATCGACGACGACCAGCGGGCCGCCGTGGCGCGGGCTGGCCAGATGCGCCAGCGCGGCCCAGCCCACTGCCTCGCTGCCCGGCGGCGCGATCAGTGCGGGCGACGCGTTCATGCGGCCCAGGCGCTCGAGCTGTTCGAGTGCCTGGCGCGCAGCGGGGCTGTAGGCGCTCGCGCGCACGTTCCGTGCGGCCTGTTCGGCGAGCGACTCGTTGCGGCCGGACTCCAGATGGATGATGTGCTCGAGCCGCTCGCGTTCGTCGTCGATGGCGTCGGCGCGCGCGATGGCGGAGAGCTCGCGCTTGCGCGAGCGCGCCAACGCCGAGGAGACGGCGAGCAGCGCGCTGATACGATCGGCGAGCAGGCGGATCGCTCGCGCTTCTTCCAGCGACATGGGCGTGGTGCGGCTTCCGCGCGGCATCAGGATGAAGCCGAGCGGTCCGTCCTCGTCGAGCACCACCGTGGCGGAGAAAGCGCGCCGCGCGTCGAACCACGCGAGCAGCGGCCGGACCTCTGGGCGGCGCACCTCGAGCGCGGCCAGCACCTCGGCGCGCAGCGTGCGCTCCGGTTCCTCGCGCGCCATCTCGTACAGCCGCTCCGGAGCGCCGCCCTTTGCCAGGTGCAGGTAGCCCGCGACATCGACGCTCAGCACCTCTTCCGGGCTGGTGCGCCACAGCTCGGGCCGCGCGCCCGGGGCGTTGCTGGTCTCGCCCAGCGCGACGAGGGCGGCGCGAATGGCCGCATCGGGCTCCGGCTGCAGCGCGCCGCGGCTGGCCGCGTCGATGGCATCCAGCCAGCGCGACTGCTCCGGACCGAGCGGCCGCGCCACAGCGCGCGCGACGAGGCCGACCACGATCGACACCGCGCTCGAGGCCAGCACGATGGCGCCGGCGTGGTTCGGCGCTTGCCGCGCGACGAGCCCGGCGAGCAGGGTCGTCGGCGCACCCAGGATCATGATCGCGAGGATGCCGCGCAGTGCGCTCGACACGGTGGTCGGCTCGCGCGTGGTGGCCGTCCAGGTGCAGGCGATGGACGCCAGAATGACCGCGACGGGCAGCACGCGATCGGGCGGCGCCACATCCATCAGCGCAGCCGGCACGGCGACGGTAAACGCGGTGATGGCGAGCGCCAGCGCACCCGCGGCGCGATCTCCGACGCCCATCTCCAGCCGCCGCACGATGCGCAGGCGCCATGTGGACGCCACCAGCACGAGCAGGCTGCCGATGCCGGCGCTCGTTGTCGCGTAGTCGATGGCGAGCGGATCGAGCCGCACCTGCTCGGCCGGCAGGATCACGCGCGTGGCCGGCAGCGCCACGGCAATGCCCCAGAGGAACCCGGCGAAGGCCGCGGCATCAAGCGAACGCGCGGAGCGCGCCGGCGTCATCACACCGCCGAGGCCTGGAATGCGCGACAGTGCGACCAGCGCGGCAACAATGGCCGCTCCGGCGCCCAGGTTCGCCGCCGCATCGAATGCGGGATGTCCTGCGGGGCCCGTGCGCGCGGCGATCCACATCGCCGCGCCCCAGAAGCAGGCGCGCAGCGCCGAGCGCGCGGTCTTCTCGATTCGGTCCTCGCCCTGCTGCGGCGGAGCGGCCGTGCGCCGCCAGACCTCCGCGAGCATCAGCGGTAGGAGTGCCAGTGCGAGCCACGGCACATCACCGCCGCTGGCCTTCGCCGCCGCAAAGCAGACGTAGGCCACCGCCGCAAAGGGCAGCCACAGCGAGCGCACGCCGCGCATGGCGGCGAATCTAGCCTAGTTTCCCTGCCAGCGCCCCCTTCCGGCGCTTGGCGGGGCGGCATTCCCGGGCGCTTTCCGCGAACAGCTGGAAAACAGTGAACGCGCCGCGCCGCGGCAGGGTCGCCATCGGCCGGCGGTGTAGCGACGTCGCTCCGGAGCGCGAGCGGCTGCCAGGACCCGCCCCGCCTACTTCTTCTTTGCGGCAGGCTTGGTGGCGGGCTGCTTCGCGGCTGGCTTCTTGGCAGCGGGCTTTGCCTCTTCCTTGTTTTTCGCCGGAGCAGCCTTGGCCTTGTTGCCGCCGGCGAGCTTGATGAAGCGCTGCTCGGGGCCCGAGGGCGTGTAGAGCTGGATGCCGAGGAACGTCGCGCCGTGGCCCGTGACCGAGTGTTTCGCACCCTTCGGGATCTGGAAGATCTCGCCGGGCTTGACCGGGTAGTCCTTGCCGTCGAGCTTCATGCTGGCGTCGCCGGTGAGAACGGCGAGCGTCTCCCAGGAGTCGGCGTGGTCGTGCCCGGGAACGGACGCGTCGGGCGACATCATCAAGAGCTCGAGGCCGGAACGGAGGGCATTGCCACCGGCGCCGCCGAAGCCCATGCGCACGTGGAAAGCGCCGCCGCCCCAGGAAAAATCCTTGGCTTTCGCTAGATCGACGGACTCGATCTTCCCCGGGCGCTTGCGCCAGCGGACCTTCCAGGGCTTGTCCTTGGCGGCGGCCAGCGCCGCGTCGAGCGTCGGCTCGTCCGTGGCGATCGCCAGCGCGAGCTTTGCGTCGCTCTTCGCGCGCAGCGCACAGCCGGCGCCGGGAACGCGCAGCGCGCTCCACACGTCGAGATTGCGCACTTCCTTGCCGTCGTCGCTGTTGGCGACTACCTGGCCCTCGAGATCCACGGCGAGCACGTCGAGATGCGTCTCTCGCGGCAGCACCACGGTGCTGCCCTTCTTGATGCTTTCGAGCCAGAGCGCCGTCGGCGCGGGCTTGCCGCCGTCGATGCTTCTGGAGAAAGCCGGATCGGGCAGCCACGCGCCGAGCGTGCAGATCTTGTCGGTGCAGCTCGCCTTGCGCGACAGCTCGACGGGCGGCTTTGCGGGCAGCTCGCCGGAGATGCCGGACGGTTTGGCGCCCTCGCCGCCGCCCGTCTCTCCGGACGCCTCGCCGGAGACCTCGTCGAAGATGCTCTTCTCGGGCATGGGAATGTACGGCAGACCGGCGCGCGGGCCGGGCGGCGGGTACTGGCTGGGCGGCGAGGTAGCCGAGCAGGCGGCGACTAGCGTGACCGCGGCGAGCGTGATCGCGGGCAGGCCGATGACGGAAGATGACTGCGGGCGAGACATGGCCGGAGACCATCCCGGGCCCGCTCCGCCCGGTCAAGCTGCGCCGGCAGCGCGGCGGGCGCGGCGTCCTAACTCCTTGTATATAGTCGGGGTTCGCCCGACCCCCGGAGCGGGCACAGGGCGCGATGCTCGCCACATGGTTTGCTCGGGTCGTCTCCGTCGTTGCAGGGATCGACGGCAAGGGCTATCGGGGGCGACCCGCTCCGGGTATGTCGGACGCGCGTCCCAGGCAAGCACATGAAGAAGAACTACGTCCTCGACACCAACGTACTGCTTCACGACCCGTACGCGATCTTCAAGTTCGAGGACAACGACCTCATCCTGCCGATCTACGTCATCGAGGAGATCGACACCTTCAAGCGCGAGAACACCGAGCGCGGTCGCAACGCACGCACCATCTCGCGGCTGCTGGACGCGCTTCGCGAGCGCGGCGCGTCGCTGGCGAAGGGCGTGCGCATCGGCGACGACGGCAGTCTGCGCGTGCACGTGCCGGAGAAGCGTCCACATCTGGCGATCGCGCTGCATCCCGAGTCGGGCGATCACGCCATCATGCAGACCGCGCTGGACCTGCGGGACGCCTCGCCAAAGAAGCCGACCATCTTCGTGACGATGGACGTGAACCTGCGCATCCGCGCCGATGCGCTGGGGCTCACGACCGAGGCGTACGAGAACCAGTCCGTCGACGTCGAGCACCTCAACACGGGCGTGGTGGAGCTCTCGGTTTCCGCCGCGGACCTGGAAGACTTTCTCGAGCGCGGCGCGATGGCGCGGCCGGCGGGCGAACAGCTCTACGCGAACGTGAGCGTGATGCTGCGGGACGACAGCGAGGCGCGCTCGCGTACGGCGCTCGGTCGCTACCACGCCGACAAGGGCGAGATCCGCGCGCTCCGCACGCCGCGCGAGGGCGTGATGGGCGTCCGGCCGCGCAACAAGGAGCAGAGCTTCGCGCTCGATCTGCTGCTCGACGACTCGGTACGGCTGGTGACGCTCGTCGGAAAGGCCGGGACCGGAAAGACGCTGCTCGCCCTGGCAGCCGGGCTCAAGCGCACCGTCGAGGAGGGCGCGTATGCGCGCCTGCTCGTCAGCCGCCCGGTGATGCCGATGGGGCGCGACCTCGGCTACCTGCCCGGCGACATCGAGGAAAAGCTGAATCCCTGGATGCAGCCGATCTTCGACAATCTCGAGTTTCTGCTGGTGGCCGGCGGCGGCAAGCGGCGTGGCATGCGCGGCGGCTTCGACGAGCTGTTCGACAGCGGGCAGCTGCAGGTCGAGCCGCTCACCTACATCCGCGGGCGTAGCCTGCCGCAGCAATATGTGATCGTGGACGAAGCGCAGAACCTCACCCCTCACGAGGTGAAGACGGTCATCACGCGCTGCGCGGAGGGCACCAAGATCATCCTCACAGGCGATCCATTCCAGATCGACAATCCGTACGTGGACAGCGCGACCAACGGGCTTTCCGTGACGGCGGATCGGCTGCACGGCGAGTCGCTGGTGGGGCACATCCTGCTTGCCAAGGGCGAGCGCAGCGAGCTCGCGAACATCGCGGCGAACAAGCTATGAGCGTGCGGCGCCGGGACGTAGAGCGGCTGCTGGGTCGTGCCGAGCGCGCCATCGCGCTGCTCGAGCGCTGCCGCCCGCTCAATGCCGTCCGGGCGCAGGCCGAGGTGCTGGCAGCGTGGCAGCGCGGACAGGCGTCGGCACCGGACTGGCAGTACGCGAGCGTGCCCGACCTGGCCGCGCTGCGTGCCGGGCTCGAGACGATGGTGGACAAGCTCGGCCAGACCGGCGCATGGGGCAGTCTGTATGCCGCGCGTGCCGCCGAGCTCTACACGGAAGCGGCCGTCGCGGGAGCGCTTGAAGACGCGTCGTTCTGCGAGCTGGCTGCTCTCAGGTTCCCGGTCGGGAGCGGGCCCGACGCCGGGCAGGCGGAAGAGTGGGCGCTCGAATGGAGCGCGGGGCCCGTCGGCACATCGGCGCCGACGACACAGAGCGATGACGAGCGCGACCCCGACAGCCTGTACTCGGCGATGCGGCGCGCGGTGGGCGAGCGGCGTCTGCCGTTCCGCGTGCTGCTCAGTGACGATCTGCCGAGCGCCGCGGCGACGGGCGACGGCGTGATCCTCGTGAAGGCGGGGGCGCGCTGTCGCGCGCTCGATGTGCGGCGCATCGTGCTTCACGAGATCGAAGGCCACGCTCTGCCGCGGCTGGCGGCGCGACACGAGCGGCTCGGCCTGTTCCGCATCGGCACGGCGGGCGGCTCGGACGACGAGGAAGGCCGCGCGTTGCTGCTGGAGAAGCGCGCGGGCTGCATGGACGCGGAGCGCCGCGCGGAGCTCGGGCGCCGGCACCTGGCGGCGCTGTCGCTCAGGCGTGGCGCGGACTACGTCGAGACGGCGCGGCTGCTGCTCGACAGGGGCACAGGCCTCGACGAAGCGCTGCGCATCACCAGCCGCGTGCATCGCGGCGGCGGGCTGGGGCGCGAGCTGGTGTACCTGACGGCTCTGTCGAGGGTCGAGCGCGCACTTTCGCGCGACGGCGCTCTCGAGTCCTGGATGGAACGCGGGCGGATCGCCGTGGCGGCCGCGCGGGTTCTGCGCGACCTTGGCGACCCGCCCGAGTTGCTGGACGGAGCGCTGGGTTGGGTCAGCGCCGACGGGCTGCCGGCCTGACCGGGCAGACCGCTGCTACTCCGACGAGGCCTTGATCTCGCCGCAGCCGATCCGTCCGCCGGCGTTGCCCGCGGGCTGCGCGCCGGTGTCCTTCTTCGCGTGGACGATGATCGCGCGATCGAGGAACGAGTGCGCGTCGCCTTCCTTGAGGTTCGCGCCCTTCACGTCGAGCTCCAGCGTGCCCTTGCCGTCCTTGCCGACCTTCATGTTGCCGAGGTCGCCCAGATGGTGCTTGGCCGCAGTGGGCAGGCCGTGCGGATTCTTGTCAGGGTTGAAGTGGCCGCCTGCGGTCTTGAAGCCCTTGCCGCTGCAGTCTGCCTTCTCGTGGATGTGCACGGCATGCTCGCCGGGCTTCGCGTTCTCCACGCTGACCTCGACCTTCACGCCGTCGTCGTCTTCGGTGAGTGTGATGGTGCCATCGAGCTTCGACTTCTTGTCGCCGGCGATCTTTGCGGTGACTGTCTTGGGCGCGGGCGGCGTCTCGGCACCCTCGCTCTCGGCTGGCGCCGCCGAAGCCGGGGCTTCGGGCGCGGATTCCGCGGGGGCGGCACTCGGCGTCTCGGGTGCGGCGCTCGGCGCGGGCGGCTCGGGCGCCTGCGCGGGCTTGCCGCAAGCGACGAGCAGCACGAGTGAGCCGAGCGACGGGAGAACGTATTTCGCAGTCTTCATCTAGTGACCCTCCATATCGGACCGAGCACCCCTGGTAAGTCGGATGTCCGCGCGTGCAAAGGGGGAGCCGGCCTGGGTAGCTCCGGATTCCGGAGCGGCACAGCTACACGGACGGAGCTGGGATTATTCCTTGGTCAGGTCGCCTTCCGTCAGGGGTGGTCGAGTTCTACTACCACCGGAATGTGATCGGACGGTTTGTCGCGGCGGCGCTCCTCGACGTCCATGCTCGCCGCCGTACAGCGGTCGGCCAGCGCGCGGGCGAGGAAGACATAGTCGATGCGCAGACCCTGGTTTCTCCGGAATCCGCCGCCGCGGTAGTCCCACCAGCTGTACAGGCCGCCCTCTTCGTGATGCAGACGGAAGGCGTCGACCAGCCCCATGTCGAGCAGGTGTGCGAGCGCTTCATGCTCGTCGGGATGGAAGTGCAGCTGTCCGCGCATCGCTTCCGGGTCGTACACGTCGCGGTCGTCGATCGCGACGTTGAAGTCGCCGCACAGCACGATGTCGCCGCTGGGGCCGCGCTCCAGCGTCTCGCGCAGCCGCGCGAGCCAACGGAGCTTGTGCTTGAAAGCCGGTAGGGTGGGCGACTTGCCGTTCGGGATGTATGCGCTGATCACGCGTAACCCATCGATGGTCGCGGCGATGAGTCGCTTGTCCGCTTCTGGTTCGTCGTCGTGGAGGCCGATTGCGATTTGCTGCATCGGCCGGCGCGATGCGATCGCAACGCCGTTGTACGTCTTCTGCCCGGCCATCGCCACGGCGTAGCCCAGCCGCTGCATCTCGTCCGTCGGGAAGTCGTCGTCGACCACCTTCGTCTCCTGCATGCAGAGGACGTCCGGCTCGCAGCGCCTGAGCCAGTCGAGCACCAGCTCGTGCCGGGCTCGGATGGAGTTGACGTTCCAGGTGGCGATCTTCACGCCCGGCGTCAGTAGCGTGCCTGTCCTCGTTCATCAACGGGGCAGGCGGCGATCGGGCCTATTTCTGCCTGCGGATGCGCTCGCTGCCAGTACTTCGGGAAGCCCGCTTGTCACCCCGCGCCCACCGCGCTACCCGGTGTTCCCCGGAGATGCCGGGGAGAATGTCCAGACGCTTCAGCCTGCTCGCACACCCGGCTCTGGCCGCGGCAGCGCTGTGCTCCGCTTCTCTCTGGTGCGGCGCTGCGCGCGCGCAGGCGGACGGCGCAGAGCAGGGTACGGGCGCCGTACCGCGTGGCGCGGCCGGGGCAGCGGTCAAGCCCGCTCAGCAGCCGGCGCAGCAGAAGCACGTCATCGTGATGCCGAAGCTCGTGCACTTCGAGCACGCGGCCTATCCGCCCGAGGCGGAGAAGGCAGGCATCCAGGGCGATGTGGTGCTCAAGCTCACCATCGACGCCAGCGGCAAGGTCACGAAGGCGGAAGTGGTAGAGCCGGCGGGGCACGGTTTCGACGAAGCCGCGCAGGCGGCGGCGATGAAGTTCGAGTTCACGCCTGCGACGGTCGACGGCCAGCCGAGAGCCGTCCAGATCCAGTACAAGTACTCCTTCACGCTGAAGCCCGCGCCGCCCGGGAAGCAACCCCCCAAGCCACCGCCGCCGAAAGTCGGCAATCTCGGCGGCACGATCCAGATCGGTGGTACGACGACGCCGCTGGTCGGCGCACAGGTCACGGTCACGTCTCCCGACGGCACGAAAGAGCAGCTGACGACCGACGGCAAGGGCCACTGGCAGCTCGAGGGGCAGAAGCCTGGAAGCTACAAGGTAAAGGTCGAAGCCGAAGGCTTCAGCAGCGTCGAGAACACAGAGCAGGTCGCGGCGGGCGAAGCCACGGAAGCGACCTACCGGCTGGCGCCGAAGAGCGAGGGGCTGGAAGTGACGGTGCAGGGCGAGCGCCCGCCGCGCGAAGTGACCCGGCGCACGCTCCAGCGTCGCGAGATCAACCGCATTCCCGGCACCAGCGGCGACGCCCTGCGCTCGATCCAGAGCCTGCCCGGCGTGGCCCGCCCGCCCGGGTTCGCCGGGCTGCTCATTGTCCGCGGTTCCGCGCCGCAGGATACGGACACTTTCATCGACGGCAGCAACGTGCCGCTCATCTACCACTTCGGCGGCCTGAGCAGCGTCGTGCCGACCGAGCTGCTCGACAAGATCGACTTCTACCCGGGCAACTTCAGCGCGCGGTACGGCCGCGTGATGGGCGGCATCGTCGACGCCGGGCTGCGCTCGCCGGACACGCAGTGCACAGGCGACTACGGCAAGCCGCTGAACAAGGACGGCTGCTACCACGGCATGGCGGAGGTCGACCTCATCGACGGCCGCGTGCTGCTCCAGGGACCGATCGGTCCGCTCAAGCGCTGGAGCTTTGCCGCGGCCGCGCGCCGGAGCTGGATCGACGCCTGGATCAAGCCGGTGCTGGAACAGTCCGGCGCGGGCGTGACGACGGCTCCCGTCTACTACGACTACCAGCTCATAGCCGACAACAAGCCCACGCACGACTCGAAGGTCAGCTTCAGGTTCTTCGGATCGGACGATCGACTCGAGATCCTGATCAAGGATCCGGCGGCGGAGGATCCGGGTTTCGGCGGCAACCTGACCTTCGGAACCGCCTTCTATCGGGGCCAGGCGCTGTACAGGGGACAGCTATCGCACGATGTCGAGCTCGACTCGATGCTCTCGGTGGGGAAGGACGCCATCGACTTCTCCGTCGGCCCGCTGAAGTTCAATCTGACGAGTTACCCGGTTGCCGTGCGCAACGAGTTCGACTGGCGTCTGGCGAAGGGCGTCAAGCTGGATGTCGGCATGGACTTCCTGATGGCGCCGTACAAGGTGTACGTGCGCGCGCCGCCGCCGCCGCGCCCCGGCGAGCCCGACCCCGGCCCCTTCGCGACCCGGCCGCCGCTCGAGACCACCGAAAGCGGCACCGCCTTCCGTCCGGCCTGGTACCTCGAGGGCGAGCTCCAGCCGACGCGGCGCCTGCGCATCGTGCCGGGCGCGCGCCTCGACTACGCACGCGACTCCGGGCACATGGATTTCAGCCCACGCGTGAACGCGCGCTACGACATCGTCTCGCCGAACGACAACGAGAAGGAAGCCGCCGAGGGCGTGCACAAGCGGCTGCGCACCACGCTGAAGGGCGGCGTGGGCCTGTTCGCGCAGCCGCCCCAGTTCCAGGAGACCAACCCCGTGTTCGGCACGCCCGGTCTCTACTCGAATCGCGCCATCCACTACGACCTGGGCGTGGAGCAGGAGTTCACCAAGCAGGTCGAGCTCAGCCTGGAGGGCTTCTACAAGGACCTCAGCCGGCTCGTGGAGCGCGTGCCGTCTGGGTCGGGCTTCGGTTACAACAACCTCGGCACCGGCTACGTGATCGGCCTCGAGACTCTGCTCAAGTACAAGCCGGACAAGCGTTTCTTCGGTTGGCTGGCGTACACGCTGTCGCGCAGCGTTCGCAGGAACGGCCCCGACCTGCCCGAGTACCTGTTCCAGTACGACCAGACTCACAACCTGACCGTGCTCGGCAGCTATCGCCTCGGGCGCGGCTGGGAGTTCGGCGCGCGCTTCCGTATCATCTCCGGCTCGTTGGTCACTCCGGTGGTACCGCCTCCGGGTCTGCCCGCGATCTACGCGGCTGACGCCGGATCCTATGTGCCGATCCAGGGCAAGCCGTATACCAAGCGCCTGCCGCTGTTCCACCAGCTCGACCTGCGCGTCGACAAGCGCTGGCAGTTCAAGGATTGGCGCCTTTCCGCATACCTGGACGTGCAGAACGTCTACAACAATGCGGCCGTCGAGGCGATCACCTACAACTACAACTACAGTCAGTCGAACTACCAGACCGGGCTGCCGATCATCCCCAGCATCGGTCTGAGAGGCGAATTCTGATGCGCACCGGGACCCTTGCCATGGCTCTTGCCGCCGCGCTTCTCGCGGGCGGCTGCGGGCCCCAGTTCGACCCGGAAAGCAAGGTGCAGAGTCTGCGGGTCTTTGCCGTGCAGAAGAGCGAACCGTACGGCAAGGATGGCGCCATCGAGCATCTGACGATGCTGTGGGACGACCCGCGGGGCGGCGCGACGCCGCTCGACGTGGCGTGGTTTTCGGGCTGCAACAATCCGGACGGCGACCTCTATTACAACTGCTACAAGGAGCTCACGCCG
Organism: uncultured delta proteobacterium; assembly: GCA_963826085.1. Classification (GTDB taxonomy): domain Bacteria; phylum Myxococcota_A; class Polyangia; order Polyangiales; family Polyangiaceae; genus CAWDXG01. The sequence continues at coordinate 1,111,204 of CAWGVN010000004.1, read as the reverse complement.
ACAGGTGCCGGCGGAGCCGGCGGCTCAGGGGGCAGCGGCGGGTCCTCGGGTGCGGGCGGTTCGGGGAACCCCTGCAACCAGATTCTCCGGAAGGGTTCCGGCAACAGCTTCTGCTTCAAGATCCCGGACAAGATCATCGAGAGCCACACGCCGTTCAAGGACCCGACGCAGACGCCGTACGGCCTGTCCTACGTGTTCTTCGCCGCGTGCAGGGGCCGGCTCGGCCTGGCCCCACCTGGGCAGGAGTTTCCAACGGCCTGTTACGACAAGAAGACCGGCAAGCAGCTGGGCTCTGATGACTTCGTCGCCGGCTATACGGCCATCTACAGCTACGCCCAGTACGACAACAACAATCCCGTCATCGATGGCGTCAGCTTCAACGGCGTAAAGCTGACCCAGGTGAACCAGGGCGGCCCCTGCATCGATCCGGACCCGGTAAATCCGATGCCCGGCGTGGACCTGAACTGCACGAGCCCGGCTCCGCCGCCGACGATCAATTGCAGCGCCACCGAGGACGCCGTGCCCTGCATCCCCTCGTGCCCCGGCGACGGTGACAGCAGTTGTCCAGCGTACACGGTGAAGCCGATCATCGATCAGGCGAAATCCCAGGAGAAGGATCCGGTTGCCGGAGGCTCGCTAACCGAGCAGATGTGGGTCCGCTACTTCGCCGACGGCGGAAAGCTCAAGTCGGAAGTCCGGCTCGTGAACGACGCCACGAAGGGCTGGAACACCGACTACGGCACTACCTTCCGCGCCCCGAAGAAGAAGGGCCCCATGCACATCTGGGCCGTCGCGCAGGACAACCGCGGCGGCTCGAGCTGGGTGCGCGTGACGATCGTCGTGCAGTAGGCACCGCACAGCGAGGCACGGCGCCGCCTACTTGCAGTTCGGGTCGAAGATGTAGGCCTTCGTGTCCGGCGTTCCGGAGACGGCCTGGTTCGGCACGAGCACGTACCCGAACGTGCGCCCCGCGGCGACGCCGATGGAGCCCGGGCTGACCGGGACCTGGTAGCCCGGCGACGGAGGCGCAGGCGTCACGCTGAGCGTGTCGCCGTTGCGTTTGACCGCGCGAACCGACGTCTGGCTCGTGTTGGTGGACAAGGCGGCGGTGACGAGGACTGTCGTCGAATTGATTTCCGCCATCCGCCCTGCGTAGAGCGTGTTGTAGCTGTAGAGCGGATACTGCTCGATGATGACCGAACGCTTGCCGTTGAACGTCGTGTCGGCAGCGTTCAAGAGCGGCCAGCGCATGACGACGGCGTCCGCTTCCTGTATGCCCGCGTCGACGTTCACGATCTCGTTGGTCGCCCAGAGCAGACCGCCGTTGTACGTGCTCTCGAAGAGATGCGCGCTGACACTGGTGGGAACGTTGCCCGTATCGCCGCTCAGATCCACATCACCGCCGTACTGCGAGGTCGCGCTGCCGCCGTCGTTCTCGAAACCGAAGATCGGCTTGAACGGCCCGGTGCTCGAGTCGACGCGGAACTGGATCAGCCTCGTGCCGCTGGCTCCGACGACATAGCCGCCGGTCGGCAGGCCGCTGCACGCGGACAGCGTGACCGTGTCGTTGTCCTTGAGCGGCGGCTCGAGGCGCGCGCTCGGGTAGAAGTTGATCTGGTCGTTCTTGACCAGGAAGAAGTTGTCGCCGTCGGCGGGATAGCTCGTGCTGTAGCTGTCGGAGAACTGGAGCCCGGCGCTGTTCGTCGGGATCTGCGTCGGGTTCGGGTCGGTGGGCAGGTCGATCCAGGCCGCGTTCAGGGTGCCGCCGCTCGGCGAGGCCAGGACCAGCACGCGTTTGCCGTTCGAGACCAGGAGGCTGATGCTGGTCGCGAACGGGGCTGGTACCGGGACGGCCACCGGCGCCTTGGGGTTGGTGACGTGCCAGGCCTTCAATCCGCTGGTCGTGCCGACGAAGACGTAGTCGCCCATGGCGGCGATGCAGCGCTCTGCGCTGTTCCCGCAGCCGAGGTTCTGGCCGACGTTGATCACGCCGGCGGCGAAGCCGTAGGGCTGGGGCGAGGAGCAACTCCCCGACGTGCAGGAGCTCGCGGTACAGGCCTGCGTGACCGGGCAGAGCTGGTACACGCAGTTGCCGTTGTTGCAGGTGCCCTCGATGCAGGCGGCGTCGCTCTTGCATTGCGCATTGGCGTCGCACTCGGAGCCCGCCTCCATGACGCCGCCGCTGCCGCCGGACCCGCTCGTACCTCCCGATCCGCTACCGGCGCTGCCGCCCGACGAGGTGTCCGGTCCGCCGTCCCTGCCGGCGATCTTGCTCTTGTCGAGGTGGAGGCTGCAGGCGGCGAAGGCCGCCGCGACGCCGAGCGCCGCGCTCCAACCGACCATGGTACGGACGCGCATCAGAAGCTCCCTTCGGCCCAGATGCCGTTCGGGGTCGCCGTGACGCCGATCTGTGCGCTCTTTTCCGGGTGCTCGTGACGCTTGACCTTCTGCCAGATCACCAGGCCGACGCCTATCGCGGCCACCGCGCCGCCGGCGATCAGCATGATGTTCGTCCTGGACTCGAGCCCCATGGCGTGGTCGTAGGTCGCCTGTGACGGCGTGCTGTCGTAGGTGTGGGCGGCGTCCTTCGCCGAGAGTCCGAGCATCACGCCGCCGCCGACGGCTGCGAGGCCCGCGCCCGTTGCGACCCAACCGACGGTTTCGAGCGTGGACGAGCCGCCCGACTTCTCCACCTCGACCGGATGCTTGGCGGGGGGTGCGAGCGCCGCCGGCTTCTTCGTTTCCGTGGGCCCGGTTGGCTGCGTCTCATCGGGCGCAGCTTCCGTCTTCGCTTCCGCGTCGACGCTCTTGTGCTGCCCTGCCACGAGCGTGATCTTGCGCTGCTCGCTCAGCCCGTCCTGCGTCTTGAGCGTCAGCGTATGGTCGCCGGGAGTGCCGTGCAGCACTGCAGGAAGCGGAAGCTCGATGCGATCCTCGAGCTGCGCAGTGGTGGTGGCGGGGCCCTTGATCGTCACGGTCCCGAGGTTCTTCTCCAGAGCGTCGAGCCGGCTTTTCGCGCGCTCGGTCTGGCTGTCGCTCAGCTTCGGCGTCGACAGCGCACGGGCGTACGCATCGGCTGCCCGCGTCTGGTCGCCGGCCAGCTCCCAGGCCTGCGCCGCCGTGTACAGCGCGACACCTGCCGGGTGGAGCTTGCTCGCTGCCTCGAAGCCGAGCGCGGCGTCCCTGTATTTGTGGTCTTTGAAAGCCTGCTTGGCCTCGCTGTACAGCTTGCGGGCCTCGGCCATCTTGTCCTGGTTGTCGGCGGCCCGGGCCCTGCCGGCGGCCGACAGGGCCACGCCGAGCGCGCACAGCGCGAGGAATCGACGAAGCATTCTCCGAATCTAGTTCAACGGGCGATAAACCGCTACACGATCGCGAGCGGCTCGGAGCCCGGCTAGAACGGATTGTCGGGGATATCCGGCTTGATCGCCGGCTTCTTCTTCTCCGGCGTCGTCGTGCCGCTGGGCTTGGCGGCCGCGGTTGTCGGGTGCCAGGTCGAGTGCGGTGCGGCGGCCGCCGTCGGTTTGGCATTCGACGTGGGCTCTTCGGCGGACATCTTCTTCAGATAGATGTCCAGCACGTCGGGCGTGTTGTCGTCGATGCGCAGGATGTCCTGGTAGTAGCCGTCCGCCCGGACCTTGAGCAGGGACACCTTGCCGTGCGGAGGTCTCGGGATCTGCTTCCTGCTCCACGGCAGCGCCTTGCCATCCAGCGCGAAGGACACGCCAGATTTGGGAATGACGTTGTGGAGCTGGATGATGGTCGAGGTTGCCGCCGGCGCTGGAGGCGGCGTGCCCACCGACGTGGGCGGCGCTGCTTTCTGCGACGCTACGGCTTTCGGCGTGGCGGAAGCGCCAGGGGCGGCAGCTGCCGGGTGACGTGACTTGAGCAGCGCCCAGCCGCCGAATCCAAGACCGGCGATCACGACGAAAGCGCCGAGCCCGATGCCCACGCCAAGCAACGCCGTGTTCGCGTTGCCACGCCGCGCGCGCGCCGTAGGCGGCGGAGTGCCCGTTGCCACTCCGCTCAGACCGGGCGCCGAGTTGACGTGGCTGACTGCGCTGGTGCTGGGGTTGCTGGTCTGGCTGGGATTGCTGGCCTGGCTGGGGTGCGAGATCTTCGAGCTCGAGACTTCGCCCGGTGCGCTGTAGCTGCCGGTGGTGGACGGGCGGGCGCCGGCGGTGCCGCTCCGCTGGAGCATCTGGCGGATTCTTCCCCGTCGCTCGTCGATGACGTGCCCCAACCGCTCGCGCACCACCGCGCCGACCTGGGTCTGGGTGACCACAGGACCTGAACGCGCCAGCCACTCTTCCAGGGCGACGCGCATGCGGTCTGCGGTCGGGAAGCGCTGCATCGGATCCATGGCCAGGGCGCGCATGACGATCGTTTCGAGCTCCCGCGGATAGCCCGGCACCAGCGCGCTCGGCGGATCGAAATGACCCTCCATCAGCGCCTTGAGCGTCGCAACCTGGTTGTCGCCCTTGAACGGCCGCTCGCCGGTCGTGATCTCGTAGAGCACGATGCCCATCGCGAAGATGTCGCTGCGCCGATCGATGCGCCCTCCGGCGGCCTGTTCGGGCGCCATGTACGCGGCCTTGCCCTTGATCTGGCCGGCCATCGTGGCCTGGTGTGACATGCCCAGAGCCTTGGCCACGCCGAAATCAGTGACCTTCACGTTGCCGTCGAGCGAGACGAGGATGTTCTGCGGCGACACGTCGCGGTGCACGACGTTGAGCCGGTTGCCGTCCTGGTCGCACAGCTCGTGCGCGGCGTGCATGCCCGCGCTGGCGTCGGCGATGACGCGCGCGGCGACCCTCGCGTTGAGCCTGATCGCCGCCTTCGGACCGCCGGGCGTTGCCGAGCCGGGCTTGAGGATGCGGGACAGGCTGTCGCCGTTGACCCACTCCATCGCCAGGTACAGAACGCCGTTCTCTTCGCCGAGATCGTAGATCTCGCAGACGTTCGGGTGGTGCACACCCGATGCGACCCGCGCCTCGTCGAGGAACATGGTCTCGAACTCGGGGTCGCTGGCCAGCGCCGGCAGGATGGTCTTGATGGCGACCGTCTTGCTGAACCCGCGCTGACCGTGCTGCTTCGCCGCCCACACCCGCGCCATGCCGCCCTGGGCGACGCCCAGGAGGATCTCGTAGCGCCCCAGGTGCATGCCGGGGCGCACTTCGCCGTGTTCGGTGAAGGGGGCGGGTGATGCGTTGGTCAAAGTCGGAGCTCAGTATATCAAGCCTGGCGCGGGGGCGCCCGTCACGAAAGAAGCTGACGTTGGGTTGCATTCCCCCCAAGGCGGCCGGGAATTGGCCCTGCCGGTTCTAGAAGTCGTTCTGGTGCTGCAGAACGGCCTGGCAGGCCTGGCCCGGGTCGGAGGGCAGATTCCACGCCGGCGCCCCGTGCTTGCCGTCGACGCGGAGCATCCGGTAGGCGCTCTTTGCCGGATCGACCTGGAATGTCGGCAGGCTGGTGATCGCCGCCGTCACACGCAGCGGGGCGCCCGAGAGCCACACGTCCGCCCCCAGCACGTTGTAGAGGATCGAGGCATTCACGTTGCCGGTGATCTCGCAGGAGCTCTTCACGGTGCCGTTCAGCGAGGGGTCGATCTGCAGGTCCAGCCAGGCTTTGCCCTGGATCGTGGCGCCACCCTGGTCGGGATTCTGGATGTTGCAGGTCACGTTGGCCTGCTTGTCGTCGTTCGAAAGGCCGCAGACGCCGAGCGTGATGCCCGGATAGCCGTCGTTGTCGTTGTCCACCGTCTTGCTGCAGTCGCTGACGCAGTTGGTGTCGCACTGGTTCGTGTTGCCGATCCCGTCGGCGTCGCAGTTCGAGTCGGTGGTGTTCCAGCCGGGCATGGCCGAGCCCTGGACCGAGCTGCCGGCGACGAACAACAGCTTCCCGGCGGTCAGGGCAGCGCCCGGTTTGTCGGTATCGAGCGATCCGTTGACCCCCGCGAGCTGGATCTTCGGGAAAGCCTTCTTCAGCGGGTCGAGGACCTGCAGTTGCGTGCTCACGAAGTTCGGCGCCGAGGTGTCGCACCCCCCGACCTGGCCGGTCACCACGGGCAGCGTGACCGAACAGACGTGTGGCGTGATGCTGTCGATCGTCTTGGGGTCGGTGGGGTTCTGCTGCACATCCAGGTACATGTAGAGCAGGGCTTCCTGCGTCTGCGTGGTGGGACAGAGAGTAACCGCGGCGCCCGGCTGCCCCTGCAGGTTGACCGTCATGCGCACCTTGGCGGCCCAGGTGCCCGTGACATCGACCTGGGCGGGTTCCTGGCACTGGACCGTGACGCCGCCGGAGCCGCCGGCTCCGCCAGTGCCTCCCGTTCCGCCACCGCCGGTTCCGCCGCTCCCGGAGTTGCTCTTCTTGCTGCTGCTGCAAGCGGAAAGGACCAGCAGCGAAGAGACGAAGACGAAGGACGCGGACTTCAGGACGCGGAAAGTCATCGAGGACCTCGGGGTTTCCAGGTAGGGCCGCAGCGTAACCAGGCTGCGTCCATTCGCCAAGGCGCGCCCCGCCGGACGACGCACTGCAGCACAGGCTTCTCTGCAAGCCGCGAGGGTCGGACACCTCCTCGCGGCGCTGCCGGAGCGCCGGGCAGGACGGAGTCGGGATTCGCTACCCTTGTCAGTTGGTGGACTGTGGAGCCGGGCCTCGCGCCATCACGATCTTGTTGCCGTAGGCCGGTGGCGGCGCGATCAGGCGGGGCGCTTGCTCCCGCTGGGGCGCCGTCACCTCCGTCCGGGGCTGGGATGGCCGCGGCGGAGGCTGTGCGGGCAGCGACGTCGCCGCTCCTCCGCATGCGGCCAGCCCGAAGGCCAGCAGCAGAGCGGAAGTGAACAGCAGGGCTTGTCGCATCTTATGTAAATTAATCACGAATTTCAGCTCGCGCACGCCGCGGCGCGGCATCGCCGAAGTGCCCGATTGTCTCCCGTCATGCCCGCCCGCTCCCCCACCGCCCGGTTTGTTTCCAGGCCGCGGTCCCTGTTAGGGTCCCCCGCCGATGGACCGGGGGACGCAGATCTTCTGGCTGCTCTTGACGTTCCTGGTGGGGGCGTCGGTGTTCTTTGGTGTCAACGCCGAGTCGCGCCGCCGTGCCGTCCAGCGGAGCGAGGCCAAGGTCGAAACCGGCGACATCGTCCGGCTCGCGCGCGTCGTCGACGGCGACACGATCCTCGTCGCGAACGACCAGAAGCAGACCGTTGCCGTCCGCATCCTCGGCATCAAGTCCTTCGAGGACCATCCCGCCCGGGACGCCTCGTCGCGCTTCGGCGAGCAGGCGGAGCAGGCGATGAAACGGATCATGCAGGACGAGCCCGTGCGCGTCCTCTTGAACAACCCGCCCCAGGACAGCCACGGCCGCACGTTGGCCGAGCTGTTCGTAGGAGGGACGAATGTCGGCCTGGAGCTCGTGCGTCGCGGGCTGGTGATGGTCTACACGGTCTACCCGTTTCCCTCCATGTCGCTCTACCTGCAGGCGCAGGCGACGGCGCGCGCGGATCGCCGCGGCCTCTGGGGAGACGACGACGTAGCGAAGCGCGCAGATCTACTGGGGCGCCAGTGGCAACTGGAGCAGAAGTGACCGTCTTGCCGACGAGGTGCAGGCCATGATGCAGGTGCTGATGCGCCTGTTCGGGCACCGCGTGGTGCGCAGCCCGCCTGCGCCGCTGCGCGTTCTCTCGCTCGCCGCAGCCATCCTGCTCTACGGCTCGACCGGCTTTCTCTATTTCGAGCTGCCCGCCAACCCGCAGCTCACCTGGTTGGACGGGTTCTGGTACTCGTTCGTCACGGTCACCACGGTCGGCTACGGCGATCTGTATCCGTCTACGCCCGGCGGCCGCTTTGTTGTCGGCGTCCCGTTGATGTTCTTCGGGATTGGCCTGCTCGGCTACGTGCTGAGCATCGCCGCCACTGCGTTGGTGGAGGCGAAGACCAAGGAGCTCCACGGAATGAGCGAATTCAAGCTCAAGAACCACCTCGTGATCCTGAACTTTCCCGGCGTGGGCAAGCTGATGCGCGTGCTGGACGAGCTGGCCCACGACGAGCGCCACCTCAACCGCCATGTGGTGCTGGTCGACGAGGACCTGCCGGAGCTGCCTGCGGAGCTCAATTCGCGCGGCGTGCGCTTCGTGCGCGGCAACCCGGCGCGCGACGCTACGTTGACGCGCGTCAGCATCGATACCGCCGCCTACGCCCTGGTGCTTTCCCGCGAGCCCGGCAATCCGCACTCGGACGAACGCAACGTCGCCATCACGCTGGCGCTGGAGGCGCGCAGCGGCAGCGTCTACAGCGTGGTCGAGTGCGTGGATTTCTCGACCCAGGAGCTCCTACGCAAAGCGGGCGCCGACGGCATCGTGTGTACGTCGCACTTCGACGCGCATTTCCTCGGGGCGGAACTGATGAGTCCCGGTGTGCAGGAAGTCATCGATCAGCTGACGACCACGCTGCGCGGACAGCAGATCTACCTGACACCCTACGCGGAGAAGAAGGAAACGGAGTATTCCGAGCTGGCCGGCGCGGCCCAGGCCAAGGGGCATCTGGCCATCGGAGTCCGCCGCGGGAGCGAGACCCTGCTGAACGTGGAGCAGGGGTTCAAGGTCAAGCCGGGCGACAAGCTCATCAGCATCGGCAAAGAGCGCCTGCACGGGGTCGGCTGAACCCGGCGCGGGCGGCGTGGACTTTGGTGCCGCACGGACCTACGTAGAAGGCGTCCGATGCGTCTTCTGGTCTCGCTGATCGTCGATCTGTGGCTGCTGGTCTGGTGGCCGCTTCTTCTTCTGCGCCGTCGCCGTGCAGCGCCGCAGGGGGCCTGGCTGCGCCTGGAGGTCGACGGCCCCGTCGTCGAGGTTCCGCCGAGGCTGCCGTTCTGGGACCGGCGCCCGAGGCCACTCGCGCTCGAGCGCCTGAGGCGCTTGGTGGAACTCGCCGCCCGCGACCCGCGCGTGGCAGGCATCCTCGTCGAGCTCAAGCACGTGTCGGGCGGCAGCGCGTCGGCAACGTCGCTGCGCGAGGTGCTGCTCATGGCGCGGCAGCGTGGAAAGCGCGTGGTCGTCTACCTGCCGCACGGCGCAAGCACCCGCGAGACGTACGTGGCGTCCGCCGCGGAGCGCGTTCTGCTCGGGCCGGAGACGTTTGTCTCGCCGCTCGGGTTCGCCGTCGAATCGCAGTACTTCAAGGATGCGCTGGACAAGGTGGGCGTGGAACCGGAGGTGTTCGCGCGCGGCCGCTACAAGACGGCCGGCGAAATGCTGGTTTCCCGCACCATGAGCGAGGCGCAGAGAGAGCAGCTCGGCGCGCTGCTCGACGTGGCGTGGGACACGCTGATCGACGCGCTTTCGACCGGGCGCGGCGTCGAGCGCGCTATCGCCGAGCAGTGGATCAACGCCGGTCCGTGGTCCGCCGACAGCGCCGTGGCGCAGCACATCGCCGACGGCGTGGTCTATGACGATCAGCTCGCCGAGACGCTGGATCCGGAGCGAAAGGGCGGGGCGCCGCTGATCGCGGCCGGGCGCTACCTCCGCCGGCGTCGCATCCAGCTCCGCCCGCTCAGGCGCCGTCCGCGCATCGGCGTGATCGAGGTGCACGGTCCCATCGTCGGCAAGCCCGCTTTCGGCATGTTGCCGATGGCCGCGGAGCAGCCCGTGCGCGAAGCGATCAAGCGCGCGCTCGACGACCCGCGGGTGCGCGGCGTGATCCTGCACGTGGACTCGCCCGGCGGCAGCGCTCTCGCCTCGGATCGCATGCTTCACGAGCTGAAGCGTCTAGCGGCGAAAAAGCCCGTGGTCGCGATCATGGGCAACGTCGCGGCCAGCGGCGGCTACATGGTGGCGGTGGGCGCGCACATGATCGTCGCCCAGCCCACGACCATCACCGGTTCGATTGGCGTCGTGGCCGCGCGGTTCGTGATCGGGCCGGTCCTGGAACGGATCGGCGTCGGCGTCGCAGTGGTCAAGCGCGGCGCGCGCGCCGACATGGAGTCTCCCGTCCGGCATCTGGACGAAGGAGAGCGCGAGGTGCTCGACCGCCAGCTCGACGACGTGTACCGATCCTTTCTGCGGGTGGTCAGCGAAGGCCGCCGCCGACCGATTTCCGGGATTGAACCGCTGGCGGGCGGGCGCGTCTGGAGCGGGCGCGATGCGCTCGCCCACGGGCTTGTCGACCGTCTGGGCGGTTTCGAGGTGGCGCTCGCGGAGCTGCGCACGCGTATCGGTCCGGGCGCCGAGCGGCTGGAGCCGGAGCTGGTGGGCGGACCGCACCTGCCTCTGCCGGCGGCGCTCCTGCCGCGTCTGCTCGGCGGCCTGTCGCGGATGCCGGAAGCGCTCGGCGCACTCCCGCTCGCGCCGCTCCTGCTGTCGGCGGCGCGCGAGCGGGTGCTTCTGTGGTGCGGGATCGAGGAGCTCGATCTCGGCGGGCGCTGAGCGCCACTCCACGGGTCGCCGAGGCTACTGGACGAGTGCGCTGCCGGCGGCGTTGGTCACCGAGCTCTGCCAGGGGGACGACAAGAGCGTGGTTGCCGTCTCCGCCGACAGGTCGTAGTGCACCACGTCGATGCTCGTTCCGCCCTCTCCGCTCGTCGTCGCGATGCCGTAGAGCCCATTCGAGCCGTCGAAGGTGACGCCCGTGGGTACGGCCGACAGCTCCGTCCCCAATGCGCCCGCGCCGATGCTGTACTGATTCCAGTGTTCGGCGAACGACGCGTCGAAGCGGTCGATCAGAGCCTTTCCGGCGCCCACGGGCAGGAGCTCCGCCAGGAAGTCGTCATTGGTGGGCTGGTATAGGAGCGTGCTCTGGCCGGTCGAGAGATCGATCGATTCGATACCGTGCCCCTGCCGCGGCGCGCCGGCGTCGGACTTGTCGAAACAGCCGGCGGAGAGGATCACCAGCTTGCCCTGGTCGAGGTCGGCGCTCACCGGATTGACAGTCGACAGCGCGATGGCGTTGCCGGGCGCCGAGCCGTTCAGATCCACTTCCGTGTCGGTTGCGGTGTCGAAAGCGACGAGCAGGCCCGGAACCGGAGGGCAGGCGAGCTCGTAGTCCGGCGGGGCGATCGTCGTGCGGTCGATGCGTTGCAGTGTCAGATACAGCCGCCCGCTGGCCGCGTCGTAGACGGCGTTGTCTGCGTCGACCGAGCCATCACCATCGGCGGCGTCGAGGTAGCCGGACAGATCCAGGCTGTGCGACACCGTGCCGGTCGAAAGGTCGAGCACGGCAACGCGGTTGCCGTCGTAGAGCGGCACGTACGCGCGCGTCGCACCACCGGAGTCCGCACTGCCCGTACCGGTCGCGGACACGTCGATGGAGTTGGCGAGCGTCCCATCCTGCGCCAGCACGTCCACCTTGGCATTGGTCCGTTCCAGGACGAAGCCCATGCCGCCGCTCGCGGCCGGCACGGCGTCGCCGTCGCTGACGGTGAGGTGACCGGTCACCGTCTTCGTTGCCAGATCGATGCTCGCAATCTCGGTGGTCGTGCTGAAGTCGGTGCCGGCCACCAGCAGGTGTGCCGTGCCGGTACCGCCGTCCGCCTGCGTACCCGGCACGACGACCACGCCTACCGGGTTCGCCCCCGGGGTCGGGCCCGCATCTCCCGCGTCGCTGCCGCCGGCTCCGCCGCTGCCGCCTGCATCGGTGCCGGCGCCGCCGTCCGTCCCTGCGCTACCCGCGTTGCCGGCGGTCCCAGCGCTGCCGCTCGAGCCCGCGCTGCCGGCCGCGCCGCCCTGTGCCCCGCCGCCGTCCGCGTGTAGCGAAGCCACTTTCGGGTTGTCGCACCCGACCGCCATCCCGGCCGTTGCCAGGCCCGCGAGAATCATCGCCATCCAGTGCCGTTGCATCGCTGTCTCCTTCTGCCGCACACCCGCGGCGGCTTTTCCGGTCCGCGGTCCGGGGCTCCGGGACAGCGATGCGAACGGAAGGCCGGATCGACCGGTGGATTTCCGCCGCTCCGTCGCCCCGCGGAGCCGATTCCGGACCTTGCCCCGCCCTCGAGTGGGCGGAGCGGCGAGCTTGGCCGGTCTCCTGGCTCCCGGATCGTCCTCCAGCGGACCCTTCCCAGGCTCTTCGCCCAGTGGATGCGTCCGCTTTCGTCCCCGGTCACAGTGGCGGGGGCCGCGCCGGCTTCACACCGGCTTCCCGTGCCCGGCGACGCCCATTGTGGGAACCGATCGCCAGGCTGCCTTGCTCGTCAGGCGGGTGCTTGTTCCCGCCGGGCGGCTGGATACCACGGAGAGCTCGCACCCGTCCATGATCGGGAACCCTGACGTGCCGGAAGGCCGCTGCCGGAAGCCGCGTTTCAGGTGTCGACCGGATTGCAGTATCCGACAAGATCGACGACGCTACCGGGGGCGTCCGGACCCGAGGCCTACACCTCTCCCTGAATGGCACAATCTCCCAGAAATCATCCGCCGTTGAGCCACGGGACGGTCGTCAACGATCGTTACGAGATCCGCCAGAGTCTCGGCAAGGGTGGCATGGGAGAGGTCTTCCTCGCCTACGACCGGAGCACGCAGCAGCCCGTGGCTTTGAAGGTCGTCCGGGAGGAATCGCGCATGCCCGGCGACGACGAAGCGCTGCGTCAGGAGCTTCTGCTCGCGCGTTCGGTCAGCCACCCCAACGTGTGCCGTGTTCACGACCTGGCTCCGAGCCCCTGGGGCCCGATCCTCGTGATGGAGCACATCGCGGGGCAGACGCTGCATACGCATATCCGGCGACGCAAGGCGCAGGGCGGCTACACGGCCGACGAATTCCGCAAGATCGCCAGCGAAGCCTGCGCCGGGTTGGCCGCGATCCATGCACAGGGTCTAGTGCACGGCGACCTCAAGCCGGGCAACGTGATGGTCACCAACGACCGCGCGGTGATCCTGGACTTCGGTTTCGCACAGGAGCGCGCGCGCCTCAGCGCGCGGCGCCCGGGAGCGCCACCCGACGGCGGCACGCCGAACTACATGGCACCTGAACGCCTCCGCTCCGGCGGCGCCAGCCCGGAAGACGACATGTACGCACTGGGGCTGACGCTCTGGGAGATGTGGACGTGCCGTGTGCCCGAGCCGGGCTACAGACCGCGCGCCAAGCCGATGCGCTCGCAGATCATGTTCGACGTTCCCGCTGGCCTGTCGGTGGACGAGGTCAAGCAGGTGTTCCGTTGCCTCGGCGACGATCCGGCGATGCGTCCCAACGCGCGCCATCTGCGCTTCTTCAATCCGACTGCGCTGACGACCAGCCAGGTGCAGATCCCGCGCGAGCGACTTTCGCCGGGACCGCCTCTCGGGCGCGCCGTCACCGAGGCCTTTGTGCCCGGCGCGCAGGCGCTGCTCGTGACCTTTGCCACGAACGCCACGGAGGTCGCGGGCCGGCTTTTTTCGCTGGACAAGCCCGTGATGACCATCGGACGGCGCAGCAACCAGGACATTTCGCTGCCGGAAGCCACCGTCTCGGGAGGTCACGCCGTGGCGCGCTGGCAGGCGGGCTCCTGGCTCATCGAGGACAACGGCAGCACCAACGGCAGCTATGCCGACCACAGCTTCGAGCGGAAGAAGAGCGTCACGCTGTTGCACGGTGGCGAAGTGCAGCTGGGTGAGTGCCGCATGAAGCTGGTGAGCTTCCACGACGGCTCCCCCCAGCACCAGCGTGCCAAGGCGTACCTCGATCGTCGCGACGGACTGACGGGGCTCCTGGTTCGCGAGCACCTGATGCGCGCGCTATCCGACGACGCTGCGTTCGCCGAATGGGACAACGTCCCGCTCTCGGTGGCGCGCTACCACGTTCGCGGGCCCAACCGGCACGTGAGCGATCGACCGACCATCCTCGAGATGTTGGCGCTCCGCCGCGCGGCGCAGCGCGTCGTCGAGCTCACCGAGATGCTGCTGCTCAGCATCGTCCCGGTCACGGCCGGTCGCATCGGCCCCCTCAAGTTTGCGGTCGCCATGACCGGTCCCAGTGTCGAAGAGGGCCGGCAGGTGGTCGAGCAGGTTGTCTCGCAGGTGCAGGGTCTGATGCCCGAGTCGCTCGATCTCGCAGCGACGCTGGTCAAGGCCGAGCCAGGGCAGCCAATCCAGTCGCTGCTCGACGAGTAGCGCGCACGCGGTTCTCGTCTGGCCCGTTGCTCCGGGCATTCGCCTTCCCAAAATGGCAGGTCCCCCTACCCGACCGTCCTTTCCCGCACCGAGCGAGCCCAGCTTGCGGCGGCTTGGTGTGGGTGGCAGCGGCGGTGGCGGGGGCGGAGATCGCCCGCTGCGAGCGCAGCTCGTGATCGCCCTCGTGGTCGGTCTCGTGCTCCTGGCGGTCCCGCTCTACTTGTGGCGGCGACCCAGCGGGAAGGAGAACGCTGCGCCGGGTGCCAGTGCACGGCACGATGCGGGCGGGGACGCTGTCCCGAGCTCCCACGCCCAGGTCACGGGGCTCGAAGCCGGCAGCGCCGACGATGGCGTGAAGCTCGCGCCGGTGGATCGCGTGAAATGCAGCGCCTCGCCGGGATCCAAGGGGCAGGAGGGCAATCTCTGCGACCACCTATCCTTCTTCGAGGACGCGCTGGAGAAGGCTGTCCGCGAATCGAAGGGCTGCGCGCCTCGCACCGGCAAGTCCGGCACGCTCAACTACGTACTGACGGTCGACTTCCAGCATCGCCGCGTGGGCGCATTCGCGGGCGCGAGCGGCAAGTGGAAGGGGCCCCAGGCGAGGCGCGCCACCCAGTGCATGCTCAAGTCCCTTCCGCCGCCTCCCTGGGACCGCATCGAGCACCAGTACCGCTATTACCAGATAGCCGTGATGGCGACGTATCCGGCGCCGGGAGCGCTGCCCGGACCCGCCGGCGCTCCCGTCTTCGACAAGCACCCGCACTGATCGCACGCACCCACCCCCGCCGTAATCCTCCTCGAGGGGCTCTCACCGCGACTCGAGCACCGCTCAGCCGAGCTCGAGCTTGCCGCTGAAGTGCACGCCGGCTACGGCGCGGCCGAGCACGTCGGCACGATCGCGCGATGCGGTCAGTGTTCTGAGGTCTGCAAGCTTGTCGGCCAACGCGGCGAGGTCCGCTTCGTCGAAGAGCCTTTGGAGCTCCTGTGCCAGCTTGCGTGCCAGCGCCGGGGCGGTTCCCGACGTGGTGATCGCCGCCTGCACGGCGCCGGCATGCGCACGCGCCATGTGCGAAAAGCTGTTGTGGTCGGGCTGGTCGACGGCGCAGAACAGGAGCTGCCTTCGCTCGGCGGCAGCCCCAATCCGCGCGGCGAGCTCCGGATCGTGCTCGGCCAGAACCGCCAGCCAGACTCCGTCCAGATCGCGCTCCTCGAAGCCGCGCTCTTCCAGCGTGACCGCGGCATCGTCGGCCAGCCCGCGCAGCGCCGCGACTGGAGCCTCCGCGACGAGTCGCACCCGCGCCCCGACCTCGAGCAGATCGCGCGTCCGCCGGGTGGCGTCCGGCCCCGAGCCGACAACAAGGCAGCGCCGTCCATCCAGGCGCACCGCGACGGGGAATACGTTCATTTCTCGCCCTTCTTTTTCTTCGGGGGCTTGATCACCGTCGGGACGACGGTCTGGGTCGTGAAGTTCAACTCGCGTGCAGCAGGGCCGATTCGTTGCAGAAACAGTCCCGTGAAGGTGCTGAACAGCGCGGCGCCGGGTGCGGCGGTGGCTGTGCCGCTCGGGCGCAGCACCCAGCGCTTGATCTTCTGGAGCATCTCCTTGCTGACCGGGTCGACCTGTACTTTCGCCTGCATGTACACGGCCGCGCCGAACGGCACCTGCTGGCTGTCGCCCGCGAGCAGGCGCCTCACCTCCGCGCAACGGCGCAGCACGCCTTCGGTAGTCGTGGTCCACTCCTTGCGATCCGTACCCGGGCGCGTGATCTCGATGCGATAGGCTTCCTCCCAGACCGCCCAGGTGATCTTGCAGGTCTGCGCCGTCGTCGAAACCGGCTGCTTGGCGCCGACCTTGTAGATCGCGCCCGTCAGCACGATCGTCGTGGGCAAGCCGCGTTTGAGCTTCTTCTGGATTTCGGCGTCGACCACGTCGCGGAACGAGACGCTGACGAACAGCATCGTCTTCGAGACGTTCCATTCGAACCGCACTGCACGCTTTGGCGGGGCCTTCTTCTCCTGGGCGAATGCGGACCGGGCATAGAAGACAACGAGCAGGGGCAGCGCGACGCCGATCAGTGCGATCCATCGACGGAAGTCGCTGCCCCGCCGGCTCACTTTCCGACCTTCCGGCGGACGGGGATGAACCCGAGTACGTTGGAGAATGCAAAGACAAAGCCGCCCGCGCTCGTGTCCATCCGGAAACCGATGTTGCCGGTGAGGTCGACCGGGATGCGCTGCGCGGCCTTGTAGCCGCGCGGCGGGTCGGTGATGTCCCGGCGCGTGGCTACGCCGTAGATGCCCGCGCTCGTGAAGAAGTCGATTCCGTAGACGGCGCGGTGCCCGCGATACAGCGGGATCCGGTATTCACCGTCGAGTTTGGCGGCGAAGTCGCCGTATCGTACCTCCTGGATGTCGGTGCCGAGGAAGTTGGGAGGCGGCCGCCGGTCGAAATTCAGTCCGAGCATGCGGCCGGGCAGGAAATCGCTGAAGTCGCCGACGTAGTACTGCTCGAAGAACGGCGCGTTGCCGGTGATTGCCCCACCGAACATCCCCAGCCTGAGCACGTGGTGCCAGGGCAGCCTCCACCAGTGCGAGGCGGAAACGTCGAAGCGCTGGTAGCTGTAGTCGCTGCCAATGGGCGCCAGGCCGAGCTCGCCGGTGAACGTGGCAAACCAGCCGTGAGTCGGCAGAAATGGCTGATCCCGCGAGTCGTACTGGAGTGTGCCGCGCAGCGTCGAGAGCACGCTCTTGCCGCGCCGGATCATGAAATCGATGGGCTCCCGCACGCCGTGCGCGTTCGGTCCGGTGAGGCCGCGCTCGTCGGACGCCGCGAGTGGCAGCTGCGCGTCGATCGACTCGACACGGTAGGTCAGCCAGAGCTGCGTGGCGACGGACAGGTCACGACCGATGCCGAGCGCGCCGCCGAACCGCTTGTAGCGGGCGACTGCGAAATCCGCAGTGCACTGGGGCTGGGCGCACTTGAGGACCGACGGGTCGTCGACCAGCACGTACTTGGTGCCGAAGAAGTCGCGCGCGTCGTTGTAGAGCAGCGTGCCGCTCGTCATCCAGTGGCCGCCCAGGAACGCCGGGTCGAGATACCGGACACGCAGTGCGAGCTGATCCTGCGCCAGGCCGACGGCCGAGCCGAGCGTGATGCCGGTCCCCGCCAGGTTCGTTTCCGCCACGTCGAGGCCGGCGTACGCCGTGAGCGGGCGCTTGTTGCCGCTCGGATCCGCGTCCGCCGACAGGCCCATCCACAGGTTGTTGACGATGATCGTGTTGCGCTCGATCACGTCGATGACCAGGACTACATAGCCGCGGCGCGACCCCTTTTTGAGCGAGAACTGGACGTTGCGGAAGAACCCGGTCCCCAACAGGCGGTAGCGCGTCAGCTCGAGCTCGGGATCGTCGACATCGATGACGTTGCCGGCCTTGAACGGCACGTAGCGCAACACGACGCGCGCGCGCGTTCGCGTGTTGCCGCGTACCTCGATGTTCTCGAGCGTGTAGCGTACCGTGGTGTCTACCGGCGAACTCGACGGCGTCTCATCGGAGGACGGCAGCGAGCCGCGCGGCGGCGGTTTGCCCGGGGGCGGCGCCCCCATGTCCGGTCCGGATTCGCCCTCCTCGTTGGCCGGTGCGCCGCTTCCCCAGGTGTCGGGGGCGGGCGCAGTCGGTGACTCTCCCGCCTTCCCGGTCGTCGCGGGTGGCTTCTCGCCCGCGGGCTTCTGCTGCGGTGGCGCCGGCTTCCCTCCGGGCTTTGCGCCTCCGGGTTTGCCCTGGGCGGGCTTGCCTCCGGGCTTCTGACCCGCGGGCTTCTTCCCCTGGTCTCGCTTGTCGCCGGGGTGTTTGCCGGGCGGCTGGTCGGGCTTCGTGCCGGCGTCGGTGTTGTCGGGGCCGGGTGCTGCCGGCTGCGCGTACAGGGAAGCCGGTGCGAACGTCAGCGCGACGGCGAGCGTCACGGCGACCAGCTGCCGCATCGTGTGTCCGACGGTCTGGCGGCGAACCCGATTCAACTCGCGCCTCTCGTGCTCCACCGTTTACCCGGCGCCGGCTCTAGGACTACAGTCCGCCGGCCATGCCGCCCATCTCTGGTGCGCCAGGCTAACACAGCGCCGCCCCATCCGAGCCCGCCGCTGGCTTCCGCACGGCGATTCTAGTTGATTGTCTTGATGTAGGGCGGAATGACCAGATAGATGGTCTTCACGCCGTCCTTGCCGCCGAGGGCCTGGCCGCCGGGCGTCTGGACGTGCAGCAGCACTTCGACCACGGTCGTGGTGGTGGTCTTGAGCACGGTGTTCTGGGCAAAGACCTCGAACTGGATCGTAGCGTCGCCGCGCACGCCGTAGAAGGTCGTGGCGTCGATGCTCGAGTAGGGCGGATTCGGGGTGATGGCGACTGGCTTCACCGCCTTGATCATCTGCGTGGCGTCGAACGGCTTGCCGGTGCTCTTGTCGATGAAGTTGTCGTACTTGGGGTCGACGGCTCCGTCGCCGTTGCAGTCGACGCCGCCCGGGCAGCTGTAGTTCTCGTGCACCGTGGTCACGTCCTTCAGCCCCTCGCCGGCGAGCAGGCCGATGAGCCGCACGACCTCGCTCGAGACGTTGCCGTCGGCGGTGTCTTGCGCCGTCACCAGCGGCTTCTTCGTGATCTGCCCGAACTGCTCTTCGCCGTAGAAGCTGTTCGTCTTCGTGGCGAGGTCCTCCAGGTCGTGCCGCGCGACGCCCGGCGCTCCCGTGTTGACCGACACGCCGACGATCTTGGCCTGGATTGAATTGAGCGAATCGACGACGTCCTTGTACTTCATGTCGCCCATCACCGGATTGCCGGTCGGCGGCGAGCTCGGCGGCTCCACATAGTCGAAGGCGGTGACCGGACCATTGTGGAATGCCGCGTCGGTGATGATGACGAACACGGGCAGTTTGCCCGGGCGGAAGCAGGCGCGGCCGACGTTGTTGGAGTCGGCGCACTTTGCCATCCACTTGGTGGCGTCGTAGCTGCCGGTCGCGGGGTTGGGCGGCCAGGGACCGCCGCCGGCGTAGGCGCGGTAGGGCTTGTTGACCGCCGCCATCCACAGGGCCTGCGTGGTGCCTTCCGGCGCGTCGCCGCCGCCGGACGCGGTCAGGTTGCCCAGGATCTGCTTGACGTTGGCCGGAGCCACCAGATTCCCGCTCTGGTTCTGTGGCGGCGACATGTTGCCGTAGACCTGCGTCCCCGAGATGTCGAAGAAGAAGCTGAAGATGTTGTCACCGTTTACG
Organism: uncultured delta proteobacterium; assembly: GCA_963826085.1. Lineage (GTDB taxonomy): Bacteria > Myxococcota_A > Polyangia > Polyangiales > Polyangiaceae > CAWDXG01. Next base: position 1,091,874 of record CAWGVN010000004.1, on the reverse strand, counting down.
CCCCAGGGCAGCCACGGCACGTCACGGAACGTCCCGATTCCGATCCACGCACCCGGGATGGCGGGCATGGGCGGATTCGCGGTTGGATCGCCGTTGAGGATCTTCGGGATGATGCTGGTATCCAGCGACGTCTTGACGTTGTCGATGGCGGCCTGCATCGACTGGGTCGTGTCGATGAGGAAGTAGATGTCGGCGTCCTTCACGCCCGCGGAAAAATCGAACTTCTTCGATTGAACCGGATCGCCGTACGGGACGATGAAGTACAGCTCGCCGTTCGGCGGGGCCTTGCCGTCGCAGGGGTCGCTCTTGGCCGCCACCTCGATCACGTCCGGCAGACCGTCCGGTGAGTCGTCGCAGTTGGTCTTGACGCGGCAGTCGACGCCCTTGCACGTGGGTTCCTGCGAGTCGGGCAGTCCGTCGCCGTCGCTGTCGAGATCCTGGAAGTCGGGGGTGCCGTCGCCGTCGGTGTCCGCGACCGGGTCGCAGGGATTGTTGCGGATGCGGCCGGGCGTGCCCGGCGGCAGTGACGGATTGGCGGCCTCGTCCTTGTCCGGAATACCGTCGCCGTCGCTGTCGAGATCCTTGTAGTCCGGCGTGCCGTCGCCGTCCGTGTCGCCCTTGCCCTCGATCTGGTCCGCGATCCCGTCGCCGTCGGTGTCGGTGGGGTCGGTGCAGACGACGCCGCCGTCGATGTGCATCCCGCCGCTGCCGCCGCCGTCGAGGTCGATCCCGCCGGTACCTCCCGAGCCCCCGGTGTAGGTGTCGTTCGGCGCCTTGTCGGCACCGCTGCAGCCGGCGCTTGCGGCCAGTGCCACCGCGGCCGCGCCGGCCAGGCACAGAAGCGAAGTTCGGATCCTGGGCATACTGCCTCCGGAAGGGGCGGCACACACCGCCTAGCTCGTCAGTCTAGACCATCCGCCGTCGCTCGACTACACGCGCTGCCACGCGCGGGCCGGCGATCCGCGCGTCAATCGGCGTGATTTCCGTCTCCGCCGACGGGAAGACGCGCCGCCACGCCTCGCCACAACGCCCCCGGCATGTGGGCGGCGATGCCCATCGCCGCGGACAGCTGCCACGGGAAGCTCACCACCGCCTCGCCATGTTCGAGCCCACGGATCGCCCGTGTGGCGGCGGCTTCGACGCCCATCATGAACGGCATTCTGAAGCGGTTCTTCTGCGTCAGCGGCGTGTCGACGAAACCGGGGCGGATATCCACGACCTGCACTCCGCTCGCGGACAGCTCGATACGCAGCGCTTCGAGGAAGATACTGAGCGCTGCTTTGCTCGCCGAGTAGGCCGCGCTGGTCGGCAGCCCGCGCTGGCCGGCCAGGCTGGAAACGGCGGCAACAGTGCCCGAGCGTCGCTCGATCATCGGGGCGAGCGCGGCGTTCACCACCGCAAGCGCGCCGAGCGTGTTCACCTGGATGACGCGCTCGATGGCGCTCCACTCCATCCGCGCGGCCGCTCCCGTGTTTCCGATTCCGGCGTTGGCCAGGACCAGATCGAGCCCGCCGCTGTCGCGGTCCCATCTGAGCACGGCTTCGCGAGCGGCGGCCGTATCGGCGACGTCGAGCACGCACACGTCGGCGTGTCCGCCGTCCGCCGCGATCTCCGCCTGGACGGCTTCCAGCTCGCCGCGCCGGCGTGCGGCCAGCACGACGCGTGTTCCGCGCGCTGCAAGCGCCACGGCGATGGCGCGGCCGAGCCCGCTTGAAGCTCCTGTGATGAAGGCGTGGTCGAAGCGCATCGCCGGCATACTTCCGCCACGCTGGCTCCGGCCGCAAGGCCCACCCGGACATTTCCCGGAAACTAGATGGAAAGCAGCGTACCGCCGCGGCTACCATGCACGCCCCATGAGTCGTACACTCCTTGAAGGACGCGTCGCCGTCGTGACCGGTGCCTCCAGCGGTATCGGTGCCGCTACCGCGCGCGCGCTGTCCGCTCTTGGCGCTGCCGTCGTGGTCGGCGCGCGACGCGTCGACAAGCTGCAAGCACTATGCGAGGAGCTCCAGCAGCAGGGCGCCCGCGCCGAACCGCTGCCGCTCGACGTGAGCGATCCGCACAGCTGTCAGACCTTCGTCACGCGGGCTCTGGCGTTTCAGGACGGTATCGACATCCTCGTCAACAACGCCGGCCTTGCGCGCGGGTTCGAGCCGGTCGTGGAGTCGTCCGAGCAGGACTGGCGCGAGATGATGGAAGCGAACGTCATGGGTCTGATGCGCATGACCCGCGCGTTCCTTCCGGGTCTCATCGACAAGAAGCGCGGCGACATCGTGCACGTCGGGTCTGTCGCAGGGCTCCAGCCCTACGCGCGGGGCGCGGGCTATTGCGCGAGCAAGGCGGCCGTCGAGGCGTTCGTAGGCGCGCTCCGGTTCGAGCTTCTGGGTACGGGGATCCGGCAACTGGTCATCGAGCCTGGGCTGGTCCAGACGGAGTTCAGCGACGTGCGCTTTCACGGTGATCACGAGCGCGCTGACGCGGTCTATCGGGGGATCGACCCGCTGACGGCCGAGGATGTGGCAGATTGCATCGCTTTCGCCGTGACCCGACCGGCACACGTGTCGGTGCACAACCTCTTGCTGATGGCTACCGCGCAGGCGTCCGCGACCGTCGTCGCCAGGAAGCCGGCAAAAGATTGAACCCGCGACCGCGGCTCGTCTCGATGCGCTACATTCCAACGCCGTGAGCAGTTCCCCACGCCGGATGCTGGCCCAGAAGTACCGCCTGCGTCGCCTGCTCGGCGATGGCAGCGCGGGAGAGGTGTGGGAAGCCGAGAACACCCTGGTCGGCCGCCGCGTCGCGGTGAAGATCCTGCACCGGGAGCTGGCGTTGCACCCGGATATCCGCGCGCGTTTCATGGCGGAGGCGCGAGCGGCGGGGCGCATCATGCACCCGAACGTGGCAGGCGTCTTCGACCTGGGCGAGGCGGAGGATCGCACGCCCTTCATGGTCATGGAGCTGTGCGAAGGCGAGATGCTCAGCACCGTGACGGAGGAGCGCGGCGCGGTGGGCGCAGCCTACGCCGCGGAGCTCGTTGTCCAGGTTACCCGCGCGCTCCAGGTCGCGCACGAGCTCGGCATCGTGCATCGCGATCTCAAGCCCGCCAACATCATGGTCGTGCATCCGAGCCCGGACCAGCCCGTGGTCAAGGTGCTCGACTTCGGGATCGCGGTCAGCGCCCACACGCAGGGCCTTGCTCCGGCTGATCGTGGCCGCGTGTTCGGCACGCCCGCGTACATGGCGCCCGAGCAGGCCGTCGGGGGTCGGATCGACCACCGCGCGGACCTGTATGCGGTCGGCGCAATCCTCTACGAGCTGCTCAGTGGCAAGGCCCCGTTCGCCGGCGAGTCGGCCGAGCGCGTGCTCGAGCAGGTTCGCCGGCGCCCACCCAAGCCGCTCAAGAGCCTGGCGCCGGGCGTGCCTCCCGAGCTCGACCTGCTGGTGCGTCGCGCGATGGCCAAGGACCCGGCAAAGCGACCGCAGAGTGCACGCGAGATGGAGCGCGCTCTGGTACCGTTCGCCCATGCGCTGCACGAGCCCCGCGCGGCGGTGCGAACGGGTGTGCAGGAAAGCGTTCCGCCGTTGCCGCTCGTCTCGCGCCCGAGCCCGGACGGGGACGCTCCTGCGTCATCGGGACGGATGACGCTCGAGCTCGTTTCGGATTCGAGCATTCCGCCGCCGCCCGACGACGAGTAGCGTCCGTTGCCCGGACGGCGCGGACCTCAGCCGCGCTTGCTGCGGCGCTTGCGCGCGCGCTTCTTGGTGGTCTTCTTCGCCGCCTTGGCCCTGCCGCGCGGGCGGCCCTTCGGCGCGCGGCGCCGGCGCGGGGTCCCGGTGCCGCCGCTCGAGGAAGCAGCGCCTCCGCCGGAGGTCGCGTAGTACTTCGTCGCGCGCTTCTGCCCTTCGGTCAGCAGGTCGCCGTTGCCGAGCAGCTTCTTGATCGGAAGCGTCAGATCCTTGGTGCTCGCGCCCAGGTCCGTCGCCATCTGCTCGACACCGTGGCCGGGATTCTGCCGGACGTACTCGAGCACGCGATGCGTTGTCGCTTCGATTTCCTCGGGCGAGCGCTTGCCGCCGCGGCGGCGCATGCGAGGTCGCGGGGGACGCCCACCGCGCCGTCGTGCGACGCCAGGGGCTGCCTGTCCACCGAGTGCCTCGGATACCGACTCCAGCGCGGCCTGGCGGACCAGATCGGTCAGCTCGGCAACGAAAGACTCAACGCGATCTCGAATCTGGTTGTCGACGTCGTTCATGATGCTCGTTCCTTTTTCATACCCAACCTGGAGTGTCAAGCCACTTCGAATGCCCAAGGTGACTCGCCGATACCTTGACAAGAATCGAGTGCGTTCATCGGAGATGCGCTCTCGTCGAGATGACGTCCTGCGCAAGGCGATGTCGCGAAACCCTCACGATTCATGCCACCTCGCTACGTCCGGGCGCCGGCGACTATTCCCGGCCCGAGCGCGATCATTTCGCGCTCCGCCGCGGAACTATTAATTCTACAGCATGCTCGGCAACGATATCGGTCTTCCGGGATTTGCGACCACGCGGCGCGATGCCAGACGGCAAACATGTTTGCGGGTCGGCGGGCAGGCGCCTGCTTCCACAGCCGCTGTGCCGGGACCCGGCTCAACCGCTGCGTCGATACACCGCTGCTTCCCACGGCAAGAGGTCGAGCGTGGTATCGCGTATCAACGGCGTGATCCGTCGGGAAGCCGTCTCCCCAGACGCGGAGTAGCGCGCGTCCAGCGTCCACAACGAAAGCTCCCACTGCCCCTTCAAACCTGTCATGCGCACGTTCTGCGCAGTCTCCTCCAGATTGGCGACGACGAGCACCGCGCTTCCAGACGGATCGCTGCGCTGCATTGCCAGCCAGCCTTCGCCGGAGTTGTCGTAGATGCGCGTCAAGTCAGGGCGGCAGTTCCCGAGCGCGGGCAGCCGGCGTCGCAGCGACAGCAGATCGCGATACACAGACAGGATCGACGCGTACGGCTGTCGGTCGCGCAGTGACCAATCCAGGAAACACAGCTCGAACGTGGCGGCGGCTTGCGGATCCGCGAAGCGGTGCGGCTGTCCGAACTCGATGAACTCCTCGCGGCGTCCGTTCCGGACGGCGTCGGCCAAGCGAGAATCCAGATGACTCGTGAAGTAGTGGAACGGCGCGGGCTCCCCGTATTCCTGGCCCTGGAACAGCATCGGCAGGTACGGCGCCGAGAGCAGCAGCGTCGCCGCGAGCTTCTGACGCGCCGGATCCAGCAGCGTGCTGTGCCGCCGCCCGTGCGACGCGTTGGCGACCTGGTCGTGGTTCTGCGTGTAGACGACCAGTTGGTGACCCGGATATCCGCGGCTCGAGGTGCCGTGACGCCGCCGGCGGTGGCCGGAGTAGCGGCCATCGTAGACGAAGCCGTCGGTCATCGCCTTGGACAGGTCATCGAATCCGCCGAAGTCGCGAAAGTAACCGTGCGTCGCGCCCGTCAAGAGCGCGTGCAGCGAGTGGTGGAAATCGTCGCTCCACTGCGCATCCATTCCCCAGCCGTGCCGCGCATCGGAGCGGATCACGCGTACGTCGTTGAGGTCGCTTTCCGCGATCAGCCAGGCATGGCGACCCAGGCGTGTCGCTTCAGCGTGGAAGCGGCGACCCAGGTCCGCCAGAACGTGGTCGGCGCCGAAGTCGTAGATCGCGTGCACCGCGTCCAGCCTGAGCGCATCGACGTGGTATTCGGTCAACCAGTACAGCGCATTGGAGATGAAATAGTCCCGCACTGCATCGCTGTACGGTCCATCGAAGTTGAGCGCGTCGCCCCAGGGCGTCTGGTAGCGGTCGCTGAAGTAGTGGCCGAAGTCGCGGAGGTAGTTTCCCTCCGGCCCGATGTGGTTGTAGACCACGTCGATCACGCAGCCGAGCCCTGCCCCGTGGCACGCGTCGATCAGGCGTTTCAGCCCGTCAGGTCCGCCGTAGCTGGACTCCGGTGCGAACAGGTGCACCCCGTCGTAGCCCCAGTTGCGCGTTCCCGGAAACTCCGTCACGGGCATCAGCTCGATTGCGCCGACGCCAAGATCGACGAGGTCCCCGAGCCGGTCGATCACCGCGTCGAAGGTGCCTTGTCGCGTGAACGTGCCCACGTGAAGCTCGTAGATCACGAGGTCCTGCTTCGACACTCCGCGCCAGCCCTGGTCCGTCCAGGAAAAGGCCTCCGGGTCCACGATGCGCGACGCGCCGTGCACGCCGTGTGGCTGGAAGCGCGACGCCGGGTCGGGCCGTTGCTTGTCGTCGTCGAGCACGAACAGGTAGTCGGTGCCGGGCGGCATGTCCTCGACGCGTCCCTCGAAGAAGCCGTACTCGCGCGGCGTCAGCGCATGGGTGCGACCGTCGACGACGGCGCGGACCCGGACGCTCGCGGCCCGGGGCGCCCACACGCGGAAACTGGTGCTGCCGTCCGGGTGCGGGTTCGCGCCGAGATCCAGCGCAAAGCCGGGGGCCGAACCCGCCGTTCCTTCCGGCGTCATCGCGCCCCGTGCCGCGCTCTTCTGCCCGGGATGCGTTCGTAGGTCTCGCACAGCTCCAGCATGCGTTCGGCGACGCGAGGAGCAAGGTCCTCCTGTCGGACGCGCCAGGACCAGTTCGCGTGCGTGGTACCCGGCGTGTTCATGCGTGCGTCGGAACCCAGTCCAAGCAGATCCTGCATCGGGAACAACGCGGTGTCGGCGACCGACATGAGGACCAGGCGGATCAGGTCCCAGTGGATTTCCCTGCCGTCGCTGCCGAGATACGCGAGCACGCGCCGGCGCCGGTCCGCGAGCTCTCTCGCGCGCTTCCGGTCGCCGCGCGGCGCGTGCTGGCGAAACCACCCCACCGCGGTGTCGTTGTCGTGGGTGCCGGTGTACGCCACGGTGCGCCGCGGATAGCGGTGCGGTTGGTAGTCGTTCGGGCCGCTCTCGTCGAATGCGAACTGGACGACGCGCATGCCCGGAAGTCCGAACTGGTCGCGCAGCGCGCGCACCTCGTCGGTGACGATTCCCAGATCCTCCGCGACGAACGGCAGTCCGCCGAGCGCGTCGCGCACCGCGCCCAGGAACCGCTCCCCCGGCACGCGAACGAAGCGGCCGTGCTCCGCGGTGCGCGCCCCCGCTTTCACCTCCCAGTAGCGGCGGAATCCGATGAAGTGATCGAGGCGCACCGCGTCGAAGCGCGACAGGGTGAGCTCCAGGCGAGCGATCCACCAAGCGTAGTTGCTCCGGTCCAGGGCCGACCAGCGATAGAGCGGGTTGCCCCACAATTGACCGGTCGAGCTGAAGGCGTCCGGCGGCACGCCGGCTACGAAGCGTCGCTTCCCGTTGCGGTCCACGTGGAATAGCTCGCGATGCGCCCACACGTCCGCGCCGTCGAGCGCGACGTAGATCGGCACGTCGCCGAGCAGCCCGATACCGAGCTCCCGGCAGCGGCGCGCGAGCGCCCGCCACTGGCGATCGAAGGCGAACTGGACGAACTCGTGGAATGCGATCCTGTCCGCGAGCTCTCTCTTTGCGTGGCGCAACGCTGCCGGCCGGCGCGCGGTCAGATCCGGCTCCCACTTGTACCAGGGAGCGCCTCCCGCGGCGGACTTCAGCGCCTGGTAGAGCGCGTAGTCGCCGAGCCAGCTCCGCTGTTGCTCGCGGAACGCCGCAAATGCCCTCCGGTCGGCCTTGGACGCAGAGCCGACGAATCGCTGGTGCGCGAGCTGGAGACGGGGCAGGCGATAGCGAGCGGCTTCGGCGTAGCGCACGCGCTTGCCCTGGAGCGCGCGCGGCGGAGCGATCTCCTGCGGCTCGAGCAGACCCTCGGCCGCGAGTTGCTCCAGGCTGACCAGCCCGGCGCTCCCCGCGAAGGTCGACGGGCTGTCGTAGGGGGAGTTGCCGGCACCCGGCGGCCCCAGCGGCAGCATCTGCCACCAGCTCTGCCCGGCGCTCGCCAGGAATCCGGCGAAGCGATGGGCTGCCGGTCCGAGATCGCCGTGCCCGTGCGGGCCCGGTAGGCTCGTCGGGTGCAGCAGCACGCCAGAGGTGCGTTCCAGGAACCTGGAATCCTTCATGCGACGCGCTCCATCAGGACAAAGGGTAGGTGCGCGAACAGGCGGGCGAGCGACACGCTGGCAGGGGTTGCGAGATCCAGCTCCAGACCGCTGATTGCGTCGCGGTAGCGCCCCTGTGGCAGCGGCGAAAGCTCGATGGCAGTGTCGCCCCAGGCCGCGCCGACCGGCCGATCCCCGGCAAAGCGACTGAAGAAGCGTCCGACAGCCGCGAGCACGGCATGGCTGCCTCGCGTTCGGGCGAACGCGACGACCTGGCTCCGGCGCGCTCCCGCAACGGACACCGGATGGTAGTCGCCGCCCGCCAGGAGCTCCGCGTGGCGCTTGCGGAGCGCGAGGCCGCGCGCGGTGACGAGCAGCTTCAAGCGGCCGTCGCCGAGGTCGCCGAGCAGCGATGCCACGTTGCACGGGTCGGAGAGCTCGCCGAGCAGCGCGCGCCGCCGCTCGTAGTCCACCGCGCGGCGGTTGTCGGGATCGACGAGGCTCGAGTCCCAGAGCTCGCTGCCCTGGTAGAAATCCGGCACGCCCGGTCCGGCGAGCTTGAGCACCAGCATCGACAGCGATGCCAGCCAGCCCGCGCGCGCCACCGGCTCGACGAAGCGCTCGAACGTCGTCGAGGAGCTCCGCGCTCGCTTCGCGGTCGAGCAGGCGTTCGACGAAACGGACGACGGCCGCCTCGTAGTCGTGGTTTCCGTCTACCCAGCCCGTGGAGAGCTTCGCCTCGCGAGCTGCCTTGACCATGTACGCGGAGATGCGGCTCCTGTAGGCGACAAGCTCTGCGGCGTCCAGCCCGCTCGCGGGCCAGGTCCCCACCAGCGTCTGGTAGAGCAGGTACTCGTCGTTCGGCGTCGGCGCGTGGCCTCCCGGCAGCGACGTGCGGTGCGCCGCGGCCAGCGCATGCCAGCGTTCGACCGCTTCCGCCCAGCGCGTGGGCATCTCCGAGAGCACACCGATGCGAGTGCGGACGTCCTCGCTGCGCTTGGTGTCGTGCGTCGAGGTCGCGCTGAGCGACCCCGGCCAGCGCGCGGCCCGTTCCCTGCTGTGCGCGTGGAACTCCTCGACGCCGACGCCGAACCGGTCAGGCTCGCCTCCCACTTCGTCCAGACAGGCGAGCGGCACGTAGCGGTAGCAGGCCGTGTCCTCGACCCCCTTGGCTGCGGCGGGCCCGGTGAGCTGCTGGATGCAGAGCAGGAGCTCCAGGCAGGCGGCGCGGCTTGCGTCGTCACGGGCCGCGGGAGGTTCGAGCAGGAGCGCGCTCCGGATCGCATCCAGTGCAGCCGTCGGCGCACCGCGGCCGCGCGCGTCGCCGACGGCCTGCTCGATGAGCAGGCGATCCTCGCCCTCGACTTGCACGGCTCCGGGTCGCACGTAGCTGCGATAGACCGCGAAACACGCGATCACCGCCGACAGCGCATCGCGGAGCTCATCCGGCGGAACGTCGAGCAGGCGCTGGAGCGAGCGCACCAGCGCCGCCAGCTCGGGCGCCAGCAGACGTTCGAGCACGTCGCGCTTGCTCGCGTACGCCACGTCCCGGAAATCAGCGGGCTGGCCGGTGAATCGCGCGTAGGACGCGAGCAGCGCGTCCCGCCCCGCCGGGTCGAGCAGCACGCCGCCCAGCACGCGAAGCTGCTCGTAGCCGGTGGTGCCCGCGACGGGCCAGCCGCGCAGGCTTTCGTCGCCGGTGAGGATCTTCTCGACCACGACGAACGCGTCAGGAGCCGACGCCGCCAGGCGGCCGAGGTAGCCCTCCGGGTCGAGAAGACCATCGGGGTGATCGACGCGGAGCCCCTGGACGAGCCCGGCGGAGACGAGCTCGAGGACGAGCGCGTGCGAGTCGCCGAACACGCGCGGATCTTCCACGCGGAGCCCGACCAGCCCGCTCACGTCGAAGAAGCGCCTGTAGTTGAGCGGAAGGGGACCCCGCCATGGCCTGAGGCGGTAGTGCTGCTCGGCGAGCAGCGCCGCAATCCGTTCGCTCGTCGTGGCGGCAAGCTCCGCATCGACTGCGTCGCGCAGGCCGTCGTCGGAGTGGAGCAGGGCGTCGAGCTGTAGATGCAGGGCGTCGCTTTCACGCCGGCGTCCCGCCACACCCAGCCCGGCGAGCGCGCGGCAGCGTTCGTTGATATTCGCGAGCGCGTTGCTTCGCGCGCGCCCCTGCGCCGGTACGAGCAGAACTGGCCAGCTCTCCGCGGACAGCGGCAGCCGCCGATCGAAGTATTCGAGGACCAGCGAGCCGCCTTCGCGCACCGGGCGGAGCTCGCCCCGTCGCACAACCGCGTCGACATCCTCGCCGAGGACCGGCAACAGCACGCGGTTTTCCAGGTCGGCATCTCCCGCCGACCAGTCGATGTCGAAGTAGTCGGCGTACGCGGACGCACGGCCCCTGGACAACACGTCGAACCACCATGGGTTGTCCGCGTCCGCCGCCATATGGTTTGGCACGATGTCGAGCAGCACGCCCATGCCCCGCTCTGCGAGCTCCCGCGACAGCTCGTCGAGATCGCGACGCGAGCCGAGCTTCGGGTCGATGCGTCCGGCGTCGACTACGTCGTAGCCGTGCGCGCTGTCTTTCCGTGCGGCCAGTAGCGGCGACAGATACACGAGATCGACGCCCAGGGAGGCCAGGTAGTCGACCAGCGAGCGCGCACGCTCCAGGGGGAAATCAGCGCCGAGCTGGATGCGGTAGGTCGAGGCGGGCAGGCGCATCTTGTCGAAACGGAACTTGAAAAGGGCGGCAGTCCGCCGGGCCACGGCTAGCTTGTGTCGCCTCGCGCCGCCTGCAAAGCCCGGAAAAGCCCTACTGGTCCACCGTGCTCGGGGTGGGCCGCTTCGGCCGCAGGAGCGAGGCCGTGATGGCGATTCCGAGCATGAGCGCGATCACGCCCAGCGAAACCAGATTGGGGATGTGCACGATCTCGGCGGCGAGCATCTTCACGCCGACGAATCCGAGGATGCACGCCAGCCCGATGTCCAGGTAGTGGAAGCGACTCATCATGCCCGCCAACAGGAAGTACAGCGAGCGCAGCCCCAGCACCGCCAGGATGTTGGACGTGTAGACAATGAACGTGTTCTTCGAGATGGCGAGCACTGCTGGCACCGAGTCGACCGCGAACATCACGTCGGTGAACTCGATGACGATCAGCACCAGCATCAGCGGAGTCGCGACTCGCTTGCCGTTCTCGACGGTGAAGAAGCGATGCCCGTCCAGCGTGTTCGTCGCCGGCAGCCAGCGCCGCGCCAGCTTCAGCGCGACGTTGTCCTCGGGGTTGATCGTCTCTTCTTCCTTCCGCAGCCCGAGCTTGAGCGCGGTGTAGATGAGGAAACCCCCGAATACGTACATCATCCAGTGGAAGTGATGGAGCAGCGCCGTGCCGGCCAGGATGAACGCGGCGCGCATCACCACCGCCCCGGCAACGCCCCAGGTGAGCACGCGCGCCTGGTGTGCCTCGCTGATCGAGAAGTAGGTGAAGACCACCAGGAACACGAACAGGTTGTCGACCGACAGCGACTGCTCGACCAAGTACGCCACCACGAATGTGATCGCGTGGCGGTGGCCGTGGCGGTACAGGATGAAGCCGGCAAACCCGGCTGCGGCCAGCACCCAGACGGTGCTGCGCAGGGCGGCTTCCCGGAAGGAGATGCGATGCGTCGCTCCGCCGAACAACAGGCGATTGACGAGCATCGTGCAGAGCACAGCGCCCGCGAAAACCGCCCAATCCACTGGGCCCGCGCTCCTCCACATCGTCGAAAGCGCTTGCTAACATGGCGCCCTGGAGCACGCCAGCGGGCCGGACAGACGCTTGTTGCCAGGCGCCCGGCGGCCTAGAAGAAGCCGATGCCTGCCAGAAGGGCGCCGGGACTCAGGCTAGCGCTGGCGGTGCTGTGCGTGCTGCTGCTCGGCGCCGGTGCGCGCGCGGCCGACGCAGGCGGCGGTGATGCTGGACCGGCAGTCGAAGGTGGGACGGGCCTTGATGGCGGACAGGTCGAGAGCAGCGATGTCCAGGCGCTCTCGAAAAAGGCGGAACGCATCCGCGCCCTGATCGCGGGCAAGCTCGCGGGGGACATTCCCCCGTCGAGCCTGTTCGACGTTCCGCTGGACGATGAGCTCGCGATCGGAGTGCAGCAGAAGCGGCTCTCGTTGCTCCTCGCCGGCTCCAAGCCTGCGCCGGCCGCTTCGGCGACGAAGCCGGCCAAGCCGCCCAAGCCGGCCAAGCAGAAGCCCGCGGACGCGGGCGCTCCAGACGCCGCCCCGAAGACCGGCATTCCGGCTCCTGACCTGGCCTTATGGAACGCGCGCCTGAAGCTCGACGAGGCGCGCTATGCGTTCCTGTCGCTATCAGCCAAGAAGCGCGCCGCGCTGCTTGCCGAGCACGACAAGCAGAAGCCCCTGGTCAAGATCATCGAGACCAAGGGCCTCAACGCCGCCGAGCAGCAGGCCGAGAAGGCCGCCAGCGATCGCGTCAAGGCGCTCGAGGATCTCAAGAAGGCGCGTACCGAGGCGGTGCGCCTGGTCGCGCAGGAGCGCGCGCGCCTGCTGGGCGTGCGCGAAAAGCAGGCGCGCTACGAAGCGGATCTGATCAGGCAGGATCGCGAAAACAGCGTCGGCTCCGAGAAGACCCTGGAGTGGCGCCGTCGCGTCAGCGACCTGATCCAGAAGCGGACGGACCAGGATGCCGGCGCGCCCCAGGCCGACGCCCTCTACAACGACCTGGTCAAGACCCTGCGCGGCGCCCGGTCGGATCTCTCGGCGGCGCTCGGCGCCGTGTCCGCCGGCGAAAGCGCCATCCCGCGCGCGGGTCCCGACCGCCTCGACACGGCCGGCGTCGCCATCGACCGCAGCGTCGTGGACAAGCTGCGCAAGGACGTCCTTTCCCAGGAGAAGAAGCTCGAGGACAAGACCGCCGAGGTGCGCTGGTCGCGCGCCGGCATGTTGCTCGAACAGGTCGAGGAGCTCAACAAGAACAGGCTGGCGCTGTATCGCTGGCTGTCCCCGGAGAAACGCAGCAGCCTCACCAGCTTCAGCCCGGAGGGCCTCGCCCAGGCGCGCGCCGAGATCCTCCAGGTTACGCTGGTCACCCGCTATCACGTGCTCGCCACCGTTCACTGGGTGGCCGGGCTGAAGAAGTCGAAGCGCGATCGGGTCGGCGACGTCTTCGCGACGGTCTCGCTGCTCAAGCTGATCGCGCTGCTGGTCGTGTTTTTCTGGTGGCGCCGCCGTGCCGAAGGCGTACTCGGCGGACTGCGTGACAAGTTGCGAGATGCAGCGCGCGGCCCAGGGCGCCCGACCCGCCGGCACCGCGTGCTGCATTGGGGCGAGCGGCTGGCCGGGCTCGTGCTGCGCGTGCACAAGCCGCTCGAGTGGCTGATCCTGGTCTGGCTCGCCATTACCTTTGCCGGGCCCGCGATAGCGGACCTGTACGAGGTCCAGATCCTGTGGACGGTCCTCGCCTGGACCATCGGCGGCATCATCGCGGTAAACGCGCTGGACGAATTCCTGGCGCGTCGGGGGCGCCGCCGTCGGCGCAAGAAGAACACCGATCAGCTGCGCCTTCGCTCGCTGCGTCTGGTAGGCCGCGTGATCGTCCTGGTCGGTTTGACCTTGTCGCTGACCACGCAGCTGGTCGGCAAGGGCACCATCTACAGCTGGGTGCTCGGCACCTGCTGGCTGGCGGCGCTGCCGATCTTCCTGGTGATCGTGCGCTGGTGGCGTCCGGTGATCTCCGAGCGCATGGCGGCGCAGCGCAAGAACGCCTTCTCGGAGTGGATCGTCGCGCGCGAGGAGGGCTGGAGTAGTTTCCTGGCGGCGGCGCTCGGTGGCGCGTACCTCCTGGGCGTAGGCATCGGCCGCATGTTGCGCAGCTACGCGAGCGGCTTCAACGTCACGCGGCGCGTGCTGGCCTACTTGTTCCGCCGCGAGATCACCAAGCAGGCCAAGGAGCGCGAGGAGGTCCTGCGCGAACCGCTCGATCGCGAGCGCTACGACGCGCTGGACCCCGAGCGGACCGCGGACCTGCTGGTGCCCACGGTCGCCGACAGCGAGGTCGACGATGTGGTGCGCTGCATCGACGCGCCCGGCGGCGGGGTGTTCGCCGTGGTGGGCGAACGCGGCAGCGGCAAGAGCACGCTGCTCGAGCGTATCCACCGCATGCGCCCCGATTCGCTCGTCGTCGACTGTCCGCCGGGAGGCGCGGCGGAATTCCGCCGAGAGCTTTGCCTGGCGCTGGAGCTCGACGCCGACGCACCCGACGCGGCCATCATCGAGCGCATCAACGCGCGGACGGAGGACAACGCGCTCTTGATCGACGACGCGCAGCGGCTGGTCAGGCCGACCATCGGCGGGCTCGACGACCTGGACTCCATCCTCGCCCTGGCGCGAGAGTCGAGCATCACGTGCACCTGGGTGCTGTGCATGGGCTCGATCATCTGGCAATTCGTCGAGCGCGCGCGCGGCGCGCGGCCGCTGTTCGACGACGTCATCGTGATGCAGCCCTGGTCGGAGGAGGGCATCGCCGAGCTGCTGGTGAAGCGTTCGGAGCAGGCCGGCATCGACCCGAACTTCGAGGAGCTCATCACGGAGGAGGAGCCGGACCGCGAGCTCTACGCCGAGCAGATTGCCCGCACCGAGACGAGCTACTACCGGCTGCTCTGGGACTACGCGGGCGGCAACCCGGCCGTGGCGATCCACTTCTGGCGCGAGTCGCTCAGCGTCGAGCCGTCCGGAAGGGTCGTGGTGCAGCTGTTCAATGCGCCGGACGCCAGCGATATCGAGCGTCTGCCCGACCCCGCGGTGTTCGTGCTGCGCGCCATCGTGCAGCTCGAGCTGGCGGACGTCGGGGACATCGTGACCGCGACCATGCTGTCCGTGCGCGAGGTGAACGACGCCATCCGCTACGCGAGCTTCCGCGGCTACCTGGAACGCATCGGCAGCCGCTACCGGATCGCGTGGGGCTGGTTCCGCGCGGTCACGCGCTTCTTGCAGCGACGGCATCTGCTCTCATCGGTGAAGAAGAGCTAGCGAGGGAACAATGAAATCCAGGCGAAACAGGTTGGCGGCGGTCGTGGCCTTTGCCGGGGCTTTCCTGGCGTCTTCGGTCGCCGCAGCGCAGCAGCTCACCGACGCCTCGAAGGACCTGTCGAGGATCGTCGGCTTCGTGCGCTGGAGCGGCGTGCTGCTCTCGGTGTTCGTGGTTGTCGGCGCCATGGTCGCGCTCCGCTTCCTGGGCGGTGTCGTCGATCGGCTAAGTGCGCGCTTCGTGCACCGCCGCTTGATGTTCCAGAAGATAGAGTCGTTCACGCGCTTCTTCGCCTACTTCATTACGGCCGCGGTCGTCGTCGGCTTGAGCTTCCAGATCAACCAGACCGTGCTCGCCCTGGTCGGCGGCACCTTCGCCGTGGCGGTCGGCTTCGCCATGCGCGATCTGGTCGCCGCCATGATCGCGGGCGTCACGATCATGTTCGATCGGCCCTTCCAGGTGGGTGACCGCGTGAAGTACGGTGGAGAGTACGGCGACATCGTCAAGATCGGTCTGCGCTCGGTGCAGATGTTCACCCTGGACGACAACACCGTCACCATTCCCAACAACAAGATCCTGACCGACGTCTCCTCCTGCGGAAATTACGGACAGCTGGAGATGCAGGTGCAGTTCGACTTCTACATCGGCGTGGATCAGGACCTGGAGCTGGCCGAGCGGCTCATCAGCGAGGGTATCCTCAGCAGCCGCTACGTCTATCTCGACAAGCCGGTTGAAGTGCTCATCAAACAGGTGATCGAGAAGGACTACGTGGCCATCCACCTCCGAGGCAAGGCCTACGTCGTGGATACGAAATACGAGAAGGCCTACGAGACGGACGTGATGAAGCGCACGCTGCTGGCTTTCCGCCGACACGGCATCCAGCCGCCCGCGGTGCTCCACCGTCACATCGAAGCCGGCATCGCGCTCCCTGGTCGGCCGAAGCGCTCTGGAGCGGTCGCGCCCAGCTGACGGTTACCCGTCGATCTCGGCGCGGACCTGGCGCTTGGCATCCGTGATGCCCGAGTTGCACCAATTGCAGCTCTTCGCCTTGCAGCGCGCCTTGTGCTCCGAGCGGATGGACAGCACGGGGCACGGCGCCTCGCGCATCACCTGTTCCGCGATGCTGCCGAGCAGGAGGTGCGCGAGCCCGCTGCGCCCATGTGTGCCCATGATGATCAGGTCGGCATCCACTTCGTCGGCCGCATCGACGATCGTCTCCGAGGCGGGGCCAATGCGCACCAGAGTCTCGGTTTCGACGCCTTTCGTCTGCTGGACGTAGCGCGGGAGCCGGGTTTCGGCGTCGCCCGTCAGGTACTCGATGACGGTTTCGGTGTGTCCCGCTCCGCGCGTCGTCTTCAGCGGCGTATCCAGCGCGATACCGTCGGGCGGTTCGATCACGTGGAGCAGCCGCAGGCGGGCGCCGAGGCCCTGCGCCAGCTCGGTCGCCCGCTCGACGACCTCGCTCGCGCAGTCCGAGAAATCGACGGGGACGAGGATGTTCTGGATCAAGCGCATGGCGCGTTGATGCGAAGCAAAAAGCGAACCACCGCGATTCCGCCGTGCGCGCGGCCCGCAAACGCGCAGGGTTTGCGCTGGCCCCGGAGGGCGCAGTGCAACGTGGCGGGGACGGCGGGAAGAAACCCTCAGATCATCTGCTGCGGCTGGGTCGCGCCCTGCTTCTTGGCGCTGCCTCTGAGGATGCGCAGGCCCACGTCCAGGCGGATGAACGCCAGCATCACCAGGAAGATGAGCAGGAGTCCGCCACCGGCGAGCCAGCGGTTGTACTCGGCCTTGATGTACACGTTGCCTTCACCGATCGGCGGGATGCCGTCCGGCACGATGCTCAAGCCGTACTTGCGCGCTATCCCCTCGATGCCGGTCATGTGGATGACCGGCACGTCGCGCTCGGCAAAGCGCAGCATCACCGAATCCACAAGCCCGGTCTTGTTCGGCGGCTCCAGATTGAGGCCGCGCCGGAACTCCTTCTTGCCGACGTGCGTGCCGACCGAGGCGGTGCCGCCGCCGATGTTGATGTAGGCCTTGATCGGGCGGTCGCCGGCCGCGGCGTCGTAGATCTGCATCCGCTTGTCGATCGAGTCGACGAGCGAGTGGGGCTCGATCATCTCCAGCTGGTTGCGCTCGATCGCGGCGTCGATGATGCGGCGCCCCTCCTTCGACATGCCGAACCCGCGGTCGTCGATGCCGCCGCGCGAGGCCGCCACGGAGTGGAAGCCGAACACCTGCTTTTGCATCAGCAGGTGCTCCATGTCGATCCAGAGCAGCTCGGGATTGTTGGCGCCCCACTCCGACGCGGAGGCGCTGGCGATCACGATAGGCCGGAGCTTCAGCGTCTGGATCGCGGCGAACGTGCAGGCGTTCAGCGCGGGGAAGGAGCCGGACACTCCGACCGCGACCGTGTCGCCCTGCTTGACCCCGGCGCGCTTGAGCAGGTCGACCAGCACCGCCGCGAAGTTCGGGTTCACGCTGGTCCGCTTGGCGGTGATGTAGCCGGTGTTGGACGTCACCGTCGACAGCGGCTGGCCGATGAGCCCTGTCTTGCCCGGGTCGCCCTCCGGGTCGATGGGGATTCCGCGGCGGATCTTCTCGGCCTTGATCTCCGTAAACGCGCGCAGGGCCAGCTTGGCCGCGGCCATCTTCTCGCTGTAGTAGCGCTGCTTCTGCTTGACCGGGAACGCCTCGACCGCGACCAGCGCGGCGATCGCGACGACCGCGATCATCGCCAGCGCCCCGCGCGAGACGCCGGGTGGACGCCAGTAGACGCGCTTCATCCGGGCAGCTCCGTCCCCAGGATCACGATCAGGATCAAGCGCACCGCTACGGCGGCGGTGACCAGAGCCGAGATCGTTTCCACGATGCCCTGGCGGTCCAGCCAGATGGCAATCAGCCCGGGAATGATAAAGCCGATGACCGTCAGCTCCGTGCCGCCGAACTGGATGCCGCCCACGGCCCAGCGCAGGAAGACCCCCATCAGGTAGCCGACCAGGATCATCAATACGGTACGCCGCCGCCCGTAGATGATCATGAACGACGAGAGCGTGTGCACGATCGCGAACGTGACGAATCCAGCGGCGATCGTCAGGACCACGTCGATCGGCCGCGTCAGATTCAGCGCCAGATAGCCCGGCACGATCATGCCGCCGGCCGCAACGCCGAACATCTCCGTGAACAACAGGCTGATCGCCAGCCCGATACCGACAGCCAGAGGCAATAGCTGGATCATGATGGCTTTCCCACGATCGCGCGGTTGGCGAAGTAGCGCACTACGTCCAGACCCTCTCCACCGATGTTGCCCATTCCCATGATCATCGCCGAGGTCTCGACGAGGGCCACCACACGTTCGAAGATCTCGTCGACGCGCAGGTCCTCCACGACCACCAGCCTGGAGGCGTCATAGCCCGCCTTGGCCGCGGCGCGAGCGAACAGATACGTCCCGCTCCCCATCAGCACCACGAAATCGGCGGGGGACCACTCCGGAAATTCCGTGCCGAGCTGCAGCGACCGGTCGGGGCGATCGGCACGGCAGTTGAAGATGGCGATGCGACGGTCCACGTCGGGATGCTCGGCGGTCGCGGTGTCCCACAGCTGCTGCGTCGAGACCGGGTCGTTCGCGGCAAAACCGTTGAGGAAGACGATCTCCCGCCCGAAGAAATCGAGCCTGTGCTCGGTCAACGCACCAGGATCGGGCGGGGTATTCCACATGCCCTGGATCGCCACGTCGCGCTCGATGCCGAGATCCGTCAGCACGCGCAGCGCGACGGCCACATTGTCGGGGTGCTCGGTGTAGCTGAATCCAGCGAGCATCTCCGGCGTGATCCCGGCCACGTCGTCGTCGCCGATCGCGATGAGCTCGGTCTCGCGGTCCTTCGCCGCTTCCCGCAGCACGTCGAGCTGATCCTGTTCCGCCGTATACAGCCGCCCCTTCACGGGAGTCATGCCGGCTAGCGCGGCGGCCACGTGCTGATCGTCGGGCCCCATGATGTCGAGGTGATCGGGGCGCGCGTTGGTGATGACGGCGTGGGTTGCACGGATCATCTTCAGCTCGGAGAGCGCCTGCAGCTCCGGCTGCAGCGCCATGCACTCGACGACCAACGCCTCGGCTCCGTACGCGGCGGCGGTGGCGACGATGCGCTTCTGTTCGATGATGTTCGGTCCCGCGGGACGGAAGATGGGGAGCTCCTGCCCATCCGGCAGGATCATGCGCGCCAGCGTGCCCGTGGTCTTCGCGCACGTGACGATGCCGGCCTCGCGCAGTCCGGAGGCGATAAGCCGCGTCACGCTGGACTTGCCGCGCGTGCCGTTGACGTGGACGCGAATGCGCATGCGACCGAGGTTGCGCCGATGCGCGATGACTTCGACGAACCCCGCCACGAACAGCGCGATCGTGACCAATACGAGGAGCTGGGTACCGGTCATGGTGAGGGTTCGGCGAACGCCCGCGGCAACTGATATCATCGCGCGCGCCTTGTTGCACCGGATCTGGCGTCCGGGCAGAGCAGGTCGGTTGCGCCGGGTGACCGGCGGCGCACCCGCGCCTGGTGGAATGCCCGTGGAGATCCGGGGAGTTGACCGGCGCCGGGGCCGGCCGGACACCGGGCCGCCCGTTGCTGGAGTCCCAGTGAAGCGTCAGGTTTTCCAGTGGATTGGACCTCAGCATCCGCAACCGCCGGCGCTCGGACGTCGAGTTCATCGCTACGCTCGCCCGCGAGGCCTTTGCCGAGTATTCGCCCGGGTCGGCCAGGCGCACGGTTTCGATGAGCGACGAGCCGCGCGCCCGCACCTGGCTCGCGGTACGCGGCAGCGAGCGGCTGGGCTTCGCCGTGATGCGTCCGGGCCCGGATCGCGTCGCGCGGCTCGACGCCATCGCGGTGGAGCCGGGCGTTCGCGGCTGCGGTGTCGGCCGGAGCCTGCTCCGTCACGTCGAGACGCAGGCGCGCATCCTGGGTGCGACGAGCATCGAGCTCGCCACGGCGGAGGCGAACCTGGCGGCGCTGGACCTCTTTCTGAAAGAAGGCTTCCGCATCGTGCGCACGATGCGCCGCTACTACCCGCGCGGCCAGGACGCCCACATCCTCGAAAAGCCCCTGCTGCGCTGAGGCGTGCTGTTTCCCCGCTGTCAGGGGGCGCACCCAACCAGGTACCAGAGCAGGCGCGCCCCATCCGTCGCCGCAGCCCTCTCCCGGCCATGGGTGCGGCTCGCATCGCTCGCTCGCTCGCTCGCTCGCGGTCGCGGTCGCGGTCATCGGTCGCGGTCCCGGTCGCGGTCGCGGTCGCGGACGCGGTCGCGGTCCCGGTCCCGGTCGCGGTCCCGGTCGCGGTCGGGGATCTCAGAACACCGGCGGGCGCTGGCGCCAGCCGCCGCCGAGCGGGACGAGCTTCGAGCGCATGGCGACCTTGGCGAGGCCGACGGACTTGCGCTGGCCGTCGAGCACGAAGGGCAGCGTGCGGGTGGTGCCGGCGACGGTGACCTTGATCTCGCCGCGGACGGGGCCGCTGCCGGAGGCGCGCGTCACCTCGATCACGTAGTCGCCGGGCTTGGCGCCGCGCAGTGCGAGGCCCTCGTCGTGCGTGCTGGTCACGTCGCGCGCGGTGATCACCGAGTGAGTGGGCGCGCCGAGCCAGGAAACGCGGTCTCCGTCCGGGTGCAACAGCGCGAGATCCAGATCGGCGTCGCCGCCGCTCCAGGTCGCTTCCAGCTTCAGATCGCCGCGCAGCGTGTCGAGGTCCGGCGCGGGCTTGTCGAGCAGGGCCTGTGTGGCCTTCTGCGTCGCGTCGTCCGCCGCGGCGAGCATGGCTTCGGCGATGGCGCTCTCACCCGTGGCGCGGCCGCAGCGCACGGCCTCGGCGAGCAGCTTGGCATCCTTCTCGTGTATCTGCGCGATGGCGAGCGAGAAGCGGCAACCGAGGTCCGGGCGCCCCGCCCAGCGCTCGAGCCGCGCCAGGCGCTTCTGCGAGGCCACGTCGCCGGGGCGCACGTCGACCACGCTGCCCAGAATGCGGATGGCCTGGTCGCGGTCGCCGCGCTCGGCGGCCATGTCGGCGCGAGCTGTGAGCGCGCCCGGATCGAGCGGGTCCTTCTTCGACCAACGCTCGGCCAGCGCGCTGGCCTGCTCGACCTGTCCGGCCAGCTCGTAGAGCGTGTAGAGCTTCTTGACCGCGTTGCGGCTGTTCTTGTTCTCGTCGAACGCGCGCTCGGCGTCAGCGATCGCGGACATGCTGGCGGCCTTCGGCGTGATGCGATCGGTGGTCACGGTGCCGTGGCGCTCCCAGACGCGGCGCATCGGGATCCAGCGGCGCCGGCCTTCCCAGCGTGGCGCCGGAGGCGGCTCGAAGGCCTGCGACTCTGGACCACTGGCGATGTCGGCGGGCGGCGCGGCGGTCGTAGCGGCGGGCGCCGGCGTAGCGGCCGTCGCGCCGGACGAGCCTCCGAACGGATTCATCGGCATGGGCTTGGCCGCGGGGCGCGGTGCGGAGTGATGCGCCGGCGCCGCGCGTCCGGCGACTCCCGAGGAGAAGAAGCCGCGCGCCTTGCCCTTCTTCGTTTCGGACTCCGCGGCGCCCAGCAGCCCGTCGGTCGCTTCGCCGTCGTCGTCGTCGTCGTTGGCTGCGATCTCGCCGTTGGAGGCGCTGCCCTGGGCCTCTTCCTCGCCGGTCCACTCCACGGTGGAGCGATTGTTGTCCAGCCCGAAGGCGCGGAACATGGCCTTGCTCTCCAGCACCAGCAGCGAGGTGTAGCGGCTGGCCACGTTGAACTCGCTCGACAGGTGGATGGCTTCTTTCTTCGAGGAAGGCGAGCTCTCGCGCTCGAGGTCTCCGATGCGCAGCGCGGCGTAGAGCCGCGGCACGAAGGCGTTGCCCTTGGCGCGCGTCGCCGAGACGTGCAGCGGGTAGCGCTGCTCGAACGGCTGCTTGCCGACCTTGCCGGTAAGCTCGACGCTGCCGCTGAGCTCCGGCTTCGTCATGCGCGCAACGACGAACGACTCGCCGCCGGCGGGGATGGTGTCGAGCCTCTGCGGTGCGACCGCGACGAGGCCCTCCGGCAGCTTGACCTTCACGTCGCCGAGCGCCGCGCCGTAGGTTGCGCCCAGCACGGCGTAGGCCGCCTCGGCCGTGCTCTGTCCCGGAGCGTAGGGCACGACCACGCCGCTGCCGGCGCGCGCCATCGCTTGCAGCGATTCGCTGTCCGCATCGGCGCCGATGGCGACGGCCGTGACGCTGCCGTGCCCGCCGGGCAGCGCATTGGCGACATCGCGGGTGATGTACGCGGGGCGGATTGCGCCCACGGTCGGCGTGCCATCGCCGATGTACACCACCTTGAGCTCGCGGCCGTTCATGGACTCGGTGGCCTTGCGCGCGCTCTTCACCGCCGCCGTCGGATCGGAGCCGCCCTCGGGCGTGACGCTCTCGAGGAAGCGGCGTGCTTCGCCGGCGCTCTGCGCGCTCGGCTCGCGCGTTCCGCCCGGCATCACGCGGCACGTCGTGTCACACGCCAGCACCGTGAAGCGATCGCGCGGATCGAGCTCGCGCACCACGCGGGCGGTCAGCGCGGCCGCGCGGCGGTAGCGCTCGCCGAACATCGAGCGGCTGCTGTCCACCACGAACGCCATCACCCGGGGCTGATTGTCGGACGCCGCACGCGGCAGACGCGGGCGCAGGGCGATCGCGACGTACGGCGAGGTGTCGTCGGCCTCGTCGTCGTCGTTCTTGCCGGCGTTCTTCTTTGCCGCGGTGTCCGACGCGGACGGCTGGTACGCCCAGGCGCTGAGCTCCTTGTCGCGGTCGGGAAGGGCGTACTCGATGCCGAGGTCGCCGCTCGGCACGAAGTTGTCGGCGCTCATGGTCAGGTGGTCGACGCCGCCGGTGGACGAATGTGACAGCTCGTAGCCGCGCGCCCTGATGCCGAAGCCGGTGTCGTTGCCGCGCACCTCCACGTCCACCTTGAAGTGGCCGATGCGCGTGGAGCCGCCGGGATCGTAGGCGAGCGGATAGGTGTAGCGACGGACGCCGCCGGTAGGCTTGACGACCTGCG
The DNA here is from genome assembly GCA_963826085.1 of uncultured delta proteobacterium. Classification (GTDB taxonomy): domain Bacteria; phylum Myxococcota_A; class Polyangia; order Polyangiales; family Polyangiaceae; genus CAWDXG01. The sequence continues at coordinate 1,068,748 of CAWGVN010000004.1, read as the reverse complement.
TGTAGGCGAGCACCACGCGCCGCGTGCCCTTCTTCGGGATCGGATAGATCTTGAGCTCGAAGCGGCCGCCGCGCTGCCACTCGAGCAGCGCCGGGTCATGCCAGGGGCCGGGCACCCACACGATCTCATCCTGGATCCGCTTGCGCATCTGCGGAGCGGCGTTGACGATCGCGCCGCGCCAGATCGCGGCCGCGCGATCGCGATCGACGAAGGCGCCTTCCTCCATCTTGCCGTTCACCTCCAGCGCCAGCCGCTCGATCTTCGCGTCCGGCGGCAGCGGGAAGCGGTAGATGCCTTCCAGCACCTTGTCGGTGTTGTTGGTGAAGGTCTCGTCAACCTCGGTGCGCGCCACGCTGCCGGCGATACGCACCTTGACCGAGTGCGAGCTGAGCGAGACGGCGTGGTCGATCTCCTTGTCGCTGCCGGGCTTGCGCGCACTGAGCTCGCCCAGGCCGCGCACCTCGACCTGTTCCGGATCGGGCTCGGCCGTGGCCGATTCGCTCCACGCCAGCGCCTCGGCCATGCCCGGCGCCGCGCTCACGTAGGGCGGCAGCTTCTCGAACAGACGCCCTTCCTCGCCGGCGCGCACGTTGACCTTGTGCCCGTCCTTGTCGGACAGCTCGACCGTGCCGCGGCTCACGTCCACCGCGGTCGAGCGCTTGTCCGCGCGCAGCGAGAACTTGGTGCCAAGCACGCGCACGCTGCCGTGCGGAACGGCGAAGCTCGCCGTCTGACCATCGATGTGCGCCACGTCGGCGACGATCGCGCCCTGCTCGAGACGCGCCTGGCGTCCGGAGTTGCCGACCAGGGCGAGCTCGGTCGAACGGTCCAGCGCGATGTGGGTGCCGTCGGCGAGCTTCACGTAGGCGCGCGTGTGCGTGTCCGTCTTGAGCAGCGAACCGGCGGGCACCGCGCCGCCACCGGCCACCGGCGCGCACGACTTGCCACCGGGATCGCAGAGCTCGAGCCCGCCTTTGCCCTGCCCGGCGCGAGCGATGTGCTCGACGCTGCCGCGCCAGGCCTGTCCGCTCCCGGTCCAGCCTTTGTGCCCTCTACCGACGAGCAGGATGAATGCGGCGGCGAGAGCCAGTGCGGCGCCCCCGGTGACCAGCGCCTTGGTACGCGGCTGCCATCCGGCTTTCTGACTGTTTGCGGCAGCCGGCATCGGCTCGGTCTTCGCGGGTTTGGCGACGCGCTCCGCGGCCGGCATGGACTCGGTCTTCGAGGGCTTGTCGGCACTCTCCGCGGCGACGCTGCCGGTCGAGCGCAGCGCGTCCTGGGCGGAGGGGAGGGTGGCGTGGGTTCCGGGGGCCGACCCGGCCGCGGACTCGGACCCGGTCGCGGATTCGGCCCCGAACTCGGTGGCGGTTGCGGATCCGGTCGCGGATTCGGTCGCCGTCGCGGATCCGGTCGCGGGCTCGGACCCGGTCGCGGACCCGGTCGCGGTCGCGGTCGCGGATCCGGTCGCGGTCGCGGGCTCGGACCCGGTCGCGGGCTCGGACCCGGTCGCGGGCCCGGACCCGGTCGCGGACTTTCCGCTGCGCGCCTCGAGAGCGGCGAGCACCCGGCTCTCCATGTCCTCCGGCGGCTGGTAGTCGGCGCCGGAATCACTGGCCATGGCTCCGCCGAGCTCCGCGTCGTGGCGCGCGTCGCGGCAGGGCTCGCAGTCCGCGATGTGGTCGTAGAACGACTCGGGAGCAGTGCCGTCCAGCACCTCCGTCATGCGTTCCTCGATCTCCGTGCATTCCACGTTGCTGTCGCTCATCTTCCTACTCCTTCACCGCGATCTCGCGCAGCCGCGCGATCGCCCGCGAGACGCGCTTGCGCGCCGCCGCTTCCTCGATGCCGCAAGCGCTGGCCAGATCGCGGAAGCTCAGCTCCGCGACGTACCTGAGCAGCAGCGCTTCCCGTTCGCTTGGACGGATGTGCGACAGCGCGGCCCGCGCTCGTTCAGCACGCTGCTTGAGCAGCACGTGCTCCTCGGTGCCCGCGCGCGCCGAGTCGTGGACCAGCCTGAGCCGGCTCTGCTGTCGACGGCTTCGCTCCAGGTGCCGTGCGCACTTGCGCCGTGCGATGGAGCACAGCCACGCCCGCATCGAACCGTCGCCGCGCCAGCCTTCGAAGCCGTCGTGCGCCGCGAGCAGCGTTTCCTGCGCCAGGTCTTCCGCTTCCGCCTGCGAGCCGACCATCGCCATGCACAGCCTGCCCACGGCGGCGCTGTAGTGACGCGCGCAGAGCGCGAGTGCGTCGCGGTGGTCGCCCCGCTCGATGGCCGCAGCGATGTCGGCGTCCTCCGGGCTCAAGCCGGCACCGTCCGCTTCCTTCTCGTCCAGCTGTCTGGCGCCGCCCGCATCCATCGACCGCTCCTTCCCGTCCGATCCCATGTGGCCCCGAGGTCGCGACTTGTGACCGCTACCTTCCAGAACGTTACGAGGGGCCCCAGCTTTCAGTCGACGGACAAGGGGCCGGAAAGGTCCCCGGCACCCGAATTGTCAGGGGTATGTCAGGATCTGGCCGGGCAGCGGCGGCCGCCCTTCCTGCGTGGAAGGACGGGCCCACGCGCAATTCGTGCGCGGCACCGCTAGCCCTATCTCAGCAGGTTCGCCAGGGCCCGCATGCCGTCGACCGTGGTGAACACGCCCACGATCTTCTGGCCATCCATCACCACCGCCGAGCCGTACTTGTTCTCGGCCATCTGTTCGGCGACCTCAGCCAGATCGCTTCCCGGCGGGACGGCGAACGGGTCGCCGCTCATCGCCTCCTCGACCGTGACCTTGGCCGGATCGACGTTGGGCAGCGTCTCCACCAGGTGCAGGTCCCTGAGCGACAGCAGGCCCACCAGCTTGCCGGCGTGGAGCACCGGCAGGTGTCGGACCGCGTACTTGCGCATCAGCTCGTGGGCCACGAGCAGCGACTGCTCCAGGCCGATCGAGTGGGGGCTCCTGGTCATGTAGTCGTCGACGGTGACGCGCTTGGTCATGCCGGAAATACGTGCAAGAGCCGTGCGAGGGGTGGGCGTTTCCGCGATCCGGATCCATCTTGGCGCGGAGCGTGCACTTCGTGGGAGAAGGAGAGCCCTTGCCGAGAAAATTCGCGAGTAACGTGACGCCGGCGCTGGCCGAGGTCGTGGCACGGGTGATGCCGGGTGCGACGTTGCTCGACGTGCAGCCGTTCGCCACGGACGAGGGCGAGGCCGATGCGACGATCAAGGCCGCCGGTTACGGCGCGCCGCTCCGGCTCCGCGTGCGGGATGCCCAAGGGCACGAGCGGCGGCTGGTATTCCACACGGCAAAGCCGGACGTGTTCGGGCACGACCGCCGCGCAGATCGCGCCGCGGAAATGCTGCTCGGCTACGATACCTTCGGGCGTATCCCCGGCCACGTTGCAGCGCTGGACGTGGGCGCCATCAAGATGGACGGCACGGGGCTGGTGTCGCTCGCCGACACCGGCGAGTTCTACCTCTTGACGAGCTTCGCCGAGGGACACCTGTACGCCGACGAGCTCCGGCGCATCGCGCATCGCGCGGCGATCGACGCCACCGATATCGCTCACACCGACCAGCTCGCGCGCTACCTCGTCCAGCTCCACGCCGAAAGGCGCGAGGACGACCACCGCTACATCCGCTCGCTGCGGGATCTGGTTGGCAGCGGGGAGGGCATCTTCGGCATCGTCGACGGTTACCCGGACGACGTGCCCGCCGCGCCGCGCTCGCGGCTCGAAGCCATCGAGCAGCGCTGCCTCGACTGGCGCCACCGGCTCAGAAGTCGCAGCGGACGCCTGGCGCGTACGCACGGCGACTTCCACCCGTTCAACGTGCTGTTCGATGACGAGTCGAACCTGTCGCTGCTCGACGCCTCCCGCGGCTGTCGCGGCGATCCGGCCGACGACGTGACCTGCATGGCGATCAACTACGTGTTCTTCGCGGTGGAAGCGCCTGGGGCCTGGAAGGGCGCGCTGGGCGAGCTCTGGCACCGCTTCTGGAGCACGTACCTCGGCGGGAGTGACGACCAGGAGCTGCTGGAGGTGGTGGCGCCGTTCCTTGCCTGGCGCGGGTTGGTCGTAGCCAATCCTGTCTGGTATCCGGCGGTGCGAGCCGACGCCCGCGACCGCGTGCTCGGGCTGATCGAGCGTACGCTGGAGGCGGAGCGCTTCGACCCGGAGCTCGCCGAGGCGGTGTTTGCGTGAGTGGCGTCGTGGTGTGGTTTACAGGGCGGCCCTCGTCCGGCAAGTCGACGCTCGCGCTAGCCGTGCGCGACGAACTCGAGCAGCACGGGACGCGCGCGCTGGTGCTGGACAGCGACGCGGTGCGCGCCGCGTTCCGCCCGAAGCCTGGCTACGATCCGGAGTCGCGCGACGCCTTCTACGCGACGCTCGCCAATCTGGCCGCGCTGGCAGCGGAGCAGGGATTGGTCGTGCTGGTGCCGGCTACGGCGCACCAGCGCGTGTTCCGTGAGCGCGCGCGGCAGGCGGCACCGGCATTCATCGAGGTCTACGTGGACGTGCCGGCCGGGGAAGCGGAGCGGCGCGACGCCAAGGGATTGTACGCCGCGCTGCGCGCAGGCAAGCTCCACGGCGTGCCTGGCGCCGACGTCCAGTACGAAGCGCCGCAGCACCCCGACGTGACCACGTCCGGGCGCGACGATCGCGCTGCGCTTGCGCGCATCGTGGAGCTGATCGACAACAAGCAGCGAGGACACCAATGAGCGAATCCTGGCAGGAGCGCTACGCGGAGCGCGTCAGCAGCGTCGAGCAGGCCATCCGGGCCATTCCGCGCGGCCGGCGCATCCTGATCGGATCGGGCGCCGCGGAACCGGGCTCGCTGGTGGAGGGGCTCATCACGTACGGCGGGCACCTGGCTGACAACGAGATCACGCACCTGCTCACGCTGGGCAAGGCGCCGTACGTCGAGCCGGGCATGGAGCGGCGCTTCCGTCACACCGCATTCTTCATCGGGTCCAACGTGCGCAAGGCGGTGCAGGAGGGACGCGCCGACTTCATGCCGGTGTTCCTGTCGGAGATCCCGTCGCTCATCCGCTCGCGACGCGTGCGCATCGACGTGGCGTTGATCCAGGTGAGCCCGCCCGACGCGCATGGCTTCGTGAGCCTGGGCGTGTCGGTGGACATCGTGCGCGCGGCCGTCGACTGCGCGGATCTGATCATCGCCGAGGTCAACCCGCACATGCCGCGCACACTGGGCGACTCCATGGTGCACGTCAGCGAGATCGCGCATCTGGTGCCGGTCGACGTACCACTGCCGGCGCTCGAACCCGAGCCGCTCGACGACATCTGCCGGGAGATCGGCCGGTTGGTGGCCAGTCTGGTGCCGAACGGCGCCACGCTGCAGACGGGGATCGGTCGCATCCCGCACGCCGTGGTGGAGGCGCTGGGCAATCGCGTGGACCTCGGCATCCACACCGAGATGCTGTCCGACAGCGTCGTCGATCTGGTCGAAGCCGGCGTGGTCACGGGAAAGCGGAAGACGCTCCTGCCCGGCAAGATTGTCACCTCGTTCATCATGGGCACGCAGCGGCTGTACGACTGGGTGCACGACAACCCCGTGGTCGAGATGCGGCCGAGCGAGTTCACGAACGATCCATTCAACGTGGCGCGCAACGACAACATGGTCGCCATCAATTCGGCACTGGCGGTGGATCTGACGGGGCAGGTCGCCTCCGACACGCTGATGGGCCGATTCTTTTCCGGCATCGGCGGGCAGGTGGACTTTATCCGCGGTGCGGCGCGCAGCAACGGCGGCAAGCCGATCATCGCGTTGCCTTCCACGGCCAAGGACGGCCAGCTGAGCCGCATCCGGGCCGCGCTCGAGGAGGGCGCGGGTGTGGTGACCAGCCGCGGGGACGTGCACTACGTCGTGACCGAGTACGGCATCGCGGACCTGTGGGGCAAGAGCATCCGCCAGCGCACGATGGCGCTGATCGACATCGCGCACCCCGACTTCCGCGGCGAGCTGATCACTTCAGCGAAAAAGCGTCGCTACGTGTTCCCCGACCAGGTGGTGCCGCGCACCGTGTACCCGTGGGAAGAGGAGCGCGTGGTCGAGCTCTCGAGCGGCGAGAAGGTGCTGGTCCGCCCGGTGCGCATCAGCGACGAGGAGAAGCTGCAGGACATGTTCTATCGCCTCAGCGACGAGAGCACCTATTCGCGCTTCATGCACTACAAGAAGAGCCACCCCCACGAGGAGATGCAGAAGCTGGTCGACCTCGACTACACGCACAACATGGCGTTGCTCGTATGTCCGGCGGAAAAGCCGGACGACATCTGGGGTATGGCGCGCTACGACGTGGACCCCGCGACGAACCTCGGCGACATCGCCTTCGTGGTGCGCGACGATCTGCAGGGCAAGGGCATCGGCACCCTGCTCATGCGGCGCATGGCCGAGGTCGGGCAGGCGCGCGGGCTGACGGGATTCTGCGCGGATGTGCTGGCGTCCAATTCGGCGATGCTGGGCGTTTTTCACCGGAGCGGGCTCGAGGTGAAGAGCGAGCTCGACTCGGGCACGTATCACCTGACGCTCCTGTACCCGGCGCCGCGCTCGGGAGCGTCGCACCGGCCGCCGCCGATGTAGGTCGCCAACGCCTTGCCTTGACCTGCGTGGAGTGCTTCACCCACCATGGATGGCGGCCATGGTCGGTAGGTGACTTATGAGACTTCGATGCGCTTTGGGTCTGGGGGCATGCCTTGTCGTTGCAGGGTGTGGAAACAGCGGTTCTTCCGGCACGCACGGCGACGCGTCTGTCGATAGCGGCGGATCCGCAGGCTCCGGCGGCTCCGGCGGCTCCGGGGGCAGCGGGACCGGCGGCAGCGGGGGAGGGCCGGTGGACAGCGGTCAGGAAGCGGCGCCGCTTCCGGCCGACTGCAACGGATCGGTCGAGTCCACGGCGGCGCCTGCGACGGGGCTGCCCTCGGCGCCGGCGCTCACGGTCGCGAGCGGATTCTCGCTGGAAGTGATCGCCGCGGTGCCGAAGGCGCGCGAGCTTGCGGCGCTGCCGAACGGCGATCTGCTCGTCGGCACGAGCAACAGCACGGTGTACCTGGTGCCGGCCGCCGATCGCGACAGCGGCGCGGGCAAGCCGGTGGTGTTCACGACCATCAACGACTCGCCGGTGCAGGGCGTCGCGTTTGCCGGCTCGACGTGCACCGTCTACGTCGCGTCGCAGCACGGCATCTATTCGATTCCGTACAAGGACGCCGACACCAGCGCCTCGGCGGGCAACCCCATCGCACAGGTGCGCCAGGGCGGCATTCCGCCGGGGAGCGACGGCGACGTGCACCGGACGAGCTCGGTCGCGGTGGGCGGCGGCAAGGTCTACGCGGGCGTCGGCTCGAGCTGCAATGCCTGCACCGAGATCGACCCGACCCGCGCGACGATCCAGGTGATGGATCCGGACGGCTCGAACATGACCACGCGCGCCACGCGCTTCCGCAATGCGATCGCGCTCGCGGTCAATCCGGCCACGGGCACACTGTGGGCCGGCGGCGCGGGGCAGGACAGCCTGCCGACGGGTCATCCGTACGAGTTCTTCGACGCGGTGACGCTGCATTCCGGCGTGGCCGACTACGGCTGGCCCGAATGCGAGGAGAACCAGCACGCCTATGCGTCGGGAGCGGACTGCTCGAAGACGGTCGCGCCGCTGGTGGAGTTGCCGGCCTATTCGACCATCATCGGCGCGGCGTTCTATCCCAAGAACCAGGCCGGCGCGCACGCTTTCCCGCAGAGCTACCGCGGCGGCGTGTTCCTGTCTGTGCACGGCTCCTGGCACAAGACGAACGGCACCTACTACTCGCCGCCGCGCGTGGCATTCGTGGCCATGAACGGCGATACGCCCGCGACGCCCGTCGATTGGTCAAATCCCTCGAAACAGTGGAAGGAATTCATCGGGGGCTTCCAGCTCTCCGACGGAGTGACGCGCATCGCGCGCTCGACGGGCATCGCCGTCGGGCGCGACGGCAGCTTGTTCTTCTCCGACGACGCGAACGGGTACGTGTACCGCGTGCGGCCGACGCCTTGACGCGGGGTCAGCCCGGGTACTTGCGCGCGACCAGGTCGACCGGGCGCAGGGGCGGCCCTATGCTCCGGGCATGAGGCAAGCGGAGTGGAAGCCCACGGCCTGCATCCTGTGCGAGTGCAACTGCGGTCTCGACGTCGAGCTTGGAGGTCCGGACGGGCGGCGTCTCGTCCGCTTCCGCGGTGACCGCCGGCATCCGGCGTCGCAAGGCTACGCCTGCGAGAAGCCGCATCGAACGCGTTTGAACGGCAGCCTGGCTCGCCGCCCACTTCGACAGTAGGCTCCGGGCATGCGAGCTCGGGTGTGGGTCGGGTGTGCGGCGGCGGTGTGGCTAATCGCGTGCGGCGGGTCAACGACGTCGGGCGGCAGCGGCGGGTCGGGCGGCAGCGCGGGATCGAGCGGCAGCGCCGGAATGGGCGGCAGCGCCGGAATGGGCGGCAGCGCCGGAATGGGCGGCAGTGCGGGCGGTGGTGGGACGTGCGGCGGGCTCGTCGGCGCACAGTGCGACGGCGCGAAGTGGTGCGACTTCACGCCCGACAGCTGCGGCGGCGGCGATCAACAGGGCACGTGTCGCGCGCGGCCCGACAACTGCCCGTTCCTCTACGCTCCCGTGTGCGGCTGCGACGGCAAGACGTACGACAACGATTGCGTGGCAGAGATGGCGGGCGTCGACAGGAACGAGCAAGGCGGCTGCCAACCGCCCCAGAACTACATCCCGTGCGGCTGGAGCTTCTGCGACGGCACCGTGCAGTATTGCCAGAAGACCCTGGACAACACGGGCGGACCGAACCTCTACACCTGCAAGTCGCTCCCCGACGCCTGCAAGACCACGCTCGACTGCGGCTGCTTTCCGTCCGCCACGCCGTGCCGCGATCAGTGCGTCCAGGTCTTCGGCAACGGGCTGGACGGCTTCGTGCTGACCTGCCCGGGCGGTTGAACGAGCGTCGTTGTGCCCGAGCTGCCGGATGTAACGGTGTACGTGGAGCGGCTGTCGGCGCTCCTCGCGGGGCAGCCGGTCGAGAAGGTGCGCATTGCGAGCCCGTTCGTGCTCAGGAGCTACGACCCGTCAATCGAGAGCGCCGTGGGCAAGCGGGTCACGGGCGTCAGGCGCATCGGCAAGCGCATCGTGCTGGAGCTGGAAGACGAGCTGTTCCTGGTGGTGCACCTGATGATCGCGGGGAGATTCCGTTGGAAGGAGCGCGGCGTGGCCGTCCCCAGGAAGCTCGGCCTGTTCGCGATCGATTTCCCGAACGGCAGCCTGCTGATGACCGAGGCGGGCACGAAGAAGCGCGCGAGCCTGCACGTGGTGCGCGGCGAGGCAGCGCTTTCGGAGTTCGATCGCGGCGGAGTAGAGCCGCTCGAGACGGATCTGGCCGGCTTCCGCGAAGCGCTCGTTCGCGAGAACCACACGCTCAAGCGCGCGCTCACCGATCCGCGGCTCCTGAGCGGCATCGGCAACGCCTACTCGGACGAGATCCTGCACCGCGCCCGGCTCTCGCCGGTGCAGCGCACCGCGCAGCTGGGCGACGACGCGATCGAGCGGCTCTTTGTCGCGTGTCGCGAGGTGCTCGTGGAGTGGACGGAGCGGCTGCGCGCCGAGGCGGGCGACGGCCTTCCCGAGAAGGTGACGGCGTTTCGCGAAGGGATGGCGGTGCACGGTCGCTACAAGCAACCGTGCCCCGTGTGCGGCACGGCGGTGCAGCGCATCCGCTACGCCGACAACGAGACCAACTACTGCCCGCGCTGCCAGACCGGCGGCCGCATGCTCGCCGATCGCGCGCTCTCGCGCCTGCTCAAGGGAGACTGGCCTCGCCGCATCGAGGAGCTGGAGGAGCGGCTGGGCGGCAGCTCGTGAATGGGTCGGCGGCGCTCGGATCGCGCCGCCCGGGCCGTAGCGCCGCTACGTGCCGAGTGCGCACTTGTTGAACGCGGGCGTGCAGTACTGATCCGTGCACTGCTGGCAGGCGGTGGTCTGGCCGCCGGCACACTTCAACGCGCAGTGCTGGATGCCGCACGCGATCGCTGCTCCCCAGCACTGCGAGCACGCAGTGGTGAAGCCGACCGCGTTCTTCATGCAGCTCGACGCGCAGCCCGACGGGTTCGGATTCGCGAAGCAGTTGCCGCCGCAGGTCTGTGCGGCGTTCTGCGTCGCTTGGGCCTGCATTTTCGGCATGTCGGTGCTGTTCGTGCAGGCGCCGCCAGCTCCCGCGCCCGCGGTTCCGCCGGAGCCGTTGCCCGCGGTTCCGCCGGAGCCGTTGCCCGCGGTTCCGCCGGAGCCGTTGCCCGCGGTTCCGCCGGAGCCGTTGCCCGCGGTTCCGCCGGAGCCGTTGCCCGCGGTTCCGCCGGAGCCGTTGCCCGCGGTTCCGCCGGAGCCGTTGCCCGCGGTTCCGCCGGAGCCGTTGCCCGCGGTTCCGCCGGAGCCGTTGCCCGCGGTTCCGCCGCTCCCGCCGCTACTCCCCAGGTCGCTGTTGCTGGAGCCGCAGGCCGGTGCGGCACCCAGGGCCACCGCCAGCGCGACACCTACCAGTGCTCGCCTTTCGAAGGCGCTAGCTGTCAAACGGAACTTCATGATGACGCTCCTCTCGCGGAAGCCGCCTCAGTAGAGCACGTTTGGCCGGCTTCGCACAGGAGGTCGTCTCCTAGTTGGCGACCTCACCCGGCAGGCGCGCGCTGTGGATGCAGCGGTAGGCGAAGTAGTTGTTGGGCAGCTTCATCGTCCAGACCCAATGGTTGTCCTCTGGATCGACCTCGCGTAGGCGCGAGTAACCGTTGGGGAAGTCGGCGCCTACGAGCGGCATCATGCTGTCAAGCACGTTGACGTCGCCGTTGTCGAGGAGATCGGCGTCGCCGCCGATCACGGACAGATACTTCTTGTCGGTTTCGGACCACGCGATCTTCGCGGTCATCGCCTTGTCATCGAAGGCGATCCGCAGCGGCCGCGAGCGCATGTTCGTCGGCGTGAGGAAAGGATCAGAGACGCCGTTGTCGTAGAGCAGCAGCGAGCCGTCGGTCTGCCACTCCGGCGCGTGCTGGTGCCAGAACCACTCGCCCGACGTCAAGCTGGAAATCGCCGCCGGGACCAAGCCGCCAGAGGACGTCGCCGGTCTTGTGGTCGATCTTGATGATCCAGTCCTGGTGCCGCATGCTGAGCAGGATGGTGTCGTCCGCCGGCTGGTACAGGATGGCGTTGCCGTGCGTCCAGTCGTTGGCGTTCTCGCCATTCGTGGGGTCGGTCACGATTACCTCGAAGCCGCTGTGGGCGCGCTGCGGGTCGAGGTGATCGAAGGCGTTCCAGGTCCACAGCTTGTGGCCTTCGCGGTCGAACTCTACGAGCAGATCTCCGGCGACGTGATGTGTAGTCTTGTCCGCGTTGTAGTACACGTCTTTGAACGCGTAGCTCATCGCCATGTAGTGGCCGCCGGGCAGCTGGATGATGTCGTGATGGAGGCCGGCTACGCCCAGGCTGGCTGCAGAAACCTGCCACTTCACGTTGCCGAGCTCGTCGACGTCGTAGGCGGAATCGTCCTGGGTGAAGAGCAGCGTGCCGTCATCGAGCAGCTTGATGCCGGCGGGAACCGCGGGGATGCTCGTGGTCTTGGCCGGGCGCGGCAGGAAGAAGCGCGTCTTCCCGTCCGGCCCCGCGGCGACGATCGCGTTTTCGATCATGTACGGCTCCAGCGACAGATCGAAGATGCGGAACTCGCTCGAAGGCGTGCCGGGGGACGAGACCGGGAAGGAGGGGATGAAGCCGTCCAGGGGAGGCAGCGTGTGGAAGTCGACGTCGACCGATTGCTCGCCGCCGTCGTCGCCGGTGAGCTCGAGCGTTCCGTGGTAGTCCGTGTCCGGCGAGAGGCCACGCACACGCAGCGTGAGGCTCGTGCCAGGCTGGCTTTCGGGATGGGCCGGGCGTGCTCCGGGATCGTCAGGCAGAGTCAGTACAGCGCTTCCGGGGCGTCTGAGCTCGACCTGCACGTCGATCACCATCGGCTGGCTGTCGTGGAAAATGAGCCTGGGCTGGCTCGACAGCAGCGGATCCGGCGCGGGATCTACCGGCGTGGACGAGCTTCCGCAGCCCACGGCCAGCGCGGCGGCCACGGTCAGAAAGAGGCGCGGACGTTCGAACACGGTGCGCGAGGATAGCAAACCGTATCCGGTCGTGGAACGAACGTCGTAGGCTCGCACCTGCCCCGCTACCGATGGCCCTGATCAAGCACCGCCCGCGCATCGGACTCCTCCTTCCGACGTTTCTGCACCCGGGGCAGGAAGTGAAGGCCGTGGTGGTGCTCGATGCGCGCCACGAGGTGGGCATCGAGTCGCTGGATATCCGGCTTGACGGCAAGGAGTGGGGCTACGCCACAACCGGCATGGTCGGTTCGATGCCCGTCTCGCAATCATTGACCAGAGCAGTCGTGTCGCTGGGCGCGCGGCTGTCGGGGCCGCGCACGATCGCGCCGGGACGGACGGAGCTGTCGTGCCGCTTTTCCTTGCCCGACAAGCTGCCTCCTTCCTACCGCGGGCGTACGTCGGGCGCTTCGTACGACATCCACGTGCATGCCGCCATCTCGTGGTGGCCCGACGCACGTGCGAGCTTCAGCGCACGCGTCGAGCCGCGCTCCAGGCCTGCCAAGCCTGCCGAACCGGTCGTGGCCTCGACGGCGCCGAACGGGCCCGAAGGCAGCGAGCCGTATCTCGAGCTCAGTCTGGCGGACCGCAGAGTCGCGGCGGGGTCGGTGCTCCGTGGCGCCGTCGCGCTCGGCAACGTCGAGCAGAGCCGGTACTCCTCGCTCGCGCTGTCGCTGGTGGGAACGGAGAGCGTCGCCGTCGGCCGCGCGCGGCAATCGCTGGGAGTTGCGCGCTACACGCTCCAGCTTCCAGTGCGCGACGCGAGGGAGGGCGTGGCGATCCCGTTCAAGATGCGGCTACCCGAGGTAACGCCCACGACCCAGACCGAGCTCTGGAACCTGGACTGGTCGCTGGAAGTCCGGGCCAAGCGCATACTGGCGCGCGATCTGACGGCGTCGGTGCTCCTGACCGTTCTGCCGGTGGAACACAGCGCCCGCGACGAGGCGCCGAAGCACCGCCGCGCTGCGCCGAGCGTAGGCTCTGAGCGGATGCGCGCTCTATGGAGCTCTGTCGCGGAGCGGGCGGGATGGCAGCTCGAGGACGACGAGCTGATCCATCGCGGCGAAGCGGCGTCGCTCCGGCTGTGGCGCGAGCACCGGGGGCGGCGCGGGATGTTTCTGGTGGGCGAAGTCGCCTTCGAGTCGCTGGAGCTGGGGCTGGACGGCGGCGCGCTCAGAGGGTTCCGCCGCTTCCTTTCCGCCCCGCCCGTGCCGGGAAGCGAGGCATTCGACGAACATCACTATCTCGTGGGGCGCGATCCGACGCAGGTGCGCGCTTTTGCCGAAGCGCTCGGGATCTGGCGACTCGCGCTCGGGCGGACGCGCTTCGCGGACATCGACGACGAGCGTTTCGTGCTGGAGCTCAGGAATGCGGGGCTGTCGCGTGGACCGCTCGAGGCGCTGATCGGCATGCTCGACACGCTCGCGCGCGCGTTGCCCGCGGCGCGCGCTGCGATTCCGCCGCCAGCGTCCATGGTCCATAGCATCGCTGAGTGGGAAGCGCTCGCCCACGAGCTCGATGGAACGCTCGAGCGCGCGCGCATGATCGCAAGCGGTCGCTTTGGATTGCACCCGGCCCGCGTGGCCACGGAATGGGGCGCCGACGGCACGGCACTGCGCACGCTCGTCGAGCTGGCTCCCAGGAGTGGGTTGCCAGGGACAGAGGCGCTGGCGTGGGCCGAAGAGCCGCTGGTGCCGCGACAGTTGCCCGAGGGGCTGCCACGCGGAGTGCAGCGCGTGATGGAGGAAATGGACGGCGACGCACTGGCCGTGTCGGTGAGCGAGCGCGCCATCACGCTCGCGCGTCGAGCGCCGCTCGACGAGCCGTTGTCCGCGCTGGGGAGCCTGGGTGTGCTGGGGCGCCTGCTCGAGGAGCTGCTGGCCGGCCACGGACCGTATCGATGAGCGACCCGGGCGCCGCAGCCGTTGCCGCCCCGCCGAAGCCCTGCGAAATGGCTGCGTGGCGCCGCACCAGAAGGGCACCTATCTTTTCGGCCCGCCCCTTGCACCCGATCCGCTGCTAGAACGGAGGTCCCGCGCCGAGCGGGTGCTCCACGCTGCTCGTCAAGGAGAGGTACATGAACGTCACGCGCATCATGGTTCCCGTCGACTATTCCGAGCACGCCCGGGCAACGCTCGAGTACGCGGCATCGCTGGCCGAGGGGTTTGGCGCGGCGCTCGACGTGATCCACGTGTGGGATCGCCCAAACTACGTTCCGGACACGCTTGTCGTTTCCCAGGGCGGAAAGCCCGCCCGGTCGCTCGCCGACCTGATCCGCGACAACGCCGAGAGCGAGATGCGCGACTTCCTCGCGGCGGCGAAGCTGCCGGAGGGAGTCACGCTCACGCACCACCTCGAGTCCGGTGAGCCGGCATCCACCATCTTGAAGGCTATCGAGAAGCAGAAGTCCGATCTGATCGTCATGGGGACGCATGGCCGCACGGGCGTCCGCCACCTGCTGCTCGGGAGCGTTGCCGAGAAGCTCGTTCGTCTCTCGCCGATTCCGGTGATCACGGTCCCGCCGGCTTCCCGCTCCGCCGAGTAGGCGACCCGACCGGCTGTGGGGACAGCAACGCGTGCTCACTCGCGTGAAGAACCAGCTGCGCTGGTGGCTGCAGGGCCAGGGCATTCCCGTCTGGTATGACCCGGCCTACCGCGTGCCCCTTGCGTCGGTGGAGGGGCAGACCGGGATGGAGCCGCGGCGTGCCGACCTGGCGATTTCATATCTGGTCGATGCCGGCTTCCTGCGCCAGCAGAACCTCCGCACGCCGCACCGGATCCGCTATCGCGATCTGCAGCGCGTGCACACGCCGGAACTGCTGGAGTCGCTGACGCACGCGAGCACGCTCGCCAACATCTTTGCCGTCGATCCGTCCGACGTGCCCGTGGACGAGGTGTTGCACATGATCCGCATCGCGTGCGGCGGCACACTCGACGCGGCGCGTGCGGCGCTGGAAGGACGTCGGCCCGCGCTGAACCTGCTCGGCGGCTTCCACCACGCGGGACCGTCGCGGGCCGGGGGATTCTGCGCGGTCAACGACATCGCCGTGGCGATCGCCGTGATGCGAGCCGAGGGATTCCGCCAGCGGATCGTGGTGCTGGATTTCGACGCGCATCCACCGGATGGGACGGCGGAGTGCTTCCAGGGAGATCCGGGCGTCTGGATCGGATCGCTCTCGGGCGCGGATTGGGGCGAGCTGGAAGGCGTCGACGAAACGCTGCTGCCGACCGGCTGCGACGACGGCAGCTACCTCGCGGCGCTCGAGGCGTTGCTTCGGCGCATGCCGCCGGCTGGACTTGCGTTCGTGATCGCGGGCGGCGACGTGCTCGGGGGCGATCGCTTCGGGGCATTCGCGCTCACGCTGGCTGGCGTACGGTTGCGCGACCTGCGCGTTTGCCAGGCGCTGGAGCACGTACCCAGCGTATGGCTCCCGGGTGGTGGCTACACCCAGCATGCGTGGAAGGTGCTTGCGGGGACGGGGATGGTGCTGAGCGTGCGGTCGCTCGCGCCTATCCCGGCCGACTACGACTCGCTCAGGGCGCGCTATTCGAGAATTGCGCGGGAGCTCTCCGACGAGGATCTGGAAGGTGATACCGCGATCACCAGCGAGGACCTGATGTCCGCGCTGGGGCAGGGGGGGCCGCATCTGAACAGGTTTCTCGACTACTACACCGCTGAAGGGCTGGAGTACGCGTTTTCGCGCTACGGCCTGCTCGCGCATCTGAGGCGGCTCGGCTACGGGCAGTTCCACATCGAGATCGACCGCGACGGCCGCGGCGATCGCGTGCGGCTCTGGTCCGGTCCAGAGCGCGAGCGTCAGCTGCTCATCGAGTGCGTGCTGGAAAAGCAGCGGCTCGGCGACGACGAAATCCTGTACGTGCACTGGCTCACGCTCCGCCATCCGCGCGGGCGTTTCAGTGCCAAGCGGCCGCGCCTGCCCGGCCAGGAGGAACCGGGGTTGGGCCTCTCGCGCGAAGCCGGCGAGATGCTGGGACAGACGGCAACGAGGCTCGGACTCGCAGGTCTCGCTTTCCGCCCGGCCTGGTACCACACAGCGTACGCCGCACGGCACGACGGGAGCTTCCAGGATCCCGCGCGACAGGGACGCTTCGAGGCGATGCAGCGGGACCTTCGCGACGTGCCGCTGCTCGACGTCACGCTGGCGGTGTCCGAGGGGCGCGTGTGCCTCGACGGCGAGCCGTACACCTGGGAAGCAACCGAGATGGTGCACTGGTTCGACGAGCGGCGCCCCGACCCGGACGCGGTCGCCGCCGAGCGCGAGCGCGTCCGCTTCACGATCGTGCCGCGCCGCCCGGAGGTCGGCGCGGGTACGTAGGCCGCCTACGACTTGTGACTCTTGGATCGCATCACCAACACGGGGCAATGCGCGCCCTTAAGCACGGACTCCGCAACGGAGCCGAGCACCAGGTGCTCGACGCCGCTCGCGCCGTGTGTACCCACGATGACGAGATCCGCGTGCACCTTGTTTGCCAGCGCCAGGATGCGTTCGGCGGGCTTGCCGAAGTCGACTGAATCGAATACGCGGTCGCGATCGACCGGAGCCCCGGCTCTCGCCATGCCGTCGAGGCGTTGGCCGAGGTAGCTCTCGAGCGTGGAGGCGGCTTCTTCGAGGAAGCGATGCTTCGCGTCCGCCGTGAGCTCTTCGGGCAGGCGGGGTCCTTCGCCTTCGGCCACGGCTATCACGTGCAGCACAGCGTCGGCGCGTCGGCTCAGCGCGTCCAGGCCCGCGTAGAGCGCCTGTTCCGATTGCGGCGAATAGTCGACCCCCACCACCACGTTGTAGCTTTCCTGCGTCGCCATCGGCGCTTTCATGCGTCTTCCAGCGCGCGCTGGCAAGGCCGCTTGATGGTCCAGGCGGCGCCTGGCTATGCTCCGCCGCCTTGGCGCCCCCCCCGGATCCTCCCGATCACTGTCATTCCTGCTATGTCGTCCGCGTACGCTTCGGCGAGACGGACATGATGGGGATCGTGCATCACGCGAGCTACCTGTCGTACTTCGAGGCGGGCCGCGTCGAGTACATGCACCGCCGCGGAATGGACTACCTGTCGTGGGCCGAGCAGGGGGTGCATCTGCCGGTGATCAACGCGCACCTCGGATACAAGCGCACGGCTCGCTTCGACGAGCTCCTGGTGGTGGAGACGCACCTGGCGCGTCTCAGGCGCGTCCGTCTGCGCTTCGACTACCGCGTGACGCGTGCGCTGGACGGAGCCGCCGCGGAGCTTATCGCCGAAGGATCGACGGAGCTGGCGTGCGTCGGCAACGATCACCGCCCACGCAAGCTGCCCGCCGATATCATCGAGATCCTGCTGAGCCCGGAAACCCATCCGCGCCCGATCGACCAGGTCTAGGCCAGGCCGCTTCTATTTCTTGTCCTTCCCCGAGGGCGTGGCGTCCTGCCCGGACGGCGCCGTGCTGGACGGTGTTGTGCCGGCGACCGCTGGCGCAGCCTTGTGGATCAGGTGGAACTCGATGCGGCGGTTCTTCGCGCGGCCGCCCGGCGTCTTGTTGTCCGCAATCGGCTCGTCCGGTCCCATGCCCTGCGTCTCGATGCGATCGGTATCGATTCCATGCTCGACCATGTAGGCTTTGACCGACTCGGCCCGCTTCCTCGAAAGTTCGACGTTGTCGTCGTGCTTGCCGATGTTGTCGGTGTGCCCGGTGATCTTCACGCGCAGGTCCTTGTACTCCTTGAGCACCTTGACGGCCGCGTTGAGCACCGGCCTGCTCTGGGGCCGGATCGTCGCCTTGCCGAACGCGAAAGTGATGCCCTTGACGACGCCCGTGAACTTCTTGACTGCCTTCGGCAGCTCGTCCGGGCAGCCGTCCTCGTCCTGGAAGCCGTTCATCGTTTCCGGCTTGTCCGGGCACTTGTCCTTGTCGTCCGGGATGCCGTCGTGGTCCTTGTCGCGGATCGGGCAGCCGTCCGGCGCGACTCCGGCCTCGTCGGGGCACTTGTCCTGGTCGTCCTTGAAGCCGTCCTTGTCGCGGTCGCCCGGCGGACAGCCGTTCGGCGCGATGCCCGGGATATCCGGGCACTTGTCCTTGTCGTCGGTGAACCCGTCGTTGTCCATGTCACCCGGCGGGCAGCCGTCGGGCGCGATTCCCGCCTGGGTGGGGCACTTGTCCTTGTCGTCGGTGAACCCGTCGTGATCCATGTCGCCGACCGGCGGCGGAGGAGGAGGCGGCGGCGCCGCGGCGGGCTTGCTCTTGCGCCCGAGCACCACGCTCAAACCCAGCAGCACCGACGGATGGTGGGTGAGCGTTCCGTCAGTGGCGTTGTGCTTTTGCGTGAGGTTGTCGCGCACGTCCAGTCGGAGCAGGAGCATCTTGTTGAGCGCGGTCTTCAGGCCACCACCGAACTCGAGGAGCGGGTCGCCGTCGTTGCCGAGCGAGCTGCTCTGGGCGCCCA
This sequence comes from uncultured delta proteobacterium, assembly GCA_963826085.1. GTDB lineage: Bacteria > Myxococcota_A > Polyangia > Polyangiales > Polyangiaceae > CAWDXG01. Next base: position 1,050,171 of record CAWGVN010000004.1, on the reverse strand, counting down.
TGCGCCCGCCGCCGAGCAGCACAAACGGCGTGATGCGATACATCGGCAGCTGGGCGATGCCGTGCGCGCGCACCGCCCAGAGCAGGGCGCTCTTGCTGTCGGCGGTGTGGGTCGGCATGAGCGCGCCCTCGACCTCCGCGCCCAGGAAGCTGAGCGGAAAGTAGGCCGCCCGGATGCCGAAATCCGGCGCGGCGCTGTCGAACTTCTGGAACTGGTGCGACCGGAGCATGAAGTTGTGGTTCTTCGACGGGAGCAGCACGCCGGCGAACACGCCCAACTCGACCAGATTCGGCGCGGGTCGATACTTCTGCATCCAGCTGCCCGAGGCGTCGGCGTCCGCACCCCCGTTGGTCGACATCGACAGCGAGCCGGACCCCGACGCCGACGGGGCGGCTTCCTGGGCCATGCTCCGGGTCGGAACCGCCAAGGCCACCACCGCCGCACCCAATGCAATCGATCGTTTGAGCATCCTCGTCCTCGTCTTCAAAGTGCCCGCCCCGGTCGTTTCCGCGAAGGACGGATCGATGTCGGGATACCTACTAGAGCCGCTCTCTCGCATCAACTTGCGGGCTGCCCGGCGTCAGGGCCGGCAGGGCCGCGGGCCGGTCGCCGCACGCGGCCCCTGCTACCTCCCGGGCGGGGCAGCAGACGGCAATCGTGGCACGCGCACCGGGGGTCCGCGCCGGACGGTCAGCTCGACGACGCCCTCGAAGAGCTCGCCGTCGATGACTGGGCGGAGCAGCTCGTCGCCGCCGAGCGCCTCGATGCGCATTTCCTGGCCGCGCACTTCCGTCAGGTAGCGGCTCTTGATGGCACGGCCCCGATACAGATCCGGCAGCGCCCGGATCATCTCGGACGGCACGATGCCGCCGGCCTGGAAGTGGAGCGCGCCCCGTTCGTTGGCGAGCGGGAAGACACGGAACACGCCAGCGAGGGTGATGTCGAACGCCCCGGCGTGGATGGCGCCGTGCGCGCGGCACTCGAGCTCCCGGCCGTCGATCACCACGCGCGCGGGCGTGGGGCGGAACACCTCGCGCCCGTAGCGGAGCGATTTTTCGGGCAGCGGTAGGCGGGCGCGTCCCGCCAGGTGCGATCCCACGGCCCGCGCCACCACGCGGACGATCGCGCCCGCCCCGAGCTCCTGCTCCTGGTAGTACTTGTCGAAAAAGCGCTGGCCGATACCGCCGGCCGCCAGCGCGAACCCGAGCCGCTTGAACGGGTGCAGCGCGCCTTCGTCGTCGCGACGCGTGCCGCTGAGCTCGAGCGTGTCCAGCTCGACCAGCGGCGGCACGTGCCCGGCGTCGAGCTCCCGGGTCAGGCGCAGCAGGATCTGCTCCGAGCTTCCCTTGATGCCCATCTTTCTCGCGACAAAGTCGATGGTCCCGCCGTTGGTGGGGACCAGCGGAGGCAGCGAGTCGGGGTCGCGGCCCGAGCCCGCAAGCACCCGCCGCGACTCGTTCATGACCCAGTGCAACGAGCCGTCCCCGCCGTCTGCTACGAGGTAGCCGAGCTGGTCCCGGGAAAGCATATCCCCGAGCGTTCCGGGCAGCTCGTCGAGTCGCCGGGTCTCCCTCACCACCCCGCGCTCGCCCACGATCCGCTGCAACCGTTCGGCCCGACCTGGATCGATGCGGCGGTTCTTCCTCGAGTTGGGATTGAGGATGACTCCGATTTCTTTCATCTACTGGGCCGCCCGGCCGGGATACTGCCACGTATGTCGCCCTGGCGTTAGTCGCGCCAGCAGAACCGGGCGAGCGCAGTCGAATTTTTCTTGCGCAGCGCCTGGGTGCGCTACTTTTCGAGGATCGCACTGTCCGAAATGGCGCCCGCGCCCAGAGCCAGCCAGCCCAGCCTCGTCCCCGATCGGGTCGTCAACTGGTGCACGCGTAGCGTGCGACTCGGGGTTGTGCTCGGGCTCTGTCTGGGTGTGCTCGACCAGGTGATCGTTCCGGCGTTCGGCAGCGCGCCCATCGATGGCGGCCCCGCGCCGGGCTTTGCCGAGCGCGTCGTCGGCCTTCTGCTCACCGCGGCCGGGTACGGTCTGGTCCTCCTGCTTTCGAGCGTCGTCCTCGCGGCGCCTCTCAGGTGGAAGGCCGGCCGCTGGGGCGCCGTCGTCGTTACCAGCGCCCTCGCCGCCGTGTTGTTCGCGGCCCACCTGCTTGCGGTGGTCGTCCGCTTCCTGTCCGGGTCGTACGTGACGCTGGGTGCGGTCGAGTTCTGCCTGAACAGCTGGCATCATTTCGTGCACGCCGCGCTGGTCGGCTACCCCGGGTACACCGCGAGCTGGTTTGGAGTATCGCTGGCGTTCGCCGCGCTGTCCGGCGTGTACATGTTCCGTACGTTCCGGCTCGACGCGGCCGGAGCGCGGGCGACGCGCGGCCTGTACGTGTCGGGTGTTGTGCTCGGCGTGGTCATTGCGCTCGGCGTGACTGCGCCGGTGCCGAGCGCGTTCGCCGCCGCGACCTCGCGCACCACGCCAGAGTTGGTGATGATGGCGACTCTGGACAACGGCGACAGCACGGCCGACAGGATCGTGGCGTCGAAGTCGGAAAAAGGCAGTGTGCCGCGGGTGGAGCCAGGACCGCCCCTGTCCGCCGGCCGTATCTGGAACAAGGCGATCGCGGCGGCACCGCACAACGGCCCGAACGTGATCATGCTCACGCTCGAGTCGATCTCCATCCACCACCTCGGTTACTTCGGCTACCCGAGGGCCGCCACGCCCAACCTCGACAAGCTGGCCCAGCAGAGCCTGCGCATGCGTCGCACCTGGACGACGGCGACCCATTCGAACTACGCCCAGCCCGCCATCATTTCGTCGCTATTTCCGCGCCGGGGCTACGGCTTCGACGTGTACAAGCGGCTGGATTATCCGCGCGTGCTGCTGCACGACATGTTCCACCGCATGGGCTACGCCACGGCGACCATCACCAGCCAGGACGAGAGCTGGCAGGGCATGCAGCGGTTCGAGACGACGTCGACGCCGACGTTCTTCTGGGATTCGGCAAATTACCAGGGCTACCACATCGATACGGGCAGCGAGCGCGACGTGCCCGACGACAAGACGGTAGACGAGCTCGAGAAGTGGATCTCGAGCCAGCACGGCCACTGGGCGCTGTACGTCGATCTGCAGGCGACGCACTTCCCGTACAAGCTGCCGCCTGGCGCGCCCGCGCCCTTCCAGCCCTCTGACCCGACGCCTGGCGCGTTCACGTATCTCGGCTACCCCAGGAAGGACCGCCAGAAGGCGATCAATCGCTACGACAACGCGCTCCACTACGTGGACATCCAGATTGGCCGAATCGCGCACTATCTCGAGCAGACGGGGCAGCTCGACAGCACATTGTGGGTGATCACCGCGGACCACGGAGAGATGTTCTTCGACCATGGCATGGTGACGCACGGCAAGACGCTCTACGAAGGCGAGTCGCGCGTGCCGCTGCTCGTTCACTGGCCCGACAGGGTGAAGCCGGCAAACGTCGACGAGCCGGTATCGACGCTGGATATTCTGCCGACCATTGCCGACCTGGTGGGCGTTCCGCCGCATCCGGCGTTCCAGGGACGGAGCTTCGTGAACCCCGCCGAGCATGCGGAAGAGCACACCGCGATCTTCATGAACATCCAGGGGCTGCGCAGCGCGGACGGCATCGTCTGCTGGCCCTGGAAGCTGATCGTGGAGCGTACCGGTCGCGAGGTGCACCTGTTCAATCTGGAAAAGGATCCGGGCGAGCTCCACGACCTGGTGGGCAAGAACCTGCGGGTTGCGACCGCGCTGGTGAACACGCTCGAAACGCAGATGCGTGCGCAAGTCGCCTACCACCGCCTGCGCAGCACCACGAGGAAGCACCGCTACGCGCCGCGGCTCTTGACCTGTCCGCTGCTGCCAGGCGGCGGCCGTGCGGCGATCGCGGTCTCGCGACCCGGCGCCGCCCCCGGACCGCCGCCGCCGCCGCCGACCCGGGCTCGCTGAGCGTTTGGCGGGGGCAGCGCCGCTTCGCGGAGCATGATAGCCTTTCGCCCCGATGGCGGGTGACAGACCACCTCGACCCAGAGTCGCTCCCGTGCGCACCTCCTTCGTGGACGGCGCGTGGGAAGAAGGCACCGATACGGACGTCGACGAGGCGCCTCGAGCGATCATCGATGCCCCGCCGGCCCCGCTCCCGCCGCCGCCGGTACCGCCCGCCTATGCGCCCAGCCCACCCGAGGTCGGGCGCGTGCAGGAGGGGTCGGTCACCGAGGTCGACACGCTGCTCGAGGCGGTCGACGACGACATGGACACGACGCTGGCTACAGTTCGTCGTGCCGATCTGGAGCCCATGCTTGGCGCGCCGCCTCCGGAGGCATCTCCGTACTACTCGCCTGGGCCGCCTCCCGGCGCGACCCCATACGCCGCGCCGCCGTCACCCGCAGCATATCCGGAGCCTGCTCCGCCACCTGCCGCGCCGTCGGCGGAGCCGCCCGTCGACGTTGCGGCGGCGCCGGTCGAGCCGCCGCCGCCGTCGTCAGCGCCCGTTGGCGTCGCGCCTCCCTACGCGCAGGTCGATCTCCGCTACACCGGGGAGCCGCCCGCCGCGATTGTCGGCGCTACACCTGGCGTGGGAGCTGCTCTCGGTCTCAAGGTGCGGCTGCTCGGTGGCGCGGTGCCGATGTGGCTGCCGTTCGTCCTGTTGCTGGCGGTCATCGGCGTTGGCTCGGTGGTGCTTGGATTCGTGCTCGGGCGTGCGAGTCACCCGGCCAGGCCCGCGACGTCTGCGGCCTCGCCGCCGGCGCCGTCGGCCGCGCCTGTGGCATCCGCGGCGCCGCCGATTCCGAGCTCGCTGATCGGGCGCGCCGCCTCGGGCGAGCCGGCAGCTCTGAAGGAGCTCGAGGGGCGACCCGAGCTCGATACGGAAGCCACGCTGGCGGTGTCGCGCGGCAAGATGATGCAGCGGCGCCAGGAGCTGGAGAAGCTGGGAGCGAGCCTGAAGGCCAAGCCCCAGCTCGCGGCGGACAGCGCCGTGCGGAAGCAGCTGCTCTCGGCGGCGCGCGACCCGGAAACCGCGCGTACGGCCCTGCGCATCATGGCCACGCTTGCGAGCTCCGACGGTCCCGATCTGCTGTACGAGACGTGGACCGGCACGCCCCGGCGCACGGAAACCACGCGCCTCGCGGAGCAGCTGGTCCACGAGAAGGACGTGCGCTCGCGCGCGTCCCCGGCGCTGGCTGTCGCGCTCGACCTGCGTGATGCCACGACCTGCGAGGCCAACCAGAAGCTCCTGGCCGCCGCGAAGGATCATGGCGATCGCCGCTCGCTGCACCAGCTTGCCATGCTCCAGCGCAAGTTCGGCTGCGGCCCGCGCAAGAAGGACGACTGCTACAAGTGCCTCCGCGACAACGACGATCTGGTCGACGCGGTCAAGGCCGTCCGCCATCGGGCTGCGCCGAAGTTCTAGCGAGGCTGGTCAGCGTCGCGCTTTCTTCAGGCGTCCCGCCGACGCGCCCTTCTCCACCCGGCGCTTGAGCGCGGCGTTCATGCCGACGAAGCCGCGGCCGGTCTGCGTGAACGTGTTGGCGGCCAGCTTGACGAAGAGGCCGCTGAAGTTCTCGCCCTGGACGAGTCGCGTGCGCCCCCCTTCGAGCGCGTGCAGCTGGAAGAAGTGCTCGCCGTCGAACAACCCCTTGAACCAGAGCTTCGAGACCCAGCGCAGCTCCTCCGCGCGATCCACCTTGAGCACGGACGAGCGGAAGGCAGTGTTGCGGCCGTCGGCATAGCTCAGCTCTACGCGCAGGCGCCCGCCCGGCTCCAGCTTCCCCCGCACCTCGGTAATGAACGGATTCCACTCGCCGTAGGCCGCAAAGTCCGTCAGCACTGCCCACACCCGGTCGGGCGGCGCGTCTATCTCGACTTCAGTCCGGAGCTCCATCGGGCCCAAGGGTAGACCGCCGCGGCCCCCGACAAGTTCCAGCGGTCGAAAAAAGCCGGCCGCAGCGACTTGACCTGCGTCACGCCCTCTGGGACCATCATTTGGCCGCGGGGCCGGTAGGCTACGCGGGCGTCTTCCGGTCAACCGAGGGTCCTGCCATGTCGCTGCACAAGCTTGCTTTGATCGCTGGTATTGCCGCTGTCGCGGTCGCCTGCAGCGCCGGGGGTGGAGCCAACAACACGGGCGGAAGCGGCGGCAGCTCCAGCGGCGGGAGCAGCTCCGGAGGCTCCGGCACCGGAGGGTCCGGAGGTGGGTCCGGCGGCGGCAGCGGCGGCAGCGGCGGCAGCGTCTTGCTCGGCGGAAGCGGCGGTGGCAGCGGCTCGGGCGGCGCGGCCGGCGCCTGCGCGGAGACGACGTCGATATCCAAGCAGCTGGCTCGCCCGGCCGACATCATCTGGGCCGTCGATCAGTCCGGCAGCATGAACCAGGAGACGCAGTACGTCCAGCAGCAGATCAACAACTTCTCCAACCTCATCGGTAGCACCGGAACCATCGACTACCACGTGGTGATGATCGCTTCGACGACCGGCGGAAACTCCATCTGCGTGCCGCCTCCGCTCGGCGGGCCGAGCTGCGGTAACAACACGCGCTTCCGCCTGGTCGATCAGAGCGTCGACAGCAACAACGCGCTCGACCTCATCATCGACAACTACGACAAGTACAAGGACTTCCTGCGCCCTGATTCGGTGAAGCACTTCGTCGTGGTCAGCGACGACAACGCGACGGATAGCCCGATCAACTCCGCCGCGGCCTTCACCAATGCACTCAAAGGCCTGCAGCCGGCGGGTATGTTCAACACCTGGATCTTCCACGCCATCTACTCCTACGGAAATGTGCCCTACTTCGGCTGCGCCGGGCTGTTCGGCACCGGCGCCGCCGTGGGAACGGTCTACGCGGCCCTGGTGCAGCAGACCGGCGGCGCGCAGGGCCAGATCTGCGTGAACAACTGGCAGCCCGTGTTCCAGGCGATCACGACGACCGTCATCACGCAATCGATGGTGTCCTGCGAATACGACGTACCGACGCCCAAGACGGGCACGCTCGACCCCACCAAGGTGAACGTCGACTATCTGCCGGGCGGCAATTCCCAGAACCCGCAGCCGATCTACCGCGTAAAGGACCAGAGCCAGTGCACGAGCGGATCAGGTCAGGGCGGCTGGTACTTCGACGACAACACGAATCCGACGAAGATCTACCTCTGCCCGGACACCTGCAATGCGGTGCAGGGCGATTCCAAGGCGAAGATCAACGTCCGGTTCGGCTGCGAGGCGAGCCACTACAAGCCGCCGGCGTGAGCCGGGCTAGCGCCGCTGGTACTGCGTGGCGCCGAACAGGATCTCCTTGGCCTTGTCGTCCATCGGGCCCTTGCGACGGACGTCGGACAGCACGTCCAGGCCGCGCTGGACGGCCGCGCGCGCCCCCATTGCCTCGTACCAGCGCTTGACGTGCGGGTAGTCCTCGAGATCGACGCCCTGGCGCTCGTGCGATCGCAGCCACGGGAAGATGGCGATGTCGGCGATCGAGTATTCGTCCGCGAAATACTCGTGGCTCTCCAGCCGGCGATCCATCACGCCGTATAGGCGCCGGGCCTCGTTGGTGTAGCGATTCACCGCGTACTCGATCTTCTCGGGAGCGTAGGCGAGGAAGTGGTGCGCCTGCCCGAGCATGGGTCCGATGCTGCCCATCTGGAACATCAGCCATTCGATCACACGGTAGCGGGCGGCGGTCTCCCGCGGCAGCAGGCGCCCGGCCTTTTCTGCCAGGTACATGAGGATGGCGCCGGACTCGAACAGCGAGTACGGCTTACCGCCGGGACCTTCGGTATCGACGATTGCCGGCATCTTGTTGTTCGGGCTGATAGCCAGGAACTCCGGCGTGAACTGTTCGCCCGCGCCGATGTTCACCGGAACGACGCGGTACGGCGTGCCGAGCTCCTCGAGCAGGATGCTGACCTTGTGGCCATTGGGGGTTGGCCAGAAGTAGAGATCGATCATGGTTCGATCCTTGGGGAATATGCTGCGCGGTGTCCACCCAAGCAGACGAGACGGGTAGATATTCCCGCGTTCCGGGCAGTTCCGTGCTCGAGCGGCGCGGGTGACCTAGACTGTGGGCGCCATGCAGCTTCTCGGAGTGCGACTCGTCGGCGTCGGCCCGTTCGAGGACGTCGAGCTGCCTTTTGCGGGCGAAGACGGCGAGCCGCGGCAGGTTACGGTGGTCCACGGAGGTGGCGGGGTCGGCAAGACCACGCTGCTGTCGGCGATCGCCACCACCCGTCCGGGCCACTGCATCGTTCCGCAGTCGACCCGCCTATCCGGTCCGCCCGACGAACGCGCCGAGCAGGCGCGGTACGTGGTCTGTCACTACAAGACCGGCCACGACGATACCCGCCGGCCCCACGCGCTGTCGATCGTCTCGCCGAATGCGCGCCTCTACGCCGACGACGAACGCGAGGCCCTGCGCCGCCGCGAGCAGGTGCTGTTCGACAAGCTGGCTCGCGAGCGTGGGTTCGTCTTCCTCGCGATCTCGAGCACGCGCTGGTTCTCGCGCCAGCCGGTCTCGATCAGCGCGCCGGCACGCAGCGTGGCGCGCTACGACGTCCGGGCGCCGACCGCTCTCGACGACGCCGCGCGCTCCGATCTGGCCCGCGAGACCAAGCAGGTCCTGGCATACGCCACGATCGCGGCGGCCCTCGCGACCCGGACTCCCGAACGAGCGCGATACGAGCGGCTCGGCGCTGCCATGCGGGATACCGTGGACCAGCTGGTGTCGCTGGCCGGAATGTCGTACCTGGGGCTCGACGCCGGATCGCTGGAGCCGATCTTCCACGCAGGCGGCGGGCGGGTGCTGTCCTTCGACGCGCTGCCGACGCGCGTCCGGCACCTCGTCGCCTTTGCGGCGCTGCCTGTGCGCGCGCTGTGGGCCGCGTATCCCGAAGTCGACCCGCGCAGCGCCGAAGGCATCGTCGCGATCGACGAAGTGGACCTGTTTCAGGACCGATACGTGCAGTCGGCTCTCGCCGCGCAGCTCCAGAGCGCGCTGCCCGGCGTGCAGTGGATCCTCACCACGACTTCGCCGGTCATCGCCGGCAGCTCGGATACGCGTGACGTTCTCGCACTGCGCCGACTGCCCGAGCGCGATCGCGTCGAGCTCTTCACTGGTGCCGAAGCCCGCACGCACTGAGCGACGTGCGCGCGGGACACACATCGACCTACAGCGCTGCAGGATCACGGCAACGTTGCGCCACGATCGCCAAGTCGTGGCGATCTGCCTCACGGCGTGCTGCACGTCGACATGAATTGTCCAGGAAATCGACCCGCGCCCCCTGGCCATTGCCCGACAACGGATGTATTCGTGACCGCCTGGGGACAGGGGGCGTAGATGCAAACAGACAACCTGCTCGGCGCCGGCGCGGACGGCATTGCCCGGACCCTGGGCGCATTCGAGCTGTTCATCGACGAGCTCGAACGCGGCGTTGCCGATGCGCGGGATCTCGAACGCTTCGTCACGCTGCTGGAGCGCGTGGTGGAACCGCACTGCGCGCGCGAAGAGGCGCTCCTGCTTGCTGCAATGGCAGCGGGCGGCGTCGCAGCCGGCGCGGAAGAGCTTTCGGAGGCACGCGTGCAGCGCTTGCAGGCACGAGAGCTGCTTGCGTCGCTTCGCAGCGCCAGCCGTGACTCGCGGTCCCTGGGTCATCCGCGCAGCGTCACTGCGCGTGCCAAGAGCTACGCGGCGCTGATCCGGGGGCATCTCGGCTGGTACCGCCGCGTGGTGCGGCCGCTCGTGGAGCGCCGGGTGTCCGCAGAGGCGGCCAGCAGGCTGGACACGCTGGCGCCGATAGGCGAGCAGTCGGAGCTGGACGCGCTGGCTGAAGAGCTCATCGAGGCGTACAGCGAGCGACCGACGCCGGTGCAGCCGGTGCCCTGAATCGGCGTTCGCCCGCATCGATTTCCGTCAGGAGGCGCGCGTTGGCAACGAAGGCTGAGCAGTTCAAGAGCAGACAACAGCGACACGGGAAGAAGGCGGCGCCCGCTCCCAGGAAGGCGACGAAACCAGACGAGGCCCCGCTGTCCCGCAATGCCTCGGTCGCCGCCGGGCGCAAGGCGTCGTTCGCGCTGGAAGAAAGCAGCGCCGATCGTCCCTCGCGCAAGTCGACGCGCGGCAGCACGAACAGGCAGAAGCCCGACAGCAACCTCAAGCGCCGCGAGACCCGGCGCGTGAGTTCGCCGGCACGCCGAGCCGTGTCCGGCAAGTAGCCCCGGGGCGACAGAACGGCGCCAGCGGTTGCCGCGCCCGCCTCGAGGCCTGGGTGCGAGCGCGGCACGGGAGATGCATCGGAAACGGGCATGCGCGTTCCAACTTCAGTGTTGGTCGGCCTGTGTCTGGCTGTGCCGTTCGCTGTTTCCTGCACGCCCGCCGGGGCGCAGTCCGAAGGACCGCCGCGCGTCACGCAGCGTTTCGACCCGAGCGCCATCGAGACCGTCAACGGCGAGGTGCTCGGCGTCGACCGGATCCCCGCGCAGGACCAGCTCTCCTCGGGCGTCCACATCACGCTCAGGGATGACCGGGGTCATCCGATCTCGGTGCATCTGGGGCCGGGCTGGTATCTCGACGAAAAGGGCCTTCACTTTGGCCGCAGCGAACACGTCGAGGTGCGCGGCGCCCGCACGCAGGTCGGCGGCGAGCCGGCGATCATCGCCGAGGAAGTGACCCAAGGCGGGAAGGTCGTTCGCCTTCGCGACGAGCAGGGACGCCCGCTGTGGGGTCCGCGGCGCGCGCCGCCCGCGGATGGTGGCACTCTGCCGGCATCACCGGTCACGCCCGCCGGCTCCCCGCGTTGACACGTCGCGGCATCGATCGGCGACGCAATCGCTGCGCGGATCGGCGGGGCTCCCACGCTTGGTCACCCGGCGCGTCGGAATTGGCGGATTTGGCCGCCGCGATAACGTAGACTGCCGCGCGTTATTGGCGCCGGGGGGCTAGCCGGTGTTCGCCGGGGCGTGCGCCCAGAACAAGGAGCCAGCCTTGCACCGCAACTTCCGTTCCGCGCGCGTCGCCTCGATACTCCTCGGACTTGTGCTCTTGCTGCTCGCCGGTTGCGGCGGGAAGAGCAAGGACACGTTCCCGACGTACCACGGCACGCGACCGCTGTTGGCCGGTGCCAGCTGCGATCCGCTTGTCCCCCAGCACTGCGGTCTGCCTTTCCCGTCGAACGTGTACCTCGTCGACGATCCCACGGGAAAGAACCCTTCCGGCAAGTCGGTGCGCTTCGGGCCGCACACGCTGCCGCTGACCCTGGGCACCCGCCCGATCGATCCGTCGATGCTCTACGGTATGGATGGCTTTTCTCCGGGGCAGGCTCCGATGACCTACCTCCCGGGAGCTACCGACAAGGGTCTGGCAACACCCGACGACATCGCATCGACCCTGCAATCCGACTCGCCGACGATCATCCTGAACGCCGACACCGGCAAGCTGGTTCCGCACTGGGTCGATCTCGACTACTCCGCGAAACACGACAACGAGCGTGTGTTGATGCTGAGGCCGGCGATCAGGCTTGACGACGAGACGCGCTACATCGTCGCCATCCGCGGAGTCGTGGATGCGGACGGCAAGGTCATCCCACCGTCTGCTGCGTTCAAGGCGCTCCGCGACGGCAAGTCGAGCAAGAACCGCTCCGTGTACCAGCGACGCGGCCTGTACAAGGATATCTTTGCCAAGCTCGCGGCTGCGGGCGTGAAGAAGAGCAATCTGCAGATCGCCTGGGACTACACGACGGCAAGCCGGGCCAACAACACGCGCAGGCTGATCTCGATGCGCGACAAGGCGCTGGCCGCGGTCGGAGCCGACGGGCCCACGTTCAAGGTCAAGCTGGTGGAAGAGAATCCGGATCCGGACATCCTGCGGCGGATCACCGTGGACATGACGGTTCCGTGCTTTTTGACCGACTGCAGCGTGTACGACAACTCCAAGCCCGACAAGATCGGCACCATGGTGCTTGGCGACGACGGTCTGCCCAAGCAGAACGGCACCATGACCGTGGAGGTCTACATCCACGTGCCCAATAGCGTGCTGACCGCCGGGCCGCACGGCCTGCTGCAGAACGGGCACGGGCTGTTCGGCAGCGGGCACGAGGGCCAGGACAGCTACCTCGCCCAGATGGCGAACCGCTTCCACTGGATCGCATTCTCGATGGATCTCTACGGCTTCGCGAGCCCCGACGTGAACCTCGCCATCAACGCGCTCGGCGCGCGCCCCGAGTACTTCCCCGGCTTCTTCGATCGCCAGACGCAGGGCCACGTGAACCAGCTTCTGGCGATGCGGATGATGATGGGCCGTATCGCCAAGGACGGCATCAAGGATGCGTCGGGCAAGGTGCTGCTGGATCCGGCGTGGATCAACAAGGACCTGCGCGCCTACCGTGGAGACAGCCAGGGCGGCATCATGGGCACGACCTACATGGCCATCTCCACCGACGTGACGCGGGGTCTGCTCGGGGAGCCTGGCTTGCCGTACAATCTGCTGCTCAATCGCAGCCAGGATTGGCCCGCCTACGGCATCGTGCTCGGGGGCGCCTACTCCAACAATATGGATGTCCAGCTCATGCTCGGTTTGATCCAGATGGGTTGGGACCGTACCGAGCCGGACGGCTACGCTCCGTACATTACCGAGAACATGCTGCCGGGCACGCCCTCGCACCACGTGCTCATCCACGACGCGCTGGGCGATCACCAGGTGACGACCTACAGCGCGGCCGTTCTGGCGCGTACCATTGGCGCCGTCGACGTGGAGTCCAACGACCCGAAGCGGCCGCTGGTGCGCGACGTGTGGGGCGTGAAGAGCGCGCCCACGCCGCTCAAGAACCAGAACGCGATGGTCGAGTACGACTTCGGGCTGCCCAAGGAGCCGCTCCACAACCTTCCTGCGACCTCCGGCAACGATCCCCACGACACCGTCCGCAAGCTGACGCCGAGCTACGAGCAATCCGACAAGTTCTTCCGCACCGGCGAGATCGACTGGTTCTGCGACGGCATCTGCAACTGCAATCCGCCCGGCGACACCTCCCCCGGCGCCGAGGACGGCTGTCCGGCGAACTGAGCCGCGGGCGTCCAGCGCACTCCAGGTTCAGCCGGTCTGGTCCAGGCCGAGCTCGCGCAGCCGCCTGAGGAACGTGGGATAGGAGATCCCGAGCGCCTGCGCGGCGGCCATGCGACGCCCCTTGAAGTGATCGAGGACCCGCTTCACGTATTCCTGCGAAACCTGCTCGGCAGAGGGCGGTGCGCCGTCCGCTGACAACGTGACCGCGAAGAACGCATCGGCCCGTGGCGCGTGCGGCACGTCCTGGTGCGGCAGCACGATGTCCTCGGGACCGAGCTCCGTCGAGTGCGTCAGGATCACGGCGCGCTCGATCACGTTCCTGAGCTCGCGGACGTTGCCCGGAAACGAGTAGCCGAGCAGGAACTTGCGGGCCGCCGCCGACAGCCCGGTAATGCGCTTGTTCAGCCGGTTCGCGTAGAAGCGGAGGAAGCTGTCGGCCAGGTCGAGGATGTCGTCCGGGCGTTCGCCGAGCGGAGGGATCCTCACTGCGAAAACGCCCAGGCGGTGATAGAGGTCCTCCCTGAAGCTCCCGGCCGCCACTAGCTTGCCCACGTCCTGGTTGGTGGCGGCCACGATGCGCAGAGCGACCTCGAGCTCGCGTTCGCCACCGACGCGCCGGAAACGCATGGTGTCGAGGAACTTGAGGAGCTTTGCCTGCGAGCGTTCCGGCAGCTCGGTGACCTCATCGAGGAACAGGGTGCCGCCGTTGGCCATCTCCACCAGGCCGCGACGCGTGGCGCGGGCGCCCGTGAAGGCGCCGCGTTCGTGGCCGAACAGCTCGCTTTCGACGAGATCGCTGGGTAGAGCCGCGCAGTTGACCTCGACGAACGGCGCATCTTCGTCAGAACCGAAGGTCATGGCGTGCAGCAGCTCCGCGGCGCACTGCTTGCCGGCGCCCGATGGCCCCGTAAGCAGGACCGGCGTCAGCGGACTTCTGGAGACGCTGCGGAGCTGCGCGTGCACCTTGCGCTCGGCCTCGCTCGTGCCTTCGGTGAGCGGCGGGCGGTGGGCCCGGCTCTTCTCCAGCTCCAGGCGATCCCTGAGGCCCCGGGCTTCCAGTGCCTTCCGCAGCTTCACCACCAGATCGGTCACCTGGACCGGCTTGGTCAGGTAGTCGGCGGCGCCGGCCCTGAGCGCCTCGACCGCGTTCTCCACGTCTCCGTACGCCGTCACTACGATCGCCAGCGGGCCGCGTCCGCCTTCGGCACGAACCGATTCGAGGAGCTCCAGACCGTCGCCGTCAGGCAGGCGTCGGTCGAGGATCAACACGTCGGGAGTGGCCTCTCGAAGCTCGGCGCGCGCCCGGGCCAGCGTTGCACTGGTGCGCACGTCAAAGCCCTCAGCCGCCAGAGCGTCCTCCGCCATGACCCTGAAGACGCGCTCGTCGTCGACTACGAGTACCGTTGCTTTCATGCGCTCCTCGCTGTGGGCAGGGGAAGTTCCAGAGCGAAACACGCGCCGACTTCGCTCGCAACGAGGGCGAGCTCGCCACCGTGGGCCCTGGCGATCTTGCGCGCGAGCGCGAGACCCAGGCCAACGCCGCTCGGCTTCCCGGTCGCGAACGGCTCGAACAGCGTGCTCTCGACTCCGGGCGGCACTCCGGGGCCGTTGTCGGTGACCGTCACGCGGACCGAATCGGCGCCCTGCTCGAGCGCGACTACCAGGCGGCTGGGACCGTCGGTCTCCCGTACTGCCAGCGAATCGAGCGCATTCGAGACGAGGTTCGACAGGACCATGTGCAAGAGCGCAGGATCGGCGTCGACCTCGTGCGGCTGGTCGGCGCCGCGGATCTCGACCTCCACGCCGAGCTCTATGGCCAGATCCTGCGTCAGGCTGAGAGCCCGGGGAACCAGCTGCGCGAGGTCGATGCGGTTCGCGCGCGGGGTCGGGTCCTTCGCGAAGAGCATGAGCTGGTGCGTGAATCCGCCCAGCCGTTCGATCTCGGCGCGCAGCTCCCGCACTACCTTTTCGCTGGCCGGCTTCGAGAGCTCCGCAGCGCTCCCGCCGCGGAGTACGAGGTCCAGCCCCATGCGGATCCCGTTCAGCGAATTCCTGACCTCGTGCGCGATCAGATTCGCCGCCGCGCCGATCGTCGAGAGCTGCTCTTCGCGCACCGCCTCCTCTTCAGCGCGGCGGAACTCGCTGAGCGAGCGTCTCAACATCCACACCAACGCTGCCAGCGGCAGGAGCGCAAGGGTCAGTCCGAGGCTGAGCCGGGTGCGCATGCGGTGCACCGCGCCGGCGAACAGCCGGTCGCGCGGTTCGATCGTCAGAAACCG
The DNA here is from genome assembly GCA_963826085.1 of uncultured delta proteobacterium. Lineage (GTDB taxonomy): Bacteria > Myxococcota_A > Polyangia > Polyangiales > Polyangiaceae > CAWDXG01. The sequence continues at coordinate 1,034,837 of CAWGVN010000004.1, read as the reverse complement.
GAGCTTGCCGAGCGCGATCGGAGCGCTGGCGACTACGTCGGCCGTGTTCTCGAGCTCGGTGATGGTCGTGAACGGCTGCCGGTGCGTGTTCGAGAAGAGAGCGGCCCACTCGCTGGTGCCGGCGAAGTCGGGTGGGCGCGGCGGATAGACGACCGTGCCGTGCTCCGTGGCGAGCACGGTCGTCTCGGTCTTTGCGCTGCCGGCGATGGGCCCGCCGCGGGCGAGGTCCACGCCGCCGACCAGCGCCCCGGTGAACTCCTGGCTGCGGATGATCGGCGAAACGACGTAGACTACCGAGTCGCTGGCGCGCTCGGGGTCTACCGGCACGATCGTGACGCGGTGGCGCGCGGCTTCGTCCACGAACCACGGTTCGGTGCCGAGGTCGGTGTGCGGCGGCAGGAAGGAGCGGGGCTGCGCCCAGAGCACCTGGCCGTGCCGATCGAGGATTGCGACGCCCAGGTTGAAGAACGTGCTGTGGCTGTGGGAGAGCTCGAGCAGGCTCCGTTCCGGTCGCATGTCCTGGTCCAGCAGATTGATCTCCGAGCGCATCCCCAGCCGGTGCAGCTCCTCGACCAGAAGGGTCAGGTGCTGGCCGAGCGAGTGTGCCCGCACCTGCGTCTCGAGAAGGAGTCGCCCCTGGGTCTGCCCCTCGTCGAAGCTACGATCGGTCACCAGCGCGGCGACTAGCAGAACGACGGCGACGCTCGCCGCGCCGAGGTAGACGAACAGACTCGCCTTGGCGAATCGAGCGTGGGCTTTCGCCAGTTTGCTCGTTGCGCGTTCGGTCACCGGGGCCAATTGCCGGGAGCGTACACCCTGGGGCCTAGCCCGGCGAGGCGGCCGCCAGTCGCTGAGCGCGCCGTGCCTGCCAGGCCTCCGCGAGCCGGAGCATCCAGTAGTAGCTGACCGGCAGGACGATAAGGGTCAGCGCCGCGGCCGTGATAGTGCCGCCGACGACGACCACCGCGATCGGCCTTTGCGTCTCGCTGCCGATCGCGTGGGACATGGCCGCGGGCAACAGGCCCAGCGACGCGAGCAGAGCGGTCATCAGGATGGCGCGGAGGCGCTCCAGCGAACCCCCGCGAACCGCTGTGAGCGCATCCTCGCCGTTTTCCAGCCGCGCCCGGATGGCGGCGACGACCAGCACGCCGTTCAGCACGGCCTGGCCGAGCAGCGCGATGAACCCCACGGCCGCGGCGACCGACAGCGTCATACCCGCGACGGCCAAGGCGAGCACGCCGCCAATCAACGCGAACGGCACGTGCAGGATGATCATCAGAGCGTCGCGCACGCTCCTGAACGCCGAGAACAGAAGCAGGAACGTCAGGAGCAGTGCCAGCGGGATGACGAAGGTCAGCCGCTTCATGGCGCGCTGCTGGTTCTCGAAGTCGCCGCCCCAGCTCATCCGGTAGCCCGGCGGCAGGTTCACCGCAGCGTCGACCTTGCGCTCCGCTTCATGCACGAACGACCCCATGTCGCGGTTCCGCACGTTCATGCGCACGCCGATGTAACGCTGTCCGCTCTCGCGCGTGATCGCGGCACGTCCCGTACCCATCGTGACGTTCGCGATTGCAGAGAGCGGAATCAAGTTGCCGTTCGTGAGCGGGATGCGGATGTTACGGATCGACCGTGCGTCGCTGCGCGTCGCCCGGGGCAGGCGTACGGTCACGTCGAAGCGCTTCTCGCCGTCCCAGAGCTCGCTGGCCACGTGCCCGGCCATGGCAGTTTCGATGTAGTCCTGCACGTCGGCGAGATCGAGGTCGAAGCGGGCCAGGGCGTCGCGGTCGAGTTTGATGGCGATCTGCGGCGACTCGCTGGACTTGACGACGCCGAGGTCCGCAACGCCGGGCACGGTGGCGATGGTCTCTTTGGCCGTTTCCGCCACCTTCTGGAGTTCCCCGAGGTCGTCGCCGTAGATCTTGAGAGCGATCTGGCCGAACTGCCCTTTCATGTTCTCCGCGACGTTGTCGCGAATGGGCTGCGAGAAGTTGTACTCGAGACCAGGGAGCACCTGGAGGTTGTGCGTCATCTCGGCTGACAGGTCGTCGAGCGTGTGGATGTCGCTGCGCCACTTGTCCATCGGTTTGAGCGTGATGAAGAACTCCAGATTGTTCGGCAGGGTGTCGTCCGTTCCGTCTTCCGGCCTGCCGAGCTGGCTCATCACGCCCGTCACTTCCGGCGTCTTCTCGAGGATCTTCGTGATGCGGGGTGTGAGGCGACGACCCTCGTCGAGCGAGATGTTCCCCGGCAGGGTGAACGTGACGTACAGCGCACCCTCGTTCAGCGCCGGCAGAAACTCTGTTCCGAGTCTCGGCGCCAGCACGAACGACGAGACGAGCGCGCCCGTTGCGAGGACCAGCACCAGAACCGGTCTGGCGATGGCCCAGTCGAGCGAAGGCGCGTACGCCCGACGCGCCCACTCGAGCAGCGGGGACTCGCGGTGCGGCTTGGCATTGTCGAGCGCGAACAGCGCCAGCACCGGGACCAGCGTGAAGCTCACGAGCAGGGCGCCCACCAATGCGCTGACGACTGTGTTCGCCATCGGCGAAAAGATCCGCCCCTCGACGCGCTGCAGGCTGAAAATCGGGATGTAGGCGGCGATGATGATCAATAGCGAGAACAGCGTCGGGCGCGCGACCTCGCGGGCGGCCTCGAAAATGCGCTGGCCTACAGGGCGATCCGGATTGCCGGCGGGAACCTTGTGGAACAGATGCTCCACGATGATCACGGCGCCGTCCACGATTATTCCGAAATCGATCGCGCCCATGCTGAGCAGATTCGCGCTCATGCCGCGCAGATGCAGGTAGGTGAAGGCCGCCGCCAGTGACAGCGGGATCACCGTCGCGACGATCAGCGACGCTCTGAGCGACAGCGTGAACGCAAACAGCACCAGCGTCACGAGCAGGGCGCCTTCGACCAGGTTGTGGAACACGGTATGGAGTGTCGTGTTCACCAGCTCCGTTCGATCGTAGAAGGGCTTGACCTCGACATGCTCGGGCAGGATCCGGCCGTTCAGTTCCGTCAGGCGCTTGCGCAGCGCGGCCAGGACGACGGACGGGTTCTGCCCGCGGCGCATCAGCACGATGCCTTCGACTGCGTCCTGGTTGTTGTCGCGCGTGACGACGCCCTGGCGCGGTGCGTACCCGATCCCGACAGACGCGACGTCCTTTAGCAGCACCGCGACGCCGTCGTGCTGTCCCACGCGCGTGTGCGAGATGTCGGCGAGCGATTTGAAGATCCCGAGGCTCCGGATCACGAACATCTCGGAGCCGCGCTCGACGTAGCCGCCGCTGGCGTTGTCGCTTGCTTTCTGGAGCGCCTTGAAGACGTTGTCCAGGCCGATGCCGAGCGCGGCCATTTTCACCGGGTCGGGCTCGACGTGGACCTCGCGCACGAGCCCGCCGTAGGAGACCACGTCCGCCACCCCCGGCACGGCGAGCAGCTGGGGTCTCACAACCCAGTCCTGCAGTGTGCGCAGGGTCATCGGATCCGCGCCGGGCCCGTCCAGGCTGTAACGGTAGACCTCGCCGATCGGGGTGGCCATCGGGCCCAGGTCCGGCGTAACGCCGTCCGGCAGATCCGCGTTGCGGATGCGCTGGAGCACGATTTCCCGGGCGCCCTCCATCGTGATGTCGTCGTCGAACGTGAGCGTGACGAACGACAAGCCGAACAGCGAGACGCTGCGGAGGCTGTACAGGTGCGGCGTGCCGTTCAGCGCGCGTTCGAGCGGGATCGAAACGCGACGCTCGACCTCTTCCGTCGGCTGCCCGTTGAATAGCGTGATGACCTGGACCTGCGTGTCGGTCGGGTCCGGAAAGGCCTCGATGGTGAGGCTCTTCCACGAGAACCAGCCCGCCGCGGCCAGCCCCGCCGCGAACAAGAAGGCAGCCAGGCGGTTCTGCAGCGAAAACCTGAGCAGCGCGTCGATCATGTCTATTCCGACAGGGCAATCTGGTTGTCGAGCAGGATTGCGCCGCGTTCGACCACCGTCTGTCCGGGCTCGAGCCCCGAGGTGATGAGCACGCGTCCGTTGCGCGCAGGACCGGCGACGACCTTGCGTCGCACGAAGCGCCCGTCCTTGCTCTGGACGTAGACGTATTGATCGGCTCCGTCGGAAACGAGCGACGTGGAGGCGATCTCGACCGAACCCTCGGGAACACTCGCCAGGAACGACATGCGCGCATAGGTGTTCGGCTTGAGCCGCCCGTCCTTGTTGTCGATGATCACACGGACCGGCACGCTGTGCCGGGCCGGGTCCACGACGGCGGACACCATGTCGACCTTGCCGTCCAGTGTCACACCGGGTAGCGACTCGACCGTGATGCGCGCAGGTGTCCCCACTTCGATCCCGCCTGCGTCCGCCTCGAACAGTTGCGCCACGACCCAGACGCTAGAGAGGTCGGCGACCATCATCAGGCTGCCGGCGTCCTCGGTGCCGATCTGCTGGCCGGGCAGGACGTTCTTCTCCACGACGTTGCCGGCCCGCGGCGAGTTGACGACGAACTCGTTGTCCGACCGTGTGGACACCTGCAGGCTCGAAAGCTTTGCCTGTGCGACGCGGTAGTCGACCTGGGCCTGGCGCAGGTGCTGTTCGGCGGCGACCTCCTCCTTTTCCGGCAGCGCGTGCGCGGAGACGATGGCCTGTACGCGATCCTGCGCCGCCTTTGCGGCGTCCAGATCGACGCGGGCCTTGGCGCGTTCGGCGCTCATCATGGCCAGGTCGGGGCTCGCCACCGAGAACAGCTGCTGGCCCTTCTTCACGGGCTGTCCAAGCTCGGCGAAGACCTGCACCACGCGGCCGCCGAGCGGGGCGCCCACGCGCGCGGCCTGCGTCTCGTCGACCCTGACGTACGCGGGCACCGGATCCGACCAGCGCTTTTCCGCTCGCTCGGCTCGCCCGAGCCGGAGCACCTGCCACTGCGGCGCGTCCGGAGCGATCGCGATGCTGCGGCCTTTGACCTGCATATCCTTCGAGGGGGCGGTCGGCCGCGGCGGCGTCCGCCGGAAGTGGGCGGCAGCAAAGATGGAGATCGCGCTGACGAGTAGCGCCAGTGCGATGCTGATGGCGCTGCCACGGCGTGCGCGCACGCGGCCGGAGAGCGCGGCAAGGATCGATGTGGAGTTCGTATCGTGGGTCATGGCTGACCTCCGGGAGACGAGCCGGCGTCGACGCCCAACACGCGGCGGAGCTCGCTTCGGGTCGTGAAGAGCGCGAAGCGCGTGTCGATCGCGTCCAGAACCACCGCCTCGCGCTCGCGCCGCGCGAGGATCAGGTCCGTCATGCTCACTTCGCCGTGCCGATAGGCTTCCTCGGTGGCGTGCAGCACGGTCGAAGATCGGGGAAGCGAGTCCTTCTGCAGGCGAGCCAGCTTCTGCTGGAGGATGTGACGCTGTGCGACGAGCGAGGCGACACTTGCGCGAGCGCGCTGTTCCAGAGCGCGTGCGGAAAGGTGCAGCTCGTTCGCCTCGGCGTCGGCCCGGCGCGCCTGGTACTGGCCGTGGTCGAAGATGGGTAGCGGCAGTGAGAGCGAGAACGCGAGCGAATAGGGCTGGTCGCCAGCGTACTGGAGGTAGTCGCGGGTGTAGGTGACGCCGAGCGTCGGGTCGGGCAGGGCGTGGTGTCGCCAGTAGCGCGCATCCTCGCTGGCGGCAGCGCCCGCCAGGTCGAGCGCCCGCACGTCGGCCCGGCGCGCGGCGGCCGCGTTGGCATCAGGCAGCGGATCGGGCACGGGCGCGGCCTGGTCGACGCTGTTCATGTTCGTGGAACCGGGCGTGCAGGACGCGAGCAGGATGGCGTCGCAGTCCGCAAGCGCGTCCTGGTAGGCCGCGCGATTGTCGGCTGCTTCGCGTTCGACGGCGGCGGCATCCAGCACAAGCCGGTCGTGGTCGATGCCGCTCACGTCGCCCTGCGTGAGGCGCGTCTTGTCGAGATTGGCCATCGCGCTTGCTGCCGCGAGCCGTTCGTCGAGGATGTGCTGCCTCGCGCCCAGGTACACGACGCGCGCCAGCGCGCTTCGCGCCGCCGCGAGCTGGTTCGTGAGCTCGCCGCGGTAGGCCTGGGTCGCGGCGCTGCGCCTGAGCTCGGCTGCCCGTATGCGCGGCCCGCGTTTGCCGAGCTCGATCGTCTCCGACAATCCGACGCTGTACGCGATGGTGTCGGACCAGGGCAGGCCGGGCGGATTGCGGCGGCCGATCGCACCCGAGACGGAAGCGTCGAGTGTAGGATTCGGCAGCCGGCTGTCCGCTCCGACTTCGGCACGGGCCGCCATCACGCGGGCCGACGCCGCACGCAGCTCCGGCTGGCGGCGCGTGAGCCAGTTCCGCAGGGCGCGGCTGTCCCTGAGCAGCGTTTCCACAGGGACCGGCGGGCCGGGGGGCTTGGCGAGGGCGACGCTAGTGAAGAACAGCCCGGCCGCCAGCGCGGCAAGGGCCACGGTAATGATGCGCATCGACGATCTCGCGCAGTGCACGCGCCATGCCGCGGCGGGTGACCGTGCCCAAGTCGTCGGAATCGCGCGGGATTGCATCCCCCGGGCGCGGCCTGCTCTACCGCGCGCTACACGTTTCTTTCAGCCTGGAGGCGGCGCGGATGCAGCTTTCTTTGAGTCCGCGGGAGACGCGCCGCGCCCTGCGAGGTGGGGGAACCAGACCCAGGCGACGTTGATGGTGAAGACGAGGTTCGCGGCCGCCATCATGTAGAAGAGCCCCGCTTGATCCGCGGCGGCCGCGACGAACGTGACCAGATACCCGAGGACCGCGGGCAACAGCTTCATCTCGATGTGGACGGCGAACATACCCGCAATGCAGAACCACACGCACAGCTGCAGCACGAGGTCCAGCTCGGGAGCGAGCCCCAGCAGCATCGCGCTCACGGCAAGCGCGCCCTGGGCCACCATGAGCACGGCCAGCGAACCCAACACGCGGCGATTGTGCAGCGTGCGGGTCATCGATTCGCGTGCCCACACGGCGAGGCCCAACGCTACGATCGAGAACAACCCGAGCCCGGCGAGGACGGTCATGTTGGACGCGCGCTCGAGCAGACCGAGGCGCGCGGCGGCGAGCGGCGAAAGAGTCCACACCAGGCCCAGCACAATCCCGAGGAAGCCGCGCGTGCGGCCGCCGATGCCCGGGTCCATCTGCTGGCCCAGGCGTTCGAGCGCGGCCAGGCGCTTCTGCTCCTCGGCTTTCGCGCGCTGGGCCTCCTCGACGCGTGCGGCGAGATCCGCCGGCGGGTCGTCGAGCTCGCCCAGAAGCAGGGCGGCCGAGCGCACGTCGCCCTGGCGGAGCTCGTAGTCGACCATCGCCGAGATGGCGCGGCGGAAGCCTAGAACCGCCACCTGGTTGTCGCTCCAGGCCCGGAGCGCCTGGCGGAAGCCAAAGCGGCATTCGCCCAGCAGGTTGTAGACGCGCTCGCGCTGCTCCTCGCCGCCGTCGTGCCCGAGCTCGTCGATCAACCCGTCCAGGCTCTTCTGCGCGTCGGCCGCCAGCTCCAGCGAGCCGCGGTGCTGCAGGAAGTCCTCGAGCGCCGTCCGCACCTGCTCGGCACTCTCGAAGCGTTCGCCCGGCTCGCGCTGCATCGCCTGCTGGCAGATGCGGACGAGCTCCGCCGGCGCGTCCTCGGGAAACACCGGATTGGAGACGATCACGCTGCTGACGATCTGCGTGAGCCCCGAGCCGCCGTGCGGCGGCTTGCCGACGAGGATCTCGTAGAGAGTTGCTCCCAGCAGGTAGACGTCCGTGCGCTCGGAGAGACGGTTTGCTTCGCCCCCGAGCATCTCCGGCGCCATGTAGCAGGGCGTGCCGGCCATCTCGCTGGCGTCGCTCGCGAGCGGCAAGCGACCGGCGCCGTCGTCGGTCAGGCTGACAGCGAGCCCCCAATCCAGCACGTAGACCTCGCCGAACTCGCCTATCATCACGTTTTCGGGCTTTAGATCGCGATGGATGACGCTGCGGCTGTGTGCGAAGTGTACCGCGTTGCACACCTGCATCAGGATGCGGAGGTTCCATTCCAGCGGGTCGCGCGCGCCGTAGCGGCGGGCGAGCTCCTCCGCGTTGTGCATGAGCTCGCCCCAGTGCACGCCCTCGATGCGCTTGAGCATGATGACCGGCGTGCCATCCGGCTCCAGCGCCACATCGTAGACGGGAACGACGTTGGGGTGCTCGAGCGTGCCGGTGACCCAGGCTTCACGCAGCAGCCTCAGTGTCGTGGCTGCCGTCTTGCGATCGCCCCGCAGCGTCTTGACGGCCACCTTGCGCCCGAGCGAGGACTGGACGGCGAGCTGGACGACGCCCATGCCACCTTCGCCGATGGTGCGCTCGATGACCAGCCCCGTGCCGGTTGGCGCGGCGCGTTCCAGCTCGCGCAACCCTTCGAGCGCGCGTGCGCCGGCCGAGTCAGTTCCGCGCGCGGGCTCGATCGTGGAGAGGGGGTTTTCCTCGACCCTGGAAGCGTGCGGGGCGATGGTCGCCCAGCGAGCTTCGATCGTCGCGTCCAGCTCCGTATCCCGCATCCCGGCCGCGCAAGGCTAGCACGCGGTCGCCGACTCGGCTGCGGACGGACGTCAGGCGCTGTTGGCCGCCGTTTCCAGCTCCGCGTCGCTCGGCGGATCCCGGCTCTCGAACCGCCCGCGGAACTACGCGCCCGCCAGCACCTCGAGGAACGCGGCGCCGTAGCGCTGGAGCTTGCGTGGGCCGACGCCGGGGATCGTCAGGAGCTCGGCCTCGTTCATCGGGCGCTCCGCGGTCATCGCGAGCAACGTCGCGTCGCTGAACACGACGTAGGCCGGCACGCCGCGCTCGTCCGCCAGGCGCCGCCGGAGCGCGCGCAGCCGCTCGTACAGATGCGCATCGGCCTCGGGGGGCAGCTCGCGCGCACTCGTGCTCTTCTTGCGCGACGGCCGTGCCGCGCGCGCTTCCGCTAGCAGATCGATGCCGCGGCACTCGTCGCAGGACGCGCCGCACGGCTCGATCAGTTCGTCGAAGTGCGCCACCAGCCGCTGGTGCCTGCAGCCCCGGGACTCGGCGAAGCGGAACATCTCGCGAGCCTGGTTCTGCATGCGAAGAGCGATGTCGTCGGGAGCTTCGTCGGTGAAGCGATCGTAGGTGACCACCTCCGACCACGAGTAGAAGAGCACGCAGTCGCTGTCCACGCCGTCGCGACCCGCGCGCCCGACTTCCTGGTAGTAGCCCTCGAGCGAGCGCGGCATGTCGCGATGGATCACGAAGCGCACGTTCGACTTGTCGATGCCCATGCCGAACGCGATCGTCGCTACCACGACCTGCGCGTCGTCGCGCTGGAAGGCGTCCTGCACGCGCGTGCGATCCTCGGCTTCCATGCCGGCGTGGTAGGCGAGGGCTGCAATGCCGTTCTCCTGCAGGTAGGCCGCGGTCGACTCCGCCGTCTTGCGCGACAGGCAGTAGACGATGCCGCTCTCGCCTGGTCGGGACTGCACCAGCTCGAGGATCGCGCGACGCACGGCGGGCCGCTTGCGTCCGTCCTTGCCTTCGCCACCCTTCTTGAGCGCGTACAGGTGCAGGTTCGGCCGGAAGAAGGAGCCGCGGAACAGCGTGGGCCGCTGCATGCCGAGCTGCTCGATGATGTCCCGCGTGACCGCGTGCGTGGCCGTGGCGGTCAGAGCGAGCACCGGCGTGCCGGGGAAACGCCGCTTCAGCCCGGCGAGCCGGCGGTAGGCCGGACGGAAATCATGACCCCACTGGCTGATGCAGTGCGCCTCGTCCACGGCGATCAGGCGGATGTCGAGGCCGGACAGCGTATGCCCGACGGATGCCTCGATGCCCTCTGGCGCGGCGTACACGAGCTCGAACTGCCCGGCGCGGAGCTGCTCGATTCGCTCGGCACGCTCTTCCGGCGAGAGGCTCGAGTTGAGGAAGGTGGCGCGGATGCCGACCTCGTTCATCGCGTCGACCTGGTCCTTCATCAGCGCGATGAGCGGCGAGATGACGAGGGTGACACCGCCCAGGATGCGAGCGGGGATCTGGTAGGTGAGGGATTTGCCTGCGCCGGTCGGCATGATGCCGACCGAGTCGCGACCCGCGAGCACCGACTCGATGATCTCGAGCTGGCGCGGCCGGAAGTCGCGATAGCCGAACGTGGAGACGAGCACCTCCTGCGGGCTGGGGCTGTCGGGACGGCGAGCGGGGCTCTCGAGCGAGCGGGCGATATTCTGGAGCATGCCCACCAGCTCGGGATCGAACAGCTCCGGGTTGCGTCGGAAAATGCTCCTCAGCTCTGCCAGCCGGGCGCGACCGCGGGCTCTGCTATCCGGATCTGTTTCCGCTTCGGGCAGCTCGCGCGTGAGTTGCTCTGCAATCGCCCGGATGTCGCTGTCCGGACCTTCCGCGGTGCTCTCGTCGCGGTTTTCGTGATCCTGGACAGGCATCGACGCGCGCAGGGTGCCCGAGGACCGGGCGGCTCGCAAGACGCTCGACGCAAAGACGGCGTCGGCCGTTGCGCCTGGCCGCAGAGTCTGCGCGTTCGGCTTTCGGGAGTCGCAGGAACCGGCGGCATGTTCCTTGCTGTTCCTTGATCTGGAAGGGAGCAACCCCCATGTGCAGAGTCGAAGAGATCATGACCCGCAACGTCATGACCCTGTCGCCGGATGCCGACGTGGCGGACGCCGCATGGGGCCTCACCGTCAAGGGCTTTGGCGGCGCGCCGGTGAAGGACGCCGATGGCCACGTGCTCGGGCTCGTCTCCAAGTCCGATTTGATCGATCCGGCGCGCATGAAGCCCGGCAAAGCCGCCGCGCCGAAGACGGTCGAGGACGTGATGACGCCGGCCGTCTTCGCCGTGCGCACGAGCGACAGCGTGCGCGAAACGGCGCGGCGCATGGTCGAGACGGGCAGCCACCGCATGCTCGTCGTCGACCCCGACGGCAAGCTCGCCGGCATCGTCACGACCATGGACGTGCTCAAGGCGCTGGTCCACGGCGACCTTGAAGAGGACGCACGGAAACGCCTCTAGCGCTGGGCGGTCCCGCGCCGGCGGAGCTCGGATTTGCCGCGCCCTTCGCGGAGCTCTGCTTCGGCCTTGTCTATCGCCTCGAGCATCTCGTCGGTGTCGCGGGCCTCGCGCAGCCGCTCGAGCAGATCGGTCTTCAGCGATAGCGCCGCGATGCCGCTGAGGAGCGACAGGTGCGTCTGGCGCTCGCTGGGCGGGCAGAGGGTCACGAAGAACACGTCGACGGGCTCTCCGTCGGGGCCCTGGTAGTCGATGGGTGCTCGCGTGGTGAACACGCCGACGTACGCGCAGCTCGCTTCCGGCAGTGTGGCGTGGGGCAGCGCGACGCCGTGGCCGACCGAGGTGTTCTGCGTCCGTTCGCGCTCCCACAGCGCATCGACGATCTGCTTGGCGCCGACGGTGCCGAGCGTTTCGGAGAAGACGCGGGCGAAGTGCTGGAACAGGGCGTCTTTCTTGGACACGTCGAGCTTCGCCTGCACGGCGTCGCGCGAGATGTAGCCGACAAGCCGCTCGGCCGCGGAGCGCGAGCTCTCCGGATCGCGCTCGAAAGCCTCGTGCGTTCGCACTCGCGGCGTCTTGAGCGTCAGCACCGAACAGGCAGCGTGGCTCATGATGCGGGCGTGGGGGTTGCCGCGCAGCATCTTGAGCAAGGTCAGATCCGGCGCGCCCATCACGAGCAGGTCGTAGCCGGCGCTCGCGCGCGCCATCGCACGGCTGAGGCGCCGACCGCGGATCACGAGCTCCTTCGCCGGTGCGGAGCACAGCTGCTTGAGCTGCGCGAGGTAGTCTGTCTCCGCCTGCAGCGTCGTCATGGGCGCGCTGTCCGGGACGAAGCGCACCAGAGTGAGCTCGGCGCCCCAGAGCGCCGCGAGGTAGTCTGCCGTCGAGACCACGAGCGCGTCGTGTGGCCCAGGCTCGGCGAATACGAGGATTTCGCGCACGTAGCGCACGCCCGCGTCCTTGAACAACGCGAGGTTCAGGTCGAGCTGGTTGATGAGCCAACCGAGCGGATTGTACGGGACCAGCGCGCGGTGCGGCTGGCCACGCCAGCCCATCACCAGCCACTCCGAGTCTACCCGCTGCGTTACTGCGTGGACCGTGCGCACCAGGTCGCGCGACGCGATCGCGTGGAATTCGAGCGACAGTGACTTCTCGTCGGCCATCGCCTCGACGCGGCGGGCCAGCGATCTGAGCGCGGCGTCGTCCTCGCGAGCCGATTCGAGGCCGAGCTGTTCCGGCACCTCTGTGAGATGGACGACCTGTACCTTGCTTCCGCCTGACAGCGCAGCGCCGACCTCCACGAGCATTTCCGGCGATCGCTCCTCGCCGTACAGCGTCACGATCGATCCCGCGTCGCCGACCAGGCTGGTCTCGGCGATCACCGGCTCCGGGATGGGCGGGTGCTCCAGCAGATCGCGGCGGCGGCTGCGCTGGCCCACCACGCCGCGGCGGGCTGCGCGGCGCCTTCCGTAGGAAAGATACAGCGCCGCACCGGGGACCGCTGCCAGCGCGCCACTCAGGATCACCAGCGGGCCCAGCATCGACAAGAGCACCAACCCGGACAGGATGCCGAAGCCCTGCAGCCACGGGTAGAACGGCGAGCGGTACTTCGGCTGGTACCAGTGCACGCGGCTCTCGCGGTAGACGATGACCGCCAGGTTGACCGCCATGAACAGCATGATCACGAGCGAGCTTGCAAGCTTGGCCAAACGCTCCACGTCGAGGAACGCGATCGCAATGCCCATGGTTCCTGCGGTCAGCAGGATGGACGCCACGGGCGTTTTGAACTCCGGATGGACGCCGTGCAGCACCGACGGCAACAGCTGGTCGCGGCTCATCGCGAACGGGAAGCGCGACGCGGCCAGCAGGCCCGCGTTGGCCATCGACGTCATCGTCACCACGCCCAGCACCGCGGCGACCATGCCCGCCCAGTAACCGCCCACGCGATCCGCGAGCGTGTAGATCGGGTGCAGGTCGCCGGCCAGCTCCGTGTGCGGCACGCAGCCGACCAGCGCGAACGCGACCAGACCGTAGAGACCCATCATCAGGCCGAGCGAGAGCAGGATGCCCCACGGCAGGTTGCGATCCGGGTTCTTCACTTCCTCCGCGATGGCAGCGACCTTGGTCACGCCGTTGTAGGAGACGAACACGAAGCCCGTCGCCGCCAGAAGGCCGCTCGTGCCGTGTGACAGCTCGTGGCGGTAGCTGCCGACGTGCATCTGCGTGAAGCCGAACGCGACGAGCACCACCAGGGCGGCCAATGTCACGAACACGACGGCAGTTTGCGCCTTGCCGACCTTCCGTACGCCGACCACGTTCAACAGCGCGATTAGTCCAAGCAGTCCGAGCGCCGTGGGGCGCAGCGGTACGTCGCTCAGCACCAGGAGATACGTGCCGAAGCCGAGCAGTGCGAACGCACTCTTCATCAGCATCGACAGCCAGACCGTGGTTCCGGCGATCGTGCCGGCGAGCGGCCCGAAGATGCGGTCGAGGTAGACGTACGTGCCGCCCGAGGTCGGCATCACCGTCGCCAGCTCAGCCTTGCACGACGCGGCCGGCAGCGCGCAAAGCCCCGCCAGCAGATACGCGATCCACGTGGACGGCCCCGTCTGGCTGATGGCGAGGCCAGGCAACACGAAGATGCCGCTGCCCAGCATGGCGCTGATGCTGATGGCCACCACCGACATCAGCCCCAGGCTGCGCTCGAGCTCCTTCATGTAGGGGAAACCCCTCCTCCTCCGGCCGCCGCGATCAGCATGGCCACTCCCGGACGGGGCGTCCACGAGAGACCTGACGGATGGCGGGTCACCCCGTCGCGCACAGGCTTCGCGAAAGTTGGCCGAGATCGGCGCTCTCCAGCTCGACCAGCGCGCCCAGGGCCCGCTCCACGCTTTCCGGGTCGAGTTGCCGCGCCGCCTCCTGGCGGAACTTGTCGCGCACCGTTTCCAGGTACAGCGACTGGCCCGGGGCGCCGAAGGGCACGTCCTGGCGCGCCGTGACGCGTTCGTGCGAAGTGGTCTCGAGAGTGACCTGGGCCGGGAACGCCATCCGGAAGCGGGACAGATCCACGCTGCCGAGGCCCGGACTTCCGCGGCCGCCGCCCTTCGTCAGCGCGCGGGCGCGCCGCGCCATCGCGGGCAGGCGCGAAAGGAGCTGAGACGCTCCCAGGCCGTGCTTTCGATGGCCACCCATCTGGCTCTGGTAGCCGGCGGCGACGCGAACGAGATCGCGCAGCCCGAGCGAACGGAGCGGCGAGCTTCGGCCCAGCGAACCGGCGAACGCCTCGGCGACGGCGAGGCTCATCGACCAGTCATGCGAGAGGCGGACCTTCGAAGCTAGCTCGCGGATCTGCGCGCCGTGTTCGTCCAGGTACTCCTGTGTGAGCTCGGCGGGAGTGTGCCGCCCCGCGAGCACGCCGATCGCGACGTTGAACGGGATCGAGAAGTTGATGTTCACGGGCGAGAGCGGCTCGTGCTCGCCGACATGCTCGGCGGAGAGGTTGTCCATTTCCACGCTGAGCAGGCTCGCCTCCACCTCGACGCCGCGCAGTTCCCCGGGGCGTAGCCTGCGGCCGTGCGTGTGCTCGAACTCCCGCAGCGCCATGAAGAGGGCGTCCATCGTCGTATCGATGTAGGCGCAGCCCGGGTACTTCTTGTAGGCGAGCGTGTCCGTCACCCAGGTGCTGCCGAGGCCCGTCATCATCCCCGGCAGCGGCGCGTAGCAGAACGCGGCCCAGAAGCCCTTCTTCGAGTGCTCGAAGATGCGGCGCGCGCCGGTCAGGCCAACGCGTGCGAGCCGCGCGGCCTGGATGCCGGTGACCGTGGGGCCGGCCGCGGTCAGTACCTTGCTGCCGGGGCCCATGAAGCCGGGCCAGAGCGTGAAGGTGGGCTGGTAGAGAGCGATCGACAGCGAGTGCGCGGTCTGTTCCCGGTCGAGACGGTACAGCCTGGCCGCGGCCGCCGCGGCGCCGGCGGCGTGGATGAAGCTCCAGGCCTGGCCGTTCTGCGGACCGAGCACCACGCTGGCGCCGACGCGCCCGCCGATTTCGTTGGCGATCACCTGGGCTACGAGCAGCTCGCGGGTCGGCAGTTGTTCCGCCTCGCACAGCGCCCAGCTCGCCAGCACCGACGAGTGTCCGGTGTGGCCCATGTAGAGGTAGTCGTCGTAGTCGAGCGCCATGCCGAGCGCCGACGCCGCGTAGACCGCGTCGAACAGCCCGAGCCGGTCGCCGAGCGGGATCAGCGTGCAGGGTCCGGGATTGCTCCAGCTCCGCACCGCCTCCACGACATGCTGCGCGTCGCGGCTCGTCGTCCCCGCGTACAGCGACGCCATCACGTTGACGATCTGGTAGCGCGCGCGCTCGAGCACGCGCGGCGGAATGCCGTCGTAGTCGAGCGACACGATCCAGTCGGCGAGATTTTCGACGACCGACATGCCGCCGGCGAGCGTACACCGATGGCGCCTGCTGTCACCCCCGCTGGGTTCGGTGTCAGGATCCGCGCCGCCTCGGCTGCACCGAGGCTTCGAGCTCATAGGCCTTGAGCTTGCGCCACAGGGTGACGCGGCTCATGCCGAGGCTCGCTGCGGCCCGCTCGCGGTTGCCGCCTGCGCGCTCGAGGGCGCGCAGGATGCGACGGGCCTCGTTCGGGAGTCGAGCCGCCGAGTCGGGGGGGATGTGGGTCCGGAGCGAGCGACTCCGGTCTTCGCCGCGCACGTCTGGCGGGAGGTCGCCTTCCATCAGGATCGGCCCGTCGCCCATCACGAATGCGTAGCGGATCGCGTTGTCGAGCTCGCGGACGTTGCCGGGCCAGGCAAAGGATTCGAGTGCGCCGAGAGCTTCCTGCGAGATACTCGAGATCTGCCTGGCATAGGTCCGGTTGTGTTTCGCGAGCAGATGACGGGCGATGAGCTCGATGTCGCCCGACCTGTCGCGCAGCGGCGGTACGAACAGTTGGAGAACGCGCAGGCCGTACAGCAAGTTCGGGTTGAAGCGCCCTCGCTCTACTTCGGCGCGGAGCGACCGTGACGTGGTCGCGACGAGCCGCACGTCGCGTCCGCCCTCGCCCGCCAGCGCGTCGAGCAGTCTGTCCGGAAGTTCCAGCGGCAGGTCGGCGATTTCTTCGAGAAGCAACGTCCCGCCTTGCGCGAGGCGAAGCTTTCCGGGCGCGCCGCCCTGGCCGAACAGCTCGCCCTCGAGGCGCTCCACCGGGCGCAGGCCGCAGCTCACTATGCAGAACGACCTCGGGGCGCGCTTCGACTGGTCGTGGATGAAACGAGCGAGCAGCGCCCTGCCGCTGCCGACTTCGCCCGTGAGAAGCACGGGATCGTCGCTCTGTGCCGCCCGGCGAGCCTGTTCCACGAGGTGCTTCATGCCCGCGGTCCGCATGACGATCCCACCGGCCTCGCGAGATGTTTCGGATTCCTGCTGCTTCTGGGCGGGGTCGCGCGGCGTAGGGTCCGCTCGCTCCGACGTCGTGCCGGGACGGATGTCGGCGCTGTGGGATTCCTGGTGTCCGGTGGGGTGGGTCATGGCCTACAGGGAAGCGGCGTTTCAGGCGTCCGCCTCGCTGGCTGCAGACGGCCGGATGCTCCACGCAGGCTCCAGGTCGCCGCCGCCGGGCAGCGTGAGAACGAACTCGCTGCCGCCGCCCTCCGCGAGCCGCGCCACGAGACGGCCGTGGTGCTGGAGGACCGTGTGCAACGTGAGCGGCAGGCCCATTCCGGTTCCGCTCGCTTTGGTGGTGTAGCCCGGCGAGAAGATGGCGACGGGGTCGTCGATGCCGTTGCCCGTGTCACGGATAACGATCTCCCACTCGCAGCCCGCGTTCTTGAGCGAGATAGCCAGCTTGCGCGTCGGCATGTTGTGCATCGCCTCGACCGCGTTCCTGAGCAGGTTGTCGACCACGCTCCGGAGCCGCGCCGGGTTGCCGATCACGACGGCTTGCTCCTTCGCGATGTCTGTCGAGAGCTCCACGCCGTGCTCGACCAGCAGCTCGCTTTGCGCATCCAGCACCTCGGACAGCAGCCGGCCGAGGTCGATGTGCTCGAGCTTCAGCTCGCCGGCGGTGGGATGCAGGCTCAGATACTCGCTGAGCAGCGTTTCCATCCGCGTCAGCTCGTCGTGGATGGCGCCAACTCGCTTCCTGAGGCGGTCCCGGTCCTCGACCGACGCGGGTAGTCGCTCCAGACGCCGCTCGAACAGCTGCACCTGCAGCGACAGACCGTTCAGTGGATTGCGCAGCTCGTCGGCGAGCATGCGTCCGAACGCGCCGATCGTCGTCCACTGCTCCGAGACGCGCAGGCGCTCGGTCAGCTGCATGCGCAGGAGCGCGGAGGCCAACACCGGCGCGAGCCCGGCGGCCGTCTCGCATTCCTGCGTGGTGAACGCTCCGACGGTGCGTTCGAGACTGAGCAGGCCGACCGTGTGTCCGCCGACCTTGAGCGGCAGGAGCAGGAGCGCCGGCGCGCGGGGGCTCGCGACGGGGCTGTCCAGAGCTGTCGCTTCGCCCGGGACCTCCACCGATCCGGGAAGCGGCAGCAGTCGGAGCTCCTCCACGTCGATCTGCCACGAGTCCAGGGGCCGGCCGGCGTCGTCGACCCGGGTCAGCTGCGCGCGGTCGTAGCGGATGAGCTGGTTGAGCGATCCGCCCAGTGCCGAGGGCCCCGGCCCCAGCGAGGCCACGCTGGCCAGAGACCCGGCGATCTCGGCCCGCCGCTCGCGTTCCGAGAGTACCCTCTTTGCGAGGCAGGCGAGTGTCAGCACCTGCGCTAGCGTGTCGACGAGCAGGGGGCGGCTCTTCGACTGTTCAGTCTCTCCCTGGAGGATGAGCGCGCACAGCGGCTCGTCGCGCCAGGCGAGCGGGATCACCCGGTCGTCTTCGTCGACGAACTCGGCCACGTAATCGTGGGCGTCCCCGGGAACCGATTCGAGGCGCGCGCTCTTGTAGCCGGCGACGCGCGCCACCTGCTCCAGCGCCGGGTCGAGCTCGTCCACGCCCGCGATCCAGGCGTTGAGCGCCTGGACGAAGACACGTGTGGCTTCCTGCTGCGCTTGTAGCTCCTCGAGATGGGCTTGATCCGCCTCGCGTCCTTCGCGCGCGGCGCGCAGGCCGTCGGACAGGGCCTGTGCCAGTGTGGCCAGCTCGTGGTCGCCGGTGGCTTCCCGGAGCAGCGCGTGTTCCGAGCTCTCCTGCGTCGCGCTGCGCAGCCGCCGGATTCGGCCGAAGACCTCCCACACGCTGAACCCGATGATCGTCACGAGCAGAAGCGATGCGGCGCCGGCAGCGGTGCCCAGCGTCGTGATCGCCGCTGCGCGCGTCTGCAGCGTGTCCGTCAGATCCTGTACCGTGCGGTCGAGCGATCGGAGCTCGTCGTGCGCGTTCGTCGTTGTGTCTTCCCTGAGCCCCTGGTCCAGCGCGACGGTGAATTCGGGCCCGAGCTGGTGATCCCAGCGGCTCAGGTGTCGCCGCAGGCGCTGGCAGGCGCGGTCGTCGGGGCAGGGCGGCACGCCGTTTGTCGCGTCGCCTCCAATCAGCTCGACGAGCACGTCGTGCTGCTCGCGGATCATGCCGCGGATCTCGTCCTCGCGCTCCGCAGGCGCAGGCGAGGGGCGCGCCAGGTGTTCCTCGATCTCCAGCAGCCGGTAGCGAAGCGATCCGGCAAGATCCAGCTCGCGGGCGAAGCCGTTGACGTTGTTGTGCGCTTGCCGCGAGACCAGCCATGGCCCCAACGCAAGGATCCCGAGCCCGATCAGCAGTGCGAAGAACCGCCCTTTCAGCGAGCGGGCCGACGCCGTCAGCCAGCCAAGCGCAGGATATGCGCGTTCTTCGTCTTCTTTCCGTCGC
The DNA here is from genome assembly GCA_963826085.1 of uncultured delta proteobacterium. Taxonomy (GTDB): domain Bacteria; phylum Myxococcota_A; class Polyangia; order Polyangiales; family Polyangiaceae; genus CAWDXG01. The sequence continues at coordinate 1,016,012 of CAWGVN010000004.1, read as the reverse complement.
ATGGGACGCGAGTTGACCGGGATCAGGGGATGCCCACACGTGCGCACGCACGTTGCGTGCCAGGAACTTTGGTGTGGGGATTCCATTGACTTCAAGCAATTTACTTCCACGCAGCGCTCACCGCCTCGCCGCCAAATGGCGCAAAGCCTGCGGGGCGCGATCGGGTGTGCGCGCGGGTCTGCGCGTGCATGCCAGTCTCGCCGCCGACCACCGGGTCAGCGACGGACACGCGGATGAACATCGTGGTCGCCCTGCACGAACGGCTGGGCGTCGACATTCCGGAGAGCGACTACCCGAGGCTCTTCAGCATCGACAGCGCGATTCGGTACCTCGCCGGCCGACTGCCCGTGGCTTGAGGGCATGCTCTCGCCGTGACAGGCTTTTCGGCATGAGCGGAGCGCTCGACCTGCTCGTCTACGATCGGACCTGTCGCGGGCGGCCGCTGCTTCCGGGGCTCAGCCACGCCTGGGCAGCCGGAGCCAGGCTGTACTGCGCGCGCGGCTTGATCGATCTCGCGCGCGGCGTGGACAGTTGGGAAGAAGCGCTGGAGTGGCTCTGCAGCGTGGAGCCGGACCGTCCGATCGCGCAGATCCAGTTCTGGGGGCACGGCAAGTGGGGTGTGTGCCGCGTCGGCGAGCAGGAGCTCTCCGCTCGCTCGCTGGAGCGCGGGCATCCGCATCGGCAGCCGCTCGAGCGGATCCGCGAGCGGCTCACGCCGGACGCGCTGTGGTGGTTCCGTACCTGCGAGACCTTCGGGGCGCACCGCGGTCAGGCGTTTGCCAGCGCTTGGAGCTCGTTCTTCGGCTGCCGCAGCGCCGGGCACACCTACGTGATTGGCGTGCTGCAGAGCGGCTTGCACGTGCTTCGGCCTGGGGAGCGCCCCCGCTGGTCGCCTGCGGAAGGACTGGCCGACGGCACGCCGGATCTGCCCGTGCGCGCGCTCTGGTCCCGGGCCGATGCGCCGAACACGATCAGCTGTTTCGAAGGCGCGCTGCCCGATCTAGACGACCTGGACGACGCCGTGCTTGAGCAGCGCCGCCAGGAGCCTCAGGCTCGCCAGACGCGGTAGTGGTGACAGGTCGAGCACTTCCTCCACCGTGGCGCCGCCGTCGACGCGCGAGATGAGGAAGGCTTCCGACGACGACATGGTCATCTCCGTCGCCGACGGCACGCGTTCGACCTTCAGCGCCGAGCGCAGCCCGCCGAGCTTGGCTTCGAACACGCGCTCGAGTGCCGGAGTCGACAGCTCCAGTGCCGTCTCCACTTCCTCACCGCCGCTGGCACTCTCCGCGACCTCCAGCGCAGTCTCGGCGTAGCGCGCAGCCAACTCGAGCTCGCCCCTGCCCAGCGCGCTGCGGGCCTGATCGACCGCCGCCACTACCTCGGCGGCGGGGTCCGCCGTCACCGGTCCGGAGTCCACGAAGCGCCGGGGACGACTCGAACGCGGACCCGATGCGGGCTGGGTTGCCCAGGGCGGAAGCGGCAGCGCCGGTGACGTCTTCTGCAGGCTTGCCGGAAGCGAGCAACCCGAAGCCCCAGCGAGCGCGTCCGCGAAATCCGTCACGTTCTCGAAGCGATCGTCCGGACGTTTCGCCATGGCCCTCGCCACTACGTCGCTTACGGCGCGCGAGACCCACGGCGGTGCAACGTCCGCCAGTGCTGGCGCGCGCTCGTGCACGACCTGGTAGAGCACCGCAAGGACGTCCTCGCCGTCGAACGGAAGCACGCCGGCCAGCATCTCGTACACCATGACGGCCAGCGCGTACTGGTCGGCGCGATGGTCCGCGCTGCCCGTGTGCCCGACCGCTTGCTCCGGCGCCATGTAGTCCGGGGTTCCGAGCACGTCGCGCTCGCGCGTCAGCGCCTGCGCGGCGCCGACGCGCTTGCTGATGCCGAAATCCAGCAGCTTCACGAAGGCGGGGTCGCCCGGCATGTTCACCAGGAACACGTTGGCCGGCTTCAGGTCGCGATGAACCACGCCGAGCTGGTGCGCAGCCGACAGCGCCGAGGAAATCTGCCCCGCTATGCGCACGACCTCGGACATCGGGATCATCCGCTCCCGATCGAGGCGCGCGGCCAGGCTCTCGCCGTACAGCCGCTCCATCACGATGTACGGCTGGTTATCGGCGGTGGTGTCGTAGTCGATGATCTGCACGACGTGCGGATGCGTGAGCTGGCTGACGATCTCCGCTTCGCGCTGGAATCGCGCCACGGCCGAGGGATCCGCTGCGAGCAGCACTTTTACCGCAACGCGGCGGTGCAGCCTGAGATGCTCGGCGTCCAGCACCACGCCCATCCCACCGTGGTCGAGCACATGCAGGATGCGATAGGTCTCGCGAAGTACCAGTCCCACCATGTCCGGCGGCGCGATTGCTGCGCGCGCGAGCGCCAGCGAGTCCACGGCAGCTGTTGGGCGCGAATCGGGCCGCTCGGCGTTGAAAACAGGAATTGCAGGTGAGGAAACCATCAGCCCTGCCTGGGGGATCGCAAGCGCCATGCCAGCACCCACAAACTCCACGGCTTCTAGACCGGCCGGCCTGGGCGGCGCGAAAAACGCACACCCGACCCGCAACCTCTGCGCGAGCTCGATGTCAGAAAAGGTACGCGATCGACGCCCGCCCGAGCAGCGCGGGAGCCGGCGCTCCGAGCCCGAACGCGGGTCCCGCCGTCACGAGCAGTTTCTTGTCGTACGACCAGGACAGATCCGCGCCGGCAAAGTGGCGGATGCCGCCCTCGGCTTCGTTTGGATCCCAGGCACCCTCGATGTCCTGTGCGACATATTCGGCGCCGACGCGCAGCGAGTCGAGCACGCGGTACGACGCGCCGGCCACTGCGTACAGATCGATGGGATCGCGCGCGCTCGTGAACACCTTCTCGGCGTGCACCATCGACGCGAGCCTGAGCCCGCCGATGTCGTAGCTCGCTGTCGCGCGACCGAATACGCCGCTCGCGGACTTGAAGTCGCGCATGTACGCCGCCGACAGCGCCAGCCGGAAACCGCGTGAAGCCGGATCGGTGACGAGCACGCGGGCTCCCGCCTGGAGCGCGGTGCGCGCGCCGGTCTCGCCTGCCCGGGGCGGCGCGAGCAGGCCGGTAACGAACGGCGCGAAGCGCTCGTGCAGCCCGCCCTCGACCCTGAGCTCGTTGACCAGGCCGCTGCGGTTTGCGGTCGCGGCGAGCGGGCGCGTGGCCGCATCGGTCGAGGAGTAGCCGGCCGCATAGCTGGCGATCAGGTGCATCGGCCGCGGAAGCGTCGGGTCGACCAGATACAGGAACGGACGCTCCACCGGGGCCGGCGGCTGGCTTGCGCGATCCGTTTCGGGCGCCGTGCTCGTTCCGCGGTCGCTCGTCACGGGCGGCGCGGCCCGTTCGGGCGACTCGTACCAGAATCCACCGTCCTGCGCTGCGGCGGTCTGCGCCAGGGACGCGACCACCAGCGCGGAGAGAGCGCCGATCGCACGCCGTGTCCAGAGCCGCACCACGGCGCGCATCCTACGTCGCCTTCGGCAATCGCGCGAGCGCGAAGCCGGTCGCAGTGGATCGCGCGCGGGCCTATGGCGTATTCTGAGCTAAAGGAGCTTTCACGTGCGACACCGCCCCCTGTCGACACGCGGAGCGCGGTGGGGTGCGCCCTCCCGTGTCCCGTTCGTCTTGATCGCGCTTGCGCTTGCCGGCTGCAGCGGGAGCTCTGGTGCGCACAAGGTGAAGGCCTGCACCGCGCCGCCGCCGCCGGCTGCCGCGCTCGCGCCGATGGACGGCAAGCCGTACCTCCTGCCCGACGGTCGCGCGCTCACGCCCACCGGCACCCAGACCACGCTGGGTGGATTTCCGGTGCAGGTGATCGCTCATCCCACGCTGCCGGTCGCCTACGTCGCGAATACCGGCTACGCCAAGCGCAGTCTCGAGCTCGTGTCGTTCGACAGCGGAAAGGTCATCCAGGATCTGCCGCGCAGCGAGGGGTTCTATGGGCTCGCGCTCTCGCCGGACGGCAAGCGGCTGTACGCATCGGGCGGCTACACCGGAATGCTCGAGGTCTACGACGTGGCCGCCGACGGCACGCTCACCGCCAGCTCGCAGCTGGACGTGGGCCGCTACCCGGGCGGTATCGCGGTCTCGCCTGACGGTTCCACCCTCTGGGTCACGAGTTATCTCGACAAGGCGGTCAAGGAGATTGACGCTTCGGCGCTCACGGTGACGCGGAAAATTCCGCTCTCGCGCCGCGCCTACGCCGTCGTCTACCTGCCGGGCCGCGACGAGCTGTACGTCTCCGGCTTCGGCGACACCGATCTGTCCGTCGTCGATCTCGCCCAGGGCAAGGAGGTGGCGAGCGTGAAGGTCGGCGCGAACCCGCTCGGGCTGGCCGCCGCCGCGGACGGTTCTCGCGTGTACGCCACCGTCACCGACCAGGACGTGGTGGTGTCGATCGACACGAAGAGCCGCAAGGTCGACGGCTCGGTATTTGTCGGCGAGCCGGACATCGCCGGCGAGGACAACACGCCGCTTCCCGCGAGCAGTCCGTCGGGGATCGCGCTGGACGAAAAGAGCGGGCGCCTGTACGTGACGCGCGCGGCGGACAACGCCGTCGCGGTGCTCGACGCTTCGAACCTGAAGACGCTCGGCGCGATTCCGGTCGGCTGGTACCCGACCGATGTGGCGCTTTCGGGCAAGAAGCTCGTGGTCACGAATGCCAAGGGCATCGGCACCGGACCGCTGCTGCACTACGGCGGCAACGGCGACGAGAGCGGCAAGAAGGCCATGCAGGGCACGCTCTCGCTGGTCGACCTGCCGGCGATCGACCTGCCAAAGCTCACGGCCCAGGTCGAGGCCAACGTGCGTCGGCCGAGCACGGTGTATCCGTTCGACTGCAAAGGCGGCGAGTTCCCGGTTCCGACCACGTCCGGCGGCAAGACGCCAATCGAGCACATCGTGCTCATCGTGCGCGAGAACAAGACGTACGACACCGTGCTCGGCGATCTCGGCACCGGCAACGGCGATCCCGCGCTCGCCATGTTCGGCAAGAAGATCACGCCGAACCTGCACAAGCTCGCCAGCATGTTCGCCAACCACGACAACTTCTACGACGACTCGGAGTGCAGCGTGCAGGGACACCTGTGGCTCACCTCGTCGTTCGTGAACGACTACATGGAGCGCACCTGGATCGAGAACTACCGCGGGCACGGCGGCGACTTCCCCGACCAGGACGCAGCGATCGAGCGCGGGCAGCCCCAGTTCGGCACCTTCTTCACGCACCTGATGAAGTACGACGTTGACTTCACCGACTTCGGCGAGGTGGTCGGTTCCTTCGGGCAGTACGCCGGCATGACGGTGCTCAGCCACGTCGACACGCACTTCCCCGGCGTCTACTTCAACCTGGACTACAAGGACGAGGACAAGGCGAAGGAGGTCGCTACCCAGCTGGTCGACAACGGCAATTTCCCGCCCTTCAGCTACGTGCTCCTGCCCAACGATCACACGAAGGGCACGGGTGCGAACGATCTCACGCCGCAGGCGATGATCAACGATAACGACTACGCCACGGGGCTCCTCGTCGATCGCATTTCGCACTCGAAATACTGGAAGCACACGGCGATCTTCCTGGTCGAGGACGACCCGCAGATGGGCGCCGACCACGTCGAGTACCACCGCTCGATCCTGCTCGTGATCAGCCCGTGGGCGAAGCATCACTACACGAGCTCGGTGCACCTGTCGTACCCGTCGCTGTTCCGGAGCTTCGAGCTGATCCTCGGGCTCCCGCCCATGAACCGCGAAGACGCGCTCGCGACGCCGGTCTACGACGCGTTCACCATGAAGCCGGACTACACTCCTTACGACGCGCTGCCGCGCAGTGTTGCCGACACGACGAACGGCGCCGGTGCCGCGGGCGCGGCGTGGTCCGCGCTGATGGACTTCCGCGGCCCAGATCGCAATCCCGATCTTCGCGACGTGCTGTGGTGGGCGATGAAGGGCTCGCCGCCGAAGGGGTCGCACATCGCCTACCAGCTCGCCCACCACCGTCCGCCCAGCGTCCAGCGCGGCCCCGGCGATCCCGACGACCAGCTCGACGAGGCCGGCTGGCAGGCGCTCCGCCGCTACCTGGCCCGCCACCCGGAAATCCACGCCGACCTGAGGCCGCGCCCGGCCGCGCCGCCGGGCGCCGACGACGACTGACCGCCGGGCGGACGGTGGTTATGTTGGGCTCGTGCGCGTGCGTGACGTGATGACGACCGGGGTCCGTACGGTCGAGCCGGACATGAGCCTCGCGGATCTCGAGCGCTTCCTGACCGAGGAAGGGCTGAGCGGTGCGCCCGTCGTCGAGCGCGGGCGGCTGTGCGGCGTTGTGACCCGCTCGGACATCGTCAAGCAGATCAGCGTGGGGCGCGTGCTCGCCGAGACGGCGCTGGACTACTATCGCGACTTCACCGGCATCGGCGGACCGGTCCCCGGCGACGAGCTTCCGGACGAAGCCGAGCGCGAGGCGCGAGGCGTCGCCGAGCGACTCCGGAACGAGCGCGTCGGTGACGCCATGATCGATCACGTGATCTCCGTGCCGCCCGACGCGACCGTCGCGGAGGCTGCCCGTCTGATGGTCGAGCACTCGGTTCATCGGGTGCTCGTCGTGGACGGAGGCCGTCCTGTCGGAATCGTGACGACGCTGGATCTGGCGCGGCTGATCGCCGACGGACGGATCCCGGCTCCGGGCTGACTCGCGATTCTGCCTGCGGATTTTGGCGGAGGGCAGTTTGGCGCGAAGCCGGCTACGCGGCGGACCGTCCTCGATCCACACGCCGTGCGGGGCAAATGGGACTTGCCTCTCGGCAATCGCAGTGGTCGTCTCTGGGCCCTCTGATCCGGCCGATTGGCCCAGCACCCGCCAAGGAAGGCGTCTCCAGAATGAACAAGCTCACCGACTACGTCGTGTTCAACGACAAGAAGCTCGCCCGTCGCTACTCGACCAAGCGCATCCCCATGTCCACGCTGTACGAGGCGTACTTCGACGGTGACATCGACATCCCGGGCGACATCTATGCCTTCCTCCGGAACCGCAACCTGTTCGTCAAGTACACGTTGACCCCGCAGCACCTGAAGTGGGCGGTGACGAACTTCGTGCCCGAGGTTGCCATCCACTCGAAGAGCCAGGACGAGCGCATCGTCCGCGAGCACTACGACCGCGGCAACGACTTCTTCGGCTGGTTCCTCGGCGAGCGCATGGTCTACACGTCGGGCTTCTTCGAGAACCCGAACCAGACCGTCGAGCAGGGCCAGGACAACAAGATGAATCTGGTCTGCAAGAAGCTGCAGCTCAAGCCCGGCGAGCGCCTGCTCGACATCGGCTGCGGCTGGGGCACGCTGACCCGTCACGCGGCGAAGTACTTCGGCGCGGACGCCACCGGCGTGACCATCGCCGAGCGTCAGACCGAGTTCGGCAACAAGCGCATCAAGGACTGGGGCCTGGAGGATCGCGCCCGCATCCTGTGCAAGGACTACCGCGACATCCCCACGAACCAGACCTTCGACAAGATCTCCAGCCTGGAGATGGTCGAGCACGTGGGCGTGAAGAACCTCGTCTCCTTCTACGAGCAGGTGCGTGACCTGCTTTCGGACGAGGGCCTCTTCCTGCTCCAGTGGACGGGTCTGCGCCGCGGCCTGCGCCCCGAGGATCTGATCTGGGGCCTGTTCATGAACAAGTACATCTTCCCCGGAGCCGACGCGAGCCTGCCCCCGGCGGGAATGCTCAAGGCGATGGAAAAGGCCGGCTGGGAGACGCACAGCGTCGAGAACGTGAGCATCCACTACGCGTGGACGATCAAGAAGTGGCACGACAACTGGCTCAGCAACAAGGACGAGGTCGTCAAGACCTACGGCGAGCGCTGGTTCCGCATCTGGCACATGTTCCTGGCCTGGTCGACGATCATCGCGGAGCAGGGCAACGCCTCCTGCTTCCAGGTCGTGCTCAACAAGAACCTCGACCACTACGACCGGACGCGCTGGGTCACGAACAAGTCGGTCGTGCTCGGCGACCGCACCGCGGCTCGCGAGCTGGAGGCCGACGCGCTCAGCGCGGCCGAGTAACCCGACGCGGGGCACGGCCTCGCACCTTCTGGAGCCGGACCGCGACGCGGTGCCGGCTCCAGCTCATTTCCGGGCGTGCCGCTGCCATGGCGCGGCCCCGCGGGAAGCCGCATGTTGGCCCTGGGAGTGGGAATGAGTCCCCCACGGGCGAAATTGGCAGAACCCGCCGAGGCCTGGGCGCGACCGGCCGACGAGGTGCTCGACGAGTTGGGCGTTTCCGCGGAGCGGGGGCTCGCGCTTCCGGAAGTCAGGCGTCGCCGCGGCCAGTTTGGTCCGAACCGCCTGCGCGAGACCCGTCCGCGCCCTGCGTGGGCCATCCTCGTTGCGCAATTCTGGAGCGTCATCGTGCTGCTGCTCGCGGTGGCCGCCGGAGTGTCATTCGCCGTGGCGCGCGTCGTGGAGGCCGTCGCCATCCTGGCAGTGATCGCGATCAACGCGGCGATCGGCTTCGTGATGGAGCTCCGGGCCGTGCGCTCCATGGAGGCGCTTCGCCGGATCGGGCAGGTCAAGGCCCGGGTGAGGCGAGCGGGAGAGCTCGACGTGGTGCCGGCCGTGGAGCTTGTTGTGGGCGACATCGTTGTGGTCGAGGGCGGCGACGTGGTGACGAGCGATGTGCGGCTCGTCGAAGCCAATCGCCTCCAGGCGGACGAATCGCTGCTCACCGGCGAGTCGCTGCCCGTCGGCAAGCGTGTTGCGGTCGTCGACACGGCCGCGCCACTCGCGGAGCGGGCCAACATGCTCTTCAAGGGCACGGCCGTCACGCGCGGCTCCGGCGAGGGAGTCGTGGTGGCGACCGGCATGCACACCGAGCTCGGCCGCATCTCGGCGTTGGTGTCGGAGGCCCGCGACGAGACGACGCCGCTGGAGAAACGGCTCGCGGGGCTGGGGCAGCGGTTGGTGTGGCTGATGTTGGCGATCGCCCTGCTGGTGTTCGTGATGGGGATCCTCGCAGGCCACGACGCGTTCGTGATCCTGGAGACGGCCATCGCCTTGGCGGTCGCGACCGTTCCGGAAGGGCTGCCGATCGTCGCGACGCTGGCGCTGGCACGCGGCATGTGGCGGATGGCCCGCGAGCACGCGCTCGTCAAGCGGCTCTCGGCGGTGGAAACGCTGGGCTCCACGAGCGTGATCCTCACCGACAAGACCGGCACGCTGACCGAGAACCAGCTGACGGTTGCCGAGGTCGTGCTGGATGATCGACAGATCGCGCTGTCGGGAAAGCCGCTCTCGGCGGAGGGCCGCTTCGCCGACGAACACGGCACCCCGTTCGAGCCCCGTTCCGATCCGCGCCTGCTCGATCTCCTGACGGTCGGCGCGCTGTGCAACAATGCGGAGCTGCATCTCGCAGAGGGCAATGAGCCCGCCGAGGCCATCGGTGAACCGATCGAGGTGGCGCTGCTCGCAGCCGCGGCCAAGGCCGGCGTCGGGGGCCGCGAGCTCGACGCGCAGCTGCCCGAGATCCGCGAAGAGGCGTTCGACCACGAGATCCGGATGATGGCGACCTTCCATCAGGATGCCGACGATGTCCGCGTCGCGGTCAAGGGCGCGCCCGAGGCCGTGCTCGATGCCTGTACGCGGATCAGGAGTCGTGACGGCGAACGCGAGCTTGCCGACGAGGACCGGCAGCGGGTGCAGGAAGCCGACAGCCGGTTGGCGTCGCGCGGGCTACGCCTGCTCGGTCTCGCAGAGAAGCGTGTCGCGAACGCGGCAGAGCCGCCCTACGCGGACCTGGCCTGGCTCGGCCTCGTCGGAATGCTCGATCCGCCGCGGCAGCCCGTGCGCGCCGCGATCGAAGCCTGTCGCCAGGCGGGCGTGGAGCTGGTGATGGTCACCGGCGATCAGGCGCGGACCGCAGCCAGCGTCGCCGCAGCGGTGGGGCTGGACGGCCGCGCAGCGCCGCCGATCGACGGCCGCGAGCTGCAGAGACTGCTTTCCGGCAGCGCGGCAGAGCGCGAGCGCGTGCGCCGCGCGGTGGTGCTGGCGCGCACCAGCCCGCGGCAGAAGCTGGACGTGATCGAGCTGCACCAGCGCGCGGGCTCCATCGTCGCGATGATCGGCGACGGCGTGAACGACGCGCCGGCGCTCAGGAAGGCGGATATCGGTGTAGCCATGGGGCGCCGCGGCACCGAGGTCGCGCGCGAAGCGGCGGACATGGTGCTGGAAGACGACGAGCTCGATACCATCGCCGTGGCGATCCGCGAGGGGCGGATCATCTTCGGCAACATCCGGAACTTCGCGGTGTATCTGCTCTCGTGCAACGTGAGCGAGTTGTTCGCCGTGGGTGCTGCGCCGCTCTTCGCGCTCCCGTTGCCGATCCTGCCGCTCCAGATCCTGTTCTTGAACCTGGTGACCGATGTGTTTCCGGCTCTCGCACTCGGAGCGGGGGAAGGGGAGGGTGACGTGATGCGGCGCCCTCCGTCCGACTTCGCGGAGCGGCTGCTGGAGCGCCGGCACTGGAAGCTCGTGTGGGCGTACGGCGTGCTCATCACGGCGGCGGTGCTGAGCGCGCTTTCCGTGGCGCTCCACGTCCTCGGCATGCCGGAGGAGCGGGCGGTGACCGTGTCGTTTCTGACGCTCGGCTTCGCGCAGCTTACGCACGTCTTCAACATGCGGGCGCCGCGAGCCAGGCTCCTTTCCAACGAGGTGACGCGGAACCTGTGGGTGTGGGGCGCTCTTTTGTTGTGCGCAGGTCTGATGCTGATGGCCGTGTACGTCCCGCTGCTCGCACGCGTGCTCCACACCTCGGACCCCGGCGTCGCCGGGTGGCTGGTGGTCGCCGCCGGTAGCCTCGCTCCGTTGCTTGTCGGGCAGATCGGCAAGGAGCTCCGGAAGCCTTCGGCACCTCGCACGGGCGCGGGCAGAAAAGCACAGCGATTGCAAGGTATTACGCCATAGAGATCACTTTGTGATACATTTCTCGTTGACAGCCCGGCTCGCGGGATACATGTATCACGGCGTGACACAAGAATCCGATCGAGGCCCCAGTGAGGACGACGGCGCGGCCCGCTCCGAGCGTAACGACAAGAAGGAGCGCGTACTGCACACGCGCATCCCTGCAGTGCTCGAGGCGGAGCTGAAGTCGGTCGCCGCGGCGCTGCGTATCCCCGTCTCCAATCTGGTCCGCACCATCCTGGAGGACGCGGTCGACATTGCCGATCGGGCGGGAGGCCACGTCGAGGACCGGCTCCAGCGCGTGGCTCGCTCGATGCGCGACGAGCGCGAGCGTATGCGCGCCCGTGTGGAGAAGCTCGACCCGCTCGCGGACGTGGTGGCGTACCAGAAGGTGCAGATGGCCGTAGAGGGGCGCTGCGCGAAGTGCAACACCGCGCTCCAGGCAGGTGACGACGCCCTGCTGGCCATCCAGAGCAAGCCCGGGCCCGCGGTGTTCGTGTGCATCGGCTGCCAGCCCGAGAAGCCTCCCGAGCGCTAGACCCCCGGCGCGAAAAGATGAGCAGAACCCGTGCGGGATGCGTCCCGCCAAGGAGGAGATCCATGTCCAACAACGAGACCCCGCACACCCGTCCCGAAACCACCGAAGCCCACCTCGTCGAGGAGCTGTTCAGCGTCGGCACCGACTGGGCCCGCTACGGTCTTGGCGTGGCGCAGCTGCTCCTGCAGACGAGCCAGCGCACACTCGGCAAGACCGCGCGCGCGCTCGGCGAGATCGCCGACAGGCTCGACACGCCGCGCGAGCAGAAGGACGACCGTCGTGACGTCGTCGACACCACGGGGCACTAGGCTCCACCACAAGCTGGGGCTGTAGCGGCCACGCTTCGAGGGCCCGCCCCGTGATCGCGCCTTTCCCGGCGCAGGGGAACACCTTCGCTCGGTAGTCCGGCCGGGCGACGACTGAAAAGCGACGCGTGATCGATCACTTGGGTTGGTCCGGCGCGGTATCGCGGGGCCAGGCGCAAATTCGCATCGAGGTGGCTGGGGCGGGGGCCGGAGGCGGCGACCGTGGCGGCGGCAGCGTCCGCGACCGCGCCGGTGGCAGTGACGGGGGCGGCATGGCGAGACGGAGCCACGGCGCGAGGCAGGCGCGCGCCAGCCCTGCGGGCTGTCACTGTCGCCTGCAGGCTCGTGGGACGGGTGATGGATGCAGCGCGTCAACGCTCCTCTGCCGCCCGGCGGCGGGCGGGTCGGGTGACCCGCCGCCGGGCGGGCGAAAGGAGAATCGACCATGCGCTTCCACACTCTCGACCTCGCTCTCACAGCCCAGCAGGCCATCGTGCCGCTGGTCCACCGCGTCCAGCGCCACGATCGCAAGCTGGCGCAGCAGCTGAAGGACGCGACCAACAGCTTCGTGCTCAACCTCGGGGAGGGTGCGTATTCCGACCCCGGTACGCGCCGCAGTCGCTACCAGAGTTCCGCTGGCAGCGCGGGCGAGGTGCGGATGGGTCTGCATGCGGCAGTGGGCTGGCGCTACCTGCGCCAGCAAGAGGCGGAGCCCGCGCTCGGGCATCTGGACCGGCTGCTCGCTGCCCTGTGGAAGCTCACCCACTGAAAGGCTCCGCCCCGGCGTCGCGTGAGCGGCGCCGGGGCGGATTCGAATGCCTGACGCTGCGTTCGCGACAGATCGAGTGCAACAACAACCGACACGCAATCGAGCGCAGGCGACACCATCCTGCCCTCGGTCGTTCCTGACGACAACCGACAAGGAGATCGAGATGGCGCAAAGCACACGTACCCAACGAAGGATCATCGGCATGGCCGCGAAACGACTGGGCGAAGCGCGCCTCGACGAGATCCTCGACCCGCGCGACACCCGCGGCCGACGCTGGGCCTTGCCAGCGCTCCTGTCGGGCGCGCTGGTGGGGCTGATGGCGGGATGCCGCAGCCTGAAGGCGGTGGAGGAGCTGACGGACGAGCTGACGCTGCCGGTGCGGCGCCAGCTTGGCATCGGCCGCCGCATCCCCGACACGACGCTCCGCGATGCGCTGTCGATGCTCGCGCCGGACGACCTGCGGCCGGTCCTGCACAGAGCCACGAGGGCGGCTCGGCGCCGCAAAGCGCTCGATCCGGACGGGCTGCCATTCGGTGTCGTCGCGCTCGACGGCAAGAACACGGTCGTCCCGAGCTGTGACGACTTCTTCGCGCAGCGGCAGACACACGCCGACGATGCGCCGCTGGCGGGTGCCGTACGCACGGTCACGGCGACGCTGGTCAGCGCCACGGCGCGGCCGGTCATCGACGTGACATCCGTTCCGGCGAGCACCAACGTGCCGGGGCGTCTGCGGGCGAGCGCTCGATGCGCTGATGGCGACGTACGGGCGGAGCGATCTGTTCCGGCTCGTCACCTACGATGCCGGCGCCTGCTCGGCAGACAACGCCGAGGCTGTGCGCAAGCACGGCCTGCACTACCTCTTCGGGCTGAAGGCGTCCCAGCCGACGCTCTACAACGAAGCAGCCCTGTGGCTCGGCAGCCGCCCGTCTGGAGAGGCCGACGCGGCGACTTCCGACGTGCACGGCGACGAGACCATCGTGCGGCGACTCTACGTCGGCAATGCGAGCGCAGCGCCCGGTGGCTGGGACCATCTGCGCACCGTCCTGCGCGTCGAGATGGAGACGCTCGATGCGCACGGCACGCGTATCAAGCACGAGAATCGCTACTTCGTGTCGAGCCTGCCGCGCTCTCGCCTGACCGACGCCCAGTGGCTTCTGCTCGTGCGCCGTCACTGGGGCGTCGAGACATCACACCAGATCCTCGACGTTGCCTTCGAGGAGGACGACCACCCCTGGATCGAGCAGAACCCGCGCGCCACCGTCGTCGTCATGGTCCTGCGGCGCATCGCCTACACGCTGCTCGCGCTCTGGCGCGGTGTGACGCTGCGCAGTGACGAGCAGCGCACGCGACCTTGGCGCGACGTGATGCGCAGCATCGAGCTTGCCGTCATCAAGGCCACGGCGGAACAGCTCACCGGGCTACGCCGCCACCGGCTGGCGCTGGCTCCGGCGTAGCTGTCAGCAGGCCCCCGCGCCGACCCGCTCCTTGACAACATCCCGCCCCGGTCGCCCCGGACCCGGCCACCGCCCCCGATGGCCGCGGCGCGGAGCGTCCGCGGCGGTCACCGCCGCCGTCGCCGGCCCTGCCGCTGACCCTGCCACGGTCGCCTCGGGCCGGAGGACGGTGCTCGCGCCGGCGAGCACCGATCGCGGGTGCGCAGGGGAAAGGCCGGCTGGACGACTCTCACGTCTATGGGATATCATCGCCCCCGGGTGGCAGCCGCACCGTGCGGCAACAACGGGAGTCGTGGGATGCGGGTGTCTGCTCGGAGTGTGGGTTTCGTTGCGTCGATCGCGCTGTCGATGGCGCTTGGCTGTTCCTCGAACACGACAGTGAGCGGTTCCGGAGGCTCCGCCGACGCGGCCGGCGGCACGTCGGGTTCGTCCGGGAGCGGCGGCACGTCGGGTTCGTCCGGGAGCGGCGGCACGTCGGGTTCGGGCGGCACCTCGGGTTCGTCCGGGAGCGGCGGCACGTCGGGCTCTGGCGGTACTGCCGGCGCATCGGGTAGCGGCGGCTCGGGTGCCGTGTCCGGCGCGGGCGGCGTGTCGGGTTCGGGGGGTGCCGGCGGTTCCGGGGGCAGCGGGGGTGCGCCGGCGTGCACCAAGTTCGGCGACACCGGTTGCACCGGCGGATCCTGCTGCGACAAGGGAGCGGAGTGCCTCGGCGACACCTGCGCCCAGGGCACCTGCTCGAGCGACAAGAGCCCCTGCAGCGGGCCCGCCCAGTGCTGTACCCTCGTGTGTGCGAACGGCAAGTGCGGTTGCGGTCCCGCTGGTTCCAGCTGCAAGCTCCCCGGCGACTGCTGCGCGGGGTCGTACTGCGACTCGGGCCTGTGCAAGACCTGCCTTGGAGCGATGGCGCCCTGCGGGACTAGCACCGCACCGTGCTGTCCTGGTGCCAGCTGCCTCGTCGGCAAATGCCAGCTCGGGGCCACGAGCTGCACCAGCAATGGCAAGACCTGCACGTCGAGCAGCCAGTGCTGCTCGGGCAACTGCGCCGGCACGTGCATCGCGGCCTGCAAGCACACCGGCGACAACTGCTCCGCAGATGCGGACTGCTGCTCGAGAACTTGCCTCGGCGGAAAATGCGCCTACCTGCAGTGCGTGAAGGCAGGCGGCGTCTGCACGGCCGGTGCGAGCTGCTGTTCGGGGATCTGTGCCAATCTGAACTGCCAGTAGCCCCTCCCGGACGCGCCGGCGCGCCGCGAGTGGCCGCCGCGCGTCTTTCCTTGCTCGCGCCCCCTTGCGCTCGCGGCTCGGCGGCCCCAGCAATCGGGCCATGCGAGCCATCTGGATTACGCGACATGGCGGCCCCAACGTGCTGGAGGTCCGGGAAACGCCGGATCCCGAGCCTGGGCCGGGAGAGGTCAGGATACGGACGCGCGCGGTCGGACTGAACTTCGCCGAGGTGAGCGCGCGACAGGGTCTATATCCAGATGCGCCCAAGCCGCCGTGCGTGGTCGGCTACGAGGGATCGGGCGTCGTGGACGCGCTCGGCGAAGGCGTCAGCGAGCCCGCGGTCGGCACGCGCGTCCTGTACATGTCGCGCTTTGGCGGGCATTCCAGCGTGGTCGCGGTTCCCGCGGCGCAGGCCATCCCGATCCCGGATGCGATGAGCTTCGACGAAGCGGCCGCCATGCCCGTCACGTACCTGACGGCGCACCACATGCTGTTCCAGATCGCGCGGATCCGCGGCGGCGAGCACGTCCTGATCCACATGGCGGCCGGCGGCGTAGGCACCGCGGTGCTGCAGCTCTGCCGGACGGTGGAAGGCGTCGTCACGTACGGCACGGCGTCGGCGAAGAAGCACGACTACATCCGCGAGCAGGGCTGCGCGCATCCGATCGACTACCGGAGCCTGGACTACGTCGAGGAAGTCAAGCGGCTCACCGACGGGCGCGGTGTCGACCTGGTGCTCGATGCGCTGGGCGGACCGGACTGGAAGAAGGGCTACTCGCTCCTGGCTCCCGCGGGCATGCTGATCGCGTTCGGGCTGGCCAACGTCAATACCGGCGGCAAGCGCAAGCTCCTGCACGTGCTCGGGCAGATTGCGCGTGTGCCGCGCTTCAATCCGATGAAGCTCATGGATCACAACCGCACCGTGTCCGGTGTGAACATGGGCCACCTCTGGGACGAGACGGAGCTCATCACCGGACAGCTCCGGCGGCTGGTGGAGCTCTATCAAGGCGGCAAGGTCAAGCCGCACATTGGCGGCAGCTTCCCGTTTTCGCGCGTCGCCGACGCGCACGCCGAGCTCGAGTACGGCAGGAACATCGGCAAGATCATCCTCACGCCGGATTGACCTCACGCGCTCGGCCTCGCGGCACGCGCCGTCGCGGTCCACGCATCGGTTCGGTCCCGCTCGGCCCCTCCGCGCAACCCTTGCGCTACCCGGCCGCCATTTCCCGGGCGTGCCTGCGGCGTGCTTCTTGCTCCCCTTTCCAGGGTCCCGCTCGCCCGAGGAGGAGTGCAGCCATGAAGCTCGTCAGAATGTTCCTGGTTGTCGGTCTGTTCGTTCTGTTCGCGATTCCGGCATCGGCCGGCAAGCGCGCCGGAGTGAGCATGCCTGACAAGATCACGGTCGAGGGCAAACCTCTCGTGCTCAACGGGATGGGCGTGCGCGAAGCCACCTTCCTCAACATCGATGTGTACGTGGCCGGCCTGTACCTGGAGAGCAAGTCCTCGAACGCGCAGGAAATCATCAACGCCGAGAAGCTCAAGCGTATCCACCTGCACTTCGTCAGGGACGTGGACCGGAGCGACATGACCGACGCCTGGAGCGAGGGTTTCAAGAAGAACGCCGGCAAGAACCTCGGCGCCCTGAAGCCGCGCATAGCCCAGCTCAACGGCTGGATGAGTGACATCAAGAAAGGCCAGACGCTGACCTTCACGTACGTTCCCGGCAAGGGCGTCCAGGTTGCAGTGAAGGGCAGCTACAAGGGCACCATCCCGGGCGCGGACTTCGCACGCGTGTTCTTCTCGATCTGGCTCGGCCCGCACCCGCCCAACTCGGGCCTGAAGAAGGGCATGCTGGGACAGGGATAGGCGGGCGCGGCCCGCAGCCGCGCGCGTGGTGGACGAGCAGGGGCTGTCCGTTCTGCGCATTGTTGCGTTAGTATGACGACCGTATGACTTTCCGGTTGCCCCTGCTCATCGCCGCAAGCTCCTTCCTTCTCGCCTGCAGCAGCAGTCCGGACAAGGGCTCCGGCCCCGGCGGCTCGGGAAACGTGCCGACCGCGTCGAACATCAAGCATCTCGTCGTCGTCATCCAGGAGAACACGGCCTTCGACGTGTACTACGGGCAGTACTGCACGGCGCAGAGCGGCTCCAACCCGACCTGCAATGACGGTCCCGCCTGTTGCGAAGCCGGGCCCGCGACGGATCCGTCCGGCGCAGATCCCGTCAAGCTCGATGACGCGCAGCACGGCGTCTACGATCCCGATCACACTGCCGCGTGCATGACGGCCGAGATCGACGGCGGCAAGATGGATCACTACGTCGCCGGAGCCAGCGGCTGCTCCGACCCGCAGAATTTCGCGTATGCCGACCCCCAGGTGATCCAGCCGTATCGCGACCTGGCTGCGAAGTCCGCGCTCGCCGATCGCTGGTTCCAGCCTGTCGTCGGTTCCAGCTCGTCGAACGACATGTACTTCGCCATGGCGAAGTACGAGTTCACCGACAACCTGAAGACCCCCGACGCTGTCGGCTCGCACTGCGGCCTGCACGGCGCGCGCAGCACGCTCACGGATCAGTCCGTGGGCGATCTGCTGGCGGATGCGGGAGTTCCCTGGGCGTTCTACCTGCAGGGCTACCAGGCGATGGTCGACGCGAACAACCAGAGCTTGAGTTGTCCGGATTCCGACCCGCAGTGCCCGGCCGGCACCAAGATCTACCCCTGTGTCTACGATCCGGGCGACGTGCCGTTCCAGTTCGAGACGCGCTTCCGCGACAACCCGAAGTACATGCGGGACTTTTCGCGGCTTGCGACGGACCTTTCCGCCGGCAAGCTGCCGAGCGTGGTGTTCGTCAAGGCGCTCGGATTCCGCACGGAGCATCCGGGCTACAAGAGCAACATCAAGGACGGTGTGGGCTTCGTGACGGGGTTGGTCGATACGATCGAGAAGTCGAAGTACGCCGACAGCACGCTGATCCTCTACACCTACGACGAGAGCGGCGGCTTCTTCGACCACGTCGCACCGCCGCCGGACAGCCAGGTGGACGGCAAGGCCTACGGTCCGCGCGTGCCCACGATGGCGATCGGGCCGTTCGCCAAGGCAAACTTCGTCTCGCACGTCACGCTCGAGCACTCGAGCGTCGTGAAATTCATCGAGTGGAACTGGCTCGACAAGGCGACCGGCGAGCTTGGTGCCCGCGACGCCGTCGTCAACAACATCGGGAGTCTGCTGGACGGGGCGAAGACGGGGACGCCGGTCCCCGAGTAGCGCTGTCGGCTCAGTATCCGAAGTCCGGTGTCCCTGACGCCGGTGCGGGTTTCTTCGTCGGTGCGGGCGCGGGTTTCTTCGTTGCGGCGGGACGCGGCTTCGCCGCGGGCTTCCAGGCGGCGACGTGTGGGGCGCTGGGCGGCTTGGCCGTCGGCTTGGCTGCCTCGGCGGCGGACGCGGACGGTGCCGCCTCTTCGCTGGCGCTGGGTGCCGGCGGGGTCTCTTCTGCGGCTGAAGAAGCAGCGGGCTCGGGTGCCTTCGTGACGTTGGGCGCGGACACCGCGGACGGGGCTGCAGTCGCCGAATCCGCCGGGGCGCTGTCCCCGTGTGCGAAGTGCCTGGCGGCCAATGCACCGCCGCCCAGAACCAGCACGGCCACGACTCCCAGAGCGGCGAACAGCGGCGCATTGCTGCGCTTTGGAATAACGGCGCCGGCCTGCGACGAAGCCCAGTTGCCGGAGGTCTGCGCACCTGTCGGGATCGCCGGCCCGCCGGGCGTCGGTTGCGACTGCGAAAACGCCGCCTGGCCGGCAGCGCCAGCGCCGACGGCAGGAACGTTGCCGGTGATGTCCGCGAGCGAGACCTGCGAGCTCCGTGCTGGAACGACCACGCCGGTTCCCTGCTGCTCCCACGCCGCGATCGCCTGGGCGAACTCCTGCGCGCTCTGGAAGCGCTGGCCCGGGTCGCGCGCCATGGCCTTCTCGATGAGCGTCGCGAACGCCGGATCCAGATCCGGCGCGAGCTGCTGGGCGGGCGGCGGCTCGGACAGGACGATCTTGAACAACAGCTGGTTGAACGTCGCGGCGTCGAAGGGCACCGACCCCGTCACCGCCTCGTACAGGATGACGCCGATGGCGTAGAGATCGCTGCGCGAGTCGACCTCCGAGCTGCCGTGCGCCTGTTCCGGCGACATGTAGTACGGCGTGCCCATGACCGCGCCGGTCTGCGTCATTCTCATCTCGTTGTTCAGGGGCTGGAACTTCGAGATGCCGAAATCGATGATCTTGGCGAAATCCTTCTGGCCGGCCTTCTCCTTGAGCAGGAAGATATTGTCCGGCTTGAGGTCGCGGTGGATGATGCCGGCGTTGTGCGCAGCGCCGAGGCCCGCGAGCACCTGGCGCGCGATGGGTGCGAGCTCCTGCGGCGGGACGCGGCCCCGGGCCTTGATGCGCTGACCGAGCGATTCGCCGTCCAGGTACTCCATGACCATGAAGAAGTCGCCGTTGGCGAGCTGACCCAGGTCGAGAACCTCGAGGATGTGGTCGTTGCCGATGCGCCCGGCTGCCTGTGCTTCCCGCTCGAAGCGCTTGACCACCTCTCCTTCGCCGGCGAAGGCGGCGTGCAGTACCTTGATGGCGACACGCCGGTTGATGCGCACGTTCTCGCCCTCGTAGACCGCGCCCATCCCGCCTTCGCCAATCAAGCCGACGATGCGGTATTTGCCTTCGACTATCTCGCCGGGCTCAAGCGACATCTGCCCACTCCAGGTAGGTGCAAGACTAGCGAGCAAACGGCCCGGGCGCCAACCAATGTAAGGGAGGTCTGGCGGAGGCCCCCCCTTCGCACAAAACGCCGCGATTTTCGCGTGGCCCCGGAGGCCGCCCGGGCGTCATCCGTCAGGGCCCTCGATGCCAGTGCCGTGTGATAGCATCGGGCCCTATGAAATTCTTTCGACGAGGGACCCTCGGGGCTCTTGCATTGCTCGTCGGATTGTACGCCACGAGCGCTTCTGCGCAGACGGCCGAGCAGCGCGCTGGCGCACGGGCGGCTGCGACGCAGGGCTATCAGGCCTTCCAGAAGGGGCAGTGGCAGCAGGCGATCGACCTTTTCGCGCGCGCCCAGGCGCTCGTGCAGTCTCCCGCGCAGGAGATCTTCATCGCCAGGGCGCAGGCCAAGCTCGGTCACTACGTCAAGGCGCAGGAGATCTACCTGCAGATCACACACGAAACCATCGCATCGAACGCGCCCGCCGCGTTCCATCGCGCGCAGGAGTCGGCGGCCAAGGAAATCAAGGACGTCGAGGCCAAGATCGCACACGTCACCATCAAGGTCAGCGGCGCAGGCAGCACGACTGTGATCGTGACCATGGATGGCAAGCCCGTGCCGCCGGCGCTGGTCGGAATCCAGATGCCCGTCGACCCCGGCGCACACCAGTTCAAGGCGGTGGCTTCCGGCTTCAAGCCTGCGATGCAGTCGTTGACGCTCGCTGCGGCGGGCTCGGGGGATGTGGCCTTGAAGCTGGAGGCGTCGGCGGACGCTGGCGGCGACACGGCGGCGCCACTGCGCGGCGACACGACGTCTCCGTCGGCTCCTGCGTCCCCCGGCGCGCCCGCGCCATCCGGCGACCAGGGAACCGGCGGGTCGAACGGTCTGAGGATCGGCTCCTACGCGGCCTTCGGCGTGGGCGTCGTGGGGCTGGGGCTCGGGACGTTCTTCGTGCTGCGTTCCAGCAGCAAGCGCAAGGACGCGGACGCGGCTTACAAGGCCTGCGGGTCGCCCTGCCTCGACAGTAATCCCAAGTCGGCGCAAGTGGCTTCGCTCGACAGCTCGGCCAAGAGCGCGCAGACGCTCGGCACGGTGGGCTTCATCGTGGGCGGCGTCGGCGTCGCGACCGGCGTGACGCTCTTCATCCTCTCGAGCAAGAAGCATGGCGAAAAGCAGGCCGATGCTCCGACGATCCACCCCTGGATCGGTTACGAATCGGCGGGGATGACCGGAACGTTCTAGGCGCGCGGCGCGCGATTGGCTTGGAGAGGCACGATGGCGAACGATAGGCGGCTTGGAGTGGTCCGGTTCTGGTCCGGCGTGTTTCTCGCGTCCGCGGTCGCAGTCCTCGTTGGGGCTTGCTCGGCGGGCGACGGCGCACCGGGTGAGGGCACCACGGCACAGGTGAAGCAGCGCGCTTGCCAAGCGTGCCAGATCGATGACGGGAGCGGCAATTGCGCAATTGCCCCTGTCGGCACGCCGTGTTCCGGTGGTCGCTGTGCGCACAGCTCGCCCAACGTGGGGGTCACCTCGTGTTGCACGGGCTGCATCAGCTCCAACGGTCTCTGTCAATCGGGTACGTCTGGCTACGCCTGCGGCACAGGCGGCAGCAATTGCACCGCATGCTCAGCGGGGACGTGCCAGGTACCGGTGTGCACGGCGGCCCATACCTGTGGCGCGCCTGCCCCGGCCCAGGATGGGTCATCGTGCACGGTCAGCGGCACGAGCGGCGCCTGTCTGGGAGGGAGCTGCTGCACCGGCTGCATCGATGCGGGCAAGTGCTCGACCGCGAACACGCCTGCCGCGTGTGGGGTCGGCGGCGGGCAATGCCAGAACTGCGACGACACCAACCCGTGTACAAAGGACACCTGTGCCGCGAAAGGCTGCAGCTACACCGCGCTGGATGGAGGCGGCTGCACGGACGGCTCGGGAAAGGCTGGCCTCTGCCACGCCAAGTCGTGCTGCGCCGGTTGCTGGGGCTCGGACAACACGTGCCATCCGGGCAACACGCCAGGAGCCTGCGGCACTGGCGGCGTCGGCTGCAACACGTGTGACGACAACAACCCGTGCACGACCAACACCTGCAACGCCGGACAGTGCAAGTATCCGAACGAACCGCCTAGCACGACCTGCGTCGACGGCGATCCCTGCACCACCGGTGACCACTGCTCCGGCGGAGTGTGCGTCGGCGCGAAGATCTCGTGCAATGACGGCAACCAGTGCACCAACGACTCGTGCGATTCGAGCACAGGCAACTGCGTCCACACGAACAAGACCGACGGTACCACGTGCGTCGACAGCGGAAGTTGCGCGGCGAGCGCCAGCTGCCAGGCGGGCGTCTGCAAAGCGTCCGGCACGACCTGCACCGACACCAACCCCTGTACGCTGGACAGCTGCAACGGCGGCAGTTGCAGCAACACGCCCCAGACGGGCACCCCGTGCGACGACAGTAACGCCTGCACGACCGGTGACCAGTGCACGAGCGGCACGTGCGGCGGCACCGGCACGCTCAACTGCGACGACGGCGACCCCTGCACGACCGATACCTGCGACAAGACAACGGGCTGCAAGCACACGCTCGCGGCGGGCAGCAACTGCGACGACGGTGACGCCTGCACTACGAGCGACAAGTGCTCTGCCAACGGCACCTGCGCAGGCACGGCGAGGAACTGCGACGACAGCAATCCCTGCACCAAGGACGGCTGCGACTCCAGCACCGGGTGCACGCACACCAACGACGACACCGCAAAGTGCCCGGGCGGCACCTGCAAGGCCGGAAAGTGCATCAAGAGCGGCACCGACGGCGGCGCTGGCGCGGGCGGCAGCGCCGGCGCGGGCGGCGCGGCGGGCAGCGGTGGCCAGGGCGGCGGCAGCAGCGACGCCGGCGGCAAGGGCGGCCAGACAAGCGACGCGGGCAAGAGCGACGGCGGCAAGGTGTTCTCGCGCGATCCGGGCGGCTGCGCCTGCCGCGCGGTCGGCGACGCTCCCGACACCGGCGGTCTGGCGTGGCTCTCGCTGGGCCTCGCCGGCCTGTTCGTCACGCGTCGGCGCCGGCGCGCCGCTCGCCGGGCGTGAGCCCACGCTAGCGCGAGCCGGAGCTCATTCCGTCAGGACAATCGCTTCGTACGGCTCGAGCTCGTATTCCGTCGCGGCCGCGTGCACGCCTTCGCCTAGATTGGAGTGAAGGGCCGCGTGCGGCGCGTCGCGGAGATCGACCCGCGCGGGGCGATCGCCGAAATTCAGCCGCACGTGCGCTTGCTCACCGTCGTGCTCGCGGCGGAAGCCGAGCACGGAGCGCGGCAGGCTCGACCGATCGACGAGCGTGAGGCGCCCGGCGTGCAGCGCCTTGTTGGCCCGGCGCAGCGACAACAGACGCCGGTAGGTCGAGAGCAGCGAGCCCGGGTCACGTTCCTGCGCGGCGACGTTCACGGTCGCCGAGTGCGGGTGCGCGGGCAGCCAGGGCTTTTCGTGCGCGGTGAAGCCGGCGTGCTCGCCGTCGTGCCATTGCATCGGACGCCGGCAGGCGTCGCGGTTCAGCAGCATGCCGCGCTTGCGCAGCTGTGGCCTCAGCCAGCGCGGCACGAACTTGAAGCGATGCGCGATCGGATCGAGCGCGTGCCCGGAAGGCACGTCGTGGTGGCCCATACCGATCTCGTCGCCGTAGTAGACGAACGGCACGCCTCGCGCGGTGAGCTGCAGCGCCGCGACGAGCTTCGCCTTGCGCGGGTCGTCGCCGAGCCGCTCCATGAAGCGGGGCCGGTCGTGGTTGCCGAACACCCAGGTCGGCAGCAGCGGGTCGGCAAACTCGCGCTCGACCTCCTCGATCAACCGGTGGAAAGCGTCGGCGCGGAACGCCGTGGTCAACGCCTTGAAGAGAAACACCAGATGCAGCCCGTCGCCGTTGCCACAGTAGCGCCTGAGCGCGCTCGGCGCCCCGAACACCTCGCCGACCATGAAGCGCGGCGGTCCGGGCATCTCGTCGACCACGCGCCGCAGCTCGCGTGCGAACTCGAGCGTGTCCGGGTGGTCGATGGTGTGGCGCGGCTGCTGGAAGAAGCTCGACGGATCGTCCTCGCTCGGCACCAGCCTGAGCGAGCGCGGATTGTCCTCGAACGAGGCGTCCTTGAAGATCGCGTTGAAGATGTCGAGCCTCAGCCCGTCGACGCCTGCACCCAGCCAGTGCCGGACCACGCCGAGCATCGCCTCCTTCACTTCGGGATTGCGGTAGTTCAGGTCAGGCTGGAAGGGCAGGAAGCTCGCCCAGTACCACTGCCCGGTGCCCTCGTCGTAGTGCCAGCCCGATCCGCCGATCATCGAGCGCCAGTTGTTCGGCGGCGCGCGCCCGCCGGGCTTTCTGCCGTCGCGCCAGATGTACCAGTCGCGGCGCGGCGACGAGCGGCTCCCGCGCGACTCCTGGAACCAGTGATGGTGGTCCGACGTGTGGTTCAAAACCATGTCGAACACGATCTTCATGCCGCGAGCGTGCACCTCGTCGATCAGCCGGTGACACTCGTCGAGCGTGCCCATCTCCGGGGCCGTGGCGAAGTAGTCGCTCACGTCGTAGCCGAAGTCGGCCTGCGGGCTCGCGTAGAACGGCGTCAGCCACAGCGTCTCGACGCCGAGCGAGTGCAGATAGTCGAGCTTCGACGCGAGCCCCGCCAGATCGCCGACACCGTCGCCGTTGCCGTCCGCGAACGAGCGCACGTACACCTGGTACACGGTAGTGTGCCGCCACCAGGTCATGTCGGGGCGTGTGCGTGGAGGTACTGGATCACGCGGGGATGCAGATTCTAGCCTGGAGGCCGGGGCTCCGCTACTCGCCTCCGGAGCTGGTTCCTTTGCGCCGTGATCCTGCACTAGGATGCCGCCATGCCCATCCTCGATTCGGTCATCGACGCTGTCGGCAACACTCCCATGGTGCGGCTCTCGCGCATCGGGCGCGACCTGCCGTGCGAGCTCTGCGCCAAGCTGGAGTTCATGAACCCGGGCGGCTCCGTCAAGGACCGCATCGGCGTGCGCATGCTTGTCGAGGCCGAGAAGTCGGGGCGCATCAAGCCGGGCGACACGCTTATCGAGCCGACCTCCGGCAACACCGGCATCGGCCTGGCGATGGCAGCCGCGGTGCGCGGCTATCGCATGATCATCACGATGCCCGAGAAGATGAGCCGCGAGAAGCAGGTCGTGCTCGAGGCGCTGGGCGCCGAGATCATCCGCACGCCCACCGAGGCGGCCTTCGACTCGCCCGACAGCCACATCGGCGTCGCCAAGCGGCTGCGCGAGGTGATCGCCAACTCGCACATCCTCGACCAATACGGAAACCCCGACAATCCGCTCGCCCACGAGCTCGGCACCGCGCGCGAGATCATCGACCAGTGCGAAGGCAAGGTCGACGTGTTGGTCGCGACCGCCGGCACCGGCGGCACCATCACCGGCATCGCCAAGGCCTTGAAAAAGGAAGTGCCCGGCTGCCAGGTCGTCGGCGTGGATCCCGAAGGATCGATCCTGGCGGGGCCCGCCGAAGTCCGCTCCTACAAGGTCGAAGGCATCGGCTACGATTTCATTCCCGACGTGCTCGACAGGAAGCTCGTCGATCGCTGGATCAAGACCAACGATCGCGACTCGTTCCGCATGGCGCGGCAGATCATCCGCAAGGAGGGCCTTCTGGTCGGCGGCTCTTCGGGCGCGGCGGTGTGGGCGGCCATCCAGGTGGCCAAGGAGATGCCGAAGGGCTCGCGCGTGGTGACCATCCTGCCGGACTCGATCAGGAACTACATGACCAAGTTCGTCGACGACGCCTGGATGCGGCAGAACGGCTTCGCACAGGCCGAGTGGGAGCTCGGCAGCATCGGCGACATCATCCGCACGTTGGTCCCGCAGACGGTGATCACGATCGAGGACGATCGCTCGCTGGGCGACGCGGTGGAGCTGTTCAAGAAGCACGGCATCTCGCAGATGCCCTGCACTTCACAGGGGCGCCTGTCCGGCATCATCACCGAGACGGATCTCCTCGAGCTCCTGGTCCACGGCAAGCAGCGCGAGACGAAGATCGCCGAGGTGATGGTGCGGCGTGTGTCCACTGTCGCCTTGCACGACAGCGCGAACACCTTGCCCGACGTCTTCGAGCGGGGCGAGGTGGCGATCGTGATCGACGAGGAGCGCCACGTGCAGGCCGTGGTGACCAAGATGGACCTGATCGACTTCCTGTCGAGCCGCGCGCGGCTCGGCGGGCTTACGTCTTCGCCGCCGTAACGCGATCGCCGGAAAGCACCGCCACCAGCCTCTCGATCTTCGCCCGAAGCGCGTTGTCGCGCTCCACGACATCGAGCGGATCGAAATCCAGCACGCGGCGGATGTTGCGCGGGTAGCCCAGGCTGGTCAAAAACAGCCGCGAGGTGTCGAGGCGGAATCCGGGGTCCATCACCATCAGGCCGCCGAGGCAGCTCCCGAGGCGGCGGACCAGCGCCGCGTCGCGCGCCAGCGGCGCGGCGTACGGCCCGAGCTCGAGCAGGCGCTCGACCTGCGCGGCGCGCAGTCCATCGACAAGGAAGTTGTTCTCGAGGAACGCCGCGATCAACGCCCAGGTCATTGCCGGCAGTCCGATTTCCAGGACGAGCTCGCCTGCGGCTTTCTTCTTCTGCGTACGGTGACGGTAGGAGCTGATCGAGAACAGCCAGGCGTGCAGGGGCCCCTGGACGGCGCACGCGGCGAGGTACTCCGCCGTCATGGCGTAGGCTTCGCCGAGCATCACGTGCACCAGCCGATCGCGATCGCCCAGCGCGGCGCGCACGTCGCGCGGGCGGCCGAAGAGGGCGGCGAAGGCGACTGCGTGGGCCGACTCGTGCAGCAGGTAGTTCGGCGTGGGGCGGTTCTTTTCGAGATCGCGCAGCGAAAAGAAGCCGGGTCGGCTCCGTTCGAGCGCGAGCACCGCGTCGAAGCTCGCGCGGTACGGAATGCGGCGCGTCTCGAGCACCGTCGGCAGCGCCGTCAGCGGAAAGCCGAAGTACGCGCCGGGATCCTCGAGCGTGTAGCGGAAGCCCGCGCCGAGCGCCGCGTCGCGGATGCGGCGGAAGAAAGGGTTTTCCGCGTACAGGTAGCCGTCGCCGAGGCTGCGGCGCAGCCGCCGCGCGCCCTGGTAGCGCCGCTGCAGCGCGACAAGCTCCGCCAGCTTCATGTCCGGCACGCGGCCTAGAATCCCATGCGCAGGCCGGCTTTGTGCAGGCGCTCGCGCGCTTCGTCCGCGCGCACGCCGGCGGAGATCGTTGTCGCGGACAGCGCGCAGGCCAGCGCCGACATCGGGACGACGGCGAGCCCGAGCAGCGAGATGAAGCCGTGCGCGATGCTGTACACGGCCCACGCTCCGAACACGAGCGTCGCGACTGCCGCCACGGCCGTGCCGGCGATGGACGCCCAGCCCCTGAGCGTCGCCACCTTCCAGCCCAGCACCACGCCGCTCACGCCGAGCAGCAACATCACGAACGGCACGGCGATGAGCCAGCCCCGCATCAACAACACCGCATAGGTCTGCGCGGCCAGCACCACGGTGAAGATGCCGGTGATCGCCAGCGCAAAGCCCCCGATCTTCGTCGGCAGCTTGGCCGTCAGCGTCTCGAGATCCCGAACCTCCGACTCGTCCATCGCCCGGCCGCGAAGGTACCACGTTCACTCGTCGTTCGTGCGGCTGGCGGGTCCTGGCAGCCGCACGGCGTGATGGGCCCCCGCAACATTGCAGCGGCCGCACCGCCCGCCCCGCCTCGTCGCAGCGCGCCCTGTGCGTCCGGTCGAATGCCTCAGAACGGAGGCGGTCTCGAGCCGCTGAACGTGCCCCTGAATTCCGGCGTCGTGGCTTCGCTCGGCGTGGCGATGTCGAAACCTGCCGTGACGGCGACGCCGACGGCGAAGCCGCCCACGCGGCGCACGCCCGTGACCTGTTTGGTCTTGTCGTTGGCGGGGCCGTAGCGCCAGGAGATGTCCGTAGGCGTGATGTCGAGCGAAGCGAACAGCATGGCTCCGGTGCGCAGCCCGAAGATGCCGTGCGTCCGATCGGACACGCCCAGCCTCACGGTTCCGAACCAGCTCTGGATCTTGTAGCCGTTCGCTCCGTAGCGGCGATCGGTGTTCTGGTAGGTGTGACGGCCGGCCCCGAACATGAGGTCGAACGTGAGCCAGTTGGCAAATGGCAGCCAGCCGCCCATCAGCGCGCCGTAGCCCTGCAGGTTGTCCTGTGGAAGATTCGCCGCTTCCGCGAAGCCGCCGAGCTGGGCGTAGCTCGAGCGCAGCCGCAGCACGCCGCCTCCCAGTGCGTGGGCGTCGGCGCGCGAGCCGCTCGCGAGTACGCCCATGCCGGCATACCCGTCCACGCCCACCGAGAGCATCGGAGCCCCGGCCACGTGGATGGTCGCTTCCGGCCGCTCGGCTCGCGCGGGCCACGCGACCGACACGACCGCAGCGGCGAGCAGAACAGACAGATATCGGGCCATCCTTCCCAGTAGTGCCACGTCGGGTGCTTTCCGGCTCGCTCTACCTTCGGAAATCCCGCGCCGTTGATCTACCATCGTCGAGTGAGACCCCGGCCGCTGCTATGCGTTTTGCTGGCAAGCGCATTTTCCGCACCGCTTGCCCGCGCGCAGTCGGCTCCCCAGGTCGATCTGGAGCTCGAGCAGTGTCCCCAGCTCGCCGGTCCCGCGGTGCGGCGTATCCTCTCCGCGGAGCTCGGCACGGAGCTCGTGGATGCGCCCGGGCCGGGCATCACGACCGCGGTGGTCGTGTGCACCGGCAGCGATGCCGAGCTCGAGGTGCGCGATCCCCTGAGCCGCAAGGTCGTCACGCGGCACATCGACGTGGGCGATGCCGCGCCGAATGCCAGGGCGCGCCTCGTGGCCATTGCCACCTCCGAGCTCGTGTTCGCGAGCTGGAGCGAGCTGGAGACCAACCCCGATCCCCAGGTGGAGCCCGCGGGTCCGGCGCCTCCGCCCGCCGCGCGCGAAGCAGCGCGCAATTGGGTGGAGCGCCGTGTCCCCCTCGACAGCGCTCCGGTAGCTTCGCAACATCACAAAAAGAAGAAGAAGCCGTATCGCCGTCCATTCAGGCTGCTGCCGGTGGTGTCGCAGCGGGCGTTCTTCACGCATGCGGGCGCGCTGTGGGGCGGTGGCGTGCGGGTCGGCGCCGAGCCGCTGAGTCACGTCTCCTGGTCACTCGACGCCGTGATCGACCGCGGCGAACTCCAGGCGCCGAGCGGACGCTACGAGGTCGAGACCGCCACGCTGGGTGCGTCGGTCTACCTCTACGAGGGCTGGTCGTGGTTCAACGCTCGCGTCGGCGGGGGCCTGCGCGTCGGCGGAGCGCGATCGGCCGGCATCCGGGGCGCGCAGACGAGGGGCACCTCGGGCATCGCGCCCTGGGGCTGGCCGCTGGCAACGCTGTCGCTGTCGGCGCGCCCGGTGGATCAGCTCGTGATCGAGCTGGCGGGTGAAACCAGCTACGTGCTCCTGCCGCTGGCGAACAACAAGTCGGGCCAGGAGAACCCCTCGCTGCGCGGCGCCTGGTACGGCGTCGAATTCGGCGTCGGATTCACGCTCTGAGCCACTATTTCTATCGCCGAGGCGCGCGCGCTCCGTGGCGGCGGCAGTGGCAGCGTCGGAAGGGCCATGCACTGGTGTGCCCGCCGGCCTCCGATCCGGCTCGCATGAATTTCCGTGGAATTCCAGCCTGCTCCGGGGTGCCGCTCGCTGGATTTCTAGTGAGCCGAATTCCCGTTGGGCGCACACTAGGGGGGGAGAGCCGATGTCTCGAGGTCGTCCTTTGCTCCAGGTTGTTGGTCCGGCTGAAGCCGCCCGGGACTCGGTACCGCCTGCGCTGGACGCCGGAACGCTCTTCCATCGCTATTCGAGCTATGTGGCAGCGGTAGCCTACCGGCTCCTGGGGCGCGACGACGAGGTAGACGATACGGTGCAGGAGGTGTTCCTGGCCGCGGTGCGCGGTCTGGATACGGTGAGGAACCCCGACGCGATCAAGGGCTGGCTCGCCTCCATTACGGTGCGCACGGCGCGCAAACGCCTCAAGCGGCGACGCCTGCGCGTGATGCTGCGCATCGACCCCGATCCCGCATACGACAGGGTGGTGGACTCGTCCGCCAGCCCGGAGCAGCGCGTGCTGCTCGCCCGTGTCTACGAGGTGCTCGACGCGATGCCGGCCGATCTGCGCATCGCCTGGACCCTGCGCCACGTGCAGGGCGAGCGGCTGGAAGACGTAGCGGAGCTGTCGGGCTGTTCGCTGGCGACCGCCAAGAGGCGCATCGCCGCGGCAGCGCGCCGGCTCGAGGAGGAGCTCGATGTCTGATCTGCACGCACGCCTTGAAGAGGCACGCGGGCACGTCGAGACGGACTGGACGCCGGAGCGCGAGCGGCGCGCTCGGGCCCGTCTGGATCGCTCGTTGCTCGTCCGTTCGCGCGCCCGGCGCGCGGGGACGGTGCTCGCGGTGGCCGTCGCCTGCGCGGTGGCGCTGTTCTTCGGTTTCAGGCACCGCACGCAGCCGCCGGTCGCCCAGCAGGTTGCTCCGGCGGCGCCCAAGGCCAATCCGGACCTGCTCTTCCGTCTGCACGACGGAACGACTGTCGCATCGGCTCTGCCGAACACGCGCGTGGACACCGTGCTCGCGTCGGCGTCCAAGGTCGTGCTCAGCGTCGTGTCGGGAGAGGCTCGCTTCGACGTTGCTCACCAGAACGGCCGCGAATTCCACGTGGTGGCCGGTCAGGTCCGCGTGACGGTGATCGGAACGCGCTTCACGGTTTCCAACGACGCGACTGGTGTGCGCGTGCGCGTCGAGCGCGGTCACGTGCGGGTGGATTGGCCCGCGGGGTCGGTCCAGCTCTACGCTGGTGAAGAGCATTTCGTCCCCGCCCAGGAGGCAGTGCCTATCGAGCCTGGGAAGCCGGCGGTCGCCCCGCCGAGCTCCGCCACGGCGGCGCCCGCACCTGCCCCCAGCCATGCGCCTGCTCCGCGCGCCGCTCCGTCGTCGTGGCGCGAGCTCGCGCAGAGCGGCGACTACGAGGGCGCCTACCAGCGGCTCGCTTCGCAGGGTGGCAGCGCGGTCAGGGACGAGCCCGGCGATCTGCTGCTCGCCGCCGACGTGGCGCGCCTCGGCGGTCACCCCGCCAACGCCGTGAAGTATCTGCAGAGCGTCGTGTCCTCGCATGCGGGTGACGCGCGTGCTCCTCTCGCAGCCTTCACGCTGGGGCGCGTGCTCCTCGACGACCTCGGTCGCCCCCGCGCAGCAGCGCAGGCGTTCGCGACCTGCCTGCGTCTGGCGCCGAACGGCGCGCTGGCGCAGGACGCGCTGGCCCGCGAGGTCGAGGCCTGGTCGCATGCCGGCGAGAACGCCCTGGCCCACCAGCGTGCCGAGCAGTACCTCAAGTTGTTCCCGCAGGGCAGGCGCGCCGCCGCAGTGCGCCGCTTCGGCGGCATGGAGTGACCGCTCCGCCACGGCCGGTGCCCTGGCTCTAGCCGCTCTGCCACAGTGGCGGTATCGTGGAGGCGGTGTCTTCCATGAGGCGTCTTCTCCAGGCTTCCCTGTTGGTGCTGGTGCCGGGCGCGCTCGTGTTCGGAGTGTCCTGTTCGAGCTCGGGCGGAGGCACCGCGGCGAACGAAGGCGGATTCGGTGCGGTGGGCCAGAGCGGCAACGGCGGTTCGTCCGGCGTCTCGAACGGCGGCTGGCCCGAGGGCGGACCGGGTGGCGCAGCCGGCGCGTCCGGCAGCGGAGGCTGCTCGCCCAAGTGCAGCGGCAGGGTCTGCGGCTCCGACGGCTGCGGCCACGTCTGCGGTTCCTGTTCGAGCAACGAGGCCTGCAATGCGCAAGGCCAGTGCGTCAGCGCCTGTACGTCCACCTGGGAGACCGACCTCAAAGCGATACCGATGGGCGCCGCCGCCAGTAGCTCCAGCGTCTATCTGGTCGGGACCCGCGGCGGCAGCGCCTGGGCGGCCGCGGTTGGCGGCTGCCAGGGCAGTCTGACGAAGGACACGACGCTCGCCGTCCCCAATGCGACCTCGAGCTCGCTCAGGAGTGTGATCCTCGCCGACAGCTCGCTCTACGCGGTCGGCGACGTTGCCACGAGCAGCGACCCGGGCGACGGATTGTGGGTTCGTCTGTCGCCGACGACGCTCTCTTCGTCGTTCATGCAGCCGCTGTATGGTACGACGGCTTCCGACGAGGATTGGCGCATCGTGCAGACGCCGACCGGCTTCTTCATGGGTGGCACGTCGAACACGGAAGCCGGTGGGCGCGCCTGGGGCATCAAGGGCGCCTCCAGCGGCACGGCCTGTGGATTCGGAGTCGGAGGCACGGCCCAGGGTACCATCCACGCGCTCGCAGTCAGTGGCTCCACGGTGTATGCGATCCGCAGCTCGAACGGCGGCCTGTACATCGACGGCTACGACGACGCTTCGTGTACGGCCACGGGACCCTGTGCGTGTGCGGCTTCCGCCACGGTTGGGCCTATCAACGTCGGAACCACGATGAACGACGGCTACAGCGCGCTCGTCGAAGGCGGCCAGTTGTACGTGGCAGGCTTCGGCGCCGATTCCAATGCGGCCGACGCGTTCGGATTCGTGCTGCGGCTGGACGCTTCCGGCAATCTTGTTGCAACGTACCGCTGGAACCCCAGCACGCTGTTCGACGCGTTCGTGAGCATGACCACGGACGGCACGGCCCTCTACCTGGGCGGCGCGCAGGGATGGGACGCTTCGCAGCCCACTGCAGCAAGCGCGACCGCGGTCATCCAGAAGCTTCCACTCGGCTTCGCGAACAACGTCGCGCCGACCTGGATCCGCAGCCTCGGCGCCTACGATGTCGCCTGGGCGGTAGCAGCCCAGCCCGGCACATCCGGCGATGGTCTGTACGTCGCTGGCGAGCGCCAGGGCGCCGGTTTCGTGATGCGCTGCCAGAAGAGCAACGTCTGCCCGAATTGACGCTGCTCAGCGCGCGCGGTGGAAATCGAAGACGTAGCCCAGCCGGAAGCCGAAGCTGTAGATGGGCGCCGCGCGACCGCTCGTGCCCGAGAGCACGACGTTGTTTGCGTCGCGGGCGACGTAGACGCCCATCGGGAGCTCGCGACGTGCCGACAGCATGAGCTCCACGTGCCCGTCGACGACGCGCGAAATCGACCCCGTCCGCCATACGACCCCCGCGTCGAGTCCCACGCCCAGCAGATCCAGCCGCGCAATGCCCAGCGGTGACGAAGCCGCCATGCGCTGCCACGCCAGCGACGGACCGAGCCTGAGACCGAGCTCGCTCGTGATGTCGGGATGCAGCCGGAGCGCGCCCTCCACGCCGAGGTCGAGGCTCGAGCCGAGTTGTGCCGGGCTTCCTCCCAGGTACCGCGTCTCGATGCGATCGAGCGACAGGCCCCCGACCCCGAGCCAGCCGCCCACGCCGAGCTCCACCAGCGGCAGGCTCAGGCCCCCGTGCAGCTCGAACCCGAGCACCGCTGGTCCCAGGTCGTCGCCCGAGCCGTAGCCGTGCGCGCCGGCGAGCGCCGCCAGAATCCGCCGGCGTCGTGTGGCGCCCCATCAGCGACGCGCCCGCCGACAGCTCGAGCCCGTTGGGCGGCGCGGCGCGCACCGTCGCACCGAGCGTCAGCACGGCGAGCGCAGCTGCAAACGGAGCCAGCATCCTCGATTTCAATTCGCGACCTCCTTCGAACCGGTCCCATGGCGCGTTGTGCACGCCGCGGGCCAAACGATCGATCCCGGTTTCCTGGCGTTCACATCGTTCCTCGTTCGATTGTGTTCACGCCCCCCGCGACACGGCGATCAGGGTTCGCGGCTCGCGCCTAGAGCTTCCAGTCCACGCCGAGACAAAGCGCGAGCTGTCCGCGCACGGGACCGTTCTCGTAGCCAGGACCCCCGTTGACAACGCTCTCCAACTCGAAGCGGGCGAGGACGCCGACGCGGCCCTCGACGGAGGCGCCGTCGGGAAATGTCGCGAACACACCGGCGTGTACGGTGCCGCCCTGCGCGCGCAGCATCACGTGCCGCCCCGCCATGTCCACCTGGTCGGAGTGCCAGGACCACACAAGCCCGAAGCCGGGCACCAGCGAGAGGTGCACCGGGCCGATGCGGGGAAAGACAATCTCCAGCTCCAGCGGCACGCGCAGCACGCGCTCGGAATGCGGGAGGCCCGGTCCACCCAGCTCGAAGGCCGGCGAAAGCCCCAGGCCGAGGCCGGGCCGATGCCCGATTGCCGGCACCAGCGCGTAGGCCACATGCGGCCCGAAGCCGACGCTCCACTGTGCGTCCGGCGGATAGAAAGTGCCGGTCTCGTCGTTTCCTCCGGCTGCGCCTTCCCCTGCCGAGGGCACCACGAACGCCGCCGCGCCCAGCGCCAGGCGCCGCACCTTGTCCGGCGCTGTCTGCGCGCGGCAGCAGGGTGCGGCCGCTAGACACGCGCTCGCGGCTGCCGCACACGACAGAGTGCGGGGCGCCGGGCGGAGCATGCTTCGATAGTAGCCGCTCGCTCTCGCCGTGGCCTCGCTATCTGCGCGCGTCCGCGTCAAGATGGGGCATGGCTCGGCGGAGGCTGGTGCTGGTGGTCGGCGGAGTCGCGCTGGGTTGCGCGGCGGAGCAGCGTCCGGCCACGCGCGCCATCGCGATCATTCCACCGGAAAATCACCCGGTGACGAGTCCCGCGAAGAGCGAGAGCGAGAGCGAGGCACTGGCAGCCGAGCTCGCCAAGGGCGCACGCTGGGGCGACAGCGCGCCGCCGAGCGTGCTCTACACCTGGACGCAACCCGAACAGATCGCCGCGATAGGCAAGGATCAGCGCCTGCTCATCCGCAGCCATTCCGCCGAGGGCGTGCTGTCGCTGTTCGACACGGTGCTCGCCGCCGATCCGTCGCCGCTCGCGCGGTTGTTCCAGCGGCGCGAACTGTCGCTGCGGCGCTTCGCGTGGTCGAATCCCTGGGCCACCTTGGCGGGGTGGAAGGGCGAAAGCTACGGCGACCGGCTCGTGCGCGTCGAACTGAAGCGCGAAGCGCTCGTGCTCTTCTACGACCCCACGCGGCTGGAGCATTGGCGTGTGACCGACCTCGCGGGACTGCCCGTTTCTCCCGCAATGGCGCTCGCTCACCCCGAGCGGATTGCCGCCGTTTATCACGTGTATCCGGGCAAGACGTCCGGTGCCAACGCGGCGCCGTTCCGCGAGTTCGTGCTGGTGAACGAGTCGATGATCGCCCGCTGGGAGTACGCGACGCCGTCGGTGCATCGCGATCTGGCCGACGCCCGTGCGCTGCTCGATCGCGTGGCTGCGTACGTCAAACACCACCCGGCCGCGCTGCCGCCGGACCCCGTCGCGTTCTGGCGGCACGCGCCCGACCATCCCAGCGTGGCCGAGCTGTACGCCGCGAACCTCGCGTTTCCCAACGATCTGTATCAGCTCGCTCCGGACCGCGTCGCCTCGATCGCCCAGCACGTCGACGCCGCACTCTCCGAAAACAACGGCGGCGCGCTTTCGGTGACGCCGGCGCTCCGATTCGCCGACCAGGGCGGAGGCGTGGCGCCGCCTGTGCAGAATGCCGCGCCCAGAACCATGTGCTGGACCATGCCGTGCCCGGTCAAGCCGGGGCACCCGTGAGCGCGCGCATCACGCGAGACGAGGCGATGGAACGCGTGGCCGCCGAGCGGTGCGAGGAGACGTGTCTCGTCTGCGCGATGCGCGACGGGAAGCTCGGCACGCAGCACCTCATCGCGCGCGGGCGACAGTGCCGCGTGTTGCTCGCCCGCTACGCCGTCCGGCGCGGCCACGCGCTGGTGCTCATCGACCAGCACGTGACCCGCTTCGCGGACGTCGACGATGCCGCCTGGGCCGAAGCGACCGCGCTGGCTCTGTCTACCGCGCGGCGCATCGAGCGCGCCCTGTCGCCCGTGCGCTGCTACGTCGCGTCGCTCGGCAGCGTGGAGCCCGATGTGCCGATGAGCTCGCCGCACCTGCACCTGCACGTCGTTCCGATCTACGAGCCCGACGACAAGCCGAGCCGCGTGCTCACCTGGGCGCACGGCGTGATCGCCCTGTCCGACGCCGAGCTCGCCGAGCTTGCCGCCCTGCTCCGCGACCGGCCAGACGTTCGTTCATAGCTCGAGCAGGAACCATTCGAGAGTGCGCCGCGTAAGCTTGTGCCGCACCTCCGGGTGACGGCAGCGCCGGAGCGCTGCTGGACGCTGGCGCGTGCGTTGGAAGCAGAAGCGCCGCGGGAGATCGCTGTACAGCGAGCGCGGCGGGGGTCCGTCCTCGAGCTCCTTCAGATACGTTCCGCTCTCGAACGTGTTCATGAAGATGCGGCGGATGCCCAGCTCTTCGCGGAGCAGCCACAGCGCCGCGGCGAGCGTGGCCTCGGCCCACATCCGCGTGTGCGGCGCCAGCACGTGCTCGACGTACGACAGCACGTGATACGCGCCCACTTCGGGCGGAAAGCCATACAGCTCCGCCTTGGCCAGCTCTTTCGGGTCGAGCTCGCGGAGCGCACGCGCCCTGGCCAGCGCAAAGCGCACCCAGTCGGTCTGGATCTCCTCGATCAGTGCCTCGCTCGAATCGAACGCTACGTCGATGCGCGCCCAGGACAGCGTCAGCTGGGCGCTCGAGACAGGGTGGCACGAGGCGATCCATGGATGTCGATCGACCCGCTGCCGGGCGTGCGGCAGAACCAGCCCGTAGCAGGCTCGCATGTGGTCGCGCGGGAAGTTGAGCTGCAGCACGATGTTCTCGCCGGGTCGAGTTGTCTGATCCCACGAAGGGTCCCAGACCTCGTCCGGCTTCGCGCCCCAGCGGCCCAGCGTCAGGCGGTAGTGCTGCACGTCGTCCTTGCGCGCGCCGAGCAGCAGATCGGAGGACAGCACTCCGCCGGGCGCGCGGCCGGCGACCTCGCGCGCGACGGACTTCGAAAGCAGCGGCCCGAAACGGCTCTGCTTGAGCTCGCGCACACGTCGCCCGTCTCCACATGCCCAGGCAAGGAGCAGGAGCGCGTAGCGGTCCTTGAAATATGGAAAGACACGCGGGCGCTCGCGGGCGAGCACCCACTCGATTTCGTTCGTTTCCACGACGCACCTCGGCGTCGACGCGCACGGCGTGCGCAAGAAGGCAGATGGGCGCAGCGGCGCGCCCGATGTCGCAATTTCCGCGCGCATAGGCGCGCGGCCGCGGAACGCCGCGGCGAAGTGGCTAGGTCGGCGCGGCGGCGTTACCCGCCGGCGAGCGCACCGAGGCCGTACCGCGTGATGACGGCGAAACTCCGCTGGAAGAAGAGCTCGGCACGCATGGTTCGACTCCGGGTGCGGAAAGATATCCGCGCCGGCGCGCCTGTCAAGCGGCAGCGCACCGGCGCGGACGTAGACCTGGCGCACGGGCGGCGCGCAGCGCAGTTCAGTGAGCGGGCGTCGCCCCGCGGAACAGCGGTCCCGGCATCGGCAGCACGCGGCGACCGGCGACGGGGTTGACCAGCATCGCGACGGCGATCCACAGTGCGATCACACCGAGCGCGACGGTGCACAGCGCGATCGGGATCTGCGTTCCGCCGAGGTGACCGTATCCGGCGAGCAGCTTGAAGCCGTACAGCACGTCGATGTCGAGCAGGAACGCGAACAAGAGCGCCGAGTAGTGACCGAAGGCGTAGGTGAGGGGAACGAAGAGCATCAACGAGGCCGCCTCGGTGGCGAGCAGGATCTGGTGATCGGGCATCACGCCGTGGGCGATCGACCAGAGCGCCCAGCCGTTCAGCGCCCAGTTGAATGCGAAGGCCGCGAACAGCGTGCCGCCGAGCAGGTTGCCGTTGGCGAGATTCAAGAGCCCCGCGATGAGCTGGCAGCCGCCGCCGAACAAGACGCAGATGACGGCCGCGGTGATCAATCCGGACACGCCCACGTGAACGCCGAACGCGATCGGCACGAGCGCCGCGCAGCCGATCGCCAGGCCCACCAGCCCGAGCGGGGTCGGATCGGCAAAGCGCGCCGCGGGCGCCTCGCCGCCCACCGCCCGCGGAGCCCGCCCCGAGCCCGGTGCCGCGTCGTTTTCCGCAAAACCCGCTGCCTCTGGATGCATTTCCGCCATCGCCCTCATGACCGACCTCGCTGGAATTTGCTGCGCCGCAACAAGCACGCGAGCCATCAATGCCCACAATTTTCCGGACTGTCAAGCGGATTTGTTGCGGCGCAACAAGAGCCGGCGGCTAGCGGCACAGCTCGAGCCGGGCCTCGACCGCCAGTACCGCGGGGTGCTTTTCCCCTTTGCCTTCGGCCAGGAGGGCCTCGCGGCGTGCGCGCAGCGCCGTGCATTCCCCGGCAGTCGGCGGTCGTGGCGGAGCCGGCGGCGGACAGATGGCGATCTCGGCGTCCACCTCAACGACATCTGGATGCCTGGGTCCGAGGCCCTTTGACAGCATCCGTGCGCGCTTCTCGCGGGCCTCCATGCAGGCCTCGTCGAGCGACGCGGCCGCTCCGCCGTCCGGGCACCGGTCGGCCAGCGCTTGATCGACGGCGAGCAATTCCGGATGACGCTCGCCCTTGCCGGCCGCGCGCAGGCCGACCTTCTTCAATTGCAGCTCCCCGCAGTCGAGCGCGGAGACGTCGAAGGCCGGATCGGGCGCGCGGGCCGGCGAGGCGGGGGCCGGCGCGGCGGGCCCGGCGGGGACGGGCGGCGGCGGTTCTGCTTGTTCCCTGGGAGCGCAGGCGCCCAGGGCGAGGACGGCGAGCCACAACACCGATCGCACGCCGACCCGCTACCACGTGGCGGAACGCGGCTCAACGCCGGCTTCTGCCGGCGACGGAAATGCCCCCATCCAGCCTCAGTCAACCGCAGGCTTGCGTTTTCTGCGGCGCGGAACAACGTTTCCGCTCCCGGGCTCTGCGTGTCCGGCAATGGGTTTTCCACCTGATGAACGAGGCACGACATGACTGAACCGATTCGGCGCGTGGGCGTCATCGGAGCGGGCGTCATGGGCAGCGGCATTGCGGCGCACCTCGCCAACGCGGGCGTTGGCGTGCTCCTGCTCGATATCGTTCCGCCCAATCTCTCCGACGATGAAAAGAAGCAACGCTCGGCGCGCAATCGCTTCGCGGAAAGCGGCCTCGAAAATGCGATCAAGGCCAAGCCGGCGGCGTTCTTCCACAAGAGCCGGGCCGCGCTGGTCGACACCGGCAACCTGGAGGACGACCTCGACAAGCTGGGCGAGTGCGACCTGATCGTCGAGGCGATCGTCGAGCGCCTCGACATCAAGCAGAAGCTGTTCGAGCGGCTCGAGAAGGTCGTCAAGCCGACCACCATCGTCGCTTCGAACACCTCGGGTCTGCGCATCCACAACATGGTCGAAGGCCGCAGCGGGCGCTTCAAGAAGCACTTCTGCGTGATGCATTTCTTCAACCCGGTCCGCTACATGAAGCTGCTGGAGCTGGTGGCGGGTCCCGACACCGATCCCGCGGTCATCCAGCGCGTGCAGCAGTTTGGCGAGGACGTGCTCGGCAAGGGTATCGTCCACGCCAAGGACACGCCGAACTTCGTCGGCAACCGCATCGGCACGCACGCCATGCTGGTCGGTATCCACCAGATGCTCGAGGACAAGCTGGCCCCCGAGGACGTGGACGCCATCACCGGCCCGCCCATGGCGCACCCCAAGAGCGCCAGCTACCGCACGGCGGATATGGTCGGCCTCGACACCGTGATGCACGTCGCCGACAACTGCTACCAGGCGCTCGCCGAGGATCCCGAGCGCGAGGTGTTCAAGCTGCCGGACTACATCCGCGGCATGGTCGAGCAGAAGCTCCTCGGCAACAAGACCAGGGCCGGCTTCTACAAGAAGACCAAGGAAGGCATCGAGACCTTCGATCCGTACGAGAAGAAGTACCGCGCGCGCGGCGGTGATCCGACCATCCGCTCCAAGTGCAAGGAGATCGGCGGCATCGAGGATCCGCGCGAGCGCGTGAAGAAGCTCTTCGAGGACGACGGCCCGGCGGGGAAGTTCGCGTGGAAGATCACGTCGCGCGCGCTCGCCTACTCGGCGCGCATGATCGGCGAGATCACCGACAGCATCACGGCTATCGATGATGCGATGCGCTGGGGCTACAACTGGGAGCTCGGTCCGTTCGAGACCTGGGACGCCATGGGCTTCGAACGCGTGCTCGAGCGCATGGAGAAGGACGGCCTCGACGTACCCGACAGCGTCAAGAAGATGAAAGCCTCGGGGGCCAAGGCGTTCTACGCCGACGGCAAGGTCTTCGAGCTGGCAAAGGGCGAGTACGTCCAGCAGAAGACCGACCCGCGCACCGCGACGCTGACGGTGCTGCGCCGGGGCAACGCCCCCGTGCTCAGCAACAGCGGCGCCGAGGCCTGGGACATCGGCGACGGCGTGCTCGCGCTCACCTACAAGAGCAAGGCCAACAGCATCGACCCCGAAGTGATCGCCATGCTGGGCGAGGCGACGGAGCGCGCCGAGCGCGATTTCCGCGCCATGATCATCGCCAACCGCGGCGACCACTTCAGCGTGGGCGCGAACCTGTTCGGCGTCGTTGTTGCGGCGCAACAGAAGCAGTGGGCCGAGCTCGAAAAGATGGTCAACGCCCTGCAGCAGGCCGGCCAGCGCATGAAGTACTCGCACATCCCGGTCGTGGCAGCGCCTTTCGGCATGGCCGTGGGCGGCGGGCTCGAGGTGTGTCTCGCGTCCGATGCGGTGCAGGCAGCGGCGGAGACCTACGCGGGTCTGGTCGAGGTCGGCGTCGGGCTCATCCCGGGCGGCGGCGGCTGTCTGAACCTGGTGTGGCGCGCGCTGGAGGGCATCCCCGAAGGCGCGGACATCATCGTGCAATCGCTGGTGGCGGCGGTGTTCAAGAACATCGCCATGGCCAACGTGGCGACCAGCGCGGAGATGGCGCAGCACTACGGCTACTTCCGCAAAACCGACGGCATCAGCTTCGACAAGGCGCGGCTGGTGACCGAAGCCAAGGCGCGCGCCATCGGCATGGCCGAAGCGGGCTATCACCCGCCGGCGCCGCGAGCCTACAAGCTGCCTGGCGAGAGCGGCATCGCGACCATCAGCATGCTGGTCGACACGCTCGTGGCCGGCGGCTACGCGACCGAATACGACGGCTTCATCGCGCGCAAGCTGGCGCGCGTGCTGTGCGGCGGCGAGGGCGGCGCGGCCGGGCCCGTCACCGAGCAGCAGATGCTCGATCTGGAACGCGAGACCTTCATCAGC
Organism: uncultured delta proteobacterium; assembly: GCA_963826085.1. Lineage (GTDB taxonomy): Bacteria > Myxococcota_A > Polyangia > Polyangiales > Polyangiaceae > CAWDXG01. The sequence goes on along the minus strand of CAWGVN010000004.1, from coordinate 974,788 downwards.
CTGTGCGGCGAGCAGAAGACGCTCGACCGCATGCAGCACATGCTCATGAACAACAAGCCGCTCAGGAACTAGCGGGAGAAGATCATGGTCGATATCGCAATCGTAGAAGCCGTCCGTTCGGCGGTCGGCCGGGCCCACAAGGGCTCGCTCGCACAGAAGCGCCCCGACGAGCTCGCGGGCGAGGTCATCAAGGCTCTTCTCGCCCGCGTGCCGCAGGTCTTGCCGGAGATGGTCGAGGACCTGGTGCTCGGCTGCGCCATGCCGGAAGGCGAGCAAGGACTGAACGTCGCGCGCCCGGCGGGCTTTCTCGCCGGACTGCCGCAGGAAACCAGCGCCATGACCATCAACCGCTTCTGTTCGAGCGGTCTGCAGGCCATCGCGCTCGCCGCCGGCGCCATCGCGCTCGGCTCGCACGAGATCGTCATCGCCGGCGGTGTCGAGTCGATGAGCATGGTGCCCATGACGGGCAACAAGATCAGCGCCAGCCCGGAGCTGATGAAGCTGAACCCCGGCGTGTACACGCCCATGGGCATCACGGCCGAGAACGTGGCGAACCGCTTCGAGATCAGCCGCCAGATGCAGGACGAGTTCGCGCTCAGGAGCCAGGAAAAGGCGGCGGCCGCGCGCAAGGCCGGCAGGTTCGAGGACGAGATCGTCACCGTACAGGGCGTCCGCTTCGTGGACGGCAAGCACACTGGGTTCGACTTCCGGACGGACGAGCTAATCCGCGAAGGTACGACGCTCGAGGCGCTGGCGCAGCTCAAGCCAAGCTTCGCCCTCAAGGGCAGCGTCACGCCCGGTAATGCGTCGCCGCTCAGCGACGGTGCGGCCGCCGCGCTGGTCATGACCAAGGAGAAGGCGGAATCCCTCGGCCTGAAGCCGAAGGCGTATCTACGTCACTTCACCACCATCGGCGTGGATCCGACCATCATGGGTATCGGGCCGATCCCGGCAGTGCGCAAGCTGTTCAAGCAGACGGGTCTTTCGATGAAGGACATCGACGTGATCGAGCTGAACGAGGCGTTCGCGTCGCAGTCGGTGTATGTCCAGCGCGAGCTCGGCATCCCGGACGAGAAGCTGAACCCGAACGGCGGCGCCATCGCGCTCGGCCATCCGCTCGGCTGCACCGGCGCCAAGCTGGTCGCGACGATCCTGAGGGAGCTGGAGCGCCGCGACGCCAAGCGCGGCATCGTCACGATGTGCATCGGCGGCGGCATGGGCGCCGCAGGGCTCATCGAGCGCGCCTGATACCCGGGCCGAGACGAGCGAAGGCGCTCCCGGTCCTGCGACCCGGAGCGCCTTCGTGCATTTCCGGGCTCAACCCAGGTCGAACGCCGGGATGATCTCGCCGTTCTGCTTGCCCTCGACCGCCTGCACGTAGACCTCCGCCACCTTGGCAGCGGGGGTGCCGCCCGAGGGGTCCATGCCCATCGCCTCGAGCGTTTCACTGACCCAGCCCGGGCTGACGGCGTTGACGCGCATCCCCTCCGTGACTTCCAGCGCGGCCGCCCGCACGAATGCTTCGAGCCCGCCGTTGACGAGGCTGATGGCCGCGCTGCCCACCATGGGTCGGGTGCTGAGCACGCCGGTCGTAACCGTGATGGAGCCGTTCGGTTCGAGGTGCGAAAGGCCATGGCGGATCACGTTCACCTGGCCCATGAGCTTGCTCTTCAGCGAAAAGTCGAAGTCAGCGTCGCCGAGCTCGGTGAGCTTGCCGAACTTCGCGTTACCCGCGGCCGAGACGATGGCGCCGACCTTGCCGACCTTGTCGAACATGTCCTTGATCGATTCCGGCCGGTCGATGTCCACCTCGAGGTCGCCCTTCCGCGACGCGCGCAGCACCTCGTGCCCGCGCTCCAGCGCCGCGGCGACCTTCGCCCCGATAGTACCCGTAGCCCCGATTACGACGATCTTCACGCTCGCCTCCTTGCGTCTGCGCGGGCGAGCCTACCACGCCTGTGGCCGCATCAACGACGAAGGCGCTCCGGTCCGGGGACCATGAGCGCCTTCGTGCTACTTGTTTCGACCCCAGCAATTGCTGCTACTTCTGGAGGTCGTGTCTTTTCTTCTCGTATTCCGCTCCGTCGATCTCTCCTCGGGCGTAGCGCTCCCTGAGGATCTCCTCGGGCGACTGGCTTGGAGGCCTTGGGAGGTACTTCGCGGTCAGCAGGGCAGCAACGACCACGAGGATGATGACTGCGAGCTCCCACATCATCGGGGGGACTCCCAGTGATTCGCCGAGGGTCTAGGGCGTGACCACCAGCTGACCGTGCATGACCACGTAGTGGCCGGGCACGGTGCAGATGTACGGATAGGTCCCGGGCGCCGGGGCCGTGAAGGTTACCTCCACGGTCTTGCCCGCCTCCGCCAGGGGGGTGTGAGCCAGGATGTCCGGTCCGGGGTCGATGTAGCCGGCTTCCTTGCCCTTCGCGAGGCCAGCTGCAGCGACGGCCGCCTGGGTACCGTCCTTCACCAGCACCCAGTTGTGCGGCAGCACGGAGAGTGTGGACTCGTTGTGGAAGGTCAGATGAACCTTCGCTCCCGTTTTCACGGTGAGCTTCTCCTTGTCGTACTTCATCTGGTTCTTCACGCTGTCGAGCTTCAGCTCTACCGCGGGTCCCGCGGCTGCCGCTGTGCTTGCCGCCGGGGCAGCAGCCGAAGCGGCGGGCTTCGGTGCCGGCGTCGGCGTGGGGGTCGCGGCCTTCTGCGTTGTGGGTGTGTTGCCCTTGCGCGGTGAAGCGTGGGTCTTCTTGGTGCAGCCCGGCGCAAAGGCCAGGGCGAGGGCAGCTACCAGGATAACGTGTCGCATTTCAATTTCCTCGGTGCAGTTGGAGGGACGCGGTGGCCGTCCCGCCTGAAACCGTGACGTTGGTCGTCGACACGGCGAGTTTCGGAGCCCATGCCGACAGCTTGTAGCTGCCGTTCGGGACGTCCTTGATGGTGTAGTCACCCTTGTTGTCGGCCACCGCGTAGAACTTCGACGGAACAACGTAGACGTACGCGATCATTCCCGGGTGGATCTGGCAGAGCAGTGTGTACGCTCCGGGCTTCTTGAACACGTGGATGCGAGCGGCGTTCGCGGGCATCATGCCCAGATTGAACTTGTCGCCGTCCGAGCTGAAGACGTTGTGCGGGAAGGGATCGCTGTTGCGGAAGATGACCTTGCCGCCGGCCGGGATCGCAGTCAGGAGCGGCAGGAACTTCATGTTCTTCTGATCGATCTCGGTGGTCACGGGCTTCGCTGGCAGTCCGCCGCCGTCCAGCCACACGACGATGTGCTTGCCCAACTTGGCGGGCATCGCCGTGACCTGGCCGGAGATGGTGCCGGTGCCGGCAGCCGGTGCGGCCGCCGCTGCTGCCGGTGCGGCTGCAGCCGCGCCGCCGTTGGCTGCAGCGGCGGCGCCGGGCGGCGCTGCGGGCGCCGCGCCGGCACTCGCTCCTGGTGTACCTGGCGCTGCTGCCGTTGTGCCAGGGGCTGCTGCCGCTGTCGGTGCGGTTGCGGCCGCGGAGGTATCAGCCGCCGTGGGACCAGCTGCGTTCTCGTCCGGCGCCGCGTTGGCCGTCGCGGGGCTGTTTGCCGCACCTTCGGCCATGGGGCAACCGCACGCGGGCAGGATACCCGCGAATGCAATCGCCGCGGCGATTCCGGTCAGATTCTTGCGGTTCATCTCGTTTGCTCCTTGTTCTTTCCGCAGATCAGAATGCGTATGCAAGATTCACGAGGATCTGTTCGGCCTCGGTCTTGTTCTGGCCTGGGGCGATGGCACCGCCGGCGCCTCCCCAGTCACCGCTGGCGGTCGACGCGCCTTCGGTGTGCTCGATGTCGCCCGAAACGACAGTCTTGATGTTGGGACGGACCAGCATGGCAATGCCCGGCTGGAGCCGGAGCAGAGCGGCGTGGCCGCCGGTGTCGAGATTGACGCGGGTGTACTCGGCGCGGATCGTCGGAACGAACCACGGGAAAACCACGTAGCTCAGCTCGTTGAACTGCATGATCCCGTTGGCAGAATCGTTGTTCGGGGTGGGCGCCACGGGCGGCGCGGCCGTCGGATCGCCGGGGTCGCCGGGGTACGGCTTGCTGTGGTGTTCGTAGACCAGCCCGGTGATCAACCCGAGCGAACCGATCTGGAAGTTCGCGGCACCACCGATGGCGTTCAGCGAATCGTCCTTCGGGTTCGGACCGTTGGGGTCGGTATTGGCGTTGATTCTGGCCAGCCCGTGGTAGCCGAACACGTCGATCGTGGTGGACATTTCCGACCAGGGGGCCTTTGGGTCGGCTACCTGCGCGCCGCAGCCGCCTTCGCCGTCGAGCGACATGCCGCCCAGCTTGAAACCGATGTGCGCGTAGGCGTCCTCGGAATTGGGATTCGCAAAGTCCATGCCCTCGGCCACCGTGGATGCGACCCAGCCGACCGAGTAGTCGATGCGGTGCGCGACGACGCCGTTGACTTCGATGCCGTCGGGATGCCCGAACGCTACGGTCATCGGGTCTTCCGGGAACGAGTCGTTGTAGAGCAGCCCGATATTCTCGGCGGGCAGCATGGTGTCGCCGACGTAGGTGCTGTGCAGAGCAAAGCTGGTCAGCGTGGGCGCGATGCGTCCGATGTTTAGGTTGACGGCGTGTCGCGGGCCGACGATGTCGCTCCACAGGAGGTAGCCGCGCTCGACGCCGATTCCACCGTCTGCCGCACTGAGCTCGACGAAATAGGTGAGCTTGTCATTGAACGCGCCGGCCGCGAAGATGGCGGCTTCGCCCACGAAGTCGTTCCAGGCGAAGGTGTTGCCGGCATTGTCATGGGCGGCGGAATTGGGCAGGTTCATCGCGACATTCGCGTTCACGAATATCGACAGCGGGACGGCCTGCGTGATCGAGTCCGGCCAGACCGAGTCCGGGAACAGCTTCTTGTATTCGTCCTGCCCGAGCGCGAGCATCTCGGCCTGCACGTTGTCGCTATCCACGCTGCCGTCCTTGCTCGGGAAGCGGTAGCCGTTGCGGCGGAAGGCTTCTCCGAAGGGATTGAGCTTCGGGAAGACCGTGTGGCACGTGACGCAGCTGGTCTTGTACTTGCGGGCGAAGGAGGGAACGGCGTGCGCTGTCTTGATGCCGCCGAAGTACGCGCAGAGCGCCGCGACCAAGCCGGCGAGACACGTACTGAAGGCTCGAGAGACGAGCCGGGGAGAATGGGGGGAATTGAGATATGTCATTTCAGTGTGCACCTGGTCTTTTGGAGCAGCCAGTGGCCTCGCGAGCCCCAGTGCAGCGCTCGTGCCAGCGGAGATCCGCGCAGCCCTTGCAGACCGCGGAGGCCAAATCGGACCATCGACGCAGCTGGTGCGCGTTGGCGGATTTCCCGGCGCGTTCATTGCGTCGAAAACATGCGCTGGATCACCGCGACGCATGATGTGCGCAAATCTGCGGTCACGTTGACGAGACGCGGTCACATCGATGTGACCGGCGTCAAACGGCGGACTCAGCGGCGGAAATCCGCCGGCGTCAGGCCGTATTTCTTCAGGAGCCGGTACAGCGTGCCGCGCGGGAGCTGTGCATCCGCGGCGGCTTGGTTCACATCGCCGTTGGTGCGCAGGAGCAGACCCGTCAGGTACTCGCGCTCGAAGGCGTCGACGCGCTCGGCGCGCTGGTCGAAGAAGCTGCCGGAGCTGCCTCCGGATGCGGAGCTGGGCGGGGCGCCCGCCTGCGCCACGACGGCGTCGGGGAGGTCGTCCGGACGGACGCTGTCGCCGCGCGCCATGGTGAGAGCACGCCGGAGCACGTTCGACAGCTCGCGGACGTTGCCCGGCCAGGAATAGCGGCAGAGGATCTCCAGAGCCTCGCTGTCGATGTCGATGCCTGGCTTGCCCATCTGTTCGGCGTCTCGCTGGATGAAATGGGTCACCAGAAGCGGGATGTCGTCGGTGCGTTGCCGGAGCGGCGGCAGCTCGATGCGCGCGACGTTGATGCGGTAGTAGAGGTCCTCCCGGAAGCGATGCTCGCGCATCTCCTCGTCCAGATCGCGGCTGGTGGCGGCGATCACGCGCACATCGACGTCGATCTCGTCCTTGCCGCCTACGCGGCGCACCTTCCGCTCCTGCAGCACGCGCAGGAGCTTTGACTGGAGCCGGGGCGGCAGCTCCGCGACCTCGTCGAGGAAGAACGTGCCGCGGCTGGCGTACTCGAGCAGCCCCAGGCTTCGCGCATCGGCGCCGGTAAAAGCGCCGCGCTCGTGGCCGAAGAGCTCGGACTCGAGCAGATTGTCGGGGATAGCCCCGCAATCCACCGGCACGAAGCGCTGCTTCTCGCGCTGGCTCCGGCCATGCAGGCTGCGCGCGACGAGCTCCTTGCCGGTTCCCGTCTCGCCCAGAATCAGCACGTCCGCATCGGTCGCCGCGACGCGCTGGATCAGCTCGAAGACCTTCTGCATCGAGGCGCTGCGCCCGACGATCTCGTCGAACTGGTGTCCTCGCTCGATCTGGCGCGAGAGCAGCTGGTTCTCTTCGCGCAGCCGCCGTTCTTCGATCAACCGCTTGGCAAGCGAGAGCAATTCCTCCGGGTGGAACGGCTTTTCGATGTAGTCGGCAGCTCCCAGCTTCATCGCTTCGACGGCTGTATCGACCGTCGGATAGGCGGTCAGCATCAAGGCGGGCAGCGACGGGTCCTTTTCCCTGGCCATGCGCAGAAGCTCCACGCCATCCATGCCGGGCATGCGCACATCGGTGATGAGCAGGTCGAAAGATTCCTGTCCAAGAAGCGCGGCCGCCCGCACGCTGCGCTGCTCGAGAACCACTTCGACGTCCGGCAGGCGCGCGAGCGTATCGCCGCACACCTCGAGCATGCCTTCCTCGTCGTCGACTACCAGCACCCGCAAGATCATCCGTGCTCCGCGTCCGCCGCCATCAACGGCAGGCGGACCGTGAATATTGCTCCGGCGCCGGCTGGGCTCTCCGCAACGATGTCGCCGCCGTGACCCTGGACCAGACCCTGGCAGATCGCGAGACCCAGGCCCGTGCCCTGATCGTCGCTCTTGGTGGAGAAGAACGGCTCCCAGATGCGGGCGAGCAGCTGCTCGGGAATGCCGCCGCCGCTGTCGGCAATGGCGACAGCCACCGCCGGTGAGCCGTCCGGGAGCTCACTGGCCGCTGCCGTCGCGCTGACCGTTCCACCCTCCTTGACCGCATCCAGCGCGTTGAGCAGCAGATTCAGGAACACCTGCTCCAGCTCGCGGGCGTTGGCAAGCACGCGCATGGGCGAGGAGCCGAGCCGGTCCTCGAGCTCTACGCCTGCGGCCAGCGCGCGCTGCTCCACCATGGCGAGCGTCTTGCGGGCCACGCCGCAGATGTCGACCGGGCTCCGGGCCGCTGGCGAAGGCCGGCCGTAGGAGAGGAGGCCCCGCGCGATATCCGCAACCCTGTCGGACAGCGCCACGATCTTCTTGACCTCTCCGGCGACCTTGGGCGACATCTCCTCGCGGTGGCCCGAGAGCAGGAGCCGGGCTTTTCCACTGATGATCGCAATCGGATTGTTGACCTCGTGCGCGACCTGCCCGGCGAGGCGCCCTACCGCGGCCATCTTGCCGGCCGTCAAGAGCTGCGCCTGGGCGCGCTTCTGTTCGGTGACGTCCTGTGCAAGCTCCGCGACCTGCGTGATCTTCCCCTCGGCGTCGACGACCGGGGCCGTTGTCAGCTGGTAGACGTGTTCGTCATCGCGGGCGTCGCTCACCTTCTGCATGCGTATCTCGGTGACGCGCGTCTGCCCGTCTTCCAGCGTTTCGCGCGCAGGGACAGGCAGCTTCGAGTCATCTAGACAGCAACCGGGCTGGAACCACTCGTGCCAGCGGCTGTTCAACCACTCGGGCTCGAGCTCCGCATTGCAGACGCGCAGACCGGTTCCCGTTGTGGCGAGCGCCTGTTCGAGCAGCTGGCGTTCTCCCAGTGCGCGATCTGCCATGGCTTCCAGGCGGAGCTCGTTGTTGCGGGCGCGCTCCGCCAGCGTGGTGATGAAGTACCCGATCAGACCCAGCATGACCGCCTGGAGCGCGTTCCAGCTGCTGACGTAGAGCAGATCGAACGACGCGTGGATCTCGGAATCGGTCCCATGCGGGAACAGCGCGAGGCCGTAGTGATTGATCAGATGGGTGTATTCGCCCCAGCCCATTATCGCGAGCAGAACCGACGCCAGGGCCGCCACCGCGTAGCACCGCTTCGGCTCGAGCAGTACTCCTGCGATCACGACGTGGAACATCGCGATCATCCACAGCGGATTCTCGATGCCGCCCGAGAAATGCAGCAGGAGCGTCAGTAGAAGTAGATCCGAGCTGATCTGCAGCTCGAGATAGTGGCGCTGTCGCAGGCCGGCGAGCACCGTATAGAGCACGTTGGTTGCGGCCAGGAGCGTGAGCGTCAGCACCAGCGGCGTCCACGATGCCTGCGGGAGCAGACCCATCACGCGAACGGCGATGACCACGAGAGCGGTCGCCACCACGACGACGAGCCATCGCATCTGGATAAGCCAGCGCGCGTAGTGGGCCACACGCGCGATCTCCCGCGCCGCGGACTTCTCGGCGACAGGGGCCGCGGGTGCCGGCGCCAGGAGCGGCGGCGAGCCGCGAAGCAGCGACCAGCCGACGACCAGCGCCGTGAGCACCGACGAGACGATGCCGCGGACCATGTGCTCGAGGTGAACCGTCCCCATCGACATGTGGGACAACAGTGTCTGCTCGATGAGCTCGCCCGCGCTGTAGCAGAGGACGATCGTCAGTGCGCCCAGCGTGATCGCCCGCGACAGGTTGGCACCGGGCAGCCGCGGTTGAGCTGCCGGGGGCTGCGCGTCGACTTGCATCGGGCGATCCACTGAACAGGACAATATACGCCCACGGGATCCATCGCCCAGCCAAATCATGACGCCAGTCAATCCCGGCCAATAGGCGAGCGCGCCGGGCCTTTCGGCGACGAGCGACGGTCGTCATTGCTCGCGGGGCCGCCGTTTTGGAAGTTCCCGAGGGCGCGAGCTGGTCCGCACCGGCTTCGCCTCGCGCCGACGATGATGGGACGCCCAGGCACGGCGCGCGTCCCGCGCCGAGACAATACGCGCGTGAGTTGCGAGGGTCGTCAGGTTCGCCGACGGAGCGTGCGCGGGGCGCGCCGGCGTTGCTGCGCCACGGGCCGTCTGGACAGCAGCTTCTGCACGTCGGATCGCCAACCTAGCAAGAATTGCGCCGTGAAGGTTTCGACCGTTCGCAAACTTGCGGGAATCGCGCGCGCTTGCCATGACACCTTGCGTCGGCCGGAGGCACGGGGCTTGCTTGGGTGCCTTCCAGATTCCACACGGTTCAAATTGACAGTCCGCAACGAGCGGCGCGCTGCGGACCGACAGCGAACGTCTTGCCGGGCGTGCGGGTTGACCCCGCGCATTGGTTGCACGCTACCGAGAATACGTGGGATCGCATATCTTGCGTTTGGAGTATCCGTCCGGCTATCACGGGCGATGGTTCGGGTAGAGCAGGCCTCCCAAGAGCTGCATAGGGTGAACCTTGAGCGACGACGGCCCCAATCCTCATGAAGAAGATGAAGCCGCGCCCGCGTCGCCTTCCACGCCTCCTCGTCGCCCGTGGTGGTCGCGCCGCTGGCTATGGTGGCAGGTCGGGATCCTGTTCGTCGTCGTCGCGGCGCTGGCGGGGTTGGACCGCGCGGAGAAGCACGTGGCGCAGCCACAGTTCTGCGGGTCGTGCCACACGAAGGACGTGCACCAGCTCCAGGCGAGCGTGCACAAGAGCCTGCCCTGCACTGCGTGTCACGAAAACCGCGTCGGCCAGAATCTACATCAGTGGGCGCTGGGGCTCATCTCGAGCAGCCGGACCACGCCGCACGGCAAGGTCGACCCGGGCCGCTGCCGGAGCTGCCACACCGGCAGCCAGAAGAAGCAGTGGAACATCTCCACGACGAACGGTCACATCGACCACGTGATCAAGGCCGACAAGCCGCTTGCGTGCTCGTCCTGCCACACCTGGAAAGACCACCGGACCACGCCGCGACCCGAAGCCTGCGCGGGCTGTCACAAGAACGTGCACGTCTTCGGCGAGCACGCGACGGCCTTCCTGGGCTCGCCGGTGTCCTGCCTGTCGTGTCACAACTACCTGGCGCGGGTGGAGGGCGGCGCGCAGACGCCGGCGCAGAGCTGCCAGCGTTGCCACGGCGGTACGAAAACAACGAGCGCCTCGCGCTTTGCCGAGTACGTCAAGGCCGATTCGATCCTGCCGACGATGATCCACGGCAACCTGCAGACCTGCGCAGTCTGCCATCAGCCGCACGACGAGGCGCGCGCCAAGCGCTATCGCGGACAGGACTGCACGCTGTGCCACGCGAAGGTCACGACGGAGTTCCACAACACGAAGATGCCCGACCGGTTCTCGTGCACCACGTGCCACAAGCCGCATGGCCCGCGGACCTCGCTGGTGACGGCGTGCATGAACTGCCACAAGGACAAGGCCGAGCACGGCATGCTGGCCTCCAAGCACAAGCGCTGCTCCCAGTGCCACAAGGCGCACACGTTCCAGGCCAACGTGAGCGGCTGCCGGGACTGTCACGCCGACAAGGCGCTCGTGCTCGCGTCATGGAACGCCCAGAAGCACAACGACTGCGAGAACTGTCACAAGCCGCACGAGGCGGAGGCGCCCAAGACCTTCTGCGTCACCTGCCACAAGACCAAGCACGCCCAGCCGCACCCTGCCTGCACGACCTGTCACGATCCGCACGAAGACAAGGAGCACGTCAAGAAGTGCGACAACTGTCACGAGCAGAAGGTGGCCGAGCTTGCCAGCTCCGCGCCGCGCCATCGTGCGGGTTGCAGGACGTGCCATGCCCCGCATGCTCCGCTGACCGCGCTCATGGCCTGCAAGACCTGTCACTCGGACAAGGTGCAGCTGGTCGCTACCGCCAAGCCTCCCAAGCACCAGCTCTGCGTGAGCTGTCACAAGCCGCACCGCTTCGCGGCCAGCGTCAAGGCATGCTCGACCTGCCACAACAATCCGAAGACCGGTCCCCACACCGACGCCTGCACGAAGTGTCACCAGCCGCACGGCCCGCCGCTCGGCAAGGCCGCGTCGTGCCAGAACTGCCACAAGAACATCAGTCCGGCCGGCAAGCACTCGAAGTGCCAGACCTGCCACCAGGCGGCTCACGGCCCGAAGCTCGAGGCGCCGGTGTGTGGCACCTGCCACCAGGCCAAGGCGCAGGGCGTGGCGACGTGGCCGAAGACGGCCCATCCAAACTGCCAGAACTGCCACAGCCACCACGATCCGACGCACCCCAAGGCGTGCAGCCAGTGCCACCAGAAGCAGGCGAGCCAGGTCAAGCCGACGCGGCACACGTGCAACGGCTGCCACGACGTGCACCAGCCGCTTCCGACGAACCTCTGGAGCGCCTGCAACAAGTGTCACGCGTCCGAGGTCCAGGCGGTACGGGGTCGAGGGCCGACGCACTCGGTGTGCGGCTCGTGCCACAAGCCGCACGGTTTCGCGAAGCCGACCTGCACGTCGTGTCACAAGTCGTTGCAGGCCGCGCACCAGATCCACGCGGGCAAGACCAAGTGCACGGACTGCCACGCGACGCACGCCCGCAAGATGCCCACGCGCAGCGACTGCCTGAAGTGCCACACCAACAAGGCAAGCCACTTCCCGAACGCGCAGAACTGCGCCAGCTGTCACCTCTTCGTCAAGCACTAGGGGAGGCCAGTACCCGTAGCCGAATGCGAGAAGGAACCGGAAGATGACGACCGAAGACGAGCCCACCGCCCCGCCGACCGACTCGCCAGAGGGCGAGGAAACGGAACCGACGCCGGTGAGCGACGGCGGCGAGGAAACGGAACCGACGCCCGGAAGCGACGAAGGCGACGAAGCAGAGCTCACGCCTGAAGACGAGGAAGCACAGGGCGAGGGAGCGGAACCGGAGTCTGGAGAGCCCGGCGACGGCGGCGACGAAGGCGACGGCGGAGGTGACGACCGTGAGGGGCGGCAGCGGCCCCTCTACTACAACCTCGTCAGTCACATCGGCGCGCTGATCGTCGTCCTGGGCGCAATCCTGATCCTGCTCTCGCTCCTGGCACACGTCACCAGCGGCGGCAGCAACCCGTACGTCGGTATCTTCACGTACATCATCTTCCCGACGTTCGTGCTGGCGGGCGTGGTGACGATCCTGATCGGCATGCGCTGGGAAGCCGGGCGCCGCCGGCGCGCCGAGGCGCTCAGATTCCTGCCCTATCCGCGCATCGACCTGAACGACACCAGGCAGCGCAGGATCTTCCTGTACCTGGTGGTCGGCGGCACGGTCATCTCCACGCTGCTGGTCTGGGCCAGCTACCAGGGGTTCCACTACACGGAGTCGGTGAGCTTCTGCGGCCAGGTGTGCCACACGCAGATGCAGCCGGAATTCACGGCCTACCAGGACTCGCCGCACGCCCGCGTGCCGTGCGTGGCGTGTCACGTGGGCGAAGGCGCGAGCTGGTACGTCCAGTCGAAGCTCTCCGGCGCGCGCCAGCTGGTCGCGGTGGTAACGCACAGCTACGACACGCCGATCCCCACGCCGGTCGCACACCTGCGCCCGGCGCGGGAGACGTGTGAACGCTGCCATTGGCCGGAGAAGTTCTCGGGCGCGGCGCTCCTGCAGTTGCCGCACTACCGCTACAACGAGACCAACGATGCCGAGCAGATCTCGCTGAACCTGAAAATAGGCGGCGGAAACCCGGCGCACGGCAAGAGCCAGGGCATTCACTGGCACATGGTCGTCAACAACACGATCACCTTCGCGGCGAGCGACAAGAAGCTGCAGAACATTCCCTGGGTGAAGGTCCGTCACGCCAACGGCAAGGAAGAGGTGTACGTGGAGAAGGACACCAAGCTGTCCGCCGGCGCGATCGCGAAGCTGCCCCGCCACGTGATGGACTGCATGGACTGCCACAACCGCCCGGCGCACGACTTCAAGAACCCCGACTACCGCGTGGACCAGGCTCTACTGAGAGGCCAGATCCCGACCGACTTGCCCTGGATCAAGAAGGTCGCGGTCGACTCGGTCTGGCGCAAATACGACGGCACGGCGGACGCGCACGCGGGCATCCGCTCCTACATCAAGGGCTTCTACGCCGACAGGTATCCGAAGATCCTGCAGCAGCGGAAGAAGGACATCGACCACACCATCGACGTGGTGATCTCGATCTACGACCACGGCGTCTTCCCGAAGATGAAGGTCGACTGGCGCTCGTATCCGGTGAACCTGGGTCACCGCGACTGGCCGGGATGCTTCCGTTGTCATGATGGCAAGCACGTGACGAAGAGCGGCAAGGTGCTGCCGAACGATTGCGCCACGACGTGCCACACCATGCCCGAGCGCGGCAAGGTGACGCCGCTCGGGCAACCCCCGGCCGATCCTTTCCCCGAGTGGCACCCGTGGAAGATGCCGAAGGAGCACCTGGACATCAAAGGTCACGACAAGGTCATGTGCTACCAGTGCCACGCCTCGGGGAAGCGGCCGGCGCGGGAGTGCAAGGACTGTCACGAGAAGTGAATGGATCCGTTGGGGGGAACGAGGCAGGAAATGAAAACGAATCGAATCCTGTCACTGGGTTGTCTGGTTCTGTCGGGCATTGCCCTGGTCGCGGGATGCGGCCGGTTCCAGGGAGCCGAGCGCCAGACCGAGGAGAAGACCGTCAGGATACCGGTGCTCGCTCCGGCGCCGCCCGTGGAAAACCCCGCAAAGGTGCGGGAAGCGCTGAAGACTTCGGTCCACTCGAAGCTCGACTGTTCCGATTGCCACGCGCCGACACAGGGCAGCAAGCCGGGCAAGGCCCACTGCGCCGGTTCCTGCCACGAGCGGGAGACGCAGGCCTACCTGAAGAGCGTCCACGGCCAGGCGCGCGAGAACGGCAACCACCGCGCTGCGACCTGTGACAACTGCCATGGAGCGCACGACGTACGCCCCGCAAGCGACATGCGTTCGCGCGTCTCGCCGCGCAACACGCCGCTCACCTGCGGCCAATGCCACGCCAATCCCAAGCTCGCCAAGCAACTGGGGATCAAGGAGCCCTTCGCCGGGCGGCGCTACTTCGAGAGTATCCACGGCCAGGCGCTGGTCGTGCAGGGGCTCGTGGTCGCGCCTTCGTGCGCGGACTGCCACGGCAAGGCGCACGACATCTACAAGGCCAGCGATCCGCGATCCACCGTCAACCGCTACAACATCGACAGCACCTGCGGTCGCTGCCACACCGAGCCGCGGGTCAAGTATCTGGAAGGCATTCACGGCCAGGCGCTGAGAGCGGAGGCGGCGAAGAAGGGCATCAAGCTCGGCGCCGCCGCCAAGAGCCAGATCGGCGAGAAGGAGCTCTCCGCTGGCATCAAGGAGGTCAAGAAGGGCGGGGCGCCGCCCACCTGCGCTACATGCCACACGGCGCACTCCATCGCGATGCCCGGCCCCAACTTCAAACTCGCCAGCGACAAGATCTGCGGCAGCTGTCACGAAGACCGGCTCAAGCGCTACATGGACACCTACCACGGGCAGGCGCACTCCCTGGGCGCGGTAGCGGTCGCGTCGTGCTACGACTGCCACGGCCAGCACGACATCCTGCCGTCGTCCAATCCCGCGTCCACGCTGTCGGCGAAGAACCGCATCGACACCTGCCGCAAGTGCCACGCGGGCGCGCCTGCGAAGTTTGCCGGGTACATGGCGCACGCCGACCCGAGCGACGGCGTGCACTACCCGGTTATCCACTGGGTGTACGTCTTCATGACGGCGCTGCTGCTCGGCGTGTTCGGCTTCTTCGGCCTGCACACGCTGCTCTGGTTCATCCGGACGCTGATCGCCCGCTCGCGCGATCGCGAGGGGTTCCGCGAAGAAAAGCGGCGGGCGCGCGAAGAAAAGGGTGCACGGCTCTACCAGCGCTTTAGACCGGTCGATCGCTTCGTGCATTTCCTGGTGTTCACGAGCTTCTTGACGCTCGTGGCGACGGGCATGCCGCTCCGCTACCACACGACGCCGTGGGCACGCGAATTCTTCCGTCTGATGGGCGGGGCGTCCGTGGCGGGGAGCGTGCATCGCTTCGCGGCCATCATCACCATCGGCTACTTCGTGCTGCATCTGCTCAGTCTGGTCACGCTCGCGCGCCGCCACCGCGACAAGTACCTGACCGACAAGGGCCACATCAGCTGGCGACGCTTGCTGAAGCTCGCGTTCGGCCCCGACTCGCCCTTCCCGCGCTGGCAGGACGTGAAGGACGTCTACTGGCACATGAAGTGGTTCGTCGGGCTGGGCGAAAAGCCGAAGTTCGACCGCTTCACGTACTGGGAGAAGTTCGACTACATGGCGGTCTTCTGGGGCGTTGCGATGATCGGCGCGTCCGGTCTCGTCCTGTGGTTCCCGACCGTGTTCACCCACGTGTTGCCCGGCTGGGTGATCAATGTGGCCCACGTCATCCACAGCGACGAGGCGCTGCTGGCGGCGGGCTTCATCTTCGTCTTCCACTTCTTCAACAGCCACTTCCGCCCGCAGAAGTTCCCGTACGACCCGGTGATGTTCTCGGGCCACATCACGGAAGAAGAGCTCCGCCACGAGCGCGCCGCGCTCTACGAGCGCATGGAGAAGGAAGGCGAGCTCGACGACACCGTCGCCGAGGGCGAATGGCCGCGCTGGAAGATCATCATCAACCCCTTCGGCTGGGCCGCCATCGTCATCGGCCTGCTCCTCGCAGTCGCGATCTTCTACGCGATACTCCATTGAAAGGCGTCCAAGCCGCGCACTGAACAACTCCGGCCGCAGTCGCGGCCGCGATCGCGGTCCTCGGTCCCGGTCTTCGGTCCCGGTCGCGGTCGCGGTCGCGGCCCCGGTCGCGGCCCCGGTCGCGGTCGCGGCCCCGGTCGCGGTCGCGGTCGCGGCCCCGGTCGCGGTCGCGGTCGCGGTCACGGTCCCGGTCACGGTCGCGGTCACGGTCGCGGTCGCGGTCACGGTCACGGTCACGGTCACGGTCCCGGTCCCGGTCCCGGTCCCGGTCACGGTCGCGGTCGCGGTCTTTTGTTCGTCTCCATGTCGTTCCTTCCTTCCTTCCTCCTTCTGGGGTGAAGGAGGAAGGAAGGAAGGAACGACATGGACAGCAAGAACCCATCCCTCATGCCCCATCATCGGCTGCACGCCTACGGCCTCGCTCTCGAAGTGCTCGCGGCGGTAAAGTCCGCCGACGTGCGCGATCGGAAATTGCGCGACGAAGCCGTGCGCTCGGCAAAGAGCGTGTGCCTGAACTGCGCCGAAGGCGCAGGACGCGTCACTCGCGCGGACAAGGCCCGCGCGTTCGCGATCGCGCGGGGGGAGGTGGTGGAAGCAGTCGCGGCGGTGGAGATCGCCGTCGCGGCGGGCGACGCGCGGCGCGAGGCGCTGCCGGGCGTGCTCGCGCTCGGACAGCGCCTCAACGCGATGCTCACGCGCCTGGTGCGCTGAGCGTCAGTGCGTGAGCTTCCAGAGCATGGCCACGACGCGATCGAGGAGCGCCAGCACGGGCTCGGCCTGCGCGCCGGTGACATAGCCCCACGCAACGGCCACACGCAGCGCGCCCCGCGACTCGTTGGCGGAGCCCGCCGCCGAGTGGAAGCGCGCCCTGCGATTGCCGGGATCCGAGTGGTGCGCCTCGCACACATTGAGCACCATGCTGCTGGCCGCTCTGCGCAGCTGCGTGTCCAGCGCGCGGTCGTGCCGCGCAATGCGCGGCATGAGCGGACGCAAGGCACCAATGACTTCCAGAGCGACGTGTTCGACTTCGAGCATGTGTTCCTTCCTTTCGCCCGCCGGGCGGGTCGCGAGACCCGCCCGCCCGGCGGGCGAAAGGAAAACCGTGTTCGAGGCCGTGTCGGCGACCGTGTCCGCGTCGGCGACCGGATCCGGGTCCGGGATCGTGCAACGCCTTGGCAAGCCGAAGTGCCAGGCGAAGCCTGGCGCGGGCTTGCCTATCTCCGTCCGCCTCCCGTCCAAGCGAGCGAAGCGATGCGAGCCGTCAACCGTCCAAGCGAGCGAAGCGATGCGAGCCGTCAACCGTCCAAGCGAGCGAAGCGATGCGAGCCGTCAACCGTCCAAGCGAGCGAAGCGATGCGAGCCGTCAACCGTCCAAGCGAGCGAAGCGATGCGAGCCGTCAACCGTCCAAGCGAGCGAAGCGATGCGAGCCGTCAACCGTCCAAGCGAGCGAAGCGATGCGAGCCGTCGGCGGTCGGTCGCCGTCACGGTCATCGGTCGCGGTCGCGGTCCCGGTCCCGGTCGCGGTCGCGGTCGCGGTCGCGGCCCCGGTCGCGGTCATCGGACGCGGTCGCGGTCCCGGTCGCGGTCATCGGACGCGGTCGCGGTCGCGGTCGCGGTCGCGGCCCCGGTCCCGGTCGCGGCCCCGGTCGCGGCCCCGGCCCCGGTCGCGGCCCCGGTCGCGGTCCCGGTCGCGGCCCCGGTCCCTGCCCCGGTCCCCGTCAGTGCGACGCAGCAGGGCGCGACAAAGCGGCGCGAGCGTGACGTATCCGCGACGTGGAGTGGCTGCCAGGACCCGCGCGGCGTTCCTACGGCGGCAGGAAGAACGTCACGTCGCCGTCGACGTGCAGGTCGGGGCGGATGAACGTGAGGTCGGGCGCGACGTCCTTGTGGCAGTCGTTGCACGTCTGGCTGCTGGTCAACACCGGGTGCGGCGGCGGCGGCGGCAGCGCGTGGCAACTGCCGCACGTGGCCTGGGTGCCGTCGACCTGGTTCCACACCGGTTTGGTGTGCGTGCCGCCGGACTGGTGGGTGCCCACCCAGCTGTCGCCGTGACAGAACACGTTACTGCAGGTGCCCGTCTTCGGGTCGATGGCCGGCTGTGCGCCGAACGCCACGGCCGCGCCGGAGAACGTCAGCTCGGCCGGCAGCGCCGAATCGAAGTGACCCGGATCCGTGACGTTCTTGGGCACGACGTGGCACTCGTCGCACGTGACCGCGCGCGCCCAGTTGCTGCCGGCGAGGTGGATCTGGTGCGCTCCGACGCCCATCGCGGTCGTGGCCGTGTCACCTGCCAGGTCCTTCGGCGGTGCGGGATTGTTGGCGCTGCCGTGGCAGGAGTTGCAGGCCGTGGGCAGCACCACGTCGATCTGGCCGTTCACGTGCAGCGAGCGATTCTTGATGGACTTGTTGTCCGCGTTCACCACCGCGCCGTGGCAAAACGCGCAGTTGGTCATCTGCGGATGCGGCGGCGCCGGCGGCGTTCCGTGGCAGCCGTTGCAGGGCAGGGGCTTGTCCGGATTGGAGTTCCACACCGGCGACGCCTTGCTCGTGTTGGGCTCCGGCGAGTGGCACCAGGTGTTTCCGCAGGTGAGCGACGCGGCGTCGAACGCCGGATCGCGACCCTGGGTCCTGGCCACCCCCGTGAAGATGACCTCCGCCGGCTGGGCGCCGTCGATGTGCAGCGGATCCAGCACGTCGGTCGGCACGTGGTGGCATTCCTTGCACTCGAGCGGCCGGCTGAAGGAGCCGCCAGCCAGGTGGATCTGGTGCGCGCCCACGCCGGGCGCGGTAGGCGACGTGTTGCCGTGGGTGTCGTTCGGCGGGGCGAAGTTGTTGTTCTTCGGATCGCCGTGGCACTCGTCGCACTTGGGCGTCCGCTTCTCGACCTGGCCGTCGATGTGCCGCTCCGGAGCGACGAAGGCCAGGT
Source organism: uncultured delta proteobacterium (assembly GCA_963826085.1). GTDB lineage: Bacteria > Myxococcota_A > Polyangia > Polyangiales > Polyangiaceae > CAWDXG01. The sequence continues at coordinate 956,108 of CAWGVN010000004.1, read as the reverse complement.
TCTTGTCGACCACCATGCTGTGACAGACGCCGCACTCGTTGGTCAGCGCCTGCGGATGGGGCTTGGGCGGCGGGATTGAATGGCAGGTGCCGCAGGTCTCCGCTTCGCTCCGCGGATGCGTCCACACCGGATTGGCGTCGCGGTGGCAGTAGGTGTCGGTGCAGCTGCGCATTGCAGCGTCGTACCGGGGCGCGTGCTTGTCTGCGCTCGCCAGCGAGCCGAACGTGATCTCCGCCGGGCGCTTGGTGTCGGCGTGGCCGGGTGCGTCGACGGTCTTCGGTACGACGTGGCACTGGTTGCAGGCGACGGCGGCGTGGGTCGACGTGGCGTACAGGTGACGCATGTGCGCCCCGACTCCCGGATACTCGCTGGTCGTGTTGCCGTTCAGGTCGTAGGGCGGGGCGGCCTTCTGCAGGTTGGTACCGGCGCGCGAGGCGTTGCCGTGGCAGGCGGTGCACTGCCGGTAGGAAGGCGTCTCGTCCTTCTGGAAGCGCGACAGGCACCCGGGAAGGAATGCCGCGGCGGCGCCGGAAAGCGCCACACAGGCTGCGAGCGCGAGTCTCTGCAATCTACCCGCCATGGCAGTACCTGCACATCGAGGCGTTGTCCGAGCGCGAGCTCTTCCAACCGTGGGGATGCGGGTTGCCACCGACGCCGCCCACCTTGTGGCAGCGGATGCAGTTGGTGGCGGGGCCCTGGTCGTGACAGCCGGCGCACGTGAGGATGTCGCGGCGCGCGGCCTTGCCGTGGAAGTTCGGGTCATTGGGGTCGCCGCCAACCCAGCCGCGCGGGTGCGGATTGGCGCCGAGGACCGCGTTACCGCTCACCCCGTGTCGGACGTGGCAGCCGTCGCAGCTCCGCTCCGTGTGGCAGCTGAGACACTTGCGCGGCTGCGACCTTGCCTCGATCGGATGCACGCTCAGCCAGTTGCCGCGGTGGACGAACCTGCGCTCGATCGCGTCGGGTTGGCGATCCTCGATCTTGAGGTTCTGCGTCACGTCGTGGCAGTCGTTGCACTGGTTCTGGCTGTGGCACTGCGCGCACATCTGGCGCTTCTGGCGTGCGTAGGTCCCGTGGTGCCGCATCCAACCCTGATTGTGGGGCAGGAAGCTCTGCGGCATCACCTGCGACATGGCCTTGAGCTCGTGGCATGCCGAGCACTTGGCCTGGTCCCACTGCTGCTGGTGCTCGTGGCACTTGAAGCAGCGCTGCATGGGCGGAAACACCGGCGCCAGCGGGTTGTCGGACGGCGGCACCACGCCCGCGTGGCAAGGGACGCATTGCCCCGCGAGGCTCGGCATCTTCAGGTGCTGGTCGTGCGAGAAGCGCAACGACTCGGCAAACTGGAGATCCTCGTCCGGCGGCGGATGGACGGCGGCGAGCCGGTCCTGCTGGGCCGGCTTGTGGCAGCCGCTGCAGGCCGACACCCGCGGCAGCACCTGGTTGGTCTTGTCGACCTTGTGGCAGCTGGTGCAGTTGAGACACTGGGGCTGACCGGCCCCGCCGCAGGCGATCCGCGTCAGGTGATACTCGTGCGAGAAGCGTGGCGCGCGCTCGCTGCATGCCACGAGCGCGCCCACGGCCACCGCCACCACCAGCAGTAGGGTTCTGATCCGGTGCGGCGTCATGGCGCCTCCCGGTTGAAGCTGTAGACGAAACGGAGGATCGTCTGCAGGTCCGCCCTCGCGTACGGCGAGTCGGCGAAGGACGTGCCCCACATCAGCCGCATGTCCGGCCGCGCGGTCCACTCCACGGTGCCCGCGTACACGCTCGAGATGTTGTAGCCGCGGATCGCCTCGTCGTACACGTAAAGGTAGGCCTCGGCGGTCGCGGCCACAGTGCGCGCGATGCGTTGTCGCAGTGAGTCGCGGATCGAGCTGTAGCCGTTGTCGATGGCGCGCACGCGCGTGTAGCCGATGCGAACCAGGGTGTTCCCTTCCTGATCCGGCGTCAGTTTGACCGCGATCTCGCCGCGCGCTCCCTTGCTGCCGTCCGAGTACAGCTCGACGTAGCCGCCGCCGTCGAGCCCGACCACCTTGATCAGCTGCCACGACGCCGTGGCGCCCAGCTCGTCGAACTTGTTCGTGCTGAACACGCTGAGCACCGACTGTCGCGACAGGAATAGAGCGGGCTCGGTGTGCAGGAACTCGCCGCCGACGCTGAGGTGCTTGAGCGGGGTCGTGTCGATCCAGACCCGGCCGTCGGCCAGATCGCCGCTGTCCAGGTCGAGCAGCGCGTTGCCGCCCAGGCTGGCCATCTGCAGCGGTGTCAGGAGCAGGTCCGCGCCGACATTGCGCCGCGCCAGCTCTCCCGACTCGTGCTGCTCGTGCATCGACAGCCCGGCGATCACCGGGCCGTGGTCGTAGAAGATGCGTCCGCCGGCGAGCCAGTAGCCGGAACGGCTCGGTTCCGCCACGGCTTGTGGATCGCGGAGCAGTGTGTCGGCCGCGCTGCCGAGCTGGTAGTAGCCGGGCCGCGCGTCCCACCGCGGCAGCACGGAGAGACCTCCGTAGAGCTCGCCGCCCAGACCCATCTTCAGCTTGCCGCCGCCAGACAAGCCGTCGAAGCGCGAGAAGCGCGCGGCGCCTCCGGCGAAGACCTGCCGCCCGAGGCGGACCCAGCTCGACCCGGTCCGGTAGCGCACGTTTGCCGTCTGCAGATCGCCGTCGATGCGCCGGTCGGTCTCTCCGGCTTCGCCCATCAGCGCGTCGCCCCAGGCGCTGAGCTCGAAGTCGAGGCTGTCCTTCTTCCACGGTGCGTCGACGTCGTCGACCCTGAGCGATACGTATTCGGTCGCAGGCGCCGGCAGGGTCGTCTTGACGATCGCGCCGTCGGGACCGGGCAGAAGCGCGCGCTGGTAGAGCTGGAGGTACGTCGCGCTCTCGGCCTGGACCGAGTAGGTATCCGCGTCGGGTCCCGGCGCCTCGGCACGCGCGACGGCCGGAACGAGCAGGATCGCGAGAGTCGAGCAGGCGCTGGCGACACGAGCGCTCTGTCGGCAGAAGCCGACGCGGGCACGACGTGGATTTTCCCGGCCACCGACGCTCGAGCTCACTGAAAGCTCCCAGTCTTGAAGCTCCCCTCCCCGTTACCTGCTTTCCGAGGACCTCCTCTATTCCTGTACGACCTTCGCGTCCTGCAGCAGCGCCGGATAGTGGTAGCCGATCCCGATGTCGACATTCTTTCCGAGCGTGCCTTCCAGCGTGACTACGTCACCCTGTTTGGGAACCGCCTGCGTGGTCGCCGCCAGGTCGTTGTCGTGCTTGGAAGCGTCGCCGCTTCCATCGCGGAGGTGGAGGAACGTCTTGCCCTGGACGCCGGGTGTGACCTTCACGACCACGCCGCGCACTCGAATCAGCTTTCCGGCGAGCTTGTCGCGCGCCGCAAAGACGTTGGCAATGCGCTCGCCGTTCTTTCCCTTGGCCTTGTCGACCTTCGGCAGGTTTTCGGGAGCCGGGTCCGCCGTGCCGCCCACCTGCGGATGTCCCTGCGGCATCGCGCCGGGCATTGCGCCGCCGGCCATCATGCTTCCGCTGCCGATGCTCGGGTGACCGGGTGGCAGATCGCCGCTGCCGGTATTTGCCGCACTGCCGCCGAGCGAACCAAAGTAGATGACGTTGAACGTTCGCTTCAGCGTCTTGCTGCGGAACTGCTCCATCTTCATCGCGTTCGCAACAGTCACGGTGCTGCCCTTGTCGACCTGCGACTTCGGTACCGCTGCCCACACCTTGGCTGAACCGGTATCCAGATGCAGATACGTGTAGTTCGGCACATCGATCGTATCGATGACCTTGCCGGTGAGCGCGGAGCCCTGCGAGTCGTCCTGCGGAGCCGCGGCCGCCGTGCTGGCCGTCGCGGGCTCATTGGCGATCGCGTTCTGCTGGTGCGCCTTGTTTACTGCGAAGCCGGCGCCGGCAGCTACGATGAGCGCCACACCGAGCACATATGCCATCTTCATGTCGGGGCGGACTGTAGCATCAGTCGTGCCGTCGCTTGAACCGGCGTTGACGAGGGTCGGATCGCAACCTAGGTCATGCGACAGGCGAGCTCATCCCACGTGGAACCAGGCTGTTGTGGTGGGCGGACCCCGGGAGAGCATGACGATCGACAAGCCTGGCCTGACTTTCGCAGTGTCTCCTGATGCGCAACCGGAAGATTCAATTCGCGAAATTCTTGCGGATCCATATAGTTTGGCGCGCAGGCATCGCACCACAGACCGGGACGGATCCTATGGCAAGCACCAGGAAACGGATGTTCGGGAACGGAAACTGGCTCCGCGTGGCGGCCTTTGCCGCCATTTTTGCGGGGGCCCTGGCGGGGGCGTGTAGCGGTTCCACGGGCCCCCAGGGATCGCAGGGCCCGCCGGGAACGATGGGGTCCGCCGGTCCGCCCGGCCCGGCCGGCGAGGCAGGACCTCCCGGTTCGCCAGGCGAGGCGGGGCCGCCCGGCACGCCAGGCGAGGCGGGTCCGCCCGGCCAGGGCCCGTGGGTTGTGGGCGCGGGTCTGGAGATGACCATCGAAGACGCCAGCGTCGACGCCAACGGCGTGGCGACGGTGCACTTCAAGCTGACCGACGAAAGCGGCACGCCTCTGGACATCGACGGCGTGCAGACCGAGGGCGCGGTGAGCGCGAGCTTCATCCTGGACTGGCTGGACACCGACGCGAGCGGCAACCCCACCCAGTACGTTGCCTACACCACGCGCGACCAGACCAGCCCCATCACGAACAAGACGGCCACGCAGCCCTCCACCGACAGCGGCGGCACGTTCACCGCCGTCGACAAGCAGAACGGCGAGTACGCCTACCAGTTCGGCACCAAGATCAACATCGCCGACAACACCAAGACCCAGAAGGTGGGCGCCTACGCGACGCGCGAGTACCAGGGGAAGGAATACGTCGCCAACGCCACCTACAGCTGGGTGCCGGCCGGCGGTACGCCGTTGGAGCGCGAGGTCGTGCTGACCGACAACTGCAACAGCTGCCACGGCACGCTGGAAGCGCACGGCGGCGCGCGGCGCGATACCAAGCTCTGCGTGATGTGCCACACGAAGGGCGTCATCGATCCGGATACCGGCAACTCGGTCGATTTCCGTGTGATGATCCACAAGATCCACGACGGCAAGGATCTGCCCAGCGTGCAGAACGGCACGCCCTACCAGATCATCGGCTACAAGCAGGGCGTCAACGACTACTCGACCGTCGAGTTCCCGCAGCCGGTCCAGAACTGCGACAAGTGCCACGCTGGGGCCAAGCAGGGCGATCACTGGAAGACCAATCCGGGCCGGACGGCCTGCAGCTCCTGTCACGACGATGTCTGGTTCGGCGATCCCAACGCCGTTCCGACCAACATGATCGCACACCCTGGTGGCCAACAGAACGACGATTCGGCGTGCTTGATCTGCCACAAGGACACCGGCCTCGCGCCGATCGTCACGAAGCACTATACGCAGTACACGGATCCTGCGGCGCCGAAGGTCGCGCTCAACATCGTGCAGGTCGACAAGACGGCCCCGGGTGACACGCCGGAGCTCGTCTTCAACGTCACGGTGAACGGTCAGCCGCGCGACATCATCGCCACTCCGCTCACCAGCCTGCGCGTGACGCTGGCCGGCCCCACAACCGACTACGCACAGTCCTGGCAGTACACGATCCAGGGCAACGGCAGCACCGGTACGCTGGCCGCGGACGGTTCGAATTTCCGCTACACATTCCCGGCGGCTATTCCGAACGCGGCCAAGGGCAGCTACGCCGTCGGAATGGAGGGCTACCTGCAGACCACGTCTGGCGGTCCCGAATACTCCGCGCTGAACCCCGTCACCTACGTGGCGGTCACCGACGCGCAGCCGGCTGCCCGGCGCACGGTGGTCGAGACAGCGCAGTGCGACAACTGCCACGGCACGCTGGAGGCCCACGGCGGCCCGCGCACGAACACGCAGTACTGCATCATGTGCCACAACCCGAACCTCGATAACGCCACGCGCGTGGCGCGCATGGAGGGCCCTACTACTGTCGTCGCGCACACGGTGAACTTCCGCGCGATGATCCACGCCATCCACATGGGCGAGAACCACCAAAAGCCGTACGTGCTCGGAGGCTATCCGCCGCCCAGCACCACCAAACCCCAGGGCAGCCCGATCAACTTCAACGAACTTCGCTACCCGCGTCCGCAGAACGAGTGCAACGCCTGCCACGTGAGCAACAGCCAGCAGCTGCCGCTCGCCAGCGATCTGCTCCCGTCCCTCAGCGAGACGTTCAAGTGCAGCGAGACGGCCAGCGCGGACACGAACAGCTACTGCGACGATCCGTACTGGGTGGGCACGCCGATGTACACGCCCGCGACCGCGTCCGCGTGCACGGGTTGCCACGACGCGGACTCGACCGCGGCGCACGCCCAGATCATGACGACCTCCACCGGCGTCGAGAGCTGCGCCACGTGCCACGGCCCGGGCAAGGTGTACGACATCGACGTGTTCCACGCTCCGGCGCCGTAAGCGGACAGTGCGGCACCCGCGGCAAGATGCCGTGGGTGCCGTAGGACTGGCGCCCAGGCGGCCGAGCGCCTAGGCCTGTCCTCCAGCGCACCGCGCAAGGAGGATATATCCGATGGCGAAGTTCTCGTTCCTGGTGGCTCTCGTGCTCGCCGCCGGCTGCGGCCGGCACTCTCCTGCCCAGGACCAGGAGCCCACGCCCTCGCTGGCGGCCGCTTCGGCGGTCCCCGCGCCCGACGCACCGCACTATGGGGATGTGATGACCGAAGTGGGTCGTCGCTTCGAGCTGGTGGGGCGGGCGGCCCAGGCGCGGCGTTTCCGCCTGGCAGCCTACGAGATCGGCGAAATGGACGAGGCGCTCGACGACGACCTGCCGCGCGCGCAGCCGCCACGCAAGGGCGACCCGAAGAAGCTCGCGGCACTGATCGGGGAGCTCGAGAAGCAGCAACTGCCCGCTCTGGAGAAGGCCGTGCGGAGTCGGGACAGCGCCAAGGTCGCCGACGCGTTCGCCGAGGCTGCCGGCACCTGCAACGCCTGCCACGCCGCTACCGGCCATGATTTCGTGCAGATCCCGACCGACCCAGGAAAGAGCGTGCCGCTGCTCGATCCACGGCCGGCCGCGGCGCCAGCGCCTCCAGCACATTGATCCCCGTCATGCCTGTCGCATCCAGGGCCTCGATGTGAGACCCTGGGATGGCGGAGGTTTCTTTCATGGCGAAGGCAAAGAAGAAGAGCTCGCGACGGGCGTTCGTTCCCCGGGCGCTGCTGAAGACAGCGTGTGTGACGACCGTGGTTCCTCTCTGCGCAATTGCTGCGTGCAGCACCGCTGGATCCGGGAACCCGGACGGCGGCGCCAGCACGGGCGGCTACTCGACCGGCGGCGTCATGGGCGTAGCCGCAGCTGGCTACACCGGAGTGGGGGCCGGAGCCTTCGGGGGTACCTCCGGCGCCGGCGGCGTGATGGCTGTGGCGGCGGCGGGCTTCGGCGGCGTCGGCGGCGCGGGCGTTGCGGCCGCGGGTTTCGGCGGAACCGGGACCGGCGGCGTTGCGGGCGGCGGCGGGATGATGGGCGTTGCGGCCGGCGCCTTCGGCGGCCAGATGAACGACGCGGCTACCGACGCGCCATCGGACGCGGCGGACGCCTCCGACGGAAGCGCAATGCTCGACAAGCCCGCCGATAGCCGCTTCGGCGAGCTCGGGTCGTCGCAGACCGTCGCGCCGCGTCGCGCGTCGAAGCCGAAGCGCCGCGCATAGGCTGGATGGCGCGCAAGGCTTCGAAGGTCGAGATCCGCCGAGCGCTGACCGGCACGCCGCTGTCGCGTCAGTACCAGCGCGCACGCTTCCTCAGGCGACAACCTCCGCTCATTCCCTGGGACAAGTTCGATCCTTCGCCGTACCCGGCTCCGGCGCTGGCGATCGCCGTGGAAGCCGCGAGCGCCCTGGCAAGGGGCGAGTACGGTGCGGTGGACGCCTTTGCGCGCGTAGCCTCCGTGCTCGCTCGCAACGGAGCGCCGTTCGATCTGGTAAGCGCTGCGACGCACATCCCGTCGGACGAGTTGCGCCACACCGAGTACGCCCTGCGGCTGGCTTCGCTGTGCGCTGGGCGCGACGTGTCCATCGAGCTGGACCAGAGTGGGTTCGACATGCCCTGGGCCAAGAGCTCCAGCATGGAGGACCTCGATGTCATCATGCTGCAGCTGTCCACGATCAGCGAGACTCTAGCCGCGGCGCTCATCGACGCTTGCCGCCAGCGGGCGAGCGATCCCGTCGCGCGGGCGATGTACGGCGCTATTGCCCGCGACGAGGTGCATCACCTTCGTCTGGGTTGGTACTACTTCGCGTGGCGCGAGCCGCAATGGACGCGGGCGGAACGCCAGCGCGTCGCGGACGCGGCCGGACTGACAGTTGCGGGCATCGAGCGCCAGTTCTGGTACGGGCGCGACGCCCAGCGCGGCAGCAAGAAGGCTGCCCGCGCGCTCGGCGTGCTGGATTCGGTCGGGCAACGCGCCGTCATCCGCCGCGTGATGGAGAAGGAGCTCGTGCCAGCTCTGGACGCGCTGGGGCTCGGTGCGTCGCACGCATGGCGCATCAGAGCGCGTGGTGGCGGCTAGCGGCGGACTGCCCTGGCGCGCGCTGTCCCGTCCGCTTGACCAGCGGGAACGGGCAGCGGTGGCGACGTCCGTCGGCAAGCTGCTCGGCTGGCAGCTCACGCTCGATCGCTGGCCGCGTGTGCGCGGCGTGCCCCAGGCGACGCCGTTCGTCAGTCTGTACGCACGCGGCCGGCTCCGTGGCTGCTTTGGATCAGTCGAGGGCGACGCTGGCGAGCGCCTGCGCCGCGCTTTCCTGAGCGCGCTGTCCGATACTCGCTTCGGTGGCGTCCAGGCGGACGAGCGGGGCGGACTGGTGGCGGAGGTGTCCTACCTCGTCGCGCCGCGCCGCGTGCGCCTCGCGGACGTCCGGCGCCGCTTCGAGCTCGGCGTGCACGGCATGGCCGCGCTCTCGCCTAGCCGGGGTGCGGTGCTGTTGCTGCCGGCGGTGGCGCGCGACGAGCGCGCGGACCTCGACGGCATGCTCCGCGTGCTCGCGGCGAAAGCCGGGCTCGAGAGCCTGGAGCATGCGGGGCTGTTCCTGTTCTCGACCGAGAGCGTCGTGGTGCGCGGTGGCCCGCGGGTGCGCGCCGCAACCGCCACCGATGCGGCCGCCCGCTGGCTCGCTTCGCGCGTCGAGGCCGGCGGTGCGGTGCAGTTCGCCGTCGATGCGCGAGCCGGCACGACATATCCGAACGGCGTGTTCGCGCACGGGCGCGCGGCAATTCTCGTGCAGGCTCTTCGTGCGCACGGGGGCCACGGCGCTGCCGCCTCGCGCGCGGCGCGCTGGGTTGAAGAACAGAATCCGCACCGCGCTGTCCGGTCGTCCCGTGCAGGACTGGCCTGATGGGCAGGCGGAGCGCGCGGGGAGTGTGGCTCTGGCGGTGCTCGCCGGGATCGATTTCGAGCGCGAGCTCGCGGAGCTTGCTGGAGGGCGCGAGCTCCGTTCAAACGCGTGGCACGCCGCGCAGGTCGTGGCTGCGCTTGGTTCGCGCGCGCCGCGGGCGCTCTGGCGCGCCTGCGCTGCCGATCTCGATGCGCATCCCTGGGCGCCCTGGACGGTCATCGCTGCGCGTGTCCGCGGAGACGGCGACGTGCTCCAGCGCGGCGAGCGCGCGCTGGTCGACTCGGTTTGCCGCCGCGCGCCCTACGCAGGGGCGGCGGACGTGACGCCCGTGCCGGAGGTGGCGCTCACCGCCGTCGTTGCCGAGGCCCTCGCCGGATCGCGCTCCCGCGCCGCTCTAGCCGCGCGCAAGCGCGCGTGCTCGTTCCTCGGTCGCGTGCAGCTCACGGCCGATCGCATCCCCGCGCCGCTCGATCCCGAACTCGCCGCCGGCGCGTTTCCGCTCTCGCCGATCCTCGACGTGCTGCGCACGGACGTGACGGCGCACGCCCTGCTCGCGCTCCTCTAGCGCGTACAACTATCGGGCAGAGCCCGCGGCTTCACGGATACGGCGCGCATCCCCAGAACCCGGTGTCCGTCAGCGTGGAGTCGAAGTCAGGGTTTGTTGCGCGGTGCGGTGTGGGGAAGCTTGTAGACGAGCAACGGACCAGGATCCGAACCGACCAGTCGCGCACCGAGCGGCCGGATCACGTCGTAGTGGAAAGCCCGCTGAAGCGGCCTGACCATGAGCACGACGAGGTAGTCGGCGCTCGCTGCCTTGTTCACGATCTGGCCGAACGCTCGCCGGATGGCGCTGTGTGGATCGGCGAGCGACGCCCGCCGCGCCGCGGGCGGCAGGTGCTCGTACTCCTCTATCAGGCTCTCGTCGAACGGCGAAGGCAGCGCGGACTTGCACACGAGTGGATGGGCGGGGTGACTGCAGAAGACCTCCGGCATGACGAGGTTGCGGCGTAGCGCCACATCCGCCAAGACGTGCCGTCCAAGGTCGGCGCTGAGCGCACCGTGCTTGATCGACAGCGATACGGGGTAGGTAACGCTGCCGCGCGGGATTTCGTTGATTGCCGCGGAGTTGCGCACCTCCGAAGCCAGCTGCTGGACCCGCATGTTCTCCACTCCCACGTACAGGGAAAACAGAGCGAATGCGGCCGGCAGCCACTTCGCTTGCGCGTGCGCGGGAGCCACGTAGGGCAGAAGCAGCACGGCCGCGAACATCGGAATGCGTTCGTCCAGGCCCGCGGCTCGCCCGTACTCGAAGGGCACGAAGAAGTAGATGAGCATCATGGCCGCGGCGCACGCCGCGGGCCACACCGCCCGCCAGCGGCGGGGAATTGTCCAGCAAGGCCGGAGCGCCCGGACCGACGCCTGGACCAGCAGAGCGAGCAGTAGCAGTGCAGGGACGAGCTCGGCCCACGTCAGCGTCACTCCCAGGACGCGCACGACGCGCAGGAGCGACCACTGCGGCGACGAGAAGACCACCGGCGCCGGATGCCCGCTCGAGACGTGGCTCTCGCACAGAACCGCGACGAGCACCGCCTCGACGGCGATGCCCGCGTACACCCGCGGCCGGCGCGACGGCGCTAGACACGCCGCCACCGTCGCAAACAGGAGAAAGACGCTGGCCGCGGGGTGCGCCAGCGCCGCCAACGCCGCCAGCAGCGAAGCGAGCACTCCGGAGATCACCCGCCGGCGTCTTCCTCTTGCCGGCGCGCCGACGGAAATCAGCGCTGCCAGGCATCCGAGCGCCAGCGGAACGGCCAGGACAAAATTGAAGAAGCCCCGGTAGAGGAAGTAGTTGTACGCGAGCGGGCAGGCCAGCGCAGAGGCCCACTCGACGGAGATCCGTGTCGGCCCGTCGGGGCCGATGTCCGCGCGCAGCGCCCGCGCGAACGCGAGCACGGAAAGCGGGAGCGCGAGCAAGCCAACAAACATGGCCAGCCCCGCCAGGTGCGGAGGCGACAGTAGTCCGTCACCCCACGCGGCGAGGTAGGCGAACAGGCTGTTGCCGCCTGGATGCAGATTCGAGACAAAGAATGCGGCGAACGGCGAACGCGGATCGCGAGCGAGCGACGCGAGGATGTGCGCGGCGTAGAGGTGGGCGGGTCCGTCCTGTGTGATCGGGTACCCGCCGAAGGAAATGAACGCAGCGAGCAGAACGTGCACTGCGAGCACGAATCGCCAGGCGAAGGCTTCCGCGCGCGGTCCCGACCAGCTCGGTGCCGCGACCGCGCTGCGCGCCGGGAGTTCCGTCATCGAGTGGGTCGGGCTGTCCCCGCCGGGTCCGACAAGAGAAGCAACATGCTGCGTATCCGCTTTCGGTCCCACCCTCCTTCACCACGATCGTCCTGACGTGCTCCGTTCTTGGTCGGCAGACCCGGACGACGGGCCAGATTGTCGAGCGCCTGCGCGCGAGGGTCACGCGCGCGCGTGGCGGATCACGTCGAGGTACGCAGCCAGGCCGTTGCAGGTGTTCGGCTGCGGCGGCAGGTGTCACCATCATCGAGACGGGAAATTGCAGCCCGGCGACGTGGTCGCAATGCCCCCGGTCGGGCGCCGGGTCACCGACCGCCGATGTGCCAGGCCTTCTTGCCGGTGGTCGGGTCGAAGGCGTGCAGGCCGTACCCCCACGTCGTCACCAGGTATCGCCCGTTGAACAAGAAGGTGCGGGCGAAATGGACCGACCAGCGGGCCCCCTGTGCGGACTCGTAGCGCACGCGGCCGCTGTCGGGATCGATACCGATGATCACTCCGGTGTCGTCTCGAGCCGGATCCACTCCGTAGACGAGCAGCATTCGCGGGGCACGGGCGAAATACAGGTCGCGGCCGACGGCGGCGTACCGCAGCCGGGTCTCCCACAGGGTCTGGTCGCCACGCTGGGCGGATACGGTCAGGAACGCTGTACCCTGCGTCTTCGCCTGGAGGCGGTAGGCGACGTTGCCGGCGTCGAGTTCCATCATCGACGCTTCGTTCCCATAGCCGGGAGCGGCCCAGGCGTTCTCGGTACGCGCGCTGCATCGACGCGGCTTCCCGTCGCGCAGCCCGACGGATTGTTGCTTCTGGTCGAGGGTCTCGAGCTGAAGGCAGTCGCCCTCGATGCCGTATGCGGCCACCTTGTCAGGAAGCGGCGCGGACCAGCGGGACTTGTGGCTGCGCGGATCGAAGACCGTCAGGTGCGCGTCGGGGAAGGCTACTCCAAACGCATTGTGCCCCAGACACAGCACCATGTCCTGCGGCACATAGTCCGAGGCGCTCCGCCACAGGACGCTCCCGTTGCGGCCGTCGACGATCGTCAGCTTCCAGCTCTCGGCTCCGGGTCGCGCGCTCTCGCCCACCAGGTCGAGCACGCCATCGCCATTGGCATCCACGGGGCAGGCAATCGAGTACCACTCGCTGAATAGGGTGCCGGGCTTTGCTACGACCATCACGAGCGCGCCTACCAGCGCGACGACCAGCACGCCCACCAACAACCACGGTCTCCCGCGGCCCGTGGTTTCCGGGCGCGCGGTCGTCCGGGCGGGGGAAGCGCTGGCCAGTGTGCTGGTCGCGCCGCAGTACCCGCACTGGATGATGGTGGCTCCGGAAACGGGCTTCAGTGGAGCCCCGCACCCTTGGCAACGAATGACCCGACTCCGGAACATCGTCGCAGCATATCAGCGGCGGGCCCCGGGGCGCCCGCAGGTCACGTCGGCGAAGGCGGCGGTGGCGCCGACCATTGTTCGCGGCGAGGGACGCCACGGCTGGGGCGTGCGCTGTTCGAGGTGCGCGCGGATGGCGCGGCCGAGCTGGGTGCGCTCGGCGGGCGTGAGATCGGGGTGCCACACGTCGACGATCAGCACGATGCGTTCGCGGTCGGTGGGGTTGTCCGCCTCGTGGACGAACGAATCGTCGAAGACCAGGCACTTGCCTTCGCGCCAGGCACGCCAGGTCTTGCCGACGCGCAGCGCGCAGCCGTCGGGGACCATCAGTGGCAGGTGGCAGCGGATGCGCAGGTTCGTGGGGCCGGCGTGGGCGACGACGTGCGTGTGTGGGTCCAGCACCGAGAAGTAGACGAGCCCCGCGCTGTCGGCGCCCGGGATAGCATCGACGAGGAGCGTCGTCGTCGGACAGCGCGCGCAGTGTTCGTCGAGGCGATATCCGTGGCGGTACAGGGCGTACTGTCGCCACGAGCCGGACGAGAGCAGCCCGCGCGCTTCCGGGTGAGGCGCCGGACGGATCGCCTCGAGCTCCGCCCGGATCGCGTCCGCATTCTCTTCGAGCACCCGTGTCCACGGGTAGTGTCGCGGCGAGTGCCACGGTCGCGCGGCGAGCCCTTGCAGTCGATGGAGCGGCCGCTGCAGCCGGCGCGTGTCGACCACGCCCGGCGGCGCGTCGAGGTGAGCGAGGAAGTCGCGGACGCGTCGGCTCACGTCACGCTACTGGACGCGCCCCACGAGCACCCGCGCCCGGTGCATGGCCAGGACCTCGGAGGAATCGACGTTGGCATCGCACGAAGACGAGCACGCCGGCGTCTGCAGACTCTGGTTCAAGGAGTCGCCGTCGTTCGTGCCGGTCTCGAGCGCCGAGAAATCGAGCATAGCCGGCAGCTGATCCGCCGAAGCGGCGGTCGTGTTTGCCACCAGATCAACCGTGCCCTCGAGAACGCCGCTGCTGGCGCCGGAGCAGTCGTTGGAGATCTTGGCCCAGCTGCTGCTGCTCGTGTTCCACATGTCCCACTCGCAGTAGCCGTTCGATTGTTCCTCCGACAAAGCGAACAGCGAGCCGCCGGACGCGGGGGCCGCGACCGTCCCGTTCTTGCTCCACGGCATCTGGACCGTGGACGTGCCATCGACGCCGCCGACCCATACCAGCAGCATGTGATCGCCTGTGGTTGAAGTCGCCGGGGGCATCGATACGTACAACACGCCCTGGTCGTCCAGCGCCGTGTGGATGGCGAGCGGCGACGCGATGAGCTCGGGCGGTGCCGAGGGCTTGCCAGTGAGCGTGTCGAGCGTGGAATCGGTGGTATCGAAAGTGACGTGCTGGGTGAGATCGAAGTCATCGACGTACAGCGTGGCCGTCGAGAAGCCCGAACCCACGTCGTAGAAGCGCACGGCGCCGCGCACGTACCCGTCGGCGGGCGCCGCGGCCGTCTCGGTGTATTCCTGCCACGCCGTGGAGTCGGACGAGTAGACCGACGAGTAGCTGTTGGACAGCGACGCCTGGTTGGTGTCGTAGAAGGACAGGAACGCCCGCGCGCGCCCGGCAGGGTCGTTGTCGAGCACCCAGATGTGGGACGTGTACTCCGTTCCCGACGTTGCCGCCCCGTACATCGAAGCGATGAGGTCGCGGTTCTGGTTCGTGGTCCAGGTGACCTTGCACGAGTGCGAGCCGTCGTTCACGCTCGCGGTCTCGTCGGTGAGCGTGAAGGACGTGGCGGCCGACTTCTCGAAGTCCGCCGGCGGGTCGCTGTACGTCCAGTCCTCGAAATCCCAGTTGAGATCGCTGGGAGCCGTGCAGGCTGTGCCCGAGCCGTAGTAGGGCCAGTCGCAGGCGCAGGAGAAGCTGCCCGTCGTGTTGGTGCACGTGGCGTGCGCATCGCAGTTGTCGGCGCCTGTCGAACACTCGTCGATGTCGACGCACGACGAGCCGTCGTTGTTGACGTTGGTGTAGCCGCC
Source organism: uncultured delta proteobacterium (assembly GCA_963826085.1). GTDB lineage: Bacteria > Myxococcota_A > Polyangia > Polyangiales > Polyangiaceae > CAWDXG01. The sequence goes on along the minus strand of CAWGVN010000004.1, from coordinate 940,977 downwards.
GGGACAGGTGCACACGGCGGTGCCATTGTTGTTCGTGCAGGTCGCGACCTGATCGCAGTTCGCCGTTGCACAGGGATCGCCGCCTGACCCGCCCGCACCAGCGGTGCCGCCCGCACCGGCGGTGCCGCCCGCACCAGCGGTGCCGCCCGTTCCGGCGCCGCCGTCGGTGCCTGCGGTGCCGCCCGTTCCGGCGCCGCCGTCGGTGCCTGCGGTGCCGCCCGTTCCGGCGCCGCCGTCGGTGCCTGCAGATCCTGCGCTTCCCGCGCTGCCTGCAGAGCCTGCGCTGCCTGCGCTGCCCGCTGTTCCGCCCGTACCGGCGCTTCCGCCCGTTCCTCCGCTGCCGGCGGTGCCGCCCGTGCCGGCGCCTCCGCCCGTTCCCCCGCTGCCGCCGCCGCCGAGCCCGCTGTCGTTGCCACCGTAGCCGGCGTAGCCACCGGAACCGCCGAAGCCGTTGTTGCCGGTGTCGCTGTTACCGCACCCGCCGAGCGCGAGCGCCGATCCGAGTACGCAGACCAAAGCAAGATTCGAAGCGTGCATCCACCTACCTCCGCCGCGCAGCATCTCATCCCGGATGAGTTGGATCAACCCGCACTCGAACGCGCTGATCCTGCCGCGTATCGGGACATCGGAGCCACTGTTGTATCCTCGCAATGACCCTGCGCAACGTCACGGCGACGCGCAGCGCGTGCGGCTCGGCACATGCGTGCGCGAGGTGCGGCAGGACGTCGGATGCGATGTCCGAACTTCTCGCTTGAGATTCGACACCTGCTGCACGAAGTGCGAAGTACGCTCTGATCTCGAGCTGAGGCGTCGGGTCTTCCTTTCCTGACAAGCCGGGACGGCGCCCCGTGGTACCTGCCGCGGGGCGCCGTGTCATGTCCGGTCCAGCGCAGCGTGATCGACTTCCAGCGCGCTTGCGGGTCGGTTACCCTGGGGCCATGACGTTCCGAACCGTTGGGGTGGCGGCGGCGCTGGCGTTCGTGCTCTCGAGCGCGCGAGCGCACGCCGCCGATGTCTGGGTGGATCAAGCTGCGGCCGCCGGCGGGGACGGCAGCCAGGCCAAGCCGTTTTCGACGATCAACGACGCCAAGGCGGCGCTGAAAACCGGCGACACCATGTGGATCAAGGACGGCACCTACAACGAGACGGTCGACTTCTGGCACGTGCCGGCCGGCAGCGGGGGCCGCACGGTGATCCGCGCCGCTCCGGGCGCAAGCCCGGTGATCGACGGCGGCGGCGCGTCGGGCTTCGTGCTGCAGGCGGGCGAAACGCCGGACATGACGTTCCGCGGACTGACCATCAAGAATGGCGACACCGGCATCGAGTTCTACCAGGCGGACGGCGGGCAGGTGATCAACTGCACCACCACGGGCACCGGGGGCTCGGTGGCGTTCTACTTCGCGAGTCACGGACTGGTGCGGGGCTCGAAGCTCGAGGGCAGCGTGTCGGGCAAGAACTCCGACGGTACGATCATCGAGAGCAACGAGATCTACGGCAGCGGCGCCGAGGGCATCACGCTGCACGCGGACTCGAAGAACTGCCGCTACTCGCACAACATCGTGCACGACAACACGTCGGTGAACATCTACCTCGACAGCATCAGCCACTCGGTTGTCGATTCCAACCTGGTCTACATGAGCGCGGGCACATCGAAGACGACCGTCGGCATCATGATGGCGGACGAGTCGTACCCGAACGTGACGGCGCCGGTGGAGACCGACATCACCATCACGAACAACGTCGTGATCCACAACGAGTCCGGCATCCGCTTCTGGGACGGCAGCTTTCCGGGCCAGAGCGCGATGAAGAACGTCGTTATCGCCAACAACACCGTGGTCGACAACAAGACGACAGCCATCAAGTGGGACGCGGGGCCGCACCAGAACACCGTCGTCGAGAACAACATCTTCGCCGGACAGTCGGGTCAGCAGGCGCTGCTCCTGCAGGCCAACTCGACCACGGGCGTCACGCTCGATCACAACCTGTGGAACCTGCCGGGCGTGTCGTCGCCGTTTCTCTGGAGCAACACCACCTATTCGCACAGCGGCTGGGCCAGCGCGACGGGTCAGGGCGCCGGCGACGTGGCGGGCGATCCGAAGTTCACCGGCAGCTGGGATCTGCCCGCGTCGAATCTCGAGCTCGCTTCGGGCTCTCCCGCGATCGACAAGGGCAAGACGCTCTCCAACGTGCCGCTCGACTACAACGGCGCGTCGAGGCCGTCCGGCGCGGGCTACGACATCGGCGCCTTCGAGTACGGCGCGACGGCGCCTGCCGGTGGCGCGGGCGGCACGACCGGCACCGGCGGTGCGACCGGCAGCGGCGGCGCAGGCACGGGCGGCAGCGCGACGGGCGGCGCAGGCGGCCAGAGCTCCGGCAGCGGCGGCGCGACGTCGGGCGGCGCTGCCGGCGCCTCGGATAACGCCGCAAGCTCGGGCGACAAGGGCGGTTGCGGCTGCCGCGTCGGAGGATCGCGCGCGCCGGCGCTGCCGGCGTGGATGCTCGCGTTCGTGGTGGTGCTCGCCGGACGCCGGCGGCGGCGTCGCTAGCCGGCGACCGCCGCGCGGCGCCTGAGCCGCGGCGCGAAAATCAAGGCGGCGCCGTACAGGAGGCAGGCGACGGTCAGCGTGACCGCACGGCCGTGCTGGAAGTCCTCCAGTACGATCTTGATGCCGCCGATCACCAGCAGCGGGTACACGAGCGCGCGTGCCTCGCGGAAATGCGAAGTGCGCGAGAGGGCGGCCAGGAGCAGCGCCGAGCCGGCGATGAGCCCCGTGCGCAGCGCTGCCAGCCACTCAGGCGCCATACCGCCGCTACCGGTAGGCACGATCAGGGCGACCAGCACGCCGTCCAGGCCAGCGAGCAGGACCGCCAGTGACAGCGTCTTGGCTATGCGCCCGGCGGCGATCCTGCGTGTCGCTTCGCTCGCGAGCGGCGCCAGATACGAAAGCCCGAGCGCAGCCAGCGCGCCGAGTGCGGCCACGGACAGCACGGGCCAGGGCGTGGTCGTCTTGCCCGCGAAGGCGTAGCCGACCAACGTCAAGAGCCCAGAGCCCGCCGCCGCGCAGACCGAGAACACGGTTCCGTGCAAGGACAGACAGGCGTGCCGGTCGCCCGCTCCGACCAGCGTGAGCAGCACGGCGATGCCGATCCACGCATAGGCGGGCACGGGGACCAGGACCCAGGTGCCGACGAGCACGCCCACCAGCGCGTAGCTGGTGTTGAACCAGGCGTCGACCGGGCTCTTCGCCGGCAGCACGTACAGCACGTACGCCAGTACGAAGCCCGCCAGGCCTGCTGCGACGCTGACCCAGGCGAGCGGAATGCTCACCGACGGGAAGTGGAGCGCGCCGAGCACCGCTCCGACGTATCCGATGAGCAGCACGGCGCTCAGCTGCACGCGTTCGAACGTCCCGAGCGGGCGTTTCGTCGAGAGCGAGCGGAGCGTGTAGCTGGCCATGTACGCAATGAAGAGCGAGAGCTGCACCAGCGTCGCGGTAGGCGTGTAGTGGTCGCGGTCCACCAACACGATCGGCAGGTAGAGCAGCAGCGCTACGTCCGTCGCGCCTGCCGCGAAGAACCTCACCGGTGCCCACTTGCGGTGCTCGGCGACCCAGTCGATGCCGACGCCGACGAGGACGAACAGCAGCATCCACGCCGCCCAGGCCTGCGTATGGAGCGCCGCGACGCTGATGGCCGACATCGAGCCGATGAGCAGGATCCAGCCCAGCACGCGCAGGCTGTGCTTCCACGTCACGCCCAGCCCCAGCGCCGCGGCTACGCCTAGCGCGATCGCGCCGTCGGACGGGCTCAAGAGGTGGAAGCGGTTCGTGTTTTCCACCACCAAAGGGAAAGCGACCAGGACGAAGGCCAGGCCGTAGAGAGTGCGGTCGACGAATCCTCCCGATTTCGTCCCGCGGTAGGCGATGCCGAGCCACAACAGCGCGTAGAAAGCGGCGAGCAGCACGCCGGTGGACAGCGCCAGCGTGCCGGCCTCCGCGAGCGCGCGCAGCAGATAGGCGCCGCCCAGGATCAGGAACATGCGCCCGGCCAGCGCGGCCCAGCCGCCGAAGCCTTCGGGCAGTTCGCTGGGCTTTGCCGGCTTCTGCGCGGCTTTGTGCTTGGCGGGCTTGCTCTGCTGTCGCGGCGGCGTCGAGCGCTTCGGTTGCCGGGCGGGGACGGGGCGGCTCTCCGGGCGGCTCTCGAGCTCCTCCAGCCGCGCCGCCATGCGCTCGTTGATGCGCGCCATCTCCTCGAAGCGGCTCTCGAGCTCCTTCAGACGGGTGACGTCGTTGGATGCAGGTCCCTCGACCTCGTCATGCTCTTCGCTCGAGGCGCGGGGCCCAGCCGGGGGGTCTGTGTGTGCGGCACCCATCGCACGTCGGGGCGCACTCTCGTGGACCCCGCTCGCCGTGAGGCTCGTCGATGCAACGCCCGGGCCACGCAATCCGTGCGGCAGAGCACGCGCGAATCACGAAATGGCTTCGCACTGCTCCCACGTGCCGGCATCGCATTCGCGATCCGGGGATCGCGCGCGCGCAAGGTGCGCGATCGACGCGTTGATCGATCGCAAGCGCTGTTACTTGACCACGACGAACTCGACGCGGCGGTTCTTCTGCCGGTCCGAGTCGGAGGTGCCCTTCACGAGTGGTTTCGTCTCGCCGTAGCCCTTGGCGCTGAGACGGCTCGGGCTGACGCCCTTCTTGATCAGGTAGCTCCGGACCGAATCGGCGCGCTGGCGGCTGAGGCGCATGTTCATGTCGGCCGGGCCCTTGTCGTCGGTGTGGCCTTCGACGCGGATGTGCTTGATCTGCTTGTTTGCCTTCAGCGTGAGCGCGACCTGGTCGAGAATCGAGTGGGAGTCCTGGGTGATCTTCGCCGAGCCGGTCTCGAAGTGCACCTTGTCGAGGATGACGAACTTGCCGTCCTTGTAGATGACGCGCGGATCGCCGGTGTCCGGACAGCCGTCGTCGTCGTCGACGCCGTTGATGGTCTCCTTGGCGTCCGGGCACTTGTCGTCGACGTTGGGGATGCCGTCGTTGTCGTCATCCAGGCTTCCATCCGGGCAGCCGTCCGCGTCCTGGTAGCCGTTGCGGTCCTCGGGCTGGTCGGGGCACTTGTCCTCGTCGTCGGCGATTCCGTCGCCGTCGCGGTCATGGCTGGTCGGGCGCCAGCGCACGCCGGCGAACACGCGGAACGTGGGCACGCCGTAGCCCGGCAGGATGCCGATACCGGGCCCGCCCTGGATCTCCCATTCCTCGCTCGGATCGACGCGCAGGTAGACGAAGCCCTCGAGCGGCACTTCCTCGGCGTCCTGCTGCACCAGGCCCACGCCGCCGTTCAGCTCGCCGCCCAGCTCGACCTTGCCGTCGATGCCGCCGAAGCGGTAGCCCAGCGCCACGTCGTAGTCGAACTCGCTCGCCGCGTTGACGTTGTAGAAGGTCGTCCCTTTTCGTATCGCGACGCCGGCGTTGGCGCCGATGCGCCAGCCGGTCGGCGCGAAGCGATGGTCGAAGATGATCTTGGGGACGGCCTGGATCATCCGGGCCCCGCCGTTGTAGTCGCCGGTGTGCGTCGGCGCGCGCAGCTCGACGGCGAACGCCAGTCCGACGCTCTCGCGGTCGTCGAGGATCCTGAGCTTCGGCACCAGCCGCAGGTCGCCCAGGCCGCCAAAGGACGGGCTGTAGTCGCCGGTCTGCACCATGTACAGCGGCAGACCCAGGCCGATCGAGAACGGGCGCGCGAGCGTGACCGAGCCGAGCAGATCGATCCCGAGCTCCCCGCCCACGAACTTGCGGCGGATGTCGCTGCCGTTGCGGCCGACGAGTGGATTGACGCCGTAATTCAAGAAGGCGCCGAGCTCCCACGGATCCGAAGTGGAGCGCACCCCGGAGCCTTCGGCGTTGACCCAGCCGTCGTAGGTGACGGCGGGCTTGAAGCGCTGGGCGTCGATGTCCGGAGTGGTGTTCTGCGCCAGCGCGGTCTTCGGTGCGGACGCGACTGCGATGGCCGCACCGGTGAGCAGCAACAGTAGATGTTTGCGCATCGGAACCAGTAGAGAGCGTCAGGGTGAGCGGTGGCGACGACGTGCGGAGAAGCCGAGAGGGAGCAGCAGAGCGAGAGCGAGCGCAAGCGGACCGCCTTGCCGGCCTCCCGGCACGGAGCACGCGCACGCGCCGCCCTTGACTGCTTCGCCGCTGGGAAGTGTGGCCGGGTTGCCCGAGCCAGCGGCACCGCCGGCACCGCTGCCGCCCGTGCCGCCGGAGGAAGTGACGCACCTGCCCGTGGGTGCGCAGGTCAGCCCCGTGTTGCACTGGCTCGAGCTGGTGCAGGCAACGCACTGGCCGCCGCTGCACACGAGCCCGTTGCTGCAATCCGCATTGGTGGTGCAGTTGCCGCTGGGCTTGGGCACGCAGCGGCCGTCCGCCGTGCACTGCTGGTTGGCCGGGCAGTCGGCGTTCGATACGCAGGGCTGTGCGATGACGCACTTGCCGGAGACGCAAACGCCGCCCGCGGGGCACTGGTTGTTGCTCGTGCAACCGCCGGGCGGCTGCAGCACTCCGGGCACGCCGTTGCTGCCGGTGGCTGGTACGCAGGAGCCGACCTGTCCGACCTCCAGATCGCCGGCGCCGAGGGCGGCGACATCGTTCACCGAACGCACGTACAGCTGCGCGTCGCAGGCCGAGGTCAGGTTCACGGCCGTCAGGTTGATCGCGCCCTGGAGGTAGCCGTGCGTGTCGCCGTCGAGGCGGATGGGATCGAGATCCGTGCCCGACTCGGCGGCGGACTGGTTGGGGTTCAGCTGGACCGTCGTCCATTGGTTCTGCGGGGTCTGCCAGCGCCAGAGTCCGGTCACGCTTCCGTTGCCGCGGACGCCGAGCACGTATTCGTATCCGCCCGGCGAGCTGTCGCTCGTGAACTTCGCCTCGATGCTCGTCGCGGCGGCGCTGCCGCCCGTGTTCGAGTTGTTGTCGGAGTCGATGAAAAAATACGCCGTGACGTTTCCACCCGGCGACGCCGAGTCGGAAACGTACACGCGCAGCCACAAGCGGTTGGCATCGGTTGCCGCGTACGCGGTGCGGATGTCGATGCTCTGCTCCTGCTGCTTGAAGGTGGCGAGGCCGTCGCCCGCTACGTCTTCCTGGCCATAGGGCCAGTTGGGTTCGCCCGTCTTGTCGATGGCGAACAGCTCGCCCAGACCGGGCGTCGTCCGCGGCCCGACCCACGTCTGCGCCGCAGCCGGTGCCGCGACGGCCAGCGTCAGGACGGCAGCGAGTGCCGCAACAACCCTCGAACTTTTCATGAGCCTCCAGGCCCGCCCAGGCAGTATGTGACACCGCTCTCCGCGGATTATCAACCCGCCTGGTCGGGGCGACGCCCCCGCTCGTCGGAAGCCCGCCCGTGGGCCGGCACCGAGGAGCGCGCTATCCGCAGGTCACACGCAGAAAGCCTGTGCTGGTGCAGAACGCGCTGCCGCCGGCGCAGGGAGGCATGAACGGGCAGCTGCACGCATCGGAGCTCTGGCAGTTCGACATCAGGCAATGCTTGCTTCCGTCCTTCGCGGTTGCGCACACCATGCCGCCGGGGCACTGGCTGCAGTCGCTGACCGCGAGGCACTGGTCCGCGTTGACGCACTTGGACCAGCAGCCGTTCTCGACGCTGGCCAGCTGGTTGTTGGGGCAGCTCGGCTGCTTGCTGCCGCAGGTCGCGCCGACGCACTCGTGCGACAAGAACGCGCAGCTGCCGCCAGTGGGGGACGCCGAGTACTTTGCGAGCCATTTGACGAGGTCCGCCGCCTGCGGCGAGATGTTCATGCCCGCCTGGTCGCCGTCCATGCCGAGGATGACCTGTGTGTATCGGGAGGTCGCCGGGTCGTACAGGTAGCCAATGCTGCTCCGCGCGCCGGCGTCGGCGCACAGGTACTGCCGGAGCAGCACGCCGCTCGCCGCCGACTGGACCTCGGCAAAGTGCGCATACAGCTCGCCGAGCGGAACGCTGCCGGTCTTCTTGGGGGTCTGCCCGTAGCGCGAACGGATCTCCTGCTCCGTTGCCGGGAAGACCACGGCCGGCGGCTGTCCGCCGGCGTCGCCCGCGAAGTAGTCGTAGCTGTAGACGCTCCCATCGTCCGTGATGAACACGCCGTTCAGCGTCGGCTGCCAGGCGAAGTTCTCGTACGAGACCTCGAACAGGATGTGCTGACCCGTCGGCGGCTTCGCGTCGCTGCCTGCGTCGCTGCCGCCGGAGCCGGCCACGCCGCCGGAGCCGGCCGTACCTCCGGAGCCGGCCACGCCGCCATCGTGCGTGCCGCCGGTGCCGCCGGTGCCGCCCGCCGCGGAGGAGCTCGTCGAGCGCCCGCCGCAGGCCGCCGTTACCAGAGCCAAGGTGATCATCGCCAAGCTACGCAGTCGCATCATCGGGAGCGTAGTCAGGCAAGCGCCGTGCCGCGAGGCGATCGAGGCGCCCGGCGGTCCCGCGCGCCTGCCCGCGGCACAGCCTGGCACACGCGGAACGCGCGCGGTCATGCTCGCTACGGATTGCCGCACTCCCCGCAGCTTCCGCAGCCGAGCTGCACGGTCGCATGCTCGACGCCGAGCTTTTCGCGCAGCCGGTCGCGGACGCCGACGAGCGCGCCGGCGGCATCGGCGCCTTCTTGCAGATCGGCGTGCAGGGTCACCAGGGCCTTGTCGCCCGTCAGCGACCAGGCGTGCACGTGGTGCACGCCGGCCACGCCGGGCGCATCGGCGAGTGCCTGCTCGATGCGTGAAGCATCGATTCCCGCAGGCGCGCCTTCCATCAGGACGTGTGCCGATTCGCGGACGAGCTGCCACGCCGAGCGGAAGATCAGTACCGAGACGGCCAGCGACAGGAGCGGATCGGCGACGTAGACGGAGCCGGCGACGACGGCGACGGCCGCCGCGACGGCCGCCGCCGAGCCCAGCAGATCGCCCAGCACGTGCGCCCGCGCACCGCGCTCGTTGAGCGACGAGGCTCCCGACAGCACCAGGAACGCTCCGAGATTGGCCACGCCTCCCGCCAGCGCGACGCCCAGCATCAGCCCCCCCTCGACGTGGGGCGGTGCGAGCAGCCGGCGCCCCGCTTCCACGACCACCCACAGCGTCAGACCAAGCAATGCGAGGCCGTTCACGAACGCGGCGAGCGTCTGGTAGCGCTGGTTGCCGTAGGTGCGCTTCGCACTCGCGGGTCGCCGCGCCAGGCGTACGGCCGCGATGGCGAGCAGCAGCGACGCGCAATCCGCCAGCATGTGTCCCGACTCCGCGAGCAGGGCGATCGAGCCGGCGAGATAGCCTCCCACCGCTTCGACCAGCGTGAAGGACAGCAGAATGCATAGCGCGACGGCGAGGCGCCGGCCGCCTGGGGCGTGATCGTGTGCGTGGTCGTGCGACATCGTTCCTCCGGGGTTTTCCTTCCTCGCATGGAGGACCGTCCCGCCCCCCCGGCTCTTACAGATCCGGTCACAAATCGTCGCGGTGCTTGACCGGACACCGGCCAGAGGCTAGCGAAAGCGTGGCCCATGCCGTCGCTCTCGCCTGCTGCTAGCGGAGCTGCCCGTGGCTTCTGAGCCACGGAGCGTCGATCTTCCGGCGGAGCCGGGAACGCCCGCGCTTCCGCTGCCGGACAGCTTCGTCGCGCGCTATCGCCGCCTGCTCGTCTTCAAGTCGGCGGACGTTGAGGAGCCGGTGGACATGTACTTCCACCGCCCGCTCGCGGCGGCCTTCGCGGCGCTGGTCGTCGGCTTTCCCATCACGCCGAACCAGGTCACCTACGCCAGCCTGTGCGTGGGGCTCGCGGGCTCGGCGTTCCTGTACCGCGCGGCCTTCCTCGACGCGGGATCGTGGAACTACGCGCTGGCCGGGCTCCTGCTCTTCGCATCGGTCATCCTCGACTGCGCCGATGGCCAGATCGCACGCGCCAAGGGGGGCGGCTCGCGGATGGGCCGGATCCTCGACGGCATGGTCGACATGTTCGTGCTGCTTCCCGCGTGGTTGATCCTCGGTTTCGGCGTTGTCCGCCAGCACGGCTCGATCTGGGTGCTGATCGGCCTGTTTGCGGGCATCACCAGCTGGGCGCGCATCGTCATCTACGATCGGATCAAGTCGATCTACCTCGCGCACACGCAGCCCAGCTCCGCCAACGGCACCGAGTCGGCAGAAGCTCTCGAGGCCGAGCTCGCGGAGCTCGAGGCAGGTGGGCTGTCGTTCGCCTACATCGGCATGTTCATCTACGTGCGCGTGCTGATGCCGATCGAAAATCGCTTCGCGCCGGGCTCCACCCACGAGCGCGAAGCCTACGGTCCCGAGGAGCGGCAAGCGTTCCGCGATCGCCATCGCTCCACGATGCGCGCGTGCAGCTGGATGGGCCTCGGCACGCACATGCTGCTGCTCTACGTGGCTGTGGTCCTGAGAACCTGGTGGCCGGCGTCCCTGGCCGACGTCCAGATCCTCTTCGCAAGCGTCTTCCTGCTGCTGCTCGTCTACGTCCTCGTCCAGAGCCGCGCGCTGCGCGCGGAGTAGGCACGCAAGTCACGGCATTGCCGTCTGGATCTCGGTCATGTCTGCGTACGGCACGCGGGCGATGGTGAGCGCCTTGTCGGGCGCGTAGAGATCCGGGGTGACGGCTCCCCACAGCTCGGTTGCCGTGGGATAGCTCTGCCCGCCCCACACGTACTTCTGCGGCAGGCTGCTGACCCACGCGTGCCCCGTCACGATCCACTTCCCGTCGGTGGCAAATCGATCGATATCGAAGTTGGGCCCGCCGAGGAACGGCTTCAGCGTGCCGTCCTGGATGATCATCCAGTCGGACTTGTTCGTGTAGCGCTGTACGAATACCGTATCGCCGACGATCACCGCCGAGTCGTATTCGCCTGGCAGCGCGCCGGGCATGGTATTCACCTTGGTCGCCACGCCAGTCTTGACGTTCGCGAGCGAGAGGAAGCCACGGCGGCCGCCGCCAGCGTCGCGGCTTCTCCAGTAGTGCGACGAGCGCGCGCATCGCGCGCAGGTGCACTTCGGCAATCGAGCCATTGGGCGCCGCGTACGAAAGCAGATCGCGGGCTCGCTCGAGCAGGTCGACGTACTCCTGTGACGCCGTGAACTGCACCTTGTAGCGCCGCGGCTCTGCGGGCTCCGGCGGTTCCCATCGCCTGGCTGCGTGGCCGTCTTCTGCCGTGCCTGCGCCGTCGTCGCCGCTCGCTTCATCTCGCTCGACCCAGTCCTTGGGCCGCGCGCCCGGCTCGAGCTCGCGTACCGGGTTGAACGACGCCGCGAACTCGTCCCACGTGGGATTGCGTGGACTGGCGATTCCAGGTTCGGGGCCCAGCGGTTCCACCCGCGCCGGCACATCGGGTAGCGGATCGAGCTGGCGCACGAGAGACGAGGGCTATGGCCCGCGAGCACGCGAAGGCCGCGACCGACGCGGAGCGCGCCGTCGCGACGGGGTAGGGGCGTGGTTTGCGGCGCGAGGGTTGCGGGGGTCCACCACGCCGGGTGGCTGCCAGGACCTGCCCGGAGCTACCCGCCGTCGCCCGATCCCACGCAGTGATAGCCCGGCTGGCACCAGGGGCCGACCGCGTTGTCGCAGGACTTGCCGGGCTGCACGTTGCTCGGGCCGTCGAAGCAGTACAGGTCGTAGGTGCCGTCGGTGGCCACGCCGATGTCGCAGACCTCGCCCAGTGTGTCGCAGGGCGTGTTGCCGAGCGGATCGCAGATCGGGTCCGTCGCACTCCAGCAGCCGAAGGGCAGCAGGCTTCCGGCGTCGAGCAAGCCCGCGGCGTCGAAGCCCGCGTCTCCGGCGTCGAGCGTTGGTCCGCCCTCGCCCGAAGCGTCCGGCGGGTTGCCCGCATCTGTGGGCGTGCCCGCTTCAGGACCGGGTCGCGTCGAGCTGCAAACGCCCAGCGAGCCGCTGGCCTGATCGAACGCGTCGCAGGTGTCTCCAGGCGCGCAGTCGGCCGCGCTGCAGCAGATCTTGTGGCAGACCCCGGGTAGCGGAGCCACGCTGCCGCCGTCGGTGCCGGTCTTCGTCTTCTTCTTGCAGTCGAAGAACCCCGACGCCAGAGCCAGGCCGAAAGCTATCGTGAGCGCGCGCGGTAGTCGCATCCGTACGTAGCGAGAGTATCGGACCCCCGGCTTTTTCGCCACGAAAGGCGCGCGCGTGCGTGGCTTGACCGTGTCGACTCGCGCAAATACCCTGTGAAGATGAGACGTCTTCAGGTCTTGCTGCTGATCCTGACGACGGCACTGGCCTACGGCTGCGTTGCGGGGGGCGGCGACGAGCCGACGGCCTCCATCGACCAGGTCCTGAACGGGCCGTGGCTCGATCCGGGCGTGTGCACGGACGTGAGCGGTACCGTCGTCAAGAACAGTCACGAGAGCTGCACCTGGACGTGCTTCAAGCGCTGCCGCGACCTCGCCGTCAACTGGAGTGCGGACAACGTCCCCACGTACCCGAACCAGCGGTGGAACCGCAACGGCATGCCGCAGGACTGCCAGAACGATCCGGCGTGCAAGCAGATCCAGGACCAGTGCGCGACAGCGGCGCCGGGGCAGTGCGTCGGCCTGGGCGGTCCGCGCGCTCCCGCCTACGACTTCATCTGCGTTCCGACGGGTGCTGACGGCCAGTCGCTCTGCAGCGGAGCGCAGGGACAGCCGCAGCTGCAATTGCAGACCGGACGCCGGAAGAGTTACGGCCTGAGGTTCGATGTCGTCACGTTCAACGGCATCTGTTCCAGCGGACAGACGCTATCGAAGGGCCGGGCCAAGTGCTTCGCGTGCGACGAGTTCAAGATCTTCAACCAGGGGCCCCCGCACTTCATGACGCTGCCCGGAGATGTGCATGGCCCGCAGGTATGGGGCAAGGGCAACAAGCTGGCCGCCTACGTCAACAGCCTGACTGACCTGTGGAACGGCAAGGCGGGGAAGCTCACCCAGCAGGAGAGGGCCCGCAAGGGTCCGACCAGCGCCGGCGAGCTGATGGAGAGTCTGTCGCGCGTGTACGCCTGCGGCGTGCCCGCCTTCATCATCCTGAACGAGATCTCCCGCAGCGTCTGGCTGACGAACCCAAGCAAATGCACACCCGGCAGGCCTTGCACGACGTACCGCAACTACGTCAAGCAGCTGGTGAAGCACCTGCAGGTCGATTTCGGCAAGAAGGTGATCGTCGCGTCGCCCTACTGGTACCCCATCAACCAGGCCAAGATTCCCAAGCTCAAAGCCGACTGGGAGACGCTCGGCAGGTACGGCTACATCGGCATCGAAGCGAACGAGCTAGACGGCCTGAGCGTGTACACGCACAAAGATATGTACGGGGACGAAGGCGACCCGGTCACGTTCTCGAAGAGCCGCTACAAGATGATGCTGAGCGCCTATCACGACTTCGGCATCCCCTACCGCAAGCTGTTGATCGTGCAGAACTTCGCCAACACCTGCAACGCGACGGCGAAGAGCGGTCAGGAGGGGGCGTGCTGCACAGGTCGCGTGCACTGTGCCAAGCCAGGACACTTCGGTCGCTACGGCGTCAGCCTCGCCAAATGGAAGATAGTCGTGCACGCCCGCGACGTTGCGCTGAAGACCCTGCTCGTAGGCGGCGTGGGCGGCCACCGCTTTGCCGGCTTCTTGAGCTACGGCTGGGGCGGCTTCTGGGGCGTCCAGCACGACACGTACATGAACCAGCGGCACCAGATCATGAAGCTGTACGCCAGTGACTGGAAGAGCTGGAACTAGACAGCGGCGATCCCGTGCAGCGCGGGCGGTTGCCGCGGCAACTGGCGGGGCCGCGGCGCATTGATTGAAGAAAAGGACCCGTCGCGGCGGAACAACTAGCCGTCTCTGCCGGTTATGGCTCGAAGGTGGACGGCCCGTGGGCGTCTATTTCTGCCTTGCTTGGAGATCTAGAGTGAAGCTGCAACTTGCCACCTTGTTGTTCGCGCTGTCCCTGGGAGCGGGATGCGGCTCGAGCGGCGTCGTGCATGGCACCGGCAGCGGCGGAAGCAGCGCGGGAGGGGCAGCCGGGAGCGCGGGCAGCGCCGGCGCGGGTGGTATTGCCGGCGATAGCGGCGTCGACAGCGGGCAGGCGGGCACTTCCGGCGGCGGCGCTGCGACCACCGACCTGAGCATCATCATCGAACCGAGCGACAAGGGCGCGGCGTTGGAGAAGGCGGTAGAGGCGGCGCAGAAGTCCGTGCACATGACGATGTACCTTCTGACCAACTTCAACATCATCAATGCGCTCATCTCGCAGCACCAGGCGGGCCACGACGTACGCGTCGTGCTCAACCAGAACTTCTACGGCAGCAACGGCAACCTGAACGCCTACACCCAGCTCTCGAACGCCGGCGTACCCGTGCACTGGGCGCCCTCGGGTTTCAACTACACGCACGAAAAATGCGTGATCGTCGACGGCCAGCAGGCGTGGATCATGACGATGAACGCCGCCTACAGCTCGCCTCGCGACAACCGCGAATACCTGGCGATCGATCGCGACCCGGCGGACATCGCCGAAGCGGACAGCATCAACCAGGCCGACTTCAACGGGCAGACGGCTACGGTGAGCGGCAAGCTGCTGGTCGCTCCGGTCAACGCGCGGCCGCAGCTGAAGGCGCTCATCGACAACGCCAAGCAGACGCTCGACATGGAGGCCGAGGAGCTGAGCGACTACGTGCTCGTCGGCGCGCTCGACGCCGCGGCGGATCGCGGCGTGCAGGTGCACATCGTGATCGCGACGGGCAGCACGTCGACCGCGCAGGCAAAAGCCGTGCAGAATCTGAAATCGCACGGGGTGAAGCTGGTCGCGCTCGACAAGCCCTACGTCCACGCCAAGTCGCTTGTGGCCGACGCCGCGCGAGCCTACGTCGGCTCGGAAAACTTCACCCAGAACTCGCTGACCCAGAACCGGGAGCTCGGCGTCATCTTCACGACGCCATCCGAGGTACAGAAGGTGCTGACCGCCACTCACGGCGATTTCGCCAACGGCACGCCGCAATAAGTCGCTACTGGTTTTCGCAGCCGCAGTCCTGGCACTCGCGCACGGACGTTGTGTTGCAGTGCTCGGCGAGCGCTTCGCGGAGCGCTCGGCGTGCGCGGTGCAGGCGCACTGTGGCGTTGTTGACCGAGATGCCGAGCTCGGCTGCGACTTCGCCCAGCGGGCGGTCCTCCAGATCGACCGCTTCGAGCATCTTGCGGTAGCCGGGGCGCAGCTCTGCGAGCAGTCCCAGGCTGCACGCGCAGGACGCCGTCTCCTCCGGCGTCTGCGTCTCCACCTCCACCGCCAGTTGGTCCAGGCGCTGTTCGTAGCGGGCGCGCCGCGCGTGGTGGTCGGCCACGGCGCGGCGAAGCAAGCGGTAGAACCACGCACGCAGGCTCGCGGGATCGCGCAGCGTGTGCAGGCGATCGCCCGCGCGAAGCAGCGACTGCTGCAGCAGATCGTCGGCGTCGGCCGGCGTCGGAACCCGTGCTGAAAGGAACGCCAGGTACTCGCCCTGCCGGGCGGTGAGCTCGGCGAGCAGTGCGGAGGGGGCATCCGTCACGCTTTCCAGTGTAGGGGGCGAGCTCTACCGACGCCACCGGTCCGCTCGTCGGACGGCGCAAGAGCCGCATTGATCGCCGTCTATCGCCGCAGCGGCTGCGCGCTGCCGGAGCGCGGAGCGCGTCGCGCCGCGGCGTTCCGCGCGGCATGGAAGGTGCAATTCCCAGTGCGGACGGAGCGAGCGTGCGCTTCGTCCGGGGGACCCCATGAAGACCGTCTTCGTCAATCCGGAGCATTGCATTGGCTGCCGGCAATGCGAGTACGCCTGCGCCGTCGAGCACTCACGGAGCCACGACCCGGTGCTGGCCCTGTCGGAGGACCCGCTGCCGAGCCCGCGCATCCACGTGGAGGCCGGGCCCTGGCTGAACAGCTCGTTTCCGAACAAGTGCCGCCACTGCAACCCTGCGCCGTGCCAGGGCGCCTGCCCCACCGCAGCCATTTTCCGCGACGACGATCTGGATCTGGTGCTGGTCGACACGGGAAAGTGCATTGCCTGCGCGATGTGCGCGATGGTCTGCCCGTTCGACGCCGTCACCTTCCACATCCAGTCGAACGGTCACCCGCCGGCTGTGGTCGCAACAAAATGCGACGGCTGCGCCGACCGCGTGCGCCGCGGCGTCGAGCCCGCGTGCGCCGAGGCCTGCAAGGTCGACGCGCTGGTCTTCGGCGAGCTGAACGAGCTCATCCGTGCCGGGCGCGCGAACGACAGCTTCGCGGTGCTCACCGTTCGCAAAGCAGAGGAATCGATCCGTCCCGAGGTGCCGGACAACGTGCTGGGCTGGCGGGACTGGGGTGAAGAGGCCACCACCGTGGCGGAGGGAGTTGACCATGCGCCGTCCCACCACTGATCTGCATCAGCTGAGCATCCACGCCGACGCGCGGGCGATGATCGAGCGTGCGCGCGAAGAGGGCATCGAGACCGTCTGGGACCGGCTCGCCGCGCAGGAGCCGCAGTGCGGCTACTGTTCGCTCGGGCTGAGCTGCCGCAATTGCGCCATGGGTCCGTGCCGCATCGATCCGTTCGGCGAGGGGCCGCAGAAGGGCGTGTGCGGCGCGGACGCCGACATCATCGTCGCGCGCAACCTGGGCCGGACCATCGCTGCCGGAGCCAGCGCGCACTCTGATCACGGCCGCGACATCCTCGAGGTGTTCGCCGAGACGGCCGAGGGACAGACCACCGGCTACGAGCTGCGCGACCCGGAAAAGCTCCACGCGCTGGCGGCCGAGTTGGGGGTGAAGGCCGAGGGTCGCCCAGACGCGGACATCGCGCGCGACGTGGCTTCCACGCTGATGGAGGACTTCGGATCGCGGAAGGATCACGTCGGCTTCGCGGAGCGCGCTCCGGAAAAACGCATGGCGCTGTGGAAGAAGCTCGGCATCGTGCCGCGCGGCATCGACCGCGAGAACGTCGAAATGCTCCATCGCACGCACATGGGCGTCGACAACGACTACGTGAACATCCTGCTCCACGGCCTGAGGACCAGCCTGTCCGACGGCTGGGGCGGATCCATGGTCGCGACGGAGCTCTCCGACGTGATGTTCGGCACGCCGAAGCCGACGATGTCGCAGGTGAATCTGGGCGTGCTCGAGAAGGAGAGCGTGAACATCGCCCTGCATGGCCACAATCCGCTGCTGTCGGACGTGATCGTGCAGGCCGCGGAGGATCCGGAGCTGGTGGCGCTTGCGAAGGCAAAGGGCGCCGACGGCATCAATCTGGTCGGCCTGTGCTGCACCGGCAACGAGCTCCAGATGCGCAAAGGCATCCCCATGGCGGGCAATCACCTGATGCAGGAGCTGGTGCTCATCACCGGCGCGCTCGACGCCATGGTGGTCGACTACCAGTGCATCATGCCGGCCATCGTCGACGTGGCGAAGTGCTTCCACACCGCCATCATCTCCACGGCCGACAAGGCGAAGTTCCCCGGTGCGACGCACATCTCGTTCGATCCGCATCGCGGCATCGAGATCGGCAAGGAGATCGTGCGCCGCGGCATCGAGGCGTACGAGAACCGGAACCCGGACCGCGTCCGCATCCCCGTCGAGCCGGTGAAGATGATGGCTGGGTTCAGTGTCGAGGCCATCCTTGGCGCGCTCGGTGGCACGCCACAACCGCTGGTCGACGCCATCGCCAAGGGCACCATCCGCGGCGCGGTCGGTGTCGTCGGCTGCAACAACCCGAAGATCCCGCAGGACCACGGGCACGTCACGCTCACGCGGCGCTTGATCGAGAACGACATCCTGGTTCTGGTCACGGGTTGCGCGGCCGTCGCCAACGGCAAGGCCGGGCAGATGGTCCCGGAGGGCGCGAAGCTGGCCGGCAAAGGGCTGGGCGCCGTGTGCCAGGCCCTCGGGATCCCGCCGGTCTTGCACATGGGATCGTGCGTCGACAACACGCGCATCCTGGTGCTCGCCGCCGCGCTCGCCAAGCACCTGGGCGTGGATGTGGATCAGCTGCCGCTCGCGGGCGCCGCGCCCGAGTGGTACTCGGAAAAGGCCGTCTCGATCGGCGCGTACGTCGTGGCCAGCGGCATCTACACCGTGCTCGGCGTGCAGCCGCCCATCTTCGGCAGCAAGAACGTGGTGAAGCTCCTGGCCAGCGATCTCGACGGCGTGGTCGGCGCGAGCTTTGCGGTCGAGCCGGATCCGGAGAAAGCCGCCGTGCTGATCCGCCGCCACATCGAAGAAAAGCGCAAGGCGCTCGGACTGCCCTTCATCGACCCGGCCTCCATCCAGGAGCCCGGACACGCGCAGGCGGCGGAGTAGAGCCATGTGCGACAGCCCCGGTCACCACCACGCTCACGAACACGAACACGAGCACGCGCACGAGCACCCCCACGGTCACGCCCACGCTTCGGCCGACCAGTTCCGCGTCGTCATCACGGGCAAGGGAGGCGTGGGCAAGACGAGTCTCACGGCGATGCTCGCCAGGCTCCTGTCGCGTCGTTCGTACCGCGTGCTCGCGCTCGACTCCGACCCGCAGATGAACCTGCCCTACGCGCTCGGCGTGCCGCCGGACGAAGCGCGCGCGCTCGTGCCTCTCAGCCAGAACCCCGAGTACGTCGAGGAGAAGACGGGAGCCCGCCCAGGGTCGGGATGGGGCCTGTTCTTCCGGCTGAATCCCGACGTGCGCGACGTGGTCGACCGCTTCGGCATCGTCGGACCGGACGGCGTGAACCTGCTCGTGATGGGGACGCTCGTCCAGCCCGCGGCAGGTTGCCTGTGCCCGGAGAACTCGCTGCTCGCGTCGGTGGTGGAAGCGATGAACCTCCGCAGGGACGAGCTCATCCTCATGGACACGCAAGCTGGCGTGGAGCACTTCGGTCGCGCGCTGGCCAAGGGGTTCCGTCACGCGGTCGTGGTCACCGATCCGACGTTCAACGGCGTGCAGGTGGCGCTGCACGCCGCGCGCCTGTCGCGCGATCTCGGCATTCCGTCCGCGCACCTGGTCGCCAATCGCATGCGGAGCCCCGCCGACCAGGACAAGGTGCGCCGCCTCGTCGACCAGGAAGGCGGCTTCTCGTTCGCCTCGGAGCACTTCCTGCCCTGGGATGAACGCTTGCTGGCGGTCGAGCCCGCCGTCGGTCCGCTGCTCGAAGACGCGGCCCTGCCGCTCGTCCGCGCCATTTCCGGTCTGGGCGATGCCCTGATCGAAAGCGAAAGCGAGCTCGCATGCGCGTCGTGATCATTGGAGCGGGCCCAGCGGGGCTCACCGTCGCGGAGACGCTCAGGCGCTACGACGCCGGCGCCGCGATCACGATGCTCTCTGCGGAGCCGCATCCGCCGTACGCGCCGCCCGCGCTCGCGGACTACTTCCTCACCGGACGAGAGGAGACGCTATTCTGGAAGGGACGGGACATCTGCGACCGGCTCGGCGTGGACTTCCGTTCGGGCGTCCGAGTCCGGCGCGTCGAGCCGCGTGCCCGTCGTGTCGAGATCGACGGTGGTGGCACGCTCGACTACGACCGGCTCGTGATCGCGTCGGGCAGCCGCCTCTACGCTCCCGTCGAGGGCGCGGAGCTGCCCGGCGTATCGAACTTCAAGTCGCTGGGCGCCGCGAGCGAGCTCGTCAAGCGTGCGCGCCGCGGCGAAGCCACCCGCGCGGTCATCGTCGGCGCCGGCTTCATCGGCGTCGAGGTGGCGCTGGTGCTCCGCGAGCTCGGCCTGGCCGTGACGATGGTCGAGGCGCTCGACCGCGTGATGCCGCGCATGCTCGACCAGGAGACCGCGGGCATCGTGGGCGCCGAGCTCGAACGCCGCGGCGTCGCGCTCAGGCTGGACACGCGCGCGAAGGCGTTCACCGGCAAGGGGCGCGCCGAACAGGTGGTGCTCGAGTCCGGCGAGGTGCTCGCGGCGGACATCTTCGTCGCGGCTACCGGCGTCAAGCCGAACCTGGAGTTCCTCGACGGCTCGGGCATCGAGGCGGGATGGGGCGTGACGGTCGACGAACAGCTCCGGACCAACGCCCCCGACGTGTTCGCTGCTGGCGACGTTGCGGAGACCGTCGATTGGCTGACCGGCGAGCGCTACGTCCACGCCATCTTCCCGAACGCGACCGAGCAGGGGCGCATCGTCGCGCACAACGTGCTCGGCTACGGCGTTCGCTACGCCGGCTCCGAGTCGATGAACAGCTTGAAGCACGTCGGCCTGCCGGTGATGGCGGTCGGCGCGCAGAGCGGCGAACAGGAGCTCCGGCTCCGCCAGGGCGCCTCGCTCCGCAAGCTGTTCCTCAGCGGTGGTCGCATCGTCGGCTTCCGGCTTGCGGGCGACGTGCGCGCGGCGGGCGTGTATCGGTCGCTGATGCTCAGACGCACGGACGTGAGCGGTTTCGGGCAGAGGCTTGTCGAGCCCTCGTTCGGCGAGGCGGATTCTGGTGCTGCCGCAGCCCCGCACCGTCTAGAGCGCCTGGCAGGGTGGGGCAGACTGCCCATATGTGTCGTATCGGCACGGTCGTAGGAGCGCTGGAGCGCCCCTCCGGAGCACACACCGGGTTGCAGGGTGCGAATGCGTCACCGCGCTCCGCCGCCCAGCGCAACCTGCGGGACGCCCCGCCGCGGAACTGCGGCGGGAGTGGTGTGGCATGGTGTGTGCCTGTTCGATGATTGCGATGGCGACAGAGCACGTAGCCTCGGCGCAGTGGATCGCGTTCTTCCAGAACTTCAGCCGCCGTCACGCGGGTTGGCTGGTGAAAGTGGAAGTGCTCGGAGAACGAATCGGGGCGCAGGTGGAGGTCGACAGCCTGCCTCTCGAAGGCATCACCCTCGAGCATGACGAGGGCAGCCCGTCGGTCGAAATCACGGTCGTGGACCGTCGGGGTGGGCACCTTACGCACATGGTCAGTGACGTCCGCGATGTCTGGTTGAAGACCGAGGACGGCGCGGACCAGGCGCTCGAGTTGGCGGCGGCCTCGGCCGTCACGCTGGTCACGTTCCGTTCCGCGCTCGTGTCCGACGCGGTTGCCGGCTAGCCGGCGCTGCCGGTCGGAGCTGGCCCGCGGTGGGGAGCAGCGCCCCCGAGACGATTCGAACGTCCGACCAACGGTTTAGGAAACCGCTGCTCTATCCACTGAGCTACGGGGGCAGGTCCGGTACCAGGACGGCGAAGGGTGGCGCGCGCTGGCAGAGCGGTCAAGTGCGTGGAAAATCCCCGGGAATCGGCCTTGTCGCGTGCGCGGGGTTGGCGCGCTGGTCGGGGCGGGCCATGCTGTCCTCTGCGATTTCCATGTTCCGTGCACTACATGGACATCGTGATGGGGAAGGGGGCCAGTGCTTTTGCAGGTCACCGATTCGGGGGGACTGCGCGATGGTGAGGAGTTGAGACGTTCTCCTGCACCAGCAGGTGGAGTGTGTCGTATGACGCGGTCGTCGCGCGGGATCCTCAAGCTAGGGCTGGCTGGGCTCGGTGTGCTGATGATGGCGCTCGGGTTTGCCGCCTGGGATCCGACGCTGGCATCGGAGCGCCAGGTCGCACTGGCCATCGCGGGGATCGGGCTTGGCGTCGTGCTGGCGCTATGGGCCACGCTGGGCAAGGCGCTGCTGCGCGCCGAGGCGGTCCAGCGCAGCACGGAGGAGACCTTGCGCGAGCGCGAAGGCTTCCTCGCAAATGTGGCCGAGACGAGTCCCATGACGATCTTCGCGTTCGACGTCATCGGCAACCGTACGGTGTACACGAATCGCAAGCTCGCCGAGCTGCTCGGCTACGCGCCGAGCGAGCTCGACGCGCTGGGAGAAGGCTGGGTCCTCGAGCTCTTGCACCCGGACGACCGGAAGACGTGGCAGGAGCTGGGCAAGCGTTACGACGCGGCTCGCGAGCACGAGGTCGTTCACAGCGAGCTCAGATTCCGGCGCCCCGACGGCAGCTACACCTGGCTGGCCAACTGGGTCACGGTGGCGGAGCGAGCGGAGGACGGTCGCGCCGGGCTGGTCATCGGTGCGTCGATCGACGTGAGCGAGCAGAAGCAGGCGGAAGCCGCGCTGCTCGCGAACGAGCGGCGCTTCCGCATGCTGGCAGAGCACGCGCACGACATCGTTTCCCGCTACGAGGTGCAGCCAGAGCCGCACATGGCCTACATCAGCCCGGCGGTGGAGAGCATTCTCGGCTACCCGACCGAGCTCTTCTACGAGGACCCGGGGATGCACTACAAGCTCATCCATCCCGATGATCGGGAAGAGCTCGAGCGTCTCGATCGGGGCAGCCCCGCGGCGCTGGAAGCGCCGATCACCCTGCGCTGGCTGCATCGGGACGGTCACACCGTCTGGATCGAGCAGCGCATGGTGCCCGTGCTGGACGAGAACGGCCAGATGATCGCCGTGGAGAACATCTCGCGCGACATCACGGAACAGCGGCGGCTCGAGGAGCAGCTGCTCCAGTCGCAGAAGATGGACGCCATCGGGCGGCTGGCAGGCGGCATCGCCCACGACTTCAACAATCTGCTTGGCGTCACGATGGGCTACATCGACGTCCTCCAGCGCGAGCTGCCGGCGAGGGAGAGCACGCGCGAAGCGCTGGACGCCATCCGCGACGTCACCAATCGCGCTGCGACGCTGACGCGCCAGCTACTGGCGTTCGGGCGCCGCGAGCTGGCGCGTCCCCGGACGCTCGATCTCAACCACGTCGTGAGGGAGCTCGACGGGATGCTGCGCCGCGTGATCCCGGAAAGCATCGAGCTTGATACGCGACTGGCGGAAGGCCTCTGGCCCGTGCGGACGGATCCCGTCCAGGTCGAGCAGATCGTTTTGAACCTTGCGGTCAACGCGCGGGATGCGATGCCGAATGGGGGACGCCTGGTCATCGAGACACGGAACGAGGAACACGGTGCGATCGCGGTCGGAGCGGGGCATGCCTCGCCCGGGGAACTGGTGACGCTGATCGTGCGGGACACGGGCGTCGGTATGGACGAGAAGACGCGCGTGCGCGTCTTCGAACCGTTCTTCACGACCAAGGACCAGGGAAAGGGCACGGGCCTCGGTCTGGCAACCGTCTACGGCATCATGCAGCAGAACGGCGGCGCGGCGCATGTGGACAGCGCTCCGGGCCAGGGCACGGTGTTCACCCTCGCCTTTCCGCGCGCCGAGCTCGAGCCGACGAGCGAACGCACTCCGAGCCGAAAGCTCCCGCGGCGCCTCCGTGGCGGCAGCGTGCTCGTGGTCGAGGACGAGGAGGTGCTGCGGCATCTGGTCGCTCGCACGTTGCGACAGGACGGCTACACCGTTCTCGAAGCCGCGGACGGTCCCGAGGCGCAGAGTGTGCTTCGGCACATGAAGACTCCGGTCGATCTGCTGCTCACGGACGTGGTGATGCCGAACATGAGCGGACACGAGCTCGCCAGTTGGCTCCTGCAGCAGTACCCGGGGGTGCGCGTCGTGTACATGAGCGGCTACACCGACGACGAGATGCTCCGCCATGGAGTCCGGCGTGAACAGGTCCAGTTCATCGCCAAACCTTTCTCCCCGGACGAGCTGGTGGCGACGATTGGCGAGATGCTGGGCTCCGACCTGGACGCGGCCGACTGATCAAGTCTGCTGCGGCCGGCCGCGTCGCGTTCTGCCACTCCCTAGATGCACGGCCCGGTCTTCGTATTCGAGCAGCAGCGCGGGATGGTGATCGTGCAGATCGGGAAGTTCGGTGGGCAGGTGCCGCAGCTCACGAGATTGCCGCAGCTGTCGGTCGCATTGCCGCATTCGTTGCCGCTGCACGCATCCCCGGCGGCAGCGCAGCCGCAGACGTTCGGCGTGCCGGCGCCGCCGCAGGTGTCGGGAGAGGAGCAGCTGCCGCAGTCGAGCATACCGCCGCAGCCGTTGGGCACGCTGCCGCAGTCCTTGCCGAGGTCGCTGCAGGTGCTCGGCGTGCAGCCGCATAGGTTGGCCGTGCCGCCGCCGCCGCAGGTGTCGGGAGAGGTGCAGGTGCCGCAGTCGAGCGTACCGCCGCAGCCGTCGCCGATGGATCCGCAGTCCTTGCCTTCCGCGGAGCAGGTCGTCTTGGTGCAGGGCTTCGTGCCGCACTTGTTCTGACCGGCGCCGCCACATACCTGGTTCTGGGTGCAGGTGCCGCAGTCGACCGTGCCGCCGCAGTTGTCGCTGATGGATCCGCAGTCGGCGCCGACGTCCGCGCAGGTGACCTTCGTGCAGCCGCACTGGTTGTTGGTGCACACTTCGGGCAGCGTGCACGTGCCGCACACGATGTTGTTTCCACAGCCGTCGCTGATGGTGCCGCATTTCGCGCCAACGTCCGCGCAGGTCTTCGCGGTGCAGCCGCAGGCGTTTTGCTGTCCGCCGCCGCCGCAGGTCTCCGGCGGAGTACAGGTGCCGCAATCGATCAGGTGGCCGCAGCCATCGCTGATCTGGCCGCATCCGGCGCCCGAGGCCGCGCAGGTTACCGGTGTGCAGGGCTTGGTGCCGCACTGGTTCGGGCCGCCGCCGCCGCACGACTGGCCGCTCGGACACGTGCCGCACTCGAGCACGCCGCTGCAGCCGTCGGGTACGCTTCCGCAATTGGCGCCCAGCGCGGAGCACGTCGCCGGCGTGCAGCCGGAGCCGTCGGACCCGCCACTGTCGGATCCGCTGCTGTCGGGAGCCGCCTCCGGGCCGCTCTCGGCGGCGCCGGCTCCGCCATCTTTCCCCCCTTTCAGGTTGTCGAGCGATCCGGTGGTGCATCCGAGCGCCAGGCCTGCTGCCACGGCGGCGGTTGTCAGGCGTCCGGACCAGTGCGCCTGCCGCCAGATGCCGTTGAAGGATGCCACGACCTCATAGGTTAGCGTGAGGGGCGGGCCGGGAAAAGCCGGGATGCCCGGATCATGTTGCGCGGTGCCCGCGGGTCGCGCGATGGGCTAGGGTTCCTTCGATGGATTCGGTCGATATCCTTGTCGTGGGAGCCGGCATCAGTGGGCTCGCGACGGCGGCGGCACTGGGGCAGGACGCGGACTATCTCCTGCTGGAAGCCGATCGGCAGATCGGCGGCTACTGCAAGACCATCCGCAGGGACGGTTTCGTCTGGGACTACTCGGGGCACTTCTTCCACTTCAAGCACCCCGAGATCGAGGCGTGGCTCTGCGAGCGCATGCCCGATCAGCAGATCCGTACCGTCGAGAAGCACTCCTTCATCCGCTTCAAGGACACGCTGATCGACTTCCCGTTCCAGAAGAACATCCACCAGCTGCCGCGGGAGGACTTCATCGAATGCCTCCACGACCTCTACTTCGCACAGACGCCGGGCGACGAGGGCAAGGCAGAGCGTGCCGCCGACAACTTCAAGCAGATGCTGTACGCACAGTTCGGCCGCGGCATCTGCGAGCGATTCCTCGTGCCCTACAACGAGAAGCTGTACGCCTGCGATCTGGGCGAGCTGGACCGGGATGCGATGGGCCGCTTCTTCCCGCACGCGGATCTCGCGGCCGTCATCCGCAACATGAAGCACCCGGACAACGCCAGCTACAACGCGACGTTCACGTATCCCCAGGGAGGAGCGTTCGAGTACGTCAAGGCGCTGGCGAGCGCGGCGCCCGGGCAGCGCATCGCGCTGGAAGAGCCGCTCATCGGAGTGGATCTCGAGCGGAAGGTCGCCAGCACGCCCCGGCGCGAGATCGCCTTCTCCCGGCTGGTGTCCTCCGCGCCGCTCCACCGCTTTCTTCCGCTCACGAACCTGGCGCACGACCCGGCCGTCTTCAGCTGGAACAAGGTGCTGGTATTCAATCTGGGATTCGACCGGAAGGGCCCCGAGGGCGTCCACTGGATCTACTATCCGGAGCGCGATCTGTCCTTCTATCGCGTCGGCTTCTACGACAACATCTTCGAGAGCGATCGGCTCAGCGTGTACGTGGAGATAGGGCTGGCGGCCGACGCCGAGGTCGACGTGGAAAGCAGCCGCCGCCGCGTGCTTGCCGATCTCGAGCGGGCCGGCGTGACCGACGGACACAAGCTGCTGGCCTGGCATTCGGTGGTCATGGACCCGGCGTACGTGCACATCACGCAGGCGTCGAATGCGGAGCGCGATCGCGTGCGCGCGGAGCTTTCAAAGCACGGCGTGCACACGATCGGGCGCTACGGCGGCTGGACGTATTGCTCCATCGAGGACAACATCGTCGAGGCGCGCGCGCTGGTGGCCGGGTTCGACCGAGCCCCCGGGGGCGAGCGCCGGATACCGCGCCGCGGCAGGTCCACCTGAAATTCGGTCGCTCCATCGTCCGGGCAGGAGAGCGCGGATTTTGCGTACGTGGCCCCCCACAGATTGTCTCGATCCGGGACGACGGTTCGCCGGGAGCTTGCCTCCCGGAAGGGTTGCGCGTCACCATCCATGGTCTTGGATCTGCGTCTCCTCGAGTCATTGCCGGAAGCCGTGCTGCTGGTCGACACGGACGGCGCAATCGTCCACGCCAATCGGCTCGCCGAGGATCTGTTTGGCTATGCGGCCGGCGGCCTCACCGGGCAGCCGCTCGACGTCCTGGTGCCCGAGCGCTTCCACATGTCGCACGCCGGACATGTCAAGCGTTTTGCGGACGCCCCTGCGGCGCGCGGCATGACGAAGCGTGCGGAGCTCTCCGCCGTCAGGAAGAACGGGGAGCAGTTCCCCTGTCAGATCGGTCTCTCGGTGCTCGAGGACGCCAGCACGCGGCTCTTCATGGCGGTCGTGCAGGACACGAGCGCCCGCAAGAAGGCGGCGGAGGCGCTCCAGAGCTCGGAGGAACGCTACCGCTTGCTCTTCCAGGCGACGCCGCTCCCGACGTTTGTCTTCGACCGCGACACGCTGCGCTACCTCATGGTCAACGATGCAGCGGTCCGCCAGTACGGCTACAGCCTGGAGGAGTTCCGCGAGATGACGCTCGACGACATCCGTCCGCCGGAAGACGTGCCGCGGATGCATGATTCGCTCGGGCGCATCTCGAATCCCGGGGTCCACCCCATGGGCGTGTGGCGCCACAAGAAGCGTGACGGCACAATCATCGATGTCGAGGTCCACGCCCACGCGCTGGAGTTCGAGGGGCGGCGGGCGATCCTCAGTGTCGCGCGCGACGTGACGGAGGAGCGGCGGCTGGAGGAGCAGCTGCGCCAGGCACAGAAGATGGAAGCTGTCGGTCGCCTGGCGGGCGGCGTAGCCCACGACTTCAACAACATGCTGAGCGTGGTGCTGAGCTACGCCGGAATGCTTGGCGATCACGCACTGGACGAAGACGCCCGCGCGGATCTCGAGGAGGTCGTCCACGCCGCCGAGCGTGCCTCGGCGCTCACGCGCCAGCTGCTGGCTTTTTCCCGGCAGCAGGTGAGTGCTCCGCGCACCATCGACCTCAACGACGCCGTGGACAGCATGAGCCGGATGCTCCGCCGCATCATCGGAGAGCACATCGTGCTGGAGACACGCCTGTCGGACACGCCTGCCGTCGTATTCGCCGATCCGAGCCAGATCGAGCAGATCCTGCTGAACCTTGCCGTGAACGCGCGCGACGCCATGCCCACCGGCGGCCGCCTGAGAGTGGAGACGACGATCGTCGAGATCGACGCCGGCGAGATCTTCGACCGCATGGGCGCACACCCGGGGCCTCACGTGCAGCTGGAGGTGAGCGACACCGGGATCGGGATGGACGCTGAAACACGGAGCCACGTGTTCGAGCCGTTCTTTTCCACCAAGAGCCGCAACGAGGGAACCGGCCTCGGCCTGTCGACCGTGTACGGGATCGTGCAGCAGTGCGGCGGGCACATCGAGATCCAGAGCGAGCCCGGGCACGGGACGGCGTTTCGCGTGTATCTGCCCCGCGTCGACAAGCCCGTCCTGAGCCAAACCATCGCGCCGCGTGCGGACGGCTCGCTCGCGGGAAGCGAGACGATTCTGTTGGTCGAAGACGAGCCGCCGGTGCGGCGCGCGGCGCGCTCCATACTGCGCCGGCGCGGCTACACCGTGCTGGAAGCGAAAGACGGCGCCGAGGCCCTGTCGCTCGCGGCGAACCACGAGGGCCCGATCCATCTACTGCTCACGGACATGGTGATGCCGGAAATGGACGGCCAGGAGCTCGTCCGGCAGTTGGTCTCCAGCCGGCGCGAGGTGCGCGTGCTCTTGATGTCCGGCTATGCCGGCGACTTCCTGTCCAGCACCAGCGAGCTCTCGACCGGCGTCGAGTTCCTGCAGAAGCCGTTCACGGCGGAGCTCTTGGCGCGCCGCGTGCGCGAAGCGCTCGACGCCGAGCGCTAGCGGCTCGTTCCCGCCAGGAAACCGTCGAGCGCGGCCACCGCCACGGGCGACAGCACTTCCTCGCGCGGCATCTCGGGGGTCGGCAGCTCGGGCGCCGCCGGGGGGAACCCGCCGATGCTCGGAAATCCGCCGGGTCGCACACTCATGCTCAGGCACAGACCTGCGTCGCCCTGCCTGAGCACGATCGCGTCGGCGTCGCCGCGCGCGTTCTTCTTGCCGAAGCTCCAGACGTAGCTCTGATCGAAGCGCTGGCGCGTGTCGATGCGCTCGCCGAACGCAGTGAGTACGCCCTCGCTGTCGATGCGCAGCGTGGTGTGCTCCGGATGCGCCGTGGGCAGCGCGAGCAGGGCGCTGCTGGAGCGTTGGGCCAGCTCGCGGGCGCGGTCCGCCAGCGCTTCCAGCGCTGGAGTCGCTTCCACCTCGCCGATGATGCGGGCGCGGCCCGGCCCCCGCACGCTGAAATAGGCGGGCCAGGCGCGACCGGGGCCAAGCTCGCCGGCGCGGTGCGCCAGGCGGTCGAGCCGCACGCGGTGCCAGCGCAGTCCCCAGGCCTCGGGGCCTCCCAGCGCCCGCGCGAGATCGCGCCCGAACAGGATCACCCACGCAGACTTCTGCGCGAGCAGGAGCGTGCATTCCGTGTGGAGCTCGACGACGCATGCGTCGAGGGGTTCGGCCAGATCGACAATGACTTCGCCGTCCGCCGAGAGCCGCCCGCGCTCCACGACGACGTGGTTCTGTGTCCGCTTGCTGACGAGATGCGTGGCCACCAGGGCCGGCAGGAACCCGAGCAGAGCGAGGGTCGCGAGCGACAGAACGACGCCGGTCAGCTCTTCGTGGTCGACGCGCGCCAGACTTCCCGAAGCGATCACGACCGCCGCCAGGAGCACCGTCCATCCGAGCCACGCCAGGCCGCCGGCTCGCAGCCCGGCTGGCGTCAGGCTCTCGGTGCGGACCGGCAGCTCGAGTAGCTCGTCGCGGTCTGCTGGAACGCGGTACGGCATGCCCGGAATATAGTCCACAGCGGACGCTGCGCCGGTGGGCGGGAGCACGTCGCGGGATCCGCAAGTATTGCGCATTATCGCCGGGACACCGGCGTTCCCAGGGATCGACAAGGCGCGGGGGCGTCGTTACGTTGGAGCTGCCTGATGCCTGAAACCGCCGGCCCGTCCCAGCCTCCGCGCGCTCCCCGTCCCCCTGGCGCAAGTGGCCCCCAGGGGCCATCGATGATCCCGCAGGATTCGCGTCCGTCGTGGAAGGGGTGGGCGCTCCTGGCGTTGCTCCTGCTCGCGTTCTGGGGTTGGCACACGTTTGCTTCCCGGGAGCCGACGCAGCCGCCGATCTCCTACACGACCTTCTACCAGCTCGTGAAGGACAAGCACGTCACCTCGGTTGTGCTGCGGGGCCAGGACGTGAGCGGCAAGCTCGACAAGGAGCAGACGGTCGAGAAGCGGAAGATCAGCACCTTCCGCACGATGCTGCCGCAGCAGGAAGACAAGGACCTGATGCCTCTGATGCGCGACAAGGGCGTCGAGGTCACGGTCAAGAGCGAAGAGCAACCCATGGTGCTGCAGCTGATGATCTCGCTCCTGCCATGGGTCCTCATCATCGGACTGTGGATCTGGCTGTCGCGTCGCGCCCAGCGCATGATGGCCGGGGGCGGGCTGGGCGGAGGCGGGCCGCTCTCGGGCATGCTGAAGGGGCGGCCGCATCGCTTCGAGCGCGAATCGCAGGTCGCGGTCAACTTCGACGCCGTGGCCGGGCTCAAGTCGGCCAAGCAGGACCTGCAGGAGATCGTGGAGTTCCTCAAGCAGCCCGATCGCTTCCGCCGGCTCGGCGGCAAGGTGCCGCGAGGCGTACTGCTCGTCGGACCTCCCGGCACGGGCAAGACGCTGCTGGCGCGCGCCGTGGCAGGAGAGTCCGGCGTTCCGTTCTTCTCCATCAACGGTTCGGAGTTCATCGAGCTGTTCGTCGGCGTGGGCGCTTCCCGCGTACGCGAGTTGTTCGAGGAGGCGAAGAAGGTCGCGCCCGCCATCATCTTCATCGACGAGATCGACGCGGTGGGGCGCTCGCGCGGCGCTGGCCTCGGCGGCGGCCACGACGAGCGCGAGCAGACGCTGAACCAGCTCCTGAGCGAGATGGATGGCTTCGCCCGGAACGAGCTCGTCATCGTGCTCGCAGCCACCAACCGCCCCGACGTGCTCGACCCTGCGCTGCTCCGCCCCGGCCGCTTCGACCGCCGCGTCATCATCGATCGCCCGGAGCTGGCTGCGCGCAGGGCCATCCTCGAGGTGCACACGAAGGACATGCCGCTCGGCGCGGATGCCGATCTGAAGGCGATCGCCGGGAACACCCCCGGCTTCTCCGGTGCGGATCTGGCGAATCTGGTCAACGAGGCGGCGCTCAACGCCACCCGCCGCGGCGCGGAGTCGATCGACAACTCGGACTTCACGGCGGCCTACGACAAGATCGTGCTGGGCGATCCGCGCGAAACCAAGCTCGACCCGGAAGAGAAGCGGCGCGTGGCGATCCACGAATCGGGTCACGCCGTCGTGGCGCACTTCACGCCGCACGCAGAACCGCTCCATCGCGTGACGATCATTCCCCGTGGCATGGCGCTGGGCGTCACGCAGCAGACGCCGTCGGCGGACAAGCACATCATGACACAGCCCGAGATCGAGTCGCGGCTGCGCGTGCTGATGGGCGGCTACGCCGCTGAACGCGTCATCATGGGCGACATCTCGTCCGGTGCTGCAAACGACCTGCAGAAGGCCACGGAAATGGCCTTCAACATGGTGGCTCATTTCGGGATGAGCGAGCGCGTCGGTCCGGTTTTCCACGAGCACCGCACAGAGCACCCGTTCCTCGGGCAGATGATCGCCACCGAGGGCGGCACCAGCGACGCGACGGTGCATGTGATCGAGGAGGAAACCCGGCGCATTCTCGCCGAGGCGGTCGAGGGCGCGAAGGAGCTCATCACAAGCCACCGCAGCGCGCTGGAGCGCCTGATGGGCGCGCTGATCGAGCAGGAAACCGTCGAGGGCAAGCGGCTGGGCGAGCTGCTCGGTCCGTCGGTCACCGCGCCGGACGCCGTGGCTTCAATGCCGCTGCACTTCGGCGGGGACCCGGGGAGCACGACGTGACGGAGCCGGCAGAGACGTCTACCGTCCTCGTGGCGCTGGATGGCTCGGCCGCGAGCGACATCGCGCTCACCGGCGCGCTCGGCCTGGCGTCCGAGCGCGGCTGGAAGGCGCTGCATGTGGTGTGGGTCGTGACGGGCTACGATCCGATGCGCCGCATCGAGTACGCCTACGACGCGCACCAGCTCGATCTGGGAGCCGAGCAGCAGACGTTCGAGCGGCGCCTGGCCGCGCTCGGAGAGCGCTACCAGCACGACCACGGCGGCGCGCCGGTGGAGCTCGTACCGCACGTACTGGCGGGACCGGCAGCCAAGGAGGTCCTGCGCGTGGCGCGCGGGCTCGGTGCCGATCTGATCGTCGTCGGCACACATGGCCGCGGTGGCGTCAAGCGCTGGGTGCTCGGGTCGGTTGCTGAAGAGGTGCTCAGGAAGGCGGGCTGTCCCGTCCTCGTCATGCGCCACAAGGACTGGACGGATCATTGACCGCGCCGGCCGGCGCGCGGGGAAGGGACGCATGGCTGAGCCGGGTCGAGAATCGCGCTGGTACTCGCTCGAGGTCGGCGAGACGCTCGAACGGCTCGGCGTCGACCCTGCTTCGGGCCTGACGGCAGCCGAGGCGGCGGAGCGCCGCCGCCGTTACGGAGACAACGCGATCGAGGAGCGCCGCGGCCCGGGCGTCGTGGTGCAGTTCCTGCGGCAGTTCGCCGACATCACCGTCATCGCCCTGATCGTGGCGGCGATCATCGCCGTGGTGCTCGCGGCGCTTCACGGCGACGGCGCATCGTTCATCGAGCGCTACGGCGACGCCAGCGCGATCGCGCTGATCGTGGTCATGAATGCGGTCATCGGTTTTGTTCAGGAACGCAAGGCCGAGTCGGCGCTCGGCGCTCTGAAGGACATGATCGCGCCCACCGCGAACATCCTTCGTGGCGGCCAGCAGCAGACGATCCAGGCGTCGGAGCTGGTGCCGGGCGACGTCGTGCTGCTCTCGGAAGGCGATCGCATTCCCGCCGATCTGCGCCTCGTCGAAGTGACTGATCTGACCGTCACGGAGGCTGCGCTCACCGGCGAGTCGGCCCCCGTGAACAAGGACACCCTGGGGGCGCTCGGGCCGGACACGCCCCTGGCCGAGCGCACCAACATGGTCTTTCTGGGAACCCACGTCAGCTCCGGGCGCGCGCAGGCGCTGGTGGTCCAGACCGGCATGCGCACCGAGCTCGGGCGCATCGCGGGGATGCTCGGCTCGGTCGAGTCGCCGGAGACGCCGCTGCAGCGCGCGCTCAAACGCTTCGGCACCTACGTCGTCATCGGCTGCGTTGTCGTCGGCGCGGTCGTGTTCGGCGTAGGGATGTGGCGGCTTCAGGAATCCTTCCGCTTCCTGCTGCTCACGGCGGTCAGCCTCGCCGTGGCGGCGATCCCGGAAGGCCTGCCCGCGATCACGACCATCGTGCTCGCGCTCGGTGTGCAGCGCATGGCGGCGAAGCACGCGCTCGTCCGCCGTCTGTCCGCCGTGGAGACGCTCGGTTCGGCGCACGTGATCTGCACCGACAAGACCGGCACACTCACGCAGAACCGCATGGTCGTGCGCAAGCTGTGGGCCGCCGGCCACACCGTCGGCGTGAGCGGCGCCGATCCAGAGCTCCAGGTCGACCCAGAAAACGACGCACTGCCCGATTCGCGCACGCTTCTGCTCGACGAACAGGATCGGGAAGTGCCCGTCTCCCGCGATCGCAGCGAGCTCACCGAGCTGCTCGTGGCGAGCGCCTTTGCGCCGGGCGCCAGCGTCTCCGAACGTGACGGGAGCCGCCGCGTTGTGGGCGATCCCACCGACGTGGCGCTCCGATCGCTGTACGAGGCGTATCACGACGTGCTCGAGCAGGATCACCGCTACGAACCGCTCAGGGAATTGCCGTTCGACGGCGATCGCAAGATGGCGACCGTGATCGTGCGCGCCGGCCAGCGGCTTCGCGGCTACACGCACGGCGCGCCCGAACGCATCCTGAGCCGGGTGACGAGCCTGCTCGATCGGAATGGCAAGGCTCATCCGATGGACGACGACAAGCGCGCCGAGCTGGGGCAGATTGTCGACGACTGGGCCGCGCTCGGGCTGCGCGTCCTGGCGCTGGCCCGCCGCGACGCGCCGGAAGGTTCAGGCGAAGACACGCTGTCCGGCGAACGCGCCGAGATCGCCGCGCACTACGAGCGCGAGCTGACGCTGATCGGCTTCGTGGGTATCGCCGATCCGCCGCGTCCAGAGGCGCGCGAAGCCATCCGCACAGCCCGCGCCGCCGGGCTCGACACGGTGATGATCACCGGCGACCACCCGCTGACGGCGCGCACTATCGCCGACGAGATTGGTCTGCTCGACGAGGACAGCGAAGTCGTGACCGGCCCCGAGCTCGAAGGGATGAGCGACGAGGACCTGATGGAGCGCGTCACGCGCATCCGCGTCGTGGCGCGTGCCACCGCGGCGGACAAGCTCCGGCTGGTGGAGGCGCTGAACCGCGCCGGCAAGGTGGTGGCCATGACCGGCGACGGTGTGAACGACGCTCCGGCCATCAAGGCCGCGAGCATCGGCATTGCCATGGGGCAGAGTGGTACCGACGTGACGCGCGAAGCGGCGGACATGGTGCTGGCCGACGACAACTACGCCACCATCGTCCACGCGATCGAGGAAGGCCGTGTCATCTACTCGAACATCAAGCGCTTCATCATCTTCCTGTTCGCCGCCAACGCGGGGCTCGTGCTGGCGGTGTTCGTCGCGGCCATGCTCGGCTGGCCCGCCATCCTCACGCCCACGCAGATCCTCTGGATCAACCTCATCACCAACGGCCTGCCCGCGCTCGCGCTCGGCATGGAGCCGGTGCACCTGGATCCGATGACGAAACCGCCGCGCGACCGGCACGCTCCGCTGGTCGAGCCGGGCGAGATCGTGTGGTTGTCGGGCTACGGCGCCTGGATGGCGCTGCTCGGCCTGGGCGTGTTCGGCTACTACCAAGCGCAGGCCGGCGGCCACCTCGCAGGACACGACCTCGTCATGGCCCGCACCATGTGCTTCACGGTGCTCGCCTTCTCACCTCTCTTCCATGCGATGAATTCGCGCTCGCGCTCGCGCAGCGCTTTCGCGCTCGGTCTGTTCACCAACCCGCGTCTGCTCGGGTCCTTTGCCGCGGCGCTCGGGTTCCAGGCCGTCGCGGTCTACGTGCCCATCGCCCAGCGAGTCTTCGGCACCATGGCGCTGCCGGCCGCCGAGCTCGGCATCGCGATGGCTGTCGCTGCGACGGTCTGGGCGCTGGGCGAAGCGCAGAAGCCCATCACGCGGCTGCTCCGTGGCCGGCGCCGGCGGCTTGTCGCCGCGCCGGCCGGTGCGCATCGTCCGGACGGAATCGTGCAGCGAAAGCGTGAAATTCACGCAGAAGACCCGTGATGGGTAGGTGACGGCGGTGCGACGCCGGCGCTATGCTCCCCTGATGTCTTGGCGTGCTCTTGCGTTGGCGGTGCTGTCCGGCGCCGTCGTTATGGGTTGTGGCAGCTCCGGGGACTCCGGGGGCAAGTCCACGGGAGGTGCGGCGGGAGCGGCCGGGACGGGCGGGGTCTCCGCTGGCGGTAGCGGCGGCACGTCGACCGGCGGCAGTGCCGGCACCGGCGGGAGCGCGGGCACGGCCGGCAGTGCGGGCAGCGGCGGCGCCGCGGGCTCGGACGCTGGGCCGCCGCCGAAGATCCCGATCGATCACGTGATCGTGATCGTCAAGGAGAACCACACCTTCGACAACTACTTCGGCTCCTTCCCCGGCGCCGAGGGCAACACCACCTGCAAGCTCCAGAACGGCACGACGTTCAAGTGCCCAAGCGCGCCCGACCGCACACCGCGCGACATGTGCCACGAGCACCAGTGCGCGCTGACGGACTGGGACGGCGGCAACATGGACGGCTGGGAGAACAACTCCGGCTCCAGCCAGAACGGCGATCACCTCGCCTGGGCGCAGTACGACGGCACGAGCATCCCCAACTACTGGGCCTACGCCAAGGCCTTCACGCTCGGTGATCACTTCTTCGCCAACGAGCTCGGGCCGAGCTTCCCGGGGCACACCTTCGTGCTCGCCGCGCAGGCGGGCTGGGCCGTCAACAACCCCAACACCACCATCACGCATCCCTACTGGGGCTGCGACCAGAGCGCGTCCACGCGCGTCGACGTGCTGGACAACCAGAGCTGCACCATCAAGCAGGTGTTCCCCTGCTTCAACATCCCGAGCGTGCCCGACGTGCTCCCTGCCGGCGTCGACTGGAAGTTCTACGGCTCGAACTTCTACCTCCTGCCCGAGGTCTGGTCGATGTTCGACGCAATCGATCCGATCCGCAACGGCCCTGGTTGGTCGCACGTGGTCACCGCGGACCAGTTCACCAAGGACATCCAGAACCACGCGTTGCCCAAGGTGACGTGGCTCGTGAACCAGGACCTGAACGACGAGCACCCGAACATCGGCGGCGTGTGTGCAGGCGAGAACTGGACGGTCGGCTACATCAACCAGGTGATGCAGAGCGAATACTGGAAGTCGACGGCCATCCTCTTCACCATGGACGACTTCGGCGGCTGGTACGATCACGTCAAGCCGCCGCGCAACTACGGCTGCGACAAGACGCACCCCTACGGTCTCGGCTTCCGCCTGCCGCTCATCGTCATTTCGCCCTACGCCAAGCCGCACTACATCTTCAAGGAAGTGTCGGAGCAGGCGAGCATCCCGCGCTTCATCGAGAAGGTGTTCGGCGCGCCGGCCCTGTCCACCATCGACCCCGCCGCCCAGGACGGCCAGGCCAACGATCTGATGGACGCCTTCGACTTCACCCAGACGCCGCTCCCGCCGCTCGTGCTGCAGAAGCGGGCGTGTCTGTGATCAGCTGTTAGCCGTTGGCTGTCAGCCGTAGGCTCGCAGGCCGTGGCAATTTGCTACGTTCCCGTGTCGATCAGGCACCTGGGTGGGGCCAGGGAAGGCCGGCCATATCGTGGTGGTACAACGGCGCGTGACCATGCTTGTCCGCAGCTCGACGCCTCTCGTCCTTGCCGCGCTCGGCGCCCTCGCGCTCGGGGGATGCGGCTTTCTGAAGAGCCTCGTCGGCCGCAACACGATCGACCTGGAAGGGGCCAACGTGAAGAGCATGAGCGTCGACATCCGCAAGCAGGACAAGACCATCTGCCCGCGGCAGCGCGTGCAGATGGCGGTGTTCGCGGACGTGATTCTGAAGGGCGAGAGCAAGGTGCAGCACCTGGAGACCTGGCAGGGAGGGTACGGAGCGAACGAAAACGGCAAGCTGTCGTTCGCCGACTTCGCGTTCCAGAGCAGCCAGGGCTCCTTCGACAAGGACGGCTGGTTTTCGCCGAACGAGGATCTGCGCGCGACCCTCGGCAAGGAGTTCGAGCTCAAGACGGCGTACAAGCGCCGCCCGGACAAGTTCACGTTCACCACGACCTACAAGCCCGACTACCGCTGCATCCACGACGGCGGCGGCAGCGGCAACGCCGGCAACCCGGGCAACCAGGGCACGTCCGGCAACCAGGGACAGGACGGGCAGAGCGGTTCGGAGACCCAGTCGGGCGGGCAGGGCAACGACGGCACCAACGGCGGCCAGGGCGGAAACGGCTCGGACGGCAGCGCCGGACCCGAGCTGACCGCCTACGTTACCTACGTCAAGACGCCCTTCTACGACAGGCTCATCGCGGTGCGCATCGGAGGCGGCGACAGCGACCTCCTGCTCTTCCACCCGGAAGGCCACTTCACGATCGTGGCGCGCGGCGGACCAGGCGGCTCCGGCGGCCCTGGCGGGTCGGGCGGCAGCGGCGGGCACGGCGGCAGCGGCAACCCTGGCGGGCGCGGCGGCAACGGCGGCAACGGCGGCAACGGCGGCAACGGCGGCAACGGTGGACCCGGCGGCAAGGTCGAGCTGATCGTCGACAAGAACCACGAGGACCTCGCCCAGATGCTCCAGATCGACGTGTCGGGCGGCGACGCGGGTGCGGCGGGCCAAGCCGGTGCGGCGGGCAACGCCGGCAGCGGCGGCTCGGGCCAAGGCACCAACTCCCAGAGCGGACAGAGCGGTACTTCCGGCACGGGCGGACAGCGTGGCCAGGAGGGTCACGCCGGCCCGGACGGCCAGAAGACGGCGCACACCGGCGACGTGGCCGACGCGTTTGCCGGTATCGACGGCCTCACGGTTCTATGACGACCCTCTCGCGCCGCACGCTGCTTCTCGGCGCGGCCACGCTGCCGTGGGGCTTCGCCGCGTGCGTCCAGCAGCGCGCAGAGACGCCGCTCGCGCACCTGTACGGCAAGCAGTGGGTGCACGGCGCGTACAGCTACTTCGCGAAGACGTACGCAGACATCCAGCAGGGCGCCGACGAGCGCAGCGGCGAAGCGTACCGCGTGCTGGCGCAGAAGGGCGTCACGGCCCTTTCCGCGCTGCAATCGCGCGAGGTGCCCTTCTACATCCAGGTGGCGGACGGCGGAGAGCGCTTCCTCATCCAGCGCCAGGTGCCCGAGCGGCTCACCTTCACCGCGGACATGACGGAGGCAGAGCGGCAGGAGGCGACGTTCGACTGGAAGCTCGCGCGCGATCACATCCAGACCGACTACGTCGAGATCACGCGGCTGGACAAGGCGCTGACGGGGCTCCTGCTCGAGCTCCGGCAGGTCCGCAACGCCGAGGAACAGGGCCAGCTCGAGCAGTACAAGCTCGCGCGCCAGCTCGGCGACATCGAGGCGGGCGGCGCGCTGCCCTTCCAGCTGCCCTACAAGGTCCACCGCGACGACTACCGCATTGTTCTCTATCTGCTGCTGGAGCGGCTCGAGTCCGATCGGAAGCGCCTGCGCCGCATCGAGTCGGGAATCATCTCCGTGGGGCTGGTGGCGCGCGCCACCGACGCGAACTCCGCCAGCCTGGCCCAGAACATCCAGAAGGTGCTGCTCGCGGTCGCCAACGATCCGCTTCCGCCCGCCGAGTCGCTCGAGCTGCCGGAGCAGGACGACCGCCACGAGAAGATGGCGCGTGCCAGGAAGCTGCGCGATCACATCGTCAAGACCGAGGGCTACAAGACGTGGCTCGCGGCGCAGAAGGAGCGCGAGGACGAGATCGGCAGGTTCTTGACCGTCCTCGACCAGATGACGGGGCTTCACACGTCGCGCATCTACCGCTCGGTGATGCACATCTGGAACGGGCGCGGCGACTACCTCAGCTACCTGAAGATCGCCGCGTCGCTCGTGCCGTCCGGCAGCGGGCTCGACAGCGTGCTGGAGACGGCGATCGACACCACCGAGAAGGCGCGGAAGGTGATCGCCACTGCCGAGCACGTCGAGGCCGTGGCCAAGCAGGCGGCAGACGAGGCCGAAAATGGCGAGCTCGAGCTCAAGGGCGAGGCCCTGATCAACGTGGCGAGCAAACGCGCCCGTGGCGAGCTCGACAAGCAGCTCGTCTTCTACCGCGACAAGGCCGAGCAGACCGCAGTCGACAAGGCGCTCGGCGCCACCAAGCTGATGCAGGGCCCATTGCCGGCGTGGTAGCGGCCCCGCCGCTCTGCCCCCTGTTCCACATTCGGTCGCGCAGGGTTCAGTTGCGCAACACGTCGTCCGTGGCGATCTGGAAGAAGCTCCTGTAACTCCCGGCGCGCGCGTCGAAGTGCTGGACGCTCTGCAGCACCGTGGTCGTGCGTTGGCCTTTCATCTGTAGCGGGTGCGGGCGGCCCTGGTCGAGGTAGCAACGGATGAAGACGCTGTCCTTGTCAGCAGGCAGCGCTTTGACGTTCTTCGTCCAGGCGGCCCACTTCGGCGGGTCCATCACGTACTGTTCCACGTTGGAGACGTAGAAGGCGCCGACGACGAGGTGGCGGCGTGCCAGCTCGCGGGCGACGGCGGACAGAGCGTGCGTTCCGGCGAAGTCGCCGACCACCGGCACGACGCGGTTCTCGCGCTCCAGGTCCTGCACGACGCGGAACTCCGCCCAGCTTGCCAGGAATCCGAGCTGGCTCCCCGACGGATCGCGCGCTTCGATGAGCGCGCGCAGGCTGGGATAGTGGCGGCCGTTCGGCGGCTTGAGCTTGAACGCCAGTGCGAGCTGGCCGTCGAAGAACGCGCGGTGCGTCTTCTCCAGTGTGGCGCGGTCGGCGGCGTCGAGCGGGATGTCGTACCCCTTTGCGATCAGATCGACGAGCGCCCGGTGCGTGCGCTCGAACAGCGCGTGGTCCGGCGCGGACTTTTCCACGGCCGCGACAACCTGGTCCACGCCAGCGCCGGCACCGGGATCCGCTGCCGCGTCGTAGGGCCGGCCGAGCAGCAGCGCGAGGAACTCCGCGCGGCTCCTTGCCCGGTCGAAGATCGCCTTGTACAGGAGCTGCAACAGCGCGTTGTCGCGGCGTATGTCGACGATGAACGCCAGCTTCGGGCGGGTGAGCGCGATGTAGGTGAAGTTCTGCTCCGGACCCACGCCGAGGTACGCGCGGTCAGGCGCGGCGCGCCGCTGCAGTTGTGCGGCTACCTGCAGATACAACGTCTCGTTCGAGATGTAGTTGTCGCTGAAGAACGCGTGGTCGGGGCCGGACAGCGTGCGGAACAGTCGCGCGAACTCCGCGGGCGGGATGGGGGAGGGGGCCGCGGCGGGGGCCGGTGCGCTCGAGGAGGCGGCGGCACGCTGTGCGGGTGCGGCGCTGGCCGCTGGAGCGCTGCTTGCCGGCGGATCCGGACGGCGCTCGGCGTGGCGGCAGCCAGCGAGCAGGAAAACCGCAGCCAGAAGGGCAGAAGCACGTCTCATCCAGGCCTCGCGCAGAGAACGCCGCGTTGCCCGGCGCGATTCCGGAAGGGCGAAACCTCGGGGGCCCGGCGGTGTCACAATGGGAGTGTCGACGATGACCGCGAGCCCGGACAAGCCCGGCCCCTGGGGCCCGCTCGCGCTTTCCGCGCTCCTGCACGCGGGGCTGGCGCTGATGGGCGCCGCCGTGCTGACCGCGCTGCCCGCGCCTGCTGTGCACGCACCGCACCGCGACGCCTGGGCCGGCAATACCTTCCAGATCGACGGTCTCGTGAACGAGCGTGGCGGGACGCAGCCGCCGCCCGTCGCGCGCGCCGAGCCTGCCCCGCCGCCCCGTGCTGCGGCCGCGCCGCCCGCGACGGGCGCGCCGGTGCTCGCGACGACGGTGCCCCACGCACCGATCGCACCTGCACCCGCCCCTGGGCATTCCGCCGCACCAGCCGCGGCCGCAGCTTCGCATCCGCCGCCGGCTGCGTCATCCCGCCCGGCGCCGCGCGCTACGCCCGATCTCTCGCGCGCGATGGCCAGTGCGGCGGACGGCAGCGACCCCGCGCAGGGAGGACAGTTCGGCGCGGCCGGCGTGCTGCCCGGCGTGCGCGATCTCGGCAAGGCCTTCACGCGCGCACTGCCGCGCGCCGCCGCCGGCGATCCGCTGTGGTCCCAGCTGCCGCTCGGATCCGCCGGTGGGTTCCACGTGGTCATCCAGATCGATGGCCAGCGTCGCATCGAAAGCGCCAAGCCCGACGAGAAGTCGCTGGCGCCCGTGCTCCAGCATCTGCTCGATCGCACCGTCCTGATGCTCAAGGCGGGCCAGTTTGCGCTCGACCGGAGCGATGTCACCTCCGGCAGCGAGAAGCTCCACGTCGAGCTCACGATCTCGATGCGCGCGCCGTCCGACCAGATCGACGTCGACCCCACCGACACCGTCGAGCTTGGCTTCAAGCCGCCCACGCACGACAAGCCCGGCCGCGGCTACTTCACGCTCGCATCGGGACGCCACGTGGAGGCGAAGGTGACGATCGAGTCGACGCCGTGAGCCACGCCGAGCGGCCAACGCGAAACAGTCGATCCGGGGCCATGCCAAGGCTTGGCGAAGCCGAGGTGATCGCCATGTTCGGAGCGGGCTCGGTGCCGGCGACGTTCTGATCACCAGAGCGGCAGGGCTACCCGAAGCGGCCCGGTACTCCGTCATCGGCGTCCGGCCGCGCCTTCTTGTACGCCGCATCGCGCCCTGATAGCTTCCGGTGCATGGGAAGGCTTCGGGTGGCCTGGTGCGGTGTTGTTGCAGTTGTTCTTGCGTGTTCGAACTCGGGTGGGGGCAGCAAGCACCCGGGAGGGAGCAAGGATTCGGGGGCCGCGGGAAATTCGTCGGGAGGCACCGGCGGGAGCAAGGACTCCGGGACCGCGGGAGATTCGTCGGGAGGCTCGGGCGGCAGTGACGCCGGATCGGACGCGACCCCGCCGCCCGGCGACGGCGCCGTGAAGGACGCAGCGGGCGGAACGAACGACGGCGGCACCGATGCCGCTTCCGATGCCGGAGCGTGCGACCCCAGCGGGAAAGTCCTGGCAGCGGAGGCCTACAACGTCGTCGGAGGGGCGTCGAGCGCGGTCAGGGTGCCCGGGGGCATGGTGATGTCCGGCGAGTACACGACGATTGGTCTCACCGGCACGCCGATGTTCGGCGCACTGGCCGCGCCGAGCGTGCCCGCTACGGGGCCCGACGGCTATGTTCTGAAGCGCGCCGACGACGGAACCGAGGTCTGGCTGGCGCGTCCGCGTGGCGCCAGCAGCGAAAGCGCGCTCGCGGTAGCGTCCGACGCTGCAGGTGACGTGTACGCGCTCGTTGTGACGGGCGCGGCCTCCGGCAGCCTGACGGCGGATCCGCTAACCGAGCCATCCGCCGGACCTCACGCAAGCTACATCGTGAAGCTCTCGGGTGCGACGGGGCAGGCGCAGTGGATTTCGCCGATGTATGAAACGAGCGTCGGCACCTACTGCGATGGAATCGCTGCGGGAGGCTCGACGGTAGTCGTGGTCTGCGACGTATCGGGCATGCAGGTCGTCTACGACACGGGAGCGTCGACGAAGGGCTCGACCAGTGGTTTCGACGACCGATCGCTCGCCGTGCTCGCGTTCGATACCGCGACGGGCTACGAGAAGTGGGTGACCGTGCTGGGTCTCGCCCAGTCCGGCAGCGCCAGCATCAGCCTCGACGGCGGTCCGGCCGTGGATGCGAGCGGGAACGTCGTAGTTCTGGGAACGTTCAACGGCGGCTCGCTCGAGGACGCACCTTCGGCCCCTTCCCACTCGATCGATCCGGTGGGCAACGGCGACTCGGCTTTCATCGCCACGCTCATGGCGGACGGCGAGGTCAGTGGGCTCACCGCTTTCGGCGACAACACCGACGCATTGCGAGCGCGCTTCGACTCGCAAGGCGACTTGCTCGTG
Source organism: uncultured delta proteobacterium (assembly GCA_963826085.1). GTDB lineage: Bacteria > Myxococcota_A > Polyangia > Polyangiales > Polyangiaceae > CAWDXG01. The sequence continues at coordinate 898,397 of CAWGVN010000004.1, read as the reverse complement.
GTCGGGCGCTACTCCGGGGCGCTGACGCTCGGGGGCGTCGTTGCTCCGACCTCGCTCGGCGCGCTGTTGGCCGTAGTCCCCGACGTGACGACGCTGACGCCGAGCCTCCTGACGACGGCACCGATGAATTTTGCAGCCGACGCCACTCTCGATAGTTGCGGCCGCTACTCCTGGATCGGGGCTTCCTTCGCGGGCACCTGGCAGGGCGTGACGTTCGCGAACGGGTACACCACGTTGAAGACCGCCGCGGATGGCACACCGGTCTGGGCCTCGGGCTTGACCGAGAACGACAGCACGGGGACTTCGGCAGTGGTCGCCGGTCCAGCGGGGAGAACCGTGGTCGTTGGCCGCGTGGAGGGAGCGAAGTCCATTCCGGGCGGGCCGGTGATCGGCGCTGCCGACGGGCTGCATCGCCCATTCGTGATCGAATACGGTCCCTGACCCGCCGAAAGAGCCCGGAAGCGGGCGCAGCGCCGGAGGGTCCCGCCACTGGCTACGCTATGGAAAAGCGCCCTAGTCGAGATCGCGGTCGGTGAGGTCGAGCAGCACGGGGCAGTGGTCGCTGAGGTGCTCGTACGCTGCCGGCATGCGCTTTTCGGGTAGCGCGCCGCACGATGCTGCGGCGCAGTAGCCCGACACGACTTCGTGCGCTCCGTGCGGGAGCTCGGCGAGCGAGCGCGTGGCCACGAAGTGATCGAGCAGACCTCCCCGGCCGCGGTAGTACTCCGAGCAGGGCTTGTCAGCGCCGACGTTGTTGAACGCGGGCGAGAGCGCCGCTGCTGCCTGGCCGAGCTCTTTCGTCTCCTCGGCGGCCGCGACCGGCGGCGAGCAGCGCGGGCAGCCCATGGTGTTGAAGTCGCCGGCGACAAGCACGTCGCTGTCGGCCTGCTCGGCCTGCGCCTCGCGGTACGCCGCGGCGATGCCGGCAATGGAGCGCCGCCTCAAGTCGAGCGAGCGCGGCTGGTCGCCGCTCTTCAGGTGTACGGCGACCACGTGCAGATCGAGGCCGCCCTTGAAGCGGAAATAGCCGCCGAGCCCGGGCCGGATCAGGTGCTTGCACGCCTCCCCGTAGGGGTTGAGTGGCGCGAAGGTGTGGAAGCGGCCCGCGCTCACGCGGGCTTCGTTGTACAGGAGCCCCACGTGCTGGGCCGCTTCGTCCGGGCAGTCGTCGAAGCGCGCGCGCCAATGGCCATGCGTGAGCGCATCGAGCTTCGCGAGCAGCTCGTCCATGCGGGCTCTGGCCGCCGGGTAACGCTTGATCTCCTGCACGGCGAGCACGTCCACGTCGAGCCATGCGATGCCGCAGGCGAGCCACGCAAGATCCGTCCCCGGGCCGTGCGGATGAGTGCCGGGATGACCGTCGGGGAACCAGCGCAGGTTCCAGGTGCCGATACGCGCGAGCCCCGCGGCACGCGGTGCGTGACGACCCGCGGCAAGCGCCGCTTCGCATGCCTTCCCGGACGCCCACACACTCGTGCTGTCCAGAGCCGGCGCCGCCGCTGCGGCCGTCGGGGCGACGTAGCGCGACGTGATCCAGCCGCTGCTGCCGTCGGCCGCGCGCACGTGGAGCCAGCGTCCGCCCTTCTGCCGCTCTTCTATGCGCACCTCGCTGCCGTCGGGAAGCCGCCCGGAGACGCCGCTCGCGCCGGGGCTCTCGTGCAACGGGACACCGAGCTTGCTCCTCGCGACAAGCCGGGCGCGCTCCGGCGCGGGCTTCTGCGACGTCGCGACGACCGGCGCGGCCTGCGTCGAGACCGGGCGGCTCGTCGAAGCCGCGCCACGCGCTTCGCCACCGGGGGCGCGGTCGTGACACCCGCCCGCCAGCGTCGCGACGATCAGTGCCAGTAGACAGAGCCGGAGGCGCACGCCCGCGACGGTAGATCAACGGCGCGGAAGACGCACATCCGCCGCTTGAAGGGCGCCAGCGATCCGCGTAATGGACCGGCATGAGCGACGCGGTGCACCTGGAGCTATCAGACGGGATAGCGACGTTGACTATCGACAATCCGCCGGTCAACGCGCTGTCCTCGGCTGTGCTGGCCGGCCTGACGGAGCAACTGGACGCCGCGGAGGCCGACCCAGAGGTCGTCGCGATCGTGATCGCGGGCGCGGGCGCCACCTTCGTCGCGGGCGCCGACATCTCCAGGCTGCAGGCGATCGGCAGCGGCGCGCCGCTCGGCTCGGGCGGCGCGCTGGCGCCGCTCCTGCCCCGGGTGGAGAGCGGCAAGAAGCCCACGGTCGCGGCCATCGACGGCTTCGCGCTCGGAGGCGGGCTGGAGCTGGCGATGGCGTGCAACGCGCGGGTCGGCACGGAGCGCTGCCGCGTCGGGCTACCCGAGCTCAAGCTCGGGCTCATCCCGGGCGCGGGCGGCACGCAGCGCCTGCCGCGGCTTGTCGGCGTCGCGCGCGCCGTCGACATGATGCTCCAGAGCACGCAGATCGAAGGACGCGAGGCCCACCGTCTCGGCATCCTCGACGAGCTGGTCGACCCCGGCAGCGACGTGGTAGCGCGGGCACGCGAGGTCGCGCGCGAGCTTGCCACCGGAAGCCGCGAGACCCGCCGCGCAATTGAACGGGACGACAAGCTCGAGCCGATCGACCAAGCGCAGCGCATCGTCGCCGCCGCTCGCGCAGCCGCCGCCAGCAAGCACAGGAACGTCAGCTACCCCGACGCCTGCCTCGACGCCGTGCTGGAAGGAGTCGAGAACGGCGCTGCCGCGGGCTTCGCGCGCGAGCAGCAGTTGTTCCGCGAGCTGCTCGTGTCGGACGCCGCGCGCGGGCTCATCCACGTCTTCTTCGCGACCCGGGCGGCCGGCAAAGTGCCGGGCGTCACCGACGCGGGGCTCACGGCGGGCGGGATCCAGCGCGTGGGCGTGCTGGGCGGCGGAACCATGGGCTCGGGCATCGCGACGGCGCTGATTTCGGCGGGCATCGAGGTGCGACTGAAAGAGGTCGACGACACGGCGCTCGCAGCCGGCGTCGCGCGCGTGCACCAGAACGTCGAGCGCAACGCCGAGAAGGGCCGCATCACCCGCCAGCAGGCCGACGACACGCTGGCACGCCTTCGCGGCCAGACCGACTACGCGGGCTTCGGTGAGCTCGACATGGTGATCGAGGCCGCGACCGAGAAGATCGATCTCAAGCAGCAGATCTTCCGCGAGCTGGTCGAGCACACTTCGGGCTCCGCGATCCTCGCCAGCAACACCTCGACCATCGACATCGAGCGCATCGCGCCGGACGGCGCAGAGGGCCGCGTGCTCGGCACGCACTTCTTCAGCCCGGCGCACATCATGAAGCTCGTGGAAGTGGTGCGGACACCAGCCACGTCCGCACAGGTGCTCCTCGACGCGCTCGCGCTCTCGAAGAAGATCAGGAAGACAGCCGTGACGGTCGGCAACTGCCCCGGCTTCCTCATCAACCGCATCTTCATGCGCTACGGGCAGGCCGCCGGCTGGCTCTCCGACCGCGGCGTCGATCCGTACCGCGTGGACCGCGCGATCTACGACTTCGGCATGCCCATGGGACCGAACCGCATGGGGGATCTCGCCGGCCTCGACGTGAGCGTCTTCGCCGCCGGCATCATGGACGGCGCGTATCCCGACCACGCCTACCGCTCGGCGCTCCGCAAGCTGTTGGTGGATGCCGGACGCCTCGGCGAAAAGAGCGGCAGCGGCCACTACCGCTACGAAGGCAAGAAGGCCGCCGAGGACCCGCAGCTCGCCGGCTTCGTCGCGCGCGCCCGCGAGCTCGCCGGCAATCCCGACCCCATCGACGCCAGCGACGAGGAGATCGTGAAGATGACGCTGTTCGGCGTCGTCAACGAGGCCTGCCGCGCTATCGACGAGGGCATCGTGATCCGCGGGAGCGATATCGACGTGGCCGCGATCCTCGGCATGGGCTTCCCCGCCTACCGCGGCGGCCCGATGAAATGGGCCGACGGCCTCGGCGCCCGCGCCGTCCACGACGCCCTCGCCGGCTGGCAGGAGCGTTACGGAGAGAAGCTCTTCGAGCCCAGCCGCCTGCTCGCCGAAAAGGCGAAGAGCGGCGCGTCACTGCTCGAGTGACCGGCGCAGCCGACTTCGCTGCCTGCTGTTGACCCATGCCGCGCTCACCGCGCCGCATGACTGCCATCGCGCGCAAACCCGACGATGCGGCGGAGCAGATCGCGGCCGTCGACGGCAAACAGATCGTTGTGGTGGCCGCCGGCGACGATCACCAGCTGGGCGTGGGGCAGCAGCTTGGCGACGCGGCGGCCCATCGAGACCGGGATGATCTCGTCGTCCTCGCCGTGGATCACGAGCGCGGGCAGCTCGAGCCCGGGCGCTTTCGACGCCGTCTCGAACCGCTCGGTGACCAGCTTTCCTACGGGCAGGAACGGCGCGACGTGCCGCGCCATGTCGACGAGCGACGTGTACGGCGAGATCAGGATGAGCCTCGATCCGTAGCCGCGCCGTGCCATCTCGACGGCGACCCCGGTGCCGAGTGATTGGCCCTCCAGCACGACGCTGGAAGCGGGCACCCCCAGGGACGCGAGGTGGCGGAGCGCGGTCTCGGCGTCCTGGTAGATGCTCTGCTCGCCGGGAGGATTCGCGCGCGACAGGCCATAGCCGGGATACTCCACGGCGCACGCTCCCAGCCCAGCCTCCGAGAGTGCCCGCACCAGCGGCGCCTGGTCGGCGAGCTGCTCGCCGTTGCCGTGGAAGTGCACCACCGTCGGCGCGCCCCGTGGGGCCGGGGCGTACAGGGCGAACACCGTGCGTGCTCCACTGCCCGGTAGCCGCCAGAGCTCCGCGCCCCGGGCACGCGGCTCGACGACCTCGGACGGGGCCGGGTAGATGAGCCGCTTCTGGGCTGCTGCTGCCAGTCCGGCGACCGCTCCGTACAGCCCGCCGAGAGTTACCAGGATCGCCACCGCTCTCGTTCCTCTGTTCACCGCCCGTCGCAGGCTACCGCGTCGGGTGACCGCACGCTTCCGGTTGTCCGGGGTCGATTTCGCCGATCCCTTGCTGTCCGGGGCGGTCGCCGCGCTAGACTTGGCGTGTGAGGGGCTTCTCGCGCTTGATTTCCCTTTCGGTGGTGGCCGCCGGTCTGGTCGCCGCGTCGTGCAATACCTACACGTCGGAGCTGCTCAAGGGTCCCGGCGGCGGGGAGGCGGTCCAGTGCCACTGGGGTGACTGCTGGTGGTCGACGAAGACCTCCCAGGGCTGCCGCGACGTGTCCACGCCGGCCGACAAGAACGGCCCGTCCCATCAGGTCGGTACCGATCAATCCGACCTGTACCTCGGGATGACGAAAGTGTACCTGGGCGAGACCGCACCGCCGAACACCCTGCCGCCCGAGGGCAACGGCTCGCCCACCGCCGACCAGAAGCCGTACCAGTTCTTCGGGCTGGACGTGGACAAGCTCTGCACCAATCCCGTGTCCTGTCCCTCGGCGCCGAAGGGCGACATCGGGTGTACGAACCCTTCCGGCGTGCCGGCGGACGGGCAGGGATGCCGCGACAACGTCTTCGCACGGATCGAGCCCCAGCTCGCCGGCGACCCCGCGCTGGGTATCGCCTACGGCATCAACGAAAATGACATCGACTGCGCGCTCCACCGCGGCAGCTTCAACATCATCTTCAAGATCTCGCACTACAACGGCAAGCCCGACGACGACCAGGTGCGCGTGGATCTGTACATGTCGCCCGGTCGCGCGGCGGTGCCCGGGTGGAAATGCACCGGGGACAACTCCTGGAAAGGGCAGATCATCTGGCTGACCACGGATCCGTGGCTGGTCGACCAGGCGGGTCTCGGCGGTCCGATGGGCAAGACCGGGACGCTGCCCGACTCCAGGAACGTGTACGACCCCACGGCGTACGTGAAGGGTGGTTACCTGGTAGCCCACATCCCCGACGGCGATCAGCTCAGGTTCATCGGTGACCAGAGCGCGCACAACGGCTTCGCGTTCATCCTGCAGGGTGGTCTGGTCACCGCCCGGTTGTTCCAGAACCAGGACAGCAACTGGGCCATGGACGACGCGCTTATCACGGGCCGGATCCGCCGCACCGACCTCGAGGAGTCCCTCAACGACGTGGGCTTCTGCGACTCGAACACGATAGCGCCAGTTCAGCCCGTCTCCTCGACCGAGTACCAGAACGTCATGAAGACGCTGGATGACAGCCGGGACGTGCTTTCCAACGGTGTGAACAGCAAGTCGGCCACCTGCGATTCCCTGAGCGTGGGCATCGGTTTCGAGGCCCTGACGGTGAAGCCCGGCGCGGCGGTGACGGTGTCCACCCTGCAGAAGTGCGGGAACCCCCAGAACCCGTACACGCCCTGATATCACGCGGGTTTGAGGGGCGCGGCCGCCCGTAGGCACCGTCTTGGGGCAGCCTTTCCGCTGATCGTCTACAATGGCGGGATGAGGTTCTCGAGGCTGGCCAGCACACTGCTGCTCGCTTCCGGTGCCGGCTTCATCGCCTGCAACGTCTACAACAGCTCGCTCACGCAGTCGGGGAGCTACGTTCCCGTCCCCCCGGGCCAGTACGGCAGCGGCATCGGCTGGTGGTCGAAGAAGAACACGAAGAACGGCTGCGTCTCCGCGGGTCTGCCCACCGCCGACGAGGCCCCGAAGAACCAGGACGGCCCCAGCATCGCGCCAATCGTCTTCGCGCTGGACAGCATGGCGCTGGGTTCGCTGGGTCGCAACGGGCTGCCCAACGACAAGGACGCGCCGTGGATGAGCCTCGGCTTCGATCTCGACGGCCTGTGCACCAACTCCGACGGGAAGTGCGCGACGCCTGAGGGCGCTGATGTGCCGGTCCCGTGCCATTCGGTCGGCGGGATCCCCCAGGACGGTCACGCTTGCCGCGACAACACCTTCGGCCGCCTGGAGCACGACGCGGTGTCGCTTCCCGCCATCGGTTCGAAGTACGGTCTCAGTAACGACGGCTTCAACTGTGCGCTCTGCCGCGGCGACTACAACTTCCTGATCCGCATCTCGGACTGGGACGGCGAGCCGAACGACAGCCAGGTGCGCATCGACATGTATCCGTCGCCGGGGCTCGTGACGTCGCCGCCCTGGGCGTGCCAGAAGGACGATCCGAACCAGTCGTGGCGCACGCAGCAGTGCTGGAAGACCGCGGACAAGTGGACGATCCAGCCGGGGACCTATCTCGGCAGCATCCCGAAGGACGGAACGCTGCCGGATGCAAAGCTCAACGACCCGGCAGCCTACGTCCGCGATGGCTACATTGTCATGCAGCTGCCGGACAACGTGCTGTTCTGGTTCCCGGGCGACAACGGTGTGACCCGCGCCTACCCGCTCAAGATGCAGGGCGGCGTCGTCGCCGGAAAGCTCCAGAAAGACAAGAAGGGTAACTGGGAGATCGCCGACGGCACCATTGCCGGGCGGGCCTCCACCCAGGATCTGATCTCGGGGTTCGAGGAGCTGGGCCTGTGTGCGAACACGACGAGCGACTTCAACCTGATGACCGGCTACGTGAGCAACTACGCCGACATCCTGGCCAACGGCAAGATCGCGTCGTCCGCCCAGTGCGACGCGCTCTCGGTCGGGATCGGCTTCCTGGCCCGGCAAGCCACGTTCAGCGGGACCGAGCAGGCGGTCACGCCTCTGCCCGGCTGTCCCGCCGGTGACGGCGGTGTGGACAGCGGGGATGCCGGCGTCGACGGCAGCGGCGGCTCGGGCGGCAGCGGCGGCTCGGGCGGCAGCAGCGGCTCGGGCGGCAGCAGCGGCTCGGGCGGCAGCAGCGGCTCGGGCGGCAGCGACGCCGGGCTGGACGGCGCTGCGGGGTTTGCAGGCTGCAAGGACCCGGGCGAGCCGAACGACGCCCCTCTCCAGGCGACGGCACTCGCGTCCGTTGCCTGCAAGGCCGCGACCAACCAGACCAAGGGCGTCATCTCGAGCCCGTCGGACGTGGACTACTATGACTTCCCAACCGGCGGCATCCTGTGTTCGAGCCCCACCCTGGTGGCGTCCACCGCCAATAGCCCGTTCCAGACCTGTCTCGCGCCCACATGCGCCAACGGCAAGCCCAATGCCCAGTGCTTGCTCGGTTTCTCGTCCAGCGTCAGCGGCTCTCCCGGCTGCTGCAGCGCAGCAGGCTCGGTCCGGGTCAAGGCTACCTGCAGCACCGGCACGGTGTCGGGCGCCATCGTACGCATCGACGACCCGACCAAGCAGGCTGCCTGCTCGCAGTACACGCTGACCTACGGCACCCAGTGAGCGAAGCGGAGCCCGCGGCTTAAGTTGCACGCCGTTTTCGTGTAAGCCTGGCCCGGGGCCACGGGGCCCGGCGACGAGGACGCGGGAAAATGGCGGCGAAATACTGGCTCGTCAAGAGCGAGCCCTACAAGTACTCCTGGGACGACCTGCTGCGGGACAAGCGCACCTTCTGGGACGGCGTGCGCAACTTCGAAGCGCGCAACAACCTGCGTGCGATGAAGAAGGGCGATCTAGTCCTGTTCTACCACTCCAATGTTGGCAAGGAGGTCGTGGGCGTCGCGCGCGTCGCGCGCGAGGCCTACGCCGACTCCACCGCGAAAGAGGGCGATTGGTCGGTCGTGGACGTCCAGCCGGTGAAGCCACTGGAAGCGCCGGTCACGCTCGCAGCCATCAAGGCCGACAAAGCGCTTTCGGACATCGCGCTGCTCAGGCGCTCGCGCCTCTCCGTCGTTCCCGTCAGCGCCGCGCACTTCAAGCGCATCCTCGAGCTGGGCAAGACGCGGCTGTAGATGGGCGTGTCGAAACAGAGAAAGAAAGGAGGACGCTGGTGAATCGTCGAATGCTCCAGGTCCAGATGACGCTCGCGCTGGAGCTATGCGCCGGCGCGGCGTGGGCCAAGCCGCCTTCCGGCATTGCGCAGCGCCTCGCCGAGAGCGTGCCCGATTCGTTCCGCGGCGAACTGTTCGGTGTAGCCATCTGGCAGTACCTGGCGCTCTTTCTGATCTTCATCCTGGGGTTGGTCGTCCGCAAGGTCATCCAGGCGGTCGTCAACAGCCGCGTGCGCCACCTGGTCGAGGACCATCCCTGGGTCAAGCGCCTGGTGGACGTCTTCGCGTCGCCCGGCGCCACGCTGGTCATGGCGATCATGCTGCGCGTCTTCTACCCGGAGCTCGGCCTGTCTGCGACGGCGGCGACGGTGGTCGGCATCGCGGTGCGAGTGCTGGTGGTCGTGTCGCTGGTGTGGGCCGCGTATCGCCTGGTCGACGTGCTGTCCGAGCGCATGATGGAGAAGGCCGAGAAGACCGAATCGAAGCTCGACGATCAGCTGGTCCCGCTCGTCCGCAAGTCGCTCAAGGTCTTCACGGTTATCGCCGGCGTCCTTTTCATCCTGCAGAACCTCAGCATCAACGTCGGATCGCTCCTGGCAGGGCTCGGCATCGGCGGCGTCGCGGTCGCTCTGGCCGCCAAGGACACGATCGCCAACTTCTTCGGCAGCATCATGATCTTCATCGACCGACCGTTCCAGATCGGCGACTGGGTCTCGGTGGGTGGCGTCGAGGGCATCGTCGAGGAAGTCGGCTTCCGATCGACGCGCATCCGCACGTTCTACAACTCGCTCGTCACCGTGCCGAACGCCAAGTTCACGGAAGCGAACATCGACAACTACGGAGTGCGCGAATACCGCCGCACGTTCTTCACGCTGAACCTCACCTACGACACCACGCCGGAACAGATGCAGGCATTCGTGGAGGGCGTCCGCGCCATCATCCGGGCCAACGAGCACACGCGCAAGGACTACTACGAGGTGCACATGTCCGCGTTCGGCGCGAGCTCGCTGGACGTGATGGTCTACTTCTTCTTCAAGGTCGACTCCTGGTCGGAGGAGCTCAAGCAGCGCCACAACGTGATGCTCGAGATCATGCGCCTCGCGCGCGACGTCGGTGTTTCGTTCGCTTTCCCGACGCAGACGCTGCACGTGGAGGAGCTCGCGGCGCCCGGCGCCACGCGCGAGCTCCCGGAACCGCTTCCGGAACCGCGTCTCGCCGAGGTGGTCGACGCGTTCGCGGCCGGCGGCAAGCGCTCGCGTCCCTCGGGCCCCGAGATCAGCTCGGGCTATCTAGCGGTGAGCGCGCCGGCCGCGCAGAGCGCCGACGACGGCTGACGACCGCGGCCGATCAGCCTTCCTTGTCGGCCGTGCGGCCTTCGTGGATCTCCACCAGCGTGTTGAGAGCTTCGATCTCCCGCTTGGTCTGGATCTCGCGCTGGCGGAGCGCCTTCAGCTCCGCTTCGACCTTGCGCTGTTCGCCTTCCAGCTCGCGCAGGCCTTCCTTCAACTTGTCGCGTTCGGATTTCAGCGATTCCAGATCGATGGCCACGGCGGATTCCTGTACATCGACGCTCGCGATTCCGCAACCAGCTGCGGAGAGCGCTCTCAGCTCGCGTCTGACGGGCCCGGCCCGCGGCTCAATCGTCGGCGACGATGCGGTTGCGGCCCCCGTCCTTGGCCACATACAGGCGGCGGTCGGAGAGGCCTACGAGCTCCACGCCGGTCGGGCGGCAGCACTCCGAAAGCGCGGCTACCCCCGCGCTGAGGGTGACGCGGAGGGCGATTCCGCGGTGGTTCACGTTGGCGGAGGCGACGGCGCTCCGCAGACGCTCGCCGACGCGCAGCGCGCCCGCCCTGTCGACGCCGCGGAGCAGGACGGCAAATTCCTCGCCTCCGTAGCGAGCAAACACGTCTTCCGACCTGAGGCGTGCGCTGATCGTGGCAGCTACGCTCCGGAGCACGGCGTCGCCTGCCTGGTGCCCATAGCGATCGTTGACGCGCTTGAAGTGGTCGAGGTCGAACAGCACCAGCGATACGTTGGTGTTGTGGCGAACCGCGTACGCGATCTCGGCCCGCAGGCGTTCCTCGAAGTGCTGGCGATTGTAGGCGCCGGTCAGCGCATCGCGAGTGCTGGACTCGAAGAGCTGTCGGAGCAACCGTTCCTGCTTTGCGTCCGTGATGGAGTAGCGGAAGCTCACGCGAGGGCCCAGCTGGATCCAGTCGCCGTCGTGGATCTCCGCGCGCGTGATCCGGCATCCCTGGACGTACGTGCCGTTGCGCGACCCGAGGTCCTCGATGAAACAGCCGCCGCGCTCGCGCGCGATGCGGGCGTGCTGTCGGCTGATTCCGCCGTCGTGGATGCTGATGTTGTTGGATGGGTGACGCCCGATCGTGAGCGGTTCGTCCCCAATCGATTCGACCTCGCCCGCGTTGACGCCATCCATGCGAAGCAAGACCATGCAGTCCCGATCCGCCGGCAAGGACGGTGGCGAGCCGAAGTCCGTGCTGCGCACGAATTCGGACGTGATCTCGTCGTCGTCGTACGGAGGGATCGTGGAGAAGCCCGAGCGCCCTCCGTCCACCGGTCTGACGGCGGGCATCTCCGGAGTGGTGACGGCCGTGGGCGACGGGCCGCCAATGGCCGACAGCTCTGGCGGCACGGAGTAGGCAACGGCTTCGATGCGCACGGCGGGCATCTCGGGCTGTGTCGGTCCTGCGGCGAGTCCGTACCTGCCGCTCGCGTTGGGAGGCAACCAAGCCTGGCGCGATCGGGGCGTCTCGGCCCCTTCGTTCGCAGGCGCGCGGCCTGGCGGCAGCTTCACCACGCGACCTCCGGGAAGGGCGGTCCCGGTCGCGCCAGGAAGAAGCCCTGGAGCAGATCGCACCCCAGCTCGACCAGCGTGTCCCGCTCTTCGGCATTCTCGACGCCCTCGGCGACGACGAGCATTCCCATGTCCTTGGAGAGCGAGGTCATGGAACGCACGATCTTCTGCTTGGTCGGGGTGCAGTGGATGTCCCGCACCAGGGACATGTCCAGCTTGACGATCTCCGGTTCGAGCAGGGCAAAGCTCGTCAGTCCGGCGTAGCCCGCGCCCAGATCGTCCACTGCGATGCGGAATCCCATCTCGCGCAGCGTCGCTATCCGCTGGCGCACGTCCTTCACCTCGTCCAGCGACGCGCGTTCGGTGATCTCGAGGACCACGCGATCGGCAATCTGCGACAACGCCGCGTCGGACGACCAGAGGTCGGCGTCCAGCAGGTCGGTCGTGTGGAGATTCACGAACAGCATGCCGCGATCGGGCGACCTGTCGAACGGCTCGGCGGCCCGCTCTCGAATCGTGCGTCCCAGTCGATCAAGCCAGCCCAGCCGTTCGGCCGCGTCGATGACGGCTCCAGGGTGCGGCAGGCTCGGCTCCTTGCTGCGCAGTAGCGCTTCATATCCGAACACCTGGCGGTCGGAGACCCGGACGATCGGCTGGTAGGCCATCCAGAGCGTCTCCAGGGCACGTCCGAGGCTGGCCTCCAGACCCGCACGATCGGCACCGAGAGCGCCCGCGTTGCCGAAAAGCGCGGCGGCCTGCTCCTTGAAGTGCGCCATCCGGTGCAGTCGGACGGCTCTCTCCGTGATGGACTCCAGGTCCTCGTTGGCCACCGGCTTGGTGAGATACTGGAAGGCGCCGTATTCGACAGCCTTCGCCGCCGTGGCGACCGCGGGCGCGCCCGTCACCAGCACGACCGGAACGTGCAGATCGTGCTCGCGCACCTCGCGCAGCAGCTGGATGCCGTCCATGCCCGGCATCGCAATGTCGCTGACGATCACGTCGAAGCCATCGCGGTTCACCTGCTCGACCGCCGTGCGGCCGTCGGCGGCGACCTCCACGTCGAAGCCCGCACGACGCAGCGTGCGTCCAAAGGTGCGCAGCACCTCCGGATCGTCGTCGACGAGCAGCACCCGCCCCCGCGAGCAGGCGGGCACCCGTCCGGACACACGTGCCGGCTGCGATGATGCAGCCGCGGTGTCTTCGAGCGCCGCCGCGTTTCCTAGTTGGATGGCCATAGCGTTACCAACGGCAGCCGCTGGATCGACTGAAGGGGCGCAGCTGATCGCTATGAGTGCATGTGGGTGGAGGTAGGCGAAGCCGCATCCGTACGCGGATTGCGCGGGCTCGAGATACCCACCCGGGCAACCAATCCACGACCGGGATTTGGTGGCGCTTTCAAATGATATTCTTGATGAGCTCAATTCTATTAATCAATCAATATATACAGAGCAATTATCTCGTGGACGCGGACCTGTTCCTCGTGCGCCTGGGCTTGATTTCATGCATGATTTATGCTGGATTCGTAGCTGGGCCCAGGTTTTCCAGAGCTTGTGCAGGGGGGATTCTGGACAAGCTGCGAATAACCTGTGGAGAACTTTTATTTGCTTGTTTGTGATTTTCTTCTTGATCTGTTTGCCCGCTATGGGTCATAAGGGGCCTTGGAAGTTCGCGGCACATCTGCCCGCGGACGGATGTTCGTAGAGGTTGTTCAGGGGCGCCGCGGTGCGCCGTCACCCGAGCCGGCGATGAACCGGAACGGGACACGGTAGCCGCCGCCAAGTTGGACTGGTCAGCCCGTCAAGGCGGCCCAGCCCGACTGGTGGAAAAATGGCGCGCTCCGGGCTTTGCGGTGTCTAGGCACCGCGGGCGCGGCGGTTTCCCGGGAGGTAGCGCTCCCGCAGGAGCTTCCTGGATCACCTCAGGCCCCCCTGACTTTCCGGAATGCCCTTATCGTTCGCGCGAGGGGCGGGAAGGGAGTCTTGGCTGGCCGGCATGGCGCTCGGGAATTCCAGACCCGGCGCGGTGCAGGTTGGCGACAACAAGGGGAGCTCGGGAGAGTTCGAGCTGGCTTCTACGCCGCTGCGCGCAAGCTGACTCGGGGTCTTCCGGCCGGTACGGATTGGCGCCTCCGGGCGTCGCGGGATCCAAAGTCCCGTTTGCCGCACCGCTCGCAGCCGAGGCGGTTCTGCCGCACGAGGCAGTGGACAACGGGAAACCGCGGTCCACGCGAGGAGCGACCGTTCGTCGGCGTGCCCGTGCTTTCGTGTTGAAAGCAGAAGTCGTCAAGCGGCGTCGGGTCCAGAAAAGCCATTTGCGGTTGCGGCTGCGGAAGGCGGACGGGGCCTAGCCTGAAGGGGGAGACCTCTCCAGGCAAAAGGACGCTGACGGTCAGGCAACGGTGGAAACACCGCGGCCATGGCCGAGGGCCCCCCGAAGGGCTCCTTGGCGAGGGAAGGCGCCCCAGGTCGTTCAAAACCACCGCTCTTCACGGAGCGTTGGCGGAGGCGGGCTCGGTCGTCGGGCGGAAGGCATCGCTATCGGCGTTGTCGGCTGTTCGGCGGTGACGGGGGCGTCAGAGGTCCGGCCATCTCGCGGACCCAGCTCGGGAAGACAACGCCCGGCGCGGGCTCGAGACGGCAGGCCGAAGCGGGTCTAGCGCGTGAAACGCGACAACCCACCGGTGACCACGGGGTTCTGCCCTGCAAGCGATCCGGTCTTCACACGGAGTACGGGTGCTCGTCTTTGAAATGTGGATTGCAGAAGTCGGTCGGATGCATCTCTGGCCGTTTTCCGGTTCGCGATCGAAAGGTCCGGGCAGGAGGACAGCATAGCCAGGTGGGAGCCGAGGGGTCGTTGACGCGGCGTCACGGAGAAAGCCAGGCGAACGGGTGCAAGAAGCTCCTCTCCTTGTGTGGATAACCCTGGAGAGTTGCTGCAGCTCGCGGCGGAATGCCGCGGGTTTCCGGGACGACAGAAGGCGTTCTGGGTCGCGTTTTGCGTCGCTCCTAAACCGGGCGGCGCGGGCGCGGTCCTGGTCGGGCGTGTCAAGCCCCGGTGGTGTCGCAAGGCGCCCCCGGTGGTGAGCTGCCGGGCGGTCGATGGAACCGCTCGACGGTGCGCGGTCGACGACAGAGAGCGTCAGAGGTCGGAGTGCGACGGCGAAGGCTACCTCGAGCCGGAAGGCAAGGGGGGTCAGCGCTCGCGACCCGCGCGAAAGCGCGGTCCAGCGGGGCGCGTCGTCAATACTTCCACCGAAGCCGGCACGAGCCAACACCTCTGCCACCAGCTCCGGGCCAAGCCAGCGCGAACTGCGCGGGTCCGGAAGCGGAGTCCACATTCCAGCGATGATGTCGCAACAGCGTCGGCAGACGCTGCTGCGGGGTCGGTGACCGTCGAAAGACGCGGGACACTTCGTGTCCACCACCGGCAAGCGAATTCCCCAAGGGCGATCCGGGTGACCGGGTCGCCCTTGGTTTTTTTGTGCCTTGCCAGACCCGGCAAGCGACCAGCGAGCCCGCGATGAGCGAAGCGAGTCGCGTCGGGGGTCCGGGGGCTATCTAGAAGCGCACGATTCCGCCGATCGACGCAATGTCGGCGTGCTGGGTCACGCTGCCGCCGTTGACCGCGTGGAACGATCGATAGTTGAAGTTCGGCGCCCCCGAGGCGGCTGCGACCGCATGGATCGCGCCGTTGCCGCCGTTGTCGAAGCCGGCCGCCCACAGGTGCTGGTAGCCGGCTTCCAGATCCACCATTGCGAGCCGGAACACGAGTCCGCCGCCGAAGCCGCCGCGGAGCGAGGGCACGCCCGTCACGGTGAGGTACTTCGCATCGTTGGCCGAGCTCTCGATCCAGGTCCCCAGGCGGACGCCCATGCGGTTGACCAGCACGTTGTACTGCCCGCCGAGCCGCGCGCCGAAGGTGTCGCGGTAGCCCGTGGGGCGATCGCTGTTCTGCGGGACCTCGCCGAAGCTCACGCCCCCGCTGGCGACCTGGATCCCGGCCGGGAAGCGGATCTGGAACTTGTCCTGGGCGCTGTTGTTGGCCCACGTCAGATCCAGCTCGACGTCGTACAGGTCGTCGCGCAGGGGATCGCGAGTGGGAAAGGCGTCCTTGCGGAAGCTCTCGCGCTCCAGCGTGGTGACCCCGCGCCTCGGCATGTGCCAGCGCGCGCCGATGCGCGCCTCCATGGGCACGGCTATGGTGACCTTTGCTGCGTCCTTGCCGACCTGGTCTTCGGAGTGGGTCGTGGTGGCTCTCGTGCTCGGCTGTCCCGTAGCCGAGTCGTAGTACGGGAATTCCACCGACAGATCACCCTTGGCGCGGATGCTGTCGCTCCAGTGGTACCAGGCCGCCACGTCTATGTTCGAGGTCGGCGAGTACAGCCCGCCCACGACGAAGCCCGGCACGAAGAGATCCTTCACGTCGAGTGTGCTCAGCGCGTCTCCGGAGAAATCATCTCCTGCCTGGCCCGCGCTCACGTTCGCCATCGACATCGACTTCAGCTGCAGCAGCGCGATACCGGCGACGAAGCCGGCGCCGACGGAGAGCTGGTCGTTGATGTCGTAGCCAGCGGCGAGCGTCGGCGACAGGATGGTGCCGTCCACGCCCATCGACAGATAGCGCTGCGGCGCGGGTATGGGCGCCTCGACGGTCTGTCCGCCGATCTGCCGCGGGACGGATACCGTGCCGGGCCAATCGAGCTTGCCGAACGAAGACGGGGGGGTGACGGTCAAGCCGATGCCGAGCTTGTCGGTCGCGCGCCACGTGAACGCCAGGTTCGGGATGACGTTGGGCTTGCCGCTGTTGGAGTTGCAGACCTCGGGATAGGTGTCAGGCGAGCTGCTGCTGGGCCCGGTCGGCTTGCCGCCCGCTCCCAGCCGCTTGAAGCAGATCTTCTGGAACACGAGGTTCGCTCCCAGACCAAGCTGGGTGGGCTGCCTCCCCAGAGCTGCCGGGTTGTAGTAGCCGGCGATCGGGTCGGTGGCGGTCGCCAGCCACGCTCCCCCGCGGGAAAACTGGGCCACGCCGTTGTCGGGAAACTCGACGGCACTCGAAGCCCGTGCTGCCGGCGCTGCCAGAAGCAGCGAAGTGCCCGCAATCATTGCCGACGCCCAGGACAGCCGCCTCATCCTCTCCTCCAGTCGCACTTCTCCGGGGAAGCCGCCAGAGAGAAGACCAGGCAGCGCCGACAGGGTCAACACGCATTCTACCGGCCGTGCGGTCGGACCGCGTTCCAGCTGTGAAACGCTGAAGAAAACGACTTCGTTTCACCCCCAGGGGTGATGCGGGACTCCCACAATTCCGATACCCCAGAATCATGGCACTGGTGGAGGGGCGAGCCGACCCAGTCAGCGGCATGACCTCGGGCGACATCTCGCGTCTGCTCGGCGTGGATCTGAAAACGGTCCACAACTGGGTCAAGCACAGCCACTTGCGCGGCCGTCGCACCAAGGGTCGCCACCTGCGCTTCCACCGCACAGAGGTGGTGCGTTTCATGCGTCGCTTCGGCTATCCGGTGCCACGCGCCATCGGCGGCGAGGCTCCGCGCGTCGTCGTGGCCGGCACGCGCGTCCACAACGGAAAGCCCCATCGAGGCCGGAACGGAAAGCCCAATGGGCACGCGCTGGTCAAGCGGCTGGGCGCTCAGTGTTTCGAGAGCCTGTTCGACGCCGTGCTCACCGTCGGCTCGGGAAAATACGACGTGCTCGCGATCGAGCTCGAGAACTACCCGATTGGAATGGTCGTCGACCTCGTGGAGGCGTTGCGCCGGAGGCCGAGCACCAGCGGGGTGGCCGTCCTGGGCATCACGCGCAGGGCTCACCTCAGGCGCGTGTTCGTCAGCCGCGGGGGCGATCTCGCGATCGAGAGCATGCGGGACCTGCGCACTGCCGTGCGCTGGCTCACCGGAGCGGGGCCCGCGCCGGAGCACGCCACGCTGCCGGTCCCCTTCGACTAGCGCCGGCGAGCCTCGGGGCCGCGCATTTGCTACGGTGCGCCGGTGGTGGACCGCGCCCCCGTCCGGGTCGAGCTGGAAAGCAGCGAATCGATCGCGGAACGCGGTACCGTGAAGGTCGCGTGGCTGGTGCGGGTGAATGACGCCTGGGTCCGCGCCGGCGAGTTGCCCGGCGCCGTCGTCGAGCAGCTCGAGCCCGGCGCCGGAACGGTGTGGCGTCATCGCGTCCAGCTTGCCCTGGCGCCGGGCACGCGCTTGATGCGCGTCGAGTCACGCCCAGCGCCCGTCGAGCGACGGAGCGCGCTCGACTATCTCGCCCGGGAAGCGCGCCAGCCCCGGCGACGCGTACGCCGCACGACCTTTCACGTCGGCCGGCGCGGCGAGCTCGAACGCGAACCAGCCGGGCGCTAGTTGCCGGGCGTCGGTGCGTAGCCCGGCTTTGCGGGCGGTGGCACGACCTGGTCGCCGCTGCTCGCCGGGGGTGGCTCCGGCCCGGACGGCGGCGTCCGTCCAGTCGCCGCCGGCCTTGGCTCGGTCTGCGCTGGCGCTGGAGCCTTTCCAGCGCTCGTGTCTTTCTTCGGCTTCATCACGAAGCGCGGGATTGCGTGCGAGTTGCAGCCAGGGCCGAAGCCCGCGGAGTTGAATTCGGCGGAGTAGGTGCCCTCGTGCTTGTCGCCCTGCTGGTCCGTCATCGTGACCTTTACCTTGAGCGCGCGCTGTCCCGCGCGCGCCGGTGAGCAGTACGAGAGCAGGTAGTACTTCTGGTAGTCCTTGCCGATCCTGGACGCGGCGTTCTCGAACGCGACGCCCAGCGCACCCATCGACGGCGCCCGCTCGACACCAGCGCGGCCGAGCCGGGCCAGGTTGAAGTCGCCCTTGTCCTCTTTGCCCACGCCGATCGCGAACACCTCGTGGTCGGTTTCGTCGAGCGCCTTGTCGAGCCGCTCCTTCGGAGTACGCCCGGCGAGGTCCGGTCCGCGCGTGAACACCACCAGCGTGCCGACGCGAACCGGCTTCTTCAGGATCATGAGGCGCGCGTCGAGTTGCTCCAGCGCCTGGATCACGGCGCCGTCCAGATCGCGGGAGGGATCCCCGGGGACGAAGTTGGCCAATGCCTCGATGGTGTCGGGGCCGCTGTCCGCGCTCATGGGGAACTCGCCGATCAGGCGGATCTGCGGGCTGCCGTCGAAGGCGTACACGGTCACATCCTCGTACTTGTGCACGTCGGCGACGAACCCTGCCGCGGCCCGGGCGATCTCGGCGCGGGTCGCCTTTTCGTTCGCCTTGCCGCTCATGTCCACCAGCAGCAGCACGCGGTGCACGGCGACCTGCTTGCGATCCAGCAGGGTCAATCCGCTCTGGTCCGGGTCGACGGGCTGCCCGTTTTCAAGGATCTGGAAGTTCTGCTCGGTCAGGTCGGTGATTGGCTTGTCGCCGTCGGACACGGAGAGGTACAGCGCGACGTTGCTGGGCTTCTGGACGGAGGTCGCCACGGACTTGACGTTGAGCCCGTTGAACAGTCCGTTGAATACGGTGCAGCCGCCGAGGGCCCACGACAGGAGCGCCAGCGCGACGAGCTTCGCCGATTGACAGCGCATGGCCCCCATATGTGGCACGCGAGGCCCGGGGAGGGTAGCGCGAAGTGCCGTCGTTGCCCCCTATTCCCACACGCTCCGGCCCGAACGCGCGTCGGCCAGCATGTCGCCCATGCCGTGGGCCAGTTCCGAAGGCAGCTCGCTTTCGGCGAACAGCCGCACTTCCGCGATCTCCAGCGGGTTGTCCGGCGGCCGCACCGGTTCGCCCACCTCGACTTCCACCAGCACCGTGACCGCGTGGAAGCGGAGGTCCCGGTCTGGCGACGAATACACGCCGAGCAGCCTGCCCGGCGTGACATCCACGACCCCGGTCTCCTCGCGGAGCTCGCGGGGCAGCGCGCCCCGGAGCGTTTCGCCCCACTCCAGTGTGCCGCCGGGCAATGCCCACTCCCCGGTGTCGGTGCGTCGGATGAGGAGCCAGCGCCCGTCCTTGGTGCGGGCGGCGGCGGCAATGCCCACGACGGGTCGCCTGAGCAGGTGGCGGGCCACCTCCTTGACGATCGCCCAGGCGCCGCGCGGAATCTTCATGGCCGGGCAGCATGCCTCGCGAAATGCTCCCTGTCGTGGCGAAATTTGCCCGAGAATCGCCGTCCGAGGTTGTCCGGGCCCACGCGGTGATCTGAGTTGACCGTCCTCTGTCCCGGCTTCCGGACGGGTGATGCGACGACAGCTGCTCATCTTCGTAGCGTGCGCGGGCCTCCTGGCCTGTAACAAGCACAGGGATCCGCCCGGCGCGCGCCCCGAGCCGACCACACACGCGGCGGTCGTGAACGCCGGCCCGGGCGGCAGTCTGCTTGTCGAGGATCGACCCGATGCCGACGCGGGGCCCGCGAAGAAGGTCGTCCCCGGCAGCGTGAACGACAACCTGCCGTTCAAACCCGACGGTACAAAGCTGGCGAGCATCGCCTGGCGGACCTGGATCTACACCGACACCGGCCCCAAGCGGACCCGCTTCGGCTACCTGAGGGCCGGCGCGATCGTCGATGCGCGCGGGCCCGCCATCAAGAACGACGGCTGCGCAGGGGGCTGGTACCGCATCAATCCCCGTGGCTTCGTCTGCATCGGCAAGGGCGCCACGCTGGATTTGCAGAGCCCCGTCGTGAAGGAGTGCGACGTCCGGCCTGTGCGCGGCCAGTCACTGCCGTATCTGTACGCGCGCGCGGGCGACGTGCCGCCGTTCCGCTACTTCCGTCTGCCCACGAAGACCGAGATGAAGCACGTCGAGGGTGACATCGACACGCACGTCGCGGCCTTTCGCCAGCGCATCCAGACGGACGGCATCGCCGACCTGCTGGGCGAGCCCGGCGCCCCGCCGGATTTCCTGCTTGGCGGCAAGGACGTGGTGAAGCCATACGGCGTGCCGAAGCACCTGCACTTCTCCGTGCACTCGGGGCGCGCCGCGCCGGACAGCGGATTTGCCATCACGCGAACCTTCGAGTGGCAAGGGCGGCTGTTCGGGCTCACCACCGAGCTCGACATCATCGCGCTCGATCGCACCCGGATCATCAAGCCCAGCGACTTCCACGGTACGGAAATCGCCGAGGACGAGGGTCTGCCGGTCGCGTTCATGATGAGCCACTACGCCAACCGCTACGTTCTCGACGAAGCGACGCACGCGCTCAAACCAAAGGGCAGCCTGGGATTTCGGGAGGCGGTGAAGCTCACCGGCAAGACGCGCCCCGGCGGCTTCTACGAGACGCGCAACGGCGACTACATCCAGGCCGCGGGGGCGCGATTCCTCGAGCCGCGCGACTCCTGGCCGAGCTTCGCCACCGGGACGCGCAAGTGGATCGACATCTCCATCCGCCAGCAGACGCTGGTCGCCTACGTGGGGCGCCACCCGGTGTACGCCACCCTCGTCAGCACCGGCCGCGGCGGCATGGGCGATCCGGAGAAGGTCTTCGCTACCGTGCGCGGCACCTTCATGATCCACTCCAAGCACGTCGCGGCCACCATGGACGGCGCCGAGGACAAGGCCGACTCCTACAACCTGCTGGACGTGCCGTTCGTGCAGTACTTCCACAAGGGGTACGCGCTGCACGGCACCTATTGGCACAACGACTTCGGCAAGGTGCGCAGCCACGGCTGCGTCAACCTCGCGCCGATCGACAGCGCGTGGCTCTTCGAATGGACGGACCCGGTCGTGCCGCCCGGGTGGCACGGCGCGCTCAACTTCGAGCGCGGCACCGTGGTCTACATCCACGGCTGAGCCAGCGGCCTACTTGCCGCCGAGGATGTCGACTTTGCCCTGGTAGACCAGCTTGCCGTACTTCGGGTCCTTGATCTCGATGGAGTAGTCGTTCGGCACCGTGACGTTGAACTTGCGTGCGCCGGAGAAGAGCACGCGCGGTCCCATGTTCTTGTCGAGGGTCTCGACGGTGACGGTGTTGTCCGACTTCTGGGTGAGTTTGACCTCGTTCGAGCTCAGCTTGGTCACCCGCTTGCCGCGGCGCTTGTAGATCGTGAAGGTGTACTTGTCGTCCTTCTTCTTGAACTGCATCACGTCGGCGACGAACTTGTTGCGCTTGCCCTTCTCGCACTTGGCGGCCTTGGCGGGGTTGTCCGACTTGCACGCCTTTTCCGCCTTGTCGCCGATGTCGGAGCTCTTGAAGTCGACGACGAAGGCCTCGTCGGTCTGCGTCATCAGATCGATTGGCGGCTGGCTCGGTTTCGGACCGGACGAGTCGTCGCCGCCCGAGTCATCGGCTGCCGGCGCCTCGGAGCTGGACGCTTCCGCCGGCGTCTCGGGTGCCGACGATGCCGACGCCGCTGGTGCAGCGGAATCGGTCGGGGAGGGCGCGGTCGCCGGCTTCTTGCTGCCGCCACAAGCGCCCAGAGCCAGGACAAGGAACGCGGGGGAGAGGTTTGCGACCAAACGGAAACGGGTCATCATGGCGCAATTTCGTACGCCGAAAT
This sequence comes from uncultured delta proteobacterium, assembly GCA_963826085.1. Taxonomy (GTDB): domain Bacteria; phylum Myxococcota_A; class Polyangia; order Polyangiales; family Polyangiaceae; genus CAWDXG01. Next base: position 876,338 of record CAWGVN010000004.1, on the reverse strand, counting down.
TGTCCGGAGTCAATGGCGTCGTTCCGCCGTGCCCCCGCCGCCCGTCGGTAGTCCTACGGGCCGAGCCGGAAATGGCTCAGCGCAGGAGATCCGCGCGGTCGGCGATGACCTCGTAGGCGGCCGGCTCCTGGCCCGCACTCTGGAGGTTCATGCGCGCCCGGGCGACCACGCCGCTGTGCGGTGCGAGCTTGACAGGGAGCTTGAAGGTCGACTCGGCAAGCACCATCGGCGGGGCCGCCAGCGGATCCTCGTAGTCCACGTTGCCGTCGAGCGCCCGCACCTTGAACGCGACGTTGCTCTTCTCTTCGCCGGTCGTGTTGTAGATGCACGCCTGTACGCTGCGCTCTGCGCCCGCCTTGCCCACCTGGAGCCGGCAGCCGCGCACGTCGCCCAGCGCTTCCAGGATCCGCTTCAGGTATGGCGCTTCGTTCTCGCGCAGCGCGTCCCGCAGCTTGAGCGCCGCCGCTTTCGCCCGTGGGTCGCCGAGATACGCCAGCATCATCGCGCCGTGCAGCCGCACCGGGCGGTGGTTTGCGTTCAAGAGGTCCGCCAGCAGGTTCGTGGGGGCCGCGTCCTTGCCGTCCGGCCCGATGTTGCCGTCGATGCCGCTGGTATTGGCCAGCGCGAAGCTGCTGCCGCGGTCCTCCACCGACCACTTGATCGCCTGCCCGGGCTCCAGCGGGCCCGCGAAGAACAGCGCGCGCTGGCCGGACGGATACGTCTTGTTCGAAGGCGGCGGGTCCTTGTCGAAGAACTGCACCATGAACGAGACGTTGTTCATCTCCTTGTCGCTGTTGTTCACGGCGGCAATGTCGACCGAGAGGTGCTTCTTCTCGTGCTTCCGCGACAGGCGCTCGCCCATCAGGATGGTCGAGAGCTTCGCGATCGGCTGATCCCACAAGAGCGAATCGGCCCGATCGCACGTGCACGCGGCGCCGACGCCCGCCACGTCGCCGGCCGGCGCGCTCGGGGCGGCGGGCTGCGCCGCTCGCTTCGGCTGCGGCGTGGGCGCGGCCGCGGGAGCTTGTTCGGGCGCGGCCGCCGGCTCCGGCTCCGGCTCGGCATTGGCGGCGATGCGCGGCGGCGGTTCGGCGCGGCGATCGCCGCTGACGATCCAGCGCGCCGTCAGGATTGCACCCAGGATCCCCGAGCTCAGCGTGATGACGATCGCCGCCGTGGTGCGCGGCAGCAGTCGATCCAGCGCCGGCAGCGGCGGGAGCTTCGGCGGGGCCTTTTCCGGCGCCGTGGCCTGCCGCTGCATGCCCGGCAGGTACATGTTGAGCTCGCCGGCAAACCCTCCGCGTGCCGCATCGCTGTCGCGCCCTCCCAGCGAAACGTAGCGATCCGCCATCAGCCCGAACACCAGGATCGACAGCGCCGCGACACCGCCCAGCGCGAGAGCCGCTGCCGCCGTCGCGTGCGGCGCCAGCCGCGGCAGTCCGAGCGCCGCGACCAACAGCGCCACGCCGGCCAGCGCCAGCATGCCGACCCGCAGGATCAGCCGCTGCCGGTAGAGCTCATGGTGGTGCGTGTGTTGCCCGGTCGAGAAGTTCACCAGCGTCAGCCGGCTATGCGGCGTGAGCGCCGGGTCCAACGCCAGATGCAGCTGCTCGCCCTCCAGTCGCGCCAGGTCCACCTTCGACCACGGCACCGTCACGCGCGTGCCCATCGTCAGCGCCCCCGGCGCATACCCCTCGCTGAACGTCCCCACCCCGAGATAGGCGATCACCAATCCGAGTGGCGTGCACTCGAGCTCGACCGTCCCGATCGCGTTGGCGCGCTCGTCGGTGGTGGCGATGGCCCGGACCTTCATGGCGAAGGCGCGGATTCTAGACCATGCGGGCGCGGAGTGCTCCGCGGCCTGCCCCGACAAAAGGGCCGCGAAGCCGCAGCTTGGGCCTGGAAATGTCGGTCAGACCGACAAAAGGGCCGCGAAGCCGCGCTTGGGCCCGGAAATGTCGGTCTGGCCGACAAAAGGGTCGTGAAGCCGCGGCTCGGGGCCGGAAATGTCGGTCTGGCCGACAAAAGGGTCGTGAAGCCGCGGCTTGGGGCTGGAAATGTCACTCAGGTCGACAAAACGGCCTCGAAGCCGCGCTTGGGGCCGGAAATGTCGGTCTGGCCGACAAAAGGGTCGTGAAGCCGCGGCTTGGGGCCGGAAATGTCGGCGTGAGCTTCGCCGGAATGAAGCCGCCCTGCACCGATCGCCTGCCCCCTCGCGCAGCGCGTCACCGGAGCGCCCGCGCCCCGGGCGCGGGGTTCCCCCAAATCGCGTGCTCGGCGTTCCGCGCCTGCGCGCGCTCAGGGGGAACCCACGCTTCACAGCGCCTTGCCGAACGCGACGCCGAAGTAGGGCAGAGACGTGTTCTGGGGTCCGGTGCATGATCCGGTGCAGTTGTCTGGGACGGGGTCGAGCAGGCTCCATTCGCCCAGGTAGCCGCGCACGCTGAAGCCCCAGCGCGTGCGGCCTTCGATGTAGAGCTCGCCCTGCGCGAACGTCGCGAACGACCACGTGGGCGGCGTGCACGGCTCTTCCGCCATGAAGCAGGCGAACGGCTCCTGGTATCCGGACTCTCCCGCCACGCCGAACCCCGCGCCGATCGCGAAGCCGGTCGACAGCGGTATACGCGGCAGCACCATGGCGCCGACCTCCGGGCCACCCGCACCCAGCCCGCCGCCCGCCTCGAGTGCTGCGTAGCGCGAGAACGAGTAGTTCAGCGAGCCGCCGAGCATGCCGTAGGGTCCGCCCATGGACGCGTGCCCGTAGATCGCGAGCGGTCGGGCCATGAAGTGGTCGCCCGTGTGGGCAACGTCGCCCTTCGTGGTGGCGGCATCGCGCTTCGGAGGCGGCTGGCTCCACGCCGGCGCTCGATACGGCGCGCTCTGTGGATACGGCGCGCTCTGCGGATACGGCGCGCTCTGTGGATACGGCGCGCTCGCGGGATACAGCGGCGCGGGCGCAGGCGCGAGCGGCGCTTGCTGTGTCGCTGTGGGCGGCGCCGTCTGCTTGGCTGGAGTCTGTGGAGGTTCGGCGCGAGCCGTGGCTGTAACGCTGCACGCCGCCAGGAAGAGCGCGAAGAATCGTCCGGAGAAGGTCATGAAAACTGGTTTAGCCAGTTCCGTGCCATGGGCTCGACTTCGCCCAAGCTACTGAAAGTGCATAGGTTCTCCAGCTCCGTCCAGGCCGCCACCCTGTGCCCCGTAGACGACACTGGGCTTCGCCGCCGTGGTGCGCCCGCCACGCTCCGGCGGGAACCCCGGACGGGACGCTGTCGTACGATGGAGCGTCGTGAGCCCGGGGATACCGCTGACGGTGATGTTCGCGAGGCCAGCCATCGTGTTGGAGGGTGTGCCCATTGTCGTGCGCGCCACGCGTCTGGTCGTCGGTGTCAACGGCTACCCCATCTTCGACGGCGACTTCCATGCGGGGTTCGAGCGCACGATCGAGTTGCTGCCCGGGCGGCACTTCGTCGACACCAGGATCGAAGTCGGACCGATACTGCGCACACGCCGCTACCCGATCGACGTAGCGCCGGCCCGCGGCTACACCGTGGCGCCGTCGTTCAGCCGCCTCTGGGGCAACTTCACGAGGAAGCCGCTCGTCACGCCGTATTGAGTCACGGCCCGAACAGCGCCGTCGCCTCCAGACCGAATCCGAAAAAGCCGCTGTGCGCCGGCCGCGGGCCAGGACAGCCGCTGCCTCCCGTCGACGTGCTGCTGGTGGCGATACTGCACGACTCCGACCAGGCGGAGACGTGGAACAGCCCAGCAACGTAGGGGGCGAGTCGCAGCCACGGCATGACCACTATCGGGACCCCAGCGCCGATGCCGAGCGTGGGACTGCCGGTCGAGTGGTCGGTCCCGTCCGAGCTGTCGTGCATCGTCGCGTATTCCAGCCCGACGCCGAGATCGAAGTAGAGACCGGCGCGCCGCCCCATCACGGGGTAGGCCCGCATCAGGAAGCGCACGCTCGTCGTCGTGGCGCTGTCCCGTCCTGGGCCGTCCGGTATGACGTAGCTGAAGCGCGCGTGACCCACCGAGAGCCCCAGCTTGAAATAGCGCGATTTCTCCCCCAGCACCTGCACCCGCGCGGCCGGTCCGAAGCCGGGCGAGCAGTCGCAGAGCGGTCGCGCCACCCCCAGCCGCAGACCGACTTCGGCGCGCCCGGCTGGCGCTTCATACGGACGCGCGCGCGCCGTAGCGCATGCCGCCATGCACCCGAGCAGCGCAGCCAGCGCCGCGAATCGCTTCACGGCGTAGGCGCTCCGAGGGAGGCCAGGGGAATGCGCGCGATGCTGCGTGGCACGCCCAGCCCCGCATCGCGCGGAATGTGCACCGGGCACCAGATCTCGCCGTTCACGACGCCCCATGGATTGATCCAGCCGTAGCCGGGCGGCGCGGGAATGTCGATGTGTGCCCCGTCCGACAGTCGTACCGCCCGGATCGTGCCGTCATCGAGGTAGAATGGATAGTACCCACCGCCGGAATAGCCGCCCACCACGAAGAAACTCCCGGGCAGCGAGGCTACCTTGCGCGGCTTGAACAGAGACGGGTCGTCCGCCCAGGGGCTGGTCCAGAGCTCGAGCTTGCCGCCCCCCCCGTCGTATTGTGTCAGTTCCTGCCACACGACGTCGGTGCGGTCGCTCGCAAGCCACGATACCCACACGCCCGGCTTCTGGTACAGCATCACGACGCTGCCGTCGCTACGCCTGAGCGCGATGCCCGCCTTCGACAGATCCCCGTCCCGCTCGAAAAGCACCTCGCTGCCTTTCACCGAGATGTTGTAGTCGTCCCAGCTTCCCGCGGGCTTGGACGTCGCGACCGGCTTGCCCGAGCCCATATCCCAGACGTAGATGGTGCTGCCGCCCGGGCCGAGCTCGAGCGCCATCTGCGACACGCCAAGCTCACCAGACAGGACGCTCAGCTGGGGGTTCCCCGTAACGGTGCCGTCGATGAGGATGCTGGACGCCGTGCCATTCACTAGCTGGTCGACAGTCCCGTAGTGCAGGATCTGCGCATAGCCGCCGTCCGGGTCCAGATTCGTCTGCTGCAGCACGCCGCCCTTCCACAGGTATGCGCGGCCCATGGAACAGGGCTCGTCGTTCCTGGCGCGCCAGGCTGCGATCGGCCCCTTGCCGACCTCGTAGATCACCGACGTCCAGTCGTACCCGCTGAACGGCACGCCGACGGAGAAGATGATGCGCGTCCCGTACTGGTAGACACCGGCGAGCACGCCTAGCCTCATGTTTGGGCTGAAGGCACCCGGGCCCGGAAGCTGGGACGTGTCCATCAGCACGCAACCCTTGATCCCGTTGTTGCATGGGACCCAGTCCAACGGCGGCAGCGCCTTGGCGAGATCGACGGCGCGCAGCACGTTGCAGCCCGGAGGATTCCAGGGCGGATTCTTCCAGGCTGCGGGATCCGTGGTCCAGGCGTCGCCCCCGGCGTCCGTGGCTCCCCCGGTACCTCCAGCTCCGGAGCCGCCGTTCGCTCCGACGCCGCCGTTCCCGGCACTTCCGCCCGCGTCCGCTGGAGCTCCGCCCGAGCTGCCGGCGCTACCCGCCGCCCCCACTTCGCGCGCCGCGCCGCTCTTCTCACCGCAGCTCGAGCACGCTGCCGCCGGAAGCAGCGCCAACGCGGCGAGCGCGGCCAGGAGGCGGGGGCGCATGGCTAGCGGAATACCCAATGGAGCGGAGAGCTCTTCGGGTGCTCCAGGTCGCCGGGGGCGAGCTGGATGAAGCGCGGATTCCCGGCTGTGTTCGCAAGGGCAAGGTACAGCCCACGCTCGTCGAGCATCGGCGCGGCGACCAGCAACCCCTGTCCGGTGTAGCGCGCGAGGGTGCGCGGCTTCTGTCCGCGCACGCCGAGCACAAGCACGCGGAAGTGATCGGACTGCGTGTGGTTTGCGGCGACGACCAGCTCCCCGTCCTGGCCCGTGGCCAGGTAGAGCGTTCCCGTCCATGGCGACGCGATCTTCGCCAGCACCTGGACGCTCCCGTCCAGGCCGACGCGCAGCACGCGCAGCGGGACGGGACGGTCCGGGTTCTCGCGATCGACCGCGAAGAGCGATCGGAGCACGCCGTTGTAGACGAGCCCCAGGGGCTGCCCCACCGGATCGAGACCGGTTCCTGTCTCGACTGGAACCGGGCCGACCAGCTGTGTGCACTCGCCCGTGGGAATATCGTAGTCGAGGATCGCGGGCGGCACGTCCGGCGATCCGGCGAACAGGTACAGCGCCTTCTGCGTTGCAGAGAGCGTGGCCTGGACCCCGGCCGGCGCGCTGCCTACACCCAGCGCGCCCAGGCACGGCGACAGGTCGGCCTGCCGTACCGGGGCGTCGCCGATGCCGATCGGCAGGGCGTTGTAGGCGCCGAGCATGCCGTCGGTCGACTCCGTCGCAAACCCACGGGCCTGCAGGGTCGTGGTGTCGAGCGCGGCCAGTGTCGGCAGCTCTTCGTCCAGCGTGCCGAGGTAGGCGCCGTCCTCGGCCGCGGACACGAAAGTCAGGTCGGGATCAGTCGTGACCGCTCCAAAGAGCTCCGTCACGTAGGAATCGGCCGTGGAAGTGATGTCTACCGCTCCGCCGGGCAGCCCGGCGAACAGGCGGCCTGGAAGATACGTGGGGTCGGGGCCGAGCACGTAGGCGATGTGGAAACCCCAGGGACAGCCCGGACAGCCGCGGAAGACCCACTGCGAGGGCACGACCGTCTGGATGTAGTCGGCCGAGACACCTTCGTCGAGGTGGAGGTGCACGCCGTGCCAGTAGCTTTCGAGATCCGGCATGTCCCCGGACAGCGCCGGGCGGTCGCGAACGTTCGACCGCAAGAGGCCATCCAGCTTGAAGGTGCTGATGTCGGCGTACGGGAGCGGGAAAGTGGTGGTGGTGCCCTGGATGGCGTCGTAGTCCTTCCACCACCGCCAGTCGAAGGCGGGGGGCTGGGGTTTGTGGTTGGATGTAAAGGTGTCGATCGTGCCTTGCTCGCCGCTGGTGCCCAGCGTCGCGAAGGATGGGCTGACGGTGTCCAGCGTGTGCACGGTAGCCGCGTTGAACTCGCTCGCGTGCCAGGGGCAGGCTGGCGAGTTGCCCCTTAGGCAACTGTCCCGCACCTTCTTGTCGTCGCTGAACATGCACGGGCAGTACCGGTACCCTGTTCCACCGGTCTCGCCGCTGAGCAGCGCCAGGATGCGGCCGTCATGCTGGACGCGGGAGTTCGAGCTGAACCCGCAGCTGGAATTCTGCGGCAGGCCCTGGCAGAGCGGGCCCGGCGCGACGACCCCTGCGGGCACCTTGTTCCACTGGGTTGCGACGCTGGTGCAGGCGACGTTGTCACACTCGTCGCCCTTGTAGCGAGCGCGGTTTTCGGCGAGCAGGGGCGAGACGGTGCCGTACGGGTTCGTTGGCGTCCCGACCACGTCCAGCTCGGTCAGCGGCTGGCGGTAGTGTCCCCACTCGAGGAACTCGGCGTCCTTGTTGCAGTCGGGCTGGTCGATCGGCCCCGGATCGCGCCAGCACAGGTCGCAAGCGTCCCCGGGATCCTCGGAGTTGGCGAAAGCCTGCTGGTACTGGTCGGCCGAGGCGGCGTCGAAATTGTACTGGTCTGGATTGTAGTCGCCAGAGCAGTTGTCGTGACTGTCGTCGACGAAGTCGCAGTCCGCGTCCTGCTGGAGCCGGCACGCCGGATCGCAGCTCTTGTCCGTGCAGCCGGTGGGCTTGAACTCGGTGCGCGGGTAGTCCGTTTCACCCTCCCACCTGCCGGTGTTGTTGGGGTCGACGTACTGGAGGATCCAGGCCTTGATGGCGGGGGCCGTAATATCTGCCCAGGTGCTCGTGTAGGAATCAGGCCCACAGAACAGGTTTCCCGTGGCGTCGCAGATTGCCGGGTAGACCTTGTACGCGATCCCATGCGTCACCCCGATGACATCCCTCGTATTGTGATCCGAGGGTGTCCGAAGGGCGAATAGCGGGCCGCCCGAGTCGCCGGGAAGCGTCCCCTGGTGGGCGTCCGATCCGCCGTATGCCCACACGGCCAGGCCACCGCCCACGCTCCACCGGGATACGATCAGATGGCTCGAGATGTAGACCTGCCGATGCTCCAGGTGGACAAACTGGAGCGTGTTCGGGTCGAAGTATTCGCCGTAACCGCACATGCCTCCGGCAAACTCTGCCACGGGCACTGGAAAGCCTTCCGCGTTGAGCGCAGGGGTCTGCAACGACGGCTTGTGTGGCGAGGCACCCGACGTGATCGGTGGCCAGAACCGAAACAGCGCAACGTCCTGGGCGATTACATCAAGATCGCCCTTCTTTTCGGCAATGGACGGCGAGATAAAATTGACGACATCCACGATGGTGCGTTGGGCACGGGACGGCCCGCCGCCCGGGTACCCCGGGGTATTGAGGCCGACGAACACAAGGTTTCCGACCTTCATGTCACAGTGTGCAGCCGTGACGCCGATGACCAACGTCAACAGGAAGCCGCTGCAGTTGGGGAAGCCTGGGGTCGGTACGCGAAGCGCTACGACGTCGTCGTTCCCCGGCGTCTCCGGAGTGTCGTCGTGCCCGCCAAAGATGGCGTTCAACGTCGTCGCCACGGGACCGTCACGTCCTTGGGGGGGGGGCGGACGTGCAGCTCAACGCGCCAGCGGCGCCCGCCAATGCCAGCACTGCGAACCATCGCTTTCCGTAACCCGCCACCGCAGCCTCCTTCGTGTCCCCGCACCCGGGCGAGCGGACCTCGTCCCTCGACGGGAGGCAGGAACGATAGTGCGCTCCGCCGGTGTTCAATGTCAACGAGCGTGTCTTTGGGAAAGCGTCCTGCGACCCCCATGGAAGGATGTAGGCATAGGTGCGCTCGGCACCCAACCGTGCTGGCGCGCCGCCTCGCCTCAAGCGCGTGCTCAGCGCGTCCAGTCGAGAAGGCGCAGAGCGCCGGGCGCGAGCAGCTTCGCCATTGGTGCGAAGTACCGCACATTGCGCGTCACCAATGGAAAGCCATGCACGCTGGCGGTCGAGGCGATGAGGATGTCGCCGAGCGCCTGGCGCTTGCGCGCGCTGAGCCCTGCCCACAAGGTGGCCGCGCGTTCCGCGACGCCAACGTCCACGGGCAGCACGCGGCTCACGGCCACCAGCGCGCGGAAGCTTTGTTCGTGCTCCTCGAACGGCTTGCCGGCGCGGATGGCAGCGCGATAGCCACGCATACGCTCGAACACCGTCACGGCGGAGAGCGTGAGCCGACCCTGGGCTACAAGGTACGCGCGCGCGGCCTCCACGACTCGCGCGTGGCCGCGTGAAAGCTCCGAGAGCGTATCGGAGTCGATCAAGACCGGCTCGATCAATCGTCCTCGGTCAGCCGCTGCTCCAGCGCCTTCTGGTCCTGGCGCGAAATTCCGGAGACGCTGCCCTGCGCGAGCTGGATGACGAAGTCCGGCGTCGGCGCGATGTCGACATCCTCGCCGTAGTGGTGCCGCAGCACCGCCACTACCTGCGCTTCAAAGCTGCGCCCGCAGCGTTCCGCATCGTCGGCGATCCGGGCGCGCAGGCGCGTGGGGAACCGGATGGTGCGGGGAGTGACGTCGCGTGCACGGTTGGCGCTCATCACCAGAATCGTACCAGATTGGTGAAGAGGCGCAACGCGGCCCGCACCGCAACGCGGCCGCGCACTCAGTCGAACTTCGGCACGAGCCCCGGCGGGATGTCCGCCGGCGGCGCGAGATCCTTCGCCAGATGCAGATCGGCGAGGAGTTGGATGGCGCCGCGCTTGGCGTTGTCGTCGGGGAAGGCGGCGAGCTCTTCGAGCATGCTGACGAGCTCGAGACTGACGGCGGCCTGGTCGACCACGCGGCGGCCGAAGCGCTGATCGCCGACGCCGTCGGCGAGCTTGTTGAAACCGCTTTCCAGCACGTCGATGCCGCCGAGGATGCGATCGCGGAGCTTTACGTCGTCGCCCTTCAACGTGAGGCGCTTGGCCGACTCGCGCAGCTCGGACATGAACGCGCGGTGGATGCCGTAGCGCTCCGCGTCGCGCAGCACCTGCTGCACCAGCACGTTGTGCGTGCCCTCCCAGCTCTCCAGCACCATCGAGTCACGGAACAGTTGCACCAGCGGCGTGAAGGTCTCGATCACGCCGTTGCCGCCGAACACCTCGATGGCCTGGCGGATCATCTGGGTGTTGCGGATGGCGGTCCAGTACTTGTTCACGTTCACGCCCACGCGCCACGCGCCGGCGAGCGTGTCGTCGCCCTTGCCGAGCGCCATCTGGTCCGCCTGCGAGACCAGCCGCAGGGTGGACGCCGTGGCGCCGAGCGTCTCGGCACGCAGCAGGGCCAGCGCTTCCTGGACGAGCGGGAAGCGGCCGATGGTCTGGCCAAAGGCGGTGCGGTGCCGCGCGAAGCTCACCGCCTCGCGGTAGGCGCCCTGCATCGCGCCGGCGCAGCAGATGGCGTTGAAGATGCGGGAGGTGTTCAGCACGTGCTCGACGACGTTCTTGAAGCCGCGGTCGAGCTCGCCCACCTGGTAGGCGCGCGCGCCGACGAAGTCCGCCTCGGCCGAGGCCATGGCGCGCGTGCCGAGCTTGCGCTTGAGCCGCCGCACGTTGAACTCGTTGACCTGCCCGTCGATCTGGCGTGGCACCACGAACAAGCCGAGCCCGCGCGTGCCGCCGGGAGCGCCCTCGGGACGCGCGGTCATCAGGAACAGCTGCGCGTCGATGACCGAGCAGAACCATTTCTCGCCGTGGATGCACCAGCCGTCGCCGTCCTTCTTCGCCACCACTGCGTTCGAGCCCACGTCGGAGCCGCCCTGCACCTCCGTCAGGAATTGAGAGGCGTGGATGCGTTTCGAGTAGTCGCGCTCGAGCAGACCGGGCAGCCAGCGATCCTGCTGCTCCTTGTTGCCCACGCGCTGCAGCACCTTGATGAGTCCCGCGGTGCAGGCGAGGGGACAGTTGTGTCCGTTTTCTCCCGGCTGCGCGAGCATGTGCATGATGCCCATCTGCAGCGTCTCGTTGCCGGGCTTTTCGTAGTCCGACAGCACGCCGGTCTGCCAGATGAGCCGTCCCGCGTCGTGATAGCTCGGGTGGAAGATGACCTCTTCGGTCCTGACGCCCAGGCCGTCGTAGCGCTCGAGCCGTGGCAGGTTGTCGTCGTGGTTCGTCTCCAGCATCAGCCGGCTGAGGTCGGTGCCGACCATCTCGCCGATCTCGCCGAGGCGCTTCTTCTCCGCCTGGTAGCGCTGCTTGCCGAGGCGGAGCTCGAGCGAGCGCCCGAGGTTCTCGTCGGAGCTGAAGAAGTTCTTGGGCTTGTCCTTCTCCCAGGCGAGGAGATCGTTGCGGCCGCGCTCGGTTCCGGTGGTCATGGCCCCTGGACTACCACCGCCCGCCGGGAGGGCGCCAGGGTGGCCGCACCGCCGGTGACGGGCATCAAGCTCCGGCCCCTGGTTCAGCCCGTGATAGCCTCGGCCCGTGTCGGCGGTAGTGGTGGAGAAGACGGTGCAGTGCCGGTCGCCCGCGACCGCGCTGTGGCCGATTGTCTCCGACACGGAGCGGCTGAACCGCGCCGTCGGGCTCGGCCGGCTCCGTCTGGTCGAGCAGAGCGACGAGAGCGCGGCGCGCTACCGCGTGCGCACCGTGAACGCCGGCATCCCGGTCGACTACGACGAGCGGCCGTTCGAGTGGGTGACGAACCAGTTCTTCCGCGTCCGCCGGGTGATGCACGGCGGGATCGCCTACGAGCTCGAGTCCCACATCCGGCTCGAAGCGGAAGAACCCGGCACGCGCGTCACGGTGCGCATCACGGTGAAGCCGCGCACGTCCCTCGTGGCTCCGCTGGTGCGGGTATCGGCCAGTGGCGTGGCGCGGCGCATGGTACGCGAGATTGCCGAGATGGACGGCGAGCTCGTCGAGGGGAAGGCCGATCACATCCAGACCCTGGAATCGCGAGCCGATCGCGTTGCGCTCGAGCGCGCGGCAAGGGCGCTCGATCAGCAGGCTGCCGACGACGAGGAACGGGAGCTCGGTCGGCGTCTGGTCGAGCTCGTGGCGCATGGGGCGGACACGGACGTGGGTCGCATTCGACCGTTCGAGCTGGCGGACGCCTGGGATATCGATCGCCGCTGCTTGCTCGAAGCGTGCCTGCTGGCGGTGGGTGCGGGCGTGTTCGAGCTCGGCTGGGACCTGGTGTGCCCGAGCTGCCGCACCGCGGCGGATCGCATGCAGACGTTGGCGGAGCTTCCGGAAGGCGGTCACTGCCAGCTGTGCGACATCCAGTTCGACCTGGGCCTGGACCGGGCGGTGGAAGCGACGTTCCGTCCGGCGCGCTCCATCCGCGAGATTGACGAGGGGCCGTACTGCATCGGCGGGCCGCAGCGCACGCCGCACGTCGTGGCGCAGGCGATCCTGCCGCCCGCGGGAAGCGCCGAGCTCGTCGCGCCGGCGGCGCCCGGGCGCTACCGCGTCTTCGTCCGCGGCGGCGCCGTCGCGACTGCCGACGTGAAGAAGGGCGCGCGCAAGAATGCGAAGCTTTCGTGCAGCGACGACAAGCTGTCGCCCGCGTCGGTGGAGCTGCGCCCTGGCGGCATCCTGCGGGTCGAGCAGGTCGACGGCAGCGAACGCCACGTGAAGCTCGAACGGCTGGACTACGCGGACCTCGCGGCGACGGCGCATCTGCTCAGCACGCTGCCGCGCTTCCGCCGGCAGTTCGCCCGCGAGCTCCTGCGTCCCGGGATGACGCTGAACGTGGCGCGCGTGGCGCTCCTGTTCACGGATCTGACAAACTCCACGGCGCTGTACACGGCGGTCGGCGACGCCAAGGCGTTCCACGTCGTGCAGGAGCATTTCGACCTGTTGCGCGGCATCGTCGAAAAGCACGATGGCGCGATCGTCAAGACCATCGGCGACGCGGTGATGGGGGCGTTTCCGCGCGAGCGCGACGCGATAGCGGCTGCGGTGGAGATGCACCAGGCGTTTGCGGGTTTCCGCAAGCGCGCCGTCGACGCCAGCGAAAACCAGCTCAAGATCGGCATTTTTGCCGGCCCCTGCTACGTGGTGACGGCGAACGGCATCCTCGACTACTTCGGCCAGAGCGTGAACCTCGCCGCGCGGCTGCAGGGCGCAGCCAGAGGCGGCGAGATCGTGCTCACCGAACAAGCCGCCGACGACGCGCTCGAGCGCGGCTGGCTCGGCGACCTGGAAGTGGGCGAGCGCTTTTCGGCCGAGCTCAAGGGCCTCGACGAACCGGTCCGCGCCGCGCGGGTCGTGGTGGATCGGCTCGACTAGCGCGCGCACGCGTCGTCGATGAACTTCGTGAAGCCCGGCGGAACGCTCACCAGCCAGCGCGCGTGGCCCGCATCGTCCGGATAGAAGTCGAGCATGCCGATCACGTTGCCGCTGGGCGCACCGACGCGGGCGGCGTGCCGCCAGACCTGCGCCGGCGAGCAGTGAGGCGTATCCAGGATCGGAGCTTCGCAATCCCCGCTGCCCGGCACGAAGGCCTGCACCTGGGCATCGCGCACGGATACGTACGCCATGCAGCGTCCCTCGTACTTGACGTTGTCCGGTGTCCCCGGCGGGCGCTTCGACGCCGAGGGCGACCGGAACCGGTAGAGCACGAAGCTGCTTTGGTACGACAGGTCGACCGTGCCGTCGGGGTGGACGCCGTTGGAGTCGATGCGCGTCAGCTTGGCGTCCTTGAGGAAGCCGTGCGCCATCTTCTCGGCCTTCGGCAGGAAGGCGTACAGGTCGAAATGCTTCGTGTTGGTCAGCTGCTCCGTATGGAAGCCAGGTATGGATCCGGTGAAGCTGGGAATGGGCGTGTCGGCAATCGTCGCGGTGGTCGTCGGCGTCCCGGGGTCCGTGGGTGTGCTCTTCGCGCTGCGCTTTTCCGTGTCGGCGTTCGAGCCGATCGCGACGATCGCGACGCAGGTGCCCATGGCTCCGAGCATGAGCAGCGCGATGGTTCCGATGACGAAGTACGGCAGCATCGAGCGACGCTGGCGCGGCGCGGCGCCGCCCATGGTGTTGGCGTAGCCTGCGACGCTGCCCGGGTAGCCGACGCCGTAGGGCGCTGCCGGCTGCTGCGGCGGCGTCGGCAGTGGCCCCGGCGAATAGGGAGCGGCGGGTGTCGGCGCGCTCGTCGGCAAGGCGCCGTGCGGTGCGCCCATCGTTGGTTTCATCTGCGCGCGCGGCAGCGCGTGCGCTGCCTGGAACGCCGAGGCCCCCGGCGTCGCCGCAGCCACGCTGCGCATGGGAGAGGTGCCGTGCGGTCCGCGCGACACGGGCAGCGGCGCCCAGCTGTCCTCCGGCAAAAACCGCGCGGCCTGTCCCAGCGCGCTCGCGAACTCCTGCGCGGACGAAAAGCGCCGCGAAGGATCCTTCTCCAGCGCGCGCAGCACGCAGAGCTCGTACGCTGGCGGGATTTCGGCGCGCAGCGATCGCGGCGAAGGCGGCGGCTGCTCGATGTGCTGCCGGAGCAGGTCGTACAGCACCGCCGAATCGAAGGCGCGCTTTCCCGTAGCCGCCTCGAACAGGATGATGCCGACGGAGTACAGATCGCTGCGCGCGTCGACCTGGCGACCAGCGGCCTGTTCCGGAGACATGTAGTGCGGCGTGCCTAGCAACGAGCCGGTGCGCGTCGCGTCGTGGATCTCGGCGATGCCAGGCTTGAGCTTGGCGATGCCGAAATCGAGCACCTTGGCGCGTCCGCCCGTGGTGACGAACACATTGTCCGGCTTCAGGTCGCGGTGGATGATGCCGTGCTGGTGCGCTGCGGCCAGCGCGCCGAGCACTTCCGTGATGAGCCGCGTCACCGTGCCGAGCGGCAGCGCGCCAAGGCGCTGGATCAGCGCCGAGAGCGGCTCGCCGTCCAGGTACTCCATGACGATGTACGGCTGCCCGTCGGGCAGCGCCGCCAGGTCCAGCACGTTGACGATGCTCTCGTGCCGGATCACGTTGACGGCGCGCGCCTCGGCGAAGAAGCGCTCGACCAGCGCCGGATTGCCCGCGCACTCCGGCGTCAGGATCTTGATCGCCACGCGGCTGCCGATGGTCGGCTGCACGCCCTTGTACACGCGGCCCATGCCGCCGGCGCCGATCAGGCGCGCGATGCGGTAGCTGCCGACCGTCTGCCCGAGCAGCGGATCCTTGCTCGCGACGAGCGTCGAGCCGTCGGTCGAACAGGAGCCGGCCCCGGCCGAGCTGCTCCCGCATTCGGGACAAACGTACATCAGGCCGACTACAGGGTCGCAGACGGCAGCGGCGGAGTCCAGCGCCGCCGTCCTAGCCCGGAGGCCCGGGCCGATGCGGGATCCAGCTCTCGCCCGGCAAGAGCGACCAGACGATCACGCGCCCGTCATCCCGACCGGCCGCGAGACGCCGATCGTCAGAGCTGAAGGTGACGGAGTGGAAGCCGGCGGAGGCGTGGGACAGCGTGAGCGGTGTGTCGCCGCCGGAGCGCGGCCAGAGCGTCACCGTGCCGTCGACGGAAGCGGTCGCGACCAGCGCCGCGTGGGGCGCGACGGCCAGGCCGGAGATGCCTCGAGCGCGTCGGCCAAGCCGCTTGAGCGTGCACCATCTCATGCCCAGGGAGCAGTCGACTGGGAAACCCGGCCAATCCACGAGATTGCCGGAAGAGTCGCCGATGAGGATGTGGCCCCGGGGGCCGAATGCGACGGAGTCTGCCGCGTAGCTCCACTTCAACAGTGACGTACGCATGGTTCCGGGTACGGAAAGCACGTCCGCCCCTTTGTCGGTTCCGGCCACCAACATCGACGAGTGGAACGCCAGGGAAAGCACGACGCCCAGCTTGTCGTTGTATCCGGCGCGCTCGTAGTCATTTCCGGCGTTCCAGATCTGGACCGAACCGTCGTTGCTTCCGCTCGCCAGGAACCTGCCGTCGGGCGAGTACACGACCGCGGTCACCGCTCCGTCGTGCGCGAGGTGGTCTTGAAGAGTCTGCCCCGTTTTCGGGTCGTAGACCCGCACCAGTTTGTCGATGCCGCCCGCGGCCAGCGCTGCGCCGTCCGGCTTCCACGCGACGCTGGTAGTGCTGGTGTGCGGCCCCAGGGTTCGCAGGCGCTGCCCGGTGACCGCGTTCACGACGATCACGCCTCGATCCATCGTCGCCACCGCCAACTGCTTGTCGTCGGGGCTGAACGCGACCTGCTGGATCGACTTGCCCGAGAGCACGCTCTGCCACTTGGCGGTTCGCGGCAGGCCGCGGAGGACGGGCGGCGACGCGCCGAGCGCCCACATGAAGGAGCAGGTGCGCGGAAGCTCGGCCCGGATATCGACGTTGAAATCGAAGATGCCTGTATACGGAGCGACGAATGCGACCTCGTTGACGCCGGCGGCGGAGGTGAAGCTCCTCGGGCGGTCCAGGATTGTGACCGTGTCGTCCGGGGTGATGTTGGTCGCCTCCAGCGTGATGCGTTCACCCGAATCGAGCGCCACAGCAAAATGCCACGCGCAGAAGCCATCGTCCTGTTTGCACTCGAGCTTCATCGGCGTCGCAGCGTGGAGTGGGTGATCCGGATGGCCGATCCACACCATGGCGCGTGGCGCGTTGCGGCTATCGCTCCAGGCAGGGGCGCCTGGTTCCGCGATCCAACCTGCCACCGCCATCAGCGGCGTGCCCAGGAGCAGCGCGCCCGCGGTGACCTGCAGGCGGCGGATGCCGCGCCGGTGCACCGTGTGCTCTGACTGTACGGCCGAGGTGATGGCGTCGTGGTCCTCGACCACGCTACGCGTCTCGGTGCGGAGCCACGCTGCGGGAAGCTGGACCAGATTGTCTGCTCCGCAGTAGTCGCAACGTGCACCCAGTGCCCCGGCGCGAACCGTGAGCGGGGCGCCGCAGCGCCGGCAGAGCGACACGCCCCCATCTTTCCCGGGCGGGGCGGTCGCGAGCATCCGCTGCAGCCCCAGGCGCGTGCTCGCGCGTTCCTCCGCGGTTGCGGCAAGCGCGGCCGGCAACGCGACGACCAACATGAAGCCTGCGAAGGCGAACACGTAGAAAGCCGGCGCTCCCAGTCGGCTCACCGGGTCGACGCCGAGCCAGGGCGCGACCTGGTGTCCGAAGATGGCGAGCGGCAGGATCAGCACGATCGCCACCGGCCAGGTCCAGGAGAGCGTCCGCGACACGAAGCCGAGCGTCGACCAGACCCCCGTGCCCATCGCGCGTGCCACGGCTCCCCACGCCCCGAGGATGGCCCCGGGCGGCTTTCCCAGCCGTTTGAATTCCTTCTTGGCTTCCGCGAGATCTTCGCTCGCCTGTCGCGCGGCGGCGCGCAGCTCTCGGTAGCTGGCGGGAATGGGGACGTTGCTCCGGCAATACGGGCACACGACCCACGGACCGTCCCCGAGCGGCACTGGCCCCTGGCAGCGCGGACACAGAAGTGGACGGGTCGCAGGCCCACCCGGGGAAGAAGCGTCTTCTCCAGACATCGACGGTAGATCCGGGAGGGTACTTCCTGTCGGAACCCGTATCCAGGCGAGGCCGCACCGGCAGCCGCGGCCAGTGCAGAAATCGGCTTACTCCAGCAATCGTGCTGTGCCGGCAGGTGGGCCGCGCTACGCTGGCAGGCGATGCCCTGCCCGCGATGGGGTTCTCTGCTCCTTGTCGTTGCGACGACCGCCTGCTCGAACGCCAAGCCCGCCGTCGGGCGGAGCTGTCCCGCCGATCCGTCGCCGGGAGTGATCATCGGCTCGAACTGCGCGCGCACGGTGCTCCTGCCCGGGGTGCGCTACGGCGGCGCGTGGCACGGTGCGGGGGCGGACGGCGACTGCACGGTCGACGTGACGACTGCGACGTGCCCGGCGGGGGCAGCGGGAACGGTCGCGCTCTCGCTCGACGGCGCGACAGTCAAGGTGAGCTTCTCGGCCAAGCAGGACACGACAGTCGAAGCGCTGTCCGCCGAGGGGCCGCTCGCGCTGGCAGGGGCGACGAGCTGGATTTCGAACGGCTTCCAGTCGTGGTCGCAGTCGGGCGCGATCGCGATCGGTGCCGCGCCGACCGATCAGGATCTGCAAAAGGCGCTGGCGGCGCGCGGCGACGGTGAGGTCGTGCGCGGCGGCAGCGAGCAGAGCTGGACCTTCACGGTGGCGGGCGGAGGTGGCCCGTACCTGCTGGCCGGCGCGCTGTCGGCCAAGCGCTTCAAACCCTGGACGCAGGTCTGGCGCGACGATACGGGCAAGCTCCACCTGCGGGTCGCAAGCGGCGGCGCCGGCGAAGAGGTCGCGGTTGCGGCCGGAAGCAGCATCGACGGCGAGCCATTCCGCGTGGAAATGAGCGGCGATCTGCCGACGCTCCTGTCCGGCTACGCCGCGGCCATGCCCTCGCGGCGCAGCGGTATGAAATCGCCCCCGCCCGCGGAGGCGGGCTGGAACTCCTGGTACGAGCTGTGGAATACCGTCTCCGACCAGGATGTGCGCGCCAACGCGCCGCTCGCGAAGAAGATCCTCGGCCCGCAGCTTCCCGCGGGCACGAAGCTCCGCATCGTGGTGGACGACGGTTGGGAGCAGGCCTGGGGCGACTGGGATCCGGACAGTACCCGCTTCCCGTCGGGACTGGATGGGCTGGCGAGTGATCTGGAACAGCAAGGCTTCTCCATGGGCGTGTGGCTCGCGCCGCTGATCGCGTCCGAAAAGAGCGCGGTGTACACCGCGCACCCGGACTGGTTCGTCGGCGGTGCGGTGTACAAGCCGCTCGGCAAGGATCCGATGCACGTACTCGACGTGACCAATCCTGCCGCCGCGGCGCACCTGACCAGCACTATCCAGAAGATCGTCGGTTGGGGCTACAGCCTGCTCAAGATCGACTATCTCTTTGCCGGCACCTTCGAGGGCACACGCGCGAAAGACGTGACGGGCATGCAGGCCTACGCCACGGCGCTCGATCTCATCCGCAAGGCGGCCGGCGACAACACCCTGCTGCTCGCCGTGGGCGCGCCCGGCCTTGCCAGCCTGCCGTACGTGGACTCCTGGCGGGTCGGCGGCGACATCGCGCTCGAGACCTTTGGTCCGTCCTGGCCGTTCGTGGCCAACGAGGCGCGCAGCATCGGTGCGCGCGCGCCGTTCTGTTTCGCGACGCTGTGTGACGCCGATCCGGTGCTGCTCCGCAAGCTGCCGGAGAACGAGGTGGACGCGGGTGGCTGGATCATGGCGTTCGGTGGCGGCGCGCTGTTCCTGTCGGATGACCTGACGAAGCTCGATGCCTCTCGGCGGAGCTGGGGGCTCGACGCGGCGCGCGTCGGCGCCGCCCTGGCCGGCACACCCTCGGTACCCGTGGACTACCTGCCGAAGGGCGCGCCCGACCAGCTCACCAGCGCCATCGTCGACCAGATCTCCGCGAAGGGCTCCAGCACGAACGTCGTGCCGACGCTCTGGCGCCTTCCCGACGGATCGAACGTGGCCCTCAACGTCACCGACGACGCCATCACCGTCCACGGCAAGAGCATCCCGGCGCGATCGGCGAAGGCGCTGTAGGCACATGGCTCCGCCCGTTCGCAACGGGTATCGCGGACACGCCGCACTTTCCATCGCCGGGCATGCCAGCGGACCGGACGCTGGAGCCGTCATACTTTGCTGTATGGAATCTGGATATCCATGATGTGACATCAACTTGGAATCGACAGGCATCAGGCCTTTTCCGTTGACGCGGGCCCCGGATCCCATGACCATGGCATCATCACGCGGCTCGATCCGCCGGCGCCCGAGGAGGTGGTCTCATGAGGTGCGCGTTTCCTGGTGGGGGGGGCAGCCCCCGCCGGTTCCGTCTTTCGCTGGTTCTAGCCGCGTGCCGCGTCCTCTTGTGCGGCGCTTCGCGCGCCCAGCGCGCCGGTGGTGAGCGCACAGCCAAGACATCACGGCCGATCCTGAACGCCGCGCCCGACGCGATCGACAAAGGCGGAAATCACGAGGGTGCCTGGGTCGAGTGCCGGCACCGCCACGCGGAGCTCGCGTCCGACGCGCTCGGCCCGATCATCGCGCACGGTCTGCCGGAAGCCCCTGGCTATCGTGGCGGGCTGCTCTCGCCGGAGCAGGCGCGGGCGCGGCTCCACCTCGATGTTGCCGGCGGGAACGCGCGCGTCGTCTGGCGGAACATCGCGCTTCCGGCATTGGTCGCGCCGTCGCCTCAGGCGTACACGAAGGGGTACACGGCGGTGCCGGCGCAAAGCCCGCCCTGCGAGAGCGCTGCCGGAGCGTGCTGCGGCACTGCGCCGGACGCCTGGTGCGAGGACGAGGAAATGCTACCTGCCCGCGGGGGCAGCGCCTTCGGCCCCCGCGACCACCTGCGCTCTGCGTATCGGAACGTCGCCATCTACTCGCCCGGGAACGATTATCCCAAGTACCAGGCAGGGACGGGAGACCGCGGTTACACCTTCCGCTGCGCGCGAGACGCCGAATCAGACGGTGTCCAGTGAGCTGTCGCGTGCATCGTGCCCGCCCTCGCCGTCGCGACCTGCGGCGGGCAGGGCACGACAACGCTGCTACTTCGGCCTTACGGTTGCCCCAACGTCCTCGCCGTCGGGACCGTCACCGAGGAGGAGAAACATGGGAAAGCCGAGTCTCGCACTCGTGGTCGCGTTGATCGTGCTCCCGATGTGCGGCTGCAACACCGACGCATCCACGCCGGCAGGACCGCTCTTTCAGTCCCGCCGGAACTTCCCTCAACAAGAGCCCAGTCTCGCGACGACGCCGGACACCAGCGCCATACAACAACGCCGGATCTGGATCGCGTACAATGACGCCACCGAGGGGGATGCCATCGACCAGCCCGGGTTCCACAACCTCGACGCCATCTCGTGGAGCACAAACCTCGGTTCAAGCTGGACGTACGAGCCCCTGCCATACGTCTCTGCCGATCCCGATCTCTCCGTCACAGGCGGTGACCCCTGGCTTGCGAGCGATGGGCCGACCCTCGTGTACACCGCGCTTGGACTCCGCAGTGGCGTCACCGACGCGCTGGCGCTAACGGAGTCCATCGACAATGGGCCGTTCTCCCCCTGGCGCGTCATTGCAAGTGCCCCGGACGTGGCAGCGCAGGCGCCAGGAGGAGCGGGTTTTCCGACGTTCGACAAGCCGTCCGTCGATCTCACGACGGTACCTGTTGCAGACGGAACCGCGCAGATCGCTGCCGCCGCCGTGAGGCTGAAGCGGGACCTTGGAGTCGGACAGTATCCGATCCGCTTCGATATCGCCTTGAGTGTCGCTCTCAGCTTCTCCCCGGACCAGAGCGCCGCGGATCATTCATGGGTGACCCGCCTCTTGAACCTGGGCACCTTCTTCTCCCTGGTGACGAACCCCATCGTGAAGATCTCGCACGAGGTGGTGCCGGCGGGGAACCTGTTCATTGCGTACCAGATGCAAGGGTTCAACCACAACCAGCCCGGAATCGATACCGGAGACCGGACCTGGGGAATCGTCCGAACGACGGTTGACGGCGCATCACAATCGAGCGTTTTTTCCGCGTTCACCCAGACCAACACGATGTCGAGCTGGACATCGGTTGAACCGACGCGAACGATCAAGGATGTGGTTCCGATGAGCTTCGATATTGCCCGTCGGCCCAACGGGACGCATCTGTGGATAGCGTATGTCGATGGGCCAGCTGACGAGGTGCAGCATGTCGTTGTGGCGGACTGCGACGACACCGCAGCCCACCCCTGTACGCCGGAGAGTGACGGGTGGGACTACAGGACTATCCAGGGTCTACATGGCGGGGGCCTCCTGCAGCCCTCGGTGGTCGCCGATCAAAACGGACAAAGCGTTTCGCTGATCTTCTACGAGGATCGTGGCGACCCCGGACTCGAGCCCGAAGGAACGATCGGCAACCTCGCTCCTGGCGGCGCGTGGATCTGGACGACCCCGGTCCCGCTGGCGGGGAACATCACGCCTGGTGTGTCGCAGGATCTGACCTACGTTCCGTGCCCGCTTGGCAATCAGTTTGGCGACTACATCGGCAGCACGAGGCTGCCCGTCGCGAACTTCACGCTTTCGGCATGGGCCGACAGCCGGCGGGGCTGTGTCTCGCCTGGGAACGACTTGCATGTCCAGGCGACACTCTGGTGAGCTAGCGCTGGCGCTGCTCATGGCCACGGCGGGTTGTGGCGGCGTCGTGGGCGTGCCGGGGCACGGAGGGTCCGCGCCCGACGCCGGGCACGACGCTTCGGTCGAGGCGGCGCCGGGCGACGCCGGCCCGGACGCGGCGGCCGGCGGCTGGTGGACGCCGGAGGCTGGGCCTTGTACCGAGTGGCCGCAATGCAGCCCCTACTTCGACGGGGTCTGTTCGGCGGGCAAGTGCTGCATTGGATTCTCCACCGGCGACGGCGGGTGCTTCTGCGGCGAGTACCTGGGCTGTCCGCAAGGCCAGCACTGTTGTGCCGACAAGACCGGATATCTGGGATGTCATACCGATTGCTTCAAGCAGTAGTGTTGATTGCGCTCGTGTGCACAGCCTGCGGGAGCAGGCAGGTCGAAGAGCCGGGGCGCGTCGATTCAGGCGTGGAGGCTAGCGCCGGCGACTCCGGCGGGGAGGCGGGTGATGCGGCCGGAGGAGCTGACGCGGGCTTGCGCCTGTACGCCTGCAAGGTACCCGCCGATTGCCAGCGGTACTTCGGGTTCGCGGACTGCGTCAACGGCATCTGCTGCCTCGGGTTCAACGACGGCCACGGCCACTGTGTCTGCGGCTCGGTGGACGGTGGCTGCCAGGACCCGCACGAGAACTGCTGTGAAACGCTAGCTCAACCGGCGCAGTGCCAGATCGACGAGTGTCCGACATGACACCGCCTTTCCCGGTCGGGACCCTTGTCACGGAGCGCCACGGCCGCTGCTTGTGGCGCTCCCCTGGCGGGTCCCCGGTCTCAATGCGGCGCGTGGTGGCTGGCGATCTTGTCGCGCAGCTGGCGGAAGGACTTGAGCAGATCTTCCGTCAGGTGGGCGGTGGTCTCGGCCACCGCGGTGCCCTGACGCTCGACCGCGCTCTCCAGCTCGTCCAGCTTCGGTTCGAGGCGGCGCCAGGTGCTCTGCGCGTCCATCTCGGCGAGGTGCATCTTCAGCTTGATCTCGCCGCGCAGCTTCTCCAGCTCGTCGAGGCCGCGATCGATGCGCTCGCGGTACTCGGGTTTCATTCCGCTCATGGTTGAGCTCCTTTCCTTCACAGCGTCGCCCGTTCGTCCCGTTCCATCGGGGCTTCGACGTGGCCGACGCTTCTCTCGGCCAGCTCCAGCTGGCTCCGTAGTCGTTCGATGTCGTGTTCGAGCCCGTCGGTGAGCGGGTGCCCTGCGACGCGCGCTGCCAGGCCCGATAGCGCGCGGCGGTTGAAGGCGAGCCCCACCGGCGAGCCCTTTTCGAAGTTGAGTGTGATCGAGTCGCGCAGGAGCTCGAGCGCGCGTTCCGGCTGTCCCACATCCGAGAGCAGATCCGACAGCGCTGCCGTGCTCCGTGCCAGTCCGATGGCGTCACCGAGCTGCTGCTCGGTTTCGATCGCAGCCACCAGGTGGCTGGACGATTGCTCGGACTTGCCCGCCAGGCGCTCCAGCCTGCCGAGCGTCTCCCACACGCGAGCAAGCTCGCGCGAGCGGCCGAGCTCGCGGTACGTCTCCTCCGCGGCGAGCGCGTGCTGGATGCCGAGCTCGAGCGACTCCAGCTCCTTGCCCGGGCGCGGAGGCGCGTGCAGCATCAGCCGCGCAACGAGGTGGTCGGTCTCGGCCAGCTCGAGCTGCGCTACCGTGCTCTCGGTCGCGAAGCGGCCGAACACCTCCCGCGACTTGGAGAGCAGGTGGTTCGCGCGCACCGGGTCGCCGAGCCGCACCCACACCGCCGCCTCGTCGTTGAGCAGGCGGGCGGCTTCCACCGGCTTGCCCGCGTCGAGCAGCGCGCGGCCGGCCGCGGTGAGCTCGCCGAGCGCGCGCTCCAGCGCGTCGCGGCCGCCAATGTCGTAGCAGACGCTCGCAATGAGCGAGCTGATCTCCGCCTTGAGCTCGATCGGATCGTCTGCGGCCAGGAGCGCCTCCGCGCGCTCGAGCTGTCGGAGCGCGGCGTCCAGCGAGACGCTCTCGCCAGGACCGGCCGCATGCCACTTGAGCCGCCCGAGCTCGCCGAGTGCGCGGATGCAGAGCTGCCGGTGTCCCGGGCTGTTCGGCAGCGACTCGGCCAGCTGGAGCGCGCGCTGGGCGAAGTCGAGCGCCTGGTCGTAGGCGCCGAGATTGTCGGAACGCTCTGCCGCGGCGATGTACTGCTTGGCGGCGAGCTCGATCTGGCCGGCCGCTTCAGCGTGGTGTCCAGCGCGCGCTTCGCGGTCGGGGCGGCGCAGGCGCCGTGCCTCCGACTCGGCGGCGCCGAGCGGCCTTTCCGTCAGGTCCAGGTTCTCGAGCGCCGCCCGTTCGCGTGCGGGCGTTCCATGCGGCACGGCGCGCTTGGTTGTCGGCGGAGGCTCGATCTCGGGTTCGCGTGCCGTCCTGACGCGTGTCGTCCTGCCCAGCAGCTCTGCCAGGCGCCGATGCCAGGCACCGGCGAGCGAGGGCAACAGGCTCCGGCGCAGAGCCTCGGCCGTGTTCTTCGCCAGCACGAAGCGTCCGTCACCGCGGTCCTCGATGGGAACGCCGGCGTCGCGCGCCATCTGCAGGAGCTCCAGCACCTCGACGGGATCGAGGCCGAGCAGCAGAGCTACCAGATCGGCCTCGAAGGCGTCGCCGATCAGGGCGCCGGCGCGCAGCACGTGCAGTGTCTCCGCGGCCAGCGTTTCGGGCAGCGGCGCCGCCGGGCGTGCGCTCTGCGGGCGCAGCAGCTCGCCGGAATCGACGCTGACGACGGCGTCGTCGCCTTCCACCTCGCGCACGGCGTCGAGCAGCGACCGAGCCGCGCCTTCGGGCTGGAGCGAGCCGAACGCCAGCACCAGCGGCGCCTTCAACCAGCCGGGGCGCCGGATCAGTGCTTCGAGCCGTTCGAGGGTGCGGGGGTCGGCGGCGTCCACCGACTGGAGCACCAGCGCCACCGGTGCGCTCGACAGGCGCGCCAACCGGTTCAGCGCTGCGACGACACGACCGTCACCGCCGGGTTCGGGCTCTTCGCCGAGCAGGCGTTGCCTCAGGCCGGGCTCCTCGTGCGCCGGCATCGGAGCGCGTTCGTCGAGCAGCTCCTCGGCCTGCCAGCGCGCTTCGAGCAGCGGCCCCAGTGGCGGGCCAGACAGAATCGCAGTCCACCTTGAGCACGCCCGGCGCTGGCCTTGGCAGCGGGTCGAGCCGCGCGAGACCGAGCACGGCCGTGTGCCGCCCGGCGAGCAGGCGCTCCCTGATTTGCTGTAGTGCGATTTCCTCGTGAGTCATGTTGCCTCCGCCTGCTCCTGACCGACCTCGACGTTGACCTGGGCGAGTTGCGACGCCTCGAGCGGACGCTCGCGCGCCCAGCTGCCCCGGAACTCCTCGCTGTCGAGGTCCTTGACGGGAAACGAAAACGGTGTCGGGTCCATCGGGTTGAAGAGCTGTTCGAGATCGTGCAGATCGATCTCGGTGGTCTGGACGCCGGAGCGGGAGAGCGGGGCCATGACGGTTCGGCGCTTCATCTCTGGTGTGGTGCAAGCCGTGTGCCGTTCGGGGGGCACGGAAAGCTGCCGCGGTTCACGCAAATACTGCGAACGCGCCAGTTCGACGTGCGGAGCGCACGCAGCGCTGGCGGCCGGCGTGGCAATCCGCCACGTGACTTGATCGCCTCGGGGCGCGATTGACGCCGGCCGGCCGCGCTCGTAGCGCTGCCCAGAGTGACCGGTCACACCAGCTTCGGTACGCAGATCCGCATCCTGGTCTGTCCCAACTGCGGCGCGCCGATGGAAACACCGGTTGCCGGAGGACAGACCCACTGCAGGTACTGCAACGCGGCCCTGCAGCTTGCAGCCCGCGACGATCGCCCGCTGTTCCAGCCGGGCGCGCCGTCGGCGCTGCCGGAGGATCAGCGGATCGCCCGCCTCAGGACGCAGGACGGAAAGCCGCTAATGCCGCCGCCCGCGCTGATCGGACTGCTGGAAGGCGGCGAGCTGGCAGCGTGGAAGGTGCAGGAAGCGCTTTCCATCTGGCAATCGACGCGCCAGGAGCTCGCCGCGACGCAGAACTACGAAGCTGCCGAACGGCTCCTGTTCCTCACCATGATGCTGGCGAACCACTTTGCCGGCCAGAACGACGACCTGCGCCGGCGGGCCATGTTCGAAAGCGCGCTGGAAGCCTTCACGCTGCCGCGGCATCGCCAGATGATGCGCGGCTACCTGAGCCGCTCTGCAGCGAAGCAAGGCGACATCGCCGCGGCGGAGCAGTGGCTCGCGCCGTGCGACCCGCGCTCCGACGATCTGGAGATGGACAGCGCGTGGCGCATGTCGCGCGCGTACATCGAGACCGCGAAGCACGACTGGAACGGCGTGCTGCGGGTGCTGGGCGGCCAGGCCGAGCAGGTGCCGATCATGGACGCGATGGATGCGGCCTGCGCGCTCCTGCGCGCCAACGCCTGGGAGCGGCTCGGGCAGATGCAGGCTGCGGTCGCCGAGATCCAGCACGAGCTTGCCCGGCGTCCCACTGCTACCGCGACGCTGCAGTCGATCATCCAGGCCAGCCCGGGCTTCCAGCTCTGCCCGCAGAGCTTTCCCGCGGCCAACCAGGCGTACGCGGTCCAGGCGGGGCGCCGCGCGGCGACCGCGGCCAGCGGCGGGATCGACAAGGTTTTCGTGCCGCTTGGTGGGCTGTTTCTGGTGGGCGGGCTTGCCAGCGGCGCCTTCGCGGCCGTCTCGCCCTTCGTCGACCTGGGCCTGGGCGATCTCACGGGCCTGGCGCTGACGGCCGGGATCCTCGCCGTCACGTTCATTCCGATGGGCGCGATCTTCTTCGTCATCGGTCGCGTGATGCGCAAGAGCGCCGAGCGCGCCGAGCGCCTGCGCGTGCATGGCATCCAGGGGCGCGGACGCGTGACCGGCGTGAGTCGCACCGGCGTGACGATCAACAACAGGCCGCAGCTGAGCTTCGACCTGCAGGTGACGCTGCCTGGACGCGCGCCCTATCCCGTGTCGGTCAAGATGCTCGTCACCGGTCCGGTTCCCGCACCCGGCTCGGAAGTCGCGGTGCGCGTCGATCCGCAGAACCTCGCCGAAGTGCTGATCGAGACGCAGTAGCGGTCTAGAACAGCCGTCCCTGTTTCGAGCCGCGTTCCTCGAAGGCGACGCCCAGGTGCTCGTAGGCCTTGCGCGTTGCGATGCGGCCGCGCGGGGTGCGGCCGAGCAGCCCCTGCTGCAGCAGATAGGGCTCGTACACGTCCTCGATGGTGTCGCGCGGCTCGGCCAGCGCGGCGGCGATCGTTTCCACGCCCACCGGGCCGCCGTCGTAGTGCTCGATCAGCACCAGCAGGAGCCGGCGGTCCATCTCGTCCAGCCCCGCTGCGTCCACCTCCAGCCGGTCGCAGGTGAGCTGCACGATCTCCGCGTCGATGCGGCCGTCGCCCTCGACCTCGGCGAAGTCGCGCACGCGACGGAGCAGCCGGTTGGCGACGCGCGGTGTGCCGCGCGAGCGCAGCGCGAGCTCCCGCGCTCCCTTCTTCTCGCACTCGATGCCCAGGAGCCGCGCGCTGCGCAGGATGATCTGCTGCAGATCCTCCGCCGGGTAGAAATCGAGCCTGAGGGTCACGCCGAAGCGCTCGTGCAGCGGCTTGGTGAGCAGGCCGGTGCGTGTGGTCGCGCCGATCAGCGTGAAGGGCTTGATGTCGAGCGGGATGCTCTCGGCGTAGGCGCCGTCGCCCATCATCACGTCGATCCGGAAATCCTCGATGGCCGGATACAGCGCTTCTTCCACCGGCGCGCTGAGACGGTGGATCTCGTCGATGAACAGCACGTCGCCGCGGCCGAGTCGCGTGAGCAGTCCGGTGAGCGCGCCTTTGTGCTCGATGGCCGGCCCGCTGCTGATGACGAGCTCGACGCCCATTTCCTTGGCCAGGATGTGCGCCAGCGTGGTCTTGCCGAGCCCTGGCGGGCCGCACAGAAGGATGTGATCGAGCGGCTCGCCGCGCTTCAGGGCGGCCTGCACGTAGACGCGCAGGTTGTCCTTGTGCTTCTGCTGCCCCACGAAGTCCGCGAGCGACTCGGGCCGGAACAGCCGATCGAAGCGCTCGTCCTCGTCGCGCGCGACGGTGCCGACCACGCGCTCGGCGGGGGCCTCTGCCGCGGCGGACTTGTCCTTGTTCTTGGCCATCCTCGAGGTCCGGTACTGTACACTAGTTCACGTAGGGGCGGCGTGCTATCCCCCTGGAGGCACGATGACTGCCGATCCGCTCCACGAGCTGGACGCCGATCTCGCCGAACAACGGGAGTTCATGGCGACCCGCGCTCCGGCGTACGCCACGCTGCTCGAGCTGATGCCCAGAGCGCTGGACGCCGACGCGCGGGCGCGCCTGCGTGAAGCGTGGAGAGAGCGGGCGTTCGGGCCGCCCTACGAGCGGCCGCTCTTGCTGCTCGCAGCGCTCAAGTACGACGCGCTGACCGAAGGCGAGGCGCATCCTTTGTGGAGCACGCTCGCCGCCGACGAGCCTCGCCCCGCGCGGCTCGTCGAGCTCTCGGCCGCCCTTGGTGCCGACCGCGAGCGCGCGTGGCAGGCGCTTGCCACGCGCTACGTCCAGACCAACGAGACCTCGCGCGCCGTGGTGTGGCTGTGGCCGGCGCACCTGCTGGCCGGCGTCGATGCCGGCTGCTGCATCGACCTGTTCGATCTCGGCGCCAGTGCGGGGCTGAACCTCGTGGCGGATCGGCTGCCGTCGATCTGGCAGCATCCCGATGGAGCGGCGTTCAGGCTCGAGCCGCTGCCGTCCATCCGCCGGCGCGTCGGTTTCGATCTCCGACCGCTGGACGTCCGGGGCGACGAGGACGCGCGCTGGCTCGCTGCGTGCGTCTGGACGGGGCAGGGCGAGCGCGCCGCGCGCCTCGCCGCGTCGATCGCTGCGTTCCGTGCCGCTCCGGCCGCGGTCGAACAGGCGACGGCCGAAGAGATGCCGCGGCGGCTGCCGCGTGCAGGCATCGAGGGCCCACGTGCGATCGCCTACCAGAGCATCTTTCGCGGCTACCTGGAGGCCGACGAGCGACGCGCCTACCACGACGGCATGTGGCACTGGCTCGCCGGCTCTCCCGGCCGTGCGCTGTGGACGGAGCTCGAGGTCCGCAAGGCGTTCAAGGACGGAGCTCCACCGGCGGCCATCACCGCCCACCTCGTCGACGCAAGCGGCGCGCGCCGTTCGCTGGTGCTCGCACTGTGCGAGCCGCACCCGTGCGTGATGCACGTCGACGCGAGCGCGGTGCGCGAGCTCCAGTCGGCGCTCTCGTCGTAGCTAGTCGGGCACGGTCCAGGTCATCTGGACGCTCAGCTTGCCCGTCCAGATGTGGGGGATGTCGCCGCCGTCGAAGAGCCCTTTCGTCGGACCGCCGAACGTCTGCACGCCTCCCGGCCAGCGGCGCGTCGTGTTCTCGTACGTCCAGGTGACACGCACCGTCTTGCCGGCTTCGAAGCCCTTGCGGCGCTCGGTCGCCGTGCCGGGGCCGGGCTTCATCGGATCGAGGCTGAACGACTGCGTGAACTCGCGGGTCGCGCCGGGAGCGATCAGTGGAAAGTCCGATTCGCTGACCTGGTAGCCATGTGGGTGCAGATCGGGGATGAAGAGCGGCTGGCCGCCTTCCGAAGGCGTCATGAAGATGGTGCTGATGTTGGCGCGGGCCGCTTCCGACGGCATGTAGATACGCAACGGCTGCTTCGTCCTGTTCGTGAAGCGGAGCACCGCGCTGCGCATCGGGATGCGGTCCATCACGACGCCGGGCTTGATCACGAGCTGGATCTCGAGGCGCGAGTCGGTCGCGGGCGCGGACATTGCGACCGCCGACTCGTGTCCGCGAGAGGACGCCTCCGCCGCGGGCTTTTGTCCGGTCACGCTACTCCCCCTCTTCGATGACGCGGGAGCCGGCCTGGAACGGTGACATCCGCACAGAGATAACAGCAACAGTGCCGTGCACGCGCTCCGCTCCGCCTCCATGTCCGCAGCGTACCATCCCGCGGTGGCGCGTGGCGCGCGACGCACGTAGCATCTCGCCGATGGCGGAACAGCTGCCCGACGGGAGCGTCTCGCTGCCCGGCTTCCGCGCGACGCGGTTCCTGTTCACCCGGCCTTTCATCCTCTGGCCGGCGATCGTGGCCGGGCTCGCCTGGTCGGTATTCGTATTCGTGACGCCGATGAAGTCCGGGCCCGCGACGATAGGGCAGCTGCTGTCGATGTTGGCGCTTGCGCCATTGCTCGGGTTCGGTGTGGCGGTGCTGACCGGACTGCCCGGCTTCTTCGTGTATCGTCTGGCACGCACGCCCAGGCCGAGCGAGGAGCTGGCCGCAGGCGAGGCGCTGCTCTACCGGACGCGGGCCAACGACATTCTCGGGCCCGAAGCCCGGGGCGGGCATCTGTTGGTCACGAGCCAGCGGCTGCTCTTCATCCCGCACCGGCTCAACGTGCAACTGGATCGGTGGGACATCTCGCTCGAAGACGTTGAGCGCGTCGCTGCCGGGCGGATCACCGCGCCCAGCGGAGCTACGTTGACGACGGTGATCCGTCTGGGTGCGGCGGACAGCTCGATGATCGTGCTCGTTCCCCGTGCCGAGGCGCTGGCTGATCTGATCGACGCGCTCCGCGAGCGCCCGGAAGCCTCTCGAGCAGGTGCCGCGCCGGGTCTGCTCGTTTCGCTGGGTCTGCCGGGCGGAACCAAGTGAGCGCGGGCGCTGGGGATCGGTTTCATGCCCACGGAAAATACCGCCGCCGCGGTACTCGATGCGCTGGCTCCCACGACGTTTGACAGGCGCGTCACGCCGGGGTCTCGTGGGCACATGACGAGCATCAAGATCTCCTTCGTTTCCGCCGCCTGTCTCGCGCTGCTCGTGAGCGGGTGCGACTCCACCAAGAGCGCGCAGGCGAAGCCCAAGCCGACCGCGACAACCGCTGCGCCGGCTCCCGCGCCTGCGCCGGCGCCCAAGCCCGAGCAGGCTGCCAAGCCCGAGCGTCCGCAGCACATCGACACGAAGCTCACCGACGCGCGCCGCGACAAGATCGACAAGGCGCACCCCGAAGCCAAGGGCTTCCTGGTGATGGCGGATCTTCAGGACAAGCTGAAGAAGAACAAGGCTCTGAAGGCCAAGGACAAGGCCATGAGCGCATTCGACGCGATGGCGAAGGGCAAGTGGGTGCTGTTCACCGGGCCGCTCACCGACGAGAACGACAAGGGCTTCAGCCTCGGCGTCACGTACACGCCGCGCCAGAAGGGCGACATCATGGGCATGAGCCGGCAGTTCTTCCTCGTCAACCTGACCGACGTGAAGGGCTACGGCGGCGCCGACAGCATGAAGGCCGGCACGATGGTCGTCGTCCTCGCCAAGTACGAAGGCAAGGGCAAGGCAGGCCCCGGCTGGGAGCTGGTCTCCGAAGGCAACTGGTAGGCTTCGGGCTGCGGGGACGGACGGGGCGCGCCTGCTCTGGTACCTGGTTGGGTGCGCCCCTTGAAACGACGGCGCTTGTCGTCGAAAGTGGAGGCGTGCTCGTTGCGCGGAGGTTCTGGGTAGCGGCGCTGGTGTTGTCGCTGGCGCCGGCGGCGTTCGCCGACAGGGCGGCGGACTCGAAGCCCGCCGCCGCCGACTCCGGCGATGCCCGGCCCGCGCCGACGCGCATCTGGAGCCGCGCTTCGACCGCCTGGATCTACGACAAGCCGCGCAAGGGGCACTGGCGCGAGCGGCTCGGCTACATCCGCGTCGGCACTTCGGTGAAGCTCGCGAGCGCCGAACCGGTCCGCGGTGCCGGCTGTCCCAACGGCTTCTACCGGGTCGAGCCAAGAGGCTATGTGTGCCTCGACCGGACCAGCGCGATCTCGGGCGACAGCCGCTATCTGCGCGGCATGCAGCTGGCGGAGCCGCTCGGCGGTCTCCTCCCCTTCCACTACGCGCTGTCGAACGGCGCGCCCATGTACCGGAGGCTGCCGACCCAGGAGGAGTGGCAGCACGAAGAGCGGTACATGGGAAAGCCCGGCACGTTCGGGCCGCAGTCCTGGGGCAACCGCGGGCACGAGAAGCTGGCGGAGGTGCGCGCGATCAAGGCGAACGACCCGGTGCCGTGGTTTCTGGCCGAGGGCGGTTCCATCGCGCACGCGCAGGAGAAGAAGCTCGTCCGCCGCGTCATCCCGCTCGGCTCGATGCTCGCCTACACGAAGAGCTTCCAGCACGCCGGGCGCACCTGGCTCCTGAGCGCCGACGGCACGGTCGTGCCGGCCGATCGCGTGCGGCCGTATCGCGAGTCGACGTTCCACGGCGTGCATCTCGGCGCGAAGGTGAAGCTGCCGATCGCGTGGATGGTCAAGAGCGCCAAGCCGCAGTACGTCCGCGCTGGCGACGGCACCTTCAAGGCGAACGAACAGGGCTGGGCGGTGCGCACGTTCGTCGCGCTGGAGTCGGACGAGGCGCAAGAGAGCGGAAAACAGGGCTATCTGCCGACCCGCGCGCGCGACGCGCAGGGACGGCAGTTGTGGATCGCCGAAAGCGATGCCACCGTCGTCGCCCCGCGCGACAAGCTGCCGTATGGGATCGCGAGCACCGACAAGTGGCTCCTGGTCAGCATTACGCAGGGTACGCTCGTGGCCTACGAGGGCGCGCGGCCGGTGTTCGCGACGCTGATCAGCGCGGGCGCCGGAGGGCCGCCGCAGAAGGGCATCCCGCCCCTGAAGACGAGCAGCACGCCGATGGGGCGCTTCCGCATCACCTTCAAGCACCGCGCGGCGATGATGACGCCGGACCAGAAGGAGCCGCGGAAGTTCTGGATCGCGGACGTGCCGGACACGCAGTACTTCGACGCGCCCTACGCGCTGCACACGGCCTACTGGCACGAGAGCTTCGGCGAGCCGATGAGCGCCGGCTGCATCAATTTGTCGCCTCGCGACGGGCGCACGCTCTTTTCCTGGACCGACCCCAAGCTGCCGAAAGGCTGGAACGGCGTGCAGGCCGGCGGCGCGATGGGCAAGGGCACGATGGTGATGATCGTCCGCTGACGATCGCTCGCTCGGCGGGCTCCGTGGGGCCCCCCTCGGCGGACTCGCAGGTGCCGCCGGATCCCTGGCCGGCCAACTAGCCTCGTCGGGGTCGCCGTCTGTTCAATTGTTCATCGGCGGGCCCCACGTCGGATACTGGGACGCGTCGAAATCGATGGGCAGCCGTACCACGAAGCGCGCGCCGTCCTCGCCCAGATCCTCGACGCGCACCCTGCCGCCGTGCAGCTCCACCACCGAGCGCGCCAGGCTCATGCCGAGCGCCAGCCCGCGATGCACGCGCGCACCGGGCTTGCCGGTTGGGTCGAGCATGGCCTCGAGCTCCCGCGCGCTGAAGCGCTGGCTCGGCAGATCGATCGCGATATGCAGACGCCGCGCCGAGCCGGGGCTCGCCTTGACGCGCACCACGCCGCGCTCCGCCGAGCGCATCGCGTGGCCGATGAGGGTCGCCAGCGCGCGGCCCATCTGCAGGCTGTCGACCTCGAGCTCCGGAATGCCCTCGGCGATCTCGCCGATCACCTCCACCGGGCGGTCGCCGCCGAGGTCGCGCCCTTTCTCGATCGCCTGGCCCAGGAGGTCGCTGATCTTGACGCGGTCGCGTACCAGCGTCAGCTGTCCCGCCTCGACTCGCGCTGCGTCGAGGATGGTCTCGATCAAGGCCAGGAGCTCGCGCCCGCGCCGCTCGATCAGGTCGAGGCTCTCGATCTGCCCCTCGCTGACCGGTTCGAGCCGACGTACGAGCTCCGTGAAGCCGAGAATCGCGTTCAGCGGGCTCTTGAGGTCGTGGCTGACGCTCGCGAAGAACAGCCCGCGCATGCGCGTGGCCGCGGCGCGGGCCTCGATGGCCCGCTCCTGAGCGTGCGCGAACACGCGGAAGCGGTCCGCCAGGCGCTCGATCGCCGAGCCCAGCTCGACCACCACGCGGAACTGGGCAGGCCGCACCACGCGCGTGCCGCCGCTGATCACGGCCTCGGTGCCGAGGAGCCGGACGCCCCGCGTGGCGTTGGACAGGTCGCGGCCCAGCGCGCGTCCGAGGATCGCGCCGAGCAGACCGGCTATCGTGACGGACAGGAGCGCGATGAGCAGCGACTCGTAGCTCAACACGCCGATCGTCGAGCCGCTGAAGCGGACCTCGGCGCTGCCCGTATCCAGCGGAGCGACAAGATCGACCACGCCGTCCTCGTCGCGTTCGAGCGCGTAGTGACCGGGGTCGCCCGGCGTGACGTTGGCGATGAAGCCCAGCTTGGCTGCTCGCTCGATGGCGCCATCGAGGCCGGCTCCCGGTACCACGCCCGGACCGATCTCGAACGACGATCGCGCGAGTGCGCGCGCCGTCTCCTCGCGCTGCCGTTCGTCGGCGCGTCGGAGATGCGCGTTGGCAATCAGGGCCGAGCCGATGGCGAGGAACGCGACGGGCGTCGCCACGGCAGCGAGCAGGCGCTGCGAGACCTGCCGCTGCGGCTTTCCGGTCCTCTCGGCCGCCTCGACGACCTCGCGCATGACCTCCGCGGGCGCCAGCTCGATGGCGCGCAGGAAAGCGGCGCGCACCACGACGGACAGCGGCAGCGATGCTGCCGCGACGATCACCACGCCCAGAAGGCCCAGGCTGATCCCGGTCGTCAGGTCGAGGATGCCGGGCCGAGCCACGGTGGCGACGATGCCGAGCGCCACCACCGACGGCACAACCCAGCCCACAGTCACGCGCCACGGTTCGCCTTCGAGCTCCTGCATCTCGAACGGTTCGACCGAGCGCGACCCGAGCGCCAGCACGCGCAGCACGAAGCGATGCCTCCTCAGTGACCACCAGCTCCTGAGCAGCGTCACGACGCCGCCGGCAAGGATGGCAAGCAAGAGCGCGCGTCCCGCCACCACGGCGATCTCGTTGCGCAGGAGCAAGAGCTGCGGCGCGAGCAGGGATACCAGCGAGCTCACGGCCAGCGTGAACAGGATCTGCCAGGCGAGCACGCGGCGGATCAGACGTGCGGCTGCGTCGATCATGCCGGCGCCTCGCCGGATTCGACGCGCGGCTCGATTGCCGGGCGGCTCACGCGCGGTGACGCTTCGGCCTGCTCCTCGCTCGACGGAAGCACGATCGTGAACGTGGAACCCTTGCCGAGCTCGCTCGACAGCTCGATGAAGCCGCCGTGCATCTGCAGCAGGCGCCGGGTTATCGCGAGTCCGAGGCCGGTGCCGATCCTGCGCGAGGCCTCGTCGCCAGCCTGGCGGTACTCCTCGAAGATCGCGGCCTGTTCTTCCGGAGCGATGCCGGGCCCGGTGTCGGCGACGACCACCGTTGCGAACTGCCCGCGCGGCTCGACCCGCACTTCCACGCGGCCCTCGGCGGTAAACTTGACGGCGTTACCGACGATGTTGCCGATGATCTGCCGGAGGCGGCGTGCGTCGGCCCAGGCCAGGGCGCGCTCGCCGGAAAGCTCCACCTCGACGGGCTTTTCCTTTGCGGTCACCTGGCCCTCGCGGACGACCTCCTCCGCGATGGTCAGCACGTCGACTTCTCGACGATCCAGCCTGAGCTCGCCCGATTCCAGCGCGGACAGGTCGAGGATGTCGTCGATGAGCGAGCGCAGATGCTGCCCGCTGCCGCGCACTACCTCGAGGTTTTCGCGCGCATCGTCGCTGAGCGGGCCGTCGACTTCGCTGAGCAGCACCTCGGTGAAGCCGAGGATCGCATTGAGCGGTGTGCGCAGCTCGTGGCTGAGCGCCGCGAGGAACGCGCTGCGATCCCGATCGTACGCGAGCGCCCCGGCGAGATCCTGCCGGTAGGCGCGCTCGGCCGCGGTGAAGCGCTCGACCAGCACGTTGAACGCGCTGGTCAAGAGCCCGACCTGATCCTCCGTGCGCACCGCGATGGGTTGGCCTCCAGGGTCCACGCCCTCGTCCGCCATCTTGACGATGCTCTGCCTGACGTAGTCGACGTCGGAGTGCACGTCGCGCGCTAGTGCGAACGCCACGAGCGCGGCTGCGCCGACGAGGATCGCCGTGAGCGCGGCGACCGACGTCACCAGGGACCCCACCGCGAAGGGAGCCTCCGGGGCCCGCACGAAGCTCACCACGGACATGTGCTCGTAGGGAGCGCTGAGCGGCGCGACGAAGAAGCGGGTGCGGCCGAGCCCGGTCGTCGTCTCGCCCTTGCCCTCGACCAGGAGGTCCATCAGCTTGTCGTGGGAAGGCGGCGACAGGCTGCCGTCCACGAGGATACGGCCGTCCTGGCGCACGAGCAGAACCTCCGCTCCCGAGCGGTTGGCCGCCCGCTCGACGACCGTGGCCCGATCCTCCAGCGCGGTGGCGCGCAGGCGCTCGGAAAGGGTGAGGGCAAGCAGACGGCTGCGCAGGGCGGCCGCGTGGTCGCTCTGCGTGTGCAGGTCGGACACGCCTCGCACAGCGATCGCGAAGGCGGCGGCGATACCCACGATGACGACCACCGCCGGCGCGAGAGGCAGGAACGGGAGTTGTCGTCTGGAACGCACGTCCAGCCCACGCTACCACCGGTCGCACCCACCCACCCACCCCCACCGGAATCCTCCTCGAGGGGGCTCAGCGCCCCTCGAGCACCCCGGCGCGACTCGCTCCGCTGATCGCGGGCTCGCTGGTCGCTCGCCGGGGGTTGCTGCTACTCGTCCGTGGAAAGACGGGCGAAGACGGCGTGGTCGAGCCAGCGGTTCTGTACGAACTCGGCTTGCCGTGCCACTCCCTCGAAGCGGAAACCCAGGCGACTGATGACGCGCAGGCTCTGGTAGTTCGTGGTCGCCGCGGCGCAGCGGATGCGGTGTACGCCCATGCGCTGGATGGCGAATTCCGCGCAGGCGCGCGCGGCTTCGGTCATCAGTCCGCGGTTGGTCGCGTCGCGCTTCAGCCAGTAGCCGAGCTCGCAGGACCGGTGAAGATGCACACACGAGTCGAGCCCTACGACGCCGAGCAGCTCGCGCGTCTGCCGGTCGCGGATCGCGAAACGAACGGCGCGACCGGCGTCCCAATCCGCTGCGCATGCCTCGGCGTAGCGCTGGCTGGCCTCGGGCGTGTTGTTGAACGGCACCCAGGGCAACCATCGCTCGAGGTGCCAACGCGATCCGTCCACCGCGGTCCAGATCTCCGGGCCGTCGGCCGCGTCGATCGGCAGTAGCAACGTGCGCGGTGTCTCGATAGGAGACTTCCGCAAGGCGGCTCTGGACGGAATGCTCAACATCTGCGGCGTCGGATGTGCGAAAGCCGGCTCACGTTGCTCGCTTCGCATGGTTCTCTGGAGCTTTGGTCATTTGCATTGGGCCCGGACGACGAAGGCCTCCAGATGGCCGGCCTCGTAGTCCCTCCACGTGATGTACCACTGGTTGGCTTCGGAGCCTGCAACGATCGCCGGGTACGGCTGATAGCCGCTGACCCGGGCCAGGACGCTCGATTTCTCGATGCCGTCGCGGGAGATGCGCGCGATCCTCAGCCGTGAGGCCTCGTACCAGGCGACCATGGCGCCCGTGGCGGAAGCCGCTACCGCCGGACGCGACCCCTTGCTCGCGAACTCGCGATGCCAGATGGCCTGTCCGGTGTCCCGGTCCTGGAAGGAGGCCAGGGCGCCGGCTTTCTCGTCGTCCCACACGGTGAAGCAACCCTCTTTCGTGCAGGCGATGCGGGGTTGGGCGTTCTTGCTGTGGGCGGCGCTGATCGGTCGCATCTCGCCGATGAAGCGATCCTTCGGCTTCTTCTTCTTGCCGTGCTTCTTCTTCGTGTCCTCGTCGACCACGCCCGTCTTCAGTGCGGGATCGGAAAGCGCGATCACCAGGCGCATGATCTGCGAGTCCTGCTTGCCTCGCTGCAGGGAGAAGACGATGTCGAGCTGATCGTGCTCTATCGCCACGTCCGGTTCGCTGGCGCTGACGGTGCTTCCCCGCTTGCGCACGAATGCCGTCAGGCGCACCGCGCTGCTCATGGGTTCGAGCTTGGCGTTCAGCCGGCGGGCCATCAGATCCGCGCCTCCCTGACCGATGTCCTCGTCCCACACGGCCCAGAAGGTGCCGTCGCCCACGCGCACCAGGGCCGGATAGAATTCGTCCTTCTTGACGTTGGAGATGCGCCGCGCCGGACCCGCGATGCGACCGTCCGTTTCCAGCAGGCGCACGTACACGCCGGGCTCGTCGCCGGCGGCGTCCCAGTAGATGAACGCCAGGCGGTTGCCGGCCGCGAGCAGCTGCGGGTGCCTCACCGCCGTCGATTCCGGCGTGATGAGGTGCGCGGGCGATACGCGCCGCAGCGCGGAGTCGAGCACGACCGCGAATCCCTGCCTGCGCGTACGGTCCTGGTGGCTGTCCACCCAGGCGACGACCAGCCCGACCGGCGTGACCGCCAGCGTCGGGCGCGAGACCGGGGCCACAAGATCGAAGGGCCGCGGACGCCCCAGCGCGGTGACCTGGCAGCGGTCGTCCCGCGGGGCGAGCGCGACACCGGCTTGCGCGAGCAGCGACCGCGCGACGCCCGTGCCGCCGTTGTTGAACGCCTCCTTGAACATCTTGATGGCGTTGTCGCGGTTGCCTTGCATGAGCCAGTTCTGCGCCGAGGCGATCTGCAGCGCGTAGGGGTCGTGCTCGCGCGGCTTGAGCGATTCCTCGTTCGTGCCGCTGTCCACGCTGGCAGCCGGGCGCGGGTTCTTCGAAAGCGATGCGATGGCCTTGGAGGGCGGCGGATGCAGCACGTACAGCCAGATGGCATAGCCACCGAGCGCTAGAAGCGCGGCCACCAGCAGCACCGCAATGGCGCGCCCCGGACCGCGTTCAGCACCGCCCGCGGCAGTCGACGCCGGAGGCAAGTCGACGTTCTGCGTGCTGGTCGGTTGCGAACCCGGACCCGCAGGCGGCGCGACGAGCGGCTGGCTGCCGGAAGCACTGAGCAGCTCGGCGCTGACCAGCTCGCTGCTGATGAGCTCGTCGACGGCGCGCGACTCGACCTCCGTGCTCGGCATCGGTCCGCGCGGCACTTCGGATGCGGGTTGCCTGAGCGCCTCGGTCAGCGAATCCGAAAACTCCTTGGCGGTCTGGAAGCGCTTCTCCGGATCGCGGTCGAGCGCCTTGAGGAACCAGGGGTCGAAGCTCCGGGGCAGGTCCGGGCGCAGCCGAGAGGGCTTCGGGATCGGCGCACCCGCGATCTGCGCCAGGATCATCGCCACGCCCTGGTCGACGTTCCACACCGTCTGGCCGGTGAGACACTCGTAGACGATGCAGCCGAGCGCCCACAGGTCGCAGCGATGGTCGACCTCGCCTTGTCCCTTGGCCTGCTCGGGGCTCATGTACGCGGGCGTTCCGAACAGGGCGCCTTCGCGCGTGAGCCGTGCCTGTTCCGCGTCGCCGCCGGTCGGCTCGTAGAACTTTGCCAGGCCGAAGTCGAGGATCTTCGCGATCGTCTCGCCTTCCTCGTTCCGCGTCAGGAAGATGTTTTCCGGCTTCAGGTCGCGGTGGATGACGTTCATCTCGTGCGCCTTGACCAGCCCGCGGCACGAGTGCGTGGCGACGGTCAGCGTCGTCTCGATGTCGAGGCGATGCTTGCGCGTGAGCAGGTCGTACAGACTTTCGCCTTCGAGCAGCTCCATGACGAGGAACGGCCGCTCGTCGTACATGCCGCTGTCGTAGACATCGCAGATGTAGGGACTGCGGATCGCGGCGGAGGCGCGGGCCTCGCGGATGAAGCGCTCGCGGACCACGCGCGACGTCAACAGCTCCGCGGCGAGGATCTTGACCGCGACGCGCTTGCCGATGTCGATGTTCTCCGCCTCGTACACCGCCGCCATGCCGCCACGACCGATCTCCTTCGTGACCCGGAACTTTCCTTCCAGGACGGTACCGATCGGGACCTTTGACCGATTGGGCGGGGGCATCTCGGTCACCACCCCCGGAGCTGGACCACGGCCCCCGGAAGCCGGCGCATAGCCGGGACAAGCCGCCGGAACGAGATCGCGGGGCGTCCTGGCAGCCGGTAGGGCGTGAACGCGTACATCAGTCTCGATTTTCGGGCGGTCATCAAGGCGCGCAGGGCTGCTCGGGGAATATACGGGCGTCAGCTTCGCAGGAACAGGGCACGCAGCGTGGCTGGCAGCTCGTCCGGATTCGGGCCCTGCGAAAGGAGGGGCTCGAGCGGTGCCGCGGAAAGAGTATGCCAGTAGAGGACCCGCAGCGGCTGCCCCCGCTTCTGGCGCCGTCGGCCGGCGGCCCGGCGGCCGTGGTCGCCAACCCCGGCGTATCCCACCAGCTCGAGTGATTTCGCGAATGTTTTCGCGGTGTACGTCGGATCGAGCTGGAGCCCGGCAAGCGCCGCGAGCTCGCTTGCCTGCTCCCCGGCCGGCGTGGGCCAGCCGTAGCCGCGGCCCAGGTGGGAGCCGTCGAGCTGGAGGCCGCGCGACAGGCCGACGGGGCTCGCGCTCACGCCATCGCGGCGCAACGCTCCCCACGCCAGCGCCAGGACCAGCCCCTCGCTGACCGCTCTGCCGACGGCCACCTGCACGCCGACCACGCGCGAGCCGAGGCCCTCGCGTTGCACGCCCGCCAGAAGCCCAGCCACGGTACCGCCGGATCCGAGCGGCGCCACGATCAGGTCCGGCTCCGGCAATTGGCCGCTGCGTATCTGGCCGACCAGCTCGCGAACGGCGCGGACATAACCCAACGTGCCCAGCACGCTCGAACCCCCCATCGGCACGAGGTAGTCGCCGCGGCGGAGCAGCCGCGGAAGGTGCAGCGGAACGCGCGCCATGGAGCCGGCGGGTTCCACCTCGAGGCCGAGACCGAGCCCGGCGCGCAGTATCTCCTCGGCGTGCTGCGTCCACGGCTGGGGGCACAGCACCGCCGCGACGCCCAGTCCGCGCTGCCGCGCGAATACCGTGGTGGCCAGCACGTGGTGGCTGCCGAACGCGCCGACGGTGACGATGCGCCGGGCGCCACGCGCCAGCGCATCGGCCAGCACGAATTCGAGCTTGCGCACCTTGTTGCCGCCGTACACGTCGTTGACCACGCCGTCGTTCTTCACCCACAGCTCGGCGCCGTCGCTGCACAGCGCATCGGCGCGGAACACGGGCGTCGGGAAGCGACCGATGTGTTCGACGGGCGGCGGCGTTCTCACGGCGCTCCAGATGCTGATCGCGCGTGCCGCGCGCGATTGTCCGCCGGCTCGCTGGGCTGCCGGCTGTGGACATCCTGTTGCCAAGGCAGGCAGAGGTCGACGCGAAAGGCGTTCATGTGCGCACGAATCGAGGTTGAAACATTCCGGAAACCTGGTCCCCGCTACTCGACCCTGGACAAACCGCGAGCCCGTCCCGACGTTCTGTTCCGGGTCGCGCAAGTCGAAAAGACGGTCAAAGCGGGGCGCTTGCGACCGCATCGAAGTGGAGAGCCAAAATGAAGAAGGTCGAGGCGATCATCAAGCCTTTCAAGCTGGACGAGGTCAAGGATGCCTTGTCCGAGGTCGGCATCCAGGGGATGACGGTGACCGAGGTCAAGGGATTCGGCCGTACCGGCGGCAAGAAGGAGGTCTACAGGGGGTCGGCGTACGTCGTCGACTTCGTGCCGAAGGTCAAGATCGAGATCGTGATACCCGACGATCTCGCACATCAGGTGATTGACGCTATCGAAAAGAGTGCGAAGACAGGTCGCATCGGGGACGGGAAGATCTTCGTAGGGCCGGTCGACGAAGCCGTGCGCATCCGCACCGGCGAGCGAGGCGAGGAAGCAATCTGAGAGCGTGGCCGACGCGCAAGACAGAGGAGAGACAGAAATGGATCCGAAAGAAGTCATCGAGCTAGGCAAGAAGCACGACGCGGTCATGGTCGATCTCAAGTTCATCGACTTGCCGGGCAAGTGGCAGCACACGAGCGTGCCGTTCAGACGGCTGTCGGTCGAGTCGTTCGAGGAGGGCTTCGGTTTCGATGGCTCCTCGATCCGCGGCTTCCAGCCCATCAACCAGAGCGACATGCTGCTGATCCCGGATCCGGTCACGGCCGTGATGGATCCCTTCACCAAGCACGCGACGCTGTCTTTGCAGTGCACCGTGCAGGACACGATAACGAGGCAGAACTACTCGCGTGATCCGCGCCACATCGCCAGGAAGGCCGAGGCGTATCTGAAGTCGACCGGCATCGCCGACACCGTTTATTTCGGCCCAGAAGCGGAGTTCTTCATCTTCGACGACGTGCGCTACGAGGCCGGCTCGCAGGGCAGCTTCTACCAGATCGACAGCGTCGAAGCCGACTGGAATACCGGCAAGGCCGAAGGTCCGAACCTCGGGCACAAGATCCGCCACAAGGAGGGCTACTTCCCGTGTCCGCCGAACGACACGCAGATGGATCTCCGCACGGACATCTGCATGGCGATGGAATCGGTCGGTATCGAGGTCGAGGTCAGCCATCACGAGGTGGCGACGGCCGGACAGGGCGAGATCGACATGCGTTTCGACTCGCTCACGCGCATGGCCGACAAGCTGATGTGGTTCAAGCACATCGTGAAGAACGTGGCCTACAAGAACAACAAGACAGCCACCTTCATGCCGAAGCCCATGTACGGCGACAACGGCAACGGGATGCACAGTCACCAGTCGCTGTGGAAGGACGGCAAGCCGCTCTTCGCGGGTGACGGCTATGCGGGGCTGAGCGAGCTGGCTCTGTACTACGTTGGCGGCATCCTCAAGCACGCAAAGGCCCTGGCGGCGATCACCAATCCGACCACGAACAGCTACAAGCGTCTGGTGCCGGGCTTCGAGGCCCCGGTGAACCTGGCGTATTCGAGCCGCAACCGCTCCGCGGCGATCCGCATTGCGACCTATTCGCCGTCGCCCAAGGCCCGGCGTCTGGAGCTGCGCTTCCCCGATGGAACCTGCAACCCGTACATCGCCTTCTCGGCGATGATGCTGGCCGGCCTCGACGGCATCCAGAACAAGCTCGACCCGGGCGATCCGCTGGACAAGGACATCTATTCGCTGTCGCCGGAGGAGCTGAAGGAGGTCCCGCGCATGCCCGTTTCCCTGGAAGATGCGCTGGATGCGTTGGAGCGCGATCACGAGTTCTTGCTGAAGGGCGATGTCTTCACCAAGGACGTGATCGAGATGTGGCTCGACTACAAGCGTGAGCGCGAGCTGTCGCAGGCACGCCTCTACCCGACGCCGCTGGAGTTCCACCTGTATTTCGACATCTGATCGCCCACCCGGGGGAGCGAGCAGGCCGCCGCGCTCCGGCGCGGCGGCCTGTGCACATTTTGTGGTTTCCCCGGACAGGAGCGCGGCGGGCGGGCCGCCGCCTCGCGGCTCCTGCGGGGCTGTGATACCCTTCCGGTTCACTCGTGGCCGACCACGATCTGTACGAGACCACCGTCGAAGTCACGATCACCCGTGACGCCAGCGGCTCGATCCGGATTGTCGGACCGGGCCAGGCGTACCTCGTGGTGATCTCGGGGCCCAAGCTTGGCCAACGCCTGCCCCTGGGCGAGCAGCCTGTCGAGATCGGCCGGGGCACGACCTCGGGACTGCAGCTCGACGTGGATTCGGTCAGCCGCCGGCATGCCCGGGTCGAGTGGACGGGTCAGACCCACAAGCTGGTGGATCTAGGCTCGACCAACGGGACGTTCGTCAACGAGAAGCGCATCACCGAGTGCGAGCTCGCCGACGGGGATCGCCCGCAGATCGGCAAGGTCCTGTTGAAGTATATTGCCGGCGGGAACATCGAGGGCGCGTACCACGAGGAGATCCAGCGCCTGATGCGCTTCGACGGGCTCACCGGGATACACAACAAGAGCCACTTCGAGGAGAGCCTGAACAACGTCGTCTGGAAGGCGCGTCAGAGCCCGTGCCCGATCAGCCTGATCTTGTTTGATCTGGATCACTTCAAGCAGGTCAACGACACGCATGGACACACCGCCGGAGACGCGGTGTTGCGCCAGGTCGCGTCCGTCGTGGCGTCGCAGGTGTCGGCGGGGCAGCTCCTGGCGCGGGTCGGTGGCGAGGAGTTCGCGGTGCTGTGCAACGGTTCGCCGCTGTCCACCGCCCTGGAGACGGCGGAGCGCATCCGCGCAGCCGTCGAAGCCGCGACGTTCACGTTCGAGAACATTACCATCCCGGTCACGGTGAGCCTGGGCTGCGCCGAGCGCGTCGCGGGGTCCGAGGATCCGCCGCAGAAGCTCTACGAACGCGCCGACGCGCGAGCTTACGCCGCCAAGAGCGCCGGCCGCAACTGCGTGCGGTAGAGCCGGCGGTGCAGGGCCGGCCCTCTGGGTGCAGCGGCTGCCAGGACCTGCCCGGCAGCCGTGCTCGGCGGATTACTGCGGAACCGGGACGGGCTTGGTGCCCGGCGAGGACGCTGCCTTCGCCGACCACTTGAAGTTGTCGATCAGCACGCTCGAGCTGAGGACGTGATCGCCCATGTCCCAGACGGCGAAGCGCAGCTGGATGATGCTGCCGGGCTTCACGGGGGAGCTGGTTTCGAGCCAGCTGGTCGCTGCGTGATTCTCGTAACCGGTGCCCTGGAGCTCGGCCGTGCCCTTGCTGCACGTGAACGTCTTGCCCTTGATCGTCTGCGGCGAGCAGACCTCGAGGAAGCCGTTGTTCACGCTGACAGGATTGCCCTTGACGTTGAACGAGATGTTGCTCAGCTGCGAGTTGGGCGGCGCCGGGTTCTGCAGCGCGACGAAGAAGTCGTTGTACTTCGTGCAGATGTAACCGGGGT
Source organism: uncultured delta proteobacterium (assembly GCA_963826085.1). GTDB lineage: Bacteria > Myxococcota_A > Polyangia > Polyangiales > Polyangiaceae > CAWDXG01. Next base: position 831,592 of record CAWGVN010000004.1, on the reverse strand, counting down.
ACTCCCAGGTGTAGAAGTCGAACTGGAAGGAGAAGCTCTGGGCGTTGGTCGGAACGCGGATGGTGAGCTGCAGCGCCGCCGGATCGTTGGCATTGTGGTCGTTCGCCGTGATGGTTCCCTTGGGGCACGACGGCGAGTCGATCGGGAAGCCCGGAGGCGTCTGGCTGGTCGTGCCCATGGCCGCAACGCCGGCGTTCTTGTAGCCGGGGTCACCTGGCCGGCGCGCGCTGCCGCTGGAAAGCATCAGCATGTTCTTGCCTTCCTGTACGTGCACGTTGGGTCCGAAGTTGGGCAGGAGGCCGTGCGACAGCGGATTCATGCCGTTCGAGCCGTCGGCCTTGACGTACGCGGCGGAGATGACGCCCCACTTCTTCGAGTTCTGCGTCGTCTGCTGGCAGAGGCCGATGGCCCGCGCCGCCGCCATGGGATCGGTGTAGCCGATGTCGGGGATGTTGCCGTCGCAGTTGACCGGCGCGTTGTCTGGCGTGCCGTCGCAGTCCTCGTCGATCTTGTCGCCGGGGACGTCGTAGGCGCCGGGGTTGGTGGCCGGGTCGCAGTCGTTGCAGTCGCCCTGGGCTACGGTGAACCCGTCGCCGTCCTGATCGGGCGTCGTCGGGTTGCAGTTGGTCGTCGTTCCGCCCGAGCCGCCTCCATTGGTGCCGCCCAGGTTGAACGAACCACCACCGTTTGAACCACCCGAGCCGGGCGTCGCGCCGTAGCCGCCGGACGCGGCGGAGCCGCCGGAGCCGGTCGCGCCGCTGCCGCCGGTGTTGCCCCCGCCGCCTATCTTGCTGGCGCCCGAGCTGGCCGAGCAGCCCAACGCAAGCGACAGGCTTGCACACAATCCCCCGAGAACAAGCTTTGAATGTTTCATGGTGGTGTCCGGAGTTATTGCGGAACGGGCTGGGTGTTCGCGTCGCCCTGCCCGACGTCCCAGGTGACGTTGTCGATCAAGACAGTGGAATCCAGGATCTCGTCGCCCATATCCCAGATGGCGAAGCGGACCGTGATCGTCTTGCCGGCAGGGACCGGTGCTGTCGTGTGCAACCAACCTGTGGCCGCGTGGCCCTCGAAACCGGTGCCCTGGAGCTCGCTGGTGCCCTTGGGGCAGCTGAAGGATTTGCCGTTGTTCGAGCCGGGCGAGCACACCTCGAGGAAGCCGTTGTTCACGCTCACCGGGTTGCCCTTGCTGTCGAAGGAGATGTTGCCGCTCTGCGCGTTCGAAGGCGGCGGATTCACCAGTGCGACGAAGAAGTCGTTGAACTTTGTGCAGACGTATTCGATGTACTCGACCGTGTAGAAGTCGAAGTCGAACCCGAACTGGTTCGCGTTGCTGGGCGTCTTGATGGTCAGCTCCAGTGCCGCCGGGTCGTGCGCCGTGTGATCGTTGGCCGTCTGCACGCCGTTACAGGATGGTGAGTCGATCGGGAAGCCGGGCGGCGTCTGGCTCTGCGTGCCGGTCTGGTCGCCGCACAGACACTGGGCGTCGCCTGGCGTCTGGAAGCCCGGGTCGCCCGGCCGTCGCGCGGCGCCGCTCGACAGGGCTAGCAAGGTCGCGCCTTCCCGCGCGTGGACGTTCGGGCCGAAGTTGGGCAGAAGGCCATGCGAGATGTCGTTCATCCCCGGCGTGCCATCCGCCTTGACGTACTTCGCGCTGACGAGGCCCCAGCTGCCGTTCTTGGCCATGCGGCACAGGCCGATCGCCTTCGCCGCCGCGATGGGGTCGTTGTAGCCGATGTCGACGGTCTGGTTGTCGCAGCCGGTCGGCTCGTCGTCGGGCTTGCCGTCGCAGTCTTCGTCCACGCCGTTGCCCGGGTAGTCGTAGGCGCCAGGGTTCATCTGCGCGGTGCAGTCGTTGCAGTCGCCCTGGGCTACCGTGTAGCCGTCTCCGTCGAAGTCGGCGTTCGGATCCCAGTGTTTGCAGGGCGGCGTGGTGGTCAGTTTGCTGCCCGTGCCGCCGCTGCCGCCCAGGTTGATAGTGCCGCCGCTGCCGCCGCCGCTGCCGCCGGAGCCGTTCGCGGCGCCGGTGCCGCCGACCTGGCTGCCGCTCGAGTTTGCCGAGCAGCCGAACGTGCCGCCGACCAACAAGCCAAGTACTCCCACCCCGACAAAAAAGGACCGAATCATGCTCTCCTGCTTCCGCTTCAGGGCCCTGCCGACACGCTCCTGTCGACTGCAGGTATGCCCTGGCTCCTGCCCGCGCGGGCTGCGCCCGAACGTCTTGAAGATTAGCCGGCCGGTGAGCAGGTGTCACGCAGACGGGGAGCTGCTTCCGCTGTTTTGTCGGGCGAAGCACGCACCCGGACCATAAAATTCAAGCGTGCGCGTCCGGGGGCGGGTGAGTCTGCTTCGCGCCAACAAAACAGAACAGGCCACCGGTGCGTGACCGGTGGCCTGTTGTCGGACGTCGCCCGTCCGCGCTCGCAGTCAGCGAGCGCGCGCGCCGGCTTTCTTCGCGGGCTTCCTGGCGGGCTTCTTCGGCGGCTTCCTCGCAGCAATGCCGTTGGCCTTGGCGGCCTTGGCGGCGCCGTTGCTCCTCGACAGACCGTTGGCCTTCGAGCGCGAGGCTCGCGGAAGCAGCGCCTCGGCCAGCTCGTGCGCGCGGTCGGTGCGCTCCCAGGGGAACTCCCGGCGGCCAAAATGACCGTAGGCAGCGGTGGGGCGGTAGATCGGAGCGAGCAAGTCGAGTTCCTCGATCAGCCCCTTGGGGCGCATGTCGAAGTGCGACGCGATGTACTGCTGCAGCTTCTCTTCTTCGACCTTGCCGGTGCCGAACGTCTGCACGTAGACGCCCACCGGCTTGGCAACGCCGATGGCATAGGCCAGCTGCACCTCGCACTTGCGGGCGAGGCCGCTTGCGACGATGTTCTTTGCGACGTAGCGCGCGTAGTAGCAAGCCGAGCGGTCGACCTTCGACGGGTCCTTCCCGCTGAAGGCGCCGCCGCCGTGGCGGCCCATGCCGCCGTAGGTGTCGACGATGATCTTGCGCCCGGTGAGCCCCGCGTCGCCGAACGGACCGCCGATGACGAAACGGCCGGTGGGGTTGATGTAGTACTTCGTTCCCTTGTCGAGGAGCTTCTTCGGGAGCGTCTTCTTGACGACCAGCTCCATCACCGCTTCGCGCAGCTGCTTGTGCTTCACGTCCGGCGAGTGCTGGGTCGAGATCACGACCGCGTCGATGCGCTTCGGACGGTCGTTCTCGTACTCCACGGTGACCTGGCTCTTGGCGTCGGGACGCAGGAACTTCACCTTGTTGCCCTTGCGGACCGAGGCGATCTGCTTCATCAGCGCGTGGGCGTACATGATCGGGGCGGGCATCAGCTCCGGCGTCTCGTCGCAGGCGTAGCCGAACATCAGGCCCTGATCGCCGGCGCCCTGCTCCTTGAACATGCCGGAGCCCTCGGTCACGCCCTGCGAGATGTCCGGCGACTGCGGCTCGACCGCGATCAGCACGCCGCAGGTCTCGTAGTCGAAGCCCATCGACGAGTCGGTGTAGCCGATGTCCTTGATGGTCTCGCGCGCGACCTTGCCGAAGTCGATGTGCGACTTGGTGGTGATCTCGCCTGCGATGACCACGAAGCCCGTCTTGACCAGCGTTTCACAGGCGACGCGGCTGCGGGGATCGCCATCCAGCGCGGCGTCGAGCACGGCGTCCGAAACTTGATCGCAGATCTTGTCGGGATGGCCTTCGGAAACAGACTCGGACGTGAACAGATAACGACTCATTCGAACTCCCGTTGATTCGCAGTCCCCCCGCGAGGATTGACGGTTGTCGCGGCGCTCCACATCGAGCCCGGCGGCGCGGGAAGCTAGCACGGGTCGTCCGGAAATTCTCCGGAGCCGACCTGCCCCGACCACCCGTCGCCCGCACTTCGAGCGCGGTGCACCACGGAGAGGCATTGGCCTATCCCAAATCCGATCGCATTTCCAGTGCTGCAGCCAGAAACGCCGGGAAATTGCGCTGGCTCGCGTGAAAACGAGCCGTTTTGCCGCGCCGATTCGTCAGCGTCGCGACAACAGCGCGTCGATCGTGCGGATCAGCTCGCCGGCGTCGGAGGGCTTGGTCAGATACGCGTCCGCGCCCGCGTCGAATCCGCGCAGCGTGTCGATGCGCGCGTCCTTGCTCGTCACCATCACGATCGGCACTTCGCGGTAACGCGGTTCCCGCCTCAGCGCGCGGGTGAGCTCGTAGCCGTCCATGACCGGCATCATCACGTCGGTCGAGACCGCGTCGAACGTCCCGCCCCGGGCGAGCTCCAGCGCCTCGCGCCCATCGGCCGCCGCCACCACGTCGAAGCCGGCTTTCGTCAGCTCGCGCTTGATGGTCTCGCGGATCACCTCGCTGTCCTCCGCTATCAGGATGCGCGCCCGCGTCTTGGCTCGCGGCTGGGAGCCCGGAACCAGTTCCCGCGCCTTGCCCGGCTCGCGGGACAGCGCGGCGACTTCCGATAGATCCACGACCAGGAGTACGCGGTCGCCGATCAGCGTGGCGCCCGCCGCGCACGGAGCTTCGGCCAGGAGCGGTCCCAGCGACTTGATGACCACCTCGTGGCGACCGAGCACCTGCTGGACGAGCAGCCCCAGGCGATCCGTGCCCGCGTCGACGATGATCACCGCCGCGGACTGCACGTCGCCCAGGGCCACCTCCTGGCCGAGCCGCAGCGTCTGGCCCAGATCGACCACTGGGACCAGCTGCTCGCCGATCCGGAGGCACGCGCCGTCGGCGACGGCCTCGAGCTGTCCCGTGTCGATGGCCTGGGCGCTGACCACTGCGTCGAGCGGAATCGCCACCAGCTCGCCGCCTACCCTTGCGGCCAGCACCTGGGTGATGGCGAGCGTGAGCGGCAGCCTGAGCTCCATGGTCGTCCCGTGGCCGGGCGTGGAGTCCAGGTGGATGCTTCCCTTGAGCTTCTGGATCGTGTCGCGGACCACGTCCATGCCGACGCCTCGCCCCGACACGTCGGAGATCTGTTGAGCTGTCGAGAAACCCGCGCGGAAGATCAGCTGCAGGCTCTCGGCCTCGCTCATGGCTTCCGCCTCCGGCTCGGTGAGGATGCCCTTTTCGATGGCCTTGGCCCGGAGCCGGGCCGGATCCATTCCGGCGCCGTCGTCCTCGATGGTGACCAGGATCTGGCCGCCGCGCTGGCCAGCGGACAATCGCACCAGACCGGTTCGCGGCTTGCCGGCCGCCTCCCTGTCGTCGGGGCTCTCGATGCCGTGGTCGACCGAGTTGCGGACCAGATGCAGCAGCGGATCCTCGAGCCGCTCGACCAGTACCTTGTCCAGCTCGGTCTCGGCGCCGACGAGCTCGACGTGTACTTCCTTGCCGAGCTTGTGGCTGAGCTCGCGCACCGTGCGCTGGTATTTGGTGAAGAGGCGCGCGATGGGCACCATGCGGAGCTTCATCACGGTGTCGCGCAACTGCCCTACGGCCAGACCGAGGCTGCCCAGGCCGCTGTCGAGATCGCCGTACGTTTCGGTGAGCACGCGCTCGGTTCGCTGCAGCTCGTCGACGAGCGCGCCGGTACCGTGCTTGGCGGCCGCAGCGGGTTCGCGGACATCGCTGCCGACGGCTACGGCGAACTTCTTGCGGAGCTGCGCGACCTCGCGCAGGAGCGCGCCCTGCACCTCCGCGGCCGCCGCCAGCCGCCCGCGCGCGAGCACCGTCTCGCCGACCAGGTTCATGAGCTGGTCGACCTTGCCGAAGTCGATGCGCAGCGTGCCCTGCGACGTGGTGACGGGGCTTGCCGCGCGCGGAGCCGCAACGCCGGCGCGAGCGGGCGCCCGCCCCGGGGCGGCCGCACCAGCGGGCGCTGCTGCCGCAGCCGGCTTTGCCTGCGGCGCCGCGACAGGCGCGGACGGGTCGGCGAGGCGCGCGAGGATCGGCCGCACGTCGATGTCGATCGGCTGGCGCGCGCGCGCGCGTTCGACGATAGCCCTGAGCACGTCGAGTGTTTCGAGCAGCACGTCGATGAGCGCGCGGTCGGAGCTCTTGCGACCGTCGCGCAGCTCGCCGATGCGGTCCTCGGCGAGGTGTGCCACGCGGTTCATCTTCTTCAGTCCCGCGAACGCGCTCGAGCCCTTGAGCGTGTGCAGGTCGCGGAAGATCTCGCCGACCAGCTCCTGATCCTGTCCGCGCTCTTCCAGCAGCATCAATCGTTCGGACAGGCCGTCCAGACGCTCGACGCACTCGTCGAGAAACGCCGCGACCATGTCCTCCGCAAGCTCGGGCACCCAGCGCGACTCGTCGTCGTCCTCGCTCTCCTCGGGCGGCGGTGCAGCAGGCGCGGGCGGTGGCGCGGCTCCGGGCGTGGCGGACGCGCCGCCTGCTCGCAGTCGCTCGGCGCGCGCCCTCAGCTCTGATTCGTCGACGCGCGCGCCGGACTCGTCGTGCTGTCCGAGCTGGACTGCGGCGGACTCCAGCGCATCGAGCGCGCCGTCGAGCTCCGCCCGCGGTGCGTCCACGCAGTCGACGACTGCCCGCCCCAGCTCGCTCACGCCTTCGGCACCCAGAAGCGCGGCATCCACGACCAGCGGCACCAGAGCCGCCGTGAGCTCCGCGGCTCGCTTCTCTGCGTCCGGCTGATCGAGCGCGTCCCTCGCCGCGTCTATGCGCGACGGAGCGAGCGCCAGGAACAGCTCGTACAGCTCCGAGGAACCGAGAGGCACGCAGCGAAGCTAGCGCAGGACGTCCCGCAAGGGGAGTATTCGCCTCAGTGAGCTGGATGGCCGAGGCGCTTGGCCGGCGTGCGGGCCAGCGTCACGCGCACCACTTCCTCGCCCCTGAGCAAGGTGAGCTTGACCTTCTGCCCGACGGCTCCCGACAGCGCCTTGTGGATCTGCTCCACGCTCAGCATGCGTACGTCCTTGCCGTCGATGGTCAGGATCTGGTCGCCCGGCTTCACGCCGGCCTTGGCGGCGGCCAGGTCCGGCGGCACGTCCCGAACGTACAGCGTCCCGTCCTGCGCCTGCCCGAGCACTGCGCCGATGGTTCCGCGCTGTTCGGCACAGGCAGAGAGCGCGGCGAGCAGCAGCAGAGCCACGACGAAGCGAGTCGTCACGATCGATAGCCCGCGTTCACGTCCACGTAGCCGTGACCGAGATCGCTGGTCAGGTAGCTGAAGCTGCCCGCTCCGTCGCCAAGGCCGATCTCGATCACGTAGCTCGGGCCCGCCATGATCGCGGCCGCGCGCTTTTCGGCGTCGCTGCCGACGCTCACGCCGTCGCGGACGATCTCGACGCCGCCGATGGCGATGCGCGCGCGCGCCGGATCGAACGCGATGCCGGCGCGCCCCGCCGCGCCGAGCAGCCGTCCCCAGTTCGCGTCCCGCCCGAAGAGCGCGGTCTTGACGAGCAGCGACGTGGCCACGGTGCGCGCGACGACGCGCGCGTCGCCGTCGCTGGCAAGGCCGACGACGCGGATCTCCGCGACGTGTTCGGCGCCTTCGCCGTCGGCGACCATCGAACGCGCCAGCTCGCTGCACACCTCGCCGAGCGCCGGCCCGAGCGCCGCGCCGGGCGACAGCCCCGAAGCGCCCGAGGCCAGCGCCACGACGCAGTCGTTGGTGCTCGTGTCCCCGTCGACGCTGCAGGCGTTGAAGCTGCGCTCCACCGCACCCGCGAGCGCGCGCTCGAGCTCGTCCCGGTCGATAGCGGCATCCGTGAACAGGAAGGCCAGCATCGTGGCGTGCGGCGGGCCGTCCGCGCGGCGGATCGGAGCCGGAGCGAGATCCGGATGGATCATGCCGGCGCCTTTGGCGATGCCGAGGACGTTGACCTGTCCGCCCGCCACGTCGATGCGGCGCGACGCGATCTTCTCCCAGCGGTCGGTGGTGCCGATGGCGCGCGCGAAATCCGGGAAGCGCTCCGGCGACAGACCGGCCGAAAGATCCGCGGCACGCGCCGCGATGCGCTCGGCGGGCAGGAGCGCGCCGATCACGCCGGTGGAGGCGGGCAGCACTTCCGGTTCGGCGACGCCCAGCGCGCGCGCGATTGCGGCGCTTGAAGCGATCGTGGCCTCGAAGCCCGCCTGCCCGGTGCAGGCGTTGGCGCAGCCGCTGTTGACCAGCACGGCGCGGGCCCGCCCCGCCGAGAGGCGCTCGGCCATCACGTCGACCGGCGCTGCGCGCACCAGGTTCTTCGTGAGCATCCCCACGGCGATGGCCGGCGCATCGGCGACGGCGAGTGCGACGTTGTCGCGACCGTCCTTGCGGATGCCCGCCGCAGCCGCGGAAAAGCGAAACCCGGCGACCGGCGAATGCTTGTTGTCGCTCATTCCTGGGTCCTAGTCGGCTTTCGCGTCACCGGCGGCGTCCTGAGCGGCGCCGTCGGCTCCGCCGTCCTTCGAGGGGTCGATGGGTGTGCCGGCTTCCGTGTTGTAGCGGAAGCACGCGCCGGCGCGGCACACGAAGCCAGGGTCGCAATCGTGGTCCACCCGGCACCCCGGCGCCTTCTCCTTGCCGAGCACGCAGCCGCCCAGCGAGGCGCCCAGGGCTCCCAGTGCGAGTAGGCGCGTGATCGGCCGTTTCACGGCGGCGAGCATACCAGCACCCGGCCGGCGGCGCGGCCCCCTGCCGGAGCCCGCTCGACGGCGCCCTCCCGCTTGACTCGTTGGGCCCCGTGCGTATGCTCCCGCCCCCTGTACGCGCCAGCTTAGCTCAGTTGGTAGAGCAGCGGTTTCGTAAACCGCAGGTCTCCGGTTCAAGTCCGGAAGCTGGCTCCAACGAAGTCACTTCGCGTTCCGCGTTCCCTTGCTGCGCCCGCGCAGCATCCCATCGGACGGGGGCTGGATGCCTGGTTCGTTGAACCGCTTGGCAGCGGGCTTGCCCCCGACCAGGACGTAGTCCGGCTTGCCGAGCGCCTTGTCCAGCCACTGGTCGTGCATCGTCGCGGTCGCAAGCGCCGTCTCTTCGCACCAGTTGTCACCCCCCGGGTGCGCGCCGAACGAGATCCTGTCCAGTCGTCACGCCGACGAGGCTAGCTCCGCGTGGCGCTTCGAGTCTACGCGTGGTTGCTAGCGCTTCTCCCGATCCTGGATCCTGTAGGTGCGCTAACCTCGCCCGCCACATGGGGAAGACCGCATCCTGGGATGGCTTCGTGCAGTGGTTGGAAGCGCACGCGCCGGCGCTGGCGGGGACGCTACAGCCAGGCGTGACCGACAAGGACCTCGATCATTTCGAGCGCGAGGTCGGGTACAAGCTGCCGGCGTCGGTACGCGCTTGGTGGACGCTGTGCGGCGGGCAGGCTTCGCGCGACGCTTCGGGTGTGGCCGCCGGGTTCGTGCTGCTGTCGCCAGCGGATGCGCTGGCCGAGTGGACGAGCTGGAAAGAACTCCGCGAGGAGTCGTCCGAGGAGATGCTGGAGGACCTCGATCAAACGGCGAGCTCCACTCCCGGGGACGCGATCGCTACCGCGTACAGCAAGCCCGGTTGGATCCCGCTCGCGAAGGAAGAGTTTGAAGGCAACTACTTCGGCGTCGATCTCGAGCCGCGGGAGGGCGGAGTCGAGGGTCAGGTCATCAACTTCGGCCGCGACGAGGACGACAAGCAGGTGCTGTTCTGGGACTGGGCGGGTGCCATCGACTGGCTGGCGGAACAGACCGACGCGCTGTCGGTGGAGGAAGCCGACGACGGCCCAACGATCGAGCACAGCGGTGGCCGTCTGCTCGGTGTGCTGGCGGACGAGGTCAAAGCCGGAACGCTTCCCGGCAAGCGACCCGCGCGCAAACGCCAGAAGGCGCCGCCGCGCAAGGCTGCCGCCAAGAGTCCAGCCAAGGCGCGCAAGCCGAAACCCGCGGAGCCGCTTCCGACCCCGCCGCTGCCCGAGCCGGCGCAGCGCCTGCTCGACGACTTCATCGCACAGCTGGTCGCGCGCCTCGGCGAAGAGCAGCGACCGCAGAGCGAGGCGTACTGTCACATGAGCCTGGAGGATCCGCGCCGGCCGCTGGAGAGCTCGGTCCGAGGTGACTCGCTGCGGATGGTTCCCTACAAGCCTCCGGTGGGAACGAACGGTTTGCCGAAGTTCACCGTCATCCGCGACATCGCCGCGAAGGCGATGGAGGGTGGCGTAGCGATCCAGATGATCGAGCTCAGGTTCCGCCGGGAAGGCAACACCTGGAAATACCAGACCACGATGGAGCTCGCGGAGAACCACAAACGGCTCTGGAAAGCGCGCAAGCCGCTCGACGAGACCATCGCCGACGGGCTCCGCGAAGTGCTCGCCGCAGAGCCAAGGTGGGACTTTGCGAGCTTGTCCTACGACGGGGATCCCGACGCCACGCGGCACGGTCTACACGTCGTCGTGCGTCAGAGACCGGGCCTCCCCGTCACGCTCGTCCCGGGCGAAGCGCTGGCCGCCGCCTACGCCGAGGTTGAAGCGCTGTATTCCGCGTTCGGTCGTTGCGTCCACACCGGGAGCTGGCACGTCGATCGCAAGCGCCTCGCCAAGTGCTCGGTGCACATCTTCTGCGGCTGAGCGAACGGGCTGCCGGCGCGCGGCTCGTCCGCGCTAAGCGTAGCTCGAGACGCAAGGAACGTCATTCGAGTCCTAGTTGATGTCGAGGCCGGGGATCGATTTCTGCAGTTCCTTGCGGGCCGCTCTGCTGAGTTGCTTGTAGACGGTGAGCGTTTCGAGATGCGGCATCGCCTTGAAGAACGGGACGGACTGGTCCGACAGACCGCATCGCCGGAGACTCAGCCCCCGCAAACTGCGGATCCGGGAAAGCCGCTTCACCCCGGCGTCGCCGATTTCCGCTCCATCCAGGTCGAGATGCGTCAGCTTGGGAAACTGCTCGAACGACCGCACGCCCTCGGCCGTGATGCGCGATCCCGGTAGCTCCAGACGCCGCAGTTCCGGCAGCGAACCGAGGGCTTCCAGCCCTTCGTCCCCCAAGCGGGAAAAATACAGCATCAGTCGGCGCAGCCGGGAGAGCCGGCCGATCGCACGCGCTGCGCCCGTATCGATGGGGCTCGTATCCAGCCGCAGCGACTCCAGCGTCGTCGCCCGGCAGACTTTTTCAACCGGAACTGGCTCGGTCAGGATGGGACCCAGCCACAGAACCCGCAGACGTCGGAGTTCTCCGAAGCAGTCATACGCGGCTGGAGCGAGCGCGACTCCCAGGATGCTCAACTCCTCGAGCGCCGTCAGTCGCGACAGGAACCTGGCTGACGGATCTTCGAGTCGGCCGTTTCGAAGCGACAGCCGTCTGAGTGCCGTCAGGCTCCCCAGCGCATCGGCGTCCAACGTCGGGGTGTTGTCGTCCCATTCGAGCTCCAGCTCTTCGAGGGACCTCCAGGTCGCGATTTCTCGAAGCGCCACCGGAGTGAGATTCGGGACGTTGTTCAGAACGAGCACTTCGAGTGACTTGCATCTGGCTCCGAGTGACAAGCGTGCTTTGGTGACCGATTGTCCGGTCCAGTCGAGCACCGTGCGCGACTCGGCCGTCTTCTGGGCCGAAAGGAGCGCTGCCAGCAGCGCCTCCGCGTCGGTCCTCGCCCCAGGGCTCGCACTGGGGAGCGTCAGCTTGTGTTGCAGGATCGGGACCATTCGCGGGTCCTGCATCTTCGGGGCCGTGCGGAGCCCGTGGACGATCGTGAAGAAGACCAGCGACGACGGCGGGCTCTGCCGCAGAAGCCGGATCAAGGGGTCGATCGCGCGGCGCTCTTTCCGTTCGATCAGTGCCGCCGCCGCGGTCTCGCGCAGCAGAGACGATCGGTGCCCGAGCAAGTCCAGGAGTACGTCGTTGACGCGGGGATCGCGACTGCGGCTCAACGCACAGGTGGCCAGCCAGAGCAGCGGATCGACCGGAAGTTTTTCGGCGCGGACTACTTCGATGAGCGCGCTCGCGTTATCGCGACTCGCCGCCTCGATCCCTGCCGTGATGTTCTCCAGAAAGTCTCTCGGGTGCACACCGTCCGGGAGTGGTCCTTTCCAGGCCGCGAGCAGGGCCGGCAGCGCTTTCTGGCCGATCTTCTCCACCGCCTCGATCGCAGAGCTGTCGCCCGCAGCCAGCCGCGAGACCATTTGTCTGTCGGCCCACCGTTTCGCAGCCGGCCGTGTCGACCGCTTCTTCATTGCGGCAGAGTCGAGAGTCGAGGGTCGAGAGTCAAGAGCACGGCGTCGAGCAGCCCCTCCAGCGCGACGACAACCCGCCGCGCCTCCGCTCTGTCCCCAGCGTCCAGCGCCTGACAGCCGCCAGCGCGGCGAGAGCCTGCTTCAGTGCGCCGACAGACGGGTGCTTTTCTTCTCCGGGTGAACGCCCGCGGGCGGGGGGCGCGCCACGACAGCGGCGAGTTGCTCGGCGAAGGCGCGGAGCTCTGCGCGGTACGTGCCGCGGCGAAGGGCGCGCTCGCGGACGCCAAGCCGCGCTACAGGTTCGCGCAAGCAGAGCTCCGCCATCTGGCGGAACACCCGCCGCTGTCCGGTGCTGCCGCACGACAGGAAGAAGGCGACTTGCTTCAGCCGTCCGCGATGCTCCTCGAGGAAGGCCCGCACTGGAACGGACACCGAACCCGCCCACACCGGTGTGCCGATCGCGACCAGATCGTAGTTGGCCGGGTCGTGCTCGAGCGGCTTCAGCTCCGTCGTGTGCGCGAGCCTCGCGCCCAGGCCGGAACGAAGAAAGCCGACGACCCCGCGGCGCTTGTCGTGCAGTTCGCCCAGGCGCTCGATGTCCGGCTGCGTCCCCGACAGCTCCAGTTTCTCGCGGATCTCGTCGGCCAGCTGGGCCGTGTTGCCGCTTCGCGAGTACAGGACGATCAGAATCCTCTGTTCCATGTGCCCCTCCGGCGCCCCACACGTGCAGCTCCCGTGCCCGCGCGGATGCGGTGCAGCGGCGCGCGTAGCGCGCAGCCCGTGCGTGCGGTCGTGAACCGTCGCGAAACGCTTTCGCCGCCCCGGGCGCCCGGATGGCCAGCCTACTTCCGCGCCAGGAGCCCCGTTGCTTCGCGCGTCACCACGGCCTTGAACACCTCGCCGGCGCGTGCTGCGTCCTCGACGCGCCCGATGTCCGAGAGACTGACGATGCCGACCGGATTGTTCCACGAGTCGACGACCACGATGCGCGACTTCTGCGCGCGCGTGAGCTTGTCCTCGATGTGATGCAGCGAGTCGTCCTCGCGGCAGGTGAGGATCTCGCGGGTCATGATCTCCGCCACGGCCCCGTTCACGGACCGCCCCTGCGCGACTGTGCGGATTGCGATGTCCCGATCGGTAACCACCCCCGCCAGCCGACCGTTGTCCTCGACGACGGGCACGATGCCGATGACGTGCTCCGCCATCATCCTCGCGCAGGTTTGAATCGATGTGTCGGGTGCGCAGGTGAACACCTGCGGTTTCATTACGTCGCGACACGTTAGTGCTGCAGCCATGTTCCCTCCTCGGCGCCGCTCCCTCGGGCCGCGGCCTTCGGGAAACGAAGCAAGAGCCGGGCCACGCGCCCGCTCAGCCCCCAGGAACGCCTCGCAGGACCGACGCGATCAATCCTCGGGCCGCCGGCCCGGGCTCCAGTCCTCGATCTGGTCGACGCGGGTCTCGAGAAAGCGCGCCAGTCGGTGGAAGTCGCTGTTCGGCTCGATGAAACGTACCTCGGTGCGCAGCGTTTCGGGATTGACCAGATCGCTGAACGGTACGTACACGAGATCGAGCTGGCCGCTGACGCTGACCATGTGGCCGTCCAGGCCTTCCTCGACCAGAGCGCGGTATGCACCGATGCCGAGCTGGCTGCCGAGCATCACGTCGAACGCGTGCGGCGGCGAGCAACGCGATTCGTAGCCGAGCTGCACTCCCGTGAGCTTCTTCTTGTTGCCCGTTCGCGCTTCGTAGCGCGCGCTCACGACCTGGGCGATGAACTTGCCGAGATCGACGCGGCCCAGCGAGATGTGACCGTGCTCGTCGTGGGGCACGCCCTCCACGTGCTCTTCCGGCAGCACCTCGGCCAGACCCTCGGCGAGCACGACCGTGCCGTAGTGCTTGCCGCGGCGTTCGCGCGTGATGATCAGATCCACGATGCGATCGGCGAGCGCCTGCAGCGACAGGCGCTTTTCCTTGTGCTGCTCGCCGGTTTCCGGATCCGTCACGTCCACTTCGATCGCGAGCGCGCCTGCCACGTCCTCGGGCGCGAGCACCAGGTTGGCCTCGCCCGCGATCGCAACGCCGTAGGAAAGCCAACCCGCTTTGCGCCCCATCGTCTCCACGATGTAGTAGCTCGCCGTCGCGATGGCGTCGGCGCGCAGGTTCTGCAGCTCCTTGGCCATTACGTCGACCGCGGTGAAGAAGCCGAACGTGAAGTCGATGCCGCGGTAGTCGTTGTCGATGGTCTTCGGCAGGTGGACGATCCGCACGCGAGGCGCATCTTCCGGCAGCCGCTTCTGGAACTCGTAGAGGAAGTTCGCGGTCTTCAGCGTGTCGTCGCCGCCGATCGAGATGAGCGCGTCCAGCTCGAGATCGACGAGCGCGTTGTAGACCTTGCGCAGGCGGGAGGTCTTGTCGTGGTCGTCGAGGTCGGCCGGACTTTCGATGCCCTTGCCCGGGTTTGCGCGTGCGGTACCGATCATGATGCCGCGTGCGTTGCGCTTTCCCCTGAGGTCGCGCTCCTCGAAGACGCGGAAGTGCTCGTCCGGCAACAGGCGGTGGCTCGCCGGGTGGTATTCCTGCAGATGGGAATAGCCGTGGAAGAAACCGATCACCTCGCGGTCGTCTTCGAGAAACGACGTCGCAGCGGCCGTGATCACGGCGTTGGCCGCGGGCGCCGGACCGCCGGCGAAGACGATGCCGACGCGACGTATCCGGCGGCGCTTTCGGGGCTTGCTGGTCATGATCGAAGTGTTGATTGAGGCGGCGGGAATGCCACGACCGGGCGCTGCCGTCGCCCCCAAGCATTCCTATCACGCTCCAGCCCCACTGACCGGCCGGCAGTCCGGCGCGCCCGATCAGTGCGAGGCAGGAGCATCCGGCCCCGTCACGCCCAGCGCTCCGGCGACTCGCTGGGCGGCACGCCGCGGCCTTTCGAGGCCTAGCGGAGGGTAGGACGCGAGCTTCACCGGCCACCCGCGGGGAGGTCGGAGCTCGATGTCGACGCGCGTTCCGTTCCACAGCCCGCGCTGACGCACCAGGATACGGCATCCTTCCGCTGGAAAGCGGGCGGCCAGCAGGAGCGATCGCACGCTGATGCTGTCGTCGTGCCGCTCCACCCGGCGAAGCTCGGTGATCGCGTAGACTCCCAGAACGGCGAGCGCGACCAGCGCCACGGTGCGATCAGCGGCCTGTCCCGGCGAGACCGCGAGCGCGACGCCCAGTAACGCGACCAGACCTCCGGCAAGCAGCGGCAGCTGGGTCACGCGCCGCCGTTCGGTGTCCACGAAGAGCATTCCCGGCACCTTGCCCGCGGGGGTCGCGGTTGTCGACCGGCGCGGCTGCGATGGGTTGCCGCCGCGCCGGAAGCGACGCAGTCTGGGCGCGAGGAGTGGCCATGATCCACAACAAGACACTGCTCGTCGGTTCGCTGCTCGCCTGCTCCGCGCTGGTTGCCCTGGCCTGCACTCCCAAGAAGGACAAGCCGGACGAAGCAGCCAGCGCCAGCTCGGTCGTCCATTCCGGCAGCAGCGACACGGCGAGCCGGGGAGTGGCGTCCATGCAGGTCCAATCCGGGTCGTTCAGCCCGCACGCTTCGATCCCGACCAAGTACACCTGCGAGGGCGACAACATCTCGCCGCAGCTCAGCTGGAGCGGAATGCCGGCAAGCACGAAGAGCCTCGCGCTCATCGTTGACGATCCCGACGCGCCGGATCCCAAAGCGCCGAAGCGCACCTGGGTGCACTGGGTCTTGTACGATATTCCCCCAGGAGCACACACCTTGTCGGAGAACGTCCACAAGCTCCCTACAGGCACGCGCGAAGGCACAAACGACTTCAAGCACACCGGCTACGGCGGGCCCTGTCCGCCGATCGGCAGGCACCGCTACTTCTTCAAGATCTACGCTCTCGACGCGGAGCTCGGCGACCTTGGCCGGCCGGACAAGGCGCACCTGGAGCAGGCAATGAAAGGCCACG
Source organism: uncultured delta proteobacterium (assembly GCA_963826085.1). Classification (GTDB taxonomy): domain Bacteria; phylum Myxococcota_A; class Polyangia; order Polyangiales; family Polyangiaceae; genus CAWDXG01. Next base: position 815,546 of record CAWGVN010000004.1, on the reverse strand, counting down.
TGCTCGCGAAAGGCGAGCTGGTCGGGACCTACGAGAAGACGAAATAGGATAGGCTGACAATCAGGGCCGCCCTTTTCCACACAACCGGCGGCGGCTGTCTATGCTGTTCAGGTTCCGGGAGGTTCCATGCGCGTCCGACGTAAGTTGATTGCCTTGACGCTGACGGGCTTGGCTCTGGCAGTAGGCTGCGGAGACTCCGGCAACAGCAACAATGGCGGCAAGAAGGACGGCTCTGCCGGGAGTGGAGCCGACGGTGGATCGACCGGCGGGAGCAGCTCCGGGGGAACCTCGTCAGGGGGCAGCGCCGGCGCCGGCACGGGCGGCAGCAACACGGGCGGCAGCAGCGCGGGTGGTGCGACCGGAACGGGCGGAACCGGAACCGGAGGAAGCGGTACCGGCGGTACCGGCGGTGGCAAGTGTGTCCCGGCCACCTGTCAGGGCCACACGTATGCCTGTGGCGACTGCAAGGACAACGACGGCGACGGCCTGGTCGACATGAACGACCCCGACTGCCTCGGTCCCTGTGACGACAACGAATCGGGTTTCCATGGGTGCATATCCGGTCAGAACAAGGCGCCATGCAAGGCGGACTGCTACTTCGACCAGGACACCGGCTCGGGCAACGACCAGTGCTACTGGAACCACAAGTGCGACCCGAGGGAGAAGTCGCCCAACTACCCGCCCGAGGGGCAGCAGTGCTCTTACAATCCGAACACGACGATCTCCGGCACCTCGCAGACCTGCACGCAGCTCTTCAACAAGCAGTCGACCACCTGCAACAAGTACTGCGGCCCGCTCACGCCGAACGGCTGTGACTGCTTCGGCTGCTGCGTGATTCCCGGCGCGCCGACGCCGGTCTATCTGGGCTCGACCTCGGACGACTCCGGCAAGTGCTCGGCGGCCACCTGTGACCTCAAGCACCTCAACGATCCGACGAAGTGCAAGCCCTGCACGCAGGTGAAGGGTTGCCTCAACACCTGCCTGCATTGCGAGCTGTGCCTCGGCAAGACCAAGCTTCCAGCGGACTGCCTGCCGGGCAACAAGGACGGCGGAGCCGGCAGCGGCGGGACCACCGGCACCGGCGGCTCCACGGGGACCGGCGGCTCCGGCACCGGCGGCTCCGGCGGCGCGTGCGGCGGCCAGATCTGCCCGAGCGGACACAATCGATGCGGGCTGTCGTGCCAGCCGCCGTGCCCGTCCGGCCAGTACTGCAATACCGGCTGCTGCGTCGCCAACCCCGGCTGATTTCACGCCAGCGCGCCGCGCCCCGGTGGCGCGGCGCGCGCCCCCCATGGGTGACTTGTCCCGGCTGGGGCGAGCCGCTACACCACGCGGCGTGACCGCCATGACGTCTACCGAATCCCCGGCAGCCCGCTGGGTGATCGGCGCGCTGACCGCGACCGTGCTTCTGGCCGTCGTGGTCGTGCTGTACGCATTCCCCGGCCGTACCGCTCCCGGGCATCCCGGCATCCTGCCCACGGTCAATGCCGTGCTGAACGCCGGATCGGCCGCGTTCCTGGTGGCGGGCTTTCTGTTCATCAAGAACAGGAACATCCGCGCCCACCGCCTGAGCATGTTGACCGCCTTCGGGCTCTCCACGCTCTTTCTCCTGGGCTACGTGGCGCACCACGCCCAGGTCGGGTCGGTGCCGTATCACGGGACCGGCGCGCTTCGTGACGTGTACTTCGCGGTGCTGATCCCGCACATCGTGCTGGCGGCCGTGGTGGTGCCGATGGCGCTCTTGACCATCTATCGAGGCTGGACCAAGCGCTACAAGCAGCACAAGAAGGTGGCGCGCTGGACGCTGCCGGTGTGGCTGTTCGTGTCGGTGAGCGGCGTGATCGTCTACTGGATGCTCTACCACCTCGGCGCGTAGCACCGCGACCAGGAACCGTCCACGACTAGGCCGGCGCGGTCGCGGCGAGCATCGACGAGCGGCACTCGAGCACGGCGCCCTCCACCGTCACCGCCACCACGAAGCCGGTCTCCGCCAGGATGCCGACGAACGGCGCCCGCCACGTGTCGTCCTGCCACATGCAGTTCCACCCGCTCTGAGATGCGTGCCCCACCCAGATCCTGCCCACGCCGGCAACCCACTCGCGTCCCAGCAGGTCGATCGAGATCGCCGAGACATCGCGCCCGCCTTCCATCACGGTTGCGGTCGTGCGGCCGTCGCGGATGCGCAACATGGCGCCCTCACCGCCGACTGCTGTGGCAAGCCCCCGCTCGGCGCGGCTGTCCACGGCCAGGAGCGCGCGGCTGGGCGGCGCGGCGATGCGCGTGAGCTCCGATCCGCTGGCGTGGTAGATGCCCGCGTAGGCTCGCCCCGACGTGTCGCGCCCGACCACGAGGTAGTGCGCGTCGTCCACCTGCGAGATCGCGTTGATCGAGCTGGCTTCTGCGACGACGAGCGGCTGCAGCCAGCGGCCGTTTGCCACAGTGCACAGCCAAGGCGCGCTTCCCGGCTGTTCGCCCACCAGCACCAGGAGCTCGTCCGGATCGCCGCTGGCGGCGGTGAAGCAGATCGGCTCCGGCGAGCGGAGCAGCTCGCGCACCCCGTCGCGCGAGTATTCGAGAACCAGGCCCCGCTCGCCGGCCAGGAGCCAGTGTGATGGATCGAGCCGGTGGACGAAGCGCATCGGCGCGGGCACGCCAGTTGTAGGCGCCTCGAGCCAGCTCGTGCCGTCCCAGTACAGAAGCCCTGTTGTCGTAACGGCGAGGCAATGCCCCGCCGCGTTCCAGCCGACGCTCACGATGAGCTGGTCGCTTCGCGGCGGATGGCGCACGGACCAGCTGGTGTCGCCTTGCGGTTCCGTGGGCCGGATGCGCGACAGGCTGCGGACGTGGCGCGCGCTGGCGCGCCGGCTTCTCGGGCGGTGCGTGAGCCAGGGCAGGAGGCTTGCAGCGAATTGCCGGGAGTCGGCGGGTCGTTGTGCGGGGTCGAACGCCGTGGCGCGCGCCAGCGCGAGATCGATCGCAGTGCACGATGCCTGTTGGTTCCTGAGCTCGGCGCAGAGCGTGTTCGCGTCGAGCAGGCTGGGGCGCCTCGGTTGCTGCATCGCGCTCAGCGACTCACGGCTGTCCGACGCCTCGAAGTACCGCCGCCCTGTCAACGCGAAGTAGACGATAGCCGCGAGACTGAAGACGTCCGTCTGCGGACCCAGCGTGCCGGACGCGAGCTGCTCCGGCGCCATGTAGCCCGGCGTTCCGACCAGCACGTCGGCGCCGAAGGTCGCCGCGAGACCTTTTGGACGCGCGATTCCGAAGTCGGAGATCTTGAACATCTCCGTGACCCCGTCGCCGCAGCAGAGCACGTTGCCGGGCGTCAGATCGCGGTGCACCACGCCTACCTGGTGGATCTCGTACAGCCCCTCGCACAGGGCTCTCACCAGCCGCGCCGCCCGTTCGGGATCGAACGCCGAACCGGTCTCGCGCACGGAGTACTCCACACGGTCCTCCAGCGTCGTTCCTTCCTGCCCGCCGTCGACGTACTCGAGCGCGATCCAGGGCAGCTGCAGCTGGCGCTTGGCGTACTCGTAGGGGATTGCCCCGGTCTCGAGCATCCTGAGCACGTACGGGGTCGGTGGCACGCGCTCGTTCAAGCGCCCGAGGGCCACCGCCTCCTTCTTGAAGATGGTATCCGCCTTGCGTCCCGACTCCACGACGATGCGCGGCAGGATCACCTTCATGACGACCGGCGTTTCGCCCTCCGGCGTGCGGCGCCGGGCGAAGAACGCGATGGCCGTGCCGCCCTCACCGAGCGAGCGCTCGATGAAATACTCCACTGCGGAGTAGTACTGCGAGTGGACCGTCGCCCCCACGAACGAGTACGGACCGGTCCCGGCGCCGGGCGCGACCATCGCCGCAGCATAGCCGAACTTCGCCGCCGGCGCGCTTCAGACCCGAAGCACCACGTCCCTTACAGCCTGGGCGATCTCGGCTGGGACCTCCTCCTGCAGGAAGTGGCCCGCCTGCGTCACCGTCACGGGGGCGTCCGGCAGCAGCCGTTCGATGCGCCGGCGCACCCGCCCCAGCACTGGATCCCGGTCGCCCCATACGATGGCCGCCGGCCCCTTGAACGACTCGACCAGAGCCTGGCAGCGCTCCAGCGCCGGGATCGACGGATGCTCGAGCGAGTCCGGCACCATGCGCGCCAGCGCGAGCGGCGCGACCCGGTCGCTGAAGCGCCGGAGCGGGTAGCGGTAGGCACGAGCTACGTCGCCGCGGATGCTGCGCTTGTCGCCCTGCGCGGACCAGAGAGCGACCTGGGGAAAGCCGAGACCCCGGAACGCGAGATCGCTCAGCACGGGCATCTGCGAGAAGCGGTGGAAAGCCGTCGCGCGGAAGCCCGGCCGCGGCGGGCCCAGCACGGTGTTCAAGACGACGAGTCCCGCGAGCCGCTGTCGGCGCGGCTCCAGCGCGCACAGGCCGATCGGGCCGCCCCAGTCCTGTCCGACGAACACCACCCCGTCGAGCTCCAGCGAGTCGATCAGCTCGCCCAGCCAGCGGCTGTGGTTGTCGAGCTGGTGCTCGCGGGCGCTGTGCGGCTTGTCGGACAATCCGAGCCCGATCAGGTCCGGCATGATCAGTCGGAGTGGCTCGCCTTCGAGCTCCCGCGCCACCTTGCGGTAGAGGTACCCCCAGGTGGGATTGCCGTGCAGCATCAGCACGGGGCGCCCTTCTCCGGTTTCCATCACGTGCATGCGGTAGCGTCCCAGCTGGACCGCGTAGCGCGACCATGGGAGCTGTCGGTCGAGCCAGTAGGGCAGCGGCGGCGCCGGCAATCGTTCCATGGCCTCTGACCCTACAGCGATCGGGCCCGCGCGTGGTAGTGGAGGGCCATGCGCGCGGTCGTGCAGCGGGTCAGCCGGGCCCAGGTCACCGTGGAGGGCGAACAGGTGGGCGCCGTGGAGCTCGGGCTGTGCGTGCTGGTCGGCGTCGCCCGCGACGACACCGAGGCGGATGCCGCCCAGCTCGCCGGCAAGGTAGCCGGGGTGCGCATCTTCGAGGACGACGAGGGCCGCATGAACCTCGGCGTCAAGGACGTCGGCGGCGCGGTACTTGCCGTATCCCAGTTCACGCTGCTCGGCGACATGCGCAAGGGCAAGCGTCCGAGCTTCGGCGACGCCATGGAACCGGCACGCGCCGAGCAGCTGTTCGAGCTATTCTGCGAGCGGGTTCGCGAGCAGGATCTGCGGGTCGAGACCGGACGCTTCCGCACGCACATGAAGGTGGAGCTGGTCAACGAAGGACCCGTGACGATCCTGATCGACACAAGGAAGACGTTCTAGACGAGGGAGAGGACCATGATCGATTGCCTGTTCTGCAAGATCATCGCGCGGGAGATCCCCGCGACCATCGTGTACGAGGACGAGCGCGCTGTCGCGTTCCGGGACATCCATCCCCAGGCGCCGACCCACGTGCTGGTCGTGCCGCGCACCCACGTCGCCACCATCGACGAGATCGAGGAAGACCATGAAGCCGACATCGGGCATCTGATGCGGGTGGCCTCCAAGGTCGCCGCCAAGGAGGGCCTGACCCCGCGCGGCTACCGCACCGTGATGAACTGCGGCGAGGAAGCCGGCCAGTCCGTCTTCCACGTGCACCTGCACCTGCTCGGCGGCAAGGGCATGGGCTGGCCGCCCTTCCCGCGCGGGTGACGGGCTGGCCGCCATGCTGACGGAGCTCGGAGAGGGGCTGTACATCGCGGACGGCAAGCTGCGCTTCATCGGCTTCATGCTGGGAACGCGCATGGCGGTCGTGCGGCTCGACGGCGACGGGCTGTTGCTCTACTCGCCGCTGTTCCTGACGAGCGAGCGCGCGGCTGGCAATTCGATCGCATCTTCCTCTGCCACGGCGCCCTCGTGACGGAAGATGCCGAGCGCGTTTTCGCGTCGGTGTGCGACGAGCTCTTCGGCATGGCCCTCAAGCGCGGGCGCGCGGCGCGCTGGGCGATAGCGAAGGTCGCAGCGCGTCAATGAAGGCGCGGCTTGACCGGCGCCGCATCGCGCCGGGATAATCCGCCAAGATGCGCTTCCGGGTCTGGCCTCTCGCCCTGTCGCTGGTGCTGCTGTCATCGGTGGCCAGGGCTCAGGACAAATACGCACTCGCGATCTTCCACTACAACGTGCAGTACGTGGCCGGCGGCACCGCGGGCTTCCACCTGCTCGGCGATCCCTCCAAGGCCGTCGACAACGACACGATGGAAGACCAGATCATCGTCCAGAGCTTCAAGCCGGTGCTCGACATGTACAAGAAACACCCGGCGTGGGGCGTGGACATCGAGATGCAGGCCTACATGCTCGACGCGATCGGCGAGCGGCATCCCGACGTGCTCGCGGAGCTCCAGGCCATGGCCAAGTCCGGGCAGATCGACGTGGTCAGCTTCCATTATTCCGACCAGCTGTTCACGGCGTTCCCGGAGCAGGACTGGGAGCGCTCGCAGGCGCTGGCGGCGGCGACGTTCAAGAAGTGGGACGTGCCGCTCGCGAAGAGCGTGTTCTGCCAGGAAGGCCAGGCGGGCATGGCCATGGCCCCGCAGATGAAGGCCCACGGCTACCAGAACATGCTCTGGCCGAAGAACCTCTGGAGCTACCAGCACGACAACTTCGACGCGACCGTGCAGCCGCTCTACAAGTTCGGCGACGTGTTCCTGGTGCCGGCCGGAAAGGGCCTGCACTACACCGACGCCAACAACGACATAAAGGTCACGTGGACCTACATGGACGACGGCGAGCTGCTCGCCACCGGCAGCCTGGGGCCCTACTTCACAGACAACTTCTATTACAAGCCGGCCTCGATGGCGAAGTACGAGCAGGGCTTGAGCGACCTCGAGTCGCAGGGCTACACCATCACCACGGTCGACAAGTACGTCGCCGCCGTCAGGCAGAAGCTCACGCCGCCCGATCCGCCGCCGCTGATGGACGGCACCTGGCAGCCGAACAGCACCGACGCGGAGCTCAAGTGGCTGGGCGGGAAGGGCGCGTGGTCGGGATACGGCGACGAGCGCGACAACACCGTGCGCACACTCAACGCGCTCTGCCACCGCGAGCTCACCGCGGCCGAGACCGCCGCCAAGGTGGCTGGCCTCGACGCGCGCGCCGAGCTCGACTCGGCCTGGCGTCTTTTGTTCCTGGGCGAGGTCAGCGACGCGACCGGCATCAATCCGATCCGCGGCGAGGTGGAGTACGGCATCTCGCATTCCACCGAGGCGCTGCGCATCGCGCGCGACGTGATCCGCCAGGCGAAGGCCAAGCAGAAGACGGACTCCGTCATCATCGACCCGGGCGCGGGCACGATGAAGGCCGGCACCGAGCAGGATCCGATGCGCGGCCAGAGCGTCGCCGCGCCCATCAAGCTCGACATCAACGGCGGCGACCGCCCCGTGACCCAGGAGTGGGAGAAGACCGCCGCGGGGTACTACCGGGTCGCGATCCACTTCGGCGCTGGCACGTACACGACGGTGAGCGTCGGTTTCCCTGGCGACAAGGTCGACGATTTCGTTACCACGCTCGCGCTGGACGATTCCACGCCGTACACGTTCCACCGCAGCGACTTCACCTTCGAGGACTTCTACATGGCCCTGCCCACGGGCCTTGTCAGCCTCGGTGCAAACCGCTTCGTCATCAAGGACGAGGCCGACGAACATCTGGCGGCGCACATCCGCCTCGACACGGGCGACATCGGCTTCGAGGACCAGACGCTGGCCAAGGACGACTCGGTGACCTGGGTGTTCTATCTGTTTTCCGGCTCCGCCGCGGACGCCGTCAAGCTCGCGAACGCCGTCAACGTGACGCGGAGGCTGGTGCGATGAAGGCGCGATCGTGTGTCGTGCTGCTCGCGCTCACCGCGCTGTCCGGCTGCGGAAAGAACCCCGAGACCGTCCACAAGCCGTCGGCGTCCGGCACGCTGGATCTGGAGATCACCGACTCGGCCAAGGTCGGCCTCTCCATTCACGGCGACGATCTGACGGCGACGGTCACGCCCAACAAGGGCTACGGCGTGATGCCCGCGGGCAAGACGCTCAGCGGCAAGGGGCACGTAGAACACTTTCCGGAGGCCGACGCGACGCTGTACACGGCGCGCTTCTCGGCGCCCGCCGACAGCTCGGGACCCTGCAAAGACAAGCCGGTCTCGCTCGCGCTCGCCCTGCACCGCGACGAGGACAACGACCGCGTCCAGGGCTCGCTCACGCCCTATTGCGGCAAGGACGTCTGGTTTGGCACGCCTGCGCACGACCCGCTGCGTCTTTCGGGCGACCTGCCCTTGAAGAAATAGCCGACGCCCGCCTTGTCGTCGGGCGCAGGTGTCCCCATGCTCCCGCGCGGCGGGCCACAGCGGTCCGGCGAGGAGGACGACGTCATGGGCACAGCGTTGATCACGGGAGCTTCGGCGGGGATCGGCAAGGAGCTCTGCAAGCTCTTCGCGGCGGACGGGCACGATCTCGTTCTGGTCGCGCGGCGGCGCGATCGGCTGGAAGAGTTGGCGGGCGAGCTCCGCGCAGCGCACGGCGTCGCGGTGCTGGTCATCGACGCCGACCTTGCCGAGCCCAGCTCGCCCGGCCGAATCCATGCCGAGCTCGAGCGCGAAGCGGTCGAGGTGGAGTTCCTGGTCAACTGCGCCGGCTTCGGCACGAGCGGCGCGTTCGTGGAACAGGAGCTCGAGCGCCAGCTCGCCGAGATCCAGGTGAACGTGGTGTCGCTGGTGAACCTCACGCGGTTGCTTCTGCCGGGGATGATCGCGCGCGGCAGCGGTCGCATCCTGAACATCGGCTCGACCGCCGGTTTCCAGCCGGGGCCGTACATGGCCATCTACTACGCGACCAAGGCGTTCGTGAACCACTTCACCGAAGGCCTCGCCTACGAGCTTGCCGGCACGGGCGTGACTGCGACGGTGAGCTGCCCCGGCGCTACCGATACGGAGTTCGGCGCCGTCGCGGGGAACGACAAGTCGCGTCTGTTCCAGATGGGCGCGCAGGACGCGCCGAGCGTCGCCAGGCAGGCCTACCGCGCCATGCTCGCCGGCCGCCCGCTGATCGTCCACGGCTTGAAGAACAAGCTCGGCGTCCAGGCCCTGCGCGTGAGCCCGCGTTCGGTCGTGCGCTCGATGGCCGCCAGCCTGAACCGGAGCTGACGGCGCGGGAACGCCGACGCGCTGCGGCGGCCCGCTTTTGCCGCGCCGCGGCGCGCTGCCGTGTTCGTCAGGTCCCGCGTCGCTACTAGGTTGCCGGCTGGATCGCGCCGCTGCTAGAACCGTAGTCATGGAAATCAGGCGCATGACGGCCGAGGACCTCGACGCGGTGGCCCAGCTTCACCTCGACGCCTACCCGGTGGAGTGGTCGCTCGACGGCGCGAAGAAGTACATCGGCAAGTTCTTTCGCTTCGAGCCCGAGAGCTGCTTTGTCGCGGTCGAGCCCGACGCGCGCATCACCGGAGCCGTGATCGGTTACTCGTTCGAGAAGGAGACCGGCCTCACGCTCTTCATCCAGGAGCTGATCGTCCACCCGGAATTTCGCAAGCGCAGGTACGGCAGGCAGCTCGTTACCAAGCTGCGTGATTCGCTGAGCAAGAAGGCGAGCACGGTGAAGGTCAAGCCGCTCGTCAAGGCCGACACCGTCACGCTCGGCTTCTACAACAGCCTCGGCTTCGAGCGCGACAAGGCCGTCAGCTTCTCGTTCGACGAGGACTAGGGGCAAGCGCGGAAGCTGACCGTCGTCACGCTTCTGCTTCCGGGCCCGGTTGTGCGCCCGGGCGCGGCGTGATACCTGACGGGCAGCCGAAGGATCCCCTCGCGGGGTGGCGGATAGCCGCCAAGGGAAGCCGGTGAGAATCCGGCACGGAGCCGCCGCTGTAACCCGATACGTCGAAGGTCAATGAAGCCACTGGCGCGACAGAGCGCCGGGAAGGCGACTGGAGACAACCCGGGAAGTCAGAAGACCTGTTCGTCGGGCCGCCGGAGCGCCCCTTTTCGAGGGACGTGAGACCGGCGGTAGCCCCAGGGAGCGCGCGCTTCGCTCGGAGGGAGCTTTCGGTGGACAGTTACAGATGGACGCGCTTCGTCGCGTTGTGTTTCGCAGGCAGCCTGGTCGCCTGCGGTAGCGGAGGAGGGTCGCCGGCAGCAGGCACGGACGCGGGCTCGCATGTCTTCGCCCGGCCGGACGCGGGCGCAGCGGACGCGCTGCTGGACGCCGTGCCCTGGGAGGGCGGCTGGGATGGCGCGTTGGATGAAGCTGGCGTCGACGCGGCGGATTGCAACGGCCCCGGCGCGCGTTTCGTGACGGGCGTAGTCGATCACAGCTTCGGCCCCGGTCAGAACCAGGGCCAGGACCGGTTCCCGTCGAACATCTTCGGACCGCCTCACGGTGGAGGCTGCTGCCAGGGCTCTCTCGATACCGTCTCGCTCGGCAACGGCGGCAGCGTGACCGTGGAGTTCGCGGGCAACGCGATCGTGGACGGCCCGGGACCGGACTTCATCGTGTTCGAGAACGCGTTCTACACCAACGGCAACCCCGACCAGGTGTTCGCGGAGCTCGGCACCGTCGAGGTCAGCGCCGACGGCCAGACGTGGACCGGGTTTCCGTGCACCGCGCTGGCTCCGCCCTATGGCAGCTGCGCCGGTTGGCATCCGGTGTACGCGAACCCGGATACCAACAACATCGATCCGCTCGACCCGAAGGTGGCAGGCGGTGACGCCTTCGATCTGGCGGACATCGGCGTGAGCTACGCGCGCTACGTGCGCATCACCGATCGCCCCGACCAGACCGGTTTCAGCGGCGTGTTCGATCTCGACGCGGTGGGCATCGTCAACGCCCTATGTCCCTGAAATGGTGCGCGGCGCTGTGCGTGCTCGGCGCGGCGGGCACGGCACGCGCGGAGCCGCCGGCTCAAAAGCCCATCGTGGTCCACGTCAGCGGAAAGCGCCGCGGCCCACCCGCGTCGCGCCGCGACCCGACGGCCGCGTCGATGGTGCTCCGGGGGCAGGCGCTGCACGAGCCCGGCGCGTCGGCGGCGGACGTGCTGTCGCAGGTACCTGGCGTCCAGATCGTCGCAAGCGGCTCTTCGTCGGACCTTGCGACCGCGTCCATCCGCGGCGCCAGCAGCGCCCAGACGCCGGTGTATCTCGCCGGCATCCGGCTCAACGACGACGTGACCGGCACCGCGGATCTGTCCACGGTGCCACTGTGGATGCTGGATCGCGTCGAGGTCTTCCGCGGCAACGCGCCCGAGGACGCCGATCGGCTGGGCATCGGTGGCGCGATCTTCTTCGAACCGAAGCTGCCGCATCGCTCGAAGCTCGGCGCGGGCGCCGGCGCGGGCAGCTTCGGCGAGCTGTCGGCGTGGCTCGGCGGGGCCGTGGCAGCGCCGGGCGCCGCTTCGATGGTCGCGGTGCGCCGCTCCTTTGCGACGAACGACTACAGCTACGTCGACGACAACGGTACGCGCAGCACCACCGCCGACGACCGCGTGGTGCGTCGCCCGAACGCCGACGCCACCAGCTACGACAGCTGGGCCATCGGGCGCACCACGCTCGGCCCGGGCGGTGCCGAGGTGACGACGCTGGTCAACGCCTTCGACCGCGAGCAGGGCGTCACGGGTCTCGGCCTGATCCCGGCGCTCGCGGCGCGCGCACACACGCGGCGGCTGCTCGCCGGCATCAACGCGCGCGTGCCGTGCCGAGCGCGACGGCCCGGAGAGCCCGCCAGCGACTGCCGCATCGAGCTCACGAGCTCCGCCATCAGCGCAGGGAGCACGCTCCGCGATCCGCTGCGCGAGCTCTCGCTGCCGGGCGCCCAGGTCGAGAGCCGAGGCCAGCGCTTCTCGCAGCAGGTGCGTCTGGTGAGCGGTCTCGGCGACAACGTGCGGGTGTCGCTCGACGCGGGCGAGGAGGCGGAGCTGTTGCGGGTCGACAACCTGGGTGCCCAGGGCCTCGACGCCGGCCGGCAGGTGACGCGCGGCGCCGGCTCGCTCGCGTTCCACGCACTCGATTGGCTCGACCTGTACGCGCTCGGCGCGCTGGAATGCCACTCGACGTCAGGTCCGGACGGCGCCGACCACTGCGGGGTGCTGGAGCCGTCGGGGAGGGTGGGTGCCCGGATCCTGCTCGCGCCGCGGCTGTTCCTGCTCGCCAACGCCGGCCGCTACGTGCGGGTGCCCACGCTCGGCGAGCTGTACGGCACCTCGCCCCAGGTGCGCGGCAACGCGAGCCTCCAGCCGGAGCTCGGCTACGGCGGCGATCTGGGTGTTCGCGCGGAGACGAGCCGCACCGCGCCGCTCGAAGCGTGGGCCGACGCGTTCGGCTTCGCGCGCTCCGTCTCGCGGCTGATCGCCTTCCGTCGATCGGGGCTCGGATACGTGCGCCCGTTCAACGTGGGACGCGCGCGCGTGCTGGGCGCCGAGCTCGCGGCCGGCGCCGATCTGTTGCACCACGTGCAGGCGACCCTCGCGCTCACCGCGCTCGACCCGCGCGACACGACACGCGCCGAGGGCCATAACCTGATCCCGTTCCAGTCGCGCCTCGCGACCACCGGCTTCATCGAGCTCTACACCGAGCCCGCGCGCTCGGCGCTCGACCGCGTGGGCGTGGGAGCCCGCGCCTCGTATCGCTCCTCGCGCGTCGCCGACCCCGCCGGCCTCATCATCATCGACCAGCAGGCCCTGCTCGATCTCGAGGCGTCGGCATTGTTCTTCCAGCGCCGCCTCGCCGCGCGCGTGGCGGTGAAGAACGTCACCGACGCCCCGCATTTCGACGTGGTCGGCTACCCGCTCCCCGGGCGGAGCGTGCACGCCAGCGTGGAGGCGTGGTGGTGGTAGCTCAATAGCGCGCGACCGACACGCCGTAGGGTGCGAGCTCGTCGAGGAAGCGCTGGGCGCCGAACGCCTGGTTGGTCGAGATGACGCCGGCGGCTTGCGGCGCGCCGTCGAGCAGCAGCTTGGCGCCGAGGGCGGAGATGACGCCGGTGATTCCGTAGGGATCGATGCCGCTGGCGACCACGCCGCGGACGTGGTTGTTGCCTTTGCCGCGGGCGTACACCTTGAAGGGCGTCTTCCGGCGCGAGCCTTCGCTCGGGCCTTCAGGCTGCGAGTCGATCCAGCGCAGCACGGGCTTCATCCCGCCTGCGAGCTGCACGATGCGTAGCGCGGGCCGCGCGCTCCAGAGCGTCATCCCCGCAACCGCTGCGGGGCGAGGCACCACCAGGTTGGTCGTGATGTTCTTGAGCCAGGGATAGCTGTGCGGCAGATGCAGCGCTTCGCCACCTGGAAACGGGATGGCCAGCTCGCGCTTCTCGCCGGGTACGTGCACGCGCATCGGCAGCGGCGATAAGCCGCGCTCCACGAGTCGACCACGCCGGCGGATGAGCGCCGGCGCCGTGATGCCGAGCACCGCGGACTTCATCGTGCCGTGCGTGGCGCCGAAGCCCTCTACGCGGTTGAACACGTCCAGCCGGTCGAGCGCGTGGATCGTGTCGGCGAGCAGCGCCGCGACGCAATATCCGATGGCGTATTCGAACGCCTGCGCGTTCACCACGGCGACGCGCTTCTGCTTCGCCGCGTCGTGATAGCGCTCCTGCACGCGCCGCATGTACGCCTGCTCGCCGGTGGTATCGAAAAAGTGCGCGCCCGCCTCCAGCGCCGCCTGCACCACCGGCTCGCCGTAGCGATCGAACGGGCCCGCGGTGCTGATGACTACGTGCGCATCGGCGACCAGCGGACCGAGCGTCTCGGGCAGCGTTGCGTCGGCGACGCGGACTTCGAGACCGTTGTGCTTGGCTGCGAGCGCGTCCAGCTTGTCGCGGCTGCGCCCGCCGAGCACCACGTCGCCCACGCCCATGTCGAGCAGCGACTGCACCACCAGTTTCCCGGTAAATCCCGTCGCCCCGAACACCACGACCCGCTTGCCCACGCTGACGGCTTAGGGCCTCGCCGGGGCGGTGTAAAGGGTTCCCCCGCGGTCCCGGTCGCGGTCGCGGACGCGGTCGCGGTCACGGTCTGCGGTCTGCGGTCTGCGGTCTGCGGTCTGCGGTCTGCGGTCGCGGACGCGGTCGCGGTCGCGGACGCGGACGCGGACGCGGTCGCGGTCGCGGTCACGGTCCCGGTCATCGGTCGCGGTCGCGGTCTGCGGTCCCGGTCGCGGACGCGGTCGCGGTCGCGGTCTGCGGTCTGCGGTCACGGACGCGGTCCCGGTCGCGGACGCAGTCGCGGTCGCCGTCGCGGTCGCGGTCACGGTCCCGGTCATCGGTCGCGGTCATCGGTCGCGGTCGCGGTCTGCGGTCCCGGTCGCGGACGCGGTCGCGGTCGCGGTCTGCGGTCTGCGGTCAGCGGTCGCGGTCGCGGTCTGCGGTCTGCGGTCGCGGACGCGGTCGCGGTCGCGGTCCCGGTCGCGGACGCGGACGCGGTCGCGGACGCGGTCGCGGACGCGGTCGCGGTCTGCGGTCTGCGGTCACGGTCCAGTTCGTCCTTTCTTCCTCCTTCTTAAGTGAAGGAGGAAGAAAGGACGAACATGGACAGCAAGACATCATCCCTCATGCCCCACCATCGACTCCACGCCTACAGCCTCGCGCTCGAAGTGCTCGCTGCCGTGAAGTCCGCTGACGTGCGAGATCGCAAGCTGCGCGACGAGGCAGTCCGCGCAGCGAAGAGCGTCTGCCTCAACTGCGCCGAAGGCCCCGGTCGCGTCACGCGGGCGGACAAGGCGCGGGCGTTCGCGATCGCGCGGGGAGAGCTCGTGGAAGCGGTGGCGGCCGTGGAAATCGCCGTTGCGGCGGGCGACGCGCGGCGCGAGGCGCTGCCGGACGTGGTTTCGCTCGGACAGCGTCTCAACGCCATGCTCACGCGGCTGGTGCGCTGAGCCTCAGTGCGTGAGCTTCCACAGCATCGCAACGGCGCGGTCCAGCAGCGCCAGGACGGGCCGCGCCTGCGCATCACTGACGTAACCCCAGGCAACTGCGACGCGCAGCGCTCCCCGTGACTCGTTGGCCGAGCCCGCCGCCGAGTGGAAGCGAGCCCTGCGGTTGCCGGGATCCGAGTGGTCTCCCTCGCACAGATTGAGCACCATGCTGCTGGCTGCCCTGCGGAGCTGGGTGTCCAACGAGCGGTCGTGCCGCGCGATCCGCGGCATGAGCGGACGCAGAGCACCGATGACCTCCAGAGCGACGTGTTCGACTTCGAGCATGTGTTCCTTCCTTTCTCCCGCCGGGCGGGTCGCTCGACCCGCCCGCCCGGCGGGAGAAAGGAAGACCGCGACCGCGACCGCGTCCGCGACCGAGGCCGGGTCGGGGTCCGCGCCCGCGACTGGGGCCGAGGCCGAGGCCGAGGCCGGCACCGGTCCGGGATCATGCAACGCGCTGCAAGGCCTAGTGCCAGGCGAAGCCTGGCGCGGGCTTGCCGAGCGCCGTTTGCCCTTCGCCCCAAGCGAGCGAAGCGAAGCGAGCCGTTCGATCGACCAAGCGAGCGAAGCGAAGCGAGCCGTTCGGTCGTCCAAGCGAGCGAAGCGAAGCGAGCCGTTGGCGGTCGTTCCTGATCGCGGTCGCGGTCCCGGTCGCGGACGCGGTCCCGGTCCCGGTCGCGGTCGCGGTCCCGGTCGCGGTCGCGGTCCCGGTCGCGGTCGCGGTCGCGGTCGCGGTCGCGGTCGCGGTCGCGGTCCCGGTCGCGGTCGCGGTCCCGGTCGCGGTCCCGGTCCCGGTCGCGGACGCGGTCCCGGTCGCGGACGCGGACCCCGACCCGGCCTCGGTCGCGGTCCCGGTCGCGGTCGCGGACGCGGACGCGGTCCCGGTCGCGGTCCCGGTCGCGGACGCGGTCCCGGTCGCGGACGCGGTCCCGGTCATGGTCCGGTTCGGGCTGCTGTGGCGGATGGGGTGGGCCTGCTCTGGTACCTGGTTGGGTGCCCCCACCAGAAAACGCCTCAGTGCCCGAGCAGGACGACGCAGAGCGCGGTCAACGCGATGGCGCCCAGCACGTTCAGGACTACGCCTTCGCGGGCCATGCGCGCGATCGTCACCTTGCCGGTGCCGTACATGATGGCGTTCGGCGCCGTGGCGACCGGGAGCATGAACGCGCAGCTCGCGCTGAGCACGGCGGGGACCATGAGCAGCATCGGCTTGATGCCCGCCCCGACCGCGGCCGCGGCAAGCACCGGCATCAAGAGCGTGGACGTGGCGGTGTTGCTCGTGACCTCCGTCAGGAAGGTGACGCTGATGCAGATCGTGAACACCATCAGCACCATGCCCCAGCCCGCGATGCCCGACAGCTGGTGGCCGAGCGCCTTGGAAAGCCCCGACGCCTCGAAGCCCTTGGCGATAGCGATGCCGCCGCCGAACAGGATCAGCAGGCCCCAGGGGATCTTGTTGGCCGTTTCCCAGTCGAGCATCTGGCCGCCCTCGCCGTCGGGCACCAGGAACAGCACGATCACGGAGGCGAGCGCGACGGTGCTGTCGCCCGCGCCCTTGGCGCCGATGAGCCCGCTCCATCCGCCGAACGGCTGGGTGCGGAAGATCCACGCCAGAGCCGTCAGCACGAAGATGACGAGCACGCGGCGCTCCGCGGGGCGCCAGGCTCCCAGGCGCGGCAGCTCGAAGCGATCGCCCTTGTCGAGGCCGCGCGTCACCACCCACCACGCCAGCGGCAAGAGCACCAGTGTCGCCGGAATGCCGATCCCCATCCAGTCGAGGAAGCTTACCGACTTGTGCGTGACCTCGCGGTACACGCCCATGAAGATCACGTTGGGGGGCGTGCCGATGGGCGTGCCGAGGCCGCCGATGCTGGCGGCGTAGGCGATGCCCAGAAGCAGCGGCGCCGCCAGTCGGTCCTCGGCGTCCTGCTCGAGCACCGCCGTTGCGACGGGCAGCATCATCAGCGTGGTCGCGGTGTTCGAGATCCACATGCTGCAGATAGCGGTGGCCAGCATGAAGCCGAGCACCAGCCGCCGGCGGCCGTGGGTGCCGACCATGCGCACCATGCCGAGCGCGAGGCGGCGGTGCGCGCCGCTCTTTTCCAGCGCCTGCGACAGGATGAAGCCGCCGAGGAGCAGGAGGATCAGCGTGTGGCCGTAGGCCCCGGCGACCTTCTTGTGGTCGAGCACGCCGGTCAGCGGGAACACGGCGAACGGGATCAGCGACGTGACGGCGATGTGGATCGGCTCGGTGATCCACCACACCGCGCAGAGCGCCGTCACGGCTGCGGTCCAGGCTGCGGCCGACGACAGGCCCGAATGATGCGCGGCCAGTCCCGCGACGGCGGCGAGCACGGGTCCGCCGACCAGCGCCAGCGTGCGGCGTCGGTCCGACATGGGCGGCGATGCTACACCGGCGAACCGGCCGGAACGGAAAAATGCGGGATGTGGCTGGAGTTGAGGCGAGGGGTTGCGCGGCCCCTGGGGGGATTGCTAGCGCTGGGCCCGAGTGGTCGCGCGCGACCGCGCCTATCCCGGCCCCGCCGCATTGAATGCGAGCGCCCCCTGCTTCGTCGAGCCCGAACGGTGTCTGTTCTCCGCCCCCTGCTGCTTGCCGCGCTCTGTACGCTGCTTGTGCTGTTGGCGGCTCCGGTGCCGGCAGCGGCGTCCGGCACGACGCACACCCTGCCGAAGAAGTACCAGCACTCGCCGTACACGTTGATGTCGCTCAGCGTCGGCTACCCCAACGACGGCTGGCAACGGCGTGCGAAGAAGCTCAGGAACCACCCGTACCTCCACATCAAGTCGAGCAGCAAGGACCACTGCTACGGGCACCCCGCGCTGGTCTTGATGCTCGAGCGCAGCGCGCACGACATCGCCCGCGTGGTCCACGGCTCGGTGATGGTGGTGGGCGACCTCTCGGCAAAGGACGGCGGGCGTCTGTACGGTCACCATTCGCACCAGAGCGGGCGCGACGCCGATGTCGCCTTCTACATGCGCGACAAGGCCGGCAAGCTCTACGTGCCCGATCACTTCGTCGCCTTCGATGGCGGGGGCAAGGCCAAGGACGGCAGTGGGCTCGTGTTCGACGACTACCGCAACTGGCTGCTTCTACAGGACTGGGTGCGCGACAAGCGCGCGGGCCTCGCACACATCTTCATCTCCACGCCGCTCAAGCTCAGGCTTATCCGCTACGCGCGCGCCCACAAGGACTTCCGCCGCTATGTCGAGGACGCGCTGAAGCTGCTCGAACAGCCCGAGCACGCCGAGCCGCACGACGACCACTTCCACGTGCGCATCTCCTGCCCGCACCACCAGGAAGAGATCTGCCACGAAGAATCGCGGCCGCGGCACCACGACTGAGGTTGGAGCCAGATCGCTGCGGGCGTCTATTGCTCCGGCCGTGGGCGTCTATCCGGGGCGATCGGCCCAATGCGTTGGCAGCAAACACGGCAAATCCCGCGCTGAAAGGACGGCGGCGCCCGGAATATGATGCCTGTCAAGCGGACTTTGCGCGGTCCCTTGGATTCGCTGGACAGCCCGGGTATTGCTCGCGCTCGATATGACTTTCCATCCGCCACGCCCCGTCTTCTCGATTCTTGCTGCCCTCGCGGTTGCCGTTGGCCTGGTCGGCTGCAACGCCACGCCGGAGCCGGCGGCTCCCACGCCGCCGCTGCCCGCCGGGACCGCGCAGCCGGCCCACCCGGACATCGTCGGCACGGTCGTGATGTCGACCACCCAGAAGCCGCCGGACCTCGGCGGGATTGTCTACCTCGACAACTCGCCCAAGCAGCCCGGCGCGTTGATGGAAACGGACGTCAACATCCACAAGAAGAACTTCGTCCCGTTCATTTCCGTGATCACCCAGGGCGGGACGGTGTCGTTCGCGAACCTGGACACGGTCGACCACCACATCTTCTCGCCGAACGTCAAGGGGTGGGACACCGGCATGCTGAAGCGTGGCCAGCCGGTCACGAAGGCCTTCACCGCGCTGGGGCCGGTCGCGTTGCTCTGTAACATCCACCCGGAGATGCTCGGCTACGTGCTGGTCATTCCGTCGACGTCCTTTGGCAGGATCGACGCCCACGGCGCGTATGCCATCGGGGCCGTGCCGCCCGGCACGTACCAGGCCACGGTGTGGGTGCCGCGGCAGCCGACGGTGACGCAGACGGTGACCGTGGCCGCCGGAGCTCCGGTCTCCCTCGACTTCGTGGTGACGCCGGGGCAGCCCGCGGCGCCGCCCGCACCGGCCGCGCCGCCCGCAGCGGCGGCACCGGCGGCACCCACCGCGCCAGCTGGATCGGCCGCACCTGCCGCACCTGCCGCACCTGCCGCACCTGCCGCACCTGCCCACTGAGTCCCGGCTCGGCTTCTGCCGATCAAATCCCGTTCGAAGCTTCGAGCTGGAACTCGTCGCAGCTCGTGGGCGTGTACGACGCCTTCATGCGAACCCGCACGAAGAACTCGGCGGAGTCGTCCGTGCACATCGAGACGCTGGTCTGCAGAGGCGCGCCCGGCGCCGTGCACGGGCACTCGCCGGCGAGCGTGCCCCCGACGGTCTGGCGGAAGTTGGTCTGCCAGTTGTAGTCGGTGCCGGCGCTGCAGCTCGGCGGGGTGCTGCAGGTACCGCGGAGGACGGTGAGCTCGTAGCCGTTTCCGGGATTCGTCAGGAAGTGGACGTGCACGTTGAACGCGTCGCAGCTCGTGTCGGGCGTGTCCACGGCGTTGAACTTGTACCAGACCTCGCGATCCGGCAGCAGATTCGCCTGGGCGGTCACCGATTGCCCGGTGTCGGCGATCGAACCGAGATCGATGGCGCCGGCGCAACTCGCTCCCTGCCCGACAGGCGGCGTGCTGCTGCACTCGCAGGTAGTCGGATCCCCGTCGAAGTCGAACGTGCCGGGTGCGCAGCAGTGACCGAGGTTGCAGGTCGCGGGCGCGGCGCATCCGGCGTTGCTCTTGCAGCTCGTCGCGCACGCGGGCGCACTCTGGTTGACGGCGCCGGTGCACGCCGCGTCGGCGTAGGTTCCGCAGCTCGTGGTCCCGAGGCCCGGACCGCACGCCGAGTCGTCGTCCTCGCTGCCCGCGACACATTGGTGCGCGTGGCAGACCTGTCCACTGCGCGTGCCCTGGCAGGTCGCCGGATCCGTGCACGTCACGGTGCTGCCGGGGCAGTCGGCTGAAGCCCCGCAGCACACGCCGTTTGCGCAGCAGTAGCCGTTTGCACAATGGCCGGAGCTGCACTGCCAGTCGGCGGAGCAACCGCCGCCTTCGGGTTGGTCGGCGACGCACTGGGTCGGGTCGTCGGGGTAGCAGACCGGAGTCGGGCCGCCGACGGACTTGCACGAAAATCCGCTCGGGCACGACGGCGAGCCGAGACTGCATCGGGGGAGGCACACGGCTCTCGGTGTGCCGGCGTTGCCGGCGTCGGCGGCCGCGTCCACACCAGCGTCGGCGCCGGCCTGCCCTCCGCCGTCGCTCGCCGCCGCGTCGGCGCCGGCCTCGACGGCGCTCCCGTCCACGCTGGCGTCGGCGGTCTTTCCGCCGGCTGCTGGGAGCAGTGTGCATGCGTCGTTCACGCCGCACTGGTGGGCCGGGCACTCCACGCACAGCGTGGGCGGTACGCCGCCCGTGCCTCCGACGCCTCCGACGCCGCCCGTGCCTCCGACGCCGCCCGTGCCTCCGACGCCTCCGACGCCCGCGGTACCTGCGCTGCCCGCAGCGCCCGCCTGCCCATCCCCGCTTGGAGCATCCGCGCTGTGGTCGGCGCCCGCGTCGATCACGTTGCTGGCCCCGGTGGCTTCGGTGTTCAACGAGCACGCCGGTGCGGCTGCCCACAGCACCAGTCCGGATAGCAGAAGGACGCGCGCGCGCATCGCCCGGAAATTACGCGCATCCCGCACGATTCTCCACGAAAATGTCGTCGACCCGCGCCGGAACGACGCTACGTGCGCGGCGGCTGATCTTCCCGTACCGCCCGAACGGCACGGCGGCCCGACCGGCGCGTACGTCAGCTTCGAACAGAACGGGCTGCTTTCGCGTCGCCCAGGCGGCGCCGTTCGGGTTTGCGCGGGCGGAGGCGAAGCGGCGCGGCCAGGTTCACTTTTTCATCCTGAGCACGTCGCCGCCGCTGATCCAGTACACGTAGCTGTCGTCGAGCGCGATGGCGCTGCCGCCCTTGTCCGAGAGCTGGGTCGGCGTGCCGCCGCTCTTGCCGACGCGCTCGAGCGCGTAGGGGATGCTCTGCGTCACGTCGCCCTGGACCCAGTACACGTGCGATGCATCGACAGCCATGTCGTTCAGCGGCGCGGTCGCGATCGTCTTCGGCGTGCCGCCGTTCTTGTTCACGCGCATCAGCTTGTCGGGCCGGCTCTCGTAGTAGACGTAGCTGTCGTCGATGGCGATCACGCCGGGGAAGACCAGATCCGACGGCACGAGCACCTTCAGCGCGCCGCCGCCGAGCGGCATGCTCACGACGCGGCTGTTCGAGGGGATGCTCGCCGGCTGGCTCAGGTACGCGCGCTTGTCGTCGACGGCGATCTCGTTGAAGACCTGGTTCGGCCCGATCGCCTCGATCGGCCCGCCCGCGATGGGCGCCCGGTACACGCCGTGCATCGTGGTCTCGCTCGTCCAGTACACGTAGGCCTGGTCGGCCGTGATCGCCTTCCAGAACACGGTCTGCGGCGCGATCTGGGTTGCCGCTCCGCCGCCGAGCGGCATGCGCATCACGGCGCCTCCCGGCGTGTGGATGCCGTGACCCATGTTGCCCCAGAACAGCGTGGCGCCTCCGACGGCGATCGAGACCGGACCGGCCTGCTTCGGCGCGAGCACGCTGACCGGACCGCCGCAGCGCGGGACCCGGCGCACCGAGCCGTTGTCCTCGTTGTCCAGGGCGCGAACCGTCCAGTACACATAGTCGCCGTGGACGGCGATCGCGGTGCCGAGCTCGGGCGGCGTCGTGGAAGCGAGCGTGACCGGGCCCGGGGTGGCGCCCGGGCATGCGTTGAGCACGCACGCGCACACCTGCGCGTCGAAGTGATACGATTGCGCGCAGAGACTGGGCGCGCAGGCGTCGGCGACGCAGCTGCAGCTCTGTGGATCGAAGTGTTCCGACGCGGGGCAGAATGACGGCGTACAGGCGTCGGGCGGCCCGGCGTCGGCGAGGTCGCCGAGCCCGAGCGAGGAGCGGGCGCCGCACGCCGTCAGGCAGAGGGCGAGGGCGAGCGGGAGTCGGGACGTCATGGCGCTACGCGTCAAAGCAACCTCCGTTCCAGGCGGCGGATTTGCGCAGGAACACCGCGTGCCCGGCACGTATCTGCGGCATGCCGTTCAGGGGGTGAGCCAAGCTGTGTCAGTCGTTGCACGAGCGTATGCCCTGCCGCCGGTCCGGCCGCGCTACCTGCCGAGGTTCGGGTCGAGGCGGTAACTCTACGGGACGAACTCGCAGCGCCCGGTCGTGGTGTTGCACTGCGCGGTCTGGTGGGGAGCGCAGGAAGCGATCGCGCAGATGTTGCAGCCGGACTTGTACTCGTCGACGAGGGCCCGCGCGCGCTTCTTGAAGGCGGCCAGATCCGCTCCCTGTCGGACGGGAGCAGAGCACTGGAACCACGTCAGGCAGTTGTCCTGTCCGGCGATCTCGTACATGTCCACGACCTGGCAGGCATCGCCCGCGGAGCACGCCGCGTACTCTTGCGTCAGGGCCTTGGCCTGTTGCCGGAGCTTCGCGCAGTCGGTTCCGCACCCGGACGCGAGCGACAACACGGCCAGCAACAAGCCCCCGGCGACTGTGCCACCCCGCATGAAGACGAGCATAGCGCGTTTCCCCTCGGGACGCAGCTTGTGCGCCGTCAATCGTCGCGCCGGACGCGGCCGCGCGCCTGCTTCTTCTCCGAGTGCTTGCGCTTCTGTTCGACGCGCTTCTTCTGCGAAGAGCGTGTAGGGCGCGTCGGACGCCGGCGCTTGGGCGCGACCAGCGCGCGGCGGATCAGAATCGGCGAGCTTTTCACGCGCGTCCTCGAGGTTCTGGTGCTGGTCGCGGGTGAGCTGGCTCGTGATCAGGATGCAGCCGTCGGCATCGAGGCGGTTTTCCGCCAGCTGCCCCAGGCGCGCCTTCACGGAGGGCGACAGCGCCTGGGTATTCGCCAGGTCGAAGCGGAGCTCGACCTTGGACGCTACCTTGTTGACGTTCTGTCCGCCGGGGCCCGAGGCGCGCACGGCCGTCCACGCGAGCTCCGCCGCGGGAATGACGACGCGTGCCGAGACGACGAGCGGTCCGGACATGGTTCGCGCGCCTACCGGGCGCCCTCCACGAGCACCTTGAGCGTGCCGCGCTCTGCCGCGCGCGCCAGCGCCCGGTCGGCCTCGGACAGCGGGTAGCGCGCTGCGACGAGAGGCGCGGGATCGACGCGGCCCTGCGCCAGGAGCTCGATAGCGCGGCGCATGTCGCCGCAGCGCGAGCCGACGAGACGCAGCTCGTTGATGACCACCGGCGACAAATCCACCTCGATGGGTCCGGCGACGGTCGTCTTGACCACGACGGTGCCGCGCGGGCGCGCCAGCGACAGCGCTCGCGAGAGCCCGCCCGCGCTGCCCGTCGCTTCGACCACCATCGGTACGCCGGCAAGCTCCTCTCCGAGCTCCGACTCGAGGAACGTCCGCGCCCCGGCCCGCGCGGAGAGCTCGAGCTTTTCCCGGTGGTGGCCCACCACGACCACCTCCACATCCGCGCCGCGGAGGCCGAGCGCGATCAGCGTGCCGAGCTTGCCGTCGCCGAGCACCACCACGGGGCCCGTGCCCGGCGCGAGCTCGTCCAGCACGTGCAGCGCGGCCGCGAGCGGCTCGGCAAACACGGCCTGCTCGTCGCTCACGCCGTCGGGCACCTCGACCAGGCAGCGCTCGGGCATCGCCAGCTGTTCGGCCAGAGCGCCGTCGCGAGCCAGGATGCCGAGCACGCTGCGCCGCGCGCAGTGGTGCCCGTCGCGCTCGCGGCAATCCTCGCACTCGCCGCAGCCGGCGTTGATGTCCGCCACCACGCGGCGACCGCGCCAGCGCTCGTTGTCCGCTTCCAGCACCGTCCCCACGAACTCGTGTCCGAGCACGCCGCGGTAGCCCATGTAACCGCGAGCGAGCTCTAGATCCGTGTCGCACACGCCGGCGACCCGCATGCCGATCAGCGCCTCGCCCGGCTCGCGCCGGGGAGCGGGATGGTCGGTGACGAGCCGGGGTTCGTCGTCGAGCAGCAGCGCCAACATGGCGCGCAGGTTAGCACGTTGCCCGGGAGCTACGGCTTCGACCAGTCGCGCAGCATGCGGGTGTCCTCGATCGACTGGAGCCGCCCGTTGCCGCCGAAGACGTACTGGGTGCTCACCACCGCGACCTGTCCGCCGCGATAGCGGGTCTGTCGGCACTGCGCGTACCACGACGAGCTCTCGGCGCGGCGCTTCCTGTACCGGTGATAACGCGAGCGCCGCACCACGACGTGGTGCGTCTTCTGCATTTCCACGAGACAGGAGCCGCTCGCGAGCCACTGGTCGGGGAATTTGTGGAAGGTGTCGTCGAACAGGCTCAGCACGACGGTGCGCGTGCGGACCTTGTGGTCGATGGTCACCTTGTCGTCGAGCAGCGGTCCGAGCGCCGTAGCGCGCTTCTGGTTGAAGATGGTCTCGATTGCGAGCACCTGCTTTGCCGTCGCGATCAGGAACGTGCGGTTCGAGTTGGTGCTGTCGACGCCGATCGCGCGGTCGCAGCAGAGCCCGGTGCGGTCAACCGCCTTTTCCGTCCCGGGCGCCAGCTTGCGTGAAACGCAGCTGTTCCCCCCGCGCACCACGAAGCCGCTGTCGTCCGCCGTCGTGGTCCACGATGCCAGCCTGCCGAGCTCTGGATTTTCCGAGCAGGCACGCGCCCACTGCGGTTCGCTGCAGAGCTCCATGCCCGCCGCCGCGCAGCGCTTGTGGGCTTCGACCAGCGTGTGCCCGCTGTCTCCCGCCAGGCGCGTGACCCGGAAGTGATCCACCCAGATATTCGTCTCTGGCACCTTGCCGGCCGGCACCTCCCGCACGGGGAACGGAGGCGGCGACGTCACCGCGACGGGCGCCGAGCCCGCCGCCGGCGCTGCACTGGACGCCGTGGGCTCGGCGGAATTGGACGCCGCGACGGAGTGGCTACCGGTCTTCGGCGAGCGCAGCACGAAGTAGCCGATCGTAGCCACCGCGGCGAAGGCCAGCGCGCTGCCCGCCACGCCGATGGCGAAGCGCTTGGGCGTCGGCTGCGGGCCGATCGACATGCGCGGCACGCGGCGCTCGCTGTCGACCGGCAGCCCGGTGCTGCTGTTCAGTTGCGTGCCCGGATCCTGCTTGCCGCTGAGCGAGACCGTCTCCTTCTCGCGATCGACGCTGGCCGCTTCGGCGGCGTCCGGCTCCGAAGCGGGCCCACTGCTGGCGAACGGCGATGACCCGGGAGCGAGCAGGTCGGCGAGCCCGGGGCTCGATCCCGGATCCGGCAGACTCGTCATCGACAGCTTGGGTGGGCGGTAGCCGGCAGTGCGCGCCGCGGCGCCAATCAGCGCTTCCCAGAACTCGCCGGCGCTGCGGTAGCGCTCCTTCAGGTCCACCGCGAGCGCGTTCGCGACCACTTCCTCGACCTCGTCGGGCACTTCGATGCCGTTCGCGCGCAGCGTGGGGCGATGGCTCCTGTCGGCAGCCGATACGAACAGCTGCGCCGCGTCGTCGCCTTCCAGCACCGAGTGCCCGCACACCACCTCCACCAGGACCAGCGCGAGCGAGAACACGTCGGTCCAGGGCCCGGTGGCGCCGTAGCGCCGGCTGAACTGCTCGGGAGCCCCATAACGCGGCGTGAACGCCTGCAGCGAGGCCCCCGTCGCCTCGTAGGCCTTCGTCAGGCTGGCCGTGTCGCTCAGCACCTTCGCGATGCCGAAGTCGAGCACCTTGACCGTCGTGCGCCCGCCGACCTGGGCGATGAACAGGTTGGCCGGCTTCACGTCGCGGTGCGCCACGCCCTGCTCGTGCGCCAGCGCCAGCGCGCGTCCCACCGGGTCGAGCAGCTCCAGCGCTTCCGTCAGCGAGCGGCCGCCTTCGCCGCGCTTGCGGCGTTCTTCCAGCTCGTCCTCCAGCGGGCGTCCATCGAGCCACTCCAGCACGAGGTACGGAGTCCAGACGCCGTTCGGCGACACCGCGCCGCCCACGTCCAGCGCCTGCACGATGCCCGCGGTGGACCGCGACAGGCGGTGCAGGAGCCTTCCCTCGGCCAGGAAGCTCTCGAAGAAGCGGTCGCGCTCTTCCTCCGCCAGCGTCGGCGGCACGCGCAGACACTTGATCGCGACCTTCTCGCCGAAGCCGAGATGGTGGCCGCGGTAGACGATTCCGAAGCCGCCTTCACCGACCATCGCGTCGATGCGGTACTTGCCGTCGACGGTCGCGCCGACCCAGCCGAAGGGATCCCCGGCGCTCGATTCCATGGTCGGTACAGAGCATAACCGACAAGCGGGCTTCCGAGCACGCGGGGAGTGCGAGTTGCCGCGAAATCCCTGACGATCCGCATGGCTCGACGCGGCGCAGGGTTTGCGTGACCGCCCTGGGCCCGCTACACACACGTGAGGTGCCGACCGTCGAGTTCATCGAGAACGAGCTGGGCCAGGGAAGAGTTGTGGAAGCGCCCGAGGGCGGAGCCCTGGTCGATCTGTGCGACGAGGCGCTGGCGCCGGTGCCGTTCTCGTGCCGATCGGCGAGCTGCGCGACCTGCCAGATCGAGGTCGTGGAGGGCGGCGAGCTGCTCGAGCCGCCCAGTGCCGAGGAGCGGGAGTTGCTCGAGCTGCTCGGCGGCCCGCCGAACAACCGGCTGGCGTGCCAGGCCCAGGTCAAGCGCGGCGGCGGCATGCTGCGCGTCAAGCCCGTGGGATGCTGAGATGGCGGCGCGCCGTCCCGTCGTCGCTGTGATCGGCAACAACGCCGCCGGGGCGCACGCGCTCGAAGTGGCCGAAGAGGTGGGTCGGCTCATCGTCGAGCGAGGCTTCCGCATGGTGAGCGGCGGTCTGGGCGGCGTGATGGAGGCGGCGTCACGCGGCGCGCACCGCGCGGACGGCTATCGCGAAGGCGACGTGATCGGCGTGCTGCCCGGCGGGCTCGCGGCCGCGGCGAATCCCCACGTCGACATCGCCATCCCCACCAACATGGGCTACGCGCGCAACGTGCTGGTGGTGACCATGGCCGACGCGGTGATCGCGGTCGGCGGCGGTTCGGGAACCCTGAGCGAGATCGCCATGGCCTGGCAACTCGGCCGCGTGCTGGTCGGCCTGGAAGTCGACGGCTGGAGCGCGAAGCTCGCCGGCAGCGCGCTGGACGACAAGCGCCCGGACGCCATCCTGCGGGCGAAGTCCGCGGCTCAAGCCGTCGAGCTCATCGCGGCAAAGCTTGCAGGCAAATAGCAAATCCCTGCTGGCGTCCCTCGAGTGAACGCCTAGGATGCCACTGGCGTGTCGGACCGGGTCGCAGTCGAGGCCGAGGGGCTCAGGAAGAGCTACGGCGATTTCGAGGCCGTGAGCGGGATCGACTTCCGCATCGAGCGCGGCGAGTGCTTCGGCTTCCTCGGCCCGAACGGCGCGGGCAAGACCTCGACCATGCGCATGCTGCAGGCCGTGTCCGAGCCCAGCGGCGGCACACTGAAGGTGCTGGGGATGGATCCGGTGCGCGACGGCAAGCGCGTCCGCGCGCGCATCGGCGTGTGCCCGCAGGAGGACAACCTCGATCCCGATCTGGACGTCCGCCAGAACCTGCGGGTGTACGGCAGCTACTTCCCGCAGCCGGCCAGCGTGACGGCCAAGCGGGTAGACGAGCTTCTGGAGTTTGCCGCGCTCACCGACAAGCGGAAACGCGCCATACCCGAGCTCAGCGGCGGCATGAAGCGCCGGCTCATGATCGCGCGCGCGCTCATGAACGATCCCGAGCTCGTCATTCTCGACGAGCCCACCACGGGGCTCGATCCGCAGGCGCGCCACCTCATCTGGCAGAAGCTCCGCGAGCTCGAGGACCGCGGGGTGACCATGGTCCTGACCACGCACTACATGGATGAAGCCGAACGGCTGTGTGCGCGCCTCGTCATCATGGACCGCGGGAAGATCCTGGACGAGGGCGCGCCGCGCGATCTGATCGAGCGTCACGTGGGCCACGAGGTAGTGGAGCTGCGCGTGCCGGAAGCCCGCGAGCCCGAGGTGTTCGCCGGGCTCGACCTCTCCGGCGTCTCGAGCGAGCGCGCCGGCGATATGCGCGTCTTCTTCCTGCCGCGCCAGAGCGAACTCGCCGATCACCTGGTCGAGCGCTCGCGCCGCGCGGGCATCTCGTGCCAGCTCAGGAACGCCGCGCTGGAGGACGTGTTCCTGAAGCTGACCGGCAGGGAGCTCAACGAATGAGCCAATCCGCCGTGAGCGGCGCGCCGCCCGCACGCAGAGAGCGCGAGCCCGGTGGTTTCCTGGTCGGCGCCTACCGCGTGACCTCGCGCAACATGTACGTGTGGTGGCGCTACGCCCTGACCAGCATGGTCGGCAATTTCGGCGAACCGCTGCTGTACCTGCTCGCGCTCGGTTTCGGGCTGGGGCGCGTAGTGCCGAAGCTCGGCGGCATGAGCTACGCGGAGTTCATCGCGCCCGGCCTGGTCGTCTCCACGGTCATGTACACCGCGACTTTCGAGGGCACGTTCGGCAGCTACACGCGCCTGGCCACGCAGAAGACGTACGACGCCATCCTGGCGACGCCCATCACCGTGCGCGAGCTGATTGCCGGCGAGGTGATCTGGGGTGGTATCAAGTCGTCGTTCGGCGCGGCCAGCGTGCTGCTCGTGATCAGCCTGTTCGGGCTGGTGCCGTCGTGGCTGGCGATCTTCACGCTGCCGCTCGGCTTCCTCGCCGGGATGATGTTCACGGCGATGGCCATGAGCATCACTGCGATCTCGAAGAGCTACGAGTTCTTCAACTACTACTTCACGCTGGTCGTGGCGCCGATGTTCCTGTTCAGCGGCATCTTCTTCCCGCTCGACAAGATGCCGGGCTGGGTGCTCGTCTTCGCGCAGCTGTTGCCGCTCACCCACGTCGTCGAGATCTCGCGCGCACTCGTGCGCGGCACACCCAGCGTCGCCATGGCCTGGCATGCGGGCGCCATGCTGTTCATCGTCGTCGCGGCATACGCGATCTGCTCGTCGCTGCTCCAGCGGCGCCTTCGCATCTGAGCGCTACTCGGCGACCTCCAGCACGATCTTGCCGATGTTCTGGTTCAGCTCCATGCGCTCGTGCGCTTCGCGGGCGTGGGAGAGGGGGCGGACGCTGTCGATCACGGGCTTCAAGCGGCCGTCGGAAAACAGCGGCAGCGAATCGCGCACGAAGGCCTCCGTGATGGCGATCTTGTCGGCGACCGGACGCGAGCGCATGACCAGGCCGAGAATCTGGTAGCGGCGCATCAGAAGCTGCGCCAGGTTCACATTGGCAGTCGGCCCGCCCAGCACGCCGATCACGACGCAGCGGCCGCCGACCGCCATGCACGCTGCGTGCTTGTCCCAGTAGCTGCCGCCGATGAAGTCGAGCACCACGTCGACGCCATGCCCGCCCGTAGCTTCCTTGGCTGCGGCGACGAAATTCTGTGACTTGTAGTTGATGGGCGTGTCGGCGCCGAGCTCCTTGACGCGGGCGAGCTTCTCGTCGCTGCCGGCCGTAGCGAGCACGCGGGCGCCGTGTTGGTGGGCGAGTTGTACCGCCGCGGAACCGACGCCGCCCGCCGCGGCGTGGATCAGCACGAAGCTTTCCGGCTCGAGCTTCCCAAGCGTGAAGAGCGCCTCGCGCGCGGTGAGAAACGCTTCGGGAATGGCGGCGGCCTCGGTGAACGAGAGGTTGTCCGGGATGGGCACGGCCATCTGCGCGGGCACGGCGACGCGGCCCGCGTAGCCGCCACCGGGCAACAGCGCCATCACGCGGTCGCCTGGCTTTACGCCGCTCGCACCGGGGCCGAGCTCTGCGACCACGCCCGCGCACTCGAGGCCGAGGATCTCGCTGGCGCCCTTCGGCGGTGGGTACATGCCGCGTCGCTGCAGGAGGTCGGCGCGGTTCAGCGCCGTGGCCTTGACGTCGAGCAGCACCTCGCCCTCGGCGGGTACCGGATCGGGCACGTCGGCGAGCTCCAGCTTGTCGGGGCCCCCGGGCTCGCTGACAACAATGGCTTTCATGCTGACGATCGCTACTTGGTCCCGGCTGCCGGGATCAATGCAATTTGTCGAGCGTCGTCCTGCACGGGCCAGGAGCGCGTAGAATGGGCCAATGCCGAGGATCCAGGGTGTGCTGGGTGGGGTCGTGGCAGCCATGGTGCTGGCTCTTGCCTGCAGCAGTGGCGACAAGGGCGGCGGCGGGCACGGCCCCGGTATCTGCAGCGCCGACAAGGCCGCGGCCGCGCTGCCGGATTTTTCCGGCTCCTGCGTGCTGTCCTGCAGCGCGTGCGACGAGGCGAGCAAGCCGTGGACGTGTCCGGCGATGGGTTCGTGGTCGAAGCTGCCGCACGATTGCTCGGATAGCGCTTGCGGCAAGTGGGACGGGAAGTACCCCAAGCCGGTGCAAGGCCAGTGCACCGCGACCGAGGCCAGCGGCGCTGCGGCGGCGAAGACCGACATCAGCGCGAAGCCGGTCGTGCTGCCCGATGGACGGCGGCTCACACCTGCCGGTACGGACGTGCTGCTCGATCAGGACCAGCTCCAGGGAACGTTCCCGGCATCCGCGCTGTGGATCCCGGACACCACCTTCGTTGCCGTCAGCGACAACGGCTACGCCGATCACGCGCTGCGCATCCTCGACACCCAGAAGCTCGCGGCCGGGCAGAACCCCGTGGTCTCCGAGATCGCGTTCAAGAGCCCCGACTCGCTCAACTACGGCCTGGCGCTCGCGCAGGACGGCACGCTGTACGCGGCCAGCGGCGCGCCCGATTCGGTCATCCGCGCCTTCAGTCTGGACACCACGACCGGCGCGCTGGCGGCCGACACGTCGCGCGATATCCCGGTCGAGAACGCCAAGCCGGGCGACGTGTTCCCCTCCGGCATCGCGATCTCGCCGGACGGCTCCAAGCTGGCCGTGGCGCAGGTCAAAGCCCAGGATCTGCTGCTCTACAGCCTGGCCGCGGCGGACTACGGCAAGCAGCTGGCCGTGGTCGATCTGGGTGGCGCTGGGCGCGATCTGCTCGACACGCGCTTCGATCCGGCGTCCAGCGACGTCGTGTACGTGACGGCCTGGAACGGCGAGACGCTGTTCGAGGTGGACGTGACGGATCCGTCGGCTCCGAAGGTCCGCAGCATTCCGACGGGCAAGCAGCCGGAGCAGATCGCGTTCATTCCGCCGTCGTTCCTGGTCGTCGCCAACTCGCTGTCGGACACGCTGAGCGTCGTCGACCGCGTCAAGGCGCAGGTGGTCGATACCGTGCCCGTGGACGCGAACGCCAAGCTGCCCGGCAGCTCGCCGAGCGCGCTGTCGTACGACCCGGCTTCTGGAAGGCTGTACGTCGCGCTCGCGTCGCGGAACGGCGTGGCGGCTTTCGACGTGAAGCCGGGCTCGGGTACCGGCGCGGCGCCGACCTTCACGCCACTGGGCGTGCTGCCCACGGCGTGGTGGCCGACCGCGGTGGTGGCCGCGGACGTGCAAGCCGGCTCGCCAGGCGCTGGCTCGCTCCTGATCCTGAACGGCCGCGGTCATGGGACCGGGCCGACGCTTCCGCCGCAGACCATCTCGCACGGACTCGGCGCGTGGGAGATGAAGGGCAGCGCCCAGCTCGTGACCCAGCTCGACGCCGCGACGCTCACCGCCGAGACCAAGAAGTGGGAGACGGCCGACGCGGTCGACCAGCTCGCGGGACAGCCCGACGTGAAGTGCCCGGGCGGCGCCGACTACGACTTTCCGATCCCGCGCACCAACACCGAGGGGCCGTCGAAGCAGATCCAGCACGTCGTGTTCATCGTGCGCGAGAACAAGTCCTTCGACGGCATCATGGGCGACGTGCAGGGCGTAAACGGCGACCCGAAGCTGGTGCTGGCGCCGGGCAAGATGACGCAGATCTGGGCCAATATCCGCAAGATTGCCGGAGAATTTTCTCAAGGCGACAACTTCTACGAGGACGCCGAGCAGTCCATACAGGGTCACTTCTGGACCGTTTTCGGTCGCAGCAGCGACTACACGGAGCGCACCTGGCTGTCGACCTGGGGGCGCGGCACGCGCGGTCCCATTCCCAAGCAGGGCGTGAGCGCGGACACGATGCCGGAAGAGGGCGGCATCTTCGACTGGCTCGGGAAGAACAAGATCGAGTTCGACAACATGGGCGAGCTCTTGAGCGGCGCCAAGCTCGACCCCGGCTTCGGCTTCGTTTCGACCGGCGGCACCACGCCGGACACCAAGAGCGCCTGCTACATCGCCGGGCGCGCGCGGCTGCTCTGCGACATGAAGCCTTTCACCTACGTGTGGCTGGTGAACGACCACACGCTCGGCGGCAAGGCCGGCGCGCCGAACCCGGGTCTGATGGTTTCGGTCAACGACGAGGCAACGGGCATGATCGTGGACGCGATTTCGCACAGCCCGATGTGGAAGAGCACGCTCATCGTGGTCATCGAGGACGACCCGCAGGACGGCGCCGACCACGTCGACGCGCACCGGTCGATCGCCGTGTTTGCCTCGCCGTGGGTGAAGCGCGGCTACGTGAGCGGAACGCATATCGACGTGCAGTCGCTGCACAAGCTGTTCGCGCATATCTTCGGCATTCCGTACAACAACCAGACCACCGCGAACGCGGAACTGCCGTTCGATCTGTTCACGTCGACCCCGGACTACACGCCGTTCAAGTACCAGCCGCGCATCTACACCGACCTCAGCTGCAACGCGGCCGGTTCGGCGCACGCGCTGGAGGCCCAGGCCCAGGGCTGGGACTTCTCCGAACCCGACGATCAGCCCGGCCTGTCCGCGCAGATCTGGGAGATGCTGCACGACAAGTAGCCGGCTCTTGGGATTGAACACGAAGGGCCGAAGGGCCTGGGGGAGCCGCAAAGAATGTTCGTTGGCGTTGCGTCGACTCCACACGCCGCCGGGACGCGTGCAGCCCTCTGGACGCGACGAGCTCTGCTGCTGAATGCTCGAACCAGAAACCCTTCGGTTCTTCGGCCCTTCGTGTTGCCCCATCGTCACGCGAGGGGCCGCGACGTCGCAAGCCGCGTGCTAGCCTCCGCTCCCATGAAAGCGATCGTGGTTGACCACTGGGTCGACAGTCCCGCGGAGCTCGCAGTGGGCGAGGCGCCCGATCCGGACGTCGGGGCCGGGATGGTCGGCATCCAGGTGAAGGCGGCGGGCTGCAACTTCGCCGACATCCTGATGGTGCAGGGCAAGTACCAGATGAAGCCGCCCTTTCCGTTCACGCCGGGAGCGGAGGTGGCCGGCGTGGTCGAGGCGGTGGGCGAGGGGGTCGACAGCGTGAAGCCGGGCGACCGCGTGCTGGCGACGCTGCTCTACGGTGGCTTCGCGGAAAAGGCCAGCGCGCCCGTGCAGACCGTGCAGCGCATTCCGGAGCAGATGAGCTTCGAGGAGGCGGCGGTGTTCCCCGTTGTGTACCCGACCGCGCACGCGGCGCTCGTGCACCGCGCGCGGCTTCGCGCGGGCGAGACGGTGCTGGTCACCGCAGCGGCGGGCGGCGTGGGGCTAGCCACGGTGCAGGTCGCCAAGGCGCTCGGCGCGCGCGTGATCGCCCTGGCGGGCGGCGACGAGAAGCTCGATGTGGTGAGGAAGGCCGGCGCCGACGTGGCGATCGACTACAAGTTGGAAAACTGGGTCGACGCCGTGAAGCGGGAGACCGGCGGCCGCGGCGCGGACGTGATCATCGAGAACGTGGGCGGCGCCGTGTTCGATGGCTGCACGCGCTGTATCGCCTGGGACGGGCGGCTCGTCGTGGTCGGCTTTGCCGGCGGGAAGATCCCGGAGATCAAGGCCAACCGCATCTTGCTCAAGCACATCGCCGTGATCGGCCTCTTCTACGGCATGATGGTGCAGCACGCGCCGGACCAGGTCGCCGAGACGCAGCGCGCACTGTTCGAGCTGGTGGAAGCGGGGAAGATCAAGCCGCTGGTGTGGAACACTTATCCGCTGGAGAAGACGGGCGAAGCGCTAGCCGCGCTCGGCAGCCGCAAGAGCTGGGGCAAGATCGCGGTCGTACCCTGAGCGGCCTCGGGGTGCCCACCGCGTCGAACCCGGGTCCGAGCCGGCAGTCGCGCCGGCTCAGTTCAGCGACTGGGGCATCGTGATGCGCCGGTGGGCGCACTTCGACGCAGCCGGCCATTCCTCGAAGGAGATAGGCACGGTGGGGTACGTCGAGCTGACCCAGACGTTCGGGAAGGGGTTCCAGTTCGCCGCGCACTGCAGGCCGTCCTTGCCGCACTCGCAGGTGGCCACGCCCGGGTGCACCTTGCTCACCTGGAAGTGCAGATGGACGGCGGTGGAATGCCCGGTCGTGCCGGACACGGCCAGCGCCTGGCCCCGCGTGACGGTCGCGCCGCAGGTGATGCCGGCCTTCGCGGAGTTGTGCCTCAGGTGCATGTAGATGGCCTGCGTGCCATCGCCGTGGTCGACGACGATCATGTTCACGTAGTGGCTGTTGCTGGGATCGCTGCCGCCCGTGGAGCTCGACAGCTTCATGTGCGTGATGGTGCCGCCCCGGGCGGCGCGCACCACGAAGTTGCCGCCGTTCGCCCAGTCCCAGGCGTACTCGTCGGCGCCGACGTGATCGTTGCAACATGGGTCGTTGCAGTCCTGCGTCAGCTTCATCGTGACGCCGTGTGTCCAGGGCAGGCGATAGCTCTTCTTGCTGACGGGCAGCTTGCAGTAGTCGTCGTATCCGGCGGCCGCCACGACGCAGCCGTTCGAGCATTTCTTCGCGCTGGTTGGCGCGCCGGGGCCGTTGCAGTGGTAGAGCGTGTTCTTGTCGGCGTTCAACACCTTGTCGCCGCCGCAGTAGTCGCCGACCTTGGCGTTGGCGCCGCACTTGGGCGGCGGGCTCGTGCTCCCGCCGGCGCCGCCGCTGCCCGCGCTGCTTCCACCCGTGCCAGCGGTGCCGCCGTTGGCCGTTCCACTGACGCCGCCGCTTGCGTCCGGGCCGGCATCGAGGCCAGCCGCGCCGTCCGCCCAGGGCCCGGCTTCGTAGCCTGCCGCGCCGCCTTGCGAGCTGCCGCCACCGCCGTCCTTGGCAGTTGCAGTCGTGCCGCTGTCGCCCGACGAGCAGCCCACGGCTACGAGAAGGGTGGCGCCGAACAGAGCTAGAGGTTGCCTTCTGGACATCAGCTTCACGTCGCTCCCGGACCCGCAAGTCTAGCACGTCGGTCTGTCTTCGTGTCCGGCTCCTCTGCGTCCGGGCAATGGCTTGCCTGGCGGCGCAAAATCGCGGTCGTGCCGTCGTCAGCGATCCGTGATCGGCAGATGCGCGGCGCCGATCACGCCGGCGTGCTCGCCCACCTTGCTGACCAGCAGCGGCAGCGTCGCGAGCGGTGGCGCGAAGACACGCGCCTCGAGCTCCGAGCGCAGGCTCGGCTCGATCAGGTCGAACGAGGCGGAAATGCCACCGGAAAAGACCAGCGCATCGAGGTCGAGCACGTTCTGGATCAACGACAGCCCGCGTGCGAGTGCGAGCCCCATGCCGGAAAACACGTCGCGCGCCGCGTCCTGCCCGCCGTGCGCCGCGTCGGCGATGGGGTGGATGCTGTTCGCATCGTGGCCAAGCTCCGCATACCGGCGCAGCAGCCCCTGCGTGCCCGCGTACGCCTCCATGCAGCCGTGCTTGCCGCAGCCGCACGGCCACGCGCCGTCCGAGGTGTCGATGCGCAGATGGCCGATCTCGCCGGCGAAGCCGTGCGCGCCGCGGCGGAGCTTTCCCGAGACGGCCAGTCCACCGCCGATGCCGGTGCCGAGCGTGACCAGGAGGAAGCTCGGGTGCTCGCGGCCGTGGCCGAACAGGAGCTCGCCCAGCGCGGCCGTGGTGGCGTCGTTCTCCACCGACACGGGGCAACCCAGCCGGCGCGACAGCTCGTCGGCGATGCGCACCCCCTTGAAACCGGGCACGTTGGGCAGCCGCCAGCAGACGCCGTCCGGATCGACCTCGCCCGGGATGGCCAGGCCGACGCTCGCGGGCTTGTCGTCGAGCGAGCGCACGACATCGGCGATGGCATCGAACAACTGGGCGGGTGGCGCGCCCGCGTGCGTGTCGATGAGCTCGGAACGGACGAGCGTGCCGTCCGGTTCCACCAGACCGGCTTTGATATGGGTCCCACCGAAGTCGACGCCAATCATAGGGGACGAGAACCTAGTCAGCCGCGGGTAGCAGGGGAAGCCCCATCCGTGTGGTCAGGCGCTTTCCAGCGCCATGGACGCGACCGGCTCCACCACGATGCGGAGCTTCACGCCCAGCGCGCGCGCCAGCAGCTTCGATTTGCGGCGCGCGCCCCAGACCTCGAGCTCGCTGTCGCCGGTGGTCTGCACCTTGAGCGTGAGCGTCTCGCCTTGCCGGTCGACCGTGACGCCGCGCACGAGCTGGTGGTGGCTCCGGTCGAGGCCGTCGGCGACCCGCAGGATGCCGGAAAGAACGCGAATTGCCCGGCGCCAGCGCCGAGGCAGCGCCGCGTACTCGGCGTCGCGGCGCTTGGGCCGCGCTTTCCTGTGATAGCGCGCGAGCAGTGCCAGAACCTCGCGCTCCTGCTCGCTGAAGCCGCGCAGCTCACCGTTCCTGATGATGTAGGCGGCGTGCTGCTCGTGACGCTCGTAGCCGATGTGCTGCCCCACGTCGTGCAGGATGGCGGCGTACTCGAGCAGCGCGCGGTCGGTGCTGCCGAGGCGATGGATGTCCCGCGTCTGGTCGAACAGCTCGAGCGAGAGGCGCGCGACGCGCTCGGGGTGCGGGCCGGTCTGGCCCGCGCGGCGCGCCATGTCCAGCACGCTGTGCCGGCGGATGTCGCTGACCACCTCGTAGGAGCGGATGTCCTCGGCGGCGTGGTCGAGGTAGTCGAGCACCACGCCTTCACGCAGCGACGAGTCGCACAGCGTGATGCTCTCGACTCCGGCAAGCTCGAGCAGGTTGCAGAACAGCACGCCGCCGACGTGGATGGTGTCGGCGCGGCGCGTGTCCACGCCGCCGAAGTTCGCGCGCTCGGCAGCCGGCATGGCGATCAGCCGCTCGGTGAGGTCGCGCAGATCGGCGAGCTCGATCACCTGCCCGGTCGGCGTGGTCCACGGCTCGCCCCCGCGCGACCGGTGCACGGCCTGCCCCAGCGCGATGATCGTGCCGGAAGTCCCGACGACGAGATCGAAGCCCTGTTTCCTTGCCTGTTCGATGGCGGGGCCCGCCACCTCGCGGATGTGCGACTCGAGCGACTTCTTCTGCCGCTTGGACAGCGGGGCGCCGCCGCCGTACTCGGCGCGCAGCCGCTGCACGCCGAGCTTCAGGCTCTGGCCGCTCGTGAGCGTCCGCGCGTCGCCGACGATGGTCTCGACGCTGCCGCCGCCCACGTCGAACACCAGCGCCGTCCGGTTGGATAGGTCGATGGCGTTGCGGACGGCGAGATAGATGTAGTGGGCCTCCTCCGTGCCGGAGATGACCTGCGGCACGATGCCGATCTGGTCGGCGACCGCGTACAGGAATTCGCCGCCGTTCTCCGCTTCGCGGACCGCGGAGGTGGCGACCGCGCGGACCTCCTCGACTCCGTGGCGTTGCGCGAGCTTGTGGAACTTCGAGATCGCTTCAAGCCCGGCGGCGAAAGCCTGGTCCGTCAGGCGCCCGTGTTCGAACACGCTGCGTCCGAGGAACACCATCTCCTTCTCCCGGTCGATGACCTCGAAGGAGTGCTCCCCGTGCGTGCCCACGATGATCATGTGCACGGAGTTCGAGCCGATGTCGATTGCTGCCAGCTTCAAAGAGCTTCTCCGGGCAGCCGGTGCTGGAAAGCGGACGATTCGCGAGGGCGCTTGCATGCAACCGCGGCGAGATTGCGGTCGCGATGTGACACACCGGTGACTGGCCGGTGGCTACCACGAAACTCGTGAATCCGCGACAGACGGGGCTGCGCCGCGGCGGAAGCCACGCCGCCATCCCCGCCGGGCGGGCGAGGCGAGGGCCGGTCGCGGCTGGATGCGCGCGGTCAGGAGCGCGGAAAGCTCGGCCTGGACCTGGAGGCGCCGCAGCGGGCGGAGCGGCGCCCCGTCGAACTCCACCACGTCGAGCTCGGCGAGCTGCTGCTCGCCCTCGGACCAGCTGGTCGCTCGCACCATCTGCACGCGCAGGTCGAACAGCGCCTGCCGGAGCGCAGACATCAGGTTGGGCCCGCTCGACCGGACTTCGAGCCGGGACAGGATGCCCTGGGGGGAACCGCGGAACGCGACTTCCGTCGTGATCATGCTGCCCAGGCTAGCGACCGCATGTGACCGGCGCGTTTCCGGGTCGTAGACACGACGTGAAACCTGGGAGGCGTGGAGGGCGCTCAGAGCCCCAGGCTCTTGGCGATGATCTCGTTCATGACCTCGCTGGTGCCGCCGCCGATGGGTAGGAGCCGCGCGTCGCGGGCCAGCCGTTCCACGCGGGTTTCGCGCATGTAGCCCATGCCGCCGAAGATCTGCACGGCGTCGTAGCAGACCTCCTGCGCGACTTGGCTCGAGAAGTTCTTGGCCATGCTGACCTCGCCGACCAGGTATTCGCCGGCGGCGACGCGGCGCGCCACGCTGTAGTTGAAGGCGCGCGCGGCGGCGACCCGGGTCGCCATGGCCGCGAGCTTGTGGCGCGTGACCTGGAAGCCGACCAGCGGACGGCCGAAGGCCTGGCGCTCTTTCGAATAGGCGATGGCATCCTCGAGGGCGATCTGTGCGGTCGCGTGGCCGTAGACCGCGAGCGCGAGCCGTTCGTTCTGGAAGTTCTTCATCAGCGCGACGAAGCCGGAGCCTTCCTCTCCCAGGCGGTTTTCCACCGGCACGCGCACCTCGTCGAAGGCGAGCTCCGCCGTGTCGCTCGCCCACCAGCCGGTCTTCTTCAATGCGCGCGAGACGCTGAATCCGGGCATGTCGCGCTCGACCACGAAGAACGTCAGACCCCCGTGCGGGTCGTCGCCGGTGCGCGCCAGCACCGTCACCAGATCGGCGCGCACGCCGCTGGTGATGAAGAGCTTCGAGCCGCTGAGCACGTAGTGATCGCCGTCGCGCACGGCGCGCGTGCGGATGCCCGCCACGTCGCTGCCCGTGCCGGGCTCGGTGATGGCCAGCGCGGCGATCTTCTCGCCCGCCAGCACCGCCGGGACGAAGCGGCGCTTCTGTTCCTCGCTGCCCAGGATGAACACCGGCGGCAGCGCGATGCCGAGCGAGCCGAGCCCGACCATCACGCCGGTGGAGCCGCCGGTGAGCAGCGCCTCGATGGTGATCACGCTGTGCAGCACGTCGCCGCCGCCGCCGCCGTACTCCTCCGGGAAGCTCACACCGAGGATCCCGGCTTCTGCCGCCTCGCGGTAGAGCTCGCGCGGGAAGCTGCAGGCTTCTTCCCACTCGACCGCGTGCGGGGCGATGCGCTCCTTGGCGAAGCGCAAGCACGCTTTGCGGTACATCTCGTGCGATTCGTCGAATAGCGCGTCGGACATGGCCGTCGTCTCCGGTTTCGTAACTACTTGAGCCGTTCCAGGCGCCGGCATGCTTCGTCGAGGGCCTCGTCGGTCTTGGCGAAGCAGAAGCGCGCCAGCGTCTTGCCCTTGCCGTCGGGGTAGAAGGCCTCGCCCGGGACGCTGGCCACGCCCGCTGCCTCCAGCAGGTGCATCGCGCGCTCCTTGCTGTCCCTGCCGGGCAGCTTCGAGGTGTCGGCGAGCACGTAGTAAGCGCCCTCGGGTACGTAGGGCGTGATGCCGGCGCGGTCGAGCGCGCCGCAGATGCGATCGCGCTTGAGCGTGTACTCGGCCACGAGCGCTTCGTAGAACACCGGGCCGAGCACTTCCAGGCCGCGGGCCACGCCCAGCTGCAGCGGCGCAGGCGCGCACACGTACACCAGATCGTTGATCGTGCCCAGCATGCGCGCGATGCGCGGAGGGCTCGCGGAAAAGCCGATGCGCCAGCCCGTGATCGAGAACGTCTTGCTCAGCCCGCTGATGGTGATGGTGCGCTCGGCCATGCCCGGAAGCGCGGCGGGGCTCGTGTGCACGTGCCCGTCGTACAGGAAGTGCTCGTAGATCTCGTCCGTGATCACGAACAGGTCGCGCTCGATCGCAAAAGCGGCGATGACCTCGAGCTCGTCCCGGCTGAACACCTTGCCGGAGGGATTGGACGGCGTGTTGATCACGATGGCGCGCGTGCGCTCGCTCGCTGCGGCTTCCAGAGCCGCGCGCGTGAACTTCCAGTCCGGCGGGTCCAGCGTCACGAACCTCGGCTCGACCGAGAGCGCCTTCAGCGTGTCGACGTGGTAGCCGTAGTAGGGCGCGAACAGGATCGCCTCGTCGCCCGGATCGAACAGGCCCAGGCACGCGCCGTAG
Source organism: uncultured delta proteobacterium (assembly GCA_963826085.1). Lineage (GTDB taxonomy): Bacteria > Myxococcota_A > Polyangia > Polyangiales > Polyangiaceae > CAWDXG01. The sequence continues at coordinate 775,121 of CAWGVN010000004.1, read as the reverse complement.
AACGCGCCCGTGGCGCCGCTCGTCACCACGATGCTCTGCTCTGGGTCGTACTCCAGCCCGTTGTACCGTTCGAGCTTCGCGGCGAGCTGCGCGCGGAGCTCGGCGAGCCCGTCGTAGCGCGTGTACGTGTTGACGCCTTCGTCGATGGCGGCCTGCGCGGCGCGGCGCACCTCGGGCGGCACTGGCGTGTCGCACACGCCCTGCGACAGGTTCACCCCGCCGACGCGCGTGCACTCCAGCGTCATCCTGCGGATCTCGGACTGCTTGAGGAAGCGCATGCGGCTTCCGGGCTCGGGCGACATGCGCTCGATCTACGCGAGGACCAGGCTCTTGGCTAGGCGAGGGCCTCGAGCAGCAGTGCGTTCACCACGTCGGGGCGCTCCTGGTGCACGAAATGGCCCGCGCCCGGGACCCGGTGCACCGTCAGCGCCGGCGCAAAGCGCTCCGTGCCGTCGATGAGCTCGGTGCCGAGGCAGCTGTCGTCCTCTCCCCAGATCACGGTGACCGGGAGCTTGATCGGAGCGTATCCGTCGTCGACGCGACCCGTGAGCATCGGCACGAACGAGCTTCTGAACATCGTCCGGTAGTAGGCGAGGGGACCGCGGAGGCCGTCCCGCCCGAGAAGTTGACGGGTCTGCTCTTCAAGCAGCTCGCGGGGTACCGCGGCGGCGCCGGGAGAGCGCGCACGGAACATGCGCGAGAGGTTCCGCCCGCCGTTTGCAGCGAGCCACAGCTCCGGCAGAGCCGGCAGCTGGAAGAAGAACATGTACCAGCTGCGCCAGCGTTGGCGCGGATTGCTGCGCATCGCCCTCGCCATCAGTGCCGGGTGCGGGCAGTCGATCACGATCAGCTCTCGCAGCCGCTCCGCATAGCGGCTGGCGGTGTGCCAGGCGATGGCGCCGCCCCAGTCGTGCCCGACGAGCGCGACGGGGTCGCCGCCGAGCGCATCGACGAGGCCGGCGACGTCGTCCGACAGCGTGTCCAGATCGTAGCCGCTCCGGGGGCGATCGCTGAGCCCATAACCGCGAAGGTCCGGCGTGACCGTGCGGTATCCGGCCCGCGCGAGCGCCGGGACACTGAGATCCCAGGAGCGGTGCGTCTCCGGGAATCCGTGGAGCAGCAGCACCGTTGGCCCCTCGCCGTGCACCACCGAGTGGATGCGGATGCCGTTGACCCGGTCCGTACGCTCGCTCCGTCGCATCTCCGCGGCATTGTAGCAGCGTTGCACAACGCGATTTCCGCCCGGAAACGCCAGGATTCCGCCCTTCCCGGCTATCGGTCCCGTGGTATCCTGTCCGGTGGAGCCGCCCAGGCTCCAGATGCGGAGTATTCGATGCTTGTGCGACGGTTGACTGCTGCCTTTGCTTTCGTTCTTGCGGGTGCCGCGCTGGGGTCCGCGTGTTCCAGCCCGAAGCACCCACCGAAACTGAACGACTCGACGGGCGGCACCGGGGGGACGTATTCCCACCCCGACGCGCAGCAGGATGTTACCGGTGGTCAGGCGGGTACCGATGGCGGCGACGCGTCGATCGAATCCGAAGCCAGTGCGGGTGCGGGCGGCGTGGACGGCAGTGCGGGTGCGGGCGGCGTGGACGGCAGTGCGGGTGCGGGCGGCACATCGGGTGCAGGCGGCGCGTCGGGTGCAGGCGGCTCGTCCGGTGCAGCAGGATCGGGCGGCGCAGCTGGAACCGGCGGCGCAGCTGGAACCGGCGGCGCAGCAGGAACCGGCGGCGCAGCTGGAACCGGCGGCGCAGCTGGAACCGGCGGCGCAGCTGGAACCGGCGGCGCAGCTGGAACCGGCGGCGCAGCTGGAACCGGCGGCGCAGCTGGAACCGGCGGCGCGGGAGGTGCCGGCGGAACGTCAGGCGCAGGTGGCGCGGCTGGCTCGTCTGGTTCGGGCGGCGCAGCTGGAACGGGTGGCGCCTCCGGCTCGGGTGGCGCCTCCGACGCCGGCGCCGGCTGATTGCAGCCGACGACCGGACGTTGGAGATGGCCGCCTGTCGCCGCTGGTCCGGGGCGAGCCGTTCGCCCGCACGCGCAATCGGCGAGCTACAGCTCTCCGGCCTTCGCCTTGGCCTTCCACTTGTTGATCTCTTCCTCGATCACGCCGAGCGCCTTGCCCTTGAACGGCTTGAGCACGAACGGCACGTCCAGCTCCATCTCGATGTTCTTCGGGTTCACGTCGAGGCTGCCCCTCAGACTGAAGCCCTTGACGCTGAACGAGATGTCGGCGTGCTGGTCGTTCCACTTTGCCGTTGGGTTGTATCTTGCAAAGCGCTCTCTGTAGCTCTCGAACGCGGCCTGCGCGACCTGCTTTGCCTTTTCCTGACCGAGGTCGTGGGGAACGACGTGCTTCATACTGTCCTCTCGTAGCTTGCTGTCCCGGGCCCGCGGGCCCCAGGGGAACCTAGTCACCGGGAGCCGATCACGCCAGTTCTTGGCCCAGAACTCCTCGATGCTGCCGGCACGCACGGCAACGGGCGGCGCGCCCGCGATGTGCGCGAGCCAGGGCAGCGCTCCGGTCATGGTCTCTCGCGCGGCTCGACGGACAGCTCGGTCACCAGGCCGAAGTGATCCGACGGCCACACTTCGCGTCCGTCGAAAGCGCCCGGTTCGGCAAAGCAGATCCGCGTTGCGAGCGGCTCGCCGCGGAGCTTGCGATCAGGCCCGCGCACGAAGATGTAGTCGATGCGGCGCGGGGGTTCGTGCGAGATGGCAGCGAAGGAATTGCGGCGATCGAACGTGTAGCCGGAGCTGCCGTCGCCGCCCCAGCGCCAGGCGTCGGCGAAGAAGACGCTCTTTTCGTCCACCGTGGCGAGCCCGACCAGATGCCGGATCTCGTCCGATGCGGGCTCGGCGTTGAAGTCCCCCATCAGCACCGGCGGCAGGCAGCTCTCGTCGAGCGGGGCGCGCTCGAAGATGCGCTCGACGATATGGCGGACCTGCCGTACGCGCACGTGGCCGTGGTGGAGCTTCCAGTTCAGATGCGTGACGAATACCGGCAAGACGCCGGCCGGCGTCTCGACGCGCACCGAGAGCATCGAGCGGCTCTCGCCGCTGTCCAGGTCGGGTAGCGGCTCCACCGCCTGCTCGAGGATCGGAAAGCGACTCAGCAGCGCATTGCCGAAAGCGAGCCCGCCGCCGTAGTCGCTGGCGCGGCCGAAAGCGATCTCGTAGCCGAGGCCCTCGGCGATCTCGCTGGCCTGATCGGTATCGGGCCCCGGCGCTCCGCCTGCCGGAACGAGCCGCAGCACTTCCTGCAGCCCCATCAGGTCGGGGTCCAGCGCTTCGAGCTCGCGGCGGATCAGCTCGAGACGCTTCGGCCAGGGGCCGGACTTGTTCCAGATGTTCAGAGTTGCGACACGAAGGCGTTGCATATGCCATCCACATCGGGCTCCCGCACCCGACATAACGTCATACTGGCGCTTCCCGGGCATGGCGTCTATCGCCCTGGCCAGCGCGCCGCCGCAGCGTTAGCCTGACGGCGACGGAGGCCGACAATGGGATACGACGGACACCGCGACGACGGGCATGACCACCACCACCACCACGATCACGGTCACGACCACCACCATCACCACGACCACGACCACGATCACGGGGCGCACGGTCCTGAAGGCAGCGAGTTCCTCGACCTGGAGATCAGCCAGATGCTGCTCGGTATGGCGCAGAACATCGCCAGGGACGTCGCGCTGGATCTGATCCGCGAAGCGGCGCGCGAGCGGCTGAGCGAGCGCCTGGGCGACCGGCTGGCGGAGGTGGGGCGGCTGGCAGCCGACGAGATGGCCGACGACGTGGAGGCCAACCTGGAGATCGAGGGGAGCATCGGCGCCCGCAGGGAACGCGCCTCGACACTGCGGCAGCGCCTGGAAGAAGCGCTGCGGTCACCCGGCGGCCAGGGCGGCGGCACCCCGACGCGGCGCGCGGGGTCCAGCAAGAAGAAGAAGAAGGGCCGCAGCAAGCGACCCGTCCGGGGCTGATCAGCCGAAGTGCGGGAGCACCGTCTCGCCGAAGGTTCGGATCGCAGCATGCTCCGCGCGCGTGGATTTTGGCCCCCGGGCCCGGATCGAGTCCGTGCACGCCCGTCCCAGGCGCTATAGTGACCGCACAGTGGTTGGTTTCTTTGGACGACGAAGGGACGCGACCGCCGCCAGCCCGAGCGGCGCCGCGCAGCTGATCGACACGGTGCGCACCCACCTCCAGGGCGCGGACGAGGACACGGTGCACATCGTGACCGCTATCGCAGGGCTTCTCGCGACCGTCGCCTATGCCGACCGCGAATGGTCGGCCGCGGAAGAAAGGCGGGTCCGGGCCGAGCTCGCCCGCGTCAACGGACTCGAAGCGTCGGGAGTGGCCGCCATCCTGAGCGCGCTGCAGGAGAACGTGGTCGAGATCTCCACGACGCAGACGCCGCACTACACCCGCGACCTGCGTGCTCTGGCCGACCGCGACCTCAGGCTCGAGGTGCTCGACGTGCTGGTCGATCTCGCCGCGGCTGACGGCAGCATCTCGTTCGACGAAGTCACGCTGTTGCGCAACACCGCAACCGCGCTCGGGCTGACGCAGGACGACTACAACGCGATCCAGGATCGCTACCGCGACAAGCTGTCGTTCCTGCACTCGTCCTGACAGCGGTGCGCGCGCAGCGGACGTCTCCCGCCGCCTACGGCATGGGATGCGCTTCGAAGAAGTCCAGCATCGTGGCGGTCGCGTCGATGTCGGTGCTGGTCTTGCCGAGCGGCGGCACCGGCAACCCGCCGGGCCAGGTGTGACCGCCTCCGTCGATGGTGCACTCGATCGTGTTGGCGCCGCCCTGGCAATCCGGCCATTCCCGACAGGTCGCGTCGCCGTTCTTGTAGATGACCTTCGTGCTGCCGCTGCAGCCGTTGTTCAGCTGCCAGAAGTGCATCGTCTCGGCTACGGAGCGGAAGACGAGCCCTGCGCCCAGCGTCGGCAGGATCGGCGTGCCGCCGTCGTAGGGAACGAGCGGGTCGCTGGTGCCGTGGAAGTCGATGATCGGCAGCGGCCGCGACGGATGGCACTGGTCCGGCGGGATCCCCAGCACGCCGGCCACGGGAGCGATTGCGGCAAAGCGATTGGCGAGCTCGCAACCGATGCGGTGCGAGAAGAAGCCGCCGTTGCTCATGCCGGTCGCGTAGACCCGCTTCGGATCGATGCAGTAGTCGCTCTCCAGCTTGTCGAGCAGGGCCTTGGTGAACGCGATGTCGTCGACGCTGTCCGTCCACGCGGTGCCGCAACAATCGCCCGCGTTCCAGCTTGTTGCCACGCCTTCCGGATAGGCGACGATGAACCCGCGCGTGTCCGCGGCGCTGCTCATGCGGGTGAGCAGCGCTTCCTGCCAGCCGGCGGAGCTGAAGCCGTGGAAGTTCAGCACCAGCATGGTGCCCTTCGTCGGGTCGTACGAGTCCGGCACGTGCACGATGCTGGTCCGCAGGAGCCCGCCGGACTGCAGGCCTAGCGTGCGCTCGCCCGACTTGCCGGTCTTGCCGCTGCACGTGAAAGGCTTCGGTGGCGGCGCGCCGCCCTCGAAGCCGGGATGCGGACCGGGACCGGCATCGGGCGTCAGAATCCGCATCCGGCCACTGGATGCCCGCATCGGTCGCGACGGGCGTGGCGTCGGCCGAGGCGTCACCCGACGACTTGAACCCGGCCTTTTCCGTGTTCGAGCCGCAGCCCGCCGAAAGCAGCGCTGCGACGGACCCGACGACAAGCAAGCGAACGACTGCGGACTGCACGCCGGAAGAGTACCGGCCCGGCCCGGCCTTTTCCAGCGCCGGGTCCGCCCGGGAACGCCGTCACGCGCCGGAGTGCGACACCCTTCGCACTTTGGAGCGCCAGCTCCCGCATCGACTCGGCCACGCTTCTACGCCGCGTCTACGACATCGACGCGCTCGCCCCCCTGCAGAAGAGCGGACGCCCGGGCCAGGCCATCGCCATCAAGGCCGCCACGGGACGCGATGCCGGCCGGGCTGTGCCGGCGGTTTCCGGCGCTGTACGACGCCGTGGCCGCGGGGAGCTGCACCTGACGGGGCTGCTCATGCTCGGGCCACACCTCACGGACGACAACCGCGAGCAGGTGCTGGCGCGGGCGCGGTTCCGGACCAAGCGCGAGATCGCGAAGCTGGTGCGCGAGCTGGATCCGCTGCCGGATGTGCCGGCGCGGATCGAGCCGCTCGGGCCGTCGCTGGTCGCTACGCCGCGCGCGGCGACGTGGGCAGAGTTTGCGGCGTCGTTTAGTCCCGTGCGGGAGCTTCGGTCGGGACGAGGCCGGCGGATTGGGTGGACGACGGCTTGGCGAACGGTGCCGCGCCGGCGCGGGGCGACGGCGACTTGGCGAACGCGGGCGCCGCGCCGGTGCGGGGCGCGCAGCGCTACAAGGTGCAGTTCACGGCCTCGCAGGAGTACGTCGAGCTGCTGGAGCGGGCCTGCGATCTGCTTTCGCACGCCGTGCCGGACCGTTCGATCGAGGAAGTGAACCTGCGCGCGCTGCGCGAGCTGGTCGCGGTGCTCGAGAAGAAGAAGTACTCGGCGACGGACACGCCGCGCCGGCGCGGGGACGACGAAGACCTCGGCCAGCGCGCCAGCCGCAACGATGCGGACCCGCGCCGGCGCGGCGGCGACAACGATGCGGACCCGCGCCGGCGCGGTGCGGACAACGATGCCCCTTCGCAGCCGCGTGGCTTCGACAACCCGCGCCGGCGCGGCATTCCTGCGGCGGTCCGCCGCGCTGTGCGCGAGCGCGATGGCGCGCGCTGCACGTTCGTCGACAAAAGAGGACAGCGCTGTCGCGAGACGGCGCTGCTCGAGCTGCATCACGAAGTGCCGTTCGCGCGCGGGGGGCCCGCGACGGCAGAAAATCTCCGCCTGCGTTGCCGCGCGCACAATGCGCTGGCGGCGGAGCGCGACTTCGGGCGCGGGTTCATGCAGGCGCGGAAGCGCCGCCTGACGGTTGAGCGCACGGGAGCGCCGGCCCGCCAACGCGCCACCGAGCCGCGCAACGAAGCGAGGCAACCTGTCCACCGGCCAGTGCGCCAAGGCGGCCATCGGCGGGCACGGCAGGACGCGGCTGTCCTGCGGTACGCGGCTCAGTCGCCGAGCAGGTCGACGAAGCTCGCCGGCTTCGTGACGCGCGCCTGGCCGATTCTTTCGAGGTGCGCGAGCACTGCGAGCACGCAGGCTTCGTCCCAGGCGTCGCCGACGATCTGCAGGCCGACGGGCATGCGTTCGCTGTCGAAGCCGACGGGGGCGGTGCCCGCGGGTAGGCCCGTCAGATTGCCGAGGAAGGCGAAACGGCACATGGCGTCGAGGGCGGGGGGATCGACGAAGCCGTCGCGCGCTTCCTGCTCGCTCACCTTCGGCGCGCCGCGGGCCGTGGTGGGCAGAGCCAGCACGTCGACGCCGGCGAGAACCTCGGCCACTTCGCGCCGGAGCGCGGCGCGCAGCCGCTGCGCGTCGAGATAGTCGTCGGCGCGGAACGTCTCCATGCCGGCCATGAGCAGCTGCACGTCGGGGCCGAGCTCGTCCATGTGCTCGTGGCGGGCGTCGAGCATGGCGCTGAAGCTCTCCAGGCCGATGGTCAGGTAGCCGATTGCCGCGGCGTGCTTCGCCATCTTGATCCGCACGGGAACAAGGATCGCGCCCTCGCGCTCCAGCGCGTCGAGCGCTTCGCGTCCCGGCAGCGCAGTATCCGCCCGCGCCGCGCTCCACTCGTCCTCGTCGATGCCGATGCGCAGGCCGCGCACGCCGCGCCCGAGCGCGCGCGAAAGCTCGTCTCGTGCGAACGACGGCGCGGCTTCGGCTGCGGCGTCGTGGCCGTCGGCCCCCGCGGCGATCTGCGTGAAGACGGCAAGATCATGCGTCGACGCGCCGAGCGGGCCCAGGTGCACGACCGAGCTGCCACCCGTCAGACCCTCGCCGGTGACCGGGATGCGGCCGTAGGTCGGCTTGAGGCCGAACACGCCGTTCAGGCAAGCCGGAATGCGCACCGAGCCGCCGCCGTCCGCGCCCAGCGCGACCGGCGCTACGCCGCTCGCCACGGCGACGCCGGAGCCGGTCGAGCTGCCGCCGGGCAGGCGATCCGGATCGTGGGCGTTGCGCGGCATGTCCCGGTTCGGATTTCCGCCCAGCGGCGACAAGCCGTACTCGGTCATCGGCGTGGTGCCGAGGATGACGGCGCCCGCCGCGCGCAGGCGGGCCACGGCGGTGCAGTCCTCCGCGGCGGGCACCGGCGGCATCCAGCTGGTGCCGACGCGCGTCGGAATGCCGGAGACGTTCACCTCTTCCTTGATGGCGATCGGCACGCCGTCGAGCGGGCCGAGCGGCTCGCCGCGCTTCAGCCGGGTCGCTGCGTCGCGCGCAGCGGCGCGCGCGCGTTCGCGGTCCACGTGGAGCAGCACGCTGCCGCCGGGGCTTTTCGCGGCAAGGCGCTCCGCGCCGGACAGGGCGCGCTCCATCAGCTGCTCGGGTTGGACCAGTCCCTCGCGCAACGCCGCGGCGTAGGACGCCGTGGTGCGCGGCCACTCCGCGCGGCCGGGGATGCCGAGCTCCGCCGAGCTCCGTGCGTGATCGGAGCGCGCGCGGATCGGAACCAGCGAGACCGGCAGATCTCCGCGCGCTTCGGGTCCGAGCCGTCGCGCCGCGTCGATGCCGAGCTGCGCGCGCAGCACGCGGCTGAGGACGTGACGAGCGGGGGTGTGACGCGCGGCGGAAACCACGGCGCGAAGGGCTCGACCAGACATGCGACCAGCAGGTATCTCGACCATGCGCGGATGCTACCCCCTGGACCAGCGCCTGTCAGGCGATCGCGCGCGGTGACTTGCCACGGCGAAACGACGGATTACGCAAGAGCACGATGTCCGCATTCCTCCCGCCCCCCACCATTCCCCGGGTGATCCACCGTCCTCGCTGTCCGTTCTGCCGGCGCTTGCGCGCGTACCTCTCCGAGAAGGGGCTGGAAGTCGAGCTGGTGCGCTTCGACCCGGAGCGCCATGAAGCCGATCTCCAGCGATTGAATCCGAAGGGACAGGTTCCGACCTACGAGGAACCGGGCGGTGTCGAGCTCTACGAATCCTGGGTCATCATGGAGTACCTGGAGGAGACTCATCCCGAGCCTCGGCTGATGCCGGACGATCCGATGCTGCGCGCGCGCACGCGGCTCTTGTTCGATCTGGCCGACCAGCGCCTGGCCGCGCCGCTCGCGGGCTACGCGCGCCTTCCGGTCGACGATCCGGAGCGCGCTCGGCACCACGACGCGCTGGTCTCGATCGCGTCCGATGCCGAACGCCTGCTCGACCCGGAGAGCGACTTCGCGTTCGGTCGCCGCTTCAGTCTGGCGGAGCTGAGCGCGCCGCCGATGCTGCTGCGCGCGCTGGAAGCCGGGTTGGACTTCCAGGAGCTGCCGCCCCGCGTGCGCGCCTGGGTCGTCGCGGCGACGCGCCGACCTTCGGTCCGGGGTCTGTTCCCCGAGCCCCCGGCGGGCTGACACCCCGGCGTTATCGAGGACTTGCGGGAGCGCCGGTTCGGGGGCCGGTCTACGGAGTATCCCTCTGGCGCTCCCGGCCGTCTGCCCGTAGAACCGGGCGCCATGACCGACCACCGCCGGCTCACGCTCCCGCCGACCGGGCTTCCGCTCGACGCGGGCGCTATCCAGCAGAGCTTTCTGAACCACGTCCAGCACACGCAGGGCAAGCACCCGAGCGCGGCCACGGAGCTGGATCAGTTCATGAGCATCGCGCACACGGCGCGCGACCGCATGTTCGACCGCTGGACCCGCACCTGGCGCCGCAACATCCGGGAGCGCCCCAAGCGCGTCTACTACCTGTCGATGGAGTATCTGCTCGGCCGGCTGCTCGAGGACGGCATGCTGAGCCTCGACATCAAGCAGGCCTCGCACGAAGCGCTGGAAGATCTCGGCATGGATCTGTCCGAGGTCGAGCACCAGGAGCAGGACGCCGGGCTCGGCAACGGCGGTCTGGGGCGGCTCGCCGCCTGTTTCCTCGATTCCATGGCCACGCTCGGTCTGGCCGCGATCGGCTACGGCATCCGCTACGAATACGGCATCTTCCGCCAGGACATCGTCGGCGGCGCGCAGCTCGAGAAGCCGGACAACTGGCTGCGCTACGGCAACCCCTGGGAGGTGGCACGGCCCGAGCGGCTGTATCCGGTCAACTTCGGGGGCCGCGTGATCCAGTACAGCGGCAGCTCGGGGCGCATGGTGCACGAATGGGTGGACGCGCAGGAAGTGTACGCCATGGCGTACGACATCCCCGTCCCCGGCTACCAGAACGGCATGGTCAACACGCTGCGGCTCTGGTCGGCGAAGGCTACGCGCGAGTTCGAGCTCTCGTACTTCAACCGTGGCGACTACATCAAGGCCGTCGAGGAGAAGAGCGCCACCGAGAACATCACCCGGGTGCTCTATCCGAACGACAACCTGCTCGCCGGCAAGGAGCTCAGGCTGAAGCAGGAGTACTTCCTCGTTTCCGCCACGCTCCAGGATTGCCTCCGGCGCCACCTGGAACGCAACGTGGACCTGGAAAACCTCACCGATCAGGCCGTCTTCCAGCTGAACGACACGCACCCGGCGCTGGCGATCGCCGAGATGATGCGGCTGTTGACCGACGTGCACGGCTTCAACTGGGACAAGGCCTGGGAAACAACGCGGCGGTGCTTTGCCTACACCAACCACACCATCCTGCCCGAAGCGCTGGAGCGCTGGCCGGTGTGGCTGATGGAGCGCGTTCTGCCGCGGCACCTGCAGATCATCTACGACATCAACCAGCGCTTCCTCGCGGACGTGCGGCGACGCTATCCCGGCGACGAGGGGCGAGCCCAGCGGCTCAGCCTGATCGAGGAGGGCACGGAGAAGCGCGTCCGCATGGCGCATCTCGCCATCGTCGGCAGCCGCCGCGTCAACGGTGTCTCGGCGCTGCACACGGAGCTTCTGAAGAAGGAGATCTTCCACGAGTTCCACGAGCTGTACCCCGACAAGATCATCAACCAGACCAACGGCGTGACGCCGCGGCGCTGGCTCTTCAAGTGCAACCCGGCGCTCAGCCGGCTCATCACCTCCCGCATCGGCGACGGCTGGGTGACGGATCTGGATCAGCTGCAGAAGCTCGCGCGCTTTGCCGACGATCCGGAGCTCCAGCACGAGTGGCAGGCGGTCAAGCACGCCAACAAGGAACGGCTCGCGGCGCATCTCAAGCGCTATCACGACATCGACCTCGACCCGACCTACCTGCTCGACTCGCACGTGAAGCGGCTGCACGAATACAAGCGCCAGCTGCTCAACGTGCTGCACATCGTCAGTCTGTATCTGAACCTGCGCTCGCGCCGTGCGGAGGACCGGCTGCCCCGCACTTTCCTGTTCAGTGGCAAGGCTGCGCCCGGCTACGACATGGCCAAGCGCATCATCCATCTGATCAACGGCGTTGCTGAAACGGTGAACGCGGATCCGACGACTCGCGGCCGTTTGCGCGTGGTGTTCGTGCCCAACTACGGCGTCACCTTGGCAGAGCAGATCATCCCGGCGACCGACGTGTCCGAGCAGATCTCGACGGCCGGCACCGAGGCCTCCGGCACCGGAAACATGAAGTTCGCGCTCAATGGCGCGCTCACGGTGGGCACGCTGGACGGCGCGAACATCGAGATCAAGGAAGCGGTCGGCGAAGAGAACATGTTCCTGTTCGGCCTGGAGGCGGAGGCGGCCGAAGCACTTCGGCAGGGCGGCTACGATCCGAAGCAGCTGTACGTGGCGGATCCGGGCATCCGCGCTGCGCTCGACGCGATCCAGAGCGGGATGTTCAGCCCCGACGAGCCGGGGCGGTTCCGGCCGATCGTCGAGTCGCTTCTGGACAACGACCATTTCCTGGTGCTCGCCGACTTCAAGAGCTACGCCGCGTGCCAGCGCGGGGTCGAGGCCGTCTATCGCGACCAGGCCGAGTGGACGCGCCGCGCGATCCTCAACGTGGCAGAGATGGGCCGCTTCTCCAGCGACCACACCGTGCTCGGCTACGCCCGCGACATCTGGGGCGCCGAGCCGCGGCGCGGGTGAACGCAACGCCCGTCTGGGCGTAACTCGATATGCCTCGAAACAGTGTTTCGAGCGCGCTTTCCACATGATATCCTGTCCCGTGGGGATATCCGGTATGGATTTCGCAGGCAGGCAGGCAGGCAGGCAGGCAGGCAGGCAGGCAGGCAGGCAGGCAGGCAGGCAGGCGCGTAGGGGGCGGCCTTGATCCGCGTACTCGTCGTCGCATCGATCGGCATGCGGTACCTGTTCCCGCCAGGCGGAAATCCCGCGCCTGCAGTTCCGCGTCAGGTATTCCGGGTCCACTCGAGGATCCTCGATGGAAATGGCGTTCCCACGGGCGACACCAAGGCGGTGATGCTCTCCCACGCTAGGCCTCTGGTGCTCGCGCTCGGAGCCGCCTGGGTCCTCGCGGGCGCGACCGACTGCGGGCCCGGTAATAGCTGTTCACTCAACGCGGACTGCAAGGACTCCCAGGCAGCCAAGGACTACGCGCACGTGAAGTGTGGTTCCGAGGTGTATTGCCTGGCCGGCACGTGTCATGGGGAGTGCGTGCAAATTTGCGAGCCTGTGCGCAGCGACACCAATCCCTGCGCGGGCAACCGACTGTGCGAGCCCAACGGCGTCCAGTACGGGCAGTGCACAATCCTGCCCATCAAGTGCTCCACCGTCGCCGACTGCCCGTCGTACCTGCCCCCCACCGAGGCGGGGCCCTCGGCGTGGAGCTGCACCGACGGCGTCTGCCGGAACCCGGCGTGGACGTACGCAACCCATTGAGAGGCGGGAAGGGACCCGACAGAGGACGCCGGCCGATTTGGCACGTTGGCGCCTTGACTTCCAGGGGCAGGGACCGCGGAGCGGCTGAGTCGCGCCTTCGGCGCCGCGACTGATCGCCGCGCCACAAAGGGGAGGCGGCGGCACGCATCCCGGGAGGGAGGATCGGGATGCGCACCGCCGCGTGTTCGTTTCTGGCTTGGCGAGGCCCCTACATCGGTTTGATCGTGACCTTCACCAGGTCTGCGACGGGCGGATAGCCCCAGACCGGGTCGTTCAGCTGCCGCACGGTGCCGTCGCCCTCGCTCGCGCCGGTGTTGGGTGCGGACTGGTGTCCGGCCTGGTCGGGGCCGGCGGCTCCGGCCTGGTTCGCCTCCGTACCCGCATCCCACGCGAACAGGTGCGCTGCGATGTCGTTGGCGATGTCGGTGTTGGAGCGCGCGTTGCCTGAAGCGTCGAGCAGCGCGACGCCGCCGGGATCAAGCGCCATGAACGTGTCGTTGGACGGCGCGACCATCGCCGCCAGGCTCAGGAAGCGATGCGTCGAGTCCGCGGTGACCGTGAACTTGTAGCTCTTTCCCGGTGTGAGCGGCCCGGCGCTGCTGGCGCCGACCGCCATGTTGTCCACGCCGGAGCTGCCGACGCCGGACATGCCGGCCACGGCTGTGGCGAGCGTCGACGGATTGCCGTCCTCGGCCAGGTGCTCGAGCCCCGCCGAGGCGGCCTTGCCGGCTTCGAAGATCTTCGTCGAGCCGTCGTGGATCGCCCACAAGACCGGCGCCAGCTTGGCCGGGTAGACCGTGGTGTTGCTGGTGTTCTTGACGGTCACGTCGAACTTCCCGGCGCCGGTGGCCTTCGTCACCGTTACGCTCACGTAGCCGCCGAGCGACGTGCCGGCCAGATCGTTCGTGTCGTCGGCGTAGCGACGGATCTTGTTGTCTGGATCCGCCGGACCGGTGTTGGCGCCGGATCGGGGTGGCTGGTTGGGCCCGACGCCCGGTACCTCGTTGGCCTCCGTGCCGGCGTCCCAGACGGCGAGCATGCGCCGGATATCCGCCTGCACGTCGGCCGCCGGTCGCGCCGAGCCGCTGCCATCGAGCAGCGCGACGCCGCCGGGAGGCATGGCCATGTAGGCGTCGTTGCTCTCGACGACCATGCTCGCGAAGCTGAGCATCGGGTGCGCCGAGTCGGGCGTGACGGTGAACGTGTAGGTGTCACCCGGCATCGCCGGCCCGTTGGCGCTGGCGCCGTCCGGCTTCGCCGCGGCGCCGACCGTGCCCGTGCCGGAAGCGCCGGTGTTCTCGCCGACCAGGCCCGCGGGCGAGCCGTCTTCCGCGAGGCTCTCGAGCCCCGCCGTCGCGGTTCCGCCTTCGGTAAAGAGCTTCCAGGTGCTGTCGTGCGTGGCGTAGAACACCGGCGCGATGGGTGTGACGATCGCCCCGCTCGTCGCCGATACGTTCTTGACCTTGATCGTGAAGTCGCCGCCCGATTCGCTGACGCTGACGTTGACGATCTTCGAAGGCTCGGGCAGCGAGCGCGTGCTGTCGCTGAAGTGCGCCACCACGCCTTCGGCCGGTCCCGTGTTCGCGGCGGCCTGCCGCGGCGCCTGATCGGGTCCCATCCCGGGCGCCTCGTTGCGCTCGGTGCCGGCGTCCCACTCCGCGAGTTGCGACGTCACGTCCTGCTCCGGCATCGGGTTGCCACTCTGATCAAACAGCGCAATGCCGTTGCCATCGGGGCCGATGAAGATGTCGCCCGTGTTGCCGAACATGGTCGCGAACGACAGCTTGCCGTCCGCGGGCGTCGCGGTGACGGTGAAATCGTAGGCATCGCCCGGGAGCGCGGGCCCCGCCGATGTCTTGGTCATCGGCGTGTTGTCGACGCCGCTGTCCGCGATTGCCGAGTCGTTCATCAGCGACTGCGCCAGCATGGTCGGATCGCCGTCTTCTGCCACGTGCTCGAGGCCCTTGCCGCGATCCGGCTGGCCGGCGGTGAAGAACGGATCCGGCGCGGAATGCAGCGCCCACACGACCGGCGATATCCCCGTCGGCAGCGCGCTGGTGCCGGAGACGTTCTCGACATGGATCACGAAACTCGTGCCCTGCGAGCCGCCGGCGCCCGCCATGCCGCCAGCGCCCGCCATGCCGCCAGCGCCCGCCATGCCGCCAGCGCCCGCCATGCCGCCCGTACCGGCCATGCCGCCCGTACCGGCCATGCCACCCGTGCCGGCCGCGCCACCCGTGCCTCCGCTGCCGCTTCCGTTGTTGCTGCTGCCGCAGCCCACCAGGGCCAGCGGCGCGATCAATGCCAATGCGGACCATGTCGAAACGCGCATTGTTTCCTCCAGAAAAGTCGAAAAGAAATAAGTCCCGGGCGACCGCACCATGCGAGCGCACCGGCGCACCGCCTCGTTCCACGATTGCAGAACGAAGTGCCTCCCTCCGTGTTGGAGCTCGGATCGATGCTCGCTAGCGGGGCTTACGCAGGCTGCCTGCGTCGGTTACACCGGACGAGCTGCGGATTTTCGATTTCTCCTGGTGCGACATGAAGATCATACCTCTGCGCGCACCTGGGCCCGTCGACCCCCTTCAATTGCGATCATCGCGAGCAGCATCCCAGCCACATGCTCCGGACCGTAGGGCTCGCCGAAGACGAAGTGCGCCCAGATGGCGGCGAGCAGCGGTACCGCGCCGAGCGCCAGCGATGCGAGCGTCGCGCTCACGCGCGAGTGCGCCCAGTTGAGCAGCAAGTGCCCATTGCCGGGGCCGAGCGCCAACAGCGCGATCAGCCCCCACTGCCAGCGGTGCGGCGGCAACGCCGGCGAAACGAACAGCAGCGCCGGCGCCGCGACCAGCATCGCAATAGCGAAGATCGACGCAGTCAGCGTCAACGTCGGCGCGCCTTCGAGCCGCGCGCGCTTCGTGAACAGGAAGAACGCAGTGAACGCCAACAGGTTCACGACGCTCAGGAGATCGCCCAGCAGCGTCTGGCTCTTGTCGCCGAGATTGGCGTGCACGATCACGAGCACCGACAGCGCGCCGACCACCGCCCAGCCACGCAGCGCGCGTGGTACCGGCTCGCCCACCGCGCGGCGACTCACGATCGACACGAGCAGCGGCTGCAGCGCGCCGACAAGCGTGACGATCGCGATCGAGGTGAGTTGCGTCGAGACGATGTACAGGAGCTGATGCGCTCCGAAGCACAGACCCGCCAGCAGCACCGGCACGAGGTTGTGCGGCCAGCGCGTCTTCAGGATCAGCGCCGCCGCCGCCAGAACCACCGCGCCGATGGCCAGGCGCGACACGGCGATCGTCGGCGCGGGAAGCCCCAGCGCCTTGACGATGACGAAGCCCCACGAAAACACCGTGGACGCCGTGAGCACGGCGAAGAGCCCCGTACCGCTGCTGCGTGACGCGCGTTCCGGCACGTGGTTCTCCCGCAGATCCGGGCAAAGTCAGGTCGCCCTCGGCCGCCTGGGCTTCAGCTGATGCAGCCGCAGCAGACGTTGCCCGCCAGCGTCGACAGAGCGCTATCCAGGGCCGCCCCGTCGCCCGCCGCCAGGAACAGATCGGGTCCGGTCGGGTCCGTGGCCGTGTAGTTGCCCTGGGCGTCGGCCGTGCAGGGCGCCGGGAAGTTCGGCGCGGTGTGCCCGGCGCAGGCGAGGTTGTTCAGCTGCTTCTTGTCGACGCCGGCGCCGGAGCTCGCGTCGAAGCCGATGGCGTACATCTTGACGCCCTGCTTCGCGAGGTCCTGCGTGGCCGAGAGCACCAGCGCGTTATCGCAAGTGTCCTGTCCGTCGGTGATGAGCACCGCGTACTGATCGCGTCCCGCCGTCTGGATGGCAGCCAGCGCCGTCGCGGCGGTCTGGATCCCTTTGCCGATCGGCGTCGACGTGCAGAGGCGCGTCGTCTCGGGATCGATCGCGGCGGCGATGGCCGGGCCGTTGTTCAGCGCGGGCTGCACGAGTACTTCGCCCTTCTGGCAGTTCGGATTGGTCGCGGTGATGTTGTTGATCCGCTGGGACAGCGTGACGCACTGGTTGTTGCCGGGGTCCTTGGGGAACAGCTCCAGGCCGAAGCGGATCGTGCTGTCGAGCTTGCCGGTGAGCGTCTTGATGGCGTTGATGGCGATGTACCACTTGGACGACTGGTGCCCCGCGGTGGTGTCCGGCGGACGCGTGCCGTCCGGCCTGCGGTGCATGCTCATGGTGCGGTCGAGGACGATCAGCAGATCTGGAGGCACGCACTTGCCGCCGTCATTCGAGCTGCCGCCGTTGCCGGCGTCGAGCTGCATGCCGCCCGTGCCGCCGGACCCCGTGCCTGCGCCGCTGCCGCCCGCGCCGCTGCCGCCTGCACCGCTGCCGCCCGCGCTGGTGGCTCCGCTTCCTCCGAGGCCCGGGCCCGCGACCTTGTTTCCCCCGGTCGTCGAGCCGCAAGCGGCGAGCAGACCTTGTGCGAGGACGAACGAGAGGGCCAGGGCGGAAAGGCGCTTCATCCCGCCATCATATCCCAAGGCGGACTCCCGCAGCCAACGGCCAGGGGCGGGCAGCCAATAGCTACAGATCAGACCGGATCGCGCCGCTTGAGGATGATGAGAATCACGACAAGTGTCGCGAACATCATCGCGGCCAGCACCGCCGGTGGCAGCCACGTCAGATCGTAGTGGGTAAAGCCCCAGGCGCCGTTGAAGTCGCTTCCGGCTATCTGCGCGGTCGCGCAGTGGAAGTGCCCGGCCTGGACGAAGTTGTCGACGCTCGTGGTGCCGGGCTTGTGCAGGTCGATGACCCACGCCGCATCGTTGGCGATCGCCATGCGCTCCTGCGCGACCACGCCCTCGAAGCCCCAGCGCGCGGGCATCACGTACATCGGCCACTGCAGCAGGGGATTGGTCGTCATCGGCACCATCAGCCCGCCCAGGACGACCTGCGGGATGAGCGCGATCGGCGTGAGCGCCATGGCCGCCTCGGAGCTCTCCACCATCGTGCTCAGGAACAGACCCAGCGCGACCGAGTTCATGGCCGTGGCGATGAGCACGCCTAGCTCGATGACGAAAGCCTGCGGCCCGCCGTTGAAACCCAGCGAGAAGAACACGATCGCCAGGAGCACCGTGCACTGGATGATGCAGAACAGGCTGAGCAGCAGGAACTTGCTGAAGACGTAGTTGAACAGCTTCAGGTTCACCATGCGCTCGCGCAGGTAGATCGCCCTTTCGCTGACGATCTCGCGTGCGGCATTGCTGGTGCCGAACCAGACCGCCGACACCACCAGGAAGAAGATCGCTCCGGAGTGGTCGGAGGTGGTCTGCATGTTCTGCAACATGTCGCCGGTGCTGGAGCCGAGGCCGCCCGAGCGCTTGGCCAGCTCCTGCAACGCTCCCAGGCACCAGTAGGGGATGGCGTCCTTCTGTCCGCCGAAGACGAGCGCCAGCAGCACGCCGATGATCGGCGCCTGGGCCAGCATGATCGCAGTGCCGCTGACGTCGCGCACCTTGACGCGAAAGTAGCGGCTGAAGAGCAGCCCGAACTGCCCCGAGGACTTGCCGCGCGAAAATCCCATGCCCTGCTGCTGCGAGCCGGTACCGACCGCCCGCCGCCCGGAGAACATCTTCTGGAAGATCGGATTCTGCTGGTTGAAGAACTCCGTGTTCCATTCCCGCGCGGCCTGCTGCCGCGCCGCGCCGCGTGGGACGTACGGGTTCTGCGCGCGCATGGCCTCGTAGATGGGCCGCTCGCGCTGGTTGAGCATGTCGAACATGTCGCGCGGGTTGTCGACGTTGTTCGGTTTGCCCTGCCGCTCGAGGTAGCTGCCGAAGAAGCGATAGCCTTCCTTGGTGGGGCCGTAGAAGATCGGGATACCGCCCTGGCCGAGGATCAGCGCGAGGTTGAATTTCTCGAACTCGTCCTTGGCGGGCTGGTGGATGGTCGTGATGATCGTCTTGCCGGTCTGCTTGGCCAGATCGGCCAGCAGCTGCACCAGCGCGGTCGTGTCGTCGGCGGCCAGGCCGCTGGTCGGCTCGTCGAGGAACATGATGACCGGGTCGGTCACCAGCTCCATGGCGATGTTCACGCGCTTGCGCTGCCCGCCGCTGAGGATCTTCTTCTCCGGCTTGCCGATCTGCAGGTGCGCGACGCCTTCGAGGCCGAGCTGCGCCAGCGTGGTCTGCACCCGGCGATCGATCTCGTCCTCGGAGTAGTCCGGCGGTAGCCGGAATTTCGCGCTGTAGCGCACCGCCTCGTACACCGTCAGCTCGGGATGGACGATGTCGTCCTGCGGCACGTAGCCGATCGAGCCGCGCAGCGCATCGTAGATCGCGTACAGGTCCTCGCCGTTGATGCGGACCTGCCCCGCGCTCGGCGGGAGGTAGCCGTTGAGCGTCAGGAGCAGAGTCGTCTTGCCGGCGCCGCTCGGTCCCATCAGCGCGATCAGGTCGCCCGGCAACGCCTTGAAGCTGACGTGGTCGAGCAGGGTCTTCATCTCGCTCGGGTTGTCGCGATCGGGCACCTGCAGAACCAGGTCCCACGCCTCGATCTCGTACAGCGGCCGACCCGCCCAGTCGGCGACGTCCTCGACGATGACCTCGACCTGTTGATTCTGGACTTGAATCAACAGCGGCATCGGGCCGATGAAGACCTTCTCGCCGTTGTCGACCGGGACCTTCTGGCCGGGCGCGAGTCGCTGCCCGCGCACGTACGTGCCGTTGGAGCTGCCCCGGTCTTCCAGGAAGAGCTGGTTTCCGGCCTGGTGCAGGATCGCGTGCTTGCTGGAAACCTGCGGGTGCTCGATCTGGATGTCGTTGTCCGGCGTACGGCCGATGCTCTTCTGCGCGCCTGCGCCTCCGAGTGCGACCTGGCCGATGACCGTCTTGTGCTTGGGCCTGGCGCCCGGCGCGCGTCCGCCAGCCGCGGGCGCACCGCCCTGGGCGGCGGGCTGCGCCTGCGCAGGTTGACCCTGGGGTGCGGACAGCGTGTGCGCCAGCTGCAGCGCCAGCTGCGCCGCTACGGGGACCGGCCCCATCGCGATCATCGCGCCCTGGTCCAGTGGCTGCGGCTGGTTCGGCGGCAGTCGGTTCTGTCCGAGCCAGGTGCCGCTCGTCGAGCCGTGATCGACGATGGTCGGCGGGTTCAGCGTTACCGTTGCGTGTCGCGCCGACACGTTCGGATGCTGGATGACGATGTTGGCCTGCGCCGGCTCGCGGCCGAAAGTGACCTGTCCGGGCTGAACCGGCGCGCTGCCCTGCGCCATCAGCATCAGCGCGATGGCCGGGTGCGCGATCGGCACTGCCGCCTGACCCACGACGAACTGCGTGCGGAAGTCGAACGGCACGCTGGAGCCGGGCGGTACCGGAGCGCCGCCCGCCGTGGTCTGTCCCGTGCCGCCGTCGACGAACAGCAGCGTGCCGCCGCCCTGATGCACGAGGCGCGCATGCTCCGGCGCAACGCCCGGCCCTCCGAGCCGGATATCTGCGTTCGGTGCGCTGCCGATGGTGAGGGTCTGCTTGCCGAAGCCAGGTATCATTTTTGCTCGGTCCTAGGCGAATACCAGAGTGGTGGTCTCAAGGGAATCCTGCATCGCCGGCGTCTCCACCCGCGTCGCCTGCTGCACCGGCATCCGGCGTCTGCAAGGGGAGGTGCCGATGACCGCGATGGTAGAACTTGAAGCCGCCCTCGGGCTCGGGCGGCGTGGAGGCCTCGAGGATCGTCACCGGGGGCGCCGTAGCGCTCGGTTCTTCAGGCGGTGGAGGGACGCTTTCCGGCTTGCCGTGGCTGGAGACGAAACGCGCGATCGCCCACACCACCACGCCGCCGACGATCAGCACCGCGACCACCGCCGACAGCAGCACCATCCAGCGCCCCTGTCGCGTCTGCTCGCCCGCGGCTTCGCCCGCGGGCTCGGGAAAGCTGTCGGCGGCGCGCGGCCCCGACGGAACGAACGCCGTGCCCGGCGACGCGGGTCCAGGCTCGGTGGTGCGCTCGGGGTGCTGGGCTTCATCCAGCAGCGTGGGCGCCGGCGCGGCGCGCGGCGCCGCGTCCGTGACGGTGGGCGATGGCGTGGGGCGGGGCGCGCCGCTATCGGGCCCCACAAGAGTCGGCGCGCCGGGGGGCGCTTCGATCCACGTTGCGGTTGCGAGCGTCGGCACCTCCCGCGCGGGTACCTCCAGCACGTGCAGGATCTCGACCGTGATGTTGTCGTAGCCGCCGCGATCGTTGGCCAACCTGACGAGCTCCTGGCACAGGACCGCGGGACCGCTCGAGATGTGGCTTTGCGTGAGCGACGCGAGCTCCGTGTCGCTGACAAGATCCGTGAGTCCGTCGCTGCAGAGCAGAAGCACGTCGCCGCGCTGGAGCACAATCGGCTCGGGCCTGAGCTCCACGTCCACGTCGGGTCGCATGCCGAGCGCCCGAGTGATCTTGTTGCTCTCCGGGTGATCGACGGCCTCCTCGGGAGTCAGCACCCCCGCGTCCACCATCTGCTGCACCATGGAATGGTCGCTCGTAACGCGCTGGATTGCGTTGTCGCGGACCAGATACCCGCGCGAGTCGCCGACGTGCGCGACTTCCGCGCCGCGCTCGTGAACCAGCATCGCTACGCAGGTCGAGCCCGGGCGCAATTCGGTCGGCGCGTCGCCGCCGACCGCGTACACCGCCTGTCCGGCTGCCTCGATGGCTTCTCGCAGGAGCGATCCCGGCGCGGCGCCCTCCGGCGCCTGCTGCACGCGCTCCACGATGGTGCGCACCGCCGTCTGGCTGGCTTCGCGACCGCCCGAGTGGCCCCCCATCCCGTCGCACACCACGGCCAGGTGGCCATGACGGGTTTCGGCATAGCCCGAGGAGTCCTCGTTGATCTGCTTCGCCGGATCCCGACCCGCGTCGCTGAGCTCCGCGATGTCGGCGACGACGCTCCTGGCGGAGCGATGCACCGATGGCTCCTCGCGTTACTCCATCCGGACGTTGAACTCCACGGGTCCGAAGCGCACGAGCGATCCGTTCGGAACCGGGGTCCAGACGCCGGGTGGAAGGCGGTTGCCGTTGACCAGCGTTCCGTTGTTGCTGTTCTCGTCGCGAGCCAGGAGCTGGCCGCCTTCGAGCTTCAGCGATGCGTGTACGCCGGAGACGCGCGGCTCGGTCAACAGGATGCCGCACTGGCCTCCGTCACGACCGGCCTTCATCTCCACGCCGGGCATCACGGTGAACACTCCGGCCGCGCCTTGCAGCGTGGCGCGCGCGTTGCCGCCACCAGCGCCCGCGGCGTAGGGATCGGGCGGGGGCGGCTGCGCGGCGGGCGCGCCACCGGCGCCGAACTGCTGGCCCTGGCCGCCGCCGTACATGAACTCCTGGTTGACCGCGGCCGGCGCAGCGGCGGGTAGCGGGGCCGCCGGGGGAGGCGCGGCGGCGGGTCCCGGCGGAGGCGCGTAGGCTCCCGGCGAAGGGCCCATGGGTGAAGGCGAGGCGTAGCCGCCGGGTGGCGGCGGACCGTAGCCCCCGCCTCCGTACGGAGGCGCACCGCCGGCAACAATCGGAGCCGGAGGGGGCGCACCCCCGCCTCGCTTCTTCCCGCCGCTGCGGAAGATCACGACGATGAGCAGCGCGAGCACTACGACGCCGAACAATCCGCCCAGCACCCAGAGGATGGGGAAGGGTGCACTCGACGCCTTCAGCTGCAGGATGTTGGCGGAGGTGACGCCGCTCGTTCGATGCGCTTTGTTGTCGTACAGGATAACGCGCACGACGGCCTGGCTGCCCGACCCCTGGAGGATCTTGTCCTTGTCCGGCGCCTGGAACTCCACGTAGGTGTCGCTGGCTTCGACGGCAGTGCCCTTCATGCCCATCGCGATGAGCTGCTGCTGGGTGCGCTTCGCCTTGTCGATGTCGGTGCTGCCGAGTGCTGCGGGGACCTGCTGCCCCGAGGGAAGGAAATAGACTTCGGCGCGGGACTTGTCGCCGCCCCAGCAGAAGTTGCCGTAGACCTTGAAGTTGCCGCCCGGATAGACCGGGTTGTCCTTGGCGCGGTCCTCCGTGTACTTCATGTTGATGTCGAGCGGCCACGTCGAGGGGTCGATGCCGACAGGAACATCCTTGAAGCTGTTGTCGCCGAGAATGGGCGGTTTGACGTTGTTGAAGACGAGCTTGAACGTCTGCGTCACCGTCGGCGCGATGCACGATACCCGCCACTTGACGATGTGCATCTTGCTGAAGCGCGTGCGCACCGAGTTGACGATCGCCGCGGAACGGCCGCCCTGGCCGGCCTGCATCACCGTGAAGAACCCGCCGATCTCCGGGTTCGCAAGGTTCTGCATGAAGTCGAGCGAGTTCTGCTTGAACTCGTCGTAGGTCTTGTATGGGAAGTAGACGCTGATGACGGGGACCGGAGCCTTGGGCAAGGCCGTGTTGTCCTCGGGGAAGCGTCCCTTGGACATGTACTGCTGGATCTGCAGCGCGCCGGGACCGGTCGTCATCGGGTCGGTGCCGCCGAAACCGCTGGAGAGGATCACCATCGCCTGGTGCAGCGGCACCGACACGCCTTCGCCCACGTTGCCGAGCGACTTGAAGCCGTCCGTCGCCGCCGTCTTGATGATGGTGGCCAGCGAGCGGTTGCGGCCGTGCGCCGGATAGACGCCGGTCACCGCGTTGATCACGCTCGAAGCGCGCGACTTCTGCGCTGCGGCCACCCACTTCGAGTCCTGCACGACCTGGCGGTCGTTGAAGAACATGACGTCGACGATGTCGTTCGCCCCCATGCTGTCCACGAAGCGCTGCGCCAGCTGCTTCGCGTCGCTGAGCGAGCTGCCCATGCGCTTGTCGGCGTCCACCAGGACCAGCCAGGCGGTGCCGACTCCGGGCTGCTGCAGGCTCGCTCCCCAGTCCTCCTGGCTCACGAATTTCGCGGGCTGGTCGGTGCCGTCGACGTTGACGGTGAAAATCGCGTTCTGCGGCGGGAACGGGAAAGGCGTGTAGAGCGAGTAGGGCTTTTCGAGCGCGTTGCTCATGCAGTCGAACTGCGCGCTGCCGGACAAGGCCGCGCACGGTGCGATGGCATCGCTCACGCGCTTCGCCTGCACGACCTCGATGACCGTCGTGAGGATCGGATCGCCGCTCGCCTGGCTGGCGCGCGGGTCGATGCGCATGAGGTGCGCTTCCGGAGCAGCCACCGCGACAGCGGGAGCCAGCATCACGAGCAGCAGGGCAATCACGGCCAGGCAGACCGGGACGATTGGCGTTGGTGCCGTCTGGAGCAATCGGAATTGACGAGTTCGCATGGTGTCGTTCTCGACGGGGAGGAGGGGGCTAGACAATCTTGACGATGGTGCTGTAGCCGCCGAACCGCACATCGTCACCGTCTTTGAGCTCGAGCTTTGCAGAGTGCTCGATCTTCTCGTCGTTCAGGAAGGTGCCGTTCGTGCTGCCGGGATCTTCAAGCTTGAGTCGGCCGGGGCGCGCCGAGGCGTGGATGATCGCATGACGTGAGGACGTGGTCGGATGATCGATCTCGATGTCGAGCCCTTCCATGGCGTCCTTGCGTCCGATCACGTTCTGCCCCTGGTAGAGAGGCCAGAAAGCGCCAAGGTCGTTGTCCTCGTAGCTGACGAGGAAGCCCGCGAGCGTGCGCGGAGCCCCTTCCGGGACCAGCTCCGGATCGCGACCCGCCACCGCGGTCGTGGCTTCCGGCGGCTCGGACGGCATGCTGGGCGCCACCGGCGGCACCGAACCCCAACGTGCTTCGCGCTCTTCGGCGCTGTTCGGTGGCGCCGTTGCGGCGAACGCTTCCGGATTGTTCCAGCGCCCCTGCGGCTGCATCGGCCCCTGAGGGGGCATCGCGCCGGGCGGCGGTCCTGGTGGCGGACCCTGCGGCGGCATTGCGCCGGGCGGCATTGCGCCGGGCGGCATTGCGCCGGGCGACATTGCGCCGGGCGGCATTGCGCCGGGCATCGCGCCTGCAACACGCTGCTGGTCGGGAGCCAGCGTTGCGCCGAACGGATTCAGTCCTTCGGCCGTGCCGACAACCATGCGCGGATCAGCGGGCGCAAACCCCGGTCCAGCTGGTTGCGGCGGACCCCAGGCCTGCGGTGCGCCGGGCGGTGGACCGTACGGGCTCTGGGGTGGAGGCGGCGCGCCATAGCCGCCCGGGTTCGTCGGCTGCGGCGCTGCCCAGGGTTGCGGTGCCGCAGGCGGCGGCCCCGGCGGCGGACCGTAGGCGCCGGGTGCGGGCGGCGGCGCGCCGGGTGGCGCGGCAGGCTGTCCCCAGCCCGCGGGCGCGGCTTGTTGCCGAAGCGGCGTTCCGCAGGAAGCGCAGAACTTGCTCGTGGGCTCGTTCGTAATGCCGCAACGCGGGCACTGGACCATCGACGACCTCCGCTAGGAACGCGTGAACGCCGCCCCCTATCACATGGACGGCGTGGCGGCGGCCAGCATACCCGTTTTCGTCGCGAGCGGAGTAGTCAGTCCGCGCCGATCGAGGCGGTACCGGGCCGAGGGCCGGACAGGGGGCGCTGGCGGAACACCAGGGCGCGCAGGCGCCCGGCGGCTCAGCGGTCCTTCTGGTCCTTGATGCGCGCCGCCTTGCCCGACAGCCCACGCAGATAGAAGAGCCGCGCCCGGCGCACGACGCCGCGCGAGAACACCTCGATCTTCTCGATCCGCGGGGAGTGCAGCAGGAAGATCCGCTCGACCCCCACGTTGAAGCTGACCTTGCGCACCGTGAATGTGGAGCGGGCTCCGGCCCGGTGGCGCTTGATCACCGTGCCCCGGAACACCTGGACCCGGAGCTTGTCCCCCTCGACAATCTGGTAGTGGACCGCAACCGTGTCCCCGACGCGGAAGTCGGGCAGATCGTTGCGGAGGGCCGGGCGCTCGAGCGCCGTCAGAACAGGCGAGATGGTGGACATGGCGGTGATCCGGTCGTAGAAATCGAGGTGCGGCATTATGCACCTCGGCGGGGCGCCGTCAACGCCCGTCTGGGGGTCCGGGCGGCAGGCTCGGTCCGGTCCGGGCGCTGGAGCGGCTTGACGGGCTCCTGAGAGGGGGCTATCCCCGCGTGCCCCGGTCCCCGGGATGGCTCGCCGTCGCGATGCCCTCCGGGCCTGACCGGCGTCAGAAGCGACAGGAGCGAGGACCGCCATGAACCAGTACCCGGGCGTCATCGGCCGCAAGGTCGGCATGACCCAGATCTTCAACGAGGACGGCACCGTCACCCCGTGCACGGCGGTGGAGTCGCGTCCGGTCGTCGTCGCGAAGCGCACGGCCGAGAAGGATGGCTACGACGCGCTCGTGTTGGGCGAAGGTGAGCGCAAGGAAAAGCACACCAGCAAACCGCTCGGCGGCTTCTACAAGAAGCAGGGCGTGTCGGCTCGCCGCTCGCTGCGCGAGCTGCGCTGCCCGGCGGACTTCGCGGCAAAGTACGACATCGGCCAGGAGCTGAAGCTGGACGAGCTGTTCGAGGCGGGCCAGTTCGTCGACGTGCAGGGCGTGTCCAAGGGACGCGGCTTCTCCGGCGTGATGCGCCGTCACAACTTCCGCGGTGCCGGCTCCTCGCACGGCGCGCACGAGTACAAGCGTCACGGCGGCTCCATCGGCAGCAACATGACGCCCGGTCGCGTACTGCCCGGTCTCAAGATGCCCGGCCAGCATGGCAACCACAAGACCAGCGTGCTCAACCAGCGCGTCGTCAAGGTCATGCCGGAAGAGAACCTCGTGCTGATCCGCGGCGGCATCCCGGGCTCGAAAAACAGCCTGGTCATCGTGCGCGGCGCGATCAAGCGCTGGGGCGGCAAGCCGAAGAGCGCGTAGCGCGGAGTTTCGGGCGAGGCACTCTGCGCGAATTGGGATGGGTTTGTATCCCGCCCACCCACGTTCGTCGATGGCCTTCGAGTCTCTCCTATGCTGCTGGAACGACGCCCGCGTCATCGCGCTCGATGACGATCTGATCGTCGTCGACAAGCCTTCGGGCATTGCCGTGCACGGCGGCGACGAGCGGCTGGGCGACGACGTTGTAACGCGGCTTTCGCGCTGGCTCGGCGAGCGGGGCGAGCAGGACTACCTGGGCGTCCACCAGCGGCTCGACAAGGACGCTTCCGGCGTCCTGTTCTTCACCCGGCGCCGCGCCATGAACGCGGAGATTGCCCGTGTGATGGAGTCGCATGCGGCGCGCCGCGTGTACGTCGCGGCGGTGAGCGACGGCGGGCTCGGCGACGAGGGCGTGCTCGAGCACCGGCTCTCGCACGACAAGGGCGGCCGCACGCGCGTGGTCGCGCGCGGCGGACAGCACGCACGGGCGCGCTACCGCGTGCTCCGTCGCAGCGCGGGCCGCGCGCTGGTCGAGCTCGAGCCGGAGACGGGGCGCACGCACCAGCTCCGGGTGCAGCTGTCGCAGAGCTCGGCGCCCATCGCCGGCGATCGGCTGTACGGAGGCGCGCGCGCTCCGCGGCTCATGCTCCACGCGCGCAGTATCGAGATCGCCGGGCGGCGCTTCGAGGCGGCGCTGCCCGGGGAGCTCGAGGCGTGGTTCGATGGACGGGCGCCATCGCTCGAGCCGCGGGCGCGGCTGCTCGATGCCGGTGTTCGCCGCGCGCCGCTCGTCGAATGCGATGCATTCCGGCTGGTCAACGATCTCGGCGACCTGATGCCGGGCGTCGTGGTGGATCGCTACGGCGACTTCGCCGTGCTCTCCATTTCCGGGGACGAGGCGTACACGCGCCGCGAGGAGATCGCGTCGCTGCTCATCGAGCTCGGTGCGCACGGCGTGTACCTGAAGCTGCGCGTGCGCGCGGATCTGCGCCGGCAGCACGCCGGCGAGCTTGCGCCGCCCCAGCCGATCGCGGGCCACGCGGCGGCGGGCGCGCTCGCCGTCCACGAGGCTTTGCTCCGTTTCGGCGTCGAGCTCGGCGATGGTCTCTCCACGGGACTGTTCCTCGACCAGCGCGACAACCGCGAGCGCGTGAGACAGCTTGCATCGAAGCGTATGCTCAACCTGTTCGCGTACACGTGCTCGTTCAGCGTGGCGGCAGCCATGGGAGGGGCGCACACGACCAGCGTCGATCTCTCCGGGCGCTCGCTGGCACGCGGTCGCGAAAACTTCGCTCTCAACGGACTCGATCCCGCCGCGCATCGCTTCGACAAGGACGACGCTATCGACTGGCTGCGCCGCGCCCGCCGGAGGAAGGAGCGCTACGACCTGGTCGTGCTCGATCCCCCGAGCTTCGGCACGCGCGCGGGGCGCGGCACTTTCTCGGTCGACAAGGGCTACGTCGCCGTGGCTTGCGATGCGCTCTCGCTGCTCGAGCCCGGCGGTCGCCTGCTCGCCGTCACCAACCACACGAAGACGTCGCAGAGCGCGCTGCGCCGCATGCTGCACACGGCGGCCCGCGAAGCCGGCGTCGAGCTCCGCCAGCTCAAGGATCTGCCGTCCGGTCTCGATTGCCCGGACGGACCCGACGGCGCCGCGCCGAGTCGCAGCGTGCTGGCCACGCTGGCGTCCCGTGCCGCGTCGCGCAAGGCTAGGGCGGGCAGGAGATGAGCCGTCGCAACAATCCCTACGCGGGAGATGCCCGCACCCGGCAGGCCAAGGCCGCGGGCTATCCCGCGCGCAGCGTGTTCAAGCTGCGCGAGATCGACGAGCGGCTGCATCTGCTCGCGCCGGGGCAGCACGTGCTCGACCTCGGGGCGGCGCCTGGCTCGTTCAGTCTGTACGCGAGCCAGCGCGTGGGAAAGAAGGGGCGCGTGGTCGCCGTCGATCTGCAGCCTATCGCACAGGAATTCGCGCCCAACGTCAGCGTGATGCAGGGCGACGCGCTGGATCTCGACGAAGCCGCGCTCTCCGAAGCGGCGCCCTACGACGTCGTCCTGAGCGACATGGCGCCGAGCACCAGCGGCTCGAAGGTGCGCGACCAGGCGCGGAGCTACGAGCTGTTCATGCGCGCGCTGCGCGTTGCGACTGCGCTGGGGCGCGAAGGCTCGAGCTTCGCCGGCAAGCTGTTCATGAGCAGCGACTTTCCCGAAGCGCGCCGCGCCGTCGGCGAGCGCTACCAGAGCTGCAAGGTGATCCGCCCCCGCGGCACGCGGCAGAACAGCTCCGAGTTGTTCCTCGTCGGCATCGGCTTGAAGGCGCGCGAAGACGGCTGAAAAACAGCGGAATTTTGGCACATTCCGGCACATATTGATGCGTTTACGGTTCCGGATCGGGTCCCGGAACTTGGCCTCGCACCGCCGTTTGGAGTCCCGTCGAGGGCAGGCCGTGGAACCTCCGCTCATCGAAGTCCTTGCTCACGCCGACCACCCGGGTGCGTACGACACGACACTGGCCTGCGCCGAGTGCACGCCGCAGCCGCCGCCCGTGTGTGCGCCGCCGCCCGTGTGTGCGCCGCCGCCGCGACGCTGGCGCTGGACGACTCCGGCGGCCGTGTGTCTCGTCGGCACACTGCTCGCCAGCGCGGGCGCGACGGCCGTCGAGCGGCGCAAGCCGCCGGTCGTCGAGGTCGCTGCGCCTGCGCAGCCTGCGCCGCCGCCCGCGGTCCTGCCGAGCGCGAAGCCGCCCGAGCTGGCCACCGAGCTGCCGCTCGACACGCTGCTCGCCGCCTACAGCGACGCAACGCGCAGCGACGAGCCCTTCCACGACCGGCTCGTTCGTACCAGCGGCAAGGTGCGCCGCGTGACCACGAGCGCGCTCGGCGACGTGTACGTGATGCTCGACGGCACGCGCGCGTTTGCGGCTGGCCATCTCGAGTGTGTCGTGCCCGAGCGAGGCCACCGCAGCGCCCTGTCGCTCCAGCGCGGCGACCAGGTCGAGATCGTCGGCCGCATCGTCGACGCCGGCCTCGACGTCGTCGCCCGCCACTGCAACGTCGTCGGCGTCGATCACCCCGACGACGCGGTCCCGCTCGCCAAGCGCTGAGCGCCAGCTCGAGCCGCCGGAAGGATTTCCACACGAAGGCCGAAGGGCCGAAGTTTGTTTTGGGGTCGAGGGCTCGGGCGGAGCAGTGCCGCTAGTCCAGCGGCTGGGCAGCGATGTGGCGAGAGCGCGGCTCACGGCGCGGGCGGCGCGGGCGATGCTGGGACGCGCATTCGCTGGATTAGCCGCACGACATCGCCACACCGCTCGACCCCAACCCCCTTCGGGCCTTCGGCCTTCGGCCTTCGTGTGGATCCCTGCGGGGATCGACTCAGAACGCGTTGTAGCCCGTGAGCGCCTTGCCGAGCACGAGGGTGTGGACCTCGTGCGTGCCTTCGTAGGTGTAGACGCTCTCGAGGTTGAGCATGTGGCGGATGACGGGGTACTCGAGCAGGATGCCGTTGCCGCCGAGGATGGAGCGGGCGGTGCGGGCGCACTGCAGGGCGACGCGCACGTTGTTGCGCTTGCAGAGCGAGACCTGCTCGTTCTTGAGCTTGCCGTTCCTATCCTTCATGCGGCCGTAGTGCAGCGCCAGGACGTCGCCCTTGATGATCTCGCTGGCCATCTCCACCAGCTGCTCCTGGATGAGCTGCTTTCGGGCGATGGGGCCGTCGAACTGCACGCGGTTCTGCGCGTAGCTGATGGCCGTCTCCAGGCAGCTCTTGGCCGAGCCGAGCGCGCCCCAGGCGATGCCGAAGCGCGCCTGCGTCAGACAGCCGAGCGGCGCGCCCAGGCCCTGCTTGCCGGGCAGCATGTTCTTCGCCGGCACGCGGCACTCGTCGAGGACGATCTCGCCCGTCTCGCTCGCGCGCAGGCTCATCTTGCCGTGGATGCGCGGGGTCTCGAAGCCTTTCATGCCGCGCTCGACGATGAAGCCGCGGATCGACTCGGGACCGCCGTCGTCGACCTTCGCCCAGACCACGGCCACGTGCGCGAGCGGCGAGTTGGTGATCCACATCTTGGTGCCGCTGATCACGTACTCGTCGCCGTCCTTGCGGGCGCGCGTCTTCATCGAGCCGGGGTCGGAGCCGCTGTCCGGCTCCGTCAGACCGAAGCAGCCGATCAGCTTGGCCTGGGCCATCTCGGGCAGGTACTTCTGTTTCTGCTCTTCGCTGCCGTAGGCGTAGATGGAGTACATGGCGAGCGATCCCTGCACGCTGACGAAGCTGCGCAGGCCGCCGTCGCCGTACTCGAGCTCCTGCAGCAGGAGGCCGTACTGCACCGCGCTCATGCCGGCGCAGCCGTAGCCCTGGATGCCCGCGCCGAGCAGACCCATCTCCGCGATCTCGGGGATCAGATCCACCGGGAACTGCTCTTTCTGGAACAGCTCGCCGGCCCGCGGCAGGAAGCGCTCGCGCACGAAGCGCCGCACCGTGTCGCGGATCATCCTCTCGTCGTCGGTCAGATGGGCGTCCAGCGCCGAGAGCGCGTCCAGGGTCATGCTTGACATGCCCGAGCGTCTAACACGGCTCGGCCGCGGAATCAGGCCGCGCGGCCGCGGCAGCTGACCCCGATCGCGGGGAACTGGGCCAGCCCCACCCGCGGCGGGTACGACGGAGCGAAGCGTCATGACTGCCCGGATCGCGACACTGGGCGCCGTGCTGGCCTCGGCCCTGCTGGTGAGCTGCCCGATGGCGGAACAGGCCTCGAGCGGGCCGATCCGCGCGGGCTCGCCCAGTCCGGCGCCGGGTCAGAGCGTGGCCATCCCCCCGGCTCCGCGAACCGCAAAAAGCGAGCATCCCGTGTTCGTGCTGCAGCCGACGGTAGAGCAGCTCGACGCCTCCCAGCGCGGCAGCTGGCCGGCCCCGACGCCGGAGCAGCTCGCCCAGCTCGGCACCACGAGCCAGCAAGCGGTCGCCGACGGGCTCGACCCCGACCGCGTGCTGGCCGCTACCGCGAAGGAAGCCTTCGTCTACTCGCGCCCCGACTGGAAGTCGCGACGGCTCGGCTATCTGCGCGCCGGCGCGGTGGTGGGTCGCAGCGCCGAGCCCGTCGGACACGCCGAGTGCCACGAGGGTTGGTACCGCATCGATCCGCAAGGCTACGTCTGCGTCGGCAAGGTCGCCACGCTCGACGTGAATGATCCGGTCGTGCAGGCCGCGCGCACGCGCCCGGATCGGCAAGCCGCGCTGCCGTATCTGTACGGCGAGTCGCGCTTCCCGACGCCGCCCTTCTACACCCGCGTTCCCACGCAGAAGGAGCAGCTCGACACCGAACCCTATCTCGCGCGCCACCCCGACCTCCGCGCGCGGGGGTGGGACGACGCGCCGTACGCGCCGGTTCCGGCGTTCCTCGACGGCGGCAAGCCCGTGCCGGCGTACAGCGGCGAGAGCCGCTACCCGGGCGTCTCTTCGGGCAACGCCCTGGTCAAGAGCGGCTTCGCGTTCCTCGACTTCTTCGAGGAAAACGGCCGCCGCTGGGGACTGACGACGGATCTGGACGTGATGCCGCTCGACAGACTGCGCCCGGTCGAGCCGAGCAGCTTCCACGGGCTCGCGCTCGATCGCACCACGACGTTGCCGGTGGTGTTCGTGCGCGCGCGCGGTGCGTGGCTGTACGACGGCGATCCGGAACACGGCCTCAGCCAGGCGCGCCAGATCGCCTATCGCGAGGCGCTGCCCATCAGCGGAAAGACAGCGCGCATCGGCAGCACGCACTATCTCGAGACCACCAGCGGCCAGTGGCTGATCGACGATCATCTGGTGCGCGTGGATCCGATGAAGAACCGGCCCGGCTGGGCCAGCCCGGGGCGCACCTGGATCGACGTGTCGATCCTGAAGCAGGCGCTCGTCGCGTACGAGGGAACCACGCCGGTCTACGTCACGCTTGTGTCCACCGGCAAGGATGGCCTTGGCGATCCGGAAAAGACGCACTCGACCGTGCGCGGCGTGTTCCTGATCCACACCAAGCACGTCAGCATCACCATGAGCGGCGACGAGGCCGACGACGAGTTCGATCTGCGCGACGTGCCGTACGTACAGTACTTCAAGGACGGCTACGCGCTGCACGCTGCCTACTGGCACGATGCGTTCGGCATTCCGCGCAGCCACGGCTGCGTCAACCTCGCGCCCATCGACGCGCGCTGGCTGTTCGACTGGACCGATCCGCCCGTCCCCCCGCGCTGGCACGGCGCCATGAGCCTGCGTGACGGAACGCTCGTCAGCATCCATCCCTAGCTCGCGCCGTGGCTACCCCGCGGCGATCTTGCGCGCGTAGGCGGACAGCGGCGTCTGGCTCCGGCCTTCGAGGCGCGCCAGGGCTTCGGCGATGGGCGTGACGTTGTTGGGGCCGAGCCGGAGCACATACGCGGCTGCGCCTTCTCGCCCGGTGTTCTGCCAACTGCCGCCGACCCGGGCGCGGAGCACCTCGCCGAGGTATGCGCCGAGCAGCACCGCGGGTCGCCGCGGCCAGGCGGCGTCGGAAACGGGCGCGGCGCGGGCCGGTGCGATCAGGTCGACGTAGCGATCGAGCGCGGCCAGGCTCGGCATCGAAAGATTGAGCGGGCCCCCGGCGCGCTCTTCGCACCAGGCGCCGATGGGCGAGCTCGCCAGCACGCGACCGAGCTCCTCGAGGTTCTCGAGCGTGGGCCACGGCAGTGGGTCCCACGGGCAGGGCGGAGTCGCGGGTGTGTCCATGCGATGATTCCACGCGTCGCCGCCCGCCTCGAGCCCGACGTCCAGGGACGTTCCGCGTTCGATGCGGCTTCGCACCATCTCGAAGGGCGCCCAGGATTGGCTCGCATCTACTACCAGGGCTTCATCGATGCGCGCCATCGATCCTTCCCAGCGGGCCTGGTGCGCCGTGCGGATCGCCTCGCCGAGGTACGCTCCGAGCAGCAGGATGACGGGAAAGTCGTCGGACTCCCGCGAGTGCGGCTCATTGCCATACAGGGTGGCAGCGAGCGCTTCGACCCGCGCGACGCTCCACAGCGAGAGATCGTAGGGCGCGAAGTCGCGCGCGATGGCGGTCGTCGCGAGGAAGCTCGCTGCGACCGGTGCGACGATCGAAAAATCGTGCCTCGTGCCGCTCTCGGCCAGCTCCGTCAGCCGGGCGCGGGCGAACTGCTCGAACGCGGCGATGGCCTCGCCCCGGCGACCCTCGCCCGGCATCAGCTCGATCGGTTCGAATACCGCTTCGCCCCCGGCGCCGGGGCGCAGCGACGGATCCAGGTGCGAGAGCTTGACGCCGAGCGCTTCCAGCTCGTCGCTGATGGCGTCGGCTTCCTCGTATGACAGCTCGAGTAGACGCAGCCAAGCCTGCTGCGCGTCGTGTTCGCGCTGCAGGCGAGCCGAGGCGAGCGCGATCGCGCCCAGCGCGTCCGTCGACGTTGCGTCGAGCGCCAGCGCTCGCTGGGCGGCGCCAATGGCGCGCTCCGGATCCCCTCCCAGCGCGTGGGCCAGCGCGCGCAGCGCGGCGACCAGCGCCGGGCGGGGCCCGCCACGCGTGCGCAGGCCCGCGAGCAGTTCCTTCGCATGCTCCAGCGCGCGCGCATTGCTCCGCCGGCAGGCGCCGCGCAGCAGCGCCCATGCCAGCGTGATGCGTACCAGGGGCGGTTCGGGATCGTCCGCATGTGCCTGCTTTGCCTGCACCAGGGCGCCGGGCAGATCGCCGAGCTCGAGCAGCACCCGCGCCGCGCCCGCGCGCAGCTCCGGATCGAGCAGCGGCGCATGCGTGAGACGCCCGAGCGTCGCGACGGCTTCTGCCCGGTGACCTTCGCCGGCCAGTGCGCGGGCCCGCATCAACACGTACCCGGGTCCGGCCTCGCCGGCCGAGTCGATGGTGTTGATGACGCGCCGGTATTCGCCTTCGTCCAGCAGCGTGGCCAGCTCGAACAGCGAAGGCAGGGCGCCCAGCGCTGGCGCGGGTGGTGCGCCGGAGCGCACCTGCCGCTCGAGGACCGGGCCCCCGGGGTCCGGCGGAGGCTCGCTCTGGGGTAGGGGACGACCGCTCGGGCTCTGCACGACGACCTGCTCGGCCGCAGGGGGATGCTCGGAGTAGCGCCCGGCGCGGTCCGACTCCTCGCGCGCTGGAAGATTGTCGATGGGCTCCACGTCGCCGCCCGGTGGCGAGAGATCGGAGATGCGCTGCGACCGCGGCTCCGGTGGCGGCTCGCCGGGCGCGCCTTGCAGCGTGCGGGCGTGCGGCGGCGGTTCGCTGGGCTCGCCTTGCCGCATGTGGGCGTGCGGCGGCGGTTCGTGCTCGGCGGTCCCTGGCGTCGCGTCCAGCCGAGGCGCGTAGCTGGGCGTCCTGTCGGGCGGTTCGGAGATACGCGGCAGCGCGGGTGCGCGCGGGATGCCCGATGCGCGAGCGAAGCGCGCCCGTTCCTCAGCGGACTCCAGCGGCGCATCCCTCACCACCACGGCGGGCTCGCTCGCCGGTAGACTGCCGACGGGAGTGGACGACATCCCGAGCTCGAGCACTGGCGCGCTCACGGCGGGCGCCGGGTCGCGCGCGGGCGGCATGCTCGACGCCCTTGCGCCCACGGCGGGCGCCGGGTTGCGCGCGGGCGGCATGCTCGACGCCGGCGCGTGCTGGCTTGGTGGCAGGCGGTCGTGCTCGGCTTCCGCGAGCATGCGTCGCGCCTCCGGGAACTCGGTAGTCGCCGCGAGCAGATCGCGCAAACGCTCGGCGACGCCTTCCGTGTCGAGGCGACCTCTGAGGTAGAGCAGGCGCGTCGCGAGGTAGCTCGTGCCGGCATCCAGCGCAGCCGAATGTCCGAGGCCGGCTAGCCGCTGTTGTGCCTCGGCCAGCTCGCCGGCATCGAGCAGTTCGTCGATCGCCCGCAGCTCCTCGTGGTCGAGCGGACCCATCGTCCGCGATCGTAGATCAGGGAGCGAGTCGGGTACAAACGGCAGTGCGGCAGAGCCGCTACAAGCGCTTTGCGCAGCGGAACCCGATGCCGTGGCTTCGCGCGGTGGGGTCCTGGGCGTAGCGGAACGACGGGCGGAGCCAGCTCGCCTGGCTGCCATTGAAGGCGCCGCCGCGGATCACGCGCTTGTCCCCGGTCTTCGGTCCCGTGGGATTGACCTCGGCGCCCGGCTTGTAGGGACCGTACCAGTCCGCGGTCCATTCCCACACGTTGCCGACCACGTCGAACGGACCGAAGCGCGAGCGCCCGAGCGGGAAACTGCCGACAGGAGCGGTGGCTGCGTAGCCGTCGTCCGCTTTGTACAACTCGTGCATCTGCACGTGGTGCTTCCGCCCCCACGCCATGCACTCGCTGCCGCAGGCATTCAGGTGCTTCGCCGTCGGCGGGTCGTCACCCCAGGGATACACGCGCCCGTCGGGACCGCGCGTGGCGTATTCCCACTGTGCTTCGGTGGGCAGCTCCTTGCCCTGCGCCTTGCAGTAGGTGTCCGCCATCTTCCACGTCACGCAGTTGACGGGGTGGTTGCCGTGGTCGGGGTGGTTCGCGTTGCAGAGCGGACTGTAGATCTTGCGATCCTTGTCGGTGATGCCGGGCCATTCGACTTCCTCCGGCGCGCGGCGGCACTTGCCGACATCCGAGCAGGCCTTGTACTT
Organism: uncultured delta proteobacterium; assembly: GCA_963826085.1. GTDB lineage: Bacteria > Myxococcota_A > Polyangia > Polyangiales > Polyangiaceae > CAWDXG01. The sequence continues at coordinate 738,896 of CAWGVN010000004.1, read as the reverse complement.
GTCCATCGTGACCTCGTAGAGGTCCATGCAGAAGGCATCGAGCTTGACGTTGTGCGATGGCTTCTCGTTGTCGAACGCGTCGCGCTGGTCGGAGCCCATGAAGAACTGCCCGGCGGGGATCTTCGCCATGTCCTTGGGACACGTCGCCGGCGGCGCCGGCGCGGGGGGAGCGACGGCGGCGCTGGCGCTCGGCGCCGGAGCCTGCTTGGCCGGCGAGGACTTCTGCTTGACGAGGAACACCCCGCCGGCCACCAGCGCGCCGGCGACCACGACCGCCGCCGCGATGATGCCCCCGCGCCCGCGACGGACTGGCTCGGGGCTGCCGGGGCCCAGGGTCTGCGGGCTCGTCGTGCTCGCACCCGTGACGGCCAGCATGTCGGGCGACACCGAGCTCGCGGGCATCGTCGGCGCGCTCACGGGCGTCGCGCTGTTGCCGATCACCGCCTTGGGCAGCTGCGTCGGGCCGGTGGCGAACGACGGCGAGTGCGTCGACGACATCCGCGGCACCTCGATCCCGGCGCTGCCGGCGGCGCTTTCCAGTGCGGCCCAGAATGCGCCTGCGCTGTCGTAGCGATCGGGCGGTCGCGGCGCGAGCGCCTTCGCAAAGACGGCTTCCACCGCGTCCGGCACGTCGACACCGAGCGCCCGCGGCGTGGGACGCTTCTCGGGATTGCTCGACGAGAAGGCGAGCTGCACCAGATCGCCGCCGTCGAGGGCGCAATGACCGACCAGCATCTCCACCGCGACGAGCGCCAGAGCGAACACGTCCGTCCACGGTCCGGTTGCGCCGTAGCTGCGCGTGAACTGCTCCGGAGCGCCGTACTGCGGCGTGAAGGACGTGATGTTCGTGCCCGTCTTCGCCAGCGCGGCCTGCAGCTGCGTGTTGTCCGCCATCATCTTGGCGACGCCGAAGTCGAGCACCTTGATCTTGGCGTCCTCGCTGCGCGGCTCGCCGCCGACGATGAACAGGTTCGCGGGCTTGATGTCGCGGTGCGCGATGCCGCGCTTGTGTGCGAGCTCCAGCGCCGAGGCCGCGGGTGCGATCAGCCGGCACACCTCTTCGAGGCTCCAGGGCGCAGCGTGGGCGTTCTGTTCGCGGACGAGCGTCTCTTCCAGCGACTCGCCCTCCAGCCACTCCAGCACCATGTACGGCATCCACTGGCCGTCGGGCGTGGTGTAGCTGCCGACATCGCGCGCCTGGACGATGTTCGCGGTGTGGCTCGAGAGCTCGCTGAGCAGGGCGCCCTCGTTGATGAAGTCCTGCTGCAGCTGGTCGCGCTGGTCCACCGGCGCGGTGGACAGCCCGTTGAAGAACTTGATCGCGACCGGTTGCTTCCAGATGGTGTGCTGTGCGCGGTAGACGATTGCGAAACCGCCCACACCGACCGCCTTTTCAATCTTGTACTTCTCGGCGATGGTCTGGCCGACGACGCGCAGCGGATCGCTTTCAGACATGTGAAGAGCCCTGGAGCTTGAAGAAAGGGACTATAACGTTACTAGGGCTCCTGGGCCGCAATGGTTACCCTGCTCCGGAATTTTCCGCCGTAATCGCTTCGCCCGCACCGACCAGGGCGCCTCGACCGGCCAGGTCGGCGAGCAGCTGGGCGCTGCCTTCGAGCACGGACTGGTCGAGCGTCCGGCCCTCGCTCTCGCAGGCCGTGACCAGCGCTTGGCCCAGGCTCCGGCCGCCCAGCAGCTCCTCGAGGATGGCGCCCGCCAGCGCGCTCAGCGCGAGGTAGCGCACTTCGTGCTCAGGGCTCCGGTACACGAAGAGCGCGGTCGGATCGCGGCGCGGCTCGGCGTGGTTCGCCTCGTCTTCCGGGAGCTCGTGGATGGCGTGAGCGTAGCGCACCAGACGCGCTGCCGCGATGAAGCGAACGCTCCGTTCCAGCTCCAGACCGTCGACCGCGGCCGACACCCGTTCGGTCGCCATGGCGCCGATCTCGATTTGAAGCGCTTCATGGCGGGCCAGCTCGACGATGTACCCCGGCACGCGCTGATCGACGCCCCAGAGCGGCTCGCAGAAGTCGAGGAATTCGTCCGTCACGTCGCGCAGGTAGTGCGTGCGCGGACCGCGCTCGGCCAGGAAACGATCGAAATACTCCTCGAACACCTGGCCGAGCCGCGACATCGTGCGTGGGATCGAGAGCTCGAGCGCCTCGCGCAATCTGCTCCGCACGAGGTCGCGGTAGAAGAACAGGCGATCGATGTCGCTGTCGAGGATCGCCGCGATGTCGTCGGCGCCCAAGCCGCTGTCCTCGAGCCACGCGCGCACCGCCTGCGGATCGCCGGCGTCGATGGCCGGCCCGTAGGCGAGCCGCGACATGGCTCTCTCAAGCGCTTCTTGCATGCCGCTCCCCGTGCCGCTTTACGGCGCGCTGGTAGACCGCGTCGATGGCGCGCACCTCCGCCAGGAGCTCGTCGAGCTCCGGCACCCAGTTGTCGCGCTCGAGCAGCACCGGCTTCGGCCCCGTGCGCTCGAGGGTCCATTCCAGCAGCTCGTAGACCGGATCGCACACCGGAGCGCCGTGCGTGTCGAGTACCAGGCCGCTGTCCAGCTTGGTGTGACCCGCCACGTGGATCTGCGTCACACGCTCCAGCGGCAGCTCGGCGATGAAGGCGTAGGGATCGAAGCCCTGGTTCAGCGAGTTGACGTAGACGTTGTTCACGTCGAGGAGCAGCCCCGCGCCGCTCAGCTCCAGCACCTGGCAGATGAGCTCGGATTCCGGCATTTCCTGTCGCCCGGGGTGCGCGTACCAGGAGATGTTCTCCACTGCCATCGGCAGCCCCAGGCGATCCTCGGCGAGCTTCACGCGGTCGGCCACGCGCCGCGCGCTCGCCTCGCACAGCTTCAGCGGCAACAGGTCGTGCAGCACGCGGCCGCCCGCGGTGCTGAAACACAGGTGGTCGGAGTGCCAGGGCGAGCCGACGCGCTCGATCTCGGCGCGGAGCGCGGCGAGGTAGTCGTCCGCGGGCGGCTCTGCGGCGCCGAGCGACATCGTCAGGCCGTGTGTGACGATCGGATAGCGCTCGGCGATCTGTTCCAGCGCTGCGGGGTAGAATCCGCCGCGGCGCATGTAGTTCTCGGGCGAGACCTCGAAAAACGCCACGTCGAGCCGGGGGCGCTCCAGCACTTCCTCGAGGAAGTCCCAGCGCAGCCCGAGCCCGACGCCATCCTGCATAGCTGTCCCCGGACTCAGACGCAGGTGCCCGCGCCGCAGGAGCTCTTGGCGCCGCCGGCGCGCTTCTTGCGGGGGTGGGTCGCGGTGCGATGGGCCGCGGGCTTCTTGGTGCTGGCCGCCTTCGTCTTCGCGTCGTCCTTGGTGTCGGCAGTCTTGTCGCTGTCGGACTTGGCGTCGTCGGTCTTCGCCTCGTCCGACTTGGCGTCATTGGTCTTGTCGCTGGTGCCCTTGGTGTCGGCGGTGCTGCCGGCCGTGGCGCTGTTGTCGCTAGCCGTCTCGGCGCTGCCCTTCGACTCTGTGGGGGCGGCGCCGCAGGCCGCTTCCGCCGGAGCCGCCGATGCCGCGGGCACCTCGTGCGCCTGGACGGGGCTCTGGGCCGGGGGCGCCGAGCCGCCGCACGCCACCAGGCCTGTTGCACCCAGGGCCGCCAGTGTGGCCGCGATGGCGTTGAACGAAAGCTTGCTGTTCATCGAGGATCTCCTTGCTCCGAACCGGGTCGCTCGCGCGACAGCGGCCCTTTGACCATTGTCAACGCATACGTCACGGCCCGCCAACGGTTTCAACGACCGCCGCCGGCGCCCGGGGCGGGGATCGCCGAGAGATCGAGCGAGATCAGGGCGTTGTGTCCCACCGACACCCCCAGCAGCTTCATTCCTTCGGAGACGAAAACCCCTGCGGAATCGCGGGGCTTGATGCCGTACGCCGCCAGCGGCAGCCGCAGCGGATGCAGCGTGCGGACGACGATGCGCTCGGGGTGGATGCCCGGGCCGGCCTTGCCCGGAAACTCGAACAGAACTCGAAGCCGGACGCTGTGATTCGCCTCGAAGCCGTGGACCAGCAGCCGGCCCTTCGCCGTCAGATCGACGGAGCGGACCTCGCCCGGAGAAACTCCGCCGTCACCGGCATCCGCGCTCTCCGCGGGCGCACCGCCGTCGGGCGAGAGCTCGCTGGCCTTGACGCGCCGCCCTTCCCAGGCGGCGTCCGCCGTCGGTTGCTCGATGGACTCGATGTGGAACGTCGCCCAGCGCCCGCGCGCGCGCTCGGCCTCGGGAACGTTGTCGCCCACGTCGAGCCAGTTCTTCGCCTGACGCGTGGGTTCCTCGGCGTCGCCGGCGTCCGCGTCGGCGTCCATGAGCACAGATGCCAGATCCATGCTCACCGTTCCGCGCGTCTTGGTCAGATCGAGCAGGTCGACCTGCAACTCGCCGCGCGCGACGCGCAGCGCGCCGCTCGGCGCCGCCTTCTTCGCCTTCAACGTGAAGGTCGCGCTTCCGCGCGGCTCGATCGCGTAGCGCACCGCAAGGCTCGGCCGCGCCGCGCTCGGCGCCGGGTGCGCGCGCCAGGGAGCGCTGTGCACGGGCGCCGCGGACTTGTCGTGCTTCTTCGAACAGGCGGCGAGCGTCAGGACGGCGACGACGAGGAGGGCACGGCGCATCGGGCCACGACTTTGTCCCAGGTCGGGGCGGCGGGCCAAGTCACACCGTGCGGAGCTCCGCACGGGGGCGGTGTGCCAGGGTGGCTGCCAGGACCTGCGGCGCCCGCGCTAGTGCCACACTCCCACGCTCGCGCTCCAGCCGAAGTAGCGCTGGCTCACGTCGACGGCGCCGCCGGCGCGCCACACCGTGTCGTCGTCGAAGAGACCGAAGACCGTCCAGGGGAACAGCTTCAGGTCGAAGCCGCCGGTGCCGTGCCATCTTGCTTTTGCCGGCGCCTCGAAACGCGTCGGTTCGAGATAGGCGCCGCCGCGGATCTTGAGCCAGCTCGGGATGATTTCCGTCTCCGCGCCGAAGCGTGGCGCGTAGTTCCGTCGCTTTCCGGAGCGGTTGACCCTCTGCAGGAGGAACGACTCCATGCCCACCGCGTTGCTCACGGGGCCGATGACCAGGAGCTGGGCCGAGAGCAGCACGTAGAATCGGGACATCGCATGTTCGCGCGCCTTGAGCTCCTTGCGGACGCGTTTCTGCACGTGCTCGAGGTGCTCCTCGTCGAGCGCGGCCTGGGTCGCGTTCTCGGCGTCGATCGCCTTCGCGGCCGCGTCCAGGTCGCGTCCTTCCTGCTTCGCCTTCTTCAAGAGGTAGGCGCGGCGTCGCTGGCGTTCGCGCGCCCGCCACTCGAGGTAGCGCTTCGTCTGCGAGACGACTTCGTCGGGATCGAGCCAGCGCGGGTTGAAGGGGCGCGGTCCGAGCTGCACCGCGGCGCCTACGTTGATGTTCCACGGCAGCGCGACGTTGTCCGGTAGGTAGATGGCTCCGGGCGCGCCCGGTGTCCCGATGACGTGATTGCCGTTGGCGTCGGTGTTGACCTTGCTGGTGGGGTTGGCGTGCGTGGTGACAGCCGAGCGCAGTGCCGCGCCAATGCGGAAGTGGCTCCAGTTCGGGCGGATCAGTGCTCCGACCTCCAGCGCGGTGCCGGTGGTCTGGAACAGCGGTTTCTCCTGGGTCGGCAGTGGATTGCCGTTCACCAGCGTCATGTTGGACAGGCGCACGCCGCCGCCGAGCACGAGCTGTCCGTCCGCCAGCGAGCGGGCGACCAGGGCGTGTCCGGTCAGGAAGCGCGCGTTGAGCTTGTCGGGCGAATTCTTGCTGGACACCCCGTACTGCTGCATCTCGAGCGTGAGCCCGGCGCCCCACGGCCCGAACTGCAGGTTGCCGGACAGATCGAGGAAGACGAAGCCAGTCGTGTCCGTGTTGCCGACCGTGGTCTTTCCAGTCTGCCCCGTGTTGAAGAAGTCGGTGTTCTGCACCGTGCTGGGGAAGGTGAGCCCGAAGCCCAGGTCGTAGTCGAGGTTGTCGACCGACCAGGGCGTGCGCACCGCCGGCGCAGCGGGGTTCTCGGTGTTCCCGTCGACGCCCTCGGCGATGGCCACGTAGGCCCCGGAGAGGCCGATCACGCGCGAGCTGGTCAACACCGGGCCCTGCGTCAGGTCCACGCTGTACTTGCTGGTGTCGATCTGGCTGCCGGTCGGCGGAAGCGCGCGCCCTGGCGCCGCCACCAGCAAGAGCGCAGCCGAGAGCGCGAAAGCGCACGAGCGGCGCACGCTCAACGCCTTCCCTCCCGGCGTGGATGCCTTGCCATGCGCAGCTCGGTGGCGATCACGTTGATGAAGATCCCGACGGCGCCGATCGCGAACGCGATCAGCATCGGTCCGACCAACCCGACGAGCGCCGCGATGAACGTCAGGAATACGAACGTGTCGCGCTTGAACAGAGGCTGGATCGTCGAAAGCAAGCCGCCGCCCTCGCCGCTGGCGCCCTGGCTGAGCGGATACTTCAACAGGTCGCCGGAGCCGATGCGGATCAGGTAGCGGTACTCGATGCCGCTGGTCAGGAAGCCGCAGAAGACGATCACCGCGCCGGCGATCAGGTACATGAGCTGGCCGGTGCTGTGGTTGAGCCCGACCGCGGCGCCGATGAAGAACGCGTAGTTGGTCAGATCGTCGCCGATGGTGTCGAGCCACTCGCCCAGGTGCGAGCCGCGGTACGTCACGCGGCTCATCTCGCCGTCGCAGCCGTCGAGCACGCTCTGCGCCTGGAACAGGAACGCGCCGAGAGCGAGACCGAGGTAGTCGCCGCGTGTGGCAAGCCAGGCGCCGCAGAGCCCGATCGCGAGGATGCCGACCGAGACCTGGTTCGGCTGGAGCGGCGTCTTCACCAGCCAGCGCGAGATGGACAGCGAGATGTAGCGGTTGAGCCAGCGCGAGGTCCAGCCGTCCTGCGGCTTGCGCAGGGCGGTGAACAGCGCCTGCTCGGCGCGCTCCGCCGAGTCGTCGTCCGTCACGTCGATGGGCTCGAAGCTCCACGGCACCGACAGCGGGAACGGCTCGCGCGCCAGATCGCGCTCGCTGCCGAGCTGCCGGCTGTCGACGAGCGTCCGGAACAGCGCGCGGTGCACGACCCAGCTCGACGGCACGTGCACGCGCCGAGCGTCGTCCGGCGCGCTCGCCATCACCGGGGTGCGCAGCCGCTTGTCCTCGAGCGCCGGCTGCGCCGCTTCCGCCCCCGCCGCCACGACAATGCCCGCCGCGCCGCCAGCCTGGGCGTCGAGGGCGAGGCGCAGCGCCAGCGGAAGGCCACCCACGCGCCGACATGGATCGGCCGAAGGCGGGTCCAGCACGAGTACCCAACGATCGGTCATGGAACGAGCAAGCGGATGCCGGCGGGTTCTGGTATCGGGCGATGCACCGGACGCGGTACAACATAGGCCATGAAGCGCTTGTCCTGGAGCTTGTTGACGATCGTCCTGGTGCTTGGCGGGTGCGGTTCCAGCTCGGGCGGCGGGCCGGCTAGCGCGCACGGCATCTTCGTGGTCCCCGATTCGCTCGACCAGCTCGCCGGCGACACATTCTTCGACCAACCCTGGCCAAGCGACCTGCGCTACGCCGCAGACGGCACGGTCGACTTCTCGGGCTACCCGAACCCGCGGCAGGTGCCGCTCATCGACACCTACGTCGGCTCGATGAAGGGGATCCTGCACGGCTTCTCGCCGGTGGCGAGCGGCTTTTTGCGCTTCACGGCCGACCTCGACCCCGCGACCCTGCCCGCCACGCCCCTCGACTCGCTCGACCCGACGAGCAGCGTACAGCTCATCGACATCGATCCGGCTTCGCCGGACGACGGCAAGCGCCAGCGCGTCTCGCTCTTCTTCCGCGCGGAAGCCGGCACCTACTGGCAGCCCGACACGCTCTCCTTCATGCCGACCTTCGGCTACCCGCTCAGACCCGACACGCGCTACGCGCTGGTCGTCACCGATGCGGTGAAGACGGCGGACGGCGGACGCGTCACCGCGTCGTCGAGCGTGCGCGAGCTGCTCGGCATCGACAAGGCGAGCGGCGCGACCGCCGATGCGGCCGGGAAGCTCTCGAGCGCCGTCGGCGAGATCGAGAAGGCCGGCGTAGACAGGAAGCACATCGTGCACTTCACCGTGTTCACGACCAACAACCCGATCGCGGAGACGGAGAAGATCCGCGATTGGATGATGAAGAACTACCCGGCTCCGGACGTCACGGCCGGCTCCTGGACCGCCAAGGACCAGACCATCGACATGGACGTGTACGAGGCCGAGTACGGGCCGTCGCCGGACTTCCAGAAAGGACAGATCCCCTTCACCAAGTACGGCGACGGCGGGGAGCTCGCGTTCGATGCAAAGGGCAACCCGGTCAAGCAGCGGGACTTCAATCTGCGCTTCGCACTGTCCGTGCCCAACGCCACGACCTGCCCGATGCCGCCCAGCGGCTACCCGATCATGCTCTACGCGCACGGCACGGGCGGCGACTACCGCACGTTCGTCCGCAACGGCGTGGCCTCGGCGTTTGCCAAGCGCTGCATCGCCGTGATGGGCATCGACCAGATCTTCCACGGCACGCGCCCGGGGAGCCCCTGCAAGGCGGATCCGACCGGCTGCGAGACCAAGGTCGAGCTCCTCTTCTTCAACGTGCAGAACCCGACCGCAGCGCGCGCCAACGGTCCGGAGTCGGCCATCGACGTCGTGCAGCAGGCGCGGCTCTTCAGCGAGACGCACGCCCAGGTGCCCGCGTCCGTGTCGCGCACGGGGTCGGCCATCGCTTTCAATGCGAAAGAGCTGACCTTCATGGGTCACTCGCAGGGCGGGCTCAACGGCCCGATGTTCCTGGCCATCGACAACCAGGCCCGCGGCGGCGTGCTGAGCGGTTCGGGCAGCATGATCTCGATCTCGATCCTGGAGAAGACCAAGCCCGTCAACGTCGCGGGGCTGGTCAAATCGCTGCTGGGGCTTTCGTCACTTGCCTCGCAGCAGGAGGTCAATCCCTTCCACCCCGCCATCTCGCTCATCCAGACCATCATCGACCCGACCGATCCCATCCACTACGTGCCGCACATCGCGCTCGATCCCCGATCCGGTTTCGCGGCGAAGAGCGTGCTGCAGACCGAAGGCGTGGAGGCCGACGGCACGGGCGACAACTACACGCCGCCGCACTCCATCGAGGTGGAATCGGTCGCACTCGGCCTGCCCCCGCAGAATCCCGTCATCCACCCCATCGCCGAGGACCAGTGGGGCGACCTGAAGCCAGTAACCATTCCCGCCGGCGGTCTGTCCGGCAATCTGGCGGGCGGCGCGGCCTCGGGCGTGCTGGCTCAGTGGCATGCCTCGCAGGCGAGCGACGGTCACTTCGTGGTGTTCGACATCCCGGCGGCGATGGCGCAGGCCAGCGGCTTCGTGAAGAACCTCGTCGACGATCCGAAAGGGCGCGTTCCTGCGCCCTAGACTCCGGCGCCGGGGCGGGTCAGCCGGATCGCGCTGCGCACCGAAGTGCCGCGGACGACGGCGTGGATGATCGCGTCGAGGCGCGAGGTGTCGATCGGCTTCATCAACACAGCGCCGGGATTCGCGGCCACGAAGCGTCGCGCCACCGGAGTCGTGGCGCCGCCGGTGAGGAACAGCACGCGGCGCAGGAGCTCGGGGCGTTTCTCCTCGATGCAGGCATAGATGTCGATGCCGTTCTTGCCCGGTAGGAGCAGGTCGGAGATCACCAGATCGAACGCGGCCCCGCCGGCGAGTAGCTGGATCGCCTCCTCGCCGCTGGCGGCAGTGATCACGTCGCTTCGCCGTGCCAGGGCGCGCTTGAGCGCTTTGCGGATCCCCGCCTCGTCGTCGACGAGCAGCACGCGCGGTCGCGACGGCGGCGCCATGGGTGTCGGCCGGCTGGGGCGGCGACGGGCCTCGACCGGACGCACGTCGGGCAGCTCCACGACGAACGTAGTGCCGACGCCAAGTCGCGTGTCGAAGCGTATGCGTCCACCGAGGCCGTGGACGAGCGCCCGCGTCACGGCGAGCCCGAGGCCCGAACCCTGTCCTGTCGGCTTGGTCGTGTAGAAGGGCTCGTATAGGTGCGACAACTGGTCATCCCGGATGCCCGACCCGGTGTCCGATACCGACACCTCGATGCGACCAGCACTGGTCCGGGTGCGTATCCGGATGATGTTCAGCTCCTGGTGCTCTTCGGAACACGCCTGGGCCGCATTCAGGACGAGATCGAGCAGGATCTGCGTGAGGCGAGCCCTGTTCGACGCAATGGGCTCGAGCGGCTCGAGGTCGAGCTCGACGCGCGCGCGCGCCGAGATCTGGCGCGAGATCAGGCCGATTACCGCGTCCACCACGCGATTCACGTCCACCGCTTCGACCGGCTCTTCAGTGCTCCGCGAGAGCAGACCGAGGTCCGACAGCACGCTGCGGATCCTCCGCATGCCCTCCACGCCTTCGTCGATGGCGTGCAGGAGCTCGCGCGGCGCGTCCGCCCAGGTTTCGACCAGCGTGCGTACGTGTTCGAGATTGGTGAGCACGTAGGCAGCGGGGTTGTTCACTTCGTGCGCCACGCCTTCCGCGAACCGCCCCAGCGCGCCCAGCTTCTCGCTGGCAGCGAGCTCGATCTGCGCGCGTCGCACCTGTCCCTCGAGGCTCGACTGTTGACGCTCCCGCACCAGTGAAGCGAGGATCCCCAGAAGCGGTGCCACGGCGGCCACATCGGCATGCTCGAAGGCGGCGGGCCGCGCCGCGTACGCTGCCACCACGCCCACCAACGCGCCGCGCGCCGAGAGCGGCAGGTACCAGGCGCTCCGCATCCCGTCGTGGAGCGCGAGCGCCTCGCCGGGCAGCGCCGGCCGCGCAAGCTGCGCTTCGTGACTGGCCGTGCCGCGCTCCAGCTCGGCGCGAAGCCTGCCGGCGGCTTCCGACCAGGGCTCCGGCGGGAACGCCTCCTCGCCCAGCCGCGTCACGCCCGACGCATCCACCTGGAACATCTGCACGACATCGGTGCGCACGTACGGCGCCAGCATCTGCCGGACGTGCTCGCACAGCTGTCGAGCGCTCTCGAGGGCGCTCGAGGCACGGGCCTCTGCGCGATCGGACGGGCGGACCACGACGCGAAGGCCGGGCGCGGCGCTGCGCAGCCCCGGGGCGGGCCCTTCAGGCTGCTCCCCGGCATCGAGAGGGAACATCACATCTGCAAGGAACGGCCGCCGTGCCGGAACGATTAGGCCAACACCTTTGTGTTGATCCGGAATAACCGGGCCTGCCGGCCGGATCGGGGCCCTCGCCCGGGCCAGGGCAGGCGATATAGTGCACGGCGTGAGCTATTCCGCGCACTTCCGCTGTTTCGCCGGCTGCGACGGCTCGTGGCCCGTGACCGACGCCATCTATCACTGCCCCAGCTGCGGCGGCCTGCTCGAGGTGGCGCACGATCTCGACGCGCTTCGCGATCGCGACGCTGCCGCGTGGAAGCAGCTCTTCGACGACCGCTACAAGGTCAGCCAGTGGCCGTACGGCTCCGGCGTGTGGGGAAAGCGCGAGTGGGTCATGCCCGGGCTGCCGGACGAGCTGGTCGTCAGCATGTACGAGGGCGGGACCAACCTGTTCTGGGCCGAGCGCTACGGCAAGGAGCTCGGACTCGGCGACCTGTGGGTCAAGCTCTGCGGAAACAGCCACAGCGGGTCGTTCAAGGACCTGGGGATGACCGTGCTGGTCAGCGTCGTCCGCATGGCGATAGAGCGCGGGCTCAGCGTGAAGGCGCTCGCCTGCGCCTCCACCGGCGACACGAGCGCGTCGCTGGCGGCGTACGGCGCGGCCGCGGGCTTGCCCGTGGTGGTGCTCTTGCCGCGTGGTCGCATTTCCACCGCGCAGCTCGTCCAGCCGCTGGCGCACGGCGCGCTGGTGCTCGGGCTGGACACGGACTTCGACGGCTGCATGGCGATCGTCACCCGTCTCGCGGAGGAAGGCATCGTCTACCTCGCCAACTCGATGAACCCGCTGCGCCTCGAAGGGCAGAAGACCGTCGGCATCGAGATCGTGCAGCAGTTCGACTGGCAGGTGCCAGACTGGATCATCCTGCCGAGCGGCAACCTGGGCAACGCGTCGGCGCTGCACGCAGGCTTCCACATGATGCGCGAGCTGGGAGTCGTCGGGCGCTTTCCCCGCCTGGCGATCGCGCAGGCCGAGAACGCGAATCCGCTCTACCGAGCCTGGACGGCCGGCAAGCGCGAGGTCGCGCCCATCCAGGCCAAGCCCACGCAGGCGACGGCCATCCAGATCGGCAATCCGGTCAGCGCGCCGCGCGCGATGCGCGCGCTCGAGGCGATGGACGGTCTGGTCGAGCAGGCCAGCGAGCAGGAGCTCTGCGACGCTGCCGCCCGCGCCGACCGCACGGGCCTGTACACCTGCCCGCACACCGCGGTGGGTCTGGCCGTGCTCGAGAAGCTCGTCGCGCGCGGCACGATCGACAAGGACGAGCGCGTCGTGTGCGTCTCGACCGCCAACGGCCTGAAGTTCACCGAGTTCAAGGTCCGCTACCACGAGCGGCAGATCGACGGCGTGGACAGCACGCTCGCCAACCCGCCCGTCATGCTCGACGCCGACTACGGCCAGGTCGTCGACGCGATCAACCAACGCTTCAGCTAGCCGGCCACGTCGGGGACGTTGCAGAGCGATCCGGGTTCACAGGAAGATCGGAAGATCGGAAGGTTTCTGGGGGTCGAGCGCTGGGTCGCGCAACGCGTCTAATCCAGAGACCTGCACCCGCAGCGCTGCTCGAACCGACGCCGATCCTCTGGACGAGGCGCGCGGCGCGCTTCAAGTCACAACCCAAGCGAAGCGACAGCGAGCTCGCGTCGAGCGTCGCGAGGCGCGTCGGGGGACCAGGGGCGGTGAGCCCCCGGCGGAGGATTCCGGTGGGGGTGGGCGGGCGGGATGCTAGAACGTCACGCGCGCTGCGGCGCCGCCGCCGTGGGGCGACATGTACGGCGCGACGTTCAGCGTGGCCTTGGCCGGCAGCTTTTCGAGCTTGCCGCTTTCCTTGGCGGCGTCGCCCGAGCCGGAGCTGGTGAGCAGCACCACGCCGGTGACGCCCAGCGTGATCGCCACGCCGAACGCCATGTCGGCGATCAGTGCGTCCCGCTCGGTCGTGTCGGCGTTGTCGTTCGTGGGATGGTCGTTGAACTTGCTCTTGTCGCCCAGCGCCTTGGCGCCAAAGATGCCGCCGACGATCAAGCCGGCGCCAGCGATGCCCAGCGTGACATAGGCCGGGACCTTGCTCTTCTTCGGCGGCGGCGCGGGCGGCTCGGTCGGCGCCGGTGCCGGTGCCGGTGCCGGTGCTGCTGGCGGAGCTGCTGCGGCCGGTGCCGCCCCCGCCTCCAGCGTGACCGCCTGCTCCTGCTTCTCGCCGGGCGCGATGGTCAGGTCCATCTTCTGCGTCTGGTAGCCGGGGGCGGAGACCTCGATCTTGTGGTCGCCGGGCGGGATCTTCACGCTCATCGGCGTCTCGCCCATCTGCGCCTGTCCGTCGACCGTGATGGTCGCGCCCGCGGGTGTGGTCTTGAAGTCGACCTCTCCGGGCGTGCTCTTCAGCCTGTTGAAGGCATCCTTTGCACTCGCCATCTTCTCGTCGCCCACCTTGTCGGCGCGCGGGTTGTCGAAGAACGTCTTGAAGGCCGCGTACGCTTCCGCGCTCTTGCCTTCCTTGTCCAGACACATCGCCATCCAGTACTGGGCGTGGGGCGAGGGGATCAGGCTGTAGGCCTTCTTGAAGTCGTCGTAGGCGTCGGAATACTTGCCGTCGTTGAAGGCTTTCTCGCCGTCGCTATAGGCCTTGCGGGCGTCGTCGCGGGTCTTCTTGTCGGGCTTCTTGGCCTCGTCCTTCTTGGCCGCGGCTTTCGCCTTCTGCGCGTGGGCCAGGGGAACCAGCGCGGTGCTCGCGAGCGCGCCGGCCACCAGGGCGGCTGCAAGGCGGGAAATCGGGGCCGAAAGGATGGGCTTTCGCATGGTTCTGCCTCCATCGCGGAAGGATCCGCGGTACCAGGGGAGGCTAGACCGCCACGCGGGGCGGGGACAAGCCCCGGTTTCGCGATATTGTGCGTTCGATGGGTCGGGTCCGGCGGCCCGATCGGCTTCGATGACACCGCCACATTCGTCCGATTTCGAGGAGAAAGCCAAGTCGCCCGCAGGCGCGGCCGCGCCCGGCGGGCACCGCTCCACCTTGCCGCCCCCGGAATGGACGCGTTCGGATGGGCCGCGATCGGCTGCCTCGCTCGCCCTGGAGCGGCGCGAAGTAGACGTTCCGGTCTCCCGGCGCATGGGCCCGCGCGCCGAGCAGGGCTACCTGACCGCGCGACTTGCTGAAAGTCATGCGCAGGGCGACGTTGATGCAGAGCGCCAGACCGCGTCGTCCCTCGCGCGCCTTCTGGCGAGACGCGGTGCAGAGCTCGACTCGGCGACCAAGCTCGCGCGGCGCGCGCTTCTGCTGGGCGATGACACCGAGCTCCGCGACGAGCTTTCCGCATGGTTCGCCGGCCTGGGCGAGGCCGCGCTTGCCGCGGCGACGCTCCGGCCGCTCGCCGCCGAGCAGAGCGGTGCAGCGGCGCGACGCACGCTGACGAGGGTGGGCGTTCTGCTTGCGCGTGCGGGTGACGCCGCTGCGGCGGCGGACGTGTTTTCACAGGCGTGCGAACACGACCGCGACGACCCGGTTGCAGCCGAGCTCATCGGCGCGCTGGGCGCATGGGCGCCCGAGGCCGTGACGGGCGAGCGCGCAGCGCGCGCGTACCTGCTTGCGGCGGGGCGGCGCGAGGCGCGAGGCGAGCGCGGCAGTGCGTTCGAGGATCTGCTGCGCGCATTCGAGATGGCGCCGTCGCTTCCGGATGCGGCCGAGCAGCTCGCCCGGGCGCTCGCGACGCGCGGCCGCGTCGGCGCGGCGGACGAGGTGATCCGCGAGCACGCGCGTGCCAGCGGCGACGGTTCGCGCGCCATACATCTCGCGCGGCTCGGGGATCTGGCGGTCAGCGGCGATGTCCCCCGGGCCATCGGCGCGGCGTTCGATGCGGGGCTCGATGCGGTCGTGGATCCGGGCGACGGGTGGCGAGCGCTCGCGGCCCGGCAGGGCCACATCGGCGCAGGAACCACGCCTTTCGGGGTATTGCTCGATCGCGCAGGGCTGCACGAGCTCCTGTCGGCGCGAGTGGAGCTGGAAGCCGAGGCGCTGTCCGGGGCGGAAGCCGCTCGACATCGCGTCGGCCTCGGGCGGCTCTACGCGGGACCGCTGGCGAGCCCGGATCGCGCCGTGGAAGCGTGGATGCAGGCGCTGGTCGAGGATCCGGCGAACGAAGACGCCAAGGCGTTGTTGCGCGACCACGCGGCGGGCATGCGCGATCCGGGACCGCTCGTGGAAGCCCTGATCCGCGTGGGGCAGGCGGAGTCGAGCGAGCATGCCGGGGCTCGCGCTGCGTGCCTGGAGGAGCTGGCTGTCCTGGCCGAGCAACGACTGTCCGATTCTGCGCTGGCGTTGTGGGCGGTCGGGCGGATGCCCGCACAGGGTCAGCGTGGAGACGACGACGAGCGCCGCGAGACGGTGGCTCGTCTTGCGCCCCGCGTGCAGCTCTCGGACGAGGCGCTGGCCCAGGCCAGCGCCGACCTGGACGCTGCAGCAGACGAAGCAGAACGCGGCGACGCGCTGCAGCGCATGGCCGCCATCCTGCGCGGGCGCCCCGATGCGAGCGACGCGTACGTTGCAGTCCTGGTCGAGCTGGTAGGGTTGTTCCCGGCGGAACGGGCGTGGCGTTCTGCGCTCGAACGGGTGCTCCTCCGCCTCGGGCGGTTCGGGCAGCTGGAGGCTCTGGCGAGGAGCGCTCTCGCGCAGAGCATCGCTCCAGTCGAGGAAGAGCGCAGTCGCATCCTGCTCGCCGCGCTCCGGCGGCGGGCCGGTGACCTGGAAGGCGCCCTGTCCGAGCTCCGCCCGCTCCTCGGCAGTAGCGGGGCGCACGCCTATGCCTGGAGCATGGCGCTTCTGCTCGCGGCGCGACTGGGCGACCTGGGTACGCGCGCCGAGGCGCTGTTGCGCATCGCATCCCCGCTGCCGCCGACGTTGCGCGCCGTGCTGTGCAGCGTCGCCTCGGAGTCGCTGCTGGCCGCCGGGAAGATCGACGCTGCCCGCGCCGCCGCTGAACAGGCCGGCCACGCCGATCCGTCGCTGGCGCGACCGGCCGCCGCGCTCGCCGCGGTCGCTGTTGCGCGTCGCCTGGAGTCGGACACGCGCTCGATCGAGCGCGCGATGGGAGTCGTCGTGCCGCGCGCCAGGCTCTGCAGCGCGCTGGCCGCCGCGCACGAGGATCTGGACGAGCCGCTCCTGGCGATCGCCTGGACACAGCGCTGGCTGGCATTGCGCCCCGGCGATCCCGAAGCTCTGCGCACGCTGCTGCTGCGCGTCACGCACCACGGCGACGCTGCGCGACTTTCGGACTCGGTCGCGTGGCTTCTGTCGCAGCCGCAGCCGCTCGACGAGCTCGTGGAGCCGCTGTGCGAAGCGCTCCGGCGCCTGGCGGCGCTCGAGCCGCCGCGCGCCACTGCACTGGCGAGGCGGGCGCTGGACGTGGTGGGGCCGCGGGTCGGCAAGCTGCGCGAGGCGGTGCTGGACGTCGCCGATCGACTCGGCGAGCCGGGGCTCGCCATTGCGGTGGTCGAGCGCTGGCTGGCCGCCGGATCGCCCGGGCTGGATCGCGCCGACGCGCTTCTCGATCTGGCCCGCCGTCGCAGCGGCGCCGGGGATGCCGACGGCGCGGCGCGTGCTCTGTCGCGCGCCATGAACGAGGGCGCCGATCCTGGGCTCGTGCTGGCGGCGCTCGAGCGCACGCCGCCCGCGCGGAGCTCGGACGGCGAGCTGTGGTTGCTGGAGGTACGCGCCGAGGCGCTCAGCGGCATGTCCGGCGCGGACGTTGAAGGCGCGTCGCGCGCGTGGCGCGAATACGGCGCTGCGCTCTGGGATCTGGCCGGGGATCCCGCCGGGGCGGTGCACGCATGGCAGCGCGCGGCTGCGCTCATGCCCGAGCGCGGCGTTTCGCGTTTCGCCCGCGATGTGCTCGCGTTCGGCGGCTACGAGGCGGCGCTGTCGAGGCTGGAAGAGCTGGCGGCGTCGCGCAGCGAGGCCGTCGAAGCGGCGCGAGTGCTTGCGGAAGCGGCGACCATCGCGCTGCACTCCGGCGATTCGGCGCGTGCGCTATCGATCGCTGCGCGGGCCCTCGCCCTCGATCCTTCCCGCGCCGACGTGCTGGCCGTCGCCGAACGCAGTGCAGGTCCCGGCGACGTTGAGGAGCTGCAGAACATCTACCGGGGTCTCGCGGATGCGGCGCTGGGCTGCTACGGCGAACGAGCCGTGCACTACCGCGCTGCGCGCCAGCTGGAGCGCCGCGGCGAGGCCAGCCGCGCGCTCGGGCACGCCATCGCGGCCTTCGAGGCAGTGCCGGCGGAAGGCGTGGCGTTCGTGCTCGCGGCGCGGCTGTCGGAGCGTACCGGCGACTCCATCGACCTCGTGCATGCTCTCGAACGAGTGGCGTCGCGGAGCGATAGCGCGGAGCACCGCGCCGCGTGGCTGAGGCGGGCCGCGCTGTTCGCGGGCACCACCGAAGAGGGCAAGCGCCAGCGCGTGGAGGTGCTGCTCCGCGCATTTGCCGTCCGGCCGGAAGTGGAGACGATGAGGTCGCTGGGCGCGGCGCTGCGCGACCTCGTCGCGGCGGCACCGGAGTACAAGGACATCGGCGAGCTCAGGTTCAAGCGCGCGCTCGACAGCATGCTGCCTCGGCTGGACGGACCCGAGGGTGCGCGCGTGGCGGTGGAGGCAGCCAGCGGCGCGCTGGAGAGCTTCGACTCCGCCGGCCTGGCGTTGGAGGCGCTGGAGCGTGCCGCGCACTGCGACGCGGACGTGGAGGAGTTCGCACAGCTGTTGCCTCGAGCGCCGCGAATGGCGCAGGAGCGCGAGCTGGCGGAAGGCTTTGCGACGCGCGTGGCGGATCTCTGCCGCCAGCCCTTCTCGAACGTGGGGCGCGCGCTGGCCGAGCTCTGCTACAACATCGCTGCTGCTCTCGGCGACGAGCTGCTTGCCGCGCGACTGCTGGTCCACGCCGCGCTGCGCGATCCCGAGGACCGGGAACTGGTGCGGCGCGCCGAGCTGGCCGCGCACGCGAGCGGCGATCCCGGGCTCGGCACGCAGCTGCTCGACGCCGTACCCGCAGGCGAGCGCGTCCAGGCGCTGATGGACGTGGCGGAAGCGCAGGAGGGGCACGGCGAGCTCGCGTCGGCCATCGCCGCGCTGGAGCGGGCGCGTGCCGAGGAGAGCATCGACGCTGCGCAGCGCCAGCAGGTGTTCGAGCGTCTGCGGGATCTGTACGGACGCGCGGGGCGCCGCGATGCTCTGGAGCATCTGCTCGCGCTGGAGCTGGAGCGCGAGGACATCAGCACACAGGAACGCGTGCGGACGGCGCGGGACCTGGCCGCGCTGATCAGCGCGCGGGGCGACCCGGACCGTGCGCTTGGCGTGGTTCTGCGGCTTCTCGGCGCAGAGCCGGACCACGAGGGATTGCTGGCGGACGCTGCGACACTGGCGCGCCAGGCGGGCGATCGCCGGCGCCAGGCCGAGGCACTGGGTCGGCTCTCCGATCTGGCAGCGGACCCGGACGCGCGGCTTGCACTGCTGCGCGAGCTGGCGGAGCTGCTCGAGGAGGATGGCCAGGAGCAGAACGCGTTCCAGCGCTGGTCCCAGGTGCTGGAGCTCGACCGCGACGACGTGGGCGCGCTCATCGCGCTTGAACGCGATGCCGAAAGGCGCGGCGACTACGACAAGCTCGTTGACCTGCTGGCACGCCGCGCTGCGCTTGCGACCATGGTCGACGACGTGCGCCGCATCCGCCTGCGCCGGGCGATGGTGCTGGAGCAACGGCTGGCCCGACCCGACGACGCGCGCGCCGAGCTCGAGCATCTGCTCGCAGCTACCGGCGACAACCTCAGCGTGCTCCGGGTTCTGGCCGATCTCGACGAGCGGCTCGGCGCGTCGCTGCGCGCTGCGCAGCTCTGGATGCGCGCCAGCGCCGTTGCACGCGAGCGGAGCGAGGCGGCGGACCTCGCGCGCCACGCGTGCGAGGCGTATCTCGCCGGCGGCGACGTGGCTTCTGCGCGTCGCGTGCTCGAGGGCATGGAGGCCTGGGCTACGTCGCGCAAGGTGCTGGAGCTCGAAGTCGAGGTCGAACGCCGCAGCGAGAATCCGCTCGGTCTCGCCGACGCGCTCGAGGAGCTCGCGCTGGTGCCGGACACGCCACCGGAACAATGCGCATCGCTGCTCATGGAAGCGGCGGAGGCTTCGGAATCCGGCGGCGACCTGGGGCGCGCGCTGGAGCGCGCCGAGCGAGCGGCGCGTCTGGCTCCGGAGCTCGCTGGTCCGCAGCTCTGCGCGCGCCGCCTGGAGTACAGGGTCCACGGCGCCGGCAAGCCCGAGCAGGCTCGCCGCACGGTTGCCGAGCTGCGCGGCGTGCAATCCGCGCTGGATGCCGAACAGACCGCGCTGAGAGCGTTCTTGATTGCCGAGGCGCTCGACGTCGCAGTCGGCGCAGGTGCGGGATTGAAGGAACTGGAGCGCGCGCACGCCAACGTCGGACCGCTGCCGCTTGTTGCGCTCGGGATGGCCGAGCGGCTGGCTGCCGGCGATCAACCGGCGCGCGCGCTGGCACTGTTCGACGCGGCGCTCTCGGGTGACCTGCACGGCCTCAGGCCGCACGGTGTCGCAGCGCTCGGCGCGGCCGGGGCCGCGCGACGCTCCGGCGAGCTCGAGCGGGCGCTCGGCTATGTCGAGCTGGCCGCCGGCGAGGCCTCGACGCGCGCCGACGCGCTCGCGCTCCAGGCGGAGATCCACGCCGAGCTCAGACCCGTGGACTCATCGCCGCCGCGTCACACGTCGGCGCCGCCTCCCGGCGGCTCGCCCAGCGCCTCGGTACCTCCGCCAGGCAGCTCGCCGCGGGCCTCGGAGCGGCCCCCGCGTGGCTCGGCACCTCCGCCGCGTGCCTCGGCACCTCCGCCGCGCTCGCCGCGTGGCTCGGCACCTCCGCCGCGCTTGCCGGGCGGCTCGGTGCCTCCCACTGCGCGGTCCATGTCCAGCCGGCCGCCCGCGCCGGCGGTCGAGATCGGTCCGGCGGAGCCGAGGCGCATCTCCAGCGGAAACTTCCCGGCGGTGAACCAGACCGAGGCGTCGTTGTTCGCGGCGCTCGGCAACGGTTCCCTCGAAGCCGGCAAGGAGCTCGTACGCCAGCTCGAGAACCGCTCCGATCGCACGCACGACCTGGTTCACGTCTGTCGCCGCGTGGTCGAGCTGGTGCCCGGCGACCGCTGGGTGCTGGAGAAGCTGCACGAGGCCGCGCTCGCCGACCACAACCTCGCCTACGGGCACGCGGTGGATCACGTGCTCAGCCTGTTCGACCGCTCGCGGTCCCCCGTCGAGGCGCCGCCGCTCGAGGCCCAGCCCGAGCAGCCCGATCACGTCAGGGCGCTTCTGTTCCGCGACACGCTCGGTCCGACGGCGGAGGCGTTGGCACTGGTGTGGGAAGGCGCCGAGCATGTCTTCCGGCGCGACGCGGGTACCTATGGAGTCACGGGAGTCGAGCGCGTCCCACTCGGGGCACCGACGCCTCTCGCGCACATCTACTCGGCGGCGGCGCGTGCGCTCGGCCTGACGCGCACTCCGTTGTTCCAGCGCCGCAGCTCCGGCGCAGTCACGGTCAGCGTGGCGCTGCTGTCGCCTCCCGCCTTGATCCTGAGCGGAGACGTGCGGCGCGAGAGCCCGGAGCTCGCTTTCCACGTCGGCGCCATGCTCGCTGCAGCCATGCCGGAGCACGTGCTCCTGTTCGGTTCACCGGAGTCGCAGACGCGCGCCGTGCTCAAGGGACTGTCGCTCGCGTTCGGCTCGCCGCGCGACGGCCAGAGCGGTCTCACGTCCGCAGCGAACCTCGCGGAAGTGCTCTGGGAAAGCATTCCCGCGCGATCGCAGCGCCGCTTGCGCGAGCTGTGCGACGAGCCGGGCGCGCTCGACTACGACACCGCCATGGCCACGGCGCGCCGCGCGGTGCGGCGCGCCGGGCTGTTCGTGACCGGCGATCTCGCAGTCGCTCTGGCCGAGGCCTGCGCCGACGAGAGCATCGCGCCAAAGTCCTTGTCGGAGCCGAACGGGCTGTCGGCGCTGTGCTCGGCCAGTCCCGCCGTGGCCGACCTGGTGCGGCTCGCCGCGAGCTCCGAGTACGCCGAGGCGCGCTGGCAGGCGGCCCCCCGCCGTCACGGCGGCGGGCGCACTGCCATCTAGCCGTGCGGCCACTGGGCCGGGCGCGGGCGCAGCGTTCCAGCCGCGGCTGGGGTACATTCCACGGCATGCGGCACGAAGTGCAGCGCAAACCAGCGGGCGCGACACGGCTGTCACACCCCGGAGCGGCTCCAAGGCCCCGGAGCAGCAGGTTTTTCCGGTTGGCATGCGCATCGCTAGTGTTACCGGCGATGGCTCTCGTTCTGAGCAGCTGTGTGATCGCTGGACCGCCGGATTACAAGGATCCGACGCAAACGCCGCCGGTGCTCGATCTCAGCCAGGCCGATCCCCCGCTGGGGTTCGTAGTGCAGGCGACAAGCGATCAGACCACCATCCCCATCTCGGTTCCTGTTCGCTCGCAGGATCCCCCCCAGAATGGGCTGTTCGGCATGCTGTACCTCGACTTCAAGAGCCCGAACCAGACGCTCTACTCGAACTTCTGGAGCAGTGACCCCAAATCCTTCGACGACACCACACGGACGGTCACGTTCAACTGGACGCCCGCCAACGTGTCTGCAGGATGCCACACGTTGACCATCGAGGTTACGCACAGGCTCAACGTGAGCTTTCAGGGCCAACCCACGGTCACGCCCCCCAAGGACCATCCGGATGACATCGCGTTCGCAACTTGGTGGGTCGATGTTCATCCGGGATCCCCAAACTCCGACTTGTCGGATTGCCCGAAGTCGAGTCCATGAGACGTTTGCTTGCTTTCGGTCTTGTTTCGCTGCTTTCAGCGGGGTGTTCCATCTCGGCCGTGACGAATCAGTCGCTGCAGCCGACGAAGAACGAGTGCAAGACCAGCGGCGACTGCGGCAGCGGTGGCGTGTGCAGCGGGGGAATGTGCCGCGCCGCCGAAGGCAAGTTCAGCACCGTTATGTTCGAGATCACGCCGCCGGCGACCGCGGTGGGCGGCTTTGCGGGCATCCGCTTCCTGAAGGCGATGAAGCGGATCGACACCCACGGCGGCACGCTCGACTTGTCGTTGGACAACCTGACCAATCTCGGCGGCACGTTCACGCCCACGGCGGCGGACTTCCAGAGCCAGCACAGCTGCAAGCTCCCCACCGCGAACGCGAAGCACGACGCCAGCGCACCGGGCAAGATCACGTTCACCTCCAGCGCCGGCTCGCTGGGCTGGTCCGCGGGCACTGCCACGATCGATACGGCGCCCGGGACGGTCACCACGAACAGCAGCGGAGGTTCGCTCCAGGGCAATCGCTTCTCGTTGACGCTGCCGCCGGGCGAGTACGACATCTACGTGGAGCCGACCCCGTCGGATCCCCCGGATCCGCTCTGCGATCCTCCGCCGCAGCTCTTCCGCCATCAGCACATCCAGAGCGGCAACGCCTCGCTGCCGCTGACGCTCCCGGCGCCCTCGGAGTTCTCCATGATGCTGTCCCAGCCCAAGGACGCGATGTCGTTCGAGGGCTGGACGGCGCAGATGGTGGATTCGCTCACCGGTCGCGCGCTCTCCAACCAGCAGAAGCTCCCCGCCTCCACTCCTGGCCCTGACGGATCGACCGTCCAATACCCGGTGGACTTCGCCTACTCGACCGTCGTCGGCGGCGACCCGAAGGGCATCGGCCACGAGCTGATCGAGCTGTCGCCTCCGGACGGCGCCGACGCGCCGAGCTTCTACATGGATCGGTCGGTGCTGCAGCTCATGTCCGCCACGAATGTGGAGGTCGGTCAGCTCGCCCAGCTGCCGGATCCGGTGACGGTCAAGGCAACCGTCGAGAAGAACGACACCCTGGCTCCCGCCCAGGCCAGGGTCACGCTGAGCGCCGACCCTCTCGATGGGCTCGAGAACGGCACACTCGCCTCCTACATCAGGAGCTACGACACCGATCACCAGGGACGCTTCACGGCCAAGCTGCTGCCCGGGACCTATATCGTGCAGGTCGTGCCGAAGGATCCGGGGCTCGCCGCGTACCAGACGACCTGGACGGTCGGCGAGACGCCGTCGATCCAGGCAGGCAAGCTGCTCGGCCTGGACACCAGCGCGAAGCTCTCCGGTAGTGTGCTCACGCCGTCAGGACAGGATCCCCTCGCGGGCATGCCCGTGCAGGCCGTCGCCTCGCCGTCGAAGTCCAAGGCGGGCGTGCTCGACGCGGCGCTCGGCGGCGCGCCGCTCGTGCCCCGTGCCTCGAGCGATGTGGTCGACGACAAGGGATTGTTCACGCTGCGGACCGATCCCGGCGTGTTCGACGTGTCGGTGCGGCCGCCGGATGGCACCGACTTCGCGTGGCTGGTGCGCTCGAACGTGCAGGTGACGAGCGGGATCGAGGATCTCGGTCCGATGAAGATGCCGCTGCCGGTGGTCTACAGCGGCGAGGTCAGCGTGCCGCAGACTCCCAATCCCGTGTCCGTTCCGGGCGCGCTGATCCGCGCGTACATCTTCATGGACGCCCAGCAGTCGTACACGAGCGATCCGGACGCGGCGAGCTCGGTGCTGCCCATCGCGGAGACCCGCGCGGACAGCAACGGCAACTTCCGGCTGCTCCTGCCCGCCCAGCTGAACTAGCGCGGGGATCAACAAGCGCGAGGGTCGGGGGCGCCAACCCCGAGCGCGACAACCGACGCGCTTGGATCCAGCCTCGCGCGTCCAGCGTTGCTGGAAGAGGTGGCCGTGCTTGCGCCCCGGCCTTGGCTCGCGGTACGACGCATCGCGTTGGCTCGGGCCCGGAAACGGGTCCGCTGGCGCCGCTGTCCGGCGCGGTAGCGACAGGACCACGGGTGTAATATTCTTGTGAGTGTGGACGGCCCCCAGGTGTTGCGTCTCCCGCTAGAGACCACCGACACGGCGGAGCCCGAGCCTGATCTGGGCGCGGCTCTGCACGAGGTGTCCAATGCGCTCACGGTGGTGCTGGGCTGGCTCGAGGCCGCGCGCTCCGAGGTGGATATCGCGTCCGTTCGCGAGGCGCTCGAGGTGGCCCGGGCCCACGCCAAGCTCGGCCACCGCATCGCCCGCCACGCCATCGGCGCGGAGCTGCCCCACGACGAGTCGGATCGCAGCGCACTCACTCTGGCGCGCGAAGCCGTCCTCGGCGTGACCCAGGAGGCGCAGAAGAAGCGCGTCCACGTCAAGCTCGACGCGTCGATCGACGACACCGTTCTTCTAGCGGACGGCGCCGAAGCGCAGCAGGTGCTTCTGAACCTGCTGCTCAACGCGGTCGCGTTCTCGCCGCCCCAGGGCGAGGTGACGCTCCGAATCGATCGCAGCGCCACGCACGTGCTGTTCGAGGTCACGGACGAGGGACCCGGCATTCCGGCCGATCGAGCTGATTCCCTGTTGTCCGCGCCGGACTCGACGCGGCGCGGGGGAGCGGGCATCGGGCTGCGCTACTCGAACGCGCTGGCGCGCCTGCACGGCGGCGAGCTCCGGCTTGCCCGCGCAGGCCCCGGCGCCAGCTTCGAGCTGGGCTGGCCGCTCAGCGAAGCGCGCTCGGGCGCGCACGCCGCCCCGCCGAGAAGCCGCTCGCTGTATGGCGCGCGCGTGCTGGTCGTCGAGGACGATCCGGCGGTGCGCTCGCTGCTGGAGCTTGCGCTCGAGGCGCGCGGCGTGCAGGTGCTGTCGGCGGGCGGGCCAGCGGAGCTCCAGCGCGTCATGAGCCGAGGAGCGATCCTCGACGCGGCGCTGGTGGACCTGTCGCCGATTGCCGACGACCCCGAGCGCGCGTTGACGCTGCTCCGTCGAGGCGACGACGCTCTGCCGGTGATCCTGATCAGCGGCGCGCCCGACGGCATGCCCGGGTCGCTCGCCCGGTCCTTCGCGGCATGGGTGCGCAAGCCGTTCGAGATGGGCGAGGTCGTCGCCGCGTTGGAACGGGTGCTGCGTCCCGGCTGATCGCGCTCAGCCGGACCGCCGGGCCGACGGGCTGTTTCGCCGTGCGATCCGGCGCGCGTGCGCTCGAAGCTTGACAACTTCCGCGCTCCGCCTAGTTTCCCGGGTCCCGAGGTCCGGGCTCGCCGAGCGCCGAACCCGGGCACCCTGCGAAGGTGGCGGAACTGGCAGACGCGCTAGCTTGAGGTGCTAGTGGGGTAACTCCCGTGGAGGTTCAAGTCCTCTCCTTCGCACTGTTCATCACAAGAAGTCGTAGGTCAAAACCCAGGCGCTCCTTGGTTCGACGGACTTCGGCCTCATGTCCGGCGTGAGGCGTCCATAGATCGTGGAGCTCGTCGCATGGCGGCGGTATTCGCCGCCGGCTCAAGTCCTCTCCTTCGCACAGTTCATCTTTCTACGGCGTTGTTTCAACGCTCCGGGGCCCCTTGGGTCGACGGACTTCGGCCTCATGTCCGTCGTGAGGCGTCTCTAGAGCGTGGAGTGAGTCTTGGTCCGGCAGTATTCGCCGCCGGCTCAAGTCCTCTCCATCTGGGCGGCTCCTCACGATTGGGGCGCGATGCGCCGGCAGGCCTTGCCTGCGGCGTTCTTGGGGTGCGTTGGGGCGGCAGGCTTCGCCTGCGGCGTTCCTGGGCACTGCGGCACTGCTTCTGGGTTGGTGGGGCAGCTGGTAGAGTGGACGCAATGTTGTCTGCACGATGGCTCTTCGTCGCGGCGCTCGCGTCGCCGCTGCTGGGCGGCTGTAGCTCGTCGGCCAAGCCGGCCAAGAACTACGACGGCACCTTTCCGGCGGGCTCGTTGTCGGTGGGGGGCAAGTTCATCTTCGGCGCGTCGGTGGCCGGCTTCCAGGTGGACATGGGCTGCCCGACGCTCCCCAAGGCGGAGTGCGACGACCCCAACTCCGACTGGTACCAGTTCGTGACGTTGCCTACGACCATCAACGATCCGAAGACGTACCTCAACGGCGAGTCCCCCGACGACGGCCCCGGCGAGTGGGAGCTGTACAAGCAGGACATCGACCTGGTGAAGAACGGTCTGCACGGTACGGGCTTCCGTTTCAGCTTCGAGTGGAGCCGCATCTTCCCCAAGCCCACCTGGGGCGTTACGGGATACGACAACCTCAAGCAACTCGCCGATCCCGCCGCGCTCGCGCACTACCACGCGATGCTGAAGGCGATGAAGGCGGACGGCATCACGCCGCTCGTCACGCTCAA
Source organism: uncultured delta proteobacterium (assembly GCA_963826085.1). Lineage (GTDB taxonomy): Bacteria > Myxococcota_A > Polyangia > Polyangiales > Polyangiaceae > CAWDXG01. Next base: position 712,532 of record CAWGVN010000004.1, on the reverse strand, counting down.
CCACTACACCCTGCCCACCTGGATCCACGACGGCGTCGGCTGTCATCAGGATCTGGCGAAGTGCTCGCCGCGCGGCTGGCTCGACAAGGACAAGACTGTCGCCGAGATTGCCAAGTACGCCGGTTTCTGCGCCAAGGAGTTCGGCGGCGAGGTCGACCTGTGGGCGACGGAGAACGAGCCCTTCGCCGTGGTGCTGCCCGGCTACATCTTCCCCAGCGCCGAGCGCTCCAACCCTCCGGCGGTGCTGCTCAAGGCGGACGAGGCCAAGACCGTGCTGGTCGCTCTGATCGAGGCCCACGCGCGCATGTACGACGCGATCAAGGCGAACGACACCGTGGATGCCGACGGCGACGGCAAGGCGTCACAGGTGGGCGTCGTCTACGCGATGGCGCCGTTTGCGCCCAAGGATCCCAACGATCCGGTCGACGTGCAGGGCGCGAAGAACGGCTTCTACCTCTGGAACATGGTCTACCTGAACGCCGTCGCGAAGGGCGACCTCGATGCGAACCTCGACGGCCACACCGTGCACCGCGACGACCTAGCGAACCGCATGGACTACATCGGCATCAACTACTACACGCGGATCACCGTGCAGGGCAGCACAGCGCCGTTTCTCGCCACGCTGTCGCCGCTCACCACGATCAACATGCTCACGCTCCAGACCTACGAGGACTACCCGAAGGGGATCTACGAGATGGCCATGGTCGTGAAGAACGACCTGCACCTGCCCATGATCATCACCGAGAACGGCGCATCGGATCCCGGCGGCGACGTAGCGCCGAGCTACATGACGCGGCACCTGACCTGGCTCAGCCGCGCCATCCACGACGGCGCGGACGTGGGCGGCTATTTCTACTGGACGCTCATGGACAACTACGAGTGGAACCACGGCATGGACATGAAGTTCGGCCTCTACGCCGTGGACCCCAAGGACCCGCAGAAGAAGCGAGTCCCGCGCCAGGCAGTGGACGTGTACCGGCAGATCGCCGACGCGGAGGCGGTTCCCGACGCGCTCCAGAAGAAATACCCGATCAACTAGCCGGCGATTTCTCCGGGCTCCGGGGGCTGTTGTGGCGGGTTGGCGGCGGTTTTGCTAGATCGCGGGCCCCGGGGCGCGAGCGTCCCCGCTTTTCCACCAACGAGGCAGAGAGTCGTCGCATGAGCGGTCATTCCAAGTGGGCCACCATCAAGCGCAAGAAGGGCGCCACCGACGCCGCGCGGGGCAAGATCTTCACCAAGCTGATCCGCGAGATCGTCACCGCGGCCCGCATGGGCGGCGGCGACGCTGACGGCAATCCGCGACTGCGCAAGGCCATCGCCGACGCGCGCGCCCAGCAGATGCCCGCCGACAACATCAAGCGCGCGATCCAGCGCGGCACCGGCGAGATTGAGGGCGCCAGCTACGACGAGGTGCTGTACGAGGGCACCGGCCCCGGCGGCACGCTGTTCCTGGTCGAGGGCATGACCGACAACAGGAACCGCACGGCCGCCGAGCTCCGCAAGGTGTTCGAGAAGCACAACGGGGCGATGGGCGGCTCGGGCACGGCGCAGTGGGCCTTCGACAGGCTCGGCGTGATCACGCTCGACAAGTCCGCGGTGAGCGAAGAAAAGCTCATGGAAGCCGCGGTCGAGGCGGGCGCCGACGACTACCGCGACGAGGGCGACGTGTGGACGGTGTACACCCCGCCCGAGGATCTCGACGCGGTGAGCACCGCCTTCGAGAAGGCGGGCCTGCCCATGCAGGAAAGCAAGCTGGCGTTCGTTCCGAAGAACAAGAAGGACGTGGTCGGCCGCGACGCCGAGGTCTGCCTGAACCTGCTCGACGCCCTGGACGAGCACGACGACTCGCAGAACGTCTTCGCCGACTTCGACATCTCCGACGAGGAGATGCAGCGCATCAGCGAGCAGGAGTAGGGGCCGGGGGCGCTGTCCGCGCCTAGAACTTCCCGCCCACCGTCGCGTAGCTTCCGCCTCGCGTCGGGATCACGTCGAAGCGCAGGTGCGCGCTGTCCTTCTGCGCTGCTGCAGAGTGATCGGGCTTGAGAAAGAAATAGGTGGCAAGGCCGAGGGATACCACGCCGACGCCGAGGGAGATGTCGGCGATCAGGAACTTTGTCTTGACGGAGCTGCGCTTGGAATCGATCTGGCTCTGCGGGAGATCGCACACGTTGCTCTTGCAGTGGTCGAGCAGCTTGCTCTTGTCGCTGGAGCCGGTAAGCCCGAAGTAGGCAAAGCTGCCGAGGCCCACGATGCCGACGCCGCCCAGCACGTAGGCGATCGTCTTCGACGAGCCGTGTCCGGTGGAGGTCTCTCCGCCGACAGCCGCGCTGCCCGACGGCTGGCTGGAGGTGGCCGCCTTTGCCGGCGAGCCGAACTGCACCTTGATCACGCGCGCCTTCTCGCCTTCGCGGATGAGCACCTTCTTGTCGACTGGCTTGGCGCCCTCGTGCTCGAAGTGCAGCGTGTGCTGGCCTGGGTCGATCTCGATGGCCATGCCGCCCAGCTTGTCGGCGAGCTTCTGACCGTCGGCACTGACGCTCACGTCGGTCAGATCGTTGCCGTTCGCGTCGCTCGCCGAGATCACGATGGTGGGCAGCGCCGATTCGACGTCGCTCAGCCACTTCGCACACGCGCTGTTGATGAAGCCGGGGCAGCTCTTCTGCGCGCATTGGACGAGGCTCTGCTTCGCCTCGTGCAGCTTGCCGGCCTTCTTCTGCACCTGGGCGTCGGTGTACGCCTTGCCGCAGGCGGCCTTGTCGGCCAGCGCGGAGGGCGAGGCGAGCAGCACCAGCAGAGCGGAGCCGAGAACCGGTGCGGTCAGACGATTTGAAGACATCGCCGGCAGTCTAACCCGGAGCCCCGACATTTTTCGAGAGACGCCTACATGCACTCCGGTTTCGGGTGCTGGATGCCGTTCGAATCGATGGTGAACGGCGGATTGCAGTTGGGCGTTGCGGCTGGTTTCGGCTTGGACACGGGTTTGGCCGCGGGGTGGTAGACGTGCCGGGGCGAGGGCTTCGCTGCCGGCTTGGCCGCGTGCTCGACCTCCGGAGCGCTGGCCGACGGCGGCGGAAGCGCGGGCGCGGCGGCGCTGGCCGAGGCACTGATCGCGGGGGTCGGCTCGCTGGCCGCGGTGGCAATCGGGGCCAGCGTGGTCTCGGGAGCGGAGCTCGCCGCCGGCGCTTCCGGCGCAGCGCTCGCGGCCGGCGCCTTGGAGACGGTACGCCGGATCAGCGCCGCCGCGACAACGACGAAGGCGATGCCGAGCGCTGCCGCGACGCCAAGCAGCGCTGCGTGCACGCTGCTGCGCTTGCGCGGCACGATCAGCGACGGCGAGGACGCGGCAGAAAGATTGGTGACCTGCGACGGCGAGGTGCCCTCTCCCGACTGGATGGCGATCTGACCCGGCCACGAGGCGGCCGAGACGCGCTCCGGAATCGAAGCCGCAGGGGCCACTCCCGAGACTCCGGACGGGCTCGACCCGCCCGGCGGGATCTCGTGATCGGCGGGCGCCTGCGCCGCACGGTGCGCGGCCAGCGCCCCTGCCTGCGCTCCGAAGGGCGCGCCCGCCGTGGAGATGCTCTCGATCTCCGCGACGCGCTCCGCGCGGTGCGCCAGTGCGTCGCCGCCGATTTCCTCGACCCATTCGCCGACCTCGCGGTTGAGCGCCACCGCTCCTGCCCGCTCCAGCGCGATCGCGAACTCGCGCGCTGTGGCAAAGCGATGCGAAGCGTCCCGCTCCAGCGCCTTGAGAACGATCTGGTCGAGCTGGGGCGGTATGGACGGCACGACGCTGCCAGGCGGGTCGATCGTCGATTCCACGACTTTCATCATGACTTCGCCCGCGTCGACGCCATCGAACAGACGCTTCCCGGTGAGTGCCTCCCACAGCACGACGCCCGCCGCGAAGATATCGGTCCGCCGATCGACGCCCCGGCCCCTCAGCTGCTCGGGAGCCATGTAGCTGAGCTTGCCCTTCATCTGGCCGTCGCGCGTGCTCTGCGCCCGCATGGCTGCCTTGGCCACGCCGAAGTCGAGCACGCGGGCGACGCCGTCCACGCCGACCAGGATGTTCTGGGGGCTGATGTCGCGGTGGACGATGTTCAGAGGCTCTCCGCGCTCGCTCTTGGCTTCGTGGGCGGCGTGCAGGCCGTGCAGCGCCGCGGCGATCACGCTGGACGCGATGCGAGGCGGCACCAGGTCCCCCTGGCGGCGGCACGCGCGCACCAGCTTGGACAGGCTCTCGCCCTGGATGTACTCCATGACGAGGAACACCTCGCCTTCGAGCGCGACCACGTCGAGCGTCGAGACGACGTTGGGATGCTGGATTCGCGCCGCGAGCCGGGCCTCGTCGAGGAACATCGAGACGAACTCGGGATCCTTGGCGAATTGAGGGTGCAACCGCTTGATGGCTACGGTGCGGCTGAACCCTACCGGTCCGACCAGGCGCCCGAAGTGCACCGTGGCCATGCCGCCGGCGGCAATCTCGCCGTAGAGCGCATAACGGCCAATGATGCGCCCTTCCGGAGCGGGTGACGCTGCGGGGGAAACCATCCGCAGGCAATCTACCAGATGACCGGCCTGTCTGGTATCGAGCCCGGATGACGCGCGCCAGGAAAAACAACGCCGGCCCGCAGGCCGCCGCACCCTTTGGGCCTCCGCTGCCGCGGTCGTTCTACGCGCGGTCGGTGCTCGAGGTCGCCCGCGCCTGCATCGGTTGTGTCCTCGTGCGTGAGGGGCCCGACGGCCTGGTCGCCGGGCGCATCGTGGAAGCGGAAGCCTATCGTGGCCCCCAGGATCGTGCCGCTCACAGCTTTGGCGGGCGCCGAACGCCGCGCACGGAGGCGATGTTCGGCGCTCCGGGGCATGTGTACGTCTTCTTCGTCTACGGCATGCACTGGCAGCTGAATCTGGTCACGGGCAGCGTGGGCGAGCCGCACGCGGTGCTGCTGCGCGCAGTCGAGCCGATAGCGGGTCTCGAGCTGATGGCCGCCCGGCGCGGGATGTCCGCCGGCCGCCGCGAGCTCACCAACGGCCCCGGCAAGCTGTGCCAGGCCTTCGCGGTCGGGTCCGGCGACTACGGCGCGGACCTGTGCGGCGGTGGCGACCTGTGGCTGGCCCGGGCGCCCCGGCGCGCGAAGGTCGCCCGCGCACCGCGGATCGGCGTGGACTACGCCGGAAGCTGGGCGGCCCGCCCCTGGCGGTTCTTCGAACCCGGAAACCCCTACGTCTCGCGCGCCCCCCGAGCTACGCTCGCCCGACCCAGATGACGCCTCCGAGCCAGCGACCGCCGCGGCCGTCGCCGCGATCTCCCGAAAGTCGACCGCCCAGTATGCGGCCGCCGCCGCCATCGCGGCCTCCGGAGGTGAATGCGCCCACGTCCGGCCCGCCACCCGCGATCGAGACGCCGACGCTGGCCTATGAAGGGCGGCTGTCGGGCAAGCGCGTCGCTCTCGGCGTGTGCGGCAGCATCGCCGCGTACAAAGCCGCCCAGGTGGCACGCCTGCTGCTCAAGGAGGGCGCAGACGTGCAGGCGGTGCTGACCGCTTCTGCCGAGAAGTTCGTGGGGGCCGCGACTTTCGCTGGGCTCACGGGCAAGGCTGCGCTGACGAGCATGTGGAACCCGCCCGTCGGCGGCGAGCTGCACGTCGACCTGGCGGCGCAGAGCGACCTGCTGCTGATCGTCCCGGCCACGGCGGACCTGATCGCACGGCTGGCGGGCGGACGCGCCGACGATCTCCTGACTGCGACAGCGCTCTGTGCCCGCTGTCCGGTCCTGGTCGCGCCGGCGATGCACCCCGCCATGTGGTCCCACCCGGCCACCGCGCGCAACGTGGCGACACTGGAGCAGGACGGTCGCGTGCATCGCATCGGTCCCGTGGAGGGCGAGGTGGCAAGCGGCGAAGTCGGCTTCGGGCGCATGGCGGAGCCGGAGCACATCGTGGCTGCTGCCGCATCGCTGGTGTGCACGCAGGACCTGGCCGAGCGCCACATAGTCGTGACGGCCGGACCGACGGTGGAGGATCTGGACCCGGTGCGTTTCGTCAGCAATCGGTCCTCGGGCAAGATGGGCTTCGCGATCGCCGAGCGGGCGGTGGCTCGTGGTGCGAGGGTCACGCTCATCACCGGTCCGGTGTCGCTACAGGCTCCCTTCGGGGTGCATTTCGTCGAGGTGAGGAGCGCGGTCGCCATGCGTGGCGCGGTCTGGCAAGCCCTGGGGCCCGATCTGGGCAACGCGGATGCATTGGTGATGTCGGCCGCCGTAGGCGACTACCGCCCCGCTGAAGCGCATGCCGCCAAGCTCAAGCGCAGCGCGAAGCACATTAACCTGGAAATGGTGCAGAACCCGGACATCCTGGCCGAGGTCGGTGCGGCCCGCCGCACCGGACATCCCGTCCTCGTCGGCTTTGCCGTCGAGACCGACGCGGAAGAACAGGTGATCGCCCACGCCCGCCAAAAGCTCGGAAAGAAGCGGGTGGACCTGGTCGTAGCCAACCACGCCGAAGACTCTTTCGGACGCGATGACAACGTCGCCACCTTGGTCAGCGCGGAGGGTTACGAGTCGCTGGGGCGCCTCGCCAAGACCGACCTCGCCGACGAGATCCTCGACTGGGTCGCTGCCCGCCTCTCGGAACCTGGCTGATGCGCCTCGTCGCCCTGGTGTTGATCGTCGTCCTGGCGGCCAATGGGCTTGCCCTGCGCCCATCGCTCGCCGGAACCACCGAGATGTGGCTGATCCTGGCCAGCGCCTACGTCCTCTTGTCGGCTCTCGCGCTCTACGCGATGTGGGACGAGGGCACGCTGGTCGACCGGCTCAAGCCGCGCTGGGGCGACATCTCGCTCGGCGCCCTGACGGCGATCCTGCTGCTGGTCGCCTCCTGGGGAGCGCGCTCGGTGCTGGCGCCCGCGGGCACCCCCCAGAACGTGTGGCTGCTCCACGTCTACCTGCAGATCGGCCCGCCGGACCGCATCCAGCGCTCGGTCCAGCTCACGCTGCTGGTGCTGATGGTGCCGCTGCTGGAGGAGCTGGTGTGGCGGGGTCTGGTGCTCGACCGGCTCACGCAACGACTCGGCCAGCGCCGCGCCTGGCCGCTTGCCGCGCTGCTGTACGCCGTCGCTCTGCTGCCGAGTGTGTTCCTGCTGTCCGATCCCGGCGCTGGGTGGAACCCGCTGCTCGTCATCGCCGCCCTCGGTTGCGGCATCGTCTGGAGCTTCATGGCGAGCATCTCGGGTCGCTTGCCGCCCGTGATCATCTCGCACGTGGCGTTCACGTACTTCTCGGCGCTGCAGTTCCGGTGGCCGGGGATGTGACTTTCGCGCGGGCAACAGGGCGCGATTCGCGCATTGCTTTCGTGACGTTCGGGCAACTCCATCCCGCGGCGCAGGGCGCGCTAGAGCGCGAGCATCGCGAGGCACGCGAGTTGCAGGTCCTTCGACAGGCTCATCGGCCATGCGCGCCCGATCGAAACGGGTGTGCGAACACCCCCAGCCCGGAGTCGGACCATGAAGAAGGCAACCGAAGTGCTCGTCATCGGCGGCGGCCCAGTGGGAATGTATGCCGCGCTCGCGCTGACTGCGCGCGGCCTGGACGTGCAGGTCATCGACAAGGACCACCACGGCGCCGAACACAGCTACGGTCTGGCGCTGCACCCCGAGTCGCTGCGACTGCTCGACGAAGTGGGTCTCACCCGATTCCTCCTCCCGAGGGGGCAGCGCATCGAGCGGCAGGTCTTCTACGACGCCGGAAAGCCCGTGGCGACGCTGGATTTCAGCAAGATCGAGGGCGCTTTCCCGTACGTGCTGGTCGTCCCGCAGACGGATCTGGAGGACGTGCTCCAGCAGGCGCTTGCCAAGCGCGGCGTCCGCGTGCTGCACGGCCACCAGGCGCTGAGCGTGGAGGCGCACCAGGACTACGTCGAAGTCGAGGTGGCCCAGATGGACAAGGCGTCCGTCGGTTACGGCGTTGCCCATACCGAATGGAGCCTGGACCGCGTCTTCGATGTCCGTGCGGACTACGTGATCGGAGCCGACGGCTACGAGTCGTTCGTCCGTCGTTCGCAGCGGATTCCGGTCTCGGAAGTGCGGCCCACGCAATGGTTCTCCGTCTTTGAATTCCCGGCTGAGCTGGACATGACCGACGCGAACCGCGTGGTCTTGCACGGGGCGGCCAGCAACGTGCTGTGGCCGATCGGCCCCGAGCGCGGACGCTGGAGCTTCGAGGTCGACGGGTCCCGCGCGACGCCTGGCTCCGCGGAGCTCGTCGACCTGCTCGCGGCGCGCGCCCCCTGGTTCGGCACCCCGCCGAGCGAGCTGGTCTGGTCGCATACCGCGCGCTTCGGCCAGTATCTGGTCGATCGCTACGGACAAGGCCGTATCTGGCTCGCTGGCGACGCGGCGCACGGAACCAGCCCCGTGGGCGTGCAGAGCATGAATATCGGATTGCGCGAAGTCCACGACCTGGCGCAGCGGATCTCTGCCACGCGTGCCGGCAGCACCGGCCGGGACCTGTTGCGGGAATACGACAAACGCTGGCGCAGCGAGTGGCGTTCGATGCTCGGGATCTCGAGGCGATTGACGCCGCGGGATAGCTCGGACGACTGGGCGTTCCACCACGCGGAGCGGCTCCTTCCGTGCATCCCGGCTTCGGGCAATGATCTGGTGAGCCTCCTCGGCGAGCTGCATCTGGATCTGCGCCCCGCAGCTTGAATAGGCGTGTTTGCACCGCCGCGCGCACCGATCGCGTGACGCGCGCATGATGGCGCTCATGGGACCCGGTGCGCGGGCATATCGGTTGCTGCAGGATGACCTCGCGCAGCCCTACGGTCTGTGCGGCTGCCACCGGGGGGCGAAAGTGCGCCCTCCGGAACGAGCCCAGCCATGCAGCCCCCAAAACCGCGCGCCTTGAGCCGACAGTTGGTTTTCCTGCTGGTCGCGTTCTCTCTGGGGCCCCTCGTGATCTCGAATATCTGGGGCTATCTGACCGCGCGCGAGCTCATTTCGGGCAGCGCGATGCTGAATCTCCGCAATGTGGCCGCGCTGGAGGCTTCGCGCACGACCGACTTCGTACAGAACCAGCAGGCCTTCTTGAAGACCACGCTGGCGGATAATCAGCACCTCTTCACAATGTTGCGCACACTATTGCTCAGCGATGACCCGGAGATCCGGCGGGCCGCTGAAGCGCAGCTGCAGAAGCACCTGGTCGCCAAAGCCGCGCACAACCACGCCGCGGAAGAGCTGTTTGTGGTCTCGCCGCAGGGCACGCTGCTCGGCTCGACGGACACGCGGCGTGCCGTCGAGTCCCAGCTGTGGACCAGCCCCTGCTTCCGGGCAGGCCAGACGGGTGCCACGGTCGCTACCATCCAGTTCGAGAAGGCCGAGCCGGACCTGCTCCTTGGATTCCCGATCCACGACGGCGCGCTGACCTATCTCGGAGTCCTCTGCGGCAGGTTCGCGTTCGACGTGCACGACGACCTGGTGGCGGCTCACAGCAGCCGGACCCCGAACGCGGAGCTGTATCTGCTCGACGGAAGTGGAAAGGTCATCTGCGGGTCCTTCGAGCGTCTGGGCAGAGGGCAGGCGAAGCCCGCGCTGCCTCCGTCGGACGATCGTCCCCTGCTTGCAAACGCTGCCTGGTCGGGGCGCTACACGCTCGACTCCGGCGACGACGCCATTGCCGCGTACACCCCGATTTCCAAGCTGGGCTGGTCCGTGCTCGTGGAAGTCCCGTTGACGAACGTAATGGGCGTCCTCGATCGGCTCAAGTGGAGAGCCACGCTGCTCGGCGGGCTGCTCGTGGTGGTCGTGGCGCTGCTGGCCTACGGCGCTGGACACTCCGTCGTACGACCGCTTGCTCGCTTGGTGGACGCTGCACGGCGAGCGTCGTCCGGCGTTCTGGGCGAATTGGTTCCTGCGGGCGGACCCGCCGAAGTCGCCGATCTTGTGGTGACGTTCAACCGCATGAGCACGGCCCTGAAGGAGTCCCACGACGCTCTCGAGCGCCGGGTCACCGAGCGCACCGTGTTTGCCGAGTTGCTGCTCAATTCCATCGACCAGCCCGTCGTGGTCGTCGACCGGACGCTGCGCTTGATCAGCGCCAACCGCGCCGCCTTGCGCGCGCACGGCAGCGACCTGGTGGGCGCGTCCTATCGGGAGATCCTGCAATCGCACGCGGGTCCGGAGGCCGATGCGCCGGTGCGACAAGCTTTCGATACCGCGCGTCCCGCTGCGGCCGATCGAGCGCTCAAGCTCGCCGGTCGCGCTCAAATCGTGCATCTGGAAGTCTTTCCGGTGTTCGACGGGTCCGGGCAGGTCGAGTCGGCGGTCTGCATCGAGCGGGTCGTGACGGCGGAACGCAGCCTTCTTGCGCAGACCATGCATCACGAGAAGATGTCGGCTTTCGGTCTGCTCGCAGCCGGCATGGCGCACGAGATCGGCAACCCGCTCGCGTCGATCCAGTGGCAGCTCAGGATGGCCCGGGAAACGGGCGAAGTTGGACAGGCCGAACCGATGCTTGCGGTGGTCGAGCGCGAGGTCCGACGCATCTCGGAGCTGCTTCGCGACCTGGCGAGCGTCACCCAGCGCAAGCGGGGCGAGGAAGTCACCGTCGGACCGAACCAGGTCGTGCGGGACGTGGCGCGTCTGCTCGGTCACGATCCCCGCGCCAAGAACTGCCAGATCGAGCTCTCCCTCGCAGACGACGTGCCCTTCGTCCGCGCCAAGGAAGATCATCTGACGCAGATTCTGTTGAACCTGGGCATCAACGGGTTGGACTCGATGCCCGAGAGCGGCACGCTCACGTTCGAGACGCAGAGCGAGGACGGGGCGGTGGTCATTCGCGTGCGGGACACCGGTACCGGCCTGGACGCCTCGATTGCCGACCACATCTTCGAACCCTTCTTCACCACCAAACCGCCGGGGCGCGGGACGGGCCTTGGATTGTTCGTGAGCCGGGGGATCGTCGAAGGGCTAGGCGGCGAGATCGTTCTGGAGGAGTCGACTCAGGACGGCACGACGTTTGCGATCCGCATCCCGCTGGGTACGGGCGCGACCGAGGAGGCGGAACCGTGAGTGATCTGGTGCTCGTTGCCGAGGACGAGGAACCCCAGCGGCTCGCTTTCTGCCAGTTTCTGCGGAAAGCCGGCTACGACGCCGAGGGCGTTCCCGATGGCGAGGCGGCGCTCGCGCGGATCCTCGAAACCGACGTTGCGGTCGTCATCGCCGACATCCGGATGCCGAAAATGGACGGCATCACGCTGCTGCGACGCATTGTCGCGGAGCGCCCGGAGACGTTCGTGATCGTCGTGACCGCCTATGCTTCGGTCGATTCGGCTATCGAGGCATTGCGCCTTGGCGCTTACGACTATCTGTTCAAGCCCGTCGTGCCGGAAGACGTGCTCTCGAAGCTCAAGAAGCTGATGGAGTTCAGCTCGCTCAGGCAGGAAGTGTTGCGCCTGCGTCGGGATCTGCACCGGCGCCTCGGTTTCCAGGGGATCGTGGGAAGCAGCCCGGCGATGCACAGCGTCTTCGAGCTCATCGACAAGGTCGCTCCCACGCCCTCGTCCGTGCTGGTTACGGGTGACAGCGGAACGGGCAAGGAGCTCGTCGCACGGGCGCTCCACGCGCGATCCAGCCTTTCGGAGCGCGAGCTCATCGCCGTCAACATGGCGGCAATTCCGGAAGACCTTGTAGAAGCGCAGCTTTTCGGCCACGAGAAGGGCGCGTTCACGGGCGCGGATCGCCGTCGCGACGGCGTGCTGCGCAGCGTGCGGGGCGGCACCGTGTTTCTCGACGAGGTCGGGGATCTTCCCCTGGGGTCGCAAGCCAAGCTGCTCAGGGCCATCGAATCGCACGAAGTGATGCCGGTGGGGGCCGAGCGGCCCATTGCCGCCGAGTTCCGGCTGATCACCGCGACGAACCGCGATCTGAAGCAGCGTGTCGACGAGGGGCAATTCCGCGCAGACCTGTATTTCCGCTTGAATGTGTTCGAGATCAAGCTGCCGGCGCTGCGCGAGCGGCGCGAGGACATCCCGGATCTGGTCTTCCACTTCGTGCTCCAGCATGCGCTGGCGCTGGGCAGGAAACCTCCGGGCGTCTCCAACGCCGCCATGCGATTGCTGCTCACCTACGGCTGGCCGGGCAACGTGCGTGAGCTCTCGAACCTGATAGAGCGCGCGACGATTCTGGCCGGCGCTTGTATAGAACCGGAGCACCTGCCGGCCGAGCTACGGACGATGGCCTCCGACACCATAGAGCTCAGGGCTGCCGTTGCTCGCTTCGAGCGCGATCACATCGCTGGCGTGCTCAGCGCCATGGGCGGCAATCGCGACCGCGCCGCCGAGTCGCTGGGCATCGACCCGACCACGCTATATCGCAAGCTCGCCAAGTACCGGACATAGATCAAGACACTGGCGCCGCTGCAACCCGCTCCAGCGCGCTGGCGCTCTTCCAGACGGGTTGCAGGGCGCGGCGGCAGCATGAATTCCCCGTGTCTCGCCGCCTGGCAGAAACGCCAGGCTCCAGCGGGCGGTTCGTGCATTCCAGTCTTGATCGTTCTCTACGACAAGCCGGCCGCCGGCAAGTTGCTCCGCAAGCGCTGCGCGCTCCGGATGGTGGCATGCGCGCTGCAAGTAAGAACTGCGCTTTCCTCTGGAAGCGCGACTTCGCTTCCGGAACAGCCAACTCGTAACGTCCTCGTCGAGGTCCAGGCCAACTATGCATCCGCGCGATCGGTTCTGGCATGTGGTGATGCCACTGGGCGTGTTCGCCGTCCTCACGACGATGGTCGTGGTGGGTTGGGCGGTCGAGCCGGCCCGCTTCGTGGTCGGCTACGCGCCCCAGCAACCCATAGCGTTTTCGCACCGCGTGCACGCCGGCCAGAACAAGGTTCCGTGCGGGTACTGCCATACGAATGCGGATCGCAGCCGTGACGCGACGATACCGGCGGTCCAGACCTGCATGAATTGCCACCGGTCCATCGCGCTTCCCGATCAGAAGCCTATCGAAAAGGCCGTGACGGGGCCGCTCGCGACCGACGCACCGGTGGCGTGGAAGCGCGTCTACCACCTGCCCGATTACGTCTACTTCGATCACCGGTCGCACGTGGATGTCGGCATCCAGTGCCAGACGTGTCACGGCCGCGTGCAGAACATGGATGTGCTCACGCGCGTGATGAACATGCGCATGGGCCAATGCCTGGCCTGCCATCGCCACCCGCAGCGCTACCTGCCCAAGGGCTCTGCGGTCAAACAAGGACCGACCGATTGCTCCGCATGTCACCGCTGACTTCATCCAGGAGTGTCGAGATATGAAGGTGGATAACCGCCAGCGCGTCATCGCCGTGGCCGCAGCGGTGGGCGCCCTCATCGCGGAGGCTTCCCTTCCGGGGGGGCTTCGCTGGATGCACAAGGCGCCGAAGCGTCCGGTCGACGTGAAGCGCCGCTCCCGCGTCCGTCTGCGCGCGACTCCCTCGCGCAAAGTGGAACCGGCTCCCTATTCGGTGAAGCGCCATGCGTAGGCGGAAGAAGGATCCGGATCTCCCGCCGGATGCCGGCGAGCGCGCGAACGGAGCGGAGTCGGTTTCGCGTCGCGGCTTTCTCTCCCTGGTCGCGGCGTCCGCCGCGGTGGCCGGCGGCACGGCCGCCGCTGGCACCTCCGACGACACGATCGTCCCGTACACGAAAAAGCCCACCGAGGTGATTCCCGGCGTCGCCAACTACTACGCCAGCACGTTCCAGGAAGGGCTCGTGGCGTACGGCGTTCTCGTGAAAGCGCGGGAAGGGCGGCCCATCCATATCGACGGCAACGGCGAGCATCCGCTCTTCCGGGGAAAGACGACTGCGAGGGCCCAGGCGGAGATCGTCAGCCTCTACCACCCGGAGCGGCTGCGGGAGCCGAGACTCCGCGGACAGGTTGTCGGCTGGAAGGAAGCTGAAGAACACGTTCTCGCCGTGCTCAGGGAGGCGGCGGTCGATTCGAAGCCCGTTCTCCTGCTGACCTCGGCGTCGATTTCTCCCACGCGCCGTGCCGTAATCCGGGATCTGACGAAAGTCCTGCCTGGCCTGACGCACGTGGCGTGGGAGCCGGCACTCGGCCTCGCGGACCGCGCGACCGGGACGGAGCTCTATGGGGAAGCGCTGACGCCCCGGTACCGGCTGGACCGGGCCCAGGTCGTCGCGGCTTTCGAGGCCGACTTTCTGGCAGCCATGGGCAATCCCATCGATGCCACGGCTGGCTTCGCGGAAAACCGCAGGCTGGCCAAGCCGGACGACCCGATGAATCGGCTCTACGCGTTCGAAAGCGGCATGAGCATCACGGGAGGCAAGGCGGACGTGCGCGTTCCGCTCAGGCCGTCGGGCGCCGCCCAGGTCGCATTTGCGATCGCGCAGGCTCTGCATGAAAAGCATGGCCGGGCGCTTCCGGAAGGGCTGCCTCCCGATGTGCTGGCGCGCTTCCGTCTCGCCGATGTCGCGAGGAGATTCCATGTAGAACCCGCGATCCTGTCGTCCCTGACGGACGATCTGGCCCGGGCGGCGGAGGCAAGCCTCGTCCTGGCCGGTCCGTCGTTGCCCCGGGAAGCCCACGCGGCCGTCGCGCTGCTGAACAGCATGCTCGGCGCGGACGGGTATGCCGTGGAGACCGCGCACTCAGCCGACGCGGTGCCGCTGGCCACGCCGGCCGAGATGGTCCAGCACGCGCGCGAGCTGCGGGCGGGGAAGTATGCCGCGGCCATCTTCCTCGAGGCGAACCCCTCGTACGCGATCCCGGACGCGGACGGATTCAACGCGGCCCTGGCCAGAGTGCCGTTGACGGTCTCCCTCGCGCTTTTCGACGACGAGACGGCGCGGCGATGCGACGTCGTTCTTCCGCTCGACCACTGGCTCGAGAGCTGGAACGACTTCGAGCCGTCAGCCGACGTGCTCGGCCTCCAACAGCCGCTGATCCGGCCCCTGTACCCGACGCGTCAGGCCGAGGAGATCCTGCTCGGATGGGCGAAGAAGCTGCCCGGCTCTCTCCAGGTCCAGACGGACTACCGCAAGTACCTGATGGAGCGCTGGCAGCGGGAGGTCTACCCGAAGGGGACCCCGGCGAGCTTCCAGCAGTTCTGGGTCGCGGCGGTGCACGATGGCGTCCTCTGCCGCACCGTCCAGCCGCGCCCGGCGCGTCAGCTCGACGCGCGTGTCGTCTCGGATGCTGCCGCCAAGGCCGCTGCCATGAAGCCCGCGTCCGGTATCGAGCTGGTCATCGCGCCGGACGTCAAGCTCTGGGACGGACGCTACGCCCAGATCGGTTGGCTGCAGGAGCTGCCGCATCCCGTCTCGAAGGTGTGTTGGGGAAACTACCTGGCTGTTTCCAGCGCCGACGCGAGGAGGCTCGGGGTCTCCGACGGCGACATGGTGTCGGTCGCCGCTGGGAGCCGCCGCGTCAGGCTGCCGGTACTGGTGCAGCCTGGGCAAGCGGTGGGAACGGCCTTCGCGGCGCTCGGCTACGGCCGCGAAGGCAAGGTCGCCGGCAAGCGGGGCGCCAACGTATACCCGCTCGTGGCAGACGACGGCTCGACGCCATTCTTCCGGACGGGTGTCCGCGTCGCAAGACTGGGCGGCCGCCAACCTCTGGTGCGCACGCAGAACGAGTTCGGCATGCACGGCCGCGACATCGTGCGGCTGTGGTCTGTCGACGAATACCGGAAGAATGCCGCACCGCCTCCGCGCCCGCGCAAGTTGCCGACCCTGAACAAGCCGCAGGAATTCCCCGAGCACAAGTGGGGCATGGCGATCGACTTGTCCGCCTGCACGGGCTGCGCTTCCTGCCAGATCGCCTGCCAGTCGGAGAACAACGTTGCAGTCGTGGGACCCGAACAGGTGGCGCGCGGCAGAACCATGCACTGGGTCCATAGCGACGTGTACTACGTCGGTTCCGCCGAAAATCCGCAGGTGGCCCACGCGCTGGGTCTGTGCCAGCAGTGCGACGACGCGCCCTGCGAGTCGGTGTGCCCGGTCGCTGCCACGGTTCACAGCGACGACGGCCTGAACGAGCAGATCTACAACCGCTGCATCGGCGTCCGCTACTGCGCCGCGAATTGCCCGTACCTGTCGAGGCGCTTCAACTTCTTCGACTACACGAGCTTCATCGAGGAACCGCTCGACCTCGCCTTCAATCCCGAGGTCAGTGTCCGTCCGCGGGGAGTGATGGAGAAATGCACCTTCTGCGTGCAGCGCATCCGGAATGGCGTGCAGGTCGCCAAGGACGAGGGGCGCCCGGTCCGCGACGGCGAGATAAGTCCAGCGTGCGCAGTGGCCTGTCCCGCAGATGCGATCGTGTTCGGTGATCTCGAGGATCCGCACAGCCGCGTCGCGAAGCTTTCCCGAAGCAATCGCGGCTTCAGGTACCTCGAAGAGCTCGGGGTGCGGCCCTCGGTCACGTACCTGACCGAGCTCAAGAACCCTGTCTAGACGCGGAGGAACCAGAACGATGACCGACGCCATGAGGACCCCCGCCTGGACGCGCACGTCGGGGGCCGAGCTCCCGGCGGCTCTCCGTCCGGAGCCGCTGGTCGGTGCCGACGCCTCCATCGCTGGTCTGGACGATCACATCCGCGCGCTGAGCGAAGCCAAGCCGCCGAGGGCCTGGTACATCGCCATCACGATTACGAGCTTGATGGCGATGGTCGGGGTTGCCGCCATCGTCTACATGCTGACCACCGGCATCGGCACGATGGGAAACAACGTGCCGGTGGTCTGGGGATTTCTGATCATCAACTTCGTGTTCTGGGTCGGCATCGGCCACGCCGGAACGCTGATCTCGGTGATCCTCCTGCTCTTCCGCCAACGATGGCGCAACGCCATCTGCCGGACCGCGGAGGCCGTGACGGTCTTTGCGTTCGTGTGCGCCATGGTCTTCCCGGCCATCCACATCGGACGGCCATGGTTGCCGCACTGGCTGTTCCCGTACCCCAACGAGCGGGACATGTGGGTCAACTTCCGCTCGCCGCTGATCTGGGATGTCTGTGCGGTCGTCACGTACTTCAGCGTGTCGGTGCTGTTCTGGTACCTGGGCCTGATTCCCGACTTTGCCTCGCTGCGCGGAAGGGTGAAGAGCAGAGCAAAGCGGGCGGTGTTCAACCTGCTCGGTCTCGGCTGGGCGGGCAGAGCACGGCAGTGGCTGCACTACGAGAAGGCCTATCTGATCCTCGCCGGGCTGACCACGACCCTCGCGCTCAGCGTCCACAGCATCGTGTCGATGGATTTCGCCTCATCGATCGTGCCCGGTTGGCACATGACGATCTTCCCGCCCTACTTCGTCGTGGGCGCTGCCTTCTCCGGGTTCGCGGGCGTCGTGCTGGTGTTTGCGTTCGTACGCAAGATCATGAACCTGCAGAGCTACATCACCCTCAGGCACATGGATCTCCTGAACAGAATGGTCCTCTTCCTGTCCTGCGTCATGGGGTACGCCTACCTCATGGAAGGCTTCACGGCCTGGTACAGCGCCGACCACTTCACGCGCTCCATCTTCGCCAACTACGTCTTTGGCGATCAGTGGTGGGCGGGTTGCATCACGATCTTCTGCAACGTTTTCCTGCCTCAGCTGCTGTGGTTCAAGAAGTTCCGCCGATCGGTGCCGGTCATGGTGGTGGTGTCCGCGGGCGTGACGCTGGGGATGTGGATGGAGCGCTACACCATCATCATCCTGTCGTTGCACCACGACTTCGTGCCGGCGACCTGGGGTACCTACCTGCCGACGCCCATCGACTTCGCCATCCTGATCGGGTCCATCGGCATGTTCCTGACGATGCTGCTGTTCTTCCTCAGGAAGATGCCCATCATCGCGACCTGGGAGGTGAAGCCGGATATCGCTCGCGAGCAGGCGGAGCAGGAGGCAGGCCATGCGTGAGCAGGTATTCGGGGTGTTGGCGCTCTTCCAGAGCGACAAGGAGCTTCTGGAAGCGATCCCCAGGGTCAAGGACGACGGCTTCACCAGCCTCGAGGCGTACACGCCCTACCCGGTGCACGGCCTGGACGAGGCCCTGGGTCTCGAAAAGTCGAAGGTCGGCGTTCTGGTGTTCATCATGGCGCTGGTGGGCGCGCTCTCCGCGCTCGCCCTCGAGTGGTGGACCAGCACCGTCAGCTACCCGCTTCATATGGCCGGCAAGCCGTACAACGGCTGGCAGGGCTGGGTTCCGGTGGTCTTCGAGGCGACCATCCTGTTCGGGACGTTCACGGCCGGCCTGGGGACACTGCTCGTCTTCAACAAGCTGCCGTTTTTCGGCGACCCGGTGCTCGGGAGCAAGGCCGGCCTCGACATCTCTCGAGATCGCTTTGCGCTGGTGATCTTGCCGCTCGACGGAGAGCTGGACACGTCGGCCGCGGCCGCAGCGCTTGCCGCCGCGGGAGGCGAGGCCATCGAATCCATTCCGCTGCCGCGCCACCCGACGGTCGGATTCGGCTGGTGGGCGAAGACCGTCGCCGGCATTGCGGCGGCGTGCGTGGTGGCGGGAGGCGGCGTGTCCTGGGCCGAGAGGACCATCCCGACCATCAAGCCGTATGTCGAGATGGCGGATCAGCCCAGGCTCGCCCCGGAAGCGGCGGATCATTTCTTCGCGAGCGGGCGGGGCATGCAGCGTCCGCCGGTCGGCACGGTAGCCCGCGCCTACATGCCCATTGTCGCTACCACGCCGGAAGAGGGAGGGAAGTCACTCGTGGATCCGCTTCCGGTCACGGCAGAGGTGCTCGCGCGCGGCAGGAGGATGTTCAACGTCCACTGCGCCGTGTGCCACGACAAGCTCGGCACGGGCAAGGCGTGGCTCGACAAGAAGTACACTGCCAAGCCCGCCAATCTGCATTCGTCGACGATGCGCAAAGCATCCGACGGCTTGCTCTACTGGGTCATCTCGAACGGTTACAACACGATGCCCGGCTACGACGCGGACATCTCGCAGGACGACCGCTGGGCCATCGTCCGCTACGTCAGGGCGCTGCAGCGATCGCAGGACGCGCCGGACCGGGACGAAGTAGCCGCGCGGTCGCCAAGCAAAGACGAGTCGCAGCGCCTCGCTCGCTCGAAGGGCAACTCGATCACCGCTCTACACACGAACTGACCATGAACCGCGCAAGACTGACTCTGTGGGCATTGGCCGGCCTCGGCGCCGCAGGCGTCGTGGCCACGTACTTCATCGAAGGCGCGCCGCGCTTCTGGACGAACTGGCTCGTGTGGTTCGTGTTCATGGCGTGCATCGCGCTCGGGGCGCTGTTCCTCGTCGCGCTGCAGCACGTCGTCGGCGCCACCTGGAGCGTCGTACTGCGTCGTGCACCCGAGAGGATCGCCGTCCTGACGCTGTGGCTCGTACCGGTGGGGCTGATCGCTCTGTTCTCGCTGCCCGTCGTCTTCTCCTGGACGCAGCCGGCCGCTGCTTCGAGCACTCCGCTCGTTCTCAAGGCTCACTGGCTCAACTATCCGTTCTTCATCATCCGGCTGGTGCTCTGCCTTGCTCTCTGGGTGCTGTCCTACGCAATCCTCGTCAGGGGGTCGATGAAGCAGGACGTTGCGCGCGATCCGGCCATCACGGTCAGGCTCCGCCGCTACGCGCCCGTGTTCATGCTCATCCTCGCGCTGACCATCACGGACTTCTCGTTCGACTGGGTCTCCAGCCTCGAAGCGATCTGGTACAGCGACATCTTCGGGGTCTACCTCTTCGCAGGGGCGACCACGACAGCGCTCGGCGCGACGCTTCTCGCCGTGATCTACCTGCAGCGCCGCGGACGCCTTCCCGGCGTGACGGCCGACCACCTGTACAACCTCGGCGGGCTGCTGTTCGGGTTCACGGTCTTCTGGGGCTACATCGCCTTCTCGCAATACCTGCTGCAGTGGTACGCGGATCTGCCGACGGAGGTCTTCTGGTTCCGGCAGCGCACGGGCGGCGCGATGCAGCCCGTCTTCATCCTGCTGGGCATCGGCCACTTCTTCGTGCCGTTCTTTGCGCTGATGACCCGGGAGAACAAGAAGAACTGGAAGCGACTGCGCTGGGTCGCCATCTGGGTGGTCTTCATGGGCTTCGTCGACGTCTTCTGGTTGATCTCGCCCATCCTTGGCAAGGGGATCCACCTGGGGTGGCCCGAGTTGACGTTCGCGATCTTCTTCCTTGCGGCAGGTCTGCTCGTGGTGGGACGCGCGATGTCCAGGGGAGAGGACACGCCAGTGGGTGATCCGTTCCTGGCGACCGCGCTCGACTTCCATCTTCAGTGAGGAACGGGAAATGTCGGAGGACTCGAAGAGAATCGTTGTCGTTCTGGTTGGCGTGGCGGTGGCGTTCGCGCTCGCCATCGTCGCGGGGGGCGTGCTCCTGCGCGGGCACGGTTCCAGGCGGCTGACGTATCGGCAGGCGACCGAACCAGCGCGTTCGGATCCCGACCCCAGCATCTTCGCGACAGTGGTGGGCAAGGGGACGCCCGGCCTCGACCTCACCGCGCTGTATAATCCGACCCCGAAGGCGCTCGCCCGTGGCAAGGAGTTGTTCGACGCGGATTGCGGCGCCTGCCACGGCGCGACCGGCAAGGGCGACGGCCCTGCGGCCGCGTCCCTGAAGCCCCCTCCGCGGAACTTCACGAGCGCGCAGGGCTGGACGAACGGCTACACGGTTGCCGCCATCTACACCACGTTGAGCGAGGGCATCCCGGGGACGGGCATGCCGGCGTTCGACACGATGTCGCCGGCGGACCGCTTCGCTCTGTCGCACTACCTGCAGTCGCTCGGCAAGTTCGACCACAAGGACGACCCGGCCGAGGGAATCAAGCAGATCGACGCGAAGTACCACCTGTCCGCGGGCACCCGGAAGCCCAACAAGGTGGCGGTTCCCGTCGTCATGAGGCACATGGCCGCCGAGTACAATGCTCCGCCTGCCATCCGGATCCCGCCTTCTTCCGACACCAGCGCCGGAGCCGCGCTCTGCCGGCGGCTGGTCGCGGATCCGGTGCGGGCCGCTCTCGTGCTCTCGCAGGTCTCCGACTGGCGCGGCAGTCTGGACGCTTTCGCCCCGGTCGCCATGGCGGGCACGCCGTACAACGGCTTCCAGTCCGCCGTCGCCACGCTCGACCGCGACCAGTGGCAGGCGTTCCATGACGAGCTCGTCAAGCAGACGCCGGTCCCTTCGCCTCGCGGCCCCTTCCAGGAAGCCGCCCTGCGCGCCGAACGCTGACGCGCCGCGCGACGCGTCTCCATCTAGAAGCCCAACAGCCGCCCGCCCTGGTAGACGAGGAAGCTCGCGATCCACGCCGCTGTCGTCATGTACGCGAACATGAAGGCGGGCCAGCGCCAGCTGCGGGTTTCGCGTTTGACGACGGCGAGCGTGGACATGCACTGGCAGGCGAGGGCGAAGAAGATCATCAGCGACAGACCGACCAGCGGCGTGTAGACGGGCTTGCCGTCGGCGCGGGTCTCCGCGCGGATCTGGTCGCGGAGCGGCGCGGCGTCGTCGTTGTCGACCTTGCCGATGCCGTAGACGAGGCCCATCGTCGAGACGAACACCTCGCGCGCGGCGAAGGCGCCGATGATGCCGACGCCGATCTTCCAGTCGAAGCCGAGCGGCTTGAGCGCCGGCTCGATGAAGTGGCCGAGTCGCCCACCATAGCTCACGGCGAGGGCGTGGGCTTCCTCTGCCGCCTGCGGATTCTGGGCTGGCTTGCCGGGAGCGGCCTGCGGCTGGGCCTTGTCGAGCGACTTGCCCGCGAGATCCGCCTTGTCGGTGCGGGCCACGGGGGAACCGCCCACCGCCGCCGCCACGGCCTTCGTGCCGCCCGCATCCGTCTTCGAAGGCGCTTTGGGAAACGACAGCAGCGCCCACAGGACGATCGTGCAGGCCAGAATGATGGTCCCTGCTTCTTTGAGGAACAGGGTCGAGCGCTCCCACATCATGCGCAGCGTGCCGCGCAGGTTGGGGATGCGGTACGGCGGTAGCTCGAGGATCAGCGGGATTCGCCGCCCCTTGATCGCAGTGCGGCCCAGCACGGCAGCGGCGACTAGCGTGATCAGGACCGAGAACAGGTACATCGCCACCATCAAGAGCCCCTGCACCGGCAGCCAGCCGAAGATATGCATGGGCGGGAACAGGGCGGCGATGATCAGCGTGTAGACGGGCAGGCGCGCCGAGCAGGTCATCAGCGGGATGACCATCATCGTCAGAAGACGGTCGCGCCGCCGCTCCATGGTGCGCGTCGCCAGGATGGCGGGCACTGCGCAGGCAAAGCCCGAGATCATCGGGACGAACGCACGCCCATGCAGCCCGAGCGCCTTCATCACGCGATCCATCAGGTAGGCGACGCGAGCCATGTAGCCCGAGTCCTCGAGGATCCCGATGAACAGGAACAACAGCAGGATCTGCGGCAGGAACACCAGCACGTTGCCCACGCCGCCGATCACGCCTTCGGTGAGCAGGTCCCGGCCGATGCCCGCAGGCAGGTGGTTCGTCGCCAGGTGCTGCAAGGCCGTGAACCCGTCCTCGATCAGCGAGATGGCCGGATCCGCCCAGGAGAAGAGTGCCTGGAAGATCACGAGCATCGTGCCGACGAAAATCAAGAAGCCGAACACCGGGTGCAGCATCACCTTGTCGATGCGCTCGGAAAGCCGGTGCTTCGGCGGATGTATGTCCGCTCTGTGGTAGAGCTCGCGGGCGTGCTGATCGAGGAAGGCGTAGCGCGTCGCGATCACCTCGTGGTCGATGTCGCGTCCGTCCGCGGCGTCTTGCACGTCCTGGCAGCGCTCGCGCAGCTTGTCGTCGATGTCGACCAGCTCGTCGTCGGGCTCCACGCTGGTCAGCGCCCACAGGGCGAGTGCGCGATCCCGTTCGACGCTCGAGCGCCACTCGCGCGGCAGCGCGTCGGCGACGCGATCGACGTCGCGGCGCAGCGCCGACGGATAGCGGAGCTCGACCCGACCGCGGGGCGGTGCGTCTATCGCTTCCGCGATGGCGCGGCGGAGCTCGCGGATGCCTTCGCCGCGCCTGGCATTGGTCGCCACGCACGGTACGCCGAAGAGGTCCGACACGCGCGCGGGATCGGGAGGATTCTCGGCAACCTCGTCGATCATGTTGAGTGCGACGACCACAGGCACCGACATCTCGACGAGCTGCAGCACCAGGTACAGGTTGCGGGTCAGCTGCCCGGCGTCCACGACCACCACGGCCAGCTCGGGCTTTGGATTGCCGGCAAACCCGAGGATCGCGTTGATCGCGATCTGCTCCTCCGCCGATCGCGCGCTCAGCGAATAGGCGCCCGGGACGTCCACCACGTCGATGGCTACGGGCTCGTCGTGCTCGAATCGCGGATGGTTGTCGAGACGGATGCTGCCGATGCGCCGCTCGACGGTAATGCCGGGGTAGTTGCCGACGCGCGCGTTCTGTCCCGTCAGTTGGTTGAAGAGGGTCGTCTTGCCGACGTTCGGGTTGCCGACCACCACGACCAGCGGGCGGTTGGCAGCGCGTACGGGCGGCCGGGTCTTCTGCCCGGTTCCGACGGGGGTCGGTTCCGCGCTCGTCACGGGGCGGGATCCCTATGCGCTCCGCGCGCAGCCCGGGCAGCCGACGCCGCCGCGTGCGGTCGAAGCGAGCGCGGGTTCGGGCGCGGCGCGCTCGGCTTCCAGACGCGCAGCAACGGCGGGTGCTTCCCGCTCGTTGACGCGCACGCTCGCGGCTTCCGCGCGGCGGATCGACAGACTGCAACCGCGCACCAGGAATTCGAGAGGGTCGCCCAGCGGGGCGACGCCCACGAGCTCCACACGGGTGCCCGGGACCAGTCCAAGCTCCATGAGCCGCCTACGGAAGGCACGCTCCCCTCCCACGTGCTCGACCGTAACGACCTGTCCTACCTCGGCGAGTGAGAGCTGCATATCCGGGCTCCGACCCCCTCTACATAACGCACATGAAAACGACTTTCAAATTCAATTTTCTTGATTTCCGTCAAGTCGTGCGCGTGCACGCTGCCGGATCCCCGCGGGATCCATAGGTTTTTCTGAAGATTGGGCTGCCCGCCCGGGTCCCGGCGGCGCCGGAAAATCCGCAGCCGGCCGCTCAGCGGCGCCCATTTGCAGCCAGCCGCTCGCGTGCGTCCGCCACGCTGCGGCCGAGGTGCGTGCTGTCGGTCGAGCCGGGCAGTACGCGCAGCTCGCGCACCAATGCGCCCATCATCTCGCGCGCCGACGAATAACGTCGCTTCGGCTCGCGCTCCAGCACACGGTGCACGACGCTGGTCAGCCCCATCGGAAGCTCGGGGCGTCTCATGCTCAGCAGCGGCACGCGTGCCTCGCGCAGCTTGTCGATCACCTGCGCGTCGGTTGCAGCATCGAACAGCCGCTGTGCCGTGAGCGCCTCCCACAGCACGACGCCGAGCCCGAACAGGTCGCTCTGCACGCTGGGTCCCATCCCCAACACCATTTCCGGCGCCAGGTAGCTGAGCTTGCCCTTGACGATGTCCGGCTGGGTGGTGCGCCCGCGATCCATCGCCCGCGCCATGCCGAAGTCGGCGAGCTTCACCACGCCGTGCACGTCGAGCAGGATGTTCGGAGGACTCACGTCGCGGTGGAGGATCGGTGCCAGACGCCCTTTCTGGTCGCGGCGGGTGTGTGCGGCATCGAGCGCTCTGAGAACTTCGACGCCTATTGCCGCGATCAGCGGCCACGGCGTGTTCTCCCGCGTGCCGTCGAAGCTCCGTACGTAGTCGCCCAGGTGAATGCCCTCGACCCACTCCGAGACCAGGTAGTGCCCGCCGTGCTCGTCCACGCCGAAGTCGTGGATCTGCACGATGTTCGGATGGCGCAGCGCGGCACCCACCCGCGCTTCCTCCACGAACATGGCCTCGATGTCCGGAAAGCCCTGGAAGTTCTGCTCGATGCGTTTGATGGCGACAGGGCGGCGGAATCCGGCTGCGCCACGCGTCTGCGCGCGCCACACGACCGCCATGCCGCCGCGGCCCACCGCCTCGATGAGCTCGTATTTTCCGTCGAGGACGAGGCCGGGTCTGTCGGTGGGCATGTGGGGGCGGGACAATCCCTAGTCTAGCAAGCCCGCGTCGGTCGCGGCATCTGCATCTGCGATATCCTCCACGTCACCGGCATCCCCGGCATCCGGCAGCGCGGCGTCCGCCCCGTCCTCTGCGCTGCCGTCGGCGTCCAGCGCGGCGCCATCGCTGGCGTAGCTCGCGTCGTCGACCACGCAACTGCACGGGCTCCAGGTGCCCGACGGCAGGCAATGTTGCGATCCACGACCACACGGGTCCTTGCAGGCGCGAAACTGGAAGAGATGGCAGGCCGACCCCGGCCGCGGGGCGGCTGCCCTGGAACAGGCGCCGGCCGCAACGAGCCCCAGAAGGACGGCGAGCAGCGCACGCTTCATGGGCTTTTGCCCGGCTCCCCGTACGCGAGTCGGGTCCCGCCTGGGTCCCGCGCCCACTCGCTCGGCTGCCAGGCCGAGAGCAGCTCCATCCAGAACACGTGGCCTCGCACCAGCAGGAAGGCGAGACGCAGCGCTCCCGATTGGGCCACCGTGATCTTCGCCTCGCGCTCGAAGCCGCCCACCAGGTTGTACACCAGCTTCCGCTCCAGCTCGCTGGCCGGGCGGATGTAGCCGCCGGCGAGGTCCTGCGCCAGCGAAACGAATGCGGGCGAACCCAGCAGCCGCAGCAGTGCGTCTCCGCCTGCGAAGATCATGATCGGAACACGCTTCGGGCCGTCGGGAGTGTCGACGGCTGCCGCGCGTGACACGCCGGCACGGTCCAGCAGCGGATCCATGGACAACAAACCGTGCCGGAGCGCCGGCATCGCCACCACGAAACGCGCGCAGCTCAAGCGCGCGTACGCCGGTCTGCCCAGCGCCGCATCCCGGAGCAGCGCCCGCACCGTCCGCTGGTCATCGGGTGCGGACACGGGGCCGCCCCAGGCCACTGGTCCGGCGGTGTCGCGGCGTGGCGCGGTGTCCGCTGTTTTCGGCGGCGTCCCGCCTCCGCAGCCCGCGAGGAGGAGAGCGGACATCGTGAGCGCCTCACGCGGAAGCCAGGGCATCCGCGTCATTGTTCGCGTTCCGCTCTGCGGAAGCAAATCCGGGCGTGGATGCCCTGGGAAGATGGCTCCGGATGCCCTCGTAGGAAGGACATGTCGAGGACGGATACCGTGTGGGTGTCGGCGGTCGCGTCGGCTCGGGGATCGATGTTAGACTGCCCGGGAGCGATGTCGCACCCGCGCCCGACCGACGACGAAGACGAGCCCACGGTGGTGGGCGATATGCCGGTGGTCCCGTCGATACGCAAGCAGCGGACTCCCTTCGTATTGCAGCAGATCGACGGGCCGGGAGCGCCCCGGGATTTCGTGCTGGATCTGGACGAGATCGTGATCGGCCGCTCCAACCAGGCGCACATCTCGATCGACAGCAGCATGATCTCCCGCCGTCACATGGTGCTCTCCCGTTCGGGTCCGGAGTATTCGGTGGCGGACCTGAACAGCAGCAACGGCGTCTTCCTCAACGGTATCAAGGCGCACTCCGCGGTCCTGCGTGAAGGAGATACGCTCCAGATCGGCGACGTTGTGCTGGTCTATCGCGAGGGCAGTTGATGGTGCGACACCAGGCGGGGGAAACAGTCCGATGACGACCTTCGTGCGCTTCTGGGGCACGCGAGGTTCGATTCCCACTCCGGGTCACAAGACGCGCAGGTACGGCGGCAATACTTCCTGCGTGGAGGTACGCATCGACGATGCGCTGTTCATCTGCGACGGCGGCACCGGACTGCGCGAGCTGGGCGTGGATCTGCTCTCGCGCAGCCAGGGATCCGTCGACGCGCACATGTTCTTCAGCCACACGCATTGGGATCACATCCAGGGCTTTCCGTTCTTCATGCCCGCGTACGCGAAGGAGAACTCGCTGTACGTGTATGACGTGACCAAGGACGACAACCGCGTCCACCGCCTGCTGCTCGGGCAGATGCGCTCGGAGTATTTCCCGGTCACCTTCTCCGACCTGGGCTCGAAGATCGTGTCGAGCGATCTGGGCGGAGGCGACAAGACCATCGAGGGCGTCCGGGTACGTCACCACGAGCAGACACACCCCGGCCGCAGCTTTGCCTATTCGTTCGAGAAAAACGGCGTCAAGGTCGTCTACGCGACCGACAACGAGCTCGACATGACCGTGCTGAACCCCGACGACATCATCAAGCGCCCCGAGGCGCTCCGGAAGCAGCCGGAGGACTTCGTGCGCTTCTGCAGCGAGGCGGATCTGCTGATCGCCGACGGGCAGTACACCGACGAGGAGTATCCGGACAAGGTGGGGTGGGGCCACGCGCGGGCCACGACCGTGGTCGACCTGGCAGTGCAGGCCCGCGTCCGGCAATGCGCCATCTTCCATCACGATCCGATGCACTCCGACCACGACATGGATGAGCTGATCGCCCGCTGCCGGGCGCGCGCCGAACGCGCCGGCTCGGACGTTGTCGTGTTCGGCGCGCGGGAAGGCCTGGAGATCAAGCTGGGTTAGGGGGTCAGTTGCACATCCCGCCCACCCGCCCCCAGCGTAGTCCTCCTCGAGGGGGCTCACCGCCCCTCGAGCACCCCGACGCGATTCGCTTCGCTCACCGCGGGCTCGCTGTCGCTCGCCGGCTTCGCCGCGCTTCGGGAATGTCTTGCGGAGTCGCTGCATTTGACAACGTCGCTGTCCGCTCCTACTGCTCCCCGGACCCATGACCATCCTGCGTTCCACCGTGCTCCTGCTCGGCGTCGTCGCGATAGGCGCCGCTCTGTCGGCTGTGGCCGCGCCCGCCTCCGCGGCGCCGCCCGCGCCCGCCGACTCCACGCCTGCTCCCAAGCTGCCCGTGACCGAGTACACGCTCGACAACGGGCTCACCGTCCTCCTCAGCCGCGATACGCGGCTGCCGGTAGTCGCGACGGAGGTCCGCTACATGGTGGGCTCGAGCTACGAGCGGAAAGGGCGCAGCGGGTTCGCCCATCTGTTCGAACACCTGATGTTCCAGGGTTCGCAGCACTACGACCACGAGTACTTCACGCCCTTCGAGCCCATCGGCGGCAACGTCAACGGCAGCACGACGCAGGACCGGACGAACTTCTTCGAGCGCGTCCCGGAAAACTACCTCGATCTCGCGCTCTGGATGGAATCCGATCGCATGCAGTACCTCCTGCCGGCGCTCGACCAGGCGAAGCTCGACAACCAGCGCGACGTGGTGAAGAACGAGCGTCGGCAGCGCTACGAGAACGCGCCGTACGGCATGGCGTGGATCTACATCCAGCGCATGCTGTTCCCGCCCGGACACCCCTACCACCACAGCGTGATTGGTTCGCACGCGGATCTCACCGCTGCCTCGCTGTCGGACGTGAAGAGCTTCTTCCACGAGTACTACGTGCCGGCGAACGCCATCCTGACGATCGTCGGCGATTTCCAGCCCGACCAGGCAAAGCAGCTCGTGCAGAAATACTTCGGCGGCATTCCGGCGGGTAAGCGCGCCGCGCTCCCCGCCGTTCCGCCGGCGACATTGACAAAGATCGTGCACGAGACGCACACCGACGACGTCAAGCTGCCGCGCGTGTATCTGGCGTGGCACAGCCCGCCGCTCTACGACAAGGGCGACGCCCAGCTCGACCTGCTCGGTAGCGTGCTCAGTGACGGAAAGACCAGCCGGCTCTACAAGCCGCTGGTGTTCGACAAGAAGATCGCCAAGGACGTGGCCGCGTACCAGGTCTCCATGCGCCTTGGCAGTTTCTTCGTCGTGCAGGCAACCGCTGCGCCCGGCGTCACTCTCGACAAGCTTTCCACGGAGCTGCTCTCGACGCTCAAGCAGGCGCTCGCTACGCCTCCGAGCAAGGACGAGATGACCCGCGCCATCAACGGCTACAGGAAGGGATTCTACCAGCGGCTGCAGGGCGTGGTGTCGCGCGCTGCCCTGCTCGCGACGTACTACCAGTTCACCGGCAACGCGAACTACATCGGCCAGGATCTCGGTCGCTATACGAGCTCGACGCCGGAGGACGTCCAGGACGCGGTGCGCAACTTCGTGCACCTCGACCGCTACGTGCGACTCGACATCGTTCCGGGGCCCAAGGCGGGAGGAGGCAAGTGATGTTCCGGCGGTTCGCTGCTCTGCTGGTCTCCTCGACGTTGCTGGCGGGCTGTGGCGCCGGCCAGGCTGCACCTCCCACGGCGCCCACGGCACCGGTTCCGTCCGCCAAGCCCGCCCAGGCTGCCAAGCCGGCGGTGGACCGCTCCAAGCTGCCAGCGCCTGGTCCGGCGCCGGAGTGGTCGCTGCCCCCCGCGCAGACGTGGGCTCTGTCGAACGGCGTCGAGGTCTACTACCTGAAGCAGGGCAACACGCCGCTTGTGAGCCTGATACTGGTGCTGCCGCGCGGCTCCGCCACCGATCCCCCCGGCAAGAGCGGGCTCACTGCGCTCACCGCCGACATGCTGGATGAAGGTGCCGGCGGCCGGAGCGCGCTCCAGCTCAGCCAGGAGCTGCAGCGGCTCGCGACCGACTACAACGCCGGCTCGGGCGTCGACTACACGCTGCTGGAGATGGATCTGCTCGCCGACAACTTTGCGCCGTCGACGAAGATCCTGAGCGACATCCTCGAGCGCCCCGCGCTGGATCAGAAGGACTTCGCGCGTCGCAAGGCGCACCGCCTTGCCGATGCGCTCTCCGAGCAGGCCGATCCCGGTTACGCCCGCGGAGTGACGCTCCGCCACGTGCTCTTCGGCCACGGCTATGGCTCGGAAGAGCCCGACGGCAGCGTGAAGAGCCTGAAGCGCATCAGCCTGAACGACGTCAAGTCGCAGTACAGGAAGCTCTTCACGCCGGACAAGGCAGCGTTCATCGTCGTCGGCGGCATCGACGAGGGCCCGGTCAAGAAGGGGCTCGAGGCCGCGTTCGGTAGCTGGAAGGGCAAGTCGAGCGTCAAGGAAGCGGCGGTCGACAAGTCCGAGCCCAAGCGCGCCGTGTACGTCGTGGATTTCCCCGGCGCGACGCAATCGACGCTCGCCGTGGTGCGCCGCTCGGACGGCGAGAAGTCGCCCGACTACTTCCCGGCGAAGATCGAGAACCGCGCTTTCGGCGGAGCCTTCACCAGCCGTCTCAACCTGAACCTGCGCGAGGACAAGGGCTACACGTACGGCGCTTCCAGCGCGTTCCAGCGCTGGCGTGAAATCGGGTTTTTCGCACTGGTCGCCAACGTGAAGTCGGACACCACGCGCCCGAGCATCGACGAGATGTTCAAGGAGCTCCAGGCCACGTGCGGCGCGAAGCCACTCACGGAAAAGGAGCGGAGCGAGGCCGTCGACGGTCTCTTGCTTGGCTTCCCGGGCCGCTTCGAGCACATCGGCGGTGTCGCCGGCCAGCTTGCGGATCTTCCCATCTACGGGCGGCCTGCGGACTGGTTCGAGAAGTGGCCGTCGAACGTCAAGGCCGTGACGCTGGCCCAGGCAAACGACGTTGCGAAGAAGTACTGCGACCCGAAGAGCTACATTGTGGTCCTCGCCGGCGACTTGAAGAAGCTCCGGCCCTCGCTCGAGGGGTTGGGCATGCCGATCGTCGTCTACAACGCCGAAGGCGAGCCCGCGACGAAGTAGAGGAGTCGCGGCGCGACGCGTTGCGTTGCACCGGCGGGCCACAAGCCCCGGCGGAGGAGTCCGGCGGGGGTGGGGGGGATGGAACGCGACCGCCCTTGACCCGATGCGGCCCTGCGGCCAATGTCTTCGCTACCATGACCAGCCGGGGTGCTTGTTCGAAGTCAATTGCGCTTGTTCTGGCGATCATCGTCGCCGCTGCCGCGGCGATCGCCTGCTCGGCCAGCGGCACGAAATCGAATCCACCGGGAAGCGGCGGCAGCGGCGGTAGCGGCGGCGGCGGCGCGGCCGACGGCGGACCGGACGCTACGATCACCGACGCGGGGCCGGACTCGTCGTTCAATAATCCGACCACCGTTGTCATCGGCCCCGGCGCCGACAAGAGCTCGCCCGGCAAGTTCGGTGGCGCCGACGATCCTTCCGCGAAGCCCCAGCTCGTCTATCCCGCGAGCGGCGTCATCGTGCCGCCGAACATGAACTCGCTCGAGTTCCACTTCATCCCGGCCGCCGGCCAGACGCTGTTCCGGCTGCGCTTCGAGGCTGCGACGCTGAACTTCGTCGTGTACTTCACCTGCACGCCGCTGGGCACCGGCTGCGTGTTCACGCCGGACAAGCAGTTCTGGGGCGAGCTGGTGAAGGCAGCGCGGGGTAACGCGGCGGTGAAGTACACCCTCAGCGGCGTCAACGGCCAGAGCCCCGGCGCCGTCGGCAAGTCGGAGACGCACGAGATCAGTTTCACCAAGGAAGACATCCTCGGCGGCCTCTACTACTGGAATGCCAAGGCAGCCGTCATCCAGCGCTACGATTTCGGCTATCCGCTGAAGCAGGCGGAGCTCTTCCTGAGCGCGGCGACGGCCGGCTTGCCTGTCTGCGTCGGCTGTCATGCGCTTTCGCGAGACGGCACGAAGATGCTCGTGGGCTCGTACATCCCGGCGCCGGCTCCCTACAAGATCTTCAACGTCGCGACGCGCACGCCGATTACCGTCAATGGCACGCCGCTCACGGGGAGCGCCAACTTCGCGACCTTCTCGCCGGATGGCTCGCAGCTGCTCTACTCGAGCGGGTCGAAGATCGGCTGGCGCGATCTGACCACCGGGCAGATCAAGAACAGCAATCTGGTTGCCGGTGCGATGCCGGACTGGTCGCCGAGCGGCTCGGTCGTGGTGTTCGCCCAGGGCACGGGTCCGGCCATCGCCACGCCCGGCATCGACGGCGGCTCGATCAAGCTCCTGCACTACGACCAGACGAACCAGCTCTGGAACAACGCGCAGACGCTGGTGGCGGCGAGCGGCGACAACAACTACTACCCGGCGTTCGATCCGAGCGGCAACTGGATCGTGTACGAGCACTCGCCGGCCAATCACAATTCCTACGAGAACATCGGCATCGATTCGCAGTCGGGCCAGAAGGGCGACGGCGAGCTCTGGACCATCAACGTCAAGGGCGGCAAGCCGATCCGGCTCGACCAGGCCACCGACCCCGGCGCAACCTCCTGGCCGAAGTGGGCGCCGGATGCGGATACCTACTGGGGCGGCTCTGTCGTGTGGCTGGTGTTCTCGAGCGCGCGCGCCTACGGCCTGAGGCTTGCGGACAACCAGCAGGTGCAGC
Organism: uncultured delta proteobacterium; assembly: GCA_963826085.1. GTDB lineage: Bacteria > Myxococcota_A > Polyangia > Polyangiales > Polyangiaceae > CAWDXG01. Next base: position 680,338 of record CAWGVN010000004.1, on the reverse strand, counting down.
TGTGGATGGTGGCGGTTGATCTGTCCAAGGCCCAGGCGGGCAAGGACCCCAGCTTCCCCGCCTTCTGGCTGCCTTTCCAGGACATCAACGGCGGCAACCACATCGCGCAGTGGGTAACCCACGTCGAGCGCAAGCCCTGCACCACCCAGGCCGACTGCGCCAGCAACGAAACCTGCAACAACGGCAAGTGCGTCCCCGTCGTGCAGTAGGTAGCCCCTCCCGGACTCGAACCGGGACGCCCTTACGGGCCGAGGATTTTAAAGCGGAACGCTCTGCACGGGCATGCGCGAACCTGCGGGGATTCCGCACGTTGGCGGTCGCGTGGCGTGCAGGAGAGCGCGGCTAAGTGTGCGGGGGACAGGCCGGGGACAGTTCACAAGGCGGGGGAGCCGTTGCGCGGCCACTCCGAACGGGACTACCGTCCGTTTATGCGCCTCGTGTTGCTCGCCGCGCTGTGCGTGTCGTGTGTCCCCGTCGCACGACATGCGGACGCGGGCCCAAAGCAATCTGCGAGGCCACCCGTACAGCCGCACGCGGGAAGCCCGCCGCTTCCGCCCGCCGCCCCAAGCGCGGCAAAAAACGACGGCCCGATCACTATTGGTCGCGCTGCCGTCGCCGGTGGCGATGTCCCGAACGCCGACGAAGTCATCGCCGCGATGGGTGACGGCTTCCGCGACTGCTACAACGCAGTAGCATTCCGCGGCCCGCCGCAGAGCGTCCACTTGACGATCCGGGTTGGTGCGGCGGGCCAAATCCTGAGCGTGAGCCCTGCGCCGACCCGCGATCTGCCGGCACGCTTGGAGCGCTGCGTGATCGCTCGCGTTTCCGCAGGTCGGTTTGCTCCCCCCTCGGGCGGTAGCGCTGTGGTAAGCGTTCCGCTGACGTTCCGCTTCCCCGCGAGCCCGAAACGAACGACTCCCGCGCACGGCTGTGCACTCGACGAGGTAGGTTACTCCGACGGCGGATGCGAAGTGGCCAAGTCGCCGAAGTGGGACGCATCGGCCCACTGTGGTGACGACGCGGCTCCTTGCCCGCGGTCTCACGATATCCCGAATCCTTGGCAGTAGTCGGTTTCGGACGTTCCCCAATACGGCTGGCTCTGCGGGCTCGGCCGAGCGGCGGGCTCTACAACCCCGGTCCACTCGTCGGCTTGATCAAAGCGCCAGTGTCCCGCACGCGCAGCTCGCAATGTCTGCTACCGTCGAGGCAGCTTTCCTTCCCCGCTAGCCCGACACGCGCAGCGACCTTGTTGATCCAGCACACGTTGTCCGGTTCACCACAGATGAACAAGCGCTTGGTGCAGTCGATCTGCGTGACCTGCCCGTAGTTGGCGTCTTTGTACTTCCCGGTGCCCTCCAGCGGCAGCCCGGCTAGCGCCTTGTCGTCGCTTGCATCCGACAGCGATTTGTTCACCAAGAGGCGGCGAAGACTCGAATCGGAGCGCGTGAGGAAGTCGACGGTGTCGCTGAGGTAGGCCCGCTCCGCGATGACGTACCGTAGATGAGCGTTCTCGATCGCAGCTCCACAGGCCGAGTGTGCAATGGCGTGCTTTGGCATCCGGGGAACAACGCGCTGCACACTCCCGAGCGCTTCCCGGGCACACTTGAGCGCTTTCCCGTAGCCCTTGGTTTCATCGTGACAGGTTGCCCAGTCCCACGACGCTTTCGCCACTTCCTGGCCCAGAGGGTAGTAGGCGTCGAGCACGTGTACCACGTCGACCGCTTCCGCTTCGGATGACGGCGCCGTAGCCTGAGGCGCCTTCGCAATTTGACTCGTTGTGGTCTCGGTATGCTGCTCGGAATGAGAGAACGGCGGGTCCACGAGCATAAGGAAACCTCCGCCGAGGACGACGAACGCGATCCCCGCAACCATCCACATGGGGGCCTTCTGCTTTGGCAACAGCGTAGCGAACGGGGACTTGCTGATGGGTATCCACGCGCTATCTGACTCCGCGCGCAGCATCGCGTCCGCCATTCCCTCGCGCACCCACTGGGCCACCTGGCCTTCTTCGACCGGACCAGTTGTTTCCCCCTGGCGGCTGACGTACCAACGCATCGCCAGGGTAGTGTATCGCTTCTAGGCGCCGGTGAGGGTCAGGACGTTCGCCAGCTTGGCAAGTTCAGGGATTGTGGCGTCAAGGGGGACAAGCCAACCCTGGCCTAGCTCCGCAGCGGTGCGCGCCGAGCGGCGGTAGCGGTTGATCATCACGCTCGAACGGTGCCCGGTGCGATCCGCGACCCACGTTTCCGAGCGCCCCGTGGCCAACGCTAGCGTGACGAATGTAGCCCGAAGGTCGTGCACGCGGACCGGCTGGCGCGTGGCGGACTTCTCGTACAGCTCCGGGCGATCCACGCCCGCCAGCTTCAGTGCGTCACGCAGTCGGGCCGCGAGGTGCCGATCTTTCAGGCGATGGCCCTTCTTGTCGGCGAAGATGAAGCCGCGCTTTGGCGTGCCGCGGAGCACGTGCCAGCGGCGGAGTGCGCGCACCACGTCATCCCCCAACGCCCACGCGCGCGGGTCGTCGGTCTTGTTGCTGTCGAGCCGGCACGCGCCGCGCTTCAAGTCGATGTCCGCCCAGGTGAGCGCGAGCGCTTCCGACTCGCGTAGCCCCTCGCGGGCCAGGAACCCGAAGTACAGGCGCTCCAGAAGCGGAACCTTCGGATCGGTGCACTTGAGCAGCTTTGCCTCTTCGTCGGGGTACAGGTACGTCAGCGCCTTCGTGCGCCGGACGCGCGGCATGAAGCCGCGGGGTAGGGGACTGCTCGCCCGCAGGCGCGCCGGATAGACGGCCATGGCCAGGATGCGGTGCATGAGCTGCGCGACGTGGCGGCGGGTTGCGCTCGAAAGCTCCGCGGGCAGGTGTGCCATCACGTCCTCGCAGTCGTCCAGCGTGACGTCCGCAACCGGAAGGTTGCCGATGTGCGGGTACACGTGGAGCACGAGCCGCTGTCCGTCCTGCTTGGCGGTCTTCTTGACCTTCACGTGGTCGGGCCACTTGCGGTGCAGCGCTCCGGTCGTCCACTGCTCGCCAAACGCCTTGAAAGTGGTGCGCCCGGCCGCGACAACGGCCTTGTGCCTGGCGATCTCCGCGTTGGCGCGCTCGCGCTCGCGTTCACTCACGCGCTGGGCGCGTTTGGCCAGGGCCGCGCGCGTCAGGTCGTGGCAGTCGCATCGCTCCCCACAGAGGCGATACCGCGGGCGTGTGCCGTCAGCCAGGCTGGCGCGGACCCAGGCATGGCCGTTGCGCCACTCGACGGTGCCGGCGCCCTTCGTGCGGATCTTGCGACTTGCCACCTACTTCGCCCCCTTCCTTGTCCGCTTGGCTTTTCGAGCCCTGGCTCCGCCGCGCTGTGGGATCGGCGTCGTGAGTAGTAGCTTCGGATCGCGTTCGATTGCGTCCAGTCCGATGCGCAGCGCGACGCGCGCCAGCGCCCGCGGTGTGACGATCGGGAAGCGCGCCGCGACGGCTTCGAGCCGGTCCATGTCGGCATCGGCCACGCGCAGCGCCAACGTCCGATCCAGCTTCTCACCCATCGTCGTCCCTCGTTAGGTCCTGCCGCGTCTCCCCGGCTGCGATGCGTACCACGGTGCAGAACCGGTGCCAGGGGAGCGTCAGCGCCCACCGCGCCAGCGCGTGCGGGTCTGTCGCATGCGCACGCACCTCCGCCGCAAGCTCCGGTGTTGCGGGGTCCGGCGAGGGTTCGGCGAGCGCCTTGTCCACGACGTTGGCGCCCCACAGTGCAACGGCGGAGGGCAGGGTCACGCGGCCACCTCGGCGCGACGGAGCACGTTCCGAACCGTCGATGCGTGCCAGCGGCCGCCGTTCTTCGTGCGTCGGCCCTCGGCCGTCAGGGCGGCTGCCACCGCGCGCAGCGTCAGCCCCTCGGCGCGCAGGGCGAGGATACGCTCCACGGTTTCCGCCTCGGCCTGGACGTCCGCGACAACCCGGCGCCCCTCGGCGTCGGTCGCGTCGGTCCGGGTCCACCCCAACGCCGCGCCGCCCAGCCGCACGCCCTGGCCCTTCAGGTGCGCCAGTGCATCGCGGGTCCGTTCCCCGGTCGCCTCGCGCTCCCACTGGGCCACGCTCGCCAGCACGTTCAACACGAGCCGGCCGGCAGCGCTCCGGGTGTCGATGCTGTCGGCCACGCTGAGCAGCGAGTAGCGCGCCGCGAAGTAGCGCTCCACGAGGTCGCCCAGGTCGCGCACGGACCGCGTCAGGCGGTCCAGCTTCGCCACGAGCAAGCCCTCGGCCTCGCCCGCCGCAAGCGCTGCAAGCGCCGCCTGGAGCCCGGGACGGGCCAGCGTCTTCGCGCTCAGGCCCGCGTCCACGTGGACTGCCACGAGGTCCAGGTCCATCGCGACCGCGTAGGCTTCGAGCTTGGCCCGCTGCGCGTCCAGGCTGACCCCGCCCTCCGCCTGGCCTTCCGTGCTGACCCTCACGTATCCGACGACCCGTGTGCGCTGCTCCATACTCGCAATGTAATCCAATGAGATACTTTGTCAAGGGCCGGGTGCGCCGCGGGAGGGCATCAGTCCGAATTGCCCAAAACCGCCGGAGTGCGGGCGAACCTACTAGCCCGGTCGATGGGTCGTCGCATGTTACGGAATCCGTCGGCCCCTGCTACGTTCGCCGCGTGGCGGACACCGGCCTTCGTTGGCGAGACCTCCTTGGCGAGGCGACGAGATTGGCAGCTCTGACATTTGCCGGGTACGTCGTCGCGTGGTTCTACGAGATGGGCTACGCGGTCTACTTCGCAATCCCCCTGGATCTGGTGCGCATCGAGGTGTCGAGCATCGCAATTGCGTGCATGTGCGTAGCCGCCCTTGGCGCGGTGCTCGCGCTCGTGGTGTGGGGAAGTAGCCGGCTCATGTCGACGGGCCACCGAGTACTTGCGTGGATTGGCCGAGGCGTGATCATTCTCGCGCCGCCGATAGTTGTATGCAGCATCAGCGGATGGACGTGGGTAAGGTTCTTGGGCGGCCTCGCAATCATGGCAGCCGCGGTTCCGGCAATCGGCGTTGCCAAGAAGCGCCTCGCCCTCGTCCCCCGCCGTCTGCTTGTCGTCATCTTTGTCTACGCAGCAGTTTTTTCAGCAGTCGGCGCATTCACTATCGGTGCCGGCGTAGCAACACAGAGGAGCTCGTTTCCCGTCGAAACGGTAGGCGGCCGCGACTACGCTGTGCTCAGTGTCTACGGTGACACTGTCGTAGCCGCGTTGTTCGATCACAAGACCAGGAAGGTTCAGCCAACGTTCGTTGTGCAGAAGATCGACGGGAAGCCGCGCATTTTTCGGCGAGAGGAGATCGGCCCTTTGGTGGTTGGGTACCACCCACCATGGTGGGTGCTTCTCTTCAGGTCTCCATGATCTCGCGCCAGACACGGTGGAGCCTGAACCGCACGCGCATACGACGCCGAGCAGGCGCCCGATTATGGGGAACCAGCGCCGAGGTGTCGTGTCTCCAACACCGCGGCCCTATCATCTGACATGCGATAGCGCGTGTACAAGGGACGGACGTTTCTTGTACGCCAGCCCCCCGCGACTGAGCTGGCGCCCCGGACCAGGCTTGCATTCCCCGCCGGTCCGGCCCGAACATGCTGTCGGGGGCTGTCTCCATGTACGTTCTCATAATCGTCCTGGGTGCCGTGGCGCTCATCTTCTTCCTTCGCCGGAAGGAGGAGGAGCAGCGAGGCGACCGTGCATTGCGATTCTACTCGCCACCGCTGGACTGGATCGGTGAGACGACCTGCGTCGGTTGGCGTTTCGACCTCTTGGAGATGCGCGCGCTGTCGACCTTTTCGGACGCCGGTAGCGAGGACCGCGAGGCAGAGTACCTTCTGGGCCGGAAGGACGGTATGTGGCAGATAGGCGGTGCGGGCGAGGATGGCGGGGTCGAGTGGCAGCCCGTCGAGGACGGCATGGCGGGTCCGCTTGAAGTGCAATATCAACGGTTCCTCCGCCACTACCGAGACTGACCGGAAGCAGGCGGCTTTTTCGCTGCCGCCCGCCACGCTTTCCACCGCGCCCGCTGTGCCTCGCGGATCCGCTCTAGCCCCGCCGCCGTCCGCGGCCCCGTCGATAGTCCCCCGTGCATCCGGCAGCGCTTGGCAGGCCGGCCGTCAGCGCGGACCGCAACGGGTGCCCGGCAGGGTGCGCCGTCTCGCGACCTACACCGGGCGCCACAACGCGGGCGGTTGGCTTTCGTCGATGTCATCTTGTTCATGCCCTTTTCCTTTTCGATGCGCGCTAACAGCCCATCACGCGCGCCCGCGCGGCTGAGTTCACCAGGAATTGCCCCGACCTTGCCGGGGCGGTTCACAGACCACGAGGAACCCCATGACGCGCGCCCGCGCGCCTGAGTCCGCCCGGAATTGCCCGAACTTGTACGAGCGACCCGGACCGCGAGGAACCCCACGACGCGCGCACGCGCGCCTGACCCGCGGCGAGATTCGGCGAATTCCGTCGCCTCCAGACGCGCGCGTGTTTGACTCCTATGGTGTTTGGCCTCCACGGCTCTTGTTCAGTCCCGATGGGCGTTCAGTCGGCGCCCTCGTGTTCGGTCCCCATGGGCGTTCGGTTGGACCCGGTCGCGTCTTCGGGCTCGCCCACAAGTCCCCATGACGCGCGCCCGCGCGCGCCCGTGACCGGTACGGAAAACCCGGCGCGTGTGTCCGTGCGTCTCCCCCCGGGGGCCGGACACCGGACACACCACCGGAGGCGTGTCGGACACGGGCAGACACGCCGGGACACGCGCACTAGGAGTCCAGCGTGGGGCCGACCACGTGGAGCTTGTGGCCAGTGCGACCACCGCGGTTCTCCACGTCGCCGTCTTCGATCAACCCCGCCAGGATTTCGTCGGTCCGGCTTGCCTGGAGTCCGGCGCCGGCACGCAGCTCGCGCTTGGTGCAGCCCGGCTTTGAGGCAATGACGGACAGAACAACCTGCCGCTCCCGCTCGAAGCCCTGGAGCCGCTGACCGATGCTTGCGGCGTCAAGGTCGGTGTACACGACGCGGACCCCGGCGCGCGGGTTGTCGCCCACAGCGACGTCTTCGATGCGAAGCCCGAAGTCCGGCACCTTGCCCCCCTCGGCCTCGGCGGGCGGCTTGGCTTGCGAGACGACGACCAGATCGCTGTCGGCGGACTTCAGGGTGTAGACGCAGCCGCACGCATCGAAGATGGCAGAGCTGCCGCGCGGCGTGGACCGGTTGTCCCGCGATTCGCCGCTGAGGCTCCCCTTGGGCGAGTGATGCAGCACGAGAAACGCGCAGCCCGTTCGCTCCGACACGTGGGTCAGGTTGTCCAGGCACACGCGGATCTTGCTGTCGTTCTCGTCCTGACCGGGCGTCGCGCCGCGCAGCGCGTCGATTACCGCGAGCGTTGCGCCCTCGCATTCGCGAGCGTAGGCGTTCACAGCGTCGTCCAGATTGAGCGCGATCTTCGGGAACACCGACACGAAGAGGCGCCCATCTGACGCGCCCGGCTCCACGCCCATGCCGATTCCGAGCCGCTGGTAGCGCTTCAGTGTCGCGTGTCGGCCCTGTTCATGGTCGAAGTGACGCACGGTGCCTTGCGCGCAAGCGAACCGCCCCCAGACGGGCGCGCCGGACGCCATGGCCAGGTTGAGCGACTGGGCAAACAGCGTCTTGCCGGAGCTGCCGTAGCCGGCCAGCATCGCGGGGCGACCGGGGCTGAGCTGAAGCGACTCGCAGATCCATGCCGTCGGCGGCAGCGGCTTGAAGATGTCCCCGCAACCGATCCACTCGATCCCCGCGGTGCCCCCATTCGGGCCGGCTTCATAGCGTTGGACGCTACGCGCCACGGCGCGCACTTCCGACTCGGGCAGGGGCGGATCGCAGTGCTCGCGGTTCTCTTCCAGTAGCGCCGCCTCGATCGCTCCCGGCGTGAAGCCGCGGGCGCGCAGCGTTCCGGCGCGTGACGTGAGCCAGGTGTTGCGGCTGCCCTTGCAGACTCCACCGACCTGGGCCGCGGCCGGTGCTGGCGACGGCGGGGGGCTCACCAGCATCGCGTGCAACCAATCGGGCAGCTCCGCGGGTTCGCGTTCCCACGGTGCGGAGTCGGGATCCCAGGCGTACGTGCCGCCGTTTTCGTGGTTGCTCGGAGGCGCGACGATGTACCCGCCGTCCGCGCGCACGTCGAGGCCGGCACCGAGCTTGCCGGCGGAGCTGCCGATGCCTTCGGCGTGTCGGAAGTAGTAGTGCTTCCCTCCACCGCCGGAAGTTGCAGCTACGGTCCCGGGCAAGTCGCCGTGCTGCCGCTCGAGCTCGAGCAGCGCGGCGTCTCCGCCGTGGCGAGGGTCAACGTCGAGCACGACGATCCCGGCGCGCGAACCCGTCGCGATCGCCACGTTCAGATCGGGGTGCCGCGACCACCAATCGCGCACGCGGGGTTCATCGGTGGTTGCGTCGTGTGTTGGCGCTCACGTAGAACCGCGTTTTTTTGGACCACCCGGCTTGGTGCGTGAGCTGCGCCGGGCCTGACGCTCTTTCTTGGCGGTCTCGGCTTCGCGGCGGCGGTAGCTGTCGCCGTCGATGGTGACGATCTCGGCGTGGTGGACGATGCGGTCGATCATCGCGGTCACGCAGGCGGCGTTGGGGAAGATGGTCGCCCAGTCGCGGAATGGGAGGTTGGTGGTGAGCACGGTGCTCTTGCGCTCGTAGCGGCGGCTCACCACCTGGAAGAGCAGGTCCGCGTTGCGGTTGTCGTAGGAGAGGTAGCCGATCTCGTCACAGACGAGCAGACCGACGCCGGCGTAGTACTTGAGCCGTCGCTCGAGACCGCGCGCCGAGTCCTGGCCCGACAGGTCGAGGAGCATCTGGGCGGCGGTGGTGAAGAGCACGCTGTGGCCAGCGTTGATGGCGGACAGCGCGATATTCTTCGCGATCAGCGTCTTGCCCAGCCCCTGCGCCGCGACCAGCACGACGTTGCGGCACTCGGTGACGAAGTCGGCCTGCATCAGGGACTCGATAGCATCGCGATCGATCTTCTTCGGCCAGCCCCAGTCGAAGTCGGCGATGGGCTTGAAAGCGCCGATGCGGCTGCGCTTCAGGCGTCTCTCCAGGCCGCGTCGCGTGCGCTCATCGACCTCGATGCGTGCGATGTGCTCGAGCAGCTGCGTGGGGCTCCAGCGCTTTTTCGTGCTCATCGCGACGATGTCGTCGAGCTGCTCGGCGGTCGCCCGCAGCCCGATGTCGAGCAACTGCTCAGCCAGCGTGGTCATTGCCGTCCTCCTCGCTGTCGTCGTTGCCGAGAGCGTCGTAGTCGCCGAGCTGATGCGGCCTGACCTCGAGCTCACGCACGCGCGGATCGTCGGGAAGCACGACATCGATGCTCGGCGCTACGCCGCGGGCGCGGGCCCGCTGATCGAGCACGTGCGCGACGCTGCTCGGATGCGGCGAGCCTCGCTCGAGGACGATGGCCACGGCGGTCTGGAGCTCTTCGGCGCCGTAGCGATCGAGCAGGCTGTTGAGCCGCGCCGTCACCGGCCGCAGCGGCTCGCCGCGCTGGCACATGGTCTCGAGGATCTCCTCGGCGCGCGGGCAGGCCGTCGTGAGGCGGTCGCGACCGCGTAGCTCCCGCGCGCGCCGCTTCATCGCGGCGAGCGTGGCGATGTGCGCCGGGTCCTCGATGCGCTGGCCACGGTCGTAGCTGCGCTGGTGGCGCGCGATGACCTCGCCGTCCGGCTTCGTGACGCGCACCTCGCCCGCGCTGGCTACCAGCACCAGGGGCTTGCGGGCGAGCTCGTACGGGATCGAGTAGTCGTTGAGATCGAAGCGCAGGTACGGCTGCTTGCCGGAGCGGACCGGCTTGACGAGTGCGGACTCGAAGCGGTGCTCCGGCAGTGGCAGCAGCCGCTCGCGCTCCTCGGTGAAGAGCTCGGCGACCCTGCGGCGCCCGGCGTCTCCCGGCGCGGGTCGAGCGTGCGCGATGCGTACGATCCAGTCCTCGAGCTGCTCGTTGAGGTCGTCGACCGAGCCGAAGCGCCGCGCGGCGAAGAAGGAGTGGCGCAGGTACTGGATGGCGCGCTCGACCCGGCCTTTCTCGTTGCCGCGGTACGGCGCGCACGGCCTGGGCGCGAAGTGGTAGTGGCCGGCCAGCTCCAGGATGCGCGGGTGGTACTGCACGTGCTCGCCCTGCCGGTCGAGGACGACGCTCTTGAGATTGTCGTACAGCAGCGTCCTCGGCACGCCGCCGAGCGCCTCGAAAGCCAGCACGTGACCGTGCAGGAAGCTCTCCAGCTTCTGGTCGAGCGTGAAGCGCGCATACATCGCGCGTGACCAGCTCAGCACCAGCACGAAGCAGCTGAGCGAGCGGCTCGCGCTTCCCACCTGGATGCGGCCGAAGCTGCCCCAATCCACCTGGCCCTGCTCGCCGGGCAGTGTCCTGAGCGCCAGAAAGGCCTCGGTCTGCCTCTCGGGGCGCACCAACCGCACATAACGCCGCAGCTGCACCGCGCTGCCCACGTAGCCGCGCGCGCGGATCATCTCGAAGAGCCGCGTCGAGCGCAGCCGGGGATGCTTGTCGAGCACGTGGGCGATGAAGTCCTTGTACGGATCGAGCATCGACGGTCGCACTGCGCCACGGCGCACGAAGCGATCCGCGTTGACCGCGTTGCGCACGGTCTCGTGATGCACGCCGAGCTCGGCGGCGATCGTCCCCACCTTCCAGTGCTCCGCGAAGAACAGACGACGGATCCTCGCGCGTTGCTCGGGATCGATCATGTGGCCTCCACGGCGAGCAGCCTGCGCAGGTCGGCGAAGCTGCCGAGCGGATCGCGTCCTCGAGGCGGGCGCTCCCGGTCAGGGCTCGACGTGTACGCCAGCTCGTACAGCGGGGGGCGCCCGAAGTCGGCGAAGCACTCGCGAAAGAGGGTCGTGTCGCACGAATCGGCTCCGGTACCCGCAACGAGCACAGCGCGGACCGTTGCGCCCTCCCACAGCGCGAGCGCCTCGAGCAACATCCCCAGTGCCCGCGGCTGCGCCGGACTCCTCCCGAGCCGGGCTTTGAGCAGCGTGTGCCCATTGGGCCCCAGCGCCAACAGTCTCGTGCCCAGCCGTCCTGGCCGGATCGCCATCCATGTCTCGCTCATCGATCAGCTCCTTGCCGCTGGACCGAGGGGCGCTTCCGCCCCACAGCGGCGCGATCGGACTTGCCGCAACGGGCAAGCTTTCTTGAGCGTGATGCGTCACTTTCTCGCGGTACGCCCGCTGCCGGTCGGCATGTCCGAGCCGCCCGTCGCGGCTCTGCTGATAGCGCCGGCCAGCTGCCCGCACGGACGCGCGTCGTGCCGCACAACGACATCGGTCGGAGCAGTAGCGGTGGCCGCGATCACAGCGACTGCACAGGAAAAACACCTGCCGGCAGTCGGGACGGGAGCAGACGATGAAGCGAAGCGAATCCAAGCCGAGGCGCGCTTCGCCACGAACTGGACTCCCGGGCTGGATGCGTGCGACAACGTCCGCGTTTCCTAGCCGAGGAAACCCTGAAAGCCCCGCCCAACGGGGCTTTCGCCTTTTGTGGCGAGCGTCAGCCCACGATCGTCACGCGGCTACGCCATGCCGGCCCACTTCCACGCCCGGGTGGTCCGGATTCCTGCGCTTTCGAGTGAGCACTGACAGTCGTGCAGCCCTTTCGGCGCGAAGCCATGACGGCCGAAGGGATGCTTGCCGACCTTGCAATCGTTGGCGCCGCAACTGCACGCTGGCTTTCCGCGCATCGCCCAGTGGAGCGGCAGCACGGGCCAGCCAAGGCGCGTCAGCGCGAGTGCGGCTTCGCCGCGAGCGGACAGTTTCGGGAGCTTGTCTTTTCTGTCGTTCGTGTTCACCATTGGATGCACTTCTCCTGCTGCGTCCCGTCTCGGGTTGTGAGAGGCGCGGGGCGGGGCGCGGTTGGGGTTGTCGGAATCGGGGGTCAGGTTGCGCGCTTGGCGGCGCGCCTACGTAGGTTCGCAGCGATGATCGCGTCCACGTCGTCGCTCGCGTCGGGGGCCGGCTCAGGCTCGGGCGCAACGCGATGCTCGGAGCGCTCGATCCACGCGCGCCAGTCGTCCACGGTCACGAGCAGCTTGCGGCTGCCCTTCGGCTTGTACGCGCGCAGCTCACCACGGCGGATTGCCGCGAGGGCAGGGCGGTACAGTCCGGACGCGCGTAGGTCCACGTAGCGCTGGGCCGTGTCGTTCGCCGGAGGGTCGGGGGCAAGTGCTGCCACGAGGTCCGCGAGGCGGAGGTTTCGGAGCTCGTGGGGGGTCACTGTGGCCGCTCCTGGCCGGGCTCGAAGCCGGCGGTCCGCAAGGCCACGTCGCAGCGCGCGCCGGCTAGACCGCGGACTGGCTCGCCGCGCAGGCGCTTCTTGAGGGAACGCTCGTCAACGCCGGCCTGCGCTGCAAGGCGTCGGAGCGTGAGGGGGTCGGGTGATGCGTCGTGCTGCATGACGCGACAATGGGGCACGCCTCGCGTGCTGTCGCGTAAGAATCCGATTAACCCCGTTAAGTCATTTCTTACCTTCGGACCAGCACACCTTGAGCGCGTCAGGAGAATTCAGATGCAGCCCGAATGCCTTGAGGTAGTTGTGGCCGGCTTCCCACTTGCGATTGTTATCGCGCCAAGCGACAAACCACCGCGCCGCTAGGTCGATCTGAATCTGTGGTGGTCGGTTCGAACCATCGATGTCAGCCGCCCCGAGTGATGCGCCAGGTTGGTCGGTACGTCCGACCGACTGCGTCAAGCGGATCAGGAGGATGCAGGCAAGATCACTGCTAGGTTCTCCCTTGGCGTGCATGCTAGCGAGGTCGTCAACCCAACGGATGATGTGGCGTTGGCGCCCGCGTTTGTCGTAGGCGTAGAATCGTTCTTTGGCTCCGCGTAGCCGGTCGAGGGCATCGGCACTGGGTTCCTTGAGCGTGGCGGAGTCGGCGGATCGCGCCTCGGGCTCAAGGTGCGCGCATTGCGCGACTACGTCTGCTGCGAATGTCAGCACCTCGGCGATCGTGTCGGGCAACGTCCAGGTAACGTCTACAGCCCGCCGGGCGCCTGGGCAGGGATTGTCTGCGAGCAGCCGGAGACGGTTGGAGATGTGAATGATCTCTCTTGCCAGTTGATTCTCGTCGTCCATGTTCGACCCATCGCCCCGGGTGGTCGCCGCCACCGCGGGGCGCCCTACTTCTTGACTCTCCTCCGCCGCTCCGCGCCGAGGTCAACAACCTCCGCCCGCGCCCGCCCGTGCGCTTCCACATCGCTCGTCAAGCTCGACACTCTGGACCACCCACGGGCAGTGGCAGCGCGGCTCAGTGCGTCGGCGAGCGTGTCGATCTCGCGCATGACATGCAGCATCGTACACTACGGAAAGCCCGCGCAGTGTTTCAACTGTCCCGCCAACTGTCCCCGCCGCTGCGCCGCACCCGATCCGCGCGTCGTGCAATCGCGCAGCGATCATGCTGGGTAGCCCCTCCCGGACTCGAACCGGGACGCCCTTACGGGCCGAGGATTTTAAATCCTCTGCGTCTGCCGTTCCGCCAAGGGGCCAGCACGGGAGCGTCCAGCCAACCCGGAGGGGATGCAAGCCCGCGGGCGATCGCGGGGCGTTCCGGCTCCTGCTGTTCCCGGCGGCGGCTTTGGTGCTGCTGTTTGTGGGCTGCTCGGAGCCGCGTGCGGTGCCGATCATCGGTCCCGACGGCAGCCACATGTTCCACGTGAGCTGCGGCGATCGGGAGGCGGAGTGCTATCGGCTGGCGGGTGAGCGCTGTCCCTACGGGTACGACGTCGGCCGCACCGTCGCGGGCGCGGGGAACATGCTGGTGCGCTGCCGGGCTCCAATGCTGGAGCCCGCCTACCCGACGGCGCAGTACCGGCCTTCGCCGCCGCCGCTCGCAACACGTGTTGCGCCAGCGCAGCCTCCGGAATCGCCCCCGCCGCTCATGCCCGCGCCTGCACAGCCCGCACCGGCCGCGCCACAGCCCGCGCCGACCGCGTCCAGCGCCATCCCGCCGGCGTCGGCGGTGCCGTATGCGCCGCGCGCGCCCGTGGTGCCGGAGCGTGTTCCCGGCAGAGTGGACCTCGGCTACTGAGCGCGGCCCGCCGCGCTACAGCGCTTCTTCCAGCACCCGCACCAGGCGGCGCAGCTCCGCGATCAGGCGATGGTGGTGGTGCTTGATGCGCTCGTGGGCGTCGCGCTGCACCTCGTGCGTCTGCTCGCTGCCCACGTGACTCGCGGCACGCCGGTCGGCTTCGGAGCGACCGTTGCCCTGCTCGCTCACCAGGACGTCGGTTTCGTGTGCGTCGATGGACCGCTCGTGGTGTTCGATAGTCAGGAGGTGCTCCTGCAGCGCTGCACCGTGTGCGCGCAGGATTGATTCGGCCCGTGCCAGGTCGGAAAGAGCCCGGTGCAGGTCGGCCTGCCAGCTCTGGATGTCATCCACCCACGCCTGGTGCTCCGCGTGCCATTGTCGGTGTTCGGCGTGTGCCGCTGCGTTGCTTGCGTGGGACATAGTCGCTCCGTTTTCGAGGGATAGCCGACCACGTGGAATGCAACGGGCGCGCCACGCCGCTTGCCCGCTACTTTCGATGGAGCGCCAGAACGCTACGCAAGGCTTGCGCCCTCCGTCCGTGGATCGGCACCGGTTGCGCCCGGTATTCCGTCCCGCTGCCGGGCCCGCTCCAGGATGCTCGCTGGGTCCTGGTTGAAATATCCGCGGAGCATGTCGTAGAGCTCTGCGTCGTGTTCGGCGAGGCGCGCGGGCTCTTCGAAAAACGCCTCTACCGCGACGGCAAAGAGCTCCGTTTCATTGGTCCCCGCGTACTCGCGGAGCGCATCTCCGTAGCGCCCTTCCCTGAGCTTCTGGAGGCGATCGGCGACCACGCGGATCCACGGTGCCGTTGCCAGGAGTGCAGCGGGAACGCCGTCCGCGTACCCATCCGCCATGTCGATGACGTGGGCCAGTTCGTGCAGCGCAACATTCCCGGAGTCGTCGGGGACGAGGAAACCGTGCTTGAGGTGGGGCTCCGAGATCAGGATCGGGCCGTGGGGATGCACCATCCCGAGGATGTCGGGGTGCGCGTCGGTCCTGTACTCGTCGTCGAACGCTCCCGGGTAGACGACGATGTCGCGCACGGTCGGCCACTCCCAATCGGCGAGCCCATTGGAGAGCATGGCCGCTGCCGCGGAGATGAGCACCCGCGTCTTCTCGTCGACCCCGGCGCCGCGGAGTCCGTAGATGCGCTGCTCTCCCAGGAAGATGCGCACGTCGTCCTCGAATCGGGCCCGCGCTACCGCGTCGAGACCCCGATAGTACGGCAGCTGCTCCTCGAGTAGCGCCCGCCACCGGGCTGGAAACCCTCCGGCGATCAGTCGCCGCCGTTTGCGGTAGCGCCGCGTCGAGAGCCGCCAGTACAGCCACCCCGCCGCCGGACCTCCCACAAAAGCCGCATACGGCGAGAGCATCACCGCGAGCGCCATCGCGACGGCCCCGCTCAGCACCACGCTGGCGATCCCCTGCACGAGCAGCAGCCGCACCGGCCAGACCTGCATCTGCCAAGCCTAGCTCGCGGAGCGCAAGCCTGCCTCTGGCCCTGCTACTCGAACTTGCCCGTGACCCAATAGTCGACGCGCTTCGGGTGCTTGTCGATGTAGTCGCTCACGGCCTGGTCCACGCTACTCTTCGAGGCTTCGAGCATGGCCGCCTCGAGCTGGTCGAGCGGCAGGAACATGCGGACGAAGAACTCCGTCACCTCGGGCGGGTAGTCCTGGTAGAAGCCCTTGCGCGCCAGGGCGTGGATGCGCTCGCGGCCGCCGAGCGCGTGCCTGGGATCTTCCAGGTAGCGGAGCTTCCACTTCGCGAACATCCAGTGCGGGCTCCAGCCGGTCACCACAATCCATTCCTTGCGTTGGATCGCCCGGCCGAGCGCGGCGGTCATCGCTGCGCCGCTCGCAGACACCAGCGTGACGCCGCGAAGGTTGTAGAGCTTGAGCGCCTTCTCCGAATTCTGCATCAGCCCGGAGCCGGGATCGATCCCCTGGATCTTCGAGCCGATCTTCTGCTGTACGGCAGGCTTGCGCAGGTCCGCGATGGAATCGAGCTGGCTGCTGGGCACGTAGTCGGGCACCACCCAGCCGAGCCGAGCGCGGGTGTACAGCGGACCGAGGTTGACCACCTTGCCGGAGAACTTCTTCCAGTAGTTCTGGTGCGTCACCGGAAGCCAGGACATGAGCATGACGTTGAGGTCGCCGCTCGCGACGCCCTGGTACTGGATGCCGATGTCCGCCATCGTCAGCTTGACGCGATAGCCCATGCGCTGTTCGAGCAGGCGCTTGGCCAGGTTGGTGACGACCTCGGCGTCGCTCCACGCCGTCCAGCCGATGCGGATCGGCGGCAGCTTGCTCTTGTC
Source organism: uncultured delta proteobacterium (assembly GCA_963826085.1). Classification (GTDB taxonomy): domain Bacteria; phylum Myxococcota_A; class Polyangia; order Polyangiales; family Polyangiaceae; genus CAWDXG01. The sequence continues at coordinate 663,941 of CAWGVN010000004.1, read as the reverse complement.
GACGCGGACCGCCTTGTGCGCGGGCGCGTGGGCGGTCTTGTTGGCGCTCGTAGCGGGAGGCGGCGCCGGCGCCCGCATAGCCGCGGCGCGCTTCCGCTTCGCGCTGACGACGACGATGTACACGAACACGCCGATGCCGAGCGCCGCGAGCAGCAGCGAATAGATGCGTCGGCCCCAGCGTCCCATCACGCCGCCGCTCCGCGCGAGAAGAGGGCTCTCAGCCGCTCGCGCACGCCCGGGCGCCGGCCGCCGCCGAAGCTCTGCGTGATGCGGTCGAGGATGATCGCCAGCAGCACGACGCCGATGCCGCCCTCGAAGCCGAGGCCGATGTCGAGCCGCTGGATGCCGCGCAACACCTCGTTGCCGAGGCCGCCCGCGCCGATCATCGACGCGATGACCACCATCGACAGCCCCAGCATGATGTTCTGGTTCACGCCGGCCATGATCGAGGGCATCGCGCTCGGGATCTGGACCTTGAACAGGAGCTGTCGTGGCGTGCAACCGAACGCGAGCCCCGCTTCCACCCGCTCCTTCGGTACCTGGCGGATGCCGAGATTGGTCAGGCGGACCGCCGGCGGCATGGAAAAGATGATCGTGGCGATGGTGCCCGGCACCTTCCCGAGACCGAAGAACATCGCCGCCGGGATCAGGTAGACGAACGCCGGCATGGTCTGCATGAAGTCGAGCACCGGCCGCACCACCCGGTCGACCGTGTCGCTCTTCGCCGCCCAGATGCCCAGGGGCAGCCCGACAAGCAGGCTGACGACCGTGGCAGACAGCACCAGCGCCAGCGTCGAGATCGTCTGGGGCCAGAGATTCATGCCGACGACGACCCCGAGCGAGGTGATCGTGAAAGCGCCGAAGCGCCAGCTGACGCGCCAGCTGGCCAGCGCCGCGAGCGCCAGCGTCATCAGCCACGCAGGGACGAAGAGCAGGCCCTTTTCCAGAGCGCCGGTCAGGCCTCCGATCACGAACGTGATGGCGTCGAACAGGCCCTGCATGTGGTGCAGCATGAACTGCACGGCTCGCTGGATCTCCGTTCCTATCGGCAGCCGTCCCACCGGTGCGAGGGCGATCATGGCGACTTCTCCAGGGTGCGGAGCAGCGCCGTCTTCGAGATTGCGCCGACGTAGTGCTGCTGGTCATCGACGACGGGCACGGGATGAGCGCTGTTCGCGACCCGGCTGATGACCTCGTCGAAGGACGCATCGGTTGCGACCGGTTCGACCTCGAGGAAGGCGCGTTCGAGACTGGGGCTTTCGCCCTTGGTCTGCTCGAGCAGCGACTCGACGCTGACGACGCCGCGGAAGCGCCCGTCCTTGTCCCGCACGAAGCCGTACTCGCGGTCGTAGTCGCGCAGCTGCTGCAGGGCAGTGCGCACACCGCCTGTGGCGTGCTGGATCACGGTCACCTGCTCGCGACGCGCGATGTCGCCGGCCTTGTAGATGTGCGACACGTCCACGCCGCGGAAGAACGAACGAACGTAGTCGTTGGCGGGATTTTCGAGGATCTCGTCGGCCGTGCCGACCTGGAGCACCAGGCCGCCTTCCATGATCGCGATGCGATCGCCGATGCGCATCGCCTCGTCCAGATCGTGCGAGATGAATACCACCGTGCGCGAATGCCCTGACTGCAGCTTGAGCAATTCGTCCTGCATCTCGGTGCGGATCAATGGATCGAGCGCCGAGAACGCCTCGTCCATCAGGAGCACCGCAGGATCGGTGGCCAACGCACGCGCCAGACCCACGCGTTGTTGCATGCCGCCTGACAGCTCGGATGGATAGCTGTCGGCGTTTGCGACGAGGCCTACCTGTTCGAGTGCCTGGAGCGCGCGCTTCTTCCGCTCGTCGCGGTCGACTCCGGAGACCTCGAGACCGAACGCTGCATTTTCCCATACGCTCAGATGTGGCAGGAGCGCGAAGGACTGGAACACCATCGCCATCTTGCGCCGGCGCACGTCGATGAGCTCGCTTCTCCCCATGCGCGTCACGTCGCGTCCCTCGATCAGCACCTTGCCTGCGGTCGGCTCGATGAGGCGGTTCAAGAGCCTCAAGAGCGTGGACTTGCCCGAGCCCGACAAGCCCATGATGACGAAGATCTCGCCCTCGTTGATCTCGAACGTCGCGTTCTGCACGCCGATCGTCATGCCGGTCCGGTCGAAGATTTCGGCCTTGGAGAGCCCTTGCTCGAGCAACGCCAGGGCATGCCTGGGTCGGGCTCCAAAGACCTTGTAGAGGCTCTCGACGACGATGAGCGGATCGGACATGCGCTGGACGTGCTGCGTGCCTTGAAAAAGGGGCGCCGGACGCCGCACGGCGCGCCGTCACCCTGTCGGCCCGGCCGCAACATCCGCTCGACGATTCCGCGGAGCAGCGCCGGCTCGAGACACGCGCCTTTCCCATAACACGTGGCTGTGGGGATTGTACAACCGCGGCACTGGGGCGCGCCAGACAGCGTAACCGGCTACATTGCTGCCAGCGCCCGGTCCAACGCCGCGTCGAAATCGTCGCGGATGCTGTGCACCGTCAGGTGCTGGCGCAAGGCCAGATTCGCGACCGCTACTGTCATCGCTATCAACTTGGAGCGGACCAGCACGTGCGTGGCGGCCACCTGTGAAGCGGTGCGGGCCGCGAAGCGTGTGATCTCCATCCGTACGATGCCGTCGTAGGACACCGCGCGCTCGAGGTCGTCGAACACAGTCGGGCGTAGTCCGGCGTCGAGCATCTGCTCGACGCGCTCGATGATCGGCGCCGTGAACGGCCGACTGATGTGCCCACTTGCCTGGAACACGATCACGTTGTCTCGCGGCTGCCACACGACGAGCTCGCCGCGAGGCGTGGCCCAGCGCTCACGGTCTGGCGACACGCGCGTGTACTCGGCTGCGGGGGTCTCGGAGGGGGAAGGCATTCGATAGGTCCCCGGATATCACCTACCCCTTTACGAACGGCCGCCGCCAGCTCTTCTTGAGGGGCCATGATTTCCGCCGCGCCGGATGGTGGCCGCTCGACCCCCGTTTCCCTACATCAGCGCGTAGACCAGATTGAACGAGGTCAGCAGGTCGGTCTTCTTGACGCCTGGCAAAGGCGAGTTGTCGTAGCGCAGGCTGAACGTCACGGCGCTCGAGAAGTTCCCGGCGATATTCGAGGTCAGCGCCGACTCCCAGTCCAGCCGCCATTCGCGCGCGACCTGGACGCTCTGGATGTACTCCACCCCGGTCGAGAAGCTCACCCGCTCGTTCACCTTGTTGTCCCAGCCGGCGAACGCCCTGCCGCTGTGGCGCGTGTCGGTCTTGGACAGATTCGTGCCGGCCAGCTCCTCGTCGCGCCGGATGTCGTACTGCAGGTCATAGCCGCCTTCGACCCAGAGCTGGTTCCTCTTTTCCTCGATGAAGTAGTACGCCACGCCCGGGTCGACGTTCAGCCTGAGGTCGAGGCCCTGGAAGCGGTCGCGCCTGCCCGAGACGGCCAGGAACGCCGACCAGTGCCGCGCGAAGAAGTAGTCGTACCGCAGCTTCCCCTGCAGGTTCTCCACCGTGGTCTGCATCCCCTGGTCGGGCTGATCCGGCGATGCGGCGCGCGCGAGGTTCGCGGCTGCTGCTGCGCTGAACTGATGCGCCTCCCGCCGCAGGCGGAGCTTTCCGGCCCCCGTCAGCGCAAGCTGGCGCGAGTTGCCGGAGGCGATCATCCCGCCCGCCGAGACGCTGGCTTCGCTCGCATTCTGCTCGCCAGGCTTGGCCTGGGCCGCTGCCTCGAAGCCCCCTTTGGCGACGTCGGTCGAGCCCTGGCTGGCTGGCGTGCTCTCGTTCAACCCTTCGGGCAGGTCGTCGGCGAGCCCCGGCTTCGACCAGATCGAGAAACTGGCGCCGACCAGCAGTGCTAGATGGATGCCACGCATGAAAAAACCTCCTCGATACCCCTCATCACGGCCCTAGAGGTAGTGTTGGGGAACGCGAAGCGCAAGAAGATGGCCTGGTCGGGCTGTCGGCGCTGGCGAGCGCTTCGTCGATTCCCCGTCGACCACCCGCCAGGCGAAGTACCGCACGGTGATAGACTGGGTCACGATGTATCGCTCCTTTGGCGCTGGCCTGGCGGCTCTGGCTCTCGCCGTTGCTTGCGGATCCGGCGCCGGCGGCGTGGCCGATGACCATCCTGACGCGTCCGGCGGCTCTGCGGGGAGCGGCGGTGGCTCCGGCGGCCAGGCGGCTGCAGGTGGATCGGGCGGCTCGAGCGGATCGGCCGGAACCGATTCGGGAGTGCCGATCGACCTGTGCGCGGCTCCGCCCGGAAATCTGCTCGCCCACGGCACGTTCGAGGAGGGCATGACCGGCTCCAACGGCGACGCCCCGACGAACTGGGAGGTGCGTAACCCATCCATACTGAGCGCGTGCGCGGCGTCCGGCACGCCCGCCCAGCACGTGTACCTGAGCCCCGGGCCGCCCGGCTGTGGTGGCAACGCGCTGACCATCGACGCGCTCGGGCAGTGGGACTGCTACGCCATCCAGCGCGTCAGCGACTACAACACCATCCAGGGCGGCGCGACCTATCGCATCAGCGCGACGGTGCGCGCGCAGGGCAACGCTATCAACCCGGCGGCGTATTTCGTGCTCGGCGCGCAGTGGTTGAACGCCCAGGACCAGTTCTACGGCGACGAGAAGAACCCCAAGCCCCTGACCGCCGCCGACAATGACTACGACTGGAAAGTGCTCAGCTACGACGTGCAGGCGCCGCTGGACGCCAAGCGCATCCTGGTCTGGCTGAGCGCGCACTATCCCGGCCGCGTCGACTACGACAACATCTCGGTCGTGAAGCTCTAGAAATTGTCCGGCGCCCGGCGCCCGAACGCCGTATACCCGGGCATATGACCGGACGCGTGCTGATCGTCGCGGGCTCCGACTCCGGGGGCGGGGCCGGCATCCAGGCCGACATCAAGACCGTGACGATGCTCGGCGGCTACGCGGCGACCGCGATCACCGCCCTCACGGCGCAGAACACGCTGGGCGTGTTCGGCGTGGTGCCGGTGGAGCCGGCGTTCGTCCAGGAGCAGATGGAGCTCGTGCTCACCGATATCGGCGCCGACGCGATCAAGACGGGCATGCTGGGCTCGGCTCGCGTCGTCGAAGCGGTCGCCGCGACCGTCGAGCGGCTCGCCAGCGGCGTGCCGCTGGTTGTCGATCCCGTGCTGGTTGCTACGGACGGAGCGCCGCTGCTCGACGCTGCGGGGCGCGATGCGCTCGCGCGCCGGCTCCTGCCGCTGGCCGCGCTCGTCACGCCGAACGTGCCTGAGGCCGAACAGCTCACCGGTCTCGAGCTCCATTCTGTCGATGACCTCGGGCGCGCCGCGGATCGGCTGCTCGCGCTCGGCGCTGGGGCTGTGCTGCTCAAGGGCGGTCATCTCGGTGGGGACACGGTGGTCGATCTGCTGCGGACCGCGGACGGGGAAGAGCGGCGCTACCAGAGCCCACGCCTCTCCACGACGAGCACCCACGGTACCGGCTGCACCCTGGCTTCGGCTGTCGCCGCCGGCATCGCCGAGGGCTGGACCCTCTCCGACGCCGTGGCGCGCGCGCACGACTACGTGTTCCAGGCGATTCGCGCGGCGCCCGGCTACGGCTCAGGGCGCGGCCCGCTGGACCACGCCTACGCGCTGAGAGCCAACGGCGCCTGACGCCTTGGCAGGCGCCCTTTCGCGGTGCACACTGCCGCCCCATGCGTTCCCTCCCCGTGTCTGCCGCGCTCGTCGCGTCCCTGTGCCTCGTCGGCGCCTGCAAGTCGAACCACGCATCGACAACGACAGCGCAGACCGACGGTTCCACCGTCCAGTTCGCGAACGTCCCGCTAGGGACGAAGCTCAAGGCGAACACCGATGTGCCCGCGGCGGCGACGCAGAACAAGACGATCCCGGCGCCCCCCGACGTTGCCAACCCTCCCAAGGACGCACAGAAGACAGCCTCCGGGCTCGTCACCAAGGTGCTGGTCAAAGGCACCGGCACCGCGCATCCCGAGCCGCAGGACAAGGTCCGCGTGAACTACACGGGCTGGACCACGGACGGCCACATGTTCGACAGCTCGGTGGTACGGGGCCAGCCGGCGACCTTCGGCGTGGGCCAGGTGATCAAGGGCTGGACGGAAGGTCTGCAACTGATGGTGGAAGGCGAGAAACGCCGCATGTGGATCCCGGCCGACCTGGCCTACGGACAGCATCCTCGCCCGGGCGCGCCGCAGGGCGAGCTCGTCTTCGACGTGGAGCTCTTGAGCATCATCCACATGCCCAAGCCTCCCCCTGTGCCGGCGGACGTGAAGGCGCCCCCGGCGAACGCGAAGAAGACGGCGTCGGGCCTCGCGTATCGCGTGCTCGTCAAGGGCAAGGGCAAGACGCATCCCACCGCGCAGAGTAGTGTGACCGTCGACTACACGGGTTGGACGACCGACGGCCATATGTTCGACAGCTCGGTTGTGCGCGGCCAGCCGGCGACCTTCAGCCTCGGGCAGGTCATCAAGGGCTGGACGGAAGGCGTGCAGTTGATGGTCGAGGGCGAGAAGGCCCGCTTCTGGATCCCTGCGAAGCTGGCCTACGGCGAGCATCCGCGTCCCGGTGCCCCGCAGGGCATGCTCGTCTTCGATATCGAGCTCGAGAAGATCCACTAGGCTCCCACATAATCGGAATTGCTGGAAATGATCGTCGATCACCCCTAGGGGTGATTGACGGCTGTGGATCTGCCCCGGAATAGTGGAGCGTGGCTCTCCTCCGCCTTGCGGTCGAGGGCCGCTACGTGAAGGGGCCGAGTGGGCAAACGAAACGGCAAGCGATCGCAGCGGACTACAGAGCGCGCGGTTTCCACTATCGACAGCTGGGTGGGGCGCGCACGCGGTCGCGGCGTCGACCAGGCGCATCGCGCCCTCGGCATGTTGCTCGAGAACCTGCCCGGAATGGTGTACCGCTGCCGCAACGATCCGGAGTGGACCATGGAGTTCGTCAGCGGCCACGCGCGCGAGCTCACCGGCTACGAGGCGGACGACCTGGTCGAAAATCGCACGATCTCATACGCCGCGCTCATCCACGAGGACGACCGCGAGATGGTGTGGAGCGAGGTACAGCGAGCGCTCGCCCGGCGCTTGCCGTTCCGGTTCCGCTACCGCATCGTCGCGCGCGACGGCAGCACCAGATGGGTCCGCGAGAACGGGTCCGGGGTGTTTGCTCCGGACGGCGGGTTGGAGGCGGTCGAAGGTTTCATCATCGACGTAAGCCCCGAGCAGCGACTCGAGGAGCAGCTCGTCCGCGCACAGAAGATGGAGGTTGTCGGAACGTCTCGCCGGCGGCGTTGCGCACGACTTCAACAACCTGATCATGGTGATCTACTCCTACGCCGAGCTCGCTCTGGAGAACCTGGACGCCGAGCATCCCTCGCGCGCCGATATCGAGGAGATGCGCCACGCGGCGGAGCGGGCCACCGGGTTGGCGCGCCAGCTCCTGACGCTGAGCCGGCACCACCAGCTCGAACCGCACGTGCTCGAGGCGGACCAGATCATCCAGTCGCTCCAGGGCACGCTGCGCCGGCTGCTCGGGGAGCGGCTGGAGCTGGGGTTGGCTCCAGGCGCCGGCTCGGCGCGCGTCCGGGTGGACAGGTCGCAGATCGAGCAGTGCTTGATGAATCTTGCGACCAACGCGCGCGATGCGATGCAGCCCGGCGGGCGCATGACCGTGGAGTCGCGCCGCGTCGAGCTCGACGAGGAATATGCACGCGCCCACCCGGACGTGAACCCCGGCCGCTATGTGATGGTCGCTGTCAGCGACACGGGTGAAGGCATGGACGCCGAGGTCTGCAAGCAGATCTTCGAACCGTTCTTCACGACCAAGCCGGAAGGCGTCGGTACGGGACTCGGCCTCGCGCTTGTCTACAGTACGCTTCGCCAGAGCGGCGGCCACGTTACGGTGTACAGCGAGCCCGGGCGCGGCACGACCTTCACCCTGTACCTGCCCGAAGTAGTCGCCGAGCTCGACCCGGAGGAGATTGCCGCCCCGCCGCGCGCCGCGCCGCTGAAGGGCACGGAAACCATTCTCGTTGCCGAGGACGAACCGCCGCTGCGCGCGCTGTGCGCCCGCGTGCTCAAGCGCTACGGCTACACGGTGCTGCAGGCGGGAAGCGTTGCCGAAGCCAGGCTCTTCGCCGAGCGCTACTCGGGTCCGGTGCACCTGCTGCTGACCGATCTGGTGATGCCGGACGGTACCGGCAAGGAGCTGGCCGAGCAGATCTCGCGGGACACCCCTCTCGGCGTGCTCTACATGTCCGGCTACTCCGACAGCATGCTCGATGCGGAGCTCGGCGGCGCGCCCTACCTGCAAAAGCCCTTTTCGCCCCAGGAGCTTGCCGGCCGGGTGCGCGAGGTACTCGACGCCGAGGCCCGCGCGAGGCGCCCGCGGGACTGAGCGCGGCCGCCCGGATCGCACGGCCGCGGTTGTCCGCAGCCGGATCGGCTGGCATCCTGCGCCGCACGCCGCACCACGAGGAGGCCGTCCAGTGCAGACGCTCGCAAACTACGTCGAAGGCAGGTGGGTCGAGGGCAAGGAGCCGCTGAGCGAGCTCGTCAATCCCGCCACGGAACAGGTGCTCGCGCGCACTTCCACGACCGGCGTCGACATGAAGCGCGCGCTCGACCACGCGCGCGATACGGGCGGCCCCGCACTCAGAGCCATGACGTTTGCCGAGCGCGGCGCATTGCTCGAACAGATGAGCAAGAGCATCTACGCCGAGCGCGAGGAGCTCATCGGCCTCGCCGTGGCGAACGGCGGCAACACGCGCAGCGATGCCAAGTTCGACATCGACGGCGCCACCGGCACGCTGATGGCCTACGCCGAGCTCGGCAAGCAGCTCGGGGAGCGCACGCTGCTGGTCGACGGCGAGCCCTTCGACATTTCCGGATCGCGACTGCAAGGCTGGCACGTGGTCTCGCCCCGGCACGGCGTGGCCGTGCACATCGGCGCCTACAACTTTCCTGCCTGGGGCTGGGCGGAAAAGGCGGCCACGGCGCTGCTTGCGGGGATGCCCGTGCTCAGCAAGCCCGCGACAGCCACCTCGCTGCTTTCGTGGCGCACCATCCAGCTGGTGGTCGAGGCCGGCATCCTGCCGCCCGGCGCGCTCAGCCTGCTCTGCGGCTCGGCCGGCGATCTGCTCGATCACCTCGAGTGGCAGGACGTGATCGCATTCACCGGCGGCGGCGACACCGGGCGCAGCATCCGCGGTCGAGAGCGGCTCCTCGACCAGGGCGTGCGCGTGAACGTGGAGGCGGACAGCCTGAACGCAGCGCTGCTGCTCCCCGACGCCAGCGACAGCGCGTTCGACGCCTTCATCCGCGACGTGCACCGCGACATGACGCAGAAGACCGGGCAGAAGTGCACGGCCATCCGCCGCATAATCGTCCCGGACGGCGACGTGCCGCGAGTGCGCGAGGCGCTCTGCGAACGTCTTGCGCGCGTGCGCATCGGCGATCCGGCGAGTGACGGCGTGGACATGGGTCCCGTAGCCACGGCCGCCCAGAAGCGGAGCGTGCACGAGGGCGTCCGCAAGCTGCTCGAGCAGGCCAAGGTCGCGTGGGGGGATCCGGACAAGGTCGAGCCGGTCGGCGTGCCCGACGGCAAAGGCTTCTTCGTGCCGCTGCTGCTGCTGGAGGCGGACGACGCGCTGGCCGCGACGAACGTCCACAACCACGAGGTGTTCGGCCCCGTCGCCACGCTGATGCCGTACAACGGCAGCGCCGCAGCCGCGGCATCCATCGTTCGCGCGGGCGAGGGTGGTCTCGTTTCTTCCATCTACGGCGACGATCGCCGGCTGCTCGGTGAGCTCGTCGCGCTGCTTGCCCCGTGGCACGGTCGCCTGGTCGTGGTCGACGGCAAGATCGCCGACAAGTCCATCGCGCCCGGCACGGTGCTGCCGAACCTCGTTCACGGCGGTCCCGGCCGCGCCGGCGGCGGCGAAGAGCTCGGCGGTCTGCGCGGCATGGCCCTCTACCAGCAGCGCACCGCGGTGCAAGGTAACGGCCCGCTCATTGGACGGCTGATCGGGTAGGGGTGCCTCCCCTCGCAGGTGCTCGGCCCTTCGGGCCTGCGCGCCTGCGGTCCCCTCCAAGGCCGGACGCGACGCGCTTCGCGCGCCGCGCGCGGCCGGAGGGGACACACACGACACCGTGCGTCGGGGTAACGGGTTCGCGGCGCTGGTTCCTCCTGCCCGCCGGAATGGCGGGGCTTCTTGGGGTGAAGCCCCGCCATTCCGGCGGGCGAGGAGGTCACACCATGCGCCGCTCTTGTTCCACTCATCGTCGCGCTGAGCTCGCCGCATTCGCTGCGCGAATGCGGCATGCGCCTACGGCTTCTGAAGCGGCGTTGTGGCGGGCGCTTCGTGGGCGGCGGGTTTGCGGCGTGCAGTTCCGGCGGCAGTACGTGCTGGGCGGGCGCTGGATTGCGGACTTCGCTGCGCCTTCGACGCGGCTCGTCGTGGAGGTGGACGGTAGTGCGCACTGCGGGCGCGAGCGGCACGATGCGCGGCGGGATCGCGCGCTGGCGGCGCTGGGCTATCGCGTGCTGCGGTTGGACGCGGAGCTGGTACTCGGCGATCTGGCGGCGGCGGTGGCGCAGGTGCGGGAAGCGCTCGGCGTGCAATGCAGCTGACGAGCGTCGTCGGCGACACCTCCGCTTTCGCGGGCGCTACCTCGAGCGAGATGGGAGGGCCACTCCCTGTGGTGCAATCCCGCGAACGGAGTCGTCGAAGCCGCTCCCGTGCTCCCGCGCGTCTGGCGCGTGAAAGGAGCGCCAAGCCGGAGCTTGGAGGCGAAAGCGCGCGCGGTCCTCGACATGACGCCTGGCGCGTGAACGCCGCCTCCGCGAAGTCCGGGCTACCCGAGGAGGAAGTCGCGTAGCAGCTCAGCGGTCTCGTCGGCTCGTTCCGTCGGGAAGTCGTGCGGGGCGCCGGGCAGGATGTGCAGGCGCGCGCCGGGGATGCGATCGGCGATGCCCTTGGAGTTTTCCGGCGGGATCATGCGATCGGCGTCCCCGGTGACAACCAGTGTCTTCGCCCGGATGCGCTGCAGACGATCGGTCGTGTCGTGGCGTGATGCCGCCAGGAGCTGTCCCACCACGCCGTGCACGCGCGCCCGCTGCAGACGCGCGAGCTGTCGCCAACCGGCGAGCACCTCGGGGTGCGCGTCGATGAACGGCTGGCCCAGGATCAGCGGTGCGGTCGCGTCCACGGCCCGTTCGGCGCCGAGCCGCATCGCGCCGATCATCTGCCTGACAACGGGCTTCGGCGTCCCGGGACCGCTACCCGGACCGGCGCGCGTGCAGCCGAGCACCAGGCGCTCTACGCGCTCCGGATGGCGGATGGCCAGCTCCTGGGCGATCATCCCGCCGAGCGAGATCCCGAACACGTGCGCGCGCGCGATCTCCGCGGCTTGCAGCACGCGCGCCGCATCGCGGGCCATCGAAGCGGTGGAGTAGGGCGGCAGGGGAGCGCTGCTGTCGCCGACGCCGCGGTTGTCGATGAGCACCAGGCGGAAGTCCGCCGCGAGGTCGTCGACCAGGCGGCCCCAGTGCAGCCGCGTGCGACCCAGGCCGCGGATCATCAACAGGGCAGGGGCGTTGGCCTTGCCGGCGAGCTCGTAGTGGACAACGGCACGGCCGCTGCGGGTGCGCATGCGGGCAATTAGAGCATGCGCGCCGGACTAGGCCAGCACGCGATCGACCACGCGCATCGTCTTTACCAGGCCGGTGTTCACGCTGCGGAGCCAGGGCGCGGCGTTGTCGAGCCCTTCCGGCGGGTGGATGAAATCGAGGATCTTCGGGCCCAGACCCGCGCGCGGCGACCCCACCGCACGCAGCACGCCCTTGCCGTGCTGCGCAACCATCTGCTGGATGACGTCGTCCTGCATGTTCGTCACGCGCAGAGCCATCAGGCGCTGATCGAGATCGAGCAGCGCGAAATCCTCCCTGAGTGCGAAGCCGCCCCCCATCAGGAGCAGGATGCACTGGACCTGGAAGCGCGCCGTCCGCTTCGCTTCGGCGCGGCTCATCTTCGCGATCAGCTTCGGCACGTACATCACGCCGAGCCCGACGTGGCGCGACTCGTCGCGCTCGAAGTACGGCAACAGCTCGTGCAGAATCGGGCACAGGTTGCTCTCGCCGATGCGGCGGAACATCACCACCGCATTGGTCTCGAAGAGCAGCTGCATGCCGACCAGCTTGGTCGTGAGAGTCGGCGCCTCCAGCACCTTGCGCAGGAGCCGCTGCGGGATCCCGCCGATGGGGGGGACCGGGCCGAGCGCCATCACGTAGTCGCGCATCACGTAGAAATGCCGCGCTTCGTCGAACACCTGCGCCGTGGCCGCCATCTTGGCGTCCATGTCCTCGATGGAAAGCGCCAGATCCGCCGAGATGTTCCAGGCGGCCAGCTCGCCCCACATCAGGATCGTCATGACGCGCGACAGCGCCCGGCGCTTGTCCTCGGGCATGCCCTGGCCCGGCGGCCCGTACTTGTCCACGAGCGCGCCGAACACCGCCTTGCCGTCCCACGAGTGCTTCTGCGTCAGGTGGTAGAGGCGATCGAGCCGCTTCGTCTTCTGGGCCGCATCATCGATCGCCGCCTTCTCGACCATCTCGTACGGGGGGAACTTGTGGACCATGATCCGGACCTCTCGCTTTCCAGAGCTACTCTTCGGGATAGATACCCAGAACCTCGAGCAGAGCTGCCTCGCGCGCGATCGCATCGAGATCGACGGCGCGATCCTCTTCGATGTACGCGAGCACGATCTTCTCCACGCCGCCGAGGAAGAAGCGCGCGACGAAGTGCTCGTCGAGCGGGCGGATCACGCCGGCTTCCTTCGCTGCGCGGAGCTCGGCTTCGATGCGTTCGATGGCGGCGGCGTCGATGCGGCGCAGGATGTCGTCCACCACGCCGTCGGCTCCGCGCCCCGCCACGAGCACCAGCCGCGTCGTCGCCGCGTCCTCGAACACCGCGCGCAGCACTTCCGCGAAGCGCTCCTGCACGAAACGGATCGCCTGCTCGCGCGTCGGCTTGAACCCGGGCGGCACCCTGAGCGGCTCGCGCTCCGAGAAGCTTGCCACCACGCGCTTCGTGATGCGCTCGGCCAGCGCTTCGAGCAGGGCGCGCTTGTCGCCGAAGTACTGGTACAGCGTGCCGCGCCCGATCCCTGCCCGCGAGCACACGTCCGCGATGCTGGTCGCGTGGTAGCCGCTCTCGGCGAACGCCTCGAGCGCGCAGTCCAGGATCTGGTCGCGGCGCTCGGCTGCCGGGAGGTAGGTCCGGCGTCGCTTTTTCAGAACTGACATGTCAGTTCTCATGCCCGTACTTGTACGCCGCGGTTGACCAGTGTCAAGCGCCAGGGTGCTACTGTTACAGGTAAGTGACTGGAATAGTTATTGTTTTTTAGGGTGCCCGGCATGCCGGCCACGCACGGGCCTGCGGCGCGGCGCCGCACAGGCTAGAAACGGTCGATATGCCGCGTCTGCTCGCCTTGGCGGGGTCCGGTCTGCTTCTGTGCCTGCTTCTGGGCGCCTGCAACTCGAACCACGATCTGCTCGCGACCCACACATCGCCCGGCGGATCGGGCGGCGCGGCACACGATGGCGGCGGGGGGAAGGGCGGCAGCGGCGGAGCGGTCGACGCAGCGCCCGACGTGACCGAGCCGAGCGGTCCCGACCGGCTGACGCTCGTCCATGGCGTCGTGGACGCGGCGCGCATCACGTTCTGCTTCGCGAGCGTCGACCAGAGCGGGGCGAGCACGCCGGTCGGTTCGCCGCTGCCCGCGGCGGGGCTGGACTTCGCACACGCGACGTCGGTCGGCGCGCTGCCCGGTCTCGACTTCGCAAAGGACAGCATCCAGCCGATCGTCATTGCCGGCGATCTGTCGCTGGTGAAGGGCATGACGTGCGACGCGGCGATCGCGCTGGCCGAGCAGCTCTCCACGCCCGATGCCGGCCCCGACGCGGCGTCCGACGGTGCCCCGGCCGATGCCGGAGCCGACGCGGCTTCGACGGACGCCGACGCAGCTCCGACCGATGCGGCGGCCGACGCGCCGCCGCCCGCTGCTCCGCCGCTGCGCGTCGAAGCGCTTCCGGCCCTGCCCGCCGGCACGTTGACCGGCGGCCGCAGCAACCTGCTGGTCGCTGCCGGATGCATGGGGGCGCCCGGATTCAGCGATGGGCTGGACCAGGGAGTGTGCGGCGACGGCTACGCACCGGACCAGCCGACCCTGGCGCCCGTGGTGGTGCGCATGTCGCGTATCGCCCAGGCGGACCGGCTGGGTCTGCAGGTCGTGAACGCCTCGCGCGGCACCGACTCGCTTGCCCTGCAGTCCGGCACGCCGCCCAACACGACCCAGCCCCCGGTGAACATCGCCTTCGGCGTCTCGTTCGGCGCGATCCTGCCGCGTCCGCCCGATCTGGACCAGCCCCTGGTCGCGTACGGCTCGCCGATCGGGCCCGTGCCGCTTCAGGTGGCGTCCGGCAGCACCGTTTCCCTGTCCGTGGACTGGGCCTCGGCGCTCGCGCTCGGCGGCGTGTCCCAGCTGGAGAACGGCCAGACCTACGCCCTGATCGTAGTGGGTCCCCGCATCGACATCGCGACGCCGGGATGGTGGAACCTGCCGGCGGTCACGCTCGTGCCGACTGCGCCGTGAAACGGGGTCCCCCGCTTCAATGCACCAGCGAGATCTCGGCGAGCTTGCCGCGCACGTCGTTGATGTGCGGGCTCTTGGGGAAACGGCGGATGAACGATCGCATCGTGGTCTTGGCGTCGTTCCACGCCTGGATGTCGAGCTGCGACTGCGCGAGCAGCCACGTGGCATCGTCCATCACTTCCTTGTCGGCCGAGGCTTCAGAGAGCTGCACCAGGATCGGAATCGCCTGGCGTTGCTGGCCGAGTTGCCGCAGCGCGAGCGCGAGCTCGTAGCGCGCCTGCGGGCTGTGCGCGGCGTCGTCCTTGTCGGCGAGTGACTCGCGGAAGGCCTGCTCGGCTTCGTGCCAGCGACCGGTGCGGATGTCGTCGAGGCCGTTCTGGTAGGCGATGAGCGAGAGCTCGTTCTTCGCCTTGTCATACTCGGCGCGGAAAATCGACTGCTCGGCGCGCGTGAGCGGCAGCTTCTTGATGGCGTCGTACTGCGCGACGATCTGCTGGCGCTTGTGATGCGCGATGAGGTCGTAGAATTCGCTCGCCTTGCGGCTGGCGCGCGTGCGGGCATCCTCGCGCTCCTGCACTTCCTTGAGCTGCGCCTGGAGCTGCGTGACCTGCGTCGCGCTGTCCTTGGTTTCGGCGCGCACCGAGTCGATCTTGGCATCCCAGGCGAGCTTGAGCGCGATGAAGAGAACTGCGATCGTCACCACGTACGCGGTGGCGCTGTTGAAGAAGATGCGGCGCTCGTAGCCTTGCTGGCGCTTGGCGATGCTCTTCAGATCCGCGGCCAGCGCGTTGACGAGGTTGTTCGTCTTGATCGTGAGCGAACGGCTCTCGACGATCTCGCGCTTGATCTCTTCCAGCTCGTACTCGTCCATCCCGAAGGCGCCTCGGGGAGCGGAGTATCGCTTGCGGCCGGCCCCGGCAAGCTCGGGGGATGGCGCCGGCCCCCGGGCCAGCCCTGTCATGGCGGGGCGGGAAGCGGCGGATCGCCGCTGGCCGGGCTCGCGCCCCCTTGAATGTGCGCCGATCCCCCGCTAGAGCCTCAGGCGCCGAGCGGCTGCCGGGGAGGCAGCGCACGGCAGATCCACCCCGCCCCTGTCTGGGGCTGCCTCCGGAGTCCCATGGATACGAGCGACATTCGCAAAGGCCTGAAGATCATGATGGACGGGCAGCCGTACATCGTCGTCGATTTCCAGTTCGTCAAGCCCGGCAAGGGCCAGGCCTTCACCCGCACCAAGATGAAGAACCTGCTCACCGGCGGAAACCTGGAGCGCAATATCCGCTCGGGCGAGAAGCTGGAGCCGGCGGACGTTGAGGACAAGACGCTGCAGTACATCTACCCGGACGGCGACATGTTCGTTTTCATGAACGCCAACTCCGGCGAGCAGTTGAGCGTGCACAAGGACGTGGTCGCCGACGGGGCGGATTTCCTGATGGACGGCATCGACGTGACGATCACTCTCTACAAGGGCAATCCCGTCAGCATCAGCCTGCCCCCGCACGTCACCGTACAGATCACCGAGACGGAGCCGGGCGCCAAGGGCGACACGGCCACGAACGTGACGAAGGCTGCCACGGTCTCCACCGGCGCCACCGTGCAGGTTCCGCTCTTCATCAGCGAAGGCGAGTGGATCAAGGTCGACACGCGCACGAGGAGCTACCTCGAGCGCGTCAAGGCGCCCTAACGTCTTCTTCCCGCCCACCCACCCCCACCGTGGTCCTCCCGGGGGGCTCCGCCCCCCGCGCCCCCCTCACGCACCTCGCTGCGCCCGGCGCGGGCTCGCTGTCGCTGCGCTGGGTGCAGCCCAACGGGTCCTGGTCACGGACGTTCGCAGTAGCATCACGCGTCCGCGCTCGATGCACGCGATGGACTGCGCGCCGTTGGCCACCACGCAGTCGGTGAGCGAGAGCGCGTCGAGGCCGGCGCGCTTCCAGAGCTCGGGCTTGTCGCCGCCTGTGACGAGCAGGCCGCGCCGGGTCGGCACGACCAGGAGCTTTCCGTCAGGCGAGCGCGGCGAGCCCGGAACGACATCCTTTTCTTCCGGTCCGACGTGCGACCCGGCAACGATCGCTTCAAGACCCTGACCCGCGTGCCACGACACGGGCGCCGGAGCCGGGACGCGCGGCGGCTTGCCTCCACGGCAGCTCCCTGGTCTCGGGGAGAGCAGCCGCGTCGCGACGGGAGGCATCGGGATGTTGCGCGCGTCGTTGAAGGTGAGCAGCACTTCCGGCCGATCGCACGCGTCCGCGACGCCCGTCCAGCTGCTCCCATCGCTCGCCGTCACGGGCAGCGGCCAGGTCGCAACCCCCGCTTCGGGGTCGAGGGGCATCTCGTCGTGGCCGTCCGGCGCTACGCGCACCAGCCCGTCCGTTGTCTGCACCAGGAGCGCTCCCGTTGCTTCAAAGCGAAGCGGGCTCCAGCGCGGCTGCTTGCCGTGGGGCACCGGCTTGGCGGTTGGCGTCAGCGCTTCCGTGACATCGAGCGAAGTCACGGCCTTGTCGAGCTCCTTGTCCATCCCCGCGAGCGTCTTGTCGTCTGCAGAGGCGCGGTTCAGCACGGCGAAGGCTTCTTCTGCGTCGCCCAGCGTGAGCGCGGCGCGGAGCTCCGCCTGCGCCATGCGATTGAAAGCGAGCGTGGGGTGCCCGCAGCGGAACGCGTTGCCGTCGCGATCGAACAGCCGCGGCACGCCGCCCTCTTCGCACATCGCTGACATCAGCCGGCGAAGATTGCCGACGCCGTCAGGCACCGAGCGGCTGGTGTGCTTGCCCTTCGAGCGGATCAGCTCCACCGACGCGATGTGATCGAACGAACGCTTCGGTTCGTCCGCCTCGCGCGACGGACCTGCCGCGCGATCCAGCCACACGACGTGCGCGCTGGCCGGCCGTGTGGAGCCGTCCCGCGCGACCGTCACCGTCAGGTCCACGTCGTCGCGACCGTCCTTGTCGCGATCGCTCGAGTCGACTGCGAGCTTCATCGACTCGCCCGGGGGCGCAGCGGCCGCGCGCAGCTCGAGCAGCAGCGGATGCGGGCGCGCGGGCTCCAGCACCTGGATGCTGCGCACCGGCGAACGGGCGATGAATCCGCTGCCGCACCTCGCCGCGGCGTCGAGCGTGACCGTGTGCTCGCCGGTCTGCGAGAGCGATGTCTCGAGCTTGCAGCTCGGCCCGGTCGGCACGAAGCCGGGCAGCGATGCGACGCGCTCCGGCGCGCCGCCTGCCGGGAAGTACCAGAGCTCGCCGGCCGCAACGCCCGGTGCGGCCTTTTCCGGCAGCGTCCACGCCAGCGCGTCGGGTTTGCCGTCGCCGCTGAAGTCGCTGGAGAGCGCCTGCTCGAACACGCGGCCACGGGGCGCCGACAGCTTCTGTCCGGCGAAGCTCCATTGCTTCGCCCCCGCCGGCGCCAGCTCCGACTGGTGTGGGGCGAAGCCCGGCGCGGCGCTGGCGCTCGGTGCAGCGCTCGCGCTGTCGACGTCGGGGAGCGCCGAAGTGATGCCGAAGGGCGTGTAGGGCTTGTCGTGATCGCAGCCCTTGCAGCCACCGAGCAGCACGGCGGCCGCGAGGACGAGCTTCAGCGTCGAGGAATACCGCATTCCAGGTCCGGGAACGCTCGTTACTGCCCGAAAAGTCCCTCAGCGTCCCTTGAACGCGGCTTTTCGCTTCTCGACGAACGCCGCGGTGCCTTCGCGCTGGTCCTCGCTGCCGAACAGGGCGCTGAACGCCGTCGCCTCGAGCTCGTTCGCCGTGGGCAGATCCGCGTCGTAGCCCCGGGCCATCACGCGCTTGCTCGCCGCGACGGCGAGCGGCGCCTTCGACGCGATCGTGGCCGCGACTTCGCGCACCTTCGTCAGGAGCTCGTCGTGCAACACCACCTGGTTGGCCAGTCCGATGCGCAGTGCTTCCTGCGCGTCGATGATCGCGCCGGTGTACACCAGCTCGCGCGCCCGGCCGATGCCGACGCGGCGTGCCAGCCGCTGGGTGCCGCCGAAGCCCGGCATCAGGCCGAGGTTCACCTCGGGCTGGCCGAACTTTGCCTTCTCCGAGGCGTAGATGAAGTCGCAGGCGAGCGCGAGCTCCGTCCCGCCGCCCAGCGCGAAGCCGTTCACGGCGGCGATGATCGGACACTTCGCCTGCTCCATCAGCGCGCCCAGATGGTGCCCGGAGTCGCTGAAGGCCTTGGCCTCCGCCGGCGTCATCTTCTGCATCGCGGCGATGTCCGCTCCTGCGACGAACGCCTTGCCCGCTCCGGTGAGGATCGCGGCGCGCGCGTTGCCGAGGCCCTCGACGGCCGCGGTCAGCTCGCGCAGCACGGCCGGGTCCAGCGCGTTGAGCTTGTCCGGACGGTTCACCGTAATGGTGACGATGCCGTCGCTCGCTTCGGAGAGGATGGTTTCGTAGCTCATCGCTCGAACGCCCGTCCCGTCTTCTGGCCCCGCTCGTCGTAGACGTAGAAGCCGCGCCCCACCTTGCGGCCGTACCAGCCGGCTGCCACCAGATTGCGGAGCAGCGTCGCCGGACGGTACTTGTCGTCGCCGAACTCGCGGTGCAGCACCTCGGCGATGAAGAGCAGCGTATCGAGGCCGATCAGAATCCGCCAGCTCCAGCGGCCCCATCGGATGGTTCAGCCCCAGCTTGGCGCCCTGGTCGATGTCCTCCGGCGTACCGAGGCCCTCCTGCAGCGCGAAGCACGCCTCGTTCAAGAACGGGATGAGCATGCGGTTCACGACGAAGCCCGGCTGATCCTTGCTCGTGATGACCGTCTTGCCGAGCTTCTCCGCCAGCTCGCGGATGGTGTCGGTGGTCTCGTTGTCGGTCTGCACGCCGTTCACGATCTCGACCAGCTTCATCAGCGGCACCGGATTCATGAAGTGCATGCCGATCACCTTGCCGGGGCGCGAGGTCTGTCCCGCCAGCCGCGTGATCGAGATGCTGGAAGTGTTCGACGCCAGGATCGCGTCGGGCTTCATCTTCGAGTCGGCCTTCTTGAAGATGTCGATCTTCAGTTCGCGATCCTCGGTCGCAGCCTCCACGACCAGCTCCGCCTTCTCGATGCCCGCGAGGTCCGCGCCGATGGGGTGGATGTGCTCGAGCAGTGCGGCGCGCTCCTCGGCCTTCATCTTGCCCTTGTCGACCTGCTTGCCGAGGATCTTGCCGATCTTGTCCTTGCCGGCCTGCGCGCGCTCGACGCTCGCGTCGCTCAGCAGCACCGTGTAGCCCTTGCCCGCGGCCACCTGCGCGATGCCGCCGCCCATCTGCCCAGCGCCGATCACGGCGATGGTCTTGATATCGCTAGCCTTCATGCCCGCCGACCTACCCGCGCCCGCGCGGCGGCGCAAGGGTGCGGCTGATGGGCGGCATATCGCGCGGCGCGTCGCACGCGCGAGGCGGCAGCTTGCGACCGGAAATGTCGGCAACGCCGACAGGATCTGCTCCAAACACGTAGGCCGCGAGCCGATCCGCTTTGCGCCTACTTGCTGGCCTTCAGTACGCGACCGCATCCCAGGCTCTCGGTGGCCCAGTAGACGTGGCTGGCGTCGGTGACGATGCCGCTCGCGCCGTACGGGCCCTTCGAGACGAGGGTCGCGGGCCCGCCGCTCGCGGCGACCTCGCGCACGTCGCCCGTGTCGTGATCCGTGAAGTACACGTTGCCGGCTTCGAGCCAAATCCCCTTTGGCGTGCTCGTGCCCGACTTCGCCGAGTACAGAGCCTGGGGCGCGCCGCCGCTCTGCGACAGCGCTTTCACGTCGGGTGGCCACTCGTCGAGCCAGTAGACGCGAACGCTGTCGATCGCGAGCAGGCTGGGGAAGCCCTGCTGTGTGGCGACGCTTACCTGCTTCCCCCCGAACGGCGCGTAGTAGATGAGCCCGAGGTTGGTCGCGTTGTTCCGGTCGGCGAAGTAGACGCCGCCCGGCGCCACGGCGAGTCCGTAGAGGCTCACGCCGCTTCCGAGGACCTCGACCGTTCCCCCGCTGGTCGGCACGCGCTCGACCGAATGCGGGTGCGCCGGGTCGCTGTCGCTCGTCGTGAAGTACACGTAGCTGCCGTCGAGCGCCAGGTGTTGCGCCTGCGCTCCGGAGACCAGCGTCGTTGGACTGCCGCCGCCGACCGCCTCGGAAACGATCTCGATGGGCGGCTGCCCCGATTGCTTGACCTGGATCCAGTAGACCTTGTTCGCGTCTGCCACGACGTCCAGTCCGCTATTTCCAGGTGGACCGAACGGTTGCGTGACGCCGCTCGCTGGGTCGACGGCGAGTACCGGCTGGGACGCCGCGTACAACGTGCCGCCTGCGAGCACGAGCGGACCCTCGAGATAGAGGTGCTCGGCGAGCACGGTGGGCGCCGAAGGATCCAGCGGCGGCTGGCAGTTCACGTATCCCTTCCCGGTGGTCCCGCACACGTAGTTGCCGCACAGCGACTTCGCGCAAGCGCACGACAGCGGCGCGCTCGTGCATGGATTGGGCTGGCACACCGGCTGCATTGCGAAGTCGCAGGAGGGGCCGTGCACGCACACGTCTCCTGCCGGGCACGGAGGGATGTCCTCGCCGCCCATGCACTCCACGCCAACGCAGATGCGCGAGTCGATGCTCCACACGCCATGATCGCAGGTCGCGGCGACGAAATTGTCGTCGACGTTGCACGGCTTGATCACGCAGGTGTAGCGTGGGCCCTGGGCGCAGGCGCTGCCGTTCGTGGGGGCGCTCTTCGGGCAGGCGGGCGCAGCACCACACGCCGGGCAATCGACGAACCATTTGCCGGCGATGCACTGCGCGCTGCAGCTCCCGCCCGCATCGCACGCGGAGGGGTAGTCGCAGTGCTGGTTCCAGGGGCTGTCACACGCCTTGCCCTCGACGGGTTGCACCGCGGGGCACGAGCCGCCCGTTCCCCCGAACGACAATCCGCCGGCGCCCGCTGCGCCGCCGGCGCCCGCGCCGCTGCTGTCCGGCGTCGCGCCCGCGTCGCTGGCGCCCACCTGTCCGCTCTGCCCGCAGGCAGCGATCAGCCCGGCTGAAAGCGCCGCCGCCAACGCGGCGCCGCACCATCGCCCCGGGCAACCTTCGGCCCCGATCCGTGTCACGCGTCTCTGGATTGTCGCACATCCTACTGGACCTGCGCCGCCCGTCTTGCTGGCGGGTTCTCCCGCAATGCTAACCTTGCCGCGTGCAGGGTCGACTGGGCGCGGCGATGATCGCGGTCATGCTGGGGGGATGCGCGTCGGGCTTCTCCGACGCGCGGCAGAACGCGGCTCTGCTGGCTGACAAGGGTCGCTACGACGAAGCAGCCGAGGTGCTCCGCGCGGACATCCAGAAGCATCCCCCGGCGGTCGAGGATCGCCGCCTGCTGATCCGCGTTCTGGCGCTCACGGGAAACCTGGGCGCCGCGCAGCACGAAGCAGAAGAGCTCGGTGACGTGCTCGGAAAAGCAAGTCCTGTGCCGTGGATAGAGATGGGGCACGCCTACGAGCTGACCCATCGCTACGATCAGGCGCTGGCCATGTACGACCGCGCCGCGGACGTGGCCCCGCAGGACGAAGCGGGGCCGCGCGAGGGCGGCATGCGCGCCGCGCGCTGGGGCGAGCTCGAGCTCGCCAAGCCGCGCCTGGAGGAAGCGCTGCGACGCAACCCGAAGGACGCCGCCGTGTGGCACGCACTCGGTCTGGTGCGCTTGCGCCAGGGCGACTCCAGCGGCGCCCGGCAGGCCTACGACTCTGGGTTGCAGGCCGATCCCGGCGCGCTGGAGAACCGCGTGGGCCTGGCCACGCTGGCCCTGAAGGAGCACCAGCCGGCCGAGGCGCTGCGCCAGTACGACGCCATCATCGCCGCGCGTCCGCGCTTCGCGGACGCCCAGCTCGGCCGCTCGCTCGCCCTGCTCGAGCTGGGGCGACTCGACGAGGCGGAACAGGCCCTCGACCAGGCCCAGCGTCTGGGTGCGGATAGCCGCGTGGTGAGCGCCCAGCGCCGGCTGCTCCGGGAGCTTCGCCAGGCGGCACAAGTCAAGCAGAATCGCTGATTTCCAAGGCTTGTAACCCCCCGACGCGCAGCGTACTCTCGGCCCCCCTCGGCGCGCTTCTCGCGCCGCCGTACACGCGCATTTTTCGACGGGTGGAGAATGGATTCGCAGACGATCCGGACCGCACTTGGGCACTTGCAGGATGATCCCGACTCGACAGACGCGTGGCAGATGCTGCGGGAGGCGGCCGCGGAGTCCGATGGCAACCTGACGACACCCGAGCTCCAGCATCTGCTGGAAGCGGCGCGGGAACGTCACGGCGCGCGTGGCGAGTGGGACGCCGTCAGCGCTCTGCTCGAGATTGCCGTCCAGGCGTCCGCGGGCACGCCGGACGAGCTGGCGCTGCTGCGCGAGCAGGCGGGCGTGCTGCGCGAGCACCTGCTCGACGAGGACGGCGCCGGCGTGGTGTTGCTCCGCATCCAGGAGCTCAACCCCGACGACCCCGACGCGGCCGAGGCGCTCGAGGAGAGCGAGGGCAAGCGGGAGAAGTGGAAGGAGCTCGTTTCCACCTACGAGAGCGAAGCCGAGCAGGCGCCCGACGACGTCTACAAGAGCTCGATGCTGATGCGTGCGGCCGAGATGGAGCTGCGCTTCGGCGCCGGCGAGGCCGAGCTCAATGCGATTGTCGACAAGCTCGAGCATGCCGTCCGTCTGGATCCCGGCAACGAGCGAGCCGCCCAGATGCTCGAGAGGATCTACCGCCGCGCGGAGCGCTGGGAAGAAACCGCCCGCGTGCTGGAGCGCGCAGCCGACCGCGCCGAGAAGGCGGAGAGCCGCGTCGCGGCGGGCGTGCGCCTGGCCCGGCTCTACAAGGACAAGCTCGACGACGCCGAGCGAGCCGCGAGCGCCTACGACCGCGTGCTGCGCCAGGAAGCGGACCAGAACGAGGCGATGGGGTTCCTGTCGGAGTACTACTCCAAGCAGGAGCGCTGGGATGACCTGGTCGCGCTCTACGAGCGGGGCCTGGGAGCCCACGAGCAGGGCAACGCAGAACGCCTGGGCGACATGCTGCAGATCGCCATGTTGCACTGGAAGAAGCGCGAGAGCGCGCACGACGCCGAGCCCTGGTTCGAACGCATCCGCAAGCTCGACCCCACGCACCAGGGGATGCTGGAGTTCTACCGCCAGTACAGCTCGGAGCTCGGCGACGACCGCCGGCTCATCGAGGTGCTGCAGGGCGCGCAACGCGCGCTCAAGGACGGCCCCGAGAAGGTCGCGATTGGCGGCGAGCTCGCGCACCTGGCCGAGGGCCAGGAGAACGCGGCGAAGGCCATCGAGCAGTACAAGGCGGTCCTCCGCCAGGATCCGGACAACGCCGACGCCCGCGACGCGCTCAAGCGCCTGTACAAGCAGACCCAGGGGTTCAACGCCCTGGTCGAGCTGCTGCGCCAGCAGCTCGAGCGGACGGATCCGGACCAGTACGAGACGCGTCTGGAGATCCTGCGCGAGGTCGCGACGGTCTATCGCCAGTACGTCAAGAGCGACACCGCTCTGGTCAGCGTGCTCAACCAGATCGTGCAGCTCGACGAGAAGCTCGACGAGAACGACGTGGTCGAGGTGCGCGAGTTGGTGCAGCTCTACGAGAAGCTCGGACGCTGGCGCGAGCTCCTGACCAACCAGCTCAGGCTGGCCGAGCTGACGCCCGACGAGGAAGAGAAGAAGGCGCTGTACCGATCGGCGGCGCGCCGTTGGCTCGATCAGTTCTCCAACGTGCAGAACGCGACCGAAGCCTACGAGGCACTCCTGAAGGTCGCGCCGGAAGATCGCGAAGCCCGCGAGCGGCTGGAGGAGCTGTACCGCAAGCGGCGCGCATGGCCCTCGTTGTACGAGCTGTTCCAGCGCGAGCTCGAGACTTCCGAGGGGGCGGAGCGGGTCACCATCCTCAAAGAGATGGCGCAGCTCGCGGCCGAGCGCCTCAATCGCGGGCAGGACGCCATCGGCCTGTACAAGCAGCTGCTGGACGAGGATCCCGAGCGTACCGAGGTGCTCGACGCGCTCGAGAAGTACGCGGAGCGTGGCAAGGACTGGACGACGCTCGCCGACGCGCTGGAACGTCGCGTGGCCAATTCGCACGACGACGCGGCGAGCCTGGCGGTGTTGCAGAAGCTCGGCAGCGTGTACGCCGATCACCTGGGCGATCACGCGGCCGCGGCGCGCACCTGGCGGCGCGTCCTGGAGCTGTCTCCGGGGCATCACCGCGCTCTCAGGGTGTTGCGCGAATCGTATCTGCAGAGCGGCGACTACGACGGTCTGGAAGAGCTCTACGGTTCGCAGAACGACTGGGAGGGGTTGGCCGAGGTGCTCAGCAACGCGGCGGACCGTGCACAGGAGTCCGACGCCAAGGTCGAGCTCAGCTACCGCGCGGCCGCGGTCTACGAGGCCCGGCTCTCCCAGCCCGATCGCGCGTTCCGCTCATACGAGCGCGTGCTGTCGACGCGCCCGGACGACGAGCGGGCCGCCCGGGCCCTGGTCCCGCTCTACGAGGAGGACGAGAAGTGGGCGCGACTGCCGGCGCTGTACGAGGTGCTGCTCCACCACGCCAGCGACGACGAGGAGAAGCTCGCGTTGCTCGCCAAGCTGGTCGATGTGACCGGCGGGCGTCTCTCCGATCGCAAAGCCGCGGTCGGCTACGCGCGGCAGGCCTACGACCTTGCGCCATCCAACGCTTCGGCGCTCGAGATGCTGGAAAACGCTGCACGCGCGGCGCAGAGCTGGGAGCCATTTGTCGAGGCCGTCGAGGCGCGGCTTGCGAGCGAGGCGGCGCCCGCCGAGGAAGCACCGCCGGAGAACGGCAAGAAGCGGCGCAAGCGCAAGAACGCCGATGACGGCGCTCCGCAGGCCGGGCTGTCCGCTGAAGAACGCCGGGAGCTGTCGCTCAAGCTCGCTCGTGTCTATTCCGACGAGCTCGGTCGCAGCGACGACGCCGTCGCCACCTACCGCCGGCTGCTCGAGCGCGAACCGGCCGACGAGGAGGCCGCGCAGGCGCTGGAGGCGATCCTGCGGAAGGAGGATCGGCGCGACGAGCTGCGCTGGCTGCTCGACCTGCGCGTGCAGCACACTCCCAGCGACGCGGACCGGGTCCAGATCCTGTCCGACTGGGCGACGCTGGAAGAGGAAGTGTTCGGTTCCGGCGAACGCGCCGCGGCGTTGTACCGCCGTGTGCTGCAGGTGGAGTCGGACAACGCTGTTGCGCTCGGTGCGCTGCCGCGTCTGCTGCTCGATGCGGGCGATGCCGCGGGCGCCGCGGAGGTGATCGAACAGCATCGCGATCAACTGTCCGGCACCGAACGTGCCGCGCTCGACGTGAAGCTCGCCGAGCTGTACCTCGAGAAGCTCGATCGCCCCATGGACGCCCTGTCGGCTGCGGTTCGCGCCTTGGAGGCCAGCGAAGGCGATCCGCGCGCGATGCAGGTACTGCAGCGCCTGATGGACAACGAAGAGGCCCGGGCGGCGGCGGCACAGGAGCTGTCGCGGCAGTTCGCGGCGACCGGCGAGGCGCGCAGCGAGGCCCATGCTCTGGAGGTCATGCTCTCCCAGACGACCGACCGCGCCGAGCGGATGAACCTCTACTCGCGTCTCGCCGACGTGCACGAGGAAAAGCTCGGCGCGTTCGGCACGGCCCTGGACGTTGTGCTCAAGGCGGTTGCCAACTACCCGGACGAGCTCGACTTGTGGGATCGCGCCGACTCGTTGGCGGCGTTGGCGGGGCGCCCGACGGATCTTGCAGAGACGTTCCGCGATGCAATGCGCGCGGAGATACCGTCGGAGATCGAGGTCGAGCTCTGCGAGCGGGCCGCGCGCCTGCACGAAGATCGGCTCGGCGATCCGATCGGCGCCACGCCCTATCTGGAGAAGGTGCTCGCGCTCGATCCCGGCAACGAGCGCGCCTTCACGCGGCTCAAGGACATCCTTACCGCGGCGGAACGCTGGGGGGAGCTCGAAGCGCTCTACGACCGCGCGTCGCAGGCCACGGACGACAGCGCCCGCCGCGTCGACATGCTGGTGGAGGTCGCGCTGATCTGCGAGGAGATCATCGAGGACGCGGACAAGGCCACCCGCTACTACGAACGCATCCTGCAGATCGATCCGCTGCACGACGCCGCGGTCCGCGCGCTCGATCGGCTCTACGCCCGGCAGGAGCGCCACAAGGATCTCGCCGCCCTGCTCGAAACGCGGCTGGAGACCGCCGAGGGCGAAGAGGTATTCGAGCTCAAGCTCCGGCTCGCGCGGATCCAGCTCGAGCGGCTGCACGAGCCGGACAAGGCGATCGTGCATGTCGAGGACGTGCTGCGCGAGAAGCCGAACGACTACGACGCTCGCGAGCTGGCCGAGAAGATGCTCGAAATCGGCAGCCTGCGCGGGCGGTCGGCCCACATGCTGGAAAGCGTCTACGAGGCCCGCGACGAGATCCGCGACCTGGTGCGCGTGCTGGTGATCCGCCTGGAAGAGCTCGACGCCGGCTCCGGCGAGGAGAGCGAGGACGCGCGGCTCGACGAGCAGAAGGAGCTGCTGCGCCGGATCTCGACTCTGCAGGACGACCGGCTGCACGACGACGACGCTGCGCTCGAGTCGCTCGCGCGCCTGGCGCCGCTCGATCCGCTGGATACCGAGTCGCGCGAGCGGCTGCTGGAGATCGGACGCCGCGTCGGCGCGCACCAGCGCGTCGCCGAGGTGCTGGAAAAGGCCGCCGCGCATGCCGACACACCCGGCATGAAGGGCGAGATCCTGATGCAGGTGGCGCACATCTACGAGGATCTGCTCGGCGACACGGACAAGGCCGAGAGTACGTACCGCACCATCAGCACGCTCGACGAGAACGACGCGGAGCTGGTGCTGCCCTCGGCGCGCGCGCTGGAGCGCATCTACGTTGGGCGCGGCGAGCACGAGAAGCTCGCCGAGGTGCTCAGGACCCAGGTTGCTATGGAGCAGGACGGCGACGTGCGCCGCGATCTGCTCGGGCGTCTGGGCGAGCTCTGCGACAGCGTGTTGCACGACACCGAGGGAGCCATCAAGGCGTGGCGTATGCGCCTGGTGGAGAGCCCCGCCGACGAAGCGGCGCTGGCGGCGCTGGACCGCCTGTACGAGCAGACCGAGCATTGGCGGGAGCTGGTCGACATCATCGAGCGGCGTCGCGACATCGCGGAGGACGGCGACCAGCGCAGGAGCCTGATGACGCGGGTGGCCGTCATCCTGTCGGACAAGCTCTCGAGCCTGTCGGAGGCCATCGACGCCTGGCGCGCCGTGATCGACGAGTTTGGGCCGGAGGCGGAAGCGCTGACGGCGATCGAGAAGCTGTACGAGTCCGACGAGCGCTGGGACGAGCTCGGCGACAGCTATGACGCGCACCTCGATATCGTCGAGGACGACGCGGAGCGGCTGGCGATGTTGGCGCGTCTGGGCGACCTGCGTCGCGAGCATCTCGGCGATCTCGAGGGCGCGCTGGAGACCTACCGCCGCGCGCTGAGCCTCGACACCACGCACGGTCCGAGCCGGAGCGCTCTGGAGAAGCTGCTCGAGGTGGACGACATCCCCACGCGCCGCGAGGCCGCGGAGGTGCTGCACCCGATCTACGAGGCCGACGGCGACAACGAGCGGCTGCTCAAGGTGCTCGAGATCGAGATCGACACGGCCGACGATCCGATGAGCCGCCTGGAGGGTCTGGAGCGGGCCATGCAGGTGGCCGATGCCGCGCTGGGCGACCAGTCGCGCGCGTTCGGCTTCGCGGAGCGAGCAGTGCGCGAGGCGGCCGGCCGCGCCGAGCTGGAACCGTGGCTCGAGCAGCTCGAGCGGCTGGCGGGCGCAACAGATCAGCAGGCCCGGTACGTCAAGCTGCTCTGCGAAGTCGTTCCCGAGATCTTCGATGGCGAGGTGCAGCTCGCGGTGACGCTCAAGATCGCCGACCTGGCCCGCCACCAGCTGGCCGATCGCGACCTGGCTCGCGAGTACTACCAGAAGGCGCTGGAGCTCAGGGCGGATGACCGCCAGGCGCTCTCGGCTCTGGAGTCGCTGTATGAAGAGGCCGGCGACGCCGAGAACCTGCTCGAGATCCTCGAGCGGCGGGTGGAAGCGGCCGAGAGCGACGACGAGGGCAAGCAGCTGCTGTTCCGTCGCGCGAAGCTTCTCAGCGACGTGCTGGAGGACAACACGCGGGCGATCGAGACCTACGAGACGATCCTCGACCTGGACATGGACCAGGCGGCCATCGAAGCGCTGGAAAACCTCTACGCGGTGGAGGAGCGCTGGAGCGAGCTGGTGGAGCTCTATCAGCGACAGCTGGAGTCGTCGGATACGCCCGAGCTGCACGTGAAGATCGCCAACATCTCGGGCAAGCACCAGAACGACGCTCCGCGCGCCTTCGACGAGCTGGAGCGCGCGCTGGAGCTGGAGCGGCAGCACGAGGGCGCGATCGCCGAGCTGGAACGCTTGATGGAAGAGGCGCCCGAGGCCGAGTGGCGCGCGCGTGCCGCGGGGCTGCTGGAGCCGGTCTATCTGCTCAGGGCGGACTTCACCAAGGTGATGAACTGCATCCGGGCGCGGCTCGACTTCACGCAGGATCCGGACGAGCGCCGGGATCTGCTCGGGCGGCTCGCGCAGCTGTACGAGGAGCAGCAGGAGGACTACTCGGCCGCGCTCGAGACAGCGGCCAAGCTCCTGCACGAGGACATCGCCGACGAGGAGACGATCGCCGAGGTCGAGCGCCTGGCCAAGGTGGCCGGCGCGGAACGCCGCCTGGCGGAGATCTACGCGGCCGAGCTGGAAGAAGCCCCCGGCGAGGACGAGTCCACCGCGCGTCTGGCGCGCCGCACGGGCGAAATCCTCGCCGAGCTTGGCGACAACGACAAGGCGCTCTCGTTCTATCGCCGCGCACTGGCATTCGAGCCCGAGAGCCAGGCGCTCTTCGACGCCATCGACGAAATCCTGAAGAAGACCGGAAGGTACGAAGAGCGCGTGCAGCTCTACCGCGACGCGCTCGACCATCGCTTCGAGCCCGCCGAGCGTCTGGCGGCTCTGCACACGATTGCGGCGCTCCAGCGCGAACAGCTCGGACTGGTCGACGAAGCGATCGAAACGTACCGCTCTGCGCTCGACGTGGACGAGGCCGACACGCGCGCGCTCGACGCGCTGACCGAGCTGTACCGGGAGCGGGAGCGCTGGGCGGATCTGTCCGACCTGTACCTGCGTCGCGCCGAGCTGGCGGAATCGCCGGAAGCCGCCGCGGCGCATCGTCTTGCGCTGGCACGTCTGTTCAAGAAGGAAATCGGCGAGGTAGATCGCTCGATCGATCAGCTCGACGAGATCGTGCGTTCCGTGCCGACCCACGCGGAGGCCATTCACGAGCTGGAAGCGCTGCTCGAAGTCGACGAGCACAAGGAGCGCGTGGTCGAGATACTGCGTCCGCTCTACGAGGGGGCTGACGACTGGCGGCACCTGATCAAGCTCAACGAGGATCGCTACCAGCTCGCGGTGGATCCGGCCGAGAAGGTGGCCGTGCTGCGCGAGACCGCACAGCTGTGGGAAGAGCGGGGCAGCGATCTGGCGCGCGCGCAGCGTGCCCTGAAGGTCGCCTTCCAGATCGACCCGGACGATGCCGATGTCCGCGGCGAGTACGAGCGCCTGACCGAGGCTACCAACGCCTGGGGCCAGCTGGCCGACGCCTACGACGAGGTGCTGGAGCAGCAGCCCGATCTCGCGTCGCAGCGCGACATCCTGGCGACCCTGGCGCGGGTCCACGACCAGCACCGCGACGATCCGCGGCGCGCTCTGGGAGCGTATTCGCGGCTGCACGATGTCGATCCCGCCGACCTCGAGCCCCTGAACAAGATGGAACGCCTGGCGACTCTGCTCAGCGACTGGCCTATCGTGGTGAAGGCGCTCACCGCCAAAGCCGACCTTCTGCTGGACGACGAGGAACGCGCCAGCGCATGGCGGCGCATCGGCGAAGCAAAGCGCGACATGCTGGAGGACCCGGAGGGAGCCATCGAGGCGTACGAGCGCGCACTCGAGCTCGAGCCGGACAGCGCGTTCACCGTCGATTGCCTGATCGACCTGCGCGAAGGCCGCGAGGACGCCCAGCCCCTGGTCGAGCTGTATCAGCGGCGGGTCGAGCTCTGCGACGAAGAGGATGTCGACCTCAAGTACAACCTGCTGACGAGCGCAGCGCGCTGCTACGAGGAGAAGCTCGAGGATCGGCACCAGGCGATCGACGCGCTGAACCAGGCGCTGGCCGTGAAGCCGGGCGATCGCGAAGTGCTTGCGAGGCTCAATGGCCTGTACCGGGCCGAACAGATGTGGCCCGAGTTGCTCGACAACCTCCGCCTCGAGGCGAGCACGTCCGAATCGGCGGAGGAGCGGGTGGCTCTGCGCAGGCAGATCGGCGGCATCCTCTCCGAGCAGCTCCAGAGCTACGACGAGGCGCTCGAAGCGTACCGTCTGGTGCTGGACGAGGCTCCGGACGACGGCGAGACCATCGCGTCCGTGCGGCAGCTCGGCAAGGAGCACGAGGATCTGCGTTCGACGGTGGCCGGCATCCTGGTCCCGGTGCTGCAGGCCGGCGGGCGTCACGAGGATCTGGTCGACGCGCTCGAGCTCAGGCTCACCATGGAAACGGATCCGATGGAGCGGTCGGAGACGCTGCGCATCATCGCCGAGGTATTCGAGAACAAGCTGGAAAAGCCGGCGATGGCCGAAGCCGCGCTGCTGCGGGCGCTGGCCGAGCGGCCCGAGGCGGGCGATCTGCACGCCGACATCGAGCGTCTGGCCGCAGCCGCCGACGGCTGGCCGCGCTATGCGGATGCGCTGGGCGAGCGCGCCCAGGCGACGTTCGATCCGGACATCGCCAGGGATCTCTACACCCGGCTCGGTCGCATCTGCGAGGAGAACCTGGGGGACAACCGGCGCGCCGTAGAAGCCTTCGTCCACGCGGTCGAGCAGGCCGGCGATCAGCCGGAGCTCCTGGCCGCCCTGGACAGGCTCTACACGCGGCTCGGCGACAGCCAGGCGCTAGCCGAAATCCTCGAGCGCCGGGTGGTGATCGAGGAGTCCGAGGCGGAGCAGGCGGAGCTCTACTACCGGCTGGCGGTGCTCCAGATCCGCGACTTCAGCGAAGCCGCGCGTGGCCTGTCCTCGCTGCGTATGGCGCTCGAACGCGTCCCCGCTCACGAGCAGGCCGCGGATGAGCTGGAAAAGCTGACCGATGAACGCGACCTGTTCGAGGAGGCGGCGGAGGTGCTGGAGAGCGTCTACCGTTCGCAGAACCGGACGGATCGCCTCGCGTCACTCTACGAGAAGCGAGTCGGATTCGCCGACACGGCTGGCGAGCGCATCGACATGCGCCGGAGTCTCGCGCGAGTTCTGGAAGAGGACGTGGGCGATCCGAAGGCGGCGCAGCGCGTGCTGCAGCAGGGGCTGTCCGACGACCCGACCGACTCGGCGCTGCTGGAGGAGATCGAGCGGCTGGCGCCCATCACGGGCAACTGGGAGGGCGCGGCGGCGGCCTTGCGCGAGGCAATCGAGAAGTCGCCTGAGCTCGTGCCCGATACGGGGCGTGAGCTCAGCGTGCGTCTGGCCACGTGGCAGCGCGACAAGGTCGAGGACAACGCGGCGGCCGAACAGGCGCTCTTGAAGGCGCTCGAGTTCGACCCGTCCAGCGACGAGGTGCTGGTGCTCGTCGAACAGCTGCAGCACGCGCCCGGCCGCGAGAAGGATCTCGTCGCGACGCTGAGGCGCCGCGCCAAGCTCTCGCTCGACGAGCAGAAGCGCGAGGATTTGTTCCGGCATGCCAAGGAACTGGCAGATTCGCAGAACGACGCCGAGCTCGCCGAGTCCCTGTTGCGCGAGCTGCTCGGCCTGGACGACAGTAACCTGTGGGCTCTCTCGGAGCTGACCCAGGTGCGCGAGGCCGCAGAGGACTACGAGGAAACGTACAACCTTCTGGTCCGGCGCAGCGAGCTACGGGCCGACTACAACCTGGTGCGCGAGCTCAGGCACAAGGCGGCAGGCGTCGCGCGGGACAAGCTGGGCGACAACGGCAAGGCCATCGAGCTCTACGAGCACCTGTTCGAGGACGAGCCGACCGATCGCGAGGCGTCCAGCGCGCTCAAGGGTCTGTACCAGGCCACGGAGCGTTGGGAAGATCTCGGCCGGTTGCTCGAGCGCCTGATCGAGATGGCGGAGTCACCCGCGGACAGGAGCGTCCTGCGCATCGAGCTGGCGCGGCTGAACGAAGAGCGGTTCGAGTCGCCGGACACGGCCATCGAGCTCCTGCGCAGCGTGCTGTACGACGACCCGGGCCACAGCGAGGCCGTCGTGGCCCTGAGCGAGCTGTACGAGAAGACGCAGCGCGACGAGGAGTTGGCCGAGCTGTTGAACAGCCAGATCCAGGCGGCCAGCGAGCGCGGCGACACGGAAGCCGAGCTCAAGTTCCAGGTGCGTCTGGGCGAGGTCTACGAATCGCGTCTGGGTAATCGTCCGAAGGCCATCGAGACCTACCGCTCCGTGCTGGAGCGGGACGCACAGCACCGCGGCGCACTCGAGTCGCTCACGCGCCTGTTCCAGGCCGAGGGCGACCACGCCGAAGCGGCCAAGAGCATCGAGCGCCTGCTCGAGCTGAGCGAGGGCGAAGAAGCCGTGCAGCTGTCCATTGCGCTCGCCGACGAGTTCGCCCAGCTCGGCGATGCCGAGAGCTCGGCCCGCGCACTGGAGCGCGGTCTCGGTGCGGATGAACGGAACATAGAGCTCCGGAGTCGCCTGCGCGGGCTCTACGAGTCGATGGAGGCCTGGGAAAAACTCGCCGGTCTGGTCGCCGCGGACGCCGGTTTCGCGGAGAGCAACGACGAGAAGGTCAAGCTGCTGCGCCAGGCCGCGAGCATCCACTCGGACAAGCGCAAGGACCACGCGGCGGCAGCGGAGCTGCTCGATGGGGCGAGCCAGCTCAAGCCCGACGACCGCGAGCTCCTGCTCGAGCTGTGCGATGCGTACAGTGAATCGGGGCGCGGCAAGGCGGCTGCGGAGGTGCTGGAGAAGATTGTCGAGTCCTACGGCGGCAAACGCTCCAAGGAGCTCGGCGAAATCCACCGTCGGCTTGCCAACGCGTACCTTGCTGACGGCGACACGCAGCGCGCGCTGGAAGAGCTCGACAAGGCCTTCCGCATCGAGCCGGGCAACGTCAGCGTGCTGAAGAAGCTCGGCGAGGTGGCGCTGCAGGCCGACGACCTGAAGAAGGCGCAGCAGATGTTCCGTGCTCTCCTGCTGCAGCGTCTGGACGCGAAGAGCCCCATCACGAAGGCGGAGGTGTTCATGAATCTCGGCGAGGTCCACCACCGCATGGGCGAAAAATCGAAGGCGATCCAGATGCTCGAGCGGGCCGTCCAGAGCGATGCGTCGCTGGAGCAGGCCAAGACGCGCCTGGCCGAGCTGAAGGGCGGCTGAGGCCGGTCGCACCCACGCACCGCGATGCGCACGCTGCTCGGCTTCGTGCTCGGCCTCCTCATCCGGCTCTGGGTGTGGACCCTGCGCGTCGAGGTCGAGACGTTGCCGGGGCTCGATCTGTCCGACGAGTCGCCGCTGGTGCTGGCATTCTGGCACGGCGAGCAGATGTTGCTGCTCGGTTGGCAGCGGCGGCGCCGCACGCTGGTGATGGTGAGCTGGTCGCGCGACGGCGCGCTGCAGGCCGGGGTGATGCGGGCGCAGGGGCTCGGGGTGGTGCGCGGTTCGTCGTCGCGAGGCGGCGCGGGGGCGCTGCGCAGCCTCGCGCGCGCGCTGTCCGGTCCGCGGGACGCGGCGTTCGCGGTGGATGGGCCGCGCGGACCGCTCCGTCGCGCCAAGCCGGGCGCTGCGCTCTGCGCGCGCCTGGGCCACGGGCGGCTGGTGCCGATGGGCGCGGCGGCGTCGGCGAGTCGTGTGCTCGCCAGGAGCTGGGACCGGTTCCGCATCCCGATGCCGTTCAGTCGCGTCCAGGTCGTCCTCGGCGCACCCGTCGAGGCGGCGCTCGCAACCGGGCGCCCCGAGCTCGTCGATTGCGCCATCGAACGCGCAAGCCAGCGTGCCAGGGAGCTCCTGGGTGGTCGCGCTGCCGCCCTGCAGGTGGGAGCCTGAGCCGTGTCCACGCTGGTGATGATCGACGGCAAGCTGCTGCCCGAGGCGGATGCCCGGGTCAGCGTCTTCGATCGCGGCTTTCTCTACGGCGACTCGGTGTTCGAGACCATCCGCACCTACGCGGGCGCGCCCTTCGCGCTCGACGAGCATCTGGCGCGGCTGGAGAGAAGCGGCGCGCAGGTGTTCATCC
Source organism: uncultured delta proteobacterium (assembly GCA_963826085.1). Classification (GTDB taxonomy): domain Bacteria; phylum Myxococcota_A; class Polyangia; order Polyangiales; family Polyangiaceae; genus CAWDXG01. Next base: position 628,977 of record CAWGVN010000004.1, on the reverse strand, counting down.
AGCTGCCGGTGTCGCGGGCACAGCTCGAGCGCGAGGTGCTCGAGGCGGTGCGCACCGCCGGCAATGCCGAGACGTACATCCGCGTGATGGTCACGCGCGGCACGGCTCCGCTCGGGCTGGATCCGCTCAGCGCCGAGCATCCGCTGCGCGTCGTGATCGTGGCGCCGCTGCCGCCGATGCCCGACGCGCTCTACGAAAACGGCGTTGCCGTCGTGACGTACCGCACGCAGCGAACCGCCGAGGCGACGCCTGCGGCGACCGCCAAGGTGGGAAACTACCTGGTATCCGTGCTCGCGCTCAGGGAGGCGCGCAAGGTGGGCGCGGCGGAGGCGCTGATTGTCGACAGCGGCGGGTTCGTCGTGGAGGGCGCCAGCTCGAACGTGTTCGTCGTGCGCGCCGGCCGACTCGTCACGCCTCCGGAAGATGCCGGCATCCTGCCCGGCATCACCCGCCGGCGCCTGCTTGACGTGGCGCGCGCCGAAGGCGTGCCGGTCGATCTGGAGCCGCTGCCCGTGGCCGCTCTTGGCGACGCCGACGAGATGTTCATCTCTTCCACCACGCGCGAGATGCTGCCGGTGGTGCGGGTGGACGGCAGGGACGTTGGCGCCGGCACTCCCGGCCCGCTGACGCGGCGGCTGCTGGCGGCATTCCGGAAAAGCGTGGGAAATCCCGGGTAGTTGCGGGATTTCCGGGAAGGCGCCAGGGCGATCCAGCGTAGGAACCCACGAGGTGGCCATGAAGACTCTTCTCCGTTCCGCTGCATTCGTTCTTCTGGGATTCGGCATGCTCGCCGGCGCCACGGGCTGCGAGCTGCAGAAGTGCGACGTCACCACCACGGACGACGCGGGCACCACGACGACTCACTCGGGTGTGTGCGCCAAGTCGCTCAAGAAGTTCGTGGCGCCGGACCGGAGCGGGTCCGCCCAGTGGGCTTCGGGCGGCTCCATCACGATCTCCAATTTCAACGGCGGCATCACCGTGGTCAAAGGCAGCGGCACCACGGTCTCGGCGACCTTCAAGCCGTTCGACCTGCGCGCCCACGACGCCTCCGACTCCGACGTCCAGGCGGACTTCGCCGCGCTCGCCACGGACGCGACCGCCGACGCCAACGGCAACGTCACGGTCAAGGTCTACCAGAGCGGCAACGCCCACAGCGGGCTTGGCGCCGACCTGACGGTGTCGGTGCCCGACACCTTCGACGGTGCGCTGACGGTGACGCAGAACGACGGCCCGACCAACGTCCAGTTCGCCGGCAATGCGACGATTGTCAAGCTCTCGAGCAACAACGGCTCCTGCCACGTCGCAGCCGGTTCGGCCGCGTCGATGAACGTGAGCTGCCACAACGGCGACATGAGCGGTTCGGTGGGCGCGCTGCCCGCCACCGCGGCCGGCGGCACGGTGGCTACCGGCAACGGCTCGATCAGCATGAAGTTCGACGGCAGCCAGAAGTTCAACGTCCAGGCGAGCGCGCTCGCGGGCGGCACGGTGGACTTCGGCAACGCCGCGGCAGCCGGCTGCACCGTCGACGACGCCGCACAGACCGTCCGCTGCGGCGGCGCAGTCCAGGGCGATCCGACCTATCACCTCACGGCCGACGGCACCGCCCTCGCCGACGTGACGCTGTCGTTCTAGCCAGGCGGGTCCTGGCAGCCGCTGCACCTGGAGGGCCGGCGCAACACCGCCGGCCTTTCGCGTTTCTGCGGACGCGGGAGCGCGCGTCGGCTTCGCCTCCCGCGCGGAGAGCCAGAGGGAGAGCGAGGCCCGGCGGCGAGAGCGAGGCGCTCGGGCTTCGCCTCCCGCGCGAGGGGCGGAGAGCGAGAGCGAGGACGGCTCGTGGCTTTTTCGGCGCTCGGGTCGCTGCGTGAGGTGCGGGCCTGCTTCGAGGTTGCTGCCGCACTCGGGTACATGCCGGAGCTGGACGCGTCCGTTCTCGCGCGTTTCGATCGCGTGCTGGGTACGCTGGTGCGTGTCTCGGTCGGAAGGTGGTGAGGGAGGCACCAGGCAGGGCCGGGTGCTCGCGCCGCACGACACCCCGATACTATGCATACAAAGTATCTTTCCGGCGCGCAGACCCCCTCCGGCCGCGCCCGAACGCCGGACATGGCATTCACCCGCCGTGCCCGGAGCGCTCCGGCTCGCTCAGCCGGTGGGAGCGTCGCCTTGGCCGGGCTCGGCGGGCTTGTTCGGGACAGGGACGCGCAGCTTGCCGCCGCCTTGTGCGAGCATCAGGCTGACGGCCTTCTCGAAGAAGCCGCGCAGGAACGGGATGTCGCGCGGCGGATTGGTGATGAGGCCGGCTTTCTCGATCATCTTCATCGCCGCGACGACCTCGAGCGCGCGGGTCTCGCCCTCGCGATTGAGGACACTCAGCGCGCTGTCGCGCATTGCCCTGACCAGCGCGGTGCGGCGCTCCGGCGAGAAGTAGCGGTCGGTCGCCGCGGACAGCTCGTCCTCGAGCTTGGCCGTCATGGCTTCAGGATCGGGGCTCTGCCCCGGCTCGAGGCCCTCGCCGAGCTTCACCAGCAGCTCGTCCATGCCATCCTTGGACGGGAACCAGCCGCGGAACTCGGGCAGCGAGTGCAGCTCGCGGGAGCTCTCCGACAGCGCCTGCGCGTCCTCGTCCGAAAGCTCGAGTCCCTCTTCGTCGAAGGGATGCGGCGGGGCTTTCGCCGGGACTGGCTCCAGCAGCTCGGCCGCGCTGTCGAGGCCGAGCGGCTCCGGCCTGCGGGTTTCGGCGTGCTTTCGGCGCGCTGCGGCGATGCGCGAGCGCGCCCACTGGACGGGCACCTTGATCGGCTTGTAGTCCGCGCCGGGCAGCACACGGGCTAGCGAGTCACGCAGCTGCGATTGGCTCAAAACGCCCTGGTCGATGCGCTGTACGCCCTGCTCGTCGTTGAGGAAGACGAACACGGAACGGATGCGGCTGGCTGGCGCGTGGGCAGTCACCACCAGGAGCACGTTGCCGGCCGTGTCGGGAGCGAGCATGTACGCCTCGAACGTCTCTTCGCCGTGGCTACCGCCCAGGTTGGCGACATGGTGGCGCTCGGGCGGTTCCACGCCGCGTGACTTGAGGACGTTCAGGCCGCGACGCGCCGCCTTGCGCGACTTGCCGGCGCCGCGCTCGGCGACTTCCTGCACGGCCCCTGCGTTGTTCTGTTTGATCCACGCCGCGATCAGCGCGGCCGCCTGGTCGCCGGCCTGCTCCAGCGCATCGAGCGCGCCGTCGGCCTCGACCGAGACCAGCGCCGCGTCGATGTTCGCGTCCGTCTCTGCTTTCGCCATGTCGGGAGTCTCCGTTGTCGCGTCGAGGCTGTCAGGGCACGCGGGCGATGGCGTCGATCTCGACGCGGGCGCCCTTCGGGAGCGCGGCGACCTGCACGGTGGCCCGTGCCGGTGGCTTATCGCCCATGTAGCCGCCGTATACGCCGTTGACGGCAGCGAAGTTGCCTAGATCGGTCAGGTAGATCGTTGTCTTCAGTACATCAGCGAACGAGCAGCCCGCGGCGGCAAGCACAGCGCCGAGATTGTCCATCACCCGGCGCGTCTCTTCCTCGATACTGCCTCCGACCAGCGCGCCGGTCGCGGGGTCCAGCGGGATCTGCCCGCTGAGCAGCAGGAGCTCCCCGGAGCGTACCGCCTGCGAATAGGGTCCGATTGCGGCGGGCGCCGCGTCGGTCTGGACGACTTGCTTTTCCACGTCGACACCTCCCGGGCGGCGCGCATCTTGGCGCTGGTCCCCCCGCAAATCAACGCCGTTCAACGCGGTATGTCGATACTGCGGCGGCCGTCGATGGCGCGGCCCAGCGTGATCTGGTCGGCGAACTCCAGGTCTCCGCCGTGGGGCACACCGCTCGCAATGCGGGAAACCCGCACGCCAGCCGCTGAAAGCTCCCGCGCCAGGAGCAGCGCGGTGGCCTCGCCGTCCACCGATGGCGGCGTCGCCACGATCACCTCGGAAACGCCGTCGCTCCTGACGCGGCCCATCAGCTCGCCGAGCGGGAGCTCGTCCGGACCGATCCCGTCGAGCGGCGACAGCAGCCGCCCGAGCACGAAGTACCTCCCGCGCATCGCGCCGCTGCGTTCCACTGCCAGCAGATCCTGTACCCGGGCCACGACGCACAGGAGCGTCGGATCGCGGCGGGTGTCGCGGCATACCGAGCACACGGCGTGGCCCGAGTCGTCGACCTCCGCAATGTTGCCGCAGCGCTCGCAGGGGCGCACCGACTCGCGAAGCGCGGAAAGCTCCTGCCCCAGGTCCGGCGCCAGGTCGCCGCCCTCCGCGACGAGGAACAGCGCAAAGCGCTGCGCGGTCTTCTCCCCGACGCCCGGCAAGCGAGCCAGGAAATGCATCAGTCGCGAGAGACGTTCGGGTAGCACGGAAGGGCAGTTCTGCCCTCGTGCGCCCACGGACGCAAGGCTCGGGTGGGTGGGGATGGAGGGCTACTTGTCCGCGAGGCGGAGATCCTTGATGCGCGCGCCGAGGATCTCGATCGCGTCCGTCACGCGCGGATGGCTGCGGGCCTTGGCGATAGCCGCGCGCTTCTTCTGCTCGCGCTCGCGGATGTGGACCTGCGCCAGCGTTTCGAATCCGCGGGCGCGCTCGGAGTCCCGCTCCACCTCGATCCGGGGCGCCTTGCCGAAGTGCTGTTCGGCGGCCCGTTCGAGCACGCGCTCGGCTTCCTTCCCGGCGAACTGGCCGCTCAGCACGTTCCCCGGCTCCCAGCCCAGGACGATCCGGTCCGGTCCGAGCTCGAGGGGTGCGGCGTGCTCGAGGACCGCCGCGAGCTCGGGTCGGACCTCCGCGACCCTGTCGATGATCGCGTACCACGTCGCCAGACGCGCATCGTCGAAGGTGACCGGCGCGCTGGCCTTCTGCTTGCGGACAGCGACGGGCGGTGGGGGCTCGTCGGGCGGGGCGGCAAGCGGCTCAGCCCGCGGCGGCGCCTCCGGAGCCGTCGCCCGAGGGCGCGCGGATGGCGACGGCTCTGCCGCGACCGGTGGTGGCTCCTCCTGACGTTCGTCGCCGGGCGCGCTGCGCTGCGCAGCCGGGCTCTGGCCCTCGCGCGTGCGCGCCTGTGGCGGCGGCGAATTGCCGGTGCCCCGGGCCCCGGAGGGCGGGCGCTGGGGAGTGCGCGGCGCGGAGCCGGCTCCCAGCCGGCGCTCGAGCAACGCCAGTCGCTTCACCATGTCGTCGATGGGGATGAGCGGCGGTCGCCTCGCCAGGCGCACGAGCAGCATCTCCAGCGCGGCGCGCGGCTGCCCGCTGCGGGCCACGTCGTCGAAGCCCTGCGAGAAGCCTTGATGCAGCCGCACCACGTCGTCCGTTTCAGCACGGGCCGCAAGTGCGAGCACGTCGCGCTTCTCCTCGTCGGCGAGGTCGAGCAGATCGTCGGGCTTGTCCGTCACGCTCGCCACGACCACGTCGCGCAACAGGGCGAGCAGATCGCGTGCGACGTGCCCCATGTCGTAGCCCTGGTTCGCGAGCTGGGCGACCACCGACAGGCAGGTCGCCGGATCGCCTGCCACCAGTGCCGCGGCGATGTCGTGCAGCACCTGTCGGCTGGCGACGCCCAGCACGCGCGCCACGTCCTCGCCCTGGAGCCCTTCGCCGCCCCAGGCGATCACCTGCTCCAGCAGACTCATCGCGTCGCGCATGCTGCCGGCTGCCTCGCGCGCGATGATCGCGATGGCCTTGTCGTCGCTCTGGATCCCTTCCTGCTCCAGCACGTGCCGGAGCCGGGCCGCGATGAGCTGCGTCGGCACCAGCTTGAAGTCGAAGCGCTGGACGCGGCTGAGGATCGTGACCGGGACCTTGTGGACCTCGGTGGTCGCGAAGATGAACTTCACGTGCGGAGGCGGTTCCTCCAGCGTCTTGAGGAAGGCGTTCCACGCGCTCTGCGAGAGCATGTGGACCTCGTCCACGATGAAGATCTTGTAGCGGTCGCGGGACGGCCGGTACGGCAGCGTGTCCTGCAGGCGCCGCACTTCCTCTACGCCGTTGTAGCTCGCGCCGTCGATCTCCCGCACGTCGACGTCGGTCCCCTGGGCGATCTCCAGGCAGGCCGGGCACTCGAGGCAGGGCGTCGCGGTCGGCCCCGGATCCTCGCCCGCTGGAACGGTGCCGGGCTTGCGCATGCAGTTCAGCGCCTTGGCCAGGATGCGCGCGCTCGAGGTCTTGCCGACGCCCCTGACCCCGGTGAACAGGAACGCGTGGGCAACGCGGCTCTGCGCGATGGCGTTGGCGAGCGTCCGCGCGACGTGGTCCTGGCCGACCAGGTCGTCGAACGTCATCGGTCGCCACTTTCTGGCAAGTACGACGTAGCTCATCGGAGTCGCTAGCGAGGTAGCAGATCGACGGCCCCGCCGGAAGGCCCGGCCCTGCTCTCCCCGTGCCCGTTTCCGGGCGCGGCGCAGTGCGGTAGGTTCCGCCCCGTGAAGAAGTTCGTGGCACCTGCTCTGGTCGTGTTTCTCCAGGCCTGCGGCGGAAGCCGGCACGCGCCGGTAGCTCCGCCGCCTCCCGCGCCAGCGCCGTCTCCGCCGACTTCCTCTGGCCCCTCGCCGGCCGACGCCGGCGCGGCGGTTGCTCCAGCTCCCGCAGCGCCCAGGCTCGACATCGAAACGGTGAACGAGCCGGTGCCGGAGCTGGTGCCGCACGTCGAGATCAAGTTCCCGTTCGCCGAGCAGCACATCTCGCCGGGCAAAGCTGCTCGCTACCGCGTGCGCCTGCAGGTCGAGCACTGGCCGCTGTCCGGCAAGCAGGGCGGCATCGAGCTCGTGCTCGACGGCTACCGCCCGCGCAGGCTCGACACGCTCGATGATCCCGTCGTGCTCGGCGATCTGGTTCCGGCCGGCCAGGAGCTTCCCGCCGGCGAGCACGTGCTGGTCGCGATCGCGGTGCTTGCCGATGGGGTAACGGTCAAGCCGCAGCAGGGCTCCTCGCGACAACCCTTCGGAGCCGTGCACTTCTGGGTGGGGCCGCGCGGCAAGCCCGCCATCGACATGAAGGCGCCTGCGCTCGTCTACAGCGAGCCACGGGGGACCGAAAACGGCGTCCAGGCTGCGGACAACACGCTCCTGGATTTCTATCTGCTCGGCGCGCAGCTCGGACCGGGGAAGGGTAGCGTCGCGGCGGCCATCAGCGGTCCGGGCGTTCACCGGCAGCTCGTGATCCGGGACTGGCGTGCCCGCCGCATCAGCGGCCTTCCGAGCGGCGACTTCCGGATCGAGCTGGTGCTCCGCGGCGCCGACGACAAGCCGGTCGCCGGTGCGCGCGCCCGCGCTTCGCGGACGATTACGGTCAATCGCGACGCGCCTGACGGAGGCACCTACCCGTGATCCGCGCCGTGCGCAGCGAGTGTGCGGTTCCGCACGCAGCGGGCGGCGCCGTTGACGGAGAGCCGTGAACGCGCACTCCTTCTTCTGCGGCATGCTCGTCGCCTGGACGATCGCGCAGGTCGGCCTCGGCGCGTTCTTCATACTCGCTTACTCGCTGGGGCGCCGCGAAGTCGAATATCTGCTGTTCGGGCTCTTGTGCTTCGCGCTGGCGTTCACCACGGGCGGGATCGCCTACAGCTACGCAGCACCCGGACCCCAGCAGTGGTTCGTCTCCGCGTACGCCACGCACGGCGGGGCGATTGCGGCCGTCGCCCTGAATCTGCACTTCGTGATGCGCTATGCGGGCGTGAAGAAGGCCGAGCGCATCGCCATCGGTGTCTACCTGGTCGGTGCCTTCTACGAGATCCTCTGCTGGGGCGACCTGTGGTGGGATCGCAGTTCGCTGCACAGCGTGCAGGGCACGGTGCTCGGCTTTCCCGTGGGGCATCTGTCAGCGACGCCCCATGTGCTTGCCCAGAGCTTCTACTACGTCGCTGGCGCCGAGCTGGTGGCGAGCCTCGTGTTTCTTGTCTACGCCTACCGCTCAGGCAAGCGCGAGGCGCTCATCTCGCTGGCAGGTGGAGTGATTGTCGCGCTGGCTGCCGCCAACGACATCCTGCTGCTGGTCGGCAAGCTGAACAGCGTCTACCTGCTCCCGCATGGCTTTCTCGTGTACGCGTTTACCGTGGCCAGCACGCTGCTGGTCCGCTACCGCATCGCCGCCGGACAGCTTGAACGTACGGCGTCGAGCCTCAAGGAACGCACCGAGGAACTGCGCCATTCGCATGCCGAGCTGAAGGAAATCCAGGACGAGCTGGTGACGAAGCAACAGCTCGCGGCTGTCGGCGAGTTGGCCGCCGCCATCGCGCATGAAGTGCGCAATCCCCTGGCCGTCATCGTCAACGCTGTAGCCGGGCTCAGGCGCTCCGGGCTGCGCGACGAAGATCGCAACATGCTGCTCGGCATCGTGGACGAGGAAGCCGCGCGGCTGAATCGTCTTGTCACCGACCTGCTCCGCTACGCGCGACCGGTGAGCGTCAAGCGCGCGCTGGTTTCGCTGCCGGAAATGGTGCGGCGCGCGGAGTCGGCGGCAATGGAAGAGCACGAGGTCGTCGTCGGGATCGACGGCGACCCGGACGACTACAACGTCTGGGCCGACGCGGGCCTGCTCCGCCTCGTGTTCGACAACCTGGTGGAGAACGCTCTGCAGGCGATGCCCGGAGGTGGCCGGCTGTCGGTTCACCTGGCGCGCGGACCAGCCGAGCCGCGACCTACCGCTTGTATCGAGATCGTCGACACCGGGCATGGCATGGAGACCCAGGTGCTCGAGCGCGCGGTCGATCCGTTCTTCACGACGCGACCCAGCGGGACCGGACTCGGGCTGCCCATCGTCGAGCGAATCATGGACGCACACGAGGGGCGGGTGGAGATCGATAGCGAGCCCGGCAAGGGCACGACCGTGCGCCTCTTCGTCCCGATCGGCGAACCGCCGGGAGAGGGCCCCGAGGTCGTGGCGGCGAAACCCGGGCGAACAGATCGGAAGCGCTAGGAGCGCTGTCCCGGCGCAACGACTGCAGCGAAGTGCCGGTCCCAGCGTTCGAGCTCGTCGAGCACGCCCTGGCCGACCTGCGTCGGCTTGGCGTTGTCGAGCAGCGTCTGGATGCCCTCGTGGTTGCCCTTCACGATCTGCTGGAACCGTTGCTCGAAGCTCGAATGTTTCGACAGCGCGTGCCCCGCTTCCAGCATCCGCTCGTAGAGCCGGGCTACGGGTATGAAGGCGTGCACCGCCAGCATGATCCCGTGCAAAGGTCGTAGATCCGGCCGCACCGGCGAGCTGTAGAGCGGGCTGAAAGCGTTCACCAGCACCTCATCGAGACTCCACAAGGCGTTGAGCTTGTTGTGCGAGAACTCGTGCACCAGCGCTTCGGTCATCGTCATCTGGTCGGGATGCAGCGACAGGTATGCCGTACCGATCGCTTCGGCGTACGACGCCGACAGATGCCGCTCGGCATCGTAGCCCACCGGGATCAACGTCTGCATCACCAGGCGGATTTCGCTGGCCAGCTCGGGGAGGTGCTCGTCGACCAACTCGAGTGATCGCCCCAGCGACGCAGTCCATTCTCCGGGCGACCTCCCGCCCAGATCGAGCTGGTTTCCCGACTTGTCCGGGTGCGCCTCGACGGATGCCAGCGGATTGTTGTCCGCACAGGCGAGCAACAGCCCGTCGGCGATCCGGTGGTAGGGACGCGACACCTCCACGCCGTCCGGCCACGGTCCGGTCGAGGATTCGAGCGTGTCGAAGTCGAGCTCGACCCGATCGCTGTCGCGTTCCAGCACGAGGACGCGCGGCTCGAACCCGACGCGCCAGCGGGGGTCCAGCCGCAGCTCGAGATTGGCGGTGATGGACAGCAGCCGATCGGGGCGTTGCCTGAGCCTGAGTCCATCCGGTGGCAGCTCGCCGGCGGCGCTCAGCTCGAAAGCCCACAGCGCTGTGAGCTCTGCGAGCCAGTTGTCGAGACGAGCCACGTCGCCGCCGCCCCAGAGCTCGAGGTCGAGGCTGTGCACGAGCGTCGAGTGCGTGGGGCGGCGCAGGATGGAGAAGACGAGTCCAGCCTTCTTCTCCCTCAAGAGGCGCTCGATGACGCCCCGCACGTCGGCGAAGTCGTCGAAGATCTGCGAGCGGAAGCGTCCGAGCGGCAGGTCCAGCAGGCGGGACAGCGTCTGGCGCAGGTGCTGGCCGAGCAAGCGACGGGAGGTCGTCGAACCCGCGTCGGGCAGAGTGAGGTCGCGCGGCGGCTCCACCAAGGCGGTCAAGCGTAGACGAGCCACTGCCGATGTGCCAGTGGTGGCGCTCCACACCCGGGGCGTTCCTGGTGACAGGCTTGACCGCTCTGCCGGCGGCAGCCACAGTCCTTGCCTCCGATGGCCCAGCGAAGGCGTTACCTGTTCGTGTGCATCAACCGCCGGCCCGACGGTACGCCGAAGGGCTCGTGCGCGGCGCGCGGCTCGGTGGAGCTCCACGCGCGCCTCAAGGCCATGCTCAAGGAGCGGGGTCTGGCGGCCACCGAGGTCCGCGCCTGCACGTCGAGCTGTCTCGACACCTGCTGGGTCGGACCCACGATCGCGGTCGAGCCGGACCACTACTTCTACGGTCGCGTGACGGAGGCCGATCTCGAAGCCATCGTCGACGCACTGGAACGCGGAGAGCGCGTCGAGCGGCTGGTCCTCGCCCCGGAGGACTTCATCGAGCCGCGCGAGCTGGCCAGGCTGGAAGGCGCCGCAGGGTCCGGGACACGCGACGGCGCGTGATCGCCGCACACCGGCCCCCAGCGCATCAACGCGCGTGATTCTGCCGCGCCGCGGGCCTACGCTTGGCGTTGTGCAACCGCGCCGGGGCTGATCGTGGCTTTCGATGTTCTCCTGAAGAAGTACTTCTCCGTGCTGGTCCTTGTGTTGATCGGCGTGGCGGCGTACCTGGACGCTTCCGGTATCGGTGCACTGACCGGCGCGGCGCTGGAGACAGGCCGGAGCACCCGAGCCGCGTCGCCGGCGCCAGGCGCGGACACCCAACCGCGGCGGGCGCTGCAAAAGACCGCGCAGCCGATCCTCGCGCGGAACCCGTTCGATTCAGTGACCGGCCCGCTGCAGGAGCAGGCGGTACACAACGTGCCGTCCTCCGCGGTGTCCATCACCGATCCGCTCCAGGCTCCGGCGTGTCCCGGGATCCGGGTGCACATCGTCACAGAAGCCGAGGACCCGGCCTGGTCGCGCGCGGCCCTGCAGCGCGACGGTGACGACAAGGCGGAGGTGTATCGTGTCGGCGATAGCGTAGGCGATCAGAAGATCGCATACATCGGTTACAACCCGCGCGAGCGCAGCCCCGCCGTGTGGCTGCAGAACGGCTCGTCGCTGTGCCAGGCACTGCTGTTCGAGGACAAGCCAACGTCTGCGTCTTCCGGCGCGCCGGAGGAGAGCGCGCCTCCTCGGCCAGTGGCGAAGGTCACCATCCCTTCCGCTCCCAGGCCGGCGCACAAGGCGCTGTCAGCGGTGGACCCCAAGTTGGCGTCCAGAATCCGCAAGCTCAGCGACACGCAGGTGCGCGTGTCGCCCGCCGCCGTGAACGACATCCTCGGCAAACCCGACCAGCTGATGCCGGATACGGGCGTCCTGCCCGAGAGCGAGAACGGCAGCGTCAAGGGCATCCGCATTTTCGGGATTCGACCGGGCACGCTGCTCGGCGAGCTCGGGCTCCAGAGCGGGGATCGGGTCGAGTCGGTCGGCGGAGTGCAGGTGACGAGTCCCGACAAGGCGATCGAGGGCTACGAAAAGATGCGCGGCGCGGGCTCGCTCCAGATCCAGGTGACCCGCCGGGGGAAGCCCGTGACGCTCACGGTCGAGATCCGCTAGCGCCGCCAGCTCCGGCGGATCGACGCTATCTACCCGGATTTGCGCGACTTATCGGCATCCCACTTCGCGCTTGTTTGATCTACTGTCAGGCCTGTGCCAGTGTGACGACATGGTTGACAGCATGACAGCCACCTCTGACATGGCGGCAGCCCCGTCCGCGCCGGGTCACGAGCTGCCCCGCCCGTCCGGCGCGCCTCTGGACCCCACGGTGCTGGTCGTCGACGACGAATCTGGCAACCTCACGTCGCTGCAGAAGATCTTCCAACGGGAAGGCATGCGCGTGCTCACGGCCGAGAACGCGAAGGCTGCGCTGGAGTTGGCGCGCACCCATCGCATCCAGGTCGTACTGACCGACTTGATGATGCCGGGCGTGAACGGGGTGGAGCTCCTGCGCGCGCTCAAGGAAGTCTCGCCGGACACGGAGGTCGTGCTGATGACCGCATACGGCACGGTGGAGACAGCCGTGCAGGCGATGCGGGAGGGCGCGTACGACTTCGTGGAAAAGCCGCTCAAGCGCATGACCATCGTCAAGAGCGTGCGCAAGGCTGCCGAGCGACAATCGCTGGTTGCCGAGAATCGATCGCTGCGCCAGGAGTTGAAGCTGCTCACCACGCGCGAGATCATCGGCCAGAGCCCCGCGTTGCGCCGGGTGCTCGATGTCGCGACGCAGGCGGCGCCCTCCAGCGCTACCGTGTTGATCCTCGGGGAAAGCGGTACGGGCAAGGAGCTGATTGCACGCTACATCCACGGCAAGAGCGCGCGCGCAGACGGACCATTCGTCGCCGTCAACTGCGCTGCCATCCCTGAAACCATCCTGGAAGCGGAGCTTTTCGGCCACGAGCGCGGCGCCTTCACCGGCGCAGTCGGCAAACGGGAAGGTCGCTTCGCGCGGGCACGCGGCGGCACGTTGTTCCTCGACGAGATTGGCGAGCTCAGTGCTGCGGTGCAGGTGAAGATTCTCCGCGTCCTGCAGGAAGGCGAGTACGAGCCCATCGGCGGGGACACGGTCAAAGCAGATGTACGCATCGTAGCAGCAACCAATCGCGATCTGGCTGCCGAGGTCGAGGCTGGACGCTTCCGTGAGGATCTCTACTACCGGCTGAACGTCATCTCGGTGACCGCGCCGCCGTTGCGCGCGCGCAGGGAAGACATCCCGCTGCTCGTCGATCACTTCCTGGGCGTGTACTGCCGCAAGAACGGTCGCTCTCGCCTGAACGTCCCGCGGGAGGTGATGACGAAGCTGATGGACTATTCCTGGCCGGGCAATGTGCGCGAGCTCGAGAACGTGGTGGAGCGCGCGGCGGTGCTGTGTCGCTCCGACACGCTGCGGCTCGAGGAGCTGCCGGAGGCCGTGGCCAACGCGAGTGCGCCAGTACCCTCGGTGCTGAGCTTCCCCATCGGCACTCCGCTCGGCGAGGTGGAGCACCGCTTGATCCGCGAGACGCTCGCCTACACGGACGGCGACAAGTCGCTGGCCGCGCAGCTCCTGGGCATCTCGACGCGGACCATCTACCGCAAGCTCGGCGAGAACGAGTAGGGCGCGAGCGACCCTAGCGGGTTGAAAATGGCCGATCGGCCAGCTTGACACTTTGTCGCACTGAGCGTCTGTGAGGGCCCCGCTTTGCCAGGTTGGCGTCGGCGGCCGTTGCCCGCAGTCTGCAACCGCCTGGAATTCCCACGATTTTTTCTGCATTGACCCCTGGCACAGCTCTCGCTTTAACCCCACCGGACCCGTGCCCTTCGACACCCTGCTCAAGAAGTATTTTTCCGTGGTGATCCTCGGACTGGTGGCGCTCGCCGCCTACTTCGAGGCGTCGGGCGCGATGCAGCTGGTGGGTGCGGCGCTGGCTCCAGACGAGACCACCCTGGCTTCGCGCTCGCCGGGTGCCGGGGACCTGGCGGCGCTGAACCAGCAGCCCAGGGACGAGCAGAAGAGCGCCGAGCCGATCCTCTCCCGCAATCCGTTTGATTCGGTGACCGGCCCGCTCAACGCCAAGGCTCTCGACAGCGCGCTTCCGAGCGCCTCGAAGGCGGACGTTTCCGATCCGCTGTCGGCACCCGCCTGCGACGGCATCCAGGTGAACATCGTCACCGAGTCGCCCGACCCGACCTGGTCGTTGGCAGCGGTGCAGGGCCCAGGAGAGCCCAAGGCGAGCATCCGGCGGGTCGGTGATCACATCGGCGCGAGCGAGGTCGTCTACATCGGCTACAACCCGCGCGAGCAGAGTCCGGCTGTCTGGATCACGAACGGACCCACGCTCTGCCAGGCGGTGCTGTTCAGCGACCAGCCCAAGCCGACGCCAGCCGTCCAGACCCCTCGCACCCGCCCGATGCCGCAGGTCCATCCCGGCGGCGGTCCGGCCACGGTCCCCCAGGATATCGCTTCGAAGATCCAGAAGGTGAGCGATACGGAGTTCAACGTCGACCGGTCGGTCGTCGACAAGATCCTCGAGAACCAGGCCGAGCTGATGCGGTCGGCGCGCATCGTTCCCGAACAGAAGAACGGCAAGGTCGTCGGAATCCGGATGTTCGGCATCCGGCCGGACACGTTGCTCGGGACGCTCGGTATGCAGAACGGCGATCGCCTGGAGGCGATCAACGGCTTCAACATGAGCAGCCCCGAAAAGGCACTCGAAGCGTACGCGCGTTTGCGCACCGCCTCGAACCTGAACGTGAAGATCAATCGCCGCGGGAAGCCCATGTCCATCGACTTCCACATCAAGTGACCAGAAGAATGCCCCCTACTCGTTCCCTGCCGTGGCTTGCTGGCCCGTTTGCGCTCCTCCTTTCCGCAACTGCGATAGCGCAGGCCCCACCCATCCGCGCGCGTCCGACGCCCGGCCTCAAGTTGCCCACGGCGCCGAAGAAGCCCGCGGTGAACAAGCCCGCCGCGCCAAAGCCGGCCCCGAAGAAGGCCCCTGCCGCTGCGCCGCAGAATGCAGCGCCCGCGCTCCCCGGGCAGGCCGGCCCGCTGCCGACGACGATGGACGCCATCGCCAAGGCCGCGGACACGCCGTATCGGGCGAAGCCGCCGGGGTTCCGCGTCAAGTTCAACCTGCAGGACGCTGACCTGGCCGAGCTCGTCAACCACATCAGCGGCATGACGGGCAAGCGCTTCATCTACGGGTCGAAGGTGCGCAACATCAAGGCGACGGTGGTCTCGCCGACGCCGGTGTCACTCGCCGAAGCCTACCAGGCGTTCCTGTCGATTCTGGAAGCCAACGGCATGACGGTTGTTCCGCACGGTCGCTTCCTGAAGATCGTCGACAGCGGGGGAATCGTCTCGCAGGACACGCCCGTCTATTCGCGCGGCGCGCCGGTGCCGGACGAGGACCGCTTCATCACGCGCCTGTATCGCCTCACCAACGTCGACGCCAACGAGGTGGCGCAGCTGCTCTCGAAGTTCAAGAGCAAAGAGGGAGACATCTCCGTCTATGCGCCCGGGCAGCTGCTCATCCTGACCGATACCGGCGCCAACATCCGTCGCATGATCCGCATCATCGAGGAAGTCGACGTGGGCGGCGCCAGCAACAAGATGTGGATCGAACCGGTGCACTACGGCTCGGCGGACGACCTGGCCAAGCGCATCAACGAGCTGTTCGATCTGGGTCACCCCGGCCAGCCCGGCCAGCCCGGCGAGAACGGCGCCGCGGGCTCCGGCGGTCTGGTGAAGGTCGTCCCCGACGACCAGTCCAACTCGCTCATCATCGTGGGCCAGCCGGACTCGTACAAGAAGCTGCTCCAGCTGATGAAGCGGCTCGACAGCAAGCCGGCCGCGGAGGGCAAGGTGCACGTGCTCCCGTTGCAGAACGCCGTCGCCGACGAGCTCGCGAAGACGCTCACCACGATGCTGAACGGCGCGAGCAAGGGCGGCAAGCCGGGCGAGCCGGGCGGAGCAGGGGGACTGTTCGACGGCCAGGTGCAGGTGACCGCAGACAAGGCCACCAACTCGCTGATCATCACCTCGTCCGGGCGCGACTACGCGCAGATGCGGCTGGTGGTCGACGAGCTCGACATGCGCCGCCGGCAGGTGTTCATCGAGGCCGTCATCATGGACGTTGGCGTCGACCACGATGTGAAGCTCGGCACGGCATTCCACGGCGGCACCACCGCGGACATCGGCGGGGGCGGCAATACGCTGTTCCTCGGCGGCTTCAACGCGGCGACCTCCACCACCTTCCCGCTCGACCCGAGCGTTCTCCAGGGAGCCGCGATTGGCGCGCGCGGTCCGGATCTACCCGGCACTTCGCAGCTGCTCGGGACCGGCCTGAGCATTCCGGCTTTCGGTGTCGTGCTCGACGCCGTCGCCAGCAACAACGACTCGAACGTGCTGGCTACGCCGCACATCATCGC
Organism: uncultured delta proteobacterium; assembly: GCA_963826085.1. Taxonomy (GTDB): domain Bacteria; phylum Myxococcota_A; class Polyangia; order Polyangiales; family Polyangiaceae; genus CAWDXG01. The sequence continues at coordinate 612,843 of CAWGVN010000004.1, read as the reverse complement.
AACCAACAACGTCCCCGCGGAAATCAACGTGGGCGAGAACATCCCGCTCCAGACCAACGTCGGCGGTGGGCTCTCGAGTCTCGGCGCGCTTGCGGGCGCGGCCGGCTCGCAGGGCGCAAACCTGGGCGCGCTGGGCGCGCTCGGTGCGCTCGGGCTCGGTGGCTACAGCGCGCCCCGCCAGGACGTAGGCACGAAGATCAAGGTCACTCCGCACATCAACAGCAAGAACCAGGTCAGGCTCGAGATCGAGGAGGAGATCAGCAACCCGGGCGCCGCCGTCGGCGCGCTCGGCGCCATCCCGATCACCAAGCGCACGGCGAAGACCACAGTCGTCGTGGACGATCAGCAGACGGTCGTCATCGGCGGTCTGATGCGGGATTCTGTGGTTCACACCCGCACGAAGGTTCCGGTGCTGGGCGACCTGCCGGTGCTGGGCTTCCTGTTCCGCAACACGGAAAAGCAGACCCGCAAGACGAACCTGCTGCTGATCCTGACGCCGTACGTGATCCAGAGCCAGAACGACCTGAGGAAGATCTTCGAGCGCAAGATGGAGGAGCGGCAGGAGTTCCTCGATCGCTACTTCGTGTTCGAGAACAATAACTGGTCGCCCCCCAAGGACTGGACGCGCACCAACGGGCTGGTCGAAGACATCCGGCAGTCGTACTTCAAGGTCCAGGAGCGCGAGCGTCTGGAAGAGGAGAGCAAGCCGAGCGAGGGCTTCGAGCACACGCCCAGCGAACCGATCGATCTTCCGACGAGCGTCAAGTCCGGCGCCACCCCTGCGGCGCCCGCTCCGCGCCGCCCCGTGCCCCGCCCGCGCCGGATCCGCCCCGCCCCGCGCCAGCGGCCCACGCCGCCCGTGCGTCGCAGGCCGACGGGCGAGCTGGACACGCCGATCCAGATCAACCCGATGTCGCGCAGCGTGAACGTCGAACGGGTGGAGTAGTGGCCGCGATGCTGGAACAACGCGCTCTCGGCAACATCCTCGTGCGTCACGGCGTCGCCACGCCCGACGCGCTCGAGCCGCTCTACGCGCAGCAGCGCGAAAAGGGCGCGCCGCTGGTCGATCTGGTGGTCCAGAGCCGTGTTGCCAGCGAGACGGACATCGCCAAGGCGCTGGCCGCCGAGTGCGGGATGGACTTCATCGAGCGTGTCGACGCCGATAACGTTCCGCTGCAGACGGCTACACGGCTGCCCATCGGCTACGCCAAGAGCCACAAGATCCTGGTCGTCGCCGAGAGTGACGATTCGGTCGAGGTGCTGTGCGCGGACCCGCTGGATACCGGCGCGCTCGACGACGTGCGTGCCATCTTCGGCAAGCCGGTGACTGCGCGCGCTGCAGCGACGGATGTCGTAGTGGACGCCATCAACCGCGTCTACGAGCGGCAGGACACCACGAGCGAGCTGGAGTCCACCGACGACCTGGGCGACGACGACGAAGTCGACATCCTCGAGTCGGACGAGGACGCGCCCATCATCCGCTGGGTGAACAACCTCTTTTCCCAGGCGGTGAAGGAGCGGGCCAGCGATATCCACATCGAGCCGGAGGAGAAGGAAGTCCTCGTCCGCTACCGGATCGACGGCCAGCTCTACATCGCGCGGCGTGCCAGTCGTCAGTTCATGAGCTCGGTGGTGGCCCGCGTGAAGATCATGGCCGGGCTCAACATCGCCGAAAAGCGGCTGCCGCAGGACGGACGCATCTCGCTCAAGATCGCGGGTCGCAGTATCGACGTGCGCGTCTCGACCATTCCCACCAGCCGCGACGCCGAGCGCATCGTGATGCGCCTTCTGCACAAGACCAACGTGCTGCTCGACCTCACCGAGCTCGGTTTCGCGTCGCGCGACTACTACCTGATGGATCAGCTCATCCATCGCCCGAACGGCATCATCCTCGTCACCGGACCGACCGGCAGCGGCAAGACGACCACGCTCTACGCCTGCCTCAACCGCATCAACCGCCCGAACATCAATATCCTGACCGCCGAGGATCCGGTCGAGTACGAGATCGGAGGCATCCACCAGGTCGCAGTGCAGCCGAAGATCGGGCTGACCTTTGCCGGCTCGCTGCGCGCCTTCCTGCGTCAGGATCCTGACGTGATCATGGTCGGCGAGATCCGCGACAAGGAGACCGCCGAGATCGCCATCCACGCATCCATGACCGGCCATCTCGTGCTGTCGACGATCCACACGAACGACGCGGCCGGCGCGGTCACGCGCCTGGTAGAGATGGAGATCGAGCCCTTCCTCGTCCGCTCCACGGTGATCGGTATCCTGGCCCAGCGTCTGGTGCGCGTCCTGTGCGAACACTGCAAGGAGCCGTACGAGGCCAGCGCCTTCGAGCTTTCGCAGCTGGGTATCGATCCGGACCGCACGCGGCGCCGGGACGAGCGGAAGCTGTCGCCGCGCTATGTGGCGCACGACGTGGACTACGTCCCCGTGGGCTGGCGCGGTCCCGGCATGCCGACGATCTACCGCGCGCGCGGCTGCGATCGTTGCGACAACAAGGGCTTTACGGGCCGGATGGGCATCTACGAGCTTCTGGTCGCGGACGACGCCGTCGGGGCGCTGGTTCTGCAGAACGCGGATGCGCAGAGCATCAAGCGCGCTGCGCAGCTGCAGGGCATGGATTCGCTGCGGGACGACGGCGCGCGCAAGGTGTTGCTCGGCAAGACGACCGTCGAGGAAGTCGTTGCTGCCACGCAGGAGGACGTCTTCGTCGACTGAGCGCCGTTCCGCGGGACGGAAGAGTAGCTGATGGCCGTCTACGAGTTCAAAGGCATCCAGATCGACTCCGGCAAGTCCGTGAAGGGCTACCGGGATGCCGACAACGCGAAGGCGCTCAGGGCGATGCTGCGCCGCGACGGGATCATGCTCACCCTCGCGACCGAGGAGAGCGAGCGCAAGAAGAAGTCCCGCCGCGAGATCGATCTTTTCGCCATCTTCCGCCGCGTCAATTCCGCGGACGTGGCGGTGATGACGCGGCAGCTGGCGACGCTGGTGCGCGCGGGCGTGCCGCTCGTGGAGTCGGTCGCGGCATTGACCGAACAGGTGGAAAAGGAAGCGCTGGTGCGCGTCCTTACCACAGTGCGGGAGAGCTTGAACGAGGGCACCAGCTTCGCCAAGAGCCTGGAAGCGCACCCCAAGGTCTTCCCTCCGTTGTTCGTGAACATGGTCGCGGCGGGGGAGGCCTCCGGCACGCTGGAGAGCGTGCTGGAGCGCCTGGCGGACTTCATGGAGGCGCAGTCGCGACTGAAGGGCAAAGTGGTTGCCGCGCTGGCCTACCCGGTGCTCATGACGATCATCGGCACGTTGCTGGTGAGCCTGCTCATGGTCGCGGTGGTGCCCAAGGTGACCCGGATCTTCAACAACCTGGGGCAGGCCCTGCCCTGGTACACGCGGCTCCTGATCTTCGTCTCGGACGTGATGGCGAACTACTGGTGGCTGCTGTTCGGGCTGGCGGGGCTCGGCGTCTTCCTGTTCCAGCGCTGGAAGAAGACGCCCGAGGGGCGCATGAAGTTCGACACCTTCAAGATCAAGGTGCCGCTGTTCGGTCGCCTGAATCTGCTGGTGGCTGTCGCGCGCTTTGCCAGCACGCTGGCGACGCTCCTGTCGAGCGGCGTGCCGCTGCTCAAGGCCATGGAGATCGGCCGCAACGTCCTGGAGAACACCCGGTTGCAGGCTGTGGTCTCCACCGCCATCGGATCCATCCGCGAAGGCGAGAGCATCGCAGAGCCGCTCAAGCGCAGCGGCTGGTTCCCGCCGATGGTCACGCACATGATTGCGGTGGGCGAGAAGACCGGTCAGCTCGAGCCGATGCTGGAAAACGTGGCGCGCGCCTACGAGGCGGACGTGGAGACCAAGGTCACCGCGCTCACCAGCCTGCTGGAACCGCTGCTCATCGTGGTGATGGGTGGCATCGTCGGCTTCATCGCGATGAGCATCCTGATGCCGCTCATCCAGATGAACGATCTGGTGAAGTGATGGCGCCCTCTCCCTGCATCGTCGAGTCAGGAGGCGCGCCATGGGCATGATGCGCCGGCGGCGCGGCGAGGAGCGCATCTTCTTCCCGTGGGAGAGTCGCGGCGGGATCAGGCGTTGGCTGGGGATGAGCCGCGTGCGCTCGTTCCTCGTCGGCGCCGGCGTGGTCGGATTCATTGTCCTCATCGGCGCGCGCGAGCGCCAGAGGGCGGGGATTCGCCAGACCCGTGCCACCCTGCTAAACGTCCGGCAGGCGGTCGACGCCTACGTCGCCGACCACGATGGGGGCTGCCCGCCGTCGCTGTCGGCGGTGGCACACTACGGTAGTTTTTCGACGCCTCCCCGGGATGCCTGGGGACGCAAGCTGCGGCTGATCTGTCCGGCACGACATCCGGACGAGGAATACGAGCTCATGAGCGACGGCCCGGACGGCAAGCCCGGCGGGCTCGATCGCATCGAATAGCGAACGAGGAAGAACCCATGAACGACTTCGAGCACACCCTGGCAAGCGCCCGTTGTACGGAAGCCGAGGACCCCCGCACGCTGCGGCGCGCTCTCGGCCGGCTCTACAGGACAGGACAGCGCGGCGTCACGCTGGTCGAGGTCCTGATCGTCGTGACCATCCTGGCGATGGTCGCCGGCGGCGTCGCGCTGTACGCGCTGCCGAAGTACCAGGAGTCCCAGATCAAGATGGCCAAGGCGGGCGCACGCACGATCCGCCAGGCGATCCAGAGCTGGCAGGCGACGAACAACGAGACGACCTGCCCGACCGTGAGCCAGTTGGTGGCGGACAAGGACATCGACTCCGCCACGAACACCAAGGACCCGTGGGGGTCGCCGTATACGCTGAGCTGCACCGACGACGAGGTCATCGTGAGCTCCGCCGGGCCCGACAAGAAGAAGGGCACCAAGGACGACATCCAGATCCCCGAGCACGCCAGCACGGGAGACAGCCAGTAGACGAGCCACGCGATGATTCAAGACCTCCGACAGAGCAGGCACCGGCGCGCGGGCGCGCGGGGGCTGACCCTTGTCGAGGTGTTGATCGTCGTCGCGCTGATCGCGGTGCTCAGCGGCGCGATCCTGTTCGGTTCTGGGCTGTTCGCGTCCAACCGCGAGCACTCGGCCGCGATGCTCATCGTGACGGGCGTACGGCTCGGGCTCACGCGCGCGAACGCCACCGGCAATCCCGTGCGCATGGTCTTCGACCTCGACAAGAACCGCGTGACGCTCGAGGAAACGAACGGCGTCATGCTGCTCGAGAAGAAGGACAACGGCGACACCACCGCCGGCGCCGCGCCCGCTACGTCGGCCGAGCAGGAGGCGAAGGCCGAGGCGAACCGCATCCTGGACGGCCCCAAGCCACCGCGGCCCAGGTTCAACCCGGTCAAGGAGTTCGTCGGCGACGCGGACAAGCCGGGCGAAGGACGGGAGCTCGGTCGCGGTATCGAGTTCCACTCGGTCCAGACCTCGCACGACGACCAGCCCCGCGAGCGGGGACGCGCGTACCTCTACTTCTGGCCTGGTGGCGGGACGGAGCGCGCGTCCATACAGATCCAGAGCTCGCCGGAGGACAAGGGCCTGACGATCCTGGTGAGCCCGCTCACGGGTCGGGCCGAAATCAAACGCGGGCACGTCGCGATGGAGGGGGATAGGAGCGACGATTCGGACTTCGGAGAGCGCAAGGGCGAGGAGGACTCGCCGTGAAAGCGCTTTCCCGCAGCGGCCTCCGCGGTTTCACGTTGCTCGAGGTAATGGTCGCGATCGCGATCCTGGGACTCGGGCTGAGCGTGATCCTGAGCTCGCAGGTCGGGCTGTTCTCCAGCGCGGCGCGGACCGAGACGCTCAGCCAGGTGACGGGGCTCGCCCGCTGCAAGATGGGCGACATCGAGCTCAAGCTCGACAAGGACGGCTACCCGATCGCCGAAGAGGACGACGAGGGATCCTGCTGCGGCGATGACGACGAGGACTTCAAGCGCTACACCTGCTCCTGGAAGATCCAGCCGGTCCAGCTGCCCGAGGCGAACAATCTCGCCGAGACCGGGGACGGCGGCGTCACGGGCGACCAGGGCGATCTGGGGCCGCTCGGCGCGCTCGCTGGCTTGCAGCAGAGCGGCGGCGCATCGCTGGGGGCCGACGCCGGCTTGGGCGGACTGGCGGGACTGATGACCGGCGGCGACTCGACCGGCGGCGGAGCCAGCGGAGGCATGCAGGGCATGGCGTCGCTGGTGATGGGAATGGTCTATCCGGATCTGAAGCCGATGCTGGAGGCCAGCATCCGCAAGGTCACGGTGACCGTGCACTGGAAAGAGGGGAAGAACGCCCGCACGTTCGAGGTGACGCAGTATCTGACGAATCCCCAGCAGGGCGGCCTGGATCCGAACGCTGCGAACGGCCTGCCGAGCGGCCCGGGCCTGCCTGGCGGTGGCAACCCAACCGGCGGCAGCAATCCCTCCGGCGGCGGCACGCCGCAGCGCACCCCGATCCTGAGCGGCGGGCTCTCGCCCAGAGGAGCCACGCCGTGACCGGCCATGCGGTACGCAGGCGCGCCTCGGCGGGCTTCACGCTTGTCGAGATGCTGGTCGCGGTGGGCATTCTCGCGATGATCTCGGTCCTCATCTACGGCGCCTTCTCCGGCATGAGGCGCAGCAAGGAAGGCATCGAGCGCGTCAACGACCGCTACCGCGAAGGGCGCCTGGCGATGGACCGCATCAGTCGCGAGCTCTCGAGCGCGTACCAATCTCTCCAGGTCCCGCTCGACCAGGCTATCGCCGTGCAGAAGACCGCGTTCATCGGCACGCAGGGCTCGCCGGCCGACCGCGTGGACTTCAACTCCTTCTCCAACCGCCGTATCGACGCCAACTCGCACGAGTCGGATCAGTGCGAGATCTCCTACTTCGGCTCCGAGAACCCGAAGCAGCAGGGAGTCACCGATCTGGTGCGGCGCCTGAGCACTCATCCCGATCTCGACCCCACCAAGGGCGGGCGGGTCGAGGTGCTCGCGACGGATATCGATCTGTTCAAGCTCAAGTACCTCGATCCGATGACAGGCGAGTGGGTGGACACGTGGGACAGCACGCAGGCCATCGGTCAGCCGAACCGCATGCCGCTGCAGGTCCAGGTCGTGCTCGTGCTGAACGGCGGACGCCGCACCGCCGGGAGCGACGGGCGTAAGACCATCCGCTTCATGACCCAGATCGACATTCCCATCCAACACCCCCTCACGTTCGCGCAATGACACGCAGGCGACAGGCACCGGACGACAAAGCGACCGCTGGGAGGCGGCCCGCCACTGGTGCGCCTGTCTCGCGGCGCGTCCGGCGCCGCCGACGGCGGCAGAAGCGCGGCATCGCGCTGATCATGGTGCTGGGCGCGCTCACGCTCCTGACAGTGATGTTGACCGAGTTCCAGGACGCAACCTCGGCGGAGCTCGGCAACGCGCTCTCGCAGCGCGATCAGCTGAAGGCCGAGTACGCTGCCAAGAGCGCCATCAACCTCTCGCGGCTCTTGATCGCCGCCGAGCCCACGATCCGCAAGTCCATGGCGCCGCTGGGAATGCTGATGGGCGGGCTGCCGCAGATCCCGGTCTGGGACTACGCGGACCGCGTGCTGGGCGCCTTCAACGACAAGGAGGGCAGCAAGTCATTCCAGGATCTCGCGGGCGTCGACCTGTCTGAAGGCCAGAACCTGGGGCTCGAGGGCGCGGGCTTCAAGGTGCAGATCGTGGACGAGGACTCGAAGATCGATCTGAACACGGCCGCCCACGGGGATGCGTTCTCCGAAACGCGCGAAGCGACGGAGCTGATCGGTCTGATGGCAGGGCCGCAGTACAACCCGATGTTCGAGAACAAGGACGCCGACGGCTCGTACTCGGACCGGCAGACGGTCTGCTCGGCGCTGATCGACTGGGTGGACCCGGATCAGGACGCGTACACGTGCGATCCGAACTCCGGTACGGCGCAATCGGCGGGCGCCGAGGACTCGTTCTACCAGATGCTGAAGCAGCCCTACCGGCGCAAGAATGCGGCGTTCGACAGCCTGGAAGAGCTGCACATGGTGCGTGGCGTCGACGATCAGTTCTGGGACACCTTCATCGATCCCGACCCCACCGATCCCGACAAGCGCACGGTGACCATCTGGAGCCAGGGCAAGGTGAACGTGAACACCGCCAACGCGCAGACGCTGCTCGCGGTGATCTGCGCCTACGGTCCGCAGAGCCCCGAGTGCACCGATCCGACGCAGGCGTCGATGTTCCTGAGTGTTGTCTCCCTGGTGAAGGGCATCATCCACGGCATTCCGGTATTCAAGTCGCCGAATGACTTCGTGGGCGCCGTGGCGAACGGTGCGGGGCTTCTGGGCCCCGCTCTCAAGGCCGCTGGTTTGCAGCCGTTCGTGCTGCTGTCGAAATCCGAGCTGGCCAAGGCCGTCACCACCGACAGCAAGGTGTTCAGCATCTACGCCACCGGCTACGTGAACTCCGGAAAGCGCGAGACGCGCACGCGCATCCACGCGGTGGTTGACTTCCGCGGCGCGCCGCCGCCGGGGATGTCCCAGTCAACGTACGACGCGCTAGAAGACCAGGCTGCCGGCAACGCGAACAGCACAAACACCACGAACAGCACCCAGCCGAACCCGCTGGCGAACATCCCCGGGGCCACGCAGGGCGCCCTTCTCAACGTCCTCAAACCGAGCCCCGGCGGCAACATCATCTACTACCGCATCAACTAGGATATCGGGAACGCGTCATGGGTAGGCTGGTCGGCATCGACATCGGAAAGGCGCAGGTCCGCGCGGTGGAGCTCCGCACGAGCTACCGCCGCGTTGCGCTGGAGCGCATGCTCGAGGTGGACCTCGCCGCCGCAGGCAGCGTGGAGCAGGCGCTCCTGGCGGCGGCGCTGCCTCTGACCCAGCACAGCGAATCCATGGCCGTGGCGATCGAAGGCGACCAGGCCTTCATGCACCGGCTGGAGCTGCCCAACACCGCGCTCAAGCAGCTGTCCGAGGTGGTGCCGTTCGAACTCGAGGCCCAGGTGCCGGTCGATTTCGACGAGCTTGTGTTCGACTACCGGACGTTGCGCCGCGCGTCCAACGCCGACCCGATCATCGTTCTCGCGGCGGCCGCCCGCACCGAGGACGTGAGGAAGCACATCGCGCAGCTCCAGCAGGTGCTGGGCCGCGAACCGGAACGCATCGGCTGCGGCCCGCTGCCGCTGGCGAATCTGGCGTCGCTCTCGCCGGAGCTCGGTTCGCCCGCTCCGGTGGCGCTGGTGGATCTCGGAGGCGCCCGCACGGAGCTGGTGATCATCGTGAACGGCGAGGCGGTGTTCGCCCGTACGCTGTCGCGCGGAACCGAGGGCCTGCCGGAGAGCGCGCCCGCGCTGGCGGCGGAGCTCAGACAGACGTTTGCGGCCTGGGAGCTCAAGGGCGGAGCGCCCGTCGAGCGGGCCTACCTGCTCGGCGGCGGCGCCGCGGCGCCGGGAGCCGAGGAGTATCTCGGCTATCACGTCGGCGTCCCCGTCGCGCCGCTGCCAGCGCTGTCGCTGGAGGGCGTGACGCTGGACCAGGCGCCGATGCTGCCGCGGTTCGCCAAGGCGATTGCCCTCGCGCTCGGCGCCGGAGGCCGTGCCCGCGACCTCGACATGCGGAAAGGGCCGCTCGCCTACCAGCGCGGGTTCGGCTTCCTGAAGGAGAAGGTGCCGCTCCTGAGCGGGTTGGGTGCGGCCATCGTCATCAGCTTCGCGTTCTCCACCTGGGCGCAGGCGCGCGCGCTGTCGCGGGAAAACGTCGTACTGGACAAGACGCTGGCCAGCTTGACCATGAACGCTTTCGGCAAGAAGACCAGCGATCCGGACGAGGCCCAGCAGATGCTCGAGAAGGCGGAGGCCAAGGGCGAGCCGGACCCGATGCCGCACATGGACGCCTTCGACGTGATCGTCGAGCTGTCCAAATCAATCCCGATGAGCGTGACGCACGACATCGAGGAGTTCGACATGCAGCGCGGCCACGTGCGCATCGACGGCGTGGTCAACTCCACGTCGGACGCCCAGCTGGTCGCCGGCGCAATCTCGACAAAGCGTTGTGTCCAGGACTCGAAGATCTCGAAGATCACCCAGGCCATCGGCAGCGATCGGCAGAAATACGTCCTCGAGTTCGAAGTGAAGTGCCCCGAGGACCAGTCGAAGAAGAAGAAGAAGTCCAGCTCGGAGGATTCACAGTGAGCCTGCGCGAGCGAATTGATCGCCTCGAGCCGCGCGAGCGCCAGCTCCTCGGCGTGCTTGGAGTGGTGTTCGCGGTGCTGATCCTGCTGCTCGTGCCGATTGGCATGTCGGCCATGCTCTCGTCGCAGAAGAGCGAGAACGAAGCCTTGCGCACCGCCATCGACAACATCCAGAAGGGGCGCGCCGTGGTCCGGAAGCGCGCCGCCGAGCGCGATGCCGTCGCGGCGCGCTACGCCTCACCCGCGCCGCCTCTGGCCGGCTTCCTGTCCAAGCTGGCCACGGAAACCGGCATCGACATCCCCGAGAGCCAGGACCGTGCGGTCATCCCCCACGGCAAGCAGTATGAAGAGCGGTCGACGAAGATCGTCCTGCGCAAGGTCGGCATGCTGCACCTCGTGAAGTTCATGGAGAAGATCGAGCAGTCGCCGCACCCGGTGCTTATCTCCAGACTGAACATCCGCAAGCGCGGGACGGAAGTCGACTCGTACGACGTCGAGATGGTCGTCAGCGCGTTCGACAAGAAGGCGGCGTCGAAGAGCAAGTCGACAAAGAAGGGTTCATCGACGGAAGGCGAGGAGCTGTGAGCCCGCGCGCGAAGAAGATCCTGCGCTGGGTCGGCTACCCGCTGTTCTATCTGTTCTGCCTGGTGCTGTTCGCGTACCTGACGTTCCCGTACGACCGCTTGAAGAACCGGATCGTGGCGGAGGTCAACGCGCGCGCGACCGCGCCCGATGCGATGCGCCTCGAGATCGCCGACATGGGCTCGTACTGGTTTTCCGGCATCGAGGCCAAGGGCGTGAAGCTCACCGGGCCGCCGCCCGCGGCCACTGCCGGCTCGAGCAGTGACGAAGGCGACGACACGGCCAAGGCAAAGCCGCAAAAGCCCAACGTCATCGGTATCGACGACGTGCACGCGCGGGTCTCGCTCCTGCGGCTCCTGGTCGGCACCGTCTACGTGAGCTTCGGCGCCGACGCGTTTGGCGGCGAGGTGAGCGGCAACACGTCGGACGCCGACAAGAGCCGCAGCGTGCATGTCGAGCTCTCCGGCGTCGATGTGAACAAGCTGCCGGCGCTGCCGGACATCGTCGGGTTGCCCATGACCGGCGCGGTGAACGGTACGATGGACCTGAAGCTGCCCGACGGCAAGTTCGCCAAGGCGAACGGCAGTATCGATCTGACGATCACGAACCTGACCGTGGGCGACGGCAAGGCCAAGATCCGCAACACGATCGCGTTGCCCAAGCTGGACGCGGGCACTCTCACGCTGAAGGCGCAGATCACCGAGGGACGGCTCTCCATCGAGAAGTTCAACTCGAAGGGGCCGGATCTCGACTTCATCTGCGAAGGCAAGATCCGGATGCGTGACCCGGCGGACGAAAGCCTCGCGGAGCTGTCGGTGCGCTTCAAGTTTTCCGACAGCTACAAGAACAAGAACGACATGACGCGCGGGCTGTTCGGCGCGCCGAACTCCAGGATGCCCGGGCTCTTCGATCTGGATCCGAAGAACAAGCGCGCCAAGCGCCCCGACGGCTACTACGCCTGGCGCGCCACCGGCCCGTTCTCGCACATCCTCTTCGAGCCCGCCTTCGGCGGCGCCGGCCTCGCCGCGCCCAGAGGCAACCTACGCACCTTCCCGCGCTGAGCGCTGCTCAGGAGTCGATGGCGATCATCAGCTTGCGGCGGAGGGCGAAGTAGGGCTCGCTGACGCCGTAGAGCACGAGCTCCTTCAGTCGCTCCTGGTTCGGCACGGCGCTCGAGTTCTCGTCGGACGCCTTGATGATCTCGACGGCCGTCTCCAGGTCGTGCGCCACGACAAATCCCGCGCGATCCGCCGTCAGATCGACGCCCGCCACCCAGCGCTTCAGGTCGAGCGCACCGCCCGCCTGCAGCAGCTTGGAGACGATGCGCGCGAGCTGGTCCCTGGCCTGGCCCTGCATGCTCGCTTCGAGCGCTTCGAGCGCTTCGTTCACCGGACCCTCGAGCTCCGCAGCGATGGGGAACTGGGGCGCGATCATCTTGATAGCCGCGAACAACCAGCTCTTCAGCCCCGTGCCGGAAGGTATCAGGTGCCGGACGTACATGCCCGGCCGGAAGTAGGCGAGGTGGCGCGCGGCGATGAACGCGGCGGCCTGCGGCGGAACCTCCGCGGCGAGCGCCGCCATGCCCAGCACGACGGCCGGCGTATGCGCGTGCAGGAACGACAAGCCGCCCGGGTCGTTCGTGTTCTGGAAAGTCGGCGGCGCTTCCATCCCGAGCACGCCCGCCGCGTAGTGCAGCGTCTGGCTCATCGGGTAGGGATGGCGCGCCAGATCGATCGCGTAGCGCGAATCGTAGCCGAGCGAATCCAGGCTCTGGCCGCGCCGCGCGATGACGGCGGGCTCGATCAGCGCGAACACGCTGGTCAGCAGCGGATCCGCGCCGGCGTGCATCAGGGAATTGAGCCAGTCCTCGTTGTTGAAGGCTTCCTGGGCCGCCGCCGCCGTTTCCGAGCGCATGCGCTTGAAGAAGCGCTCTTCGTCGGGCTCGGCCAGGTTCAGCACGTACAGCGCCTGGCAGAGACACCACGCCGGATCCGGCTGCTTGACCTCGGTGTACATGCGCCGGAGCAGCTTGTACGACTCGGGGCGGTAGGGGTTCTGGCGCAGCAGAGCGAGCTGCGAGTTCACCGCCTTGTCCAGGTACTTTGCGGGATCGGAAGCGTACAGCTCGGCGAGCAGCTCCGCGCGCTCGCGGTTGTCGGGGTCGAGCGTCTGCGCCGCCTCGTACGCGTCGACGGCCTGGTCGATCCAGCCCAGCTGCTTTTCGTACAGCTGACCGAGGGCGGCGAAGGTGTCGAGCATCACCGCGTGGTTCTTCGCCTTCGACGCTGCTTCCAGCTTGCGCTTGAGCAGCTTCTCGACTCCCTCATGGTCGCCCTTGTCGCGCTGCAGGTCGATGGCCTCGTCGAGCGCCCGCTCCATCTGCGGATCCAGGTCGAGCACCTGCAGGTAGAAACCGAGAGCGCGATCCAGATCACCCATCTGCCGCGCGCTGACGATCGCGGCCGTGTGCAGGTACTTCGCCTTCTGCTTCTCGTCCTCGACGAAATCGGCGAGGCGCAGCACGACGTCGATGAGCTTGCCCCAGTCCTTTTCCTCGCTGTAGAGCTGCATCAACTTGGTGAGCAACCGGCGATCGTCGGGGCGCTCTTCCAGCGCGGCGACGAAGCTCTTGGCGGCGCGGGTGCGGTCATCGAGCTTGCCCGACGCGATGTCGCCCATGTCCATGAGCAGCTGCACCCGGTCGTCGCCCGACGCGATGTCGAGGTGCCGCGTCTTGGTCTTGATGACCTGCTCCCAGTCCTCTTTCTTCTCGTACACCTTGGCGAGCGAGACGAGCGGCTCGGGGTTCCCGGGATCGAGATCCGACGACTCCTCCAGCGGCTCGACGGCCTTGTCGGGGTCGTCGGCGCGCAGCAGTGCGTCGCCGAAGCGGTAGAGCGCCTGCGCCTTTTCCTTGCCCTTGATCTGGTCGCCGAAGCGCTCGAACAAGTCGGCGTAGAGCTCCACGGCGCGCTTGGGCGAGCCGTGCTCGGCCGTCACCTGCGCAACGCGTTCCAGAGCCTGCGCGTCGTCCGGCGCGATGCGCAGCAGCGTGTCCATCGGCGCCACTGCTTTTTCCGTGGAGCCGGTCTGTGACAGCGCGTCCACGTAGCGAACCAGCACGCGCGCTGCCTCCTTTTGATCCATGGAGTCGGCGCGATCGGCGATCAGCTCGAAGTGCTTGCTCGCCTCGAAGTAGCGCTTCTTGTCGAACGCGATGTCGCCCAGCACCTTGAGCGCGATCAGGTTCGTGGGATCGAACGAGATGGCGCGGTTGGCGGCTTCCTCCGCACGCTCGTCGTCCTTGAGACGATCGCGGGCCAGCATCGCCATCTCGGCGGCCAGCTTTGCCTTCGCGCGCTCGCCTTCGGTCTGCTCCATTTCGCGTTCCAGCAGCTGGATGGCGGCATTCACGTCCCCGCGGGACGTGTAGGCCGCGCGCAGGGCCGCGGACGCTCCCGAGTCGCTCGGGTTCGCGTCCAGTGCGCGCTTGTAGTGCTCGATCGCTCCGTCCCGATCGCCGCGCTGCTCGAGCAGCTTGGCGGCGCGCAGGAACTGCTCGGCCTTGGCTTCCGGCGTGGTTGCCTTGGCGGCGAGCGCTTCAATGGCCTTCAGCGCGGCGTCGGCGTCACCCGAGGTCTCGCGCAGCCGCGCCAGCGCTTCCAGCGCGCCCGCGTGCTCCGGGTCGATTTCCAGTGCCTGCTCGTAGGCAGCCGTAGCGCGCTCGGGGGAGCCGATCTGCTCGGCCAGCACCCGGGCGTGGGCGAGCGTGAGCTCCATCCTGATTGCGGGATCGGTGACGAGCTTCAGGTGGCGTTCGTACAGCTCCGCCACGTCCTCCCAGCGGTCGAGCGCGCGGTAGTGGCGGATCAGCGCGGTGATCGCCCCCTCGTGCGCGCTGTCGATCTCCAGCACCGACTCCCAGGCTGCCGCGGCCAGCTCGTGGTCGAGGAATTCCTCGTCGTGGATGCCGGCGATGCGCTCCCAGAGCGTGATCTTCTGGCGCGGCGTCGCCGCCAGCTGGATCTGCGCACCAAGGTTCTCCAGCAGATCCTTGTAGCGGCCGGTGCGGCTGTAGAGGCGGTCGAGGCCGCGGAGCGCGTCCAGACTGTCCGGATCCTGCGCCAGCACCGCGTGGTAGCGTTGCATCGCCTCCGTGTCGTCCTTGAGCTGGTCCTCGTACAGCTCGGCGATGCGGCACATCGTCCGGATCTTGTCCTCGCCGCGCTGGGCATCGGCGCGGCGCTCCAGGATCTTGACGTAGCCGGCGTAGTCGCCGGTGCGCTCGTAGATCTTGCCGAGCTCTTCGCTGGCCTTCTCGTGACCGGGGTCCTCGCGCAACACCTGCTCGAACAGATCGCGGGCTCCGCCCGTGTCGCCCAGTTGGTGCTCGAGGATCTCGGCGGCCTCGGCGCGCAGGTCGCGGGCGCGCGCGGGCGTAGGCGTGGCATCGGCGCGGCGCGTGAGCACCATGCCGAGCTCGGGCCACTGCTGCGCCTTGCGGTAGATCCGCGTCATGCCTTCCAGCGCCACATCGTTGGCTGGGTCGGTCGCGATGATGGCCTGGTAGCAGGGCAGAGCCAGGTCGGGCCGCGAGATGCGGTCGGCGTACCAGGCGCCCATGCGGGCGAGCAGTACGTTCTTGCTCTCGGACGGCATCTGCTCGTCGGTCACGGCGCCGTTGCAGGTCTCCAGCACCTCGTTCCACGCGTCGTGGTTCGAGCCTGCCAGCCGCTCCACCTCGTCGGCGTAGGACTCCTGATGCGCGTCCTCGCAGAAGGCCTGCGTGTACGCCACCAGGGCCTGCTCCTTGTCGTCGAGCTCCTGAACGTAGAGCCGTCCGATCTCCGCCAGGGATCGTGCCCGCTCCGTGCGGCTCTCGGCCTGCTCGCTACGACTGAGCAGCATCTCGATCAGCTCTTCGTACTTGCCCAGCTGCTTTCTGACATCTTCCAACGCCGTCGCGGCGATGTCGTCGGCGGGATCGAGCTCCAGGAGCCAGGCGTAGACCTGTTCCGCCTTCTCCAGGTTCTTGGCCGAGTGCTCATGGAGGCGCGCGGCGCGGAACAGGAGGCTCTTTTTCGCTTCGCGCTTGTCCTTGTCGTCGCCGACATCGAGCTCGTTGGCGGCTACGCTGAAGGCCTCGGCCACGCGCGCCGGATCGGCTCCTTCCTCGACCGCGGCTTCCAGCGCCACTGCGGCCTCGTCGTCCTCGGCGTCGGCGACCAGCGCGTCGATGCGCGCGTCGAGCTCCTCCTCGGTGATGGTCGCTTCGCGCTCCGCGCTGGTGCTACGGCCCAGCGTCTCGAGCGATTCGAGCAGCACCGTGGCGTTCTTCGGGCGCTGCCCGGGCTCCTTCTCCATCAGCGACAGCACGAAGTCGTCGAGCTCCTTCGTGATCCATCCGCGCGGCGCCACGCTGCTCGGGGGCTCGGGCGTCTTCGAGGTGTGCCCGACCGCGGCTTCGGTGGCAGTGCCGGGAAAGACCGGCTTGCCGCTGAGGATCTCGTAGAGCATGGCGCCGAACGAGTACACGTCGCTGCGCGGGTCGGAAGCGAACCCCCGGATCTGCTCCGGCGCGACGGTCTTGGGCGAGCCCACGGTGGAAAACAGCTCGCTCTGACCGTTGGCGACGCGGGCGCGGGCGCGCAGGCGATCGGACCCGGCGTCGAGCAGCACCAGGTGCTGTTCGCCGTCGGGATCGCGGAACACCAGCACGTTTTCCAGCCTCAGATCGCCGTGCGAAAGACGCCGGTCGTGGATGGCTCCGAGCGCCTCCAGTATCGCCTTGAGGATCGGCCGAGCCTCGTTGATGTGCATGGGGCCGGTGCGGGCGATGCGCGTCGACAGCGGCTGCCCTTCCACGTAGGCATGTGCGACGGCGAAACGATCGCCGATCTCGCCGGCCGTGAGCTGCCGCGGCAGACCTTCGTGATTGATCGCGCCGACCAGCCGCGCCACCGTCATGAAGCGATGCAGGCCGCGGCGGTCGCGCGTCGCCTCGCGGCGCAGCACCTTGATGCGGAAGTCGTCGCCTGCGCGCCGCGCCAGGTACGACATGCCCAGGCGTCCTTCGCCGAGCTTGCGGACGATCTCGAAATCCCCGAGCCGCGAGCCTGCGGTGAGCTCCTCGTCGAACGGAATGCCGTTGACGCGGATCTGCGAGACCTTTGGATTGACCTCGCTCCTGGACGCCAGGATCGCGTCGCACAGTGCTTCGACAGCTTCGGTCTCGACGCAATGCTCGGTGAGCGACTTGACGAACGAGCCTTTGGCTGCGGCGCCCCCGACCTCGTCCGGCTCGAAGCCGAGCAGGTCGCGGCTCATCGTCAACAGCTCGTCCAGCTCGAAGAGCCGCTCGAGCTCGGCTCGGAGGATCTCGATCTCCATGATTGTTCCTTCGTAGACGTCTCCGGTGTTGCTCCGGGACGCGCCCGCCGGCGCAAGGGGTGCGGATTGTAACGAAAATCCCGGAGCAACAACACCGTCCCGGCTCGGTGTCCGGGGCTGGCCGGAGGAGCTGTCAGGGAGCCCGGATCCGCGGCTTTCTGGCCCCCGGCACGGGCGGCGTGCCACGTTCGCCAGGTGAGCTCCGGAAAGCTGCTGGTCCAGCGGGTTCTTCCCATCGCCATCCTGGTCCTCGCTGTCGTGGCCGTTCCGGTGATGATCCTGGCCCCGGGAGGCGTCCACCGCCTCGACAACCTGGAGAAGGAAAAGCGGCAGTCCGACGCCGAGGAGGTGCGGCTGTCCGAGCAGATCCGGCAGCTCCGGGCCCAGGTCAAGCGCATCAAGGACGACCCCACGGCGGTCGAGCAGGTCGCGCGGGACGAGCTGGGGCTGGTGCGCCAGACCGAGGTCGTCTTCCAGTTCAAGCAGCAGTAGCGAGAGTCGCCTCCCGCCCACCCGGCCCCACCGGGATCCTCCTCGAGGGGGCTCACCGCCCCTCGAGCACCCCGACGCGATTGCCTTGCGCTCATCGCGGGCTCGCTTTCGCTCGCCGGCAGGCATCTGGTTGCAGCGGCTCGTGCTCCGGATAACCATGCCGTCCGTGAGCCTGGACCTACCGATACGGCTTCTCCGCAGCGGTGTCGTTCCCGAGGCGGACGTGGAGGCCGCCTTGCTCGACTCGATGCAGCGTGGTGTCGCGTTTCCGCTCGCATTCGCCGAGCGGGGTCCGGTCCTCGCCCAGCTCCTCGAGCGCGAGCTGGCCCGGTCTTCCACGCCCGTCATCCGTACCGTGCGCGCCGTCCCCGAGCTGGTCGCGCTCCTGCCGATCGGTCTCTGCTCGCATCTGCTCGCGGTACCCGTGCGCCAGGATGCGCGCACCAGCACCGTCGATGTAGCCGTGGTCGACCCGCTCGACGATCACGTCGCGGCCGAGTTCGTGTTCCACCTGGGCGCGCCCGTGCGCATCCTCCGGGCGCCGCTGGCCGAATTGCTGGCTGCGCTCGAGAATCTGCCGGACATGCCCATCGCGCCCCAGGTCGTGCCGGCGCCCCGTACCGTACCTCGCGAAGGCACCCCGGCTTTCGGCATGCGCGCCGTGGCTAGCGACGGCAGGAAGCGCACGAGAACGCAGCCGCGCGGGCTCAGCAAGTCCGAACCGCCGCCGCGCGCCCCCGAATCGCGACCGCCGGAAGCGCGCGGAAGCGAACCGCCGATCCCGCTGGTCCGACGCTCCATTTCGAACGGTCGCTGGCCGCGGCGTGGCAAGACCAATCCCGGCGTCGGCGAGGCGGCTACTCCCGCCATCGAGGTGATGCAGGACGAAGCCGGCGATCCGGTGATCGGCCTGTTTCGTTCGAAGGCGCCGCCCCCCAACGACGACGTTCCGGAGAGCGACGCTTCGCTGCGCGCGCAGGACGATTTCGGACTGTCGCTGATCGCGCTGGCGGAGGCGGACTCGCCGGACGCGGTGGCGCGCCGGCTGGTGGGGGGCATGGCCACGGTGGCCCAGCGCGTCGTGGTGCTGGCCACGCGCGGCGCGAGCTACGACGGCCGGACCGGCAACGTCGCGTCGCCCCAGCGCATCCGAGCGCTGCGTATTCCGGCTGCTTCGACCAGCGTGCTGTCGCAGGCCGTCGAAGCCGGCTTCTACCTCGGACCTCTGCCGCTCACGCCGGTCCACGCGGAGCTGTTCGAGCTCCTGGGCGACAGCAGCGAGATCTACGTCGTTCCGGTCATTGTCTCCGGACGCAGCGTGCTGATGGTGGTCGCGGCGGGATTCGCCAGCTCGTTCGAGGCCACCGGTCGTGCGGACCGCCTCGCGAAAGCGGCGGGCGAGGCACTGGAGCTGATCCTCCGCCGCAAGAAGCAGTCCGGATCCGGCTGATCCGGCGCCCAGGTGCTATGGAGCCAGCGTGATGACCGACGGGAAGGCCGACCTCGATCTCTGGACGAAGCTCGCGCACAAGGAGCAGAAAGGCGGCGATCCGGCCGGGCTCGTCTGGCACACGCCCGAGGGCATCGACGTGAAGCCGCTGTACACGCGCGCCGACGTTGCCGATCTCGAATTCATCGACAGCATTCCGGGCGCGTATCCCTTCGTGCGGGGGCCCAAGGCGACGATGTACGCGGGCCGGCCCTGGACCGTCCGCCAGTACGCCGGTTTCTCCACCGCCGAGGAGTCGAACGCTTTCTATCGACGGAATCTCGCCGGCGGACAGAAGGGCCTGAGCGTCGCCTTCGATCTTGCAACGCACCGCGGCTACGACAGCGACCATCCTCGCGTGATCGGCGACGTGGGCAAGGCCGGCGTCGCGATCGACTCGGTCGAGGACATGAAGATCCTCTTCGATGGCATCCCGCTCGAGAAGATGAGCGTATCGATGACGATGAACGGCGCCGTCTTGCCGGTGATGGCGAGCTACGTCGTCGCGGCCGAGGAGCAGGGCGCCAAGCAGGCGGACCTCACGGGGACCATCCAGAACGACATCCTCAAGGAGTTCATGGTCCGCAACACGTACATCTATCCGCCGAAGCCCTCGATGCGGATCGTGAGCGACATCATCGAGTACACGAGCCAGCACATGCCGCGCTTCAACTCGATCTCCATCTCCGGCTACCACATGCAGGAGGCAGGGGCGACGGCGGATCTGGAGCTCGCGTTCACGATCGCGGACGGTCTCGAGTACGTGCGTGCGGCGCTCGACAAGGGGCTCGACATCGACGCCTTCGCGCCGCGCCTGTCGTTCTTCTTTGCGATCGGCATGAACTTCTTCATGGAGGTGGCCAAGCTGCGCGCGGCACGGCTGCTCTGGGCGACGCTCATGAAGCAGCGTTTCGAGCCGAAAGACCCGCGCTCCATGCTGCTGCGCACGCACTGCCAGACCTCCGGCGTGAGCCTGACGGAGCAGGACCCGTACAACAACGTGGTGCGCACTACCATCGAGGCCATGGCCGCCACGCTCGGCGGCACCCAGAGTCTGCACACCAACGCCTTCGACGAAGCCGTGGCGCTGCCGACGGACTTCTCGGCGCGCATCGCGCGCAACACGCAGCTCATCCTCGCGCACGAGAGCGGCATCACCCACGCGGTCGACCCCTTCGGCGGTTCGTACTTCATGGAGTCGCTCACGCATGCCCTGGCGCAGAAGGCGCTGGGCATCATCGAGGAAGTCGAGGAGATGGGCGGGATGACGCGCGCCGTGGAGACCGGCATGCCCAAGCTGCGCATCGAGGAGGCCGCTGCCCGCCGCCAGGCGCGCATCGACCGCGGGCTCGACGTGATCGTCGGCGTGAACCGCTTCCAGGTCGAGCGCGAGGAGCCCATCGACGTGCGGGTCGTGGACAACACCGCGGTACGCGAGGCGCAGATCGCGCGGCTCGAGAAGGTCAAGAAGGAGCGCGACGCGTCGAAGGTCGAAGCCGCGCTCGCGGCGCTCACGCGCGCGGGGGAAAGCGGGGAGGACAACCTGCTCGCGCTGTCGATCGACGCCGCCCGCGCCCGCGCCAGCGTCGGCGAGATCTCCGACGCACTGGAAGAGGCGTTCGGCCGCCACCAGGCCGAGACGAAGAGCATCTCAGGCGTGTACGGCAGCTTCTATTCGGACGACGACGCCTGGAAGGGCATCCAGCGCGACGTGGAAGCGTTTGCCAGGAAAGAGGGCCGGCGCCCGCGCATGCTGGTGGTGAAGATGGGACAGGACGGGCACGACCGCGGCGCCAAGGTGATCGCCACGGCGTTTGCCGACCTCGGCTTCGACGTGGACGTGGGGCCGCTGTTCCAGACGCCTGCCGAGGCGGCGCGCCAGGCACTGGAAAACGACGTACACGTGATCGGCGTCTCCACCCAGGCCGCGGGTCACAGCACGCTGGTGCCCGCGCTGCTCGCGGAGCTCGACAAGCTCGGCGCGCACGACATCAAGGTCGTGTGCGGCGGCGTGATCCCGCCGCGCGACTACCCGGCGCTCGAAAAGGCCGGCGTTTCCGCCGTGTTCGGTCCAGGCACGCCCATCCCCGAGGCGGCGCGCCGCGTGCTGGACGTGATCGGCGGGAAGAAGGCGGCCGAATAGGCGGCCGTGGTCACGCTGCGGGCTTCCTGCCGCGCAGATAGCTCGTGACGAGCGTCCCTTTGCCTTTCACGTTCACGCTGCGCGGTTCGGAAAAATCGTAGTCGTTCTCGAGTCGCTGGCGCACGTCCGCCGTGACCTGGATCTCGCCGGCGCTGCTGTGCGACTCCATGCGGCTCGCCGTGTTCACGGTGTCGCCCCACACGTCGTAGCTGAACTTGCTGGTGCCGATGACGCCGGCCACGACCGGCCCGGTGTGGATGCCGATGCGCATCGCCAGGGATAGACCGCGACGCTGGTTCACTGCCTCGACGGCGGCGCGCATGTCGAGGGCCATGTCGGCGATCGCCTCCAGGTGGTCGCCGCGCGGTACGAGGAGCCCGGATGCGACCATGTACGCGTCTCCGATGGTCTTGATCTTCTCGAGCCCCCGGCGCACGGCGCTCTTGTCGAATTCCGAGAAGATGTCGTCGAGCACCGCTACCAGTTGTTCCGGCGTCATGGTTTCGCTGAGCGGCGTGAAGCCGACGATGTCGGCGAACAGCACGCTGGCGTCCTCGACGCGGTCGGCAATGGTGCGCTCGCCGCGCTCGAGGCGCTCGGCGATCGGTCGGGGCAGGATGTTCAGGAGCAACTGCTCCGAGCGCTCCTTCTCGTCCTTGAGCGCCTCGCGCCCGAAGAATTCGCTGCGCCGGAGCTTGCTCGACATGCGGCTGCCCACGGCTGCGATGATCGTCGCGCAGAGCAGGAAGAAGGCCTGGTCGCCGGCGAGGTGCGGGTCCAGGTGCTCGGCGCCCAGAACCAGCGGCACCAGGAACACGACCCAGACCATGGCCGACAAGAGCAGCGTCGCTCCGACTTCGATGGGAAACAGCAGGCCGGTCGCGGCGACCACCAGCGCCAGCCCCGTGAAGAACGCCGAGCCATGCCCGGCCGCCGTCACCGAAGCTTCCTCGATGTCGATCGCCATGACGAGCACCACCAGGGTGACCAGTGCGAGAATCAGCCGCTGCGATCGCGGCTTGCGCAATATCACGTACACCGATGCACAGGCGACGAACGCGGCGATGCGCGTCCAGTACGTGTGCGCAAACGTGTCGGGTCGGGTGAACGCCTCGTAGACGCCGTCGAGGACGATGATCAGCGCCAGTACCAGGCCGAGCGGGCGGACCCGCGCCCGCGCGAGCTCGCTGACGTGCGCCTGGTAGTCGAGCTCCCGCGCCCCGGAAGGTGAATGCTGCCTGGAGAGATGCTTGCGCTCCACACGCACCTGAAGCGGTACGCCACCTGTCACCGCGTACCGATCGTGCCCCGGCCCGACGCGCCCAGCAAGGGCTATGTCGTAGCGCCGCCGCAGCTCGATCCGGCTCCGGCGGTGCAACCGAAGCAGTGGCGATCCACGCGGATGCGGCGCGCCGCGAGCCCCTCCAGGTCGAAGTCGCGGATGTGCTGCGGGGCGCCGGGTTCGAGCCCCATGTCGAGCATCTGGTTGAAGTCGCAGTCGTAGAGGCGGCCGTCCCAGCCGACGCTGAGCGTGTCGCGGCACATCACGCCCGCGGCTGCGGCAGGGTTGAACGCCGTTACCAGCCGCTCCAGGTAGCCCTCGAGATTGTCCGACTCGATCAGCCACTCCAGGTAGCGGCTGATGGGCATGTTCGTGATGGTGTAGAGCGCGTCGAAGCGGACGCCGTGCAGCCGTTCGAGCTCGCGCTTCCACTCGCGCTCGAGCGACGCCTGCCCCGCGGGCAGGAACGCGCCGACCGGATTGGTGACGAGCACCAGCCGGCGCTCGGGATCGTGCTGGCCATAGCCGGCGGCGTTCAGCCGCTTCAGCGCCGCGATCGACTTGTCGTACACGCCGCGCCCACGCTGACGGTCGGTGCCGAGCCCGCGGTAGTGCGGCAGCGAGCACACGACTTCCACGCCCTGCTCTGCGAAGAACTCCGGCAGATCGCGCTGCGACGGCGTCTCGAGGATGGTCAGGTTGCAGCGATGCATCACGTGGCGGTCGAGAGCGCGCACGCGCTCGACCAGGAAGCGGAAGTCCGGGTTCAGCTCCGGCGCGCCGCCCGTGATGTCCACGACGGGAATCGCCGAGTGCTCCAGCGCCCGGAGGCACAGCTCCATCGTCTCGCGGCTCATCACCTCGCGGCGATCGGGGCCGGCATCCACGTGGCAATGGCGGCAGGTCTGGTTGCACAGCTTGCCGACGTTGAGCTGCAGTATCTCGATCGTGGTCGGTCGCAGCGGCCAGAGACCGGCATCGTCGAGCGCGGCGTCGAATTCGCGCTCGAGCTCTACGCCGTGGAGCGACGCGAGCTGCTCTGCCGGCGCTGCGAGCGGCGAGCCGCGCGACGCGAGCGTGGGCAGGGTCCTGGCGGCAGCGCCCATCACATCCCGAGCTTCTTGGCGTGGTTCAGCATCTGCACGCCGTGCACCAGCGAAGCGCCGCCGCGGATGGCCGCGGCGACGTGCACCGCCTCGGTCATCTGGTCCACGTCTGCGCCTTTCTCCAGCGCGTCTTCGGAGTAGGCGTCGATGCAGTAGGGGCATTGCACCGCGTGCGCCACGGCCAGCGCGATCAGCGACTTTTCCCGTGCGCTCAGCGCGCCATCGGCAAAGACCGCGCCGTACCAGTCGAAGAACTTCCTGGCAAGCCCGGGGACGTTCTCGCCGATCTCGCCGAAGCGCTTCAGGTCCCGGGCATCGTAGTAATGGTCGCTCATCGCGGATCTCCTCTCGGGTGGGGGGTGGCGCGGGCGTGCACGCAGCTTACGGCCACAAGCCGCCGAGGGTTTCAGAGCGCACGGCTCGAACGCTCCAGAAGTCCCGTGATCTCGGGAACCTGATATATGAACTTGACCTCGGTTTCAGATTCTGTACGCTTCGCCCATGGTTGCCGTTCAGGAAGTCCGGCGGGAGGTGCGCCAGCCGTCGCAGTCCCGCGCCGTCCGCACACGCGCGCGCCTGAGCGACGCAGGGCGCCGCGAGTTCAGCAAGCACGGTCACGCCGGCGCTACGGCGCGATCGATCGCGCGGCGAGCCGGCGTCGCGACCGGCAGCTTCTACCAGTACTTCACCGACAAGGACGCCCTCTTGCGCGAGCTTGCCGAGGAGCGGCTGCGGGCGATCGGCGATCGCGCGCTCGCCCTGGTCGAGACCCCGCGCGGCAGTGCGCCGGATCGCGTGCGCGCCATGATCGACCTCGTCGTCGACTACCACCGCGAGGATCCGGGGCTGCACGCGGTGCTGACCGAGCGCCGCCACGTGGATCGCGAGCTGGACGAGCTGACCTCTGCGGCCGAGCTGTCGCTGGTGCGCCGCATCGCCGCGCTGCTCGAGAGCTGGGAGTTCCCAGGCGACACGGAGGCGACGGCTTTCGTGCTGTTCTCGATGATCGAAGGCGCCGTGCACGCGCACGTGCTGGGCGCCGGGGTTGTCCCCGACGAACGCTTCACAAGCGCGCTCATCAACGCCGTGCTCGCTGTTGCCCGGCCAGGAGAAGGAAAATGAAGATCAAGCTCGACGAGACGTGGACGCGGCTGATGCAGAGCTACAAGGCCGATCACGAAAACGCCGTGAACCAGAAGTGCCACAGCATCGGCATCCCGCTCATCGCCAGCTCGTTGCCCGTCGGAGCGACCGTCGTCGGTCTGCCGCTCGCGGCCGGCATGTTCACGGTGGGCTGGACATTCCAGTTCGTGGGGCACGCTTTCGAGCGGAAGAAGCCGTCATTTGTCGACGATCGGCGCGCTCTGTTGGTGGGACTGCTCTGGTGGATGGAAAAGAGCGGGCTGGTCGGCGTCGAGGGGACGGACGGCACCGTGGCAGCGCCCGCGTAGCTTTTCCGGGCGCGGAACTTGTGCTCGATTGGGGGTCGAAGCCAGGATCGAGCCCGTGACCCCGCCCACCGATAGCCCGCTCGCCAGCGACGTGCTCGGCGGCCAGCGCCGCGCGCTGGCCAAGGCGATCACGCTCGTCGAGAGCACGCGGGCCGATCACCAGGCCGAGGCGCGGCAGCTGCTGCAGGAGCTGTTGCCCCACACGGGCAAAGCGCTCCGCATCGGCATCAGCGGTGTGCCGGGCGTCGGCAAGAGCACGTTCATCGAGGCGTTCGGCCTGTACTTGATCAGCCAGGGGCATCGCGTCGCCGTGCTCGCTGTCGATCCGTCGAGCTCGATCTCCGGCGGCAGCATCCTGGGCGACAAGACGCGCATGCCGCGCCTGGCTGCGAGCGAGCAGGCGTTCATCCGCCCGAGCCCGTCGGCGGGATCGCTGGGCGGCGTGGCGCGCCGCACGCGCGAGGCGATGCTCGTGTGCGAAGCGGCAGGCTACGACACGGTCATCGTCGAGACGGTGGGCGTCGGGCAGTCCGAGTACACCGTGGCGTCCATGGTCGACTGCTTCCTGCTCCTGATGCTGGCCGGCGCGGGGGACGAGCTGCAGGGCATCAAGCGCGGTATCGTCGAGCTGGCGGACATCCTGGCCATCAACAAGGCCGACGGCGACAACGTCGCCGCCGCCGGTCGCGCCGCGGCGCAGCTCAAGAGCGCACTGTCGCTGCTGCGCTCGCCGACCGAGGGCTGGACGCCGCCAGTCACCACCGTGAGCGCGCTCGAGGAGCGCGGCATGGACAGGGTGCAGGAGCTCGTGCTCGAACACCGGACGCATCTCGAACAGCACGGCCTGCTCGACCGCCGCCGCGCCGAACAGCGCGAAGCCTGGCTCACCAGCATGCTCCACGACGGCCTCGAACAGCGCTTCTTCGCCCGACAAGACGTGCAGAAGCTCCTGCCCCAGGTCCGCGACGACGTTCGACAAAGGCCGCATCACGCCCACCGAGGGTGCGCGGCGCTTGCTCGAGCTGCTCGACGAGTGAATCCGTTGCGGCGCGGCCTGGGCTGTGGGGCTTCACGCAAAGGGCGCCGTGGGACTTTCCACAGGCGTTGTCGCACGCACGCACGCGCGCAGTCGGCGCTGTTGCCGAGGGCGACGGCTACGCCGACATGCGTCGTGGCGCGGCTGCACGCGCTCGACGGCTCCCGTTTCCATCAGGGCTCCTGTCGGACCGTTTCGGTCGGCAAAGCCGACAGTTCTTGCCCGTCGGCGGTCTGACGGGGCCGATATGTCGGGTTTTCCGACCGTTCGAGGCCCACAGTGGACAATGTGGAAGCCCAGCGACGCGCACCCGCTGGATTAGCCGCGCCGAGCCGCCACACCGTTCGACCCCAACCCCCCCTCCGACCTTCCGATCTTCCTCTGCAATTCCCCAACGTGGTGAGGCGCCTGACCTCTGCCCCGCGCAGAACGGCGACTACCTCGCGGCGTCGAACGCCGCGATCACGTCTGCGGGCGCCTGCACGAGCTCGATCAGTACGCCGGCTCCGCCGATGGGCGACTCTGCGTTGCCCTTCGGGTGGATGAAGCAGACGTCGTGACCGGCGGCTCCCTTGCGGATGCCGCCGGGGGTGAAGCGTACGCCCTGTGCGCCAAGCCATTCCACGGCGCGCGGCAGGTCATCGACCCAGAGTCCGACGTGGTTCAGCGCCGGCTCGTGGACGCGCGGGCGGCCTTCTCGGTCGAGCGGCTGCATCAGGTCGACTTCCACGCGCAGGGGGCCGCCTCCGGCCACCGCGATGTCCTCGTCGACGTTGTCCTTCTCGCTCTTGTAGTCGCCTACCTTCTCCAGGCCGAGCAGCTCGAGCCACAGCTTCTGCAGCGCGGACTTGTCCGCCGCGCCGATGGCGATCTGCTGCACGCCGAGGATGCGAAAGGGCCGGTCGGTCATGGTCTTCCAGGCGGGATCACGGGAAGCGGGCCTGTACGCCCAGGTTGAGCTCCATCTCGCTGTGGATGGAGCGCAGGATGCCGACGGTCAAGCCCGCGTCGAGGTAGATGCCGACGTTCTTGGCGAAGTCGTACTGGGGCCCGGCCGCGACGTGGAAGATGAAGTCCTTCTTGTACTGCGGCTTGTAGTTCGCGTACGTCTGCTGCCACTTTTCCGTGGTGCCTCCGCCTTCGAGCTCGAAGCCCGCCGCCGGCTCGATGAAGACCTTGAACGCCGAGTCGCTCATCGTATACAGGCGCGCTCCGGCACCGACGACGATCAGCGGCGCGGTGTCCGTCTCGGCTTCCCTGGTGAAACCAAAGCGCCCCCAGAGGAACAGCTCCACGGCATCCAGGGGCGCGAAGCCGAGGCCGAGGTCGACGCCGAAGGGCGCTTCGTGGCCGCAGAACTTCTGCTGGTCTTTGGTCGCTTTGCTGGGGTCCGGTTTGACGCAGAAGGGCGAGGCGTCGTAGCGGAACACCATGTTGTAGCCGCCGACGATGCCGGCGCGCAGGTGGAACTGCCGCCCGTGGCCGTAGGCGGGGGACTCTTCCTTCTTCGCGGCGTCTTCCGGCTTCGCTTCATCTGCAGAGCCGGACCTGGTCGCGTCGTCCTTCGATCCGGCCTTGGCGGAGTCGTCCGCGGAGGCGGAGCTTGCGGAGTCGTCCGCGGAGCTGGCCGCGGCCGCGTCTCCGGAATCGGACGCGGCGTCCGCCGGTCCCGCCACCGCGCTCCGCGCGGCCAGAAGCAAAGCCAGGGCCCCAACACACGCCAGCGTCCGCATGGTGCGCCGACGATAGATCAGCTCGGCAAAAGTGGCGACAGATCGCTACGAGCGCGAGCGCGCGGCGGGCGACCGAGCCGTTCCGGCGGCGGTCCAGTTCCGCTCGGGGCCGACGGCGGCCCAGCGCAGAGCGACCTTGGAGCTCCCGGCCGATGCCGTGATCGTCTCCTGGCCGTCCCATTTCTCCGGAGCGGGCAGCCCGAGCGAGCGCTGTCCGCGCAGCTTGTCGAGCGCGCCCGGGTCGCCGGTGAGCGCCAGAATGCCGAGCCCCGCGAAAACACCCACGGTGCCGCTGGGGATGTACGGCGCGATCACCGCACGCAGATTGGGCGTCAGCGTTGCCGCGTGCCGCGCGGCCCAGCGCACGTCGTCCAGCGAGTCGAGCAGCAGCGCGCTCGGCTCGCCTGGCTCGCGCCGCTCGGGCACCAGCGTCAGGGTCGTCGCCTTCTTCCACGCCTCGGGAACGGGCGGCGCGGCCGGCGGCACCTTGGCGGAGTCGTCCGGTTTGCTCTTGCCCTTGCCCTTGCGCAGGATCAGCACGTCGTCGGTCGGCAGCGTGCGGGGAACGGTGACGCGCACCGGTCGCTTGAAGGAGCGCGGATCGCCGACTTGACCCGATGCGACAGCGTACGCCAGCGTCTCGGCGGAGGCGACGACGAAGCGGCGCTTGGCCGGCGTGCCTGGTTCCGGGTCGAAGGTGCGCATCGAAACGCCGCCGGGCGCCGGTGGATACAGCGCGCCGGTGACCAGACGGTGATCCGGTTCCACGAGCCGCGCGCCCGTCGCGATTAGATCGACGAGCGCACCCGACTGGGCCAGCACCTCGAGCGCCTGCCGCGACGGCGGCGCGACGAGCAGATCGAGCTTTGGCGGGACGCGCTTGCTCTTGAGCAGTGCCGCCGCTGCGAGCAGATCGCGGAGCGACGCGCCCGAATCCCCGCCCAGCACGACCTGGTGCACCGGCTTGCCGGCGAGCTCGCGCACGGGACGCACCACGCCTTCCTCGTCGAGAACCAGCGGATCTACCGCCGACAGATCCACGCTGATCACGTCGTCGCAGGGCGCGCCGGCGTCCGGCACCAGGCTGCGATGCGCCTTGGAGCGGCGCTGGTCGCGCAGGTACACCTCGGTCTTCTCGTCGCTGACGAACACCGCCGCCGCGGCGCCGAGCTGGGGCGCGAGCGCGCACAGCACCGCGCGATCCGCCACCGACAGCAGCCGCGCGCTCGGGCCGGCGAACTCGACGACCACGGGTGCGTGGAACTCGTCGTCCACTCGCCGGATGACGTCGCCCAGCTCGCGGCGGATCAGCTCCAGCGCCACGTCGCGCACGCACACGAACGGCCGCACGCGCCCCGACAGCAGCACCTGGATGCTGCGCGGAGGCCGCACCCAGAACGTGCCGTGGGCGAGCGCCTCCGCCAGCTGCGAGGGCGAGGCGACCAGCGTGAGCATGCCCGAGCCGCCCACCGAGCCCATGCGGGGTTCGTCGGTGAGCGCCAGGCGCGCCGGGCTGCCGAAGCGCTCCAGATGCACCGCCGCCGGAAACCCGATTCCGGGCCGCGCGATCAGCACGCCTTGCTGAAGCACCTCGCGCGAGACGTTTTCAGGCGCGCCGGGACTGGACTCGACAGGCGCTCCGTCGGTGATGCACCGCGTGTCGTAGGCAATAGCTACCTCGACTGCGGACTTCTTCATCCCCAGCTGGAGTGCCTCGCCCAGGACCCGGTTCGGCTGCCGCGTCAGGATGACCTGATCGACCTTGACCCTGACGAGATCCCCGTCGAGGTTCGGATCGTCGGCTCGGCCGGCGAGGATCTTCTGTGTCATTGTGCGGGGCGGGTCCCCCGCTCGCGCACGCATTGGGTCTCGACTACCTACCTTTGGGGGCTTTGACGTCCGTGCCTGCTAGGGCGAGCGCGAAGGTAGCCGTTCGCCGCGCAGGGGGTCAAGGTCGGTCGAAGGTAGATCTCCCTGGAGGCCATCACCCAGTCGGCGCCCGGGTGCAACCCTCGAAGTCAGCTTATCTGGATCTCGGCCGCATGGCCGGGAAATGCCCGCTTCCGGCGATAACATTCACCCGCGCGGCCAAACCGGCTAACCTGGCAACATGTTCAAGGAAGCGCTCCAGGGCGTCGTGGACGGGACGGACGGGGGCCTGGCCGGACTCCTCATGGATTTCGAGGGCATACCGGTCGAGAGCTACGCGACGGAAAATGCGCAGTTCGACATCGAGGCGGTGGGCGCCGAGGTCAGCGTGGTGGTCAAGGCCATCCAGCGCGCGACGGAGATGCTCGAGGCGGGCGAGACCCGCGAGGTCGCTTTCAAGAGCGAGAAGATGGTGACGCTGATCCGCATCATCAACGACAACTACTTCCTCGCTCTGACGATGTCTCCCGATGGAAACTTCGGCAAAGGGCGCTTCATGCTCCGCGTCACGGCGCCGAAGCTCGTTGACGAGCTGGCCTGAGCCGGCCCTTGGCCAGTTCAAAGCAGAAGCCGATCGCCAAGGTCAAGGCGCGGCCGAAAGCGCCGCGCGCAGCGCGTGTGAAGGTGCCGCGGCGCCGCACCGGGACGGCGGGCGCAGGCAGCCGGGCGGCGAAGCGCGACCGGCTTCGCATCATGGTGCTGAGCGGGCCCAATCTCGATCGGTTGGGCCGGCGTGAGCCGCATATCTACGGCAAGCTGACGCTCCAGCAGATCCACCAGAATCTCACCCGACTGGCGCTCTCGGCGGAAGTCGAGGTCGACTGCCGCCAGAGCAACCACGAGGGCGCATTGATCGACTGGATTGGCGAGGCGTGCGACGAGGGCTACGCCGGGATCCTGATCAATCCCGGCGCGTTCACGCACACGTCGTACGCGCTCTACGACGCACTGCGTGGTGCCGGGCTGCCGGCGATCGAGGTCCACCTGTCCAATCCCGACGCCCGGGAGCCCTTCCGCCGCCGCTCGCGCATCGCGCCCGCGTGCGTGGGGCGCGTCGCTGGATTCGGCCCCGATTCCTACTCGCTGGCGCTGCAGGGATTGCTCGCTCGGCTGCGGACTGGTTGAGCCAGCGCGAACGAATATTCGCGCCTCATGCATGTTGTGAAGCCCGGAGCGAGCTAGTAGCGTCCCGGCTTCCAGAGGGGCCCAGGAATACGATGGAGATCACGCTCAAGCAGCTGAAGAGCCTGCTCCGCACGCTGGAGGATGGCGGCGTCAGCGAGTTCGAATACCAGGACGACAAGTACCGGATGCGCCTCAAGGTCGGGCACACCGTCGCGCAGGTTGTACCGGGCGTGCAGGCCGTGCACCCGGTGCAGGCGACGGCCCTCGCGGCGCAGGCGGCGGACGCGCCGGAAGAAGAGCCCGGCGTCGTGTTCGTCACCTCGCCCTTTGTCGGCACCTTCTATCGCGCGCCGTCGCCGGAGGCGGAGCCGTTCTGCGAGGTGGGCACCGCCATCAAGAAGGGCCACACGCTGTGCATCGTCGAGGCGATGAAGCTGATGAACGAGATCGAGTCGGAACAGGACGGCACGGTCCTCGAGATCCTCGTCGAAAACGGCGAGAGCGTGGAGTTCGGCCAGAAGCTCTTCAAGCTGAAAACAGCTTGAGTCCGGCCAACGCCGACGCACAGCCCAGGGAGCCTTTCCGGTGTTCTCCAAGGTCCTGATCGCCAACCGCGGCGAAATCGCGATGCGCATCATTCGCGCCTGCCGCGAGCTCGGCATTGCGACCGTCGCCGTGCACTCGGAAGCCGACTCGGCGGCCCTGCATGTGCGCTTCGCCGACGAGGCGATCTGTATCGGTCCTCCTGCGCCCGGCAAGAGCTACCTCAACATCCCCGCGATCATCAGCGCCGCGGAGATCACCGCGGCGGACGCCATCCATCCCGGCTACGGCTTCTTGAGCGAGAACGCCGAGTTCGCGCAGGTGGTGGAGCGGTGCGGGCTCTGCTTCATCGGCCCGCGCCCCGACGCGATGAGCGCCTGGGGCGACAAGATCAAGGCGCGCCACCAGGCCGAGCGCTTCAATCTGCCGCTTCTGCCCGGCAGCGAGGCACTGGAGAGCCACGAGCACGCGGAGTCGGAAGCGAAGCGCATCGGCTACCCGGTGATGTTCAAGGCGCGCGGCGGCGGCGGCGGCCGTGGGATGCGCGTTGTCCGTTCGAGGGAAGAGGTGAGGCGGGCCTTCGAGTCGGCGACCGCCGAGGCGATGAGCAGCTTCAACAGCGCCGAGCTGTACCTGGAGCGTTTCGTGGAGCGGCCGCGTCACATCGAGTTCCAGGCGCTGGCCGACGATCACGGGCAGGTCTGGACGCTCGGCGAGCGCGAGTGCTCGCTGCAGCGCCGCCACCAGAAGCTGGTCGAAGAGTCGCCCAGCCCCGCGATGACCGACGAGCTGCGCGCGAAGATGGGCGAGCTCATCCGCCACGCGATCCGCGAGAGCGGCTACACGTCGCTCGGTACGCTCGAGTTCCTCATGGATGAGGACCGGAACCTCTACTTCCTCGAGATGAACACCCGCCTCCAGGTCGAGCATCCCGTCACCGAGATGGTCACCGACCTGGATCTGGTCGTAGAGCAGATTCGCGTGGCTGCCGGGGAGAAGCTGAACCTGCCCGACACGCGGCCCTGGAAGTTCCGCGGCCACGCCATCGAGTGCCGCATCATGGCGGAAGATCCGGAGACGTTCGTGCCGTGGCCCGGGCTCATCACCGAGTACCACCCCGCGGGCGGAGCCGGCGTCCGTGTCGACTCAGGCGTCTACGGCGGCTGGACGGTGCCCGCGTGCTACGACTCGCTGCTGGCCAAGCTCATCGTGCACGCGCAGAGCCGCGAGGTGGCCATCAAGCGCATGCGCCGGGCGCTGGACGAGTTCATCGTGGGCGGGATCCGCACGAACATCGATTTCCAGAAGCGCTTGCTGGACGACGACGAGTTCCGCGCCGGAACGATGAGCACGCGCACGGTCGAGCGGGTCGTCGCCGAGCGCCGCGCGAAGAAGTAGCGTTGACAGCGCGGCCGATTGGTCGGACGTTCCAGCAGTGCTCGAGCTGACCAGGCGCGTTCTCGACGGCGAGGTCCGGGCCACGGCGCGCGTGTGCCGGATGGTGGACGACCGCGTCGACGGCCACCGCGAGATCCTCAAGGAGCTCTACCCGGGCACGGGCTCCGCCTGGGTGCTGGGCATTACCGGCAACCCGGGCGCCGGCAAGAGCACGCTCACCGATCGGCTGGTCCAGCGTTTCCGGCTCGACAAGATGCGCGTCGGCGTGGTGGCGGTCGATCCGACCAGCCCCTTCACGGGCGGCGCGATACTCGGCGACCGCATCCGCATGCAGCAGCACTTCGAGGATCCGGAGGTCTTCATCCGTTCGGTGGCCACGCGCGGTGCGCTGGGAGGCCTGTCGCGATCCGCGGCGGATCTGGCGCGCGTGCTCGACGCCTGGGGCGCCGGCGTCGTCATCGTCGAGACGGTCGGCGTCGGCCAGGACGAGCTCGAGGTCACGCGCGCCGCGCACACCACCCTGGTGGTGATGGCGCCGGGCATGGGCGACGACGTGCAGGCGATCAAGGCCGGGATTCTCGAGTGCGCAGACGTGTTCGCCGTCAACAAGGCGGATCGCGAAGGCGTCGAGTCTACGGTCCGCGACCTCGAGCTGATGATCGCGCTCGGCGAGAACCTGCTCGGGTCGGTGTCGGTGGCGGGCAAGCGCGGTCACTCCGCGGCCGCCGTGCGGGTGCCGAAGCAGCCCGAGGCCGGCGCCGCGCCGGTCCAGGGGCCGTGGCGGCCGCCCATCGTCGAGTGCATCGCCACGCGCGATCACGGCACGAGCGAGCTCCTCGCGCGGCTGTCGGCACACCGGGCGTGGCTCGACGGCACCGAGGCCGGTCGTGCGCGCCGCATCGAGCGGCAGAGGGAGCAGATGGCGGCCTCGTTGCGCGACGCGCTGATGGAGGAAGCCGTGGCCGAGCTCGGTCCTGCGATCGACGACGCCGCCCGGCGGGTGGAGGCGCGCGAGATCGACCCCTACAGCGCCGCCGACGACCTGATTGCCGAGTTCCGCTCGGCGCGCGCCTAGCTCTACTGCTGCACGGCGCTGCCCGGGCCGTGTACCAGCAACTCGCAGTGCGCGTCGGGGCTATGCAATCCGGCCGGAAACAACAACCACGGCGTCTGCTACCCGACGCGGTCCGACTTCCAGGCGGAGATCGCCCGGGCCGAGAACTTCTTCAACCCGGTGGATGACGGGATCATCGTGATCGCCATGCCGCCAGACGTGCCGCTTCCGGGCTGCAACGGCTGCTTGGGGTTTGCCATGCGGGCCAGTGCGTCATGTCGTCGACCTTCCATCAGGACTATTTCTTTACTGCGTGCGGCGGGCACCTCCGGCACTTCACGCCCTGGGGCGATACCGCAACCGAGGACTGGGGCTACCCGAGCGGCGTGCCGCTCAACAAGGATAACCAGAACGTCAGGGGCCCCGGCGCAGTGGCCTACGGCCGGGGGCGAGCTCTTCAGCACCGCCTTCGGTGTCGGCTCCTGGGCTGGGGGCGATAGCTACTTCGGTATGACCGGAGTCGGAGCCTCCGGCCAGCTGTACCAGGAGGCGGTCGACAATCCGTTCGGCTCCGGCTGGGTCGGCATGTCGACCAACTATGCCGCCTGTTCTGGCGTCGACGCGGCCGCGTGGTAGGGCCTCGCGCAGCGGAGTCCGCAATGACAAGACGATTTTCTCTAGCCTTGGCCATCGCCACAGCTGTCTCGCTCGGTGCCTGCGGCGGGACAGCATCGTCGCAGGACGCCGGCTGCAAGAAGAGCGCCGACCCCACTCAATGTGCCTGGACGCCCTGCACCAACAGCGTGGCCGAAGCCTGCGCTTCGGGATCGCTTCACTGCTTGATGACGTGGCCATCGGACGTCACTGCGTTCTGCTCGGAACGTCCGCCCGGCATGCCCCCCGGCACCCCCTGGGCCAGCGCATCATTGAATTGCGGGAAGTACTACGTATTTTCGGCAAGCGACATAGAGAGCACCACGAGCTTCTACTACAGCGCCCAGACGGGCCAGCTCGTCGCCATCCTCGATGAAAACGGGCAGTGGCAGACCACTAGTTGCCGGGGCGGACCGTCGGATTTTGTCGAACCGACGTGCAGTGCGCCTTATTTCAAATGCCCCGACGCGGGCACCGGCGGCAGCGGCGCTACCGGCGGCAACGGCGGCAACGGCGGCAACGGCGCAGCAGGCCCATGAACGCGCGAACGCTGGCCGCGGCGGCGCTATCGGTCGCGCTTTCGGTGGCCTGCGGGGGAACGGTATCGACGGGATCCGGCTCCGGCCAGAGCGGCGGCTCGGGCGGGACCGCTGCGGCCGGCGGCACGTGGCCGGGTGGTGGCTCCGGCGGCCAGGCCGCCGCGGGCGGCGCGCCGGGAAGCGGCGGCTCCGGCGGGACGTGCAGCGCCGGCGTGACTCGCTGCGGCGGCGTGTGCTGCACCGGGACGTGTACCTCCGGGCGATGTCTGGTGGTGCTCGCATCGGGGCAGGACGTACCGCTGAGGATCGCGGTCAACTCGACCTCGGTGTACTGGAGCGCCCGGCGCACCGTGAAGAGGGTGGGGCTTGACGGAGGCGCCCCGTTCACGCTCGCCTCGGGGCAGGATGGCCCCCTGGCCATCGCCCTGAGCAGCGCGCGGGTGCTCTGGACGAGCCAGGTCTATGGAACGGGCGGCAGCGTCCAGAGCCTGGTGACAGACGCCAAGAACCCGCCCGTGCCGGTCGCTTCCGGTGCGTGGTATCCGTATCCAGGCGGCGTTGTGGTCACCGATAGCGCTACGTTTAGCGAAACGGTCCTCTGGGTCGCCCAGAGGATCGCCGGAGGCGCCGTGGTGATGAAGGCGCCTCTCTACGGCGGCTCGCCCGTCACGCTCGCGACGGTTTCCAATGTGCTCTCCGAGCCCGAGGATATCGCGACAGACGCGGCCGGCAGCGCCTACTGGACGGACAGCGGCACCGACACGGTCAACAAGGTGGGAATCCACGGCGGCGCGGTGGTCCCGCTCGCCTCCAAGCAGGCCTTTCCATTTGGCATCGCCGTTGCTGGTACGAACGTCTACTGGGCCGACATGGACGGTGGGACGATCATGACGACCTTGAAGAGCCCGGTCAGCGGCGCCGCGCCGTCCACGCTTGCGTCGGGGCAGGACCAGCCAACCCGCATTGCCGTCGACGCGTCGCACCTCTACTGGGCGAACAGTGGAGCGCACACGATCATGCGGATGTCGCTCGGGGGCGGCAAGCCCGTGACGCTCATTTCGGGGCAGGCGGCCAAGGACATCGCTCTCGACTCCACCAGCGTCTACTGGACCGATCCGGACGCCGGCACCGTGATGAAGCTCACGCCGAAGTAAGCTGGCGGCGTCGGCTTCGACCTGCATCCCGTCCGGCTCCGCCGGGCCGCGGCCCGACGGCTCCGATCCGATGGTCGACCGCGGCGCGGAGGGGAGTGCTACATTGGGTCCCGCAATGGATGCCGGCAAGAACCAGGAACGACGCGACTGGAACGCCGAGCACGAAGTGCTCTGGCGGCGCGCGACAATGATTGCCGCGCGGCATCCGGGAATGGACGTGTCGGGCGTCTATCATGCGCTCTGCAACCTGAAACGCGCACCCGAGGAGCGCTTGAGGAGGGGCCTTGGACGGCTACGTCCTGACCGACGCTGAACGCCGATTCCTGGTCGAGCTCGACAAGAGGGGGGTGCGCTACATGATCGTCGGCCTGACCGCGGCAGCGCTCCAGGGCGCCAACACCACCACGGTGGATATCGATCTCTGGTTCGAGACCACCGCCGACCCGCGCATCGCACAAGCGGCGGAGGCGGCCGGAGGCCATTGGGTTTCGGGCTTCGGAATGATGCCGGCGCAGCTCGGTGGCGTGCTCGGGGATCGGTTCGATGTGGTTCTCCACATGTCGGGGCTGGGACGCTTCGAGGAGGAGTACCCCGCCTCGCAACCGATTGTTGTCGAAGGAGTACCGGTTCGAATCCTGCCGCTTGGACGCATTCTGGTGAGCAAACGAGCCGCGGATCGTCCCAAGGATCGAGCAGTTATCCCGGCTCTCGAGGAGGCCCTGGCAGCCCTGGACGGCGAAGAGCGCTGAGCTTGGCCGATAGCTGTCTGCGCACTGTCGCCGCTCGAAATCCGTGTGATCTCGACTAAACGTCCAGTTCCTGCGCTTCTTCAGCCCGATCCATGATGAAGTGGAAGCGGGCGGAGGGGTCGCGGCCCATGAGGTCGCTGATGATGCGGTCCGTTTCGAGGTTGTCGGCGATTTCCACGCGGATCAGCCGGCGCGTCTTCGGGTCGAGCGTGGTTTCCCAGAGCACCTTGGGCATCATCTCGCCCAGGCCCTTGAAGCGCGTGATCTCGGCCTTGGCGTTGCCCTTCTGGTGCTGTTTGAGGATGCGGTCGCGATCCGCGTCGTCGGCCGCCCACCAGGTCTCCTTGCCGATGTCGACGCGGTAGAGCGGCGGCAGTGCGACGAACACCTTGTGCTGGCGGATGAGCTGGGGCAGGTGGCGGTAGAAGAACGTCAAAAGCAGCGTGGTGATGTGGTGCCCATCGCTGTCCGCATCGGCGAGGAGCACGACGCGGTCGTAGCGCAGCTTCGAGATGTCGAAGCTCTGTCCGATGCCGCAGCCGAGCGCCGTCACCAGATCTGCCAGCTCCTTGTTCTCCAGCAGCTTGTTCAGCGACACCGACTCCGTGTTCAGCACCTTGCCGCGGAGCGGCAGGATCGCCTGGTGATTGCGATCGCGACCCTGCTTGGCCGAGCCGCCCGCCGAGTCGCCCTCCACGATGAACAGCTCGCTGCCGTTGCGGTCGTGCGACGTGCAGTCGCTGAGCTTGCCGGGAAGCGTGAGCCGCCCGCTGGTCGCGCTCTTGCGCGTGACCGACGCAGAGGCCGCGCGCGACGCCTCGCGCGCCCGCGCCGCGAGGATGATGCGCCCGACGATCTGCTCGGCCGCCGAGCGGCTTTCGTTCAGCCACTGCTCCAGGGCCGGGCGCAGCGCAGCGTCCACCACCGACTGCACTTCCGGGTTGTTCAGCCGGTCCTTGGTCTGCCCCTGGAACTGCGGATCCGCGATGAACACGCTGAGCACGCCCACCACGCCCTCGCGGATGTCGTCCGCCGTGAGCGTCACGCCGCGCGGCGTCAGGTTGTGCGTGTCGATGTAGTTGCGGATCGCCTTGGTCATGCCGGCGCGCATGCCGTTCTCGTGCGTGCCGCCGGAACCCGTCGGGATGCCGTTGACGTAGCTCCTGAGGTGCTCGTCGGTGGACTCCGTCCAGCGGAACACCACCTCGATGCGCGCGCCGTTGTCCCGGAACAGCGAGAACGGCGCCTCGTGCACGGGTCGCGCCGCGCGCTCCTTCAGGATGTGGTCCAGGTAGTCGACGATGCCGTTTTCGTGCTGGAAGGTGACGTGCTCGCCCTTCGATTCGTCGGTGAAGCTGACCTTGAGCCCCTTGTGCAGGTAGCTCGTGATCTCCAGCCGCTCGCGGATGAGATCGGCACTGAAGTCGATCTTGGGGAAAATGGTCGGGTCCGGGTGGAAGTAGACCGTGGTGCCCGAGCCGCGCACGTTGCGCAGCTTCTTCAGCTTGCCGACCGGCTTGCCCGCCCGGAACTCCAGCTGCCACTCCGCCCCGTCGCGCCGCACGGTGGCCACGAGCTTCGTCGAAAGCGCGTTCACCACGGATGCGCCCACGCCATGCAGGCCGCCCGCGGTCTTGTAGCTCGAGTTCTCGAACTTCCCGCCCGCGTGCAGCGTGGCGAAGATGATCTCGACCGCGCTCTTCTTGTAGCGGGGATGCACGTCGACCGGCATGCCGCGCCCGTTGTCGGTCACGGTGATCGACTTGCCGTCCTTGTGCAGCGTCACCGTCACCTCGGTGGCGTGGCCGTTCATGGCCTCGTCCACACCGTTGTCGACGATCTCCCACACCAGATGGTGGAGCCCCGCGGAACCCACGCCGCCGATGTACATGCCCGGCCGCTTGCGCACCGGATCCAGCCCCTCGAGAACGGTGATGTCCTTGGCCGTGTACTTCGTCATTGGGCCGCTCCGTTCTTCATGATTCCTCCAGCGGCTCGGGTGGCGGTGGTGTCTCGTGCACGATTTCAACCAGCGCGCCGCGCTTCATGACCTCGCGGCCGCGGCCGCCGCGGCTGGTGAGCTCGTACTTGGCGGTGTTCACGCGCTGCTCGCCGCCGAGCGTCGTGCGCGCCACGATCGTGTCGCGGTCGTCGCTCGCCGCCTTGAAGCCGAGAAGCGTGTCGCCCGCGCCGAGCTTCATCAAGAGCACGCCGCGTCCGGGCCCGGACAGGTAGTTCACCTCGCTGACCTCGCACAACAGCGCGCGGCGCTGGCGGCTGACGGCGATGAGCGCCTCGTTGCCGCCGACGGCGTCCACGCCGACGATGACCGCGCCCTTCTTCGGCCGCGCAAAGCGCCGCCCGGCGCGCGTGCTAGGCTCCACGAAGGGCGATAGCCCGAAGCACAGCGCGTAGCCGTCGCTGCTCGCCGCCACGGCGTAGGTCTCGGGGAAGTAGCCCTCCTTCTCGGCGAGGTCGCCGACCACGCGCGGGTCGAGCGAGAAGGCCGCCACGATGCGCTCGCCGTCCTTGAGCTTGAAGAGCTTCTGGATCGGCTCGCCGTAACCGGTCGTCGCCGGCACGTCGATGATGCGGCAGGTGTAGGCCGTGCCGAAGTTCGAGAAGAACGCGATGGTGGCGCGCGTGGAGCCCGCCTGCACAATCAGCACCTGGTCGCCCTCGCGCAGGCGCGTGGAGGCCGGGTCCTTGATCTCCTTCTGGCGTTTCACCCAGCCGTCGCGGGTCAGAAGCACGTGGTTGTCCTCGGCGACGATCAGAATCCTCCGCCGAGAACTCCGGCTCGTCTTCCACCGCGGAGATGACCGTGCGGCGCTTGTCCGCCTTGCCGTAGCCCGCGATGATGTCGTGGAGCTCCTGCTTGACGATGCCCCAGCGGCCGCGCGATTCCACTTCCCCGAGCAGCTTCTGGATCTCGCGGGCGCGCTTCTTCTTGTCGGCGAGCTCCTTCTGGATGACCAGGATTTCCAGCCGCGCGAGGCGATACAGCTTGAGCTCGAGGATGGCGTCGGTCTGCTCGGCGTCGAGCTTGTAGCGCGCCATGATCTGCTTGGCCGCATCGGCCTTGCCGTCGCTCTTCCTGATCAGGCGCAGGATCGCGTCAAGCGCATCGAAGATGGTGACGAAGCCGTCGAGGATGTGCATGCGCCGCTCGAGCGCGTCGAGCTCGTGCCGCAGCCGCCGCGTGACGACATCCAGGCGGAAGTGCAGGAAGTGCCAGAGTATGTCGTGCAGATCGAGCCGCTCCGGCCGTCCCACCTCGGGGTTCTCCGTCGGAACGAGGCACGTGAGGTTCACGTTGAAGTTCGTCTGCAGCGGCGTCTGCTTGTACAGGTACGCAAGCACCTTGTGCTCGTCGGCGTCCTTCTTCAGCTCGAGCTCGATGCGCACGTCGTCGGCGGACACGTCCTTCACGTCGAGCAGCATCGGCATCTTGCGGCTGGTGGCCACGTCCGCGATGCGCTCGACCAACGTCGACTTGTTGACCGTGTAGGGGACGCTGGTGATGAAGATCTTCTTGCTGGCGCGCGTCGACGGCCCCTTTTCCCAGGTGCCGCGCAGCTTGATGGTTCCCTGTCCGGTTTCGTAGACCTGCTTGATCTCCTCGGCGCTGGAGACGATCTGCCCGCCCGTCGGGAAATCGGGCCCGCGCACGGTGCGACAGAGCTCGCGCGTGCTGAGCTCCTTGCCCTGCATCAGCCCGTCCAGCAGCCGGATCGCCGCCGTGCAGATCTCCTCCGGATTGTGCGGCGGGATGTTGGTCGCCATGCCGACGGCGATGCCCGTCGCGCCGTTGATCAGGAGATTGGGGAGCTTGGACGGTAGAACGACGGGTTCCGACTTGGTGCCGTCGTAGTTCGGGCGGAACTGGACTGTGTTCTGCCCGAGCTCCTCCAGCATCTCGCCGGCGATCGGCGCGAGCCGGCACTCCGTGTAGCGCATGGCCGCGGCGGGATCGCCGTCGAGCGAGCCGAAATTGCCCGAGCCGCTGACGAGCGGTACGCGCAGGCTGAACGGCTGCGCCATGCGCACCAGCGCGTCGTAGATCGCCGCGTCGCCGTGCGGGTGGTAGTTGCCCATCACGTCGCCCACGACCTTGGCGCACTTGCGGTGCTTGCTGTCCGCCGTGAGCCGCTGCTGCCACATCGTGTACAGGATGCGGCGCTGCACCGGCTTCAGGCCGTCGCGCACGTCCGGCAACGCGCGGCTCGTGATGACGCTGAGCGCGTAGTTCAAGTAGCGGCTCTGCGCGATCTCGTGCAGCGGCAGATCGAGCTCGCCGCCGCCCGCGCCCGAGCCGCCCTTGCCCCCGCGCGGCGGCTTGTTCGATCCACCGCGCCCGCCCGCGCGCTTGGCGGGAGCGCCGCCGTCCTCCGCCGCCTTCGCGCGGGCGCGCTTCGACGCGGCGCTCCTGGGCGGCTTCGCGCGTCCGCGCTGGGCGGGCTTCGCGCTCTGCGCCTTGGAGGCCTTCGAGCTCGTCTTGCGTCGTGTGGCCAATGCTCCTCCGGGCCGGGGCACCCACCTCGGGACCGGGCGGCTCCGGAAGGCGGGCATGGGCGCCCGAAACGCCTATTCCGCTAGCGCTTCTTGCACCCGGAAGTCAACAAATGATCAGTGTTTCCGGCCCGCGGTCTGGCGCCCGGCAGCGGGCTTCCCGGCGGTCTTGCTGCGCGGCGCCTTCTGCGCCGGCTTGCCGCGCGCGGGCCTGCTGTCTCCCGACGCGTTGCGGTTGCGCGGCGGTTTGCGCCCGACGTTCTCGGCCTTGAAGGCGCTGGGGCAGGGATCGCTGACGGGGCAGGCGGCGCAGGCCGGTGCGCGCGCGGTGCAGATGCGGCGGCCGTGGAAGATCAGCGTGTGCGAGAGGATGTCCCACTGCTCGCGTGGGAAAAGCTTCATCAGGTCGCGCTCGATGTCCTCGGGCTTGTCGTGCTTCGTCCAACCGAGGCGCTGGGTGATGCGCTGCACGTGCGTGTCGACGACCACGCCCTCCGGCGCGCCGAACGCCACGCCGAGCACCACGTTGGCCGTCTTGCGCCCCACGCCCGGCAGCTTCACCAGCTCGTCGAGCTTGTCCGGCACCTTGCCGCCGTGATTGTCGACCAGCCCTTTCGACAGCCCGATGATGTTCTTCGCCTTCTGGCGGAACATGCCGATGCTCGCCAGCGCCTTTTCCACCTGCGCCGGCGGAGCCTTGGAAAGCGCCGCCGCGTCCGGCCAGCGCTTGAACAGATCCGGTGTGATGCGGTTCACTGCCACATCGGTGCTCTGCGCGCTGAGCACCGTGGCCACGATCAGCTCGAAGGGGCTCCGGTGATCGAGCTCGCAGTGCGCGTCGGGGTGCGCCTTGCGGAGTGCCTGGAAGGTGGCCGGCGCCGCGGCGACGGCGCGCGACCTAGCCATCCTGGCCGTCGCCGTCGTCGCCGTCGTCGCCGTCGTCGCCGCTCTGTTCCGTTTCCGCCGCGGCGCCATCGTCGTCGTCGTCCGCGGGCGGCGCCAGGCTGTTGCCTTCTTCGTCGTCGTCCAGCTCGTCGGTGCGGCTCTCGCCGACCGCCTCGAAGCCGACCACACGCTCGTCCTCGCCGACGTTCATTACCCGCACGCCCTGCGCGTTGCGCCCCGTCTCGCGGATCTCCTCGATCAGCGTGCGGATGGTCTGGCCGCGGTCGGTGATCAGCATCACCTCGTCTTCGGGCTTCACCAGGCTGATGCCCACCACCGGGCCATTGCGCTCGCTCGCGTCGATCAGGATGATGCCCTTGCCGCCGCGGTTCTGCTGGCGGAACTC
Organism: uncultured delta proteobacterium; assembly: GCA_963826085.1. GTDB lineage: Bacteria > Myxococcota_A > Polyangia > Polyangiales > Polyangiaceae > CAWDXG01. The sequence goes on along the minus strand of CAWGVN010000004.1, from coordinate 569,996 downwards.
CTCCAGCTTGGTGCGCTTGCCGTAGCCGCGCTCGCAGATCGCCAGCACCTGGTCGCGCTCCGGCTCCGTGGTGGCCAGCCCCACGACCTCGTCGTCGTCGTCGAGCTCGATGGCCTTCACGCCGCCGGTGTTGCGGCCCATCGAGCGCACCTGGCTCTCGTCGAAGCGGATGCTCTTGCCCTTCTTCGTCGCGATCAGGAACTCGCGCGTGCCGTCGGTCACCGTCGCGGTGAGCAGCTGGTCGTCGTCGGCGACCTTCACGCCGATGATGCCGCTCTGCCGGTAGTTCTGGTAGTCGAGGATGCTCGTCTTCTTGATCTGACCGCGGCGCGTGAGCGTGGTCACGTACACGTCTTCCACGAAGCCGGGCACGGGTGTGATGGCCTGGATGCGCTCGTCCTCCTCCATCCCGATGAAGTTGACGATGGCGCGACCCTTGGCCGAGCGCGCTGCCTGCGGCACTTCGTACACCTTCTTCACGTACACCTTGCCGCGGTCGCTGAAGAAGAACACGAAACTGTGCGTCGAGGCGATGAAGAGCTGGTTCACGAAGTCGTCGTCGCGCGCCTCCATGCCGCGGTTGCCCTTGCCGCCGCGCTTCTGCGCCTTGTAGGTCGAGAAGGCGGTGCGCTTGATGTAGCCCTGGTGCGAGATCGTCACGACCATGTCCTCTTCCTGGATCAGGTCCTCGATCTGGATCTCGGCTTCGTTGTCGACGATCTGCGTCCGGCGCTCGTTGGCGTGCTTCTCCCGGACATCCTCGAGCTCTCTGATGATGAGGTCCATGAGCACGCTTTCGTCGGCGAGGATGGCGGCGAGCCGCGCGATCTCGTCCGACAGTTCGCCATATTCGGCGGCGAGCTTTTCCTGCTCCAGGCCCGTCAGGCGCGACAGCCGCATCTCGAGGATGGCCTTGGCCTGCCGCTCGCTCAGCCGGTAGTCCTTCTTCTTGGCCGCTTCCGCGATTTCCGCTTCAGGGCGGCCCGCGCGGCGGACGAACGCCTCCAGCCCCTTGAGCGGCAGCTGCATCAGCGCCGTCCTGGCCTGATCGGGGTCGCGCGACTCGCGGATCGTCTTGATCACCAGGTCGACCTCGGTGATCGCCATGCCCAGGCCCTCGACGATCTCGCGCTGCGCCTCGGCCTTGCTGAGCTCGTAGCGGGTGCGTCGGCTGACCACTTCGCGCCGGTGCTCGATGAACAGCGAAAGCGTCTCTTTCAGGTCGAGCACGGCAGGGCGGCCGTTGACGATCGAGAGATTGATGATGCCGAACGAGGACTGCATGTCCGTCATGCGGAACAGCTGGTTTTCCACTACCTGCGGGAAGACATCCTTCTTCAGCTCGATCACGAGCCGCATGCCCTCGCGGTCGCTCTCGTCGCGGGCTTCCTTGATGCCCTCGATGCGCTTGTCGCGGATGAGCTCGCCGATCTTGGCGTGCAGGCGCGCCTTGTTGACCTGGTAGGGGAGCTCGGTGACCACGATCTGCTCGCGGTCGTGGCTGCCGTGCACCTTCTCGACTTCGCTGCGCGCGCGCATCACGACGCTGCCGCGCCCGGTCTTGTACGCCGCGTAGATCCCCGCGCGTCCGTAGATGAGCGCGCCCGTCGGGAAGTCGGGTCCGGGGATGATCTTGATCAGATCCTCGATTGTCAGCTCGGGGTCGTGGATGAGCCTGATGGTGGCGTCGATGACCTCGCCCAGGTTGTGCGGCGGGATGTTGGTGGCCATGCCGACCGCAATGCCGCCCGTGCCGTTGACCAGCAGGTTCGGGAAGCGCGCCGGCAGCACCACCGGCTCCTGCTTCGACTCGTCGAAGTTCGGCGCGAAGTCGACCGTCTCCTTGTCGATGTCGCCGAGCAGCTCCATCGAGATCTTCGCGAGCCGGCACTCGGTGTAGCGGTAGGCCGCCGCCGGATCGCCGTCGACCGAGCCGAAGTTGCCCTGGCCGTCGACCAGCATGTGCCGCATGGAAAAGTCCTGCGCCATGCGCACCAGCGCGTCGTACACGCTCGCGTCGCCGTGCGGGTGGTAGTTGCCGAGCACCTCGCCGACGACCGTCGCGCACTTGCGGTACGACGTGCCGGGCGTGAGGTTCAGCCCGCGCATCGCGTACAGGATGCGGCGGTGCACCGGCTTGAGCCCATCGCGCGCGTCCGGGATAGCGCGCCCGATGATCACGCTCATCGCATAATCCAGGTACGAGGTCTTCATCTCGTCCTGGATGCTGATGGGGTGCTCCTGCGGGTTATGCGGAGGCGGAGCGGGCGGTTCGGGAGGATTGGGAGGTTCGTTTGCCATGCAGAGGTCCTGATCCGGCTCTGGCCGAGGGGGGCTTCGGGCGGTGCCGGCGGGGCGGAAAACGCCCCGGTTCCGACGCTGGAAGTAGCCCAGCACCGCCCCCCTGACAATGCCACGCGGGGTCGCTGCCGGAGTGCCCCGCGGGCGGATTCAACTGCCCGGAATTATGGATTATTTCCGGCGCGTTGTCGAGCCCTGGAGCGCGCTTCGCGGAGGCGCGTGATAGGCCCCCCCGCCAGCGCCCCGACGGCGGCGCGAAGGCGGCGCGACCTAGCCCGATCCGTGCCCCTCGAGGAACCGGTCGACGACGGTCGAAACGTCCGGGCTGGCGACCGGCAGCTTCGCGCCGGATCGCGCCAGGATGCCCGCCACCATGATCGGCGAGATCAACAGCACCACCTTCTGCAGCGGGTCGCCCGGCCCGATCCGTCCTTTTGCCTGATGGTTGGCGATAATGCTTGCCGCCTTCCGCATGTTGGGCGTCAGCGCGGCCGTCGCCTTGCGGAGCTCGGGGTGGTGCGCCATCTCGATCATGAGCGTCACCACCGCGCCGCCGTAGGCGTGAAAGGTCTGCCTGTAGGCCTCGGCGATTGCCGTGAGGTCGGCCTTGGCGTCCTCGCTGGCTTCAAGGCGGGCGAAAGGGGATCCCAGCAGGCAGTGAGCGAGCGCCGTCTCGATCAGCGCCGCCTTGCTGCCGTAGCGGCGGAACAGGGTGACTTCGTTGACGCCGGCACGTCGGGCCATCTCCTGGGTCGTCGCCGCGTCGTAGCCGCGCTCGGCGAAGACCGAGACCACGGCTTCGAACAGGCCGTCGGTGTCTATGACCTTGGGCATGGCTCCTTGCTCCGGAGATCAGTGTAGAGCCCTGGCGGCTTATTGCAAGCGTTTACTTGCAATAAGCCGGGGAGCGGCCTATCCTCGGAGATGCCTGGGACAAGACCCAGGCGCTGCCGCAGGAGCAGGACCATGACCGAAGCCGTAGCGCGGCAGCCCAACGCCCACAGCTCGGGGCTCAAGCTCGAGAACACATTCATCTGGCGCATCAAGCTGAAGCTGCAGTTCAGCGGTTGGTTGCAGTTCATGCCGACGGCCATCGCCGCGCTCGTCGTCCTTCTGCTCGCCGGCATCGGCGGGTTGATCGGCGTCTGGCCTGGGTTGCTGTTCTGGACTCCACTGGTCATTGGTCTCGTGCTTCTGGCGAACACCCTCTTCGAGGTCGCGACGATGAAGCTCGGGATCCGGCCGCCCGAGCCGATGCCCGCGCCACTGGACGGGCTCGACGCTTTCGACGTGATGCGCGCACGGCGCGCGTGCCGCTCGTTCCAGAAGCGGGAACTGACGCGGGAGCATCACACCGCGCTGATGCGGAGCGTTCGTGAAAACACCCAACCCGGGCGCCAGATCGGCAAGAGCCCGATCCGGCTCGAATACATTGCCGAGCCGCTGACGGTCTGGCCGGTCGTCGGTGCGCACGAGTTCCTCGTCGCCATTGCTCCGCACGACTATGATCGGCTCGCCGTCATCGACGTCGGTCGCAGCCTGGAAAGGGTGGTCGTCGACGCCACGCGCATGGGCATCGCGACCTGCTGGATCGGCCCCGGTGCCGACCAGAAGAGCATCGTGGCGAAGCTCGGCGACCGGTTCGATCCGGAGAAAGACCACGTCATCTGCGTCTGCGCGGTCGGCTACAGGTCCGTCCTGATGCCGCTGCTGATCCGCTTGATGACGCGCTCGCAGCACTGGCGCCTTCCGCTTGACCAGCTGTTTTTCAGCGACTCGCAATTGTCGCAGCCGCTCGCGGTCGACAAGCCGCCTTTCGACGCGTTCGGTCGTTGCTACGAGGTCTGCCAGTGGTCGCCGTCGTCCTACAACGGCCAGACCACGCGGGCGGCGGCAGTGGTGGCGACGAACGGCACAACGAAGCTTTCGCGCATGGACTTCTACGCGGCGACTTCCTCTCGCTACTACGCCCCGGCTGCGCTCGGTATCTGGTGCGCGGACTGGGAGATGGGCTGCGCCGAGCTCGGCATCCCGGGCCACTTCGCCGCCCTGTCGGCGGCCGAGCGCGGCGTAGAGAGCGCGTCTGGCCCGCCGCACTACGACGTCAGCTGGATTGCCGACGGTCGCACGGCGCGCTGACGGCTATTTCCGCACGAGCCTGACGGGCTCTTCGTACAGCGCTCCGCCTTCGCCGATGTCCGTCAGCCGCGCGCGCGTCAGGGCGTTGGCGGCGGTGCCTCGGTGCAGGTGTCCGCCCTTCGGCAGCAGGGCCACATCGCGGCGCTGGCGCGCGTCGAAATGGAGCTTCACCTCCAGGCGCCCGAGCGCCGATTCGACGAAGCAAACGTCGCCTTCGGCCTGGCCCGCGGCGGCGTCGGGATGCACGGTCAGCGTGAGGGGCGCCTGGGGCGGCTCGAACCACTGGCTCGACTGCGAGCGCAGGGTCGACAGGCTCGTCAAGAGCAGCGGGAAGTCGGCCGGGCGGGGCGGGGAAGGCGGCGGCGTCTCGTGGATCAGGTTCACGCGACCGCTCTTCGTAGGAAAGCGCCGCCCTGCGAACAGCACCTGCCGGGCAAGCGGGTTGTCGATCGGACCGGCTTCCAGCTGCTCCAGCGTAATCCCGCGCGAGGCGAGCTTGCCGGAGACCATGCGCCGCTTCCAGCTCCGCGCGTCACCCGCGAGCTCTGCGCCAAGGCCCACTCGCTGGGCGAGCGCCTGGATGATCTCGAGATCGCTCTTCACGCCGGGCGGCGGCGCCACCACGGGACGCGACACGCCGATCATCTGGTGGCCGTACGCGCCGATCAGGTCGTCCGCTTCCAGCAGCGTGGTCGTCGGCAGCACCAGATGCGCGGAGCGCGCCGTATCGGTGAGGAACGAATCGACGACGACCACGAGCTCGCGCGTGGCGAGCGCCTCGGCTGTGGTCCGCGACTCGGGCAGCATCGCCACCGGGTTGCCCGCCGTGATCCAGACGGCCCGGATCGGCGGATCGGACGCGGCGAGGATCTCCGGACCGAGCCGCGGCTCGCACAGCGTGCGCGGTGGAGGGCGACCTCTGGGCAGGTCGAAAGCGCCGCGGCGCTGGAAGTAGAACGACACGCCGCCGCCCTCGACGCCCAGGTTGCCGCTCACGGCGGTAAGCGCGTCGAGCGCGCGCACGATGGCGCCACCGTTGTCGCGCCGCCCCATGCCCCAGCCGACCAGGATGGTACAGGGCGAACCGGGTCCCAGCGACTCCGCCAGCGCCGCGGCTTCACCGGCTGTCACGTCCGCATCGGTGCACCACTCGCCGAGCGCGCGCGACATGGCGAGGGCGCGGAATGCGGGCAGGTGATCGCAGTAGCTCTCCGCGTCGGCGTCGATCCACCCGCGCTCGAACAGGATGCGCGCCACGCCCATGGCCAGCGCAAAGTCGCCGCCGGGCCGCGGCTGGATGAAGCCGTCGCACAGCGACGCGGTCTTGTGGAACACGGGGTCCACGAGCGTGAGCTTCGCGCCGCGCGCCCGCGCTCGCTTGAGGATAGGCACCAGGTGCGGGCTGGAGACGACGACGTTCTTGCCCCAGAGCAGGATGCTCTTCGCCTGGTCCAGCGAAAGCAGGCTGCCGCTGTCGGATACGCCGAAGTCGAGAACCTGCGCGGCCTCGCCCGCGCCGTTGCAGATGTCGCCGCGCTTCACGGTGACCGGGCCGAACAGCGAAAAGAAGTAGCTGGTGACCGACTTCAGCAGACCGAGCGATCCGCCGCTCCGGTAGTCGAGGATCGCCGCGGGCCCCGACTCGGCGCGGATGCGGACGAGCTCCGTTGCGGCGTGGTCGAGCGCCTCGTCCCAACCCACTTCCACGAGCTCGCCGTTCTTGCGCATGAGCGGCGCGGTCAGTCGCTCCGGCGAGTACTGCAGATCGAGAAAGCGGTTGGTGCGCTGACAGAGGAAGCCGCGCGTGACGGGATGCTCCGGGTCGCCCGCGAGCTTCGTCACCCGGCCGTCCTCTACCGTCGCCACGATGCCGCACGAGTCCGGGCAGTCCCGGTTGCACAGCGTTTTCCTGATTTCGGCCATGTTCGTGTCGATGCGGATCGCGACGAAAGCTACCAGCCGACGGCTACGTCAGTGCACGCCGCCGTGGAAAAACAACCACGCGACGGCGGTTGCGAGCAGGAACACTACCCAGAACAGCGGATTGTGTCCCAGGGAGCGCTCGGCCGCTGCGGGGCGCGCGGCGAGGCGGGCGAGATCGGCCTCGACCTGGTCGAGGCGGCGCTCCGTTTCCTCCAGGCGGCGCTCGACGTCGACCTCGAAGTGGTCGGCTGGCGCCGGCGCCGACAGCAGCGTGTCCTCGCTGCCGTCGCTTGTCGGGGCCAGGGCGGGAGGCAGCTTCGCCAGGCGGCCTCGCGACGGGCGCGACAGGCGGTCCCGTCGTATGGTCGGCGCGCTGCGCTCGGAGATGACGGGCTCGACGTTCCTGGGCGTGGGCACGTCGCTCTTCGGCGCGTCGTCGCCGCGCTCTTCCCGCGCCGAGACGCCGGACTCGTCCGGCGGCCCGTCGACGGGGTCGGTATCGCGAGGCGGAATTCGTATCGCTTCCGGTGCCGCGTCCTCCACGCGGGTTCCGTCGCGCGCCGTTCCTGGCGGCGCCGCCGCGCGATCGCTGCTGTCGTCCGGGCTCATCGGCGCTCGAAGCGTACACCGCCAGCGAGCAGTTGCCACGTTGCCCGGCGAGCGGGCAGCGAGCCGTCGCCGAGTCCGCGAGGCGCGTCGGGGTGCGACCGTCGCACCCGCCCGCCTGGTGAGCCCCCTCGAGGAGGATTCCGGCGGGGCGGGCGGGCGGGATGCGGACTTCTAGAAGAAGTTGCCGATCGTGAACTCGAAGTCGCTCGACTTCTCGTAGGGCAGGGGCTTGAACGGGAAGCCCCACTCGAAGCGCAGTGGGCCCAGCGGCGAGAACCAGCGGATGCCGAAGCCCCACGAAGTACGCAGATTTCCCAGGCTCGACAGCGTAAAGCACGGATTGGTGACGGAGTAGGGGATGCTGGCGCCGCCGGTCCTGCAGTAGTTCTGTTCCAGGTTCCAGGCATTGCCCGCGTCGGTAAAGAACACGCCGCGAATGCCGACCTTGTCGATGATGGGGAACTCGAACTCGAGGTTCTGGTAGTACTCGAGGTTGCCGCCGATGTTGGCGCCGTCCTGGATGGGTGCGCTGTTCGGATCCGTCGTGCTCGTGAGCGGCATGCGCGGACCGATGGAGCGGAAGTAGAAGCCGCGCACGTCGTAGATGCCGCCCAGGAAGAAGCGGGCGAAGATCGGCACGCCCTCCTTGTCGGGGCTCGTGACCAGGCCCGTCTCGGTGTTCAGCTTGAGCACCATGCCGTGCCCGAGCGGGTAGTAGAAGCGGCCGGTCAGGCGATCGCGCAGGAAGTGGTTCTGCGAGCCGAGGAACGACGAGGCGAGCTCGGTCGACGCGCTCAGGTAGATGCCGCTGGTGGGGAAGAGGCGGTTGTCGCGCGTGTCGTAGGTGAGGGCGGGGCGGACGCTCGACGTCCAGCCGTCGCTGAACAGGTTCGCGAGCGGCAGCCGCGTGAATACGCTGACGGCGCTTGACGTACCGAGGAACGTCGATTGCGTCTGCGTCGAAACGCGGTCCAGCTCGGCGGTGTAGGTGACCGACGCGACGAGCGTGGGCTCGACCAGCGGATAGCCGAACGTCAGCGAGCCACCGCGGCTGGTCTGCGAGAAGTCGTTGTAGATGCGGAGCTGGTCGAATAGGTCGATGCTGGTCGAGAACTCGCTATCCAGGAAATACGGCTCGAAGAAGCGCAGGTCGACCAGCTGCCTCAGGCCGCTGACCTGCGCCTGCAGGGACAGGCTCTGGCCGTTGCCGAACAGATTGGCCTGCTGCACCTGCGCTGTCGCGATGAAGCTCTCGATGCTGGAGAAGCCCGCGCCGACCTGGAACGTCCCTGTCGGGCGCTCGGTGACCTCGACGTAGACGTTCATCTTGTTGGGCGCCGAACCCTGCTCCTGCGAGATGTCGACGCGCTCGAAGTAGCCGAGCGCCGTGACGCGCTCCCGCGACTCGTCGAGCAGGGTTTCGCTGTACTTGTCGCCCTCCTGCACCTCCATCTCGCGGCGGATGACCTTGTCGCGGGTCTTGGAGTTGCCGCGGATCTCGATACGCTCGAAATGGACCAGCGGCCCGCGCACGATAGGGACGACGACGTCGACCTGGTGCGTCTTTTCGTCGAGGCGCGTCTGCGGATTCGCCTCCACGTTCGCGAACCCGTGATCGCGGTACATGGTGCGGATCGACTGCAGGTCGTCCAGCAATTCGGCGCGGTTGAACCAGTCGCCGCTCTTGGCGCGCACCATGTTGCGGAGCTTGCGGCGCCCGCCGATGGGCGTGACTTCCTCGCCGTTCGGCCCGCGCTCGTAGATGCGAAGCTGGCGGATCTTGTAGCGCGGCCCCTCGTTGATCGTCAGCGTGATCTCGATGCCGTTCTTGTCCGGCGTGAGCATCACGCGCGGCGTGGAGATCTGCACCGCGAGATAGCCGCGGTCGTAGTACAGGGCGCTGATGACGGCGATGTCGCGCTCGAACGCATCCTGCCGGAAGGGGCCGCCCGAGCCGAACGCGAAGAAGCCCGGGTTGCCGGTGAACATCGTCGCGCGGAGCTCGGCATCGGAGATCGCCTCGTTGCCGATGAACGTGATCCGCCGCACGCTGACGCGGCCGTGTTCGGCGATCTTGAACTTGACGGTGACTTCGTTGTTCTTCTCGGGGACGATCTCCTGCTTGACCTCGGCGAGGAAGTAGCCCTTCTCCGCGTACATGTCGCGGATCTTCTGCACGCTGCGGCGCACCGCCGGATAGGACAGGACCGTGTTCGCCTTGACCTCGATACCGTCCTTGAGATCGTCGCTGTCGATCTCGTCGTTGCCCTCGAACACCACGGCGGCGATGTTCGGGCGCTCGCGCATCAAAAAGCGCAGCACCACGCCGTTGTCGTTCTTCCTGAGGTCGACCTCGATGTCGTCGAAGAAGCCGGAGTTCCACAGCTCGCGGACGTCCTGGGTCAGTACGTCCGGGTCGAACGCCTGCCCCACGCGCTCCTTGAGATAGGTGAGCACGTCGTCCTTGCTGACGCGACGGTTGCCCGCGACCTGGATGTCGGCAATCGGCAGACCGCGGGCCTGCTCCACTTCGCTCGGCGGGAGGCGGGCAGCGGACGGCGGCGCTTCGGGCAAGGGGCCCGGTGCGGCGGAGCCGGCTGCAGCAGGTGCGGCCGGCGCGGCAGCGGGCGGGGCGGGCTCTGCGGGTGCGCCTGGCTTCGCGGCGGGCTGGGCTGCTCCCGGTCTTGCTGCACCTGCCCCGGCGGGTGCGGGTTGCGCGCGTGCGGGCGCCGCCAGCACTGCCAGCAGTGCAAGCACACAGGCAAACCACCCTGCGAAGCGGCGACCGGTGGAGAGGGCGACTTGCATCGAGGAGCAGGCGGAGCGTTGTCGGAAGGACCCGCACGGGGCGGGCGGTGGGACCGGGCTAGCGCCTGGCGGAGCCCGGGGGAAGAGGTAAAGCCGACCCACGGTCCGCGGCGCTCGGGCCCGCTGGAAGTATCGTGAAAACGCGGGCCTGCGTAGCCCAGAGCGGCGGTCAGCTCAAGCCGCCTGGGAAATTGCCGCACAAAGACGCCCTGGCCCACGGGCCGCGTCACAGGCTACGGCACGTTCGGCGCGCCGAGCAGGGAGAGGGGGTAGCGCGCGATGCGATAGCCGGTGAAGCCGTCGGGGCCTCCCGGGATGGGCTTGTCGTAGCCCTTCAGAGCGCCCATGTCCGTGTCGGTGAGGTACAGCGGAAAGAACTGCACGCCGGGCGTGTCGAGCTTCCACTCGGCGCCGTGGGAGAGGCGCACGATGAATGTGGCAAATGTCTTCCAATTTGAATCCAGCGGCAGCGCTGCAGCCGCGTAGCCACCACCGACAATCCATGTGCCACCGCACTCGTTCACACCGGCGCTGTCGCGGATCGTGGCCGGTTTCAGGCTGGCAGCGTCCGTCGTGAAGGGAGCCTGCATCAGGCGCGCCTGTTGCCAGCTCGTCCCGTCCCAGCCATCGAGCTGCTTCCAGACGAGCGTCTTGCCGTCCGTGCCCAGGCCGCAGATCGCCGATGCCGGGCTCTCTCCCGGTCCGGTACCCAGCAGCGGGCGCACGCCGTGAGCCCGATCCCACGTGAGATACTGCCAGGCTGGCGGCGAGCCGAGGACTCCTGCTTCGAAGAACAGCGTCGAGTCCCACCCGAACATCTGCCCGAGAATCCGACCGTCGGAGACCCACGCCTTGGGGTAGGCGTGGACCGGAGCGAGCGTGAAGGCGTCGATGCTATCTGTAGACATCGGTGAAACCGCGATGACGTTTCCGCCTGCGCCCCAAGCCCTGTAGCCGGTGTTGACGGCGTTGTGTGCGACCTGGGGTCCGGGATCCGAAGCGACGGTCGCGGACAGCACGTCCGGCCTTGCCTGGATGCCGTTGGTGCTCACCCAGCTCTCGTGCGAGACGACGCCCTGCTGGGCTGCGTTCATGACGGACCAACAGGGTGCGTTGTAGTGAACATCGCCAATCACGCGCTCGTCGAAGACATAGCGGCCGGCTTCCACGTCGAGCACCACGTTTTCCTGTACTCCGGGTTGGAGGATCCGCTGGTAGGCGATCAGATCCACGCCCGCGTAGCTGTCGCCGTGCGGCACGCCGGTGGTGTAGGGATCCCCGGCCTGCGAATCATCAAGCTCGAGCCACCCACCCGGCTGCAGGGCAGGCCGGGGAAGCGGATCCAGCCCTTCGGCACGAGCGACGTATGAGGATCTGGATCGCAGGTAGGGGCCGCATCGGCGTCGCTCGCCGCGTCGGGTGCGCCACCGGCGCCCGCTTCCGGCGCGGCCTCCGCGTGTGCCTCACGTCCGGCGTCGGTCCGCGAGGGCATCGCGGAGCTGCCGCCGCCCGAGCACGACGCGGCCAGACCGATCGCGCCGCCCAGAAGCACGACCGCAACCACCACGAGCGCGGCGCGCTCCGCGGAGATCCGCATCCAGCTCCGAATGCCCATGGTCTAGCTTGGCCAGATCGGCGATGAAGCGCACGTCGAGCACGCGAGCGCCCTGCACAGGCTGCACGAACGCGCCCGTGACGCGACCGTACTGGATCTGCGGCGGCGCCGCGAGCTCACCCTTGCCGCGGACGAAGCCGTCCACGGACAGGCGCGCGTGATCGCAGCCGTGCTGCTCGCCGTGGCCGGCCCCGGCCCCGTGGACGTTCTTCGGGTCGGGTACGGGCTTGCCGCAGCGGTGGCTCGAGATCAGCGCCAGCAGCCAATGGTAGTGTCCTGCGGCGGTGAGCACGGAGCTACGGCACATTCGGCGCGCCCAGCAGCGAGAGCGGATAGCGCGCGATGCGGTAGCCGGTGTAGCCGTCGGGGCCGCCGGGGATGGGCTTGTCGTACGCTTTCAGTGCGCCCATCTCGGTGGCGGTTAGATACAGTGGGAAGAAGTAGACGCCGGGGGTATCGAGCTTCCACTCGGCGGCGTCGGAGAGGCGGACGATGAACGTCGCGTGTGTCTTGGAGGCGTCATCCAGCGTGACCCAGGCCGCGGCGTAGCCACCGCCGACGATCCAGTGGCCGCCGAAGCACTTGTCGGCTCCGGGGCTGGTCCTGACGAGTTGCGGCTTCAGGTTGGAGCTCGTGGTGGCGTAGGGAGCTTGCATGAGCCGGAGCGTCTGCCAATGCTGCCCGTCCCAGCTATCGAGCTGGGTCCAGACCAGCGTCTTGCCGTCGGTGCCGAGGTTGCAGATAGACCGCGCCGGAGTCTGGCCGGGCCCCGTGCCGAGCAGCGCACGGGTGCCGCGCGCCGGATCCCAGGTGAGATACTGCTCTGCTGGTGGCGAACCCAAAATCGCTACGCCGAAGAACAGCGTCGAGTCCCAGCCGAACATCGAGTAACGATCGAGTATCCGCCCGTCGGAGACCCATGCCTTGGGGTAGGCCTGGACCGGAGCGAGCGTGAAGGCGTCCATGTTGTCGGTATACGTCGGTGAGACCCCGACGACGTTGCCGCCCGCGCCCCAGCCCCCTGGGCCCTGATCCACCCGCTTACGCAGTATCGTCGGTATCGGCGACGTGACGGTGGTCGCAGCGAGGCACGAGAGCGTCAGCAAGCTGCTCGCATTCACCCAGGCCCCATGGAGTACAGTTCCCTGGCCCAGCGCGTCCATGCTTGCGGCGCACGGCCCGCTGTATTGATCCGCCCCGGCCACCACCTCGTCGAAAATATAGCGGTCCGCGTGCACGTCGAGCACGACGTTCTCCTGTCCGCCGGGCTTCAGCACGCGCTGGTACGCGATCAGCTGGACGCCGGCGTAGCTGTCGCCGTGCGGCACGCCAGTGGTGTACGGGTCGCCTGCCTGCGGATCATCGAGCTCGAGCCAGCCACCCGGCTCTTGGACCCACTTCGGTGCCGGGGTCATCAGCTCCTGCGTCGGCGCGAGCCACACGGTGCACTGGCAGGGCAGACCCGGAAAGCGCACCCAGCCTTTGGGGACCAGCGCCGTGTGCGGATCGGGATCGCACGCAGGAGCCGCGTCGGCGTCGCTCGCCGCGTCGGCCGCGCCGCCCGCGCCCGTCTCGGGCGCGGCTTCGGCGTCCGCGTGTGCGTCGCGTCCGGCGTCGGCGCGCGGCGTGGTCGACGAAGCGCCGCCGGAGCACGACGCGGCGAGACCGATCGCGCTGCCGAGCAGCGCGACGGCGACTACGATGGGCGCGGCGCGCTCAGCGGAAGTCCGCATCCAGCTCGCAATGTCCATGCTGCAGCCTGCCGAGATCGGCGATGAAGTGCACGTCGAGAACGGCGCCCCCCGGCGTCTCCTTCACGAACGCGCCGGTGACGCGCTCGTAGAGGATCTGCGGCGGCAGCGCGAGCCGGCCCTGGCCGCGGACGAAGCCGTCGACCGCCAATCGCGCGTGTTGGCAGGACTGTTGGCCGCTCCGGCCGGCGCCGGCGGCGTGGAGGTTTTTGGGATTGGGCGCCGGCTCGCCGCAGCGATGGCTCGAGAGCAGGGCGACGAGCCAGCGGTCCTTGCCGGCGGCGGTGAGCATGACGCGGCCGTCCTCGGCGGTGGAAAGCCACACGTGATCGGCCCAGCCGAGCGTGCCGATGCTCCAGGTGCCGTCGTAGGGGTGCCCCCACTCGCAGGTGCTCGGCCCTGCGGGCCTGCGCGCCTGCGGTCTCCCCCAAGCCTGTGCTCGCCGCTCCGCGGCTGCGCGCAGGCGGGGGAGACGTGGTGCACGTTTCAACTCCGATGCCTCCGGGCAGCGCTACGGCACGTTCGGCGCGCCGAGCAGCGAGAGCGGATAGCGCGCGATGCGGTAGCCGGTGTAGCCGTCGGGACCGCCGGGGATGGGCTTGTCGTAGCCCCTGAGAACGCCCATCTCCATGTCGGTCAGGTACAATGGAGCGAGTCGTAGCCCCGGCGTGTCGAGCTTCCACTCGGCGCCGTCGGAGAGGCGGACCACGAACGTGCCCCATGTCTTGGCTTGGGAGTCCAGGGGAAGCAACGCAGCCGCGTAGCCGCTGCCGACAATCCACTCGCCGGCGCATTCACTCATACCGGGGCTATCGCGTATCACCTGTGGTGTCAGCTGGGCGGTATCGGTCGTGAAAGGTGCCTGCATGAGGCGCGACTGTTGCCAGCTCGTCCCGTTCCAACCGTCGAGCTGCTTCCAGACCAGCACCTTGCCGTCGGTGCCGAGGCCGCAAATCGAGCGCGCCGGGGTCTGGCCCGGCCCCGTCCCCATCAGCGGGCGCACGCCGTCTGTCGGATCCCACGTCAGCTCCTGCCACGCCGGGGGTGAGCCCAGGATCCCAACCCCAAAGAACAACGTCGAGTCCCAGCCCAACATCTGCCCGAGCATGCGTCCGTCGGAGACCCATGCCTTGGGGTAGGCGTGGACGGGGGCGAGCGTGAAGGCGTCGAAGCGGTTCCAGGACGGTGCGACGGCTGCAACGCCGGTGCCGACGCCCCAGCCCTGGTAGCCGTCGTCGACGCGTTGCTGGATCAGCTTTAGGTTGGCCGAACCAGCACTCGTAGACGCAACCACGTCACGCGTGGTCGTCGTCGATTTCACCCAGGCGTTGTGCAACGTGACGCCCTGTGTCAACGCATCGATGCTTGCCGCGCACGGCCCGCTGTACTGGTCGGTCCCGGAGACCAGCTCGTCGAACACATACCGGTCCGCCTGGACGTCCAGCACGACGTTCTCCTGCCCGCCGGGCTTCAGGACGCGCTGGTACGCGATGAGCTGCACCCCGGCGTAGCTGTCGCCCCACGGCACGCCGGTGGTGTACGGATCGCCGGCCTGGGGATCGTCGAGCTCGAGCCAGCCCTGCGGCTGCTTCACCCACTTGGGAGCCGCGGTCATCAGATCCTGCGAGGGCGCGAGCCAGACCGTGCATTGGCAGGGCAGGCCGGGGAAGCGGATCCAGCCCTTCGGGACCAGCGCGGTGTGCGGATCGGGATCGCAGGCGGGAGCCGCGTCGGCGTCGGCGGCGGCGTCGGGCGCGCCGCCTGCACCCGTCTCGGGCGCGGCTTCGGAAGTGCCGTCCGCCCGCGCATCGTGGCCCGCGTCGGCCTGCGGCGCGTTGACCGACGTGCCCCCCGAGCAGGACGCGGCCAGGCCGATCGCGCCGCCGACCAGCATGACGGCAACCACCACGGGCGCGACGCGCTCAGTGGAAGTCCGCATCGAGCTCCGAAGGCCCATGGTCCAGCTTGGCCAGATCGGCGATGAAGTGCACGTCGAGCACGCGTCCGCCCTGCACGTCCACGAGGAAGGCGCCCGTGACGCGGCCGTACTGGATCTGTGGCGGGGCGGCGAGCTCGCCCTTGCCCCGGACGAAGCCGTCTACCGAAAGCCGCGCGTGGTCGCAGCCGTGCTCGGCGCTCTGCCCAGGGCCGGCGCCGTGGAGATTGCGGGGATTGGGGCCGGGCTCGCCGCAGCGCTGGCTGGAGATCAGGGCCAGGAGCCAGTGGTCCTTGCCGGCGGCGGTCAGCACCACGCGGCCGTCGGCGGCTGTGCTGAGCCAGACGTGATCCGCCCAGCCGAGCGCGCCGATGCTCCAGGTGCCATCGATCCAGCCGCTGGTGGTCTGCAGGCGGTAGAGGACGCGGCGCGGCTTTGCGCTGTGGCTCGGCGGCGCGACGTCGTCGACCAGCCACATGCGCTGGTCTTTCCACGCCCAGGTGGCGGACTCGACGTCGGCCGGTGGCGGAGCGCCGAAGAGCGTCTGCTGGTCCCAGCCGCTGCTGCGCAGCGTCCAGAACGTCGGCCACGGGCTGTCCGCTGGCGTCGTGGCCGCCTGCGACCGACAGCTCGCCGCTCACGCGGCTCCAGGTGGCGCCGAAGTCCGCGCGCGGGGTCGGGCCGTCGGCGCGCGCGAGCATGTCGTCGCGCAGGGCGACGCCGGGCTTGAGTGGCTGCGCCGCGGGGCGGATGGGCGCGCGGCCGCCGCCACCGCCGATGATGATGCCTTCGCTTGAGCTCTGGTAGCCGCTGTCGGTCTCGACAACGAAGGCCGCGAGCTCCGAGCCGTCGCTCGACAGCGCCGCGGCGCGCGGCAGGTCGGCAAGCTGTGTGACCGATGCGGGCTCGCTCGCCGGGACCCAGACGAGCGCCGGATTGGCGAGCTCCTGCCGGAGCGCCGGCGAAAGGATGTCGTCGGCGGAGAAGCG
This sequence comes from uncultured delta proteobacterium, assembly GCA_963826085.1. Classification (GTDB taxonomy): domain Bacteria; phylum Myxococcota_A; class Polyangia; order Polyangiales; family Polyangiaceae; genus CAWDXG01. Next base: position 553,925 of record CAWGVN010000004.1, on the reverse strand, counting down.
CCGGCCACCGCTCAGCCAGTAGACCGACGACCCCGCGGCGGCGTTGACGCTCACGATCGGCAAGGGCTGCAGCGGATCCTCGCCGGGGAAGTGCTGGTTGGACGACGCGCTGCCGCCGCCGAACGTCGCGTGGGCGACGATGGACCCCGGAAGGATGAAGACGTTGTCGCGGAAGCGCCGGTCGGGCGCGGCGCCGAAGTCGTAGCTGTCCGCGATGCTCTCGGCGCTGCAGCCAGCGCCAAACACGCCGCAGGCGGTCCCCAAGCCGCCGGTCGGCAGGCCGTGCGTCTCGGCGCCCGCAGGGGTGTTGTCGTGCATCCAGAGCACGCCGCCCAGATCGGTGCCGGGCGGGTAGCCGGGGGCGGGGCTCGCCAGATGGTTGTCGAAGTAGCCCTGGCTCGTCCAGTAGGCGTTGTCGTCCTGGTACCGCCAGGTGGCGGTGTGATCGTTGCCCGGGTAGGACATCTGGAAGATGTGGTCGTAGTCGAGCGGCAGGGGGGGCGGCGGGAAGTGGATCACTGTGCCCGGCTCCGAGGCGGAGACCAGGTGCCAGGTGGTGAACGTCGAGTTCTTCAGCGAAATATTCAGGGCTGGCGTCGCGACCTCGGTGAAGTACGCATTGTCCGCAGTCGCGCGCTGCTCGTACCAGGGCTCGAGATCGCAGTTCCAGGGCGGATTCCTGCACGTGATCTTGTCGTTGATGGGCGTTCCATCCGGCTTCCGGCACAGGCAGAACGCTCCGGTCGCTAAGCTGTGGACCGAGTCGCCCGGCGCGATCACGGGATGGACGGTGATCTGGTCGGCGATGGCGCGGTTCAGGATCGGAGCGCGCAGGCCCAGGACCGTCAGCGTGCTGGACAGGCCGACCACGGGCGTGGGCGCCGGATCGCACTTGTCGCCGAGGTGCCCGATGGTGTTGCTGTTGGGGTCGCCGCCGCCCCAGGCGCTCTCGGCGGCGTAGTTCGAGTTGGCCTGGTCGTTGTTCGCGTCGTCCGGACAGTTGTCGTAGGCGTCGCAGACGGCGTCGCCGTCGCGGCCGGAGTGGATGGTGTCGAAGAGCCACTTGGAGTTCGGGGTCGCGCTCTCGACCGTCGCGGACTCGGGAACGTAGATGGGCACGAAGAGCGTCTGTCCGCCGCTGCCGATGTTGTCGGTCACGCCGACGAGGGCTGTCTCGCCCTGGTTGGCCGGCGCGAGCGTGTCGCAGACGCCGCCGAAGTACTTGCCGAGGTAGGGCGCCTGGACGAACAGGCCGCCCCCGGAGTCGCCCCCCTCCGCCTGCGACGATCCCGCTGCAATAATCACCGGATCGTCGCTGGCGCTACCTGCAGGGCAGTCGGCATGGCTGGCGGCGACGAGGGCCATGTGGCCAACCGGGAACTGTGCCGTGGCCTCGCCGGCTCCGTTGTCCCAGCCGCCGTAGGTCGCGGATATCGATACCGGGTTGTCCGGCGCGCAGGGAAGGCCGCCCCCGCAGTCATTGTACAGCTTCGCCGGCGTGACGCCCGCGATCCCACCGGGGAGCCGGACCAGGGCGAGATCGTGCGCGCAGTCGACCGAGTCCTTGGTAAACAGGGCCGTGAAGTGCGTCTGGCCCGATGACATGGCCTGGGGGTGGAAGAAGACGTTGCGGTTCACGTTGACGTTGACGCCGCTCCCGTTGACGCTGAACCCTACGGCGAAGTTGGGAGCGATGTCGTTGAAGCAATGAGCCGCAGTGAGCAGCCAGTTGGTCGAAGGCGGCGGGACCGTCTGCAGGAGGGTCGCGTGGCAATACGTGGTGGCGTTGTTCTGCTCGACCCCGATTTCGACCATCCCCTGCGGGAGCTGTTTCGAGATGACCGTGCCCGTGATCGGCTGCCCGCGGCTGGCGAGGGGCGCGGCTCCGTCCGGAGCCGACCCGCAACCTGCTGTGGCCGCCAGGAGCGCAGCAAGTGCCGTCACCCGCCAGAGGCCGTGCCCTCGGCGTGATGGCCCGTCACTTGCGTGCGTGCGTGCGTGCGTGCGTGCGTTCATCACGACCCTCCCGGCTTCTACTGCGACGCAATCAGATCGGAACAGGACCGAACAGGACCACGCTACGCCTGCCATCCGCTGGCATCTAGCGCTTTCGCTCGGCAACGACAGATCAAGTGTGTGGATGTGGTCGACGCGACGCGACATCGGTGAGGGGTGCCGGACGAAGCAGGGCGCGGCAGAGCGGCGCGAGCGTGGCGTATCCACGACGTGCAGCGGCTGCCAGGACCCGCCAGCCTACCGGTAGTCGTCGACCTCGATGTCGAAGCGCTTCATCCAGCGGTGGATCTGCATGCGGGCCTTGCCGAGCTCGCGGCCGACGGCGGCGACGTTGCCGTGGTGGCGCGCGAGCAGGGCGCGGAGCTCCGCTTCGGTCGGCATGGCAGGGCGGGGCGGCGCGCTGCCGGTGGGCGGCAGTGTGGCGGCCGCCGGCACGCCGCTCGGGCGCGTGCCGGCCGCGAGCGGGTCGCCGTAGTCGCTCATCGCGTCGCGCACCGGATCGGGCAGCTGATCGACGTTCGATGAGCGGGCCGTCGCAGAGCGCAATCGAGCGTTTGATGCACGCTTCGAGCTCGCGCACGTTGTACGGCCAGTCGTAGTTGATGAGCGCGGTCATGAACGGGAACGAGACGGACAGCGCATTGCCGCCGTGTCGCGCGAGGAACGCGCGCACCAGCATGAAGATGTCCTCCTTGCGCTCGCGCAGCGGCGGCAGGCGCAGCTGGTACTCGTTCAGGCGCGCGAACAGATCCTCGCGGAACTTCCCGGCCTGTTGCAGCCGGGACAGGTCGCGGTGCGTCGCGCACACGATGCGCACGTCGACGCGCTCGGGCGTGGTGGCGCCGAGCGGGAACACCTCCTTCGACTGCAGCACGCGCAAGAGCTTGGCCTGCGCTTCCAGCGGCATGTCGCCGATCTCGTCGAGCAAGAGCGTGCCGCCGTCGGCGCTCTTGATGAGGCCCGGCTTGTCGCGATCCGCGCCCGAGAACGCGCCGCGCTTGTAGCCGAACAGCTCGCTCTCGAGCAGGTTGCCCGGAATGGCGGCGCAGTTGATGGCGGCAAAGCGACCGCGCCGCCCGCTCTGGCGATGCAGCTCGCTGGCGACCACTTCCTTGCCGGTGCCGCTCTCGCCCAGCAGCATCACGCTCAGCTCGGTCGGCGCGATGCGCTCGAGTTCGCCGGCGATGCGATCCATCTGGTAGCCGCCGACGAGCGTGGACGAGCTCTTGCGGGTCCTGCCGCCGAGCATGACGCCGTCGATGCGGAAGTAGGTCATCAGCTCGGCGTGGCGCTCGACGAACTTGAGGATGGCGTCGCCGATGCGGATCTCGCTCATCGGCTCCAGCGGACACTCGCCGACGGGATGGCCGTCGACGAGCGTGCCGTTGCGGCTGCCGAGGTCGCGGATGATCCACAAGCCGCGTTCCCACGCCACCTCCGCGTGCGAGCGCGAGACGGCCTTGACCGGCAGCTGGAACTCTGCGCCCTCGTCGCGTCCGATCACCGAGCGGCTCTCGGTCAGGAGATAGGCGGCCGGCAGCGTGGCGTACTCCTCGGCGTAGAGCAGCACCAGGCCGGCGGTGGGCCCCGCGCCCGGCGCGTGCGGCGCGGAGGGCCCGCCGAATTCCTGCATGGCTCCGGTCGAGAAATCGGTCATGGCCCTCGTGCATGGGAGGGTACCGAGCCAGAAGGACTGAAACCAGTGCCTATCGGCCGCGCCCGCTGGTGCTAGCTTTTCCGGCATGAGAAGCAGCGAAAGCCTCCGGGTGGCGGCCGTACAGCTGGGCTGCCAGGACGATGTCGAGCAGAACCTCGCGACCTGCCGCCGCATGATCGAGGCCGCCGCGGCCGAATCGGCGCGCGTCGTGGTGTTGCCGGAGAACTTCGCGTACCTGGGCCCCGAGACGGGCAAGCGCGAGCTCGCCGAGCGTCTGGGCGATATGAAGGCGCCCATCCAGGGCATGTTGTCGAGCGCGGCACGCGAGGCGCGCGTCACGATCGTGGCGGGCGGCTTTCCCGAAGCGAGCGGTGACGAAAAGCGCCCGCACAACACCTGCGCGGTGTTCTCGCCGTCGGGAGAGATCGTGGCGAGCTACCGCAAGATCCATCTGTTCGACGTTGAGCTGCCGGACGGCACAGAGCTGCTGGAGTCGGTGGCGACGCTGGCCGGATCCGAGCCGGTGGTGGTGGACCTGGAGGGATTCAGGTTCGGGCTCTCCATCTGCTACGACCTGCGTTTCCCCGAGCTGTACCGCGCGTTGGTCGAGCGCGGCGCAGAGGTGCTGCTGGTGCCGGCGGCGTTCACGCTACAGACCGGCAAGGACCACTGGCACCCGCTCCTGCGCGCGCGCGCCATCGAGTCGCAGGCATGGCTGGTGGCCGCGGCGCAATGGGGAAAGCACCCGAAGGGCCGCGCGTCGTACGGCCACTCGCTGGTTGCCGATCCGTGGGGCACGGTCGTCGCCGAGAGCTCCGACGGCGTCGGCGTGATCGTCGCCGATCTCGATCGCGCCTACCTCGAACGCATCCGCAGCACGCTCCCCAGCCTCAAACACCGGCGCATGTAACGACGCTGCGCGTTTCCGGATTCAACACGAAGGGCCGAAGGGCCGAAGGTTTTCTGGGGTCGAGCATTGGGCAGGACAGGGCGGCTCGTCCAGCGCGTGCCCGGAGCTTGCTCGTGCGCACAGCGTCGCGTTGCCTCTGGATGCGACGATCCGCGTCGCGCAGGGCTCGACCCCCAAACCCTTCGGGCTGGCCTTCGGCCCTCCGGCCCTTCGTGTTCTCTCCCCTCGTATTGCGACGTTGCGCGACGTCTACAGGTGCCGCTTGGCGATCTCGGTCCAGGTGCCGGCCGGCTCGAGCGAGATGTAGTTCTTCCAGTAAGGGCGCGCCTTCTGGGTCTCGCCGATCTGCTCGTAGGCCATCGCCAGGTTGAAGTACGCGTCCGCGAAGCGCGGGTCGGCCTCGATGGCTCCGAGGAAGAGCGGGATGCTCATGTCCGGCCGCCCCCGCTCCAGCATCACGTAGCCCAGGTTGTACTGGGCCTCGGGCTGCCGGGAGTCGATTTCCAGGGCTTTTCTGTACAGAGTCTCGGCCCCGTCCGGGTCCTGGCGCCGGAAGCGGATATTGCCCAGATTCGTGTAGGCGATGGCCAGCCAGGGGTCGACCTCGATGGCCCGGGCGTACAGGCCTTCGGCCTCGTCCATGGTGGCCGGGTCCTCGTCGAGCTCGCTCGCCTGCAGGTAGAGCTCGTAGGCCGTGCGCGCGCGCTCGCGCCCGGCCGACGGACGCAGCACCCGCACCACGTCGTCGCGCAGCGACTTCACTTCCAGGTCCAGCAGCATCTGCCCGGTGAGTGGCTCGAAGGCGCCGTCGTGCGTCCGCACGACCACGCGCTGGCCGTCGGAGACGATCCTCAGCTCGACCAGCGGTCGGGCGACTTTCGGTAGCGAGCCCTTCAGCTTGGTGACCGCTCGCGTCACGTCGCGCAGCCTCACCTTGCGCTCGAGCAGCGTCTGCGCCGTGCGCAGCGCAATCAGGTCGCTGAACGTGTACGCGCGGCGCCCACGGCGGCGGCCGCTCGGTGACACCACGCCCGCGCGGTCCAGCGTCCTCAGGCGTGCGGGTGTCAGGCCGAGCAGACGGGAGATCTCGCTACGCGTGAACAGGTCCGTGAGCGGCTCGCGGTTCGATGGCGTCTGCTCGCGCTTGGTCTTCGTATCGGGCGTCTTCTTCTGCTGCTGTACCCGACCGCCACCCGGCCCGAACACGACGTGGATGATCTTTTCGTCGCGTCGCTTCTTTCGAGCCATGTCTACTTGCTGCACCCCGCCGTCACGTTCGAACCCTACACTCTGTCGTTTCTTCCGCGATGCCTTTGCTGTCAAGCGTTACTCCGAAACCGTTGCCACATCGCGTGTTTCAGCTTTCCGGATCGTCGCTCGCTCGATGTCAGGGTCGAGCGAAAAGACACTTGACGTGCGCGTCTACGCTGCTCGGTCGCACGGACGAGACGACAGAGCGGACGCCTCACGAAGAGCGGCCGCTGCGCTTGTCGCGTCGCGGTGGCGCGGCGGTGCGACGCACGCCACGTTCGAACACGGGCGCTTCCACCTCGACGTCGATGCGCGCGCCGCGAGGATCGGGACGAACAACGAGCTCTGCGCGCACCCGCCCGATCGGTCCCCCGGAACGGAGCTGGGCCTCCAGGCAGGCGATGCGCACGGCGCGCAGACGCGCGTGCGGATCGGAAGCCAGAAGGCGCGAGACCTCGGCGAGCTCGTCGTCGGGCAACAGCCCGCCTCGCGACATCACCGGAAGAAGCACGCTCGTCGATCCGTAGTAGACGCGCCCGCCGGATTCCTCGCGCGTGGCGCCCTCGCTCATCACGTCTGCCGCTTCGAACAGATCGCGCCAGCGGTAGTCGGTGCTCTGCACGAGCTCCAGCTGGCGGCGTCGGACCAACGGTAGTCCGCGCGTCTTGGCCAGACCGGGATGTCGGCTGCGTCGCACGCTGCGATCGTAGGTCGCGCGCGCGCGCAACCAGAAGTTGTCGGCGCTTCGATAAGCGCGTCGCAAAGGAACTTGGCCGGTACGGTGGCGGACTGCGACGCTTTCATGCGCGGGAACCACGCTCCCGGATGCGTTTCGCGCCCGCGGGCACCCTCGCGACGACAGGAGGTCAAGGAGCAGCCATGCAGCCGACTCGAAGCGGATACGGCGGGCCGGAGCGCCGCCGCCACCGGATGTACGTCACGCGCAACACCGAGTACCACTTCCGCGACCGGGTCTGTGTCGCTGTGCGCGACCGGAGCTCGGGGACCTGGCTTTCCTCGCATCTGGCGTTGAACCGGGAGCTGAGCGGCGGCGTGCGCTTCCACAGGAACGGGACAGCCGTTCCCTGCCTCGAGGAACCTGGAGTAGGTGACGCGTTGTTCTTCGGATCAGCAGGGCGCGAGCTCGTCACGAGCCTGCTGTGCGAGATCAAGCGTCCCGAGAAGCAGATCGTCGTCGGCTATCCCGGCAGCTCGACGCTCGAAGTCCGACGACGCCCTGCGTAATGGAACACCGGTTCAACCAGTGACTTGTTGAACCAGTGTGTTTCCATTTCGTCTCGCGTTGCGCGTAGACGCGTGCGCCTGTGGCACGCCGTACGCGGCACAGTGCGAAGGGGTCTTCGCGTGCGTGCACGCGCGCCGTCCATGAAGTGCGGGAAAATGCCATCTTCGGAAACAGCAAGCGCTTCGGCATTGTTCTTGGATACGAGCCGACGAACACGAAGACCCCGGTGACAAGATGGCGCTGACTTCAGAGACGACACCCAACCCGAACGACCCGCGCGCTGTGCGCATCCTGGCCAAGAGCATCTACAGGGAGCTCAGAGGCAGCGGCTTCAGCGAGAAGGACGTGCTGGCGCTCGCGGGCGAGCTGCTCGCGCTCGTGACGAGCGAGGTCAAGGGCCAGGGTCCGGGCTAGCCCAGGTCTCTCCGGGGGGAGAAGCGAGGACCGGCCAATGGGTCGGTCCTCGGCATTTTGTAGCCGTTCCTGCCGTTGCCGGGTCCTTTCGACCGACAAGCCGCATTGACAGCAGCCGGGTCCCATCGAAAGTATGGGTGGGTTTGCTGTGATATCCTCCCCGACCCAGGCGAAAGGTCCCGTGTTCGCTATAGTTATCAGCGAGAAGGGGGGAGCCGAGCGGCGCGAGGTCTTCGACCGACCCGAGATCAGCGTGGGTCGCGTCCAGGGCAACGATCTGATGCTGCCCAAGGGCAACGTGTCGAAGCGTCACGCACGCCTGCTGTTCCGCGACGGACGCTTCATCGTCACGGATCTGAACAGCACCAACGGAACCTACGTGAACCGTCGCCGCATCTCGCAGGCGACCATCGTGCGCGAAGGCGATCGCATCTACGTCGGCGACTTCGTGTTGCGCATCGAGGTGCCCGAGGATCTCGCAGATTCGGCGCAGGCGGGCGAGTCCACAGGCAGCGGCCCGGTGTTGGCGTCACGGGCGTCGCGCGAGCAGTTCGCTTCAGCGCAGCCGATCGAAGCAGACGAGAGTGGAGGAAGCTACCCGAAGGTGCCGGGGCCACCCCGCGTGCCCGCTGCAGCCCGCCTTCCATCGGCCAGAGCGGACGCGCCTCCGGGCACCGACTCGCGCCCGGGGCCGTTGGCGTCGGTGCCGGATGCGTCGCAACCGGCGATCGAGGTGCCGAGCGTCTCGACCGTGGATCTGGAGTCGCTGAGCAGCGGGGACCTCGGTGCCTACGGTACGGCGCTCGCGGCACTGGTGGACCGCGTCACCGAGAACCTGCCTGCCGGGTCGCTCGACGGCGAGGTCGACGACGCACTGACAACTCGCGTGGAGCACGCGATCACCGAGCAGATCGCCGCACTGGAGAAGGAAGGGGAGGTCCCGCGCGAAGTGGCGCGCGAGTCGCTGGAGCGGGACGCTCGCCTGGAGCTCGTGGAGCTCGGTCCATTGGGCGCGCTGCTCAACGAATCGGGAGTGTCGGCCGTCAATGTGGGGCGCTTCGATCGCGTTACCGCGGTCAGGTCCGGTCGCTCCGCAGCTGTGAGCCCTTCGTTCTCGTCGGAGGCCTCGCTCAGGCGCGTGGTGGCACGGCTGTGCCGCCGCGCGGGCGAACCGCTCCGGTCCGACGAGCAGGTGGTCGAGCGGCGACTCCCGAACGGCGTGAAGGCCCATGCCGTCATGGGTTCGGCCGCGCTGAGTGGCACGGTGCTCATGCTGCAGAAGCCGCGGCGTGTTGCACTTTCGATCGACGATCTGGTCCGTAGCGGCACCATCTCGCGGGCGATGGCGACCTTCCTTTCGCACTGCGTTTCCGCTCGCGCCAACATCCTCGTCGTCGGTCCTCGCGACGCGGGCACGTCGTCCGTCGTGAGCGCGCTGTCGGCGGCGGGGGAGGGGCACCTCGTAGCCGTCCAGGATCTGGACGACGTGGTTGCACACGACCCCGCTGCGACCAGGATAAGCCTGGGCGAGTCCGGCGAGGAGTCGCGTCGTCTTGTGCGGCTCGCAGCGCGCATGCCCGCATCGCGGCTCGTCATCGAGCTCCGCGACAGCGACGTGACCAGCGCGACCGTCGAAGCCATCGGCGAGGGCGCCGACGGCGTCGTGGCTGCGCTGCGCGCCCCGAGCCTACGCCGCGCACTGGCGCGGCTGCCAGGCGATGTGGCGGTCGCGCGCCCGGGAATGAGCACCACGGCCGCGCGAGAGTCGATCGCGGCATCGTTCGACCTTGCGATCGAAGTGAGTCGCCTTCGCGACGGCCGTCATCGCGTTCTCAGGATCGCCGAGCTCGACGGCGTCGAGGGCGACGAGATCAACGTTCGCGACATCTTCGTGTTCGTGGTCGAGCGGACGGCTGCCGGCGGCGCTGTAGAGGGCACGTTCAGCCCGAGCGGCGTCGTGCCCCGCATTGTCGAGGAGCTGGGCGCCCGCGGCGTACCGCTGGAAACGTCGCTCTTCACGCGTCCTCCGTCGCGCTAGCGAGGGGAGAGGGGACACGAAGGGCCGAAGGGCCGAATACCGAAGGGGTTCTGGGGTCGAGAGCTGCGCGACGCTGGCCGTCTCATCCAGCGGGAGGACAACCGTCCACGGACGGCAGCGGATCTGGATGTGCTCACTCTGGATGAGTCGTCCATGCGCGACCCATCACTCGACCCAACCAACCTTCGGCCCTTCGGCCTTCGTGTTGAATCCGGAACGGCCGAGAGCCGGACACGCTCTGGATGAGCCGCTCCGCTCCGGCCCATCACTCGACCCCAACCAACCTTCGGCCCTTCGGCCTTGGTGGTGCTCCCCTCTGGTCGGGTCAGGCGGACGCTTTGGCGAGCTTGCGGCCCATCATGCGCTTCTTGATGGCGCTGAGCTTGTCGATCATGAGCACGCCGTCGAGGTGATCGTTCTCGTGCTGGATCGCCACGGCCAGCAGGCCGTCGGCTTCCAGCTCGAACGGCTTGCCGTCCGCGTCGAGCGCACGCACCCTGACCCGCTCGGCACGCTTGATCTCTTCGCTCACGCCAGGGAACGACAGGCAGCCTTCGCTCCAGCTCTGCGAGCCGTCGAGGTCGAGGATTTCCGGATTGATGAAGACCCTGAGATCGCTCGGCTCGTCCTCGCCGGCGACATCGATGACGAAGATGCGCTTGTTCTCGCCGATCTGCGTGGCGGCGAGACCGACGCCCGGCGCGTCGTACATGGTCTCGGCCATGTCCTCGACGAGCTGGCGGATCTCCGCCGTGACTTCCTTGACCGGCCCCGCGACCTCGCGCAGACGCTCGTCCGGATACTTCAGGATCTCTCGAATCGCCATGAAACCCGCTTGGAACGTAACATCGGCCCCGCCCTACCGCAACGGCGCGTCAGCCCGGATTGGTGCGGCCCGCGCTCTTCTTCGGGTACAGCATGGGCCCCGACACGTAGGCGTCGCTGCCGCACAGCTCCCAGCGCGGCGCCTCGATGCGTGGAGCATCGGCGGGGTTCTCCGGGCCGGCCCAGTCGACCGCGGCCGGGCGCCCGCGCGGACCGAGCAGCAGCGGAGCTACGAAGACGTGCATCTCGTCGGGCAGCTGCGCGGCGAGCAGGCTGCCCGCAAGCTCGGCGCCGCCTTCGCAGATCACGCTGACCACCTCGCGGGCTGCGAGCTCGCGCAGAGCCGAAAGCATGTCGCAGCGGCCTTCGGTCGTGGGCGGTACGCGGATCAGGGCGACGCCGCCTTCCTCCAGCGCCTCGCCGACCGCGCGTGACGCTTCCAGCGTGGTGATGACGCAGGTGGGCGTTTCGCGCGCCGTGGTCACGAGCTGGCTGTTCGTCGGGAGGCGGAGCTTGCTGTCGACGACGACGCGGACCGGGCTGCGGCCCGGAACGTCTCGCACGGTAAGGCGGGGATCGTCGGCGATCACCGTGTTGATACCCACCATCACCGCGTCGTGCGTGGAACGCAGCGTGTGTACGCGGGCGCGCGCTTCCGGGCAGGAGATCCAGCGCGAGGCACCTGTGCGCGTGGCGATGCGCCCGTCGAGCGACACGGCGGCCTTCAACGCAAGGAACGCTACGCCCGAGGTGATGTACTTCGCCCACGGCTTGATCAGCGCGCGCGCCTCGCTCTCCATCACGCCGACGCTGACTTCGATACCAGCCTCGCGCAGCCGCTCGACGCCCTCGCCCGGCACGCCCGGATTGGGATCGCGGCAACCGATCACGACGCGCGAGATGCCTGCCGCCAGGATCGCGTCGACGCACGGCGGGGTGCGCCCTTCGTGATTGCAGGGCTCCAGCGTTACGTACAGCGTCTTGCCCTTTGCGCCGTCCCCGGCCGCGCGCAGCGCGACCACCTCGGCGTGATCGAGCCCCGCCGCCTCGTGGAATGCCTCGGCGAGGATCTCCTCGCCGTCGGCAATGACCGCGCCCACGTGGGGGTTCGGGGAAGGGTCTCCGCTCTGCGCTAGCTCGAGCGCGCGGGACATCAGTTGGCTGTCGATGTCCGGCATGGCTTGTCGTCCAGTAGACCCGGGGCGCGGTGCGCCTCAGGTACCTTCTCCAGCTTGGGAGAGCTTGTTCATCTCACGCATGAACTCGTCGATGTCGCGGAACGAGCGGTACACGCTGGCGAAGCGCACGTAGGCGACCTCGTCCAGCTCCTTCAGCCGGGCCATGACGCGCTCTCCAATCACCAGGGACGAGATCTCCTTATCGCCGCTTTCGGCGAGCTCGCGTTCAAGCGCCACTGCCTGCTCTTCCAGCGTGTCGTCGGACACCGGTCGCTTGTTGCAGGCGATGCGCAGGCTCCTGAGGACCTTCGCCCGGTCGAAGGGCTCACGCTGGCCGTCCTTCTTGACCACGGTGGGCAGCGTGAACTCCACGCGCTCGTAGGTCGTGAAGCGTCGCTTGCAGGCGTCGCACTCGCGCCGGCGCCAGGTGACCGTGCCGCCCGCGACCAGCCTGGAGTCGATGACCCTGCTGTCCATTTCCCTGCAATATGGGCACTGCATCCCTGCCGCCTTCGCCGGTCGTACCCGGGGCTCTCACCCGTTGAACGCCGAGAGGATCAGCGTCGCGTTGGTGCCGCCAAAGCCGAACGAGTTGCTCATGGCGTGCGTGATGCGGCGCTCGCGAGCGTGGTTTGGCACGTAGTCGAGCACGCACTCCGGGTCGGGATCGTCGTGGTTGATGGTGGGAGGGATGACGCCCGTCTCGATGGCCTTGATGCAGATGGCGGCTTCCACCGCGCCAGCCGCGCCGAGCAGATGTCCCATCATCGACTTGGTGGAGCTGATCCAGAGCTTCTTGTCCAGCGCGTGCGCACCGAAGACCTTCTCGATGGCCTTCGATTCCTCGACGTTGCCGGCGGGCGTCGAGGTGCCGTGGGCATTGATGTAGTCGATCTGTCCCGGATCGAGCTTCGCGTCCGCGAGCGCGTAGCGCATCGCGCGCACGGCGCCGGCGCCGCCCGGCGCGGGCTTGGTGATGTGGTAGGCATCGCTGGTCGCGGCTGCGCCGGTGACCTCGGCGAAGATGTGCGCGCCGCGCTTCTTCGCACGGCTGAGCGATTCGAGGATCAGCGTGCCGGCGCCCTCGCCGCACACGAAGCCGTCGCGCCCGCGGTCCCAGGGACGGCTGGCGCGCTCCGGTTCATCGTTGCGGCGGCTGAGCGCGAACATGGCGCTGAAGCCTGCGATGCCGATCGGGGTGATCGTCGCTTCTGCGCCGCCGGCCACCATCACTTCCGCGCGCCCTTCCTGGATCCAGCGCAACGCCTCGCCGATGGCGTGTCCGCTGGACGAGCAGGCGCTGGTGTGCGCGTAGCTCGGGCCCTGGAAGCCATGCGCAATCGAGACCTGGCCGGCGGCCATGTTCGCGATCAGCGAAGGGATGAAGTACGGGCTGACCTTGCCGGGGCCCTTGCGATCGAGCAGCAACGTCACCCGCTCGAGGTTCTCGAGACCGCCGAGCCCGACGCCGATGAACACGCCGACGCGCTCGCGTTCCTCGTCGGTCAGGCCCAGGTCCGCCTGCTCGAGCGCCATCTTGGTGGCGGCCAGCGAGAACGGGATGAAGCGGGTGACTTCCTTGAGCTTCTTCCGCTCCATGAACTGGGTCGGATCGAAGTCCTTCACCTCCGCAGCGAAGCGCGAAGGGTAGGCCTCCGTCGCTTCGAACAGGGTGATCGGGCCTACGCCGCTCTTGCCCTGGGTCAACGAATCCCAGGTTGCCTGGGTGCCGACTCCGTTCGGAGTGACCAGCCCAATACCAGTGACGACAACGCGTTCCATGCTCATCGGGGTTGTTCAGCAAGCCCCGGTTGCCGGATCGCGCCGGCCCGTGCCCCCGGGGCTCCGGGTTCAGCTGCTTGCGTGCTTCTCGATGTAGTCGATCGCATCCTGGACGGTCCGGATCTTCTCGGTGTCCTCGTCCGGGATGTCGATCTCGAAGGCTTCCTCGAACGCGAGGACCAGCTCGACCAGACCGAGCGAATCCGCGCCCAGGTCGTCGATGAACGTCGACTCCGCCTTGATGTCTTTCTCGTCGACGTCCAGCTGTTCCCGGATGATTCGCTTGACCTCGGCCTCGATCTTCTCCGCCATGGTGCCTCCACGGGGCCTCTACAATGGAAGCGCCCCGATTGCAGGTGTTTTCAGGTGTGAGCAAATTGCTCAGTGATTACATGTACATTCCGCCGTTGATCCGGAGCGCCTGCCCGGTGATGTACCCCGCCTCGTCCGAGGCCAGGAACGCGACGCAGGCTGCGACTTCCTCCGCGCGCCCCGCCCGGGCAAGCGGAACGCCCGCGAGCATCGCCTGGCGTTGCTCTTCGGTCAGCGCGCTGGTCATGTCGGTCTCGATGTAGCCCGGCGTGACCGCATTGATGGTGATGCCCCGCGAGGCGTATTCGCGAGCCAGGCTCCGCGTGACGCCGAGCAGCGCGGCCTTGGACGCCGCGTAGGCCGTCTGGCCGGCGTTGCCCATCTCGCCGACGACGCTCGAAAGGAAGACGATACGTCCGGCGCGGGCGCGCATCATCGATTTGAGCGCGCCTCGGGCGCAGGCCACCGCGCCCTTCACGTTGACCGCGAACGTGCGGTCGAAATCCTCGTCCTTGAGCCGGAGCAGCAAGCCGTCGATCGAGATGCCGGCGTTGGCGACAAGCACGTCGAGCCTGCCCAGGCGCTTGGCTGCTTCCGCGACGGCTTTCTCCGCCGCTGCGCTGTCGGCCACGTCGAAGCCGAGGATCTCCGCCTTGCCGCCGGCCTTCTCGATCGCCTGTGCGGTTTCACGTGCCGCCGCTTCGTTCGAACCGTAGCCGATGATCACGTGCGCACCCTGCACGGCAAGCGCCTGCGCGGTCGCGCGACCAATGCCGCGCGATCCGCCAGTGACGAGGGCTACTTTGCCGCTGAGGTCGAACATCTTCCTCGGTCCCCTGATACCCGGGTGCCTCCCGGCTCGGCCGGGCGGGCCGTGTTTACCACGCTCCGGCCGAGATCAAGCTGGAAAGATCGCGTCCCGCGCTGCGTCGCAGCGTTCGCACCCGACGGTGGGGCTGCCCCCACTCGCAGGTGCTCGGCCCTCTGGGCCTGCGCGCCTGCGGTCTCCCCCAAGGCTGTGCTCGGCCCTCCGGGCCTGCGCGCAGCCGGAGGAGACCTGTGGCGGCGCCCCGCGTCGGGAAAAGCGCCGGATCCCGTCATCGTGCTGCGCCTGGACGCCGCATCGTCGCAGTGGGCGTGGCGCCTGCCGGCGGCCTGTGGTGGAATCATGACAGAAAATATGACATATTTTCTGTCATGAAATCTGCCATGGATTCTGCCGGGCGGGTCCTGATCCCGAGCGAGCTCCGGCGTCGGGCGTCGCTCTCGCCCGGCAGCGAGCTCGACGTGTCGTGGGAAGACGGTCGCATCGTGCTCGAGCCCCGTCCACTCGAGGTGAAGCTGGTCAAGCGCGGCCGCTTCGTCGTAGCCGAAGCGCAAGAGAACGTGCCGCCGATGCCCGCTGAGGCCGTGGACAGCGTCATCGCGGAGCTACGCTCGAAAGCACGGAAGTAACCGTCCCATGGCGGCGAGGAAACACCTCGTGCTCGACACAAGCTGCATGATCGCGCTCGTGGCCGCCTGGCACGAGCACCACGACGCCGTAACCCAGGCAGTCGAACACTACCTGGAGGGTCGTCATCGGCTCGCCGTCGCGGGGCACTCCCTCGTCGAAGCCTACGCGGTGTTGACGAGGCTGCCCGCTCCCTTCCGGCTTGCGCCGGACAGAGCGCACGCCCTGATCGACAAGAACTTCGCATCGCTGTCGGTGACGGCATTGACGCCGCCAGAATACGTCGCACTGCTCGGCTTCGTCCGCGAGCGCGGCGTCGCAGGCGGGCGCAGCTATGACGCGCTGCTCGCGCTCGCGGCCGGGAAGCTCGCTCCCTGCGTGCTGCTCACCTTGAACGCCCGCCACTTCTCCGGTCTCGACATAGCGGGCGTGACGATCACGGTACCCTAGGCCGCATGCACCTTGGTGAAGGGCAGAAGGGCACCACCGGGAATCAGCCTACATAACGTCCGATAAGCATGCCGAGGCATGCTGAGCGGCTGAGCGACATGGGCTGCGGAGAGCAACCCACATGGCACGAGGCGGGAGCGAGGCGCTCAAGGGTTGCAGCTGACGAGCTCGAGCGAGGGGGGCGGCTCGCCCGTCTTGTTCTCGCGGAGCGAGGCGACGAACACGGCGCCGCCGAGCGCGCTCACACGGATGGAGAGCACGCCGTTGTGGATCCAGGGTGCGTGGAGATCGGGAGCGAGGTGTAGCTCGACCGACTTCTGCTTCGCGTCGACCGGCGCGGTGCCGCTCACGTCGCCGATGTCGAGATCGAGTGCGCTGGCGCCGGGCGCGCCCCAGGCTTCGCCCGGACTGCCATTGGTGCGGCGGCACCAATCCGCGCCGGAGTAGGAGCTGCCGTCGCCCTCGACCCAGTCGGTACGCAGCGGACGGGCCTGGAGCGTGCCGGCGACGGCGGGGCAGGGCTGGCTGGTGCCGAGGCAATCCGCATCGCGATAGAGCGTGAGCACCATGTCGGTGACCGCGCCGGAGCCGATGGCCGCGACCTCGGCTGGGGTGAGCGAGAACTTGAAGAGCGCACGACCGATACCGATGTTCGCGAAGGCCGAGCTGCCCTGCGTGATGGAGCCGCTGCACTGGCCCTGGAGGATCGCGCTGTCGGCCACGAGCGGCGCCGCTTCGCTGCTGCACACCGTGGTGGCGTCGCCCGTTGCACCGCTGCCGCCGCCGCTGCCGCCCGCCGCGTCGGGGAGCGCGCCGCCCGCTCCGCCGCCGTCGGTGAGCGTGCCGCCGCTGCCTGCCGTGGCGCCGGCCCCACCCGAACCTGCAGAGCTGCCGCCCTGACCGGCATCGGCGCTGGATGCCGAGGAGAACCCGCCGCCGCAAGCGGATACGAGAAAGACAAGCACAACCACCCAGGCCCCGTGTCGCACGCGGGGAGTGTGGGGCGACGATCCGCGATCGTCCACCCTGCGGCGCGACAAACCCGCGAGAGGCGCATGGGTGCCATACCGCCCGCATGCGACGCCGCCCGCTGGGAAAGGCCGGCCTGAGCGGGACGGCCGTGAATTAGTGCGGACCACCGACCCGGTCGGCACCAGCAGGGACGTTCATGCCTCTGTGAGTCGGCGCCGGCGCTCTGGCCAATGCCGCGCGGCATTCGCTACGATGCTCGCGTGGCGAGGACGGCGACGCTGTGCGGGGCGCTATTGTTGCTGGTCGCGTGTGGCAAGGCGAGATCGGGCGAGGCTGCGCGTGCGCCTGCGCCGGGTGTCGTTACGGTACCGGCTTCCAGCGCGGCGGGCGGCGCGCCGTCGGCGGCTTCTGCTGCTCCGGTGCCTGCGGCGCTATCCGCCGACACTCCGCTGCCGGCGCAGTCCGCATCGCCGACCTCCTCCGCGCTGCCGAAGCCTCCGGCGACGCAAACGTCCCCCAATACGGCGCCATCGATCCTCACCCACATCGATCGCACGTGCACGACGGACAAGGACTGCGCCGCCGCGTATCACATGTACGAGTCCGACGGACACTGTTGCTGGAGCTGCAACACGGACGCCGTCTCCACGCGCTGGCTGGAACGCGCACGCCGCGCTTGCTCCGCCATGGGAGCCGACGGCTGCCCCCTGAAGAAATGCGCCACCCTCCTCGGCGTCGCCTGCCACAACGGAACCTGCACCGTCGGACCGCCGCCCTGAGCAGCGGGCCTTGGCGGGGCTACGTTGAAGCACGCGCATCCGCGAAGTGGTCGAGGACGTGGGGGGCGCAGCGATACCATCGTCCAATGGATCGTGGCCGAGGTCTGCGCGATCCTCGGTTAGGGCATCGATTGATGTCGCTATCTCGCTTGAGGAGGCGTCGTGGTGGTCTACGAGCTTCGCGTTTATCGGTTGGTCCCCGGCCAGATGCCCAGGCTGCTGGCGCGCTTTCGCGATCACCTGCTGCGGATATGGGAAGGACATGGCATTCGCCCGCTCGGGTTCTGGACGACCCTGATCGGCGATGCCAATCACGAATTGACCTACATCCTGCCCTGGGAATCGCTGGCAGACCGGGAACAGCGCTGGTCCGCATTCGTGAACGATCCCGCATGGCACAAGGTCAGGGACGATAGTGAGCGCGAAGGCGCCATCGTCGCGAACATCAAGAACCAAATTCTGATGCCGACGGACTTCTCGGCATTGCAATAGGACCCTCGCTGTCGCCGAGGTCGGGAGATGAGGTGCCCAAGCGGTAGACTTGTGAACCATCCGGCAATCGCACCCGCGCGGAGCGATTGCGCCGTCGCCGAGATGACGGCGCGGACATGTGTATTTGACGTATCATCCTGTCGAATCGCAAGAGAGCGGAAATGGAGTTCGAACCTGGTAGCCTAGTCGACTCGCTTCCGGACCTGATCTGGATATTGGATTCCGAATTCCGCGCCGAATTCGTCAACAGGCGTTGGTCCGAATATACCGGCCAGCATTTGGACGTTGCCCGGGCCCATGGCTGGCAGACGGTAATCCACCCCGGCGACGCCGCCGAGCTGATGCAGACATGGACAGCCATCACCCGATCCGGCGCGCCCGGCGAAACTGAAGCGCGAATGCGCCGCTTCGACGGCGAGTATCGATGGTTCGCATTTCGCTTCACGACGCTGTCCGGCGGCGCAGGCGAGATGGCCCGCTGGTGCGCGGTGGCGACCTATGCGGACGAAAAGGGATACGAGACAACGCGCACGGGTCCTGCGGACCGGCGCATCCAACGGTTCGCCGATAGTCTGCCGACGCAAGTCGTGTTCATGACCCCCTCATTGGAACTCGAATTCGTCAACCGCGAAGCTTTGGCCTATTACGGAAAATCGCTGGACGAATTGCAGCAATGGGCAAACTCCGGCGCCATTCACCCCGATGACCTGCCAGACGTTCATGAGCGTCTGACCCGCCTGCAAACGCAGGGCGGAAACTATTGCTCGCATACGCGGATGCTGCGGGCCGACGGCGTGTACCGTTGGGTGCGGGCACAGATGGTCCCCACCAGGGACGCTCATGGCAATCTTGTCCGGTACTGCTCGATCCAGACCGATATCGATGATCTGAAGCGGGCGGAGACCCTTCTTGCTGGAGAGGTCCGAGTGCTTGAGATGGTCGCCCGGGGCGGATCGCTGAGCGACATTCTCGATGCGCTGAGCCGCTTGGTGGAAAATCTCTGTCCCAGCTGCTTCTGCAGTGTCCTCCTCGTCGCGCCGAACCAGGAACAATTTGGTTCTCCACGAGGTTTAGTGGGTGCATGACGTGAGCGTCGTCGGCTCGTCGCGTGAAGAGGCTCGCGTCGTGCTCGGACGTGTCGAGGCTCTTCGACCGGCTTCGCCGGCGCCCTCCGGGCGGCCTCGACACGTCCTGCGCGCGACGCGGCCACGGATTCGCGGGCGACGGGCAGACGGATGCCTCCGGCGGGGGCTCCGGTCTCCGGATTGGACGCTGTCACGCCTGGATCTTGGGGAAGTGCCGGATTGGTGCGATCACGATGCCGGTGCAGCACAGGTAGATCATCGCCATCAGCGACCGCGGGTCGTGGAAGCCGTAGCTGCGCTTGGTGATGACGCGGATCTTGCTGTTCACGCCCTCGCTGCGCCCATTCGAGAGGCCAGTGCGCACGTAAGCGAGGATGCCTTCCAGATGCTGCTTGATGGTTCTCGCGGCCTTGACGAAGGGCTCGAGCCGCGACCGCGTTGCCCATGCAATCCACCCCTGCAGCGCGGTCCTGGCGATCCTCGGCTCGTCGCCATCCAGGATCGAGCAGAGCGTCTGCTTCATCAGGTAGCCGCGATACAGAGGCATGTTCGTGACCTGCACGCTCGACAGCCGGCGCTTGTCGGCGGGCGTCGTGTTCCACGGATTCTTCTGCAGCGCAAAGCGCGTCTTCTTGATCGCCTTGCCTTCCTCGGTACCGCGAAGCTTGCGGACCTGCTCGCGGCGGACCTGGTCGAGCGCATCGTGCACGAGACGCTGGACGTGGAAGCGATCGAAGATGATTTGCGCGTTCTTCGCGCGCTTGCGCACAGCCTCGATGTAGGAGCCTGCCATGTCGATCGAGACGACCTCGAGCTGCGCGGCGCGCGCTTCGCCGAGCTGGTCGAAGAAGCCGTCGAGGGTCTCGATGCTGCGCCCGACGCCCACCCACACGACGCGCTGCCGGACATGGTCCGTCACGATCGTCAGGTAGTGGTGGTGCTTCTTGTACGACACCTCGTCGATGCCGATCTGTCTCAGGTCATCGAGGAGGCTCTCGCTGCCGCGGCGCGCCACCACCCGCGTGACAACTGCACCGACGGTCTCCCACGCGATGCCCATCAGCTTGCACACCGTGGTCTTGTCGGTGCTCTGCGCCAACAGCGCGACCGTATCCTCGAAGTCGTACGTGAAGGTGCTGCTGGGAGCCGCCCAGGGCACCATCTCGGTGGTCACGCCGCACCGGCTGCAGTCCACGCGACGGATGCGGTAGCGCAGCTCGACGCGCATGCCGGCGAAATCGAGGTGCCGCCAGCGCCGCTGCCGGGCGTCGTAGCCGGCCCGGCACTTCCGGCCGCAGCAGCCGCACCGTGCGCGTCTCGTGGTGGGAGCTACGTCGATTACCAGCCCGAGCCCGGTCAGCTCGAAGCCGGTCACCTTCGTCTGCTTCAAGTCCAGGATGGAGCGGAGTAGAGTGGTGGCGCGCATGGAACGGGGTCCTTGTCGGTGGCGTAGGAACCCCGATCATGGCTCCGCTTCCGTGCGCACTGAACTACACGCAGGGCAAACGCGACTCGATCGCGTTTGCCCTGCTTTTCAGGCGGCAGCGCGCGCTACGCGCTCGCTCGAACGCCCATCAAACGTCGAGGAGAGGCAACAATTTCTGGTCGGAGCAGGCTCCAGTCTGCCTGATGCCTGCAACGAGGTGTTCGAACGTCAGGCGATCGACCGCGCAAACGGCCCCTGTTCGCTCGCAGTTCTCGAAAGGCGGCCGATCATCGCCATCGGTTCGGCCAACGACCCCGCGTGGGGGGATTCCCGCTGGCTGCGATTGATGAAGACATATGGCTACGAGTCTTGCTACGCAATGCCGGTAATCACCGGCTCTGGCGACGCCTCGGGCGTCTTTGCGATTTACCGCCATGAGCCGGTCGAGCCTACGCCCGAGGAGCGCGATCTCATAGATCGATGCGCGAAAATCGCGGGCATCGCCATCGACCGCGCACGTGTCTACGATGCCCTGCAGACGAGCGAAATGGATTTGCGCCGGGCAAACGCCCAGCTCTCCGAGGGCCAGCGGCTCAGCAAGACCGGAAGCTTCACCTCCGACATCCATCGAGACAAGCACATCTGGTCAGATGAATATTATCGCATCTTCGAAATTGATCCCGCCGCATCTCCCAACCTCCAGGCAGTTCGCGACCGGGTACATCCGGATGATCTTGACTTGTTCGAGCACGAAATTCAGCGGGCTGTGGCTGGGAGCGCGGCAGACTTCACGTTTCGCGTGGTAACACCCGTCGGCGGAGTGAAGCATCTGCGCGGCGTCGCGCGGGTCGTCGAGCACGTCGGAGGCCGGCCCATCTTCATGGGGACGGTTCAGGACATTACGCAGAACAAGCTTGGAGAAGACGCGCTGGCGGCGAGTGAGCGCGCGCTCAAGACGATCATTGACACAATCCCCGCAATGGTCTGGTCCGCGCGGCCGGATGGTGCGGCTGACTTTTTCAATCAGCATTATCTGGACTTCGTCGGCATCTCGCCAGACAGACTTCAAGGGTGGGGATGGGTGGCCACCGTGCATCCGGAGGACGTGGATCGGCTCACCCGGATTTGGGCCGCGCTTCTTGCCTCGGGCGAGGCGGGTGAGGCCGAAGTACGATTGCGCCGTTTCGATGGTGCCTACCGTTGGTTCCTGATTCGCGCCACGCCGTTGCGCGACGAGATCGGAAGGATCATCAAGTGGTCGGGCGTGAACACCGATATCGAACAGCGCAAGCAGGCCGAACAGGAGCTGCGACGGAGCGAAGCATTCCTGGCACAAGGCCAGAGGCTCACGATGACCGGAAGCTTGTGGTGGAATGCCTCGACTGGTGAACTTAGCTGGTCGGACGAAAGTTACCGGATGATGGAATATCCTCGGTCGGTCACGCCGTCGGCCGAGCTGATATTGGCGAGGTGTCATCCCGAAGATCGCGCCATGGTGATGGGCGTGATTGCCAAGGCTGCCACCGAAAAGGGGCACTTCGAATACGAACATCGGCTGGTGATGCCGGGCGGCTCGATAAAGTACGTGCACGTTCTGATGGAATATGCGGGGCACGCTACGGGGCAGCCCGAATTTATCGGCGCGGTCTCCGACATCACGGAACGGGAACGAGTTGCGCGAGAGCTCGTGCGGGCGTCCCGGGAGCTCAACGAGGCACAGCGGCTGAGCAAGACCGGAAGCTTCACATGGGACTTCCAATCCGACCAACTGATGTGGTCCGATGAAATCCGGCGCATCTTTGGCTTCGATCCCGGCTCCGAAGTGACCCTACAGATGATCCAGGCTGCGGTTCATCCTGGCGATATGGCCGAGGTGGAAAGGGCGATTGGTGGTGCTTTGGAAGGCCTGGACTTCGACCTCGTCTTCCGGATCATCCGGCATGAGGGCGAAATCAGGTATGTCCACGTCCGGGCGCACCGAATCCCGCATGTCGCCGACCGGCCCGTGTTCCTGGGTGCGCTTCAGGACGTCACCGAGAGCAAGATTGCCGAGGACGCGCTCAAGGCAAATGAAGCGGAACTCCGGCGTGCGAATTCCTACCTAACGATCGCGCAGAAAATCAGCAAGACCGGAAGTTTCATCTGGGATGTCGAATTGGACCTGAGGACCTGGTCGGAGGAGATGTATCAGAGTTTCGAAGTCAAGCCGGGCAGTCCCATCCCGCGGAACGCCGTCGAACAACATGTGCATCCGGACGACGTGTCCATTGTGCAGGACCTGATACAACGGGGCCGCGAAGGCCGGAATTTCGAAGGCGAATTCCGGCTCGTGATGCGGAGCGGGAGCGTGAAGAATGTTCACGTCCTGGGCCAACGCATCAGCGGCGACAGCGAGCGGCTGACGTTTGTTGCGGCGATGCGGGACGTGACCGATTTGAAACGCGGAGAGGACGCCCTGAACCGGGCGCGAGCGGAACTCGCCCATCTGACCCGGGTCGCGACACTGAACGCCTTGACAGCTTCGATCGCGCACGAAGTCAATCAGCCTCTGGCCGGTATTATTACCAACGCCAGTACCTGCTTGCGAATGTTGGACGGAGACGTTCCAAACCTGGAAGGAGCGCGGGCCACGGTACAGCGTACGCTACGTGACGCGGATCGCGCGTCTGAAGTGATCCGGCGCCTTCGCACGATGTTTGCGCGCAAGACGTTGATATCCGAGACGGTGGATCTAGATGCCGTCGCGAGAGAAGTGCTGGCATTGCTGTCGAGCGAACTTCAGCGGGTTCGCGTGGTGGTTCGAACCAGCTTCGAGACGAGCCTGCCGCCCGTGCCCGGTGACCGGGTCCAGCTTCAGCAGGTTATCATGAACCTCATCCTGAACGCGGCCGACGCCATGCGGGGCGTCGAGGGACGTCCGCACGATCTTCTTGTCGTGACCGCACGCGGAAGCGGGGACCGGGTCCGCTTGTCCGTGCGCGATTCCGGAGTCGGGATCGCTCCGGAGAGCTTCGTGAAGCTATTCGAGGCGTTTTATACGACCAAGAGCGACGGAATGGGTGTCGGGCTCTCGATCAGCCGATCGATCATCGAGAGCCACGGTGGTCAGCTCTGGGCGTCCGTCAATGAAGGCCCCGGCGCGACCTTCTCATTCTGGATCCCCGGGAGCGTCGAGCCACCGGAGGGGCAGGAGCCAAGGATCAGAAAGTAGGGCCAGGCGAAGCAACGACGACTGCAAGAAGCCGGACGCCCGGACTGCGCGCAGTCCGCCGTGTGCGCCCAGGCCAAGCGCTGCGTAGCGAAAGAACGGTGCCTGCGTGAGCCCCGGCGGTCCGTCCGGCGGGCGCGCGCATCCCACCGGCGCAGCGCTGGACACGTCGCGCAAGACGCGCGAAGGACGGGATATTCTGAGCAAGCTGTGCTGCGCGGTCTCAGCGCGACCGCCGTCGGCCGCGGGCCTTGGTCGGGCATGCTGGCGAGCGTTTCCTGCGTTGTGGCGCTCGCGGTCAAGGTCCCCGAGAACTCCGCGTTCGGTGGGTTGCGAAACGACCACCGACTGAATGGGCCAAGCGGGTCGACGGATGAAGCATGACTGCCAGATCCCACTCCGGATGTTCCGCCGGGGACAGCCACTGGCGTCAGGCGGGCGGCACCGCGCCTCGCGAGCGCCCGAACACCGCCTGAGCCGGGCCGCCTCACTCCTCCGGTTCGCGCTCGCCAGTGCCGAGATCGAAAGGGTACTTCAGCGTCAGCATTACCCCGATTGCGGGAACCTGGCGGGCTCCCTTGCCGACCTGCAGCACCGGCGCTTCCGCGTGTACGCCGAGCGACAAGACGCCGATCGAGACGAAGCCTGCTCCCACCACGTCGAACGCGTCGGAGTGGCCGGGGACGAAAGCGCGCTGCGCGACGCCCAACTCGCCGCCGAGCACGGACCAGGTCAGCTGTCCGCCGCCGGCCCAGCGCAGGTGCACGCGGGCGTCGTCGTGCAGCCCGCCCGCCTGGAGTTGGGCGAACCCCCCGAATCCCCACAGCGAATCGGTGCGGCCGCTTGCCGGTGGAAAGTGGTGGACGCTGATCTCCAGGCCTTCGTCGAGGTACGTTGACTCGCTCGAACGTCAGCACCTGCGCGCTTGGCCCGACCAGCAGGAACGTGTGCTTCGCGTAGGTGGACGCGTCGAAGAAGGCCGCAGCGCCGCCGTGTGCCGCTGCGCGCGAACCAGCGAGAACGATCGCCAGAGCGATCAGCGCTGCTTCGCCGATCCGCGCGCGCCGTGCCACGTGTACAGGCTAGCACCTGGAGCACGGCGAAAGACAACGTCGCCGGGCGTCAGGCGGGCGGGACGGACAGCTCGGGTGCGCGGCGGGCGGCCGGGTCGTCGCGATAGAACACCAGCGTGAACGCCACGAAGCTGCCCCACAGCGCCGCCAGGTGATAGAGCATTGCAATCGTGGCGCCCGCGATGAACACCAAGCAACCGCTTTCGCTGATCGGGTGTCATCGCCTTCTCCCTGTAGCTCCCGGCGCACGCGCCGAAAGCCACAGGGTCGGCCAGTCACCGCCGCCACGTCGCCCACCCGCGACAACGTCGCGGAACTACGTCGCTGAAAGCGTCCGCGGAACCGTCCCGCCGTCACACGACCGGTTGCACGCTGCCGCGGAGCGGCTTCGTCCAATTTCCGATCTGCGAAGTCGATCGGGGACCTATGCTGAACACGCGTGACGCGCGTCGCGATGCCGTCCAGAATCCAGACACCGGATTCCAGCCAAGGCGGGGCAGACACATGCGACGAGTGATCTCGGTGGACCGATGGGGCGCGGCGCTTCTTGCTGCGCTTGGTCTGGTGGCGTGCGGGGGAAAGACGAACGCAACCGGGCCTGGCGGTACGGCCGGCACGAGCGGCGGGGGCACGAGCGGAGGAGCAGGCGCGGGCGCGGGCGCGGGAGACGGTGGGCACGCTCTAACGTTTCCCTGCAAGGATCCACAGCCGATCGTGGTCGCGGGAGTGGACACCGGCTACGACAAGTGCGCGGGCGGATTCGTGCGCCGACGCGCAATCGTCGCGTGCCCCGGCGTCGTGCCGACAGGTCCCGCCTGCAACAAACCCGACGCGGGCTCCACCTGCACGACCAACACGGACTGCACCCAGAAGGCCAACGGCTACTGCGGGCCCGACTTCTACGAGTTCAGTTGCGTCTGCTACTACGCCTGCACCACCGACGCCGATTGCGGGCCCGGCAAAGTCTGTCTGTGCGGCGCTCCGTCCCGGTGCGTTCCGTCGACCTGCACCAGCGACGCGAGCTGCGGCAAGGGGCTTCTCTGCTCGAGCTACACCACCGACCCAATTTGCGGAGGCACGGGCTTCTCGTGCCAGACCGCGGGCGATGACTGCGCGTCGGACTCCGACTGTGCGACGGGCAGCGTTTGCGGCTCCGACGGAACGCATCACCGGTGCGTGCCCGTCACGGGCGTGTGCGGCCGGCCCTTCCTCGTACACGCCGCAGCGCGCGTTGCTACCAGCGCGGCGCGCGGCGACTGGCTCGAGCCGGACATCGCGCCGCGGCTCGACGGGCTGTCTCCGGAGCGGCGTGCGGAGCTCGCGCGCCACTGGACACGCGTCGGATTGATGGAGCACGCATCCGTCGCGGCCTTTGCGCGTTTTGCGCTCGAGTTGCTCTCGCTGGGCGCGCCGCCCGGATTGGTTGAACGGACGCACGCCGCGCTCGCCGATGAAACGCGACATGCGCGGTTCGCCTTCGCGCTCGCGAGCGCCTACGCGGAACGCAGCATCGGACCGGGCGCACTCGACATGACCGCCGTGCTCGATGACGCGAGCCCCCGCGCCGTCTTCGAGCGGCTGGTGCGCGAAGGCTGTATCGGCGAAACGGTCGCAGCGCTCGAGGCCGCCGAGGCGCGCGAGCACGCCACCGATCCGGCGGTCCGCGCGGTGCTCGAGACGATCGCGCGCGACGAGACACGCCACGCCGAGCTGGCGTGGCGCACGCTGTCCTGGGCGCTCGGAAGCGCGACGCTCGGCGGCGCAGCGCGGGACGCGCTCGAGCTCGTGTTTGCAGCTCCGTCGGAGGTCGCCGGTGAACCGGATGCGCGCAGCGCGTCCGAGCTGCTCGCGAACGGCGTGGTCAACGGCGCGTTCGCGGTCGAGCTCCGCCGCGATGCGCTCGAACGCGCTGTGCGCCCGTGCGCCCTCGCGCTCCGCGCACGCGACGCGGCAGCGGTCGACGTTGCGTGATGGGTATCGCGTCCGCTGGGATAGGGCTCAGGCCGTCTGGCGGAGCTTGCCGCTTCTTGCCAGCTCGGGATCCGTGCACGCGGCGAGGTTGAAGCAGCAGGGTCTGCGCTTGCCGTTGTTCATCTTCGAGATGCTGACCTCGACGCGTCGTTTGCGGGTAGCGGGGTTGTTGGTGGCATTGACCCAGCGCACCCATTCCCAGCGCGTCATCTTCGCGGGCTACGGCTTCGACTCGGACGCGAGCTGGGGTCATGCGTTCCAGATGAACGACCTCTGGATGTACCAGCCGTAGCTGACTTGGCAGTGCTGGCGAGTGCGGCGCGGGCGTTGCGTATCCGTGACGTCGAGCGGCTGCCAGGACCTGCCCTCAACCCGGATCGAGCGCTTTGCCCGTGTGGAGGGTGCGCCAGGCGCGGTCGAGCGCTTCGAGCGTGAAGGCCAGTTGCCATGATGGCGGTCGTGGAATGTACCGCCGTGCAGAGCATCCCGGGAGCGGCAGCGCGCTGGTCGGCGGCGGCTTCATCGGGGCGCCTTGCAGCGGAATGCGACGCTAGCGGTCTCCTCGCGTCGGGTTGGCACAAGCGTCCTATCGTGGACGCGGAAACCAAGGGCCTCGAGGGCCAACGGCCGGTCGAGCCGGTGAGCGTGCTCGGCCACGACGGAGGAGACCATGAAGTATGTTGGACTGGATGTGCATCTGAAGGCAACGGTGTGGTGCTGTCGCTCGTGCGCAGCATCGAGGAGATCTTCGGCGTCACGCCGTTGCTGCGCGACGCCACGAATCAGCCGGACCTCGGCGACCTCTTCACCAGCTTCCCGTGAGCCTCTTGCCGACCGTCGCAGACGTGACGGCCAGCTCGCTCACGCTCGACATCGAGCCCCCGTCGTCGGGCGGCGCCGTCATCACGTTCTATCGCGGGTGGTGAACGTGGGGAGCGGGCCCTTGCGCGGCAAAGCGCGATGAGGGATGGAGAACGGATGGCGAAGCTCGTCGTGTTGAACCACGTGACGCTCGACGGAGTCATGCAAAGTCCAGGGCGGCCGGACGAGGACACGCGGGGCGGCTTCTCACGCGGGGGCTGGTCCGGCGCGCACGCGAACGAGGAGGTGACCGCGGCGACGTACTCGCGTGTCGCGGCGAGCGGCGGGCTCAAGCTGCTGCTCGGCCGCCGGAGCTACGAGGAAATGCTCGGCCACTGGAACGCGCAGGGGGGCCCCTTCAAGCAGGGGCTCAACGACGCGCCCAAGTACGTCGTCTCACGCACGCTCGAAGGGCCGCTGCCCTGGCCGAACTCGACGCTCCTCCGCGGCGAGGCTCCCGAGACCGTCGCCCGGCTCAAGCGTGAGCTGGCGAGCGATCTGTTCATCATGGGCAGCGGCGAGCTCATCGAAGCGCTGATGGGGCACGAGCTCATCGACGAGTACCTGCTCTTCGTGCATCCGCTCGTGCTCGGCAGCGGGCGGCGCTTGTTCACCGACGGTGGGCCCGCGGCGTCGCTGCGTCTGCTCGACGCGAAGCCCACGAGCAGCGGCGTCGTCATCGCGCGGTACGAAGCGTAACGCTGAACCGAGCGCGCCCCGAGCGCATGGGAACTCGCGACGCGATCCAGCGAGAAAGGGACGCAATCCCCGGACCGCTGCTGCATACGCTGCCGTTGCCTGTGCTATCGCCCTCCGGGCGCCACGGAGCAGGGGTCGTGCGTCTCGATGGCGCCCGCGAGGACGCCGCTGACGACGTTCTTCATCGCGCCGACCTCCGCTTGCCCGAACCGTGTCGCGGAGCTGTGATCGAACTCCGCGGCGACGGCGTCGAGCCGCTGCTGGAGAGCCCCGAGGGCGGCGCGATCCTCGAGCGAAAGCGCGATCACAGAGAGGTCGACGGCCAGCGCCGCGCGGACGTCTCGTGATTCGTTGCGCGGGTCGATCGCATCCAGCCGCGCTCGCACTTCTCGTGCGTACCCTTCGAAGTCGCGCCCGTCCATCGGAGCGAGGCGGAACCGCGGATCGGTCACGCTCGGACCTGGCCCGGGAGCGGTCATCGGCACAATCCAGCGGGTTATCTCGGTCGCGAAGATCATCGAGGTGTCCTGGGCCCAGAAGACGTTGATCGGCACCCCGGGCTGGAACGCTTGTCGCGCGGCGCGCCAGGCGTCGCTCACCGGCGTGACGAGGGCGGTTCGAGGTTCCTCGCCGGTCACCTTTCCCGGGACGTACGTCGGCAGCGGATCGCAGCCGCTCGACCGGTGCTCGCACCCCACCAGCCGGAGCGACTCGACGTGCGTCCGGGTCAGCGTGCGCACGATGACGATGGAGTCAGCCTTCGGCGCCGAGGCAGCAAACCCACCCTCGGCCCAGGCGACGACCTCTTTCGGCGCGGGCTCTTCGACGACGTGGAAGCACGCATGGGCTCGGTCGAGCGATACTGCGCGGAACCGGTCGTCCGCGAGGCCCAGCGTTCCCCTCTGCCCGCAGCGCGACGCCAGCGAATGAGCCGACTCGTCCACGATGCAGTCAATCGCGTGGAGCTTCACCGTGGAGTGTGGCTCGGGCATCCCGGCCACGGCCCAGAGGTCGACGTACTCGAGTGAAACCCTGGCCGGAGCGGCGGCCGATCCGGTGGCATACCAGTTGCCGAGGTTGAACGGCGTCGCGGCCGCCTCGATCGTGCGGTCGACCGGCGAAAGCACCGGTGACCGCCCTGCCGGCGCGGCGGGAGCCGGCCGCCCGGAGCGCTCGGCGCCGCAGCCGGCGAGCGTGAGCCCGATGGCGAGGGTGACGGCGAGGTTTCGCATGGGGACCCGGCGGCGCGGCGACCAACATAACGCCTCAGCCGCCTCGAGCTTACAGTGGAACGGCGGACCAGGGTGGCGGCCAGATGAGCAGCCCATTCCACCGGGGTCGCGGCGGACCGGGAGGTTGGAGATCCCGCGTTGGACCCGGACGCCCCAGCTCGAAGGTTTCGAAGTACTGCAAGTGAGGGGGCGGGCGCTCGGTGCGTTGCAGCGAGATCCGCGCTAGTATCGCCACACGCGGTGCTTCTCTGCCATCGCGCACACGCTGCTGACCCTGCTGGGCGCTGCAAGCGAGGCATCCGGGCTCGATCGCACGCTGAAGGCGAACACGTCCCCGAAACGAACGATGTCTCTCTTCAACCAGGGCTTGTACTGGTACCAGTGTATCGCCGACATGCGCGACGACTGGTTCGAGCGGCTTCTCACCGCCTAAGAGAACCAGGCGGCAGAATCCTGGGAGTCGCCGGACCGCCGACCACGTGATAGGCCACGTTCCGGCGAGAGACGTCACGGCTGGTTTCGCGGATCGTGCACTCGTGCTCCTTGAAGAA
Source organism: uncultured delta proteobacterium (assembly GCA_963826085.1). Lineage (GTDB taxonomy): Bacteria > Myxococcota_A > Polyangia > Polyangiales > Polyangiaceae > CAWDXG01. The sequence goes on along the minus strand of CAWGVN010000004.1, from coordinate 524,044 downwards.
CACGGCGACGCAGGAAGCGCGCGGCGCCTTCAGGAATTCGCGCGACTGCTGCTACAGGATTGCGACTGCAACACGGCCGAAATGTCCGGGTTGCTCGATGAGCTGGGAAAGAAGCTCGAGCGGCGCTGGCCCGTGGACGACACGCTCGAAGAAGGCGTGCTCGACGCGCTCTGAAGCGCTTGCATCGCGATCGGCCGAGGATCGTGTGGACAGACAGCGCGGTGCAGTAGCGCTCAGTGCGCTGCCCTCGCCATCGCAGCGGCGTCAGCGCCCCCCGCGCCCGCCACTTCCTCGCCGCCGTCACGTTGACCGGATTTGACGCAACATTCACACTGGGTGCAACAGGAGGACTGCCATGCTCGCCCTGCGCCCCAATTGCGAATGCTGCGACAAGGACCTGCCGCCGGACGCGGCGGATGCCATGATCTGCACTTTCGAGTGCACCTTCTGCCGCGAGTGCGTGGACACGAAGCTCCACGGCGTCTGCCCGAACTGCGGCGGCAATTTCTCGGCCCGCCCGATCCGGCCGGCGGGCAAGCTCGCGCAATATCCGCCGTCGGCGACCCGCGTGTTCAAGCCACAGGGCTGCGGACAGGCGCGGCCGGCGGTGGAGCCGCCCGGCGGTTGACAGGCCGGGGGAACCCGGGGCAAGCTGGGGCCAGGGTATAACTGCCGGAAATCGTTGACGTAATTTCGCTTATGCGACGTCGGCCGCGAGCCTTGGTCGGGCTATGCTGAAAGCCGAGCCGGCGGGCATAGAACCGGCAGTCGTCACGGAATGGTGACTTCCTGCTTGGGGCAGTAGCTCTTCGGGGCGTAGTGCACGACGCCGCTGCCCTGCGTGACTACGTTACTTTGAGTGTCCTTGACGACCAGGGACCACGCCTTACCGCTCATGGACTTCTCGGTCGACAGGGTCGTTATCAGGTTCCAGCCTCCGCTCGGGGACGACTCAAGCCCGGTCTCGAGAAGTCCACCACCCACGGTAGCGCCATTGCTAATGCTAGCGTCGACCTGCTCCGATTGGCAGGACGAACCTAGACACCCCTTGACGGTCCAGGTCGCCTGTTCGATCGGCGGCACCGCTGATGTGATCTCCACCGTGTAGTAGCAGCCATGTGTTGCGTCACACGTCTGCCCGGACCCGCACTCGCTCCCACATCCGGTGAACAAAAAGGCTGTGCCCAGGGCTGATAGGAGAGCAAACGTGCCTCGGGCGACGAACCACCGTACCGTGGGAACCATCTTCACAGCGCTTTCCCCCATAGGTCAAGGTGATCGAGTCGAAGGCGGCGAAGCTGGTACAGATGGACGGTGCCGCTCGCGTTGGCAACGGTCTCGCCATAGTAGAGCCAGGTACTGTCGAAAGTGAAGCTTGCCTGCTGGACGCTGAAGCCGGCCTCGGGATCGATGCGCCATGCCTTGCCGGTCGAGAGCTGGACAACATCCAGGTGCCCCGCGTCGCTCACCGCGACTCCCTGGGGCTGGTCGTACCCAACGAACGCTGCGTAGTCGCCCCAGGTGCGGGGACCCACGGGGTCGACGAGGACATCGCTCTCCAGCACGGGACCCAGCGTGACGTTTGTCGTTTCCGCGTAGACTCGAGGCGAGTGCCAGACGCGCACGCCGCCCTGGTAGCCGTGGGCGCAGTCGTCGTCCATCGCGATCCCCACGAGATGCGTCGGCGACGGTTGTACGTGGCACGTCGTCAGAGGCGCGCTCTGGACCAGTGTCCGCACGCCCTTGCCGTCGGGCGCCCAGCCGCGGATCCGCGGCGTAGTCCACTCCGGCCAGACCGCCAGATCGCCCTCGGCTCCCGCGTACATCGAGTCCGAGGGTGACTCCAGAGTCGTGAAATCGCTGCTGGTCTCGGGATGCAGCATTCCGTACACGCCACCCTTGCCCGTCAGGATGAACGCAGTGTCCGTGCGCACTCCTGGGCCGGGGGGCCACGAGGTCCGCGGTGGCATCGGCCATATCCATTTGGCCGCTGGCGCCTGCGGCGCGAAGCCGTAGATGGACGCCTCGTCCGCGCCACCCCAGAAGTACTGCATGAGGGCCGTAGCGGTCGGATACCCGAAGTCGCAGCTCGCGGTGCCGTTCACCGGCTCGGATTCCTGGAGGTACGCCATGACCGTAGCGCCGTCAGAGAGCCGCACGACGCGATACAGGCCGATGTTCCAGGGTGTCCCCTTGAACACGAGGAAGAACTGGACGTACGCCGTGCCGTTCGCCGTGGACGACGACGCGAACCCGGCCGGCGGCAGCCCGGAATAGCCCTGTAGAGGATCTGCGCTCTCGCAGCCGGTGCCGCACGAGCTCCACACGAGGTGCGGGAATGTGAGCGTTCCCGGCACCGACTGGTAGATGTAGCAGTGCGGTTCGCTGAAGCCGGAACCCGGGATCTGTTCCCACTTTGCCCCGGCCAGATTCGGCGCCGGGCGAGCACCGCCAGCACCAGCTCCGCCCTGCGTGCTCGCCCCGCTACCGGTGGAACCACCCTCTCCGGCCGTCGAGCCCCCGCCACTGCCCCCGATTGGAACTGAGCTGCCGCCAGTTCCAATGCTGCCTACCGTGGCGCTCTTCGTCCCACTGCAGCCCCCGGAAGCGATCGCGCTTGCGGCCGCTACCAGCGCGCCCGCGGCGAGCCAGCGCCTCAAAGCGATTTGCACGAAGCGCCTCCGTGGAAACGCTCGCTCCCGAGAGCGACCACGTCGACCTTGCCCCCGCGGCTGACAGGCAGGTAGAGCCGATCCTCGCCCATCACGGGCCCGTCCAGCACCTCGCCCGATCCGGCTAACACGCCCTGGAACTGCGCGTGATCGCCTCGCCCATCGACGCGCCACACGCTCCAAGCGTGACCGTGACCCTTCACCAATGCAAGCATGCCGTCGGGCATCACCGCGATCGCATCCACGTTGCCGGCGTCGTGATAGTGGAACAGCGCGAGCAATATGGAGGTCTGCTGGTCGAGATCGATGCGGTAGAGCCGTGCGTACCGCTGCTTGGGCTGGCGCACGTCGTCATCGTCCACGTCGAGCACGTACAGGTGGCGGCCGGATATGTCGTACCCGACCGACAGCACGCGGGACGAAGGCACGTAGCCGCCGCCGATATCGATCAGGTGCCAATCCCCGGTGTTGAAGCTGTATCGCCAGATTCCGTTTCCAGGCAGGCCGCTATCAAGCGTGCCGCCCACCATGTAGACGTTGCCCTCGACTGCGGAGTAGGCGCCGTGGACGTTGTGCAACACGGGCGGGGGATCGACCGCATCGCCACTGTTGAAGCCGAATCGCACGCCGTCGCTCCTGATGGAGATGGGGACCGGTGGAGCGCCGGCATAGTCGCGAGCCAGGAGCGCCACGTGTATGCCAAGCTCTACCTCGAAGGAGTGGTACTTGCGCGCCACGTCGAAGGGCTCGACCGCCGTCAGCCAGAGCGCGTCGGCGCCAAGAAGGTTCCGCGTGAAGTCGTCGAAATAGCTCGTTATGTTCAGCGTCCGATCCGCGCTGGCGAACGCCACGATGTCGCCCGAGGGCTGCTGCGCGATGGGCTCGGGATGCGGGAACAGGTTGGTGAAGCCGAGGTACGGCGGGTCCGGCAGGTAGTCGGGCGTAACCCAGGCCACGGGCGCCCCATGATTGCCGGGCTGACTTGGCGCCCCGGGATAGCTAGGGATGATATTCGCCGGCGGGGTGGTGACGGTGTGGTACACGTCTCCGAGCGTGTGGTTCTGCTCGCGCGTGCTGGCGTACGGCCCAGGCAAGGTCTTGACAGTGCGCGTCATCAGCGCAACGTGGGCTTTGCAGTCGAGCGGGCCGCCAACAAAGCAGTTGCCCTCGCCCGGAAAGCCAGACTTCCGGTCGTCCCGCCAGCGCCACGTGACGGTCTGCGATGTGGTTTCGTTCCCCGTACTGTAGCCCTCGGGGATCTGCGTAGTCCCGGTGCTATCGAGGATGGGGGAGCCGCCGGAATTGACTAGCGTGGGGATCCTCCACCGGGCCGCGTCCGTCAGCGGAGCGCTGTCCGGGCACAACGTTGGAGTGTCCGTGACACACTGGCTGACGGGCAGGGGTGTCCCGAACTGGTCGAAGCAGTTGCACATCCGGTAGACGACCTGCCGCTCCACGGATTGTACCTTGGCGGGATCAGTCAGCTCGGCGCCCAACCACCGATTGGGCTCGATCACCGCCACGTCGTCCGGACCCTGCTCGTCGCCAGGCACCAGCTTGTCCACGTCTTTCGGATCGATAGCGATCGGATCCCGCTCCTTGAAGCGTTCTATTGGCACGGGGTCGCATGCGTCCGGCAATGTCTTGGTGGTAGGATCAAGATCCTGCTCGCGTTGCTCGGCGATGTCGTTGGAGTTCGTGCCGTCGGGGCTTTTCACTCCATTGCAGTCGTCGCACCCATCTGGGATACCGTCGTCGTCACTGTCGGTTAGCTTGCTGCAACGACCGCCAATGATTCCGGTGCCAGCGATGCAGTACCCGTTGTGACAGTCGGCCGATGTGTTGCATCCCTGGTAGCCAACTCGCTTGTCGCAGGTGTCGCACACGTCGCCGACGCCGTCACCGTCGGCGTCCGCAAGCGGGTTGTCCTTGTCAGCGCCAGACTCCGGACATAGATCGCATGTGTTGCCGAGCCCGTCGTTATCCCAGTCCTCCTGGCCAGGGTTCTTGCAGTACATGCCAAACGGCGCCGTCGGAGTCCCATAGCGGGTGGCGAGTTCCTTGCACCAAGCCGGCGGGCAGTTGTCGCACGTGTCCCCCACGCCGTCGCCGTCGAGGTCGGCCTGATCGGGGTTGTTGCAGCGCGATAGATCAGGATCGTTGGCGCAGCGCCAGGATGGGCAGTTGTCGATGTTTTCGGGAATACCGTCGCCATCCGGGTCCCCGCCCATGTGGTCCAGGATCCACTTGCCATTGTTGGTCCCGCCCGGGCTCCCCGTCGGGGCCCAGACGGTGCGCGAAGTGCCGCCAGCATCCTTCACCCAGCCGGAATCCACGCCTGCAACGACGAGGTGAATGTACGGCTCGGTCTCCGTCAGTATCAGCGGCCCCCCAGAGTCGCCCTCCTCAGGCTGGGGGTTGTCTATCCGGTTCGCTTCCCATTGCCAGTCGTTGTTGCAGCTCCCCTCGAAGATGGCCTTATCGCACGGGTCCTCGTGCACCCGAATGTGACTTGCAGCGTCTCCGAAGCGCCGGTTGCCGTCCTCTTGCCCCCCGGCGTGCTCGTCCGTCTCCGACGCCGCGGTGAGGCCGAATCCCGCGATATAGCCCGGGCGCGCAAGCTGGCCAGTGGTGACCTCGTGGTAGGGATTCCCCGTCGCGATGGGGAGGTACTGGTTCACCACTGTCTTGGGGACCGCGGTCTGCAGGTACACAATCGCGATGTCGTGCGGCTTGTCGCTCCCGTTGTTGATTCGGTCGACGCTATAGATCTGATAGCTATGCCCGCGCGGTTCGTGGTTGACCGGGGTGTGGTTCCCGTCCTGAGCAGTTTCACGCGGCATCGCAAACCCGCACCTTCACGTGACGCTGCCGCAACAGCACGTCCATCGCGTCGTCCCACCGGTCGCTCAGCGCCAGCGCTCGGAGATGGATGATGTGCTCGCCGGTGTCGTTCTTCCAACGTGCGCCGGCACGCTTCATGCGTTGTGCGACGAGCGACTTGCACGTCGCCTCGACGTTGCCGCTTCCGATGGGCAGACCCTGCTTGCGCGCGGCGGCGTAGTTCATGCGATGCCCGTTGTTTTCGATGTACGTGATCGCCTCGTGCACGGGCCGCTGGTCGCCGACGCGGACGTTCTCCTTTCCGCTCGCGGACAACTCGCGCAGGATCTGCCTCGCCGCGCCGCTCGTGTTGAGCAAGCGAAGCCGCCAGCGTTGCACGATGGCAGCCGACTGATCGCCGTGGATCACCTTCGCTGCTGCGGAGAGCTTCTCCAGGGCGTGCCAGATGTCGATCAGGTGCATCACCTTGCCGAAGTCGGGACCACGGAATTCGGCATCCAGCAAGTTCCACATCTCCGCTGCACCGTCGCACAGCAGGGAGACGGAGAGCTTCGGCTTGTGGGCAAGCAAGGCGAGCACGTCGCTCGCGAGCCCCATGCACAACGTCGGCGCGTCGCCTCCAGGCATCGTCCCGTACCGGATCGTCCGCAGCGCCTCGCCTTCGGCATCGTGGAGTGTGACGGTGCCGCAGTACGCCATGCGGTAGACGCGCGAGATGGGGTTTCGCGGCGCGTCTTTGGCCGGTCTACCCGCACTTCGCGGCCGGGGTTCCTCCATGGGCAACGAAACCCGGTCCAGCGACACGCTGACGCTGCGCGCCTTGCGCGGGATATCCACGCTCTCGATCAGCGTCTCCTCGATCTCTTGATGGCGTGGAAGGTAGAGCCGACCCACCTCGTGCCCCACGCGCTCGAAACTCGAGCGCGAGTACGGCAGCCGACCGAGCTGCCGCGCAGTCTGCTCCGCTTCGCGGGACGTGCCCTGCTGCAACAGGTACGCCATCGCGCGCGCCGCGCCGGGGAGCCAGCCGTCATCGAGGGCTCCACTACGAAGGCTCACGAGGTTGACGGTCTTGCCGTTCCGTTCCGCCGCGCTCCGATACAGCGAGCGCTCCACCACGACCTCGCCTGCCCCTGCCCGGTACGTTGCGGGATGGCGTCCCACGCGACGGAACAACTCCCCGTCGATCAGCACCTCCGCACCATCCACGTCCAGCGCCGCGAGACATGCCGCGTGGATGCCGCGCTCGACAGCTGCCACACGCTCGGCCGCCACTCCTTCAAAACGCTCGTAGTCGATCCGTCGCCCGCGCCGTGCGCGCTCGATCTGGTCGGACGCTGCGTCGACCAGCGCCTGCAGCGGCTCCTGCATCCCCTTGAGTTCCTCCGGTATCTCCAGCATCATCTTCGCCACGGGGCATCCTCCTTTCGTTGTCTTGCAACTCCGAGGGTACCGGCTCTGCCCCGTATTTTCCTGTGCGTGCTCACGCCTCCGGGAAACCAACGCGTGGTCGATCACTTGCGCGACGTTCTTGATGCAGTGCTTGCGCTACGCGGACGTGCTCAGCAATGGAACCACACCCGTTGACCGCGTCCGGCGTCTTGTTTGGTATTCGGAATATGCCAATGTTGCTCGAGTCGTACCGATCGAAGCAGTGCCCGGCGGTAAGCACTACGTTCTCGGAGAGGAGGGTTCCACTACACAATGCGAGTGGATAGCCGCACGGCCCCTGGTTGCCCGGCAGGATGGGGATGCCCCCGGGGCACGGCGGCAACCCAGTGTTGATCTTCAGCCAGCCTACCGAGCCGATCCACTCGTTCGAGTGGCCGTCGTTGTCGATGTGCGCGTTGCTGCCGCTGATAGACTGGCGTGAGCTACCCATTCCAGCCCGGGAGCCCGGGTCCGCGGGTGCGCAGCCCGTCAGGGCCAGCAGTGTCGCGAGCGCCGCTATCTGAACAAGATGAACGGCAAGCGGCCCACCACTTGCGTGCGTGCGTGCGTGCGTGCGTGCGTGCGTGCGTGCGTGCATCACATCCTCCCGACTTCCGTAGCAGCGCGATCCCCTGGGAAATGGATCCCGAGGCTATCCCCTGGGAACCGGAGCTGTCTAGGGCGCACTGGTGTGGTTGTCCAAATGGGTGCGTGGGTGTGTTAGCGCCGGCCTAATCGGACCCCACTTCGACCGGTCCGGCGGGGACCCGGGTCCGGGTGGTCGGTGGGTGACAGGAATTCGGCCCTCGTGACCTGGGCCTGCAACGATCCCGGCCTTCAAATAGGCGAAGACCCGGCATGCTTGTCTAGGGCACCGGGTCTTCAGGGCACGTCGGTCGTGCGGAAGCCATTCTGCCATCGCTCTGATCGCCGTGCCCAGTTTCGGGCGATCGGTGCTGACCGGGTGGCAAGTCGAGTGCGGGGAATGCGGGACGGGTTCGTGGTCTGCGGTCCGTGCGGGCGGTCCCCGCGCTACTGTTCGGCAGACTGCGCTGGTCGCGCTCGACGGGAGTCGGCGCGGATAGCCCGGGCCAAGCACCAGCGTAGCCCCGAGGGTCTCGCCGATCATCGCGACCGCAATCGCGACTGGCGTGCGCAGCAACGCCAACGCCAGCGCGTGATGGATCAGTCTTCCGCGGAGTTGCCCCTCGCGCCAAGGATGTGCGTCGCGCCGGCTGACGGCGGCTAGCCGAACATCGGCCAATAGAGTAGCAGGTTCGCGAGCGCGATGACGATGAAGACGAACGCGGCGGGATGGCCCACGTTGCCGATGTCCATCGCCGGGTAGAGGCCCCGCCCGCTGCTGTCGCCGGTGATGGCGGCGGCGGCGAACTTGCCGCGATACAGCACGAACGCAACACCGGCGGCGACGGCCGCTCCGGCGAAGGGAATCGCCGACCAGGGCAGCCAGAACCAGGTCACGAAGAGCATGTAGTCGAAGCCGACCTGGCAGCGCAGCTGGATCATGCGCGAACCGGAGAACACCGCGGCAGCCGCGAGGAGCAGCGTCAGGGCGGCGAGCACGATGATAGCGAGTGGGAGGATCCCGGTGTTGGTGCCGAACCCGAACCTGGGGAGCGAGATCACACCCACCAGCGCCGCAGTGCTGACGCCGGTCAGCAGCGACAGAGTCCAGGCTACCGATCGCATGGCGGCGATCTGCCGTTCGATCCCTTCGTGGCGCTGTTCCGCTTCGCGCGCCTGCTCGGCGGCCAGTAGCTGCGCCTCGCGTGCCTGCTCGGCGGCTTGTTTCGCCTCCCCTGCTGCCCGCTGGGCCGCCAGCAACTGCTGGCGCGCTCTCCTGGTCAGCCCCTCGAAGCGCACGTAGAACGGCGTGACCACCTTCACGGGATGCAGCTTCCGCCACACGGCGTCCGGCAGGTACACGTCGGCGCCGCAGAACCTGCAGGGCGTGAGGCGCGGGTGGTCGACGGTGATTTGAAGGCCAGCGCCGCAGGACGGGCACGCGAGCGCGATGGGCCGCGGCACCGCGGCGGGCGTCAGCGCGATGCCGCCGGAACCCGCGAGCTCCGGATCGGGCTCCACCCGGTAGAGCTGCTTCGCCTGCGGTGCCACCTGCGCGAGCCAGGACGGAGCTGGCTCGGTGCTCGCCGGATCGCCGCACTGGGTGCACGCGAAGTTCTGTGACGTGCCCACGGGGAATTCCGCTACCGGGAGCGGCGCCTTGCATTTCTCGCAGCGTGGCAGCTCGCGCTTGATCTCGTAGACCAGTTTCTGCCCGTCGATGACCTTGTTGAACACGCGCCCTTGTCCATCGGCGAGCTGGTCGATCTCCTCGTCGAGCTCGTCCAGCATCGCGCCCCAGAGCGACGCCGGCATTCTGACCTGTTCCGTGCATTGCGCGCAGCTCACGTCAAGCACCGGTGCGTCGAGCGGCACGGGCGCGCCGCAGTGATTGCACTCGGTCCGCACCGAGAGGCTTCCATAGCGCATCGTCACGGGCGCGCAGCCTACTCCCGCCCGGCCGTCGTACCAATACCCAACGTCACAGCGACGCGGGGGCGCGGCGCGCGCGAGAGTTGCTCGCCGCATGCACGTCACGGACTACTTGCAGCATTCCACGCAGTCGAGCCGAGCCTGGGTGTGTTTCCTTCCCTCCGCACGCAGCGCTCCCCACGACGGCAAGACGAACCAGCCAACTGGAAGTCGCATAGCGTACCTCTGCCAGTGAGCTAGCTTCACTGGCACAGCGCTGGATCCCACAGCGTGCACTTCCCGTTGGCGCAGAACGAATCCTGCAGACACGGAGGTCCTGCTCGCTCACCAGGGACACCGTGCACCCGGACAGCAAGCCCTTCGGTAATGCAGGCCGCGTGCCACGCCGTTCTCTGGCGCCAGGCCACGGAGATCAACCTGCTGGTCTTCGACGAAGGCGCGCAGGGCTATGCCGAGACTCAGCGCTTCTTGCGCGCGGCTTCGGTGGTGGCGCGCGCCAGGCGCTCGCTCACGTCGTTGCCACCGATGCTCGCATCGAGTCTCTTGGCCCAGCCTTCGACGTAGCTGTGATCGAGGTCCGTATCGAGCAGGCTGACGAGATCGTCGTAGTCGCGCGGACGATCAGAGAACGCCTTGAGCACGGCGAGATCCTCGGGCGCGATGAAGGATAGGTCGCGACCGTCGACGTCGATTGTCCGGCGACGGTCGAGGATGGCCGCGCCGAGGGGGCCGACGGCGTCGAAGATGTCGACGAAGACGCGCTCCGGCAGCAGACGGCTCCGGAACACGCCGAAACGGCCGAGTTCCTCCGACATCGCGGGCACGTCGAAACCCCGTTTCCGGAGCTCGGCCAGGAGCTGCGGGCGTGAAGCATCGGGCAGGTCCGCGTACAGGTCGACGTCGCGCGTCGCGCGCGGTCTCGCCCACGCGCCAAAGGCCAGGCCGCCGACGACGGCATAGCGCAGCCCCGCCGCCTCGATCGAATCGACGGCCGACCAGAGCGCCCGCTCCAGCTTCGCCTTCATCGCGGGCAGAGGCGTGCGAGCGGCAGAGCGTAGAGCTCTGCCCGGCCCTCCAGATCGCCGGGAGGCGGGGCGAGCCAGCCTGCGCCGGCCGCTTCGGCGATCTCGCGGCTCAGCTCGCTGAGCTCGAGCGTGAGCTCGGCGCGGGCGCCGGGGGACTCGGCGCGCGCCGCCTCCTCGTCTTCCTCGCGGTCGAGTCGGTCGCGCTCGGCGAGCGCTTCACGACGAAACGGCAGCTGCATTCCGCGATTCTACCAGACCGGGGGATCTCGCGCTCGCGAGCCTCGTTCAACCCGCGTTCCGCTCCCGCCCTACGCCGCGCCCGCTCCGCCAATCCCATGGCGATCAGATAGTCGCGTTGCGCGATGACGCCGCGCGCCGCGCAAGCGTGCGACGGGGCAGGGGCGTGCAGCGCGGCACGACTGTTGCGGGGGCGTGATGCTGGCTGCCAGGACCCGCTGGTCAGGCGCGTTCCACCAAGCCGTGAATGGAAAGGCAAACCAACGTGCATGCGGAGGAGCAACTTGGTGGCGGCAGGCGGTGGAGCCGCCCGGCGGTTGACAGGCCGGGGGAGCGGAGGCAGGCTAGGTATGGAGTCTAACTGCCGGAAATAGTTGATATAATTTCGCTTATGCAACGTCGGCCGAGAGCCTTCCGGCGCGCCTCGTGAAGCAGGTGCGTCGAGGGCGACGATCGCGCGTGGTGCTGCTGGCGAGCATGCGGCGATCGGCGCCGCCGGATGGTTGACGATCTTCTTCGTGGTCTCGTCCAGCGCTGGTGCGCAGCGCTCACGCGATGGATCGTCCGGGCGCTTGGCTTTGGGTTCCGTCGGTGCGCTCGAACACGCTTGCGGATTCCGCTCGACGCCGCCTTTGGGCGCGAGCGCGACGACGGCGCCCCGGTGGGGGAAGTTCGGGGCGATGGCGCCGTGGAAGCGGATGAGCGGGGTGCGCGGGGGCGGGACGAGTGCGGCGAGGCGCGCGAGGAACTCGAGCGGCTCCATCACTCGGTGCGTCTGGTCGGGACGCCACGGGCTCTTGATCTGGTAGGCGACATGGCCGCTCGGCAGCAGGCTCAGACGCTCGAGGCTGAAGGGCGGGCGGCCGCAGTAGCGAAGCAGGAGCTCGCGCCCGAAGCGGTTGTGCGCAGTGACGCAGACGGCGGCGTGCAGGCCGAAGCCCTGCGCCTCGCCGAGGTAGCGGCTGCGGCGACCGCGCGGCGGTTGGAGCTTGGCGATCTCGGTCTGTTCCTGCTCGTCTTCGAGCTGGGCGCCCTCGACGAGCACGGACGTAAGCTGGCCGATGCCGAGCGAGAGCTGCGTGACCATGTCGAGGGCGGATTGCTCGGGCGCGTCGTTGTTGAAATGATCGGGCTCGTGCGTGATGAGGCCGCGCCTGCTGCATCTGCGCGGGATCACACAAGCGGGGGGTGGCGAACCCCGGCTTCGCCGGCGGCGATCGCCAGGCGAGGATCACGACGGGTGGGCGTCTGCCAGGAAGGCTGCAGCTTCGGCGATACCGGCGGGATCACCCGCGGGCAGGACGCGGACGCTCTTGTCGATGCGGCGGACGAGCCCGGCCAGCACCTTGCCCGGGCCGATCTCGAGCGCGCGGTCGACGCCGGCCGCAGCCATGGCGGAGACCGACTGGCTCCACTGCACCGGGCTGTCGATCTGCCGCACCAGCAGCTCGCGCACGCGCGACGCATCGCTGTTGGGCTGACCCTCCACGTTCGAGACGACCGGGAACGACAGCGGCCCGACAGTTGTCTCTCCCAGGGCTTGCTCGACGACGCGCGCTGCGGGAGCCATCAGCGCGCAATGGAAAGGCGCGCTCACCTTGAGCGGGATGGCTTTCAGCTTGCGCGACGCGGCCAGCTCGCTCGCCCGCTTTACCGCGCCGGCGTGTCCGGCGATCACGACCTGCCCGGGCGCGTTGAAGTTGGCGGGGGAAACGACTTCGCCTTCGGCGGCATCCGCGCACAGCGCGCGCACGGCGTCGGGATCGCCGCCCATCACGGCGGCCATCGCGCCCTGGCCTTCGGGCACGGCATCCTGCATCGCGCGGCCTCTGAGGTGCACCAGGCGTACGCCGTCCTCGAGCGTGATCGCGCCGGCCGCGATGAGCGCACTGTACTCGCCCAGCGAATGGCCGGCTGCGAATGCCGGCTGCTGCAGCCCGGGCACCGACGCGCGCAGGGCCGCCAGCGCGGCGATGCTCGTCGTCACGATCGCCGGTTGGGTGTTCGCCGTCAGCGTCAGCTCGCTCTCCGGCCCCTCGAAGCACAGCTTCGAAATCGACCAGCCGAGCGTGGCGTCGGCGCGCTCGAACACTTCGCGGGCTTCCGGAAAGGCGTCGTACAACGCCTTGCCCATGCCGACGGTCTGCGTTCCTTGTCCGGGGAAGAGCCAGGCTACGGTCACGGGGCGTTTCATACACGCCCCGCCGCCGCTTGAAAACCGTGCTACATCCGGACCAGCGCGCTCGCCCAGGAGATGCCCGCGCCCAGCGCGCACATCAGCACGGTCTGTCCGGGCTTGATCCGGCCGTCGCGCACGCCTTCGTCGAGCGCGATCGGGATGGACGCGCTGGAGGTGTTCCCGTAGCGCTCGATGTTCAGCACGAAGCGATCGAGCGGGATGTGCAGGCGATGCGCTACCTGCGTGATGATGCGCATGTTGGCCTGGTGCGGCACAACCCAGTCGACGTCGTCGGCGGTGAGCCCTGCCGACTCCAGTGCCTCCAGCGACGCGCTGGTGAGGTTCTTGACCGCGACCTTGAAGATGTCCTGGCCGATCATGTGCACCTTGTCGTGGTGCTGCGCGATGCTCTCCGCAGTCAGCGGCTCCTTGCTGCCGCCGCCGGGAATGAACAGCGACTCGGCCCAGGTTGCATCGGTGTACAGCTTCGTCGACAGGACACGCGAGGAGGAGGCTTCGGTTGGCGTGAGCACCGCAGCGCCGGCGCCATCGCCGAACAGCACGCAGGTCGTTCGGTCCTCCCAGTTCAGCACACGCGACAGCAGCTCGACGCCGACGACGAGCACGTTGTCGTGCATGCCGCTCCTGATGAACTGGTCGCCGATCGACATGCTGTAGACGAAGCCCGCGCACGCGGCCGCGACGTCGAAGGACGGGATCGCCGTCACGCCGAGCTTCTTCTGCAGGAAGGCCGCGCAGGCGGGCAGCCGCATGTCGGGGCTGATCGTCCCGACGATGATCATGTCCAGGTCCGAGGCCTTCATGCCCGCGGAGTCGAGCGCCCTCTCGGCAGCCCGGAGCGCCATGTCGCTGGCGGCTTCGCCTTCGGCCGCTACGTGGCGCTGCTTGATCCCGGTGCGCTCGGTGATCCACGCATCCGAGGTGTCGACGATCTTCTCCAGATCGGAGTTCGTGAGGATGCGCTCCGGCGCGTAGGCGCCGGTGCCGGCAATCCGGCTACCCCGGGGCTCGTCGGTGGACATCGCGATCTGCGTACGATGTCACGCCGCGTCCGTCACGGAAAATGGTTCAACCAGATCAAGAATGGTTGAACCAGGGCCGGCCCGTAGGCCGATGAGGGCTACTCGCTGCCGCCGGACTTCAGCACGGCGCGTCCTTTGTAGTACCCGCACGAGGGGCAGACGCGGTGGGAGACCATGGGCGCGGAGCAGTTCGGGCAGGGCACGACGTTAGGAGCCGCAACCTTGTCGTGCTGGGCTCGGCGCATGTCGCGCTTGCTGCTGGACTTGCGTCGCTTGGGAACTGCCACGGGATTACTCCTTGTTCTGTCGCAGGCGGCTCTTGATCGCCGCTAGTGGGGCGAGGCGCGGATCGATCGCTTCCGCCTCGTCCGGGCCGCCGGAGGGCGGAGGACTAGCCGGATCATCGGCTCGAGGCAAGTCCGATCGCGTCACGCTCATCGGGAGCTCCAGCAGCAGGAACTCGCGAACGAAGTCGTCGAGCACCACGCGGTCGCCCGAGTAGGTGTCGCGCGCCGCGTCCTCCTCGGTGAGGGTCGGGTCCCCTTCCCAGCCCTTGCCGGCCGGCTTGGTCTTGCGCTTGTGGCCGCGGGGGTGCTCGTGGCGGGCGCCGTGCGGATCCTTCCGGTGGCGCGCGGGGTGGCGCGGCCTCGCTTCCGGCTCAGCGGCCGGGACCAGCAGGAGGAAGATCTCCGGCTCCAACGTGAGCGGGACCGGTTCCAGGTTGCGCGCGTCGGGGATCGTCACCGGCGCGCGTGCCCGACCGCGTACGACCACCTCCCGGCCATTCAGCGACAGCTCGACCTCCAGCTCACCGTCGCCTCCGGGCGTGACCTCGGTGTTGGCGAAGGCCTGGCCCAGCCAGGCCTCTGCGAGCGGCCAGGTGACTTCTTTCGGGCCGCGCTCCAGATCGGCGACGGACACGGTGAAAACGGGACGGGACACGGAGCCCGCACGCTAGCGCCGGGCCCTGCCGTAGGCAAACGGTGGTAGCGTCCGCGGCCGATGTGGCCGCGGCTTCGCGCTGACACACGCTGGCGCCGGCTCCTGCTGGCACTGGGGATCTACGCCGTCGCCACCGGCGTCTACTTCGCGTTCGCCGCGCCGGACACGCTTTTCAAGCACACCCCCTGGAACCACTTCGCGCTGCTCGCCGACTCGTGGCTGCACGGGCGGCTCGACCTGGGCGGCCCGCCGCCGGCGTACGCGGGCAACAACGACTTCGCGCAGTACCAGGGTCACTGGTACATCGTTTTCCCATCGTTTCCGGCGTTGCTCCTGCTGCCGTTCGTGGCGATTGCGGGCGCTGCAGACCGGGTGCAGGACGGTCAGTTCTTCCTCTGGCTCGCGGGCATCGGTCCGGCGGTGCTGTTCCTGGCGCTGGAGAAGCTCCGCCGGACTGGGCGCTCTCCGCGCAGCACACCGACGAACGTGGTGCTCGCGCTCTTGTTCGCGTTCGGCACCGTGTACTTCTTCAGCGCCGAGCAGGGCACGGTGTGGTTCGCCGCGCACGTTGTCGGCGTCGCGCTGGCCGCGCTGTACCTGCTCTACGCGCTGGACGCGAGCCATCCCATGCTGGCGGGCATGGCGATCGGGCTCGGCTTCATGACGCGATCGCCGCTCCTGTTCGCGGTGCCGCTGTTCGCGCTCGAGGCGATCCGCGTGTCGCTGAGGACGCCCGGGGAGATGGAGCACGAGGTCCGGCACACCGGCGTGCCCGGCGAGCTCGACTCCCCCTGGCGCAGACTGCGGAAGGGGCGGCTGCTCTGGCTCTACGTTGCCTTCTCGATCCCGATCCTGATCGTGCTCGGCGTCGCGTTCTCGCTGAACCAGCTGCGCTTCGGTGACCCGTTCGACTTCGGCTACCGCTATCTGACGGTCGGCTGGCACGCGCGGATGCTGAAGTGGGGGCTCTTCAGCTACCACTATCTGGCCAGGAACCTCGGCGTGGTCCTGACCAGCCTGCCGTTCGTGACGCACCAGCCGGCGGCGGCTCCGTTCCAGATCAACATGCACGGCCTCGCGCTGTGGGTGACGACGCCGCTGTATCTGTGGCTCCTGTGGCCGCGCCGGACGGGCTTTCTGCACTGGGCGCTGTGGCTGACGGTGGCTGCGGTCGCGGTGCCGACGCTCTTCTACCAGAACACCGGCTGGGAGCAGTTCGGCTATCGCTTCTCCAACGACTACGCCGTGTTCCTGTTCGCGCTGCTCGCGATCGGCGGCTGCCGCTTCCGCACGCTGTTCACCGCCGCCGCGCTCTGGTCCGTGCTGGTGAACGGCTTCGGCGCCGCGACGTTCCACCGCAACGGTTTCCAGAGCTACTACTACAGCGACCCGAGCCAGAAGGTGCTCTACCAGCCGGACTGAGGCGGTGGCGGGATCGCGCTTCGTGTGCCATAGCGATCCGGCAGTGGGCAGCCGCTTCAGCGACATCCTGAAATCCGGTGTCGTCCCCGCCGAGCGTTCCGATGCGCTCAGGCAGGCGGGGCGGGCGCCGGGGGGCGGGCTGGCGGCGCTGCAGGCGGAGATGCTGCGCGAGATGGCGGCGTCGCTCGGGCGCGCGTCGGAGCGGCTTTCGGGCTCGCTGGCCACGCTCGCGGAGATGGGCAGCAGCATCGACGAGCTCGAAGCGCGGGGCGCAGAAGCGGCAGTGCTCGCCGAAGCGATCGACGCCTTCAACCAGGAGCGTGAGCGAGCCGAGCGCTTCCTGTGGGAGCTGACCGTCCAGCGCGAAGCGCTTGGTCTCAGGAACCAGCAGGAGCTGGAGCGCTACTACCCGCTGCCGCCCCGCCGCCGGCTCACTTCACGCGGAATTCCTTGACCGACCAGTCGAGCTGCGCCTCGTGGCTCTCCATCTGCTGCTTGGTGCCGCCGGCTTCGAGCACGAAGAGCTTCTTTGGCGTGACGAACAGCGTGACGTAGTAGAGGTGCGGCTTGCTCGCTTCGTCGTGTCCGAAGCGCAGCTGCGTGCCGTCCAGGCCGTCGACGTTCTTCACGTCGCGTTTTTCCAGCAGCGCGTAGCCGCCGCGCTGCCGCATGGAGTTCTCGATCGCCCGTGACCAGAACTCGATCGGCCCCTCGGGGTCGTTGTCGATCTCGCGGACCGCAATCACCAGGCCGTCGGCGGTGGTGGCGCGGTAGTCGTAGCCCTGGTCTTCCTGGTCCTTCAGCTCCACGAAGCCCTTGGGCGTTGCAGCGTTGAAGTTGTGGCCGCATCCGACGAGCACCAGCGCGGTGACAAGGAGCAGAATGGTTCGCTTCATGTCGATCTCCTCCTACAGCCGCAAGAGCTTTCCGAGCCCGAGATCCCCGAGCCAGGGGAACGGCAGCGACACCGTCGAGTCGACGTGCTCGACCGACTGCGGGCTGAACTGGATGGTGATGGTCGAGAACTGGACCAGCTCGTGCAACAGCTTGAGCTTGCCCTTCATGCTCTCGATCTCGTCGGTGACGCGCGCCAGCTCGCGCTCGACTTCGAGTGCGTCCTTGACTGACTGCGCCTTCTTCAGGAGCGCCGCCAGGCGATCGCGCACCGCTTCGGCGTTCTTGAGCCGGATCTGCAAGTCGCGGTACTGCGCGGTCACGTCTTCCACGCTCACGTCGCGGTGCAGCACGTCGCCGAGCTTCATCATCGATGCGAGCGCGCCCTGGAATTTCGCCGCGGGCACCCGGACGGTGATGGAGCGATCGTCACGGCGGACCAGATAGCCGCCCGCGTCGCGCGCAATCTCTTCGGTCTTGTCGAGCGCCTTCTTCGTCTCGAAGACGGCCATGTTCAGGTTGGCGCGGTAGATGAGCAGCGGCGAGGCCATCGCCGCGGCCTCCGGCGGTTTGGCGCTGCCGGTGACGACGCCGTGCTGCTCGGGGCGCGCCGGCGGCGGGGTCCTCGCGTCGCTTGCCTCCTTCGAGACAGCCGCGCCTCCCGCGCCCGGCGGCGGAGGTGCCGGCGCCGGCGGCGGACCAGCCTGGGCGACGGCCTTGCGCTCGGGAACGTTGCGCGCAACGTCGGCGTCCTCGAGCTCGACGCTCTCCGTGGCTGGCGCTGCCGCCTCCGGCTCCATCGGAGCGCCCGCGCTGGAGCCCGTGCTCTCGGCGCGGTAGTCGGCCGCTCCACCGTAGGCCCCGGATGGGGATGCGGGTGCCGCGGCCTCCTTCTGCATGGAGCCGCCGCCGCAGCCGGACAGAGCCAGCAGCGAAAGCAGCATCAACACAAGGATCGTCGTCGGCCCAGCCGGCATCCGCCGGGCCACGATGGGCAATCGGAACATGAGG
The DNA here is from genome assembly GCA_963826085.1 of uncultured delta proteobacterium. GTDB lineage: Bacteria > Myxococcota_A > Polyangia > Polyangiales > Polyangiaceae > CAWDXG01. The sequence goes on along the minus strand of CAWGVN010000004.1, from coordinate 505,827 downwards.
CCTCCCAGCCCCCAACGAGGGCAGCGCCCCGGACCTTACACCAGACGGCCGGCGGCGGGTGGCAGCTACTTCTTGCCGCGGCGGACCACGACCTTCTTGATCGCGGGCGGGCTATCCGCCCGGTCGCCGTGCACGGGCACGTTCGCGAGGTCGTCGATGACGCTGTCCGGCTTGCACATGCCGAAGATGGTGTAGCCGCCGTCCAGGTGCTTGGCCGAGCCGTCCATGATGAAGAACTGCTGGCCGTTGGTGTTGGGCCCGCGGTTGGCCATGCACAGCTGGCCCTCGGTGTCGTGCGTGGCGCCCTTCCAGACCTCGTCCGGGATCACGTAGCCGGGCTCGCCGGTACCGTTGCCGGCGGGATCCCCACCCTGGATCATGAAGCCCTTGATGATGCGGTGGAACGTGGTGCCGTCGTAGGCCGGCTTCTTCACCCACTTGCCGTCCGGCGTCTTCCAGGGGCGGATGCCGCGCGCCAGGCCGATGAAGTTCGCGACCGTGATGGGCGCGCGCTTGTCGTACAGCGTGCAGGTCAGCTTGCCCTTGTCGGTGACGATGTCGGCGAGCAGCTCTCCCTTGCCCTTGAGGCCCTTGGTCGCGTCGGCCAGCGTGAACTTGCCGTGCAGCGGATCGTCGGGGCTCACCGGCACCTTCGCCACCGGCGGTGCCTGCGGAGGCGTGGGCTTCGGCTGATCCGGCAGCGCCTTGGCGAGCTTTCCGTCGGTCTTCTGCACGCCGCCGAGGTAGCCGTTCTTCGACGCGAGCCCGAGCTTGGCCTTGGTGTTGTCCGCTGGCTTGGGCGTGCTGGTCGAAGCGGGCTCGGCGCCGATCGGCTCCGGGGGCGCCTTCTGGCACGCGGCGAACGCGAGCAGCAGAGAGGCGGCGAGCGGAAGTCGAAGCTTGGGCGAAAGGGTCATCGTGTCTCCTCGTCGTCAGGGATCAGGGCTCGATCTCGACCTTCTCGCCGGCTTTCACTCCATGCGAGCGGGCCCAGCCGGCGTTGAGCTCGAGCACGTGCGCCGCCGGGCAGGGCACGCTGCGCTCGTCGTCGTTCAGCACCGGCACCTGTTCGAGGACGCCGGCGATGGTGCCGTCGCGAGCGATGAAGAGCATGTCGAGCGGGATGCACGTGTTGTGCATCCAGAACCGGCGGATCTCGTCGTTGTTCCAGGAAAACAACATGCCCTGGTCGTCGGGCATGTGCATGCGGTACATCAGCCCGCGCTCGCGCGAGTCAGGGGTTTTCGCCAGCTCTACTGCCGCGCGCGGCTTGCCCGGCGCGCCGACGAAATCCACGTAGCCGTGGGGAAGGTCCGGCGGCGACGCCAGCGGATCCTTCGGGCAATCCGCCTTGCTTGCGGGATGGGCGACGGGCGGCGACTGCTCCGGCGTCGGAACCATGCAGGCCGGCTGGGGAGCGCTGGCCTTCGCGCTGGCAGCGTGTGTCGGCGCGGCGTGCCCCCCCGTCGACGCCGCGTGTCCGCCTGGATTCGCCGCCGGCTCGGCGCGGGCCTTGTCGGACCGATTGCAGGCCGCACCGACAAGCAGCGGAGCTAGCAGGAGCACGAAGGCTGCGCGCATCCGGGCCCTCTACCTGCCTTGAGTCCCGTCGGCAACCGGAGTCTCCCCTTGCGTGACCCGGTGGCACACCCGTGCCTTTCCCCTGACGGTGGTGTCAGTCATGGCGCGTCAGCTTCTTCACGATCGCGCTTCCACAGCGGGATTTCAGGGTCGCCCGCATGGCACGCGGCCTGCATTGCGCCGGGCATGCTGCTTCCGGGGCTTGCCGCGCGGGACGTTCGGGCCACGTCGTGCGTGCGCTTCGGGTCTGCGGTCCGCTATGCTGGCGCCATGACTTACCGGGGGTTTTTCCTTCTGGTAGCGCTTCTTGGCGTGGGTTGCGGCGGCACCGTCGTGGGCTCGACCCCCTATCCGGACGGTGGTGGCGGCACCGGCGGCGGTGGCGGCACCGGCGGCGTGATCGTCCACCCCGACGCCGGTCCCGACGCGCCGCCGGACACGGGCATCGACTCCGGGCCCGACGCGCCCTGGGACGTGCTCAGCGACTACGTCGACCCCGGCTGCCCCGACGCCGCGCCACCGCCGGTCGACGAGGAGTGCGATCTGTTCGCCAAGCCGACCACCTGCCCCAGCGGCCAGGGCTGCTACCCGTACGTCCAGTATCCGCAGAGTCCGTGCCAGCAGGAACAGTACGGCACGCTGTGCGAGCCCGTGGGCGCGGGCCATCAGGGCTCGCCGTGCAACGGTGGTGACTGCGCGGCCGGCTTCGTGTGCGTCGTCACCGGCGCCGGTGACCAGTGCGTGCAGCTCTGCCACCTGGGCAGCGCGAAGGACTGTCCCTCCGGGCTTGTGTGTGTGCCCATCGATTCCGACGGATACGGCGGATGCGACTGAAGCATTCCTGGGCGCTGGCGCTGCTGTCGGCACCGGTGTGGCTCGCCGGCTGCGGCGCGCGGACCGGTCTTCACGAGCCGCCGGACGCGGGCGTGGTGATCGACGCGGCCGGCGACGTTCCGGACGTGGGCTGCATCACCGACGACGACTGCGCGACCGCCGACAAGTGCTCCACCAGCACGTGCGTCCAGGGCGTCTGCCAGCCGCCGGTGCAGGTGGACTGCGACGACCACGACCCGTGTACCGAGGACACCTGCACGCCCGCCACCGGAGAGTGCAAGCACCGCGATCTCGCGCTCGATCAGGACGGCGACGGCTACAAGGGGCCGCGCCCTGGCTTTGCGCCCGGCGCGCCCGGCTCCTGCGGCGACGACTGCGACGACACCAACCCGAACGCGCACCCCGGCGGCATCGAGGTGTGCGACGGCGTGGACAACGACTGCAACGGCATCATCGACGACAACATGACGTACGTGCCGTCAGGGGAGGGCGACGTGCGCGTGTCCGGTCCGCACAAGCAGGCCGGCGGCGGCGGCGTCGCCTACAACGGCAACATCTACGCGGTGACCTACAGCGCCCAGGAAGCGCACTGGAAGAACTACTTCAAGGGCCTGGACGCGACGGGCCAGACCTCGATCGACGAAACGGACATCACCAAGGTCAACAACGACACCTTCACCGGGCCCATCGTGTGGACGGGCGCCATCTTCGGGACGACCTGGGAGGACCGCCGCAACGACGACTACGAGATCTACTTCAACCGCCTGGACAAGGACGGCAACAAGCTCGGTCCCGATCTGAGGATCACGGAGACGACTGGTTTCGATCTCGAGCCCGACGTGATCTGGAACGGAACGGAGTTCTTGATCAGCTGGACGGACCAGCGCTCGGACGGCTGGACGATCTACGGCCAGCGCGTCAGCGTGGACGGCGACAAGCTCGGCAAGAACGTACAGCTCACCGAGCCCATCTGGTTCTCCGAGTCTTCCCGGCTGGCCGAGGGCACCAAGAAGCTCGGGCTCGCTTTCAACATGGGCGACGCCACAAGCCAGCAGATCGGCTTCCGTCTGCTGGGTCCCGACTTCTCCTCGCCGGGAAGCCTGGTCCAGCTTTCCACGGACAACGGCACCGGCCCGGCGCTGGTCTACAACGGCGACCGCTACGTGGTCGTGTATTCCAAGCGCACAAGCGTGCCCGGCGACTCGATCTGGGGCGCCACCGTCGACGAGCAGGGCAAGATCGTGACGCCGGAAACGCGGCTGACGACCGGAGCCAAGCACGCGCGGACGGTGTCGGTGCTCGCCCTCGGCAACCGGCTGCTGCTCGTCTGGGCCGACGACCAGGCCGGCAACTACGAGCTGTACAGCAAGATGCTGTCGCCGGATCTGAAGGAACTGACGCCACGGCGCCGCATCACCAACAACCCGAACGACACGCTCGACCCCATTGCCGCCTTCGGGCCGAACGGCGACGTGGGCGTGCTCTTCGACGACGACCGTTCCGGCAACTGGCAGACGTACTTCACGCGGCTCGTGTGCAAAGCCGGCACTACGCCGCCTCCCTAGCGCCCGATTGACGGGGGGCAGGGCCGGCTCCACGCTTTTTGCGATGGAGGCGCGTCGATTCGAGCTGGTTCCGTTCGGCGGGCGGGCGCCCGGACGGAGCATCGCCTGCGACGGGCTGGTCGCCGGCGCGGCGCTGGATCTCAGCCACTGGAGCGGCAATCGCACGCCGGTCGCGTTCAAGCGGGACACCTCGACGGAGTCCGCCCTCGCATACGCAGCCGCCGCCGGAACCGACCCGTCGCTCGAGCTGGTCACGAACAATCACCTCGACGTCGACGGAGTACTGTCGGTGTTCGCGCTGGTGAATCCCGACGTGGCGCTGCGTCACGCGCACGTGATGGTGGCGGCCGCGGAGGTCGGCGACTTCGACGAATGGCCGGAGGACGAGCGCGGGCTCTGGCTGAACGCGGCGGTGGAGCGACTCTGCCGCAAAGCGCGGGGCGACCGAGCGGCTTACGAGCACGTGCTTGCCGCGCTGCCGGACGTGCTCGAGGATCTGCCCGCACGGCCCGATCTCTGGCAAGAGGACGTAGCGGAGCTCCAGCGAGCGCTCTCCCGCGCGAAGGGCGGCGCGCTGGAGACGGCGCTCGAATCCAGCATCCAGCTCTTCGTGCATCGCGAAGGCGTGGAAGAGCTTCCCGGGCCGGTGCTGTTCCGGCTCGCGTGCCGCGACGCGAAGCGCTGGCTGCTCGCGTTCGATCGCGGCGGTGGTTGCTGGGACTACCGCTACGAGCGGCCGCGCCACGCCTGGGCCGACACGGTGGTCAGGCCGCTGCTCCCGCCGCCGAGCCGCAACAGGTCGGTGCGCGAGCTCGGACCGGGCTGGGCGATCAAGGGCGAGCTCGGCATGACCGGCATCTGCCGCACCAGCACGCTCTCGGCGCTGTCGCCGTACGAGGTGCTCGCACGGCTCGCGCGCTCGGATCCGGGCCTCCAGAGCGCCGCCTGAACCCGGTTTGGGCAAAGGGGAAAATGTCCGGGCCCATGTGCTCGCCGGCGGGCGTACCATGCGGGCTCCGGTCGGCAATCTCCCCAGAGGCCGGCCGCGAGGGGCGGCGCGCTGTTCGTGTCGCGCTCCTGACGCATTCTTGTGACCCGAAGGAGAAGACCATGGCACTCCACAGCAAGGAAGCCGTACGAGATCTGCTCGACGAGGACATCTACGCGGCCAGTGACGTTTCCGTGAGCATGCCGAAGTATCGATTCCCCAAGGAAGAACGCAACCCGCGGCACGCGCACGCCGTCGTGCGGGACGAGCTTCTGCTTGATGGCAACTCGCGGCAGAATCTGGCGACCTTCTGCCAGACGTGGCTCGAGCCCGAGGTGCACGCGCTGATGAACGAGTGCATCGACAAGAACATGGTCGACAAGGACGAGTACCCGCAGACGGCCGAGATCGAGGCGCGCTGCGTGCACATGCTGGCCGACTTGTGGAACGCGCCGGCAGCGACCAACCACATCGGCTGTTCCACCACGGGCTCGAGTGAAGCCGCCATGCTCGGCGGCATGGCGATGAAGCGCCGCTGGGAAAACAAGCGCAAGGCCGCCGGAAAGCCCATCGACAAGCCGAACCTGATCACCGGCCCCGTGCAGGTCTGCTGGCACAAGTTCACGCGCTACTGGGACGTTGAGCACCGCGAGATCCCGATGGACGCCGGAAGGCTCCTGATGACGCCCGAGGAGGTGCTGAAGCGCTGCGACGAGAACACCATCGGCGTGGTGCCCACGCTGGGCGTCACGTTTACCGGACAGTTCGAGCCGGTGGCGGACGTTGCCAAGGCGCTCGACGCCTACGAGAAGGAGACCGGGCTCGACATCCCGATCCACGTCGACGGCGCCAGCGGTGGCTTCCTGGCGCCGTTCTGCGCTCCGGATCTGGTGTGGGACTTCCGTATCCCGCGCGTGAAGTCCATCAACACGTCCGGACACAAGTACGGGCTGGCGCCGCTGGGCGTGGGCTGGGTGCTGTGGCGCGAGGAGAAGGATCTGCCCGACGAGCTGGTGTTCTGGGTGAACTACCTGGGCGGCAACATGCGCGACATCGGCCTGAACTTCTCGCGCCCCGGCGGGCAGATCGTCGCCCAGTACTACAACTTCCTCAGGCTCGGCCGCGACGGCTACAGGAAGATCCATACGGCCTGCTACGACACGGCGCAGTGGATCGCCGCGGAGCTCGCCAAGCTCGGCCCGTTCGAGATCCTGTACGACGGGCGCAGCGAAGCGGGCCTGCCGGCGCTGTGCTGGAAGATCAAGGACGGCCAGGATCCGGGCTTCACGCTCTACGATATGGCGGACCGGTTGCGCGCCCGCGGCTGGCAGGTGCCGGCGTACTCGCTGCCCGCCAACTGCACCGACGTGGCCATCCAGCGCATCCTCGTCCGCCACGGCGTGAGCCGCGATCTGGGCTCGCTCCTCGTCGGGGACATCAAGCGCTCCATCGAACACTTCGAGCAGCACCCCGTGCAGCAGCCGCTGACCGCCGAGGAAGCGTCCGGCTTCCGGCACTAGCCGCGCGATAGGCGCTGGGGTTTGCACAAGAAGATCGGAAGGTTCTTCCTTGTGCGGACGATGACAATCAGCTGCGCTTCTTGCTCAGCCCCGCCTGGTGCACCTTGCCGGGTAGGCGGCGGCCGATGACGGACTCGGCGACGCGGCCGGCTTCGATCAGCTTCTCCAGATCGATGCCGGTCTCGATGCCCATGCCGTGCAGCATGTACACGAGATCTTCCGTGGCGAGGTTTCCGGCGGCGCCGGGCGCGTAGGGACAGCCGCCCAGGCCCGCCACCGAAGCGTCGAAATCGCGGAAGCCCATCTCCAGGCCCACCAGCGCGTTCGCGAGCGCGGTGCCGCGCGTGTCGTGGAAGTGCAGCGCGAGCTTCTCCGCCGGCAGCGCGTCGAGGAACAGCTTGCAGATGTTCCGGGTCTGCAGCGGCGTGCCCACGCCGATGGTGTCGCCGAGCGACACCTGGTAGCAGCCGAGCGCGATCAGCCGCTCGGCGATCTCGAGCGCGCGCGCCGGGTCCACCTCGCCTTCGTAGGGGCAGCCCCACACCGTCGAGACGTACGCCCGCACACGCATGCCCGCTTCCAGCGCTGGCGGCACCACCTCGCTGAACACGCTGAGCGACTGGTCGATGCTCTTGTTGGTGTTCTTCTGGTTGTGGGTTTCGCTGGCCGACATGAACACGGCGATCTCCGCCAGGCCGGCAGCCTTCGCGCGTTCGAAGCCCTTGGCGTTGGGGCACAGGGCGCTCAGCGTCACGCCCTCCGGCGCCTTCACGTCGCGCACCAGCTCGTCTGCATCCGCCAGCTGCGGCACCCAGCGCGGCGAGACGAAGCTCGTCAGCTCGATGCGCCGGAGCCCCGAGCCGATGAGCGCCTCGATCAGCCGCTTCTTGCCGTCGAGCGGGATCGGCGCCGCCTCGTTCTGCAAGCCGTCGCGCGGCGAGACCTCGTACACGGAGACGCGGTCGGGGAGATGTTCCAGCATGGGCTCGATTCGCTACGTCTAGTCTAGATCAGGCTGCTCCGCGCGTGCCCATCGGCCACCGGGATGCGGTCCGTGTCCTGCCCGTGAGGTCGCGGATCGTTTGCTTGTTCCGGTCAGCCGTGCGCGGCCACTTTGTGCAGGACGCCCGGGGATGATATCATTGATAGCATGGCTCAGCTGATCGTGCGGAATCTCGAGGAAAAGCTGGTCGAAGCGCTCAAGCTCCGGGCGGCCCGGCACGGGCGGTCTGCCGAGGCCGAGCACCGCGAGCTGCTCCGCGAGGCCTTGCTCCGGAGGCCGTCCGCGAGTCTGAAGGACCACCTGCTGGCGATGCCCGAGGTGGGCAGCGACGCCGACTTCGAGGTCGAGCGCCCGGCGGCGAGGCGCGTGGATCTCTGATGTTCCTCCTCGACACGAACGTTGTGTCCGAGCTGCGCAAAGGCGTGCGAGCAGACCCGGGCGTTGTCGACTGGATCGCCGAGGTAGACGAAAGCGACTTGTTCCTGTCCGTGCTCGTAGCGGGCGAGCTCAGGCAAGGCGTAGAGCGTCTGAGGTTGCGCGACGCGACCGCGGCAGCGCGTCTCGACCGTTGGTGCAGCGCCTTGCTGGAGGGCTACTCCGCGCGAGTGCTTCCTGTCGACGCACGCGTGGCAGACCTGTGGGGGCGCCTGAACGTGCCCGATCCAATCTCCGCCATCGACGGCTTGCTCGCGGCGACTGCGATCGTCCATGGCTTGACGTTGGTGACGCGGAATGTGAAGGCCGTCGCACGCACGGGCGTGACGCTGCAGAATCCGTTCACGGCTTGAGTCTGCGTGTCGAAGGGCGCACGCCGGATTGTATCCAGGCTCACGGATTGATGGTCCACCACGCGAAGTCGTCCACCGCGTAGTTCCACGCGGGGGTCACCGTCGTCTGGGGGCCGCCCAGCTCGACGTTGCCGATGCCGTTCTGCACGGCGAGGGCGTCGACGTCGTCCGCTTCGCACCACGTCTTCTCTCCGCCCGCAGGGGTCACGCCGATCGTCGCGCTCTCGATGTCGATGACTTTCGCGCCGTCGACCCACATCCGCGCCATGCCGTCCCGGGCGCCGCTCGCGCTGTTCGGCTTGAATTCGTACGTATAGCGGTGCCACTTCCCGTCGTTCATGATGTCGTTGAAGTACGGACCGACGGGCTGGTTGCCCTGACAGGCGGTCTGGGCCTGGTCGTAGACCTGCCAGTAGGTCGATTGCGAGCTGGCGGGGCAGGGCAGATGATCGTGAGTGTTGAACTGGATGCGCGTCGAAGCGCCGCCGGGGCTCACCGTGTGCCAGAGCATCGCCCACTTGACGGCGAGCGTCCCGGTGAGCGGGGCGTCCGAGCTGATCTTCGCCCAGTACTGCACCACGACGGTGTGCGTCCCGTCCGTCCCGGTTATCCCGTTCGTGATGATGCCGTGGGACTCCTGGTTCGCCCCGCCGAAGCGGACCTGGAGCGCGTTGCCGCTGCGGCCCGGCACGATTGTGTCGGCCGGGTCCAGCGCGCCGCCGATCGCGCATTGCCCCCAGCTCGTGTCCACGAACTGTTTCAGCGCAGTGGACTGCTGGGTGCATGGCGGAAAGAGCTGGGACATGTCCGTGTACTCGTCCATGTCGTCCTGGAAGACCATGGTGTCGAGCGACGGATCGTACACGGGCTCGTCGGCTCCCGGCGGCACCGTGCCCGTGTCGTCGGCCGCGTCCGCGTTCGCGTCCGCGGCGGCATCGGAGCCGGCCTCCTGAACGCCGCCCGTTCCGGCGCTACCGCCGGTCCCCGAGGCACCGCCGGAGCTCGACTGTCCGCCCGAGTCTGGACTCCCGGACGACCCGCCCCCGCTGCATCCGGTCCCTGATAGCAGCAGAGCACAGCCCAGCGCACATGCGATCCGCATCTCGTTACCTCCAGACAGCGGCCATGACCCGGCGAGAAACCGCTCACCCGATTCTGCTACATCAGCCTCGGGTCGGGAAGGCGCGTTCGCGCTTCATGCCGGCCCGGGCGGCAGGGAAACACGAAGGAGCCGTCAGGTGTCGAGCAGCCTCGTCTGGCGCTGGCGCGGGTGCGGCGTGAACTCGATCGGGTAGTCGCCGCTCCAGCAGGCGTGACAGAACGAGTTGCCGGTGGCGGGCGCTTCCGCAACCGGCAGGGCGTGCTTGCCGGGCGGCGTGACGCGCGCCTGCGTGACGGCCTCGACCATCTTCTCGAGCGACAGGTACGCCAGCGAGTCGCTGGTGATGTACTGGTTGATCTCCTCGACGTTGTGGCTGGAGGCGATGAGCTCGCCGCGCGTGGGCGTGTCGATTCCGTAGTAGCAGGGCCAGCGCGTGGGCGGGCTCGAGATGCGGAGGTGTACTTCGCGCGCGCCCGCGTCGCGCAGCATCTTGACGATCTTGCGGCTGGTGGTGCCGCGCACGATGCTGTCATCGACCACCACCACGCGCTTGCCGCGCAGCGTGGCGCTGACGGGGTTGAGCTTCAGGCGCACGCCGAAGTGGCGGATGCTCTGCTGCGGCTCGATAAAGGTGCGGCCGACGTAGTGGCTGCGCACGAGGCCCATCTCGAACGGGATGCCGCTCTGCTCGGCATAGCCGATGGTGGCCGGCACGCCCGAGTCGGGCACGGGGATCACCACGTCGGCTTCCACGCCGTGCTCGCGGGCCAGCGCCCGCCCGAGGCTCTTGCGCGCCTCGTACACGTTGATGCCGTCGATGGTCGAGTCGGGCCGCGCGAAGTAGACGTACTCGAAGATGCACATATGGCGCGGCTTGTTCGTGAAGGGACGGAGGCTTTTCATGCCGTCCGCACGGAACACGAGCATTTCGCCCGGTTCCACGTCGCGCACATACTCGGCGTCGATCAGGTCGAAGCTGGTCGGCTCGCTGGAGACGACCCAGGCGTTGCTCTCGCCGCGCATCTTTCCGAGGCAGAGGGGTCGGATCCCCATCGGATCGCGCACGGCGATCATCGTGCGCTCGGTAAGGCAGAGCAGCGAATAGGCGCCCTGGACCTGCGAGAGCGCGTCCGCGATGCGATCTTCCACCGCGCGCTGCGTGCTGATCGCGACGAGGTGTACGATCACCTCGGTGTCGCTGACGCTCTGGAAGATCGAGCCGCGCGTCTCGAGCTTCTCGCGGAGCGCTTCGGCGTTGGTGAGATTGCCGTTGTGCGCGATCGCGATCGAGCCGCGCGAGTAGTCCACCGCGATGGGCTGCGCGTTCTTCAGGAACGAGCCGCCGGCGGTGGAGTAGCGCACGTGACCGATGGCGTTGTCGCCCTTGAGCTTCTCGAGCTGGTCGGGCGAAAACACGTCGATGACGTGGCCCATGCCGCGGTGCATGGCGAGCTGCTCGCCGTCGCCGGTGACGATGCCGGCGCTCTCCTGGCCGCGATGCTGCAGCGCGTGCAGCCCGAGGTAGGCGAGGTTCGCCGCCTCGGGGTGTCCGTAGATTCCGAAAACGCCGCACATGGGCAGAGCGCCGGCCATCGAGGCCGGACGCCGCGCACTTTGCCCGTTCGCCGCGCCCCGCGCCAGCGCCCGATGCGTCGGCCCCGCTGGCCCGGCCTGCGGGCCGGACGACGTAAGCATGAAAGACTCCTACAGTTTCCCCCCCGAGCTGGGTATTCTGTCGCACCGATGAGCGCACTCGACGAGCTGCTCGCGTCGTGGCGAGCAAACCCCGACGCCGAGTCCACGCTGGCCCTGTGCTCCTACCTCGGCGGTTCCGGCCGCGAGGAGATCATCCGCGAAGTCGGCACGAGCGCCGAGGCCTGGCACCTGAACGACGCGGAGGTGATGCTCGCCGTCGGGCGCATGTACCTGGATGCGGACCTGTTGGCGGAAGCCCAGGCCGCACTCGTGACGTTCCGGCAAGGCCAATGCCCGTGACTGGCGGCCATTTCGTTTCCTGGGAGAAGTGCTGCTCAGGCGCGGCGACGCAATCCGCGCGGAAAAGGTGCTGGCCAGGAGCATGCAGCTCGGTCAGGGCGATGACGACACGCGCTTGTGGCACGACCGCTCGGTCGTCTACACCGCCCTGCAGAAACGCGTCGGGCCCGAAGCAGTTGCCGCCGAAGTGGCCCGCAGTCTGCCGCGGTCGCCATCCATCCCGCCGCCGGCGGCGCAGCCGCGTTGGCCGAACGACGAGCCGCCGACGATGCCGCGACCGGTGGGCACGCCGTTTCCCGCGGCCGCCGTACCGAGCACGTCAGTGGTCCCCCGGCAGGCACGCCCCGCGCCGGCGGCACCGGTGGCCATGGCGGCGCGCCCGCCGCCGCAGTCCGCGCCACCCCCGTCTTCGCGACAGCCGAAGTCGGTGCCGCCGCCGCTGCCGCCGTGGGCGTCCTCGTCGGGTGCAGCCGCGCAGGCGCTCGTCGCGGAAGCCGAACAGCTCCAGCATCCGCCTCCGTTCAAGTCCGTGCCCAGCGAGCGCGCGCCCGCGCCCGTGCCTGCTCCGGCGCCCGTCCTCTCGCCCAGGACGCCGCTCGGCGGCATCGAGGCGCAGCCGGTCCCGCCGCCTCCGCCTGCTGTCGATCCCTTCGCGCCGTCGGCGGCCGAGCCGGCTCTGCCGGAGTACGGCGCCGATGACGACGACGCAACGAACGTCTACGACGCTCCGAACGCCGAGCCCGGCGTGATCCTGCAGCACCTCGCCCGGGTCGGCGTCTACGAGCCCGGGGGCGGCGCGCCGCCGGCGTGGGAGAAGGCCAGCGCACCGAAGGCGCGTGGCAGCTGGGTGTTCATCCTGGCCACCGTGCTGCTCGCCGGGGCCGGTACCGGCGCCTACTTCTACGCCCGCAAGGTCAAGCGCGAGCGCGCCGAGCTGGCAGCCCACCTCGACGGACAGGTTGCGACGATGCTGGCTGGCGGGCGCATCGACGAGCTCCAGGCCACCAACGAAAAGCTGAAGCGCGTGTTCGATCTCGATTCACGCAACCAACGCGCCGCGCGCCTCTGGCTCGAGAACCGCGTGCTCGGCTCGCTGCTCCTGCCGGGTGAGCCGCGCGGCATCGACGCGGCGATCCACCGTGCGCGGAAGGTGGACGTTCCGGAGAAGTACCTTGTCGATGGCAGGATCGCTTCGTTCCTCGCCGACGGCGATCTCGCCGGCGCCGCCGCGCTCCTGCCGAAGTGGGACAAGAAGGCGGGCGATGTCGCGCTCTACCAGCTCCTGGCGGGGGCCGCGCTGGAGCGCGCTGGGGACTCGCGAGCGGTCGAGCGCTACCAGGCGGCGCGCGATCGCGATCCAAAGCTGGTCGTGGCGAAGATGCTGCTCGCGCGTCTGGTGCTGCTCGAAGGCGGAGCCGACAAGGGTAAGCCCCTCGTCGATGAGCTCGCCAAGCAGATCGGCAACAGCCGACCGAGCGTCAAGGCGCTCAGGGCGCTCCAGTGGGCAGTCGACCCGAACCGCCCGAAGGATCCGCCGGCGGAGGCCCAGCTCGGCGACGACGACAAGAAGCAGCTGCCGATGCCGCTGCAGTCCGTGCCCTACATGGTCGATGCGCTGAAGGCCATTGCCGCCGGAGAGCGCGATGCGGCCACCAAGGCCATCGACAGTGGCGTCAGGCTGAGCGACACGCCGGCCGTTGCGACGCGCCTCGGCTTCCTCGCGATCCAGTCGGGTGACGAGCACCTCGCGCGCAAGGCTGCGCTCCGCGCGCTGCAGTTCGCCGCGGTGTATCCGGGCGCGCGGGTCCTCGCCTCGCGCGTGGCGCTGCTCGGGGGCCGCCTGTCCGAAGCGAAGAAGGCCATCCAGGAGCTCGACCCCAAGGCCCCCGAGGTTGCAGTCGTGCGCGCGGTGATCGGCTACGAGGTGCTGGACCCGAGCGAGCTGTCCGAGGCGGTCGATGCGCTGGGCGACGCCGCGTCCCAGCGGCCGGATCTGGAGGCGCTGGCTGCCGCGCCCAAGGTGCTGTCGGGCCAGGAGTATCCCGACGCGGATCATCTGCAGCAGATGGCGAGCCCGACCGTGCCGTGGGGGCAGCTTGTTGCGCTCGACGCGGCGCTCGATACGGGCCAGCTCGATCTTGCCGACAAGCTCGTCTCCGGATGGAGCGACGAGATGAAGAAGCGCCCGGTGTTCGCGCTCAGGATGGCGCGCCTCCTGCGCTACCACGGCAAGGCCGAAGACGCGGTGAAGGCGTCCGGCAATGCTCTGGAGGAGGGCAATGTGACTGCGCGCGATCTGATCGAGCGCGTGTTCGATCTGCTCGACGGTCACTACAGCTCGGGCGCGCGCGATCTGGTCGCCAAGTATCCGAGCGTGCTTGGGCCGATGACCGGCTTTCTACAGGTGCTTGCGGACGCGGGCCCGCACAAGGCCAACGCCAAGGTGAAGGCGTCGCAGCTCGATCTGCCGCCCGACGCCGCGCCGTTCCTGCTCCGCGTGATGGCGGCCCGCGCGCTGGCGGCGGTCGGCGACAAGCGCGCGAAGGGGTACGTCAAGATGCTGCTCAAGCAGCACAAGACGAACCCGGATCTGCTTCAGGCGATGAAGGACCTGTAGCAGCGGGCGCGCTGGAGCCCGGAGCCCGGAGCCAGCCTCAGTTGGTGGTCACCACGACGCCCAGCGTCGTCGTGAACTGGTTTTTTGCAAAATCCCGGACCTTCTTCGGGAAGATCTTCTTGCTCTGTCCCGAGGCTGCGTCGACCGCGAAGTCCCCGCGGTTTTCCAGCCTGAGGATCAGGTTGTCCGTCGGCTTGGCCTCGATCGTCAACGTGCCGGTGGCGAGCGAGATGTCGTAGCCGGTGCCGGTCGTGTAGCCGTTCTTGTCGCGGTAGTACTCGCCGCGGCCGGCCAGGGCCCAGACGGGTGTGAGCTGGTAGCGCGCGCCGAGCATGGCGCCGTACCACTTCTTCTGGTCGATGTGCGTCGTCTGTGCCGCCGTGTCGAAGTGTCGGTAGCCCTCGGTGCCGTAGTCGCCGTTCAGCACGAAGGAGAGGCTCTCCGTGGCGTCGTAGTTGACGACCAGATCGACGAGGTGCTTCCACGCCTTGAAATCGTTCGCGCCGCCGCGGTCCACCGTGTAGCTCTGGGGCGGCGTGTTCGCCTGCGGTGCGCAGCCGCGGGCGGCTGCAGAATAGGCCGTGTCCTGCGGGCAAGCGACGCTGACCGTGTCGCTCTGCTCCGGGCCGCCGATCCAGCCCAGCACGATGCCCAGATTGTCCGCCGGCTGGAGCTGGGCCTGGAGCCCGTAGCTCTTGCCGGTGTTGTTGTCGACGCTGTTGTTCCAGCCGTTGACCACCAGCACGTTGAACGAGAGCATCGGCGCCAGCGCGATGTTCGCGCGCAGACCGGTGTGGAACAGCGGCTGCGCGAGCCAGTACAGCACGCCGCGCGTGTAGTTCATGTTGTTCTGGCTCTCGGCGACCTCGGCGCCGTAGATGGTGTCGAACTTGCCGAAGTCGAGCCGCAGCGCGTCGAAGGGCTTCCACGACGCGTACGCCTGCTTGACGTATTGCAGATCGTACTGGGCGTCCGCGCCGGCGTACGTCTGCGCCGTGGGGCCAAGCCTGAGGCTCAGGGTGCCTCCCACCGGCGCGGGGTCATAGCTGGCGTCGAGCCCGATCCACGACAGCGCGAAGCCGTTCGTGGTGTCGTAGGCGCGGAAGGCGTTCTTGCCCGTCTGCGGCTTGGGAAAGTTGTAGTTCACTCCGGCGTAGGCGTCGGCGAACGCGTCGAAGTGGATGGCCTTGTACCAGGGCGCAGGCGGAGGCGGCGGCTCGGGCGCTGCGGGCTCGGCGCTCGCTCCGGCACTGGCCACCAGGGCCCCGAGCCCGAGCAGCGCGCCGAGGGCGAGATGCGTTGAACGCGTCATGATTGCTCCTTTACACGGGTACAGCGTGGGCGGGGGCGCGAAGCACCACGGCCGGGGCTGCCGGCCGTCCCACGGCCCGCTTGTAGCGGGTCGCAGGTTGCGGCCGCATTTCGTACCAGTTTCTTGCGCAGCGCGTCGTGGAGATCGCAGAGCCGCGCGTTTCCGCTCGATTTCCCCACCGTTCCGGTCGGATCCTAGCGCCCCGGCGGCTGCAGCCCGCGCCCCTCGATCATGTTCGTGAGCTCGTCCGGGTCGTTGGAGCGGCCCATGGCCTCGTCCAGCGAGATGAGCCGGCGCGAGTACAGCGAGTGCAGCGCCTGGTTGAGCGTCTGCATGCCGTGCTTCTGCTGGCCGACCTGCATCTGCGAATAGACCTGGTGGATCTTGTCTTCGCGGATCAGGTTGCGGATGGCGGCGTTCGGGATCATGACCTCGAGCGCCAGCACGCGGCCGGGGGTGCCGGCGCGTGGCAGCAGGAGCTGGCTGAGCACGCCCTCCAGCACGAAGGAAAGCTGCGCGCGCACCTGCGGCTGTTGGTGCGGCGGGAACACGTCGATGATGCGGTTGATGCTCTGGATGGCGGAGTTGGTGTGCAGGGTCGCGAACACCAGATGGCCGGTCTCGGCGATAGTCAGCGCCGCCTCGATCGTCTCGAGGTCACGCATCTCGCCGACCAGCACGACATCCGGGTCCTGACGCAGCACGTACTTGAGCGCGTCTTTGAAGCTACCGGTATCAGCGCCCACTTCACGCTGGTTGACGATCGAGCGCTTGTGCGGGTGCAGGTACTCGATCGGATCCTCGACGGTCATGATGTGCTGACGCGTCTCGCCGTTTATCTTGTCGATGATCGACGCAAGCGTCGTGCTCTTGCCCGAACCGGTGGGGCCCGTTACCAGGATCAAGCCGCGCGGCTTGCTGGCGAGATCGATGACCACCGGCGGCAGTCCCAACTCCTCGAACGACAGGATCTTGAAGGGGATGGAGCGGAACGCGCCGGAAACGGCGCCTCGCTGCAGAAAGATGTTGGCGCGGAATCGCGAGAGGTTCTTGACGCCGAAGGAGAGGTCGAGCTCCTTGTTCTTCTCGAAGGCGATCTTCTGCTCTTCGGTCAAGACGGAGTAGCACAGCTGCTTGGTCTCCACCGGCGACAGCGCGGGCAGCTTCAGCGGCACGATCGCGCCGTCGATGCGGAGCAGCGGCGGCGAGCCGGTCGTGATGTGCATGTCGCTCGCGCCTTTCTCGATCATGGCGCGGAGCAGTTGATGTAGGTTGACCTTCAGGCCTTCCTGTTCGGCGTATGTCATCTGCCGGCTAGCTTACCACTACTGCAGCAGATCCGGCTCCGCGACTTGTTCGATGTCGCAGCGTTTCCGCTGCCGATCAATCGGACATGGTGACGCGCAGGATCTCTTCGGGCGTCGTGACGCCCTCGAGCACCTTGCGGATTCCGCTCGCGCGCAGGGTGCTCATGCCCTCGCGGATCGCCGCGACCTTGAGCTCGGCGGTGGAGGCGCCCTGGAGCACCATCTCCTTGAGGTTGTCGGTGAACTTCATCACCTCGTAGAGGGCCACCCGGCCCTTGTAACCGGTGCCGTTGCAGGTGTTGCAACCCGCGCCCTTGACGACGCGTGCGGTCTGGAGCTGCTCCTCGCTGACTCCCATGTCGAGCATCGCCTGGTGGTCCAGCTCCACTTCACGCTTGCAATCCATGCACACGCGGCGAGCAAGGCGCTGCGCCAGCACGAGGTTGACGCTGGCCGTGATCAGGAAGGGCTCGACGCCCATGTTCAACATGCGCGAGATGGTTGCCGGCGCGTCGTTCGTGTGCAGCGTGGAGAGCACCATGTGGCCCGTGAGCGCCGCCTTGACGCTGATTTCCGCGGTCTCGAAATCGCGGATCTCGCCGACCATGATGATGTCGGGGTCCTGGCGCAGGAACGAACGCAGGGCCATGGCGAAGTTGAGGCCGATCTCGTCGTGCATCTGCACCTGGTTGATACCGTGCAGGTTGTATTCGACGGGGTCCTCGGCGGTGCTGATGTTCACGTCCGGCTGGTTCAGCTCGCTGAGCGCGGAGTACAGCGTGGTCGTCTTGCCCGATCCGGTCGGGCCGGTGACCAGCACCATCCCCCACGGCTGCTCGATCGCCCACTTGAAGTCGACAAGCGGAGCTTCATCGAAGCCCAGCTTCGTCATGTCGAGCTGCAGGTTGCCCTTGTCCAGCAGCCGGAGCACGACCTTCTCGCCCCACATCGTGGGCATGACGGAAACGCGGAAGTCCATCTCGCGTCCCTTGCCCAGCTTGAGCTTGATGCGGCCGTCCTGGGGCAGCCGCCGCTCGGCGATGTCGAGCTGGCTCATGATCTTCAGACGACTGACGATCGCCGCCTTCAGCTTCATCGGCGGGCTCATCTCCTCGTGCAGCACGCCGTCGATGCGGTAGCGGACGCGCAATCTCTTCTCGTACGGCTCGACGTGCACGTCGCTCGCGCCCTTGCGGATCGCGTTCAGCAAGAGGACGTTGACCAGGCGCACGACGGGTGCGTCCTCGCTCTGGCGCTCCAGCTCGAGGATGTTCACATCCTCTTCGTCGGCGGTGAAGTCGATGTCCTCGTCGCCGAGGTCGAAATCCGCCATCACCTCCTCGTAGGAGGGACCGACGTTGTAGTAACGCTCGATAGAAGCGAGGATCGCCGTCTCGCCGGCGACGACCGGTTCGACGTTGTATCCGGTGAGGAACTTGATGTCGTCGATCGCGTGCAGGTTCGTCGGGTCGCTCATCGCCACGATGAGCGACGAGCCGGAGCGCGAGACCGGGATGATCTTGTGCTTTTCGCACACGTCGCGCCCGACGAGCTTGATGACATCGGCGTCGATCTCGTACTCGTCCAGATCGATGGCCGGCAGGCGGTACTGCGAGCTCAGGAAGTTCGTGATTTCGCCGTCGGAGATGTAGCCGAGCTTCGCCAGCGTGTAGCCGAGGTTCTGGCCCGAGCGCTTCTGCTCTTCCTGGGCGCGGCGCAGCTGCTGCAGGCTGATCAGCTTCTCGCGGACCAGCAGCTCGCCCAGACGATTCGAGTTGCTCATTCGTTTCTGCTCCCGGGAAGTCCGGAATCTGCCGCGGAGCATACCAGCCACGCAAGGGGGTCAAAAGGGGGGCTCGACCGGGCTCGCCAATCTCGTGGCAAGGCCCCGCACTTTTGGTCAATATGCCCCTCGCGATGAGCCTCGTTTCCCGCGCTGTGGGTTTCGTGCGCCGCCGTATGGAGCGGGGCCGGCTGATCCGCGCGCGGCGTCAGGAAGCCCTGGGGCGGCTGGGCGAGGCGACGGCGCTCTACCTGGAAGCCGGTGAGCGGGAAGAAGCGCTCCGGTTGTACGGGCTCCGGGCCGAACAAGCGCTCGATCCCGCCGAGCGCCTCCGGCTCTTGTCGCAGGCGCTGGAGCTTGCCGTGGACGAGGAGCGAACGTCGATTGCCGAGCGGCGCGCCCGGCTCAAGCTCGACCTCGTGCGCTCCGCCAAGCTGGTGCTGGGCCCGAGCGAGCTGGTCGTGCTGGGCGAGGAGCTGGAGCGGCTCGGTCTGCCGTTGGAGGCCGCCGGAGTCTACGGCGACGCAGGAGCGGCAGACGCGCAGGCGCGCGCGCTGGTGGCGGCCGGTGCCGTCGACCAGCTCGAAGAGGTCCTCGATGCCGAGCAGAACCGCCAGCGAACCCACCGCAGGCAGGAGGAGTTGGAACAGCGCGTGCGCGATCTGGAGCTAGCGGGCAGCCGCCGCCAGGCGCTCGAACTGGCGCGTTCGCCGGCGCTGTCCGGCGACGGCGCGCTCGTCGCGCTCGGTCGCGACATCGAGCTCAAGCGAAGCGCGGGACCCTGCGCGCGCCTGGCGATAGACGGCGAGCCGATGGAGGTGGCGTTTGGCGACTCTGTGACGCTCGGCCGCGCGGACGCCACGCTGATCATCGAGGCGCCCGCCGTCAGCCGCAGACATCTCGAAGTCCGTCGCGCCGAAGCCGGCCCCGAAGTGCTGGATCTCGGTTCCAGCAACGGAACGCTGCTGGCGGGCGCCCGGCTCGCCGTTCCGGTTGCCGTCGGCGACGGCGTCGACCTCGAGCTGGGTGGCGAGGTCGGGGTGCGCATCGAGCCCTGGCGCGACGGAGTGCGGATTGCTTTCGGTGGGCGCACGGTCCAGGTCCCGCTCGGACCGATGGTGGTCGGGAAGTGGCGCGTGGAGCCGGCGGCGGACGGCTGGCTGGAGCTTTCCGCGCCTCGCGATGCGGCGCCCTGCCGTGGAAAGCTGCACCTCGATGCGCGCGTCCAGCTGCTCGCGGGCGACGCGTTTTCCGAACGTCCGGGCGGTCCGGTGCGATTCGAGGTTCTGGAATGAGCATCTGGCGCCAGCTTCTGGCGCGCGTGCGCGGCGGCGGCGGACCCGCGGCGGAGCCGACACCAAAATCCGCGCCGGAACGCCCCGAGGTCGAGCCGCCCCCGGACGATCCGCTCGCCAGCCTTCGCCACGTCGAGAAGGGCTCGCCGTCGGCGCTCCAGGCGGCGCTCGCGGAGTTCGCGACGGCGCGCGGCACTGCACTCGAACGTGCGGCTCTCGACGCGGTGTTCTCGGCGCGGGCGGAGCGGCGCGTGCCGGATGCGCTGCTCGTCGCCGCAGCCGACGTGCTGGTCCAGCGCGGCGACGCGTCGGCCGCCCTGCAGCTGCTCGCCGGCGCGCACTCCAGCCCGGCGTTGCTGCTCGCGGCGGATCTGTACGCGGATCGCGGAGAGCTGGCGCGCGCGCTTACGCTCGTGGAACGCGTGCTGGCGCGCGACATCGACTGGCCGGGTGCTTGCGAACGGCACGAGCGCTTTCGTCGCGGACTGGGCGTAGAGCTGCATACGGTGCGGGAGCTCGACCAGCCCACGCTGCTCCGGGCGGAGGTGCCGTCGACGACGTTGCGTATCGTCGGCGAAGCGGGTCGGGGCGGCGCGGGCGCAGTGTACGAGGCGGTCGACGACGTGCTGGGCCGTCGCGTCGCGCTCAAGGTCTACCACCGGGCGCGCGAGGAGCGCGACAAGCTCGAGCGTGAAGCTGCGCGCGCGGTGGAGCTCTCGGGTCTAGGCGTGGTGCGGATTTTCGACGTGGATCCCACCCGCGGTTGGATCGTCATGGAGTGGTTGCCCGGCGGCGCGCTCAAGCGCTGGCTCACACGCGCCGAGTCCGCCGTGCTGTGGCCGCCCGGGCGTTGGTTCTCGCCGCTGGTGCGGGCAGTGGCGCGCGTCCACGAGCGCGGCGTGGTCCACGCGGATCTGAAGCCAGCCAACGTGCTGTTCCGCTCCCCGGAGGAGCCCGTACTGTCCGACTTCGGTCTGGCGCACCCGCTGGGACGGCGCGTCTCCGGCGGTAGCCTCGGGTACCTCTCGCCCGAACGCCTGTCGTCCCAGCCGATCGCGCCCGACGACGACGTGTACGCTCTCGGACGCATCCTCGACGATGCGCTCGACGCCCTCGAGCGCGCTGCCGAGCCGCCGCCTGCCGCCGAGGTAGCGGTGTGGCGGCAGCTGGCCGAGCTGGCAACGGCGCCCCGACCTGCCCGGCCAGCCGATGCCGCAGCGCTTCTGGCGCGCGTGCGGGAGACCGTCGCTTGACTTGGGTCGCGCGAGGCCCAATAACTCGCGTAGATTGTCGCATAGGAATACGCGACTTTAGCCGGAGCCCCAGATGGCGAAGACCTACAGCGACCTGTTTGCCGACATCAAGAGCAGCGTGAAGCTCATCTCCCTGGAGGACCTGAAGGCCCGGTTGGAGAGCGAAGACAAGCCCGTCCTGGTCGACGTGCGGGAGAAGGACGAGTTCCGCGGGGGATACATCCCCGGCGCCATCCACATCCCGCGCGGCTTTCTCGAGATGCAGGCCGAGCAGAAGCTGCCCGACAAGAACGCCGAGATCATCATCTACTGCGCTGGCGGCGTGCGCAGTGCGTTCGCGGCCAAGACGCTCTCGGAGCTCGGCTACACGAACGTGATCAGTGCCAACCCGGGCTTCGTGCGCTGGAAGGACATGCGCTACCCGATGGAGGAGCCGCCGCACTTCACCGACGCGCAGCTCGACCGCTACTCGCGGCACATCATGCTGCCCGAGGTGGGCGAGAAGGGGCAGGCGAAGCTCTTGAACAGCCGCGTGCTGCTGCTTGGCGCGGGCGGGCTTGGCGCGCCGTCGGCGCTGTATCTGGCGGCCGCGGGCGTCGGCACGCTCGGCCTCGTCGACGCCGACGTGGTCGATGCGTCCAACCTCCAGCGTCAGATCATCCACGCCACGTCGCGCGTTGGCGTGCCGAAGGTGGAGAGCGCCGAGACGGCGATTCGCGACCTGAATCCCGACGTGAAGGTCGTCAAGTTCCAGGAACGGCTGCTCAGCGACAACGTGGATCGCATCTTCGGCCAGGGCTGGGACGTGATCGTCGACGGCTGCGACAACTTCCCGACGCGCTATCTGGTCAACGACGCGTCGCTCTTCCACAAGATCCCGGTCGTGCACGGATCGATCTTCCGCTTCGAGGGGCAAGTGACGACGTTCGCGCCGTTCTCGCCATGGGACGGTCCGTGCTACCGCTGCCTATACCCGGAACCGCCGCCGCCGCACCTCGCGCCGTCCTGCGCCGAGGCGGGCGTGCTGGGCATCCTGCCCGGCGTGATCGGCGTGCTGCAGGCCACCGAAGCCATCAAGCTGATCCTGGGCGCGGGCGATCCGCTGGTCGGGCGGCTTCTCACCTACGACTCCCTGCGGATGACGTTCCGGACCCTGAAGCTGCGCAAGGACAAGCACTGCCCCGCCTGCGGCGCGAGCCCCACCATCACCGAGTACATCGACTACGAGGGGTTCTGCGCCGGCGGAGCGGCCGCTCAGTAGATGTAAGCGGCGCGGCGCGGTCCGCGTTCGATGTTCGACGGGGCGCGATGCCGCCCCGCCGGAAAGGAAACGCGATGCTTCGCTCCGCTCTGTTCGCCTTGCCGCTGTCCGCGCTCGCGCTGGTCGCTTGCGGCGGGAGCCACAACCAGGATGCCAACACCGGCGGGCCCCAGGCGGTGCAATGCCCGCCGGGCCAGGTCTTCGACGGACATTACTGCGTCATGCAGGGCGCGCCGCCGCCGACTGGGACGACCACGGCCCCGCCGCCGACCGCGACGACCACGGCTCCGCCACCTCCTCCCGGGCCCAGCGGACCGTCGGCGACGCCGCTCGATCCGACCGCCGCGGCCGCAGCGACCCAGCTGCTCGCGCCTCTCGCCGCCCAGCACGCGCCCGCCGGGGCCACGCCGCTCGGCTCCGTGATCGCCGGGCAGTTTACGCAAGGACAACAGCTCGAGCAGCAGATCCAGATGCAGCCGGGCCGCTGCTACACCGTCGTCGGTGTGGGCCTCCCGCCGGTGCAGAACCTCGACATCCAGCTGGTGCCGATGGTGGCCATTCCGGGGATGACCTCGCCCGTGATCGCGAGCGACCAGACGCAGGCGCCGCAAGCTGTGCTCGGCGAAAAGCCCAACTGTTTCAAATGGGCCGCGCCCTTCGCGGCGCCCGTCAAGGTGGTCGTCAAGGTTTCGGCCGGGCAGGGCGTTGCCGCCGCGCAGGTGTACGAGAAGTAGGCTGGTCGGTAAGCCCCCGGCGGAGGACTCCGGTGGGCGTGGGCGGATGCGACCTAGACGTTCGGCGCCATCTGTTGGGTGACCTTGCGCTCGTCGTCCGGCTGCTTGCTGCGGAAGAAGCGCGGCCAGTTCTCTCCCAGACCGTGGGCGCTGCGACGCTTGAGCTCCCAGCTCGTCACCCAGCCGCTCACGAACAGCGCCATCGTGGACAGCGCCAGCCCGGCTACCACGTCGATGATGTAGTGCCAGCGCAGGAACATGGTGGCGCCGATGATGTTCACGGCGAAGAACGCGACGATCGGCCACGTGTACCGGAATGGCATCTTGTCGCGGTGGCGGAACGAGAACATCGCGATGAATGTCGGCGCTGCCGTGTGGAGCGACGGGAAGATGTCCTTCTGCGCGCCGCCTTCCGCCACGGTCCGCATCACGGTATCCACCCACATTCCGTGGTGGAACTCGTGCTGGAACTGGTCGGCCATGGCCTGGTGCGGCCCGAACCCCGGAACCAGCATGTAGATCGTGTGGCCGAGGCAGAACACGATCAGCATGCCGAGCGCGAAATCGCCCAGCACCCGCTCGCGTTTGCTGAACATCAGGATCGGGATGACGTGCAGCGCGAGCAGGAAGAAATAGCCGAAGTAGAAGAATGCAAACCACTCCGTGGTCACGGGGTTGACCCAGTGGTCCATCGCCAGAGCGGGCTCGAGCCCGAACAAGTGGAGATCCAGGTGGTACAGGCCGATGTCGAGCGAGCTCGAGTTCACCATCGGCAGGATCTCCGCCAGGAAGAAGTAGCTGAGCTGCACCGTGCCGTAGATCGCCAGCCGGTATAGGAGAGGCGCCGCGAAGCTGTGCTTCATCACCTGGCCACGGACCAGAACCAAGGTGATCACGAGGAACAGCAGCAGGCCGAGCACTCTATGGAGCGACTGGGCCTGGAGCGCGCTTGCCGGCGACTCCAGAACGGCGACGTTCAGCACGACCAGATAGACGAGTACCAGCCAGTCGTGGACCGCGAGGTCCCGCACGAGCCGACGCACGAAACCTACGGCTGCGTCGCGCGGAGCGTCGCGCTCCATGTACAGGTGCCGATGATCGATTGCCATCTGCTGGACGAATACAATGTAGGATAGCCGGCGTTACCCCGCAGCGCCGGGTGCGGCTGTTTGTCGGGGGCTCTGCCCGCACGGAACTCTAGGCGGTTTTGTCCCCGGAGGCACATCCCGGCAATGAACAGGGTCGTGCGTAGTTTGCTACGCGGCGTGAAAGCGAGTACGCGGCGATCGCGATCGGCTGCCATCGCTGGATTTCCCTGCTCCCGGATTCCTACTGCTCCACGCTCCGCTTGGTCGAAGCCCCATCCTCTTCGACCTCTTCTTCTGCCGGTTCTTCTGCTCCTGCCTCTTCGGTTTCCTTCGTGGTCTCTCCCACGCGCAGCCGGGGAGCCGCGGCCGTGGCCGAGTACTTGAGCTCGCCGGCGTCGGTAACGCGAGCCCGGACCACGTTCTCGACGTCCAGGCGGGCGAGCAGTTGCTCCGCTCTGTCGTTGTCGATGCGCAGGATCCGGGCGAGGCCGTGCGCATCCAGCTCGCCGTCCTTGCCCTGCACGACGTCGGATGCAGCCGACACCCATGCCTGGTCGATCGCCTCGTCGCGCTCTCGCGCATACTTGCGGGCCCGGACCCACGCCAGCGCGGCCAGCACGAACGGCACCGAAACCGCTGTGAGCAGTCCCGCGGTGGCCAGCACACCCGGCGTGATGAACGCGAGTGTCAGGAGCGTCACGAACAACGACAGCGCGCCGAAAGCGCCAACCACGCCGGCCGCCACCCGCCACGCAGCAACCCCCATCCTGGCGCGCTGCGCCTGCGAGAGGAACGGCCATTCCGCGCCGGTTGGTTCCAGCGAGTTGTCAGCCAGGGGTACCCGGGGGCCCCCGCAAACGCGGCAGCGGTAGCGCAGCACGGGGTGGGCTTCCACGTCGGCGATGGCGCTGCAGTGGGGGCAGCGGTTCCTTTCGCCGTAGGTGGCTCCGCAATGTGCGCAGCGAAGCGAACCTTTCTCCAGCTGCGCCCCGCAGATGCGGCAGGTGTGGTCGGGAGCCGGATCGGGCGACATAGCGGGGTGCGTCACGCCCCGGCTCCTATCGCGCCAGGCGTCGGTTGTCACGCCGGAGGGCAGGGCTCTCGCCGCGGTGCGTCGCGCGTCGTTTTGTCAGCGGGTTTGACGCACCGCCTCCCGCCCCATATTCTACCTTCGAGCTGTGGAGGGCCACATGGGCTTGATGAACCCGCGCCAATTGCTTGCTCTCGTTGCGGGTCTTGTCCTTGCAGGCTCGACGCTATTGTCCTGCGCCAAGGGCACGGGGGTGGACAGCAGCGGCGGCAGCGGCGGCAGCGGCGCCACCGAGGGCGGGGCCGAGACGGGTCCTGGCGGCAATCCGGGCGAGGGCGGATTCCCCAAGCTGGGATTCGGATCGGCCTGCAAGCACGATACCGACTGCCAGAGCGGGCAGTGCGCCGATATCGGCCAGACGACTCCGAACCTCGTGTGCACCACTCCCTGTGCGCAGGGGACGCCGTGCGCCGAGGGCTACTGCGCCTTCCAGCCGGACAAGGGCTACATCTGCGTTCCCGACACAAAGAACGAGTGCGCCGCGTGTTCCGGCGATGCTGATTGTTCGAACGTGGGCGATCGCTGCGTGGCGTCCCCGAAGTTCGACCTGTTCTGCGCTCGCGACTGCTCCTTCGACGGCGTGTGCCCCAGCGGGTTCTCGTGCGTCGCGCCTGACAGCTACGGCCCGGCCGGCGCTACGGATGCCGGTGCATCGGGTGGCGGACAGGATGGTGGCGTGGGCGAAGCGGGGCCGCCAACCCAGCCGCCGCGCATCTGTGTTCCCGACAACGGGGATTCCTGTGCGTGCAACTCACAGCGCGATGGGATCAAGCGAACCTGCGAGCAGACGTTCTGGCGGATTGACCTGCCAGGGCAAGGAGACCTGCAACGGCCAGAGCGGTCAGTGGGAGGGATGCACGGCAGGCGCGCCCAAGCCCGAGGTCTGCGACGGCGCTGACGACAACTGCGACGGTGTCGTTGACGGCAACGCGAACGGCAGCGCCCCGCCAATCTCGCAGCTCTGCCCGGCCGCCACGCCCCCGCACTCCACCTGGACTTGCG
The DNA here is from genome assembly GCA_963826085.1 of uncultured delta proteobacterium. Lineage (GTDB taxonomy): Bacteria > Myxococcota_A > Polyangia > Polyangiales > Polyangiaceae > CAWDXG01. The sequence goes on along the minus strand of CAWGVN010000004.1, from coordinate 479,709 downwards.
ACAAGACCAAGGGCGCGTGCATTCCGCAGTGCGATGCGGGCTGGGAAGCCTACCCGGCGACGCTGCCGCCCTCGGCTGGCTGCATCTGCCAGGACGACAGCACGGAGCCCAACAACACCTGCGCGTCGGCATCGGCGGCCGGAACGGTGTCGGACGCGGACACGACGGCGCTGACGATCAGTGGACGCTTGAGCTCGGACTCCGACGAGGACTGGTACAAGGTCGACACCGTCGACACCGACGAGGGGAGTACGAACAGCTATCACATCCAGATCAAGTTCACGGCCCCGGTCGGCAACACCGAGTTCGTGTTCGATGTGATCCGCGGCGACCAGTGCGCAACGCCGGATGCCGCCCACTCGAATCTCGCGACCTACGATTGGTGCGTCGACGGAAACGGCACCGACTCGAGCGGCAAGACCATCGGCGAAGCCACGTGCGGCATCACCGCACCGATTCACTGTGGCCCGCACACCAAGAGCTACCTGATCCGCGTGCACCGCGCGGCCACGGCCACGGGCTCGTGCAAGCCGTACACGCTGGCGATCACCGCCAAGGGCGGCGGAACGTGCGACTTCTCCCAGTCGAGCGGAGCCTGCGACAGCCAGGTCAGCGAGACGCCCTGACCGGCACCTCCCACCCACCACAATCCTCATCGAGGGGGCTCACCGCCCCTCGAGCACCCCGACACGATTCGCTTCGCTCATCGTGGGCTCGCTGGTCGCGAGCCGGTTTCTCCCGGACATCTAGGTGAGCACGCTGAACAGCGACTCGAGCATGCGATACGTCAGGCCCCAGACGATCCGCCCCTGCACGTCCCAGGCAGGCAGCGCGAGGTGCTGTCCCTCCAGCACGTAGTCGACGGTGGTCGTGGTCTCGCCCCGGGCCAGCGCCCCGAGTGGCGCCCAGATCACTTCCTCGACCTCCTCGTTGGTGACGAGCGGCCGCTCCTCGAGCAGCTCGAACACGAACGGCGCGATGTTCATCCCCACGCGTTGGCCCCGCGCGATGGCCGGGATGTCGTCGAGGCGTCCGATGTAGCTGCCGTGGCGCTCGAGATCGAGTCCGACCTCCTCGTGCGTTTCTCGCAGAGCCGTGTGGAAGAGGTCCGGGTCGGCCTCGTCCTCGCGGCCCCCCGGAAACGCCATGTGTCCCGACCAGGGATCGCCTTCGCGGGAAGCGCGGCGGATCAGCAGCACTTCCGCGCCGGTCGGGCGAGCGCGGAGCACAGCCGCGACAGCCGCGGCGCGTTGCCCGGCGCGGTCGGCGAGGGCCGGCTCGCGTCCGGCAAGTGCCCGCCGCACCGCGGCTATGTCGATTCCTTTCGATGCCACGCCGCTAGCGCCGCTCGCCACAAGTGCGGCCGGGGATCCCGGCCGGCGCTGCTCCGCATTGCGCGAGCAGCGCTAGTATCGTTGGTGTGGGGCGCGGCAGCGCCCCCTCCGCTGCGCGGAGGCCTCCCCTTCGGCCGCTCCGCGGCCGCCTAGCGCCGCCTGGCCTGTCGATTCGCATGTGGGTGCCTGATCTCCTTCCCGCTCGCAACCCTCGTCGAGCGCCGCTAGCCAAGCAGCTGCCGCGCGATCACCATCCGCTGGATCTCGCTCGTGCCTTCGTAGATGGTCGTGACGCGTACGTCGCGGAGGTAGCGCTCGACGGGGAATTCGCGCGTGTAGCCGTAGCCGCCGTGCACCTGCATCGAGCGGTTGCACACGCGCACCGCGGTCTCGCTCGCGTAGAGCTTCGCCATCGACGCCTCTCGCGTGAAGCGCTCGCCCTTCTCCTTCAGCGTGGCCGCGCGCAACGCCAGAAGACGCGCGGCGTCGAGCTCCGTGGCGCTGTCGGCGAGCATCCACTGGATAGCCTGGAAGTCGGCGATGGGCCGCCCGAAGGCCTGCCGCTCCTTGGCGTAGTTGGTCGCGGCCTCCAGCGCGGCGCGGCCGATGCCGATGGCCTGCGAGGCGATCCCGATGCGCCCGCCGTCCAGCGCCATCATCGCGACGCGAAAGCCCATGCCGGGCTCGCCCAGGAGCGCGTCGGGCGGCAGCTGGCAACCGTCGAAGGTCAGGGGAACCGTGTTGGAGCCGCGCAACCCCATCTTGTCCTCGGGCTTGCCGATGACCAGGCCCGGGGTGTCCTTCTCCACCAGAAAGCACGAGATCCCCTTCGCCCCCGGTCCGCCCGTTCGCGCCCAGACCACCATCACGCCCGCGTAGGCGCCGTTGGTGATCCACTGTTTCTGTCCGTCGAGCACCCAGCCCTGGTCGGTCTGCCGCGCCGTGGTCGTCATGCCCCCCGGGTCGCTGCCGACTGCGGGTTCGCTGAGGGCGAACGCGCCGGATACGTGCTCGCCGCTGGTGATCCGGGGCAGATGCCGCGCCCGCTGCTCGTCCGAGCCGAACGCCTGGATCACTTCCGCGACCATGTTGGTGACGGCCATTGCCACGGCTGTCGACGCGCAGGCGCGCGCAATCTCCATCATGGCGAGGGCGTAGGACACGACGCCCGCCTCGGCGCCTCCGAAGCGGCTCTGGACGTTGACGCCGAGAAGCCCGAGCTCGGCCAGCCCGCCGAGCGTGTCGGTGGGAAACCCTTCGTTCCGGTCGAGGTCGGCCGCCCGAGGGGCGACCACGCGCGTGGCGAAATCGCGCGCCGTGGCCTGCACCATCTGCTGGGTCTCGGTGAGCTCGAGGTCCATGGCCTGGTTTTGCGATCACGGGGCGGAGAAGTCACCACAAAAACCGCAACGGACCCTGCGGACGTTCTGATAGCCTTCCGCGCGATGTTCCGATTCCCGCACACCCCATCGTTTCCCAAGGCCGTCCGGGGCTTCGCCCCCCTGCTGTCGCTCGCGCTCATGCTGTGCGCCGGGCAGGCGTTGGCCTTCCCGGGCTTCTTCGTCGGCAAGAGCTCCGGGAAGCGCGTGAACCACGAGACCCACGTCGTGATCATGCACAAGGGCGACCGCACCGTCGTGTCGGTCGCGCTCGACTACGACGGTCCGCTGGACGACTTCGCGATCGTGATGCCGGTGCCGGCGGACGTCACGGTGGATCGCGTCAAGACGCTGCGGCGCGAGTCCGTCGACCGGGTCATGACCATCAGCGCCCCGCGCTTCCACGAGTTCTGGGAGACGGATCCCTGCGACACGGCGCCGGTCGAACAGATCTGGGAGCAGAGCAGGAAAGCGAAAGCCAGCACGAACTTCCTTGGCGGCAGCAGCCCGATGCCGCAAGAGACCGAGGAGGTGCCGCCGGAAATGCTGATGTCCTTCAAGCCCGAGTTCAACGAGGGAGAGTACGGGGCGACGCTGCTTTCGGAAGACGAGGCCAAGGACGTGGCGGGCTGGCTGAAGGGACAGGGCTACCAGGCGCCGCCCGGCGCCGCAGAGGCTCTCGAGAAGTACGTCCAGCAGGGAATGCAGGTGCTGGTCGAGAAGGTGGATTCGAAGAAGATCGAGCTCGCCGGCGGCGGCCGGGCGGTGCTCTCGCCGATCCGGTGGTGGACGGAAAAGCCCTTCGACACGCTGGCGACGCCGCTCGGTCTATACAGCCTCGGCAAGAAGCAGGAGCTCTATGTCTACGTGATCGACCCCGATTACCGTTACGACGTGAAGAACTACGAGAACATCTACCCGCCCACGAACATCGAGGTCGCCTTCTGGGACCCCGACCACAAGAACCGGGTCAAGGAGCGCATGGGCGAGTTCTACAACGCCATCATCGACCTCATGCAGAAGAAGCATCCGAAGGCGTTCTTCGACGAGTACGCCTGGCCGGCCAAGGGCTGCGGGCAGCCGTGCCCTGACGAGCCGCTGGCCATCAACGAGCTGTTGACCCTGGGCGCGGATGTCTTCGAGGAAACGGTGCCGAAGGACGAGGCTCACCCCAAGCCGCCTCCGCTGACCGACAAGGAAAAGGACGCGGAGAAGGCCAAGCTCAAGGGGATGAAGCCCAAGGACCGGCCCGCGGAGAAGAAGCAGTTCAAGGAGGACCGCATCGAGCTGGCGCGGCGCAAGGCGCTGCTCGCCCGCAACGTGTACATCATCTCCCGCGTCCACTATCGCTACGACAAGTCGAACCTGACGAGCGACGTGAAGCTCGGACCGGCGGATCCGGTCCAGGGCGGCATCTGGATACCCCAGGGCAAGGACAAGAAGATCTCGACCGAGGTGAAGCCGGCCAAGACGAACGAGCTCCAGATCCGCTTCAACAACTTCCACCCGTGGAAGGGCATGGCCAAGTGCCAGACCCCGCGGCGCTGGCGCTGGGGCAAGCCGCCGCGCACCTACCGCGGGAACCGCAAGATCTGGATCGCCGACGATCTGACGCGCAAGAGCCGCACGCAGATCACCCCGGCCGCGGTCATCATGACGCCGGTCCCCTCGCTGGGTCTGTCGGGCAAGCCCGTCGGCACGGCCGATGGCGGCGCGCCGCAGGGCGACGGCGGCGCCGCCAAGGCCGCCGGCGCAAAGAAGAAGAAGAGCAGCTGCGGCTGCCGCGTGCCGGGCGGCACCACCCCCGGGGATCCGGCGGTGTTCCTGCTCGCGGCGCTCGGCCTGGGCCTGGGTCTCGGGCGCCGGCGGCGCTAGACCGGTCCGGCTGCGCGCGCGGCCTAGTCGAATGGATCGGTGACGCGCGGGTAGTGGCCGTGGTGCGCGAAGTAGACGCGCAGCACGTCGCGTGCGACTTCGTTCGCCTTCTCGCGCCACACGTGACCGTTCTCCAGCAGCACGCCAACGACGATGCGCGGACTGCGGCTCGGCGCGAAGCCCGTGAACCAGCTCGTCGTGGGCGAGTGGCGCGTCGGCTGGAGCGTGCCGGTCTTGCCGGCAACCCGCATTCCGGGCAGGTAGCTCCTGTGCGAGTCGTCCCTGAACGCCTGCATGGACGTGCCGCTCTGCACGGTCACTTCCATCATCTTCCTCAGCAAGCGCGCCGTACGGATCTGGAACGCGCGCCGCACGACCTCGTGGCGATGCGGCGCATGGTAGTCGCCCGCGCGCTCGACGATGTGCGTCCGGACGATGCGCCCGCCCGCCGCTACGCTGTAGGCGAGATAGGCCGCGCCCAGCGTCGAGAGCCGCGTGTGGATGAAGCCGGCCGACGTGCGCGCGAAGGCGAGGTCGTTGTACGGCACGTGCAACGTCCCGAGCTCGACCGGAGCGTCGAAGGGCAGGGGATGGTTGAACCCGAAACGCTGGCCGGTGACGATCAGATCGTCGCGCCCCAGGTAGCGTGTGGCGAGCTGCGCGAAGATCGCGTTGATGCTGTGGCCGAGCGCGCGATAGAAGCTGGTGCAGCGAACGCCGGGCCCCCGCTGCGGTCGGTCCAGGTTGCTCCGCTCGATGCGGTGCATTCCGCCCCGGTAGCAGACGCGCTGGGCGGTGCTGGCGTGCCCGCGCTCGATGAGCGCGACGCTGGTGACGATCTTGAAGACGCTTGCCGACGGCGCCTCCAGCTTCAAGAGCACGTCGCCGGGATGGCGCGCCCCGAATTCGGCCCACACCAGGATGCGCCCGGTGCGCGCCTCGATGGCCACGACGGCTCCCCGCGTGGGCGCCGCGCGGGCGAGCAGCCGTTCGGCCGCGCGCTGCAGTTCGGGATCGAGCGTCAGCTCGGCGCGACCGCCGCCCCTCGTTGGCGCGGTGGCGCCCTTGTCGGTCATGCGGATGTGGCGCAGATCGACGGCGGGAGCTGCGTCTTCCGCGCCACGGCCGGGGGTCGGAAGCAGAATCGAGAGCGCGGTGGCGACAAACAGAGGCCCCGCGAGCTGTAGCCAGCGCGGCACCCGGTCTCAGCTACTCCGCTCGAACGCGCCGGCCAACTTTCCGCGCCGGGATCCGCCCGGGCATCCAGCGCTTCGCCAAGCACTTACGTATGCCGCGGGCCAAGCGCCAGTTTGACAGCGAGCGAAGTTGGCCCCGCCCTCGCGGCGCACTCTACGATCTCGATCGCAGATCGGAGGTCAGCATGAATCGACGGGTTGGACTCAGGGCACGTACCGATTTCCAGGTCATCGCCAGGGACGGGAGCCTGGCGGCCCGCTGCCGTGGCATCGAGGTCTCGCCCGGTGGAATCGTACTCGACCGCGGCCGCCAGGTGCTTCCCCGCCACGAGCGCATCATCATTCCGCTCGAGATGCAGCTGCCGGAGCGTCACAAGCCGCTGTTGGCGCTGGCCCGCCCGGTGTGGTCGTTCGGGACGCACCAGGCGATGAAGTTCGTGCGCATCTCGGATGTCGATCGTCTGACGCTCGCCGAGCATCTCGATCTGCTCAACCTGCGCGGCGTGGGTCTGTGCTGAGCCCGTTCACGAGAGAGACAGAAATGCTTCGTAGACTTGCTACACTCCTTCTGCTGTCGTTCATCGCCAGCGCCGCGTGCGCCTGCGTGGTTCCTGCCACCCGCTACGACGAGGCGCGTTCCGCGCTGAAAGTCGAACAGGAGGCCAATCGCCGCGGCGCGGCCAAGCTCTACCAGGTGGAGCAGCAGGTCGCCGCACTCCAGGCTGACCTCGACAAGCGCCAGCAGAAGCTCGACCAGCAGGATCGGCAGATCGCGGCCGCGCAGCTCGACAAGAATGTCGCGAACAAGCAACGGGACAACGCTTCGCAGCTGGTCGACCAGCTGCGAGGCGAGCTGGCGCGCGTGGGCGACAACCTACGGTCGTTTGCCGAGCAGAAGCAGAAGCTCTCCGATGCCCTGGACGACGCCGAGGCCCGCGCGAAGCGTCTGCGGGAAGTCGAGCAGCAGGCGTCCGAGCGCGCGCTGGTCGTCCGCGACCTTTCGCTGCTCCTGCACGATCCAATCTCCACCGGCGCGGTGGAGCTGACCATGGTGGACGGGCGCCCTGTGCTGCGCATGGACTCGGACAAGGTCCTGGCCCCGGCCAGCATCCTACCCGGGGGACAGAAGCTGCTCTCGGCCGTGGCGAGGGTGATGGCCCTGCACAAGGGCAGCGGCGCCACGATCCGCGAGCGCAACCCGGCCGCAGGCGTCTCCGAGGAGCAGGAGACGCTGCGCCTGCGGCGCCTGTCGGACGGCCTCGGCGCGCAGGGGCTGGGTCCCGAGCGCGTCACGCTGGATGTTGACGAGACCAAGGCGGGGGCGAACGACGCGGACACGCAGGACGGCAGCTCCAGGACTGCGGCTGCAGGCCAGCCGGCGGGCACTCCCTCGATCGAGATCGAGATAGCGACCGGCGCGAGCTCGTAGCGCGCGCCACGGTTGCGGCGGCCCCGGTCCACGACGTACCTTTCGGCCGCAGGTGTCACACGATCCCCAGAAGAGTCCGTCTTTCGCGCCGTTCGTCTCGAGCTCCACGTCGCTGCCCGAGATCACGCTCAAGGCGCTGATCCTCGGCATCGTGCTCGCCGTCGTGCTCGCCGGCGCGAACGCCTACCTCGGGCTGTTCGCCGGGATGACGGTATCGGCGTCCATCCCCGCCGCCGTCATCTCGATGGGCGTGCTCAAGCTGTTCAGGCGCTCGAACATCCTCGAGAACAACATCGTGCAGACCTGCGCCAGCGCGGGCGAGTCGCTCGCCGCCGGCGTGATCTTCACGATTCCAGCTCTGGTGCTGCTCGGCACCTGGAGTCGCTTCAACTTCGTGCAGACGACGCTCATTGCGGGCTTTGGCGGGATCCTGGGTGTGCTGTTCACGGTGCCGCTCCGCCGCGCACTGATCGTCGAGGACCCGCTGCAGTTTCCCGAGGGCATCGCTTGCGCCGAGGTCCTCGAGACCGGCGAGCGCGGCGGCGCGGGCGTCAAGCTCGTCGCCGGCGCCGCCATCGTCTCGGCGCTGTTCAAGTTCGGCCAGACCGGGCTCCAGCTCTGGAAGGAGACGGCCGAGTGGGCGACGGGGCTCTTCGGCAAGCGGACGCTGTTCTACGTCGGCACCGATCTGTCGCCTGCCCTCGTCGCAGTGGGATACATCGTCGGGTTGAACATCGCCGTGCTCGTCTTTGCCGGCGGCATCCTCAACTTCTGGGTCTTCATCCCGATCCTGACCTGGATGCACGGCGGCGTGCCGGCGGGGCAGAGCGCCAGCGAGCACGCGCTCTCCGTCTGGTCTGCCCAGACCCGCTACCTCGGCGTCGGCGCGATGGTGGTTGGTGGTCTGTGGGCGCTCGTCCGCATGCGCAACAGCGTGACCACCGGGATCCGCTCCGGCCTGGATGCCTACAAGAAGCTCAAGGACGGCCACGCCGACACGACCGAGCGCACTGATCGCGACATGCCGATGCAGTGGGTGCTGGTGGTGATCGTCGTGTCGATCCTGCCACTGTACTTCCTCTACCACTTCCTGGTCGGCCACGTGGGCATGAGCCTGGGCATGGCCGTCATCATGGTGGTCGGCGGGTTCTTGTTCTCCGCGGTGTCGGGCTACATGACGGGCCTGGTCGGATCCTCGAACAACCCGGTTTCCGGCGTCACCATCGCGACCATTCTGTTCGCGTCGTTGCTGCTTCTGTTCGTGTTCGGAGCTTCGGGCCCCACTGGCGCGGCGGCGGCGATCCTCATCGGCGCGGTCGTCGCGTGCGCGGCGGCTATCGCCGGCGACAACCTGCACGACCTGAAGACGGGCTACCTGGTCGGCGCGACGCCCTGGAAGCAGCAGGTGATGCTGATCGTCGGCACCGGCGTGTCGGCGTTCGTCATGGCGCCGATCCTGAACCTGCTGCTCGCCGCCTACGGCATTGGACCCCACACCGCCGCTCACCCCCAGTCGTTGACCGCTCCGCAGGCGACGCTGATGGCGTCCGTAGCCAAGGGCGTCTTCGAGGGCGGCCTGCCCTGGACGATGGTGTTCATCGGCATGGGGCTGGCGGTCGCGATCATCGTGCTCGACCTGTACCTCGAGAAGCGCGGCTCGAGCTTCCGCGCGCCGGTGCTCGCCGTGGCTGTCGGCATCTACCTGCCGCTCGAGCTCTCCACGCCCATCATCGTCGGCGGCGTGGTGTCGCACTTCGTCAAGCGCGCCGTGGCGCGCCAGAAGGGCGGCGTTTCCGGCGACGCGCAGAAGGATCTGGAACAGCGCGGCCTGCTGCTCGCGTCGGGCTTCATCACGGGCGAAGCCCTGGTCGGCATCCTGATGGCCATCCCCATCGTGCTCTCAGGTCGCTCCGACGTGCTCGCCTTTTTCGGCGTGCACGGCTCGCCCCTGCCGGGGCTCGCGCTCCTGTGCCTCGTCGTCTACGGGCTGTACCGGGTGGCGTCGCGCGGGCCCGCCGAACAACGGTAGATCACCGGCCGCGATACAGAGACAGTAGACGCCGATCCGACCAGCCAGGGTTTGGCCGAATGACGCTGTGCCTGCGACGGCACATTTCCTCAGCTGTTGCTAGCCGATCCTGGCGAGCGCTACTCGTATCGCTCGAAGCCCGCCACGCTGCGCCCGCCGTCCACGACCAGCTCCTGGCCCGTGACGAAATCGGCGCGCGCCAGGTACACGACCGCATCGGCGATGTCCTCCGCGCTGCCGATGCGGGCGAGGGGCGTCTTGTCGGCGAGTCGCTTGACGGCTTCCGGCGACATGTTGTCCGGCGGGAGCACCGTGCCCGGCGCGACGGCATTGACGCGCACGTCCGGCGCCAGCTCCAGCGCCAGCGTGCGCATCAGCTGCTTGAGCGCGCCCTTGGCGACGACGTAGGGCAGGTAGTTGCGGAACGGCGTGGTCGTGCTGGAGCAGGTGATGAACACGATTGCGCCGCGCGCCGCACGCAGCGCCGGGCTCGCCTGGTGCGCGAGCGCGAAGGGCGCCGACAGGTCGAGCTCCAGGCTGCGGTCCCACGCCGCGTCGCCGAGCTCCGCGTACGGCACGCGCTCGAAGCTCGCCGCGCTCGGTACCAGCAAGTCGAGGCCGCCGAGCTGCTCTACCGCTTGGTCCACCAGCCGCCGCGCCTGTGCGCGGTCGGACGAATCCGCCTGGATGCTGGACGCTTCCCCGCCTGCGCGGCGGATCTCCTCGCAGGTTCGCTCGGCGCCTTCGCGGCTCGAGCGGTAGTGCACCGCCACACGCATGCCCGCCGCTCCGAGTGCGAGCGCGATCGCGCGTCCGACGCGCTGCCCTGCGCCGGTGACCAGCGCGCGCTTTCCCGCCAGCTCCATTCGCGGAAGTCTAGGCTCACCGGAGCGCGGCGTCAGCCCAGAGACTCGTGAAAGCCCGCGGAAACCGTGACAAGCTCGGCGGAGACGGGATGACGCTTCTGCATGCCGCGCTGTGGGTTCTCGGTTCGACGTTCGTCAACGCGCTCATCGCCGTCTACTGGACACGCAGCGCGCGGGCGGAGTGGCGCCAGTACCATCAGCGCCAGCGCGACGAGTTCCAGCGGCGGAGTCGTCTCGGGGTGCATGCCCGGCGTGTCCGCGTGCCGGGAGCGGCCGGGGGTGTCGCCATCGGCACGCGCCACGACGACGACCGTCCCGGGACGCCTCCGCGAGCCATCCAGGTGAGGAGTCTGCCGGTGACTCTCGTCGACGACAGCGGCCGTTCGCTGGAGCTTGCCGCCGATCGGGATCTCTACGTGCACGACCTGCCGGGAGCGATCTGGACCGGCTCCGGGGACTTCGAGCTGCTCGTCGAACCGGAGCAGCCGTTCTACGTGCTGGCGGAGGAGTCGCGCGAGTCCGACGACTACCGCCATGCTCGGCCCGCCTCGATCGCCCTCGTTCCGCATCCGCTGCGCGTGGCGAATCCCTGGATACCCCTCGACGAACGCGCCGAGATCGCCGCCGATCCGCGCGACTTCGATCTCGAGCTCCGTCGACACGCCCCGTTTCCGGTTCTGTTGTACCTGGCCGTCACCCTCGGCGTGCTGATCGCTGCCGCAGCGGCGCCGCTTGGCGCCCTGATGATCACCGAAGCGATGATCCTGTTCTTCTCGATCCCCGGGCAGGTGTTCCAGCTGCCGCTGCTGCGCCGCGCGCCGTACGAGCCGGAGGAACGCTGGACCGTGGAGGTCAGAGCGTGAAGCTCACCTTCGCAGGCCAGCTGCCGGGCGACGGATACTTCGCTTCCTTCAGCACGCCCACCAGGCAATCCACCGCCGACTCGCCCCGTGCGTCCGGCGGCGTCACGCCGACCGACAGCGCGTGTCCGTCGGTGCCGACGTAGAGCGTCGCTCCAAACGAGCCGGCGGAGCCGCCCTTGCAGCTCGAGATCTTCGACGCGAGCTCGTCCAGCGTCTTTTCCACGCGATCGCTGGGCCACTCTGTCGGCGGGCGCACGTCGTTCGGCGGATCGAACTCGAACGACTTGGTCGCCAGGCCGTGCATGCCGCCCACCGGCTTCGGCCACTGCTTCGACCGCAGCACGCCCAGCATGCATTTTTCGGTATCGCGATCGCCGAGCGTCGAGTGGTCGAGCCGCGCGTCGCTCAGGTGCCCCTCCTGATCCACCTTGATCGAGAAGCTGACCGACCCGCCGAGGTACTGCACCTTGCCGGCGCCGTCGTCCAGACAACGCTGCAGTCCCTTCAGGGTCGAGGCGAACGTCCTGGTGACCGCGTCCTCGTCGAGCGCGCCGATCTCGGCGCTCACCTGGGCCTGCTGCGTGTGGTCTGCTTCGGCCTGCTCGTGCTCGGGCGCCGGCGCTTTGGGCGGCGGCTTGTCGCCGCCGCAGGCAACTGCCAGCGCGGCGGTAGAGACCAGGGCCAGTTGGAACAGGGAACGGAGTGCGCAGGAACGCTTCATGGGAGCATAGAACTAGCGGACGTTCCGCGGCGGAACAAGGCCCTGGAGCAAGGTTCAATGCGGCGGGATTTTTCTTTTTGCGGGCGCTTTCGTCTACTCGAAAAGGAGCAGCTCCGGATGTGCGCGCATGTGCTCCACGAGATCCGGACGGGGGCGCACTGCAACGCCCACGCGCGCGGCGCGCAACAGCTCGATATCGAACGCGCTATCGCCGAAGCTCGCGAGCCATTCCGCGTCGCCGATGAGCGCGCGCGCCGCCTTGGGCTTGTGCTCGGCATAGGGGACCTCGCCGTGCATGCGCGGCGCGACGCGATCGCCGTCGAGCGCGGCCCGGCTCGCCGCGATGTCGCCCGCGTCGATCTTCCACAGCCGCGCCGCCTCCGCCACGATGAAATGCGGCGACGCCGACACGATCACGGCGCGCAGCCCACGCCCGCGGGCCCAATCGAGCACCGGCCCAAGCGCCGTGTTCAGGCGCTCCGCGAGATCGCGTCGCGCGAAGGCTTCGCGGATGATCGGTGCGAGCTCCGCGAACGAGTAGCCGGCGTAGCACCAGGTCATCATTTCGCACACCTCGCGCTCGGGATAGCGGCCCTCCGTGTACGCCTCGAAGATCCGCGCTGCCAGAGCCGAGGGGCTGCCTGTCGAATCGAGCCCGTGGGCGGCAGCCGCCTCGATCAGGGCCGGCTGCGCCTCCTCGCGGATCAGTTGCTCTGCGGTCGCGAACAAAAGCACGTCCTCCGCCACGTCGCCCCACCACAGCGTGCCGTCGCCGTCGAACGCCAGCACGGCTGTTTGCTCCGCGGGCAAGGTCGCCTGGAGCTCGGCGATCAGCGCCTCGGAGGACACGGCGCGCGTCACGGGCGCTCCTGCCACCACTTCTCCGCGAACGAAAGGTCCTCCAGCGTGTCGATCTCCATGTAGCCGCCGCGTGTGTTCTCGCGGTGCATCTCGGCGCCCTGCTCCAGCATGTGCTGGAGCAGGTCGATCAGGTACGCCTTCTCGAACGTTCGCCCCTCGCGGAATTCCCGCCCCGCGTACTCCGCCTCGGCCGCGTCGAAGGCGTCGACCAGATCGCGCGCCCCGGAAGCGTCGAGCTTCATGACGCCGATGAACTCGCCGTCGGCCGCTTCGCTGTCGATGTGCCGGCTGAGCTCCACCACGCGGCTGCCTTCCGCCCGGAGCTTCTCCGCGTCGGTTTCCGGATGCTGCGAACGGGCGACGTAGCGCCTGCGCCAGGCGGTGTCGCAGCCGAGGGCGATGTGCTGCGGGCTCTGCACCAGCTTCTCGACGACCGCGCCCTCGTACACGATGTCCGAGTACGTGGAGACGAAGCCCTCGCCCAGGTGCTCGCGCGCGTGCAGCAGAGACAGAAGGATGTTGTTGTTCTGCCAGTCAGCGTTCCGGACGAAGGTAAACTCGGGGTACCGCTCGCGCACGACGTCCTCGGCGTAGCCGCTGATGAAGACCACGTCGCGCCGGCCGATGCCGGCCGCGGCGAGCGCGTCGAGCACCCACTCGAGCATGGGACGCCCCATAACCTCCACGAGCGTTTTCGGGATCTCGCGGGTCTCGTGCTGTAGCCGGGAGCCGCGCCCGGCTCCGATGATGATCGCGCGCATGATTTTCGTCGCCGCGAAGCCTAGCTGACCGGCCCACTTCCGTCATCCCGGCGAAGCGACGCGTGTGATTCTCGTTGACGCGGGCGCCGACGTGCGGAAAAGAGAGTGGCTAGGCTGGTGGCTGAACTTTCACTCGACGACTCCCGTTTCATCGACCTGCTCCGGCGTTTCATTGCGATGACGCCGGAGTTACAGAACTCGCCGGACGTGGGTCTGATCCCGCGCGAGGAGTTGCCGGCGGATCTCGTGATGGAGACGCTCCGCCCGCACATCGACAGCGGGTTCATCGAAGTGGAGCGCCTTGCAGCGCCGGGCCACGAGTCCCGCCCGAGCCTGGTGCTCACGGTGCGCGGGACAGGCGAAGGCACCGTCGGCTTCGTCGGCGCGCACTTCGATGTCGTTCCCGCCGACCGGGAAGGGGAGGGCTGGGAGCGCGATCCGTTCGAGCTCTGGGTGGGCAGCGACGGCACGCTCTACGGCCGCGGCGTGACCGACTGCCTGGGCCACGTGGCGGTGCTCACGGATTTTCTGGCGCAGCTCGCCGAGCGCGCAGAGCGCCCGAATCGCACGCTGAAGGTCGTCCTCATCGCCAACGAAGAGGAAGCGCCGGTTCCCGAGATCGGCCTGGACTACGTCGTGGCGCAGGGAAGTATCGATGACCTCAAGGGCGGCCCGATTTTCTGGCTCGACAGCGCCGATTTCGGTCCGACCATCGGCACCGGCGGTGTCGCCATGTGGGAGCTGCACGTCGACGGGGTGACGGGGCATTCCGGAATGACGCACAACTGCGTCAACGCGCTGGAGCTGGCCATGGCGACGACGCTCGCGCTCGGCGAGTGGTTCCGGGGCGCGTTCCCGCCCCACGCTGAAGAGGAACGCTACGGCTTCCTCTCGTCGTCCACGCTCAAGGGCACGGTCATCAAGGCGTCGAACAACAAGATCACGAAGATCCCCGGGCACGTGGTGGTCGAGGGCGATATCCGCCTCACGCCCTTCTACGAGATGGACGATGCCATCGACGGCGCGGTGAAGTTCATCGCGGAGCTCGACAAGCGCCTGGAGGCGAACAATCCGCCAGCTGGATTCCCGCACGTGCGCGCCGCCGACGGCCGCCGCGGCAAAGTGGAGCTCCGCCGCAAGGGCCGGTACATGGAAGGCATCGCGTGCGACCTGGACTCGCCGGGTCTCTCGGCCCTGGAAGAGGCCATGGCGGCGGTTCGCGGGAAGGACCAGCTCAAGCCCTTCAGCATGACGGGGTCGTTGCCGCTGGTACGCGACCTCCAGCGCAAGGGCTTCGACGTGCAGATCACCGGCTTCGGCCGCAGCACGTACTACCACGCGCCCAACGAGCAGGCGGAGCTCGGGCACTTCCGCGACGGCTTCGCCATACTCCGCGAGCTGCTCGAGCGGCTCTAGCGGGCCCGGCGCCCGGAGCGCGATTCCCCGACCGTTTCCGCAGAGTTGACGCACTCCGGGGGGGCGAGCGGCACGCCGAGCGTAGGACGTGCATAATGAGCCGCGTGAAGTCGTTTGCGCGCAAGGGGATTGCGCTCTGGGGGGCGTGGGTGGTGCTGGGTTGCAGCCACGACATCCCGCCGCCGGTCACCTACGCCTCCACCAAGGTCGACGATCACACGGCCAAGCCCAACGAGGCCAACGCGGACAAGAACCTCAAGCCCCCGTTCGGCCCGTTCGACGTGCAGACGGTGTTCTACATCTCGAAGAGCAACGACAAGGACCGCGTGGACTACGGCATGCGGCTCGACCAGCATTGCGTCCCCGCGAGCAAGGACAACGCCGTGTTCCCCTACTGGCGTGAGCTCCAGCATGCGCCGCCGGTGAAGTCCCACAAGCTCAAGTTCTTCCAGTACGCCGCCTACGGCTTCTCGGACCAGCACCTCGTCAAGAAGTACCGCATGGGCGGTGAGTACGTCGTCGTGCTCAAGCAGTTCAAGCGCCCGATCCTGATCGTGACCAAGCAGGGCGAGGACGGCCAGTGCACGGCCACGCCGTACTCCCAGGTCCAGGGCGTCAAGAGCGCGCACCTCGACTACATCTTCGCCAAGGTCGCGGGCGCCATGAGCGTGGACTACATCGACATCCACGGTACCGACCTCTCGACCGGCCGGAAGCTCGTCGAACGCGAAGCGCCGTGAGCGACGGGCGCGAGGAGCCCCGGTGTGCAAGACCTAGCGCGTGAAGCGACGTATCGGCGCCATCGCGCTCGCGGTGGGGCTTCTGGCCGGCTGCGGCCAGCAGATTCCGCCACCCGTGGCGGCCGCTCGCGACGCGGCGGACAACGACGCCGCCAGGGCGAACCCGGCGAATAGCAATCCCCGCTTCCACCCGCCGTTCGGTCCGTACGACGTGCAGGTGGTCTTCCGCATCGACAAAAGCAACGGGGGCGACCCCATCGCCTACGGCATGCGCCTGGACCAGCACTGCGCGCCCGCCGGCGACGCCGCCGTGTTTCCCTACTGGCGCGAGACGCGCCACCCCCCGACCCTGGGCTCGCACGCGCTCCGGTTCTACCAGTATGCCGCCTACGGCTTTTCCAGCCAGCGCACGCTCGAGAAGGGGCGGAGGGGAGGGCGTTACCGCGTCGTGCTCAAGCAGGTCAGCCGCCCGATCCTGATCGTGACGAAGCGGGGCGACGACGGCTGCTGCACGGCAACCGCCTACACGCGCGTGAAGAATGTCAAGCGCGCCCGGCTCGACCGCATCTATGTCAAAGTAGCCGGCGCAATGAGCGCGGACTACGTCGACATCCACGCTACGGATACCGGTACCGGAAGCCGGCTCGTCGAACGCCTGGAGCCGTGAGAAAACCATGGCGCCGGGGAGCGAGCCTATCCGTCGAGCTCTGCCGAGCGCCCGCGCGGCGCTCGCGCTGGCAGTTCTGCTGCCGGCGTGCAGCGCCAACGTTCCGCCGCCGGTAACGCGCTCGGCGGGCAATGCAGACGGGCACACGGCCACGCCCAACCCAGCAAACGCCGATCCGTCCCTGCACCCGTCGTTCGGCCCGTACGACGTTCAGACCGTGTTCTACATCAACAAGAGCGACGACCATAACCGCGTGGACTACGGCATGCGGCTCGACTCGCACTGTGCTCCGGCGGGCGACAATGCCGTGTTTCCCTACTGGCGCGAGTTCGAGCATGCGCCTCCCGTGCGCACCCACACGCTCAAGTTCTACGAATACGCCGGCTACGGCTTCTCCAAGGCGCAGCTGGTCGGAAAGAGCGCCACCGGCGGGCGCTTCCTGATCGAGCTGAAGCAGGTCGCCCGCCCCATCACGATCGTGACCAGCCAGGACAGCGCCCATCACTGCGCTGCCACCGCCTACGCGCAGATCCGCGACAACCGAAGCGCTCGCCTGGACCACATCTACGTCGAGCTCGCCGGCGTCCTGAGCGTCGCCTACGTCGACATCCACGGCAGTGATCCGAAGTCGGGCCAGCCGCTCGTGGAGCGCCTGAGGCACTGAGCTGGGACGGGGCTGCAGGCTCCAGCCACGTCACCAGGACGCCGCAGTCGTGGTCAACAACGGGCGGCCATCAGCTAGTTGCCGCCCTGCAACTTCTCGAGGACCTTCGCGTCCTCGAGCGTCGAGATGTCGCCCTGCGCCTCGCGGCCGGCCGCGACGTCCTTGAGCAGGCGGCGCATGATCTTGCCGCTGCGCGTCTTGGGCAGGCTGTCGGCGAAGCGCACCTCGTCGGGGCGGGCGAACTTGCCGATGTCGGCGCCGACGTGCTCGGCGAGCGCCTTCTTCATCGCGTCGTCCTTGTTGTTTCCCGGCTTGAGCGTCACGAACACCACCAGCGCCTGGCCCTTGATGTCGTCAGGGCGGCCGACGGCGGCGGCCTCGGCGACGGCCGGGTGCGCGACCAGCGAGCTCTCGATCTCGGCGGTGCCGATGCGGTGACCCGAGACGTTCAGCACGTCGTCGATGCGGCCGACGACGTGGAAGTAGCCGTCCTCCTCGCAACGCGCGCCGTCACCCGTGAAGTACGCATCCTGGATCTCGGAAAAGTACTGCTTCCTGTAGCGTTCGTCGTCGCCCCAGATGGTGCGCAGCATGCTCGGCCAGGGCTTCTGGATGACGAGCAGACCGCCTTCGTTTCGCGCGAGCTCCTTGCCGTCGCTCTGCACGATGGCGGGCTTCACGCCGAAGAAGGGCAAGCCGGTGGAGCCGGGCTTCGCAGCGTGCACGCCGGGCAACGTCGTCAGCATGATCGCGCCGGTCTCCGTCTGCCACCAGGTGTCCACGATCGGGCAGCGCTGCTTGCCGATGTTCTCGTGGTACCAGATCCACGCTTCGGGGTTGATCGGCTCGCCCACCGTGCCGAGCAGCCGCAAGCTGGCCAGGCTAGCCTTGTTCACCCAGTCGACGCCCTGGCGGATGAAGGCGCGGATGGCCGTCGGCGCGGTGTACAGGATCGTCACCTTGTGCTTGTCGATGAGCTGCCAGAAGCGGCCCCAGTCGGGGAAGTTCGGCGCGCCCTCGTACATCACGCACGTCGCGCCGTTGGAAAGCGGGCCGTACACGATGTAGCTGTGCCCGGTGATCCAGCCGACATCGGCGGTGCACCAGTAGACGTCGCTTTCGTGCAGGTCGAACACGTACTTGGTCGTGACGTGCGTGCCCGCGAGGTAACCGGCCGTGGTGTGCAGCACGCCCTTGGGCTTTCCGGTCGAGCCGGACGTGTACAGGATGAACAGCGGGTGCTCGGCGTCGACCATCTCCGGGTCCTTGCCCAGAGCGCGGTTCGCGCCCTTGACGGCCTCGTACCAGTCGAGGTCGCGGCCTTCCTTCATGCTGACCTTCGCGTGCTCGTCACCGAGCCGGCGGTAGACGAGCACCTTCTCGACACTGGGCGCGCTCGTCAGCGCCTTGTCGACCGTGTCCTTGAGCGCCACCACGCTGCCGCGGCGCCAGGCGCCGTCCTGCGTGAGCACCACCTTGGCGCCGCAGTCGTTGATGCGGTCTCGCAGACTTTCCGCCGCGAAGCCGCCGAACACCACGCTGTGCGGCGCGCCGATGCGAGCGCAGGCCAGCATGCCGATCACGACCTCGGGCACCATGCCCATGTAGATGGCGACGCGGTCGCCCTTCTTGACGCCCAGGCCGCGCAGCACGGCCGCGAACTCCACGACCTTCGCGTGTAGCTGCGCGTAGGTGAGCGTGGCCGTCTCGCCCGGCTCGCTCTCCCAGACGATGGCCGCCTTGTCCTTGACGCCGGTTTGAAGGTGGCGGTCGAGGCAGCTCTCGGTGGCGTTCAGCGTGGCGCCGACGAACCACTTGGCGTGCGGCAGGTTCCACTCGCTGATCTTCGTCCACGGCTTGCGGAACACGAGATCGCGCGTCTCGCGCTTCCAGAAGCTCTCCGGGGACTCGAGGCTTTCCTTGTACAGCCGTTGGTACTGCTCCAGCGAGTTGATGCGGGCGTGCTTCTTGAACTCGTCGTTCGGCTCGAAGGTGCGCGTCTCTTCGCTGAACGTTCCGATAGCCTGCTTGTCGTCTGCCATGGTGGCCCCTCGCTGTGCTGCCTGGTGAAGAGCGTCATTCGTACC
This sequence comes from uncultured delta proteobacterium, assembly GCA_963826085.1. Taxonomy (GTDB): domain Bacteria; phylum Myxococcota_A; class Polyangia; order Polyangiales; family Polyangiaceae; genus CAWDXG01. Next base: position 460,821 of record CAWGVN010000004.1, on the reverse strand, counting down.
ACGGAAGGCCGCGCTCACGTTCCCTTCGCAAGACCCTTGTGATCATGCGCGATCGGCCGTGGAACTGATCACCGGGTCAGTTGTGTGATCTTGCTGACCTTGCTGGGCGGCGCCCACTCGCTCCAGCCGGCGCGCAGACCGATGCCGAGCATCTTGAGTCCACCGGCGTCCTTGTACGGCTTCGCGCCGGTGTCGTCGTGGACGCTGGTCGCCCCGTCGATGTTGGCGATGGCGTCGGCCTCGAGGAGCACATGCCCCAGGTTGAACTGCGCGCCGATTTCGAGCAGGAGGTACGGATCCCAGCCGCTGGCCGTCGCCTTGTCCAGCGGGTAGTTCTTGGGCAGCGTCAGGCCGTCCGGGTTGGTGATGCCCCCGAACTTCACTGTGTGCTGCACCGCGCCCAGGCCCAGCGCGGAGGTGAAGCGGATGCTCTCGCCGCCGCTGTTGATGCGCAGGTTGGGACCGATCCGGAACGACTGCACCATGTAGTCGCGCGTCGCGCCGCCGCTGTCGCAGGTCTTGATGCACTGATCCTTGGCCTGGTGGCTGCTGCCCTCGACGAGCAGCTCGATCGATACCGGCGTCCAGAGTCGGTAGCCGGCGCGCACGCCCAGGCCGGCGCCGGCGATGGTGTTGTTGCTTGGCCGCTGCGTGTCCGTGGGGTTGCCCGTGAGGCCCGTCAGATCGAGCGAGCCCATGGCGTACCAGCCGCGCAGCTGGCGGGACGTCCCGGTCGAGGCGTTGTCCTTCTTCCCTCCCGTGTCATCCTCCGCGACGGGCGGGCCCAGCGCTGCGTCGATGCTCTGCTTCTGGCCGACCTCGACTGTGAAGCGCTGCTCGAACGGCTTGAAGCCCTTCTTGTACACCTGCACGTAGTGCTCGCCGGGTGTGAGCGGTCCGCTCCAGTGTTCGAATGCCAGTGGCTTGCCGTCGACGGCGATCGCCGCGTCCTTGTCGTCGACGTTGACGGACACGAAGCCCATCGTCGGTGTGAGCGCGATCCCCACCGGGATGTGCGTCTGCCCGCCGGCGACGCGCACCACGTGCGATACCGTGGCGTAGCCCGGCGCGCTGGCGGCGACCGTGTGCTCGCCCACGTCGAGGCGGACGCCCTTCTCGAGCGCCTTCGCGTCGATCGTGCGACCGTCGATCGTGACGCGCGCGTTGGGCGGCGAGACCTTGACGTTGATGGAGCCCACCAGCGAGCTCAGCTCGTGGATGGCGGATTCGACCTGGGCGCGCTCTTGTTCGTCGATTTCGCTGCCGTGCTTGGCGAGCAGCTTCTCGAGCGTGTCGGCTGCCTCGGCGTAGCGGAACAGTGCCTTCAGGCAGAGCGCGATATTCTGGAGCGAAGAAGCGCCGGGCTTGAGCTGGTAGGCCGCCTCGAACTCGGCCAGCGCGCCCTTGTAGTTCTTGTCCTGGTAGAGCTTCACTCCGTTCTGGAAGTGCTCGACGGCCTCATTATTGTCCTGGGCGGTGGGTGTCTTGTCGGCGCTGGCCTTGCTCGCGTCCTTGCCGGTTGCAGTGGGTGGCGTGCGCGGCGGCGCTGCCGGCGCGGCCGGCTGGGCTCCGGCGAGCGCGCCGCAGGCCAGCACGAGCGATGCGGCTAGAAGCGCGATGGGCCGGCGGAAGCGATGCACGAAGAGTCTTCTCGGCTGGGGAAGACGCGCCCGGGCCACGAGCGCGCGCGGCGAGCATAGCCCATCGCCGGGCCGGATCGGGCCCGCTGCGCGGCAAAATGCCGGGCGTCACGGACCTTTCGTATTCAGCTGCAGTCCGGTGGCCACGCCGCCCGTGTGGGAAGGCTTGGCGGACGCCGGCGGGTGTGGAACGTGCGGGACGGCGTGCACGTGGGCCGCGGGCCGGTGCGTGGGCGCCGGCGCAGGCCGCTCCGCCTGGGCGTCGGCGGCGCCGGCATCGGAATCGGTGCCGGCGGCCGGCGTGACCTCGGTGTGCTGGGCGCTCGCGGCGGGCGCCGCAGGCGTGGCGCTGGGCTGGACCGAAGGCAGGGCGTCCGCGTCGGCGCGGTGCCGTCCGGTCATCAAGACCACCGTCACCGAGAACGCCGCCAGGGCGGCGACCAGCCCCACGACGACGGTGCGGCGCGTCTGGGTGCGCGCATTGGAGCGGCTGCGCACGGCGGTGCCCTCGACCGTCGCCACCGGGCTCTCGCTGCCCGGCTGCGACGCCACGCGCAGGCTGTCGGCCGAGATCATGGGGTCGCGGGAACTCGGTCCGCCCGTGCGCAGAAAGCCCGGAGCTGCGGTCGCGAGCGCCTCGTAGAACTCGATGGCCGACTGGAAGCGCTTGTCGCGATCGCGCTCGAGAGCCCGGGCGATCACCTGTGCCACGGGTTCGGGCACTTCGGGCGCGAACGTGCGGATGTCCGGCGCGTCCTTGGTGCAGATGGCGATCAGGATGGCTTCGTAGGCTGTGCCCACGTGCGGAGGCCGCCCGGCCAGTGCCTCGAACATGATCGAGCCCAGGCTGAACAGATCGGAGCGGCCGTCGATGTCGCGGAACGCCTGGGCCTGTTCCGGAGACATGTAGAAGGCGGTGCCCAGCACGGTGCCGCGGCGCGTGAGGGTGTCGGCGGTCGCCGTCTTCGGAGCTACCTTGGAGATGCCGAAGTCGACAAGCTTGACGAACATCGGATCGTCGTCGCGGTGGCACAGGAAGACGTTGTCCGGCTTGAGGTCGCGGTGGACGATGCCAGCGTCGTGCGCCCGATCGAGAGCGCGCAGCACCTGCCCCGCAATGTGCACCACCTCGGCCAGTTCCAGGCGCTTGTCCCGGCGCAGGCGCACGCGCAGGTCCTCGCCCTGGAGCAGCTCCATGACCAGGAACGGACGGTCCTGCTCCGAGCGGCCCGCGTCGAAGATCTGGACGATGTGCGCGCTCTCCACGGCGCTGGCGGCTTGTGCCTCGCGCTGGAAGCGGGCCACAGCGTCCAGGTCCCGCGTGGCGTCGCGGTCGAGGAACTTGAGCGCGACTCGCTTTCCGATAGCCGTATTGGTCGCCTGGTAGACCGCGCCCATCCCACCGCGGCCGATCAGCTTGTCGATGCGGTACTTGTCCCAGACGGTCGCGCCGAGCAGGAGATCGGGATCTGGGTCCGGGCGGCTCATCCACTGACCTATACGGCCCGGAGCGCCGGAAGCGTCCCCGTGGTGCCGCGGCAGAATGGTAGCACGCCGATTCCAGCGCGCTGGAACGCCGGATTCAGCCCTGCTTCGACAGCGCGTGCTGGATGCGGGACGTGGTGCGCGACGCGGTCCGCGGGTGCATCACGCCCTTCTGCGCGGCGCGGGCCAACTCGCGGCTCGCGTCCGCGACCTTGTCCTTGGCGGTCTTGTCGCCAGCCGCGATCGCGGTGCGCGCCTTCTTGACGGCGGTGCGCACGGCGCTCTTGACCGACTTGTTCCGCTCGGTACGGACGAGGCGCTGCCGGTTACGCTTCTCTGCGGACGGATGGTTCGCCATTATCGGATCCTGTCTTCTTGTCAGCAGGCGCTATCCGTTGGAACGGCGCGCGTCGGGAGCCTTGGGGTCGTAGCCCTCGGGGTGGATCGGGAAAGCGGGCGTGCCCTTGCGGACGCGGGCGCGCTTGTCGTGCCGCCCGGCCTTCGAGTGCCGCATGCTGCGGCGCTTTTCGGTCTGCTTGGTGGACGAAACCATGTCGGATCTTCCTTCGATCTACCGCGCGGGGCCGCGCAGGGGGCCGGGAATATGAGCGAATCGCCCCGGCTTGTCAACGCGGCCGGCCGCGGGGCCCGGGGCGGGCCGGCTACTGGGGGCGGACCGGGGTCCCGACGGAGAACGTGCTGCGCGCAAACGGCTGCAGCCGGGCCTGCGACAACGCGGCGCGGATGCAGCCGGCAGCCGGCGTCCCGGCTGCGGGTCCGGAGACGGACACGCTCTTCACCCGGCCATCCGAGCCGAACACGATCACGGCGTGCGACGGCTCGTCCTGGCCGGCCACGCACGCGCGTGCGGAGCCCAGCACAGCTCCCACGGCGACCGCCACGGCGCCGGTGCTCGGCTTGTCGGGCAGGCCGTTCGTCGTGCCTTCGGCGGGCTTCATTCCGGGGATCGGCTTGTCCTGGGTCGTCTTGTCGCTCGCTGTACCGGGCAGCTGCACCTTGACCTCGGACTTGTCCTCCGGCGCGGCCGCAGCGAGCTTGCCTCTGGGCGCGGCGTGGGCTCCAGCGGACGGGGCCGTCTTGCTCGCGGCTGCCAGTTCGCCGTTCGGCAGCTGGTCGAGTGACAGCACGCCCTTCTCCTCTTCGGCGGCCTTCGCGGGGGCGGGAGCGGCGGACGCTGCCGGGGCTGCGGCCGCCACCGGCTGCTGCTGCACCTGGGGGTTGGTCTCGAGCGGTGGGGGCTGGTTGTGTCCCCGCACGAAGATCGCCACAGCCGCCGCCAATCCCACGAGCGCGACACCCGCGGCCACGAGCGGTCCGCTGCTGCGCCGCTTCCCTGCGGTCGCAGCGTGCGACGGCCGGGCCTGGTCTTCGCTGGCCGGCGCCGGCGTGCTCGCCGGGGGAACCGACGGGCGCGAAGGACGGGATGCCAGCACTGCGGCGATGTCGGGCGCGCTGGTCCGCGACCGCGACGCCACCGACAGCGACTCGCGTGCGATGTCGGACGCATCGTCGGCGGGCTTGGCGGCGTCGGCCACGGCGGCCCGCGCCAGATCGGCGAGGCTCTGCGGAGGCGCGCTCTCCGGCGGACGACTCGTCCGAGCGCTTTCCGGAACGCCTTCCTTGCGAGCGGCTGCCTTTCCGCCGGCCGAAGGCGTGCCTTCGTCGTCGCCAACCGGCAGCGGTGCGGCGAGCAGATCGTCCGGCGTCGACCCGGATTCGACGCCGGCGAGGCGCTCCTGTACCGCCTTGGCATTACGCTCCTCGAACGCCGGGTCCTGATGAACCGGCCAGTCGACGAGCAGCGATTCAACGCGCTCGGGCAGTGTCGCCTCGTCGTGATCGGATGAGCTCATCACTCGTTCCCTCTTCGATCGTAGCCGCGCTTCTCCAGGTAGGCACGCAGCTTCTTGCGGGCCTCGTGGACCCGCCAGGCAACGGTGCCCTCCGGGCAGCCGAGCACATCGGCTGCTTCCGCATGGCTGAGTCCGTCGATGCTGACCAGCACCAACGTTGTGCGTAGCGTCTCGCTCAGCTCGTCGATGCCTTCGCTGACCACCCGGGCCAGCTCGCGATCCTGCGTCAGCACGCCGGGGTCGGACCGATCCGCGTTCCGTTCCACCAGCGTTCCTTCGATGCGCGGATCGTCGGGCGTGGTCGACGTGCGCTTGTTCTTGCGCGAACGGATTGCGTTGAGCGAGAGGTTGACCGCAATCCTGTAGAACCAGGTGAACGGCGCGCTCCGGCCGTCGAAACGATCCAACGCCCCGTAGGCGCGAACGAAAGTATCCTGAGTCACGTCTTCGGCTTCCGCAGCGTCTCGCAGGAGATGCGCAGCCAATCGGTAGATGCGCTTCTGGTAGCGCCGCACCAGGACGCCAAACGCCTCCGCGTCGCCCGTCCGGGCTGCATCCACCAACTCGCGATCGCTCTGTTCCGGCATTCGGATCCGCGCGTGTGGAGGACGCTGTCCCTTGGCAGGTCGGGCGGAGCCTCCCGCGGCCGGTGACCATAGTTCATCACTGCCAGATTGGACAATCGAGGCGGAGCCGGCATTGGGCCGCTTCGACGCTCCGCGTTGCGTCGCGTCAACTCCCCGGGATTTCCCGGGTTTCCGGCCTTCGCTGGGGTGGCTTTCGCGGTGATTCCAGCGGTTGGCGGCAGCAGGGGTTGGCGACGCTCCGCGTTGGCACCATCCTCCAGATCGATCCGGGGAAGGCCCCCGGGGTGCCGCGGGCGCGCAAGCATGTAGTCTACGCGCCGCGGGCCGGGAAGCCCTGGCCTGGCTCCGGAGTTTTCGCTCTACCCCCATCAAGCCGCAGCATCCATGCAGAACGAAAACGGAAACGGCACCGAGCCGGGGCTCGTGACGGACGCAGTCCGCGACCTGGAGAAGGAGCTCCGCGCGCAAGGCGGCCGGCGCTGGCTCAGGCGCCTCTTGGTGCTTGCGGTGCTCGCGGCGCTCGTGGGTGGCCTGGTTGTCTGGCGCCGCGCGACGCGCCCTCCGCCGCCTCCGCTCTTCACGACCCAGAAGGTCGAGCGTCGCGACATCGTGGAGAAGGTCGAGTCGACCGGCACCGTCAAGCCGCTCAAGGAAGTGCAGGTGGGCGCGCAGGTGTCGGGGCGCATCGTCGATGTCAAAGTCGACTTCAACAGCAAGGTGAAGAAGGGCGATCTGCTCGCCGAGATCGATCCGCGTCTGTTCGGCGCGCAGGTCAGCCAATCCGGCGCGCAGCTCAAGGCGGCCAGGGCGAGCCTGGAGCGGGCCAAGGCGCAGCTGGCCACGTCGAAGGTCGACTTGCGGCGGCAGAAGGCCCTGCTCAAGGAAAGCCTCACTTCGCAGGCCCAGGTCGACCAGGCGCAGGGCGCGTACGACGTTGCGGAGGCGGACGTGGCCGCGTCGCAAGCGCAGATCTCGCAGCTCGGCGCGCAGCTTTCCAGCGCGCGCACGACGCTGGCCTACACGCGCATCTACTCGCCGATCGACGGCGTCGTGATCAACCGCGCCGTCGATCCGGGCCAGACCGTCGCGGCGAGCTTCGCGTCACCCGTGCTTTTCGTGATCGCGCAGGACCTGTCCAGGATGCAGGTGCTGGCCGATATCGATGAAGCCGACGTAGGCAAGCTGAAGGAAGGCATGAAGGCCGACGTGGTCGTCGATGCGTTCCCCGGCGAGACGTTCAAGGGCAAGGTGACGCAGGTACGCTATAGCCCGAACACCGTCCAGGGCGTGGTGACGTACTCGGCGGTGGTCGACGTTGACAATCCCGACCTCAAGCTCCGTCCCGGCATGACCGCGACGGTGAGCATCCGCACACGCGAGGCCCACAAGGTCATTGCCGTGCGCAACGCCGCATTGCGCTTCAAGCCGCTGCCGGAAAAGGGCGAGGACGGCAAGGAAAAGACGGTCAAGCCCAAGACCACCATCAAGCCGGGTCAAGGGCGTCTCTATCTTCCGGACGGCGGCCCGCCGGGTCAGGAGAAGTACCGCGAGAAGGTCGTGAAGCTCGGCATCACCGACGGCATCTGGACCGAGCTCGAGAAGAGCGGATTGAAAATCGGCGACAAGGTCATCACCGACCAGCGCGACGACAAGAAGAAGGGCTTCCATCTTTTCTGAGGCGGCATGAGCGATAGTCCGCTCATCGACATCGACCGGGTCGGCAAGGACTACCTCAGCGGCCCCGAGGTGGTGCACGCGCTGGCGGGCGTCGACCTTGCGGTGCAGGCCGGCGAGTTCGTGGCGATCGTCGGGGCGAGCGGCTCCGGCAAGAGCACGCTCATGAACATCCTGGGCTGCCTCGATCGCCCGACGCGCGGCACCTACCGCCTGGCTGGCGTCGACGTGACCCGGCGTACGGCGGACGCGCGCGCCATCGTACGCAACCGGCTGATCGGTTTCGTGTTCCAGGGCTTCAACCTGCTTCCGCGCACAACGGCCCTGGAGAACGTCGAGCTGCCGCTGGTCTATCGCGGCGTCAGTGCGCGCCAGCGCCGGCGTCGCGCGCGGCACGCGCTCGCGCAAGTGGGCCTCGCCGATCGCGCCGGCCACACTCCCGCACAGCTCTCGGGCGGCCAGCAGCAGCGCGTGGCGATTGCGCGGGCGCTGGTGACCGAGCCGCCGCTCCTGCTCGCGGACGAGCCGACCGGCAATCTCGACACCCGCACCAGCCACGAGGTGCTCGCCCTCCTGCAGAAGCTGGTGAGGGAGAGCGGCATCACCATCGTGCTGGTCACCCACGAAGCCGACATCGCCGCCTGCGCGTCGCGAATCGTCACCATGCGCGACGGCTACATCGAGCGTGACCATGCGAACCAGGAGCCCCTGGACGCCGCCACCTGGGCCGCGATGCCGCACGGGGCGGTGGACGCGGCCATGCTCACTGGGCCCAGTCTGTGAAGACGCTGCTGAGCTCGCTCCGGCTGGCGCTCTCGGCGCTGATGCGCCGCAAGGCGCGCGCATCGCTCACCGCGCTGGGCATCCTGATCGGCATCGCAGCGGTCGTCGTCGTGACCGCGCTCGGCACTGGCGCACGCGAGCGCATCGGCAGCCAGATCGAGAGCCTCGGGTCGAATCTGCTGTTCGTGTTCAGCCAGCCCGTGGCCAAGAGCGGCGCGCGCGGGCGCCCCGGTGCGCAGATGGTGCTCACCGATCGGGATGCCGCGGCAATCCGCCGCGACGCCAGCGCCGTGAGCGGCGTCACCGTCTTTTCCGAAATCGATACCCAGGTCGTCAGCGAATACGACAACGCCAAGATCGGCGTCATGGGCGTCGACAAGTACTACTACGAGGTGCGCGGCTTCGAGGTGGATGACGGCCGGACCTGGACCTCCTCGGAGGAGCAAAGCAAGGCCAAGGTCTGTCTTGTCGGGCAGACGGCGCTGCGCAAGCTGTTCGGCAACGTCGACCCGATCGGCCGCTACATCCGCGTCGGTCGTCACCCGTTCCAGATCATCGGCACGCTGAAGTCCAAGGGCGAGTCGCCGTTCGAGGATCAGGACAACCGCATCCTGATGCCGATCGGCAGCTGGCGCGCCCGCGTGTCGCCGACGCTCGGCGATCGCGTGATGCTGATCATGGCGACCGCCAAGACCGCCGCCCGCGTAAGCCAAGCCCAGCGGCAGATCGAAGGCATCCTGCGCCAGCGTCATCACATCGCCGAGGGCGACGAAGACGACTTCAAGGTCCGCACGCAGCAGGAATTCAAGAAGAGCCAGGACGCCGTCTTCAATATCCTGACGGCGCTCCTGGTCTCCGTGGCAGGCATCGCTCTGTTCGTGGGCGGCGTGGGCGTGATGAACATCATGCTGGTGAGCGTGACGGAGCGCACCCGCGAGATCGGCATCCGCATGGCCATCGGTGCCAAGCGCCACGACATCCAGCTCCAGTTCCTGGTGGAGGCCATCGCGCTGACGCTGTTCGGCGGCCTGGCAGGCATCGCGCTGGCGGTCGGGCTGATCGTGCTGATCCACCGCGCCGTCGGCTGGAGCATGCGGCTGAGCCCGCAAGCGGTGGTCGTGGCGCTGGTGACCAGCGTGCTCGTCGGGTTGGTATTCGGCTTTCTGCCCGCGCGCCGCGCCGCGCGGCTCGACCCCATTGACGCGCTACGCCATGAATAGGGTCGCACGATGAGCAGGATGCTCCGCTTTCTGTGGACGGCGCTTTTGGTGGCGCTGGGAGCGCTCCGGCGCAACGCCCTGCGCGGGGCGCTCACGGCGTTCGGGATCCTGATCGGCGTGGCGGCGGTGACGATCGTGGTGGCGTTGGGGGAGGGCGCGACGAAGGCCGTTTCCGGCCGCATCGACAGCCTTGGCGAAAACGCGTTGATCGTGATCCCGGAGGAGACGCAGCAAAGCGGCGTGCGCGGCACGAAGACGCCGCTCCTGACCGAGGGCGACGCTGCAGCGCTGGCTCGCGAGACGAACGGCGTGACGGCGGCGGCGGGGTTCCTGACGGGCTTTTCGCAGGTCGAGTGGGGCGACTCCAACACCACGGTGCAGGTCATCGGCACGACGCGCGATTTCTTCAAGGTCCGCGCGTGGAAGGTCCAGAGCGGCAGTCTGTGGACGGCAAGCGCGGAGAACATCGGCGAGAAGGTCGTCCTGGTCGGCGAAACCGTGCGCGACGAGCTGTTCCACGGCGACGATCCGGTCGGCCACACGGTGCGGATCGGCCGCTATCCCTTTACGGTGATCGGGGTCCTCGCCAGCAAGGGGCAGACCCCGTTCGGGCAGGATCAGGACGATGTGGTCTGCATGCCCACCGCGACCATGCGCGCGCGGCTCCAGCCGACGCGGCCCGGGCAGGTGTCGCGCATCCTGCTCAGTGCGGCGAGCCCCGGCATCTCCGGTCGCGTCAAGCGCGAGGCGACCGCCCTCCTGCGTCAGCGCCACCACATCGAAGAAGGCGCAGAAAGCGACTTCCGGATCCGCAGCCAGGAGGATTTCCGCAAGGCGCAGGAGGAGATCATGGGCGTCTTGAGCATGCTGCTGCTCGGGATCGCGGCGGTGAGCCTGGTCGTCGGCGGCATCGGCGTGATGAACATCATGCTGGTGTCCGTCGCCGAACGGACGCGTGAGATCGGCATCCGCATGGCCATCGGGGCGCGCGAGGCGGACATCATGCTGCAGTTCCTGGTCGAGGCCGTGGTGCTGGCGGTGGCGGGCGGGATTGCCGGGGCGCTGCTTGCCACGGGCGCAATCGCGGCGCTGGCGCACGCGCTCGGCTGGTCGATGGCGGTGTCGCCGCGCGCGCTCGCGGTCGCGCTCCTGACCAGCTCGGTGGTGGGTATCGCGTTCGGTTTCGTGCCCGCACGTCGTGCAGCGCGGCTCGATCCGATCCAGGCGTTGCGCAGGGAGTAGCTGGTCGCCACGATGGGCGGCGCCCGCTGGCGCCGTCAGGACTCTTTCGAGCCGTCGGAGCTCTCGAGCCCGAGCTTCTTCTTCAGGAGGTCGCCGAGCGTGCCGAAGCCGCCTTCCTGCTGCAGGGCCTTCCTGTACTCGCGGTGGGCGGCGCGCTCCTCGTCCTCCTTGAGCGCGCGGATGCTGAGCTTTGGTTCGTGGCGGCGCGGATCCACGTCGATGATCTTCGCCTCGAGCTGGGTGCCGGCCTTGAAGGCCTTGCGCAGATCGGTGCCGCGTGCCGTTCCGGTCTGACCCGACGGGATGAAGCCGCGAGCAGCCCGTCCTGTCACGCCGAGAAGCCGCACGATGAGCCCCGCGGTGCCCTCGGCCTTGACGACCTCGACCTTGACGCGGGCGTTCTTCGCCACCTTCTGCCGGGGCTCGTCGGCCTGCTCGGGGGGTGGCGCCGGATGCAGCGAGAGCTTCTTGCTCTTGAGATCGAAGTGATTGATGACCACTTCGATCTCCTGGCCTTCGGTCAAGAGCTCGTTGGGATGCTCGATGCGCTGGAGCGACAGATCGCTGACGTGGAGCAGCCCATCCATGCCGGGTTCCAGCTCGACGAATGCGCCGAAGGCCTCCAGCCGGGTGACCTTGCCCTTGTGCCGCGAGCCCGGCGCGTACTTCTGTTTCGCCTCGGCCCAGGGATCCTCGATCAGCGCCTTGCGGCTGAGCCAGATCTTCCCCTTGTCGTCGATCTTGGTGATCTTGACCTCGATCTGATCGCCCGGCTTGAACAGATCCGCGATCCGCGCGCGCGGATCGTGGCTGGCCTCGGAGATGTGCACGAGTCCTTCGAGGTTCTCGGCTTCAGGCAGCGCGACGAATGCGCCCCAGTCCACGATTGTGCGGACGATGCCCTTCATCACCTGCCCCTCGGCGAGGAGCGTGAGCGCGTGCTTGCGGCGCTCGTGGGCTTCCGCCTCCAGCATCGGACGGCGCGTGACCACCACGTCGCGCCCGCCGGGCTTGAACTGGACGACCTTGAACTCCATGCGCTGTCCGAGCAGCGACGCGAAGTTGGCGTTGGCGGGGTGCAGATCCATCCCCGATGCCGGGGCGAACGCGCGGACGCCGCCGACGTCGACTTCGACGCCGCCCTTGATGACGCCGGTGACGAGGCCCTTGACGAGCGTGCCGTCCTTGGCAGCCTGCTCGAGCTTCGGCTTCTCGTCCTCTTCGCGCAGCGGCTTGCGCGTCAGGACGACGAGGCCGCCTCTGGCTCCGTCGTTGTGGACGCGTGCCAGGAAGCGGTCGCCGATCTCCGGCACCAGGTCGTCGGGCTCCATCTCGCCGCGATCGAAGATGGCCAGCGCCTTGCCGGACAGGTCGACCATGATGGCTTCGTCCAGCACAGCCGTGACCTTGCCGAACACTTCTTCGCCGGTGTGGAAGGGAGCGCGCTCGTTGGCCGGGCGCTGTCCGCGATGCGCGGTCTCCGCGCCCTCGCCGTCACCCGGCTTCTTCTTCTTGCGCTTCCGGCGGCGCTTCTTCTTGTGCTCATCGGTCCCGTTCCCGGTCGCCGCGGCCCCGGGCTCCGGGGTCTCCGCTGCCGCCTCGGTATCGGACCCGGACGCGGTCGCGGACGCGGACTCGGTCGCGGACGCGGCCGCGGGCTCGGTCGCGGTCGCGGACGCGGACGCGGACTCGGTCGCGGTCGCGAACTCGGTCGCGGTCGCGGACGCGGACCCGGACCCGGACCCGGACCCGGACTCGGTCGCGGACTCGGTCGCGGTCGCGGGCTCGGACCCGGACCCGGACCCGGTCGCGGACTCGGTCGCGGTCGCGGACTCGGTCGCGGTCGCGGTCGCGGGCTCGGTCGCGGTCGCGGGCTCGGTCGCCGGCGCGGGCTCGCCTTCCGCCGAAGGCCCAGCAGGCGCTGCTTCGCTGGAGGTGGCGGGCGGAGGGGTGGCGGTCGTGTTGGGATCGTCGGAAGGCATGGCGGACCAGTGCGGCTCTAGAGGGACGAGCGTATATCGCGCCTTTTGGCGCGTGCCAATCGCGAGCTGGGTGGCTGCTGCTTCAGGGGCCGGCGAGCGTCAGCGAGCCCGCGATGAGCGGAGCGAATCGCGTCGGGGTGCTCGAGGGGCGGTGAGCCCCCTCGAGGAGGATTCCGGTGGGGGTGGGCGGGTGGGTATGACTGTGCTAGCGGGTGAGCGGCAGATGGCGGTTGACCCCGCCGCTGCGGTCGATACTGAGCCCGCCTGGCTGTTCGTTGTTGGCGCGATCCACCTGTTCCGCCAGCTTCTCCGCGACCTCCACGAAGGCGGCGGCGATGGCGGAGCCAGGCGCCGCCTGCACGACCGGCGTCCCTGCGTCGCCCCACTGGCGCACGCTCGGATCCACGGGCAGCTGCCCCAGCAGCGGCGCGGCAGCCATCTCCGCCACCTTCTGGCCCCCGCCGCTGCCAAACAGCTCGTGGCGCTTGTTGCAGCCGTCGCACACGAAGTAGCTCTGGTTCTCGACCACGCCCAGAACCGGGATGCCGACTTTCTGCGCCATCGACACGGACTTGTACACGTCCTGAAGCGCGACTTCCTGCGGCGTAGTGACGATGACTGCGCCGTTCGTCGCAACGCGTTGCGCCAGCGTCAGCGCGATGTCTCCCGTGCCCGGCGGCAGGTCGAGCAGCAGGTAGTCCAGCTCGCCCCAGTCCACGTCCTGCAGGAACTGCATCAGCGCGCCATGCAGCATCGGACCGCGCCAAACGACTGCCGCTCGCGGATCATCGAGCAGGAACCCGATGCTCATGAGCTTTATGCCGAAGCGCTGGAGCGGCGCGATCTTCTTCCCGTCGCTCACGGGGCGCCCGGTGATGCCGAGCATGGTCGGGATGCTGGGGCCGTAGATGTCGGCGTCGAGCAGTCCGACCCGGAGACCCATCCGCGACAGCGCGAGCGCCAGATTGGCGGCCACGGTGCTCTTGCCCACGCCGCCCTTGCCGCTCATCACCAGGATGACGTTCTTCACGCCCGGCACGGGATCGTCTTCGCCGATCGCCCGACTCGTGGCCTCGCGGTTCTGCTCTGTCGTCTCGCTCATCGCCCAGGTGCACTAGGACCGGTGCTGGGTCCTGTCAACGCGCTCGGCCGGGATCAGAACGTCTTGCGCGAGCAGGCAGCGGCGGGATCCGGCTTCAGAAGAGCCCCGCGAGCCACGCCCCCGCCATTCCGACGCTGAAGCCGATCGCAGTGGCGAGCAGCACTGCCCGGGCACCCAGGGCTGCGCGCCGCCGCGGCAGTTCCGGCTCGGGCTCTGGTTCCGGCTCCGGCGCTGCGACGGGCTGGGCCGCGGCGACGTCGCGCGGCGTGGACGGCGGCGCCGGGATGCGCGGCGAGCGCAGCAGCGAGTCGCTGAGCTGCGGGTCGCGCAACGGCAACCGTACGAATCTCGCCGGGTAGCTCGGGACGCGCAGCACGAGCGCGGGCTGGTCCGGATCGAGCATGGTGGGCTTGATCCGCGGTCGTCGCTCCGACACGAGCGCTATCGGGCCGAGCGAGGGGTCGGGGCGCGCCGCGATGGAACCGGCGCGCCCGGTATCGACAAACGCCCCGAGCGCCTGGGCGAGCTCTCTCGCACTGCTGGGTCTCGCGGCGGGGTCGCGCGCCAGTGCCTCGTCCACTATCGCCGCCAGTTCCGCCGGCACCTGGGGTGCGACCTCGGCAAGCGAGCGCCGCCGGCCGGCGATCACCTTCGCGAGCACCAGCTCGTTCGTGTCGCCCTCGATCGGCGCCACCCCGGCCAGGAGCTCGAACAGGATCGCCGCTGCCGAATACACGTCCGCGCGCGCGTCCACATCCAGGCCCAGAGCCTGCTCGGGCGCCATGTACAGCGGAGTGCCCAGAACCGCCCCGGTCTCGTCGACCAGTCCTGGATCGAGCACGCCCTTCGCGATGCCGAAGTCGAGCACCTTCGCGAGCGGCCGGTCCGGCCTCGGGTGTGTCACCATCACGTTGGCCGGCTTCAGATCCCGGTGCACGATGCCTTGCGCGTGCGCGGCCGCGAGCCCGGCCAGCACCTGCAGCATCAGCTCGCAGGCGTAGGCTGCCGGCAGGGCGCCACGTTGCGCGACGATGTCGAGCAGCGTCTCGCCCGCCAGCAGCTCCATCACCAGGTAGCAGGTCCCGTCGCGGGCGACGCCGAGATCGTGGATGTCCACGACGTTGGCGTGGGCGATGCGCGCCGCCGCGCGGGCTTCAGCGACGAACCGCCGCGAGAGCGCCGCATTCTGCGCCAGCTCCGGGCGCAGCAGCTTGAGCGCCACGCGTTTGCCGACGATCAAGTGCTCGGCCTCGAACACGACCCCGGCGGCACCGGAGCCGAGCTCGCGGATCAGCGCGTATTTGCCGTCGAAAAGGCTCGGGGTGGGGTCGGCCAGCGTCACGCTATTGTGTTCTCCTCACTGATAAACGGCGCTGGTCCGGCTCTCTTTAGCCCCGGCAAATGCGCGAAGCCCCCCGACGCCGGGGCGTCGGAGGGCTTCGTGACTACCGCCGGAGCGATCGCCTAGCTGGTGCCGCCGCTGACCGAGGCGCTGGCCTTCACCGATACGCTCACCGACGCCTGGGCATCGGCCATGACCTTCAGCTTCTGCACCATGCACGATGCACCGGCTGAAGAGATGTTGCCGGCCGCCTGGATGTCGGCGCCAATGCCGCCCGCGAGGTCGCCGATCGGCCCCGCGAGCTTGGCCGTGTCGCCGATCGCCGCGGCGATCTTGTCACCGTTTGCCGTCAGAGCGGCGTAGAGATCCGCGTCGCCCTCGACCACGACCTGCGTGTGGCCGCCGCACTTGACGGTGGCACTCGCCTTGCCCGTGCAGGAGGCGCTGCAATCCGCGGCAGCCTTGCAGTTGAGCTTGCCGTCGCAGTGGGGCGCCGTGAACTTGACGTTGCACTTGCCGGTGCATTGACCCGAGCACTGGCCCGGCGAGCCGCTGCAGCTGCCGTCGCACGTGCCGGAGCAGGATGCGCCGGCCTGTGCGATGCACTTGCCGGTGCACTGCCCGCTGCAGGTGCCGCCGCTGAACTGGCCAGTGCACTGCGCCGAGCAGCTGCCCGAGGCCGCGCCGCCCGTGCAGGTGCCCTCGCACTTGCCTTGGCAGTTGCCGTTGCCGGTCCCGTTCTCGGTCGCGCCGTCGCACTTGCCCTGGCAGTTGCCCTGGCAGGTGCCGCTGAAGTTGGCGCTGCAGCCCGCGTCGCAGGTGCCCGTCCAGGTGGGCGCGTCGCACGAACCCTCGCAGGTGCCCGAACAGCTGACGGCGGCGGTCGCCGTGCAGGTGCCCGAGCATGTGCCGCTGCACGTGACCGACGGTGCCGTGCACGAGCCGGTGCAGGTACCGCTGCATTGTCCGGACAGTTTGCCCGGTTCACAGGACCCCTCGAGGTCGCAGCCCGCCTTTGCCGTGCACTTGCCCTGGCAGTCCGCCTGGAGCTGCGCGTCGGCCGTGCAGCTGTAGGACGCCGTCAGAGTCACCGTGACGCCCTTCTGGGCGTCGGCATCGAAGCGTGCCTTGAGCATGGCGCACGCATCGGCCGCGCTCTTCCCGCCGTTGGGGTCGTCGCCATCGGCCTTGTTGATGGCGTTACATACGGCAGCCCACTCGGCTTCCACCGCGGCTGCCTTGGCCTTGAGCGCGTCGGCCGCATCGGCGAAGGCCTGGACCGTCAGATCGCCCTGGGCCGATACGTCCAGCCCGTTGCACCCCTCGGCGGCCTTGGCCGCGCTGCATCCTCCTCCCGCGAGCGGCAGCGCCAGCGTCGCGGCGAGCAAAGGTCCGGCCAGGAAGCGAAATCCAGTGCTACGTTTCATCGAAACCTCTCCTTGATCCACGTATCCGCGGGCAAGCCACAGCTCCCCGCCAGGTTCGTTGGACGGGTCGCCTCCCTCGGATGATGCAACAGGATAGGGCGACAATCGCCGCCTGGGAAACCCCCGGGGATTGTTTCGCGATTCCAGGCGGTTCAGTCCCTCGACGGACCCCGGCGCCGCGCCGCGCGCGAGTTTGGCCCCGCGCCCGGCGCTCCAGCTTGCCGCTCGATTCCGGGGGCTACTTGGCCAGCCAGCAGCCGCTCCGCGCCTCGGTGGACGTGGTGATGCCGTTGCCAGCCTTGTAGTACGAGTAGCCCTCGACGCACTTGTTGAAGAGCGGGGTCCCTGGGGAGCTGTACTTGGGGTCGTACTGCGGGCCGCCCAGGCAGAACATCTTCACCCCGCCGGCCGAGGTCGGACAGCCGCCGCCTTCGCACTCCGAGTAGCAGGGGTTGTTCGGGTTGTTCCCCGACGGGTCGCAGCCTGCCGGGCCCAGCGGACAGGAGCAGGAGCTCTTCATGCTCAAGCAGTAGCGCTCGCCCGAGTAGGTATCGGAAAGGCAGAGACCGTTCGGGCAGTCGTTGTCATCGACGCAGGGGTCGCAGCCGTTGCCCTTGCCGTGGCAGGTGCCGGCGCGATGCGTGCAGGTCGGCTTGCCGAGATCCTTGTCCCAGACGCCGCAGGCGCTCGCGTCGCCCCAGGGGCAGGAGGTAGTGCCGACCTTGCACAGGAACGTGCAGATCTTGTGGCCGCCCTTGTCCTTGGCGCAGATCTGGCCGTTCTCCTGCGAGCAGTCCGCGTCGGTCTCGCACGCGTTGCAGTACTGGCGCTTCATGCACATGTGCCGGAGCAGACTGACCGGCCCGCACTGGAACTTCTTGCCGTCGCCGATGTCCGCACCCTGCGCGCAGCCCTTCACTGTGGAGTCGCCCTTGATGCTGCCATTGCAGGCATCCTTGCAGGGCGTCGTTCCCGTACGCTGCAGCGAGCAGAAGTAGCCCGTCGGGCAATCCGCGTCCGCTGCGCAGTCAAGCTGAGCGCAGTAGGGCGCGGGGTCTTCGTTGTCGGGAGGCACGCACGTGAAGTTGTCCGCCGTGTCGCAATCCGACTTGCCGTTGGGGCAAGGCGTGCCGAAGCGTCCCTTGGGCATCTCGCACTTGCCTGCGTTGCACTCGAGCCACGCGCGCTGCGAGCAGTCCGAGTTGCCCGTGCATGCGTCGCCCGCCTTGCCGCCGCCGTCCTTTACGCAGTAGCGCGTGCTGCTCCCCTTGTCGTCCTGCTTGGCGTCCTTGCCGCAGATGAAGCCGTCGGGGCAGTCGCTGTTGTGACCGCACGCGTGTTCGCAGGACTGGCCAATGCAGGTGTAGCCCCGGGGCGCGTCGCACTCGTCGCTGGTCTGGCAGGCTTCATGCTGGCCGGTCCGGCCGCCCTTGGAATAGGGGAGGTACACGCAGTAGTTGGCGATGGTCCCGTCGCCGAACTGGTACCTCTCGCAGTCCCTGCCGATGGGGCAGTCAGCGTTCGTCTTGCATGCCGGCTCGCAGGCGTTGTTCTGGTCGCCGAACGTGACGCAGCGCGTGCCGGCCGAGCAGGCGCTGTCGACGCACTTCTTCTCGCACTGGCCGTTGATCTTGATGCCCGGGCACCCCTTGTTGCTCGAACACCCGGCACCGATACCCAGCGACATGGCCAGAGCGGCGAGCACCAGAACGCGGACGAAACCCCTCCAGGACCGTCGCTGCCGCGGTGCGTCGGTCTGGGTCGAACGCCTGGATTCTCTAGCGCGCATGACTACCTCTGCTAAACAAGAGCTATCGGACGGGGCCTTGGGACACCGGACTGGCGGGTCCGAGCCACGTGTCGACAGTCGGACTGCAATATTTCAAACCCCAAGCAATCAAGCCGGTAACCGGTCGCTTGCGACCGGCGTACTAGCGCAAAGTCAGGGTGTCCGGGAAGGGGCCCGGCCCTTGACGGCCACCCTTGCTCCAGTTAGTTCGCCTCATCTAGCATACAAGTGGAGACGCGACCCATGAGAAAGCTTGTCCTGTCCGGTATCTGTGTTCTTGCCAGCGCACTGGCTTTTGCTTGCTCGAGCAAGAGCGATCAGGCGGGCAACTTCGACAACGGCAGCACCGGCGGTGCGGCGGGCACGGGCGGCACATCGAGTGGCACGGGTGGCTCCGGCGGTTCGACGCAGAAGGCGCCCTATCCCGACGGCCCCTACGGCTTCAACGTCGGCGACACGCTCGGCCCCGACCAGACTTTCTTCGGATGGGCGAATCCGAAGGAACGTCAACTACAAGGGCCAGCTGCAGCCGATCAAGCTCTCCGACTTCTACGATCCGGATGGGAGCAAGGGCATCAAGGTCATCCTGTTCGATGTGGGCGCGGTCTGGTGCAAGTACTGCAACCAGGAGGACGGGGAGATCCTGAACAAGGGCTACTACGACACCTACAAGGCGAAGGGCGCGGAGTTCTTCGGTGTGCTCTTCCAATCGGGTGACGGGAGCCAGGCCAAGAACAGCGACCTGGCGAGCTGGACCTACCTCTACAAGAGCGACTACCCGAACGCGATCGATCCGGGCTTCTGGTTCGGGCACTTCTTCAACGCGAACGCTGCCCCGTTGAACATGTTCGTCAACGCCCGGAACATGAAGATTCTGGACGAGATGCTGGGCTACGGGGCGAGCGCGCAGTGGGCCACGCTCGACAGCGAGCTCTCCAAGATCCAGTAGTCGGTCCAGCTGTCGGAGTATCCACCTCCGCCTATCCCTGCAACGCGTCGGGTGTCGCTCCTGTGGCGCCGCCCTGGACTACGATGCGCCCGGAGACATGATGCAGATGAAATCGTTCGTCACCCGCGCCATCCTGGCGATGGGTCTTGCGCTGCCCGTGATCGCGGCTGGTTGCGGTGGCGCAGGCGCCCAGGGCCCAGGCGCCGCGTCCGCGTCGTCCAGCAGCGACGCGCCGGACTTCGAGCTCGACTCGCTGGATGGGCAGAGCGTGCAGCTCAGCGACTACCTCGGCAAGGACGTCGTCCTGATCGACTTCTGGGCCACGTACTGCGACCCGTGTCTGGCGTCGATGCCGCACCTCGACCAGCTGTACAAGAAGTACAAGGACAAGGGCTTCGTTGTGCTGGGCATCTCCATCGACGGGCCTGATTCGGTGGCCCAGGTCAAGACCGAGGTGGCGAAGCTGGGAGTCAGCTTCCCGATCCTGCTCGACCAGGAGACGCACGTGGTCTCGCTCTACAATCCGAAGACGAGCGCGCCGTACAGCGTGCTGATCGGCCGCGACGGCCACGTCATCATGAAGCACGAAGGTTTCACCACTGGCGACACGGCAGGGCTCGACAAGGACGTCGCGGCTGCGGTGGCGGCGAAGTAGCACAGCAGTCCTTGCCCGATGCTGGACCAGACGCGAGCCGCCGGGAGGGCCAGGTGCCGTGCGCGGCGTGCGGTCGGTCTCGCGGCGGTCCTGACCACGTCGCTCAGCGCCGGTAGCGCTCTGGCGCTCCAGCCCGGCAAGCTCGGCGACAAGCCGGTGCAGGTGGATGTCACCGAGGCGGGCAGCGTCCTCTACAACTTCGACAACCGCAACTTCAAGCCCAACGACGTCAGCTCGGCCACCGACGACAACTGGGGCATGGTCTACAACCGCCTCAACCTGCAGAGCAGTTGGGGCAACTGGCGGCTCGGCCTCAGGCTCGACGCCGCCTGGTTCTACACGCAGCCTTCGGCCACGCACGTCGCGCAACGCATGCTCGACCACCGGCCGTACTCCCAATACGACACCCGGACCTCGCAGCAGTACTACAACGACATGGGCCAGCAGGCCGCGGCCGACCTGTCCACCCGCTACAACAACATCCTCTACCCGTCGAAGTACTACGTCGGCTACGCGACGCCCGACTTCGAGGCGACGGTCGGCGACGTATACGCGCAGCTCGGTCGCGGGCTGGTGCTCAGCCTGCGCAAGCTCGACGAGCTGTCGAGCGACACGACCATCCGCGGCGCTCGCGTCGTGGGCCGGCTCAAGGCTTCGAAGAGCCTCAGGTTCAAGCTGACCGCGGTGGGCGGCATGCTCAATCCGCTGCGCATCGACGAGGCCAGCGGTCGTATCCTGACCGTGGACCCGAACTACGCGGCAGTGGACCCCGGGTCCGCGGCAGCCGACCCGAGGCTGCGGCCCCGCAAGCCGTTCCTGGGCGACCAGATCGCCGAAGCCGGCATGCCGCGTCCGGCTGCGGGCGCCAACGGCCCGACCTACGCGCCCGACGGCGTTGCCGGCGGCGAGCTCGACATCAAGACGCGACACGTCACGTTCGGCACCCAGGGAGCGCGGGTGTTCCGGCGCGACCCCGTCAGGGGCGATCTGTCCCAGTTCCCGCAGGACAACGTCACGAACCTCAGCGAGTCCATCGGCGCCCCGGATTTCGACGGTCACGGCGCCGGCTACCTGGAGGTCGCCTACCAGCACCGCGACCATTCAACGCTGCCCGGGCAGATCTACCAGGTGGTGGACCCCGGCTATGCCGTCTACGGCAGCGTCAGCGTGATCCAGCACCCGGTTACGGTGCTGCTGGAGATGAAGCACTACCGGCGCTTCTTCGCGCTCCAACCCAACCGCCTGAACAGCCCGGCGACCGGCGAGTTCCAGAACCTGCAGTACAGCACGCCGCCGACCACCGAGCCCATCTGGCAGGACAACTTCATCGGCGCCATGACCAGCTGCATCACCGGCGGGCGGCTGCGCACCGACGTGGAAGCCAGCGACAACGACACGTTGTTCGCCTGGGTCGGTCGCTACTACACCTGGGCGGGTTCAGACGCCGGCAACACGCAGTGCGACACGGCGAGCGCGAACCTCGACGGGGTGTGGGACGTCGCCGTCGGGCTGGAGAAGACGGCGCACCACCGCCGTTCGCGTGCAACCATCACGGTCGGGGCGCGCGACCAGGAATCGAATACAGCCGGCCCGGACATCAACCAGAACCTCACCTACGTTGTCTATCGCGAGAACTACGTCCGGTACGACATCATCGAGTACATCCACGGCCCGTTCTCGCTGCAACTCCAGGGCTGGCACCGCCACCGCGTGGAGCCGGTCTCGTACGAGAACGGTTGGTTCGAGGGCGAGCACCTGACCGGCTTCCAGTGGGCGCCGCACCTCGTGGTCGCGTTCGGCGTGGAGTACGACTCGCGGCCGACCACGGCGGACATGTACTACAACGGTCAGGTCCGCTGGAACTTCGACAGCGCGTCCAGCGTCTCTGCCTTCGTGGGTGAGCGTCGCGGCTCGCTGCGCTGCGTCTCCGGCGTGTGCCGCTTCTTCCCGCCCTTCGAAGGCGCCCGCCTCGACGCAACGCTCCGGTTCTAGCGCGGGAAGGCTGCGGGGTTGCCGCCGTCGACGGTGATCACGCAGCCGGTCGTGGCCTCGGCCTGCGCGAGATAGGCGAACGCTTCGGCCACGTCGCGGCCGGTGGTCTCGCGGCGCAGCAGGTTCTGCTGGAAGTACGCGTCCGGCGAGACGCCACGCGCTTTTGCCCGTGCCTCCAGCACGCCGCCCCCGAACAAGCCCGTGCGGATGCGGTCGGCGTTGACGGCGCCGGTGCGGATGCCGTGCTTGCCGAGGTCGACGGCGTACTGCTTCATCAGCGCAACGACCGCCGCCTTCGGGATCGCGTACGGGCCGAACTCCGGACCCTGGTTGAACGCGCTCTTGGAGGCGTTGAACAGAAGACAGCCGCCGATCCCCTGGGCGAGCAGCACCTCCGAGGCCGCGCGCGCGACGTTCTGGTGTCCGAGCAGATTGATCTCGAGCGAGCGGCGCAGCGCCGCGTCGCCGGCGGCTTCATGAAGCAAGCCGCCGGGGGCCGTGCCCGCGTTCGACACCACCAGGTCGAGCCCGCCGAAGCGCGTTACCGCCTCGGCGACGGCGGCCCTCACCTGGCTCTGATCGGTCACGTCCGCCACGGCGCGCGCGACGCGCATGTCGAATCGCTCTGCGAGCGCTCCGTGGGCGGCGTCGAGCGCCTGTTCGTCGCGATCGGCGACGACGACGTGCGCGCCGAGCTCTGCGAGCAGCGCTGCCGTGTCGAGCCCGATGCCGCCGGCCGCGCCGGTGACCAGCGCAATTTTCCGTTCCAAGGCGCCGCCCGCCGCGTGCTCGAGCTTGGCCTGCTCCATGCTCCAGTACTCGACATCGAACAGATCGAGATCGCCCACCGGGCGGTAGCTGCCGACGGAGCGCGCGTCCGCGATCACGCGCGCGGTGTGCAGCGTGATGTCGCCGGCGATGCGCGCGTCGGCCAGCGTACGGCCCGCGCACAGCGCGCCGAGCCCCGGCACGTGGATGACCCGCGGCAGCTTGTCCAGCTGGGCCGGTTCGCGCTTCCGCTCCCGGCGGCCGCGCTCGAAGTAGCGGTCGTAGAGCTCCGCGTAGCCCGAAAGCGCTTTCTCCACATGAGCGCGTGCCGCCTCGCCGTCGGGAACGCCGCCAAGCCAGAGCGGGAGCGGCTTGGTGCGGATCACGTGGTCGGGCGTCGCCGGTCCGACTGCGGTCACCTGCTTTGCGTCGTCGCGCGCGAGCAGCGACAGGATCTCCGCTTCGTCGCGCCACTCGAGGATGAAGCGCTGGTCGCCCGCGCGACAGAGCGCGCCACGGACGACGGGCGCGAGCGCATCCTGTTGCGCCCGCCGCGCGCTGTCCCCCGGTACGGGCGCGACCGCGACGCCTCCCCGCGCGAGGTAGCGCTCGGCCGCGTCCACCGCCTCGATCATCCGCTCGTAGCTCTCTTGCGCGCTCTCACCCCAGGTGAAGATGCCGTGCTTGTCCAGCACCAGCGCGCGCGCCCGGGATAGCTCACCGCCGAGCGCCGCGATGCGCCGTGAGAGCACAAAGCCGGGCTTCACGTACGGCACGAAGAGCAGCCCGTCGCCCCACACCTCGCGTGCGCGCTCGGCGCTGTCGGGCTGGTCGACGACCGACAGCACTGAATCGGCGTGCGTGTGGTCCACGTAGCGTGCGCCGACCAGCGCGTGCAGCAGCGCTTCGATGCTCGGCGTCGGGCCGGACGGATCGAGCAGCTGGCCCCTCAGCGCCTTGACGAGGTCTTCGTCGCCCAGCGTCTCCACCCGGGCCACACGCCTGAGCCCGTCGAGGCGGCAGGCCGGAAACCCTTCCGGCTCGATCGTGGCAAGGTCCCGGCCGCTGCCCTTGACGTAGAGCACCTCGACCTCTTCGCCCGTGATCTCCCGCGCGCGGCCCTTCAAGGAGGTGTTGCCGCCGCCGTGCAGCACCAGCGAGCCGTCCTGTCCGAGCAGTCGTGACGTGTACACCCTGAGCGCGAGCGCTTCGTCGGCGCGTCCGGCGTAGCGCTCGATAAAGCCCCGGGCTTGTGTTTCGTCGTATCGGGATTTCATGGTTCACCAGGCGAGGCGGCGTGCAACTTCCGCCGCCAGCGACCATACTTCTCGAGGGACTTCAAGGGGAGCCCTCGACGCGCCGCAGCGTACGGGCGGCATGCGGGTGATCAGTGCCGGCGAGCGAAGTGGGAAGGGAAAAGGCAATCCGGGTCAAGGCGCCAACCGTGACCGTCCGCGACGCCTTTGTCCTCGAGCGCTTCGGGCTGCACGCGCAGCAGCGCTACCGGCAGATGGCGTCGCCGGAGCTCCGCCACGTCCTGCTCGGCGAGGACCGCTCCGACTGGCTTGATTTCCGTCTATTCGTCGAGGCGGTGGAGCTGGCCGACCGCTTGTTCGACCGCGGGAACCTGGAGCTGGCCTGGGACATGGGCCGCTTCGCCGCCACGCACGACCTCGGCGTATGGAAGCGGATCATCATGGGGCGCGTCAGGCCGACCATGTTGATCGGGCTCGCGTCGAGCGTCTGGAGCCACCACTACGATCGCGGCCGGCTGCTCTCGCGCGCCAACGGTCCGAGCGGCATGCACGTGACACTCGCGGACTTCCCTGCGCCGCACCGCGCGCACTGCCTATCCATCGGCGGCTGGATGCACGGCTCGCTCGAGCTCGGTCCGCGTCGCAACACGGTGGTGCACGAGCTCGGCTGCCGCGCGAAGGGCGACCCGAGCTGCGAGTTCCGGCTCTCCTGGGACGACTAGAACAGCACGCCCAGGTACCAGCGGACGATCTGCGCGGTGCTGGTGTTGGCGGCGCCGGGGCCCAGCTGGCTGCGGATATCGCTGGCCTGTTTGCCGGTGTAGCCGAGCCCGGCGAGCGGGAACAGCACGCCGTACTCCAGCATCGTGTAGAAGCCGCCCATCTTGTTAGGGTCGTCGTTGAGCGAGCCGTCCTTCGACTGGAAGTAGAGCTTGCCGTCGAGCTCGACGCCGAGATTGGAGTCGTGGCCCGGCGTCTGCACGAACTCGCTGGCCCGCGTCCAGATTGCCGCTACGCCGCCGCCGAGCTTCTGCCCATTCTGGTTGCGCAGGAAGTCGTAGTCCGCGCTGGGCCGGAAGTAGTACTCGCCCTGGATCCTGCCCAGAATGTTGCGGTTGAGGATCAGGTCGATCTTGTAGTTCGGGTGGAAGCGGAACGTGGAGATGGTGTTGTTGCCCGGATGCAGCAGGGTCTGCAGGCCGTTGGCGCCAGCCGCCAGGCCGTTGGCCCACGAGTCTCCCGAGGCGAATCCGAATTTGAACTGCAGCCTCAGCCGATCCTCGATCAGCTTCTGCTCGAGCTCCGTGGCCAGGGCGTACTGTTGCACCTTCCAGCCGTGGCCGCCGTACGCGCTCGAGTAGTCGCTGGCCCCGGGGGACGACAAGGTGTTCTCGAGTGACCCCTGGATGGTGACCGCCTCCATCTCGAAGCGGAACTTCCTGTACAGCACCTGCAGCCACAGGTCGGGGATCCAGGCCTGGGCGCCGCGGCGCACGTAGCCGCTGGTGCCCTGGGTGAGCTGCCCCGACGTGCAACCGATGGCCGCGGCGCCGTTCGCGCACGACCCGTTGGTGTCGTTCGCCAGGAGCTGCGAGCGATAGACGACGTAGGCGCCGCCGTTGAGCACCAGCTGACCGCGGGCGAGCCTGAGCTTCTGCAGCTCGGCGTTCGTCTTGCGCACGACGACGAAGACGTACTGGTTCACGTCGTCGTTCTGCGCCAGATCGTAGGGCTGCGCGCCGGGCAGGCCCAGCGTGTCGCTGGTCGGCCCCGAGTTCACGAAGTCCCAGGCGCCGGCGAAGTACAGGTCGATCGACTTGATGCCGGTGACGAACATGATGCGATCGGCCGTCGACTGGTAGTCGTCGTCATAGCCGTCGCCGGCGTTGGCCAGGATGCCCAGGCCCCACTGGCTCGGCATGCGGCCGAAGCGCAGCTCGCCCACGGGCGTCATGTACTCCGCCCACACGCGCTTGACGCGGATGCTGTCCTTGAGGCCGTTGATGCCGGCGCTCGGCGGCTCCTGCGTGGTGTCGAAGACGCCGAGCGGCGCGTAGCCGGCGCGCTGGTTTACCGCGTAGCCGCCGCTGCCGTTCGGAGAGTTGGAGAAGCCGTCCGGGGTCGAACCGAGCACCAGGTTATCCAGCAGATCGATCTGGCTCATGATCCGCAGGTTGTCCGAGATGTGCAGCTCCGGATTCAGACGGAAGCGGATGTTGGCGCCGGCTTGCGTCTTGTCCTTGCAGGGCCAGTGGGCCTGCGCGGGGTCGTTATTGTTGCTGGGCGCTTCGGGCGACTGCTTGGCCGTGCACAGCGCCGGGCCCCAGGCGCCGTTGGTGTTGCTGTAGTGGTTGTCGGCCGGCATCGGCCACAGCTGCTGGTCCGGCGGGTCGATGCGTCCGAGCGAGAAGTTCTGGAAAAGCTCGGCGCGCAGGCGGAAGTAGCCGTGCAGCTCGAGGATGGGACGCGCGTGCGACCACCAGTCCTCGGCGTAGATGCGATCGGAGCCTTCTTCCTTCTTGCCTTCGGCTCCGGGGCGCTTCTCGCCCTGCTTCTCCAGCTTCGTCTGATCGCTGCCTGGAGCCGGCCAGCCCGGCATCGGGCCCAGTCCGTTCGGCGTGGGCGTGGCGCCGGGCATCTGCGTGCCGCGTTGGGTTTCCGGGGGAAGCGGCGCTTCGCCGGTTGTTCCTTCGCCGCCTTGGCCGCCCTCGCCGCCTTCGCCCGTGGGCTCTCCGCCGGGCTGCGGCTGGGCTTCGCCGCCTTGGGGAGCGGCTTGACCTTCACCGGGCTTGCCTTCGGCGGGCTGCTCGCCGGCGGGCGCACCGGGTTGCCCTTTGTCGGGCGTGGCGCCGGCGCCCTTCTTCTGCTCGCCTTTGCCGGGCTTGGGCGCTGCCGCCTTCTGGTCGTTCTTCTTGGTCTCGTTCTTCTTCTGCTTGCCTGCGTCCGCCGCCTTGCCGGGCTGGGCTGCCGGCGGCTTGTCGGGAGGGGCAGGCTGGGCGGAGGCGTTCGTCGAGCCGAAGACGACCACACCCAGAGCGAAGAGGGAGACGACGGAGATTTTGTGCATGGGCGCGGATCTCCGCGGAAAAGCCACGTCAGCTTGGACCGCTCCGGGGCTATCGCATGGCCCGGCAAAGACTGTCAACGTTTGCATCCCGCTCGCCCGCCCACGGACCCCCGAGGCTCGTTGTTGCTCGCCGCTCCCTGGTCCTAGCTGCCGCGATAGGCTTGCATCACATCCGTGCGGAGCTTCTCGGCGCGGGCTTCCGGAACGGGCGCCGAGGAGCGCCGGGCTTCCTGCTTGTACTGCGAAATTCCCTGCGCGTTTTCCGCCAGCTTCTGCTGGGCAATCCAGCCGGCCGACTCGGGCAGATCCAGAGCAGCGCGGAACGCCTCGCCGAGCTCGATGGCGGAGCCGAAGCGATGCATCGGGTCCTTGGCCAGCGCCCGGGCCATCAACAGGTCGAGCACGGCAGGCGCCTGCGGGATGATCTGGGTGACGGGCGGCGCGGTTTCCTCGATCTGCGCGGTGCGCACCATGACCTCGTTGCGCCCCGGCGCGTCGAACGGAGTCGCGCCGGCCAGCATCTCGAACAGCACGATCGCCGCGCCGTAGAGGTCGGTGCGCGCGTCGAGATCTCGCCCGAGCACCTGCTCGGGAGCCATGTATGCCCCGGTCCCCGGCGCCATGCCGCCGGTGTTGCGCGCTTCCTCCGCCGGCACGCGCGCGATACCAAAGTCGGTCAGCTTCACGACGCCGTCGGTGCGCACCAGCACGTTGCTGGGCTTGATGTCCCTGTGGATGATGCCGAGCGCGTGGATCGCCGCGAGCGCGCCGAGCAGCTGCGAAAAGTAGTGCCAGGCGAGCGCGAACGGCAGGCACGGGATGCTTCCGGGCAGTGCCGTCGCTCGATGCTGGGCGATGATGTCGCTGAGCGTCTTGCCTTCGACCAGCTCGATCACGATCGCGAGCTGGTCCTCCGCCTGCACCAGCGCGAAGAAGTGCACTATGTTCGGGTGCGACAGCCGTGCCAGGGCCTTCGCTTCCCCGAGGAACAACTTGCGAGCCCGTTCCCGGCCTTTGAGCAGCGGGTGCAGCGCCTTGATCGCGACCGGATGTGCCGGTGTGCCCGCATAGCGCCCCTTGGGGTTGTAGTAGAGCCAGCCCCGGTGCACGACGCCCATCCCGCCTTCGCCGATGATGCCTTCAACGACGACCTTGCCCCAGTCCAGGTCGAGCTCGGTGCCCGCCCCGATGTGTTTCGCCTTGGGAGGGCCCACAGGCGTTCCGCATTGGGGACAGAAGCGAGCGCTCGCTTCGGCGATAACGCTCCGGCAGCTGGAGCAGACGGCCACGGCGGTAACATAGCGCCGGAGCAGCGGTTTGCGCTCGGCAGCGCGCATTCCTGCGGGGTTCGGGGGCTGGTGCAGGGCGGGCCAGGGCCCGGAAATGCTCAATGGCCGCTTCCACGAGGGGAAATCATGGCCGTTGCGGAAAGCTGGCGGACTATGCGAGCCTTGGCTTCGCTCCCGACGTGCGACTTCCACAGAACTGAGAGCTTTCGATGAAAGCGTTCCCGCTCCCTGTTCGCCGACCGATCCCCGCTGCCATGACCTCTCCTGGAAATCCCTCCCGTCGCGTCTTCCGCCGGTTCGGTGGCGGTGCGCTGCTCACGGCGTTGCTCGCTACGGCCGGCTCCGCCGCGGCGCAATCCGCCAAGAGCGGTGAGTTCACGGTCCAGCGCTTCGACCCCGCGCCGGGTCCCCGGAACTACTTCACCACGCGGGGCGTGCGCACCGACGGCAAGATGGCCTGGAGCGCGGGTCTGTTCATCAACTACGCCTACCAACCGTTCGTTGTCCGGAGCTGCCAGTCGCAGACGAACTGCAGCGATCCCAACGCGATACAGAAGCAGGACGTCAAGGTCGTCGAGAACATGGTGACCGGCGACGTGCTCGGCTCGTTCACGCCCATCCCCCGCTTGCAGATTGGTCTGAAGGTACCCGTCACCTTCGTCAAGGGGCAGGGACTCACCGACACCGGTACGGCCGATCAGAACGGTCTCAGCGCCACGGGCCTCGGCGATACCGAGCTCGAGGGCAAGTTCCGCCTTTCCGGCGGGCTGAACGATCCGTTCGTGGCCGGTATCGGAGCGTTCGTGACCGGGCCTTTCGGCCATCTTACCTCCAAGGGGAGCTACATTGGAGACACGACGCCGACGGCCGGTCTTCGCGCCATCTTCGATGGGGCGAAGGGGCCCTTCAGCGTCGGGGGCAACCTGGCCGGCGTCTATCGCGGCAACGGCCGCGTCGGATCGACGGAGCTCGGTCCGGAGTTCCGCTACGGGATCGGTGCGGGCTTCAAGGTCAGCCCGGTGTTCCGCGTCCTGCTGGATGATTTCGGCAGCACGAAGTTCAGCTCGCACAACGGCACGAATGCCAACGAGATCGACGGCGGCGCGCAGATCATGCCGCTCAACTCGCCGATTCTGCTGAATGTGGGCCTCGGCACCGGGCTCATCCAGGGCATAGGCGTTCCGAGCGTCCGCGCGTTCGTCGGCTTCATGTATGTGGAAGAGCGCCGCGATCGCGACCACGACGGCATCTACGACAACGACGACAAGTGCCCGAACGATCCGGAGGATCGCGACGGGTACCAGGACAGCGACGGCTGCCCGGATCCGGACAACGACGGCGATACGATCCCCGACACGCAGGACAAGTGCCCGAACAAGGCGGAGGACTTCGACGGGTTCCAGGATCAGGACGGCTGCCCCGATCCGGACAACGACAACGACGGGATCCCGGACGACCACGACCGCTGTCCGAACAAGCCGGAAACGAAGAACGGCTACAAGGACGATGACGGTTGCCCGGACGAACCGGACGCCGACAACGACGGTGTGCCCGACTCCAAGGATCAGTGTCCGAAGCAGCCCGAGGACACCGACGGCTTCATGGACACGGACGGCTGCCCGGATCCGGACAACGACAACGACGGAATTCCGGACACGCGAGACCAGTGCGACGGCCAGAAGGAGACCTGGAACGGTTACCAGGACGACGACGGCTGCCCCGACACTCCGCCGAAGGGTTTCAAGCCGCCGAAGGACTGGCAGCAGGCGCCGGTGTGTCCGCCGGACTCGAAGCCTGGTCGCGACGTCTGCTACATGGCGCCCGGCGCCGCGGGCCAGACGACGGGCGGAAAGAAGCCCTGATCAACCGCTAGGCGCAGTTGTTTCGCACCGCTCGTGTACGAGGGGGTGCGACACACCGCGCGCATGTGCCACGAGGTGCGAGCTATCTCGACGCGCGCACAGGTATCGGCCCCTCGGCACTGCACGGATGATCTATTGTATGGATGCGCGCTCCCGCCCGTCCGACTCAAGATGATCCGTCTGCTGCGGCCACTCGTTATTGCTCTCGCCGTGCTGCTTGCCGGTCCAGCGGTGGCGGGCCCGAGCATCTCCGCGCTGGTCGATCGGCTGGAGCACGGACAGGATTTCCGCGTACGCGTGCAGGCGGCTTTGCAGCTGGGCAAGCTCAAGGACACACGCGCGCGCGGTCCGCTGGAGAAGGCCCTGGACGATCCCAACGCGGCCGTACGTGCTGCTTCCGCTGCTGCCCTCAAGGTGCTCGGCGACAAGCGCGCGATCCCCGCGCTCAAGGAACATCGGCTGGACACGTCGGCCGCGGTGCGCTCGCAGATCAAGGCGTCCATCCGCGCGCTAGAGCTGATCGGTCTGCATCACGAGAAACCCAAGGTGCTGGTCAAGCTCGGCAAGATCCACGCCTCGTCCCGCTACCGGCCGTTGCTCGACGAGGTCCAGCGCACGTCGCGTACGGAGCTCTCCGAGCTGCCCGGCGTGAAGGTGCTCGACGACTCGGACGACTACAAGGCGGCCGCGAAGCTCCGCAAGCCGCCCGTGGTGATGGTGACGGGGCGCTTGCGTCGGCTGAGGACGTTGCACGAGGGCAGCACGGTCATCTACAGCGCCAAGATGGAGTACGTGATGCACCGCATGCCGCAGCAGGCGATCGCGGGCACCGTCTCGGGCTCGGCGAGCACGCGCGCGTCGGCGGAGGAAGCACGCGATCGGCGGCGATCGGCGGAGCTGAAACACGCCGTGCTGATGGCGGCGATCGAGAGCGCGATCCGGCGGGCGCCGGCGGCGTTGCTGGAAGCGGCGCGATAGGTCCGCGCCTTCGCGCTCGCTCTCGCGCGCGCCCCCTCGCGTTTGTGCGGCGGCATGGCTTCGCGTAGCCTGCGGCGCGATGCCGCCCCGGGTGCTGTTCGTCTCGAAGCCGATCGTGCCGCCGTTTCACGATGGGACGAAGTGTCTGGTGCGCGACGTGGCGCTGCATCTCGAGCGGGCCGAAGCGGTGGTGATGTCGGCGCCGGGTGTGCCGTCGCTCGAGAGCGCGGTGGACGCGGAGCTCTACCCGTCGCGGAACGGACGCGCTCCGGTGGAGATGGCGCCGGTGTATCCGGGTGCGGGGCGCTTCGCGCCGGCGCTGCGCGACAACATGCGTGCGGCGACATATCTGCTCGCAAGCTCGCGCGCGGACGTGTGGCACTACGTGTTCGCGCCCAATCCGAAGACCAGCGCGGTCGGGCGCGGTATCGGGCGGCTGCGTCGCGTGCCGGTGCTGCAGACGGTGGCGTCCGCGCCGCGTCGCTTCGAGGCGCTGGAGCGGCTGTTGTTCGGGCAGATCGTGGTCGCGCAGAGCGAGTGGACGCGCCGCCGCATCGAAGAGGCCTACGAGCGCGAAGGCGTGCCCTCCGACCGGCGCCGGCGGCTCGAGGTGGTGCCGCCGCCGGTTGCTCCGCTCCGGGAGCGCTCGGCAGAGGCGCGCGGAGCCGCGCGCCGCGCCCTCGACATTCCCGCCGACGCGCCGCTGTTCGTCTATCCGGGCGATCTCGAGACCAGCTCCGGCGCGGAGGACGTTGCGCGGGCCGTGGAGCCCATCGTGCGCGAGCTGCCCGACGCCGTGATCGTGTTTGCCTACCGCGAGAAGACGCGCGAGGCGCCGCGCATCGCCCGCGCGCTCGAGGCGCGGCTCGCGTCGCCCAATGTTCGCTTCGAGAGCGAGCTGCCGGACGTGCTGTCGCTGATCGGCAGCGCCAGCGCGGTGCTGTTTCCCGTGGACGACCTCTGGGGAAAGGTCGACCTGCCCATCGTGCTGCTCGAGTCCATGTCGCTCGGCGTGCCGGTGGTTGCGATCGATCACGGGCCGCTCTCCGAGCTCGAAGGCGCCGTGCTGGTGCCGCGCGGCGATCGCGACGCGCTCGTGAAGGCTGGGCTCGATGTCGCACGCGATGCCGCCCGGCGCACCGGCGTCATCGAGGCGCAGCGCTCCGCCGTCGAACGCCGCTTCCGCGCGGCGGCGGTCGCGGGGGCGTACGAGCAGCTGTACGACGAGCTCGTTCCACGACCGTGACCGCGACCGTGACCGCGACCGCGACCGCGACCGCGACCGCGACCGCGACCGCGACCGCGACCGCGACCGCGACCGACTCCCGGTGCGGACGGCGGCGCATCCGATGCCGGGACCGATGCGGCGGATGCCGGTCCGTAGCGACGACAACGCCCGCGCGCCCCGGAGCCGCGGGAGATCGGACACATAGCGCCCAGTCTTGACGTACTGCCGCCGCGTCCGTATGCCGCCGGGGTGCCGTCACCGCGTGAAAAGGCCGAGCTGCTCGAGCGGCTGGCGGAACGGCCGGACCTGACCGCCGCCGAGCGCGCCGTGCTGCGCGAGGCCGCGGGGCTGTTCGGGTTCGAGACGCCTCACGCCAGGAGCCACGAGGCTCCGGCGCCGGCGAAGAAGAAGCGCGCCCCCGCGAAGAAGGCCGACGGCGCGACGGCCATCCTCTGGAGCGACGGCGCCGCGCGCGGCAATCCCGGGCCGGCGGGCATCGGCGCCATCCTCAAGACGCCCGACGGCGAGGTGCTCGCCGAGTGCAGCGACTACCTCGGCCACACCACCAACAACGTCGCCGAGTACCGCGCGCTGCTCGCGGGCCTGGAGCGCGCGTTGGAGATCGGCATCGCTCGCATCGAGGTGCGCGCCGACTCGGAGCTGATGATCAAGCAGCTCAAGGGACAGTACCGCGTCAAGAACGCCGGGCTGAAGCCGCTCTACGAGCAGGCCCGGGAGCTCTTGGCGCAGTTCTCGACGGTGAAGCTTTCCCATGTGCGCCGCGAGCACAACTCCGAGGCGGATCGGCTCGCGAACCTGGGGATCGACTCGCGATGAGCGTCAGCTGCGAGACGCGCGGCGCCGTCTCCGTGCTCCGCATCGATCGCCCCGAGCGCAGGAACGCGGTCGACCGCGCGACGGCCGCGGAGCTGCTCGAGGGCTACCGCCGCTTCGAGGCCGACGACGAGCAGCGCGTGCTGGTCGTCACCGGCAGCGCGGAAGTGTTCTGCGCCGGCGCCGACCTCAAGGCGCTCGACAACGACGTGGAGCGAGCGGAGGGCCCGATGGGCTTCACGCGCCTTGCATCGCCGAAGCCGACGATCGCGGCCATCGAAGGCTACTGCGTCGCGGGCGGGCTCGAGATCGCGCTCTGGTGCGATCTTCGCGTGGCGGGCAGCTCCGCCCAGCTCGGTTGTCTGGAGCGGCGCTGGGGCGTGCCGCTCATCGACGGCGGTACGCAGCGGCTGCCGCGCGTGGTGGGGCTCGGCCGCGCGCTGGATCTGGTGCTCACGGGCCGGCTCGTCAGCGCGGCAGAGGCGAAGCTCATCGGGCTCGTCGACCGCGTCGTACCGGACGGCAACGCGCTCGAGCACGCGGTCCTGCTGGGACAGACCATCGCCGCGTTTCCCTGGTCGTGCGTGCTGGCCGATCGTGACTCGATGCTCCAGGGGCTGGGCCGGCCGCTCGCCGACGGCCTCGCGATCGAGGCGAAGCGCGGGGCCGAGGTGCTGCTCGAGGCTGCCCAGGGCGCCGCGCGCTTCGCGGCTGGCGCCGGGCGCCACGGCGGAGAGCCCGGGAACAAGTCCTGATGGAGAGCGACGACCGCCCGGAGCAAGAGCCCGAGTCCGAGGCCGAGCCCGAGTCCGAGCCCGAGCCCGAGTCCGACGCGCCGACGCTGCTGCGCGCCGACGAGGCGGGCGGCGAGGTGGATCCGGACGCGCCGCTGGTCGGCAGGCTGGTCGGCGAGCGCTACCGCGTGGTGGAGCTGATTGGCCGGGGCGGCATGGGCGCCGTCTACCGCGCCGAGCACATCCACATGAAGAAGCCCGTGGCGCTCAAGGTGCTGCACCGCGCGCTGACCAGCCAGTTCGAGATTGTCGCGCGCTTCGAGCGCGAGGCGATTTCGGCCGGACGCATCCAGCACCCGCGCATCGCCGCCGCGTCGGACTTCGGCAGGCTCGAGGACGGCTCGTTCTACCTGATCCTCGAGTACGTGCAGGGCACGAGCCTGGCCGAGCTCCTTGCCGGCGGGCCGCTGCCGGAGGACCGCGCGACACGCATCGCGAGGCAGATCACCGACGGGCTCGCCGCGGCGCATTCCGACGGCGTGGTGCATCGCGATCTCAAGCCCGAGAACGTGATGCTCGTGCAGCGCCCCGGCGAGCCGGAGTTCGTCAAGATCCTCGACTTTGGTCTGGCCAAGGTGCTCGTGGACGAGGACCAGGGCGACACGGGCCATGGACCGGTGCTCACGCGCATGGGCGTCGTGTTCGGCACGCCGCAGTACATGGCCCCCGAGCAGGCGGCGGGCGAGGCCGTCGATCAGCGTGCCGATCTCTACACCGTCGGCGTCATGCTCTACGAGATGCTGGTCGGCTACGCGCCGTTCCGCGACGAGGACGTCGGCACGGTGCTCACGATGCAGATGAAGACCGAACCGCCTCCGCTGCCGGACTGGGTCGACCCGGAGCTGTCCGCGATCGTGATGCAGCAGCTGTCGAAGGATCCGGCCGAGCGCATCCAGACCGCCGAGGAGCTGCGCACGTGCTTCGAGGCGGTGCTGGAGCGCATCGCGCCGCGTCCGATGCTCTCGTCGGTATCGATAGAGGCGGGCGTACCGCGCTCCGAGGCGCCCACCGAGCACTCCCACGAGGCGGAGTCGCCGCGGCGCCGTCTCGCACCGCGTGTCGTCTGGGGCGTGGGGCTCGCGATCGCGCTCTTGATCCCCGTGGCGCTGATGCTCCGCCACAAGCCGCGCGCCGCTCGCCTTGCCGCGCCCACGCCCTCGGCTCCGGGCCCGGCCTCGGCGGCCAGTGTTCCGGGCGCGCCCGCCGTATCCGGCTCGCTCGGCTCGAACCCGAAGCTGGCCGAGTTGATCGCGCGCGCGTCGATGGGCGACCACGACGCCCTGGAGGCTCTGGAGGCGCGGGACCCCAGAAAGCGCAGTGCCGGCGAGTGGCTGGCGCTCGGGCGCGGCCGTATGCAGGTCGACCGCGAGAAGGCAGCGCTGGCGGCCTACGAGAAGGCCCTCGATCTCGATCCTTCCCTGTCGAAGGACGAGACGCTTCTGCGCCATGTGCGCCGCGCGGCGGCCCACGACGAGACCGCCGCCGAGGCGCTGCGCATCGCCGCGATCCGTCTCGGCAGCGCGGGCGCCGACATCCTGTACAGCGTATGGGTGTCCACCAAGGCGAAGACGCCCACTACGCAGCTCGCCAAGCAGCTGGTCTACAGCCCCGACGTGCTTCGCAAGGCCTCACCCGCGCTGGGTGTGGCGCTCGCGCTCAGGAAGGCCTCGACCTGCGAGGACTACAAGAAGCTGCTGCCGCGCGCGACGCTGAGCGGCGACACCCGGGCCTACCGCATCCTCGCGCCGCTCCAGGTGAAGAACGGCTGCGGTCCCGGCAAGAAGGACGATTGCTATCCGTGCCTGCGCGGCTCGAGCGCGCTCGACGACGCGCTGAGCGCCTGTCGCGGCCACCGCGAGCCGATCTACTGATCAGTGGAACAGCAGCAGCACGACCTGGATGCAGAGCAGGGCGAAGATCGGGATCAGGAGCCACATGAAGCGGCCCTGACGCTCCGTCGACTCGCGCTGGGCATCGCGGATGTCGCGTAGGACCGCGAGCATGTCTCCGCCGTCGGATGGTGCGGCTGCTTTCGGCTTGTCGCCGGCTTCTGCCTTCTCCTCGTCCGCCATCGATCTGCCTCCGGGTCAGCGGACCCATTGTAGTCACAGATTGGCGGTGTCTTGTGCGGAATCCGCTTCCGCGAGGCTCGACTGGAGCCGGGCGTAGTCGTCGGACAGGTAGAAGGAAAGCAGCGCCGCGACCCGCACCGCGAGGTCCTGGTAGGCGATTTCTCCTTCCGCATCGCGCCGTGCCAGGATCGGCTCGATGCCCTTCTGCTCGACGGCGGGCAGCTCCCGCCGGTAGTCGCGCCGCACGAGCAGCATCGCGCGCAGCGCAGAGCCGATCTCGCCCGCGAGCAGGAGCCCTGCGCGATCGGCCGTGAGCTGCATCACGCGATGGGCCGCGATCAGGTCCTCGTTCAACGCGGAAATATCTTCGCTCTGCCGCTGGGGGTCCACGACCCGCCGCACCTGGTCGCTGACGGCGGCGGCGCCGCCCACCACCCGCTTGAGCGCGCCCTGTGGAACGCGCGATGCCAGGCGGCTGACGCGATTGGCAACCCGCCAGCTCTTCAGCATGGGCAGGACGCCCAGCGCCAGATCCAGCCCCTGCTTGCTCTTCTCCAGCGCGCCTGCCCACACGTCGCTGGACGTGACGCGGCTGTGTCCGTAGCGCAGGTGCGCGACCTCCGTACCGATCGCGAAGGCAAGCTCACGCGGCTGCATGCGGTACTCGCTGTCCGGCTCGATGTGCCGCCCGCCGATCAGCACGAAGGGCGGCGTCTGCTCGTAGCCGCGCATGCCCACGCCCTTGTCGCCGCGCGAGACGTACGCGAGCACTTCCGCCACGCCCAGCATGCGCGCGGCGTTGTCGAGCGCGCGCGCCGCGTGCTCGAGCGCGTCGGTCGTCTCGCGGTGTCGCGCGGTCGACAGCCGCTCGCAGTAGTCGCGGATGACCGTCACGTCCGGCAGCGGCACGCTCGCGAGCAGCGTCTGCAGCCGCCCCAGCAGCGCGCCGCCCTCCCTGACCAGCGGATGGCGGAGCGCGCCCCACAGCTGTTCGTCGGCAAGAGCGTGTGGCGCTGCTGGATCGCCCGCCGGCACGGCGCCTGGCGCAAGCCCGCCCGGCGAGAGGACGGAAAGCACGTGGCGGGCGCGATCGCGGAGCTCGCCGTCGGCACGCTGGGCCAGTGCCTGCACCCGCTCGACGACCAGCGGCTGAAGCCGTGCCAGCTCCGCCAGCGCGCGCACGTCCGGCGTGTCGCGATCAGGGCCGCGCGCCTCGGCGAGCAGCTCGTAGACGCGGATGCGCAACGCCTGGCCGCCCGCCCCGGCCGTCAGATCGGCATCGCGCGGCGGCAGCAGATCCTCGAGCGCTTCGCTGGGCAGGGCGCTCAGTCGCGCTTCCAGCAGATCGCGGGCGCGCTCGCGCTCCTTGCGGGCGAGCAGATGTTCGGCCAGCGCGATGTCGGCCAGGGCTCCTTCGATCGGATCGCGGGCGCGCTCTTCCGCGCTGGCGTGCACGGCGACGTGCAGCGCTAGCGCCCAGGGTTCGGCGGGCTCGCCGAGCTCGCGAAGGTCGCCCAGCAGTGCGTCGCCGGCGCGGACGGAAAACGCCCAGCTCTCGTACAGCTGGGCCAGGACGCCGGACGGCTGGCCTTCGAGCCCGTCTACCGCGCCGGGCAGCTCGGGCCGCGCAGCCCGGGCCTCTTCCAGCTCCTCGCCGACCAGGAACGCGGCGAACGCCGCCAGCGTGTCGCCGCGCTTCGACGCGGCGTCCAGCAGACGGCGCGCCGCGGGGAGCGCGCTCCGTTCGTCGCGACGCGCAAGCCATTCGACGCGCGCGGCTTCGCGCAGCCGCTCCGGCGCTTCCAGCGCCGGTAGCCGAGCGAGACCCGAGAGCAGCTTTGCCGCGCCCTTGGCCGCCTTCCACCGATGCTCACCGGACCGCGCCTGTCCGGCTTCCACGCGCAGCGGCTGGTGCTCGAGCGCTTCGACGCGCACGTCGCCGACGGTGTTGAGCGCCACCAGCGCCGCGCGCCGATCGGTGAGCAGAAAGCGCACCTCCCCGTCGCCGTCCGGCACGATGCTCGAACGCACCGGGAGCCGCGACGAGCCCGGCAACCACGCCAGCAGGATCTCTTCCGCCGAAAGGAATCCGTGCAGGAAGCAGCGTTCGATTTCGTCGGGCTGCTGGATGTGGTGCGCGCGGTCCATCTCCGGCGCGGGGTCACCGCGGCACAGCCGCTGTCGCGCGATAAGCTTCTGCACCTCGCCGCCCTTGCCGGTCGGCACGCCCAGCGCGGCGCCGTCGAGCTCCAGTCCGTCCGAAAAGCGCCCCGGCAGGTAGCGCAGCCCATCGCCCTCCACGAGCGGAATGCTCCGTCCCTCCGACGCGCTCTTCGCGGCGATCAGCACGAGCCCGCGCGCCGTGCGCCACAATTCCGCGTCCGCCCTCGAACCATCGGCAAGCTCGACCTGCCCCTTGAGCGCAATCCGCCGCTCGGGCTCGCCGAGCCCGCTCGCATCTGCATACGCCCGGATAGCGTCGCTCATCCCTCGCCGGCGTAGCATGATCACGCTCGGGCAGTGCCGCCAGCCTCCGCGCTGCGCAGGAAAATCACAGCCGTTTGCGCCCGCGTCCCAGCGCGTCCGGCTGCTCCCCAACAAGGCACGTCGCAGTGCCGCCCGTCCGTGCTCGCTGCCGCTGCGCGCGGCCGGGGTCCCCCAGGCGCGGCTCCGCCGCACGGGGGTCCCCACGCCGCCACCCGCACACGCAGCGCACAATTTCCGGGACATACCCGGTTATGTGGGGGCGAATTGTTCGCGGTCGCGGTCGCGGACACTTTCGCGTTCACGGTCACGGTCCCGGTCGCGGTCCCGGTCGCGATCCCGGTCGCGGTCCCGGTCGCGGTCCCGGTCGCGGTCACGGTCCCGGTCGCGGTCGCGGTCCCGGTCGCGGTCACGGTCACGGTCCCGGTCGCGGTCCCGGTCGCGGTCCCGGTCGCGGTCGCGGACGCGGTCGCGGTCACGGTCGCTGCCCGCGCAAAGCTGGGCGCGGTTGTGCGGCGCGAGCGTGGCGTATCCGTGACGTGGAGCGGCTGCCAGGACCCCCCGCAGGGCGAGGACCGACGGCCGGCGCGCGGTTGAAGCGCCCCCCCGCGATGTGCAAGGCTCTGGCCTCACGAGCGGGCGCAAGCCCGGCAGCACAGGAGCAAGCACGATGAGCGATCAGGTGAAGGCGTCCCACATTCTGTTGATGTACTCGGGGTCGTCGCGGTCGACGGCGACGCGCAGCAAGGACGAGGCCAAGACGCAGATCGCCCAGCTCAAGCAGCAGATCGACGGCGGAGCGGACTTCGCGGATCTGGCGCGCAAGCACTCCGATTGCCCGTCGTCGGCGCGCGGCGGAGATCTCGGCAGCTTTGGCCGCGGGCAGATGGTGGGACCGTTCGAGAACGCGGCGTTCGCGCTCCCGGTGGGCGGCATCAGCGACGTGGTCGAGACCGACTTCGGTTACCACATCATCCAGCGCACCGGATAAGGCCCGGGCTCGGCACGGGTTCACTGCACCCTTCGGGTGCTCCGCGCTTCGCCCGGACCGTGGGCCTCCGTGGACTCCGTCCAGCACGGCTGGACTCCGTCCACTCCGGCTCGCTGTCGTTCGCCGACTTCGTTAGCGCTCGGTTTCCGCGCGTCCCGCGTCGCCCTCGATCACGCGGTGCGGATACGGGCGGCGCACGCCCTGCTCGTCGAGCGCGCGCAGGATGCGTTCACACAGGCTGCTGCGCATGGCGAGCCAGCTCGTTGTTTCGCACCAGACGCTGAGCTGCGTCCGCACCGACGAGTGGTCGAAGTCCGTCACGAAGAACAGGGGCGCCGGCTCTGCCAGGGTCAGCTCGTTCTCCTCGCAGGCGGCGAAGAGCAGCTGACGGACGCGATCGAGATCCTCGTCGTATGCGACGGGAATCACCAGGTCGAAGCGCCGGATGGGGAAGCGCGTGAAGTTCACGACCTTGGTTTTGAACATCACCTCGTTCGGGATGCGTACGAAGTGGTTGTCGAAGGTGCGGAGCTTGGTCGCGATCAGGTCGACGGCCAGCACCTCGCCGGTGACGCCCTCCACCTCGATCACGTCGCCCACGCTGAACGGCCGCTCGCCGAACAGGAAGAAGCCGCTGATCAGGTTGGACAGCGAGGTCTGCGACGCGAAGCCGATCGCGACTGTCAGCACGCCCGCGGCGCCGAGCAGCACGCCGAGCTTGAACCCGAGCTCCTGCATCGCCCACGCCAGGGCCACACCGAACAACGACCAGGCGGTGATGCGGCGGAGCAGCTGCGACTGCTGGACGTCGTGGTGGCGCGCCAGCAGCCGTCCGATCGCGCGGCTGGCGAGCTTTGCCGCGACCAGACCGGACAGCAGGATCAGCCCCGCACGCACCAGCGTCTCGACGCGCGCATGGGTGAGCAGGGCCAGCGCCTTGTGCGTGAAGTCCGCCGCCGGCATCAGCCTCTCCCCTTGAACAGCGATCCGAAGGCGTGGAACAGGAGCTTCTGCGAGCTCGACTCCCGCGGCTTGCTCACCTGCTTTGCGCCGCCGGCCTGCTTGGGCGGCTTCTTGCCGAGGTGCAGCGTGGCCAGCTGCTCGCCCTGCTCGCGCTCGAGCGTCACGCTCTCGGTCCAGAGCTCGCCGGCGGGTGTGGCGTACACGCCGAAACGCCGCACAGGCAACAGCACGCGCTCGAGCAGCAGCGGCTGGTCCGCGCCGTTGTCGATGGAGACGGCGGTCATCACGCGGTGGGGGTAGTGCACGACTTCGTCCAGGCGCAGCCTGCCGTAGGTCCGGGTGCCGTAGCATAGCTGCCCTTCGCGCGTGTTCGTTCCCCACCAGGTGAGCGAGGGACGGAACGCGGGCAGCTCCTCCAGCGTCTGCTCCGATTCGGAGACGCGGACCCACAGCGGCGAGCCGACGTAGACCGTGACCTGGTCGTGCGGCGGGACCGTGATGGGGTGCTCGGGGCGCGTCACCACGGGGCGGTCCGGTAGGATGGGAGCGAGCGCGAGCTTTTCCGACCCGTCCGAGCTGCCGAAGCGCGACACGTGGGTTGTCGCGGCCGGCTCGGGAGGCTCGATCGGCGCCTCGACCCCGACCGCCGTGTCGAAGCTGTCGCCGGAGCTGTCGCGGCCGATCCGCCACTCGTTGTCGAGCCGGGTCAGCGTCAGGATCAGCGGGCCGACCCGCAGCCGCGCGGCCGTGCCGTGCTTGATGCTGTGTTCGGCCCACCAGGGCCTGGGTTGCCTGCTGCTCACGCCCCAGCACCTAGCCACCCTCTGCCGGGCGATCAAGACAATCCGCTCGCGGCGCCGCTGCAGCCAGCGGCCCCCCTGTGCTAGACCACTCGGCCTCATGAGCCGGACTTCCGACGACATCCGAAAGGCGTTCCTGTCGTTCTTTGGCGAACGGGGACACGAAGTGGTGCCCAGCGGCCCGCTGGTCCCGCAAAACGACCCGACGCTGATGTTCGCCAACGCCGGGATGGTGCAGTTCAAGGATCTGTTCACGGGCCGCGAAAAGCGCAGCTACCAGCGCGCCACTTCCAGCCAGAAGTGCATTCGCATCAGCGGCAAGCACAACGATCTGGAAGCGGTCGGCCCGTCGCCGCGGCACCACACCTTTTTCGAGATGCTCGGCAACTTCAGCTTCGGCGACTACTTCAAGGAAGAAGCTATCGTCTACGCCTGGGATCTGCTGGGCGAGCTGGGTGTGCCGAAGGACCGGCTGGTGTGCACCTACTTCGGCGGCGAGAAGGGCGTTCCCGCCGACGAGACGGCGCGTGACCTGTGGAAGAAGGTCACCGGCTTCGGCGACGACCGCATCCTCGGCCTGGGCATGGACGAGAACTTCTGGCGCATGGGCGACACCGGTCCGTGCGGTCCGTGCAGCGAGATCCACCTCTTCAACGGCCCCGGTTTCGACCCGTCCACGTTCGGCGAGGAGCAGACCAGCGAGGGCTTCGGCTGGATGGAGATCTGGAACCTGGTCTTTATGCAGTTCGAGCTGAAGGGCGTGCACGACGACAGGCTGGATCTGGACCCGCTGCCCGCGCCAAGCATCGACACCGGAGCCGGGCTCGAGCGGCTGACCAGCGTGCTCCAGGGCAAGACCAGCAACTACGAGACGGATCTGCTGCGCGCGCTGGTCGACCGCGCTGCCGAGCTCTCGCACAAGCCGTATGGCGGCAGCATGCAGCCCGACGACGTGAGCATGCGCGTCATCGCCGACCACGCCCGCACCACGGCCTTCCTGATCGCCGAGGGCATCCTGCCCGACCGCGTGGAGCGGCCCTACGTGCTCAGGCGCGTGATGCGCCGCGCGATCCGTCACGGTCATCGGCTGGGGATTGCGGAGCCGTTCCTGCACAAGGTGGCCGACAAGGTCATCGATCTGATGAGCGGGCAGTACCCCGAGCTCCGCGAGCGTCGCGACCTGATCCTGACGGTCACCGAGCAGGAGGAGGTGCGCTTCCGCCAGACCATAGAGCGGGGGCTGGGCCTTCTGGAGGAACAGTTCTCGCGGATGGACCAGGCGGGCGAGAAGACGCTCGAAGGCAGCGAGGCCTTCACGCTCTACGACACGTACGGCTTCCCGTTGGATCTGACCGAGGTGATCTGCGCCGAGCGCGGCTACAGCGTCGACAAGGCGGGCTACAAGGCCGCGATGGCGGAAGCGCAGAATCGCTCGGCCTTCAAGGGCAGGGAACAGGCCGTCGAGGGCGTCTACCGCGAGGCGCTCGAGAGCGTGCCGGGCGGCGCGGTCGCGTTCTCCGGCTACGAGAAGGACTCGGATCGCGCGGCGGTGCTGGCGATCGTCAAGGACGGGGCCCTGGTCGACCGCGCGGGGGAGGGCGACCGCGTCGAGGTCGTCACCGCCAGAACGCCGTTCTACGGCGAAGCGGGCGGCCAGGTGGGCGACATGGGGCGCATCGAGACGGAGAGCGCAGTCGTCGAAGTCGACGACACGCAGAAGCCGCTGGCGGGTCTGGTCGTGCACCGCGGCGTGGTGGCGCGCGGCACGCTGGAGAAGGGCGCCGAGGCAAAGCTCGACGTGGACGTGGAGCGCCGTGAGGCGATCCGCAGGAACCACTCGGCGACGCACCTGCTGCACCTGGCGCTCCGGACGGTGCTCGGCGAGCACGCGCAGCAGAAGGGCTCGCTGGTCGGTCCGGATCGCCTGCGCTTCGACTTCACGCATGGAAAGTCGCTCGCGGACGAGGAGACAGCGCGCATCGAGGACATGGTCAACGAGCGCGTGCTCCAGAACTCGCCGGTGCGGACGGAGATCATGAGCATGGACGAGGCGCGCAAGCGCGGCGCCATGATGATCTTCGAGGAGAAGTACGGCGACACCGTGCGCATGCTGACCATGGCCGATTCGGTGGAGCTGTGCGGTGGCACGCACGCGCGCGCCACGGGCG
This sequence comes from uncultured delta proteobacterium, assembly GCA_963826085.1. Classification (GTDB taxonomy): domain Bacteria; phylum Myxococcota_A; class Polyangia; order Polyangiales; family Polyangiaceae; genus CAWDXG01. Next base: position 417,524 of record CAWGVN010000004.1, on the reverse strand, counting down.
ACATCGGCTTGTTCAAGATCACCGGCGAGCAGGGCATCGCGGCGGGTGTGCGGCGCATCACTGCCACCACAGGCGCCGGCTCGCTCGCCTATCTGCGCGAGCTGGAGCAGGGGCTTTCCCGTGCGGCCCAGGCCGCCAAGGCAGCGCCCACGCAGCTGGTCGAGAAGATCGACAAGCTCGTTTCGCACGAGCGCGCGCTCGAGAAACAGGTGGAGGAGCTGCAGAAGAAACTGCTCACCGGCGAGGGAAGCGGCGGGCTCGACGCGTTGCTCGGCCGTGCCCGCGACGTGGCAGGCGTCAAGGTGCTCGGCGTGCGCACCGAGGTGAGCGATCGCGGCGCGCTGCGCGAGCTGGCCGAGCAGCTTCGCGACAAGCTCGGCGACAGCATCGTCTTGGTCGGCTCGGAGAGCGACGGCAAGGCGCAGCTCGTCCTGACGGTGTCGAAGCCGCTCACGTCGCGCTTCAAGGCGGGCGATCTGATCCGTCCTATCGCCGGCATCGTCGGCGGCTCGGGCGGCGGGCGGCCGGACATGGCGCAGGCGGGCGGCACCGATCCGTCGCGCCTGGACGAGGCCATCGAGGCCGTCTACGCGGGGGTCGGCGCCTGAATGCGCGCTCGCCTTCCGTGGCGTACACTGTCTGCGCTTCGCCGCCCGGGCGGCGGCGGAAAGGATGAAACCATGCGCTTCTCTTCGATTGTTGTGTATGCGTGCGTGACCGGCGGCCTGCTCGGCGGTTGCGGCGGCTCCACGAGCGGCAGCGGCGGCTCGGGACCGGTCGCGCAGAGCCAGTTCGCGGCTCGCTTCGAGAGCGCCGTCTGCGACAACATCGGAAGCTGCTGCAAGAGCGCCGGCTACGCGTACGACGCGGCCAAGTGCAAGCAGGCGCTCGACCAGAGCATCGGGCAGGTCTTCAAGTCCGGGAACGCGACCTACAACGCGCAGGCCGCAGGCGCTTGCCTGGACTCCGTCTCGGCGGCCATGTCCTCCTGCAAGGGCTTCCAGAGCGCCTCGGCCGAAGCGTGCCAGCAGGTGTTCACTGGTAAGCTGCCCGCAGGCCAGCCGTGCTCGACCTCCACGGACTGCGCACCGGTCGCCGGGTCCGAAGTGAGCTGCGACTACACGGCGACGAGCGGCGGGGGCTCGTCCGGCAGCGGGGGTAGTCCTTCGGCCGGCGGCGGTAACAGCCAGGGCGTCTGCACAGTGACGCCCATCGGCAAGCAGGGCGACGGCTGCGACTCGACCTGCACCAAGAGCGGCAACACCACCTCGTGCAGCGGCGGCGCCGCGGTCGGCGGCAGCGGCGGCAGCGGCAGCGGCGGCGGCGGCCCGATTGGCAACGCGATCTGCTACACGAACGACGGCTTGTACTGCGGAGCCAACGGCGTGTGCGACGCGCTCATCCCGATCGGACAGCCTTGTCCTTCCTACGACGGCTGTGTGGACGGCGCCTTCTGCGACAACGGCAGCTGCGCCGCGAAGCTTTCGGCGGGCTCGCCCTGCAGCTCGTACGAAGCCTGCAAGGACGGCACTTATTGCGCCGGGATCAACACGGGCAGCGGCACCTGCGCGAACCTGAAGGCCGATGGCGCCTCGTGCACCTCCTTCGACGAGTGCCAGGGCGGCGATTGCCAGGGCGGCAAGTGCACGTCTGGTGGATTCACCGGCATCTCCGCCGCCATGTGCTCCGGTCAGATGAACACGGGTGGCTCGGGCGGAGCGCAGAGCGGCGGCACCGGTGGATCCGGCGTCGGCGGCATGGGCGGCGCGTTCAACGGCTCGGGCGGCACGGGCGGCGCCTAGTCACGCCAGGCGCTCATCGGGCAACCCATCGTCGAGGCTCGCGAAGCCCCAGAAGACGGGTTCCGGTACGAGCCGCACGCCAAAGCGCTCCTCGACACGCGCACGGATCCGGCGGGCGAACGCGACCACGTCGCCCGCGCGCGCTCCCTCGTGGCATACGACGGCGAGCGTGTGGCGGCTGGACAGGCCGACGTCGCGCATGCGCTCGCCGCGCGAGAAGCCGGCGTGCTGGATCAGCCAGGCCGCCGACAGCTTGGTGCGACCGTCGGGCTGCGGGTAGCGCGGCATCGAGGCATCGCCCGCCGCCGCTTCCACCTTCGCGAGCTCCTCCGGTGTCAGCTGCGGGTTGACGAAGAACGAGCCGCAGCTCCGGCTGTTCTCGTCGTTGGGATCGAGGACCATCGACTTGGAACGCCGGAGCTCGAGCACCGCCCGGCGCACTTCTGCGAGCGACGGGCGCTGTCTGTCCTCCAGGCGGCGGGCGAGCTCGGGATAGCGCAGCGTGGGTGCGCCGCCCGGAACGAGGCGGTAGCTCACGCCGAGCACCACGAAGCGCCCGGGCTCCTCGCTCTTGAACAGGCTGTCGCGATAGGCGAAGCGGCACTCCGCGGGCGAGAGCGTCAGCACGCGCTTCGTCTGCCGGTCGAACGCGCGCACCGCGCCGATGGTCTCCGCGACTTCCTGCCCGTAGGCGCCGACGTTCTGGATCGGCGTGGCGCCGGCACGGCCGGGAATGCCGCTCAGACACTCGATGCCCGCCAGCTTGCGCTCCACGCTCTGGGCGACCAGCCCGTCCCACGGCTCTCCCGCCGCGGCGTCGAGCACCATGCTGTCGCTCTCCTCGCGCCACTCGATTCCGCGCAAGGCAATGTGAATCACCAGTCCGTCGAAGCCGGCGTCGCTGACGACGACGTTGCTGCCGCCGCCGAGGACGCGCACACCCACTCCGTAGCGCTCGGCCCACTCCAGAGCCGAGAGCACGCTTGCCTCGTCGCTGGCTTCGACCAGGAAAGCGGCCGGGCCGCCCACGCCGAGCGTGCAGAGCGGAGCCAGCGGGACGTCTTCGAGCGGTTGCACCTGCACGGCTCCTATCACGTATGCCGCTACTCGTCGCCGTCGTCCCGGTCCTCTGCGCGGCGCAGCCCGGGCTTGGGGATCGGCAGCTGGCGAACGCGCTGCCCGCGCCGCGCCGAGTCGGCCACGCGCCAGTCGTTGCGCTGCCGAGTCGCCTCGACGGTGCGCCGCGCCTCGGGTGCCATGTACACGTTGTCCACGTCGAGCTCTCCGAGCGCTTCGGCGAGCGCCGCCGCCTGCTCGAGCGGGCTCGCCAGCTCGTCCAGCAGCACCAGCATCCGGTCGCCCACGCGACACAGCCCGCCCGCGTGCCCCGACGCAGTGCGCATCGGTTCGATCCGGACCTTCAGGTCCAGCTTCCGTGCCGCCGCGAGCAGCTCGTCCAGCAGACGCCGAGCGTCCACGCCCCGATCCTACGCCTGTCCGGCGCCCGGCAGTAGCTTCCCGGGCAGAGCCGCTGCTTGCGCGGCAGATGAGGCTCGGATAGCAAGGGGCATGCAGCGTTTTCCGGTGGGCGCGTCGAGCGTGGAGCTGGTCCAGGGCGACATCACCCGTTCGGACACGACCGCGATCGGCAACGCAGCCAACGCAATGCTCATGGGCGGCGGGGGAGTCGACGGCGCCATCCATCGCGCGGCGGGTCCCGAGCTCGTGGAGGCGCTTCGCGAGAAGAAGCGCGAGCTGCCGGGCGGGCGACTGTCGACGGGTGGGGCGATCCTGACGCCCGGCTTCCAGCTCCAGGCAAAGTACGTCATCCACTGCGTCGGCCCCATCTACGATCGCGAGGGCGACCGCGCCGCCGAGCTCCTGGCCAGCTGCTACAGCCAAGCGCTCGCCTTGTGCCGCGAGCACCGCATCGACTCCGTCGCCTTCCCGTCGATCAGCACCGGTGTCTACGGTTACCCCCTGGTGGAAGCCGCCCCGGTTGCGCTCGCGGCGGTCCGCGACGCGCTCGGCCTCGAAGGCGCGCCAGCGACGTGCCGTTTCGTGCTGTTCGACGCTCCGACGCTGGAGGCGTACCAGAACGCCGCCCGCGACGTGTTCGGCTAGGCCGGGGACCCGCTGGCGCGTGCCGCCGGCTTGGAGCGGCCCCAGGGCCGTGCTATGGCCCGCGGTCTGGAGGGGCACCTGCCGGCGATGGGAGCGATGTGCGCTTCCCCGGAGATGCCCGCGGAAGAGAGAACCAGAAGATGATGTTCTCCCCCAACACAGAAGAGACGACAGTCAATGACTTTCACGGAAGCTGCGGCGCAGGTGCTGCGCCTCGTGGGCAAGCCACTTCACTATAAGGAGATCACCGACGTAGCCATCGAGAAGAACCTGCTCAGCCATGTCGGCAAGAGCCCCGAGGTGACGATGGGGGCCCGGCTGGCAGCCCTGGTGAAGAAGGGCGACAAGGAAAACCCGCTGGTTCGCGTCAAGCCGGGCGTGTTTGCCCTGCGCGACTGGGACGACAAGACGATCAAGCAGGGACTGGCCGATCGCACCCCGGCGCTCGAGCGCATCGCGGCGAACGAAGCCGCGAAGACCGAAGCCGAACCCAGCGCGGAAGAGGCGCCCGTCGCGGAGCCCGAGGCGCCCGCGCCCGAGCTGCCGTCGCAGCCGGGCTACCCGGAGCTCCAGGAGGACGAGGAAGCGCCGCCTCCCGACGCCGCGGAGCTGGAGCGCGCCCAGATGGCCGCCAAGGCCACCGAGATCTTCGCACCCGAAGAAGACGACGACGTGCCGCTCTTCGGCGCCGGCGCTGAAGAAGAAGAGGACGAGGACGAAGGCGGTGCACGCGAAGATCGCGAAGGAGGCCGCCGTGGCCGCCGCCGCCGCCGCCGCCGCGGTGGACGCGGTGGCGAGGAGAAGAACGGTGGCGGAGACGGCCTGCCGTCGTACACCGTCTCGGACGCGCCCGCCGAAGCTGGCGCCGAGGAAGCCGCGGCGGCCGAGCGCCCGTCGCGGCGCGAGCGTGGCGAGCGTGGCGAGCGAGGCGAGCGTGGCGAGCGCCGCGAGCGAGGCGAGCGTGGGGAGCGAGGCGAGCGAGGCGAGCGCGGCGAGCGCGGCGAGCGTGGCGAGCGTGGCGAGCGTCGCGAGGCGCGCGGCGGGGACATCGACGAGCTGTCCGGTCGCGGTCTGGCCGACGTTGCCGCGGATCTGCTTTCGGGCTTCGAGAGGAACGGCATGGTGGGGCTCTCCAAGCTGGCGGATGCGGCGCAGCGCCGCGGCCGCGTCTCGGGCGATGCGCAGCACGTGCAGGCGGCGCTCTCGGCCGCGATGCGCGCCGACAATCTCCGCTCGGCCGCAGAGGGCAGGCGCCCGCGTTTCCGCCTGGGCGATAGCCGCGTCGGTCTGACCGAGTGGCTGCTCGACGGCGAGCTGGCACGGCTCGAGCGCGACCTGGCGTCGCTCGCCGAGCGCTACCGCGAGGCCAGCCGCCGGCATCTGCTCAAGCGCCTGCAGGACCTGCCGCCGCGCGCGCTCGGCGAGCTGGTGATGCTGGTGCTCGCCCGCGTCGGCATCGACGACCTCGAGGTGGTGCGCCGCTCCGGAGCGCCCGGCTCCGAGCTGCACCTGTCGGGGCGCACGACGGGCCCCACCGGTGGCATGCAGACGGCCATCGTGGTGCGCCGCGACGGGCGCGAGGTGGGCCGCGAGCAGGTCACCGCGCTCCGCGGCGCGTTGCATCACTACGGCCCGGCGCACGCCGGCTGGATCGTCACCACGGGCCAGGTGCTGAGCGGCGCGCGCGAGGAAGCAGCGGCGCCTGGTGCGGCGCCCTGCACGCTGGTCGACGGCCTGTCGCTCGCCGCGCTCTGCGAGCGCCAGGGCGTCGGTGTGATCGAGACGCGGCTCAGCCTGCCGCTCGCCGACCTGGATCTGCTCGAGTCGCTGCGCGCGGGGTAGGCCGTGGGCATCGTGGCTTGCACAAGCGGCCGGCTGACGAGCGCTCTGGCCCGTGCCGCAGTGCTCCCGGCGCTCCTGCTTGCGAGCGGTTGCGGGCGCCCGCCTCCGCCCTCGCAGTTCCCGACCGCGGACGACGCTCTCGCGCGCATGCATGCGACCTATTCTTGCAGCCGCGGCGTGCGGGGCGACGCCAAGCTGGACCTGTTCAACAAGCAGGGCCGCGTGCGCGGCAACGTGCTGTATCTCGCGATGCTGCCGGACAGTCTCAGCTTCACTGTCTACAGCCCGTTCGGCGTGACGCTCTCGCGGCTGACCACGGACGGGCGGAACTTCTCGCTCTTCGACATGAAGGACAAGCAGTTCCTCTACGGCCCGGCCAATACCTGCAACGTGGAACGCTTCACGCAGGTCCCTGTGCCGCCCTTCGCGCTGGTGGAGCTCCTGCGCGGCGAGGCGCCCGTGCTCGTGCACCAGCCGTCGCAAGCGACGATCGCGTGGAAGGACCCGTACACCATCCGCATCCAGAGCAAGCACCAGGCGACGGAGGAGATCCAGCTCGAGCCCGTCCCCGACGACTGGAATCTGCCCTGGCAGAAGCAGCGCGTGCGCGTGGTCGAGGTCGACGTGTCGCAGCAGGGCATCGAGCTGTACCGGGCGCTCATGGAGGATCACAAGGCTTCGCATACCGCGAGGCCCATCGTCGACCCCGAGCACCTCACGCCGGACGTACCGCCGAGCGGGCCGGTCTGCAGCGCCGCCGTCCCGAGGCGTGTGCGCCTGGAGGTGCCCGGAACCGACCAGGATCTCATCTTGATCAACAAGGAAGTCGCGCACAATCCGCCGATCGTCCAGGGGGCGTTCAGACAGAAGGTCCCGGGAGGGGTCCAGGTGCGCTACGCTGCGTGTGGCCGCTGAGGCGACATCCATGAAGCGGAGCTCCGGGGCGAAATCATCCAAGCAGAGCGCAGCGACCTCGTCGAAGCGCAGCGCGACCTCGCCGAAGCGGGGCACAGCGGCGTCATCGAAGCGCGGCAAGGCCACGTCTTCGAAGCGCACGGCCTCGTCGAAGCGCGCCAAGGCGTCGTCGAAGCGCGGTGCGGCAGCCCCGTCGACGCGCAGCACCCTGCCACCCGCGTCGGCCGGGCACGGTCGCAAGCGCGCACCTTCGCAGCCGGAGTTCCGCACCGTCTCTTCGCAGAAGATGCCGCGCTTCGCAGGAGTGCCGAGCTTCCTCAGGTTGCCCGTGCCGACCGACCCGCAGGCAGTGCCCGACGTGGACGTCGTGCTGTGCGGCGCGCCGTTCGATTGCGGCACGAGCTTCCGTCCGGGCGCGCGCTTCGGCCCGCGCGCGGTGCGCGAGACGTCCGCGCTTGCTCGCCGCTTCAGCGCCGCGCTCGGCATCGACATCTTCGAGGAGCTGAAGGTGGCCGACGGCGGCGACGTGGCCGCATCGCCGCACGACATCGATGCGGCCCTCGACGCGGTGGCGGCGCGCGCCGAAGCCATCGCGCGCACAGGCGCAATCCCCGGTTTCGTGGGCGGCGACCAGACCATCACGCTGGCGGCGCTGCGCGGCATCCACCGCGCCAAGCTGAAGTCCGTCGGCCTCATCCACTTCGACTCGCACAGCAACACCTCCGGCCCCGCGTGGGGCCGCAAGGTGCATCACGGCAGCGCCATCCGCGTGGCGGTGGAAGAGGGCCTGGTGCGTCCCGAGGCGGTCCTGCAGATCGGCGTGCGCGGTCCCTACTCTGGCCCCGCGGACCTCGATTTCGCGCTCGCGCAAGGTTTCGAGGTGGTCAAGATCGACGACGTGAACTGGGACCTGTACTCGGTGGTCGGACAGGTCCGCAAAGCCGTTCGCGGGGGCTCCATCTACGTGTCGGTGGACGTGAGCGCGCTCGATCCCGCGTACGCGCCCGGCACGGGCATCCCGTCGCCAGGCGGCATGACGACATGGGATCTGCAGCAGCTTCTGCGCGCGTTGGTCGGCGCGGATCTGGTCGGATTCGACCTGGTGGAAATCGCGCCGGCCTACGATCCCGCCGGCATCACCGCCATGGCGGGCGTGTCCGTGCTGCAGGAGATCCTCAGCTCGCTCGCCGACACGCGCCGCAGCGCCCGCCCAGCCCCCAGCACCCGCCGCAGCGAAGGCCGCCGCGGCAAGCGCGTCTCTCCCTAGTCGGGCAGGTCCTGGCAGCCGCTCCACGTCACGGATACGCCAAGCTCGCGCCGCGCCTGCCGCCCAGCTTCGGCAGCGACCTTGCGGTCGCGGCGGCCCCGGTCGCGGTCATCGGACGCGGTCCCGGTCGCGGACTCGGTCGCGGTCGCGCCCCCGGTCGCGGCCCCGGTCGCGGTCGCGGTCGCGGTCACGGTCACGGTCGCGGTCGCGGTCTTCGGTCGCGGACTCGGTCGCGGTCGCGGTCTTCAGTCCCGGTCCCGGTCGCGGTCACGGTCACGGTCTTCGGTCCCGGTCGCGGGTCTCGGTCGCGGTCTTTTGTTCGTCTCCATGTCGTTCCTTCCTTCCTTCCTCCTTCTGGGGTGAAGGAGGAAGGAAGGAAGGAACGACATGGACAGCAAGAACCCATCCCTCATGCCCCATCATCGGCTGCACGCCTACGGCCTCGCTCTCGAAGTGCTCGCGGCGGTAAAGTCCGCCGACGTGCGCGATCGGAAATTGCGCGACGAAGCCGTGCGCTCGGCAAAGAGCGTGTGCCTGAACTGCGCCGAAGGCGCAGGACGCGTCACTCGCGCGGACAAGGCCCGCGCGTTCGCGATCGCGCGGGGGGAGCTGGTGGAAGCAGTCGCGGCGGTGGAGATCGCCGTCGCGGCGGGCGACGCGCGGCGCGAGGCGCTGCCGGGCGTGCTCGCGCTCGGACAGCGCCTCAACGCGATGCTCACGCGCCTGGTGCGCTGAGCGTCAGTGCGTGAGCTTCCAGAGCATGGCCACGACGCGATCGAGGAGCGCCAGTACGGGCTCGGCCTGCGCGCCGGTGACATAGCCCCACGCAACGGCCACACGCAGCGCGCCCCGCGACTCGTTGGCGGAGCCCGCCGCCGAGTGGAAGCGCGCCCTGCGGTTGCCGGGATCCGAGTGGTGCGCCTCGCACACATTGAGCACCATGCTGCTGGCCGCTCTGCGAAGCTGCGTGTCCAGCGCGCGGTCGTGCCGCGCAATGCGCGGCATGAGCGGACGCAAGGCACCAATGACTTCCAGAGCGACGTGTTCAACTTCGAGCATGTGTTTCTTCCTTTCGCCCGCCGGGCGGGTCGCGAGACCCGCCCGCCCGGCGGGCGAAAGGAAGACCGTGTCCGAGACCGTGTCCGAGACCGAGGCCGCGACCGTGTCCGCGACCGGATCCGGATCCGGGATCGTGCAACGCGTTGGCAAGCCGAAGTGCCAGGCGCAGCCTGGCGCGGGCTTGCCCATCGCCGTTTCACCTTCGCCCCAAGCGAGCGAAGCGATGCGAGCTGTCAACCGTCCAAGCGAGCGAAGCGATGCGAGCCGTCAACCGTCCAAGCGAGCGAAGCGATGCGAGCCGTCAACGGTTCCAAGCGAGCGAAGCGATGCGAGCCGTCAACCGTCCAAGCGAGCGAAGCGATGCGAGCCGTCAACGGTTCCAAGCGAGCGAAGCGATGCGAGCCGTCAACCGTCCAAGCGAGCGAAGCGATGCCAGCCGTAAACCGTCCAAGCGAGCGAAGCGATGCGAGCCGTCGGCGGTCGGTCGCGGTCGCGGTCACGGTCGCGGTCGCGGTCGCGGTCGCGGTCGCGGTCGCGGTCACGGTCGCGGTCGCGGTCGCGGTCGCGGTCGCGGTCGCGGTCACGGTCGCGGTCGCGGTCACGGTCGCGGTCGCGGTCGCGGTCGCGGTCCCGGTCGCGGTCGCGGTCGCGGTCGCGGTCGCGGTCGCGGTCGCGGTCCCGGTCGCGGTCGCGGTCCCGGGCGTGGGCGTGGGGCCCCTCGCGCGGGCGCTCGCCCGCGCGTGAGGGACCGCCGGCGCGCGCAGCGTCAGCGAGCACGCCGGCTCGCAAGTCTCCGCTGCTCGGCTGGGGAGCATCCCTAGCTGATCGCTTCGCGGATCTTCCCGGGCTCGTCGCTGATGATGGCGTCGACGCCGAGCGCAGCGAGCTCACGGGCGCGGTCCGGGTCGTTGACCGTCCAGGTGTTGACCCTTGCGCCTCCATGGTGCCAGCGCGCGACCCGGCGCCGGGTGACCAGCACGTGCTCCGGGTTCACCGCCGCGGCGCCCAGCAGGCGGAAGCCGAAAGCGTGACGGGCGAAGCGCTGATCCTTGTGCACCAGCCACGCGACGCGCACCTCGGGCAGGCGCCGAGCGAGCTTCCACACGATTTCCGGATGGAAGCTCGACAGCAGCAGCCACTCGCCGGGGCTCTTCTGCGCGCGGACCTGCTCGACGACTCCCGCGATCAGTCGATCGCGCCTCGACACGTCGTGCTTGAGCTCGATGTTCACGAGGAAATCGCGCTCGGCCGCCCAGGCCAGCACCTCCGCCAGCCGGGGCACGTGCGCGCCGCCACCGAGGTCGATACGCCCGAGCTCGTCCGTCGGGACGATCTCCACGTCGCGACGTTCCGTGCCGGCTGTGACGCGCTCGAGCGTGCGGTCGTGCAACACCACGACGCGGCCGTCGGCGTCGAGCCGCACGTCCAGCTCCACGCCGTCGGCACCTTCCTCGCGCGCCAGCTCGAAGGCGGCGAGCGTGTTCTCGGGCGCCGCGTGACGCGCTCCCCGGTGACCCAGCACCAGCGGTCTGCCGTCCCGAAGCTGCCAGCCGGCTGTCATCCCAGCTCGTCGACGATCTCGCGCGCGACCTGGCGGGCGCGCTCGATCTCGGCCAGCTGGAACGAGATGCCGCCGACGACCGGGTGACCGCCGCCGCCGTGACGCGCGCAGATCGCGCTGATGTCGACGTCGAGCTCGTGGCCCGACCAGGGGTTGAAGCCGACCGAGATCTTCACGCCGTTCTTCATCCGGCCGACGACCACGGAATACGTGCACTGCGGATACAGCGCGTAGGTGACGAACTTGCCGACCGTGTCCTGCACCGCGTCCGTCAGGTCGACGAACACGACGCGGCCCATCTCCTGTGCGTGCGTCCCGACGCGCTCGATGAAACGCTCGTGCTTCTTGCCGAGCGGACGGTAGCGGTCCTCGATGTCCTTCGAGCCGGCCACATCGGAGAGCGGCTTCTCCAGCAGCCGCGGCACCATCCGCGTCAGGAAGCGATCGTCTCCGAAGTGTTCGATCACGGCTGCCAGGCGCAGCACCGGGTCGGTGCGGCCGACCGCCTGCTCGGGGCTATCGAAGCTCGCGGTGTCGATGATGTCGGCCCAGCGCACCAGCTCGTCGAGCCCGGGATCGGAAAAATCGAAGCTCTCGCGACCCACCCGCTCGAGCAGCCGCGTGCAGGAGCTGCACTCCGCGTCGTAGAAGAATTGTCCGGAGCTGGCGCGCTCGTCGAATAGCCGCCGCTCCTCGGCCGTCGAAAATGCTGTCCGGTGGTGATCGAAGAACCAGCTCAGCTTCGGCGACGCGCTGAACCGGTAGTCGAGGATGGCGTTCTCGTCGCCGGACAGCAGCTGGTCGTCCGGGCGCTGCTGGCCGAACCCATAGCCGCAGCCGCGATACTCGAACGTGGGCCGGGAGGGCTCGTCTCCGGCAATGGCCTGCCGCAGGCGCGTGAACATCACGGCGCTGGCGAGGCCGTCGAAACAGTGCCCGTGGGTCGCGACGACGACTCTCATGACGGGGGCTTGTTAGCACCGGCGCCACGCCCGGGGGCGCGGTTTCTCGCCAGGCCGCCGACAGTGCGGCGGGTTGACGGGAGCCGCGGGCCGCCGCACGGGTCTGGTCCGGCGCGGGAAACCGGGTGTAAGCTCGCGCCGTCTTCAGTCGATTCAAGGTCGAAGGCAGGGGAGAGATGATCCACAAAGCGATGATCTACGGCGTCGTGCTGGCGACTGCGCTCGCGACGGGATGCAAGAAGAACGATCAGCCTCCGCAGAACGCGCAGGGCTTCCAGCAGGGTCAGGCCGGCCCGCAGCCCGGTCAGCCCGGCTACGGTCAGCCGCAGCCGGGTCAACCTGGCTCCGGTCAACCGCAGCCCGGTCAACCCGGCCAGCCTGGCCAGCCGCAGCCAGCCGCCAGCCAGGCAGGGCAGCCCGGGCAGGTACCGCCGCTCGGCGCGATCCTGTCCGACCCCAACACGCTGCAGAACATCGTGGCCGGCGCGCTGGCAGGCACCGCGGCGTCGATGGGCGGGCTCACCGGCGGAGAGCTCGGTCCAATCCAGGCCGGCATCAAGTCGCAAGCGGGCTACCACGCGAAGGGGATGCACGCCGACGGCAAGCTCTTGAGCGCGCAGTTGCAGCAAGATGGGCACGCGCAGGGCGACCTCACGCTGCAGGCCGGCGGCTGCTACACGATTATCGGCTTCGGGGGCCTGGGCGTCTTCCAGTTCCAGATCAACCTGATCACGGCGCCGCCACTGCCGCCGCAGGTGCTCGCGCAGAGCGCCGCGACGGACAACGCGCCGGTCGTCGGAGGCGACGGCCAGTGCATCAAGAACCCCTACCCCTTGCCGATGCAGGTCAAGGTGGACATGCACGTCATCAAAGGTCAGGGCATGGTCGGCGCCCAGGCCTACAAGCAGTGAGGCAACGCCAAATGAAACGATGGTCCTCTACACCGGCGCTACGCCGTTCGGTCGGGCTCGGTGCACTCGGTATCGCGGTGGCCTTCGCGCTCGGCGCCGGGTGCAAGAAAGAGAAGCCGGTCCAGTATCCGACGACTCCGCCGCAGAGCTACACGGCGGACGCCGCGCCGGCGCCCGACGCCATGCCCGCACCCGTGGCCGATGCGGCTCCGATGGATGCCGCGCCTGCTGCGGACGCCGGGCCGCAGGGCGTGGACATGGTCACGCTGCCCGCGCTCGAGGCGGCGATCAAGGGCCGCGCTCCCAAGGAGGCCCGCTACATGAAGAAGGAAGGCGACCTCTTCAGCGGCGTCGTGCAGCAGGGCGGCCAGATCCAGCAGCAGTTCATGATCCAGCCGCACAAGTGCTACGCAGTGCTGGCGCAGGGCGGCCCCGGCGTGACCGACGTCAGCGTCCAGATCACGGCCAAGCCCATGGCCGGGCTTCCGTTGCCGAGTGCCGTGATCGCCGTGAGCAACACGACGGGCGTGGCTGCCGCCATCACCCCGTGCTGGAAGAACGCGTTCCCGGTTGCGTTCCCCGCCACGGCAGTGGTGACCGCGAAGACGGGCGCCGGCGCCCTCGCGGCGCAGGTCTACGTGAAGTAGTCCTCCCGGAGCACAACTGGAGTAGCAACCGCGAACGGCTCGCGACCGAGCAGGCGGGGTGACCCTGCCTCGCGAACGCCGACTGTCCGGCGCTCGTCTTCCCCCAGGGCTCGGCGAGCTCGCCGAGCCGCCCGAGGCCATGTATCTGCGCGGCGAGCTGCCGCGCGGTCCGCGCGTGGCGATCGTGGGCACGCGCAAGCCCACACGCGAGGGCGCGCTGTACGCATTCGAGCTTGCGGCGCGCCTGGCGGCGCGCGGAGTCGCCGTGGTATCGGGTGGTGCGAAGGGGATCGACGCCATGGCCCACCGCGGCGCGCTCGCCGTCGGGGGCTCGACCGTCGTGGTTGCGCCGGGAGGCTTCGACCGACCCTTCCCGCCCGAGCACGCCGGGCTCTTCCGCAACGTCGTCGAGCAGGGCGGCGCGTATCTCTCGCTGGCTCCTTCCGGTACGCCGGCGTCGCGCGGAGCGTTCTTCGAGCGCAACGCATGTCTGGTGGCGCTGTCGCATGCGCTGGTGGTCGTCGAGGCGCCGGTCCGCAGCGGCGCGCGCAACGCGGCGGCACGGGCGCGCCGGCTCAACAGGCCCTTGTTCGTCGCGCCGGCCGCTCCATACAACGCGCTTGGTCTGGGCTGTATCCTCGAGCTGAAGCTAGGCGCACGGCCGCTGTACAGCGAACGCGACGTGCTGGAGCTGCTCGCCGCGGTGCGGCTGCACGGCATCCCGCTCTCGCTGGCCGAGCTGGATCCCGCACTGCTGGAGCACCAGGCGCGCCGCGCGCTCTCCGCCTCCCGCGCGCTGTTCCGCCCCAGTCGCGGCTGCCTCGCGTGCGCGCCCGCGTGTGCGCCCGCGCGCGCGCCCGCTGCCGCGTGTGCGCTCGCGCGCGCGAGCGGTGGGCGATCGACGAATGGGACTCCCCGCTCCGGTCGCCGGGCCGGTAGCCGGCGGGGCTCTCATCGAGGGCCGCGCTCCGACGGGCTGCAGGCCCGCCAGCAAATGCTAGGAGTACCGGACGATCCCGCGTGCGGGAGCGATGCGCTCAGGGTGCTCGAAGCGGTCCGGCGCGGGGCCGCGTACCCCGACGACGTCTGCGCCCGGACGGGTCTCGGTGCGGCCCGGGTTCAAGAACTTCTCTTGACGCTGACGCTGGGAGGAGTCTTAGTTCCCGACCTGGCAGGCCGCCTGAAAGTTGTAACTAGTTGAATTCCAAGACGTTTGTATCAGTACCCCCGAGACCCGGGCTTGCGCAGCCAGCTCCAGGGGCTCATTCAGGGTGGGGAAAGGTTCGAGAGGTTCAATGAGCAAGACGCTCGTCGTCGTCGAGTCGCCGGCCAAGGCCAAGACCATCAAGAAGTACCTGGGTCAGGGCTTCGAGGTGATGGCGAGCAAGGGCCACGTGAAAGACCTGCCCAAGAAGATGGGCATCGACGTCGAACACGGCTTTCGCGAGACCTACGAGGTCATCGAGAGCAAGGCCAAGGTGCTCGCCGACCTCAAGTCCCAGGCAAAGAAGGCCGACCGTCTGCTCCTGGCGACCGACCCGGACCGCGAGGGCGAGGCCATCGCGTGGCACATCGCCGACGAGCTCAAGCGCTCCAAGCTCGATGTCCAGCGCGTCGAGTTCCACGAGATCACGAAGAAGGGCGTGCAAGCGGGGCTCGAGCATCCGCGCAAACTGGATGCGGGGCTCTACGACGCGCAGCGCGCCCGCCGCGTGCTGGACCGCATCGTCGGCTACGACGTGTCGGCGCTGGTGTGGTCCAAGCTCGCCTTCGGTCTGAGCGCGGGCCGCGTGCAGTCGGTGGCGCTCCGGCTGATTGTCGAGCGCGAGCGGGAGATCGAGGCTTTCGTTCCGGAGGAGTACTGGAACATCGGTGTCGCGCTGCGCGGCAAGCAGCCGCAGCCGGTGGCGGCGCGGCTCACCAAGGCCGACGGCGAGAAGCTGGAGGTCAAGGACGGCGAGGTTGCTGGCCAGGTCCGGGCGGATCTCGAGAGCGCGAACTACAAGGTGACGAAGGTCACGCGCCGCGAGCAGAAGCGCAATGCAACGGCGCCGTACACCACCAGCAAGCTGCAGCAGGACGCGACCAGCTATCTGCACTTCACGACGAAGCGCACGATGAACATCGCGCAGAAGCTGTACGAGGGCATCGACCTGAAGAAGGACGGGGGCCAGGTCGGGCTCATCACCTACATGCGTACGGATGCGGTGCGCGTCAGCAACGACGCCATCGATGCCGTGCGCGAGCACATCAAGCAGACGTTCGGCGACAAGTACGTGCCGGCGAAGCCGAACCTGTACAAGGCGCGCAAGAACGCCCAGGAGGCGCACGAAGCGATCCGGCCGACCTCGCTCGAGTACACCCCCGAGCTCGTGCGCCGTCACCTGACGGACGAGCAGTTCAAGCTCTACAAGCTGATCTGGGATCGCTTCGTCGCCTCGCAGATGACGCCGGCCGTGTACGATCAGACGGGCGTGGACATCGAAGCGACGCCGTCACGCAAGGACAAGCGCTTCAATACGCTCGGTCTGCGCGCGAGCGGCAAGGTGCTCAAGTTCTCGGGCTGGCTCGAGCAGTACCAGCACGGCAAGAGCGACAAGCCGTTCGGCGACGACGCGCCCAAGTCTCTCGCAGGGGAGGACGAGGCGCCCGGCTCGAGCGGCAACGGCGCTGCCAAGCGGACGGCCAGCCAGGAAGACGACGCTGAAGGCACGCTTCCCGAGCTGTCCGAGGGCGAGTCGCTCTCGATCGTCACCCCGCCTGGCGTCAGCACGGAGCAGAAGTTCACACAGCCGCCCCCGCGCTACAACGAGGGATCGCTGGTGCGCGAGCTGGAGAAGCGCGGCATCGGCCGCCCCAGCACCTATGCCGAGATCATCAGCAAGGTGCAGGCGCGCGACTACGTCGAGAAGCTCCCCGGCGGCCAGATGAAGGCGAGCGAGCTCGGCAAGATAGTCGTCGACGGTCTGGTCTCCACGCATCTCGACTTCATGGACCCGGACTTCACCGCCAAGATGGAGGAGGATCTGGACGAGGTGGAAGCCGGCAAGCTCGACCGGGTCGAGCTCCTGACGCGCTTCTACAAGCGCTTCCGCGAGGTGCTGGACAAGGCCAAGAAGGAGAAGCGCTGGTCGCCCGAGCCGGAGCCGACAGACTTCAAGTGCGAGGAGTGCGGGTCGCGCCTGCTCAAGCGTTGGAGCAAGAACGGCTGGTTCCTCGGCTGCGAAGCCTACCCGAAGTGCAAGTTCACGCAGGACCTCGCGGCGGATGGCGAACCGGCCAAGCCGCGCCTGACCGACTTCGCCTGCGACAAGTGCGGCAAGCCGATGGTGATCAAGACCGGGCGCTACGGCGAGTTCCTGTCGTGCAGCGACTACCCGAAGTGCAAGAACACCCGGCCCGTACCGCTCGGCGTACCGTGCCCGAAGTGCGGCGGCGACATCGTCGAGGTGCGCCCCAAGAAGCGCGGCGGCCGCACCTTCTACGGTTGCGCAAACTATCCGCAGTGCGACTTCAAGCTTTGGCAGAAGCCGATCCCGGAGCCCTGCCCGCAGTGCAAGCATCCGTTCCTGGTGTTTGGAGGCGGGAAGAAGGCACCCAAGATCGTCTGCCCGCGTGGCAAGGAGTGCGGCTACTCGCGACCGATCGACGAACCGTCGCCCGACGCGCCGAAGCCGGAAGCCGAAGCCCGGTCCGGCGGCGGCAGCGCGCACGATTCGGCCGCGCCCGCCTCCGTATCGCCATGAGCTCCGAGGCGCCGGTCACCATCGTCGGCGCTGGCCTGGCGGGGTCCGAAGCGGCGTTGCAGCTCGCGGCGCGCGGAATCCCGGTGCGTCTGCTGGAACAGAAGCCGCTGGCGCGAACGCCGGCGCAGACGAGCGACGCCCTGTGCGAGCTGGTCTGCTCCAACTCGTTCCGGGGCGCCGCGCTGGAAAATGCCGTCGGCCTGCTGAAGGAGGAGATGCGGCGGCTGGGTTCGTTCGTGATCCGCGCGGCGGACGCGACGCGCGTGCCCGCGGGCGGCGCGCTGGCGGTCGATCGCGAGCGCTTCAGTGCGGAGATGACGCGGATGCTCGGCGAGGAGCCGCTCATCGAGGTGGAGAGTGCGATCGTCGAGCGGGTGCCGGAAGCGCGCCCGCTGGTGATCGCCACCGGGCCGCTCACTGGCGACGCACTGGCCGCGGACATCGCGGCGCGGGTGGGAAGCGATGCGCTCGCGTACTACGACGCGATCGCGCCCATCGTCACCGCGGACAGCATCGACTGGGACAAGGTGTTTTGCGCCTCGCGCTGGAACAAGGGCGAGACCGACGAGGACCAGAGCGCGTACGTCAACTGCCCGCTCGACAAGGAGCAGTACGAGCGCTTCGTGGCGGACGTGCTCGCAGCGCGCAAGATCGAGCCTCGCGAATTCGAGGACGTGCGCTACTTCGAGGGCTGCCTGCCGATCGAGGTGATGGCGGAGCGCGGGCCGCAGACGCTCTCGTTTGGGCCAATGAAGCCGGTGGGACTCGTCGACCCGCGCACGGGGCATCGGCCCTGGGCGGTGGTGCAGCTGCGCAAGGAAGACGAGGCCGGCACGGCCTACAACCTCGTCGGCTTCCAGACGCGCATGGCCTGGGGCGACCAGGCGCGCGTGTTCCGCACCATTCCAGGGTTGGAGAACGCGGAATTTTCGCGCTACGGCGCGGTGCACCGCAACACGTTCCTGGCGGCGCCGACGTTGCTCGACCCCACGCTGCAGCTCCAGGGCGCGCCGGGTCTGTACTTCGCGGGGCAGATCACCGGGACCGAAGGCTACGTGGAGAGCGCCGCAGGCGGCTGGCTCGCGGCGTGGTTCATCGCCGAGCGGCGTGCCGGACGCGAGCCGTCGCTGCCGCCGCCGACGACTGCGCACGGCGGCCTGCTCACACAGCTGTCGCGCAACGCCGAGGGCTACCAGCCGTCGAACATCACCTTCTCGCACCTGCCGCCGTGGGAAGGCCAACGGCTGAAGAAGCGCGCCCGCTACCGCGCCATGGCCGAACGCGCGCTCGCCGATCTCGACGCCTGGATCGCCGAACGCGGCGTTGTCGCCGCCTGAGTCGTCGGTCACGATTCTCGACCACGATCACGTCACGGACCTCGTGGGACGATCCGGGACTTTCACACGAAGGCTGAAGGACCGAAGGTTTCTGGGGTCGAGTGCTGGGCCCCAGAGGGTGGCCCATCCAGCGGGCGCTCGGCTGTGACCGGTCCCAGACCTCGCCGCGCGTGGAGCGTCGTGTTGGCGCTCGATGCGCGCGCCGCGATGAGCAGAGCTCGCCCCCCAAACCCTTCGGGTTGGCCTTCGGCCCTTCGGCCTTCGTGTGGCCCCCTCATCTGATCGGCAATCGCGCTCGCCTGCCTAGATCAGCTCGCTGATCGTTCCGTCTGCGAAGAGCCAGGCTTCGCGGGGGATCCAGATGCGATCGCCTTCGCGGGCAAGGCGTCCGCGTTCGACCAGGCGCTCCGCGGCGCGCTCGCGCTCGGCGGTCCACGCGGTCGCTCCCGTGCTCGCGGCAGCCGCGGCGAGGTCGACTCCGTCGGCCATGCGCAGTCCGAGCAGGATGCGTTCGGCGAGCGAGGTCTCCGGCGATAGTGGCTCCAGCTCGCTCGCGGCGCGCTCGAGGTCTGCGCTTGTCCAGTCGGTCTCGAGGTAGCGCTCGGGCGACGGCGTATTGCGGTAGCGCACTCGACCGCCTCCGGGAGTCAGCGTGCCCCAGGCTCCGGCACCCAGCCCCAGGTAGTCATTACCACGCCAGTAGCCGAGGTTGTGCTCGGCGACGTGTCCCCCGCGCGCGAAGTTGCTGATCTCGTAGTGCTCGAAGCCGAGCGCACCGAGCGCCTCGTCCACCGCGAGGAAGCTCTCAGCTACCTGGTCCTCGGACAGCAAGGGTAGGCGGTTCTTCTTTGCCAGCGCGCCGAACTGTGTGCCCGGCTCGATAGTGAGCGCGTACGCGGAGAGGTGCGTGACGCCGAGCTCCGCAACGCGTCGCGCCTCGTCTGCGGCGTCGCCGCTCGTCTGCCCGGCCACGCCGAAGATCAGAATCCGCCGAGACGCGCGGCACGCCGGCGCGTACTGCCGCGCGCACGGCAGCGAGGCCACCGGCCACATCGTGCAGGCGCCCCAGGAAGCGCAGCCGCTCCTCGTCGAGCCCCTGCACGCCGATGCTCACGCGCCCCACGCCCGCGTCCATCAGCGCCCGCGCGCGGTCCTCGTCGAAGCTGGTCGGATTGCATTCCACGGTGACTTCGGGGTCCTCCGCGGGAAATTGTCTGCGGATCGCGGACAGCACCCGGCCGAGCTCGCGCGGGTCCCACAGCGACGGCGTGCCGCCTCCAAAGAACACGCTGGCGAGCGGCGACCCCGCGAGCTCTCCGGCCCGGCGCTCGAGCTCGGCGATCACCTGCGACGCATAGCGGGCGTGCGGGACCTCGCTGCGTTCGGCGGCCACGCTCAGGAAATCGCAATACGGGCACTTCCTCAGGCACCACGGAAAGTGCACGTACACGCCGAGTCCATCAGTGCCTTCTGGCGTCCCATGCGTCGGCGTCCGGTGAATCACGTCTGTCCTTGGCAGGCTCCAAAGCGGCCGGCGCATAAATAAGCGCCGGTCCGGGCCGGCGCCCCCGATTGCGGGTGCCGGGGCCCGGTGTTAGTTTCCACAGTGCCGGCCATAGCGCCAGGCTCCCGGAGTGTGCTGGCACTGGAACAAATCGTAGACCGCGTCCACGGGTACCACCCCGCCGCGGATATCGAGCTGCTCGAACGGGCCTACCGCTATTCGGAGTGGGCGCATCGCGAGCAGACCCGCAAGAGCGGAGATCCGTATTTCGTCCATCCCGCGAGCGTGGCCGGCATCATCGCCGACCTCCGGCTGGACACCGCCAGCGTGTGCGCGGGGCTGCTCCACGACGTGGTCGAGGACACGCTCGCCACCGTAGAGGACATGGAGCGCGAGTTCGGGCACGAGGTCGCCACCCTGGTCGATGGCGTTACCAAGCTCGGCAAGATCAACTTCACCTCGCGCGAGGACCGGCAGGCGGAAAACTTCCGCAAGATGGTGATCGCGATGGCGCAGGACATCCGCGTCCTGCTCATCAAGCTGTGCGACCGCCTCGACAACATGCGCACCCTCGAGCACATGAAGCCGGAGGCCCAGGAGCGCATTGCCCGCGAGACGATGGAGATCTACGCGCCGCTTGCAAACCGGCTCGGCATCCAGAGCATCAAGAGCGAGCTCGAGGATCTCTCGTTCCAGTTCCTGGACCCGGACGCCTACCGCAACATCGTCGGCAAGCTGGCCAAGTCGAAGAAGGAGCGCGAGCGCTACATCGAGGGCGTGTGCCGCACCATCACCTCGCGTCTGGCCGAGCACGGGTTTGCTGCCGAAGTGAGCGGACGGGCGAAGCACGTCTTCTCGATCCACCGGAAGATGAAGTCGCAGCAGGTGGATTTCGAGCAGGTGTACGACACCATCGCGTTTCGCATCTGCGTGGAGTCGGTGGCCGACTGCTATGCCACGCTCGGCGTCATCCACTCGAAGTGGACGCCCATCCCGGGGCGCTTCAAGGACTACATCGCGCTGCCCAAGCCGAACATGTACCAGTCGCTGCATACGACGGTGATCGGGCCTGGGCGGCAGCGTATCGAGATCCAGATCCGGACGCACGAGATGCACCGCGTCGCCGAACACGGCGTCGCAGCGCACTGGAAGTACAAGGAGCGGATCTCCGGCGGCGTGGACCCGGAGGACGCGCAGAAGTTCTCCTGGCTGCGCGAGCTAGCCGACTACCAGCGCAACCTGAAAGACCCGGCGGAGTTCCTCGAGAGCGTCAAGATCGACCTTTTCCCGGACGAGGTCTACGTCTTCACGCCGAAAGGCGACGTGCGCGTGTTCCCGCGCGGGGCGACGCCTATCGACTTCGCCTACGCGATCCACTCCGAGGTCGGGCACCACTGTTCCGGCGCGCGCGCCAATGGGCAGATCGTGCCTCTGCGCTACAAGCTCAAGAACGGCGACGTGGTGGAAGTGATGACCTCGCCGTCTCAGCAGCCGAGCAAGGACTGGCTGGAGTTCACGGCCACCACGCGGGCCCGCACGCGCATCCGCGCCTTCCTCCGCAGCGAGCAGCGCGAGAAGAGCATCAACCTGGGCCGCGAGCTGCTGGAGACGGAGCTCCACACGGCCGGCATGAGCCTGACCAAGTTCCTCAAGAACGCGGACGAGGTACGGCGCGCTGCGGAGGCGCACCGGCTTGGCAGCAAAGAAGAGCTTCTGCTCGCGATCGGCTACGGCAAGCTGGCGGCCGAGGAAGTCGTCAAGACGCTGGGTGGTGCGCGTCAGCCGTCCGGTCACTCGATTCCGCCGCCGGGGCTCAAGGCGGGGCGTATCGAGCAGCTGGTCAGGCGGGTCAAGCGCCGCGACCAGGGCGGCATCCGCGTCAGCGGTATCGATGACGTGCTGGTGCGCTACGCGAAGTGCTGCAACCCGCTGCCGGGCGATCCCATTATCGGCTTCATCACGCGGGGCCGCGGCGTGACCATCCATCGCCGGGGCTGCATCAAGGCGTTCGACACGGATCCGGAACGTCGCGTCGAGGTCACCTGGGACACGAAGGCGAAAATCAACCGACCGGTGCAGCTCAAGGTCACCACGACCAACAAGCCGGGGATCCTGGCAACCGTGAGCCAGACCTTCAGCGCACAGAAGATCAACATCAACGAAGCCAACTGCCGCGCCAGCGACGACGGTCGCGCCTGCAACATCTTCACCTTCCAGGTCTCGGACCTGAACCAGCTCAAGACCGTGATGAAGGCCCTGACCAAGGTTAGCGGTGTGGTCGAAGTCGAGCGGGTGTAGCCCGCGCAGCGAACAGCGCACAGCAAAAGAGCCGGCGACCCGAAAGGGCAGCCGGCTCTGGAGCGGGAGAAGGGATTCGAACCCTCGACGTCGACCTTGGCAAGGTCGCACTCTACCGCTGAGTTACTCCCGCAGAGTGGGCGGATGGTCTAACTGGCTCCGGGGGGTGTGTCAAGCTCGTCGCACGCCTGCGCTGACCTCTGGCCGGCACGGCGCAAGGGACCGATTCTGCGGTGGTTTGTGCCCGTAGAAGACGGCGGTCAGGGCTTCGCGACGGCCGCCGGATACGGGTCGTGGACGACCAGTAGGCGGCCGTGATGCGGGTCGCACACGTAGGCGTTGCGGCGGTCGTCGGCGGTGACGCAGTGCGCGCCTTGTGCCGTGGTCACGTTGCCGAGCGGTGCGAGCCTGCCGGCCGGGCCCACGCCGAGGATGGACAGCGCGCCAGTCCGGGCGGACGGCACGTAGAGATGAGCCAGGCGGGGCGCGTAGGCGATGATGTCGACGCCCGCTCCGACCGTCGTCGATGAAAGCTGGGCGCCCGTCCTGGCGTCGAGCACGACCGCCCGGCCCTCCGCGCAGCCGACGAAGACGAGCCCGCGCCTCCGGTCGAGCGCGATCCCCCGCGAGCCGGTGCACCCGTTCGGCCACCTGGCGACGACCTTGCGCGCCTTCACGTCGAGCTCGAGCGTGATTCCGCGCCAGAGGTGCGTGTAGGCAACGCCGCGCGGCACGTCGACAACGAGCGACTCGGGTCCGCCGTCGATGGGCAGCACGCCCAGCGCGCGGCGCGGCGCTTTGGCGGGGAAGATCTCGATGCGGTCCGCATCTGGCTCGGTCACCCAGACCTCGTCTGTGGGTGCGACGTAGCGGACGTAGTCCGGCTCCGCGCCAAGCTTCGCCGAGGCCTCGAGCTCGAGCGTCGAAGCGTCCACGGTCCGGAGCTTGCTTGACGTGCGGTCGATCGCGAACACGACGCCGGGCGCTTCGTCCGCCGACGTGACGCTGAAGTCGTGCCCGCCCGCGTACCAAGTCCGCCGGCTGAAACCGGACACCGCGGTCACGGCGAATGTCGCCGGATCGATCAGGTCGAGCGTCCCGCTGCGGCCGGCGGGTACGAGTACGCGTCCCAGCGCTCGCGCGTAGCCCAGGTCGTCGAAACCGATCCCCGGCGCGCCTCCTGGGAGGGCCACGATGCGCGGAGCCGGCAGTGCGCTCCCGGCGGATGCGAGGGTCGGCGCCGCCGCTCCGGAGGCCGAGGCCCCTGGCGCGGCGGTCGTAGCTGCCGCGCTCGCGGCGGGTGCACCGGGACGCGCGGCCGGTGCCCGCGGCGAACAGCGCGTACACCCGGACAAGCAGATCGCGACGAGCCAGGCGCGCGTCACGGCTCCACTCTGAAAAGCTGCAGCGCTCGCGCGCGGGAATCGCGAACGAGGTGATACTGCCCCAGCGTCACGTTCGCTTTCGCCATCTCCTTGATGATTGGAGCGGACTTGCCCATCATCGTCGGCCTGCCCGCGATCAGGACCCACTTGACGTGGTACTTCCGGATTGCGTCCGCGATCGCCCGGGGACCGTCGTGCGGGATGCTGATCGCGGCGCTGCTCGTGTTCGCGATCACGTACCAGGGAATATTGCTGGCCACAGTCTGCCCCCCGAGCACGGGGTCGAGCGTCTGCAGGGCGGTCTCCGCCGATCGCAGGGGAGCCAGCTCGCGGTCGCCGTAGAGTGCGACCGTTCGCAGCGTGGCAGCGCCGGTCACGCCCAGCAGCAGCAGGGCCGCCGCGGCGCGCGCCGGCCGCCGCGCATCGCGCCGCCAGATCCAGCCGAGCCAGAAGTCGAGCGACAGCCCGCCCGCCAGCATGACGAGCGGGATCATCGGGTGCAGCGTTCGCCACGGCACGTAGACCCCGCCCGACGCGAAGCCGACCACTACCGCCAGCGGCAGCCCCAGCATCCACACGATCGCTCGCTCCCGCGAAGGCGAACGGGAGCCCGCGAGCCAGGGCGTGACTCCCGCGGCGATGGCGAGCAGCAGGAGCACACTCCCGCCAGGGACGATCTGGAGCAATGTCTGCAGCACGGCGCCGCCGCGCGTCACCAGATAGAAATGATCCAGCCGCGCGTGCAGGAGGTGCATCGGCGGTCGTCCCTGGAAGAAGTAGAGCTCCATCTGGTTGTGCAGCCGGGCCGCTTGTCGCGCGACGCCGAGCGCCGAACCGAACTCCACGAGCCCGTACCCGAACGTCACCCCCGCGAGGACGAGCTGGGTTGCCGCGACGCGCCGGAGTGTGCCGTTGCGGCGGCTCTCGAACAGCGCCCATGCCCAGACGGAGAGCGCCAGGATCACGCCCGTCGGGCGGGCGTAGTACGCGAGCGCCGCCAGCACCGACGCGAGCACCCATCTGCCACGGCCCGCCGCGACGAGGATCGACAGCACGAGCAGCTGGAAGAGAGGGATGCTCTCGGCGTCGAAGCGATAGTCGGCGAGGGCGGGCGCAAGTGCGAAAGCGACGACCAGCACCGCACCGGCAATCGGGCTCCGCACCAGACGGCGAACGGCGACCAGATACCAGAACACCAGCACCGACGCCGCCGAGATGCACGCCATGACGGTGTTCGCCACGTGCTGACTCGGTCCGAACAGCCACAACACCGGCACCAGCACCATCGAGGTGAGACCGCCCCAGTAGTCGAACGGAGCCGTCGGCACGTGCGGGGGAATGCGCAGGAAGTGCCAGACGATCGGTTCCTCGAAGCGGCCCGAAAGCACGATGTGGCGCGCGACGCCGTAGTAGTAGGCCGAGTCGTTCTGGAAATTGCCGCGCGCGCGCAGCCCAATCTGCACGTAGACGACCGTGATGAACACGCAGAAGCCGAGCAGCGCGACCTCCCAGGGGCCGAAGGGGTGCCCGCGGCTGGAACGCCGCGCCTTGAGCGTCGATTGGCCGGCGCCCGCGACGTACGCTGCGAATGCAGCGATCGCGACGACCGCGCGCGCCGGCCCATGCCACAGCGGAAGCAATGCCAGCGGCGCCAGCGACAGCCCGATGGCGGGAGCACGGCGGAGCGCGGCACGCCACTCTGCAAGAGGACCACCGGGCAGGCGCACCTGGCAGAACGGAGCGGATGCCGCGGCGAGGAAGAACGTCAGCGTCACCGCTGCGGCGGCGAAGCTTCTCGAAGCGGCGCCGAAGGGCAGGGAAGTCGGCGCCTGTCGCAGGACCCCAAAAACCCCCAGAAGTGCGGCGGCCGTGCCGACGAGCTGCAGGGTCAGGACCAGACGCGATCTCGAGGTTGCCCGCAGCGCGCCGCGCCTCACGCCACACCTCGGCCCGGCGGGATCCGGCTCGGCACAGCCAGAGCGGTGGGGAGCACTCGCGCCACTTCGGCCGCGATGGAAGCACCGCCGCGGCTCCGATGGAAGAGGACGTTGTCGTCAGACGCGCTCTGCCCGTTCGCGGCGCGCCCCGTCAGCGTCGGACCGTCGCTGCAGCGGACGGAGCCGGCGCCGCAGTCGCGCCGGGCCGCGACGCGCCTGACAGCAGCAGTCCGAGCACCAGCGCGCCGAACGCAATGCGGTAGATGGCGAACGGAACGAAGCCGCGCGTGCGCACCCAGCGCATGAACCACGCCACCACCACGTACGCCACCACGAACGAAACGAAAAAGCCGATCCCGAGCACGATCCAGCCATGCAGGTCGTGCGGCCCGCTGCCGAGCGCACCCTCGCGATGACGCAGCGACTTGAACAGGTCGTAGCCGGTTGCCGCCACCATCGTCGGTATGGACAGCAGGAACGAGAACTCCAGCGCGGCCGGGCGCGTCATGCCCGCAAGCTGGCCGCCGGCGATAGTCGCCATCGATCGTGAAGTGCCCGGGAATACCGCGGAGAAGATCTGGCAGAAGCCGACCCACGCCGCTTGCCCGGGACTCATCTGTTCGACGGTCAGAGTCCGCTCCTCCGGAAGCGGGGCATTGGGGACCGCCCCGCCCTTTCGCTCGCCGTACTTCACGTCGACGCCCCACATGACGACGCCTCCGACTATCAGCGACACGCTCATCACCAGCAGGCTGCCCAGATTCTTGCCGATCACCTTGGTCAGAAGCAGCGCCGGCACCGCGGTCACCAGGAACGCGATGCTCGTGAGCGTGAGGGGATGCTTCCAGAAGCTGGCGTTGCCGCTCTCTCCACGCGGGAAGGTGGAAAAGAACTTCCACAGCCGCGTGCGGAAGTAGATCGGCAGACACAGTATCGCGCCGAGCTGGATCACGACCGAGAACATCTTCCAGTACGGATCCGACAGCGCGATACCGAGCCAGCCCTCGACGATGCGTAGGTGCGCGGTGGAGCTGACCGGCAGAAACTCCGTCAGCCCCTCGATCACCCCCAGCAAGACCGAAAGCAGGTACGAGCTCACACGTTTCTCCGCGGTCCAGGCCGGAGCGGAGTCATAGCATCCACCCTGCCTGCCGGTCGGAGAATGTAGGTGCCGGGGCGCAGGGCCGGCGGCCGGCCGGATCGATCCGGGCTTGTGCTTCCCGGTCGCGGCGGGAAAGACTCGGCGGTCGTGCCCGGTTTCCTGGTTCAGGACTACCTCGAGCTCGTCGGGCAGAAGCTCGGCCCGTACGAGGTGCGCGAGATCGCCAGCATGGGCGGGGTGGCGCTGGTCTACCGCGGCCAGCACGAGACGCTGCACAACCAGGTCGCGATCAAGGTGCTGACCCCGGAGGCGGTGAGCGAAGGCGCACGCGAGACGCTGGAGCAGTTGTTTCTCCGCGAGGCGCAGATCCTGAGCCAGCTGCGTTCGGAGGACATCCTGCGCGCGTACGACGTGGGGCGCGCACGCTGTCCCAGCGACGGCGTCGAGCGGCCGTACATGGTGGTCGATTGGCTGGAGGGTCACACCTTCAACGCAGAGCTCGAGCGTCGCCGCGAAGAGAACCGGCCCTTCACGTTGCCTGAAGTGCTCGAGCTGCTCGAGCCGATCGCGCGCGGGCTCGACGTTGCCCACGCGAACGGCATCATCCACCGCGACGTCAATCCGCGGAACTTCCTGATCGAGCAGCGCGAGGACGGCAGCCCCCACGCGAAGCTCATCGACTTCGGCTTTGCCAAGGCCATCGAGTCGTCGCTGACCGTGCAGGCCGTGACCGGAACGCTCTATGCCGGAAGCCCGGACTATTCGGCGCCCGAGCACTACGACCGCGAGCGCTACGGCGAGCTGTCCGAGCTGACGGACCTGTACACGCTGGCGCTGTCGCTGGTCGAGGCGTTGACGCTCCAGCCGCCGCTCGAGGGCACGACGCCGGAGGCGCTGGCGTACTGTACGGCCAACCCCGATGTCCGTCCCACGCCGCGTACGCGCGGCGCCGACGTGAGCGACGAGGTGGAAGCGCTGTTTGAAAAGGCGCTGGCGGTCGATCAGTTCGACCGCCCTCCGTCGGTGCTCCGGTGGTGGAACGACCTGAGGACGGCTGCCGGGCTGGACGTTCCGGAACCGGAATCGACGCCCGCACCGCCCGCGCCGCGCCCCTGGCCGCGTCGCATCGGCTTCGCGCTCGTCGGGCTGGTGTTCGTCGGGGGCGCTTCGGCGGGTGTTGCGCGCTTCGTGCCCTGGCCGCTTTCGTGTCCGGCGGGCCGCGCGGACTGCAATCGCCGGGCGCTCGACGGCTGCGAGACGGATCTCGGCACGTCGGCGTTGGATTGCGGCGCCTGCGGGCATCCGTGTCCGACCGGCAAGCTCGAATCCACGTGCCGGGGCGGACAATGCCGGGTGCTCGCTTGCCTGACGCCGGGGCGTCTCGACTGCGACGGCAACGCGGACAACGGTTGCGAGGTCGACGTCGATTCCGACCCGGACAACTGCGGGGATTGCGGCAAGGTCTGCTCGCGCGCCGGTACGGCCAAGGTCGTGTGCGCGCATGGCACGTGCAATGTCGCCTGCAAAGCGCACTTCGGCGACTGCAACAAGAAGCCCGACGACGGTTGCGAGACGGACCTCGACAAGGACCCGCAGCACTGCGGTCGGTGCGACCGCGTCTGCACCGGGACGCGCTGCGGTGACGGCCTGTGCGAGCCGAAGGTCCTGACCACCGTACAGGCGGCCGAACACGTCGCCGCGGCCGGTGGCGGGCTCTACTTCTGGGACGATAGGGAACACCAGATCCGTGGCGTGGCGGCGAGCGGAAACAGCAGGGTCGTCGCCGAGCATGTCTCGGGGCTGGTCGATCTTGCGGTCGGCCGCGACGTGGTCGTGTGGTCCACCGACCGACCCGCTCAGGTGTGGGCAGCGCGCATCAGCGGTGGTGCGCCCGTGGCCATTGCGACCCTGCCCAAGCCGTCCGATCTGGTCGTGGACGGATCGGGCAACTTCGTGGCCTGGGCGGCGCGCGCGAAAGGCGTTGGCAGCAAGCCGGACGGCGTCACCGTTGCGCCCCTCGACGCCACGCTGCTCGACAAGCACCCGGCGCCGGTCGACTGCCACGGGCCAGTGAGCGCGTTTGCCGGTGACGGCGACGGCGTGGTGTGTTGCGCCGCCGGGAGCGTGATCGTCGGCTATTCGTGCAGCGGCGGGAGCTGTAAGCCCCACCGCTACCGCATGGTGTGCCCGAAGTCGCTCGCGATCGACCCGGACTGGATCTACTACCCGGCAGGCGTGCGGGTTCTCGGAATCGATCGCAAGAGCGGCAAGCTGCACCAGTTCGCGAAGCGCGGCAGCGCGACGCGGGACCTGGCGTTCGATGGAGGTTATCTGTACTTCCTCGCGGGCGATCGCGACGCGGACGTTCTGAGGGTGCAGCGGCTGCAGGTGGGCGCGGCATCGTTGCCCGAGTTGCTGGCGCGCCATCAGCTCGACGCCTCGTCCCTCACGACGGACGCGCACGGCGTGTACTGGACGACCCGCGCCGCCGGCGGACTTGCGATCGACATGCTGCCCAAGTAGCGGCTTTCCCCTGGCAATCCGCCGCACAACGTGTAGGCAAAGGTAGGGAGCTCGCCGACATTGGCGACCCGACGCAGTGCGCCGGCACGTCGCGGCATGCCGCAAGGCGCAAATGGATCGGACGGCGAGCGCACCCAAAGGCGCATGACGGATGCTGTGCCGCGGGGTGAAACGAGTTAGTCTAGCGGCATGGCGCGCTTGACGACTAGGCTTTTCCAGGGAGCACTCATTTCCGGCGTTGCGGCGGCGCTTGCATTGGCGTGCAGCGCATCGAACGACAACAGCATCATCGGCGGCGGTCACAATTCCGGTGGAAGCGGGAACGGTTCTTCTTCTGGAGGCAGCGCCAACGGCACCGGCTTCGGCGGTTCGAACAGCGGCGGCAGCGGCGCCGGTATCAACCTGGGCGGCTCGTCCAACAGCGGCGGCAGCGGCGGCAACAATATCGGCGACGCCTGTGCGGCCACGCACAACGACGGCAAGCAGGTCCCGCTCGACATGTACATCATGATGGACAAGTCGGGATCGATGGCCGGTTCCAGCTGGAGCGGCGTCAAGAGCGCAATCACGTCGTTCGTCAACGCCGGGCCGCAGGTCGCCGGCATCGGCGTCGGGATCCAGTTCTTCCCGCTGGGCGGCCCGTTCGGTGGCGGAGAGTGCAACCCCCAGACGTACCTGCCTCCGGCCGTGACGATCCAGACGCTTCCCGGCGTCGCTCCGCAGATCATCAGCGCCATGAACGGCGTGAGCCCCAACGGCGGGACGCCTACGGTGCCTGCCATGCAGAGCGCCGGGCAAGCCACGACGGCCTACGCGAAGCAACACCCGGACCACAAGGTCATCATCGTGCTGGCGACCGACGGCGACCCGAACGACTGCAACAGCACTGTCGGCGCAGTGGCCAACGTGGCCCAGGCAGCGTTCACTTCGACGCCGTCGGTGATGACGTTCGTGATCGGCATCGGCAACGTCAGCGGTCTGAACCAGATCGCCCAGGCGGGCGGCTCCGGCTCCACCGGCGCCATCATCGTGAGCAGCGCAACCGCCGGCCAGGACTTCCTCGACGCGATGAACAAGATCCGCGGCCAGGCTCTGGGCTGCGAGTACCTGCTTCCGAAGCCGTCGGGCGGCGGTACGATCAACCCCAACCAGGTCAACGTGGTCTACACGCCGAAGGGCGGCCAGGGTCAGCTGCTCTACAACGTCGGCGGCGCCTCGAACTGCACCACCAAGGGCGGCTGGTATTACGACAACCAGACCAAACCGACGAAGATCATCCTCTGCCCCGCGTCCTGCAACACCGTACAGGGTTCTGGCGGGTCGATCGATATCCAGCTCGGCTGCGCCACGGTGCCGCCTCCGGTGCAGTAGCGCGCCATGGGCGGCCACACTTCGCGGTCGAAGGCGTGCTGACCGCTCAGGGCCCGGCGTCCTGCGGGAACCCGCTGATGCAGCCGAAGCCGTAGTCGGTGCCGCAGGGGCCGTTGGGCGTCATGCAGCAAGGTGTGCCGTAGCCCGCACTCGGGCAGAACGCGACATTGCACGAGCCCTGTGCCTGGCAATGACCGGCGACGCAGTCGGCGCCCGCGCCGCACGCGTTGCCGCACGAGCCACAGTTCATGAGGTCTGTCTGCGTGTTCACGCAAGCGCCGCCGCAGTAGTGATCACCGTTTGGACACCAGCACTTGCCGTTGAGGCAACTGGCGGGCGCATTGCACGTCACGCCGGCGCAGGGATCCGGAGCGCCGCCGAAGCCTCCGGTGGCACCGGTCCCGCCCGTGGCGCCGGTACCGCCGGTCGCGCCCGTTCCGCCTGTTGCGGCGGTGGCGCCCGTGCCCCCGGTGGCGCCGACCCCGCCCGTTCCGCCGCTTGTTGCGTCGGTGGAAGCGTCCTGGTGGGAAAAGCTGACCGAGGTGTGCCCGCCGCAGGACGCGGCGGCCGCGGCGCCGAGCGCTACCAGCACACCGACCGCAAGACTGCCCAGGCGAGCCATGTGACTATTGTCCGCCAAACCTGGACGGACCGCAATCCACGAGCGCGCCGCATCACGCGGTCTTCGCCAGATCGACCACCGAGCGCACCGCCTGTGCGATCGATCCGAAAGCCCCCTCGGTGCCACCGATCTGCACGACCTTCACTTCGCCGACGCGCTGTCCCACGGCGGCGGCCAGGTCCGGCAACCGCTGGGCGATGGCGTAGCGCGCCTTGCCTTCGAGGGCTTCGCGCTCGGCGCGCGCCGCGGCCAGTGCGACCTCGGCGCGCGTCTGTCCTTCCAGGCGCGAAAGTTCCGTCTCGGCGCGACGGCGGGCGAGCGATGCCTCGAGCTCCACACGCTCGAGCTCCGCCCGGCGCTCCAGGGCCTGGGCGCGGATGGCGTGCGCGTCGATCTCCGCCTGGGCCTCGCGCATCTCGAGCTCGCGGCGGAACACGGCGTCGCGCGTCCGGGTCTCGGCTTCGCGCCGCTCGACCTGGGTCCGGTGCTCGCGGACGGCGGCTTCGGCGGCGATCCGGGCCTGTTCGACCTCGCGCCCAGCGGCGGCTTCGCGCGTGGCGACCGCCTGGTCCGCCTCGGCGCGCGCCTCGCGCGCGGTGCGGTCGAGCGCGGCGCGAAACGGCGCCTGCATCGCGCCGAACACCGTCCCCGACAGCACGCGCACCTCCTGGATCTCGATCGTGTCGAGCACTACGCCCCAGCCCTTGCCCGTCCAGTCGTCGAGGCCGCCCTGGCCGCCGACAACGGGCGAGATCTCGCGCAGCAGCTCGTCGGCCAGCGCCTCCTTGCGCTTCTGCAGGCACTCCTCCACACCAAGGTTGGCGACCAGCCGTCGCGTGGCGCCGACGCACATCTCCGACAGCGTCTGCTCGAGTTTCTGCTGCGCGCGCTCCGGATAGCTGAAGTTCAGCACGCGGTAGGCGACCAGCGGTTCGACGATGCGGTAGACCGCAAGCCCCGAGACCTCGACACCGACCTTTTCTCGCGTCACCTGGTCGGCGCGGAACGCGATCCGCTGTATTGACGTGGGTACGATCGCGACCGAGTCCCACGGCAGCTTGAAGCAGCTCGCGCCCTGGCCCGAGCTCTTCTGCCTGAGCCTGCCTCGGCGCACGTGGACCAGGTATTCGCTCGGCTTGGCGGCGACGATGCCCCAGCGCTTGGTCTTGGCGGGGTCCTCGACGGGGCGCCCTTCGCGCCAGCCGTCGTGTTCGAGGGGATGTGCGGTGGTTTCGATTCGGGCCATGCACTGCGCTCGAGCACGAGGCGTGCCATGGGCTCCTTCGCCGTTTTCCGCGCCGGGTCGCACCCCACAGACGCGTCCGGCCGCGCGATTTCCGATCGCTGCCCTACTCGAGCTCGCCCAGGCGCTGCCCGGCCGCTTCGCGCAGCGCGTCCTCGTCCGCTTCCCGCGACAGCTGTCGCAGCACGATCGGATCGTCCAGCCTGGCCACGGCTGCCAGCCGCACTTCCATCGAGTCGTCGTACAGCGCGCGATTGGCGAGCACGGCCGGATCCTCCGTCCGGCGCACGGCGGCGAGCCTCACCTGCCAGGCCTCGTCGCCGCGCGCTCGATGGGCGATCAGCTCCTGGCTCTTGACGCGATCCACCGCGGCACGACGCACCTGCCAGACCTTGTCCCACTGCGCGCGGTTCCTGAGGGTGGCCTGGTCGCGTACGCGGCGTACCGCGGCTTCGCGCACCTGCCAGGCCGGATCCTCGCGCGACAGGCGGACCAGCGTCGACTGGTCCTTGACCTGGCGGAGCGCTTCGCGGCGCACCTGCCAGGATTCGTCCGACTGGGTCAGCTCCGGGATCCAGGTCGTGTCGGGGGCCTTGTTGCGGTCGCGGCGGTTGCGCTTCTTGCCGCGCGGCGGAGCGGACGAAACCTCGCGCAGTCGCCGCACCGCCAGTGCCCGTGCCTCGGGGGAGTCAGCTTCACGCGCGACCTGCTCCAGCAGCCGCACGTTGCCGAGGCGCGCGAGCGCTGCCTTCTGCACGCCCGGATCC
Source organism: uncultured delta proteobacterium (assembly GCA_963826085.1). Lineage (GTDB taxonomy): Bacteria > Myxococcota_A > Polyangia > Polyangiales > Polyangiaceae > CAWDXG01. The sequence continues at coordinate 384,599 of CAWGVN010000004.1, read as the reverse complement.
GTATCGTGAAGCGCGATCTCTGCGCGGACGACACCGTTCTTCACGCGCAGGGTGGCCTCGCGCCGCGTGTGGCTGAACTCGCTCTCCCGCGCGACGCGCGCGATGGCTCGCTCGCGCACCAGTTTGGCAAGCGCCGCCGCGCGTACGTCGGCGTCCGCGTCGCGGCAAGCGAGCCGCGCGAGCTCGTCCTGGTCGTCGGTCCTGTCGACGGCGCGGCGGCGCACCTCGGCACTGTCACTCTCCTGCAGCACGCCGGAGACAAGCCGCCGATCGCTGAGCCGCTTGACCGCGGTTTCGCTTACCAGGGGGTGCGCCGACGAGCGGCAAAGCTCCGCCAGCAGCGCTTCGTCGTTGATCTTCTTGGCGGCTGCCTTGGCGACGATCTGGTCGCGCGCCCCGCGCGCGACCTCGAACAGGGTCTGGTCGTCATCGAGTCGGGCGACTGCCAGCTGTGCGATGGCGCGAGCCGACGCCTGACGTGCCACCTCGCCGAGGGCCCGGGGCTCGTCGAGTCTGCGGAGCGCCAGCCTTGCGATCTCAACGTCTGTGCTGGCGAGCACGACCCGGATCAGCGACTGCACCGATCCGAGCGCCTTGACGGCCCGCCGGCGTTCGGCCGGATCGGAGAGCGCGAGTGCGCGCTCCGCTGCCTGGTCTTCCGCGAGCGGCTCAGGTCCCACAGGGCGGACCTAGCATGGCCGCTGCCGTGGCGCTGCGCCGGCATCGCGGTTTCCGGCGTCGGCCGCCTCGATGTATACTGCGGCCATGTTGCCTTTCCGTCTTTCGCGCGCGGTGGTGTTCGGGCTTCCGCTCTTGATGGTGGCGTGCACCCACGACTACAGCTCCTTCGATTTCAACAAGGACGCCGGTGGCGGAGCGAGCGCCGGCTCGGGCGGCACGGCAGGCAGCGGCACCGGCGGCACGGGAGCGATGGGGGGCAGCGGCGCGACGGGCGGCACGGGCGCGACGGGCGGCACGGGCGCGACGGGTGGCACGGGCGCGACGGGCGGCAGCGGCGCGACGGGCGGCAGCGGCGCGACGGGCGGTACCGGCGCGACGGGCGGCACAGCGGGCACCGGCGGGTCGTCGGGCTGCGCCGGCAACCAGAAGATGTGCAACAACGGCTGCGTCTCGCAGAACAATCCGAAGTACGGCTGCGGGCCGAGCGGATGCGCGGCGTGCGCACTCGCCCACGCGACCGCGAGCTGCAGTCAAGGCGCCTGTGCGGTCGCGAGCTGCGATACCGGCTACGACGACTGCAACAACAGCGCGGCCGACGGCTGCGAACAAGCGCTCGACACGACGAGCGATTGCGGCTCGTGTGGTCGGGCATGCGGCACGCAGCACACGTCCTCGACGACCTGCAACGCGGGGACGTGCGAGCCTGTCTGCGAAGCCGGCTACGGCGACTGCTGGCAGCCAAGCACAGGGCAAGACAACGGCTGCGAAACGCATCTCACGAATTCGACCAGACACTGCGGCAGCTGCGACAACAACTGCCAGCAGCAGGGCGCCTCCAACGGCTTCAGCTGTACGGACAGCATCTGCGGTTGCACGAACAGCAACCAGTGCAATCAGGGCGGCGGGGTCAACGGTCAGTGCGACACGACCAGCCACCTCTGCTCCTGCGGTGGAACGACCTGCCAGGCAGGCGAGGTGTGCATCAACAACCAGGGCAACGACGTTCTGCTCGTGCAACGGCAACGCGGCGTGCCAGGCCGGCGAAACGTGCTGCCAGACGCCGGGCGGTTGCCAGGACCTCCAGAACGACGCCAACAACTGCGGCGCCTGCGGACACGCCTGCGACTCGAACCAGACCTGCGTCAACGGCCAGTGCCAGTAGGCGGCGGAGCGCGTCAGTCCGGCTCGGTACCGGTGGGCAGGGCCCGCTCGCTCTCCACCCCGAGGAGCTCAGTCTCGAGTAGCTACTGCGTTGTGAAGGCGTACAACGTGTCGTCGCCCGCGACGAAGATGCGCCCCTTGGCGGCGATCGGCGTCTGGTAGCGGCGGAGGTTCTGCATCGTGTTTTGCGCTCCGGTACCGTCGAACAGCACCTGACCGGTGTCGCCGTCGAACGCGGTCAGGCGATCGCTGCTGCCAGCCCCGAGACCCCACACCACGGCGTTGGCTTGGCCGTTGGTGGTCGTCACGATGGGCGAGCCACCGCCGCCCTCGTTGGCGCACCACGCCACGCTGATCTGCGGGGGCGAAGTCTTGCTGATGCGCAACGCGCCGAGGTCGCCGTTGGAACCGGGGCAGTTGATCACGCTGCCGTTGAACACGATGTAGGTCCCCTGCGACGTCGTGTAGGCGATCTCGCCCTGGATCAACGTGCCGTTGGCCACCCGCGCGCTCGCTACGCCTTCTCCGGTCGTCCCGTCGCCGGTGCCGATGCCGCCAAGGTTGTTGCGGTTCAACAGGTAGGCCACGCCGTTCTTGCCCATGGCGACGGCGAGCTTGGATGGCGTGGCGCCTGGCGCGTCGACCAGCACGGCGCCGGAACTGCCGATGTCCGTGTCCGAGCCGTCCAGACTCTGCCAGTCGGACGGCGCGAAGTAATCGGCGGGCTGCTGGCTGTAGGCGGGGCCCGCGCCGAGGCGGATCACGGCTTCGCCGTCGCTCCAGTTGGTTGCGCCGAAGGTGTTGCCCGTGGCGACGAACAGCGAGGTGCCGTCGGACGAGACGCCGACCGGAGACCAGATGCCCCCGCCGACGGCCCGCGTGGCCCAGCCCTTGGGCGCCCCCGGATTGTTCATCGGGATGCCGACGACCCAGCCGTGATACGTGCCGCAGTCGCCGTAGTGACCGCCGTACGGGACGTAGACAGTGCCGTTCATGATGGTGAGCGCGCCGCGCTCGTTCTGCACGCTGGAATCGAACGCGAGATTGCCGTCCTTGACCTTCGCCGAGATGTCGACGGGCCACCCGCTCACGACGGCTCCGGTATTGATCGACAGTGCGTACACCATATGCTTCTTGGTGGTTCCGCCGTCGGGCGTGGTCATCGCATCGACAAACAGGCGGCGGGTCGCCGGATCGATGACGCCGGCACCGGTGATGCCAAGCGGGTCGATATTGCCGCAGGGCAGTCGGTTCCTGGGCACCGGCGTGGCGAGGTGCTTCTGCCAGACCACGCTGCCGTCGGCCGCGTCGAAGGCAGTCACGTCGTTTTGCTCCGTGGAGACGATCACCAGATCCTTTCCGCCGGGGCCGCCAGCAAAGTACAGGGGCTGGGCGTACGTCGGACCATTGAGCGAGGCGTTGAACGTCGCGTCCCTGTGCGTGGTCTTCGCCTTGTTCTTCGTGATCAACGGATCGACGTACAGCCCGTCACGGGTAGGCGAGTTGTGGTACTCGAGCACCGAACCGCCGCTGCCACCGGTTCCGGCGCTGCCCGCCGAGCCGCCCGCTCCGGCGCTGCCCGCCGAGCCGCCCGCTCCTGCGCTGCCCGCCGAGCCGCCCGCTCCGGCGCTGCCCGCCGAGCCGCCCGCTCCGGCGCTGCCCGCCGAGCCGCCCGCTCCGGCGCTGCCCGCGGAGCCGCCCGCTCCGGCGCTGCCGGATGCACCTGCGTTCCCCGACGACCCCGCCGCGCCGGCGCTCGCATCGCCGCTGCTGCCGCCCGTGCCGTGCGACGAGGAGCACGCGGACCACATCTCCAGGCTGAACAGCGCCGCCGCGGTCGCAACCAGGGTCGAACCACGATTCCACATCTTGCTTCCCCTTCCTCTGGCTCCGGCGGGTCCTGGACCTACGGCGCGAAGGTGATGCTCCGCGCGATCCCGCGTCCCGCGTCAGTCGCCGCCGTCGACGTTGCCGCCGCCGCCGCCGTTGACATTACCGCTGTTGCCGCCACCGGCAGTGCCGCCCATGCCGCCGCTCGCGTCGACGCCCCCGCTGCCGCCGGTCCCGCTGCTTCCGCTCGTTCCGCCGGTGGCGCTAGCCCCGCCCGCGCCGCTCGCGTCGACGCCCCCGCTGCCCGCGGCCGCGTCGGGATTCTGGCCGCCGGAACCCCCGGTATTGATGACGTTGGTCGAGCTACTGCAGCCAGCGAGCCCGGCCGGTACTAGCAGCGAAAGGACGAAGGCTCTTTCCAGCAAAACGTGCAAGCGACGAGTCATGCGAGCATTTCCTCCGCGCGCGCGAAAGCCCGCGCCCGGCCATCCGCTGCCAGAGCATTCCACAAGTGCCTGGCTTTGGCCACGCCGGCCAACCGCCCTGCCCGGTTGGGACGGCTGCTGCCACGATGGCGTATCGTGAAGCGGAAGCGACTGCCCGGGCATAACCGGTCGAAGCCAACGCTTCCTGGAGAGATGCGTATTTCCTTCTTCCCGGCTTTCGCGTTGCTCGCGGTTGCGTGTAGCAGCTCGCCGGCGCGCGGGGCGCACAAGCCGCCGGGCGACTCCGGTGCAGCGGGCTCGGGCGGCTTCCTTCTCGATGCCGGCATCCAGTGCGTGGACGCGGGGCAGGGCGGGGCTGAAGCGGGCTGCACGCCTTCGCAGACATCGGTCAGCTTCTCGACCGACGTCGCGCCGATCCTGTCCAGCAGCTGCGCGGGCGAGGTGTGCCACGGCTCCAGCGGCTGGGGCGACTACGCGGCGGTCACTGGCGCGCACTCGCGCGAGTGCTGCGATGGCCGCCCGCTGGTCGTGCCGGGCTCGCCCGACGACAGCTACCTGGTGCACAAGCTTCGGGGCCACGGCATGTGCATGGGCGTGCCCATGCCGAAGAACGCCGCGCCTCTTTCGCCGGCCCAGATGCAAACGATCTACGACTGGATCTGTCTCGGCGCGAAAGACAATTGAATCACTCGTCGCGCCAGAACACGACGAACTGCGCGCTCTCGCCGCCCTGCCACGTCACGTCCAGGACGCCGTTCGTCAGCGTGTAGCCGGAGAGCGGGGATTCGCTCCGTAGCTCGCCGCACGCGGGCTGCCCGTCCCGAGCCGCGCCGCAAAGCAGCAGCACGTCGAACGGCAGGCCGTCGGATCGTGTGAGCTCGACGGCCACCAGCTTCTGCCTTGTGGCCCGATCCTCGATTTCCCGCACGCGATGGATCTGCCCGCTGTAGTGGACCGGTCGATGCATGTGACCGAAGGGCGGCATCCCCGAGTTCGGGGGATTGACCATCTCCAGGTCCTGGGTGCCGCTGCCCACCCGCAGGACCACGGCGCCGTACCAGCCGTCATCTGCCTCCAGGACGATGTGTGTGGTCTTCACCTTCACGTTCTGGGGGTTCAGCGGGTCGCTGCCCACCGCCAGCATCATCTTCCTGAACGGGGCGATCGTCGGCAGCGTGCGCGCGACCCTGCACCCCGAGCCGCACAGGTCGGTGAGCCCCTTCTCTGGACCCGAGACGCGCACTTCGAGAAGCGAGTCGGGCTCTTTCGCGTCGGCACCGCCGTCGATGGCGGCAGCCCGGCCAGCGCTGGGCGCGGCTGGCGGCGACGCCGATCCGGTCGAGGGCGCGCGGGCTGTGGCCGCAGCTGGCGGCTTTGGTGCGCGCGTCTCCCTGGCGCAGCCCAGTGCCAGTGCGCCTGCGACGAGGATCGATGCCGCTCGAGCCACTTGGCGAGCCTGGCCTGTGCTGCTCCCGGAGGCTCAGCTGTCGATGAAGCTCTTCAGCTGCTTGCTGCGGCTGGGGTGACGAAGCTTGCGGAGCGCCTTGGCTTCGATCTGGCGGATACGCTCGCGCGTGACCTCGAAGTCCTGACCGACCTCTTCCAGCGTGTGATCGCTCTTTTCGCCGATGCCGAAGCGCATGCGCAGCACCTTCTCTTCGCGCGGCGTCAGCGTCTTGAGCACCTTCCGCGTCTGCTCGGAGAGGTTCATGTTGATGACCGCGTCGGCGGGGCTGATGACGCTCTTGTCCTCGATGAAGTCGCCGAGGTGGCTGTCCTCTTCTTCGCCGATGGGCGTTTCCAGGCTGATCGGCTCCTTGGCGATCTTCAGCACCTTGCGCACTTTGTCGAGCGGAAGCTCCATCTTCTCGGCGATCTCCTCGGGAGTCGGCTCCCGCCCGAACTCCTGCACGAGATAGCGCGACGTGCGGATGAGCTTGTTGATCGTCTCGATCATGTGCACCGGAATGCGGATAGTGCGCGCCTGATCGGCAATGGCGCGAGTGATGGCCTGGCGGATCCACCACGTGGCGTAGGTGCTGAACTTGTAGCCGCGCTTGTACTCGAACTTGTCGACCGCCTTCATCAGGCCGATGTTGCCCTCCTGGATCAGGTCCAGGAACTGCAGGCCGCGGTTCGTGTACTTCTTGGCGATCGACACCACCAACCTGAGGTTCGCCTCGACCAGCTCGGCCTTCGCCTTCTCGGCCCTGCGCTCGCCGGCGCGGATCGCCTCGTAGGTCCGGAGCATCTCGGTGACGTCGATCTTGAGCTCTTCCTCGACCTTCTTGACGCCCTTCTGTGCGTTCTTCAGTGCCTGGGCGACGTCCTCCACGTGGACCTGCTTCACGCCGAGCTTCTGGGCAAGCTCCTTCTTCGCGTGCGGGTCCTCCTTGGCGTCGCGCACCAGCTTCTTCAGCTGGGTCTTGGTCGTGCCGCTCTGGCGCTCCAGCTCCAGCGCCTTGCCCTGGGCGCGCTGGACCCGCTCGATCATCGTCTTCAACTTCGCGACGATCTTGTCGATCGTCTTCTTGTTGAGGCGCATCTCCTGGAGCGTCTTGACAAGCTCCTTCTTGTTGTCACCCAGAAGCTTGTCGATCTTCTTCCGGCGCGCCTCGTCAGCGTTCTTTCGTTCCTCGCTCGAGTCCGCGTTCTTCTTCTCGATGCGCTTGACGCGATCGATGAGGCGGATGATGCGCCGGTCCGCTTCCTCCTCGTCGAATTCGTGCTCCTCGTCCTCCGCGTCGCGCACGATGTCCTTGACGCGGATCTTGTGGTTGCGGAGTTTCTCGCCGATCTCGATGATCTCGCGCACGGCCACCGGGCTGTTGAGGATGGCGGCCAGTACCTCGTTCTCGCCTTCCTCGATGCGCTTGGCGATCTCGACCTCGCCTTCCCGGGTGAGCAGCGCAACGCTGCCCATCTTGCGCAGATACATGCGCACCGGGTCGTTGCTCTTGTACAGGTCGTCGTCGGAAGCCTTGGCGGGTGTCGCCGGCGTCGCCGGAGTGCCTTCCCCCGCGCCCGAGTCGCTCTTGCCCGACGCCTTGCGGGAAGAGCCGCTCTCGGGCGGCCCGGTGCGGGTCGAAACCTTGAGATTCGTGCTGTCGTCGACGACCTCGATGTCCTCGTCGCCCAGCGCGGTCAGCACGTCATCCATCTGCTCGGCGCCGATATCATCGCCGGGCAGCGCGTCGTGCACGTCGTCGTAGGTGAGGAAGCCCTTGCTCTTGCCGAGAGTGATCAGCTTGGCGACTTCGCGCGCATTGTCGCTCTTGCCGTTGGCCTTGTCGGCCTTCTTCGTGGACTTCGACTTGCCGTTGCTTCCGATGGAAGAAGGCGGCGGCTCGCTTCTACGGCCGAGCGACTTCGTGTCGGCCTTGCCGTTGGCCTTCGCGGTGCTCTTGCCGTTCACCGTGCTGGCAGTCTTTGCCGAAGCAGCGGGGCTGGCCTTGCCGTTCGTCTTGGGCGCGCTCTTCTTGTGAGCGCTTGAAGACGCGGCGGCCTTCGTGCTGCTCTTGCCAGCGGCCGCCGACTTTGTGCGTGGACTCTTGCCCCCCTTCGCTTTTGCCGTGGTGCTGCTCGCCTTGGCTGCGGCTGACGAACGCTTCGAGGATGCTCTCGAAGCTCCGTTGGCCTTGCTGGCGGCTGGTTTGGTCTTCCGTGCCGAGCGCTCCGACTTTCTTGCTCCCACCGCTACCTCTCTTCAGAGCCCGTGACGTTCCCGCGCACGGCGCATGTGTTCGCTGAGCAAGCTGATCTCCTCGTCGAAATCACCGCTTGCTGCAGCTCGCTCGAGTTCTTCCACCACCTCGGACTTCCGACGCGCGAGCTCGAGTCGTTTCAACTTGTTGACGTTCTCCGAAAACTCCAGTCTCGCGTCCTCGAGCTTGTCATGTCGAGGAGCCGCTAGCCGAGCAGCGGCGAATGGATGGATCGATGGCGCCAGCTTCGCAAGGACTTGTTCAGGGTCAGTCAAAGCCATTCCATCCCAAGCTTGACGCAGTGCAGCAACTGCTGCTGCTGCGTCGCCTTCAAGGAGTTGCACCCCTTCTACCCCTTCTTGTGTATCGAGAAGCTGGGGGTAGTCCAGGAAAGCGCCAAGTATTTCGAGACCGATCTCCACCCGGCGGTCGCGCGAGCGGGCCCGCGACGGGGGCTCGGCGCGTTTCTTGTTGTCTTGGCGCGGATCTCGCAAGGCGCGCCGCACGGATCCCGCAAGCGCCCGGAAAGTCCGGGCATCTGCGATCCCAAGCCGCTCTGCGATGCGGTCCGCATGCTGTTCGGCCATGGCCCGGACGGCGGGATCGTCCTCTGCTGCGAGCAGATCGGTGACCTCCCGGATTCTTGCCGCGCGGGACCGTGAATCGTCGGCTGCGAAGCCCCCGTCGAGGGCGCTGTCGATGAGATATTCGAGCATGCCGCGGGCCGCGCCGAGCACGCGCCGGACCGCATCGGCGCCCTGGCGGCGGGCGAGATCGTCCGGATCTGTTCCGTCCGGTAGCGTGGCGACGCGCGCGTGCAGGCCCGCGTCGCGACACGCGTCGCGCGCGGCCCGGGCCGCGCGGCGCCCCGCCGAGTCGCCGTCGAAGAGCAGCGTCACGCTCGGTGCGAAGCGCTTGATCTGGCGTGCCTGCTCGGGCGTGAAGGCCGTGCCGAGCGGCGCCACGACGTTCTGGATGCCGCGGGCGTACAGGCTCATCACGTCGAAGTTGCCCTCGACCAGCACACACTCGCCCTCGCTGCGCAGACCCTGGCGTGCCTGGTAGAGCCCGAACACGGCCTCGCGCTTCTTGTACACGGGAGACTCGGGCGAGTTCACGTACTTCGCGACTTCACTGCCCTGCGTGGAGCCCATCGGCTCGATCTTCGCCTCACGAAGCTCTGCCTCGTCCGGCGCGTCGAGCGCGCGTCCGCTGAATGCGATGACGCGGCCGTGCAGGTCGAGCACCGCGAACATGAGCCGGTGACGGAAGCGATCGTAGTGGCCGGAGCCGCTCTTGCGCGGCACGAGCAATCCGACCTTCTCAGCGGCCTGCAGACTGAAGCCGCTCTCCAGCAGATGGCGCGAGAGCAGGTCCCAGCCATACGGCGCGTAGCCGATGCGGAATGCCTGCAACGCGTCGGCGATCGAATCCGTGGGCGAGGTAGGCGACAGACCGCGGCGCTCGAGCTCTTCAAGCGCGACGCGCCGCAGTGGATGCTCGCGCATCATGCGTTCGAAGAACGCGGCCGCGGCGTTGCCCACCTCGTAGAGCTCCTGCTGCCGGCGGCGCGCTTCCGCCTGTTGCCGGCGCTCGGCATCGGACGCGGTTTCGATGATCTCGATGCCCGCGCGTGCAGCCAGCTCGCGCACGGCGTCGACGAAGGGGAGCCCGGCGATCTCCTGAAGGAAACGAATCGCGTCGCCGGACGCGCCGCAGCCAAAGCAGTGGTAGAAGCCGCGCTCCTCGTTGACGTGGAAACTGGGCGTCTTCTCCTTGTGGAAGGGGCAGAGCCCGACGTGGCTGCGGCCGCGCTTCTGGAGCTTCACGCTCTCGCCGATAAGCGCAACGATCCCCGTCTGTTGTCGGACACGATCGATGGTCTCCTGCCCGATCACAGCCCGGTAGGCATACCGCAAAACGCGCGCGATCCAAGGCGTGTCCGCCCCTATTTCTAGCTAGATTGTGGCCCGTTTGTTGCTCTCGGCGACCGCTCCCGCCGTGACCGCGCTGCAAGATTCCAACCTTGCAGGAGCGCCACGTCGCCAGACAACTTGACTGAACGCATTTCCAGTATAGGCTCTGGAGGGTGCGAGCGCTGCCGATCGACAATCCGCCGAACCCCTGGCACTCGGCGCACGTCGAGTATCTAGGCGAGCCACCGGGGCAGCGGCTGCAGGTCTACGAGGATCACTCGCGCTCTATCCTCGCCGAGAACGACAGCCCGGACGTGGGCTTTCGCTGGAGCCTCAACCCCTACCGAGGTTGCCAGCATGCCTGCATCTACTGCTATGCGCGCCCCAGCCACGAGTACCTCGGTTTCGGCAGCGGCGTGGATTTCGAGCGACGCATCGTGGTCAAGCCGCGCGCGCCGGAGCTTCTGCGCGCGGCGTTCGAGCGCCGTTCCTGGCGTGGTGAGCTCATCGCCGTGAGCGGCAACACCGACTGCTACCAGCCGCTCGAGGCAAGCTACGCACTCACCCGGCGCTGCCTGGAAGTGTGCGCGGACTACAGGAATCCCGTGCATATCATCACCAAGGCGCCGCTCGTGGAACGTGACATCGACGTGCTCTCGCGGCTGAACGCGGTGACACGTCTCGGTGTGTCGGTGAGCGTGCCGTTCTTCGACCGGGACAACGCGCGCGCCATCGAGCCCGGCGTGGCGACGCCGGCGCGGCGCTTGCGCACCGTGCGGCGCTTGGCGGAGGCGGGCATCGCCGTCGGTGTCAACATCGCACCGGTCATTCCGGGTCTGAACGACCGCGATATCCCGCTCGTGCTGGAGGCTGCGGCGCGCGCTGGAGCGCGCTTCGCCGCGCTGATCCTGCTCAGGCTTCCAGGCAACGTGCAGGTCGTGTTCGAGCAGCGGCTGCGCGCCCGGTTGCCGCTCGCCGCCGACCGGGTGATGGCGCGCATCCGCGAGACGCGCGGCGGGCGTCTAGACGATCCTCGCTTCGGCTGTCGGCAGAGCGGCTCGGGTCGCTACGCAGAGGCGATCCGGAGTCTTTTCGAGAGCTCGGCGCGCCGCTTCGGGCTCGACACGGGCGGGGGAGCCGACCCGGCGCCGGACACTTTCCGTCGACCGACGGATCGGGGCGGCCAGCTCCGTCTTTTCGATACCTGACGGGCCCCACGCGTCGCGTCACGAGGCCTTTTCAGGCCGGTCCCATCGTGCTAGACGGCCGCGCGGGCTCGGGCCCCGGAACAGGCTCATCAGGACCTGGACGCGGAGGCCGGGCCGAACCCCAGGACGAGAGCGAAATGCCTGAGATTACGACAACCAGCACCAAGGGCAACCTCGGCAAGATCACCCAGGTCATCGGGCCGGTGGTCGACGTGGAGTTCCCTCCCGGCAAGCTGCCGCGCATCCTCAACGCGCTGACCGTCTCCAACTCCAACATCTCGGCGGAGAAGGACAACCTCGTGCTCGAGGTGGCGCAGCATCTCGGCGAGTCGGTGGTGCGCGCGATCGCCATGGACGCCACCGAGGGTCTGGTCCGCGGCGCGGAGGTCAGGGACACCGGAAGCCCGATCATGATGCCGGTCGGCCCGGAGACGCTCGGCCGCATCCTCAACGTGGTCGGCAAGCCGGTCGACGAAGCGGGTCCGGTGAAGGCGAAGAAGTCGATGCCGATCCACCGCGCGGCTCCGGCGTTCGTCGACCAGAGCACGAACGTCGAGGTGTTCGAGACGGGCATCAAGGTCATCGACCTGCTCGCCCCCTATCGCAAGGGCGGCAAGATCGGCCTGTTCGGCGGCGCCGGCGTGGGCAAGACGGTGCTCATCCAGGAGCTGATCAACAACGTTGCGAAGGCGCACGGCGGCGTGAGCTGCTTCGCCGGCGTCGGCGAGCGCACGCGCGAAGGCAACGACCTGTTCCTCGAGATGCAGGAGTCGAAGCTCGAGACGGGCGAGCCGGTGTTGAGCAAGACGGCGCTGGTGTACGGCCAGATGAACGAGCCGCCCGGAGCACGCGCCCGCGTCGCGCTCTCGGCCCTCACCGCCGCGGAGTACTTCCGCGACGAGGAAGGGCAGGACGTGCTGCTCTTCATCGACAACATCTTCCGTTTCACGCAGGCGGGCAGCGAGGTGTCCGCGCTGCTCGGCCGCATGCCGAGCGCGGTGGGCTACCAGCCGACGCTCGCGACGGAGATGGGCGCGCTGCAGGAGCGCATTACCTCGACGACCAAGGGCAGCATCACCAGCGTGCAGGCCATCTACGTGCCTGCGGACGACCTTACGGACCCCGCGCCGGCCACCACCTTTGCGCATCTGGATGCGACGACGGTGCTTTCGCGCGCCATCGCCGAGCTGGGCATCTACCCGGCCGTCGATCCGCTCGACTCCACCAGCACCATGCTCGACCCGCAGATCGTCGGCGAGGAGCACTACGCCGTGGCGCGCGGCGTGCAGCAGACGCTGCAGAAGTACAAGGACCTGCAGGACATCATCGCGATCCTGGGCATGGACGAGCTCAGCGAGGACGACAAGCTGGTGGTGGCGCGGGCGCGCAAGATCCAGCGCTTCCTCTCGCAGCCCTTCTTCGTGGCCAGCCAGTTCACAGGTCTTGTCGGCCAGTACGTGCCGCTGAAGGAAACGATCGCGGGCTTCAAGGAGATCCTCGACGGCGGCCTTGATGATCTGCCGGAGCAGGCGTTCTACCTGCAGGGCAACCTCGACATGGTGAAGAAGCGGGCGCAGGAGCTGAAGAAGCAGGCGTCCTGAGCAGCTCATCGCTCCGGAGATCTGGATGGCAGAGACCCCGCACATCGATCTGCAGATCGTCACGCCCGAGGGCGTCGCCCTGAGCGCGGAGGTGCACGACCTCACCGCGCCGAGCGTCGAGGGCGAGTTCGGCGTGCTGCCCGGTCATCGACCGCTGCTCGCGGCGCTCAAGACCGGCATCGTCAGCTACCACCAGGAAGGCGCTGCCCACTACGTCGCCGTGGGCCCGGGCTTCGCGGAGGTCTTCGAGGATCACGCGTTGCTTCTGACCGACCGCTTCATCCAGAAGGCCGATGTCGATCCAGTCAAGGCGCGCCTCGAGCTGAAGGACGCCGACGAGGCGCTCGACAAGTACGAGGGCGAGCCGGGTACGCCCGAGCACGGCGAGCTCATCATGCGCGAGACCTGGGCGGCCACGCAGCTCGAGCTGTATGGGGATCCGCCGCCGCCGACCATCCGCACGTTCATGGAGTTCCAGCTCCTGCCCCACGAGGAGTACGTGCAGATGGAGGAATCAGCGCCCTTCAGCGAGGCCTACTACGAGGACGCCGACCAGCGCCAGGAAGCCCGCGACGAGAAGCGGGCCTCGACGAAGGAAGAAGAGTAGGCGCTCGTTTCCTCCCACCCGCCCGCGCCCGCCGGAATGCTCCTCGAGTGGGCTCACCGCCCCTCGAGCACCCCGACGCGATTCGCTTCGCTCATCGCACGCTTGCTGATCGCTCGCTTCGCCTAGGTGCCGCCGTCGCTGCGCGCTGCGCGTTCGCGTTCGCGGCGGGCGGCGTTGTAGACGCGGAACATGCGGTCGAGGACGATCTTCTGGTCGACCATCACGCGGATGTTCCAGACGCCGAGGGGGTCACCCGGCTTGAACGGCATGGGGTGATCGAGCCGCTTCTGTCCGGCTTGGACTTGCTGTTCGGCCACGCGCGTGATGCGGGTCTGGCTCGCCCCGCCGCCCGGCATGCTGACCTCCCACTTGACCCGGTGGGCCTGCTGCAGGGGCCCCTTGAAATCGATCCGGAAGCCTTGCAGCTGTTTCGTGCGGTCGACCTGGAAGGGTATCTCGCGGCGCTCCTGTACCTGACCGCCGAAGAAGATGCCGAACTGCGCGCGCTGGACGAGCGGATCCGCCTGCGCGGGCGGCTTCGTGCAGGCCGTCAGGAGCAGAGCGACCGCCACGGCCGTGCCCGCCCTCATCGCTCGATCTCCTCCGCCATGCGACCGAAGGCTGCCACATCCAGCGTCTCGCCGCGCGCTTCGAGATCGACGCCGGCGCGTCCGGCTGCGCGGGCAAGAGCTTCGCCGTCCAGATCGAACAGCCCGCGCCAGGCGCTCTTGAGCTTCTTGCGCCGCTGGCCGAACGCTGCGTGGACCAGCGCGCGCAGCGCATCCGTCTCCTCTACCGCATCGCTCCGCGGCTGCAGCACCACCACGGCGGAATCGACGCGCGGCTGCGGATAGAACGCGCCGCGGCGCACCACGAACGCGCGCCGCGGCGAGAAGCGCGCCTGCACGAACACGCTCAGCGCACCGTATGCCTTGTCGCCGGGCGCGGCCGCAAGACGATCGGCGACTTCAAGCTGCAGCAGGAATACGACGTGCTCGAACAGCGCCCCGTGCTCCACGGCGCGCGAGAGCAATGGTCCGCTGATCTGGTAGGGCAGGTTGCCGGCAAGGACGTGCGGCCGCGGTGCCCCGTCGAGGAGCGCAGCCAGGTCGACGCTCTTGGCATCCGCCTCCTCCACGCGCAGACGACCGTCGGCGATGTCGTCGGCGAGCTCGCTCCGCAGCACGGGCGCCAGATCGCGATCGCGTTCGACGGCGATCACGCGCGCCGCGCGCTCGAGCAGTGGCCGCGTGAGCGCGCCGAGCCCTGCGCCGAGCTCGATCACCGTGCCGCCCGGGGGCGTCGTGCAGAGCTCGGCGATGCGTTCCGCCAGGTGCGCATCGGCCAGGAAGTTCTGCCCGAAGTGGCGCTTGGCGACGAGCCCATAGCGCGCGAGCTGCGCCTTTGGCGCTGCCATGTCAGTCCTCGAGGTGCGCGATCTCGAGCGGCTCGAGATCGTCCGCGGGCGAAAAGCCGAAGATGCGACCGACGAAGCCGAGCGTCGCTTCCAGCGTGCGGCGGATGTTGCCTTCCTTGCGGAAGCCGTGCCCCTCGCCTTCGAACGCCAGATAGGCGTAGGGGATGCCCTTGTCATCAAGCACCTTGGCCATCATCTCGGCCTGGCTCGGCGGCACGACCTTGTCGTCCAGCCCCTGCAGCAGCAGAAGCGGCCGCTCCAGCCGGTCGGAGAAGTGCACCGGCGAGCGCTCGCGATAGAGATCCGCGCGCTCGGGGTACGGGCCGAGGATCGTGTCGAGATAGCGCGACTCGAACTTGTGCGTGTCGCGCGCGAGCGCCTCGGCATCGGCCACGCCGAACAGGCTCACGCCGGCCGCGAATGCTGTCGGGTCGAACACCAGCGCGCAGAGCACCACGTAGCCGCCCGCGCTGCCGCCTTCCACCCAGGTGCGCGCCGGATCCGCCAGCCCCTCGGTTGCCAGGTGCTGCGCCGCCGAGACGCAGTCCTGCCAGTCGATCACGCCCCAGCGCCCGTCGAGCAATCGGCGGTAGGCGCGCCCGTAGCCGGAGCTGCCGCGGTAGTTCACGTCCACCACGCCGATCCCGCGCTGGGTGTAGAACTGCACCTCCGGCGAGAAGCGCGGCGAGGTGTGGCTGGTCGGTCCGCCGTGGCAGATCACGCGCAGCGGCGGCCGCTCGTCGGCTGGGCCCTCGAAGGCGGCGCTCGTCGGCGGATAGTAGAAAGCGTGCGCGACCGCGCCGTCGCGGGTCGAGAACTCGATCGCTCGCGGCACGGCGATGTCCGCTGGGTCGAGGCCGGCGTCGAACGAGATGCGGATCCGTTCCTCGCGCTTGCTCACCGGGTCGAGCAGCACCACGGCGGGTGGCTCGGTCGGCGAAGCGGCGGCAAACGCGATGCGCCCGCCGCCCGCGGCAAGGGCCGTCGGTGCGTACGCCGTCCAGTCCAGGCCGAGCGACTCGAGCCGGCCGGTCTCCGGGTCGAGGAGCTCCAGCGAGTCCGCGCCCGCGCGCGTCACGACGCAGGCGATGCGCCCGTCGTCGAGGAAGGTGTAGCGCCGCATGTCGAACGTCCACGACGGAAAGCCGATTTCGCCGTCTTCGAGCGAGGTGAGCGCCCGCTCGCTGCCGTCCGGCTCAACCCGGTACAGGTTCCAGAAGCCGCTCCGGTCCGAGCTGAAGTGCAAGAGGCCGCTTGGCGACCAGCGCGGCTCGATGATCGACTCCTCCGCTCCACCGGCGACGCGCCGCGCGCCGGACACCGCGCCGCCGGCTTCGATGTCCGCAACGAACAGCTCGGTGCCGTCCCAGGGCATGCGCGGGTGGTCCCAGCACAGCCACGAGAGGCGCTTCCCCGATGGATCGAAACGTGGCGCGGCGAAGAAGTCGTGTCCGGATGCGACGACGCGCGGCGCGGCCGAGCCGTCGGCAGGGAAGGCCACTAGCTCGTTCGCTACGTCGCCGCCCTCGTGTCGCTCGCGCACGCAGACGATGGTTCGGCCGTCCGGCGACACCGCGCCGTCGGCATAGCGAAGCGCGTTCGGCGACGGCGGCTCCGGCGTGATGGCGACAGGGTCGGCTCCCGTCCGGTCGCAGCGAAGCACGCGCCCCGTGCTGAACTCCGAGAAGAAGATCGCCTCGCCGTGGTACCAGACCGCGCCGCCGCCGTATTCGTGCACACGCGTGCGCGCGTTGGATCCGCGGGGGATCGCGTCTCGCAGCTCGCCAGCCCGCCACTCGACGACCACGGTGCGCCCGTTCTCCGCCGCCCGCGACTCGGTCCAGCGCACCGCTCCGTCGACCAAGGCGAGCGCGCCGAAGCGCGCGCTCGGAATGCGCGCCACCGTGAGCGCGTCGATCGAGGATCTCCAGGTACCGTACGGAGCGATCACCACGCAGCGTGTCTACCCGCAGCGCGCCGCGCGCGTCAAACGCCAGACGTGGATCGAGAAGCTCCGGGTGAGGTCGTAGCCCGCAGCGGACGGCGGCTGCTAGCCGGGCGCGGCCGGGGCGCCATGCGACACCCCCGAAGAGAAGCCATGGGAGACCGACGACAAGGCGATGGCCCCGCTGCCCCGGGCGGCGGGGGCTTTTCGGCGCTGGGCCAAGCTTCCACGCTGGGGCCGATGCGGAGGCGCCACCTCCAAGCGCTCGGCGCGGCGCGTCGTTGACGGTCCTGCGCGCGACGCGTATGGTTTCGTCGCTGCGAATGCAGGTCACGCAAGGCTGCGCGTTTCTCGAGCAGGTCCGCCAGCGAAGCTTCGAGTCCGAAGTCGCGGTCTCGTTGACCGCCGGGCTCCTGCTGCAACAAGGGGTCGCGGTCCATCGAGCGCGAGTGAGCGTTCCGCCCGCGCACCTACGGTCGGCCGAGCACGCGGCCCCCGAGCGCGTGGTCGAGCGAGCCGTCGAGTGGGTTCGTTCGACTGGAGTATTTCACGTCGTGGTGGTTCGCGATCACTATCCGGACCTCGCCCGAGCGATCGGGCGCTTGCTCCCGGATCGCGCGGTGATCGCCGTTGGGGAAGGCGAGCTTCCTGGCGCCGACGTTATCCGGCGCTGGATGGAGACGGGCGGGCGGCCGCTCCCCGTGACCCACTCGCAACTGACGAGCTGGGACGACGACATCGTGGCGCTCGTCCAACGCGGCGAAGCCCGGTTCGTGCTGTCGCGCGATGATTTGACGCCGGAAGTCACTGCACTTGGGTTCGACGGTGACCTGTTTCTCGACCACCATTGCTACTATCGTGCCCCCTACAAGGAAGGCGTGCACGCCGCGCTCGAGGGCACGTCGAGTTGCTCGTTTTGCGACATCGCGCAGCCCGAGCGTCGCACTGCGGTGCCCGTTCCGGAGCGCCTCGCGAGCCAGATTGAAGCCTACGCACGCCAACGCCCCTCCGCCCGCACGTTCCACCTGATCGACGCCAACGCCCTGTCGCACATCGATGCGATAGCCGACGTAGTGGTGTCGGCGGCACGGAAGCCTCTCGAGATCTGTGTGGACCTGCGCGTGTCGGACTTCCTGCGGCATCGCGAGCGGCTCGAGCGTGCACTCCAGATCCTCGCGCCGCACCGACATGTGCTCAACGCGTACTGCACTGGCTTCGAGACGTTCTCACCGGCCGCCTGGTCGCGATTGAACAAGGGATACCCGATCGTGGACAACGTCGCGTGCCTGCTCTTGTTCGACGAGCTGTCGAAGAAGTATCCGGGCACGTTCGATTACCAACGCTTCAGCGGACACGGCTTCATCAACCTGACGCCCTGGAGTACGCCCGACGAGTTGCTGGTGAACGCGTACTTCGCGCGCGCGCTCGACTTCAGTCGCGCGTGCACCGGGTGGTACCTTCGCAAGTTGCGCATCTACGACTCGCTCCCGATCGCGCGGATGGCCGAGAAGGACGGCGTATTCATCGAAGCGTACGAGGATTGGCGCCACGACAACGCCCACTGGAAGGGATACCGCAAGGAGCGGCCCTGGCGCTTCCTCGATCCGCACGCCGCCCTCGCGGCGCGCTGGATTCTCCGGATGTTCATGCCGGAGTCGTCGCAGGAGAGGGAGCGGGCCGCACGCCTGCGCGCCCTCATGCACCCGCGATCCCGGGACGCCTGGGCGGAATATGTCGTGGGCGCCATCGTGCAGGCGTGCGAGGAGAGCGCCGACACCGACGGCGACGACGCGGTGTTCGAGCGCATCGAGCGCTGGGCCGCGCGAAGCATGGATGAGATCCTGCCCGCCCAGCGCGTGCTGCGCGCGTTCTGCGGGGGATCCCTCGACATCCCCGCAGCGCTCGAGGGCGCGGTCAGCGGTGGCGACATGGCGGCCTCGCCGGAAGATATGCGCGCCGCCGGACGCGCGCGCGGGTATCCGCCCTGTTGCGTCGAAGCGTACGTTACGCGGGCGCGCCAGGCGGAAAGCGACTTCCAGATGTTGGCCCTGGCTGCCGTGGCGACTGAAGGTCCCGCGCACCGCGACCTCGACCCGTGGTCTCCATGGCGCGTGATCGAGCACATCCCATGCCGCTTCGACTGTCCCGCGTCGATCGAACACGCCGAGCGCGCGCGCGCTTTCGACTCGGGTTGCAGACCCGAAGAGGCGCACGGCGCGCCGCAACTGGTCCTCGGGGCGAAGGCGCGGGTTGCCCTTCTCGGCGGAGCGCCGACGGACGATGGGTGGACCTATCGCGAGGTCCGCGCCTACGGGTCCGGCCCACGACTCGACGTGCTCGCCGCCGCGCTCGCGAGCGGCGACCGCGTCAGCGTCAGGCCGTCGCTGGTGCTGGTCTGGCGAGGTCCGAAGCTGCTCCACGCACTCCCGGAGAATGCGATCCTGCCGTGGGCCCCCGGGGAGCCCAGCAGATTCCCGTGGCTGGCGGAGCTCGCGACGAAAGCCCCGGAAGCCGTCGCACCGAAGGACCCGCCCCTCATGCGGCTGGTCGTGCCCGAGTCTCCAGGCGCGCTCACGCTCGAGAGATTCCAGCGCATGTGCAAGAGCGCCGCGCACGCCGTCGACAGCGTGGTCGACGCCACGGGTTGGGGATTCGCGCTGTTGTTCGACGACGGCGAGTATGCGTTCTTCCGCGGCCAGGTCGACGACATCCGCGGGCAAACGAGGATCCGGATCGACAAGCTCCTGCGCCACGTCCTGCCATCGTCGTCGCCGCGCACCCAGCTGTACTGCAAGCTCCGCTCCGGAAGCGTCTGGTACTTCGACGCGGCGGGGCGGGGCATGGGACCCTTGAGCGGATTCCGACTTGGTTTCGAGTGTGATGTTGTGATGGTCGAAGCGACGCCGCATAGCAGCTGAAGCGCGGATCAGCCGCGCAACGCGGCGCGTAGATGACGACCATTAGCCACCAGGCTTGGCGCGCCCGCTGCGCGAGCGAGCTGCTTGTCCCTTGCCCGCCCCCGTGCAATCCTATCGGCGGCTATTGCAAGCGTTCCGATGGATTCGCCCAACCGGACCCCGCTGTCGCCGGCCGTAGCGAGGTCGGAGCTGGCAGCGCGCCTGGCGCCGCTCCTGGAGGCGCTGGGCGCGGCGACGGATGCCAGTGGGCGCTCGCTGCTCGAGACGGTGGAGCTCGATACCGCGGGCAGCACCGTGGTCCTCGACGTCAACGCCCCGAGTGGCACGGTCCGCATGACGCTCGAGCGGCGCGATCCTGCGCGACCCGCATTCCGCCGGACGCGGAGCTTCAACGTCAGCTACGCCGTCGATCCGCCGGGCACGCCGCTCGCTCCAGGCGACGCGCATGCCGTCGAGCAGGTCGCGGAGCTCGTGGATCGAAGCGATCCCGGCGCGCTCGTGCTGACCGCCAACTCCGGGCACACGCACTTGTCTCCCAGGTTGCCCCTGATGCGGGAGCCCCGGTGGTCGCGCGCCGTCTTCGACGAAGGAGTCGAGCGGTTGCTGGCCCGCGACGGCGCCACGTACTACCGGGGGGTGCTGGTCGTGGAGCAGAGCTGCGAGATGGCGTGTCAGTTCTGCCCGGAAGGCGATCGCCGCATGGGCGTTCCGCTCCGGACAGGCAGCGACGACGCGGAGCATCTCGCGGATCTTCTCCACCAGATCGAACGCGCCCGCGAGCTCGGCGTCGTCGAACTGGATATCGGCGGCAACGACGTTCTGCGCTTCTCGCGAGTGGTGGATCTCCTTCTGGCAGCAGGCAAGCTCGGATTCTGGGAGATCAGCGTCCAATCGCCTGGTCTGGTGCTCGCCGATCGCGCCTTCGCGGAGCGGATCGCCTCGACACCGACGACGGGGGTCTGCATGCCGATATACGGCGCAACCGCGGCGGCCCACGACGAGGTTACGAGGACGCCCGGCGCTTTCGATCGGCTCTGCCGCGCGATCGATCACTTGCTCGATCTAGGTCGACCCGCCGTGCGGCTGCATACGATCGCGCTTCGCAGCAGGCTGAACGAGCTCGAAGACCTTGCCAGATTCTGCGAGCAGCGATTCGGACTTCAGCTCCGCGTCACGCCGCTGCGCCCGAACCGGGTGGGAGAACGCGAGCACCTGGGCGACACCGCTCGCCTCGCCGACGTGGCCAGCTACGCCGCGCTCCGCCCCGAAGCCTTCGTCCTGAACTTTCCGCTCTGCATCCTGCCCAGGTCGTTCGTGACGAACTACGCGGCGCCAGCGGCAGGACCGCGGAACGTCCACCTGTTCGACCTCGGGCTGACGGGGCGCGTGGACGATGAGCGCGCACGCCACGAGCGCACGCTCTATCACCCCGGTCCCTGCGCGGACTGCTCGGCAAACGGCCGCTGCGCTGGTGTGCTCGGCGCCTACCTCGACCGCTTCGGCGACAGCGAGCTCCATCCCCTGACCGCGGACGCCGAGCCGGAATCGCGAGGACCCGGTCCGTCATCCTGACAGCGAGGAGCTGGGTCGGTTGCCGCCTCAAGTGCGCTTGATCTGGTCCGCAGGCCGCGCGGGCGCCGCTCCGGGCCTGCGCTCCGCAGACGCGGCGTGAAGCGCGTGCAGAAACACTCCGACCGCTCGCCGGGCCGCGAGCGGAAGGGAATCGATGTCGCTGACGGTGACGGTCCACGGCCCACATTCGACGCCTTCGTCCGGTGCCGCTTCGAATGGCCTGATATCCAGCAGGAAGCGATGGTCCGCTGCGGCCAGGGTCACCTGGTGCGCGTGCTCGTCCGCTTGAATTCGGGCGATCCGGTAGCTCTGGATTCTCACCCCCGGACGGATCACGCCGGGGAGTGGAGGTAGTGGTCCGCTCACCGTGCGGCGGGGCGGTCGCTCGCGCGGTCTCCATGGTCCGCCGACGGCCTTGACCGCGCTCGGTGCCAGTGCCTCGCCTGGGACCACCAGCAGCGGAGCGTGTGCTGCGACCGTCCGGCTGCGGCCGTTCTTCAGATGAATGCGGACCGCTTCCTCTTCGACTTCCAGTCCCGTGATGCCCTGCGTCTCGAATCCAAGGTGGCGGTCGTCGACCGGTACGAAAACCGACGTCACGCGGAACATGTCGCCTTCCCATGCCCCTTCCAGCTCCAGGACGCGCTGGAAATCCAACATGAGCACCGGTCTCGACAATCGATCCTCGAGCCATTCCGCTGCGGCGGCGCTCGCGCTGCGAGCCAGGCCGATCACCAACTGCGCAATGAGAACGGAGCTATCGCAGTCAGGAGAACAGACATGATGCGCCACCACGCGGGCAACGCCCAGTCGATTCAGCTCCGGAGCGAGACGGCGATCCCAACCTCGTCTGAATGGTAGGCGTTCGTTGGCAAGGTTGTCGCCGCGCACATCCTGGGCGAGGAACGCTTCGATACAACAGTCCGGATAGCCCATGAGCTGCCCCATGTACCGGGCTGCTTCGATGTCGCGACCTTCGCCATGACGATGCCGGCGTTGCGCGTCGAGGAGCGCGTCCAGATCCGCCTTGTCGCGCGCGATCGCCACGATCGCGTAGTCGGCCCCCTTCGAGTGGTGATCCGCGCCGCGCTCCAGCGCGTAGGTGGACACCTCCGCTGCTTCAAAGCCCATAGCCTGGTATGCGCGCACCAGATCGCGAACGGACCCGACGGAAATATTCTCCTTCAGGCAGCCTCGCCGCTTTCCCAGCGCCACCAGCTCGAGCTCGTAGTCGCACGCGTAGAGCGCGGCGGGACACTCTCCGCGGTTCCTTGGGAGCAATGCCCGCGCCGCCTGCATGAACGGCAGCACGGCGAGGTCGGGCACATCCTGCAAGCCGGGCCAGCGCTGCACGAACCGGGCCGCGGCTTCGAGCAACCGGGCGTCGCTCGACAGGTGCGACCGTGCTGGTCGACAAGACGCGATGCGGAAGACTGCCTCGGTGCGGGCGTCCTTGAAGCGCCATGGAACGCTTGCGTCGTAGCCCTGCTCGGCCGCTCGGTCTCCGCGGCTCTCCTCGAATTGCGGAACCAGCAGCCCTTCGGCTTCCGCCAGCGCGTGCAAAGGCACTCGCGAGTACAACCGCAGGCGCGTGTGTACGGCGTCGTCGCGCAGCTCGTCGAAGCGCACCTCCTGCATGATCCGGGCGTTGTCGATTACGTGCTCCGGCGTGGTCCATGGCGTGAACACGACAATGCCGTGCGCCCGGAACTTCTCGAACTCGAACGCATCCGGGAAGGAACGCTTCAGTCGTCTCAGCGTCTCGATGGCGCGCACGTTGTCGTCGACCGTGCAGCCCTTGTTGAACAGGTCAAGGTGGAACTGGTCGAAGCTCTCGAACCCCACGAGATAGATGTGGAGAACGCTGCTGCTCTTGCGTGCTTCGACAATCGCCTCGCTGAGCGCGCTGTCGGCGAATTCCAGGAGCCAGTCCACGCGGCTCTTGATGAGCAGTTCCAGCCCCCAGAGCGCTGGTTCGTCCGCGATACAACGGAACAAGGCCGGCAGGTACGGGTGAGGCCGCTCGTCCACCAGAAGCACCTCGGTGGCGTCGGGTCTGGCCGCCCTGACGGCGCGCAACCTGGAGAGCCAGGTCTCGACTACTTCCTGCCCGGAAACGACGGCATAGCTGCCGACGTTGTCCAGACAGAATGTGCAGCCGCGCGTCTGGATGCTGCCCGGATCCATGTCGAGGCGTGCAAAGTGCTCGTTCTTGCGGGCGTCCAGCAAAAACGGGCAACCGCTCACAGGCCCCGAGATCGTTGGCCGACCTTCGACGGCGACGGCTTCTGGTCCGGTGTCCATGCGCCGCTGCTGCGCGCGTAGCCGGATCTCGCCCGGCGAGGTCGGACGCCATTTCCCGCCGTCGGCAGGTTCCTCGCCGCGTATCAGTGCCTCGATCCCCTCGACTCCGACCACGTAGTCGAAGTGCTCGTCGATGGGACTGCGGGTTCCGCTGGCAAGGCGCACCAGTCGCGCACCGGGGTGCAGCGCAGCGCGGATGGCCTGCACGCTGCGGGGATCCCACGCCCGTGCCACGACTACGATGTCGAATCGCCCGCGCGCGACGAAAGCCCGAATCCGCTCGTGCCACTGCTCCAGATCTCCGCCGCCGTCCGTCGACAACACGGAGCGATACTGCTCCACGCGGCAGTGCTGGGCGCGAAGTCGGCCTGCAACCTCGTCGAGCGGGCTTCCGATGAAGACATCGTCGCTGGCGTAGAGGTCGAGTAGTCCGATGCCGACGCCGGTCATGTGCCCACCGGACGATCGCTGCCTCCACGCCGCAGTTGGATCAGCTCGGGGTTTTTGCGGCGATTGCCTTCCAGGACGACGGCATCCCGCGTGGCGGTGACCTCGCGGACCCATTCAGGGCGCACCCGCCGACAGTACGCGATGAAGCGCTCGAGATCCTCCACCACCTTGGCGACAGCGTCGGGGTCGGCGTAGAAGTCGAGCTCGGGGACATGCGCGATATTCAGCGGGAGCAGGCGGATTCTGAGGTTCCGTCGATGCGCGATCTCCCCGAATTCGAGCAGCGTGTGCGTCGACGCCGGCTGCGCGACGAAGCCGAGTGTGATGCCGAACCACGCAGATCGGGCGTCCCGGAAACGGATCAAGTCGTCGATATTGCGCAGGAGCTGGTTGAAGTCGATCGTGCCTCGCTGCACCTTGTCGTAGACCTCGGCAGTGCCTGCGTTGAGGCTGATCGTGATATCCCCGAGCGCGGCGTTGGTAATCTTGCGGAGGTTGCTCTCGGTCAGCAAGCTGCCGTTCGTGACCAGGTCGACCGAGGCGTCGGGGTAGCGCTGGAAGTCGAAATGGCGGAGGAACTGCCAGGTCCGCGGGTTTGCCAGAGGCTCGCCTCCCAGCAGCGTGAGCTGCTTCAGTGTCGGGAGATACCCGGGCAATTCGTCCCAGATGTGCTCGGGAAGGTCCCGGCGGGTTGTGCGCCCGTAGGTGCACATGATGCAGTTGTAGTTGCAGTAGCTGCTCGGGCAGAGAAGAAGCCACAGCGGCCTGGAAGCGACTACCTCCTTGCGCTGTGCGATCTCCTCCGCCATGAGCAACTGGTTCTTGACGAATGCTTCGCTCCCATCCTGGATGCGGAATTCCGTCTCCGAAAAGTTGTGATCGCTGAGCCGCGGACAGATCGGGCGACATAGCTCGTCGAGGACTTCGCCGGACATGATGCGGCGCGCCCTCTGGAACCCGGGGCCGTTCCAGATCTCCGCGATGGAGCCGTTGAAGACGTTGCCCAGGTCTCCATGCGTCCACTGGCTGCAGCATTGGCGCACTTCCCCGTTGGGGTCGACGATCTCGATAGTCGTCCAGGGCGTTGTGCAGATGACGGGCGGACCTCGCCTCTTGTGGACGATGTGCGTCGGAACCGCCGATTCCGTGCTGCGTTGCCGTTGGCCCGGCGTGCGGAGTGGAACGATGGCCGCGCGCGTTTCGGCGTCGAGTGCGCTCGGGTCGTTCCACTGGCAGCGTCGATTGATGCCGCACTCGGCGCAGGCGTCGAGCGCGTCGTTGGGCGTTTGCTCACCCTGCCGGAACGTATTCCGCCACGCTGCCTCGCGGACCTGCCACGCCCGCGGCATCGCACACGGGGGCAGGTAGCCGCCTTCGCGCGAGCGGTTGGCCGACAGCTCGAGGTTGCTCGATGAAATCAGCGCCTGTTCAAGCGCCGCGGCGTCAATCGTCGTCGGCGGGCGGCCCCAGTCCTGTCGGATGTACTCGAGGAGCACGCGCCGGGGGAACAGTCGCCGCGCCAACGTTGGCACGATCCTGAACGTCGACGGACGCACGCATGCGCGCGCCATGACTTGAAGACCGGCCCGCTCCGCGTCCGCGACGGCCTTCACGCCGTCGCCCACGTTCAGATAGCGCACCATCTTTGCCCCGAGAGCCTCGATCTGCACGCTGACGCCGTAGGCGCCCGCGGCAGCGAGCTGCTCGAGCACGGGTTGGCCCAGGCGCGCGGCCGGTGCTTCGAGCCACACGCGCTTTGGAGTGTCGGCCGCGGCGTTCCGCTCGAGAAACTCCTCGAGCGCGGGCCACAGAGTCGCGTCGCCGCCCCCGAGGACGATTTCCGGTCCCAGCGCGCTCTCGAGCACCTGCTCGAGCCCAGGGGGACGCACCGCGTCGGTAGGACAGAGGCACGAACGACAGCGCCGCGCACACGCGTGCGAAACGGTGATGCGCTTCACCGCGCTCCCTCGGCGCGCGGACGGTCGAGGATGACCGGCTTGAACTCGTCGGGCCCGTGCAGCGCCAGGTAGTAGCGAGGCACGCCCATGCAGGCAGACGCGATCTGACACGAGCGACACGCTTCGACGCGCGTGAACCATTCGTTTTCCCAGCGGTGAAAGCGCGCCACCTTCGTCTGATCGATAATCGGCCCCAGATAGCGCTCGTTGGAGCCGACGATGCAGAGTGAAGGGATGCCGACCGGGTCGCCCAGGTCCCGCACGTTCAGGCCGAGCTCCAGTCCGCGGTCTATCGCCTGCAGCAGATGACCCTGGTAGTCGGAATAGCGGGCAATGTGCTGGAGAGCCTCTTCGCGCGTCGGGAACTCGTTGCGCGCGGAATGGAACTGGATGCGGAAGGCGTCCTTGTATCTGCCCCAGCGCTGTGCCGCCATCTCGACAAAGTCGACGAGAAGGTGGCAGTTGTCCTTGAAGATCAGGTGATTCAACGTGACGAATACGCCTGCTTCGAGCAGCTTGCCTACGCCGCCAAGAGTACGTTGATGCGTTCCCGGCGCGGCAGTGAGGCGGTCGCTGATCCCGGAGTCCGGGCCGTGCAACGACACCTGTGCGTGGGTCAGACCGGCTTCCTTCAGGGCTAGAGCGGCGCCTGGCTTGTCGAGGAGCACGGCGTTCGTCTGCACTTCGACGATTTCGAAGCCGGCGCTGGCGGCGTACTGGACGTGGGCTGCAAGGTCGCGCGACAGCGTCGGTTCTCCTCCGGTGAGGATGATGCGTGTGGAGCCTCGCGCTCGTGCAGCGTCGAGCGCGGCACGCACCTTCCCGGGAGCCAGATGCACGTCCATGTCGGCGAGCTCGCAGAACGCGCAGACCTGGTTGCACTTGTAGATGATTCCGACCCGGCTCGTGCCGTGCGCCCCACCGCCGTTCCCCTCGTCGTCGAACTCGAAGTCGACATGAAAGAACTTCTCGACGTCGGCAGCCTGCAGGACCTTGAGTCGACTCTGGGGATTCTTTCCCGGATGTACCCAGGATTGCCCGTCCTTGATCGGCGTCGCGGCTGCGCCTCCTCCCGCAAGAAGGAGCTGGTTGGCCGTCGCCCGGCAGCGCGTGGACAGCGCGCAGGCGGAACACGCCTGGCACGCCGTATTCGGGTCGCTCTGCTCGCGGCCAAGCACGGCCGCAAACAACCGCCTCGCGTCGCCTTCGATGGGGACTGTGCAAGGCAAGACAGCGCATTCGGCTGCCAGGGACAGCTCGACGCCGAGACGTTGCGCGGTTCGCCACGCCGCTTCTATCTCCCGCGCGAGCGCTGCGGCGCCCAACGCCTGGCCCGGGCGCAACGTGTTCGCCGCCTCACCCGGCGTCACCAGGGCGAATCGCTTCAAGCGCGAAAAGGCCTTGTGGAGCCCGACAAGCCGGGATTCCGCCGAGGGAACCTCCCGAGCGATGGGCAAGCGGATTGAGACCTCCAGCGTCGTCTCGAGCAGGTAGCTCAGGCCCCGGAACACGTGCCGGGGGCTCGTGTGCTGGCTCACGACGCTCCGGTGCACTGCCGGATCGCTGGAAACAACGGACACGCGCACTTCGTCCACGCCGGAACCCGCCAGTGCACTCGCCGTTTCGCGCGACAGTCGCGTCGCGTTGGTCTCGAGGACGATGCGCCTGGCCGCCAGGTCGCGCGCGCTTGCGATCAGCAGGAGCAGATCCGGACGAAGCGTCGGCTCGCCGCCCGACAGGACCAGCTCGTGTGCGCCCGCTTCGATTGCGCTGGCTATTTCCGCGCGGATCTCCTCTGTTGGCGCGTCGATCGACTCGTGGCGGACCCTGTCGCAGAAGTTGCACGCCTGGTTGCAGCGACGCGTAACGATGATGGTTTGCGTCCTCACGATGCGGCGCTCCGTCGAGGATTGCAGGCGACAGGGCTCAATCCAGGCCAGGAAATACTCTGGTCCATCGGTTGATCTGGGTCAAGGCAGCGAAAGTGCAGCCGATTCAACCCGTTCGCCTCGCTCACCCAGTCGCTTTGACAGGTCTTAGCTCGCCGATGCCGTGCATCTCTGCATACCCGCGACGCAAGCCGTAGCA
Source organism: uncultured delta proteobacterium (assembly GCA_963826085.1). Taxonomy (GTDB): domain Bacteria; phylum Myxococcota_A; class Polyangia; order Polyangiales; family Polyangiaceae; genus CAWDXG01. Next base: position 356,793 of record CAWGVN010000004.1, on the reverse strand, counting down.
GCGCCCCGCCAGGTTGCATCGCGTGCAGGGTTCCGGTCGGATGAACTCACCGCCGTCGATGCCCTCCATGATGTCCGGCAGGTTGAAGTACTCCTCGAGTCCGACGGGGATCAAACAGAGCGGCAGACCGCACATCGACTCGAACCCCGTGATGCCGACTTTCAGCTCCCTGGCCAGCCGGAGCCCCTCGGCCATCGAAGGCAGCACGTCGGAATAGCGGGGAACGAGTGAAGCGTCGCGCGGCACCATGTCCGTCGACGGCGCCACGAACGACACGCTCACCAGAGCCTCCGGCCAGCGCTCCGCGACCAGCTTGACGAACTGCGGGAAGTCTTGACGGTTGGTTTCACAGAACACGAAGTTGATGCGCATCCGGATGCCGTGCGCCCGGACCTGATCAAGGCCTTGCACGGTCTTGTCGAACGTTCCGGGCGCGTCGGTGACCGCGTCGCTCACGTCGGCGGTGGACCCGTGAAGCGAGACAAAGGCGACGTCCAGGCCGGCCTCGGCGAGCGAGCGGGTCAAGTCCGCGCTCCCGAGCCTCGTCGCGTTCGTCTGCAGCTCGATCTCGCACGCGCCAGCTTCCTTCCCGAGCCTGACGTACTCGACGAGGCGCGGGTTGAGCGTGGGTTCGCCGCCGGATAGCGCCAGTATTCCACCCACGCTTCCCGCTTCCAGGATGGCTTCGCGAACCTTCTCTTCGCGTGCCGGAGGCAGGTGCGTGCTCACGAAGCAGAAATGGCACGACTGGTTGCAGTGGAAATTCACCCGGACCGTGTGCATGTGCACCGACGTGCCGTTCGTGCGGCGACAGATCTCGCGGGTCACCAGCTCACGAGCGATCTGTGCTTCCACCGTCGAGATCACGCTCAGCCGCCGCCGGATCCTGTCCTCCTGAATCGGCTTCAGGCGGACGTTGGGCTCGCGCTTCAGGATGGCCCCGGGGACCCCCGGGCAGCGATCGGAGACCGCGCAATCGGAACAGACATCGACGTGCTCGTAGCCCACGCGCTTGCCGCCGCCGCGGCTGAGCGAATACAGATGAGCGACGCGCCCGGGCGTCTGGAACATGCAGGGGGGAATGAAAGCACCCGGATCCATGCGAACCGTGGTGGCCGTCCGGCGGGCGGCCGCCTCGAACGCCGCTACTTCCGACGCCGCTTCGGCTGCAGGCAGGAGCGTGCTTTCATCCGGGGCGTCGGTTGGGACCATGACGACGAATGCCGTGATGGGAAGCTTTGCTTCGGTCACGCGATCCGGAATGGACTCGACGTGCCCGGAGTTCGCCCGGACAACCGGCACCGACGCTTCCAGTGGGATGCCGGCGTTGGCCAGGGCCCGCAAGCCTCGTAACGCGGCCTCGAAGGCGCCTTCCTCCTGGACGACCCGGTCGAAGGCCTCCCCCCACGCCGGCAGGTGCACTCGTGCCAGCGATAGTCCAACCGCCGAAAGCTCACCGGCGACCTTGGCGTCGATCAGAGCCGCGTTCGTCTCCAACACGACGGTCTTCGCGCCGGCTCGCTTGCTGATGCGAACCAGCGCCGCCAGATCCCGTCGCAGGCCCGGCTCGCCACCCGTCAGAACCACCTCTTCCGCGCCATCGCCGAGAGCGCGCGCTACCCTGCCGAGCACCGCGCGTGACGGGACGAAATCGGGCCGCTCGGTCGGGCGCCGGACGTTGCAGAACGTGCAATTGTAGTTGCACGTCTCATTCGAAAGAACTCTGGCGACGCGCATGCCGACGCCCAGAATAGCGCCGTTGGCGTCCAGGGCCCAGGTCAGGCGGAAAAAGCGGACTCATCTGTCGGAACATCTCGACGCTGCCCTCCGGTTGCACCTACGGATAGCGCTGGACGCGCGCGTCAGGGTTTGGAGTGATCGCTTCCGTGCCCGCCGCTGATTTGGTCGACATATCGGACGGTTGACGGTTGGGTGTGCGGCCCCCTGGGATCGCGCCGGTTGTTCGGCATGTAGCGCCGAGCGTAGGATCTGGACATGTCGGGCTTGCGTGCGGCCGCTTCGGTGACCTCGATCCTGCTGCTCGCGCTTCCGTGTCTCGCTGGGTGCACCGTGCCCTCGCTGACCAGCAACGTGCACCACGATGCCGGAACCGACGCGGCGGACGGAGCCGGCGGCAGCGGAGGCACAGCTGGAGATTCCGGCACGTGCGCTGTGCCGCTCACCGGCTGCCAGGGTCAGTGCGTGTACCTGCAGTCCGACTCGGCACACTGCGGCAGCTGCAGCAATGCCTGCGCGGCGGGCTCGACGTGCCACGCTGGCCAGTGCGTCTGCCCGGGCGGCGGTACGTATTGCTCCGGCGCGTGCATCGACACGGGGACCGACAACAACAACTGCGGCGGTTGCGGCACCAAGTGCACCGGCGGCAAGTCGTGCAGCGCCGGAAAGTGCGTGTGCCCGTCGAACCTGAGCGACTGCTCCGGCCAATGCGTCGACATCCTGAGCGACGGCGCCAACTGCGGCGCGTGCGGTAGCAAGTGCGCCTCCCTGCAGACCTGCTCGGGCGGCCAGTGCTCGGACGTTTGCAACAAGACGGTCTGCGGCAGCTCGTGCGTGGACACGGCGACGGACAACAACCACTGCGGCGGTTGCACCACCGTGTGCAGCGGAGGCCAGACCTGCGCGGGCGGCAAATGCGCCTGCCCCGCGGGTCAGGTCCTGTATTCCGGCGCGTGCTGCACGCCGAAGACGAGTTGCGCGACGGGTCAATGCGGCAGTATCGGTGACGGCTGCGGCGGCACGACGACGTGTGGCGCGTGCGGCGGCGGGCAGGTCTGCCACACGGGAACGTGCTGCACGCCGGCGTGCTCGGGCAAGAGCTGCGGGGCTTCCGATGGCTGCGGCGGCACGTGTGCGGCCGGTTCCGGCTGCTGCACCCCGAAGACCTGCGCGGACTACCCGGGCAAGTGCGGCACATTCACCAACGGCTGTGGCGGCAGCGTCACCTGCAGCTGCACGGGCGGACTGACGTGCAGCGGCACCGACTGCATTTCCTGCACGACGGTGGGCGGTTCCTGCAACAACGGCAATCCGCCGTGCTGTCCCGGAACGCAGTACCACTGCATCTACTGTGGTGGGGGCCAGAGCTACTGCCTGCAGAACTCCGGGATGTGCATCTAGCTCCGCCGGGATGGCGCGTTCCGCGTGCAGCGACGAAGCTGGGCGCGCTGTGCGGCGCGAGCGTGGCGTATCCGCGACGTGCAGCGGCTGCCAGGACCTGCCCTCTCACACGGCCGGGGGCTTTGTGGCGGTGGTGGTGGGCTCGGCTTCCACGCGGGGGCCGATGCGGCGGGGGCGCCAGCGTTCGACGCGCACGCCGAGGTGACGCAGGGCGCGCTCGCCGCGTTCCTGGGCGATCTGCGCGCGCACCGCGACCGCCTCGGCGACTGCGGGCATCAGCGGCGTGCCCTCCCGCGGGATCGCGTGCTCGTGGCTCATGCTGACCCAGCACAGGTCGATGCGCCGGCGCGGGAAGCGCGAGATCGCGCGTTCGACCGCGGGGCGCGCGGCGGGGTCGGGCGCGGGCGACCAGACGTAGACCACGCTCGGCTTCGGGCGCTCCTTCTGCACGCGTTCGAACACCTCCGCCAGCTCGCGGTCGGTGCGCGGGCGCTCCGGCTCCATGAGCGGCGCCGAGCCGATGCCGAAGCCGGCGAGGTAGCGGCGCAGCGTGCGCTCGCGCGAGCTTCCGGCGAACGGCTCCGGCGCCTCGAAAGGCGCGCGGGCGCGCAGGCGATCGGCACGGCGCGCGAGGCGATCCAGATCGTGGCTGTGCACGCCGCGGGCAGCCGCGGGATCGAGCGGGCGCATGTGCTCGAGCACGCGCACGGCCACGTCGGACTCGTCCAGGTCGCTGCGGTCGGAATCGAGCGTGGAAGCCGCGTGCGCCAGCGCCGCCATGATCTTGATGCCGTGCGCGGGGCCGCGATCCGGCGGGAGCCAGGCGAGCACGCGCGAAGCCACGACAGCCAGGCCGACGCGATCGCCGCGCGACAGGTGCCGCTCCGCCGCCGCCGCGACCTCGTCGATGGCGATGTCGAGCGGCGCCTTGCCGGGAATGCCGGCCCAGAGCTCCACCGACGCGTCGAGCACGAGCCAGACGATGTCGCGCTCCTCCTGCTCGTAGTCGCGAACCAGCAGCACGCCGCGGCGCGCCGACGCCTTCCACGCGATGCGCTTGAACGGATCGCCCGGCTGGTGCTCGCGCAGCTCGCGCAGCTCGTTGCCGTCGCCGGAAAGCAGCCCCGGGCGACCGGCTTCGGCGGCCATGCGGCTGCGCCCGCCGCGCGCGGAGCGCATCGCGACCGCATACGGCCGCGGCATCACCTCGAGCCCGAAGGGATTGGCGAAGGTGAGCGGGACCTCGAACAGCCCAGGATTGCCCTGCACCTCGAGCGACAGGCCGTGCAGGCCGTAGCGACCCACGCGCGGCGCGGACACCTCCACCCTGACGCGGAGTCTGCCGGCCGCCGGCACCTCGCCGTCCGGCGGGTCGAGCTTCACGTCGAGCTCGGGCGCGGCGATGGCGCGCAGCTGCACATAGCGCGCGGCGCGCGTGTCGCGGTTTCTCACTTCGGCTTCCAGCTCGATCGTCTCGCCGCGCGCCACGCGGCGATGGCGTGGCTCGCTGGTCCACAGCATCTCGAATCCGGCAGCGCGGATGCGCGCCACGCTCAGCTCGGTCACCGAGCGCGCGATGGCGAGCCCGACGAGCAAGGCGCCGCCCCAAGCGACGATCGCCGCCTCGCGCGCCACCACGCCGACGACGACCGTGGCAATGCCGGCCAGCGCGATGTCGACCGCGGGACGAGTGGGGTGGACCTGCATCGGCCGCGAGCGTAGCTCACGCCGGGCGGCGGGAGTAGCAGGGTCGGAGCTAGCCGCCGAGCTGGGCGCTCTCGGCGCGGTAGATCGTCAAGCGAATACCGAGTGCGCCGTTCACCAAGCCTGCGAGGAGGAACAGGATGCCGACCACGAGCTTCTTCGTCGCGTAGTGATGTCCGGAATAGTCGACGATCCATGCGGCGCTGGTGAACAGACACAGCGCGGAGATGACCAGATTGAACGCGATGGCCTTGCCGAGTTGCTCGACCCGCAGCGTCTTCCCGCCCTTCTGGAGGGCGCATTCGTTGTGATGGGGTTGGGGGCCGAAGATCTTGTTTGCTCTGAAAGTCAGATCGGAATTCGACGAGATGGGTTGGCTGCATGCCTTGCACACGATCGCCATGATCGTCATGGTCTTGGCAACGCGATCCGCTGTCAAGCGCCGTTCGAAAGTAGTCCGGTGCAAACGCGGAGCCAGCCGATCAGTGGTCGGGCTGCGGCGCCACCCGTCGGCAGATGGTCGAGGCCTTGATGCGGCAGAGCAAGCGCACGCGGGCGAGCAGATCCGGCACCTTGTCCGGCTTGGCCTCGAAGGCGACGCCGTGCTCGTACATGTACGCGAGCGCGTAGCAGCCCTCGGCGTCGCCTTCCTCGCAGAGTTCGATCGAGAGCTCGCGCGCACGATGCTCGTAGAGCTTGGCCTCGCCCGGGTCGGTGTGGACGCCCCGGCCGGCGCGGTAGGCCGCTGCCGTCTGCAGGCAGGCTTCGATCCGGCCCCACGCGCAATGCAGCGCGGCGGTCTCGAGGGTTTTGGCGCGGGCGGGAAGCGGCGGCGCGTAGTGCGTCTCGAAGCCTGGCGGCCGCGCGGCCGCGTCCTCGGATCCGGTCGCTGCCGGCGCTTCGGGCTCGGGAGCGGCGGGCGGCGCGGAGGCGGTCGCGATCGGTGCGATCTCGTGTCTGGGGCTGCGGGAGGCCAGCAGGGCCGCGGCGCCGCCGATCAGGCAGCCGGCAAGGATTGCCAGCCAGATTCTGGCGCGGGTCGAGGCCATGCAGCGAAATTCTGTGCTCCCCGGGGCTTCCTGGCACAGCTTCCGGCAGCCGCGTCCCCAATCCGGGTCGAACCCTGCTATTCACGGGGCGTCCCCTGCAATCCCCGGGATTCATGCTGTCCGGCATCCGCGCACCCAGGACCAGAGCTGCCGGACGGGCCCTTTGGCTGGCTCTCGGTCTCGCGCTCGGCCTGGCGACGCCCGAGCGCGCCCGTGCCGCCGATCAGCACTATTCGCAGTACGAGCAGGAGACGATCCGCCGGGTACTCGCCGAGCGGAGCGGGCGCATCGATCCGGATCCGGAAGGCAAGATCATCGAGCGCATCGACATCGTGCCGCTCGACGTGTTCGACGAGACCGATCCGGTACCGAACTTCTTCAACGTGTTCCACGTCACCACGCGCAAGCGCGTGATCCGCCGCGAGCTCTTGTTCGACAAGGGGCAGCGCTACGACCAGGACCGCATCGACGAGTCGTCGCGCAACCTGCGGGCGCTCGTGCAGCTGTCGCTGGTGCTGATCGTCCCGGTCGTCGGCAGCCGCCCCGACCGGGTGCGCATCGTCGTCATCACCAAGGACGTGTGGAGCCTCAGGCTGAACTCGGACTTTGGTGTGTCGAACGGTACGCTCGACTACCTCATCCTGCAGCCGAGCGAGATGAACTGGTTCGGGACGCACACGGCCATCAGCGGGCTGTTCACCTTGAAGCAGGACACCTACTCGCTCGGCGGCGCGTTCGACGACCCGCGTATGCTCGGAAGCCACATCGAGGCAGAGATTTCCGGCAACGTGATCATCAACCGCGCCACGGGCAGGCCGGAGGGCTCGTTCGGCAGCTTCTACTACGGCAAGCCGCTCTACTCGCTGGAGACGAAGTGGGCGTGGGAGACGACCGTCCTGTGGCGCACCGACATCACGCGCCTGTACATCGGCGCCAACGAGCGGACCTACGACGCCGCCGCCACTCCGGCGGACGACGCCATCCCCTACGAGTACGCGAGCGACGTCTGGTACGGCGACTACGAGCTGACGCGCTCGTACGGCCACAAGCACAAGCACGATCTGGCCGTAGGCATGGAGGCCTATCGCCGGAGCTTCCACCCCACCCGGCTATCCGGCTTCGATCCGCGCGCCGCCCGTGAGTTCGCCGACACGCAGATCCCCGTCAGCGACACGCGCATCAGCCCCTACGTCCAGCTGCACGAGCACACCTCGCGCTTTTTGCGCGTGCACAACTTCAACACGCTCGGTCTCGAGGAGGACTACAACCTCGGTTACGACGTGCTGCTGCGCTTGTACCCCGCGACCCGCGCGCTCGGTTCAACACGCGATCTGCTCGGCACGTACGTCTCGGCGTCGTACACGGCTCCGCTGGGAGACGGGCTGGCGCGCGCGCTGGTGTCGTCCCGGTACGAGCTCGCCGGGCGAGGGCTCTCCGACGGCCTGGTCTCGGGCAATCTGCGCGTGGTCTCGCCGCGCCTGGGCTTCGGGCGGCTGGTCTACGACGCCCAGGTCGCCGACCACTACGACAACTACTTCCGCCAGCGCTTCACCATCGGCGGGAACACGCGCCCGCGCGGCTATCCCATCGACTACTTCCTCGGACAGAACCTGATGGCGGGGTCCCTCGAGTATCGCTCGCCCGGATTCGAGCTGCTCTCGGCGCAGGTGGGCGGCGTGCTGTTCTACGACACGGGCGATGCGTTCGACTCGTTTGCCGCGCTGCACCCCAAGCAGAGTACCGGAGCGGGGCTGCGCATCGTGTTTCCGCAGGCCGACCGCATCGTGTTCCGCGCGGATTGGGGCTTCCCGCTCACGCAGGGCTACCAGACGTTCCCCGGAGCGGCGTACGTGACCTTCGGCCAGGCGTTCACCATGCCCGCGGTCACGCCGCCGCTCGTCACGACGACGGATCTGACTCAATAGCGAGCGATAGCGAGCCCGCGATGAGCGAAGCGAATCGGCGTCGGGGTGCTCGAGGGGCGGTGAGCCCCCTCGAGGAGAGCCGGAGTGGACGGAGTCCGGCTTTGCTGGACGGAGTCCACGGAGGACCACGGTCCGCGCGAAGCGCGGAGCGCCCGAAGGGCGCAGTGCATTCCGGTGGGGGTGGGTGGGCGGGAGGAGAACGGGCTAGCTGGTTCCGCCTGCTGCTGGCTGTTGCTGCTTCTTCTCCTCGACCTTCTGCTTCAGGGCCTTCAGCGCCTGGTCGTAGCTGTCCTTCATCTTCTTGATGCGGTCGTCGATTTGTTTCATCGCGGTCTGGGCCTGGGACAGCTCCGAGTCGATGCGCGACTGCGCGTCCTGGTCGGCCTGGAGCCGGTCCTGGGCGGCTTTGCGCTCGGCGTCCGACAGCTTCGAATCTGTCGACGCGGCCTGCTCTTCCTTGATGTTGCGCTCGAGCGTGCTCTTCACGTCCGAGGCCTCGTTCACCATGCGCTCGAGGTCGACCTTGGTCTGCACGGAGGCGATGTTCGAGAGATAGCTGGCGTAGGCGATGTCGTCGGCCTGCTTCTTCAGCTTGTCGATGTTGGTCTTTCCGAGCGAGTCCTGGTGGTCATCGATGAAGCTCTCGGCCTCGTTGCGATCCCGCATGCGCTCCTCGAGCTGCTTGTCGACCGAGGTCTCGAGCGCGTGCGACGTGGGGCCGTAGAGCTCGACGTCGCAACTCTTCTGCTTGGCCGCGTAGTTGGCTGCGCCGCCGACCTTCTTCTCGATCTTGTCCTTCTTGTCGTCGAAGAAGTCGGACACTTCCTGGTTGCCCCGCGCTCTGTCGACGTAGGCCTGGCTACGCCCCGAGCTGTCGGCGAGATCGACCATGGTCGAGTAGTCGGACCAGTTCGGCTTGTCGACCTGGTCCGGGTAGGTGGCGAATGAGCCGGTGAGCTGGGTCGCCTGCGACTCCTGCTGATTGAACTGGCCGCGCGTCGCGGCGAGCTTGCTGGGGTAGCGGGAGGCGTAGCCCTGCATGCCGGCCGAGGACGCGACCTGGGGTTCGGGTTTCTGGTTGGAACAGCCGGCCAGGGCGCAAAGGCCGAGGCAGGCAGCGGCGAGCACGATGGAGCGCTTCATGGCCCGAGAGTACAGTCCGGAGCCTCCGGCCGCGTCAACAGGCGCTTTCGCGTGGAAATGCGGGAGGTTGCGCCCTAGACGGGCCGCACAGCGCGGCGATAGCCGACCTTGTGCAGCGCCTCGTCGATGACGGCGCTCCGGGCCCGCGCGTCGCCTTCCAGCTCCGGCACCAGGATCAGCCGGTGCGCCAGCACGGGTCCGGCCACGTGGCGCACGTCGTCAGGCGTGGCGAAGGGGCGGCCTTCGAGCACGGCCTTGGCCTTGGCTGCGCGCAACAGGCCCAGCGACGCGCGCGGTGACGCGCCCAGCACCACGCGCGGGTGGGTGCGGGTGTAGCTCACGAGGTTCACCGCGTACTCGTAGATGTCGTCCTCGACGTGCACGCGCGCGGCGATCGACTGCAGCTGGAGCGCGTCGCTGGGATTCAGCACGGCCTCGGGCTCGGGCGCGGCAACGCCGTGCGCGCGCAGCATGGCGACCTCGTCGCGCGCGCCCGGATAGCCCATGCGGACGCGCACCAGGAAGCGATCGATCTGCGCTTCGGGGAGCGGGTAGGTGCCTTCCAGGTCGATCGGGTTCTGCGTGGCGAGCACGAAAAACGGATCCGGCAGCTCGAAGCGATCTCCCTCGATCGTGACCTGGCGCTCCTGCATGGCCTCGAGCAGCGCCGACTGCGTCTTTGCGGGGGCGCGGTTGATCTCGTCTGCGAGCACGACGTTCGCGAAGATGGGTCCTGCGCGGAGCGAGAACGTGCCGTCCTTGGGGCTCAGCACGTACGTGCCCGTGATGTCGGCGGGCAGGAGGTCCGGTGTGAACTGCACGCGGCGCACCGAGCAGCCGAGCGTCGTCGCGAACGCCTTGACCAGCGTCGTCTTCGCGATGCCGGGCACGCCCTCGAGCAGCACGTGCCCGCGCGCTAGCAGCGCGACGAGCATCATGTCCACGGGCGCTGGTTCGCCGATGTACACGCGCGTGACCTGCTTGTGCACGTCGAGCAGCCGCTCGCGCGCAGCTTCGATCTCGGTCACCTGCAGCGCGTGCGTCACCGCGTGCTCCCCAGCTGCTCGTCCACCTCGGCGAGGACGGCCCGCACCTGCTTCTGGATGCGCTCCACGTCCGCCTGCGTCACGCGGACCGGCTGCGAGCTGGTGACCGCCTCTTCTATTCTCTTCAACTCGCCAAGCATCTTCTCGAGCTCTCTAGACGATCGCCGACCCAGCGCGTGCTGTCGATCGATCTCGGCCAGGAGAGTAGTCGTCGGCACGCGCGAGTCGAGCCCCAGACGGTGCATCAGGCCCTCTTCCAGGGCGCTCTTGAGCTCGAGCAGAGCGAGCCCGCGGTGGGTCGTGGGCGCCGCCAACACCGCTGCCCGGCCGGCAATCCCGCCCTGGGCGACCAGCGGCGTGGCGGTGGCGAAGCGCGGCGTCTTGCGCCGGTAGGGCCGGGTCGCGACCAGTCCCATCCAGGCGATGCCGCCGAGGGACACCAGCGCCGCCAGAACCATCGCCAGCGAGTCGGGCAGCCCGTCGCGGTGGATATCCCCGAGCATTTCGAGCAAGCCGCCCATGTAGTCGTGGAGGTCCTGCATCAGGCTGCTGCCGCCTCCGTAGTGTCCGCTCTGCGCGAAGCGCTCCGAAACCAGGTACAGCGTGCCGCCGCGGCGGCCCCAGGTGTCGTCTTCCACCAGATAGTCGATGAGCCCTTCGGCGAAAGCGCGGTTGCCCGGATAGCGGAGCATCAGATTGATGACCGCGGAGGGATCGCCCATCGCGAACAGCCGGCCCCGGTTGACGATGATTCCGGTGACGGCCAGCGTGGCGTCGGGTTCGCCGACCGCGCGGATCTCGAGGACCGGGGTGAGGTTCGGGTGGACGAGCGCGGTCGGGTGATTGGTAACGAGCTTCTGGACCTTCGCCACGATTGGGTGGCGTCCCTGCTCGTAGCCGGCCACTTCCTGCACGGCGGGCACCGCGACGGCGAGCTGCGGGTTGTTCCTGAGCATCTCCGCCGGGTGGGACGGGGCCGGAATGCGGTGGATGTGGAAGTGCTCGAGCAGCTGGGCTCCGCTGCCGTAATCGTCCAGCAGCGCCAGGCGTCCGCCGGCGCGAAGGAACGCGCTGATGGCCTGGTAGTCGAGCTGCACCACCGGATGCAGCACGATCACCCCGTCCGCGGGCTTCAGCTGGTCGTAGTCCAGCTTCCGGACGACCCGGACCCGGTCCTTCCCGAGCCTCTTCTGGGCTATCGCGACCAGCTCGCTGGTTCCCTGCCAACCGCTGTCCCGGTAGCCGAACGCCGCCCGCGCCGGCACAGCGACGAGCACGCAGGCGACCCAGAGGAGCATGAACCCCGCGACCCGGAACGTCCGCTCGCGCGCGGCTCGCACGCCGGCGCGTGTGGGCAGGCGGGACGCCGCAGGGGTGTCGGGCATCGCTGGGCAAGCTAGCACGGCTACTTACCCCGGCCGGCAAGCTGGCATTCCGGCCATCGGGCCGCTGCTGGACATGACATCGGCATCCGCTGAACTTGACCCCGGGTAGGGTGTCGCTAAATTAGCGGTAGTTCCAGCTTTGCAGGCTGCGGACCCCCCGAAAGCGAGGCTGCAAATGCTCCCTCCATTCATCATCGACCAGATCCGGCGTCGTGAGGAAGACGAACGCCGCCGCCATGAAGGCGAACGGCCGCGTCTGGAATTGCCGCTCGACACGCACCGGCCGGCCCCCGAGCCCAGCGAGGACGAGGAGCAGGTCGAGCGTGGCGTTGTGATTCTCGACCTCTCGTAGGTCGTAACCCCCAGCACAAGGTGGAAGTTTGCCGGGCCCCGGGCCCGTCCGGAACTTCTCGCCGCTGCTCTGGACCGGCGCGGCCCAACTCGCGTCGCGTTGTCGGCCTCGATGTACTAGGCTCCGCCGCCCGATGGCGGCGTTTTACCGACGGATGGCCGAGGGAGCACTCGCCGTGGTGCTCGCGACGGCCGCGGCTGGCTGCTACCCGCCGGGCCACGGCGCGGATCCGCCGCTGAACACCATCTACTTTCCGGTCGGCATGGCCGTGAGCCCCGGTGCGACCCGGCTGTACGTGGCCAACAGCGACTTCGACCTGCAATACAACGCCGGCTCGCTCCAGGCGTACGACCTGGAGCGGCTGCGCGCTCTCGCGCCGCAGTACTGTGAAAAAGACCTGGATTGCGGAACCGGCAGGCACTGCGATCTCGCGCCTACGGACCAGAACGGCGGGCTCCCGAGCCACTGGTGCGTCGACGACAGCGGCTCGTGGGCAGGCAGACCCTGCGGCGCGCTGGGCGACAAGACCGCGTCCCAGCGCGCGCTCGAACCGGGTCGTTGTGGTCATCTCGATCCCGTGCACCCGCAGGACGGCGGGACTCCCATCGTGGTCGGCAGCGTCGGCATCGGCGCGTTTGCGACCGACGTGCTGTACATCCCGCGTCCTCCCGACCAGGGCAAGCCGCGTCCCGGGGGACGCCTGTTCATCCCGGTCCGCGGCGACGCGACGCTGCACTACATCGAGGTCGACGACGACGCGAAGCCCAAGCGCACGGGCTTCGAGCTCGAATGCGGCCAGGCGAACAACAATGGGCGGTGCGACGATCAGCATCGCGTCGGCGACAATCCCGCCAAGGAGAACACGCGCGGTCTGAGGATGCCGACCGAGCCTTTCGGCGTCGCCGCCACACCGGATGGCCAGGCGATCGCGGTCACGCACCAGACCCAAGGCGAGGTTTCGCTGTTCGTCAACGACAGCTCGAGCTGGGGCGACGGATCGACCAGCTTCGGCACGGGTCCGAAGCTGGAGTTCATCGTCGACAACATGCCGAACCGTCCCATCGGCATCGCGCAGGTGCCGGTGCCGCAGATGGTGACGGTGCCGGACTCGACTGGGCACATCATCAACTACCAGCCGGGCTTCCTCGTGACCTATCGCGATGCGGCCCAGATCCGCCTGTACCGCTACTACAGCGATGCGTACGCATCCTCTGGCGATCCGAACAACCCGGCGCGCCCCTTCATCCAGCAGTCGGGCGCCGTGGACGTTTCGGCGAACTCGACCAGCTTCGATTCGCGCGGCATCGCGATCGACGCCTCGGCGCGCCAGGCTTGCGAGCGACGCTGCGACATCAAGACCGGCGGGGGAGCCGCAGCGTTCGACTGCCTGAAGACCTGCGCGGGCATCCCGCTCGGCGTGTACGTCGCCAACCGCACGCCCTCGAGCCTGCTTGTGGGGCAGACCCGCACCAATGCGAGCGCCACCTCCAGCGACGATCTGCCGCAGTTCTACCGCTCGGTGCCGCTGCCGTTCGGCCCGTCGCGCGTGATCGTGGGCGATGTCATCGGACAGAGCGGTCTCAGGGAACGTCGGGTGTTCGTCGTGTGTTTCGACTCGCGCCGCGTCGGCATCTACAACCCCGACACGGACACGATCGAGAAGTGGATCGAGACGGGCCGTGGCCCGCATGCATTTGCCGTGGACATCGAACCGCCCAAGCCGGGCGTGGACCCGTCGCAGGACATGCCCGGGTATGCCTATGCCTTCGTCGGGCATTTCACCGACTCGTACATCGGGATGATCGACCTGGATCAACAACACCCCACCTACGGGCAGATCATCATGACCATCGGCAACCCGCGAGCGCCGAGGGCGTCGAAGTGAGATCCAGAGAGCTCGTACGCGCCGCCTCCGGCTGGGCGGCTCCGGTTCTGCTCGCGATGGCTGCGACGGCGCTGCTTGTCGGCGGGTGCTCGCAGACGCCGGTGACCGTGCCGCTCCGATCGCTGGAGCGCAGCGGCAACGTGTCGTTCATCTGCGTCGGACCCGACGGGCAGGGGCGCGACATCAACGACTGCCCGGACTACGCGGCCGGCGCGAATCGCATGCTGGCGCTGGTGACGCAGACGCTGCGCGGAGAGGTCGCCGTGGTGGACCTCACCGCCGGCCACGTCGTGGACATCGATCCCTCGACCCCGGGCTACAACTTCCTGCCAATCGGGGCGAACCCGGTCAGCATCGTCTCGACGCCCGGCGGAGTCGCGACCTTCGTGGGCGTGGCGGAGTCCGGCAGGGAAGGCATCTACGCACTGCCGTCGAGCTGCGTCGGGCCGCCGCAGAAGAAGTCCGACGGCAGCTACGAGCAAGTGCGCGATCTGACGAGCTGGCCCGCGTGCAAGCTGCCGAGCGCCCCCGGCAGCATGACGATCCTGATCGATCCGCCCAAGGACGACGACGGCAACCCGGCGACTCCGCCGCGTGAGCGCGCGGCCTGTGGAGCGCCGTACACCGACGAGGCGGGCGCCGTGGGGCAGGCGATCGCCGCCACGCGCAGCGAGTGCCCGGCTGATCTCGCGCTCGAGACCGATCCGCCCGGGCGCCGCAAGCTGGCCGTCGCGCTGCCCAAGCTGGGCGAGATCGACATCATCGACGCGCAGACGCTGCTCGATCGCCCGCCGGGGAGCTTCGGCGCGTGCCCCGTCGAGCGGCGGATCGTGCCCAAGGTCGACCTGCCCGCTTCGGACATCAAACAGCCGCTGCCGCCCGATCTGCAGAAGGCCGGGTGCACGCCGCCCGAGCTCAACTACGGACCGCCGTCGCAGAGCTATCTCTCGCGCCCCGCCGGCTTCTCGCTTTCCGGGAAGAAGCTGTACGTGGCCGATCGTGGCGCGCCGGTCGTGCACATCTTCGACGTTTCGGATCCGTGCAACGTGACGGAGCAGCCGCCGCTCCTGCCGGAGTCCTTCGACTCGCCAGGGCGCGTCGTGACGACCAACCGCGTCGCCGTGAGCCCGCTCACCACCGACAACAAGCGCTTCGCATACGCCATCGACGAGCTGCAGGGCAGCGTGATGGTTTTCGACGTGAGCCCGGGATCGACCGACCGGACGCCCATCGTGCGCCCGGGAGCTCCCTGGCTGCCGTTCGAGGCGCCCGATCGCCTCCACTTCTCCTCTCCGGCTCGGGATGTCACGTTCGCTCTGCGCGACGTGCCGATCGCGGATCCGAAGACCGGCGTGGCGCAGATCGGACAGAAGTGCGATCCCAATCCCACCATCCCGGCCGACTCCGTGCCTGCCAGCTATCGCACGTCGAGCGATCTGACGAGCGGCGCAGGTCCCAGGAAGCTCAGAGGCGTGTTCGGCTTCGTGCTCCTTGCCAGCGGGCAAATAGCCGTCGTCGACGAGGATGACTTCGATGCGGCGTGCCGGCGACCCGTCGACGCGAATTCCTCCGCAACGCCCGACTTCCGGGGCTGCGTGGACGATCCGAAGAACATCGGCAAGTACCAGCTGCCGAGCGGCACCAGCTTCAAGCCGACGGTGTCGGACGAGGTCAGCTGCAACGTAGTCGAGCGCCACCGTTCGCGCAGCGCGAACTTCATCCTGGCCGACTCCAGCACCGGCGTCCGCGCGCCGGGCCTTCGCACCTACCCGAGGCTGCAATTGCCGCAAGGAAGCACTCCGGGCGACTACACCCCGCCGATGATGCTGGGCGTGGACTTCAGCCCCACGACTCCCGCGCAGGTGTTCGTAGGGCCCACGTACTTCGTCAAGGGCGACCCCACGAACCCGCTCGAGATCGATCCTGCAAAGGCGAAGAACGACTCGCTGGTCCTGCCCTTCAACGAACCCCGCGCGTACGCGGCCAGGGAGGACTTCACGCTCACCTACGAGGGAGCGATCATGCAGGACCGCAAGACCGGCTTCATCGCGCTCTCGAGCCCCGACTTCACGGATCCCGGTGCGTATTTCTGCGATCTGGGCGTGGAGGACGTGGCAGCGACGCGCCTGCGCGCCCAGAGCTCGCTGGGCATGACGCAGGATCTCGATCGCTTCGCGCTGCAGCATGCGGACTACGTGCAGCTGAAGACCACCGTTCCCGCAAAGGACGATTCGTACTGGAAGACGAAGGCAGCGCAGGTCTGCGGCGGGGCAGCGCACGGCCACTTCAATTGCGTGGGTTTGTTTGGAACTGCGGATGTGCCCACCGATGCGCGGGATCTCAGGGTCAGCGAGGCCTACGCGGATCATCTGGTGGTACAGCCGCGTAGCTCCGGGGTCTCGATGGATGCCGTGCGCTGCTGCTTCCCGACCGAGCAGACGTATGCCATCCGCGGCGGGGACCAGTGGATCATGGTCGGCAGCCAGGGTGGCTTCCGCCACCACATGACGACCGGCCCCGGCGGGCGTTGCATCAGCGACTGCAATCCGCGCCGGGAGTTGCTGGACGGTCGCGCTTTCGAGATCAGGACGACGACCCAGGAAGCCGAGTGCCACCCTGCTGATCCGAAGAAGAATCCAGCTCCGGCCGACTGCCCCATGGTTGGTTGCGTGGTCGACAGTGAGCCGGTTGCCGCGGACGATCCCTGTGTGTTCAGCAGCTTGAACGCGCGCTTTGCCGTGTACCGCGGTTCGATTCCGTCCGAGCGCGACATGGCGTTCAAGTGGACGACGAGCGGCGGCTTCTCGCCGCTGGTCGCCGATCTGACCTCGCAGACGACGTCGGTCGATCCGCTGTCGATGGTGTTCGTCCCGCAGATCGGCCAGCTGGCGGTCGCGGACGGAGCCGCCGAGGGCCTGGCGCTCGTCAGTCTCGACTCCGTCGCCGTCAGCCACCTGTATTATTAGCTGATGGCTGGGCGCAAGACGCCGGTGATGCAGCAGTTCGCCGAGGCGAAGCGTGCGTATCCCGACTCCATCCTGTTCTTCAGGATGGGTGACTTCTACGAGATGTTCGAGGACGACGCGGTGCTCGCCGCGCGGCTGCTCGACCTCACGCTCACCAGTCGCAACAAGGGCAAGCCCGACGAGGTGCCAATGGCGGGCGTGCCGCATCACGCCGCGCACGGCTACATCGCTCGGTTGCTCGAGCTCGGGCACAAGGTGGCGATCTGCGAGCAGATGGCGGACCCGTCCAAGGTCAAGGGCATCGTGCCGCGCGAGGTGGTGCGGGTCATCACGCCCGGGCTCATCACCGAGCGCGAGCAGCTCGACGCGGCGACGAACAACTGGCTGGCGGCCGTGGAGCCCGGCGACGCCGCTGTGGGCATCGCGCTGCTCGATCTATCCACCGGCGAGCTGCGCGCGGCGGCGCTGCCCGATGCGGCAGCGCTGCTCGGCGAGCTGGCGCGCGCCGCGCCCAGGGAAGTGCTGGTCCCGGCCGACTGGGACGAGCGACAGCGGGCTCTCGCGGCGCTGCCGCGCGCGGCGGTGCGCGACGATCCGGCGCTGGACGAGCGCGGCGCCGCCGAAGCGCTGGGCGACCTCGCCGACGACGCGGCGCGGCTGGAGGCGCCAGCGCGTCGAGCCGCCGCGCGCGCGCTGCGCTTCGCATCGGCGTGCAACCCGCGAGCGGAGCTTCCGGTGCGACGTATCGCCAGCTGGGATCCGTCGAGCTCCATGCTCATCGATCCGACCGCGCAGGAGCACCTGGAGCTGGTCGAGTCGATGTCCGGCGCGCGCGAGACCACGCTGCTCGGCGCGATCGACGCCACGAAGACGCCCGCAGGCGCGCGGCTCTTGCGGCGGCGCCTTCTGGCACCGCTCACCGACGTGGAGCGCATCCGCCGGCGGCTGGATCTGGTGGAGCTGTTCGTGATCAACCCGCGCCTGCGCGACGAGCTCCGCGATCTGCTGGGCGGCATCGGGGATCTGGAGCGCCTCGCCACGCGCGCCAAGCTGGGCGAGGCCAATCCGCGCGATCTGGGCGCGCTGCGCGACGGCCTCTTGGCGGCGCGGCAGACCGTCGCGCTGCTGGAAGGCGTCGAGGACGCCGCGTCGCGCGAGACGCTCGGCCTCGGCGACTCGGCGGTCGACACGGTCGACGACGTGGCCGACGAATTCGCGCGCGCGCTGGTCGATCGCCCGCCGGCCCAGCCCAAGGATGGCGGCGTGTTCCGCGAGGGATTCGACACGGAGCTGGACGAGCAGAGTGCTCTCAAGAAGAGCGGCACCGAACGCATGGTGGAGCTTGAGGCGCGCCTGCGCGAGGAAACCGGCATCGCCACGCTGAAGGTGCGCTACACGCGCGTGTTCGGCTGGTACATCGAGGTGAGCCGCTCGCAGCTCTCGCGCGTGCCGGACGGCTGGCGGCGCAAACAGACTGTGGCCTCGGGCGAGCGCTACACCAGCGCGGAGCTCGACGACCTGGCCGACCGCATCACGCACGCCGAGGAGCGCCACCGCGAGCTGGAGCTGGAGCTGATCCGGCAGCTGGTGCGGCGTGCCGGCGCGGCGAATGCGCGCATCGCGGCGCTGTCGGCGCGGCTGTCCCGCTGGGACGTGGCGGCGGCGCTCGGCGACGTGGCGCACCGCTACGACTACAGCCGTCCCGATGTCGACGACAGCGAGCTTCTGGAGATCAACGACGGACGGCATCCGGTGGTGGAGCGACTCGCCGCCGCGGGCCGCTTCGTACCGAACGACGTGAAGCTCGAGATCAGCGGCGAGCACCTCTGGCTCATCACCGGACCCAACATGGCCGGCAAGAGCACGCTGCTCCGGCAGGTGGCGCTCACGGTGATCCTGGCGCAGATGGGCAGCTACGTGCCGGCGCGCGCGGCGCGCATCGGCCTGGTCGATCGCGTGCTGTCGCGCGTGGGCGCCAGCGACAACCTGGCGCGCGGCGAGAGCACGTTCATGGTCGAGATGCGCGAGACGGCGGAGATCCTGCGCTCGGCCACGCGCCGTTCGCTGGTGATCCTCGACGAGATCGGGCGCGGCACCAGCACCTTCGACGGGCTTGCCATCGCCTGGGCCGTCGCGGAGTACCTGGACGAAGCGGTCGCCGCGCGCGCGCTGTTCGCCACGCACTACTACGAGCTCACGGCGCTGGCCGAAGCCAGCGAGCACGCCGCGAACCACAGCGTCAGCGCGCGCGAGCTGGAAGACGACGTGGTGTTTTTGCACCGGCTGGTACCAGGCGCGGCCAGCCGCAGCTACGGCGTCGCCGTAGCGAAGCTCGCGGGGCTTCCCGAGTCGGTGCTGGCCCGCGCGCGCGCCGTGCTCGCGGCGCTGGAGAGCGGCACGCACGGCTCGACCGAGCCGAGCGCCGAGGGACGTCCGCGTGCCCGCAAGCGCGTGAGCGAAAACCAGCTCGACCTGTTCGCTGCGCCGGCGGCGGACGGCAAAGACCAGAGCGAAGTGCTCGAGACGCTGCGTCAACTCGATATCGACCGCTTGACGCCGCTCGAGGCGTTGCAGCTCCTGGCGCGGCTCAAGAAGCGCCTGTAGCAGCCCGCGATTGCACCCCTTCGCACATGGGGAGTACGCTTCCCGGTGGCTTTGCTTTTCAAGGGAGGCGGACGATGAGGCGCTTTCTCGTCGGAATCTGGGTTGTTGGCGCGGCGCTTGCGCTGGCCGCCGGGTGCGTCGATCCGCTCGACACGATCGGCGTCGATCAGACGGTGACGCAGAGCTCGAAAGAGCAGGCGCCGCCGGCCCTGGCGGACGACAACATCAAGGACAAGCACCCGGTGTTCGTGCCCGGGGAGACCATCACCGAGGACTTCGGCGGCTGTCAGGTGACGCTGAACAAGACCGGTTCGGTGACGAAGCTCAACGTCCTGCCCTGGCAGAAGAGCGACTCCGCGCTGAAGGATCGCATCTTCCCGGACCGCGAAAGGGCGCTAGCCGCGATCGGCAACGCCCCGGTGATGCCGTCGATGGAGATCGTCAACGGTGCGCTCAAGCCCTTCGATGACGGGCTGTACGCGGCCGTCGAGCTGGCCGCCGAGGACGGCAGCGACGGCTCGGCCATCAACAAGGCGGCGCTATTCAAGGACCTGCTCGCCGAGCTCGTCACCCGCGCTTCGAGCGGCACCGCGACCGAGCAGCCCCTGGCGAGCGAAGCGGCGGCGCAGATCGGCGCGGCAATCCTTGCAGGCGGCGGCTCGCCCGCACTGCCTTCGGGCATCACGAGCAAGGCGCAGTCGCTGCTCTTGACGTTCAACGCCGATCCACTCGCCTCGCGTCCCATCGGCTTCTACACCTGGAACAAGGAGCTGTCCGGAATCTTTCGTCGCGATCGCTTCCTGCAGAGCTGGGACAGCGTGCGGCCGGGCTTCGGCGTGTACGCGGAGACTGCCGTGGCGCTGAACGGCGCGCCCACTCTCGCCAAGCAGTACAAGGCGAATCTCGATCTGTACTCCGGGCTGACAAACCCGTTCTTCGATCTGCCGCCGACCTCCATGTCGTCGCTGGTGCCAGACGCGAGCGCGCTCGGCAACCTGTCGTCGATCGAGAGCACGTTCGCGGCACAGCATCCCGAGACGCAGGCGCTCCCGGGCTGTGCGGCGCATCTGGCGTTCGTGCCCGCGTCGGACAGCCCGGACACCAAGCTCTACCGTGACCTGTACTGCAGCGACTCGTTCCCCGCGGGCCAGAACATGATCGACGTGCTCATCGATCGCATCCGCTCCGGGCAGCTCGATCTGACGCCCAAGCCGGACTCCGGCTGGTACGACCGGCAGCTGTACGCCCTGGAGACGCTGCTGGTTCCGGACAAGGCCCCGGAGAAGGACCATCTGTTCCTGACCAAGCGCTACAAGGAAAAGCTTGTCGAGACCTTCAAGTCGCTGATCACACAGCACCGCGAGACGCACGTGAAGCAGCTCGGTCAGGTCAGCAAGGGCACTAGCGGCGTGATGCCGCCCGTCGACATCTATCCGAAGCTTCCGGTCGAGCCGTTCCCCACCTTCTATCTGCGCACAGCGCGGGGCTACCGCTTCCTCGATGGCGTGCTGCTCGCGAGCATGGGCCAGTCCTTTCTCGACCAGAGCGCGCGTTTGATCGAGGACGGCACTCGCTCGCAGCTGAGCCTGGGCGACGAGCTGTCGCAGAAGATCGAGCTTCTGTACGGCCTGTACGCCGTCGCGGCGCGCTCCATCGGCATGCGTCCCGCGCTCGACAAGGACGAGAGCGACGTGGACATCGGCAAGGCCGAGGCGTTCGCTCGTGACTGGCTGGCAAAGTGGCGCGGCGATCCGGACATCGCGCGCGACCCGCGCGTGATCGTGCCCATCGGCACGAGCCCGGACAACGACAACAACATCACCTACTGGGCCATCCTCGGCGTGAAGGCAATGCACATCCAGGCGCAGTTCTATCCGGGCTACGAGCCGAAGGTGGTCTCCAGCGACTTCTGCCGGCCTGGCAAGTTCATCGCCACGAAGCCCTACACGCTGGTCGAGCAGCAGGTGGAGATCGAGCTGCCCTACACCAAGCCGCCGCCCACGCGCGACGAGCTCCGCGCCATCGCCGACAAGTACGACAATGAAGCCGACATCGTGAAGGCGCTCGAGTCGCAGTGATGCGCGTCGCGCTCGTCGTGCTCGCCGTGTCGCTGGGCGGCTGCGGCTACGGGCTGATGCAGACCGGGCACACCGAGCCGGCCGGCAAGCTCGGCGCGGTTTTCGGCGGGACGTACCTGGCGAACAAACTGTCGGGCGTCGCGGGGCGTACTCCAGAAACGTCCGTCGGCGCCGTCATCGCGCCGCGCTTTGGCCTGGCGGATCACGTGGACGTGGGCCTCCAGCCCTGGATGGACCCCGGAGGTCGCGCAGACGTGAAAGTCGATGTGCTCGCGCCCGACAATCCACTGGCGTTCGCGCCACGCGCCGGCGTCGGCTACGCCCAGGGCGACCAGAGTCACACCATCATGGGCTTGGCCGGCGGCATCGCGAGCTACCGCGCCACGCCGTGGTTCGAGCCGTATCTGGGAGGCACCTACGCCGATCACTGGATCTCGCGTCCGGCCGATACGAGCTACGTCGCCCCGGGGGAATCGCTGGTGCCAGCCAACCACACCGGCGACGGACTGGTGGAGCTCACCGCCGGCGCGGAGCTTCGCCTCTCGCGCTCGAGCGGCCTGCTGTTCGAGTACAACCTCTGGCTCCCGGCCAACAACGATCCCGGCGACGGCTACGCTTTCGTCACGACGCACGTGTTCGCGCTCGGGCTGCACGTCTCCACACTTTTCCGGCGCTAGCGCCGGCCTCCGCTTGTACCCCCCGCTTGTGAGGGGTACACTGAGGCGTATTCTTGCTTTCGGGAGGCGGACGATGCGGGTTTCGCTCGTCGGAATGGGAATCGTCGGAGCAGTGGTGCTGCTGTCGCCGGGGTGTGCCAATCCGCTCGATATGTTCGGCGTGGACGAGGTGGTCACGAAGAAATCGAAGCAGCAGGCGCCGCCCGCGATCACGGACGACAACATCAAGGACAAGCACCCGGTCTTCGATCCCACATTCACCATCCAGGAGACGTTCAACACCTGCGACGTCACGCTCAACAAGAGCGGTTCGGTGACCAAGCTCGACGTCCTGCCGTGGGCCAAGGACGACGGCGCGCTGAAGGATCGCATCTTCCGGAACCGGACGGCCGCGCTCGACGCGCTCGGACAGCGCGAGGTGATGCCGTCGATGGAGATCATCAACGGCGCGCTCAAGCCCTTCGACGACGGGCTGTACGCGGCTGTCGAGCTGGCCGCGGAGGACGGCAGCGACGGCTCGCCCATCAACAAGGCCGCCCTGTTCAAGGACCTCTTGGCCGAGCTCGTCACGCGCGCCGCCGGCGGCACGGCAACCGAGCAGCCGCTCGCCAGCGACGCGGCCGCGCAGATCGGCGCGGCGATCCTCGCCGGGGGCGGATCGCCGGCGCTTCCGTCGGGCATTGCGTCCCAGGCGCAGTCTCTGCTCTCGGTATTCAACGCCGATCCGCTCACCTCGCGGCCGATCGGCTTCTACACCTGGAACAAGGAGCTCTCGGGCATCTTCCGGCGCGACCGCTTCCTGCAGAGCTACGACAGCGTGCGTCCGGGCTTCGGAGCGTACGCCGAGACGGCGCTGGCGCTGAACGGTGCGCCTGCCGTCAAGCAGCAGTACACGGCCGTGCTCGATCTGTACTCGGGGCTGACCAATCCCTTCTTCAATCTGCCGCCCACGGCGATCTCGCCGCTGCTGCCGGACGCGAGCGCGCTCGAGAGCCTGTCGTCGATCCAGAGCGGCTTCGCGTCGCAGCATCCGGAAATGAACGGGACGCCCGAGTGCGCGGCGCACCTGGCGTTCCTGCCGGCCTCCGACAGCCCGGAGACGAAGCTCTTCCGCAAGCTGTACTGCGATGCGCCGATCCCGGCGGATCAGGATCTGATCGACGTGCTGATCAACCGCATCCGCGCCGGGCAGATCGATCTGACGCCGACGGCGAACTCCGGCTGGTACGACCGCCAGCTCTACGCGCTGGAGACGTTGCTCTTGCCCGAAAAGGCGCCGGAGAAGGACCACCTGTTCTTGACCAAGCGCTACAAGGAGAAGCTGGTCGAGACCTTCAAGTCGATGATCACCGAGCACCGCGAGACGCACGTGAAGCAGCTCCAGATGGGGAGCAGCTTCGGGTCGAGCTCGTCCGCGGGGATGCCCGTCCAGCCCATCTACTTCGACGTGTACCCGAAGCTCCCGGTAGAGCCGTTCCCGACGTTCTACCTGCGCACCGCGCGCGCCTATCGCTTTCTCCAGGGCATCCTGGTGGCGAGCATGGGCCAGACCTTCCTGCACTCCGTCGGGCGCATGACCGAGGAAGGAACCCGGTCGCAGCTGATGCTCGGAGACGAGCTCGCGCAGAGGATCAAGCTCTGCTACGGCCTGTACGCGGTCGCGGCCAGGTCCATCGGCATGAGGCCGGTGCTGGATCCCGACGAGAACGTGGACCTGGGCAAGGCCGAGGCCTTCGCGCGCGACTGGATCGAAAAGTGGCGGACCGATCCCGACATCGCGCGCGATCCGCGCGTGATCGCACCGGTCGAGCACGACATCACCAACCACCAGATCCGCTACTGGGCGATCCTCGGCGTGAAGGTGCTGCGCATCCACACCGAGTTCTATCCGGGTTACGAGCCCGAGGACATCCAGGCGCAGTACCCCTGCGAGTTCCGCTCCTTCATCGACAAGAAGCCGTACACGCTGGTCGAGCAGCAGGTGGAGCTCGCGCTGCCGGACAACAAGCCGCCGCTCACCCGCGACGAGCTGCGTTCCATCGCCAACAAATACGACAACCAGGCCGACATCGTGAAGGCGCTGGAGTCGCGCTGATGCGCGGCGCGCTCTTCGCGCTTCTGCTGGCCACCAGCGGCTGCGGCGGCTACGGCCTCATGCAGACTGCGCACACCGAGCCGCCGGGAAAGGGGGGAGCGGTCGTCGGCGCCAACTTGGCGTCGAACAAGCTGTCCGGAGTGGCCGGTCGCGACTCGTATCAGTCCTTCAGTCAGCAGGCTGCGCCACGCGTAGGATTGAGCGACCACGTCGACGTCGGGGCCCAGCCCTGGATGCTGTTCGGCGTGCGCGGCGATGCGAAGGTCGACCTGCTCGACCCCCGCGACCCGCTGGCGGTGGCGCCGCGCGTCGGCGGCGGCTACGCGGGGACAAGCACGCAGACGATCATGGCCATGGCGGGGGGCATCGTGAGCTACCGGCTGCCGGGAAACGTCGAGCCCTACCTCGGGGTGACCTACGCCGATCACTGGATCGACCGCCCGGTTTCCGCGGGGCTGGTTGCACCCGGTGAGTCGCTCGTCCCGCGCAACAACACCGGGGACGGGCTGGTCCAGCTGTCGATCGGGCTCGAGCTGCCCGGGCGAGCCAGCGGCTTCATCGCCGAGTACAACCTCTGGCTTCCGGCCAACAACGACCCCGGCGACGGCTACGCCTTCGTCACCACGGAGGTGTTCGCGATCGGCGTCGAGTTCTTCAGTCCCAGGCGATACAAGAGCGCGGTCGCCAGCGCTCCTGCACAGCCGTGGCGACCGCCTCCCTGGTACTACCAGCCATACCAGCCGTACCGGCCGTACCGGCCGTACTAGCGCCGCCGCCCGCGCGGCGCGGGCGGCTTCGCGTTACGTCCGTCCTCCGGCCAGGCGTGCTTCGGGTAGCGGCGCATCAGCTCGCGGCGGATCGACGGGTAGTGGCGCTCCCAGAAGCCGGACAGATCGCTCGTTACCTGCACGGCGCGCTGGTTCGGCGCGAGCAGGTGCAGCGTGAGCGGCTCGCGTCCGTCGCAGATGCGCGGCGTATCGCCCATGCCGAAGAAATCCTGCAACCGCGAGGCGATCCACGGCGGCTTGCCCGGCTCGTAGTGCACGGCCGTGCTGCGCCCGCCGGGCAAGGTGATGCGCTCGGGTGCGAGAACGGCAAGGCGGCGCGCTGCGGGCAGCTCCGCGCGCAGGAGCGCGGCGAGATCCACGCCTTCGAGCTCGCTCAGGCGCGTCAGCCCTTCGCACGCGCGCGCGAGTAGCGCGGCGTTGTCCGGCGGCGCGTCGAGCCCGAGCTCTGGACACTTCGAACGCACCAGCGCGATGCGCGCGCGCAGCTGCTCCAGAGCGTCGTGCCCGGTCAGCGGGCGCCCCACCGCCGCGCGCAGCAACAGCTCGGACGCTTCCGGCGAAGGCGGCGCCGGCGCGCGGCTCTCGTCCAGCACTACCGATCCGCAGTTGATGCGGCTCACGCGATCGACGCGCCCTGCGTCCGCGTTCCATTCGAGCTCGTCGCCCATCTCGAGCAGGTCCGGGTGCAGATCGAGCAGCCACTCGGGCTCGATGGCGCTGGCGAGCCGCACCACGTTCCGGCGCCCGCGCCCTGTCTGCTCTTCGACATCGACCGCCACCATCAGCAGCGCGTCGTGCACCACGCTGGACGGCGAGAGCTCGGCGGTCCTGCCGTTCGAGAGGATCAGATCGCTGCGTCCGCGCTTGCGCCGGCGCGCCACGCGATCGACGAAGCCCGCGAGCACCGCGATCGACAGCGCCTCTTCCACACCCTCGAGCCCGTCGGGCCGCTCGCCGCGGTCGCGGACGATGCGCGCGATCTGCTTGCGCGCGCGCTCCACGGCCCCGACGGCGCGAGGGTCGAGCTCCATCCGCCCGAGGCTCTGCCGGTCGAAGCGGGCGCCGCGCGCCTCTTCGAAGCGCTCGGCGAGCTCCAGCACATCCGACGGGCCGCTCGCTTCGCGTGCGGCGTCGTAGGCCCGGCCGCCGAACTGCGTGCGCGCCCGCGCGCGGATGTCGCGCTCGCCGAGCAGCGCCGCCACCAGCGCGCCCTCCTCGGCCACGCCGCGCTGCTCGGCCTCGACCACCACGCGGGAAAGACGCGGGTGCAACGGAAAGGCAAGCATGCGGCGGCCTGCGCCGGTGATGTTGCCTTCCGTATCGAGTGCTCCCAGCCTCCGGAGCAGCAGCTCGGCAGCGTCCAGCGACGCCGCGGGCGGCGCGTCCAGCCACGCGAGCGCCGCCGGATCGCTGATGCCCGCGCCGTGCAGCACCAGCAGCGAGTCGGACAGGTCGAGGCGCTGGAGCTCGGGCGCATCGTGCTCGGGTCGCGCGTCGTGGTCGCCCTTCGTGTACAGCCTGAGCACGCGCCCGGCGCGCGTGCGCCCGGCGCGCCCTGCGCGCTGTGCGGCCGAAGCGCGGCTCACCTTCGCCAGCTCGAGCCGCGGTAGCCCCGTCCACGGCGAGTGCGCCGCGCGGCGCGCAAGCCCAGAGTCGATCACTGCCGTGACGCCGTCGATGGTCACCGACGACTCGGCCACGTTGGTGCTCAGGATCACCTTGCGCTGCGACGCCGGCTCCACCGCGCGCGCCTGCGCTTCGATCGGCAGGTCCCCGTGCAGCGGAAGGACGAGCAGACCTTCGGCTTCGGCGACCGATGCGAGCGCGTCGCCCGCCCGCCGGATCTCCGCGGCGCCCGGCAGGAACACCAGCACGTCGCCGCTCGGCTCCTCCGCGAGCACGCGCTTGACCGCGCTGGCCACCTGCCTTTCCAGCGGGCGATCGTCGGGGCGCGGCAGGTGCTCGATCTCGACCGGGAAGAGCTTGCCCTCGCTCCGGAGCAGCGGACAGTCGCCCAGATAGCGCGCGACCGGATCGGCTTCCAGCGTCGCACTCATCACGACGAGCTTCAGGTCGGCGCGCGTGTCCGACTGCAGCCGCGCGAGCAGGGCGAGCGACAGATCGGTCGCCAGGTGCCGCTCGTGGAACTCGTCGAGCACCACCGCTGCGACGCCCTCCAGCGACGGATCGTCGAGCAGCCGCCGCACCAGCACGCCCTCCGTCACATAGCGGATGCGCGTGCGGCGGCTCGACACGTCCTCGAAGCGCACGGTGTAGCCGACGCTGTCGCCCGGCTTCTCGCCCCGCTCGGCGGCGACGAAGCGCGCGGCGAGCCGCGCCGCGAGCCTGCGCGGCTCGGCCACCAGGATCTCGCCCTCGAGCCCCGCGTCCAGCAGCGCCGCCGGCACGCGCGTGGTCTTGCCCGCTCCCGGCGGCGCTTCCAGCACCAGCGCACGCGCACGCCCGAGCTCCGTGACAAGACGGGGAAGCAGGGGATCGATGGGCAGGGGTTGCATCCGGAGCCTCTGGCATCATGTAGACGACGGCTCGACGCTCCGCTACCTCGCAGATACGCCATGCCCGAAAGCCGACGCGCCGCCCTGTTCGATATGGATCGCACGCTAATCCGCAAGGATTCGGCGACGCTCTACACCCGCTACCAGCGCGACGTGGGCGAGGTGGGGGCGCTCGACGTGGTGCGGGTGGCCTGGTGGCTCCTGCAGTACACCTTCGGTGTCATCGACGCGCCGCGCGTCGCGCAGAAGGTGCTGGCCGGCTACCGCGGCCGGGAAGAGGCGGCGATGATCGCTTCGTGCGACGTGTGGTTTACCGACTACGTGCTCGAGCACGTGTGCGACGCGGGGCGCGAAGCGGTGCGCCGCCACCAGGAGGCCGGCGATCTGGTCGCCATCGTCACCAGCGCCACGCCCTATGCCGCCCGCCCGCTGGCGCGCGAGCTCGGCATCGAGCACGTGGTGTGCACGGAGCTGGAAGTGGACGAGCGCGGGCTCTTTACCGGTCGGCTCGTCCAGCCCATGTGCTACGGCCCGGGCAAGATCGAGCGAGCGCAGCGCATCGCCGAGAGCGAGGGCTTCGACCTGGGCGACGCCACGTTCTACAGCGACAGCATCACCGACCTGCCCCTGCTCGAACGCGTGAAGGCGCCTGTTGCCGTCAACCCCGACGCCCGCCTGCGCCGCATTGCCCGCCGCCGCAGCTGGCCGATCGAGCGCTGGTAGCGCGCAGAGGGATCAACACGAAGGCCGAAGGGCCGAAGGGTTTCTGGGGTCGAGCTCTGACTGGAGCAGCAAGGCGTGTCCAGAGCCTGCACTCACCGCACAAGCGGTCGCTCTGCGCCGCGCAGCCGCTGGATTAGCCGACCCCGCCTCGCAACTTTCGACCCAATCCCCCCTTCGGCTCTTCGGCCTTCGTGTGAGCTCTGGATCGCTCCGCGACGTTCCTGACGCGGTGATCTAGCCCTTGACGCGGATCGCCCAGGTGAGGCGCGCGACGCTGCGCAGCACGTTCGGCACGCGCTTGAACAGGTTGATGGAGGGCGGGCGCTTCTCGATGACGCGCACCGGGATCTCGCGGATGCGCACGTCGCTGCGGTAGGCGCGGATCACGAGCTCGCTGGCGAACACGTCGCGGTCCACCAGGCATGCACGCACGATCGGCGTGAGCTTGTCCCGCCGGAAGGCCTTGAGCCCGTGCGTGTCCGTGCCGCGGAAGCCGAGCAGCGAGCGCAGCAGGCCCGTGTAGAAGATGCTCGCCGCGTGCCGCACCCAGGGGCGATCATCCTCGGCGCCGCCGATGAGCTTGGAACCGATAACCATGTCGGCCGCGCCCGAGTCGATCAGCTCCACCGCCTGCTGGTGGAAGTGCGTATCGCAGAGGTCGATCTCCTCGCACAGCACGATGTCTCCGTGCGCCTCGAGGATGCCGAGCTTCAACGCCTTGCCGTAGTTCGGCTCGCCCGCCGACAGCATGCGCACCTCGGGGTACTTGTCGCCGAGCTCCTTGGCGATCTCGACCGTGCGATCGCGCGAGCCGTTCTCGGCGAGGATGATCTCGTACGACCAGCCGAGAGGCGCCAGCCGCTCGCGCAGATCCACGACCGCGGCGTGCAGGATCGCCTCTTCGTTGTAGACCGGAATAACGATGGAAATCCGGGGGCTTTCGCTCGATTCACTCATCTGGGCGCCACGCGCAGCGGCCGGAAAGCTAGGCCATGAGCGCCCATCGGGCAACCACTGGATGACTCCCGTTGGATGTCGGGCCCGGCGCTCCGGGCGCAATGAGCCCCCGGCGGAGGACTCCGGTGGGGGTGGGGATGCAAACTAGTGCGCGTCGTTCCAGTTCTTGCCGTGGCCGACTTCGACCGTGAGCGGCACGTCGAGTGGGTAGACGTGCTCCATGGCGTCCTTCACTCGCGCCATGGCGGCTTCGACCTGCTCTTCCGGCACCTCGAACACGAGCTCGTCGTGGACGGTCAGGATCATGCGCGCGCCCGGGACGACGGGCTCGGCGAGCGCGAGCATGGCCATCTTGAGCAGATCTGCAGCGGTGCCCTGGATGGGCGTGTTCATGGCGACGCGCTCCGCAGCGAGTCGGCGCGCGCGGTTTCCGCTGTGGATGTCGGGAAGGAGGCGGCGGCGACCGAGCAGCGTGCGCACCGACTCGCCGGCGCGCGCGTGCTCGAGCGTCTCGTCCATGAAGCGGCGCACTCCCTCGTAGCGGCGGAAGTACGCCGCGATGAAGCTCGACGCTTCGGCGCGCGCGATACCCAGGCTCTTGGCCAGGCCGCTGTCGCCCTGGCCGTAGATGACGCCGAAGTTGACGGCCTTGGCGCGGCGGCGGTGCTCGGGCGTGAGCTCGCTCGCTTCGAGCTCGAAGATCTCCATCGCGGTGCGCGTGTGGATGTCCTGTCCGGTGCGGAAAGCCTCGAGCAGCACGGGATCCTGCGACAGGTGCGCGAGCACGCGGAGCTCGATCTGCGAGTAGTCGGCGCTGACCAGCTCCGAGCCGGGCGGTGCGATGAACGCGCTGCGGATGGAGCGCCCGAGCTCGGTCCGCACCGGGATATTCTGCAGGTTCGGATCCGTCGAGGAGAGCCGCCCGGTCGCCGCCACGGCCTGCTCCCACGAGGTGTGGATGCGGCCAGTGTCCTTGTGTACGAGCCGCGGCAGCGTATCGATGTAGGTGCCCTTGAGCTTGGCGAGCTGGCGCAGCTCGAGGATCACGCGCGGCAGCTCGTGCTGGTCGGCGAGCGCTTCGAGCGTCGCGGCGTCGGTGGAGCGCGACGTCTTGGTGCGCTTGATGGGCTTGAGCCCGCACTCGTCGAAGAGCAGCGTCTCGAGCTGGCGCGGCGAGTTGACGTTGAAGGGGCGACCCGCAATGCGATGCGCTTCCTTCTCCAGCCGCTCGAGGTCCTTTTCGATCTGCTTGCCGAGCACGCCGAGGCGCTTCGTGTCGACCAGCACGCCGTCCATCTCCATGTCGGCCAGCACGCGACTGAGCGGCACCTCGATCTCCTCGAAGACGCGCGTCAGCCCCTCGTCCGCGACGCGGGGCGCGAGCCGGTTCATGAGGCGGAGCGACAGATCGGCGTCGGCGGCGGCGTACGGCGCGGCTTCGTCGAGCGGCACCTCGTCGAAGGCCAGCTGATGGCCGCGGCTCTTGTGGGTGACCTGGTCGTAGGTCGTCATCATCACGCCCAGCTCGCGCTCGGCCAGCTCCTTCAGACCGTGGCGCTGCTCCGGATCGAGCAGATAGCTGGCCAGGCGCGAGTCGAACGCGATGCCGCCGAGCGGCAGGCCGTGCCGGCGCAGCACGCAGTCGTCGTACTTGAGGTTGTGACCGGTCTTTTTCGGCTGCCCGGACGAGAACAGCGGTCCCAGGAGCGCCTGCACCTTGGCGATCGGGATCTGCTGCGGCGCGCCCATGTAGCGGTGCGCGACGGGCACGTAGTACGCGCGGCCCGGCTCCCACGACAGCGACAGGCCGACCAGCGCCGCGCTGGTCGCGCCGAGCGATGCCGTCTCGGTGTCGACCGCAATCCACTCGGCCTTTTCGGCTTCGGCGGCGAGGCGTTCCAGCTCCGCGGCGTCGAGCACGGCCGAGTACTTTGCCTCGATCGCGGCGGGCGGCGGCGGCGGTTCCGCCTGACCAGGTTTCGGTGCGGCCGCGGGCGGGCGATCGGCTTCCGCGTCGAGCTGCGAGATGAAGCGGTGGAAGCCGAGCTCGGCGTAGAGGTTCCGGAGCCGACCGAACGTCGCGCCCGCCATAGCGGAGCGCGTGCGGATCGAAGTCGATGACGCAGTCGTCTTTCAGCGTGACGAGCTTCTGGCTCATCAGTGCCTGCTCGTGGTTCGCTTCCAGCGTCTCGCGGAGCTTCTTGCGCTTGATCTCGTCGAGGTGCTCGTACACGCCATCGAGCGTGCCGTAGCTGTTCAAGAGGTCGGCCGCGGTTTTTGGTCCGACCGAGGGCACGCCCGGGATGTTGTCGGATGTGTCGCCCATGAGCGCGAGCAGGTCGCGCACCTGATCGACGTGGACCTTGAAGCGTTCTTCCACCTCCTCCACTCCGAACACGCGGTCGCGCATGGTGTCCCACATCACGACATCGGGGCCGACGAGCTGCATCAGATCCTTGTCGGCGCTGACGATCACGACCTTGACGTTCTCGTCGGCGGCGCGCCGCACCGCGCAGGCGATCAGGTCGTCGGCTTCGACTCCCTCCTGCTGCAGGATCGGGATCGCGAAAGCGTCGACGATTTCCGCGACGCGCTCGATCTGGCTCCTGAGCTCGGGCGGGGCAGGGGGGCGATGCGCTTTGTACTCGGGATAGAGCTCGCGTCGGAAGGTGTCGCGACCGGAGTCCATCGCGACGGCAAGCATTGACGGTTGCTGGTCCCGGACCAGACGCTCCAGCATGTTCACGGTGCCGAACACCGCGTTCGTCGGCTCGCCGCTCGGGCTCGATAGCTCGCGGATCGCGTGATACGCGCGGAACACGTAGCCGCTCAGGTCGACGACGTAGAGCACGTCGGCAGCACCAGCCGGAAACAGCCTCGTCGGCATGTCGGCGCGTGTAGCACACCGCTGTCGGCGCCGGACCCCATGCCCACATTGCCGCGACAGGGCGTGTTTTCGCGGAATACCTGGCACGCCAGCGCCAGGGACAGTACGCTACGAAGCGAAATGTCCGGGGCGGCCGACCAAGTGCCTTCGGAGCTGGTGGCGGACAAGTATCGTCTGACCCGGCTTCTCGGCCGCGGCGGTATGGGCTCGGTGTGGGAAGGCGTCCACACGTCGCTGGGCACGCGCGTCGCCGTCAAGTTCATCGAGGCCGAGTACGCCGCGGACGAGGAAGCACGGAACCGCTTCAAGAACGAGGCGCGAGCCGCGGCCAAGCTGCGCAGCAAGCACGTGGTGCAGGTCTACGACCACGGCGTGACGGACGACGGGCGCCCCTACATCGTCATGGAGTTCCTGTCCGGCGAACCGCTCGACAAGCGGCTCGACCGCGCGGGGCGGCTGCCGCTGCCGGACACCGCCAACATCATCATGCAGACCTGCCGTGCGCTGTCGAAGGCGCATGAAGCGGGCATCGTCCACCGGGACTTGAAGCCGGAGAACGTGTTCCTCGTGTGGGACGACGAGGACAAGGCGGACATCGCCAAGGTGGTCGACTTCGGTATCGCCAAGTTCACCGATCCGAGTCTCGGCGCGTCGTCTGCCACCCGCACGGGGTCGGTCCTCGGCACACCGTACTACATGAGCCCCGAGCAAGCGCGGGGCCTCAGGTCGGTCGATTACCGCTCGGATCTATGGTCGATCGGTGTCATCGCCTTCCGCTGCGTGGCCGGTAGGCTGCCCTTCGAGGGTGAAGCGATCGGCGACGTGCTGGTCAAGATCTGCACCGCACCGCTGCCGGTCCCCTCGGCGATCGCTCCGGAGCTGCCGCCGGCGTTCGACGCCTGGTTCGCCCACGCCCTCGCACGCGAACCGGAAAACCGCTTCCAGAGCGCGCGCGAGCTCGCCGACGAGCTCATCGCTGCCACCGGGCTGTCGCAACGCCTGCCGATGTCGTCGATTTCCGATCCGAACAACCCGCCGCTGACCGCGCCGGGCGCGCCGGAATGGGCGACGGCGCAGGCGCAGTCGTACCAGACGCCCGGCATTGCTGGAGTCACCCCGCCCCCGGCCGCCTTGACCGGCGCCCCGACCACGCAGACTCCCGCGCCGCCGAACAAGTCCCGGCTCGGGTTGATCATCGGGCTCGCGGCTCTGGGAGTGCTGGTGCTCGGTGTCGGCTCGGCCGTCGCCTACAAGCTGGGGCAGAGCCCGCACAAGTCCGCGCGCGTCGTGGCTGCATCGTCGGCCAGCGCTGCGGCGGCAAACGCTTCCTCCGTGTCGGCCAACGTCGCCCCGCCGGCAGCTTCCGTGGCATCGGCCAAGCCCAGTGTGGAGCCGGCGCCGAGCGACAGTGCGTCGGCAAAGCCGGCCGCGCCGGCCGCGAAGACCGTGAAGAAGGCCGTCGCAGCCCCGTGGCATCCCAAGGCGGCCACCCATGCGACCACAACCCAGAAGAAAGCCAGCGCTTCGGGCAAGATCGAGCTGGGGTACTGAGCGGGACGAGCGCGCGGCGCGCGCCTGCTTCTTGACCCGGACGGGCGCGTGGACCTACTCAAGGAGACCATGCCTTCCTACAGGTCGGTTTCGCTTGTCCTGCGCGCCCGCCTCGCGCTTCCCGCTGCCGGTCTCGGTGCCGCGCTGCTTCTCGCACCCACACCCGCACGGGCGACGTCCGCCGCCGACAGGGCGACGGCCCGGGAGCTGGCTACCGCGGGCATCAAGCTCTACCGTGCCGGCAACTACAAGGATGCGCTCGACAAGCTGACCCGTGCCGAGGCGCTCTACGACGCGCCGGTCCACCTGCTCTACATCGCGCGCTGCCAGGTCAAGCTCGGCAAGGTGGTCGAGGGTGCCGAGACGTATCGCAAGCTCGGTCGCGTGAACCTTGCGGCCAACGCGCCGGCGGCTTTCAAGGATGCGCAGGATTCCGGCGCCAAGGAGCTGGCGGCACTCGAGCCGCAGATCCCCGCGCTGCACGTCGAGGTCGATCCGGCCAACGTCAACGACATGGACGTGGTCATCGACGGCGAGCACCTGCCGGCCGCGGTCGTCGGCATCGATCGGCCCGCCGATCCAGGCAAGCACACCATCCGGGTAACCGCTCCGGGCTTTGAAGCGGCGGAGACGACGGTCGAGCTCAAGCTGGGCGAGAAGAAGCCGGTGAAGTTGGCGCTGAAGCCCGCAACGGGTGGCGCGGCACCCGCTGGCCCAACGCCGGAGGGCGGAACGGCAGGCGGAGGGACCACAACCGGGGGCGGGCAAGCGGGTGAAGGCCAGAACAAGCCCGCCGCCACCGGCGAGAAGAAGCCATCGCTCATCGGCTTCATGGCGGGGCTTCGTCTGGGCGGGATGTTCTCGACGGGCGACGCGCTCAAGGATCCGGTGAGCGGCTCGACGCTGTCGATGAAGGACTTCGCTGGACCCGGGTTCGGCGGAGAGATCCACGGCGGCATCCGCATCTGGAAGTACTTCACGCCGGTCCTGTTCGGCACCGCGGCGTTCCTCAAGCCGAAGAACCAGCGGGTGCCGGGGCCCGGCGGCGGGGTGCTGAATTCGACGACCAGTGGCAGCTACCAGGGCGGAGGGATCGGCGTGATGATCGGCACTCCGCGCAACCAGTTCGGAGGGTTCGGCGAGCTCGATCTGGTGTTCGACTCCGTCTCGCAGACGACCGAGTTGAACGACCTTCAGGGGTGCAAACTGACCACGACGTTGTCCGGGACCGCAGGTCGCATCGGAGGAGGCGCCGTGATCCCCATCGGTTCGCTCGTCCACCTCACGCCGTTCGTCCTGGTGACGGTCGAGAAGTTCTCGCACGGGAAGGCCGACCAGACGGGAGGATGCGTCGGAATCCCGTTTGTGCCCAGCGACCGGAGCATTCCGAGCGAGAACCAGGCAGCGCACTCCACGTTCCTGGTAGGCGTCGGCGGCGACTTCATCTTCGGAAGCGACAAGCCGGCGAAATGACAGTCGAAAGCACGGCCCGACAAGGTCGTGCAACGATTTACATTCCGGTGACAAGTCACCCGTGGACGGATGCTACTTGCCGATCGATACGGCATGGAAACCGCCCTCGTTCTGCTCTATTTCACCGTTCTCCTGGTTCTCTGCTGTTACGGAGTCCACCGCGCGCACCTGGTCTGGCTGTGCACGCGGCATCGCAAGCGGCTCAAGGCGTCCGAGCACAGCATCGTCGTGCCCGATGACGAGCTGCCGCACGTCACCATCCAGCTCCCGCTGTACAACGAGGCGACCGTCGTCGCCCGGTTGCTGGATGCTGCTGGCCGCGCGGACTACCCGCTGGATCGCCTGGAGATCCAGGTGCTCGACGACTCGAGCGACGAAACGCGGCAGATCGCGGCGGCCAAGGTCGAGGAGCTCCGCGCTCGTGGCGTCGACGCGGTCTACGTCAGGCGCCCCAACCGCGACGGCTACAAGGCGGGCGCGCTCGACTACGGCCTGTCGAGGGCCAAGGGCGACCTGATCGCGATCTTCGACGCCGACTTCATTCCGCAGCCAGGCTTCCTGCGCGAGGTCGTGGGCCATTTCCGCGAAGCCGACATCGCCATGGTGCAGACTCGCTGGGGCCACATCAACCGCGATGACTCGTTGCTCACCAGCGTGCAGGCGCTCATGCTCGACGGCCACCACCTGGTGGAAAACCGCGCCCGGTTCGGCGCAGGTTGCATGTTCAACTTCTCGGGGACCGGCGGCATCTGGCGCCGCCAGGCAATCGCGGAGGCCGGCGGCTGGCAGCACGACACGCTGACCGAGGATCTCGACCTCTCGTATCGCGCCCAGCTCGCTGGCTGGCGTTTCGTGTACCGCCCGGAACGTCCTCACCCCGGCCGAGCTGCCCGAGGACATGTCCGCGTTCCGCGCGCAGCAGTTCCGCTGGGCGAAGGGCACCGTCCAGACCGCGCGCAAGCTGCTGCGTCGGGTGATGCGCACCAAGCTCACGGCCACCCAGCGCTTCGAGGCGTTCTTTCATCTCACGCCGCACTTCGCCTATCCGCTCATGATGCTGCTCAGCGTGCTGCTCCTGCCCGCGCTGATCCTCATGCCTGCCACGGACGTGAAGTCGATGCTGATCATCGACCTGCCGCTGTGCGTCGGCGCGACAGGCTCGCTGGCCACGTTCTACGCGCTGGCGGAGCACGCGCAGGGGCGTTCGCCCTGGGCTGCGATGCGACGCCTGCCTGCGCTCATCGCGCTCGGCGCGGGCCTGGCTCCGCACTTGACCCGCGCCGTGTGGGAAGGGCTGCGCTCGATGTCGGGCGAGTTCATCCGCACGCCGAAGCGCGGCATCACCGCCGGCCGCTACCGGCAGGCCGCCCAGCTGCCGCTCTCGGAGATCGGGCTCACGCTCATCAGCGCGGCCAGCGTGGTCGCGGCGTTCGAGACCGGTCACTGGTTCGCTCTCCCCTTTGCGGCGCTGTTCATGCTCGGCTACGGCTACGTTTCAACGCTGGTCGTGACGGAGCAGATGAGCCGTCGTCGCGAGGCCGACGCCATCCGCGGCCCGGTCGAGAGCGGCGAAGCGCTGGTCGACGGCGCCGAGGCGCCGACCGTCGCGCGTGCTGCCTGAAGCCGGGTGGGCGGGGACAAGTCGGCGGGTCGGCCGGCCTCGGGGAGGGGTCCGGGCGGCCGCGGTGGGCCGCCGTCTGGGTCGAGGCGCGGAGCTTCCCGTTCCTTATGGACTTTTTCGGCTGCGTGGGTAGTATGACCCTACCTTCAGGCGCCCTCGGGCCGGTATTTCGGGGGTGCTCTCCTACTGTACAAGCACGGCTTGCAGCCGCTGCTCGACGGGGGTCCGGATGACCAAGGCCGACATCGTTCAGGCGGTGTACACGAAGCTCGGAGGGTTCTCGAAAAAGGAGTCCGCCGACCTCGTGGATCTTGTCTTCGAGACCATGAAGGAAACCCTCGGGCGCGGGGAGAAGATCAAGATCTCCGGCTTCGGCAACTTCGTGCTGAGGGACAAGCGCCAGCGTCAGGGGCGCAATCCCCAGACCGGCGAGCCGATCACCATCACCGAGCGCCGCGTGCTGAACTTCAAGGCAAGCCAGCTTCTCAAGCAGGCCCTGAACGACCAGCACGGGCCCGCTGACGGCCAGAGCCGGCAGTCGGCCCTGGGCACCGCCACGGCAGACGTTCCCGCGCGTCCTGCCGGCAGCAACCTCTCGTCCATCGCGCAGAGCCCCGGCTCGACGGCGAAGGAGTAGCCCGCCTTGGCCGAGCGCCGCCCTGGCGAGCTGCCCGTCAAGCTCTACTACCGCATCGGCGAGGTCGCCGAGATCGTTGGGGTCGAGCCCCATGTGCTGCGCTACTGGGAGACCGAATTCCGCTCGAATCCGGCCCCAGAAATCCCGCAAGGGGCAGCGGATCTACTCGCGGCGCGACGTGGAGCGGCTGCTCAGGGTCAAGGAGCTGCTCTACACCGAGGGATTTACCATCGCGGGCGCCCGCAAGCGCCTCAGGGCCCGCGGCGTCGAGCCCGTTCCTGTCGACGATCCGGCCCAGCAGCGCGCCCGACGGCTACGCGCGGCTCTGCTCGAGGTCAGAAGCGACGTGGAGGCAGCGCTCGCCGAGCTGGACGGGGACACGGGACCCGGCGCGAGCGCCTGAGCGTCGGAATCGCACAACCCTCCCGCTTGTCGACCGACCCGGCCGCCGCCGCCTTGACTCCGGCGGCCCGAACGACCACACCCGACCGAACCCCCACTCAAGGAGTGCCGCCCATGGCAGAAGGACTGAACCGCGTGATGCTGCTCGGAAATCTCGGAGCCGATCCGGAGCTCCGGATGACGAGCGGAGGGCAGGCGGTTCTCAAGATGCGTCTCGCAACATCCGAAACGTATCTCGACCGCAACCGTGTCCGGCAGGAACGCACCGAGTGGCACAACGTGGTGGTCTGGGGCAAGCGCGCGGAAGCACTCGCCAAGTTCCTGACGAAAGGGTCGCGGCTGTTCGTCGAGGGCGGCCTGAGGACCTCGAGCTACGACGATCGGGACGGCAACAAGCGCTACCGGACCGAGATCGTTGCCAACAACATCATCCTTGCCGGTTCGCGCGGCGGCGGCGGTGGCGGCGGCGGCGGCGGTGGTGGCGGTGGCGGCGGCGGTCGGGGAAGCGACATGGGCGGGCAGGAGAGCGGGCCGCCCCCGGGCGGCGGCTACGATGACGCGGACTATGGTGGCGGCGACGACGACGACATCCCGTTCTAGGCTCCGGCGCCCGCTCCGCTGGGCGCTCCTGCTGCTGCTGCCCGCGCTGCTGGCCGCCTGTTCGTCCTGCGGAAGCTCGAAGGGCAAGTCCTCGCCGGCCCCGGCGGTCGAGCTCGCTCCGGTTCCGGCGCCCGCCGGGCTCCTTGCGGCGCTGTACGTGGAGAATCCGGGCGCCACCTGGACCAGCGTGCGCAAGCTCGTTGGTGGTCCGGCCAGGCTGCTGCCGGTCGGATTCCAGATGCTCGCCGCCACCATGCTCGGCCTTCCTCCGGAGACGGCCGGGCTCATCGACGATCTGCCGATGCGCGGTGCGGTGGTGCTCGACGAGCAGGGGGTTCCGCGCGTGGTGCTCGGGTTGCATGTGCGAAACGGTCGGGAGCTCGTGGCTTCTCTCACCACGGGCGACAAGGCACGCTTTCATGCGAAGCCGGACAAGAAGAGCGGCGTCACGCTGCTCGATCCGGTGTCGGGGAAAGCATCCACGGACGTCGCGCTGGGCGTCGTCGGTCACTACCTGCTGGCAGCCAAGGAGCCCGCTTCCGTCGAGACGGCTGGCCCCTACGTCGCGCGGACACTCTCCAGTCGCAAAGGACCCCCCGGTCCGATCGTCGCTGTCGTCGATCACAAGGCCCTGGCGGGACCGCTCGCTTCCAGGCTGGAAACGGGCTGGAAGAATTACAAGAAGCAGCTCGAGCAGCGCAGTCGCCAGACCCAGGCCGAGCAAGGGCGTCCGGCAGACTTCGCCGACCCCGCCGTGGCGCTCGCGGGTGCCGGTTCGGCGGTCGGCGGAATCGTCGGCGTGCTGAAGAGCGCGCAGCAGATCACCGTGGTCATCGAGCCGCTGGAAGCACGCCTGCAGGCCCGTGCCGAGCTCACGCCTGCGAAGGACGGAGCCGCCGCCGATCTCGTCCGGGGAATGAGCGTTGGGTCGCTGGATACGCTCGCAGAGTTGCCGGACAGCACCGCGGTGGCGCTCGCGTCGCATACCGACGACAAGTCGCGCAGCGCCTGGGCGGAGTCGACGAAGACCGGGATCGAGAGCCTGCTCGGCGAGCGGCTCGCCGGAGCGGACAAGAAGAAGCTGGAGCGGACCCTGTCCGACCT
Organism: uncultured delta proteobacterium; assembly: GCA_963826085.1. GTDB lineage: Bacteria > Myxococcota_A > Polyangia > Polyangiales > Polyangiaceae > CAWDXG01. Next base: position 317,487 of record CAWGVN010000004.1, on the reverse strand, counting down.
GGCAAAGGGGCGCGGCGACAACGTTGCCCTGGGCGTTACCGTGGGACAGCAGTCAAGTTTGTTGCTGCTCAGCTCCGTCGCCGATGCGGACGCGTTCCAGAGCGGGGCGCGTGGACTGTTCGGGCTTCTGCGCGTTCCGGCGATAGCGCGTCCCCTCGAACAGTTCCTCGGCAAGCCGACGGTGGTGCTGTCGAAGACGCACGTGAAGGGCATCGACGGAAGCGTCCAGCAGGCGAAGGTCACGCTCGCGCAGTCAAAGGACAGCAAGCACAAGCCGGAAGTCGGCTTCGGGCCGAAGCCCATCGACTTCCTGTGGACCGTCAGCGGCAAGACGGCCTTCGGCGCGGCGGCGCATGACCCGGCTCCCGGCCTGCTTGCGCTCGTCCACGCCGCCGGGAATCCCGCTGTCAGTCTCGGCAGGGACAGCGCGTTTTCCGCGTCGGTCAAGCGGTTGGGCAATGATGCGGCGTTCGCGCTGTTCTTCGATCCGCGGGTTCTCTCCGCCGGATCCGCGGGGCAGGGCGAGCCCGCACCGGTGTTGCTTGGGTTCGGACGCACGAGCGGGCGAGGATGGCTCAAGGCGGACGTGTCGCAAGCCGCCATCCAGACCGTGCTCCACTTCTCGATGATGCGCCGCCGCTGATCAGGAGGGCACAACGATGCACAGCCAGCGTTCCTTGCTTGTTCCACGTATCCTGCGTTTCGGCCTTGTGGCCGCCGTGATCGTCGCGCTGGGGCTGCCCGGGTGTCTGGGCCGGTCGGGGCTGGACAACCCGACGCTCGAGCCGCCCGATGGCGGCGGCGCCGGCGGCAGCTCCGGTAACGGCGGCACTTCGGGGTTCGGCGGCACTTCGGGGTTCGGCGGCACTTCGGGGTTCGGCGGCACTTCGGGGTTCGGCGGCACTTCGGGCTTTGGCGGCACCGGAGGCTCGCCCGGCTGCGGGCCGCAAAGCTGCAAGGGTTGCTGCGATGCCGCCGGAAACTGCCGCGGCGGCGGCGCCGTCAACGCCTGCGGGCTCGGCGGCGTCAGCTGCCAGGACTGCGCCGCGCTCGGGTTCGGCTGCGTGGGCGGTGCGTGTGAAGGGCAGCCACCTCCAAGCTGCGGTCCGTCGAACTGCTCGGGCTGCTGTGATGCGGCCGGGCTCTGCCACTTCGGCACGGAGTCGGACGCCTGCGGCCTCGGTGGGAGCACATGCGCGAACTGCGCGGCGACCGGCGAAGGCTGCGTCTCCGGAAAGTGCCAGGGGGCGCCACCACCGAAGTGCGGTCCGTCGAACTGCGGTGGATGTTGCGACGCGAGCGGCGTCTGCCGAACCGGCAACAGCAACAGCTCGTGCGGCGACGCCGGGCAGGCGTGCGTGAACTGCTCGTCGCAAGGTCGCATCTGCACCCAGCCGGGCAGCTACTGCGCCTTCGTACCAAGCTGTGGCTCGACCACCTGCCCGAGCGGTTGCTGCGACGCGAAGGGCAACTGCCAGAGCGGCAACACGAACGCCGCCTGCGGCGACCAGGGGCAGAAGTGCGTCGACTGCACAGAGAGCGGAGAGGCCTGTGCCGCGCAGGGCTTCTGCTACACCGGGCAGCATTGCGGGCCGGACAACTGCGCGGGCTGCTGCACGGCGACCGGACAGTGCCGCGCGGGCAGCTCGTCGCTGCGCTGCGGCGAGTTCGGCGCGCTGTGCGACAACTGCTCTGCCAAGAACGAGACCTGCCAGAACCAGGTGTGCAGCGACGGCTCGACCTGTCCGGCAGCCTACCCGGGCTGCAGCCCGGCATCGCTCACGCCGCCGCCCAAGACATCGACGAGTTGCAGCAGCGGCGAGCTCAGCAAGCTCGCCCTGGCGTGCCAGGGCAGCTCTCCCGGTGCGAGCTGTTCCCAGTTCTTCCAGAGCCTGCTTTCCGGAAACCCGCCCTGCTACGACTGCCTGCTGCAGTTCACGGGCAACGACGCCTACACGCGCTGCCTGGCGCCGTACCTGACCTCGAGCTGCAACCACGACCTGACCTGCGCCGTGGATTGTTCCAACTCGAGCTGCCAGAGCTGCCCCTCGAGCCAGCAGAACCAGTGCTCCAGCGACGTGTTCAGCTCCGGGGGTCAGTGCACGGACTGGGTCGACGGCTACTACTGCGCGCAGGCCGCCATCTCGGGCCCTGCAGCCTTCTGCGATTTCCCGACGGGCAGCGACGTTGGACAGTGGTTCGCGGGCGTGGGAAAGCACTATTGCGGGGGCTAGGCAGGAGAACCGGCGGCTGGGCCGCATCGGAGCTAGGGTAACTGGATGGGCCGGCAGAGCTACGAGCGGGTGTTCCTGGTCACGGGCTTCCCGACGTTCCGCGGCCGGAAGATGGTCGAGTACCTGCTCGAAGCGGAGCCGAAGTCGCAGATCTACGTCGTGATCCGCACGAAGTTCGCTCGCGAGGCCGAGGAGGCGCTCGCGCAGCTTCCGCGTGACCGTCTCCAGCGCATTGTCCCGATCGAAGGCGACGCCGCGGCGATGGACCTGGGGCTTAGCGGCAAGGAGTACCGGGAGCTCGCGTCGGTGGTCGATCACATCCACCATGTCGCGCAGGTGACGTATCCCGGCGTCGACCGTGCGATGGCGGAAAGCGTGAACATCGGGGCGACGCGCGAGATCGTCGAGCTCGGACGCGTGTGCCGCGATCTGAAGTCGATCGTCGTGCACTCCAGCGCGCTGGTCAGCGGCAACCGCACGGGCCTGGTGCTGGAAGAAGAGCTGAGCGCCGGCCAGGCTTTCCGCACTCCGGTCGAGGAGACGCTCGCGCGCGCCGAGCGCCTGCTCAGGTCGGCGATGGCCGACCTGCCGATCGCGGTCGTGCGCCCCACGCAGCTGGTCGGCGACTCGCGCACGGGAGAGGTGGACCGCCTCGATGGCCCCTACCTCCTTATCCTGTTGATCGTGAGCTCGCCGCAGGAGTTCCCGGTGCCGCTGCCGACCCGCGGCGACGCGCCGATGCACCTGGTCCCGATCGACTACGTCGTCAAGGCCGCGCACCGCATCGGGATGGACCCCGATTCCGCGGGGCGCACGTTCCATCTGGCCGATCCCCGGCCGCTTTCGGTGCGGCGTGTGTTCGAGCTGGTCGCGCGCAGCGGCGGCAAGAAGCTGCCGAGCGGATTCATTCCGACGAACGTGACGAAGGCGCTGCTCAGTGCGCCAGGGGTGAACCTGCTGTCCAGGAGCCCGCGGGCGTTCCTCGACCTGATCGCGACGCCGGTCCGCTACGACACGCGCAACACCGAGGAAATCCTGCGGGGCAGCGGTCTGACATGCCCGCCGTTCGAGTCGTACGTCGACGAGCTGGTCCAATTCGTCAAGCGGCGGGTCGCCGAGCGGCGTGCGCGCGACGAGACAGGGGAAGCGGAGGTCCTTGATCCGCTTTCCTGACGTCGAACGCGCGGTGCTGCTCGTGCTCGCCGGCGCGAGCGCGGTCGTGGCCGTGATGTGCTCGGGCAATGGAGTTCTGCGCGCGGACGCTCCCAACGGCTCGCGTCACGTTCCGATAGCGCGGCAGTCCAGCACCGCTCCGGCCCCGCCGGCGTCGGGCGGGGCCGAGTCGCCCTCTGGCTTCCGGCTTCCGCACCTGGATGCGGCGCTGGCCCAGCTTGCGAACGGCACCCGCCACGAGCCGGTCCGCGTGCTGTGGCTCGGCGACTCGCACACCTATCCAGACTTCTGGACGGATGCGATCCGCGTTCCGCTACAGAAGCGTTTCGGTGCTGGTGGACCGGGCTTCGTCTTGCTGGGAATGGATCCCTATCGCCACGCCGGCGTGAAAGTCGAGCGCGAGGGAAGTTGGCGTCACGAGCCGCCCAACCCTGCCACCGCGCAACAGCACTCCGACGGCGTGTTCGGTCTGGGCGGCATCCGCACGGAGATGCTCTCGGGCGACGCCCGCGCCAGCATCGAGCTCGAGCCCGGCGCGGTGTCCGGCCGCGCGCACTGGACGCTCTTCTACCGACTGCCGGATCCAGGCGCGCACTTCACGGTTTCCGTGACCGACGGACAGACCGTCCGTGTGGACGCCAAGACCGGCCAGCCCTGTCCCGCCGGGTCGCCGCTCAGGCAGCTCGAGCTGGAGAGCCCCCCGACGGCCAAGCTCGAGGTGAGCGCACCGTTTGGCAAGCCGCAGCTGTTCGGCGTCACCATCGAAAGCTCGAAGCCGGGCGTGGTGGTCGACACGCTCGGCATCAACGGTGCGCGCGCCGCCACGACCCTGGCCTGGGACAAGAAGGCGTGGCAAGCCGACGCGGCAGAGCAGAAGCCGGATCTGGTCGTGCTCGCGTACGGCACCAACGAAGTCGCGAATCCGCTCGACATCGCCAAGAACCGGCCGTACTTCGACCGCCTGCTCGCGCGCGTGCACGCGGCCGCTCCCGGTGCGGACTGCCTGATGGCGGGGCCGACGGACTGGGACGAGGACAACGGCCGAACGAAGCCGCGCGTGCTGCGCATGGATCAGCTGGAGCGACAGATCGCTGCGGCGCACGGCTGCGCATACTTCAGCGTCTACGACGCGATGGGCGGCCAAGGCAGCCACCGCCGCTGGGAGCACGCCTCGCCGCAGCTCGGAGCGCTCGACCATATCCACCTGATGCCGGCGGGGTACCGGAAGATCGGCAAGGAGATGGTGAACGACCTGCTCCGCGGCTACCAGGCCGCGCAGCCGTAGCGGTCACGGGCACGGTCTCGGTCACCCCGCGTGCGGGCTGCGGCGACGGATGGGGCGGGCCTGCTCCGGGACCTGGTTGGGTGCCCCAACCACAAGCGCGCTACGGATGCTTCCGCTTCAGGAAGTCCTGATAGCCCTGCATCAGCGCGCGGTAGACCCAGCTGCCCAGGACTTCCGATCCGCTGCCGGTGGGGTGGGTGAGATCCGCCTGGCCGAGGCCGCGCTGTACCCACGACGCCATCGAGTTGTAGCCGCCCATCGCCTTGAAGGTATTCCAGAACGCGCAGCCGACCTCCGCCGAGGCCGACTTCTGCTCTTTCACCAGTGCGGGGATGACGGGCATGGTGCGCAGCTCGTCGCCGTGCTTCTCGGCGCGATCCATCGCGCTGAGAACCAGGCAGCCGGCCTCCGGCACCGCTTTGCGTCCCTGCTCGAGCACCGCCTTCAGCGTGCGGTGGTAGTCCTTCATCGGGTAGGCGAAGTTGTCGCCGCTCTCGTTGGCACCAAACTCGTAGATCATCAAATTCGGGCTGCGCCATTTGAGCTGCTCGGCCCACTGCGCGTCGTCGACCTTGTCGAGGAAACGCACACGCGCACCCTGTACGCCGATGGCGTCGAGCACCACGCCGGGTACGTCGCGCTCCATCACCACGCCGAACGCGCGGCTGTAGCCGCCGCGGGTGACGATCTCCATCATGTGCGCGCCGTCGGGCACGTCGATGGTCTTCTCGACAGTCTTCTTCCCGGGGCCGTTGGTGTCGATGACGCCCCAGGGCTTGCCGTCCATGTTTATGTTCAGCTTCCCGCCGCCCGGCTGCTCGAGATAGTCGATCTCGAAGCGCGAGACGTTGCGGCCGAAGTGGCCGTGCTTGGCAGTTCCGAAGCGGGCGCGGGCGCCGGGCGGGGCGCGGAACGAGACGCCTCCGATGCCGTACAACGCGTCCGGCGTGAGCGGGCCTACGATGCGGCTGACGAGCCAGCCGCTCGACGCGAAGCGGTACACGTCGTTGTGGAAGTACGCGGGCCAGGCGTTCGCCAGCAGCATGAAGCCGTGTCCGGCGTCGCCGAACTGCTTCTGGAACTTGCGGCGCAGAGTGCCGGACACGTAGTCGCTGGTCACGATCGAGTCGCCGAAGTGGATGATTCTCGTGATGGCGTGCGGCTGCTTCTGCGCGGTCCGGTAGAGCGCCTCGTAGAAGCCATCGAGCGCCTTGCCGCTGGGATCGATGATCGGTACCGGCGGCTTCTTGATGTCGATGGGCGGCAGGTCGGCGTGCTTCGCGGCGATCGGGCCGTTGTCGGCGGTGGGCAGCTCGATGTTCTCGGGCTGCGCCATTCCCGGTTGATCCCGGGACTCGGTACCGAGCTTGGCTTCGCCCACCGTGAGCACCGGCTTGGGTACGGGGGGACGCACGCTCTCCGCTGGCGCGTGCGCGAACAGCCGCACGCGCTGGAGACCGGGAACGAAGTGAGCGATCGCCGCGAGCACCAGCACGGTGACAGCCGCCAGCGCCGGGCGCGACAAGAGCGGCGTCCTCGGCGAGCGCACGACCTCGCCGTGGACGGCGACCTGGTTTTCCACCTCGCTGTCCACAGCGGGGCGCTCGGGCGCGACCATGTCAGTTCACGCAGGACATGTCGCCGAGCTGGCGGCAGAGGGCCCTGAGCAGGCGCTTGTCCTGATCCGAGCCCTTGCCCGAGGCCACCTTGGCCTTGAGCGCGTTCTTGACCGCGGTCTGCTGGCTCCGGTCGCCGCTGGTCGCGCCATTCGGTTCCTTCGGCTTGGACGTCGATGCCGTGTGTGCCGTCGTGGTCTTCTTTTTCTTGGGCGGCGAGCCGAACGGGTTGGTGCGCACCAGGCCGCTGGAGGCGACCTTTTCCGTGGCGGACGGCTCGGCCGTCGCGGTCGAGTGCGGCGCGCTCGGCAACTGGTCTACGTTCACGCCCTCGCCGTTGTCGAGCAGCGCGATTTCGCTGGCGGCGCGCTTGCGTCGCACGGAGTCGACGCTCGTGGTCTTTGCGACCTGATCGAGCAAGGCGCGCTTCTTCGCGGGGTCATCCTCCTGGTTGGCGCGATCGAGCAGAAGGTCTGCCCAGCGTGCTTCGATCTCGTGGAAGTCCGCCGATTGACGCACGTTGCTGTCTTCCGGAATCGTGAGCGCCTTGGCGTGGGCCGCTTCGATCTGTCCCTGGTCCAGGAGCGCCTTGGCCGCGGCCAGAGTGGCGGTCGCGTTGTCGACCTGTTGACCGACGGGCTCCGGGTTGTTCGCCGCGGGGCCCCCTCCGTGCCGCGTCGTGCCGACGATCACCATGCCAAGGATCATCAGCGCGCCGAGTCCGCCCACGGCGGCGACGACCTTGACGCCGGGGGACAGGCCGGCCTTCGGCGCGTGCGCCTCGATGCCCGGCGTCGAGGCGAAGTGCTCCGGCATGAAGGCGGCGACCGCGCCGATCTGCTGGCTCTCGTCGGCGCCGGGTCGGTAGATTTGTCCCGCCGGAATGAACTTGAGCACGACATCGCCGAGCTCGATGGTGTCGCGAGCGTCGATCAGGCTCCGCTCGAGCTCCACGCCGTTGATGCGCAGGCCGTTGGCGCTACCGCGATCCAGCAACTCGTAGCGGCCGTTGCCGATGTTGCGGATCTCGGCGTGGACGCGGCTCACCGAGCCGTGGTTGATCGAGATGTCGCACTCCTCACCGCGGCCGATGACGACCCGCTCGCCGACGAGGGGGTATTCGCTGCCAGGCGCCGGACCCACCAGCATGACCAGGCGATCAGGCTGGCCCAGCAGGGAGTGTCCGCGCGGCACGCCCGGAACAGTCGAAGGACGGTTGCCGGTTCCAACGTCGGGCAGCGCCTGCTGCGCCGCGGCCTCGTCGATAACCTCGAGGCGGTAGTCTCCAAGCTGCACCAGGTCGCCGTGCTCGAGGTGCTGCGGCTCGCCGACCCGCATGCCGTTGACGTAGCAACCGTTGTAGCTCGACAGATCCTCGATGACCCAGCCCGAGTCCTGCTTCGAGATGCGGGCGTGATGGCGCGAGATATTCCGCTCGGTCAGCCGAACGGTGTTGTCCTCCGCGCGGCCGACGGAGTACTCCTCCCGAACGAGGTTGACGACCGTTTTGTTACCCTGGTCGTCCTCGATGGTTAGCTTCCACATCGGCGCCTAGACGATCCTGCCGTGAAACCCCGCCGACGCCAACGGGCGCCAGGGGATCCAGGCAGTTTTGTCACGGATTTCCTTGAGTTTCTAGTAGAACGCGGCGCGCTGGACAAGACATGCTGTGGGGTCGTTCCCGAAGTGCGTCCGGGCGCAGGGCCGGGAGGCCGCGCTACGGCCCGCCTGGGCGATGCCTACCAGCCGCTCCTGGCCAGCGTGAACAGCGCATCGTGGACGGCTGGGCGCGCACCGCGGATCGCCGCGTGATCCCGGGTGGGATTGACACGGTTCGTAAGCAGGACGACCACCGCGCCAGCATCCGGGTCGCACCACAGGCTCGTACCCGTGAAGCCCAGATGGCCGAATGTCGACGGTCCGCAAACGACCCCTGCGGATGAACCAGCCGGCGAGATCCCGTCGAATCCAGCACGCAGCGTCCCGCCCGATCGCTCGCGCGTCAGCTCCCGCGCTGCGTCAGCCGAGAGCCATTCCGGCCGATCGCCGGCCAGCGCATCGAGCACGGCCGCGCCGAACAGCGCCACCGAACGAGCCGTCGCGAACAGCCCGGCATGCCCGCACAAGCCGTGGCCGCCGAGTGCCCAGGCGTTCTCGTCGTGGACGACGCCGCTCAGCTCGCCGCCGCGCCACGCGACGTGCTCGGTCGGCGCAACGCGGCCGGGGAACGCCGGGTCGCGCCGCAGCCAGCCGCGGACGGACGCCGCGTCGAGCTCGAGCGGCGCGCAGATCGTGTCTTCTACCAGCCGGTCGAGCGGCGTATCCCGAGCGCGCGACAGCGCTTCGCCGAGCAGCAGATAGCCAAGATCGCTGTACACGGGAGCGAACCCTCCCGGCGGCGGTGCGCCCGCGCACCCGGGCCGCCGCGCAGCCGCGGCTTCGGAGAGCAGAGCCGCGCGGTCCACCGGCCGCTCGTTGCAAAGGACCTGGAACAAGGGGAGGTGGGCTTCGAGCCCGGCGCGGTGCGCGGCCAGAAGCTCGAGGGGGACCTGCTCGCTGGGCGTTCCCACGGCTTCGTCCAGCAGCTCGCCGAGCGGTGTTCCGGGCGCCGGCCCTCCTCGCGAAGCCAGCCGCGCCAGCGTGGTCGCCACGAACGGTTTGGTGACGGAGGCCAGGTCGAACGGCGTCCCGGGCGACACTGCCTGGGCGGAGCCGGGCGAGGCCCGACCTGCCGCGCCGACGGCCAGCATCCAGCCGTTCTGCCCCCGCCGCGCCACCGCCACGCTGGCGGCAGGAGCCACCTCCGGAGCGATCACGGCGTCCTCGCAGAGCCTGGACAGGCCCGGGAGCTCGGCAGAGACGGCGCGCATTCCCCGGTTATAGCCGGCCGACCGACCCCGAACCTGGGCTTTTTGACCGGAGTGGAGTCGCGCCGCTATGCTTGTGAGTCGGCGAGAGACCCGAAGGCGAGATCACCCCCGATGGCCGAGTTCACCTGGGAAGCCCGAGCGCGCAGTGGCGAAGTGCGCAAGGGCGTGATGGAGGCGGACGACGAGAACGCCGTCAACGCACGCCTGCGCCAACAGCAGCTGAACCCGGTCAAGGTCAAGAAGAAGGGCAAGGCCCTTGCCTTCCAGATCGGCAGCGGCGTCGGCACCAAGGATCTGGTGACGTTCAGCCGGCTGTTCGCGACGATGATCGACGCCGGTCTGCCCCTGGTCCAGTGCCTGGACATCCTCGCAGGTCAGCAGAAGAACAAGATCTTCGCCGGCGTGCTGCGCGACGTGAAGAGCTCGGTCGAACAGGGCAGCACGTTCAGCGACGCGCTGGGGCGCCACCCCAAGGTGTTCGATGCGCTCTTCGTGCAGCTCGTCCATGCGGGCGAGGTGGGCGGCATCCTCGACACCATCATGAGCCGTCTCTCCATCTACCTGGAGAAGCGCCAGAAGCTGATCCGGCAGGTGCGCGGCGCACTGGTCTACCCGAGCGTGGTCGTCGTGATCGCGATGGGCGTGATGACGGTGCTGCTCACCTTCGTCATCCCGTCGTTCCAGAACATGTTCAAGGACTTCGGGGCGAAGAACGCGCTGCCGAAGCTCACGCAGATCGTCATTGCCGTCTCGCACGGGTTCGTCAGCTATCTGCCGTTCATAATCGTGGCGCTGATCATCGCCTCGTTCGCGATCGGCTACGCCTACCGCACCCCGGGAGGCAAACGCTTCTTCCACAGCTCCATGCTCAAGCTGCCGATCATGGGGCCGGTGATCCGCAAGATCGCGGTGGCTCGTTTCACCCGCACGCTCGGTACGCTGCTCCAATCCGGCGTGCCGATCCTGGACGCGCTCGAGATCTGCGCGCGCACGTCCGGCAACGTGATCATCGAAGCGGCGGTGATGTTCGTGCGGCAGCGCATCAGTGAAGGCAAGAACATGGCCGAGCCGCTGATGCAGACGAAGGTGTTTCCGGACATGGTCGTGCAGATGATCGCGGTCGGCGAGCAGACCGGCGCACTCGATCAGATGCTCAACAAGGTCGCCGACTTCTACGAAGAAGAGACCGACGTGGCGGTGGCAGCGCTCACCAGTATGCTCGAGCCGATCCTCATGGTCGGCGTGGGCGGCATGGTCGGCGTCGTGCTGGTCGCGATGTACCTGCCCATCTTCTCCCTGGCCGGCAACATCAAGGCAGACTAGCCGCGTGGCGTTCCGCCTCGGCATTCCGGACCGGCTTGCGGGGGCGCCGCTGCCGCGGCGGCTGGCGTGGCTGACCGGCGCGCGGCTGCTGTTCTTGACGGTCCTGCTCGGGCTGGTCGGGCTGTTCTATCTGCGCGGCCAGTTCCGGCTCGACTCGTTCACGATCCGCGTGGCGCTCGTGACGCTGGCGATCGCCTTCGGGCTGGGCGGCGTGTACGCCGCTCTGCTCAGGTCCGGGCGCAACCTGGCTTTTGTCGCCGACGCGCAGCTTGTGCTCGACCAGCTGACGTGGACCGCGATCGTGTATCTGTCCGGCGGCGTGTCGAGCGGCGCTACGTCGTTCTACGGGCTCAGTTGCATGGTGGGCGCGATCCTCACGGGCCTCCGGGGCGCGAGCATCGCCGCCGTGTCCGGAGGCATCTGCTACGTCGGCCTCGTCGGCGCGATGCAGACGGGGCTGTTGCCGTTTCCGTCCGACCAGCCCGCCGCGCTCTACCATGTGACGAGCGACGAGCTGACCTACTACCTGGCAATCAACCTGCTGGTGTTGGTGGTGGTGACGCTGCTGGCGGGCTATCTGGCCGAGCGACTCCGCATGACCGGCGGGCAGCTGGTCGAGGCCGAGGAGCGCGCCGAGCAGGCGGAGCGCATGGCGGCGCTCGGGCGGCTGGCAGCCGGCCTGGCTCACGAGATCAGGAACCCACTCGGGTCGATTGCCGGTTCGATCCAGCTCCTGCGCGGCAGCAGTGGGCTGTCGGAGGAGGACGAGCAGCTTTGCGGCATCGTCGAACGCGAGGCCGCGCGACTGAACGATCTCGTGACCGACATGATGGACCTGTCGCGCCCGCGAAAGCCCGTGTTCTCCAGAGTGGACGCAGGCGCTCTTGCGCGCGAGGTGGTGGAGCTCACCGGGCGCTCCGGGCGCGGCGTCTCCGACGTCGAGGTGGTGTGTGCAGCGCCGGAGCACGTGATGGTCACGGCTGACGGTGCTCAGCTGCGCCAGCTTATCTGGAACCTGGTCCGCAACGCCGTGCAGGCTTCGAGCGCTGGCGACTCGGTGCAGGTGACGATCGAGGTCGAGAACGGGCGGGCGGAGCTCGCCGTCAAGGACGAGGGGATCGGCATCGACGAGCAGGCCAAGGCCAAGTTGTTCGACGCCTTCTTCACCACCCGCTCGCAAGGGACGGGTGTAGGGCTCGCCGTCGTCAAGCGTATCGCCGACGAGCACGGCTTCGCGATCCAGGTGGACAGCGAGGAGGGCGGCGGTGCGACCTTCCGGGTGTCGATGGGCGAGCTGGTCGAGGAGGAGGGCGGCGCGGGTGCCGCGCCGATCGACGAGCAGACCGGCGGCAGCGAACCGCCGGTTGCCGATCCGGCCGGGCGGTCGGAGAGCGTTTAACATCCGGGCCGTGTGTGAACATCCGGGTGCATGGCGCCTGCCACAGATGTCGCCCCTGGAGCTCTCCGGCCAGCCGTGCGGGGGGTTGCTGGCTACCTGGCGCCGCCCCGGATTCATGGCTTATTCCGAGAACCTGCAGCCGGTCTGCCAATAGCGTGTGAAGTTCTGGCACCGGCGTTGCGTACAACGAGATAGTGCCCCAGATGAAAGCATCCAAGATGACACGATCCCGGTTCTTCGTTCCGCTGTTGCTCGCGCTCGCCGCGCTGCTCGTGCCCGCCACCGCGTTGGCCGACGCGAGCCCGCAGGCCTTCGTCAAGGCGCAGCACGAGCAGCTGACCGCTCTGCTCAAGAAGCCCAAGTCGGCCGCGACGGAGAAGAAGATCCAGAGCATCTTCGACACGCTGCTCGACTACCACTCGCTGGCGAAGCAGTCGCTGGGCGAGTACTGGGACCAGCGCAAGGCGTCCGAGCAGAAGGACTTCGAGAACGTCCTGCAGCGCCTGGTGCGCAACGCCTACCGCAAGAACCTGCGCAAGACGCTCGATTACAAGATCGACTACAACGGCGAGGACAAGGCCAAGGAAGGCTATCTGGTCAAGACCGTCGCCAAGAGCAAGACCAATGCGCGCGAGGATCCGGTCCACATCGACTACGTCCTGCACAAGGTCGACGGCAAGTGGCGCGTCTACGACATCGTTACCGAGGGCTCGAGCCTGGTGAACAACTACCGGAGCCAGTTCCGCCGCATCATCAAGAAGAAGGGCTTCGACGAGCTGATGCGCCGGATGAAGAAGAAGCTCGACAAGGAAGAGGCCAGCTGAGGCTCTGCCTTGCAGGAGGGGGTCCTGGCAGCCCCTCGCGCCCCGGGTTTCCGGCTCTACACCGCCGGCCCGGGGCGTTTCTGGTTGGTCACCCCGCAAAAACCGCGGAATTGACCCACGGGCCGCGGGGCCTGGTACGATCCGGGAAGGTGACCGCGCGCCCTTCATCCTCCATCGCGCCGCCCGCCGCGGCCCCGGAGCTCGCCCTACCCGGCGAGCCGCTGAGCCCACTCCGGCTGACGGTCACGCGCGGCACGCTCGGCATGGAGCTCTACGAGCCTGTGGACGTGGGCCCGCTCGAGATCGCGGCGCTTTCGCTCACGCTGCCTGGGCTGAGCTTTCCGCTGGATCTATCGGGAGGCGTGCCGGTGTTCCGCCATCGCCGCGGCGATCTGGAGCATCTGGAGATCGCAGTCGGCCTGGACGCTCTGGGACGTTGGCTTGCACCGCGGGTGCGTGAGGTGCTCGGCGGCCTGCTCGAGCCGGTCAGCGTCTGGAGCCTGGAAGAAGGGCTGGGCGTAGGGCTCGTGGGGCACGAGGGCGCGCTGGCGTTCGACCTGTTGTGGGCGCCGGTCGAATCCGATGCGCGTCTGGTGATTGCCCGGGCGCGCGGCGTCGGCCTCGCGGCGCCGCCGCTCGCGTTCGCGCTCAGGGTGATGGACGCGGCGCTCGGCGGGAGCCGTGCCGAGCGCGCAGGACGCGTTGTGACCTTTCCCCGTGCCGGCGCGGCCCTGGGCCGTGCAGTGCTGCCGGCCCTGGGCGCGCGCGCGCCAGACGCCGCGCGCGTGCGCTTCGGAGCGCTCTCGGCCGAAGGCGACCGCGTGAGCGCCTCGCTCGACTCGACCTATCCACCGCCGGCGCTCGGCGATCGCGCCGTGCGTGCGCTGGAGCTATCGATGCTGACGCGCGAGGCCGATGAAGCACTGGCGCGCGGCGACGTCGAGGCGGCGCGCGCCGGCTACCTCTCCGCGCTCGAGCGTGCGCCGCGCCACCCCGGGCTCTCGGAGCTTGTCGCTTCCATCGACGTGGCCGTCGGCGGCCGCGCCGAAGCGGCCCTCGGCATGCTGGTCGAGTCGATGCCGGCCACGGGCGCCGGGCTTTCCGGCGCGGAGCTCCTGGCCGAGCTCGGCGATCCCGACGCCGCCGCGGATGCCGTGCGCCGCGCGGCCGGCGACGAGCCCTATGCACCGGTCGCGGCCATGCTCTGGCGGCGCCTGGCGGAGATTTCCCGCGACGCTCCCGCGCGGCTCGACGCGCTGGATCAAGCCGTTGCGAGGGCGCCCGGGCTGGCCAGCGTGCGGCGGGCGCGCTTCGTTGCGCGGGCGGAGCGTGGCGATGTGGAGGGCGCGCTCGCCGATGCCGCGCACCTGGAAGCGGCGGCCCGCGGCTCGAAGGCGCGGCACGAGGTGAGCCGCATGGCCGCGCAAGCGCTCTTCGATGCTGGCTTCGTGCGCGAGGCTGGGCGGCTGTTCGAGCGATCGCTGCGCTACCTGCCCGACGACGCGGCGGCTACCGCTGGACTGGCGCGGTCGCTGATGGACCTGGGCCGCCGCGACCGCGCGCTCGCGCTGCTCGAGCGGGCCATCATGCTGGGAGAGCGCCACGGACAGCCGGAAGCCGGCGCGCTGATCGATCTGGCGCGGGTGCTCGCTGCCGATCTCGGCGATCTGCCGCAGGCCATCGCGCGGGTGCGCGAGGTGCCTGCGTCCTCCCCGCGCGCGCTGGAGGCGCGCCTGCTCGAAGCGCGCTGGCGCTCTGCGCTCGGCGACATCACTGGCGCGTCGCTCGCTTTCGCGCGCTTCCGGCAAGCTGCGGAGCTGGCGTCGCCGGCCGATCCCGCGTGGGCGGAGTGGCTCATGGAGGCGGCGCTCTTCGAGCGCGACGTGCAGCAAGACGTATTGTCCGCGGAGCGGCATCTCGCCGTAGCGGTACGCATCGCTCCGCGCGATCGCGCGGTGGGCGAAGCCTATCGCCAGGTCGCGGCGGTGGTCGCGGCGCGCGCGCGCCAGGAGCGCGAGGCCAGGTCAGAGGCGGCAGTCGCGGACGTGACGCCGTCCGCGCCGCCGGTCGCCGAAGACGACGACGACGGAGATTGAGCAGCGCTACCCCGGGCGCCGCGGAGCCCTACGCCGGTGTGCTCGCGCGGGTGGGCTGAGCCGCATCCGCCGGCGCTCCGTCGCCCGCGAATTCGTCGTGCCAGGCGCGCTCGGCGGCGGGGAGCGCTGCTTCCGCCACCACGGCGCTCAGCCTCAGCGGAGTGCCCAGCATCCACACCGGTTCCGTACCGAGCAGGGATAGCGCGCGGCCGATCAGCGCCGGCTGGCTGACCTCGACACCCACCAGGCTGATGCGTCCGAGGCCCTGCCGGATCGAGAGCGCGTTGCCGAGCGCGCTCTCGAGCGCGCGGCGCGCTCGGGCGAAGTCCGGCACGTTGAGCAGCGGAACGCAGGCGCGCGTGCCGTGCTCGTCCTGCGTCATGTCGGCGAGCGGCAGTCCGGCGTCGGCGGCGGCTTCGAGCAGCGGCGCGCCGGGCTCCGCGCCGAGCAGTGCGATCTGACGTTGCGCGACCACCGCGCGATGCGGCGTGGACTCCGTCTCCGGCCCGATGCGCGTCTCGCGGAAGTTGCCGGCAGCCGGATCGCTCGTGCGCCGCGCGACGATCGTCACGCGATTCTTTTTCGCCCATTCGACGGCCTGGGCGTTGAGCACCTTGGCGCCCGACTCGGCCATCTCCTGGATGGTGGCGTAGTCGAGCTCCGGCAGGTGGTGCGCGTCCGGCACGTTGCGCGGGTCGGCGGAGTAGACGCCGTCCACGTCGCTGTAGATCTCACAGCACTCGGCGCCGAGCGCCGCGGCCAGCGCGACGGCCGTCGTGTCCGAGCCGCCGCGCCCGAGCGTGGTGATCTCGCGGCGGTAGCTCATGCCCTGGTAGCCGGCGACGATGACCACGCGCCCGCGGTACAGCTCGTCCTCGATGCGGTGCGGGCGCACCTCGATGATGCGCGCGTCGAAGTGGCGGTCGTTGGTGATAATGCCCGATTGCGAGCCGGTGAAGCTGATGGCGTCGAGCCCGCGCGCCTGCATGGCGATCGACAGGAGCGCCATGCTCACGCGCTCGCCCGTGCTGACCAGCATGTCCAGCTCACGGCGCGGCGGTTCCGGCTCGGCCCCGCCGTTGGGCGCGCGTGCCGCGTCGCGCGCGAGCGACAGCAGGTTCTCCGTCGTCTTGCCCATGGCGCTGACGACGACCACCACGTCGTACCCCGAGCGCCGCGCCAGCGCGACCCGATCGGCGACCGCGTGCAGCTTGTCGATGTCGGCCACCGACGACCCACCGTACTTCTGGACGAGGACCGCCATGACTCCGCGCGTACCACGACGCTCGCGCCCAGGCCAAGGTTGCTGGGCCGCGGGGCGATCAGTTCGGGATCGCTTTCCTGCAGTCGGGTCCGCAGCCGGGCGTGCCGTCGCAGTCCTCGCCGTCCTGGGCCTGGACGATGCCGTCGCCGCAGAACGGACCGCGCGTGCAGTCCGGGTTGCACTTGCCGTAGCCGCCGGTGTTGTTCGCGGTGCCGTCGTCGCACTGCTCGT
This sequence comes from uncultured delta proteobacterium, assembly GCA_963826085.1. Classification (GTDB taxonomy): domain Bacteria; phylum Myxococcota_A; class Polyangia; order Polyangiales; family Polyangiaceae; genus CAWDXG01. The sequence continues at coordinate 301,172 of CAWGVN010000004.1, read as the reverse complement.
TGCCCGCGACCACGCCGTCGCCGCAGGTGGTCGTGCACTGGGAGACAGCGTGGACGAAGTTGCTCAGCGTGAGCCGGTAGTTCGACGCCGAGGTGTGCCGCTCCGCCTGGAACACGGCGATCTCGTACATGCCGCCCGCGGTCAGGCCGAGATTCGAGGCCGCGGTCGCATCGAGCGTGATGCTGCCGTTCTCCGCGCCGTGCACGCCGCCGAGGTCGACCGCCAGCTTGCCGTTGATGAAGACGTACACGTCGTCGTCGCCGGTGAAGTCGAACACCTCGCCGCCCTGGTAGGTGAACGGATAGCGGAGCTCGCTGGTGAACGAGAAGTTGTGGCCGTTGTATTGCTGCGCGGTGCCCCAGCCGAGGCCGTCGACGGGGAAGAACGAGCTGCTCGCGAACTGGTAGGTGTTGCTTGTGCCCTGCTGCGCCAGCGTCAGCGTCGTGGGCGTGCCGGTCGGCTGCCCGTTGGTGGTGTAGACCAGCTTGTCGTAGGGATTGGCGCCGCCGGGATTGCTCGAGTCGCATCCCGCCTCGTGGTACCACCAGCAGAACGACGTGGCCGACGTGATGAGTGTCGTCCCGCCGCTGCCCGTCGACGACGCGAACACCGGCTTGCCGTCGCTGCCGAGAGCGCTCTGCACCAGCCCGGTTGCCGCGCCGAGGTACGCCTCGAAATCCGGATGGCCCGGCCCGGGGCTGGTCGTGCCGCTGTACAGGAAGTCGCGGTACAGGATCGGAATCACGAGCTGGGCGGGTGGCGGCTGCTGCACCGCCTGGCAGCTCCAGCCCTTCTCGATCTGGCAGGTGGAAGAGCAGCCGTCGCCGTCCTGCGTGTTGCCGTCATCGCAGGCTTCCTGCGGGAACTTGAGGCCGTCGCCGCAGACGGGCGTGCACTGCCCGTTGGCGCAGGACGGCTCGTGCGTGCACGTCGGCGAGCAGCCGTCGTACGGGATCAGGTTGCCATCGTCGCACTGCTCGAAGCCCTCTTGCTTGCCGTCGCCGCACACGGTCTGGTGGCAGACGCTCTTGCCGCTGGTGGTGGTGCACGCCCAGCCCGGCTCCAGCTTGCAGCTCGCAGAGCAGCCGTCGCCGTCGGCTGTGTTGCCGTCGTCGCACTGCTCGAGCCCGATCACCAATCCATCGCCGCATTGACGCGCGATGCAGTGCACGCCGGGCGCCGGGCAGGCCCAGCCGTCTTCTATCTGGCAGGTACTGTCGCAGCCGTCGCCGCTCTGGGTGTTGCCGTCGTCGCACTGCTCCTTGTCGGTGATGACGCCGTTGCCGCAGATAGCGACCGGTCCGCTGTCAGGCGTGCCCCCGCCGCCGTCGATGTTGATCGGTACGCCCCCGCTGCCACCCGCGCCTCCACCGCTGCCGCCCGTGCCGTTGCCTCCCGTTCCGTTCCCGCCCGACGCGACCCCCTTCGAGCCACCGCAAGCGGCGAGCAACAGGCAGCCGGCTACCATCCACCACGCCGAGGGTCTCGCCGCACGCAAGGACAGGAAGGACATGCGTCGAGGATAGCACCGCGTAGGCTTGCGCACCGCGCAGGATCAAGGCCACGCGAGCTGGCAAGAGATCGTTCGTCGCACTAGCGGCCTGCAGGTCCTGGCAGCCGCTCCACAGCACAAGCACGCCACGTTCGCGCCGCTATGCCCCGCGCAGCTTCGTCGCCACGCGCGAGGGAGGCACTTCCAATCCTCCACTCGTCGTCAGAGCGTGCCGCATGGCATCGGCGATCCGGCGTGTGCGCCAAGCCGAGTCGGACTTGGAGTTGGAACTCCCCGTTCGGTATGCCAATTTCCCCATAGCTACGCTTCGCGCTGCCGACTTGACGTCGCGGTAATGCCCGGCTCTCATGGTTCGCGAGAACAAGGAGGCGCGCGATGGGGATGCGGAGCGACGCAAAGCGTAGAGGGGGGCAATGAACGTGCCAGTGCGACCGAGGTCGTCCACGCGCGCCGGCCGCGGCGCCTGCACATTGCGCTGGCGCTGATCCTGGGCGCGCTGCTTCTCGGCTCCTACAATGCGTCGCGGTCGCCGGTATGGCGCACCACGGTGACCAGCGGCGGCCCGGGCTGTGGCTGCGGCCAACCCGGAGCGCCAGCCGGGGCGAATTCAGGCATCTCCGCACGCCGGCTCGACATGCACAGCCAGATCACCGATTCGGCGGATTGGACGCAGGGCGTGCAGCCATACCCGTACATCCAGCCAAGGACCGTGCTGCCGCTCGGCACGATGACGGGTATCGATCTGCGCTACATCTATCCCTTTGCCAGCATCTATGGCGCCGACGCCGGCATGACGCTCTCGCGGGCGGCAAAACCAGACGACGGCCCGCTCTACCGCGTCTCGTGGTCCGGCGACGCAACTTCGCTCCTGGTCGCGTTCCAGATGCCAACGACGGCCGACGGCACGCAGTGGGACTTCCGCGATCGCGGCGGCCGCATCACGCCGGATCTGGACGAGCTGGAGGCCAACCCGGACAACCCACCCTTCGGCGAGTTCCTCGAGTTCGGGTGGAGAAACACCCTCAACGCGAACCACGCGACCGACAAGTTCGGCCCGGACGACCCGCTGACGCTCGCCGGGCTCACCGAGAACCCCAGCTGCACGGACTTCTCGGGCAACACCTACTACCTCTACCAAGGGCGAAGCTACGGCGACCGCGATCCGCTGTACATCAACCGGACCGCCGATCCCTACGGCTACTTCCGTCAGTACGACTACGGCAGTTGTTCGGCTTTCCTGCCGCTGCACACGTTCCTGCGCATTGGCCTGAGCAACGCGGCGATCACACAGCAGGTGCCTGGGTCCACGCCCGTGGGCACGCTCAACATCCACACGACCAGTGCTCGCCTGCTGGTTGCCTCGGTGCTGCGGGACCAGACGCTGCAAGGGCCCGAGCTCCAGCGCCAACCTGTGCTACGGGTGCCGGGCACCGACGAGCTGCAGGCCGACCTGTCCGCGGACGGCCATATCGACACGACAGTATTCGGCGACAACGTCACCTGTCCGTTCCATGCCACATGGAAGGTGAGGATCCGCATGGGCGCCGATACGACGCGACCCTACTACAACCGCATCTGGATGGATCCCAGCGACATCAAAGGGGCCCACATCGATCTGGGGGACTGCGGGGGCTACGGGATCTTCAATCAGTACCTGGATGATCTCATTTCGCTCTTGTTCCTGGACAAGCTGAACTACCACACGATCGGGCAGGGCAAGGCGAACGGCGCGACGGGGACGGTCAGGGCGAACCTGCTCGACCAGCTGGAGTCCGACGTGTACGCCGCCAACGAGGCGCTGACACCCCCGATTCCGGAGCAGAACGTCCTCGCGCTCGGCGCCGTGTTCGGCCGCGACGCGCTGGATCAGGAGCTGCGCACCCACCGCGCGACCAGCACGCTGCTGCTCTCGCGCGCGCCGGGTCCGGCCGGCTCGTGCATCTCCGGCAATCTTCGCTATCTCGACAATAGCGAGTGCGCGTTCCAGAGCGACGCGACGCTGCGCTCGTTGTTGCAGCACCCGGAGACGTTTACATTCGGCCGCGCGCTGCGCCGGCTGATGCGAAACGACCCGTCGATGTTCACGTGCGCGCCCATCCGCGGCGCGTGGGGCGCGTCCGGGCACCTCGCCTCGCTCGCGTCGCAGGCTCCGTACACGTACCCGAACGGGCAAACTGTCTCGCTCGCGGATCGCATCGGCGCGTGCACGCACGAGGGCGACGTGCCACGCTTGTTCGTGAGCGGGGATACCGTGTTCCAGGCCTGCCTGAACCCGAGTTCCGGGAACTCACAATGCCGCATGTGCGCGAAGACGCAGGATGGCGGCCAGATTTGCAACTTCTGGAGCCTGCTGGACTGGGACAGGCAGCATCCTCTCAACGTCTTGTACTCGAAGCAGTGCCTGCGCCCCGTCAAGGCCCAACCGGGACTCTACTACCCGCAGGTCGTGTGTCGCGCCGCCGCCAGCGCCCCCGGCGCGCGCTGCGTTCCCCGCTTCGACCCGGGGTACATTGTCGACGAGCGTTCCGCGATGTGCGTGCCCGTGCAGGGCATCGATTCGGCGTGTGCTCCCTGCTTCGACATGCTCGATCCGGGTACTTCCGGGGTGGAGGATGCGTCCGACCGGGCGGCGTGCCTGGCCGCCCCGGCCTTCTGCCGCGTGTCGAGAGGCCAGGTGAACTCCGAAAGCTGCGACGCCCGCGACTTCGCGTCCTTGATCGACCGCGGACTGATACGCATCCCGACGCCGTACCGCTGCCGGCTGGAGCTGCCCCTGTCGCGCGTCGACCTGCAGCCGGACGGCTACCGCATCGTCCTGTCCAACGGCTTCCCGTGCCAGAACGGCACGCAGACGAGGACGGGCCCGTCGACGGACTGCCGTCCCTGCCCTCCGGGCGGAACGTGCCCGATCGGGAGCCTGAGCCAGGACAAGCTGAAGTACCTGGTGTGGGACCGGCTTACGGGGCTGCTCGGTGGGGATCTGGGGCTGCAGGATATCCAGCCGCCGGGGTGTTATCCTGACCGCGAAGAATTCGGTCATCCTGCACGTCCGCTGACTGGCACCAGCGCTCTGCTCGGCCAGCTGAAGAACGGCCAGACACGCATCAATCCTGTGGGCTGCGGGTGGCAGTGATGCGTGCCCGGATACTGCGGATGGCACTGATGCGTGGCTCGATGCTGCCAGGCACCGTCGTGTTGCTCGTGAGATGCGGTGGCTCCGCGCCGGCAGCCGCGCCGGGACCGGTCGAACTCGACGTCCAGGTGGTGCTCAACTCCTCGTCAGTGGTACCGGGAAACGACTGGAATGCGACGGTATGTGCGGACGACACGTGCAAGACGTTCTCGCCTGCATCTTGCGAGGCCAACAGCGGAAACGACTGCATCATCGGGGTCGGTATGGAGATCTTCTTCAAGTACCCGACAGCGGCAGACCTCCCGCAGCATCTCTCCCTGCGCATCGTGTCCAATGCCGGAAAGCTGCTGTACAGCGATGGCAAGAAGAACGACTGTCACCTTGTCCTTGCGAATTGCCAAACGCGCTTCATCATCCCTTGAGATGGCGCTGCTCGGCCTGGCTCTGGCGTTGCCCGCTTGCGGCGCGCGCAGCGGTCTGCTCGTCGCTGATGATGGCAGCTACGGCACTGGGACGGGCGGCGGGGGCCCGGGCGCGGGTGGCGGGTCCGCGGGTACTGCCGGCGCGTCGCCCAAGGCCGCGACCAAGGTGACGGTCGGCGTCCTCTACGCGTGTGCGCTGACGGGCGATGGGAGGATCGTCTGCTGGGGCGATCCGTGGGCGGGCCAGACCAGTGCGCCCGCCGGACGGTTTGTCGACGTGTCGACGAGCTCCCACCACGCGTGCGCGATCCGGACCAGCGGAGATGTCGTGTGCTGGGGAGAGGCGGATCAGGGAAGCACGAAGGCTCCGCCGGGGAAGTTCGTGCAGGTCTCGGCGGGGTCGTTCCACTCGTGCGGCTTGCGCGAGGACGGCACACTCACCTGCTGGGGAAACAAATGGGAGTACATGCCGCTTCCAAAGGGAACGTTTACGCAGATCTCTTCGCGCGGCTACCACTCCTGCGGCCTGCGAGAGGACGGGGGCGTGAAATGCTCGAAGCTCGACAACGAGAACGGCGTGGTTTCCGTACCGCTGGGCAGCTTCAAGCGGGTCGCGGTCGGGTACGGTTTCAGCTGCGCCCTCCGCGACGACGGAACGCTGAGCTGCTGGGGCGACAACTCTGCCGGTGAGTGCGACCCGCCTGCAGGGCACTACGCTGCCGTCTCCTGCGGCGAGTGGTTTGCGTGCGCTATCCGGACGGATGGGCACCCCGTGTGCTGGGGCGATCCATCCTTCACGCCGGCGCCGTGGGGCCCTCTGGTGTCCATTTCGGCGGGCAGCGGCGCCACATGTGGAATCACGACCTCCGGCCACGTTGCGTGCTTCGCGGATTCTTTTGGCCCTCCACTCCAGCCGCCGCCGGGCCTCTGAGCGGTGCTCGTCCCCGTCGAACACGTCACGCCGGGCGCCCGCGCTACAGCGCGAGCTGCAGCACGCGGCAGCCGGGGCCGCCGTCGGCGATGGCGGACCAGGGGATGAACGCGATGCCCGAGGCGCGGGCGACCAGCGCGCCGGCAAGCGCCAGCACCTTTCCCGATCCCGTTTCGATGAAGTCGAGCAATGCTTCGCAGGCGCCCGGCTCCAGGTCGTCGGCGAGCATTAGCGTGTGATCCTCGGCGTCGACCAGGCGGACGCCCCTCGTGCGGTCGCTCTCGATGCGGTCGGGCGCGAGCAGTACCGGCAGGGGCCGGGCGACGAGCAACAGCGGGTCGTCGTGCACCTCTTCCGGCAGTGCCAGCGAGCGCTCCGCGGACTCCGCCGCGCGCAGCAGCTCGGCGGACCCGGCCGCGGGCGCGTATTCGTACTGGTAGATGCGCAGGCGCGTCGGCTCGCAGCCGACGAGGCGGCTCGAGAAGTTGACCACGACGCGGCGACCCGGGCCGCCGAGCGAGAGCGCGCCGCGCGTTGGCGCGCCGGCTTCCCTGAGGAGCTCCCCTGTTCCCGGATTGACCAGCAGGCGCGTCTCCCAGTTCACGCCCGCGCGCTCGCGGCAGCGACCGACCTCCACCAGCTCGCACCACTCCATCTGACCGGCCTCCAGCTCGCCGCCACCGAGCTCCACCGAGACGGGATCGTCCGGGTTTGCCGAGAGCCGCCGCGCCACGTCGCCGATGGCCGCCAGCACCAGCGCCGTCTCTTCCACGGGCGATGCCGGATCGAGCGCGGCCTCCAGTCGCGCCAGGAGCCGCGCGATGCAGGGCAGCTCGCGTTCGGCCAGCGAGTTCCTCGCGGCCGCAAGCGCTTCGTCGACGGTCGACGTCTGGGCGCTCCGTCCGGCGCGGAGCACCGAGCCGACGAGCGCTTCCAGCGTGGCCGGGAGCGGCTCGGGGTACAGTGTGGAAGGCGTCAGATCGAGCGGCGCGCCGGCGGGGTCCTCGTGCACCTCCACGATAGGATCCGGAACAGCCAGCGGCGGATAGGTCATGGCCGGGGGGCGCTGTGAAGCGGGGCCCACGCGAAACGAGAGCGGCGTCGCGCCGAGCACGGACACCGGCGGCGGCGAAGAGGACGGCGGATAGACGGAAGGCGGATGGGCCGAGCCCGCGGACGCTCCCAGACCGAGCAGCTCGATCACCTGTCGCGCTTCTCCGAGCTGGGCGTTGCCCGTCGTGTACACGCGACGCGAAGGTCCGAACGGATCGCGGATCACGATCGTGGAGCCGCCCTGGCCGTCGGCCAGCTCCACCGTGATGCTGAGCACGCGCGGGTCGCTCACGCCTCGACCCTACTCCGATCCGCCACGGTCAGGCGATAGCTCCGCCCGGCATCGAAGGCAGCGAGGGCATCAACAGCAGGCGCCGGCGCCGGCGCCGGAGTGCGTGGCGGATGTGGGGCGGCACCTGTGACAGGTCGAGAACCGACAGCTCGTCGAGCATGGCGCGGGCGACCTCGATGCGTCCGGCGTTGTGCAGGGCCTCGGCGCGGTTCAGATACGCGGTGGCGATGCGGGTCATGTCCGCGGGGCGTGCGGAGAGCTCGGCCGGCGCGATCGCCAGCGCCCTGCGGTAGCCGGCGACCGCGCGCGCCTGGTCGCCGGCGCGCTCCCAGAGCCGGCCCTGGGTGAGCCCCGGACGATACCAGCGAGGATCCGCGGCGAGCGCGCGATCGCACAGTGCGCTGGCCGACTCACGCATGCCGAGCAGGGAGAGCAGCAGCGCGCGCAGCATGAGCACCCAGGCCAGCATACGGTGACGCTTCGTTGGCGGCGCGCCCGGTGACCGCTCGAGCGCCCGGGGGCGTGACCGCTCGCCGCGGCGCGCGCGTTCAAGCAGTTCCTGCGGCGCGTCGCCGCGCATCTCCGCTCGCGCGAGCACAGCTTCTCGAGCCACGGAGATCTCCACGCCGAGCGCAGGCGGAAGCTCCGCATGGTCGGTTTCGAGGCGGTCGAGCCAGGTCAAGGCGCGCTCGTCGCCGGCGCGTCCCAGCGCGCGGATGGCCGCCCGGCGCTCGTCGAAGTCCTCCTGGCTCGCGCGGGCCACGGCCCGCTCGGCCAGACTGGAATCGTAGAGCGCGTCGAGCGCGGCGATGCGCGTCGCTCGACCCGCGTCTGCAAGGCCTTCGAGGATCGCGTCGTTGCCGCGGAAATCACCCCAGATCCCCAGCGCTTCGGCCAGCGCGATGCGCTCGCCCAGATCCGAAGCGCGTGAGTTGGCCAGCATCAAGAGTGGCACCACGCGGCGGTCGTCGACACGTGCGATGCAGCGCGCAGCTTCCGCCCGCACCTCGCTGCGCGCATCGTCGAGCAGCGCGTCGGCCAGCACCAGGAGCACGCGCGCATCGGCCATGGGGCGCACGGCAGCCAGACTATCGACGGCCTCGGCCGCGTCGCCGTCCGTCACCGCGCTCGAGATGCTGTCGACCACGAAGCCGATGGAGAAATCGGAAAGGCGCCGCGCGTGGAGTATCAGTCGCGCGCGCTCGCGCGGGTCGAGCTCCGTGAGCGGATTTCCACCACGCACGCCTTCCACCACCTGGTGCACGGCGGTCTCGAATCCCTTGAGCAGCTGGTCGACGCGAGTCAGCTCCGCGCGCGCTTCCCGTCCTGGTGTTCCGCGCAGCCGGGCGGATAGGCGAAGCAGATCGAGCTCGAGCTGCGGCTCGTGACGTACGGGATCGAGATCGACGTCGTCGAGCAGCGCCGGGTCGTCCTCCGCCAGCTCCGCCAGACGCTGCAGCGCCGCGCGCCGTTCGAGAACCGCGCCGCCGCGCGCCGTGGCGGCCAGCGAGGCGACGTCGTCCGATCCGGCGAGGGCACGGCGCCGCACGCGCGCCGCCAGGATTGCCGCCTGCAACGACGGCGGCGGGCTCTTGCGCGGGCTGGCCTCGAGCGGCCGGACGATGCGCGGAGGCAAGAGCTGCCCGGCCTGCTCGAGCCACTGTGCAGTTGCGGCCGCGGCGTCCGCGGCGGGCCCCTCGTCGCGCAGGAGCCCGCGCTCGACGTCGTCGTACAGCGCCGAAAGCCCGGCATCCGCAGGACTAGCTTCGCGTGCCGTCGGAGCCCTCGCTGTCCGGGGGCGCCCAGGATCGGAGCCCGCCCATCCCCGCAGCCCACAGTCGTCGCCGACCGGGATCCCACGCGATCGCCGCGACCCGCGCCCGCTCGTGCGCCGGATCCTCGTCGAGAGCCGGAGCCTCGATCTCGGCGATGCGTTCCGCCGTTGCCAGCGCAGGATCGACGAGCACGAGTTGCGTGTGGTCATTCGGCTCGTCGTAGAGCGCGGCCCACACGCGGGTCTGTCCGTCGATGTCGCCTACGGCCAGCGCGTCGACTCCGGCGCAGCCGTTCACGTGGAGGAAGCTCTGCCCCCCGTCCGTCGATACCGCCAGTCCGCGCGCGCTGTCGCCGATACAGACCACCGGACCCAACACCGCCAGGAGTGGAGCCGTGCCTCCTGCGACACGGCGGCCGGCTTCGTCCAGCGGTTGCAGATTCCAGCTCAACCCCGTGTCGGCCGAGCTGAGCAGGCTGAGGCCGGTGCGATCCTCCACCAGCAGTGCCAGCGGTGCGCCGCTCGGAGAGATCGCGATCACCCGCGCCCGCACGTCGACTCCGGCCCAGGTCTCGCCGCCGTCGTCGCTGCGGACCAGGCGGCCGGTGGAAGTGCGCGCCAGCACCACGTCTGGCGCGCTGCCGGAGCACTGGCAGAGCTCGATGCGCGGAGCTCCGAGGTTGCTGCTGCCTACGACCCTGCCAAAGCCCGCGACCAGCTGCGGCTCGCGGGCGCTCCTGAAGCGCCGGAGCAGGCGATGGTCCGAAGTGGCGAGCAGCACGGCGTCGGACCCCGGTCCGACCAGCGCCAGGCTCTCGATGCCAGGCGCGCCGGCGGCCAGGCGTTCGGGCGACGGTGCCTGCGCGGACCACCACAAAAGCTCGTCCCCGCCGGCGACAAGCTCGCCGTCCGCCAGCGCCACGGCGTTCAGCACGCCCGGGATGTGCCCGTCGCTCTGCCAGTGCTCTTCGGCCCACGGCGGCGGCTCGTCGTCGCGGGTGTCCGGCAGCTCCAGCCAAGCCGCGTCCTCGCCGTCGTAGTCGCCTTCGCTGTCCGCATCGAGCTCGGGCAGATCGCCGGAAACCAGATCTTCCAGCGGTTCGTCGGTGCCATCCTCCGCCGGTCCCGCGAGGCTCTCGCCGGGCGGCGCCTGGATGCCGGCCGACGCGTCGAAATCCACCGGGCCCGTCTCGTCGGCTTCGCCCGTTTCGGGCTCTTCGTCGGCCAGGTTCAGCAGCGTCGCGATATCCAGCACCAGCTCGCTGCCCGTGTCGCCGGCGTCCTCCGGCGGAGCGTCCAGCTCGATGCCGATGTCGAGATCTGCGGCTTCCTCGTCGTCCAGCCCGTCTTCGTCGTCGAGGGTCGTGAGCAGCGATCCGGGGTCGATCGAGATCCCCGGTTCCTCCTCTTCGAGCTCGTGGTCGCCCTCGAACGGGGGCAGCTCGCCTTCGGGATCGTGGTCGTGGTCGGGGGATTCGCTTCCGAGGTGGCGCATGTCGTTTCTTTGGCCGTCGCCGCGGCTGTTCGAGCCGGTCGGCGGGGCGGGCAGGATGCCCAGAGCCGCGAGGAGTGTAGTCCGGAACGAGCGGCCGTGCCTCTCCGTGACACGGCTGGAAAATCTCCTCGTCGACAGGCTAGTCTGGCGGGATGCCGAAGTCCGTGGCGCCGCTCCTCGACGCGGATCTGGTCGTGCGCCGGGTCAGCGTCGCTGCGCGCGACGTTGTGTTCGTCAAAGGCATCTTCGAAGCCAGCGAAGGCCTTGGCGTGCTGTTTGCCGAGCGCGGCGGGGAGCTGGTCATCGCAGCTCCTCACAGCCGGACTGCGGCGCTCGACGAGACGCTCGCCGACCTGGCGAGCGAGATTGGTGCGGTCATCGATCCCGCCGGTGGCAGGTGATCGGCGTCATCCCGTGCTGCTACTCCCGGGGGCGAGTGCCCTCGGGACAGCTTGTGCGTGACTACCGCGCGTGGACGACAACCCGGAAAGCGCCCGTTGCGAGGCGCCACTCGATCCTCTAGATCATCAGCTGCGCGTTTGCCGACTCAGCTCGCCTTCACGGTCATGAAGCACCCATCCAGTCCCGAGGAGACGCCCCTGCCGCTCAGCGCGTCGAGTGGTCTGGACGCGCGCGTGGTCGATGCGTGGGTCACTTGGCTGGGCGCGCTCGCGACGGACGCCGAAGCGGCACTGGCCGCAGCCATGGCGTACAAGGATCTCGATGGTGGCGCTCGCGATCGCTGGCTCTCGGCACTCGAGCACGATGCGAAGCGCGCGAACGTTCCGCGCATCGCCGTCTATGCGCCGCTGCTCGCGGTGGAGTCCGATCCGGAGCGCCGCGCGCGCATCACCGATGCGATCGGTCCCGCCGACGTTGCGGCGACGCCACGGGTAGCGGCGAGCGCGCTGTGTGGAACAGCGGCGGACGGGCTGCGCGTGGCTGCGATCGTGACCCCGCTGTATCTCGATTTCGTCCAGGTGCTCGCCTGCGGCTACAACGAAAATGGCTTCGACTGGGTGAAGCACGATCCGATCGTCGACCGCCGCAACGCTCCGCGTGGGGGCGACACGTTGGGCGGAGCGCTGATGGAGAGCATTCCGATCAAGCCGCTGGTGGACCAGTTGGCGCACGCCGTGCTCGCCCACCAGCGCAGCGGCAGGGTGCTGCCGGAGGCGCTCTCGGTGTTCGCGGACCTGTTCGGCCCCGGGGCGGGGGGATCCATACCGCCGCCGCCCCTCTGAGCGCCGTGGTTGCCTTGTCGCGCGCCCGGTCGCTGCTTGCCGTTCTCTGTCTGCTCCTGGCCGCTGGCTGCGGAGGCGGCGCCGCGCAGGCACCCGCTCCCGGTGTCGCCCATGCCCACGGCAGCCCCGTGCTGTTCAGCTACCGGGCGACCGACGGCGCCGTGTTCAGCAGCGACACCACGCGTGGCCGCGCGACCGCGTTGTTGTTCATCACCACCTATGATCCGGTGTGCCAGCTTGCCGCGCAGAAGCTGGACGAAGTGCTGCGCGCGTTCCGGCCGCGGGCCAACGGCGGTGCGATCGTGCTCGAGCCGCCCGAGAACGCCATGCTCGTCGACGTGTTCGGAAAGACACTGCACCTCTCGTATCCGCTGTCCATCGCGGATGCGGGCACGCTCCAGGGCGACGGGCCTTTCGGAGCCGTGCGGATCGTGCCGACGTTCGTGGTGCTGGACCGCGACGGGCGCGAAGTGTGGCGGAAGGCCGGCATGGCCAGCCCCAAGCAGCTGGAAAAGGCCCTTTCGGCCGCCTCCCGCTAGTTGCCGGGCGCGCGGTCGCGCCCGGCTGGTTAGGATGTGCGCATGGGCTTTCATCGTCTGGAGCGGGTCTCGAGCTGGCGCACCATGGCGCTGCACGCCTGGAAGAGCCCGGCTGATCCCACGGTCTACGGAGTCATGGACGTCGACGCGCGCGCGCTGGTCGCGCACGTCGAGAGGCTCCGCGAGGAGAGCGGCCGTCGAATCACCATCACGCACCTGGTGGGCAAGGCCGTGGCGATCGCCATCGCCGAGCGTCCGGAGGTGAACGCGATCGTCCGGCGCGGGCGGCTCTACGCCCGCGACTCGATCGACATCTTCTTCCAGGTCGCCTTCGAGGGCGGCGAGAACCTGGCCGGGGCCAAGGTCTCCGACGTGGATGACAAGAGCGTGGCGCGGATCGCCGAGGATCTGGAACGCGCCGCCGAGCGGATCCGCGACCGCAAGAACGACCCGACACAGGTGAGCGCGCGGCGGCTCGGTGCGCTGCCGCCGTTCCTGATCCGCAGCGCCATGAAGCTTGGAGAGACGCTCACCTACGACTTCGACCTGGATCTGTCGCGGCTGGGCATTCCCTACGACGCTTTCGGCTCCGCCATGGTGACCAGCGTGGCCGGCTTCGGCCTGACGACGGGCCAGGCGCCGCTGTTCCCGCCGTCGCGCGTTCCCATCGTCCTGACGGTTGGAGCAGTGCACGACGCTCCGGCTGTGCTAGACGGCCAGGTCGTCGCGCGCCCCACGCTCACCATCGGGGCCAGTTTCGATCACCGCATCCTGGACGGCTTCCAGGCGGGTAGGCTGGCGAAGCGATTTTCCCAAGCGCTCGAGAATCCGGAGAAGGAGCTTCTGTGAAAAAGATCGAGAAAGTCGTGCTCGCCTACTCGGGCGGGCTGGATACCAGCGTGATCCTGCGCTGGCTCGAGGAGAAGTACTCGTGCGAGATCGTCGCATGGTGCGCCGATGTCGGCCAGGCCGAGGAGCTCGACGGACTCGAAGCCAAGGCCAAGGCGACCGGCGCCGCGGGCTACGTGCAGATGGACCTCCGCGAGAGCTTCGTGCGGGACTTCGTGTTCCCTGCGCTGCGAGCGAACGCGCTCTACGAGGGCGAGTACCTGCTCGGAACCTCGCTGGCCCGGCCTTGCATCATCGAAGGCATGATGAAGACGGTGAAGCAGACGGGCGCCGACGCCATCGCCCACGGCGCGACCGGCAAGGGCAACGACCAGGTGCGCTTCGAGCTGGGCGCAGCGCACTTCGATCCGGGGGTGCAGGTGATCGCGCCCTGGCGCGAGTGGGACCTGAAGTCGAGGAGCGACTGCATCGCCTACGCCAAGCAGCACGACATCCCCGTCACGGCGACGGCCGAGAAGCCGTACTCCATGGACAGGAATCTGCTGCACCTGTCGTTCGAGGGTGGCATCCTGGAGGATCCGTGGGCCGAGCCGCCGCGGGACATGTTCATCCTGACGAAGGACCCCGAGGACGCGCCCGACAAGCCCGAGTACCTGGAGCTCGCCTTCGAGCGCGGCAATCCCGTCGCCATCAACGGCGAAGCGCTCGGCCCCGTGCAGATGCTCTCGCGCATGAACGAGATCGCCGGGCGTCACGGCGTGGGGCGCGTCGACATCGTCGAGAGCCGCTACGTCGGCATGAAGTCGCGCGGCGTGTACGAGACGCCGGGCGGCACGGTGCTGCACAAGGCGCACCGCGCCATGGAGTCGATCACGCTCGACCGCGAGCAGATCCGCATCCGCGACGGGCTCGTCCCCGAGTATTCCACGCTCGTCTATCGCGGGTTCTGGTTCTCCCCGGAGCGCGAAATGCTGCAGACCATGTTCGATTCGACGCAGGACGTGGTGAGCGGCACGGTGCGCGTGAAGCTCTACAAGGGCGGCGTGACGGTTGTCGGCCGCAAGAGCCCGCACACCCTCTATCGCGAGGACTTCGTCACGTTCGAGAAGGACAGCGTCTACGATCAGGCGGACGCGACCGGATTCATCCGCCTGAACGCGCTCCGGCTGCGGCTGGAAGCCTTGCGGGATCGCAAGCAGCGATCCTGACGCGGCGCGTCCAGTGCGGTCGCGATGTAGCGAAGACGGGCCAGGTCATGTAGACTCTGGCCCGTTCAACGCGGGCTGGCCAGGGGATTTGCGGATGCTTGATCGACAGAGACGCTTCGGGGCAGTGGCAAGGTGGACGTTCTGGGCGTCCGCAGCAGCGCTCGCGATCTCCTGCGCCCAGACCGAAAAGGGTGGGCTCCCGAACGGATCGGGCGGTACGGCCGGAGCGAGCGGCGCCGGCGGCAGCGGCGCGACCGGCGGCAGTGGCGCGACCGGCGGCAGTGGCGCGACCGGCGGCAGCGGCGCGACCGGCGGCAGCGGCTTTGGCGGAACGGGTGGTGGCGCAGGCGGCGCCTGCAACGTTTCTTTCTGTCCAAACAGCGGATTCGGTACACCGTGCTGCGTGACGGCCGCCGGACCGTGCGGCGTCGACACCGGCAGCGGCTGCGTCCAGAACTCCGGCGACGGCGGGCCCAGTACGGGCGGCACCGGCGGCACGTCGGGCGCGGGCGGCAGCGCAGGGACGGACTCGGGAACGGATACCGGAACGGATACGGGAACGGACACGGGAACGGATACCGGAGCGGATACGGGAACGGACGCGCAGCCCGACGTCTCGGTCGACGCCAGCTCCGACTCGTCGTTGTAATCCCGCCCACCCACCCCCACCGGAATCGTCCTCGAGAGGGCGTCCCTCCTCCGTCCAGCACAGCTGGACTCCGTCCACTTCGGGTTCACCGCCCCTCGAGCACCCCGACGCGACTCGTTTCGCTCATCGCGCGCTCGCTGGGCTGGTCGTCTGCCAGGTCTGACTGGGGTATTGACGCTTCATGCATTTCGATATGCCCGACCGGATGAAGCAGCTCCTGCCGCGTTTCGAGGAGCTGATGCAGCGCGAGGTGTTGCCGCTCGAGCGAGAGCTCGGCGGTCGCGAGTTCCGCGACAACGTGCCGCGGCTCGCCGAGCTGCGCGACAAGGTGAAGGCCGCCGGGCTCTGGGCGCCGCAGGTGCCGCAAGAGTGGGGCGGCATGGGGCTCGATTTCCGCGAGCACGCCTTCGTGAGCGAGGTGCTCGGGCGGAGCCCGATCGGTCACTACGCCTTCGGCTGCCAGGCGCCCGATGCTGGGAACATCGAGATCCTCGGGCGCTTCGGCACGGACGAGCAGAAGCAGCGCTGGCTCCGTCCGCTCGCGGCCGGACAGATCCGCAGCTGCTTCTCCATGACCGAGCCGGACCGCGCCGGCTCGAACCCGACCTGGATGGACACCACGGCTGTCCTCGATGGCGACGCCTGGGTCATCAACGGCCGGAAGTGGTTCACGACGGCTGCCGACGGCGCGGCCTTCGCGATCGTGATGGCCGTGACCGATCCCGACGCGCCGCCCCACAAGCGTGCGAGCCAGATCATCGTTCCGACCGATACGCCCGGGTTCAAGCTGTTGCGCAACATCCCCATCATGGGCGAGGCCGGCAGCGACTGGCTGAGCCACGGCGAGATCGAGTACGCCGACTGTCGCGTTCCGGAGTCGAACCTGCTCGGCGGGCGCGGCGCGGGCTTCGCCATCGCGCAGGAGCGCCTCGGCCCCGGCCGCATCCACCACTGCATGCGCTGGATGGGGATCTGCGAGCGCGCCTTCGACATGATGTGCCGGCGCGCCGCCACGCGCGAGATCGCGCCGGGACGCCCGCTCGGTACACGGCAGATCATCCAGGAGTGGATCGCCGAGAGCCGCGCCGAGATCGACGCGGCGCGGCTGATGGTGCTCCACGCCGCGTGGAAGATCGACCAGGAGGGGCTCTACGCCGCCCGTGACGAAATCTCGTGCATCAAGTTCCACGCCGCGGGCGTGCTCTCACGGGTCGTCGACCGCGCCATCCAGACGCACGGAGCTCTCGGGATCACGGAGGACACGCCGCTCTCCGGCTGGTTCCGCCACGAGCGGGCCGCGCGCATCTACGACGGCCCGGACGAGGTGCACAAATCCGCCGTGGCGCGGCGTATCCTCAAGCGCTACGGCCTCGAGGTCGGAGCACTGGCAGAAGGGAAGTGACCGTGAGCGAACTGACGGACAGTCCGCGCAGCGTGAGGGAAGGCGAGGAGCTCGATCTCGAGCCCCTGGCCGCGTACCTGAGGCAGCACATCCCCGAGATCGGCGACCACGCGGAGCTCAGCGTGGAGCAGTTCCCGAGTGGCCACTCTAACCTGACCTATCTGGTGCGCGCCGGCGGCCGCGAGTACGTGCTGCGCCGCCCGCCCTTCGGCAGCAAGGTCAAGTCCGCGCACGACATGGGGCGCGAATACCGCATCCTGTCGAAGCTGCACGCCGTCTATCCGCTCGCGCCCGAGCCGCTCGCCTACTGCGAGGAGGAGAGCGTGCTCGGCGCGAAGTTCTACGTGATGCGGCGCATCCAGGGCATCATCCTGAGAAAGAGGCTGCCAGCCGGGCTTTCGATGTCGCCCGGGCAGATCCGGCGCCTGGACGAGAGCTTGATCGACAACCTCGCCGTTCTGCACGGCCTCGACTACGAGAAGGCCGGCCTCGGCGACCTCGGCAAGCCCGCCGGCTACATCGAGCGGCAGGTGACGGGTTGGACCCGGCGCTACGGCAACTCGCAGACCGACGAGATCGAGAGCGTCGATCGCGTCGCCAAGTGGCTCGCCGACACGATGCCGGCCGAGAGCGGCGCATCGCTCATCCACAACGACTACAAGCTCGACAACGTCGTGCTCGCACCGGCCGACCCCACGCGCATCATCGGCGTCCTCGACTGGGAGATGAGCACGCTCGGCGATCCGCTGATGGATCTCGGTACTTCGCTCAGCTACTGGATCCAGAAGGACGACGGCGAAGTGGCGCTTTCGGTGAGCATGGGCCCCACCGCCGAGCCCGGCAGCATGACCCGTCGCGAGCTCGCCGATCGCTACGCGGAAAAGACCGGCCGCGACATCTCGAACATCCAGTGGTTCTACTGCTTCGGCCTGTTCAAGACCGCCGTCGTGCTGCAGCAGATCTACTACCGCTACAAGCAGGGCCTGACGAAAGACGAGCGCTTCGCGCCGTTGATCCTGATGGTCGGCATGCTGTGCGACCGGGCCGCGGTGAGCATCGAGCAGAACGCGATCTGACGCCGACGGCGCCGGTTCCAACCGCGCCGACGGTCGCAGCGAATGTTCCGCGCTTTCCGCACCATCGCGCGAACGACGGCGTTCGCTCGTCGGCATCAAGCAACCGACGCCGGTCAAGGTGTTCGGGCGTCTCGTTACCGACGACCGTCTCGAAAGCCCGCTGACCGGGGCACACGGCGCGCTGTTCATCTGGACGCTGTATCTGCATGCCGGCACGCACGTCGTGAGCCGTGGCGCCTACGACGCGGGTGATCAAGTCGATGACTTCCACTATGTCGGGACCGACATCTGGGGCGGCGATCTGGTCTACGACTGAAAGGGATCGCGCCTGTTGGTTCCGGTCGACCGCGTCGTTGTCCGACCGTTGCAGTACTCGGAGACCAAACGGCCGCTGGAGACGCAACTGCCGCCGTCGATGGCGCGCTTCGCGCCCCAGTTGCAGGAGTCGGACCGGCTCGCGTATTTCTCGGAGCTGGTGCTGCATCACCGGGAACGCAGCCGGATCGTCGCCACCGTGAGACCGGCGCGAGCGGCTCGCGGCGCCTACCGGGGGAGCCCCGGTCCCGACGCCGACTTCGTCGCCGAGCCGCCGGTGCGCATCGACGACTACTCGCGCGTGGATCTAGCGAGGAACTTGTAGACGCGGCGTCAGCGCGTCTTGCCCTCGAGCGCCGGCTGCAAGTCCTGGCACATCGCGTCGCGATGGGCGACCAGCCGCATCTCTCTTACGCCGAACGGCTTGCCAATGCGCCTGAGCCGGGTTTCGGCGTCGCCGAGGATGCACGGCAGCATGGCGACGCCAAGCCCGGCGACCGCTGCGGACGGCATGTGCGGAGCACAACAACCCTTCCCGCTGCGCCCTTGTATTCGATACCAGGGGGACGACGTTTCGACACATTCATCTGGCAGCCCACAGAGCTTGACCATAGGATAGGCGCATGGCGAAAACGAGGATGCTTGCGTGGGCGATCGTGGCGGCAGGTGCGGCTCTTGGACTCGGAGGCTGCAGCAGCTCCACCAACGTCGTGGGCAACGGCAACGGCGGCTCGGCAGGTACGGACGCCGGATACGCGGGCAGTGGCGGTGGCACGGCGGGTAGCGGGACCGGCGGTGTGGCGGGCAACGGGACCGGCGGCGTGGCGGGCAACGGAACCGGCGGCGTGGCAGGCAGTGGAACCGGCGGGACCGCTGGCACCGCGGGCAACAGCACCGGCGGAACCGCGGGCAACAGCAGCGGCGGCGCTGACGCCGGGCCGGACGCGGGATGCGCCAACTGCGATGACAACAACCCGTGCACTACCGACACCTGCAACACGTCGACGGGGCAGTGCGAGCACGCCAAGCTCACCGGGCAGGCGTGCGACGACGGCGATGACTGCACCACGGGAGATCAATGCCAAAGCGGCGTGTGCAAGGGCACGACGAAGAGCTGCAACGACAACAACCCTTGCACGAACGACTACTGCAATTCGTCGACGGGCTGCTACCACACGAACAACACCAACGCGTGCAACGATGGCAACGCCTGCACCAGCAACGATAAATGCAACGGTGGCGCGTGTGCCGGCACGGCGACCACGTGCGACGACCACAACCCGTGCACAGACAACAAGTGCAACCCGTCGACCGGTTGCTACTACACGAACAACAACGCGCTGTGCTGCAAAATCTCTGGCGGGGGCACAGGCGCCTGCAACAACGGGCAATGCACGACAGCGACCTGTTTCTAGGCAACGAAGCTCCGCACGCAGGAGCGCGGCTATCGCTCCGTCGCCGTCACCGACATGGACGGCGATGGCCGGCCGGAGCTCATCGTCCACAACGAAGAGAAGGGGCGAGTGGTACGGCGACTGGACCTACTCGCTCCACAAGCACGGCCGCTGACAGCGCATCCGCGCGGGGATCTTCGGCTGGACCGCCTGACGCACGCCGTCGACGCCCGTGACAGCGCCAATAGCCGGCAATCCGACAAGCCCATGCCCTCCCGGACCGTCCTTCGCGCCGACCGGCGGTCGCAGGCGCGCTGCGCACGAACGCGCAGCGCCTCGCAAGGGCGCTCATGCGACCTACGCGCGGAATCCCCATACCGCGCCGGGTCGACTTTAACCACAAATGCCTTGTACTACAAGCCGCTTGTAGTACAAGGCATTTGTGGCTCTGGCTCCCCTGATCGACCGCGAGAGCGAACGGTCCGCGCTCGAAGCCGCGTGGAATACGGCAGCGCGCGGGCGTCCCGGGTTCGCGGTCCTGTGGGGGCGGCGGCGCGTGGGCAAGACGTTCCTGCTCTCGCACTTCGTGGCTGGGCGTCGCGCCGTGTTCTACGGAGCGACGCAACAGGCCGAAGCGGTCGAGCTTCGCCGGTTGCACGAGGCGCTGCGGCGCGATCTCGGGGATGACGCCGCGAACCTGGCCGGCGGCGGCTTCGCGTCGTGGGAGGCGGCGCTCACGTGGTTCGCGAGCTTCGCCGCGCGCGAGCCGGTCGCACTGGTCATCGACGAGGTGCCGTACCTGCTCGGGTCTACTCCCGCGTTCCCGAGCATGGTGCAGGTGGTGTGGGATCACCTTGCCCAGGATTCGAAACTGCTGCTCATCCTGACCGGATCCGCGGTGGGGGTCATCGAGGATCTGTTGGGCGCCGGTGGCGCGCTGCGCGGGCGCCCGACGCTGTCGCTGCGCCTCGATCCGCTGGACGTAGTGCACGCCCGCCAGTTCCTTCCGCGCGTTGCCCCCGACCACTTCATGGAGGCGTACGCTGCTTGTGGCGGCTACCCGTTGCACCTCAAGGCGTGGGACGGGCGCGCTTCTCTGCGGGAGAACCTGCTGGCCCTCGCCTTGAGCCCGGGCGGCCTTTTGCTGGCCGACGCGCTCGGCATCTTGAACGAAGAGCTGCCCGGCACCGGCGGACATGCCCGCATCCTCGCCGCCATCGGGCGCGGGCGAACGCGTTTCAGCGAGATCGCGAGCGACGCGGGCCAACGCGTCGAGGCGCCGCTCGAGACGCTCGTCCGCGCGGGGTTCGTGAACAAAGCGCTGCCCGTCGGCGCACCGAAGGGGGCGAAACCGCTCTACGAGATCGCGGATCCGTATCTGGCGTTCTGGTTTTCGTGTCTGTATGCAAACCAGACGCAGATCGACGCCGGTCAAGGCCGCGCGGTCCACGCGCGCATCGCCGGCGTCTGGCAGCGGCACGTGGGCTCCGTGTTCGAAGAAGCAACGCGCCAGCACGCGGCGCGTCTGGTCGCACGCGGAGAGTTGCCCGACGATCTGCTCGTCGGACGCTGGTGGGCGTCGCGTGGCCCGCAATGCGAAGTCGACGTGCTGGGTCTCCGCGGAAAACACACCGCCTTGATCGGCGAAGCGCGGTGGCAGGACAGCCCGCTCGACGTGCGCGATCTCCGCGCCCTCGACGCCAAGCTCGCGCGCGTACCCTCGCCCGTCGACGGGGCCGTCCGCGCGCTGTGGAGCCGGCGCGGGATCACGGCGGCGGCCCAGCGCGCGGGCGCGCTGGGCTATTCGCTGAAGGACGTGATCACGCCATGAGCGCCATCAAAAGCTTGTCCAGGTTTCCCCGCGGCGCGCTGCTACCCTTGTCGCCGTGGGCGTCTGCGCGAGATCTCATCGATGCTGACCCGCCGGCTTCCCCGACCTGTCACCGCCGGGCGGCTCCACCGCCTGGCCACCGCGTTGCTCCTGCCCACGCACGTTGGTTCGCCTTCTATGGGGGGAGACGTTAACACGCGCTTCTCCGTTGTCGCCGACAACGTGGTGTTCACGTCGGGCGTCCGGCTGCCAGCTCGGAGAATGGTCTTCGATCGCGTGATCGTCGGATCGGACCGCGCCGTGCAGCTCGGCGGCGCAGGCCATGGGTCGTCGGTCCGTAGCGTCGATGGGCGCCGTGCTGATCGACTCGGTCGTCCCGTCTGCATCGAAGCAGTAGTGCTGTTCTTCCGCGAGGAGCGGGAACCAACCTTCTATCTGGGCTTCATCGAGCCATTGCTTCGTTCGGTACTCCGAGGGGGCATAGCCTAGCCGAGGGGCCTTTGCGGCTGTCGCCGCAGACCAGGCAAACCATGGATGCTCGCCCTCGAATCCTGCTCGCGACGGGAACCAGGCGGCGGCGTCACGTTCGATGCTTGCCGTACCGACATCTCGTCCACTCGTGCGAGCCTGAGCTACTGCTTGCGATAGCGATCCGGGTCGTACACCTCCTGGCGCTTCCACATGGCCAGAGCCGTCGCCGCGATCTTGCGGGCGAGCGTCAGCTTGGCGAGGTTCGGTTTCGTGCCTTGGTCGAGCAGGCGCTGGTAGTCCTGGCGCAGCGGCTCGTCCTGATGCCTCGTCACGATCGTCGTCGCGGCGCCCTTGAAGATCATCTTGAGTGTCGAGTTGTGGCGTCGATTGAGGCCGCGGGTCTTCGCCACCTGCGAGCGTACCCAGCCATCGCCGTTCCGCACCCAGTCGCTCGAGGAGCGCATCACGATCCCCAGACCACAGTAGCTCCAGAACTGTCGCGACGTGCGGAAGCGCTCCGGGCTGATCACGACAGGGATGAGCTGCGCGACGCGGATCTCGCCCAGGCCCGGACACGTCTCGAGCACATGGCTGATGGGGTGGCGGTGCGACTCCGCCACGAGCTGCTTGTGCGCCTCGCGCTTCAGCTCCCGCAGCGCATCGAGCTCGGCGTAGAGCAGGATCGCGGCCGTGCGCGCGGGCACGGGCAGCTTCGTCAGGAACTCCTCGCGCCGCGCCTCGCCGTAGACGGTCTTGCCCGGTACCGCCACGCCACGCGACCGGTACAGATTCTTCAGCCGGTTCTGCGTCCGCACCACGTCGCGCACCAGCATCGAGTACGTCCGGCCCAGCTCCCGCAAGAGCGCAAAGCGACCTGGCGCCTTGAACACCGGTGTCGCGATCGCCCCGATCCGCAGCGCCTCGGCCAGACCGAACGCATCGCGCGCATCGCTCTTCGGGCCGCGGCTTTCGGCGATGCCCGCCACCACCAGCTCCTGCACGTGCGGCGATAGCACCTCGTACAGCCACGCACTCTGTGTGCCCTCCTCCATGCACAGATGCCGCGGTTGCGGGATCGCCCGGATCGCTTCCACCAGCGCCTGGCCGTTCGTCTCGACCACCTGCGAGCCGAGCTTCCGCCCGCTCGGCCCGACTACCGCGATCGTGCAGCTTGCCGCGTGCACGTCCATGCCGATGTACCTGTCCATGGTCGTCCTCCTTCGCTGCAGTCGTCGTGGACTGCACTCCGGGCGTGGCCCGAGCCGGCAGCGCCTGCCACTCCGCACCGACAAGCACACCTGGCGCGGCGAGCGTGGCGACCGCGAGCAGCGCAGCAGCGCTTCTGGCTCGCGTCCACGTTGCAGCTCTCGCACCACGCGCACCGCGCCAGGACGGCGCGCCGGGATCTACCTGCGAGTCAGCCGTGCCCACCTGGCGCGCGGCTCGGAGTGTCGCCACAGGTCGCTGCGCAACAGCTTGAATTCCGGACGCCACCCCCCGATGATGCCTAGCCTTATCGCCGTGTGCTCGCCACCAGCACCAAGCCCCAACGTCGCCGTCAACGCACCTGCTTCACGAGGCGCGCCGGACTGCGACGCCCTCCGCACGTTCGAAAGCGCGATCTCCCGTATCGACTGGGCCACGCTTCTGCGCCGCGTCTACGACATCGACGCCCTCACCTGCCCCTGCGGTGGCCGCCTCCGCTTCACGGACCTCGTCACCGATCGTGACGAAGCCCGCGCCATCCTCCAGGAGCTGCGCCTCCCCGCGACCCCGCCGCCCATCCGACCAGCGCACGCCGCGCCCGATCTCCTCGACCTCCCGCCGCCCGACCCCTAGCCAAGCCGCGCGCCCGGCGAGCGCCCGCACCACCGCCCCACCAGGGCCGCTTCCCGCGGACCAGCGCAGCCGCCGCTCAAATCGGACATGCCGCGAGCTGGCACCGCGGCTTGAGACCGAACGGCTCACAGCACGTCTCGCGCGGGTCCTGGCAGCCGCCGTCCAGTGCGCCGCAGACGCAGTGGCCGTGGCCGTCGTTGAAGCCGAGGCAACAGATACCACCTACGCAATCCGCGGAAACGAAGTAGCGATCGCAATCCTGGGGCAGCTTGCACGGGTACTGGCGCAAGCCGGCCTCGGCTTCCGCGCCCGCGTCGCCCGCCTCCGCATCCGCGTCCCCGGCGCTCGTCTCCACTCCCGAATCGGCGGACCCGGGTTCCGCGATCTGCCTGCTGCCGCAGGCTGCGCACGCTAGCGCCAGCAGAGTCACTTGAAGCAATCTGTATGACATCCCAGATACCCCGTCTTCGGGTCGCCACAGCAGTGCTGTCCCGGCGGACAGCCCAGGTACTCGCCGCAGTAGCAGCCGCCCTCGCTGGTCGTGAACCCAGAGCAGCACTGTCCGCCCAGGCAAATTACGTCGAGATACGGGCTACAATCCAGGGGCTGTGTGCAGGCCCCACCCTCCGGCGTCCACCAGCCGCCCACCGTGGCGTCCGCCCCGGCATCGACCGGAGCCGCCTCGAAGGAAACGTCGTGCCCTGCGTCGGCGGGCGCAGGGCCTCCGTGCCCCGGAACGCCCACCACGCCGCCGCAGCCCGAGGCGGCGATCAGGAAGAGCAGCGCGAGCTCACCAGAGCGTTGCCTGGACATGCAGATCGTTCCCGGGTGAGCGGCTTGAGGCGTGCATCGTCGTCCTTGAAAAGTGCTATTCGAGTGCCGTGGGTCGTCAACGCCCAGCGTTCCCCGGCAGATACTCAGCCCGGAAGCCACGACGCGCCGCTCGCTCGCACCGGATGAGGAATCCGGCGTCAGAAGCCCGGACACTGGAGGTCGTGGCATTCGAGCGGGTGACCGCAGCAAATCTTGCGCGGGTCCTGGCAGCCGCCGTCCAGCGTGCCGCACACGCAGTGGTGGTGCCCGTCGTCCTGGCCGAGGCAGCAGAAGCTCCCGACGCACAGCGCCGCGGTTCCGAAATACCGCTCGCAATCGTTCGCGACCGTGCACGGGTACTGGCGCAAGCCCGCCTCGGCTTCCGCGCCCGCGTCGCCCGCCTCCGCATCCGCGTCCCCGGCGCTCGTCTCCACTCCCGAATCGGCGGACCCGGGTTCCGCGATCTGCCTGCTGCCGCAGGCTGCGCACGCTAGCGCCAGCAGAGTCACTTGAAGCAATCTGTATGACATCCCAGATACCCCGTCTTCGGGTCGCCACAGCAGTGCTGTCCCGGCGGACAGCCCAGGTACTCGCCGCAGTAGCAGCCGCCTTCGTCGGTCACATATCCAAGGCAGCACTTTCCCCCGAAACAGAGGCCGTCGAGATACGGGCTGCAGTTGAGCAGCCCGGTACAGGCCCCACCCTCCGGCGTCCACCAGCCGCCCACCGCGGCGTCCGCCCCGGCATCGACCGGAGCCGCCTCGAAGGAAACGTCGTGCCCTGCGTCGGCGGGCGCAGGGCCTCCGTGCCCCGGAACGCCCACCACGCCGCCGCAGCCCGAGGCGGCGATCAGGAAGAGCAGCGCGAGCTCACCAGAGCGTTGCCTGGACATGCAGATCGTTCCCGGGTGAGATGCAGCCGCGCCGGCTGTCGGCCCACGCTGAAATCGTGAGATTCGCGATGGGCAGCCTCGTACTGCCGATGTAGTCGCCGAATTGGTTGCCCAAAGGACATGGAAGATAGGTGAGATCCTGGGACGCACCCAGCGTGACGCCTCCCGTCAGTGGCACGGGGGTTGTCCAGGTCATGGTACCGTCGGTGGCGAGGTTGCCGATCATTCCTTCTGGCTCCAGACCGACCGTCGTGCCGCGGTTCTCGTAGAAGATCAGCGAAACGCTCTGCCCGCCCTGGTCCGCCACTACGGAGGGCTGCAGCAGCTCTCCGCCATGCAGACCGTGGATGGTCTTGTAGCGCCACCACTCGCTTTCGGGTGCGCAGCGGTGGGCCGGATGGTCGTCGCAGTCTGCAACGACCACATGCTGTCCGTCCATCTCGGATTTCTCGGCGTACGTGATCCACAGATGCGTGCCGACTTGCCGGCGCGCGATGTCGAAGCTCATCGGCTCGACATCTCTCATTGCTCGCGGCGCGTCTCCCGACGTCCAGCTCCACATGATGTTGATCTGGCTAGAGGCCGCAAACACCGACGATTGCGATGCGCCGTCGACCGTGGTTCGGACGATATTCCACTCACGGCCGCCGCCATCCTGACCGACGTGCGCCTGGTCGAACGCCTGGCTCTGGTAGGCAACGAACAGATTCCCAGCGCCATCGTGGGAGATCTTCACAATCGGGTTTGTTACCTCGAGCGGCAGCACGTTCCCCCCTAGGTTCAACACGCGAGTCGTCCATGATTGATCCGCGGCGCTCTCGTTCGGGGAGAAACTGACCGCCGTGCTCAAGGCGATGTCGAAGCGGACGGGACTTTCTGCGGCGTTCGTCACTCGCCTGAGCACCATCACGGCCGCGGCGATCTGCGCCGCTCCGTCCAGAAAGGGCACCGTCGTTAGATCGACGGACGGCTTGTCGAAAGTCGCGCTCGATGTTCCCAGGGGTAACTGCGCCGCCACGTCCGGAGCGCTCGCGATAACGCGCCAGGGCGTGAACGCCTGGTTGTCGATGGACTCGGTGAGCGCTACGGCGTTCGTGACGCCACCCCGGATCCCGAGGGCGGTGCACACGAGTGTCGCTCCATCGCTCGCAAGCCAGGGGTCTCCGCCCGTATAGGAAAGATCAAGATCAAGGTCCTGCGAAGCGTACGGAAGCGGCTCATAGGTCCAGCTTGAACCGAGATCAGTGCTCCACGAGACCGCGTCGAGGTTGTGGAATCCGGGTTCTCCGTTTTCGACCGCATCGAACTCGGTCGCGTCATTGTAACCAATCCAGATCCGACGCTGATACGCGGCGCTCGTATCCGGCGTCGTCGCAAGACTGGGTTCTTCTTGAGCGAAATTCCTGCGGAGCGACGGGTACGGCCCCGCATCGGGCGTGGATGCGTCCGTGTTGCAGCCCGACGACGCTAGCGGAAGCGTTGCGAGTGCCAACAGGAATGGAACGTGCGGCGAGCGAGCGAGCGAGCGAGCTTCATGTCAACCCCCTTGATGGACGAGAGCCTCTACAAGCCTACTCCTCATCGGACCGGTCCAGTGCGACGAACCCGTGACTGGACGCAAATGCGTGGCACATGTGTGGTGGTGTGGGCACCGTGCATAGCCCCAGCATAGCCCCGGAACGACTCCAGCCCGTAGGTAGGACGAACGCCCTCTGCTCGTTGCTCCTGGTTGCCACACGTCACTCTCGCTGCTTCTGCCGGACAGACTACGCCTCGATCGAGCTCTGCGGAAGGCGCGCCGGCGCGGCGTCCGGCCCCCCGCGCGTCGTCCGCGCACGCACAGCCCGCCGCCGGTCGGATCTCCGCCCTCGCGAGCGCGCGTTCAGGGCACGTCGAACAGCTCCGCCTGCACGGGCTCGCCGAGCCGGCGACGGATGGCGACGCTCTTGAAGAAGGGCGGGTCGCGGGCGGGCGCGAGAGTGGGCGGGTCGGTGGGCTCGCCGAGCCAGCTCAGGTAGCGGCGGATGCCGGCGGCGGTGATGACGAGGGCGCGCATTTTCATCCTGGCGCCGCACTCGCTGCAGAGCTCGACATCGATGCGGAAGGTGCGTTTCAGTAGCTCGGCCCATGGGCGATAGCCCGAGCGATGCGTGGGCGGCTTGCCGTTGTTGGCGCAGCGAGCCGCCCGGTGAAGGTGGACACGAGCTCGTCGACCACCTTCCTCGCCCTCTACTTGCCGGCGTTGATCTTCATTTGGACGATGGCATCCAGATCCGAGTCAGATCCAGCAGTCGGGGGGCAGCGCGGGGGCAGTGCGGGGGCAGTGCAAACGCAGTCTGGGAGCGATGTGCGACCGACGCAGCCGGAGCCTGCTTGCGCGGAATCATTCGAAAATCGCGGTGCATCCGCCGTCACGGCCGCGACGCGCGACCTTCTGTTGCCCACGATGCGCGATGCGGCTTTGGGGACCCTGAGGTCGCCAATGTGACGCCGCATCATCACCCCTGGGGGTGATGACGCCGCTCTCTAGGCACGGCCCGGCATCGTCTCCGCTCTCCGGTATCCGCCGCACGCTACGCTTTCGCACCGGGGTTGGAATGCCTGGCCCTTCGGCGAGCGGAGAAGGACCGCGGCGGAGACCGACATCCTGGCCGACGTGCGCAAGACGCTGACGAAAGCAGGTGCGAAGGGCGGCGACTGGAAGAGCTCGGAATTGCGGCGCCAGGCGCGCGCACGCCGGACGCGCTACGCGCCGCGCCGGCGCCGCCGCCAGGCGAGCGCGACGAGCCCGAACAGCGCAATGGCCGCGCCGCCCAGCGGTGAGTTCTCGTTTGCCATGTGGCAGCCGCAGCCGGCTGCCTGGACCTTGGTGGTGCTCTGGCCGGCGGTGCCGTCGGTCGGGAGCGGCCACGTCGTCTGGTCCTTGTCGAAGAGATCGGGCTGGCTGAGCGCCATCGCCGACAGATAGAAGAGGATGCCCTGCCAGACGTGCGGCGGAGCGACGCGGTTCGACCAGACGAGCGGCTGGCCGGGCTTGGACGTGATGACCTGCGCTTCACCGAACTGGAGCGTGTCGGGCGTCGCCACGTTGGCGAGCAGATCGAGCGCCTGCTTGGCCTTGTCGTGCGAGCCGCCCACCTTGCCGTAGAGGGCGGCCGAGACGATGTTCTTGGCCGTGTAGCTCGCGCCCTCGCCGTCCTTGCCCGACAGCTTGGCGATGATCGCGTCCATGTCCGCGTCGAGCTGGATCTCGAGGCGCGGGTCGTCGGGCTTCATCAGCCGCCCCGGCCAGATCGCCCAGGCCACGGTGCCCTTGCCGGCCGTAGGGTTCTGGTCGGCCTTGATATCGCGGAAGCGCTGCTGGTCGGGCAGGTAGTACGTCTTCATGATCGCGTCGCCGAGCGCCGCGGTGTGCTTCTGGTAGCGCTTGTAGTCGGCGTCGTCGCCCTCGAGCCTAGCGAGCCGCGAGCCGGCGGCCATGGCGGAGTAGACGGCGATCGCGCCTTGCAGCTCGCTGGTGAGCTCGGTGTGGTCGTCCTCGTTCGCCGGAGCGGGCAGGGCGCTGTCCTTCATCGTCCAGCGGTCCAGCAGATCGAGCGCGCGCTTCGTCGAGGGCCAGATCTTGTCGACGTAGGCCTTGCGCGCCGAGGGCTCGAGCGTGGCGGCGTGCAGGGCGAGCGACCAGATATGCAACCCCGTGTTGTCGATCTCGAAGCGGATCGGTCCGCCCACCGTGCCGTCGGCGAAGTAGTTCATCTCCCATGCGTCGGCGGGAAACTTCTGGTCGCCCGTCGTGGGATCGGTCGGCACGTTGGGCGTGAGCAGCAGGTTGCCGCGGGTGGGCGCCGCGCGCAGAAGCCCCGTGTACCATTCGGTCCGCTGCGTCACCCACTCGTCGAGCCCCGCCACGTCGAGCGCGGCGTCGAAGAACGCGCCGTCCCGCGGCCAGTCGAGATAGTACGGCGGCTGGCGCGCGATGCTGGCGCAGATCGCGCCGGTCTTCTTGTCGCGCGAGACGTACACGTTGACCAGCGCGCGCTCCGCGATGCGCACCACCTGGTCGCCGAGCGACTTGTCCGGCAGCCGCGCTTTGCCGAGCACGGCGTCGGCCGCATCCTCGGCCGCCGTCTGGCGCGCAGCGGGCGTGCTCTTCTTCGCGGTCGCGAGCGCGCTTCGCGCCGCGGCGAGCGTATCGCCCAGCGCGAAGTCCACGCTGCCCTCGGCCGTATCGCCCTGGAACGTCAGCGGTGCGATGAGCGCGCCGTTCGTCTGACCGGCTGCTACACGGGAGCCCGAGAGGGTCCGATCCGCGAGGTCGGAAAGCGCATCCTCTGGCTGCCAGGACCAGCCCCTCTTCTGCTGGATCGTCGCAAGCTGGTCGGTGCACTCCAGCGCCTTGACCACGTTCGGGTCGATAGGCAGGACCGCGCCGGGAAACACCTGGGGCAGCTTCAGGATGTTGTCGACGAGGTGTTGGACCTGATCGCAGATCTTCGTGGCGTCGCCGCCGACCTGGAACTGTGCGGGCGGCGGCTCGGTGGTGACGATGGCTGCAACGCCGGGCTTGTAGCTCTGGTCGAGCGAAGCGATCTGCGCGTCGACCTGGGCGTCCGTCGGTGCGGCGCTCTTCATCAGCGTCTCGATGGGTCCGTAGTCGACCGTGGAGAGATCGAGCGTGGCGCCCAGCAGCGACGTCACCAGGGCGCGGTCGTCCGGGTGATAGTGGATGATCTCGCCGCTCTGCTTGTCGTAGAGGGCGAAGAAGTCGTTGCGCGAGTCGAGCGCCCAGTCGGCGACGGGCAGCTGGTCGATCTTCGACAGGGTGGGGGAGAGATTCTCGTAGACTACGAGCGAGACGTTCACGATCGTAGAGCTGGCGCTCTTCTTCACTTTCACGTCGCGCGTCAGCACGTCGACGTCGGGCGACACGATGTCGGTGAGCGTCACCGTCAGGCCGAGGTCGCTGCGAGCGAACGTGGTCACCGGCACTGGCGCGTCGTCCTTGGTGTAGCCCTGCGTGTGCGTCCACTTGCTGGCGTCGCGCAGCCAGGTGAGGGTCTGCGTCGTGCCGTCGTCGACGATCAGCCCGACGTAGGAGCCCATGCCGTCGAGCGCGCCGAGGTGCGGCTCGCTGCGCACGTCGAGATCGTTGGACGCGATGTACGCGAGCTGGTCGTAGTAGCTCGGGCTCGGCCAGGACAGCACGGTGAGGTCGCCGTCGGAGCTGATGCCGGCCGTGAGCGCGCCGTGCCCCGCGACGGCGTTGGTGTTGGACGCGCCGAAGAGGTGCTCGATGCCGTCGATGCGGGTCTGCGCGCTGGCTGTCGAGCTCCACACGAGCAGCAGCCCGGCCGGCACAAGAAAGTGGCTTCGCATGAACTCCTCCGGGCCAAGTGTACCGGACAGAAATATTTCGTGTACGAAATATCCTGGCCGCGGCGCGGGCCGCGCGTTATGGCGGAGCCGTGGGCGGTCGGCAGCTGGATCTCTTCGCGGCGGAGCCGGCAGAGCCGGCGAGCCCGGCCGATGAGCCGGCGCTGGTCGAGCTCGCCGGACGCATCCCGTCGCACGTTCGCTTCGGCACCTCGTCGTGGACCTTCCCCGGCTGGGCGGGGCTCGTCTATCCGGGCAAGCCGTCGGAGCGCGAGCTTCAGGAGCGCGGGCTCGAGCTCTACGCGCGCTATCCGCTGTTCCGCACGGTGGGCATCGACCGCTCGTACTACCGCCCGCTCGATGCGGCGACACTCGACCGCTACGCCGCGCAGCTGCCCGGAGGGTTTTCGTGCGTGTCGAAGGTGTGGAGCGGCGTCACGGCCGCGGTGGACCCGAAGACGCGCGAGCCGAATCCGGGCTTCCTCGACGCGGCGCTGTTCGAGTCGGAGGTTCTGCGTCCGATGGCAGAGCACTTCGCGGAGCACGCCGGGCCGTTCGTGTTCGAGCTGTCGCCGCTCAGGCGCCGCGAGCTGCCGCGTCCGGGCGTGTTCGAGAAGCAGCTCGACGCGTTCCTCGCCAAGCTCCCGCGCGACTTCTCGTACGCCGTGGAGCTCCGCAACCGCGAGCTCTTCACGCACGCCTACCTCGACGTGCTCGGCAGCCGCGGCGTGGGGCACGTGCTGTCGTTCTGGGAGCGAATGCCGACGCTCGGCGAGCAGCTGCGCGCGCCGGACGTGCTGACGGCGCCGTTCGTGGTGTCGCGGCTGTTGATCCCGCCGGGAGAACGCTACGCGGATCGCAAGCGCGACCTCAGTCCGTTCGATCGCATCGTGGATCCGCAGGAAGAGATGCGCGCGGACATCGCGCGCCTGTGCGAAGCCTGTGCGCTGCTCGGCAAGGCGCTGTTCGTGATCGTGAACAACAAGGCCGAGGGCTCGAGCCCGCTCACGATCCGGGCGCTCGCCGAGCGGCTGGCGGAGCCGCGCGATGGCTGAGCGCTCCGCGAAGCGCGGCGTCGCGATCCCCGAGCCCGATCCGGAGCGCTACGCCCAGGCCGCCCAGCTCGCCGAACAAGCGCCCGACCACGCTGCCGTGGGGCGGATCCGCACCGGAACGGCGGGCTGGACTGATCGCACGCTGGTCTCGAGCGGCCTGTTCTACCCGAAGGCGAGCATGAGTGCGGAAGCGCGGCTGTCGCACTACGCCGGACACTTCAACCTGGTCGAAGTGGACGCCACCTACTATTCGCTCCTGCCGCCGGCGACTGCCGAGCACTGGGTGGAATGGACGACGCCGGGCTTCGTGTTCGACGTGAAGGCGCACCCGGTGCTGACCGGTCATCCCATCGACGTGACGCGGCTGCCGCGCGATATCAAAGAAGCCCTTCCCGAGGACAAGCAGCGCATGTACGCCGATCGCATGCCGCCGGAAATCGCACACGAGATCGAGGCGCGCTTCCGCGCGCTCGTCGATCCGCTGCTCGGTGCGGGAAGGCTCGGCTGTGTGATGTTGCAGTTCCCGCCCTGGTTCTCGGCGACGCGCGGCAACGCACGGCGTATCGAGCAGCTGGCGGAACGCTGGAGCGACGTGCCGCTGTCGGTGGAGTTCCGCCACAAGAGCTGGATGGCCGAGGATCGCCGCGAGCGCGTGTTCGAGCTGCTCCGACAGCATGGCCTCGCGTACGTCTGCGTCGACGAGCCCGACACGAGCATCGGCGGCGTGCCGCCGATAGCGGCGGTCACCCGTCGGGAGCTCGCGCTGGTGCGCTTCCACGGCCAGAACGCCGGGGCCTGGCGGAAGGGCGCCGGCGTCCACGAGCGCTTCAACTATCTGTATTCGCCGGAAGAGCTGCGCGCCTGGGTGGAGCCGGTGCGGCGGCTGGCGTCCGAGGCGGAGAGCGTCCACGCCGTGTTCAACAACTGCGTGCGGAACTACGCTGTCCTGGGCGCCCAGGGCCTGGCCGCCCTGCTGGCGGAGCCGGCCCCGGATCCGCCCTCTCATCAAGGGGTGCCGGATCCGGGGGCGCGGCACTATGTTGGCTGACCGTGTAGGGAAGCCCGGGCCGGGGGAGCGGGTTGACCCCAACGCACAAACCTCTATCGTTGCGAGCCCTGGCGCAGGAGAGTGCGCCACCCGGAGGAAATTCATGGCCAAGCTCGAAGGAACCAAGACCCACGACAACCTCAAGGAAGCCTTCGCCGGCGAGTCGCAGGCGAACCGCCGCTACCTGTACTTCGCCAAGCAAGCGGACGTGGAGGGCTACCCGGAGGTCGCCGGTCTGTTCAAGGACACCGCGGACGGCGAGACGGGTCATGCCCACGGTCACCTGGACTTCCTGAAGCAGGTGGGCGACCCCGCCACCGGCAAGCCGATCGGCAACACCAAGAAGAACCTCGACTCGGCCGTTGCCGGCGAGACCTACGAGTACGAGACGATGTACCCCGGCATGGCGAAGACCGCGCGTGACGAGGGCTTCGACGAGATCGCCGAGTGGTTCGAGACGCTGGCCAAGGCCGAGAAGTCGCACGCCGGCCGCTTCGCGAAGGCGTCGAAGGGGCTCGAGACGCTCTAGCTCGAGCACTCGACCAGCGACCAGGGCCACCGCCCGCGCCGCGCGCGCGAGCGGTGGCTTTTGTCCGTGGGGGCGAGAGTGCAATGACGAAGGTTCCAGCCCGTAATCCCGAGCGCCCGCCGGCGTACGATCCCAACGATGCACGCTACTGGGATCCGCGCGATCTAGAGACCGAGCTCCTCAGGACCTTCCACATCTGCAGCGACTGCCGGATGTGCGTCACCTACTGCGGCTCGTTTCCGCTGCTGTTCGACGCGGTCGACAAGGACGTGGAAGCCGGTCGGGCGCACAGCGTCGAGTTGCTGGAGGCAGGGACGTTCCGCGAGGTCGCCGATCATTGCTGGCAGTGCAAGCTGTGCTTCATCAAGTGCCCGTACACGGCAGATGAAGGCGCCTCGGAGCTGCTCGACTTTCCGCGGCTGATGGCGCGCGAAAAGGCGCAGCGCGCGCGCCGCGACGGGGTACCGCTGGTCGATCGCATCCTCGGCGAGCCGCAAGTCATCGGAGCGCTCGGTGCGGGGCCGCAGGCGAAGCTCGCCAATCTGGTCAACGAAAAGAGGCTCCTCCGCAAGGCTACGGAGAAACTCAGCGGCATCTCGGCGGAGTTCCCCCTGCCGCCGATGGCGACCCGGAAGTTCTCGCACTGGTTCGATCGGCACGAGCCCGAGGGGGAAGCGGGTACAGCAGGCGAGGTCGTGCTGTTTTCCACCTGCTACGGCGAGCACAACTTCCCCGAGGTGCCGCGCGCGGCCGTGCGCGTGCTGGAGAAGAACGGCCTCGCCGTCGAGGTGCCGATGTCGCTCACCTGCTGCGGCATGCCGAATCTCGACGGCGGCGACGTCGACGCGGCGAAGCGAAAGATGCAGCACAACGTGGACCTGCTCCTGCCCTACGTCCGGCGGGGCCTCCGCATCGCGGTGCCGGGTCCGACCTGCGGCTACACCATGAAGAG
Organism: uncultured delta proteobacterium; assembly: GCA_963826085.1. GTDB lineage: Bacteria > Myxococcota_A > Polyangia > Polyangiales > Polyangiaceae > CAWDXG01. The sequence goes on along the minus strand of CAWGVN010000004.1, from coordinate 267,080 downwards.
CGAGTGGCCGCTCTATCTCGGGACCGACGAGGCCCGGGAGGTCGCCGCAGCTACCGTCGATCTGATGCAGCTCTTCGATCAGCTGCGACGGGAAAAGAAGCTCAGCCGCGACTTCAAGAAGGGGCTCGGCAAGGTCGCGTACCACGCGGCTTGTCATCTCCGCGCGCAGAAGATCGCGGTGCCCGGCGCCCGCGTGCTGTCGCAGCTTCCGGACACCGAGGTGCGCATCATCGAGCGCTGCTCCGCCGTCGACGGAACCTGGGGCATGAAGGCGGCCTACTACGAGGAAGGCGCGCGATACGGCAAGAAGCTGGCCCGCGCCGTCCAGAGCGGCCGGGAAGACGGCGAGGAGCTTCTGGTCGGCGACTGCAATCTCGCCGGGCTCCGGGTGAAGAAGGAAAACGGACTCGAGATGCTGCACCCGGTGCAGGCACTGGCCGACGCGTACGGCCTCGGGTCTTGAAACCGGGCCTGCGGCGACACACGTTCAGCGAACCATGAAACGGGTTGACCGTCGGGAAATCCTTGGGCTGGGAGATTACGAGCAGATCCGCGATCGCTTCCGCGCCCGCGTGATCGACGACAAGCGCGCGCGCCGCGTAGCGCTCGGCGATCACATGACCGTGCTGTTCGAGAACCACGACACGGTGATGTTCCAGATCCAGGAGATGCTGCGCACCGAGCGCATCACGGCGGATCAGGCCATCGCGCACGAGATCGAGACCTACAACCAGCTCATCGCCGGCGAGGACGAGCTGTCCGCGACGATCTTCATCGAGTACCCGGAGGCCGGGGAGCGCGACCGCATGCTGGTGGAGCTCGCGGGCGTGGAAAGCCGCTTCTACATCGCGACGGAAGAAGAGCGCCTACCCGCCGAGGGCGAGAAGCGCGGCGAGCGCACGGATCGTACGACCGCGGTGCAATACGTGAAGTTCCCGCTCTCCGCCGCCGCGCGCCGCGCGATCGAATCCGGCGAAGGGACGCTCCGGCTCGGCGTCGATCATCCGTCCTATCGCGTCGAGGTGGAGCTGTCGAAAGCGACGCGGCAGAGCCTGGCGGCGGACCTCGCCGGCTGATACGCCGCGACGCGGACCCGCCCTAGGCGGTGAAGCCGTATCGTTCGAGCAGCTCACGCGGGATGCGCCGCGGGCGTCCGCTGGCGATGTCGAGCAGCACCCACGTGGTTACGGCGCGGCACAGGGTGCTCTCGCTGTCGGTGCGGCGGAACAGCGTGCGACGCAAGGAGGTCGCGCCGCGCAGGGATTCCACCCAGGTGAGCGCTTCGAGCGCTTCGCCCTCGAACGCCTGGCCCAGATAGTCGACCTCGTGGCGCCGTACGACCCACACCACGCCGAGCTCGCGATACGCCTCGAGGTCGAGCCCGATCGACACCGAGTGAGCGGTCGCGGCCTCGTTGATCCAGCGCACCCAACTCACGTTGCCGGCGTGGCCGAGCATGTCGATGTCGCCCGGCGGCACATCGAAGCGATGCGTAAAGGCGTTCGCGGGCGGCTGGGGATCGCGGATGTTGGTCATGGATGCGCGCTGCGAAGCTTCCGACGCAGTAGCGGTCGCGCGAAAAAAGTAGCGCCCACAAACTGTCATAGGCCCCGAAGCTGGGTTAGATCAATTGAAAGGCGATGGCGTTTGCAGATGGTTCACTCGAGCTGTTCGACGACGGGCTGCGCAGCCTGAGGGTCGCAACCCGGGAAGCCATGGCGTTTGCGCGCCAGGCAACGCTGCTGCACAAGGACCTCGCGCCCGGGTGCCCGACGGCGCTTGCGAGCGGCGAAGACGTGGTGGTGCTGCTGCACGGGCTGTTCGCTACGGCGGGCGTGCTCCGGCCGATACGCGAGCACATCGAGCGCGAGCTCGGCGCGTCGACGGCGTCGTTCAGCTATGCCCCGGGGCCGGGGGTGGAAGCGCTTGCCCAGTGTCTCGCGGATCTGGTCGCGCGGATTCCGGACGACGCGCGTATCCATCTGGTGGGTCACAGCATGGGCGGCGTGGTCGTGCGCTGGTTCGTGCAGGAGATGGGCGGGGATCCGCGAATCGTGCAGACGATCTCGATGGCCAGCCCGTTTGCCGGCACGCCGCACGCGCGCTTTGCGCCGGGCGGCGCCGGGCGCGACATCGCGCCCGGAAGCGACGTGCTTGCGCGCCTGGGCCGGTCGGTGGAGCGAGCGGCACACGTTCCCCACCTGTCCATCGTAGCGTCGGACGACACACTGGTCGGAGCCGTTGCCGCGCTGGGTGCCGGCGACACGCTGGTCGTTCAGGACTGCGGCCACAACGGCCTGCTCTACCACCGCGACGTGTTCGACGCGGTCGTACGGCGCGTCCTGCTGCTCCGCCGCTCGGCCGGAGAGCGCTGACAAATCCGTGCTGGTTTGCGCGCGGTCGCCGTGGTAGCCCGGCGACCGTGCAGCATCGCACCGCGATCGCCCGCAGCTCCTGTCCCCTCGGCTTGCGCCACGCCGCAGGCGCTCTGCTGGGCGCGGCGCTTCTGTCCTGTGCGCTTCCCGCCCGCGCCGACGTATCCTCGTGGCTGTTCGCCGGCGGCGGCGCCGGGCTCCTGCGGCAGTCCGGCGAGAGCACTCTGCCGGGGTCGTTGCAGTTCGACGCGGGGATGGGCACTCCGCCGTCCGGGACGGTCATCTTCGGCGGGCTGGGTCGGGTCCAGCCCTATTTCGGTCACGGTACGGATCTGTCGCTGCTCCTGAGGACCGCGACGCACGGGTTCGTCAACGGAACCTGGGGCGGCGCGATCGATCTCGGAGGGTACGAGCGCTTCTGGGGCACGGGGTCACAGGGCTTCGCCGGTTCGCTGGTGCTGGGCGCTCCGTGGGGCATCACGCTCAGTCTCGGCGGCAGCATCGGCACGAATGACCAACAGAGCGCCAGCGCCGTACTGGGCATCGACCTGGCGCGCCTCACCGTGTACCGGCAGAGCGGCTTCGGTTGGTGGCCGAATCCGTTCCCCGTGCAGCGCGACACCGCGTTCGCCCGCTGATTTTCCGGGCCCAGCGACGGAAATGCGGGCAGCTGCGAGCGATCGAGGCTACGCTTCGCTCTGAGCATGTCCAACTGTCCGGTCAAGGAGGGAGACATCCTCGCGGGCAAGTACCGCGTCGAAAAGATACTCGGCGAGGGCGGCATGGGCGTGGTGGTCGCCGCGTGGCACGAGGAGCTGGAAAAGCGGGTTGCTGTGAAGTTCCTGCTGCCCGAAATGGCCGAGCGCAGCGACGCCGCGGAACGCTTCCGTCGCGAGGCCCGGGCGGCGGTCCGCATCCAGAGCGAGCACGTCGCCCGCGTGCTGGATGTGGGCACGATGGAGAACTCCGTGCCGTACATGGTCATGGAGCACCTCGACGGTCACGACCTGGGCGACGAGCTGTCGTCCCGCGGCAAGCTGTCCGTGTCCGAAGCGGTCGACTATCTGCTGCAGGCAGGCGAAGCCGTTGCCGAGGCGCACGCGCTCGGGATCGTCCACCGCGATCTCAAACCCGCCAATCTTTTCGTCACGCGACGGGCCGACGGCACTCCGCTGATCAAGGTGCTTGACTTCGGGATCTCCAAGTCCATCACGGGCGACTCCAAGGGCGAAATGTCGCTGACGCGGACGGCCTCGATGGTGGGCTCCCCGCTGTACATGTCGCCGGAGCAGATGCGCTCGGCCAAGGACGTTGACACCAGGACCGATATCTGGGCGCTCGGTGCGATCTTCTACGAGTTGCTCGCCGGGCGACCGCCGTACGACGCGGAGTCGGTTCCCGAGCTGTACGCGTCGCTGCTGACCGATTCTCCGCCCCCGTTGCAGCAGTTCCGCGACGACATCCCTCCCGAGCTCGAACAGATCGTCCTCCGCTGCCTGGAAAAGGACCGCGACAAGCGCTGGGCGACAGTCGCCGAGCTGGCATCGGCGATCGCCGCGTTCGGGTCGCCCGAATCGCGCATCCATGCCGTGCGCGCCCGACGCCTGCTTGCGGTCAGCGATGCCACGCTGGCAGACAGCACGCCCGGCGTCTTGACGGAGCCGATGCCGAACGCGCCGGCCGCGGCGCCGTCGGGCGCCGCCCAGGCGGCGCCGGTGACAGCAAGCAGCGCGGCGACCGCTGCGTCGACTATCGATTCCTGGGGGCGCACCGCTCCGCCCGCGAGCGGTAGTCGCCGCTGGCTGCTTCCGGCAGTCGCCGTCGCGCTCGTGCTCGGCAGCGCCGGTGTGATGTTCCTGGTCAGGAGCCCTGCAGCGACCGCCGGAACCGGCGCCGCGCCGGAGGAGAGCGCATCCGCGGTTCCGCCGGCGGCGACCTCGGTCGACCGGGCGCCCAGCGTCGCCCCTGTTGCCGCCAGCGCAGCTCCCCAGGCGGATGCGGGTGCGGTTCCCCCGACCTCCGCCCGGGTGGAGGCCCCAAGCGCTGCTCCAGCGCCTCTGCCGAAGGCGAGCGCCCCGCGCCACCGCCCGCACACCGCGCCGGCCACGACGAAGCCCGACAATGGCGTCATTCCCGAGTTCGGCGGGCGCCGCTGAGCCCGGCCTCCGCGCCCGGAATCGGCGTTTCCTGCTCCCGGATCTGGCCGGACGCGGCAGGTATTGATAAGCCGGTGGATGGACCGCATCCCGACCCACGGCCGGTGACCCGTATGAGGAAGACCAGAGCCCCCATCCGAAGGACCGCCGTGGTCGCGGGCGCCCTCGCGCTCGCGATCGCGTTCCCAGGCGGCCTCGCACGCGCGCAGAGCAACGCGGCCGACAAGGCCGCAGCGGAAGCGCTGTTCGACCAGGGACGCAAGCTGCTCGCCGACGGCAAATACGCCGAGGCGTGCAAGAAGCTCGAGCAGAGCCAGCACATCGATCCCGGCATCGGCACGCTCCTGTATCTGGCGGACTGCTACGAGAAGAGCGGTCGCACCGCGAGCGCGTGGGCGACGTACCGGCAGGCGGCGTCCGAAGCGCGGGCCGAAGGTCAAGAGGCCAGGGCAGGGGTCGGCAGCGACCGCGCGGCCGCTCTGGAACCGAAGCTTTCGAAGCTCACGATCAACGTGTCGTCCGCGGCTCGCGGGCTCACGGGTCTCTTGGTCAAGCGCGGAACCGACACCGTGCGCCCCGGTCTGTTCGGCGTGCCTGTCCCCGTGGATCCGGGCATGGTCGCCATCGAGGCCAGTGCGCCGGGCTACACGACGTGGAAGAAGTCGGTCAAGGTCGGCGACCAGGCCGACAAGGTACAGGTGAGCGTGCCGGCGCTGGAAAAAGCCCCGGCCACGGCGCCAGCTGCTCCCCCCGAGCAGACGCCCCCTCCCACGCCCACGCCCACGCCAGCGCCCACGCCCGCCCCGGCTCCTCGGGCCGACACCGGCAGCCCCGGCTCGACCCAGCGCACGCTGGGCCTGATCGCGGGCGGCGTGGGTCTGGTGGGCATCGGCGTCGGATCAGTCTTCGGCGTCCAGGCGATCCAGAAGAACAACGACGCCAAGAAGATATGTCCGGACAACGTGTGCAGCAGCCAGCGGGGCTTGACGCTGACCGACGATGCGAAGCGCGCCGCGACGATCTCCGATATCGCAATCGGAGCGGGCGCCGCCGTGCTCGCTGCCGGCGTGGTCCTGTACCTGACCGCGCCTCGCAAGCGGAACGCGGTCCTCCGGCTCCAGCCGAGCATCGGCCGAGCGGGCGGCGGCGTAAGCCTGGGAGGACGGTTCTGATGCAGCGCCGCTGGATGGTCCGCGCCTCTGCCGCGGTGACGCTACTAGGCGCTGTCGTCGTGGTCGGCGCCTGCCAGTCGATCGCAGGGATCCACGATCGCACGCTCCGTCCATTCAGTCAGCAGTGCGTCGATTTCTGCAACACGGTGCAGAAGAACTGCATCGATGCAAACAAGGTCTACGCCGACAACAACACCTGCCTCGAGATATGCTCTGCGCTTCCGCCGGGAACTCCGGGCGATGCGACGAACGCCGACACGGTGGCCTGCCGTATGCTACGGGCGCAGGCGGCCGAGAGCTCGCCCCAGGAGAGCTGCGCGGCAGCCGGCCCCGGCGGCGACGGCAGCTGCGGAACGGACTGTGACGCCTACTGCACGCTGTTCCAGGCAATCTGCCCGGACCAGGCCGCCGTGGTTTCGCAATGCCTGGACAAGTGCCCGGCGATTGCGGATAGCAAGGGGTTCACCGCCGCGCAGCAGAAGCAGGACAGCGTCGAGTGCCGTCTGGCCCAGCTGGAAAAGGCGACGGCCGACAAGAGCGCGTGCATCCACGCCGCGTTCCAGGTCAGCGGCACCACGTGCAAACACACCCAGGGCTTGCCCGACTGCACGGACTACTGCCGGGCCGTGATGGTGGCGTGCACAGGCAGCCTGCAACAGTACAAGGCGGCGGACGGGCTCGCCGCGATGGACCAGTGCCTGGCCGTCTGCGGCGATCTACCAAAGGGCCAGTGGGACGACGTAGGCGCCCAGAGCATCGGCTGCCGCTACTACCATAGCTTCTTTGCGCTCGGCGACCCCAGCACCCATTGCCCGCACGCCGGCCCCGGCGGCGACGGAACGTGCAGCGACCCCGACGCGGCCAACTGCGAGTCGTATTGCATCCTGCTCCAGAAAGCCTGCCAGAGCGACTTCGACAACAAGTTCACCGGCGCAAGCGCGCTGGCGGATTGCGAGGCGGACTGCCAGAACAGGAAAATCGCAGGCTCGGGCAACGGCAAGCTCTTCGATCAGGGTGACACTCCGAGCACCATGATGTGCTGCCTGCGGCACTTGAGCGAAGCGGCCACATTCCGGGTGAACAGCCAATCCGCAAGCGCGGACAGCCAGTGCCAGTTGGCACTGGGGCAGTGCCAGGATTGCGGCTGACGGCGATCTAGATGCGCCCCAGCGCAGCAACGAGCCGATCCAGATCCTCGCGCCGGTGCTGCTCGGTGACGGCGATCAGCAGTCGATCGCCAAGGCTCGCGTCGACCCGGCCGAGATCCAGTCCGGCGATGATGCCGTCGGCCTCGAGTTTCTGGCACACCCGTGATGCGTCGCCGCCGCGCACGCGGATCGCGAACTCGTTGAAGAACGGCGCGTCCGCAAAGCCAGGTGAAAAGCCCTCCAGATCCAGAATGCGCCGGCGGAGGTAGGTCGCCTTGGCCAGGCACTGCCGCGCGGCTTCCACGAAACCCGACTTGCCCAGCATGCTGGCCCGGATCGTCATCGCCGTAGCGATCAGCCCCTGGTTCGTGCAGATGTTGCTCGTCGCGCGCTCGCGGCGGATGTGCTGCTCGCGCGTCGCGAGCGTGAGCACGAAGCCCCGCTCGCCGTTCACGTCGACCGTCTCGCCGCAGATGCGCCCCGGCATCTGCTGCAGGTATTTGCGCTCGTCGCGGCAGGCGAAGAGGCCTACTCCGGGGCCGCCGAACTGCGGCGGACAGGCCAACGGCTGCCCCTCGCCGACCGCGATGTCCGCGCCCAGCGCCCCCGGCGGCTCGGCGATCGCCAGCGCGTACGGCTCGCTGTTGGCGGCGATGGTGAGCGCGCCGTGGCGCTTCGCGATATCGGCGACGGCCGCGATGTCCGACAGCGCTCCGTAGAAGCCGGGATAGCCGACCAGGATGCACGCGGTCTGGTCGTCCACCGCATCTTCGAGCGCGCGGATGTCCGCAGTGCCGCTTCCGGCGACCGGAACTTCCACGTACGTCGCGCCGCGCCCCGACAGATACGTCTGGATGACCTTGCGGTAGTCGGGGTGCACGCAGGCGCTCACCACGACCTTGTCGCGTTTCGTGAGCCGCTCTGCCATCTGCGCCGCTTCCGCGGCGGCACTGGCGCCATCGTACATGCTCGCATTGGCGAGCGGCAGGCCGTACAGCTCGCTGACGATGGTCTGGAACTCCCAGATGATCTGCAACGTGCCCTGGGCGACCTCGGGCTGGTAGGGCGTGTAGGCGGTATACAGCTCGCTGCGCAGGAGCAGCTGATCGACGGCGGGCGGGATGTGATGGGCGTACATGCCGCCGCCCAGGAACGACAGCATCTCCGCCCCGCGGTTCTTCCGCCCGAGATCGACGAGGTGGCTCATGAGCGCGGCTTCGTCCAGCGCGGGCGGCACCGCGAGCTTGGCGTCGAAGCGCGCAGCGTCGGGGATCGTGTCGAAGAGCTCGTCCACCGAGCCCTTGCCGACGACCGCGAGCATTTCCGCGATCTCTTCAGGCGTGTGCGGCAGGTATCTCATCTCAGTGATCGGCCTGCTCGACGTGCTCCTTGTAGGCGGCGGGGTCGAGCAGCGCGGCCTCGTCCTCGGGCTTGTCCACGCTGATGGCCACCATCCAGCCCTTGTCCCAGCAGTCCTCGTTGATGAGCTCGGGGCTATCCTCGAGGGCGGCGTTGATGCGCGTGATCTTCCCGCTCACCGGTGCGAACAGGTCGCTCAGCGTCTTGACGCTCTCGATGGTGCCGAAGGCCTCGTGCGCCTCTACCGTCTCGCCCACCTTCGTGTCGACGCTCACCAGCGTGATGTCACCGAGCTGTTCGACGGCGAACGCGGTGATGCCGACGACGATCTCGTCGCCGTCGCGGCGCGCCCACTCGTGGTCCTTGGTGTACTTGCGGTCGTCCTTGACTTCTTTGGCTCCGCTCATTGCCTCGCTCCTCCTGGGACATGGGCGCCGGGCCCGGAAGGGATCGGGCCGGGGTCGCAGCGCTTGCTCGCTTAGCCTGCCTTCGGTCGCCTGTAAAATGGCGTCTTGACGACCACTGCATCGACGGCTTTTCCGCGGCAGTCGGCCCTGAAGGTCGTGCCGACCGCGGTCATGGCCGCTGGCAGGTAGCCGAGGCCGATGTTCTTGCCCAGTGTCGGTGACGGGCCGCCCGAGGTGCAGATGCCCACGGCGTTGCCGTCCAGGTCGAGCAAGGGGTAGCCGTGGCGGGCGATGCCGCGGCCCGTCATCTCGAAGCCGACGAGCTTCCTGTCGGGGCCCGCTTCCTTGATGCGGCGGATGGCCTCGCGGCCGACGAAATCGCCGGCGTCGAGCTTGACCGTCCAGCCGAGCCCGGCCTCGATCGGGTTCGTGGTCTCGTCGATGTCGTTGCCGTACAGGCTCAGCCGCGCCTCGAGGCGCAGCGTGTCGCGGGCTCCGAGCCCGGCGGCCGTGATGCCGTCGGACTCGCCCGCGGCCATCAGCGCGCGCCACAGCTCCGCGGCGTGGTCCCACGCCACGAACATCTCGACGCCGTCCTCGCCGGTATAGCCGGTGCGCGCCACGGTGCAGTCGATCCCGCCGACCTGGGCGTCGCGGAACCGGAACGTGGCCAGGTTCTCCGCCACGTTGACGATAGAGCAGCCGGCCTTGCCGAGGATCGTCAGCGCGCGCGGGCCCTGCAGGGCGATCAGTGCGGTCTGGTCGCTGATATCCCTGAAATCGCAGTGCTGGTCGGCGGCCTTCGCGAAGTGCTTCGATATCTTGTCGCGGTTCGAGGCGTTGCACACCACGAGCACGCGGCCCTGTCCCCGCTTGTAGATGATGAGGTCGTCGAGGATCGTGCCCTGCTCGTTGCAGCAGCACGTGTACATCGCCTGCCCTTCTGCGATGCGTCCCAGGTCGTTGGTCACCAGGTAGTCGACCACCGCCGCGGCGTGCTCGCCCGTGAGCTCGAGCTCGCCCATGTGCGACACGTCGAACAACCCGGCGTGTTCGCGAACGGCTCGATGCTCGGCGCTGATGCCCTGGTACTGCACCGGCATCTCCCAGCCCGCGAACGGAACCAGGCGGGCGCCCAGGCGGCGATGCTCTTCGTAGAGGGGGGTTCGCTTCAGTTCGTCGGCCACGGCTCTGTCGGTAGCGTGAAGCCGGGCGCGGGACAATGGTGGAGTGCCGGTCTGGAGCGCGATCCCTGGGGATTTCGGCCCAGTCGTCGTGGGCGTGCTAGCGTTCCCGCGTGCCACGCGGCCGCGTCCTCATCATCGAAGACGACGAGTGGGTCTCCGCCTTGCTGGCGAAGTTCCTGCGCGACGAGGACTACCTTGTGGACACCGCCATCGAGGCGCAGGAGGGGTTCCAGAAGGCCTGCGAGCTGCTTCCAGACTGCATCATCTGCGACGTATCGCTGCCGGATATCGACGGCTTCTGGGTCGCGCGCAAGGTCCGGACGGAGCGCTCGCGCCTGGCGACGACGCCGTTCCTGTTCCTGAGCAGCGCCGACGACACGGCGTCGCGGCTGCAGGGCCTGAACGTCGGGGCGGACATGTACCTCACCAAGCCGTTCCGGCACCAGGAAGTGGTGGCGCAGGTGGGCGCGTTGATCGACATGGCGGATCGGCTGAGCGAACAGCGCGACTCGTTCATGCACGGGCCGGTGTCGTCCAAGTCCAGTCCGGCATTCCGCGGCGACCTGTCGCAGCTGTCGGTGTCGACCGTGTTCACCTTGCTCGAGATGGAGCGTCGCACCGGCCACCTGAAGGTGCGTGACGAGAGTGGGCGGACGCTGGAGTTCAGACTGTTCGAGGGCGGTCTGGTGGGCGTGCTCGACGACGACAAGCCGATCGACGCGATCGCGGCGATCCGCGAAGTAGTGGCGTTGAAGGTGGGCCGCCTGTGGTTCCGACCCGCCGACGTTGCCGATCCCGGCGCGGACACGAGGAAGTCGATCGGCATGCTCCTGCTCGAAGCCGTCCGGCTAGAAGACGAATCAGCCCGGTAGATTCGCCGGCCAGGATCCGGCACCGGACCAGCGTCGTCCGACGGGCGCTACTGCAGGTGCTTCGGGTCGAGCGGCTTGCCGTCGGGGGTGAGCCCGGCTCGCTTCCAGCGTTCGGCTTCGCTGAGCCCCTGGGTCATCGGCGGCTTCGTGATATCGCGGATCACGAGCTTCGTGCGCCCGGGCGAGGGGACGACCTCGATGCGGTAGATCTTGTTCAAGTCGCCGCCCTTGATCTTCGCCGCCGGAAACACCGTGCGTGCGGCGCCGATCTCTACGCGCGATACGATCACCCGCTTGCGTACGTAGTTGGCGACGGACTCCGGCGTCACGCTGCCGCTGATGTGCGCCGCGTCCGGATAGCGACGGTCGACCGTCATACTGCGCGGTACCGGCATTCCGAACACGATGTCCTTGCCGGGCGCCAGCTCACCCGGCTCCAGGTGATCGACAGGCGGACGCGCCGAGGCGGAAGCGGCCGGCTGCGTGCCGACCACGACGCGTTTCTTGTGGCAACCCGCTGCCAGCAGCAGGGCGAGCGCCAGCGCGCTCCTGTGGACGGTGGGCGACACTATTCGGTGATGGCTGCCCACGAGTCGATAAAGGGCGTGCTCGGCGGAGTCGGCAGGTCGATGGTCAGAACCTTGGACTTGCCTCCCGCGATCGACGTTCCGCTGCTGCCGGTCTCCATGACCAGCTGGAATTTGCCGGTATTGGCGCTCGTGACCGAGGTGTGCGTGCCGGTGCCGAAATACGGATCGGTAACCGACGCTTCGTCGATGCACGTGGGCAGCTGGGCCACGCCCACGCCGAAGATGACGGCGCCGTTCGACAGAAGCGAGCTCGAGTTGTCGATGTACTGCACGTAGTTCACCGGCGTCACCCCGGGGTTCTCCGGCAGACGCTCCTTGCCGCCGTCCGACGGCTTGCTCGCCGTCTTGGGCAGGATGTAGTCGACGCCCCACACCTTGCTGGTACCCGCGCTGCACACGTCCGAGCTGCCCGCCGGCGTCGGCTGGAAGGTCGAGAAGTACAGCACGCCGTTGAACAGCGTGATGGGACCGGCCACGCGCTCTCCACCGGCGAGGGTGGTGTACCAGTTGGCCTTTGAATCGTAGGCCGTGCCGCTCGAATCCAGGTGCTCGGTCAGCGAGACGACGTAGTTGGTCATGTCGGGCGGAGCCGTCAGCACGTCCTGGTCGCCGGTGGAGAAAGCCACGGTCACGTTGTTGCTGTCGTCCAGGGACAGCACGGCCGGAGTGTCGATCGGCTGGCCCGCCTCGAACGCCTTGGTGGTCCCGCTGTACGACGCGCTGCCATACGGATCGAAGAACATCTCCATCGACCACTTGTCCGGATCGGTGGACGACACGTCGACCCGCCACAGCGTGCCGTCGCGATCGCCGACGAACACGCGGTCCGCGATGCTGCCGGTGTCGCCGGGGAACGCCACCGGCTGGCCGGTGATGGGCGAGTCCAGCGGAGCGACGATCACGCGCGAGGCGAGCGCCGCAGGCGCGTCGGTTGTGCTCTGGCGGAAGGTGCGGACAACCTCGCCCGTATCCAGACGCACGATGGTCAGCGAGCGTGCCGGCCCCGCCGTCGCCGGATAGCAGTTGATCGTCGAGCGCGGCGGGTAGTTCTTGTCCACGTGCGAGGGGGTCGGATCCTGGCGGTTGCACTGTGCGCCTGTTGGCCCAGGACCGTCGCCGCCCGGCAGCACTGCCACGGGGACCTCGCGCGCCTCGGTGGCGCCATCCGGAACAAAGAACAGGGTGGTGATCATCGGCGTCCCGCTCTTCGAGCCGAACAACGGGTTGCCAGCGTTGTCGGTTGTCAGCTGCCACAGGAACTTCGGCCCGGTCGTCGTGCCGGGCACCGGATCGGTGACATCGAGCGCGAAGTAGCCGCCACGGCTCGCCCCGAAGCCCTGCACCAGGATGGTGCGCCAGGTGGTGGCGCCGCCGCGCGCGCCGGACTGCGTGCGCTCGAGCGCGTACGTGCCGCCGCTCTTGGTTGCGACCACGTCCTTGATCACCGGCGCGCCGTCGAGCAGCGGCAGGTGCGTGCCGGGATACTGCGAAGGAACCTCGGGCAGCACCGCCGGCGGCATGAACGCCCAGAGCTCGTTGTTCTCCAGCTGGTTGACCTTGTCGGTATCCGTGGGGTCGCCTGGAGCGACCTTGAAAGCGTGCAGGAACCCGTCGTTCGTCGACGTGTACAGCACCAGCGGCCGCGTCGCCTCGCTCTGGGCGAACACCTGGTAGGACTCGTCGCGCAGGAACTCTCCGGGTCGTCCGATCAAGCGGGGAGTCGAGTGATAGATGTCGCCGATGACGTTGCAGTTGGTCGAGCTCTGGCAGCGGGTGTAGGTGGTGCCGTTGTCCAGGCCGACCTCCCATTTCATGTACTTGTCGCGGCACAGCGCGGCGGTCATGCCGGGGCAGGTCGTGCCGTCGATGTTCATCGCCTCGGGCGGCACGTCGCTGTCGAAAGCCGCCGGCGAATCCTTGCCGATGGTCGCCCCGCCGTACTGGCCGAGGCCGTCCGGGTCGCTGGTGAGAGCCGGACGGATCGAACGCTGGGAATAGCGCCGTCCGCTCGTCAGGTCGGCGTTGATCGTGTACAGCGCGCGTGCCGTCGGGTTCGAGTTGACGTTGGCGACGAAGTCGTCGCCCTTCGAGGCCTCGATAGGCTGCGCCTGTGGCGTGAGAACGTTGTTGGCGTCTTTCTGGCAGATGAACCGCTGGCGCTCCAGCACGCCGGTCCACAGATCGAAGGGCTGCGGAGCGAAGGAGCTGTAGAAGCGGTACGCGCCGGCGAACGCGTCGCGGACATTACTGGCGCTGCCAAACACCGGCAGCGTGCGGCTTGTCGTGCTGGTGGCAATCTGCGACAGCACGGAGCTCATCGACTGCCGGAGCTCGTCCAGGTCGTCGGCGAAATACGCATGGTCGGTGCCGCCGTTGTACGCGATGCGGCTGAGCGTGCAGCAGGCCTGGAGCTCGGAATTGCTGGGATATTGCGAGCACAGGCTGCCGCTGGCGGCGTTGGGGTCGAGGTCGGCCTGGGTAAGCTTCTTGCAATCGACAGGCGTGGCGCCGCCGTTCACGGTCACCTTCGAAACCGCGAATCCGATCACGAAGGTCTCGATCTGCTTGTTCGGATCAGCGGCGTTTGCCAGATCGAACGAGACTTCCTCGGGCTTGTCCTTGTACGGGCATTGTCCAGCTGGACTGCCGGCCGCCTCGCAGTACGGCCTGAGATCCATGTTTGGCTCGCCGTCGCTGAGCAGCACGATGAAGTTCTTCCGGCAGCCCCCGGCCACGTACGGGTCGTTGTAGGGCCCGAAGTCCTTGCTGGTATCCACCGGATCCTTGGACTTGTCGTTCCAGAAGAAGTCCCTCGCATCGTCGAGCATGCCGGCGATTGGCGTCGCGCCGTAGGGGCGCGAGGCCAGCAGGATCTGCTGGATCTGCGCGTTCCGGGTGGTCACTGCGGTGCCGGAGGCATTCGGATCGCCGAAGGCCACCATGCGGCCTTCCCAGGGCGGCGCGGCGGCGTTGCGCGCTCCAACTTCCTGGTTCGACAGCGTGCTGCAGCCGGCCGGCTTACCCTGATGTGGAACGCCCAGGTAGTAGCTCCACGTGCCGCGCGTCCCGCTCGTGTAGTCCGGAGACGTGCCGCTCACGCCCGTACCGGGATCCGGAAGCGTATCGAACGTCATCAGGCCGAAGCGCACCTTCGTGTCGAACGAGTCGAGTAGGCCGTCGCTGGCCTGCGAGAAGTTCGAGCAGGTGCCGGCGAGGTTGTCGTAGGGATGGTAGTGGATCGCCCCGGCCGGAAACGTGTAGGCGTTGGGCGAGGGGAGAACGCCCGGTCCGGGCTCGCACGTGCCGCTCAGCGGGCGGTGGTAGGGGTTGGCGTACTGGTAGTCGTAGGGCGGGGTCGCGCCCAGCGAGAACTCCTGCTTGAACTCCAACGAGCTGCGGTCTTCGCTGTAGCAGCGGTAGTCCTGGATCGATCCGGTGAGCACGTTCAAGAGGTCGATCCAGCGGCTCTTCTCGCTCGGAGTGCCGCCGGTCGGGTCGCACGTCGGGAATGACGAGCTGGACGACTTGTATTCCATCGATCCGGACGTATCGACCAGCAGCATGACGTTCGGCAGCGGCGGGTTCACATCGGTCTGCGCGACAGCCCGCTCCGCGAAAGCCAGAACACCCACAGTGGCCACGGCGGCGACCAGCAGCCTGCGTGGCCCTGTAGAATGCTGAAAGAACCTATGAGGGTGCATGGTCTCTTCTCCCTCTCTACTGCGCCGGGATGTTCGGCAAGGTCACGTGGGCGCGTATCGCCTGCACGCTGGCGCTGCTGGAGACGCCAGTGCTGTTCGCGCACCAGGGATCGGTATTCACGCCGGTACTGGGCATCGAGCGGATCTGCCCGAATGCCGTCAATGTCAGCTGCACGTCGAAGAACGCATTGGCGCCGCCGCCCACGTCCGAACGCGCCTTCGGATCCGCCTTGAAGGCGTCGATCATCTCGACCATGAACACGCCGTTGAGCATGTCGCTGCCGGAGGACAGCGGCGCTCCCAGGCTGCCGGCAGTCGTCTGGGTCTGCGGATCGAGCAGGGTCTGGCCGCTGTAGTTGTCGGCGACGCGCCCCGCGATCTCGCTCATGTACAGCTTGTAGCAAGGGATGGGCGCGCCCGTGGTAACGGGAGCGACCAGTGCGTTGGACGGACACGCCTCCGTCCCTTTTCGCATCAGGTCGAGATAGGTCTGGGGCTTGCTGCCGATCTCGGTCGTGGCAACGCGGCCGGCGAAGTCGGTGAGGTAGTACGTCTGCAGTGCCTCGCGGCTGTAGCCGGACGCCTCGTCGACCAGGCTCGCGCTGTGCGCCGCCACCATACCGATCGCGGTCAGGAGCACGATCACCATGACGACGATGAACACTGCCGCTCCGCGCTCCTGGCGTCGGGTTCTGTGCCGCCTCAGTTCCACAGCGCCCCCATCTGGTTCGGCAGCGACACGTCCGCCTGCATGGTGCGGACGCGGGCGAACGGCGCGGCGGCGTTTGCGCCAAGCCCGATGCGGTAGAGCCCCGGCGCGACCGAGCTGCCGGCCGTGACATTGGCGGAGCGGTCCGCTTGGCGCGAGCGCACGGACAGCCTGACCCGCACCGCGCGGATGCGCTCGGGCCCGTACAGCGGGCTGGTAATGCCCACGCTGTCGCCCGCGTACTTGAGGATGTTCGACGTGTCGCCGGGCAGAAGCGTGGTCAGCGTCGGATCGGTCTGGTTGAGGATCTGCCCCGTGACCACGGTGAGCCCGAACTTCAGATCTACCGCATACTCCGCCACCACCTCCTCGGTGTTCGCGATCTCCTGGCCCGACGTGTCGAGCTCCGAACGCACCAGCTCGGTACGATCGGCATCCCACGGCGCCGCCCCCGCGTCGGAGTACAGCGGTGCGTATTCTGCGTTGCCCTTCAGGCTCTTGACCTCGTATTTCACGAAGTTGACCACGTTGACGTAGCCGGTCTCGTTGGCGCGGATGCCGCAGATCGTGCTCGAGCCGGTGCGCAGCTTCAGCGCCGGCTTGCTGCTGAGGACGACCTGCGCTGGCGAGGCGTTGACGGACGTGATGGTGCCGTACTGGGCCTTGCCCGAGCGATCGACGATCCTGAGTGCCCGCCCGGCCCCGAACACGGAGGAGAGCATGTCGGTCTGGGCCGCCTGGGCCGCCGCGTCGTAGCCCATGCGCGCGAGGGGACCGATCTTCGTCTGCAGTGCGACGATGTAGGTTCCCCCGCTTTCGGTCACGCCCCAGATCGGGAATTCCTCCACGGAAGAGAAGCTGCCGGCGAGCGTGATCGCGTCCGGCGCCAGCCCGTTGGCCTGGAGGGTCGTGTTGCTTGCCGAGCTGGAAATCCGGATCCCCGCCATGTGCTGGAGCTCCGTCGGCCAGCTAGCGTCGCCGACCGGGTCGCCGCAGACCTTCGGGTCGCGCCGCACGTTCGGCGACGCCATGAAAGCTGCCCGCGCGATGTCGTTCTGTAGCCGCTGGAAGCCCACCACGCTCGCCAGCGTGGCGTCGGCGACGCGCGTCTCGCTCTGGTAGAAACGCGAGGCATCGCGTGCCAGCTCGAACACCACGATCGAAACGATCAGTCCGCCCGTGATCGCCACCATCAGCTCCACCAGCGTGAAGCCGGAGCGCCGTCTGCGGGATCGTGAAGAGAAAGGCATCAGATGGCCGTCTGCTGCTTGATCGCAGCGGTCTGGTAGACGAAGTGGTATCGGGTGACGGCCTGGCCGATGTCGGTGGGGCTCGTGCCCGCGTTGCACACGCCCTTGCCGTCCACCGTCCCTCCCATGCCCTCGCGCACCCAGAACACGCGAACCTCGGCGCGGATCAGACCGTTGCCGGCCGTGTCGGGGTAGAGCCAGTCGAGGCGGATATTGGTGCAGAACACGGCCTGCGACAGACTCGCGGAGGCACCGCCGCTGCCGCCGCCGCCGCTCTCGCTGATGGGGTTGCCCAGAGCGTCGAAGGCAGCTCCGAACTCGCGCGCGGCGCTCCACTGGGGGCGGATCCACTCGCCCGGATTCGAGTCCACGAGCTTGAGCCAGGTCGTGTCGCTGTCCAGATCGCGCGCCGGCTGGTTCTGCGACGGGTGGTTCCACTGAGCGGCATCGGCCGCCAGCTGCTCCTGCCAGGCCTGGGCGATGCGCGTAGCGATCGCCAGTGACTTGGCGTGCTGGTTCGCTGCGACGGTGACCTTTTCCATCGCGATGATCCCGGAGACGCCGATCGCCAGGATCGTCAGCGCCATCATCAGTTCGACGACGGTGTAGCCGCGGCTGCGCCTCATGGCGCCTCCTTCGCGGTGCCGAGGCGCGTGCTGCCGTTCGGCAGGATCATCACGGTGCGGACCAGACCGACGATGGTCGATCCGGGCTTCCGGTAGATCTCGGCGACCGGAATGCCGGCTAGGGGCGTGAACGTGCCCGACTGGCTGTAGCGCACGTACGCGCGCCCCAGAGGCGTAAAGCACAGGTCCATCTGCTTCTGGTTGCCGGCATGCGCCGGGTCGCCCTGCAGCGTGATGTAGTCATCCTCGTACTGGCCCTGTGCGGGCAGCGCGAAGGTAGACAGGAGCACGTTCTGGGCGAGCGCGTTGCCGACCGGCGTGGTCCAGTCCGTCAGCGTGCAGCTCGAGGACGGCAGCCTCGCGCAGTTGGCGTCGGTCACGGTACTGCCGCGCACCGCTTCCTGGATCTGCACGGTGCCCTGCGGGTTCGAGGCAGAATCGAAGCGCACCAGCACCGCGCTGCCCCGGCCCATCGCCCGCATGCGGGCTCCCCGGATCATGTTGCTGACCGTCTCGGCGACCTGTGCGGTACGGCGTTCGCGCATCCGCTGGGTGATCGAGGGGATGGCGATCACGGCCAGGATGGCGATGATGATGACCACCACGACCAGCTCGACCAGCGAGAAGCCGCGCTCGCTGGCCTTCGCGCGGCGGCGGCAGCGGCGGTATGTGGAAAGGCGTTGGCTCATGGGCGCAGGGATCCCGATGCTGCCCAGGGAGCAAGCCCTGTGCCGCCGCTGCGCGCCTGTGCACAGCGATTTTCCCCGTGATTTCGAGGGCCCGCGCGCGCGGCAGGCGGTAAGGATTGCATCGCTATGTAATCGTTGCGGAGCTGTCGGTCATCGCGCCGGCCTGGCGCCGGGCTCGCCGCGCGGGGTGCCGTAGCAAAATGCCACAATTTTGTGGCATTTTGCTACGGATGTCCGGGCAATTGCCGGGCACCTCTGGGCGTTCTATTCCGGGGACCGATGAACATGGAACTGTCGAGGATCCGCGCGGCGTTGCTCGTCGGGGCGTCGTTGTCGCTGGCCGTGGGTTGCCATTCGAAAAAGGAACAGCTGGCCGCCGAGCACGGCGCCGCGCCACCGCCCGTGCAGAGCTCGAAGCCGGGCGCATGCAGGGGAGGCGGCGGGAAGGTCAGCGATCCGGTGTCTGCCGCCTTCTTCCCACGCACAGTGGCCGGCTACTGCATCGACCCCAACGGCGAAACACGCACCTACGGAGCCAAGGCGAAGGAAGGCCTGGACAAGGTCTGCACCGAGCTCTTCGACGGCGAGTGCGAGGTCTACAAGCGCTACGGTCTGAAGCGCGTCGTCACCCTGCGCTACGTCGATGGCCAGGGCTCGGCCGGTACCGTGACCGTGAACCTGTCGCGGTTCGGCAGCCGCGGTGGTGCGTTCGGTTTCTACACCAAGCGTGTCGTCGCCGACAGCGACCCCGCCGAAAACGCGCCCAGCAAGCTCGATGCGGGAGGCGCGGCTGCGCTGGGCACTGGCATCGCCTACGTGTGGCGCGGCGAGTACGTCGCCGAGATCAGCTACGTGAACGAAAACGAGGCCCCCGACCAGACGAAGAAGAGCAGCGACCGTCTGTTGCCGCCGTTCGCCAAGCAAATCGGAGAGCAGCTGCCGGGCGACAAGTCGCTCCCGCCCGCAGCGGCAGCGCTGCCGACGGCCGACCGCGTCAGCCAGGGCATCCAGTTCGATTCGCAGGACGTGCTCGATGTGCAGGGCGTGGGTGCGGGTGCGGAGGGCTTCTACAAGAGCGGCGCCAAGCGTTGGCGCGCCTTCGTGATCGTCAGGCCGGACGAGGCATCCGCGAAGGACGTGATGAAGACATTCCGGAAGCTGGACGGCGCGAAGACGGTGAAGAAGCAGGTCTACGACACGGTGACTTTCGGGCGTCGCGCCGACGAGGGGAGCCCCCTCGTCGAATGGGTGGTCGGGCGCAACGGCGCCCGCGTCTTCGGCGTGGGCGATGAGCAGTACGTGCTCGATTCCGGTCAGTCCGCCGAGGACGCGAAGAAGGTGAATCTCGACAAGGACCAGAAGCTCGCGCGGCTCAAGCAGCTCATCGATACCGCGGGCAAGTAGCGCCGCAATTGGTTCAACCGGCTTCCGTCAGCCCGGAGCCCGGTTCGCGCGCGAAATCGACGCCGTTCGTGCTATTTCCGGGGCGCCCCGCCGGGGGTCGACCCGAAAGAGGACGGACGCGTGGATTTCGAGCTAGACGAACAACACCGCATCCTGCGCCAGAGTGTGCGCGAGTTCTGCGAGCGCGAGGTGCGCCCTCACGCCCGCAAATGGGACGCCGAGGAGCACTTCCCACAGGAAATCGTGCCGAAGCTGGCGGAGCTGGGCCTGCTCGGCATCCGCATTCCGGAAGAGTACGGCGGCGCCGGCATGGACACGCTCTCCTACGCCATCTGCGTCGAGGAATGCGCGCGCGTGGACGGGTCGCTGGCGCTCACCGTGGCAAGTCACAACGGGCTCGGCACGGGTCATATCCTCGCGTTCGGCAACGACGAGCAGAAGCAGAAGTACCTGCCGAAGGCCGCGAGCGGCGAGTGGCTCGCGGCCTGGGCGTTGACCGAACCGGGCTCCGGTTCGGACAGCGCGGCGATGAAGACCACGGCCGCGCGCGTTGGCGACGACTGGGTGCTCAATGGCACCAAGATGTTCATCACGCAGGGCTCGGTGGGCGGATTCTGCGTAGTGCTTGCGCGCACCAACAAGGACGTGCCGGCGCAGCGCGGGATAACGGCGTTCATCGTCGATCGCGGGACGAAGGGCTTCTCCGCCAGCAAGAAGCTCGAAAAGTACGGTTGTCGCTCCAGCGACACCGTCGAGCTCACCCTGGACAACGTCCGCGTTCCGGATTCGCAGCGGCTCGGCGACGTCGACCAGGGCTTCTACGACACGATGAGCATCCTCGATCGCGGACGTATCTCGATTGCTGCGATGGCGCTGGGGCTGGGGCGCGGCGCGCTCTCGATGGCACTCGGCTATTCGAAGGAGCGCCAGGCGTTCGGCAAGCCGATCGCGGAGTTCCAGGCGATCCAGTGGATGCTGGCCGATGCGGCGACGACGCTGGACGCGTCGGAATTGCTCATCCAGCGGGCGGCGCTCTTGTGCGATCGGGGCGAGCCGTACTCGCGCGAAGCGGCCATGGCAAAGCTCTTCGCGAGCGAAGCGGCGACCAAGGCGTGTAACGACGCGTTGCAGATCCACGGCGGCTATGGCTACACGCGCGAGTTCGACGTGGAACGCCACCTGCGCGATGTGAAGATCTGCGAGATCGGCGAGGGCACGAGCCAGGTGCAGCGCATGGTCATCGCCAAGCACCTGCTCCGCGGCTAGTTCCACCCACCGGCCCGCCCCCGCCGGGCTCATTGCGCCCTGCGGGCTTGCACGCACGGGCGCTCTCGAGTCGTCGAGCGCCACGCTCCCGCGCGCCAGCGTGGCCGCTACTCGGTCCGCTTGATGATGTGGAAGCCGAACGGCGATTCCACGACGTCGGAGATCTGCCCGACCTTGAGTTTGAAGGCTGCGTCGGAGAACTCCGGCACCATCTGGTCGGGGGTGAAGTGCCCCAGGCTGCCGCCGCGCTCCGCCGCGCCGGGTTCGTCGGAGTACTTGGCGGCGAGCTTTGCGAAGTCTTCGCCTGCCCGCGCTTTCGCGAGCACCTGCTTGGCCAGCGCGAGGGCTTCGGCCTTGCTGCGCGTGATGTCCGGGCGCGCGTGCAGCGCGCCGCGGTACTGGATGAGGATGTGGCTGGCCGAGATCGCGTCGGGCTCGTCGGCGTGAGCTGTCGCCTCGGGCGGCAGCGGCGCGGGCGCCACGCGGGGCGGCTCCGACGGACCCTCGAACGTGGTGACGACGCAGCCGGTGGCGGTGCCGCAGCAGATCAGCAGCGGCACAAGCGCCGCCCTCGCGATCGGACCCATGCTCGTGGATCTACTGCGGCGGCTTGCGGGCCGGCATCGGCACGAGCTTGTGCGGATTGAGCAGCAGCCGCGGGCGGGGTGTACCGCCGCTCGGGGTGGCCGCCGGTGCCGGATTGGCCGCTTCGGTGGCGGAGGGTTCGAACGTCGGCCGCGGTGGGGCCGGTGTGCTTCGGTGTGAAGACGCCTAGCGCACCCAGGAGGCCCACTGCGATCAGGCCGATCAGCACCGCCCATGGCGCCCAGTCGGGCAGCCAGTCGTCTTCGCCTCCGGGCTCGGGGCGCTTTGCAGGAGCCTTCGGGCGCAGAGCCGGCCTGGAGCTGGAAGGGGCCTTCTTCGCGCCGCCGCTCTTCTGGGCGGGGCGCTTCGCTGCGACCTTCTTCTTCGCGGACTTCTTCGGGGGAGGGGGAGGCTCTTCCTCTTCCTCGTCGTCGTCGTCGTCGTCGTCGTCGTCCTCGTCGTCCTCGTCGTCCTCGTCGTCGTCCTCGTCCTCGTCCTCGGCGACGGCCTGCTTGGCCTTGCCGGAACTTGCGGCGGGCTTTTCTTCTTCTTCTTCCTCGTCGTCCCAACCCTCGTCGGTTGCCTCGTCGTCGCCCTTGTCCTTGGCGGCCTTCTCGTCCTCGTTCTTCTTCCACGGAGGCTCGGACGCGGACGTCTTGCTCGTCTCCTGACCGGAGGACTCTTCCTTCTTCTCTTCCTTCTTCTCTTCGTCGGCCATTAGCTTTCGATCTCCGCCCAGGCGTTGGTGATCACGGCGTCGGGACGATCCGCGGCGTAGGCTTCCACAGCTACCTTGCCGCCGCCAAGATCGTAACCGACCGTGCGGATGGTCTCTCCCGGCCACACGGGTTTGCGGAACTGAGCGTGGAAGCTCTTCATTTTGTTCCCATCGCCGCCGCAGGCCCGCTGGATGATGGCTCGCGCTACGAAGCCGTAGCTGCACAGCCCGTGGAGGATGGGCCCTTGTGCAAAGCCGACCATCTTCGCGAAGTCGGGGTCCGCGTGCAGCGGGTTGAGGTCGCCCGACAGCCGGTACAGCAGCGCCTGTTCCGGCAAAGTGGCTTCCTCGTGCGTCCAGTCGGGCTGATTGTCGCTTCCGGGCTTGACGACGTCCGCCTTCGGCGGCGGCTTGCCACCGAACCCGCCCGCGCCGCGGAACAGGATCGACCAGGTCGTGTCGAAGCAGGGCTTGCCGTCTACCTCGGTCTTCGTCTCGAGCACCGCTTGCGCCATCTTCTTCATGTCGTAGATGCCGAGCACGGTGCCCGTGGTCGTCAGTGTGCCTTCCGAGGGGATCGGGCGGTGCATGCGGATCGACTGCCCGCCGTGGACGACCATGGCGAGGTTGCCCTGTGTCTTGCCCAGCATGTCCCCGACCAGCGGGTACGCCGGCGCCACGGCGAAGGTCGGGAACACCTTCGGCCCCCGCGCTTCGTAGACGTAGTCGAGCTCTTCCCGCTTCGCGCCGATGCCGAGCGCATAGAGTGCGACTGTCTTCCAGTCGTACTTGAAATGGTAGGGTTCGGTCTTGTATCCGACGCTCGAAAGGTCGAGGCTCATTGCCATCCTCCTTGCGGGGCCGGAGAAGCGTTAGTGGGACGGGAGCGGCAAGTCAACGACGGGGTCTCGACTCCGCGCCTGCTGGGTAGCCGCCAGGCAGTATGAGCGCTGCACCGGGACTGCTCGGGACGTTGACCGATGCCCTCCAGCTCGGGGGTCTGGACCTCCGCGCCTGGGGACTGGCCTGGGCGCGGGTGGCGCCAAGCATCGCGCTGGTGCCGGCGTTCGGGCTCAGGGCGATCCCGGGGCCGGCCCGGATCGCGCTCGGCCTGGCCATGGCGGCGGGCATCGCTCCAGCGCTGGCGCCGGTCGCTGCGAGCTCGATGCCGTGGCCGGCGCTTCTCATGGTGGAGGCGGCCAAGGGATTGCCCGTCGCGCTCACCGCGGCGGGCGCGCTGTGGGCGGCGACGATGACGGGCGGCGTGATCGACAACCTGCGCGGCGGTCGCGAACGCGCCGACCTGCCCACCGTCGAGCAGGGCGGGACGCCCGTCGGCGTGTTGCTTTCGATGCTGGTCGCGATCGCGTTCCTCGAGAGCGGAGGACCGGCGCGCATGGCCGAGGCGCTCGCCGCTCCCGGGCTTTCCTTCCACGCTCCGCTGGCACGCGCGGCGATCGACCTTGCACACGGCATCGAGCTGGCGGTCGCCGTGGCGGCTCCGGTACTGGCCGCGTCGATCGTCGTCGAAGTGGGCGGGGCGCTGGTTGCCCGCGCAGCGAGCCCAGCGTTCATCCAGCCGCTGCTCTGGCCACTGCGCTCGATCGCGATCCTCGGCGTCGCGGCGATCGTGTTCAACCGCATCGCCGCCCTGCTCGCCCTGTACGCGCACGGCGTACCGTAGGCTGGGGCGGCATGGTCCGTCGGTGTCGCAACGTCGCTTGGTGTGCAGCGGCTGCCAGGACCCACCCTAGAGCGGGCTGCGGTAGGCCACGTCGAGGCTGAGGCTGAACATGTTGTTGCGGCCCACCAGCGAGGCCTGGTCGCCGAGGGGGTCGGTGGCGGGTTTCCCGGGCAGGAACCACGCGCCGTAGCGCAGCGTGGTACCGATGGACCAGCGCGGCGAGAGACGATACGAGCCGCCTATCGCCAGGCCGACGGTGTAGCCCTCGGTCCGGATGGTGACTCCGCGTGGGCCGACCAGCGCCTTGTCGGTGAGACCGCTCTTCGACTGGAACGTATCGCTGACGGCGACGAAGCCGACCGTGAGCCCGGCCCATGCCTCGATGCGATCGCCGACGATCGGGTAGTAGCGCCCGATGCTCTCCACCGTCAGGTAGCCGCGGCTGTGACTTCGCACCACGCCGGGAGGATCCTGTCGTGGCGCGTCGCTGGTGGGGATCAGTCCCAGGCTGATGCCGGCGCCCACCGCGAACCGCTGCGTCGGACGCACCAGGGGCCACACCTCGATCATCGGGCTGGAGTCGCCGTTCTTGCAGGTCTTCGGCGCGCTGCACACCTTTGCGCCGGGCAGCACGAGCCAGCCGAGCCCAAGCTCCGCCATGCCCTCGCTGCGGTAGCTGGCGCGCTCGTTGATCAGCGTCGCGCCGCTCGTGTCGCTGGTCTGCTCCGGCTCGCTGCTGCCCTCGGCCTGGAGCTGCACGCTGCCCGTCGCCTGGGCCTGGGCCGTCGCGGCGCAGAGGGCGGTGATCGCCGAGGCCGCTAGCGCGAGCGCGCGGCGCTGCATCACAGCCAGCGTCCCCCGGTGGACGTCGGCGCAGGTGGCGGCGATTGCGGCTCCGTGGGGGCGGGCTTCGGTGCTGCGGGCGTCTTCGGCGCGGGTTCGGATCGCTTGTGGGTCGAGTGCCGCGCGTGGTGTGGCGGGGGCAGCGCAGCGCTGCCGGTCGCCGCGGCGCTCGAGCTTGCCGCCGGGCTGTCCGCGCCGTCCAGCTTGTCCATCAACGCGCGGGCATCGCTGTTCGTCGGATCGAGATCCAGAGCCAGCCCGAGCAGGCGCAGCGCGCGCGCGTGATCCGGGCCCGACACGCTCCGGGCGATCCGGGTCAGCGTGCGCGCGCTGTCCTGGCGCACGCGGCGGATACTCGGCGCGTGCGGCCAGCGCTGCAGCGCCGCATCGGTGATGTCTTTCACGTTCTCGCCGGGCGGCGAGTCCCAGGCGCTGGCGATCGCGGCGGCGCGCGCCCGCTGCTCGTAGCTCGCCAGGGTGGGCTCCGGGTGCGTATCGAATGCGCCGAGCCGGCTCGCGATGAGCAGCGCCAGCCCGCCACCGAGCAGGAAGAACGCGGTGACCATCAGCGCGCGGCGGACGCGCGAGCCCGGCGCGTCGGGGATGACGTGGTCGGGCAGCCCCGAAAGTGAATCCCGGTACGATCCGGGTGACGAGAGTCGCTCGAAGCCTGGCGAGGAACCGGGTGGGATGGATGCGGGCGCCGCAGTGTCGCCGGGGCCCGAGGGCGGCGCCGAGGAACGCGACGCCGAGGGCGGCGCGGAAGTGCGCGACGATGACAGGAGCTCGCTGGAGGGCTCGTCGGCGAGCGTGGGCTCCACGTTGGAGCGGCGGCCGGCGGACGGCTCGGGGTCCACTGCGGTGTCGGGAGCGGAGCGCCGTTCGGCGTCGGGCTCGCTCGCGCGCGTGGTGCTGGTGCCCGGGTCGACCTGGGTGCTGCCGCCGGCCAGCTTCGCGGCCAGGTCCGGCGTCAGTCCGAGCGAGCGCGTCCGCTCGATGCTGGCGATCGCGAGCGCACGCTGCGAGTCGCCGAGCAGCGTGGAGCGCACCAGGTCGGAGGGATTGAGGCCGCAGTCGCGCGCGGCATCGGCCAGCGCGCGCCCGAGCTCGCGTGCGTCGCGGCAGCGCTCGGCGGGATCCTTGGCCAGGTTCGCCGCGATCACCCGCGCAAGGGGTTCCGGCACGTAGCTCGAGCGCGGGATCGAGCGCACATCCGGCGGCGCCTCGTTGGTGTGCTTGATGAGGATGGCGACCGGGTTATCGCCGTCGAAGGGCGTGGAGCCGGACAGGCACTGGAAAAGCATCGTCGCGATCGAGTACACGTCGCCCGCGGCGCCGACCCGTGCGCCCTGGGCGCCCTCCGGCGAGATGTAGCGCGCGGTGCCGAAAATGACCCCGGCCTGCGTCGCCACGGAGCTGTCCGCCCAGTCGATGCGGGCAACGCCGAAATCCAGCACCTTGACGAAATCCCGGTCGTCACCGCGGCGGACCAGCATGACGTTTTCGGGCTTCAAGTCGCGGTGCACGATGCCCTGGGCGTGCGCCTCGCCCACGGCGTCGCACACCTGCAGGATGACGTGCAGCGTGCGCGGCAGCGGCATGGCTCCACCGGCGGCGGCCAGCGCCGAGCGCAGCGAGATGCCGTCGAGGTGCTCCATTACGATGTAGCCCTCGCCGCCCACGTCGGCGTTCTGCCGCTCGAGCTCGCCGGTCATCAGCACCTGCACCACGTTTGGATGCATCAGCCGGCTGGCCACCTTCGCCTCGCGGTGAAAGCGCGCGAGCACCGTGGGATTGCGCAGGAGCTCCCGGTGCAGGATCTTGATGGCTACGTCGCGCTCGATGCCCTTCTGGTGCGCGCGGTACACCCGACCCATCGCGCCGATCCCGATCAGCTGCTGGATGCGGAACTGTCCGGCGACCGTCAGGTCCAGGTACGGATCGTCGCTGACCTCGGTGCGGCGCGCGCCGAGCGGGGTGCCGTCCTTGGGACAGAAGATGACGTCCGGGTCGTAGCTCTCCCCGCATCTAGAGCAGACGCGCCGCGGCTCGCTCATCGCTGGAAAGCTAGCACGCGCGGCCCACGCATGAATCCCGCGGGCCGGGCGGACGTGGGGCCGGAAACGCGCCCGGAAGTGATCCGGGCGCTCACCCCGGCGGCCTGAGCTGCTAGGCTCCCGCCCCGCGTCCGGGTGGCCCAGGCCCCCGACGCCGTTTCCAGGCCTGATTCGATGTTGATCCTGTCTTCCCTTGCGCTGCCGACCGTGCCCACAGGCGCGGGGGAGCGCCTTCCGTGAGCGACACGCCCGAGCAGGACTCCCGCGAAGCGACGGGCGATGCTCCTGCCGCGCCCGGCGACAATGCCGGGACGGAGTCCGGCTCAGCCGGATGGCGGGTGAGGCTGCCGACGTTCGAGGGCCCGCTGGATCTCCTGCTGCACCTCATCCAGGAGCACGAGATCGACATCCGCGACATCCCGATCTCGTTCATCACGGAAAAGTACGTCGAGTACATCAAGCTCATGCAGGAGCTGAACATCGACGTGGCCAGCGAGTACCTGGTGATGGCCGCCACGCTCGCACACATCAAGTCGAAGATGCTGCTGCCGACGCCCCCGCAGGATCAGGAGGACGCCGACGGTGAGCTCGAGCTGGATCCCCGCGCGGAGCTCGTCCGGCGCCTGCTCGAGTACCAGAAGTACAAGGACGCGGCGGGGCAGCTCGGCGATCGCGACGTGCTCGGGCGGGATACGTTCCTGCGCGGCGTCGCGGCGCCCAGCGTGGATGGGCCGGCCCCGCTCGCCCAGCTTTCGCTCTTCAAGCTGCTGGATGCGTTCCAGTCGGTTCTCGATCGCGCAAAGACCACGGTCGACCACGAGATCGATCTGGAGCGCTTCTCCATTACCGATCGCATCAACGAGCTGTCGGATCTGCTCGCCCAGCGCCCGCGAGTGCGCTTCGACGAGCTGTTCGAGGGCGCCACGAGCCGGGGAGATCTGATCGTGACCTTCCTCGCTCTACTCGAGATGACCCGCCTGCGTCTGACGCGGCTGTACCAGGAGGCGCCGCTCGATCCGATTCTGGTCGAGCTGGCCGTGACCGACGAGACCAGCAGCGAGGAGCAGGCAGGGACGGAACCGGATGATGGCCAAGCGAACACAGAAGATCAGTGAACCCCCGCCCGCAGAAGAAGCGCCCCCCGAGAGCTCGGAAGAGCCGACGGAAGCCGCGCCGGAGGAGAGCGCGCCGGACGGCGAGGGCGAGGCCGAGCTCGACGACCAGTCGATCGAGGACACGCACGGATATCTGAAGGGTCTGCTGGAAGCGATCCTGTTCGTGGCGGATCGCCCGCTCTCCCTGAAGGAGCTGGCGCGGGCCGCAAAGATCGATCGGAAGCGCGCCGAGGAGCTGGTCGAGGAGCTGCGTGCCGAAAGCGCCGGCCGCGGGATCCGCATCGAAGAGGTCGCCGAAGGGCTCGCCTTCCGCTCCAACCCCATCTACTCGAGCTACGTGCGCAATTTCCTTGCGCAGCGACCGATCAGGCTGTCGCGCGCCCAGCTGGAAACGCTCGCGATCGTGGCGTACCGCCAACCGATCACGCGCCCGGAGATCGACGACATCCGCGGCGTGGATTGCGGTCCGGTGCTCAAGGGCCTGCTGGAGCGCGAGCTGATCCGCATCCTCGGCAAGAAGGACGAGCCGGGCAGGCCGATCCTCTACGGCACCACCGCCGCATTCCTCGAGCTGTTCAGCATGCACTCTCTCAGCGACCTGCCGACGCTGAAGGAGTTCACCGAGCTCAGCGACGAGTCGCGGGAGAAGTTCGAGTCGGAGACAGGCGAGGAAGCGCCCGAAGGCCCACTGGAGACGGAGGAAGCGGGCGCAGCCGTCGAGGACGAGGCCGTCGAGGACGAGGCCGTCGAGGACGAGGCCGTCGAGGGCGAGGTGGCGGAGTCCGAAGCGGGCGAGGACGACGAGGACGACGAGGACGACGAAGACGACGAAGACGACGAGGACGACGAGGACGACGAGGACGACGAGGACGACGAGGACTGAAGCGCCCTAGTTGTCGTCTGCCTTCTCCGGGTGCGCCGGATCCTCGAACCCGTCGGCCAGCTTGGCGACCTGGTCGAAAAGCCCGGGGTGCTCGACCAGCTTGCGCACCACTTCCCACAGCTTCGGATCGTCGAGCCGGGCCATGCCGGTCTTCTGCTTCGACCGGCCGCGCCGGATGCGCACGATCGAGCCGGGCCCCTGCTTGCGCAGCAACTCCATCTGCTTGACGAAACGCTTGGTCGGAAAGAGCTCGCCCTTCTCCCACGCCATCACGGTCAGCTGCTCGGTCTTCAGCGTGTCGGCCAGCTCGCGGGTGGAGCATTCCAGCTCTTCCCGGAGCTTCTTGATGTCCTGGGGCAGCACGCCGCGACGGTAGCACGCAACCCGGGTGCGGCAGCGTCCGATGCGGACCGGCATGCGCGCTCGCCTCTTCCCGCTCCTCGTCCTGGTGGTCGCCGCGACCGGCGCCTGCCGCGCTCCGTTTCCCCAGCCGCTGGGTCACCCGGGGGCCGACGCGGGCGCGGACGGCGCGGCCCGCGTCGCGATCGAGCCCGATGCGGATCCCGGCGCGGCCCCGCCCGTGCTCCGCTTCGAGGTAGAGCTGCCGCCGGGTGCAGAGGAGGACGCCGGGGCGCTCGGTCTGTACCAGGGCGAGCTCGACGACTACCACCTCAGGCGTATCGAGAAGCAGGATCTGCCGAAGACGCTACTCGAGCGTCGCGTGCCGTCGATGGCGTGGGCCGAGCCCGACGGCGGGCCGCTCGTGCTGGCGCCGACCGAGGCGCTCTCCGCGGGCAATACCTACAGCCTGGCGTCACCCGCGCTGGGGCTGGTCGGCGTCGTGCGCGTGCGCGAGGCCGGCGCCTTGCCTCTCTTCGGTCGGGTGTGGCCGCCTCCGGACGCCGGCAGCGGCGCGCGCCACGCCATCTACTGCGCCGACGGCGGAGCGCCGGCGTCGGTCCGGTCCGTCGAGCTGTCGCCCGGGCACGTTCCTGCGCGGATGGCGCCGGGCGTGGGCACGGCGGGGATCGGCGGCAGCGCGTGCGTGCAGCTCTCCTCCGATGCACTGCCCAAGGGGGGCACGTTCTTGCCGCCGCCGCGTGTCGGCTCCATCGCGCTGGACCCCGCGCCGTTGGGAAACAAGAGTGCGCCCGCTCTCCAGCCGCCCGACTGCCCCGCCGGCGAGGTCCGCTTCGGTCCGGGTTGCGCGTTGGTCGAGGACGATCGCATCGTCGTGCGGAGCCCGGACGCGCCGCTCTTCTGGGCAGTGGCAGCTCCGGGCGCGGTCACGCTGGGTGCAGCGGATGCGGGGGCGCGCTTCGTCGTGCGCGGGCTCGCGCCGTCCACGACGCAGGCGCTCGACGTGACGGCGATCGACGTGGCCGGTCGCGAGCGGCATTCCACGCTGGAGGTGTCGACTACCAGCGCGCGACCGCACGTCGTGATGAACGAGGTGCTGGCCAATCCGCTCGGGCCGGAGCCGACCGAGGAATGGGTCGAGTTGGCCAATGCCGGAACGACGGGTGTCGACCTGGGCGGCTGGACGCTCTCGGACATCGGCGGCTCGACCGTACTGCCATCGTACGTGCTCGCGCCGGGGGCGTTCGCGCTGGTCGTGCGCGACGACTTCGTGCGCGATGACGGGCTGGATGTCGCGGTGCCGCCGGAGCTGGCGCTGCTGCGCGTTGTCGCGCTCGGTAGCCACGGTCTCTCCAACGCCGGCGAGCCGCTCACGCTCGCCGACGCGTCGGGTCGGGTGCAGTCGCGCTTTCCCGCGGTGCCGAAGCCGAAGGCCGGCGTCAGTGTCGCGCGCCGCCACCCCTGGTCGCTCGACGACGATCCGCATGCGTTCGGGCTGTCCGGCAGGCAGGGCGCGTCGCCGGGCGCGGAAAACGAGCTGGCAGAGTGAGGGCTCAGGTTCCGGCGAGGGTCATCGAGCGGATGCGCAGCGTGGGAGCGGCAATCGACGTCTTCAAGTCGAGGTCGTCAGCGACGGCGTCGATGCCCTTGAGCATGGCGTCGAGGTTGGACGACACGGTGATCTCGCTGACCGGGTAGGCGAGCTTGCCGTCCTCGATCCAGAAGCCGCTCGCCCCGCGCGAGTAGTCGCCCGTGATGGCGTTGAAGCCGAAGCCCATCATGTCCGTCACGTACAGGCCACGCGGCGTAGACGCCACGATCTCGTCGTGCGTCTGCTTGCCGGGCTGCAGCACGAAATTCGTGGTCGTGGAGGCGACGGAACCTCCGCTGCGCCCAGCGCTGGCGGTCGTCTCGCGCCCGAGCTTGCGCGCCGCGTAGCTGTCGAGCAGGAACGTCGACAGCACGCCGCTCTTGACGACCTCGTTGCGGCGCGAAGGCAATCCCTCGCCGTCGAAGGGACGCGAGCCGGGCGCTCGGGGAATGAGCGGGTCGTCGATGATGGTGACGAGGGGGCTTGCGATCTCCGTGCCCTCGCGCTCGAGGAGATAGCTCGACTTGCGCCAGATGGCGCCGCCCAGGATGCAGCCGGCCAGCGTGCCGACGAGCGATTCTTGCGACGTCGGGGTCGAACACGACCGGCACCTCGCAGGTCGGGACCTTGCGTGCGCCCAGCTTGGCCAGCGTGCGGCGCGCGGCTTCCTCGCCCACCGACACCTCGCTGTCCAGTTGGTCGAGATGGCGGCGTGCGGTCCAGTAGTGGCCGCGGCGCCGCTTCCCGCCTTCGTCCTCGACGACGGGCGAGACGACCAGTGACGCGTACGAGCCGCGCAGCGTTCCGGAGAAGCCGCTCGAGAGCACCAGCGCGCTCTGCGACGCGACGCGCGAGAACGTCGCGCCCTCGCTCAGCTCGAGCCGCTTGTCGAAGTCGAGCGCCGCGCGTTCGGCCTTGCGCGCGCGGGCGATCGCCGCGTCGGCGTCGATGCCCTCGACGGCCGGATCGTACAGCTCGAGATCGGGATACGGCGGGCTCGCGAGCAGTGCCGGATCGGCAGGGCCGGCGTAGGGATCGGGCTCGCTCAGATCGGCCAGCATCAGCGCGTCCGCGACGCAGCGTTCGATGCCCGCGTCCGTCAGATCGCTGGTAGCCGTGAGCGCGACCGCCTGGCCTTTCATCACGCGCAGCGAGACGCCGCGCGTCCCGGCCTCCTCCACCAGCTCGACCTCGCCGAGGCGGACCTTCGCGCTGAGCTCCCAGCCGGAGCGCGCGCTCGCCTCGGCCACGTCGGCGCCGCGCTTCTTCGCCAGTTCGACTACCCGGCCCGCCAGCTCGACCAGTTGCTTCGTGTCGTCATCCGCCATGTGGGCGCTCAACCTGTCGCCTCGCGAGCCTGCCGTCAACATGGGTCCAGCGCATCGGCCGCGATCCAGGGACAGCGGCCGCCGGCCCGACGGGACAGCGTTTTCATTTTTCACAGGAAGGGTGGAAGATCGGAAGGTTTCTGGGGTCGAGAGCGGGTTCTCCCCACACGGCCAATCCAGAGCGTTGCACGCGTTGGCGCCCCGCACAGCGGCGCCAACTCTCTGGACGCGACGCACTGCTGGTCCCACCCCTCGACCCCAAGAAAGAAAGCCGTCCCCGGATCCGTGAAGAGCTCCTTCCGCGCTTCCGATCTTCTTGTGAAAATCCCCCACGCGCCACGATGCGTCGTCGCTGCGGTATCGGTCCTACGGAGTCGGGTCTACGACGCGCTGATGCGGCGGAGGGAGCGGGCGGTCCACAGCACGCCGCCGGCCAGCACCACCGCCATCCAGAGCAGGGAGTAGCCGAGCGGGCTGCCCGCAACCGAGCGGGTTCCGAAGTCCCCGTGGAACTGGGCGTAGGTGCCCTGGACCGCCAGTCGCTGGAAGCCGGCAACGAGCAGCAGCAGCGCGCCGATCGCCGGCGCCGCGGCGAGCTTCACCAGCGGACCCAGCCGGCGCTGGCTGGCGCGCCTCGCTGCGAGCGCGAAGCCGGCCGGTACGCTGGCCACGTCGAGCAGCACCAGGCCCAGGTCCACCGCGCTGGGCAGCCGCTGCGGGTCGACCACGTACGCGTAGGACCAGTCGGGAGCGAAGGCCAGGAAGTACGCCGAGATCGGGCTGTACACCAGCAGGCTGAACAGCGTCACGACGACCATCGAGCGGCTTGTCACGCCCGATCCGGCGGCGCGCGCCAGCTCGTCGGCGGCCGACCAGGCGAAAACCACGCCCAGCACGAAGCCGATCAGAGGCGCGGTGGGAGCGGGCACGGCAAGACACAAGCACGAAGCGGCCCCTGGCGGAAGTGCCCGAGCTCGCGCGGCTTGTCCGGAGAGGTGGATCCCGGTACATCATCGGCGATGAACGCCGACCGTGTGCGCGAGCTTCTGGAGCGCCTGGAATCCGGAGCCGTAGGAATCGATGCAGCGCTCGACGAGCTGAAGCATCTGCCTTTCGCCGACCTGGGCTACGCCCGGGTCGATCACCACCGCGCGCTGAGGCAGGGGCTGCCCGAGGTGATTCTCGGGCAGTCGAAGACGGCGGAGCAGATTTCCGGCATCGCGCGCCAGCTGGTGCAGGCGGGACAGAACGTGCTGGTGACGCGGCTGTCGGCGGAAAAGGCGCCGGCGGTGCTCGATGCCGTGCCGGGGCTTGTCTATTCGGAAGTGGCGCGCGTGGCGACCTTCGAGCACAAGCCGGTCGAAGCTCGACCCGGCGCGCCGGTACCGGTGGTCACCGCCGGGACGAGCGACATCCCCGTCGCAGAAGAAGCCGTCGAGACGTTGCGCATGGCGGGCGTTGCGACCACACGCATGTTCGACGTGGGCGTGGCCGGTATCCACCGCGTGGTCGATCATCTGCCCACGTTGGGGCAAGCGCCAGCGGTGATCGTGGTAGCCGGCATGGAAGGCGCTCTGGCGAGCGTCGTCGGCGGACTGGTTGCCGCACCCGTGATCGCAGTGCCGACCTCGATCGGCTACGGCGTGTCGCTTGGCGGACTGACGGCGATGTTCGGGATGCTCGCGGGCTGTGCGTCCGGCGTCACCGTCGTCAACATCGACAACGGCTTCGGCGCGGCCATGGCCGTGGTGCGCATTGCCTCGCGCCAGCACGCGCGGGAGCACAAGAAGTGAGCGACGCGCACGGCCACGGCCACTCCCACGATCACGACCACAGCCACGGCCACGATCACGACCACGATCACGACCACGACCACGGCCACGACCACCACGGCGATCCAGAAGGGCCGCCCGAGGCGCATCGCGAGCCTCTAGAGCGCGGGGCGGGCAAGGGGCGCCTGCTGTTCTTCGACGCGTTCAGCGGCATTGCCGGCGACATGACCATCGCGGCACTGGTCGATCTGGGCGTGCCATTCGAGGTCGTGGAGCGCGCCGTCGCGCCGCTCGGGCTCGCGAACGTGCGGCTCGAGCTGCGCCGCGCCTACGCCGGCGCCATCGGCGCGACGAAGTTCGACGTGCTGATCGAGCCGGGCGGCGCCGAGCGCAGCTATCGCGAGATCGACGCGCTGCTCGCGAAGGCGCCGCTCGAAGCCGAAGCGCGCGAGCTCGCGCGCCGCGTGTTCCGGCGCCTGGCACAGGCCGAGAGCGAAGTGCACCGCATTCCGATCGACGAGGTCCACTTCCACGAGGTGGGAGCGGCCGACGCCATCGTCGACATCGTGGGAGCGTCTGCCTGCATCGCGTACCTGGGGGCGGAGCTGGTGGCGTCGCCGCTTCCGATGGGACGGGGCAGCGTCGAGTGCCGGCACGGCGTGCTGCCGCTGCCGGCGCCGGCCACGGTCGGCTGCCTGCGCGGGGTTCCGACCTACGACGCGGGCATCGACGCGGAGCTGGTCACGCCGACCGGCGCGGCCATCGTGGGAGCGCTGGTCTCGCGCTTCGAGCGTTGGCCGGCGATGGCGCCGGAACGCATCGGCTGGGGCAGGGGAACGCAGGATCTTGCCGATCGTCCCAACGCGTTGCGCGTCGTGCTCGGCGCACCAGAGCCGGCGCGGGCGCACGGCGAAGTCACGCACGTCGTGATCGAGGCGAACGTCGACGACATGACCGGCGAGCTGGCGGCGCATGCCATCGAGTCGCTGCTCGCCTCGGGCGCGCTGGACGCCTGGGCGGTGCCGATCACCATGAAGAAGGGCCGTCCCGCCCTGACGCTCGCGGCGCTTGCGCCGCGCGACGCCGCCGACCGCGTCGCGGACGTGATGCTGCGCGAGACGAGCTCGATCGGCCTCAGGCGCACGCCGGTTACGCGCACCGAGCGCCCGCGCCGGGTGGTGGAGGTCGAGACGCGCTTCGGCGCGATCCCTGTGAAGATCAGCGAGGGGCCGTACGGCGCGCCGCAGCTCAAGCCGGAGTTCGACGCGTGCGCGGAACGAGCGCGCGCCGCCGGCGTACCGGTTCGCGAAGTGATCGCCGCCGCCCTCGAAGCCGCCACCCGCGGCATCTAGATGACCGGCCACGATTCTCGACGGCCCGGTCACGTCATGGTCGTCGTGCCACGATCCGGATTTCACACGAAGGGCAGAAGGACAGAAGGTTTCCTGGGGGTCGAGAGCTGGCTCCACACGCCTGAGTGCGACCCCTACAGCGGCGCCAATCCTCTGGACGAGCCGCACTGCGAGCCCCAACGCTCGACCCAGAAAAAGAAAGGCGTCTCCCCATCCGTCGAGAGATCCTTCGGCCCTTCGGCCTTCGTGTGAGACCCTCTGATCCGACCGCGAATCGCGTCAGTCTGGTCGTTCGAGGCTGAAGCCGGCGGCTTCCCAGCCGAGCACGCCGCCTTCCATGAACGCGACGGGCACGCCCTGCTCCGCGAGCTTGGCGGCGAGGTCTTTCGTCAGATCCCCAGCGCGGCAGTAGATGACAGGCTGGTTCGGCAGCATGTGCAGCTCGGCGAGTCGCGACTCGATCTGGTCGAACGGCATGTTGACCGCGCCCGCGATGTGCGCGCGCTGGAACACCGCCGGCTCGCGCGTGTCGACCAGGCTGATGCGTCCCTGCTTGAGCAGTGCGGCGACTTCTTCCGGCTTGAGCGCGCCGGCCGCGCGGGGCAAAAGCGGGTCCAGCAGCTCCTTGAGCTGCGCCCGCCTGAGCGCGCCGACCTTGCCGTTGACGGGGCGCCCCTCGTGGAAGACCACGAACGTGGGGACGGACTGGATGCCCATCTCCCTGGCGAGCAGCGGCGCGCGGTCGATGTCGATCGAGACGACCTTTGCCTTGCCCTCGAGCTCGTGGGCGAGCGCCTCCAGCTCGGGTGCGACGGTCTTGCACGGGCCGCACCATTCGGCCCCGAACTCGACCAGGACGGGCAGCTCGCTCTGCAGGATTTCCTGCTCGAAGTTCTGCTCGGTCACCGCCTGAAGGGTCATGAGGCCTTTCTAGTCATCCAGCGGCCCGCCGCAAGCGCCCGGAGGCCTTGTTGATGCGATCTGCTTGCGCCGCCCTGCGCCGGCGGACGGCGAGCGCGTCGTCGCAGCTCTCGGCCAGCGCGTAGAACGCCCCTGTGGTCAGCAGGATCGCCAGCGCCGGCCACGCCAGGACTGCCGCGCCCGAGCCGCTGCCGAGCAGCGTTCCCCAGCTTGTGAATGACGGGGCCTCGATCCCGGCGAGCGCCAGCGCCGACTCCAGACCCACCACCGCGGCCCCGGTGAACGCCGCGCTCACCAGAACCGGACCGAGCACGTGCGGCAGGATTTGCGTCTTGAGCACCCTGGAGGGCGGCGCCCCGAGGGCGCGTGCCGCCATCACGAATTGTTGCCCGGAGACGCGCAGCACTTCGCCGCGCACCAGCCGCGCGATGCGGATCGCCCGGAGCAAGCCCAGCACGAGGATGAACGCGACGAGCGGCGGAAGCCGGCGGCTTCCGAGCGCAATGGCCAGCAGCACCAGCGTCGGCATCGCCCCCGACAGCTCGACGAGCCGCGCGAGCACGGCGTCGACGAAAGGCGACGCAAAGCCCGCCACGGCTCCCAGCAGCGTGCCGGCGACCACCGCGAACACCACGACGCCGAGCACCAGCACGACCTCGTTGCGGGTGGCTGCGATCGTCGCTGCGATGGCGTCCCGATAGCCGATGACGTGGCCGCCGGCAGCCGGCGCGCTCGAGACAAGGCCCGAGAACATGGCGAGCAGCACGAGCAACGCGAGATACGCGAGCGCGACACGGGCCGCCGGTCGGGACAGGACCGGATTCACTCGAACGCTCCGCGGTTGCGCGCGTCGGCCGCGCGGATGCGCGGGTCGAGCAGCACGAGGAGCAGATCGCTGCCGATCTGGACGAGCGCGACGCCCAGCGCGCCGAGCAACGCCATCGCCATCAGCCATGGCAGATCGTGCTGCGACACGGCCCTGAACGTGATGGGCCCCAGGCCGTGCAGATGGAAGATCTGTTCGACCACGAACGCCGTCGTGCCCACCATGGGCAGATCGACTCCGAGCAGCGAGACCGCGGGTGTGCTCGACGCCCGGAAGCTTCCGAACGCAACGCGCAGCCGCGACGCGCCGAATGCCATGCGCGTGCGCGTGTACTCCTGGTCCAGCGCTCCGAGCGTCGCCGCGCGCTGGTAGCGCGACACCAGAGCCGCCGAGACCAGCAGCACAAGGACGGCGGCCAGGACGTAGCTTCCTCGCTGCCCAGCTCCCGGCGAGGCCGATGCCGCCAGGGTTGCGACCGGCAGGGCGACGAGCGCGACGGCCAGGACGGAGCCGATGCGATCCAGCGGCCGGCCGCCGCCCGCGGCGGCCAGAAGCCCGAGCAGGATCCCCAGCGCGTAGCCTCCGAACAGGCCCGACCCCACCAGCAAGAGCGTGACCGGTGCACGCGCGATCATCTCGTCGAGCACCGGCTCTCCGTCGATCGAGACCCCGAGGCGATTGCGCACGGCCTGGGCGGCCCACTTGCCGTACTGCGTTTCTACCAGCATCGCGCTGACGCGCGACGGACCATCGAAAGTCACGAAGCGCGAACGGTCGAGCGACCACCATTGTCGCCAGCGCGCTGCCACGCTGCGCGCTCCAGGGACTGTGACCTTGTCCCCCAGCGTCCACGGAAGTCCCGTCACGTGCGCGGCCAGCGCGCTCAACCGCTGCACCCGCTCGGCGTCCTCTTGCGTTTCCACGGTGCCTAGCTCGCCGATCAGCTCGGGCAGCGCGAACGTGTCGAGCCTCTCGATGTCTTCGCGGCGCATCAGCGACGAGCGCTGCGCCACGCGCTCCACGAGCCTGCGCACGATGGCGGGCCGGAAATCGATCGCTCGTTCCTGCCAGTAGCGCGTCCAGAACACCACGGCGTTTTCCGGTACGCCGAGCTCTTCCGGGCTGCCGACGCCCATGCGGCGCGCCACGGGCGCCAGGGCCAACGCCACGCGCGCACGGCCTTCCGGCGGCAGGGCATCCAGGGTGGGCAGGATGTGCGGCAGCGCCGCTCCGCCCAGGCGGGCCAGATCGATCCGTGCCGAGCGGGCCCCGGGGCCTCCCGCTGCGATGGCTCTCACGTCCGCGGCGGCGAGATCGTGGACGTTCTCCGGATTGGTGTTGAAGAAGAGGGGCAGCTTCTCGAGGCGTTGGCGGGCGGCAGCTGGGTCGGCACCCGGCTCGGCGGCGGGCGTCCAGCCGATCGTCACCGACAGGAGCCAGAACGAGGCGATCGAGATCACGACGAGCGTCGGCACGATCCACAGGATCCGCCGCAGCGCGTGGCGCATGATGCCCGGGACTCAGCGCAGGACCACGTAGCCGGTCACTGCGACGAGAAGCAGCGCGGTGAGCACCAGCGTGCCCACCAGACGCGGAGGCAGTCCCGTTGTGGGGATCTGTACCGGATCCTCGTCCGGGTTGTACACGGTCGCGGGCGCCGCCGCGGGAGGTGGAGGGTGTTCCGATGGCGGCTTGGCGGGCTCGGTGGGAGTCTCCTCGGCCGCCGGCGATGTCATGCCGACCATCGTGTGCGCCACGCGGAGCTTGCGGCTTTCGCGCGCCGCCTCCTCGCTGGGCGCCGGGGTTTCTACCTGCTCGGCGCTGAGCGGGCTCGCGCGCACCGTGGCCTCGGCGTTCATCACCTCGGGCAGCGCGTACTTCCTGTACTTCAGCGGCTCGTCCTGTTCGCTGGGTGCCGCCAGGCCCTCGCCGTCGAAGCGCGCGACGATGACGGTGATGTTGTCGTGGCCGCCGGCCAGGTTCGCGCGCTCGGTCAGCACCTTGCACGCTTCGAGCGGATCCTCGACGCTGCCCAGCACCTCGCGGATCTCGTCGCCGCGGATCATGCCGGACAACCCGTCGGAACACAGCAGCAGCTTGTCGCCCTGCAGGAGGTCGACGTACGTGAGGTCGACCTGCACCGTTTCGGCCGTGCCGAGCGCCTGGAGAATGATGTTGTTGTGCTCGAAGGTCTCCGCTTCTTCCTCGGTAAGCTGGCCTGCCTCGATGAGCTGGTTGACCAGGGACTGGTCCCGCGTCACCTGCACCAGCTCGCCCTTGCGCAGCACGTAGGCCCGGCTGTCGCCCACCTGGGCGAGGAAAAGCCGCGAGTCCATCAGGGCTGCGATCGTGCAGGTGGTCCCCATGCCGCGGCGGGTACGGTCCGCGCGCGCCTCGTTGAAGATGCGGATCCCCGCTTCTTCCACCGCGAAGACCAGCCGCCGAGCCAGATCGTCGTGGTCGGCCGGGGCGTCGCCCGCCGCGAGCTTCTCGTAGATGATGTCGACGGCGAGCTGACTCGCGACCTCGCCGGCCGCCGCGCCGCCCATCCCGTCGCAAACGCCCAGCACGGTTCCGCGCTCGCCGATCACCTGGTTCCGATCAGCCTCCATCAGGCTGCGGCTCTTGCGAGTCAGATCGGCGACGAGGAAGTTGTCCTCGTTGTGCTCCCGGATCTGTCCGAACGTCGGTGCGCCCGAACAGATTGACGCGGATCGCCTTCCCGTCGTCGCTCATCGGGTTTCCTGCCCGTTCGACTCGAACGTTCGAGCCGGAACAGGTGTTGGCCGATGCGGACGTGGTCGCCCGCGTCCAACGCCACTTCACCGCGGATCGCCAGATAGGTTCCGTTCGAGGACCCGAGATCCTGCAGCGTGAACACGTTCGAGCTGTCGCGGCGGATCAGGGCGTGGCGGCGGCTCATGAACGGGTCACTCGTGAAGACGATATCGCCGGCTTCGCGCCCGATCACCGTCTCGTCGGCCGATAGGTAGAAGACATTTCGAGTGACGCCTTCTACCGTGCGCTGGCACAGGCGCGCAAATCGTGGTGATGCCGGCGACCCGAAGATCTGTGCGCCTCTCTCCGCAGCAGGGCCGAGTCCCATCTCCGCGTCGCTCACGACCTCGAACCTTAACACCTCAAGGCCTATCAACACCAAGTCGGCGTGCTCCAGTCGTGCGGGCCCGCGAAGGCGCACGTAGACCCCGTTCACGGAGTCCAGGTCTCGAACGAAAAACCGGCCGTCACGGCGGAAAACCCGCGCGTGGCGCGGGGAAACGTAGGGGTCGTTGGGAAGCAGGACCGTGCCTTCTTCGCGGCCGATATCGGTCTGGGGCTCCACCAGAGCGTAGTCGCGCCCCGGGGTGCCGTCCTGGGCGATCACCACCAGCCGTGCCGGGCGCCCGGGCAGCTCCGCGGGCGCGAAGCGGTCCGTGGTGGCGGCCGGCCCCGCGGACGGTGGCCCCAGCGCGGGCGCCACGGGCCCGGGCGCCGGCGCCGGCTCGGGCGACCCCGCGGCCCGGTGCGTTGGGGGAGGCCGCGCCGCCGGTGCTTCGGGGCTGGTGCTCGAGCGCGGGGCCGACACGGGGCCCAGGACGACGGGCGGAGGCGGCTGGTCGCCGAGCCGTGCGCCGCAGTACTGGCAGAAGCTCATGTGCGGCGAGTTGCTGCCGCGGCAGCGGCCACAGACGACGGGCGGCTCGTTCCCCGCGGCCGCGCCCGACGCGGCGATGTCGACCACCGGCGCGGCCACGAGCGGGTTGGCGGGCGGAGCCGGAGCGGGCGCCTGCGCGGCGGGAGCTGGCATCGGCGCGGGCTCCGCCTGCGCGACGCCCAGCGACGAACCGCACTCGGAGCAGAAGCGGCTGTCCAGGGGATTGAGGACGCCGCAATTGCCGCAGGTCGCCCCCGGCGCAAGATCCTCTTCGCGAGGCGTGAAGTCGAAGTCTGGCGCGGAGGGCCGGGAGTGGATCCGGACGGTGCTGCCTCCGTCGAAGGCGGGCGCCGCGGACTTGCGGTCGAGCTCCACGCCACGGGGCGGCGTCGCCTCCGCAACCGGACCGGCGAGGCTATTGCCGCAGTCCTGGCAGAACCTCAGATGGTCCGGGTTGTCCCGGCCGCACCGATCGCACCTCACGACGCGAAGGGGAACCCTGTGGATAGCGCCGCGTCAAGCGCGTCGTGCGCGGGAGCACCAGAGAGGCCCCCGGCGCCCTCCTCCCTACCAGCGCGGCAGCGGATCCCGGACCTCCAGGATGAGCTCCAGCGCGATGATGTGCGCGACCCCGAAACCCAGCAGCTGGTCGGCGCGGCGCTGGCCGGCCTTGTCGGTCCAGCCGCGGAGCAGCAGCGGCCTATAGGCCAGCGCGGCGCCGATCATCGTCGTGCGGCTGAGCTGGTATTCGACCCCGCCCCCGATCGACGTCACCACGCCGCCGGTCTCGGTGCCCCACTCGTTGCCATAGAGCGCAGCTCCGAGGCCTCCTGCGGCGTAGGGGGTGAGCCGGTTTCCTACGTCGGCGTAGTAGCGGAATTCCCCGCGGAGCTGTTGCAGGATGGCCAGGCGCAGGAGGTTCGACGAGTCATGGCGCGAGAACTCGTACGCGCCCCCGACGTACCAGCGCCCGCGCGAGCGGTAGCCGACCCGGATGGCCAGGCCGCCTCCGGAGCCGAGAATGCACGGCGTGGTGGCGCCAGATGGGCAGACCCCACCCGCCGAAGCCACGGTTTCGGTCGCGATAGCCACACCGTACTGGGCGTAGTGGAAGTTGATGGGTGGCGGGCGCGGCGGTGCGGCCGCCGCCGGCCGGGGCGCCAGAAGCGAACCCAGCCCGATAGACAGCGCGACAAGCCGTGGCCATCTCACGAGGACTGTGTACCGCCGCCGGGGACGTGCGCCTAGGCCCTCCGGATCGGGGCCTTCTGTGCGGGCCTTGACTCTGCGCCAAAGCATCGTCTAAAGGCGGGGCGAGGTCCCAAGAGAGCACGACTAGATGGATATCTACCTCGACAGACGCGCAGTCCGGCAGATCCGCCTCTCGGCCCAGGAGGCGATCGAGGAAGGCGACACCGAATCCCTGCGCGAGGACATCCTCGAGGCGTTCACCGAGGAGCAGGTCGAGGAGATCGAGCGCCGGCTCGACAACGGCGATTTCTTCGAGTTCCTCACCGACGTCATCGACGAGTGGAGCGGCGACGACATCGACGAGCTGATGGAGCTGCTCGAGACCCAGCTCGGCGAGGTCGGCATCGACCTCAAAACCGACTTCAAGGGCGAGGACGACGACGAGGAAGAGGACGAGGACGAAGACGAAGACGAGGAGCTCGACGAGGAAATCGACGACGACTTCGAGGACGACTAGTCCCACCCACCTACCCGCCACGCGACGAAACGGTTGGCGCGCGGGCGGCGTCGGCGATAGATGAGGGTCCCCCGATGCCCCCCCCGATCGGCTGATGGACCCGCACGCGCTCAGGCCTTGCCAGTTGTCAGGACGCCCCGCGATCTCGGCCCGGCGGCTTGTTTCGGCTGCGCTCCGAATGCTCACGTACTACATGTACGTTCCGCTTCGGTGCTCGCCGAAGCCTGCGCCGGCGGGCCGAGCTGGCGGAGCGGGCTTTCCGAGGTCGTGAACGCGTACGATGGACCCCCAGGAGCAGCTCCCCGAACGGATTGGCCGATACCGGATCGTCCGGCTTCTCGGCCAGGGAGCCATGGGACGCGTGCTCCTTGCACACGACCCGGTTCTGGACCGCGACGTGGCAGTCAAGCTGCTGCGCAACGATCTCGGCATCCCGCCGGAGCAGCGGCAGGCGTTGATCGAGCGCATGCGCCAGGAGGCGCGCGCCTCCGCGCGGGTCGCGCACCCCGGCATCGTGGCGCTCTTCGACATGGGGGAGGATCCGGAGCTGGGGCTGTACCTGGTGTTCGAGTACGTCGAGGGCCAGACGCTCAAGGACAAGCTGGGTCATGGAGCGCTCGGGCCCGCGGCGGCGGCGAAGGTTGCGCGCGAGATCGGCGACGCACTGACCACGGCGCACACCGCCGGCGTGCTCCATCGCGACATCAAGCCGGAGAACATCATCCTCGCGCGCACCGGCGCCAAGATCGCCGACTTCGGCATCGCGCGCGTTCCCGACTCGACGTTGACCCGCGACGGCGGTCTGCTCGGCACGCCCGCATACAGCGCTCCCGAGTCGATCTCCAACGGCAAGTTCTCGCCGCTCAGCGACCAGTTCTCCATGGCCGCCACGATGTGGGAAGGCATCAGTGGGCGTCGTGCCTTCCCGGGCGATGACGCGGTCGCGGTCGCGTCGCGCATCTCCACGGACGAACCGCCGGGGATCGCCGCCGTGTGCGGTCTCGATCCGCACGTCGATACGGTTCTGGCGCGCGCGCTGTCGAAGAACCCGAAGTCGCGGTTTCCGAGCTGCGAGGATTTCGGGCGCGCCCTGGCCGAAGCGTTGGAGCTCTCGTCGGCGCGGCTCGCGATGCCGACGCTGCCGGACGAATATCACCGCGAGTCATGGGAGCACGAGAAACAAACGCACACGACGCGCGTTGCTCTCGGCGGCGCAGCGGTGGGCGCACTGCTTGCGATCGCTGCTTTGCAGATCACGGCCCATCTGCGCGCGCCGGTGCAGGCGATCGCGAGCGCGCCACCCGACGCGACGCGCGACGCGCATCCCGTTGCATGGCTTGCGGAACGACCGCCGCCGCATCACCACCATCGCTCGAAGCACGCAAAGCATTCGCAGAAGGCGTTGGACGCGGGTAGCGCGGACGATGCGGCAACCGATGCCGGAGCGGACGAGGGAGGCGACGCGTCGGGCGCCGTGCCCGCGTCGGGTACAGCCCCAACGGAGAACGGTCGTGACGGTGGAAACGGCGCGCTCCGGTCACACAAAAGCGACAGCAAGACGCAGTCCCGGTGACGCCGGTCCTTGACCGGCCATCCCGGAGAAAGTAGACGAATCGAGCTTCGCGGCTCCGCAGATCAACTCCATTCGCCGGAGCCAAGCAACGGAGGACCACGATGAAGCTTGTCAAACTCTTTGCAGCAGTCGGTGTCGTTTCGCTTGTTGCGGCTGGTTGCTCCACGACCAGCAGCGGCAGCGGTACGGGCGGCACGGGTGGCAGCTCGGGCGGCACCGGCGCGACCGGCGCCGGAGGCTCCGGCACGGGCGGCACCGGCACCGGCGGCACCGGCACCGGCGGCACCGGCACCGGCGGCTCCGGCACGGGCGGCACCGGCACCGGCGGTACCGGCACCGGCGGTACCGGCACCGGCGGCACCGGCACCGGTGGCACAGGTGGCGGCGGCACGTGCCCGTCCTCGCAGACGACCGACTGCACGCACGTCGCGTTCGATCAGACTGCCGACGGCGGCATCGGTCCTTGCACGACTTGCGCGCAGGGCAGCTGCTGCACGCAGATCAGCGCGTGCTTCGGTGATCCGGCGTGTGTCGGCTTCAACGACTGCCTGAACACCAACTGCGCGAACGCCACGGACCTGCAGACCTGCGCCCAGCAGAACTGCAGCCAGTGCATGGGCGGAAACGTGATCAACGAGTTCAACGCGATCGGCACCTGTCTGAAGGGAAGCTGCGCCAGTCAGTGCGGCAGCACCGACGGGGGCA
Source organism: uncultured delta proteobacterium (assembly GCA_963826085.1). Lineage (GTDB taxonomy): Bacteria > Myxococcota_A > Polyangia > Polyangiales > Polyangiaceae > CAWDXG01. The sequence continues at coordinate 222,493 of CAWGVN010000004.1, read as the reverse complement.
TCTAGCTCCTTTCGGGCGTACAACGAGGCGGGCGGCGGAATCCTTCGCCGCCCGCCTGCAGATTTCCAGTCGGGGGGCCACATCCTCCGGCGGGTGGTAGGGAACCGGGAACGCGCTATGCTCCCAGCGCTCTTGGGCGGCTAGAGGCCGCGTTTCTTCCGAGGAGGCTCCGGTGAAGATCCGAACTGCTTCGAATATCTTTGGTCTGTTGTTCGCTGTCGCGCTGGCGGGCCCGGCGATGATTTCCTGCGCCACCACCAGCTCCGGCGGGGGTGGTTTCGGCGGTTCTGGTGGGTCGGCGGGCAACATCGGGAGCCCCGGCTGCACGACGAACCCCGACTGCCAGCAGTGCCAGGGTAACTGCGCGCTGTGCACCTGCGTGAACGGCGCTGCCCAGTGCACCGCGGTCTGCGGCTCGACGGGCACAGGTGGCAACGGCCAGGGCGGCAGCGGCGCCGGGGGCTCGGGTGGTGGTACGCCCGGCTGCAGCAACGGCACCTGCAACAAGTGCACGGGCTGCTTCGACAACTGCATGTGCAATGGCGGCACCGCGCAGGCCTGCCTCACCGCCTGCGGCTCCGGCACCGGTGGCTCCGGCCAGGGCGGCAGCGGCCAGGGCGGCAGCGGCCAGGGTGGTAGCGGCGCCGGCGGTTCGGGCTTCGGTGGCTCGGGCGCCGGCGGTTCGGGCTTCGGCGGCTCCGGTGCTGGCGGTTCGGGCTTCGGCGGCTCGGGCGCGGGCGGCTCCGGTGGCGGCGGCACCTGCAACGGCCAGACCGCGACCTGCAACCAGATCGACTTCGACGGCACCGGTAACGGTGGTCCCTGCACGACCTGCGTGACGGGCAGTTGCTGCTCGCAGGTCAACGGCTGCTTCGGCGATCCCGGCTGCGCGGGTCTCGAGGCCTGTGTCGCCCAGAATTGCGCCAATGCTTCGGACGTCAGCGCTTGCGCCCAGCAGAGTTGCGGCCAGTGTCTGACCCAGACCGCGGTGAACGAGCATAACGCCATGGCCAACTGCATCACGAGCAGCTGCTCTTCGCAGTGCCCGTAGGCTGAGGAGAAGCGCTGGGCAGGTCGGCGTTCAGACGCGCAGTGCCGCCGCTAATGGTGGCGGCATTGCTCGGCCTGGCGCTGCCTACGCCGGGGCGCGCCGAGACTGCGCGCCACAACGGGTTCGATCCCTGGGCGGGCGGCGACGGTCCTGCCGAACGTGCGCTCAGCGGCGGCGTGGCCACGCTGCGCGCACCCGCCTCGACCATGATCCGCGTGCCGAAGAGCACTTTCTACATGGGCTCCACGCCCACGGAGGTGCTGGAGGCGGTGCTCGAGTGCACGCGCGAGCCGCTGGGCGACCGCATGCGCTGCAACGAGATGCTGTTCTCGAACGAGATGCCCCGCCACAAGGTCACGCTCTCCGCGTTCTGGCTGGACCGCACCGAGGTCACCGTGGCCGCCTACCAGCGCTGCGTGGCGCTGCATCGCTGTCGGCCCGTGCACTTCTCCCAGGGGGCGACGCGCTTCGACCGGCCGGACTTCCCGATGTCGCTCGTCACCTGGCAGGACGCCGACGACTACTGCCGCTTCCGCGGAGCGCGGCTGCCGACCGAGGCTGAGTGGGAACGGGCAGCGCGCGGCGTTGCCGGGCGGCGCTTTCCGTGGGGCAATCTCTACAACTCGCACGTCTCGAACCACGGCCGCCTCGGCCAGTCGCCGACGGATCCGGGCGACGGCTATGCCGAGCTGGCTCCGGTCGGATCGTATCCGTCGGGACGCACGCCCGACGGCTTTCTCGACATGGCCGGCAACGTGTCGGAGTGGGTCGCGGATCGCTACGCGGACAGCTATCCCGAGGGCGCGGCGGTCGATCCCAGGGGTCCGAAGTCGAGCCCCGGCGGCGACCGCGTGATCCGCGGTGGCAGCTACGAGTCGGGCGTGCCGTGGCTGCGCGGCGCGTCCCGCCGCGAGGCCGAGCCGAACGTGCGGCGCCCCTGGCTCGGCTTCCGCTGCGCGCGCACGGACAAGCGCCACTCGTTTCATCCCACCCACCCACCCCCGCCGTAATCCTCCGCCGGGGGCTCACCGCCCCCGGACCCCCGACGCGCCTCGCTATGCTCGGCGCGGGCTCGCTGTCGCTCGCCGGACTATCCCATGCAACGAACACCAGGTCCTGACGCCAGCGATCGTGACTGGGGACGGCGCGCGCTCAGTCCGCGCACGCGGCGCGTGGCCGTGGCGCTCGTCGAGGGCGTCTTGGCCGACACGGACGACGACGGACGGATCGTGCCGGCGTCGCCGGAGCTGACCGAGCGCACCGTGGAAGGCGTCGACCTGATGATCGGCGCGGCCAGCCCGCAGGCCCAGCGCGTGTGGCGGGTCGGGTTGTTTCTGCTCGAGTGGTTGCCGCTGTTCTATCTGCTGTCGCTGTCGCGCATGAGCCGGCTGCCGATCGCGCGGCGCGTGGCCTATCTCGAACGCGTCGAGCGCACGCGCTTTGGTCTGCTCGCGGCGCTGCTGGCCGGGCTCAAGGTAAGCATCTGCATCCACGGCTACGAGGATGATCCCGAGCTTGCCGCGACGGGTTTCGACCGCGGCGACCTTGCGGCGCGGCGCAGGTTGCCGGCCGCGCCTGCCGAGGGGACATGAGCGACATCGCCGCGTCGGAAAGCATCGTCCAGGGCCGGCGGCTCGAGCGCGGCTTCGACATCGGTGCCGACGCGGTCGTCGTCGGATCGGGCGCGGGCGGCGCCGTCATCGCCGCGACGCTCGCAGAAGCGGGGCTCGAGGTGATCGTGCTCGAGGAGGGCGCGTACTACCGCCCCGAGGAGTACGGCGCGTTCCGTCCCAGCGAGTCGCTGCGCCGGCTGGGCCGCGAGTCGGGGATGATCGCGGCGCTCGGCCTGGGGCAGACGCCGATCATCGCGCTGATGGCGGGGCGCTGCGTGGGCGGCAGCAGCGTGATGACCGGCGGCGTGTGCTTCCGCATCCCTTCGCACGTGCACCATCACTGGGAGCGCGAGCTCGGCCTCGACGAGCTGGGCGAGCGCGGGCTCGAGGGCGCCTACGCGGAGGTCGAACGCCGCTGCCACATCGGCGAGGTCCCGAAGGCACTCCGCTCGCGCTCGACGCAGCGCTTCGTGGACGGCGCCGGCGAGCTCGGCATCCCGATGCATTCGCTGAGGCGCAACACGGACGGCTGCGAAGGCAACGCGCGCTGCAACTTCGGCTGCCCCAAGGGCGCGAAGATGAGCGTGGACGTGGCCTACCTGCCCACCGCGGTCGAGCACGGCGCTCGCGTGGTGTCCGACGCGCTGGTCGAACGCGTGCTGTTCGATCGCGATCGGGCGGCCGGCGTCGAGGGGCGGATGCTGGGCGGCGAGCTGGGCGCGCCGGGCCATCGCTTCCGCGTGCGCGCGCCGCTCGTGGTCGTCGCCTGCGGGACGATCCACACGCCGGGTCTGCTCGCCGCGTCGGGGCTCTCCGGCCCGGATCTGGGACGCCACATCACGCTGCACCCCGCGGTGCGCGTCGCGGCGCTGTTCGACGACCGGCTCGACGGTTGGAACGGCGCGCTGCAGTCGGTGTATAGCGATCACTTCCACGACGACGGCATCACGCTGGTCGGCGTGTACAGCACGGTGAACGTGCTGGCCGGCGCGTTCCCGGGCGTGGGGCCCTCGCTCCGGCGCCGCATCGAGACCATGCCGTACATGGGCATCTTCGGTGCGATGATCCACGACCAGGGCGGCGGGGTGGTGCGCCCCGGCATCGGCACGCGCGAGCCGATGCTGAGCTACAACATGGTGCGGGACGATTTGAGGCGATTGCGCCGCTCCTTCACGATCCTGTCGGAGATCGCCTTCGCGGCCGGCGCGCGCGAGGTGTACGCGCCGGTGTTCGGCGTGCCGCCCATCCGCTCCATGGACGATGCGCTGAAGGTCGAGCGCATGAAGATCGACGCGCGGCGCATCGAGTGCATGGCGTTCCATCCGCTGGGTAGCGCGCGCATGGCGAACGACGCGCGGCGCGGCGTAGTCGATCAAAGCGGCGAGTGCTTCGGCACGCGCGGCCTGTTCGTCGCGGACGGCTCGGTGCTGCCGACCAGCATCGGCGTCAACTCGCAGGAGCCGGTAATGTCGATGGCGACGCGCATCGCCTGGGGCCTGCGCGAGCGATACGCCTGATGGCGCGGCTGCACCTGCCCATCCACGACGCCGCGCGCTTCGTGCTGGTCGGCCCGCACTATCCGGAAAACGTCGGCGCGGCGGCCCGCGCGCTGAAGACCATGGGCTTCTCGCAGCTCGTGCTGGTCAAGCCGGGGCGGCTCGCGTCGCCGGAGCACGAGATGGCGCGCAAGATGGCCGTGAAATCGCTGGACGTGCTGGAAGCGGCTCGCCTGTGCGACACGCTGGCCGAGGCCGTCGACGGCGTCGATCTGGTCTTCGCCACGACCTCCCGCCGCGGCGTCTCGGGCGTGCTGGTGCCGCGCGAGGCGGCGCGCGTGGCCTCGCTCGCGACCGGCCGCGGCGAGAGCCTCGCCTTCGTGTTCGGCAACGAGAAGACCGGCCTGTCGCAGGCCGACCTGGCGCTGTCGCACGAGCGCGTCCGCATCCCCATGGCAGCCCCCCAGCCGTCCGTGAACCTCGCGCAGGCCGTGCAGATCGTGGCGTACGAGCTGATGCTCGCGGGGCTCGACGCGCGCGGTTGAACGTCGGCATCCGGCACAGAGAGGGTGGGCACAGGAAGATCGGAAGGGGATTGGGGTCGCGCACCGGTGCGGAAGAGCGCTTCTCATCCAGAGATCTGGGCGGCGCAGACTCTGGATGAGCCGTCCGGTACCGCTTCATCCCTCGACCCCCAGAAGACCTTCGGCCCTTCAGCCCTTCGTGTGGATCCCCCCCGCCCCACATTCGAGCTAGGGTTCGGGCATGGACCTCATCGATCTCCGCTCCGACACGGTGACGCGGCCGACGGCTGCGATGCGCGAGGCGATGGCGCGCGCCGAGGTGGGCGACGACGTGTACGGCGAGGACCCGACCGTGCTCGAGCTCGAGCGGCGCGTTGCAGAGCTTACCGGCAAGGAGCGCGCGCTGTTCGTGCCCTCCGGCACGATGGGCAACCAGATCGCGCTGCTCGTGCACACGCGCCCCGGCGACGAGGTGATCATCGGCGAGGGCGCGCACTGCGCCTGGTACGAGTCCGGCGCCGGCGCCGCCTGGAGCGGCGTGCAGTTCGCGGTGGCAGGGAAGGGCGGGCTGTTCGACGCCGACGAGATGGAAGCAGCGCTCAAGCCGCCGGCGTACTACCTGCCGCACAGCTCGCTGGTTGCCGTGGAGAACACGCACAACCGTGCCGGTGGCCGCGTCTTTCCGCAGCAGCGCGTGCTGGCGATCGCGGAGCGCGCGCGGAAGCGCGGGCTCGCCCTGCACCTGGACGGTGCGCGGCTGTGGAACGCGTCGGTTGCGAGCGGCCTTTCCGTCGCCGAGCTCGCCGCGCCGTTCGACACGGTGAGCGTGTGTTTCTCCAAGGGGCTCGGCGCGCCGGTCGGCTCCGCACTGGCCGGATCCGAAGAGCTCATCGGCCGCGCGCATCGCTTCCGCAAGATGCTCGGCGGCGGCATGCGGCAGGCGGGCATACTGGCTGCCGGCGCGCTCTACGCGCTCGAGCACCACCGCGAGCGGTTGGCGGACGACCACCGCGCGGCGCGCGCCGTCGCGGAGATCGTCGCCGCGGCGCCCGGCGCGCGCGTGGACCTGGAAGCGGTGGAGACGAACATCGTCAACATCGTGCTCGAGCGCGCGCGCGCCGATGCCGTGATCGAAGCGGCGCGCGAACGCGGCGTGCTCATCTCGTCGATTGCGCCACGCGCGCTGCGCGGCGTAACGCACCTCGATATCTCGCACGAGCAGGCGCGCCGTGCCGCCGGGGAGCTTGTACAGGCGATCGCGGAGGCCAGCGCTTGAGACGCGCGGCGCTGCTCCTGGCGCTGCTCCCTCTGGCCTGCGCGCCGACGCTGCCGCGGCCCTACCTCGAGGCGCGTGGCGCCGCCGAACGCGCCTACAGCTCCGGGCGCTACGACGAGGCTGCGCAGCACTGGCGCGAAGCCGCACGTCAAGCGAAGGAACCCCGCAACCGCGACGAGGCGCTCTACCGTGTCGGCGCGAGCCTGGACCGTGCGGGCCGCTATCCGCAGGCCGAGGCTGCGTACGACCAGCTGCTGGAGCTCGCGCCGCACAGCGGGCGGGCGGCGCGCGCCGCCTACGACAAGGCGGTGATCGAAGTCGAGCACGGCGACAGCGCCAAGGGCTATCACCTGCTGGAGCAGGTGATGCTCGACTACCCGCGCTCCGGCCCGGCCGACAGTGCGCTGCACCGCGTGCTCATCCACGCCGACCAGCAGGGCGGTCCGGCGGCGGCGCTCGCCGAGCTCGATCGCCTGATCCCGAAGCTCGACAAGAGCGAGCTGTCCGAGCGACTCCACTACTTCTACGCCAGATATCTGGACGAGGCCGGACGCACGCAGGCTGCGCGCGATCGCTACCTGTACACCGCCAAGCGCTTTCCCTATCCGTACGGCGCCTACTGGGATGACGCGCTGTACCGCGCATCGGTCGACGACGAGAAGCTCGGCAACTACAAGGGCGCCATCGCCGATCTCCAGCTCATGCTGAAGCAGCAGGAGCCGTCCAGCATGCAGGGCAGCTACGAGCGGCCGCGTATGGATCAGGCCCAGATGCAAATCGCGATCCTGTACCGCGACAAGCTCCACGACCCGGTTGCTGCGCGCCGCGCTTTCCACAAGGTCTGGACCGATCACCCGACGAGTCTGCGCAAGGACGATGCGCTGTGGGACGAGGCGCTGCTGGCGAAGGAAGCCGGCGACCAGGACAACGCATGCAGCGTGCTCTCCACGCTCGCGCATGGCCAGCCGGACTCGCGCTACGTGCCCTGCGCGCAGGAGCTGTGTCCGACCGCGCCGCCGCCGACCAAGGGCCGGAGCTGCCACGACTACATCAGGCGGCAGGCGCAGGCTGCGCTCGACAAGGGGGAGTAGACGGCGCTCAGCCGCCGTCCGCGCCCGCGTCGCCCGGGGGCTTTGCCGGCGGCGTGTCGTGCTTCGGCGGCGGCGGGGGATCGCCGTATTCGTCGCGCAGCTTGTGCATCAGGCCGTCGCGCAGCACGACCTCGTGATACTGGGGCATCTTCGGGATCTGGACGAAGACCTTCACGTCGTCCCGCGTCTTGATCACCTCGATCGAGCCCTTGCAGGTGTCCTTCGGGTCGCCCGGCGGAACGTAGTTGAACAGCAGGTAGCCGGCGTCCTCGTCTTTCTCCAGCAGCTTGAAGCCCAGGTCGACGCGCAGGTAGCGCAGCGCCGTGTTGAACGTCTGGGTCTTCGAGTAGTGCGAGTCGGCCTCGACGCGCGCCTCGGCGTCCGTCGAGCCGAAAAGCCCGGCGCCGATCATGGCCAACACGGCCAGCACGACCAGTCCTGCGGGTCTCCGCATGCTCCCGGCGTAGCTCCGCCCGCCCCCTGCGGCCAAATTCCAGGCTATTCGGCGAGCGACAGCGAGCCCGCGATGAGCGAAGCGAATCGGCGTCGGGGTGCTCGAGGGGCGGTGAGACTAGCCCGCGGCCTGTTCGAGGTCGACGGGCTCGGCGGCGAGGAACTCCTTGAGGCTGGTCCGCTCGGCCAGCATCGAGCCCACGCCGAAAACGAACGTGATCGCCAGCTGGGACGCGTACACCAGCAGCACGAACACCGAGCCCGGTCCCACCACCTGCGCCGGGCTGAAGTACATGGCAAAGCCGGCGTAGATCGAAATCTGGAAAGCTCCGAAGAACCCGGGCGCATTCGGCAGCAGGATCCCCAGCGCCAGGACGCCGATGTTCACGAAGGCCTGCGCGTAGGTGATCGACGAAAAGCCGCAGCCCCACGCCAGAAGCCACGCTGATGCGGCGTTCAGGAGCCAGTAGACGGCTGTCGTGGCGACGAACGGAATCGTGTACCGGGGCTGCGTCAGGAACTTCAGCCCGTCGGCGATCTGCTCCACGCGATCGGCAAGCCAATGCGCGAGCGGCTTGGAGACGAGGCCGACCACCCGCTCGCTCATGCGCCGGGCCCAGGTGCGCCGCCAGTAGAAGATCCCCATCACGACGAACGCCACCGCGAACAGCAGCAGTGCCGAATACGCCGCGCTGGGTACCACGGAGGCCGGCACGGGCAGATCGCCGATACGAGCAGGAAGGGGGTCGAGCGGCTTGGCGATCTGCAGCGACAGGAACAGGAGCGCGCTCAGGAACAAGCCGTCGCAGACCCGCTCCGCGCCCACGGTGCCGCTGGCGGCCCAGCCGGTCAGGTGTCCCTTCTTGCGGATCAGTACTGGCCGCACCACCTCGCCGGCGCGGAACGGCAGCACCGCGGTGGCCAGGAAGCCCATCCACGCCACCGCCATCACGCGCCGCAAGGGGACGCGGTGCACCGGCGTCAGGAGCAGGCTCCAGCGCGCGCCACGGATGATGTGCACCACGCACCAGAGCGCCACGTACGCGCCAACCGTCCACCAGCGCACCGCCGCGAAGGCCTGCTTGGAGGGCCATAGCGGCAGCGCGCCCTCGTGCAGGATCCACGCGAACACGCCGCCCATCACCAGTGACGCGGCGAGCTTGAGCCGGTGGCGCTTCAGCCAGCCGGTCCGCGTCGGCGTCGCCGCTGCGGAAAGGACTTCGGGGCTGGCTGCCGGCTCCGGGGAGCGGCTGGAAGGGGCGTTGGGCAAGGGAGCGTGCGGCGCACTTTCCGTTGTGCCACCCGGGCTGTCAACGCTGTCGATTGCGGGCCGGTCGTCCGCGCTGGAGGTCATTCCGGCAGTCGCCCTTCGAGCAGCGCGCGCGGCCCTTCCCTGAACAGGAAATCCAGCTCGTCGGCGCCGTACTTCTTCTCGATCCGCGCCATGCCCTTTTCCACCTCGTCCACGTCCGCGGGACGATGCGCGTCGCTGCAGGCCGCGTGGTAGAGCCCCCGTTCGAGCAGCTCCTCCGCGCATTTCTTCACCTTGCGCCCGTATTTCCCCACCAGCGCCGCGCTATCGAGCAGCGCGCCCGAGCCCATGTCCACCAGACGCTCCAGCGTCTCCGGCGAGCGCCAGATGCAGCGGTACCGTTCGGGATGCGCGATCACCGGCGTGAGCCGTCGCTGCTTCAGATCGAACAACCGATGCTCGATGCTCGGGGGAAAGTCGATCTCGTAGAACTCGAGCAGCACGGCGCGCGTGCCGGGGTACGGCAGGGCCTGCTGCTCCATCAGCCGGGCGAACACGATCTCGTCGAAGTAGTGCTCGCTCGACAGCGCGACCTCGGGCAGCTCTTCGCCCTGTAGATGGGGTTGCATGCGCTCGAACGCCGCCTTCAGATCGGCCGCGGTGTTGTCGAACATGCCCGGGCGCATGTGCGGCGTGCCCACGACCAGATCGAAACCGATCCGTCTGAGCCCCTTGAGCATCGCGAGGCCTTCATCCACCGAGCGAGCACCATCGTCGATGCCCGCGATCCAGTGGCAGTGCAGGTCCACGAAGTTCCGCATGCGGGTGACGGTCTAGCGGTCCCGTCGGTGCCGGACAAGTCCGGCTCAGCGTGGCTGCCGGCGGCCTTCGCGCAGGATGCGCTCGGAGCCCGCTGCTGCGCTCGAGAGCGCCGCTCCCAGGCCCGGCTCGGCTCCCTGGCCGCAGATCAGGACCGCGATCCCGTCGATCGACAACCGCCGGACCTCGGTGCTGCGGGCCAGCACCTGCAGGCGGGTGGGGGTCACGTCGTTGGCCGGCTCCGGCGCTCCGTCGAAGAGCGGCGCCAGGGCGGCGAGCTCGGCGCAGTCGGCAGCGCGACCGGCGCCTGCCACCAGGCAGCCGGTATCGTCGGCGATCGCCAGGGTATCGACGGGCCCGGAGCGGCGGGCGGCGTCGAGCAGCCGCGACAGGGCGACCAGCGGATCGGAGCTCCGCGCCCGGCGCCGCTCCTCTCGCTCGCTCCCCGGGGGCAACATGGGGGCGCAGATTGCCCGCGGACCTGCCCGTGGGCCAACTTCCCGGCGGCGTGCGCGGTGTGCTGTGGTAGACGGCAGCGGCTCGGTGTGTCGTAGAAATGTCCCGTTCCTCGCTGCTTCCGCTGATTGAAAGCCGCCACGTGATCCTGTGCGTGGGCAGCGGAGGTGTCGGCAAGACGACGGTCACGGCCGCGATCGGGCTGGCGGCGGCGCGTCGTGGGCTCAGAGTGCTGTGCCTCACCATCGATCCAGCCCGCCGGCTCGCCAACAGCCTGGGCCTGCGCCGCATGACCTCGGACGCGCAGAAGGTCGACGTGAGCCGCTTCCAGCAAGCTGGTGTCGAGGTGGCCGGCAGCCTGACGGTCATGATGCTCGACACCAAGCGCACCTTCGACGACTTGGTGGTCCGGCATGCATCGAGCCCCGAGGCGCGCGACCGCATCCTGAACAACCGCCTGTACCAGTACGTGTCGACCAGCCTGGCCGGCACGCAGGAGTACATGGCGATGGAGAAACTGCTCGCGGTCAAACGAGACACGAACTACGACCTGATCGTTCTCGACACGCCGCCGACCAGCAACGCACTCGACTTCCTCGACGCGCCGGAACGGCTGATCGAGGCGCTGGACAGCGCCGCCATGCGCTGGTTCATCCAGGCTTTCGAGAAGAGCGGCAAGTTCAGTCTGAACCTGGTGGCCAAGAGCGTCGCGGTCGTGCTGCGCGGCATCGGGCGGCTGACGGGCGGCGGGTTCCTCGAGCAGATGGCGGAGTTCATCACCGAGCTCAATGACCTGTTCGGCGGCTTCCGCGAGCGGGCGAGCCAGGTTGCCGAAGCATTCCGTGGGCCCGACTTCGGTTACGTGCTGGTGACGACGCCGGCTCCGCTCGCAATCCGCGAGGTGTTGTACTTCGCGGAGCGGCTGGTCGAACAGGGGATGCGCCGCGACGCCTTCGTGGTCAATCGCGTGCATCGCAGGCCGCGGGAGCTGCCGACCCTGGAGCAGATCGAGAGCTCGGTGGAGCTGTACGATCTCCCGCTCGGAGACGACGGCGCCGAGCGGCTGGCGCGGGCGCTCGAGGAAGAGCGCCTGCTCGCAAGCCGCGACACCGAACATCTGGCGGCGCTGGGCGACGCCTTCGACGGCCAGAGCGAAGCTCCGCATCCGGTGCGCATCGACATTCCCGCGTTGCCCGGAGACGTACACGATCTCGCGACGCTCGCGGGCGTCGCTGCGCTGCTCTGTCCGGAAAGCGCGTCGCGGGCGTAGGTCGCGGTCGCGGTCGCGGTCACGGTCGCGGTCGCGGTCGCGGTCACGGGCGCGGTCACGGTCGCGGTCGCGGCCGCGGTTGCGGACTTGGGCCCCCCGCGCGGGCGGAGCCCGCGCTTGGGGGGCCGCGGCGCGCGCAGCCGCGAAGCGGCGAGCACGCCGCTCGCCCCTCCCCGCCGTGTGCGAGGGGCAGCTGATAGCCAGCTAGCGCCGTTCGCTCTTGTTCCGGTGCCGGTAGCGGACGACGATCGGCACGCACTCGAAGCCGAAGCGCTTCCTGATCTGGTTCACGACGAAGCGCTGATAGCTCTCCTTGATGGAATCGGGCGCATTGGTCATGGCGACGAACACGGGCGGCTCCGTGCCGGCCTGGGTGATGTAGTAGATGCGCGGCGCGCGGCCGCCGCTGGTGGGCGGGGGGCGGCGCTCGAGCACTTCCTCGAAGAAGCGGTTGAGCTCGCCCGTGGTGACGCGGCGCTTGAACTCGTCGGCGGCCTGCCACACCGTCTTCATCAGCTCCTTGACGCCTTTGCCGGTTTTGGCGCTCACCGGAACGATGGGCGCCCAGCGCGCGAAGTGCAGCGCGTCGCGGGCGCGTTGTTCCGCATCTTTCCGCTCCTTGTTGGTCGCGTAGAGGTCCATCTTGTTCAGGCCGATGACGATGGCGCGGCCGCGTTCGGCGCAGAGCGACAGCAGCCGCTGGTCCTGCTCGGCGATCCCCTCGGTCGCGTCGTTCATCAAGACGACGACCTCCGCGCGGCCCACGGCGCGGATGGCGCGCATCACGCTCGCCGCTTCCACACCGCGGTCGACCTTGGAGCGGCGGCGGATGCCGGCGGTGTCGACCAGCACGTACTTGTGCCCGCCGAACTCGACGGGCGAGTCGATCGGATCGCGCGTGGTGCCCGGGCGGTCGTCGACGAGCGAGCGCTCCGAGCCGGTGAGCCGGTTGAAGAGCGATGACTTGCCCGCGTTGGGACGCCCGACCAGCGCGATGCGCGGAGGTGCGTCCGCGGGCTCCTGGGGCGGCGCGGGCTCGGGGGGCGGGAGCGCGTCGACGAGCGCGCCCTCGAACCCGGCGGTGTTGCGACCGTGCAGCGCACTGATCGGATACAGCGTCTCGATCCCGAGCGAGTACAGCTCCGCGGAGTCGAGCTCGCTCTGCTGGGTGTCGGCCTTGTTCGCGACGTACACGACATGCTTGCCGCTCTTTCTCAAGAGCTGCACCGCTTCGCGATCCGGCTGCGTGGGCGGCATGCTGCCGTCGAGCACGCAGATGACCGCGTCGGCCTCCTCGATGGCGGCCTGCACGTGGCGCGCGATGCCCTGTCCCATCGGGTCGTCGGTGGTCGGGTCGAAGCCGCCGGTGTCGATCAGCGTCATGTCGCGGCCGTGCACGTGTGCGTCGGCGTAGTGGCGATCGCGCGTCACGCCCGGCATGTCGTGGACGATGGCGAGCTTCTTTCCGGCAAGGCGGTTGAACAACGTGCTCTTGCCGACATTCGGCCGGCCGACGATGGCGACAATCGGCGTGGTCATCGCTTCTTGCGCCTCGGTGCGTCGGGGATCTCCGTCGAAAGCTTGCGCAGCTCGGGCGCCTCGTAGCCGAGCTCGGCGAGCTGGCGCGGCATGTCCTTCCAGCGTGGCGTGACGCGCACGAACAGCTCGAGGTGTACGTGGCGGCCGACCAGCGCTTCGATGCGTTCGCGCGCGGCGGTGCCGATCTGCTTGATGCGTGCGCCGCCCTTGCCGATGAGGATGCCGCGCTGGCCGCTCTTCTCGACATGCAGCGTGGCTTTGATGATCAGGGTGCGGCCGGAGTCGTCGATGCGGTCGATGGCGACGGCCACGGCGTGCGGCACCTCGCGCTCGGCGCCGAGCAGCACCTGCTCGCGCACGTACTCGCGGATGAAGAAGCTGGTCGGGCGGTTGGTGAGGTCGTCTTCGGAGAAGCCGGGCTCGCCTTCGGGCAGGAGCTTTTCGAGCTCGGCGAGCACGGCTTCGACGTTGCCCTTCTCGCGCAAGCTGGTCGGGATGGCGGCGACGAAGTCGTGCTCCTTCTGGAAGGCCTCCATCATGGGCAGCACCCACGCGCGGTCCTTCAGCAGGTCGACCTTGTTGAGCACGAGCAGGGCAGGGCGCTCGGCGGGCAGGAGCGCCATGAGCTCGCGGTCTTCCGCGCCGACGAGTAGCTCGGCAGGCGGCGGCGCCTTGCGCTTCGACTGTTCGCGGGCCAGCGCGCCCACGTCGGTCATGAACATCACCACGTCAGTGGAGCGCGCGGCGTCCAGGGCCGCGGCGTTCATGCGGCGGCCGAGCTCGGAGTGGGGGCGGTGCAGCCCCGGGGTGTCGATGAAGGCGATCTGGGCGTCCGGGCGGTGGACCACGCCGAGCAGGGCGTCGCGGGTGGTCTGGGGCCGCGGCGAAACGATGGCCAGCTCTTCGCCGAGGGCGGCGTTCAGGAAGGTCGACTTGCCGACGTTGGATCGGCCGACGATGGCGGCAGTACCGAATCGCATGGCGGGTAGGGCCGGGCGGTGGGCCGGCGGGACCGCGAAGGATACGGGCTTGGCGCAGGAACGCTTGCCCTATTTGCAGGGTTGCGCCAAAAAGCCGTTCCGATATTCATGCCCTGCCTACCGTCAGGACGCTCCGCGATCTCGCCCCGGCGGCTTGTTTCGCCTGCGCTCCGATGCTCACGTACTCGAGTACGCTCCGTTTCGGTGCTCGCTGAAGCCTGCGCCGGCGGGCCGAGCTTGCGGGGCGGGCTCTGTGACTCCGTGACTGTGTAAAGGAAGCCAACGCGCTCATGAGCGACAGGCCAGCGGACGACCGCGACGAGGAAGCGCCGGACGAGGAAACGGCGGCCGGCGACGATCAGCCCGGGGAGGGCGGCGCGGCGGATGTCACCGAGTCCGCGACCGCGACCGCGACCGGGACCGAGTCCGCGACCGAGTCCGCGACCGCGAGCGGGACCGAGTCCGCGACCGAGTCCGCGACCGAGTCCGCGCCCGGGTCCGCGACCGACCAGGGCGACGAGGGCGACGAGGAGGACGAAGACGGCGAGTGGCCGTCGAAGCCGGAGCGCCAGGGCGATCGCCGGCCATGGCTTCTGGGGTTCGCGGCGGTCGTGACGTTGGCGAGCCTGTTCGGTCCGATCTCGGCGAGCGGGATCTGGGATCCCCACGAGCTGCGTATCGCCGATCTGGCGCGGCGCATCGCGCTGAACCTGCTCGGCGGTCACCAACTGGCGCTGCAGGATGCGGTCAATTCGGTACCCACGTTGGGCGAGCTGGCACGCGGACAGCTGCCGTTCACGTCGGTGGCGCTCGGCTTCAGGCTGTTCGGGCTTCACGCCTGGGCGGGGCGGCTGCCGCTCGCAATCTGGGGGCTCGTCGGCGTGCTCGCGACGTACGCGCTGGTGTCGCGGCTTGCCGATCGAGCGGCGGGTGCTTTCGCGGCGCTCGCGCTGGCCACGATGCCGCTCTACTTCCTGCACTCGCGCACGATCCTCGGCGACATCGTCACGATGTCGGCCATCGCCATCGCGACGGCCGGGCTCGGCATCGCCACTTTCGATCGCGAGCCCGGCGCAGAGGCGCGTACCCGCAGCCGGGTGTTGTGGCTGATGTTCGGCATCGTGGGGCTGGGTGCGGGCTACGGGTCGCGCGGCATCCTGATTGGCGTGGCGATCCCCGCGTTGGGCGTGGGGACGGCGTGGCTGCTCGGCGTGACGGCGGGGCGTGGCGGCCGCGAGCGGCTCGGCGATGCGGTCGGCGCGGTCTCGTTGCTTGTCGGCGCGGTGGCGTTCGGCATCGGACTGAAGGTACTGCTCGGCTCGCCCGAACACGCGCAGCATTTCTCGGCGGTGCTCGGAGCCCCGGTCGATCGCGAGCGACAGCGCCCGCCGTTCGACTACGTCATCATGTACCTCGGTCACGACCTGTTTCCGTGGAGCACGCTGATCCCGTTCGCGATCGCGCGCATGCTGCGCGCCCCCACGGGTCTCCGGGGCCCGGCGCTCGAACGGGAGACTTCGCTGCGCATACTGCTACTCGTCGTTGCGGCCGTCGGTTACGGCATCTACAGCCTGATGGCACCCACCGTCGGGCATCTGCCGTTCGGTGCGGTTGCCGCGTTTGCGGGCATTGTCGCGCTGGCGCTGCGCGACTTCGAACGCGGAGCACCGGGTTCGCTGACCGTTTCGATGGGCGTGTCCGCGTTCGCGGTGATGTTCTACGAGGATTTCCGCGAGATCCCCATCAAGGGATTGAGCGCGTTCGGGGTCAAGGCCGCGAAATTCCCCGACAGCTTCAAGGACGTTGGCATCCACTTCATAGAGCTCGGCACGCTGGTGTTCCTGGTGCTGTTCTTCTTCTCGTTCATGGAGCGGCAGCGCGAGGCGGCTCGGCGCTTCGATCGCGACGAGTACCTGGCCTGGCCGCGCCAACTGAGCACGCTGTGGAACGGCAACCTGCTGTTCGGCGCGCTGGTGGCCGAAGCGGCGCTGGCCGGGTTCGCGCTTCTGTCGTGGCTCAGCCACAACTTCTTCCACTGGCGCCAATTCGAAAGCATGGGCGCCATGGACCGCAAGATCGCCTACATCGCGTTTGTCGCGGTGCCGATCGTCTTCATGATCGTGCCCGCGGGCGCTCTCCTGCTTCGCGACTGTTTCCGCTTCGTGTACGGGCGCTTCAAGCTGAGCCGGGCCGCGGGTTCGATGCTCGGCGTCGTCGCGTGCGGTCTGACGCTCAGCCTCGGGTACTATCCGGCGCTGGCTGCGCAGATCTCGCCCAAGGAAGTGTTCGAGTCGTACAAGCAGCTGGCCCACGGCGAGCCGCTCGGCATGATGGGAGTGAGCTCCGGCAGCGCCAGCTTCTACGCGGGGCGCGAGGTCCCGACGTTCGGGAATGCGACCGAGGCGTTCAACTGGCTGATGCAGGGCAAGGGGCGGCGCTGGCTGGTCATCCGCGCCGACGCCCTGCCGGACATCAACTCGATGTTCCGCCGGCAGACCGAGCCAGCGCGGAACCTGCCGGTCCTCGACGCGCGATCGAGCGAGATCATGCTGGTGTCGAACAAGCTCGGCGCGGGCGAGGAGAACAAGAATCCGTTCGATGGCTGGATCCTGACCGAGCGCCCGCATCCCATGCATCCGCTCGATGGCAATTTCGGCGGCCAGCTGGACGCGCTGGGTTGGAGCGTCATCACCCCCGACGGCAAGCAGGCGGACTCGGTCGTGCCAGGGCGTCCCTACAAGCTCGTCCTCTACTACAAAGTCGTGGCCCCCATTTCCGGCAACTGGAAGACGTTCGTGCACGTGGATGGGTTCCAGCGGCGCTTCAACGGCGACCACGACACGCTAGAGGGCAAGTACCCGTTCAATCTCTGGCACGTGGGCGACTACATCGCTGACATCCATCAGTTCTCGTTGGAGCCGAACTTCACGCCGGGCGACTATCATCTGTTCTACGGGCTGTTCATCGGCAACCGACGCCTCCCCGTGAAGCGCGGACGGGCCGACGACGACCGGCTCGAAGCCGGAATTTTCCGGGTTCGCTGACACGCCCGTAAAGGGTTCGCGTGACAGGGGCCCGGATTGGGGTTAAGGCCCCGGGGTGCCCGACGAGCCTCCCGACGACTCCGAGACGCACCCGATAGCGGACCGGCGCAGCGCCGATCGCATCGAGGTCACGTGGTCTGTCGATTGCCAGACCGAGGACACCTTCCTCTACGCGTCGATCATCAACATCTCCGAGATGGGCATCTTCGTCGGGACGCGGGAGCCGCTGCCCGTCGGGACCGAGCTCACCCTCCGCTTTTCGCCGCCCGGCACCCAGGAACCGTTCGTGCTCGCCGGCGTGGTGCAATGGGTGAACGCGATCCGTCCGCTCAGCGAGAACCTGAACCCCGGCATGGGCGTGCGTTTCGTAGGGCTCCGCCCGGACGATCGCGAGCGGCTGGTCGAGGCGATCCACACCATCGCCTACCTGCGCGACGCGACGAACTAGGGGCCGGTCGGCGCTGGCGCTGGGCGCCCGGCGAAGCGATGGCGAGCCCGCGCTGAGCGCAGCGAGGCGCGTCGGGGTGCTCGAGGGGCGTTGAGCCCCCTCGAGGAGGACTCCGGTGGGGGCGGGCGCGTGGGAGGCGACCAACCGCGAAGCTGGCTTCGCAGCACGACTGACAGAACGATGACGCGCGACGAGTCGAGCTGGGCTACGCTGTCCGCGCCATGAAGCCTAGATTTGCAGCCGACTACCGCACGCTGCTGTGGGCCTTCGTGCTGACGCCCGGGTTCGTCGCACTGCAGTTTGCGCGTCCCGAGCTGGTTCCCTACCTGTTCTGGGTCAGCGCCTACTTCGCTCTCGCGTGCGGTGTCATCGCCCACAACCACAATCATTCGCCCACGTTTCACAACAAGCGGATGAACGAGGTATTCGCGGCCTGGATCTCGATCTTCTACGGCTATCCGACCTTTGCCTGGATCCCGACGCACAACCTGAACCACCACAAGTTCGTCAACCGGCCCGGCGATGCGACCATCACCTGGCGCTTCACGAACAAGCACAACGCGCTCGTGGCCGCGACCTACTTCTTCGTTTCGAGCTACTACCAGTCGGATCCGATCAAGACCTTCATCAAGAAGGCGAAGGACAAGAACCCCAAGCTCTATCGTCGCATCATCACGCAGTACGTTGTGTGGCTAGGCGCGAACGCGGCGCTGCTTTCGCTGGCCATCGCGCTGCACGGCATCAAGACGGGGCTCTTCATCTGGACGTTCGTGTGCTTGATCCCGGCGGTGTTCGCGCTGTGGACGATCATGCTCTTCAACTACGTGCAGCACGTGCACACCGACCCGTGGTCGCGGCACAACCACTCGCGCAGCTTCGACGGCAAGCTGCTCAACTTCTTGCTGTTCAACAACGGGCTGCACGCCGCGCACCACGAGAACGCCGGCACCCACTGGACGAAGCTCCCCGCCGTGCACGCGCGCCTGGCGCCGAACATCGACAAGCGGCTTATCCACCGCAGCATGTGGTGGTTCTTCTTCCAGCAGTATGTGCTTTCGCTGTTCGTCCCGAGCCTGGGCACGACCCAGGTCGGCCGCCCCGGATTCGAGCCGCCCGACGGTTCGGCCGTGAGCCTCGAGTCCGCCGACGTGGAGCTGGGTGAAGCCGGTTCGAACGCCCGCATGCTTCGCGCCTGACGCCGGCGGCGCGTAGGACTACTGGGTCGGCTTGTCGGCGTTCGTTGGCGGTGGGGCCGCCTTCTTGGCCTTGACTGGAGGAGGCGGCGCAGCCGCCTTGGGGGCCGCCGCTGCATGACGGGATGCGACGGCCGCGCCACCGCCGCCCGCAGAGTCCAGCGAATCGAGCGCGGCCTGCGCGCGCTCGGAGTAGCCCGACGTGGTCAGGAGCGCCGTGTAGTGACGGCGCGCCCGGTCGTTGTCGCCCATGCTGCGATAACAGTCGGCGGCCTGCCAGGTCGCTTCGTTGCCGACGCCGCTGCCGCTGTAGCGCGAGCTCACTTCGTCGAAACGTGCGGCGGCAGTTCGACAGCCCGAGCTGCTGCGCGCTGCGAGCGCTGAATACAGCGCCGCGCTCGCCGCCTTGTCGCCGCCGGCTTGTGCCACGTCCTCGAAGCGTCGTTCGGCCTCGGCGTAGCGGCCCGCCCGATAGGCCGACATCGCGCGATCGTAGGGGCTGTCACCCGCGTCGCCCGCAGAGCCGGTCGTGCTCTCGGCCTTCTTCCCGGCCTGCGCTGCCTGGTCCAGCGTGTCCGCGGGCGCTGGCTCGGCGGCCGCGAGCGCTTCGTGGTGCTGGGACGTCCGGTGCTTTCGCCGCGCGCGGTCTTGCGCGCCGTGCGACGGTACGGCTTCCGCGGCGCTGGCCGCGCCGGGGACGGGCACGAGTGCAACCGACTGCTGCTCCCGCTCGGGCACGCCGCGCTCGGTGACCTGGACCGACTCGCGTTCGCCGGGGCGCGCGCGCAGGAACAGCAGACTCGAGCCGATCATCAAGAGCAGCAGGGCAGCCATCGCGAGCTGCGGACGCATCGCGTAGCTCGCCATGATGGACACCGCCCGCCCCAGCCGCTTGCCGAGCGGCAGCTCGGCGTTGGCGTCGCGCTCGGCCTGCAGGATGCGGGCCTCGAGGCCCGCGGGCGCCTCGATCATCGGCAGCACCCCGACCTCGCGCGTGGCCCGCAGGCGGGAACCGATATTGCGGCAACGCGTGCAGTGCTCCATGTGCCGCTTGGCAGCGGCGCTGGTGAGCTCGTCCAGCTCTTCGTAGAGCAGGTCCAGCACTACCCGGTCGAACTTCTCGCAATCCACTTCAGTTCTCTCTAGTCAGCGCAGTGCGCGCGCGTATTCCTCGAACTCGGCAAGGGCATCCTGCAGCCGGTCCAGCGCGTATCGCATGCGGCTCTTGACAGTGTTTTCGCCCACGCCCGTGATCTGGGCGATGTCCTTGAACGGCAGATTGGCGAGCTGCCGGAGCAGGAACACCTCGCGCTGGTCTTCGGGAAGCGCCTCGACCGCCGCGGCAATCCGGACGCCGACCTCCGTGGACGAAGCTGTCCGCTCGACGCTCGCCCGCGGGTGCTTGTCCGCAATGCTCTCGACGAGGGGGCGCGCATCCTCGTTACCTCCGACGGGCCGGTCCAGCGACGGATGACGGCGGTGGCTCGCCTTGCGGATCTGGTCGATGCACAGGTTCCTCGCGATCGTGTAGAGCCAGGTGGAAAATCTCGCCTCGTGCTTGAAGTCCGCTGCGTTCTGCACCACCCGCAGGAACACGTCCTGCGTGAGATCCTCCGAGACAGTCGGATGCCGGAGCTGGCGGATGATGAAGTTGTAGATGGGCGTCTTGTATCGACGTACGAGCTCCGCAAAAGCCTCACGGTCGCCTCGCTGGTAGCGCACCATGAGCATCTCGTCCGTCGCGTCGCCCCGCACGGCCGCCATCCCTGTCACCTGTCCTCGCCTATCGAGTATCGATGAGGGTATGACGCGCTGAACGGGGTCAGCCTTAGCCCGATGGGCCCATCTGCCGGACCTGTCGAGCCGCTCTTCACTAGACGTCCCGTCACGGGATTCGATCTGCTCGCCCGCTTCGTGACGTTACCGTAACGCCCGCGGTCGGCGGCCAGCAAGCTACCCTCGTCTGCTGTCGGCTGCGTGGAAATAGCCGCACACACACAGCCCGTTGGACGCCGTCTTCCGCGGTCGGCCAGTCGGCGGGTAAGCCCTCTTGCGCCACCCGACCAATGGGGGCTAGAAACCCCGGAACGGCGCAGCGCATCGGGCTTGCCGGCGCCGGTTGCAGTCTGCTCGAATCCCGAACATAAGGTGGGAGCTGTCCAGGGAAACCAATATTGGTTGCCCGGTGGGCGTCCTTATTCATCGAAGAGGGTGAACGATGCGATTTTCCAAGGCCTTGTGGGTAGCGCTGATCGCTCTGCTTGTCACTTCGACCGCGTGGGCGCAGGGCAAGGACGCCCAGCCGGCGAAGGCGGGCGACAAGACGGCGGCGGCCGCCGACACGTCGAAGTCCGGCGACACGAAAGCGTCCGACGCAAAGGCCGGCGACGCGAAAGCGGCCGACACGAAGGCCGGCGACACGAAGGCCGGCGACACGAAGGCGGCCGACACGAAGGCGGCCGACACGAAGGCCAACGATACTGCCGCAGGTTCGTCGACAGCTTCCACGACGCCTGCCGCGCCCGCATCGGGTACCGACTCCGGGAAGGTCGACGGTTCCACGTACGTGGTCCGGCTGCGGGATCTCGAGCAGCGCGTCGATGAGCTCAAGGAGCAGATCCGTCGCAGTCACACCCGGCTGAGCCTGCTCAGCGACACCATCCTGTCCGGCGGGGTCGGGGGTGCGCGCGCCGAGATCAAGTTCACGAACGACATGAGCAACGCATTCCGCCTGGTCCGCGCGCTGTTCGTGCTCGATGGCGCGGTGCAATACAACAAGCAGGACGACAGCGGCGCGCTGGCGGCACAGAAGGAAATTCCGATCTTCAGTGGCTCGATTCCTCCTGGGGACCACACTCTACAGGTGCTTATCCAGCTTCAGGGCCACGGCTACGGCGTCTTCTCGTACCTCCGCGGCTATCACTTCGAGGTGAAGTCCAGCCACTCGTTCACGGTGACCGAGGGCAAGACCATCAATCTCGAGGCGATCGCCTGGGAGAAGGGCGGCGTCACCACTCCGCTCGAGCAGCGCCCGGCAGTCCGCTACGTCGAGAAGATCCAGTCCGGGATCTCGTCCGGCGGAGGCGGGAGCAGCAGCAGCTCGTCCAACAGCTCCAGCTCCGGCGTATCCGGACATCTCTCCATCGGTACGGGAGGTAAGTGATGCGAACGCGTTGCGCCCAGAGTTGGGCGCTCGCTGCTGCCCTGGTCGCGCTGGGCCTTGCCAGGCCCGCGTTCGCCATCGGTACTACCGAAGCCCGCGGCAAGGCTCAGCTGGCGATCCAGAGCGTCGAGTCCGACATGGGCAGCGTGCAGGCGGCGGCCGCCAAGGCGCAGCGCATGAAGCTGACGCCCGAGCAGCGCATCGCGGCCGGCGACATGCTGCTCAGGACCAAGGACTACGAGAGCGCGATCGAGGTGTTCAACCAGGTCGTCGAGCTGCACAGACAGGGCAAGGCCGGTGTCGATGACGATGCGGACGCTCGATTCCTGCTGGCCGAGTCGTACTTCCAGGACAAGCAGCTCCTGTCGGCGCGGCGCTACTACCGGAGCATCCTCGACAAGGCCCAGCAGAGCCCGTACGACTCCTACGCGGGTCGCTCGCTCAGTCGGCTCGTCGATGTCGCGCTGCGCACCAACGACCTCGACAGTCTGGACGACGTCTTCCAGCGCGTAGGTCAGTTGCCGGCATCGGATGCCTCGGGCTCGCTGCAGTACGCGCGCGCCAAGGCCTACTTCGCGAAGCACGAGTACGACCAGGCCAAGAGCGCCCTCGGGTCGCTGGCGGCGAGCTCCGAGTACTACCCGCAGGGGCAGTACCTGCTGGGTGCGATCCTCGTGAAGGAGGCGACGCCGACACCGCCGCCGGTGCAGCCCGCAGCCGCCGACCAGACGACCGACGACAAGGCGAAGACCGACAAGAAGGACGCCAAGGACAAGACCGGCGACGCCAAGGACAAGACGGCGGCCGGCGCCAGCCTCGGGCCGTCGCCCAAGGTCACCCCACCGCCGCCGGACAAGAAGCGCTACGCCGCGGCGATCGAGCAGTTCCGCAAGGTCACGCGCCTTTCGCCCGACAGCGAGAAGCATCGCCACGTGATCGATCTGGCGTGGATGGCGATCGGGCGGCTCTTCTACGAGACCGACAACTTCCTGGACGCCGCGGACGCCTACGGGCACGTGGACCGCAAGTCACCCGAGTTCAACACCATGCTGTACGAGCTGGCGTGGGACTACGCGCGGCTCGGCGACTACCAGCGCGCGCAACGGGCGCTCGAGGTGCTCAGCATCACGGCCCCCGAAAACCTGACCATGGCCGACGGCACCCTGCTCAGGGCCGATCTGATGCTGCGCCAGGGGCAGTTCGACAAGTCGCTCAAGCTCTACCGGACCGTTCACGACCGCTATGACCCGATCCGGGCGCAGGTCGACCAGTTCTTGAAGGTAACGACCGATCCGGCCGTCTATTACGACAAGCTCGTGCAGGATCGCCTCGAATCGGAGCAGACCGGCGGGCCGCTGTCGCCGGTGGTCATCGACTGGGCGCGCAAGGAAGCGGAAAACGACCGCGCCTTCGCCATCATCGACGACGTCTCCCGTTCCCGGAACCTGATCAAGAAGTCGCATCGGCTCATCGACAAGCTGAACGCCGTGCTCGGTTCGAACACGCGGGTGAAGGCCTTCCCCGAGATCAAGGCGTCGCTGGAGCAGGCACTGGGCTTGCTCAACAAGGTGGCGATGGCCCGCCGTACGCTCGCCGACGGCATGGACGACGTGGCCTCCTCGGATGTGGGCGGCGAGCTGGGTCAGGTGCGGTCGCAGCGCCGGGCGCTGATGAAGCGCATGGGCTGGCTGCCGGTCACGGCCGGCGACTTCGCGCGCCGCGAGTCCTCGGGCGAGCACCAGTGGAACCTCGTGTCGCAGCAGTTGCAGCGCCTCACGCTCGAGGCCGACAAGCTGCAGGCGATCGTCAACGGTCTGCACCGCGTGCTCAAGGACGCCGACCAGTACGGCGTCGTGCGCGACCCCGAGAGCCGCCGCCGCTTCGAGGCCGAGATCGAGGCCAACGAGCGTGATCTGAAGGGCTACCGCCAGCGCATCAAGGAGTACCAGGAAGCGGTGGACATGGGGCGCGTCCAGATCGGGTTCGGCGACCAGCGCTACATAGATGATGACAACGTGCGGGCGCAGTTCCGCCAGCTCTTCTCACGCGAGGTACAGCTGGTGGCGTCCGGGCAGGACAACGGCAGCGCCCGCGAGTACGCGAGCTCGATCCAGAGCGTGCTCTCCCGAGCGGACGACGCCTCGCGGAAGCTGGAAGGCATCAAGGCCTCGCTGGAGCGCGAAGCGACGGAGAAGGCGCAAAGCCTGGAGTCGCAGGTCGCCGCTGAAGCGTCGAACATCGCAAAGTACTCGCAAAACCTCGACGCCCTCGACCAACAGGCGCGCGTGCTGGTGGGCCAGGTGGCGATGAAGAACTTCGGGCTGGTGCGCGATCGCCTGAAGAGCATCGTGCTGCGATCGGACGTGGGCATCGTGCAGGAAGCCTGGGAGGTCCGCGAAGAGCAACGGACGCGCGTCGTGGATCTGCAACGCGAACGGGCCCGCGAGAGCCAGCAGCTGGATGACGAGCTCCGCGAGGTGCTCGACGACGCAGGAGAGCAGCAATGAAGAGCCCGGTCACGCGCGCCGCGCGCGGTCTGGTTGCACTGGCGGCGGTTGGCGCTCTGGCTGCCGGTCTACTGGCGATGCCGGGTACCGCGCTGTCGCAACCGGCGGCTGGCGCGGATGCGAGCACGGCGGCGCTGCCGCCCGCATCGGGACCGGACGGCGGCGCGGCGGCTACGGAAGCGGGAGCACCTGCGGCGACCACGGCGCCGGCAGCGACGGCCCCGCCCCTGGTGCTGCACAAGGCTGCGCCACCCCCGCCGGCTCCCACCCCCCAGCAGCTCGCCGCGCTCAAGATGCTGCAGGACGAGGAGAAGACCTACGAGCAGGGCGCGCGCGACTTCCGCAACACGCTGACGATGATCGTGCGGCACCACTACGAGGAGAAACGGCGCCGCGTACTGTCCCGGCTGGACAAGGAAATCGCAGTCGAGAAGAAGGGCCTCACCGACGCTCGGGACGAGGCGATCAAGCGGCTGCAGGCGTTCATCGCCCGCTATAGCGGGGACAATGCCGATCCGCAGGCGACGCCGGACGCGATGTTCCGGCTGGCCGCGCTCTACGAGGAGCGCGCTCGC
Organism: uncultured delta proteobacterium; assembly: GCA_963826085.1. GTDB lineage: Bacteria > Myxococcota_A > Polyangia > Polyangiales > Polyangiaceae > CAWDXG01. The sequence continues at coordinate 197,743 of CAWGVN010000004.1, read as the reverse complement.
AGCAACTTCGACGCGGAGCTCGCTCCGGGGCTGAAGCCGGCGATCGACCTGTATCGCAGCATCATCCGGGATTTCCCCAACTACGAGGAGATCGCCGCGGTCCACTACTACCTGGGCCACGCCTACACCGACTCGGGTCAGCTCGACGAGGGCCAGCAGGCCTGGCGGTCTTTGGTGTGTTCCAACCTGTACCAGGTCAAGGACGATCCCAAGGACCCGAGCAAGATACTGGTCCAGCCGCTGCCGCAGGATCACGATCAGAAGTTCTGGACTGCCTGGTACAACAAGCACCCGCTTCCGCTCGACAAGGCAGGTCCCGGCGGCAGGCGCGTCAATAGCAAGGCCAAGGGGATCGGCGTCGACGAGGAAGAGCTGGGCTTCAAGGATCCGTACCCGGACACCTGCAAGCCGATCCCGCAGAACACCGAGCCCGGCCAGGACCCGAAGTACCTGGCCGAGATCTGGTGGAAGATCGGCGACTACCACTTCGACCAGCAGGACCAGAACGGCGGCCCCTACACGCTGAACCGCGCGGTCAGCGCCTACGACCATTCGCTCGTGTACAAGAAGCCGCCCATCTACGGCGTGGCGATGTACAAGCTCGCGTGGACCTTCTACAAGCAGCAGCGCTACAAGACCGCGGTCCAGTGGTTCGTCAAGCTCCTGCATTACGCCGACGAGCAGCAGGAGAAGACGGGCGATCCAGGCGCGGACTTCCGGTCTGAAGCGTACACGTACATCGCGGGCTCGCTCACCTACGTGGATTTCGATGGGCCGCCCGAGGGCGATCCGTTCATCCCGCGCAACGATGTTCTCGATGTCGAACAGGATCCGTTGGTCGCCGAGCAGAAGATGAGCGTCGCGATCCAGCGCGTGCAGGATCCGACGCTGATCGACCAGGACAAGAAGTGGACCGTCGAGATCTACAAGTCGCTGGCGCAGGAGTTCATCGACATCACCCAGAACCGGAACGCGATCGCGACTCTGGAGCTGACGCTCAAGAAGTTCCCGATGGATCGCGATGCCCCGGTGATGCAGAACAAGGTCGCCGAGCTGTACGACCAGCTGGCGCGGTTGGCCCCCGACGGTTCCGCGGCCAAGGCCGAGTACTCGGGCAAGGCGCTCGAGGCGCGCACCAAGCTCGCGGCCTACGTGGGCACGACGCCCTGGACCGACGCCAACCGCGACGACCCCGAGGCGCTCGAGCAGGCCGAGCAACTGGTCAAGAACGGCCTCAAGCGCGCCGCCGCGGATCACACCAACCGCGGCAAGGCCCTGTACAACCAGGCCACGCAGCTGAACGACGCCGAAGAACAGAAGACGCTGATCGAGAAGGCGATCGACGAGTATCGCCTCGCCGAGACGGGGTGGGCTGCGTACTACGCGCAGGATCCGAACGCCATCGACGCCTACGAGAGCAAGTTCTGGCTGGCGGATGCGCGCTACTGGGTGGTCGTGCTGCAGATCGCGATCGACAAGTCGCCGACGCCCGCCGAGATCAAGGCCGCTCGCGACGCGGCGATCGCGGTGCGCGATTCGAATGAAGACGACAAGTACCTGCAGCCGGCCGCCTACTACGTGGTGACGATCGCCGAGAAGGTGCTCGACAACGAGTACCGCAAGTACAAGGACTCGAACGGCGCCGAGGGCATCGAGAAGCGCGAGAACGTGCACTTCACGGGTGAGGGGAGCAACAAGAAGGTCGTGGTCGACCCGATTCCGCAGCCGGTGCTCGATACGATCAAGGCGCGAGACGACTACAACGCGCGGATCCCGGAGGACAAGGACCCGGAGAAGAACGGCCTTCTGTATGCCTTCCAGGCCGGCGACTACTACTTCGTCTACGGCCACTTCAAGGAAGCGCGCGCCCGCCTCGAGCCGCTGTACAAGGACCACTGCGGCAAGGACAAGTGGGGTTACATGGCCTGGGAGAAGCTCATCAGCATGAGCGACTTCGAGGGCAACACCAAGCAGAGCCTCGCACTCGCCAAGGGCAAGAGCTGCGCCTACGACGAAGACACGAAGGCGAAGGAGGCCTTGATCCGCAAGCCCGTGATCCAGGCGGGCGCGTACCAGGATGCGTTTGCTCTGTACGAGGCTGCGCAGAAGATGCCCGACGGCCCCGAGCGCGACAAGAAGTGGCGCGAGGCGGCGGCGGCCTACAAGGCGGCGCTGGACGCGGCGCCCGGGCGTGACGAGGCACCGGAAGCGGCGATGAACGGCGCGTACGCCTACAAGAAGGTGGGCGAGTACGACAAGGCCATCGCAATGTACGAGCTGTTCATCAAGAACTACGGCGACGAGAAGACGCTGGAGAAGCTGCAGAAGGGCGACCCGAAGGCCAAGCCTCCGGTGGCTCCCCAGCCAGACAAGTATGAAAAGCGCGTCAAGTACCTGAAGCAGGCGGACGACGCGCTGGCCGCTGCGTACGTCCTGTTCTTCAACTATCCGAAGGCTGCCGAGACGTACGACAACATCAGTGACAACCCGAACTTCTCGCAGAAGGACCGCCGCGACGCAGCGCAACAGGCGCTCACGCTCTACTCGAGCATGGATGACCCGTCGGGCATGTCGCGATCGAAGAAGCGCTTCGAACAGCTCGGCGCGTCACCCCAGGAAATGGCAAAGGCCGACTTCATCGTCGCCAGCGCCGAGCTGAAGAAGTGGGACCAGTACAGCCCCGACACCGGCGCGAACGCCACCGCCCGGCGTGGCGCCGAGCAGGCGATGGCCGACTACTACACGCGCCACAAGAACAACAACGCGGCGGCGCAGTACGTCGTGCAGTCTGCGTACTGGGTGGCGAAGGCCAAGGATGCCAGCCACGCGGGCGATACGGACAAGTGGTGGAAGTCCACCATCAGTGCCTTCAACAAGTGGAAGGGCCTGGCGCCGAGCTCTGGTGGCAAGAGCAGCGCGCTCGGGTCCGAGGAAGCGTCGATGGCGGCCGAGGGCGAGTACTCGATGCTGGACAAGCAGATCGAGCAGAGCTTCGACTACGACACCGGGCACCACCACTACAAGGGCACCGCCGTCGCCGTCATCAAGAAGTATCGCGCTGATGCCGTCGACGCGAAGAAGTGGAAGGACAAGCTGCAGCACGTCGTCGACGCCTACGTCTCGCCCGAATGGACGGCGGTGGCTGTGGCGCGGCAGGGCTCGGTCTACGATTCGCTGCGCACGGGGCTCTACAATACGCGTCCTCCGGCGCTGAAGATGTTCGACGCGCACACGGAGAAGCTGCTCGACCAGGCAGCCAACAGCAGCCGGCCCGACCTGCAGGAAAAGGCGGACGCGATCCGCGTCAAGGTGGAACAGCAGTGGCGCGCCACGCGCGACAAGGAGCTGGACAGCGCCGACAACGTCATGGTCAACCGCTACGCGACCGCCGTGATGCTCGCGCGGCGCTACAACATCTCGAATCCCGAAATCGCACGGGCCATCCGCCGGCTGGCGTTCTTCACCGACGTGATCGGCGAAGCCAAGATGGGCCAGTACGCTTCCGGGGTGAAGGACCTGAACTACACGCCGGGGATGTTCCCCAAGATGCGGCCCGGTCTCGTGACCTCGCCCAAGCCGGAGGCCATGCCGCACCCGCTGCCGGTGCTGGCGCAGTAGTGCGATGAAGGGGCAGATGATGGATAGACCGATCCAACCAGCCACGACGCGCCGCAGCCGTGCGAATTGCGCGCTGGTGCTGCTGTGCGCGGTCGCTCTTGCCGGCAGCGTCGGCTGCGGCGGTGGCGGCGCCGCCGGTGCGGGGGCCAAGACGCCGGCCGGGACGCAGGTCCAGACGCCACCCGGTGGCGGTCTGGGCACGGCGCAGAACCAGCAGGGCCAACAGTACGCCGTGACCGATCAGCCTTCGAGCGGAGCCTCGGCGGCCAACCGCCCCAAGATGAACGCCTCGGCGCAGCAGGCGTACACCGCCGGACTGACGGCTTTCCAGAACGGCGATCTGGACGGCGCCAAGGCGCAGTTCCAGAAAGCGACGCAGGCCGACTCCAACGCCTACCAGGCCTACTACTCGCTGGGTGTGGTCGACGAGCGCCTCGGGGACAACTCCGGCGCGCTGTCGGCGTACAAGCGGGCGTACGGCGTCGTCGGCGACTACGAGCCCGCGATCGTCTCGTACGGGGTCCTGCTCGCCAACACCGGCCAGCAGAGCGAAGCCGAGACCTTCCTGTCCAACGAGCAGTCGAAGTACCCCAAGAGCGCGGCCATCACCGCCGGGCTCGCGGAGGTCAAGTCGATCGAGGGCAACTCGGCCGACGCGCAGCGGTTGGCGCAGGAGGCCCTGAAGAAGAATCCAAACTATCGCCCGGCCATGTTGACGATCGCGCGCGATCACTACCGGAACCGCCGGCTCGACCTGGCGCTGTACACGCTCAAGGGCATCCTCGACGGCTACGGCGCCGAAAACCCGCCGCGGGACAAGAACAACGCGTCGGCGCACCTGCTCAGAGGAATGATCTACAAGGAGCAGGGACAGCGGAAGCTCGCGATGGACGAGTTCCAGACCGCTGTCTCCCTGCGGCCGGACCTGGTGCAGGCGCGGCTGCAGCTGGCCGCCTACATGCTGGAGGCGGGCAACGCCACTGGCGCGGCGCCCCTGCTCGAAGGCGCGATCCGCTACGACAAGGACAACGTTCTCGCCCATCTCAACCTGGGCGATGCGTACCGTCTGCTCGGCAAGGTCGGCGATGCGCAGAAGCAGCTCGAGTGGGTCGTGTCGAAGGATTCGACAATGGCGCAGGCGCACTATGACCTGGGCCTGCTCTACCTGTTCTCCGAGAACATTCCGGGTGTGACGCCCGAGCAGGCTGCAGACAAGGCGATTGACGAGTTCACCCAGTACCAGAAGCTGAAGCCTCGCGGGAAGACCGCCGGGGCCGCCGATGACACCGAGGAGTTGATCACGCGCGCCAAGACCAAGAAGGCGCTCATCCAGGCCAAGCAGCAGGAGCAAGCGCAGGCGGCCAAGTCCGGGTCATCCGGAGGCAGCAGCTCGGGCTCGATGCCCGCTACCAAGAGCGGCTCGAGCTCGAGCGGCGGCTCCGGCTCCACAGGCTCGTTGCCGCCGGCAGGAGGGACGAAGAAATGAGCTCTCGACTCGCTATCGCGTTCGCGTTCGTCGTAGTGGGCTCGCTGCTTCCGGCGACTGCGGCCGCGCAGAAGAAGAGCCGCGTCGTCCAGATCAGCGAGGTCACGATCGTCGGTCGCGTCCAGAAGCCCATCGCGGCCGTGGACGTGAGCAAGATCCAGCCCAAGCTCACCCTCGCCCAGTTGCGCCAGCCGTTTCTCGATCGGATCGAGCAGGCGCTCTACAAGGATCCGTTCTGAGCTTCGTCGCGGCGCGGCAGGGTCAGGCACGATTTGATCTCGACGCTGATAGCGGCGCTGGTCGCCGCGTTGTGCGTCGCCTGGAGCGGTCAGCGCCTGCGCGCGGCCCGACGTTTCGATCGTGATGGCGCGCCGGAGCTGCTCTCGGCGCTTGGGCACGGCGGACGCGATCGCGCGGAGCGGGTGGCTTCGGAGCACGCCGACGAGTGGGCGACGGTCGCTTCCCTGCGCGAGGTACTGGACGCTCCGACGCACGACTATGGCGTGGCGCTGATCAACGAGCAGCTCTCCGACGTGCAGCGCGATCTCGATATGGGAGCGGAGCTGCCGCGGGCGTCGGCCCGGATCGCGCTTTCGGCCGGGACAGCGCTGTCGGTGCTCGAGATCGCGCGGGGACTGCCGCGTGGGGGGCTGGTTCTGGCGTGGGTGGCGGCGCCGTTCGTGATCGGGCTAGCCGCCGCGTTGGCCTGCGCGCAGCTCGGCCGCACGGCCGAGGTTCATGTGGCCCGGCACCGCGAGGCCTGGAACGGTCTCAGGACCACTTTCACGCGGCTCCTGCCGCCTCCGGATGCCTGAAAGCCCCGACGCCTGGCCGCGGCACAAATCCAGTGGTTCCGGGCAAGTGCACCTTCCGGGGAGGTGGACCCGATCGGTGTTGTCGGGGTAGGCTGTCGATGCCATCGGAACCTCTGGAGGTTCCGGATGTCCAACGGGACACGGACCGTTCCAGGTCCGGACCCCGCCACCGAGGTAGCTTCAACGATGACGCAACAGCCCTATCCGCAGCAGCAGCCGGGCCCGGGATCGGCTCGTCCGGGTCAGATGACCGCCGTGATGCGCGCGGTGGCGCCGACCGGACCGAAAGTACTCAGGATCGGACTTGTGCAGGGCGGGCGCGTCGTCGAGGAACGCATCATCAAGCAGCGTGGCCATGTCACGGTCGGCCCGAGCGAGAAGAGCATGTTCGTCATCTCCGCGACGAGCGTGCCGCCGAATTTCCGTCTCTTCGAGCTGGTGGGCGCGGAGTACTACCTGAACTTCCTCGACGGAATGACCGGGCGCATCGCGCTGCCGACGGGCATTTCCGATCTTGCGGTGCTGCGCGGGCAGGCGAGGCGGACGCCCCAGGGCGCCTACCAGATCAAGCTGACCGAGGACTCGCGTGGCAAGGTCGTGATCGGCGACACCACGTTCCTGTTCCAGTTCGTGGCTCCGCCGCCGGTGCAGCCGAAACCGCAGCTGCCCGTCTCCGTCACGCGCGGTGCGACGTCGATCGACTGGGCGACGACAATGATCGCGGCGTTCTCGTTCCTGCTGCACTTCCTCGTGATTGGCGCCATCTACTCCGATTGGCTCGACCCGGTAGTCGACGAGAACGTGAGCGTGGCGGGTCTGGTCGACACGGTGAAGGCCCTCCCGCCCCCGCCGCCAGTCGAGAAACCAAGCGACACGTCCGATCAAGGGGACCAGAAGGCCGCCAAGGCAGAAAAGACTCCGGCCAAGGCAACGGGCCAGAAAGGCACGACCGGGAAGGCCGGGCACATGAGCAACGCCCAGGCTGCGGCGTTGAGCCACAGCCTGGACCAGCTCGAGATGGCAACGCTGGGTGCTCTGTCCAGCCAGGGGCCGGCCACGGCAGGCGTGCTCCAGAACAGCGAAGTCGCAACCAGCGCGCTGGATCAAGCTGCTGCCAGCGGTGCCGGCGTCGGCGCCGGCACCGGTGACCTCAGGCTTGGCGGGGCGGGTGGCGCCATTCGCCCTGGACAGATGGGCGGCGGCCTCGGAAGCATCGGCAGCACCGGCAAGTCCGCCGGCACCGAGGGCACCGGGACAGTCAAGAAGGTGAAGGGGCCGAGAGGCAACGCCTCGGTCGGCGGCGCGGCAGTCGCCGGCGGTACCGTGAGCAACGCGAGCCGGGTCGTCGCTGGAATGCGCGCGGGATTCCGCGCTTGCTACAATCGCGGCCTGGCCACCAATCCGGACGCGCAGGGCAGTATCCACCTCACGATCCGCGTCGGGCCGGGCGGCGAGGTGCAAAGCGTAAGCGCTTCGCCGAGCGGTAATTTGCCGGGTTCCGTGGTGGGGTGCGTGCGCGCCCGCGCAGCGGCCGCGCAGTTTGCGCCCCCCGAGGGCGGGAGCGCGGTGGTCAGCGTGCCCGTGACATTCGTGCACCAGTAGCGATAGGCCCGTCGGCCCGATGAACAGGTGCGGCGTCGGCTGCATCTATTCTCTCTGCCGAGCCCTGGGCTCTCGCTAGCTGTGAAGCCTGGCTGGGCAGCCGTTCGAAATCCGCAAAACAGGACAGATTTCCGATACATCTGCTTGCGTTGACATTCCCGGGTGGCGGTTCCTATACTCCCCCGAAGTCGGGTCGGCAGAGAAAGGCTTAACGCGATGCGCTTGAGCAAAAAAGGTTGGGCGATGGCCGCTGGAGCGGCGGTGATGCTCGGCATGTTCGGCGTGGCAACTGCGCAGACGGTGGGCGTTGCCGGTCCCGCACCGGAGATCTCCACGCAGCAGAACGTGAACCTGTCCGCCGAGGAGATGCAGGGCAAGGCTGACCAGTTCCTGCCCCAGATGGATCAGGGGGCCACGTCGGTCCGCCGGCAGCTCGAGGACGCCCGCGCCGCGCGCGACGTTGTCAAGGTGCTGTGCCTGAACGACAAGCTCAACCAGATCGACGTCGCGATCCGCTCGGCGCGCGATCGGGACGGCAGCCTCAAGATCGCCGTGCAGCAGAAGGACCAGGATCGTGCCAAGCACGAATTCGTCGTGATCCAGGTGCTGCACGATCGCGTACAGACTCTCGTCGCCGAGGCCAACCAGTGCATCGGCGAGGAAACGGGTTTCGTGGGTGAGTCGCGGGTAACCGTCGACATCGATCCGAATATCCCCGATACCGATCCGTCCGAGTTCCCGAACGATACGATAGTGAGCCAACCTCCCGTTCTCAGCAGCCCTACCATGTAGCCACCGGTATCGCGCTGGTCTGGCAGCCGGCGCCATTCTTCCTGCCCGGGGGCATCGGGCAGGTCTGACTCACCCTCATGAAGATCCGTGTACTAGTCGCGGCGACGCTAGCCGTCGCGACCACCTCGCTTAGTGCCTCGGCTCAAACGCAGCCGTGGCTGAAAGATCGCCGCTATGGCGAGGGCATCGGTATCCGCACCGGCAACCTGGAGCTCCATCCGGGCGTGGAAGGCGAGGTCGGCTACGACTCGAACTACTTCCAGCGCTCCGGCGAGGTCGACGCGCAGGTCAACGAGCCGGTCATCTCGGCGCTGCGCTTCCGGCTGACGCCGTCGTTCTCGGTGGCCACGCTCGGCGCAGAGCGGCGCTCGCTGGACACGCTGCAGGCGGCGCCGCCCAAGGTCAATTTCCGCGCCGGCGTGTTCGCTGGGCTCAACTACCTGGTCGCGACCGACTCGAAGTACTCCAAGCAGGTCCAGGACCAGGCCCACATCGACGCCGGAGCCGACTTCAACCTGGACGTGCTGCCCGAAGCGCCCTGGGGCGCGGAGTTCATGGGCAACTTCGTGCGCATCGCCGAGCCGTCGAACAGCCCTGCCACGAACGTGGCTTTCGACCGCGACTCTCTGCGGCTGGGCGGCGGCATCGTGTGGCGGCCCGGCGGAGGGCTGTTCGACTGGCACCTCGGCTACGAGTTCCGCTACAACTACTTCGAGAAGCAGGTCTTCCGCGAGTACAACAACGCCCAGCACTACGTGAAGACGCGCGGGCGCTGGCGCTTCCTGCCGCGAACGGCTCTGCTCTACGACGCCTCGCTCGGCTTCATCAACTACTCGAACGCGACCACGCAGGAAAACAGCACGCCCGTTCGCGCGCGGCTCGGCATCAACGGTCTGGTCACCAACCACTTCGCCCTCTTGGCCATGGCCGGCTGGGGCGCGAGCTTCTACGACGCCACCAAGCATCCGGCCGAGAACTACGACAGCCTGATCGCCCAGGGCGAGCTGAAGTGGTACATCCTGCCCAAGCCGACGCTCTCGCCGGACGAGGCGACGGTGGGGCTGTCGTCGATCGCGCTCGGCTACATCCGCGATTTCCACAACAGCTATCTCGGCGACTACTACGCGCGCGACCGCGGCTACCTGAACTTCTCGTACTTCATCGGCGGCGCGGTGCTGCTGTCGCTGGAGGGCGGCGTGTCGCACCTGCGCTTCCCGCAGAGCTACTTTCGCGGCGGCGCGCGCCAGTTCGGCGGCTTCAGCGAGAACCGCGTGGACGCGACGCTGTTCGCGGAGTATCGCCTGAGCGACAGCTTCGGCATCAACACCACGCTGCAGTACGACGCGGATCTCAACAGCAACAAGATCCCCGTCAACGCAGCCGGGACCAGTCTCGACAACCTGCAGTTCAGCCGCTTCCAGGCCTACCTGGGCGCTCGCTGGTTCATGTAGGCCTCTGCCGCGCGACCGCTGGATGGCCGACGCCGGCTGGCGAGCTCGGGGGCTGGCGTGGCCCGGATGCTTGTGGCACACCGCGTGAACGGTGTCGTTCGCCGTGCATCCAATCACAGCGATGAGATCTGTACGCCGTCGTGGGGCGGCTATCCGAGCGTGGATAGTGGCGTTTCTGGTGCTGGCCCTGGCGGGCTGCGGCGGAACCTCGAGCAACGCGCATCTGAATCTGCCTCCGCCGGTGGAGAGCACCGCGGTGGGGCCCAGTGACGTGTTCCACATGCAGATCGTGGGCGAGCAGAATCTCCCCGACACGTACACAGTGGCCTCGGACGGCACGGTGGACCTGCCCTACATCCACCGCGTGAAGGTCTCCGGGCTGGAGCCGCAGGAAATCGCGCAGGTCATCCGCAAGAAGCTGATGGACGAGAAGATCCTCACCAACCCGAGCGTCGTGGTCGCCGTCACGGCGTACAACAGCAAGCAGATCACGGTGCTGGGCCAGGTGCAGAAGCCGGGCTCGTTCCCGTTTGCCTCGGGCATGACGCTGATCCAGGCCCTCTCGCAGGCGGGCGGCTTCAACTCCATCGCGAACAAGGACAAGGTCTACCTGACGCGCAAGACGGACAAGGGCGCGAAGACGGTGAGCGTGAGCGTGGACGCTATCACCGAGGGCAAGTCACCCGACATACTGCTGCAGGCGGGCGACCAGTTGTACGTCAACGAACGGATCTTCTGATCCGGCATCAGCGCTCTTCGGCTCGTCCCGGCGCGTAGCGCACGACCAACACGACGCGGAAGCGCGGCGTCGTCAGGCCGGCGAAGTGCTTGGTGCTCGTCTTGCCGTCCGGGGCGACGCGGCGCTCGCCGGACAGCGGGATTGCCATGCCGCCGCCCGCCTGCAGCGTGAGCTCTCCGCTCGCCAGAGGCGACGAGCCGACCGATGCGAGCCACTCGGACGGCGCGAGCACGCCGTCCTGTATGCGCGTTCCATCCGGCAGCGTGTGGTCCTGGGACGCGAGCGTCGGCAGGATCCAGGCTTCGGCGCTGAAGGAGAGCAGCCGCCGCGGCAGGATGTCGACGCCCGCGCCGACCGCGCCCGAGAGCTGCGAGCCGACACGCGCACCGGCAAAATCGGCCGTTCGCCTCAGCCTCAAGCCGAGCGAGCCGGCCGCGTAGAAGCGACCGAGCTCCACGCTCGAAACGACGCCGGGTGCGACGACGAACGAGCGGTCGCCGGCGAAGTACGCCTTGTCGCCCAGCGGCAGCGAGAGCTCGAGCCGGGCCTTCGCTGCGACGCCGAGCGTTTCGGAGAGCTGCCGCTGGACGAGCGAGTAGCTCGCGCCGATGCGCGGATCACGCGCTGCGGTGCGGGCGATGGGCGCCGCGCTCTGGGACGTGATCCCGGCGACGCCCGAGCCGGTCTGGTAGAGCGCCATCGGCAGCGCCGTGCCGAGCTCGAGCCGGCGGGTGACGCCGTATGCCCAGAGCAGCGTGGCGTCCACTGCGTCGTCGACGACCCGGACTTCGCGTCCTTCCGGATCGGGCGATGGTGCCTGGAGTACGATGGGGCGCGAGAGATAGCTCGCGCCGACGCCAAACGTGAAGCGCTCTGGAGCCAGGATGCGCGCGTGCGGGATCGCAATGAATCGACCTCCCTCGGGCGTCATCCACAGGCTGTTGGAGTCGATGCAGCTCGACAGGCCGCTCTCCGGCGCGCACTGGTCGGCAGTGGCCGTCGGCGCGAACGTCGCGAGCGCGAGCAGCAGGGGCAGAACGGTTCTATGCATCTGGAGGCTCGGGAGCGATGGGGTGCGGGAATCCCGGCTCCGACCATAGTCGCGCGCCGACCGGATGGGGGGAGCTGTTCAAATCGGGCCGCTTCGTGGCCCAAGCCGCTCGTGCTATCCCTCGGCGGCCGCGCGTCCGGTCGCGCGGGGGAACCGATGCGCATCGCTCCAGACACTCCGCTCGTGCTCGGCTCGGCTTCGCCCCGCCGCCGCGCGATTCTGCAGACGCTGCGGGTTCCGGTGCGGGTTACGTCCGCGGAGGTCGACGAGCAGTCGCGACCTGGCGAGGGCGTAGAGTCGTTTCTGGAACGGGTCGTGCGCGAGAAGCTCTCCGCGGTGGCGAGGCGCGCGGCGGGCGCAGTGCTGGCGGGCGTGCTGGTTGCCGACACGGTCGTGGTCATCGACGAACACATCCTAGGCAAGCCCGACAGCCCGGGACATGCGCTCGAGCTGCTCCGCCGCCTGTCGGGGCGGACGCACACCGTGCACACGCGCTACGCGATCGCGCACGCCGACGCTCCGGCCGAGCCGGCCGTGGAGCGTACGGTCGTCTCGCGTGTTGCCCTGCGTGCCGCAAGCGAGGACGAGCTCGCGCGCTACGTCCGCACCGGCGAAGGGCTCGACAAGGCGGGCGCCTACGCGGTCCAGGGGATCGGGTCGTTCCTGGTCGAGCGGCTCGAAGGTTCGTACACGAACGTCGTGGGTCTGCCCGCCTGCGAAGTCATCCTGGATCTGCGCACGGTGGGCCTGCTCGCCCATTACCCGTGAGCACCTTGGTCAGTCGTCTCGTGCGGAGTACCGGCAGCGCGCCGAGAATGAGCGACGGTATCGTCTGCGCGGCGGTCGGGCTCGCGCTGCGGGCGATGGTCGTGGTCTGGGCGGCGGGGCGCTTTCCGCCTTCGGACGACGGGCACTTCTATCACGTGATCGCGACGCGCATCGCCGAGGGACACGGCTACACCTGGCTCTGGCCGGACGGCACCGTCACCTACGCCGCGCACTATCCCGTTGGCTATCCCGCCGTCGTCGGCGGCCTGTACGCGCTGTTCGGCGAGCACCCTGTCGTCGCGATGGCCTTCAACGCTCTGCTGGGCGCGGCCGCAGTGCTGGCCGTGCACCAGGTCGCCGCCAGCGTCGCGTCGCGTCGGGGAGCGATACTGGCCGCGCTGCTGGTCGCTTTGCATCCTGCGCTGGTCTTCTACACGCCCGCGCTGATGACGGAGGGCGTGGTGGCGGCGCTGATCGCCCTTGCGGCGTGGCTTGTGGTGCTGGCGCGACGATCGTCGCGCCCATCTCGCTGGTGGATTGTGCTCGGGCTCGTGCTCGGCGCGACGACGATGGTGCGTCCGCAGTCGCTGCTCCTCGCTCCGCTCTTCGGCGCACTCGCCCTGCGAAGAGGCGGGGAGGCGAGACGCTGGCGCCGCCTGCGTGCCGCGCTGGCCACCACGGCGCTCGCTCTTGTCGTGTGCCTGCCGTGGACCGCGAGGAACTGCGCGCGCATGGGGCGTTGCGTGTTCGTGAGCGCGAACGGCGGCTGGAACCTGCTGATCGGCTCGGGTCCCGGCGCGACCGGAACGTGGGTGCCGATCGAGCGCGTTGGCGTCCCGCCCCGCTGCCGCAACGTGTTCGACGAGGCCGAGAAGGACGCCTGCTTCGGAGAGGCCGGGCTCGAACAGATCGTGCGCCATCCCGGACACTTCTTCCGGCTCATTCCGGCAAAGCTGGCCGCGACCTTCGACTACTCGGGAGCTCCTGGCTGGTATCTCCATTCGTCCAACCCACGCGCCTTCGATTTCCGCGACAAGCTGCGGCTCGGAGTGATCGAGACCGCGTGGGAGCGGCTCGAGGTGCTCTTCGCCCTGGTTGCGCTGGCGCTCTGGTCCGCGCCGCGGCGGAGGGCGCGGCTGGTCGTTGCCGTGCTGGCCGGCGCGTTCCTTTTCGTGCACGCGGCGTGGGTTGCGTATCTTGGTATCGCGGCGTCCGCCGCGCTCGCTGGGCGGGCTCTCGTCGACCACCCGCCGGCGGCGCTGGCCGCCGGCACGCTCGCCGTGACCGCGGCCACTCACGCCCTGTTCTTCGGCTCGGGTCGCTACTCGATGGTCTGCTTCACGCTGGTCTCCGCGCTGGCCGGAAGCCTGCTCCTGCTGCGACCCGGCCCGGCCATGGCAGAGCGGTCGGCGGGCTCCGGGCCCTGAGCGCGCGGCAGTTTTGACACCCTGCGGCAGCTCGGGCGATACTGCGCGGGAAGGAGAACGCATGCCGCTCATCGAGACCGAAGAGGCCGCGCGCCGTCTGGCCCGGGCGATCGCCAGCGATCTTTCCCTGTACAACGAGGAGAAGATCATCCGCGGGATCGAGAACGATACGCTGTTCAACGAGCTCAGCGAGGAGATCGAGGAAGGGCGCGCGCTGTACAAGAGCCGCGTTGCCCCCGATCTCTACCAGCGCAACTTCTACGACCGCGCTCTGGTGGACATCCTGGTCAAGTCCAAGGGCCACATCAAGAGCAGCATCTGGTAGCTGGTTCGATTCTGCGGGGGCGCTAGCGTGGCCACCGAGCGCATGAAGCGCCGCTTCGTGCTCGAAGCCGGACAGCCTCGCGAGCGGATCGACAAGGCGCTGGCGCGGTTGATGCCCGGGACCTCCCGGGCGACCATCCAGCGCTGGATCGCCGAGGGCCGCGTCACGCTCGACGGCCGGGGCTGCCGCGCCCGCGACAGCGTGGGAGCGGGAAGCGTCGTGGAGCTCACGCCGGGGCCCCCGCCGCCCAGTCGCGCCGAGCCCGACGCGTCCGTGGAGCTCTCCGTGCTCTACGAGGACGACCACCTGCTGGTAATCGACAAGCCTGCCGGGATGGTCGTGCACCCGGCGCGCGGGCACGCACGGGGCACGCTCGTCAGCGGGCTGCTCGCACGGTTCGAGCGCCCGCCCAGCGACCCGCAGGACGCCGAAGGGTCGATGCGGCCGGGTATCGTGCACCGCATCGACAAGGACACCAGCGGTGTGCTCGTCGTCGCGCGCGACGAGCCAACGCGGGAGGGGCTCAAGCAGCAGTTCGCCGAGCACAGCATCGAGCGGCTCTACCGCGCCCTCACGGTCGGCGTGCCGCGAGCAGGAACGATAAGCACGCTTCACGGCCGCGATCCGCGGTCGCGCCTGCGCTTCAGCTCGCGGGTGGAGCGCGGCAGGAGCGCGGTCACGCATGTTGCCGTATCGGAGCGGCTGGCGGGTGGCCGGGCGGCGCTGGTCGAGTGCCGTCTGGAGACTGGGCGGACGCACCAGATCCGCGTGCACCTGGCCGAGCAGACGCGGACGCCCATCCTGGCCGACCGGCTCTACGGGGGCGTGCCGGGCGAACCGGAGCTGCGCGCCATCGCCGAGGAGCTCGGCCGGCAGGCGCTGCACGCAGCCGTGCTGGGCTTCGTGCACCCCATCGCCGAGCGCAAATTGCGATTCGAGTCGCCGCTCCCGGAGGACATGCAGCGTGCGCTCGAACGGCTCCGCGCGCTCTAGGCGCTTGTCAGTCGTGCTTCTTCGCGACGGCTAGGGCGTCGCGCCGTTGCCGCCGGTGTCCGTCGGGATGACTTCCGGCGGCGCGGGCTCACCCTCGGCGAGCAGGGACGGATACCGGGTGCGCAGCAGCGCCAGGGCGCAGAAGCCGATCACCACCGCGAACCACAGCGTGGAGAAGCGAATCAAGATCATCGAGGACGTAGCGACACCGACGCCCACGTGGCCGATTTCCACCAGCTGTTGCTGGATCATCGTCTCGGTGATGCCGAGCCCTCCAGGAATGGGGATGACGGCGCCGGCGAGCGTCGCCGTCGCGTAGAAGAAGATGCTGAGCATCATGCTCGGATGCCCGCCGAAGCCTCTGAGCAGCAGGTCGAGCCCGACCCCCTCTGCACCCCAGCCGATCACCGAGAGGAAGGCCGGGTACAGAAGCGCGCCCGGGCTGGCCAGGATGCGCAGGCTGTTGAACGCTTCGTGAAGCTTCGGGCCGAGCGGGCGCAGCCGCTCCGGGCCGCGTTCTATCCAGCCGATGATCGCAAGCACTGGCCTGCGCCACAGGATCAGCGTCAGTCCGGCGAGCACCGCTGCGCTGCCGGCGGCAGCCCATGGCAGGCCGCCGTGGAAGCCCGCGCTGCCCATCACGATCAGGATGATCACGCCGATCACGTCCGTCATCCGTTCCGCGACCACGATCGGCGCAGTGCGCGATGCCTTCACGCCGTGCGTCTGTTTCAGCACTGCGCATTTGAAGACTTCGCCAACTTTGCCCGGGGTTACGGTCAGGACGAAGCCGGACAGGAATATCAGCAAGCTGTCGCGCTTCTTGACGTGGCGGATCTCGAGGCGCGACAGGTAGTACTCCCACTTGAAGTAGCGTGCGAGGTAGTTGACCAGCGCCAGAGCCAGAGCCGCAATGAAGGCGCTGTAATGGAAGATCGCGAGGCTCGCGCGGATCTTCGAGTAGCCGGCGT
This sequence comes from uncultured delta proteobacterium, assembly GCA_963826085.1. Classification (GTDB taxonomy): domain Bacteria; phylum Myxococcota_A; class Polyangia; order Polyangiales; family Polyangiaceae; genus CAWDXG01. The sequence continues at coordinate 181,705 of CAWGVN010000004.1, read as the reverse complement.
AGGCCACGAACACGCCGTACAGCGCGACCGCGATCAGCATCGCGAAGACAGCACGCCGCAGGAATGTTCTCATCGGCTTCTTCCGAGTCGGCGCATCCGCCATACCATCCAGACCAGTCCCAGGACGACAACCGTGCCACCGACGAGCCCGATGCCCCAGGCCGGCCACGCATATCGCCCGCGCGCCAGACCTGGGGGCGGACGTTCAACGACGACGCGCGGAGCCGGCGCGCTCGCGCCCGCGTCTCCCGCGCTCATCGCCGGCACCCGGAGGCCCAGATTGACGGGGATACTCCCGGCCCGTGTCCCATCCTGGCGTCCGATACACGCCCACCCGGGTCCCCGCAACTGCCGCGACGGTCCGGCCCGCGGGTCTGGACTCGTTCAGGCGGGGTTGTGGGCTTGATTGCACCGATCCCGGCAGTGCTAAGCTGCGCTGCCTGGCGGCGTGCGCCGCAGCCCGGCCGGAAGCCCCCGAAGCGGCACCCAACTCTGGAACGTCTGGAAATCACGTGAGTCTTGCGAGCGCTCCCACGCCGTCGACGCCCCCGGGCGATGTCGAGCTGCTCGAGCGCTGCGCCGAGGCTGCCGGTCGGCTCAAGGAGCAGGTGGCCAAGGTCGTGGTCGGACAGGACGAAGTCGTCGACGCCATGCTTGTGACCCTGCTCGCTCGCGGTCACGCGCTGCTGGTGGGGGTGCCGGGGCTTGCCAAGACGCTGCTGGTGTCCACCGTCGCCCAGGCGCTGGGGTTGAGCTTCGGCCGCGTCCAGTTCACGCCCGACCTATTGCCGGCCGACATCACCGGGACAGACGTGCTCAACGAGGTGGACTCGGGCGGGACCGTGCGCCGCGAAATCCGCTTCATGGCAGGGCCGATCTTCAAGAATCTCGTGCTGGCCGACGAGATCAACCGCACGCCTCCCAAGACCCAGGCTGCGCTGCTGCAGGCGATGCAGGAACGCCACGTGACAGTCGGTGGCTCCACCCATCCGCTGCCCAATCCCTTCCAGGTCTTCGCTACCCGTAACCCCATCGAACAGGAGGGCACCTATCCTCTGCCCGAAGCGCAGCTCGACCGATTCCTGCTCGAGGTGCACGTCGAGTATCCGTCCGAGGACGAGGAGCGTGAGATCGCCCGGCGCACGACCTCCGGAGTGGATCCGCGTATCGAGGCGGTGGTCGGCATCGAGGAGATCCGCGAGCTGGGCGCGTTGGTACCGCGCATTCCGGTGACGGACGCCGCAGTGGAGCTCGCCGTACGGCTCGCGCGGGCGACGCGACCGGCGTCGGGCGGAGCCGTGGACGAGGTGAAGCAATACGTCCGCTTCGGTGCCGGGCCGCGCGGCAGCCAGGCGATGGTGCTGGCGGCAAAGGCCAGAGCGGCCATCCGCGGGGAGGCGGCTGCCGATGTCGACGACGTGGCCGCGATGCTGCTGCCCGCGTTGCGCCATCGGCTCGTGCTCAGCTACCGCGCAGAGGCGGACGGCGTTCGCGATGTGGACGTGCTCTCCGCGGTGCGGCGTCGCGCGTCCTAGCGCGCCTTGAACGCCGGTGTTCGCTTCTCGCAGTATGCCTCGAGTCCCTCGCGCGCGTCGTCGGAGCTGAACAGCTCGGCCTGCAGCTCGCGCTCGAGCGCGAGACCCTGGTCGAGAGGCAGCTCCCCCGCGGCCTGCACGGCGCGCTTGATGCGCCCCACTGCGAGCGATGCCTTGCCCGGGGGCGTGAAGCGATGCGCGTACTCCATCACCTGCTGGTCGAAATCCTGCCGCGTCGGCGCTTCCCACAGGTAGTGCAGGATCCCCCACTCGAGAGCCTTGTCCTGCGCGAAATTCTCCCCCTCGATGATCATTTGCATAGCGCGTGCCTTGCCGACGAGCCGGGTGAGCCGTTGCGTTCCGCCCGTGCCCGGAAGCACGCCGAGATTCACCTCCGGCAGGCCGATCTTGCCGTGGCCGCGCCAGGCGATGCGGATGTCGCAGGCCATGGCCACCTCCAGCCCTCCGCCTACGCAATGCCCGCCGAGCGCCGCGATCGAGAGCTTGGGCGTCTCTTCCAGGCGGCGCAGGGTCTCGTTGGCGTGCAGGCAGAAGTAGTACTTGAACGTCGGGTCGGCTGCGCGGAGCATGTCGATGTTGGCGCCGCAGCAGAAGTACTTCTCGCCGGTACCCATGAGCACGACGACGTGCACGTCCGGGTCGAAGCGAGCCTCGAGGATCGCCTCGTCGAGCTCCTTCATCATCTCGTGTGTGTAGGCGTTGACGGGAGGGTCGTTGAGCGTGATCAACGCCACGCCGCGGTCGGTGGAGTAGAAAACGAGATTGCCCATGGTCTCACCGCTCCTGGCGGCAGGTCGTTGGCACTTCCGGCTTCGGCCGTCCTGCCGCCGCGCTGACGCTAGATCAACGAATCGGGATCTGCCACGCCGGGATGGCAGGACCGTTCGCCGCAGCGACGGGGCGCCGCCGGCTGGTTGATTCGCCGGCCCCGGATCTGGGTGTGCGGCGGCGCGGTCCCGACGGCGCGGGCGCGAAGCCGCAGAATTGGCGGGAACCGGCGGCGCCGCCCAAGCCGGGGACCGCCCGATCGCCTGCGGAACCGCACGTGGCCGCCAGCGACGTGACGGGTCACGCAAACGGAGCCTCGCCTGACCGCCAATCCTATGCTTTGCTCCCGTACCTGAAGCATGGACCGAGAGGATCTGAAGCTGGAGATAAAGAGGCTCCTGATCGAGGAGCTGGATCTGAGGGACCGCGTCGAGTCGGATATTCTCGACGACGCGCCGCTGTTCGGGGAGGGGCTCGGACTCGACTCGCTCGACGCACTGCAGCTGGCCATGGCCATCGAGGAGCGCTTCGGAGTGCGCATTCCCGAAGGCGAGGAAGCGAAAGCGATCTTCGCCTCGGTCGCTGCGATCGCGGACCACATTGCGGCCGCCAACGCAGCGTGATGCGACGCCCCGCGGACACATCTGGATGAAGACCTCCCGGGAGCGGATCGCGGTGACGGGTGTGGGCATCGTGTCGGCCCTCGGTCCCGACTCCCGAACGAGCATGTCCCGCCTGATGGCGGGCGAGCGTGGCTTTGCGCCCGTCACGCTCTTCGACGTGGAAGGGCAGCACAGCCGCATCGCCGCGGAGATCCGCGGCCTGCGCGTGCAGGACGTCGCGCCCCGCGGCGAAGCGGATGCCTGGTCGCGCAGCGACGCCATGGCCGTGGTCGCCGCACGCGAGGCGCTTTCGATGGCGGGGCTCGAGCCGGGCTCGAGCGGTCTCGGGCTCGCCCTGGGAGGCACCACCGGCGGCATGCTCGAGGCCGAGGCGGTGCTGGCGGATCTGCCGCTGGAGGACGCGCCGGGCGATGCCGTGCGCCGCCTCTTGTCATATCCGCTGTCAACGTCTGCCGAGCGCGTGTCGCGGACGCTCGGGCCGGTCTCGCGCGCGGTTTCGTTGTGCAGCGCGTGCTCGAGCGGCGCGATCGCTATCGCGCAGGGCGTTACGTGGCTCTCGCGCGGCGCCTGCGAGCGCGCGCTGGTGGGCGGCACCGACGGTCTCTGCCGGCTCACCTTCACCGGCTTCAACTCGCTTGGCGCGGTGGATCCCGAGCTGTGCCGACCGTTCGAACGTCTCGCGCGCCGGGCTGGGCCTCGGGGAGGGAGCCGGGTTTCTGCTGCTGGAGCCGGCCCACCTGGCCGAGGCGCGCGGGGCGACCGTGCTCGCGTGGCTCGACGCCTGCGCGATCCTTGCCGAGGCCCATCACATCACGCATCCCGAGCCCTCGGGCGCGATTCCGAGCACGCTCCTGTCAGCAGCGCTCCGGAAGGCGGGGCTGGGAGTGGAGCACCTCGACTACGTGAACGCGCACGGGACGGGCACGCTCCACAACGACGCGATGGAATCACGCGCCCTTGCGGCCCTGCTAGGGCAGCACGCTCCGCGCGTGCGCGTATCGTCCAGCAAGGCCCAGGTCGGTCACACCCTGGGTGCGTCGGGCGCCATCGAGGCGGCGATCACCGTGCTGGCGCTGCATCGCGGTGAGGTTCCGCCGACGGCGGGGCTCGAACACCCCGAACCGGAGCCCGCGCTCGGCCATGTGATGGGTCGAGGAGTGCGCGCGCCGCTGAGGGCCGCGCTCTCCAGTTCGTTCGGCTTCGGCGGCACGGGTGCCGTGCTCGCGTTCTCGCATGCAGCGGAGCCCGACCGGCGCGTCGAGCCGGCTCCGAAGGAGCGGCTGTTCATCACCGGCTCGGCCAGTGTGGGACCTCTGGGGCTGGTCGAGGGTGCGCAGAACGCCGACTACGCGCCTGCAACGCCCGGAGCGGCTCGCCCGCCATCCCATCTTGATCTGGACCCGTTGGCGCTGCTCGACAGCGGGCGCTCCCGCCGCTTCGACCGCGCCGCGGCGATGCTCTGCGCTGGAGCCGAACGCGCTTTGGCTGCCGCGAAGCTGGAGCCTGCCGGCGTCGGACTGGTGGCGGGCACGGCTTTCGGCAACGTCGAGCGCTCGGTGAAGTTCCTCCGGCGGGTCGCGGCGCGCGGCCCGCGCATGGCCAGTCCAGCCGAGTTCCCGCATCTCGTGCCTTCCGCACCCTCCGGCAACGCGTCCATCTATCTCGGGCTCACGGGTCCGGTACTGGGGGTGAGCGACCTGGTCACCAGCGCGGAAGCGGCATTCGAGGTCGCGCGCTCCTTCGTGGACAACGGCCTGGCATCCTCGATGATCGCGGGCAGCGCCGAGGCTGAAGATCCGATCGTCGCGCGCGTACTCGGTCCCATCTACGAGGAGGCCAGCGACGTGCCGCGCAGCGAGGGAGCAGCGTGGGTGGTGATCGAGTCCGCCAGCGCCGCTGCCCGCCGCGGCGTCGAGCCACAGGCGGTCATCGAAACCAGTGTGCAGAGCTGGGACGATCCGGCCGCAGCGGTGGCCCAGCTCCGGGCCCCGCAAGGACGCGCGTTGGTTGTGCTTGGAGCCTTCGACGCGGATTTCGAAAGCGCGCTCACCGCATCGACATGGGGCAACGTGGAGCGCCGACAGGTCGTGGCCGTGACCGGCCAGCACGAGGGCATTGGCGGCTTCGCGCTGGCGGCTGGCGCCGGCCTGGTTGCCCGCGGCGATTACGACGAGGTGCTGGTCGCGTCGCATGCCCGGGAGCGGACCTTCCTGACACTGCTTGGCTCCGTCGGGAAAGCCGCATGATACCGGTGGACGTGATCGCGGTCGGCGCGGTCTCGGCTCTCGGTGAAGGTGCAGGGGCGTACGCGGTCGGGCAGGTGGGCGAAGCTGCGCGCTCGGCCATCGCCAGGGACCCCGAGCTCGTGGAGGCCGGGTTCCGCCGGCCCTTCGCAGCACGCGTCGCTGGGGTCGAGGTCCCGCGCGGGCTCGACCGCGCCGCCGCATTGCTCGTCGCCAGCGCGCGCGGGCTGGTTCGCGAGCTGGACGTGGCGCACCCGGACTGGCGCAGCCGTCGCGTCGGGCTGGTCGTCGGCACCTCGGGCGGCGGCATGCCGAGCCAGCTGCGCGCATTCGAAGCGATCGAGCGCGGCGAGCCGCTCGATGCGGAGCTGGCACGGGCCGCGACGTACTTCGGTCCCATCGCAGCGCTGGAGGCCGAGCTTGCCGTGCCGTTGTGTTTCCGGTCACAGATCCTGGCGGCCTGCGCGTCGTCGACGGTCGCAATCGGAATCGCTTGCCGTCGCCTCGAGCTGGGACAGGCGGATCTGGTGATCGCCGGGGGATATGACGCGCTGTCGGTGTTCATCGCAGCAGGATTCGAGGCGCTCGGGGCCACCAGCGCCAACCGGCCTGCGCCATTCCGCCAGGGACGCGACGGGATGGCGCTGGGAGAAGGCTCCGCACTCGTTGCGCTTGCGCCTTCCACTCCGGAGGCCGGTCGCGTGTATGGTCGGGTGCTCGGTTTCGGGGCGAGCAGCGACGCGGTCCACGCCACCGCGCCCGACCGGAGCGGTAACGGCCTGGGTAGAGCTGCACGCGCAGCGCTCGACGACGCAGGGACAGCTCGTGCGGACATTGTCAGCGCGCACGCCACGGCGACGCCCTTCAACGACGCCGCGGAAGCACGCGCGATGGAGCTCGCGCTCGGGAACGATGTTGGACGAGCCGTGGTCCATCCGTTCAAGGCAGTGATCGGTCATACGCTCGGCGCGGCTGGCGCGCTCGAAAGCCTGGCTGCCCTGGACGCAATCGAGCGCGGCGTGCTGCCGGCCGCGGCTGGCGAAGGCGAGCTGGACCCGGTGCTCCGGAGCCGTCTGCTGGCGACGAACGAAGAGGGCGTTCCAAAGCGGTGTCTGAAGCTCTCCGCGGCGTTCGGGGGCGCGAACGCCGCGCTTGTGCTGGGGGCACGCAGCGAGGCAGGGGCCGATGCACGACCGCGCACCAGGCCGCGCGTGGTCGCGATTGGCGAGCCGTGCACGAGCCTGGACGTCGACGCGGTGCTGCCGCGCACCCGGCTCGAGCGCCTCAAGCTCGCGCGGCTCGATCCAGTGAGCTCGCTTGCCGTGGCCGCGGTCGCAAGGCTCCTCGATGGGTTCGATGGAGCGCTGCCCGTGCGCACCGGCGTCGTGGTCGGCAGCGTGGCCGCCACGCTGGGCATAAACTTCGCGTTCGACGAGCGGCGGCGATCGCGGGGCGCGCGCGCCGTCGAGCCGCGCCGTTTCCCCGGCACGTCACCCAACCTGGCGCCCGGCTCGTGCTCGATCGCGTTCGGCCTGCACGGCCCTTCTTTCTCCGTCGGGATCGGTTTGGCAGCCCCGACCGAAGCGCTGCTTGCGGCGTGGGACCTGGTCGCCGCAGGCGACGCCGACGCCGTTGTGGTGGTGGCGGCCGACGACCCGGCTCCCGCGGTGCGGGAGATCTGGTCGGCTGCGGGCTGGACTCCGCCCGAACCCGGGGCGGTCGCGGTCCTGCTGGGGGCCGGGCCGGACGACCATCCCCGTCGGGAGCGGCTGGCCCGCCTGCACGGCGGCGCGGAAGAGGCCCAGGGCCGGGTGCGGGGCGCCCCACCGGGTTGGCCCAGCCTGCTGGCCGCGCTCCAGGCGCTGGAATCCGGCCGGGAATGACGGGTGGGGCGTTTTCCGGGCCGGGCCAGGTCAATCTTGCCCGCCAGAGCAGCCTTCTGGCAGTGTCCCGGCGCCGGAATGCGACCGGCGACCCGAGCGTTTTCCGAGGCGTCAGAATGCGATCGTCTGCCCGAGCCCTGTTCCTGCTGGTCGGCCTGCTTTCCCTGGCGGTGCTGACCGGCTGCACGAAGACGACGATCCCCAACACGGACGTTGAAGCTACCGACCTCAACCGACAGGTTATCCAGTTCTGCGAGGACTACCGCCACGCGGTCGAGCATCGCAACGTCGCCTTGCTCCTGCAGATGGCGGACCCGCGCTACTACGAGGATGGCGGCAACATCGACGCCAGCGACGACCTCGACTACGCGGGCCTGAAGAAATACCTCGAGGACGAATTCCGGAAGACCAAGGCCATCCGCTACGAGATCCGCTATCGCGAAGTCGGCAAGGGTCGGAACAACACCATCTACGTCGACTACACGTACAGCGCGAGCTACAAGATCCCGACGAAGGATGGCGACGTCTGGCGACGCACCGTCGCGGACAACCGGCTGGAGCTGGTGCCGTCGGGCGAGAGCTTCAAGATTCTGTCCGGAATGTAGGGCCAGGTCGGCGAGCCGCGCGTCGGCTCTCGAGCGGGGCGAAAAAGCGTGGCCGGCTGCCCGCTCGCCGCACTATACTGCGCGGTGGCGTGGCTCACGTCGACCGTGGGTCGCCGCGCGGCGCGTGCACTGCTGCGAGGTAGCCATGGGGGGCCTGGATCCGGAAGAGTTCGAGGCAGCCCATGCAACGGCCCACAGTCGCATTCGTCGGTACCGGGGGTGCAGCGCGAGGCATCGCGCACCTGGGCGTCCTGCGCGCATGCGAGGAGCTCGGTATCCGTCCCACGATTTTCGTGGGCGCCAGCGCAGGCGCGATCGTCGCGGCCACCTACGGACAGGGCATTCCGCTCGATGTGCTGATCGACGGCTACCGGCTGCCGTGGAAGAGGCGCCACAATGGGCCGCGCCTGCACATGAGCACGTTCTTCGGCGCGCCCAGGCTGCGCGATCTGCTCGATCCCGGCTATCTCACGTCGGGGTTGTTCTCCATCGACAAGCTCGAGCGCTATCTCCGGAGCTATCTGCCGGTGAACGACTTCCGCCAGGTCGAAAACCGGCTGATCGTCACCGCGGTCGATATCGATCGGGCACAGCGCGTCGTGTTTGGTCGCGGCTACGACTCGGACACGCCGATCAGCCGGGCCGTGGCCGCTTCATGCTGCGTTCCCGGCCTGTTCCGCCCCTACGAGATCCATGGCCGCTATCACCTCGACGGCGAGGTAGTCAGGACGTTATCCGCCGACCTGGCAGTGGAGGCGGGGGCTGACATCGTCATTATCTCCAACATCTATCGCCCCGAGGACACGAGCGGAGAGCGACGCAGCGTGGCCCGGCGCGGGCCGTTCAAGGTTCTCAACCAGTCGCTGAACATCGTGCTGACCGAGAAGGAGCGCCGCGGAGTCGATCTCTACTCCCGCGAATATCCACACAAGCGCTTCATCGACATCGCGCCCGACATCGGGATGTTCGGCTACCTCAATCGCTTCACCGCGCGTTCGTTGATGATCCGCGGCTACCGCAGCGCGCTCCGTGCACTTGCGGAAGCGAAGGAACTGGGCCACCTGGATCCGCCTTTGTCGCAGGCATCGCCCTTGAACTAGCGAGGCTAGCGCACCAGGACGGCGCAGTTCCGCCCGTCGAGCGTTCGAGTCTGCCCCGGGCGATCGCGCGTGGTGGCGGTCCAGACGGCTCGCTGACGGTCGCGGTCCATCGCGTAGCGCATACCGAGGGGCTTGCTCGACGGAACGCCGGAGGCGACCACGCTGCGCCACGCCACGTCGAGCGGACAGTCCGGCGGCGCGACGCTCCACGCTCGCGGTCCGCTGTTGCGCCGGCTTACGTGCCGGCCCTTTGCATCGAAGACCACCACGAAACGCGCGTTGCCGACCTCCGTCCCGGGAAGGAGCCCAGCGCTCCCGGGCTCCGCGAAGACGATCACAACCCGCCCGCCCTGTGTCGTGTCGATACGGCCGCCCAGCACGTGGTCCGCAACCAGCGAGACCAGCCGCGCGTCAGCGTTCCACCCCTTGGCCAGCTTCGTGCTCTCCAGCAGCGCATCGGCCACGTCCGTTCCGGCGGGCGGAGTGGACGCAGATGCGGAAGGCGGTGGCGGTGGCGGGCTCGCCGACGCCGCCGGTGCAGGCCTTCCACCCGAAGCGACGAGCTTCCACCCGACGCCGACCAGCAGCAGCAGCGCTAGCACACCGCCGGTCAGCGCCGCGACTCGCCGCGAAGAGCCCGACCGGTTGGGCAGCGGCGCTTCCACTGGCACGCCCACGGGCGCGAGGCCTCCCGGCTGCACGGCGCCGCACATCGGGCAGCGGCCGCCGCTCGTCGAAATTGCCGTGCCGCACTGCGCGCACGTATGCCCTTGCGAGGAAGCCATGCGCCTAGGTGAGCTGGAAGTCCTCGACCATCTCGCTGATCACGTAGCCCTGCGCGTGCGGATGCAGCACGAAGGTGATCTCGTCGCCGAAGAGGCGGGTGTTGCCGATGCGGGGAACGGCGATGGGCACCCGGATCAGGATGTCGTCGTTGTCGATCGACACGGGAAACTGGCGCGTCGAGCGCAGGCGTTCCACGTCGACAGCCCGGTACGTCTCCACCTCGCTCGAGCGGTAGACCAGTTGTCCCGACAGCGCTCCGTAGTCCAGACGGGCCAGGCGCTGCCGCCAGTAGTACAGCGCGCGCTGTCTGCCGTGCCCCGACCCTGTATCGACGTAGGCGTTCGGATCGATCAGCCGGTCGAGCTTGTCGGGTGCTTCCTCGACGACCGCGCTGAAGAACTCGCGGACCGTGTCGCGCGCTGCCGCCGGATTCGCGGGCGTGCGTAGCACCACCAGCCCCTGCGCCGGATCACCCGAAGACACCGCGTGGGGGATCGTGGGCGCGGGATCGAACGCGACGCCCGGCGCCTGCCGGGGCGCATCCGGAAGGTCCCCGGTGGTCGAGAACCGGGCCGGCCGCGTGCGGCCGCACGCCGACAGGAAGACTGCCGCCACAACCGACACTGCGACGTGCGCGCGGCGAAGCCCGCGTGTGCGTCGCGTTCGAGGGGGGCTACAGAGGCTCGGTGACCGGATCATCGGTGCGCGTCATGGTGACGATCGCCCGACCTTCGACCGGCGTCCAGCCCTGCGGCACGCTATCCAGCTCGGACGCGATCAGAGAAAATCGCGTGCTATCGATGCTGGGGATGCGGACCTGCTTGAGCCCGTCTTCGCCGAGCAGCTCCTCCACGTCGTGCCGGCCGTGCAGCACGCGGTAGGCCATCACGCCGTTCCGGTGCACGGCGATCATGTGTTCGCCGTTGGTAACCAGCAGATCGCCCCGATTTTCGCCGTGACCTTCCTCGGCGGAGAGCCGGTCGACCAGCGAAATCGACGCGCGGAGGGCGGTTGCCACGTACTCTGGCGCCACGTGCGCCTCGTCCAGGTGCCCCGCATCGTGCAGGAACGACAGGAACAGATAGAAGAACAGCTCGCTGTCGGTATCTCCGCGGACGTTCCGCCGCAGGAACTCCGGCTGCGACGCCAGCAGCCGCTCCCGCAGGCTCGAGAACCCGCCGATGGTGCCGGTCTGGGCAAACAGCCACATCCGGTAGCGGAACGGGTGGGTGTTCTCGGTGCGCAGTGACCCCACGCTGGCACGGCGCACATGCCCGATGAGGACGTCCGTGCGGACGCTCTCGGCGGCCTCGGCCAGGTCGATGACGTCCCGTTCGTCGATTGGTCGGCGCCGGAGCAGCACCTCGCCGGACTGGTAGAAGCCGATGCCCCAGCCGAGCGACTGCTCGGCGGGCCGCTTCACTTTGAGCGCGTCGGCGTTGAGCTGGAGCACTCGTACACCGAGGTCTGCCCGATTGCCGATGAAGCCGAACATCCTGGCCATGACTACCTCCGGTGCTCCTGCCGAGGGGATCGGCGCAGCCGTCGCAGTTCAACTCCGACCATACAGTTCGACTGTTTCATAACGCGTTCGATTCATCGAGCGGCCTGGCATTTGGGGGAAAAAGTCCAGGGGGAGAATGTCTGCCGGTCGCGTCACTTTGAAATGTAATGCGCTCCGTGCGACTTCGCACGTCGCTTCTGAAATGCCCGTCTGCTGCGGGGAAAAGCTTGCCCGCGTCCAGGTCCGACGCCGGACCTGCTGGACGGCGCCGCCGTCGCGCGACAAGCGTCGCATCCGCGCAGCGTCGGCCGTCTGGCCAGGCGGGCGCTGGATCACGCGGGAAATGCGCTAGCGCGCGTGTGGCGGTTCGTCCAGGATGGCGGCCGCGTGGATCGGCACGACTTCCGCGAGCAGTTGCTCGCCGTCATGGAACGCAAGCATCACTGGGCGTGGCCCGCGTTTACCAGCGGCCTGGTCCCCCGGGAGCGCCTGCACATCCACCTCGAGCAGGAGTACGCGACCTACGTGCGCGACTTCCCGGTGCTGGTCGCGCGGGCCTACGTCGCGTGCCCGCTCGCCATCGTGCGTCGCGAGCTCATCGAGAACGTGTACGAAGAGGAGACGGGCGCGCTCCACGCTGGGCGACCGCATCCAGAATTGTTCCTCGAGTACCCCAAGGGACTGGGGATGGACCTGTCGCGCTTCGGCCGCGTGGAGCTTCTGCCGGGAGCAGCGCGCTACCGCGCCTTTCTCGACGAGGCCACGCTGCGGGGCGGGTGGGAAGTCGGCGCGGCGGTGGCGACCCTGTTCGTGGAAGGCACGCGCTACGAGCGGGGCGAGCTCGAATCCGGCGGCCGAGCGGCGACCGACGCCGCCGCTCGAGGAGCACCCACTCGTCCGCCACTACGGACTCCCGGTCGAACGCCTGGCCCTGACCCGCGCCCATCGCAGCGTCGAGGGTGAGCACCGCGCTTCCGCCTGGCGCATCGTGCTCGACCACGTGCCGGCGGCGGCGCGTTCCGGCGTGGTGCAGGCCATGGAGCAGGCCCTCGAACACTGGCTCGCCTATCGCGACGACGTGGCCGCCGCTTGCGGGATCGAAAGGGCCGCGGACGGGACGCCGCGCCGCGCGTAGGCTGGGCTCAGGGCGCCAGCCGGTGCAGCATGCGCGGGAACGGAATGGTCTCGCGCACGTGAGGCAGCCCGCAGATCCACGCCACGCTGCGCTCGATGCCGAGGCCGAATCCCGCATGCGGGAAGCTGCCGTAGCGACGCACGTCGAAGTACCACTCGAAGGCTTCGCGCGGCAGCTTGTGCTCTTCGATTTTCGCCTCGAGCGTGGTGAGGTCGTCCTCGCGCTGCCCGCCGCCGATGATCTCCCCGTAGCCCTCGGGAGCGAGTACGTCCATGCACAGCGCCAGCCCGGGGCTGTCTGGGTCCTGTTTCATGTAGAAGGCCTTCAGCGCGGTCGGATAGCGGTGCACGATCACGGGGCGGTCGAACCGCGAGCTGATGACGGTTTCCTCGTCGCCGCCGAAATCGTCGCCCGGCTTCGCGTCGTGCCCGGCGTCGCGCAGGATCTGGATTGCTTCCTGGTAGGTGATCCGCGGAAAGGGCGATTTGACGCTCTCGAGCTTCGAGATATCGCGTTCGAGCGCCTCGAGCTCCGCGCGCCGCGTGGAGAGCACGTGCGATACGATCGCGCACAGGAAGTCCTCGGCCAGCTGCATGTCCCCCGCCAGATCCATGAAGGCGACTTCGGGCTCGACCATCCAGAACTCGGCCAGATGGCGCCGCGTCTTGCTCTTCTCGGCGCGGAATGTCGGGCCGAAGCAGTAGACCTTGCCGAAGGCGGCGGCCGCCGCCTCCATGTACAGCTGCCCCGACTGGGTCAGGTACGCCGGCTGTCCGTGATAGTCCGTCTCGAACAGGGTGCTGGTGCCTTCGCAGGCGTTGGGCGTGAAGATCGGCGCGTCGACCAGCGTGAAGCCGCGATCGTCGAAGAAGTTGCGGATGGCCTGTACGATGGCGTGCCGGACCCGGATGATGGCGTGCTGACGTTTGCTCCGCAGCCACAGGTGGCGGTGATCCATCAGGAAGTCGGTGCCGTGCTCCTTCGGCGTGATCGGGTATTCCTGCGCCTCCGCCGTGACGGACAGTTCCTTCACGCCGATCTCGAACACGCCCTTGTGTTTTGGATGCTCGCGCACGTCGCCGACGATCTTGAGCGAGCTCTCCTGTGGAATGCGACCGGCCAGCTCGAACAGCTCGGGGCTCACGTCGCCCTTGAACACGACGCACTGGACGATGCCGGTGCCGTCGCGCAGCTCGAGGAAGTGGAGCTTCTTGCTGGAACGCTTGTTGTACAGCCAGCCCGAGAGCTGGACCACGCCGCCGACGTGATCCGCGAGCGCATCGATGGAGACCGCATCCGTCATGTCCCCGCGCATAGCGCAGAGTGGGACCAGCGAAAAGCGACCGCGCTGGCGCGATGTTCCCCCTGGCCACTCCGTGGCGCTGTGATAGCCTCCGGCGCATGGTGAGCCCCCTGGTAATGCGTCGGAGGTCGCGTCTTTTCGGCCTCGGTCTCGCGCTGCTCGGCGTGCCACTGGCCGGCTGCCCCGCCGTCTATCCGGAGCTGCACGCGCCGGTGCACAAGCCGCGCGCCGGAGCCACGCTCGTGCCCGCGCCACCGTCGGATTCTGTTCTTCATCACGTTCAAGTCCGCGGACGTTCCCGCCCAAGACGCCGGGCGGGCAGCCCTGGGACACGAGCGGAGGCGAGAAGCCGGACCCGTACGCCATCCTCAAGATCGGCGGTCGGGAGATCATCCACACGCCCACCGAGTCCAACACGCTCAAACCCACCTGGCCCGACCAGAAGAAGGCGAACTACCACATCAAGCCGGGTACCGCCGTGAGGGTGGAGCTCTGGGACGAGAATCCCATCGATGACCACCCCATCTGCGTCAAGGACGTTCCGGATTTCCGCGAAGCGGCCAATGCGGGTGAGGTCGATGTGTCGTGCGACTCCGGCGCGCACATCGTCATCCAGGTCGAGCCGGCGCACGCGCGAATCGGCCTGGGCTTCTATTACGAGCTCCGCACCGTGGACATCTTCGTCACTCGCGTCATCAAGGCATCGCCCGCCGGTCGGGTGGGGCTCAAGGCGGGCGACCAGATCCTCCGCATCAAGGGCAAGGACGTGAGCCGGATGCAGGAGGGCGACGCGCAGAGCCTCATCAACGCGAATGCGTCGGTTGGCGTGGCTCTGACCGTCAAGCATGCGGACGGCAAGGTCGAGGACGTCACGGTCAAGGACGGCCCGATCTATCCCACGCGGACCGACGGCATACCGGTCGATTGAGCGCGATTTCCTCCACGGCTTGACTCCGTGCTCGCGGAGACTACGTCTCGTGCAGGATGAGCGAACCGAGTCAAGCCAGCCGGGCGGCGCATGACGGTGCACTGATCGTGGAGGAACCCGGGCGCGGTACGCTCGTTGTCACGGGACCAGAACGTCACAGTTGGCTGAACGGACTGGTGACGTGCGACGTTGCGGTCCTGTCCCCGGGCCAGGGCGCGTGGGGGCTGCTCTTGAACAAGCAGGGCAAGGTCCAGTCGGACGTACTCGTGGTCGCTGCGGCGGAAGCGCTCTACGTCGCCGTGGCCCGGGAGCGCGTTGACGCGCTCTTCGAGACGCTGGACCGATTCCTCATCATGGAGGACGCCGAGCTGTTCGAGCGGTCGAGCGACTACGCGTGGCTCTCCCTGCATGGCCCGCGCGCGGTCGAGCTTGCGTCGGCGGTCGCGCGCGACGGCAGCGCATGTGGAGCGGTCGACACCACGGGGCTCGGCGGAGCGGCGCTGGTAGTGCCGCGCGGCGACCTCGACGTCACGCTCGGGGCATTGGTTTCGGCAGAGGGCTTCCTGGTCGCGCGCGCCGCCGCGGCGGACTGGGCGGAGCTGCGCATCGAGCGCGGCGTGCCCGTATTCGGCGTCGACTACTCGTCGGACGACAATCCGCACGAGGCGTCGCTGGATCGCAAGGCGGTCTCCTGGACGAAGGGTTGCTACCTCGGGCAGGAGGTGGTGTGCATGCAGGACATGCGCGGGCGGGTGAAGCGGCGCCTGGTGACGCTTTCGCTCGACGACGGGACGGTGCCCGATCCGGGCACGCCGGTCAGCGCTGGCGAGGGCGAGGAGGTCGGCCAGGTCACCAGTGCCGTGGCGAGCAGCCGTCTGGGGCGCCCGATCGTGATGGCGCGGGTTCTAACCAGATTGCCGGAGGCGTGCGGCGCTTTCAGCATCGCCGGCCACGCAGCGTCGCTGCTCGAAGAGAAGACTTGATCCGCACGGCGTACGGCTCGCCCGCGCGAGCCTGTCGCCTGTTCGCGGCCGTTGAGGTAGCGTGCGGCCGATGACAGAAGACGCGAAATCCAGCCCGGAAGGCCGCCACGCGCGACACACCGCCAGCGGGCTGCTCGTTGCCGACGGCGTGCTCGGCCTGATCGGGCGTACTCCACTCGTTCGCCTCGCCCGTCTGGGCCCGGCGGGCGGCGCGAGCGTGTGGGCCAAGTGCGAGCTCGACAACGCGGGCGGCAGCGTCAAGGACCGCCCGGCCCTGTCCATGATCCTGGCTGCGGAGCGGGATGGACGGCTGGCACCGGGGGCGACGCTGATCGAAGCGACCAGCGGCAACACCGGGATCAGTCTCGCGATGATCGCCGCGGTCAGGGGCTATCGCTGCGTGCTGGTCATGCCCGAAGACATGAGCCTGGAGCGGCGCTATATCCTGCGCGCCTACGGCGCCGAGATCCTGCTGACGCCGGCGCTCGACGGAATGACCGGTGCGGTCAAGCGCGCCTACGAGCTGCTCGAGGAGACGGCCGGCGCGTTCATGCCGAGCCAGTTCGACAATCCCGCGAACCCCGAGAGCCATGAGCTGGGAACAGCCGTGGAAATTTTCGAACAGACCGCCGGAGACATCGCTGCATTCGTGGCCGGCGTGGGCACGGGCGGTACGGTGACGGGCGTGGGTCGCGCTCTCAAGCAGCGCGTCGACGCCGTGCAGATCATCGCCGTCGAGCCCGCGGGCAGCCCCGTGCTGCAAGGCAGGCCGCCGGGAATGCACGGCATCCAGGGCCTCGGAGCCGGCTTCGTACCGGACATCTTCGATCGCAGCGTGGTCGACGAGATCATCGCCGTCAGCGACGTGGCCGCGGAGCGGATGGTCCGCCGTCTGGCCCGCGAGGAGGGTCTGCTCGTCGGGCCGTCGTCCGGCGCCAACGTCCACGCGGCAGTGGAAGTCGCGCGCCGGCTCCAGGGCGGCAACGTCGTCACCGTCCTGTGCGACTCCGGCGAGCGATATCTATTCTAGGATACCTGGCAGAGCACAAGAGGATCGAACACGAAGGCCGAAGGGCCGAAGCCCGGACCGAAGTGTTTTCTTGGGTCGAGAGCTGGCTCGCGCAACGCGGCCAATCCAGAGGTGTGCACCCGCCAGACGACGTGGTCGGAATGTGGAACAGGCAACCGGGAACACGAACGGTGATCGGTCGCACCAATCTCTGTTGCCTGTTCCTGTTTCCCTATTCCACATTCGAACCGACGCCGACCCTCTGGACGAGACGTACACGCCCGCCACATCCCTCGACCCCAGAAACCTTCGGCCCTTCGGCCTTCGTGTGGATCCCGTCCGCTGCTACTTGCCTTTGAACTCGGGGTCGCGGCGCTGCGCCCAGGCCATGATGCCTTCCATCAGGTCCTGCGAGGCGAGCAGGTTGACCTGGCCGGCCTTCTCGCGCGCCAGCGCTTCGTCGATGCCGCCCTTGGCGCTCTCGCGCACGGCCGTCTTGATCGCGGTGAGCGCGAGCGGCGGTCCCTTGGCGAGCTCGGTCGCCAGCTCCGCGGCGGTCTTGTCGAGCTCCTCCGGCACCACGACGCGATTGACGAGGCCGAGCTCGAGCGCCAGCGCCGCCTCGATCTTCGTGCCCAGCATCAGGTACTCCAGCGCGCGGCCTAGACCGATCAGACGCGGCAGCCAGAAGCTGCCTCCGCCGTCCGGCATCAGACCGATCTTCACGAATTTCTCCTGCAGGTAGCCGCGGTTCGACATCACCCTGAGATCACAGGCCAGCGCCAGGTCGGCGCCGAATCCGACGGCAGCGCCGTCGATGGCCGCGATGAACGGCGTCGGGGCGTGCGTGATCGTCTTGATGATGGCGTGGAATTCGTCGATGCGCGCCGCCATGTCGATGTCCTGGCTCTCCGCTATCGCGCTCTTCAGATCTGCGCCCGAGCAGAAGCTCTCGCCCGAGCCGGTGATCACCACCGCGCGCACGTCTCCGTCGGCGGCGACGTTGTCGAGCGCCTTTCCAAGCGTCTGGACCAGCTCGCGGTTCAGCGCGTTGCGGGTACCTGGGCGATTGAGGGTGAGCGTAGCGACGGGGCCGTCGCGGCGGACCAGCAGCGGTGAGCTCGCATCCATGCCCGGGAGGCTAGACGGAGAGAGCCGGTCGCGCCAGGACGGCTGGGCCTCGACGTGCTAGGTCACCGTGCCATGGCACGCCCGTTCGACATCCCCGACGAGCATCCGCTCGAAGAGCAGCGGGGGCACACCTTTCCCAGTCTGGTGGAGCTCATGCAGCGGCTGCTGGCGCCCGACGGCTGCCCCTGGGACCGGGAGCAGGATTTCCGCTCGCTCCGCCGCTACGTGCTGGAGGAGGCTTGCGAGGTCATCGACGCGATCGACTCGGACGACCGGGAGCACCTGAAGGAAGAGCTTGGTGATCTGGCGCTCCAGGTCGTGTTCCTGTCGGAGCTCGCGCGCGACGAGGGCAGCTTCGGCCCCGACGACGTGGTGCGCGGCATCGTCGACAAGCTCGTGCGCCGCCATCCGCACGTTTTCGACAACGTCGAGGTCAGCGGCAGCGACGAGGTGCTCCGGAACTGGGAGACCATCAAGGCGCGCGAGAAGAAGAACCGCCCGCTGCTCGACGGCGTGCCGCGTTCACTGCCGGCGCTCTATCGCGCACAGCGCATCGGCGAAAAGGTCAGCCGCGTCGGCTTCGACTGGCCTGACGGGCGCGGCTCGCGCGCCAAGGTCGCCGAGGAGATCGACGAGCTGGACGAAGCCCTGGCCGGCGGCGACAAGGCCCGCATCGAGCACGAGCTGGGCGACCTCCTGTTCGCGCTGGTGAATCTGGCGCGCCACCACGGCGTCGACGCCGAGCTGGCCCTGCGCGCGACGGCCGATCGCTTCAGCGAGCGCTTCGGTCACGTCGAGCGCCGCGTCAAGGAGCGCCACGGCGGGTGGCCGCGCGGCGGCGATGGCAAACCCTCCGGCGGCGTCCCGCTCGAGGAGATGGACGGCTACTGGGAAGAAGCGAAGAAGCGCGAAGCATGACGGCGGACGCTACCAGGACCCGCGATCTCGGCCCTGCCGAGCTTCACCCGGTCGCGCGCCTGCCGGAGGAGTGGCAGAGCGTCATCGCGGAGATGGGCGAGCGGAGCTTCCGCGCCAGGCAGGTGTTCCGATGGATCCACCATCGCGGAGTGATGGACGCGCGGCAGATGACCGATCTGCCCGCGGCGCTCCGCGAGCGATTGGCGGAGGCCGGCTTGTCCGAGCCCGCGACGGTTGCGCACGTGCACCGCGCCGCGGATGGTACGCGCAAGCTGCTGCTCGACCTGCAGGGAGGCGCGCGTGTCGAGTGCGTGATCATCCCCATGACGAAGCGCGACGACGACGCGCCGCCGGAAGACGCCGACGCTGCGGCGGCGGCCGACGACGACGAGGATGACGATCTCCCGCAGCAGCGCGTCACGCTCTGCATCTCCACGCAGTACGGCTGCGCCATGGGCTGCGTGTTCTGCGCCAGCGGGCAGGCCGGCCTGGTGCGCGGTCTCGGCGCGGCCGAGATCGTCGCCCAGGTGCAGATCGCGCGGCGCTACCTCGAGCCGAACGAGGCGCTGCGCAATCTCGTCTTCATGGGCATGGGCGAGCCGCTGCACCACTACGACGAGACGGCGCGCGCCATCCGCCTCCTCTCCCACGCGGACGGCTTCGGCATGGGCCTGCGCCGCATCACCGTCAGCACCGTGGGGCTCGTGCCAGGCATCGCGCGCCTCGGCGAGGACTTCGGGGGTCGCATCGGCCTCGCCGTCAGTCTGCACGCGCCCGACAACGACACGCGCGACCGCATCGTGCCGATGAACAGGAGCTACAATGTCGAACGGCTGATGCAGGCGCTGCGCGACTATCCGTTGCCGCAGCGTCGCCGCATCACCATCGAGTACACGCTGATCGCAGGGGAGAACGACAGCATCGAGCACGCGCAGGCCCTGGCTCGGCTGCTGCGCGGTCTGCGCGTGAAGGTGAATCTCATCCCGATGAACAGCATCCAGGCCTCCGGGCTCGGCGCCTCCCCGGCCCAACGCGTCGAGGCCTTCCGCGAAGAGCTCGCCCAGTACGGCCTCAGCTGCTTCGTCCGCACCCGCCGCGGCGACGACGTCTCCGCAGCCTGCGGCCAGCTCGCGCTCCGGACCGGCCCCCCCGCGCAGTAAGCCGCGTCTCGCGTCGCAGGCACGGCGTGCTGCAGCTCTGGGCGAGGGGATCCACACGAAGGGCCGAAGTGCCGAAGGTTCTTCGGGTCGAGCGGTGGGGCGGACTGCGCGGCCAATCCAGCGGCTGGGCGGCGGCGGATGGCCTGCTGCAGTCTCTGGACGTGACGCCGACTGGCGCGCAGCCCGCGACCCCCAGAAATCTTCGGGCCGGACTTCGGCCCTTCGGCCCTTCGTGTTCAATCCCAGCCGGGTATTGACGCGAGATGTTTCGTACGCGAAATACTTCGCCGTGTTCAAGAAAGTGCTGGTCGCCAATCGAGGGGAAATTGCCTGCCGCGTGCTCCGGACCTGCGAGCGCATGGGCATCGCGACGGTTGCCGTGTTCTCCGACGCCGACGTGACGGCGCCGCACGTCGCTGCCGCCGACGAGGCCATCCGGCTCGGGCCGCCGCCCGTCAAGGACAGCTACCTGAGCGTGGAAGCGCTCGTAGCAGCCATCGAGCACACCGGAGCCGACGCCGTCCACCCCGGCTACGGCCTGCTGAGCGAGAACCGCGCCTTCGCCGAAGCCGTGGCGAAGGCCGGCGCGACGTTTATCGGTCCGCCTCCCGAGGCGCTGGAAGCTTTCGGCGACAAGATCAAGGCGCGCGAAGTCGCCCGTTCCGTGGGCGTCGAGCCGCCGCCCGGCACGCCGGGTCCCATCGAGCCCGACGACGCCGAGACGCTCCGCTCCGAAGCCGGTCGCATCGGCCTGCCGGTTCTGATCAAGACCGCTGGAGGCGGCGGCGGCATCGGAATGCAGATCGTCGACGACGAGTCGAAGCTCGAGCGCGCCGCGCGCAGCTGCGCTGATCGCGGGAAGGCGGCATTCGGCGACGAGCGCGTCTACATCGAGAAGTACCTCACGCATCCGCGCCACATCGAGGTGCAGATCTTCCGCGACAGCCACGGCAACAGCGTCGCCTACGGCGAACGCGAGTGCAGCGTGCAGCGCCGCCACCAGAAGATCATCGAGGAGTCCCCGTCGCCCGCGGCGTTCTTCCAGGGCGAAGAGGGGGCCGCGCGCCGCCGCAAGCTGTGGGAGGACGCCCTGCGCGTTGTCGAGAAGGTCGGCTACATCGGGGCCGGCACCGTGGAGTTCGTCGCCGATGCCGACGGTTCGCTCTACTTCCTCGAGGTCAACGCGCGGCTGCAGGTCGAGCACCCCGTGACCGAATTCGTGACGGGTCTCGATCTGGTCGAGCTGCAGCTCCGGGTCGCAGCCGGAGAGGCCATCCCTGCTGCCGCGCTGGAGCCGACGCTCACCGGTCATGCCGTGGAAGGCCGCGTCTACGCGGAGGATCCGTCGAAGATGTTCGTGCCGCAGCCCGGTCACATAGAAGAGCTGGCGTGGCCCGAAGGTCTTCCGGGCGTGCGCGTCGACACGGGCGTCGTGCAGGGCGGCGACGTGACGCCGTTCTACGATCCGATGATCGCCAAGGTGGTCGCCCACGGCGCCGACCGCGCCGAGGCCATCGCGCGTCTCGACGCGGCCCTCGCCGCCACGCGCCTCGTGCTCATGGGCCCCAAAGGTCCGCGCAACACCAATCTCGCCTTCCTCAGGCAAGTGCTCGCCGACGAGCATTTCGTCTCCGGCAGCTACGACACCTCGCTCGCCGAGGCGCTGGCCAAGGCGCTGAAGAAGAAATAGCGCGAGGGGATCCACACGAAGGGCCGAAGGGCCGAAGGTTTCTGGGGGTCGAGGGATGTGGCGCCTCGAGCGGCCAATCCAGGGGCTTGCCAGTGCGGGGTCGTGTGCTCGCAGTCTGTGGATGCGACGCCGACTGCGCGCAGCTCGCGACCTCGAAAGAAGAAGCGCTTCGGGCTGGTCTTCGGCCCTTCGGCCCTTCGTGTTGCATCCCCCGTGATGGGCCGGACGGCGGGTCGATAGCTCCGACCCAACCCGCGAGGCGCGGCCTGACGTATCCTGCGCCCGATGAGCCAAGACCTGGTCGACAAGGCGCGTGCCTGGGCAGCGGCGGATCCGGATCCGGAAACCCGCGCCGAACTCGAGGCGATCGTCGAACGCGGCGATCTCGACGAGCTTTCCGAACGCATGCACGCACCGCTCGAGTTCGGCACTGCGGGCCTGCGCGGCATTGTCGGAGCCGGCATCAACCGCATGAACCGCGCCGTCATCCTGCGCACGACGCGCGGGCTCGCGGACTATCTGCTCGGGCTCGCGGACGGCCGCACGCTGCCCGTGATCGTCGGCTACGACGGGCGCACGACCAGCCGGCAGTTCGCCGAGGACACGGTGGGGGTGCTGGCGGCGGCCGGTCTCGCCGTGCGCTACTTCGACGCGCCGGTACCGACACCGGTTGTCGCCTACGCCGCGCGGCAGCTCTCCGCGATTGCTGCCGTCGTCATCACGGCCAGCCACAACCCGCCCGAGTACAACGGCTACAAGGTCTACGCGCAGAACGCGGCGCAGATCATTCCGCCGATCGACGGCCGCATCGCGCGCTCGATCGAAGCCGTCGGGCCGGCGAACGACGTGCCGCTGCTCGAAGGCGCGATGCAGGGCCGGAGCGATCGGGTCGAGCGCGTTCCCGATGCGCTCTTCGAACGCTACTTGATGGAGCTCGACGCGATCCGTCCAGCGGGGGCTGCCGACCGGGATTTCGGCATCGTGTACACGCCGATGCACGGTGTCGGCTGGCGCTTTGCGAAGCACGCCCTCGAGCGCGCGGGCTACAAGCGCGTCGCCGTGGTGCCCGAGCAGGCCGAGCCCGACGGTCTCTTCCCGACGGTGCGCTTCCCGAATCCCGAGGAGCCCGGTGCTCTCGATCTGGCCAAAGCGCTGGCCGATCGCGAGAAGGCCGAGTTGGTGATCGCGAATGACCCCGACGCCGATCGCCTGGCCATCTGCGTCCCGACCGTCACCGGACGTTGGATCCAGCTCACCGGCAACCAGGTCGGCCTTCTGCTGGCCGACTTCGTGTTGGAGCACGTCGCGGCGACCCCGACGCCGCTGGTCATCTCCAGCATCGTCTCCTCGCCCATGCTGGGCTCCATCGCGGCCGCGCGGGGCGCCCGCTTCGAGCAGACGCTGACGGGCTTCAAATGGATCTGGAACGCCGCGCTCGACCTCGAACACGCGGGCGGAGTGCGTTTCGCGTTCGGCTACGAGGAGGCGCTCGGATATTCGGTGGGCCACATCGTCCGCGACAAGGATGGCATCAGCGCAGCGGTGCTGTTCGCGGACCTGGCCGCGCGCTGCCGCGCCGACGGCGCGAGCGTGCTGGAGCGCCTGGAGGCGCTGTACAGGAAGCACGGGCTGTGGGTCAGTCTCCAGAAAAGCATCGTCCGGCCCGGAACCGAGGGGCAGAACGAGATCGCCCAGGCCATGCAGAAGCTCGGCGCGGAGATCCCCGCCGAGCTCGCCGGCCACAAGGTCGAAAGTTCCGCAGACTACCGGAGCGGCGGCGAGCGGCGCCCGCGCTGGCTTCCGGACACGAGCCTGATCGCCCTCCAGCTCGAGGGCGGGAGCCGCGTCCTGGTGCGTCCCAGTGGCACCGAGCCCAAGCTCAAGATCTATGTGGATCTGCGCATCGGGCTCGACGCGGACGACATCGTGGCGAGCCGCGAGGAGAGCGCGCTGGAGGCGGCAGGTGCCGTGGCTGCCGCCATCACCGCGCACGTGGGGCTTGCGTGAAAGTCGCCCGGTGTGCACTAACTAGTGCTCGGCGGGCTGCGACACTTCAGGAATCCGGGCGGGCTCCAAGTGGAAACTGCGGAAACGGAGGAACGAGGATGCGAACGACGCTAGCACTGTTGTGTGGCTTTCGGGCCGTGCGCCCGCAAAGCCCGGGCGTAGGCGAGGCTTCGGCGAGCACCGAAGCGGAGCGTACTACGGTACGTGAGCATCGGAGCGCAGGCGAAACGCTGCCTACGCCCGGGATCTGCGGGCGTCGTGTCAGTCGAGCCGGCAGAGTCCTGCTAGCGGCAGTAGTGGTGGCGGCAGGGTTGCTGGGTGCAACGCCGGCGAAGGCACAGGAGCGCTTCGCCTCGAAGGGAACGGCGGCGTTCGGCGCCGACCGGTTGTTCGGTTTCAACTTGCATCACGAGAGCGTCGATGTCGGCAATGGGAGAAGCGGAACGGTTGACACGACGGATTTCGGGCTTGTGTGGCGCCCTCCCACTGATGTCTACGAGATCCCGCGCTTTTCGTTCGACTACTTCGTGATCCACGGCCTGGAAATCGGCGGCTCGATCGCGTTTGCGACCTACGGCGGAGACAACAATGGCCGCCGCTATGACTCTGCTTTCCTGCTAGCGCCCCGCGTCGGTTACTGCTGGATGTTCAGCAACGTTGTGGGGTTCTGGCTCAGGGGCGGCGTCACCTACCATAACATCAACAACGGGGGCGGAGACGGCCAGTGGGGCTTCGCGCTCACGGCGGAGGGCATGTTCGTGATCTCGCCGGTCAACCACTTCGCGTTCGAGATAGGCCCGACCTTCGACATCACGCTGGTGGGCAAGGACACCTTCCGCGGTGGCGACCGCAGCCACACCTACCGCAACATCGGCATCCTCAACGCCGGCTTGATGGGCTGGCTCTAGCCCGGTTGCCGCGGTCGCGGCTCACGCGTCGCGGTCGAACGGCACGATCTCCGTGCTCGCCAGGCCCGGTATGGAGTCGCGCACCGCGTCGCCGATCTCCGAGGCCGTGCCGACGACGACCACGAGCAGGTTGTCGCTGGAGATGCGGCGGCGCACCGCCTCGTTCGCCTGCTCCAGCGTCACGGCGCCGATGCGCTCGACGTACTCCGAGTGATAGCCGGCGGGCAGATCGTAGAGCTCCTCGTCCAGCGCCAGCCCGACGCGCTTGGACGCCGTATCCAGCGAGAAGGCGTGCGAGCGCGACAGATAGCGCTTGGCCCAGGACAGCTCCCGCTTCGTGACGCCCTTCGAGCGCCACTTCTCCAGCATCTCGAGCTCCAGCGCGATGCACGCCGCGGCGTCGCTGGCCTTGGGAAACGTCCACATGCTGAATCCGCGGCGATGCCTGTCGTAGGGAAGGCTGGAGTACGCGCCGTACGACCAGCCGCGCTTGGAGCGGATCTCCTCGGTCATGCGTGCCGTGAAGGTGCCGCCGAAGACGGTGTTGGCGACGTGGAGCGCCACGTGGTCGTCGTCGTGCGGGTGCGTGCCCAGCCCGCCGATCATGATCTGCGTCTGCGTGCGCTCCGGCTTGTCGACGATGATCAGTCGGCGTCCGGGGAGTACGCCCGGATCATCCAGGCTGTCCCGGCTTCGCTCTCCGGCGCCCAGCGCGGACTCGATCCGTTTGGCAACGCCCCGGGCCTCGTCCGCGTCGATGTCGCCCGCGAACGCGAACACCAGGTTTTCCCGGAAGAACATCCGGCGATAGAGCGCCTGCACGTTGTCCCGCTCGATGCTCCGGATGCTTGCGAGCGTCCCGCTGACGGAACGGCTGTAGGCATGACCCGCGAACAACCTCTTGCGGAACCAGCGCCGCGCCAGCGCGCGATCGTTGTCCCTCAGCTCGATCAGCTCGCCTTCCGTCTCGCGCTTCAGGCGGCCGAGCTCGTCGGGCGAAAACGCGGGACGCGCGAGGATGTCCGTGTACAGGTCCACGAATGGCTGGAGCGAGCGGCGGATGACCGTGCCGTGGAAGGTCACCGTGCTCTGCGAGATCTCGGCGCCAAGCGACGCGCCCAGCGTGTCGATCCGCGTGTCGATCTCCTGCGGCTCCAGCCCGCCGCCCGTTCTGCGCATGAGCCGCGCGACGACGCGCGACAGGCCCTCCTGGTCCGGGGGATCCTCGACCGCGCCGGTGCGCAGGGCCACGCTGATCGACACGAGCGGCAGTGCGCGGCTGCTTTCGAGAAGCAGCAGCGGCCCCTGTTCCAGCTGGATGCGCTGGGCGCTATCGCCGCTCATGTCGCCGCCACGCCGCTTTCCTGCGGCCGCACGCAGCCGATCGTGCGTCGTTCGGGGACGAGATAGCGGCGCGCCACGCGCCGAAGATCGCCGGGGCCGATGCGCGCCGTGGCTTCCAGTCGCTCGAACGCTGCCGCCGGGCGCCCGAGGACGATGTCGTAGAATCCGATGGTCGACGCCTTGCCGTCGACCGTATCCAGACTTGCCAGAAGGCCCAGCTCCAGCCGGGCGCGCGCGCGCTCGATCTCCGCCGAGGTGATGGCTTCTTCGCGCACCCGGGCGAGCTCCTGGTCGACGACTTCAAGCAGCTCTTCCGCGCGGTGGCTGCCGCGCGCGGATGCGTAGATCTCCATGAGCCCCGGGTCGCGGAACGGCCCGACGAAGGAACGCACCTCCGTGCAGAGCTCCAGCTCGTGGATCAGCCGCTGGTGCATGCGGCTGGCGCGTCCGCCGAAAAGCACCTCGGCGAGCAGCGAGAGCGCCGGGTAGTCGAAGTCTCCCAGGGCCGGGCTGTGGTAGCCGACGAGCAGCTTGTCCGTGGCCGTGGGCTTCTCCAGCTCGAAGCGCCGCTCGGCCGTCTGGGGCGGCTCGGGCACCACGTCCTCGATTGGCAGCTCGACGGCCGGTCGCGTGCCGTAGGCGCGCATGATCCGGCGCAGAGCGGTCGCTTCGGATACGTCGCCCACCACCACGACCGTGGCGTTGTTGGGCGCGTAGAACGTCCGGTAGAACGCCTGGCAGTCGTCCGTCGTGAAGCCCTCGATGTCCTGCATCCAGCCGATCGTCGGCCAGCGGTAGGCGTGGCGCGAGAAGGCCGTGGCCCAGAGCGCTTCGCTGGCCGCGCCCTCGACGTTGTCGTCCACGCGATAGCGCCGCTCGTTGGCGACGACCTCCTTCTCGCTGGCGACCTGCGGCTCGCGCAGCACCAGATGTGCCATACGCTCCGCTTCCAGCTCGACGACGACGCCGAACTGCTGCCTGGGGACCGCGACGTTGTACTGGGTCCAGTCGAGCCACGTCGCGGCGTTGCTCTCCGCTCCGGCCTCCTCCAGCTTGCGGTCGAACTCGCCGGCGGCGAGGTGCTCCGTCTCGTTGAACATCAGATGCTCGAACAGATGGGCCAGGCCCGTCTTGCCCTCGTGTTCGTGGCGCGAACCGACCGAGAACCACGTGTGATAGGCGACAACCGGCGCCGAATGATCCTCGCAGAGCAGGATGGAGAGGCCGTTGTCGAGCCGGAAGCGCTCGACGACCAGCGAGGGGCCGAACGGCACGCTGCCGACGTGTTCGACCCTTCCGTGGGGCGGTGCTTCCGCATTCAAACGGTCGAGCCGCTTTCTGCGGGCGCTCGGTTTCGAAGAACTCATCTAGCGGTTAGCTGTTAGCCGTTCGCTGTTGGCTTGCCAAGGCCTGCAAGCGAGCTCGTGCCGCCCAATCGCGAGCGGGGCGGGGGATCCAGCCAACAGCCAATAGTCAACAGCTAGCGGCCAACGGTCGATCAGTCGAGCTTCAGGATGGCCAGGAAGGCGTCCTGGGGCACCTCCACGCTGCCGACCTGCTTCATGCGCTTCTTGCCCTCTTTCTGCTTCTCGAGCAGCTTGCGCTTCCGGCTGATGTCGCCGCCGTAGCACTTCGCTGTCACGTCCTTGCGCATGGCGCGCACCGTCGTGCGGGCGATCACCTTGGTGCCGATGGTGGCCTGGATGGCGACCTCGTACTGCTGGCGCGGCACCAGCTCCTTGAGCTTGGAGGCCAGCGCGCGGCCCCGCTCATAGGCGGTGTCGCGGTGGACGATGACGCTCAAGGCGTCCAAGGGCTCGCCGTTCAGCAGCATGTCGAGCTTGACCAGGTTGTCGGTCCGGTAGCCAACTAGCTCGTAGTCCATGCTGGCGTACCCGCGGGACGCGCTCTTCAGCTTGTCGTGGAAGTCGAGGATGACTTCAGCCAGCGGCAGCTCGTAGGTGACGACCACGTGCGTCTTGGTGGCGAAGTGGATGCCCTGCTGGATGCCCCGCCGTTCCTCGCACAGCGTGACGACGGGGCCGACGTATTCCGCCGGCACGTGCACCGTCACCTTCATGATCGGCTCCTCGACGCGTTCGATGTCGCCGACGTCGGGCATTTTCGAGGGATTGTCGACCGTGACAACCTCGCCGTCCTTCTTGTAGGCCTTGTAGACGACGCTCGGCGCTGTCGTGATCAGGTCGATATCGTATTCGCGCTCCAGCCGCTCCTGGATGATCTCCATGTGCAAGAGCCCAAGGAATCCGCAGCGGAAGCCGAAGCCGAGCGCGTCCGAGGTGTCCGGCTCGAAGCGGAATGACGAATCGTTCAGGTGCAGCTTGGCGAGCGCGTCACGAAGGTTCTCGTACTCCGCGGCGTCGGTAGGAAAGAAGCCCGCGAAGACCATCGGCTTCACTTCCTTGAAGCCGGGCAGGGGAATCTCCGCGGGACGCTTGGCCAACGTGACGGTGTCGCCGATCTTCGTGTCCTCCACGCTCTTGATGCTGGCGGCGATGAAGCCGACCTCGCCGGGGCCGAGATCCGGGAGCTCGACGGGGTTCGGGCCGAAGCAGCCGAGCGCGGTGACCTCGTACGAGCGACCGGTGGCCATGAACTCGATGCGGTCGCCCCTCTTCAGCATGCCCTCGAGCACGCGCACCATCACCACCGCGCCGCGGTAGCTGTCGTACCAGCTGTCGAAGATCAGGGCCCTGAGCGGCGCGTCGCGATCGCCCTTGGGCGGCGGGATACGCTGCACAATGGCTTCCAGCACCTCGCCGACACCCTGGCCCGTCTTCGCGCTCGTCAGGATCGCGCCGCTGCAGTCGAGGCCGATCACCTCCTCGATCATTTCCGCAGCTCGATCCACGTCTGCTGAAGGCAAATCGACCTTGTTGAGCACCGGGATGATCTCGAGGTCGTTGTCGAGCGCCAGGTAGACGTTCGCCACGGTCTGGGCCTGCACGCCCTGTGTGGCGTCCACCACCAGGAGCGCGCCCTCGCAGGCCGCCAGGCTGCGGCTCACCTCGTAGCTGAAGTCGACGTGGCCTGGCGTATCGATGAGCTGCAGCTGGTACTCGACGCCATCGTGAGCCTTGTATTTGAGCCGGACCGTCTGCGCCTTGATGGTGATGCCGCGCTCGCGCTCCAGGTCGAGCTTGTCGAGAAACTGCGCGACCTTCTCGCGCTCGGTAATCGCACCCGTCAGGTCGAGGATCCGGTCGGCAAGAGTGCTCTTGCCGTGATCGACGTGCGCGATGATCGAGAAGTTTCGGATGATCGACGGATCGGTGGGCATGCCTGGCGTCGGCCCCGTGTTGGTAGTCCGGAAGGAGGCCCAGCTTCCGAGCGGGCTTGTCTAGCCCCAAACCACCCGGTCGACCAGCAGACGCGGGGGCCGAGCATGGATCCCGGAGCGCGGACTCGCGGTCAGCCCTTCTTGTTGCTGCGCTGTTGCGCCTCCGTCAGGCTCATCTGCCCCGGCAACGCGTGCTCGTAGCGCTTGAGGACGAGGTCGATGCCCTCGCGGATGTAGACGGCGACCGGTACCTTCGTGCGATTGTGCAGCAGGTGCAGCCGCTCGTTCTGCTCCGGAGTGATGTAGACGGTCGTCGAAATCTTCTTGCGTGACATCGTGTTCTCGTCCGGAGCCGACTTGCCAGCCGTTACAATAGATTCCCATACGTATGATGTCAATCGCGAGGAGCGCGGCGCCAGATATTTTTCACCAATGAATACCAGAGGTTATAGCACAACATGCAGATGGCGCCAGGCCCGGCGGACCGCTCGGGATCCGGCCACTTTCACCGGCATATTGCGCGCTGCGCCAGGCTTGTCAGCGCCCGGGTCCGCGCCTAGGATGGCGCCTGACCACGGCCAGGCTACAGGTGTCGAGGCGCCAGCCGGAGGCTTTCTTTCGGTCCTGAGAGGGCGAGCGGAATGACGAATACCAGGCACAAGAGCCCTCGCACCGAGGCCGGGTGCAGAACGCCGCTCCGCATCGGCTGGATGCTGTGCGCGGGCCTCGTGTTGGTAGGATTACAGTCTGGCTGCAGCGGTTCGACGTCGACCCAGGTCAACTCCGCCTCGGATGCCAAGACCCGCCGGGACGAGAAGATCGTCCACCAGGAGTGCGACATCAACTCGAACGATGCGCAGAAGATCGACGCCAACGGTGATGGGCGCCCCGACATCACGATCGTGAAGAGCGGCGGTCACGAGGTGTGCCGCGCAGTCGACCTCGACTTCGACGGGAAGATCGACGCCTGGGTGTATCGCGATCCGTCCGGACAGGTGACGCGCCGCGAGACCGACTACGACCGTGATGGGCGTATCGACGAGATCTCCAAGTACAAGAACGGCGTCCTGGTCGAGAAGGACCGCGCCACGACGCTCGGCGGCAAGCTCGACACCTGGGAGTACTACAAGAACGGCAAGCTCGCGAGCGCCGAGCGCGATTCGGACGGCGACGGCGTCGTCGACCAGTGGTGGGAGTACCCGGCGAGCGGCAAACCAGGCTGCCCCATCATCCACTCCGACATCGACGGCGACGGGCATCCCGACCCGGGGTCGTCGGTGGATGTGTGCAAGGACGCGGGTTACGTACCGCCGGAGCGCATGCCGGAGCACCAGGTGAAGAGCCCGGACTTCAAGGGGCCTGGGGCCGTGCCCACGGAGCTTTCCAACAAGCCGGCAGACAGCTCGAATACGAGCGGTACGAATGGCGACCAGAAGGGCTCCGACCAGAAAGGCGGCAAGTAGATGCGCTCGCGCTGGGAGCTGCTTTCCGGGGTGGTGCTGCTAGGTGCCGTGAGCGTCGCCGTCTACGCCTGTGGCGGATCGCAGAATGGACCAAAGGTTCCGACCAAGAGCGGCCGCGCCGTCTCGGCCGTGAAGACCGGCGACGACGATTCACGCTGCGACTACAAGGGCCGAAGCGATCGCGAGGTCAGCGAGACGGCAGGGCCGGGAGCCATCCAGCCCAATATCCGCCGCGTCTATGCCATCGTCGGAGCGGGCGAGGACCGCCACAAGACCCTGCTCTGCCGCGAGGTGGACACGAACCTCGACGGGATGAAGGACGTGGTGCGCACCTACAACGACAAGGGTGAACCGCTCCACGAGCTCGCGGACAGCAACTACGACGGCAAGATCGACACGTGGGAGACGTTCGCCCGTGGCCGCATTGCCAAGGTCGAGATCGATACCAACCACGACGGCAAACCCGACGAGGTCCGCTACTACGTCAAAGGTCAGCTGAGCCGCATCCAGCGCGACACGAACCACGACGGCAAGCCCGATCACTGGGAAATCTACGACAACGGGCACCTGCGCCGTATGGGCGTCGACCTCGATCATGACGGTCACGTCGACCGTTGGGACCGCGACCAGATCGCGGAGCGCGAGCAGGAGCTGAAGGACGAGCAGGCGGACGAGAGCGCCGATGGCGGCGCCGACGATGCCGCTCCGCCACCGCTCGCATCGGGGGATGCCGGTGCCGCAGCCGCGGGCGATGCCGGCAAAGAGAGCGGCTCGAAGAAATAGCCGCTGGCGTCGCGGCAGTCGTCAGAACGTTGACGTACGCACTCAGGGCTTGCTGGTGCCCTCGCGCCCATAGTCGTCGGACAGGCGCACCACGTCGTCGAGCTCGGGGGTGGACACCTCGAACACGCGCACGTCCTCCAGGGCGATCATGCGGTGGACGGTGCCGGGCGTGACATGGAACGTATCCCCGGACTTCATGCGCTGCGTGCGCAGGTCGGGCCCGTCTCCGAGCTCCAGGTCCATCTCGCCGGATTCCACCATCAAGGTCTCGTCCTTGACCTTGTGGTACTGCCGGCTGAGCTTGTGGCCCTTTTCGATGTAGAGCACCTTCGCGACGTAGCGCTCGGTCTCCGCCCAGATGATCTCGTGCCCCCAGGGTTTGTCGACGCGCCGCATCCGCCGGCACATAGCAGATCGCCGGCCGCGCTTACAGGCTGCTGGCGTTCCGGGCCGGGGGCGGCCATAACGCGGGAGCGCTGGAACTCCCGGGAACATGAGCACCGAACGCCTACAGAAGATCCTCGCGCGTGCCGGCGTCGCGTCGCGCCGGGCCGCCGAGGAGTTGATCGTTGCCGGTCGGGTCAAGGTCGACGGTCGCGTCGTCACCGAGCTGGGCACCCGGGCTGATCCGCGGCGCTCGCGCGTCGAGGTAGACGGGCGCCGGGTGCAGGCCGAGCCGCTGGTCTACATCGCGCTCCACAAACCGAAGAACGTGATGTGCACGCTGCGCGACCCCGAAGGGCGGCCGACGGTGATCGACTACGTCAAGAACATCGGGGTGCGCGTGGTCCCCGTGGGCCGTCTGGATTTCCACACGAGCGGCGTTCTGCTGCTCACGAACGATGGCGACTTCGCTGAAGGGTTGATGCACCCGCGCCGCTCCGTGCCGAAGGTGTACGTGGCGAAGGTGCAGGGCGAGCTCGACGATCGCGCGCTCGAACGCTGGCGCCAGAGCATCGTCATCGACGGTCGCGCCACGCGGCCCGCCGAGGTCAAGCGGCTCAGGACCGTGCAGGGCAAGACATGGCTCGAGCTCACGCTGCGTGAAGGCAGAAACCGCCAGGTGCGCCGCCTCGGCGAAGCCAGCGGAGCCGACGTGGTGCGGCTCGCTCGCGTCGCCTACGCGGGCATCACCGCCGAAGGGCTGCGCCCCGGGCAGTGGCGCCATCTCGGCGTCGACGAGCTCGTCGATCTGAAGCGCGCGTACGGCGTACCGAAGCGTGTGCGTCCGGCGGAACTGCCCCAGCGGGCCCGTCCGAACGCGCCCGCCAGAAGCGAGCGGCGTCGCGGCAAACCGGCGCCGGGGAAGTCCGCGTCGAAGGGCAGACCCGGTGCGCCGAGGAAAGGCGCCGCATCGCGCCCGACCACGCCGCGAAAGAAACGCCCGAAGCGCTAGCGGCCGAAATGGCGCGCTACGGAAGCGGGTCGGTCGGCGCGCTTGTCACTGTCATGGGGTCGGCCACGCGCGCGGGCACCGACCAGTCGCGCTTGAAAAAGCCGCCCGCGAGCACGTGCGCAGAGCCGAGCACCTGTTGGCCGGACGCTGCCGCCAGGCCGGCATCGTAGACGACGAAATCAGGAAGCAGCCGCGGGAGCGACAGCGCCTCCCAGATCCCCGCGGCGTCCACGGCTTCCACGGCCACGACGTAGCGATCGGGATGGCGCGGATTCGGGTGGATGAAGATCGCGCCCAGGTCGCGTCCCGCGTAGTGGTGCGTGCCGAGATAGAGCACGCCTGCTTTCACGTGCACCGGCAGCTGGGCGTCGAGCGAGCGCAACACGAGATTGTCGGCCCCGGTCCCTACCAGGAAGAGTGAATGCGTGCGCTCGAGCTCCGGGCCCACGCTTCGATCGGCCACTACGGGGTAGTGGATGTCCTCGCCGAACTGCACTTCCGCCAGCTGTGCCGCGACCTCGCGGTTGGCACGCGCCGTGGACGGATCGAGCGTGCCGTAGACGAAGGCGAGGGGACCGAGGAACGCGTCGCGGATCGGCCCCTCGAGGCCGGCGCGCTTCTCGCCCGGCGCGGGGCTTGCCGCGCCGGACTGCCATCTCTTTGCAGTGCGATGCGCGGCGACGGGTTCGGTGGGCTTGAACGTCAGCGAGCGGCCGTCGATCTCCATCGCGACGGGCGCGTCGGCGGCGAGCTTGGCGCCGGCCCGATCGATCGATAGAGCGTCGACTGCTTCGGTCTTGACCACTACGTGGCGCGTGTCCACGACGCGAGCGTCGACCAGACCCATGCGACCCGGGTGCTGGAGCAGCGTGATGCGGAGCCAATCCAGCTTCCCGTAGCGCAGCTGGTCGGTCTTCAGCGTGATGTGCGGGGCGGACGGGTCGTGCCGGTGCCCCGCGAGCCAGGGCCACCCCTTCGCGCCCTTCCATTCGATCTCCCACACGTGGTGCCCGATGTCCGGCCAGTCCTCGCTGACGGAGTAGCCGAGCTCGCGGTACCTCTTCACGAGCACTTTGCCGTTTGCGTGCGGGTAGTCCTTGGTCCCCTGTGCCAGGAACATGGGCATGTTGCGCCCGTTCTCTGCCCAGCTCGTGGGTGACCAGTGACGCATGCGGTCCTTTTCCCAGGGTCTGAGCGGACGATGGGAGGTGTCGTGGCGGATGAAGAAACTCTGGTAGCCGCACAGCGGCGACACGGCCGAGAAGTGGTCGGCGTACAAGAACGCGAGCTGGGCCGCGCCCGTGCCGCCCATCGAAACGCCCGTGATGCTCACGCGCTCCGGATCGATGGGGTACGTCTTCATTGCCCAGTCCAGGCTCCGCATTACCTCGTGTTCGCCGGGTCCCCTGTAGAAAGCGTTCCCGTGCGCGAACGGCGCCAGCACGAAGCCGCCGACGCCGCTCACCGGTCCGTGGCTGTCGGTGTCGAGGAAGGCGCGCATCACGCCGTGGGGGGCGCCGTTGTAGCCGTGCAGCGCCACGACCAGCGGATAGTGGCGATTGTTGTGGGGGTCGAAGCCGCCCGGCACGTACAGCTCGAAGCGCTGCGGATGGCCGTCCAGGTCGGAGACGCGCGCGAGCGCGTGTACGCCGGGCTGGGTCAGGGGATCGGCTCCGTGCTCGACGCTCGAGCACAGCGCCTCGATCCCGCCGAGCGTCGTATCGAGCGCGGCCTGCGTGGAGCGCTTCCGGTGGCCGAGTCGACCGAGCCGCCCGATCTGCTGTTCGAGCGTGTCGGCGACCACCGCGGCGTCGAGCAGCTTGTGTGCGCCTTGCCGGAGAGACAGAGCGAGCGCCTGGGCGCGCGCGAGCACGCGGGGAGCACGCGCTGTGACGAGCAGCGTGCGCTTGATCTCGACCTTGCCGAGCCGGATCTCGAGCTCCAGACGGCGGACGCCATCGCCCTTGCCGAGCGCGCTCGTGGGAATCGGCGGCAGCTCGGCGCGGAGGGCGTGCACGCTACGTTCTCCGATCGGCAGGGCGCCGAGGTCGACCTTGAACAGCGGTTGGCTCGAACCGACGAGCCGCGCTTGAACGCTTGCTTCCCGAGGTACTGCCCGCGGCGCTCCATTCCGGTACTCGAGCGCGATGCGGGGATGATAGCCGTCGGCTTCGAGCCCGGTGCCGAGCTCGACGTGCAGCATCGCCTCTGCGAGCCTCGACGCATCGGCGGCATCCGTACCGGGCAGGAGCAGCGACAGACCGCGCGGTGGGCGCAGCGTCGCTCGCTCCACCACGCGCGCGGCAGCGGCCCAGTAGCGACCGCGATGATGCAGCAGCAGAGCGAGTCGGTGGCGTCCCTTCGACAGCCGGAGCGGGATCGCGTCCCACGACTGGCCGCGGATGCGTTCGAGGTCCCGGCTCCAGAGCTGCTTTCCGTCCACGAACGCCGTCGCGCCGCCGTCGAACGAGAGCAGCAGCCAGCCGTCGAGATCCTGCGGCAGCACCAGCTCCCCCCCGAGCATCGCCCAGGGTCCCGCCTTCTTGCCGGCGGAGAGCTCTTTCTCCAGATCGATGGCGCCGTCATCGGTGGAGACGATCCGCCAGCTCGGCGCCCAGCCTGCGTCGGCGAGGCGTGCTCCCTCGACCGGCTCTGCGGCGCCCGCGTCGATCTGCTCGCCGCGATTTGCGGGAACGGCTCCGGCGACGAGCCACGCCCCGAGCGAGCCGTCCTCGGCCGGTACCAGCTCGACCGCCGCGCGCGCCCTGCCTGCCGTCAGGACCGTGATCAGCCCCGCCGCCAGGAGCAACGCCAGCTGCTGGGCACGGCGCGGCATGAGGCCCTAGTGACCGTGTGCAAGCGTGCGCGCGCCGTCACGGAACATGATGCTGACCTTGCCGTCCTCCAGCACCTCGGTGACGTAGCCTTCTCCGAACTTCTTGTGAGCGACCAGCTCGCCTTCGGAGAACCGATGGTTCATCGAGTATTGGGTGAACGCATCGGAGGGCTTGCCGGCGGTCTGCGTTTCCCATTCGCTGAAGCGCATCTGCTCCGCGCGTGCGCGTTCGGTCTGCTTCGGCGCCGCCGCGGACTTCGCTCGCTTCGGCCGTCCGTCGGCCTTCTGCCGCTCGGACTTCGGCTCGCGGTAGTTGTGCTGCCCTCCGCAGGTCAGACACTCCACGCGCTTGGGCCGACCGCCCACCATCGCCACGATGCGATGGCCGAGATCCATACGGCAGCTCGTGCACCAGGCGTCGATTTCGCTGCCGGCCGTCAGCGGCTTCAAGACTCTCCCTCCCCGGGGGTCTGTTCGGGATCGTCGGTGTCCGCGGGCCGCGGCGGAGGCTCGGAGTAGCGCGGCGGTCGGTCGGAGCGGCGGGGCGTCGGCACTGCGCCGGCCTGCGCCGCGTCGGACTCGGGCTCCGTATGGTCCTTCTCTTCCGGCTTGTCCTTCTGCTCCGGCTTGTCCTTTTTTACCCGCACGCGCGATCGCACGTCGGGCCGCGGCACGCCGAGTCGCGAGTCGTTGGGGATGAAGCGGACTTCCGTCTTGACCTCGAAGGACAGCGTCGTGAGCACCTTCGACATCTCCTCGGCAAGATTGGTGTGCTCGAGGAAGTCACGGATTTCCTTCGCGACCACGCGGTAGAGGCCGTTCTTCGTTTCGTCGAGCTGCGCGAAGATCAGAGCGAGGGCTTCTTTCGGCAGCTTCATCTCGCTGACGAAGTGGCGGACGTTTTCCGGTCCTTCGCTGATCTTCTCGTAGCCGGCCTCGACGATGCGCTTGATCAGTTCGGGCAGGATCCGCTCCAGACGGCGGCGTTCGTGCTCCTTGTCCTCGACTCGATCGCTACTCGGCGGCGGCCGCTCGCTGTTCACGAGCAGGAATTACCCTGGCGCAGTGCGTCAGTCAAACATCGTCGGGGAGCGCAGGAGACTGGGCGGCGGGCATGCTCGTGGGCTATGCCAGGTGGCGTGAGATACCCCGCATGGGCGCTGATTGCGCTCGTTGCGTCGGCAGCGGGCTGCCATGGCAAGCACCGCGAAAGCGGCAGCACCGCACCGGCACGCAGCGCTTCGGCTGCCATGGCGCCCTCCGCGAGCGCCGTCGGCCCGACGACCGGAACACGGCCGGTCCCGGAGGCCGGTGCCGACGCCGCACCGGCGCCGAAAGAGTGGATGGCGCCGTTCGATCTAGCGGACGCCGGCCCAGCGCCGAGTGGCGCGAATTGGGGCCGCTGCGCGCTGCGCTTCATGCCGCGGGGACAACCCGAGCTGGACGCGATGCGGCTCGGCCTGATGTGCGGGCCGTCCAACGGCATGCATCGCGTGCCGTCCAATCTGCAGCGGCGCGATGCCGGTGCGGGTGGAACGGAGATCGGCTTCCGGGCCAGCGCTGGCGACTGTCTCCGCCTGCTGGTCGTGGGCGGCCCCGGTGCCGGCAGGATCGACGCAAGTCTGCTCGACGCCCATGGAAAGCCGCTGGCGAAGCAGTCCGGCCGCCGGCGCTGGACCATGCTGGGCCTGGATGGGCCGGTCTGCGTCGATCAGTCGGGCAGCTACCGCGCCACCGTGCGCGCCGAGCACGGCCCGCTCGCGGTCGAGCTCTGGCGGCTGGCAGAATAGCTCCGGGCAGGTCGCTTCCGTTCCGCGCCGGAGGCGCTAGGATGTGACGGATGCGAGACGAGTATCGAGAGCGCCGCAAGCATGTGCTCGAGGCCATCCAGCCCGGCGTTCTCGTCGTGCCTGCCGCGCCGTTGGCGATCCGCAACAACGACGTTGAGTTCGACTACCGGCAGAACTCCGATTTCTACTACCTCAGCGGTTTCGACGAGCCCGAAAGCGTGCTCGTGCTGGGCGGCAGTTCCGACAAGCCGTTCACGTTGTTCGTGCGCGCCCGCGATCCCGAACGTGAAGTGTGGGACGGTGCGCGGGCGGGAGTGGACGGAGCGGTCGCAGATTTCGACGCGGACCAGGCATTCACCATCGCCGAGCTCGCCGACAAGCTCCCCGACCTGCTGCAGAACAGCCCGCGCCTCTTCTACCGCCTGGGGCTCGATCGGACTTTCGACGACGCCGTGCTCCGCGCGCTCGACAAGGTGCGCGCGCGGGCCCGCCAGCGCGTCTCCTGTCCGACGACGATTGTCGACCCGGGCACCGTGCTCCACGAGATGCGCCTCATCAAGTCGAAGCAGGAGCTCGACCTGATGCGACGGGCCGTCGAGATCACGCACGAGGCCCACGCGCGGGTGATGGCGATGACCCGCCCCGGAATGTACGAGTACGAGGTTGAAGGCGCGCTGCGCGACGCGTTCTGCAGGAACGGTTCGGAGCGCGTGGCCTATTCGCCGATCGTGGGCAGCGGGCCGAACGCCACGGTGCTGCACTACCGGCGCAACAACCGGCGCATGGAGGAGGGCGATCTCCTGCTCGTGGATGCCGGATCCGAATACGGCTACTACGCCTCGGACGTGACGCGGACTTTCCCGGTAGCCGGCCGCTTCAGCGACGCGCAGCGCCGCATCTACGAAATCGTGCTCGCAGCGCAGCAGGCGAGTATCGAGGCGACGCGTCCCGGTGTGACGCTGGAAGAGGTCCACGACAAGAGCGTGCAGGTCATCGCGCGCGGCTTGATCGAGCTTGGCATCATCGAAGGACCGGCGGACAAGGCGATCGAGGAGCAGCGTTACAAGCCGTACTTCATGCATCGGACCAGCCATTATCTCGGCATGGACGTGCACGACGTGGGCGCGTACCACGTGGACGGCAATCCCCGCCCGCTGTCGGCGGGCATGGTCATCACGGTGGAGCCTGGCGTGTACATCGCTCCGGGCGCGGAAGTGCCGGAGCAATACCGCGGCATCGGCGTGCGCATCGAGGACGACGTGCTGGTCGACCCGGAGGGACGGACCGTGCTCAGCGCGGCAATTCCGAAGACCGTCGCCGACGTTGAGCGTGCCTGCCGCGCATGACGCGCGCGCGCAATTCAGCATGGGGCCTTCTCGCGCACGGGTGCTGGCGCTCGCGGTACTGGCGCTCGGCATCCTGACGTCCACCGCGGCTTCGGCCGATGCCGGCACCGCGCAGCCGGACTCCGACCAGAGGCTCGCGCTCTACCGCGAGCACGAGACCCCG
Source organism: uncultured delta proteobacterium (assembly GCA_963826085.1). GTDB lineage: Bacteria > Myxococcota_A > Polyangia > Polyangiales > Polyangiaceae > CAWDXG01. The sequence goes on along the minus strand of CAWGVN010000004.1, from coordinate 143,043 downwards.
TTGCCGCCGGGCGGGCCGTACCTGCATTTCATGGGCGCGCTGTCGCTGGGTGAGGGCTTGAGATTCAACAACCCCTACCGGCTCTCGAAGGTGCTGGGCAAGACGGCCGAGTCTCTGTCGCTGACGTTGCCGTACCTCGATCTGTCCGCGGCGGCGCTTCTGGGTCGACCTGACGGGCTCCAGCACGGCCTCTCGATGCATCTTTCCACGGCGCTTACGGGCATTGCCCAGGAAGTGCTGACGCCGTCGTACATCGCGTTGATGCGTCTGCCGCCGCGCTGGCTCGTGTACGGGCGCGCTGGTCTGCCGATCGTGCTCGAGCCGGACGCGTCGCTCGGTCTGGAGATGGCTGCCGGCGGCGCGTGGATGGCGACCGCGGGCCTTGGCATTACCGCCGAGCTCGTCGGCAGCATCTACTACGGCGCCGCGACCGAGCAGACGCCGGTCACGACAATTCCGGTGCTGTCGCTGCAGATCGGCGCGCTGGTCGACTACGAGGTGTTGCCGTGAACGCGCCGTCCCGATCGGGTCGCCGGCTGTGGGTGCTGGTCGCGGTGCTCGCCGGGGTGTTCTGCACGGCGCCGGTGCCGGGCGACATCGGCGGCTGCGGCCAGACCGCGCAGGATCTGGACGCGCCCACTTTCTTCGCAAGCAAGAAGGCCATCGACTGCCGTCGCTGTCGCGAATGCAGCATCCACTCGCAGAGCTGCACGGACGCTTGCAACACGAAGACGGCGATCGCAACCTCGTTCCCGCAGTATTGCTATCCGCTGGTGCACGACGGCGAAGTGTGTCTCAGGGCGCTCACCGCATCGTCCTGCAACGAGTACGCGGGCTACATGGACGACCGCGCTCCGACTGTGCCCACCGAATGCGACTTCTGTCCGGCGGGGAAGGGCCCATGACGCAGCGCAGACTCCGCCGCGCGTCGCTGCCGGTATCGATCGCCGCGCTGATCCTGTGCGTGGGATGCGCGGCGAGCCGGCAGATCACCGCGGGCGTGGGCGACTACGACCAGTATCGCCGCTTGCGCACCGCGCACACCGTCGAAGACCGGATGGCCCAGGCCTGGCGCTATCTCCGCGAGTATCCCGAGGGGCGCTGGAGCGGCCAGGTGAGAACCTGGTTCGGCCCGGCTGAACGACGCTACTTCGCGAGCGTCCACGACAACGCCGACCGGCTGCGGATGTACCTGGACGCGATGCCCGACGGACCGCATGCCAAGCAGGCGGCCCAGCGCATCGCCGAGCTGGAGCTCGCCGAGCAGTACCGGCAGCAGCATGAAGAGCGCTTCCTGGCCTCGGCGCATGCCGTGGAGCAGCGGCTGGCGCACGCACAGGCGATGCGCCACGAGCTGGTGGAACAGTTCTCGAACTGGGCGCGCCGCGTAGCGATGATCCGGAGCTTCGGTCGGCGTACGGACGACCTGCCGGCGGCATTCATCTTCCCCTGGCGCCTCGAGAAGCCGGAAGCACGCTGCGTCGAAAGCGTCTGCAAGAAGACGCTGTCGATCTCCTATGCGATTCCGAGCCACAAGAAGCTGGAACCGCGGCAGGCGATCTTCGACGTGCTGCTACGGCTGGACGATACCGGGCGGGTAACCCGCGCGGTCATCACGGGGCCCGACCTCTTCAGTCGCGTGGGCGAAGCCGTGCAGCTCGGCCCCGTCGAGCCGGACAGCCCGCGTGCGCGCGCCGAGGCGATCGGCCGCTCTGTCCAGGTCGTTTCCTCCGCCGTCGCGAAACCCATGCCGTCGTCGCAGTGTTCCCGCGCAGCGGTGAGCCCCGTCGTGCTGTCCCGGCAATGTGGCGGCATCCGGCTGGACATGATCGCCGCGGTCGCCCCGGGACAAGAGGATCGCATCGTGGTCCAGCCCGCTCCCGCGCCGTCCGGGAAGTAACGCCGGGAATGTTCCGGGCGCCGCGTCTGCTCAGGGCGTGCCAATTGGATTTCGGCCCCGGGAAGCCTGCCGTGACAGCCGGCGCGGCATGAACGGGGAGAGGCGTGCTAGGAAAGCGCCGCGCATGGTTATCGAACCGCTCATCCCCTACATCCACATCCCGGATCTCGTGATCTTCCCCCGGGGCTATTTCGGGGGGAATTTTCCGCCGGCGCCCTTCTCGATCAAGCCGTTCGGCACGCTGGTGGCGATCGGCGTGTACCTCGGGGCCTATCTCGCGGTGAGGCAGGGCAAGCGCGTGGGTCTGGACGAGCGCGCGCTCACCTCGTTCATCTTCTGGGTGGTGGGCATCGGATTCATCGGTGGCCACATGCTCGACACGCTGTTCTACTACCCCGGGCGCGTGCTCCAGGATCCGCTCTCGCTCGTGCGCTTGTGGGACGGCCTGTCGAGCTTCGGCGGCTTCATCGGTGGGATGCTCGGCGCGGTGCTCTGGCGCTGGCGCTACAAGGTGCCGATCCTCCCGTACGCCGACGTTGTCGCGAGCGCGTTTCCCATTGCCTGGGTCTTCGGGCGAGCGGGTTGCGCGACGGCGCACGACCACCCCGGCATCCACTCGACCGCGTGGTTTGCAGTCCAGTATCCGGGGGGAGGCCGTTTCGATCTCGGTCTGTACGAGATGCTGCTGACCATCCCGCTGGCGATTGCGTTCCTCTGGCTCCGGAAGAAGCGGCGCCCGTGGGGCTTCTACATCGCCGTCATGTCGATCGCGTACGCGCCGACACGCTTTGCGCTCGATTGCCTGCGCGCACGCGACGTGTTTGGCGCCGACGTCCGCTACGACGGGCTGACCCCGGCGCAGTGGGCCTGCTTTGCTCTGCTCGCGTTCGGGATCTTCATGTTCTGGTTCTCGATGCGCCGCGCCGGGTCGCTCGAGTCCATCGAGGCGCCGCCGCCCCCGGAACGCCTCGCCGAGCCTGCCGACAAGCCCGCTGCGTGAGCTACGCGCGGATCCGCAACGCCGACGTCGCTACGCTCGCCTTCAGCGGCAGACGGCCCGGCGTCTCGCCGTCCATGTCGATCAGTACCTCGCCCCAGGGGAGGGCAGGTTCCGCCTCGACGACGGAGCCTCGTGCCACCCGCACGCCCGGCGAACCCAGGTGGCTGCCCTTGTAGATCCTGTACGCGAGGCCGATGCCCTGCGCGCGCGTCAGGTCGTACAGCGCCACGATGTCGAACAGTCCGTCGGACGGGTCGGCCTCTGGAGCTATCTTCATGCCGCCGCCGAAGTAGCGCCCGTTCGCGATCGCCACGTTGAGGATCGGCCCTTCCAGGCACGACCTACCGTCGACTTTCACGACGACGGGCAGGTTCCTGTAGCTCGCCATGGCCCGAAGCGTGCCCAGGAAGAACGCCGCGCGTCCGCCCATCCACTTGGGGCTCGAGTTGACGATGCGATCGGTGAGCCCGCCGATCCCGAAGCTGGTGATGTTCAGGAACGCGCGCGTGACGCGCTCTCCGGAGTCCGACGTCAACTCGAGCACGCCCAGGTCCAGCGGCCTCGGTTCGCTCTTGTGCAGTCGTTCGACCGCGCCCGAGACGTCGTCGGGGATGTTGAACGTCTTCCTGAAATCGCCCCCGGTGCCGGCCGGGATAAGCGCCAGGTCGGGCCCGGCAAGGGGCGCGCCGGACTCGTCGAGGTAGGCCTGGCTGACCTCGTTCAGCGTGCCGTCTCCACCCACGACCGCGATGCACTCGACCCCGTCTTCGCGCGCGTTCCTGGCCAACCGGGTGGCGTCCCCGGGACTTTCCGTCTCGGCCACGTCATGGGCCAGGCCTGCTCGCTCGAGGGCGCGGGTGATCTCCGGAAGCTTGCGGGCGGCGGTTCCGCTGCCTGCCTTGGGATTGACGATGACGCGCAGTTTCATTGGCGGTCCCGAGCCTACACCCCCTCGCCCGGCGCGGGCGGGAGCTTCGCTGCCGGCCCCGGGGGCAAGGGCCCCTGCCCCCGGTCCTGGTCGTGGTGTGTGCGAGGCGACTTGACGGAAGGTCGGGTCCAGATATCGTGATTTACGTTCTCTGGACCGGCCTCGGGACCACGATTGCCCGGCGGCCAGGGAAAAGCGATTCAAGAGGAAACGCGGGATGTCGACCGAGGAGGATGCAGCCAAGCTCTTCGTTGCGGGATTGCCGGACGCCATGACCGAGGATGGGCTCCGCCAGCTGTTCGAGGACACCGGTGGAACAGTAAGGAACTTGAGCCTGCCGAAGGATCGCATCACCGGGCGTCCGCGCGGCTTTGGCTTCGTCACACTGTCCTCGCCGGAAGAGGCGGCGACCGCGCGGCAGTCGCTCGATGGTTCCATGCAATCCGGACGCTCGATCTCCGTGCGGCCGTTCCAGTCCGAGGCTCCGCGGCGCGGCGAGGCGCCGGCGCCGACGGGAGGTGGCGGCGGCAGCGATCGCACGCTCTACGTCGGGAACCTTCCCTACGACGCGACGCCCGACGATGTGGAGCGGCTGTTTGCCGATAGCGGCGCCGGTCAGGTCGCGCGCGTGCACCTGCCCACCGGACCTGACGGTCGTCTGCGTGGGTTCGGCTTCGTCAGCATGGGATCCGCAGAGGCCGCCAACGAAGCGATTGTCGCATTGCGCTCGGTGGAGATGGGCGGGCGCCGGCTCATCATCAACATCGCGCATCCGAAAGGCGAGCGCCCGGAGCGACCGCGCCCGCGCCCGCGCGACGAGATGTCGAACGAGCCACGTTCCATGCCGCGCTCTCCCGAGGCGGATCCCCAGATGCTCGAAGCGCTCGGGGAGCCCCGGCGCGCGCCGGAGGGGCGGCGCCGCGCCGTGAAGCCGGAGCGCAGCGAGAGCGACAAGCGCCGGAAGAAGCGGAGCGGGGGCGCCGCGGATCGCGAGCCCGCCCGCCGCCGCAAGCGACACGGCGATTGGGAAGACTGGGACGAGGATTAGTCTCGCCTGGCCGGCTCCGGGGGGTGTCCCACCGGGGCCTGGGGGACGAGCTGTGCGGCGGTGCCAAGGTTCCGGAATCCTTGTGCTTGATTCGGCGGTCCCGCCGGCGCTCGTGGCGGTGCGGCTGGTCGTACTGAACGGATGACCGGTCGAGGCCGCCGGCCTCGATTGCGTCCGGACAGATCTGCGTGCTAGTTAGGCGGCCTCTCTGGCCGAAGGCCGGGGCCTGTCTGGCGGACGCTTTCGTCGGGGCCTGACGGCGTCCGCGGGCTAGCGGGTCGTCCTCTTCACTGCGATCGATCGATGATTTTCGACTGGCTCTACGGCCTGTTCTCGAACGACCTCGCCATCGACCTTGGGACGGCGACGACGCTCATCTACGTCAAGGGCAAGGGCATCGTCAGCTGCGAGCCTTCCGTGGTGGCCGTCCAGCGGGACTCGCGTGGCGACAAGAAAGTGCTCGCCGTCGGCCGCGAGGCCAAGGAGATGCTCGGCCGTACGCCGGGAAACATCCAGGCGATCCGGCCGCTGCGCGACGGCGTCATCGCGGACTTCGAGATCACGGAGGCCATGCTGCGCTACTTCATCGCGCGTGCGCACAACCGGCGCACGCTCGTCAAGCCGCGCATCATCATCTGCGTGCCGTTCGGCATCACCGAGGTCGAGAAGCGCGCGGTCAAGGAGAGCGCGGAGAGCGCGGGTGCCCGCGAAGTCTACCTGATCGAGGAGCCCATGGCCGCGGCGATTGGCGCGGGTTTGCCGATCACGGAGCCCAGCGGCAACATGGTCGTCGATATCGGGGGCGGCACCACGGAAGTCGCGGTCATTTCGCTCGCCGGCATCGTCTACTCACAGAGCGTGCGCGTCGGCGGCGACAAGATGGACGACGCCATCGTTGCGTACATGAAGCGCAAGTACAATCTGGCTATCGGGGAGCAGACGGCGGAGCGAATCAAGATGACGCTCGGAAACGCCTATTCGCTCGACCAGCAGGTGACGATGGAGGTCAAGGGGCGCGACATGGTCGCCGGCATCCCGAAGACCGTGGTCGTCAACTCCGACGAGATTCGCGAGGCTCTCGCCGAGCCCACCAACGCCATTGTCGAAGCCGTGCTGCTGGCTCTGGAGCGGACCCCGCCCGAGCTCGCCGCCGATATCGTCGACAAGGGCGTCGTGCTCACCGGCGGTGGGGCCCTGCTCAAGAACATCGACGTGCTCCTGCGCGAAGAAACCGGGCTCCCCGTGATGGTAAGCGACGATCCGATCAGCGCTGTCGTACTCGGCAGCGGCAAGACGCTCGACCACATCGAGCTATTGAAGGAAGTAACGATCGGCTGAGCAGCCGCTGCTCGAGCGGGATTCGCCGTTCGGCCGTGGCGTCTGGTCGATTCCGCGTGAGTTTTCCGCCGTGGGCTCGTTCAAGCGTTACCGCGATACCGCCATCGTCGTGCTGCTTCTGGCGGTGCCGTTCTTCTTCCTGCGCGCAAGCATCAGGAAGCCCGAGGACATGAGCCCGGTTGACCGGACAATCATGCGGATTGCGGCGCCGTTCCAGTACGCGGCAGCTGCGCTCGCGCGCGGCGTGTCGAGCTTGGTGAGCGACTACGTCTACCTCGTGGACGTCAAGGCCAACAACAACAAGCTCAGCTACGAAAACGCCCGGCTCAGCCAGCGCGTGCGCGAGCTCCAGGTACAGGAAGCGGAAAACCGCCGACTCAAGAAGCTGCTCGGCCTGCGCGAGACCATCCCCAACGAGACGGTAAGCGCGGTCGTCGTGGGCAAGGACACCAGCGAGTATTTCCGCGTCATCCATCTCACGCTCGACGACCCCGGCGTGGCAGTTCGTCCCAACATGCCGGTGTTGTCGCTCGACGGCACCGTGGGTACCGTGCTCCGCGTCGCGGGTGGCAAGGTCGACGTGCAGCTGACGGTCGACAGCGGCTTCGGCGTGGACGTGGTGGACGAACGAACCGGCGCTCGCGGCTTTGTCCGCGGCATCGGAGACCGGACGCGCTACGCCGTTCGCGTGGAATACGTCCAGCGTACCGACGAGGTCGACGTGGGGGATTTGCTGCTGACGAGCGGCGTCGGCTGCCGCTTCCCGAAGGGCATTGCTGTCGCGCGCGTGACCAAGGTAGTCAAGCGCGATTTCGGCATCTACCAGCAGGTGGAGGCCGAGCCGACCGTCGACTTCTCGCGCCTCGACAACGCGCTCATCGTGCTTACGGACACGAAGGATTGCGAGCCGAAGAGCACGGCGCAGGGACCCCGGGCCAAGAGGTGAGGGGACCATGCGGAACGCGGCGTTTCTTGCAGTCGGAATCCTGTTGATCCTGGTCCAGTCGAACCTGTACCGGATCATCGGGCCTTTCCACATCCACGGCGCCACACCCAGCCTGATACTGCCTTTCATCATCTTCCTCGGCGTTCACGAGGCGTCGATGGTGCGGGGTGCGGCACTGGCGTTCGCGCTCGGCTATGCGATGGACCTGTTCGCGTCCGCGCCGATCGGGCTGTTCACGTTCGTGTACGTCGGCATCTGGTGGCTGTCGCGCATTGCGGGCGTCCGCCTTACGGCCCAGACGATGTTGACTCGCATGTCGCTGGCCTTCGGTTTCGCGCTGGTGCAGAGCGCGATGATCCTCACTCTGCTCGCGATCTTCGGCGCGGATACCAAGCGCCCGCTGGAGATCGGCACCATCGTGCTGCCGAACGCCATTTCCACCGCGATCGTGAGCCCGCTCGTCTTCGCGATCGCCCAGCGCCTGCACCAGAGCACCTTGGCGGTGCACAGCGCGGCGGAGGGAGCCCAGCGATGACCGGGGTGCTGCTCGCGTGCGGGGAGGGATGGGCGTGAACTTCCTCGTCCAACGCTCGGACGTCGGCGAGTTCCGCCGCCGCTACAGCTGGATGGTGCTGGTCGTCATCTCGGTGTTCCTCGTGCTGGTCGGGCGCCTGGTGCAGTTGCAGATCATCGAAGGCGACCTGCATGTCGCGCAGGCCCGCCGCAACATTGTTGGGGAAATCAACCTGGCCACCACGCGGGGCGTGATCCGCGACGCCTATGGGCGCGTCCTCGCGGCGAATCGCCCGTCGTACAACGTGTACGTGACCCCCGAGGTCATCGACATGCAGAAGACCTGGCCCCGCGTGGTCAAGCTCATGGGGCTGGACGATGCCGAGCGCCAGAAGCTCGAGCAGAAGATCCTCGACATCCGAATGAAGAACGACACCCGGAAGTCCCAGCAGATCCTGCTCAAGGTCGACGTGAGCCGCGATGTGGTGGCCGCCCTCGAGACGCACGAGGCGGATCTTCGCGGGGTCGACGTCGCACCGGTGCCCGTGCGCTACTACCCGTACGGCGAGCTCGGTGCACACATGCTGGGCTACATGCGGGAGATCGATCCGGAAACCCTGGCGCGACTCGAGGGGCGAGGCTATCGCTCCGGCGACCGGATCGGTGCCGTCGGCGTCGAACGCCGCTGGGAGAGCTACCTCCGGGGCAAACGCGGCAAGGAGAAGGTGCTGCACGGCGTCAAGCGCCGGCAGAACCGCGATGAGCTTGAAGCGAAGTACCTGGAGCAGCCGCGCAAGATCGAGCCCATCCCGGGTCGCGATATCTCGCTGACGCTGGACATCGATCTCGAAAATCCGTCGAGCGTGCCATGCGCGGTCAGCTCGCGGGCGCGGTGGTGGTCGTCAACGTCCGGACCGGACGCATCCTCGCGGCGCTGTCCAAGCCCGGCTTCGATCCGAACGTGATCTCCGGCGGCAGCGGCAAGAAGGCCGTGCGCGACGCCTTCAAACGGCTGTACTCCAATCCGCTCAAGCCGATGCTGGACAAGACGATTTCAGCGGCCTACCCGCCCGGCTCGACGTTCAAGCCGTTCAGCGCCCTCGCCGCCCTGCAGAACCACCTTATCGATCCCAACGCGACGGTGGATTGTCGCGGCGGCTACTTGTACGGCAAGCGCTACTTCCGTTGCGAGGGCGTGCACGGGCACGTCAACCTGCACAAGGCCATCGTCGAGTCCTGCAACACGTATTTCTACCACCTGGGCGAGACTGTCACGATCGACCCGCTCGCCAAGGTGGGAATGGATTTCGGGTTCGGCGTCAAGACCGGCATCGGCGTGAACCCCGAGTCACGCGGGCGCATGCCGACGCGCTCCTGGTACGTGCGACGCTACAAGGGCCAGTTCTACGGCGGCTACTCGCTGCTGGCCGCCATCGGTCAGGGCGCCACCACGGTGACGATCCTGCAGGAGGCCCTGGCGTACGCGGCTCTGGCCAACGGTGGCACGCTCTACCAGCCGCAGGTGGTGCGCAGCATCGAGACGAGCGACGGCACGATCGTGCAGGAGTTTCCGCCGCGCGTCCGCCGCGTCATCCCGATGGATCCCGACCAGTTGTCGATTGTGAAGAACGCACTCGTCGACGTGGTACGCGATCCCAAGGGCACCGCGCACAAGAAGGCGATCAAGGGCGTGGACATCGCCGGCAAGACGGGTACGGCGCAGGTCACGCACGTCACCCCGCGGGGCGTCGACAAGGACAAGGTCTGGTACTTCAATCGCGCCCACGCTCTGTTTGCCGGCTACGCTCCGTCGCACTCCCCCGAAATCGCTATCGCGGTCTTGATCGAGCACGGTGGCGGAGGCGGCGAGCACGCGGCGCCGGTGGCCATGCAGGTGGTGCGCGACTGGCAGGCGCTCAAGCAGAAGCGCCTGGAGGCACGCGCCTCGGCCCACCAGCAGAAGAAGAGGAGCACGCTCTGATGGCGACGGCCGATCGCGTCTCGTTCCGGGGCGGCACGCAGGTGGACATGCCGCTGCTCGTCGGCATCGTGGCCATCGCGACGTTCGGCATCGTCAATCTGTACAGCGCCACGAGCGTGTACATCGATTCGGCCCGCCGCTCCGGCCTCGCCGACATCTACGTCTCGCAGATCTACTGGATCGTGGTCGGTATCCTGCTGGGGTTCCTGGCGGCGATCATCGACTACCGGCACTTCGAGCGGATGGCGTACGTGCTGTATGCGGGGGGACTGGTCGCCCTGGGCCTGGTTTTTGTTCTTGGCGCAGATATCCGCGGTTCATCGCGCTGGATCCAGATCGGGGGCTTCTCGTTCCAGCCGAGCGAATTCATGAAGATCCTGGTGATCCTGGTGGTCGCCAAGTACCTGCACAACGATCCGAAAACCGAGCCGCGCACGCTGATGGACCTCGCGCCACCGGCGGCGCTGACCGCGCTGCCGGTGATCGCAGTGATGGCCCAGCCCGACCTGGGCACGAGCATGATCTACATCCTGACCGCGGGTGCGATGATTGCGATGACCCGCATCCGACGCAGCAGCCTGTTCTGGCTGATCATCTCGGTTACGGTCGCGGTCGTGCTGCTCTGGAAGTTCGGAATGCACGACTACCAGAAGGCGCGCATCACGAGCTTTCTGAATCCCGAGGCGGACAAGACCGGCGCGGGCTGGCACGCGTTCCAGTCGCGCACCGCTATTGGCAGCGGCCGCATAGTCGGGGAGGGGTTCATGCAGGGTACGCAGAACCAGTTCGGCTTCCTGCCGGATCAGTTCTCGGACTTCCCGTTCGCCGTGTTCGCTGAAGACTGGGGTTTCCTCGGCAGCGTGTTCCTGCTCTCGCTCTATGGGTTCGTGTGCGTCTGGGCCATTCACATCGCGTCGCAGGCGAAGGATCGCTTCGGCGCGGCGGTCGCAATCGGCGTCGGCGCGATGTTCTTCTGGCACACCGTCTTCAACCTCGGCATGGCGCTCGGGCTTCTGCCGGTCGTTGGCATCACGTTGCCGCTGTTCTCGTACGGCGGCTCGAGCGTGATCACGATCCTGATAGCGCTCGGGCTCCTGATGAATGTCTCGATGCGGCGCTGAAGCGCCAGCCGCGGCCAGCCCCGTGGCCAGCCGGCCGTCCAGTCGCAATGTAAATCCGTGGGCCGGCTTCAAAAATTCCAACAAGCACAAAGGGATAAGGCGTTGGGCACGGGTTTTTTCCTTCGTCAGCGGGGCGGCTTGACGCTACACTGACAGGCGTCGGCAGACGGCTCGGCTTGGAGGTCGACCGCGCACTTCGCTCCAGGAGGCCTTGTGAGCTTCACTATCACCCGCGTACTTGGGATCGGCTTCATTACCCTCTCTGCTTCTGCGCTGGTCATGTCCTGCGCCTCGAGCGACAACGGGACGACCCACTTCGACAATGGCGGTTCGGGAGCCGTGGACTCGGGTCCGGACACCTCGTCCGGCGGTACCGGTGCCGGTGGCTCCGGAACGGGCGGCACCTCCATGGGCGGAAGTGGCACAGGCGCGACGGGCGGCACCTCCTCGTCGGGCGGCACGGGTGCGGGTGGGTCGGGCACCGGTGGCACCGGCGCTGGCGGCTCCGGCACGGGCGGCAGCGGCGGTGGCAGCTGCAATCCGGCCTTCTGTCCCACGTCCGGTTTTGGCACTCCGTGCTGCGTGACCGCGAACGGTCCGTGCGGAGTCGACACCGGCACCGGTTGCCAGCAGGGCAGCACCGGCAACGACTTCTAGCGGGCTGCGCATAGCGCCCGCGGCTCGTTGCGCGGCGTGGGATTGGTTTGTCCTCCCGCCCGCCCACCCCCACCCACCGTATTCCTCCTCGAGGGGGCTCACCGCCCCTCGAGCACCCCGACGCGCCTCGCTTCGCTCGGCGCGGGCTTGCTGTCGCTGCGCTTGGGTTCCTCGCTGACGCGTTCGTTACCAACGTCACAGAGTCGGGCGGCGCTTCGCCCCGCTCACTCGACCCGGAACAGGTCGTCGAGGTCTTCGCGCGTGAGGCGCTTGGCGCCTCCGGCATCCTCGCTCAGGACCGAAGCGACCAGGTCCTTCTTCTTCTGCTTGAGCTGGAGGATCTTCTCCTCAATCGTTCCCGCTGCGACGAGCCGGTAGACGGTGACGACCTTCTTCTGGCCGATGCGATGCGCGCGGTCCGACGCCTGGTCTTCCACGGCGGGATTCCACCACGGATCGAAGTGGATCACCGTGTCGGCGGCCGTCAGGTTCAGCCCCGAGCCGCCGGCCTTCAGGCTGATCAAGAATACCGGGATCGTCGGATCCGTCTGGAAGCGGTCGATGCGCTCGGGGCGGTCCATTGTGCTGCCGTCGAGGTACTCGTAGCGGATCTTGTCCTCGTCAAGAGCTTCGCGCATCAGCTTCAGCATGGTGACGAACTGGCTGAAGATCAGCACCTTGTGTCCGCCGGACTGGACTTCGTCGACCAGCTCGCGCAGAGCGCTTAGCTTGCCGCTGTCGTCATGGCTGAACTCGCGCGGGAGCCCGAGAAGGCGCGGGTCGCACGCGGCCTGCCGCAGCTTCGTGAGACCTGCCAGGATGTGGAGCTGGCTCTTCGCAACACCTACCCGCTCGACTTCGCCCATGACCTGGGCGCGCACCTCGCGCAGCACCTGCATGTAGATCGCCTTCTGGTCGCCGGGCATGTCGATGATCTTGTCCGCCTCGATCTTCGGCGGCAGATCCTTCGCGACCTCCACCTTGGTGCGGCGCAGGATGAACGGGTGGATGGTGGCGCGCAGCCGCGCGGCCTTCTTCGAGTCGCCCTGATCGATGGGTCGCGCGAATTTCTCCTCGAATTTCGCCAGCGGTCCAAGCAGCCCCGGGCTCACGAACTCGAAGATCGACCAGATCTCGCTCAGCCTGTTTTCGATGGGCGTGCCCGTCAGCGCCAGGCGGTGCGCCGCCTGCAGCTCCTTGGCGGCCTGCGCGGTGGCGCTCATGGGGTTCTTGATGTTCTGCGCCTCGTCGAGGATGGCGTAGTCGAGCTTGAGCTTCTTCAAGAGGTCGATGTCGCGTCGGAGAAGCGCGTAGCTGGTGATGATGACGTTGACGTTCTCGAGCTCGCCCTTCTGCTCCTTGCGTCCGGCGCCGTGCCACAGCGCGGTCGTGAGCGAGGGCGAGAAACGCTCGATCTCGCGGACCCAGTTGCTCACCACGCTGGTGGGGGCGACGATCAGCGCGCTGAGGCTCTTCTGCTTCTTGTCGGCTTTCAGCATGAGAAGCAAGGCGATGGTCTGGATCGTCTTGCCGAGACCCATGTCGTCGGCCAGCACCCCGCCCGAGCCGATCTCGTGGATGAAGCGCAGCCACGAGAGCCCCTGCTCCTGGTACGGGCGCAACGTGGCCTTCAGCCCGCGCGGCTTCTTGACTGCCTTGATCTCGTCGATGTCCGCGAGCTTCTGGAACAGCGCCTTCGCGCCGGCCGTAACCGAGGATTGATCGGTCTGCTGCAGGAGCTCCTGGACGCGGCCTGCTTGCGAAAGCGGCAGCTTTCCGTTCTTGCCCGCCGCGGCGAGCAGCTCGACTTCGCGATCGATGGCAGCCTGGACCTTGTCGGCGTCGAGCTGGGCGTAGGAGTTGTCCGACAGCCGCACGAACTTCTTGCCTTCCCGGAGGCAGCGTTCGAGCTCCGCGCGATCGACCCCGACGCCCTCGGCCTCGAACACCAGCTTGACGCTGAGCCAGTCGACGCCGCTCGACACGCGCGCGTTCATTGCCAGCGGCTTGCTGCGGACATGCGTTCCGAGCAGATGCTCCGGCACGTACAGGTCCCAGTCCTCCGGTAGCGAACCGACGCCCTCGGACCAGAACTTGATGGCCTGCTCGCCCTCGGCGACGAAGAACTCGCCGCTCTGGTCTGGCGAAAGGCCGAGCTCGAGCAGCTCCTGCGCCGCTTGCTGCTGGGCGACGATGTCGCAACGTATACAGGTTGCGCGTTTCTGGCCTTCTTCCGGGGGCTGGATGATGACCGGCGGGGAAATGCCGTCGGCGCGGACTTCCACCTCGACGTCGCCGTAGGCCGCGCGCAGCGCGATCTCTGCGTCGGTGATTCCGCCCGACGCGCGCATGCGGAAAGTCGGTTCCAGGTCGATCACGTCCGCGACCTGTGACAGCTCGGGCAGCTCGGCTCCGACCTCCAGCGCCACCTTGGGCAGGCCGGTGGTGATCATGCCTATCAATTCCGAGGCAGGTTCCGCGATCGTCGGGCTGCGCAGCAGCCGCCCGAGCGCCGCGGGAGACACATGATGGTCGATGGGTCGTGCGATACCTTCGCTGGTGTCGATGTGCCAGCCGGGCGCTCCCTGGAACCATCCGCCGCTGGTCAGCTGGAAGCGGCGACCGTCGCCCGGACGCTCGAAGGTGACCTTCGCCACGATCGTGTCCGCGCCGACCATCTCCAGGTCGAAGCGCGGCTTCAAGGGCTCCTCCGCGAAGCGCAGCTGCATCAGGGCCGGCTCCAGCAGGACGCGCCGCTCGCGCAATAGTGGCAGGAGCTCCGCGGCGTCCTCGTCACGGATGTCGACGGCGGGATGCCGGGGGTTGCCGCTCTCGAACCGTGCCAGCACCCGGAGCGCGTCGCGGTCCTTTGTCGGCGCGTACGCCTGCCACGTCAGTGCCACGCTCGGCAAGAGCGGCACGCGCGCGTCCGTGTCGAGTACGGTGACGGTGAGTCCGCCCTGCCGCACGTGCACGCGAAACTCCAGGTTGAGCCTCCGCACCGTGTCGTCCGGAGCCAACCAGGCGCCGATCCCCGTGGGCTTGGCGCTGGCGTGCGGAGTAGGCGGCGGAGTCAGCCCGGGCGGAACGACGGGCTGCTGCCCCTGCGCGCGCCGGCGGCGATCGCGACGGCGGCTCGACTTGCTCTCGTTGCCGCCGGAATGCTGGGGTTGCGCCGGCGGAGGCTGCTGTGGTTCACGCCGCGGCAGCTGGGCACGCGCCTGGTTGCGCACGGTGATGAGCAGTGCAGCGACGTGTTTGCAGTGCTGTCCTGTCTTCTGGAAGGCCGGGCAGGTGCAGTGGGAGGTGATGCCCTCTCCGCCCAGCCGGATCGTGACCTCGTAGGGATCCGGGTCAGAGCCTTTCACGCGTCCATGCGCGCTCGACTCGTTGACGCCAACGTCCTCGACGACCTTGCGTTTCTCGTAGTCGAGTCCCCGCAAGAATGTGCGTGCGCCGAGCAAACGGCGCAGGCCGCGATCCGAAAGTGTTGAGAGCGCGTCCGCTAGTGACGACAAGTCCGTCCTCGACAGTGGCAGGTGGAATGTGAAATCAGGTCAAAAAGGGCACGATGGCCAGCGCCGTGAGCGCAGCGGCCTTCACGAAGAGGTGGGCGGCGGGCCCCGCGGCATTGCCGAGCACGTCGGCGATCGCGTCGCCGCTCACAGAGGCAGCAAACCCCGACGAGGTGGTTCGCGGGCGATTCGCCCGCCGCGCGGCGCCGAGCACGGCCCGCGCTCCGTCGACCGCGAGCGCGGCTCCCAGTCCCGTCAGCGCGGCCACCACCACGAATGCCGCCAGTGCCTGCAGCGCAAGTCCCGGCGTGCGGTGGTGATAGAGCAGCGAGAGCGAGCCGGCGAGCGCCGCGGGCAGCAGCAGAGCCGCCGCGACCGTGGGAACGACGCGCCCGAGCGCCGCACGCGCTGTCAGGTCGATGCAGCTCCGGTAGCTCGGCGTGTAGTCGCGTGGCACCTGCGCGAGCCCACGTTCGCGCGGAAAGCCGCGCAGTTGCCGCTCCACTTCCAGCGCTACTCCGCGAGCACCGCGCATCGCCGCGCGGACCGCGGCGCCGGCATAGGCCAGCACGACGGCAGCGCCCAGCGCTCCGCTCCACGCGACGATCGGTTGTGCGGGATCGAGCAAGCCTGCGAACCCCGGGGCGGCGTTGCTGATCAGCGGAAGTGCGGCGGCGGCGAGCAGCGCCGACAGGCACCCCACGACGATCAGGTAGGTCTGCGCCACGGCCGCAGCCGAGAAGCCGGCGTCGTCGAGCTTTCCGGCGCGGCGCTCTGCGTCGCCCACTGCGGAAGCGGGATTCATCGCTGCGATGCCCCGCGCGTTGTCAGCGATGGGACCGAAGCTGCCGATGGCGAGGACGTACGGTCCTACCGCCAACATGCTCATAAGCGCCGTCAGGGCGCCCAGCAGCCCACCGCTGACCAGACCTGTACCCGCGCCGAGCTGCCACGCGGCTGCCATGGCGGCGCCCACGACGAGCGCGGGCAGCGCCGCCGCCTGCAGGCCCACGCCAAGCCCCTGCGCGACCGCGGCAGCGCCGCCCACCCGGAGCGAATCGAGCACGTCGCGCACCGCGTTGAAACGCCGCTCCACGCGGAAGCGCGCCGCATGCGCGACCGCTGCGGCCGCCACTACGCCGATCGTTCCCGCGGCGAAGAACGGGAACCAGTAATGCTCACCCAGGAGCCAGATCGTCGCACCGGCCAGTCCGGCGAGGGCTACCACGGCCGCGGTGAGGTGTCCGCGCCACAGGGCGTGGGCCGGGCTGTGGGCGTCATCGGCGCGGACGACCATCACGCCGAAGCCAGAGGCGATCACGCCGAAGGCGCGCGCGACGAGCGGCAACGTGACCAGCGCAAGAATGCCGGACAGCTCCGCGCGGTGCGCAGCGTAGAGGGCTGCTGCCACTACGACGGCCGTGACGTTGGCGACCGTCGCGGACACGAAGAGATCCACCGTGCGAGTCGCCGCCAGGCCCACGTGATCGCCGACGAGTTCCGCCACAACGGCGGGGTTGCGCGTGTCGTCGTGCTCGAGCCCCGCGTCGCGCTCGCCGGCGAGGTCCCCGCCCACGTCGCTGCCGACGTGGTAGGTGGCGCCCGCGCGTTGAATGACGAGCGCCGCCGCCACCGCCCCGAAACCGAAACCTGGCAGCAGCATCGCAACGTGGAGTGCCAGCGGTGCGGCCTGTTCGGGCGACAGGTGGAACCCGCCCTTCATCGCGTAGACGAGACCGAACAGCGCTCCCAGCGACAGCACGCTCAGAGCCTCCACGAACAGCCCCGCTGCTCCGCCTGCGCGCGTTGCGATGCCGAGGGCGCGGTCGAGACTGACGCGTGCCGCAGCCAACGTGCGCACGCTGGCGCGCGACGCCAGCTCGGCACCGGCGTACGCAGTCAGGCACGCCATGCCGGCACCCAGCAAGAGGCCGAGCACCATCCAGAAGCCCGACTCGACGCTGCCCAGCGGTCCGCCCGGCCGGGTGAGGCCAGCCTGCATGGCGAAGACCAGTGCCGAGAGGCCCACGGCTCCCGCCGCCACGAGTCGGTACTCCCGCCACAGGAAGGACTCGGCGGCGCGCTGCACGGCTCCCGCAAGCCGGCGCATCTCTGCTGTGCCCGCGTCACGGGCGGACAGCCAGCGCGCCAGCGAAACGGCAAAGGCCAACCCAGCTATGTTGATCCCGAGGATCAGCCCGATTTCAGTCACGACGGCACTTCGAGCACGGCAGCGCTTGCCGCTCCATGTAGCGCCTGCGAGGAGCTTGCCCCATCGAGCCGCCCGGCGACCAGGTCGCCATCAAGGCATCAGCGTTGGGGCTCGGCCGACCTGCCCGAGGGCCGGGGCCGGGACACTCCTTCGCAGGAGCGACGAGCCAACTAACGAACGGGTTCCTAGCACGGCCCCGAGGGGGCGGGCAACCCGGTTTTTCCCCGCAAGCGTGCTGGGCGCTCCGTGCGCCGGCGCGTCACTGCGCGCTCTTCGATTGCACCACCATCAGGTGGTACTTGCCGAATTCGTTCTGTCCGAGGGTGAAGAGCACCTCGATCAGCAGGCGGTACGGGGTGGTCCGGTCGGCCACGATGATGGCCTCGGAGCTCGAGGCGTCGAGCCCCTTGGCCTGGCGCATGAGCTTGTCGGTCTTGCGGGCGGACTGCAGCGCATTGCCCAGCGGTACGATGTAGAGATCGTTCGGCCCACTCCGCTTGTAGCGGGCTCCGACGCCGGTCTGTGCCAGCGACTCGCGCCCCGGCAGCTGCAGCACCTGGTTGTCACCGACGAGGATCTGCGTCTTCGAAATGGTGACGATGACGCCTTCCTGGGCGGGCTGCGTCTGGATGATCGAGTGCGGCAGCATCATATCCTTGTTCTGCGGGATAGATGCGCTCGACTCACCCAGCGTCTTCAGGAGGAAGACCAGGATGATCGTCATGATGTCGAGCATCGCCGTGATGTTCAGGAAGTTGATCTCGGGCGCCGTGGCATTCTTCCGGACCTGCTTCCGCAGCTCGGCCTTGAAGCGGGCCGCCGATGCCTTGGGAGGATTTCCGTTCATTGCGGCACCTTGAAGTTCACGTCCGTGAACAGCTGGTCGCCCTTCGCTGTGGAGCGGACCGCATCGATGACGCTGATGATCGTCTGGTAGTCGGTGCCGGGGTTGGCGCTCAGGTAGACCTGCGACTCATCGGCGAAGTCGGGTGACGACCCCTTCAGTTTCGCCGCGCACTTGTTCAGGGCGTCGTAATCGTACTGGCCGTTCTTCTTCGGGATCGCGATACCGGGTCCCACGCCCGCGCAGCCGGGGGCCACGTTGCCGCCCGACGCCTTGATGGAGAAGCCGTCGTTCACGATCAGGACCGTGAGGTTCAGCGCCTCGCTCTTGACCTTGCGGACGCCGCCCGAGCGGCTCGCCGGAGGCGTGGTGTCGATCGTCGCGGTGAACGTGACCGCGATCGTTGCGAGCATGAAGATGAGGATGTTGACGATGATGTCCAGGAACGGGACGATATTGAGCTCGCCACCCTCCTCGTCAGGGGAGAGCTCCCTAGGCTCGGCCAAACGGCGAACCTTGGCTCGCTGGCCGGCGCTGAGCGGGGCAGGGGCCTGGGCCATGACCGAAGGGCTCAGCCTCCGCGCTGCTGGATCGTCAGCAGATTGAACGTGCGCTCCATCGTCGAGTCGAGGTCATGCTGGATGGCCTTGGCCCGGGTGTGGAGGATGATGTGCGTGATCATGCAGAACACGGCGATGCCCAGGCCGAGAGCGGTGTTGTACATGGCCTCGGCGATGCCGTTCGAGAGCATGCGCTGCTTGTCGGCCTGGGAAAGACCTGCCGCCGAGATCGCATTGAACGTCCGGATGAGGCCGCTGACCGTGCCCAGCAGTCCGATGAGCGTCGCGATATTGGCGAGCGACCAGAGTGCGCCGACCCTCTTTTCCGCCTGGGGCTTGAGCTCGGAGAGCTTCTCGCTCAAGGCCGCGTCGATTTCGTCGGGGCCCTTGTTGGCGTGCGTCAAGCCGGACTTGACCAGCTGCAGGATGGGGTAGTCGCTCGCCTCGCAGAGCTTGATGGCGCGGTCGATGTTGCCAGCCACCACCAGCTTCCTGACCTGCGCGAAGAACTCCTTCGAGTTGACGCGATAGCGCGTCAGCTGGAAGGAAAATCGCTCGACAACGATGGTCATCACGACCGCCGAGGTCACCATGTTCATGGTCAAGAAGGTCGGGTTGTTCTTGAACGCCTCGACCAACTGGCTCGCGTGGCCTGATGAACCTACCGCTGCAAGAAGCAGGAGATGCATTCCGCTATCCCTTTCCCAGGATCGTTCTCTCTGACGTCGTGGTGCGCACCCCGCGCGACGCCGCGCAGAAGTTGGCGCGACTATAGCCGCCGCTGATTACCCAGCGCAAGCGTGCGGATTCACTTCCTGTCTGCCCGGCCGCTCCCCCCGATACGGCCGCCCGGATCCACGCCGACTCTCCGGCGGACCCTTGGACCGGCCGCCTCCGCGGAGCCGCCGACCAGGCGGCCGACGTGTCGCAGACACGGTGACACTTATGCAGGTGGATCGATAACCTCGGTCGGGGTCGGCGCGACCCGGCAGGTCTTGCAGATCGACACCGTGACGTCGAGCCCATGGCGGGAACACGATGGACACTGCGCGGAAGCACGCGCTGTCGTGACGGCAGATGGGCCGGGCAACATGAAAACGCCGGAACATGTTGGATTCGTGTAACTTTATGCTGCCGCGCGAATAGCTCGCACGGACCCAATCTCTCTTGACTGTGTGGGGTCTGCTTCAGCAAGATGGCTCGGTCCGCTCCGTGGCAAGTGGTGGAGTGGAATAGTGGCTGAGGTCGGTTCCCGGTCCGCACGGGCGGCGCCGGGGGGGCCCGAACGACGAACGTCGAGCAAAACAGAAGACAAGAACCGGAAGGTAAACCAGCAATGTCGACTCTGTGGCATCACTTTCAGGGGGGCGGATGGGCGATGTGGATCATCCTTTTCTGGCTGATCTGCGCCATCGCCACCATCGCCGAACGCGCCGTCTATCTCTGGGGTGCATCGATCAACAAAGAAGTGTTCCTCGCGACGATGCAGAAATGCATCCTTGCCGGCGACGTGGCCAAGGCCGTCAAGATGTGCTCTGCCGCCAACGCTCCGTTGGCTCGCATCGTCCAGGCTGGGCTGGTCAAGGTGAACCGGCCGGATGAAGAGGTCCAGGCTGCCATGGACGAGGCGGCCCTGCGCGAGATGCCCCGCATCAACAAGCGCACCGGCTACCTGGCTCTGTTCGCCAACGTCGCCATGCTGACCGGTCTGTTCGGAACCATCGTTGGTCTGATCAAGGCGTTCGGCGCCGTCGGCGGCGAGTCGATCGACCCGAGCCAGAAGGCGCGCATCCTGGCAGAGGGTATTGCGGAGGCGATGAACTGCACCGCTTTCGGTCTGATCTCCGCCATCACCGCGCTGGTCGGCTTCGCCGTGCTCAACGGCAAGACCCAGCAGATCGAGGACGACATCAACGAGTCGTCCGTGCAGATCCTCAACCTGGTCGTCGCCAACCGCCAGAAGGTCAACCTCCAGGGTCTGGAGCAGGCGGCCTGAGAGCCGCGTGCGTCGGCGGGCCGTACCGTCTTGCGGTGCGGTCCCCCGCCGGCCTGGCAATCAACCATCTGACAGGGCCTAGGTAGAAGGAGCAGTAATGGCTGGTATCGATACCGGTGGTGGAGGCGGTCACGGGGGCAGGCGGTCGTCGAATCACGAGATCCCGCTGATCCCGTTCATCGACTTCCTGCTGTGCCTCGTGATGTTCCTGCTGGTGACGGCCGTGTGGTCGCAGATGGCGCGCATCAACGCGGACGCGCGCGTGCCCGGCCCGCCGAAGCCGGATCAGCCGGTCGACGTGAAGAAGGAGAAGCAGCTCCACGTCGAGATGCGCGGAGACCGGAAGTTCCAGCTTGTCTGGAAGGAGGGGAGCACCGTCGTCAACACCATCGACGTTCCCCGCAAGAAGGTGCCCGTCGGCCAGGAGGGTGACTACACCTATCCGGATCTCGCCAAGAAGATCTCCGCCGAGTGGAAGCAGAACGGCAGCCACCGCGCTCCGAGCGACAAGAAGTTCGACCAGGCTGTGCTCCACACCGACAACACCACGCCGTTCTCGGACGTGATTGCGGTCATCGACGCGATCTACACGCCCCAGCGTGACTTCTCGTTCGCAGGCAAGAGCGAGAAGGTCCCGGCTTTCAACGTCACCTTCTCGGTGAACTGAGTCATCATGTCGTCGGACAAGCCTCTTTCGCGTTTCCATCAGCCCATCCAGGTGCCGGGTCGTCGGCTTCTGCAGCACGTTCCGCTCGGCTTCGTGCGGCACAAGGTTGCCGGCGGTGCCCGGCGCGCGGCCAACCACGAGATCCCGCTGATCCCGTTCATCGACTTCCTGCTCTGCATCGTGCTCTTCCTGCTGGCGAGCTTCTCGGCAACCGGCGAGCTGCCGGTCGACAAGAACGTCAAGCTGCCGAAGGCGGAGAACGTCATGGACATGGTGGACGCGCCGATGGTCGCGATCACCGGCACGCAGATCCTGGTGGACGGCAGCCCCGCGGGCAGCACGCGCGCCATCGAGGAAGCCAACCGGCTGCAGCGCGTGGACGAGCTGTTCAACGTGCTGAAGAACAAGCGGGAGCTCTGGAAGCAGATCAACCCCGGCAAGCCTTTCCCCGGCGTGGCCGTCCTGCAGGTCGATCGCAAGGTGCCGGCCCTGGTGGTCAAGAGCGTGTTCCAGACCTCGGCCTTTGCGGGCTACCCCAACATCAGCTTCATGGTCGGCCGTCTGGGCAACAAGGGCGGCTGAGGCGTCCGGTCCCTCTGGGAGAGCCCCGGACGGACCGGCTGCTGATCCCGGGCGGAGCTCTTGGCCAGAGAAAGCGAACGGGAAGAGCACCAGCCTGGGCTTCCATCGCTGAACCAGGCTCGTGCCGAGCGGCGTCGCGCCAGCGCGCTGGGCAAGGCGCGACTCGCTGGCGTGAAGCCGCAGCTCTGGATCTGGGTGGCCGTCGTTCTGGCTGCGTTCGCGGTCGTCTACTGGCGCGTCACCGAGGGCCATCTGGAGAGCCAGAAGAGCGCGGTGATGGCCAAACAGCGCGCCATTGCCAAGACCCTCGGCCCGAAGATCCTGCCCTTCCGCGATCGCATCGAACACTCCGTGGAGGCGCTGGCGGGCGCGTGGAAGGGCGACTACGTCGCGCCCTCGGTCGACCTCGAAAAGATCACGCACAGCTCCGGCGTGTACCTGCGGCTCGACGCCGACAACGCGCACACGGCGAAGGCCATCCGCAAGGCATCGGTGCACTCGCTGCATGACGGCTTTACGTCGTGCTTCTTCGTGCGGAAGGCGGCAGTCGACCCACGGAAGGGGCCGAAATGCAAAGCGCTGGCGGATTGTGCGCCCGGCCTGCTCTGCAACGAGTGGGACGTGTGCACGCGCCCGCTCGAGCCGTACAACATGCGGCTCGCCTACCGGGCGCTCCGCGTTCTGTCGACCGAGTGGACCGACGAGCTGCACGAAGCCAGCAGCGACCTGGCCGTCGAGGCCTACGATCGCGATCTGGACCGCGTCACGCACAACGACGTGCCAATCGCCATCGAGATCCTGACGCGGGCGAAGTATTTCATTGCCGTTCTCGACGAGCGCCCCGCGCGCGGTTTGCCAAAGGCGCTGGGAGACGCGGGCGACGAGACGGACGAGCAACGGGTCCAGCGCGTGGAGCATTACGCGCGGATTGGCGTCTGGGACCTCGGCACCGGGAAGCTCCTTGCGCGGTTGCGTGGGCAGGCCCAGGGCAGGATGGTGCCGGTCGGGGACCGTCACGTCGTCCAGAACCAGGAGACTGCGGCGGCTGCGCAGCGCCAGGCGAACAGCTGCATGCTCGCCCTCGAGCTGCGCTCCGCCATCTTGGCCAAGGCGGATGACGACTCGGCTCAGTCGCCGCCGCCACCCGGCTCCGCCGCGCCCGGGGCGCCCGGTGCGCCCGCGCCTCCGGCATCTGGAGCGCCGTAGCCGCCGCCGCCCGGCGTCTCGATCCTCAACCGCGCGCCGGCCGACACGTCTACGCCGAGGCGGCCAGGTAGCTCGCGCCCATCGAGCAGGTTCCGGCCGCGCGCGCCAGGTAGGCCGCCCTCGAGCCCGAACGGCGCGCGCACCCGTCGCTCGGAGATGACCGACACGCTGAGCGGCCGGAGGAACTCCAGCTCCCGCACCACGCCGTCGCCGCCGTGGAAGCGCCCGGCCCCGCCCGATCCGCGCCGTATCGAGAACTCGTGCAGGCGCACGGGATAGCGCGCTTCCAGCACCTCCGGGTCGGTGATGCGCGTGTTGGTCATGTGCGTGTGCACCGCCGAGGCTCCGTGGAAGCCGGGGCCCGCACCGGCGCCGCCGGCGATCGTCTCGTAGTAGCCGAAGTGCCCATCGCCGAACGTGAGGTTGTTCATCGTGCCCTGGCTGGCAGCGGCGCGACCTGCTGCGGCGAGCAGCACGTCCACGACGCGCTGCGAGGTTTCCACGTTGCCGGCGGCTACGGCGCGGCCCGCCGATGGTGACAGCACGCTGCCCTCGACGAGGCGCACCTCCACTGGGCGCAGGCAGCCGCTGTTCAGCGGAATAGGCGCATTCACCAGCGTGCGCAGAAAGTAGATCACGGCCGCCAGGGTGACCGCGCGTGGCGCATTCAGGTTTCCGTCGACTTCCGGTCCGGTGCCCTCGAAGTCCACCACCATGCGATCGCCCGCCACGCGCAGCGTGCAGACGATGGGCGTGCCGTCGTCGAGCGCGTCCTCGAAGCGGTGTTCGCCGTCCGGCAGCCGGGCGATCTGCTCGGCGACCTTCATCGCGGCGTTGTCCTGCACGTGCCCCATATACGCCTGGACGCGTTCGAGCCCGTAGCGCGCCGAGAGCTCGCCGAGCAGCCGCGCTCCGGCTCGACATGCCGCGATCTGCGCCTCGAGATCCGCCAGGTTGCTCTCCGGCTCGCGTGCGGGATAGGGGCCGGCGGAAAGCGTGCGGAGCACCAGCTCGCGGTCCAGCTTGCCGCCGCTCACGATGCGGAGCGCGCGCAGCACGACGCCTTCTTCGTCGATCGAGCGCGAGAACGGCGGCATCGAGCCGGGCGTGACGCCGCCCACATCGGCATGGTGCCCGCGACTGGCCGTGAAGAAGAGAAGCTGCCCCGCCGCATCGTGGACCGGGGAGACGACCGTGATGTCCGGCAGGTGCGAGCCGCCAGCGGCCGGGTCGTTGGTGACGAACACGTCACCGGGGGCGAGCTCCGGATGCGCGGCGATCACGGCACGCACCGACTCTCCCATCGCACCAAGGTGCACGGGAATGTGCGGTGCGTTGGCCACCAGTCCGCCGCCGGCGTCGAACACCGCGCAGGAGAAATCGAGCCGTTCGCGGATGTTCGTGCTGAGCGCGGTGCGCCGGAGCACGTGCCCCATCTGTTCGGCGATCGACATGTAGAGGTTGCCCATGATCTCGAGCAGCACGGGGTCGACGTTGCCGGACGCCGCAGCGCCCAGAACCGCGGCTTCGTCCGGCTTGCGCTCCTCGGCGTGCTCGACGACGAGCACGCCGCCAGCGTCCACGCATAGCTCGAAGCCAGGCTCCACCACCAGCGTACCGGTGGCCTCGAGCACGAGCAGGGGGCCCGCGCGGCGCTCCCCCGCGGACAGCGCTTCGCGATCGACGACTGGAACATCCTCGAGCCATTGCCCGGCGTGGAACAAGCGGGTGGCATCGCGCGACGTACCGCCGCCGGACGGAGCTTGGCGAAGGTGCGGTGGCGGTCTGTGGCCGCGCGCTTCCACCCGCGCCTGCACCAGCTCCACGGGGTGGCCGGGCCGAGCGTAGCCGAACAGCTGCTCGTGCCGACGCTGGAACTCACGTCCCAGGTCCCCAGCGCCGGTCGCCTCCAGCGTGAGCGAAGTCTCGGTGCCGGCATAGCGCAGGTCGAGGCGGCGCACGCTGTCGATCTGTCCGGGACCGAAGCCTTCCGCATGGAGCACGCTGCTGCCCTGCTGCTCCAGGGTCGCGAACACCGGCTCCAGTCGCACAAGCTCTGTATCGTCGAGCGCGACGCATCCGGCGTTCGCGTCGCCGTGCCACGTCACATCGGCCAGACCCATGCCGTATGCCGACAGCACGCCCGACAGTGGGTGCGAGAGAATGCGCCGGATGCCCAGGCGCCGCGCGATCGCGCACGCATGCTGTCCGCCCGCTCCGCCGAACACGACCAGCGCATAGTCGCGCACGTCGTAGCCCTTCGCCACCGACACCTGGCGGATCGCCTCGGACATGTCCGTGTTCGCGATATGGAAGAAGCCTTCGGCGATCTGTTCCGGCGTCCGCGGGTCGCCACGCGCGGCGAGCTGCTCCGCAAGCGCTTCCAGGGCGGCGCGGGGTCGCGCGGCGTCGATCGGGAACGGGAACCGATCCGGCGCGAGCCTGCCGAGCGCCAGGTTCACGTCGGTGAGCGATAGCTCGCGCGCCGCGGGATTGCCGTAGCAGAGCGGACCGGGGTCGGCGCCCGCGCTCTCGGGCCCCACGCTCAGCGTGTGGCCGTCGTAACGGCACAGCGATCCGCCGCCCGCCGCGACGGTGTGGATGCTCATCATTGGGGCGCGCACTCTGACGCCGGCTACCTCCGCCTCGTAGACCCGGTCGAATTCCCCGTCGAAGCGCGACACGTCGGTCGACGTGCCCCCCATGTCGAATCCAATCGCGCGGTCGGTGCTCGCGCCGCGCGCTACGGCGGCGGCGGCCACCGCTCCGCCCGCCGGTCCGGACAGGATCGCATTGGGTCCGCGGAAGCGGTGCGCGTCGGTGAGCCCGCCGCTCGACTGCATGATTCTGAGCGTGCTGCCCGGAAGCTCCGCGAGCAGCGTGGCCACGTAGTCGCGGATGAGCGGCGTGAGGTAGGCGTCGATCATCGCGGTGTCGCCGCGCGCCAGCATGCCCATCTCGGCCGCGATCTCGTGCGACAACGCGACGTGGGAAAAACCAGCCTGCCGGGCCAGCTCCCCGAGCTCCTGCTCGAGCTCGCCGCCTGCATAGGCGTGCAGGACGACGATGGCGACGCTGTCCAGCCCGCTCTGCTTCAGGTGGCGCAGCTCGAGGAGCGTACGGGCCGGGTCGGGGCGCGACAGCGCGTGGCCCCCGGCATCGGCGCGGGCGTCGACTTCCAGCACGGCGCGGTAGAGCAGCTCGGGTCGCGCGATGCGTATGTCGAAGATGTGCGGGCGCGCCTGCGTGCCGATCTGCAGCAGATCGGCGAAGCCGCGGGTGATCACCAGCGCCGCGGGACGGCCCTTTCGTTCGAGCAACGCGTTGGTCGCGACGGTCGTACCCATGCGGATGTCGCAGGGAGGGATGGGGGCGTCGGCAGCGAGACCGAGCAGCGTGCGGATGCCGACGAGCGGTGCGCGATCGGACGAGAGGATCTTCGCGACCGACAGCTCGCCGCTCCCGGGATGCTGCCCGATGCAGTCCGTGAAGGTCCCGCCCCTATCGATCCAGAACTGCCAGCGCATGGCCCGCGTCTCGCTAGCGGTGTGCGAGCAGGAACAGCGCCACCCCGAGCGCCAATGCCAGCACGAGGATGAGCATCACCAGCGGCAGCAGGCTGCGTTCCGCGGACTGGGGTGGCCTCGGCGCCGCCGTGGGCGGCGCGGGAGGCTGCGGCCGCGGCGCAAACGCGGCAGGGGCGGCCGGCACCGTGGGCTGCGGAGGCCGCATGGGCGCGGGTTGTCCGACCGGCAGCGGCGTCAGTGCGGGCGGTGCGGGCGGGAGCGCCGGCGTCCCGGCCGCGGGGCGGGGCGGGGGAAAGGCGCGTGCGCTCTCGCTGGGCGCCTGTGCGACCCGCGTCGCGGCGTCGTCGTCGACTTCGTCATAGCGAGCCGAGGCTGCAGCTGGCGTCGCCGACGCGGGCGGTGGGGGCGGTGCGCGCGGAGCCGGCGCTGCGGCGCGCGGCGCGCTTGCCGGCAGGGGAGGAGGGGGCGTCGCGGCGCCCGGTCGCGAGGGCACGGGCTTCGGCGGTGGCGCCGCGCGGCGACTGGATGTCGGCGGAGGTGGAGCCGCGCCGGGGCGTGACGGTACCGGTGGCGGGAGCGCTACTGGCCGTTGCGCCATGGCGGGCGGACCGGGCGGCTTTGCTCCTGCTGCTGGTCTCGGCCCGCCGGCTGCAGGCCGCGGCGAGGACGGCAGCGGGACCCCGGGTTGTGAATCGCCGAAAGGCGTCGCCGCCACGCGCGTCGCGGCGTCGTCGTCCTCGGTGTAGGGCGCCGGCAACGTCGCGCCGGGCGTGCTGGGATTCGTCTGGTCCATGAACCACGGCGACTCGATGACGCGGGTCTGGACGCCATCGTCGGGCAGCGCATCCTGGAACTCCTCGATCGCTTCGAGCGGCAGCCACTCGTCGGTGCCGGCCTCGCAGACCTCGGCGTCCACCGGCACCTTGCCGGCCGCGATGCCCCGCACCAGGAGATCCGCTGCGACCGGGCCGATCGCATCCCCGCTCTCGTGCCGGACATACCAATCGGCCATCGAACCCCTCTCCCTCAGCCCGGCCGCTTGCGGATCAGGATCCTGCGCGTGATTTCGACCACCTTCTCTCCCAGCTTTCCATCCTTCTTCGAGAGCTCCGGCTCGAACAGTCCCCGCTCGACCAGATCGCCACCCGGCGTATTGCGCGTGCCGACCACGCGCAGCGTGAGCACGCCGGCGTTCTTGCCGGCATCCTCCTTCGCCAGCACCTTCGTCGTCGCGTAGAGAGTATCGCCGGCCGTCACTCCGCCCGGGTGGGCCCCCTGGTCGAGGCCCATGTCCCAGATCGCGTTGCCCGTGATGTCGCGGCTGGTCAGAGCCAGCACCCAGGACAGCACCAGCCCGCCGTACACCACGCGCGTCTTCGCGAAGGAGTTGTCCTTGCAGTAGACCTCGTCGAAGTGGATCGGGTGCGAGTTGCGGCAGAGCTGGGTCAGCTGCATGTGCTCCGACTCGCCCACCGTCTTGCCTACCGTGTGGGCGATCACGTCGCCCACCTCGAAGTCGTCGAAGAACCCCGGAAAACCGGCTCGCCGCGCGGGCGCCTTCACGCCCTCGCGAAGCACACCCGGCAGCCGTGGCACGTCCGCCGTGTTCTTCTGCGTTGCCGCAGGCCACGGATCGTCCGGACGCCCGCTCACGGCGCCGGCCCTGACCAGCGCCTTGCGATCGAAGCGGCACACCACGTCGCCGCGCTCGTTCTGGAGCACGGTGCGCACCTCCACCACGCCGCGGTCGCCCTTGGAGGTCGGCTTCTGCGACAGCACCTGGCTCGACGCGGTCACGGTGTCGCCGGCGTAGCAGGGCTCCGGAAAGCGTACGTCGATGTACGCCAGATGCGCGATGGCCTGCTCGCTCACGTCGTGCACGCTGAAGCTGAGACCCAGGTTGAGGAGCAACAGCGGATGCACCGGTCGGTCGCGGAAGCCGAGCGCCTGCGCGTAGGTGCGGCTCGCGAATGTCGGCATGGCATCCTGGAACGAAGCAGCAAAGAAGGCCGTCATGCCCTCGTCCACGGTCACGTCCCAGGGGTGCTCGTAGACGTTGCCCGGTTTGAAATCGTCGAGGCGGCGCCCGTAGCTTGGCTTGAGGATTCTGCTCATGGCTCTTCCTTCCTCGGCTCAGGCCTTCTGCATGCCCTGCTCGAGCAGCCGCCGGGCAATGACGTGCGCCTGGATCTCGTTCGCTCCCTCGAAGATGCTGAGCACGCGCGCGTCCACCAGTAGCCGTGACGCGACGTACTCCTCTGCGTAGCCGTTGCCGCCGTGGATCTGCACGCAGGCGTCCGCGGCTTCCCAGGCGGCGCGCGTACCGAGCAGCTTGGCCATGCCCGCTTCCAGATCGCAGCGCTTGCCGCTGTCCTTCTCACGCGCTGCGAAATAGGTGAGCTGCCGGGTCGCCATGTTGCGGGCGATCATGCGGCCCAGCTTGCGCTGCACGCGCGGGAACTTGGCGATCGGCGCGCCGAACTGGATGCGCTCGTGCGCGTACTTCATGGCCTCCTCGAGCGCCGCTTGCGCGATGCCGACGCCGCGCGCTGCGGTCTGGATGCGTGCGCTCTCGAACGTGACCATCAGCTGCTTGAAGCCCTGCCCCTCCTTGCCGCCGAGCAGGGCGCCGGCCGGGATCGCGAAGCCGTCGAAGGCGATTTCAAACTCCTTCATGCCTCGGTAGCCGAGCACCTTGATCTCGGTGCCGGTGATGCTCGCGTCGGGGAAGCCCTCGGTCTCCGGGCTTTCCTCGCTGCCGCGTTGCTTGGGCGCAAGGAACATGCTGAGGCCCGAGTAGCCGTCGTCGTCCGGGTTGGTGCGCGCCAGCAGCGTCATCAGGTTGGCGCGCGTGGCGTGCGTGATCCACGTCTTCTGCCCGCTCACACGCCACGACCCGTCCGCCTGCTTTTCGGCGCGCGTCTTGATGTGCGCCAGATCCGAGCCGTAGTTCGGCTCGGTGAAGACGGCCGTCGGCAGCACTTCGCCGGTGGCCAGCTTCGGCAGCCACTCCTGCTTCTGCTCGTCCGTGCCGCCGCCGAGGATCAACTCCGCGGCAATCTCCGCTCGCGTGCCCAGCGAGCCCACGCCAATGTAGCCGCGGCTGAGCTCCTCGGTCACGACGCACATCCCGACCTTGCCCAGACCCTGGCCGCCGTACTCTTCCGGGATCGTCAACCCGAACACCCCGAGCTCGCTCATCTTGTCGATGAGCTCCATCGGGATGAGCACGTCCTTGCGATGGACGTTCTGCGCAATCGGATCCACCTCGCGCTGCGCGAACTTGCGGAACTCCGACTGGATGGCCTCGAGTGTCTCGTCGCCCAGGCCGAGCGCGCCGAAGCTGCCTTGCTCGTGCGCGAGCCGCGCCAGTGCGCAGACCGCATCGCCGGACGCACAACGCGCGGCGAGCTGCTGCAGCGCCGGCGCGGCGACGGTGCTCGCCACGTCGTCTTGCGTGAGCCCCATCTCGCCCAGACCCAGCGACTCGCAGGCGCCGAGGTTCACGCCGCCGGGAAGCTCGCGCACCAGCTCACCCACGTACGCTGCGGCGATGCGTCGCTCCAGCTCGCCTCCCGAGCCGTCGGTGTCGACGCGTCGGGCCCACGCGACGAGTTGGCGGGCGGCTTCGAGCTCGGTGGCCAGATACGCCAGCGCGTGGGCGCCGAGCTGGTTGTCCTCGAGCAGCCGTCCGGAGACTCGCCCCTTGTCCGGGTCGACGACCCTCGCCAGTACGCTCGACAGGGCCCGCCGGTAGAGCTCTGCTACGGCCTCGACGGCCGGCTCCAGTTCGTCGAGCGAGGGCGCGCCCGGCGTCGTTGTTCCAGTCATGGGCCCAGCACCTCCAGGACAGAATTCTGGCGTATTCCCATAGGGTTTCCTACGCGCCGCGTCAACCAGCCCCGGACCCCGCACCGCGGTGCAGATGACGCGAAACCGCGGCAAGTGGTCACGCTATTGGCTCGCGATGGCGTCGGCCAGGGCCACCAGGCGCTTCGCCTCCTCGACGTGCAGATTCTCCACCAGCTTGCCGTCGAGCACCACCACGCCCTTGCCCTCCCTGCGAGCGGCGCTGTGCGCCTCGATCACGCGCCGCGCGCGCTCCACCGCGGCGGGCGACGGCGAGAACACGGCGTTGCAGGGCGCGACCTGTTTCGGGTGGATCAGTGTCTTGCCGTCGAAGCCGAGCTCCAATCCCTGCAGGCACGACTCGTGGAACGCTTCGGCGTTGTCCAGATCGAGGAAGACGCCGTCGAGGATCGCCAGCCCGTAGGCGCGCGCGGCGAGCAGACACAGCCCGAGCGAAGTCAACATCGGCAGGCGCATCGGCGTGTGACGCGCATGCAGGTCCTTCGTCAGATCCGACGTGCCCATGACCAGGCAGCGCATGCGAGAGCTGGCCGCGGCGATCTCCTGGGCGCGCAGGATGCCGAGCGGTGTCTCCATCATGCACCAGATACTGGTGGTCGCCGGTGCATCGTTCGCCTCCATCAACTTCTCGACATCCCGCACCTGCTCCGGACGTTCGACTTTCGGGATCAGGATGGCATCGGCGCCTGCCTTCGCGGCCGCCTCCAGATCCGCCTTGCCCCACGGCGTTTCGAGCCCGTTGATGCGGATCACCAGCTCGCGGCGACCGTATCCGCCGCCCCGCACGGACTGGCACACCTGATCGCGCGCCGCCTCCTTGGCGTCGGGGCTCGTCGCATCCTCCAGATCGAGAATCAGGCCGTCTGCAGGCAGGCTCTTGGCCTTTTCCTGCGCGCGGGCGTTCGAGCCCGGCATGTACAGGACACTCCTGCGGGGACGAGCGTCAGCAGTCATGCCCATCTCCCGCAGCGTGAGGGCGCTTTCGATAGGACGCCCGGGGCGGGCCGAGCCTTGACGTAATCGCGATGGGTCATGCCCCGATGCTTGCGTCGCGCCGCAAAGTGATCAACCCCTCTCACATGCGAAGCCACCGCGAATTCTTCAAGCCGCTGGCGATCGGGGCTCCGGAGCCGTTGCGCGAGATCCCGTTCAAGCCGGCCCGGATGATCCACTTTTTCGACCCCTCGAACGCGAAGATGGTGTCGAAGGTGCCGGATCTGGCCGGAAAGGTCGACGTGCTGCTGGGCAACCTCGAAGACGGCGTGCAGTCGGACCGGAAAGTCGACGCGCGCGAGGGGCTGGTGAAGATCGGCAAGGAGTGGAAGGGTGGTGGCGCGCAGCTCTGGACGCGGGTCAATGCGCTGAACAGCCCCTGGTTCCTCGACGACGTGATGCGCCTGGTGGGCGAGATCGGCGACAAGCTCGAGGTCGTGATGGTGCCGAAGGTCGAAGGCCCCGAGGACATCCACTACGTCGACCAGCTGCTTGCCCAGCTTGAAGCACGGCACCAGCTGAAGCGCCCGCTGCTCGTTCACGCCATTCTCGAGACCGCATCGGGCGTGAACCAGGTGGAGCAGATCTGCGCCGCCAGTCCGCGCATGCAGGGGCTGAGCCTGGGGCCGGCGGATCTCGCGGCGTCGCGCCGCATGAAGACGACACGCGTGGGTGGCGGGCACCCGGGCTACCTGGTGCGCGCCGATCCGGATCCCGACAACGCGGAGGCGCCGCGGCCGACCGCGCAGCAGGACCTGTGGCACTACACGCTGGCGCGAATGATCGACGCGTGCACCGCGAACGGCATCCTGCCGTTCTACGGTCCGTTCGGAGACATCGCCGACACGGTCGCGTGCGAAGATCAGTTCCGCAATGCGTTCCTGATGGGATGCGTCGGCGCCTGGTCGCTGCACCCGGCGCAGATCAAGATCGCCAAGAAGGTGTTCAGCCCGCCGCCGGACGAGGTCGCGTGGGCGCGGCGCGTGGTCGAAGCGATGGGCGACGGCAGCGGCGCCGTGATGATCGACGGGAAGATGCAGGACGACGCGACCTACAAGCAGTGCCAGGTCATGCTCGACTTCGCCCGCGTCATCGCCGAGCGCGACCCCGAGATGAAAGCCGCGTACGGCTTCTGAACGACGCTGCACGCCCCGGAGGGATCCACACGAAGGCCGAAGGGCCAAAGCGGCTCTTCACGGAGCAGGGGACGGCTTTCTTCTCTTGGGGTCGAGGGATGGGATTCACAACACGGCTCATCCAGAGGGTACAAGTCACCGTGCGCGTGCACGTCTCTGGATTCGACGCGAACGGCCGGACAGTCCTCGACCCCAGAAACCTTCGGCCCTTCGGCCTTCGTGTGATCTGCCCTCGCCGGCCGGGCGGGCTGGCGTTATGGCAGAGGGCGCTCTAGGATGCGCGCCCGGTATGGCGAAGGACATCTACGAGCTGGGGGAGATTCCGGAGCTGGGCGAGGTGCCGGCGCGCATGCACGCGCAGGTCATCCGGCGGGAGCGCTTCGGGGAGCCGAAGGACGCCTTCAAGTTGGAGCAGGTGCCCGTTCCGGAGCTGGGGCCGCGCGACGTGCTGGTCTACGTGATGGCTGCCGGCGTCAACTACAACAACGTTTGGGCGGCGCTGGGCGTGCCCATCGACGTGATCAAGACGCGACAGAAGGGCGGAGCGCAGGAGGACTTCCACATCGGCGGCTCGGACGCGAGCGGCATCGTGTGGAAGGTCGGCAGCGCCGTCACCAACGTGAAGGTCGGCGACGAGGTGGTTGTCCACTGCGGCTGGTGGGATCCGGAAGATCCCCACGTGCTTGCCGGCAAGGATCCGATGCTGGCGCCGACCCAGAAGATCTGGGGCTACGAAACCAACTGGGGCAGCTTCGCGCAGTTCACGAAAGTGCAGGACCACCAGTGTCTGCCCAAGCCGCCCGCTCTCGATTGGGAAAGCGCGGCTGCGTACATGCTCGTGGGCGCGACGGCCTACCGCATGCTCCACGGCTGGTCCGGCAACGAAGTGCAGCCTGGTGACGCCGTGCTCGTGTGGGGCGGCGCGGGCGGGCTCGGCTCGATGGCGATCCAGATCGTGAAAGCGGCCGGCGCCAAGGCGGTCGCGGTGGTGAGCAGCGAGGACAAGTTCGACTACTGCAAGCAGCTCGGCGCGGTAGGCGTGATGAACCGCAAGGAGTTCGCTCACTGGGGCATGCTCCCGCACTGGAAGGACGAGGGCGGCTACGGCCTGTGGCTCAAGGGCGCCAAGAGGTTCGGGCGTGCGTTCTGGGATGCGCTCGGCGAAAAGCAGAACCCGGCGATCGTGTTCGAGCACCCGGGCGAAGCGACGGTGCCGACCAGCGTCTTCGTGTGCGACACCGGAGGCATGGTTGTGATCTGTGCGGGCACCACCGGCTACAACGCGACGCTCGATCTGCGTTACCACTGGATGCGTCAGAAGCGTTTCCAGGGCTCGCACTTCGCCAACGACGACCAGGCGAAGGGCATCAACGACCTGGTGACGGCGGGCAAGGTCGATCCGTGCCTGTCGCGCGTGTTCGAGTTCAACGAGACGGGCGAGGCGCACCAGCTGATGCGCGAGAACAAGCACCCCAACGGCAACATGTCGATCCTGGTCAACGCGAAGCAGCGCGGGCTCAAGGATCTGGCCGGTTCGCGCTAGGGCCACGCGAGGCTCCAGGCGGATTTCCGTCCGCGCGGGGTTGCGCCCCGACAGCGCGCTATCCGAGCGCGCCGCCCACCGCGGAGCTCGATGCGCGAGCTCTACTTCGGCGTCGCCTACCTCGCGGTGGGCGAGAACAAACCGTGACGGCCTGCGTGGCCTGCCGTTAACGGGCTGACGCCGGCGCGGCGGGCGGCGACGAGCCGAGTGTCGAGGCGCCGTAGCTGATCCCCAGCATCACGACCACGCCGAGAGCGAAACCGATGAGCCCGTTACGCAAGATCACCTTCACGTCCACCGTCATGCCCCCCGCTCCAAGCAAGGTCCATGCCGCCTCCGGAGGCGCGAACTCCCGCTGATCCGCGCCGCGCTGTGCCACCGGTTGTGCCAACCGGAGCCGCGGGCTGGCAACACTGTCGCGGCGCGGATACGCAAGCCCTGGCTCCGGGCGGCACGTGGGGCTTGGCACGCATTTCGGATAGACTTGATCCATGTTGCTTCGTCCTGCGCGCGCTCTGGCTCTCGTTTCCGTGATCGTGGTGGCCGGGTTGGGTGCCTGCGGCGGAAACGTCCGTACCGGCGGCGGCGCCGGCTCCGGGGGAAACGGAGCGGTCGGCTCGGGAGCGACGGGCTCGGGGACGGGCGGCTCGGTGAGCAAAGGCTCCGGGGGAACTGGCGGCACGACGACCGGCACGGGTGGTTCCGGTGGCGGATGCCTGGATACCGGTGCCTGCGGTCCCGATGGCACCAAGTGCTGCCAGAATGGCGAGGGCTGCGCCCAGGGAGGTCCGGGCGGCACGCTCACCTGCAGCTGCAAGAGCGGCCGTTGGAACTGCACCAGCTCGGGCACGGGCGGCAGTGGGGGCTGCGATCCCAACTCCTGTGGTCCGAACGGCGCACCGTGCTGTCACGACGGCATGGGCTGCGGGCAGGGCGGTGGCCCGGGCGGCACCGGCTTCTCGTGCGAGTGCAAGGGCGGCTTGTGGAACTGCAGCACCACGGGCAGCGGCGGCAGCGGCGGCGGAAACGGCTGCAGCGTCGTCGGGTGCAACGATCCGAGCCTGGTGTGTTGCGGTGGGGCCTCGTGTGTGAACCCCGACAACGACATCCACAACTGCGGCGGCTGCGGCGTCGTGTGCGGCGGACCACATCCGTACTGCGACCATGGCAAGTGCGCTCCGGTGCCGCCCTGTAGCAACCAGCAGATGCCACCCGCCGGCACGTTCTGCTGCGGAAACAGCTTCTGCAACAACAGCCAGCTCTGCTGCGACGTGCAGCAGGGCGGACCGGTTGCCAGCTACCCCAGCTGCTACGCGCCGACCCCCCAGGGCACCTGCCGCATCGGGTGTCCTTCCTGTCTGTAGTTCTCCGGGAAAGGACGCGGCAACGCCTGCGACGGCGCGCCCTGCCCGATCAGCTGCCCCGCCGGCGCGCGACGCGCGGTCAGGAGGTCGCCGGCTCCGGTTCCTTCTTCTTCCGACGCTTCTTGCCGTCGGCGGGCGGCTCGCTGCCCTTGATGTCGAACGCGATCTTGCCGTCGCGGAAGTCGACGGTGACGTGCCCGCCGTGCTCCAGCTTGCCGAACAGTAGCTCGTCGCCGAGCGGTCGCTTGATCTCGTCCTGCATCAGGCGCGCCAGCGGCCGAGCACCGTTGTCCTTGTCGTAGCCCTTGTCCGCCAGATATACGCGCGCTCGATCGCCGAGGTCCACCGTCACGTCGCGCTCGGCGAGTTGTTCGCCCAGCTCCTTCAGGAACTTGTCGACGATGTGCTCCATCACCGCCGGCGTGAGCGGGTCGAACGAGATGCGCGCATCCAGACGATTGCGGAACTCGGGGCTGAAGGTGCTCTTCATCGCGACGTCCTCACGCCCCGAGGTCGAGCGATCGCCAAAGCCGAGCGGCCGCCGCGCGATATCGGACGCACCCACGTTGCTCGTCATGATCAGCACCACATGCCGGAAGTCGCTCTTCTTGCCGTTGTTGTCGGTGAGGGTGCCGTGGTCCATGATCTGCAGAAGCACGTTGAACACGTCCGGGTGCGCCTTCTCGATCTCGTCGAGCAGGAGCACGGCGTGGGGCGTCTTGGCGATCGCCTCGGTGAGCAGCCCGCCGCGGTCGTAGCCGACGTAGCCGGGAGGCGCGCCGATCAGCCGCGAGACGGTGTGGCGCTCCATGTACTCGCTCATGTCGAAGCGGAGGAGCTCGATGCCCATCGTCTTGGCGAGCTGACGCGCCACCTCCGTCTTGCCGACACCGGTGGGGCCGGTGAACAGGTACGAGCCGATGGGCTTTTCCGGCGGGCGCAGCCCCGCACGGCTGAGCTTGATCGCGGTGGCCAGCTCCTTGATCGCGCGATCCTGTCCAAACACGACCTTTTGCAGATCCGCCTCCAGGTTCTTGAGCGCGCTCTTGTCGTCGGCGCTGACCTGGCGCGGCGGGATCTGGGCCATGCGCGCCACGACGGCCTCGATGCGGTCCACGTCGACGGTCGCACCAGGGCCTTCTTCCAGCTTCGCGTCCGCCCCGGCTTCGTCCATCAGGTCGATGGCCTTGTCGGGCAGCTTGCGGTCGTGCAGGTGGCGCTGGGCCAGCGTTCCCGCGGCCTCGATGGCCTCCTCGGTGTAGCTGACCTCGTGGAATTCCTCGTAGCGAGGCTGCAGGCCCTTGAGGATCAGGATCGTCTCCTCCAGTGTCGGCTCGAGCACCTCGATCTTCTGGAAGCGGCGGGCCAGCGCGCGGTCGCGCTCCAGGTGGGTTCTGAATTCCTCGAACGTGGTGGCGCCGATGCAGCGCAGCTTGCCGCTCGCAAGAGCAGGCTTGAGCATATTGGCCGCGTCCATGGTGCCGCCGCTGGCCGCGCCGGCGCCGATCACCGTGTGCAACTCGTCGACGAACAGCACTGAACCGGGGCGCTTCTCCAGCGCCTTGAGCACCGCCTTGACGCGATTCTCGAAGTCGCCGCGGAACTTCGTCCCCGCCAGGAGCGATCCCATGTCCAGCGCGTAGATGACGGCGTTCTCCAGCGGCTTCGGTATGTCACCGGCGGCGATCTTCGCCGCCAGGCCCTCGACGATGGCCGTCTTGCCCACGCCCGCGTCGCCGACGAACATCGGGTTGTTCTTCTTGCGGCGGCTGAGCACCTGGATCGCCCGGCGCACTTCCTTTTCGCGGCCCACCAGCGGCTCTATCTCGCCCGCCTCGGCGCGCTCGTTGAGGTTCACCGCGAAGCGGGCCAGCGGGTCTTTCTCGCCGGATTCGTCGTCGTCCTCGTCCTCGTCGAGGTCGCCCTCGGTGACGCCTTCCAGCTCGTCGTCGCCTTCCTGACTGACGCCGTGCGAGACGTAGTTGACCACGTCGTAGCGGCTCAGTCCGCCCAGCGAGAGCGCGTGGACGGCCGGGGAATCCGCCTCGGCGAAGATCGCGATCAGCACGTTGTAGCCGTGCAGCTCCTCCTTGCCGCTCGACTCCACGTGGATCGCAGCTCGCTGCAACACGCGCTGGAAGCCGCGCGATGGCGTCGGCGTGAGCGGATGCTCTTCCGGAGCCTGCGGCATCTCCTCGTCGAATATCCGTTCCAGCTCGGACTTGATGCGCTGTACGTTGCCGCCGCTCTTCTTGACGATGCGCGCGGTGGCGTCGTCATGGAGCAGGGCGTAGAGCAGGTGCTCCACGGTGGTTATGTCGTGGCGCCGGCGCTGCGCCTCGCGGGCGGCGAGGGAGACGGCGATCTCGACTTCTGCACTGACTTTCATGGCGGGTAGCTCAGTTCTCGTCGAAACCTTCAGGCTCTGCAGTGCACTTGAGCGGATGGCCGTGTTCCTTGGCGTAGTCCATCACCTGTGCTGCCTTGGACTCTGCCACGTCGCGGGTGAAGAGCCCCACGATGCCGTAACCTCTGTGGTGGACATGGAGCATGATCTGCGTCGCTTCGGTCTCGCTCTTGTGGAAGAACTTCATCAGGACGTGCACCACGAACTCCATGGTGGTGTAGTCGTCGTTGTGCAAGACCACCTGGTAACGGCGCGGCTTTTTCGTCTTGGGCCGCTCGACGACCGCGAGCTCGTCCTCGTGCTCGGGCTTTTTGCCGGGTTCTTCGGGTTTCTTCGTGCTCATCGGCTTACCCTGTGAATTTGACCATTCGGCCAGCCGATGTCGAGCTGGCGCGCACTGAAGACATCACGTCAGCAGATCCGCGAGGAACGATAGCAGACCCAGGGCCGCATCGACGGTCGTGCTCCCGCTATCGCAATATGGGCCCGTCTGTATGGGGTGCAGGCTCTGTCCGCCCGCCTCGCCGTGTGGGTGCGCGAGCCGTCGCCGGTGTTCTTCCTGCTCGCGGCGCCGCGCTTCGACGAGACCGCCGCCCTCCACGAATGCGAGCACGCGCGGCAGCTCGCCCTGGTCGAACCAGGTGCCGTGGCGCGCGCACACATCCACGATGACGCCGCTCGATCCGCCGAAGTTCTTCCGGTTCATGATCGCCTGGCACATCGGGCACTTGACGTACGCGATGGGGCCGCTGGGGTTGAAGCGTGGCGGGCGGCGGGGGGCGCTCTCGCCGTAGCGCTCGCGCCGCTCGAGCAGGTCGCGGAGCAGCGCATGTTCGACGAATTGCCCGCCGCAGCTATCGCAGTCGTAGAGCGATCCCGGGCCACCCCGGAACGCCTGCATGGGTCGCTTGCAGCTCGTGCACATCACGTACGTGGGCTCGCCCACAGGCTCGAGCCCGAGCGGCTGGCCGCATCCCGCGCACAGCGCGTCCTCCGGCACGTTTACGTGAAAACAGCTGCCGCAACGGACGGTGGCGATGCCGGCGTCGCACTCCGGGCAGTGGCGCAGGCTGCGCTCCACCTGCCGCCCGCAGCCGGGGCAGAAATAGCCCTTGCGGGGGTGACGCGATCGAGCCTCGCGGTAGGGGCCGGTCAAGGCGTGACGGTAGCACGCCCGGACGGCTTTCTGCCGTCGTCACTCGCTACTTGGTCAAGAGCAGCGAATACGCGCTGTCCATCAGCGCGTCCGACGCGTTGTAGCACTGGACGCCGGGGAGTCCCGTTCCTACAGCGATGACGCAGTACGCCCCCGGGTTGTAGGCCGTCACCTGCATGTCTTCCGTCGTGAGGTCCTGCCCCGAGAAGTTCAACTTGTAGGTCCCGGTGGCCGTGCGCGTCGCGGTGATGGCCTGTCCCGTTGAATTGAAGCCAGCCTGCGGCGTGTAGCTCGCAGCCGTCGGTTGATCGGCGAATGCGAAGCCGACGACGCTGGCCGGATTCGTCGGGTTCGGCAGGATGACCATGATGTTGTACTTGCTGTCGACGAGACTGCCGCTCGTGTCGTAGCAGTAGACGTTGGCGGACGTGCCGCTCCATCCCTGGTTCGAGAGCGAGCAGCGCGCCTTGCTGCCGACCGCGCTCACCTGCACGTCGCCAGTGCCGCCGAGGGTCAGGCCGGTGAAGGATATCTTGTAGGCCCCGGCGGCAGCGCGCGTGGCGGTGATGGCTCCTCCCCCGGAGTTGTAGCTGTTGCTCGCGTTCGGCGTGTAGCTCGCGGCAAGGGTGTTGTTCGCGTAGGCGTACGCTGCAACATGTGCGGTGGAGGTCACTCCCTGCTTGAAGATCGCGAGCGTGTACTGGCTATCCACGGAGTTTCCGCCGGCGCTCCTGCATCTAACCTGGACGTCGGAGCCCTGCCAGTGCGTCGCGTCGCAGTAGCCTTTCGAGGCATAGGCGGTCACCTGGACGTTGCCCGGGTCGATCGTCAGGCCGGTGAAGGTGACGGTGTACTGCCCGACGTTGGTGCGCGCGATCGTGATGGCGCCGCCGCCCGAGTTGTAGGAATAGTTGCTGTCGGGCGTGTAGTTCGCGGCCGTCACCTTGTTGGCCAAGACGTAGGCGGCCACGTCGGCTGTTTTCGCACCCGCATCGCTGCCGCCGCTTCCGCCGCTGCCCGCCGTGCCGCCGCTGCCTGCAGTACCGCCGCTGCCTGCGGTGCCACCGCTGCCCGCCGTACCGCCGCTCCCAGCGGTGCCGCCGCTGCCCGACGTACCGCCGCTGCCCGACGTACCGCCCGATCCGCCCTGTCCGGCACTCCCGCCGCTGGCGCCCGTGCCACCGCTCCCAGCGTCCGGGTTCTTCTGCGACACATTGGTTGAGGAGGAGCACGCCCACGCGCTCGCGAGCCCCAGCACCATCACCAGCCTGCCCAGAAGGACGTTCCGTTTCATGGGTGGGGATTGTCGATCGTCAAGCGTGACGGGGCCGTGACAGAAATTACCCGGGCATTATTGACAGGCCGATTATACCCGGGTAATAAAGCGCCCATGGAAGACCTGCACTACACGGCTTTTGCTGGAGATCGACTGATCGCGACCGGGTCGCTGCGCCACGTGCTGCTGGAGACCAAGGCCCGGCTGGACGGCGGGGAGGCCGCCACGGTCCTGCTCTTCGAGGACGAGACGGGGCGGCAGGTCGACTTCAATTTCCAGGGCAGCGCCGAGGACGTGATCTCGCGCGTGCTGCCACCGAAGCGCTCGGGACCCGGGCGGCCCCGGCTGGGCG
Source organism: uncultured delta proteobacterium (assembly GCA_963826085.1). Lineage (GTDB taxonomy): Bacteria > Myxococcota_A > Polyangia > Polyangiales > Polyangiaceae > CAWDXG01. The sequence continues at coordinate 102,405 of CAWGVN010000004.1, read as the reverse complement.
TGGTCTCGCGCGAGGTGTCGCTGCTGCCCCGCCACTGGGAGTGGCTGGAGCAGCAGCCGAACGGCATCTCCGCCGCGCTGCGTCGCCTCGTCGACGAAGCGCGCAAGCGCGAACCCGCCGCCGAGCGCGCGCGTCGCGCACGGGACGCCACCGGCCGCTTCATGTCCGCCATGGCCGGCAACCTGTCCGGCTACGAAGAAGCGTCGCGTGCGCTCTACGCCGGCGACGAGTCGCGCTTCCGCGACCTCATTCGGGATTGGCCCGCCGACGTGCGCGAGCACGCGGTAGAGCTGTCACGCGCCTCGTTTGCCGGCTAGCCGTCGCCAAGCTCTTCGATGCGCCTGCGGAAACGTGCCGCGTCCTCCGGGCGCAGCGCGTCGGCCGCGAAGCGGGCGGCCCGTTCGAGGTACGGGATCGCGCGCGCCGGCTCCTCCGCCATCAACCAGTGCTCGGCGATGACCGCCGCGTCGGCGCCTGCGTCGGCGAGGCATTCGGCGACGCGACCGTGCAGGCCCTTGCGGAATTCTTCCGGCATGGATGAGAGCACGGTCTCCCGAAGCAGGTCGTGACTCACGATACCGCCGCGGAGCAGCTGCGCGCTTTCCAGCTCCTGCCATGCTACAGCCAGCTCCTGCGCGTCGCCGCCGACCAGCCGCTCGGCGAGCGCGAAGCTCAGTCGTTCCAGCAGTGCCGCGGTATACAGGAGCAGCCTTGCCAGTGGCGGCAGGCGCTCCACGCGTCGTTCGATCATGCGCCGAACGCGATCGGAAGGTTCGAGTTCGAGGTCGCTCATCTCGTGCTCGTCGGATTCGACGATCCGTCTCAGCGTCTCCACGATGAAGAACGGGACGCCGCCCGCGTAGGCGTGCAGCCGCTCGGCGAGCGGCTCCAGCGCGGGGAGGTCGACGCTCCGGATCAACTGGTGCACGTCGGACGCGTCGAGCGGCTCTAGAGTGACCAGCGTGGCCAATCCTGCGTCGGCCAGGGTCTCCAGATTGTTCCGTGAGAACTCCGGCATCTCGCTGCTGCGGAATGCGGTCATGGCTGGTGCGGCGGCGTCTTTCGGGTTCGGTGGAATGAATCGCGATGCCATGTACGCGGTCAGCTCCTGGCTTGCGTCGTCGGCATTGTGCGCATCGTCGGTGCACAGGATCGTCTTCAGGTCGTTGAGCTTCGCCATCTCGACGTTGGCCTCGAAGAAACGAAGGCGCTCAGCTTCGCTTGCGAGCGGCGGTGGCGGGTCGTCGTCGAGGCGCGGGATGATTCGGGACAGCTCGCGTCGGGCCCAGCGCGGCAAGCGATCGAGGCGATGCGGGTCGACGTCCAGGTCGTAGCGGAACGCCCGCGCCTGGAACGCGTACGGCGCCAGTCTGTCGGCAGGGCGGCTGACCAGAAAGCGCGCCGAGTAACCCTTGCGGGATTCGGCAAAGTCCTGCATCAGGCGCGATTTGCCCACGCCGGGTTCGCCGACGATCACCAGCAGGTGCCCCTTGTCCCAGCCGCGTTCCAGCTCGGCCCAGCTCTTGTCGCGTCCGGCGAGCAGCGGCGGTCGCAGAACGGAGAGCGGAATGCTGCGCCGGGTCGAGAGCCTGCCGCGTCGGGGTGCGGGCGACGCTCCGATCTGGCGCGCCAAGGCCAGCGTCGGCTCCGACGGCTCGACATCCAGTTGGCGCGCCAGAAGCTCCCGGCAGCGCGCGTAGGCCGCCAGCGCGGCGCCACGGTCGCCGTCGGCGAAGTGGGCGCGCATCAACCGGCGGTGCGCCTCCTCCGACAGCGGGTCGAGGCCGAGCCAGCGCAGCACCGTGGCTCGTGTTTCAGCGTGGCGGCCTTCCTGCTCGCTGCGGGCCGACTCGACGCCGAGCGCGTGTGCACGCAGCGCGTCGAGTCGCACGCGCGTCGCGTGGAGCCAGGCGTCGAGCTCCTCGCAGTCGTCGAACACGAGCCCGGGCAACAGGCCTCCGTCGAACCTCGCCACTGCGCTCCACTCCTCCGATGCGGCGAGCGCCAACAGGCGTCGCACGTCGACGGCTATCGTGTCGGCGAGCGCCAGCGGATCGCTCCCTGCGGTCAACTCCTCCCCGGCTGCGGCTCGAAGCCTGTGGAGCATCTGGCGCAGGTTGGCCCGGCCCGCGGCGCTCTCCGCTTCCGGCCAGAGAAGCGCAGCCAGCCTGGCCCGTGACGCACGTCGTTCCACGGCAAGGTACGCAAGACACGCCGCGGTCCTGCGCTCGATCCCATCGATCCGGCCGGCGCTCCCGGCGAAGCGTGCGCCACCCATCAGCTCCAGTGTCGATTCCATCCCCACTCGTCTTCCGCAGGGGCAGTGTCCCCCGATCGCGCCCCGGACTCCAGCCGCCTAACGTTCGCTGTCGAGGTGCGCCATCTGCATGGGGTGGTAGCGCGTGCCGCGGGCGGCGTCTTTCGGAATCAACTCCTCGAGCTCGGCGACCTCGGTGCCGGAAAGCGGCTTGTCGAGCGCGCCGAGCGCATCGTCCAGCTGCTCGGTCGTACGGGCGCCCGCCAGCGGGACCAGAGCCGGCTGCTTGGCGAGCACCCACGCGAACGCGACCTGGCCTGGCGTGCTGCCGCGCGCGGCGGCGAAGTCTGCGAGCCTGTGCGAAAGGTTCGCGTTGTGCTCGATGTGCTCGCTGGAGAAGCGCGGAAAGCGACTCCGCGAATCGCCGGGTCGATCCGCCGTTCGTCCGACCAGGAGGCCCCGGGACAGGACCCCGTAGAGCGTTGCGCTGACGCCGAGCTCCGCGAGCGCGGAGAAGATCCTGTCCTCGGGGCCGCGGCTCAGGAGCGAATATTCGATCTGCAGGTCGACGATCGGATGCACCGCGTGCGCGCGCCGGATCGTGTCGACGCCCACTTCGGACAGGCCGATGTAGCGCACATAACCCTTGTCGATCAGCTCCTTGATTGCGCCGACGGTGTCCTCGATGGGAACCTGGGGATCGAGGCGGGCGGGGCGGTAGACGTTGATCACGTCCACGCCGAGGCGCTTGAGGCTATAGGTCGCGAAGTTCTTCACGGCCGCGGGACGCGTATCGATCCCGCTCCATCCGCCATCGGGAGTGCGAAGCGCCCCGAACTTCACCGAGAGCTGCACGCGATCGCGCTTCCCCTCGATCGCGCGGCGGATCAACAGCTCGTTGTGCCCCATGCCGTAGAAGTCGCCGGTGTCGAGCAGCGTGACGCCTCGCTCGAGCGCTCTGTGGATGGTGGCAACACCCTGGTCGTCGGTCGTCTGTCCGTAGATCCCCGATAGCCCCATGCAGCCGAGGCCAATCGGATGCACCTCGGGTCCGACGCGGCCCAGCCGGGTTTTCCTCTCGGTCATCTATATCCTCCGGTATCGGGCACACAGCCTGGACGTTGAGTCGCGACGGGGCAAGCGCGATCGCGGCTCCTTCGCCGCGGCAAACGTGTTGCCAACCGCCAGTCGGTCGGGCGAGACTCGGGCCAGGATACCTTCCATGAATCTTTCCTATAGAACCGCGACGATCGCTGCTCTGGTCTCGCTGGCTTGCCTCGCGCCGGCCTGCAGCTCGCTCCTGGGATTGGGAGATTTCAAGGATGCCCCAGCTGACGCGGGGAGCACCGGTGGGAGCGCTGGCGTTGGTGGGGGCGCGGGGGCGGCTGGTTCCGCCGGGACAGCAGGCACGGGGGGCGCTGCCGGTAAGGACGGGGGAAGCGACGCGAGTGACGGCGGGACATTCGATTGCACGCCGCTCGGTAACGCATTCTCGGTGCTCAGCGCTGCGGATCTCGGGAATGCCACCATCAACCGCTTGCTGATGGTCGATGGACCCGCGGTGTCGGCCGCCACCAAGCCCCGTATGTTCGCGATCGCAGACGCCGGTCCGGCCGGACTCTTCGTGCGGTCGCTCACCGATGATCCGAACGCGCCCGCTGGCAATTTGCTGACGTATTCGCCCTCACCGAGTTTCGGCGTCGGGTTCGCGTACGCCGACAAGACGGCGCTGTATCTGCTGGGCCAGCAGGGGAGCGATCTCGTCGAGTTGTCCTTCCCGCTCGACTCGGGCGGCGATCCGCAGACGCCACCGGTGCCGACGACGATCGCGGCAAAGCCGTGCTCGCAGGGCGTCGAAAGCCTGTGCTTCATGCACGACGGAAGCTCGGTCATCCACACAGCCGTGACCTGCAACGAGCAGAACGCGGAGGCTGGATCCACGCTCGCTCTGTACCTCGATGGCACGTTCGTCGGCAGCGCACCCAATTCGAAGGATGACTTCATCATTCGGGGATGCACCGAGATCGGCTCGACTCTGGTCGTGCAGACCGGAGCTGATTTCGGTCCGACCGCGCTTCGCTACGGCAAGGTTGCGGATGATCTGAAGACGGCGCACCCGATAAGTTTCACCTCGGACCAGAACCGCGGGACGGTTATCGGCGCGCCGATCGCAGACCCGGGCCATGGCCTGATGCTGATGGGTATCACCTTGGCGGGACCACCGAACTACACGCCGATCAGAGTGTTCGCCGGCGTAATACCGGTGGCGAGCTTCGCCGATCTCGACAAGGCGCCGGTGCCGGGACTGTCGCAAGGGCCGACGCTCTCCGACATCAATCAGCTGAATAGTTTCCAGAGCGCCGACGTGGGTCAGAGCATCGTCCAGTTCGCCGGGACGGACCTGACCGGCGCGAAGGTCGGCCTCACCGTTGTCAGCAGCGCCGGCAAGGTCCTGGTCTTCGGCGCCCCGGTGCATACGGCGGACCTCCAGACATCGAAGGTGGTTGCCGCGGCGGTCGGAAGCGTCAGCGTCAGCAGTTTCGTCGTGTGGCAAGAGCAGAGCGCGGAAGGCGGTGCCAAGCAGTACGTCCTCGGCCGGCCGATGCTGTGCTCTGGCGGAGCGTAGGGCCGGCGCTACAACGCGTCGCTGCCATCGGCTTCGGCGATGATCGTGCTCTCGAGCACCGTGCTCGACGGCGCGCCCTCGCGGGCCGAGACCAGCATCGACTCGACGATGCGCGCCAGATCGTCGACATTGCGCATCGTCCACTCCGGGTGCTCTTCGAGCTCCATGTGCGGGTTGTGGCCGCCGCTGGCGATGCGGTGGATGCTGCGATTCGGAAAACCGAGCCTGTCGAGGGCATCGAGCGCGCGCCACGCCGGAGTCAGCGGGTCGTCCTGCCCGATGACAATCGTGCAGCGGTCGAGCCGGTCCGCACGTTCCGGTCGTGCGTGCGCTACCTCGCGGGTGAGCGCGGCCATCGGCCGGATCGGGATCTGGTGGAACTGCGCCAGCATGCTGGCCCGCTCCGCCTCGGTATAGCCGCGCGTTTCCGGGCTCCGGAGCCCGATGCGGCCGAGCCAGCGCTTCACGGCAGGGATGCGCCCGAGCGTCGACAGCAGCAGGGCGGCGAGCGCGAGCTGCAGGCGAACGCTGCGGTACGCGAACGGATAGACCGGCGTCACCGCGACGCGCGAGGTGCGCTCTCCGAGCGCCTCATCCGGAACCGAGAGCAGCGCCACCGCTGCCGCCGAGTGCCCGACCAGCACGGTCGGCAGGTCGCGCACGGAGAGCAGATCGAGCCACGCCTGGAAAGTGCGGACGATGGCCTGCGGCGCGAGGTGCGCCGCGCCGGCCGAAGCGGCGAGCGCGCTCTCTCCCGAGCCCAGATGATCCGGCACCAGCACCACGGCGCGGGGATTGTCCCGGCAGATCGCCGCGGCGACGTGGCTCCACACCGCACGCGTGCACAATGTGCCATGCGCCAGCACCACCAGATCCGACGCCCGCGCCAGCACGCCGGAGTCCGACACCGAACCGAGCCGGCTCTCGTGTGCGTACAGCGACCAGGCGAAGTCGCGGTAACCGCTCTCGCCGAGGAATCGATCCGCGCGCTCGCTGGAAAACACTCCGCCACGTGCCAACGAGCGAACGGAGTAGTCCGCACGCGCGATGTCGTGGGAGACGCGCTTCACCTCGTCCGGCGCCGTAGCCCAGCCGAACTGGGCGCGCACGCGCACTTCCGGAGCGAGGCGTGGCGGAGCCTCGTAGCCGCCGAGATCGATGCCGGAGAGATCGTTCGCCAGCTCCGCCACCGAGGCGTAGCGCTGTTCCGGATGCGGTGCGCAGGCGCGGCGCAGCGCGACGCGGAGCGCCTCGGGCAGATCCGCTGGCAGGTCCTCGAATGCGCGCTCGATGTCGCGCGGTGGCAGGCGTCCGAGCAGCATCTCGAGCAGCGTCCGTCCCAGCGCGTACTGGTCCGCGGCCGGGCCGACCTTCTTGCCCGCGATCTGTTCGGGGGCCATGTAGCCAGGGGTTCCGACCCGGGCGTGCTCGTCCGGGTCGTCGTCGTCGGGCAGCGTGGCCAGACCGAAGTCGCCCAGGTAGGCGTTGCCGAGAGAGTCGAGCAGCACGTTGCCGGGCTTCACATCGCGGTGCACCACGCCGCTGTCGTGCGCGTGCGACAGGGCAGAAGCAATCTGGAGCGTGATGGCGAGCGCCGCTGCCGGGTCGATGCCGCTCGCGGCCCGCTGGGCGAGGTTCGGCCCGTCGACGTAGGCCATGGCGATGAAGTCCGGTCCCACGTCGTACAGGCTGACGACGTTCGGGTGGCGCAGGCGCGCCACGGCGCGCCGCTCGCGATCGAAGAAGCGGCGGGCGCGCCCGCGCAGCGCCTCGTGCTCGCGAAACAGCTTGACGGCTGCGCGGCTCTCCGAATGCCGGTGCCAGCCCAGCCAGACCTCGCCCATGGCGCCGCTGCCGAGGCGCCGCTTGAGCACCCAGTCGCCCGCCTGGCGCACCTCCGGCGCCGCCGCTGCCGCCCGATCCGGCACAGCGCATGATCAGCGCGCGGATCGGTGGGGTCAAGAGGAGCTCCCGGGGGCTCGACCGCGCCGCTGACAATCGCTACATGTAGGGCGCGCCGCGCGCGCAACGGAGGAGATGTGAGCGACAAGGATCGCCCCTGGATCATGCGGACGTATTCGGGGCACAGCACCCCGAAGGCCTCGAACGAGCTCTACCGCCACAACCTGGCAAAGGGGCAGACGGGTCTGAGCGTTGCGTTCGATCTACCGACGCAAATCGGCTACGACTCCGACTCGCCGATGGCACGGGGCGAGGTGGGCCGCACCGGCGTGCCGATCTGTCATCTGGGCGATATGCGCGCGCTGTTCGAGGGCATCGAGCTCGAGCGCATGAACACCTCGATGACTATCAACGCCACGGCTGCGTGGCTGCTCGCCCTCTACATCGCCGCCGCCGAGGAGCAGGGCGCGGACGTGACGAAGCTCCGCGGCACGACGCAGAACGACATCATCAAGGAGTACCTCTCGCGCGGCACCTACGTCTTCCCGCCGGGTCCGAGCCTGAGGCTCATCGCCGACACCATCCAGTACACGGTCGAGCGCGTCCCCGACTGGAACCCGACGAACATCTGCAGCTACCACCTGCAGGAAGCGGGCGCGACGCCCGAGCAGGAGGTCGCCTACGCGCTCTGCACTGCGATCGCCGTTCTCGATACCGTGAAGCAGCGCGGCATTGCGCAGCCCGAGCTCGATCGCGTCTTCGGTCGGCTCTCCTTCTTCATCAATTCCAGCATCCGGTTCGTGGACGAGGTGTGCAAGCAGCGCGCCTTCGTCGAGCTGTGGGACCGGCTTGGCCGCGAGCGCTACGGCGTCGAGGACGCGAAGCTCCGCCGCTTTCGCTACGGCGTCCAGGTCAACTCGCTGGGGCTCACGGAGCAGCAGCCCGAGAACAACATCCTGCGCATCGTGCTGGAGATGCTGGGTGTCACGCTCAGCAAGAATGCGCGCGCCCGCGCCATCCAGCTGCCGGCGTGGAACGAGGCGCTCGGGCTGCCGCGCCCCTGGGATCAGCAGCTGAGCCTGCGCGCCCAGCAGATCCTGGCCTTCGAGACCGATTTGCTCGAGCACGGCGACCTGTTCGACGGCTCGCCAGTGGTCGAACGGCGCACGCAGCAGATCCGCAACGCCGCCTGGGCGGAGGTCCAGGCCGTGCTCGAGCGCGGCGGCACCGTGCCCGCGGTCGAGAGCGGCTACATCAAGGAGCGACTGGTGGCGTCCAACGCTGCGCGCATCGCCGCCATGGAAGCGGGCGAACAGATCGTCGTCGGCGTCAACAAGTACATCGAGACCGCGGAGAGTCCGCTCACCTCTGGCGAGGGCATCGACACCATCCTGCGTATCGACCCGAGCGTGGAGAAGGAGCAGATCGCGCGGCTCGAGGCGTGGAGGCAGCAGCGCGACGCCGGCGCGGTCAAGGCCGCGCTCGAAGCGCTGCGCGCCGCGGCGAAGAACGGCGACAACATCATGCCCGCCTCCATCGCGGCGGCGAAGGCCGGCGTGACCACCGGCGAGTGGGGCGCCGTGCTGCGCGAGGTGTTCGGCGAGTACCGCGCGCCCACGGGCGTCGCCGGCGCGCGCACGCCCAGGAGCGGCCACGACAAGCTGGAAAAGCTCCAGAAGGAAGTCGCCGCGCTCGCCCGCGAGCTCGGTCGCCGCCCCAAGCTGCTGGTCGGCAAGCCGGGCCTCGACGGTCACTCCAACGGCGCCGAGCAGATCGCGCTCCGCGCGCGCGACGCCGGCTTCGAGGTCGTGTATGAAGGCATCCGCGTCACCCCGCGCGAGCTCGCCCGCGCCGCCGCGGACGAGGGCGTGCACCTGGTGGGCCTCAGCATACTGAGCGGCGCGCACATGGATCTGGTGCGCGAGGTCATGAAGGAGATGAAGGCGCAGGGCGTCGGCGACGTGCCCGTCGTGGCCGGTGGCATCATCCCCGACAGCGACGCGGCCCAGCTCGAGAAGGAGGGTGTGGCCGCCGTGTACACGCCCAAGGACTACGACATCTCGCGCATCCTCGAGGAGCTCGTCGAGCTGGTGAAGAGGGCGCACGCATGAAGCCGCCGCTCGACATCCCGGCCCTGGCCCGTCGCGTCGAAGCGGCCGAGCCCGCAGGCGTGGCGCGCGCCATTTCGCTCGTGGAGGATCGCCGTCCGAGCGCCGAGGCGGAGAGCATCGAGTTCCTGCGCGAGCTCCGCCACGTCGGGCAAGCCGCCCGCGGCGAGCGCGTGGGGCTCACGGGTCCACCTGGCGCCGGCAAGAGCTCGCTCGTGTCCGCTCTTTCACGCGTGGCCCGCGAGCAGGGGCGCACGGTCGGCGTGCTCGCCGTCGATCCATCGAGCCCGCGCAGCGGTGGCGCGTTGCTCGGCGATCGCGCGCGCATCGCCATCGACCCCGACGACACGGGCCTGTTCGTCCGCTCCATGGCCTCGGGCGGCGACCTCGGCGGCCTCGCGCGCGCGGCCGGCGCGGCCGTGGAGGTGCTCGCCGCCGGCTACGATCTTGTCGTAGTGGAGACCACGGGCGTAGGCCAGAGCGAGACCGACGTAGAGCACGTCGCCGACACCGTAGTGCTCGTGATCCAGCCGGCGTCCGGCGACGTGCTGCAGTTCCTGAAGGCCGGCATCCTCGAGATCCCCGACGTGTTCGTCGTGAACAAGTTCGATCTCGGCGCAGTCGCCGAGCGTGCACGCTCCGAGCTCGGCAGCGCACTCGACGCGATCTACGGGGGCGGTGCTCCCGCCTGGCGCCCGCCCATCGTCACGACCAGCGCGCCCAGCGCGTCCGGCATCGAAGAGCTGCTCGAAGCCATCGACAACCACCGCGCGCACCTGGACGCCGGCCACGCGCTTGCCGCGCGGCGCACGCGCTCCGCGGCAGCTTGGGCGCTCAGGCTCTTCATGCAACGCTATGGTGAAGTCGGGGTCGACCTGGCCGGTGGTCGTGACGTGCTGCTCGCGCGCTTCAAGGCTGCCGTCGAAGGCGGAGCTACCGCCGTCGAAGCCGTCGCCGCCGAACGTCCGGCCTACGCCCAGTAGCAAAGCGCGCCTGGCACGGCGCTTGCTCAAGTCAAGTGCAGGGGAGGGTGCGCCATGCTGGCATCTTCGTGTCCGGATCGCGTGCGGCGGCTCGGACTGGCGCTGTTGTGCGCAGGGCTCTGGGCTTGTGAAGCGGGGCCGACCTCCGCTTTCGCAATAGACGCAGGAGGGCAGGACGGCGCGAGCGCCGCCCACACCAGCGACTCGGCCGTCGCACCGGACGTGCCTGCGACCGGCGCATCGGACGCAAGCGATGTGACCGACGCAAGCGGTGTGACCGACGCAAGCGATGTGACCGACGCAAGCGATGTGACCGACGCAAGCGATGTGACCGACGCAAGCGATGTGACCGACGCAAGCGATGTGACCGACGCGAGCAAGACGGCCGACGGGAGCAAGACGGCCGACGGGAGCAAGACGGCCGACGCGAGCAAGACGGCCGACGCGAGCAAGACGGCCGACGCGAGCAAGACGGCCGACGCGAGCAAGACGGCCGACGCGAGCAAGACGGCCGACGCGGCTCTCGCCAGCGACTTCGCGCGGCTTTCCGCGCTGTCGGGCAAGCGCATCTACTTCCAGCACGCGTCGGTGGGGGGCGAAGCGATGGGCGTCTACCAGGGGATCGGCGCCTGGCCCGATCCCACGTGGGGCATGGTCAAGCTTGTCGCGGACAACCCCGGCTCTGGCACGGCCGTCTCGACCGACACGCATACGGCGAGCGCCATCCCGCTCGGTCACATCGGCGAGTGGTCGCACGGCCAGTACAATGGCGATCCGACCACCAAGCTCGCGCTGTTCGATCAGTACATCCGCGGCGGGCTGGGCGGCGCCATGGACATCGCCGTCTTCAAGCTGGGCACGCCGGACATCGACCAGGGCAATGGCAGCGTGTCCGGGACCGGCGGCGTGTCGCAGGCGACGTGGTTCGCTACCGTGTACACGCCCACGATGAGCGCGCTGGAGGCGGCGTATCCCGGCACGCTGTTCGTGCACACGACCATCCCCATCCACAACTGCGACGCCCACTGGGGCAACGTCTATTACCAGCAGTGGAACCAGCGCATGCGGCAGAGCTACCCGGGCAGGATGTTCGATCTCGCCTACTGGGAGAGCGTCAACGTCGCAGGTCAGCGGACGTTCGATCCGGACGGCGCTCCGTGCATCCACCCGGACTGGGCGATCGCCGACGACGCGCACGTCAACCAGCGCGGCGCGGACTGGTTGGGCGAGCATCTGCTCGCCTTCCTCGCCAGCCTCCTGTGAGCCAACTGGACGCATCTGGCCGCGAGCTGCGGCCACGACCGGTCGCGGTCCGTTCAGGTCGCCGTCTTCGGCGGTGCCTTGGGCTTGGCGGCCTCGGCGTTCTCGTGGGCGCGCTTGAGCTCCCACTCCATGTTCTTCTTGGCGCGGCGCTTCTTCTGACGACGGCGGGCGGGGGGGTCTTGCGGGGTTCCCATGGTGGGCGGGTGCTTACATCAATGATCGCGGCTCGGCAACTGGCTCCGGCGGCCCGGCCGCCCTGCGGGACCCGCGGCCGCGGAAGGCCCCCGCCGAGCGAGCTATTCCGCCGGCGGCACCAGGCTCGGCGTCCGCGCGCTGATGGGCGCGGGGAGCGGCGTGTTTCGAGCGCGGCGGGCCCGCACGAGCGCGTACGCCACTGCGCCAGCGGCGAGCACGCCGGCCGTGATCAGCGCCGCCGTGCGGAACTCCGACATCCAGGCGAGCAGCGCGGGCAGGCGACGGGCGAACACGTAGCCCAGGCCGAGCATCAGCGTGGACGAGCCGGCGAGGCCCAGAGCGTCGTAGGCGAGGAAGCGGCGGAACGGCAGGCGGTGCGCACCGCTCAGCATGAAAACCGGAAAGCGCAGCAGCGTGACGAAGCGCGCTGCGGGCACCAGTTTCAGGCCATGGCGCTGGAACAGGCGCTCGACGCGAGCGCGGCGCGCCGGCGACAGGCGACGCAGCGCGAGCGGACCGAGCCGGCGCCCCATGAAGTACATCATCGAGTCGGCCGTGAGCACGCCGACGAAGCACACGATGGCCGTCGGCAGCCAGGCCATGGTGCCGGTGGCGACGAGCGCGCCCGAGGCGAGCAGGATGCCGTCTTCAGGTACGGGCAGTCCTACACCGCCGGACATGAGCAGGAGCAGCACCGCGCCGTACGACCCGTGCAGAAGGAGCCAGGCGACGACGCTGGGCATCTACGTCACCCTCCCCACGCGGCGGACCTTCTTGGCCAGGCTTCGCCCTGCAGTGCGTCGGCGCACCGGAGGGGGCAACGCGACGAGTACAGAGTCCATCCCGATCACATTTCAATGTGACACGCGATACGCCTTCGCGCCACGTCGACGCCTACGAATTGTCGTCAGCGGCCGAAGCTGTCGAACGCGATGCTGACCCCGGCGAGCAGCGCGAGGTGGGCGGCGTTGTTCTTGAAGTTCTGGTCGGTGAGCGGGCCCTGGGTCTTGCGACCATAGGTCCCGCCGTCGAGCTCGACGAATCCGCCGAAGCCGACCTTGTCGAAGGCGTACCAGTTCGCGCCGAGCCTGAGCCGCAGCCATTCGAAGCCGGAATACGTCGTTGTCGGAGCCACGACGCCCGTACCGATCGACGTGACGCGGTAGCCGAGCCCCGCGCCGGCCCACGGATCAAAGGCGCCCGTGGCGTACAGGTGATAGGCGACCGACAGGCCCGAGGCGATCGTGCTCGTACTGCAATCCCGGCACACCGTGCCGGCGCCCACGTAGGCGTACTGGCCCCACGCCCCGACGACCAGATTGCCCGCGACGCCGAAGCCGAGATCCAGCGCAAAGCCAGGGCCGACGCCCATCGCGTTGCGCTGGTTGGTCGCCTGGTCGAGGCGCCCGGTGGGGATGTACAGCGCTGCCGAGCCGGCGATCAGCACGTGCCCGCTGAGCGAGTTGTCGTGGGGTTCCGGCGTGTGGTGCGGTGCCGCGGGCGCCGTATCGGCCGTCGCGGCAGGTGCAGGTTGGGCGGCAGCCTGGCTCGCTGCGGGGCCCGGCTGGGCGACGGCTGGCGAGGCAATCAACCCCACCAGCAACACGGCTCTCGCGCTCGCCCGCATTTCTGCCCGTTCCTGTCGCGCGACTCTAGACCACCGGGGACTCCACGGAAACAAGCGTGCATAACCCGGGCCCCCGCGCTTGCCCGCGGCCTGCCCCGGAGTCGCCCAGCGGGCCGGTGCAGCGCGCAAAGCTGGCGCAAACCGCTGCATCTTCCGGCACCGCGTGCGCATCCGCGGAGCCCCTCGGGGGGCTGTTCCCGGCTCGCTATCGGCGCCATGGTTGAAGGCGTGGAGGGCAGGTGGGAACACTTCGAGCACGGGGCCGATATCGGCGTGCGCGGGATCGGACCGACCCAGGGCGCCGCGTTCGAGCAGGCCGCCCTGGCGCTGACCGCGGTGCTGACCGATCCCGCGGGCGTCGAGACGGGCGAGGCGGTGCGGATCGAGTGCGAAAACCCCGATCCGGAGCTGCTTCTTTTCGATTGGCTGGACGCGCTCATCTACGAGATGGCGACACGCGGCTTCGTCTTCGGGCGCTTCCAGGTGGAGATCGAGGAAGCGCGGCTGGGAGCGATCGCGTGGGGCGAGCCTGTCGACCGCGAGAGGCATCAGCCTGCGGTCGAGGTCAAGGGTCCGACGCTGACCGGACTCTCGGTGCGAAGCGAGGCCGGAGGTTGGATCGCGGAGTGCATCGTGGACGTGTAGGGAAGGGGAGGCGATGGACACGCGGAAGCTGACACGCACCTCCGGCCTCGAGTGGCGGCTCGAGCCGCTGCGCGGCATGCACGCGCCGGTGATGATCTACGCGGACGAGACGCTCATCGCCGACATGGACGACAAGGTGCTGGAGCAGGCCGCCAATGTGGCGGCGCTGCCCGGCGTGGTCGGGAACGTGAGCGTCATGCCCGACGGGCACTGGGGCTACGGCTTCCCGATCGGGGGCGTGGCGGCGTTCGACGCCGACGCAGGAGGCGTGGTCTCGGCGGGGGGCGTGGGGTTCGACATTTCGTGCGGCGTGCGCTGCCTGTCGACCGGGCTCAAGACGGCAGACCTCGACGCGGCGACACGCGAGCTGCTCGTCGACGCGCTCTATCATCGCATCCCGGTGGGCGTCGGCAGCCGCGGGCGCATCCGCCTCGACGAGCAGCAGATGGAGGCGATGCTCTCCGGCGGAGCCGTCTGGGCGGTCAAGCAGGGCTACGGCCGCCGCGAGGACCTCGAGCGCATCGAGGCGCACGGCAGCGTCGAGGGGGCGAGGCCCGATCAGGTGTCTGGGCGCGCGCGCCACCGGCAGCGCGACGAGATGGGGACACTCGGCTCCGGCAACCACTACCTGGAGGTGCAGCGCGTCGCGAGCGTCGAGGACCGGACGGCGGCGGCGGCGCTCGGTCTGTCGGTGAACGGCGTCGTGGTCAGCATCCACTGCGGCTCGCGCGGGCTCGGCCACCAGATCGGTACCGACTACCTGCGCGAGATGGCGATGTCCGCGCGCCGCTTCGGGCTGGTCCTGCCCGACCGGGAGCTCGCCTGCGCGCCGCTCGATTCCGATCTCGGCAAGCGCTATCTCGGGGCCATGCGCGCGGGGACCAATTGCGCGCTGGCCAATCGGCAGATCCTCACGCACCTCGCGCGCCAGGTGTTCGCGGACATCGTGCCCGGAGCCGATCTGCGTCTGGTCTACGACGTGTCGCACAACACCTGCCGCGAGGAGGAGCACCTCGTCGATGGCGCGCTGCGCCGGCTGTTCGTGCACCGCAAGGGGGCGACGCGCGCGTTCGGTCCGGGTCACCCCGAGCTGCCGCCGGATCTGCGCGAAGTGGGCCAGCCCGTGCTCATCGGCGGCAGCATGGGCACCGAGTCCTGGGTGCTCGTCGGGACACGCGACAGCATGGCGCTGGCGTTCGGCTCCGCGTGCCATGGCGCCGGGCGTCGAATGAGTCGCCACCAGGCCAAGCGGCAGTGGCGCGGCGAGCGACTGGTCGGCGAGCTCCGCGAGCGTGGCATTCTGGTACGCAGCCCGAGCATGCGTGGCGTGGCGGAGGAAGCGCCGGGGGCGTACAAGGACGTGCGCGCCGTGGTCGACGTCGCGCATCGTGCAGGACTTGCCCGCAAGGTTGCGCGTCTCGAGCCGCTTTTGTGCGTCAAGGGCTGAGAGCACGGGATTTGCGGCACGCCGTATGCATCAACGATCCAGTCGATCGGAGGACGTATGGCCACGCGCACCGCGAAGAAATTCGACGATCTCGGCCCCGACAGCGGGATCCCGAAGAAGCACCGCCTCGGCGCCTCGAAGGGCGAGATGGCGTATCTGCTGCTCGGACTCCTGATCGTGCTCGCCATCATCGCCGCGTTCATGTTCGAGGCGTACCGCTAGCGCCAGCGCGCCGGCCAAACCGGCGCTCAGTCCGCTTCACGTTCGGGCGTGCAGCAGTGTACCCGCGGCCGTTCGTCCTCCAACACGGCGCCGGTGACGGGATTCGGTCGGAAGGTGGTGCAGCCCTTCAGGCCCATCCGGTAGGCGCGCTCGTAGATGCGCTCGAAGGCGCTGAAGTCGTAGCTCCGCGGCACGTTGATGGTCTTGGAGATGGAGTTGTCGACATAGGGCTGGAGCGCGGCCTGCATCTCCAGGTGCTGGACGGGGTCGAGCGCAGCGGCGTCGACGAAGTTTGCCGGGAGCCGCGCGCCCTCACCGTGCTCGCCGCGCCAGAGCGCGAGCGCGTAGTCCACGAGCGAATGCTCGGCGCTCGTTCCGTCGAGGTCGGTGATGCGCCGTCGCAGCGAGAAGGCGTACACCGGCTCGATGCCGCTCGAGACGTTGTTGGCGAGCAGGCTGATGGTGCCGGTGGGAGCGATGGCGCACAGATGGCTGTTGCGGATGCCGCGATCGGCGATGCCGTCGCGGATGTCGTCCGGCAGCGTCTTGACGAACGCGCTGTCCAGATAGCGCGCGCGATCGAAGAACGGGAAGGCGCCCTTCTCGCGCGCCAGCTCGATGGAAGCCCGGTAGGCGGCGTGACACACGCGGCGCATCACCTCGGCGGCGCGGTCGCGGGCCTCGTCGCTGCCGTAGTCGACGCCGAGCAGGATCAGCGCATCGGCCAGGCCGGTCAGTCCGAGTCCGATGCGGCGCGTGCCGTGCGCCTGCTCGCGCTGCGCGGCAAGCGGAAAGCGTGAGGCGTCGATGGCGTTGTCCATCAAGCGGACGGCGACCGTCGCCGTGTGCTCGATGGCGTCGAAGTCGAAGCGCGCGCCGGAGCCGAACGGATCCCGGACGAACAGCGCCAGGTTCAGCGAGCCGAGGTCGCAGGCGCCGTACGGCGGCAGCGGGATCTCGCCGCAGGGATTGGTTGCCGTGATGTGCTCGCGGTAGAGGAGGTTGTTCGCGGCGTTGATGCGATCCA
The DNA here is from genome assembly GCA_963826085.1 of uncultured delta proteobacterium. GTDB lineage: Bacteria > Myxococcota_A > Polyangia > Polyangiales > Polyangiaceae > CAWDXG01. The sequence continues at coordinate 86,103 of CAWGVN010000004.1, read as the reverse complement.
TGAACAGGACGCCGGGCTCCGCGTAGTCGTATGTGGCCCGCATGATGTCGCTCCACAGCCGCCGTGCCGGGATCTTGCGGATCACGCGGCAGCGCACCGCACCCTCGGAGCCGGTCCAGCGCCGGCGCACCGTCTCGTGCTGCTCGCCGTCGCTGTCGAGCGACGCCTCGGGGAACACCAGCTCCCAGGCGCGGTCGTCCGCGAGCGCCTGCATGAACTCGTCGGAGATCTGCACGGACAGGTTGAAGTGCCTGAGCTCCCGCTCTTCCCGCTTGGCGGAGATGAACTCCTCGATGTCGGGGTGATCGCAGCGCAAGGTGGCCATCATCGCGCCGCGCCGCGCGCCGGTGGACAGCACCGTGGCGCACATGCTGTCCCAGATGCGCATGAACGGGATGGGCCCCGACGCGATCGTCCCCACGCTGCGCGAGCGCGTCCCGCGCGGCCTGAGCGTGGAGAAGTCGTAGCCGACGCCGCCGCCCTGCTGCATCGTCAAGGCGCCTTCCTTCAGCCCATCGAAGATCCCGTCCATGGAATCCTCGATCACGCCCATCACGAAGCAGTTGAATAGCGTCACCCGCCGCGTGGTGCCCGCTCCAGCCTGGATGCGCCCGCCCGGTAGGAAGCGGAAGCCCTCCAGCGCCGAGTAGAAGGCCGCCTCGTGCGCCGCCGGCTCCTTCTCCACCGCGGCCAGCGCGCGCGCAACGCGCCGCCAGCTGTCTTCGATGCGCGTCTCGCCCTCGGCGCGGTAGCGCGTGTTCCAGATGTGTCTCGAGATCGCCGTGCGCAACGGTTCGGTGCCCATGCCGCCTTGCGCTCAGCGTTGGGCCGCACCGCCTGGGACGCAAGGGCCGGAAATCCGGCCGCAGCATGTGGTGCCCCGAATCTCCTGTCTACACCATCGCCACGCTCACATTGGCGCCGGGCATTGCTGTTCGTCGATGTCGAGCTGGCCGCTGCTCGTGCTCGAGACGAAGAAGTACTTTCCTGTCGCCTGGCACTGGCTCACGTCGATGGTCGCGTGCGGCAGCACGGAAGACGTCCAACACTGCCAACTAGAGCCGGACCCCGTGCCCGTGTGCTCGATGCACGTGTCCGCGTAGATCTCCTTCGAGCATTCGTTCTGGTACACCAGGTGGATGCATGGTCCGCTCTGCCCGTTGTCCGCGAGCACCACGAGCTTCTCGAGCGGCACGCAGTGGTTGGCATCGCCGAGCGCGCAGGTGTCCGCCGCCGGCGTGACCGCGCAGCTCTTTGTGGGCTGGCCGTTCGCGTCGAGACAGGTCGGACCGGTCGTCCCGGTGCCGGAGTCTGCCGGGGCGCCCGACCCGCTCGAGCTGCTGCCGCACGCCATCGGCGCCACGATCAGCGTTGCGACCGCGACAAGGCGCAGGAACAGCCGGAGCAAGCTGGCTTCGCGAAGCATGGCCGGACAGCCTATCACTACCGGCTCGGCTCTGCCGCAAGCGCCCGCACGCGGCATTTGCGGTCGATTCATGGTCGGGTGACAATCCTCTGCCTGGAATCGAAAGCGCTGCGCATGCAAGACGACGTGACGGCTCGAAGCCCGGCGTCATCCACGGACCGGCTTCGCAAAGGCAAGCTCGCCCTGTTGAAGCAGGCGGCGGGATCGCCGAGCGCGATCTGGTGCAAGATGGGGCGTCTGCTTTCGGCGCTCGCCGCCTACCGCGACGGCGAGCAACTCGATGCGCGCCTCGCCGAGTTGCAGCGCCTGGGGTACATCGAACAGATCCCGAATCGCGTGCAGCTCATCGTCGGAGCCTACGACATGCTCCGCTTCTGGATCGTGCCGGCGGCGGAGGATTACTACGGAGGCAAGGGGATCCACTTCGGGTTCCACCAGCTTTTGAGGTTTCTCGACGAGCCCGCTTCGCTGGTGGACCCGACGGGGTTCATGAGCACCGCGGACAACATCATCGGACACATCATGCAGGTGGTCCACGCCAACCCCTGCTACGACCTGCAGCTGCTGGAGTCGTACCCCGACGGTCTCGACGAGCTGGAGCGGCAGGTGACACAGATGCTGGATGGCACGCATCCACGTGCAGCCTCCATCGGTGCCATCGTCGAGGAGCCGGACTACCACCAGCGCCTACTGGCGTACCTCCGGGAGTACAGGAGAAACCGCGACGCCGGAGCAATGGTGCGCACCAACGTCGAGACCAACCCGGAGCTCGCCGAGCTCGAGACCGTGTTCGGGACGCTGTCCGGTGCGATGCGTTACTTCGCCCGGTTGCCGGACACGCCGCGCGCCGCTTTGCGCCACGCGCGGACCGTCAAGGATTTCCCGATGCACCTCGTCAGAGGGGGCTCACTGCAGCATGCCCGCCAGGGTGCCGGCGGACAGCCCTAGCCGCGCGCTCACGGAGCCTGTTGCAGTGACGGCGCCACGCGGCCCAGCCGCACAAGGGCATCTTTCCCTGGTCCGGGCCCTGACCAGTCCGTGCGCCCTGAAACGGCGCCCAGCTGATATCCTACGGGGATGCGGTGGCTGGGCGCGCTGTTCGTGTTGGTGTTTCTGGTCCATTGCTCGGCGAGCAAGGATGGCGTTGCCAACGGAAGGGGAGGCAGCGGCGGCTTGTCTGGATCGTCGGGAAGCGCGGGAGCGGCCACGGGCGGCGGGGGCAACGGTGGCTCCGGTGGCACGGGCGGCAGCATCGTCGTGCCCGACGCCGGCAGCTGCGTCCCGGTCAGTGCCACGGAGACCGTCTGCGACGGCAAGGACGACGACTGCAACGGGAAGATCGATGACGTGGATATCGGGGGCGACGGCATCTGCGATTGCCTTCGCATCGGCATCATCGGAAGCCCGGGCACGAATCCTTCCGCCGACTTCCAGGCCTGGCTGCAGGCCAAGGGAACCACGGTGGAGCGCACCCAGACGACCGCCGGCGAGGCGTTCGACGCGCAGTTGCTTTCCAAGTACGACGTGCTCGTGCTGGATAGGTTGCCGCGCCAGTACACCGCGACGGAGGCTGCTGCACTCGCCGCCTGGGTGGAGTCGGGTGGCGGATTCATCTCCATGACGGGGTACACCGGCAATGCCGCGCCGGACTTCTACACCAACACGCTGCTGGCGCCCTTCGGTCTCGCCTATCAAGGCGGGTTGTTGAACGGGCCCGTCACGAGCTTCGCGACCCACCCCGTGACGAAGGGCCTCACATCCGTGACGTTCCTGGGGGGTTACATGGTGGGAGATCCCGGTGCGGCTGGCGTAACCAGCACGGTGATCGCCAGCCTTCCCGCGGGCCCCGTCGGCTACGCCGTCGAGAGCGGTAACGGGCGCGGGGTGGTGTGGGGCGACGAATGGATCGAGTTCGACTCCGAATGGAAGACGATTCCGGAAATCCAGCAGCTCTGGGTCAACGTGCTGGCGTGGATCGGTCCCCGGAACAGCTGCGCCGTGACCACGCCGAGCTAGGTCTCGACCGGACTCGTAGTGCCGGGAGCTCGTGGTGCGCGGCGCGCCACGAGCTGGCCGCACGCGGCCGCGACATCGCTGCCGCCACTGTAGCGCCTCTGTGTCGGAATACCGGCTTCGTGGAGCAGCGCGCAGAATGCCTGCTCGCGCTCGCGCGAGCTCGGCCGGAACGGATCGTCGTTGCCAACGGCCGTGGCGTTGTAGGCAATGACGCTGATGCGCGGGCGCAGGGAAGTCCGCTCCCGAAAATCGAGCACGCGCCCGGCCAGCGCCCGTGCGTGTTCCGTCGAGTCGTTCACGCCGGACAACAGCGTGATCGCCCACAGCGGAGCGAGCCCGGTCACCCGGGCGTGCTCCACGGCGCCATCGAGGACATCGTCGAGTGGATGCGCGGCAGTGATCGGCATCAGATGCCGGCGCGTCGAAGACAGGGCGCTGCCGATCGAGATCGCGAGCCGCACACGTGGCGCTTGCCGTGCGAGAAGCCGGATCCCCTCTGGTAGTCCCGCAGTGCACACCGTGATGGCGCGCGCGTCGATGGCGAACGCGCTCGGATCGGTCAGGACGCCGATCGCCTCGAGCACGCGTTCGGCGTTCGCCAGGGGCTCGCCCATGCCCTGGAACACCACACCGTGTACGCTCGGCGCGGCGCCGTTCGACTGTTTCCACGCCGGCGCGAGCTCCCGCTGGACGTGCCGGACCTGCTCGACGATTTCCCACGTCTCGAGATTCCGCGCGAGACCGAGTCGCCCGGTGGCACAGAACGCACATCCGAGGCCACACCCGATCTGCGAGCTGACGCACACCGAATAGCGGCCGGCGCGCTCCAGCGGGATGCGCACCGTCTCGAAGCACAGCCCATCCTTGGCCTCGAAGGCGAACTTCACGAACCCGTCGAGCGCGCTTGCCTGCCGGCCAACCAGCGTCAGCTCCGGAACGTGACCGGCTGCTCGGGCGGCGTCGAGCGCGACGCGACGTACGTGCGCGACGTAGTCCGGCAGCTTGCCGGCACGGTGCACCGCCGACACGATCCGCCGGGACTCCCCCGCGCTCATGACGGGAACGGCCCCGGCGAGAGCCTCGGGACGGAGCGCCTGCAGAGCCAGCATGGGGCGTCGCATAGCAGCTGCCGGTCCGAACCGCACTCCGCTCTCGATCATGAGCCGGGCCGAGCTGCACTGCGCAGCACGGCAGCCTCGGCTCCTGGCGTAGCCGGGTGGGGGCGATCCGCGCTTCATGCGGCGCGCCCCGGCGTCAACGTTGGGGGATGATCGACTGGAGCTTGTTGCAGCGGGTCCCGCCGTACTCGAAGCTCCGGTGCTGCCCGTCGAGCCACAGCTCGCAGGTGCCGGACACGTCCATCGCGGCCGGCTCCGGCGGTGGCGGCGCGAACAGCTCCGCGCGGCTCCTGTGCAATGCATCGAGGACGCGCCGCAGCTCATCCGGGGCAAGCTGCCGCTCGTCGTGCTTGCCGGGAGGGGAGCTGTCGATGACCAGAAGCCCGCTTTCGCGGAGTACGACGGACGAGCTGGACCCTGGTCCGCCCAGGGGCGGAGTGGTGACGGAGTCGCGATAGATGAGGTGCTCCGGATTGGGCGCCCGAGGTGGCTTCTGTGCACCGCCGCACCCCACGAGAGCACAGACCGCCGCTAGAAGTACGCTTCGACGCCGCATCGACGTGAGCGTAGTGCCGCAACAGCGGTTCGAGAAGACAGGACGGCAACGAAATCCGTCCGCTCTATAGGAGCGGAAGAAAATCAGTTACTGGGCGGCGTGACGACCTTGCGCACCGCCTCGACGGCTTTCGCGACCGCCTCGAGGTTGGTCGCACCGGCGAGGACGAAAAGCACGCCCGTGCCGGTGAAATCGACGGGCGCCACCGTCGGCGCTTGCGCGTAGCCGAGCATCTGCCCCCAGCCGTAGTACCCCTGAGCGCCGATGATGACCGTGCCCGCGCCGCTGTGCGTGCCGAGCCCGAACGAGACGAGCAGCCGGTTCTCGCGGTCGGGCGCGAGGCCGGTCTGCGTGAGGCTGTCGACGGCGGAGAAGTCCGTCGCGACGCCGGTGAGGATGCTGAGCGTCGGCTGTACGAAGATCTCGGTCCCGATGCTCGCGTTGACGACCGGCTTGAAGCGCGTCGAACGATGGAGTGACGCGGCCGTGAGCGCGCCGCCCGGGGTGTCAAGGCGGGTGCCGCGCGTGTCGAGCTCGATGGCGCTCTGTTCGGCGAGCGCGAGCTGCCCGTCGAGCTCGATGCTTCCGCGCGGCCACGCGTAGCCGATGCCCAGGCCGAAGCGTGTCGGCTCGCGCGCGTGGAAGCCGCCCTGACCGAAGTACGCGCTCGATCCGGCGGACGACGACTCGAAGTTGCTCGTGTTGCCGTGGCCGTAGACCGAGACGTTCGGGCGACTGGATCATCGCGCCGAGGGTGAAGCGCGAGAGGTGGAGCGTCGCGCCGAACGCCGCACCCAGACCGAAGTCGCTGCCGCTCGCGCCGTCCTCGAATACGCTCGACGCCGCGCTGCCGGCGACCGTCTGGCTCACGCTCGCGAACGACGAGTAGTTCGTGAAGTTGCCGAGTACCGATGCGCCGACGGCGAGCGCGGGCGTCAGGTTGACAGCGTACGACGGCCCGACCACGAAGCGTTGCCACGCCCAATGCACCGAGGTCGTCTCGATGGCGCCGGGGGTCCCGGCGGTCCGGAACCCCTGGCCCACCCAGTCGAACGACTGGATCTCCGTGTTGCCGAAGCACGCGGCGAGCTTCTGCCGGCCGCCGTCGGACGACTTGTCGCTTGGCGTGTAGAGGCGCGGCAGGCGGAAGAAGAAGCACAGCGTCGACGGGATGGCGTTGCCCGACACGCGCGTCACGTCGGCGCCCGGCGCGTACCAGTCGGAGGCGTGCTGCACGTCGAGCGTGAGGAAGCTTATCGACACGGCGAGCGTCGACTGGACCTGCACGGTGGTCGCCGGGTTCAAGAAGGGCGCCGCGCCGTCGGTGCCGAGAGCGATCCCGGTGTCGCCCATCAGCGCCGAGCGCCCGCCGAGCGCCGCCGACCGGTAGTTGCCCTGCGCGCGTGCGGAGGGCGCGAGGAGCAACAGCGCGGCGACGAGCGGGAGGCGTCCGATCACGCGGACGTTCCCTCCGGGGACGCCGACCGGCTCGCGACAAGCCATGCCCACAGCCTACCAGCCCGAATCCTCCGATCCGGGGAAAATCAGCCCTCCGGTCGAGGTGGTCGGCGCTGATGCCCGTCTCAGTTCGCCGCGAAGGCGACGTTGAATGCCGGGACTTTCGCGGTCTTGCCGGCGAAATTGAATTCGCGCTGTGGCGTGTAGATCGCGTCGATGACGGCGACGACGTCCGAGAACGGCGTCGTGTTGTCGGTGTGCAGCACGGCCTGGTCGAACTTCCTGTCGGTCGCGGCCCGGTGGCTACCGTTCTTGTTCCATTCCCGGGAAATGGTCTTGGCGAGATCCGGGTAGGTGTAGTCGCCGCGCGAGCCGACCGGCGCCTTCCGGCGGGGAACATCGATGGTGTTGATCACCGTGCTCCCTTCCTTCCACACCAGCTCGAACTTCCGGTTGCCCCGCATCTCGACGTCCAGCTGCTTTTCCTTCTTCGGCGACGGTCCCGTGGTCGGGCCGGGCACGCGCGCGTCCGCGTTGATACGCGCCATCCGCGACCACACCGCGGTGACCAGCAGGAACATCACGAGGCCGAGCAGGAAGTCGATGAACGGGATCAACGGAATCTCGTGGTTCGTCGCGCGCTTGTCGCCATGTCCGCCGCCGCCAGTGTCGATGCCAGCCATGAGTGCTCCTCCTTCGTCGTAGCCAGAAGTTCCTCTAGTGGGACACGCGAGCGCAGAATTCCTTGCCCCGATCCCGAAGCGATCGATGTTTCCCGGTAGAACGGAAAGATCCAGCGTGGTCGACGCCACGTCCGCCGAGCGCATCGAGCTGTGCTTTCGACGCCGAGCGGTAGGCAACCGCAAAACCCCCGCCCGGCATGAACCGGGGTGCATCGCGTGGTCGTCGTCGCAGTAGGCCGAGACGCCTAGTGCCCGACGATGCGGTCGATGTCGATGGTCTCGTCCCAGGCTGTGTCGTAGCCGGTGTAGTGCACTCGGAAGCGGGTCGGGCTGATGACCTGGATGACGGTCGCGTTGTAGTTGGAGCCGCGCCACGAGACGTGCACGCGGTCGCCGACCTTGTACGGGCTCACCGGCTCGGCCGAGTTCGACGTTTTGGGGTTGATGCCAGCGGCGCGCGCGACCTTCGCTGGCGGAGGCGGCGGCGTCACCGGTCCCTTGACGCGGCCCTTGATGCGGTCGAGCCCGACGTTGTCGTCCCAGCGCGAGTCGTAGCCGTCGAAATGCACGCGGTACCGCGTGCGGCCCTTCTGGTCGATGATGTACGCCGGATAGTCCTTGCCGTCCCACTCCACCATCACGTGCTCGCCCACCCGGTACGGTTTCTGGCACGCGGGCAGAGCCAGCGCGCACACGATCAGCGCGGCGGACAGCGCGCGCCGCGAGCTCACGTCGCCTCCTGCGTGCGCCAGCCCGCGCGCTCCAGTGCCGGGGAGCCCGCCTCGAACCACTTCGACATGCGTGCGCGGGTAGTGCGGTAGGCGTACTCGAGGATGTTGCGCCGCGCGCCGAAGCTCGCCGGGTTGTACATGAACAGGATGCCGTCCGTCGGCTCAGGCTCGATCAGCACGATCTCCACCTTGCCCTCGGACTCGATGCGCCCGCACACTTCCAGTACCAGCCCGTGCATGCCGATGCGCAGCGCCTGGTTCATTACCCATAAAAGGCCCTTGTCGCGCACGCTGGTGCGGCGACCGTGTCCGGTAGGGACGCTCTCGACCTCGACCGGGACCATCGGATTGATCACGACCATCACGTCGGGTTCCATCGCTGCCGCGACCTGCAGATGCGCGATCTGTGCGGCCCCCGCGTCGATGTAGTGGCGATCGCCGATGCGCACCGGCGAGAAGAACGGCGGAAACGCCATCGACGCGGTGCAGGCGCGTGCCACCGGCACGTGGTCGAACCCGGGATCGCCGAACACCGCCCGCTCGCCCGAGTCGAGATCGTGCGCCACGACGCGCAGCTCCTTCGGCATGGCGTGGAAGCTGTTGGGAATGCTGCGCCGCACGAAGAAGTCCTCGAGGAAGCGCTCGTAACCGTCGAGCGTGAACACGCCGGCGGGCAGCGAGTCGTTCAGGCGATCCAGCTCCTCCCACAGCGAGGCGGGCGACGGCGCAGGCCGCCGCGAAACCAGGCTAGTAGTGCCGTGGCGGAGCGCGCCTGCGGCGCTGACGATCGTGCGGCGCCATTCATTGAAGTCCATCTTGAGCAGGTGCTTGCGTTCCAGCGGGAAGTACACGTCCGCCGGATCGAGGAAGGCGCGGTAGATGCGCTGGACCGGGCGTCCGCCGGCCAGCGTCGCTGCCACGCTCGCACCGCTGGAGGTGCCGACGTACACGTCGAAGTCGTGCGCCTGGAGGCCCTCGACCGAATCCTCGAGCGCTGCCAGCGCGCCGATCTGGTACATCGCGCCGGTAGCGCCGCCGCCAGGAAGGCAGAGCGCAATCCTCGGTTTCATGTCGCATCCTCCAGCCGCGCCTGCTCGGCTTCCGGGCTGCGGCTGGCCACGAGCTGCACCGCGTACAGGAGGCCGAGCGTGGCCCCCCATCCGGCGATCGCCAGGCCGGGCCCGATCTGCATGGGGCGCGTCACGGTAGACACGCCCGTAAGGATGCCAACGATGGTCACGGTGTTGAAGCCCACGTGCAGCGCCAGGCAGGGCAGGAGCGAGCCTCCCACCGCGCGCAGGTAGCCGAGCGCGAACGCCACGACCAGCAGCGGCAGCCACTGACGAAAGTCCAGATGCGACAGCGCGAAGGCCAGCGACGACACGACGACCGCGCCCGCCACGCTCTGTGCGCGGCGGATCCCGCCGAACAGCGCGCCGCGGAAGAACAGCTCCTCGACCAGCGGCCCCACGCAGCCGACCACGAGCAACAGCGCCACCGCGCGCCCCACGCTGCCGCTGCGGAAGAGCAGCGAGCGCGTAAGCAGCTCCTGACTGGACAGCGGAAAGTAGTGCGCGACGACCTGCTCGAGCGACTGCGCGGGCAGTTGCAGAGTGATGCCGAGGGCTAGACCGAAGACGCCCAGCGCGGGATGCGTCGGCCTGAGGCCGAGAGCCTGCCGCGCGCCGCGACCGGCAGAGTGGACGCTGAGCACGCCGAAGCTGGCGAGCACGAACACCAGCGCTTCCAGCCCGCCCAGGCTCACGACGTTGGTGCGCGCGCCTGGACGCAGCGCGAACAGCGCCTGCGTCAGCAGGATGAGGAGCGCCGCCGCCGCCGCCGCCCAGCCGACGGCGCCCCCGTAGCTCATGGGGCGCTCGTCCATCACCTGCGAGATCCTCTCGACCTGCGGCACGAGGTCCGCAGGATCCGACGCGTGCCTGCCCGATTCATCACCGTCCGCGCAGATGCGGCATCACGCCACGCTTCTCGACCGTGTCGTCGAGCTGGTCGTCCCGCGTCTCCGGATAGTCGATGGTGTAGTGCAGGCCGCGGCTCTCGCGGCGGCTCGCCGCCGACGAGATGATCAGCTGGGCCACGGTCGCGATGTTCCGGAGCTCCAGCAGATCGCGCGTGACCAGGTGCTTCCAGTAGTACTCGCGGATTTCCTCCTCCAGCAGCGCCACGCGGCGCGCAGCGCGCCTGAGCCGCGCGTCGCTGCGTACGATGCCGACGTAGTTCCACATCAGCCGCCTGAGCTCGTCCCAGTTGTGCGACACCACGACCGCCTCGTCGCTGGCCACCGCCGAGCCGATCTGCCAGTCAGGTACCTCCGGTCGCGGCGAGGTGCGGAGCCCGGCGATCTGCGTTCCGACCTTCTCGGCGGCGCGCCGCCCGAACACCAGGCCTTCGAGCAGCGAGTTCGACGCCAGGCGGTTGGCGCCGTGCAGGCCCGTGCACGACGTCTCGCCGATCACCCACAGGCCCGGCAGCGACGTACGCCCGTGCAGGTCGGAGGTGACGCCGCCGCACATGTAGTGCGCCGCGGGCACCACGGGCAGCGGCTCGGCCGTCATGTCGATGCCGTAGCGCAGGCACTCGGCGCGGATGTTCGGGAAGCGATCCTTCACGAACTGCGCCGGCTTTTCCGTGATGTCGAGCAGCACGTACTCCGAGCCCGTGCGCTTCATCTCGAAGTCGATGGCCCGCGCCACGACATCGCGCGGCGCGAGATCCGCCATCGGATGGTGCCGCTTCATGAACGCCTCGCCGTCCGGAAGCCGGAGCACCGCGCCTTCGCCGCGGAGTGCCTCGCTGACGAGAAAGCTCTTGGCTTTCGGGTTGTAGAGCACCGTCGGGTGGAACTGGTAGAACTCCATGTTCGCGATCTCGGCGCCGGCGCGATACGCCATCGCCACGCCATCTCCCGTCGCGACGTCGGGATTGGAGGTGTAGAGGTAGACCTTGCCGGCGCCGCCGGTGGCGAGCACCGTCGCGTGCGCCAGCACGGTCTCGACCGTTCCCTGCTTCTCGTCGAGCACGTACGCGCCTACGCACTGATCGGGTCCGCCGAACCTGCTGAGCGTGATCAGATCGATGCCCATGTGCCACTCGTAGAGCTGGACGTTCGGAGTGCGGCGCACGGCCTCGAGCAGCGCGCGCTCGATCTCGCGTCCCGTGATGTCTCCGGCGTGCACCACGCGCCGCGCGGTGTGTCCGCCCTCCCGACCGAGGTCGAGCTCGCCCTCCTGGTTCTTCGAGAACTCGGCTCCGAGCGCCATCAACCAACGGATGTCGTCCGGCCCCTCGCGCACGCACAGCTCGACCACGACCTCGTGGCAGAGCCCGGCGCCCGCGGAGAGCGTGTCCGCGATGTGACGTTCGAACGAGTCCTCCGGCGAGAGCACCGCGGCCACGCCGCCCTGCGCCCAGGCCGTAGCCGAATCGTCGCGCGCACGCTTGGTGACAATCGTGACGTCGCCGTGGCGCGCGGCGCGCAGAGCAAAAGAGAGCCCGGCGATGCCGCTGCCGAGCACGAGGTAGTCGGTCTGGACGGGCATGGCTGTGGCCGTCTTCTAGCGCAGCTTCCGCCGCATACTGTTAAAACCTCGGACCGCTGCGATGGACTCCAGCGCGGGCGGCGGCCCCCGACAACCTTGGGCCGACAGCCATCAGGCGCCACATTGACGCAGCGTTCCAAAGAAGCTAGGTGTCCCGCGCTACCGCCCTGTTCGTGCCCCGGCCGTTTGGCCGGCGGCACCGTGAAGCCCTCGTGAGCCCTTCACGAGCCACGGGTAGCGGATCCCTCATCAGGAGGTTTTAGCCGTGAAGATCCTGGTTGCGCTCAAGCGGGTCGCGGACCCGGACAACGCCAACAAGGTGAAGATCCCGCCGTCGGGCGACAAGATCGACACCTCCGGACTCGAGTGGAAGATCAATCCCTTCGACGAGTACGCGCTCGAGGCAGCCCTACGCCTGACCGAGAACGGCAAGACTCCGAAGAAGCGCGAGGGCGAGGTCGTCGTCGTCACGTTGGGGCCCAAGGAAACCGAGACGACCCTGCGCTCGGCACTGGCGACCGGCGCCGACCGCGCGATCCGCATCGAGGCCAATGACGACGAGCTCGACGGGCGCCTGGTAGCGATCGCCCTCAAGAAGATCGTCGAAGAGGAGAAGCCCGACTTCGTCGTGATGGGCAAGCAGGCGGTCGACGGCGACACCAACCAGGTCGGTCAGGAACTGGCCGAGCTGCTCGACTGGCCGATGGCGACCTTCGCTGCGACTCTGAAGGAAGAGGGCGGCGCGCTCATGGTTGGACGCGAAGTCGATGGCGGCGTGCTGACCCTCAAGCTGACCGCGCCCGGGCTGGTCACGGTGGATCTGCGCATCGTCGCGCCGGCCAGCGTGTACTCCTCGATGACGGACGCCTCGTTCAAGTACAACGACGGCGTGCGCTTTGCCGCGCTGCCGGCGATCATGGCGGCGAAGCGCAAGCCGCTCGCGGTCAAGCCGCTCGCCGAGGTCGTCGGCGGCGCCACGCTGACCACGAAGTATCTGAAGTTCGAGCCGCCTCCGCAGCGCTCGGCGGGCGTGAAGGTCAAGGACGTGGCCGAGCTTGTCGACAAGCTCGCCAACGAGGCCAAGGTCATCTGAGGTCAAGGAGACGACAATGGCAGACGCACTCGTAGTTGCAGAGCTCACCGAAGAGGGCAAGGTCAGAAAGGCCACTCTTTCGGCCATCAACATGGCCCAGCAGGCGCTGCCGGCGCTCGGCGGGTCCTTCTCGATCCTGGTCATCGGCGCGGGCGCCAAGGCCGCGGCCGCGGACTTGACCGGCTACGGCGCGGCGAAGGTCCTGGTGTGCGACGACGCATCGCTTTCGAACTACGTCGCCGAGCAGTACGCTCCGACGGTCGCCGAAGTCGGCAAGGGCTTCGGCCTGATCTGCGCCACCGCCTCCAGCTACGGCAAGGACCTGATGCCGCGTGTGGCGGCGCGTCTCGACGCGGCCTACGCCAGCGACTGCGCCGGCGTGGCGGCCGAGGGCGGCAAGCTCGTGTTCAAGCGGCCGATGTTCGCGGGTAACGCGTTCGGCTACTGCGAGCTCACCACGGACATCAAGGTCGCCACCGCGCGGCAGAGCGAGTTCGACGCGGCGCAGCCGAGCGGCGGCTCGTCGCCCACAGAGGACGTGGCCAAGGTTGCTCCGGGACAGGGCGCTAGCCGGGTGGAATTCGTATCGCTGGACGCGGTCAAGAGCGAGCGCCCGGAGCTGACCGATGCGGACATCGTCGTGTCGGGTGGTCGCGCGGTGAAGGAAAAGTTCTTCGACATCATGGAGCCGCTCGCCGACACGCTCGGTGCGGCCATCGGCGCCAGCCGCGCCGCCTGCGACGCAGGCTACGCGCCGGGCGACTTCCAGGTCGGACAGACCGGCAAGATCGTCGCTCCGAGCCTGTACATCGCGATCGGCATCTCGGGCGCCATCCAGCACATCGCCGGCATGAAGGGCTCGAAGACGATCGTCGCCATCAACAAGGACCCGGAGGCGCCGATCTTCCAGATCGCCGACTACGGCCTGGTGGCGGACCTGTTCCAGGCCGTGCCGGAGCTGACCGAGGCGCTGAAGAAGCACAAGGCGGAACAGTAGGCGGGTGCTCGCGAGCTGCCGCGCGCGGGCGGCGGCGGGCAGAGCGGATGGCCTCCACGGCCCTCCGCTCTGCTTGACAGAACCCCTTGTACGGAACAATCTCGCGCGCCCGCCGGGGCAGACAACCCGGAGGGCAACGGGGCGTAGCGCAGTTTGGCAGCGCGCACGGTTCGGGTCCGTGAGGTCGGCAGTTCGAATCTGCCCGCCCCGACAAATCCCGCGGAGAGCCAGGACGATCGGGGGGTCCTGGCAGCCGCTCCACGGCACACGCACGCCACGCTCGCGCCGGCCTCGGGCCACGTAGAGCAGCCCGATCCGCCGGCGGCTCGTGCGACGAGGCGGAGTTCCGTCCGCGGCGGGCGACGTGGCCGGCCGAGGCCACAGTCGCAGGTCCAGCGCCAGATCCATTCCCGACAGGTTCGAGGTCGCCGTGTAGCCGTCGTTCGGCCCAGGCGCGCGGGTGGGCCATGGCAGGTCTCGAACATGGGCTCCGCGGCCATGGAAGCTGCGGCTCACGGATCCGGGATGCAGCGCCCGTCGTAGTCGCAGGTGTAGTACGCCGGATAGCCGAGGCTCTGACACGACGTTTGCGTCGAGCACTGCGCGGCCTTGGTGCACTTCAGCGTTTTCGGGTCCATGTGGCCCCCGTCCCACCAGCAGTTGCTGGCCTCCGGAACGGTCGTGCCCACTGGAACGCAACGCGCATGGTCGGGGTGGTCGTGCATGCAGAACGCGCCCTTGCCCATCAGCTTTTCGCAATTGGCCAGGCACCCCCACGCGGGCGGCGGATCCATATAGCACGTACCGATTGCAGCGTAGGTGCCGTAGGTGTCATCGCCCCAACACTGGCCCTGCTGGCAGGGCAGCTTCAGATCGTTGCACGGGCAGCCAGGACCGCGGAGCTTGCCGCAGTCGGTGCAGATGCCGACCGTGTCGCTGGCATTGAATTTCGTCTTCATACACACGACGGGATTGTCGCCATCCTGGCAAGCCGAATCCGGTGACCAGTCGCCGTCGGGCGCTGACTGCCCCGTCGGACACAGGCAACCGGGGTCGCCTACGCACTCGGGGGGCTTGGGCGTCGGGGGAGCGGGCTTCGGCCATTCCACCAGCGTGCCGTTGAAGACCAGGTCGCCGATGTACTGCGTGAACATCCGGTACACGTCGACTTTCGTCGCCAGCTTGTCGAGGTGCTTGCACTGTTCGCCGTAGTTCACGAAGTGCTGGTCGCGGTCCTCGCAGTACAGCAGCTCCGTTTCCGGGCTCGACAGGCAGTAGGACCCGTGCCAGTGCGTCACCATGTCCTTGATCACCTTCACACCGTGCAGAGTCGTCGTTTGCCAGTGCAGCGGCTCGTGATGAAGAGTCGACGATAGCGTCTTGGTCCAGGGGTCGCCGCTGCACCCGGGCTGGGTGAACGCGTCCTCGCACAAGCTGACCGTTCCGATGAGGCCGTGATGACCGAGTGGAGGGTTGTCGTCGAAACACAGGTTGACGGCGCTCGGCCAGTCGTAGGCGCCCGCGTCGCCCTGCGCCGGCACCACGTGGGGGCAATTGATCTCGAGCGTCGTCGCCAGGACCTTGTTCGCGAGAACAACGTGCCAGTACTTGCCGAACGTTTCGGCGATCGCGTGGTAGCGATCGGGGTCCCACGCGCCGAACCAGTAGGCAAAGCTGGTCTTCTGGATCGAGTTGCCGTCCTTGTCGATGCCGGGCTGTTTCCAGGCCCAGGAGCGCTGCGCATCGTTGTCCAGGTTCTCGAGCACCGCGACCATCTGGTTGGCGCGCCACACGTCGAGGTGCACGTGGACCCATGTCGCGGCGACACGCTCGCAGCGGTCCCCGCAGCCGTCGATCTCCGGAAACTTCAGCGGCGGCATGTCTGCGGGGAAGGGCCCGAAGTGCAGGAGCGCCTTTTCCGTGCAGGACCCGGCGACGTCCGTGAACCACAGACTCGGCGCGTAGGTGTCGGACTGCGTGCCCTTCAGGTCGTCGATCAAGGCCGCTTTCGAGATGCCCATGCTGCGCGTATCCCGCGCGCCGCGGAACGTGTAGGTGACTTCAAGGTCAAGGCTGCCGAGCGGCGCGCCGCCGCTCGACAGCGTGACCAGCCGACCGTCCTCGCGCACCTTGGCGGGATCGATCTGTACGCGGAACACGCGCCCCGCGAGCGGCACATCGATCGTGCCCGTCCCGGTGTCGAGAGGACCCAACGGGATCAAGACGCGCGCCCGGTCGCTCGTCGAGCGAGAGAAGTCCGCCGTCGTGCCGGCGTTGGTGAGCGTTCCCGCGAGCGTGGGCAGCGCCGGCACGGGCGGGTCCGTCGCCGGCGTGGTTTCGCCCGGCGGGTCGACGCAAAGCCGGCTCGTGCCGGTCGCGGCGGCGAGCTCCAGCGGCTTTCCGCTGGAACCGATGTCCCGGGACGAATTTGCGGTCGAGCAGGCGGCAGCGGCGCCCACGGCGGCCAGAGCGGCGCCCGCCACGCCGCGCAGGACAGGGCTCCATTGTGCCTTCATGGTGTCGTTCCTCCGGCTACGAGCGACCCTACGAACGCGTCGTGACTGGTGCGTGACCATGAACGGTTGGTGCGCCGTCGCCCGCCGGAGCCTGGATGGCGTTGCCGTGAGCGCTGCGTCCGACTCGATGCACTGCGCGTTCGGGTTCCGGTGACCGGACCGGTCCGTTGGCGTCGCGAACTTGTCCCTTCGCGCCGCGCTCTGATACCGCACAGAACGAGCCCTCTCCGGAGTGCCCCGGCACAGCGCCGCGGTCGGAGACGGCATCACGGTTATTGAAGGGAGGCGCGAGCATGCGTGGGCCTCGACGTGCGGGATCTGTTCTGGGGGCAGTGTTGTTCGCTTCGACGCTCTTGATCGCGGCGCCGGCGGACGGGGGGCAGCGGCCGGTGGCGCTGGGCGAGGTGACAGCGCACGCGACGGGCAAGCCGTTGATGCCGCAGTTCCGGCAGGCGGTGGAGCGCGAGCTGTCCCACATCGACTTCGGCAAGGCGCGGACTCGCGAGCGCTTCGTGCTCTCCGCGGCGCTGATCCGCGTGCGGGCTGCTGCTCGCAGCGACGGCACCGAGGCTACCTGTGTCGTGTCGGCGACGCTGCGCCGCGCGCGCGGCGGCGAGCTGCACGCGATCCTGCACGGCAGCGCGAAAGCCCTCGACGGCGCCCGCCGCACGCGCGAGGCCGAGATCGACGCGATGAACGCAGCCGTGCACAGCGCGCTCAGCCGGGTGCCGGAAGCGCTGAAGCAGTAGGCGGCGGACGCTCAGCGCCGTCGCGCGACGAGCCGCACGCTGTCCTCGCCGTCCATGTGGCCCATGCTGCGCCATGCGGAGAGCAGCCGGCCCCGGTCTGCGGGCTCGAGCAGCGAGGGATCACGCTCGTCGAGCGCCTTGGCGTAGCCGAGCCAGTAGTTGGCGGCCGGGGCTTCGCCGAGAGAAAGGTGCGTCAGCCCGCGGTAGAGCGCGTAGCGCACGCGGCGCTTCGCGCTCCACCCGGGGAAGTCCGGCGCGATCCGCCGGAATTCGCTCACCGCCTCCGGATAGCGGGCCCGTTTGAACTCGTGCATCGCCGGGGAAAGAGGTCCGGAGCAGCCGCTGGTCAGGAGCGGCAGGAGGCAGGCGATGAACGCGAGGGACCACCGGAGGGCGGGCTGACGCATGCCTGCCTGTTCGGGCGGCGCAGCGGCGGGTTGCGGACTTTCTGACGAAGCTGGGCCGGGGTGGGCGGCGCGAGCGTGGCGTATCCGTGCGGCCGAGCGGCTGCCAGGACCCCCGAAGCCCCCACGCCCTTGCGCAAACCCCCGCGGCACGCTAGCGGTTCGCCCCCCACATGCCCGATACCGACCGCGACAAGCTCCGTAATATCGCCATCATTGCCCACGTCGACCACGGCAAGACCACGCTGGTCGACGCGATGCTGAGGCAGACGGGCGTGTTCCGCGCCAACGAGGCGGTCGAGGAGCGGGTCATGGACTCGAACGACCTCGAGCGCGAGCGGGGCATCACCATCCTGGCCAAGCACGCATCCGTTCGCTGGAAGGGCTACCACATCAACATCATCGACACGCCCGGCCATGCCGATTTCGGCGGCGAGGTCGAGCGCACTCTGAAGATGGCGGATGGCGCGCTCCTGCTCGTGGACGCGGCCGAGGGGCCGCTGCCGCAGACGCGCTTCGTCCTGAAGAAGGCCATCGAGCTCGGGCTGCCGATCCTGGTCGTGATCAACAAGATCGACCGGCACGACGCCCGGCCCGACGAGGTCCTGAGCGAGGTGTTCGACCTGTTCTGCGACCTGGAGGCGAGCGACGAGCAGGCGGACTTCCCGGTGCTGTACGCGATCGGCAAGAACGGGCTGGCGCGGCGCGAGCTCAGCGACGACAACAACGACCTGGCGCCTCTGTTCGAGATGATCGCCGAGCGCGTGCCGCCGCCCGGCGGCGACGTGGACGGGCCGTTGCAGCTCCTGATCCACAACACCGAGCACGACGACTACGTCGGACGGCTCGGCATCGGACGCGTGGCGCGCGGCCGGGTCAGCGCAGGGCAGCAGGTGGCGCTCTTGCACGAGGGCGGCGTGAAGGCGGAGAAGATCAGCACGCTGTTCTCGTTCGAGGGCATGAAGCGCGTGAAGATCGAGGAGGCGCAGGCGGGTGACATCGTCGCCATAGCAGGCATCGAGGAAGTGCAGATCGGCGACACCGTGACCGATCCCGAGCATCCCGATCCGCTGCCGCGCATCCAGGTGGAGGAGCCGACCATCAAGATCAGCTTCCTGGTCAACACGTCGCCTTTTGCCGGCAAGGTGGGCAAATGGGTCACGTCGCGCCACGTGCGCGAGCGGCTGGAGCGCGAGGCGCGCCGCAATCTGGCGCTGCGCTTCGAGCCCACGGACGAG
Source organism: uncultured delta proteobacterium (assembly GCA_963826085.1). Lineage (GTDB taxonomy): Bacteria > Myxococcota_A > Polyangia > Polyangiales > Polyangiaceae > CAWDXG01. Next base: position 67,558 of record CAWGVN010000004.1, on the reverse strand, counting down.
CCGGACACGTTCATGGTCTACGGCCGCGGCGAGCTGATGCTGGCGATCCTGGCGGAGACGATGCGGCGGGAGGGCTACGAGTTCGCGCTCGGCATGCCCGAGGTCGTCACGCGCGACATCGACGGCAAGCGCTCGGAGCCGGTGGAGCGCGTGGTGGTCGACGTGCCGGACGAGTACGTGGGCGCCGTCACCACGCGGCTCGGCGAGCGGCGCGGGCAGATGATCAAGATGAGCAACCTCGGCTTCGGCCGCGCGCGCATGGAGTTCCGCGTGCCGTCGCGCGGCCTGATCGGCTTTCGCTCGTCGTTTTTGACCGAGACGCGCGGCACGGGGCTTTTGAACACGCTCTTCGACGGCTGGGAGCCGTATCGCGGGCCGATGCTGCGGCGTTCGAACGGCGCCATCGTCGCCGACCGCGCAGGCGGCACCACGCCCTACGCCCTGTTTCACATGCAGCCGCGCGGCGTCTTGTTCGTCGGCCCGGGCGCGCAGGTGTACGAGGGTATGATTGTCGGTGAGCACAACCGCGCCAACGACCTCGACGTGAACGTCACGCGTGAGAAGAAGCTCACCAACATCCGCGCGGCGGGCCGTGACGAAAACGTGATATTGGCGCCGCCGCACCTGCTCGACATCGAGAGCGCGCTGGAGTTCATCGATCGCGACGAGCTGGTCGAGGTGACGCCGGACGCCGTGCGCGTCAGAAAGCGCATTCTCGACTGCAATCGGCGCCCGCGGCGCGACGACGAACGCGCCTGAGACCGGCCTCCGGAAGTCACTGGTTGAACCACGCTGCGGCAGTGGTTCAACCAAAACGCCGCGTGACGAACCGCTTCCGCTCGGCTACAGCGGTGCGCGTCCTTTTCCCTACCCCGCTAGAGGGGAGTCCATATGTCTGGTCTTGGCATCATCGGGTCGGGGCGCTACCTGCCCGGTCGTCCGTACACCAACCACGATCTCGCGCGCGTCATGGATACCAATGACGCCTGGATCCGCCAGCGCACCGGGATCGTACAGCGCCACTTCTGTCCGGAGGGGCAGGGCGTGTCGGATCTGGCGCTCCCCGCCGCACGCGCCGCGCTGGAGTCCGCGGGCCGCGCGCCGGAGGACATCGACTACATCCTCTTCAACACCATGACGCCGGATCACATCTTTCCGGGGTCGGGTACGCTGCTCGGCGCGCAGCTCGGCTGCGTGGGAGTTCCGGCGCTGGATCTCAGGACGCAATGCGCCGCGATGATCTTCAGCTTCCAGGTGGCCGACTCGCTCTTGAAGAGCGGAGCGGCGCGCACGATCCTGATCGTGGGCTCGGAGGCGCATGCCGGCTTCATGCCCTGGCGCGACTGGGATATCCTGGAAGGCGAAACTGACCGGCGCCCCAGCGCCGAGGACTGGCAGCGCGCGACCGATCACCGCAGCCTCGCCATCATTTTCGGCGACGGCGCGGGTGCGCTGGTGGTCGAGAAGAGCGAGGACGAAAGCGGCGTCCTGTCCGTCGACCTGCATACCGACGGGCGCTACGTGGACCAGCTGTTGATCCCTGCGGGGTTCCGTCAGCGGCCGTTCGTCTCGCAGCAGACAGTGGACGAGGACGCGATGATCCCGGCCATGCACGGCCGCGAGGTGTTCAAGCACGCGGTGACCAAGCTGCCGCGCTCGGTGCGCGCAGCTTGTGCGACGGCGAAGGTGCGGCTCGACCAGATCGACTGGTTCATCGCCCACCAGGCCAACGACCGCATCAACGACGCCGTGCGCGAGAAGCTCGGGCTGCCGGTTGAAAAGGTGCCGTCCAACATCGCGCGCTACGGCAACACCTCCGCCGCCACCATCCCGATTCTGATGGACGAGATGCGGAAGGACGGCCGCTTGAAGAAGGGTCAGCTCGTGTGCCTGCTCGCGCTCGGCGCCGGGCTGCACTGGGGCAGCGCGGTCATCCGCGTCTGATTCACGCGTGCGCGTCGAGCTCGGCGGCAGGCGGCTCGGTGGGATAGGGCGCCGGCGCCAGCCTTCCGGCGCGCTCGAGCTCCTCGCCGATGCGGCGGAGCAACGTGCGTGTTGTATCGCGGCGCAGCGCGCACACGGTGACGGCGCCTGGTTGCTGCTCGAGCACGTGCCGCTCGGGTGCCGGTAGCGCGTCCACCTTGTTGAGCACCATCAGCTTCGGGATGCGGTCGAGACCAAGCTCCGCGAGAAGCTTGGCAGTGGTTGCGGTGTGCTCGGGGTGCTCGGAGTCGGAGGCGTCGACGACTTCCAGCAGCAGGTCGGCGTCGGCGGCCTCCTCGAAGGTGGCGCGAAAGGCCGCAAACAGGTCCTTGGGCATCTCGCGGATGAAGCCGACCGTGTCGGTCAGGATCGCCAGGCGGCTGTCGGGCAGGCGGAGCTGGCGCGCGCGCGTATCGAGCGTGGCGAACAGCTTGTTCTCGGCCAGCACGCCGGCCTGGGTCAGCGTATTGAGCAGCGTGCTCTTGCCGGCGTTGGTGTAGCCGACGATGGCCACGACCGGCACGTCGCTCCGCGTGCGCTGGCGGCGGCGCTCGGCGCGCTTTTTCCCGAGGGTCTTCAGTTCCTTTTCCAGCCGCGTGACGCGCTCGCGTGCGCGGCGGCGTCCGATCTCGAGCTTGGTTTCGCCGGGGCCCCGCCCGCCGATGCCGCCCGTCAGCCGGCTGAGCGCGTCGTCGCGCTGGCCCAGCCGCGGCAGCGTGTACTTGAGCTGCGCGAGCTCGACCTGCAGCTTGCCGTCCCGGGTCTCGGCGCGCTGCGCGAAGATGTCGAGGATGAGCTGCGTGCGGTCGATGACCTTCAGATCCGTGATGGCGGCGATGCCGCTGGCCTGCGCGGGCGTCAGATCGCAATCGAAGATCAGCGTTTCGATATCGTGCTCGATGGCGCGCATCACGACGTCGTCGAGCTTGCCCTTGCCCAGCACGTACTTGGGGTCGATCCGGTCGCGGAGCTGGATGACCTTGTCGATGACCACGACGCCAGCCGTCTCGGCCAGGCTCTCGAGCTCGGCCAGGCGCGCTTCGGCGCGGCGCATGGCGCCTCGGCGGCGCTTGTCGCCGACGTGGACGAGCATGGCGCGGCCGTCCTTGGCGCGCACCTCGGAAAGGCGCGCCTCGCGCGCGAACTCCGCCTCCAGCGACGCGATGAGCTCGCCGAAGTGCGGCTGCTCGCGGCCGTAGGGCAGGGGACCGACCACCTCGTAGGGCTGCGACGCGCCGTGGACGGGCACGTTGTACGCCCAGGTCATCGAGCGCGGCTCGCCCTCGGGCGAGAGCAGGATGGCCGAGACCAGATCCAACCTCAGGCGCGTCAGGTCGGTGAGGTCGTCGCGCGTGAGCGGCTCCCCGTACAGGTGCGTGTGCACCAGCCGGAGCGCGCGGAAGCGGCCCTGTGCAGCGCGCAGGCGCCCGATGTCCGGCAGCATCAGCCCGGTTGCCGTGCCGACAATGACCGTGTCGACCTGCCCGGAGCGGTGCACCAGCGCGCCCACCTGGCGCTTCGTCTCCCGCGAGGCCTCGGCGAGCGATCGCACGAGCTCCGGCGTCGCGATCCGGTCCAGCGGGACGCGGCGGCGGTAGATGCGCTGCAGGGCCGAAAGCGCGCTGGGGGCAAGCCCCGTGGTATTCCCGTGGATTTCGGTCATTCAGTGGCGCGATGCGGCCGCCCCCTAATCTAGCACCCTGCCGGCCCCCGTCGAGAGGGCGGGCCGCGAAACGGCCCGTGGAGAACCGGGTATAGTCCCAGCGATGGCCCGCCTGACTCCGCTCCCGCTCGAAGATGCCCGGCGCATCGCCGCGGCGTACGGGCTCGAGGTCGCGGAGGTGGAGCCGCTCTCGGCGGGGTCGGTGAATTCGAATTTCCGCTTGTCGAGTGCGGGGGGGCGCGGGTTCTTCGCGCGGATCTACGAGGAGCAGGACGCCCGCGGCGCCTGGACCGAGGCGCAGCTGTCGCACGCGCTGGCCGGAGCGGGCGTACCGACGCCGTCGCCCATCGAGTTGCTCGAAGGAGGCTACATTGCGGAGCACGCCGGCAAGCCGGTGGCGATCTATCCGTGGATCGACGGCACCCTGCTGTGCCAGGCGCGCGTCGACGCCGCGGCGGCGCGCGCGGTGGGGACGGCGCTGGCGCAGGTGCATACGAGCGGCGTGCGCGTGGCGGGCGAAGGCAGGTTCCGCGTTGTGGACATCGAGGCCCGCCTCGAGCACATCGCGCGCGAGGCGCCGCCCCCCCTCGCGGCGGCCGTCCCCGGCATCCGCGACAAGCTCGCGCACTACGCGCCGCTGCGCGATCCGGATCTGCCGCAGGGCATGATCCACGGTGACCTTTTCCGCGACAACGTGCTCTGGGCGAACGGCAGCATCCTGGCGCTGATCGACTTCGAGAGCGCGGCGCGCGGGGCGTTCGCGTACGATGTGATGGTGACGCTGCTCGCGTGGTGCTTTTCCGATCGCTTCGAGCCGGAGCTGGTGGATGCGCTGCTTTCGAGCTACCACGCTGTCCGGCCGCTCGAGGGGCGCGAGCTCGACGCGCTTGTCGTCGAGGGCGCCATCGCGTGCCTCAGGTTCGCGACGACACGCATCACCGACTTCGCCATGCGCGCGCCGGAGGGAAAGCCGCCCGTGCGCGACTACCGGCGCTTCCTGGCGCGGCTGGAGGACCTGGAAAGAGGCGCGATCGACCGCGCCGTGGCCGGATTGCGCCGCTAGCCCGGCAAAGGTACGTTTCACGACGACGCGGAGCGGCCGATTGGCGGCACGCCGCGCCTAGCGGAACGGAAACAAACGTGGCGCGAGTTGGAGAGCTGGACTTCGAGGGCTTCGTCAACCAGCGCCGGGCCGAGCGGCCCGGGGCCGTGAACGACGACAGCCACGCCTATGCCTATGTGTCGGACCGCACCACCCGCGATGCGTTCCAGCGCATGAAGCCGGTCGAGCTGGCCGTCGCGGCGGGCGTGAGGCTATTCAAGAACGTCGGCAAGGCGGAGCTGCTCGGCCACGCCGTCAAGGTGGGCCCGCGGCAGTTCCCGCGCGTGCACGCTGTGGCCGAGGGCTGCGCGAAGACGCTCGGCATCGCGACGCCGACGCTCTACGTCGTCAACAACCCGTACCTGAACGGCGCGACCTACGGCACCAACGACGACGCGTTCATCATGATCAACTCCGCGTTGGTCGACCACCTCTCCGACGAGGAGCTCACCAGCGTCATTGGCCACGAGTGCGGCCACATCCACAACAACCACGTGGTGTACCTGACGGCGCTCCACTACCTGACGCACATGGCGGGGCTGTTCGTGCGCTCGATCGGGTTGCCGGCGCTGCTTGCGCTGCGCGCCTGGTCGCGCCGCGCCGAGATCACCTGCGACCGCGCCGGCGCGCTCTGTACAGGGGACCTGGACGTGGCGCTGCGCGCGCTGACCAAGCTCGCGCTCGGCTCGCACAAGTTGTACGAGCAGCTGAACATCGAGGCCTTCCTCGAGCAGCACGAGGAAGCGAAAGAGAGCATCGGCCGCTACGGCGAGGTCTTTGCCACGCACCCGTGGCTGCCCAAGCGCGTGCTGGCGCTGCGTGTGTTCGGCGACAGCGAGCTGTACCGCCACCGGGCGGGGCTCGGCGACGGCGGCCTCAGCATGCAGGAAGTCGACGAGAAAGTGCACGACATCATCAAGGTGGTCGGCTGAGGTCGGTCCCTGGGAAGACGGAGGGATAGTTGACCGGACAGAATGCCAGTGCCATTCATCGCGCCGACGGTTCGGGTCGCCGCGTTCGGGATTGGGGTCCCGAACGCCCACAAGACGAAGTGTCAGAACGGACTTTCCCGGCGGGAGGCACCCACGACGCTGCGGTCGTCGGCGCTTCTTGTGGGATGTCGCCGCCGGTAAATGGCGGCGGAGTGGAATCGCGGTTGGAGGTCTGAATGCTCGAAGCATTCCGCGAGCGGAAGCTCGAGGTGGTCGAGGCGCTGAAGGAGCTGTGTGGCGTCGCCGGGAGTGTCGGCGCGCGGTCGCTGGCCGAGCGCGTCGGCGTGGATGTCGTGAAGAAGCTCGAGGCGGATCGCTTCCACCTGGTGGTGGTGGGCGAATTCAACCACGGCAAGACCACGTTCGTGAACGCGCTGCTCGGAAAGTCGGTGCTGCCCGTCGGCGTCACGCCGACCACGGCCGTCATCCACCATCTGGTCCACGCCGACCAGCCGCGGGCGCGCGCCGTGCTGGAGTCGGGCGACGAGGAGCTGCTGCCCTTCGACGAGGTCAAGAGCTTCTCGGTCGGCGGCAAGCGACGCGCTGACCCGGTGCGCTACCTGGAGGTCGGCTATCCGGCGGAGCTGTTGAAGGACCGCATCGTGCTGGTCGACACACCCGGCGTAAACGACCTTTCGCTGACGCGTGCGGAGATCACCTACGACTACATCCCGCGCTCCGACGCGGTGCTGTTCGTGCTGGACGCGGGGCAGCCCGTGAAGGAGAGCGAGCGGCAGTTCCTCGAGAAGCAGATCATCGGCAAGAGCCGGGACAAAATCGTGTTCGTGGTGGCCAAGACCGACATCTGGTCGGCCGAGGAGCGGACCGAGGCCGTGGAATACGTGCGGTCGCAGCTCGGCGAGCTGGTTGCCGATCCGCCTGTGTTCGCGATCAGCGCGCAGGCGGCGCTCTCCGGTCGCCGGGACGAGAGCGGACTGCCCGGGCTGGTCGAGCACCTGACCCGCTTCCTGGCGGAGGAGCGTGGCCGCATTCTGCTCGACAACGCCCTGTCTGAAGGCTCGGCGGCCGCCGGCGTGCTCGGCCGCGGCATCGACGCGAGACGCCGCGCCGCGACCATGAGCGCCGAGGAGATCACGCGGCGCATCGAGCTTCTGGAGCGCGATCTCGCGGGCCACGCGGACACGATCGAGAAGCGGCGGCTCGCCATCCGCGAGGAGTGCGGCGCCATCAAGGCCTGGGCGCGCCGCGATCTGGATCACTTCTGCGACGACGTGGTGCGGCAGCTGCCGGCCATCGTCGAGCGCGCCTCGGCGGACGAGTTGAAGCAGCACCTGGGCGCGTTCCTCGAGCAGTCGTTCCGCGACTGGGCCAAGGCCGAAACCGACGAGATCGCGCAATCGCTCGAACAGCTGGCCGAGCGCATGGTCGCGCTGGTGCGCGACGATGCGCACGACGCCGGCAGGCGCCTGGGCGATGCCATGGGCGGCGACATCACGACGCCGTCGATCGAGGTCGACAGCTTCGTCTACGACGTCGGCGTGTTTGCCGTGCTGAGCGTGGGGCTCGGCGTGCTGTTCGCCAACGCCATGTTGGGCGGCATCCTGCTGGTCGCGGCGCCCGTCCTGGCGCTGTACAGCAAGGACCGCGTGCAGAGCGAAGTGCGCAAGCGGGCGTTGGAGCTCGCGCCGTCGGTGCTGCGCGACGCAGCCGCGAAGGTGGCGCCGAAGATCGACGAGCTGGTCGAGGCCTTTGCCGAGCGGTTGGACGCCTGGGTCGTGACGGCCGGGCAGGAGCTGCACCGTGAGATCATCGACGTGCTCCAGTCCGTGCGGCGGGAGCGTGACGACGGCGCGGGCGACGTGGAAGCCGAAAAGGCCGCGTGCGACCGCGACGCCGAGCGGCTGACCGCCGTCCAGGCGCGGCTTGCGGAGCTGCGCGAGGCGCTCGGCCGCGTCGCTGCGCCGGACGCCGAGGCGGCTTCCGGCGCCAGCGACAGCGTGTCATAAGCGGCGCATGAGCGATCAGGGCGGTGCGCGCGGCGGCCGGCTGCCGGTGGCGGTCGACGAGGCCATGCAGCGGCTGGGCGCCAGCGTCGACGTGGACAGCGAGCTATGGCGCGAGGACATCCAGGGCTCGACAGCGCACGCCCGCGGCCTCGCGCGCGCGGGCGTGATCAGCGACGAGGAAGCTGAACAGCTCGTCAGCGGGCTCGAGCGCGTGGCGCGCGAGATCGAGCGCGGCGAGATGAAGTGGGATCCGGAAAAGGAGGATGTCCACATGAACATCGAGGCCCGCCTGATCGAGATCTGCGGGCCGATCGGCGGAAAGCTCCACACCGGCCGCTCGCGCAACGACCAGGTCGCGACCGATCTGCGGCTCTGGACGCGGCGGCGCCTGCGCGAGACGCTCGACGCGCTCGACGCGCTCGCGCTGGCGATCATCGAGCGCGCCGAGGCCGAGCTCGACACGTTGATGCCGGCGTACACGCACCTGCAGCGTGCCCAGCCGAGCCGGCTCTCGCATCACCTCATGGCGTGGCAGGAGATGCTGTGGCGCGACCGGGGCCGCCTGCGGGACGCACTCGAGCGGCTGAACGAATCGCCGCTGGGCGCGGGCGCGGTGGCGGGCAGCGGCTTTCCGCTCGATCGCGAGGGCGTCGCCGCGGAGCTGGGCTTCGAGCGCCCGATGCAGAACTCCATCGATGCGACGGCCAGCCGCGACTTCCTGATGGAGGCAGCGTCGGCGCTGGCGATCCTCGGCGTGCACCTGTCGCGCGTCGGCGAGGAGCTTGTGCTGTGGTCGAGCCAGGAGTTCGGGTTCTTGACGCTGAGCGACGCGTTTTCGACCAGCTCCAGCATGATGCCGCAGAAGAAGAACCCGGATGTGGGCGAGCTGGTGCGCGGCCGGGCCGCGCGCATGGTGGGCAGCGCGACGACCCTGCTGGTCCTGGAGAAGTCCCTGCCGTTCGGCTACGGGCGCGACCTGCAGGAGGACAAGCGCCCGATCTTCGACGCAGTGGAGAGCGCGCTGCTGTCGCTCGGAGCGCTCACCGGCGCCATCGCGACGGCCACCTTCAACGCCGATCGCATGCGGGCTGCGCTCGACAGCGGGCACCTGTGCGCGACCGATCTGGCCGATTTCCTCGTTCAGCAGGGGCTGCCATTCCGCCAGGCGCACCACGTCGTGGGACACCTGGTGCGCGAGGCGGAAGCGCGCGGCGTGGAGCTTGGCGCGCTGCCGGCGGACGTGCTTTTTGCCGCGCACCCGTCGCTCTCCGGCGAGGCGATCGGCGCAGTGCTCGACCCGGCGCAGGCGGTCGAGCGGCGCGATCTTCCGGGCGGTCCCGCCAAGCGCCGCGTCGCTGAAGCGATAGCCGAGGCCCGGATCCGCTGGCGGCCCCACGGCTAGAACCGCAGCGGCGCCTGGTACTTCCATACCGTGTGGGGCGTGCCGGATTGTTCGAACGCGCCGGTGCGCCACATCACGATGCCGGCGGTCGCTGCGATACCGACGCCCGCCAGGAAGTAGGTAGCCCAGCCGGGCCAGCGGTGACGTTCCGCGGGTTGGGCGGGCCCCGTGAAGTCCTTTCCGAATCCCTGCTGCCAGTCGAGCAGTGGACCGCAGCTCGACCCGTTGCAGGTCGCCACGCGCACGCCGTCGTTGTGCGCGGCGGGGACGGCGACGGCCCAGTGCCGGCAGCGCACGTTGTGCGCAACGACGCGTGAACCGTCCAGGTGTGCGCCGCCGAGATCGGCGAGGCTGCACGCCACCGGCGCCGGAACCGGCAGCTGCAGCTTTGTGGCGCCAGCGGCGACGCGGACCCAGCCGGCCCACACGGCGCGACCCCGCCGCACGACGCGCGCGTGATGTTCGCCCGGCGCGAGCGCGAAGCGCGCCGCCACGCGCCTCGCATCGATGTACAGCGAATCGCCGCGCAACAGCCCTTCGGCCGTGAGCTGCTGCCTGGCTTGCGGCGCTGGCGCGGCGGCTCCGGCGGATGGCTCCGGCTTCGGCGCTGGCTCTTTCCGATCCGCGCCGTTCTCTTCGGTCGCCGTCGTGTACGACAGCGCGCGGCGGCCCTCCAGCGAGCGGGCCCGAGCGCGGAGCTTTGCTGCGCGTGCGGTTCCGTCCGGTTGCCGATCGTAGACATCGGCTTCAACCTCGAGGCGCTCGGCCAGCAGCCACGCAGCCTGGGGAAGCTCGGGATGCGCATGCAGCAGGCGACCGACGACCGCGAGCCGCGAGAGCGCCGTCTTCTCGTCCAGGGAGCCTGCGGCGATGCGTGCTTCGTCGAGAAGCTTCTCGATGCGATCGGCCAGGGCTCGGTCATATCCATGCGGGGAAGACCCGTCCGCCGCGGGCGCTTCGAAGGCGACCTGGCGCGCCCGCTGCCACGAGTCGAGATCCGGCTGGTGAGCCGCCCGGGCCGAGCTCGTCCCGAGCCACAGGAGCACTAGAACGTGGCTCATGGCGGGCGCATCATACCTGCGACGAGCCTCGCGGGTGCGAGGGCGGCCTGGGGGCTTGGTTTCCGGGTTCGGGCTGCGCTAACCTCCGGGATTCGTGCAACTCTGCTCCGTGCCCACACCCGATTTTCCGGGCCGTAGCCGGCGGGGCCAGCCCCTCCCAAGGTAGGTGCCGTGCAGCTCGATTTCGCAGCGCGTGAGCTCACGATCAAGCTCGTCTACTACGGTCCGGCCCTCAGCGGGAAGACCACGAATCTGCAGGCGCTGCACGACGCCGCCGATCCGTCCGCCAGCGGGCGTCTGATGACGCTCGAGACGCGCGACGACCGCACGCTGTTTTTCGACCTTTTGCCGCTGACGTTCCGCGATGCCGGCGGGCTATCGGTGCGCTTGAAGGTATTCACGGTCCCGGGCCAGGTGATCCACTCCTCGACCCGCCGGCTGGTCGTGCAGGGAGCGGACGGCATCGCCTTCATCGCCGACTCGCAGCTCAAGGAAACCCAGCACAACGCCGAGTCCTTCATGGACCTGAAGGAAAACCTCAAGTCCAGCGGACTCAACCTGAAGCAGATGCCGCTGGTCATCCAGTTCAACAAGCGAGACCTGGCGGGTATCCGTGGAGACGACGAGATTGCGCAACTGGCGGCCCAGGGCCGCGAGCCGACGTATCTGGCCGTTGCGACCCGGGGCGAAGGCGTGGTCGAGAGCTTCGTCGGGCTCCTGCACCTGACCTGGAGCGCGCTCGACGCCGAGCACGATCTCAACAAGAAGTTCGGCTTCGACTCCGATGCATTTCTAGCCCAGGTCGCCGAGAGCCTGGGCCAGACGCGCCCCGTCTCGGAGCTGCTAGGGGATTGCGTCGGCGGCGCGCTCGACGTGCTCAGGCCGGAGGCGGTGCCGTGACGAATCCCGCACCCGAGCGCGACCTCGAGACGCTGATGTTGGGTGGGGACATCCGGTTCGACGAGCTGGTGGACCGCGAGGCCCTTGGCGACATGGCCAAGAGCTTCTACGAGCTTTTCCGCGTGCCGCTCCGCATCTTCGACGCGCAGGGCCTGATCCTGGCGGAAGCCAGCGAGCAGCAGACGCTCTACACGTATCTGAACAACTTCCGCAGTGGCCGACAGGCTCTGTCGGAGGTGGTCGACGCCGTCAAGAACATCAATCCCACCGCAGGCGGGGAGGCGACGCACAAGTGCGTCACCGGAGCTGTCTACCAGATCATGGCGATCAGCTATGACGGTCGCCGGATCGGTCGCATGATCCTGGGACCGTTCCTGCCGCCCGAGGCGACCGAGCCTCCACCGGCAGTGCTGGCCCTCGACGCGGAAATCGATGCCGCCAAGGTCAAGCAGCTGATGGCGGAGATGCCGCGCGCGCGACAGGAGACGGTGGGTCGCATCGCGCAGCACCTGAAGAGCGCGCTCGACCTGATCCTGTTCAGCGGCCACAAGGCGCTGCTCACCAGCAACATGCATCTGGCGGCCGTGCGCGAGAGCTATCGCGAGCTGCAACAGAAGAACGCGCGATTGCAGGAGGCGTTCGACCGGCTCAAGGAGCTCGATCGTCTGAAAAGCAACTTCCTGGCGACCGTTTCCCATGAGCTGCGCACGCCGCTCACGTCCATCATCGGCTACAGCGAAATGCTTGCCGAGGGCATCGCGGGCGACCTGACCGAAGAGCAGTCCGATTTCGTCGGCACCATCCGCGAGAAGGGCGAGCAGTTGCTCGAGCTGATCAAGGGCCTGCTGGACCTCTCCAAGCTGGAGAGCGGCACGATGAGCCTGCGCAAGGCGAGCCTCGACGTGGCTCCCATCGTCGAGGACGTGGCGCAGACCTTGACCCCGACAGCGCGCAAGAAGGACGTGGAGATCGCGGTCGATATCGAGGGCGGTTTGCCGCTTCTCTGGGCCGATGGCGACCGTCTCCGCCAGGTGCTGTTGAACCTGACCGAGAACGCGATCAAGTTTACGCCAGAGGGTGGGCGCGTGACGCTCGCGGTCGCCCACACGATGATGGACGTGACCGACGCCGATGGCGAATCGGTCGTGCTCTTGTCGAGCCGGCGCCCCGCGGTGGAGCTGCGCGTAGCGGACACGGGGATCGGTATCCCCGAGCCCGAGCGGCTGCGCGTCTTCGACGCGTTCTACCAGGTCGATTCCAGCTCGACGCGCGAGCAGGGAGGCACCGGGCTGGGGCTGTCGATCGTCAAACGCCTCGTTGACGGACACGACGGCACGGTGCGCATCGAGGACAACCAGCCGCAGGGCGCGGTGTTCGTGGTGACGATCCCGTGCCGCCGGGCCACGCTCTCCTGAGCCGGGTCGATGCCGTCGCGAAGGGCACGGCGCGGTCCGCGCGCACAAGGCGAGAGCGCCGCGATTGCGATGCTGGCCGGGCTGCTGTCCCAGGGCAGCCCGCGCGGACGCCGCATCGAGCTCGGCATCGGCGATGACGCGGCGATCGTCGTTCCCGGGGGCGATCGATTGGTGTGGACGGTCGACGCCTGCGTCGAGGGCGTCCATTTCGATCGGCGCTACCTCTCGCTCGCCGATGTCGGCTTCCGCTCTCTGGGCTCGGCGGTCAGCGATCTCGCAGCCATGGGAGCGGTGCCCCTGGCGGCGCTCTCGAGCCTCGTCCTGCCTCCGCGCCTCGCGGAACGCGAGCTTCGCGAGCTGGGCAAGGGACAGGCCGCGGCGTCGCGCGAGCTCGGATGCCCGATCGTCGGCGGCAACATCTCGCGCGGATCGGAGCTGGGCGTCACCACGACCGTGCTCGGCGAAACGCCGCTCCCGCTCCGGCGAAGCGGCGCCCGCGCGGGCGACGAGCTGTGGCTGGTGGGCGACGTCGGGCTGGCGCGGGCCGGCTGGTTGCTCCTTTCGACGGGCCGACGCATGCAGCGCACACGCAGCTACGCCGACGCGCAGCGGCGCTGCGTCGAAGCGTGGCGCAGGCCCCGTGCACTGCTCGCCCGGGGTCGCGCGCTTCGCGATCGCGCCCGCGCGAGCATCGACGTGTCCGACGGCCTTGCCCGCGACACGCGACACCTGGCCGAAGCCAGCGCGGTACGCGTCGTGATCGAACAGCCGCGGCTTGCGCGCGCACTGTCCGGCGATCTGCTACGCGCCGCGGAGCTGATCGGCGAGGACGCGCTTTCGCTCGCACTCGAAGGCGGCGAGGACTACGCGCTCCTGGCCACCGGCCCGCGCGCGAAGCGCCCGCGCTGGGCGCGCGTGATCGGACGCGTCGAAGCCGGCGCGGGCGCCGTGCTCGAACAGGCCGACGGCGCTGCGCGCGAGCTCAGCGGCGGCTTCGATCACCTCGCGCGTTGAGCGCGCGTTACTTGCAGGCAGCGGGCAAGCCGGCGCCCTTGAGGGCGGCGGTGATGGCGCCGACCGCGGCGCTCTGGCTCTTGCCCTGCGCGGCCATCGCGCTGCAGATGCCGGCGGCTTGCAGCATGTACGTCTTGGTCATCGGGTCCGGCGCGCTCTGCGCGTTCTGGCTCAAGGCCGCGCAGCAGTTGGCCAGGCTGCTCGGGTGATAGACGCCGGTGCTCTTCTTCTTGGCGTCGGCGTCGGCGTCTTGCGGCGCGTCGGCGCCGGCATCCTCCGGCGCGAGCTCCAGTGTCTTGGCCGGGGCCGTGGCCGAAGGCGGCGCGGGCAGCGGCGGAGGTGGCTTGTCCTTCTTGCAGCCTGCGAAGGAGAGCACCGGGACCGCCAGGCCCAGGACAATGGGCAGGAGCCACTTGCTACTGGATGGCGAGGCTTGGTTCATTTGTGGTCCTCCACAAGACAGAGCGACGTTACGCTCGGGATCGATAGCTGCGGCCCGCGATCAGCGGCAGGCCGACGGCATTCCGGCGCCCTTGAGCGCGCCCTGGATGGCGCCGACCGCGGCGTTCTTGCTCTTGCCCTGCGCGGCCATTGCGCTGCAGATGCCGGCGGCCTGCAGCATGTACGTCTTGGTCATCGGGTCCGGTGCGCTCTGCGCGTTCTGGCTGAGCGCTGCGCAGCAATTGGCCAGGCTGGCGGCGGGAACGTAGTGGCCCGTGGGCTTCTTGGCGTCGGCGTCGGCGTCGGCGGGCGCGTCGGCGCCGGCGTCCTCCGGCGTCAGCACCAGCGGCGCGCTGGGCGTCGCAGCGGGAGCAGCGGAGGGCAGCGGGGGAGGCGGCTCGTCCTTCTTGCAGCCCATGTAGGTGGACGCCACGGCTGGAAGCGCCAGACCCAGCACGATGGGTGTGAGTAGCGACCACTTGCTATGGGGCTCTGAGGCTTTGTTCATCGCGATCCTCCGGACGGGCGAAACGCCCGCGTCATGTCGAGTCTGGTAGTGGAGTCTGGATTCAGCAACCACCGGGTACCGGTACGCCCTGCAGCTGCGCACGGATGGTGGTTCGCGCTGCGGCCGGGTTGGCGGCGCCCTTCTTGGCCTGGGCTGCGATCCCAGCGCATACCGCTGCTGCGGCCTGGTACTTGTTGTGCGCGAGTCCGGGCTTCTTTGCTGCTGCTGTCAAAGCGTTGCAGCAACGTTGGATGGTCTGGTAGCTCGAGTTGTTGGTGGGGGCCGCCAGCGTCTTGGTCGTAGCGACGGACGCGGTCGCGGTTGGTGTGGCCGCTGTGGGCGCGTTTGCCGTCGCGACTGCCTTGGGCGCTGCTGCGGTCGTCGGTGCAGCCGGAGCCGCCGACGCGGAAGCCGCCGCGGTTTCGCTCGGTTCGGCCGCCGGTGCGATGGAAGCTGGCGGAGCAGGCGGCGCCGCCGACTGCGACGCTGCGCTGGTCGCGCTGTCGTCTTTCTTCTTGCAGGCCAACAGCGCCAGCACCACGACACCCGCGAACGGAAGAACCCTGGTCCACGCGTTCTGTCCCATGGCGCCTCGTTTTACTAGACCGACGACCGAAATGCACAGCGCGTTGCCTTCCTGAAGAAACAACGCGCTGGGACCCGGGTGCCTTTCGGCCCGCTCAAAACGTTTCGCTTTGTTGTGTCATTCTAGACACTTGAGCTGGCCAAACCGTCCAGAAATGCGCTCCGGGGGTGGTCCACGGCGGCCACCCCCTGGACCGCCGGCCCGGATCTTGACCTAGCTGCAGCCCATGGAATTGCCGCAGTTCAGGCACTTGTAGCAGGCGCCGTTGCGCACAGTGATGTGCCCGCAGGAGTCGCACACGGGCGCGTCGCCCATCATCTCCTCCAGCTGGGCGCTGAGCGCGCCGTGCATGTCCTGCCCGTTGCCTTCGGCCTGGGCGGCTGGCGGCAGCGAGGGCAGAGCGGTAGGCGGCTCCGCTGCGGCTTCCGGCGCGACCAGGCTCTGCCCGGTCGGGTCGTCGATGCTTGCAGGCGCCTCGGAGGGCTTCACCTGTGCGAAGTCGTAGCGCTGCAGATACTCCACGCCGAGCACGCGGAAGATGTAGTCCACGATCGAGGTCGCGAACTTGATGTTCGGGTGGTTCTGCACCACGCCGTGCGGCTCGAAGCGCGTGAACGTGAACTGCTCGACGTAGGTCTCGAGCGGCACGCCGTACTGCAGCCCGACCGACACCGCCATCGCGAAGCAGTTCATGAGCGAGCGGAACGCGGCGCCCTCCTTGTGCATGTCGATGAAGATCTCGCCGAGCGAGCCATCCTCGTATTCACCGGTGCGCAGGAACACTTTGTGCCCGCCGACCCGCGCTTCCTGCGTGAACCCACGACGCTTCTTGGGAAGCCGCACACGTGCGCCCTCCGGACGGATCGAAAGCGGCGCCGTTTCGACCGCTGTCGAGATGGCAGAGCTCTCGTTCTTCTCGTCCTGCTCCTTGTTGCTCGTGGACAGCGGTTGCGACGCCTTGCATCCGTCGCGATACAGGGCGATCGCCTTGAGGCCGAGCTTCCAGCCCTCCTCGTAGATCTCGCGGACTTCGTCCACCGTCGCTTCGTTCGGCAGGTTGACGGTCTTGCTGATGGCGCCCGACAGGAACGGCTGCGCGGCCGCCATCATCCGCACATGCGACATGGGAGCGAGGAAGCGCTGCCCGGTGCGGCCGCAGCGGTTCGCACAGTCGAACACCGGATAGTGCTCGTCGCGCAGATAGGGCGCGCCCTCGATCGTCATGCGGCCGATGATCACGTCGTTGGCTTCCTCGATCTCCGCCGCGCCGAAGCCGAGGTGCTTGAGCAGATTGAATCCGGGCTTGCTCATGCGCTCGGCGTCCACGCCGAGCCGCTCGTAGGTCTCGCGCCCGAGCACCCACGGAGCGAACGCCAGGTTGAGATCGAACACGCCGGGGATGGCCTGCTCGATCTTGGCCAGGTCCTCGTCCGTGAGCCCGCGCTGCTTGAGCTCAGCTCGGCCGACATGCGGAGCGCCGAGCAGCGTGTTCGTGCCGGACACGTAGGCCACGATTTCCCGGATCTGGATCTCGGGGTAGCCGAGCTTGGCGAGCGCGGCCGGGACCGACTGGTTGACGATCTTGAAGTAGCCGCCGCCGGCCAGCTTCTTGAACTTCACGAGCGCGAAGTCCGGCTCGATGCCGGTGGTGTCGCAGTCCATCAAGAGCCCGATGGTGCCGGTCGGCGCGAGCACGGTGGCCTGTGCGTTGCGGTAGCCGTGCTGCTCGCCGAGCTTGACGGCGCTGTCCCAGTCCTCGCACGCCGCGCGCCACAGCGATTCCGGGCACTCGTCACGGTTGATCGCGTAGGCCGCCTCCTGGTGCATGCGCATCACGCGCAGCATCGGCTCGCGGTTCTTCGCGTAGCCGGGGAACGGCTCCTTGCCGCGGGCCATCTTGGCGCTCGTCTCGTAGGCGTGTCCGCACATGATGGCGGTGAGCGCGCTGGCCACGGCGCGGCCCTTGTCCGAGTCGTAGGGAATGCCCAGCAGCATGAGCAGCGTGCCGAGGTTCGCGTAGCCGAGACCGAGCGGGCGGAAGTCGTGTGAGTTCTGCGCGATGGGCTGGGTCGGGTAGCTGGAGAAATCCACGAGGATTTCCTGGGCCGTGAAGAACAGCTCGATGGCGTGCCGGTAGCCGTTCACGTCGAAGCTGCCGTCCTCCCGCAGGAACTTGGTCAGGTTGAGCGACGCCAGGTTGCAGGCCGTGTTGTCGAGGAACATGTACTCCGAGCACGGATTCGAAGCATTGATGCGGCCGGTGTTCGAGCTGGTGTGCCAGCGGTTGATCGTCGTGTCGTACTGCACGCCGGGATCCGCGCAGGCCCACGCGGCCTCGGCCATCTGCTGCCACAGATCGGCGGCGTCGTAGGTGTCCACGACCTCGCCGGTGGTGCGGGCGCGCGTCTGCCACTTGCCGCCGGAGAGCGCTGCCTTCATGAACTCGTCGGTCACCCGGATCGAGTTGTTCGAGTTCTGCCCACTCACCGTGCGATAGGCCTCGCCGTTGAAATCGCTCTCGAAGCCGGCTGCGATGAGCGCCTTGGCCTTCTTTTCCTCGCGCACCTTCCAGTTGATGAAGTCCGCGATTTCGGGGTGATCCATGTCGAGGCAGACCATCTTGGCGGCCCGGCGCGTGGTGCCGCCGCTCTTGGTCGAGCCCGCGGCGCGGTCGAACACCTCGAGGAAGCTCATCAGGCCGCTGGACGTGCCGCCGCCGGAGAGTTTCTCCTGCTTGCCGCGGATGTTGCTGAAGTTCGAGCCGGTGCCGGAGCCGTACTTGAACAGCCGCGCCTCGCTCTTCATCAGGTCGTAGATGCTCATCAGATCATCGGAGACACCCTGGATGAAGCAGGCCGAGCATTGCGGGTGCTCGTAGGCGTTCTCCGTCTCCTCGATTGCGTCGGACCGGGGGGAGTACGCCCAGTTGCCGCCGGAGCCCTCGATGCCGTACTCGTGATACAGGCCGCAGTTGAACCACACCGGTGAATTGAACGCGCCGTACTGGTTGGCGAGCAGGAACGTGAGCTCGGCCTCGAAGGTGTCCGCGTCCTTCTTCGACGCGAAGTAGCCGCCGAAGGCCTCGCCCGCGTTGCGGATGGTATGCGCGACGCGATGCACGAGCTGGCGCACGCTGGTCTCGCCCTGCGTCTTGTCGCCATGGAGCCCGGCCTTGCGGAAGTACTTGCTGACCGCGATGTCGGTGGCCAGCTGCGACCACTCGGCCGGGATCTCGGCGCCCTCCATCTTGAACACGACCGAACCGTCGGGATTGGTGATCACGCTCTGGCGGCGCTCCCAGACGACGTCGTCCATCGGATCCTGGCCGGAGCGGGTGTAGCGGCGATCGAAGGTCAGACCAGCGCGGCTGCGACGGCTGCGTGTGGAGCGACGGGATTCCGGCGCGGTGTGCTTGTCCGGGGGAGGCTCGCCCATGTTGCCCTTCACGCTGTCTCCCTGGCCTACGATCGACGATTGCGCCATCCCTCTCGCTCCTTCTCGGGCTCTGCCTGCCCGCACCACATGCGCGCGCGCGGAACCCGTCCGCCCGCGGCACACAAAACAAAAAAACGACCTGCTCGGTCCCCAGCACCTCCTTGGAAGGTGTCTGTGGGGCCGTGTTGTTCGCCGGGCCTACCGACGCATCCCTCATGCGCCAGCGGCGGGCGCTAAGCTGCCAAGCTGTTCAGTACCGTCTGTCCAACATGACCCTGAACATGTGATGGGGCCACTGGATCCGTGCGCAGGAGAAGAACATTCAGTGAGCTGCCGGTGTACCCCAATCCCTTGGGGTCGGGCAACAAAAAACCACAAGGAATTGGTAACAGCGCGGACCGGCTCGACTTTCCGATCCTGTCCGTCTGGTCAACCCTGAACCCACTGCACCCTGAACACAAGTAGCCCGCAAGCGAACCCCAGGGTGTCCACAATTTTGGCGCAGATTCGCGCCGACGTTCGTGATCGGCGCAGGATGGTTTGTGTCCCGCCCACCCACCCCCGCCCGAATCCTCCGCCGGGGGCTTGCCGGGCGGGCGGGTGCGACAGTCGCACCCCGATGCGCCTCGCTCGCGCTCGGCGCGGCTCCGCGTTCGCTCCGCGGTATTCATCCCGGCGGGTCTGGCTACTAGCTAACGGCTAACAGCTGACAACTGACATGGGCACCTGGACGCGCTTCCGGTATCTCGACTTCGCGGTCGCCGGGTTTGCGTTCTTCGCGATCCTGCTTCACGACGCTGCGCACATTTCCGCAGGGCGCTGGTACGACGCGTTCTGGGTATGCAACGTCTCGGCGCTGCTGATCGCGCCGGGCATCATCGCGCGTTCGCCGGCGCTGTGTGCGGTGGCGTTCACGTGGCTTCTGCCGGGAACGGCGGTGTGGCTCGTCGACAGCTTCGTGGCGGGGGCGACCATTCTGCCGACGTCGTGGGGCGTACACGTCGGCGGCATGCTCGCGGCGCTGTACGGAGTATGGCGCTCGGGATTCGCGCGGCGTGGCTGGCTCGCTGCGCTCGGCATGCTGGCCGTGACGCTCCTCGTGTCGCGTCTCTTCCTGCCGCCACGCTTCAACGTCAACGTCGTCCACGCAATACCCAGGGGCTGGCATTTCCTGGGGGGAACCTACGCCGGCTTCACGCTGGCCGCGCTCGGTCTGGTCGCGGTGGTGTGCGCGCTCGGGCAGCTCGTGTGCTGGCTCGTGACGGGGCGTCCGAGGAGCTAGGTCGACGGCTGGTTGACTGGATTGTGCGGATTCTTCCCCGCCAGAACACGCAGGATGTCCTCGGCGACAGCCCGCGCCATGGCGGCCCGCGTTTCGTCGGTGGCGCTGCCGATGTGTGGCGTCAGGACGACGTCTTCCAGCCGGAGCAGCCGCTCTTCGATCTCCGGTTCCCGCTCGTACACGTCCAACCCGGCCGCGGCGAGGTGCCCGCTCTCGACCGCTTCCGCGAGAGCGGCCTCGTCGAGCGTGCTTCCTCGACCGGTGTTGACCACGACGGCTCCCTGCTTGAGCGCGCCGATGGCCGGGCGATCGAGCCAGTGTCGCGTGGACGGTCCGCCCGGCAGGCTCAGCACCAGGAAGTCGCTTGCGGCGAGCAGCTCCGCCTTGTCGACGTAGCGCGCCGCGAGCTGCGCCTCCTCGTCTGCATCGAGTCGATGGCGTTGCGTGTACAGAAGCGTGAGGCCGAAGCCGCACGCGCGTTCTGCAATCGCGCGACCGATGCGGCCCAGACCGGCAATGCCCAGTGTGCGGCCGCGCAGCGGGCGGCCGAGCATCAGGTCGAGTCGCCAGCCGGAGAAGCGCCCGGCGCGCACGAAGCGATCGCCCTCGGGGATGCGCCGCGCTGCCGCGAGGAGCAGACCCCATGCCAGATCCGCCGTGGCGTCGGTGAGCACGTTCGGCGTGTTGACGACCTGCACGCCGTGTTCCGTCGCGGCCGCCACGTCGATGTTGTCGTAGCCGACCGCACAATTGCCGATGACGCGCAGCCGTGGCGCGCCCGCGATGACCTGCCGCGACACCCTATCGGTCAGCATGCACAGAAGCGCAGTGGCATCGCGCAGCGCCGCGCCGAGCTCCGCCGCCGTCGGTCCGCTGTCGCGCTCGCCGATGAGCGATACCTCGTGCCGGGCGCGCAGCAGCTCGAGTGCATCGCCCGGCAGCGGGCTGGTCACCACGATGCGGCGCTCCGTCATTTCGTGCGGGCCTTTACAGGAGCGATGACGAGCGGCGCGGAGGGATCGGCGGGCAGGGAGCGGATCACCGTGAAGTCGTGTGCGGGATTCACCAGGTGCACCGGTCCGAAGTGCGCGAGCGCCGCGGCGACGCGCTTGGCATCGCCGCCTACCACGATGCGCACGTGGCCCCTGCGCAGGAACAACTGGGCTGCGGCATTGACGGCGTGCGGGTCGAGCCCGCGCAGCGCGTCGTCGAGTTTCCGGTCGCCGTCGTCCGGCAGACCGAGCTCCGCCAGCCGCCTCCCCATCCGGGCGAGTCCCCGCACGGTCTCGAGCTGTCGCGCGCGGTGCTCCACGAGGGCGCGCATCGCCACGTCGACCTCGTCATCCGTGGGCAGCGCGCTGCCGAGCGAGCCCATCGCATCGAGGATGCCCTCCACTGCCTCGGCGGTGTGCTCCGTGCGGCTCTGCGCGGAGAAGACGATCAAGGCGGGGCCGTGCGCCAAAGCGTCGACCTGCGCGTCGATGCCCTGGATCAGGTGTTTCCTGTCGCGGAGCCCGCGCGCCAGTCGCCCCGAGCCGCCGCCGAGGAGCTCGACCGCGCCGAGCAGCGCGGCCCGATGCGGGCTGTCCGGGTCCGGACCGAGCGTCGCGATCGCGATGTCGCTGCGAAGAGCGCCGGGGCGGTCGATGACGTCGATTTCCACGCGATCGGGCGCGAGAGCCGCGGTCGGCTCGGGCTCCGCCGGCGCGCTGCCCTTCCAGTGTGCGAACGCCGACTGTGTCGCGCGCTCCACGTCGTCGGCCTTCACGTCGCCAGCGACGATCAGCGTGGCTTCCGCCGGCACGAAGTGCGCGCGCTGCCAGCCCCTGCAGTCGTCGAGCGAGAGCCTGCCGATCTCGCCTGCGCTGGCGGCACCGTGCGCGTAGGGATCCACGCCGACCCGCAGCTCGAACAACCTGCGCACGAGTGCCTGTCGTATGACGCCGTGCGGATCCGTCGCTGCGTTTGCAGTGGCCGCGTCCTGGGCGCGCTGCCTGATGCTGTGGAACGTTGCCGGCAGGAACCGCGGCTGCATTGCGATGGCGGACAGCAGCTCCAGCGCTCGGTCGAGTTGGTCGAGGCCGACGTCGAGACCGAGCCACGTCGCGTCGGGGTCCACGTGTACCTGGAGGCTGCCGCCGAGGGATTCGATGCGCCGCGCGAGCTGGCGTCGGTTCCAGCGGCCTGCGCCGCTCGCGGCGAGCAGCCGGGCGGTGAGCTCGGCGACTCCCGGCCTGGCGCCGTCGCTGGCGCGGCCCGCGCGGACGACCAGCCGCAAGCTGACGAGCGGCAGCTTGCGGCGCGTGATGACACCGAGGCCCAGTCCGTTCGGCAGGGTGCGGCTTGCGATCCGGGGCGTGCTGGCGTCGCCCAGCGGAGCCTCGGCGGGTGGATCCGCGTCGCGATCTGCGGGTGGCGCTGGCGCTGCAACGGCGGAGTGGACGGCATGTGGCGGCGACCGGGTGGCGCTGCCGGGAAGGGCAGGAGGCGGGACGTAGCGCGGCCGGCAACCAGCCGGCAGCAGCACGCCGGCGACGAGCAGGGCGATCGGACACAGGCGCCTCACTTCGCCTTCTCCTCGTGCTGCTTGCCATGGTGTGCGGAGGACTTGGCGGCTGGCCGGGCGTTGGAGTGTGTTGCAGCGTGGTGGTGGCGCGGCTTGTGATGATGGCGCGGCTTGTGATGTTGCGAGGGCGCTGCGCTGTGTTTCGCCCCGTCGGGGCCGCGTAGCTCCACGACCGTCCGCTGGCGGGCGCCGAGGTACGTCGATGCCGCGTGCGCGATAGCGCTGCTCGTCACCGATTCGAAGCCGTCGAGCCGCCCGGCGATGGAGCGCGCATCGCCACCGAACGCCTCTGCGTCCGCAAGCTTGCTGGCGCGCTGGCGATTGGACTGCAGCCCCAGCAGGAAGCCCGTTCGCTGGAGGGCTTTCGCTCTCCCGAGTTCCGCGGCGCCAGGTCCGTGATGGGCGATGCGCGCGAGCTCGGCGTCGACGAGCTTCTGCACGCGATCGGGATCCGCTCCGTCGGCGAGCAGCACGCGGATGCCGAACAGGTCCGGACCGCGGCGGTGTGCGGTCCACGCGGAGACCTCGCGAGCCAGCCCGTGCACGCGCACCAGCGAGTCGTAGAGTCGCGAGCTCTCGCCAGCGCCCAGCACGCGCGCCAGGAGCTCGAGCGCGGCGTGCCCGGCGGCATTCGACGGCGGAATTACCCAGCCGTTCAGCAGCGCGGCGCTTTCCACCTGCCGGCTTGTCAGCACCGTGACCCGTTCGCTGGTCTGGTTCGGGGCGCGGAGCGGCTGCTGCTTCGGCGGATGTTTCCGCCGCGGCATGCCGTCGAAGTAGCGATGCACCAGCTCCATCGCCTGCGACGGATCGACGGAGCCCGCGATCACGAGCACCGCGTTGTCCGGCGCGTAGTAGCGACGGTACAGCGTTTCCACCCACTGGCGCCTGGCGCGCGCGATCTCGTCCGGGGCGCCCGCGGCGGGATGCGAATAGGGCCGGAGCCCCTGGAACGCGAGCTCCGGCAGCCGGAGCTGTGCGTGCGTGAGCGGCGCAGAAAGGACCTCGAGTGCGGCTGCCTCCGCCGTGCGCCGCACGCCCGCAAAGCGCGACGCCGGCAGGGTTGCCCGGCGCATGCGCTCGGCCTCCAGCCACAGACCGAGGGACAGCTCATTTGCGGGCAGCTCGTCGATGAATAACGTGCGGTCGTGATCGACGGAGTACGAGGCGCGTCCGCCTCGTCTCGCAACCAGCCGTGCGAGCTGCCCGGGCTCCAGGTGTCGCGTGCCCTCGAACGTCATCGCTCCGAGTAGCCGCGCAGCTCCGGCGTGCCCGTCGGGTTCGTCCCGCGCGCCGACGCGGTAGAGCACCGCGACGCACACCGTCGGCGCGGTCGTGTCACGGTCCACGACCACCCGGAGCCCGTTTTCGAGCGTGCGCCGCTCGATCGAGAGTCGCATCCGTCCGAGCGCCAGTCGCGCGGCCGCGGGCGCCGCGGTTGGGGCCGCGGCGGGGCCTGCCGGCGCCGGAAGCGCCAGAAGCAGCAACGCGCCCGCCAGCCAGGCACCCAGCGTCCGCTTTCGCATCCCCCGGCGCATAGATCGCGGCGCAGGGCAGCGCAACCACGCGTCTCCGGCTATTGTCCCGCTCGATGGTCCAGCGCGGAGCCCTTCGTCCTGCCACGCGCGGCGTCGTGGCAGCCGGCGATCCTGCCACGGCCGAGAGCGGCGCTCGCTGCCTGCGTGCCGGAGGGAACGCGATCGACGCCGCGCTGGGTGCGGCATTCGCGGCGTTCGTGTGCGAGATGCCGCTGGCCAGTCCGTTCGGCGGCGGAGTCATGGTGGCGGGCGATGGATCGGGCGGGCTCGTCGCGCTGGACTTCTTTGCGCGCACACCCGGGCTCGGCGCCGACCCGCACGCGGACCTGGATTTCCGCGACGTGGAAGTCGACTTCGGCGCGACCACCCAGGTCTTCCACATCGGGCGCGGCAGTGCGGCGCTGCCTGCGGCGCTGCCCGGGCTGCTGGAAGCGCACCATCGCTGGGGCTCGCTGCCCCTGTCGGCAATCGTCGAGCCCGCGGTGGAGCTCGCGCGCCATGGCTACGAGCTCGGCGCGGGGGTCGCATACGTATTCGACCTGCTTACGCCGATCGTGACGGCCAGCGACGGCGTCAGGGTGCTGCACGAGCTCGGGGGCGAGTTGGCGCAATCCGGCGCACGTCTGGTGAATCCCGGGCTGGCGGACACGCTGGAACGTATCGCGCGCGATCCCGCTCACGTGCGCGACCTGTACGCCGCGCTGGTCGATCAGTTCGGTCCCCGCGCCGGCGGGCGTATCACGCATCAGGACGTTGAAGAGCTCGAGGTCTTTGCAGCCGAGCCGCTCCACGTCGAGCATCGTGGCTTCCGCCTCTCCACGATGTCGGCTCCGTCGTCGGGCGGCGCGCTGGTGGCCCTGGGGCTCAGGCTCTGCGAAGGGCTGGGCGACCGTGCCGGGTTCCTGTCACCGGAGCACCTTCTCGGTCTTGCACGCGTCGAGGACGTGCTGCTCGACGTACGTGACGATCAGTTCGACGAGCAGTGCCGCGACCCGCGCTTCCTCGAAGCGCTGTTCGACGAGGCACGCATTGCCGCGCTCGGTGCCGGCATGCGCTCGCTCGCTGCGCCTGCCCATCCGCTCGGCTCGACGACGCACATCAGCGCCCTCGACGAGCACGGCGGAGCGGCGTCGCTGACGCTGACCAACGGCGAGGGCTCAGGCTACGTGGTCGAGGGCACGGGCATCCACGTCAACAACCTGATGGGCGAGGAGGACATACATCCGCGTGGATTCCATCACGACCCGCCGGGCACTCGGCTCGTCACGATGATGGCGCCGAGCGTGCTGGTCGGCGGCGACGCGCGCACCATCGCGCTCGGCAGCGGCGGCTCCAACCGGTTGCGGAACGCGATCCTCTCCGTCATCTCGCATCTGCTGGAGCACGGCGCTCCGCCGGACGCCGCCGTGCTCGCGCCGCGCGTCCACCTCGAGGCGCGGCGCAGCGGCGGACCCGACCCACGCGGCCGCTGGCCCCGCCAGATCGCCTTCGAGCGCTCCGGCCCCGGAGGCGGCGCGCTCGAGCCGGCGGCCGTCCAGGCGCTGGTGGGCGCATATCCGGATTCTCCTGTGATCTTCGACGCACCGAACATGTTCTTCGGTGGCGTGCATCTTGCCGTGCGTGACGGCTCGACGTTCGACGGTGCCGGAGATCCGCGTCGCGGGGGCAGTGTGCGCGTTGTCAGCACCGCTTGATCCGTCGACGTGCCGCTGCACGCCGTGGGTGATAGTATGGGATCGCACTTGCGGGTCCTACCCGGGCCTACATCGCCCGACACATTCCCCGGCACACTTGTGCAGCACGCCATGCTCTGCCACCCTCCGCCCACCGTTCCTTCATCATGAGAACGCTCGGGGAAATCCAACCGGGGCAGACCGTAGGCCGCTACGAGTTCCTGGTGCCGATCGCGCAGGGAGGCATGGCGGCGGTGTGGGCAGCGCGTCTCAAGGGCACGCGCGGGTTCAGCAAGACGGTCGCGGTCAAGACGATGCTGCCCAGCATCTCCGACGATCCGCAGTTCGAGCAGATGTTCCTCGACGAGGCGCAGATCTGCTCGCGCATCCGTCACCCGAACGTCGTGGAGATCCTCGACCTCGGCGAACAGGACGACGTTCTGTATCTCGTGATGGAGTGGGTGGACGGCGAGCCGCTCAGCTCGCTCCGCCGCGTCGCGGCCAAGGCGCAAGGCATTCCGCTGCCGATTGCCGTCAAGATCATCGCCGACGCGTGCGCCGGTCTGCACGCGGCTCACCAGCTCAAGAACGAGGGTGGCGACCTGATTGGGCTGGTCCATCGCGACATCTCGCCGCAGAACATCCTCATCACCTACAGCGGGATGGTGAAGATCGTCGACTTTGGCGTGGCCAAGGCGGCGGGTCGCACGGCGGAAGAGACGAGCGCCGGACAGATCAAGGGCAAGCCGCCGTACATGTCGCCCGAGCAGGCGCTGGGCAGCCCGATAGATCGGCGCACGGACATCTTCGCGCTCGGCATCATCCTCTACCAGTTGACGACCGGGAAGCATCCGTTCCGCGGCGAGAGCGACATCGTGACGCTGCAGAACATCGTCTCGGATCGTCCCATCATCGCGCCGCGGGCCTACAACAAGGAGTATCCGAAGCCGCTCGAGACGGTCGTGATGAAGGCGCTCGACCGCGATCCCGACAAGCGCTTCCAGACCTGCGCCGAGTTCGAGGCCGCGCTGGACCGGGTCTTTCCGCCGACCGTGCCTCGCGTTCGCACCGAGGATGTCGGCAAGTTCGTCTCGGGGCTTCTGGGTGACCGCGGCGAGGAGCGGCGCGCGGCGCTGCGCGAGGCCATTCGTCTAGCGGACGAGCGCGCGCAGGGCGCAGACGAGGTCGCACCGGCCAAGCTCAGGCCGCTCGCGGAGTTGGCGCGGCAGTCGGTCAGCGGCGGCACGCCGCTCAGCCAGCAGACGGCTGCGATTGTCGTGCCTCCGTCGGCGGAGCCGTCGTCGCCTGTCAGCGGACGCCCCACACTGGCGTCCGAGCACTCGATCGCCACCGGTCCGTTGAGCGGGCCGCTCACGCCCTATGGCACCCAGACGCCGAGCACGCCTCCGCCGGCGCGTTCGCGAGGGGCGGTGTGGCTCGTTGCAGGGCTGCTCGTGGCCGGTGCGCTGATCGGCGGCGGCGTGCTGCTCACACGCGCGCACGGCGCCGTGCGCGAGGTCGACGTCCAGGCGCATCCGGCGGCGCCCGCGGGGCCGCATACGGACGAACCGGTCAAGGCAACAAAGACGCCTGCACAGGCGAAATCCGCGCCGGAGGATGACGCGATCGATCCCAGCCAGCTCGCACTGGAGAAGGACAAGCCGAAGACCGAACACCCCGGCGCGTTCCACCCAGGGGCAGCCAAGCCCGTGGCCAAGGCCGGGAAGCCCGCCGCGAGCGCGAAGCCGGACACCCCGAAGCCGCCAGCGAAGAACACCAAGCCCGCCAGCGGCGGCTTCGTCCCGCCCCCGATGACGGATCCGGGCTTCTAGACAGCTCCGGATGCAATCGCAACGCCGCGACGGCGAGGCGGCCGCGCTCTAGTTCCAACGCGCCCAGGCGCCCAGGTAGTAGGCGACCAGTGCCTGGTTGTCGAGACGGTTTTCGCGCGTGGGCCGCTCGGACATGTCCGGCGGAAAATCGAACAGCGCCCGCAGCGTGTCCGCGTCGAGGTAGCGGAGCTTTCCGGGGGGCAGCGCGGTCGGGCGCGGTCCCGGGTGGTGTCGCGCGAGCACGTAGCCCCACTCCCCGAAGGACGGCACGAAGACGTGATACGGCAGCGTAGCGAGCCCCGCGCTCCGGAGCGTGTGCACGACGCACCAGAACGCGTCGCGCGCGAACATCGGCGACGTGGACTGCACGACCATGGCTCCGCCGTCGTCGAGCCGGTTCGCGGCGAGCGAATAGAAGCGCCGGGAGAAGAGCTTGCCGAGCGAGTAGTTCGTAGGATCGGGAAAATCCAGTATCACTACGTCGAACTTCTCGTGGCTCGTGCCGAACCAGACCATTGCGTCCGCGTTGATGACGTGCACGCGAGGATCGGAAAACGAGCGGTGGTTCTGCGCGACGAGCTTGGGCGAGTGCTCGGCGAGCGACGTCATGCGCGCGTCGAGATCCACCAGCGTGACCGATTGTACGCCCGGCCACTTCAGCACCTCGCGTACGGCGAGCCCGTCGCCGCCGCCGCCGATGAGCACTCGATGGCGCTCGCTGGCGGCGGCCATCACCGGGTGCACCAGCGCCTCGTGGTAGCGGAACTCGTCGGCCGAGGAGAACTGGAGGTTCCCGTTTAGAAAGAGCTGGAAGCCGTCGCCGCGGCGCGCCACGACGATGCGCTGGTAGGGCGACTGCTCGGCGACCAGCATCTTCCCCGGATACATCGCTGTTTCCGACACCTTCCTGAGCCGCCCGCCCTCGAACATCAGCACCAGGAGCAAGAGCAGCACCAGCACCGCGCGCACGCGCGCCCCCGCCATCGAACGGCGGTCCGCATCGCCCGTTGTCGCGAGCACCCAGGTCGACACGAGCGCAACGACGCCGTTGAGCAGGCCGCATGCGATCGAGGTGTGCACCAGGCCCAGATGTGGGACCAGAAGCAGGGAGAAGGCGAGGGAACCCACGAGTGCCCCCGCGTAGTCGAAGGTGAGGGCGCGCGCGATCAGCTCCTTGAGCTCGAGCTCGCGCTGCAGGATGCGGATCAAGAGCGGCAGCTCGAGGCCGACCAGCACGCCGACCGTCACGACGATGGAGTACAGCACCAGTCGGAACGCGCCCGTGAAACCGAACGCGAAGAACAGAGCCGGCGCCGAGAGACCGCCGACCAGCGCCGTGGCCAGCTCGACGTCGACGAAGGTCAGCGCCAGGCGCCGCTCGACAAATCGCGATGCGTACGCGCCGAGGCCGAGCGCCGAGAGGTAGACGCCGATCACGATCGAGAACTGCGTGACCGAGTCGCCCAGCACGTAGCTGGCCACCGCCGCCATCACCAGCTCGTAGACGAGGCCGGCAGTGGCGATCACCAGCACCATCGTCAGGAGCGCGGCCGTCGGCACGCGCGCAAGCCCGCCGTCCGGTCCGCCCGCGGCGCTCCACGGCGTGGGCGCAGGCGCGGCGGCGGCGTCCTGCGCCGGCCCGCCGGAAGCGGGGGCTTCCCGCTCAGCCGCCGATGGCGGCTGCGATGATGATGCTGAGGCCAAGGATCACGGAGCCGATCAGGATGGCGAGCGCCGTGTTCTGGTCTTCCTCGATCTCCTTCCTCAGCGAGAAGGGCGTGACCAGCTTGATGATCAAGAAGCTCGCCGCGAACATCACGATGCCGATCAGCGAATAGACGATCGACGCGACCAGCGCTTTGATGAAAGGAGCCCAGGTGATTGCCATGCCGCCGCCTCTTCCCCGTGAGATCTAGTGGGCCCATCGTTAACACGAACAGACCGCCCTCCGCGACCCCGTGTCGCGGCGCCCCGGCCAGGCGCCCGGCAACGGAGCGGTCCTCCAAGGCCCAGGGATTCGCGCATTTCTCGGACTGGTGCGCCCCTTCAGTTAAGCTGTCGGCTGCGAGGCAATCCCGCCGATGTTGGTCATGCTGGGTCCCCCGTTCGAGGGGACCGACGCCCAGTACGCTTCACTTGCCCAGGTCACGGGCCTGGTCGCGTACGAGCTGAAGACGCGGATCCGGCCTGGATCCTGGGGCGTCGTGCGCGCGCTCGCCGACGAGACGCAGGCCCGGAACCTGGGAGAGGCAATCGCCCGTCAGGGTTTCCGCGTCGCGGTGGTCGACCCGCAGCTCATCTACGAGCCGTCGCGCCGGACGGCCATCCTCGAGGGGCTTGCCCTCGAGCCGGAGCAGTTGCTGTTGGTCCTGGGCGAGCGGACGATCCCGGTGCCCTACGCCGGCCTGCTGGTCATCGTGCGCGGCGAGGTGCAGATCGGAGCGCGGCCGCAGCCGGCGCGATCCGGGCGCTCCAGCGCGACCTTCCGCGCGGTGGTGCCCAGCGCGAGCGACATCTCGGTCTTCCGCGAGAGCATGCCCTCCGGGGATTTCGACGCCTACGCCGCGGCGGATCTGCATTTCGTGACGGTGCCCTGGATCGCCCGCGTCGACGCGCGTTCCTTCCCGTTCGATGCTCTCGGGCTCGCGTCGGACAACCCCGTCCAGGCCCTCGACCAGCTCGCCGACAACCTGGCCGAGCGCGCCGGGATTCGCGTGGATCGCAGCAGCCGCGTGTCCAGCGTCGCGTCGTTCGCCACGCCTGGCCCTGCACGCACCGCGTCACCGGTGCCCGGAGGCCCCGCCCAGGCCCGCCCATCGCGCGACGGAGACGAGCGTTTTGAAGGATATTCGAGACTGATCGCCGAAGCAGAGCGCCAGACGCGGCGCTGAGCCTGCCCGTTCGCCGCTCTGGTTCAATTCTGGATACAGGCCCGAAAAGAACCGATGCTAGGATAATGGCATCTTGAGGTCGCAAGCTGACTTGGGAGGAGCGATCAGGGCCGTCGCGCTGGGGACGGCTCTGGCCATGGGCACGGTGACGCTGGCACCGCCGGCTTTCGCGCAGTCGCATGCCGAGCTGGCGAAGGCCCGCGCCGCCTATCGCCAGGGTGTGAGCCTGGAGGCCGCCGGCGACTGGGCCGGCGCGCTGGCGAAGTTCGAGCAGGTTGCCGACGTCAAGCGCACGCCGCAGGTCCAGTTCCACATAGCCCGCTGCAAGGAGCACCTGGGCCGGCTGAACGAGGCGCTCGGCGACTACCGCATGGCCGAGTACGAAGCCAAGCAGAAGAAGGCGAAGGAGCTCGGGCAGATCACCACGGCGCGCAAGGCGCTGGAGGACCGCATTCCCAAGCTGGTGATCACGCTCGGGTCCGGTGCCGAGTCGGCCCAGGTAGAGCTCGACGGCGTTGAGCTCGGCGAGGCGAAGCTAGGCAACGAGGTCTCGGTCGATCCGGGTTCGCACCACATCGTGGTCACGCTGTCGAACAACAAGCAGTTCAACAAGGACGTGACGGTCAAGGAAGGCGAGACGCAGAAGGTCGAGCTCGTGCCGCCCGCCGATCTGTTGAAGTCGTCGGCGCCCGAAACGCCGTCGCCGGCCGAGCTGCCTCCGGAGGAGCCGCCGAAGCCGCCGCCGAAGAAGCACAAATCGGCGCTGCCGTGGATCATCGGCGGCGTGGGCGTCGCGAGCCTGGCGGCCTCGGGCGTGTTCTACATGCTGCGCTCGAGCGCGAAGAGCGACCTGGAAAAGAAGTGCCGCGGCAACATCTGCCCGTCGAACCTGAAGAGCACGGGCGACAAGGGCAAGCTCTACACGACGCTTTCGGAAGTGACGCTGGGTGTGGGCGCGGCCGGCGTGGTGACTGCCGTGATCCTGCTCGCCACCAGCGGCTCGTCGTCGCCCAAGGCCGAAAAGAAGGACTCGGCGTTCGTGCACGGCGTGCACGTCGACGTGGTGCAGACCTCTTCGCTTACTGGAGTCAATGTTGTCGGCAGCTTCTAGAAACCTGAATCGGAGGGTGCGGCGCTGGTCGGCGGCGCTCGGTGCGCTGGTGCTGGTGGGCAGTTACGTGGGCTGCGGCTTCCCCAACTACACGTACGACGACAACGCGTTCTATGAAGCCGGCACGGCCGCCTCCGGCGGCTCCAGCGCTAGTGGAGGCACTTCCGGGACAGGCGCGTCGGGCGGCAGCGGCGGTTCCGTCACGGGCGGCAGCGGCGGCGTAGGCGGCTCCGCGGGCGCGGGCGGCTCGACGGGCGGCAGCGCGGGCGCTGGCGGCACCAGCGGGGCGGGTGGCTCGACCGGCGGCAGCGGCGGCGTGGGCGGTTCGACGGGCGGCACCGGCGGCGGCACCGGCACCGAGAACTGCACCAACGGCAAGGACGACGACGGCAACGGCAAGATCGACTGCGCGGATCCCGCCTGCCAGAACGCCGGCTACAGCTGTGCTCCGACCGTGGCGAGCTGGAGCGGCCCGGTTGCCATGTGGTCGGGGACGACGGGGTCGGAGCCGTCCTGCAAGGGCGACTACATCGCCCCGGCAACGAGCGGAAACAGCAACCTCAAGCCGGGCACCGCCACCTGCCAGACCTGCTCCTGCAACGCTCCGACCGGCGGGAGTTGCTCCGACGTCGATATCGAGTACTTCGACACCTCGGACTGCAGCGGTGCCGGCTGCTGGGGCTGCCCGCCCAGCACGCCCTTCACGCTTACGAGCGGCGGGGCGTGCACGATCTACGGCGAGATCCACGGACCGAGCGGCGAGTCGCCCAAGGCGGCCATGTTCACGCCGCCGACCGCGAGCGGCTCGAGCTGCAACCCGAAGTCCACCGGCTCGGCCAACATCCCCACGCCCACGTGGGGCAATGCCGTGGTGGCCTGCGGCGGCGAGCCCACCGGCGGAAAAGGCTGCGGCGACGTGACGACCGAGTGCGTGCCGAAGCCGAGTTCTCCGTTCAACTCGATCTGCATCTACAAGACCGGCGACAATACGTGTCCTGCCGGCGCGTACACCAAGAAGCATCTGTACTACACGAGCTTCAACGACGGGCGGTCGTGCAGCGCCTGCAGCTGCGGCTCGCCCACAGGCCAGAGCTGCACGGGTACGGTTACGACGTCGACCGACGCTTGCTCGAGCAACAAGACGGTGATGAACACGCCGAACCAGTGTTACGCCATCCCCGCCGACAACACGACGTCAACGTACGACGGCGGCCTCGAGGACACGCGCGGCGTGGTCTACACGGGCGGCACGCCCAGCGGTGGCAGCTGCTCGGCCAGCGGCGGCCAGGTGACCGGCAGCGCCACCGAAACCGGCGCTATCACGTTCTGCTGCCTCTGATCGCAGCCCTGGTTTGACGCGGGCGCCTGTGGGTGCACTGTAGCGGCCCGTGTCGCCGTCACGCCGCGAGATATTGACGCTGCTGCTGGGCGCGCCTCTGGCGGCGGAAGCGTGCCGGCGCACTCGCGCCCGCTCCATTCCGGGCGAGGTGCGCGGCGCGGCCATGCCCGTCGGTCACCGCCTCAGGGGCGCCACGGTCGAGCACGCCACGGGCCCAGCCAAGCGCGTGCGCGTCGCGATCGTCGGCTCCGGCCCCAGCGGTCTCAACGCCGCGTGGCGGCTCGAGCGGCTGGGCGAGAAGGACTTCGCGCTGTTCGACCTGGAGCCTCGCGTCGGCGGCACGTCGACGTACGGCACCGACGGCGTGGTGCCGTACCCGTGGGGCGCGCACTACGTGCCCGCGCCGACGCGCGACAACCCCGCGCTGATCGCGCTGCTCGACGAGCTGGGCGTGCTCGAGAAGGTGCCGCCCGGCGCCGAGCCGCGCGTGAAGGAGGCGCGGCTGGTGCGCGCGCCGGAGGAACGGCTGTTCATCCACGGCGCGTGGTACCAGGGGCTGTTCCCGTTCGAAGGCGCACCGAAGCAGACCTTCGACGAGCTCAGGCGCTTCAATCGCGAGGTCGACCACTGGGTAGGCTTTCGCGACACGCGCGGGCGGCGGGCCTTCACTATTCCTGTGCACCGTTGCTCCGACGACGCGGAGGTCACGGCGCTCGATCGCATCACGGCTGCAGAGTGGGTGAAAAAGAAGGGCTTCACCTCGAAGCCGATGCACTGGTACCTCGAGTACGCCTGCCGCGACGACTACGGCCTCACGCTCGAGACGACCAGCGCCTGGGCGCTGCTCTTCTACTTCTGCGCGCGCGTGCCGGAGCCGGGGCAGGACTCGGAGCCGTTTATCGTGTGGCCGGAGGGCAACGGGCATCTGGTCCGGCATCTGGCCGGCGTCGCCGGCAAGCGCGTGATGCTCGGCCATCTGGTGACCGACGTGGTGCCGCACGAGGACAACGTCGAGCTCAGTGTGCACGACGTGCACAGCGGGACGCTCCAGCGCTACGTCGCCGACTACCTGATCTTCGCGATCCCGAAGTTCATCGTGCCGCGCATCTACCGCCCGTGGCGCGACAAGGCGCCGCCGCACCTCGGCGACTTCAACTACGGCGTGTGGATGGTCGCGAACATGCACCTGTCGAAGCGTCCCGGCAGCCGCGGCTTCCCGTTTGCGTGGGACAACGTCCTCTACGACAGCCCCGCGCTCGGCTACGTCGTGGCGACGCACCAGCGCCTTGTCGACCACGGCCCCACCGTGTGGACGTACTATCATCCGTTCGTCGACCACGACCCGGCCAAGGCGCGCGAAAAGCTGAAGGCGATCGACCACGCCGGCTTCTGCGACTCCATCGTCGGCGATCTGTCCCGCGCGCACGACGATCTGGAGAGCGCGATCGAGCGCATCGACGTGTACCGCTGGGGCCACGCCATGGTAAGCCCGCGCCCCGGCTTCATCTGGGGTCCAGCGCGGCGCCGCGCGGCAGAGCCCGAAGGCCGCGTCTACTTCGCGCACTCGGATCTGTCCGGACTCGCTCTGTTCGAGGAAGCGCAGGACCGCGGCATCCGGGCGGCCGAACAGATCCTGCGCGCGATGGGGCGTCCGTTCGACTCCTTGGTCGACTGACGTCGATGCGCCGCGAGGGGCGGGGGCCCCCGGCCGGGCGCTTCGCCCGGCCTTGGCGGGCCCGCGGCGCGCGCGAGCGCGCCGCACCGGGCAGCGTCGCAGAGCGTGGGGGGCATCCCCTGCTTATGGCCCGACTGCCGTGGCGGGCGCATTGTTGTAGCCTTGGGGCGATGACGACGGCGGCGCCTTCGCAGTTTGCCGAAGCGAGCCCGGCGATGGGGCCGTGGCTGTGGGGCGCGCGGACGGACATCGCGATGTTCGTGGGCAGCGCGGCGCTGGCGTTCGCGCTCGTTGTCGTGGGGCACGCGACGGGGCTCGGCGACAAGGCGCTGCCGGAGTGGGGCTGGGTGGCGTTCGTCTTGTCGATCGACGTGGCGCACGTGTGGTCGACCTTGTACCGGACGTACCTGGATGGCGAGGAGTTGCGCGCGCATCGGCTGCGCTACTACGGCATTCCGCTGCTCTGCTACGTGGCGGGCGTGGCGGTGTACACGCAGGGCTCGCTGATGTTCTGGCGTGTCCTGGCGTACATCGCGCTGTTCCACTTCGTGCGGCAGCAGGTGGGCTGGGTGGCGGTGTACCGCGCGCGGTCCGGGCGGCGCGGCGCGCTCGACCGCGTGATCGACGACGCGGCGGTGTACGCGGCGACGCTGTACCCGGTCGTGTACTGGCATGCGCACCTGGCGAGCTCGCGCTTTGCGTGGTTCGTGCAAGGCGATTTCGTGAACGTGTCGGGCTACGCGGCGGCCGTGTTGCCGTTCGTGAAGCTGATCTGGGTCGTCGCGCTCGCAGCGTTCGCGGTGCGGCAGATCGTGCTCTGGGCGCGCACGGGCACGCTGCAGCTCGGCAAGAGCCTGGTCGTCGCGACCACGGCGGCGATCTGGTACGTGGGCATCGTCGGCACCAACAGCGACTTCGACTTCACGGTGACGAACGTGATCGTGCACGGCGTGCCGTACTTCGCGCTCTGCTGGTTCTACGCGCGCGAGCGGAAGAAGGACGCGCCCGGCTCGCTCGGCTCGCAGATCGTCGCGGGCGGCGTGGCGGCGTTCATGGGCGTGCTCCTCTTGTGCGCGTTCGCCGAGGAGATGGCCTGGGACAAGCTGGTCTGGCACGACCGCCCGTGGCTGTTCGGCTCGGGCGTCCAGCTCCGCGGCCTCGTGCTCGCGCTGCTCGTGCCGCTGCTCGCATTGCCGCAAGCCACCCACTACGTCCTCGACGGCATGCTCTGGCGCCGCAAGGACACGCGGCGACTGCCGGCGCAGCGACGGGCGCTCGGATTTCGCTGAAGCTACTCCTCGAGCTTCACGTCCGCCCACAGCACGCCGAGCTCGAGCTCGAACGCATCGAACGGCGCGACGCGCACGCGCGCGTCGTCGCGCCATGCGCCGAGGATCACCCACAGGCCGTCACGCAGCTCGAGCGCTTCCAGCGTGCGCTCGAGCGGGTTCACCAGCCAGGCGTGCGCCACGCCGTGACGCGCGTAGATCGGGAGCTTGTCGGTGCGATCGCGCCTTTCGGTTGCCGGCGAGAGCACCTCGCACAGCCAGTCGGGAGCGAGCGTGAAGCCCACCTTGCTGCCCACGTGGGGCAAGCGCTCGCGCCGCCAGCCCGCGATGTCCGGGACGAGGACGTTCTCGCCGAGGTGGAGCTCGGGCTCGTCGAGGATGATCCAGCCACCGGGTCCGCCGCGGCCGCGACCGAAGGGAAGCGTCAGCTCGGCGCCCAGCGCCGAGCTGGCCGCCGAGTGTGGCGCCGCCGGGCGCGGGCTCAGCTCGAGCTCCCCGTCGATGATCTCCGCGACCTTGTTCGGCGGAGCGTCGAGGACGTCCTGGTAGGTGGCGCGGCGCCGCGCGGGATCTGCCATCTGCGGCCAGTATAGCCGCGGACAACGGCCTCGTCAGGGTGTGGCTCCGTGCCGGGATCGATGCCGCTCCCGGCTGACGGCGATCAGCCACGAAGATGCGCGGCTTCCCCAACATCCAGAGCGGTCCGACGCCGTGGTTGCGGCCCGGCTCGCGGCGGTGTTACGCCTTGTCGCCATGGACAAGGTGGTACGCGATGCGGCCGCCGCGGTTGCAGACATTCCGGACGGGGCGACAATCCTGGCCGGTGGCTTCGGGCTGTGCGGTATTCCCGAGCTCTGCATCGCAGCTCTCCGCGACAAGGGCGTGAAGGATCTCGTCGTCGTCTCGAACAACTGCGGCGTCGACGATTTCGGCTTGGGACTTCTGCTCGGACCGAAGCAGATCAAGAAGATGGTCTCGAGCTACGTCGGCGAGAACAAGGAGTTCGAGCGGCAGTTCCTGTCGGACGAGCTCGAAGTGGAGCTGTGTCCGCAGGGGACGCTAGCCGAGCGGCTGCGCGCCGGCGGTGCGGGCATCCCGGCCTTCTACACGCCCGCGGGCTACGGGACGAAGGTGGCCGAGGGCAAGGAGACGCGCGAGTTCGACGGCCGAAAGTTTGTGATGGAGCGCGGCATTACCGGCGACTTCGCGATCGTGAAGGCGTGGAAGGCCGACCGCTACGGCAACCTGAAGTTCCGGCGCACCGCGCGGAACTTCAACCCGCTGTGCGCGATGGCCGGCAAGGTGACCATCGCCGAGGTGGAGGAGCTGGTGGACGTGGGCAAGCTCGACCCCGACGAGATCCACCTGCCGGGGATCTTCGTGCAGCGCGTGGTCGTGGGCAAACACGAGAAGCGCATCGAGCGGCGCACGGTCAGGAAGGGAAGTTGAAATGCTGACCCGCGAACAGATCGCCCAGCGCGCGGCGCAGGAGCTCCGCGACGGCTACTACGTCAACCTCGGCATCGGCATGCCGACGCTCGTCGCGAACTACATTCCCGAAGGCGTGGAGGTGATGCTGCAGAGCGAGAACGGCCTGCTCGGCATCGGCCCGTACCCGGAAGAAGGGAAGGAAGACGCCGATCTCATCAACGCCGGCAAAGAGACGGTGACGATGCTGCCCGGCTCCGCCATCTTCGACAGCGCGCTGTCGTTCTCGATGATCCGCGGCGGCCACATCGACCTGGCCATCCTGGGCGCCATGGAAGTGGCCGGCAACGGCGACCTCGCCAACTGGATGATCCCCGGAAAGATGGTCAAGGGCATGGGCGGTGCGATGGATCTGGTCCACGGCGCCAAGCGCGTGGTCGTGATCATGGATCACGTCTCCAAGAAGGGCGCGCCCAAGATCCTGAACCAGTGCTCGCTGCCGCTCACCGGCAAGGGCGTCGTGCACCGCATCATCACCGACCATGCGGTGATGGACGTCGAACCCGGCGGCCTGGTGCTCAAGGAGCTCGCGCCGGGCGTCAGCGTTGCCGATGTGAAGGCGAAGACCGAGCCGCCGCTGAAGGAAGCGGCGGACATCAAGGAAATGAAGCTCTAGGACTCTGCCTCCCGGGTCAGGGCACCTGTCGAAGGCCAGTTGCCATGATGGCGGTCGTCGACTGTACCGCCGTGCAGAGCATCCCGGGAGCGTCAGCGCGCTGGTCCGCAGCGACTTCTTCCGGGCGATTCGCAGCGGAATGCGACGCTAGCGGTCTCCTCGCGTCGGGTCGGCACAAGCGTCCTATCGTGGACGCGGAAACGAAGGGCCTCGAAGGCCAACGACCGGTCGAGCCGGTGAGCGTGCTCGGCCACGACGGAGGAGACCATGAAGTATGTTGGACTGGATGTGCATCTGAAGGCAACGGTGTGGTGCTGCCTGGACGAAACGGGGGAAGTGGTCGCGCGCGGGAAGGCGGCGACGACGGCCCAGGGGCTCGAGGAGCTCGTGCAGCGACTGGGAGCGGAGGACGAGCTGTTGATGGGGCAGGAAGCCGGAAAGCAGAGCTACTTCGTCTACGACATCATCACGGCGACTGGAACGCGGCTCTTGACCTTCAACGCGCATCACCTGCGCATGATCTCCTCCTCGCGGAAGAAGTCGGATCGACGCGACGCCTAAAGGCGAGGCGAACCAACCTGCATCCACAGGAGCAACGTGGTGGTGGCAGGCGGTGGAGCGCGCGGCGGTTGACAGGTCAGTGAAGCCGAGGCAAGCTGGACGTAGGGCCTAACATCTGGAAATGGTTTACATAATTGCCCTTATGCAACGTCGGCCGCGAGCCTTGGCCTGGCTACGTTGGATCAACAAGCGGTGACGCGATCAAGGTGCCATGGCGCAACACGCAGTCTGCGACGACGGGCGTCACGTTGGTCTCCCACGGCTTGACTGAATAGCGGGCGACCACATAGCGCGGCGTGTGGCTCGACGCGCGGGTGAACAGCACGTTGCCGTCATGATCGATCGTCAGGTAGTACGCGTCGTAGCCGTCGCGTCGCCAGCTTGCGATCGGCATGACGACGCCCAGGTGCGGGTCGATGCGGACCAGTCGCATCAGGTCGTCCCCATGCCCTGCGGCGCGCGGCTCGTCATCGAGCACCCACAGCAGGTGATCGCGAGCGCTCCACGTGGCAGCCTGGACTTGATCTGGCGCATAGCCGGAAAGCGGAACTTGCGTCCAGTTGGCGGCGTTGCCACCGGTGCGAATGTACCAGATGTCGCCCGTAGGCTGGTCGCTCCCCGGCTGGATACCGCCCACCACGAGCGCCATGTCAGCGACGCGGGAGAAGACGGGAACGAAGTCCTTCCGCGGCGGCGGGTCGCCAAGGCGCAGCTCCGAGAGCGCGATCATTCCCGAACCCGAGCTGATGGCGGCATCCGCGAGGCCCGTGCCATCGGAGCGGAATGCCAGGGCCTGGATCCCGAGGCTGGTGTGACGCCGCGTCGCCTCGAACGCGGGCTCCACCGCGCTCGCCCAGACCAGCGACGGATCGTCCAGCTCCTGCTTGAGCACGCTGCCGAGCAGGTCATCGATCACGACGAAGTACGAGTCATCGCGGAACAAGCCGTAGCGCCCGTCCGCGAGCTGGAACAACGTGGCGTCCTCGCGCGAAGCCTCGTTCCACCATGGCACAGGCGGAGTCAGCGTCGGATAGAGGGGGTCGGGGTAGGGCCAGCGGATGAGAACGCGCGGGTGGAGCGGCGGGAACGGGATGGTCGGTGGCAGCGTCGTGGGGATCGTGGCGGAGTTGCAGTCGTCGGGCGCGATGTCGATGTAGCTGTTGGAAAGGCCTCTTCCGTCCGCCTCGCCCAGATTCGTGATGCGGTAGTCCGCGCGCTGTGCGCCAACGAGCTGCGGCGGATAGGTGCCGACGGGCGTCTCCGCGTGGATCCACAGCCGCCCCTTCAGACCCGTGCTGCAGCAGTTCTCGTAGCAGCTGGACGCCGGATTGATCTGCCCGTTCTGTACCCAGCGCTTCGCATCCGCCATTCAAGAGCTCCGCCCACGGGCGATAGCCCGAGCGGTGGGTGGCCGGCTTGGCCTTCCTGGCGGTGCACCTCGCGCACTCGTCGTCGCTGCCTGTTTCCGGTGGCAGCGGCGGCACGATACGCGCGCGCCACTTGCTCGCGGCGGCGAGCACGCCGGCGTATCTCACCGTGTTGAAGCGCGGGGGCGGCACCGCCGTCGCGAGCCGGCAGAGCAGCGAGAGCGGATCCAGATCGATGGCGAATGTCCCGTCGCTGAACGGCCGCTTCAGCACGAGGCGGACGAGGCCGCCCTCGACGAGCTGGACGCGCTCGGCGGCGATGGGCGGGCGGAGGATGTAGCGGCAGAGCGCCTCGCGTCCGGTGGCGTCCTGGGCGCTGGCGGTGGTGGCGGCGTGCAGCGAGAAGCCGCCGCCCGTGGCGCACAGGCCCCGGGCAGCCCCGGGCGCGCTGTCTTCGCGCAGCGCGATCGGCTCGCGGCGGTGCAGTGCCGGTCCAGCGGGCAGTGTGCCGAGTGTGGAGGCGACGGCGAGACCGGCCAGCGCGGGCTCGTCGTCGGCGAGCGCGGCGTCGGCCGCGACGGTGTCATCCACAATGACGCCCTTGCGACGCAGCAGCGCGAGGATGCGCGCCCGCGCGATCTGCAGCACGTCGGCGACGTCGTCGTTGGTGAGGCAGGGCAGCGCGTGGAACGCCAGCTCGCCGCCCTCCTCGTCTTCGGCGAACACCCCATCCAGCGCCAGCGTGTGGAAGTGCGGATTCAGCCGCAGATCGCTCGAGACCCGTTGCACGGCGGTGACCGCGCCGCCCTTGCCGCTCTCGATGCCGTGCGCCCCGAGGCGGCGTCGGTAGAAGCCGAGCACCGCGTCGACGAAGGTGCGGCACACCGCGCCCGAGAGCTCGCCGTCGTAGGCGAGCCGCGCCCTCAGCTCGAACGGCAGCGTCAACACCCACTGGCGCAGCGGCGCAGCGGGCGGCAGGACGTGCTCGACGAGATCCGCGGCCGTGGAGGCCATGCGTCGGCCCGCACACGATGGACAGAAGCCGCGGCCCTTGCACGAGCCGCAGGTTTCAGAGCTTCGGGGCGCGTCCGCGGCGAGCACTCCACACGGTAAGCACCTCGATCATCTGCTTGCCCTCGTTGATCTCGAAGTACACGTGGCACTCAGATTTCTCGAGGAGTACGCGCTTCAACCGCGGACGCTTCGCTGTCGGGCACGGCGTTCCGGGAGCGCTAACGGTCTCCAGAAGATCGATCGTGTCGAGCAACTCTCGCAAGAACGTTTCCGGATGGTCGGCTGCTTCGCGCCACCGCGCATCGATCCTCGTAACGGCGCGCTGCGCTCGCTTCGAGAGCCGGACCTTCACGGTTTCGACAATAGCTGAGCAATGAACTGCCGCGCGTCTTCGTGGTCGCCTTTGTCGAAATCGCGCCGCCCGTCCTCGAGCTCTTGTTCGAGCTCGGAGCGCTCCTCCGGAGACATGTGCGCGAACGGATCCACGATCCGCGTGACCGCCAGCTCGACCTCGGTGCCCTCGGGCAGCTCAGTGGCCTCGTCGGCCACGAAGCGGCCGTTCCTGACGTGCGCTCTCACGGCATCCATTGAGCGAGCATAGCACGCGCCAACAGGACGTGGCGCCCACGTCTACCGCCGCGCGAGAAGCCCGGCGACGACGGCTGCAGTGGCGCTCGCGAAGATGCACGCTCCCCATGCCAGCGGCGAGCGTGTACCCAGGATGGCAGCATCGAGCTCGGGCGAGATGGCCTGCCGTGCAACAGTCGACGGAGCTGCCGGCCTTTACTGAACCCGTATCTGGTCGCGGGGCCGCTACTCCGACGCGAGGCCATCCTGTCCAGCCGGATCGAGGGGACCTACACGACCCCAAAGCAGCTGGTCCTGCTGGAGGCCTTCGGCGAGAAGCGCACACCACGCAGCGAAGACGCCGACACCAGAGAGGTCCTCAACTACATGCGCGCCATGGATCACGGTCTGGGACGGCTCGGGGAGCTGCCGGTGTGC
This sequence comes from uncultured delta proteobacterium, assembly GCA_963826085.1. Classification (GTDB taxonomy): domain Bacteria; phylum Myxococcota_A; class Polyangia; order Polyangiales; family Polyangiaceae; genus CAWDXG01. The sequence continues at coordinate 25,842 of CAWGVN010000004.1, read as the reverse complement.
CTCCGCCTGATCGGCGAGCTGCACTCCGTGCTCTTGCGCGGTGTCCGTGGCGACAGCGAGAGACCGGGCGAGTTCCGGACGGTGCAGAACTACATCGGCCGTCGGGTGGACGGGCTCCGGAACGCCCGATTCGTACCTCCTCCGCCGGCCGAGCTGGAGAAGTGTCTCCAGGATCTGGAGCGCTATCTCAACCCGCAGGAAGGGACGGCCGCCGCAGAGCTCCCACTCCTGATCCGCCTGGCTCTAGTGCGCTACCAGTTCGAGGCCATCCATCCTTTTCGCGACGGGAATGGCCGCGTCGGGCGACTCCTGATCCCGCTGATTCTGTGCAACGAGCAACGCATGCGTTCCCCGACGCTCTTCGTCAGCTCCTACCTCGACAGGCATCGCGACGAGTACGTGGATCGCATGCTCTGCGTCAGCCAGCGGGGAGAGTGGTCGGCCTGGGTGCAGTTCTTCTTGCAGGGGGTCGTCGAGAGCGCACAGGAGTCCATCGAGCGAGTTGCAGGGCTGCTGGCTCTTCGCGACGAGTACCATGGGCAATTCCATTCGGCCCGCTCGTCCGCATTGCTCCTGAAGCTGATCGACGCGCTGTTCGGGCAACCGTCGATGACGATCGCAAGGGCAGCCGAAGTGCTCGAAGTCACCGCTGCCTCGGCATCCGCGAACATCCAGAAGCTCGAGGCTGCCGGCATCCTCAAGGAAGTCACGGGCAGGAAGCGCGACAGGATGTACATCGCGCCCCGAATCCTGTCGTTCGTTGACGATGACGAGCAGCCGAGCGACGGGACACAGTGAACGAGCAGCGGGAGGAAGCCCCAGGGTTCGAATCCCTGCTCCTCCGCCCTGTTTTCGTGAAGTTCCGGGGGGTTCGGCGTCCTGGCTGGCGGCCCTCCGCGGGGTCAGGAGGGGACCGGAATTGCCTGGATTGGACGCTCGTTCTGGCAAGGTTCTGGCAGCTCCTGGCCCTCTACTCGGCCCCTGAAGAGCGAAGCGCGTCGGCTACCGCACCGCGCTCACGACCTGGTCGGCCGTCGCACTCAGGGGCGCGGACCACTTCAGGGTGCCCTGCGCGTCGAGCACCAGCGTGGCCGGTAGCCCGGTGACGCCCGCCGACACGCGCGACACGTCGCCGTGGTCCACCAGGAACGGCGCGCCGCCCACGCCCCACGACCCCAGCGCCTTGGTCGCGTCGTCGGTCGGCTCGTCGCCGAGCACCGCGACCAGCACGAGCTGGGCACCCTTCTTTTCGAGCGCATCGCGCTTCGCGTAGAGCGCCGGCAGCTTCTTCTTGCAGGGCTCACAGCTCGGCGAGAAGAAATCCAGCACCGTGAAGCGAGCGCCCTTCGCCGGCACACTCACCAGTGCGCCGGAGTTGCTCGGCAGCGCGAACGTCACGGGCTGGCCCAGCATCGAGCTCGGAGCCGAAGGCGGCGGAGTGGCAGAGCCGCAGGCAGCGACGAGCAGGGACGCGGCGAGTGCGAGGGCAGGGATGTCACCGGAAATCCTCCGGGCAAAGCCCGAGCGAGAGCGGGACTCACGGCAAAGCATGGTGCCCTTTGTGCGCCGGCCGGCGCGCGAAGTCCAGCCTGGCAGAGTGCGCATTTCGCCCATCATGATCGGCCGTTCCGCAGCATCGTGATCACGTGTTCCGCGGCATCGTGATCGGAGCGAAGCGACGTTCGGCTGGCTCTTGGTCCTGGTTCTCCTTGGTTGGTTCGGGTCAGGGTATCGATCGCCCGGCCGCCGTTCAATCCGGTGCGGACGTACAGCGCTTCAGGGGCTCGCGGGCTTGCGGCGTGAGGGTCCCTTGAGTGCGAGCCGGTGCGCGGTGTGCAGCACGCGGTCGCAGATGGCGTCCGCGGTTGTCGGGTCGCTCAGGTAGTCGTGCCAGTGTTTGGGATCGATCTGGCTCGTGATGATCGTGGCGCGCGCCTCGTGCCGGTCTTCGAGGATCTCCAGCAGGTCGCGCCGCTCTGCGTCGGTGATCGGCGCGATGGCGAAGTCGTCGATCACGAGCACGTCGATGCGGGCAAAGCGTGCGAGCAATCTGGGGTAGCTGCCGTCGGCGCGCGCGAGGCGCAGTTCGTCGAAGAGGCGCGGTGCGCGCCGGTAGACAGCGCGGAATCCCGACCGGCACGCCTGCTGCGCGAGTGCGCACGCCAGGTACGTCTTGCCCGTGCCCGTCGCACCCGTGATCAACACGCCCTGGTGCTCACGCACCCAGCGGCAGCTGGCGAGCTGTCGCACGACCGCCTTGTCGAGCTCACGGCGCGCGCCGTACTGGATGTCTTCGATACAGGCCTGGCTCAAGCGCAGCTTTGCTTCCTTCAGCGCCCGCACGAGGCGCTTGTTCTCCCGCGCGCACCACTCCGCCTCGACCAGCAGTCCGAAGCGCTCGTCGAAGCCGAGCGCGACGATGTCGGGATTGCGTTCCTGTTCCTCCCAGGCAGTGACCATCGCTCCGAGCCGCAGCGCCTGGAGCTTCTCGATCGTGGGTTGTCTCAACATGCTCTTCCTCCGTCAGTGGTAGTAGTCGCGCCCGCGCACATTGCCGTGGACGATGCTGGATCCGCGCGGCGACACGTCGAGTGCCGGCGCGCGGTCGAGTCCGTGCTTCAGGATGGAATCGACGTGGCGGTAGGAGCGCGCGCCGGCGAGCAGAGCCCGCGCACAGGCAGCGTCGACGCGCGCGGCGTCGTACTTCTTCGCCAGCCGGAAGATACCGAGGCAGGACCGGTAGCCGTGCTGCGGATGCCGGCGCTCGTCGATGATCGCCTGCGCGAGCAGCGCGACATTCGGCCCCACCGTCTTGGCCCAGCCGAGGATCCGCGTGGGCGTCCACTCCACCTGCTCGCGGTGGGCGACGGGCATGTGAGCCGTGCAGGTCGTGTGTCGGCCGCGCAGAAAGCTCCGTGCGTGTCCGGCAACGCGGCTGTTGACGTGGAAGATCTCGACCGTCGCGGTGGTCGCGCGCACCCACAGCTCCTGATTGCGGTAGCGGTGCGGAGCCGAGTAGTAGTGGTGGTCGAATTCGGCGTGGTAGTCGATGTTGAGGTTGACCTTCTTCCACTCCGCGTACTGGTAGGGCTGGTCCGGCAGCGGCTGCAGCGCCGGCCGCTCGAGCCGCTCGAAGAGGTCACGCCGACTCGCGCCGTAGCTGCGCATCACGTAGTCGTTCAGCTCGCCCACCAGGTCGCGGATCCGCTCGTTCAGCTCCGCGAGCGAGAAGAAAACCTGGTTGCGGATGCGTCCAAGGATCCAGCGCTGGGCGATGCGCACGCCCCCTTCCACTTTGGCCTTGTCCCGCGGCTTGCCCGGACGCGCTGGGAAGATGGTCGTGCCGTAGTGCGTCGCCAGCTCGTCGTACGTCTTCTGGATGCCCGGCTCGTAACGGCACGGGATGGTCACCGCCGACTTGAGCTGGTCGGGCACGATCGCCGCCGGCACGCCTTCGAAGAAGGCCAGCGCCCGCACGTTGCTCGCGATCCAGTCCGGCAGCTGCTGCGTCCGCGTAGCCTCCGCGTACGTGTAGTTCGATGCGCCGAGCACCGCGACGAAAAGCTCGACCTCGACGAGCTCGCCGCTCTCGGGATCGACCACGTTCGGCTTCTTGCCCGAGTAGTCCACGAAGAGCTTGTCGCCGGCGATGTGCACCTGGCGCATCGACAGCCGCTGCCGCTCGCGAAACTCGCGGTACAGCCCGCAGAACGCCGTGTAGCGGTAGCCGTCCGGGTTCGCTTCGAGGTACTCGATGTGCAGCAGCTGCAACGTCACACCGGGACGCCGCAGCTCGGCATGCACGTACGCCAGGTCCGGCAGCGGACGCCCGCTGCGGCGGCCGCCCGTGGGTCCGTACATCCGCTCGTCGAGTGCGCTGTCGTCGAGCGCGCACACGTCTTCCCACGTGAGCCCGAGCAGCTTCGCTCGCGTCGTCGCCATCGCCACCGTGCCCGCGCTCACGCCCGCCGCGCGCGCAGCCACACGGTGGCTTCGCCCGAGCGCCAACTTCTGTCGCAGGATCTCCCGCAGGTTCCGCATCGCCAGTCGCTCCGTCGCCATCACGCCTCCAGCGGAGGCCGTGCTTGGGGACCACGAGCAGCCGGACGCCGACCTCGCGGGCGGACATCATTACCTGAACGCCCGCTCAGCGGTGATCAGCACGTCCGAAACGGGCGATCACGATGGCGAAACGGGTGATCACGATGCCGCGAAACGGGTGATCACGATGCCGCGAAATGGGTGATCACGATGCGCCGAAACGGGTGATCACGATGGCGCGCAGCACGCAGGCAGAGCGCCGTCCCCTCCCGGCGGCCGCGTCGTCGGGAGACGCCGGGAGGGGCTGGCGGATTCGCCGCGCGAAAAAGCGCGGCCCCGGACAGCGGGACGGCAGAGCACGGGCCGCGCGGCCGTGGCCGGCGCGGCGTGCAGGCGCTGCCGTGCGGGCGCAGCGGAAACCGAGGTTGTTGTTGCGGTTCGAGGGGACATTCCTGTTGCGGTTGGCCGCGCGGACCCACGAGGCGTGATTATTGTTCCAGCCGCCGCCGCGATTCACGCGGGCTGCCTGCCCGGGCCGGGCGAACGTACCGAGGAGGGCTGGGTCATGCAAGACGCCGATTCCAGATCCGGACCCGCCGCAACGCGAAACCACGCGGCAGCTAGCGGCAGCCGCGCCGCGGCGGTCGAAGCGGGCTACGGCTGCTGGATCTGGCTGGACGCGCGGGTGGGAACCTTCCCCGTCGCGGCACGCCGGCAGATGGGGCATCGATTGCTCGACGCGGTCCTCGACGCCCTGACGGCAACCGTGGAAGCTGTTAGCGCCGGCCTGATCGGACCCCACTTCCACCGGTCCGGCGGGGACCCGGGTCCGGGTGGTCGGTGGGTGACAGGAATTCGGCCCTCGTGACCTGGGCCTGCAACGATCCCGGCCTTCAAATAGGCGAAGACCCGGCATGCTTGTCTAGGGCACCGGGTCTTCAGGGCACGTCGGTCGTGCGGAAGCCACTCTGCCATCGCTCTGATCGCCGTGCCCAGTTTCGGGCGATCGGTGCTGACCGGGTGGCAAGTCGAGTGCGGGGTCTGCGGGACAGCGTTCGTGGTGTGCGGTCCCTGCGGGCGGTCCCGGCGGTACTGCTCGGACGACTGCGTTGCACGCGCTCGACGGGAGTCGGCGCGGATAGCCCGGCGCAGACATCAGCGTAGCCCCGAGGGTCTCGCCGACCATCGCGATCGGAATCGCGCGTGGCGTGAGCAGCGACGCCAGCGCGTGATGGATCAGTCTTCCGCGGAGTTGCCCGTCGCGCCAAGGATGTGCCTCGCGCCGGTTGACGGCGAGGAGGCCACCGATGCCGGCAATGAGAGCGACGATCACCGCAACAGCGGCCGAGACGCGGATCCTGGTGGAAGACGAGAGCGGCGATCGCCTGATCGCGCGGCTGCCGCCGCTGTCGTTGGCGGCTCATGGCCGCGCGCTTCCGACGCTGCTCGAAGCACTGACGTTGTGGCAGGGCCAGACGCTGCCCGTTGTCATGTATGTGGACGAGTCGTTCGACTGGACGCGGAGCGGGCTCGCGGACGCGCTCGGCTTCGGACTGGAAACGCTGTTCTATCGGGTCGAGATCGTTCCGCTCGAAGCCCGCCGGCATCAGCGCCCCAAGCGCCTGTCGGGTCTCGGTAGCTTCTCGGCAGAGCGTCGACGGCGGAGGTTCGGATGACGACCGCCCCGGATGGAGATCGCAGCTCGGTGCGCGCCGAGGTCATGAGGCTCCACTACCTCGAAGGCTTCAGCATTCGCGCCATCGCGCGCAAGCTCCGCCTCTCGCGCAGGACGGTGCGTCGCCATCTCGGCAAGCTGCCTCCAAGGCCCACCAGTGCTCCGGGAATGCGCTCGTCGATCGTCGATGCCTACGAGGAAACCATCCGGGAGCTGCTCGCCGAGACCCCCGATCTCAAAGCCACGCAGATCCTCGAGCATCTGCGGCGTCGCGGATATCGTGGCGGCATCAGCGTGCTGCGGGCGCGGGTGCGCAAGCTCAGGCCGCTGCCTGCGCCGCACGTGTATCTGACCGTCGAGCACAAGCCGGCGGCAACGATGCAGATCGATTGGGCCGACTTCGGCTTCGCGCTGCCGGGCGTTCCGCGCCGGGTGTCGGCCTTCGTGGCGCTCTTGCCGTACTCACGCCAGCTGTACCTGGAGTTCGTGCTGAGCCAGGCCATGGGCAGCTTCCTGCGCTGCATGGACCGCGCGATCGGCTTCTTCGGCGGCGTCACCCATGCCGACGTCTTCGACAACATGAAAACGGTCGTGCTGGAGAATCGACCCGGGATCCGGCCGCGCTTCAACGACCGCTTCCTGGCCTATGCCAACGCACGCGGTGGATTCGCTGTCGTCGCCTGCACGCCGCACCACCCCGAAAGCAAGGGAGGCGTCGAGCGCGGCATCCGCACCGTCCGCGATAGCTTCTGGCCCGGTCGACACTTCCGCGACCTCGCCGATCTCGCCGCCCAGGCCAGCGACTGGCGCGATCGCATCCACAACCGCCGCGAGCACGCCACCACCGGCCGGGTTCCGGCGCTCGTTTTCGAGCACGAAGAGAAAGCCGGGCTGCGACCCGTGCCGCCGGAGCCGTTCGAGACCGACGACATCGACCACGACGTTGTCGATGCACGCTTCCGCGTGCGGTTCGACCGCAACACCTACTCCACTCCCTGGCGGCTCCATGGTCAGAGCGTCTCCATCCGCGGCGACGGCGACACCGTGCGCATCCTCCTCGGCCCCAGGTGCGTCGCCGAGCACCGCCGCTGCTGGGATACCGGGCAGGACATCGAGGATCCCGCCCACCCGCGCGACCTGCGCGAGTTCCGCAAGGCCGACCCCGGTAGCGTCGTCGTCGAGCGCTTCGGCGACGTCGGCAAGCAGTACTTCGACACGCTCTGTGCCGGCACGCGCTCGATGCGACGGGAGATGCTCCGGCTCACCTACCTCGCAGAGCTGTTCGGGACCCGCCAGACCCGCTCCGCTATCGAGGAAGTCATGCGCACCGGTCACGTCGGCGTCGAGTACGTCGAGTTCGTGCTGCGCCACAAGCGGCGTCTCGTCCCTGCGTTCACGCCACTTCAACTCGGTAACCCCGCCCTCGACGGCATTGTCCTGCGCGAGCCCGATCTGAGTGTCTACGACCCGCCGGCCATCACCCGCGATCCCGGCAATCCCATCGACGAGACCGACAATGAAGAATGATGACCTGCTCGAGCTCACCCTCGAAAAACTGCGCTGGCTGCGACTTCCGGGCATGGCGCGAGCACTGCCCGGTCTGGTCGACGACGCCAGAAAGAAGAATATCTCCGTTCTCGGCATCGTCAGCGCACTGGCGGACGCCGAGAAGGGCAGCCGCATCAAGAGCGCCGTCGACCGGCGGATCCGCGATGCCCGCTTCCCCGAGATCAACACCGTCGATGGCTTCGACTTCGACTTCGATGCCGTGCGCAAGAAGCTGCGCAGCCGCTACCTCGCCCTGCACGACCTAGCCTTCATCGACCAGGGCATCAACCCGCTGTTCATCGGCAATCCGGGCACGGGCAAGACCTTCCTCGCGCGTGCGCTTGCCTACAAGGCGTGCACCGCCACCAAGCGCGTCGTCTTCACGCCCGCCGCGAAGATGCTCAACGAGCTGCACGCCGCCGAGCTCCACGGTCGCATCGAGCGCACGCTCCGCAAGTACGTCCGCGCCGATCTGCTCGTCATCGACGACTTCGCCAGCCTGGAGCTGGACAGCGCCCAGGCCAAGCTCGCCTTCCAGGTCATCAGCGAGCGCTACGACTACCGCCGCTCCACCGCCATCACGACCAACCGCCCCTTCAAGGAGTGGCCGAAGGTCTTCCCCGACCCCCTCAACGCACAGGTGATCGCCGAGCGCCTCACCGAGCGCTGCGAGCACTTCGTACTCAATGGAAAGGGCTACCGCATCAAACGCTGACGGCACGCTCCGACATCCACACCGACCTCGACCCCGACGAGCCCACAGCTCGGGACCCGCTCACGCGGGCACGGACGCCTCCTGCCGCGCTCCGCTCGGCACCGATCCGTCCAACCCCGCCGAAGTGGTACCCTGGGTCCCGCTGGAATCGGCGGAAATGGGACCCGGCGTCGTCGGCGTCAACACCGATGAAGACGATAGCTACCCGAGCGCGCGCGTCCCGTCCAGCGGAGAGCGCCGAGGCCGCAGCCGTGGAGCAGGCGCTACATCGCGCGTTCACGCCGGCCGTGATCGAAAAGCTTCGCGAGCAGACGGGCTACAACCCGCGCCAGCGTGTCGGCACCGCGTTCCGGTTGATGATCACGGTCGTCGAGGCCTTTCCAGCATAGCCCGGGATCGACTTCGTAGATCGGGCGTTATGTAAGCTCGTTCCGCCTCTTCCGGGTCGCCGTGCGGTAGGGCCGTTGGATTGCCTGGCCCTAACGGCATCCAGCGACTCGAGGCGCGCGCTCTCCCCGGGTCCGGAAACTGTAATGACCAGGAGCTTTCGGGGTACGTTTATCGTGCGCAGAACGGCAAGTACTACCTCTCCGATACGTTCGTTGGCGGAGCGGATCAGTCGCCGGACATTTTGGGGAACGTCGAAGGCCAGGCGAACCAACCTGCATCCACAGGAGCAACGTGGTGGTGGCAGGCGGTGGAGCGCGCGGCGGTTGACAGGTCAGTGAAGCCGAGGCAAGCTGGACGTAGGGCCTAACATCTGGAAATGGTTTACATAATTGCCCTTATGCAACGTCGGCCGCGAGCCTTGGCCTGGCTACGTTGAAGTTGGCGCTCTTTCTTGTGGCCAGGTCGTCGAGTACTGCCTGCTGGTCGGGGGAAAGCGACATGGAATGTGACAGATGATACCACTTGGCAACGTCGAAGCAGCTACGTCACTTTCTTCCAAGCGCCATACAATTGGTCGAGGGACTTGGCGTTCGCATCGAAGCCATCGGCGGGCCTGATGCCATGGTGCTCGCACTCGGCGGCGTAGTTGGTCGTGGCTGTTCGGAGCCAGGTCGTGATCCGACGTAGACCGACCTTCTGGCTGATCGGTCGCATTCTTCCAGCGTCTTCATAGGGCGGGAGATACGAAATCTCGTCGTCGGGCTCGTCACGAGAGAAGTCGGACGTCCGGGTGCCACGTGTCAGCGAATGCACGACGGCGCACCTCGTCAGCGAGTAGAGCAGCGCGGGGTACGTGTATCGTTCCCTCGCCAACTTCTCGATGTCGTTCTCCGGGGCCAGAGCAGGCTCCTTGTTGACAAGCTCGTCCCACTCGCAGTCCAGGTGAGCAAAGGGGCTGGCCTGAAACTCGAACGAGGAGGTCGCTTCCTGTGCGGGGTTCACGTCCCTCGCGAGAAGGAGCCGCCTCGCGACCTCGTGGAGCCGAGCAGGCCCGATTGCCAGGATGTCCTCCGCCAGGAAGACCACCGCAATCTTCCTCGTGTCCGGGTCCCCCGCATAGCGCTGGACGAACTGCGAGAGACGCTCCGCCCCGTTGATGCGTTTGAGCTTGTGGTCGTGTTCTCGGATATTGGCGAGCGCATCGAGGGCAACGGTGGCAATGAGCACCGCCTCGTGACGCCATCCGTCCCGGTAGAGATGCTCGGCGAGATCAGCACGCTCGTGGAAGTAGCGTTCGAAGGTTTCGGGGTCAGGCATGATGGGCTCGTTCGAGTGCTCTCCGACTGCACATCGGCTCACTGCGCGTAGATCGTGTACCCGTACCCGTTCCCGACAGGCGGGACGACGACTTCCAGTCTCCAGCCCTTGAGCCCCACCGTCTTCTTCGCGGTCTTCGTGCCGCCGGTCAACAACGTCTGGCGGAGCGCTGCTGGCACGGGCTGACCGACGACCTTCTCGGTCAGAAAGGCGGGCAAGCGTCCCGAGAAAGCTCCGGCGTCGATCGTCGGCAGGTCGTCAGTGGCCGAGGATGCAGTTGTTGACTGCATCCCACTCCTGCTGGCACAGGTTGGGCTGGAGCTGGGAGACACCATGCGAGTCACAGTAGAACCCACACGGTCCGTAGGACGCGGCGCACTGTTGCAAGGCGTCGAACTCGGCCGTGCATTGCGGGACCTTCGCGCGCCCGCTTTCGCAGTCGGGCACGCACTGGGCGTACGTCATGTCGTTCGGGCACGACAGCGCTGCCGGATCGCTGCATACCTGCTCGCAGGCCGTGAGCGCGCCGGCGTCCGAGCCCGCGTCGACCTGTGCCGCCCCGGCGTCGGTGGTCGAGGGGAAACAGTTGCTGGCTCCTCCGGTGCCCGCTGTTGCGCCATCCTGGCCTGTCGGACTTCCCCCTGTGCCGGTGTTCCCCGCGCCGCCACCGTCCGCCGTCGCGCCGCCCGCGCCGCCCGCGCCCCCCGTCGTGCTGCCACCTCCAGCGCCGCTGCTATGCGCGCTGCATGCGAGCAGAACAGCGCCGAGAAGTGGGAGCGACAACCTCCAATTCCGGTACGCATGCATGGTCGGATGGCCTCAGTCCTTTACGCAGATCCCGCGATTGCAGCTTTCGCTCTTGGGACAGAACTGGCAGTGCGACCCCGTCGGACAGTAGCTGTTCGGGTCTCCCGAAAATCCATCCAACACGCGGGGATCGGGACACGAGATGATGCGGCAGGCGTGTTCGGCCAGGTCGCAGACCTGGTAGGCCCACGGGCAGTCCGCTTGCGACGAGCACTTGACCAGGCAGTGGGGGTTCGAGGGCACCGAGTAGGTTCCTGCCTGGTCGCAGGTCCAACCATTCGGGCACGCACCGCCGCCGAAGCAAAGTCCGGCGTCGGGCTGCGTGCAGATCCCGACTTGGTGCAGGGGCCCCACGCCATCTGCCTGCGTGACACAGCTCATCCCATCGCCGCACTCGATATCATTCGGTTGCGGCGACCCCGACCAGTAGCCGCAAGTAGCGCCTGGCTGTCGCGTCGTGGTGACGCCCGAGGGAGACGACGAGCAGCCCACGACGAGCAGCAGCGCCACCAGGAACCCCGGTCTCACGCGCGCCTCCGCCGCCTTCTGCGGCCGACGTACACCACCGGAAACATCAGCAACCCGAACAGCGGTGCACTTCCGACCGCCGCGCCCATGACCGGATAGCAGTTGCAGCCGCCGCCGAAGGACGACACGTGCCCCTTGACCGTCACGGTGTGGGTCACTCCGTCGCTGGTGACAAGGTGCACGGTCCAGATCTTGTCGCCCGTGGTGCTCGTCATCCACGTCACGAGCCCCATTGGCGCGCCAGCGTCGACCGTGTGGCAAGCGGGGTCCTGAATGCACACTGAGCGGTCGGGGACCTCGATCGCGTCGGTGCAGTTGTTGAAGATCTGCAGGAAGCCGTGGCACTGACAGCCATTCCCGCCGCTTACGATCCTGACGCATGCCGGAAGCGCAGGATCCACCTGTGCGGGTTCGACCGTGATGTCGCACGGGTTCTCGCAGCCCGCCATGGCGCACCGGGTCCCGAACAGCGCGCCCACCGCAAATAGGCCGCCGACGAGCGCGCGCTGAATGCAATGGTACCGGGACCCTTTCATGCGGACGATCGTATCATGCTCCGTGCGCGAGCACGTACTCCGTGTCGCCTCGCAGGAGATCGGCCGCATTGACGGAGATGTGCTTGCCCTCCTGTGCATCGATCTCCCGGATGAGCGCCTGCAGGTTGTGTTGGGCGCTGTGGATCAGGCTCTCGCCGAAGCCGGCGGAATCGATCTCGCCCCGCTGAACCAGCTCGGTGACCAATGCTTGGAGGCTCTCCCGGGTCGCAATCAGATTGAACGTAACCGAGCGCCTCGTCGTCCACCCCGCCACGTCCTTTGCCGTGATATCCAGCGTGTGGGGGCCTAGAGTGAACCAAAGCAGATCGACGCTCTCTCCGTTCGCTACGGCAGATCCGTCGAGGGTCCCGCCCACACTGGAGAGGCCGGACCCGGGAGCCGGATCGCTCGCCGAAAAGTCGACGACGAACGGGTCGACACGCGTGTAGTCGGCTCGTGCGACGGCAGAGATGACCGGCGACCGGGTGTCGATCTTCAACTCGTCGCTCTTGGCCAACTCCACGTTCTTCGCGTTGTCCTTGGCGCGGTAGTAGAGGGTGGTATCGCCTTCGTCCGAATACGTGAAAGGAGCGCTGTACTCGGTCCACGTCACCTTGTCGTGGCTCGTCTCGATGGCGGCAATCCCGGTGCTACTGAAGTCCTGAGCCGTAAGTGTGATAGTCACGGGCGCAAGCAGCCAGCCTTGCAGGCCGGGCACCTGTCCGCTGACCGAGAGCGTGGTCTTCGGCCGCTCATACTGGAACGTGCTCTCTCCCGCAGGGATTTGAATGGTTCCGACCACCACGGCCTTCGCCTGTGGGCCAGCCTTCACGCGAAGTTGGGCGGAAGTCGCCGGGCCGCTGTTTTCGATGACCGGAACGAAACCGGCGTTGTTCAAGTGGACGCTGATTCTCTGGGACGGCTCCAGGGCCAGTTGCGATAGTTCGGCCCAGCGCTCTGGCTCGGTCCCACTAATGGTCCAGGTTACCTTTCTCGCCGGCCCGTCGCTGGCGAGAGCGAGTGCGACCGCCGGGCTGTTGGTTCCGAGGTCCTCCGGGTTGATCTTGTCTATCTTGCCCGGAGCCGCGGGAATGGAGAAGGCGGATGAGATCTTTCCGGAGAAAACGGTCACGTCATAGGGAGTCCCGGCGGCGACACCCGATTTCGGAGTGATCTCGTACGCGAGGCTGGTTGGCCCACTTGTTCGACCAGCGAAAATCTGGACAGGCGACGGCCCACCGCTATCCACCATCAGAGGCGCGAAATTGCGGATTCGTGAGTTGCCGCTCTGGAGCTGGTCCCAGCGTGTCGGCGCTCCGGCGAGACCAGTCTTGAACATTGTTAAGGCCAGGCGAACCAACCTGCATCCACAGGAGCAACGTGGTGGTGGCAGGCGGTGGAGCGCGCGGCGGTTGACAGGTCAGTGAAGCCGAGGCAAGCTGGACGTAGGGCCTAACATCTGGAAATGGTTTACATAATTGCCCTTATGCAACGTCGGCCGCGAGCCTTGGCCTGGCTACGTTGGACGGCCAGCTCGTCCAGCAAGCGCACGGACTCCGCCGACAACGTGATCCGGAGCGTGTCGCTGTCCGTGGCGTTCGCCGTCTTGGACATAACTAAGCCATTCTTACGGCTAACTTATGGTTCGTCAACAGGGGCTTGCTGCGGCTTGCCGTTAGGGCCGGCAGGACCGCGATCGAGTTCGCCCGGACCTGCGATCGAGCCTGCCGCCGGTGGGACTTGGCCCTCACCTGTTCCCGGGCGACTATCCCGATCCCGACCATGCCGACCAAGCGCCAGATCCAAGACGAACGACCGCCAGTCAGCCGCAGAAGGCGTCGGAACAGGATGGTCTGATGGGCATTGCCCGGTTTCCCGTCGAGTGCCCCGGGTGCAAGGTCGGGATCAACCTTCGACTCGGCGTGGGGCACGAGGAGCGGCAAAGGTTCTTCTTCGTATGCCCGCGCTGCAAGGCCGCCACGCGTGCCGTGCTTGTTCTCGACGAGGGACTGGAACTGCAAGACGGGCGCTTGCTCGAAGAAGGAGAGAGCTGCGCTTTCTCGTTGAACATCAATCCGGAGTTCCCATCCGTTCCCGATGCCGCGAGCTTGCACGAGCCAGGCGGGTCGGCGTTCTTGATGGCCTTCTCCATGCTAGGACAAGAGCGTTTCATGAAGTTCAGTGCTGCGGCAGGAGCCGTTCGCAGCATCGTCGCGTCCGAGTGGCCGAAGATTAGCCGGTTGACGACCTACTATGTGAACCGCGACTGGACCCACTTCGATGCAGCGCTTGTGGACTTCGTTCCTCCAGAGTCGGGAAAACCCACCGCGGAATGGCATCGGGATGCCGCGCTCCACGAGATCTACGACCGCCTGTTCATACACCTCGCCGTCGCCGACGGGCAGAAGACGTACATCGAGATGAAGTCGGCGTGGACCGCGGTCTGGGCATCGGCGAACACTGCCGCGGATCCGCTGTTGGCCTTCGCAAAGGGCCAGGCCACGACACAAGAGTTTCGAGACGTTCAGCGTGATCTCTTTGAACACGTGCGGCGATACGTGGAAAACCTGGAGGCGCTGTTCCCGGGCCTCTTGTGCAACATGCTTCCCGACCAGCACCAGCCGAAGGTCGATCATGACCTGCGCTTGTTCCGCGACGACTACGAGGTTCTTCGCGATCTCTACATCCAGACTTTCGAGACCTGCCACAAGGCTTTGCGGTGGGTCGTCGGTGCCATGAACGTGACGACCAATGGGAACGCCGACAAGTTCGTAGCGCCTGCCGGAGCGAGCGCCTTACCTAAGAAATTGCCGAAAGACCTGTCCGCGTTCACCAGCCTCACGAGCGCCCAGAAGCGCAAGTGGCTTGTACTTTTGCCTGACTGGGACCAGCGGTGGGACGCTGTCTTCGACCGACACCTACGCAACGACATCGGTCACGCCTCGGCCCATCACGACCTGGCGTCGGGACGTATTCTACGAGCTGGCAAGCCAGCCTTGGCCTACACGCGATTCGTCGGCAGCACCATGCGGACGATCTACGGACTGCTCGCGATGCTCAACGCCCTCAAGACAGTCCGCATGTTCTCGGTCGCGAAGGACTAACCCTGGGGACGAACTTCTCGGGATTCTTGTTCGACCCCTCGCGGCCTTCATCCCAGCACTTCGACCAGCTCGGCTACGATCCGCAGCTCGCCTTCTTCCAGGTCCTCGAACACGAACGGCTGGTACATCGGATCCGATGACTCGGGCTTGAGAGTCACACGGCTGTGCCGCCAACCCTCGTCCTCCGTGGCCTGCTTCTCGGAGTCGTAGACCTTGACTGTGTACGAACCGAGGTCCGCGTCTTGGATGTCCTTGTGCTGGGCCAACACGACCTTGCCCTGGCGTGAGCCGGTCGGGTTCAGCCGCCAGACACACCAGGCTCCGTTCGGGACGCGCCGGTTCATCGACTCGCCGACGATCTGGGCGACGAACAGCCCCGGCGCGGGCTTGGTGCGCCCGTCCAAGGCAGCCCACTCGAAGGCGGCGGGGTTGGCGACTTCCTCGCCCTGGGGGATCTCCTGCACGACCTCCGGGGCAGAGAATCTTCCCGCCGCCACCTTCAAGTCGTAGACGGGCACGCCGTTGACGAACGGCCGCACGTCTTCGATGGCAACGCGTCGAAAGGGAAGCACCGTGGGTTGGCCACCGTCAGCGTGTGGGGCTCGTACGCGGTCGTAAACTTCGTCTAGCAGCCGGGTCGTCAGGAACTTCCGCAGCTCATCGTCCTTGAAGAACAGGGTCACGAAGTCGCTGTTGTCCTCCAGGTGCTCGGCCATCGTGCCTTCGAGCGCCGGGTTGAAGACGTGGGCGAAATTCGCCTTGTCGTTCGCCTCGGCCCCCAGACGGACATCGTCGGCATTGACCAGCGCGTCGGCGACTCCTTCGAGGAAGTCGTTGATGTGGCCCGGGAGATCCAGACCGAACCGCTGGTTGATGGCATCGATGATCGTGGAGAGCAGCGCCTTCGGGAGCTTTCCCGTTCCTGTGCCCGTCTCCCCCGGGCCAGGGAGTGCGCCGCCCATTCCCGGCCTCAGGATGAGGTCGCCCTCCGCGTCCTTCTTGAGCTTGAGCGAGGCCAGGACCACGTCGTCGTCCAGGTCGAGCGGTCCGCCGCTTTCTGGCCTTGGCAGCTTCCTCAGCAGCATCCGCCCAAAGGCGTACACCTTCTCCAGGTGCGGGTCCGTGAAGGGCACGACCTGACCGAGAAAGCTGTACAGGTTCCTGTATGCGACCAGTCTTGACCGGAACGCCTCTTGGAGTTCGACCCGCTCGTCGTCGTTCTCGCCCATGGCCTTGAAGCGGTCCACCGCCGGGTCGACCCAGCCGTTGAGCTTGGCGTGGCTCGACGGGTTCACGTTGTGGGGGAGCTGGAAGAAAACCTCGGCAAACCCGTTCACCTCCGACTCCGTGAAGACGTGGGCCTCGGCAAGCTCGTGCTGGAGATCGTAGAGGCGTTGGGGGTCCACGGCGTCGGCCGTCGTCGTCGTCTCGTAGTAGTCTTGGAATGCGGCAAGGATGGCCTCGCGCTCGTTGACGAAATCGAGAACGAATGTCCCTTCCTTGCCGGGCGCGGTGCGGTTGAGCCGGGAAAGGGTCTGCACGGCCTGGATGCCCGATAGCCGCTTGTCCACGTACATGGCGCAAAGCAGCGGCTGGTCGAAGCCAGTCTGGTACTTGTCCGCCACCAGGAGCACTTGGTAGGCATCCGAAGCGAACTTCTCCGGCAGTTCGGACTCCTTGATGCCGTTGTTCATGCCCACTTCGTTGTAGGTGACCCCCGGGGCGTCGTTGTCCGTCACTTCCCCCGAGAAGGCGACGAGGCAGCGGATGTCTGTGTAGCCCATCTTCTGGATGTAGCCGTCGAAGCTGAGCTTGTACTTCACGGCCGACAGCCGGGACCCAGTCACCACCATCGCCTTGGCTCTGCCAGCGAGCTGGGTGGCGACGCTGCCGCGGAAGTGCTCGATGATGATCTCGGTCTTCTGGGCGATGTTCGTCGGGTGCAGGTTCACGAACCTCGCCAACGCCGCCGACGCCTTCCGCTTGTCGAGCTTGGGGTCTTCGGCGATGGCCTTCGCCAGCTTGAAGAAGCGCTTGTAGGTCGTGTACCCGAGCAACACGTCGAGGATGAAGCGCTCCTCGATCGCTTGCCTCATCGAGTACAGATGGAACGGAGCGGGCTTTCCGTCCGGTCCCTTGTGACCGAACAGCTCCAGCGTCTTGTGCTTGGGAGTCGCGGTGAACGCGAAGAAGCTCATGTTGGGCTGTGGCCCTCGTAGCAGCGCTTTGCGAAGAGCGAGCTGGTCTGGGGCCGCCAGCTCCTCTTCGATCTGCTGTTCGGTGAGCCTTTCGTCCAGAGTGCTGTCGGCAAGCATCTCCTTGACGGTCAAGGCCATCTCACCGCTCTGCGAGGAGTGGGCCTCGTCCACGATGATCGCGTAGCGACGGTCCGGCAGGGAACCGACCTTGTCTTGGATGAAGCCGAACTTGTGGATGGTCGAGATGATGATGGGCGTTCCGCTCGCCAGGGCTTGCGCCAACTGGTCCGAACGCTTGTCGATCTTCTCGACCACGCCCTCCTTGTGATCGAACTGGTAGATGGTCTTCTGGAGTTGCTGGTCGAGCACGTTGCGGTCGGTCAGGACTACGACCGAGTGGTAGACCTTCCTATCCTGCTCGTCGTGCAGGGAAGCCAGGCGGTGAGCCAGCCAGGCGATCGAGTTGCTCTTTCCCGACCCCGCCGAGTGATGCACCAAATAGTTGGTTCCCGCCCCGTTGACGCGTGACGCGGCCTCCAGCTTCCGGACGCAGTCGAGCTGATGGTAGCGGGGGAAGATCATGGTCTCCTTCGACCACTTCTTTCCCGTGTTCGGGTTCGTGCCCGACTCCTTCTGGAGGTGGACGAAACGCCCGACGATGTCGAGCAAGCTCTCCCGCTCCCAGACCTGTTCCCACAGGTAGTACGTCCGGTGCTTGCCCTCGACGGGCGGGTTGCCAGCGCCCTTGTTGTGGCCCCGGTTGAAAGGCAGGAAGTAGGTCTTCACGCCCTGGAGCCGCGTCGTCATCCAGGCTTCGTCTGCGTCCACGGCGAAGTGGACCAAAGCCCGCTTCTTGAACGCGAAGATCGACGCGTTGGGGTCACGGTCCGTCTTGTACTGCTGCTTGGCGTGGCCAGCTTTCTGGCCCGTCATGGCGTTCTTCAACTCGCAGGTGACCACCGGAACGCCGTTCAGGCAGAGCACCAGGTCCAGCTCGTTGTCGTTGTTCGGGTCATAGCGGAGCTGGCGGGTGACGGAGAGGCGGTTCTGGTCGTACAGGGTCCAGAGGTCCGGGTTCTTCTCGTGGCCGGGCTTGAAGTACGCCAGGCGGACCTTCTGTCCGTAGAAGGTGAAGCCGTGGCGCAGCGCTTCGAGGGAGCCCCGCTGATCCATGACCTTGCAGACCTCCTTGATGAATAAAGCGTCCCGAGTGTCCTTGAGGATGGTTTCGAGCTTGTCCCAGACCGCGGGTTGGGTGGTCGCGACGAAGTCGGTCACGATGTTCGGGAACAGGGCCGCATCCCAATCGAAGGCGTCCGGGGATGCAGACTCGAAACCGTGGGCCAACAGGTGGGCTTCGATCTCCGCCTCGAACGTCTCCTCGGTGTGGATGCCCTTCGCCATCAGGTCGCCTTCGTGCCGATGTCGAGCTGGCCAGTGACGGCAGCCGTGATGAGGGCCTGGCGGTACTCTTGGAGGCGGGCCACCGATTCTCCCAGCATCTTTGTTGCCTCGATCATGCGAGACGAGCGGGTGGCTATCTCCGCTTCGACTTGAGCCTGCTCCTCCAAGGGAGGAACGACGACGGGAAACGCACCGAGGAGGTCAACTCGCAGAACTCGCGTGCCGTGGCCGGACTCCTCGATGATGCTGGATGCCGCGTGGCTATGCGAAGCGAGATAGCGTCCAAGAAACACCGGGCGCACGCTCCGCTTTGGGATCAACACCTTCATGTCCTGGTTCACTGTCACGGGAGTACGGGTAACGCCCACCGGCAGCGTCTTCGCCAGGATCATGCCACGGACCACCACCAGCACGACGCCCGGCGGAAGCAGAGAAAGTCGCCCGTCTCGGAGTGCCCGATCAGTCACGTGGTCGATGGAGTCGGAGATCCAGAATTGCTTCATGTCCTTGGGGCTTATCCAAGGCACCACCCCACCAAGCCAATAGTCGTCGTTGTCTTTGCTTGGCGTGCTTCCGCCGGACATCGTAACTAGGTCCTTGAGCCGCTTCACGCTCCAGTGAGCCGGGATGGCTCCGAGCCACTGGATTCCGGAGTCCTTCATCGGGGCCTTCGGATGTAAACCCTTGGTAACTGCATTCTTGATGAGCGCGGTTCGCTTCTCAATCTCCAGGCTCAGCAGCTTCTCCTTCTTCTCGATGAGGGCGTCGATGGCCGCCGTCTTGCGGTCGAGGAAGTCTGCGATGGCACTCTGTAGGGGGAGGGGCGGCAGCGCCAGCTCGATGGTGCGAAAGTCGTCGTACATAAGGCGCCACTGCGAGGGCCGAATCCCGTAGGAGCGGTTCCGATATTGGGCGACATAAGGCGCTGCGCGTAGCTGGTAGTGCAGGAACCCTCGGTGAACACTCGGACGACGAACCTCCAACACCATGTAGTCCGGGCTGACAAGACCAAGGTGGCGGGACACAGCGACCGAGCCTTGCCAAGCCTTCATCTTGTTCATCACGACCTCGCCTGGCCTCACCACCTGGTAGACGTTGAGGTCGAGCCCGGCGCGGTTGAAATTGTCATCCCTGCTGTCTTTTGGAACAACGCCGTGGTCCCGGTAGACCGAAAGTAATGGCAGCTCCGGGTGCCCTTGCAGTTTCCGGGGGTGGAGAGCAGCCCACATCGGGATGGGTTGCCAGCCTGCCTGGACCGCGAAGACATGAGCCCTCACCCGAGCACCTCCGACAACATCCCCTGGATACTCGCTCTCCAGGTCTCGGATCTCCTTCTCGATGACCGCTAACGGTCGCGGGGGCTCGTAGACGTAGAAGTGCCGGGTGAACGGGATCTCGTAACCCACCTTCGTCTTGCCGTGGTCCACCCAAGCGTCAGGAGCGTGGGGCAGGACTTCCCGGGTCATGTAGTCGTCGATGTCTTCCTTCAATGGAACGTTCTCATAATCCCTGAGGTCTGAGTCGGGCTCGGGCTGGCCGTTCTTCGAGCAAGGCTTCGCGGTCTCGTCGCGCTCGGACAACGCGCTCAGGACGGCCTTCTGCACAGGACCGGGGATCGTGACCCCCTGGTCCTTGGCCTCGGCTTTCAGGGCCTTCACGAAGTCGGGGCGAGCCTTGTACAGCTTCGATGCGTCCATCGCCCGGAGAACACCCAACACGGCTTCTTGGAGTGCCTGGCCTGCGTCGATCTCCTTCTGCCCGGCTGCTCCCTTCTTCTTGGTCTTGAGCAGCCCTTGCCAGGTCCCATCGTTCTCCAGGCGGGCGATCCGCTCTTCGGATACCTGGAAGTCGAGCTTGAGCGGACGCTCTACGGTGATGCGGTGGAACCCGAAGTCGGCGTTGTCGAAGACCTTCACGTCGGGGCCCGCTCTGAAATCGGCGTAGAGCTTCGCCAGGTCGCGGATGTGCTCGTCGCTCAGTTCCTTGCGCTTGTCTCCCAGGCTCTTCCGCATCTTCTGGAAGTACCTCACCCCGTTGATGAGTTGGACCTTGCCTTTCCGATGCGGGGCCTTCCGGTTGGTCACCAACCAGATGTAGGTGGAGATCGGGGTGTTGTAGAACATCTGGTCCGGCAAGGCGACGATGGCCTCCAGCCAGTCGTTCTCGATGATCCACTGCCGGATGTTCGACTCGCCGGACCCAGCCGACCCGCTGAACAATGGCGACCCATTGAAGACGATAGCCAAGCGACTACCAACCTGCTCCTGGGGCTTCATCTTGCTGAGCATGTGCAGCAGGAAGAGCAGCGACCCGTCGTTCTTGCGGGGCAGGCCGGGGCCGAACCGGCCTGCATGACCCCTCTGCTCATGTTCGGCCTTCACCACCTTCTCCGCCTTGGTCCAGTCCACGCCGAAGGGTGGGTTCGAGATCAGGTAGTCGGCCTTGAGGTCCGGCAACCCGTCGTCGGAGAAGGAGTTCCCGTACTTGATGTTGTTTGCATCCTGCCCCTTGATCAACATGTCGGCTTTGCAGATGGCGTAGGACTCGCCGTTCAGCTCTTGGCCGAACACTTGGAGCCGGGCCTGCGGGTTGAGCTTCGATAGATGCTCCTCGGCCACCGACAGCATCCCGCCCGTCCCGCACGCTGGGTCGTACATCGTGCGAACGATGCCTGGCTTGTGCAGGACCTCGTCGTCCTCCGCGAAGAGCAGGGTCACCATGAACCTGATCACCTCCCTCGGTGTGAAGTGCTCGCCCGCGGTCTCGTTGGACTGCTCGGAGAACTTCCTGATCAGCTCCTCGAAGATGTAGCCCATCTCCATGTTGCTGACGTTGGCGAGCGGCTTGCCGTCATCGCCCATGACGGGTAACCCATCTGGCTTGCGCTCGTAGGGGTCCAGGTCCACCGCCACGAACTTGCGAAGGACGAGGAACAGGAGATTGGCGGCGTCGAGGCGAGCGAGCTGCTCCTCGAACCGGAACTTCTCCATGATGTCGCGGACGTTCTTGCTGAACCCGTTGACGTACCCGGACAGGTTCGCGGCGACGTTGTTCGCGTCGTCCAGCATCGCTTTGAAGTCCAGCTTCGAGGTGTTGTAGAAGCTCTGCCCAGACGCCTTGATCAGCATCCGTTCCCTCAGCGCCTCGGGGGTCTTGTCCGCGGGGTACTTGGCGTCGGCAGCAAGGACTGCCTTGCGCGTCGGGGCCAGCACCTGGTCGAGTCGCCGCAACACGAGGAAGGGCAAGATGACCCGCCCGTACTCCGACTGCTTGTAGTCGCCCCGCAACACGTCGGCGACGGACCAGACGAAGGAGACTTTTTCCGAGAACTTGTTCAGGGCGCCGTGGCTGGTCGTGAGTGCCGCGGGCGGTGCTTGGATGTCGTTCATCTTGGTTCGCGTGTCGCAGAATCGAGGGTGAGCAGGACTCTTGTTGGTCGGGCTCGCAAGAATCGGCCGGGCGCAACCGCCTTGCAAGCAGTTGTAGCGTTGACGGGAGCGGGACAGCGGCGTCTTGAAGTGGTCGTTGCCGACCTGGATCCCCGCCGCCACTCGAAGCTGGGCAACGAGCCTCGTCCCGGCTACCGTCGTCGGCCATGACGAAGGTGATCGTCGAGCTGCCCATCCGATCCCTCCGCCCTCACCCCAAAGCGAGCATTGTCCCCCCGCTTACCGACGACGAGTTCCAGGGGCTCACGCGGGACATCGAGGCGAGGGGCATCCAGACGCCGCTGCTGGTCACGGCGACGAAGGTGGTGTTGGCGGGGCACCACCGGCTGGAGGTCGCGAAGCGGCTCAAGTTGAAGACCGTCCCCGCGATCATCCTCGACGGCCTCTCCAAGTCCGAGCAGTTGACGCACCTCGTCCTCGACAACCTCAACCGGCGCCATCTCACGCCGTCACAGCGGGCGGCCATCGCCACGATGCCTGGCGTGTCTGATGCGATCGTCAAGGTCTACAAGGACGAGGCGAAGGCAAGGCAGATCGCCGCAGGGGTCCACGGTGCAAGTGGCGGTCGAGGCCGAACGAAAACCCCTGTGGCACGAGCACCACAAGGGTCACGTGCTCCTGCCACACGGGATCGCATCGGAGCCGTCGCTGGCGTCGGAGGCAAGACGATCGACCAAGCGTTGTTCTGCTGGCGGCGTCAGCCCGATCGCATGAAGGACATCGTCAGCGGCAACGCCAACGAAACGGTGTCGCAGCTCGCTCATGAGATCCGACGGACCGACAACGCAAGCGAGCAGGAGAGGTTAACGCTCCAAGGCAAGGTCGAGTTCGAGAAGGTCTTCCGCCTGCACCTGTTCGACATCTGGACCTTCAAGGGGCTCGACCCTGGCTTTGGTCGCCGGTGGCCCGGCAACCTTCCGGCCTCGCTCGTGGCCAACACCGTCTACTACTTCACCGAACCCGAGGATCTTGTGGTCGATCCGATGGCTGGTGGCGGCGTCACTGGCGACGTGTGTCGCGTGCTCCAGAGGCGCTACATCATGGCCGACTTGAAGCCGTCCTCCACCAAGATCAAGAAGCATAGAATCGAACGCGGGCCCCTGCCGAACACCCGGAACAACGCGGCCTTGGTGTTCTTGGACCCACCCTACTGGTCACTGAAATCCGAGCGCTACGAAGGCCAGGCGAACCAACCTGCATCCACAGGAGCAACGTGGTGGTGGCAGGCGGTGGAGCGCGCGGCGGTTGACAGGTCAGTGAAGCCGAGGCAAGCTGGACGTAGGGCCTAACATCTGGAAATGGTTTACATAATTGCCCTTATGCGACGTCGGCCGCGAGCCTTGGCCTGGCTACGTTGGACCTGGAAACGTCCGGGGATGGTTGGCGCTTCGAACAGAGCCTTCGCGGCTTGGTCGGGCGGCACACCCGCCACCAAGGCAGCGCCGAGAGCCGCAAGGGCGTTCTCCGCGAACACTTCACCAATCGTGCGGATCGCGATGTCGCGAGGCGCGTGCGACAGTTCACCACTCGCCTCGACGGCAACGCGCGTTCCCTCCCAAGTCAACGTCACGTCTCGCGCCACGAGCTGCGCCTGCACGCGCATTGCCCCGCGCGAAGGTGCGGCATAGCGAACGACGCGCACGCCTTCGGGAATCACTTCCGCAATGAGGTCCGACGCGGGATCGCAGGCGTTGAGCACCGCCGCACCGCCTGGGGGAAGCTGCGCAAAGAGCTGCGCCTTGCTCGCCAGGTAGTGCTCCGGCGATCCGTGCGCGTTCAGGTGATCGTGGGTCAGGTTGGTGAACACGCCGATCGCGCACGGCCACGCACGCACGAAACCTCGCGCCAGCGCTTGGCTCGTCAGTTCGATGCACGCGAACCGCCCGCCGCGATCGGCGGCGGCACGCATCGTAGCAAGGAACCCAGCGTAATCGCGTGTGGCCTCGTATGGCTGGTCGTCGAGAAATGACCCGAGCGTCGTCGTCTGAGCCACCGGGCGAGCGACGCGGGCCAAACATGCCGCAGTCCAGCGCGTGGTGGACGTTTTGCCGTTGGTGCCCGTCACGCCGATGGACGTGAGCACGTTCGTCCACTACTCGAAAGCCGACCAGAACGTGACGCAACTGGTCGGCCAGTTATCCGTGCCCGCCCTGATGTCGCTGCATGCCATGAGCGGGACGTCCTGCGTGCACGTCGTGGCGAGGTTCTGGCAGACGCTCTTGCTGTAGTGGGGGCTGGAGCAATCGTAGCCTTGTGTCAGCTGAGAAGCTTTGCACTGTGTCACGTCGCACCAGGCAGCGCCCGTACACTGGCAAGTCGTTGCACCGTTGGGATAGCAGCATTGCACAACGCGCGCGCAGAAAGCGTCGAGTACATCACCGCACGCCACAGCTCCCGATTGGCTCACGCAAGCGCCCCCACTGGACGAATTGCCTGACGAGCACGCGCTCCCCGCCAGGGCGACGGCGAGCAGCAAGAACTTGGAACGATCAATCTTCATGATTCTGCCTCCGTTGCTCCCGCAGGCGTGCAGGCACCGCGTTTCTGCGTTTCGGCCGACGGCCACGACCGCCTCCAGGCGAACCGATCAGGCTATGCTACATGAGGGGCGCGCAGCTGTCACGCTGGGCCCTATGATTGCGATCACCTCAGCCACAGAATGCTACCGGGAACTGCTCGTGGGCGAAGCGACGTTCGAGGCGCGGACCGTGGAAAGCCTGCTGGAAGGCTGGAAGTGCAGGACGTGCTGCCGGAGGGGTTGGTGGAGGCGTTCGGGGAGCGGTATCTGTAGCCGCTGCTACAGTCGCGAGCGCGAGCGGGCAAGAGCCACCGCCGTTTGTTGAGCAAGCCTGATAGTGGTCAGCCCACCCATATCGAAACCCCAGATAGCGTGCGACAACCCTTGACGGCGCTTGTGCGTGGAGCCGACACTTGTGAGGGGGCATCGACGGAGCGCTGATGAGGTCGTGGAGAAGGATCAGAGGGCCGCTGGCCGCCGCTTCGATCGCGGGTTGGCTGGTTGGGGCCTGCGGCAATGGCGGTCCGCACGGCTCTTCCAGCAGTTCTCGTGTCTGCGTACCTGGCGAAACGCAGACCTGCATGTGCCCCGGGAGTGCAGTCGGAGCCCAAGCCTGTCGCGACGATGGTCGCGGATGGGGTCACTGCGGATGCCCGGACGCGAGCAGCTTCGGAGGCACCAACGACGGCGGAATTGCCGGCGCAGCAGGCCAGGGCATTGGCGGGAGTGGCGGTGCTGTCGATGCGTCGAAGCAACCGGATGCAGGCGACGACGCCGACGCGGCCGCCGACTCAACTGTCGGCACAGACGCGTCCGCTGATGCAGACGCGGCCGACGCAACGGCCAATGTCGATGCGGCAGACGGGGCGGCAACTGATGCGTCTGCTGACGTGTTCGACGCGACAAGCGATGGGTCACAGGACAGGACGGCCCAGGATGCAGCTGCAGAAACGGCGGTCGATCAGCCGCCCATCGCATCGTGCAATCCGAACGCGTTCAAATATCCAGGCCAGATGAACATCAGTGGGTCCGGGTCAGATCCGGACGGCGACTCCATTACGGGATTCTCCTGGCAACTTGCGTCGAAGCCTGCGAACAGTAGCGTAGCGTTCACAGACCCTGCTACCTCGCAGTTCCAGTTCGCCCCGGATGTCGCTGGTGTCTACTCCTTCTGCCTGACCGTTACGGCCAACGGCCTCTCGTCGAAACCTCACTGCTGCGACTACGCATCTGACGCGGCGTTCAAGTGGACCTTTGAGGACCCACCACTGCCTCGCGATTTGCCGACACCCGAGCGAATCGAGCATGGCGGCGGCCGGTTCTGCTGCTTCCGGTTCGATACGAACCAGTGGTTCTCGCCGTCCGGCGCGTCGGCAACCGTTTCCGACCCGGGTTGGTCTGCCACGGCAGGAGTGACAGGCGGTTGGGTGTACGGTGTGTGGGCGGAAGGCCGCGTCGACATCGCCGCAAGCCAACTTTCGTCCATCACAAGTGGCGATCAGGTGACGGTAACGGTAGCGGGAACCGCCCAACTGACTGGTGAGACCGGCGTCGCCATGAACGGCACGCAAACCCTTGGGCAAGACACCGACCCTGGACCCACAACTCCGAA